>CAWKLA010000018.1:0-49280 GCA_963850245.1 uncultured Alphaproteobacteria bacterium | reverse complement strand
CGCGGCTCGAGACGCTGTCGATCGGGATCCGCGGCCGGGCGGGTATTTCCGCGCAACCGCAAGCCTTATGTCTGCTGGAAGCGTTTGATCCTTGACCAGGATTGCGATGAGCTCATGCCGCGAGGCGCCTGGTTGTTCGGGCGCGACAGCCAAAATTCTGTCTGTTAGGACCGTTCTTTTGTTGGGTGTGGCGCGCTGGCGACCGCCGCGACGCTCGCCCGGTTTCGAACCTCTGGGCATTGTTGAATTATCCGCTATGATCGTTCGCCGCCGATTGGTCCGCTTGACGAGGCCCCATGATCCGCTCGGTGCATCGCCCCCGGTGGCATCGCATAGGGTTGCGGTCATCTGGCGGAGGCGCGGCCTGGACGAGCGCCTCACTCGCCGACCGGCGTTTAACGATTGTGCGGTCGATTGATTGCTAAATGGTTGCTATGTGATCGCTATTGAATTGCTACATTATTTGCTATTACCTAAAATAGAATATTACAAAAACTCTACCATAAGATGTGGTTTGGCAGAACGAACCCATGCTTGAGGCCACCACCCGCCGGGACTCTGAAATCGTGATCTTTGCCCTGATCGTCGGCGGCGTGCTGTACGGTCTCCTGGCCTATTTTCTGGTCCCGCTATTGTGGCGCCATTACGAGCACCAAAAAGCCCTCGCGGGGCTGACGATGCTGACCCACACCCATGACGGGATTCCGGGCGACCCCATCAATGTTGGCGCGGTCGGTTCGGAAGCGGACCTGCTGTGCGCCATGCATGCCGCGCAGTGGATTCCGGCCGATCCGGTCACGCTGCGCACGAGCGTCGAGATTGTCGGCAGCGTCCTGCTCGACCGCCCCTATCACGGCGCGCCGGTGAGTCCGCTGTATTGTCAGGGCAAGCCGCAGGATTTCGCGTTCGAGAAGCCGGCTAGCAAAAGCCCGCACCGGCGTCACCACGTCCGCTTCTGGAAGGTGCTCGACCGCGGCGCAGAGGGAAGGGCGGTCTGGCTCGGGGCGGCGACCTTCGACCGCGGCGTCGGCCTCAGTCACCGGGACGGCCGCATCACCCATCATATCGCCCGCGATGTTGACGCCGAGCGGGACATGCTCACCGCCGACCTCACGGCCGCGAAGGTGGTCGCCAGCATCTACGACGTCACCGGCATCGGGCCGACGGTCGACGGACACAATGGCGGCGGCGATCTCTATTATACCGACGGCGAGATCAAGATCTCCGTCCTGGTCGACGGCTGCGCCGAGCGCGCCGCGACCACCACGGTTGTTCCCGACCCGCCGCTGGTCCTGTTGAAGAACCTTGCATGGTCCGCTGTCGTGAAAGTTCTGCTCGCCATTCCGTCGGAGTCGGTAAGGCGCGCGGTCGGCGCTCAGTAGCCGGCGATCATCTCGTCGGAAACGCTCACCACGCCGGGCACGTTTTCGGCAAGCGCCAGCAGAGCCTTGTGCTCCTCAGCCGAGCCGACCAATCCCCACAGATGCACGACGCCGCTCTGAACGATGACATTGCGTTCGCCGAAGTCGGTCCAGTCCTGATCGCCGAGCCGGTTCATCAGCTCGAGGCGGATTTTGCGGTCGGTCTCCCCGGCAGCGCCGCTTGCCGCGGGCTTCGACGATGCCAGCGCCTGGATGAGGTTCGATCGGCTGACGATGCCGACGAGCTTGCCGCTGCGCAGGATCGGCACGCGCTTGATGCGGTGCCGTTCGAGAAGCGTCGCGATCTCGCCGAGCGGCGTATCCTCGGACGCGGAGACGACGTCGGTCGACATCACTTCGTCGACGCGCCGGCCGTGCGACTTGGCGAATTCCTCGGCCAGCGTCGAAGCCGGCGTCACGGCCTCCAGCCACCACGGACGCTGCTTGTCGGTGCCGATCTCCTCGCGATGGACGAGGTCGGCTTCGCTGATGATCCCGACGACGTTTTCCTCGTCGTCGACCACAGGCAGTGCGCTAACGTCATGCTCGGCGAGAAGCCGCACCGCTTCAGCCACAGTGTCGTCCGGCTTCACGGTCACGACGTCGCGTACCATGACATCCAATGCCTTCATGAGGGCCTCCTGCCTTGCGGTTTCCGTTTGGAACGCAACCCGAGAAAAGGCTTGTTGCGTTACATCGGTGTGACGAAATCAGGCTTTGTTGTAGTCGTGCAGGACGCGCCCGTAGGGCAGCGTGAGATCCGCCACGAAATGATGGGCGCCGATGACTTTGCGGACGGGAAAATCAGCGACCGGCGCGTTCACGTGCGGAACGAGATGCAGCCGGCCCGGTCCAAGCCATGAGCCTTTGACCACGATGTCGGTCAGGTTGTAGGCGACGAGCTGGCAGATTTCCAAATGCCCGTCCACGCCGGGAATGAGCTTCAGATTGACCTGGGTCTTTGACAGCATCGCCGTGGTGCGTTCGCCGTTTCCGGCCATCGCCTCGTGTTTGTAGCCCATCGTCCCCATGGCGACGAGCTGCCCGGCATATTCCAGCGTGCCGGTCAGGGTGTCCTTGACGATCTCAAGCTTGGGGTGCGCGTATTTTTTCGGAAATCCCCAGATCTCGCGGCCAGCCGAGATCGGCGGATCGTCGTCGAGATACATCTGCACGACGAAATTGCATTCCTCGCCGCGAAAGCGGCAGGGCAGCACCATCCCGGATTCCGTGTAATCGCCGAAGCCGGAACTGTCCGGCATCCTGATCCACTCGTAATGCACCAGCGGCTGGCCGGCCGGCTCGAGCGGTTCGGGGAGCTGATCGCGGATCACCTCGGGATCGGTCTCGTAAGTGATGACCATGAATTCGCGATGGATGAAACGATACGGACCGGCCGGATAGCTCGGCCCGCTGGCCGGCATCGACGGCAGCTTCAGAATATCTTCTTTGCGCATTGATTTGATAGCTCGATCAGTGGGCGGTCCAGCCGCCGTCGATGGGGAGCAGGGCCCCGGTGATGGAGGCGGCGTCGTCGGAGCACAGGAACGTGGTCAGCGCCGCGATCTGGGAGACTTCGACGAATTCCTTGGTCGGCTGTGCCGCGAGCAGCACGTCGCGCATCACCGCTTCTTCGCTGATGCCGCGGGCCTTGGCCTGTTCGGGAATTTGTTTCTGCACCAGCGGGGTCAGCACATATCCCGGACAGACCGCGTTGGCGGTGACGCCGTGCTCGGCGAGTTCGAGGGCGACCGTCTTGGTCAGGCCGGCGAGGCCGTGCTTGGCCGAAACGTAGGCCGACTTGAACGGGGAGGCGACCAAAGCGTGGGCCGACGCCACATTGATGATGCGGCCCCAGCCTTTTTTCTTCATGTCCGGCACCGCGAGCCGGCAGGTGTGAAATGCACCCGAAAGGTTGATCGCGATGATGGCGTTCCACTTGTCGACCGGAAAATCCTCGATCGGATCGACGTGCTGGATGCCGGCATTGTTGACCAGGATATCCACGCCGCCGAATTCGGACCGGGTCTGGTCGACCATGTCCTTGATCTCGTCGGGATCGGCGATGTTGGCGCTGGAATACAGCACACCGACATTGTGCTGACGCTTGAGATCGCTCACGATTTTGTCGATCGCGTCGGCCGGGCCGAAGCCGTTGAGCACGACGTTGGTGCCGGCTTTCGCGAGCCCGGTGGCGATGCCGAGCCCAATTCCACTGGTCGAACCGGTGACGATGGCGGTCTTACCTGCCAGCATTAAACCCCCCTGCAAGCGATACGAGACCCGGGCCAGCATCCAAAAAGGGAGAGTGTGAAACGGCGCAGACAGGTTTGTGACAATCTTTCACAATGGCTCTGTCATTCAGCGGTCACTTGCTTTGGCAAAGGTGCGAAGCCTTTGAACATTGCCATTCGAGTACCTCCCATGCATGACGTCCGCACCCGCCTGACCGACCGTCCCGGCCGTTCCTCCGAAAGCTGGCGCCCCGACCGGTGCGACCGCATCGCGCTGGTTCTGCAGGGCGGCGGCGCGCTCGGCGCCTACCAGGCCGGCGTCTACCAGGCGATGCACGAGGCGGGCGTCGAGCCCGACTGGGTGTCGGGCGTTTCCATCGGCGCCATCAACTCGGCGATCATCGCCGGCAATCCGCCGAAGCGGCGCCTTCAGCAGTTGCAGACCTTCTGGGAATTGATCACCGAACGGAAAATCTGGCCGTTCACGCCGGACGGCGACATTTTCCGTAAAGCGCGTAATGCCCATAGCTGCATGGTTACCAGCGTGGCCGGACAGCCGGGCTTCTTCAAGCCGCGCTTTCCCAATCCCTGGATCAGCCTGACGGGCTCCGCCTCGGCGACGAGCTATTACGACACCGATCCGCTGCGCGATACCTTGACCGAGCTGGTGGATTTCTCGCTCATCAACGAGCGCGTCAATCGCTTTTCGGTCGGCGCGGTCAACGTCCTCACCGGCAATTTCGTTTATTTCGACAATGCCCGGGAGGAGATCGAGCCCGAGCACATCATGGCAAGCGGCGCGCTGCCGCCGGCGCTGCCGATGGTCAAGATCGGGACGGATCATTTCTGGGACGGCGGCATCGTTTCCAATACGCCGCTCCAGCATCTGCTGGATCAGGAGGACAAGCTGAACACGCTGGTTTTCCAGGTCGATCTGTTCAGCGCACGCGGCGTCCTGCCACGCGACATTCAGGAAGTGCTGGCGCGGCAGAAGGACATCATCTACTCGTCGCGAACGCGCTACACCACCGACGTTTACCGCCGCATCCACAATCTGAAGATGCTGCTGGCGAAAGCGCTGTCAAAAGTCCCGCAGGACCAGCTCAGCGACGATGACCGCAAGCGGCTGGAGCAGCTCGCAGACCTGCCCGAGATCACGATCCTGCACATCATCTATCAGCAGAAAGCCTACGAGGGGCACGCCAAGGACTACGAGTTCTCCGGCACCTCGATGCGCGAGCATTGGCAAAGCGGCTACGAAGATACCCGGCGGACGCTCAAGCGCCAGGAATGGATGGCGATCCCGCCGCCCGGCTCCGGCGTCCTCGTGCACGACGTCCACCGCCAGCAGGAAGATTACTGACGTCCACGGCGGCAGCAGAGCCGGCGCGGCGGCAAGACGTTGATGCGTTAGCGCGATAAGACCGTCCTAAAGGCGCCGGCCGAAGCTGCCGCGCATGCCGCCCGCGATCAGCGAGACGATGAACAGCACGATCGCAACGAAGAACACGATCTTCGCGATTCCGACGGCGGCGCCGGCGATGCCGCCGAAGCCGAGGACCGCGGCAATCAGGGCGATGATCAGCAGCGTAACGACAAGGTTCAGCATCGACAGCGCTCCGCGAGAAATTTGTTTGCTACAACGGTAACTCCCTCGCGCGTGGAACGGTTCCGGACTCAAATTTCCCGGTTGCTTAAGATTTCATCGCTCGTTGCCGCGGGGCACGGCAGATGGATCAAGCCGAAGCCAAATAATCAATAAAAACAGATTGTTCCGCCTCTGGCACGCCGCTTGCTGCATTGCGGCAAGAGGGCATTCGGCCCGTCGAGAGCGGTTACGCCGTTTCGGCCGGCTTTGCGCACTGGAGCCGGGACATGGATTACGTAAAGCCTGCCGACGTCGCTGCCGCCATGATCAATGCCGGGCGCAGCAAGCTCGCGTTGTCGCGCCTCGATCTGATCATCCGCGGCGGGCTTGCCGGCGCCATCCTCGGCGCGGCGACAAGTCTTGCCATCACCGGCGCGGTGCAGACCGGGCAGCCGCTGGTCGGCGCGCTCATCTTCCCGGTCGGACTCATCCTCATCGTGCTGCTCGGCCTCGATCTCGTCACCGGCAGCTTCGGCCTGTTGCCGCTGCCGCTGATCGAGAACGACGCGGAGTCCAAAACGATCGTCGCCAACTGGGGCTGGGTCTTCCTCGGCAATCTCATCGGCAGCGTGGTCTATGGCGGGCTGCTGGCGATCACGCTCACCAATTTCGGCACCGCCGCGCCGGCCGGCGTCGCCGCCAAGATCGTCGCCATCGCCGAAGCTCAAAACCACGGGCTACGAGGCGCTTGGTTTCGCCGGTCTGATCACCGTCTTTGTTAAAGCCATCCTGTGCAACTGGATGGTCTGCCTCGCCATCGTCGCGGCCATGACGACCACATCCACGCTCGGCAAGATCGCCTGCGCCTACATGCCGGTCTTTATCTTCTTTGCGCAGGGCTTCGAGCACTCGGTCGTCAACATGTTCATCATCCCGACCGGCATGATGATGGGCGCCAAGGTCACCATCGCGCAATGGTGGCTGTGGAATCAGATTCCGGTGACGCTCGGCAATTTCGTCGGCGGCTTCATCTTCACGGGGCTCGCGCTTTATCTCACCCACAAGCCTCGCGCCGCCGCGCCTGCGCCTTTGACGGCGCCGACGCAAGTGCCGGCCGAATGAACGAGGCCGACCTCAAGCCCGCCGCCGCCGACCCGGACGGCGATTTCAATCCCGAACAGAAACGCTACCTGGAAGGTTTTGTCGCCGGCGTGCAGATCGCCAAGGCGGCAAAGAGCGTCGGCGGCGTGGCGACCGCCGGCAATCCTGCGGCTGCCGCCGAGCCGACCGGACCTGACGCGGCGGGCCTCAAGGCGCAGAACCGCGTTCTCGCCGGCGGCGGCAAACTTTCCGATCCGGAGAAATTCAAGCGCGAGCAGCATCCGTTCGACACCTACGAACGGCTGAAGGAATACGCGGCCAAAGGGGAATATCCGAAGCCGGCGGACAATTTTCGCTGGCGGTTTTTCGGCTTGTTCTACGTCGCGCCGAACCAGAATTCCTACATGTGCCGGCTGCGCATTCCGAACGGCATCCTCAAAGCCGCGCAGTTCGCCGGGGTCGCCGATGTCGCCGAGCGCTATGGCGGCGGCTACGCGCATGTGACCACGCGCGCCAATCTCCAGATCCGCGAAATCGAGGCCGCACAACACCGTCGCCATGATCGAGGCGATCCAGGATCTGGGACTGTGTTCGCGCGGCTCCGGCGCGGACAATATCCGCAACGTCACCGGCACGCCGACGGCCGGCATCGATCCCCAGGAACTCATCGATACGCGCCCCTATGCGCGCGAATGGCATTTCCACATCCTCAACGACCGCTCGCTCTACGGCCTGCCGCGCAAATTCAATGTCGCCTTCGACGGCGCCGGCACGATTGCCGTGCTGGAGGACACCAACGACATCGGCTTTCAGGCCGTCGTCGGTGAACGACGGTTTCGGCCTCGATCCCGGCGTCTGGTTCAAGCTGTGCCTCGGCGGCATTACCGGGCACCGCGATTTCGCCCGCGACACCGGCGTGCTGGTGCGGCCGAAAGATGCCTGCATGGTCGCGGACGCGGTGGTGCGCGTGTTCGTCGAACGCGGCGACCGCACCGATCGCACCAAGGCGCGACTGAAATATGTGCTCGACGCGCGTCGGCATCGAAAAATTCGTCGGCCTGGTCGAGGAAAAACTCGGCCGCAAGTTCGATCGCGCTGTGGCCGGCGCGGTGGCGCCGCGTCCGGCGTTCGACCGCACGGCGCATATCGGCGTTCATGCGCAACGGCAAAGCGGGCTGAACTGGATCGGCGTTGTCGTCCCGGTCGGCCGCATGTCGGTTGCGCAAATGCGCGGCCTTGCCGCCATCGCCGCCGAACTCGGTGACGGCGATCTGCGGCTCACGGTCTGGCAGAATCTCCTCATCTCCGGCGTCGCCGACGGAAAATATCGCGGCGGCGACGCAGCGCATCGAAGCGCTCGGGCTGGCGATCGACGCCAACGCCATCCGCTCCGGCCTCGTCGCCTGCACCGGCAATACCGGCTGCAAGTTCGCCGCCTCCGACACCAAGCGCCACGCCGAGGAGATCGCGCGCTGGTGCGAGACGCGCGTGCCGCTCGACACGCCGGTCAATATCCACCTGACCGGCTGCCACCATTCCTGCGCGCAGCATTTCGTGTCGGAGATCGGCCTCCTTGCCTGCAAGGTCTCGGTCAACGAAGACGACGATCCGGTCGAGGGCTATCACATCCTTGTCGGCGGCGGCTTCGGGCCGAACGCGGCTTTGGGCCGCGAGCTTTATCGCGACGTCGTCGCGGAGCAAACACCGCGCACGATCGAGCGCATTCTGAAGGCCTATCTCGCCCACCGCGCTTCCCCGGAAGAAACATTCCTCGCCTTCTCGCGGCGCCACGAGATCGATGCGCTCAAGGCGATGGCCGATCGTGAGGCGGGCGAATGAGCGCGACGCCGCGGCCGCCGATTCCGTCGCTGATCCCGGAGTCCGCGCCGTTCACGGTCGCAGCAGCGCGCCTGGCTGAACGGTCTTTTTGCCGGCCTGTTCGGACTTTCTGAAAACGTCACGCCGGTGTCGGATGCCGACGCCGCAAAGCTGTTGGCCGGCTTGCTCGATGGCGCCGTTTCGTCGGCGCCGGCAGGCGAGGGCGCCGCTGACGACGCCGCCACCGACGACGCGCCCTGGCACGATCCCGCGATGCTGCTTGCCGACCGCATGACGCTTGCGGAAGGCAAGCCCGCTGCCGCGCCGACTGATGGCGGCGATGGCGCAGCAGGATTGCGGCCAGTGCGGCTACAACTGCCAGGACTATGCGGACGCGCTGTTCGCAAAATCCGAAGAGCGGCTGAACCTTTGCGTGCCGGGAGGCAAAGAGACGTCCCGCATGCTCAAGCAACTGCATGCGGAACTCGGCGGCACCATTGCGGCCGAGGCCGCACCGGCGCAGGCAAAAGCCGCGCCGTCTCTGCCGGCCGCGCCACTGGGCCGGCTCCCGCGACAATCCCGTCTACGCCACGTTCCTCTCGCGCCGCCGCCTGAACAAGCCCGGATCGGAAAAAGAGACCTGGCACATCGACATCGATCTTGCCGGCACTGATCTGGATTATGTCGTCGGCGACTCGTTCGGCGTATTTCCGGCCAATGATCCCTATTTGGTTGCGGCGGTGCTGGCGACGCTCGATGTGCCGGCGGACTTTCCGATCGGCGATCGCACGTTCCGCGAAGTGCTGACGGATGGTGTCTCGCTGTCGCCGGCGCCCGACATGCTGTTCGAGCTGATCTCCTACCTGACCGGCGGCGAACGCCGGCAGAAGGCGAAGCGGCTTGCTGCCGGCGAGGACCCGGATGGCGACGCGGCGACGCTCGACGTGCTCGCGGCGCTGCACAAATTTCCCGGCATCAGGCCCGATCCGGAAGCCTTCATCGAGGCGCTCGATCCGTTGCAGCCGCGGGTCTATTCGATTTCGTCCTCGCTCAAATCCAATCCCGGCCGCGTCTCGCTGACGGTCGACGCGGTGCGCTACGAGATCGACAAGCGCACGCGGCTCGGCGTCTGCTCGACGTTTCTCGGCGGTCGCATCGCGCCCGGCGACAAGATCAGGGTCTATGTGCAGAAGGCGCAGCATTTTGCGCTGCCCGAGGATCCCGCGAAGCCGATCATCATGATCGGACCGGGCACCGGCATCGCGCCGTTTCGCGCCTTCCTGCACGAACGCAGTGCGATCAAGGCGCCGGGCCGCAACTGGCTGTTCTTCGGTCATCAGCGCAGCGATTTCGATTTCTTCTATGAGGACGAATTGACGGCGATGCGGACGGCCGGGTTGCTGACGCGGCTGACGCTCGCCTGGTCGCGTGACGGCAACGAGAAGACCTATGTGCAGCATCGCATGCGCGAGGTCGGCCGCGACCTGTGGTCATGGCTCAACGACGGCGCGCATATCTATGTCTGCGGCGACGCGCTGCGCATGGCCAAGGATGTCGAACAGCGTCCTCACCGAGATCGTCGCCCAGCAGGGCGGCTGCACACCGGCCGAGGCGGTCAAGTTCATCGCCGAACTGAAAGCCGACGGGCCGCTACCAGGCCGACGTCTACTAGCGCCTGAACTCAAAAATCCCGCCGCAGCCACAGGGGCGAGGATCGTGGGGTTTTGATCGAGGTCAAGGCGGCCCCGCGAGCCCGCGCTTATTTTTTGTAACGAGCTTTTTGCAACTGGATGGCGCTTGAGTTTGCTGAAACATCTGGACCGGCGCATTCCGCGCTACACGAGCTATCCTACCGCGGCGCAATTCGGTCCCGACGTCGATGCCGGGACATATCAGCGCTGGCTGGAAACGCTTCCGGCGACGACGCCCGTCTCGGTCTACGTGCACGTTCCCTTTTGCGCCGAGCTTTGCCTCTACTGCGGTTGCCATACGACCGTCGCCCGCCGCTATGCGCCGGTGGAGGGTTATGTCGAACTGCTCACCCGCGAGATCGCGCTTGTGGGCGGCATCCTGGGCAGCCGGCCGGCGAGGCACCTGCATTGGGGCGGCGGCACCCCGACCATTCTGTCGCCCGACGATTTCCGCAAGGTGATGACTGCGCTGCGCGCCTGCTTCGCGTTTGATCCAGCCGCCGAACTTGCGATCGAAATCGATCCGCGCACGCTGACGCGCGAATATGTCGACGTGCTGGCCGAGGCCGGGATCACGCGGGCGAGCCTCGGCGTGCAGGATTTCGATGCGCGCGTGCAAACGGCGGTCAACCGCGTCCAGAGTTTCGAACGGACCGCGCGCGTCGCCGACTGGCTGCGTGCCGCCGGCATCGGCAGCATCAATCTCGATCTCATGTACGGCTTGCCGTATCAGAGCGTTGCCTCGGTCGAGGCGACGGTGCGGCGCGCGCTGGCGCTCGAGGCAGATCGAATCGTGCTGTTCGGTTATGCGCACGTGCCGTGGATGAAACGTCATCAGCGGCTGATTCCCGAGCAGGCATTGCCCGACAGCGACGCGCGGTTCGCGCAGAACCAGGCCGCCGCTGCGGTACTGATCGCCGCCGGCTACGAACCGGTCGGGCTCGATCATTTTGCAAGACGCGGCGACGTGCTGGCACAGCGGCAGCGCGACGGCCGGCTGCGCCGCAATTTCCAGGGCTATACCAGCGACGAGTCACCGACGCTCATGGGCTTCGGCGCCTCCGCGATCGGGACGATGCCCGACGGCTACGTCCAGAACGCGACAAACGCGGTTGCTTATCGCGCGGTGATCGAGGCCGGGCGGCTTGCCACGGCGCGCGGATATGCTTTGACGGCGGAGGATCGGCTTCGTCGCGGCATCATCGAGCGTTTGATGTGCGATCTGCATGTGGACCTCGCCGAGCACTGTGCGGCGCACGGCAGCACGGCGGATCGCTTCGCTGCCGAACTGTCCGCGCTCGATGCGCTTGCGAATGACGGACTGGTCGAGCGCGCCGGTTACACGATCGACATCCCCGAACGGGCGCGGCCGTTCGTCCGCACCGTCTGTGCCGTATTCGACGCCTATATTACGAATAACGACCAGCGCTTCTCCCGCGCGTCGTGAGATAAGCTTCTGGAACCGCCGTGACCGAGCAGCCATGTCCCGATGCAGCGCGCGGCTGACATCCGGCGATGTCCAAATTTGGGCCGATGCTGTGTGGTAGGCTGCGCCGGTGTTCGGAGGGAACCTATGAGTTAGCCGGAACGCGCGCCGTCGCTGGGCGGCACTGTGCGCAAACTCTGGAAACGGCAGCGCCTGCGCCACCTCGATCCGTGGCTGAACAAGCTCAATAGCTGGAAGCAGGTGAGCTACGGTAGCGTGCGGGTGCATTTCAAGGAACACCTCGACGGCGGCGGGACATCGTTCGGCCAGCACATCATTCCGTTTCTGGAATCGCGCCGGATGCCCCGCCAGCAGCGCGTGTTCGAGTGGTGCGCCGGTCCGGGCTTCATCGGCTTTTCGCTGCTGGCACACGGACTGGCCGAGACGCTTTGCCTCGCCGACGTCAATCCCGAGGCGGTCGAAGCGTGCCGCCGCACGATTGCCGATAACAATCTTGCCGGGCGGGTGTCGGCCTATCGCTCCGACAACCTCAACGACATCCCGGACACCGAGCGGTGGGATCTCGTTGTAAGCAATCCGCCGCATTTCGACGACCGCTTCGGCGACTTGCGTGGGCAGGACGACGACTGGCACCTTCATCGAGATTTCTTTGCTGCCGTCGGCCGCTTTCTCAAGCCTGGTGGCGTGATTGTCCTGCAGGAGAACAATCGGGGCTCCACGGCCGAGATGTTCCGGCCGATGATCGAAGCGTCGGACCTGAAGGTGGTGTTTGTCGTCGACGCCAAGCCGCAACGCACGCCGCGCGATTGGTTCTACTATATCGGCATCATGCGCCGAGGCGATCCGGCCCCGGCGTGGGCGGCGGGTGTCTGAGGGCGGCCTCTCGATTTCTTGAGTAACTGCCTAGGCGGCGGCTTTCAGGTTTTGCCGCGGCTCCAGCATCATCCGCAAACCGTAGCGGGGTCGCAGCGTGATCAGGCCCTGCGGCTCGACCGGATGGCCGGGCTTCAGGTGCAGCCGATAGCGTTGCGCGATGGTGGCGAGAATGAGCATCGCCTCGGCCATGGCGAACGCGGCGCCGATGCAGATACGCGGTCCCGCCCCGAACGGTAGATAGGCAAAGCGCGGTCGCGCCGCCACGCGTTCGGGCGTGAATCGCTCGGGATCGAAACGATCCGGATTCTCCCACAGCGACGGCTTGCGGTGCAGCAGCCACGGCACGATCAGCACATCGGCGCCGGCCGGGATGCGACGGCCGAGAATCTCGTCGGCGACGATCGGCGAGCGCCCGAAAGTGTGCGCCGGCGGATAGAGCCGCATCGATTCCTCGATCACCATGCGTGTGTAGGGAAGCTTCGCGAGATCCTCGTAACGGGGCGTGCGTCCGTGCAGCACCGCGGCGAGTTCGTCGTGCAGCCTCGCCTCGACGGCAGGGTGTTGCGACAGCAGGTACCAGGTCCACGACAGCGCCTGCGACGTCGTCTCGTGTCCGGCCATGAAAATCGTCACCACCTGATCGCGAACCTCCTTTGGCGTCATACCGCCGGTCTCGTCGCGCGCGGCGATCAAGCGGGCCAGCAGATCTTTCGGCTCGGCCTCGGGCGTCCGCCCGCGCTGCATCAGGAGTTGATCGACTTTCTTGTCAAACTCGTCGAAGATTCCCTTGGTGTGGCGGGGTACGAGCAGATGGGTGAGCCACCGTGGAATGTGAAGGAAATCCAGAATGCTCGGCTGCGCCATCGTTTGATAGGTGTTGACGCCAGCCTCGACGATATCGACGATACCGTCGGAGTCGGAAGAGAACATGGTGCGTGAGATGATGTGCAGGGTCGTGTGCATCATCGCCACTGCAACATCGATGTCGCCACCCTCCGGCAGCTTTTCCCATTCTTCCAGCAAGGCCCGGGTGACGTCGGTCGTGATTGGCGCGTAGCCTGCGATGCTGCGCGGATCGAACGCGGGCGCCATGATGCGCCGGTGGTGACGCCAGGTCTCGCCTTCGCTGGTCAGCAGCCCGCGGCCGAGGCCCGGCTCGAGGATGCGGCGGCCGATTTCGGTCTTGGTGTAGTTCGCGGCGTTATCCAGCACCACGCGCCGGATCGCGTCGGGATCGTTGAGGACGAACATGCGGCGCCACAGAACCCGCTGTTCAATGATATCGGCGTCGAAGCTCTCCGGCGGATAGGCGGTCGCGGCGTTTTCGCGCATGGCGCGGAGCGATTGCCGTAGACTGATGCGGGGCTCGCGAGCGGCCGACGGACCGGCGGCGGGTAACTCGCTGTTCGTTATCACGCTCATGATTGCTCAACCTGCTGCGTGCTGGTCCGGAAAATCATTGTACCAGAGTGCCAGTCATTCAAAGTCTCGAACCAGAAGACTGCCCGCCGTCATTTCCTGCAGCATCCCGCCGCCGAAAAGGTAAGTTTGAGCGCCGATTGATATACAATCAATCCCTTTACCAGCCACCGAAAGTTTGGGGCAGCGCTTTTCCCTACGCTATTCTTTATGGCGCGGCGCACGAGACAAGGGGCCGCTGGCTTACTTTTCTGCCATTCCTATTTGACGCGGAAACGGCCAAAATCAAGGCGGTGATTGCGTGACGGGACTTGGGTAGTCCGGCGTCATGCGAATCCTGAGAGTTTCCCGGATAGTCCGGGCGCGAAGGCTGCTCTCATGTATGACGTGATCGTCGTAGGCGCTCGCGTCGCCGGCGCGCCGACGGCCATGCTCCTGGCGAGACGTGGCTTGAAGGTTCTTTGCCTCGATGGGGCAACGTTCCCCAGCGACACACTTTCGACGCATCAGATCCAAGTGCCCGGCGTAGCAAAACTGAAACGCTGGGGTCTCCTCGACGCCGTGATCGCCGCAAATACACCGCCGACGCGGGACGTCATGTTCGACACGGGAAGTGTCGTCCTGAAAGGCCGCTTTCCAGCGAGTGATGGCGTCGACGCGCTTTACGGCCCCCGCCGGACAGTACTCGACAAGATTCTCGTCGATGCGGCGCGTGCCAGCGGCGTCGATCTGCGCGAGGATGTCATCGTGGAAGGGCTCTCGTGGCGGGACGGATACGTCACTGGCGTACGTGGGCGCACGGGAAGCAGAAGTGCGATCAGTGAGGCGGCCCGGTTGATAGTTGGGGCGGACGGCAAGAGCTCCTTGGTCGCCAAGATGGTTGGGGCTCCAGCCTATTTCGAAACACCCGCGGTATCTGCCGCGTACTACGCCTATTGGGAAGGGCTTACGCCGCACCACGGGGAGCTCTACGAGCGGCCTGGCAGCTCGGTAGGTGTGTGGCCAACCAACGACGGGCTCACGGTCACCTATGTCGGGCTACCGATCGCGAAATACGGCAAATTCCGGAGGGACATCACAGGTGGGATCCTCGCAGCGCTCGATCGCGCCGGTGACGTAGGCGAGAGGGTCCGTGCCGCCCGGCAGGTTGGCCGTCCGCTGGGCACCGCGAATTTGCCGAACCACGTCCGCAAGCCCTTCGGTCCCGGCTGGGCGCTCGTGGGCGATGCGGGTCTCGTGATGGATCCGGTCTCGGGCCAAGGTATCGGTCATGCGTTTCGCGACGCCGAGCTGTTGGCCGATGCGATCGAGCACGGACTCGGCGGTCGTCAGGACTTGCAGCGCGCGTTGCACGCTTACGAGAAAGAGCGAAACCGGCAGACGCTGCCGATGTATCGGTTGACCGTACAACAAGCGGAGATGGGTCAGCGCAGCTGCGAACTGGAAGTGCTATATCAGTGCCTGCAGGGGAACCGGCGCGAGATCGATACACTGTTGGGCCTGCTGTCAGGCACGATCCCATTTAGAACCTACACGTCTCCAATCCACCTGATGCGCGTGTTGGGTCTTCGTGGGGTCGCCAGCATCATGGTGCAAAAGATGTTTGGCCGGCGGTCGGCCCCACCCCAATCGTCCGATTGCAACACAGACATCCTGTGAGCTGTAAAAACGCGCTGGGCCACTGTCCATTCATCCCGTTCTCGAACCGCCGGCCGTCATTTTCGTGTAACATTTCAAGCGGCTACGATGGTTCGCTCAAACACTTGCGCGGTTGGACTAGGCCTTGAGATCGACACGATAGACTTGATATAGTTCTTTTTATGGGGATGCAGGGCCTGACCAATCACGCGGCGCGCGGCGGCGAACGTTCGCTGGTGGCGCGCGCGGGTCTGATCGTCGCGGTGCTGGCTGCGGCGCAAACTCTGGCAGCCTGCTCATCCTCGTTTACGTCCTTCTTCCCATCCAGCAACCAGGCTGCCGTCGCGGTGCCGCCGCCTCCGGCCGAGCCTGCGGTCGCCGCTGCCCAACCGGGTTACCCGCCGCCGGGTCAGCCGGGTAATGTGCCTCCGGGTCAGCCGGCGTATGCACCACCAGGGCAGCAAAGTTACGCACCGCAGGGTCAGCAGGCCTACGCTCCGCCGCCGGGCGCCGCGGTTGCCGCCGCTCCGCCTCCGCCGCCGGATCAGCCGGGCACGGCCGCTTCGCTGCGATCATCGTACGTCAGCTTCCTTGAGATGTTCCGCGACCCGCCGGAAACGGCGGACGGCGCGCCGCCGCCTCCCAAACAGTCACTGTTCCAAAGTGCGCCGGAGGGGCAGCAGGCAACCGCCATGCCGCATCCGCCAGGCACCTACGTTCCCGCGGGCCAGCCTTATGCACCGCCGCCGGGCCAGCAGGCTTATCCGCCGCCGACGGGACAACCCGGACAGCCGGCCTACGGCGCCCAGGCCGCGGCGCCGGCCGCCAATCCGGCAGCTAGATAATCAGCCACCTCAATCGCTGCGGGACATCCTCCCCGAGAAACCTTCCCAAACACATTCTCGACAGACATCATCAACGCAATAACCACCATGCGCGCTGGACGCGCGGTCAGTGCCAGTACCGAAATTCTGCAATTCGCGTGCAGTGTTGAAATGCATTGCCGGAACGGTTCGCGCCCACCGCGTTGCGGCGGGTGAACATGGCAGAGTTATTTGATCGGATGCTCTAGCCTTCTGCCCCGGCAGCGACTAGATGCATGACTTCCCCCCAACAAGGAGATTCGAATGGCCCCACGCCAGATCAAAATGCCTGATCAGATCAAGTTGCCCGACAAGGTCAAAAGCCCTGAGAAGACGACCGAAGCCGAGCCCGATGTGCGGATTTCGCAGCGCAAGCGGCCGGAAGTGGGACGTTATTTGCTCCAGGTCGATCGCCAGACCAAAGGCTCATATCTAACAGCTGAAACCGCGCACACGGCGGGGCTTGCGATCAAAAAAGGCTATCCGCTGCTTCACGTCACGGTCTACGACAGCGTCGAGTGCGCCGGGACGACGATTGCGCTTCCCGCCGCCTCGTAGCGGGCGTTCGTCGGTTTCGGAGCGGATCAGGACGCGAGCGAGCCGCCCGTTGGAAAATCGGAAATCCCGTTCGAGGGCTCGGTGCTGAGTTCTTCGATGTTGCGGCGAAGCATCGCTTCCAGTTTCGCCATTTTCTCGAGAAGACTTTGCAACCGCACTTTCATTTCCGAACTTTCGTCCGGGAATGCCGTGTAGTAGCTGTTACCGTCGAGCATCGTGGTTGCCAGCCGTCAGCCGCGAATCACCTCTCATCAATGAATCAGTGGAAAACCCGGAACACAAGTATTTTGGGTGTCCGCGGCGGCGCGGATTTGCCAGAATGCGTCCAGCCGCCAGAACCTGCCTTCGCCTGACCGGCGGGGTCTGCGGTCCCGGGATAGTCTAGTTGGAAGAGATTTAAGCTGTTCGCTCCTCAGTCAAGGCGCTGGGTCGGCGTCACTCTCGCAGTGGCGGCCGCCATCGGGTACGCCTGCTCAAGCACGTCGGCGAGCCTCGCCTATCACGGCGGCAGCAACCCGCTCACCGTGGCGGCTTTCCGTTTCGTCGTGCCGACGATTGCGCTGATCATTTGGTTGCGCGCGAGCCGCACCTCTCTTCTGCTATCGGCGCGCGACGGCTGGATTGCGCTCGCGCTCGGCGTCATCACCGCGCTCTATACCTTGTCCTGGCTCAGTTCGCTGCATGAAATACCGCTCGCGGTGGCGGTTCTGGTCTTCTATCTGTTTCCGCTTTTGGCCGCCGTTATTCTTGTCGTTTGCGGATGGGAGAAGTTCAGCTGGCAGAGCGCCGTGGCGATCCTCATAGCCTTTGGCGGCCTCGCGCTGGCGCTCGACCCGCGCGGCCACGATCTGAATTTCGAGGGCTTGCTCCTGGCCTTCGGCGGCGCGCTGGGGCTTGCTCTGGTCATCACGATTTCCAGCCGCGTATTCCGGTCCGGCGATGCACGGCCGCTGACGCTTTACATGGCCGGGTTCGCCGCGATCCTGCTCTTGGCGCTTTGCGCGGTGCGGGGCCAGTTCGTGTTCCCGGTCACGACACTCGGCTGGATCGGCTTTGTCGGCGCGGCTGTCTCCTACGGATTTGCGATGATTGCCTTTTACATCGCCATGTCGATGGTCGGCCCGGTGCGCGCTTCGCTGTTGTCCTATACCGAGCCGGTGATCAGCGCCGGCCTCGGCGTGGTCGTGCTGGGCGAGCCGCTATCGGCCATTCAGGTCGCCGGCATCGCGCTGGTCGTCGTCGCGTTGGTCGGCGCGACGCTGGTGCGCAGCCGGGGCGCCGCCGCCTAGCCGCCGGTGCGCGGAATGTCGCGACATCTTTCGCTACTCTGCTAACCATTCGTTAACCGGAGCGCGCCACGCTTGCGACTGCGCACCGGGTACCGACCGGTCGCGTTGCCAATGCCCGAGGCCGCCCATGAGCGTTGAGACGCTAGCCTATTCCGACCATTCCGATCCCGCCCTCAAGGCGAAAATCACCGAGCTGGAGGACGAGATCACCCAGCTGCACCTTGCCGCCGGCAGTCATCGGGCGGATTTCGAGCGCGAGCGCGAGCGTTCCGAGCGCCTCATGACCGAGCTGCTCAAAGCCACCGGCGACCTGATGCGGACCAAGGAAGCCGCGGCCCGCCTCGAAGGCGAACTCGCCGCGCTGCGGCCACGGTCGCGGCGGCTGGCAAGCTGAGGCGCGGACTACCTTCCGTCGTTCACCAGACGGTCAATTGATCAATGCCTGCAGCGGCGACGGTATCCGGCCGCCGCGGGAAATCAGGCGCTGGGACGAATACGAGTTGACCTGAAGCACGGGCGCGCGGCCGAGCAGGCCGCCGAAATCGACCCAATCGCCGACGCGCTTGCCGACCGCCGGAATCAGCCTGACCGCCGTCGTTTTCCTGTTGATCATGCCGATCGCGGCTTCGTCGGCGATGATGGCGGCGATGGTTTCCGCCGGCGTTTCGCCCGGAATGGCGATCATGTCCAGGCCGACCGAACATACCGCGGTCATCGCTTCGAGCTTGTCGATCGTGATCGATCCGCGCTCCGCCGCTTCGATCATGCCGGCGTCTTCCGACAGCGGGATGAACGCGCCCGAAAGTCCGCCGACATAGCTCGACGCCATGGCGCCGCCCTTCTTCACGGCGTCGTTGAGGAGCGCGAGCGCCGCGGTCGAGCCGTGGGTGCCGACGCTGTCGATCCCGATCGCCTCCAGTATCCGCGCGACGCTGTCGCCTTCGGCCGGCGTCGGCGCCAGCGACAGATCGACGATGCCGAAGGGCAGGTTCAATCGCGCCGCGGCCGTTCGACCGACCAGTTCGCCGGCGCGCGTGATCTTGAACGCGATCCTGCGGATGATCGAAGCCAATGTGCCGAAATCGACGTCGCCGGCCGCCTGGATCGCCTTGAGCACGACGCCGGGACCGCTGACTCCGACATTCACCGTGCACTCCGGCTCGCTGGCGCCATGAAAAGCCCCGGCCATGAACGGATTGTCCTCGACGGCATTGCAGAACACGACGAATTTGGCGCAGCCGATCGAATTTGCGTCCGCGGTCAGTTCGGCGGCTCGCTTGACGGTCCGCCCGATGGCGGCAATCGCGTCCATGTTCAGCCCGGCGCGCGTCGAGCCGACATTGACCGAGGCGCACAGGCGTTTTGTCGCCGCCAGCGCTTCGGGAATCGCGTCGATGAGATGGGCGTCAGCGTGCGTCATGCCCTTCTCGACGTGCGCGGAGAAGCCGCCGATGAAATCGACGTTCACGGCGTGGGCCACGCGATCGAGGGTATCGGCTATCTGCAGGAACTCACGCGGTCCCGAACGGCCGGCGATCAGCGATACCGGCGTCACGGCGATGCGGTTGTTGATGATCGGAAGCCCGAATTCCTGCGATATCTCGGCGCTGATATGGCGCAGGTTGCGGGCGACCCTCTCGACCTTTTCGTAAACGTTGCGGCACAGCACGTCGCAATTGTCGCTGACGCAATCGAGCAGGCTGATGCCAAGCGTGATGGTGCGGATGTCGAGCTGCTCGGTCCGCACCATGTCGATGGTTTCGAGTATCTCCTCGCCGGAGAAATTGAGGTTTCGCATCTTTCTCCACTGTCCTTTCAGGCATCGTGCGCGGGTCTGCGGCGTGCGCTTCGGCAGGCGAGCCGCACGGTCGGCGCGGCTAGACGCGATGCATCGTCTTGAAAATTTCCTCGCGCTGGATCTCGACCCGAACCGACAGCTCGTCTCCCTTTCTCGCCAGCAGTTCGCTCAACTCGCGAAAGGAGATGGCCGAGCCGACGAGGTCCACCATCATGATCATCGTGAAGAATTCGCGGATCACCGATTGGCTGATGTCGAGGATGTTGACGTTGGCGCCAGCGAGCACGTTTGCAATCCCGGCGATGATCCCGACGCGATCCGAACCGATGATTGTTATGATGGCGCGGCCCGCCAGAGGGGTGCCGGGCTGAGTTGGCTTGTTTGGCATATTTCATAGCTCTTTGATGGTGGACGCCAACGGCATGAAACGCTGATACTAGCCCGCGGCGTCGCCGGGCCGACATCCTAATTGGTCGCACCGGCCCCGGTGCTGGTTGCTAGGGGATTGGAAGATAGATCGACCGCGAATAGTACGGGATGGACGTGATGCTGATCAATTGTTCCGAGCCATCGAACAATGGCGCAAGCTTGGGCCCCTTGGCGCCGACCGACAGCTTTGTCATCCGGTCGATGCCGTTTGGGATGCCGTAGACGATATCGACGGCCAGGACTCGCGCGGGAGACCCGAATTATCTCCCGCGCCTTTTGACCTGACCGTAAGTGCAAAGCGCCGAATTCGGCGCTTCAAGATACCAGCTTGGCGCGCAGACGCCCGAACTCGGCGTCGGTGATCGAGCCGGCCTTTTTCAGCCGATCGAGCTTCTCGATTTCATCCGCAGCGCTAAAGCCGACCACGCGGCGGAGTTCCTCGCGCGCCTCCTGGGCTTGCTGGGCATTGCGTTCCGTCATGCCGCCGCCTTGAAAGATCAGGTACGCGAACACGCCGATATAGGGAGCGACGATCAAAACGATCACCCAAATAGCCTTTGCCCAGCCGGAGATGTCGTGACGCCGGAAAAGGTCGCTCGCAACCGTTATGAGCAGCCAGAACCAGACGATGAAGATGAATATCGTGAGGCTATCGACCACGAAATTTCTGAAGGTGAAGCCTTCCTGCAAAAAGAACATTGAAGTCCTCCCGGTGCTTTACGACCCGGCGAAATTGCCGACGCATGAACGCATTCGTTCGAAACGAGAGAACCCTAACCACTAAGCGCCGCTTTTGTCACTAACGCGCCGGTACGCCGCGGGATTGTTCCATGGGTGGCCAAGATGACGGCGTGTTTCACTACCGCCAGGCGAGGGAACCGCCGAGCATCGCGAGTGCCAAAACAATCGTCAGCGCCATGAACAGCAAGCCGGCGACCGACCATTGTCGCAACGGCCTGTCGATGCTTTCGATCGCCATGCCCGCGCCACCGACCGCGCGCATCGCTCCGCCGCTCCATGCCAGTATGTCACCCGCCGGGATGCGTGGAAGCAGATGCCCCCAGCGCCGCAATCCCACCGCGAGCAGCCCGCCGATCAAGACCGGCCAGAGTGCGGACCATAATTCCTTGGGCGCAAACGCTTCCGACAGCGACGCACCGGCGACGCGGGGATAGAGCGCCCACGGTAAGGCGACGGCACAGAACGCGATCGCGAGCCAGGGCCAAACGAGACCCACCGATAGCGCCGCCGGCTCATCCCGTTCGGAGCTGGCGACGAGGCGAAAAAGAAAATGCAGCATCAGAACCGTACTCCCGATCGCCGACAGCGTGGCGAGCGTGCCGACGATTCCGTCTCCCAGCGCCGTCTTTGCGGCCAGCTTGGCCAGTGCGCCTCCGGTCAGCGGCAGTCCGCCTAGTCCGAGCGCGAGCACAGCGGCCGGCAGCAGCACCAGCCAAAGCCCGCGCCCCTTCGTTTGCGCTCCCGCGCCGATGGCAAGGAACAAGCCGCCTTTGGCCAGGGTGTGATGAACTGCATAGAAGATGACCATCGGACCGACGGTCGCATCGCCACTGCCAAGCCCCACGCCGACGACGGCGGCGAGCAATCCCATCTGACTGACGCTCGAATACGCCAGCACGGTTTTTGGATTCGATTGCGTGATGCCGATCAGCACGCCGTAGAACGCCGAGAAAAGACCGGCGGCGACGAGCGCCATGCCCCAGCCCGGCAGCGATTGCTGGAACGGGATGAAGCGGACAAAAATCACGCCGGCCTTTACTGCTGCGCCGCTGAGCACGGCCGCGGCCGGAATGGGCGCCGCCGTATAGGCCAGCGGCATCCAGACGTGCAATGGCACCGTGCCGATTTTGAGCGCAAATCCGAGGGCGAGAAATATCAGCGTCGCGTTGCGCCAGGGCGATGTCGCCAGCGCAACGGCAGCGTCGCGAATGAGCAGGCTGCCGTTCGGATTGGCGGCGCGAGCAGCACGAAGCCCATCAGCAGAAATGCTTCGCCGAGCAGGGCCAAAGAAACGTATACCGCGCCCGCGTGCCTGCGCCGTGGACGTCTCGTCGAAGACGACAAGTCCGTAAGCCGCGAGGCTGACCACGGTGAAGAACAAATAAAAGCCCACCAGGTCGGCGGCGATGAAGACGCCGAGGCTGCCGGTCAACGTCATCAGCCACCAGACCACGAAGCGTCCGCTATCCGGTTTGTCCCGCAGCAAGGTGGCGGCATAGGCGCCGGCCGCCACCCACAGCAGCGCGGAAGCTCCAAGCAGCATCCCGCCGGAGCGATCGACCTCGAACGTCAGACCGAGCAACGCTGGAGGCAGAACGAGAGTCGTATCGTCGAACGCCTGCAGCGCGGCCGCGACCGCCGGCAGCGGCGCAAACGCCAGGAGCGGCAACATGCGGCCGCGCAGTCGCGGCGACACGCACGCCGCCAGCATCGCGAGCGGCAGCGCCAGCGTTGCCGCGATCAGGATTCCCGGGTGCATCACGGTCGGCGTCCCGGCAAACTCGAGAACGGTCCGACTCGGCCTGCATCGAAAGCAACGAATGGGGCGAGGGCAGGGAATTCATCGCGAAGCCACCGCGTGTGCTTGAGGGCGGCCGATCTGCAGCAATGTTGCGGATTGCAGCGGCACGAGACCCAGCAGCACCGCGCACAGCGCCAGTGCCAGCGCCACGCCCTCGCGGCCGCGCGACACCGGCGCGTACGACTTTAAGGACGCGCTCGGGTTTGCGAATGCCTTGCCGAGCACCATGAAGACATAGCCGCCGGCCAGCAGTCCGCCGATGAGCATCACCGCCGCCCACCACCACTGCCCTTCCATGACCGAGGCGCGCAGCAGCAGTAGCTTTGCGACGAACCCGCCGCTCGGCGGCACGCCCATCAGCGACAGGCCGGCGATGCCGAAAGTGAACATGGTCAGCGGCAGCACGCGGCCGATGCCGTCAAACTCGTCGATCCGGTCGTGGCCCAACGCTTCGACGATCAGACCCGCCGCCATGAACATGGCTGCTTTCGCGAACGCGTGGGAGAAAAGCTGGAGCCAGCCGCCGGTCCAGGCGAGGCCGGCCCAGGGATCGTGCGCCGCCGAACCGGCGAGCGGAAATATGAAGAACAGATAGCCGATCTGCGCGATGGTCGAATAGGCGATCAAAAGCTTGAGGCGCTTCTGGCGCAAGGCCAGCACGCTGCCGAAGATGATCGCGCCGGAGCCGAGCGTCGCGAGCATCTGGGCGGCGGCGAGGTCGATCAGGCCGGGCATCACGTCGAACCACAGCCTGACGATCAGAAAGAACGAGCCCTTGACGACGAGCGCCGAAAGCACGGCGCTGCCGGGAGCCGGAGCGCCGGCGTGGGCCGGCGGCAGCCACAGATGGAGCGGGAACAGCGCCGTCTTCGCCAGCAGCCCCATCGTCATCAGCGCGGCGGCGATCCAGACGATCGGCTCGGGCTGTGTCCGGCTCGAGAGCAGGGCGATATCGAGCGTGCCGTAGGCGCCATAGATCAGCACCGTTCCGAGCAGATAAAGCACGGAGCCGAACAGCGCGAAGAGCAGATAGCGCAATGCCGCCTGTATGGTTGCTTGCTCTCCCTTCAGGCAGACGAGCGGAACCGCCGCGAACGTGACCAGCTCCAGCGCGACGTAGAGATTGAAGAGATCGTCGCCGAGGACGAGCGTGTTCAGCGCGCCCCAGATCGCGAGCAGCAGGATCCAGAATACCAGCGGCGCCCGCGCTTCCGGCTGTCCGCGCGGTTGACTGAATTCCCCGCGGGCGAACAGCGCGGTGGCGCAGATCACGACGGCAACGATCACCATCATCGCCGCCGAGACGCCGTCGGCGCGCAGCGCTATGCCGAGGGGAGGCTGCCAGCCGCCGACCAGATAAACCAGCGACTGGCCGCTGCGCCAAACCAGCGCGCAGACCGCGGCCGCGATGCCGAGGCCCGCCGGCAGGATGATCAGAACAATTCGGCCGGCATATCGTCCGCCGAACACGAAGGAAAGAAGAATGCCGATCACCGGCACGATGATGGCGAGCACCAGCAGAAACCCGCCGACACTCGTCGCATCGGTCAAGACCGTTCCGCCGGGCATCAGGAACCGTCTCTCGCAGTTTCCGCGCGTTCGGCATCGTCGGCGCTGAGCGTCGCCTGGCCGGTTTCCTGGAACAGCCGCAGCAGCAACATGACCGCCATCGCGGTGGCCGAAAACGCGACGACGATGCCGGTGATGACCAGCGCCTGGGGCACCGGATCGCCGCCGAGCCCGGCAGCGGCTCCCCGGCGGGCGACGACGCCGAATATCAGGAACGTGCCGGAGCCGAGGAGATTGAAAGCGAGAATCTTCCGCAGCGGCTGCGGATTGGTGACGAGGCCGAACAGTCCGAGCCCGACCAAAGCCGCGCCGCAAAGTCCGAAAAATGTGATGACGTACATGTCAGCGCATCCGTTCCGGCGGCCCCGCCGCCAGCAGGCCGAGCGTCACGGCGATCGACAGCGTCAGCGTGGCCTCGACGACGACGATCAGCGGTTTGGCGTAGCCTGCCGGATAGGCGAGAAAAGCGTCCGCGAGCGTAAAGCCCGAGAGGCCGATGGCGAGGAAGATCGCCGGCCCGACCACGACCAGCAAACGCAACGAGGGGCGGCTGATCGCGGGCACCTGCTGCAAGCCCGCGATCATGACCAGGATCCACATCGCGGCCAAAACGGTGCCGCCCTGAAACGCGCCGCCCGGATGATCGGCTCCGGTCCAGCACATGTAGATGCCGAAAATGATTCCGACCGGCGGCAGGAGTTGCGCAAGAAAAGTTAGAATGCCGCCGGGTCCGCGATAGACGCGCAGGCCCGGCACGCCGCCCCAGAACCGGTCCGGCGCCAGCGACCAGACGCCGACCAGCGCAAGCAGCAAAACCACCTTCTCCAGCAACGTGTCGAAAGCCCGGTAGACGAACAGGACGCCCGCCACCGGATTGCCGAGCCCGCTTTCGTGCAAGTGCGCCATTGCCGCCGGCGCCAGCGTGGCGATGGTGCTGGGCGGAACGAGAATAAGGGCGGCAAGCGCCGCCGATATCAGTGCGCAGAGAATTGCAGCCGCGACGTTGAACGCCATGCCGTTCTGGCGAGCGGAGCCTCCGGTATCGCGAACGCGGCTGGCCGCGCCGATCAACAACATGCCGGTCATGCCGCTGCCGATCGCGGCTTCGGTAAGCGCCACGTCGATGGCGGCGAGCCGCACCCAGGCGAGCGCCAGCAGCAACCCGTAGGCCACGAATATGATGACGGCGGTGAATGCGGTCCGCGCGGCGATGGTCCAGACCGCTATCGCCAGCAGCAGCGCCACGAGCACAACGTCGAAAATGGCCGTCACGCTCATGTGTGCGGCCCTGTTGCGCGCGGCCCCGCTTGCCGCACCAGGCGGGCGACAAGTTGCGCGACGATCGCGCCGGAGAGTTGAACGAACAGCCAGACGCCGATGAGCTTCAAGCCGCCGAGCGGCCATTCGACGAGCGGCAACAGACCGAGCACGACAAGTCCAAGCCCGAGATTGTCAGCCTTCGTCAACGCGTGGAGCCGCGTCAGGGTGTCGGGAAAGCGCAGCAGTCCTACCGTGCCTGCCAGAAAAAACACGGCGCCGCCGCAAACCGCAACCACCGTGAAGATATTGAGGGCGAGGCTCATCCGCGGTCCCGCGCTTCCGGCGTTTTGCTTTCAAGGCCGGCCGCATTGGTGACGAAGGCCACCGCGGCGAACGCGGCGAGGAGCGCGAGCATCAACGCCACATCGACGATCGCCGGTGTTCGCGTCGCCACTGCAAGAAGCAGCAGCGCGGCGACGCCGCCGCTGCCGAGCAGTTGCGCCGCCATGGTGCGGTCGGCTTCGGCGGGACCGCGGAAAATGCGAAGCAGTCCCACCGCAACCATCACCAGCACGAAAACGGCGGCGCCGACCAGAAATTCATTCATTGCCGCGCGGAGCTCCCAAGCGCTTGCGCCAACAACGCCTCGTCCGCGGCCAGTTGATCGAGCACGGGCTGGCGCACATCGAGACAATGGATCACAACGCCGCCGCTGGCATCGTGGCCGCACGGCAGCGTTCCGGGCATCATGCTCGCCAGCGTCAGGAACGCGTCCCTGGTCGGACCTGAGGCCAGGCGGGATCGATAGACCAAAAAGCCCGGCTGCAACGGCAGCCGCGGATCGAACGCGCGCCACGCGACGTCAATTCCCGCGACGATGGATTGACCCGGAAAGCGCAGCACGAGCTTTGCCAGCGCAACCGCATCGAGCCGCCACTGTCCCGCCGGCAACAGGCGCAGACTTACCCAAGTGGCTGCGGCGGCCGACAGCGCACCGACCACGACATCGGCAGGTTTGGTGCCGGAAAGAACCAGCCAAAACACGAAGAAGAACACGGCCCGCCCAAGCACGCTGCGCAGCACCACACCGCGAGCCGGATCGACAGAGCCTGTCATCGCGCACGTCCCCCGCGAAATCTCGATGCCGTGCCGGAGCGAAAGCGGCCGACGCGGGAGACTATCATCATGTCGGCTCCACCGGCACTGCGCTTCCACCTTAAACTTGTGCGAGTGCGCCTTCGGGCGAGAACGCCTCGTGCGGTGGTTCCTTGACACGGAACGACGCCACATAGAGCGCGGGGAGGACGATAAGCGTCAGGAGCGTCGCCACGAACAGGCCGCCCATGATCGCAAAAGCCATCGGCCCCCAGAACACAGTCGGCGCGATCGGAATGAATCCGAGAACCGTGGAAATCGCCGTCAGCATGATGGGGCGGAAACGAGAAACGGTGCCGTTGACGACGGCGTTCCATACGTCGCTTCCTTGCGCGCGCTCGGTTTCGATCTGCTCGATCAGGATCACCGCGTTGCGGGCGATCATGCCCATGAGCGCCAGAATGCCGAGTATGGCGACAAAGCCGAGAGGCCGCCCGGAGATGATCAGGGCCGCGACGATCCCGATCAGACCCATCGGGACGACGCTGACGACCAGAGCGAGGCGGCTGAAGCTGTGCAACTGGGCCATCAGGAACAGGACCATCAGGAACAGCATCAGCGGAACCTTGGCGAAGACCGACGCCTGCGATTGGGCGCTTTCCTCGACCGTACCGCCGACGACGACGTGATAACCCTTGGGCAGGCTTTCGTTCAGTTTCAGAACGACGGGCTCGAGCGATCGAACCGCCGCTTCCGGTGTCGCGCCGCGTTGCACGTCGGCCTGCACCGTCAAGGTCGGCGAGCCGCCCCGCCGCCATATCAGGGGAAATTCCTGATCGAATTCGAAGGTCGCGATCTGGCTCAGCGGCGCGGTGCGGCCGTTCGGCAGCGGCAGTTGCAGGGACTGCAACGTCGACAGGGAGACGCGTTGTTCGTCATTCGCCCGTACCACGACGTTGACGAGATAGATGCCGTCGCGAACCTGCGTAATCGGCGTTCCGGTCATCACCGTATTGAGAACGCCGGCAAGCGCCTGCGAGCTCAGGCCCAATAGCCGGGCCTTCTCCTGATCGATTTTGATGCGCACCTGCCGCGACGGCTCGATCCAGTCGAAATTGACCTGTTTGACATTCGAATCGGCGCCGAGCGCCTGGGCAAGGCGCAAGGCGATCGCACGCACTTCTGCGATGTCGGGTCCGCTCACCCGGTACTGCACCGGCCAGCCGACCGGAGGTCCGAGCTCGAGCGGCGATATACGGGAAACGACGCTCGGCAATTGCTCCGCCAGATTTTTCTCCAGCTTGGCCTGAAGCCGGGCGCGCGCCGCCACGTCCTTGGCGACCACGACGGCCTGCGAGAAAAAGTCGTTGGCCAATTGCACGTTGAGCGGCAAATAGAAGCGGATGGCGCCGCGCCCGATATAGGTGCTCCAACTGGCGACATCGGGATCGCCGGTGAGCATGGCGTCGAGCTTGTTCGCCACGTCGGCGCTGGCGAAGATCGAGGCGTTTTGCGGCAGCGTGAGATCGACCACGAGTTCCGGGCGATCGGATGCCGGGAAGAATTGGCGCGGCACCAGCGGCATCGCCAGAAGAGACGCGACGAAACACGCGAGCGTCACGGCGATGGTGAACCAGCGCCACCGCATCGCGCCGATGAGGATACGGCGGAAGATGCGAACCACCGCGCCTTGCTGCTCGGTGGTTCCGGCTGGTGGCTTTTTGAGAAGCACCACGCCAAGCAGAGGCGCGAACAGCACCGCGACGAACCACGAGACGATCAGTGCGATCGTCACGACGGCGAAGATCGAGAAAGTGTATTCACCGGCGGCGCTCCGCGCGAACCCGATCGGCACGAAACCGGCCGCGGTGACGAAGGAACCCGTCAGCATCGGAAACGCCAGCGTCTTGTAGGCGAAGGTTGCGGCCTCTTCCTTGTTGTCGCCGTGCGCAAGGCGCGACGTCATGACATCGACCGTGGTCATCGCGTCATCGACGAGAAGGCCGAGCGCGATGATGAGGGCGCCGAGCGAAATCCGCTGCAGGTCGATCCCGAGGAATTCCATGATCGGAAAAATGATGGCCATCGTCAGCGGGATCGAAAGCGCGACGACAGCGCCGGGCCGGAAGCCGAGACTGACGACGCTGACCGCCATGATGATGGCGATGGCCTGCCAGAGCGACGTCATGAACTCGTGAATCGCGGTATTGACGACGACCGGCTGATCGGACACCAGCGTCGCGTCGATGCCGATCGGCAGATTGGCGATGCTTTCGTTGATCGCTTTGGTGATGTTGCGGCCGAGCGCGAGAATGTCGCCGCCGTCGCGCATGGCGATGGCGAGGCCGATGGCCGGCTTGCCGTTGACGCGGAACATCGGCTGCGGCGGATCGGAAAATGCACGGCGGACTTCCGCGATGTCGCGCAGCCGGATCATGCGCCCGTTCGACAGAAAGTTGACGTCGAGAATGTCCTTTTCGGAGCGGAACGCTCCGGACACGCGCAGCAGGAGCTTTTCGTCGCCGGTCTGGAGCGCGCCGGCGGGGCTCACCGCGTTCTGCGCCTGGAGGGCGGCGATCATGGCCGCGCGGTCGATGCCGAGCCCGGCAAGCTGCTGCGTCGAGAACTCGACGAAAATCTGCTCGTCCTGCGCGCCGATAATTTCGATCTTGGATACGTCCGGTACCTGCAGCAGGCGCGAGCGGACGCCCTCGACATAATCGAGCAGTTCGCGATGGTTGAAGCCGTCGGCGGTGAAGCCGTAGATCAATCCAAAGGTGTCGCCGAAATCGTCGTTGAAGCCGGGGCCGACGACGCCGGCCGGCAGCGTGTGACGAATGTCGCCGACATTCTTTCGAACCTGATCCCAGATGATCGGCACTTCGGCGGCCGACGTTGAACCTTTCAGGTTGACGAAGATAGTGGCGACGCCGGGTTTCGTGTAGCTGCGCAGATAGTCGAGGCCCTTGGTCTCCTGCAGCTTGCGTTCGATCCGTTCGGTGATCTGCAGCAGGGTGTCGTCAAGCGTCGCGCCGGGCCATGAGGCCTGCACGATCATGGTCCGGAACGTGAAGGCCGGGTCCTCGCTGCGGCCGAGCGCGAAATACGACGCCAGGCCGCCGATGGTCACCGCGATCATCATGAAGACGACGAACGAGCGGTGCTTGAGCGCCCATTCCGACAGGTTGAGCGAGCTCACGAAGCCGCTCCGGCGACGCGGAATGCTTTGGCTGCGCGCGGCACATGTTCGGAAGGGTGCAACCGCATCATGGTTGCGCTCCGAGCAGACGGACCTTTTGCCCGGGGTGCAAAGCCTGGACGCCGGCAGTGACGACGATCTCGCCTGCCTCGAGGCCGTGTGACACGGTGACATGGGCCTGATCGAAGCTCAGTACGTCGATATTCCGCGTCGCAACGGTGTGGCTCGACGGATCGACGACCCACACGGCGGGGTGCTGGTCGATCCGGATCAGCGCCGTTGCGGGTATCTGGATGATGGAGGTGAGGCCCAAGTCCACCCGCCCGGTTACGGTCGCGCCAAGCCGCATCGCCGGTGGCGGATCGGTCAACCCTACTTTCACCTCGAACGTCCGGGTCACGGGGTCGGCCTGCGGCGCGACCTCGCGGACGCGTCCGCGCGCTGTCACCGACGGATCTTCCGTCAGGCTGACAATGACCTCCGGATCGGCCGGCGCGGAGCGGAGCAACTGCCCCGGCACGTCGAACACGGCGTCCCGCCCGTCGGAGCGAGCGACGCGAATGATCATCTGTCCGGCTTGCACGACTTCGCCGGCTGACGCACCGGTATCCGTGACGATCCCGGCCGAATCCGCCGCCAGCTTCGTGTAGCTCACCCGATCCTCGGCCGCCTTCAACTGTGCTTCCGCGATGATGACCTGAGAACGAGCGGTTTCCAGCTCCTGCTGCGCCTGCTCGAACTGCGCACGCGACGTGGCCCGGCCGGCGAGGAGGGTTTGTTGACGATCGAAGTTGGCTTTGGCCTGGGCGACTTGCGCCTGGGCCGCAGCGAGCCCCGCCTGCGCCGAACGCATGGCGTTCAGTTCATCCTGCGGCTCCAATTCGGCGACCGGCTGGCCCGGCCTGACAGTGTCGCCGACATTCACCTGTCGCGAGATCATGCGCCCGGAAATGCGAAATGCCAGTCGCGTCTCGGTCTCGGCCTCGATGCGTCCGGTGTAGGAGACGATGTCGCCGGTCTCGCGCTTTACGATCGTCACCGTGCGGACCGGACGGACTTCCGGCGGTGGCGCTTCGGCTTCGCGCTCGCAAGCCGACAGCAAAAATAGCGCCAGCGAAGCGATTGCGAAATGTCGGGTTCCGACCAGCCGCGCAGTTCTGCCAGGCGATATAGCCCCAGGGAACATCAGACAGCCTTTCCCATTCGACTTCGAGTGTTCAGAAAGCCGCCTGCTACCGCGGGACCTGTACCTAGTGCCGCACAATTACCGAAAAGCTGCTCAAAGTATGGCTGGGCCATTGGCTTGTCCACGGTCTCGGCCCATGCAGCGCGCCCCATGTTCATTGCGCCGAATCCGACTTTATCGTTGCGCCGCGACCGACAAGATACGCGGCGGCGCGCCAGGCGTGATGCGTGAGCGCATCGAGACGCCGCACCGTATCGACGCGAACAATCGCGTCGCTCGCCGTCAAGGTTGCGTTCGCGACGGCGCTGAGAGTCGCGCTGCGGTGGGACCGCCGCAATTCGCTCAGCGATTTTGCGCTTTGTTCGAGGCGTGCGAGCGCGCTTTCGGCGGATTCAGAGGCATCGAACGGTGTGGCGGCGCGGCGCGTGGCGGCGTCGCCTCCGACTTCGCCGGCGATCGCGGCGGCGTTCTGCATCGCCTCCGTGCAAAGCTGCGCGGCGCGGACATCCTCGGGCTGGCCGGCGGCGCTCGCGAAATCCGTTTCCTCGCCCGCGATCTCCGCAAGTCGGGACGCGTGGTCGAGCGCGTGCAGCGTGTCCGTCAAGCGTTGCGCCTCATCCGGCGATTCGGGCGGGCCATTCACTTCCGACATGAATTCCTGCGCCCGGCCCAACGCGTGCGCCGCCTCGGTCGCCAGGTTGGTATTCTTTCCGGCAGGGGTGGTTTCGCCGCGGCTCGACGCCTCCAGCGCGGCGCCGAGCGATCCGCATGTCGTTTGCAGCGCGCGAGCGACCGTGCGGCGCACCGCCTCCACCGCCGCGATGGGCGTCGCGAGCGCCGAGGGATCGAGGCAGCGCGTGAGTTGCGAACCTCGCTCCGGCAAAATGCGCTCGACGAAGTGCGTGAACCTGTCGATCACCGGCAGCAGGATCAGTACGCCGACGACGTTGTACGCCGTGTGATAGGCGGCCAATAAAGTCACGCCGTCGATCGTGTTCGCGGCGCGCACAAGGAGCGGCGTCACGATCGGGAACAGCACCAGCGCGATCACGGCGGCGATCAGCTTGAACAAGATGTAAGCGAGCGCCAATCGCTTGGCGGTGATGCTTGCCCCGATGGCCGCGATCGCCGAACTGGTCGCCGTTCCGATATTCTGTCCGATGATCAACGCGAAAGCCTGATCGAGCCCAACCGCGCCGGCATAGTACGCGGAAAGCGTTACGGCGATTGCCGCGGTCGACGACTGCATCACCGCGGTCATGACGAGGCCGAGCAGCGTCAACGCCAATACGCCGACCACGCTCGACCACCATGCGACGCCTGGGCCGGCGAGCACGGCAGGCAGGTCAGCCGGATGCAGACGATCGGACAATCCTCCCATTCCCTGCTGCAACGTCGTGAGCCCAAAAAGCACCAGCGCGAAACCGGCGAGCGCCGCGCCCGCGCCGGCAATTCGCCCGTGGCCCAAAAGCTTGATCAACGCCCCGACGAAAATCATCGGCAACGCGGCCGCAGTGAGCGAGACGCGGACGCCGATGAGCGCCACCAGCCAGGCGGTTCCGGTGGTGCCGATGTTGGCGCCGAAAACGAGCGCGAGCCCCTGCGGAAAAGTCAGCAGGCCGGCACTGACAAGCCCGATGGTCGTCATCGTCGTCGCGCTCGACGATTGCACCAGCAGCGTGACGAGGGCGCCCCAGAACGTGCCGCTCAACGGCGTCGCCGCCGCCATGCTCAGCACGGTGCGGAGCGCGGAGCCGGCCAACGCCTTCAGGCCGTCGGTCATGATAGCCATGCCGATCAAAAACAGACCCACGCCGCCGAGGATCGAAATCGTCGTTGACATACGTGCCTCTTAGACAGACCTCAAAAACAGGCCGCGCCAATTATAGCGTAATTGAAACCGCTGGCGCTTTTCTGCTGGATCGCTCGAAGTCTGTGGGATTTCACGGAACGCGTGATCCCATCGCCACTGAAATTGGCGTCCCTGATGTTGGTGTCACCATTCCGGAAGCCGGACGGGCGGCCCAAGGTTTTCCGGCGACGGAAGGCCGGGAGTAGGCGGCTGCTCCTGGCCCGCAGGCGGGAGCAGATGCCCCCAGTTGGTTCGCGCCCGCATCTGGTCGCGCGTTGCTGCGTCCACGAAGTTTCCATCCTCCCTGATCTGCCAGCCGCCACCAAGCGCGCGGTAGATCGCGGTCGCGCCGAGCGATACGTTGCCGCGCGCAGTGGCGAGATTGCTCTCGACCTGAAGGAGATTTTGCGCCGCCGTCAGTACGGTCGTGAAATCGGTCGTACCCTTTTCGTATTGCAGCGTCGAAATCTGCAGGGCGCCCCGTGCCGCATCGACGCTCAGGCGCAAATGTTCCGCCTGGGATTGCGATTGAATGAAAGCAGAAATACCGTCAGCAACCTGTTGCTGCGCAGTCAGTACAGAGCGCTGATAGTCCACTAACAGTTGTTGCAACGTTGCGTCCTGCAGACGCACATTATTGGTGATCTGACCGTAATTCAGAATGTTCCACTGGAATGCCGGGCCGCCCGCATAAGCGACACCGGTGCGGCTGAAGACCTGCGAGAGATTGTGGCCGTTAGCGGTGCTGGCGGTGCCGCCGAACGTCCCCGAAATGCTGATCGCGGGATAGAGCTGCGATTCGGCGACGCCGATCTGTGCGCTTTGCGCGAGTGCGGCGAGTTCGGCGGCGCGAATGTCCGGGCCGCCGCCGCAGCAGATCCGCCGGGATGCCGACCGAAATCGTGACCGGCGGCATCGGGATTCCCTTGGACCGTGCGAGTAGTCCGCCGAGCGGTTGGGGCGGGACGCCGAGCAGCACGCAAAGCGCATCCAGTCCCTGCTGGAGCTGGATTTCAAGTTGCGGAACGGTCGCGCGCGTCGCCTCGAGGACGTTCTTCGCCTGAAGCACGTCGCGCTCGCTGGTATCGCCGGCATGGAAGCGTTTTTGCGCGATGTCGAGTTCCTGCTCCTGCTTGCGAATATTTTCGCGGGCGATCGCGATGAGCCGCTCGGTAATGCGGATGCCGATATAGGTCGCCGCAACATCGCCGATGAGCGTCACCAGAACCTGGTCGTAGGTTGCAATCGAAGCGAGATACGTGGCGTCGGCGGCTTCTATGCCGCGGCGAAACTTGCCCCAGAAGTCGAGTTCCCAGGCCGCCTGCACCGCGAGCGCATTGGTCCAAAATATCCTGGGGCTGGAATTTGGCGGCGCGGTCGGTGTGGCGGCGCTGGTCCGATTATAGGTCAGGTCGCCGACGCCCTGCTGAACCTGAGGATAAAATGAACCGACCGCGATGCCGAGCACGGCGCGGGCCTGCAGCACGCGCGTGCCGGCGCTCAACAAGGTGAGGTTCTGGTCGTAGGCGATCTGAACGAGGCGATTAAGGGTCGGATCGCGAAAGGCCCGCCACCAATCCCGATAATCCTGATGATCGGTTCTGATCGAACGATTGTTCGCGCCGACGAAATTATTGGAGACCGGCGCGTCCGGCGGTACAAAATCCGGGCCCACAGCGCAGGCCGCGAGCGGCAGCGCGAGCGATACGGCAATCACCATGCGCGATCGGTTTCTTTCGCGCCGCGCCGCAAGCCGCACACCCGTGGAGCACGCGATTGACAATCGGGCCCACGCACTCACAGCACAGCCTTCCCCTGTCGGCGTTCGCGCCACTTTTAGGACGCTGCGAAAGCGTCAGGACACCTCTGATCCTGTGGCGCAATTATTTCACCTCTTGCAGGGCGCGTAACACCCTAAGGCTTCGCCGGGCTTGAATAACGGCAATTGTGGCTATTGTGCCACAGGCGTTTTGAACCTCGATCATGGAAGCAAAAATCGCCGCCGTCGGACGCGGCGGATCACGAATTCGCGATCAAACATGCGGGCGGAATCAACCCGCTGCGCGCTTTCCAAAAATTAATCCGGCCGAAACGTCGGCGTAAGGCCGCACCTGTCAATACACCATGCCAGATTACCCAATGGCACCAAGCGTGAAGCGAGAGTTTCACCAATGACAGAAACTGCCACTGCGGCGGAAAGGCCTGCCGACCGCTCGCTTTTGATTGTTGAAAACGACAAGTGCGCCCTGCAGAGCCTGGCGCAAACCATGGAAGCGTTCGGCTTTACCGTCACGACCGCGGAATCGGTCGCCGACGGATTGCAGCAGATCGAACGGGCCGGTCCCGCCTTCGCAGTCGTCGAACTGACGTTTGCCGACGGTCACGGCCTCGCTTTGATCTCGGCGCTGAAGCTTCGCCGGCCGGGCACGCGGGCGATCGTGCTGACGAGCCACGGCGACATCGCGACCGCCGTGGAGGCCGTGAAGCTCGGCGCCGTGGATTATCTCATCAAGCCGGCCAACGCCAACGGCAACGACGTGTGCGCGGCTTTGCTCGGCGCCGACGTCTCGACGTCGGACTCCCCGGCAAAACCGATGCCCGCCGACCGTGTGCGCTGGGAGCACATTCAGAGTATCTACGAACTCTGCGATCGCAATGTCTCGGAGACGTCGCGCCGGCTCAACATGCATCGGCGCACATTGCAGCGCATCCTGGCGCGACACTCGCCGAAGTAATCGTATCGGCAAACACCCGACTAGGCGGCAGCACCGGCGATCGGCCGGCGCGTCTGGTAATACCGGAGGATCGCGAAGCAGGCGGCCGCCGCCGCGAAGTGCTTGAGCGTGTGTCCGCTCAGGATCGATCCGGCCGAATAAATCGCGGCATCGTAGAATTCAAACAACTTGGCGAGCGCGTAAAGCGCTGCGGCAATGACCCAAAGATACGTGCCGGTGTATTTCGCCGGAAACAGCACGAACAGCAGCGGCAGGGCGAGGCAGGGGAAGAACTGCACCCACACATAGAGCCGCAGGTCGCCGGTCCAGTTCCACAGCAGCAGACTGAACACGCCTGTCGCAAGCAGCGGCCATAGCAGAATGGCTCCCGCCCTGGCGTTCACGCGTTCCTCGATCGCGGCGGCAAGAATCGCCATGAAGCAGAGCGTCATCGGCAGCCGGTCCCAGAACAGCGTCTGGTCGTTCGGATTCCAGTGATAGTAGGACGAGCCGAAGCCGGTCAGAAATATCCCGAGGAACAGCACGACGGTTGCCGGATCGTGATGAAACCGCCGCAACCCCGCCGCGCCCACCGCGATGAAGGGAAGATTTGAAACGACGTTCCAGAAATTCGGGATGCCGAACAGGGTGCGCTGATCGGCGAACTGGTGATAGCTTTGATCCTGCGTGATCGGCGGCACGAGCAGCAAGCCGAAAAGCGAAGCGGCCGCGAGCAGGCTTATCGCCACCACCGGAGCCGTCATCGTGCCGGGAGAACGCCGCTCCGGAGCGATGTCCGCGCTGACTAGGGTGCGCCGGAGCAACATGCTAAGAGACGCAAACACCTCACCGAACCTTTCGCAACGGGACAAAATGGACTCGCAAACGGCACGAACGCGCAGCCAACCTCCAGCGCGCAGCCAACCTCCAGACGGACCGATCCGGCCCAAAGCGCAAACCAGCCGACAAAAATTCCACCACCGGTCGGCGAAAACGTGACCCGGCGGCGCGTTGCGATCATCGTCGTCGTCCTCGCGGTCCTGGGTGTCGCTGGCGCAAGCCTGCTCGGCGACGACGGGCCGATTTCGCGGTTCATGCTAAAGCCGGACCGTATCATCGTCGAGCGCCGGCCCGACCCGGCCTACGAGACGCTCTTTCCCTATTACGTCGAACTCTGCGCCACGAGCCAGTTCCGTTCCAAATTGACGGGTCCGGGCGGGGTCGCCGGCCACGCGGTCATGTACGTCAAGGGCGCCTGCAAGGACGAGCAGGCGTCATTCCCGCAGCTCCGGCGGTGCCACAGGGTTGCGACCGATCTCAACGATCCCGAGCATGGTGCGGGCGTCAGCGTCGGGCGCTGGTTTCGCAACGTCAATTGGGTAGCGATTCCGGGCTACAAACTTTTCTATCAGGGCAATCTCGAAATGGGCGAGCGTCTCACGCAGGCCCATTTCGATGCCACGGTGCGCGATGCGATCGACAAGGATGTCTACAAGGGCGTCGAGTTCCACGAATACCCAGCCTCGCGAAGGGGAACGGGCCTGGAGAATTTTGTCGCCAATCATGGCATCGGCACAGACTTCGCGCTCCAGTTCGCGCGGGCGGCTTTTTGTGCGCGCCTTCCGGTCACGGAGGCGATGCTCGACGAGGTGATCGCTTTCCTCAACGACAAGAACCGCGAGTACGCCACGGGAGAGGCTGACTACAATTGGAGTGTGTGGGCGGACAATTGCGTCCATACCTTGCGGAACGCGCTTGCGGCGGCGAACATATGGTCGCCGTTGTCCGTGCGCGCTGTCAAAGTCCTTCAGATTTTCAATCTCGCTGTGCCGGCGAATGAGTTCGTGAACCTCGCCGAACTCGGCACCGAGGGGAATATCGCGGACGTCCCGCAGATCCAGGATGACGGGCCCGCGCGCGACGCGCTGCACGAGTTCGACTGGCTGCCGACGCGGCACGGCGCACTGGTGAAGACGCTACCGGTCCATGAACCGAACGACATGTACGATACGACGTTTCGTCTCTTCACCCTTCAGTCGCCGTTCCGGATGGCCAGGACGGCGCACATGATCGAGCTGCTGTCGGACGACCGCTTCGTCGATCTGGGCGCCAACCTTCGCTACTTTCGCGAGAAGTACGACGCGATCCTTGCCAGCCACGACGAATCTCGCGACGCTCTCGCAAGTGTTCGCGGCACGCCGTATCGCCGGGTCGAGCGTCTGCACCACGACTACATCAAGAAACAGCGTGCCGAGGTGGAATCCATGCTGAACAAGCTTTCGGTGCTGGAGAAGTCGCCCGCAACGCCGGCAACGCAATAGATACTGTGTTCAGTGGATCCGTATTCAGTAAACAATCACGTCGCCGCCAGGAAGCCGGGAGTATGCCAATGACGCGAATAATCCTTGCGATTGCGGTTGCTTCGTTGACCTTGGCTTCGCGCCCGCGGCTTCTCGCGCCGCACCGATTGCGCCTCTGTCGCCGGCCGTCACAGAAGGCATCGGCGGCCTAACCAAGGCGTGGTGGGGCGACTGCTGGCGCGACGCCGCAGGCCGCGTGCATTGCCGCCGCTGCTGGTACGGCGTTGGTGGCCGCGTCCATTGCCGATGATTTGCATCCTTCCGGCGTCGGGGCGGCCGACTGAGAATTTTTGATCCTTAGAATTTTTGATCCATGTGCGCTCTTTGACGCACCCGGCGACTGCGTCGTTCGCGGCGTTCATTTTTGTTTTGAGGTACGCCGCGCAAAACGCGAGCATGGCGAACTTCTTGTTCACATCGGTGAATGCCAATTCATGTTCGCCTGGAATTTGTAATTTGGTTGGGCGCGACCGAGCCGCTACATGACCGCGCGAATGACAAAGGGAATGTTTCCTTGTCGTCACCACACCAGGAGAACATCGTGAATAAAATCGTGTTGGCGCTTGCCACGGTTGCTACGCTCGGTCTGAGCACCGCGGCTTTCGCCCAGAGTTCTGCCGTTTCGACGCAAAAGCACGTTCAGCACGTGCAAACGCGCACGCCCGCCGCTCACAAGATGCGCGCGAGCCACCGGAACCGGCGTGAAGAAGGTTACGGTCGCGACCCGCCACGGCAAGATGCATCGCGTGATGTCGCATCCGCAGCATTTCAGCCATGCCAAGACCAAGAAGGTCACCGGCAAGCACGTCGCCGCTCACAAGACGGCAAAGACGAAAGCCTCCTCGTAACGCTGTCCGGCCATTCGCGCTCCGGCGGCTTCACCAAGCGAAGAAACTCCGCCGCTCCCAGGGCGGCGGGGTTTCTTGTACCGGGCAAGACTTATATCGGATCAGACTTAGGTCGGCGCGTGCACGCTGCCGAGGAGATCGCTCGCTCCGGTCCAGACGATCTGCACGCCCAGACAAAAAAGAATGAAGGCCGAGAGCCGCACGGCGATATCGGTGCCGCCGCGCCCCAGCAACCGCTCGACCTGATCCGAATAGGCAAAGCAGACGTAGATCGTGGCCGCCATCGCGATCGTCGCAAGCAAACTCGCTGCAACAAACCGGAAATCCAATGTGTAGCCGGAATGGGCGGCGGATTGGGACAGGCCCAGACTGATCATCACCGCGATCGTTCCGGGTCCGGTCGTGAGCGGTAACGTCAGGGGATAAAACACCTGGCTTTCATAGTCCGTTTTTTGTCCGTGCCGGCTGCTCGTCGGCGCTCTTTTGATTGCCCGCATTCAGCAGCGTCCAGCCGGCGTGGGCCACGATAAGGCCGCCGGCCACGCGCAGCACCGGAACGGAAATGCCGTAAATTTTCAGAATGAAGGCGCCCACCAGCAGCGATCCCGCCATGACGAAAAAGGCGTTCAGGGCGATCCGGCGCGCCAGCGAACGCCGGGCGTCGATCGAGGCGTGTTGCGTCATGCTCAGAAATACCAGCGCGGCACCCGGTGGATTGACCACCGGAAAGATGGCCGCCAGCACGAGCAGAAAGGTTTCCACCATCTCTCTTGTTCCTCTGCCGACAGGCCGCGGTTCCTGGAAACACGTCTGCCGATGATTCAGATGGCGAGCGACAGTCGCGGGCGAGCGCCAAGGATATCACCACGACCGGCGTTCGTCGCCCGGGACCGCGAGTGGCACGTCGACCTGCGGGTTGCCGAACGTCGCACCACGCGGACTCCGCTCGTCTATTTCCGAGTCAACGTTACCTGTACGTCGAGCGGCGGCGGAAGAGTTGGCAGGCTCATGTTATGCGAGGCTGAAGCGCGCCGAAATATTCCAGGCGCGCGGTGTTATGAAAATACCCCAGACGTTCGGGTGCGTCCCGATCAAAACGGTACGCTGGCGCGGCCACGGACCGAATAGACGGTGAATTGACCCGAACCGAGGCCGCCGACCTCGCCGCCGACCGAGAGCTTGGCGCCGCCAACGAACGAAACCGAGACGCCCGACGTCACCCGCGCCGACCATCCTTGAATGAACTCGGTCGGCAGCAGCGTTGCGGCCGCGGCGTCGTTCGCGAAATAATAGTCAGCGTAGAGGCCGGCATAAGGCGCGACGATCATCGTCGGCGCGTACGCCCAGGGATACGTCACCTTGGCGCCGGCGCTGGCGCGGCCGGTCGAAAAGTCGAGCGCGGCCTGTTGCGTGCCGAGGCTGTCGACATAAGCATTGTCGTGTTCCCACACGCCGTAAACGCGTGCCGAGGGTTCGATCTCGAAGCCTTGCGTCTTGTAGATACCGGTGACACCGGTCGCGGCGATCCAACGCCCGCCCATGAACGATCCGGTCGCCGTGCCGGCCGTGCCGTTATAGTCGATTTCCGAACGCGCCACGCTGGCGTCAAGGCGAAGCCCGGGCAGCAAGCGCCAGGCCGTATAAGCGCCGCCGGTCCAGCCGTTGCCCCGCAGCGTTCCGTCAAGCAATGTCGAGTTGAAATCGAAGCTCTCATAGCCGCCGAACAGCCCCACCAGAAAGTCGGGCGTTAATTTTCGGGTGAGACCGACAAGCGCGTTAACCTGGCCGCCGCTGATATCGCCGGCATTGGGATTGGTATTCCAGCCGGTGCCGCGCACGTCCGCCCACGCGAACCATTGCTTCGGCGGCGCTATCGGCTGCAGGGCAGGCGCCTTGAACACATTGTCGCTAGCGTATCCTATTGCCCCAAAAGTATCGCCGACCTTCGCCGCCGGCGATTTTTCTTCCGGCTCGGCCGCGAAGTTGAAACGCATGCCGCTGGCGCTTGGCGTCATGAACTGCCCGCTCTCGGAGAATGCCTCGTCGATGGCGTCGCCGACCGCTCCCGTCACCGCGGCGGCGGACCCCTGCGCCTCCATCTTGGTGACCGCGACCTGCAAGGCGCGCAGCTTGACGCTGTCGGCGGCTACTGCGACCGACTGCGTCAGCACTGCCGAAGTGCTGGCGGAAAAGGTACCGCCGCCGCCATAGACGGCGGTGATCGAATGGTTGCCCAGCGCCAGCGTGCTGGTGGTGAATGCCGCGGTCGATCCTGCGAGCGCGACGGTGCCGAGCGTCGTGCCGCCATCCTTGAACGTGACGCTCCCTGTCGGGGTTCCCGATCCGCTCGCGACCGTGGCGGTGAACGTCACCGCTTGTCCGGCCCCGCTGGGGTTCTGGGATGAACTCACCGTCGTGGTGGTGGTCTGATTGACGGCCTGCGTGTTCGACACCAAACTGGTTATGAAGTTTGTATCCCCATTGTAGGTCGCGGTAGCCGTAAACGTCGTGGCCGTTGTGTAGGTGTGCGCGATGGTGGCCACACCGCCGACCAGGCTCGCAGTCGCGACGGCGCTGCCATCGCCGAAATTGAACGTCACCGTTCCGCTCGGCGTGCCCGAGCCTGGCGACACCGCGCTGACGGTCGCCGTGAAGGTCACGGATTGACCGACTACGCTCGGGGCCGGCGAGGGCGTCAAACTCGTCGTGGTAAAAGCTTGATTGACAATCTGTGTCGCCGGCCCCGAACTGCTCGTGAAGTTTGTATTCCCGTTATAGGTCGCGGTGATCGGGTACGTGCCGGCCGTTGTGTAGCTGTGTGTGACGATGGCCAAACCGCCGGACACGGTGGAAGTCAAGGTGGTGCCATCGCCTAAAACGAACGTCACCGTTCCAGTCGGTGTGCCTGAGCCCGGCGCCGCCACGCTGACGGTCGCCGTGAATGTCACGGTTTGGCCGAACACGCTCGGACTCGGCGAGGGTGTTACCGTCGTTACGGTCGAAGCCTGGCCGACGGACTGCGTGTTCGTATCAGAACTGCTCGTGAAGTTTGCATCCCCGCTATAGGTCGCGGTCACCGTAAATGACCCGACCGCCGTGTAGGCGTGCGAGACGCTGGCGATACCGCCCGACAAAGAGGCAATCACGTTGGTGCCATCGCCCAAAACGAACGTCACCGTTCCGGTCGGCGTGCCACCGCCGCTGGTCACGGTGGCCGTAAAGGTCACAGTTTGGCCCACCACGCTCGGCGAGGTCGTGAAAGTCGTGGTCGTGGAGCTTGCCGCCCAGGCCGACAATGGCGCAAGCCCGGATGTGCACGCAGCCAGCAGAATAACGACGATCAGGCGCGGCATGTGCCACCGCGCACAAATCCCGGCGGAAAGGCGACTGTACCACAGGCCCATTCAACGCCCCCCAAGTGTCACGGCCCGCGCACGGCGCGAGCCGGAAACGTCGGCACTCGGACTTGGCCCCCCCGGGCCGTTTGTTGTTGTACATGCCGCCGCGGCGAACTGTATGACGCTTAGCGTCGGCTCAACGGATTATTAATAAGTGTGTCGGGGAGGAGACACACGTAAGGCGCAGCGTCCGGCATTGTTTTCATTGAGGAAACAAAATAAATCAGGACCGCGGGGCCGTTGCGGCTAACCGTGTTTGATGGCGATCGCGCTTCGCTTGAGCATTTATTGAACGACGACCGTCGGCGCTCCGGCAGGAATGCGCAGCTCGGCTATTTGTTGAATGATCCCATCCGCCAGCGCTGCGGGAGCATCGTCGGTCTTTCCTTCCCTGAAAAATCGCGCGATTTGCTCCAGACTGAGGTTCGTTCTTTCATTGATAATGGCCGCAATGCGCTTTTCGTCCGCGCGATTGCCGTCCAGAAATTCATTCAAGAGATTGGTGGTCAGCGCGGTATTTTGAGTCACCTGACGTGTAATGCCGTGGAGCAGAAACGTCGAGTGCGCGTTCGCCATTCGCTGCTCGCCCGCAAGAAAGATCATGCTTCCTATTGAATCGACGTTGCCTATGTTGTGCGTCGTGAGCTTCTTCGGCAACGCTCGCAGGAGATTATAGGCAGTTATGCCTGCCACGACCTCGCCGCCTGGGGTGGACATTGCGAGATATATTTCATGCGATTGAATCTGGTTTATCTTCGCCATCAACTGGACGGTCGTCTGCGTGTTGATGCTCGCCTGAAAAATGACGTAAGTCACGTCGGCCGCCGCCTGTGCATTGGCCGTTGTTCCGAGCACGCCACTACCCGCAGCGAGCGCGAGCCCGCCGGCGAGTGCGCCGCGGCGAGACAACCGGACATCACGTTCTTGCACGTTGCGTTTCCCCCTTACGCGCGGCCGTCCATCGCCGCCCCATCGCACTCAGCTTGATGGAGCGGGCTGAGTCCGTCCAGTGGCAATTTTCATGGTCTGCAAAACGACGTCGGCGGCGCCCCGCGTTGGGAGCCAGGCCGGAGCGAAGACCACGGGACGCGTTCACGATAAACGACAGGCAATCGCACAACGATGGCGCCTGAGCCGCTTTTGGGTTGAGCGGCAGAACAGCCATCGGCCAATACTTTACACGCCGTCGACCCGTGGATTATACTGAACCATATGGTTCAGTATAATCGCACACACGTCGACGCCTCGTTCGCCGCGCTTTCGGACGCCACCCGACGCGGCGTTCTGGAGCAGCTTGGGCGTGCAGACGCTTCGATCACGGACCTTGCCAGGAAGTTCCACATGACCCTCACGGGCATGAAGAAACATGTCGGCGTCCTCGAGCAGGCGGGGCTCGTCACCACGGAGAAGGTCGGGCGCGTGCGGACCTGCAAGCTCGGCCTGCGCCGGCTGGAGGAGGAGGCGGAGTGGATCGAGAGGTACCGCCGGCTCTGGGACGCGCGCTTCGACGAGCTCGACAACGTTATCGAGGAACTGAAACGGAAAGGGAAGTTCGATGGACGCAAGAAGAGAAAGTGAGCTTGCCCCATGACGAACCGCACAATCGTGGAACGGAAGTCCGAGCGCGAGCTGGTCGTTACACGAACCTTCAACGGTCCCGCACGAATCGTGTTTGAGGCGTGGACCAGGCCCGAGTTGCTTAAGCGGTGGTGGGCACCGAAGTCGACAGGCGTGTCCCTGCTTTCCTGCGAAGCGGATGTTCGTGCCGGGGGCAGCTACCGTTTCGAGTTCGGCCACGTGGCCTCACAGCCCATGGCGTTCTTCGGCCGGTACATCGAAGTGACACCGTACTCGCGTCTCGTCTGGACCAATGACGAAAGTGACGACGGTGCCGTCACCACGGTGACCTTCGAGGAAAAAGGTGGCAAGACGCTGCTGGTCATGCACGAACTCTATCCCTCGAAGGAAGCTCTCGACCGCGCCATCGCCGGGATGGAGGACGGGATGCCCGAGACGTTCGCGCAACTGGACGAGCTTCTCGTCACCCTGGACGCGAACGCGGGAGGGTCGTGATCGGAAAGACTAAGGCTCCGGTTTGCCGATCGCTCCCGGCCTCTTTATCGCGCCCGGTCGTGGCCCCGGGAGGCCACCACGTTGTCGGTCTGGACTGCCGGCCGCTTCAAAATCTGATGCCGCGTCACATCGGCGCCGCCAGTAGGACCGATGTTGGCGTGCGCCGAGATTGACCACACTATGCCGAGAACGATCGCGGCCTTCAGGATCAAGAGGAATGGATTACGCATGACGCCGCTCCCTGTTAGGAGTTCTATGCCCGTATAGTCGTGCTCCTGCCCAATCGGGTCTGTGATCGCGATCACGCCACCGACGCTTTAGCCTCCGCACGGGCGCGGCGTGATTGCAGCGTTGCGGTAAGAACGGTCCGATCCGCAAGCTTGAACGGAACTGTCCGTATCGCCCGACTGAGCCCTTTGCGCGTCCTATTCTGTTCTACGGGGAAAACGGAGATTGTGTTTTAAAATCAGATGGCTGGGGAACTATCATTCCTATAAAATCTATTAAATCAATGAATTGTACCGGTGTTGAAAATCTTGATACCGCCAAAAATACCGTCAGTTTGCTGCTGAGGGATCAGCAAATTCGAATCCAAATTTTGGTGATTTTAATTCACAAGGCGATGTGCGCTTTGCCCTTTGAAGCGGACTAGTAGCTAGAGGACCGCATAAGGTTCGCCAAGTCCAAGTAGTGTTCAATTCGCGCCTATATCCGGGGAAAGTTTGACGCCAATTACTCCCTCGCCGCTTCGAGATTAGACAGAATTTCCCGCGCAACTGCTCATGTAATACGAGAAATCTGATGTCATCATTGGGCCGCGATAATAGGCAGACGGACACTCGTCGCATTTGAACTTGTGTTTGAAGTTCAGCGAACGAAAGAAATCCTTATCGATATAAAGTTCCGCTTGTGGGTGTTCGTGTCTCCGGATACCCCTTCGGGACGTCGCCTAGGTTTGTGGACTACCGAATTAAACGTCACTCTCGAAAGTGTGAAACATTCTGTACGTTATCGAAACGCTTGTTGAGGGAAGCCACGTGCACAACCTCCTTGAGCGCAACATCCAAGGCGACCGCGTCGGGCGAGAGCACGAAAACGACTGCGTCGGCGCGCCCGATCAGCGCTTCGATACGCTTCCACCAATCCTCGAAGGCGTAAACTCGCGCCCACGCCCGGTGAAGTGCATGAGCGGCTGTGTTCGGTTCTTCTCAGCACCTTGCTCCCACTAACGATGTTACTCGCGGATCGTGGATAAGACGCGGACTTCATCAGGGAGCTTGCCCGCCAGCTCCCGCGCCGAGCGGTTCTGCCTTTCAACCTCCTGGCTCATCGTAGATCTCGGCGGCCTCTCACATAGGAACCGCGTGTACGGACTGTGCCGCTGCGGCGTCAGAAGCAAAGCCACCATTCTGGTCCGAAAAGCGAAACCACCTCTATAGTTAGGTGTCGGAGACAAAATAACGGTAACGAAAAATCTCGAACAAAATGACGTAGTGGTGGTGACCGGTGCTGGTGGAGGCATCGGCAGCGGCATCGTCAGACGCTTGGGCGCACTATCTGTTCGAGTTGCTATTGTAGACATTGACGAGACGGCCGCGGCCAATCTCGCAGCTGAGTGTCATCGAAGTGGCATCAAGGCGGAGCCGTTCTGTGTCGATGTAAGCAGGCCAGATTTAGTTGAAAGTGGACTTGCGAAGATACAAGAGAGCATGGGCGGTGTGTTCGGCTCGGTGAACAACGCAGGAATATTCCCGCGCAGTTCGATACTCGAAATGGACTATTCCTAATGGAATTGCGTTTTCGCGTTCAATTTAACGGGAGCATTTCTCTGCGCGCGTTTGCTCGCGCCGTCGATGATCAAGGCAGGGCGTGGATGTATCGTTAACATAAGTTCGACGACGGCACTGCGCGCCACGCCGCTCGGAGCTCACTACGCGGCTTCCAAGGCTGGATTAATGTCTCTTACCAAAACCCTTGCGGCCGAGCTGTCGAAGTACGCTATTCGAGTCAATTGTGTTCTGGCGGGAATTGTGGACACAAACCTGCCTCGGATCGAGTTAAGTTCCGAACAATTATCAGCAATCGCTAAAACAGATTCCGCTCGGAAGAATTGGTCAGCCGGACGACATCGCGAGTGTTGTTGCATTTTTGATGGGTGATGAGGCCGGTTATATTACGGGCCAATCGATTGCGGTGAACGGTGGTGCGATGATGTTTCCTTAGATTTAAGTACTCGCACGCGCTATCGCCGAGTGGCTGGGTCTTAATTTTTCGCAAGATGCACGAGTGGCGCCAGCATATCCATCTGACGCGATCTGAAAATGCCAGGCCTTGCGCCGCAACATGCGCAATTGTGGCATGCCCGACGTTATGCCGCATATGGGAGAAATTTATGGTAATGACCGCGATAGCATTCGTTGGCCTTTCACAAATTATAAAAGTTTACTGCCGGGCATTACCAGAATTTTCATTCGATGGCGGTGCGCCGGTACTACAAGTGTTGTGTTAGCTTTTGAGATTGAAGTCCGAGGAAAGCTCGCCACGTCAATCCTTTGATGATGCGAAATCTCAGTCTCGGCGGTCCTTAATTAGTTAGCTCAAGGAGATCGATGTGGCACCGAGCCCGCAAAGTAATTGCGACCACGCCTTTCATGCCATCCACGACGATGGAATCCCATGGCAGGATGGATCAAAATCGATTTTGAAATTGCCAGAGGGCGTGCAGGTTAAGATCTTTGGCCATGACGAGGCGATGGGCCGAATAGACATGAATGGCAAATTTCCAGCCGGATACGTGGAGCCGGAACACGCGCACAAAAGCTGGCACTCTATCGTCGTCCTTAAGGGGCGGATGTGCGATGCCGGTAAGGATTTGCGTCGCTGGCGACTACGTCTTCGGCTGGGACCTGTTGCAAGGCCCCTATGAGTATCCGGACGGGTGCGAGGCCTTCGTTGTGTTCATGGGTGAAAGCGTCGCGCATGAATGGGACGAGAGCAAACATAAGGTTTATAAAAACACTTGGAGCGCTGAAACAGGGGAAGGGCAACAAGGTGTCCACCGACACGCAGAACAACGGAAGAAGGGCTAGCGACCCAGTGTGTATCGTAACTGAAATTTCCGTCGGCGAGCCTGGCGGTTATGCCAATGAATATGCTCCACGGGCTTAAAGCGAGTATTGGGAAAGCAGGTGGCAAAATTCTTGCCGCGAGCTTGCGAGCCCCGTCAAAGCAGCGTCGGCGGAACGAACGCTTACCCGCGCTTCGCCTCGCGGGCTTTTGCTGCCAGTTCGGCCAGTTGAACGGCGCGACTGTTCGGATTTCTCCGCCGCAACAACCGCGCTAGCTCCCGGAATTGCTCCGGCGTCAGCAGATGTCGCGCATGAACTTTTTGCGTTGGCGAGGGCTAAGTGGCGCAGCTTCACCTCCGCCCGCGCTGATCAGCTCCATGTCTGCCAAGATTTCGATCTTCTCCGTCGGCTGGTTCGGACGCATTTGCATCACCTGAAGGTCGCGTACCCTCTAGCGAGCGTCTTTCAGCCGCGAGCGCGGATGCAGCTTTGGACCAAATATTCCGACGATGTCGCATACAAAGCAGTCTATGCTCCGACGTGGCACATTTTGCGCGAACGAGCTGCCGCCAGCCTGTCGGCCGACGCTCTCGAAAAAACGCTTTCACAAATTCCGACGGCTGAACGACGTGAACGTTGGGCACAGATGGCAAAGGGTGATTACAGCGAACCGGAACTTTCGGAAGCTTACGACAAAATGCGTACCTGCCTCGATCGAGCGGAGGCCGGCCTCAACGAGACGTTCTGGCTGGCGGGTGATGAGTACTCTTTGGCCGATATCGCCATGGTTCCCTTTATTGACCGGATCCGCAATCTTCGGCCGGAATTCCTTCCGGAAGATGCCTATCCAAAGTTGGGGGCTTGGTACGGGAGGCTAAGTGCCAGGCCGGCATTTGAAAAAGCATTTAGGTTTACCGCGGACCCGCGCGCGAAAGAGCTTCCCAATTTTTAGATTTCGACACAGGTGGAATCGCCGAGCGGCTGGCCGACACTTCGGGGCCCACGCTATATTGGCGCGTGAATGTTTTGAGCGAATTGGGGTAGGAAAATGGACATCAAGCAATTTTGGCAAGCCATCGGTTTGAGGGCCACCGGCAGCACGGTTGTCACTGCCAGCATCCAGGGCGCGCCCGCCGGATTTTTGGGGCTTTCTGCTACGCACATCTGTGCGGACCCGCCGACCATGCTTGTTGCGGTGAGCAAGCAGACATCGGCATTGGATACCATCCTGCAAGCTCGACATCTTGCCATTAACTACTTGCCCGAGAGCGCGGCCGCCTTGGCCGACGCATTCGCAGGCAAGACCAGCGCAAAGGGAACGGTACTCGGTTCGACCAGAAGTCCTGGACCACGCTTGCCACCGGCGCCCCGATCCTGCGCGGGGCCGTGGGAGCAATCGACTGCGAGTTCGTGGAGAACCTCGAGCGTTACGGTACTGTCATCATCCTCGGAAAAGTCGTGGCAACAAGTCAGGATCCGGCAGCGTTTCCGCTTATCCATTTTCGCGGCAGCTACGAGCAACTCGCCAAGCGATAGAGGAGACGGGATTTGGGTACCAGACCGACCGGGGCCATGAATATCGGCGAGGAGAGGCGTTTGCCGAATAGATTTATGGACAGATCGCGGTGCAGCGGGATGACCATCATCGGGGTGCCGTAGCGCGAAAACACGTCGACATCGGCGCGCTCGGTCCGCCCGTCCCCGGCTGCTGAAGCCACGTACCGGTATACCCATTCCGGCAAGGACTTGGCCGCCTTGCGCTCCTGGCGTTGACAGCCCCTAATTCGGGATAGACCCTTTAGGGGTGCATTTTCCCAGCTTTTGGCGTCCAAATACTGGGGGCGCCTTTTTGTTTGTGGTGATGACGGCGGTGCGCACGCGTACACCGGCCCGTCATGGATGACGGTCGCGGTCTAATTCAGAGGAAACATGCAATGTCAGAATTT
>CAWKLA010000017.1:0-684384 GCA_963850245.1 uncultured Alphaproteobacteria bacterium | reverse complement strand
ACAAGATAATCGTGGGGTCAGGACCGTGAGTTCCAAATTCGTCGATATAGACGGTGAAAATCACGAATAGGCGCTCCGGCTCCCACTGATGCGCCAGCGCAATACAAAGCTCAGGAATCAAGTCCCTTGGGCGGATCGGGGCGGTCATACACTACCCCTGACACTTGGGGCTGCCAAGTGTAACGTCGCCAGGCAGCTTTTTCGGTCAGCCGGCGCGGGATAATTCTTTGTTTTAACACGACAATTCGCGGCAAAAGCGCGTCGCGTCGCGCGCTAGCGGCACGCCTGGACGAGCAGTTTCGTGGTCACGCCGACTTGCCGGCCTCGTCCAGATCTTCGAGCTTTTTCCGCACCGCGCCCACGATGCGATGGACGGTCTGGATTTCCTTGACCGAAAGCCCGTCGGCGAGGCTGTTCACCCATGGCGCCTGCAAGTTCATGGCAGCGAAAAAGGCCCGCTTACCCTTGTCGGTCAGGACCACAAGTTGCGCCCGCCGGTGATGCGGGTTGGTTTCAAACGCAAGCAGACCCTCTTCGTGCAGCTCATTGATAATCCGCTGCACATTCTGACGGTGCGCGCCAAGGTCGCGCGCGAGCCACGCAACGGGCTGCGGGCGATCGGCCTGGACGATGGCGCCGAGGATCGACCAGCGGGCGCTCGTTAAGCCCAGCGGCGCCACCAGCCTGTCTCCTGCCGCGAGCATCCGGCTGTTGAGCCTGAAAAGATCGAGGATGAGATCGGTCAAAGCGGCTCCGGCGGGTGTCCTCTTGGTCTTGCCCATATGTCACCATAAGACTTCATTGACATCATGATGTCAATGCAGTATGTCCTGTCTATACCAAATTGACATCACGATACCAATCTAATGGAGGCTTGTCATGTCGTTGCTGCGCCCTCTTGATCCTGCCTTTCCGATTGAACGCCAGATCGCTCTCGATGTCGGCCCCGTCATACTGGTAAACCCTTTCATGCTCGATAGGGCGGACGAGCCGGTCTTTCTCAAGGTCTGGCAAGACGACGCCGCGTTCATGAAGCGGCAGCCAGGCTTCATCTCAACGCAGCTTCACCGCGCGATCGGCGAAAGCCCGACTTATCTCAATTATGCGGTCTGGGAATCCAACGCGGCGTTCAGAGCCGCGTTCACCAACCCGGAGTTCCAGGCCAAGCTCCCGACCTATCCGTCATCGGCTGTCGCCTCTCCGCACCTGTTTCAAAAAGTGGCCGTGCCCGGAATCTGCGTTGCGTAGCGTAGCTGCTCGGGGAAGGCATCAAAGCCATGATCAAGATCATCCATCCGGTAGCAGGCGTGATCGCGATTCTCACGATCGCGACGTTCTGGCTCTCAACCGCGCTCAGCGAGTTGTTTGCGCCCGAGGCAACCGTCGTCGCCGTCAAGACCGCCATCCCATGGGGTTTTCTGCTGTTGATCCCGGCACTGGCGGCGGCGGGAGCCTCCGGCTTTTCGTTGGCAAAGGGCGCGCGCAAAGGTTTGATTGGCACGAAGATCAAGCGCATGCCGTTCATTGCGGCAAACGGCATTCTGGTTCTTATTCCTTCTGCGTTGTTCCTGGCGTCGAAGGCGCGGGTCGGCGCGTTCGATGAGAGTTTCTACGCGGTGCAGATGGTGGAACTTGTAGCCGGCGCTGTAAATATCACGCTGCTTGGGCTCAATATGCGCGACGGCCTCAAAATGAAAGGCTGGTTCCGCTACAGGCCGGCGTGACCTCCATCAGAAACTGCGGACGGCGAACGAGCCGCCACGCACCGCGCGGTGCCGCAAACTCCCTACCCCTTTTTCGCGGCGCGGATTTGCCGTTCGATCTGCCGCTTCTTGTTCAATAGCTCGACGAGCCGGCCGCTCGATTCCTCGAACGCGGCGACGAAATCATTATGCTCGGGATCGGTCCAGGCGTGGCCTTCGCCCATCGCCCTTTCCCATTCGATGCGCGTCGTCTCGGTGAGGTCCGCCAATTCCTTGGAAACCGCTGCCAGTTCGTCCTGCGGGGATTTTGCCATGCGCTCGAATATGCCCGCTTCGGCGGGGCTGGCAAGCCTTTGCGCCGACCTCATTCAAACCGGCTGCGGCAGCACAAGCGTGTCGAGACCCGTGCATTCCACGCAATGCGGTTCCGCGAAAGCGCGCCCACAAGGCTTGTTCATCTTCCGCTCAGGAATGCCGGGGTAATCAGGGCGTTGTGCAACGGTCGCGTTCACCTCTTACGATGCTTTCACCAAGCGAAGTGGCCGAATCGCGGTCGTCGCCCGCCGTGGCAGGGGCGAGCCACGAACTTGCTGGCTTTTGTGTAGTCGTGTGTTTTCACGCTGTTCCATCACCCCCAAAAAGGAGGATCTCATGCGAAAAATCACCATGACTCTGGCTGCCGCTGCGTTGGTGCTCGGCTCGCTGGCCGTCGCCAATGCCCAGACCCAGGGCGCGTCGAAGCTGAACGCGCAAGCGCAGAACGCGACACCGATCGTGAAGTTTGCGGCCTGCCGCGGATGGGGCCGTTGTCCCCCCGGCCGGTTCTGGGCCTGCGGCCCGGGCGGCTGTTTCTGCCGCTGGTGCTGATGATCGCCGAGAGACAACGGCAATAAGAGTTGTTTGAGGCCGCCTCCGGGCGGCCTCTTTATTTCCGGGCCGCCGTCCTCGCCCCTTGCACTGCTTTGTGCTCAGTCGAGCTCGACAACCGTGCTGTCGCGAATGGTCACGCGGCGATCCATTTGCGCGGCGATGTCGAGATTGTGGGTGGCGACGATGGCGGCGACGCCGGACGCGCGCACCAATTCGCCGAGCGTAGCAAAGACCCGTTCGGAGGTGCGGACGTCAAGATTGCCGGTGGGTTCGTCGGCCAGAAGAATCCGCGGCGCGTTGGCGACGGCGCGGGCGATGGCGACGCGCTGCTGCTCGCCGCCCGACAGTTCCGCCGGCCGGTGCGTCAAACGATCCTTGAGCCCGAGATAGCTCAGCAATTCGGTCGCGCGGGTCCGCGCGTTGCCGGCTTTGAGGCCGCTGATCATCTGCGGGAGCATCACGTTTTCCAGCGCCGAGAATTCCGGCAGCAGGTGGTGGAATTGATAGACGAAGCCGATGTCGGTGCGCCGGATGCGGGTGCGCTGCATGTCGGTCAGGTGCGAGGTGGCGACCGAGTCGATAAAGACTTCGCCGGAATCGGGATGCTCAAGCAGGCCGGCGATGTGCAGCAGCGTCGATTTGCCGGCGCCGGACGGCCCCACCAGCGCCACCGACTGGCCGGGCCACACCGCAAGCTCGACGCTCTTGAGAATGTCGAGCATGGTGTCGCCTTGCCGGAAACGCCGCGATATCTCGTGCAGGAACACGATCGGGCGAGGTTCATCGCCGGCAGCCGATGGCGCAGGCGGCGCGGACGCGGATGGCGCGGACTCCATGCTGGTCGTTATCTCATCCATCGCGCGCGGTCACTCGTACCGCAACGCTTCGACCGGATCGAGCCGCGCCGCGCGCCATGACGGATAGAGCGTCGCCAGAAGCGACAGGCCGAGCGCCATCACGACGACCGCCGTGGTTTCGCTGACGTCCATTTGCGCCGGAAGCCGCGACAGGAAATAAAGCTCGGGCGAGAACAGATCGGTCCTGGTGAGCCAGGACAGGAACAGCCGGATCGACTCCACGTTCATGCAGACGATGGTGCCGAGCAGGAAGCCGACCACCGTGCCGACGACGCCGATCGAGGCCCCGGTGATGAGGAAAATGCGCATGATCGCACCCTGGGTCGCGCCCATGGTGCGCATGATGGCGATGTCGGTGCCTTTGTCCTTCACCAGCATGATGAGGCCAGAAACGATATTGAGCGCGGCCACCAGGACGATCAGCGTCAGGATCAGGAACATCACGTTGCGCTCGACCTGAAGCGCGTTGAAGAACGTCGCGTTGCGCGTGCGCCAGTTGATCATGTAGATCGGCCGTCCGGCGGTCTCGTTGATCGCGCGCTGGTAGCTGTCCACCTTGTCCGGCGAGTCGGTATAGACCTCGATCGCGGTCACGTCGCCGGCGCGGTTGAAGTAGGCCTGCGCTTCCGTCAGCGGCATGAAGACGAAGGCGGCGTCGTATTCCGACATGCCGACCTTGAACACGGCGGCGATCTTGTAGGACTTGATGCGCGGCGTTGTGCCCATCGGCGTCACCGCGCCGCGCGGCGCAACCAAGGTGAGATTGTCGCCGGCCCGCACCGAAAGCTGCTCGGCGAGCCGCACACCGATGACGATACCCTGCCCTTCGTCGAAATTATTGAGTGTGCCGCCGGGCTGGATGTTCTCCGCGATCGAGGAAAGCTTGTTGAGGTCGGCGGCGCGTATGCCGCGGACCAGTACGCCGGAGGCGTTAAACGGCGAGGATGCCAGCGCCTGGCCCTCGACGATCGGCGCGGCAAGCCGCACGCCCGGCACCTTCGAGACCCGCTCAGCGACGGCCTGCCAGTCGGTGAGCGGAGATTCGAGCGGCTGGATCAGGAGGTGGCCGTTGAGGCCCAGTATCTTCTCCAGCAGTTCCTGGCGGAACCCGTTCATCACCGCCATGACGATGATGAGGGTCATCACGCCTAGCATGATGCCGAGAAAGGAAAAGCCGGCGATTACCGAAATGAAGCCCTCTTTGCGCCGCGCACGCAGATAGCGCAGCGACAGCATCCACTCGAAGGGCGCAAAGGCATGAGTGCCGGTCGAACTCTCGCATTATGATAAGGCCCTAGAGAGACTACCGAGTTTCACATGATTCTGGCGGTTTCAAGCCGCCAAAGATCGCACCAAAGCGCGCCCGCGCACAGCTTTACTGTCACAGGGCCGCCGCCGGCACGGCGCCCGCAACGGCGCCCAAGGCGGCCCCAAGGTGCGTCTGAAGCCGCGCCAGGACGTCCTCCGGCGTCACAAGCTCTCGCGAACCGTCGGAGCGGCGCTTGAGCTCGACCTTGCCCTCGGCCAGTCCGCGCGGCCCCACCAGGATCTGCCACGGAATGCCGATCAGGTCGGCGGTGGCGAATTTCGAGCCGGGCCGTTCGTCCAGGTCGTGATAGAGCGTGTCGATGCCTTTGGCGCCGAGCGCGGCGTAAAGCCTCTCACAAGCTGCATCGGTGTCGCCGCCGCCCTGTTTGAGATTGAGGATCGCGACCGAAAACGGCGCCACCGCCTCCGGCCAGCGGATTCCCGCCTCGTCGTGAAATACCTCGATCAGGGCGGCGACCAGCCGCGTCGGTCCGATGCCGTACGAACCCATATGCACGGCACGGTCGGCGCCGTCGGGGCCGGTCACCACCGCTTTCATCGGCTCAGAATATTTGGTGCCGAAATAGAATACCTGGCCGACTTCGATGCCGCGGGCCGATATCTGCTTGTCCGCGGGCAATGCGGCGAACGCGGCCGCATCGTGCTTTTCCGAGGTCGCGGCATAAAGCGAGGTCCATTTGTCGACGATGGTCTGCAGGCCGGCAACGCTGTCGAAATCGACGTCGGCGCCAGGCATGGCGAAATCGAGATAGTCGCGGTGGCAGAACACCTCGCTCTCGCCCGTGTCGGCCAGCACGATAAATTCGTGCGAGAGATTGCCGCCGATCGGACCGCTCTCCGCCACCATCGGGATCGATTGCAGACCCATCCGCGCGAAGGTGCGCAGATAGGCGACGAACATGCGGTTGTAGGCGTGCTTGGCGCCGTCAAAATCCAGGTCGAAGGAATAGGCGTCCTTCATCAGGAATTCGCGGCCGCGCATCAGGCCGAACCGCGGCCGCACCTCGTCGCGGAACTTCCATTGCAGGTGATAGAGGTTGAGCGGCAGGTCCTTGTAGGAACGCACATAGGCACGGAAGATCTCGGTGATCATCTCCTCGTTGGTCGGGCCATAGAGCATTTCGCGCTCATGGCGATCCTTGATGCGTAGCATCTCCTTGCCGTAGGCCTCGTAGCGACCGCTCTCGCGCCAGAGCTCCGCCGACTGGATGGTCGGCATCAACAGCTCGATCGCGCCCGAGCGGTTCTGCTCCTCGCGGACAATCCGGCAGACCTTGTCGAGCACACGCAGGCCGAGTGGCAGGAATGCGTAAATGCCGGCCGCCTCCTGGCGGATCATGCCGGCGCGCAGCATCAATCGGTGGGAGGCGATCTCCGCCTCCTTCGGCGTCTCGCGCAGGATGGGCAGGAAGTATCGGGAAAGGCGCATGAAATCTCGTTGTCTCGGGGAAGCGGAATCGCCGCGGCAGTGAATCCGCAACGGCGCCGGAATTACAAGGGGGCGGCGCTCCGGAGCATCGATTGCCTTAAAGGCGCTCCGCATTAAATTTTTTTGTCATCGGCATCAGCTAAGATGATGACATTGGGCAAAAGATCGAGTACTTACCCAGTGCGCGATCCCGGCGCGGCGTATCAGCGTTCGGGAAGGCGGTCCAAGTCTCGGGAGGATAAGTCCGACGGCGCGGATTCAACGCTGCCGCCACGGCAAACGCTTAAAATCGCGACATCACAGCGCGGATGACAGATCACAAAAAGATCTCTTGGCAGGGCCTTGGCCCTGCTATTTTTTTGCCCTTCGGGTGGGCGTTATCCCACTCCGAGCAGGTGGGACAGGCCGTCCAGCGTCACCAGCCGCTCGACATAGACCACATAGCAGGCGGCAAAAACCAGGACCGAAACAACGGTCGTCCATATCAGCTTGCGGCCCAGATTGGGGACAGCCGGTGCGCCGGGATCGGTGCCGGGAACGAACTCGCCTGTCTCGTGCTGGCTGCGGATTCCCCACGGCAGTACGCCGAACAGCACGATCCACCAGATCAGGAAAAAGATGGCGAGGGCTGTCGTGACCGGCATGTCGGTTCAGCGCTGTTCCAGCTCGACGAGCGTGCCGGAAAAATCCTTCGGGTGCAGGAACAGGACCGGTTTGCCGTGGGCGCCGATGCGCGGCTCGCCGTCGCCGAGCACGCGCGCGCCGCTCTTCTTGAGCGTATCGCGCGCGGTGCGGATATCGTCGACCTCGTAGCAGACATGGTGCATGCCGCCGTCCGGATTGCGCTCGAGGAACTTGGCGATCGGCGAGTCCGCGCCCAGCGGCTCGAGCAGCTCGATCTTGGTGTTCGGCAGCGTGATGAACACCGTCGTCACGCCGTGATCCGGTTGCGGCACGGCGGCCGAAACGTCGGCGCCGAGCACGTCGCGATACACCGCCGCCGCCTTGCCGATATCGCGCACCGCGATCGCGACGTGATTGAGCTTGCCGATCATATTGTCCCGCTCCTACTGCGCTCCCGGCATCCGACGTATCTACACGCGTCCCCGACCCCGCGCCATCGGCGCCGTCGCGGCTGGGTTCGGACTCAATCAGCCTGCCGACGGACGGTCCAGTCAGTCCCTCTTCTCAGACTTTGGCGTGCCGGGCGACGCTTCGGCGCTCGCGACCCGATCGAGGTTTGCGATCAGGCGCGTGAGCAGGTCAACAAGCAACTTGGCTTCTTTGTCCGTGAAGCCGCGCAGCACCTCGCGATTGCCCCGGAGTAAGGTGGCAATCGCTTCCGGCAGGCGCGCTTCTGCGACCTTCGTCAGTGTAATGCGACTGCTGCGCCCATCGGCCGGGTCAGGGGTACGACGGATCAACCCGTCCCGCTCCATGCGGGCGAGCATCTGCGCCATCGGCGGTTGCTCAATCCTGGCAAAGCGGGCGAGGTCGCGTTGCGTACTTGCTTGGGCATCCCGAAGCGCGACCAGCACCGGCAGATGTCCAACACCGAAGCCAAGCGGCTTGAGGCGGGCTTCGCTCAGGCGGGCGAACCCGCGCGCCGCGAGACTGATCAGGTGCCCAGGCGTCGAGAGCACATCCAGGTCCATCGCCCCTCACCTCTTGTCCCCACCGTCATCACCAGATATATATGTGCATATATAAATGATGTCTTGCCTCAGGCGCAAGGCTTGGCCAGGCCAAGGAGAGAACCAATGGATCGTGATGTTGAACTCCTCAAGCGCATCTACGATCGCTTTAACGCGCGGGACATTGACGGGGTGTTGGCAGTGCTCGCCGATGACGTCGCCTGGGCCAACGGTATGGACGGTGGCCACGTCCATGGCCGCGAGGCCGTCCGCGACTACTGGACGCGCCAGTGGTCAATGGTCAGCCCGCACGTCGAGCCTATGGGCTTTCGTCGAACTGCGGATGGCGCAATCATCGCGGAAGTCCGGCAGTCCGTCCGCGATCTCGAAGGCAAACCTCTCGAGGGACAGACGCACGGTCTTAAGGAAAAGACGGTCGGACACGTTTTCCGTTTTCGCGGCGGCAGGGTGGCTCGCTTCGACGTCCAGGATGCCGCCTAGCGAAGCGCGATCTTTCAGGAGCGCTCACTGGCGGCCGAATTTCGCTTTCAGCTGATCGCGGATCGGCCCGAGGATGCTGGTCTTCTGCGTTTCGGCGCCGGCGAGGATATCCTGCACGATATCCTTGGGCGAACGGCCGCCCCAGCCGGCGTCGCGGAAATAGATGTTCGCCGCATTGCCGACTACATAGGTGCTCCACGCCGCTGCGAGACCCTGCGGCAAGGCGGTGATGACGGTGCTGGTGCCGAGCGTCACGGTCCGCAACAGGTCGGCGGCGAGGTGCAGGCCATATTCGGCGGCTGCCATCAGCCCCCAGGCCCTTAAGATTTCCAGGACCATCCCCTGCGCGTTCTTGAGCGAGAATTCCGTGCCGTAGATCGCGCCGATGCGCTGCACCATCAGCGCGTCGCTGGCGACTCCGGCAAGAATGTCGAAGACCGGCACCGGATTGGCGCCGACCACTAGCGCCTTGCCCAGCATGAAATAGTATATCAGCCGCGTGACCTCCTTGCCGCGCACCTGTTGCTTGAGGAGCTTGATCTGTTCGCTCACGTCGGTCGCAAACAGGCTGGCGTTGAGCGCAACGATCGCCTTGCCCTCGCGGTCGAGGACTTCGAGCATACGTGCTTCCAGAAGATCGATCCTCGGCTTCGGCTGAAAGCGGACGATTTCGATGGTGCCGTCGGCCTTGTGAACTTCGCGCTCGGCCTCGCGGGGCGCCGCGGCGGCGAACACAATATCGGCGGCGCCGATGCGATGGCCGATCTTGCGCAGAATGGATTCGGAAATCTCCTTGATCTGCGCGGGGCCGAACAGATCGGCCTTGTTGATGACGAGCAACACGGGTTTGTGCAGGTCGCACAACTGCGTCAGGGCCTCGATCTCGACCCGGTTGAGATCGCCGTCGGCAACGAACAGCACGAGGTCGGTGTAGCGCACCGTCTCCTCCGCGAGCTTGCCGCGCAACTCGCCCGCCGCCTCGTTGATACCCGGCGTGTCGACCAGGACCAGCCTGGTGTTCTTGAACCCGGCCTTGGACACCTTGTCGGTCGAGCCGTGCTCGGCGGAAACGGCAAAGATCATTTCGCCTGCGAGCGCATTGAGCAGCGCGCTCTTGCCCGAGCCAACCTCGCCGAACGCCGCGATTTCGAGGCGGCCGTTCTCCAGCTTGGTCGTGAACTGCTCGATATCGCGCATTTCCTTTTCGATGCTGGCGCGCTCCTGCGGGCGCAGCCTGGAGTCCGCCGAAAGCGTGCGCAGCGCTTCGATCGTATCGGGCAGTATCGCTTGATCCTGGTCTTGCATTGGGGGTTCCGCGGCTATGAAGCGGCTTGGAATTGCAACGTCCGCCCGGGGCCCGGCCGGATGACGCGGCTCAAGAGTTGCGTCAGCGCTGCGATGTCCGGCGACGGACGCCGCATTTCGATCCGCACGGCGCCGCGGGCGTCCTCGATCTCGCGCTGGACCGGGCTCGGTTCGCCGGCAACGGACACGACATGATTGCCGGCAAAGCCAACCGGCATTTTTGCGCGGATGGAAAGCAGCACCGTATCGCGGTCGGCGGCGTTGAACTGATCGGCTTTGTTCAGCACCACGTAAAGCGGCTTGCGATTGGCGACAAGACGCGCGATCGCGGCGACTTCGGGCGCGCGCAAGTCCTGATCGACTACGAACAACACCCCGTCGGCCGCGGCCGCTGCTTGGACCAGCGCGGTCACCGAACGCTCGTCGCCGTCGCTCGGTCCGGCATCGAAAAGACGGACGATGTCGCTCGTTTCCACCTGTGGCGCGCCGGTCGATGCCGCAAGCCGCTCGATCAGCGCCGTCTTGCCGGTGTAGGCCGGGCCGGTCACGCACAGCGTCGTTCGCGCCGGGATGCTCGGGTGCGAAGCCTCATGCGAAACCGCGGCCGGCACGGCCGGCGCGGGGCTCAGCCGCTCGATCGGCTGCCGGGCGGCGCGGCGGCTTTCGGCGTCCCATTTGGTCGAGAGCTCCTTGGCGCGCTTGGCCACGATCTCGGTGGGCAACGGCAATGGCACCTCGACCTTTGCGGTAATGGCCTTGGGCGATTTTCCCAGCCGCCGCAGCCGCAGCCATGCGACCAACCCTACGACCATGAAGAAGCACAGCAACACAATGCCGTAAGCGGCTGCGATATAGGGACTTTTGAGCGTGTCGAAGGTCAGCGCGATGTTCGACGCCAGCCAGACGCCGCCGAACAGCACGGCGCAGGCCAGCGCCCCGACCACGAGGCGGATGGCCACCTCGGGCTTTGCGGCAAGCAGTAACAGGGGACCGAACCACCTTAGCATCTGTCGCGCCGATCGGTAATTTCAGCAAAAATATGAATAGTTTGCGCGTTGGCAATGCGCCCGGCGACGTCAAACGGTCAACACGTGGACGTGGCAAATCGGCTTTTTCTTCCAACGCTCGGCGATGGCAGAGCGGACCGCGCGCCGTATCGCCTCTGCTACTTCATCGGGATCGCGCCGCCGCGGCTTCGGCAAAGTGTCGAACGCTTCCTCGACCGCTTCCCGCGCAATGTCGGTCATCGACCGGCCGCCGGCATCGGCGTCCGGAATGCCGATCAGTTCGATCTCCGGATCGGCCGCCAGCACGCCCTTCCCGCTCAGCGCCAGTGCCACCGAAACGACGCCGGCAAAGCTCAGCCGGCGCCGCGACGCGACGGTGCGCGACTCGGCATCGATGAGAAGCGAGCCGTCCTTGTAGAGACGTCCGGAAGGAACTTCGTCGATGATTGCCGCCGGCCCCGGCGCGAGTTGCACGAGGTCGCCGTTGCGGCATACCAGCACCTGCGGAACGCCGGCGCCGCGCGCGAGCTTGGCGTGCTCGGCCAGATGCAGCGGCTCGCCATGCGCCGGCACGAGGATTTTCGGCCGGACCCATCCGATCATGTCCAGCAGTTCGGCGCGCCGCGGATGCCCCGAAACATGGACCAGATGGTCACGGTCGGTGATGACTTCGACGCCCTGCGACACCAGCCCGTTGATGACGCGCGATACCGCGATCTCGTTGCCGGGAATGGTGCGTGCGGAAAAGATGACGCGGTCGCCGCGAGACAGCGTGACTTCCGGATGCTCGTCCTGGGCGATGCGCGCCAGCGCGGCGCGCGGCTCGCCCTGGCTGCCGGTGCAGAGCGCCAGCACCTTGTCGGGCGGCAGATAGCCGTAACTCTCCGCGTCGCGGAATTCCTGAACGCCGTCGAGATAACCGGTCTCGCGCGCGACCTGCACGACGCGCTGCATGGCCCGGCCGACCAGCACCACTTCGCGCTCGGCGGCCCGTGCCGCGGCGGCGACGGCGCGAATGCGCCCGACATGGGAAGCGAACGTCGTCACCGCCACGCGCGCCGGCGCGGTGCGGATCAGTTCGGCCAGCGTCTTTGCGACCTCCGCTTCCGAGGGCGACCGGCCGTCGCGAACGGCGTTGGTGGAATTGCCCACCAGCGCCAACACGCCTTCGTCGCCGAGCGCGGTAAGCTTGGCCTGATCCGTCGGCGCGCCGAGGATCGGCGTGGTGTCGATCTTCCAGTCCCCGGTATGGACCACGATGCCCAGCGGCGTGCGGATCGCCAGCGCGTTCGATTCCGGGATCGAGTGCGCGACGTTGATGAAGTCGACCGTGAACGGCCCGAGCGACACGCGCCCGCCCAACGGCACGACGTTGACCGGGATCGGCGGCGCTCCCGGCTCGGACAAGCGGCGCGCCTCGAACAGTGCCGCCGCAAACGGCGTGGCATAAAGCGGCACGTTCAACCGTGGCCACAGATCCATCAGCGCGCCCATGTGATCTTCGTGGGCATGGGTGAGGACGAGCCCGACGATGTTGCGCCGTTCCTCGATGAGAAAGCGGATGTCCGGCAGGATCAGGTCGACGCCGGGCAAATGTTCCTCGGCGGCGAACGACACACCGCAATCGACGATCAGCCATGTCCGCCGTCGCCCGTCGCCGACACCGTAGACCGCGAGATTCATCCCGATCTCGCCGATGCCGCCGAGCGGCGCGAACAAGAGCTCCGGGCCGGCCATCAATCGACACGCCCCGGCGCGGATTCGCGACCGGCCACTGCGGCGGCGGCGACCGGAAAGACATCGCCGGCTGCGACCGCCTGGAGCGAGCCGTCGGCGAGCCGCAGCAGCAACCGGCCACGCTCGTCGAGCCCCTCGCCGCGGCCCAGTATCTCGCTGCCCGGAAGCCGGACCCGCATCTCGCCCATGCTGGCGGCGCGCGCGATCCAGTCGGCGCGAATGCCGTCGAAACCTCTGCCGCGACGCCATTGGCCGATCCGCCGCACCATCGCATCGGACAGCGCTGCGAACAGGCTCTCGGCGGAAATGTCGGCACCCGCGTCGCTCAGATCGGTCGCGGGATAGCTGGTCTGCGCCGGGTGGTGCCGGCAATTGACGCCAATGCCGATGGCGACGGCGAGTTCTCGTGCCGGCCGCTCGCCTTCAATCAGGATGCCGGCGAGCTTGGCGCCGCCGCAGAGAATGTCATTCGGCCATTTTAGCGCGAGATCGCCGCGCAATTCCGGAGCGTTCTCGAGGATGGCGTCGTGGAGCGCCAGCGCCGCGACGAACGACAGTTCGGGGGCGCATTCCGCCGGAGCCGGATCGACCAGGAGCAACGATGTATAGAGGTTGCCAGGCCGGGAAACCCACGTATTTCCCCGCCGGCCGCGGCCCGCCGTCTGCTGCTGCGCGACGATCCAGAGCGGACCGCGCTCACCGCCGCGCGCCAGCGTCAGCGCTTCGGCGTTGGTGGATGCCAGCGTGTCATGGGTTGCCAGCCGATAGCCCGCCGCCACCGCCGCGGAGTGAAGCTGCATCAGAACAGCGAATGGGCGGCAGCGCTCGCGACGCCGACCAATGGTCCGGGGAAGAGGACGAAGAGCAGGTTGAACAGCGCGCAAACCCCGAGCACCACTCTGAGCGCGGCCGGCATGGCGTAAAAGCCTTCCGCCGGCTCGTCGAAATACATCGTCTTGACGATCGCCAGATAGTAGTAGGCCCCGACCACGCTTGCCAGTACGCCGATCACGGCGAGCACGTAGAGCCCGGCGTGGATCGCGGCGAGAAAGACGTAAAACTTGGCGAAGAAGCCCGCCAGCGGCGGAATGCCGGCCATCGAGAACAGCAGCATCGCCAGAAAGAACGCCATGGTCGGATGCGTGCGCCCGAGCCCCGCAAGCTGGTCGATCGACTTCGACCATTCCGCCGCTTCGGCGCATCGCCAGGATCACGGCGAACGTGCCGAGCGTCATGGTGACGTAGATCGCCATATAGACGAGCACGCCCTGCACGCCTTCCGAGGTCCCGGCGGCCAGTCCGACCAGTGCAAAACCCATATGGCCGATCGACGAATAAGCCATCAGGCGTTTGATGTTGCGCTGACCGATCGCCGCAAACGAGCCGAGCACCATGGAGGCGATGGAGACGAAAGTGACGATCTCCTGCCATTGCGTGGTGATCCCCGGAAAAGCCGTGACCGCGACCCGCACGAACATGGCGATGCCCGCCACCTTGGGCGCCGAGGAAAAGAAAGCGGTGACCGGGGTCGGCGCGCCCTCATAGACGTCAGGCGTCCACATATGGAATGGCACGGCCGAGACCTTGAAACAAAAGCCCGCGAACAGGAACACCAGCCCGAAGACCAGTCCGGTGCCGGCTTCGGTCGCCGCATGCGCAATCCCGGCGAAACTGATCGTCCCGGTGAAGCCGTAGACCAGCGAGGCGCCGTAGAGCAGCATTCCCGACGAGAGCGCGCCGAGCACGAAATATTTAAGACCGGCCTCGGTCGAGCGCAGCGACGTCCGGTGACTGGCGGCCACCACGTAGAGCGGCAGGCTCATCAATTCGAGGCCGAGATAGAGCGAAATGAGATCGGCAGCCGAGATCAGCATCAGCATGCCGAGCGTCGAAAGCACGATCAGCACGGAATATTCGAATCGCTGCTGGTGCTCCGCACGGTCATAGTCGATCGACATCAGGATCGCCGCGGCCGAGCCGGCCAGCGCGAGGATTTTCAGAAACCGCGCGAAGCCGTCGACGACGAAGCTGCCATTGAAGGCGACAAGTTTGCCTTCGGGCAACAGAACGACAATCACGCCGGCCGCGACGAGCAGCACGATGGCGGCGACGTCGACAAAAACCACCGATCGCTCGTCGCGATAGGCCCCGAGCATCAGAAGCGCGAGCGCGCCTACGCCGAGCACGATCTCGGGCAGGAGCGGAAGCAGGCTGTGCAGCGTCAGCGCCGGATTCATCGCCTCACCTCGCCAGCGCCGCCGATTGCACGCTGCTGACCGCGTGCTGGAAATTGTCGATCAACTGCGTCACCGACGCCGCCGACATGTCCAGGACCGGCTTCGGATAGACGCCGAACACGATGGTCAGGATCAGGAGCGGCGCGAGGATCAACATCTCCCGCGCCCCGATGTCACGAATGTCGAAGAGGCTCGGTTTGGTCAGCTTGCCGAAGATCACCTTGCGATAAAGCCACAGCGCGTAGGCGGCCGAAAGGATGGTGCCGAACGCCGCGATCGTCGTCACCCAGGTGTTGACGCGGAACGTGCCGATCAGGGTCAGAAACTCGCCGACGAATCCCGACGTGCCCGGAAGCCCGACATTCGCGAGCGTGAACACCATGAAGGCGAACGCGTAGATCGGCATGCGGTTGACGAGACCGCCATAGGCCGCGATCTCGCGGGTGTGCATGCGGTCGTAGACGACGCCGACGCACAGGAACAACGCGGCCGAGACGATGCCGTGGGAGATCATCTGGAAGATGCCGCCGGCGACGCCCTGCGTCGTCATCGCGAACAGTCCCATGGTGACGAAACCCATATGCGCCACCGACGAATAGGCGATGAGCTTCTTCACGTCTTCCTGCACCAGCGCCACGAGCGAGGTGTAGACGATGGCCACCACCGATAGCGCATAGATCAGCGGCGCGAGGTCGACCGATGCCTGCGGAAACATCGGCAGCGAGAAGCGCAGGAAGCCATAGCCGCCGAGTTTCAGGAGGATCGCCGCAAGGATGACCGAACCCGCCGTCGGCGCCTCGACGTGCGCGTCCGGCAGCCAAGTGTGGAACGGCCACATCGGCATCTTGACCGCGAATGAGGCGAGGAAGGCGAACCATGCCCAGGTCTGGAGCGATCGCGGGAACGCGTGGTGCAGCAGTGCCGGGATGTCGGTGGTGCCGGCCTGCCAGTACATCGCCATGATGGCGAGCAGCATCAGCACCGAGCCGGCGAGCGTGTAGAGGAAGAACTTGAAGCTCGCATAGACCCGGCGCGGGCCGCCCCACACGCCGATGATCAGGAACATCGGGATGAGGCCACCCTCGAAGAATACGTAGAACAGCACCAGGTCGAGCGCGCAGAAGGTGCCGACCATCAGCGTCTCGAGGACGAGGAAGGCGATCATGTATTCGCGCACCCGGGTCTGGACGGAGGTCCAGCTCGCCAGGATCGCGATCGGCATCACCGCCGTCGTGAGGATCACGAACGGCAGCGAAATGCCGTCGACGCCCATCGCGTAGTTGATGGCGCCGCCGAGCCACGGCCGCTTTTCCAGGAACTGGAAATCGGCCGATCCGGGATCGAAGCGCCAGACCAGGATGAGCGAGATCACGAAGGTGATCAGCGTCGCCCACAGCGCCACCCAGCGCGCGTTGCGCGCGCCGGCCTCGTCGTCGTGCAGGAACGCGATGAAGATCGCGCCCACGATCGGCAGGAAGGTGACGACGGAAAGAATTGGCCAGCTCGCCATCAGTGCGGCCCCGCGAACGTGAACCAGGTGATGAACGCGGCGACGCCGATCAACATGGCGAAGGCGTAGTGATAGAGGTAGCCGGTCTGCAGGCGCACCACATTGCGCGTCACGTCGAGGACGCGCGCAGAGACCCCGTCAGGACCGAAACCGTCGATGACGAACCCGTCGCCGCCCTTCCAGAACAGCCGGCCGAGCCACAATGTCGGCCGCACGAACAGGAAATCGTAGATGCGATCGAAGTACCAGGCGTTAAGGAGGAACTGGTAGAGCACAGCCTGATCGCGCGCCAGCGCCACGGGCAAATCGGGCCGGCGGATGTAAAACTGGTAGGCCACCAGAAAACCGACGATCATCATGACGGTCGGCGCCAGCGTGATCGCGAGCGGCAGGTGCTCCATGTTTTCGAGCACGTGGTTGGCCCCGCCGATCGCGAGCGAGTTGCGGAAGAATTCCTCGGCGCCGGTGCCTTCGAAAATGTGGATGAACGGCCAGCCCGCGGCAATCGAGCCGACCGCGAGAACGCCGAGCGGGATCAGCATCGTCAGCGGGCTTTCGTGCGCCGCTTCGTAGTGATGATGATCATGCGGCTCGCCGTGGAAGGTCTTGAAAATGAGCCGCCACGAATAGAACGCGGTGAGCGCCGCGGCGGCGACGGTCATGATGAAGCCGTAGCTCGCGACTGTGCCGCCGATGACATCATCGGCTTCGATGATCGCATCCTTGGAGAAGAAGCCGGCGGTGAAGGGAAATCCGGTCAGCGCCAGCGTGCCGATCAGCATCGTCGCGTAGGTAAAGGGGATTTTGCGCCACAGCCCGCCCATCTTGCGGATGTCCTGCTCGTGATGCATGGCGATGATTACCGACCCGCAACCGAGGAACAAAAGCGCCTTGAAGAAGGCGTGGGTGAACAGGTGGAACATGCCGATCGAGTATGCACCTGAGCCCATGGCGACGAACATGTAGCCGAGCTGCGAGCAGGTCGAGTAGGCGACAATGCGCTTGATGTCGTTTTGCACGAGGCCGACGGTGGCCGCAAAGATCGCGGTGGTCGCGCCGATGAACAGAACGAAGTTCTTTGCGTAAGGCGCCAGCTCGAACAGCGGCGAGAGCCGCGCCACCATGAACACGCCGGCAGTCACCATGGTGGCGGCGTGGATCAGCGCTGAGACCGGCGTCGGCCCTTCCATCGCGTCCGGCAACCAGGTGTGCAGCAGAAACTGCGCCGACTTGCCCATGGCGCCGATGAACAACAAAATACAGATCAGCGTCAGCGCGTCGACGTTAAAGCTCAGATAGTGAAAGCTCTTGCCGACGAGGCTCGGCGCCTGCGCGAAAATCGTGTCGAACACAATCGACCCGGTCAGCAGGAAGACAGCGAATATGCCGAGCGAAAAACCGAAATCGCCGACGCGATTGACGAGGAAGGCCTTGATCGCGGCGGCGTTCGCCTCCGGCTTGTGGAACCAGAATCCGATCAAGAGATAGCTGGCGAGGCCGACGCCCTCCCAGCCGAAGAACAATTGCGCGAGATTGTCGGCCGTCACCAGCATCAGCATGGCGAAGGTAAAGAACGACAGATAGGCGAAGAAGCGCGGCCGGTAGGGATCGTCGGCCATGTAGCCGATGGAGTAGAGGTGGACCAGGCCGGATACGGTCGTCACCACGACCAGCATCACCGCGGTCAGCGAATCGATGCGCAGCGACCAGTCGACCTTGAGGTCGCCGGACGTGATGAAGTTGAAGATGGTGACGTGCGCGTCGTGCCCCGCGAAGCCGACATCATAGAAGGCGTAGCAGGACAGCGCCCACGAGATCGCAAGCAGCGTCGTGGTGATCAGTTCCGCCGCCTGCGAACCCCCGGCCGGCTCGACGGCCTCATCGTCGCCGTGCGCGTGATCGGCTTGGGAATGATCGGCTTGGGAATGATCGGCTTGGGAGTGAACGACCTGGGCGTGCGCGGTCCCGGTCTCGGGCGCCCCATGCGGCAGATGGTCCGCCGAAGGAGCGGCGGCATGCGCGGCATGCGGCGGCGGCGGATCCTCGCCGGGAAAACGATTGCGAGCGCCGACAAGCGCAATCGCGCCGGCAAGGATGGCGCCAAGGAGCGGCAGGAAGACGATGGCCTCGTACATCTAAGCGCTCAGCCCTTCATCAGATTGACGTCTTCGACCGCGATGGAGCCGCGGTTGCGGTAATAGGCGACGAGGATGGCGAGCCCGATCGCGGCTTCCGCCGCCGCGACCGTCAACACGATCAGCGCATAGACCTGGCCGACGATGTCGCCGAGGAAGGCTGAGAACGCTACCAGATTGATGTTCACCGCAAGCAGAATGAGCTCGATCGACATCAGAATGACGATGACGTTCTTGCGGTTGAGGAAGATGCCGAAAATCCCGAGCGTGAACAGGATCGCGGCGACGGAGAGATAGTGGCCGAGTCCGATGATCATGACAGGCCCTGCCCCGACTTCACCTTGACGATCTCGATCGCGGTCGAGCGACGCCGCGCCACCTGCTCCGCGACGTTCTGGCGTTTGACGCCGGGCTTGTGCTGCAGGGTTAGGACGATGGCGCCGACCATGGCGACGAGCAGGATCACGCCGGCAGCCTCGAAATAGTAGACGTAGCGCGTATACAGCACGAGCCCGAGCGCCTGCGTGTTGGTCACGCCCGCCGCAATCGGAGCTGCAACGGTCTTGGGCGCGCCGGGATTGATCGCCCAGGCGCCGACCACGACCAGAAGCTCGGCCAGCAGAATGGCGCCGATCACGCCGCCAATCGGCAGATAGTTGAGGAAGCCGTCGCGCAGCTCGCTGAAATCGACATCGAGCATCATCACCACGAACAGGAACAGCACGGCGACCGCGCCGACATAGACGACGATCAGGATCATCGCCAGAAATTCGGCGCCCATGAGCACGAACAGGCCGGCGGCATTGACGAAGGCGAGGATCAGAAACAGTACCGAGTGGACGGGGTTCTTCGACGAAATCACCATGACCGCGGAAGCAACGCACGCCGCGGCGAAGACATAGAAGAAAATGGCCTGGAGGATCATGGTCGCGGCATCTCAGCGGTACGGCGCGTCGAGCGCGATGTTCTGGGCGATCTCGCGCTCCCAGCGATCGCCGTTCGCCAGCAGCCGGTCCTTGTCGTAATAAAGCTCCTCGCGGGTCTCGGCGGCGTATTCGAAGTTCGGACCTTCGACGATGGCGTCCACCGGGCAGGCCTCCTGGCACAGCCCGCAATAGATGCATTTGACCATGTCGATGTCGTAACGCGTGGTGCGGCGGGTGCCGTCGTTGCGGCGCGGACCCGCTTCGATGGTGATCGCCTGCGCCGGACAGATCGCCTCGCACAGCTTGCAGGCGATGCAGCGCTCCTCGCCGTTCGGATAACGCCGCAGCGCATGCTCGCCGCGGAAGCGCGGCGACAGCGCGCCTTTCTCGAACGGATAGTTCAGCGTCGCCTTCGGCTTGAAGAAGTAGCGCATCGACAAAAAGAACGCCTGCGCGAACTCCTTGAGGAAAATCGAACGGGCGGCTTGATCGAGACTCATGTCAGCCTCTGAGGACAACGAGAACGCCGGCGACGATCGCGACCATGGCGAGCGAGATCGGCAGGAACACCTTCCAGCCGAGCCGCATCAGCTGGTCGTAGCGATAGCGCGGCACGAACGCTTTCACCATGGCGAACATGAAGAACACCAGCGTCGCCTTGAGCACGAACCAGACGAGACCGGGAATCCAGGTGAACGGGGCGACCGGAAACGGCGGCAGCCAGCCGCCGAGGAACAGGATCGTCGCCATGGCGCACATGGTGGCGATGGCAACGTACTCGCCCAGCATGAACATCATGTACGGCGTCGAGCCGTATTCGACCATGTAACCGGCCACGAGCTCGGATTCGGCCTCGACCAGATCGAACGGCGGCCGGTTGGTTTCGGCCAGTGACGAGACGAAGAAAATCACGAACATCGGCAGCAGCGGCAGCCAATACCAGTTCAGCACCGTCAGCCACGGCAAACCGATCAGCGTCCCGACGCCGTGGTCGCGTTGTGCTTCCACGATGTCGCTGAGATTGAGCGAGCCGACGCACAGCAGCACGGTGATGATCACGAATCCGATCGAGACTTCGTAGGACACCATCTGCGCCGCCGAGCGCAGCGCCGCGAGGAAGGGATATTTCGAATTCGACGCCCAGCCGGCCATGATCACGCCGTAGACCATGAGCGAGGAGATGGCGAAGATGTAAAGGATGCCGACATTGATGTTGGCGATCACGATGCCGGCACCGACCGGGATCACCGCCCAAGCGGCGAGCGCCAGCGTGCAGGTAACGAGCGGCGCCAGCAGGAACACGCCCTTGTTGGCGCCAGCCGGAATGACCGGCTCCTTGAGCACGAATTTCAGAAGGTCGGCGAACGACTGCAACAGCCCCCACGGGCCGACGACGTTCGGGCCGCGCCGCAACTGCACCGCAGCCCAGACCTTTCTGTCGGCGTAGAGCACGTAGGCGATGGCGATGAGCAGAATGACGAGCAGCAGCACGCTTTCCGCCACCATGATGATCAGCGGCCAGATGTAATCCCAAAAGAACGCTTCCATCGTTCGCGTCCTTACTCGGCAGCCGTCATCGCCGCGCGCCGGTGGGCGATCGCCGAACATTCGGCCATCACCGCGGAACAGCGCGCGATCGGGTTGGTGAAATAGAAGTCGGCGATGTTGGAGCGGAACGGCGCCTTGTCGGCGCTGCCGCCCAGCGCCGCGATCTTTTGCACATCGGCCGCGTCGCCGGGCGCGATCTGTCCGATGCGCATCATGTGCGGATAGGCCTGATAGAGCGTGCGGCGGAGCGCCGCGAGCGAGTCGTAGGGAAGGCGCTTGCCCAATACGTCCGAAAGCGCGCGCAGGATCGCCCAGTCTTCGCGGGCGTCGCCTGGCGGGAAGGAGGCGCGCGTCGCCATCTGCACCCTGCCCTCGGTGTTGACATAGGTCGCCGACTTTTCCGGATAAGCCGCACCCGGCAGCACCACGTCGGCGCGCGACGCGCCGCGGTCGCCGTGGGTGCCGATGTAAACGACGAAAGCGCCTGGCGCGATGTCGATCTCGTCGGCGCCGAGAAGGAACAGAATATCGAGCGTTCCCGAGGCCGCCATCTGCCGCGCCGTCAGACCGCCCTCGCCCGGGACGAAGCCGAGGTCAAGCGCGCCGACCCGCGATGCCGCCGTATGCAGGACGCTAAAGCCGTTCCAGCCTTCCTTGACCGCGCCGAGGTCGATCGCGGCTTTCGCCGCGAGCGACGCAATCGCCGCGCCGTCCGGCCTCGCAAACACGTCGGCGCCGACGATGACCAGCGGCCGCTCGGCCTTGCGCATCGTGTCGGCGAAGCTGTGCCGGCCGATATCGGCCAAGGTCTCGGCGCCGGCGCCGAGATAGTCGCAGGCATAGGTGAGCGGGGCTTTGGTGCCGATGAGGCCTACCGCGAAGCCCCTCGCCGTGCGCCAGCGCTTGCGGATGCGGGCATTGAGCACCGCCGCCTCGCGGCGCGGATTGGTGCCGACGAGGAGCAGCGCGTCGGCCGCATCGATTCCGGCGATGGTCGAATTGAACAGATAGCTGCCCCGCCCCCATTTGGGGTCGAGCACCGCGCCGTCCTGCCGGCAATCGAGGTTGCCGACACCCAATCGCGTCATCAAATCCTTGAGCGCGAAAATCTCCTCGACGGCGGCGAGGTCGCCGACGATCGCGCCCATGCGCTTGGCGTTGGCGCGCGCCACCTTGGCGGCAATGGCCGCGAACGCTTCATTCCAGCTCGCCGGGCGCAAATGGCCGCCCTCGCGCACGTAAGGCTGATCGAGCCGCTGCGTGCGCAGGCCGTCGACGATGTGGCGGGTCTTGTCCGAGATCCATTCCTCGTTCACGTCGTCGTTGGGGCGCGGCAGGATGCGCATTACTTCGCGGCCTCGCGTGTCGATGCGGATGGCCGAGCCAAGCGCATCCATCACGTCGATGGACTCCGTCTTGTTGAGTTCCCAGGGGCGCGCCGCGAAAGCGTAAGGCTTTGAAGTCAGCGCACCCACCGGACAAAGATCGACGATGTTGCCTTGGAGTTCAGACGTCATCGCTTCTTCGAGATAGGTCGTGATCTCCATATCCTCGCCGCGGCCGATCGCGCCAAGCTCCGGAACGCCCGCAACTTCGGTCGCGAACCGGATGCAGCGCGTGCACTGGATGCAGCGATTCATCGAGGTCTTGACCAGCGCGCCGAGATACTTGTCCTCGACCGCGCGCTTATTCTCGCGGAAACGGCTCTGATCGACGCCGTAGGCCATCGCCTGGTCTTGCAGGTCGCATTCGCCGCCCTGGTCGCAGATCGGGCAGTCGAGCGGATGATTGATGAGCAGAAATTCCATCACGCCTTCGCGCGCCTTGCGCACCATCGGCGAGCGCGTCGAGATGACCTTCGGCGTATTGTCCTTGTTCGGCGGCAGATCCTTGACGCCCATCGCGCAGGACGCCTGCGGCTTGGGAATGCCGACGACTTCGATCAGGCACATGCGGCAATTGCCGGCGATCGACAGCCGTTCCTGGAAGCAGAACCGCGGAATCTCCGAGCCGGCAGCCTCGCAGGCCTGGAGCAAGGTGTATTCCGGCGGGACGTCGATCTCTTTGCCGTCGACGATAAGCTTGGTCATGCCGTTTGCCCGTCCGCGCTGACGCGCGCCGCTTCGCCCGAGTGCCCCGCAGGATGTCGCATGGCGCTCATCGTCCCTACTCCGCCGCCACTGCATCTACGGGCGGCGGGTCGAGCACGCCCAGCGTATCCGGATTGGCGGTGTATTCGTCGATGCGCCGTTCGATCTCGGGCCGGAAATGCCGCAGCAGCCCTTGCACTGGCCACGCGGCGCCGTCGCCGAAGGCGCAAATGGTGTGGCCTTCGATCTGCGTCGTCACCTGCATGAGCATGTCGATCTCGCGCCTCTGGGCGCGCCCTTCGGCCATGCGGGTGAGCACGCGCCACATCCAGCCCATGCCCTCGCGGCACGGCGTGCATTGTCCGCAACTCTCATGCTTGTAGAAATAGGAGATGCGCGCCATCGCGCGGACGATATCGGCGCTCTTGTCCATGACGATGACAGCCGCGGTTCCCAGCGCCGATTTCTTCTCGCGGCAGCCGTCGAAATCCATCAGCAACGTGTCGGCTTGATCCGGACCGGCCGGCACCAGCGGCATCGACGAGCCGCCGGGAATGACCGCCAGCAGATTGCCCCAGCCGCCGCGCACGCCGCCGGCATACTTCTCGATCAGTTCGCGCAGCGGAATGCCCATCTGCTCTTCGACATTGCTCGGCCGCTCGACGTGGCCCGAGATGCAGAAAAGCTTGGTGCCGGTATTGTTCTGACGGCCGATGCCGGCGAACCAGGCGGCGCCGCGACGCATGATGTCGGGGACCTGGGCGATGGTCTCGACATTGTTCACCGTCGTCGGACAGCCATAAAGGCCCATATTGGCAGGGAACGGCGGCTTTAATCGTGGCTGCCCCTTCTTGCCTTCGAGGCTTTCCAGCAGCGCCGTCTCTTCGCCGCAGATATACGCGCCGGCGCCGTGATGCACGACGATGTCGAAGTCGTAGCCGTGGATATTGTTCTTGCCGATGAGCTTGGCATCGTAGGCCTGCGCCACCGCCGCCTCGAGCCGCTCGCGCTCGCGGATGAATTCGCCGCGGATGTAGATGTAGCAATTGTGCACGCCCATGGCGCAGCCCGCGATCAGGCAGCCCTCGATCAGGAGGTGCGGATCGTGCCGCATGATTTCGCGATCCTTGCAGGTGCCGGGCTCCGACTCGTCGGCATTGATGACCAGATAGCCGGGCCGCCCGTCCGACTGTTTGGGCATGAACGACCATTTCAGCCCGGTCGGGAAGCCGGCGCCGCCACGGCCGCGCTGGCCAGATGCTTTCATTTCGTTGACGAGGCCGTCGCGGCCCTTTTCCAGGATCGCCTTGGTGCCATCCCAGCCGCCCCGCGCGCGTGCGCCATCGAGGCCCCAGCCGTGGTGGCCGTAGAGATTCTTGAAGATGCGGTCCTTGTCGGCGAGCATGGCGTTATCCGTGGCCCGGTCCGGTTGTGCTGGCGATCGGCTTGGCGGCCGGCGCCTCTTCGATGTTGGCCGCTTCGCCCGGCTTCTTGGCGTCGCTGTCCGACAAGGCGGTGCCGCGCTGGACCGGCGTCGTGTAGAGCGACGGATCGGTCAGCGTGAGCGGACCGCCGATCGGCGCCGAATTTTGCCGATCGATTTGCGGACCGGGCTTCGGATTCCGCCCGGCCGCGAGATCGTTGAGGATGCGGGTGAGCGTCTCCGGCGTGAGGTCCTCGTAGTAATCGGCATTGATCTGGACCATCGGTGCGTTGACGCACGCACCGAGGCACTCGACCTCGGTCCACGAGAAAGTGCCATCGGCGGTTACTTCGTTCTCGTGGCCGACGACGCGATGCAGCACTTCCTTGAGCGCACCGGCGCCGCGCAGCATGCACGGCGTCGTGCCGCAGAACTGGACGTGGAAGCGGCCGACCGGCGAGAGATTGAACATCGTGTAGAAGGTCGCGACTTCGAGCACGCGGATTTTCGCCATGCCGAGCAACTCGGCCGTCGCTTCCATCGCCTTTTGCGGCAGCCAGCCGCCGCACTGCTCCTGCGCGCGCCACAGAATGGGAATCACGGCGGACTGTTGACGGCCCGGGGGATACATCGCCATGCGCGCTTTCGCCCACTCCAGATTCTCCGGCGAGAAGGCGAAGCTCGGCGGCTGCTTTTCGGCGAGGCGACGCACGGTCATCGGTCGACCTCCCCGAACACGACGTCGAGGCTGCCGAGGATGGCGGAAATGTCAGCGAGCATGTGGCCGCGGCACATGAAATCCATCGCCTGAAGGTGCGCGTAACTCGGCGCGCGAATCTTGCACTTGTACGGCTTGTTGCTGCCGTCCGCGATCAGATAGACGCCGAATTCGCCTTTCGGCGCCTCGACGGCGGCATAGACCTCGCCGGCCGGCACGTGGAAGCCTTCGGTGTACAGCTTGAAGTGATGGATAAGCGATTCCATCGAGCGCTTCATCTGCCCGCGGCGCGGCGGCGTGATCTTGTTGTCTTCGGCCACCACCGGACCCTGCGCGTCGGGCGAATGCAGCTTCTCCACGCACTGCTTCATGATGCGCACCGACTGGCGCATCTCCTCCATGCGGATGCAGTAGCGATCGTAGCAGTCGCCGTTTTTGCCGACCGGAATGTCGAAATCCATTTCGGAATAGCATTCGTAGGGTTGCGCCTTGCGCAAATCCCACACCGCACCCGAACCGCGCACCATGACGCCGGAGAAGCCCCACGCCCAGGCGTCTTCCAGCTTTATGACGCCGATATCGACATTGCGCTGCTTGAAGATGCGATTCTCGGTGAGCAGTTCCTCGAGATCGTCGCAGACCTTGAGAAACGGATCGCAGAACGCCCCAATGTCGTCGATCAGTTTCGGCGGCAGGTCCTGATGCACGCCGCCGACGCGGAAATAGGCCGCGTGCATGCGCGACCCCGAGGCGCGCTCGTAGAAGCCCATCAGCTTCTCGCGCTCCTCGAAGCCCCACAGCGGCGGGGTGAGCGCGCCGACGTCCATCGCCTGCGTGGTGACGTTGAGCAGATGCGACAGCAGCCGGCCGATCTCGCAATAGAGCACGCGAATAACCTGGCCACGCTTCGGCACAGCGAGATCGAGCAGCTTTTCAGCCGCCAGGCAGAAAGCATGTTCCTGATTGATCGGCGCGACGTAATCGAGCCGGTCGAAATACGGGATCGCCTGCAGGTAGGTCTTGTGCTCGATCAGCTTTTCGGTGCCGCGGTGCAAAAGCCCGATATGCGGATCGACGCGCTCGACCACTTCACCGTCGAGTTCAAGCACGAGCCGCAACACGCCGTGCGCAGCCGGATGCTGCGGGCCGAAATTGATCGTGAAATTGCGCTCGGATGCTTCGGTCATCGCCGGCCATTAATCCCTGTTCGCATCCTTATTCGCCACTCGCCATGCGCCACTCGCCGGCCTTTGCGGCTTTCGCCGCAACGCGTGCGTTGAACTTGTCCCACACGACGACGAAGCGTTCGTGGCGGCCTTCGCCGATCAGATCGACGCCGTCGTGCGCACTGACCTTGAAGGCGACGCGCTGGCCGACGACCTCGACGCACTCGACGTCGACGGTCACGGTGAAGCCCGGCGGCGTCGCCGCGAGATGGCTCACGTCGACGTGGACGCCGACGCTGCCCTCGCCGGGATCGAGATGCCCGGCCAGGAGTTCCGTGCAGGCCCACTCCATCAAGATAATCATGTATCCGGTCGCGAACACCTTCGGCATGGCGGCGATCACCCGCGATTCCGGATAGGTATAGGGAACCGTCTTGCTCTCCGGCACCGTGTAGGAAAGCCGGTGGGTGAGCCCAGGCTTGAGCGAAGGCTTCATCGTGGCGACCTCACGACCCTGCTCACGACGCTGCTCACGATCCTTGCCCGCCGCCGGTCTTGGCCGCCTTCTCGTCGCCGGGAAGCACGTAGTCGGTGCCTTCCCAGGGTGACAAAAAGTCGAAGTTGCGGAATTCCTGCGTCAGACTAACTGGCGCGTAGACCACGCGCTTGAGTTCGTCGTCGTAGCGCAGTTCGACAAAGCCGGTCAGCGGAAAATCCTTGCGCAGCGGGTGCCCGTCGAAGCCGTAATCGGTCAGCAGCCGCCGCATGTCGGGATGGCCGGTGAACACGACGCCGTAAAGATCGTACACCTCACGCTCGAACCAGTCGGCGCCGGGAAATACCTCGATGATCGAAGCGACCGGCGCCGCCTCGTCGGTCTCGATTTTCACCCGCACGCGCACGTTATGCTTGGGTGACAGCAAATGATACACCACGTCGAAACGCCGTTCGCGACCCGGCCAGTCCACTGCCGTGATGTCGACGATGTTCCAGAACAGGCAGCGCGGATCGTCACGCAGGAAGCGCATCACCGAAACGATCTCGGCTGCCTCGGCCTGAACCGTCAGCTCGTGATGCGCAACCGCGTAGCCCTTGACGGAAGCGGCAAGCGCGCCGGCGATTGTTCGGCCGAGAGTGTCGAGGATCTCATCCATCGTCAGCGTTCGATCGTGGAGGTGCGGCGGATTTTCTTTTGCAGCAGGAGCACGCCGTAGAGGAGCGCCTCGGCGGTCGGCGGGCAGCCCGGCACGTAGATATCGACCGGAACGATGCGGTCGCAGCCGCGCACCACCGAATAGGAATAATGGTAGTAGCCGCCGCCGTTTGCGCACGATCCCATCGAGATCACGTAGCGCGGCTCCGGCATCTGGTCGTAGACCTTGCGCAGCGCCGGCGCCATCTTGTTGGTGAGCGTGCCGGCGACGATCATGACATCGGACTGGCGGGGCGACGCCCGCGGCGCGAAGCCGAACCGCTCGGCGTCATAGCGCGGCATCGACATCTGCATCATCTCGACCGCGCAGCAGGCCAGCCCGAACGTCATCCACATCAGCGAGCCGGTGCGCGCCCAGGCGATGAGGTCGTCGGCCGCAGCGACGAGGAAGCCCTTGTCGGAAAGCTCGCCGTTGAGGTTGGCAAAAAATGGATCGTCGGCGCCGATGGGCTTGCCGCCGCGCGCCGAAATCAATTCCGGACGTGGAGTTATGATCGCGGGCTCGCTCAGCTCCATTCGAGCGCTCCCTTCTTCCATTCGTAAATGAACCCGATCGTGAGCACTCCGAGGAACAGCATCATCGACCAGAAGCCGAACAGCCCGAGCTTGCCGAATGCCACCGCCCACGGAAACAGGAAGCTGACCTCGAGATCGAAAATGATGAAGAGGATGGCGACGAGGTAGAAGCGTACGTCGAATTTCATCCGCGCATCATCGAAGGCGTTGAAGCCGCATTCGTACGCCGACAGCTTTTCCGGATCGGGCTGCTTGTAGGCGAGCATGAAGGCGGACAGCAGCAGCGCCACCCCGATGACAGCCGCAACGCCGATGAAAACGACGAGCGGCAGATAGGCAAGCAGCAATTGCTGGAGCGATTGGGTCACCGGCAGCCCCTCTGGTCGGCCATCATCCCTACCTCAGGAACATGCCTCCCATGCGACGGCTCCGCCCGATTCCGGACCCACATTTTTGGCCCAATCGCTGCGGATTTCGCACTGGAAACAGAACTTTCGTCCCTTAGCGCAGCGCACAAAAAGGTGCAAGCCGCCTCTGTGCGTAGCGGCGCGGGCCCGCGTAATCGGCGGAACGACGCCACCCGGCTCAGGCGAATCGCTCGCACAGGCGCTCACGGCAAAATCGCCGGTTCGTGATCGCTCGCCCATCCGGCTGCCGACGGAAGTCGGTCGGGCAGCGGCAGGTTCGAGGAAGGTATCCCGGCCGCGCCGCGGTGGGACTTTACAACCAGTACTCACGCAGGACAGTCCTCGCATGCAGCAGATGACTGGCTGCTGCGCTCAACCACAATAATTATCGAATATCGCTGGCATCGGCGCGGAATTTGGAAATAATTTTGCAACGATTCTCTTGTCTTTGGGGCGCGGCGCCCGCCGTCGATTTCTTTTCGCCTCCACAATTTCCATCATGGCAACATCGAAATGAATGCGAATACCTGCACGTCGCCCTGCTCCACCTGCACCCTCGATTCGGCGATCTGTTCCGCGCTATCGCTTGGATCCGCGGAGCCGTCAGACCTCAAGCAGTCGCTGCGGCAAGCGCACCGTACCGCGAGGGGCGGCCGCGATATCTACTGCGCCGGCGAGGCGACCGGTGACGCCCATATCATTTGCGACGGATGGGCTGCGCGTGTCTGCGAGATGTCCGACGGCCGCCGTCAAATCGTTTCCTTCCTGTTGCCCGGCGATCTGGTTTCGGCCGCCGCTTCTCTCGATGTCAGCATGGAGCTTTCGGTCGAGGCCATAACGGAGCTTCGCTACAGCGTGATCTCGCGCACCAAGCTCCTGGCCGCACTGTCGGAGCAGTCCGATCTCTTCGAAATCTGGGGGAGCCTGCACGTTGCCGAGATGCAGGCCGCCCAGGAACTGATCGTCAATATGGGCCGGCGAACGCCCGATGCGCGGGTTGCCCGCTTGATTCTGCATCTGTGCGAACGGCTCGAGGCGCGCGGCATGGTCAACGATCGATCCTTCGCCTTTCCGCTCGACGAAGACCATGTCGCCGACGCGCTGGGATTGGCGGCCTCCGATGTCGCCGTGGTGTTCGACAAATTCCGCGCCGCAGGAATCATCGCGCTTTCGGAAAGCCGCATGAAAATCCTCAATCCGGCGGAGCTGGCGCACCACGCCGCCGCCGCATGATCGCGGCTCAGCCAAGCAGGCGCTGAAACTCGGCTTCCTCAGAGGACAGTTGCGCGATGCATTTGTGCGGCGGAGTGTGCCGTGCGCTCAACCCGAAGCGACGGGCAACCGCATGGGCATGGTCTCCCAAACGTCCACGCGGCCCAATTTGCATCGCAGACGGTAACTGAAAAATTACGCAGAAGTTACCGTACCGGCTGGAATAATTTGACTCGTCACGAATTCGTACATTTAATTGTTGCACCACCTTTGGCGTCCCTCCGGGCTGATCTCAATTTTCAATTTTTGGTAGAAGCGCAGTAGATGCGTTGTTCCGCGTGCCGTCCCCCTGACAGCCCTCCGCCAGACAATGGATATTGCGCGGCCTGTCCGTATCGAGAAAGCAACTTCTGCGGTCTGCTGCTGGATGAATCCGAACGTTGGCCAGCCGCAGGCCGGCTGCCGCCGCCGCAAAATCACCGGACCGCGCCCGCCCATCGCATGATCTATCGTGCCGAGGAGCCGTTCGAGGGCGTGCCGATCATCTGCGAAGGTTGGGCCGCTTGCGTCTCGCGCCTTCCCGACGGCAGGCAGCAGGTGTTGGCCTTCCTGCTGCCCGGCGATCTCGTTTCCTCAGTCGCGATATTCGCGGACACTTTCAAATTCTTCGTTGAGGCGATCACGCCCATCCGCTACGCGCACTACGACCGCGTCGACATCAACGCCGCACTGTCGGCGAGCCCGGCCGTCGTCCAGGCTTTTGCGATTGCGATGCTCGAGGAGAGACTGCGGACCGAGCAACTCGTGCTCAGCCTCGGCCGCCGGACCGCGACCGAGCGGATTGCACAGCTGATCGTGAATTTGACCGACAGGTTGGCCAAGCGCGGCCTGGTGCAGAAACACCGGACAGCGTTTCCGTTGCGCCAACATCATATCGCCGACGCCACCGGACTGACCCCCGTGCACGTCAGCAACGTCGTGTCGAAGATGCGCCGCGACGGCCTGATCGACATCAGCGATCGCCACCTGACGGTTCTCGACCCGGTCAAATTGCGCCGCGCGGCTGCCTAGCCACTCCCGCGGCTGCAGGACCAGCCAACGTGCCCCCGGTCAACGCGCTTGAAGCCGCGATCGGACGGCATGCATGCGGCTGGCGAGATCGCTCTCGGCCACTAGTCCGCGGTTGAGCATGACATGGACGAGTGCGAGTAAATCACGTTCGGGCGCAGGAACCTCACGATAGACCGAATTTCCGAGCGCATCCTCGGCTTCGCGCCGATCAAGGGCGGGAAGCGAGCCGCCGACCGCGAGACACTCGCACATTCCGACCAGACTGGTTTTCCATGGCGGGTCTGGATTCGTGACGCCGTATCGCGGCGCAATGACGTCCCACTCCTTCCCTTGGTGCTGTACGGCCTCAAGCAGCGGGATCCGGCCGAGGTCCACATCACTCGGGGCGCTCATTCGGCGGCGCTCCCGTGCTGTGGGGAACTTTGGACAGGGCGGCGGGCCTTGTGGATCGGGTGCACGTCTGCCGTTCTGCCAGGCCGCGGCATGGCAACGCCAATCATGCAGTCGCGTGTCACGATCGCGGCGAGTTGCTCCTCCGTCCAATTCTCGGTGCCTTCAGGCCGAACGGGAAGGACCATGAAGCGGCATTTCTGGTTTGAGTCCTCGATCCTTATTTCCACTTCGGGCGGGAGGATCAATCCGAATTCGGTCAGCACCTCGCGCGGCCAGCGGACCAACCTGCGCCGGTAGTTGGTAGACCGATACCATTCGGGGGACATGCCGAGAACAGGGCGCGGATAGCAGGAGCACAAGGTGCAAACGATTACATGGTGCAATGTTGGTGTATCTTCGAGCACGCGAAAGTTCGTGTAATCGCTAGGAGTGCCGACGCCGGTCGGTTCCGCCCAGTCGATGCCGATTTCCTTGCAGGTTTCGGTGCCGTCCTTCAGGAGACGCGCCTTGAAAGCGGAGTTTGTCCAAGCCTTCGCGACCAACCGCGAGCCCGCAGCCGGTCCGACGGACTCGGCCCATTCGGTGAACTTCCGGTGCTCCTCGGCGGTAAAGAGGCCGTGCTCGATCGCAAGCTCCCGCACCGCGATCTCCAGAATCTCGTAGTCCGTTATTTCTTCCACCATCGGCGCCGCTTTATGTTGATGGTGATCGCCGGTGTGATCGTGGCCGGCGTGGTCGTGTTTGTGATCCGCGCTCATGGGCGTCCTTCCTAGCTTTTTTCGATCCCGCTCAGTTTCTGGCGGGCTCGAGCCAGCGATCCGGAAACTCGGTCTGCAACGTATCGTTATCGAAAGGGTACTCCTCCCAAAGATCCTTCTGGCGGAACCGGACGATATAATATTGCTCGAGCCGGCCGTCGTAGTTGAAGGCTTCATCTTCGGGAATGAGATCCTTGTACGTGCAAGCGGCGATCGTGCCTATGACACCGCGCACGTAGCTCTGCGTGCGAGAGTAGAAGATGTTCGGCATGTCCCTGACCTGGACACGATCGCCCTCTTTGAAACGGGCGGCGTTGTCGAGCGTTTTCGGAGTTTCATTTTTTTTCATAGCGGGACTTCACCTCAGCAAACTTCTCTAGCAGTTCGGTCAGCGAAATGTGTTTTTTGTCGACCAGCATTCGGGCCGCGGACCAAATCCAGCGTCCGTAATACGGCATGCCGAGATAGAGCGTGTAACCCAAATCGTTATCGGCCCGGCGCCGCCTCTCCTCGGAATTCCATATGCCCTTCCAGCCCAGCACCTCGCATGTCACGTAAGTGTCGAGTTCCCATTGTTCCTCTTCTTTTTCCGCGTAGTAGACGGGGATATCGTGCTGCCCCCCGACGTCGTGGGGCGGATGCATGAGGGCGCGGAACAGGGGATTTGAATTCTCGTAATTCCAATTTTGCGGCACATGAAGTGCTGGCTGCAGAGATTCAATGATGTCGTATTGCTGGCGAAGATCGGGTCGTGACGTCATCTCATGCACCTTTCTTGATCGGGTCGGCGCGCGGGGTCGGCACGTACTTGACCGTCTAGTTTCGGAAGCAGGCAAACTGGAATGATTGGGCAGCAGCTCACACTCGGATAGGCCTTGGCTGAGGCCAAAGTTATCGATGTGGGCAGAGCCGGGTCGTCCGCAACGCTACCAACCGCAGCAGAGCATAGAGACTTTCGCCGCATGTTGCAGCAGAAGCTGCTCACTTCTGTGAAAATCCTAGAACCCGCGTGTATCGATCATATGACCGACCGTGCGGCCGCCGCCGAACGTACCGTCAGCGCCTTAATGACGCACGCCAGCCGCTTCTAGAATTCAGCAATAAATTTCTGTTATTTCTATCTCTCGGTCTCGGGGTGACAGCACTGTTGCTATCTGCCAGTGGCGCGGCCCTACGGCAATTTGCGTAGCCGCGGATGTTCCCCGGTTGGTCGAAGGACACCACCAAGCCCTCACGGACAGGGCGGCCGCTTGCGCAGCCGCCCTTAAGGCCGAGATCTGAGAGTGCGTTATTTCAATCCAAGGACGTCGACCGGCTCGATCGAGGGGGGCGAAGAGAACAGTTCAGGCGCGGCCGCCATCAGCGCCTACCCCACCGGACCGTTCAGGTGTCTCTGGCGTCCAGCCTCTTCGTTGAAGGTGTCGAACACGCCGAATGTGCTAGGCGACAGTCGCAGCGCGTACCAGTTGATGGTCGTCGGCTCCTTCTTGACCATATCGAGGGCGGTCTCGAGAAACTTCGCCACCGCATCTTCCTTGCCGGGCTTGGCTTCGAAGCGGGCGAAAAAAGCAAGCTTAATCATCGATATCTCCGTGATGGGGTTTGGCCGAGGGCCCACCCAATCTAGAGCCGCGGCTGCGCCGGTCCATTGTCAGGAATGACATTCTTGATATCAATATTGCCATGAAGATCGACGTCCTTGCGCTCAACGGTGTTTTCGATACCGGCCTCGCCACGGTGCTCGACGCATTTGCAACGGCGAACGAACTCAGCGCCGCCCAGGAACTCGCGCCCGCACCGTTCGACGTCACAGTCGTCGGCTTGCGGCGCGAAGTGCGCACCAACCAGGGTTTCAAAGTCTCGGTCTCGCCTGCCCGCAACCGCGCACGACCGGATTGGGTGGTTGTCCCGGCGATCGGCGAAAGGACGCCGGAGCCGCTGGCCGCGGCGCTGGCGACGCCCGAGACGCGCGCCGCCGCGCAGATTTTGCGGCAATGGTACGATGAAGGCGCGGATGTCGCGGCCGCGTGCATCGGCACCTTCATCGCCGCCGAATCCGGCGTGCTCAACGGCGAGATCGCAACGACGACGTGGTGGCTCGCGCCGTATTTCCGCCAGCGCTATCCGCTTGTTCAGCTCAAGGACGAGCGCATGGTTGTTCGCTCCGGCCGCGTGCTCACCGCGGGCGCCGCGCTCAGCCACATGGACATGGCGCTCTGGCTGATCCGCCAGGCAAGCCCGTCGCTGGCGGCGATGACCGCGCGATATCTGATCGTGGATTCACGGCCGACGCAGTCGGCCTACGCAATCAGCGATCATCTCGCGCACGCCGATCCGCTGGTGCAACGATTCGAGCGCTGGGCCCGCGACCGCATCGCTGACGGTTTCTCGCTTGACGACGCCGCTCGCGCAATCGGCACGAGCAAGCGGACTCTGGCGCGGCGCATCAACGACGTGCTCGGCAAAAGCCCGCTCTCTTACTTTCAGGATCTGCGCGTCGAGCGCGCCGTGCATCTGCTGCAGACTTCCAGTGACGACGTGGAGAAGATCGCCGCGGCGGTCGGCTATGCGGATGGCGTCACCTTGCGCAACCTTCTGCGGCGCAAGCTCGGTCGGGGCGTGCGCGAAATCCGCGCGAAGCGAGCCACGGGCTGGCTCGCACGTGCCGCGAGCGAATGACCTTAACCGCTAAGTCATTGAAATTGTGGCGGGAGCGACGGGACTCGAACCCGCGACCTTCGGCGTGACAGGCCGACGCTCTAACCAACTGAGCTACGCCCCCGCGGACGCGGTCCGCAATTAAGGCCCGCATCGGCGCAAGTCAAGGATTTTACCCTAAAATCGGGCTTTTTCGCATGCCCTGTGGGAACCGCGCCACGTCCACCAACGACCCAAAATACGCGAAAACATCGGTGGAATCGGCAAAACAAGCGTGGTCAGTAGAAGCCGAATCGTCTAATTGCATCGGCATGACGGGCACTTTTGGCCCGCCATCGTTTTATCGAGGAGGGTCTAATGGCGACCAAACCAGCCACAACAGTGACATTGAAGCATCTCGCGGCGAGCGTAGCAGAGGACAATGAACTTTCGAAGAAGCAGGCAGAAGCCATCCTCGGCGGTCTGGTCAGTCAGATCGTCAAGCATCTGAAAAAGGGCGAGCGCATCCGGATCGGCGGCCTCGGCATCCTGCAAGTTCGCAAGCGCGCCGCGCGCATGGGCCGCAACCCGGCGACCGGCGAAGCGATCCAGATCAAGGCGAGCAAGAAGGTCGCCTTCCGCGCCTCGAAGGAACTGAAAGAAGCGATCTGAGGCACGACGCGACAACTGCGGATGACGGAGATTCGGAGGACAGACACAGGGTCCGTCCTCCGTCATCTGCTGGCGAGTCGTCCGATCGGACGGCTCTGTATACGTGATTGGACTACAAGCTTCGGCCCGAAACGGGTCCAACTTGGTTCGGCGCCGCCGTTTCCGTGGAAAACGAGTCGGCGCGAAAGCTGGTGGGCGGTGACGGACTCGAACCGCCGACATTCTGCGTGTAAAGCAGACGCTCTACCAACTGAGCTAACCGCCCTGCGGCGTGATTTATCCCTGCACTATGGCCGCGCGCAAGGGCGGGTTCCATTCGGTGCGCGATTGCCACACGGGCCGTTAAAAGCTCACCGGCCACGGCACGAGAGTTACGCACGGCAACCGGCCGTGAGATAAGTCGCGGCAATGGCGCTTCGCCGCCGGGGAGACCAATCAATGCTTCGAACGTTCGTCTTGTCGATCGCACTTCTCTTGACCGCGGCCACGCTGGCCTCGGCGCAACCGCCGCAGCCGCCGCCCGTGAAGCTTCCGGGCCTCCCCATCCTGGGTCAGGGCAGCGAGCAGGAGCGTGCCGCCTGCCATCCCGACGTAGTCAAGTTCTGCAAGGAACTGATCAAGGACGACGCGAACGCCGATGTTTTTGGCATCCTGAATTGCCTGCAAACCAATCGGCCCAGGATCAGCCGGGCGTGCGGCGAAGTGCTCGCCAGTCACGGCCAGTGAACGCACGCCCCTGCGGCACGCGCAAGCGTGTGCGGAGGCTTTCGCGGGTTTAATTCGTCGCTGAAGCTATCCTACTCCGACGCCTGAAGCGCCGGAGCACGCGTCGCTTCATCCGCCTCGCCGTCCTCGGCTATGCCATGAACCACATGGTCGGCCAGCCGTATCCACGACTGCGCCAGCGTCAGCCACAGCGCTTTGTCTGCGTCATCCTCCGAAGCCCGCGCCATCGCCACGCACTCTTCGGCGCACCTTCGATGATCCTGGTCGATCCCCATCACGCGTCATCCCGATTACACATCACCGCAACAATCCAAGCGGCGAAGTGAGGCGGCGAATTGATCGTCCGATGGCCGAATGCTGGCCCGATCGAGGTCAATGCCGGCAATGGACCTTTCAGCCGGCCGGCGCCGGGGAAGCCGCCCGCCGACGGTTAAAAAATCCTTTAAATACAGGGCGATAGTGGCATGCGTCCCACTCTTAGCTGCACTGCACCAAAATCTATGGTGCAGTGCACACTGACGCCTATATTCGGCTCACGAGTCGTTAGCCGGGGAAAGGAGAATTCAATCATGCTTACGTCGATCACACGCCTCTACCAGGCTTGGAAGCGTCACGAGGCCGCGCGGCGCGAACTTTCGCACCTCAGCGACCGGGAACTGGCCGATATCGGCATCACCCGTTCGGACATCGAGCGGATTGCCAGCGAAGAAGCCGGGCACGGTTAATTCGCAAAGCATCGCGTGACGCAAAAGGCGCCCGCCCACCCGGCGGGCGCTTTTTTTGTGGCTCTTGTTTTATCGCTCTTGGGCAAGGCTAAGCGGCTTTTGCTAAATGACCCATCCCGATCAACCGGGGCGTTTCCGTTTAGCGCTTGAACAGCCCCATGATCCCGGCCTTCGCCAGCGTGTTGAAATGCAGATTGAAACCAACAATCGCGCCCGATGCCTCCGGCTTCACGTCGAGCTTGCCGGTCCCCACGGCGAACACGGTGAACAGATAGCGATGCGGGTGGTCGCCTTCGGGCGGACACGGCCCAATGTAACCGGGTACGCCCAAATCGTTGCGTGTCTGCAACGCACCGACGGGAAGCTTGCCGCCCGAGTTACCCGCGCCCTCGGCAAGTTCATTCACATCCGCCGCGATGTTCACGATTAGCCAGTGCCAAAAGCCCGAACCGGTCGGCGCGTCGGGATCGAAGCAGGTGATGGCGAAACTCTTCGTCCCAGCGGGCGCACCTGTCCACTTGAGATGCGGCGACTTGTTGCCGCCGGCGCAGCCAAAGCCAAAATCGGCCGACAGGATGAAATCCTTCGGCAGATAGTCGCCGTCCTTGAAACTGTTGCTGGTGACCGTGAACGTCATGTTGCCGTCTCCTTCGCCGCCGGTGTGCCCTGAAGTGATGCGGCGAGAATAGTCGCGCGCCGGCGCCGGCGAAAGCCGCCGGTGCGTTGGCCGGTTTCGGCCGTGCATGCCAACCAGACGGCGTGCTAACGAAACCTCATGGCCGTTTTTCCCCTCACGGAGATCGCGTCGCTCCTGCCGGCGCGCGGCGCGCTGATCGGCCTCGATCTCGGCACCAAAACCATCGGTGTCGCCGTCAGCGATCCGGATCGGCGGTTGGCCACGCCGGTCGAGACCATTTCGCGCAAGCAATTTTCACGCGACGTGGAACATCTGTTCAGGCTTTCCGGCGAGCGCAACGCCATTGGCTTCGTACTCGGCCTGCCGGTCAACATGGACGGAACCGAGGGTCCGCGCGCGCAGGCGACGCGCGCCTTCGCCCGCAACCTCGCCAAGCTCACGGAGCTTCCGATCGCTTTGTGGGACGAGCGGCTCTCGACCGCCGCGGTCGAGCGCGCGCTGATCGAAGCCGATGTCAGCCGCGCCAAGCGAAAGGCCGTGATCGATCAGCACGCCGCCGCCTACATCCTGCAGGGCGCACTCGACCGGCTGGCAAGAAGCCCGGGCTCGGACAGCTGATCGCGCCGCAAACAAGGCCGCCCGGCGGCACCCGATCACGAAGACGCCATCATCCAAAGGCATTGTCGGCGTGGGGCGGCGTCCGGGGGAGAGTTCCATGAAGCGGAGCCTGGTTGCTGCGTTATTGACCTTTTTCGCAGGCCAACTCTTTTTTGCAGGCCAGATCTTTTTTGCTGACCGTGCGCTGGCGGCTGACATGCCGATGCCGGCACCCGCACCGCCGCCGCTCTACCTGCCTGAAGCGCGGGTCTACAACTGGACCGGCTTTTACGTCGGCATAAACGGCGGCGGAGCGTTCGGCCTAAGCAACTGGACCTCGCCTCCACCGGCTACCGGCAATTTCACCGTTAGCGGCGGGCTTGTCGGCGGCACCGTAGGCGCCAACTACCAGCTCGGCAGTGTGGTGTTTGGTCTTGAGGCCGACGCCGACTGGAGCAATATCAGCGGCACCACCTTCAACACGTCGTGCGCCGGCGTTGGTTGCCAGACCAACAGCGATTGGCTCGCGACGGTGCGTGGCCGCGTAGGGTACGCGTGGGATCGCGTCCTGGTCTATGGAACCGCCGGCGGCGCCTTCGCCAACGTTCAGGCAGCCGCGGGTTTCCTTCCATTCAGCAACTCGACACAGGTCGGCTGGACGGCCGGCGCCGGCGTCGAATATGCGTTTGCGCCGAACTGGACCGCCAAGGTGGAATATCTCTTTGTCGATCTCGGCAACGCGTCGTGCGGTCCGGCGAGTTGCGGCACCCTGACCGGTAACACCACGGTCACGCTCAACGAGAACGTCATTCGCGGTGGCGTCAATTTCAAATTCGGCTGGTGATTAATTCGCCGCCGGCAACCGCGTCGGCGCGGCTAACGCGGCCTGCTGGCGCACGGCCTGAACGTCACGCTTCCGGCAGCGCGCGCTGCAACAGCGTCTCCGCCGTCCGTGCATCGATCCCGTCGGCGCCATAGAGCGCGGCGTGCTGCCGAACGAGCCGCGTGCGCGCGTACTCCTCGACGATCGCGGGCGGCGCCGTCGCCGCGAGCGCCGATGTTGCGGCAAGGCCGGCGAGCTTGCCAACGGTGATCCGCGCGGAGGCCTCGCTCTCGAATTCGTTCGCCGCCTCGAAGGGCGCCTTATCGGTCCCGGTCAGCGGCGCCGCTTGCCGCGCCAGGTCACCGAACAAATCGGCGGCCTCGCTGTCGCGCTTGAGCGCACGCAGCACGTCGAGACACATCACGTTGCCGGACCCCTCCCAGATCGCGTTGACCGGAGCCTCGCGGTAGAGCCGCGGCAGCACGCTTTCCTCGACGTAGCCGTTGCCGCCGAGGCATTCCATCGCCTCGTAGATGAAACTCGGCGCCGTCTTGCAGATCCAGTATTTGGCCGCCGGTGTGACAAGCCGCGCATAGGCGGCTTCGCGCGGATCGGTGGCGGCAAGGTCGAAGGCGTGCGCCAGCCGCATCACCAGCGCCACCGCGGCTTCGACCTCCAGCGCGAGATCGGCCAGCACCGAGCGCATCATCGGCTGGTCGTAGAGATGCTTCTGGAACACCGAACGATAGCGGCAATGGTGGACGGCCTGCGCCAGCGCCATCCGCATGAAACCGGACGAGGCGAGCGCGCAGTCGAGCCGCGTCAGTTGCACCATCTGGATGATAGTGCGAACGCCCGCACCTTCATCGCCGACGCGGAGCGCATAGGCACCGGCAAATTCGACCTCGCTCGAGGCATTGGAGCGGTTGCCGAGCTTGTCCTTGAGCCGCTGCAACCGCAGCGCATTGACCGAACCGTCGGGACGGAAACGCGGCATGAAAAAACACGTCAGCCCGCCCGGCGCCTGCGCCAGAACCAGAAAGGCGTCGCACATCGGCGCGGAGAGGAACCATTTGTGGCCGACCAGCGTGTAGAAATCGCCGGACTGCGTCGCGGTGGTGCTGTTGGCGCGCACGTCGGTGCCGCCCTGCTTTTCCGTCATGCCCATGCCGAGCGTCATGCCCGGCTTCTCCCACCATGGCCGGAAGGTCGGATCGTAGCTCGTGCTGACGACTTTCGGCGCCACTTCGGCCAGCAGCGCGGGCGCGGCGGCGAGCGGCGCCAGCGCCGCGCGCGTCATGGTGATCGGACAAAGATGCCCGCTCTCGATCTGCGCCGCCATGTAATAGCGGGCGGCGCGAGCGACTTCCGCCGGCGGTGCCGCTCGCGTGCCGGCAGCCGTCCAGGTCGAGGCGTGCAGGCCCGCCGCGATGCTCGCCCGCATCAGATCGTGATAGGCCGGATGAAATTCGACGACGTCGCGGCGATACCCCTTGGGATCGAAGGTGTAGAGCTTCGGCGGGTTTTCGTTGGCGCGCCGCGCCAGCGCAAACATCTCGGCACTGCCCCATTGCCGCCCGAACGCCGCGAGCGGAAGTGTGTCATGCCCGGCGCCGTTCGCCCGCACCGCCTCCTGCAGCGGCACATCGCTCGAAAACAGGTCGATGTTTTCGTAAGGCGGCGACTGGTTGAAAACCTCGTTGGTATCGAAGCGCGGGAGCGTGTTCATGGCGCATAACCTTGGCGCGTTACCTTGGCGCAGTGCCCTCGGGTATTAAATGATAGCACGCCCGTCCGGCGGGTTTCTGTGCATCAAGGCGGATATCCGCAGCACGGCGCAGCGTCGCCCTTGCCGGGACGCTCCAATTGGGCCTATAGCACCACTTTAATGACGAAAACGCAGCCGCTTACGCGACACCTCGTTTCGATCAACGACCTGACCAACAGGGAGATCGAGATGATCTTCCAGGTGGCGGCGGCATTCTTGCGGGAACTCGCGGACGGCAACATCCCCTACCGCATCGGTCGCGGCACCAGCGTCGCGTCGAAATACATCCTCGCCAGCCTGTTCTACGAGCCCTCGACCCGCACGCGGCTGTCGTTCGAAAGCGCCATGCTCCGGCTCGGCGGCGCCAACATCACCAGCGCCGATCCGGCGGTCAGTTCGGCGGCCAAGGGCGAAAGCCTCGCCGACACTATCCGGGTGATCGGCAACTACGCCGACATCATCGTCATCCGCCATCCGCGCGACGGCGCCGCCCGCCTTGCCGCTGAGTATTCGCAGATTCCGGTGATCAACGGCGGCGACGGCAGCCACGAGCACCCGACTCAGACCCTGTGCGACCTCTTTACGCTGCGCTCCAAGAACAAGGGCCTGCGCAATATGAAGGTGGCGATCTCCGGCGATCTCAAGGGCAGCCGCACCATTCACTCGTTCGTCTACGCGCTCGCCCGCTTCGGCGCCACCATCGATCCCCTGCCCGCCCCCGGCATGGAGCTGCCGCGTCACGTCGACCGGCGGCTGCGCGAGGAATTTCACTGCCGGATGGTCTCGAAGGCGCCGGGACAGGCCGACGGCTCGATCGACGCGCTCTACGTGACCGCCGATCAGCCGCATCAGCTCTCGCTCTACGCCGAGCCGGAGGCCGACTACGGCCTCGCTTTGCAGAAAAAGACCGACGCTGTTTACGTCACCCGCTTCCAGAAGGAGCGCTGGTCGGAAAAAGAGCGGCCTTATCCCAAGGTCGACGCCAAGTTCCTGCGCGATGCCAAATACTCGCAGGCGAGCGTCATGCACCCGCTGCCCCGCGTCAACGAGCTTGACGCCTCGCTCGACAGCGACCGGCGCGCGATCTATTTCCGCCAGGCCGCCTACGGCGTGCCGGTTCGCATGGCGCTGATCTCGCTCCTGCTGCACCTGCACAAGAACAAATCGCTGCACAAATTCGCCGGCGGCTTCGCCAAGCCCGATTATCCGCTGCACGTGCAGCCGATCGGCGCCGGCATCCAGTGCGTCAATGCCAACTGCATCACGCACGATCCGGCGGAGCGCCAATACGCCGCCAACAAGTTCTATGTCGTCGAGGAAAATTCCGCCCAGCGTTGCCGGCTGCGCTGTCTCTATTGCGAGACCGATATCGAGGCGGAGGCCGCCGCACGGTTTGTCGTCGCCGACACGACGCGGAAAACATTTTCGAGCGGCTTGGGCGCGCTGGCGCGGGCGCCGGCCGACAAGCTCAAGCATTTCATCATTTATGACAGCGAGGCCGAAGCGGAAGCCGCCGGCCACACCGCACGCGAAAGCCGCAAGAAGGTCCGTGCCGTTTAGTCGGCCAGGCGGGGAAAGGCTGGGCTCCCATGGCTGAAGCGTGGCTCCAATACGCCGGCGCTTTCGTGTTCGGCTATCTCTGCGGCTCGATCCCTTTCGGCGTGCTGCTGACCAAACTCGCCGGCGGTCCGGACTTGCGTACCATCGGTTCGGGCAATATCGGCGCCACCAACGTGCTGCGCAGTGGCCGCAAAGGGCTCGCGGCGGCAACGCTGATCGGCGACATGCTCAAGGCCACGTTCGCCGTTCTCGTCACCCAGCATTTCCTCGGCCGGGACTTTGCCATCGTCGCCGCGGCCGGTGCGTTCCTCGGTCATCTATTTCCGGTCTGGCTCGGCTTTCGCGGCGGCAAGGGCGTCGCGACCTATATCGGCATCCTGCTCGGCCTCGCCTGGCCGGCGGCGATCGTGTTCTGCGTCGTCTGGCTCGCGGTCGCGGCCATGACTCGCTACTCGTCGTTCGCCGCGCTGATCGCCAGCGTCGTGGCGCCGGGATTTCTGTGGTGGCAGGGTAATGTGCGCGAGGCCGGCGTATTGTCGGCGTTATCGATCCTGCTCTGGATCATGCATCGCGAGAATATTGTGCGGCTGTGGAACGGCACCGAAGGCAAGATCGGCGCGTCCAGCAAAGTTGCCGGCGGTTCCTGACATCGTCACCGGCAATAGCGCGGACGACGTCGCCACCAAACGATCCGGCATCAAAAAAGTTCCGTGCGGCCGCTTTTTTAAACGACAGTTCCGGTCTCAGCACGGCCCTAATTCTATTGGAAGCGTTAAGGCGAAGTTTGCTGGCGCGCGCATTCAGCGAGAGGCGATTGTTGTGAGGTTGAGCATACTGGGAACCGTCTCACTGTCTTTGCTGCTGTGTGCGGCTGCGTCCGCCCACGCAGAGGACGCGCCTTCTTCGTTTTTGAGCTGGCTGCACCATGGCAAAGGCAGCGCTGCCGAGCGTCGGCTGGCGTCATCGCCGCCAGTGCCAAAACCGCGGCCTGCGGAAGCCGCGCCCGCACCCGTCACGCCGAATAGAACCTCAGCGTCGGCGCGTATTCCCGATTGATCGCGTCATCTGCCGGGCCGCTCGAGCGAAGCACTCCTCAAGGCTCGGCAAATGTGGTAGTAGACGATCATCGCACCGGGACAACTAGCGCGAGGAGAACGTCATGAAGAAGCTCGCTCTCTTGACCGTCGTCCTGCTTGGTTCCGCACTGACGCAGGCCGCGGCTTGTGAATGGGACCGCAACGCCAGCGGCGAAAGTCGCACCATCGTCGCCTGCGCCGACGGCACCTGCACGGGGCAGCCAGCCACGCAGCAACAGGAACCGGCAGCCGTCGCGCAAGAGGCGGCGGCACCGCAGGCCGCCAACGCGCCGACGCCGACGACCGTAGCGGATGGCGCTGGCAATCGCGGCGGCAACTAGGCTGTCGTTTCAGATCGGCCGTTTCGGACTACTCACGGCGCAGCGACCGCATGTCACCGCTACGGCGAATTCGGTCGCGCGCCATCATCGCGGCCGGAACAGCTTTTGATCAATGATCGCGCTGGTTACTTGTGGCACGTCCCGTCAAAGGTGTGACAATAGAGGCCCGCGTGGCAGAACTCGAAATGGCGCGACGTCGTTGAGCGGCATTCGCAGGTCTTCACCGAAACCAGGCCTTCCGGACAATGTTCGAACCGCTTGAACTTGAAAGCGGCCGACGCGTCCTGCGCCATGAAGCCGGTGAAAGCGGCAGACAGAATGACGCAAGACAGAACGACAAGCGATTTTTTCATGATGTTCCCAAACCCTTTGATCCAAGCCCTTTGATCGGTCGCGCTGCGACGCGCGAAGCTCACTTTAGCCTACGCATCATCGCGTTAGCCTACTCATCATTGCGCTCACTGCACATTAGCGCTCGGGTGCCATCTAAGTGGTTGATGTTGCTTGATGTCGGTTCAACAGGACTTACGACATACTGGCACGATATGTGGAAATTGCATCGTTCGAACTGCATCAAGCCTCCATGGACGTTAACAGCCACGTCAAAGTGGACGCGCACGGCCACCAAAAGCACCAGGAGCAGCGGAATCGAGCGGCTCCTCCCACTGTGCTTTCGCGATTCCGGTCGGTTTTGCCGCGACCGCTTATACCGACTCGGCGCCGAACCGAGTCCCGTTAGTGGGCGATCACTGCACATGATCGCTATGGTGCTACCTAAGCGATTGATATTGCTGCATGTCGGTCCGACAGGACTTACGGCATACTGGCACGATATGTGGAAAAGACATGGGTGAGGGCCCGGACTGCTTGACTTCGCGGATCGGAAGTTCTCATTTTGTTCTCATGGACGACGGCCAGCCTCACACCCTTGGGCTGCTCGAACGGCTGCGTACCGAGTGCAAGGTGCTGTGGGGAATGTTGTCGGAGCTTTATTTTCGCGTCGATGGACTGCTCAGGCTAACCTACCGCTCACGCCAAAATCGGGAGCGGGGATAGCCGGCGCGTGCAGCTAACCGACGAGCAGCGGATCGACTGGCTGCGCCTTATCCGCAGCCCCAATATCGGCCCGCGCACCTTTCAAGCCCTGGTCGGCCACTTCGGCACCGCGCGCGCCGCGCTTGACGCGTTGCCATCGCTGGCGCGGCGCGGCGGCTCGCACCGAGCCGTGCAGATTTTCTCGCGCGAAGACGCCGAGCGCGAAATCGCCGCCGCGCAAAAACGCGGCGTCACGTTCGTCGCGGTGGATGAGCCCGGCTATCCGTACCGGCTGCGCATGATCGACGATGCCCCGCCGCTGCTGACCGTCCGCGGCCAGATGCAGGCGCTGCCACGGCCAATGGTGGCGGTGGTCGGCTCGCGCAACGCCTCCGGCGCGGGGCTGAAATTCACCCAGCGGATCGCGCGCGAGCTTGGCGAAGCGGGCTTTGTCGTCGCCTCGGGGCTCGCCCGCGGCATCGACGCCGCGGCGCACTCAGCGAGCCTCGCGACGGGAACGGTCGCGGTGCTCGCCGGCGGCCAGGATCGCATCTATCCCCCCGAGCATGTGACCCTCCTCGACTCCGTCCTGCAGGCCGGCGCCGCGCTGTCGGAAATGCCGATGGGCTGGGAGCCGCGCGCGCGCGATTTTCCCCGCCGCAACCGGCTGATCTCCGGGCTGTCGCTTGGCGTCGTCATCGTCGAGGCGGCGAAGCGCTCGGGTTCTCTGATCACGGCGCGGTTCGCGCTCGAGCAGGGCCGCGAAGTCTTCGCCGTTCCGGGCTCGCCGCTCGACCCGCGCGCCGAGGGCACCAACGGCCTGATCAAGCAGGGCGCTACGCCGGTCACCGAGACGGCCGATATCGTGTCCGCGCTGCGGCCGATCATGGACGAGACGGAATTTCCGGCGCGCGAGCCGGACACGCGGTTTCCCGACGGCGCCGACGATGGCGATGCCGATCCGGCCGCCGACGAGCGCGCCCGCATCGTTGCCCTGCTCGGTCCCGCGCCGGTGCAGATCGACGATCTGGTGCGGCTGTCGAAAGTCCGCCGGCGGTGGTGCGGATGGTGCTGCTCGAGCTTGAAATCGCCGGCCGGATCGAACGGCATGGCGGCGGCCTGGTGTCGCTCGCCGGATGATTTCGGCGCGCGCCAAGACGCGTGACTTTGGGTGACCTTATTCCACCGGCACGGATTTCAGTCCGTGCCGGTCCACGATCACGCGCATCGCGGCCTTGATCGTTTCCTGCTCCGCGGCCGTCAAATGTCCGAAGAACTCGGCATCGTTGCGGTCCGCGAGCGCCGCCAGTTTCGGCACCAGCGCGCGTCCTTTCGCGGTGAGCGCCAGCGCCTGGTAGCGCCGGTCCTCGTCGCTCGCCGTCCGCGTCGCCAGCGACTTTGCCGAAAGCCGGTCGGCCAGTTTGGAGATAGCGCCGCGGGTCATGCCGATCCTTTCGGCGAGCACGCTCGGCGCCATCGCCTCGCATTCGTAAAGCTCGCGAAGGACAACCCATTCCGCGACGCTGACGTCGTGGTCGGCGACCTTGAGAGCAAACGAATGCGAGACCTGGTTCGATACGAAGCGCAGCCAATAGCCGAGGTGGGCTTCGAGCGGGCTGACGGACTCAGACTTTGCCGGCGCGGATTTTGCCGCCGCGGATTTTTGCTTCACGCCGCCTGCTCTCGTTTGGCGCCGGGAAACCACTCGACGTGGCTGTCGCCGGTCCGGCCGTAATAGATCGCCCGCTGGCCGGCCAGCGATACGTGATAGCCGACGCAACCTGCTTCGGCGATTCGATTGCAGAATGTGCGGTAGCGGATTTGACCGGCCTGGATTGCCCTGACCGCCGCGTCGACGCCGGCTGCCGAGAACACGCCGGCCGGTGCGGTGTCGACCGCCTCCCCTGGCACGACCTCGGATTCGTCATTCGGCAGATAATAGGTCTTGTCGCCGCGCACGAGATCGGCGTGGTAGCGCTCGACGCCCGCCTGCATCAGCTTCATCACGACTTCTGGAAAAGTCACCCGCTCCTCGTCGGAAGCCCTGCTGGCTTCGATCATGACGTTCTTGACCCGCGAGTCCATTGAACCCTCCTCTATCTCACCCGGAGACCGCTATCGATTTCCATGGAAACTAATATGGCACGAGATAGTTTCCACGTCAACTAATACTTTGGTGCCGGTGGTGAAGTCTTTGGAGGGTGGCCCGGGCTTGAGGCGGTGCGCTACTTTTGCGGCAGCAAGCCGAGCCGCCCGCCGATCAGGCGATCGACGAACCGCTTGGGCAGGCTGCGCGCCAGAAAATCCTGCACGGGCTGCGGCGAAACCGCGTACCGCACCTTGGGCTTCGCCGTGGTCAGCGCATGCAGCACCGCCTCGCCGATCCGCTCCGGCGGCAGGCCTGTTTTGCCGAGCGTCAGCATGTAGGTGCGCAAGCGGTCGAGGCCGGCGGCGTACGGCGTTTTGCTGTAAGGCGTCACGTCGACCTGCTCGGCTTTGCTCCAGATCGGCGTCGCCACGGCGCCCGGACCGATGACGATGACGTCGATGCCGAACAACAAGAGTTCGCGCCGCAGCCCCTCGGACAAACCCTCGAGGGCGAACTTGGAGGCGCTGTAGGGCGCGACAAAGGGCGTGGCGACCCGGCCGCCGACCGAACTGATATTGACGATGCGCCCCGGAGCGCCCTTGAGCTGCGGATCGGTGCCGACGAGCGGCGCAAACGCCTTGGTCACGATGACGACGCCGATGAGGTTGATATCGATCTGATGACGGAAATCCGCGATCGGCAATTCTAGCAGCGGGCCGGCAACGGCAATGCCGGCATTGTTGACGAGCCCGGCAAGCCGCTCGCCGCCGAGCGCCGCGCGCACGTCCGCGGCGGCGGCATTGACGGCAGCCTCGTCCGTCACATCGAAAAGCAGCGGAACGAAGCGTTCGCCGAACTCGTTGGCGAGACGTTCCGCGTCCGACGTTTTCCGTACGCTGCCGAAGACACGAAATCCGCGTCCGATGAGAACCTTGGCGGCACCCCAGCCGATGCCGGTTGACGTGCCGGTGATTACGACGCTGCGCATTCGGAACTCCTGGCCGGGCAGGTTACGCGCCGCACTTGCCACGCGCCGCACCGAGGCTAATGTGAAGGTTCCTTCAGGTTATTGGAATTCGCATTCGTGCCGACGACCCGACAGAAGCCGCTGAAGCCCCGAAAACGGCCTGTTCAGGCGCGTTCGGAGACGACGGTTGCCGCGCTTTTCGAAGCCAGCATTCAGGTTTTGCTCGCTGTCGGCTACCGCAAGCTCACGACGACGCGGGTCGCCGCGCGGGCCGGCGTCTCGGTCGGCACGCTGTACCAGTATTTCCCCAACCGGCAGGCGCTGATCGCGTCGGTGATCGAACGTCACCTTGAGGATGTGGTCGGCAGCATCGTGGTGGCCTGCGAGAGCCTTCATGGACGGCCCCTCGAAGAGGTCGCGACCGGTCTGGTCGATGCGTTCATTTCAGCGAAGTGCGCGCGTGCCGAAGTCTCGCGCGCGCTGCACGAACCCCTCGCGGATGTCGGCGGCGCGGAACTGGTTCGCGCGGCGGAAATAAAGGCAACCGGATCCATCGCCAGGGTCCTCTCCACTTGCAGCGATGCAGCCTTTGAAGACGAACATCGGCTGGCCACGCTGGTGGTGGTGTCCTCAAGCTCGCTGTTGCAAACATCACTTGCCGGCACGGCGAGCCCGCTCGACCCGCAAACGATCGGTGCACACATGCGCGCGATGGTCCTCGGCTATCTGCGCGAAATGCGGTCGCCGGTCGCGCATGTCGCGGCTGCGGAATGACGGCGTTGCGGTTTGCGCTGCTGACGGCGGCGATGCTTTTTGCCGGCACGTCCGCTCACTCCCAAACCGCGAACTCCTTTACCGGCTTTCTCGAGGGTCTATGGCCCGAAGCCGCGCGGCAGGGCATCAGCCGCACCACTTTCGACACTGCCTTTGCCGGCCTGACGCCGGATCCCGCCGTGATCGGTGCGACGCGGCGGGCGCCGGAATATGGCAAGCCGTTCGGCGCTTATGTCGCCAGCCTTGCTTCGCCGTCGCGCATCGCGATGGGCGAGCGCAAATCCGCGCAGTGGGCGCAGACGCTGGCTGCCGTTGAGGAGAAATTCGGCGTCGACCGATACATTCTCGTCAGCATCTGGGGCGTCGAATCCTCGTTCGGCGGCGGCGAGCAACGCTGGGACGTCTTCCGTTCGGTCGCGACGCTGGCGCAACTGCGCTTTCAAAAGCCGCTGTTCCACGACGAGCTTCTGGCGGCACTGAGAATCCTGCAGGACGACCGTATCCCGCGGCGGGAATTCGTCGGCTCGTGGGCCGGCGCCATGGGCCAGGCGCAGTTCCTGCCGTCGAGCTATTTGAAATACGCCGTCGATTTCGATGGCGACGGCAAGGCCGACATCTGGCGCAGCGTCCCCGACGTGCTGGCCTCGATCGCCAATTATTTGCAAAAAATGGGCTGGCAGCCCCACCTGCCCTGGGGTTTCGAGGTGGTGGTGCCGGACGGCTTCGACTACCGGCAAAGCCGCGGCACTCTTGCCGCGTGGAACCAGCGGGGATTGCGCCGCGCCGACGGCGGCGCGCTGGCGGGCGATGTCAACGCCATCCTGTTCTTTCCGAGCGGCGCCTCAGGGCCCGCCTTCCTCGTCACCGACAATTTCGTGGTGCTCAAGCGGTTCAACAATTCGGACGCCTATGCGCTTGCGGTCGCGACGCTGGCCGACCGGATGCGCGGCGATCCGCCGATCCGGGCGGCCTGGCCGGCCGACGACTTTCAACCTTCGCGCGAACAGCGCATCGCGCTCCAGCGCCGGCTTGCCGCGCTGGGCTACAAAATTCAGGACTTCGACGGACACTTCGATTTCGAGCTGCGCGACGCGGTACGCGAACTTCAGCAGCGGTTCGGCATGGTCCCGGACGGTTATCCTAGCCGTGCTTTTCTCGACCGCGTCGGCACCGCGACGCCCTAGCCAGGGTAGAAACAGCTAGCTCGTGCCGCCCGGTGGCTTGTCTCCCGATCTCGCCCCCTCCCATCGTCGGGATACCTGGTCGGCCTCAAGCCGGGCCATGTCGAGGACGTGCGCGAGCGTCTCGAGATTGTGACTTTTGGCGAGTTGGACCAATTCCTCGGCCATGGACGCAATGTAGCGGGCGGCCTCCTGGGGGTCAGGAGGATCGGTACGAACGGTCTCGGATGTCATGCAGTGATTTCCTCGCGCCCCCGGTCGGTGACGCTTTGCCTCGTTGGCAGACGCAACTCCTTGTATACAAAATATTATGACGCAACCATAAAGCGCTTTAGGATTACCGGTTTTATCTCAAGGATTACCGCAAATTGCTACGTTTCGCGGCGTTTTCACACCCGAGGCGGCTTTCCGCTCGCGCGATAACGATTTGACAGGCGGGGTTGCATTACCCATGTTCCCGGCGGCCGGAGCCGTCGGGACAATGTCCCGGGCGGCCGAAAAGGCCGGTAAATCATTGGGTTATTATGAATCTTGTAGTAGTAGAATTGCCCGCAAAGGCGAAGACGATCAATAAGTACCTCGGCCGCGGCTACGAGGTCCTGGCGTCGTTTGGGCATGTGCGCGACCTGCCGGCCAAGAACGGCTCGGTCGATCCCGACGCCGATTTCAAGATGATCTGGGAAGTCGACGCCAAGGCGCAGAAGCGTCTCAACGACATCGCCGAGGCGGCCAAGGGCGCCGATAAGCTCATCCTGGCGACCGACCCCGACCGCGAAGGCGAGGCGATTTCCTGGCACGTGCTCGAGGTCCTCAAGCAGAAGAAGGCCCTCAACGGCCAGGCGATCGAACGGGTCGTCTTCAACGCCATCACCAAGCAGGCGGTGACGGAAGCGATGAACCATCCGCGCCGCATCGACCAGGCCCTGGTCGATGCCTATCTCGCGCGGCGCGCGCTCGATTATCTCGTCGGCTTCACGCTTTCGCCGGTGCTGTGGCGCAAGCTTCCCGGCGCCCGCTCGGCCGGCCGCGTCCAGTCCGTGGCGTTGCGGCTCGTTTGCGACCGCGAACTCGAAATCGAAAAATTCGTCCGCAAGGAATACTGGTCGCTGATCGCGACCTTGGCGACGCCGCGCAACGAGACGTTCGAAGCGCGCCTTGTTGGCGCCGACGGCAAAAAACTCCAGCGTCTCGACATCGGCTCGGGCGCCGAGGCCGAGGCCTTCAAGCAGGCGCTCGAAACCGCCGCCTTCGCCGTCGCCGCGGTCGAGGCGAAGCCGGTCAAGCGGCACCCGCAACCGCCTTTCACCACGTCGACCCTGCAGCAGGAGGCGAGCCGCAAACTCGGCTTCGCGCCGGCGCACACGATGCGCGTGGCGCAACGTCTTTATGAAGGCGTCGACGTCGGCGGCGAGACCCTCGGTCTCATTACTTATATGCGTACCGACGGCGTGCAGATTGCCGGCGAAGCCGTCAGCGCCGCCCGCAGCGTGATCGGCGCCGATTACGGCGCGCAATACGTCCCGAGCGCGCCCCGGCGTTATGAAACCAAGGCGAAGAACGCGCAGGAAGCCCACGAGGCGATCCGCCCGACCGATCTCGCCATGCGGCCGAGCCAGGCCAAGAAATTCCTCGATGCCGATCAGTCCAGGCTCTACGAGCTGATCTGGTTGCGCACCATCGCAAGCCAGATGGAATCCGCGGAGCTCGAGCGTACGACGGCGGATATCACGGCGAAGGTCGCCAGCCGGCTCCTTGAGCTGCGCGCCACGGGAACGGTGGTGAAGTTCGACGGCTTCCTCGCGCTCTATCAGGAAGGCCAGGACGAAGACGCCGACGATGAAGAGTCGCGGCGCCTGCCCGCGATGAGCGCCGGCGAAAGTCTCGCCAAGCGCGCCATCGCCGCCGACCAGCATTTCACCGAGCCGCCGCCGCGTTATTCCGAAGCTTCGCTGGTCAAACGCCTCGAAGAACTCGGCATCGGCCGGCCCTCGACCTATGCCTCGATCCTGCAAGTGCTCAAGGACCGCAAATATGTGCGGCTCGACAAGCGCCGGCTCTATCCCGAGGATCGCGGCCGCATCGTCGTCGCCTTTCTCGAGAGCTTTTTTTCCAAATACGTCGAGTACGATTTCACCGCCGGCCTCGAAGAGCAGCTCGACCTCATCTCCAACAACGAAGTGGCGTGGCGCGACGTGCTGCGCGACTTCTGGCGCGACTTCATCGGCGCGATCGACGGGACCAAGGATCTCAAGATCTCCAACGTGATCGACGCGCTCGACGCGCTGCTCGCGCCGCACCTGTTTCCGCCGCGGGCCGATGGCGGCGATCCGCGGCAATGCCCCGGCTGCGCCGGCGGCCGGCTGACGTTGAAGCTGTCCAAGTTCGGCGCCTTCATCGGCTGCTCGAATTATCCCGAATGCCGCTATACGCGCCCGTTGACGACGCCCGGCGACGGCTCCGGCGATTTCGGCACCAAGAAACTCGGCGAAGATCCCAAGACCGGTCTCGAAGTGACTTTGCGCAGCGGCCGCTTCGGCCCCTATGTGCAGCTTGGCGAGGCGGTCGAGAAGGAAAAGCCCAAGCGCGCGGGCTTGCCGAAAGGAACCGCGCCCGACGATGTCGATCTCGAGCGCGCGCTGGCGCTCCTGGCGCTGCCGCGCGAGGTAGGCCGCCATCCCGAGGACGGCGAGCCGATCATTGCCGGCATCGGCCGCTTCGGGCCGTACGTGAAGCATGGCAAGACCTACGCCAATCTCGAACCCGGCGACGACATCTTCCACATCGGACTGAACCGCGCGGTCACGCTGATCGCCGAAAAGATCGCCAAGGGTCCGCGCTTCCGCCGCTTCGGCGCCGATCCGGGCCGCGCAGTTGGCGCGCATCCGACCAAAGGCGGTCCCATCGTCGCCAAGAACGGCCGCTACGGGCCCTATGTCAGCCATGACGGCGTCAACGCCACGCTGCCGGCCGACAAGACGCCCGAGAGCATCACGCTCGAAGAAGCGGCGGCCCTCATCGATGCCCGCGCCGACCGCAACGGCCCCTCCCCGCATGCGCGGCCGCGCAAGGCCAAGCGGCCGTCCCCGGGCACGGCGCGGCACATCAAGGCATCCTCGAAACGGCCCGCCGGCGCCAGCGCCGCCAAGCGCTCCGCGGGCGGCAAGGCCCCGCGCAAGAAGACGCAAGCTGCCGAATAATCCGACGCACCGGAGCTTGACCGAACAGTTTCTTGGCCCGAACATTCGCGGCCAATGAACCGCCAATGACCCGCAATTCCCTGCCCTCGCGTGAGGAACTCCTGGCCTTCATCCGCGAGCGCAGCGGCAAGGTCGGCACGCGCGAACTCGCCAAGGCATTCGGCGCCAAGAATGCCGACCGCGCGGCGCTCAAGCGCATGCTGCGCGAACTCGCCGAAGGCGGTCACATCGAGCGGCACCGGAAGCGCCTGCATCGCCCCGGCAGCCTGCCGCCGGTCGTGCTCGCCGAAATCACCGGCCGTGACAGCGACGGCGAATTGCTGGCGCGGCCCGTCGAGTGGGATGAAGAAGCGCACGGCGCGCCGCCGGTCATTCACGTCGCCACCGTACGCCGCGCGCGGCCGGCGGAAGTCGCCGGCGTCGGCGATCGCGCGCTGCTTCGCATCGAGAAGTCCGGCGAGGAAGAAACCAGCGGACGCGTCATCAAGCTGATCGACCGCGCCAAGCATCGCATGCTCGGCATCTTTCGCGGCATGCCGGGCGGCGGCGGGCGTCTCGTGCCGATCGACAAGAAGCAGCTCGGCCGCGAGCTTGCCATCGCGCGCGACCACGCCGGCGGCGCCGAAGACGGCGATCTCGTCGCGGTCGAAGTGTCGCGTCACGGCAGGCTCGGCCTGCCGGCCGGAACGGTCGTGGAGCGGCTCGGTTCGCTCAAGAGCGAGCGGGCGGTCAGCCTGATCGCGATCCATGCCCACGGTATTCCGCACACGTTCGGCCGCGCGGTCGTTACCGAAGCGGAAGCCGCGCGGCCCGCGACGCTGGAGGGCCGCGAGGATTGGCGCGACCTGCCGTTCGTCACCATCGATCCGCCGGACGCCAAGGATCACGACGACGCGGTTCACGCAGTTCCCGATCCCGACCCGCGCAATGCGGGCGGGCATATCGTCACCGTCGCCATCGCCGACGTCGCCCATTATGTGCGGCCGGGCACCGCGCTCGATCGTGCTGCGCTGGAGCGCGGCAACTCGGTGTATTTTCCCGATCGCGTCGTGCCGATGTTGCCGGAGCAAATCTCCAACGATCTGTGTTCGCTGCGCCCGAACGAGGACCGTCCGGCGCTTGCGGTCCGCATGACGATCGGCGCCGACGGCCGCAAGCGCTCGCACACCTTTCATCGCGTGATGATCCGCTCGGCGGCGCGGCTGCATTACGAGCAGGCCCAGCTTGCGGTCTCCGGCCGCACCGACGAAGTCACCGCTCCGATTGTCGGCAAGATCCTCGAGCCGCTCTACGCCGCCTACCGTTCTGTGCTTCACGCCCGCGACGAGCGCGGCCCGCTCGATCTCGAACTGCCCGAGCGCAAGATCCTGCTCAAGTCCGACGGCACCGTCGATCGCGTGATCATGCCGCAACGGCTGGAATCGCACCGCCTGATCGAGGAGTTCATGATCCTCGCCAACGTGGCGGCGGCGGAGACCTGCGAGCGCGCGCGGGTGCCGCTGATCTATCGCGTGCACGACGAACCGACGCCGGAAAAACTCAGCGCCCTGCGGGAATTTCTGGCGACGCTCGACATTTCATTTCCGAAGGGCGGCACGCTGCGCCCCGAGGCGTTCAACCTCATCCTGCAACGCGTCAAAGGCCGCGACGTCGAACGCCTCGTCAACGAAGTGGTGCTGCGCAGCCAGGCGCAGGCGGAATATTCGCCGGAGAATTACGGCCATTTCGGCCTCAACCTCCGGCGCTATGCCCACTTCACCTCGCCGATCCGCCGCTACGCCGATCTCGTCGTGCATCGCGCGCTGATCCGTGCGCAAAAGCTTGGCGCCGACGGCCTCGCCGAAACGACCGATGTGCCGGCGCTGGCCGAAGTCGCCGCCACGATTTCGGCGACCGAGCGCCGCGCCATGAAGGCCGAGCGCGAGACCGCGGACCGGCTGATCGCGCACTTTTTGGTCGATCGCGTCGGCGCCGCTTTCGACGGACATATCTCCGGCGTCACGCGGGCCGGACTGTTCGTCGAACTCGATGAGACCGGAGCCGATGGCCTCGTGCCGGCGCGCTTTATCGGCGATGAATATTTCCGCTTCAACGAGGCGGGCCGCAGTTTCGTCGGCCATTCCGCGACATACCGGCTTGGCGATCCGGTGAGGGTCGAACTGGTCGAAGCGGCGCCGGTTGCCGGCGCCTTGCGGTTCCGGCTGCTGCAAGCCGAACACGCGCCCGGCGCGAGGCGGACTAGACACAAGGCACCGCCGGAACGCAAACTCCCGCGCAAAGCAAAACGCTCCGGCCACCGAGGCAGAAACAAATGAGCGACGACCCCGATCCGATGGTCGGACACGGCTCGGCGGACGACCGCGCCGAGCGGCTGACCCGCACGATCCGTGATCAAAGTTCGCCCAATCTGCGGCCGCGGGATTCCGCCACGCTCATTCTGATCGACCGTTCACACCCAGTGCCGAAAGTGCTGCTCGGGCGGCGGCACGAACGGCATCGCTTCCTGCCCGGGAAGTTCGTGTTTCCCGGCGGCCGGGTCGAGCCGGGCGACCGGCGGATACCGACGGCGGCGCCTTTGCATGCGCGCGATACCGAGCGCCTGATGCTGCAGGTGAAGCGGCCGAGCGCCGGCAGGGCGGCAGCCTATGCGCTCGCCGCCATCCGCGAGACCTACGAGGAAACCGGCCTCATGGTCGGCGTGCCCGCGGCGGGTCCGGTCGCCGATTTGCCGGAAGCCTGGCAGCCTTTCGCCAAGGCAGGCGTCGTTCCCGATCTCAGCGCCGTGCATTTCATCGGCCGCGCCATCACGCCGCCGAACCGGCCGCGCCGTTTCGACAGCCGCTTCTTTGCTGCCGACTTCACCGCCGTGGCACGCCAGGATGAGGGCTTTGTCGGCGCCGATGCCGAGCTGGTCGAAGTCGTGTGGATGCCGATCACCGAGGCGCGGCGGCTCGACATCCCCGGCATCACTGCCATCATCCTCGAAGAGTTGCAGGACCGGATCGCCGCGGGCATGAGCCACGACCATCCGGTGCCGCTCTACCGCATGGTGAACAAGCGATTCCTGCGCGAAATCGCTGTAAACCGGGCCCCCTTGATTTCTTGACTTTCGAGGCCCGGACACTAGGTTGTCGGCCAACAAGCGAGCCGATTTCGAGGTCCGACCATGGCTAAAAGCACCAATATCAAGATCAAGCTGGTCTCCAGCGCCGACACCGGGTTCTATTACGTCACCCGCAAGAATTCCCGCACCATGACCGACAAGCTGGTGAAGAAGAAATACGATCCGGTGGCGAAAAAGCACGTCGAGTTTCGCGAGAGCAAGATCAAGTAAGCGAAACCGCCGCACGGCGTTTCATGTGCCCGGCTTCGCGCCGGGCATTTGCTTTTCTTACGCCGCGTCCGGCACCACGCGGTTGCGGCCGTCGCGCTTGGCGCGATAGAGCGCCTGGTCGGCGCGCTTGATCAAGCTGGCGGCGGTATCGTCCGGCGCGCGCAGCGCGGCGATCCCGATCGAGAGCGTGACGGGAATGCTGCGCTGCGCCCTGGCTGATGACAAACGGTTCGGCGGCGATCCGCCGGCGCAGCCGCTCGGCGACCATGGCGGCCACCGCCAGGTCGGTTTCCGGCATGACGATGACGAACTCCTCGCCGCCGCTGCGGCAGGCGAGGTCGATGCCGCGGATCGAGCGCTTGATGCGCAACGCAAAGTCGCGCAGCACGTCGTCGCCGGCATCGTGGCCGTAGGTGTCGTTGATCGACTTGAAATAGTCGATGTCGAGCTCGAGCACCGCCAGCGGCTTGCCGCGCGCCGCGGCCTGCTCCATCAGCGTCGCCAGATGATTTTCCATGTAGCGGCGATTGAACAGGCCGGTCAGGGCGTCGGTGATCGCCATCTCGATCGAGATCTGGACGTTGTCGCGCAATCGCTCGGTGTAGCGGCGCTTGCGCACCTGGGTGCGCACGCGCGCCAGCAGCTCGTTCTTGTCGATCGGCCGCATCAGATAATCATTCACGCCGATTTCGAGACCGCGCAGCATGCGGGCATTGTTGTCGGGCTCGGTGATGGCGAGGATCGGTACGGTGCGGGTCCGCTCCAGCGAGCGGATCTGGCTGCACAGCCGCAACGCGTCGAAATTCTCCAGTCCGAGCGAGACGATGATCAGATCGAAATTGCCATCGGCGGCGCGGAACAAGGCCTCGCTCGGGTTCGACTCGACCTCGACGCTATGCTCGACCGTGAGCGTGAGAGCGATGCGCTCGTAGGATGCCGGCCGGTCGTCCACGATCAGCACGCGCCCGCCGCGGCCGGTATCGGCGACCGCTTCGCGCTCCGGCGATTCAATGCCGATATCGCGCGACGTCACCGCACGCATGCGCAACTCGTCGGTAACCATCTTGAGGCGCGACAGCGAACGCACTCGTGCGATGAGCACCAGTTCAGGAATTGGCTTGGTCAGGAAGTCGTCGGCGCCGGCTTCGAGCCCGCGCACCCGGTCGGATGGCTGGTCGAGCGCGGTAACCATGACCACAGGAATATGATGCGTGGCGGGGTTGGTCTTGAGCCGCCGGCAGACTTCGAACCCGTCCATGTCGGGCATCATCACGTCGAGCAGCACGAGATCGCATTCGGCGCGCTCGCAGATGTTCAAGGCCTCCTTGCCATTCATCGCCGTGACGACGTCGAAATACTCGGCGGAAAGCCGCGCCTCCAAGAGCCTGACGTTGGCGGGGACATCGTCAACCACGAGGACGCGGGCGGTCATTTACCTTGCACCTATGGATTGCCGAGGAAGTGGCGGACGGTTTCGATGAACTTGCCAACCGAGATGGGCTTGGAAAGGTAGGCCTCGCAGCCGCCCTCGCGGATGCGTTCCTCGTCGCCCTTCATGGCGAAAGCGGTCACCGCGACGACGGGAATGACCCTCAAATCCTGATCGTCCTTGAGCCATTTAGTGACTTCAAGGCCGGAGACCTCGGGCAGCTGGATGTCCATCAGGATCAGGTCAGGCCGGTGCCGGCGCGCGAGATCGAGCGCTTCGATGCCGTTGCGCGTCGTCACGGTGTTGTAGCCATGGGCTTCCAACAGGTCGTGGAAGAGCTTCATATTGAGCTCGTTGTCCTCGACGATCAGGACGGTCTTGGCCATCCACCCAATCCCTCACCTGCCCGGCGCGCCTCGCGCCCGTGCCCCGTTCGGGGCGAAGCTAACTTCCATATATTACGGAAAGGAAAATGGAACCGCATGAAAGTGCCCCTGCAACCCGCGCGGGAGACAGCCGAAATGCTGGCGATTCAGGCACTCGGGTTCATCGCCGAGGAGCCCGAACGGCTCGACCGCTTTCTCGGCATCACCGGGATAGAACCCTCCCAAATCCGTACCGCGGCACGCGAGCCCGGCTTTCTCGCCGGCGTGCTGGAGCATATGCTCGGTGACGAGAGTCTCCTGATCGCGTTTGCCACCAGTGCCGGGATCGACCCGGCCGAGGTCGCACGCGCCCGTGGAGCGCTCGGCAGGACCTAGGAAACACAAGCCGTGGGCGCCTTCTGCCGCGACTGTTTCGCCGATAGCGCTGGCCGGTCGGCGCGGTGCGGCGGTTGCGGCTCGCCGCGGCTCGTGCGTCACGACGAACTCGACAATCTCGCCATCGCCCATGTCGATTGCGACGCGTTCTACGCCACCGTCGAAAAGCGCGACGATCCGGCGCTGGCCGCCGAGCCGGTCATCGTCGGCGGCGGGCGCCGCGGCGTTGTCGCCGCCGCGTGCTACGTCGCGCGTACCTACGGCGTGCGATCGGCGATGCCGATGTTCGAGGCGCTCCGCCTTTGTCCGCACGCCCGGGTCGTCCGGCCCAACATGGAAAAATATTCGCGGGTCGGCCGCGAGGTCCGCCAGATGATGCTGGCGCTGACGCCGCTGGTCGAGCCGCTGTCGATCGACGAGGCGTTCCTCGATCTTTCCGGCACCGAGCGTCTTCACGGACGACGCCCGCGAAGGTGCTCGCGCGCTTTGCCGCCGAGGTCGAGAAGAAGCTCGGCATCACCGTTTCGATCGGGCTATCCTGCAACAAATTCCTGGCGAAAATTGCCTCCGACCTCGACAAACCGCGGGGCTTCGCGGTGCTGGGAGCTGGCGATGCCCAGGCGTTTCTCGCGCCGAAGCCCGTGGGTTTTATCTTCGGGGTCGGCAAGGTGAGCGCCGCGCGGCTTGCCCGCGACGGCTTTGGCCGCATCGGCGATCTGCAAAATGCGAGCGAGGTGGAGCTGATGCGCCGCTACGGCGAGGAAGGCCGCCGCCTCGCGCGGCTTGCCCGCGGCATCGATCAACGCAAGGTCAGCGCCGAGCGCGTAACCAAGAGCGTGTCGGCGGAGACGACCTTCGATCGCGACATCGCCGAATTCCACGCGCTCGAACGGATTCTCTGGTCGCAGACCGAGGAGGTCTCGGCGCGGCTGAAGGAAAAAGCGCTCGCCGGCGCCACCGTGACGCTCAAACTCAAGACTGCTGATTTCAGGATACGCACCCGCGCCCATTCGTTCGGGTCATCGACCCAGCTCGCCGGCAAGATTTTTACCGCCGCGCGCGGTTTGCTCGAACGCGAAGCCGACGGCACCAAATACCGCCTTCTCGGCGTCGGCCTGAGCGCGCTCACCACGGCGGATCAGGCCGACCCGGCCGATTTCGTCGACGGCCGCGCGGCGGAGGCCGAACACGCGGTCGACCGCGTTCGCGCGCGCTTCGGCGAAGACGCCGTGATCAGGGGGCTCGCTTTCGAGCCGCCGGAAAAGCGTTAACCGTCACGCGGTCCTGCTGGCCCCCTACTTGCAGGGCTTTGGTTCTTTGATCTCGAGCGACGAGAGCTTTCCGGTGACGACGAAATCGTTGTAGTCGAGCGAAAGCGCGCGCGAAATGCCGTTCTCGTAGAGCTCGAAGCTGATGGCGTAAACCGGCGTCTGCTCGGTATTTTTCGGGTTCTTGCCTTTTTCGAAATAGCTAATCGTGACCGGCCAGCGCGCGACATTGGCGAGCTTCGCGTCTCCGGCAGCGGCGTCGTCATGCTTGCGATCGTCGACACCGAGCTTGCGGCCGATCACCGTCAAAGTGTCGTAAACCTTCTGGCCGGTGTCCGAACCGTCAAAAACCGGGAAATCGAGGATGATCTTGCCGGCACGCGCCGCTTCGATCACCCGCACCATATGCTGGGTCGGAAACACCACCGCGGCGTCGATATCCAGCACCTTATGCTCGGGCTTGGCGAGATCGATGGTCGTAGTGGAGCCATGCTCCGCATGACCGTCGACGGTATCGACCAGTTTCTGGTCGAGGAAATTCTGCGACGTGAACTTGAACTCTTTGGCGTCGCCCCCCTCCCACGTCGTCGAGCGCAGATCGCTGGTCGACTTCTTGCCCTCGCCGGTGTCGAGTTCGGAGACCTGGCGGAATTGAAGCGTATAGCCGTCGCAGGCGTTACCATCGAAGTCGTAGAGGATACGGCCGTGAACGGCGGCCACCTGCGCGGTCTCGCGGGTGCGGCCGAGCGCCAGGTCGTAGACGGCGCGATGCGGCGCCAGTACGATTGGCGCCTCTTGCGGCGTCGCTTGTTGCGTCGTCTCTTGCGCTACGACCGCGGCCACCGGCGCGGCGAACGCCAGGAGGCAGACGATGACGCCGCGCGAGGCGAAGGCGTCGGCCACGGCCATGAAACTTTCTCGCATTATTCTCAATTCCCGCACTGGTTCGAAATCGCCCCGCAAACGCGGCTTTCCGCGCAAATCAGCCCCCAATTTGCCGTCCGGATGGTGGCGAGACTAAGGACCCCGCGGCCTTGCTGCAACCTGCACGCGCCCCCGACGCTTTGCTTGCAAGATAGGCTATGATCGGTGAAGAACGGCGTCCCTTGAAAGCAAGTTGGAGGTTGGAATGGCCGGCACGGTGGAAAAGAAGTTGAGCGAACTTGGCGTCGTCCTCAAGCATCCGGCCGCGCCGGTTGCCAACTACCTTCCGTTCGTGCGCACCGGCAATCTGCTGATGGTGTCGGGCCAGATTTGCTTCGATGCCGATGGCAAGCTTGTCGCGAAAGGACAGCTCGGCGGCGGCGTATCGATGGAGGATGGCCAGAAGGCGGCGCGCGCCTGCGCCGTCAATCTGCTCGCACAGGTCAAGGCCGCTGTCGGCGACCTCGACAAGGTGGTGCGCGTGGTACGGCTTGGCGGATTCGTCAATTCGGTCGCCGGCTATACCGATGGCCCGAAGGTGATGAACGGCGCTTCCGACCTGATGGTCGAGGCATTCGGCGACAAGGGCCGGCACGCGCGCTCGACTGTCGGCGTCGCGGCATTGCCGCAAAATGCGGCGATGGAAGTCGAGGGCCTGTTCGAAGTCTCGTGACGGGGGCCGAGGCGCGTTCGCGCCAGAGGTGCGGCAGGTGCTTGCGAACTTTGGAGCCGCGACGCCCGATTGGCTGATCGCCCGTCCGATCGCCCATCGCGGCCTGCATGACGCGGCGAGCGGCCGCATCGAGAATACCGCGGGCGCCGTGCGCGCCGCCGTTGCCGGCGGCTACGGCATCGAAGTGGACCTGCAGATCAGCAACGACGGCGAGGCCATGGTGCACCATGACGCCGTGCTCGGCCGTCTGACCGAGGGCAACGATCGCATCGACCGTCTGAGCGCGGCGGCGCTCAAGCGCGTCGCATTCCGCAACAGCGACGAGCGCATGATGACGCTCGGCGAGCTTTGCGACCTTGTTGGCGGCCGCGCTACGATGCTGCTTGAGCTGAAAAGCCGCTTCGATGGCGACGGCCGGCTGCCGGCGCGGGTGGCGGCGGTGCTCGCCGGATACCGCGGCCCGGCAGCGCCGATGTCGTTCGACCCGGCGCAGCTTGCGCTGTTGCGGCAAAGCGCCCCTCACCTGCTGCGCGGTTTGGTCGCGGCGAAATACCGGCCGCATCCCTATTGGGACCAGATGCCGGCATGGCTGCGTTACGGCATGGGCTCCCTGCTGCCCGCCGCCTTGACGGCGCGGCCGCACTTCGTGGCTTATGCGATCGACGACCTGCCGGCATTTGCTCCGTGGTGCGCGCGGCATGTTTTGTGCCTGCCGCTTCTGACCTGGGTAGTGCGAACGGAGGCCGAGCGCCAGCGCGCCGCCCTGGCAGCGGATCAGATAATCTTCGAAGGTTTTCGGCCATGACAGAAGCCGACAACAATCAGGCCGGGACCGGAAAGCCGGCGAGCCGTGGCCAACAGGCGCCAGCGACGCTTCGCGTCGTCGCGGTGAGCGCCATTGCCGAAGCCGGCGCCGCGGCGTGGGACGCCTGCGCCAATCCCGGGGCCGATCGGGTCTGCACCGGCGCCGGCGGCGCGGTTCAGCCGATGGTTCAGGAACGGGAAATCAACCCCTTCCTGTCGCACGATTTTCTGTCGGCGCTGGAAACCTCGAAATCGGTCGGCGGCCATAGCGGCTGGCGCGTGCAACACGTGCTGGTGCAGACCGACGACGGCACGCTGGTCGGCGCGGCGCCCTGCTACCTCAAGAACCACTCGCGCGGCGAATACGTATTCGATTATGGCTGGGCCGAGGCTTATGCGCAGGCCGGCGGCAGCTATTACCCGAAATTGCAGGTCGCGGTGCCGTTTACGCCGGCGACCGGCCCGCGGCTCCTGGTGCGGCCAGGTCCGAACGCCGAGCAGGTCCGCAGGACGCTCGCCAGCGGCCTGATGGAGCTTTGCCGCATCGACGGCGCTTCCGGCGTTCACGTCACCTTTGCCACGGAAGCCGAATACCGCTTCCTCGGCGAACTCGGATTCCTTCAGAGGACCGATCAGCAATTCCACTGGGAAAATTCCGGCTATGCCACGTTCGACGATTTTCTCGCCGCGCTCGCCGCGCGCAAGCGCAAGACGATCCGCCGCGAGCGGCAGGATGCGCTCGCCAACGACATCAGCGTGCACTGGCTGACCGGCAGCGATCTCACCGAGGATGTCTGGGATCACTTCTTTACTTTTTACATGGAGACCGGTTCGCGCAAATGGGGCCGGCCCTATCTGACCCGGCCGTTCTTTTCGCTCATCGGCCGGACGATGGCCGACCGCATCCTTCTGATCATGGCCAAGCGGTCCGGGCGCTGGATCGCCGGCGCCATCAATTTCATCGGTTCGCACGCGCTGTTCGGCCGCCACTGGGGCGCGATCGAGCACCATCCATTCCTGCATTTCGAGCTTTGCTACTATCAGGCCATCGATTTCGCGATCGCCAAGAAGCTCGCGCGCGTCGAGGCGGGTGCGCAGGGCGAGCACAAGATCGCCCGCGGCTACATGCCGACGACCACCTATTCGGCGCATTACATCGCCGACCCGGCGCTACGGCGCGGCATAGACGATTACCTCAAGCGCGAGCGCGCCTACGTCGCGGCCGCCGGCGCCGAGCTTGCGGCCACCGGACCGTATCGGCACGATATCGAGACGGACTAACTCGATGACCGGGGCCTGAATTTCCCGGAATCAGGCTCGCTGCGTTTTCCTACTTACGCTCGGGAGGGCATGATGACGGGCTACGATCAGAACAACGTCTTCGCCAAGATCCTGCGCGGCGAACTACCCGCCTACAAGGTCCATGAGGACGACGAGGCCTTCGCCTTTCTCGACATCATGCCGCGCGCACCGGGCCATACGCTGGTGATCCCGAAGGCCCCGGCCCGCAACATTCTCGACATAACGCCCGACGATCTGGCGCATCTGATCAAGACCACGCAGATCGTGGCGCAGGCCGCCGTGAAGGCGTTTTCCGCCGACGGACTCACCATCCAGCAGTTCAACGAGCCCGCCGGCGGTCAGGTGGTGTTCCACCTGCATATCCACGTCATTCCGCGCCAAACCGGCGTGTCGCTCAAGCCGCCGGCGAGCTTCAAGGAGGAGCAATCCGTGCTCGCCGACCACGCGCAAAGAATCGCGGCCGCGATCCGCGGCGCGTGAGGCCGTGGATTGATGACCAGGAGTGGACTTTATTGTAACCGGGCTTTCGGCACGCTCTCGCGGCGCGCCAAACGTCAGCGCCTATGAGTGTTTATTTTCGCTCTACGAAAATGGCCTGGCAGTCGTGGTCGCTGATATTTTCGGCCGTGTGGGAAGGTACGATCGGCCCTGCAAATGGCGCACCCGCCTTGGTCTCGTTCACACGTGTGCTTCCGTCAGGATTATGCAGACGTATTGTGCAGTCGGTCACGGGGTAGACAATAAACGCGACCGGATGCGAATGCAGTTTGTCGTTGACGCCCTTCTTCCAGGTTGCCGAAATCACCCGGAAATTCGCATCCTCAAAAATCACCTTGTAGACGTCCGGATCGCCTTGATAGGTGGGCGGAGAGCTTTGCGCCGCCGCAGCACTGACGATCGCAAGACTGACCAAGGCCGAAGCAAGAATCTTTCGATGTCCAAACACGAGAGGTCCCCCCTGACATGCAACGTTGGTGGCAAGCTCTTCTACTAAATTGGTTTGCGGAAAGCTATGACGGTTAAGCGCGATGACACGGGGATCTTATGGACATTCAGAAATCGAACAATCCGCTCGATTACGTCGAATTCGAGCGAGAGGGCTGGGGCGCCACTATCGAGGGCTACAACGACACGTTCGGTCCGGTCACCCGGCAAACGGTGCAGGCGACGCTGGACGCAGCCGCCGTCGGCGGCGGTGCGCGGCTGCTGGATGTCTGTTGTGGGCCCGGCATGCTGGCCGCCGCCGCGGTCGATCGCGGCGCCAGCGCGGTCGGACTAGACTTTCCCGGCGTCGTCGTCCTGGCGCGCAAGTTCGTTCCCGGAGCCGAATTTCACAGCGGTGATGCCTGCGAATTGCCGTTTGCCGACAATTCGTTCGATGCCGTCGTCTGCGGGTACGGCATCATGCATGTGCCGGACCCGGAGAAAGCGATGCAGGAAATGTTGCGCGTGCTGCGGCCGGGCGGGCGCGCGTCGTTGAGCGTGTGGGATAATGAAGCGCCGGTCGGCGGTCTCGGCCTCGTCTACAAGGCGGCGCAGGACTACGCGAACTTGAACGTTCCGATGCCGCACGGACCGAACATCTTTCAATTCAGCACGGTGCAAAAGATGCGCGACGCCTTATCGGGGATGGGCTTCGCCAAAGTGGACGCCACGCGCTTTGCGCAAGACTGGCAGGTGAAATCCGGCGGGCAATTGCTTGATGCCTTTCGTGAGGGCACGGTGCGGACCCGCGCGCTGCTCGCCGCCCAAACCGACGAAGTGATCACGAAGATGATCACTTCCTTCGAGCACGCGCTCGCTGACAGAGGCGCCGGCGACGGCAGCTTGAACGTACCGATGCCGGCGATCATAGGCAGCGGCGCGAAGCCCTAGTCGCGGTTCGGAGTTGGCTCAAAGGATTGCGCGGACGCCGCGCGCCACGGCGAAATGACGAGTGGTCAGCGTCCGCGCGCGACGCGCTCGATCTCGGCGCGCACCAGTCGTTCGACCAAGCCCGGCAGATTGTCGTCGAGCCACGACTTCAGCATCGGCCGCAGCATCTCTCTCACGAGATCCTCGAGCGTGCGGGCATTCTTCACCAGCACGGTTTGCGCCAGCGTGTTGAATGCGGAATCGACCGCCGCGCTTGTCGCGTTGGAAAGCAGGCCCTGATCGGTTGGCTCGCGCGGAATGGGGGCGACCGGAGCTTCCGCCTGCTGCATGACCGGCCTCTGCTCCGACTTGTCGAAGCTCACGTCCGAAATCGCTTCGATCTTGCGAAATTGCGGCGGCTGAGCCGGCGGCGGTGGCGGACTGAACGCCGGCGCCTCCATCGACTCCGTCAGATCGAGAATATCGGCCGCATCGTCCTCCACATCCTCCTCAACTAGGGAGGCCGCGTCGTCGGCGAATTCGGCATGTATTTCCGGCGCCGGAGGCTCAGGCTCCGGCGGGGGTGGTGGCGGCGGCGTAAACGATCGCGGTGGAGCGATCGGTGGCGGTGCGACCGCCGGCGGCGCAACGGGCCGTGGCGCCGGGCGGGCCGCTTCCGGAGCCGGTGGAGAGGCTTTCGCCGCATCGTCGTCGGCGATGATGCGGCGAATGGAGGCGAGAATCTCCTCCATCGACGGTTCTTGCGATTTCGCCGGTTGCGTCATGCGCACTTCCTCGCCTCAGCCCGTGCTCGCCTCAGTCCGTGCGTGTCCCCACACCGCAGTCCCATCGCAAACCGGTGGAAGCGTCACCATCAGCGAATTTGCCGACTGCGAATCACGTATGCAATTATGCAACGCCGCTGGTGAGTAGTCATCGCGAAAGTCGACGGCAACTCAATCTGTGGACTGGCAAATCTCCGGACAATTACGCGCTGCCGGAGCCGTCTGGTCTATCTGCCGTCAGGATTGCGCACGCCGATCCAGGCGTCGCGGACTTGTTGATAATGCACCATCGGATCGTAGATCAGGACGTTGAGGCCAAGTCTTTGCATCGACAGTCCGCCGACCGCCGCCAACAGGGTGTATGACGCCACCACGCGATCGTGCTGGGCCGTGACCAGCGCCACGCGGGCGTTGACCAGTTCCTGCTGCGCGTTGAGGACATCGAGCGTCGTACGCTGACCGACCCTCGCCTCTTCGCGCACGCCGTTGAGCGCGATCTCCGCGGCGTTGACCTGCGCCGTCGTCGCCTCGATCTGCGCCTTGGCGGCGTCGAGCTGCCCCCAGCTCTGCACCACGGTGGCGCGTGCCTGATCGCGGTTGATGTCGAGGCTGAGCCGCTGCTGGCCGAGCGTCTCTTTGGACTGGCGGATGGCGGAGTATTCCGCGCCGCCCTGATAGATCGGCACCGTCAGGGCGCCGACGACGGAAACCGTCGTTTCCTTGAGCACTTCGAACGCCGGATTCTGACCCTGCAGCACGCTCGCGTTGATCGACAGGTTCGGATAGAGCGCGCCTTCGCTGACCTTGACCGCAAGCTCCGCGACGTCGACGCCATATTTGGCGGCGAGCACCGAAGGACTCTGCGCCTGGCCGAGCACGATCGCCTTCGCCAATACGTTCGGCGACAGGCGGTCGACAGGCGTACCGGGAGCGAGCCGGCCCGCGTCCACGCCGATGACGCGGCGATAAACGGCCTGCGATGTCACGTAGTTCGACTGGGCGCCGAGCAAGGCGGATCGGCCGGCGGCTAGCCGCGATTCCGCCTGAGCGACGTCGGTGCGGGTGACTTCGCCGACATTGAAGCGGTCGCGGGTCTGCTTGAGCTGCTCGGTGAGCACCTCGACGTTCCGGCGATTGAGATCGAGGATCGCGGAATCCCGCAACAAATTCATGTAAGCGGTTGCGGCATCGAGCAAAACCTGCTGCTCGGTGACGCGCAAGGTCTCGCGCGCGGCATCGACCTGGCTTTCGGCCTGCCGGGTGCGGTTGGCGGTCTGGTAGCCGTTGAACAGCGTGTATGAGCCGGTGGCGCCGACGGTACGTGAATAGAATGTCTGGGCGAACGGTATGTTCGTCGGCTGGCCGCCGACGGGAAATTGCTGAACCGCATTGTTGTAGTTGTAGCCGCCACCGGCGGTGACGCTGAGCTTCGGCCGATAACCGGACAGCGCTTGCGGAACATTTTCGTCGGTCGCGCGCAACGAAGCGCGCTGGGCGTTGAGCGACGGATTGTTCTGGTAGGACTGCACCAGAGCCCATTCGAGCGTATCCGCTGCAGCTCCTGAACAGCCCATGCCGATACCGGCAATGGCCAGACAAAAGCCAGCGGCCGCCAAAATATGCGTGCGGACCCCACCCATCAGACGAAGTTGCCTCGCCTCCCCGCACCCCTGCGGGATTTCATACAGACACACAACCCTACGTCGGCGAGCAAACTGGCCGTCCGACGCATCCCCGAATCCGAACTTTATGCGGGCGGTTGACCCGGTTAAACCCCGCCATTGAGATTATTCGTAAATTTCTGGCTAATGGCACATAAGCGCCACACTCCCCGACCCCGGGAGCGCAAAGGACGGCCCGGCGTTGACGGGGATAGTCGCTAGAAAACGAATTCGGGGGGCGCCACGAAGCCCGGCAGCACCTTGGCGGCGGCGTCAAAGATGGGACGGCCGACCATATGGCCTTCGATGAAATGGTAGGTCATGGCCTTGGACATCGGGGCGCGCCCGTGGACGCCGACCAGACGGCCATCCGGCTTGAGTTGCCGGCCGAGCGTGTCGGGCGGTATTTCGGTGGCGCCGTTGAGCAAAATCACGTCGTAAGGCCCGCCCGAGGCCCATCCCTCCGTCAACGGCCCGGTCACGACCTCGACGGCCGTGGCGCCGACCGCCGCGAGCGACTCCTTCGCCTGGCGGGCCAGGTCGGCGTCTTCTTCGAGCGCCACCACCGAGCCGGCCAAGGCCGCTAGTACGGCCGAAGAGTAACCCGTCGCGCAGCCCACATCGAGGACACGGTCTGACCGGGAGACCCACGCCGCCTGAATGAGCTTGGCGAGCACCATGGGCTTGAGCAGCGCGCGGCCGTTGCCGAGCGGAATATCGTTGTCCATGTAGGCCAGCGGGGCGAGCGCGGGCGGCAGGAACCGCTCGCGCGGCAAGGTCTGCATCGCCTCGAGCAGGTCGGCGTCGGTAACGTCGGCGGTCCGGACCTGGCCTTCCACCATCAGCCGGCGCGCGTTGGCCGTGTCGAACATGCCAAAAACAGCCTTATGTTTTAAGAGACCGGTTCCCACATTCGCTCGGACGCTTTTGCGGCACGGTCGGGCAAAACGCAAGCAGGTCGCAAAGACGCACGCCGAGACCCGCCGCACCGTTGTCGGAGCGGTACGCTTCCTTTATAGAGCGCGGATGACGGTATTCGCCGCCGTACGGATCGGCGATTGCCCGATAAAGGCCACGTGGCGGAGTGGTTACGCAGCGGTCTGCAAAACCGTTTACCCCGGTTCAATTCCGGGCGTGGCCTCCACTACTTAGCTCAATTCGCCAGCAGCCGAGTCAACGATAAGTCAACAAACGAACCCGATGGTGCGCGTTGCGTCCGGCCGCTACGTGGGCCCGTCCAGGCGCCGAAAACGCAAATGGGGTGTCCACGCCGTTCAACGCTGTAGGCTCAGAAACGATATTTGTGCGAACATCGGGCGATTTACCACAAGCATTGCCCAGCTATCTAGAAGTATGGTGACCATCGAGCGAGCGTGACATCCGGTGGGTGATGTCTTCCATTCCAGTGGTGGCATTTTATGGTATTGGCTGACCTTCCGGAGCTTATTGGCTTTTTCAGCTACTCCCGGGAAGATGATGCCGATTCCCGCGGAGCATTATCGGCCTTGCGTGGCAGCATCCAAGGCGAATTGCGTGGCTTACTCGGCCGAACGACGAAGACCTTCCGCCTCTGGCAGGATAAGGAGGCGATCCCGTCCGGCACGCTGTGGGAGACGGAAATAACCAACGCCGCAGCGCAGTCGGTTTTTTTCATTCCGATCATTACCCCAACCGTTATCGCAAGCCGGTATTGCCGATTTGAACTTGACGCCTTTCTCGCCCGGGAGGCGGCGCTTGGTCGAAGCGACCTAGTATTCCCGATTTTGTACATTGATGTTCCGGCGTTGGAAGACGGTGTCGAGCACCAGAACGATCCGGTCCTGTCGCTTATCGCCAAGCGCCAGTTCGCCGATTGGCGCGAATTCCGCTACCTCGACGTTCATTCAACGGAGTTCAAGCGAGAAGTTGGTCGCTTCTGCAAGGACATTCGCGACGCGCTGCGGCGGCGTTGGGTATCGCCGGAAGAAAAGGCTGCCGCAGTTGAACGCGCTACGGCCCAGGATGCCGAAGCCGGACGGCGAGAGGAGGAGCAGAGCCGTAAGGCGCAAACCGAATCTAAACGACGCAAAAATGGGGAGATGCAGCCCAGCCGTGGACTTGAACTGGACCGGAAAGCCGAGGAGGAGCACCTTCGCGAGGAAGCAAAGACAAACCGCACCGCCCCAGAGGAACAGCGGCGGATGTCTGAGTCGCCGGATGGCCAGACAACTTGGCGACGATCCGGATGGCCAGTGGTGATAGGTTCTCTGATTGTTGCTGCGATTGTCGTTGCAATCACGTTGTGGCCGAAAATAGCGCCCTTGCAGCAATCTGCGATAGCGCCCTTGCAGCAATCGGCAACAGTGCCCTTGCAGCAATCGGCGACAGTGCCCTTGCAGCAATCGGCGACAGTGCCCTTGCAGCAATCGGCGACATTGCCCTTGCAGCAATCGGCAACAGTGCCGTTACACCAATTGCGCTTCGACGGAACTTACCGACGAACGGGAAGTAATCTGTATGATCACCTTCGCTTTTATCCTAATGGCACCGTTGATAACTTTTGGCAGCGTTTTGATGAGCCAAAACCGACGGAAACGTCATCTCCGGAAGAGGGTACTTCTTCTCCCTATGAGACATCTGGCGATCGCATTAAATTTTCGACGCCCTATAAGGACGTCTCAATAGATTACACAGGTACGATTGGCGTCGACAGCTTGAATCTGGAAATATTCAGCCACATAAATAACAACCGCTCTAGTCGGACCTTCCAGTTCATTCCATGGTCGGCTCAAAGCGGGAAGTAGACGCAAAACAGGATCGCCGTGAGCGACCGGCGGCGATCGTCTCTCATCAGACCGATCGACAGGGAAAGGCGTGAAACCGACGTGCTCGCCTGCCCGGCTCGGGTGCCGAGGGGTGGCGCGTTTGTGCAGCAACGCGGGGGAAGCGATTGCAGCGAACGCGACCGCTACCACTTGGGGTCACTCGAGAACCCGCCCACCACGAGTTAGGCCGAACAATCCCGCGAAACCATTTTCCGCATCGTGGGCACTGCGCGATAGGCGAATCGGATAGTGTAAAAACACTGCAAGGTCGAAAAGCCATGCGCACGATCGCTTTCGTCACTCAAAAAGGTGGTGCGGGAAAAACCACGTTAGCGGCCTCCCTTGCGGTGGCCGCGGCGGGAACCGGCGAACGCGTGATCGCTCTCGACTTTGATCCGCAAGGATCGCTGGCGCGTTGGGCGCAGCGGCGCACAACCGCCAATCCGTCTCTTAGGGTTGTCGTTGAGCAATTCGAGGCGGGCCGTTTGTCACGGTTGAAGGCCATTCTTGAGCGGATCGCGGACACCGGCTTCACGCTCGCGGTGTTTGATACGCCGGGCGCCGACAGTGAGGCCGTCCGCTTGGTCGCTGATACCGCCGACCTCTGCCTTTTGCCTGCCCGCCCGACGCATTTGGACATCGAGGCAACGGCAGGAACCTTTCGGGGCATTTATTTGACCAAACGCCGTGTGGCTTTTGTGCTCAATCAATGCCCACCAACACCGCGCAGCGCACGCGCCACCGACGCCGCCAAGCAGCTGTCACAGCTTGGAATCATGGCAGAACCGATGCTCTCCTCCCGCATCGATTATCAAGATGCGCTGGCTGCAGGGCTGGGCGTCACCGAGTACGACCAAGACAGCCGGGCGTCGCAGGAGATCAGCGCTCTGTGGCGCTGGACGCAGGCGCAATTCGCGGGCGCACGTTCCGAAGATCCTCCTCAGACGGTGGATGCTCCCCGGGCAACGAGATTGATGGCGCGGCTCGCCGCTGTCGCAAGGCAATCGAACTGATTGACCGCAGCAGATGGATCGGTCCGGCCGGCCAAGCGCGCGAACAGCTCGAAGGCGCCGGCCGACGACGCGACGCTATTTGATCGCGTGATAGTTAGTGGCCACTCGGTGCGGCTGTACATCGGAGCCGATATTTTATGGACAGTATCATGGTCAAACAAAGCAAATTGCGAAAGATGGCAAAGAAAGGGAAGAAAGCTGGCTCAAAGGTCAGCAGGTCGTAGCCGCGGGACGAGCGCTCGGTCCGAACGGAAAATCACTGGCGGCGAAGCGCGCCGGACCAGTGATGGGCGGGTGGGCCCACACTACCAACGCGGCGGCGGTCGCGTCGGTGTTGTTGTCCTACTTCCGAGGCGATTGTCCCAAGCTGATTTTTCGACTGCCCTAATTTCACATTGACACACCCGCGGACTTGGTCCGACCTTAGGATAAATTCCAAAGAGGGGGGTCAGCATGCGCATCGCGACGATATCAATCGCACTTATTGGCTGCCTAACACTGGGCGGTTGCTTCGAGGGACCGGCCGGTCCTGCTGGGCCACCCGGTGCAAAGGGCGAAAAGGGCGATACAGGCGCCCAAGGCCCGGCAGGCGCGCCTGGCGTTGCCGGACCACCTGGCCCTGCGGGCCCTGCCGGACCACCCGGGCCGAGGGGCGCTGCCGGTCCGGCTGGACCAGTTGGACCAAAAGGCGATCCAGGCGAGACCAAATAGCTTTGCCCGCGAGGCCGCCTCAGTTGGCAGCTTCACCATCGCTATCGCCCAACCGGCAACGGCAGGAAGCCGATATCGCCGCCGCCCCAACCTGGATGCTGCAACGTCGCGCCTAGGTGGCCGCACGCCGTGCAGCGCGCGCACCGCGCGCAGCTTGTCGCTCGATACGTTGGCGCCCCAGCGGATGACCGGCACCGCGAGTGCGAGCGGCGCGTGGTGCTTGCATTCATGGGCGGGATTCGACGACCGCACGCCGCGTCTAGTCCAGCCGCCAGGGCTGGTGGGCTAGCCGGAAACGAGCAACAATCACCCACGGTGGTGGCCGGTCACGAGCGCGAGGAGCCGTTGCCATGGTTGCGTTAGAGGACAGTTTCAAAAGCGCTGTCGAACAATATCACCAAGCGCAGAAGGAATTCGTCAGAGGGAATCCCCAGCCGTTCAAGGCGCTATGCTCGCACGCAGACGATGTAACCATCATCGGAGGCTGGGGCGGTGTCGAGAAAGGGTGGAACGCGCAGGTCGAGAAACGGTACGATTGGGCATCAGCGCGGTTTGCCACTGACGACGACGAACGCCGCATCGAGAACATATCCACGGTGGTCTCGTCTGAAATGGCGTACCTGGTAGATATTGAACGCACGCGGATCCGATTGGCCGGGACGCAGGAGGTTCGGCCAATGGCTCTTCGCGTGACGAGCATTTTTCGACGGGAGGACGGACGATGGAAGCTCGTGCACCGGCACGCCGACCCTCTGGTCGAGGTGCAGCCGGCGGCATCGATCGTTCGGAAATAAAGTCGCCCTTACGGCTCAAGCGGCAAGGCCGACGTCGACCACCTCAAGCCCGCCGGCAACGACCTCCTGCTCCAGATGTGGCCGCTGTCGAAACGGGTCAACAACTCGAAGGCGCCGGCAGACGACGCAACTCGTCGACCGGGTCGACGTCGGCGCGGGACTGGCAGCGAGTGGCTAAGCGCGCGGACTGGTCGCGGCCCCTGCCGCGGCCGCCGACAATCCCGCCGGTGATGAAGGACGCTGGGCGCGAAGTACGAGCCCTAGTGGCGGTCCTTCGACGGCGACGCCAGCTTACGGAATGTGGGGGAGCCTCATTCACTCGCCTGTTTCTGTCAATTCGGCTTGGTCAAAGCTGCGGGGCAAAAAAATACGAAACCTGGTACCCTTATCGTACAAAGTATCAAGAAAGATAAAACCCTCACTTTGTTTGACAATACCGTAGACCGTCGAAAGACCAAGGCCACTCCCTTTGCCAGCCTCCTTAGTTGTGAAGAATGGTTCGAATATCTTATCCGCAACGTTCTAGGGGATACCAACGCCCGTATCCGTCAGCTCAACAAGCAAATAGTTAGCCCTCGGAAGCTCTTCATAGCCGAATTTTTCGACGCCACTAGCCCCAACGTTGCGAGTAAGAATTGTGAATTTGCCACCGTTTGGCATGGCATCCCTAGCGTTGACGGCGAGATTCACGATCACCTGCTCGATTTGTGAGATGTCAACCTTTACTGGCCACAGGTCGCGGCCGTGTTTCAGCTCAAGAACAACTTTATCGCCAATCAGACGTTTGAGCAGCATGTTGAGATCGCTCAAGACCTCGCCGAGGTCGAGTGCCTGCGGCCGCAACACTTGCTTGCGTGCAAATGCCAACAAATGCCGCACCAGCCCCGAGCCACGGCTAGCGTTCTGCTTGATCTGCATAATATCGTGGTACAATGGATCGGTCGGCTTGTGCGCCTTGAGCAGAAAATCTGCGCCCATGATGATGCGAGAGAGAACATTGTTGAAATCATGCGCAATGCCACCGGCAAGCTGGCCAACAAGTGTCATTTTCTGATTCTGAAGTAATTGCTGAACTGCTTTATTGTTGGCCATATTTTCTAGTTCGGCGCTTGGGCGCTTCTCATAAAGATCGGGCCTGATCTCTCTTAAAATCTGAATTGCAATATTTGTTGCAGAGGTCGCATCTGTTCGAATAGCTATTTTGTCAGCAAGCGCGGGGCTAAAAGCGAGGATTTGGGCGTGTTCGACACCGTGCCAAACTGGAAGAATGATTTTTCGACGTTTGCCTTCTCGCGCCACTAGCGCTCGAAGTTCATACTCGGGCCATCGTTTTGCGATGAACGGCACCGGGCTCGCTTGTTCGTCCGTATCGTCGGCGCGAACGCGCCGGAATGGATCGAAAGCTGCGTCCGCCTGCGCTTCCGCTGGGAAGCTTCCGCGGCGGACTGCCGGATGCCTTGACGGGACACAACCGGAACATTTGACCGTCAGCACTCTCTTCTTACGGCCGCAGATACGGAATTGGCAAGCCGCCTGTGGGATTTGCCCGCGGCAGGGCTAATTACTACCAAGCCAAATCGAGCGCGGGATAGACCTTTGTCGATCGATCGAGAAAGACTATCCCCAATGCTTAAGGTGAATTCGTCATACCAAACAGATACACCGAAGGTATTCAGAGTATTGGCAAGAGGACGAACAAATTCATCCTTATCTTCGGATGCGTGACTAACGAATACGTCCCATTTCACTTTAGTCCGTTTTACGACGGCCATTTTGAAATCCGTATCAGGCCCGCTCAAGTGTTGACGGTTTCCGTGAGATTGAGGTCCTGACGCGCCAGCTCGGCTCCCGGTGCTTACCTTAAAATTCGAATTGAATTGTATTTTGCCGCGAAGTGGCGAATTCCGCCATAGCCCTTTCGACCAATTTAGTCACAAACGCGAGGCGGGCGCGGCCCGCCTCGTGTGCGGTGTACGTGACAGTTGACTCGTCCCGCGTCCGGTGGCGCTCTATTCTTCTACCCAATCGGTACATCGCGGTCGGGATAGTCTGTGTGCGTTTTGAGCGTCATCTCCTCGAGCGTAAAGCCGCCTTAGGTCTGGTCACGGACTCTTCTCCCCGCCCTGGACGGTCGAGTGAACGGCAAGCTCACCCGACCGTCGACCGGTCGCTCGCTGTGACATCGCCTCCGCTTTCTATAAGCACAGGGCGTGAAAGCCGTTCCACATGCAGTGCTGTCCCGCGTGACAGATGCGAACCCCGCGGCCCGACAAACCGGCGCGGCATTCGCAAGTTTTGTCGGATAGGCCCTCCGGGCATCGGGGGAAATGAGCAAGGTGGTTTGCCGCCGACGCCTCGTGCGCAAACAGCATCGCAAACAGACAAGAGAAAGTAACGGCGAAAGTTTTCATATTCTTTGTTCCTCTTTTACCGCAAGCGACATCATACCGATGTCGGTGCCCGTCCCGCCCCCACCCGCGCCTCGTTCCGCCACCGATGCAAGACCGATGCAAGCGGACGAGACTATGCAGTAACAAAAATTCGTACGGCGTTGACGCCTGAAAGTCGCAATCGCGCACTAGCGTTTCGATTGTTCCCGACTTCGGAGGCCCCGACTTGCCGGGGCCCATCCTTTCTTGGCCAGCCGGGCGAAAAAAGGACACCCCCCGTGATGCACTTCACTGGTTATGTCGGACCGATCCTGGATGCGGTGCATTGGACGGCAACGATCGTGGCGGGGATGCTCGCGGTCATGTTCGTGTGCTGGGCATTCATTGTCACGGCGCCAGCGCCGGCAGCACACAAAGCGGCGGCCCCCAACGGCAGCGAACAGTCGCAGGTTATTTACAATCCCGACTTCTGAGCGCGGTGCAGCTTAACTCTTCAGCAGATATTGCGTCATGTTGTCGTTCATCTGCTGGGCGGTATCGCGCACCTTTTCGAAGCCGCCGCGTTTTACGACCGCCTCGACCAGCGGCTTCCAGATCTGTTCCGGCACTTTGAGCTTGGTCATGTTGACCAGAATGAACTCCGCCAGTTTGTCGCTGAGGGCAGGATCGAGATCGTAAAAGAGCGGCAATTGCGTCGTGCGGATCGCCGTCAAATACAAAAGCGAGGCATCCTTGCCATGCTTGTTTTCGATGAACGTTCCAATGGCCGCGCCGTCTCCCTTGTTGAAATAATCCAGCATCGAGAGAATGCCGTCCGTGGGATTTGCAGGCTTAGGGGGAAACGGCTTGATGTCGACATCGATATACGTTGCGTACGTCTTGGTGCGGTCCAGAATGCCTTCGTACGAGCCTATGCTGCGGAAGTAGGACATCGTGGCGAGCGCAAGATTGCCGCCGACGAGCCAGGACGCGGCTCTGATTTCGCTGGGCTTCGACTCCGCTTGCGCCGTTTGGATTGACGGCAGCGCGCCGAACGCTGCGGCGCCGACGATGAGCATCGAAGAGAGCAGCAACCGCCTCGACACTGATTTGCTTGTTCGCCCCATGCGGTCCTCTGATCGAACGCGTGTCAAATTTTCTTGTCGGTCGTTGATGCAGCCTCGAGAATTCCGTTTTGCCACGGCCGCCGCAGCAATACAATGACAGGTAGAACACCATCACGGGACACGCGTTTGTCGCAGCGTTGTCGTAATCTACCATCCGTGCGGCCCGATTGCGGGGCCGCACTTGGATGAGGAGAAACGACATGGCAATCAACTTGAAGATGGCATTGACGTTGCTCTGCGGCCTGGCAATTGGCGGCGCGGTCATTGAAGGGCTCCATGCCCAAACAAAACCGGCGTATGTCGTCGTCGCCATCAGGGATATCAAGGACGCGCAAGCCTTCCAGACGGTCATGGAAAAAGCGCCGGCGATAGTCAAGGAAACTGGCGGTCGCCAGATCGTTGGAACAAGCAACGTTACCAGTCTGGATGGACCTTCCCCGAAGCGATTTGTCTTGATCGCATTCGACAGTGTCGAAAAAGCCAAGGCCTGGTACGAAATGCCGGCAGTCAAAGAACTGACCGGCATGCGGATCAAATCGACCGATTCATTGTCCTTCATCGTCGAGGGAACAGGGAACTGAGCTGAGCATGCGAAGCGAGGCGCGCGCAGTGCACGCCTCGCGCCTTGTGGGCTTTCAGCAGCGAGGACTCTTAGCGGCCTTCGGGCACCGCCGATCCCGCTGGTGCCGCGCGCGCGAGTGGCGAATAATGTCAGCGTGATTCGCTAGGCGGCTAAGCTTCCGGCGTCGTGTGCTGCAAGCCACCAAGTGTTAGTTGCTCCAGTGTCGGTCGCGCGGGTCCTGGTTGCCACGTGTTGGCTGCGCCCGGCGGCGGTTGCCAGTAGCGCCGGGCGTAGCCGCTGCCTTTAGGATCATTTCCGGCAGCGTTCCCTTGGATGCGCTTCGTGAGACATTCGGCGATAGCGGTCTCTTTGATGCTGGGCGCATGCTCCCTGCCCGGCGTATCCGACATGCCCAACCTCACGCATCTTCAACCGACGCAGGAGTTTTGCGCCTCGCAGAAGTTGGCGCTGGATCCAGCCACGAAGCAGTGCGCGATGACGCAGGAGCTTTGCACCTCGCGGGGGCTGACCCTCGACGCGGCATTAGGCCAATGCGTGACGCCCAAATCGGCCGCGCCGCCGCCGCCCCAGATCGTTCAGGTACCGCCCCCGCCGGCGCCGGTGGCGCATTCGCAGCAGCGCCAACAGGCGGCGGTGCAAATCGAGCCCGAGGCGGCAATCCAGCCCGAACTCCAACAGGACGCCGCCCAGATGGACGAGCTTGCCCATTTTGTCCGGGCGAGCGGTTACCGCTGCGACAGCATCAGCGCGCTTCGTCCGCTTCCGGGGTCCAACGGATTCAAACTGGCGTGCAATCACTCGACCTACAAATACGAGATCGAGGACAAGGGAAGCAGCTCGATCGTCACCGTGGAATAGCGCCCGATCGCAAGCGCCGCTCCCGCCGCCGTATCTCCAATGCAAAACAGGCCGGCGATTCATCGCCGGCCTGTTCGTGTCCTGCAGGGTTCGGCGCGCCAGGCGCACATCGCCAAACGCACCGGTGTAAGGCAGCTTATTGCTGCTCGCCGCCCAGCACTTCCGCAAGCTGGTCGTAGTATTTCTGAACGAGATCGATATTGCCCTTGAACTGGAGCGGCGGCTCCGGCGCCTTCAGCGCCTGGTTGAGGCCGGCGAGCGCTTCCTTCTTGTCCTTGGCCGACATCTTGGTGTCCGCCTTGATCTCGGCAATCTGCGCCTTGATGGCCGCTTCGGTGCCGATATATTTTTTGGTCGCCGGATCGAACCCGCCCAGCACCAGACTGATATTGCCGACCACATTGTTGTAGTCGTCAAAACTGGCAAAGCCGTTCTTCTTGGCGATCGCTTCGAGCTGCGCCATCGTCTTGGCGTCCGGCTGCGCGGTCGGCGACAGCTTCGCGGTCAGCACGTTCATTTCCTTCTGCGCGGCAATCACGCCGGTGATCTGCTTGTCGGTCAGCGCCACCTGTTTGATCGGGGGCGGCGCGCCCATTTGGTTGGCCTGCGCCAGAGCGCCGCTGGTGGAAAACATGGCGATCCCCGCGGCGAGGAAGGTGATGCCAAACGCGGTGACGAGAATGCGAGAGAGCATGAGAACTCCTAATGCTTTAAATGAGAATCGATAGGCCCATTCGATGACTCGAAAGCGACATTAGCAAGACGCGCACGAGGGAACGCGGGTTACGGGAAAGCCCCGTAACCAAGGGACATTGACCAGCAGCTTGAATTCGCGGACGGGCGCCTAGGTTCCAACCCGGCTGCGTATATTGGCGCGGCCCCGGCTCTGCGAGCGAATGGGTTGCGGTCCTTGCGGTCGAATGGCTTGCGGTCGATCAGGTCGGCACACCCGGGCGGAAGAATACCGGCGCCGCCGCGCGTTCCGTCGGTAGGCAGCCGCCGGCCGCAAATCCCGGGGCCGAGGCTGCCGGCAATGCCGCCTACCCCCGGGCCTGCCCGGATGCGGCCTCCAAAGGCCCCCCTCGACGCTTTACCCGGACAGACCGGTAAAGCCGGCCGGAGTCAATTCCCTGCGTCATGCGGCTTTCAAAGCGGGTGCGGCTTTGTTATACGCAACCGCGCTTGCGTGAGCCGCCGCACTGTTCCCCGGTAGCTCAGTGGTAGAGCAACCGGCTGTTAACCGGTTGGTCGCTGGTTCGAATCCGGCCCGGGGAGCCAAGCACTTAGCCGAAAATGCGCCGAGCCGATCCGACGATGGGGCAGCACGGGGGCAGCAGAGGGCAGGTGATGCGTTTTGGCCCTTGCCCGCCACCCCTATACCAGCGGCCCGACCCGAAAGGCGTATGAGCGGCGACGGCTGGCCGACTGCCTTCGGCTCGATTGGGGGGAGACTGGCGGGCGCGCTACTATGATGCGGCGAGGAGGCGGCTATGTTTATCGTCAAACTTTTTCGGTTGGATGGGAACGTTGAGTTGATCCCTTGTGGCACTCGACCAGAGGCGATCGAACGTGCCGAAAATGAGTTTGTCGAAGTCGGCGGAGGGGTCGACGAAGTCCTCGTATACGACCCCGATGCCAAGATAATTTTCCACGAAACGAAAGACACCCGGCAGCCCAAATCGTCAGTGCGATGGCGAGATGGCACCGTGGTCGATAATGTCAGCAAAAAAGGCGCAACCATTGAAAGAAAGCGTTTATAGGCGGCGGTCGGAGATCGTCGGATTAAGTCACACCCGGTGCGACTTGAAACTGCCGCCAGACGAAGGCACGCATCACCGCCTAGGCTACTGCGCAAGGACTTGAGCGGTCGATCGGTGACGACGTTGAAGCGAGGCGTACGAATATGTCGCGACGGCACAACGCGCTGGGTCTTTGTGCTGGGTGCCGTAGCGCTGAAATTCGGCCGCGGCGCGCGCGGTCGGCGCAGCAATCGCTATGAAGCGTGTTTGTACGGGCATGTCAGCCAGCAACGTCGCGATATGCTTTGCCCTGTCATTTGGTGCGCGCCTTTTGGATTCCTACTGGTGTCGCGCGCGGCCCGTCCGCTGTCCAACGACGAACAAAAACACCTCATGGAGACCGACAAATTCCCGGATTGGGATTAGGAGCCCGACTCACCGCACAATGTCTTGCCGTTCGAATACAAAGCCTCTGATTGGGGACGGCTTGATGACGGCCGCCTAGTTGCGCTGGACTACGCGTTGCCAGTGTTTACTTTGCCCGATGACCTTAAGCGGGAGATGCAGCAAGCAATCGACGATTTGCCGGACGCTTTGCGGAAGGATTGAATGATGCGAGTGCCCAAAACGGGCGGCTTTTTAGGGCTTTGACCATAGGCGGCAGCGATGGCGAATGTTGGCCAGAATTGGGAATGTCCTTATTGCGGCTTTGGACAAGTAGTTAGCCAGGAGCGCTCCGACAAAGCTTCGCGACGCTTGGAAATCGACGGCGAAGCCGGCGGACTGCCTCTGACTATAGGCTGGAACGCGGTCGTGTGTACAAATGACGAATGCCGGAAGTTGAGCTTGGGCGTTTATATCGGATCCATAAGTCAGAATCACGCAAGTGGAAAAGCCGTTTTTAACCCCAGGAATAGTTGGAGGCTGTTGCCAGCATCTTCGGCAAGGCCCCAGCCCGATTGTGTTCCCGAAGCTCTGCGCGGCAACTATTACGAAGCATGTGCGATACGAGACCTAAGCCCCAAAGCGAGCGCCACGCTCTCTCGCAGATGCCTGCAGGGAATGATTTGCGATTTCTGCAAAATTGCGAAAGGTACGCTTGACGCTGAGATCAAGGCACTTCGGGCCGCGGTCGATGAAGGGCGCGCTCCGGCAGGCGTGACCCCCGAAAGTGTCGACGCCATCGATCATGTGCGATCGCTCGGCAACATTGGAGCGCACTTTGAAAAGGATGTGGATCTGATCATCGAAATCGATCCCGATGAAGCCCAAGCTCTCATCGATCTGGTCGAGACGCTGTTCGCGGAATGGTACGTCGAACGCAAACAGCGCCAAGATAGGCTCGCCAAAGTAGCGGCAATTGTCGAGCAGAAAAAACAAGAACGAGTGGACGCTAAAGCTGCTCACGAATCCGCCGCGCAAGGCGCAATTCCGCTTTCGGGAAATAACAAAAGATAGTTGACCACTAGTCGGCCGGGCGGCACAGCGGCCCGATGCCGATGGCCGCTTTCCGAAAGGAGGCCGCGACGCCCGCCACAGGAGAGGGGGCGCTGCGACCGTTTCGCCCGTTTCAGCGTTTCATCCGCCTATCGGGCAGTCTTCACGCCGCTCCGCGGCGGCGATCCGCTAGACGCCTCGATCGCGCTTCGGCTGGCGCTCATGATCGAGGGCGTCGAATGCCTGTAGGGCAGTCGCGCCGCCACGCAGTCATCAGCCAATCGTTGCAAATTTCGGCGGCGTTTTTCAGCTGTGCTGTTTTGCGTGTTGCCTTGCGGCGCTGTTCTGGTGCTCGGCGGCTTCCAGGTAATGACCAAATGCAATTCTGGCATGGTGCGCGGCCTTCTCGTGATTGCCGGCTTTGTGATGCTTGGCGGCCTCGCGATGATGTTTTGCCGCGTGCTCATAATGTTCCGCTGCTTGTTCGTGATGTTCGTGAATCTTGTGCTCCGCCATTTTGGTCTCCCTGCTCCAGCGTTTCAGCCCGCTTCGTATGTGATAATCGCTCAACGGGTTACTAATCGCCTTTAGACAATGTGCGGGGATTCAATAAGCAACCCGTAATGCAACGTGCGATGCCGGGCCGGCCCGCCTCGCTTCGTTCGGCATCAGCCCGTCATGACCACAGCGCCATCGCTTTTCGTACCGCCTGCGAGGCAGCAATCGAGCACCTTACCAAGAATTAATTTCGTGGCCACTCGGCGGTAATGCGCGCCCACCACCTCCAGCGGAAATGTTGGAGATCGTGTGATGTCACGCACCGTTGAAGAATGCCTGGAACACGCCCGCCAATGCGAGTGGTACGCGGCCCGGACGAATGATGACGCGGACCGCAAATTCCTCCTTTGGAGGGCGCAGCAATGGACCAAGTTGGCGCAAGAGAAAGAGCCGCTGGAAGCCGCAGCGAAAGCCGCTGCCTAGTCATCAGGACCTGCGCACTGCGGCGCTGAAGCTATCCGTACATCACTCGAAAGATTAGCGGCGGAATTTGCGAGCGCGGGTGGCGGAGCCGCCCCGCCTCATCGCGCGTTCACGCTAAACCCTCCATCGATGGGTATCTTGGCGCCGGTGATGTAACCGGCGCGATCGGATGCGAGGAAAACTGCGAGGTCGCCGATCTCCGACACTTCGGCCCATCGCCCCAGGAGAACGCCCTTCCCCTTGCAATAATCGGCGACAAATTGTTCCGCGCTTTTACCTTGCTGTTCGCCGCCCTGCTTGGCCCAGGTTTGACGGAACTCCGTCCCGACCACACCGGGAACAATGGCGTTCACCGTGATCTTCGCTTCGGCAAGATCCGCGGCAAGAAATCCGGTCATGTAGATGACTGCGGCATTGTTGATCCCGTGTAGAAGGGCGGGGTTCCAGACCGCGATGCCGGAACCTCCAGCCACGTTTATGATCCGTCCCGACCCGTCACGCGGCATCAAAGGAAGGGTTTCCCGCACGATCCTGAGCGCCCCGACTGTCTTGACGTCGATCGCTTCGAACCATTCGTGATCGGACCACTCGATTTGACGATCCATGCGCGTAATCGGTGGAGCGGCATTGTTGACGACGATATTCAACATCTTGAAGGAAGGCTGAGCGGCGATTTCGGACAACGCCGATTTCAACAATTTCGTGTCGGTGATATCGGCCGCCACTCCGATCGCGACCACCCCTGACGTCTCAGCGATTTCCCTGGCAGCCGCGGCGAGGCCGTCCTTGTTACGCGCAATAAGCGCGACATTTACACCTTCCCTGGCGAGGGCATGAGCAATGCCCTTGCCGATGCCCCTGCTCCCGCCGCTGATAAGCGCGGATCGACCCCTCAACCCGGTTTCCATGGAATCTTACTCCCCAACTGCGCGCCGGATCTTTTTTGCAGACAACTGAACCAATCCACAGGCGCAAATTTTTTCGTCAGGCCGCGATCAAATCGTAGCACGGAGGCACCAGCGTTGAGCACCTGCAAACGGGGTGCGCCAACTCCGTTCGTATTGCCATTTTCGCATAGTTTGGCGATGTCGGTTATTCAGGAATGGCGATGCAATTCGCCGAAAGAGACAGTCAAGCCGCCGCTCAGTCGTCCCACGGATGCAGCACGATACGGCCGACGACATCGCGGTCGTGTTCCAGCATGCGATGGGCTTCGCCGACTTGCGCCAGTGGCATCGCCGCATGGACCGGCATCCGAAGCTGGCCTTTTTCCAACAGCTCCGCGACGATCCGCTGATCGTTGCGTGTCGAGGCGCGCACGCCGAGCACATTCAACTCCTTGCTGATCAGGTCGACGACCCGCAGCGGCAGCTCCTTCATCTCGCCGCCGACCGGACAGAGTGTACCGCCGAGCCGCATCGCGTCGATGCAGAGCCGGATCAGCCCGGTGTCGCCGGTATATTCGACCGCGCCGTCGACGCCCTCGCCGCGGGTGATGTCGCGGATCGTCTGCAACGCCCGATCGCCGGTGGCGTTGACGACGAAATCGGCGCCGAGCTTCTTCAACAGCGGCGCCTTGTCGTCGGAGCGCGTGGTCGCGATGACCGTAGTGCCGGCAAGCTTCGCCAGCAGCATGGTCGCGGTGCCCATGCCACCCGACGCGCCGGTGACCAGCAGGCAATCGTTCATCCGGGCGCGCAGACGGCCCATCAACACGTGATGCGCGGTCGCGCAGGCCCACATCGCCGCGGCAGCCTGATCGAAATCGGTCGACGGTGATGTCTTGATCCAGAAACTCTCCGGCCGCGCCACGAACTGCGCATAGCCGCCGAACATTGTGTGACCGGGCAGATCAACGCCGGTCGAAAGATTGCCGAGCCCGCGGATGGCCACGGTCGATTGCGGATTATCGGGATGGACGAGTCCGATGACGCGGTCGCCCGCCTTGAGCGTGGTCACGTTCGCGCCCGCCGCTTCGACGATCCCGGCGACGTCGCGGCCCAGTTGCATCGGCATCGGGAAGGCGCGGCGACCGGCTATGCCGCCGTGATGGCCGGTTGCCTTGCCGTAAAACTCATGCACTTCGCCGGTGCGATATTTGATGTCCCAGCGCGACACCGAGGTCGCGAGCACCTTCACCAGCACGTCGCCGGCGCCCATCTCCGGCATCGGATAGTCGCCATAGACGAGCTTGTCGGGGCCGCCGAACTCGAACAGCCGAACCGCCTTCATCGCCGCGACCATTCAACGCCTCTTGTCAGTGTCTCTTGCCGTCGCCGCCCGACGATATTCGAACAGGTCTCGCACATCGAGTTTTTTCATCGGCAGCGATTGCATCGGCGGCTTCGTCACCGCGCAGCGATGCTTCCAGCCGCCGGCGTCGTTCGTCATGCGACAGCGACGCGCGCCGTCCTGAGAGAGATTAAAAACTGAGGAGTTGCGTGGGCTCGTTGACCGGCCCGAAGGCCCAAGCCGACCGTTTTACCGTGCTGCATTGGAAGGTGTTGGCTGACAAGACCCGGCCAGCGCTGCAGCGACGTTCCGCCGACAATGATATCGCCGAAGCGGTTAGCCGCGCCTAGTTGCGCCTCCATGCCAACGCGCCGGGGAGGTTCGGTCCGCCGACACTGGCGGTTTCGATCCTCAGATCGGAATCGTCCATCCGCACCAGGATGTCCTTGATTGGATTATCGCCCCATGCGTGGGTGACGAAATCGCGGTGCGAAACGTCACCGGCCGGCAGGAACGTCACCATCCCCTGCAGATGGCGGTCCCGCAGTTGCGAGCTGTAGGGCACCGATTGTTTGCGCAACAGGTGTTCGAGATCGATGTTGCGGTGCGCCGTGTGCGGCGTGTACGAACTCACGAAGAAGCTGGACCTGTTGTGCGCGATCCAATCGGCGAACTTGCCGGTTCCACCATACAAGGCGTCGAGCAGAACCAGGCCGCGCACGCGGGACTTGACGCCGCCGCGTTCGAGGACCGAGAGGGTCGGTGCAAAGCCGCCGCTGTAAGCGACGATCACGATCGGCATCCTGGCGAATGTGGATGCAGTGCGCTGATCGCCGTACATGCGGGCGAGCTTGACGGCCGCTTCATCAAGAAAATGCTTGAACCCGTTCGGCTCCCAGAATTTGCCGGCGCTCGAATTCGGCGGCATTGACGGCGAATTGCGGCGCCACCAACACGGCGTTCACGCCTGCGGCCGTGATTTGCTCCGGCACTTGCTGCCGATCGCTGACGTCCTGGGCGAGATTGGCGCCGTGGCCGTGAAAGAAAACGACCATCACCGCAGGGCGGTTCGGATCGAAACTGGGGGGAATGTGCAGAAGCACGCGGTCGTCGCTGAACGTTTCAGATTCCCAAAGGACCTGGCCGCGGAAATTGACGTGGCCCTCGTGGCTTGCGGTACCGGCGTTCAGGAACGGCCGGCCCGACGTGGGATCTGTGCCATGATAAGGGAACGGCGCCGTCTCGAAATCCTCGAGACTTGTAAACGCGCCGAAGGCGGAGGAAATGCGCGGGGGAGCCGCCGCGACGGACGGCGGCGCGCCCTCGAGCGACGCAAGCCGAACGGAAGGTTTTGGGCTGGGTTTCGGTTGGCTGGCCGCGTATTTCGCTGCGGCGCGGCCGCGCTGCGCGCTCCGCTTCTTCAATCGGCTCCATGCACGCCCTGTCGTGCTTGCATGAACCTCGCGGCCAGGGCGTGTGCGCGCCTTGGCCATCACACGCGGCTTGGAAGGTGCGTAAGTCGATTTGCTGAATGGATCGTGCTTCACCAGTCCGGCCTCGGCCTTGCCGTGACACCGGCTGAACCGCAGGCAACGCGAAACTGGCGGGTTAATCGACGCTTCGGCCGATGAAAACCCTACCATCGATCGCAATTGGCTGACGGCCGGCCAGCACAAGCCGACGGTTCCAGCGACGCACAAAAGAACGGAGACGTGAAGGAGTTTACGCTCGAGCATGCCCCCCATACGGGCAAAGCATCGCGCCGGCCTGTCGCCAACTGATCGACCGCGGTTCTCCCGCGATGATGTTCCGCTGTCAGCCTTTTTGAGTTTCGTCGTTGTGAGGCGCGTAGCGTTTTTGAGGCGCGGCTGCCGCGATACGTCATCCGCCGAAAGCCGCAGCCTCGGCGGCGCCGCAGCGGCAGCCGGCCTTCTTATAGCGTTCAGCGCTGGTCCCCCGACCTTGTCTGACACCAATTTACCCCCACCGACAATTTCAGTGTCGGTGGTGACTATGTCGTCATTTTGGCCTTACCAACAAAAATCGGCCTTACCAATAAAAGCAAAAAAACCATTGCAATTCGGCAATTTATCGATGGCGGCTTTCCGCCTGCAACGCCCATTCGTGGCCTTTTCGTGGAAAGCGTAGTGCTTGGCGGCTCAACATTATCTGTGTTGATCACAGCGCGATTGCAGTAGGCCCACACGTCAACAGTACGGCCCAATCGCTCCAATTTCGGTTTTCCTTTGCGGACTGAACTTCGGGCTCTTCCATGTTGGCCTCCGGCTCGGCTCGGGAAGCATGTCGGCCGCCGCCTATCAACTCGCCACGCCCTACACTGTCCGGTTGGCTTGGCCGCTGGGTGCGGAGAGGCCGTCTCTCACGACGTCCGCCGAGCGCTCTGAATTTATGGGTTCACGCCCTGGCGGGAAGCCTGCCCAGCGTCGTTTGCAAGCGACAAACGGCGAAGATTTCGCTACTTGCGGTATTCGAAAGGGCACCAGCCGGCGACGCTTGAATGGAGCCCGCCGCGCCGGTGTTATTGCGCCAAGAAAATACAATCGTTCGCGAAATCAATCGGGGGGAGACGATGGTCAAGAGGCTGGATGTCGAATTTCAATCCGAGGGCACCACGGTTCGGGGCTGGCTCTATGTCGCCGACGAATCCAGCCGCTCGCCGGCAGTCGTGCTCGCCGGCGGCTGGTGTTACGTCCGCGAGATCGTCATGCCGGTCTATGCGAAGGCTTTCGCCGAGGCGGGCATCAACGCCCTGATCTTTGACTATCGCAATCTCGGCGTGAGCGATGGCGACGACCGCCAGCATCTCGACCCGTGGGCCCAGATCAGGGACTACCAGAACGCTCTGAGTTTCCTCGAGCGCCACCAAGACCGTAGACCCCGAGCGTCTTGGCGTGTGGGGTATTTCCTATTCGGGCGGCCACGCACTCATTCTCGCAGCGATCGACCCGCGCGTGCGTTCGATCGTCAGCCAGATTCCCGTCGTTGACGGATACGAGAATATGCGGCGTGCCCACGGCACCATGGAATACCGCGCCCTTTGGGACCTGATTCTCAGGGACCGTAAGCTGCGCTACGAGAAACCGGGCGAACGGCTATACCTGCCGCATGCCGTCGAGAATTCGGCAGAACAGGTTTCGGCCTGGCCCTTCCCGGAGACGGTGCGTACCTTCATGGCGATCAAGGAGACCGAGGCGCCGCTCTATCAGAACAAAAGCAGCGTGGAATCCGTCGACTTGTTGATGAACTACGACGTCGGCCCCTTCGTGAAGCGCATCTACAACACCCCGACGCTGATGATCGTCGCGGAAGGCGACGACCTGACCCTCTGGGACCTCGAGATCGGCGCCTTCAACCAGATTCCGACCACCAGGAAGAAGCTCGAAGTCCTCCCCCATACGTCGCACATGACTCTCTACTCGGACAAATCCAAGGTCGAGATCGCAGCCGCCATGGCGACCGGCTGGTTTGTCGAAACCCTCAAGCCAGGAACGCCCGGCGCTGTTGGGCACTGACCGGTCGGCCGAACCTCTGGTTCGAATTCTTCGCGCTCCGCCGGCCTTCAGTAAAGGATACGCGTTGATGCCAAAGATGCCGCTTCTGTTCACCCCGCTGCAGATCGCCGGCGCCACGCTTCGCAACCGCGTGGTGCTGTCGCCGTTGTGCCAGTATTCCGCGATCGACGGCTATGCCGGTGATTGGCATCTGATTCATCTGGGCAAGTTCGCACTCGGCGGCATGGGCCTGGTCTTTACCGAAGCCACGTCCGTCGAGGAACGCGGCCGTATCAGCCACGGCGATCTCGGTATCTGGTCGGACAGCTTCCTGCCTGGCCTCAAGCGCATAGCCGACTTTGTCCGCGCGCAGGGCGCGTTGCCCGGAATTCAGATCGCGCATGCCGGGCGCAAGGGCGGTTGGCAGAGGCCATGGCAGGGCGGCGGCCCGCTCGACGCGAACGACGCGGCGCGAGGCGAAGCCCCCTACCCGTTGGTCGGACCGACCGCCGAGCCGCTGGCGCAGGGACACGTGGCACCGCACGCGCTGTCGCTTGCTGAAATTCCGAGTATCGTCGAAAGCTTCGCTGTCGCCGCCGCGCGCGCCGACCGCGCCGGCTTCGAGGTGCTGGAGATTCACGGCGCCCACGGCTATCTGATCTCGAGCTTCCTCTCCCCCGGGGTCAATCGGCGTAACGACGCTTATGGCGGCGACCGGGCCGGCCGGATGCGGTTTGCGCTTGAGGTCACCCGCGCCGTCAGGGCGGTTTGGCCCTCCCGCAAGCCGTTGTTCTTCCGCGTCTCCTCGGTTGATGGCGCGCCTGACGGCTGGGCAATCGAAGATTCGATCGCGCTGGCTGGAGAACTCGGCAAGGCAGGAGTCGATGTCGTCGACTGTTCTTCCGGCGGCATGCGCGGAGCTACCGCGTACGAGAATTCGTCGAGACGACCCGGCTTCCAGGTCAGCTACGCCTCGGACATTCGCAGGGCGACCGGCATAAAGACCATGGCCGTCGGCCATATCCTCGACGCCCATCAAGCCGAGGCCGTTCTCGCCGAGGGACACGCCGATCTGACCGCGATCGGACGCCAAGCCATGTACGACCCCTATTGGACCCACCATGCCGCGCAGGTGCTCGGCGCCGACCCCGATTTCAAGGAGTGGAACGATCAGGCAGGATGGTGGCTCGCCATCCGTCGCCGTGGCCTCGAGAAGGTGGGGTTCGGTCCCGACGGTCGGCCTCTTCCGGTCGCGGACGAGGCCGCACTGGCCTAGGACTTTCAGAACAATGACGCCGCCTCAAGCCACGGCGGCCTTGCGCACCAGCGTCTGCCGCACCTCAAATCCCTCGAACTTCGGATGCTCGAGATAGAGCGGGCCGGTCGCATCGTTGCCGGCGCGCGCGTGCGCGGCGCGGAACTCTTCCGATCGCAGTCCACGCCTCGAAGGCCGCTTTGGTTTGCCACACCGTGTGCGAAGAATAGAGCGTGTGGTCCTCCGCCTCCGGACCCTTCAGCAGATGAAACTCGACAAAGCCCGGCACGCGGTCGAGATAGCTGTCACGGTTGAGCCAGACCTTCTCGAAGGCTTCCTCGGAGCCCTTTTTCACACGAAAGCGATTCATTGCGATGAACATGATTTCTCCTCCGAACGACTCAAACATTGCCGTAGCCGGTATCCTTTACGCTAAAGTGGATCGTCAGAGAACCCTTGAACGCAATACTCAGGCTGGGGACGACGAACGCTGCTGCTGCCTTACGCAGACTTGACCTTTTTGCTCGGGCATTCCGGCTCATTGATCCCGATGTGTTGTTTGTTCGGTTGCCGAGTCTCACTTGCTTCGAACAATTCTTTGTTTCGAGTGATTCAAAAGAAAGCGCATTAGAATACTTCCATATATCCGGCGTTGGCGTTGACTTACCTTTCGAGGATGCCTAGTTCGGTTTTGGCGGGACAGAGGACGATCCATGTCGGAAATTGCAAATTCAAAACTCGACGCGAAAACAAAAGACGAGAATGTGAAAGACGCGAATGTGAAAAAAGCGTCTGGCGAATCTTCTCTGCTCCGTGTGTTGAAGCAGCGCCGATCCGTCCCTGCCCTGCGGCTGACCGACCCCGGGCCGAACGCTGACGAGCTCGAGCAACTTCTCACCGTCGCCACGCGGGTCCCCGATCACGGCGCGCTGGAACCCTGGCGGATCGTTGTGGCGCAGGGATCGGCACGGCAGGAATTGGCCGACAAACTCACCGCGGCGTTCCTCCGTGGCGCAACCGCGCAGCAGGATTTGGCAGCGGCCGATGTCACGGCGCGCAAGATCAGGGCCGTTTTTACCGTCGCGCCGCTGATCGTCATCGTGGTGAGTCGCGCCGACCCGTCGGCGCGCATCCCCGAATGGGAGCAGATTCTTTCCGCCGGCGCCGTCTGCATGAATCTTATCAGCGCGGCGGCAACACTCGGCTACAGCTCGACGTGGCTCACCGGATGGTCGGCATACGATCCCGCCGCTTCAAAAATTCTCGGCATCGGCGCGAACGAGCGAGTCGCCGGCATCATACCGATCGGCACTGCGGTTGATCGTCCCGACGATCGGCCCCGTCCTTCGCTCGAAAAGCGCGTCACACGATGGACGTCCGCATGAGCGACCTTGGACGTTGGCCCCCTTTTGCAGGGGCGGCGAATAGGGGGATTCAATCCCGTGAAAAACCTCGCAAAAATGCGGCGTCGAACGATCCAAAGGCTAATTTGACTGACGCCACGTAACCACCCGCAACGCGGCCACCATCAAAAAATTCACCACGGCAAAAGCGCTCACGAGCAGGAGCGTCCATTCGGCGCCGCCCTTCTGGAAAGCAATCCCGCCGAGATAAGGTGACACGGCCATTGCCACCAGGAGCGGGAAGCCCAAGCGACCCATCAAAACGGGAAACCGATCGGCGCCAAACAGTGCGAGCGGCACCGTTCCGCGGGCGACCGAGCCGATACCGTTTCCTGCGCCGTAAAGCGCAATGGCGAGCGCAACAACCGGGAACCCAAACGCCAGCATCAAGGCCGAACTCGCCACCAGCGCTGCCGACGCCACGATTGTCCACACCGGATCATAGCGGTTGCCGAGCACCAACTCGACAACGCGCGCACCAACTTGAGCAGGCCCTACGATCGCGCCAAACGCGACGGCGGCCGACATTTCAATGCCGCGCGCCGTCAACAGCGACAGGAGCTGGGTGCCGACGATCGATAGCACCGCCGCGCCGAGCGTCAGCACTGCGCCCAGCAATACAAATGTTGCGTACTCGTCGCGGCGTAAATGAACCGGCAATTGCTTTCGCGCCGCTGCGGCGACTTTGGTCATCGTTGAAGCAGGCAGCGTGAGGAGGTGAATAGGCAGCGCGACGGCAATCTGGATTGCCGCATAGGTCAAGCACGCGCCGCGCCACCCGTAGCGCGCCGCAAGAAATGCGCTCAACGGCCAACAGACTGTGCTGGCGAAACCGCCGAACAGCGTCACCGCGGTGATCGAAGTGCGCGAACTTGAGCCGTAGATGCGGCCGAGCGTTGCAAATGCCGCATCATACAAGCTGGCCGACATGCCGAGACCCGTAACGAGCCAGCTAACAAGATACCATGTGAGGGTCGACGATGTGCCGATGCCCGATAGGCCAGCCGCCAGCAATATTGCTCCGGAGGCCAAGACTGGACGACCGCCCCTTTCGACAATCAGGCGGCCCACACGCGGCGAGGCGAGACCGGCGACGAGTAGCCCGGCGGATACGCCGCTGACCGTCAAGTCATAGGACCAGCCGGTGTCGCTTGCGATCAATGGCGCCAGAGCCGCAGGCAGATAGAACGTTGAACCCCAAGCGAAAATCTGCGTGATGCCGAGTGCCGGAACGACGATACGGCGATCCGGCAGCGCGGTCATACGTTATTGTGCTTTCTTTTCGGTCCAAAACCAGCGGGCCAGCAGCACCGCGACCAGCATACCGGCAAACTGCGCTGCGATAAATGCGATAACCCCGCCGGGAGCGATACCGGCAAACGTGTCGGAAATCGAGCGGGCGATAGTGACAGCGGGATTGGCGAACGACGTCGACGCGGTGAACCAATAAGCGGCGGTGATGTAAAGCCCGACCGCATAGGGAATTGCGGCGGAGTTGCGCGCCAAGCATCCTAGAATGGTCAGCAGCAGCCCGAAGGTCGCAACAAACTCAGCCAGCCATTGGCCAACGCCGGTGCGTGAATGCAGGGAAACTTGCCAAACGGGAAGCTCGAACATGAGGTGCGCTACCCACACGCCGATGATGCCGCCCACGACCTGCGCCGCGATGTATGCGGCTGCCTCTGGCCACGGCAGCTCGCCGCGGAGCGCAAAAGCAATGCTGACCGCCGGATTGAAATGCGCCCCGGACAACGGACCGAAAGTGAGAATGAGAACGGTCAGGATCGCTCCGGTCGGCAGCGTGTTGCAAAGAAGCGCGAGCGCATCGTTACCGCCGGCAAGCTTTGCCGCCATGATGCCTGAGCCGACCACGGTCGCGAGCAAAAAGGCCGTGCCCAACCCCTCGGCAGCAATGCGCCGCGGGCTCAAAGGAGACTTTTCTTTCATTCGACGTTCTTTACAGGATCGGGCCCGATATCCTTGGCCTTGCCGATTGCGTCGAGTTGCTTTCGAAGACTGAGTGCGTCGAGCGACTTCAACGGGAGGCTAACGAAGATGTTGATCCGGTTGGTGAGCATGCGCATCGTGTCCGCAAAGGCATAGCTCATTTCGGCTTCCGTCCCGATCTTCGCTGCCGGATCGGGCAAGCCCCAATGCGCCGTCATCGGCTGCCCCGGCCAGGCCGGGCACGTTTCCGCCGCGGCGTCGTCGCAGAGGGTGAAGGCAAAATCGAGCTTTGGGCCGTCCTGGCCGGTGAACTCGGTCCAACTCTTCGAGCGAAGCCCACTCACGTCATAGTGGAGCCGCCTCAGGAGATCGAGTGCGTACGGATGAATCTGACCCCTCGGGTGGCTCCCGGCAGAGAATGCGCGGAAGCGCCCTTGGCCCGCACGATTCAGCACGGCCTCGGCCATGATCGAGCGCGCCGAGTTACCGGTGCAGATGAACAGCACGTTGAAGATCTTGTTGGGAACCACATTGAGCATCGTCACCTTCCGCTTACAAGACGCGGTGGCCTGCGGAGTTCACCACGAGTTCGCCGTCCTCTTTGCGGAACTCACCTTGCTGGGTTATCGGCAGGAGATCGAGCACCGTCTCCGAAGGACGGCACAGCTTGACGCCAAGCGGGCTCACTACGATCGGCCGGTTGATGAGAATTGGATGCTCCGTCATGGCGTCCAGAAGCTGGTCGTCGGTCACGCCGGGTTCATCGAGCTTAAGTTCGTGATAGGGCGTGCCCTTGACGCGCAGCACGTCGCGCACTGACGCGCCCATGCGTTCGATCAAAGATTTCAGCAGTGCTCGGCTCGGCGGGGTTTTCAGGTACTCGATCACGTGCGGTTCGAGGCCGGCGTTACGGATCAGACCAAGAGTATTGCGCGACGTCCCGCATTCGGGATTGTGGTAGATAATGACGTCGGTCGGTCTATCTGCGGCCGGCATCGATCAGCTCCTTCCAAGCCGTTGTTGCTCGAAGGGTTGCTTGGCGAAGCCAATCGCCATGGTCACCATTGCGCCCGCAATCAGACCGGTCACGCCCTGAATGAACCATTCCGTCACTTGATCGGTCGCCTGGTAGGCATTGCCGGCGGAGTTGACGACCATGCCGGCGAGCGTCTGCAAAAAAAAGCCGCTGAGACCGCCGCCGAGTGCGCCGGCGATCGTATGGCCCAGCGCGCCAAAGCTGTGCTCCTTCGCTACAGCCGCGATCATGTGGCCACCAACGATGCCGGCGATAAGCTCGATCAGGAGATTTGTGAGGGTCCAGCTCATCGAGCGGCTTTTTTTGTTCTTCTCTTGTTTGGCGAGGAGGCCGGCGGGCAGCACGTGCCTTGCGGAGCCTGGCTCGAAAGGCCGCACAACTCGGGCCTTCCTTCACAGCAATCGGTGACGAGAAACGCGATTAACGCACGTGTTCCGTCCGCGTTCGCTCGGTAGGTGATGGTACGGCCCTCGCGCGTGCCATAGACCAAGCCGGACCGGGCAAGGATCGCGATATGTGTCGAGAGCGTGTTATGCGGACAGCCGACGGCCTCGGCGAGCGCGCCGGCTGATATGCCGTTCGGCTCCTTGCGCACCAACATACGGAAAATCGCCAGCCGGGTCGCTTGCCCCAGGGCGGCGAGGGCCGCCAACGCATGCGGTTCGTCCATCGTCGGTCCGGATAGATCGGGCCCGACATGGCCGACGACCGCGAGCGGGTAAATACCCATTCTGAGAATCTCCGTCATTTCTCCTGAACCACCCTATCGCCGGATTGTCACAAGATGATAACATATGTCTGGAATTCTAGACATATAGACTTTAAATGCAAGGGAGAGAAAGCAACATGTCTCCAACAGCGCAGCTCAAATCGGGTGTCATTGCGGTTGCAGTCACGGCGGCTCTCGCAATGCCGGTGATGGCGCCAAGTGTTCGGGCGCTTGACGCCAGCCTTCCCGCTTACCGTCCCGTCGATACACTTGCGGGCCATCTGAAATCGGTCGGATCAGACACCCTCGGCCATGAGATGGAAGCCTGGGCCAAAGGATTCGAGAGACTCTATCCCGACGTGAAGGTCGAGATCGAAGCAGCAGGCTCGGCAACGGCACCGCTCGCCCTTCTCGAAGGGCGTTCGCAATTCGGCCCGATGTCGCGTCCGATGAGCGCCGAAGAAACGGCCGCGTTCGGATCAAAGTACGGCTATAAAATTTCGAGCTTTCGCGTCGCCGTCGACGCACTGGCGGTTTACGTGAACAAGGCCAATCCGGTCGCCTGCTTGACGCTGCCGCAACTGAGCGGAATTTTCTCAGTCAATCGCAAGACGCCCGGCGCGACCGACATCAGGACCTGGGGCGACCTCGGATTAACCGGCGAATGGGCGAAACAGGCAATCGGCCTCTACAGCCGCAACACCTTGTCGGGAACGTATGAGTATTTCCGGGAAACGGCGCTCTACGGTGGAGACTACAGGCCGGAAATCAGGCAGCAATCGGGCTCGGAAGCCGTTGTGAAGGCAGTGGCTGCGGACAAATTTGGCATTGGCTATTCCGGCATCGGCTACAAGACGGAAGGTGTGCGTGCCGTGCCGCTCGCGTTGTTCTATGGCGGCACCTGTCACGAGCCTTCTGCCGAAGCTACGCTCTCCGGCAAGTACCCGATCGCACGATATTTGTACGTGTACATCAACAGAAAGCCCGGCCAACCGCTCGAGCCGTTGCGCGCTGAATTCACAAAATACATTCTGTCGAAGGACGGACAGGAGCAGGCGGAGCGCGGGGGTTTCTTTCCAATTACAAACGAAGTGCGTGAATTGGACTTGAACAAGCTCGGCATAGGCTCGGGCTCTTGAGGCTAACGACCGCCGACGTTGGGCGGCCGGTCGTAGCCGTTTCTCAGGAACTGGTGCCTGCCCGCTCCGTCTCACGCCACCCGTAATCCCCGCCAATGGGGCTAATAACGGCTTGCGCCAAAAGTGTGATCTGCCCCGGGTACGCCACCGCTCGCCGCGACTGTGGCCTTTTTAGCGCAGGTCGCCGCTACCTGTGCAATCCGGCGTTCCCAACGCAATTTCTCACGGCCATCGCAGGACGCAAACCCCCGCGTCTGCTATGTGAGCGTGCGCGGCGAACCGCCGTATCGTTTATGCGGCTTCCTCAACCGGGGTGTGTCGGGGAAGAAAACGCGCCGCCAAATGGCGTTCGCATCGCGGGCGGCCGCCGATAAAAAGTGACAAAACTCGGGGTATGATCCCGGCGGGGCATTGCGGTGTTGGCACGATCTTCCGTGATCGGACTGAAGCGATTTATTCGACCCGGAATAGTAATTTCGGTCGCCGTCCATGTCGGCGCTTTCGCGGTCGGCCTCATCTCCTTTGCCGGGAGCATGCCGCAGACGGTGGCGCCCGACGCGATGGAGGTTGAGCTCGTCACGCCAACTGAAGCGCCACGACTCCAGGGTACTCCATCTCCGGAGCATACCTCCGGTACCGAAGCGCCGTTCAAAGCCAATAACGGCAATGCCGCCGCGCAACAGCAGCCGGTCGAACCGAGCAACCAGCCGGCGCAGCAGCCGCAACAGCAGCGTTCAAACCCGCAGAAGGACACCGGCCGGGAAAAAGCAAAGCCCGAAAAGCCGCTGCCGAAATTGGCCCAGGCCGACGGCGCGCCGCCGGAAATGGAACAGGATCGGACCACCACCGAGTTGCTGCCCGCCCCGCCGGAGCCGCACCCCGACGAGACGCAGGTCGAGCCGAGCACGGCCGAAACGATGGCGCAGCTGGCTATGCTTGGCGGACGCTTCGGCGGCGGTTTCAACGCGCCGCCCGTCGATTCCCCTCGGGTCGGGCGTGACTTCACGACGGAATTCCGCGAGCGCGTCAGTTCCTGTTCCTCCCTGCCGGCGGGAATTGCCGTCGGTGAAAAGATCAGCATCGCGATGCGGGTTTTCCTCAACCGCGACGGCACGCTCGCGGGGCAGCCGCAACTGCTGACGCCGATCAATTCGGCCAGGCAACAGAGCCTGATGCAGAATTCCATCAACGCCCTGCAACAATGCCAGCCTTACACCATGCTTCCACCCGAAAAATACAATCAGTGGAAGAGACTCGACCTCACCTTCTATCCGATCCGCTGAGTTGTGCCGGCACGCGAAACGCTGGCTCTCCTGTCGCACCGGCAACACCGGAACTTTGTTAGAATCGACGAGTTGAGGGGGGCAGCTTGTCGAGGCGGCACGTGCTGCCGTCCGACGTTACGAATGCGGTGCCGGCGTGCTTCGAACAGGCGTTCGAACATGCGTCGCTGCGACAGCGATCGTGCTGGCCGCTACGGGTTTGGCCGAGGCGCAGGGAAGCCATCAGCGCGGACGGCCAGCTTACCAGTCGGGGCAGCGCGCAACTTCGCCCGGAGTTTTAACTTCCGGCTCGCAATCGCAGGGTGGAAGAATAACGGGAACGTGGCCTGATATTCACTGAGAAGGTCGGTGACCAGCCGCAGCGCGAAGTATCTTGCCGCGGCTGCGCACCCTTAGTGGCAATACCAGTAGAAGCGTCGCCAGAACGGGCCGGTCCTCACATACGTACCGAATTTCTGACGCAGCAAACCTTCGCTCCTGGCGGCATCATACTCGACCTTGGAAACGGCGCGGCATCCTACCCGAGGCGGCTGCTGCGCATTGGCCGTTGATGCCGACACTGCGACCAGCATCGACACGGCCAGCGCGGCGCACGTCGCGTTCTCAGCACGCACGATGAACCCTGCCCGCTTCATTCAAGAAATCCTCGCCCATCGAAGCTGCCGCGGCCCGCCGTGAGCCGGGCTGGTAATTCGTCGCGGGAACGGTAACATTTACCGACGACAAGAAACAAAACCGGGGGGATAGGCGCCGTGACTCTGCAATTCGGCATTTTCGATCACCTTGACGACAACGGGATTCCGCTCGCGGACCTGTTCGAGACCAGGCTCAAGCTCATCGAACAATACGATCAGGCCGGCTTTCGCTCGTATCACATCGCCGAACATCACTCGACCCCGCTTGGCATGGCGCCGTCGCCGAGCGTATTCCTCGCCGCGGCGACACAACGCAGCAAGCGGCTGCGCTTCGGTCCGCTGCTTTACGTCACGCCGATGTATCATCCGCTGCGGGTCGCTGAAGAAGTGGTAATGCTCGACCATATGAGCCGCGGACGACTGGAATTGGGATTGGGACGCGGTGCATCGCCCATCGAGATCGCGGGTTTCGACGTCGATCCTGCGCTCGCGCCGGCCATGAATTGGGAAGCGACCGAGGTTATTCTCAAAGCGCTAGCCTCGGACGTTTTGAACCACGAGGGTAAGTTCTACCGGTACAAGAATGTGCGCATCGCGGCGCGGCCGATACAGCAGCCGCATCCGCCGCTCTGGTTCGCGCCGATCGAACCCTCGCGCGCGGCCGACGCCGCCCGGCTCAAGGGCAATGTCGTGACGCTCATTCCCGATGACGGCGTCAAGGCGATCACCGACGCCTATCGCGCGGCGTGGCAGGCCGACGGCAACAACGCCGCAGACATTCCCCTGCTCGGCGTTTTCCGTCACGTGGTGGTCGCCGAGACCGACGCCAAGGCGCTGGAAGCCGCTCGCAGCGCTTATCGCTTATGGCGTCACCACATGGCGTTCCTGTGGGAATGGGGCGGCATCCCGTTCCCGATCGCGGCGGTCTATCCGCCCGAGTTCGACGCGCTGGCGGCGATGCATACGGGCGTCGCGGGTTCGCCGGAAACGGTCCGCCGCTATATCGCCGAAACGGTCGAGAGGACCGGCGTCAATTACTTCGTCGGCGACATGATTTTCGGCTCGCTGCCCTACGAGGTGGCGGCACACTCCGTGGACCTGTTCGCCAAGGAAGTCATGCCCGCGTTCCGGTGAACGATCGCCATCCGTGACCAACACGCGATCTGAATTTCCCTGGCGCGCCGGGGAATGCGGCTTGGTGCGCGTAAACCTCCTTTAACTCTTTTTGGTGAATGTGAACAATCAGAGGTTGTTTCGCAGCGTCTCGCCGCTTCCGCATCGGGTTCGAGCATGGCCGCCGTTCATGACGTCGTAGCGTTCAGCGCGAAACCCGCCAGGGCCGCCAACCCGCTTTGCTTCCTGATGGACGAGGATTTCGTATTCCGGCAAAGCCTGGCCCGGGAATTGCGCCGCGACGGTGTGGATGTCGTCGAGTTCTCGAACAGCACGCGGCTGCTGGATATGGTCGATGACCAGAATCCCGATATCGTCTTCGTCCATTTGAACGGCGCCCTGCCCCACGAATGCGTGCGGTCGCTGTGGGCTCTCAAGGAATGCGGCTACGCGGGCGCGGTCCAGCTCTTCGGCGGCTGTGAACCGAAACTGCTCGACAGCTTCAACACCATCGGCGCCGACTGCTCGCTGAAAATGCTGCCGCCGTTGCAGAAGCCGCTCAGAGCCGGCACCGTTCAACGGATCATTCGCGACCGCAGGCTTAACGCCGCGACGGCGCCGCCAGTCGGCATGTCGCTCAGCGACGCGCTGATGCGAAATCTGATCACGTTCCTGTACCAGCCAAAGTTCGATCTGAAAACCAACGCCATGATCGGATTTGAAGTCGTGGCGCGCGTCGCTCATCCCGAGCATGGCCTGCTCCCGCCGGCTCAGTTTCTCAAGGGCGCAGACGAAGACGACCTGCTCAAGCTTTCCCGACTGGCGCTGCTGACTGCGCTCAAGGCGAGCGCGCACTTCCGGCAATCCGGGCTCGTCGTGATGCCGGCGATCAACATCAGTGTTGAAAACCTGTTGCGGCTGCCGATCGCCGACCTGGTGGCGACGCATCGCCCGCAGAACGAGGACTGGCCCGGCCTGCTCCTCGAAGTGCCCGAGCGGCAGGTCGTCAACAAGATCGGGTTCCTGAAAGCCCGCTTCCCCAAATTGCAGCAATCCGGAGTTTCGATCGCCATCGACAATTTCGGACGCGGATCGACCTGCCTCGACATATTCAACCAAATTCCCTTCGCCGAAATCAAAATCGACCGTGAACTGGTCGAGAACTGCGCGACAAACCCCGGCAAGGCGACCATTTGCAAGACCCTCATTCAAATGGCTCAGAATTTCGGCAGCCAGGCGGTCGGCGTCGGTATTTCGACGGACGCGGATCTCCACATGCTCCGCAAGCTCGGCTGCAACATCGGCCAGGGATTTCTGTTGGGTAAGCCGATGGACGCGCAGCGGATCGACGCGATGATCGCGGGCCTCAGCAGCCGGGCGACGGCGTAGGCTTACCGATTGCTGGCCGGCCGGCGGGCGTCGTCAGAAACCACGTTCGCGCCGGTCGCGGACCGTGACGTTCGCTTTCGACCGCAGCGCGACCTGACGCGCCAGCTCGGCCCACTTCTTGCGCATCTGCTCATCGGCCTTGGCGATGGTGATTGCGGCACGGCTGTTGGCGGAGCGTGCCTCGGCCTCGAGTTGCGCGTTTCGTTCCGTCAGGCGCCGGATCTTCTCTTCGCTCTCGATAAAAGCCTTCTCGCGGCTCTGGAAGGTTTCCAGCAGCGCGTTCGCAGCAGCGACAAGCGTCAGGCGCGACTGTTCAAGTTCTTCCACCTGGCCTTGTTGCGCCCGAAGCGTTTCCTGGAGCCGCCGGTTTTTATTGTCCAGTTCTTCGCGAACGGCCTTCGCCTCGTTGATCCTTTGCTCGGCGACGTCGTTCTGCACATTGCGCGCGAGCACGCGTTGCCTTGCATCGGCGAGCATCCTCTCCGCCATCAAGGCGCGCGCCGACATGGCATCGGCAAGGCGCTTGAGCGCTTCGGATTCGCTCTCGTACTTTTCCCTCCCGGCCGTGGCCGCCTTGGCCTCGGCGCCCAGTCTCGTGCACTCGGCTTCCGCCGCGGCCAGCGCCGTGTCCAAAAATTTGATGCGTGCGCGCGCATCCTCGAGCGCCGAGTCGCTATCGCTAAGACTTTTCGAGAGGCGCGCCTTCTCGGCTTCGAAGTCTCGCGCTCCGCGAAGCCGGTCGCGCGCCGTGCCGAGCTCGATTTCCAGTATCGCGGCGCGCTGGCCGGCAGCCTCTCCTTCCGCCGTCAGCGTCTGCACGCGTTCCCGCAGCGTGCCGGCCGCCTCGGTTTCCTGCGACAACCGCCGCTCCAGCAGAGCGATCTTCTCGATCGCTTCTTCGAGGTCTTTCGCCAGGTCGAATTTGGTCTTTCCCGCCGCAAAGTTGAATTCAGCCCTGGCAGATTGGAGCGTCACCTGCTCGCGCCGCAAATGCGGCGGCCTAGCCTGTTCCGCGGCAGCGGCCGCCGGCGTTCCCGCTGCGGGACGCTTCGCAGCGAGGCTTGCGGGCCTGCTCCGCGGCCAATCGTTCTGCCGATTTCGTTCCGTGAGTGCCATGTCTGGCGCGTCAATCGATCCCCAATCGACGCAGCCTGATGGGACAATGGTTAACGCATGGTTACCCGTTCGTTAACCCTTCCCGAACGGCCAAAATCGGGCCGTTTCGGGCTACGGGTTTGTCGTGGTCCTGCAACGCCCGATTCGCGAGATTGCCGGCTCGCGGCCGCAGGCGTCGTTACTGGGACATCGCCGGGCAGCCGCCGTCGGCGATCGGGCGAAACACCTCATCGCCAGGGAGCGTGGCGACGAGCTTGAGCAGGTCCCATTCGCCCTTCGACTCGGTCGGCGATTTGATCTGCACGAGATAGACGTCGTGCACCATTCGGCCGTCCGCCCGCAGCCGTCCGTTGGGCGTAAAGGCGTCGTTCACCGGCATCTCGCGCATCTTCGCGATCACGGTCTTGGGGTCGTCCGAATTCGTTGCCTCGGCCGCCTTGAGGTAGCTGCGCACAGCGGAATATGTGCCCACCTGGAAGCTTGTGGGCGCGATCTTGCGGCGCTCCATGAACTTGTTGAAGAACGTATTCGCCGCGTCGTTGATGCCCGGCAGCCACGGCGACACAAACATCATGCCCTGCGCGAGCTGCAGGCTGGTGGCGCGAATGGCCGGCAGCGAATCCAGTCCGAACGGCACGACTTTCTGCTTGTCGGTGATGCCGAACTCGCGCGCGGTCTTGACCGCGTTGATGGCGTCGTCGCCGCCGTTCGCCACCGCAATCACTTCCGCCCCCGATGTCTGGGCTTGCAGCATGAACGACGAAAAGTCGGTCGTGCCGAGCGGATGGCGGACCGAGCCTAAAACCTTGCCGCCGTTCTTCTCGATGAATGTCGTGGCGCCTGCCTGCAACGCGCGACCGTACACGTAGTCGGCGGTAACAAAGAACCAGGTCTTGCCGAGTTGCGGCAGGGCGCGGCCGATGGCCGCGCCTATTTGATAGCTGTCGTAGACCCAGTGCACCGAATTGTTGGGCGCACAGGCCTTGCCGGTGAAGTCCGCCGATCCAGCGCTCGTCAGTAGCACGGTCTTGTTGTTGGCTTTCGCGATTTCCAGCACCGCGAAGCCAACCGCAGAATTGACCAGATCAGTGACGGCGTCGACCTCCTCGAGATCGAACCAGCGCCGCGCGATCGCGGCCCCAATGTCCGGCTTGTTCTGGTGATCGGCGGCAACGATCTCGACCGGCACGCCATTGACCTTGTTGCCGAATTCCTCCGCCGCCATCCTGGCTGCCTCGACCGAACCGACGCCGGAATTCTGCTCGTAGGGGCCGGAAAGATCGGTCAGCACGCCGATCTTGATCTTGCCGCCGGACATCTCGGCGTGCGCCGTGGGGGCGAACAGCAGGAATGCTGCAAGACCGAGGGCGTGGATGCGCATGTTTTCCTCCGCTTTATTATCATTCAAGTCGGCCGTATTACCGGCGCGTTGTCAAGCCGGCGAAGCCTTCAGATTTCGATGCGAAAGCCGACCTCGATCACCCCGTCGTGGGGGATTTTGAAATAATCCGGCGCCCGGCTCGAAATTCGGCTGAGAAAAGCAAAGATCGCGAACGAAATCGGACCCATGCCGGAACCGTTGTCGCGGCGGACGATGGTCTCGTGCGCGAGGTAATAGTGCCTGCGTTCGAGATCGGAATCGAACCCCAGCATCTGGATGTTCTGCAATGTCCGCGGAATGTCGGGCGTCTGCATGAAGCCGAGCCGGACCTGCACCCGAAAGAAGCCGTGGCCGATCCGCTCGACCTTGAACCGCTCGGCGAACGGCACGCGAGGCCGCCGGTCAGGCAGGAAGCTCAGGAGCGCGACGCGCTCGTGAAACACGCGATTGTGCTCAAGGTGCCTGATCAGCATCGGCGAAGCGCCGTGCTCGACCTTGGTCAGCCAGACGCCGAGGCCCGGCACGCGGCCGATCACCAGGTCGTCGACGTAGGTCAGGAAGCGATCGAGCGGCAGCATCGACATGTCGTACAGGCGCTGCCTCAGCACCAGCGATCCCTTGCGCCACGACAGCATCATGATCGCGATCACCGCGCCGATGAGCAGCGGGAACCATCCGCCCTCGACGATCTTCAGCGAATTCGACACCAGGAAAATCGCTTCCATGCCGGCGAACAGCGCGATGACCAGACCGGCGACAACGGGCGGCCATTTCCATTCGTCGATCATGACACGGTAGAGCAAAATCGTGGTGACGATCATCGTCCCCGACACGGCGATGCCATAGGCCGCAGCGAGCGCGTCGGAAGAGCGGAACATGATCACGACGACGAGCGTTCCGACCATCAGCAGCCAGTTGGCGGTGGGAAGATAGACCTGGCCGGCTTCTTCGCTCGAGGTCGGAATGATTTTGGATCGCGGGCACAGCCCCATCAGGATCGCTTGCCGGGTCATCGAAAAGACGCCGGAGATGAGGGCCTGCGAGGCGATGATTGTGGCGAGCGCCGCGAGCACAACCATCGGCACGACCGCCCATCCGGGTGCCAGACTGTAGAACGGGTTTTCGATCGCCTTCGGATCGGCCAGAACGCGCGCGCCCTGTCCGAAATAGCAAAGGACCAGCGCCGGAAGCACCAGCCCGAACCATGCCAGCCGAATTGCGGGGCGGCCGACGTGACCCATGTCCGCATAGAGCGCCTCACCGCCGGTCAGCACCAGGAACACGCCGCCGAGAACGAGAAAGAGCGTAAACGGACTGGCCATCGCCAGGTGCACCGCTTCGAGCGGGTTGAACGCGCGGAGAATCTCCGGCGCCGCCCAGATGTTGACGATGCCGAGAACTCCGATGATGACGAACCAGACGACCATCACCGGTCCGAACAACCGGCCGACGCTGCCGGTGCCGCGGGACTGCAGAGCAAAAAGGGCCACCAGGATGACGAGCGTCACGGGCACGACGAAATTCGCCGCTGCTGGGCTGAATTTGATGCCTTCCATCGCCGACAGAACCGAGATCGCGGGCGTAATGACGCCGTCGCCGTAGAGAAGCGCCGCGCCGATGATGCCGAGCAGAACGACGATCGGCAGCCTGGCGCCGTGCGCGACCGTGTCGTGACGCTCGACCAAAGACGACAGTGCCAGTATCCCGCCCTCCCCATCATTGTCGGCGCGCATGACGATCGCGACGTATTTGAGCGAGATGATCATCATCAGCGCCCAGAATGTCAGCGAAACCACGCCGAACACATGATCGGTGGTAGGCACTTTCCCCGTTGCGTTCAGAGCGACGGAGAATGCGTAGAGCGGACTGGTGCCGATATCGCCGAAGACGATGCCGAGCGCGGTCAGTGCGAGAAGCGTCTGTGCGCGGCCGGACTTCTGTTCGGGACCGGACCCGTGTTCGGGGCCGGATTTGCGCGGGCGAGATTCGGCGCTCGCACCGCGTGGCGGGGTCGGCGCGCTGTCACTACCAGTATCCGTATTCGGCGCCACATCCATTCTCAGACCCCTCTTTGGACCCTCTTGTTGGACCCTCTTTTTGCTCACGAACACATTCGGTCACGAACGGTCACGGATGTTTCATAGCCGCGATACGTGACAACCAAGATTTGCGCCAGCCTGGTTTCGTACCAGACTTGGGCTTTAAGACCCGCCCCGGCGTAGCTCGACCTCCCGCGAGGCAAAAGACGGCGCGAGCCTCATGGCGGCGCTGACCGCGATCAGTACGAGAAAGTTCACGGCGAGCGCGACGATGCCGACATTGACTTCTTTGATCTCCAACGGAAGCGACGGCACCAATGTCGCAATGGTCGTGTGCGTGAGGCCGACGGCGGCCACGGTTGCAACGCCGGCCAGGATTCCGGCAATCGCGCCTTCGCGCGTGATCCACCTGTTGCGGGCAAGGCTGAAGGCCAGCGCGGGAAAGAGCTGGGTGACGAAGCTGTAGCCCAGCAGAAGAAGCGCCACGATGGTCTGGCCGCCTTGCAGGGTAAAATAGATCGCAACGAGCGCAATCGCCGGAACAAGAGATTTGGCGACGGTCAGGATGCGAGCGTCCCCGGCGGAGCGGTGGACGACGCGGTAGAGATTGTTGGCAAGCAGGGTCGCCGCCGTCATCAGGATCATCGAACCCGGCACCAGCGCAGTTAGCACGCCGGCGGCGCCGATCAGGCCGACAAGCCATGGATCGAAAGTCTTGACCGAGAGCTTGAACAACGCGAGATCGACGTCGGCGCCCTTCAGGTCCGGAATTTGCAGGATCGCCGCAAAGCCGACCAGAAACACGAACAGCAGGATCAACTGATAGAGCGGCAGCACCATGGCGTTCTGACGAATGACCCTGGTGTTGCGCGCCGTGTAGATCGAGCCGAACGCGTGCGGCCACATGTAGAAGCCGAGCGCCGTCAAAAGCACGGTGGACGAGAACCACCACACGCTTTCGCCGCGCTCCGGCAGCGCCGCGAAGCCGGGCTTCGCGGCCTCGATCGCGGCAAACATCGCTCCCAGCCCGCCGTAGTAATGCAGCGGCAGATAAATGCCGAGAAACACCACCACCACCAGGATGGCGATGTCCTTGGCGACCGCCGTCCAGGCCGAACCGCGCACGCCGGATACCATGACATACGCGGTGGCGACGGCGGCGCCGATCCAGATCGCCGGCGTTGACCCGATGGCGCCGTAGCCCGCCGCTTCCACAATGATGCCGAGACCCTTGAACTGCAGCACCAGATAAGGGATCAGCGCCAGGATGCCGACCAGCGAGACGACGACGCCGAGCGTCGGGCTGGCATATTTGTGCGCGAAGAAATCGGGCTGCGAATAAAGCTTGTTGTCGCGCGCGTAGCGCCATATCGGCGGCAGCATGAAGTAGGACATGACGTAGGCGAGCGTGCCGTAGCAAAGAATGTAGTAGACCGGACCGCCCTTACCGTAGGCGAAGCCACTGCCGCCGAGAAAGGTGAAGGTCGTATAGATCTCGCCGGCCATCAGCAGGAAAACCAGCGGCGCGCCGAACGACCGACCGGCGACCGTCCATTGCTCGAGACCCATCTGGCGGCCGCGCCGCGCCAGAAAGCCGATGCCGAGCGCGAGAATGGCGGCGCCGGCGATCGCTACGAGCGCGCCGTTCATGGCCGCTCGTCCCGATTTTCGGGATCGAAGCGGAAAATCACCGCCATGATCACGGCGGTCAGAAGAATCCAGACCACGATCCAGGCCAGCAGGAACGGCATGCCGAAAACGAGCGGCGTCACACGGTTGACGAAGAACGGGCCGATCAGCAGGGCAAGAAACGGCAACAGCGCAAGCCAGCGAGCGGAGCGCATCGGACCGTCTCTACACCACGCTAGACCTTGAGCTTGAGCAGCCGGTCGGCGTTGCCGTGGGCGAATTTTTCCAGATCGGCGGCCGGCCACTTGAGCTGATCGATGAAATCCCCACCGATTTTGTTCGGGCTATACGGATAGTCGATCGAGAACATCACCCGGTCGATGCCGAAAATCGCCACGAGCGTATCGAGCGGCGGCTGCGTGAACATGCCGCTCGTGGTGACGGTGACGTGATCGAGGATCGTCTGCCTGACCGAACGCTTCAGGTGGGGAGCCTCCATGGACAGGATCTTGTCGGACCGCGTCATCATCGCCGCGATCCCCTCGCCCATGTGTCCGATGATCAGCCGCAGTTTGGGATGCCGGTCGAGCGTGCCGGCCAGGACCAGCCGGAACACGTGGATGGCCGTTTCCGAATGCCAGCCCCACGCAGCCGTGGACAAACGAAAGCCGGTTTGGCCCGGCAGGCCGCTATAATAGGCGTCGCGGACCGCCGGCGGCGGCAGGTTGGGGTGCAGATAAACCGGCACGTCGAGCTGTTCGGCGCGCGCGAGGATCGGATCGAAGCGCGGGTCGTCGAGAAAGCGGCCCTCCGTCAGGCCGTTGATCAAGGCGCCGCAGAAGCCGAGATCGCGAACCGTCCGCTCCAGTTCGTCAGCCGCGGCCTCTGGTGTCCGCATCGGCAGATGCGCAAAGCCACCGAAGCGATCGGGATGGGCCGCCACCGCCTTGCCCAGCACATCGTTGATGTCGCGCGCAAAGGCGATACCGTCGGTGCCGTCGAGCAGATAAGCGCCCGGGCCGGATGCCGAGAGCACCTGCACCGTGATGCCGGCCTCGTCCATGTCGGCAAGCCGGCCCGCGCCGAGATCGGACGATTGCTTTTCCATGTTGCTGGCGAATCCCGGCGGAAAGCCATGCCTGGCGATCGCTTGCGGATCTATTCTCCGCACCAGCGAAGGGATCGCAAAATGTTCCTCAAGTGCAACGATGCGCATTGCAGGCTTCCTTTACGCGGGAATTGGCGGGGATATCAGGCGGGCCAGAGATCGGATTTTACCGGATACTAACCATATTGGGGCAGCATGGCCTTGGTCACAATAGCGAGACGCCATCATGGCTTACCTGCTGCCGCGGGCGGTTCTCATCGTCGCTGCATGGGCGATGACTTGCGTGCTGATCAGAAGACTATGGCCCGGAACCGACCCTATCATCTTCCTCGTATTCGGCGCGTGCTGGATATCCGGTGCGGCGGCCTATTTCGGCTATCTGCGTAGGCTGCGCCGCGACATCGAAGAACTCGAGCGTGGCCTGAGCGTCCACTAGGCGCGATCAGCCGCCGGCGCGGTTCCAGCCCCTGGCGCGATCGCCATAGATTTCGTGCCCGGTCGGCGTGACCACCACCGTGTCTTCAAGCTTGATGAAGCCGCGGCGCGGATGCAGCAACGTCGTCTCGACCGAAATCACCATGCCGACTTCGAGCGGCCGCTGCGCGTCGTATGCGTCGTAAGGCACCGGGCCCGAATTGGTCAGTCGCGGGCCTTCGTGGCTGACCAGCCCCATGCCGTGGGCGAGAAACTCGTAGTGATTGTGCAGCTTCGACTTCTTCAGCACCGGACCGGCGGCAGCATAAATCTCGCCGCCATTGACGCCGGGGCGGATCGGCTTGAACGATGCCTGCTGGACGGCTTCGACCTCGGCGAGCAAATCTTCCAGCTCGGCGTCGGGCTCGCCGACAATGGCCATGCGCGCCAGGTCGCCGATATAGCCGTGATAGTTGCCGCCGGAATCGAGTGACAGCGGATCGCCTTTCTCCCATCGTTGATCGGAGGGAGCGCGGTTATGGCTCGAGCCCGCGGCGATCAGGCAATAATCGAACACCAGCCCGCGCGATGTTTCTTCGCGGCGGAGCGCTTCGCTCAGTTCGGCCTTGGTGGCGCCGGCGCCATGCGTCGCGATCACGGCCTGCATCGAATCGATCACCAGCTCGGACGCAAGCCGCAGCTTTTCCAGTTCCTCCGGCGATTTACGCAGCCGCAATCGTTCGAGCACGAACAGCGCATCCTTGAGCTCGGCGTCCGGAACCGCCTTGCGCAGCGTGGCCGTGGAATCCGCCGGCACGAACGCGAGCTCGACGCCAACGCGTTGTGGCTTCGTGGAAAGGCTGCGGACATAGTCGGCGGCCTTTTGCATCACGTCTACCGAGCCGCCACTTTTCGTGCTGACTTCGGAGACCCAGAACGGCTTGAGCTGCGTCTGATACGTCTCCATGCCGTGGCCGAAATAGGCGGCCTTCTCCGGATGACCCTTCGGATAAACAAATACCGGCAGGTAACGGCTGATCCCCATCGCATCCATGTTGTCGAAAAAGAACGAGCGATGGCCGCCGAGCAGATATTGAACGTTGTGCTTCGAGGTCGCGACCAGCACATCCAGTCCCGCTTCGTCCATCAGCTGGTCGAGCCGCGCGGTATCGAAAGGTGCAGCGCTTTTTCGCGTGACTGTGTCGAGCATGGTTCGATCTCCGGCAGTGGGGACCACCACCCTAGCAAATGTGCGGGCGAAGATGAACGGGCTTGGCGGGCGCATGCCAGGGATGCAGCCCAACGCCATCATAGCGGCCGCGCTGCTCCGGCGAACGGCGCCCGGCTCAGGCCGCCGATTTTGCCGGCTGCTTCGCGGCTCCGGCCAAACCGCCGATTGCGGTGAGACGCTCGACGGCGCTGCGCCGGGTGCGATCGAGGATCAGCTCGATCGAGGCGATTTCGACGCGATTGCGGCCGCCGTCCTTGGCGCGGTAGAGGGCGTGGTCGGCCTGTGCCAGCAACGCCGAGAGATCGAGCACGGCGTCGTGGCTGATGACGATCCCGATGCTCACGGTCGCCGCGACCGGCCGGCCGTCGACTTCGCGGGTGGCTTCGGCGAATGACTTGCGGATTTCCTCGGCGACCGCCAGCGCCCGCTCGCGCGTCGTGTCGCGCAGCATCGCTGCGAATTCCTCGCCGCCAAGGCGGCCGAACAAATCGATGCGGCGCAGGCAACCGCTGGAGACCTCGGCAAAAATCTCCAGCACCCGATCGCCGATCGCATGACCGAAGCGATCGTTGATCGATTTGAAGTTGTCGAGGTCGAGCAGCATGACCGCCATCGGGTGCGGATCGGTCGCCTGCCGTTTGAGCTGCGCTTCACCGTCCTGCAGGAAGGCGCGGCGGTTGGAAATTCCGGTCAGCGGATCGACCAGCGCTGCGGTCTTGTGGCGATACTCGGTGCGCTCCTTCGCCATCGCCAGCAGGATGAACGCGATGGAGATCGTGAACATCAGCCCTTCGAAGCTGAGCACCGTGAGCCAGACGCTCCCGAATACCTTTTGGCTCTCCGGCAGCCACGGCAGCATGGCGCCAAACGGCGTGCGCAACAGGTAAAGGGCGCCGTGGGCGAACAGCATGAAGATCGCCGGCCAGCGCGAGACCAGGGGCTCGCTGCGACCGCGCCAGAATTCGAAGGCCGTGGCCCAGGTATAGGCCGTGATGATCGCCGAGCTGAGCAGCACCCGCAGGTCGAAGGAATCGAAGAGGCCGGGCACCCGCGACGCCAGCAGCCAAATTGCGGCGCCCGCGAACATGAGGAAGGGCTGTGGCTTGCGATGGTCGAACAGCCGTGCGCCGGTCCAGGTCATCGCAAAGGAAATGAACAGGAACGAGTTGGCGAGATCGATCGAGATAAGGTCGGACGCCGAGCCGTACAGGCCGAAAAGCATGACCGACGCCGCCCGCAACAGGTCCGCGAAGCCCCAGCAGGCCACGGCCGTGATGGCGGTGTTCTGCGCCCAGGCGAAAAGCAGGAGCAATCCGAGTATCGCTTCCACGTAGATGGTCACGAGGAACAGCGTGTGCACGTCCAGATTCATCGCGTTCCAACCAGATTGATCGGCTTATCGGCAGGCGATCGGGGGAAAATTCTTCCGGGGCTTTGGCAATAGCGTGCGGCCGGAAACAATCCGTGAATCAATGGAACTCGGCTCGGTTCGCAATAGGCTATGGTTTCGGCACCCTTTCGAAATCCGGCGGCAATCGAACCACCCTTGCCTTCCACGGCCGCCCTCATCTAGCTTCCGGTCCCTTGTCGAAGCCTCCCTTTCGCCGCACCATGGTCGGCGTCCTTTCAAGGATATGCGGCAATGCAGTTCAGCAACGGAATCGTCGAGGCGATCGGCAACACGCCGCTGATCAAGCTCGAGCGCGTTTCGGCCGCGACCGGCTGCACCATTCTCGGCAAGGCGGAATTCATAAATCCCGGCCAGTCGGTGAAGGACCGGGCCGCGCTGTTCATCATCCAGGACGCGGTGAAGAAGGGACAGCTCAGGCCGGGCGGTGTCATCGTCGAGGGCACCGCGGGCAACACCGGCATTGGGCTTGCCCTCGTCGGCAACGCGATGGGCTTTCACTCCGTGATCGTTATTCCGGAGACCCAGAGCAACGAAAAAAAGGACATGCTGCGGCTGTGCGGCGCCGAGCTTGTCGAGGTGCCGGCAGTTCCCTATTCCAACCCGAATAACTATGTGAAGCTTTCCGGCCGGCTCGCCGAGCAACTGGCGAAGACGGAAAAGAGCGGCGCGATCTGGGCAAACCAGTTCGACAATGTCGCGAACCGTCAGGGTCATATCGAGACGACTGGGCCGGAAATCTGGCGGCAGACCGACGGCAAGGTCGACGGCTTCGTCTGCGCCGTCGGCACGGGCGGCACGCTCGCCGGCATCGCCATGGCGCTGAAGGCTTTCAACAACTCCGTGCGCATCGCGCTCGCCGATCCGATGGGCGCCGCGCTTTACAGCTACTACATGACCGGAACACTCAAATCCGAAGGCTCGTCGATCACTGAAGGCATCGGCCAAGGCAGGATCACAAAAAATCTCGAAGGCGCACCCATCGATACCGCCTATCAAATTCCCGACGAGGAAGCAGTCCCCATCATATTTGACCTGCTGGAGCACGAAGGACTTTGCCTCGGCGGATCGTCCGGCATCAACGTCGCCGGCGCCGTGCGCCTGGCAAAGGAGCTTGGCCCCGGGCATACCATCGTCACGATTCTTTGCGACTACGGCACCCGCTACCAATCGAAGCTGTTCAATCCGGAGTTTCTGCGCGAAAAGAGGCTGCCGGTTCCCGCATGGCTCGAACGCCGCTCGCAGATCAAGATTCCATTCGCCTGAACATCGCGCTTGCCGGCGCGTTGTGAAACTATGGCCGCCATGCTCAGACCCGACGAATCATTCGCACCTTCCCCCAAAAGCCGCTGGCTGGTTTCGACGCAATGGCTCGCGGAGCATTTGCGCGATAGCGACCTTGGCATCGTCGATGGGTCTTATTTCCTGCCGACGCAGCAGCGCGACGCCCATGCCGAATATCGCGAGGGCCACATTCCGGGCGCGGTGTTCTTCGACATTGAGGCGGTTGCCGATCATTCGACCGACCTGCCGCACATGCTGCCCGGCCCAAGACAATTCGGCGAGGTGGTCGGCGCGCTCGGCATCGGCGACGGCGATACCGTCGTCGTCTATGACAGCGTCGGTCTCTTTTCCGCGGCGCGGGTGTGGTGGACGTTCCGGCTGTTCGGCACGAAAAAAGTGTACATCCTCGACGGCGGGCTGCCGCAATGGAAAGCAGAGAAGCGGCCGCTGGAGAAAGGCGACACCGCGCGGCCGCCGCGGAAGTTCAGCGCCGACATGAATGTCGCCGCCGTCGCGCTCCTTGCGGACGTGCGCATGGCGCTCGCGGACGACAGCGCGCAAATCGTCGATGCGCGCCCGGCCGAACGCTTCAGCGGCAAGGCGCCGGAGCCACGGCCCGGACTGCGCTCCGGCCACATGCCGCGCTCCTTCAACGTGCCGTATGGCCGCCTGGTCGAGAGCGGCCACCTCGCGCCGCGCGCCCGCATCGAAGCGGCGTTCACCGACGCCGGCGTGGACCTCGACAAGCCGATCATCACCTCGTGCGGCTCCGGCGTCACCGCCGCGATCCTCACCTTCGCATTGGAATCCATCGGCCGGGAGCCGAAGGGCCTTTACGACGGCTCATGGGCCGAATGGGGCTCGCGGCCCGATCTTGCCGTTGAACGCGACTAGCGCCGGCCGCGGGCGCCGCTCTGGCCAAAGCGACGCCGCGCGGCACCGGCACGTTGAGGCGGTCGCCCGGTCCGGGATACACTGAGACAAATTCGGTTCAAGGAGGTACGGATGATCTTTCGTCAGCTTTTCGACAGCACCTCCGGCACCTACACCTATCTCCTCGCCAGCCGGCATGGCGGCGAGGCGCTGATCATCGATCCGGTGCTCGAACGCGTCGACCGCTATCTCCAGCTCGTTCGCGAGCTCGATCTCAAGCTGGTCAAGGCGGTGGACACCCACCTGCACGCCGACCATGTGACCGGGCTTGGCGCGCTGCGCGACCGTACGCACTGCGTCACGGTGATGGGCGAACATACCGCGGCCGACGTCGTATCGATGCGGGTGGCGGAAGGCGACCGTATCCAGATCGAGGGGCTGAGCCTCGACGTGATGTATACGCCGGGCCATACCAGCGATTCCTACTCGTTCCTCCTGGCCGACCGCGTGTTCACCGGGGACACGCTGCTGATCCGCGGCACCGGCCGCACCGACTTTCAGAACGGCGATCCGCGCGCGCAATACGATTCCATCTTCAACAAGCTGATGAAGCTTCCCGATGAGACGATGGTTTATCCGGCGCACGACTACAAAGGCGACACCGTGTCCACGATCGGCGAGGAAAAATTCTTCAATCCGCGCCTGCGGGTCAAATCGATTGACGAGTATGTCGACCTGATGAACGGCTTGAACCTGCCGAATCCGAAAATGATGGATGTCGCGGTGCCGGCCAACATGCATGTCGGCCTGCGCCAGCAGGACATCGCCGCCAAGGGCTGGGCGCTGTCGGCCGCTGACGCGATTGCGTTGTGTGGCCGCTCCGGCGTGGCGCTGGTCGATCTGCGCGAAAGAGGCGAACGCGAGAAGCACGGCGTTATTCCCGGCTCGCTGCACGCGCCCTATACGGATTTGCAGGAGAATATCGGCACCGGCGGCATACTCCACGAACTGGCGGCCGCGACCGGCAAGCGCATCATCTTCTACTGCGCTTACGGCGAACGATCGGCGATGGCGGTGCAGGCGGCGCAGGATGCCGGCCTCGCCTCGGCCTGCCACATCGAAGGCGGCATCGCCGCGTGGAAGAACGCTGACGGGCCGCTCGCGCGGCCCTAGCCGGACCGGGCGCGCGTGACGCGCCGTCGCGGGCCAACGACGGCAAGCAAGCGAAAGCCGCGGAGTATCGCTCCGCGGCTTCGTATTTCGGCGCTCGTCTTTCGAGAAGTCGGCGTCTGAAAAGTCAGCGCCCGCAAAGTCAGCGCCTTTCCGACGAGATCAGAGCCGCTGGTCCTGATCGCCGCCGGTGTCCATCATGCGGTGCATGCCGCCGCTCTGGTCATTGTCGTCCTGCCCGGAGCGGTGATTGTGGTGTCCCCACCACTGACCGCCGTTGCCGCCATCGCGACCGTAACCATTGCCTTCACGCCAGCCCCAACCGCGATGACCACCCTCACCCTCGTAGCGGGCGTGATGATGATGCGGCCGCAACATGCGTGCCAGCTTGGTGAAGCGCTCCTTTTGCCCGTCGTTCAGGCTCATATAGAGCGGCGTGCCGGTGTCGGCGATATGCTTGAGAGCCGCACTCACCTTGACCATGTTGTCGGCCCGACGCGACAGCCGCTCCATCGGCGTGGTCGTCTGGTTCTGTCCCTGTTGCTGCCGCGCCTCGCGAGCCTTCATGCGCTCCATGCGAAGCTGCGCCATGTCGCGCAGGGCCTGTTCGAAAGCCGGCCAGTTTTTTGCCTGGTCGGGCGTAAGTTCGAGACCGGCCTTGAGTGCGGCGATACGGGCGTCGGTATACGCCGCCATATCTTCGGCGCTCGGCCGATGTCGATGCTCGAAGCGCGGACCGCCGTCACCACCCGGTCCGTCGTAACGTTGCTGGGCATACACGAGCGAAGAGCCGGCGATGGCAAGAGCCGCCGTCGCCACGATCACTGGCTTCAACATTCTTCTCCTCCAAAAAGAGACATTTATGGTGATCGCAAGTAGAGGACCGCGGCGATAGGGACTCAAGTTAAAGTTCGGTCAGACGGATTACGCGCGCATTAAAGCTTGGTAAGCTTCGCCGCGAATGAATGTTTGTTTGTTCCAATATGAACGGCCGTACATTGTCTTGAAAACGCCGGGGCGCAATTCCGGCTATTTCAGGGAGCAAATACGCCAACAAATAACGGGACCAAAAACGGATCGCACAGTCCGGCGCGAGTCCGGGGGATTTTCCGGATTCGTGCCCTGGGATTTGTGCCCTAGTGGAGTATCTGCTGGAGGAAAAGCCGCGTCCGCTCGTGTTGCGGGTTGCCGAAAAACTTCTTCGGCTCGTTGATTTCCACGATCTGGCCGTCGTCCATGAGGATGACCCGGTCGGCGACCTGCCGGGCAAAGCCCATCTCATGGGAAACGACGAGCATGGTGATGCCGTCGCCCGCCAGCCCGACCATGGTGTCGAGCACCTCTTTCACCATCTCCGGGTCGAGCGCGGACGTCGGCTCGTCGAAAAGCATGATATTGGGGTTCATGCACAACGCGCGCGCAATCGCCACGCGCTGCTGCTGGCCGCCGGATAGCCGCGCCGGATATTTACCGGCCTGGTCCGGGATCTTGACGCGGGCGAGATATTTCATTGCCAGCGTCTCGGCCTCCTTTCGCGGCATGTGCCGCACCCAGATCGGCGCCAGCGTACAGTTTTCAAGTACGGTGAGATGCGGGAACAGGTTGAACTGCTGGAACACCATGCCGACGTCGCGGCGCACGGCGAGGATGTGCTTCGGGTCCTCCGTCAGCTCGTTGCCGTCGACGACGATGCGGCCCTGCTGCCAGTCCTCGAGCCGATTGATACACCGCAGCAGCGTCGACTTGCCGCCGCCGGACGGGCCGCAGATGACGATGCGCTCCCCGCGTCCCACCTTCAGGTTGATGTCGCGCAGGACGTGAAATTCCCCGTACCATTTGTGCAGGCCGACGATCTCGACGGCCACTTCCGGGAGCGGCGGCGTTGCCTTCGGCGGCTGTGCGCGGTCGTCCATCGCAGTCCCTCAGCGCCGGCCGGCGCGCGAAAGCCGCGCTTCCATCCGCCGGGCGTAGCGCGACATGCCATAGCAGCAAATGAAGTAAAAGGCCGCGGCGAAGGCGTAGCCGGTGACCGAGATGTTCGGCGACGCCCATTTCGGATCGGCGCGCGCCGCCTCGATAGTGCGCAGGAAGTCGAAAATCCCGACGACGAAAACCAGCGTCGTGTCCTTGAACAGCGCGATGAAGGTATTGACGATATTCGGCAGCGTAAAGCGCAGCGCCTGCGGCAGGATGACCAGCCCCATCATGCGCCAGTAGCTCAGGCCCAACGCACGCGCCGCCTCGTATTGGCCACGCGGGACGGCGGCCAGGCCGCCGCGCACCGCTTCCGCCATATACGCGGAAGCAAACAGCGCCACGCCGATCAGCGCGCGAACGAGTTTGTCGGGGGCGAAGCGTTCGGGCACAAACAGCGGCAGCATCACGCTCGCCATGAACAGAACGGTGATCAGCGGTACGCCGCGAACGAACTCGATGAAAGTCACGGCGCTGATCCGCACCACCGGAAGGTCGGAGCGGCGGGCCAGCGCGATCAGGATGCCGAGCGGCAGCGAAAACACGATGCCGATCGTCGCGACCACGACGGTGACGAGGATGCCGCCCCATAGCGCCGTCGGCACGACGCGCAACCCGACGGCCGGAGCGCCGTGCAGCAATATGAATGAGAGGACCGGCAGCACGACGAAGAAATAGAGCGCGCCGATATCGCGGCGCGGCGCCCGCAGCCACAACAACCAGACCATGCCGAACGCAAGCGCCGCGAAGAAACAATCGACCCGCCAGCGCTCAGTGAGCGGATAGAAGCCGTAGACGAAATAGGCAAACCACGTCCGCACGAACGCCCAGCAGGCGCCCGGGTTGGGATGGTCGGGAGACGCCACGCAAGCCGTGCGATCGGTGCCTGTCCAAATGGCGTCGGTGAAGAAAAAGCGGACGAACGGCGGCACGACCCATGCGATCAGCAACAGACACAACAGCGTCAGGGCGATGTTGAAGGGGCTGGAGAGAAGATTGGCGCGGACCCAGCCCAGTACGCCCGCCCGCGTCGCCGGCGACGGCAGCGGCTTGATCGGCACGTCGCGCAGATAGGATTGGTCGCCGATGGCGCTCATGTCCTCAGCGCTCCGCGATGGCGGTCGCCCGACCGTAGAGGCTCATCAGGGACGACGTGAACAGGCTGATGGCCAGATAGACGCCCATGGTGATGGCGATCACCTCGACGGCCTGTCCGGTGATGTTGAGCACGCTGCCGGCGAACACCTGCACCAGATCGGGATAGCCGATCGCAACCGCGAGCGACGAATTCTTGATCAGGTTGAGATACTGGCTGGTCAGCGGCGGCACGATCACGCGCATCGCCTGCGGCAACACGACGAGCCGAAGCGTGGCGCCGGAGCGCAGGCCGAGCGCCTGCGCGGCCTCGATCTGGCCGCCGGATACCGCCTGCACGCCGGCGCGAACGACTTCGGCGATGAAGGCCGCCGTATAGACCGTCAACGCCAGCACCAGGGCCGCCAGTTCGGGGATGATTTCGATGCCGCCGCTGACGTTGAAACGGCCCATATGCGGAATGCTGAACGCCAGCGGAAAACCGGCAAGAGCGAAAACCGCGAGCGGCAGAACGACGACCAGGCCGACTACCGGCCAGAGTGTCGGCGTCTCTTCGCCGGTGCGGTCACGGCGGCGGTTAGCAAAGACGACAAGCGCGATCGCGGCGGCGATGCCGACCAGCAACGCGGCGATCACCGCGCCGAAATGCGGCCCGAATTCCGGCCGCGGCAGGAACAGGCCGCGATTGTTGAGAACGCCGCCACCCGGAAGCGCAACGCTGCCGCGCAATTCCGGCAGCGATTTGAGCACGGCGTTGTACCAGAAGAAGAGTTGCAGCAGCAGCGGAATGTTGCGGACCAGTTCGACGTAGCCGCTGGCGAGCCGCGCGACCAGCCAGTTGCTGGAAAGTCTGCCGAGGCCGACGGCGAGGCCGAGAACGGTCGCAAGCACGATGCTGATGGCGGCAACGAGGAGGGTATTGAGAAGGCCGACCCAGAACGCCCGGCCGAAAGTCGACGTGCTCGCCGAATAGGAGATCAGCGTCTGGCTGATATCGAATCCGGCGGTGTTGTTCCAGAAGCCGAAGCCGGAAGCGATGTGGGCGCGCGCCAGGTTCTGCGTTGCTGAAACGGCCGCGCCATAGACGAGCGCGGCGATGACGACGACAATCCCGACCTGGATGGCAATGTTGCCCAGGCTGCGCGCGTGGCGTGGCAGGTTTTGTCGTCTCTCCGCCATCGGCCTGATCGCATCAGAACGACGGGCTTACAGCCTTCAGCGAATGGGCGGGCCGTATTGCAGTCCACCCTTGGTCCACAGGGCATTGAGGCCGCGCACGATCTTCAAAGGCGAGCCCTGCCCTATGTTGCGCTCGAACACCTCGCCGTAATTCCCGACATGCTTGATAATGCGGTACGCCCAGTCGTTGGTCAGTCCGAGTCCTTCGCCGTATTGGCCTTCGACACCGAGGAGCCGCCGCGTTTCCGGATCGTCGGATTTGAGTTTCTCGTCGACGTTGGCCTTGTTCACCCCGAGTTCCTCGGCATCGAGCATGACGAAGTGGGTCCAACGGACAATATCTGTCCACTGCGCGTCGCCCTGACGCACTGCCGGACTGAGCGGTTCCTTGGAGATGATCTCCGGCAGCACGATGCTTTGGCTGGGCTCGGCGAGTTTCTGCCGTTCGCCGTAGAGGCCAGACGAGTCGGTCGTGTAGGAATCGCACCGGCCGGACTCATAGGCTTTGAGCGCTTCTTCGCCGGTCGCGAACGTCACCGTCTTGAGCCCCATGTGATTGGTGCGGAAATAATCGGCGAGATTGAGCTCGCTCGTGGTGCCCTGCTGCACGCAGACGGAGGCATCGTTGAGTTCCAGCGCCGAACTGACCTTGAGTGCCCTGTGCACCATGAAACCCTGGCCGTCGTAATAGGTGATGGCCGGGAATTCCAATCCGAGCGATGTGTCGCGCGACATCGTCCAGGTCGTGTTGCGCGACAGCACGTCGATCTCGCCCGATTGCAGGGCGGTGAAGCGATCCTTCGCCGTCAGCGGCACGAACTTGACCTTGGTCGGATCGTTGAAGATCGCCGCCGCAACGGCGCGGCAAAAATCGACGTCGAAACCGGTCCAGTTGCCCTGCGGATCGGGAAGGCCGAAGCCGGCAAGGGTGCCGTTCGCACCGCAGACCAGTTCGCCGCGACCCTTGACAGTCGCGAGCGTCTCCGCGCGCGCCGCTTGCGTGGCGAGCGCGAGCACCGAAGCCAATGCCATTGCCGTACCGAGGCGTTTCATATTCGGGCCTTTCAAGGAAATGGGCGACCGCATTAAGCGCGGTTTGCGGAAGAATTCAACGTACCCCTGACCGGGCGGCATCTGAGAACGATAGCCTTGCAAGGTCAAGGGTTGACGGCAGGGTACGATGCCGAAGTAATGGCGCAATTATCGGTATCTGGACCTCCCTATTTGGGCGCCAAGCGCGCCCGGCAAGGCACGCGAGAATCGATGGCGACGAATAAGGACGGCAAAAACGAAAAAGCGCAACGCCCCGAAACCCGCGTCGTCACCGGCGGACGCGATCCGGCCTCCTATCACGGTTTCGTCAATGCTCCAGTCTATCATGCCTCGACAGTGCTCTATCCGAGCGCCGAGGATTTCCTCGCCCACCGCGCGCGTTATCAATACGGACGCCGAGGCACGCCGACGACGGAGGCGCTCGAACTTGCGGTAGCGGATCTCGAGGGACCGCAATGCGCGGGCGTATCGCTCCTGCCCTCCGGGCTTGCGGCGGTTTCCGCGGCGCTCCTTTCGGTCGTCCATGCCGGCGATCACATCCTCGTCACCGACAGCGCCTACGGACCGACGCGCATTTTTTGCGACCAGATCCTCACCCGGCTCGGTGTCACCACGACCTATTACGATCCGCTGATCGGCGGCGCGATCGCGGAACTCATCCAGGCGAACACGCGCGCGGTGTTCCTCGAATCGCCGGGGTCGCTGAGTTTCGAGATGCAGGACGTTCCGGCCATCGCGGCGGCGGCGCACGCCCGGGGCGCGGTAGTGCTGATGGACAATACCTGGGCGACCCCGCTCTATTTTCGCGCGCTGGATTTCGGTGTCGATCTTTCGATCCATGCCGGCACGAAATATTTCGGCGGACATTCGGACGTGATGCTCGGCACCGTCGCCGCGAACAGCAACACCGTCGCGAACCTGAAGTCCTTCGTGCGCTTCAACGGCCTGTGTGTCGGACCCGACGACGTGTATCTCGGCACGCGAGGTTTACGCACGCTCGCGGTACGGCTCGAGCGGCATCACAAATCCGGCCTCACGGTCGCGCGGTGGCTGGAGCAGCGCCCCGAAGTGTTGCGCATGCTGCATCCGGCGATGCCAAGCCATCCCGGTCATGCGCTGTGGAAGCGCGACTTCACCGGCGCTTCCGGGCTGTTCAGCATGGTGTTCAAGCCGGTGCCGCAAGCGGCGGTGTACGCCTTTCTCGATACGCTCGAACTGTTCGGCATCGGCGCTTCCTGGGGCGGCTACGAAAGCCTCGCTATTCCGTTCGACTGCACCAACATCCGCACCGCCGTGCGCTGGGTGCCGGGCGGTCCCACCGTGCGTTTCCATATCGGGCTCGAAGCAGTCGAGGACCTGACCGCCGATCTCGAGCGCGGCTTTGCGGCTTTGGCGGACGCGGCCGCCTGAACCCGACCTAATCCGTCGCCGAAACCGGCCAGCCGAAAACTTCGCGAGCGGTGGCCTTGTACCGCCGCCACGACGGCGACGGAAAGGGCCGCAGATCGACGGCGGAGAATCCGAGACCGCGTGCTGCAAACCAGCGGCGCACCAATTGCGCGCCGATGACGCCCACCAGCACAGCCGCAATCACGTCGCTCGGATGATGAACGAAGATGAGGATGCGGCTGAGCATAATGATCAGCACGTAAATCCACATCGCCGGACGCAGCCGCGGCCAGATGGCGCCAATCGCGACGGCGGCCGCCGCCGCGGTCGTGGCGTGGCCCGATGGCATGCTGGCGTATTCGGGCTTCCAAACGAACGGCATATACGCGAATGGATTGTCGTGGTCGCCGACATAGGGACGCGCCCGGCCGATCAGGCGTTTGACGATGGTCGCGAACAGGCTTGGCAGGCCGATCGCCACGAACAGGAAACCGCACCGGACGGCGAGAAACGCCAGCACACCCTGCGCCGTGCGCGACCGGGTCGGCGTGATAAGCGCAGCGAGAATGAGGAGGATGATACCGAGCGGATAAAGGAACACGCCGGAGCGGCCGAGATTGGTTATCTCGTCGGCGGTCAGGTTGACCCAGCGCGGCAGCTGCCGCGCCCAGCCGATCGCCGTCGTATCGAAAAAGAACATCGAGGCCACGACGACGGCCACGGTCGCGAGCGCGGCGACGACGCCGCCCCTGCTCCATCCCGGCGGCCGCGCCCGCGGCGGTCGTCCAAGCACCAGAAGCCAACGCACCAGGTTGACCGGGATGCGCTGCAAAAGCGCGAGCAGCGAGTCCGTGCCGACGCCGGACCGAACGCTCCGCGGCGCCGCGCTGTTGGTTGTCGTCATGCCGCTCCGGGCCCGTAAATGCCGGGCGACCATAGTGAAATCGCTTCCACCGGGAAAGAACCAATTCAGGGCCGGCCGCAGGCCGGAGGCGCGCACGAGGCACGCACCGTGGGCGCGGCGGCCATTGTGACGGCATCGCTGTCCTCCAAGCGCACCATCACGCTGTCGACCGCGCCAGAACCGTCGATCACGGTCACGCGGGCAAAGCCCGGCCCTCTCGGCTGAAAGAAAAGACTTCCCCGCGGCTGAGCAGACGCCGGCACGCCATTCACGAGAATGGTGACAGGGGCGACCGCGCCGGTGACTTTGAGGGGCACGGGAGCCGGACCGCTGTCGGCCGTGCGCAAATCGAGCCGGGCGCCGTCGGGCGGAAACAGGATATGCAGCCTCGCCTGCGCCTCGCCGGCGCGGTCGCCCGGCGCGAAATGCCTGAGCGGGGGCGGCAACTTAGCGCTCGTCGTTATCAGCACGCCTGAAGGTGCGCGGGGCAGCGGCGCCGGCGGCGTCGGCAGGTGCGCGAAAGCGTCAAACAGGATCGGCGCTGCAGCGTGCGCGCCCGATAAGGCCCGGCACCGGCGCGCCGTCGGGCCGCCCGACCCAGATGCCGATGGTGTATTTGCCGTCGAAACCGACCGACCAGGCGTCGCGGTAGCCGTAGCTGGTGCCGGTCTTGAACGCGATGCGGCCGGGCGCGCCGTTTTCCGGCGGCGGGGTCCCGATAAGCACATTGCCGACATACCAGGCCGCGACCGGCTCCATCAGGCGGGTGCTCTGCTGCGCGACCGGAACAGCCTCCTGGCGCTCGCGCAGCGGCAGCACCGTGCCAAGCCGCGCAATCCCGGCGTAAAGCATCGCCAGATCGGACAGCCTGATGCCGACGCCGCCGAGGCCGATGGCCAGTCCCGGCGCCTCGCCTTCCGGCAGAACCAGCGAAGCGCCGGCTTGGGTCAGACGCGCCGCGAGCCGGCTCGCGCCGACCTGGTCGAGCACGGCGAGCGCCGGCAGGTTGAGCGACATCTGCAACGCCTTGCGGACCGTCACCGTGCCCTGGAACGTGAAGTCGAAATTCTGCGGCGTATATGCGCCGTAGCGCGTCGGCCGGTCCTCGATCAGCGTCTCGGGATGGATGAAGCCGTCCTCGAAGCCGAGCCCGTAGATGAAGGGCTTCAGCGTCGAGCCGGGCGAACGCAGGGCCTGGGTCAGATCGACCTGCCCGGCGCGGCGTGTCGTCGAAATAATCCGGCGAGCCGACATGCGCGCGCACCTCGCCGGTGGCGTTGTCGATCACGAGCATCGCCAGCGAAATGTCGGAGCCGAGCGTCGACGCCAGCGTGCGAGCGCGTTCGCGCGCAAGCTCTTCGAGGCTTTTCTGCATGTCGGCGTCGATCGTGAGCCGGACTTCACTCCCCGGCGACGCTTCGGCGACGGCGCGGTCGGCGGCATGCGGCGCGAGCATCGGCATCGGGCGGCGGCCGGCCGGCACCGGCTCGGCTTTGGCGAGCGCGATCTCGTCGGCAGGCACGCGGCCCGACGCGGCGAACCGGTCGAGCACGCGGTCCCTCGCCGCGCGCGCTGCCGCGGCCGAGCGGTCGGGCCGTCGCGCTTCCGGCGATTGCGGCAGCGCGACCAGCAGCGCCGCCTCGCCGAGCGAAAGCCGCCGCGGCTCCTTGCCGAAATAGGCCAGCGAAGCAGCGCGAATGCCTTCGATGTTGCCGCCATACGGCGCGAGATCGAGATAGAGCGCGATGATCTCGTCCTTGCTGAGCGCACGCTCGATCTCGATGGCGCGCACCACCTGGCGGAGCTTGGCCGGCAAGGTTGCGGCCGCTGCGCGGCTCCAGCAGCCGCGCGACCTGCATGGTCAGCGTCGAGCCGCCGGAGCGAATCCGGCCGCTGCTGACAAGCTGAAACGCCGCGCGCGCCAGCGCCAGCGGATCGACGCCCGGATGGACCTGGAAGCGCTTGTCCTCGTACGCGAACAGCATGTCGAAGAAACGCGGATCGACGTCGGCAATCCGCGCCGGCAGCCGCCAGCGGCCCTCGCCGGTGGCATAGGCGCGCAACAGGCGCCCATTGCGATCGGCAACGCGTGTCGAGAAGCCGATGTCCTTGCCAAGCGGCGGCGGGCCGAGCGACGCGATCCACCATGCACCGGCTCCGCATAGCGCGATGGCAACGAGAAGAACTGCGGCGATCATCACTGTCGCGCGGTTGCGAGCGAAGCGAACCAATCCATCGCTTGTGCGCGAAGACCGGATTGCTCCGCCGCTTTTCTCCTCGCCATGACGCGGCGCGATCATTTCGCTGCCGTCACTTCCACAGTTCTCGGTCGCGGTGCGGCCGTAGCGGTCCGGACGGTACATGTCCTCGACGCTCGCCTGCGGCCGCACGTATTTTCCGGGCGCGACCGCGCGCACGACATAGGCGACGGTGAATACCGGCGATCGTCCTTCTTGCGCTCGAATGCGGCGGTGAAGCGATCGTCGCGGAACTCGGTATCGACCGGCGCGACGGCGTCGGTGATCCACGACAGCGTTCCGGTATCACCGGAAGACACGAGATGCGGATTGTCGATCTCAAACCCTGCCGGCAGATAGTCGGCGACAATCACCCGGCCGAATTGCGGCTGGGCTTCCGTCACCCTCAGCACCACGACCATGCGGCGTGTTCTGCTTCACCTGTTTGGCGTCGACCGGATCGCCATCGAGCGTGTAGGTCTGGCGCTCGATCTTGAAGCCCTTTTCCGCCGCGGGCTCCGGCGTCACCGGCGCGCCGGTAACCGTCACCACCGCCTGCACCGGCTCCTCGCCGGTATTGGTCACGCGCAACGGCTCCTTCAGATCGCCGGCGCGGATGGTGCGATAGAGCGCGCGCGTCGTCGGCGTGCCGCCGACATCGAGCGACACCTTGCCGGCATCCTTCGCCATGGCGCTCGCCGCGAGCAGAAGCCACGCGTCCTCCTGCGTCGAGGTCGGGCGCAGATTGGCGCGCACCGACTCGACGCGCTGCACCGCGGCCTGCACGGTCGCCGGTGCGGCGCCGCTTTCGCTGGCGAGCGCGACGACCGCTGCGGCATCGCGCAATGTCGAGCCGTAATCCGCGCGGCCGATCAGATCGGGCTGCGAGGCCGGCGCGATTGCGGCCAGCGCCGCGGCATAGACGCGCTCGGCGCGCGGACGATCGCCGACCATGGCGAGCGCGGCGGCGAGTTGCGCCTTGGCGATCGGCGTGGACAGTGCGTCGAGCTTGGCGTCGGCGAGGTAACGCAGATCGCCGATCGGAGCGATGCCGTTGCGCGCCAGCACATAGAGCGCATAGGCGAGATCGGTGCCGCCGTTCTTGCCCGGATCGGTGATGGCGGCGACTTCGTTGCGCAGCCGGTCGAGCGCGAGCTTGAAGGCGGCGTCCGGCACCGCGATCTTGCGCTCGCGCGCGCGGGTGAGGAAGTCGGTGACATAGGAATTGAGCCAGACATCGGTGCCGCCGACGCTCCAAAGGCCAAACGAGCCGTTGGAATCCTGGCGCGTGAGCAGCGCCTCGATGGCATCGCGAATGCGCTGATCGGTGTTCGGGTCGACCGCGACCTGCGCGTACTTGGCGAGATCGCTCACATAGAGCAGCGGCAGCGCCCGGCTCGTTATCTGCTCCGAGCAGCGGAACGGATAGCGGTCGAGCGCGGCGAGCAGGCCCGCCGCATCGAATGCCGCGAGCGAACCGACCGAGACCGAAACCGCGCCGGTGCCGGGAACGAGATCGGCGAAAAGATCGCTCGACAGCGTCACGCTTTCCCCTTTGGCGAGCGGCTTGATCGTCCGCCGCGCCAGGATTTGCGCCGGCGAACGCACGGTCAGCGCATAGGTTCGGTCGAGCGCAAAGCCGCCCGGCCCGCTGACTTTCACCCGCACGCTGCCTGCGCCCGCCGCAGCCGCGCTCAGCGGAACGTTCGCGGCGCCGCGCTCTTTCGCCTTCAGCGTCAGTTTCTGCGTCGCATTCGCCGACAGGGCGTCGGCGCTGGTCACGGCGATCGTGTAGTCGCCGGCCTGACCTTCGACATTGTCGAGATCGAGATGCACGGACGAGCGGTCGCCCGGCAGGAGGAACCGCGGCAGCGTCGCCGAGAGAACCACCGGATCGCGAACGGTCACGTCGGTACTGGCGTGGCCGATCTTGTCCTTGCTCCACGCCACCGCCATGACGCGGACCGTGCCGGCAAAGTCGGCGATGTCGAACGCGACATCGGCGGTGCCGTCGGCGCCGACCTTCACCAAGCCGGAATAGAGCGCGACCGGCGGCCCGGTCGGCGGACTGCCCTGCAACTGCGCGCCTTCGTCGCCGCCGCTGCGGATCTGGCCGCGGGCGCCCTGCATGCCGTCGATCAGTTGGCCGTAGAGGTCGCGGATCTCCGCCGAGAGCGCCTGCTGGCCGAGATAATAGTCGTCGGCCGACGGCGGCTTGTAGTTGGTGAGATTGAGAATGCCGACATCGACCGCGGCAACAACGACGCGCGCCTCATCGCCCGCGGCAAGCCCGGAAACCTTGACCGGGATGTGCAGCGTCGAATTGGGACGCAGCAGCGCCGGCGGTTTCAGCTCGACGTTGAGTGTTTTTGCTCCGCGATCGACCGAAAACCATTGCACGCCGATGGCGCGGCCCGGCATCCGCTGCGCCGGAGCGTCGAGCGGCCGGCGCAATGTCGCGACGAGATAAGCGCCGGTGGTCCAGTCGCTGCCGACCGGCAACTTCACCTGGACCGCGCCCGCCTGCACGTCGGTCGTCTGGCTCGCCAGCAGCCGGTCGCCGACCACATTGAGCGTGAGGCGGCCGGCGTTGCGCGCGGTCACCGCGACCGTCATGGTGTCGCCGGCGGCGTAGTCGCTCTTGTCGAGCGCGATCTCGAGCATGTCGGGCGTATCGGCGTTGGTCTCGACATAGAAGCCCGCGTCGAAAGCAACCGACGTCATCGGGCCGTTGGGATCGCCGGTCGAGACTTCGAGCCGGTAGCGTCCGAAATTCACCGGCAGCGCGATCCGCGCCGCCTTGTCGAGCGCGGTGTCGATCGTTCCGTCGGCGACGCGCTTGGTCGTCTTGACCGGCTGGTAGTTCCAGCTGCCGTTGCGCTTGTAGAACTGATAATGGGTCTCGATGCGCAGCAGCTCGTAGTGCAGACCGCGCTGTGCGAGCGTCGCGCCGTCGGGCGTGACGGCGACCACGTCGAACGTCGCATTGGCGCCATCCGCCAGCGAGCGTCCCGAGAACAGCGGTTTGACGCCGATCATGTTGCCGCTCGCCGTGACCGGCAACGTAATCTTGTGCTCGACGGCGCGGCCGCCGGGCTCGGCCATGCGCACCGCGATCTGCGCCTCCAGCGGGCGGCCGGTGGACGGCAGCTTGTCGAGAGAAACGGTGAAGCTCGCTTTCCCCGCGGCGTCCGTCGTCGGCAGGTTTTCCAGCGGTTGCTGGACGGCATCGACTTCCTCGTCATCGAGGCCGAAATGATATCCGGCAAAGCCGGTCCGTTCCTTCGCCGCGGCGATGGTCACCTCGCCTTCGAGATCGAGATCGGCCGCCGGTGCGCCGTAGAGAAAGCGCCCCGCGACATCGACCTTGGCCGGGACCTTCTGCGAGATGCGCCCGGTCGGCGACGTCACGTCGAACTCGATGCGATCCGGGACGTAATCCTCGACCAGAAACGTGGTCTCGCCGACCGACGGACGTTTCGGATCGGTATAGGCGCGCACATGCCATGTGCCGGTCGGCGCCGAAGCCGGGAGCGCCAAGGTCAAAGCGTGACCGCCCAGGCCCTGGTCCGCGATCAGCGCGCGGCGGAATTCGACGCCATCGGGGCGTTCAACGACGAAGGTCAGCGGCACATCGAGCGCCGCGCCGCCATGCGGATTGCGCAGCAGCGCCGTCAGATAAGCGGTCTCGCCGGAGCGATAGACGCCGCGCTCGGCATAGACGAAGGCATCCAGCCCGTTCGGCGCCGGACGGCCGCCGACGCCGCGATCGGTGAGATCGAAAGCCGGACCCTTGAGGCTCAGGAAAGCGAAATCGCCCTGACCGTCGCTGGCCGACAACATCGCGGGCGTGGAGCCGCCCTCCCCGCCCGCCAGCCCGGCTTCGAACTGCACGTGCCCGCTGCTGTCGGTGCGGCGGGTGGCAAGCACTTCGTTGCCGCGCGAAATCAGCCGCACGTCGACGGCGTTCTTCGCTTCCGTGCTCGCCAGCGAGTTGACGAAAACGTGGATGCCGTCGTTGCCGGAGAATGCGGTCAGGCCGAGATCGGAAACGATGAACCACTGCGTCGCCAGCGAATCGTAGTCGTTGTCGAGGTTCTTCAGTTCCTGCGGCTGCGCCACCATCACATAGACGCCGGGCTTGAGCTCGCCTACCGCCTGGTCGACGGGAAATGCGGTCGTCACGTCGGTGTTGATCGGCGCCGCATCGATGGCGAGGTCGCCCTTCCACACCGCGACACCACGCGAGTCACGTATCTGCCCGATCTCATAGCGGCTCAGGCTGCGCTGGAAGTCGCCGCGGCCGGGTGAATCGTCGCCGCCAAGAGCATCCGCCAGGCTGCGATCGCCGAGCCGGTAAATCTCGACTGCGACGCTGCGCGTGTTGGTGGTGATGACCGGAATGCCACGCTGACCGGTGCGCGGCAGCACATAGGCCGTGCTGGAGAAACGCGCGGCCGGCTTGCGGTCGCGCACGTAGATCGAAAACTCCGCCGACTTCGACAGCGTCTCGTGCACCGTCGACGGCAGTCCGGCGCGCAGCGTGACCTTGTAGGTTTCGCCGTGCTGCAATCCTTCGACGCAAAGCTGTTTCTCGGCCGCCGACAACGCTGGCTTGGTGATGCCGGCGACGACGACGAAAGGCGAGAAGTCGGTGCGCGGCGGCAGGTCTTCGGAGAACTGGAAACAGGCGCGCGGCGACGCGGTGTCGGCGTCGACGCTGTAGTCGAGCACGCGGAAGCCGTACTGTTCGCGCAATCTTTCGTACTGGCCGCGCACGTCCGCGACTTCACGGATTTCGAGCGACAGCCGCAGCGCGTCGAGCGCCGGCCGCCAGATTTCGCGCTGCGCCAGCACGTTGCCGAGAAGCGCAAGGCTGTCCGCCTCTTCGGCGCGGCCCGTGGTGCGCTGATAGGCGATGTACGCCGCCGTGGAGGCGCGCTCGAGCAGGAGTTTTTTCTCGTTGTCGTCGGCCGGGCGGATTTGCATGATGGTGCGCGCCAGGCGGAGCCACGTGGCGCTGTCGTTCGGCGCCGCCGCGACGATCTGTCCAAGCAGCGCCATGCCGCCGCGGAAGTCGTTCTTCGTGAAAGCGGCGTCGGCATCGCGCCTGATTTGCGCCAGCGGTTTGGTCGGCGTGCCGGCATCCGACTTGATCTGCGCTTCGAGCGCGATCGCGGCATCGGCGAGGTCACTGTTCTGGAAGGGCTTTTCGGCGGCTTGCGCGGCATCGACGATCACGGGCGCAAGGAGCAACAACGCGGCGGAAATACCGGCGCGAATGAGCGAAAACATCGGTGGGATCCTCCCGAGGGGCGCGCAATTTCGCCCGCTAATTACATCGTGATTGGAGGCAAAGATCGTGTCGAGGTCGTGACCGAGCGGGTATGGGCAAGTTAAACATTTCCGCAATCGGCGAGGGTGCGGAGGCGGCTTCTTCGCCGGCGGATTTACCGGGCGTTGCCAGGTCGGAGCGTATATAAGCTGGTCGCCGTGGGGCCCCGTAGCTCAGGGGATAGAGCAACAGCCTTCTAAGCTGAAGGTCGCAGGTTCGAATCCTGCCGGGGTCGCCAATAAACTCAAAGGTTATGTGCCGACAAATCTTTCCAAAAAACGATACGGGGAAGACGTAGGGAAGATAGAGAATTGGCATGGCGATTTCGGAAAAGAACCGGAAACGATTTGAAGGAATCGGCTTTGAAGCCGTCCGCCGCGAACTCGCCGTCGGCAACAATCATTATCTTCCGATCGACGCGACCGCCCAGGCTGAGGCAAGGGAGTGGATTGCCGAGCAGGAAAAGGAAATTAGGGAAACCGCACTCGCACGTGTCGCTCGCGAACAACGATCTCTCAAATACACTTTTTGGACTTTGGTGGCGGCTCTTGCTGCCGTGGTCGTTAGCATTGTCGGCGTCCTCGTGACGCTATGGCATTAACGAAGCGGCCCCCAAAGGCCGACTGGTCGCGCCCCCTGCCCCGGCCGCTGACAATCCCGACGGTGATGAAGGTGGTCACGCTCGCCGACGCGCGTTCGCTGGTGAGTCATTTGCCGCCGGCGCATGCACAGGCGGCAGATCTGGAAACACGTCACCAGCGAGCACGCCAAGGCCGCTCGTGGCGGTGATCCGCTTGAAGCGTCGATCGCGCTCCGGCTCGCGCTGATGATCGAGGGCGTCGAATGCCGGTAGAGCGACCGCGCCGCTTCCCGGCGCCCTGGACGGTCGAGGAAAAGGATGCCTGTTTCATCGTCCGCGACCACAACAAGAAGGGCGTTGGCGTATTGCTATTTCGAGGATGAGCCCGGCCGGCGATCAGCGGCCAACCTACTCACGCGCGATGAGGCGCGGCGAATCGCTGCCAACATTGCTAAGCTGCCGGACCTGCTCAAGCGACCGGCGCCAGACTGAAACAGAAACGGCATGTGACCAAGAAAACATCCGACGCGATCGACAGGCGCGTTGGCGGCCGCATTCGCATGCGTCGAACAATGCTTCGGCTCAGCCAAACGGAGCTCGCCAATGAACTCGGCCTAACGTTCCAGCAGGTCCAGAAATACGAGAAAGGTATCAATCGTGTCAGCGCTTCGCGCCTTCAGCAGACTGCCGAGTTCCTCCAGGTGCCGGTGTCATTTTTCTTTGAGAGGCCGGCTGAGATCGACGCTAATTTCTCGGGGATCGATCCGTTTCTCGATCCCAGCCTAATTGGGGACCTCTTGGTGCTCGCGCGAGCTTTCAACGCCATCAGCGATCCCGGTATGCGGAAAGCAATCACCATTCTGGTCGAGGTAGCGGCATCCACGGTCAAAAATCGACGCAGTCCCAAATCTCGATAGGCAACGTGGAACGGTTACAGCGCTCGCCGGCGCAGCTTGTCGCTCGATACGTCTGCGCCTCAGCGGATGACCGGGATGGCAAGCATTCTGAATTTTCAACACGGAAGACTTCTTCGACGAAGACCCGCAGCTACCAGTCCGGAGTTGCATAAGCGCTCGGGATTGCGCTCGCCCTTTGCCGCCAAGGCGACAATGCGTTTGCCAATGATTTCGCGGACGACTCTCGCGTGGCCTTTGTCGTGAAGTTCAGCGGCGGCTCGATCGTAGGCTGCGCAAATGATGGCAATCGCCTCGGGATCGAAGCTGTTATTGGCGGGAATAAATCGCGCGATCTCAGCCATCCGCGGACTCCAGTTCCCTGCGGGGTGGAAGCTTAGCCTCGGTGCCGATTCTACCTATGCCTCAGGTTGGGGCGTGAAAGTCGGCGAAGTTGAGGCCCTGCGCATCGATGTCCAGCAGAAACGGCAGGAAGCCGACATCGGCGCCGCCCCTGGATGCAGAGTAGTCGCACCCTCACGGCCGCATCGCCAGCACTAGAAGATGACGCAGGCCCCGCGTCTTTTTTATTTGCCCACGGCCACGGATGTGCCACCAGCACCACTACCGGTGATATTGATATTCTGGGTGCCTGGCGGCTGGTCGGCACCAGGCTTGCGAGCATCGTAGCACCTCACGGCCGAGCAACTCAGTGAGGCCCAAGTTCCGTACACACTACTATTTACAGTTCCGTAACCAGCCTCATCCACGAGAGGGCCGAAAAACATCATGACGGTATTTGCGGGAGATAGTTGCTCCAACTCGGCTTGCTGTGAGTTGAACACCACAGCGACGTTAAGTCCATTGACTTGCCGACCATCAGGACCAAAGAAATAGACATTGGTTTGACCGATGGATGCCCCGAGGATGTAAACTTGTCGCTGTGAATGGGCGACGGCCTTTACGATACTTGGGTCCGCAACCAGAACCTCCGTAATGTCCGTTGGGAAGTCGACAATGATTGATTTGCTTATCCCGATTGCTAGGAAGCTGGCCGTCGCATCGCTGCCGGTGACGCGCATTCCGGCTGCCGCCGGGTAGGCGAACGCGACCACCACTAGAAGCCACGCCGCAGAAATCGCCGATTTACACGCCATGTTACGTCCTCGCCAGCTAACCGTAATCAATGCACGATAAGGGGGCATGGTTAACAGGCGGTCTATTTCACCCCGAACCGCACCACCTTGATGCTCTCGGAGTTTCTTCTCCACTCGGAATTTGCGATTGAGAATTGAGGAGGCTTCGCAATGCGAGCGAAATCGTCCCTAGTTGACGCGCGCTCGCGAGCGTCTTTATTTGCTGCGGAGTGACTTCGACAGTTACGGTCTTGCCGATTATAACTTTCTGGCCGTCCTTCTCACCGAGCGTCTGGTCCACCGCGAGCACCCGGACGTTGGTCAAGATCGTTTCGCTCAGGGTCTTCTGTGTGGTGGAATTTCTCTGGGTCAACACGACGTCGACGTGGTCGTTCGGCAGAATGAAGCCGCCGGCGTCGGTATCCGTCGCGACATCCAGCGATACCGCACGCATGCCCTTCGGCAAGACCGCGGCCAGGAAGCCACCGCCGTTGGCGGCAACGACTTTGGAATCGCGTATCGGCTCGCCCGCCGGAACTGGGGTGCGGACAATAGAGCCAACGAAGTCCTTGATCGCTTCGGGACGGTCGGTCTTTCTAACATAGCTTGAGTTCGCCGAAGCAGCCGGCCAAGTTTGCCAGACGACGTCACCGTCCCTGATGACCTGGCCGACGTCGAGATCCGACTTGGCGACCAACACATCGGCGGTTGCGAGCGGCGGCGGAGGCGGTTCGGCTTTTGGCGCTTCGGGTCTGACGCCTACAAGCCACGCGGCAGTGGCGCCCGCCGCGAGCGCAATACCCAATATGATAAGGCGAGCGGGTTTCATGACGCTTGACGTTCCTAACAACGACGCAACGGCGGCAACCGGCGAATGTCGACAAATTCCAGCAGCTAAACGTCAAGGCGTGGTTAATGACCAGTCGTCTTCCTCCCAAAAGCTGCCTCCGTGGTGGAATGGCAACGCAAAAGAGCGCCGCCGCCGCGGTGATGTTTGTTAATCCCCACCCCCGGACTTGACCATTTCGCCCACCCCGACGGCGCGGTCTCTAGTCTGGCCTAGTGTCCTGGCAAAGAAATCCGAGGAATTGCCGAGCGTTAAACGCGGCCCGCAAATCGGCTTACAGCTAAAGGTTTCTTGTTGGGTGCCGTTATGGACGACAAGAACGTCGGTCGGCCCAGTCACCTCAATGATCTTCCGCGTCAGCTCGCATCCCTGGTGATCGAAGGCGATGAGGTTAGTAGAGCCAAACCCCTTCCCGGTGATGGCTACCACAAGATTCCCCCTCTCGAAGCGCAACATCGTGATGTCGGCGATGAGAGGATTCCCGAGTACGATCGTCTTCGAGCGTCCAGGAAGGCCAATGATGGTGGCTTGGTCGAGGGTAACAGGAGGAATAGGTTCGCCCCTTGTTGTATACGGAAGATGCTGGCCCTCGACGACGGGGAGTGCGAGACAATCCTGTGCGCTCGCCGGCCGGGCGAAAGCGATGAAGAGGGAGAGCAGGACCACCAAAAGGCCGATCAGTCGACCGCCGTTAGTTAACCCGCACCACTCCACCATCGAAACTCTCCAAAACGCTACCCAAACAAGCACGACTTATGGGTCAGAAGTACCGCAAATTGGTGAACGAAATCTTTTGCAACGCGCCCGCTGCCGCAACACATCGCTGGACGCGCCGGCGCCCCAGCGGATAACTGGCACCGCGAGCGCGAGCGGCGCGTGGTGCTGGCACTTCGCGCAATACAGCCACAGCCACTTGGTCGCGCGGTGCAGGTCGCCCAGCGTCGGCCGTGGTCCGGGATAGCGTTTCATAAGCCCGTATTCGACGCCGGCAGCTGCGTAGTGTCCAGCCGCTAGGGCTTGTAGGCAGCCCGGGAAAAGTGCGCACGCGGTGGTCGACGTGTACTCTGCCCCGATCAAACGCGGCCGAAGGGTAGCCGTTGACGTTGGAACTCCAGGGTCCGTTGGTGTTCCCGGAAGGTCTGCAGATTGGCCTCGAGAAGCCGCAGAGTTCTCTCCGCATCGACCGTGTCAACGCCGGCCGCTCTAAGGCGCATTATGCGACCCTTCTGTTCCCATACAATCAGTTGCGCGTCTTTTACGTAACGCCTCGCTTTGGTGAGATCGTCAACTTCACCGCGCATTGTGAGAGTTCTAGTTTACAAAGAACGTCAACGCATTAGATACGCCCTGCAGCTGTGCATAACTCTTACCGAAGGCGTGGCCGTGTGCGGGCGCTTCACCACCAAGATGACACTTGGGAGCGACAATATGCGAACACAGCTTGCGATAGCATTGGCAGTGGTGGTCGGCATCGGGCTCGGCGTCACCGCAGTGCAGGTCCTGCATGCCGAGGCTAAGCCTCCAGTTTATATCGTGACTGAAATTGCCGTCAGCGACCTGAGCGGTTATGCCAACAAATATGCTCCGCGGGCTCAAGCGAGTATTGAGAAAGCAGGCGGCAAAATTCTTGCCGCGAGTTTTGACGTTATTCAGCTGGAAGGGCATCCTCCTAAGCGAGTTGTCATTCAGGTTTGGGACAGCCTCGAACAATTAGGAGCGTGGCGTACCGGGGCCGATTACGATGAGATCCGAAAAATCGGCGAGAAGTATGCGATATTCCGATCCTTTGCAGTCGAAGGCGTACGGCGGTAACAACCCAACGGCCGGCTGCTTGGTTAGGACCGCGAGTGGCTAAGCACACGGACTGGTCTCGTCGCCTGCCCCGGCCGCTGACTATCCCGACGGTGATGTGAGGTGGTCACGCTCGCCGACGCGCGACGCGGTACGCTACTGGTCGTTCAGCTCCTGCTGGAGTTCGCCATCGTGGATAGGAGCAAGATTCGGTGCTCGTGGCAGTGCTGCACGGGCCAGGCCGCTCGCCTCCAGCTTGCGCCATTTGCCCATGCTCTCGGCGATGGTCTTGACTGAGGCCGAGGCGGTCTGTGCCAAATGGGCATAGCGGGCGTTCGCCTGGCGCATTCGCTCTCCTTCGGACTGCAGGTAGTCGCGAGCGATCCGCAGTTCCTCCATAAGCTGTTCGATATCCGCGATAGACGTCGCTCCCGCAGCCAGGGAATCCTCGGCCGAGGAAACAACCGCATCGGACGGCCTGTTGCCGCGCACGAGTTCGCGAATGCCTCCCTCAACCATCTCTATTGCAACGTTCGACGACTTTGATTTTGCGACATCCATTGGCTTCCCCATTCGCTGCCCGCCAGCCAAGTCAACTTTGGTGTGCCGGGGTAAAGGGGATGTTAATTATCCGATACTTGATGGACCCCAAAAGTTGTCGCTTCAGACTTTACGCGGGAACAATTCGTATCCGCCCGGCAAATAGGTGTCGAAATAGCGGTCAGCGTATACCGCTCGCGGCTAGCAAATACAGTGAACGCGAGGCGAGCGCCGGCCTCGCCGGCTTCGAGGAAGGAGGCAGCCGTGTCTGCCGGGTACATCCGCCGGTCAAAGCACGGTTGCCAGGTCGGCCAAACGAGGGCCAACCTCATCACGATATAGGTGTCACCAGGCCCGGCGCTTCGAGTTGTCAATTCACCTTGTCTGTTGGGGACAGCGCTTAAGGTTTATTTGCACTGAGGCTCGCATGATCGCGACGCAGTGCTACGTAGAGCGTGCTGCACGCCGAGCGGAATATCACCCGCCGTTCGGTTTGCAAACACGGGACCGCGCTGACGAAGGTCACGCTCCGTAGTGCGGTCCCGCCCACATTTTCTGTTGATAGCACGGCGGCAGTTATCGCTTGGTTGCCGCGGTCGCCAAAATCCAAACAATATTCGCCAGATTTACCGAAGCCGCATCCGAGGTCGAGCCGGGGCTTGTGCACCGCACCAATATCGGACAGACTCAGGTTCCCCGTAGGATGATGATTGCGGCATGTCTGCGTTTGAGCGTTTGTTGGTCCCCGGTTGCGTTGAATTGCCCGAGTGTCGCTGCGGGAGAGAAATGCAAATCGCGAGCACCGACCCGCTTCCGGATAGAAACGACGCGCTCATCAGGGTGTACCATTGCCCGGCATGTCTCCACGAGATGCGCCTTACTGTCTGGTCCACCGACACGGCCTGAAACGGCCGATAGCAGCCAGCATCATCGCCAAACCGTCAATTAGAGCCAGCTTATAAGTTCGGAAGAAATACGAGGCGAGCGCCGGCCCGCCTCGCGCGTTGTCATAGTGTCACGCAATCTGGGCGTCGAAGTACCGAAGGATATCCTTTGCCAGCGAGGTAGCGATCTCGCCATGGCGGACAAAATCGTCGCTAAGATTTCTCGGTCGTAAGTGCCTCGGCTTTCGCAACTAGACCGTTCGATGTACGAGCCCGCACGCTTGCAAGCGTGTCGAGCGCTTGATCGCGCTCGTCTTCGCATTTCTGATAGTCGTCACGACCATCCGCGTCGTCGCCGTGTCGCTCTTGCAACCGATCGATCCGGGAGTTGGCGTTTTGCGTGGCAAAAACGGCGTTGGCTAAATCAAGGTCCTTCGATTCCGGTGCAAAGGGAAGCGCACCATTAGGCAAATCGAGAAGCGCTCGGACCGCGTTTTCGAGAGCCCTCTCTTGCCACGGGTGATGCCCGATCTTCATGTCGCTGCGCACGCACGCGACAAGCGCACCGCAGCCGGCTACCGTTGTCGGTCGTGTTTTGGTAAGCTCCCATCGAGCTACGTTTGACGCCGCCAAGGTGTCCTCAAACTTCGCTTTCAAATCAGCCAGCCCATGCCGCTTGTACCATTCCCGGAGAGCCCGCTTGTTTGCTCGCAGATCCGCTTTTGCCTTTCGATATTCGATCTCGATCTGCTCGGCGTTGGCGCCCTCTCCTAGAAATCGATCGCGCGCATCTTTGAGTTCTCCATCGCAGATCGTGTAATTTCGCCAAGTTATAAGCTCGGACGGCTTGCGTCCGATTGTGCCTTCGGCCTCCTCTAGTTCCGCCGAAAGGCTATACCATTCGCGTTTAAGCCGACGATGTTTGGCCAACGCAGCAAAGATTGGATCAGGATCGCTCGCAGCAACGCTCGCTGGGCTGGAGGTGATCGCCGGCGGGGCGGCCGCAGGCACCGCCACGGCAACGGCCGGCAACGCGAGTGCAGGTACGGATATTACCCCGGCCAGGATGGCGCGGCGGCCGGCGCCTTTATCGTCAGCCGGTAGAGGGCGACGATCTCGGCCCATGTCATCTTGGTGGTGAAGCGCCCGCACATGCACGAGATATAGCGGCTTGATCGGCGGCCGGCCACGTCGCCATCTTGGCCAGCATGAAACGCCATCCCGGACCGCGACCGACGCTCGGCGACCGCACCGGGGGACCAAGTGGGTGTGGGTGTATTGCGAGAAGTGTCAGCACCACGCGCCGCTCGCGCTCGCCATCCCGGTCATCCGCTGGGGCGCCGACGCGTCGAGCGACGTGCTGCGGCAGCGAGCGCGCTGCACCGCGTGCGGTCACAAGGGCGCGACGTTGCAGCATCCGGGCTGGGGCGGCGCCGACGTTGGGTTTCTGCCGTTTCCGGTACCAGATCTGCGAGTAGGCGAGAAGATTGTATAATGCGTCTCTGCGAATCACTTACTAAGTAGCAGGCAATTTTTGTTTGTATGCATCTAAGGCACGTCGCTCTCAACGACGGCCGTGGGGAAGCACAACAAATGAAAGTACTCAACGAATACCTGGAAAAAGCTGAAACGTATGAGTGGATATCCGGCGTTGTACCCGATGCCGATGTTAAGTTTTACCTTTTGGACAAAGCGTCTGCTTATCGACAGAAGGCCATCAAGCGCGCCAACAATTTGAAGATCAAAACGAACGCCGTAAAGACACCGTTCGATTGAGCGGGATTCAAGCCGCTCTTGCAGCAATCTCAGGCGAAGCCGGCAAGGGGCGGCAATGGGCGCGCGCTGTAACCGTTCCACGTTGCCTATCGAGATTTGGGAGTGCGTCGATTTTTGACTGTTGATGCAGATACCTCGACCAGAACGGTGATTGCTTTCCGCATACGGAGATCGGTGATGGCGTTGAAAGCTCGCGCGAGTGCCAAAAGGTCCCCCATCAGGCTGGGATCGAGAAACGGATCGATCCCCGAGAAATTGGTGTCGATCTCAGGCGGCCTCTCAAAGAAAAATGACACCGGTACCCGCAGGAACTCGGCGATCTGCTGAAGGCGCGAAGCACTGACACTAAAACACCTAACTCGGTGTCTTCGGAACCGGGTGCAGGTCAGAACGAATGCCCACGACCAATCGAGCTGACAGTAAATAAGAATTTGAACGCCGTCGAAATCGAAGAAGCCATCTCGGCTCTTGCCGAACAGGCGTTCGACGCTTCGGAGTTTCCGTTCACCTTCCTGGAAGCCTTCGGTAACAAGGAAACGACGCTCAAGCGCCTACGAAAAGGAGAGTCGAACAAGTCTGACCGCGGCGGACTCCTTCAGACCAGTAACATCCATATTGTTGTTGCCGCGCCCGGCGCAGTCACGAAAACCCTGGCCGCGCTTGAGCAGGTCCGGCGACCGTAAAAGCCAACACCGGGCAAGTGCCAAGTATCGGTCGTAATTTCTTGGGGCGTTTTGATGGTTCTGGGGCTCGGTGCGGTTGGGTCTCGGCGACCACTGTTTCGAGCGCGCACGAGTCCTCCGATTGATCTGGCGGTCACTCATGATTGTCTAGTGGCCATTTCTGAAAGGTTCTCCACATGATGATGGGGATCTCTAAGCAATCGCCGGACATCCGTTTACTGGAGCATGGGCGGACTTGGCGACGCCACTCCCCTACTAGCGTGCTAATATACGAGCGTAAACGATCGATCTCAGCTGGAGCAGGTTATGCCTAAAGGTACGGTGAAGTGGTTCAATTCGCAGAAGGGCTATGGGTTCATTCAGCCGCAGGGTGGCAGCGGCAAAGATGTGTTCGTCCACATCTCCGCGGTCGAGAGAGCGGGGCTTAGCAGCCTCAACGAGGGGCAAGTCCTCGAATACGAGGAAGTTTCGAACAAGGGAAAAACGGCGGCGGAAAACCTCAAAGTTCAGCGCTGATCGAATTCCGTAGGTTTGAAACAGACGTGCACAGCCCCGCTCTGCAAACGGCGGGGCTTTTCATTTGTGCTGGGCCGGCTGCGATGCTCGCGTTGACAGCAGCTGATTCGGGATAGACCCTTTAAGGGTGCATTGTTCCAACTTAGGCGTCCCCATACCGGGGGCGCCTTTTTGTTTGTGGTGATGACGGCGGTGCGCACGCGTCGCACTGGCCCATAATAGATGAACGGTCGCAGTCTAATTCGGAAGAAACACGTAATGTCAAAATCTGAATTCACGCCGGCTTGGCTGACCGTTCTTCCACGTTCGGAAGAAAGACAGTGAGCAGGCCGATCAGAGGTAGATAGGAGCATATGTGGTAGACGAACTCGATGCTGGTCCAGTCTGCAATCTCGCCCAGGACGGCGGCGCCAACGCCTCCTATGCCGAAAGCGAGGCCAAAGAACAGGCCCGAAACCATGCCGATCCGACCTGGCATCAGTTCCTGGGCGTAAACCAGGATCGCCGAGAATGCCGACGAGATCACCAGGCCGATGACAACGCTGAGGACAATTGTTGCCGTCAGACCGACGTACGGCAGCACCAGCGTGAACGGGAGCACGCCGAGGATCGAGGCCCAGATGACCGTCTTGCGGCCGAACCGATCCCCGACGGGGCCGCCGATGAACGTCCCGGCCGCCGCCGCGGCAAGGAAAACGAACAGATAGATTTGCGCCGTCTGCGTTGGCAGATCAAAACGCTGCATCAGAAAGAAGATGTAGTAGCTGGTGATGCTCGCCAGATAGAAAAATTTCGAGAAGATCAGGGCAACCAGAACGGCGAGCGCCAGCCGCACCTGCGACTTCGGTAGTGTCGAATGCCGGACGGACGATCCCGCCTTCTTTGGGTGCGCGTGGCCAGCACTTTTGTACCACCGGCCAAGCAAACTCAGGATGCCGATGCCGACAAGCGCCACCAAGGCGAACCAAGCAAGACTGCTCTGTCCGCGCGGGAGAATGACAAACGCTGCCAACAGCGGGCCGAGCGCGTGACCCACGTTGCCGCCGACCTGGAAGAGTGACTGTGCAAGCCCGTGAGCACCGCCTGAGGCCAGCCGGGCGAGGCGCGACGATTCCGGATGGAAGATAGCATTGCCGACGCCCAGCAACGCCGCACCACCGAGCAATGTGGAGAAGCTGGGCGCGAATGCCAGTGCGACTATGCCAAGCAACGTGCAAGCCATGCTGAGAGGTAGCGAGTACGGCTGCGGCCTGCGATCGGTATAGAGCCCGACGAGGGGCTGCAGCAGAGACGCCGTAACATTGAAGACGAGCGACAAAAGACCGATTTGCCCGAAGCTCAGGAGGAACCCGCTCTTCAGCATCGGATAGAGCGCCGGAAGGAGCGCCTGCATTACGTCGTTCAGCAGATGACAGAAAGTGATCGCGCCCAGAACGGCAAACACTGCGGTGGTGGGCTTGGACCGATCGATGACGGCCTGACTCAAATTGGAATCCTTCGCATCCGGTGTTTTCGGGGGCTTCGTCGCGCGAGGACACTAATACTTGGTCGGAGTTCGAGCCAACGCAATTCCGGCATCAGACCTGTGAAAATATGCAAGGGGTGCCGCGTCGTATTTCATCGGCCACGCGCCGAAGGGTGTAACCGATACCTTTTAATGGGTCTGCCGCCTGTAGCGACCTTGTTCGATCATGTCCGCGATCAGCCGCAATGATGCCGCTGCTTCTGTATCTCCGATCGTACGCTGCAAGCCGACAACGGCCCAATTCAGCATCACGACGCTGGTGATGTTCATGCCATGCTGGCGCACCAGCGCGGCAAAGGCCTCGCGCACGTCACGCTCAGCCGCTTTGTCAGGCATTGCCGCTTTCCCTCGCCCAATCGTCGCCACGATTGTCGCAAATATTTTGCATAACGGGTGGGTTAAAAATCCGGCTCACTTTGGGAGAAACGGCCGCGCATATGGCGCGGCCGTTTGCTTACGGTTATGGCCGGGGCAACGCCCCAAGCTCCCAAGCCGAAAGGCCGCTCCGGTCACGGGGCCTCGGCGTTTTTGCCGCCGAGGCCCCACCTTGCCGCCTTTTCCTTAGACCGGATTTGACGCAGATCACACTGCGTTGGTTTCGCTGAGAACAAACAGTCCTTCAGTGTGACCGGTGTGCCACGCTGTGTCAGGCTTGGCCACGTCGTCACATCGGCCATCATGAAGCGCGAGTCGGGACGAGGTTCAGTCGTCCGCCTGATCCCGCTCGATCGTGCGGGTTGCTATCGGTGCGCCGTCATCGCCGCGCCATCTGCATGCCATCTTCGCAAGGCAGGGCCGCGATAGAGCGACAATCAATGACTGACATCATCGTTGCATTGGTGGCGTTTGTTGCCGTGCTCGTGCCCTGGGCGCCTTAGGCGAGGTCCACCTGCTCGCTTCGACACCGGCCACATCTGGAGCAAGAGGTCGTTGCCGGCCGGCCTGAGGTAGTCGACGCCGGCCACGTCAGGGCCAATGACGGGGGCCGCCAAGCGAGCTTGGGCTCAGGACGTCGCGCGAGCTTTTCGGAGAGACTCCTCGGACACACTGACCGAAACGGCACACGAAGCGCACGAATAAGTCCTGAGCTCTGGATACACACGGCCAGCGGGCTCGACACTTGCGAGGCGCATCGAGATTCCACAGCCGTGGCATATTGGAGCGTAAGTATCCTTCACATCCATCGCAACAACATAGCGACGCAGGTCAGGCCGCGCAGTGACCCGCATCACGAATTGCAGATAAGCCTTTTTAGGGAAGTGCGAACGTCTGTGCGGTGACAGTCCTTCGGTCGTCAAGGCTCGCGGTCATGCCCAACCGATCACCGGCACCGCGCACGCGATCGGCGCGTGGTGCGGCGTTTGGGAACCAATTCCAGCCGATGGCGTTCGAAGACTGGGTCCCGTCAACGGCGGGACAACCTTCAGCGGATTGAATAGGTGGTAACGCCTGGCGCTCAAGGGAAACGGATATTGGCACGTGCCGGCCCCGCGCTCGACGCCACCAATTTCTTTCTGGCTGACGTGCGCGACGCACTGGGACCGTATCTCGCGGTTTATCTACTCACCGAACGAGACTGGGACGCCGCCAGCATCGGCGTTGTAATGTCGATCGCCACGGTCGCGGGTCTCCTCGCCCAAACGCCCGCGGGCGCGCTGGTGGATGCAACCAGGGCAAAACGCGCAGTCATGGTCGCCGCCGCCATCCTGGTGACCGCGGCGTCTTTGCTCGTTCCCTGGCTATCATCGTTCTGGCCGGTCGCCGTTTCCCAGGCGACCGCGCACGCCGCAAGCGTTGTGTTCGGTCCAGCGCTCGCTGCGGTCACACTTGGCATCGTCGGACACGGCGCCTTCACAAAGCGGATCGGCCGCAACGAGAGCTTCAATCATGCGGGCAACGCTTTCGCGGCCGCCACGGCCGGTTCTCTCGCTTATGCCTGGGGACCGAAGGTCGTGTTCTACCTGCTGGCATCGATGGCGATAGCAAGCATCGTCAGCGTGCTCGCCATCCCCGCGAGCGCCATCGACCATGATCTGGCTCGCGGCCTCCATGATGCCCCGTCGGACGATCGCCAAACGATGGGGGGCGACCAGCCTTCCGGCCTCAGCGTGCTTTTCACCTGCCGCCCGCTCGTCATCTTCGCTGGTTGCGCGATCCTGTTTCACTTCGCCAACGCAGCGATGCTGCCGCTGGTCGGCCAAAAGCTCGCCCTTCAAGACAAGAACCTCGGAACAAGTCTGATGTCGGCCTGCATCGTCGCGGCACAGATCGTCATGGTGCCGATGGCGATGCTGGTCGGCGCGAAGGCCGATGTCTGGGGACGCAAGCCGCTGTTCCTGGTCGCGCTCATGGTGCTGGCGATTCGCGGTTGTCTCTATCCTTTGTCCGAGAACCCCTATTGGCTCGTGGGCGTGCAATTGCTGGATGGCGTGGGCGCCGGCATCTACGGTGCGATCTTTCCCGTCATCGTCGCCGATCTGATGCGTGGCACCGGCCGCTTCAACGTCGCGCAAGGCGCCATCATCACCGCGCAGGGCATTGGCGCGGCGTTGTCCACCACGCTGGCCGGAATCGTCGTCGTCCATGCCGGATACAGCGCGGCGTTCCTTACGCTGGCCGGTGTCGCCACCGTTGGCCTGGCACTCTATCTGTTTGTGATGCCCGAAACTCTGGAACTGCCGTCATCGACGAAGCAAAGGCCCTCCTACATTGCCATTAAGCGGCGCGATCGAGACATCGACTAAGTGGTGGCTTCATGCGGCTCCCGGCCGAGTTATGCACAGCCTAGAATACGCGAGCGCACCTTAATTCCGAACTTTGGCATTACCGGCCGATTATATCGGCATGGCCGCCGACGATGACGACCTCAGCCGTGCCAAGCGCCACGTCGCAGAGGCACAGCGGATCGTTGGCAGGCCTGCCAACGCCGCCGATGACCGATATTGTGGCTAGTCAGCGCGATGAGACGGCCGCCGCAGCTTAATCTTCAATAAGGACCGGCTTCGGCTGCTGAAACGAAAGAGCCCCCGGCGGGTGATAGCACGCCGAGGGCTCGATTTTGCAACGGTCAGAAGCCTGTCTTGACGCGCAGCGAACGGATCAAGACGCCCGCATCATGCACCAGACGTGGTTAATGAACGGTTAGGACGGGTCTGCATCGCCACAATGAAATTCCGGCAACTGCATAGGCCGATGCTACGTGGTCAACCCATGGGGCACGCCTGGCTCGTACTGAACGAAAGAATTTACGATCCCGGCGATGGCGCGGTGTTCCAGCGGCCGATCACGCTAGCGGGCGGCGAGCTTGTACCGTACGCACTTCCAACCTTCGGGCGATTTACCGTCCCATTTTTCAAGATTCATTTTGGCTTCGCTTTCGCAATCTTCTTTGGAGGCTGACGCGATAAACGGGTGCCAACTCGACGGCGTTTGAGTTGTTGGCGCGAGGACCATCAGGACGTAAATGACTTGCAACATGATCACCATCCGGGAGCAAATGAGTTTTAGATCGGCAACACGCTATTCGCCTCATCGCATTCATGCAACGTCGGGCTTTGCGCGGCTGCTACGGCGGGCAGTATCAATTTGCGGCACATCAATCGAGGATCCAACAATGGCGCGCTGGACGACCGAACAAATGGTCGGGACCGCCGAAGGAGCGTGACCTCGTTCTAGCGGTCCCGTTTTGCGAACCGAGCTCGGCGGGGTGGGTCGGGGGCGTCGCTCAGATCGCGCCGCAGCAATACAAGTTGCGAGCAGCCCGACGAGTCCGAAAGCTAATAAACCTTAAGCGTCGTCCCTAACAAACAACGTGAATGACGGGGACGGGGCACACCAGAGAACCCCGCCCCCGAATCCGCCAACATGGGCGACACGGTTGCCAGCGGATCGGTGTAGTCTCCTGCCGGTTCTCGCGAACCGACAACTGTGAAAAATCACAGGGGACCGCGGCTCGTTGTAGCACCTACGGGCAGCCCGAGCCGTTGGTGCAGGCCACAATCGTCTGATCCGACGGCAATGACAACGCGACTTCGGGACCGGCGGCAGCGGCGAAAGCAATAACCACGGCGAGGAACTGTAGAACCAGAACCATTTTCATGTGCGTCATCTCCGACGGTTGCTACCGTGAAAGAGGGTAATGTTTCTGGGTCAGCAAATATCCACAAATGCCCGCGCAACCGCGCGCGTCGTTAGCGACCTTTACCGCCGACGGTCGTGGGCAATTTGGATCTTGATGGCGTCGGCTGCCGGCTGTTTTTCGGTATTTGGCGAGTGCTGCTGCGTGGTATCAGACAGGGTGATCCGGCTAGAGCCGAAGCTGGCTTCAGCAGAGATTGAACACGCCAGACTGACCATAACGGCGCTCGTAACGATCAAAAGATTGCGCGTTGGCTTCGTCCTGATTGGGATGTAACACCCCACCGCACGCCTGCATCATCAAGCCTTACCCCATCGTGTGGTCGGGATCACGGGCCGGACGGTTTTCTAGACGTTGCCACCGGCCCCGAAGTCGTGATGTCTATTCTGACGAATCAAACGAATGTTGCATGCGCTAGCGGCCCGGGCTGCCCGCAGATGATTCTCGAAGGGTGCGCTTAAACCTGACCAAGATGATGTCCTGAACTATCGCGCGGCGGCGGGGCAAATAAATGCCTCAGCCTAATCACTGCAAGTTCGCCGTCATCATCTTTTTGGCTTGTTTGTTATCAACCGACGGCCGCGTATGGCGGCACAAAAGGTAAAGGCCGCAAAGAAGAAGACAGGCGACCAGGAAGATACCGCATGCAAACCCTAGGGATTCTAGCATCATGAGGCCGCGCTCCGTTCTGACGTCACCCCCAGTACATCTAGTAACCGAAGAGGCTAATTCAGGTTCCGCGTCAGCAAGCGCACAAATAGCGAAATGCTACGACCCGAATTAGCGAAACGCTACGACCGGCTACCGGCACCGTTGGCGCCTAGCCTGGAACCACCAAAATCAGAATGGGGCGGCTTCGAACCATCAAAAGAAACAGCAACGGTCCCGGCGACAAAAAGCGCTCACGCGCATGTAGACGCGCTGCTCTTCGCCTAGCGCACTATGTCGCGGACTTATCCCGAACGACGCCATCGCCTCGTGCTGAAGCACCATTACAGTCAGAATGAAGAATTGGGAGGTTGCTTCGGCCGCCCTCCATATGAAGACACACGAAAACAATCGGTTGCCGGGCCGAGTATTTGTTCATCGTGCCGAATGTTTCGTGCTAGACGACGTCAGTTTTTGTTTTCTGGAACCGGCCTGACGTTCGGGCGTTGTTGAAAAGGGGCAAAAGTCGGAGGAATCTCGTGATTTCTTCAATGATCGGACTTCTTGCTGTGCAGGCGGCTTTTCTCGCGGCATTCACCGGCGTGATTATCAGCGCTTCTATTTGGCACAAGGCCGATCGGGAGAGGGCCAGTATCGGGACAATGAGTGGCGCGGATCGGTCTTAATGTCGTTGAGCAGATTTCCTAATCGTATTCCTCGTTGGTTAGTTTGCCCAGTAGACCGAATCAACACCGCCATAACTTAGGCCATTGTTTCATTTTCCAGCGGGAACGGCGGCCCTCCCGCAACAAATCAGGGCCGGCACATGGCGAACGGCGATAGCGTTCCCTTGCCCGGAAAGCCAGGAATTCCCGAACTCGCAATTGTTCAGCTTGATCTTCGCGGATGGGCCGTGGCGGGCGCCGACGGCACTAAACCACTAACAGAAGAACAGGCGCGTGAAGTTGCCGCCAGCGCGATGGCCCTCTTGGAAATTCTTCACCCCTAGGGCTCACAATTTGGAGGCCAACGCCTCATTTAGAAATGCCAATTGACGCCGCCTCGAAGGAGGTGCGCGCTGAACTTTACGTCGTCAAGCACAAGGATGTCGGAGCCTAGGTCTACGTAGAGATATTCGAGCTTGACGCTCCAATTCTGATTCAGCGGTCCATATTCGAACCCGGCGCCCGCGGTCCATCCGAGTCGCACGTCACTGAGACCGCCAAGCACATTTCCCGATCCGGGTATTGTAATTGCGTCGGTCGCCCGTATTCCCCCGAAGGCTCCCCCGCCGGTCAGGTAAGGGAAAATCGGACCAAAGGCGTAACCTGCCCGGCCTCGAAACGTGTTCAGCCAGGACAGCTGCGTCTCGAAAGTCGCCGGAATTCCCATTACCGGGCCTGTGACTTGCCCTCCAATATTTGACCAATCGATATCGCCTTCGATACCTAAGACCCAGGGGCCTGTCTGGTAGTTGTATCCGAGCGTTGCACCAAGCAGCGCACCGCGGACCTCGTAGGTCCCCGTGGTTGATACACCCAGCGCCGTAATGAGAGGATCGACAGTAAGTGTCTGGCTCGTCGGCCCCAATCCGCCACCGCCGTTGATGCCGACGTAAAATCCTCCCGCCATTGCGGGATTATTGGAGCCTGCGGTCGCAAGCAACATCAGTGCTGCACAACCCAGCGCCTTCATGGCCCGTCACCTTTAGCAAGACGAGCCAGCGTTACGCCGCTATGGTTAACCGACTCTTACCGACGCCAGCTTGGCGATGTTGGCTGCGATGCGCCGGGTCTCGACGGGTGTGAGGCCGCAGGCTTTTACCGGCAACCATGGCCGTTGCTCAATTGCGTGAGCGTCATGCACAGCTAATGCGGACGGTCGCAAAGGTAGAAGCGACAATCGCAATCATGCAGCGCGGGATCAATTAGAACCCAAAAAGCGCGGGGCCCGCTGCGATGCTGGCTCCGCGCTGTCTTTATGGACCAATCACGCAACTTGTTTCGCTACACGGTTGATGGCCGATCCACTGCGGAAATGCCGCGCCTAATCCCACAACACCGAAACCAAGCAGCGCCGCGATGATTGCAATCTTTATCATTGGGGTGCCTCTCTCGAGCTAATCGGCCCCTATTGCGAAACCCAGCCCACCATCAGTAGATCAGCGTGGATAAATTCGTTGTGACAAATGTCACACAGATTTTTGTTTATTTTGCCCGATGAAGCGGCAAAGTGATCGGCAACGTGTTGGGGATTCCCGACACGGACGGGTGTCGACATCATGTGGCGCGCTGTCAAAGCAACGAAAGGGGTCTACTATGGCTACAGTCGAGTATAAAGCCGCGGACTACCAGATTGATGCGGGTGCGACCCAGGAGTTCACCTTCTGGTGGGGAGGAGATCACGAAGGAACCGAATACTTCGACGTATCAATCGCACCCACTTTCAGTCCGGACACCCCATCGTTGCCGGTTGTCGAAGTGCAACGCGCTCATTACCTCGACACAAGCGGAGGCTCTGCACGTTACGTCCTGCTTCTAACATTGCGGAATGACAATAAATTTAAGGTCTATTTCATCGCGAACCACGTTCGCATTTACTGAAGTCACTGTCCTCGTCGAATCTCGTTCACGCGCGGGGCGGCCGGGTGCAGCCTCGCGTTCACTGCATTTGCATTTGTCCGCGTCTTGAACGGCGCGGCGCGGCCGCCTCGGCCAGCCTCGTCCATTCGGCTGCCATTTCTCGCTGAATGGTGCGGGTTTCGTCGTCTTTTATGATTGTCAGAACGTTCAAACAATGCGCCGCATAACGCGCGTACTCTTTGTGTTTTTCGCGTTTCGGTGTTGCCATGATTTTCCTCCCGCCAGCTTAAGTTTATCTGAGTCGATGGCAGAGGGATGAGTTTGTTCAAAAATCGAATGCTTCGCCGCGATGCAACGTCGACAACAGCCGATTCGCCTCGGAAGATTTAGGAGTGCGTCAGGCCCCAAACTTGGGCGCCCCCCCCCACGTTCTACACGAGGAGTTTGACGCTCGATTCCCGTCGTGTACGGATCCCCGGCCCCGGCAAGTCCAAGCCCCTCGCCGGTCGGTTTATGGGCCCGACGTTGGCCAGGAATTTTTCTCCAGTCGCGGCGTAATCACCAAGCGTGCAGCCAGACCAAATAATTGTTGGGTGTCCTTTCTGCGGTAGCTTAATCACACGCGACCCTGGTCACATCGATGAGTCTCGGATTTGAATACCACTGCTTTCAGTGTTTCCGCTGCGGAGCCGCGGTTGTCGGCACGATCGACCCATACGACGATGAAGTGCTCCTCGTATGAATTTTATAGTTGAAGTCACGGCAGGCATCGCTTGCTCGGCTCACACAACAAAAGAGCCCCAAGCGCGATGGGCTGTCACGCTTGGGGTCCAAAGATGAGACAGCGAGGAGGATCAGGAACGCGTTGCGCTGCCTCAAGGTTAGACAGCACACGCCGACCCGCTTTTCCATCGCGCTTGGAGATTAACGTTAGCGTCGCCGGCCGGCGCTCGCCTCGCGTTTTCGAGCGGCGCCTAATAACCGGCCCTACCCAAAAAATCAACGATACTGTATTGGTTGGTCGCAAGTCATAGGGAGGGCAATATGGAACAGCTTATAATAAGCCTTATTACGGGCGCGCTCGGTGGAGTGGGCGCCGGCAAAGCATCGCCGACATTTGATCTCGGCATGGTCGGCAACATCATCTCCGGTTTGGTCGGAGGCGGTGTACTTGGCCAGATCGTCACGCTCGCGCTGCCGTCGGTCGTGGCCGCAGCGCAATCCGGCAACCTAAGCGTTAGCGGCATTGTTTCACAGGTTATCGCCGGTGGCGCTGGCGGGGCGATTCTCACGGCGATCATTGGTGCAATTAAGAACAAGGTCGCCGCTTAGCGGGCAGCCGACCGGACACCTCTCTTCAAAGAACTACGGCCAATCGTCCGCGCGCGGAACCGGCGTGAAAATCAAAAGAGCGGGGCGGCCGGTGCTGCCCCGCATTCTTTAAGTAATCAGTCGCGCGCTTTGATTTCACGCGATCGGCGCCTAGGGGGCAACATGCGGTCGCAATCCGTAACTCACCCCTTTGCGTAATAGCCGTTTGTTTTTGTTGTTCAACCATATCGTGTAACGACGGCGCTTGTTCTTGTTCCGACGACGTTTGCCCCTCATAGAACCGTCTACCTTGTGTTTTCGCGACGCGATGCAACGGGCAATCAGGGCTGGCCAACCAACCCCGGCAGCTTCGCGATGTTGGCGGCGATGCGCGCTATGTCAGTGAATATTTTGGTTCCCTTGACTACCAACAACCACGCCGCGCTTTCTGTTAGTTCTTTTTTGCGAACTGGCTGCCGGGCTTGCCCTGGCTTTGCGCCGCCTTGTATGCCGACACATTCTTAGACCGGGTTTTGTCCGCCTTCGGTTTCTTATTTTCCTTATTGCTTTTTTGAGCCTTCGCCATTGCGATCCTCTTAGTTGAAAGTTCGAACGATTTCGCCGAGCCTCGTTTTTTTCAGGCTGCGCCTTTACCGGGACAGAGTCGAGCGAAATGGCGGACAAGACTGAGGATCGGGTCTTCGGGCCCGGCTCATCCTCGAAATAGACGTAAGCCAGCCTTTGCCCATGACGATCCTTCACGACGAGGCAGGCTTGCGTCTCTCCAACGGTCCACGGCGGCCCAAAGCGGTGCCGTCTGACTTCGGGTGCCATTCGATCCCTTCGAGTGTGAGGACCAGCACAAGTGCCACTCCGATGCCCTTTTGGTCGCCGCCACTGGCGGCTTCCTCGAGCTGCCCGGCGACGTGACGCCAAGTCGGGCGGCGCCGGTGATGCTCCGGCAAATGACGCATCAGCACCCGTACGTCCTCGAGCGTGGTGAGTGTCATGACCTCGAGGATGACGATCGGCCGCGGCAGGGGGCGCGACCCGTGCGCGCGCTAGCCACTGGCGGTCAATCCGCCCCCCGACGTCGACCCGGTCGATCAGCGTTGCGTTGTTCGCCGGCACAGCTTGCCGATATTGGGCTGCGTGTGTGTGTCCCGGTCGCAACGGTCTCGCTTAATTAGCGACCGTCCGTGAAAAGCCCTGGACGTGCAACAAAAAGGGAGACCCCTATAGACAACGTGAACCGTTGGCGCCGGCGACAATTTCCCGACCCCGCTGCACATATGATTGAATTGAAGCGATATATCCGCCCTGCGCTCGTCGTCTCCGTCCTCGGCCATCTCGCGCCTGTGAGCGTAGGCTGGTTCCTTGTCGGAGCGAGTGCGTTTTACACACCACCGCCCGAAGCGATGGTAGTCGAGGTCGTGACGTCCGACGAAATGCCTCGTTTCGATGGCACACCCTCGCGCCGGCATTCGTCTGGTTCCGAGATCCCTTCCCCGGCAAACGGCGAAGGCCCGATTACCCAAGCGCCACCGCCCCAACCGCGCCCGCAGCAAGAGCAACAATCGCAACAGAGTTCGGCCCAGCAGCAGGAGGCCAAGAGAGCTCCAGCGCCGCGCCCGCTGGTACCGGAAGCGACGCGAGCCGAGCTGGTGCGCTCCGAGGAAACAGAGCCACAAAAGCATGACCAATCGTCCGAGCGGCAACTTACTGCATTTCCGCCGACGGAACAGAGACCAGAGCAGCCCGACATAGCCGAAGAGGTTGCACAATACCTGGCTAAAGGCGGGCCGCTCGGCGGCGGCGTTTCCGCGCCGCCGGTCGACACCGATCTGACCGGTTACGACTGGACCGCGGAGTTTCGGGGGCGCGTCGGCATGTGTACGAGGGTGCCGGCCTGGGTCGACCTTAAAGACAAGGTCAACATAAAGATTCGCATTTCCTTCAATCGGGATGGCACGCTTGCGGCTCCGCCACACCTGCTCGTGGCGGCCCCATCCGCGAAGCAGCAGGCGTTGATGGAAAGCGCAGTCGATGCTTTGGGAAGATGTCAGCCCTTCGCCATGCTACCACCAGAAAAATATAAACAGTGGAAGACGATGGAGCTCTACGTCACCCCACTCGCGCGCCGATACTAGCCCCCTTCCATCCTCACTGGTTCCTTTGGGCTTATCATCCGCAAAGCAACAAAATGCGAACGATGGCGATTGCTACATGGCTGCTTTCCTCTACCGCTGCCCGAGCACCGGCCAGCGGGTGCAAGGTTGGGTCGCCGACGATCCCAGCGAGAACGAAGACGCATACCAGTCGCTGACGTGCTTAGCCTGCACCCAAACGCATATGGTCAATCCAAAGACTGGCAAAGTCCTCGGAATGGACGACGAATAAGCCGCCTCAGTTGGTGGCCTTGGCGAGCTCGCTGGCGACGTGGCGCCAAATCGGCCGCTGTGCATGCGTCGGCGGCAAATAACTCACCAGCGCCCGCGCGACGGCGAGCGTGACCCCCTTCATCACCGTCGGGATTATCAGCGGTCGCGGCAAACGGCGTGACCAGTCCGCGCGCTTAGCCACTCGCTTAGTGTCAGTTATCCGGCTCGTTTGTGGCTATGCGTACATCCCTACTCGTTACCGTAGAGCCATTCGTCTGTCTCGGCCGCTTTGACTGCACTAATTCCGTGCTGGCAGCCGCTAAAGTTATAACGATGGCAACGAACAGTAGCATCAGGATCACTTTCATGGCGCTGTCTCCATCCGGTTATCAGACGGTGGGCTTCACAGATTCAGCGCCGTCTGAGTCCTTTGTCACACAATCGATGATGAGACCGGCAATGCTTGCTGGCGTTGGCCGCAGCAAAGAAAGGCCTCGGTCAGGCCACGTACGCCAGCGCGCCGAAGCCTTCCGAACGAGCATTTCCGGGGTTGAGGGGCGGGGCTAGAAGTGCCCGTTCATTCGGTCAACGTCCGATTCTGTATTCCAGTTCCATTCGGAAGGTGCCCCGGTCGCGCCGGGAACGCGGAGCGGGGGCGCGCTGGGGCTGGCCACGGCGTTGAAAGGGAACCACCACCGGAGGCCGTGCTAGCAAAAGGGCCGCCGTCGATCAGGACCCGTCGACGAACAGGGCTACATCGCGAGCGGTCAGTTCGGCCCGCTCGGCCAGATCATCCAGCAGCCCGAAAAACAAGGCGTTGGCCTCGAATTGATTGCGTTGCTCGACGGTAGAGAGGTGGCGCTCGATCTGCTCCATCGCCGCATGGACGCGTCTCGTCCTTTCGATCAGCCGGTGCATGTAGACCTTCGCCTTTTGTATCGTTTCGGCGTCGTCCGCGCCGACGTGCATTGCCATCGCAATTACAATGTGGAACGTTGTGCAAGCTCCTCAGCAGAGCTGTTTTCCCTTCAACTTTCCAAGGCCCCGTTTCCAGCGGGGCTATTTTTTTGGCTCGCATCGAAGCAGCGCCGCCGTTGGGTTTTTTCCGTTCCCGGCTGATCGAGTTAGTCGGCGTTAGAGCAACATCCCCCTCCATTTCGAGAGTCCGCGCGCAAAAGTAAACGGCGCGAGTTCACTCCGGCTTCGGTCCGTAGTGCAGGCGTTCAATTTCGTGCGCCACGTACACCGGGCCGCGGAACACTTTGATGGTCGCCCGAATCTTTTGCCCCGACGCCAACCGATGCCATGCCAGCACAGCCTCTTGCAGAGTGGCGCAATCAGTCAAAATGCCGGCACCATCATTCAGCGTCGCGGGTTGACCGGCATCGACATAGATTTTGTAATCCTCGTTCACCGCCACTCCTCTTCCGCCTCACGCTTTACAGCCGGCGATACCGGATTTTTGGTTTTGATCCAGTCGTTCGATCGGCCGGACCGATATGTCGAGCCAAGGCGTTTCGAGACGATGCCCTCGCAGCCGAGCTTGCATGCGTGGTGGAACACGATCGAGCCCTCAACGTCGAAGTGCCGGTTGAAGGCGAGCGCCGGGTGCGTGTTGTGGACCAGCCTCTTGAGCTCGGCCTTTCGGACCTCAATCGGCAGTGAGCGCAGGTCCTGGCCGTCGACCTCGACCAGGTCGAACGCACAGAGGGTTGCCCGGGGGCCATTACGATAGTTGCGGATCGCGCTGAAGACGGCCAAGCCCGTCGGGTCACTGATGATGGCCTCGCCGTCGATGATGCACGAGTTAACAGATAGCGTGGCCACCGCCTGCACCACGGCCGGAAACCGGTAGGTGAGGTCCTTGCTGTTGCGGCTAACCAGCCGGACGTCGCCGCCTTGGCGGCGGGCGATAATCCGGAAGCCGTCGTGCTTGATCTCGTGAATCCAGTCCGGGCCCGTCGGCGGCGTCTTAGCGAGACGGGGCAAGCAAAGCTCGAAGGGAGTGACGGGTAAACGCCAACGAAACAGCCGCATAATGCTAAAGATAATCCTCGCAGGGTTTCCGTCGAGTCCGTGCGGGCGGGGAGGTTTTCGTTTGCGACCGAACGACGATGCGACACCACGTCATCCCTTTAAGAGGTAACCGGAACGGAATCTCGGGCCTGCTGATTGTGTGTTTGCCGTGACGTGCCGAACCCGATTGAGCGGCTCCGGCGTTCGGTTACCGAACAGAGTTTGCGGTCCGGGGGTCATGGCAGGCCATCGACGCTAACGAACCAGCGCGGCCCTACGGCCGCACGGCGGGGCCCGCCTCCTCGACCCTCTCAATTATCAGGTCCGCTGAGAGCCACGGCTGCTGTTCGGCATGGTACAGGTAGATCGAGCGGTGATAATCGGTGGGAGGCCACAACTCCCGATCAAGGATGAAATCCTCATCTACCCAAAAATCCGGCCTGAGACTCCACATCCGTTTGAGGTAAACGCGCCGAACACTTTCCTTTCCGAGCGAGGCTGCTACGGATCGAACCAATGGCCACGCGATCGCACCTTGCACTACGACAAGCGGTGACGATCCGATCGCAGCGTGTGTGGCGCGGTGCAACCTCGGACAATCAATGGCATCAACATAGAGGGTGGATTGGGGGACCGGTCGGCTCAGAAAGTCGTCTAAGTCGATGTTGATCGAGTAAGAGGACGAACCCAATTTAAATGGCAGCTTGGTCAGTGTTGTTTTGCCCGCGTGGGTAATCCCCTCGAGAATTACGAGCAGCACTCCAGCTTTATGTTGGGCGGTGATCCATGCTTCGAATACTGGCCTAACCTCAGAGGAGGACGCTCGCGTGATCTGCATGAGACCTCCGGTGTCCGACGATAAGCCCGACCGGTTTCCTTCCCGGAAAGACGTAAAAGTGAACACGTGCGCGTTACGGTGACGCTAATGGGTATCGCCCGGCGGTATACGTCGGAAGCCCCCGCGTGCAGGTAAGTGCCGGCCGGTGTCTGGTTACCGAACGGGTTTGCGGCCCGGTGGGCATGTGAAGGCCATCGCGGCTAAAACGAACCAGCGCCGTTCCACGGCGACAGACGGGGCCCCACACGGCGATCACTCATCATCATCCGATTCGTCGTAGTCTGGCCTGACAAAGTAGACCTTAATGCGGTTGACCTCCGACTTCCCAAGGATCGGCAATGGGCTTCGGCTCAACCGGACTGAGCTTCGCATGGAGGGGGGCGGTCGCGGTATTGGGCATGACGGGACGTGACGGGAATTCTCATATCGACCGTTCGCGCGCGATGACGTCGATAAGTGGAAAACGTGTCATGACCCGGCATGGCAATAAGCGTTGGCATCTCCCACGAGCCGTAAGCCCCTGAAACCGCGCCCATTTTTGTGGTGGCGCTGATAGGTCACGCCGTGGGTTGCGCCGCGCATTTCCAGCGTCTGTGAAAAGCGCTTCATGTTGCCGGCGTATTCGCCGGTCTTGTGGCACCAGGCGCTCCACGCCGCGTATAGCGTCGTTGTCCGTTCCCAGGCATTGGCGTCGCGGACGCAGTTCTCGTCGATCCAAGTAACGAGCGCATCCTCGGCTTCCATGTACGCCTCGGTGGCGCTGGTCACTGCCTTCGGCGGCGCGAATCCTATCCGCTGCCACTGCACACCGCCTTCGACCATCCAGGCGAGGACCCCGGCCATTCACGGCGCAACCTTTTGCCGAGTTGCTTGTCGCGCTCGTTAGGGGGGATGATGACGTTCCAGGGAATGAGGTGAAAACGGCGCCGGATGGCTTCATCGACGCTACGCGGGCTAGGTTTGTGGTTGCCGGCGATCATCAACTTGAACTGCGGCCGGTATTCAAAAAAATCCTGTCGCATGAAGCGCGCTGAGATCGTATCGCCGCCGGTCAGCGCCTTAATCTTGCTCTCCGCCCAGCGCCGGCCTTCTTCCGTCTCCACGGCAGTCACCAGGCGCGCACCCCCCAGACCGGCAAGATCGGTCGGATGCTGCTCGTTATGCGTAGCGATGAAGGTATCGATAGGCGCGGTTCTATGGTAGTCGCCCAAGATGCCGGACAGAACGTTGTTGAAGGTGCTCTTGCCGTTGGCGCCAACACCGTGATGGAAGAACAGGGCGTGCTCTTGCGTCGAGCCGGTGAGCGCATAGCCGGCCATGCGTTGCAGGTAAGCGATCAATTCAGGGTCACCGCCAGTGACACGGTCGAGGAACGCCAGCCAAGTCGGAATCGGACATTTGCAGTCCGAAGCGACGGCGGTCGTCTTAGTGATGTAATCGGTGGCGCGATGCGGCCGCAACTTTCCGGTGCGGAGATCAATCACCCCGCCGGGTGTGTTGAGCAGCCATTCGTCGCGGTCCCATTGTTCGACGGTGGCTGCATGTCTGCGATCAGAGGACGCCATCGCAATGACGGCGGCGACGGTCTTGCTCGACGCCAACGCCTTAGCCAGATTGCTGTCCGGGGCGTCCAAATTGGCGGACGCCGCGCGGCAAATCTTGCGGGCATCGTCAAAGGCGACCTTCGTTTTGTCGAAGCGCCAAATCGTACCGTCCCAAACAAGCCATTTGCCCCAATCAGCAACATAACGTCGATCATCGGCGTGAACATCAGAAAAATTGAGCGCAAGCGCGTCATCGCTGTATTGCGGGGGGCGAACTTCACAGTTCGGTTCGACGTGCGCGCCATTGCGGCGCGTGCGCTCAGCGATGCGATCGAATACATCGTGTCCTTGCGCGAGGCATCTCATTCGTCGTCCTCAGCGTGCGACGCCCTAACGAATTCCACACGGATGGTAGATGAGGGCTCGCCGGCCGCGCCGGGGATCATCACTTCGGCTTCCTCCGAAGATGGCGGCCGGCCCCAGGCGCGTTCAATAACGGCGCGCGCCGCGCCGATCGACGCCACCTCCCGGTTCGATCTCGTCCAGTACATCAGGCGCTCTAGGCACTCCGGCGCGTACTGTCGCGCGAGGGTGGTGAACTCTTGGCGTCCTTTTGGCCGGCCGCCTGGATTGGCGCTTTCGCCCCGCAACCATTGGCCTTTTGCATTGCGCTTTGCCATCAGCCGTCCTTTCGAGCCTGTTCTGACGACCGGGCGAGGTCGATCCTGACGTGACATCGGTCACCATCGTGCCAAAACACGATGCGGACGCCGGGCTCGACATCGAAGGCTAGCGACCGTCGCCGAGGGCGACGACGCGCGGCAGCTTGGCGTTCGATCGCTTGGCTAGGACACCGCCATCACCCCACCGGCCGCACACGTACGGGCGCTAAGGTTGGTGCGTACTGCCGATCTCGGGCTCGTGAAAGGCGCGGTCGGCCGCCTGCGATTTGGGGGAAGCGTCTGCGATCATTGCCTTCGCCGGCTGGCGCAGCAGGACTACGACTGGAAAGGGCGCGATCATGCCCGCCCACGCAGCACGGGTTTGCCACCGCGGGAGAAAGCCCTTTAGCGTCAACGTGCGGCTTTACGCGGGTTTGCCAGTGCAACCCTTTGACGACACAAGACAGGGGCACTCCTGCCGGGGTCGCCAATAAAAAGGGATGGAATTCGCGGCATGCGCTTGCTCTCGTCCGTACCAGGATCCCGCCATGTCAAAACGCGAAATTGACCGCTACCTGGCGTCGTTGGACGAGCCGAAACGCGGCACGCTTGAAGCCCTTCGCCGCGCGATCCTCGACAACATACCCGACGCCGAGCAATGCATCTCCTACCGCCTGCCCGCTTTCAGGGTCGACGGTAAGGTCATCGCCGGTTTCGCGGCGTTCAAAAATCATCTCAGCTACCTGCCGCATAGCGGTTCGGTTTTGAAACAGCTCGGGGATTCAATTTCGCAATATACCACTTCGAAGGGAGCGCTGCGGTTTCCCGTCGACAAGCCGCTGCCCAAAGCACTCGTCAAGAAGCTCATCGCGATCAGGAAGAAGCAAGCACTTGGCCGCCCACTTGGCCGCTAGCGCGCCGCCACGCGTGTTGCGGGCGGAGCGGAACCGACAGATCGGCCGCCCTTGACAAACAGTCCACCCGCCCGTCATTAGGCGCCATAAATTTTCACTCAGGGGAGCGACCATGAAGCACTTTCTCGCAGCCGCTTTGGTTGGATTGACGGTGATGGCTATCGTCCCGACGTCAGCCTCGGCGTTCCAGTGTCTAGCTCGCGGCACCAACGGAGTTTCGACCTGGGGCTACGGCATCTTTTTCAGCCGAGCCAACGCATTCGCCCTGCGCCACTGCGTTCGCGCCGGCGGAATCGGCTGTCACATCGTTTATTGCCGATAAGCCGACTGGTCACTGAAAACGAGGCGCGCCGCGACCGTCGGCGCGCCCACCCCGTAACGGCAATCATGCCGACGACGGGCCGTCCCAGTTGCGCGCGCTGGACCGTTCGAACCCGCAATCACGCGAACCACAAAATCCCGGAACTGACTCGGCCCAATTGAAGCGGCTGGTTTTGGCGCGCGTGAAGAAGCTCACTTCGCCGCGGGCATGCATGCAATCTGCTTTTCGAATTTAGGCGCGATCGCCCTGCCACCTGGCATTGGTCGGCGAGAGCTTTGCCAAGCGATCCGTGATTGCATGGTGCTGCCGCAACGCGGCTAGTGCCTTTTCGCGATCATTGGATCGAGAAGGCGAGTCTTCTTCCTAGATCGACTCGCGCGAATCCGACGACTCTCGTGAAAGCAAGGACTGCAGGCAAAGCGACGAAAACGGCCCCCGGTAAGGCGTAAGATAATTTGCTTCCTTGCACACCGCCGACACGACAGGGTAGCCGGACAATGCCCACCAGATAAACAAGAAGGCGGACACACCGAGCGTCAGCATAAATCCTGTTCGAGCAACCAATCTCGTTCGAGCAACCATGGCCTGGATCCATCGGGCGGCGTCGCAAATCTCAAGCGGCGCATCATCTGTGCAGCCGGCCGACGCGGTTTCGCTGATATCCGCCGTCAGCTTATTGCGGCGCGGCGCACGAGGCACATTAATTTTTAGAAAGGATGTCTGAATCGTTTGGCAATCAGCGGTGCCGAAGGATCAGCAGAGTTCCGCATTACCAAACATTAACTTGAGACTCCGCGGAAATGGATTTTAGCTCCCGATGTGATCCGGCGTTGGGGGAAAAACGTGTGGAAAACAATAGTCGTCGTGGCGGCTATGCTGGCCTTGGCCGGCATCTCGGCCGTCTATGCGCAGCAGCGGTCCGATAGCGGCGATAGCGATTTCGGTCGCGGCTACCGGTATCAGCGCATGAGCGCGGAAGACGTTGCCGCATTTACCGATGCCCGCATTGCGGGTCTCAGGGCCGGGTTGGAACTGACGCCCGAGCAGGCGAAAAACTGGCCGCCGTTCGAGCAGGCGCTCCGCGACATGGCCGAACTTCGCGCCCAGCGAAGAAAGGCGTTCGAAGAGCGGGCGCAAAATCCGGCTGACGAAGCTCCATTCGAGCGCCTGGCGCGCCGGGCCGATTTCATGGGCAAGGCCAGCGCTGCTCTCAAGCGCATCGCCGATACCGGCAAGCCGCTTTATCAGAGTCTCAGCGACGCGCAGCAGGCGCGTTTCATGAAGCTGGCGCGAATGCTTCGGCCGCACCCTCATAACGCCTATAACGACGATGGCGGGCATGGCGGTTATGGCTGGCGCCACGGCCCAGGCTTTGAACACCAAAACGAACGCGACGGCCTGGAATAAAGAGACGATGGCGTACTTCGCTCCGTGAAGGCGCATGGAAGCAAATCGGGGAGTTTCCCAATGAGCATTTCACGCAGACGCCTGTGCGACGCGGCTTTTCTGTCGCCGCGCTCCGACGCCGCGAGCCGGGCATTGCGGGATCAGCCCGAGGTCGTCAGAGAGACCATCGCCACAAAGATTGTCGAGGCCATCAGGCGGGGCGAACGCGATCCCAGCCGGCTCCGCGACATTGCACTCGCCGCCACCCGCCGGATGCTGTGGGGCGGATCGACGCCGTTTCTGGTCTAAACACGCAGCCGGCAATGGCCGCAGAGCTCACCCGGCCCATAGCGCTGCGGTAGCCCTTCCAACAAAGACTGCTTCCCCAGGCTGCGAGAGCCTCGCCGGCTAGTCTCGATGGCAGGCGCCACGGGGACCTTGCCAGCCACGTTGATGGCGGCCGCCTGGACTTTGCCAGCCGTACCAGTGGCGGATCTACAGGCTGTTGTGCGTTGAACTGGAACGACTCGCGGCATAAGGCAGAGTCGCGGCAATCCCGACCGCACGATCGTGCGACGCGAAACTTCCAGCGGTGCGGTCAATGCAGCCGCGCGGTTTCCAGCTACGTCAATTGCGGAAATGTCGACGGCGAAAATGCTGAGCTATCAGACGCTGAATTTGGACAGGCGCTGAGCTCGCGAGAGTTGCGGCGATCGCGATCTTGCGATCGTGCCGCAATCGCTGATCGTCCAAAGACGCAGTCAGTGCCTGACGCGGTAATGCCGGGCGCCATCAATGCCGCGAGGCTGTTACCGGCCACGTCAAACCAACGCTGTCGGCGCGTGCTTCTTGCCGAGGCGCCAAACCTGGCCAAGACCTGTCGTGAATCAACTTTACTCTCGCAAGCCTCTGCCGCTTGCAAGCCCAACCGCCCACGCAGGTCTATCTGAAGGGTGATGCAACCGATGAGTTCGCCCGCTAACCGATCCCGCCGAGCTTTAGCAGCTCGCAACGAGACCGCGCGCGACGGATCACCGCCCCACACCAACCCGGATCGATGCCAAGCGAACCTAAAGCCAAGCCCGCCACGACTTTTCGTCGATCGGCGGCGGACGGATCGACCGGCGCCACGAGGGCGCCGGCTGATTCCGTTCGAAAGCCCAGCCTCAGTACTTGGTGACGACCGGCGGCGGAGCCTTGCCCTTGCCTTTGCCGATCGGGGCTTTACCCTTACCGACAGGCGCAGGCGGCGGCGGAGGCGGCGGAGGCGGCAGGTCAGCCGCGAACGCTTGTCCACCCTTGACGACGAGGCCTGACGAGGTGCCCACCACCTGAGTGGTGTCCATCACGACCAGAGCCAGAACCATTGCACAACCGAAGATGAGAATCTGTTTCATTGGTGCCCCCTCTCTCCGCCCTTTTCTCACAAATTTTTCGGCCCGCGACTAGTGCAAGAAAGTCACACTGCACTCCTAATTTGATCGGGCCCCCGGGCCACGGAGGCCGCCCGCGGTTCCATACCCCCCGGGAAACCCAAGTAAATCAGGCACTTTTGGCATCGACGGCGGCTGCCACGTTGCTGTCCCCAACAAGAGAGAACGCCGCTTTCGCCGATAAAAGTCGCTGTTATTCGCGCCAGTTTTTGTACGGGTTGCTGATGAGGTTGGAATTGAAATAGCGCGAATCGCCGGACACTTCGGGCCCGAGCCAGGGCGGCGGCTCGATCGACTCGGATTCGCTTGCAACCTCCACCTCGGCAACGACGAGACCGGCATTGTCGCCGTGAAAGACGTCGATCTCCCACGTCTTTCCGGCGAACGACTGGCGATATCTGGTCTTCTCGATCAGCGGCCGCTCGCACAACAAGTCAAGCATCATCGCCGCATCGGCCATCGGGATCGAATATTCGAGCTCCAGCCGCGTAATGCCGTGGGCCGGACCCTTGACAGTCAAGAACGCCTCCTCGCCGGCGATGCGCACGCGCACCACCCGCGCTTCGGCAGTCGAGAGATAGCCCTGCCGGTAGAGCACGCCGGTCTCGGACGGCTGCCAGATTTCGAGCCGCACGAGATATTTGTGTTCGATTTCTTGCGGCATGATTTCTTGCGGCGTGAGGAGAAGCGGTTCGCACGACGCGAAAACGACGACGGCGTGACCTTTGACCGGCCAATCTCCCGGAGGGAATCATTTCAGGGATTGGGTTCGGCCTTGGTCTTTGAATGATGCGGACGCGCTATTGTCCGGACTTGTCGCTGAACAGATCGATCAGCGATTGCTTGGGGTAAGGAAGGTAGTCGGCCGAGTTGTTACTCGCCTGCGCCGGAGCGGCGGCAGGCGGAGGTGCGCCAGGTTGACCGGCCGGCGTATAAGGCTGGCCAGACGGCGAATAAGTGCTGGGAGGATGCGGCATGGCAACCGCCTGCGATTGCTGCGGTTCCGTGGATCCACGGAAAACATCGGTCAGCGACTGCCTGGGATAAGGCAGGAGGTTGGGATCGGGTCCGGACGGCTGGCTCGCGGCTGCGGTCGCGGAATTCGGCGGCGGCGGCATGGCGGCCGCCTGGCTGGACGGGGATGACGAGGACGAACACCCGGCCGCCGCGAGGCAAACAGCGATCAAGGCCAGACCCGCGGCCGGCAAGCGGTCACGGCGGCGTTCGGGCATTACCCCACCCGGTATTATTGGTTTCCCCATGATCCTTTATACCAGCCGCATCGTGTCGATCTCAAGGACGGCACGGGTCGCCCCAAAAGGCGGCCCGGACGAAGCGGGCTCACGATGAACTTGAATACAAGACAGACGGCCTTGGTGCCCCTACCCGGCCCGGATAGCGCCGCAAAACGCCGAAAACCCACGCCTTCCGCGTGTGTTCGCGCCCGCCGGGCGGGTCCGCCTTTTGGCTTGAAGGAAGCGGGTCAACCGGGCTAGTTAGGGCTCTCGCCGATCCACGTCGGCCATTAAGCGGAAGCCCCCATTCCATAGCCAACGGCTTGGCGTGCACCTGATGAAGAGCGCACCATGAATAGTTATTTCCGGCGCCAGCTCGCCGATTATGCGGACTACCACCGCGATATTCTCAACCGCTGGCTGCATATCATCGGCAATCCGATCATCACACTTGCGGTATTCCTTCCGCTCAGCCTGGTGTCCGTGCCGATCTTCGGCGTTCACGTCACCGCGGCGGCCCTGCTGGTCATTCCGGCGCTGATCGTGTGGATGGCGTTCGACTTCGGCCTCGGGCTCGCCATCGTCGTTTCCGCAATTCCGCTGCTGATCGCCGCCGACGTCATCGCCAAAAATGTCAGCCTCGTCTGGCTCTGGATCATCACGATCCTGCTGGTCGTCATCGGCTGGGTGATGCAAATCGTCGGGCACCAGATGTTTGAAGGCCGCAAGCCGGCGCTGCTCGACAATCCGATCCACATGCTGATGAGCCCGATGTACATCTTCGCGAAGCTCTACATCGCGCTTGGTTTCCGACCCGATCTCGCGGCGATTGTGGGGAAATCGCCCGGACCGGCTCAGCTTTTCGGGGGCAACGGTCCGGCGGATCTGGGCCGGCATCCGTGACGCATACGCTCGTTACGGGCGGCAGCGGCTTCATCGGGCAGCATCTAGTCACAGCGCTTCTCGAACAAGGCCGGCGCGTTCGCATTCTCGATGTTCGCCCGCCGGCGTGCGCGCGCGCAGGCGTGCAGTTCGTTCAGGGTTCGATACTCGATCCCGCGCTGGTGCGACGGGCTCTCGACGGTGTCGAGAATGTCTATCACCTTGCCGCGTTGCCCGGCATGTGGATGCCGAACAAAAGCGACTTTCACGACGTCAATTGCCGCGGCACCGAGGTCGTCATCGCCGCAGCGCGCGAACAGGGCGTGTCGCGGTTTTTGCACTGCTCGACCGAATCCATTCTTTTCGGCGCTTCGCACACCGAACCGGTGCTGTCGGAAGCCATCCACACCACGCCCGACGAGATGCCTGGACCGTACACGCACTCGAAGCTGATGGCCGAACAGGTGGCACTGCTGGCGGCGACGTCCGGCTTCCCGGTGGTCGTCGCCAACCCGACGATGCCGATCGGCCACCACGAAGGAAGCTTCACGCCGCCGACCATGATGGTGCGATATTTTCTCAACAGCCGCGTTCAAATCTATTTTGATTTTGTGTTGAATCTCGTCGACGTGCGCGATGTGGCGGCCGGACTGCTGCTGGCGATGGAGCGCGGGCAAGTCGGCGGCCGTTATATTCTCGGCGGCGAAGATATTTCGCTCGGAAAACTCCTCGAGATTTTGAGTTCCCTGAGTGGCCGCAAACCGCCGCGCGTCCAAATTCCTGCCTGGATCGCCCAGATGGCGGCGGCGACAATGGAGTTTCTCTCCGACCACATCACCCACGGCTCGCCGGCGGCGACGGTCGAGGGCGTGCTGATCGCGTCTCGCTCCAAGCCGCTGTCGATGGAGAAATCGCGGCGGGAACTCGGCTACGCGCCGCGCTCGATCGATCAGGCGTTGCGCGACGCGGTTGCAGCCGCGAGCCTCTAGAACGCGCCGCACCTTACGATAGTCGCGCGAGCGTCATATCCCGCGCTTTGACACCCCACCGGCCATTAGGTTACGGACTGCACCCGTAGCGTTTCTCGCCGCTTTCAAGGTGGAGCCGTCCGAGCCGTGGACATTCAACCCAAACAAGTGCTCGAGCTCATCTGGATCGCGTGGCTGATCAGCTGGGTGGCGGCGTCATTCTGGTCCGGTCGTACCCAGAAGCGCGCCGCGACGCTGGAAACGTGGACTTACCGCGCGGCCATGATCGCCGGCGGCGCCCTGCTGGTGCCCTGGACCGGGCCGCTCTTGGGCGAGAAGCAAGTCTGGCAGGTCGGCTGGACCGGCGGAATCGTGCTGATCGCGATCCAGGTGGCGGGCCTGGCGCTAACGTGGTGGGCGAGGATTTATCTCGGGTCGCTGTGGTCGAGCGTGATCACGCGCAAGGAAGGTCACCAGATCGTTGACACCGGCCCCTACGCCCTCGTGCGTCATCCGATCTACACCGGGCTCATCATCGGATTGCTGGCGACCGCTATCGCCGAAGGCAGAATAACAGGGCTCATCGGTGGCGCCCTGGTAATTCTTGGGGTCTGGCTGAAGGCCCGCACCGAGGAGCGCTTCCTCACCGTCGAACTTGGTCAGGAGGCTTACGCCTCTTATTGCCGGCGCGTACCGATGCTGGTTCCGTTCTTCGTGTCGCGCAGCTAGCGCATACCGAACAATCGCGCCGCTAATGCGCGGTCGACCGGCGCCTGGGAGGCGCCGGGGTGGACACCGCAGCGGTGCTGGGTGCGGCGGCGACCGGAGTTAGGTAGCGCGGAACGACGATGCGCTGGCCGGCCGTCAGCGTCCCATCCTCAGGCAGCCGGTTGATCTGGGCAATGGACCAGGGCGGCACGTGATACTGCGTCGCCAGTGTTTGCACGGTGTCGCCGGCGCGCGCGACCACCGGCACGCCGCCGTCCCATAGCTCGACCGTGGCATCGGCCGGCACGACGACAGTGTGAATCGCGACCGTTTCTCCGTCCGCTTTCGGCACCGCCGCGAGTTGCTGGATTTTGGTCATCAGCTGATCCTGAATGCCCTCGGTCTTCTCCATGTTGGTGTGGTTGATTTCCGAGTGCTCGTGGAGATCGTAGGTCGCATAATAGCCGCGGAAGCCGGGCGCCGGGTCGATGTCGACGCCGCCCAGCAGGCTGTTCGACTGAAAGATGTTGATGTAGCGATCGACGTTCGGCGGCACGTCGCCCGTCACGCGGGCGGGTTCCGAGGTGAAGAGCAGGCCGACCGGAATGTTCTCGGCGCTGAGCGCCGTCGCAAGACTGACGGCGCAAGCCCCGCCCACCGAGTGGCCGATAATGACGATCGGCGCCGGATCGCGGCGGTAGTCGGCGATTGCCTCCTTGGACACCGACGAGCACATCACCGCCTCGTTTGTCGAGGCGACGAAACCGGCCTTTTCGATCCGCTCGGCGAGCGCGTCGGTACCGCGCGAAAACACCATGCCCACAAAGCCGCGGAACAGATAAGCGCGCCCGCGAATTTTTGGCGTGCCAGGAGCGGCCGCGGCCGGCGCTCCAGCCGGCGGCATCGGGTCGCCCGTTGCCGGATCAAATGCGGCGCCGAGAGCGCTGCAAAGAAAAACCGCGATCAGAAAAGCTGTCGTCCGCGTCGGCTTCATCGTGTGTCCGTGGCGTACAATTTCGGCACACAGACACGCTCATCCTCAGTGCCGCGGCCCCCTCGCCGCCAGCAATAGACCCCTGAAAACAGGCTATAAAGCGGCGCGGATATCCTTGAGGACCAGATCCTGCACGGCCCGGCTCTTGTCGATGTTGAAGTGACCGATATCGTGGTTTCTCTCCAGATCGACGTTGGTCAGGTTGCCGGTGAACTGCTTGCCCTTGTCGACGGACGTACCCATTCCGCCGGCGACATAATAGTTCACGTATCGGGCCACGTTTCCGGTGGCGACCATGTGCGTGGTCGGATCGAGCCCGATCGCCAGCTTGACGGGAACGCCCTGCGCCCCGAGGCGCGCCGCCATCTCCGTCACCGCCGTCGCGCCGGAGGAGTGGCCAATCAAAATGATGTTCTTGATGCGCCCGCTTTTGTAGGCGGCAGCGGCTTCATCCGCCAGCGATTCCCAGCCCAGATAATTCGTGACGGTCGTCGCCACGCCCATCCGCTGCACCCTCGCGGCGATTTCGTCCATGCCCAACGAGAATATGTTGAACGCGCCGCGCAGCAGATAGACGTGATTTTGCGGCTTGGGAGCCGCGGCCGCGGGCGCAATCTTCTCCGCGGCGCTAACGCCGACCGAGACGCCCAGCAACAGCAGCGTCAGGGCCACGGCCCGCAACGCCCGGACGGCTTGCCCCGGCAGCGATGAAATCCCGTCGGTCAAACCAGTGCAGCCGAATCGTTTCATCGTGCTTGGCCCCATATGCCCATGCCTGCCCGAGACCGCCCCGACTCTGGCAGCCTTGCACCGCGCATACTGTCGTTGCGGAACCGCTTCTTCAACGGGTCGAAGCCGTGCAACGCGTTTTATTCGGACGGCGTGTCCTTTTTGCAATATCGAACGCATCAGCAAACATCACGTAAACCGCGCCTGCGGCAATCGGACCCATCGCCGGCGGGCTCGGGCCGAACGCGTGCCGACATTTTGGGCGGCAGTCCGGTCAGCCGGCCTTCCCGTCCGGCAGGCGCAGGGGAGCCGTCGAATTCGACCGCCCTGCCCGCGAGCGCCGCCGCCAGCCGCTGCTCGTCCAGCGCCCCCTCCCATTTGGCGATGACCAGCGTTGCCACGCCGTTACCGAGAAGGTTCGTCGGTGTCAGCCCCTGCGACATCAGGCGGTGCACGCCCAGGATGATCGCGACACTCTCGACCGGGACCGTGCCGACCGCCGCCAATGTCGATGCCAGCACGACGAAGGCGGCACCGGCCACGCCGGCCGCGCCCTTCGAGGCCAGCAACAGCACCGCCAGCAGTCCGATCTGCTGTTCCAGGGAAAGCGGCGTGTTGGTCGCCTGCGCCAGAAACACCGCCGCCGTCGCGAGGTAGAGGCAGGTGCCGTCGAGATTGAACGAATATCCGGTCGGAATGACCAGCCCGACGACGCTCTCCTCGCAACCGGCGGTCTCGAGCTTGGCGATCATGCGCGGCAGCACCGTTTCCGATGACGTGGTTGCGATCACGATCAGCAGTTCTTCGCGAATGTAGCGGATGAATTTCACGAGACTGAACCCGCACCAATGCGCGATCGGCCACAGCACGCCGAAGATGAAAATCAGGCACGTGATGTAGAAGCCGATCAGCAGCTTGCCCAGCGAGACAAGCGAACCGGCGCCGAATTTGGCGACGGTAAAGGCGATGGCGCCGAACGCGCCAAGCGGCGCCGCCCACATCACGATGGCGACGATCCGAAAAAACATCTGTGCGGTCATGCCGATCAGATCGTTGAGCGGCTTGCCGGCCTTGCCCATCGCGCTCAGCCCGAATCCGCACAGCACCGAGACGTAGAGCACCTGCAACACGTTGCCTTCGCTGAACGCGCCGATGAAGGTGTCGGGAATGATGGCGAGCAGAAATTGCGCGGTGGTCCGGTGCCGAGTCTGCTCGATGTAGGGAGCGATGCTCAACGTGTCGACATGCGACAGGTCGATATTCATCCCCGCGCCCGGCGCCAGAATGTTGACGGCAACCAGCCCGATGACCAGCGCGACGGTCGTCAGCACCTCGAAATAGATCAGCGCCTTGAGCGCGACACGGCCGACCCTCGCCATATCGGCCATGCTGGAAATGCCATGCACCACCGTGCAGAAAATGATCGGCGCGATGAGCACGCGGACCGCCTTGATGAAGGCGTTGCCGAGCGGCTCCATGCGCAGCGCCACGTCGGGATAAAATTTGCCGAGTGCGACGCCGAGCGCCATCGCGATCAGCACCAGGACCCAGAGCTGTGTGTAGAGCGGCCGGGCTGACGCGCGCGCGGGCGAAGCGGCCGGCGCCGTTCTGTCCGTCGTCTTGTCCGTAGCTGGCATCCGCCCAACGCCGAAAGTTGCAACGCCCTAACGATGGCGGCGGCTGCGTCCCCCGCGGGGAGGAAACAGCCGCACGCTCTTCGCTCGTGCGTTATTTCACGCTGAAATCAGGCGCGCCACCGGGAGCGGCGCATGTCAGGCATCATATTCGGTGGAGATGTCTTGTCCGGTGTAATCCGGCATGAACGACGCCGCCACGAGGCTAACGACAGCGCAGCCGGCGATATAGATCGCGACTGCATAGCCGGTCTGATAATGGGCAAACAGCGCGGTGGCGATGATCGGCGCCGGGCCGCCGGCGATGATCGAGGCGAGCTGATAGCCAAGCGAGGCGCCGCTGTAGCGCAGCCGCGGCGTGAACGACTCGGCGATCAGCGCCGCCTGCGGGCCGTACTGGATGTTGTGCGGAATGAGCGACAGCACGATGGCGATGAAAACCGCCGACGGGATCGCGGTGTCGATCATGCCGAAATACAGGAAGCCAAAAAACCCGATGGAGACGACGCCGATCAGATACATCTTCCGCCGGCCGATAAGATCGGAGATGTGACCGGACAGCGGGATGGTGATGAACGAAACGCAGGCCGCCACCATCACCGCCGTGAGGATGAAGTTTCGCGACATGTGCAGCGTGCCCACCGTGTACGCAAACACGAACGCGGTGAAAATGTAGAACGGCGCCTGCTCCGACATCCGCAGTAACGCGGAGAGAATGATCTCCCGCGGCTGCTTCTTGATCACTTCGATGATCGGGGCCTTCTCGACCTTTTTCTCGTCGAGCAGCTTCTGGAATACCGGCGTTTCGAGGATGCCGAGCCTAATCCACAGGCCGACGGCGACCAGGACGATCGACAATGCGAATGGCAGGCGCCAACCCCAGACCAGGAACTGGTCGCCGGACCAGGCGCTGAATGCCAGCACCGCGAGGTTCGCCAGGAACAAACCGGCTGGGACGCCGAACTGCGGCCATGACGCCACCAGACCGCGCTGACCGTGGGTGCGCGACCATTCCATCGCCAGAAGGACGGAACCGCCCCACTCGCCGCCGACGCCGATGCCCTGCACCGCGCGCAAAACCGTCAGGATGATGGCGCCCCAGATGCCGATCGTCGCGTAGGTCGGAACGAACGCGATCAGGAAGGTCGCAAGCCCCATGCAAAGCAGTGTCGCGATCAGCGTCGCCTTGCGGCCGATGCGGTCGCCGTAGTGACCGAAGATCGCGGCGCCGATCGGGCGCGCGGCAAAGCCGATGAAATATGTGCCGAAAGACAGCAGCGTTCCCGCCAGCACATCCTGATTGGGGAAATACAGCTTGCCGAAGACGAGACCGGCGGCGGTACCGTAGAGGAAAAAGTCGTACCACTCGATGGTGGTGCCGATCGTCGAGGCGATGACCGCCTTGCGCAGTTGCGCGCTGTGATCCGCCTGCGACAGCGCCGCGGTTGTCGTTGCCATAGCCGTCATGGCGAGCCCTCCCGTATCCCCCGGCGGGGCGGACCGTTCGGGTGGCCCGCCTCCGTTACGGACGATACTTCAGCCTGGGCCAGCTTGGCTATAGACGGAGAGCGTCCAGACGCCGCAATCGCCGGACCCGCCGCGGGCCCCGGGTCCCTCCTCGGGTGAAGGAATTATCCGCCCGGCTTGCTCGCGGCCATCACGGTCACCGGCATCTCCCGGTAGTCGGTCGCGAACAGCTTTTTCAGAATTCTCCACCTTGGGCAGGTCGTTGAACGCGATGTATGGGTGGGACGGGTGCAGGACGGCGAAGTCCTGATGATAGTCCTCGGCCGGATAGAAGCCGCGCAGCGTCTCGAGCCTGGTGACGATCGGCTCCGGATAGACATGCGCCTTATCGAGTTGGGCGATGTAGGCGGCCGCGACCTTCTTCTGTTCGTCGTTGGCGTAGAAGATCGCCGACCGGTATTGCGGGCCGGCGTCCGGTCCCTGCCGGTCGAGCTCTGTCGGGTTATGCGCGACCGAGAAGTAAATCTGCAGGATCTTGCCGTAGGAAATCTGAGCCGGATCGAAAGTCACCGCGACCAACTCGGCGTGGCCGGTCCGGCCGCCGCCGACCATCTCATAATGCGCCGTCTGTTTCTCGCCGCCGGCATAGCCGGAAACCGCGGACGTCACGCCCTTGGTGTGTTGAAAAACCGCCTGCACGCCCCAGAAGCAGCCGCCGGCCAGCACGATCGTTTCCGAACGCGGCGCCGCCGATTGGTCGACCGCCGGGGCCGGAATCACGAAAGCCGGCTCGGCGGCGCGCGCCGCGCTCATCGCCAGGCCGACAAAGGGCACCATTAACAGCGTGCGTAGGATTTTCATCGATTCCTCCGAAATGAGCTTCCGCGTGGTTCGGCTTCCGCAGCGCATTTGTACGTACGGCCCGCTTCGCGCGCCAATCACAATCGGAACGTGGCTACCCCACGGAGCGGTAACGACTTCGTGTGTGAAACGGCGGGCGTCGCGCACTGGCCGTCACACGCCCCAACGCGCCCGTCGAAACCGCCAATTAACAATTATCCTCAATGATGCCGGCCTCCACCGCATCGGAACAGGTTCGGCAATGAGCGCAGCAACGGCGGAGCCGGCATTCGCGGCCTCCGACTTTGCGCCGCGTGACACCGCGGAACGCGTCGGCGACGCCCATGCTCCGCTGTGTTTCATCGTGGACACTGACGGCAGCATCCGGAATTTTCTTTCTCTTGTCCTTCACGGCGCCGGCATCGATACCGAAGAATTCGCCGACAGCCGCTCGTTTCGCGCCGCGGTGTCGCGGCGGGTCCCCGCTCTCGTCTTCCTCAATATCGCGCTTGAATCCAAAGAAGCGCTCGAGTGCGTTGCCGCGCTCGGAAAGAAAGGCTTCGGCGGACATGTGCAACTCATGAGCAGCCGCGGCTCTGCGGTGCTCGAACACGTCAAGGGCATCGGCGAAAATCAGCGGCTGCAGATGCTCGCTCCACTCAAGAAGCCGTTCGAGACCAGCGCCGTGCTGCGCATTCTCAACGACCTGCAGCTCGGGCATCCGCCGGCGCAGGCCGGACGCATCGATCTCGACGAGGCATTGCGCCACGACTGGATCGAATTCTGGTACCAGCCGCGAATCGATCTGCGCAGAAAACAGCTCGTCGGCCTGGAGGCTTTCGCCCGCGCGCGTCACCCTGAGCTAGGCGTGCTGACGCCGGGCGCGTTCATGCCCGGTGCTTCCGAAGCAAGCCTGATCACGCTGGCCGAGCAGGCCCTGACGCGAGGCCTCGAAGCCAATCTCGGCTTCGCCAGGCTCGGCCTCAACATGCGGCTCGCCGTCAACATCTCCGCCGAGATACTGGCCAGGGTCCCCGTCGCCGACATCGTCGAGTCCTTTCGCCCGCGGTTCGACAAGTGGCCGGGTGTGATTATCGACGTGCCGGAAGAACAAATCATTCCGGAACTTGCGATGGCCGACGAGGTTGCGCACAAACTGCGGCCCCTCGACGTCAATCTCGCGGTCGATAATTTCGGCCGCGGCTATTCCGCGCTGGCGCGGGCCAAGACGCTGCCGTTCGCGGAGCTGAAACTCGATCGTATCTTTGTCACTGACTGCGGCAGCGACAAGGTCAACGCGCGGCTGTGCAAAACCGTGATCGACCTGGCGCACGGCTTCGGCAGCATCGCGGTCGGCGTCGGCATCCAGAAAGCCTCCGACGCGCTCGCGCTGGTCAGCATGGGCTGCGACTACGGACAGGGATTCCTGCTCGGAGAACCCATGCCGGAGCAGCGTCTGGTTTCGCTGTTGCGGCGGCGCGCGGCGTCGCAGGGCCGGAAGCTTTCGGCAGAGCCGCGCCGGCTCTAGCCAGCCGCAGCGCTCAGCTGAACAACGCCTTATGGTCCTCGACGAACTGCTTGGTCGTGAGCGGTGCACGATTGGCGATAGTGCGGATTGGCTCCGTGTTCTCGGTCGAGAGACCACCCTTCGAAGCCACGTCGATACCGGTGAGCTGGTGGGTAATCAGCCAATCGGGCAAACCACGCGCCCTCATTCCCTGTTCCGCCTGCTCGCGTGTGACCGAAACATAAGCGATCCGGCGGCCGAGCACCTCCGAGAATATATCCGCCAACTCGGCGTAGTTGCTCGCCGCACCAGTGAAATCGTAGACCTTGCCGACGTGAGGCTCCGGATCGAGGAGCACTCGCGCACCGACTGCACCGGTATCGCGCACATCGATGAACGCGAGCGGCAGATCGGCGGCGAGCGGCAGCACGATCTTGCCATCGTTCTTGATCGAAGCGGCTTGCGCAAAAGTATTTTGCATGAAGAAACCGGGACGCAGCAGGACCCATTTGATGCCGCTTTGACGCAGCCGCTGTTCGATTGCGTAATGGCCGCGGCCTATGACGGATGGAGAATCCGGGATGATAAGGAAGCGGCTGCCGGAGACCCGAACGAGATACTGCACGCCGGCCTCGAGCGCCGCGTCGAGCACATTGTTCTGCTGCTCGACCATGTCCGGGTTGTGCCCGGTAACAACAAAGACGCTGGTCACGCCCTTGAACGCCTTCACGAGCGCGGCCCGGTCGGTCAGTTCGGCAATGGCGGTTCTCGCGTCAGCGCCCAGAACTTCGCACGCCTTGTCCGGGTTGCGAACGACGCAAATCGGTTCCTGACCCAATTTCTTGAGCTCTTTCACGACCGAGCGGCCGGTGTTCCCAGTCGCTCCCACAACGGCGATCATGCTGTCCTCCCCTGCTCGTCCGAGTCAGTGCGGCAACGGCGAACAGCCGGAACCGGACTAGGCGTTCGACCAATCGATCGGATCAAACAACGCGCGCATCCACGGCACCGGGCTGGGCCGAAGATAGGTGACGTGGCCGGCGGCGATGCGCGGGCGGTTGTCATCCACGAAGGCTTTCCAATCCGGAAGCTCGGCAAGCTGCCGGCGATGCGCTTCGGCTTCGGGCCAGCTCTTGTGCCAGTGATAGGCAAAGGTGCGGTGGAGGCTGCCGACGGTGACGAAAAACACACCGATCAGGCGGCTGCAAAACGCGTCCATCGTCGCGCCCTGCAGCTTGCGAAAACCTTCCCAGTAAGCCGCAACGCCGCCGGGAAGAAAATCAAGCACGCGCTCGGAGACCGCCAGTCCCGATGCTTCGCCCGCATCGGCAAAGGCCGGGCGACCGGACAGCCAGTCGCGCTTGTCGTTCCAGAGCGGACTGAGTTCGGCGATCGGCGCCTTATCGAGATAGGCGTTTTCCTGACGCAACAGAATATTGCGTGCCGCAACGAAATACTCCATTCGCTCGGGGGAGACGATCGCCGCAAGGCGCCGCTTGGCGTCATCGTAATCGTCCCAGCGATAGAGATGCACGATGCGCTCGGCGTCGCCCGCAGCAACCGCAAAGAACCCGACATTGCGCTCCAGCAACGGACGAAAAGCGGCCGGCTTGTTCCACTTCCGTTGCAGCGCCCAATACGCTTCCTCGCAGCCGGGTCTGAGCGTATACGCCCGTCTTTCGAACAGCATATTCCCCTCCGTTTGCGGCCCAGCCGCGGACAGCGACGCTCGTTGCGCTCGCCGGGCGTGGCCGCGTCAGCGAAGACTTGTCGCCAGGGATGTCGGTGGCCGGCGTCTTCCGCGCGCTTATTCCGCGCGGCGCCAAACCTCGTAGCCGATCTCCCGCGAAATCAGGCCGTCACGAATGTGGAAGTTGTGAATGAGGCGCATCTTCACTTTGGCGCCGACCGGGTACGGGCAATTCTCGAAGGCGTCGCCGGTAATCGTGAAGCTGGCGAACGAATCGTCGAACACCCTGTTCGGCGTTGCCCAGCGCTCGACCGGAGTGAATTCGAAATCGACGACGTTGGCGAACACGCGCAGATACATTTTCTTGATGGTCTCGCGGCCCTGATACGAAACCAGGCGTGCCGGCGCCTCCCACACCGCATCGTCGGTATAGAGACGGATACATTCGTCGATGCGATCGGGATTCTCCTCCTGCAAATGCATTTCGACCACGTCCAGCGCGTGTTGAACCTTCTCTTCGTACGTCGTCGGCTGAAGACGGCGTGCGATCAGGTCGTCCACGGTCAATCGCGCTTTTTCTGCGACCATCGTCATTTGGCGTGTCCTCCGTCAGTTCGAGCGTGTTTATGTTGGAGCCGGGACGCTGCATCCGGCCCGGCTCTGTTCCGCGCCGTAGCGAGCCAAAACAGCGCTCGCCGCCCGGGGAATTCATCGCGCCCACAGATTTTGGCGGTTGCCTCGCCCGGGATTCATCGCGCAGCGATCAAATCCATCGAAAGTTGTATCGGAAAGTGGCTTGGCCTCTATTGCACGATGATCATCGATTTTTTGCACGATCCGATGCAGGATTGACGCGCGGATTTCGCCGATACCCGGCGGCGACGCCCAGCTAGCGCCGCCGCCTGGCGGGCCAGGCGGGGTTGATCTGTCGATGCGCGAAGCTGCCCCGAAGGACTTTCGCCGCGAAAGAACAACCTCACAAATCCGCTAGCGCATCCGCGAGCTTGTCCGGCATCGACAGGAACGGCGAATGGCTCGCGGGCAAGCTGCGGACGTCGACCGGCGGTGACTTGGAGATCATGTCTCGCTGCATGTCGATCGAGAGTGCCCGGTCCTGCGTGCACTCGACATAGACCCTCGGAATGCGGCCAAACCGCTCCGGCGTGATGTGCACCTTGGTCATCAAGGCGGCGAGCGCTTGCGGCCGTAGCCTCGCTTTCGCGGCGGCGACGTCCGCGTCGGAGCAATCGTGATAGAAAATATCCTGGACCTTATCGGCCATGATCGTTCCACTGATATGGTCGGCGTCGAATGTCATGCTGACCGGAACGACGGGCTTCGGATTGCGATTTTCGATATCGAGCAAAGCTTCGCCGTCTTTCGGCAGAAAGGCGCTCAGATAAACCAGGGCCTTGACGCGGTCCGGCACCTTTTCACCGGTGACGGTGATGGGAATGCCTCCCAGCGAATGGCCGACCAAGACCACCTTGCCGGGAAGATCCGCCATTTCCGCAATGATCTTGTCAACCATCGTGTCCAGGGTCACGTCCTTGAGGGGTGTTTGATCCTCACCCTGGCCCGGGAGGTCTATCGCCTTCGCGCGGTGGCCGCGCTTCTCCAATTCGGCGACTGCCTTTTGCCAGCACCAAGCACCGTGAAAAGCCCCGTGCACCAGCAAGAACTGTGTCATGCGCGCCTCCCCTGTTTGCCGGCGTTTGACGATGCCGGTTTCTTTGACGGTACACAGCCTCACGCGATAGCCGCAAGATAGCAAACGCGCCTTTGCGATAGCGGCCTGCTATCGCGAAGCAGAACCGGCTTTGCGTCGTGCGGCGGGAGATTTCTCTTGAAACTCAGCCATATTCGCGCCGCCGCGCCGTCGCCGAACCCGCAAACCTGCGTGCGGCGCAATAAATTCAAGTTTCGCGGCGGATGGCGCCTGGCGTGCGGCCGGTCAGGCGACGCACCATGCGGGTCATGTGCTGTTGATTGCTGAACCCGCATTGCAGAGCAATCTCGGCGAGCGGCAGTGCCGTCGAGATCAGCAAATAATTGGCGCGCTTGACGCGCGCGTTGAGGACGTACTGGTACGGCGCGACGTTCATGGTTCGCCTGAACTCGCTGTTCAGCCGACCGGTACTGACGCCGGCGGCCTTGGCGATCCCGGCGAGCGTCAGACCGTCGCCCAGGCGCTCTTCGATGTATTCGATCGCGCGGTTGCATTGCTGAGGCGTCAGTTTGCGCTGGCGTTCGCCATCGATCGGCCGGCCGGAAATGTAGTTTCGCACCAGACAGCCGGCCGCAGCGCGGGCCAGTGTTTCGGCGTAGATGGCATCGGCCGGCCACGGCGCTTCCAGCATCTTCCAGATCTCGAGCGCGATCGTGTGCAACATTTTGTCCATCGCGCCGACGCACGGCGGCAGCGCCGTCGCGCCGTGCGAGGCAAACATCTCGGCATGGATTTCGCGGAGATATTCGTCGCGGACGTAGAAATGCATCGTGTCGTATTGCGGACCCCGCGATGACGTCTGGATGCTGAAATCCGCCCCACCCGGCGTGATGGTCGTGCTGCCCGGCGGCAGAACGCGCTCCTGAAACTCACCACCAATCCGCCGCGCAAAGCGAACCGGCTTGTTCAATGGAATGACAATGAGGTGGTCTTTGACGGCGGCGAACGACGCCTCATAGGGGGCCTCCGAACAAATGGAGGCAAACATCGACGTCCAGGCGGCGTCGTCACTCGAGCAATGCACCCGATTGCCCGGCCGATGCACCACCCGATGCGTTTCCAGATATGAGAAGGGCGAAAGTATCATCCCCCCCACCTGAGCCAAAAGAGCGCTTTTCTTTGCTTTAACAGCGCAATTGTGGCGATACTTGACGCGAAGTGTCAACAGTTACGTTGCAGTCCCCGGTCTCGCGGAGACGGCCTTCACTGTCGTCCGCGGCGCGCAAGGCGTGCCAAGGCCTTCCGTGCATCAGCTTTGTCGCCAAAAGCGGACATCGCCGGATGCTCGCAACATGTACGCTTTGTGCCAGATGCGAACTCATGCAGTGCAGCAAAAAGGTTGAAAGACACGGCGAGTTTGGAGTGACGTCACAGTTTGTCATTGAGGACCAGGCGGCGCGAGGCCCTGTCTGCTCCGGGTCAGGAGCGTCGTTTTCCACGTTTCGGCCGGACGTCTGCTCTAACCCCGAAAGCGTCGAAACCGGCGAGCGGTTAAAGCGGTCGGGACGTGCTATTTTCGACCAAGTGCTGGGCAGCAAACAAGTAGCTCATCATCATCATTTCACATTTGCTACGTGCCTGTAATGCGCGCTAAAGCAATGCACGAGATGGCGCACTAGAGAGCGCGCATCGCCAAACGTGAGGGAAGATATATTCATGCCGAGCCGACGCGACCTCTTGGGTGCGGCGTGCTCTGGCCTTGCGCTCGCCGGCAGCGGGTTCGGTTGGCTGGGAGTTTCGCGGGCGCAACCCGCCGGTGCGGAGCTTTCGCCTGGGGTGCCGTCCGGGGTCGACACCTACGCCACCATGGCAACGCTGCCCGGAAAGAGGCCTCTGATTCGGCTGGCCGACCGCCCGCCGAACTATGAAGCCCCTCTGGAATATTTCCGCACGCCGATCACGCCCAACGATCAGTTCTTCATTCGCTACCACCTGTCCGATATCCCCGAGGTGGATCCAAAGACTTACAAGATCGAAGTCGGTGGCGACGGGGCAGCCGGCCGGATTGAACTTACGCTCGACGATCTAAAGAACATGGAGGCCTTTGAGGTCATCGCCATCAATCAATGTTCCGGCAACCGGCGTGGCCTCTCCAGACCGCATGTTCCCGGCGTCGAATGGGGATTTGGCGCCATGGGCTGCGCGCACTGGAAGGGGGCCAGGCTGAAGGACGTGCTCGACATCGTCAAGCTCAAGCCCGAAGCCATCGAGATCGCCTTCGACGGCGCCGACGGGCCGGCCTATGACCAGACGCCGGACTTTATCAAAAGCCTACCGGTGTGGAAGGCGATCGATGAATCCACGTTGATTGCTTATGAAATGAACGGCGCGCCGCTGCCCCATTTCAACGGCTTCCCCGCGCGCCTCGTCGTGCCGGGATGGACAGGCACATATTGGATGAAGCATCTCATCTCGATTACAGCGCTGACCAAGCCGCAAGACGGCTATTGGATGAAATCGGCTTACCGCATCCCGGCCAGCAAATTCCCGCTGGTGGCGCGCTTCATGTCGCAGGAGGGCGCGACTTCGATACCGGTCACCGAGATGGTGGTCAATTCACTGATCACGAGTCACCGCGATGGAGCCAAAGTGACACCCGGCAAGGTCACCGTGAGCGGACTAGCCTGGGACGGCGGCTACGGCATTCGCTCCGTGGAGATCTCGACAGACGCTGGCAAGACCTGGTCGAGTGCGCAATTGGGGAACGACCTCGGCCGCTATGGGTTCCGGCCATGGATCTTTGAGTTCAACGCGAAGCGCGGCGAGAACACGGTGATGGCGAACGCCATCAATACCATCGGTCAGACCCAGACGCCCGCTTTGGTCTTTAATCCGGCCGGCTACCACAACAACGTGATGCAGAACATCACGCTAAGCGCGAGCTGAGGGAGGAGACCGTGCGCGCATTCGTCGTTGCATGGGTCGCGCTCCTCACTGTCCTCGTGGCACCCCCGGCATTTACGGAGGAGCAAGAGATCAAGCTCAAACCCGGCTTTGGACTAGACCAGGTCGAGAGCAACTGTGCGGCGTGTCATTCTCTTGCCTACATCCCGATGAACTCGCCGTTCCTCAACGCCGGCGCCTGGAGCGCCGAGGTCACTAAGATGGTCAAGGCCATGGGCGCACCGATCAATGACGCCGACGCTAAGGCCATCGCCGACTATCTGGCCAAGAACTACGGGACATAGATTAGTCTATCTTTAGATCCTGGTTGCGCTTCCGTAACCATGGCACAATTGCTTAAGGGTGTCCCTGACGAACGGCGCATCTGTGCGGTTCAGCGCTCACCGAGGTTCTCGACTAAATATCTCTTGTTGGTCATGAGCGTCGTTTTCAACGCTCCGGCCGGACGTCGGCCCTCACCCCGAAAGTGTCGAAACCGGTCGAACGGCTAAGCGGTCGAAACGTGCCAATAGCGGCATTTTGCGCAGCGGAAAAAATGCAATCATCTATTCCGCGCGCCCATCCAAAATAGCGGCGCGGCACTTATACACCGCGACAAAACTCGAGAATTTTTAGGCGGATAGATAACAGGCTCAAGTTCATAAACGCCTCTGGGGTGACGGCGCACCGATCGTCGCGTCGGGAGCATCGGACCTTTCAACACGACCTGAATGATTGGCAAGCTCCCTTGAGAATGCCGCGTCAAAGATGAGCTCGCAGTGAGACAAAAATGGATATGCCGTCGATTTACTCGGGGGCTTGACCGAGCATCGGGAAAAATAATCGAGCCGTTTGAGGCTTTTCTTAATCGACCGGGAGCTGCGCCCGCCGCTGTCATTCTTCTATGGGCCTGTTCGGCATTACCCAATCTTACGGTGCGATCATTCACCTGGGAGGAGGGCACAAATGCTGAAATTGCCCGCGATATTCTGGCACGCGGACATTTTCTTGTGCCGTATGTCTACGGGATTCGCGTGTACGAAAAGCCTTCATTGCTGGGCTGGCTGATCGCCGGTTTCGCCGCCCTCACTGGCGGCGTGGATGAATGGTCGGCGCGGCTACCGGCAATGATCTCTGTCCTGCTTACTGCCCTGTTGGTTCAAAGAGTGACGCGACTTTACGCCAGTTTGCATGCATCGTTGTTTGCGGCCCTGTCGTTTTTGTTTTCTCCATTGCTGTTGCAAAAACTGACGATCGCAGAGCCCGATACAGTCGTGACCTTGCTCTCTTTCTCCGCGTTCGTGTTTTGGTGGAACGGAGTCTCTGCAGGTCGCGTGCCGATCCTGCGCTGGATCGGCTGCGGGTGTCTCCTTGCAATCCTCGCCATGGCCAAAGGTCCGCAACCGGCGGGATTTTTTGTCCTCGGCGTGCTGGCCTACCTGATCATCGAACGAAGATGGCAGGACCTGCCGGGCTGGCTTTTATGCGCAACGCTGCCCATTGCGGCCACCGTCGCTTGGGGTGCCGCGATTTATCAGCCTGGCGATCAAACGGCATGGTTGGCGTACGCCAGGTTGTATCATGTGCCGCCCAGTTTTTACGGTTACATCGCGACCAATTCCCACAGCATCGTCAGCTTGATTGTGGAATTGCTGCCGGCAACTCTTGTATTGCCATTTGTGCCATGGCCGTGGCGGCGGGATCGGTCGGCGTCTTGTGCCTCTCCAATTGTTGCGCCTCTACTGCTCTATTCGGGCGTATGCACTGCGGTGCTCGTCCTATGGCCGGGCTTCAACGGCCGCTACGCAATGCCGATTGCGCCAGGGCTTGCGGTGCTCGCTGGAATAGGCTGGGACGCTCTCGAAAAATCCAAATATTCGGCCTTCCGGCAAATCGCGGTTACGCTACTCTGCACGTTCATCGTCTATCAGTTCATCCTGGTCGCCATCATCATGCCGCTGTTCGCGGAGCGCTTTGGTCATTCGCGAAGGGATGGTCAGGCGCTCACGCAAGCAATACGCGGGGCCCCTGCGCCGGCATACTGTTTCAGCATCGACACCAATCAATTGTTCTACGTGAGAGAACCGTTGCAATGTCTCGATCTAACGGGTCAGAAATCGCTAACGCCACCATCCTGGTTGTTAATTCCCCGCTCCGCCGTGGCAGCATTTGCGGAGCTCAGACCCGATCTCGATGTACGAGTCGTGGTCGAAACGAAATCCGGACCTCAGCTGACGGCCACGCGGGTCGAAAAAAAATAAGGCATGCCGAAATATTCCCAATGAGCGCGAGTCCCGCTTGTCACATCGAAGATCAGCTATTGTGCGTCACAGCAAATCTAGGCCCTGAATGTCGCCTTAGGGTCAGGAGTGTCGTTTTCAACGCTCCGGCCGGACGTCGGCCCTCACCCCGAAAGTGTCGAAACGGGTCGAGCGGCTAAGCGGTCGAAACGTGCCAATAGCGGCATTTTGCGCAGCGGAAAAAATGCGATCATTTATTCCGCGCGCCCACCCAAAATAGCGGCGCGGCCAGGATCGTCGTTGAGTGCCCGAAGCGGTCATTCCAGAACATTATTGGAAGTAAAATCAGACGTACCGGCCGCATTTGATGGAGTCGTTGCTACGTAATCAGGCTCCCTGATGGGCACTCCCGCGCGTTTGTTAAAATCCTGGCCTCTCGAAGAATTAGACCTCGCTTTCAACGCCGCGGAGGGTGCGGCGACATCTCGAGCAAAGCCGAATAGGGCTAACAGGCGGATGATCATCCAGGTAACGTCTATCTCCCACCACTCGTGGCCATGGCGGGCGGAGCGGGAATCCGCGTGGTGATTGTTGTGCCAACCTTCGCCGGCCGCGAGGATTGCGATCAAGGCGTTATTTCGGCTGGTGTCGGGCGTCTCATAGTTGCGGTAACCCCAAACATGGGAGATGGAGTTGACGGACCAAGTGACGTGCCACGCGACGACCGTACGGAGTGCTCCACCCCAGACCAGCAAGCTCAATCCAAACTGCACGGCCGCGGAGTCGCTATGACCCGCAAGCATCATGATTCCAAAACCGAGCGCGAAGTAGGCGATCCACACTCCGAAACCGATTTTCATCCAATTATTGCGCCGATCAATCCACATATAAATTGGGTCGCGAATGATGTCCTTGGCATAGCGCTGTATTAGAGGACGACGCGACATGTCCTCCGCTTTGACGAGCAGCCACCCCATGTGAGCCCAAAAAAAATTGACGACTGGGCTGTGAGGATCTCCATCTTCATCGGCAAATTGATGATGCCGTCGATGCACCGCAACCCAATGGGGTGGAGAATTTTGCAGGGCACAAGTGCCGAGAATTGCGAGTGAATGCTCGAGCCAGTGCGGGCAGGCAAAGCTCCGGTGCGCCAGCAATCGATGGTAGCAAAGATTTATGCCAAGTATCTCAAAAACGAATAGACCGGCGCCGAGTAACCACACGCCTGTCCAACTGAAGAAACACGGTAATAACGCCAGCAGCGCAATTGCATGAATGAACGCAAATCCAACGATATTGTCCCTTCTCCACCGCATGGGAGTCCCCGGCGTCTCAGGCGACCTTCATCAGCGACATCCTGGAGGCGGCCTTCACAGCGGTCCGCGGGGTCTTAGTGCGTCCAGGCTTCGCGGCGCGGATAGGCAAAATTGTCCGAATAGGACAATCGCTGCCGGACCGGCGGCTTGGTTTCGAACACCAGATGCGGGATGCCGTTGCGCTCGCAAAAGGCGATCGCCTCTTCCTTGGTGTCGAAGTGCATGCGCACTTCCTGCTTCATGTCGCCGGTGCTGGTCCAGCCCATCAGCGGTTCGACCGTGCGCGGCTGCTCCGGCTCGTAGTCGAGCACCCATTCCTTGGTCTTGGCCTGACCCGATTGCATCGCGGTGCGGGCTGGCTTGTAGATGCGGGCGGTCATCGATCTGTCTCCTGCGGTCTGCCTTTGCGCGGCCCCGGTGCAACGAAAGCCTCGTACCGGTTCCGTGGATCTGGCCGCCGTCGCGAACGAGAAGGCAAGTGGTCGGGGCAGCAGGATTTGAACCTGCGACCTGCAGTACCCAAAACTGCCGCGCTACCAGGCTGCGCTATACCCCGCCCGGCGCGCCGTTGGATACATGTTTCCCTCGCCCCCAGCAAGGCGTGAAGCCCGCCCGCCGGCGGCGAACCCCCGAAAGACCCGGCGGGCTTTCCGGTCTAGTGCGCACCGGCAAAAATCGGGCTTTCGACGCGGTCTCCCGGCGCGATGCCGAACTTGCGCGCGGTGCCGCCGATGACCTCGAGTACGGCCCGCACCGGCCCCCCGGACGGGATCAGCCGGTCGGACATCGGCTCGGTGTTTTCGGCGATGCGCAGGATGCGGCCGTCGGCGCGGATGAAGATCATGTCGAGCGGGATGTAGGTGTTGTGCATCCAGAACGAGACCGGCTGCTCGGGCGTGAAGTCGAACAGCATGCCGCGGCCTTCCGGCAGTTCCCGCCGGAACATCAGCCCGCGTGCGCGCTCGGCGTCGTTGGTCGCAAGCTCGATGGTGAAGGCATGCACGCCGGTCTTGCTGACGATCTCCAGCGTCCCCTCGCCGGCGGCTCGCGCCGGCAACGCGCCGAAGACGATGCAGGCCGCGAAGGCAACGGCAAGCGCCCCGGCGCGAAGCCGCGCCGCCAACCAAGACGAGATCATCTGTGAGGTTAGTGCGACGCGGGCCCGAGCGGGCCGCTCTCGGGACGAACTTCGGCGGCCATCATCCCCTTGGGGCCGGGTCCAAAACGAACCAGCACGAACTGGCCCGGCCGCAATTCCGCGATACCGAACCGCCGCAGCGTCTCCATATGGACGAAGATGTCCGGTGTCCCCTCGCCGCGCGTCAGGAACCCGAAACCGCGAAGTCGATTGAACCATTTTACCTGTGCCCGCTCGAGACCGCTCGTTGGGGTCACAGTAACATGGGTCCGCGGCGGTGGCATCTGCGCCGGATGGATCGCCGTCGACTCGTCCATGCTGAGCACGCGGAAAGCCTGCAGGCCCTTAGGCCGCGGCAGCACCTCGCAGACGATGCGAGCGCCTTCATATGCCGTCTGGTAGCCGTCGCGGCGCAGGCACGTCACATGCAGCAGCACGTCAGCCATGCCGTTATCCGGAACGATGAAGCCATAACCCTTGGCGACATCGAACCACTTGATAACGCCCGAAACCTCGATGAGTTGAGCTGCTGCTTCGTCGCTCAGATCGACGTCCAGGCCGAACCCGACCCCGGTCGATTTGGTTTCAATTCCGTCCGACGCCATGACGCAGTGGCTGCCGCTTTTGTTGGACGCCCAACGGGGCGTTCACGAATCTGCGAATCTGTTGAATTGAAGATAACATTCGGCATCCAAGGGGAAAGCACAAAAATGACACACGCGAGGAAAAGCGTCACAGCCTGTGAACATCGGTGGATGACGTAGCCTAGACGAACGGTTCGAGCACCGTGCCGATGTCGCCGCGTACGACCAGATCGGCGGCGTCGTCGAAATCTGTCGGCTCGCGGTTGATGATGATCAAACGGGCGCCGTTTCTTTTTGCCATCAAGGGGAAACCGGCAGCCGGCCAGACCACCAGCGAAGAGCCGATCGCCAGAAACAAATCGCAAGACAGCGTGAAGTCCTGCGCGCGCCGCATTGCGGTATCGGGCATCGGCTGGCCGAACGAGATGGTCGCGGTCTTGATGAAGCCGCCGCACGTTTCACAGTCCGGCGCGCAGCCGTTGCCCGCGTCCATGCGCTCACGCACCCACGACAATTCGTATTGCCGCTCGCAATCGAGGCACAGCGCGTAGGTCGTGTTGCCATGCAATTCGACGACCTGTTCCGGTGCGATGCCAGAGGCTTGGTGCAGGTTGTCGATGTTCTGGGTAACCACCGCCGGCACCTTGCCGGCGTGATAGAGGCTCGCCAGCGCCCGATGCCCACGTCCGGGTTGGGCGTGGCCGAACGCGTCGCCCAGCGCGAAGCGTCGACGCCAGGATTCATTGCGTGCCTCCTGGCTGGCGAGAAACTCGTCGAATGGGATGGGCCGGTTCTTGGTCCAGATACCGCCCGGGGAGCGGAAATCGGGGATGCCGCATTCGGTCGATATGCCCGCCCCGGTGAACGGCAGGACGACCTTGGCCTCCCGGATCATGTCCTGGAGGCTGGTCATCGCGCTGTCGATATCGTGCACCAGCATCCTTTCGACCCCTGCAACCTCGCCCTACATAAACCAGGGCAAGAAATTACAGCAAGAAACTGCGACAAGAAATCACGGCAAGATTTTCAACGTTCCGATCAACACCAGCCAAGGCGCCATCATGCGGTATCTGCACACTATGCTGCGCGTGCGCAATCTCGACGCCGCGCTCGACTTCTATTGCAACAAGCTCGGCCTCACCGAGGTGCGCCGGCACGACGACGAAAAGAACAAGTTCACCCTGGTCTTCCTGGCCGCACCGGGGGATGGCGAACTCGTCGCCAAAGGGCCCAAGGGCCGCGCGGCACCTCTCGTTGAACTCACATATAATTGGGAAGGCGGCGAGGATTACGGTGAGGCCCGGTACTTCGGCCACCTCGCCTACGAAGTTGACGACATCTACGCGTTCTGCGAGCGGCTGATGAAGGCGGGTATCACCATCAACCGGCCGCCGCGCGACGGCATGATGGCGTTCGTGCGCTCGCCCGACAAGCAATCCATCGAGATATTGCAGAAAGGTGCGGCGCTGGCGCCGAAGGAGCCGTGGACCTCGATGCCCAACACCGGACATTGGTGAGACGCCTGGCCTGGCTTGGCTTGTCGCGCAGCCCTTGATGCGGATCGGCTCGGAAAAGATCAGTACCGTCAGGACGCTAGAGCCGGAACCTGACGCCATCCGGCGCGATTGCGCTCGATGGCAATCCTCTTTATATGTCGCGCCCTTCCCACCGCGCCATTTGCGCGTGGTTGCGCCCTTCGTCTAGCGGTCCAGGACGCCGCCCTTTCACGGCGGAAACACGGGTTCGATTCCCGTAGGGCGCGCCAATGGAGCCAGTCGCTCAGCGAGTGCGTGCGGGCTCCTTCCGCTCGGCGCAAACGGACAGGGCGGCACGTGGTGCACCCAGACGACCATCGTCCGAAGAAAGCTAGTCGCGCGCCCGGATTTCGCGGCAACGGTTTCCGAATACATCCACCGACCAATCGCCGACTATCATCTTGATCTCCGGCATCCCGATCACGCGGTGTTGCATCCATCGGCGTGTCGGCAACGGCCGCAGTAGGTGGCGCGTGCGGCAACTCAATTTCTCGAAGACTCTCTTGGAAGCTTTCTCGGAAAACTCTCCTGCAAACTCTCTTGGAAATTTCTCTCGGAAATTCTCTTGCAAATTCTCTTGTAAATTCTCTTGGCGAAGCTGGTCGATCAATCCCGCGTTGTGCGTCATGACGACGACGACCGATGATGGCCGCTGACGCGCGCAATCCTGTCGCGCAAGGTCCGACCGCGTGCGTGGCGAGTTGTGACAATTATGTGACGGCCTCTGACATCCAGGCCGCGACAGCGGAAAAACGCGGGTTTTGAAATTTACTGTGTCGTTTTCTGCGGATTACAAAATCGGCGCGTAACAACGACCAACGACAACACGGGAGCTCCTAATGAAAAGACTCTGGCTTACCGCGGCTGCACTCTTGGCCTTCGGCGTCTCACAAGCTTCAGCCGCAGACTGGCCGACGAAAGACGCGCCGATACCAGCGCCCGTCTGGTCATGGACCGGCTTCTACGTGGGTGCAAATATCGGCGCGGGCTGGGGTACAACCGAATCGACGCTGAGCTCGATTTCAGCTCCCGGTCTCGGCGTGGCAGCGATAAGTCTTCCAATTGCGCAAAATAGTCGTAGCGGTTTTCTCGGCGGCGGGCAGATTGGATATAACCGCCAGTTTGGATGGGCCGTGCTTGGTGTGGAGGGGGACTTCTCGGGTCTCGGCGTAACGGGAACCGCGCCTTGCCTCATCGTACTTTCCTGCACCGCAGACAGCCACTGGCTTGCGACCGTTTCGGGCCGCATCGGCGGCATCGTTGCGGATAAAACCCTCATTTACGTCAAAGGCGGCGCGGCCTGGTTGAACACGACCCATTCACTGGGTGTTGGCGCAATAGGCGGACTAGGTGGCGGCGGTGGCGTGGCCGGAATTACCGGAACGAGCGCCGACAGCACCATGGTCGGTGCGTTGCTTGGCCTTGGCGCCGAGTATGCGTTCAGCCCGAACTGGAGCGCGTTCATCGAGTACGACTATATGGACTTCCAGAACGGCAGTATTTCCCTGCCGCTGACCGTCCCAGGCGGACCGACAGTCAACGCCAACGTGAATCTCGTGAACAAGCTGTCGATCGCAAAGGTTGGCGTGAACTATAAATTCTGGTGACGCGATCGCGTCGCCCGATTGGTCCCGCACATTTGACGGCGAACCCGGCTCACAACCGGGCTCGCCTTGGTGTGCGAGTCGAAGCGGGTGAACAATTCCACGCAGCCTGCCAACGATGCCGCGCTGATCGAGACCGTAACTGTCGGCGTCCGTAGAAAGTTAGTCGCGCGCCCGGATTTCACGACAGCGATTGCCGAATTCGTCCACCGACCAATCGCCGATGATCATCTTGATCCCCGGCATTGGGTCACGCGGTGCCACATATATCGGAGCATCGGCAACGGCCGCGGTAGGCGGCGCGTGCGGCAACTCAATTTCTGGAAAGCTCTCTTGGAAGCTGCTTTGGAAACTTGCTGGAAAACTCTCTCGCAACCTCTCTTGGAAACTTTCTTGGAAACTCTCTTGGCGAAGCTGGTCGAGCAATCCCGTATCGTGCGTCATGACAATCCCCCCTGTCGACGACGACCGATCGTCCCCGGCAATGATGGCCGCTGATGGGCGCAATCCTGTCGCAATCAAGACGAACGTACTGCCGGTGCCGGGCCGGGTTTGTGCCGGCGGCGACGTCGGTTCGATTGCCCCAAACACGCTGCAATGGACGGTTTGTTGCCGGCTGTTGCACGATAGACACAGCATTTCGCTGCCTGACTCGATAGGTTTGCGAAAGAGCACCGCGTCAGCGGAAAGCGAAAGCCTCCGATGAAGCCGATTGTCATTGCGATAGTCTCTCTTTCACTGTTGGGCGCAGGCCGCGCGCTGGCCGCCGACATGGCTGTGCCGCCGCTTCCTCCAAGTGCGCCGAGTTATTATTATCCGCCGCCGGTCGATTGGACCGGCATCTATCTCGGCATCAACGGCGGCTATGACTTCGGCAAAAGCAATTGGAGCAACGCCGGCCTGACGACCGGCAACTTCAACGTGAGCGGCGCCCTTCTTGGCGGCACGATCGGCATCAATTACACGACCGGCAGCGGAGTCCTGTTCGGCGTCGAGGGCGATATCGACTGGTCCACGCTGCTCGGCCAGAGCTCAACCGCCGCTTGCGGCGGTCTTGCGCCCGTTATTCCGGCCAACGCCGCTTGCGGAACGAAGAGCGAGTGGTTCAGCACGGCTCGTGGCCGTATCGGCTACGTGTTCATCAATCGCTTTCTTGTTTTCGCCACCGCCGGTGCGGCGATCGCCGACATCAAGGTTGGCTTGAATCCGCCCGGCAACTATCAGGCCGTCGGCCCGCAACTCGGGTGGACCGCCGGCGCCGGCGTTGAATATGCGTTTAGCGACAGCTGGACCGCGAAGCTGGAATACCTCTACACCGACCTGGGTGACGTTACCTGCAGTACCTCTGGCAATTGCGTATCAACCGCAACCGCCACCGTGACGCTGAAGGAAAACATCGTCCGCGGCGGCTTCAATTACAAATTCACCTGGTGAGCGGATCCGGCGGCTGGCGAAGCGTCGGAACTGCCCGGACGATCCTCATCCCGAGCGATCCCGAAAAACGGAGAACCCCGGCACACGATGTGCCGGGGCTCCGGAGTCTGGGGTAACGAAACCACTTTCATCGCGAACCATGACGGTCGTACGACGCCGCTTGGCGATGGCAGCCATGCGCAAGCCCGCGACCCGTGATCGAATTTCCATTCCCGCACCCAAGGACAAAGTGCGGGCGCAATGAGAACTTGCACGATGATTTCTGGATCGAAAATAGATGAAGCCGGGGGCGCGACCCCCGGCTCCTCCGCCTAACAATGGGCGGACTACTTGACCGCACATGCGGGGAGCGACCCCGTGCATCAAGGCTCGTCCGTCCGCTAAGGTTAGACTTACCCGCTGATTAGGTGGGCAAAACAACACTATCACGACGCCGGCCCGAGAAAAACCGGGGCGCAATGAAAATCGCGAATGGCTGTTGATGGTCGGCGTATCCGCAAAAATGTGACGCCGAACACGGAATGTCGCCTTGGTCGGGCGGATGGTGGACCCGTGGAAGAAGGAGACCACCTAAAGGAGACCGCCATGACAAAGGTGCTCTTGCTTCAGCTTATTGCCGCGCTGGCCTTCGCGCTTGCCGTTTCCGGCCCTGAGGTTGCGATGACATTTGAGCCGTCCCCGGCGTTGGCGGACGGCGGCTGCAATGCGATCCAGCCGCTGTTGGGGCCCGTATTGACCCCGCGAGATCAGCTGACATCCGCTGCGCCCCGTACCTGCTGACGGCTGAGTGTTAAGACCGAAACGGGAATGCCTGTCAGCGGCGGGGCGACGCCCTACCCGCCCCGGTCAGGTTGCGTCGGTTGCAGCCTCGTCCGTACGAGCCGGCCGCACGACTGTGACAGTGCACTGCGCCTCGGCGGCCACCCTGGCGGAAACGCTTCCGAGCAAATTACGCAACAGCGAGCTTTGCCGCGCCCCGATCAGAACATGATCGACGTGGTTGGCGCGGACGAATTCCAGGATTGCGTTCGCCGGATCGATGGCTTCCAGTACGTGCGCGGTCAACCGGTCATTGTCGAGTTTCAAGGGCTCGGCCCAATGCTTCAACGCGACGATACGGTCGATCCGTTTGTTGTGGCCTTGCTGGTCGAGCGTCGTGTCAATCGTGATCCGGCCCACCTTGAGAACGTTGAGGCAGGCGAGCCGCGCGGAAGGAAGCGTCGCGAGGATGCGCTCCGCCGTGACACGCAGCGCGTCGTTGAGCGCCGCCGGTGAGTCGGTGAGATCGATGGCGATCGCGACGATCGGGGCCGCAGAGATGTGCGTCGCCGTCGGCGGCAGCTTGATCGACTTGACAAGGTCCTTGTTGAAACGCCGCCGCAAGACCGTCGTCCACGGGTCGCGCATGAGCCGCTCGGATCTCTTGGTGAGCTTGACCTGGTTCGTGTGGCCCAAGTCGAACGCCAGCTGCGCCGCCGTCGGATATCGCCATGCCGGCTCGATCTCGAGGCAGCGCAAGACGATTTCCTGCAGCCACGGCGGATAGTCGGGCCTTGATTGGCGCGGCGGCACCGGATCGCGCCAGAGCCGCCGGCGCATTCCGCGCATCGTCTCGCTTTCGCCGAACGGACGCACGCCGGTCGAGAAGAAATACAGCAAGGCGCCCAGCGCGAAGATGTCGCTTCGCGGATCGTTGCGCACGCCGAGCAATTGCTCCGGCGACATATAGGGCGCCGTGCCGAACGGCACCCGGAATTCCTCTTTCATCAGATCGGGAAGCTGGTCGTGATGGGAAAGTCCGTAGTCGACCAGAACGGCATCGCCGCTCGGCCGAAACAGGATGTTGCTCGGCTTCACGTCGAGGTGAATCACATGCTGCCGATGCAGATCGTCCAGCGCTGCGGCGACCTTCGCGCCGATCTCGGCAACTTCATCATATGGCAAAGGCAGCTCGCGCAACCGCGGCAGCAACGTCGTCCCGGAAATGCGCTCCATAACGATATAGGGCTGAACCGCAAAATCGCCGGCCGCGACGAACTCCGGCACGTGCACGCCGCTCAGGCGCGGCATAATCATCTGCTCCATCTCGAAGCTGACGATCGCCGCCGGATCGGCACCCTCCGCGATTTTCGGAACCTTCATCAGCATCGGCATCGTCGAGCCGGCGCGCGAGACGCGCCAGAGCGTAGCCATGCCTCCGACATGGACGCGCTCCTCGATCTGGAAGCCGTCGATGACCGCGTCTTTTTCAAGAGCCGGCTTGACCACGCCTTACCTCCCGACCAGCAACCGGTCGGCAAGCGCCGTCGGCAATCCCGCCTTGCGTATCGCAGCGGCCGCGGCCTCGACATCGTACGGCGCACGGCAAAAGGTCACTTCGCGCCGGTCGGTATCCAGCATGAGATACGAGGCGGCCGGATTTCCGTCGCGTGGCTGCCCGACGGAGCCGAGCACGGCCAGCCATTGCCGGCCGGGAAGCAGCTGAACCGCGCTCCCCGTGACCGGCGTGAACGCCGTCACCTTGCCGGTCGCCGACAAGGTGTAGAGCGCCGGCCGGTGCACGTGACCGCAAAATGTGATGCGAGCCGTCGTGGCAGTCATGCTTTGGAGGGCATCCGCCGCGTTCGTGACGTACCGCCAACTCTTCGGACTGCTGGCGTCGGCATGAACGTAAAGGCGATCCTCTTCTTCCAGGGTGAGCGGCAACGCGTCGAGGAAACGCCGCTCCGCCTGCCCGAGCACCCCGCGCGTCCATTCGATGGCGACCTGGGCCTCGACATTGAGGCGTTCATCCAGGTTATCGACCGCGTCGTCGTGGTTGCCGCGAACCGCAAGCGCGCCTGCTTCGACCAGCTGCATGACGGTCCCAAGCGCCCATTCCGGGTCGGCGCCATAGCCGACATAATCGCCGAGAAATACATTTCGCTCGGCGCCGAAGTCGCGCGCCTGCGCAAGGCACGCACTCAACGCTTGCCGATTGGCGTGAATGTCAGCGAACATCGCGATCCGCACGGCCCGGCTCCGGACGTCACCAATGGTCCAACAACGACCACTTGGCGTTGATGTTTGTCAAACTCCGGACCCGGCGACCCTGTTATCGGCGCAGCGGCCGGTCAATCGCGCGGCTTGCGGACCAGCAGGAGATTGGCCGCGAGCGCGGCGATGGCTCCGGCGCCAATGACGACGATCATCGGCCGCGGCGTGCCGTCGGCGAACCACCCGACCACCGCGCTTGTCAGCGCCCCTGCCCCAAACTGAAGCGCGCCCGCCAGCGCCGCCGCCGAACCGGCCCGGTTCGGAAACACCGACAGCGCACCGGATATGGCGTTCGAGGCTACCACGGTCAGAACCGACAGCACCACGAACAAGGGCAGCGCGATGCCGGCAACGCCGCCAAAACCGCGCAGCCCGGTGGCGAGCAGAACGACGGCGCCGGCTGCGCCGATCCAACAGGCAAGGCGCAGCAGCCGGTCGGCGCCGCGCCGCACCACGATGCGGCTGTTGATGAACGTCGTCGCGATCATCCCCAGCATGTTCACGCCGAACAGGAATCCGTAATACTGCGGCGGCACGCCGAAATACTCGATGTAGACGAACGGCGAGCCGGCGATGAACGCGAACAAACAACAGAAATAAAGAGTGGAACAGGCGACGTAGCCGACATAGCGCCGGTTGCGCAGCAGTTCGAAATAGCCGAGCAGCAAGGCGAGCGGATGCGCTGCGGTGCGGCGCGTTTGGCTGAGTGTCTCGGGCAGCGCAAGGGCCGCCAGCAGCGCGATCAGGCCGAAGCCGACGAGCACCCAGAAGACCGCACGCCAATCGAGCCACAGCAGGACCTGACCGCCGATCAGGGGCGCCACGACCGGCGCGGATGCGGTCACCAGCATGTTGAGCGAGAGGATGCGTGCGCTCTGGTCGCGGTCGTAAAGATCGCGGACCATCGCCTGCACCACCGTCGGCACGATGGAGCCGCCGAACGCCTGAACGAAACGCCAGAGGATGAGATCCGGCATGCTGGTCGCCCGCGCACAGGCGACCGACGCGATGGCATAAACGATCAGGCCCGCGAGCAGCGGCCGCTTCCGGCCGAAGCTGTCCGAAAGCGGACCGAGAAACAACTGGCCCGTGCCGAAGCCGATAAAGAAGGCCGAAAGCGTGAGCAGCGTCTGGGCCTCATTGGCCCCGAGCGCCTCGCGCAACATCGGCAGCGCCGGCAAATAGATGTCGATCGAAAGCGGCGCAGTCGCCGACAGGAGTCCAAAAATGAAAATCCGGCCGCTTTGGCCGGCAATCGGGGCACGCGCTTCCATCGCGAGCCCAAGTTAGCACCAAGTTTGGCGATTGACAGCCGGAGAAAGCGGGGCGCCGCGGTGAGCGGCGCCCCATGTTGCGTGCATCGTAGCCGGCATCACATGCCGGCGTTGATCTCCGTCTGCAGGGTCGCGGCATTCGCCTCGTCGTTTTGCTCTTCCGCCGCCGCCATCGAAGCGTTCAGCGCCATGGTATCGTTCATTTGCTGAATGGCCTGATTTTGCGCGTCGGATGCCAGTTGCGCATCGATCGCCGCCGACGCCGCGTTCGCCGCGGAATTGTCGTTGGCCGGCGACGAAAAATCGTACGAATAGGAAGAACCGCCCGCCCCTCGGTTGGCGTATTGTACCCGGCCGCCACCGAGGATGCCCTGGATGAATTGGCCGATATTGGTGCCGAATTGTCCACCCGGAGCATAGCCGCGTGCGGCCACCTGCGCCCTGGGCCAGGCGGCGCCGTAGGCGGGCGCGGTAGCAAGGTGGACCGCGGGCCAGGTGCCGACCAGCGCGGGGCCGGCATACGCGGTCGTCGCGGCATTGTGAGTTTGCGCGGCGGCCATCGCGGCGGTGCCCGAAAATGCGAGCGACGCTGCAAGGACTCCAGTGGCGATGAATGATTTCATGGCACGCTCCTCATCTGTTGTTTCTCAGCTCGAACCAAGTTGGCTCGAGTTCCACAAAGGCTAGGCCCCGCCGGCTTTCGGGGCGATGTCCATTGGATTAATTGCCGTCCACGCGAGAAGGAGCAGCCCTGGTTTTCAGGACGCGGGGTGGTGCCGCCGCCGGTGATAGGCGTGCGCCTTGTAGTTTAAGGGCGGCGCGACAATTTGATGCGTTCCGTAGCAACAACCGGTCCCACCCAACGACCCGGGCGAGGTGCCGGGATTGACCGGAGAAACCGGAAGTTCCCCCGGCGCTGGCAGCACCAGTGAACTGCTGGGATTGGGGTGCGGCGTCATAACGAGCGGTGGCGGCGGTATTTGTGCGAACGCGCCACGCGCCGCGATCAGCAACGTCGCCAGCGCGATGACCAAAACACGCTTTGCATTCATGGCGTAGTCCTTCCGTATTTTCCTAAAGTGTCGCGTACTGGCGAAGGTTCCCGCAGCGCACAATGCTTAGGAGATGTGGCGTGATCCCGTCACGGCGATGCCACAGAGTCCCCTTACCGTCGTTATGGGAGGCGTCGGGCAGGAGAAGAAGTCATGGTTTTGCAAACCGACTCTGCAACACGCTCGCGTTTGGCAACCTACGACAAGAACACTTGCCCGCAGTGCAGCGCCTGGCTGTTGGCTCCCGAATGGTCCGAATATCTGAACGATCGTTGTGTGCGCCATACTTGGGCGTGCCACGCGTGCAGCTATGGTTTCGAGACCGCGGTTTTCTTCCCGGCCCTCGAAAAAGCGGCGGCCTGAAAACAAAAGCGAATCCTGGTTGGTCAGCGCCGCGGCGGATAAGTGTGCCGCCGCCCGTTGAAATCTTCCACTTCGCTGCCGTCCGCGCTCAGATAGTTGGGGCCGATCGGCGACTTGCCGTGGCCGCCCGGAATGTCGAGCACATAAGCCGGCTGACACAGACCGGATACACGGCCCCGCAGTGCGCGCATCAACGCCTGGCCCTCGGCAATATTGGTGCGCAGATGCGCCGTTCCCGGCGCAAGGTCGGCATGGTGCAGGTAATAGGGCTTGATCCTGCACTCGACCAGCGAGCGCATCAGCGCCGCGAGCGTTTCCGCATCATCATTCACCCCGCGCAACAGCACCGATTGCGCCAGCATCGGTATGCCGGCGTCGATCAGACGCGCGCAGGCGGTGCGCGCCTGTTTGCTCAGTTCGCGCGGGTGATTGATGTGCAGCACGACGAATGTCGCCTTGTCCGTGCGCAGCGCACGCACCAGCGCAGCGTTGATCCGCTCCGGCGCGACGACCGGAATCGCGCGTGTGCACGCGGATGACCTTGACGTGGTCGATCGCCGAAAGTTTCGCGACCACGTCCTTGAGCCGCCGCGCCGACAGCACGAGCGGATCGCCGCCGCTGAGAATGACCTCCCAGATTTCCGGATGAGTGGCGATGTAGTCGAGCGCCGCCGCAAGCGCCGACGGCGACAAGCCGCCCTGCCCCGGCCCCACCATTTCGCGGCGGAAGCAGAACCGGCAATAAACCGCGCAGACGTTGACGACTTTCAGAAGCACGCGGTCGGGGTAACGATGGACCACCCCCTCGACGGGACTGAACGGATCGTCGGCGATCGGATCGGCGCTCTCTTCGGCGCGCCGATCGAGCTCACGCGCATCGGGCACGAACTGCCGCGCGATCGGATCGTGCGGATCGCCGGGATCGATGGCGTCGGCCATCGCCGGCGTGATGGCGACGGCGTAACGCGCCGCGACTTCGGCCAGCTCGCCAAGCCGCTCGGGCGGCACCAGTGCGTGCTGGCAAAGCTCGTCGATGGTTTGCAGTGTTTTCCGGGTGGCGGCACTCATGGACGGCCTCGTTCGGCGTGATCGCGCGCCTTATGCGCGATCCGATGTTGTGCGGGCAAGCAAGTCAGCATTATCCGCCCCCGCTCGCGGGCCGAGGACCGCTTCCGCCCCCGCTTCGCGGGGGCGGAGAATAACGTGGTATCCCGCCCTCCCGCACACAGGAGCAAGGAATCATCGACACCGTCAGGCCATCGGATTCCACAGCACCTGCTCGATGCGCGAGGCGCCGGTCGCCAGCATGACCAGCCGGTCGAGGCCGAGCGCGACGCCGCATGCCGGCGGCATGATCGCCAGTGCGGCAAGGAAATCCTCATCGATCGGATAGCGCTCGCCGTAGATGCGTTCTTTCTCGGCCATTTCCAGTTCAAGCCGCCGGCGCTGCTCGACGGCGTCCGTCAGTTCGCCGAAGCCGTTGGCGAGTTCCACACCGCAGGCATAGAGTTCGAAGCGTTCGGCGACGCGGCGGATCCCGCGCCGGCCTCGCCAGCGCCGCCTGTCCGGCTGGATATTGGTCGAGAATGGTCGGCCGGCCGATGCCGAGATGGCCTTCGATCCTTTCCACCAGCACGCGGCTGAAAATATCCCCCCAGCAATCATCGTCGCCGACGCGAATGCCTGCCGCCCGCGCGGCGCTGGCAAGCCCGTCGCGATCAGGCTCGCCGTCCGGCAGCGTCGCCAGAAGATCGATGCCGGCAAAGCTGGCAAACGCCTCCGCGACGGTGATCCGCTCCGGCTCGGCAAAAGGGTCCGCGACACGGCCGCGAAAACTCAAAAGTCCGGTGCCGGCCGACTCCGCGGCCAGCGCCAGGACTCCCGCCGCAATCGGCCATCAGCGCCTCGTAGGGCTCGCCCGCGCGATACCATTCGACAAGGGTGAATTCCGGATGGTGCAGCGCGCCGCGCTCGCGGTTGCGGAACACCTTGGCAAACTCGACAAGACGGCGCTCGCCGGCCGCCAGGAGCTTCTTGCAGGCGAATTCAGGAGAGGTGCGCAGATAAAGCGCCGGGCCAGGGCTGCCGTCCGTGGCGGCAAGCGCCGTGGCGAAGGCATGCAGGTGGGTTTCGTTACCGGGCGAGACCTGCAGGATTCCGGTCTCGATTTCGATGAAATCGCGGGCGGCGAACCAGGCCCGCAGCCCGACCACGATCCGGTTTCGCGCCAAAAGCACCGGCCGGCGGTCGGCATGGACGTGGGGGGCCCAAAACGGGGAAACGGAGGGCGAACTGTCCGGCATGTCCGTTCCCTTTACGCGCCCACCCGGAGGAAATATGTGGCGACCGGGCTCAAGATCGGTATGGTGCGCCCCAAATCACACCCGCTAAAGCCAAAACGTCGAGGTAATCGTGAAAGTCATCGCCAGCTCGCTCCGAAAAGGCAACATCGTCGAAATCGACGGCAAGCTCGGGGTCATCGTGTCCACCGAGAATATCCATCCCGGCAAGGGCACCCCGGTCACCCAGATGGACGTCCGGCGGATCGCCGACGGGGTGAAGCTGTCGCTGCGCTTCAAGACCACCGAGCAGGTCGAGCGCGCTTTCGTCGAGGACCGCAAGCACCAGTTCATGTACCAGGACGGCGACGGCTTTCACTTTATGAATATGGAAAGCTACGATCAGGTCGCGGTGCCCGCCGACATCATCGGCGATCTTTCCGCCTATTTGCAGCCGGAGATGGAAGTCACGATCAGCATGCACGAGAGCGTGCCGGTCGCCATCGAGCTGCCGCCGCGCGCCGTCCTCGAAGTCGTTGAAACCGAACCGGCGGTGAAGGGTCAGACGGCTTCGTCTTCCTACAAGCCGGCGGTGCTGTCCAATGGCGTGCGCACCAGCGTGCCGCCCTTCGTCACGCCCGGCACCAAGATCGTGGTGATGACGGCCGACGGCAGCTACGTCGAGCGGGCGAAGTAGCGGGACGCCTCGTCCTAAAAGAAAGCCAGCGTGCGGATTTCGATGCTCTCGCGCGGCCGCGCGCCGGGCGGCGAGGTCGGATCGTCAAAGGCGGTGTGCGCTCCCCAGCGGGCGCGGCCGTCCTTCATCGAATCGAACACCTTGAACACGATCGCCTCCTCGCGCCGCATGCGCGGAAACCAGAACCATTTGTGGTTCGGATTGTAGGTGATGGCGTAGGTCTGGCCGACCCGGTTGGGATAGCGCCGCTCCGAGATCACGAGATCGTCGGGAGAGATCGTACGCGCGTCGCACATCGCCAGCGGAAAGCTCTCGACCGGATGGCGGATCGGCCGCCAGACCTGCACGATCGCGAAGCGGCGCTTGAGCAGCGTATCGGCCTCGTCGGGGAGAAGATCGCGCACCCGCTGCGGGCCTGACCATTCGGTATAATCGTTGTGCACGCGCGGCACGACTTCGCGGATTTTGAGCCGCTCGCGCACCGCGTCGTCCCCGGTGCGCAGCGTATGGTCGAATACCACGACGCGCGAAGCGCCACTCTCGGCCTTCACCAGCTCTTCCATTTCAGGATAATAGATGCTGCGGACCTGGTTCTCGTCGAAGAAATCGGCGACCGCGGTGTCGTGCGGCACGAAGCGGAAGCTTTCGCGTTCGAGCTGGAATTCCTTCACGTGCGGGCGGCCGTTGTTGATGACGACCCGCTGCGGATCGATCGTGCCGCCGCGGACGTCGAGCGCACCCGCGCCGCCCGCCTCGGTGAAAATCTTCACGCCGTCATTGACCAGATAATTCAACGTCGCCTCGACCGACGGAATGGTTTCCGGGGCCGACTGCCGTTCGAGGACCTGAGTCATTGCCAACTCCTCCACACGCGTTGCGTCGATAGCGCCTCGTCACAACATAAACGCGCCGCCGAAATCCGATAAGAGGCCTCGTGCGGCGCGGGAATCAATCCCGCTATGCGTGCCGGGCAAGCTGTCCGGCGGGCCGCACCGGGCCCGCAACTGAACGCCCGTTCATCGCGAGCAGCCGCATTCTGCCAAATAGCCCTGAAGGAGAAATTTTTAGATGTTTTTCGCACTCTGACGTAATGGCACCGCTTGGCAGACTGTGCGTTGGTAAGCGATAGTGTGTTGTACGCGTTTGGGATTACGGGCCGCGGATGTCGCGGCGACAAGTGGGTAGCCTTCTGCGCATGCTGGATTGTTCAAGGCGAGATCGTTCAAAAACGGCGTTCGGCTTCGTGATGAAACCGCAGTGGCGGAAGCGTACGATTGCAGCCGGCCTCGCTGGCGCGGTGATTGCCGTCACGGCCGGCCCGGCGTCGACCAGGGAGTGCAAACCAAATCACTTCCGCGCGCCGTATTTCATCAAGACCATGGGGGCTTGCGAATTCGATCAGACAATTATGAGCTTTCGCGGCGAACCGGCCGAGCAGGCCCGGTGCCTCATGCGCGGCATGGACCAGTCGCGCAATCTGGCGCCACCTCGGGAAAGCTTGCCCCCTGCCTTGACGGAGCGCGTCGGCACCGACGCCGGCCTGCCCAGCCGCGAGGCGCTGAGCACGGTCCTGTCCAAACAGGACATGGAGTGGGATTTCGCCGCCTATCTATGGGTGCCGGTATCACGCGCCAACAATGACGATCCGGACGCGCCTCTGGCGCGCTATTTCGTCATTCACGACACCAGCGGGCCGAATTACGGACACCGCTCTTTTCCCGAAGACGTCGATGACCGCTCCAGGATCAACAGTCTCGCCGGGTTCACATGCTCGGACGGCTGGGGAAAGGCGCACGTCGTCATCAACCGGTCCGGCGGCGCGTTGCTCAATCACGAACTGTCCATTCCGTGGCGCGAGACGAAGTTCGAGCAGGCGGCGAATTTCAATGGCGCGTTGAAGGGGCTGTTCCTCCACATCGAACTCATTCAGCCCCGGCGCGCGGCTGCCGGCCTCGGCCGCTACAACGACGCGGCAAGCCCGACGCCGGCTTTTACGAACGCGCAATATGACCGGCTGGCACTCGTCTACGTAGCCGCCAGCGTCCGCGCCGGCCGTTGGCTTATCCCCGCTTATCACGCCGCTTTGGACGCCCAAATCCCGAACGGCCACGACGATCCGTTGAATTTCGATATCGAGAGCTTTGCCAATAGCCTCGACGCACTCGTCAAAAAACTCCAGGACCCCGACGAGGTTCGGGCGCCGGACTGGCAATCACTGGGGCGCCGCCCGGTGTTGGATGAGCGCGCTTTGTCGGCGGCTTTTTTGCTCGCCGCCGCAGGCGCCGGTGCGCAGGAAACAAAGACACCGGATACGCCGCCGCCATCTGTCGTTGCGTCCCCGCCCTCCGCGCCAAGCGGTGTGCCAAGTGGTATGATGCCCGCCACCGCCGGAATCGGACCGACCGAGCCACCGAAAACCGGCAAGAGCGAGACAGAAAGTGAGCGCGAACCACCGAAGCGCCGGATCGCCGTCGAGCATTGCGAGACGCGGTTCGTTAAAGGTCATCGCCGGCATGTTTGCTGGACTGTTGCTGCCGAGACAGGCGCTCGCGGCAGCCGGGCACATTCCGTTCGATCAGTGGATCGACGCGTTTCGCGCTAAGGCGCTCGCTCACGGCATCACGGCTGAGACCTACACGCGTGTCATGAGCGGAATAAAACCCGACATGACCGGGCTTGAAGCCATTCACAATCAGCCCGAATTCACCATCCAGCTCTGGCAGTATCTCAATCGCGCAACGTCGGACTGGAAGATCGCCGCCGGCCGCGAGAAAGCGCGCCAATACGCCAAGCTGTTTGCCCGCATCGAAAGCGATTACGGCGTCGAGCCATCTTTCATGCTCGGCGTTTGGGGGATCGAGTCCGCATTCGGCGATCCGGTCGTCGAGAAGAACCACATGCGGCCGGTGATCCCGTCGCTGGCGACGCTGGCCTGGGGCGAGCCCCGCCGCCGGGCCTATTGGGAAAGCGAATTGATCAACGCGCTGACGATCATCCAGCGCGGCTGGAGCACGCCGGACGGCATGGTCGGCTCATGGGCCGGCGCGATGGGCCATACCCAATGGATGCCGGAAGTCTGGCTGCATGTCGGGATCGACTATGACGGCGATGGCAAGATTTCGCCCTTCGGTCCGCCCGACGATGCGCTGGCCTCGACGGCGCGGTATTTCGTCGAGCGCGGCAATTACAAGCGCGGCGAGCATTGGGGTTACGAGGTACGCCTGCCCGGACACGAGGGAAGCGGCCACTCGCGCGCCTATGCCGAATGGCAAAAGCTCGGCGTTGCCCGCGCCGACGGCCAGCCGTTTCCGCGGCCGAACGACAAGGCCAAGCCCTGGGTGCCGGTGCCCGGCGGTCCCGCGTTCCTGATCGGTCCGAACTTTTTCGCCGCCAAGAGCTACAATCCGTCGATGACTTACGCGCTTGCGCTCGTGCATCTCGGCGACCGCTGCGTCGGCGGCGAACCGTTCGTCCAGGCGTTTCCCGGCGGCGAGCGCGCCCCGACGCTGGCGGAATTGCAGGAAATTCAGCAGCGGCTTACCGCGCTCGGCTTCGATACCGGCGGCGCCGACGGCCGTATCGGCAGCGGCACCACGATCGCCGTGCGCAACTACCAGCGCAAGTTCGGCGTGGAACCGGCTGACGGCTATGCGGGAATCACACTGCTTGCCCGCTTGCGTCAGGGCTCATGATCCGGTTCGATCCCACCTGAAAAAAACACCGACCCGAGGAAGCCCCCACATGACCGCGTCCACACCCGCGACCGCGCGCCAGACCACAAAGCCGGCCGCCGCCGACGCTTCGACCGCGAGGATCGAACGCCCGACGTCCGCCGGCGTCAACGCGCCTGCCTTCGGCAGCGACGTGGTCGCCGAAACGCTGCGTGCGCTCGATATTCCCTTTATCGCGGTGACGCCGGGCGCGAGCTATCGCGGCCTGCACGACAGCATCGTCAATTATCTCGGCAACACGACGCCGCAGATGCTGCTGTGCATCCATGAGGAAACCGCCGTCGCGATCGCGCACGGCTACGCCAAGGTCACCGGCAAGGCGATCGCCGCCGCCGTGCATTCGAATGTCGGTCTGCAGCACGCCACCATGGCGATGTTCAACGCGTGGTGCGACCGCATGCCGGTCGTCGTCCTCGGCGCCACCGGCCCCGTCGACGCCATGCAGCGGCGGCCGTGGATCGACTGGATCCATACCGCGCGCGACCAGGGCGCGCTCGTCCGCGACTACACCAAGTGGGACGACCAGCCGGCCTCGGCCGGCGCCGCGCGCGAAGCGCTGCTGCGCGGCACCTGGATCGCGAACACCGCGCCGCAGGGCCCGGTCTACATCAATCTCGACGCCGAAATGCAGGAGGCCAAGCTCGCCGAGCCGCTGCCGCCGATCGACGCCGCGCGCTACATGCCGCCGGTCGTCACCGCCGCGCCGGCCGATCTGGTGCAGGAAGCGGCGGCGCATGCTGAAAGGCGGCCAAGCAGGTCGTCATCCTGGCGGGCCGCGCATCGCGCGACGAGCAGGCCTGGAACGACCGGGTCGCGCTCGCGGAAACGCTCAATGCCCGGGTCGCGACCGATCTGAAAATCGGCGCGAGTTTCCCGACCGATCATCCGCTCTATACCGGCGCATCGCACGGCCTGACGCCGGACAGTATCGAGGCCGTGCGCCGCGCCGACGTCATCCTGAGCCTCGACTGGGTCGATCTTGCCGGCGCGCTGCGCATCGCCGAGGTCCCGCCCACCACCAAAGTCATTCAGATTTCGCTCGATCACCGCATCCACAACGGCTGGAGCATGGACCACCAGGCTCTACCCATTGTCGATCTTTTTCTGTCCGCCGATCCCGATAAGGTCGTCGCGCAACTGCTTAAAGCCATCGGCGGCAAGCCGCACGCCGTGCCGCAGCCGCCGGCGCCTGCCGCCGACCGCGTGCCCGCCGGCTTCACCAACGAGCAGATCGCCTACGCGCTGCGAAAAGCCGTCGGCGGGCGGCCGGTCACGCTGACCCATCTGCCGCTGTCTTGGGAAGACCGCTGGTGGACGTTCCGCCACCCGCTCGACTATGTCGGCTCGGATGGCGGCGGCGGCATCGGCGGCGGTCCGGGAATTTCCGTCGGCGCGGCGCTGGCGCTGAAGAATTCCGGCCGGCTGCCGGTCGCGATCTGCGGCGACGGCGATTATCTCATGGGCGTCACCGCGGTGTGGACGGCGGTGCACTACAAAATTCCGCTCTTGTTCGTCATCGGCAACAATCGCTCGTTCTATAACGACGAGCTGCACCAGGAGCGCGTCGCGCGGATGCGCTCGCGTCCGGTCGAGAACAAATGGATCGGCCAGCGCATGGCCGATCCCGAAATCGATCTTGCCGCCATGGCCCGCGCCCAAGGCGCGTCGGGCTTCGGTCCGATCACCAATCCGGCCGATCTGGCCGACGCGCTCAAACAGGCGATCGCCGCGGTCGATGCCGGTGGCGTCGCCGTCGTCGATGTGCGCGTCGAGCCGGGCTACACCCCCAACATGACCGCAGCGATGACGCGCACCAAGAGCTGAAATCGCCAAAAGAGCTGAAACGCAAAAAATTGACGAGAGGAAACAAGCATGAACACCGCAGTCCCGCCAAAAGACCTCAAGGCCGTGCCGCTTAATCTGCCCACGCATCGCGACGCCTTCTATGGCGGCGAATGGCACAAGCCGAAATCGGGCCGCTACGCGGACTCGATCAATCCCGGCACCGGCGAGTCGCTCGGCAAGTTCGCCGATTGCGACGCCACCGATATCGACGCCGCGGTCGGCGCAGCCAAGAAAGCCTTCGAAACCTGGCGCAACACGCCGCCCCTCGAGCGCGCCCGCCTGCTCAAGCGCGTGGCGAACGTGCTGCGCGAGCACGCCGAGGAGCTGGCGATGATCGACGCCGCCGACTGCGGCAATCCGGTGCACGAAATGGTGATGGATGCGACCATCGCGGCGGCGCAAATCGATTTCTACGCCGGCCTGGTGACGGAAGTGAAAGGCGCCTCGATCCCGATGGGACCGGGCGTCGTCAATTTCACGGTGCGCGAACCGCGCGGCGTGGTCGGGCGCATCATTCCGTTCAATCATCCGTTCATGTTCTGCGCCGGAAAGATCGGCGCTCCGGTCGCGACCGGCAACACCGTCGTGATGAAGCCGCCGGAACAGGCCCCCCTCTCCGCGCTGCGGCTCGCCGAGCTGATCGGCGGCATCCTGCCGCCCGGCGTTTTCAACGTGGTGCCGGGCGGACGCGAAGCCGGCTCGTCGCTGACCACCCATCGCGATGTCGCGATGATCGCGCTGATCGGCTCGGTGCCGACCGGCCGCGCGGTGATGAAAGCGGCCGCCGACACGCTCAAGCCCGTCATGCTCGAACTCGGCGGCAAGAACGCGCTGATCGCCTATCCGGATGCCGATCCGGACGAGGTCGCCGCCGCCGTGGTCGGCGGCATGAACTTCACCTGGTGCGGCCAATCGTGCGGCTCGACCAGCCGCGCCTTCATTCACGAGTCGATCTATGACGCCGTGCTCGCCAAGGTGAAGGTGAAAATCGCGCACTTCAAGCCGGGCGTCGCCACCAATCCCTCGACCACGATGGGCTCGATCATCTCCAAGACCCAGTATGAACGCATCCTGGGCTTCATCGAATCCGCCAAGCAGGAAGGCGGGCGTCTTCTCTACGGCGGCGGCCGCCCGTCCGACCCAGCGCTCGCCAAGGGCCTGTTCATCGAGCCCACCGTGTTCGCCGACGTGAAGCCGACGATGCGGATTGCGCGCGAGGAGATATTCGGCCCGGTGCTCTCCATCTTCAAATGGAGCGACGAGGCCGCCATGCTCGAAGAGGTGAACGCGGTCGAGTACGGGCTGACCGCCTCGATCTGGACCAACGATCTCTCGGTCGCGCACCGCACCGCCGGCATCGTGCAGTCCGGCTTCGTCTGGATCAACGAAGTCTCCAAGCATTTCCTCGGCGCGCCGTTCGGCGGCTACAAGCAGTCCGGCATCGGGCGGGAGGAATGCATCGAGGAGATGTTCGCCTACACGCAGGAGAAGAACATCCACGTCAAGCTGCGGCCGGCGAAGGCCAAGTAAATTCGCGGCCGCTATTCGCCTCCGCCGTCCGCGGCGGAGGCGGTGCGAAGGAAATTCTCACAGCTTGAACGACTCGTAGGTCGCCGGGTGAAACAGCTCGTCGACCGAAACGCGCCGCGGCGAAAGTCCCTGCGCGTGGTGGTGGCCGAGGAAGTAATCGAGCGTCTTGCGGTTCTTGTCGACGCCGTATGACCAGTAATCCTCGCCCATCAGCGTGCGGGCGTCGCGCAGCGCTTCCTCGACGAACGGCAGCGTCACCTTGGTGGCCGAGGTGTCGGACAGCCTTTCCGTTGCGATCTCTTTGGACTGATTGAATGCCTTGAACACGGCGCCGGGAAGCCAGGGATGCCGATCGGCGAGTTCACGGCGGACGCCGACCACGTGCATGATCGGGAAAAGCCCGGTGCGCTTGTAATAATCCTTCGCCACCGCCACCGGGTCCGGAAACAGCCAGCCGATATTCGGATGGCCCCGCTCGACCAGCTTCGGCGGACGCGGCGCGATGAAGCCGTCGATCTCACCGGCTTCGAGCAGCCCGGAAATCGTCGCGCCTTCGGGCGCGTTGTCGAGACGCACGCCGGCAGGAAGCTTGATGCTCAGCTTTTCCGGACGGCCGGCATGCTCGATGCCGCCCCTGATCCAGTGAATATCCGCCGGCTTGACGCCGTAATCGTCTTCCAGCAGTGCGCGCGCCCATACGTTCGCAGTGAGCTGATATTCCGGCACGCCGACCTTGCCGCCCTTGAGGTCCTCCGGCTTTTTCACCCGGTCGGTGCGCACATAGATCGCGGTGTGGCGAAACGCGCGCGAGACGAAGGCCGGGACCGCGATGTAGGGACAATTGCCCTGCGCCGTCTTCACCGTGTAGCTCGACAGCGACAGCTCGCAGATATCGAATTCGGTGGCGCGGAACGCGCGGAAGAAAATCTCTTCCGGCCCGAGCGTCATGTAGATCGGATCGACGCCGTCGATCGTGACGCTGCCGTCGATCAGCGGGCGGGTGCGGTCGTAGTCGCCGACAGCGACCGAGAGATCAAGCTTGGCCATTCTCTTCCTCTTGCATGCGGATGCGCTTCCATAGCCGCCCGTCTCGGGTTGTGCCAATAAAGTGGTGCAATTCCTTTGCAAACCCCGGGATCGGAAACGATGCGCCTGCCGATCTATCAGGTCGATGCGTTCACGGACAGCCTGTTCGGCGGCAATCCAGCCGCGGTCTGCCCGCTGGACGCCTGGCTGCCCGATGCGACGATGCAGGCGATCGCGGCGGAGAATAATCTCTCCGAGACCGCGTTCTTCGTTCCCTCGGGCGGCGACTATGCGCTCCGCTGGTTCACGCCGACCGTCGAAGTCGACCTGTGCGGACACGCGACGCTCGCCAGCGCCCATGTGGTGATGCGCTACATGGAACCGCAGCGCGACGCCGTGAGCTTTCACACCGCGAAAGCCGGCACGCTGAAGGTGCGCCGGCAAGCCGGCATGCTGGTGATGGATTTTCCGGCGTGGCCGGCAACGCCCTGCCCCGCGCCGCCCGGCCTGCTCGCGGCGCTCGGCGGGCGACCCCGCGAGGTCTTGCGCAGCAAGGATCACCTCGTCGTCTACGACAGCGCCGCCGAAATCGCGGCGCTCGATCCCGATCTCGCGGCGCTCGGCAAAGTGGATTGCTGGGCGGCGATCGTGACCGCGCCCGGCAACGACGGCGTCGATTTTGTTTCGCGGTTTTTTGCGCCGGCGCAGGGCGTGCCGGAAGATCCGGTAACGGGACGCGCGCATTGCACGCTGGTGCCCTACTGGGCGGCGCGTTTCGGCAAGACGGAACTCGAAGCCCGCCAGATTTCGCGGCGCGGCGGCGCGCTCCGCTGCGCGCTCAACGGCGACCGCGTCAGTCTCGGCGGCCACGCGGTGGTTTATCTCGAGGGCACGATCGAGGTTTAGGAAGCGGGCGATCGTCTCAACAATGGCGAGCCATTGAAATTTATTCCGTCACCCTGAGGGGTGAGCGCGAGCCCTCGAAATCTATTCCGTCACCCTGAGGTGCGAGCAACGCGAGCCGTCGAAGGGCGACGGCCCGAACGCCTCGGCCGCATCCTTCGAGGGCCGCTGCGCGGCCACCTCAGGATGAGGCCTAGCTGCCAATTGCGCCCTCAGCGCCCAGCGAACGGCTCGGCGGCGGCGATGTCGGTGATGCGGAACTGAACGCGTTCCTCGCCCTGCCAGCGGTCGAGCGCGAACGAGCCGGCGGCATGGACCTGCCGGCCGCGGTTTTGCAGCAAAGCCGCACCGAGTTTCTGCCCGGCGGCGCGGAAGGCGATGGCGTTGACGCCCGAGCCGTCGGCGGATTTGAAACGCACCCGCATATGCGCCTGGCCGACCTCCTCGGCATAGGCGATCGTGTGCGCCGGCAGCGCGATCACCGGCTCCGGATTGCCCGAGCCAAAGGGTGCGGCGCGCTCGATCATCGCCACCAGTTCGGCGTCGGCCGCCGCGGCGCTCACCGCGCCGTCGATGAGAAGGCTGTTGGCGCGCCGCGCGATTTCCACGTCCGGCGCGAGCGCCGCTTCGAGGAAGGCGCGCAGCGGCGCCAGCGCGGACTTACGCAGCGTGACGCCGGCCGCCATCGCGTGGCCGCCGCCCTTTTCGAGCAAGCCCTCGGCCACGGCGCGGCGCACCGCGCGGCCGATATCGACGCCGGGAATCGAGCGGCCCGAGCCGGTGCCGATGCCGCCGGGCTCGAGCGCGATCGCGAACGCCGGACGGCCGAATTTCTCCTTCAGCCGCGCGGCGACGAGGCCGACGACGCCGGGGTGCCAGCCTTCCGCGGCGGTGACGACGACGGCGCCCTTTTCCTCGATGCCGAGCGCGGCCATGGCTTCCGCCTCGGCCTGCGCCACGGTGTCCACCTCGATGATCTGGCGCTCGCGATTGAGCCGGTCGAGTTCGGCTGCGATGCGCGCGGCCTCGATCGGATCGTCTTCGATCAGAAGCCGCACGCCGAGATCGGCGCGTCCGATGCGCCCGCCGGCATTGATGCGCGGCCCCAGCAGAAATCCGAGATGCCAGGCCTCTGGCGGACCGGAAAGACGCGCGACATCCATCAGGCTGACATGCCCGACGCGGTTGCGCTGCCGCAGCGCGATGAGCCCCTTGGCGACGAACGCACGGTTGAGTCCGGTCAGCGGCACGACGTCGGCGACCGTGCCGAGCGCGACATCGTCGAGGTAGGAGAGGAGATTCGGCTCCGGCCGGTTCGCGGTCCAGAAGCCACGCGCGCGCAACAGGCGGTTCACCGCCACCACGGTCATGAAGGTCAGTCCGACGGCGGCGAGATGACCGAGCCCGGAAAGATCGTCGCGGCGGTTTGGATTGACGATGGCGACGGCCGGCGGCAGCGTCTCGTCGGCCTGATGATGATCGATGACAACGACATCGACGCCGAGCGCGTGCGCCTGCGCCAGCGGCTCGATACTGGTCGTGCCGCAATCGACGGTGACGAGGAGCGTCGCGCCGCGGGCGGCAAGCGCGCGCACCGCCTCGACATTGGGGCCGTAGCCCTCGAACAGACGGTCGGGAATATGGATCAGAGGCTCGCTGCCGGCGTGGCGCAGAAAACGCGCGAGCAACGCGGCGGAAGTTGCGCCGTCGACGTCGTAATCGCCGAAGATCGCGATCGTCTCGCCGCGTTCGATCGCATCGGCGATGCGGGCGGCGGCCTCCGGCATCGCGGTGAGCACGTCCGGATCGGGCATCGAACGCTTGACAGTCGGATCGAGAAACGCCTCGACCGCGTCAACCTCGACGTTACGCCCGGCGAGAATGCGGGCGAGCAGTTCGGGAAGATCGTACCGCTGCGCGATCGCAAGCGCCCGCGCGGAGCCGCGCGCGTCGAGCCGGTCGCGCCAGGAGCGTCCGGTCGCCGAGTGTTCGACCCCGAGGAAGTGGCCGTCGCTCACCGCGAACTCGCGTGATTCGAATCCCATGAAATCGAGACTAGTGTCCGGCTTCCGCAGTCTGCAAGCGCCTTGCCTATAGTAACATATATGTTACTATTATGAGGTGAAGATTCTTGAATACAACGACACCGCTGGGCGCAGTCCATACAAGAGCTGGTTCGACGGCTTAGACGCCCAAGCAGCTGCCAAGGTGACCGTGGCGCTAGCCCGCATGGGTCTGGGGAACTTGTCAAACGTCAAATCGGTCGGCGGTGGTGTGCTGGAATTCCGGATAGATTTCGGGCCGGGTTATCGCGTTTACTTCGGCAGAGAAGGCAGCGAAATCATCATCCTGGTCGGAGGCGGCACCAAGAAGGGCCAGCAAATGGACATTGCGACCGCCAAGACACGTTGGACTGACTACAAAAACCGGTCAGCTGCCTTAAGGAAAAAGGAAGGTGGCAAGGAAAAGAAGAAATGATCGCGCTGCGGTCGTCGGACGCACAATGAGAGTGGAATAGAAAATGGCACTAACCAGAGAATTCAAACAGACGGTGAAAGCTCGCGCCGAGCGCGATCCCGCTTTCCGTGAAGCTCTGCTGACCGAAGCGATCGAACAACTGCTTTCAGGGGACATTGAAACCGGCAAAGCGGTGCTGCGCGACTATATCAAGGCGACCATTGGCTTTGAAAAACTGGCCAAGGTTACAGGCACTCCCTCCAAAAGCCTGATGCGAATGTTCTCGGCCAACGGCAATCCCCGCGCCAATAACCTTTTGGCGGTCATTGCCGAGCTTCAAAGGGTTTCCGGCGTGCACTTGGAAGTCGCCGCTGGAAGATAAAAGCTGAAGCGGCGCGACCGCCTAGAACTTGTCGAGCCGCCGGTGTTCGGCCTTGATCCAGCGCACGGTGCCGTTGATCGAGCGCATGACGACGGTCTCGGTCTCAATGATGTCCTTGCCGAATTTCACGCCGTCGAGCATGCGGCCGTCGGTGATGCCGGTCGCCGCGAACAGGCAGTCGCCGCGCACCATGTCCTCGATCTGATATTTCTTGCGCGGGTCCTTGATCCCCATCTTCGCCGAGCGCTGCCGCCGCTCCTCGGTGTCGAGGACGAGGCGGCACTGCATTTGGCCGCCGATGCAGCGCAGAGCCGCGGCTGCCAGCACGCCCTCGGGCGCGCCGCCGATGCCGAGATAGATGTCGATGCCGGTCTTGTCCGGCTCCGCGGTGTGGATCACGCCGGCCACGTCGCCGTCGCTGATCAGGCTCACCGATCCGCCGACCTTCCGCACCGCCGCGATGATGTCGGCGTGGCGCGGGCGATCGAGCACCATGGCGGTGATGTCCTGCGGCTTGACGCCCTTGGCCTTGGCGAGCTTGCGGATGTTCTCGTCGGCCGGGGCGTCGAGATCGACGACGTCTTTCGGATAGCCGGGCCCGATCGCGATCTTGTCCATGTAGACGTCCGGCGCATGCAGGAGCGTGCCTTCTTCGGCGATGGCGAGTGTGGCGATGGCGCCCGGCATGTTCTTCGCGCACAGCGTCGTGCCTTCCAGCGGATCGACGGCGATGTCGACCTTGAAGCCGCCCTTGGCGCCGACCTTTTCGCCGATGAACAACATCGGCGCCTCGTCCAGCTCGCCCTCCCCGATCACGACGGTGCCGTCGATCGGCAGATTGTTGAGCTCGCGGCGCATGGCGTCGACGGCGGCCTGATCGGCGGCCTTCTCCTCACCGCGGCCGCGCAACCGCGCCGCGTTGACCGCCGCGCGCTCGGTGACGCGCACGATTTCGATCGTGAGAATGCGCTCCAGCATCAGGCTGTGCGGAACGGTAATCGACGCCATTATTTTCTTTCCTTGCGATTTGGCGCGCACGTGGGGCGCTTAGTTCTTTTCGATCCTGATCACCTGCGGCCGTCCGGAGATTACACGGTCGCGGCGCACGGCGGCGAGCGCCTTGTGGACAGCATCCTCGCTGGTCGCATAAGTGATGAGGATAACGGGGACCGGGTCGTTCGAGCGGCCGGGCTGGCCCGCGCCGGTCGCCCGGATTTCGTGGCGCTGCACAATCGATTCAAGCGAAATCTGCTGCTGCGCCAGACGCCGCGCGATGGTGGCGGCACTGCCCGGACGGTCGCGCGCCAGCAGCCGAATGTAATAGCCGCCTTCGTGGCGCAGCATCGGCGCCTTGCGGATCGCGGTCATCCGCGCCGCCGGACGGCCAAAAGGTGGCGTTATGACGCCGCGGGCGATGTCGGCAAGATCGGAAACCACGGACGACGCGGTCGCCAGCCCGCCGGCGCCGGGTCCGACCAGCGTGATCGGCGTCAACCCCACCGCGTCGACCGTCACCGCATTGGTCACGCCCATGACCTGCGCGATCGCGGACTCTCTCGGCACCATCGTCGGATGCACGCGCTGCTCGATGCCGGCTTCGGTGCGCACCGCGACGCCGAGCAGCTTGACGCGATATCCGAGCTCACCGGCGGCATCGAGATCGGCAAGCGTGATCGAGGAGATGCCCTCGACATAGATCGCTCCCGGATCGACCCTGGTGCCGAAGGCCAGGCTCGCGAGGATCGACAATTTCTGTGCGGTGTCGTGACCCTCCACATCGAACGACGGGTCGGCTTCCGCATAGCCCAGACGCTGCGCCTCGCGCAGGCATTCGTCGAAGGAGATACGGTCCTCCTCCATGCGCGAGAGGATGTAATTGCAGGTGCCGTTGAGTATGCCGTAGATGCGGCTGAACGCGTTGCCGTTGAGCCCCTCGCGCAGGGTCTTCACGATCGGGATGCCGCCGGCGATCGAGGCTTCGAAATTGAGCGCGACGCGGTGGCGTTCTGCAAGCGCGGCGAGCTTCGCGCCGTGGCTGGCAAGGAGCGCCTTGTTGGCGGTCACGACCGGCTTGCCGGCGGCAAGCGCAGTCTCGACCGCCTTTTTGGCCGGATCGCCGGCGCCGCCGATCACCTCGACCAGCACGTCAATGCCGGGATCGGCAGCCAGCGCCACTGGATCGTCGTACCAGCGGAACTTCTTGAGATTGATGTCGCGCTTCTTGCCCTTCGAACGCGCGCTGACCGCGACGACCTCGATCGGGCGGCCGCAGCGCGCTGCAAGTTTCTCGCGCCCCTGCTCCAAGAGACGGATGACGGCGGCGCCGACAGTCCCGACTCCGGCAAGACCGACTTTGAGCGGTTCGGCCATAGAACGTCGCTGACCTGGGATAGTGCGATGCGCGACTAACGTCGCGTCGCGAGGGGTACGACGTTGTGCAGCATTTCCGGGCCGGTTTCAAGAAAGCGCCGGATGTTGCGAGCGGCCTGGCGAATGCGCTGCTCGTTCTCGACGAGCGCAATGCGCACATGGCCCTCGCCGTGCTCGCCGAAGCCGGCGCCGGGCGACACCGCGACGCTTGCTTTCTCGACCAGAAGCGTCGCGAACTCGACGCTGCCGAGGGTCTTGAACGGCTCGGGGATCGGGGCCCAGGCGAACATCGAAGCCCGCGGTGGCGGCACCGCCCAGCCGGCACGGCCGAACGATTCCACCAGCGCGTCGCGCCGGCGCCGATAGATGTTTCGCATCTCGTGAATGCAATCGTCGGGACCGTTGAGCGCCGCGGTGGCCGCGACCTGGATGGGCGTGAACGCGCCGTAATCGAGATAGGACTTCACCCGCGCCAGCGCCGCGATGATGCGCTCATTGCCGACCGCAAATCCGATGCGCCAGCCGGGCATCGAATAGGTCTTCGACATCGAAGTGAATTCGACGGCGACATCGAGCGCGCCGGGAACCTGGAGCACGGAGGGCGGCGGATCGTTGTCGAAATAAACCTCCGCATAGGCGAGATCCGACAGCACCAGCACCTCGTGCTTCTTCGCGAACGCAACAAGGTCCCGGTAGAAGTCGAGATCGGCGACACACGCCGTCGGATTGGACGGATAACAGGTGACGATGGCGATCGGCTTCGGAATTGTGTGCCGGACGGCGCGTTCCAGCGCGGCGAAGAAGGCCGCGTTGGCTTCAACCGGCACCGAACGGATCGCGCCCCCGGCCATGAGGAAGCCGAAGACGTGAATCGGATACGTCGGGTTGGGAACGATGATGACGTCGCCCGGCGCGGTGATCGCCTGCGCGACGTTGGCGAAGCCTTCCTTCGAGCCGAGCGTCGTGACGATCTGCGTGTCGGGATTGAGCTTCACGCCAAAGCGGCGCGCATAATAAGCGGCCTGCGCCCGGCGCAGTCCCGGTATCCCCTTGGACGCCGAGTAGCGGTCGGTGCGGGTTTTCCCGATGGTCTCCTTGATCTTCTCGACGACGTGGGCCGGCGCCGGCAGATCGGGATTGCCCATGCCAAGGTCGATGATGTCGGCGCCGCTATTGCGGGCGCCGGCCTTGGCGCGATTGACCTCCTCGAACACGTACGGCGGCAGGCGCCGGATGCGATAAAATTCTTCCATGAATATACCGGAACGTCGGTGTGACGCTTTCCTCCACTTTTATCACGGCTTGGCGTAGGCACCAGCCGTGACGGCGGCCTCAGGCGGGGCCGCCGGGGCTGGAGCCGGCGCCGCATTTTGCGCTGCGGCAGAGGGTTTTGGGGCCGGCGGCTTTGCGCGCGCTTTCGCAGCAAGCACCCTCTTCTTTGCAGCCGCGGCATTGTTCGGTGCGGCAGGCGGCGGCAGCGAACTGGTGTTCAGACGATCGCGCTCGGTGACGAGATCCTCCGTCGCCTGTTTGACCTGGTCTGGAGTCATGGGCGTGTCGGCACGCGGCGCCGGCATGTCGTGCACGGCCGGAAAACCGACTCCAACTTCGGCACACCCCGCCACAAGAAACGCTGCCGGAATGGCGATTGCCGAGATTGCGAGGGACAACTTCCCCATGCGTCCGCGATTATTCACGCCCGTCCCCGATAACCCTTCAGCCCCCGCTCCGACCCGGCCGCCCGACCTATTCAGGCTTGGCCAAGCCGGTACGCTCAACTTGAAATAGCTTAGAGCTTCAATAGTTTACAAAAGACGACCGACCGAACCATGCAAGATGTCACGTTAGCGATCTAGTATGGTCGAAACAAGGTGGGCCGGATCGACGCTGCGCCGCACAAGATCGCCGTAAATGGCCGTGCGCCGCCTCGCTCGCGGGCATCTGCGCAATTGACGTGCACATAGGTTTGGCTTGCGCCAACGCCGCGCGCAGGCCATTTCTGCGGTAAGGCGGGGTTCCGCCGCCGCTACTGGGGAAACTGAGGAACGCTCGTGCGGGCGCCATCACCTGATCCGATCAAAATCGGAGCCGTGAACGTCGAGGAGTTCTCGCACAATCTGGCGCGGCTCATCGAGGAAGGCGGCCGTGCGCTTGCCGCCTATCTCAAGCCCCGCGAGGAAGGCCAGGCCAACCGCGAATTCGCCGACGAGATCAACGAAGTCACCAAGACCCTCGGCCAGGTCGCGCAATACTGGATGGCCGATCCGCAACGTTCGCTGGAACTGCAATCGAAGCTGGGCAAAGCCTATCTCGATTTGTGCGCGTCCGCGGCCAAAAGGCTCGCCGGCGAACCCGCGCAGCCGGTTGCGACGCCCGCCGCCGGCGACAAGCGCTTCGCCGATCCGGAATGGACCACCAATCAGTTCTTCGATTTTCTCAAGCAGGCCTATCTGCTCACCACGCACTGGGCGAACGAACTGGTCAACAACGCCGAGGGCCTCGATCCGCACACCCGGCAGAAGGCGGCGTTCTATGTGCGGCAGATCGTCAACGCGATTTCGCCGTCGAATTTCGTTCTCACCAATCCCGAATTGCTGCGCGAGACGCTGACCAGCAACGCCGACAATCTGGTCCGCGGCATGCACATGCTCGCCGACGACATCGCGGCCGGCGGCGGTGACCTCAAGATCCGTCACACCGCCATGTTCGAGGTAGGGCGCAATCTTGCCACCACGCCCGGCAAGGTGATCTTTCAGAACGATCTTCTGCAACTCATCCAGTATGCGCCGACGACCGAAAAGGTGCTCAAGCGCCCGCTCCTGATCGTTCCGCCGTGGATCAACAAATTCTACGTGCTCGATCTCACGCCGGAAAAATCCTTCATCAAGTGGTGCGTCGACCAGGGGATCACGGTCTTCTGCGTCTCGTGGGTCAATCCCGACGCCCGCCTCGCGCAAAAGAGCTTCGAGCAATACGGCCGCGAAGGGATCCTGCCGGCGCTCGACGCCATCAAGCAGGCGACCGGCGAGGACGAGGTGAACGCAGTCGGCTATTGCGTCGGCGGCACGCTGCTCGCGGCGGTGCTGGCGGCGATGGCGGCATGGGGAGACCGGCGCATCAGGGCGGCGACCTTCTTCGCCGCGCAAGTCGATTTCACCTATGCCGGCGATCTCAAGGTCTTCGTCGACGAGGAGCAGCTGAAATCGGTCGAGGCGCGGATGGCCGAGCGCGGCTACCTCGAAGGCAAGTCGATGGTGACGGTCTTCAACCTGCTGCGCTCCAACGACCTGATCTGGCCTTATGTCATCAACAATTACGTCAAGGGCAAAGCCCCGTTCCCCTTCGACCTGCTGTACTGGAATTCCGATGCGACGCGGCTGCCGGCGGCCAATCATTCGTTTTATCTGCGCAACTGTTACCTCGAAAACAGGCTGTCCAAGGGCGAGATGATGTTCGGCAACACGCCGATCGATCTGCGCGCGATCAAGAATTCCGGTCTACAATCTGGCCACGCGCGAGGACCACATCGCGCCGGCGAAATCGGTATTGCTCGGCTGCAAATTTTTCGGCGGACCGGTGAAATACGTGCTGTCCGGATCGGGCCATATCGCCGGCGTGGTCAACCCGCCGAGCAAACACAAGTATCAGTATTGGACCGGCGCACGGCCGCGCAGCGCCAACCTCGAAGGCTGGATCGCCAAGGCGACCGAACATCCGGGCTCGTGGTGGCCCGACTGGCTCGCCTGGCTGAAGGCTCAGGAACTCGACGGAAGTCCCCGCCCGCACTCCCGGCGACGGCGCGCTCAAACCCATCGAGGACGCGCCGGGAAGCTACGTGAAAGTCCAGGCCTGATCGCTTGGCGCTCAACGTGCAACGCCACGTCGTATGGCGTCGCGCGTTCGATGGGATGGCGCGCCGTTTGTGCCTAGGCGTCGAAGTAGCGCATGCGTTCGAGATCGGCGATCAGCCCGGGGCCGGTCGGACGCCATCCGAGCTTTGCCTGCGTTTGCGCGCTTGAGGCGCGGAGATCCAAACCGGCAAAAGGCGCAAGCCATCCGAAATGAGCGGCCGCCTGCTCCGGCGAAATGGCGACGACCGGCACCTTCAAGCCTCGGCCGATAACTTCGGCGATGTCCCGGACCGGTATGCCTTCTTCCGCGACTGCGTGATACCGCGCGCCGGCTTGCCGTTTCTCCAGCGCCAGCCTGTAGAGACGGGCGACATCCAGCACGTGCGCCGCCGGCCAGCGGTTGCTTCCGTCGCCCACGTAAGCGGAGATACCCTTCTCGCGGGCGACCCCTATGGCCGGGGTGATGAGGCCCTGTTTGACCGTGTCGTGCACTTGTGGAAGTCGCACCACAATGACGTTGACGCCAGCCGCCAGTGCCGACGCGCCCGCCAATTCCGAAGCCTTGCGCGGAATCGGATGATTGGCGTCGAAGACATCCTCGGTCGCGATTTGGCCCCGCCCGGGGCTGCCCATTCCGGTACCCGATGTGATGACGAGGGGGCGGTCCGACCCCGCGAGCGCGGAGCCGAGAGCCTCGATCGCGCGCCCGTCCTTCTCGCAATTCGCGACGAAGTTCGAGAAGTCGTGATCGAACGCGCAGTGGATCACGCCGTCCGACTTGGAGGCGCCGCTGCGCAAACTGTCCAAGTCTTCAAGACTTCCCGCGATGCGGTTCGGCGCCGGCCGCAGCGAGCGATTGGGCTCCTGCATCCGACCGGGTCAATCCGATCACCTGATGTCCGTTTTTGATGAGTTCCGGAACGATGGCCGAGCCGATGAAGCCGGTCGCCCCGGTGACGAATACGCGCATGAAAAGCCTCCGATGTTGTTCGGCGGCTGATATCGGACTAATCTCCATACTGTAAAAGTAGTGACTTTATCATGGTATAATTTGCTAACAGGGTCAGCATGCCCGCTGTTGAGGACGACAATCGGCTCGGAACCTACCTGAAGGATCGCCGCGCCCGGCTCGATCCTGCTGCCTTCGGTTTTCCGATAGGGCGCAGACGAACGTCGGGGCTGCGCAGGGAAGAAGTCGCCCAGCGCGCCAACATCAGCCCGACCTGGTACACTTGGCTCGAGCAAGGCCGGGGCGGCGCTCCGTCGGCGGATGTGCTTAACCGCATCGCCGGCGCGCTGATGCTGACCGATGTCGAGCGCGAACATCTGTTCCTGCTCGGGTTGGGGCGTCCGCCCGAGGTCCGCTACAAGCCCACCCAAAGAGTCACACCCCGATTGCAACGCCTGCTCGATGCGCTGCCGTGCAGTCCCGCTTTGATCAAGACCGCCACCTGGGATGTCGTCGCCTGGAATCGCGCTGCCGCTGTGGTGCTGACCGATTATGGTGCGCTCCGTGACGGCGAGCGCAACGTCCTTCGCCTCATGTTCGGCAACCCGCGCGTACGCGCCGCGCAACATGACTGGGACAGCGTCGCCCGTATCGTCGTCGGAGCGTTCAGGGCCGATGCGGCGCGCGCCGGCGCCGTTTCCGAAGTAGCCCAACTCGTTGACGATCTTTGCAGGCTCAGCCCCGAGTTTGAGGCGTTATGGCGTGACAACGACGTTCGCGGTCACGGCGAAGGGGTCAAGCGCCTCAAGCATCCGATCGTGGGCGCGCTCGATCTCGAATTTTCGACGTTGGCAGTGGACGGCCGGCCCGACCTCAGCATGATCGTTTTTAATCCGCTCACCAGTTCGGATGCCGACCGCATCCGGTCACTCATCACCGCGCAGCCGGCCTCGCGCCGGCAGGACGCCGAACCGGCGAAGGTGGATTAAGGAAACAGCGCCACCTGCTCGAGCCCCGTCGTCTCGGGAAAGCCGAGCACGAGGTTCATGTTCTGCACCGCCTGACCCGACGCGCCCTTGGTGAGATTGTCGAGTGCCGAGCCGAGAATGGCGCGGCCGGCGACGCGGTCCGCGGCGGCGCCGATGAACGTCATGTTGGAGCCGCGCACATGCCGCGTGTGCGGCAGCGTCCCGAACGGCAGGACGTGCACGAACGGCTCGGTCGCGTAGGCCTTTGCAAGCAACGCATGAAGATCCTGCGGCGAGACCTTGAGGCCCCGCACATAAATCGTCGAGAGGATACCGCGATTCATCGGCACGAGATGCGGCGTGAAGGTCACCGTCACCGCGCGGCCGGCGGCCTTGGAGAATTCCTGGTCGAGTTCGGCCATGTGGCGATGATGGCCGACGCCGTAGGCATTGAAGCCCTCGGAGACTTCCGAAAACAGCATTTCTTCTTTCGCCGCCCTGCCCGCTCCGGTCATTCCCGATTTGGCGTCGATCACGATTTCATCGGGATCGATCGCCTTGGCACGCAGGAGCGGGATAAGCGCGAGCTCGGCGCAACTCGTGTAGCAGCCGGGATTGGCCACGAGCTGCGCCGATTTGATTTGCGGCCGATAGACTTCGGTCAGGCCGTAGACGGCCTTCTTCTGCAATTCGAGCGCGGCATGCGGATGCCCGTACCAGTGCGCATACGCGGCTGGATCGGCAATCCGAAAGTCGGCGGAAAGATCGACGACCTTGATGGCCGGCACCCGCGCCAACAGATCGCTAATGACCTTTTGCGTCGTGCCATGCGGCAGCGCGCAGAAGACAAGATCGAGGCCGAGCGCCGGCCAGTCGACCTCATCGAGCGCTTGCAGCGTCGGCAGCGCGAACGGCGCGAATTGCGGGAACACGTCCGCCATCGGCTTGCCGGCGCGGCGATCCGCGGTGAGCAAAGCAATCTCGACATGCGGATGACGCAGCAGCAGCCGCACCAGTTCCGCGCCGGTATAGCCGGAAGCACCGAGAATTCCGATTTTCGCTTTTGCAGGCATGATTCAACCCTCTCGGCTCAAGTCCTCAAGCCAGCATCCGCGGGAGAATTTTCAGGAAAGCGTGCCGCGGAGCCGGCGGCACGGGCGTCTACGCGCGAAAGCGCGCCCGTGCCGTGTCGCTACGGCGGCGCGTCGTGTCGGCGATGGTCATCGACCGGAGAATGTTGGACGAACGCATCATGGGCGGCCATATAGAGGCGCTCCCCGGCAGCGTCAATGCGTACCTGAGGAAAGTCGTCCTCGGCCTCATTGTTACACGTTCCGCATGGCATATTCGCAGCCCGATTCGCGTCGGGCTCATTCCGCAAACATCGTCGGCAAGGTTTTGAAGTATCGCATGGGAAAAGCAGCCAAACCGAACAAGAACGCCAACGCGCCGGACCTGTTCGCCAATCTGGGCCAGAAACGGCCGGCGGCGCGCAGGGCCGGACGCGGCAACGGTGCGCCGACGCGCGCCACGGCGGGAGAAGCCGGCTACACCGCAAAGCACATCGAGGTTCTGGAAGGCCTCGAGCCAGTGCGCCGCCGCCCGGGCATGTATATCGGCGGCACCGACGAGAAGGCGCTGCATCATCTCTTTGCCGAGGTGATCGATAATTCGATGGACGAGGCGCTTGCCGGCCACGCCGACTGGATCGAGGTCGAGCTGGAGGCCGACGGCTTTGTCACCGTGACCGACAATGGCCGCGGCATTCCGGTCGATCCGCATCCGAAATTCAAGAACAAGTCCGCGCTCGAAGTGATCATGTGCACGCTGCACGCCGGCGGCAAATTCGACTCCGAAGTCTACGAGACGTCCGGCGGCCTGCACGGCGTCGGCGTATCGGTCGCCAACGCGCTGTCCGAACGCATGGAGGTCGAAGTCGCGCGCGGGCAGAAGCTCTACCGGATGGCGTTCGAGCGCGGCAAACCGAAAGGCAAATTGCAGGACGCGGGCAAGGCGCCGAACCGGCGCGGCACCAAAGTCCGGTTCCGCCCGGACCCGGAGATTTTCGGCGCCAATGCGCGCTTTCGGCCCGAGCGCGTGTTCAAGATGACGCGCTCGAAGGCGTATCTGTTCGGCGGCGTCGAAATCCGCTGGTCGTGCGCCAAGGAGCTGCTGCGTGGCATTGAGAACGTGCCGGAGCAGGCGACGTTTCATTTTGCCGACGGTCTGAAAGATTACCTCTCCGAAACGCTCGCCGGCGCGACCCTCGTGCATCCCGACGTCTTTTCCGGCACCTCGGGAAAAACCGGCGCGCACGGCGCGGCGCAATGGGCCGTGGCCTGGACCGCGGACGCCGACGGCTTCCTCAATTCCTACTGCAACACCATCCCGACGCCTGACGGCGGCACGCATGAATCCGGGCTGCGCGCCGCGCTCGGCCGAGGGTTGAAGGATCACGCCGAACGCATCGGACAAGGTAAGCGCGCCGCGACCATCACCAGCGACGACGTGATGACAGGCGCCGGCGCCATGCTCTCGGTCTTCATCCGCGAGCCGGAATTCCAGGGCCAGACCAAGGACCGCCTGGCAACGGCCGAGGCCCAGAGGATCGTCGAGCAGGCGATCAAGGACCCGTTCGATCACTGGCTCGCCGGCAACCCGACGCAGGCCAACAAGCTCCTCGACTTCGTGGTCGAGCGCGCCGAGGAACGCATTCGCCGCCGCCAGGAGAAGGACATCGCGCGCAAGACCGCCGTGCGCAAACTTCGCCTGCCCGGCAAACTCGCCGATTGCACCAACAGCGCCGCCGAGGGATCGGAACTGTTCATCGTCGAGGGCGATTCCGCCGGCGGCTCGGCCAAGCAGGCGCGCGACCGCGCCGTGCAGGCGGTGCTGCCGCTGCGCGGGAAAATCCTCAACGTCGCGTCGGCCGGCAAGGACAAGCTCGCGCAGAACCAGCAGATCGCCGATCTCGTGCAAGCACTCGGCTGCGGCACGGGCACGCACTACCGCAACGAGGACCTGCGCTACGGGCGCGTGATCATCATGACCGATGCCGACGTGGACGGCGCCCATATCGCATCGCTGCTCATCACGTTCTTCTACCGGGAGATGCGCGCGCTGATCGACAACGGGCACCTCTATCTCGCGGTGCCGCCGCTGTACCGGCTAAGCCACGGCGGCAAGAATTTCTACGCGCGTGACGACAAGCACCGCGACGAAATCCTGAAAAAAGAATTTCACGCCAACGCCAAGGTTGAGGTGAGCCGGTTCAAGGGCCTCGGCGAGATGATGGCCGCGCAACTCAAGGAAACGACCATGGACCCGCGCAAGCGCACGCTCCTCCGCGTCGTTCTCACGGAGGATGCGCAAAAGGACACGGAGAAATCCGTCGAGCGGCTGATGGGTACCAAGCCCGAGGCGCGCTTTGCCTTTATTCAGGAGCGCGCCGAATTCGCTGACGACGAATTGCTGGACGTTTAGGCGGCCGATCCGCCGCTGCTATTTGGCGAACAGTTCGTCGGCCGCGGTGACGATGCCGACGTCGGGATGGGCCGAGCAATACTCGCCCAGCTTCTTTGCGTTGGCGACGAACTTCTCGGTGTCGATCACCGGCGGGTCGTCCTCGTCGCGATAATAGCCGTCCATCCATGCGAGGATGATGCCGATGTCGTCCTTGTCCGCCGCCTGGAATTTCTTGCAGGTCCAGGTCGAGAGATCGATGGTCGCGGATTGGGCGGGGGTGCCGCCGGCAAGCAGTGCGGCAACGAGCGCGCTCGCGGCGCCTACGGCTAACTTCATGAAAACATCTCCTCTGGTCGACGGCGTATTCTGCCTCGACGGCCGCGGTTAGTCCACACGACCGGACGGGCTGGCCTGGACGGGTTCGCGCCCAAAAACGCATATGGCCGTTGCGGATTTGTGAAGTGGCGGTGACGCCCTTCGGACGGCTTTAACTAAGACCGCATCCACTCGACCAGCGCCTTGTTGACCGCCTCCGGGCGTTCGACCGTGGACAGGTGCCCGCAATCCCGAACAACGACGAGCCGTGCGCCTGAAATGGCGGCGGCAATCTCCTCGGATAGCGGCGGCGGCGTCAGTTCGTCACCGTCGCCGACCAGGACGAGCGTCGGACAGGCAATCGCCGGCAAGCCGGCTCGTTCATCCTGCCGGCCGATGATCGCTCGCTGCTGGCGCAAGAATGCTTCCGGACCGGTTTCGGCAGCCATCGTGCGCACCAGGCGTTTGAGCGCCTCATCGGCGTGACGAGCACGATGCACGAAGATGGGAAAGTGCCGCTCTGGCACCTCGGCGAACCGACCCGATTGGGCTGCTTCAATAACCGGCCGGCGGCGCTCGGTCTGCTCCGCGGTCTCGGCGCGCGACGAGGTGTCGAGCAGCGCCAGTTTGACCACCCGCTGCGGCGCCTGCCGCACGATCTCGAGCGCGATGTAGCCGCCCATCGAGAGTCCGGCGAGAGCGAAGCGTGGCGGCGCGGCGGCGAGGACGCGGTCCGCGATCGCCGCCATGCTGTCGTCGCGGGTGTGATCGGCGACCGTGACCGGGCCGAATTGCCACAGCATTGGTATTTGCTCGGCATAGAGGCGCGCCGAGCAATTGAGCCCGGGCACGAGGACGGTCGGAAGGCTGTCGGGTGCAGTGTCCGGCATTGGCGGATACTCGTCTCAGTGAGCCAAGGGTGAGGCCAAGCGTGGGGCCAAGAGTGGGGCCAAGAGTGGGGCGAAGTATGGGGTCAAGAGATGAAGCAAGAAATGAGCGCTTCTTTTAACCTACCGGCGCCCGGCAGGTTGACTTTCACGTGGTCGATCCTATGTTCCGGCCACCTGAACAGGCTGGAATTCGGCGAAAAAGCGTCATTCCCCGTTCATCCATGGGCTCCGCGCCCGGCGCGGACCCCGATCTGAGGGTTCATGTCCTTCTCGCATCTCGGCTTGTCCGAAAAAGTTCAATTAGCCGTCGCGGCTGCCGGTTACAAAGCCCCCACCCCGATCCAAGATCAAGCCATTCCCCACGTGCTCGCCCGGCGCGACGTGCTGGGCATCGCGCAAACCGGCACCGGCAAGACGGCGGCGTTCACGCTGCCGATGCTGACGATGCTGGAAAAAGGCCGCGCCCGTGCCCGCATGCCGCGCACCCTCGTGCTCGAACCGACCCGCGAGCTCGCAGCGCAGGTGGAAGAAAGCTTCGTCAAATACGGCGCCAACCACAAGCTCAATGTCGCGCTGATCATCGGCGGCGTCTCGTTCGACGACCAGGACAACAAGCTCATGCGCGGCGTCGACGTTCTGATCGCGACGCCCGGCCGGCTGCTCGATCATTTCGAGCGCGGACGGCTTCTCCTCAGCGGCGTGGAGCTTCTCGTCATCGACGAAGCCGATCGCATGCTCGACATGGGTTTCATTCCCGACATCGAGCGCATTTGCAAACTGGTGCCGTTCACCCGCCAGACCCTGTTCTTCACCGCGACCATGCCGACGGAAATCCGGCGCATCACCGAGCAGTTTCTCAGCAATCCGGTGCGTGTCGAGGTCGCCAAGCCCGCCAGCACCGTCGCCACCACGACCCAGCTCCTGGCCAAATCCGGACGCGAGGGGCACGAAAAGCGCGATACCCTGCGGCGGCTGATCCGCTCGGCCAACGGCCTGACCAACGCGATCATCTTCTGCAATCGCAAGCGCGACGTCGCCACGCTCCATCGCTCGCTGCTTCGTCACGGCTTCTCGGTGCAGGCGTTGCACGGCGACATGGACCAGCCGGCGCGCATGGCCGCGCTGGAACAGTTCCGCAAGAACGAAGTAACGCTGCTCGTTGCGTCAGACGTCGCGGCGCGGGGCCTCGACATTCCGGCCGTGAGCCACGTCTACAATTTCGACGTGCCCATCCATCCCGATGATTACGTGCACCGGATCGGCCGCACCGGCCGTGCCGGCAGAACCGGCACCGCGATCACTATCGTCGCCGGCTCGAACGACGCCAAGGCGGTCGCGGCGATCGAGAAGCTGATCGGCCAATCCATCCCGTGGATCGGCGAAGAGATGTTGCCGCCCGCATCGCAGCTACCGGCCGATTCGGCACCGCAGCAAGCCGCACCGCCGCATCGCCAAGGTGCCCGGGGCGGCCAAGAGGGCAAAGGCGCCCGGCAGCCGCGCCGGGGACGACAAGACGGGCATCGGCAAGACGGGCACCGCCAAGACGGGCACCGCCAGCCGCACCGGCCACCCGCACCCGCTTCGGCCGCGCGCCCCCCGCAGCGGCCGCAGGCGGCGAAGCCGCCGCGCAACGACGATTCCGGCGACGCGTCGCATCTTCCGGCCTTCCTGCTGCGCCCCGTGCCGCTGAAGGCCTAGCGTCTCGCGCAGCCTGCCAAGTCGCTGGCTTAAGGTCGCGGGCTCAAGTCGCCCGCCAAGCCCGCGCGGCCCATCAAGTCCCGCCGGAATCGGCCGCTGGACCGTTTACCGGTCTTTCACCGCTTTCTCCTAGTTTTCGCGAAGCCGCGACTGCCGTCGTGGGGTGGATGCTGTTCCAGTTCAGGCCGTCGGAGGCGATAAATGGCCGTGCCCAGTAACGAGCACGAATTTACACTTGCCCTCGCCCAGATCGCCCTCGAACAAATTCGCGCTCTTCGCCAGCTCGCTTTGCCGCGAAATTTCGAGATCTGGTATCAGTACGCGACCGGCCACTACCCCGACCTCAACAAGTCGATCAACGACATCCTGTCGCAAAAAGGCGCGCTCAGCGACGCCGACATGGACCACGTCTACAACACGCACCTCTCGCCAAGCCGCCTGAGCAACCAGATCGACTCCGTCGGCTCGCGCATGGTCGATGAGATCAAGCAGGTGCTGGAAATGATCGACAGCGCGACCGGCTCGGCGACGACCTATTCCGCGAGCTTGGCCGACGCGAGCGCGACGCTCCAGGGCGCCAATGACGGCGCCGCGCTGCGCGTGGTCATCGAACGGCTGATGACCGGCGCCAAGGAGATGGAGCAGAGCAACAAGAAGCTCGAAGCGCGGCTTACGGTTTCGCGCCAGGAGATCGAGCAGCTTCAGCAGAATATCGAGACGGTGCGCACGGAAGCTCTCACCGATCCGCTGACGACGCTGGCGAACCGCAAGTACTTCGATGTCGAGCTTGCCAAGGCGGTCGCCGAAGCGAAAGAGCGCAGCGAGCCGCTGACGCTGCTGATGTGCGACGTGGACCACTTCAAGGCATTCAACGACAAATTCGGCCATGTGACCGGCGACCAGGTGCTGCGCCTCGTTGCCACGTCGGTCAAACAGAACGTCAAAGGCCGCGACATCGCCGCTCGCTACGGCGGCGAGGAATTCGCCGTCGTGCTGCCAAAGACGGCGATGCCGCAGGCGATCACCGTCGCCGACCAGATCAGGCACGCGGTGATGACAAAGGAACTGATGAAACGCTCGAGCGGCGAGCGTCTCGGGCGCGTCACGATTTCCATCGGAATCGCATTGCTGCGGGTCGCCGACACGACCCAGTCGCTGATCGAGCGCGCCGACGAGTGCCTTTACACGGCCAAGCGCAACGGCCGCAACCGCGTGATTTCGGAAAGCGATCCCCTCGCCAAGGGCATCAAGCTCGTCTCGTCACGCGTCGCCTGAAAACCGGAAATCTTCGATCAGGCCTCGGCGCCGCCGACTTCGCCGCGCACAGGCTCGATCTGCACCGATTTGCCGCAGCCGCAGGCCGCCGTCTGATTCGGATTATTGAACACGAACTGCGCGGCCAGCTTGTCGATCTTGTAGTCCATCTCGGTGCCGAGCAGAAACAGCACCGCCTTCGGATCGATCAGGATGCGGACGCCGCGGTCCTCGATAACTTCGTCGAGCGGGTTGATCTTGTCGGCGTATTCCATCGTGTAGGCCATGCCGGCACAGCCGCCGTTCTTGACGCCCACGCGCACCGCCGCGATCGGATGATCGGCTTTCGCCATCACCGCCTTGATACGCTCCGCCGCGGCTTCGGTAAGCCGCATCACTTGAGGTCTCGGCCGGGCAGCGATGGCCATCGTCACATCCTCCTCATGGTCGGCAGGCTGAGGCCGAACATGCCTGTTGCGAAATGTTGTAAGTCCAAACTACTAACAGTCGCACATACTCCGATCTAATGCGCCGGAAGCCGGCGCGCAACTCACCACATGTTGAGCACCGCGCGGGCCTCGTCCGACATGCGGCTCGGATCCCACGGCGGGTCCCAGACGATGGTGACTTTGGCTTCGCGCACGCCAGGCACGCTGGCGACGGCATTCTCCACCATCGCCGGCAATTCGGCCGCAGACGGGCAGTTGGGCGTCGTCAGCGTCATGTCGACCTTGACGACGCGATCGTCGTCGATGTCCACCTTGTAGATCAGGCCGAGTTCATAGATGTCGGCGGGAATTTCCGGGTCGTAAACGGTCTTGATCGCGCTGACGATCTCGCCGCTCAGCCGCGTCATCTCGTCGGACGGGATCGCGGACGGCGCCTCGGCCGCCGTAACTTCCACGGCTCCGGCACTGACCGCCGCGGACGGCGGTTCGGGCACCGTGACTTCCGTGGAGCCGGCACTGACGGCGTCAGGTTTCGGATCGTCCATCATGCGAAGAATTCCTGCGCTTTGATGAGCGCCTGCGCGAGGCAATCGATCTCCTCCTGCGTGTTGTACATCGCAAACGAAGCGCGGCAGCTTGCGGTCACGCCGAACCGCGCCAGGAGCGGCATCACGCAATGGGTTCCGGCGCGCACCGCGACGCCCGCGCGGTCGATGATGGTGGCGATATCGTGCGGATGTGCGCCCTTGATCTCGAACGAGACGATCGGCCCCTTGTCCTTCGCCGTACCGAGGATACGGAGCGAATTGATTTCCCGCAGGCGGTCCTGGGCGTAGCGGACGAGCGTTGTTTCATGGGAGCGAATCCGCGGCTTGCCGACTGCGGCGACATAATCCAGCGCGGCCCCGAGCCCGATCGCCTGCACGATCGACGGCGTGCCGGCTTCGAACTTGTACGGCGGATCGCCGTAGGTGACGCGGTCTTGCGAAACCTCGCGGATCATCTCGCCGCCGCCGTTGAATGGCGGCATCGCCTCGAGGTGCCGGTATTTGCCATAGAGCACGCCGATCCCGGTCGGACCGTAAAGCTTGTGCCCGGTGAAGACGTAGAAGTCGCAATCGATATCCTGCACGTCCACATCGGCGTGGACGGCGCCTTGCGCGCCGTCGATCAGCACCGGAATGCCGTGCGCGTGCGCAATGCGCGTCACCTCTTTCACCGGAACCTGCGTGCCCAGCATGTTGGACATGTGGGTGATCGCGACCATTTTGGTGCGCGGACCGATGAGTTTCTCGAATTCGTCGAGCAGGAAATTTCCTTCGTCGTCCACCGGCGCCCACTTGATGACCGCGCCCTGGCGCTCACGCAGGAAATGCCACGGCACGATATTGGAGTGGTGCTCCATGATCGAAAGGATGATCTCGTCGCCCGCCTTGATCCGCTCGTGGCCGAAGGTATAGGCGACGAGGTTGATCGCCTCGGTGGCGTTTCGGGCAAAGATGATCTCTTCCTTGCGCCCGGCATTGAGGAACGCCGCGACTTTGCTACGCGCGTTCTCGTAGGCCTCGGTCGCCTCGTTGGCGAGATAGTGCAGGCCGCGATGCACGTTGGCGTATTGCGAGGTGTAAGCCAGCTCCATGCGGTCGAGCACGGCTTGCGGCTTCTGCGCCGAGGCCGCGTTGTCGAGATAAACCAGCGGCTTGCCATAGACCTGCATCGCGAGGATCGGGAAATCCGCGCGGATGCGGTTCACATCGTAGGCGCCGTTGCTCTTCTCGCTCATGACCGCGCCTTCAGCCACGCCACGACCTGATCCATCAGCGCTTCGCGCAGGCCCGCATGTTCGATCCCTTCGATCGCCTCGCCGAGGAAGGCCTGAATCAGCAGCGCCTCGGCCTCCGCCGCCGGAATGCCGCGCGCCATCAGGTAGAATCTCAGCTCATCGTCGAGAGCGCCTGCGGTCGCGCCGTGGCCGCATTGCACGTCGTCGGCAAAAATCTCCAGTTCGGGCTTGTTGTCGGCTTCGGCGCCGTCGGAAAGCAGAAGCGCCCGCGTCATCATCTTGGAGTTGGTCTGCTGCGCGTGCTGGCGCACCACGATGCGGCCCTGGAAAACGCCGTGAGCCTCGTCGTCGAGCACCGACTTGAAGACTTCCCGGCTTTGACAGCCGCGGGCGTTGTGATTGGCGACAAGCGTCGTGTCGGCATGCTGGCGCCCCTTGATCAGGGTCGCGCCGCCGATATTGGCCACCGTCTCCTCGCCGTCGAACTTGAGGAAAAGCTGATTGCGCACTACGGCGCCGCCGGACGTGAAGGTGAAGGTGTTGAAGCGTGCTTTTGCGCCAATCGCGGCCGCCAGCGTCGAGACGTGCAGCGCGTCGGCACCTTCGCCGATGATCTTGACGTGATCGACATGCGCCCCATCGCCAACGAACAGCTCAAGCGCGGCATTGACCTGATATTCGCTGCCTGCCGGTCCTTCGTGACTTTCCACGAGCATGACCCGCGCCCCGCGCTCCACAACGATCAGCGAGCGCACGAAGCTGGCCGTGGCTTTGTCCGAAGCCGCGAAAACGAGATGGAGCGGCCGTTCGATCGTGGCGTCGGCGGCGATCCGGATCACCGCGCCGTCGCCCATCAGCGCGGTATTGAGCGCGACCGCGACATCGCTCGCTGGGGCGAGTTTCCCGAGATGCGCGGCCAGCACAGGCGCGGTGCTCGAAAGCGTGTCGGCCAACGAAGCTATCTCGAGGCCGGGCTCCAGAGCCGCGAGGTCCGACAGTTCCGGCACGAACGCGCCGGCGACGAAAACCAGCCGACGGGCTCCGAGATCGCCGAGGAGCGCGCCCGCGGTTTTGGCGCGAGCCTTCGCCGCCGCGTCCGGCGGACTGGCGAGCGGCTTCGCATCGCGCATGAGCGCGCGCAGGTCGGTGTACTTCCAGTCCTCGACGCGGCGGTTTGGTAGGCCTTCGCGAGCGAACACATCGAAAGCCGCCGCGCGTTGCGCGGCGATCGCCACCCCGCCGGGCAAGTGCGGCCGCGCCTGCGCAAAAGCGTGCGCCAGGGCGGTTTCGGCGGCGGACTTGATGACCTTCACTTCAGTCATGACGTTCATGCGTTTGCGGTTGCGATGACGCGCCCGTCACGCCGCCGCCTCCTGATATTCGGCATAGCCGCGCGCTTCGAGCTCGAGCGCCAGTTCCTTGCCGCCGGTCCTCACGATGCGGCCCTTGGACAGCACGTGCACCACGTCCGGCACGATGTAGTTGAGGAGCCGCTGGTAGTGCGTGATGACAAGAAAGGCGTTGCGCGGACCGCGCAGGCGGTTGACGCCGTCGGAGACGATCCGCAGTGCGTCGATATCGAGACCGGAATCGGTTTCGTCGAGGACCGCGAGGCGCGGCTCGAGCAGAGCCATTTGCAGGATTTCGTTGCGCTTCTTCTCGCCGCCGGAAAAGCCGACATTCACCGCGCGGCGCAGCATGTCCTGATCGATGTCGAGCTTCTTGGCGAGTTCGCGGACGCGCTTGAGGAAATCCGGCGTGGACAATTCCGCCTCGCCGCGCTTCTTGCGCTGCGCGTTGAGCGCGGTGCGCAGGAACGTCATGGTGGCGACGCCGGGGATTTCCAGCGGATATTGGAAGGCGAGGAACAGCCCGGCGGCCGCGCGCTCGTCGGGCGCCATGTCGAAGATGTTCTTGCCGTCGAAGCGCACCTCGCCGGCGGTCGGCTCATAGCCGTCCTTGCCGGCCAGCACATAAGCGAGCGTCGACTTTCCCGAGCCGTTCGGCCCCATGATGGCGTGAACCTCGCCCGCATTCACGGTGAGGTCGAGGCCTTTGAGAATCTCCTTGCCGCCGATTTCGACGTGCAGATTTTCGATTTCCAGTAGCGGCATCAAAAACTCCGGTTGCTTCCTTTGGCGCGATTTGACTAGCGATCGCCCCATCGCCAGCGCCATTCGCCATCGGTTTTTCGCCGGCTGACCTCAAGAAGAGCAGCAATGACGACGGCATCGATAAGCACGGCGACCCAAAAACGCGGATCGATCGCCGTGAGAGTGGTCAGCCAGGCCGTCGCCGCAATGACGACGAGGGTCGCGACGATCGTCATGGCCCAGCCCTGCCAGGTCGTTGGCGTGGCGCCGTAGCCATATTGCTTCGGCCTGAACCAGTACGTCGTCATCTCATTTCCCACGCTCAGCCCACGCTGCCTTCGAGCGAGACCGAAATCAGCTTCTGCGCCTCGACGGCGAATTCCATCGGCAGCTGCTGCAGCACGTCCTTGACAAAACCGTTGACGACGAGCGCCGTCGCCTCTTCCGCCGACAGCCCGCGCTGCCGGCAATAGAACAGCATCTCCTCGGATATCTTCGAGGTCGTCGCCTCGTGCTCGAACACCGTCGCGGAGTTCTTCGCTTCGATGTAAGGCACCGTGTGCGCGCCGCACTTGTCGCCGATCAGCAGCGAATCGCAATTGGTGAAATTCCGCGCACCCGTGGCGCGGCGATGCGCGGTGACGAGGCCGCGGTAGGTGTTGTTGGAATGGCCCGCGGCAATGCCCTTGGAGATGATCCGGCTGGTCGTGTTCTTGCCGAGATGCAGCATCTTGGTGCCGGAATTGACCTGCTGATAGCCGTTGGAAATCGCGATCGAGTAGAATTCGCCGCGCGCGTTGTCGCCGCGCAGGATGCAGCTCGGATATTTCCAGGTGATGGCCGAACCGGTCTCCACCTGGGTCCACGAGATCTTGGCGTTGCGGCCGCGGCAGTCGCCGCGCTTGGTGACGAAATTATAGATGCCGCCGCGGCCCTGCGCGTCGCCGGGATACCAGTTCTGGATGGTCGAATATTTGATCTCGGCATCGTCGAGCGCGACGAGTTCGACGACTGCGGCGTGAAGCTGGTTCTCGTCGCGCATCGGCGCCGTGCAGCCTTCAAGATAGCTGACGTAGGAGCCCTTGTCGGCGATGATCAGCGTGCGCTCGAACTGTCCGGTATTGCGCTCGTTGATGCGGAAATAGGTCGAGAGTTCCATCGGGCAGCGCACGCCCGGCGGCACGTAGACGAACGAGCCGTCGGAGAACACCGCCGAGTTGAGCGTGGCGAAGAAATTGTCGCTCACCGGCACCACCGAGCCGAGATACTTCTTCACCAGTTCGGGATGCTCGTGCACCGCCTCCGAGATCGGCATGAACAGCACGCCGGCCTTGGCCAGTTCCGCCTTGAACGTGGTGGCGACCGAAACGGAATTGAACACCGCGTCGACCGCGACGCGGCGACTCTCGCCGCCACCCTCGACCTTCTTCGCCCGCTTCGGCCTGCTGGGCCGCCGGCCTTTGAATGCCGAGCAGCGCTTCGCGCTCGCGCAGCGGAATGCCGAGCTTCTCGTAGGTGCGCAGGATTTCGGGATCGATCTCGTCGAGCGACTTCGGTCCGTCTTTCTGCTTCGGCGCGGAATAATAATAGAGGTCCTGGTAGTCGATCGGGCCGTACTCGATCTTGGCCCATTTCGGCTCGCGCATGGTCAGCCAGCGCTTGTAGGCGTCAAGCCGCCAAGCCAGCATCCATTCCGGTTCGTTCTTTTTGGCCGAGATGAAGCGGACGATGTCTTCGGATAGGCCCTTCGGGGCCTTGTCCGATTCGATCAACGTCTCGAATCCATACTTGTACTGATCAACGTCTATGCGCCGGACCTGATCGACGGTCTCTTGCACTGCCGGCATTCGTCCCTCCGCTCACGGTTTCAAGGACCGCGGGTTGGATTAAGTCGGTTATGGTCCAAATCTATCGGGCTATCGCCCCTGGTCCGGGTCACCCTACGTTTGGCCGAAAATCCCGGCCGTTTGAATCATTCAAAAGGCCGCCAAATCCATCGTCCATAGAGCCGGTTAGGCTGCTATGCCTCTTCGGTCCTTAGATAATGCAGTTGCGAGCTTTCTCCAAGCGTCGAGGAACATTTCGACATCGGCTTTGGTCGTGGTCCAGCCGAGGCTGACGCGGACGGCCCCGCGGGTGAGCGACGGCGAAACCCCCATCGCAGCAAGCACATGGGAAGGCTGCACTTTTCCCGACGAACAGGCCGCCCCGGACGACACGGCGACACCTTCGAGGTCGAAAGCGATAACAGCGGTTTCGGCCTTGACGCCATCGAACGGCAAACAGGGTCGTATTCGGCAGCCGCTCGGCCCCGGCGCCGAATATCACCACCGACGGCGAGATCGCCTTGAGCCCGGATTCGAGCAGTCGCCGCAACTCCAGCATTCCGGAGGCTTCTTCGGCCATCTGCTGCCGCGCACCGGCGGCGGCCGCCCCAAATGCTGCAATCCCGGCGACGTTCTCCGTGCCTGCGCGCAGTCCGCGTTCCTGACCGCCGCCCCGGACCAGCGGATCGGCGAAATGAATATCGTCACGCGCCCGCACCAGGGCGCCGACCCCCTTCACGCCGCCGATCTTGTGGGCTGACAGCGTCAGGAGATCGGCGCCGAGCGCGCCGATGTCGCAAGGGATTCGGCCCACCCCCTGCACGGCGTCGACATGGAGAAGGCCGTTCGCCGCGTGCACGATTGCGGCCGCCTCCGCCACCGGCTGCACGACGCCGGTCTCGTTGTTGGCGAGCATGATCGAGACCAGCGGATGCGAGTCCTGAGCGGTGGCGCGCGACATTGCATCCGCGAGCGCGGCGAGATTGATGCGCCCGTCGGAATCGACGGGCAAATCCTCAATCGCCTCACGGGCAAACCTGCCGCCGGCGCGCACCGACGAGTGCTCGATCGCCGAGATAAAGAGGCGGTCGCGCGGACGCTTGTCGCTCGCGGTCTCGATCGCCGGCGACAGCGCCAACATATTGGCTTCGGTACCGCTGGCGGTGAAAATCACGTCGGCCGGGCTGGCCGCGACCAAGTGCGCCACGTCTTCCCGCGCATGTTCGATCAGGCGCCGCGCCGCCCGCCCCTCGGCATGAACCGAGGACGGATTGCCGACAGCCGCCAGCGCTTCCTGTAAAGCCTCGCGAGCCTGCGGCCGCAGCGGCGCCGTCGCGTTCCAATCGAGATAGATGCGCTCCGCCATCGACCGAACATGCTCCGCCATTGGCCTGCTGCGCTACGCCATTGACCTATTTTACCCGGGCTTTCCGCAAGGCCATCGCCGAAAGGCTTCACACCGCGCGCGGCCCAACGTCCTGCCCAAAATCCGGAGCCAGAACCAGCCCTTCGAGACCTTGCCGATATGCACCCGAATGCGCATCTGCGGGGGCACAGGCCTAAAGCACCGTAATGCTTGCTTTTTGCCCCTCGGCTTGTGCTAGAAGGCGCGAGCTTTCGCGTGCGCTGCCTTCATGTAGAGCCGCCAGTTCAAAATCTGAATGGTTTTGGACACTTACGTTCGCGTGCCGGTGCCGTCAAGCGCCCGAGCCATTCGGCTCGCTGCAGGGTAAATCGAGGTTCCAGAAACATGCCTGAAGTCATCTTCACCGGCCCGGGAGGCCGTATCGAAGGCCGCTATCATCCGGCGCGGCAGAAAAACGCTCCGATCGGCATCGTGCTGCATCCACACCCGCAGTTCGGTGGCACGATGAATCACCAGATCGTCTATCAGCTGTATTACGCCTTCGTGCATCGCGGCTTTTCCGCGCTGCGCTTCAATTTCCGCGGCGTCGGCAGAAGCCAGGGCGGTTTCGACCACGGCATCGGCGAATTGTCGGATGCCGCCTCGGCGCTCGACTGGGCGCAGACGGTCAATCCCGAGGCCCGCAGCTGCTGGATCGCCGGCTTCTCCTTCGGCTCATGGATCGGCATGCAACTCCTGATGCGCCGGCCCGAGATCGAAGGCTTCATCTCGATCGCGCCGCCGGCAAATCTCTACGACTTTTCGTTTCTGGCCCCCTGCCCCTCGTCCGGCCTCATCATCCACGGCGACAAGGATGCCGTCGTGCCGCATCGCGACGTCACCAATCTCGTGGAAAAGCTCAAGACGCAAAAAGGCATTGTCATCGAGCAAAAGGTCGTTCCCGGCGCCAACCATTTCTTCGACGGCAAGATCGAGCCGCTGATGAGTTCGGTGGGCGCCTACCTCGACAAGCGGCTCGGCACCAAGGGCGGCCGCGCGACGACCGCGGCGTAAGATTCGTTATTGCGAGCCAACGGGTCCGGCCCAAAAGTGGCCGGCCCGATGACAGGCTCATCGAAGCAATCCGGATTGCCGGCACGACACCGGGTTGCTTCGTCAAAGGGCCTGTCGTTGTTTCCGGCCGCGAAAGCCAGCTTGCGAAAAGTCATGAGCGCCTACAAGTCGGATTTCCTCAACGTCCTCGCCGAACGCGGCTTCATCCATCAGGTCTCCGAGCCTGAGGCGCTGGATGCGCTCGCCGCTTCGTCGACGATCACCGCCTATATCGGTTTCGACTGCACGGCGGCTTCGCTGCACGTCGGATCGTTGCTGCCGATCATGCTGCTTCACTGGCTGCAACAGACCGGCCATCGGCCGATCGCATTGATGGGCGGCGGCACCACGCGCGTCGGCGATCCGTCCGGCAAGGACGAAAGCCGGCGGCTGCTGACCGACGAGATCATCGGCGAAAACCTCAAGGGCATCCGCAGCATCTTCGACAAGTTTCTGAAGTTCGAGGGCGCCGGCGGCAACGCCATCATGGCCAACAATGCCGACTGGCTCAACGCGCTAAACTACATTGACTTCCTGCGCGATGTCGGCCGGCATTTCTCGATCAACCGCATGTTGGCCTTCGATTCGGTGAAGCTGCGCCTCGACCGCCAGCAGGAGCTGTCATTCCTCGAATTCAACTACATGATCCTGCAGGCCTACGATTTCGTCGAGCTCAACCGGCGCCACGACTGCGTGCTGCAGATGGGCGGCTCCGATCAGTGGGGCAATATCGTCAGCGGCATCGACCTCGGCCGCCGGTTGCGAAACGCGCAGCTCTTCGCGCTGACTTCGCCGCTCATCACCATGTCTTCGGGCGCCAAGATGGGCAAGACCGCAGCCGGCGCCGTGTGGCTCAATGCCGAGCTGATGAGCCCCTACGCCTACTGGCAATACTGGCGCAACACCGAGGACGCCGATGTCGTGCGCTTCCTGAAATTATTCACCGTGCTGCCGATCGCCGAAATCGCGCGGCTTGGGGCGCTCAGGGGCGAGGAGATCAACGAAGCGAAGAAGGTGCTCGCCACCGAGGCGACGGCGCTGATCCACGGCCGCGCCGCGGCCGACGAAGCCGCAGCGACCGCGCGGACGACTTTCGAGGAGGGCGGACTGGGCGCCAATCTGCCAACTGTGGAACTGCCACGCGGCGAGCTCGCTGCCGGCCTCGGCGTGCTCACCGCCTTCGTCAAAGCGGGTCTCGCAGGCTCGAACGGCGAAGTCCGGCGCGCCATTGCCAACAACGCGATCATGGTCAACGACGTTCGCGTCACCAGCGACAAGGCGGCGATCGGCGAAGCCGACCTCACGGCGGACGGCGTGGTCAAGCTCTCGCTCGGGCGAAAGCGGCACGTCCTGCTCAAGCCGGTCTAGGACGTATACGCGCATCCCCAGACGCAACGCGCGAATTAAAATACGACTGGAGGCAAGGCACCTTAGCGCCCTACCTCCGCCGACAAGCATCAGATCGCAGTCTTAATGCTCTCTAAGTGCCGAAAGACGAATGTCTTTCTAGGAAGAGCAGGACCATCCCGGGTGGCACCACTGGCCGCGGTGACAGATCAGCGCATGACCGCCAGCCGTACCACAGGCGCAAGTGGCGCGCGCCGGTGCGCCCATCGAACAGCCCGGGATCACATGGGCTCGCGCCGAATGTCTATGAATCATCGACGCCTGGGCCAGTCCAGCGGTCATGGCGACCGCAACCAGTGCCACCGCGAAAGTCTTCAACATGCTCAGCCTCCCTTTGACGGGCGAACTGTAGGGTCACTCAGATGAACTCAAAATGAACGGCCGACGACCGAAGCGGCCGCTGCAAAAGGACCCTCGGGCAGGACCGCCCGGCAGGGTTGCGTGTTTGGGGAGTTCACGGCCTAGCGATAGGTGGTGATGGTCTCGGTGGCGCTGCCGTCGCCATTGACGGGGAACTCGAACACCTTGCGCAACAGGCCCGGCGCCAGCGCCGAAATCGGATTGATGCGCAGCGTCGGATTGCCCGGCTTGCCGACGACCTCGTAGGTGACACCGAACAAGCCTTCCTTTTCGCCGCCCATGAAAATCCCGAGCAGCGGCAATTGTGCAAGCAGATTGTTGGCGCCGTAGAGAGGAACCAGCGTGCCGCGCAGGTGGACTTCGTCGTGCCCGTAATCGACCATGCCGTCGATGGTGCCGCCGAGCAGCGGACCGCGCACGACGCCGTCGCGCAGGCTGACCTTGTCGGGCATGCGGACGAAGTCGAGCTTCATGTTGGAGAAATCGATCGAGTTGCGGCGGGCTTGGGTGCCGTTGTTGACAGCGCGTTCGAGTTGCGATTCGTCGTGTACCGCAAAATTACGGACGGTGAGCGTGCCCTGCTGCGCCGGGTTCTCCGCCGACATCGCTTCCATCACGATCGACGTTTGTCCGCCGGTCATGCGCGAATAGATGTCGGTGAAGCGATAGAAGGCGCCGGCGTCGCTGCTCTCCAGGCGAACCAGCGCTCTCCCGTTGGAGCGGCCGCGCAGATCGCCGGTCAGCGTAGCGTCGTGGCCAATCTTGGCGCTGAGGCCGAAACTGCGCACCTCGCCGGCGCGGCGCGACATTTTAAGATCGACGCTGCGCAACGCCTCGCCATTGAAGCCGACAACGGCGCCCAACTTCACATCGGCATCGAAGTCGACCGAACGGCGCTTCGCATTGTTGGACTTCGAGGCGCCGGCCGCGCTTTTCACGAAGCCGCGCCCGTCATAGACCTCGCCGCGCATCACGACACGCAGCGCACCTTCGCTCTCGCGCTCGACCTTCAGATTGGCTCGGTCGCCGTCGGCGAAGCCATAATTGGGGAAGTTCGCCGATTGCACCTCGCCGGACCCGTCGAGGTCGATCGAGCCTTTGACGTTGACGCCGCCGCCCTCAATGACGAGATCCTCGATACGGACCGATTGCGGCTTGGTCAGAAGCGTAAACGTCGCGCGGGCGGGTTTGCCGGAGGGTTTCGACCATCCCGGCAACAACCCTTCGATGGTCGTCGGCGTGAGATCGGCATCGACGGTGAAATGGCCATCGCGCTCGGACGTCATGGCCAGGCGGCCGGCAATCCGTAGCGGAATTGCCCCGGAAACCGCGTCACCCACCTCGAGCCCGAGAGTGTTCCGTGCCGCCTCGTCGAGCGTACCCTGCAGGCGGACTTCGGCGTCCGCATCGCCGCGTGTCTTACGGTATTCCAGGTTTACTGGTGCGCCGGCAATCTTGACGTCGCCTTTGAGCTGGAAGCCTTGCGGAGTTGCGTTTGCCCGCAGCACGCTCGCTTCGACTTTCTGCCCCATGATCATGTGGTCGGCGGAAAAGCTCGTCGCTTCCATGGCGATCGTATAATTCGTCGAACCGGGCGGCAGATCGGCCTTGAGTGGCATCCCCAGCGTCACCTGCGCAGTGAGATTGCCGTGCATCGCCGACGGCTCGAACGGCAAATCCGATACGTCGCGCAAACGATCCATGCGCAGAAGCTCGGCGGCGGCCGGCACCGGTCCTTCCATCTTGAAATGCACGCGCGCCGGCGGCGCGTGTGGCGCCGTATCCGGTACTTCGAACAGGCCCGTCGAAATGCTGAGCTTGCGCCCCGCCGGCGTGTCGGCAGTCGCCTTGCCCAGTGCAACCATGGCGTCGCGTCCGACGATGTGCACGGTGAGGTCAGCGTCGTGCAGCGCCGGTAGGCCGTCGACTGGCTTGACCACGCAATTCGTCGCCACCGCGTCGATCGAAAGCCCATCGTCGGGGATCGGCGGCCCGGTGTCCTTGAGCGTATCGAACGGCGCGTTCACCGCGATGACGATGTGCTCGAGCGTTCCGCTCATCAGGTGTTCGTCGATCCAGGAGCGCACCTTCGGGTTGACGAAAACCGGCCAAATCCGCTTGAGCGAATCGATCGGCATGCGCGTGCCGGCAAGGCCCGCGGTCAGCCGAGGATTGCCCCCGGCAAACTCCATCGTTCCCGACATCGCGATGCCGACCCCGGTATTGCCGATATCGCCCTCGTCGACGACGAGGCGTTGCTTCGCCACGTCGTAGCGGCCGCTGACCGCAATGCGATTGAGGACCAGCGGGTCGCCCGTTGCGGCCGGCGAATTCAGCACGACCGTGCCGCCGCCGATCTTGAATTGCCAAGCGCCGCCGACTTCCGCCGGAGCCTCGACCTGGCCAAGCAGCGTGATGCGGTTGCCGCCGGAGAGAATCTGGAACGGCAGCGACAGGATGCGGCTCTCGGCGTCCCAATTGAGTTTGAATTCTGCATGCTCGATGGAGACCAGCCCTTCGTCGTTGTCCGTATCGCCGAACTCGCCGGCGTCGGCGACGATGCGGCCGGTCAGATTTTGCGGCAGCCCGTCCGGGCCGATCTCGCCGCTGATGCTCGCCGAGATGGGAAAGTCGAAGCGGGTATGCCCGTCGTCGAGACGCGACGCCAAAAGAATATCGCTCGTCGAGACGCGGTGCGCGTCCACCTGGATCCTTCGGAATCCCTGACGGGTCGGGGTAACCGCGGCCGTCAGCGTCCAGGGCCGTTCCTTGTTGGCGGAGCCGACCGTCAACTCGACGCCACCGCCGCGGAGACGTGCGGCACTCAGGCTGATGTCCTGGAAGGTCCAATGCTTGCCGGTGCGCTGATCGTCGACTGTGAGATTGCCGTTCTTGAGACCAAGCTCGTGCAGGTCGTGACCATCCAATCCGGTTTCGCCGATTCCGTCGATCCACGAAAGAATTGCCGCGAATACGTCGCGGGCGCGGCGCGATGCCACCTGCGCGTCGGAAGGCACGGCGGCGGCGGGACTGCCGGCGGCGCGCGGCGTGGCCGGTGACGCCGCCTGCGCCGTCGCCTCGCGCTTGTCCTGCGCCGAACGAAGCAGCGCCGCGGCGGCGGTGACCGGCACCGCTGCAGTGGCGATCGGGTGTTTGTCGGCGCCGGCAAAGATGGTGACGCCGCCATCCTGCTCGATGCGCACCGCCATTTCGGCGCCGACCAGATTGAGACTCTCGGCGCGCATGCGGCCGCTCAACAGGCTCAGGCCGGAAAGATGCACTTCGGCCTTCGGCGCGCTCGCCACGATCGTGCCGTCGGCGTCACGCACCACGATATCGCGGATGCGTACCGCGATGCCGCCATTCTCGGTGCGCTCGATCTGGGTGCCGCCCACCACGACATGACGGTTGCTGCCGAAATTCTCCTCGATCGCGGACACGAGCCAAGGCGTCACGATGTCGACCTGGATCGGTCCACTGGCAAGCCGCAGCCAGAGCGCGAGAAAGCCGAGCAAAACGACGGCGCCGACGACGCCAATTCCGAGGCTCAACCGGCGGAACGAACGCTGGTAAAGGGCAAAAAACCGGCGGGTTTCGTATATCCGCTGCCCGATGCTGGCCCGGCGGTTGCTGTCAAAGGCGGTAAGGCGCAGCGGCCGGCGCAAAGGAACCACCGACCTCCACCGTGGAAGCGCTGCGCGCTGCCTGTCCTGGTTCGCCATGCCCCTCGGGCGTCCCCTCGTCCGTGGCGGCTCGGAACAACCGGCCGCAATGGGCGACGCGGTTTCCGAACGTTTCCCAAATCGTCCGAACGTTCTCTAACGTTTCGAACGTCCCATCCTTCGAACGTCCCAATCTTCCCAACGTCCCCAGTCTTCCGAACGTCTCTTAGGTTCGCGCCACAAAGCCAGCGCCGCAAAACCTGAAGCCGAAACGCAAGCAACGCCAACAAAGCGATGATTTTAGGGCGCTTTTATCCACAACTTCGTCGACTGCGGTCCACGTCACGGACCAAATCGCAACTGCGCCGGCCCGAAAATCCCCCATCGACCGCGAGCATCGACCCCGACTTCACTCGCCCGTATCCTGCTAAGAATGCCGTGGCGAAAGCGTCGAAAGGAAGGCGCGTGGGGAGGCGCGGAAGGATGGCCCGGAAGGATGGCAAATGGCCCGTGAACTAGGTCCCGGTGCGAAAGCGCCCGCCTTCACCCTGCCCCGCGACGGCAGCGGCAGCGTTTCGCTGGCCGACTTCGCCGGACGCAAGCTCGTGCTTTACTTCTATCCCCGTGCCGACACGCCGGGCTGCACGAAAGAGGCGATCGACTTTTCCCGCCTCAAAAGCGCGTTCGCCAAAGCCGAAACGGACGTTCTCGGGGTTTCCGCCGACCCGGTGCCGGCGCAGGACAAGTTCAAGGCCAAGCACAAGCTGTCGATCGCACTGGCCTCGGATGAAAAGCACCGCATGCTCGAGGCCTATGGCGTATGGCAGGAAAAGTCGATGTACGGCCGGAAGTTCATGGGCATCGTCCGCGTTACCTTCCTGATCGGCGCCGATCAGCGCATCGCCAGAGTATGGCCGAAGGTTTCGGTTGCCGGCCACGCCGAGGAAGTGCTGGCCGCCGCGCAATCGCTGTAACGGCGCGGGGGCGGGCCAAGTTACCGAAACGTTTACCGAAGCCGGCAAAATGTCCGCGGCGATTTTCTAAAAATTAACCATACCCCGGTCAAATCCGCTCCTTGTGCGGCCGCTACGGGCCCAGGCTGGGAGCGTCAATGTCGGGTGTGAATGCGGCCCACACACAGCTGATCGTGCGTAAAGCCGGCAGGCCGGCGGTCAGGGGGCGAAGCGGAAGCCGCTTTGCCGGCGCGGGCTTCACCATCGCGCACGCCGGCCGGCAGATCAGGCTCGGCCCGGTAGCGTTCTGGATTTTCGTCGGCACCGTCGTCATCATGGCCGGCTGGTCGGTGGCGACCGCGACCTACTTCGCCTTCCGAGACGATCTACTCAAAGGGCTGATCGCACGTCAGGCGGAGCAGCAATACGCTTACGAAGACCGCATCGCCGAATTGCGCGCCCGCATCGAGCGCACGACCAGCCGCCAGTTGCTCGACCAGGAACAATTCGAACAAAAACTCGACGACCTGTTGCGCCGCCAGTCGACGCTCGAGTCGCACGCGGCGACGCTGGCCGGCGTCGCCGATCCGACCACGACCGGTTCGCTGCGTCCAACCAGCGCGTCGCCCGGCACGCCGGCGGGGTCACAAGGGCGCGACCGGCGCTCGTCTCTCGAGACTACTCCGCCGGCGACCCGCAAGGGTGATATCGGCGCGAGACTGTCTCGCATCGAAGCGTCGCTCGACCGCGTCGAACGGCGCGAGGCGGCGGCACTCGCGCAAGTGCAGGAACGCTACGACGGCAAGGCCCGCAAGCTGCGCAACGTCCTTGCCGACCTTGGGCTCAAGATCGATGGGCTCGCGCAGGCCGGAACCGGCGGCCCATTCGTTCCCATCAAGCTGCCGGGCGAAGGCAACAGCTTCGAGCGCGCACTGACGCGGGTCAGTATCGCACGGGCCCAAGCCGATCGCCTGAGCCGCACGCTGGTCCGCGTGCCGCTGCGCAAACCGGTAACCGGCGAAGTAGACCTGAGCTCCACGTTTGGCGTTCGCGTCGATCCTTTTCTCCGCATCCCGGCGATGCACACCGGGTTGGACTTCCGCGGCGACGCCGGCGACCCGATCCATGCGACCGCCGCCGGAACGGTCGCCAATGCCGGCTGGAGCGGGGGCTACGGCAAGATGGTCGAGATCGACCACGGCAACGGCCTTTCAACCCGCTACGGCCACCTGTCGCAGATCGACGTCAAGGTCGGCGACGAAATTCGCCTCGGGCAGGTCGTCGGCCGCATGGGCTCGACTGGGCGCTCGACCGGCCCGCACCTGCACTACGAGACCCGCATCGACGGCGAGGCGGTAGACCCGCAGAGGTTCCTTCATGCCGGCGCGAGACTTTACGGCGCCAACGATTAGCGCGCGGCGATCCGCCCGCGGCCGTCTCGCCATCCCGGCCGCCACCGCCTAACATTCGCGGTCCGCAAAATCCTGGAATGGCGACGACATGATCAAAGTCCATCACCTGAACAATTCGCGCAGTCAGCGCGTCCTGTGGCTGCTCGAGGAGCTCGGCACGCCGTACGAGGTCGTGCGTTACGAGCGCAACAAGGCGACTATGCTGGCGCCCGACGAACTCAAGCGCGCGCATCCGCTCGGCAAATCGCCGGTGATCGAGGACGGCGGCAAGACCTTCGCGGAAACCGGATTGATCATCGAATATCTGGTCGAGCGTTACGGCCCGAACCTGATGCCGCCGCGCGATAGCGATCTGTATTGGCGGTACAAATATTGGCTGCACTACGCCGAAGGCTCGCTGATGCCCCCGCTTCTTCTCAAGCTCGTCATCGACCGGCTCGGTCTGCTCGGGTTGCCGGCCAGACGTTTCGTGAAGTCGCAGCTGAAACTGCACCTCGATTATCTGGAAGCCGAATTGGCCGCGGCCCCCTGGTTCGCCGGCGAGGCGTTTTCCGGAGCCGACATTATGCTGAGCTTTCCACTCGAAGCCGCGGCCGATCGCGCCGGCCTTAACGAGACGCGGCCGAGGCTGATGGATTTCCTCAAACGCATTCATGCGCGGCCGGCCTATCGCCGCGCCCTGGATCAGGGCGGCGCCTACCGGTACGCGGCCTAGGGGCGCTATTCGACGTCTTCGACGTGCTTCACCTCGCCGCCGAACGCTTTCTGCGCCAGCGCGGCTTCCATGAACTGATCGATATCGCCGTCGAGGACGCCGCCTGAGTTTGAGGTGGAAACCCCGGTGCGCAGGTCTTTCACCATCTGGTACGGCTGCAACACGTAAGAGCGGATCTGGTGGCCCCAGCCGATATCGGTCTTGGCGGCCTGGTCGGCGGCGGCTTTCTGTTCGCGCTTCTTCAATTCGGCTTCGTAGAGCTTGGCGCGCAGCATCTGCCAGGCCTGCGCGCGATTGCGGTGCTGCGAGCGGTCGTTCTGGCACACCACGACGATGTTGGTCGGCATGTGGGTGAGGCGGACCGCCGACTCCGTCTTGTTGACGTGCTGGCCGCCGGCGCCGCCCGCCCGCATCGTGTCGACGCGCACGTCCGCTTCCTTGATGTCGATATTGATGCGGTCGTCGACCACCGGATAGACGGTGACGCTGGCGAACGAGGTATGCCGGCGGGCGTTCGAGTCGAAGGGCGAGATGCGCACCAGACGATGCACGCCGTTTTCGGTCTTCAGCCAACCGTAGGCGTTGCGGCCCTTCACTTCGATCGTGGCCGACTTGATGCCGGCCTCCTCGCCGTCGGTCTCTTCGATGTAATCGACCTTGAAGCCGTGCTGCTCCGCCCAGCGCACATACATGCGCAGCAGCATGTTGGCCCAATCCTGGCTTTCGGTACCGCCGGCGCCCGCGTGCACTTCGAGATAGGTATCGTTGGCGTCCGCTTCGCCTGAAAGAAGGGCTTCCAGCTCGCGCCGCGCGACCTCGACCTTGAGCCGGCGCAGCGCCTCTTCAGCGTCAGCGACCACCGCCTTGTCGCTCTCGGCCTCGCCGAGCTCGATCATCGTGACCTGATCGCTGACCTCCTGCTCGATCCGGGCAATCGCGGTGAGCTGGTCCTCGAGCGCCGTGCGCTCCTGCATCACGCGGCTGGCACGTGGCGGGTCGTTCCAGAGATTGGGGTCTTCGGCCTGCTGATTCAGCTCGGCAAGCCGCACACGCGCCTTGTCGACGTCAAAGATGCCTCCTCAGCAGCCCGACCGACTGCTTGATCTCGGCGACGATGTTTTCGATTTCCGCGCGCATGGTGATTCCTGCCGGCGATTTAATGCTTTGCCGCGCCGCGCGCAACGCGCCGCAGCGATCCTGATGTGGAGATCCTAGTAAAGTCCGCCGGTGCCGGTGCGGACCGCGCGGTCGGCGTCCGGCGAAACCGAAACCGGCCCGCCGCTGACGGATTCGGTGCCGATCACCGAATAGCTGTCGGGCGGCGCGGTGCCGGGCTTGAACGCTTCCAGAATGACCTTCGGGTCGCCCGGACCGGCGCGCATGCCGCTCTTGGCGTCGACGCGGATGAGCTTGACGCCGGGCGGCACGCGGAACGGAATGGGCGGCTTGTCGGCCAGCGTGATCTTCAGAAAGTCGCGGACGACCGGCGCGGCGAGATGGCCGCCCGTCGCGAGCCGTCCGATATGACGCGGCTTGTCGTAGCCCATATAGACGCCGCAGACGATGTCGGGCGAAAAGCCGATGAACCAGACGTCCTTTTCCTCGTTGGTGGTGCCGGTCTTGCCGGCGATCGGCTTGCCGACGTCGCGCACAACGGTCGCCGTGCCGCGTTGCACGACGCCTTCCATCATCGAGGTGATCTGGTAAGCGGTCATCGGATCGATGACCTGCTCGCGGCGATCGATCAGGGTCGGCTCGGCCTGTCCGGTCCATTTGTCGGCGTCGCAGCCGACGCATTCGCGCTGGTCGTGCTTGAAGATCGTGTGGCCGTAGCGATCCTGGATACGGTCGATCAGCGTCGGCTTGACCCTGCGGCCGCCGTTGTCGAGCATGGAATAGGCCGTGACCATGCGCAGCACCGTGGTTTCGCCGGCGCCGAGCGCGTAGGACAGATAAGGCGGCAGATCGTCATAGACGCCGAAGCGCTTGGCATATTCCGCGATCAGCGGCATGCCGATGTCTTGCGCGAGACGCACCGTCATCACGTTGCGCGACTGTTCGAGGCCGAACCGCAGCGTCGAGGGACCGTAGAATTTGCCGCCGTAATTTTCCGGCTTCCACACGCCGCTGCCACCCGATCCGGTGTCGATCTCGATCGGTGCATCGAGCACGATGGTCGAGGGCGTATAGCCGTTGTCGATGGCGGTGGCGTAGACCAGCGGCTTGAACGAAGAACCCGGCTGCCGCAGCGCCTGGGTGGCGCGGTTGAACTGGCTCTGGTCGTAGGAGAAGCCGCCGACCATCGCCATGACGCGTCCGGTCCGCGGGTCCATCACCACCATGGCGCCGGAAATCTCCGGCAACTGGCGCAGGCGGAACTGCCCCTGCTCTTTGAGCGGGTCGACATAGACCACGTCGCCCGGCGAAAGCACCTGGCTGACGCGCTGGATGGGCTTTGACGGACCGGTCGGGTTCGCCGGCTTCGCCCATTTGACGCCGTCGAGCGGGATGATCCCGATCTCACGTCCCTTGACCACCGCGCCGCCCGGATCGCGCGCCGGCTGCAAGCCGATACGGGCCGACTGGTCGTTGACCTCGAGCACGACCGACAGCCGCCACGGCTCGATGTCCGACAGCGACTTGAGATCGGCCAGCTTGACGCCCCAGTCGCCGCTGATGTCGATCTTGTTGACCGGCCCGCGCCAGCCTTGCGTCTCGTCGAAATTGACCAGACCGTCGGTCATGGTCTTGCGCGCCAGGACCTGCATCTTGGGGTCGAGCGTGGTGCGCACCGAGAGTCCGCCCTCGTAGAGCTTCTTCTCTCCGTAGTTTTCGAAAAGGTAGCGTCGCACTTCTTCGGCGAAATACTCGGCCGCGAAGGTGTGGGCGCCGGTCGGCCGCACCGCGACGTTGAGCGGTTCCTTGCGGGCCTTGTCGCCAGCTTCCTGGGTGATGTAGCCATCCTCGACCATGCGATCGAGCACATAGTTGCGCCGCGCAATCGCCTCGTCGCGGTGGCGGAACGGATTGTAATTGTTCGGCCCCTTCGGCAACGCGGCGAGGTAAGCGGCCTCCGCGATCGTCAGCTCGTGCACGGACTTGTCGAAATAGAGGAGCGAAGCGGCGGCGATGCCATACGCGCCGAGACCGAGATAGATCTGGTTGAGATAGAGTTCGAGGATCCGGTCCTTGGAATAGGCGCGCTCGATGCGCAGCGCGAGCAGCGCTTCCTTGATCTTGCGGGTGACCGAAAGCTCGTTGGTCAGGAGGAAGTTCTTCGCCACCTGCTGGGTAATGGTCGAGGCGCCCTGCGGCCGGCGGCTGCCGCCGATGTTCTGGACGTAGACCAAGGCCGCGCGGCCGATGCCGGACACGTCTATGCCGGGATGGCTGTAGAAGTTCTTGTCCTCGGCGGCGACAAACGCGTTGGTGACGAGCTTCGGAATCGCCTGGATCGGCAGATAGAGGCGGCGCTCATTGGCATATTCCGCAACCAGCGATCCGTCGGCTGCCTGCACCCGCGTCATCACCGGCGGTTCATAATTCTGCAGTTGAGAATAATCCGGCAAGTCCTTGGAATAATGCCACAACAGGCCCGCGACCGTCGCAATGCCGGCGAGGAATACGATGGTACCCGCCGCGAACAGGAAGCCGAAAAACCGCAGCAAGATTTTCATCGCAAACGCCCTGCCCCAGCCAAACCTGCTCCGGACAAGCATGTTCCGGATCGGTTTGCGCCCTGCCACACGCCGGACACCCAGTGTCCCATCGCCGGCTTCAAGCGCCCGAAAATCGCCCCATCGCGCATCGTGTGTCGTCGCTCCGTTTTTTGTTCAAACTGAGGCCGTTAGGCTCAGTTCGTACCGGCGCGGACACCCGCCCCATGCGCCGTGAAGAAGCCGTCGATCGCCTGGGCGATCGAATCCGCCGTCCGGTTGCGCCAGGTATCCGACAGCAGAAGCTGCAAGTCCTGCCGGTTGGAGACATAGCCGAGTTCGAGTAGCACCGACGGCACGTCCGGCGCCCGCAATACCCGAAAGCCGGCGGATTTCAGCGGCGATTTGTGCAGTCGCGCGACGCCCTTTATCTCGCCGACCAGCTTGTGGGCGAATTGTACCGAAAAGCTCTTGGTTTCGCGCTCGGCGAGATCGATCAGAATGCCGGCGACGTCGTCCGGCTCGCTTTTGAGATCGACGCCGGCGATGACGTCAGCCCGGTTCTCTTTTTCGGCAAGTTTCGCCGCCTCGGAATCGGTCGCGGTTTCGGACAGCGTATAAACGCTCGCGCCCTGGGCATCGCCCTCGCCGTGCGGCAGCGAGTCGGCATGAATCGACACGAACAGCGCCGCGCCGGCATCACGCGCGATGCGCACACGGTCGCCAAGCGGGATGAAGGTGTCGTCAGTGCGCGTCATCAGGACGCGATATTTGCCGGTCTTTTCGACGCGCTCGCGCACGCGCTGGGCGAAATCCAGCACGATGTCCTTCTCTTCCACGCCGCCCGGGCCCTTGGTGCCGGTGTCGAGACCGCCATGTCCGGGATCGAGCACGACAAGCGGGCGCGGATCGCTGCTCTTCGCGTTCGCTCCGTCCGCGCGCGGCAGGTCGGCGCGGACCGACTTGCTGTCGAGCGCGACCCTGCGCAGGAAACTCTCGCGGTCGGTGGCCTGGAGCTCGAGGACCATGCGCGCCGGCGCACCATCGGCGGCATCGACGACGAAAGCCTTCTCGACGCGCGCGGGCCTGGCAAGGTCGAAGACAACGCGCGACCCGCCCTGCATCACCAGCCCGAAACGGAAGGCCTTGATCAGGCCGCGCCCGCTTTCGCCTGCCTTCGGCGGTAGCTGGAACACCACCTGCGGAATATCGATCACAACCCGGTAGGGATCGGCAAGCGTGAAGGCGTGAAGGTCGATCTTGCGGCTGAAGTCCATGATGAACCGCGTCTGCGATTCGTCGCCGCCGAGGCGCAGGTCGGTCGCGACCGGAAGCGAATTGGTCACGGGGTTCGAGGCGGGCGCCTGGGGCTCCGCGGCGGACGCAGCCGCCGCCAAGAGCAGGCCGAGGAGAGCCCAACTCGCCGTCCGGACGGCCATCGGTTCAAACCTCCGCGCCCCGTTACTTCATTAGGCAAGCGTGGTTAACCGTAACTTAAATACCTATCTATGACACGTGTGGCCGAGCTACGGAGCGCCGGAAATCACATTGCCGCGGGCAAATCCCACAGGCGGCTTGCCAATTCCGTATCTGCGGCCGTAAGAAGAGAGTGCTGACGGTCAAATGTTCCGGTTGTGTCCCGTCAAGGCATCCGGCAGTCCGCCGCGGAAGCTTCCCAGCGGAAGCGCAGGCGGACGCAGCTTTCGATCCATTCCGGCGCGTTCGCGCCGACGATACGGACGAACAAGCGAGCCCGGTGCCCTAAAGGAGCAGGGCGGCTGGAACTTACCGTGCGACGCGCGCGCGGGCGGCGGTGTTCGTTGCCCAAGCGGTGTCGCTGCTACCGTAGCACCCGAGTAATCGCGGCGGCGCAAACGCTGCCGTTCACCACGGTTTGGAGTTCATGTTCGAGGCGCAACAGGTTCGATCGGATCGGTACGGCGGCGTTGATGCGACGCGCGCCGGCCGGCGGGCCGCTTTGCCGCCCTCGAGGTCCCTGATCCGTCATCTTCACCGACAAACGGGCGGCCTGCCGTCCTCCGTCGCCGCATCGGCGCGGAGCGCGCGGCACGCCTGCCTTACGAGATTTTCAAATGGCCAACAAAATGCTCATCGACGCGACCCATCCGGAGGAAACCCGGGTGGTCGTATTGCGCGGCAACCGCGTCGAGGAATTCGACTTCGAGTCCGCGCAGCGTAAGCAACTCAGAGGCAATATCTATCTGGCGAAGGTGACGCGCGTTGAGCCGTCACTGCAAGCCGCGTTCGTCGATTACGGCGGCAACCGCCACGGCTTTCTCGCCTTCAGCGAAATTCACCCCGACTATTATCAAATTCCGGTCGCCGACCGGCAGGCGCTGATCGACGAGGACCATCGCGCCCAGCGCGCCGCCGACGACGAAGACGATCGCCGCTCGCGGCGGCATCGCGGCCGCGGCAGACAGGCTGCCGCGCGGCGTGACGACGAGGCTGTGCACGGCGAAGCGGCGGATACGCCGCCCGTCGAAACGGTCGTCACTGGCGAATTGGACGAAGCTCAATCGCACGACGAAGCGCCGATCACCGACGCGGCGACCGACGCCCCTGAGACGCCAGCCTTCGAATCATACGCGGTGCCGGAGGCCCCGGAATTGGCGGCCGAACCCGCCGAACCCGCCGCGCTTTCGTCCGAAGGCCCCTCGCCTCACGAGACCTATTCCGAAACTCCGGTTTTACCCGCTGACGAAACGGTCGGCGAAGTCGCGCACGAGGCGGCGCACGACGAGTCCATGGCAGCCGAAGCCGTCGAAGCCGGACACGCCGCCGAAGAAGACAATAACGGCGAAGCGGCGCACGCGTCCGCTGAGGAACCAAATGGCGGCGGCGAAACCGGCGAACGCCGGGATGATGTCGAGAACGGTGAGGACGAGGAAGCCGCGGAAGAAATCGTCGAGTTTGTCGGCGGCGCCGACGCTCTCGAAGAGGTTCCCGATCGCGCGCCGCGCTATCGCCGCCAGTACAAGATCCAGGAAGTGATCAAGCGCCGACAGGTCATGCTGGTGCAGGTGGTCAAGGAGGAGCGCGGCTCGAAGGGTGCGGCGCTCACCACTTACCTGTCGCTCGCCGGCCGCTATTCGGTTCTGATGCCCAACACCGCGCGCGGCGGCGGCATCAGCCGCAAGATCACGAGCGGTGAAGACCGCTCGCGGCTCAAGGAGATTGCGCAGGAGCTCGAGGTTCCGGAAGGCATGGGCGTGATCGTGCGCACCGCCGGCGCCAGCCGCACCAAGACCGAGATCAAGCGCGATTTCGAATATCTGTTGCGGCTGTGGGAGACCGTGCGCGACCTGACGCTGAAATCGACCGCGCCGAAGCTCGTCTATGAGGAAGGCTCGCTGGTCAAGCGTTCGATCCGCGACCTCTACAGCAAGGAAATCGACGAAATCGTCGTCGCCGGGGCCGACGCGTATCAGGAAGCCAAGGACTTCATGCGCATGCTCATGCCGAGCCATGCGAAGAACGTGAAGCTTTACGGCGATACGCAACCGCTGCTGTCGCGTTACGGCGTGGAAAGCCAGCTTGACGGCATGTTTTCGCCGGTCGTGCAGCTCCGGTCGGGCGGATATATCGTGCTGAACCAGGCGGAAGCGCTGGTCGCGATCGACGTCAATTCCGGCCGCGCCACGCGCGAGCATCACATCGAGGACACCGCGCTCAAGACCAATCTCGAAGCGGCGGACGAAATCGCCCGCCAGCTCCGGCTGCGCGATCTCGCCGGGCTGATCGTCATCGACTTCATCGACATGGACGAGAAGCGCAACGACCGCTCGGTCGAACGGCGGCTGAAGGAATGCCTCAAGCAGGATCGCGCCCGCATCCAGGTCGGCCGCATCTCGCATTTCGGCCTGCTGGAAATGTCGCGCCAGCGCATCCGCACCAGCGTGCTCGAAAGCTCGACCGAAAAGTGCCCCTATTGCGGCGGCAGCGGTCACGTCCGCGCCGTGTCGTCGCTGGCGTTGCAGGTGCTGCGAGCGCTCGAAGATCAGCTGATGAAGGGCGCGACGCACAATCTCATCGCGCGCACGCGGCCCGACGTTGCGCTCTACGTGCTCAACCAGAAGCGCGCTCATTTGCGCGCTCTGGAAGAGCGGTTCGCCATCACCATCACGATCAACTCCGACGAGACCCTGCACGCGCCGCTCGCGTTCGCGATCGATCGCGGCGAGCAGGTGCACACCCTCGAAGCGGCAAAGGCGCTGGCCGAGCGGGCGGGCGCCGCCGTCGCGCCCCTCGAAGAAGAGGACGATCTCGAAGAACCCGTCGCGGAGGAGATCGACGAGGCGGAAGCGCCCACCGAAGCGGGCGCCGAGCCAGGCGACGTCCAGGGCGAGAGCGAAGGCGGCCGCCGGCGGCGGCGGCGCCGACGGCGCGGCCGCAACGGCGGCGAAACGCACGCGCAGCCGCATCGCCATGAAGGCAACGAGGAACGAGCCGGCGAAGATGCCGCGGAATTAAACGGCGAAGGCGCCGAGGACGAAGAGACCGAAGCCGGCGAAGTCGCGAGCAACGGCAGAGGCGAACCACAGCGCGACGGCGAGCGGCGGCGGCGCCGCCGCGGCCGTCGTGGCGGCCGGCGCAATCGGATGGAGCGCGACGGCGCACCGGTGGCGCAGGGGCACGAATTCCAGAACGAGGAATCGCAGAACCACGAGTCGCAGGACGGTGAATCACAGAACAGTGAATCGCCGGACAGCGAAATTCACGAACCCCGGCACGTTGCCGCGGCCACCGCAGAGTTGACGGAACCGTTATCGGCGGAACCAGACCTCCAGGAAGCTGTCGCCGATCTCGACGCGGGCCCGCGACCGCGACGCGCCGAAAAAGAATTGGCGACGACGGAGACGCCGCCGCAATCCGCTCAACCCGAAGCGCCGCCGCGGCGGCGCTCCACGGTGCGCGAGCCGGCGCCGGTTGCAACCGGCGGCGATGTTTCCACGCCCGCGCCGGTACAGCCCTCGTCGCCCGCCCCGGAGCCGGTTGTCACCGAGGGTGGCGAAGGCGAAAGCGCCGAGCGGCCGCGGCGCAGCGGCTGGTGGTCGCGCCGCTTCGCCGGTGGTTAACGAACCGGCCGTTCCGGTCTGGTGAAGCGATCGCGCGCTCATGAAAAGCGGGTGGATCGAGAGCGATGCCGAGGCCCTGGTCGCTAGAAGCGCAAGGGCTGGCATCGACCGCGATCTGGCGCTGCGCATCTATACGACACGGCTGCTCGGCCGCGATCCCAGGCTGGTGCTGCATGGCGGCGGCAATACCTCGGTCAAAACCAGCGCGCGCGACTTCACGGGCAACGAAGTCCAGGTGCTGCGCGTCAAGGCTTCCGGCGCCGACATGGCCGCGATCGAACCGCAAGGCATGCCGGCGGTGCGGCTCGGCCCGTTGCGTGAGTTGCGTCGCGTCGAAGCCATCGCGGACGAGGAACTCGTAGCGATCGAGCGCGCCAACCTCATCGACCCGGCGGCGCCAAATCCTTCCGTCGAAATCATGCTGCACGCGTTCGTGCCGCACAAATTCGTCGACCACACCCACGCGACCGCCGTCCTGAGCATTATCGACCAGCCGAACGGCGAAAAGCTATGCGCGGAGGTTTTCGGCGGACGGCTCGCGTTCGTTCCTTACCTCATGCCGGGGTTTGGTCTCGCGCGGAAGGCGATCGAGGTTTTTGAGCACGCCAAACCCAGCGACGGGCTCATCCTCAGCAAACACGGCATCGTCACTTTCGGCGAAAGCGCGCGCGAGGCGTATGAGCGCATGATCGAGATGGTGTCGCTCGCCGAGAAATTCATCGAGCGCAACAGCAAACAAGTCGTCTCGACCACGCGCCGCGACGGAACCGCACAGCTTTCCAGTGTCGCGCCGATCGTGCGCGGGGCCTGCAGCCTGAAGGATGAAAACACCGAGGGCGCCTGGCGCCGGCTGGTGCTCGAGTTTCGCGCCACCCCGGCCGTCTTGAGTCTCCTGCAGTCGACACCTGCCCCGTTTGAGCGAGGGCGGCGTGGTGACGCCGGACCACACCATCCGCACCAAGAACTGGCCGCTCGTCTTGCCACACGCCGAGGCAAGCAAACTGGACGATTTCGCCGACGCGGCGCGAAAAGCCGCGGAAGCGTTTGTGTCGCACTATCGCGACTATTTTGCCCGCAACAACAAACGCGCCGGCGGCGGCAAGCGGGAACTCGATCCCCTGCCCCGCGTCGTCCTGGTGCCCGGCCTCGGCCTGTTCGGCCTCGGCCGCACCAAGCAGGATGCGATCATTGCCGCCGACATCGCCACCGAATGGATGACGGTCCTCGGCGCCGCGGAAAGCACGGGCACATTCGAGTCGATCACCGAAGCCGAAATGTTCGATTGCGAATACTGGCCGCTGGAACAGGCCAAGCTCGGCGTCCGCAAGGAGCCGCCGCTCGCAGGCCAGATCGCCGCCGTCACCGGCGCGGCGGGAGCGATCGGCGCGGCGACCGCGCGGGCCTTTGCCGCGGCGGGGGCCGAAGTAGCTCTGCTCGACGTGGACCTCGCCGCTGCCGCCGCGCAGGCCGCGGCCATCGGTCCGACGGCGCTGGCGGTGCAATGCGACGTGACCGACGCCGCGTCCGTGCAGGCCGCGTTCGATCGCGTCGTGACGCACTTCGGCGGCGTCGACATCGTCGTCTCCAATGCCGGCGCGGCGTGGCAGGGCCGCATCGGCGAAGTGGACGAAGAGATTTTGCGCAAAAGCTTCGAGCTGAATTTCTACGGCCATCAGCGCGTCGCGCAGGCCGCCGTCAAGATCATGCTCGCCCAGCGGACCGGCGGCTGCCTGCTGTTCAACGTTTCCAAGCAGGCCGTCAATCCGGGACCGAATTTCGGCCCGTATGGAATCCCGAAGGCGGCGTTGCTGGCGCTGATGCGCCAATATGCGCTGGACTACGGCGCCGACGGCATCCGCGCCAACGCGGTCAATGCCGACCGCATCCGCTCCGGCTTGCTGACCGGAGAGATGATCGCCTCACGCGCCAAGGCGCGCGGCCTGAGCTGAACAGAATTACATGAGCGGCAATCTGCTCGGCCGCGAAGTAACGGCCGACGACGTGGCGCAGGCCTTCCTGCATCAGGCGCTGGCGCTCAAGACCACCGCCGACGTCACGACGGTCGATGGCGGCAACATCGCCGCGGCGATGCGGTGAGAATATCGGCCCGCGGATATTGCGCGGCTTAGGTCCGATAACCGGTCGCGTCTCGCGAGCCGGTCACTCGGCGGCGGCCAACCGCACCGGCTCGCGTCGACCGGTGGCGCAATAAGTCTCGATCCAGTCGGTCCGGCGCCCGTCCTTCGTCCACAAGATCGGGAAGAAGCTCTCATCGAGCGACGTATCCCCGGTGCGCTGATATCGCCGGTAGATGTAGCCGCCGTGGCGATCGGAAAACTGCGCATCGGCCGGAACCATGTGGACGCCGATCGATCGGCGCATCACATCGCCGGTCACGTTCGGTCCGGAACCGTGCCAGATCTCGCCGGCATGAAACACACAGGAGCCCGCTGGCACGTCGATAAAAAACGGTTCGGGATTTTCAACGCCCGCTTCGCGCGCCGCACGCTTCATCAGTCCACGGTAATCGTCCGGCGCATGGAAATCCGCCGGGATTGGCGTCAGCGGCCACAGATGCGATCCCGGAACGTACTCGAGCGTTCCAGCATCGGTGGCCGTTTGATCAAGCGTGACCCAGCAGGTGATTGTCTTGGGCGGATTGAGAAAATCCATGAACGACAAGTCCTGGTGAAACGTCACGGCCTTGGTCTGCGGCGGCTTCCACCAGATCGTGTCCTGTCCGAGCCGCACACCGGCCCAGCCCGAGAGCAGGCCCGCGGCGCGGCCGATGTCCTCGGCAAGCACGAGCTTTGCCACGCTCAGATCGGATTTCCAGGCATTGGCCATGTGACGCGTGACATCGGGCAGGCTGATCCCCTCGCGCCAGTACCATTCGTCCGGGTAGATGCCGGTATCGAATTTGCCGGCAAACAGTCTGGGAAAACTGTCGCGCAACGCGGCAATCTCCGGCTCGCTCAGAAAGTTTTCGACGATGAGAAAGCCGTCGCGCTGAAAACGTGCGCGCGCCCCCTCGTCCAGCGCGCCGAGACGCGGCATCCGATAGGTCATGGCGGTTCACCCGTGGATTGGCATTATCGGGGTTGAATTCCGCGAAATTTAGCGGTCTTATCGATCCCGATAAATCGAATGATTTCCGGGCCGCAGGCGGAATGACCGAGCTCGACCGAATTGACTACGGAATTCTAGGCGAACTACAGAAGAATATTCGCCTTGCCAACAAGGAGCTGGCGGCCGCCGTCGGCATCGCCCCTTCGACCTGCCATGAGCGCGTAAAGCGGTTGTGGGAGTTGGGCGTGCTGGTCGGCGCGCATGCCGAGGTCGACCCGCGCGCCTTCGGCGTCGGCCTTGAAGCCCTGCTTTTTATCGAATTGTCGAAACATGAGCGCGCCAACGTCGACAGCTTCATGTCCGAAGTCGTCGACATCCCGGAAGTACGTACCGCGTTCCTCATTACCGGGCGGCACGATCTTGTCGTGCACGTGGTCGCGCGAGACACGGTCCACCTGAAAGATCTGGTGCTTGACCGTTTCACCAATCGGCCGGGCGTGACCCGGATTGAAACGTCGATAATTTACGAGAGCAAGAAGCGTGCGGAACTTGGAAATCTCAAGTGAGCGCCGGCGATCACCCCGGGAGCCCGGATAGGCACCGCGCTCCGCTCACATCCCCCCTTCGATCGGCTTTTCGACAGCGCCACCGCTTTCGGCCCAGTCCTTGAACGCGCCCATATTGAAAACCTGTTCGTAACCCAGGTCCTTGAGGACTTTGCCGCTGAGCGCCGAACGGCCGCCGGAGGCGCAATAGACGATGACGGTCTTGTCCTTAGCAAAATTCTTGTCGTGGTAGGGCGAATCTGGATCGGCGCGGAATTCCAGCATGCCGCGCGAAACGTGAACGGCGCCGGCAACCTTGCCGCTTTTTTCCACCTCCGGCGCGTCGCGCACGTCGACCACAAGCGTGTTGCCTTTCGCGATCAGTTCGCGCGCTTGCGCCGGCGCAATCCGCGGCACCGCGGCGTTCGCCGCTTCCAGCATTTGTTTGACGCTTGTCGGCATATCATTCTCCCGGTCTGAGTATTTTGTACAAAGTCGGCCGATGCTACTATCAACCCGCCCGGGCGCTCAATCGCTCGACAGGATCACGTTCTTGACGATCGGGTAAACCTGGGTTTCCCAGCGTTTGCCGCTGAACACGCCGTAATGCCCGACGCCAGCTTGCAGGTGATGGCGCTTGCGATAGGGGCGCAGCTTCTTGCAGAGATCGTGCGCGGCGACCGTCTGGCCGACGGCGCAGATGTCGTCGCGCTCGCCCTCGACCGTCAGCAGCATGGTGCGGCGGATCGCGCTCGGGTCGACGGTCTCGCCGTGCCACTTGAGCTTGCCGAGCGGCAGCGCGTATTCCTGAAAAATGTAGCGCACCGTTTCGAGATAGAACTCGGCGGTAAGGTCGAGCACGGCGAAATATTCGTCGTAGAAGGCCTTGGTGCTCGCCGCCTTTTCATGCTCGCCGTTGGCGAGATTCTCGTAGAGTTCCTTATGCGCCTTCACATGGCGCTCGATGTTCATCGACATGAACGCCGCCAGCTGGACGAAACCCGGATAGACACGGCGAAACGCCCCCGGATAGCGAACCGGCACCGAGGCGGTGAGCGCGCGCTCGAACCAGGCGATGTCGCGCTTGTTGGCGAGATCGTTGACCTTGGTCGGGTTGACGCGGGTGTCGATCGGTCCGGCCATCAGCGTCATCGAGCGCGGTTGCGCCGGGTTGCCGGTTTGCGCCATGACCGCCACCGCCGAGAGCACCGCGACACAGGGCTGGCAAACCGCGAGCACATGCGCGCCCTCGCCGATCGCTTCGATAAACTTGATGAGATGATCGACATACTGGTCGACGCCGAACCGGCCCGCGCTCAACGGCACGTCACGCGCGTTGTGCCAGTCGGTTATGTAAACGTCATGCTCGGGCAGCATCGTACGCACGGTCGCGCGCAACAGCGTGGCGAAATGGCCCGACAACGGCGCCACGAGCAAAACGCGCGGCTGCGCCGTTGCCAGATCCTTCTTGAAATGCAGGAGGGTGCCGAACGCGGTGCTTACCGCGGCCTCTTCATGTACCACCACCTCGCGGTTGCCGACATTGACCGAGGTGATGGCGAAGGCTGGCCGCGTATGCGTGAGACCGGCGCGCGAGATCAACTCGTAAGCGGCGGAGAGATTGCGCAGGACGTTGCTCTCGTCGGCATGCAGCCGGCCATTGCCGGCAGCAAGCGCCACGTTCGCCCACGCCCGGACCGGAGCCATCATGTCGGATTGGGTCTGATAGGTGAGATACAGCATCCGTTGCCCACGGGCGCCGAAATCCGTCTGGCGACGGACCCCCTCGACCCCCAATGCCGGAAAGGCTAGTGCATTTTTTGTTGCGCTGCGACAAGATTGTGAACATCCTGCACAGCGGGACCGAGGTGCAGGCCGCCGTCCGGGCGGACGGTTAACAAGCCTCCGAATAAGCCTCTGATTTATCTTCAATACTCCAACGAGATCAGAAGAAAATGCCCAAGGCTGTCCTCACCATCGCCAGCAAGAATTATGGCTCGTGGTCGCTGCGCGGCTGGTTGCTGTGCAAAATGGCCGGCCTCGATTTCGAGGAGAAGCACGTCGGCACCGACGATCCTTCCACCCGCGCCGAGCTGCTCCTGCTGTCGCCGTCCTTCCTGGTGCCCTGCCTGATCGACGACGGCCTCAAGGTGTGGGACACGCTCGCGATCGCCCAATACCTGCATGAACAAAATCCCGAGGCCGGGCTGTTGCCGGCCGACCGCGCGCAGCGCGCGCATTGCCGCTCGATTTGCGGCGAAATGCATTCCGGCTTCAGCAATCTGCGCTCCGCGCTGCCGATGAACGTCAAGGCGCACTTCCCCGGCTTCAAGTCATGGGCCGGCGCGCGCGGCGACATCGATCGCGTCACCACGATCTGGCGCGAGTGCATCGAGAAATACGGCGGACCCTATCTGTTCGGCGAAAAGCCGTGTTCGGCGGACGCGATGTATGCGCCGGTGTGCTCGCGCTTCCTCACCTACGACGTCGCCCTCGACCCGGTCTCGGCGCAATACTGCAAGACCATCATGGCGTTGCCGCTGATGCAGGAGTGGATCGCCGCGGCCAAGACCGAGCCGGACGAACTCGAAGAGCTGGACGTCGAATTCTAGCCGACTGCCTGGGCGGCCTTTTTCAATCCCATTCCGGCTTGCCGGAAAAGGCCCAGTCGATCACGCGGCCGTCGTGGCGCGCCAGCGCCGCGATCTCGGCCATCTCGCCCGCGCCGAGCGTGAAATCGAAAATCGCCGCATTCTCCTCCAGCCGCTGCACCTTGCTGGTGCGCGGTATGACGACGATGTTCTGCTGCACCAGAAAGCGCAGGCATACTTGCGCCGCGGTCTTTTTGTGCGCGACGCCGATGCGCCTGAGCACTTCGTCGTTGCGCGCATTGCCGCGCGCGATCGGGCTATAGGCGACGACGGCCATGCCGTGCCTGCGGCAGGCGGCGATCACCTTGGCCTGGTCGAGATAGGGATGGCATTCGACCTGATCGCACACCAGCGGCTCGGCACTGAGTTTCGTCGCCTGCTCGATGAGCGCGACGTTGAAATTCGACACGCCGATATGTCGCGCCAGGCCGTCACGCTTGACCTTGTTCAGCGCGCCAAGCGTGTCCGCCAGCGGAATTTGCGGATTCGGCCAGTGCAGAAGCAGAAGATCGACTTCGCTCAGGCGCAGCCGCACCAGGCAATCGCGCGCCGCGCGCGCGAGATCGCGCGGGGCAAAATGCGCCGGCCAAATTTTCGTCGTGACGAAGATCTCGTTCCGCTTGACGCCGGACGCGTGCACGCCTTCGCCGACTTCCCGCTCGTTGTCGTACATTTCCGCGGTATCGACGTGCCGGTAACCGAGCCGCAAGGCCTGCTCGACGACCCGCGCGCAGGCGCGCCCGCGCAATTCCCAGGTCCCGAGCCCGAGGAGTGGAATCCTCGCGCCATTGGCCTCGACGACCGGCATGTTGTCCTTTTGCATTTCGGCCATGAGCGCACCTTCAGCGGTGCGCGTTCACTGCCGCTTGCCGCCCAGCACCGCAAAAGCGGCATCCGGCGCTTGTTCTATCACTTTGAGCAGCGCCCGGGCGGGCCCACGGGGGGAGCGCTTACCTTGTTCCCAGTTCCGCACCGTCTCGACCGGAACGCCGATCTGGGCGGCGAAGGCTATTTGCGTGAGGCCGGTGCGGCCGCGCACGTTGCGCGCGTAGGCGGCGTCGTCGAAACGTCCGTTCGCGGCATGTCCGCCGCCGTTGGCGCGCGGCACAGGCTGACCGTCGGAGAAGGATATCGGCCGCTCGCCGCCGTCAGGCATAACCTCGACCAAGCGTCCGTCCGCTTTCAATCGCACCCGCAGCATGGGTCGCGCTCCAGCTTTTCCCGGCGCGAAAGAGCATAGCTGATTCGCCGTTGATTCAGTGAGTTAGTGGGCTGAAAGCTTCCGATTAAGACCGCCACAGGCCGACGTGCCTCTGGCCTAGCAGGCCATTGGCCCATTCAACGAAGCACCCTCATAGGCCAGTGAAGAATTTGAGCAGCATTGCCCGCCGCATGGTTTCCCGTGCGGACAGGCGGCCTGCATCGGATAGGCCATCGTGCCGTGAATTTTGACGTAATAGAACTCGCAGGTTGTATCGCGATAGGCGATCCACGCCCGCTGCATGTCCCGGAGTTTTGATGCCTGCTCCTCGTCGAGAACGGCCAGCAGGCTCTTGTAATTTTCATTGAGCAGATCGTCCCAGATTTTCCACTCGATGCGGAAGCAGTCGGTGGTGCCGACATTGGACGACCCTTCGGGGGTGTCGGCGCACGGCGTCGCAACGAGATTGAACAGACACTGCCGCTCGGCGTCATCGAGGCTTTCTTCGTACTTCTTCGCGCAATCGCGGATTCCCGAGACCTCCCGCGGCGTTGGCTTGCGGGTTTGCGCCTCCCCTTGCAGAGGCACGAAGGCGAATATCGCTGCCAGTGCAACCGTCCGCGCGGCCCAGGCTGACATTGACTAACCTCTCTGTGACAACGACAAAATGGCAATTCCGCCCCAGCCTGGGGCTGGTCTGACCGGAGACAGGCATGACAAAGCTCACACACGGCGGCGGCGTCAACTTCGCCCGATCCACTTGCGCGGTCACCGCGCGACCCGCGCCGGACCGGCTTCTGAAAATGCAAAACCTTCAGATCAACCCGCAGCGGCTGTGGGACACGCTGATGGAGACGGCGAAGTTCGGCGCGACGCCAAAGGGCGGCATTTGCCGGCTCACTCTCAGCGACTCCGATCGCCAGGTGCGCGATTGGTTCAAGGCGCGGTGCGAGGCGCTCGGCTGCACGGTTACAGTTGACGAAGTCGGCAACATGTTCGCGCGGCGACCGGGTAAGAGCGCAACCCTCGCGCCGATCGCCATGGGTTCGCATCTCGATACCCAACCGACAGGCGGCAAGTTCGACGGCGTGCTCGGCGTGCTCGCCGCGCTCGAAGCGATGCGGACGCTCCACGAGACCGGTTACGAAACAAACGCTCCGATCGAGATCGTCAACTGGACAAACGAAGAAGGCTCGCGTTACGCGCCCGCCATGTTGGCCTCGGGCGTATTTGCCGGGGTCTTCACGGCGGAATTCGCCCATTCCCTAACCGACCGCGACGGCAACCGCTTCGGCGAGGAACTAAAGCGTATCGGCTACAAGGGCGCGGAAAAATCCGGCGCGCGAAAATTCGGCGCCATGTTCGAGTTGCACATCGAGCAGGGCCCGATCCTGGAAGACGAGGACCGCATGATCGGTGTCGTCCAGGGCGTTCAGGGCATGCGGTGGTATGAAATCACCGTCACGGGCCAGGAGGCTCATACCGGCGCGACACCGATGCGGCTGCGCAAGAACGCGCTTCTCGGCGCCGCAAGGATGATCGACCGTATCGACGCGATCGCGCTCGAGCACGCGCCCGACGCCGTCGGTGCGGTCGGCATGATCGAGAACAAGCCGAACAGCCGCAACGTCGTCCCCGGCGAGGTGTTCTTTACCATCGACTTCCGGCATCCGGACGACAAGGTTCTCGACGTCATGGAAGCGAAGCTGCGGGCATCGCTGGCCGCGATCCTGCAACCGTTGCAGCTAGCCTACAAGGAAGCGCGGATCTGGGATTCGCCGGCGGTGAAATTCGCTCCCGAGCTGATCGAATGCGTGCGCGTCGGCGCGGCGAAGGCGGGCTTTAATTCGCGCGACATCATTTCCGGCGCTGGCCACGACGCCGCCTATATCGCCCGCGTTGCACCGACCACCATGATCTTTGTACCCAGCCTCGGTGGCCTTTCGCACAACGAAGCGGAATTGACGAGCCTCGAAGAGTGCGCCGCCGGCGCGCAGGTGCTGCTCAACGCCGTGCTCGAATACGACCGGCGGCTCGGATGATCGCCTTCCCACGGCGCGATCAGCGCGTCTTCTCGAAGATTTCGCGGCCGATCAGCATGCGGCGAATTTCGCTGGTGCCGGCGCCGATCTCATAGAGTTTGGCGTCACGCAACAACCGCCCGGCGGGATAATCGTTGATGTAACCGTTGCCGCCGAGACACTGGATAGTTTCGAGCGCCATCCAGGTCGCGCGCTCGGCCGCGTAGAGAATGGCGCCGGCGGCATCCTCGCGCGTGGTTTCGCCGCGATCGCACGCTTTCGCGACCGTATAGACGTACGCCCGCGCAGCGTTGAGCGCGACGTACATGTCCGCGAGCTTGGCCTGGATCAACTGGAAGCGGCCGATCGGCTGGCCGAACTGGGTGCGCTGATGCACGTAAGGGATGACGAGGTCGAGGCAGGCCTGCATCACGCCGAGCGGCCCGGCGGCGAGGACGGCGCGCTCGTAATCGAGGCCCGACATCAGGACGTTGACGCCGTTGCCGACGACACCGAGCACGTTCTCCGCTGGCACCTCGCAGTCCGTGAAGATGATTTCGCCGGTATCGGACCCGCGCATGCCGAGCTTGTCGAGCTTCGGACCGGTGGAAAAACCCTTGGACCCGCTCTCGACGATGAAGGCGGTGATGCCGCGCGATCCGGCCGTGGCATCCGTCTTGGCGTACACCACCATCGTTTCGGCCAGCGGACCGTTGGTGATCCACATTTTCGAGCCGTTGAGCACATAGCGGTCGCCGCGCCGCTCCGCCCGCGTGCGCATCGACACCACGTCCGAGCCGGCGTTCGGCTCGGACATTGCCAGCGCGCCGACATGTTCGCCCGAGATCAGCTTCGGCAGATAACGCTTCTTCTGCTCGGCACTGCCGTTGCGCCGGATCTGATTGACGCAAAGATTGGAATGCGCGCCGTAAGACAGGCCGATCGCCGCCGAAGCACGCGAGATTTCTTCCATCGCGACGCAATGCGCCAGATAACCCATCCCGGCGCCGCCCCACTCTTCCTCGACCGTGATACCGAGCAGGCCGAGTGCGCCGAGTTGCGGCCACAGCTCGCGTGGAAACTGATTGGAGCGGTCGATCTCGGCGGCGTTCGGCGCGATCTTCGCCTGTGCGAAGGAACCGACCGTATCGCGCAACATGTCGATGTCGGAACCCAGACCGAAATCGAGGCCGGGAAGGCTGTTGAGGATCATCGCGCGCTCCCGCCGCGGCAACATGCGGGCCAGCGGCCCGGCAACGATACCGCTTGGCCGCGGCTCTGTCAGGATGGCGCGGCGACCCTGGCGCGGTACTCGCAAATTCGCAGGCTCTCGCGCCTATTTCGTCAGCGCCGCGATCTGTCCGTCGAACCAGGCAAGGTCCTTCTTCCACTGAGCCACATTAGGTACAAGCGCAACCAATTGCGCCATGATGTCCTTGCCCGTACGCAGTTCAGTCAATGCGGCCGCGGCATTACCTTGCGCAATATAAACCAGCGCCAGTTTTCCATGACCGACAGCGAGGTCTCGCTGCCACTCGGTGTTGCTGCGATCGGAGGCGGCGAGGCGCTCTCGGATAGCCAGGCTTTGGCGGTAGCTGTCGAGAGCCTCGGCAAGTTTGCCTTGCGCCACCAACACGCCGCCCATCCTCTCGTAGGACACCGACAGGTCGTGCTGCCACTCAGTGTTGCTGCGATCCGAGGTCGCGAGGCGCTCGGCGATCGCCAGACTTCGGCGGTAGTTTTCAAGCGCCTCGTCCGGCTTGCCTTGAGCGACCAGCACGTCGCCGACCTTGTTGAACGACACCGACAGGTCGCGCTGCCACTGGCTGTTGCTGGGATCGGAAGCCACGAGGCGCTCGCGGATGTTGAGGCTTTTGCGATATTTCTCGAGCGCCTCGTCCAGCTGGCCCTGCGCCACCAGCACTTCGCCAACCTTTTCGTAGGACATCGACAGGTCGCGCTGCCACCGGGTGTTGCTGCGATCCGAGGCCGCGAGGCGCTCGCGGATGGTCAAGGCTTTGGCGGTAGTTGCCAAGCGCCTCGTCCAGCTTGCCTTGCGCCACCAGCACGTCGCCGACCTTGTTGTACGACAGCGACAGGTCGCGCTGCCACTCGGTGTTGCTGCGATCGGAGGCGGCGAGACGCTCCGCGATGGCCAGGCTTTGGCGGTAGCTGTCGAGCGCCTCGTCCAGCTTGCCTTGCGCCGACCAGCACGTCGCCGACCTTGTTGTATGACACCGACAGGTCGCGCTGCCACTCGGTGTTGCTGCGATCGGAGGCGGCAAGGCGCTCAGCGATGGCCAGGCTCTGGCGGTAGTTGCCGAGCGCCTCGTCGAGCTTGCCTTGCACCACCAGCACGTCGCCGATCCTTTCGTAGGCCACCGACAGGTCGCGCTGCCACTGGGTGTTGCTGCGATCGCGAGGCCGCGAGGCGCTCGCGGATTGTCAAGGCTTTGGCGGTAGTTGCCGAGCGCCTCGTCGAGCTCGCCTTGAGCGACCAGCACGTCGCCGACCTTGTCGTACGACACCGACAGGTCGCGCTGCCACTGGGTGTTGCTGCGATCGGAGGCGGCGAGCCGCTCCACGATGGCCAGGTCTTGGCGATAGTTGCCGAGCGCCTCATCCAGCTTGCCTTGCGCCACCAGCACGTCGCCGACCCTTTCGTAGGCCAACTGACAGGTCGCGCTGCCACTGGGTGTTGCTGCGATCCGAGGCCGCGAGGCGCTCCGCGGATTCCAGGCTCTGGCGATAGTTGCCAAGCGCCTCGTCGAGCTTGCCTTGAGCGACCAGCACGTCGCCGATCTTTTCGTAGGACACCGACAGGTCGCGCTGCCACTGGGTATTGCTGCGATCGGACGCGGCGAGGCGTTCAACGATTGCCAAGTCTTGGCGATAGTTGTCGAGCGCTTCGTCCAGCTTGCCCTGCGCCACCAGCACGTTGCCGATGCTGTTGTAGGACACCGACAGGTCGCGTTGCCACCCGGTGTCTCGGCGGGGTCGCTGGCAACAAGGACTTCAAGGATTTGGCAGCGCCCGATCTGCGGCCGTGAACGCCTCCGTGGTGTCGCCGACGGTCAGCAGTGTGACTCGATGTTTCATTAAGAGCCACAGCTTGGCTGCGCTGGAGTTCGCGCGGTGACCTGCCCGGAAGCTGTGAGTTGATCTTGCAGCGAGAGCGCGCGACCAAGGATATCCTTTATCAGCGAAGCCGGAATCCCCAAGGTGTCGCTGAACCGCAGCGCGAGATCGAACACCAGGCTGTTGGCGGTCTTGGTCGCAGCCGCAAGCGTTTCTTCAGCCCGCTTGCGCTGTTGCTCGGCGATTTCTCGCTGCTGGTCCGCGATTTGCCGCTCCTGCACGGCGATGCCGCGTTGCCAGTAAGCCAACCCGGCGAGCGCGAGCGCCACCACCAGACCGGCCGCGAGGCTCCCGGTCAGGATGTTGCGCCGCCGCGTCGCACCGCTCCGACTTCCCGCGATGTAGGCTTGCGTTTCTTCCGTCGGAGCCGGCGCGCCCCGCGGACGCGACGCAATCCAGCGCTCGGCCTCCTCCAGCGCCGGCGAGCGCAACAGAAGCCCACCGGGACGGCCGGCTGCCGACCAGCGGCGCGCGAGTTCGCCGAACTCGGTGTGCTGCCGTATCCACCCGATGTCGGTCTGCAGCGCCTCGGCAAGCTGATCGGCGCTTGCCTCGAAACGCTCAGGCTCATCGAAGAAAACGAAATTCAGCCGGCGGAGCGCCTCTGGAGTCGCACCGTCGTCAACGCGCCGGCACACGATCGGCGCAATGCGCTTGTTGAGCGTGACCGCATGCGCGACTTCCTTGAGTGCTACCTCCGATGCCACCGCGTCGGGCGAAAGCACGAAACACGATCGTATCGGAGCGTCCAGATCAACGCCTCGATCCGCTTCCACCAGTCTTCGAAGGCATAAATCTCGCTGCGATCGATCAGCGGCTCGAAACCGCGCGCAGTTAGCGCTTGCTCCAGCCGATCCGCGAAGGCCATGTCCTTGCGCGAATACGAGATGAAGATTTTGGCTTTGGGCTGAACGTCGGCGGCAGGCGTAGCGTCCGCAGTCATCGGCGGGGCTCTGGCTTACGCGTCTCCAAATCCCATTAAGCCCAAACCAATAAACCTGTGCAACGGCGCTATCCGCCCACAGCCGACTGACGGGCGATATGTTTCAGGCGACGACGGAGCGCGGCGAACCCGCCAGAAGCTTGTCGATTTCCGCCGCCGGGCCGGGCCGCGCAAACAGATAGCCCTGCATTTCGTCGCATCCGGCGAGACGCAGCAACACCCGTTGCTCGTCGTTTTCCACGCCCTCCGCCAGCACCTTCATGCCGAGCGCGTGGCCGAGCGTGACGATCGCCTGAATGATCGCAGCGGTGTCGCCGGACACGCCAAGCGAAGCGACGAAGGCGCGGTCGATCTTGATCCGATCGAATGGAAACTTCTGCAGATAGTTCAAGCTGGAATAGCCGGTGCCGAAATCGTCGAGCGCGAGGCTGACGCCAAGCGCGCGCAGTGACTCGAGGCGCGTTTGTGCCTCCTGCGGATTATCGATCAGCACCCCTTCGGTCACTTCCAGCACCACCCGCGACGGCGCGATCCCGGTTTCGACCATGACTTTGCGAACGAGATCGACCAGCCAGCGATCGCGGATCTGCACGGGGAAAGATTGACGGCGATGGACAAACCCGGCCATCGCGCGCCGTCGGTCAGCGCACGCCGCAGCACGATCTCGCCGAGTTGCGACATGAGACCGCTCTGCTCGGCGAGCGGAATGAAGACCGACGGCGCCACGCGGCCACGGGTCGGGTGCGTCCAGCGCAGCAACGCCTCGACCCCGATGATCGCGCCACCTTCGGCGGCCACCACCGGCTGATATTCGACATCGAACGCCTGCAGCGCGATTGCGGATTGAAGCTCGCGCAGCAGGGAGCGCCGCTCCGCATAGTCGGTCTCGATCCGCGTCTCGAACCGGCGCGCCGCGCCACGGCCTTCGCGCTTGGCAACGCGAAGCGCCAGTCCGGCCCGGCGGACCAATTCCTCGGCGGTCGTGCCGTCCTCGGGAGCCTGGGCGATGCCGATGCTGGCGGTCAGCTGCCACATCCGGTCGACGAAGAAAGGCCGCATGAGCGAGGCGCGTATCGCCTCGACCAGCATGGCGGCGGCGCGACGATTTTCGCTGCTCATGATGACGGCGAATTCATCTTCTTCGAAGCGTCCGAGCACCGCCCCCGCTAGCAGGCCGGCCTGAAAATGCTCGGCGACCTTCACCAGCACGGCGTCGCCGCCGGTCCGGCCGAGCGTGTCGTTGACCTCGCGAAATCCGTCGAGATCGATCAGCGCCAGCAGCACGATGCCGGAACGTCGATCGGCCAGCGCCTTCTCCAGCGACTCGATCGTCATGCGGTGATTGGGCAAGCCGGTCAGCGGGTCCTGGCTGGTGAGTTTGCGTACCGTCTCGGTGCTGCGATCGAGCGACTGCGCCAGCCGCCGCAAACTGCGCACGACAAACACGGCGCATAAACCGAGTGCGGCGCCGAGCAAGGCCAGGATTCCCCAGAGCCTGTTCATGACGCCGATAATTCCGCGGTCGCCGGCCCAGCTGAACCAGCCGACGATGCGGCCGCGGGCGTCATGCAACGATTGCAGTTCGCGGTTACCGTCACCCGTCGGGTTGGCATCAAACCGCAAATCAGAAAGGCCGGATCGACGCACGATGGCTCGCAGCTGGATATCATCCGGCGCATCGACGTCGCCGAAACGCTCGTGAAATTCGTCAAGTGCCTGGGCAAGCGCCTCGTGCTGCTGGACCGCTACGCGATTTTCGCTGAGGCGCGTGACGGTGAAGCCGACCGCGGCGCAGAGCATCATCGCCGCGGCGACAAATGCCGGCAGGAACGGCGCAAGGCGCGCGATAGAGTTGCCGTTGCCGGCCGCATGCGTGGGCGCCGACGCACCCGCGCGTTGCCGTCGTGCCGCCCACCATTTCCGGGCTGCCGCAGCGGCCGTCATTGCGCACGCCCCTTACTAACTAAACGCCGGATTCAAAGGTTGTAAACGCCGCTGATTAACGGCAAGGAAAAGCCTCGGGCTGTACGCATGTGTGACGGTTTTCAACAATGAACGGCTGTACATCTTTCGTTAACTTTGCATTAAGCGCCGCGATCAGTAGGATGAAATAAGGAGCGGCTCCGGTGTCGAATCGGATCCGGACAAAAGACATGCGCGGCCTGCTGGCGTCGGCTGGATCTCCCTTCACTGCTGCTGTTTTCGCGACGGTCGGCGTCATCGCGGTCGCAGGCTTGCCCGCGCCGGCATGGTCTGACGAATGCCCGGGCAACCCGAATGCGCTGGGCACTTCGCGGGTGCTGACGCTCGAGCCGGGAACGCTGACGCGCGTCGGCGTCATGCAGTATCCACAAAGTCTTCCACTGGCCGACAAGGAAGTCGTGCTCACGTTCGACGACGGCCCATTGCCGCGCTATTCCAACGCGATACTCGACATCCTTGCCGCGCAATGCGTGAAGGCGACCTATTTCCTTGTCGGCACCATGGCCAAGGCCTATCCCGCCGTCGTTCGGCGTATCTATGAGTCCGGCCACACCATCGGCACCCATTCCGAAGACCATCCGCCGCGTTTCGAAAGACTGCCGATCGAGAAGCTGCGCTGGGAGATCGACCAGGGTATTGCCGATGTGGCCGCGGCGCTCGGCGACGAGAAGGAGCTTGCGCCCTTCTTCCGCTTTCCGGGACTTGGGCGCTCCGACGCCGCCGAGGAACTGCTCGCCGCACGGTCGCTGGTCGTCTTCAGCTCCGACATCGTCGCCGACGATTGGTTTCGGCGGATCGGCCCGAGCGAAATCGTCCGTCGCGCCATGATGCGGCTGGAAGCGCGCGGCAAGGGAATCCTGCTGCTGCACGACATTCACCCCGGCACGGTCGCTGCGCTTCCGGAGTTGTTGAAGAAATTGAAGGAGGCGGGCTTCCACGTGGTGCACGTGATACCGGGCGCCGGAGACCGCATCGAAATCGCCGGCGCACCGGCGCACGGCGATACGGTGGCCAAAATGGAGGCTGAGCAATACGACGATCCGATCTGGCCGAAAACTTCCGGGCTGGCATCGTCCGATCGCATCGAACTGGCCGCACCCGACGCCAACGCTTTTGCTCCCGAATATCGTTCGTGGCGCGTCGTGGCGCTGGCCGACGGCTCGGCGAGCCTGCGCTATCTTGCTCTCGCTGCCGTCACGCAATGGGCCGATCCGCAGACCGTTTTGGTCAGTTCTGCCGCGCCGGAATTGCCGGTGCCGGCCATGATTGAATATCTCGACGCCGTATTCCGCGATCTGGCCAACACCAGCGAACCGGTAGCGGCAGTCCCCGTAGCCGCAGTGCCGATGTCCGCCACGGAGGCAGTGACGCCGGCAAGCGAGTTGTCACATTCCGAACCGCCGGCCGCGGCCGCCGAGATGGGGACACTCGCGAACGAAGTGCCCGCCAACCAACCACCCGCAGCACCACCAGCGCCCTACTGAGCGCAACACACCCGGCGCGCGCACGGCTTCCACACATGGCGCCGCGTCAAGGGTGCGCGGCCAGATAGTGCGCGAGCGCCTGCATGTCGGCGTCGTTAAGCTCGAACGTCGCATCGGCCATCGAGGCCACGCCGGAGCCGACCCGCGCGCCGGATTTGAAATCGCGCAGGGCTTGCAGCAGGACGTCTTCGCGCTGGCCCGACAACCGCGCCGCGGGCCCGACGCCGGAATAATCTTCGCCGTGACACGAGCGGCAGCGGTGCCGCGCCGCGAGCTTTTCGCCCGCTAGAGCGAGGGCGTCAGAGCCGTGGGCGGCATCCCGCTTCGGCGGCGGCAGCGATGCGTAATAGGCGCCGAGATTGCGGATATCCTCGTTGCTCAGAGCCTCGGCGATCGGCCCCATCACTTCGCTCTTGCGACTGCCGCCGCGGAAATAAACGAGCTGCCATTGGATGAAATCGTCGGGCTGCGCCGCGAGCGAGGGCGTCAGCGCCGTCTGCGAAACACCGTCGGCGGCATGACATCCCGCGCAGGCTTCGGCCAGTGCTTTGCCGGCAGCGAGATCGGCCGCGGCGGCGCCCTCGCATCCGGCCGACATGGCGATCGCGCATAGATAAAACAGAAGCAGCCGCGCGTTCGCCATGAGTCCCGCAAAATTGCGGGTCCGGGCCGAAAGATTCCGGCCGGACCCGCGGGAGATTTCAGGAATGATCGCCCCCGGATTCGGCCGGGAGCGATCGCAGCAATGGATCACTTGCTGTAGCTGATCCGGTAGATGGCGCCATTGTAATCGTCGGCCACGAGCAGCGAGCCATCGCCCGCCACCAGCACGTCGTTAGGCCGGCCGCGATACTTGCCGTCGGCGCTGATCCAGCCGGAGGCAAACTCCACTTCCTTGGCGTTCTTGCCGTCCGGATCGACCGTGACGCGCATCAGCCTGCCGCCCTGGTATTTGAGACGGTTCCAGGAGCCATGCTCGGCGACGATGATGTTGTTCTTGTAGTCCGCCGGGAATTGATCGCCGGTGTAGAACTTCATGCCGAGCGGCGCCATGTGCGCTCCAAGATTGAGCGCCGGCGGAGAGAACTCCGAACACTTGTGCCCCATGGCGTATTTCGGATCGGGAATATCGCCCTGATGGCAGTGCGGGTAGCCGAAATTCTCGCCGAGTTTGGCGACGTGATTGAGCTTGTCGCCCGGAATATCCTCGCCGAGCCAATCGCGTGCGTTCTCGGTGAACCAGTAATCGCCGGTGCGCGGATCGACGTCGCCGCCGACACTGTTGCGAACGCCGAGCGCAACGATTTCCGCCGTGCCGTTCGCCGGATTGATGTGCCTGACCTGGGCCGTTGACGTCGGCGGCAGGCAGATGTTGCAAGGCGGCCCGAACGCGACGTAAAGCCAGCCGTTCTTGTCGAACGCCAGATACTTCCAGCCGTGCGGAATGTAAGGCGGCATGTCGTCATAGACGATTTGCGGCGCCGGCATGGTGTCGAGGTTCGCTTCCGCATTGTCGTATTTGTAGATCTTGTCGATGTCGGCGACATACAGCGCGCCGCCGTGATACGCGATGCCGCTCGGCATCCGCAGTCCCTTGCTGATGACGGTCTTGACGGCCCGCTTGCCGCCTTCGTCGACGACGGCGTAAACCTTGCCGTTGCCGCCGAACAGCGATCCGACGAACAGCGTGCCCTTGTCGCCCCACGCCATCTGCCGCGCATCGGTCACGCCGCTCGCCCACAGCTCGATCTTGAAGCCGGGCGGCAGCTTGATCTCCTTCAGCTTGGCCTCGATCTCATCCTTGGTGAAACCGGTCGGCGGCGGCAGGGTCTTCAGATAATTGGTGCCCTTGAGCTCCTGGGTTTCGTCGCCCATGAACCAGTCGTCCGGCGGATGCTGCCAGAAATTCTTGTTGTTCGAGTCGTAGGACTTGAGTTCCTCGGCGCGCGCGCTGGACGCGAGCAGCAATCCAGCAACTGCGACCGCAGCTGTGGCCGCGACAATCGTCGCGGCGCGCGACTTCCACTTTGCTGAAAAACTCATCGTTTCCTCCTTGGGTCGTTTTTGTCTGGCCGGTGCCGGGTAGATCAGCAGCCGCCGCAGCCGCGGACGTTTCCGCCGGCCTGGCCGCAAGCTTGAACCGCTGAGAATTCGCCCGCGTTCGCCTCTGAGCGCGGTTTGCGCTCAGCACCAAAGATCAAGACGTGAATCGATTACCGACCGGCCAAAGTGGCGGCGATCTTTCCTCCCGTTGCCCATCGCGTCTTTGCGCTGATCGGGCATTTGCCATTCCGGCAAGTCGCAAGGAGCGTACGTCAGCGCCACAACCTGTCAAGGCAACCGCACCGCTTCCACGCCACGGGACCGTCGCGCGGCCGCTACTCTCCCGATCCGGCATCGCTTACCGGTTCCGTGGCCACAAAGGCTTCAAGTTGCGCCCAGCTGGGGCAAAATCTCTGGACAACCCATGATTGCGTTCTTATACGTACACTACCATGTCGGGCATATTGGATCGGCCACGCTCCGCGGTTGTCGACGCTGCCATCGTCGCGGGCGGCCTGCTCTCACTGCTTGCGCTCAGTGCAGCCATCCTCCTCTTCGCGCCGCGCTGCACGCCCGGCGGCTCCGGATTTGCGATCGGAAACACGATGTTGCTCGCCGGTTGTCCGGACGATCGCTCGAATATCGCGGCCCACCGATGACCAGCGAATGCACGCCAACTGAGCGGCAACCGACCGAGCGCGAACTGACTTGGGCGCTCGCCGTGGAACTGCTGCGAACCGGCCAAATGATGGAATCCGACTATCTGGCGCATTGCCGCGAAAACGGCTGGCCGACCGACCGGTTTCCCGACACGCCCGGCGGACAACAAAAGACCTCCCCGGTGCCATCGCCGTCCGCCGGCCCATTTGCAGTACGTTAATCAGCCAGATGTATCATCTAGGTTGCATCGCGGAAACGGCCTTTGGCAGCAGCGTTTTCAAACGCGTCGCCTTTGTTGAGAGACACAAAACGCAGGGGCCATATTGTACCGTGGGTGATGGATGTCGCTGTTCGCAATCATCAGAGCGCCGGACGCCATCAACAATGATGCGTTGTCGGGATTGCTGCTGAGAAGGTATCCGCAGAACGTTTATCGCCTGAGCAAAGGTCAATGGCTCATCTCGACGGCCATCGCTCAAAGCGCGCAAGACCTCAGTCGCGACATCGGCGTGCGTGTCAACAGCCCTTACAATCATACCCTCGTGGTCGAGATTCAGTCGTACTCCGGACTGTACGAGGAAAAATTCTGGGATTGGCTCAAAGCCCGATCTCACTAGGACGATGGCTGGACGGGCGAGCGGTTCCGCTTCGCGCTTATCCGATGCTGTCCACGCGCGAGCCGCCACAATCTTGCAAGGTTCCCGTGGCACTCGTACGTTCTAACCACTTTGTTACTTGCTCATCGCGTCCACCCGCGATTGCATCAAGCATCTGACCAATTTTCGCAAACCAATGGGAGATCTCTGCAATGCAGAAGCAAACCCCGAAGCGAAAGCGGCGGAGGAAAACCGTTCCCGTGCTGGGTGCTGCCGGGCTGTCGTTGTCGCTCGCGAGCGGCGCCTCCGCTGCTCCGGCGGCGAACCTGCCGGCTCCGACGGTTGACCCCAGCCACGAAATCTTTCTCGCCGAGGAGGAAATCTCCGACGTCAGCCTGGCGACATTCTATGTCTTCGACAAGGAGAACACCGGTCCGTTCCGGGCCGGGCTTCAGCTCGTCAGGGGTGGTTGCGGCGGCGGCTGTGGCGGCTGTAGAGGCTGCGGCGGTGGAGGCTGTGGCGGCGGCGGTTGCGGTTTCCGGGGCTGCGGCGGTGGAGGCTGTGGCGGCGGCGGTTGCGGTTTCCGGGGCTGTGTCGGCTTCAGAGGATGCGCCGGCTTCGGCTTCGGGTGTGCCGGGTGCGTTGTTATCAGCTGCGCGGGCTGCGGAGGATGTTGGGGCGGCTGCTGTCTGTCGTGGGGCGCCTGTCGTTATTGTTAGGCGCCTACCCGCGGCGGCGTCGCAGGCAGACGCGGTCGAAGGCCGAGCCGGTCGACAAGGCAGGCGTGGGTGATCTTCGCGCCGCGCACGTGCTTTAGCCGCGGGCGCGGCTGGCCCTTGTCCGGGGACAGGCTAACTGTTACATCGGCGCGGCTCGCGCGCCATTTCGGGCGAGCGTCCAGCCCACATGCGGTCGTGGCGGAATTGGTAGACGCACTAGCTTGAGGTGCTAGCGGGGCAACCCGTGGAGGTTCGAGTCCTCTCGACCGCACCAGCATGCCGAATGAGCGTGACACGTGCAGGGCCGGACGCGCATTCCGCCTTGCGCTTTGGACGGTGGATCAGAAGGGTGCGACGGCGGCGGCCTTAGTCGGCGTCCGGAACGCGCGGCAGCAGTTCCTTGACCTCGACCGCGATCCGGTTGCCGCTGACGATCACCGTGCCTTTCGCCACCGGCATATTGTTCGCGAGAATCCGCACCTCATCTTCCTCTGAGGAATCGAGTTCGATGATGGCGCCGCGGCCGAGGCGGAGCACCTGATGAATCGGCATCGAGGTCTTGCCCAGCACCACGGCGATGTCGATCGATACATTATTGAGCGTCGCCAAGGGGCCCCCGCGCACTTTGTCGGCACAACGTGCCTGCGCTATTGTTTCACCACGGCTTGGTTACGAGGTAGTTAACACGCGCAACGAACTGACGATCGGGCTTCTGCCAGCCGCCGGCTCGCCGGCGGTCGAATGGCGCGTGAGCGACGGCCTGGTCGGCTATGAAAGCGCGCTCGAGATCATGGCGGAACGGGCCGCGGCGATCGCGCGCGGCGAAGCGCGCGAACTGGTCTGGCTGCTCGAGCACCCTCCTCTCTACACCGCCGGCACGTCGGCGCGACCGCAGGAGCTGATCGAGGCGCGCTTTCCAGTCCATGCGACGGGCCGCGGCGGCCAGTTCACCTACCACGGCCCCGGCCAGCGGGTCGGCTACGTGATGCTCGATCTCAAACGCCGCGCCCCCGATGTGCGCCGCTTCGTGGCCACCGTCGAGGAATGGCTTATCCGCACGCTCGCCGCGTTCGGCGTCTCCGGCGAACGCCGCGAGGACCGGATCGGGGTGTGGGTGCGGCGCACCGGCAAGGCCGAGGGCGCCGAGGACAAGATCGCCGCCATCGGCATCCGGGTGCGGCAGTGGGTGACGCTGCACGGCTTCTCGCTCAACGTCGCGCCCGATCTCACCCACTTTTCCGGCATCGTGCCGTGCGGCGTATCGGAACCGCGCTATGGCGTGACGTCGCTGTCCGATATCGGCAAGCCGGCGTCGATTGCGGAGGTCGATCGCGCGCTGCGCGCCGCATTCGAGCCGCTGTTCGGCGCCGTGGCGGACGCTCAACAGGTCGCCAGCACGGAGAACAAATCTCCCGGGCGGCGCAGCGCCATGTCGGTTGAATTGGCTTCGCGCTGATCGACCGAAACGACGCGCGCGCCGGGCGGGCCGTCCCGGCACAGCTCGATCATGGTGAGGACGGATTCCTCGGAGCCCGAGAAGAGCGCCTCCACCGCGCCGTCGCGGCAGTTGCGTATCCAGCCTTCGACGCCAAGTTCGACCGCGGCGATTTCCGCCCACGCCCGGTATCCGACGCCCTGGACCCGGCCGCGGATCATGACCCGGAAGATCACGTCCATGCGAATTCCCCACGTTCGCTTGCGCCGGCTCCGCGCGGCCGCTTGGGTAACCAGCGTCCAAGCAAAGCAATGTAGTCGGGCGGCAATTGCCACTCCAGCGCGGCGGCGATCACAAGTTCCATGTAGCCGGCCTTTGCCCGCCCTTCGCCGCGCGGCCGCGCCAGATAGACCAGCGCCATCCGGCGGCAGCCGTCGTGGCTCACCGGCAAGGTCGCGGCGCGGTAGAGTCCAACGGCAAGACCCTCCCAATGGGCAAGGCAGACGCGATCACGCGGTGTGACCCGCCACAGGACGCCGTGGACGATGGCGGCGCGCTGCGGAATGACCGAAGCATAGCCGTCAGCCGTGATCGCGAAGCGATAGTCGGCGAGGGTTGCTGCCCCGAGCGGCTCCGCTTCCGGCGCGTGCCGGCGCATTGCCACGCGGCTCATGTTCGATCCGTAGGCGAAATGCAGCATCACGCGCCGGGCTCCGGCGCGCTCGGCCGCGTCGCTGCCCACACCGTGACGACAAACGCCAGCACGACCGGCACCAGCGCGATCAACAGCAGGACCGCCACCATCAGCCACGCGAGATCGTAGTGCGGAGCGCCGAGCAGGATGGCGATGACCGAAAGCAGGAGAATCAGGCCGACGGCGGCCGCCGAATTTGCGTCCTCGAACGGCAACTGGCCGGCCAACGGATGATAGAACGATACAACCACGATCACGAGGAGCGCGATCGACAATGCGTACAAGACGGCGACGCCCGCCGCGAGACCGGTGGTCCGCCCGGCGTCATGCAGCCGCTTGGCGTGTACTGCAAACCAGATCCAGATCAGCAGCACCTGGACCAAAAGGAACGGCCAAAGGCCGGCGTGCGAAACAACGCTCGACCCGGTGAGCAAATGGGAGGCGATGCCGGCCAGATAAACAATGATGGCAGCAACGACGAAAGGCCGCTGCGCGAGCCGTCCTGACGGCGAAAAGATAAGGCGTAGCGTTTCCATCCAGCGCCATGATGCTGTGATTTGGGCTCGGCCGCTTTGGCGATGGCCGCGCCCCCGGGCAACTAATCTCAAAGACCTGTCTTATGATTTGGATCAGTTCTTGTAGACGATTGGAGCCGGCGGATCCTGATTGAATGCGTAATTCATGCCCACGAGGCCGCCGTAGTTGGTGGCGTTCTGCTGGCCAACCTGAGCCGTGAAGGAAGCGAGACCGGTCCAGTTGCGGGTGACGGTAACCTGCGTACCAACGGTCATGGTAGCCCAGTCCCGTCCGAGAACGACGGCGGGCATGGAGAAACTCGGCGCTGTAATCGTGGTCAGGGACGCGGTCACGACGCGATTGAGTGGGTCGAATTCATGATCCCACAGAACCTGAGCGAACGGATGCCAGCGTCCCCAGTCGAAGTTCGCCTGATAGCCGAGCACGCTGACTTCGGAATTGCGCGTCTGGCTGCCGAACGACAAACTCGTGAAACTGCCGCTCTCCGTGAAGCCGTTGATCCGTACTTGCTGCAAGATGAAACCGCCGACCGGACCGTGCGCCACAACGCCTGCGTGGAAATTGTAACCCAGTTCACCGGCAAGCGATAAATCGGTGCCGTTCGCCGAGCCGTTATTTGATTGTACGGTGATGCCGATCGGAACCAGCCGGTTTGTGGTGTTCTGCAAGAAGCCCGCGCTACCGATGAGGTTGCCCCACCAATTATAGTTGCGGTACGCGGTGTATAGACTGAGCGCGCCTTCGTTCTGCGTGTAGTTGCCGCCGAGCGAGAAAGTCGGGCTTACGGAGCCCACTGTCACCGCCGCACCCGCGAGCCAGCCGTTCTGCGAGTGATAGTCGAGGCCCATCGTGCCCGAGACCGGCAAGCCGGGGTCGCTTGGAAAGCCCGCAGAACTGTTGTTCATCTGCAGGTACGCGAGATCGCCGTTAAACCAGCCATTCCAGCCGGCGGCTCGCTGCCGTTGCGATACGTCGATCTGCTGCTGGATGCCCGTGATCATTCCGAAAGTCGTCTGAATGGCGGTTTCGGCGAGGTACGATATTTCGCTCGGAGCGACGATCAGGCTGTAAAAATAATCGGCCTCGATCTGCTGCATGGCAGTCGTAACGTGACCGGCTGTATCCGCGTAAAAGTACGTGCGGTCGGCGTTGGGCGTCACGTAATTCGCGGGTCCGCAATTCTGCGCCAACGTGGCGCCGCACGCTGGCGTAAGTACGCTCGTATTGACGATGCCGAACTGGCCGGGATTGAGCAGCACGAAATTGTAAACCCCGTTGACGTCGGCGGGGATGAAATTGATCCCCTTTGCGGCAATCCCGTTCCAAACAACCTGATCGTAGAACGCGCGCGAATCGCGTGAATTGACCGTGCCGGTTCCGAAGCCGAAGCCGGAAGCTGCCCCGGCTGCAGCGGTTTGTATGGAAATGGTATTGGGCACAAGAATATAGCGAGCCCCGGCAGCGTAGAGCGTGCTGACGAGGTTCACTGTCTGGAGGCCAAGCGCTGCGATATCCGCGAAATTCGGTGGGTTCACGATATTACCGAAGCCACCGGTCGTGCCGACCTTGAGATCGTTTTCGCCTATCCACACCGAATAAAAGGCATTTGGATCGGCTCGCCCGCCGTTGCCGGCAAGATAGGCGTTGATTTGCGAAGTCGCGGACCACTCATTGGTGGTCGGGTCTTGAAACGACACCCGGGCGCCGCCGGCAGCATAGTTGTTGCCACCTCCAGGCGCATCGGACGGGGTTACGACGATGCCGAATTTCTGGCCAAGCGCCACCGTCCATTCGGGCCCGGGATTGGTTGTAAATGCGGCGCCGGTGGCCAATGGGCCGGCTATGATTTCCGGCAGATAACGATACCTGCCTGAATCACTGTTGCTGTCGCCGAAAAAGATCGTGTTGCTGAAATTCTGCGCCGTGGCCGGAGCCGCATACAGGCCCATTGCCGCGATGAGCGCAATTCGGGCTTTCGCCCGGCCAGCGATCGACAACTCCCTTTTTGTCCTTGTCTGCATGGCACTGCTCTTTCGCGAATCCGAGTGCCGGACCACAAAAAATAGCCGCATCTGCTGCAGCAAGGCTGTCACCCTGACGCAACACTCATGGATATTGTGGGGTCAAAATGTCGTCGCGGGCGGGCGCCGCCGCGCTTTCATCCGCCGCTGGCGCCTCGTCCGAGGAGCTAGGCGAACTCCATGATGACGGCGTCGACCGCGACGCTGTCACCCTGCTTGACGCGGATTTTCTTGATGGTGCCGTCGCGTTCGGCGCGCAGGATGTTTTCCATCTTCATCGCCTCAACGATCGCCAGCGTCTCGCCGGATTTGACCTCCTGGCCCTCGGCGACCGCCAGCGACACGACCAGTCCCGGCATCGGGCAGCGCACGGATTTCTCGCTTCCCGAAAGCTTCTTGACCGGCATCAGGCGCGCATAACGCGCCTCGCGCTCGGTGTAGACGAACGCCTTCACCTCGATGCCGCGATGGGCGAGCTCGAAGCCGTTGGGGATCATGCGCACGTGCACCGCAATGGCGGCGCCGTCGAGCGTCCCCGACCACACCGGCATGCCGGGCACCCAGTTCGACGAAAGCTCGTGGCTGTTGCCGTCCTCGAACACCACCCTCACCGCGTCGCCTTGATGCGCAACGTCGGCGTGGAGTTCCTCGCCACCGAGCCAGATCGCGCGCCGGCGCTCGCGGGTTACCGCGCTGTTGAGCTGTCCGGAAATGCGGCGCTTTCGTTCACCGAGCACGTGGTCGATCGCGGCGGCTACCCCGCCGATCGTCCGCGCCATCGCTCCCGAGGGCGCGACGCGCTCGAATCCTTTGGGAAATTCCTCGGCGATGAACGCGGTCGATATCTTGCCCGAGCGCCAGCGCGGATGCCGCATGATTGCCGCGAGAAACGGGATGTTGTGGCGAATGCCTTCGATGGTGAAAGCGTCGAGCGCATCGGCCTGCGCGTCGATCGCCTCGATCCGGCTCGCGGCATGGGTGACGAGCTTGGCGATCATCGGATCGTAGTAGAGCGAAATCTCGCCGCCCTCGGCGACGCCGGTGTCGTTGCGCACGGTCACGCCGCCGACCTCGCCTTCGGCGGGGGGACGATAGCGCACCAAGCGTCCGATCGACGGCGCGAAATTGCGGTACGGGTCTTCCGCGTAGATGCGGCTTTCCACCGCCCAGCCGGTGAGCTTGATGTCGTTCTGCTTGAGCTTGAGCGGCTCGCCGGCCGCAACGCGGATCATCTGTTCGACCAGATCGATCCCGGTGACGAGTTCCGTCACCGGATGCTCGACCTGGAGCCGCGTATTCATTTCCAGAAAATAGAAGCTGCGGTCCTGCCCGGCCACGAACTCGACCGTGCCGGCGCTGTCGTATCCGACCGCCTTGGCGAGCGCGACCGCCTGCTCGCCCATTTTTGCCCGCGTCGCGGCATCGAGCAGCGGGCTCGGCGATTCCTCGATGACTTTCTGGTTGCGCCGCTGGATCGAGCACTCGCGCTCGCCGAGATAGATGACGTTGCCGTGCTTATCGCCCAGCACCTGGATTTCAACGTGACGCGGATCGGTGATGAACTTCTCGAGGAAAACCCGATCGTCGCCGAAGCTCGATTTCGCTTCCGACCGCGCGCGCGCAAAGCCGTCGGCAAGCTCGGACGCGCTGTGCGCAATGCGCATGCCCTTGCCGCCGCCGCCCGCGGAGGCCTTGATCATAACCGGGTAGCCGATTTCGTCGGCGATCCGGGCCGCCTGCTTTTCGTCCTCGATCACGCCGAGATAGCCGGGCACCGTCGCGACCTTGGCGGCCGCCGCCGCGCGCTTGCTCTCGATCTTGTCGCCCATGGCGGCGATCGCCTTGGGGTTGGGACCGATGAAGACGATACCGGCCTTGGCGAGCGCCTCGGCGAAGGCAGCCCGCTCCGACAGAAACCCGTAGCCGGGATGCACCGCTTCCGCGCCGGTTTCCTTGCAGGCGGCGACGATCTTCTCGATGATGAGGTAACTTTGCGCGGCGGGCGGCGGTCCGATCGGGACCGCCATATCGGCCATTTCCACATGCAGCGCGTCGCGGTCAGCCTCGGAATACACCGCGACCGTCGCGATACCCATCCGCCGGGCGGTCTTGATGATCCGGCAGGCGATCTCGCCGCGGTTGGCAATGAGGATTCGCTTGAACATGCGGCGTCAAATTACTCGCGAACCGGACCCTCTGCCTTTGCTGCGTCAGGGCTAAAATGTCAACGGCGGCCACGAATTAATCGATCCCGGCTGATCGCCATGCCGGCCCCCTTCCCGAGCGGCCGCGAACTGGCGAGCATGCAGAATTTCCGCTAAGCAAGCCTCAGGGGACGACTTCTTCGTCATGGGCTTTCGCGAACGATGGGCGACCCGCGCACCGAATATACCTGTTCTCGCGACTATCATCTGTTCAGCGAGGGGCCGAAACGCATCCTGGCGCTCGACGGCGGCGGCGTGCGCGGGGCCGTCTCGGTGGCGTTCCTCAAGCGCATCGAGGAGCTTCTCGACGAGGAAAAGGGTCGCGAGGTCCGGCTCGGCGACTGGTTCGATCTGGTCGGCGGCACATCGACCGGCGCCATCATCGCCGGAGCGGTGGCGCTCGGAAAGCGCGTCGACGAGGTCAAGAACTTCTACCTGGAACGGGCGCCGCGGGCGTTCGCCTCGCGCTGGAGCGTACCCCTGCTGCAATCCAAATTCGACGCCCGCGCCTTGCGGCTCGAAATCGACGACATCGTCCAGAAGGCGACCCTCGACAGCGACGACCTCATCACTGGGCTTTGTGTCATTGCAAAGCGGATCGATACCGGGAGCCCGTGGATCCTGGCCAATAATCCGCTGAGCAAGTTCTGGGAGACTTCTTCGAAGGGCACGCTCGCCAACAAAGATTACACGCTTTCCGCGCTGGTGCGGGCGAGCACCGCTGCGCCGACATTCTTCGATCCCGAAATCATCGCCATCACCCGCGACGCCTCGCAGGAGCCCGTCCAGGAGATCGAAAAGCAACTGGAGGACCTGCCGGTCGCCTCACGGGTATGGGCGCGGCTCATGACCTCCAGCCTCATGACGAGATTGCGCGCGATCTATGGAATGATTTCCGATAAAGGCCCCAACAAATCGACGCACGGTCTGTTCATCGACGGCGGCGTGTCGCCTTACAACAATCCCGCGATGGCGCTGCTGATGCTGGTGTCGTTGCAGCAGTTCGGCATCGGCTGGGACCTCGGCCCGGACAAACTATCCATCATATCGATCGGCACCGGCTCGTTCCGCACCAAGGTCTCCTTCGATCAGCTCGGATTGGCCGCCCCGCTGCGGCTTGCGGTGCAGGCGATGCTGTCCGCCATCGGCGACGCTCAAAACCTGGCGCTGATGCAAATGCAATGGCTCGGAGAAACCTCGCAGCCGTGGCCGATCAATTCCGAAGTCGAGGGGGTCGAGGGAAATTCACCGCCGGGCGGCAAGTGGTTTCGCTTCCAGCGTTACGATGTCAGCATGGAGCTGGACAAGCTTCGCCATTTCGGCCCGCACTATCTGGAAGCCGACGCGACGCGGCTTCAGCAAATGGACCGGCTCGATATCATCGAGGAGGTCTACGACATCGGCTACCGGGCGGCGAAAGAGCAGATTTTGCCCGAGCATCTGTTCGGCAAGCCGGCGGCCACGTGAGGCTTCACGTTGTTGCGCGCGCCGCGCCGGGCGCAGTTTCATTTCTGGCGTAACTGACGTCCAGCAGATATCCCTGCAGCAACACCATCGGCAGCGCGAGCAGAACCACCGCTTGAAGCTGCGCGCCCGCGGCGAACAACCCGGCAGCGCCGAGACCAGCCAGCATACCGCCGATATCCCAGCCGCCCTCGGCCGCGATTTGAAAACGCAATGAGCACGGCGCCTTGTGGGCTTCGTTATAAAACGCCGTCATCAGTGCCGGCATATAGAGCCCGCCCACCAGCGTCGTTCCGATCGCGACCGCGACGACGACAGCCGGATCGGTGCCGCAAAATGCGCGGGCGAGAAGCGTTGCGGATAGCACCGCGGTGCTGGCCACAGCGATGCGGCGAGCGTGACCCATGTCGATCACGCGACCCAGTATCAGGCCCGCCGATCGAACCGGCCAGCATCGCCGCGGCAAACGCGCCGCCGAAGGCATCGAAGCGGTCGCGGAGCGAGATGAACAGGATCAGATTCCACGCCATCACCGCGGAGTTGTTGAGCCAGCCATCGGTGACAAACAACAGAAAGCCGTTCCTGGCCGCTGCGTAACCGCCGCGCGGTGCGACGCGCGGAAACGGCGGTTCGGCGAGACCGAACAGCGGAACGATTGCCGCAAGCTCGATCACTGCGGCCGTTCCGAAGGCGACCCAGGGCCCGAAGGCGGTCAGCATGACGCCGCCCAGTGCCGGACCGGCAATCGATGCGATTGCGAGCAGGGATTGGCGTACGGCGACCTGACGGCCACGGCGGGTGACGTCTCCGGCCGCGGTATAGACCGCGTGATAGCTCGTCCAGTAGATCACGCCTGCGAGCGCCAAAGCCGCACCAAACACCACCAGCGGCCAGCCGATCCCGTTGACCAAAGCGAGCGCCGGATATTGCGCCGCCTGCAAAACGGTTCCGAGGATCAGGAGCCGCTGCAGTCCCATCCGCGGCGCCAGCGCCATCACGAGCGGCCGGCACAAAAACCGGCACGCGAACACTGCGCTGAAGGTGAGGAACACCGCGGCGAGCGAGAGCCCCTGGCGATAAAGGAAAACGCCCGAGAACACGCCGGAAATGCTCCAGGCAAATTTATGCAGCGTGGCATGCAGTGTGATGCGGCTGACCGGGGAGTTGGCAAATGCGGCGGTTCGCCGGGCGAGTTGTGAGGTTACGAACGTCACGCGCCGCTCCGCATCGGGACAATCTCCCCCGCGAGCCAGTCGATCCACTCCCCTCCCCGACGACGCCACGTGCAGCGCTCGTTGATGAAGGCGACCTGTGCGCGCAGATCGCGCTCGAGAGTGGCATCCCGCGCGGCTATCTGGTCGAGTACCGAGCCGACCACTGCGGCGAACCGCGCCAGAAAGCGCGACTGATCCGGGTCGGCGGCAATGAGGCGGCCGAAGCCATTGGTCGTTTCCGACAACGCGCCGTGATCGGAACTGATCACGACCGCGCCGGCCGCCATCGCTTCGAGCGCGGCGATGCAGGCGGTTTCGGCGAACCTCGTCGGATAGGCGAACACCGTCGCTCCCTTCATCTCTTGGGCCAGTTTCGGTTGCGGAATGGAGCCGACATATTCGATCCCGGGACTGGCGCGGCAGCGGTCGTAGAGCCGCAGCAGATCGTCGCTGTCGGGCGTATTGTACACACCCATGCTGGAAAAGACCTTGAGCCGGGCCCGGGGTGAATGTCGCCGTATCTCCGGCCAGCAGTCTACCAGCAACGAAAGGCCGCGCGTCGGCGTCGACGTATAGACCAGTAACGGCGGGTCCTGCATCGCCGGCAGCACCGGCTCACCCCTATCAGAACGGCGCTCGAACGGTGGCGCGACCGCATGCCGGAGCACGCGGGTTTTCGACGACGGCAACGCAAACGTCGCGAGATAGCGTTGACGCTGCCACTCGCTGACGAACGCAAACGCACTGAACCGGTTGGCGATGTCTTCGTCCTTCAGCACGGAGGTCGAGCGCGCGTCGGTGTCGGCATGGACCCAGAGCACAATCGGCACGCGCGCCCCGACCAGATCCCGCACGGCGCCGCCGATCCGGCTGTCGTTGACGACGATACAGGCGTCGAGATGGAGTTTGTTGATTTGGTCCGCGTTGACCTGCCCGAAATTGAGATGCTCAACGCCATCGATCGTGCCCAGCGCGGTGCCGTTGTTGACGAGCCAAATCTGATGACCCGCCGCCGCCAGATGGCTCGCGAGATAACACAGCGCGGACTGACTGCCGCCGAGCGGCGCGTCGTAGGGCGTGCGGACGTTAAAGTCCCACGGGATCGCGTCAAAGAACGCCAAGCGCACAATGACCTCCGATGCTGAAGTACCAAGCGTGAACGTGGCGCATCGGTTTTACTTCAGGCCGGAGACGCAGCACGGGTCCGGCCGCGGGACCGGCGTTCCGGATTTGAGCCAGCAAACGGCAAGCGGCCCAAGCAAACCCTCGCGAAGAAACGTCCAGGCGCGACACGCCTCGTCGTTGAAGCAGGCTTCCTGGCACAGCCGGGGGCGGGGCTTGGGCAACTCGAAGTGCCGGAGGTCGGAGCCGGTCATGTCGGTGTCGGGCATGATCGTCGGATCGGCTTTCGCAGGCGGCAATGCCAGCGCCGACAATGACAGAACGACGAGAGCTGCTGTAATTCCCGGCCGCACGAGGCGTCCCGCTTTGTTTGACCGCCCTACCCGCTGCGCGCGAGCCTGGCCCGAACCGTCGCGACATCTTCCGGCATGCTGATTTCTTCCGGGGCCGCGCACAGCTTCCATTCCGCCGCCCATGCGCCGAGAGTGCCCGAAGCCGTGGCAACGGCAAAAGGGATAGCGAGCACCAGACCGGCGACAAAAGGCAGAAACCACGGCACGGCGTGTGGAGCCGCGACGATGAGGAAGGCAAGCAACGCCGATCCAAACAGTGTCGCCGGCCACAAATGCAGCGTCGCCGATTTCCAGGACAAGCGATAAGGCTCGCGCTGCTGGTAGTCCCAAACCCTAGCGCGTCCGAACATGAGCGCCACGATCGACGCGCCGGCAGCAAACATCGACACGGGCGCGAGAAGAAAGGTGAAGACGATCTCGGAAAGGCATCCGGCGAGAAGCCGAACCGTACCGCCGAAGCGCTCGCGCGAACGCCATAGCGCGTCGCCAACGCCGAACAGCTTCGGCGAAAAATACAGGAACAGCCAGACGACATAGAGCGCGGCGGCCGAAGCGGCCGGAAAGGTTTGATCGTCCGGCCAGGTCGCCGCCGCCCATGCAGCGAGGATGGCGAACGCCGTGATGCCGGCGGCGCCGACAAATTTTGCGGCGAGAAAGCCAAGATGGAACCGGCTGATCGGAGCGAGATCCGGAAGGTCGAGAAGTTTCAGGTTCTCCAGATTGCCCTGGCACCACCGGCCGTGACGCAGCAGATAATCGGGAGCGGCCGGCGGATTGTCCTCGTAGCTGCCGCCCTCTTGCGGCAGGAACCGGACCTCGTACCCGGCCCGGCGCATCAGTGCCGCCTCGATCTGATCGTGCCCCGCGCAGTTGACGACGCTGCGATCCGCCAGCGGTCCGCCGGGCAGATAAGGCAGCCGGCAGTGCTCGACGAACGGCGCCATCCGGATGATGCAGTTGTGACCCCAGAACTGTCCGCAATCGCCCTGCCACCACGCCGCACCGGCAACGCTGCAGCGCATGCTGTGCCGGTGTCCAAACGCGAACATGCGCGCGAACAAACTCTGGCTGGGTAGACCTACCGAGAATGTCTGCAATATGCCGAGACGGAGATTAGCCTGCATCGCCCGCACCAGCCGAACCACCACCTCGGCGCTCATCAGGCTGTCGCTGTCGAGCAGCACGAGAAAATCGAATTCCTGTCCGGTGCTTGCACAGAAATCGTAAACATTGCCGGCCTTGAAGCCGGCGCGCTCCGTACGGCGGCGGTAGGAAACGCGGGTGGCGCCGCAGCCTTCTGCGCGCCACGACGCAAACGCCGCCTCCTCGGCTGCGACGACATCCGGCTGATCGCTGTCGCTCAGGATGAAAAAATCAAACGACGAAAGATGACCGGTGCGATCGAGACTTTCCACCAGCGTCCTGAGCAGAATAAACGACTCTGTTGGAGGCTCGTTGCGAACGACCATCGCGACCGCTGTTCGCGCCGACAGAGGATCGTCGTTGCCAGCCAAACCGATCTGCGCCGGCACCCAGCCGGATACGCGCGTTCCGTTGAGCAGCACGAAGCCCAGCGCCGCATTCCAGAACCCGATCACGAGACTCGGCGCGTTCAAAACAAAAATAACGAACAGCAGTGCCTCTGTCAGGCCGGAATCTTCGGTCGCCACAACCGACGCGAACCATCCGGCAAGTATCAGGCATGTCGCGGTGACGAGCACGCCAAAGAACAGGCGGCGAGTGAAAATGGAGTAGGCTTGATCTAAAAGTGGAAGCTCGCCGGTCGCGATCGCATCCGGCCCGGACGTGACATCGGCAGACATCGCTCTTGGGCCTCTCCCGTCCTTCGGACGCTCACCTGCGAGGCCCGGTCCGCACGTGTGCGGTCGCTAAAACCCCAAGTGCTTCTGGAAGCTGTATTTCCGGCACCTGCGTTTCTAGTACCTGCCCGCCGGGCTGTAAAGAATGTGCCTTATTTGCTACAAGATTGGCGAGTGAGTGGCGAACATGCCTCGACGCCTGAGGATTTTCATTTCCTCGCCGGGTGACGTGCCGGACGAGCGCCTGCGCGCCGACCTTGTGGTCGACAAGCTGGCGCAAGATTATGGCCGCTACTACCAATTCGACAGTTACCGCTGGGAGCACGAGCCGATGCTGGCATCGGGCTCCTTTCAGGATGCGATCGATCCGCCCAGCCAGTTCGACATCGTCATTCTGATCCTGTGGTCGCGGCTCGGAACGGCGCTCCCGGAAAAGACGCGGGTACGCGAATACCGCGGCCTCGACGACCGGGTGCCGGTGACCGGGACCGAATGGGAATTCGAGGAAGCGCTGAAGGGGATGCGCGAAAGTGGCGCACCCGACATCCTCGCCTTCCGCAACGTCAGCCCCGCACCTATCGACACGCTCGACCTTGACGCGCAGGCGAGCCGGCTCGGTCAGCTCCAAGCGCTCAATGCATTCTGGCAGCGGCATTTTGCCGATCGCGGTGTGTTTCTTGCGGCCTACGATACCTATCGGACGCTGGAGGAATTCGCGGAGCGGCTGGAGCGGGCGCTCCGCGCCCTGATCGAGCGCCGCATCAAGAACAATATCGGCGATCAGCAAGCCGGCGGTGCGGCAATCTGGCTCGGCGCACCATTCCGTGGTCTCGAAGCCTACGAGTTCGAGCACGAGCCGATCTTCTTTGGACGCGACGCGCTCGTCGCCAAGGCCGCAGAACATTTGGCCAGTCAGGCGCGAGCCGGCTCCGCATTCCTGCTGGTTTCAGGCGCCAGCGGCTCGGGCAAATCGTCGCTGGTCAAGGCGGCCCTGGTGCCGCGGCTGATGAAGCCGCAGCGGATCGAAGGCACGGTGTTTCTGCGCCGGCTGGTATTCCGGCCGAGCGACGGCGGCAAGAATCTGGTGCAGGGCTTTATCGAAGCTCTACTGCGTGGACCGGCCGACAAGGGCTTTGGACTGCCCGAGTTGCTCGGTCCCGGTCAAGACGCGCAGCAACTCGCTGCTCACTTGCGCGCATCGCCGGATGCCGCGGCCTTTTTGTTTAGCGGTGCCGTCGGTCGCGTGACGGAGGCCGGACGCCGCGACGGCAAGGTCCTCGCCTTCGAACAGGCCAAGCTCATTCTCGTGATCGATCAGCTCGAAGAGCTGTTCACCATCGCCTCGATCAGCGCGGAGGAATGCCGCACCTTCGTCCGCCTGCTGTATGCGCTGGCATGCAGCGGTGCGGTGTGGATCGTTGCGACGATGCGCGCCGATTTTTGGCACCGCGCCGCAGAGTTTCCCGATCTCGTCACGCTCTGCGAGGGCCTGGGGCGGATCGATGTCGCCGCGCCGTCGGCTGCGGAGATCGCGGAGATGATCCGCAAGCCCGCGGAAGCGGCGGGATTGTCTTTCGAGGCGGACCCACGATCCGGCCTGCGCCTTGATGCGGTCCTTGCCGAGCACGCCACCGCGGCCGCGGGAGTCCTGCCTCTCCTCTCCTTCACCCTCGACGCCCTTTATGCGCAGGACGTCAAGGCTGACGGCGGACAAACGTTAAAGCACGCGACGTACGAAACGCTGGGCGGACTTTACGGCGCGATCGCGACGCGGGCCGATCACACGCTGGCGGTACTCCCGCAGGCGGCGCAGGATTCGTTGCCGCGCGTCCTGCGGACGCTCGCGACGGTCTCGACCGGTACCGACAAGGCGGCGACGGCGAGGACGGTGCCGCTGCACAGCTTCCCCGAGGGCAGCGACGCTCGCGTCCTGGTCGATGCATTGATCGCGGCGCGCCTGCTGATCGCTTCCAGCGACGGATCGGAGCCCACCGTCCGTTTCGCTCACGAGGCGCTCATCAATCGCTGGGAGAAGGCAAGCGACTTGCTTGCGTCCAGCCGCCGCGACCTCGAAACGCGGGCAATGATCGAACAGCAACAGGCGCGCTGGTCGCTGGCCGACCCCGCGAACCGTCACCTGCTGCTGCTGCGCGATTTCGATCTCGCCTCCGCTCTCGACCTCGTCAAACGGTCCGGCTCCGAGCTGACACCTTCGCTGCGGGACTATGTCGCACAGTCCGATGCTGCGGCGAAGGCGGCGACCCGGCGCAGGCAGGCGATCGTCGCCGCGGTTTTTGTCGTGCTGCTCGCCTTTGCGGCCGCATCGTTCGGTTCTTTGCTGCTCGCCAAGAAGCAGCGCGATGCGGCGCTGATTGCGGAGTCCGATTTTCTGGCCCGCAACTCGCGCACCGCCGCGGCCGACGGCAACACCACGCTCGCAACCATTCTCGCGCTCGCCGGACTGCCGCGCCGGATCGGCAATCCCGACCGCCCCTTCGTCGCCGCCGCCGAATACGCCCTCGAGGAGGCGCTGGCGAACCGCCGCGAGCGTTTCGTCTTGCAGGGACATCACGGCACGGTTTGGTCGGTCGCGTTTTCGCCGGATGGCAAGCACGCCGTCACGGCGGACGACGACCACAGCGCCCTGATCTGGAACGTTGCGACGGGCGCGATGGAACGCGCGCTGAACGGACACACCGACCGCGTCTGGCACGCGGCGTTTTCGCCGGACGGTACCCGCATCGTGACTGCGTCGAACGACAACACGGCCCGGCTGTGGGATGCCGCAACAGGCGCCCCGCTCGCCGTCCTTTCGGGGCACCGCGACGCCGTTACCTTTGCGGCCTTCTCGTCTGACAACGCGCTGATACTCACGGCCTCCGACGACAACACCGCCCGGCTATGGGACGCGCGGACCGGCTCGTCCGTCACCGTTTTTACCGGCCACGAGGGATTGGTCATGTTCGCCGCGCTCTCGCCCGACGGCAAACGCGTGGTGACGGCGTCGACCGACAAGACCGCCCGCATCTGGGATGCCGCAACCGGCCGCGAGCTTGTCGTGCTGCGTGGCCACGACGATTTTGTCACCACCGCGCCGTTTTCACCGGATGGCGAGCGGGTGCTCACGACAAGCTGGGACAAGACCGCCCGGATCTGGGACGCCCGGTCCGGCGCGCTGCTGAAGGTTCTCAAGGGTCATGAACAAATGATCCTCGCGGCGGCGTTTTCGCCGGACGGCGCGCTTGTCGCAACCGCTTCCGCCGATCGAACCGCACGGCTGTGGAACGCCGAAACCGGCACGGCGGCCTGGATCCTCAAGGGCCACGAAGACTGGGTGAACTCGGTCGACTTCTCTCACGACGGCACGCGCGTCCTGACCGCTTCGAATGATACGACGACACGCTTGTGGGATACCAACACCGGCGCGGCGGTCGCCGTGCTGCGCGGAGATGACGGCTTCATCGACTCTGCGGTGTTCTCTCCTGACGACAGGCTGATCGCCACGGCCTCCTACGATCGGACCGCGCGTTTGTGGGAGAGCGAGACGGACGCAATGGTTCGCGTTTTTCGGAAACATAAAGACTGGGTTTACGCGGCCGCCCTTTCACCAGACGGCAAGCTGCTTGGCACCGCCTCGGAGGATCACACGGCTCGAATATGGGATGCGCAAACCGCCACCGTTCGGGCGATCCTCGACAAGCACCGGGCGCGAGTGACCTCGATCGCGTTCTCGCCGGACGGCAAGCGTGTTGTCACGACGTCCGACGACGGCACCGCGCAGGTTTGGGACGTCGCCACAGCAACGACGATCCAGACCTTCAAAGGGCACAAAAGCTGGGTTGAGTCGGCGGCATTCTCGCCCGACGGACGGCGCGTCGTCACCGGCTCGAACGACCGCACCGCGCAGGTTTGGGACGCCCAGACCGGCGAGACGCTGGCAGTGATGAACGGCCACAAGAATATGGTCACGGCCACCGTATTCTCACCGGACGGCAAACGCGTTCTGACTGCCTCATGGGATGGTACGGCGAAGCTGTGGGACGCGGGCACCGGAAAGCTTCAGATCGAACTTGCCGGTCACAAAGGCCGCGTCACGTCGGCCGCCTTCTCCTCCGACGGCGCACGCGTCGTCACCGGAGCCGACGACGAGACCGCACGGGTATGGGATTCGCGCACCGGCGTGCAACTGGCGGTGATGCACGGCCATGATGGCAACGTCACCTCGGTGGCGTTCTCGCCCGACGGCAAGCGCATCCTGACCGGCTCGTGGGACAAGACCGCGCGGATCTGGGAATGGGAAGTCGGCAAGACGATCATCGCGCTTCGCGGCCACATCGGTCACGTGACATCGGTCGGCTTCTCAGGCGACGGCTCGACGGTGGTGACGGCGTCGAAGGACTGGACGGCGCGGCTATGGCATTTGCCGGTCCACTGCCAGGCCTTGATCGACCAGGCGGAGCGCGAGGAGCCTGCGCCGCCGACCCCAGTCGAGCGCGGGCGTTATTTCCTGTCCGACCGGACCGAAGCGACCGGGACGCTCAACTTCTTGAGTCAGATGCTCTCGCCGATGTTGCCGAACGCGAGCGAAAGTTGTGAGTGAAACGTCTAGTCGCGGTGCAATGCGCAGGAATGATCCTGCAATTCTTCGCCCTTGATCAGGATGCCGGCGCCGGGATCGGCCTGCGCGTTCAGGATGACAAAACCCGGTTTGTCGTCCGCGAAATCGGCACCGACGACAACGAGCGTTTGCGCGCCCATCGCTGCAGCGGCGCCCGGTATGCCATCGGCCACGAGCTTGACCGGACTGACGGCGTCGAACTCTTCGCCGACGATTTTGAGCGCACGGTAAGTGTGCCCGGCGAGTGGCTCCGGGAACGGCGCCCAGCTATCGCCGACCGCCGCAATATGACGCTGCAAGGCGGCCGTCACGTCGGGCCGCAGGCAATCGATGTGGATGTGAAACTGGTCCTGCCCGCGCCAGTTCGCCGGATTAACCGCCAGGCCGATTGCCGCACGTGGCAGCGGCCGTCCCAGCGCCCGCTCGGTAAACGCGCGCTCCTTCCACGCCATCGCGAAATAATTCGGTGCGCCCGGCGCCAGCAATTCAGGACTCTCGATGACCGGCTGACGCGGACCGTGGGTATCAGCAGATATTGCGCAACACCGACCATGTCCTTGTACATCGCATAGCCGCGGTCGACTCCTCCTTGCAGCGCCACCAGCGCGCACGGCGCTGGGCGCGCATTCTCGGTTTCGTTGGGAACGCATTCGTCGTGGACGATCTTCCACAGCCGGTCGCGGTCAAGAGCCCGCGAAAGACCAACGATGCCAAGACCGAACATGCCGAGCAGGATCAGCCCGGCAGCCACCGCTGCAACGGCCAGGCCGTTTGATCGTTTCCACGAGATCGGCACGCGAAGGTCCGTCGCAAAGAACTGAATGATCTGAAAAATCTCGCCGCCCGGTGAGCAGCGTACGTTGCTTTTGTTGCTGTCCTATTACGCGGCGGCCGGTTTTGACAACGCGGATTCCACGTGCGCGCCGCGCCGCATGGATTGCCGGGTCAAGCTCGGCAATGACGATTGGAGAAAACCGAATTCGGGACGCGAACCAAAGCACCCTCCATCGTAACCACCGGGCTTGACCCGGTGGTCCATCGAGAGGCGCCGCCAACGCGACCAAAACCGGCGAAGCGTTTCACCACCCTGCCGGCCAGAAGGCTGGCCGGCCACTGCAACGTGACGACACCGACGATGCCTTGTTCGCTGCCGAAACTATTTGCAGCCGGCCGGCGTCATTTTCTTGCCGGGAGGGCAGCCTGCCGGCTTGGGCGGCGGTGGTGGTGGCGCCGCCGGCCTGACGGTCGCCGTTACCGCCGGTCGCGGCGGAGGATTTGTTTTCGGAACAACCGGAGGCGAAACGGTCCCGACCGGCTTGGTGCCGAGATTGACGGTTTTGGGCGGGCCACTGTTCGTCGTTTCCGTGCCGCGATGTACCATCGCCTTGTCTTCCATCGATCTGGAACCCGTGGAACCCAAATTGCCCGGCGTCGTCACGACTTTGTTGGGCGTTCCCTTCTGCTCGAACGATTTCGAGCCGACCGTGTTGTTCGGCGTGGCAAGGCCCTTGCCGACAGTCGATCCGGGAGGATTCGTCCCATGCGTCGTGGCGCCCGGCAAGTTTGATGTCGGCAATGAAGCCGTGCTCGGCTTCGCCGCAATGACACCCTTGCCGGAGAACTCGCCCGGCTTGCCGGTAGCCGCGATGGCGGGCTGTCCGTGGTTTTGCGAGGCGAACAGCGCCTTGTTGGTGCTCGCCATGTGCTGGTGTTCCAACTGCATCGACGTGGCGGCGACGTGCCGCTCATGGCCCGCGGCCAGTTGTTGCGGCGTCGGCTGGATGGTCAGTCCACCGTGGCCGCCGTTGAAGCTTACCCGCGTCGCGTTCGGGTTGACGATGATGGGCCGCTCGTAAGCGTTCACAATCGCGACGCGGCCGAAATTGTTGACGTTGCGATTGTAGGCGAAGACGCCGTGGTCCCAGTAGCCGCCCTCATAGCCGACGCCGCCATAGCCATAACCGTAATCGACGCCGCCGTAGAAACCGACTTGCGGTCCCCAATAACCATCGTTCCAGACATAGAAGCCGTCTCGCCATCCCCAGTAGCCGGGCGTCCACAGCAGCCCGACGTCAGGCGGCATGACCCAGGTTCCGGGAACCCAGTAGTAGCCGTTGTCCGGATCGAACGCCCAATAGCCTGGCGACCAGATATATCCGGGCGCTGGAATCGGCGGCTGCTCGTAAACCGGCAATTCCGGCGGAGCGATCGAAATGTTGAGGACTTGGGCGTTGGCGGCGACCGGCATGGCCAGCGCGGCCAATGCAAACACGAACCATAGTACCGAGCATAACCGCCGCATTGTCGTCCCCCTCGCGAGCGAAATTGTCGTGGCCGCGCACACTCGTCGCGGATTGCCGCTAGATTAAGGCGTTTTCGCAAATCGCCGGCCGATACGATGGAGCGGCAAAGGAACACTGAAAAGAAACACTGCGACGAAAAGGAACACCGGCGAGCGACGTGAACAACAAAGATTCCCGCAATGCGATTTCGCGCCGCAGCAGAACCGAGAAGCCCGCGCGGCCGCTCACATCATGGTGAAGATTCGGTTACTCAGCCGGGCTTCGGCGGCAATCCAGTTGAGGATCGCCAGGTCCACATCGTCAAACCCGGCCGGCAGGCGGGGCGTCGGGCGCGCAACCACGATCGGCGAGCGCTCAATGGTCTCGACCAGCGTTTCCAGAGTGGGTTGATCTTGGTTCATCGATTTCGTTGCCAACTCTGATTCGCCCCGAGTTTGAAACGGTAGCCGGGCCACCTAAAGGCGACCTTGCGGCAAAGTCGGGGCAGCTTCTGTGATGGTCGTCACGCGCCGGGTGGCGCCACGGGCGGCCGAAGCGCGGCAAGACGCTGCGAAAATTCATTCCACCCGCCGTGGCCGCCGCCACTCATTTCTTCCTGGTTTTCAGGCCGCGCCGACCGAACCGTGCTAGCGCCGCGGCGTAGTATTGCCGTCGCACGGTGCCTATGTAATACGCATCATCTCATTTCCGAATTTCTCGGATTAGTACAGGCGACGGAGGTTTGCATGGCCCTGCAACTCAACGACACGGCCCCTGATTTCGAAGCTGAAACGACCGAAGGCAAGATTCGTTTTCACGACTGGATCGGCAACAGCTGGGTCGTGCTGTTCTCGCACCCCAAGGATTTCACGCCGGTATGCACGACCGAGCTCGGCTACATGGCGAAGATCAAACCGGAGTTCGACAAGCGCGGCGTGAAGATCATCGGGCTGTCGGTTGACCCGGTCGATCGCCACGCCGGCTGGGCCAGCGACATCAAAGAAACGCAAGGCTTCGCCCCGAACTATCCGATGATCGCCGACGTCGATTACAACGTCTCGAAGCTCTACGGCATGCTGCCGGCGCCGGTATCGGGCGATCCGACCAAGCGCACGGCCGCCGACAATCAGACCGTGCGCAATGTGTTCGTCATCGGGCCGGACAAGAAGATCAAACTCATCCTCGTCTATCCGATGACCACCGGCCGCAACTTCGACGAAGTCCTCCGCGTCATCAACTCGCTGCAGCTCACCGCGAAGCACAAGGTGGCGACCCCGGTGAACTGGAAGAACGGCGAGGATGTGATCATCGCCGGCTCGGTGTCGGACGAAGACGCCAAGAAGCAGTATCCGCAGGGCTGGAAGGCGCCGAAGCCTTACATCCGGATCGTGCCCCAGCCGCACTGAACCAGTAGAATTTATCGATCAGGCGAGAGCGCGGCTTCGGCCGCGCTCTTCGTTTTTGGCGGCGGCCACGCCGCAACGATCAGGGCACGAGAAGCACCTTGCCGATGTTGCGGCGATCCTGAATGAAGTGATGCGCCTGCGCCGCCTCGTCGAACCGGAAGCTTTGCGCGATCCTCGGCTTGACGACGCCCTGGCGCCACAACTCCAGCAGTCGATCGCCCCATTCGCGCATGCGCTCGACCTCGCCCCACATGTGTCCGAGATTGACGCCGAAGACGCCCTTGTTGGCGTTCATCAGCGAAAGCGGATTGAACTGAAACCAGGGTGTATTGGCGAGCAGGCCGATCATGCCGAGGACGCTCCGTTCCTTGCCGCCTGCCGCCGCTGAAATACCAAACATGCCAAGCCGCCCGGTGGGCGCCAGCACGCGGTAGCCTTTTTTCCACGACTCGCCGCCAACGGCATCCAGGATGAGTTCAACACCGCGGCCGCCGGTGATTTCGCGCACCCGCTTTTCGAAATCCTCGGTGCGGTAATCGATGAGATGATCGACGCCCATAGCCCGCATCTCGGCGTGCTTCGCCGTGGACGCAGTGCCGATGACCCGGCCGCCGATATATTTGGCAAGCTGCGTGGCGGCGATACCCACACCGCCGCCCACCGAATGCACCAGAACTGTCTCGTTGGGTTTGAAACCGCCCATCACGACAAGAAGCTGCCAGGCCGTGAAATAATTGACCGGGATCGCGGCGGCTTCGAGCGCGGACATGCCCGCTGGACGTTCGAATACCTGCTCGCTCGGAACGCAGATCGTATCCGCGTAGCCGCCGAAGCGCGTCAACGCAAAGACGTCGCGGCCAAGCCAGCGCCCGGCCACATCGGCGCCGGCCGCATCGACGCGACCAGCCACCTCGTAGCCCGGCACGACCGGCATCGGCGGCAGATCAGGATACATTCCAAGGCGGCCGAGAATGTCGGCGAAATTGATTCCGCTCGCCTCGACGCGAATACGGACCTCGCCGGCTTTCGGTGCGGGATCGGGCGCTTCCCTGACTTCGAGAACCTCCGGTGGGCCCGCTTTCGTGATCCAGATTTGCCGCATCGCTTCGCCCTCCCTTTTCGCTCCGAGCCTGACCGCACGCTTGCTGTTGGGTTCGGCGCGTAGTGTCGATATAAGCGGTCATCGTAGCCCTTAAAGACAATCCAATGTGAGGACCCCATGGAAGTGCGTGCGGCCGTGGCATTCGCCCCCGGCAAACCGCTCGAAGTGACAAATGTGAAACTCGAAGGTCCGCGCGCTGGCGAGGTGCTCGTCGAGATCAAGGCGACCGGCATCTGCCACACCGATGAATTCACCCTGTCAGGTGCCGATCCGGAGGGGCTGTTTCCGGCGATCCTCGGCCACGAAGGCGCCGGTATTGTCGTCGATGTCGGCCCCGGCGTGACGTCGGTGAAGAAAGGCGACCACGTCATTCCGCTCTACACGCCGGAGTGCCGGACTTGCCCGTCCTGCCTGTCGCGCAAGACCAATCTCTGCACCGCCATCCGCGCCACGCAGGGCCAGGGCGTCATGCCCGACGGGACGTCGCGCTTTTCGATCGGCGGCGAAAAAATCCACCACTATATGGGCTGTTCGACATTCGCCAATTTCACGGTGCTGCCGGAAATCGCGGTGGCGAAAATTCGCGAGGACGCGCCGTTCGACAAGGTCTGTTACATCGGCTGCGGCGTGACCACCGGCGTCGGCGCGGTGATCAATACGGCCAAGGTCGAGCCGGGCGCAAAATGCATCGTGTTCGGACTGGGCGGGATCGGGCTTAACGTCATCCAGGGCCTGCGTCTCGTGGGCGCCGACATGATCATCGGGGTCGATCTCAACCCGGACAAGAAGGCGTGGGGCGAGCGCTTCGGCATGACGCATTTCGTCAATCCGAAAGAGGTTGGTGGCGATCTCGTCGCGCATCTCGTCAACATGACCAAGAGCGGCGCGGACCAGATCGGCGGCGCCGACTACACTTTCGAATGCGTCGGCAATGTCGGTCTCATGCGCACGGCGTTGGAGAGCTGCCACCGCGGCTGGGGTCAGAGCATCATCATCGGCGTCGCCGGTTCGGGCCAGGAAATCGCGACACGGCCGTTCCAGCTCGTGACCGGCCGAGTATGGCGCGGCTCGGCATTCGGCGGCGCCCGCGGCCGCACCGACGTGCCGAAGATCGTCGATTGGTACATGCAGGGAAAGATCGCGCCCCCCCCCCCCCCACCACTGCCGAAGATCGTCGATTGGTACATGCAGGAAATCCATCGATCCGATGATCACCCACACGACGCCGCTGGCCGAGATCAACAAAGCGTTCGATTTGATGCACAAAGGCGAAAGCATCCGCAGCGTCGTGGTGTATTAGGTCATGCACTCATGAAATCCGGCCCAATGTCCGCTTAAACCCCAAAAGCGGCCGAGTTGGCACGCGCAGCGAAATGCGGCGATGTGCCAACAACAGACATGCGCAAAACTGGGCATCCCCCAGCGACAACGCCCGTGAAAAGCCATCTGATGGAAAATTCACTTTGCCGTGACTGTCCGGGCGGCATCCACTGCCTGCGCTGCGCCGTAAATGGGCGCACCGTGTAGTATCTTGGGAATTTTGTCAGCAAAGACATCGATCAAATGGTCGCCGCCTTCGACGCTGCTCGGCTGCATTGCTTTGTCGAACCATGAGTGGCCGGCCTCGTTTGAAACCACACGTTTGAGAATGCCGCGATAATGCAGCGCCTTCATCGCCCATTGACTTGCAACATGCACGGCATCGCAGGCGCGCCACGGGTAGAACAGGATTGGGTTGACAATCGGCATGCCGTAACGGCGCTGGGTACGTACCTTCCTGCGGACAAATCCGAACTGCAGCGGGTGCACGCCCTCGATCGGTACGGCGCCTGAAAACATTACGAGTGAATCCAAAAGCTTCGTTCGGTTGATACCAGCGAGGATCGCTCGACGCATCACCGTTGCTACGTGTTCGTCGGTATAATAAAGTCGCCAAGCGTCGGCATAAACGCGCTCCCAGACCTCCTGCGACATTAGCGCGTGGGCGGTGCAGGCATGTTCGAGATCGTATTTGTTCATGTCCGGATCCATAGGAACTTCACGCAAGAGAAGTTTCTTGTGATCTTCGGATCCCGGCAGCGGAGTCAGGTAGAAGAATTCCAATATATCGATCGGCAATTCCTCCTTTATGATTTCAATGTCGCGCGCGATCAACTCGGCCGTGTCAGTCGGAAAGCCGAGGATATAACCTGCATAGGTCATTACCTTGGCCTTTTTCCAAGCCTGAAGCATCTCGCGGTATTCCCAAATCTTGTTCTGACGCTTCTTGGTCCCCATCAGCGATTCGGGATTGATGTTCTCGAGCCCGATAAATACGGCGGTGCAACCCGCGCGCGCAGCCTTTTCGATGAAAGACGGAATCCGATGGCAGAGCGTGTCGACCTGCAACAGCAGCCGGATGTTGAAGCCGTGGCGCTCGCGGAGCTCTATCAGGCGATCTAGAATTACCTCCCAGTTCTTATTGCGGGCGAAATTGTCGTCCGTGACGAAGAAACGCGTGATGCCCTGCTCGGCGTTCGTGCGCACGATCGCCTCAACATCGTCGGGTGTACGGTAGCGCGATTTGCGGCCCTGTACATTAATGATGGTACAGAAGCTGCATTGAAACGGGCAGCCGCGGCCGGCATCGAAGCTGCTGTAGTGCCCGGCGATGCGGGTCACCGCCGAGCGAGGCAGGATCGGCAGCGTTGCCGCCGCCATCTCCGGCAAGTCGTTGAGGTAATTATAGATCGATTGCGGATGGCCAGCATTGATGTCGCGAAGCAGCTCGCCGATACGGCCCTCTCCCTCGCCGGCGAAAAGTATGACGCCCATGTCGAGCGCGGTTTTCAGATCGTCGGGAAATTTGGGCAGCATCGAAAGACAGCCGCTCACGTGGAAGCCGCCGATCACAACCGGAAGGCCGGCTGCTCGAAACGTGCGGGCGAGATCAAGCGCGCGGGGAAATTGGTTAGACTGCACGCCCACAAGTCCGATGAATCCGGCGCCCGCTTTAGCAATTTTTCGAACAACCGCACTGGTGTCGATGACGGTGTTGCACTCATCATAGGCTTCGATCTCGATATCGACATCAGGCCCCAACACTCTCTCAGCGGCACACTCCGCCATAAGCCCGTAGATGCTCGCAAGGCTGTTCGATGGGACAAGCGATCGCCACCATTGGATTACGTAGCCGTCGGCGTCTAGTGTGACGGCTTAACCAAAATAACCTTGAAGATGCGCCGGGACATGGGGTGGACATACATCGACGTAACCCCGCCGTGTAACAGCGGTAGCTTACGGCCTAAACTGCGCGCTTTCTGGTCTTAACGCAATCCTGCGCAATGTCCGCTATGGGTCAGGAGCGTTGTTTTCAACGCTCCGGCCGGACGTCTGCTCTAATTCCGAAAGCGTCGAAACCGGCGAGCGGTTAAAGCGGTTGGGACGTTCCAGAAGCGGACATCGCACCACGCCAGCCTGAACGTGAAAGAAAGACCGAGATCGGCGGCCGCGGTTAGCCCTTCTGAAGCGCGCTTGCAGCCTTTCGGATCACATCAAGGACAAGGGCGGGCTGGGACAACATGGGCACATGGCTGCTGTCGACCTCGACCGTTGTCGCGCCCATGCGCTTTGCCACAAAGCGTTCCAGATCGGGATGGACGGTGCGGTCATTCTTGCCGACGATGTACCAGCTTGGTTTGGTCCTCCATGCCGTGCCTTCGACCTTTTGCGTAAACAGGTCAGGCACTGGAACGGCCTGAGTCGCCCAGATGAACTTCTGCTCCGCTTCGGGCAAATCGCCCGCGAAATAAGCGACGCCGTCCCGCTTCAGCCAGATTCGCCCTTCGGCAATCTCAATATGGGAGAACACGTCGGTGACGGGAAACTTCTGCTGCAGGCTTTGCGATGTTTCGTCGGCATCAGGTGCAAGCGCCGCAATGTAGACTAGCGCTGCGACCCGATTGTCCATGCCCGCGTGCGTAATCAGGGTGCCGCCGTAAGAGTGGCCGACAAGAACGATGGGACCACTGACGCGGCCAAAGCAACGGGCGACGCACTCCACATCGCCTTTCAGTGAATCCAGGCCGTGCTGCGACGCGATCACCTCGTGACCTTCGGCCTGCAGCGCTAGAATTAACTTGCTAAAGCATGAGCCGTCGGCCCAGAGGCCATGTGCGAAAACGATGCTAGGTTTGGCCATCGCGATCTCCTGCTCTGACTGGACTGGCGCCTAGCGGACATCTTCATCGCAAACTGATCTCGACGAAGCCAGGAAAGCCGCGACAATGATCTTTTCCGCCGTCTCTATTTCCTATGCTTTCTACGGTGAAATGCCGCGGCACGATCCCACGCCCACGATATCAATTCAAGCACGGAGGGAGCCGTGCCAGATGTCCGCTTTGGGTCATTTTCGACCCCCGGGCCGGTGAAAGTAATCTTGGCCCGCTACGCCAAATGTCTGAGCGTTCCAGCGGCCAAAATAGCGCCGCGGGCGAGCAATTCTTCGAATTCCCGGACCGGGAGCGGCCGGCCGAACAGATAACCTTGCGCGTAATCGCATTTGCAGGCTGACAGAAGTTCGGCTTGCGCCGGCGTCTCCACGCCTTCGGCGACGACTTTCAATCCGAGACCGTGCGCCATCGCCACCAGCGAGCGGACCATCACCGCGCTTTTCTCATCCTCGATCATCGAGCGCACGAAGCTCTGATCGATCTTGACGGTCGAAACAGGGAGTTCTGGTCAGGTAGTCCAGGCTGGCGTTGCCGGTTCCGAGATCGTCCAGAGCGAGCTTCACTCCCAGGCGCCGCAGCCGCGCCAACGACTGGATGATTGCTTCGTTGTCCTGGAGTGCGAAATTCTCGGAAATCTCCAGTTCGAGGAGATCCGGCGGGAGGTTGAATTGCGAGAGCGCGCGCTCGATCTCCTGGGGCAAATTCGGGTCTCTGATCTGGACTTCAAACAGATTCACCGCGACGGTCATTTGCGGCCAGCCGGCGCTGCGCCAGGCGCTTGCCTGACGGCACGCGGCATGCACGATCCAGCGACCGACCTCGGCGACGACCGGACTGTCGGCCAACGCCTTGATGAATATTGACGGCGGGAGGATGCCTCTGTCCGGATGACGCCAGCGCAGCAGGGCTTCCGCACCCGACAGTTCGATTGCTGGGAACCGGACCTGGGGCTGGAAATAAAGTTCCAGTTCCCCGGCCGCATAGGCCTGCTCGATATCGGTGATGAGGGCCCTGCGCGCCTGCGCGTCGGCACGCATGACCGGCATGAATACGGCATAGTTGCCGCGCCCCATCGCCTTCGCACGGTAAAGCGCTAGATCCGCGCTGGCCAACAGCTCTTCGATATCGGCGCCGGCATCCGGACCGGTCGCTATGCCGACGCTGGTGCCGATCGAGACCGGCTTTCCGCAAAGCTCGAACGGCTCGCCCAGCCGGTTGATCATTTCGTGCACGGTGGCGATGATCCGCAACAGGCCCTCGGAGGCGGGGATCACTACGACAAATTCGTCGCCGCCGAGACGGTAAAGCGGCACGTCCTCCGAGACGGTTGTCATCCAGCGCAGCGTAATCGATTGCAAAAGACTATCGCCGACCGAATGACCCATCGTGTCGTTGATGTCCTTAAAACCGTCGAGGTCGAACAGCGCCACCGCGACGGCCTCGCCCGGCGTTGAAACGTCCGAGACGAAACGCTTGCCAAGATCGCGATAGAGCGCCGCGCGATTGGGCAGGCCGGTGAGCTGATCGGTATAGGCCAGTTGCTTGAGCTTCTCTCTGGCCTCCTCCGCCGCGCTCACGTCCCTGATCACCGCAATGACCTGCTTGTCGGCAAGCGAGCAGATCGGACTGAGCATGATGTCGACGGGGAATTCGCTGCCGTCCTTGCGCCGCCCGAACAGGTTTTGCCGTTTGCTCATCGCCCGCACTTGCGGCTCGGCGTGGTAATCGACGCGGTGATGCACGTGCCGAGCGCGGACACGCTCCGGCAGGAGTATCTCGATCGGCGATCCGATGAGTTCCTCCTTGGCGTATCCAAACATCGCCGAAAGCTGGCTGTTGACGTGGGCGATAACGCCTTTGTTCGACACCGCGGCGATCGCATCCGGCATAAGGTCGAATATGCCTTCCGGCCGCCACTCTTCGTCCCAGTTGAGCAGGAGCCTCGGTTTCGGCGCGTCGGCAAAGTCGGCGTGCTGGCTCTTCATTATGTTATGACGTGCGCTTCATCGTCATAGTCACAATAATTTCAGCCACGAAATGGCACCACCGCCAGGCAGGACATTGTCGGTTTTGTCGTTTACCGGCGATCACCCTAATGATTTCAAATCGAGCCTCTTTGCTTGCAATCCTGATAAGGAGCGGGGGCTGGCCTCGGCCTATAACCCCGCCACCATCTCCAGGGTCTTGCCGGCCTGCGCTTGTTCCTTACGGGTGGCCGCGAGGTGCGCCTCGAGCTGGGGCGGCATCGCCACTTCCTTGCCGAATTCCGGCCGGGCGCGAAGTTTTTGGACGAAAGCATCGACCCGCGGATGCAGCCGCGCAAACGGATAACCCGCAAGGGAAAGCCGGTGCGCATAAATGAACCAGGCAATGTCCAGCACGCTCAGGTCCTGGCCGAGCAAATAAGGATGTTGAGCCAGGGTCTTGTCCAGCGCATCGAATTCGGCGCGGAACTTCTGCGCCGCGGCCCGCGTCCTTTCGTCCGTATAGCCTTCCTTGGCGGCCCGCTCCCACCACTCAAGCTGGATATCCCGGTCGGCATCTTTTTTACCCCGAACCGTTCCGCTGCCATTTGCCCGATATTTCTTGAGCTGCTCGGGCGTCTTCGGCGGCCCCGGCGGATTGAACACGAAACGAAAGCTCAGCGTGCGCAGATCGAGATGAAGGTCGTCTTCGTGCTTGAGGAGAGCCGCGACCTCCTTCTCGTAGCCGGCGGGTATGAGACGAGGTTCCGGGAATATCTTTTCGAGATATTGAATAATGTCGTTGCTCTCGATGTGCACCGCGCCGTCATGGATGAGCACCGGCGCCAATCCACGCGGATTGATTCCCAAAAACCAGGGCTCGACATTCTCGTTGGCCAACAAATCGATGATATGCGACTCCCAATCGATGCCCTTGAGATTGAGAACGATCCGCACCTTTTGCGAGCACGACGATCCCATAAAGTGGATCAGATGCACCCCTTTCCAGTCGAGCACCTCACGCGTCTTGATATCGCTGTCCAGAAGCTGAACCATTCTTACCTCCGATTTCGGGAATTCGCTTCGATCGCGTGCGCGCCGGCTAGGCGGCAATGTTTGCTTGCGACGGCGGTTCTGAGAGCCCCCGGATGCCGGCCTTGGTGGCCACCCCGCGCTCTTTCATGAGTTCGAGATATTTGGGATTGAGCCAGGCCTCGATGCCCTTGCGATAGGCCGCGGTCTCTTTGCAACGATCGAACCAGGACGCCACCGCCGGATAGCGCGACCAGATTTCCGTCATGTGCAAATGCTCAAACCGGCACATGTAGGGCAGATAGCCAAGGTCGGCGAGCGTCAACTCGTTACCGACGAGCCAGTCGCCCGACGCCAGCGCCTTGTTCATATCGGCAAGCTGCCGCTTCCAGCCGTCGAGCGCCAGCAGGAACGATTGCGACGCCGCGCCGGAGGGTACAACGTCGCGATACACGGCCTGAAGGCGCGGATCGGGCACCGCTGAATAATACGAACTCGAGCGCCTGATCGCTCTTATGAACGGCGAGGAGCTGGTCGCGAAACGCGACGCCCACGCTGATCGTCGCGATGTTCAGATGCAGCGCGGTATCGAGGCGCTGCAGCAGATTTCGGACCACGGCTCTTCCAATGGCCGACTTCGGCATCAAACGCTTGGTATCCGGAAACGCGTCTTCCAGATACTCCATGATGATGTTGGATTCATTGATGACGCTGCCGTCGTGCACGAGCACGGGCACGACGCCGCGTGGATTGAGCTTCAAGAATTGCGGTTTGTGCTGCTCGCCGGTCCGCAGATTGAGTTCGTGACCGTCCCAGGCCAGTTCCTTCTCGGCGAGCGTTGCCCTGACCTTCTGGGCGCACGTCGACATGTCGTTGTGATAAAGTTCCAGCATGTTCCCCTCTTCGATCGAGCGTCTTCAATACGCCCGGTAGGATTTTCAGAGCGCGGCAACCTCGCGATGGAGATCAAGTAGCGGTAGCACGGTCTCGGGATTGCGACGACCAAAGCCGCATTCACACGCGACGCCGAATTCCGGCCGATACCGTTTCGCCGTCTCGACGCGCGCACGCGCGCCGGTGATGCCGTCAGTGAGATGAACCAACCCGAGATAAAGTTCCGTCGTGGGCGGCAGTTGCAGCTTCTTCAGCGGTGCAAAATAAGCGTCGTCCTTTCGCCCCCGCGGCACCGGCATGTGTATCCACTGCACCGGACGACTGCTGCGCTCGACGATGGCATTCGCCAACTCGACCGAGAGGTCAAGATCGGTGGGCTCTACCAGATGCTTGTGCCCCGGATCGCCGTAGCAAAGATGAAATCCGAGATCGATGTCGGAAGGCACCGCGTTGCCGAGATCGACGATCCTCCGGAGTAACCCCTCCTTCGACCGATCGACAAAGGTTTCGAGTTTCCAGCCTGCCAGGAACAGAATCTCATGGCAGACGTCCCATTGTATCGCCAGGTCTTGATGCGGGATCGATCGCCCGATTTCATCGAGCTCCTTTTTCAGTGCGTCGACATAAGGCTTTTCAACCAGCGCCTGTGATTCCGGCGTGATAAATCCGGACAGTACCGCAACCGCGGTCGGCAGCGAAACCTGAAACTTGGTGCCGGCGGCAATCTTTCCTGCCTTCTTTAACTCGACGAATTGCCGATATGAGTCCTTGGCGGCAGCTGCGTAATTCAAGGAGGGAAACTCTACCGGCTTCGCGGGGTCCGCGACCTGATAGACGGTCTGGGCGAGACCCGGCGCGATATCGAATTGGTGGTGCATTTTCAGATTTTTGGCCTTTGCCATCACATCCTTCTGGCAGAGGATCCACATTGTGCGAACACCGGTTTCGCCATCCGGGATGCGCGGAATAAGCTCGCCCAACCGGCCTGCGGCCTCGTTGAATACTTCCTTGGCGTTTGCCAGCGGCACGCTTCCAACAAGAAGTATCTTTCTGTCCCCGGACTTCGCGGGCATGTCATCCTCCGATTGAGCTGACGTTGCTCAAAGCGACACCGCGCCCGTATGGGCGGCGGGTGGAGGAAATTAGATCGCCTGGCTCGGAAGAATCCTGCACGAAACAGAAGATTCTTCTGCATGAAACGGGTGATTCCAAAGGCGCGTATCCGACGCACCGATAGTTCGGAGTAACAATCAGTCGCGGCCGCGCCGGAATGCGGCCGGCGTGGTCCCGCATTCGGCCCGAAACACCCTCGTCATGTGCTCCTGATGACAGAAGCCGCAAGCAAGCGCGATCTCCGCGATCGACCGGCAATCGCTACGCAAAAATTCTTTTGCCCGCTCGACCCTGAGAGAACGGAGGTAGCGGTGGGGCGACGAGCCGGTGCGAAGCTTGAACTGCCGGGCAAAATAAACCGGACTTAAGCCTGCGGCCGCGGCCAAATCCTCGACGCGCGAGGTCGCCGTCCATATGCTCGATCATATATTCTTCCGCGCGCCTTAACTGCCGGTTGTCAGGCCGGGGTAACGCCCGGCGGAGGGCACCACCAGGACCACGGCCGTGGGTTTCGACCAGATGCGCCGCCGTCGCCCACGCAAGATGGTCGACGTAGAATGAGGCGGAGTTGGAAGGATTATCGAGCCCGGCTACGCAGGCGAACACAAGGTGCTCGACCAGCGGATCCTGAACGCCGAAGAACGGCTGCATCTGCGGCGCCGCGGTGGCGACGGCACGTTCGTCGATGACGCGTTCGATCAACTCGTGACGCAGATAAATGTGCGCGCTGTCCACGGTGTCAAAAATCCGGACCGTGAAGCCCTCGCCGCCCGGGCAAAAAGTCGAAGCGCCAGCGGCGACTTGTTTGACGGTGCTGCGGCCACCCATCCTGAGACTTACGCTCGCCGGCCCGGTACGATGCACGACCAGAAGATGGTGGCGCGCGCTGCCGTAATCGGCCTCTTCCGGAATTTCTGTCTGCGATGAGACGAACAGGTTGCGCCAGCCCAGCGCGGCGCTGGACGCATGCAGGCTCCAGCCGCGGCGATTGCGCGCACAATGCGTCTCGCGCGGATCGAAGCCGCGCAGGTCGGTCGCCGGTGAAGAACCGACGCGGCCGCCATGCCCAAATCCGGCAGCCACACCCATGCGCTCCTCCCAAATTTTGCGGCTTGTTCATCGCGCCGCTTGCGAACAGTTTGAACCTTTGAGGACGCGTTCACAATGGGCTCGTGGTGGCGCGACGCGGCCTTACAGCCCGGCCTCGATGGCCTTGAGGACCCGGTAGCGCGTCTCTTCGTCGTTGCCGGTGAGCGCGATCACGAAACGCACCTGCCCGTGGCTCGTGGTATTGGCATAGCCAGCGAGCGTACGGACCCCCTCGATACTGCCGGTTTTGTTCCTCCCGCCGTCGTGGCCGTGGAGCAAGTCGGCGTGGGGCGCGAAGAGTTCCAGCACTTTGGCGAGGCCGCGGGCGGTGAAGCGGTTGTCGCGGCTGATGCCGGAGCCCTCCTCGAGATGGATGGCGTCGGCGAGACCGTGCGCGGCGAGAATTTCGTTTGAGACCTGTAGCGACTTTTCGAGGCTGACCGGCCCGCCCAGGCGGTGGCCGCCGATCTCCAGGAAGATCTGGTTGGCGGTGTAGTTGTTGGAGGCGCGCAGCAGCTCGGCGAGGATCTTCGAGAGAGGTCGCGACTGCCGATGCACGTAAACCGGCTTTAGTCCTTCGGGCACTGTTCCGGTCGTGATCTTGCCTTTTACGCTGCCGCCCGCCCGCTGGATGAACGCAGCAATCAGCTCGCCGGCATATTGCAAGCTGACGGCGGGGTCGTCGCTCAGACTGATGCGGCCACTTCCCTGCGGGCCTCGCGCCAGAAACTGGGAAATCGCCAGCGGCGTGAGCGGTGTCTGCTTCTCGGCGGGGCGCACCTTGTCGCCGTTGCGCACAGCCGAGATGGTGTTGAAATTCACCGCCAGCGCCGAGTTCAGCGCATTGAAGGCTTCGCCGGTGTTCTCGATGCCCGGGATGCGCAGGTCGGAAGGGTAGTAGCTCGCGTCGAGCACGATGCCGGTGATCGGCTTCTTGCCGATCGCCGCGACCAGATTGGTCGCGAGCAGCGCCAGCTCCTCCGAAATCAGGAAAGGATCGCCGCCCCCGCGCACGTAGAGAACGCGCTTGTCGTCGAGATAGAAGCGGGTCTCGAAGCGGTAGTCGGCACCCAGCACCTCCAGCGCCAGCCACGACGTGACGATCTTGGTCACCGAGGCCGGAATAAAGGGCTCATCGACGTTCTGGACCACCAGCTCGTTGCCCTTGGCGTCCACCACGAACACCAGGCCCGTTGGAGCAAGCGCCGCGACTTTCTCCTTGACGTCGGCTAGCGCCGTGACGGGCAGCAGAAGCAAAGCAAGAGCGAACAGGCGTGACCACATGGCGGCTCCAAGACGGCGCGGCGTGCAAAGTCGCTCACCCATGCTAGTGAAATTCGTGCGCCAAGCCAGCCGGATCGCAGGTGCCGGATGGCCGCGGCTGACCCGAACCTGCACAACACGCACGGAATCGAAAGGCGGCGCAAACGACGCCGCCTTTCGAGGATGAATCTTTACGAACGCAATGCGCCTCGGACTACCAACCGAGCAGTGGCTTTTGCACGTCCGATGAAAAACTAGGTCGCGCGATCCTCGAAATCAAGAACGCTCGGCGGCTGTTCTCATCACCGCACGTTCTCCGTAGCGTGTCGCGGCCGAGTCACACCTTGCCGCGCAAACATCAACTCCGGGATTGGACGTTGGACCCGCGGGTACCCTGCCCATCTTATGGTTTGATGCCTGCTGTCTCGAGTGCCCGCCAATAGGGTGCACGCAGCGCGTCGGCAATGCCGTCGGCCGACATCTTGTCCAACTTCGCCGAGAACACTTCCGGTCCGATCCTCTGCAGCCCGCCGATCTCTTTCAGCATTTCGAGCATGTGGTTTACCGGCAGTGCGCCCTCGCCCGGCTGCAGCCGGTGAAACAGACAATCATCAAACAGTGTTCGGCCGGCGGGCAGCGTCGCTTCCGCGTCCGTGACCTGCACGTATGAAATCTTCTCTCCCGGAATGGATCGCAGCAGGGCGTCATCCACCCCACCGCGAATGTAGTGCCAGAAGTCGAATGCAAGGCCGACATTGGGACGGTTGACGGTCCGGACGATTTGCCAGGCGGTCGCCAGATCGTTGACGCCCCAGAGCGGGATGAATTCGAGGACGCAGAAGAGGCCATGCGTGGCCGCCTTGTCCGCGATAGCGCCGAAATTCTCGGTCACCTGCGCGATCGGCGCCTGTCCGACGTTGAACGTGCCGATCACGGTCATGACCGTGGCTTCCAGTTCGCCGGCGATGCGGAAGAAGTCGTCGGGCGCGTAGCCGAGAAACTCCATCCACGCGGCGTCTGAAATGCCCGATTGCCAGTTCGGCGCCCAGCTCGCGAGCGGGTCCAGTATCGGCAGGCTCACGCCGTTGTCGGCTGCGATCCTCCGCATGTCGCGTGCGGAGAGGCCGCGCGCAACGTTGCGCTCGAAATCAAGCGGCGTCATGCTGATTTCATCAAGGCCAACCGCGGCCGTCGCGCGAATCTGATCCTCGAAGGGCAGGTTTCGCACATTCCCCATCCACATGGTGTGGTGGCGGGTATGCGATCGCGATTTGCTCTCGGGCGTCGTCTCGCCGGCTGGCACGATTTGTTGTCCTCTTTGGCGGGCGCGATTTCAGGTACGAAACGGATCGCATTCGAATGGAATAGTCCGCGACGCTTACGAGCCGGTCCTGGCTTGTTTGGTCAGCGCACGGACCATGCCCTCGACGAAGTCCGGCCGCTCCTCCGCCGCCCAGTGGCCGCATCGCTCGATGACGCCGCCTTCTGCACGCGGCGCCACAGCCTTGACCGAGGTCAAGGTCAGCGGCCCAAGACAGGCAGCTCCGCCGAAAGCCTGAACCGGGATCGTCAGCGGGGTTTTCGCATGGGCGGTCACCTGCTGCGCTGATGCAAAAAAATCCTGATAGACCGCAAGCCCGGCACGGAGCGCGCCCACCTGCGTCATCGCCGCGACATACTCGTCGAGATCGGCGGCGGTGATGGCGGACGGATCGTAAGCGAAGTGCTCGAAGAACCATTGCAGATAGGGCCGCTCCTTGCCTGCGATCAGCAGTTCGGGCAGGTCCGGAACGGACTGGAAGCCCATGTGCCAAAGGAAATTTCCACCGGCCACCGGCGACATCGCCTGCTCCATGATCCCGACGCCCGGCAAGGCCATCTCGACGATTCCCAACGCCGCGACATCGTTCGGCGACGATGCTGCGTAGACGTAGCCGAACACCGCGCCCCAATCGTGTCCGATCACGGTCACGTCCTTGAGCCCGAGATGCGCGGTCAGCGCCGCGAGGTCGGCGGCGAAGGTGGCGGCGTCATAGCCGGATGCGGGCTTGGACGAGTAGCCGAAGCCGCGCAGGTCCGGAGCCACGACGGTGAAGCTGTCGGCGAGGCGTTCGATGACGTGGCGCCACTCGTACCAGGTCTGTGGCCAACCGTGCAGCAGCATGACAGCGGGGCCGCTGCCGGCCTTCACATAGTGCTGTTTGATGCCGTTGAGTTGAGCGCTGTGATGTTCCACTGCACGCGAGCCCATGTCACTGTCCTTTCGCACCAGACGATTTCACCATCGATCTGCTTTCGAGCGATCTGCTTCCGACCAATCAGGCTGCCGACGGTCGGCAGCCGCCACCAGCCCATGCGGCGGCGCACGTGTTTTGCGGAATTGGCATGTCGTCGCGTGAGTGAAGCAATCTCCCGCCTTTGGCGGGACGGTCCGGATTTCCTCACCCTATGATTTTCCAAGTTTCCAAAGTTTGTAATTTGTGGAAAACAGCGTGTCAACTTGGCAAGTGCGGCCGGCTGTTTCGAGGCGGGAGCCACGGTAGTTCGGTTTCCTTGGTCGCGGTCGGAACATTCCTCTCGTCGGGAGATCGCGGCCGCATGGATTGCCGGGTCAAGCCCGGCAATGATGATCCCGGCGTGACGATTGAGAAAACAGAGTTCCTTGATGGCGCCGATGGCGCTTGACGGCACATAATGACACCTGGGCCGGACGAGTTCTCGATTTCCGAGGCCACGCGCCGTACTTTTGCGTAGACTGATATTCTTGGTTCTTGGCCCGTCGCATGCCGGAGGTTGAGATGGCTGCCGAAAATCCCACACTGACAGAAATTGAAATCGGCGTCGTCGTGCCGTCTCTTCTCTATGCGCCGATCCTGATCGCCGAACACCGCGGCTTCCTCGCCGAAGAAGGACTTCGCGTCACGTTTCGCAGCTTCGGGACGACCAACGGCGTCACCGAAGCATTGCGCGACGGCGTTGTGCCGGTGACGGTCGGATCGCCGGAAGGTTCCATTCTCGATGCCGTGAAGGGCGGCGACCTGAGACTCTGCGCCGGCTTCGTCAACAAACCCCCGCTTTCGATGATCGCGCAGCGCCGCTACCACTCGCTCGCCGATCTCCGCGACGCGCGGCTGGGCACCTCGTCGCTGACGGAGGGCACGTGTCATCTGATGGAGCAGATGATGGCCGCGCACGACCTGCATCAGCCGAAGGACTTTCAGTTCGTCCTGGCCGGCGCCCATCCGCAACGCTGGGAAGCGCTCAAGGCGGGCACGCTCGATGCGGCCATCCAACTGGTGCCGTTCAACTACATCGCGGAGGAGGCAGGTTTTCCGAACCTCGGCGACGTGGACGACTACGTCCCGGATTTTCTTTTTTGCGCGATCTGCACGCGGCGGGACTGGGCCGACGCGCACAAGGACACCCTGACCGGTTTGCTGCGGGCGTTCCGCCGCGGAGCCGCGGCGATGTACGAGGATCCCGAGGGCGCCGCGGCAGTCGTTGCCGAAGCGATGCGGACGAACCCCGATCACGTCCGCCGGGCGCTAAAGGACCTCGTCCGCAAAAAAGCGATACCGGCGGATCTCGCTGTCGCTCCGGCGGCATTTGCGACGACCGTCGCGGCGATGAAGCATTCCGGCCTGATCGATGCCAACCGGCCTCCCCCGGCCTTGACCGACTGCGCGGATTTTAAATTCCTGACGGCCGCGGCGTAGAACATACGATCCGTGAACGCGCGGGCCAGCCTTCCGGGGTGGCGCGCCGCGGGGAATTCCCACGAAAGGCCGCCATGAGCAGCACCGCCGACATGCGAATGCCCTTCGCCGACTTTCTCGGCATCAAGCTCACGCACATCTCGCTCGAACGCGTCGAGGCCGAGCTCGTCGTGCGACACGAGCTGGCGACGATCCCCGACATCCTTCACGGCGGCGCAATCATGGCGCTCGCCGACAATCTCGGCGGCGTCGCCACGGTAGCGAACCTGCCGAAGGGCGCCCGCACCGCCACCATCGAAAGCAAGACCAATTTCTTCGCCGCCATTCCAGTCGGCGAAACCGCACGCGCGGAATGCACGCCGCTCCATCGCGGCCGCACCACCATGGTCTGGCAGACCCGGATCACGCGCAACGACGGCAGGCTCTGCGCGCTGGTGATTTAAACGCAGATCGTAATACCGGCGGAGCAGAGCTAGAGCTTGTACTTAGTAAACCCGCGATGTCGGCTTTACCCCCGAAACGGACATCGCCGGGCGACCACGGCATGTCTGTTTTGTGCCAGGAACAGACGTGCAGCTTCACGTCGTAGGAATTGTGCCACCGTCGATCACGTATTCCGATCCCGTGATGGAGCTTGCTTGCGGTGAAACAAGGAATGCGATGAGATCGGCGACCTCCATCGGTTTCGCCGGGCGTCCGATCGGGATGCCACCAAGTGAAGCCATCAGATTACTGCGAGCGCCCTCATAGTCGGAGCCCGCGTTGCGAGCTAATTCGTTGACCAACCCCACCGCGGCCTCAGTCTCGACCCATCCTGGCGAAACCCGCACGACACGGACGCCCTTCGGGCTCACTTCCTTCGATAGACCTTTGCTGTAGTTCGACAACGCAGCCTTAGCTGCCGCGTATGCAATCGTCGATTCTGATAGCGGGAGGCGCCCTTGGATCGATGTCACATGAATGATCACGCCCGACCCTTGCTTGAGCATGGTCGGCAAAAGAGCGCGATCGAGTCGCACAGCCGGGAACAGATTGAGGTCAAGCGCATGCTGCCATTCCTCTTCGCTCAATACGGCGAAGCCGCCGGCGGGAGCCGAAGACCCACCCACGACATGCACGATGATATTGATGCCGCGAAGTTGCTTCATAACGGCGTTCGCGACCACGGTACAGCCTGCGGCCGTTGCAACGTCGGCTGCAACGAACAGGCTCACTGCTTCGAGGTCGTTCGGAATCGTTCGAGCGGTAACGAGGACAGTGGCACCAAGGTCGCGCAGCCGCGAGGCAACGGCATCACCTATACCCTTCGTGCCACCGGTCACCAGAGCGCGTTTGCCACGGAGTTGAGGACCGCTGTCCATCAGCCAATTTCCAATGCCGCAATCTTTGAACCTGCGAGTTTAAATCGATAGCGGAGATCAATCGGGCTGCCTGGAAAGTCGCCCGTCAAATGCGCAGTCACAACAATCTTACCGGCAAATTCCTCCGCTGAAACGACCTCCGCCTGATACCGATACTTGCGACGGGTCTCTTCGGCCCAAATCTGCACTTCGTTTGGTCCGTGGATCGTGCGCCGCTCGTCGCGAACAACCGCGTCATCGGCAAAATAGCTTGCGACGCGCGCATCGTCGCCGGAATTGGCCGCCGCAAAGTAGCCTGTGATTGGTGCTGGCAGCGTGATCATCGTTGACCTCCGCAACAAGTGGATCAACGGACCAATTGGACATATACTGCCGGAATGGCAAGAACTCACAAAAAAGTGGGGTACTCACCGACAGGTAAGCTCGAAGACGTAACGCCGTACATGGCCGCAAGTGGCGTCGAGGAAGCCTTCCGAATCTTGGAAGGACGATGGAAGATGGTCATCATTTTCCATCTCTTCGCCCGCAGTGTGCTGAGATTTTCAGAATTGGAGAAGTTGATACCGGCCGCCTCACAAAAAATGTTGATCCAGCAATTGCGCGAACTCGAACGCAATGCGATCGTCAACCGAACTGTGTACCCTCAGGTACCGCCTCGGGTGGAATACAGCCTAACCAGTTGGGGAAAAGCGATGTGCCCTGCACTAGATTTGCCACTTGAGTGGGCTGCAGCGCGGCCGAAGCAATAGTCCAGCCAAGACAAAACGAGCAGCGCTTATTGATGTCTCAAATGGGTCATTTTCGACCCATCAGACGTCGCCCTGCGATGTCCGATTATCCCCGACAGCGGACATCGAGACCGCCGGCACTTACGAGTACATGCCCTAGAGCTTGCCTGCCGCTACTTGCCGGCAAGGCGCTCGGATGCCGCCCCGAGCCGCAGCGCAAGACGCGGATCGATCCGCTCGGCGAGCGCGGCGTGTGCGTCCCGCCAGACCGGCAGCGCCGTTTCCAGCGCATGGGCGCCTTTTTCCGTCAGCCAGACCGCGCGGCGGCGCAAATCCTCGCCGGTGATGGCGATTTCGACCAGGCCCGCCGCTTCCAGTCCGCGCAGATTTCGCGACAGCGTCGATTGATCGAGGCCGGTGCGCTCCGCGAGCGCGCCGAGCGTGTCGTCGGGCGCGGCGCGATCTGCGCCATCAAGCCGAACTGGCTCAGGCTCAGCCCGCCGCCCTGCATGTGCTCCTCGAGAAAATTCGTAATTCGCCGCGCCGCCAGCCGGCTGGCCCAGCCGGCGCACGCAGCGACGGCGGCCTGCGCATCGCGCACGAGCGTTTTGCCGGGGACTTGCGGTTGTTTTGCCATGGTTGTATGTATCTACATTATTTGTATCTACAAGGAAATAGCCCAAAGGAAATAGCCAATGCCGCCGGCAGTCAGTTTCGGGATCGCAAGACCCGCCGACGTCGCCGGCATGTCCGGCCGACAATTGCTTGAGGCCATGATCGCCGGCAGGATTCCTGCGCCACCGATCGCGCAAACGCTGTCGTTCTGGCTGGCCGAGGTCGGCGACGGCACCTGCGTCTTCGAAGGCGACACCGGCGCGCATCTGCTCAATCCGCTGGGCGGCGTCCACGGCGGCTGGGCGCTGACCCTGATCGACAGCGCCACCGGCTGCGCGGCGCACTCGACCCTGCCGGCCGGGGTCGGTTACGCGACGGTCGAAACAAAAGCCAATCTCACGCGTCCCATCCGGCACGACACCGGCCGCGTGCGCGCAGAAGGTCGCGTCGTCAGCCGCGGCCGCCAGATCGTGACTGCGGAGGCGAGCATTCTCGACACCAGCGGCCGCATCCTCGCCCACGGCACCTCGACCTTGATGATATTCAACGGCGCCGGCGAGAGCCGGCCGCCGGCAGCCGCCAAATGAGCCCGGCGAAATCCGCCGTGACGAAGCACGCGCGCCTGCAAATAAAGCGCGTCTACGAGGCGGCCGGCGACGCCGACGGCTTTCGGGTGTTGGTCGATCGGCTTTGGCCGCGCGGCCTCACCAAGGAGAAAGCGCATGTCGATCTCTGGCTCAAGGATGTCGCACCAAGCGACGCGCTGCGCAAACGCTTCCACGGACATCCGGACAAATGGGATGCCTTCGTGACGGCCTACCGCAAAGAACTGGAGAAGGAACCGGCAAAGACCGCGGCCGAAAGCCTGCGTCAGCGCATACGGCACGAACCGGTCACGTTGCTTTACGCCGCGCGCGACCAGGATCACAACAACGCGGTGGCATTGAAGGCCTTGCTGGAGCGCGACTAGCGAGCGCCGGATTTAGCACCTACGATGCCGCGCTCCGGCATCGTCAGGTCACTTAAATGCTCCGCACCATCAGTCCCGGAACACTGGTCGTACAGTCGGCCTATCCCGACCCACCGTTCGACCTGATGCGAAACGGCGTCGCGACCGGGTTCGACATCGAGTTGATGCGCGCGGTGTGCCGCCTGCTGCGGCTGGAGCTGCACGCCGTCGCTTACGAGGGCGACAATTTCAACGACATTTTCGACGGTCTGATACGCGGCACCTGCGACGCCGTGATCTCGGGCACGACGATTACGCCGCAACGGGCCGCGACCGTGAAATTTTCGCGGCCTTACCTGACGTTCAATCAGGGCGTCGCGGTCAACAGGCGACTGACGCCGAACGTCGCGTCCGCGGCCGACCTGCGCGGCCTGACCGCGGGAATCCAGTCGGGCAACACATCCGATATCGTGGCGCGGAAATTCCTGGCGCAGGGCGAAATCGCCGGCATACGCTACTATCCCTATCACGGGATCGCGACGGCGCTCGACGATCTCGAAGCGGGACACATCGGCCTGATCATCAAATTGTTTCCGGTGATCTCTTGGCTGACGAAGGACAGGCCGGACCTGGCGGTGGTCATGCAGGAGCCGACGAACGAACATCTCGGGATTGCGTTTGCGCCCGACCGCGCCGATCTGTGCGACGCGGTTGATGCGGCAATCGACGAGCTGCGCGCTAGCGGCGAATTCGCCCGGCTGCAGGCGAACTGGCCTGGCACCGAAGCGTCTTCGTGAACGGTCCGGCCATGATCGCATTCAAGCTCTTCACCGGCCCGGACAACGCCTCGCATCTGATTGCGGGCACGCTGGAACTCGATGAGCGCACCGATGCCGTCGCCGTGCACTTCAAGGAATTGCCGCCGCATTCTGCGTTCGACTGGCACGAGGCGCCGGAACGGCAATATGTCATCACGCTTGCCGGCACGCTCGAATTCACCACGCGCGACGGCGAGAAATGCATCATCCGCCCGGGTGACGTATTGGTGGCGACCGATACCGCCGGCTCCGGGCACAAATGGCGATTGATCGACGATCAGCCGTGGCGCCGCTGTTATGTGGTGCTCAAGCCAGGCGCGGCGGATTTGTTCACGCCCATCACGGCATCCGATAGAACTTGAGCTTCACGACCGCCGGCGCGCGCTCACCGCTGCAAACGATGATGTCTCTTGTCATCCAGGCATATTGGGCGGCGCCGGTTTCGAAGAACGTCGCGCCGCGAAAGTAATAGCGCGCGGGATCGACCGATTGTCCGGCGGCAAGCGCGGCGATGACTTCCGGCGGGCCGTGCCGAAGCGCGAGATTGCGGACATAAATCAGCGCGCCGTCGTCGCAGCGCAGCGTATAGCGCGCTTCCAGCTCGAGAACCCCGTCGTGCCGCAACACCTGCCAGTCCGCGCCGCCCGGCAGCACCGTGGCGCGAATGTGCGGCCCGGAAAACTCGCCGCCGCTAATCGGAACGACGCGCCGGCCGCCCTTCCCGACATCGCCGAGGTCGAGCGGCTTGTCGACCGTCACATGGCCGGCAAAGATAAATTCAAGTTTTGGCGCCAGCTCCGAATTCGCCAAGAACGCCTCCCGGGCCGATTGCCTAGTGCCGGCAAGATTGCCGATAATCGGCGGCTTTTGGTCTTCAAGACATACGCTCGGCGGGGCCGCGATGTCACCCAACACTAGCAGCAATGTGATATTTCCGACCACCATCGCCGGCAGCCTGCCGAAGCCGGCCTGGCTCGCCGCGCCAAACCGGCTGTGGGCGCCCTGGCGTCTTGAAGGCAGCGAACTCGCCGACGCCAAGGACGACGCAACGCTACTGGCGTTAAAGCTTCAGGAAGATGCCGGCATCGACATCGTCTGCGACGGCGAGCAGGCCCGTCAGCATTTCGTGCACGGTTTTCTCGAAACGGTCGAGGGCATCGACTTCGACCGTCGCGTCGAGATGGGAATCCGCAACAACCGCTACAAGGCAATGTGCCCGACCGTGGTCGGGGAATTGCGGTTGCGCTCGCGCGTCCACGCTCGCGAAGCGCGGCTCGCGCGCGCCCATACAAAACACAAACTCAAGTTCACCTTGCCGGGCCCGATGACCATCGTCGACACCATCGCCGACGCCCATTACGGCGACCGCACGAAGATGGCGATGGCGTTCGCTGGCTTGCTCAACGAGGAAGTGCGCGGGCTCGCGGCCGACGGCGTGGATGTGATCCAGTTCGACGAGCCGGCCTTCAACGTCTACATGGACGAAGCCGCCGACTGGGGGATCGAAGCGCTCCACCGCGCCATCGAGGGCGTCGCCGCGACGACCGCCGTGCACATTTGTTACGGCTACGGCATTCCCGCCAACATCGAGTGGAAGGCGACGCTCGGCACCGAGTGGCGGCAATACGAAAAATTCTTTCCGGCGTTGGCGAAAAGCCGCATCGACCAGGTCTCGCTCGAATGCATCAATTCCCACGTGCCGATGAGCGTGCTCAAGTTGCTGGAAGGCAAGGATGTGCTGGTCGGCGTCATCGACGTCGCCACCGACGTAATCGAGACGCCCGAACAGATCGCCGGCGTCATCGCCGAGGCGCTGAAATACGTTCATAGGGACAAGATCGTCGCCTGCACCAATTGCGGCATGGCGCCGATGCACCGAAATGTCGCGATCAAAAAGCTCGAGGCGCTGGCGCAAGGCGCGGCCCTCGCGCGAAAAAGGCTGGGCTGAGCGCGGCCCTGCCCTTACCTGTCGCTCCGGGACAGAACGTCGATCAGTTCGGAGACCTTGCGGCGCTGCTCGCCCTTGTTGCCGGAAGAAATCGCGTGCTCCACGCAATGCGCGACATGATCGGCGAGGATTTCCTCCTCGGCGCGGCGCAACGCGGCGCGCGCCGCCGAAAGCTGCGTGACGATGTCGATGCAATAGCGGTCGTCCTCGACCATGCGCGCGAGCCCGCGCACCTGGCCCTCGATCCGTTTGAGCCGCTTGAGAACCGACGCCTTGGCATTCGCCTGCATGGCGGCTATATACCCCTACGGGGTATCCGCTTCAAGAGGAAATGACCGTGGACCATTCGGCGCATGCGCACGGCGATACGGCTCATCCGCACGGCGAGACGAAGACGGCGACCGATCCGGTCTGCGGCATGAAGGTCGACCCGGCGAAATCAAAGCATCGCCACGCGCACGGCGGCCAAGAGTATGTCTTCTGCTCGGCCGGCTGTCTCGGCAAGTTCGCCGCCGATCCCGAGCGGTATCTCGGCCAGCAAACCGCCAAGCCGGCGCCGCCCGTGCCGGAGGGCACGATCTACACCTGCCCGATGCATCCGGAAATCCGTCAGGTCGGACCGGGCTCCTGCCCGATCTGCGGCATGGCGCTGGAGCCCGTCGGCGTGAGCGTCGAGAGCGGCCCGAGCGCCGAACTGATCGACATGACGCGGCGCTTCTGGATCGGCGCGGTGCTGGCGATCCCGATCGTAATCCTGGAAATGGGCGGACATTTCCCGGGCCTGAACCTTCACCACTATGTCCCACCGCAAGTCTCGATCTGGATTCAGTTTTTGCTCGCCACGCCGGTCGTGCTGTGGGCCGGCTGGCCGTTCTTCGTGCGCGGCTGGGCGTCGGTGCGCAACCGGTCGCTGAACATGTTCAGCCTGATCGCGCTGGGAACCGGCGCCGCCTATCTCTACAGCCTCGCCGCCACCTTCGCGCCGGGGCTTTTCCCGGAGAGCTTGCGGCAGGACGGTGTGGTCGCCGTTTATTACGAAGCCGCCGCCGTCATCACCGTCCTTGTTCTGCTCGGCCAGGTACTGGAATTGCGCGCGCGCGAGCAGACCGGGAGCGCCATCCGCGCGCTCCTGAACCTCGCGCCGAAGACCGCACGCCGCGTTCGCGACGACGGCAACGACGAGGAGGTGCCGCTCGAACAGGTGCATATCGGCGATCGCCTGCGGGTGCGCCCGGGCGACAGCGTGCCGGTGGACGGCATTGTCGTCGAGGGCCGCAGCGCGGTCGATGAGTCGATGGTCACCGGCGAATTGATGCCGATCGAGAAGGAACCGGACGCCAAGGTGATCGGCGGTACGATCAACGGCACCGGCAGCCTCGTCATGCGCGCCGAGAAGGTCGGCTCCGATACGATGCTCGCCCGCATCGTTCACATGGTCGCCGAGGCGCAGCGCAGCCGCGCGCCGATCCAGCGGCTTGCCGATACCGTCTCCGGCTGGTTCGTGCCGGTCGTGATCCTCGTCGCGGTCGTCGCGTTCATCGCCTGGATGATCTTTGGACCACCGCCCGCTTTCGCTTACGCGCTGGTGGCCGCCGTGTCCGTCGTCATCATCGCCTGCCCCTGCGCGCTTGGACTAGCGACACCGATGTCGATCATGGTCGGCGTGGGCAAGGGTGCGACCGCGGGCGTCCTGATCAAGAATGCCGAGGCGCTGGAGCGCTTCGAAAAGATCGACACGCTCGTCGTCGACAAGACCGGAACGCTGACCGAAGGCAAACCCCGCGTCGTCGCGGTTGCGCCCGCCGAGGGATTTGACGAAGCCACGGTGCTGTCATTGGGCGCCGGTCTCGAACGCTCGAGCGAACATCCGCTCGCCGCCGCGATCGTCGCCTCCGCCAAACAGCGCGGACTGGCGCTGGGGGACGTTGCCGATTTCGCCTCCGTCACCGGCAAGGGCGTCACCGGCAGGATCGGCGGCCGCCAGGTCGCGATCGGCAATGCCGGGCTTCTCAAGGATATCGGTGTCGCCGGCGCCGATCTGGAATCGCGGGCGGATCAACTGCGCCGCGAAGGCGCGACCGTCATGTACATGGCCGTCGATGGACGGCCTGCCGGCCTTATCGCCGTCGCCGATCCGGTCAAGGCGACCACACCGGCCGCGCTCGAAAGCCTCCGGGCTGACGGGATACGGATCGTCATGCTGACCGGCGACAATCGCATCACGGCCAAGGCCGTCGCGGACAAGCTCGGTATCGCCGACATCGAAGCCGAAGTTCTTCCCGAGCAGAAGAACGCCGTCGTCCGGCGCCTGCGAGCCGAAGGCCGCGCCGTCGCGATGGCCGGCGACGGCGTCAACGACGCGCCTGCGCTGGCCGAAGCCGACGTCGGCGTAGCGATGGGTACGGGTACGGACGTCGCCATGCAGAGCGCCGGCGTGACGCTGGTAAAGGGCGATCTCGCCGGCATAGCGCGCGCTCGCGCGCTAAGCCGCGCCACCATGCGCAACATCCGCCAGAACCTGGCGCTCGCCTTCGTCTACAACGTGCTCGGCATTCCGCTGGCGGCCGGCGTGCTGTACCCGGTGTTCGGCCTGCTGCTCAGCCCGATCGTCGCAGCCGCGGCGATGAGCCTGAGTTCGGTCTCCGTGATCGGCAACGCGCTGCGGCTGCGCTTCGCGCGGCTGTGACTTCGCTGCGATCCCTGGCGCGGGCTATTTCCAGCTCCGGCGAACGCGCTCGCGGAGGTCGATGGCGGCACGCGGGGTTTTGTTCGCCGCCGGCGCCGCGGCGGGCGGCGGCCACGCGCAACATTCGAACCGGTCGAGCAAGGACGTCGGAATAAACCGCGTTCGCGACGCGTACATGTGACGGTCGCCGTTGGCGCGCTGCCCATGCGCGAAAAACCGTTGCGGCACGACCACGTGCAGATGGTCCCTTGCACGCGTCATAGCGACGTAGAGAAGCCGCCGCTCCTCCTCGATTTCGGCGCTGCTTCCGGTCGCGAGATCGGACGGCAGGCACCCGTCGACCGCGTTGAGGATATGGACCGACTTCCACTCCTGTCCTTTCGCCGAGTGGATGGTCGAGAGGATCAGATAGTCCTCGTCGAGAAGCGGATCGGCGGCGCGATCGCTGGTGGCGTCCGGCGGATCGAGCGTCAGCTCGGTCAGGAACCGCTCGCGGCTTGGATAGGTTGAAGCGATCTGCACAAGCTGCAGCAGGTCCGGCTGGCGCAGCAGCGCATCGTCATGGATCCGCTCCAGGTGCGGCTCATACCAGCGCCGCGCGAGATCGAGCTCGGCCGGCCAGCCCGCCGCCCGGCCGCGGACCAGACCGATCGTTTCGATAAAGGCCGGCCAATGCTCGGCCGCCGCCGCGCGGCGGCTTGAAATCGGCCAGCGTCTCGATGACGTCGGCCCGATCGCCGATGCGCTCCAGCACTTTCGCCGCCGTCGCCGGGCCAGCGCCCGGAAGCAACTGGATGACGCGGAAGCCGGCGACGCGGTCGCGCGGATTCTCGGCCCAGCGCAGGAACGCCAGCACGTCCTTGATGTGCGCGGCTTCGAGGAATTTCAGGCCGCCGAATTTCACGTACGGGATGTTGCGGCGGGCCAGTTCGACTTCGAGCGGACCGGAGTGGTGCGAGGCGCGGAACAACACGGCCTGACTCTTGAGCGCGAGCCCCTGCTCGCGCCGCTCCAGAATTTTCTCGACCACATAGAGTGCCTGATCGGCCTCGTCACGCACGCTGACGATCTGCGGACGCTCGGCCGATTTTCGCTCTGACCACAGGTTCTTGGTGAAGCGCTCCTCGGCCAGTTCGATGACGGCGTTGGCCGCCGCCAGGATCGGCTGTGTCGAACGGTAATTCTGCTCGAGCGTCACGATATCGGCACGCGGGCTGAAATGACCGGGAAAGTCGAGAATGTTGCGCACGGTCGCGGCGCGAAACGAATAGATCGATTGCGCGTCGTCACCAACCACGGTGAGGCCCCTGCCGTTGGGCCGCAACGCCAGAAGCACCGAGGCCTGAAGCTTGTTGGTATCCTGATATTCGTCGACGAGGACGTGATCGAAACGCGCCGCGATTTCGTCGGCGATCGCGCCCTCCTGCATCATGTGCGCCCAGTAGAGCAGAAGGTCGTCATAATCGAGCACATGCTGCTGCTGCTTGATCTCGACATACCGCGCGAAAAGCGTGCGCAGTTCGTCCTGCCAGGTCTCGCACCACGGAAAATGCGAGCCGACGACCTCGTCGAGCGGCAATTCACTGTTCACCGCGCGGGAATAAATGGCGAGACAGGTGCTCTTGGCCGGGAAGCGCTTCTGCGTTTGCGAGAAGCCCAGGTCGTGGCGAACGAGATTCATCAGGTCCGCGGAATCCTCCCGGTCGTGAATGGTGAAGGACGGCGCTAGTCCGATCGTCTCCGCATATTCGCGCAGCAGCCGCGCGCCGATGGCGTGGAAGGTGCCGGCCCAGCTCATTGAGTCCACCGCCGCGCCGGCGAGCGGACCGCCGGTTCGGCCCATGGACTCCGCGCGCAGTCGATCCACCCGCCGCGTCATTTCCGCAGCCGCCCGCCGCGAGAAAGTCAGCAGCATGATGCGGCGCGGATCGGCGCCGTTTTCGATCAAGTAGGCGACGCGATGCGCCAGCGTCGAGGTCTTGCCCGAACCCGCACCGGCGATGATGAGCAAGGGCCGCGCTTCGCAGAGGGGCATCCCGCCATGCTCGACGGCGTGGCGTTGCTGCGGATTAAGTCGTTCCAGACGCGCTGCCGGCATTGGCTTCGATTTGGCTTGGATTTCGGGCTGTCGAATCACTTCATGTGCCGAACGCCGACTGGATCATAATTCCTGTTTTGTTCGCAACCTGACCGTCCCCGGCACCAGGCGCCGGGATGGTCGCTCGGTTGTCATAAATCCTCAAACAATTGCGTCCTAGTTTGCCGCGCCGCAATAATGCGGCCGCCCAGGGCTGGGCGATTTCGGAGGGGCGAATGAAGAAGATCGTTTTCTTGTCACTGTTCATTGTTGCCGCAGCAAGCATCCAGCCGGCCTTCGCGGCTGCGGCGCACAAATCGGTTTGCGCAAAAGGCAGCAACGTATGTCAGTGCGGTCCAAAGACCTCGCCGCTGTGGAAGTGCTGCTCGGCAAAGCTCAAGTGCGATTGCAAGACTGGCTTGGCGAACTGCCACCGCTGATAATCAAGGTGGCCGCCTTGTGGCCCGCTGCCCCTAGTGCTCCGGCAGCGGGATGAATTCCTTGTCGTCGCCCGGAATCAGCGCGAACTTCCCGGTCTTCCATTCCTCTTTCGCCTCATCGATGCGCTCCTTGCGCGAGGAGACGAAGTTCCACCAGAGATAGCGCGGGCCTTCCAGCGCGGCGCCGCCGAGGAACATCAGCCGCGACGGCTTGACGGCCTTCACGGTGATGCGGTCGCCCGGACGAAACACCAGGAGTTGCGGGCCTTCGAATTTGTCGCCGGCGATCTCGATCTCGCCTTCGGCGAGATAGATCCCGCGCTCTTCGTGGTCGGGGTCGAGCGGCGCGCTGGCGCCCGCCGCGAGCAGCACCTCGGCATAAAACCATTCCGACACCATGCCGACCGGCGACGCCTTGCCGAACACCGAACCGGCAATGACGCGGGCGCGCACGCCGCCATCCTCGATCGTCGGCAGATGCGACGCGTCGAAGTGCTCGAAGCGCGGCGCCATTTCCTCATGATCCTGCGGCAGCGCGATCCAGCTCTGGATGCCGAACATGCCGCCGCCGGTCGTGCGCACGCCCGCCGGCGTGCGCTCGGAGTGCGAGATGCCGCGACCGGCCGTCATGAGATTCATGGCGCCGGGCGTTATGTCCATGTCGTTGCCTTCGCTGTCGCGGTGCGTGACGCGGCCATCGAAGAGGTAGGTCACGGTAGCGAGCCCGATATGCGGGTGGGGACGAACGTCCAGGCCTCGCCCAGCGACGAGCTGCACCGGTCCCATCTGGTCGAAAAAGATGAACGGCCCGATCATCTGCCGCTTGCCGTGGGGCAGCGCCCGGCGGACGGAGAAGCCATCGCCGAGGTCGCGCACGCGCGGCACGATGATCAATTCGAGCGCATCGCAGGAATGCTTGTCGCCGAGCACCGGATCCTTGTCGGGTAACCAGCTCATCGCTCTTCTCCCAAAATCGAAAGTCTTGAGCCCCGGACGGGTTGGGCAGCGAGGGCCGCCGAAGGCCCGTCGTTTCGAACTATCAAGCTATGTATGATAGGTCCAATCAAGCTGCCATTACCGGCTTGATCCAACCGATCGAGGTTCGGCAATTCGATGATTTCGACACCTACGTTGACCGGCGTGGCGCTCCTGCTCGGTTTGAGCCTGTTTCTCGGCCTGGCTTTCGAAGACTTTTTCGCCAACAGCAAAATCAAGCGTCCTGGCGGCATTCGCACCTTTCCGCTGCTGGCCGCCGCCGGCGGTGTTCTTTACGTTTTCGATCGGACGTATTTCATTCCGTTCACCGCGGGCCTCGTCGTGCTCGGGTTCTGGCTCGCGATCTTCTATCGCCAGCACATCGGCGAGCATGACGAAGAAGGCGAGCCGAATGTCGGTCTCGTCGTCCCGATACTCAACGCCCACGCCTATATTCTTGGCGCCATCGCACTCGCGTTGCCGCCATGGGTCGCGGTGGCGTTCACCGTGACCGCGGTATTGCTGCTCACCGGCCGCGAACAATTGCACGCGCTGGCGCGCCGCGTGGAACTGAAGGAAATCGTCACCGCCGGCGAGTTCCTGATCCTGACCGGCATTATCCTGCCGCTCCTGCCGAACAAGCCGGTGACCGACCTGACGACGATCACGCCACGGCAGGCATGGCTCGCGCTGGTCGTCGTCAGCACGCTGTCGTACGCGAGCTATCTGGCGCAACGCTACTGGGCGAGGGCCGCGCGCGGATTGTGGATGGCGGCGCTGGGCGGCCTTTACTCCTCGACCGCGACGACGGTCGTCCTGGCGCGTCAGGCGAAAGCGGACGACGCGATGAAAGGCCATGCCCAAGCCGGCATCACGCTCGCCACCGCCATCATGTATCTGCGTATCCTCGCAGTCGTGGCATTCTTCAACAGAGCGCTGGCGTGGCAACTGGCCCCGGCACTGTGCGGTCTTTCAATCGCCGGCCTCGTGATCTGCGCCGTGCAATACCGGTATTCAAAACAATTATCGGATTCCACCGCGCAGGCCTCGCCGCTGGCGCGCACCGGCGGCAACCCGCTGGAACTCGGTTCCGCGGCGATCTTCGCCTTCCTGTTCGTCGTAGTGTCGTTCGTGTCGAACTGGGCAAAGACCGAGTTCGGCGCATCCGGCATCTATGGGCTCGCAGCCATCGTCGGCGTCACGGATATCGACCCGTTCGTGCTCAACCTGGCGCAGGGCGGCACCACGGGGATGCCGGCCAATGCGCTTGCCGCGGCGATCCTCATCGCCGCGTCGTCCAACAACATCCTCAAGGCAATATACGCCGCGTTCTTCGCCGGCGGCCGGGCGACCGCCGTGAGCGCCGCCGTATTGGTGCTGCTTGCCATCGCCGGCTGCGCTATCGCCGCTGTCATGGGCGGGCTGATCGCGCTTTAGCGAATTGTCTGATCGCTTTGATAGGCCGGCGCCTGGGTCGCTGCCGGCGGCACCGAATATGTCGCAGGCGCCGGCGCGGCCACAGCCGCCGCCGGCGGCGGCAGGTCACACTTTTTTTCGGCCGCGGTGCGCCGCAGCACGGTCTCCTCGCCCAAGGTGCTTTCGTAATCGGCGCGATAGGACAGGTTTGCGATCACGACGCCTGCGCCACCGTCGCTGGCTTTTGCCATGAGGTTGGACAGCTCCTGCTCCCGGGCGAGCAGGGCGGTCAAACGCTTCGCGAGACCGTCGCAGTGATAGACGGAATAGTGGCCGGGATCGACCATGAGCGATCCGACCCCCCCGCTCGACGCGCAGCCGGCGAGGCTGCCGGCCGCCACAATGCACAGTGCGGCGCTCAACGTCAGGCGACGCCGCAAAAAGCGACCGATGGATACGCAAACCACACTAGCCGATGTCATAGACGACGTGTCCGACCGCACAAGATGCGTTGGGCGCCCGACGGCGCGCCTGTCCCCTGTTCCCACCTGCTTCCTGCGCCACGAATAAGGCGGCATGTCAGCAACAGACCACCCTCGTCAAGACCGGGAGGCGGCGCCGATTGCTTGGTTCCGCTTGCTCGGCGGCCGGGCAGGCCAGGAATTAAATCCTAACGCGGCGTTAAGTCTGTCGGCGTGCCGCGTTAGGACCAAAAGCGCCGGGTTGCTCCAAAAGCGCGCGCAACGTTCAGCGAAACATAGTCGGCCCATTGGCGCAGTGTGACCACATTGTTACAGTTGCATGAGCGTTGGGTAACATATCCGGGTAGGCAAATGCGGCTCGATTGGCTCAGTTGGTCAAATCCTGTTGCGGTCTGGTGGTGCTTTCTTATCGTGGCGAGCGCCGCGAACGTCACGCTGTTGCTTTTCCTCTTTGCCTATTACCGCAGGGGGAGCACCGTCCGGCGCGCCGCGGCGATCACCGCCGAGCCGCTGCTGCTCCTGTGCGCGGCGTATGTTCTCGGCTGCTCGTTCCGCTCCGTGCTGCCGCGTGCCGACGTTCAGCGGATTTGCCTGTTTGATACCTGGCTCTCGAGCGTCTTCGTCGGGCGGTCCGTGGCGACAGTCGCGGAAATCTGTTTCGTCGTGCAATGGGCGATCGTCTTGCGCGTGCTCGCCGAAACGACGCGCGCGGAAACGGCGCGGAATATCTCCCGCACCATCGTTCCGCTGATCGTGGCGGCGGAGGCGTGCTCCTGGTACGCGGTCATCACGACCAATTATCTGGGCAACGTGCTGGAAAACTCGCTGTGGACGGCGACGTTCGTGCTCATCGCCATCGCGCTGCTCGATCTCATGTACAGATACCACAGCGTCGTGCAATGGACGCTCGGCGCCGCGGCGGTCGGCATCGCCGGCTATGTGGCGTTCATGTGCACCATCGACGTGCCGATGTATTTCATCCGCTGGCAGGCCGACCTGGCGCACGGCCGCGAATTCCTCGGACTGTTCTCCGGCCTCCACGACGTCAGCACGCGATGGATCGTCACCCATGACGCGCTGCGCTGGAAGGGCGAGATGGCGTGGATGGCGCTCTATTTCAGCGCGGCGGTCTGGATGAGTCTGTTGCTCGCGGGCTTCGCATTCGTCCGCCAGCTCGTGCCGCGTTACCGGCTCGGGCGGCCGGTTCGCAAGCGCGCAGGCCGGATCGATCGCGATCACGGCGCGCTATCTGTAGCAGCTTCTGAAAAGCGGCGGCGCGCGAAACGATCGCGCGCCTTAGCGCACCGGTCCGATGTCAACGGGCAGCGTCGCCGGATTGACCGGGGTGAAGGTCGCGCCCTGCCCCGACCCGCCGGTATAGGCCGCCAGTCCGTTTTTGGTCGACACGATGTCGCCGGGCCGCAGCGTGGGATCGGTCTTCACGTCGAGCGGCGCGAGACCGAAGGCGTTGCGTCCGTTGCACGTGCAATTCGCCACCAGCTGCTTGCGATACACGAATGCGTTGTCGAGATTGGCGTAGCGCTGACCGTCCTGCGCGACGGCGGTGTCGATCTCGCCGCCAAAGAACACCTTGGTCTTGCTGTAAGGACAAACCGCCCGGCAGGTCTCCGCCGGCGTGCCCTTGACCATCTGCTCCAGCGGAAAATGCTGGCCGTCGCACATCCGCACGCAGAAGGCGACCGCGTGGCCGGTCGTGCCGCCACCTTCGGTGACGTTCTCCCCGCCCAGCGGCGCCGGCGCCACGCGCCCCACGCCGGCACTGGGCGGCGGCGGATGCATGAAAGTATCCGAACGTTGGGACGGCTCCTGCCGGCCGAACAGAAAATCCAATATGCCCTGGGCGCGCGCAGCATCGGTCGCCGTCATGCCTGCCGCGGTCGCCAGCATGGCCGCGACAACGACGGCCCGCCACCTCACGCGCTCGATTTGATAGCTCTTCCGCATCGGCGATCCGCTACGCTCTCCCCAAAGCGCCCTCGACAGCGCTGTCGTCCGATAGCGCCCCAATAAGTGCAAATAGTGGCGTTGTCTCAGAGGCTTCGCAAGGCGAGCGAAGCCCGCGCCGTGGACATCGCACAGGCGCCCGCGGCCGCGGCCCGCTAATGCGGCGATTCCCGAAGGATGCGTTCGCGCACCGAGAAGAACGACGCCCGGCCGGGCGTTTTCGCGGTCATTGTCGAGAGCGGCGTGCTCGGCGGCTTGATGCTGTTGGCGGAAAGAAAGCCCCAGACGAAATCCATCTGCAGCGCCTGCAACGACGGAGGCTGCCCGTCGCGGTTGAACCATTGCGGAACCGGGTTGCCGAATGCGCTCTGCAGGTAGCCCGAATCCGACATTTCATTCTGGAACACACTGAGCGCCGGCATGCGCAGCGCCGGCGGCTTGCCGCCGTCGGCGGCCGCGGATGCTTTGGCATGGCAGGATATGCAGGACGACGACGCCACGAAGCCGGCTTCCGTCACGCTGTTGCCGAGACGCGTCGGGCGTCCCATCGAATTCGACGAATTCGACCTGCGAACCTTTGAGCTGATAACTGAGCCAGGCGCGATCGGAGGCGGTTGGGATCAGGGTCGGATTGTCTTTTGTACCAATGCCGAGCGACGTGAAGATATTCGCCAGCGCCGGACGCCGGCTACCACCGGCATAGGATTTCCCGAGATCGAGCACCCAGGAGGGCAACGGCAGGTTATCGCAAACCTGACGCGGCCGGGTATAGTTGCGCGCCTGTTCCGGTGAAACCGCATCGGCTGAATCATAGCCAAAGGAATCGTTGCAGCCGGTATAGTCGCAGCGGCCGGGATTGTTGACGTGCTCGAACGTCGCCCAGACCCAATTCGGCGTGTCCTTCGACGAGAGGTGGATCGCCACCAGCCAGTGCTCTCCCGGCTTGAGGATCGTTCCATTCTTGTCGGTGACCGGCGACGTGATGTTCATCTTGATAAAGGGATTGGCCGGATCGTCGTGAATGCCCATCTCTTCGGCCCGCTCGCGGCTGAGCCAATTGCTTTTGATCATCACCGCATCGATCGGGAAAATGATTTCGGAGAGCGGGCCCGCATCGTTGCTGATCCGGTACGGCGCGCCGTTCCTGATATTGTCGTCGTTCTTTTGCACGACGCTCAGGATGCCTTCCTGGTTGTACAGATTGTTCTGGAAAATGTAGTCGAAGGAAGATTTGTTGCGGAAGACGAGCTCCGCCATTGCCTGCCGTATCTTGCGGCCTTCGGTCTGGCCTGGATGTTCCGCCATCTGCCGCAGCAGCTCGGCGTCCCGCACGAGGCTTTCGCGAATCCGCGGATTGTTTGCAAAACTCAGCGCATGGGCCTTGGAGGGCAGAACGCCGATGCGTTCGGGCATGGTCCCCGCCACTTTCGCCGGATGGTCGCCGGGAAAATACGGGCACGACTTCGCCTTGTATGACGGATCGTCGTAGCCGGGATTGTTCGCGCTATCGGGTGCGCAGCAACCCGCGCCGTGCTGGCCCTTGGCGCATAGCGCCAGCGGCAATCCCGGATCGTCGGGAAAACCGTTGCCCGGCCACACTTCCTGATCGGTCGCCCAGTTTTTCCAGAATTCCGCCGTTACCGCCTCGGCAAACAATTTCCAGGCGAACATGTCGGGGCACGACATCGCGGCGTTCGTGGTCGGCGCCTGCACGACCAACCGGCCGTTGACGACCGCCATGGCGCAAGCCGGCGCATCCTGAGGCCGGCTGAGGAAATATTGCACGAAGCGCAGGTTGTCGGGCGCCGCGGCGGGACCCTCGCCGCAGCTATCGGCCGCCACCACCGGCAAGGCAAAGAGCGGCGTCGCCAGCGCGGCCGCCGTCAGTGCGTTCCTCCCGTGGTGGAGATATTTTCGAGGATCGGGAAGCAAAAACCGCTCGACAATCTTCAACGCGCCCCTTCCCGTTGATGAGCGGGCCGCGCGGCCAAAAAGGGGCTTCAAGACATCCATAGAAAACGAGGCAGATTTCGAAACCAGCCGGATTTGAACGTACAAACTGCCGTTCGCACACGAACCGCCCGCGGCAACGCCCTGGACGGACGATCCAAGCGCCGATCGCAGTTTACTAGTTGATCCTGGCCTTTTCGGAGTTTTTGGTGTTCGGGGCGACCAGTCCGGCATTGCCCGAAGTCATGGCCGACTGTCCTGCGCCGCCCTGGATGTCGCTATGCGACGGCCTTTCACCACCCTTGATGGCGTCGCCGCCGCTGGGAAGCGCCACCGCTTTTGAAGTCGACGTAACGGCGGCGGGGGACATTTCTTTTTTATCCTGGGCCAATGCAGTCGCAGAACTCACGGCGCCGAGCGCAATCGCAACCAAGCCCGCAACAAATGCACCTCGCATCAAAGTCTCCTCAGGTGGTCCAATGTTGCCCTTGGCTGCGTCTAGTTCCACATTGCGGCGTAAGATTGTCGCCAGACGTTACCCTAAGCAATGCCCATGACAAATGAATCCGGCGTCGCGGCCCAAATCATATGGCCGCCCGTTCAGCGCCTTGACAAGCGCCCGGTTCCCGGCAAATTGACACACGTTCGGTTCCCGGCAAAATTTCGCTGCCAAAGTCGGCTGCAAGAGTGCGCGCCAGCACTCAATTCAACCGTGGAGAAGACTCTTGCGCAAGACGGCAGGCGTCATTCTGTTTCTGTTTACATTGACCCTCGGTTTCAACAGCGGCGGCGCTCAGGCGCAAAATGGTCGCGCAACCTTCAACTTCGTCAACAACGCGAGCTACACCATTTTTCTCAAGTTCTATTCCCAAAATCGGCCCTACGTCTGGCCGGGCCCGTCGGACCATTACATTCTTGCCGACAACGGAGAGCACTCTTTCACGTTGGCCTGCAACATCGGCGAGAAGATCTGCTATGGCGGCGGATATTCCCAGGACGGAAACGGAAGCTATTGGGGACTAGGCTTTTTGGGCAACCAGGGTTGCACTGCTTGCTGTCTGACGTGCGCCGCTAACAATCCGACGGCCGGTTGGACGCTACAGGACTGATCCGACTAACCTGCTCTCGCGTTCTGCCGAACGATCGGCAGAACTTGCTTTTCCGATCGGGCATCACCGGCTCAACAGCGGCTTCCCGAAAATGGACGGCGCCAGGTCGTCGAGGAACAGCAAGAGCTGCGTTCGCACGCCGACGCCGTGTCCGGCTTCCGCGTTGAGCGGCACAACGGCCTCCACGGTAACCTCCCAGGCTTCCGCCACGTACGAAACGCCGGGGCTCATGTTGGCGGCGGTCTTTCCGACAAACGGCGTGTCGAAGGCGAACTCCACCAGCGGGACGAATTGATGGAGCGGCTCTTCCTTGGGCGGCCGGCCGTTAAAGCGGGACGTCAGGTAATAGGTGCTGTACTCGATGGCAAAACCCGAATGCAGCGTCGGAACGAATTCGTTGGGCATCGGCGTCAGGCCACCGTTCGTTGCGTCCACGCCGAGGATCGTCGAGCGGGCGGTCGTCGGGAACTCGGCCGCGAATGCACCCGCAACCGCAAACGGCCGCAGCCACGCGAGACCGTCGGGAAGATCGCCGAACCCCTTGGCGAAATAGAGCCCGGGCTGGAGGAAGTTCGGTTGCGCGCCATCGACGGCCGCAGTGCCCGACTGCCCAATGCCCCAGCTGAATTTCGCCGCCAGCATGAATTCATGCGGGTCGCTTTGATAAAGCAGGCCCTTGAGTGAAAGCGTCGTGGCGTCGAAGCCGGAGCGGTTGAAGTCCGTCCAGTTGCGATAGATCACGCCGCTGTCGACGACCGCCGCAACGTTGGGAACCAGCAGGCGCATGAATTCAAAACTGACGCTGTTGTCCCTGACGCCGCTGTCGTCGAGGGCGCGCCCGGGAACCGACCCCGGGGTAACGGAAAACTCGTCGGACACCGCCGGATCGTCGAAAGACAGCGTGCCGGGAAAGAAGCGATTCCCGGCGATGCCGTGGGCGTCGGCCGCGTGCAGACCAGCCAACATGGTTCCACCGATAAGGCCGCCTGCGACGCAAGCGTGCCGCGCGCGAGCGAAGGCGCGCGCCAAACGACTGAAGGTCATTACAGAAATCCCGATGCTTTATTTGATGCTGTCCAGGCACGCGCCAAGCCCGTAACGGGGCCGACGCGAGCCAACTCAGATCAGACAAGCGGCAGGGATTTTGGCGGGCGATCCAGACGAGTCCCGGATCCGCCCGACAGCGCGGCGCTCTCGGGGAGCGCCATCGGGACGCCGGCGGCGGTGGCCGGCACGACACTGGTTGCGCGCGGCAACGAAGCCGCCAGGAAATGGAACACGCAACACTGGTCCTGGAAGTCCGCAAGGCCGTGGTGGTGATCGGCATCGCCCGACGCAGGGCCGGCGTGACCATGGTGGTGCGCCGCAACGGAATGCGTCGCAACGGAATTTGCCCCGTAGACGTCGAGGACGTGCTCGCACATCGTGGGCATGACAGCGGCGATCTGGGCGAACACGAAGAGCCCCAGCAGGAAAGTTCGCAAATGACGAGCCGCGCGGACGAACGACATGCAGCGTCTACCTGACCACGCGGCAGTCTAGCCCGCTCCGGACGCGTTTGCCTGTTGCGCGAAAGCCGCAACGCGGCGCTTTTTGCCGCCGTTCTTCGAAGCGCAATGTCGGAACGTAGTCCGGCCGATGCACCAGCCGGGCAATAAAGACGGCTGCGCCGCTCACCTCTTGGGATAAGCCGTGAAGATGTAATCCTGATCGGCGACGACCGTGTGGCACGAATAGCCGCAATTCGGCTCCGTACCTTCGGGGGTGAATGTGTCGGACGCGGCATCGTATTTGAAATTGCCGTAGGCCCAGCCGTGGGTGTCCGGAAATCGTTTCGTGTCTTTTTCGATGACTGCAATCGCTTTCAGTGTGTCCGGAATGTTCACGAAATACGGCGATACCGGATTCCTTTTGAAGCTCCACTCGATCTTCACGATCTTGACCCCATCGGGGAAAACCTTGCCCTTGGCGGGAAGCCCCTGCTTGTAGGCGTCGATCATCAGGTCGTTCGCCAGGATCGCTTTCATGAAAGTTTCGGTCTGGCTGACCGCGACACTCTTCCAGTTTTCGTATCCTTCGAAATCGCCGAACGACAGCTTACCCAATTTAAGCGTGTATCTGTCCTGTGCCGCAAAGGCGATACTGCCCAGCACCACCGGGAACACCAAACCAGCAGCAATCATAGACGACGTAAATCGCGTCATATTCCGCTCCTGCGTTCTGCTTGCAGTTAAAATACATTCGCGCCCGTCAAACGATGCCGCATGCCGGTGCGAGGCTCTAATTTTTTTGTCGCGATTTTTTTGTCTCTGGATCTCGCGCGAGACCCAGCATCAAATGGCGGGGCTGCTGTTGTTCATCTCAGCCCCACGCGATCATCGCCTCAGGCACAGACGAAATCCATACGCCGGCGCTTAAACTTTTGGTGATTGCGTGCGCGAGCGACTGCTCCGAGCGAGGAGTTTCAATATCGAGCGTTGGGGATAGAAGCCCGACAGAGTTCGAAACGCGCTCAAGTTCGGTTCACGCCAGGCCGGCCGCACATCACGCGGAACGCGAAAATTCTCCGACGATCGACAACTTTGACAGCAATGTGCGAACGCGCAAAAATGTTGGGCAATGGACGCATTCGAACAATTGGTCAGCGAAATTCTTTGGATGGAGGGCTATTGGGTTCGTACCTCCGTCAAGGTGGCGCTGACCAAGGATGAAAAACGAAAGATCGGCCGACCATCATCGCTGCTGACTAAAAGGAGCTGACCCGTACGGGCTCGCCCGCCGTGTTTGGAGATAACAGGTTTGCAATGTCTTGGAGAACCGGACGCATTTTTGCAGCGTCAATTTGATTCATTGGATTTTTATCGGCGACAACTGTAACTCGCGCCTGCGAAGCGTCACCGCTTCCCTGCGAAGCTCACGCGCGGTGCGGTCCCGCATCTCTTGACTCGGCGCTCCGTGCTCTGCCAAGGCCATGCCAATCGCTTGCATGATCGTGGCAAGCTCAACTGGGTCAGGTTTCCAAAGAGCCAGTGTCGCAAGGCCGCACATAGATCGTTCGAGAATCGCCCAACTCAGCTGATGCCGCGCCGCTTTGAAAGACCACGACAAAAGTGTACCGCGCCGCCTCGTAGACCTCCTGGCAATCACGGCTGTAGGCATCCAAAGCGGCCTCGAACACCACATCGGTCATTCGGCCGCGCTCTGCGGCATCAACCGCCTCCTTCGTATCTGGAACCCATGATAAAACGTAAATCAGCGCACGAGCGTGATTGATAAGCTCTTCCCTCGTGTGATCGTCGCACGCGGGAGATTTAGCCATAACGATAAGAATTTTTGTAATGTGCCCGATCCAGTTGATGATCTCAAAGATGAATTGCGACTTATTTTCTATCGCAGCCAAAAATAGTTCTCTTTCTGTGGTGAACAATTCCTCGGACCACTCACTTACGTTATCCAGGATGGCGCGGGCGTTTTTGTTGGCGGCATCCGCTTTTGCAATCTCGTTGGCGAGGTGCGTAAGCCGGACAGGAAAGTTCTGCTCGCTGGTAAGCGAGTAATAAGGTCCGAGATATGTACCGGTAGAGAAAAAATCTGCAGGAATGGGCATAAACAGCTTAACGATCAAATTGACGTTCTTCTTTAATTCCCCTAGCGCGAATCCTATTTGGTCGTTCTTAGTGGTTAAAAGAGCAAATGTGAGCGCAGCTAACTGCTCCATTGCAGCGAGGGTGACAGGGCGGTGATTCTCTTTTGCTATGCCAACGCAGCCAACCAGCGCGATCTTATCCGCAATGATTGCTATGTCCTGTGACGCGCCGTTTGCGAGGAATAGCTGCGCCGATTGCCCAAGCAGGCGCTCGCCTTCCATCAATACGTCTGGTATATCGTGGGGCACGACCGACTGCACGGCTTGTGACAGGTAACTAGCGGCAAGGTTCGCGTGTGTTTTTGTCGCTCGGTCTATCGAGTAGTTTATGGTCAAGTAAATCGCGACAAGCGCGGCCAGAGCCCTTAGTTTTGTTCTATCTGGCGTTCGTCACCGCGCGTTTCGCCGATGCGCACTGTTTGACGAAGATGCTCAAGCGTCTCATTGTAAAGCCGTCCGTCGCCAGAGGCACGTCAAACATCAAGTGGGTCGTAAAAAACGTCTTGCCCTTGGCTTTAACTAGTCGGCGTTAATTGCCATAATAGCATTGAGCGCTAATCCGGAGACCTCGTGATCGCCCTCTTCGGCATAGCGGCGCGAAAATGACACTGCGTGGGTGATGGCCTGCCGTGATGCGGCAGTCCAGTTCGGATTTGCCTTAAAATACAAAACGCGGGGCATTTCATGCGTCGACCGAGGCGCTAATTCGTCCTCCGCCGTTCAGGCGATTGCAACAACGGCGCCGCACGTCGCGCGCGCCGTGTCTATTCGCGCATGTCTCGCTCGGCGCCGTTGACAATAAACTGGAGTTGCCGGGAAGGATTGATGAGAAAGAGTGCCCTGCGATACCCGTATAGAGACAAGGCCAAAAATAAGACTGTCGCCCAAGCAACGAACAGCAAAGTAATTGCGGTCCAGGCTGGATTGGAAACGAGGGAGCAGGCGGCGACTCCAATTGCCAACAAAAAACTAGCGGCAAAAGAGCCGAGCAATTTCACGTCGGAGCTCAGCTTTCGGAACAGTCCGTGCGGCATGCGCGCGAAATTGATCTTAACGGCGAACAGGACGATAGAAAAGACAATGGCAGCAGCTCCAATAAGTGCGCCGCCTAGCGTGACAATAAGAGTACGCAAATTCGCTAAGTCTTGCTCACTCGACAAATGCGCGCTGAGCACACGTTGGAGGGGTGGTTCAGCGATAGCCGAAAGTGCGACAAGGACGATTAGCCCAACCACAATGGTCGAGGCTGCGTGACGCAATTTCCAAAGCAAGACGTAGTAGCGAACGACGTATGCGCGATGCCAAAAAAGAGCTATCGCGACGGGAAATCTTTTTCATCACCGACTGATAAACCCGCACCGACCGATCATGCGCCACCGTGATGCCGCCACGCGTGCGCGCAACACACATTCGCCCCAGCGAACGCATGCGCGTAAACGGGATTGCAACCCGATGTAGGTAGTCGGACGCGCGGCGCCCATTGCCGCGAATGTCAGTCATTAAACTCACCGGCTTGGGGGGATTCAGGCCTCTGGAGGCCTAGAAACATTAGAACAATACGGGAACAATTTCAATAGCTCGAAGCAAGCCGTTCGGTATCCGCATTCACGCGAAACCATCGTAGATTGCAGTTCTCACCTCCTCCATTCCCGCCACACCGAACAAGTCCTTCTTCCGGCGATGAAGCACCGTTCCTCGGCTTCGTGGGCGCAAATGCTGCGCACTCCCCTTCTTCGTTCCGTCCATAGGTGCACCCCGAAGGAAACAGTGGTGCGATAGAGTTCTCTGTACCTGGTGCGGACGGCCGGACTCGAACCGGCACAGGGGTTTCCCCCCGAGGGATTTTAAGTCCCTTGCGTCTACCATTTCGCCACGTCCGCGGTGCGGACAGGATTATCACGTCCGCGTTGCGGAGAGGATTACCACATCGGCGTTGTGGAAAGCATTGCCGCGTCGCCGCGGCGGGCCGCAATAGCCTCTCCACAAGGCGGACAGGTTAACCCGCAAGTTGACCCGCCAACACGCGCGCCTTGCAGCATCAAGCGCGGCCGCGACGAAAGCGCCGGCCGATCAGTTGGCTTTGTTGTCCGGCTTGTTCTTGGCGGTGGCCGGTGCGGACGGCCGGATGGTGCCCCACGGATCGACGGGCGTTTTCCTTTCCGGGATTTTATGCAAGGCCGCATCGTAGGCACGATCGGCAGCCTTCTGCTTTTCGGCCTCTTCCTTGCTCGGTGGCGTCGCGGACTTGAGCGGGATACCGAGCGTGTCCTGCGCAACCGCCATCCCGGTCAACGCGCCAGTGAGGAAAGCGACGCTCGCAGCCGCCACGATGAATATCCGCAGCATCCGGTTCTCCTCTTTCACAACCCGGCCTCGTTGATCGGCGGCTGGAAGGCCAGCCCCGTGTCCCACGGAAAGTAAATCCAGGTATCCTGCGACACCTCGGTGATAAATGTGTCCACCAGCGGGCGGCCCATGGGCTTGGCGTAAACGGTGGCGAGATGCGCGCGCGGCACGATCTCGCGCACCACTTTCGCGGTCTTGCCGGTATCGACCAAATCATCGACCAGAAGCACGCGGGCCCCCTGCCCGCCGCCGAGCGCGATGATCCCCGCCGCGACGTTCTTGAGCACCGTCAGGTCGCCCTGGCTGGTGCCGGTATAGCTCGACACGCAGACCGTCTCGATCAGCTTGATGCCGAGCTCGCGGGCGACGATGGCCGCCGGCACGAGGCCGCCGCGGGTGATGCAGACGATGGCCTCGAACGGACCGGCGCCGCTGAGCCGCCAGGCCAGCGCCCGCGAGTCGCGGTGAAACTGGTCCCACGACACCGGAAAGATCTTGCCCGGATCGCGTGGCGCGGGAATGGCGGGCTGTGCTGCTTCGACCTGGGCCATCGATGGTCCTTGGAGGCGGAAATCGACCGTCGCAGCCGATATCAGACCAGCACTATCGAAGGCAATCAAGGAATCTCGTAGACCGTCGTCTCGTCGGCGATGCCCCGCAAGGCCGCGCGCTGCATGGTCGGATGCAGCCCCGAGGTCTTGAGGATCTCCGCGGCTCTCTCGTCCTCCACCACCGATTTGGTCACAAAGATGGCGCGCGAGGAGGCGAGCCCCTGCACGCGGGCGGCCATATTCACGGTCTGACCGAAATAGTCCTGGCTGTTGTTGAGCGTGACGGCAAGGCACGGCCCCTCGTGGATGCCGATCTTGAGCAGCAGGTCTTCGTTTTGACGCTCGGCGTTGATCCGGGTCATTTCCTCGCGCATGCGCAAGGCCGCCGCCAGCGCCCGGTCGGGCGTCGGGAACGTCGCCATCACCGCGTCGCCGATGGTCTTGACCACCGCGCCGGTTTCCGCGGCGACGACATCGTAGAGAATGTGGAAATGCTGGCGGACGAGATCGTAGGCGACCAAATCGCCGACCCGCTCGTAGAGTGCCGTCGAACCCTTAAGGTCGGTGAACAGAAAAGTGAGGCTGGTGATCTTGAGCCGCTGGTCCACATCGAGCGTATCGGTGCGATAGATGTCGCGGAACGTCTGGTTGGTCAGGAGCCGCTTGGCGGTGATGAACGGCCGGCGCTTGCCGAGCAGATCGTGCAGCGGATCGTCGGCGATCCACAGTCCCGGCAGCACGCGGCGGCGGGTGCGGTTCTCCAGCGTCAGCCGCAGCGGCCCGGGCCGCATCTCGACCGTGCCGACCGGCGCCTTCACCTCGTTGAACACCATCGAGAGCGCTTGCCGCTCGCGCGTCGGCTCGCCCTTGACGTCGAGAAACTCCGTCGCGTGCGTCACCGGATCGAACACGATGACGAATTTGTCCGGCAGTTGCACGGACAGCACCGCTTTTTCCCCCGCCGGCAATTCGATCGAGTTGATTGAAATGGCCTCGAAAGCCTTTTCGAGATCGTCGGGCAGGTCAACGCCAGAACCCCAGTAAATCTGCCGGCAATATTCGATCTCCGGCAGCGAGTCCGGATCGTGCGCCGCGATCCGGCGCACCCGCGGACTGACCGTGAAGGTCACTTCCACCATGTCGTCGAGCGTGGGCTTATAGTTGGAATTGCACAGCGCGCAGTCGTACTCCTCGCGTTTCACCGTGCGGAGCGTCGCACCCGCGTCAAGCACGCCGCCGCAGCCGGGACACAGGATATTCCACGACAATTCGAACAGGCCGAGCCGCGAGGCATGCAGGAACGCGGCGATGGTGCGCTCCTCATCGAGTCCGCGCTTCGCGGCGAAAGCGAGCGCGTTGACGCGGCACAGATCGCGATCAAGCCCGTTCTTCACCAGATCTTCGATTGCCGCGACGCAATCCGGGTCGGAAGATTGCCGGAGGACACCAAACAGGGATTCGGTTTCACTCATCGGAGGATTCTCTTCAAACCCTAAAGCGCAACACCTAGTTATCGCCGCTCGCCGCGGCAAGGAGCATCGCCGTCACGCCGAGGCCACTTTCGCGGCATCACCGCCGCAGCCCGCCCGCCTGGAGCCGCCTATCCGGCCGCAAGCTGTGCGTGCACCTTGCCGAGCATGGCCTCGACGGCGGCCTTGGCCGCCGCGAGCTTCTCCGGATCGCGCGACCGCATCACGACGTGAGCGTTGGCGCCGCGGTTCTCGTCGATGAACGGATACGAGCCGATCATGACGTCGGGATGGGCCTTGGCGATGGCGCCCAGCTCGGTGCCGATGTCGCCCTCGCGGCAGTCGGCGCGAACGCTCTCCGAAAGCATCTTCACGCCGGTCTTGAGCTGCGGCGCCACGTATTCGAGCATCGCCTGCATGACGCTGGGGATGCCGGCCATGACGATGACGTTGCCGATCCGAAACCCGGGCGCGGCAGAAACCTTGTTGAGCACCAGTTCGCCGCCCGCGGGTATGCGGGTCATGCGCATGCGCGCTTCGTTCATCTCGCCGCCGGTTTCGGCAAGCCGCGCGCGCAGAATTTCGACCGCGCGCGGATGGTAATCGATCGAAACGCCGAACGCCTTGGCGACGGCGTCGGCGGTGATGTCGTCGTGGGTCGGCCCGATACCGCCGGTGGTGAAGACGTACGTGTAACGCGTACGCAGCGCGTTGAGCGCGGCGACGATCTCCGGCTGGTCGTCGGGCACCACCCGCACTTCCTTCAGATCGATGCCGATGGCGGTCAGATACTCGGCGATGAAGCCGATATTCTTGTCCTTGGTGCGGCCCGAGAGGATTTCATCCCCGATGACAAGCAGCCCCGCGGTGACGATCGCGCTTTCGCTCTCCGATCTGCCGTCGGCCGCGCCGGTCATGGCTGAATCTCCGCGTTCCAGCCTCCTCTAGCGCGGCACGCCACGCGGCTCAAGCACGGCCCGACAGCCCTGCCTTGCCCGGTTCGCAATTGCGAATTGACCGTGGATATGTCACGCAAAGTCCAGGGAGGACAGCATGAATTTCTCAATGTCGGAGCGGCAAAAACACTGGCGCGACCGCGTCGTCGCCTTCATGGAGGCGCACGTCTATCCGGCGGTCGAAACCTACGACCGCCAGGACGCCGAAGGCGAACGCTGGAAAGTCATCCCGGTCCTTGAAGAGCTGAAAGCCAAAGCCAGAGCCGAGGGCCTGTGGAATCTCTTTCTGCCGCCGTCGCCCGAGCACGATGAAGGCGGCTATCACGGCGCCGGATTGACCAATCTCGAATACGCGCTCTGCTCCGAGCAGATGGGGCGGGTGTCCTGGGCGTCGGAGGTCTTCAATTGCTCGGCTCCCGACACCGGCAATATGGAAGTGCTGCACCGTTACGGCTCGCCGGAGCAAAAGGCGAAATGGCTCAAGCCGCTGCTGGCCGGTGAAATCCGCTCGGCGTTCCTGATGACCGAACCGGCGGTAGCGTCGTCGGACGCCACCAACATCGAGACGTCGATCAAACGTGACGGCGACGATTACGTCGTCAACGGCCGCAAGTGGTGGTCGTCGGGCGTCGGCGATCCGCGCTGCAAGATCGCCATCGTCATGGGCAAGACCGACCCGAGCCGCGTCCGCCACGAGCAGCAGTCGCAAATTCTCATTCCGCTCGATGCGCCCGGCATCAAGGTTCTGCGCATGCTGCCGGTCTTCGGCTTCGACGACGCGCCGCATGGCCACGCCGAAGTCCTGCTCGAGAATGTGCGCGTGCCTGCGAGCAATCTTCTCCTCGGCGAAGGTCGCGGTTTTGAAATCGCGCAGGGCCGGCTCGGCCCCGGCCGCATTCATCATTGCATGCGCACGCTCGGCGCCGCGGAAGTCGCGCTGGAGAAAATGACCAAGCGGCTGTTGTCACGCGTCGCGTTCGGCAAGAAACTCGCCGAGCAATCGGTGTGGGAGCAGCGCATCGCGGAAGCGCGCATCGACATCGAAATGACCCGGCTGCTCTGTCTCAAGGCCGCCGACATGATGGACAAGGTCGGCAACAAGGCGGCGCAGCTCGAAATCGCGATGATAAAAGTCGCCGCGCCGCGCATCGCCTTGCGAGTGATCGACGACGCGATCCAGGCGCATGGCGGCATGGGCGTGACCAGCGACGCCGGGCTGGCGAAATCCTACGCGCTCATCCGCACGCTTCGCCTCGCCGACGGTCCGGACGAAGTCCATTGCCGGGCGATCTCGCGCCTGGAAATGCGGAAATACACTAACGCCCGGGTGTGAACTTTCGCGCCGCGGGCTCTAGCCCGCGTCCGCGGCGAACAGCCGCTTGAGTTCGCCCTTCATGATCTTGCCGGTCGGATTTCGCGGCAGCATGTCGGCCGCGAACAATATCTTCACCGGCACCTTGAACGCCGCAAGCCGTTCGGCGACGAACGCGCGCAACTCTTCTTCGCTTGCGGCCATGCCGGGCTTGAGCGTGACGACCGCGCCCGGCTGCTCGCCGAGCGCGTGGTGCGGTATGCCGACCAGCGCCGCATCGATGACGGCGGGATGCTCGTGCAGGGCGTTTTCCACTTCGATGCAATAGATGTTTTCGCCGCCGCGGATCAGCATGTCCTTCGCCCGGTCGAGGATGTAGCAAAAGCCTTCGTCGTCGAGCCGCGCGATGTCGCCGGTGCGGAGCCAGCCGTCGACGAACGTCGCGGCGGTGGCGTCCGGATTGCGCCAATAGCCTTTCACGACATTCGGGCCCTTGACCCAAAGCTCGCCGACGCCGCCCGCCGGCAATTCCCGGCCCGCATCGTCGACGATCTTGATGTCGCCGATCGGCAGCGCCGGGCCGCAGCTCGCGGGGTGCAGCACGTAGTCTTCGGCCTGATGACCGGTGAAGCCGCCCGAGGTTTCGGTCATGCCCCAACCTGTCCCCGGCGCCGCTTTGGGGAATTTTTGTTTCAGCCGCGACACCAGTTCGGCCGCCGCCGGCGCGCCGCCATAGCCGAAGCTTTCGAGCGAAGACAGATCGTACTTGCCGAGCGCCGGATGCTCGAGCAGTTGCCACACGATCGTCGGCACGCCGCCGGCGCCGGTGATGCGCTCGCGCTGGATCAGGTCCATCGCCAGTTCCGGGTCCCACTTGTGCATGAAGACAATCTTGGCGCCCATCGCCATCGACGGGATCATCGCGGCGTGGCAGCCGGTGACGTGGAACAAGGGCACCACCATCAGCGAGCTTTTCTGCGGCGCGTTGGGATCGGGCGGCGGCACCGGCTCGCCACGGCGGACAAAACCTCGCGCCATGCCGAACGGCCGCGCCAAGACCGCTGTCGTGCAATTTCGATGGGTGCCGAGCGCGCCCTTCGGCTTTCCGGTCGTGCCGGACGTATAAAGGATCGTCGCGTCGTCCTCCGGATCGAGCGCCACATCCGGCAGCGGCCGGTCCGGCAACAGGCTCCAGGAATTCACCGGGCCGACGACGGATTCGAGCTTGGTCACGCTCGGATGCGCCACCTCCTCGTTTTCGCGAGTGACGAACACGCGCTCAAGCGCCGGGCAATTGGGCAGATGTTCGAACAACCGCTCGAGCCGCTCGCGATCGACGAACGCGATCTTGGCGCCGGAATCGTTGAGGCCATATTGCAGCTCCGGCCCGGTCCACCAGGCGTTGAGCAAAGTCGCGACGCCGCCGGCAAGCAGGCAACCAAAGAAGGCCGCCGGCCATTCCGGCAGATTGCGCATGGCGATTGCGACGCGGTCGCCCTTCTTGAGGCCGGCCTGCTGCAACGCCGCGGCGATGGCAAGGGCGGCGCGGCCGAAAGCCTCGTAGGTCACGCGCTCGTCGCCGTACACCACGAAGGTCTTGTCGCCGTGCGATCGCGCCAGCAGGAACAATTCGCGCATGGTCGGCGGCGCATTCTTCCAGACCCGCGTGCGCACGCCGCGAATGTCGCGCTCTTCCATTTCGAACGGAGAACCGGGCCGCGTCAGCAGGGCGTCGGCTTGCGCCAGCGACATGGCCGGGAAACTCTTTACTGCCGCCACGATACGCTCTCCCGCGCGGCCCGCTCGCCGCATATTCCGGTCAGGCGACGGTAACGCCGCCGTCCACGACGATGGTTTGTCCGGTCATGTAGCTGCCGGCCTGCGAGGCCAGAAGGATCGCGGCGCCGGCGATTTCGTCCGGCTCGCCGATGCGGCCGAGCGGCGTGCGGTCGTTTCTCTCCTTGAGCATCGCCGGATCTTCCCAAAGCGCGCGCGCAAAATCCGTGCGAATGAGGCCGGGCGCGATGCAATTGATCCGCACATTGTGCGGACCGAGCTCGAGCGCAAGATTGCGGGCAAGCTGCATGTCGGCTGCCTTGGAGATGCAGTAGCTGCCGATGACGGGGCTGCCTCGCAGACCGCCGATGGAGGAGACGATGATGATCGAGCCGTCGCGGCGCGCGATCATCTGCGGCGCCACCATCGTGATCAGCCAGTGATTGGAGACGATGTTGTTGTCGAGTATCTTGCGCAATTGCTCGTCGGCGATCGTGTGCATCGGCCCGAAATGCGGATTGGACGCAGCGTTGCAGACCAGTACGTCGATCCTGCCGAAGGTCCGCACGGTCTCGTCGATGAGGCGCTGGAGGTGCTCCTTCGAGGAGATATTCGCCGCGAGGGCGATGGCGCGGCCGTCACCGAATTTCGCGTTGATCGCCGACGGCGACCTCGCGGCATGGCTCGATATTGCGCGACGAGACGACGACGCTCGCCCCCTGCTCCGCCATCCGTTCGACGATGGCGCGTCCGATGCCGCGCGACGAGCCGGTGACCACGGCCACTTTTCCGCTGAGGTCGAATAGCGACACGAGCGTTCCTTCCGCCGGCATATGATGTATTTTGCGCCAGCTTATTGGGACGACAGCGACCCGGCAAGCTGAAGAGGCAAGTTGAAGAGGAACGTGTGTGATGGCCGCCATCAATTCCGTAACCGAACTCACCCGCGAAGGCGACATCGCCGTTCTCACGATCGATTCACCTCCCGTCAACGCGCTCTCCGAGGAGGTGCGCAATGGTCTGCGCGACGGCGCCCGACAGGCCGCCGCCGATCCTGCCGTGAAAGCCATCGTGCTGATTTGCGCCGGCCGCACCTTCATCGCCGGCGCCGACATTTCGGAATTCGGCAAACCGCCGAAAGGCGCCAGCGTGCCGGAAATCCAAGCCGCGCTGGAGGGCTGCCCGAAGCCCGTCATCGCCGCCATTCATGGCACGGCGCTGGGTGGCGGCTTCGAGACGGCTTTGGTCTGCCATTACCGGGTCGCGGTACCGTCGGCAAAATTCGGCCTGCCTGAGATCAAGCTCGGCCTCATTCCCGGCGCCGGCGGAACGCAGCGGCTGCCGCGTTTGAGCGGCGTTGAAAATGCGCTCAACGCCATCCTGTCGGGAACGCCGTTCGGCGCCCGGCAGGCGCTCGAGTGGGGCGTCGTCGACGCGCTGGCCGACGAGGGAAAACTGCGCGACGGCGCGCTCGCTTTCGCCCGCAAGGTCATCGACACGCAGATGCCGCTGCGCAAAATCCGCGATCTCAACGACAAGATCGAAGCGGCGCGCAGCAAGCCGGAGATATTCGAGAAAATTCGCCGCGACAACGCCCGCAAATTCCGCGGCTTCGAAGCCTGGAAATCGGCGATCCGGGCCGTCCAGGCCGCCGTCGACCTGCCGTTCGACGAAGGCATGAAGCTCGAGCGCCAGGCTTTTGTCGATCTCATTCCCTCCGATCAGTCGCGCGCCCAGCGTTACGTGTTTTTTGCCGAGCGCAAGGCGTGGAAGATCGCCGACGTACCGGACGACACGCCGACGCTGCCGATCAGGAAAGTCGGCGTCATCGGCGCCGGCACGATGGGCGGCGGCATTTCGATGAATTTTCTCAACGCCGGAATTCCGGTCACGATCGTGGAAACGACACGGGAAGCGCTGGATCGCGGCCTCGGCACGATCCGCCGCAACTATGAAAGCACCGCCAAGAAGGGCCGCATGACGCAGGCGGATGTCGAAACACGCATGGGGCTGCTCGGCCCCGGTCTGAATCTCGATGCGCTGTCCGATTGCGATCTGATCATCGAGGCGGTGTTCGAGAATATGGAGATCAAGAAGGAGATTTTCGGCAAGCTCGACAAGATCGCCAAGCCAGGGCGCGATCCTGGCCTCCAACACGTCCTATCTCGACATCGACGAAATCGCTGCGGCGACAAACCGGCCGGACCATGTTCTCGGCATGCATTTCTTCTCGCCGGCAAACGTCATGCGGCTTCTGGAAGTCGTGCGCGGCGCAAAAACTGCGAAACCGGTCATCGCGACCGCGATGCAGCTTGCGCGGAAGATCGGCAAGGTCGGCGTTCTGGTCGGCGTCTGCCACGGCTTCGTCGGCAACCGCATGCTGGCGCAACGTCAGCGCGAAGCGCAGAAGCTGATCCTCGAGGGCGCCATGCCCTGGGACGTCGATCGCGTCATCTACGAGTTCGGATTGCCGATGGGGCCGTTCGCCATGAGCGATCTGGCCGGCCTCGATATCGGCTGGTCGAAGGCGGCCAGCAAATCCTCAACCATCCGCGAAATCCTCTGCGAGATGGATCGGCGCGGCCAGAAGACCGGCGCCGGCTTTTACGATTACGACGAGCAGCGCAACGCCAAGCCCTCGCCGGTCGTCGAAAAGATCATCCTCGACTTTGCCGCCAAGAAGGGCATCAACCGCCGCCAGATTTCAGATGAAGAAATCCTCCAACGGTGCATCTATCCGATGATCAACGAAGGCGCCAAGATCCTCGAAGAAGGCAAAGCGCAGCGTGCCTCCGATATCGATATCGTCTGGATCAACGGCTACGGCTGGCCGGTCTATCGCGGCGGCCCGATGTTCTACGCCGACCTGATCGGTCCCGAAAAAGTCCTCGCCACGCTCAAGGGCTTTGAGGCGACCATGGGCGACGACTTCAAACCGGCGGCGTTGCTCGAACGGATCGTCGCCGAGAAGAAGCACTTCGCGGACATGTAATGCCGGTCTCGGCATGAAGGCCGTCATGGGGTATCCTGCGACCCAAGGTGATCGGTCTGTCGTTTACGGCGGCTCCCTGCCGATCTCGCCTGGAATGCCTGGACGGTCGGGTCGCGCCGCCGCGGTAGCCAGATCGCCTAAAACGTGAGCAATCGCAACGCCGAGCAGCCGGGCTACTTCGCGTCTACCCCCGCCGGTCCGAGTTGGCGCAAAGATTGCTACAATTGAGTTACGGCCGTTGATACGGCTGGGATTTCGAGCACGCGCCTGCGTGGGCCGGGGAACGACATGTTCGACGAGATGACGGGCAGCGAAGACGCGGTCCGGCCTGCCTATGCCGAGCTCTCGCGTTGGCTGGGTGAAGTGCCTCCCGACGTCCTCGATTTCCGCCGCCGTGAGGCCGAGCATTTTTTCCGCCGCATTGGCATTACCTTCGCCGTCTATGGCGACGCCGAGGCGCAGGAGCGCCTTATCCCGTTCGACGTGATCCCGCGCATCCTCGCGGCCTCCGAATGGCAGACCCTGCAACTGGGCCTCGAGCAGCGCGTCAAAGCCATCAACGCCTACATCAAGGACGTTTACGGCCGCCGCGAAATTCTCAAGGCCGGCATCGTCCCCGAAGACCTGGTGTTTCAGAATCCGGTTTTCCGCCCCGAAATGAACGGACAAAAAGTGCCGCACGACATCTACGTGCATGTCGCCGGCATTGATATCGTGCGCGTGGACGCCGACAATTTCTACGTACTCGAGGACAACGCCCGCACGCCATCCGGCGTCTCCTACATGCTGGAAAACCGCGAGATCATGCTGCGGCTTTTCCCCGAGTTGTTCTCGCGCTATCGCGTGGCGCCGGTCGAAAATTATCCGGACGAATTGCTGGCGACGCTGAAATCGATCGCGCCGCCGACCGCATCCAGCGAGCCGACGGTCGTGCTGCTGACGCCTGGCGTCTATAACTCGGCCTATTACGAGCATTCGTTCCTGGCCGACAAGCTCGGCGTCGAACTGGTCGAAGGCCGCGATCTCATCGTCAAGGGCGACGTCGTGTATATGCGCACGACCGAAGGGCTCAAGCGCGTCGACGTGATCTATCGCCGCATCGACGACGACTTCCTCGATCCGCTGGTCTTCCGCCCCGACAGCGCGCTGGGCGTGCCCGGCCTGATGTCGGCGTATCAGGCCGGCTCCGTGACGCTCGCCAACGCCGTCGGCACCGGTATCGCCGACGACAAGGCGGTCTACAGTTACATGCCCGACATCGTGAAATTCTATCTGGGCGAGGAACCGCTTCTGAAGAACGTGCCGACCTGGCGTTGCCGCGAGGCCGAACATCTTGCGTATGTCCTCGACAATCTCGAGGAGCTGGTGGTCAAGGAAGTCCACGGTTCCGGCGGCTACGGGATGCTGATCGGACCGAAAGCGGACAAGGTCGCGATCGCGACGTTCCGCGCCAAGCTCAAATCCGATCCCAGGAATTTCATCGCCCAGCCGACGCTCGCACTGTCGACCTGTCCGACCTGCGTCGAAGAAGGCATCGCGCCGCGTCACGTCGACTTGCGCCCATTCGTGCTCTCCGGCCGAGATCGCATTCGCATCGTGCCGGGAGGCCTGACGCGCGTCGCGCTGAAAAAAGGGTCGCTGGTGGTCAATTCGAGCCAGGGCGGCGGCACCAAGGACACATGGGTGTTGGACGAATGAGCTTGGGTGCTGGACGAATGAGGATGAACTAAAAGATGCTGTCGCGTACGGCCGACAATCTGTTCTGGCTCGCCCGTTATGTCGAGCGCGCGGAATATTTGGCGCGCATCCTCGAGACGACCTACCGCCTCACGGCGCTACCGCTCGCCTATGTCGGCACTTCGAACGAATGGGAATCCGCGGTTGCCACGGCCGGCTGCGCTGCGGCCTTCTTCGCGACCTACCCGGAAGCGAACGAGGAAACCGTCACCGAGTTCCTCGCCTTCTCGCCGAACAATCCGTCATCGATCCGCAACTGCATCGAGACGGCGCGGCTCAATGCCCGCTCGGTCCGCACTGCGCTGACCATCGAAATGTGGGACACCATCAACGGCGCCTGGCTCGAATTGAAGAAATGGGGGAATGGGCCGCGTTCGCGCGAGGAGTTCGCGCGCTTCCTGCGCTGGGTGCAGGAATCCTCGCTGCGTTTCGACGGCTCGGCTTACCGGACCATGCTGCGCAACGACGCCTATTGGTTCTCGCGGCTCGGCCTGTTCATCGAGCGCGCCGACAACACCGCGCGCATCCTCGACGTCAAATATCATTTGCTGCTGCCGGCGCACGAACGAGTCGGCGGCCCGCTCGACTATCATCAATGGGCCTCGATCCTGCGCTCGGTGTCGGCGCTCACCGCCTATCACTGGGTCTATCGCGAAAACGTCAAGCCGTGGCTGGTCGCCGACCTGCTCATGCTCAAGGACGAGATGCCGCGCTCGCTCGCCAGTTGCTACGAGAATCTCGTGCAAAATCTCAGACCGCATCGCCGGCGCCTATGGCCGGCAGGGCAATGCGCAACGGCAGGCGCGCGCCGTCCGCGCCCGCCTGCAAAACAGCCGCATCGAAGGGATATTCCAGACCGGGCTGCACGAATTCATCGACGATTTCGTCGAGGACAACAACCAGCTCGGCACCGCGATCGCGCAGCAATATCTGATGTAGGCCGGCGCGGAAACAAAGCACGGAGGACAGAGCGGCATCGGTTCGTCTATCATGCTCCCCTGTCCTCCGGCCGCCGTCATCCGTCATGCGCCTACGCATCGCTCACAGTATCGTCCATCGTTACGAGCCGCCGGCCGCCGGCGTGATCCAGGTATTGCGGCTCACCCCGCGCAACCATGAAGGCCAGTACGTCGTAGCCTGGCGCATCGACGTTTCCGCCGATACGCGGCTCAATGCCCACGAAGATGCCTTCGGCAACATCACCCATGTTTTCGCCGCCGACGGCCCGTTCGCGGAATTGAGCCTCAAGGTCGATGGCGAGGTCGAGACGCAGAATACCGATGGCGTCGTGCGCGGCACCGTCGAGCGGTTTCCGTCGAGCCTGTTTCTGCGCGACACGCCGCTTACCCATGCCGACGAGAGCATCCGCGATTTCGCGCTCGATATCCGCGCCGTGAACAGCGGCGACACGCTCTCGGAATTGCACGCCCTCGCCCACCGGTTGCACGATGAGACGATCTGCGAACAGGGTACGTCGCCGGCGCCGGAGACGACGGCTGCCGAGGCTTTTGCGCGCAAGCGCGGCGCGACCCGCGATCTGACCCACATCTTCCTCGGCGCCGCGCGCAGCCTGCAGATCCCGGCCCGTTATGTCGCCGGATACTTGTGCGCCGACGACCGCGACGCACACGAAAGCGGCCATGCCTGGGCCGAAGCCCACGTGGCCGGTCTCGGCTGGGTCGGCTTCGACGCGGTGAATTGCGTTTGCCCGACCGACGCTTATGTGCGCGTTGCCGTCGGGCTGGATGCGCTCGGCGCGGCGCCGGTACGCGGCACGCGCTACGGCGCCAGCGAGGAGACGCTGGCCGTCGCGGTCAAGGTCGATCAGTGAGCCGCGCGCCGTCATCCTCCCGTGCCGGGAAAGGTGGAGAAGGATGCTATAAGGACCGCCCCGGGGAGCGGACGAATCGATGACCTATTGCTGCGGAATACTGGTGCGCGAGGGACTCGTCATGTTCGGCGACACGCGCACCAATGCGGGCGTCGACAACATCGCGACCTTCCGCAAGCTGCATGTGTTCAACAATCCCGGCAAGCGCATCATGGCGCTCGCTTCGTCCGGAAACCTCTCGATCAGCCAGTCGGTCGTGAGCATCCTGACCGAAGGCTTCGACAATCCCGAAACCGGCGAACACGAAACGCTGATGAACGCCCCGACCATGTTCCAGGCCGCCCAGCGTGTCGGACATGTCATTCGCAGCATCCATTCTGAGGAGGGCAAGGCGCTTGAAGCGTCCGACGTGAGCTTCGACGTTTCCTTTTTGTTCGGTGGCCAGATCGCCGGCGAGCGGATGCGGCTGTTCATGATCTACGCAGCCGGCAATTTCATCGAATCCACGACCGATACGCCGTATCTGCAAATCGGCGAGCACAAATACGGCAAGCCGGTGCTCGACCGCGCCGTCAGCTACGGCATGGACATCTACGACGCGCTCAAGGTCGGACTGGTTTCCATCGACTCGACCATGCGCTCGAATCTGAGCGTCGGCATGCCGATCGATCTCCTGGTCGTGCGGCGCGATACCTGCGACGCCGAGTTGCTGTACCGCATCGAACCGGGGGAGCCCTATTTCACCGACCTGCGCGAGCGCTGGTCCGCGGCCCTGCGGGCCGCCCATATCGCGATCCCGCGCCCCCCTTACAGCAACAAGCGCTAGCCGGACGCCGATTGCAGCGAAATTCGCTGGTCCGGTTTACGCGCCGTTAACTCCGGCGACGGATTCGGGCTCGCCGGGTGCCGCAAATGGCGTTGCGGGCCCGAACGGCAAGCAAAATCGCAATCTTTTTGCCCAATCGTGCGGACATCAGGGAACACCGCAAAGGGTGGAGCGTGGCAACTTCGGCGCAGCCGGAAATCGCCGAGGATAACAATCGGTCGCGCTGGGACCGGGCGCGCCTGCGGCTGTTCCTGCCGATCGGGCTGATCGTCGCTGTCGCGGTCGCGTGTCTCATCATCGCGATCGTCACCTCGGCGCGGCGGGTCGATGAAGTGACGCTCGATCACGACGACCAGCTGGTCCAGCAGGCCATCGCCGACCGCGGCACGCGCGTGCTGCGCGAGGTCGAAAGCGTCGCCGCGACGGCCGGCGCGACGCAGAAAATTCGTGAAGACTTCGATCCGTCATGGACCGAAAGCCGGGTCGGCAATTGGCTTGAGGTTTTCTTCGGCCACGACCTGGTGCTTGTCGTCGACGGCAACGACCATGTCGAGTATGGCCGCGCGCGCAGCACCGGTGACATTGGCCCGATCGACTTGCCACCCGAGCTGACCAAGATTTTGAAGTATCTGCGCGGGCGTCTCGACGCCGGGCCGGATACCGCGATCTCCCTCCTCGCCACCAAGGATCCGCACAAGCCCGGCCGGCTCGCTGCCGTGATCGAGCGGGTGCGCGACAAGCCAGCGATCGTCGCGGCGGTGGCCGTCGGCGCCGACAGCGATCTCGCCACCGGCAATGCGGCGGCGCCGGTCGTGCTTTCGATCAAATATATCGACGACGACCTGCTGCGCGAGATCGGCGACCGGCTGCAACTCTCCGGCCTGCATAGCGTCGACGCACCGGCCGAGGCCGGCGATCAGCACATGGCGACGGTCGCCGACCCACAGGGCGCGCCCATCGCGCGCATGGCGTGGCAGCCGGCGACACCCGGCGGTCAGGTAGCGGAAAGCTTGCTCCCCTACATCGCCATTGCGATTGCCGCATTCGCGCTGCTCGGCGGTCTGGTGATCGCTCACATGCGGCGGACCACGCAGGCGATCGTCGCCGGCGAGGCGCGGCTGCGCCATCTCGCCATGCATGACCCGGTCTGCGGCCTGCCCAACCGGCTCTATTTCGGCGAGCGGCTCGAAAACGTCATCGCGGAAGTGCGGCGCGGCGGGCCTTCGGCGGCCGTGTTCTACATCGATCTCGACCACTTCAAGGACGTCAACGATACGCTCGGACACCACATCGGCGACGATCTCATCCTCAATGTCACGCAGCGTTTGAGCCGGGTCATGCGCGAGGAGGATCTCGTCGCCCGCCTCGGCGGCGACGAGTTTGCCATCATCACCTCCTGCGCGTCGGATTCCTACTCGCTGCAGGCGATCGCCGGCCGCATCATTGCCGCGGTCTGCGCGCCCTATTCGATCAGCGGACACAACATCAATATCGGCGCCTCGATCGGCATCGCGGTGATCGACCGCCGGGCGCGCGACGCCGCCGACATTTTGCGCTACGCCGACATGGCGCTCTATCGGGCCAAGAACGAGGGCCGCAATCGCGCCTGCATCTATGACGCCGCGATGGATGCCGATCTCTCGCAGCGGAAGCTTCTGGAGGGCGATCTGCTGCAGGCGATCCGCAACGACGGCCTCGCCGCCGCCTATCAGCCGATCGTCAATTCCAGCGGCGACAAGATGGTCGGCGTCGAAGCGCTGGCGCGATGGACCCATCCGACCGCCGGTGTCATCCCGCCGTCGGTGTTCATCCCGATCGCCGAGCATTCCGGCCTGATCGTCGAACTCGGGGAGTGGATGCTGCGCCGCGCCTGCCTCGACGGCCGCAACTGGCCGGGCATGACGGTCGCCGTCAACGTTTCGCCGCTCCAGTTCCGCCGCTCGGACTTCGTCGACGTGGTCGAGCGAATCCTCAAGGAGACCAATTTCGACGCCGGCCGCCTGGAGCTTGAACTCACCGAAAGCACGCTGCTCGGCAACCTGGATACGGCGGAGCTTTCGATGCTGCGCCTCAAGGCGATCGGCGTGCGCTTCGCGCTCGACGATTTCGGCACCGGCTATTCGAGCCTGCTTTATCTGCGGCGTTTCCCGTTCGACAAGCTCAAGATCGACTCCAGTTTCGTCCGCAGCATCGAGACAGCGCCCGACGCCGCCGCGATCGTGCACGCCGTGGTAAGCCTCGGCCGCGGCCTCGGCATGCGCGTCACCGCCGAGGGTGTCGAGAACGCCGAGCAGCATCTCTTCCTGCGCGCCGCCGGCGTGCATTCGATGCAGGGCTACCGCTTCGGCCGGCCGGGACCGGCGGCCGACATCACCGCCCGGATCGCCGCGCCCGACGACTACCGCGTCGGCAGTCCCGATCGGGAAGTCGCGCTGGCAAGCTGAAGCTTTCACCGCCCCTCCCCGCGCGTGGCCGGAGATGATATCCCCGTCCCCGTAGCCGCACGGACAAGAGGAGCGCGACATGCCCGCCCAGAAAATCGCCTTGGTCACGGGAGCGGGCAGCGGCGTCGGCAAAGCCGCAGCGCTGGCGCTGTCCCGCGGCGGCTTCACCGTCGTGCTCGCTGGCCGGCGCGCCGACAAGCTTCATCAGGTGGCGGAGGAGGCCGAGGAGACAACGCTTGTCGTCCCCACCGACGTCAAGGAGCCTGCCTCGATCGCGGCGCTGTTCGCAAAGATCAAGGAAACCTTCGGCCGGCTCGACCTTCTTTTCAACAATGCCGGCGTCAGCATGCGCGGCATGCCGATCGAGGACATACCGCTGGAACGCTGGCAGGCCGTCGTCGCCACGAATCTGACCGGGCTGTTCCTGTGCACGCAGGAAGCGATCAGGATCATGAAGGCGCAAGACCCGCGCGGCGGGCGCATCGTCAACAACGGCTCGATTTCAGCGCACACGCCGCGCCCCGGCACCGCGCCCTATACCGCGACCAAGCACGCGGTCACCGGGCTGACCAAGCAGACCGCGCTCGACTGCCGCAACTATGAAATCTGTTGCGGCCAGATCGATATCGGTAACGCCGCGACCCCGCTCACCGAAAAGATGGCCGAGGGCATGCTGCAGGCGGACGGCCGCACCATGCCGGAGGCGCGCATGAACGTCGACGATGTCGGCCGCGCGGTCGCCTACATGGCGAGCCTGCCGCTCGACGCCAACGTGCTGTTCATGACCGTGATGGCAAACAAGATGCCGTATGTCGGCCGGGGCTGACGGGCTTTGAGGAGCTTGCAATACCGGCTACGGTTACTCTAGTAACGCGACTGACGGCGTTTCAAGGCTCGATCCGGAGAAAATATGATGAGCAACGGCAGCTCGATGTCGCTCGATGAACTCGACAGACGCATCGCAATCGTTCGCGACAACATCCGTCAGCTGATCGAGCAGGCCGCCGCGTTTTCGGGCGCCGAGGACGAAGAGCGCAACGCTGACCGCATCGCCCAGCAAACGGAAGAACTCGACCGGCTGACCAAGCAGCGCGACGCGCTGGCGAGGAAATAAAGCACGCTGGTCCGAGTTGTAACCTCGCGGGCACGACGTTTGCTGACCGTCACCCTGAGGTGCGAGCCAACGGGTCTGGACTGAAACAGCCGGCCCAAATGACAGGCTTGGCGAGCCTCGAAGGGCGACGGATCGTGTCGTGCATCCTTCGAGGGCCGCTGCGCGGCCGCCTCAGGATGACGAAAGGATAGTTCGCGGGCCGAACAAAAGCGCGTCCCGCAGCAGGCGCCCCGTTAGAGGTGCGCCACCACGGCCAGCCGCTTGATCTCGTGATTCATGTAGGCTTTCAGGAACGCGTTGTAGTTCCTGAAAGACACGCAGCCATTGGATGCGCCGCTCGACCCGAGCATGAAAGTGTGCGCCAGCAGCCCGCTCCGGCCGTAGACTTTGTTCTCCTCGACCGGAATCAACCGCAGCGCCTGCACGCCGTGGAACAGCGATTCCCGGGGCTTGAGGTCATAGACGGTCGGCGGCGTCGGACCGCGCATGCGCTGGTCGGCGTAGTGCGGATCGTCCATCATGCCGCCGAGACCCGAATGCGCCTCCAGCGTGGTGCCGTCCGGCATGTAAACGGCATGCGCGGAGATATCGTAGACGGCGGTCGTCCGGTCATAGCGTCCCAGCAGCCCGCTCGGCGCGCTCGGCAAGCCGTCGTCGGGAGAGGCGTAGGCGAGCGTCTGCGTCGAAGCCCTGCCGAAAAGCCGCTCGAAGATCGTCGGCGGCTTCTCCGCTTCCACCACGCCGCGGCTCACTTCCGTGCCTGGGCTGAGAGTCCGGGTCCGCTGCGCGCGGGGCTTTTGCGGCGGCAACGATCCGGTCTGTGCGACCTGTTCGCTGCTTGACGGCGCCACGGACGCCACCGGCGTTTCCGGATCCGCCGAAGCGGTCTTCTCGAACGTGCCGGGCGGAAAGCCCAGCGAAAAGCGCGAATCGATCAGCGCAACATAGTTGTTTACGGCCGCCGGCACCCGCGCCGTGGCACCCAAAGCGTGCGAGAGCTTTGCGTAGGCATTGGCAACAGCCGATGCACTTACATGGTTGCGCGAGGGCGGCGCCAGCGTGCGCCGCACTTCGGAGGTCTGTTCATCGCCGGTCGGATAAAAATCCGAGCTGGCGATGTTGTTCCATACAACAAGACCGCAGGCTATCGCGAAACACCCGAGCGCTGCGCCGCCAAGTATTTTTTGCGACCGCGCCCCTTCCGCTGCATCCTGATGATCATAACCCGCGAAAAAACTGTCACGCCAAGCGATGCTGAGCCCCACCATCCCCTCGATCCAGACTGTAGTTAGCTGAACGACCCGTCCCGAGGTCATTGTAGAGCGGAGAATTTTGACGAATTTTAGTTACGCGGCGTTTATTAGTTAAACGCTGCTTAATCGGATCGGCCGCGAGAAAGGCAGCAAAACCGCGGGTTTTCGGCCCTCCATCGCGATTTCGCGAAGCCGAACACCTGGGGCTATGATCTTTGCGGCAGCAATGGGGCGTCTTCCACGATGCAAAATCTTCAATCCGCGCTCGGCGTTTTTGCGATTATCGCCTTCGCCTGGATCGTCAGCGAAAATCGCCGCGCGGTGTCGTGGCGGCAGGCCGGTATCGGGCTGGCGATCACCGTCGTGCTTGCGGTGCTGCTGCTCAAGATACCGCAGGTCAGGCTCGGCTTCGTCTGGATCGAGTACGCGGTCGAGGCGATCGCGGCGGCGACCAGGGCCGGTACGTCGTTCGTGTTCGGCTATATCGGCGGCGGTCCGCTGCCGTTCGAACCCAAGACGCCCGGATCGCAATTCATCCTCGCGTTCCAGGCGCTGCCGATCGTGCTGGTGATGAGCGTGCTGAGTTCGCTTTTGTTCTACTGGGGGATCATGCCGCCGATCGTGCGCGGATTTTCCTGGGTGCTCGAGCGCACGCTCAATGTCGGCGGCGCGGTCGGCCTCTCCACGGCGGCCAACATCTTCGTCGGCCAGGTCGAGGCGCCGCTGTTCATCCGGCCCTACCTCGCCAAACTGTCCCGCGGCGAGATGTTCATCGTGATGACCGGCGGCATGGCCGGCATCGCCGGCACGGTGTTCGTGCTGTACGCGACCATTCTCGCATCCGCGATACCGGACGTTGCCGGGCATATCGTGGTCTGCTCGGTGCTCGGCGCGCCGGCGGCGATCCTGATCAGCCTCATCATGGTGCCCGACCCCACCGACCGGCGCACCGGCGGCGCCCTCGGCGACATCGAGCACGGCGCGGTGAGCAGCATGGACGCCATCGTCAAAGGCACCGGCTCCGGTCTCGAACTTCTCCTGAACATCGTCGCCATGCTGATCGTATTCATTGCGCTGGTGTACCTGGCGAACGCCATCCTCGGCGTGTTCCCGGATTTTGCCGGCGCGCCGATCACCTTGCAGCGCGTGCTCGGCTGGATCATGGCGCCGGTCTGCTGGCTGATGGGCATCCCGTGGTCGCAGGCCGTCACCGCCGGCGGCCTCATGGGTATCAAGACCATCCTTAACGAACTCGTCGCGTATCTTGAGCTTGCAGCGTTGCCGCCCGACGCGCTCGATGCACGCTCACGGCTGATCATGCTCTACGCCATGTGTGGCTTCGCCAATTTCGGTTCGCTCGGCATCATGATCGCCGGCCTCGCCACCATGTGCCCGGAACGCCGCGACGAAGTGGTTTCGCTGGGCTTGAAGTCGCTTGTTTCAGGCACGCTGACGACTTGCCTGCTCGGCGCGATCGTGGGCGTGCTGAACTGACGGCCTTCCGATGCGCTGAGCGCAACCAAAGATTTTCATCGGGAACCGAACGTTCCACAGGCCCGCCGCCGGTGTGTTGATCCTTGGCGATCGCGATGTCATTGCTGACGCGCGCGGCACGATCCGCCGGTAATGATTCGGCGGACATTTGCCGCGACGCGCAACAACAGGGAGGAGACCGGGATGAATCCGAGGGCGTATGCTGCGGAAGCGATCGGAACTTTTTGGCTGACATTCGGCGGCTGCGGCAGCGCCGTCATCGCGGCCGGCTTTCCCCAACTCGGGATCGGTTTCCTCGGCGTTGCACTCGCGTTTGGCCTCACGGTCGTGACGATGGCCTACGCCATCGGGCATGTCTCGGGCTGCCATCTCAACCCGGCCGTCACGGTCGGTCTTTTCGCCGGCCGGCGTTTTCCCGCACATCAGGTTATTCCCTACGTGATCGCGCAGGTAGTCGGCGCGATCGTCGCCGCCGCGCTGCTCTATGCGATCGCCAAAGGCGCGCCGGGTTTCGACCTCGCCAAAGGCTTCGCCACCAACGGCTATGGCGACCATTCGCCCGGCCACTACGATCTGATATCGGCCCTTGTCACCGAGATCGTTATGACGATGGTGTTCCTGTTCGTGATTATGGGCTCGACGCACGGCAAGGCGCCCGTCGGATTCGCGCCGTTGGCCATCGGGCTATGCCTGACGCTGATCCATCTCGTGAGCATTCCGGTCACCAACACCTCGGTGAATCCGGCCCGCAGCACCGGTCCGGCGCTGATCGCCGGCGGCGCGGCGCTCACCCAGCTCTGGGTGTTCTGGGTCGCGCCGCTCATCGGCGGCATCCTCGGCGGATTGCTCTACCGCTGGCTGAACGCCGATCCCCAGGCCGAGATCACCGGCACCGACGCGCTGAGATAAGGCCCGGCGCGACGGCCGTTCGCCGCTGCAAGCGAACAAAAACCGGCGAACAAAAAATCAGTGCAGCCGAAATTCGCCGCCGATGGCGCGGATTTCGGCCGGCTTGATCAGGCGCGCGTGGGCCACCGTGACCGAGTGCAGCGGCCCCTCGAGTTTCTCGAGCCAGAAATTGAGAAACTTGTTCAGCTCGGGAAACTTCGGGCAGAGATCGTAGTCCTGCCAGACGTAGGTTTGCAGGAGCCAGGGGTGATCCGGCCGCCGATAGAGGATGTTGGCCGTGGTCAACCCGTAGCCGTCGAGCTGCCGGCGAAAGTCGCGCGACGCAAAGCGGTCGCCTGCCGGCTCTCCGGTACTGTCTTTGGCACTCTGTTTCGTAGAAGCGTGTTTCGACACCATCATGCCCTCCGTCCCATCCATGGGTATTGCACGAGAGTCGCTTCTCCATTACAAGCCTCAAAATTGAATAAGTTGTTTACTTTCAAGGCACTAGCAGCATACATGACAGCCTGCTAACAAGCGGGCTGATTTTTCGTGACCAGCCGCACTTCGCCAACGACGGGGCTCGTGGCGCCGTTCCTTGCCCCGGCAGCCTCATATTTTGAGGGTGTGGCGAAACCGAATTAACCATCAGAAGGCTGCCCCATAAGAATGTTGGCAATCCGCCCCGATGAGTGCTAAAAAATTCCCAGGCACCTCTTGCGGGCAGAAAATTCGCGCCCCATGTCGCTGCCACGCGGTTCGCCGAGATTATCAGAAGGCGGCCCGCCAAACCGAAAAACTCTTGTATCTTTCAATGCTTAGGAGGACACCATGAAATTTCGTCCGCTTCACGATCGCGTCGTCGTAAAGCGCATCGATGCCGAGGAAAAGTCATCGGGCGGCATCATCATTCCGGACACGGCCAAGGAAAAGCCCTCGCAGGGTGAAGTCACCGCCGTCGGCCCGGGCGGCCGCGACGAGGCCGGCAAACTCATCCCCATCGACATCAAGGTTGGCGATCGCGTGCTATTCGGCAAGTGGTCGGGCACCGAGATCAAGATCGATGGGCAGGAGCTCCTGATCATGAAGGAGTCCGACGTCATGGGCATCATCGACGAGCCGGTCGCCAAGAAGAAGGCCGCCTAACACCACACTTCATTCCTCATCCCGCGGCGGCCGCGATGCGGCCCTCGACGGATGAGGGCAGGAATCCCCGACCAGCATCCCTCGCGAAGCGCCGGTGGCGCTCCGGAGGATGAGGGACCAACAAAAACGGAGTGAACCACAATGTCTGCCAAGGAAGTCAAATTCGGCGTCGAAGCACGCGACAAGATGCTTCGCGGCGTCGACATTCTCGCCAATGCAGTGAAAGTAACGCTCGGCCCGAAAGGCCGCAACGTCGTGCTCGACAAGTCGTTCGGCGCTCCCCGCATCACCAAGGACGGCGTCACCGTCGCCAAGGAGATCGAGCTCGAGGACAAGTTCGAAAATATGGGCGCGCAAATGGTCCGCGAGGTCGCGTCCAAGACCTCCGACATCGCCGGTGACGGCACGACGACGGCCACGGTGCTCGCCGCCGCCATCGTCAAGGAAGGCGCCAAAGCGGTTGCCGCCGGCATGAACCCGATGGACCTCAAGCGCGGCATCGACATCGCGGTCGAGGCCGTGGTCGAGGAGCTCAAGAAGAACTCCAAGAAGGTCACGTCGAACTCGGAAATCGCCCAGGTCGGAACCATCTCCGCCAACGGCGACAAGGAAATCGGCGACTACCTCGCCAAGGCGATGGAAAAGGTCGGCAACGAGGGCGTGATCACGGTGGAAGAGGCCAAGAGCCTCGAGACCGAGCTCGACGTCGTCGAAGGCATGCAGTTCGACCGCGGCTACATCTCCCCCTATTTCATCACCAACGCCGACAAGATGCGCGTTGAGATGGAAGACCCCTACATCCTCATCAACGAGAAGAAGCTCTCCGCGCTCAACGAACTGCTTCCGCTGCTGGAAGCCGTTGTGCAGACCGGCAAGCCGCTGCTGATCGTGGCCGAGGACGTCGAGGGCGAGGCGCTTGCCACGCTCGTCGTCAACAAGCTGCGCGGCGGCCTCAAGGTCGCGGCGGTGAAGGCTCCGGGCTTCGGCGATCGCCGCAAGGCCATGCTGCAGGACATCGCTGTCCTGACCGGCGGCCAGGCCATCAGCGAAGACCTCGGCATCAAGCTCGAGAACGTGACGCTTGCCATGCTCGGCAAGGCCAAGAAGGTGATGATCGACAAGGAAAACACCACGATCGTCAACGGCTCGGGCAAGAAGAAGGACATCGAGGACCGCATCAGCCAGATCAAGGCGCAGATCGAGGAGACCACCTCGGACTACGACCGCGAGAAGCTGCAGGAGCGGCTGGCCAAGCTCGCCGGCGGCGTCGCGGTGATCCGCGTCGGCGGCGCGACCGAAGTCGAGGTGAAGGAGCGCAAGGATCGCGTCGATGACGCGATGCACGCGACCCGCGCCGCGGTCGAAGAGGGCGTTCTTCCCGGCGGCGGCGTCGCTCTGTTGCGCGCCACCGAGACGCTCAAGAAGGTGCGCACGCACAACGACGACCAGAAGACCGGCGTGGAGATCGTCCGCAAGGCGCTCCAGGCTCCGGCCCGGCAGATCGCGAGCAATGCCGGCGAGGACGGTTCGGTGATCGTCGGGAAGATCCTTGAGAACCAGAACTACGGCTTCGGCTTCGACGCCCAGAGCGGCGACTATGTCGACATGGTCAAGAAGGGCATCATCGATCCGACCAAGGTGGTACGTCAGGCGTTGCAGGGCGCTTCCTCGGTCGCCGCGCTGCTCATCACCACCGAGGCGATGGTGGCAGAGCTGCCGAAGAAGAAGGACATGCCGGCCATGCCGCCCGGTGGCGGCGGAATGGACTTCTAAGAGAAGTCCATCGCAAAGCCGCCACCTGCTTCTTGAAGTAATCGAAGTCGGCAACAGCCGACTTCGATGTGGCGGCGGAATGGACTTCTAAAGTCCAAAAGAAGTCAGTCTGGCACTGTAAATGCGAGGGCCCGGGAGCAATCCCGGGCCTTTTTGTTTTTTCCTCCGTCATGGCCGGGCTTGACCCGGCCATCCACGACTTTGCCGCCGATCGGCGCGCCGCTCTGCCGAGATTAAAGTACGTCAAACGTCGCCGGGAACCGTCGAGGGTTCGCGCGCCGCGCGGTACGGCTCCGGCGCGGGGGTGTCCTGCGTGACCACCTGGTCGATCACGAACAAGGGCCGCCGCTTGGTCTCCAGATAAAGCCGGCCGACATATTCGCCGAGCAGGCCGAACAGAATAAGCTGGGTCGAGCCGAGGATGAGAACCACCGTCAACAAGCTCGTCCAGCCTTCGACCACATGCCCCGACGCCCAGCTGCCGAGCGTATAGCCGAGCATGAGCAGGCTCAGGCAGCCGAGCGCCAGCCCGAGAAAAGACGCCAGCCGCAGCGGCATGATCGAGAACGACGTCAGCGCGTCGAACGCGAGCCCCATCATTTTCGCCAGCGGATAGTTGCTCTCGCCCGAGTGCCGCGCGGCGCGGTCGTAGGCGAACGGCACCTGCCGAAGCCCGATCCAGCTCACCATGCCGCGGATGAAACGGTGCTGCTCCGGCATGCTGTTGAGGATGTCCAGCACGCGCCGCGTCATGAGACGAAAATCGCCGGCATCGACCGGCATATCGGCATAACCGACGCGCCGCATCAGCCGGTAGAACAATGCCGCCGTGCCGCGCTTGAGCATGGTCTCGCCCTGGCGCTCGCGGCGGCTGCCGTAGACGACATCCGCGCCGGCGCGGTCCATCAGCCGCCACATGTCGCCGAGCAGTTCGGGCGGGTCCTGCAGATCGGCGTCGATGGTGAGGATGCGCTCGCCGCGGCAGGTGTAGAGGCCGGCGGTGATCGCGAGCTGATGACCGTGGCGGCGCGACAGATTGATCGCCACCACATGCGGATCGCGCTGCGCCAGGCCGGCCATGATCGACCAGGTGCGATCGGCCGAACCGTCGTTCAACAAAACAAGCTCGTAGTCGGAGCCGACCGTTTCTTGCGCCGCAGCCGTCGTGCGCCGGTAAAACTCCTCCAGACCCGCTTCTTCGTTGTAGCAGGGCGCGACGATGGAGAGCCGCGGGCTGGCGCGCGTATCTAAAGCCACCGGCATCAACCTCCTGGACCGGCAATCGCGAGACGGTCTTGCAATCCTTTTTGCAAAACGCCTTTGCCGTTACATTCCGCGGCCGCGCTGTCAATCTTGGAAGTTTGAGCCTTACGCCAAGCGGTTAAGGCGCGAATTTGCTACGGCGGATCAAGGGGCGGGCCGATCGGACCCTGCATGCTGTAGACGCGATAGTCCTGCAGATCGACGCCGTGCCGGGTCCGGCTCAGGGCGGCGACCGGCTCCACGGTGGCAAAACGCTTGCGCAGGTTCGGGATATCGGCGCACTCGACCATGCACACATACATGATGGTGCCATTGAACAGCGCCGGATCGGGTTCCGGAGCGTTGACGTAGCGCATGCGTCCGTTGATCTGCTCGACCGGCGGATGCGACGGCATGTAGAAGGCAAGCCAGCTCGCAAGCCCGTAATCCAGCGTCAGCACGACCGGCGCGCCGATCCGCTTCCGCACCTCGTCCATTTCGACGCCCAATTGCTTCCAGCCCGGTCCGAGAGTGTGCGCGGTGGGTTCGGTTGGTCCGAGCGGAAAGACCCCGAATATCGCCTGCGCGTAGATCAGCGCCGCTATGCCGAGTCCGACCGGAACGGCGAGCCGTTGCGACCACGATGCCAGCGACGCCCAGCCGCCGCTCCACTGGATGCGTTCCACGGCGACGGCGGCGGCGATGACGAACGCGACAAAGATCGGCTCCGGCCAGTTGCCTTCGACGCGTCCATGAAAAGTGTGCCAGACGAAATAGACGAAGATCGGCCAGAACATGGCGTTGATCAGGACGCGCGCGCCGAACGAGCCGCCATAGCCGCGCAACAGCGCGGCCAGACCCATGGCGCCGAGAACAAAGATCGGCGGCGTCGCCATTCCGATCTGCGTCGCCAGAAACTCGCCGAGATAGCGCAGCGACCATTCGTGAACGACCAGGCGGTTATACTGGTAAAGCACCGACGCCCAGTGATGCTGCGCGTTCCAGATCAGCGTCGGCGAAAATACGACGAGCGCGATGACGCCGGAGATCCACGGCCAAGGCGTGAACAGCCATTTGCGCAGCTCCGGCACCAGCAGCAGCCACACCAGGATGCCGGCGGCGAAAAAGATCGTGGTGTATTTCGACAGCATGCCGACGCCGAACGCGAGGCCGATCGCGAGCCACCACGCGCCGCGACCGGTCTGGTAGAGCTTCGCCAGCGTCCAAAGCAGAAACGTCGTCGCGACCACGACCGCGTTGTCGGGCGTCGCGATGGCCGAGCCGACCGCCATCACCACCGTCAGGTTGAAATACAGTGCCGCCGTGGCGCCGACCCGCTCGTCGTTGAACAGGATCGCCCCCGATCGCCACACCGCCCAGCTGGCCGGGAGGGCGAGGAGGACGCCGAACACGCGCACGCCGAATTCGTTGTTGCCGAACAGCGTCGTGCCGAGACGGATGAGAATGGGATTGATGGGCGGATGATCGTAATAACCGCCGGCAATGTATTTCGACCATTGCCAATACAGCGCTTCGTCGAAGCTGAGCGTCGTCAGCCCCGCGCAGGCCAGCCGCACGCCGACAAGAACGAGAATCGTAACGGCAACCGCAGTCACGTACCGCCGCTCCGACGGGGCGGCACTGCCTAACGCAACCAAAGCGGAACTTCCCCTCTTCTGACGGCGCTGTCCGGGGCAATGCGGCCCCGGCCGGCGGCTACATAGCAGGACCGCCTGCCCGCGCCAACGATGCCCAAACCGGCCGAAAATATGAAGGCCCGGGAAACCCGGGCCTTCATCGTCTAGGACATCAGTACGGGGAAAATGATTTTGAGAAAAAAACGACCACGAATGGACGGTGCGCGTTCATCCGGCGTCACCGGCTCATCGTGGCCGCGATTTGCACCAGTTCTCACCGGCGCAAGTCAGAGTATGATGGCGGGCGATGACGCCGATGTGACCGTTGCAGGAAGCCGTTTTGCCGCACGCACCGCAGAGCCGACGATGACGGCGAAGACCGGTCAAATCCGCGTCGGTATCGGCGGCTGGAATTTCGAGCCGTGGCGCGGCGTCTTCTATCCCAAGGGCCTCGCGCAGGCGAAAGAACTCGCCTACGCCGCGAGCCATCTGACCTCGATCGAGATCAACTCGACCTTCTACGGCTCGCAGAAGCCGGAGAGCTTCCGCAAATGGGCGAGCACCGTGCCCGATGGCTTCGTGTTTTCCGTCAAGGGGCCGCGCTTTGCCACCAACCGGCGCGTCCTCGCCGAGGCCGGCGACTCGATCAAGCGGTTCATCGATTCGGGCGTGCTTGAATTGCGCGACCGCCTCGGGCCGATGCTTTGGCAGTTCGCGCCGACCAAAAAATTCGACGCCGCCGACTTCGGGAAATTCCTGGAGTTGCTGCCGGCAAAAGCCGACGGCCTGACGCTGCGGCATGTCGTTGAGGTGCGCCATGCGAGCTTTTGCACGCCGGAATTCGTCGCGCTGGCGCGCCGCTTCGGCACGCCGATCGTCTTCACCGACCACGTGACCTATCCGTCGCTCGCCGACGCGACCGGCAATTTCATCTACGCCCGGCTGCAACGGGGAAAGGACACGATCCCGACCGCCTATCCGCCAAAGGAAATCACGGCGTGGACCGGCCGGTTGCAGGCCTGGGCACGCGGCGAAGCGCCGGCCGACTTGCCGCAGGTCGATCCGGCGCACGCGCCGCACAAAGCGGCACCGCGCGACGTCTTCGCCTACGTCATTCACGAGGGAAAAATTCGCGCGCCAGCGGCAGCGATGGCGCTGCTCGAGCGATTGAAGGAATTGGGCGGCTAGAAGATTCGCGAATTGAGAGCGGACGTCAGCCGCCGTCCCGCGGATCGCCTTTCAGTAGACCACGGTGTTGGAGGTACGCAGCCGCCGCGTCAGCACGCGCATCACGTTGAGCGCGAAATGCGGCGTGCGGCTGACCAGAAAAAGAAACTGCTTCTCGTCCACCGGAACGACGGTCGCGTCCGTCGCCGCCACCGCGGTTGCGCTGCGGGGCGCGGGATCGATCAACGCCATCTCGCCGAAAATGCTGAGTTCGGGCAAGGTATCGAGCAGGCGATTGCCGAGCTGGATGTCGACTTTTCCAGACTTGACGATGAACAATTCCTTCGCCGGATCGCCCTCGCGGAAAATGACCTCACCGGCCTTGTAACTGCGCACCGGAGCGCCCGCCCCGGCAAGGATGCCGAAGTCGACGGATGTATCGGCCATGCTGTGTCCTCTGTCCCCACACGATAATTATTTCAATCTCATGACGGCGGACCATTACGACTTTATGACATCCACGGCCGAGCTTCTACAAGAGTAGAGCCGGGCCGGTCGTCGTATGCCTGAAGGGTAAAAATGCTAACGGCCACGATCGACAAGTGCGCGTACATCCGGCGTCACCCGTCGTAACCGTGGCCGTCCCACAACGGAGCCCGTAAAGGCATCAACGTCGCTCAGAGCTAGATGGGGACGCCGCGGCCGTTATGCAAGGCCCCGGTTTTATGCAACTATTCGCCCCAAGGGTAAGGGCTTCGACATCATTGCGTATTTCATGGAGTGACTGGCCGCGGCGGAGCGTTACGGCCTGGCAGGCAACATAAGGGAGTGAACGATGGCTATGGAACGACAAACCGAATCAATCGGGCGCGCTTTCGCCAGCGCGATTGCGAAGCATTGGGGCCTGTTTCTGGCCGAAGGCATCATTCTCGTCATTCTCGGCGTGGTGGCCATCGCCGTGCCCCTGATCGCCACCCTGGCTTTCACCATCATCATCGGCTGGGTGTTCCTGGTCGCCGGTGTGGTCGGACTGGTCACGACGTTCTGGGCCCGCGGGGCGCCGGGCTTCTGGTGGTCGCTGATCTCGGCGATCATCGCCATCGCCGCCGGCGTCGTACTGCTGCTGTGGCCGATCAGCGGCAGCATCTCGCTGACGCTGGTGCTGATCGCGTTCTTCATCATCGAGGGCATCGCCTCGATCATGTACGCCATCGAGCATCGCAATCAGTCGACCGGCCAGTGGCTGTGGATGCTGGTCAGCGGCATTATCGATCTCATCCTTGCCGGCATCATCTTCGCCGGCCTGCCCGGCACCGCCTTCTGGGCGCTTGGCCTCTTGGTCGGAATCAACATGGTGTTCGGCGGCGCGGCCCTGATCGCCATGGCGCTAGCGGCGCGGCACCCGACCTCGGCAACGGCGTAGAACGGTCCGGAAAAAGCTCTGGCGTCATTGCGGGTCGGTCCCGCAATGACGCGCTGAATATCCAAATCTCCGTATAGCTTCGAGCGGCCCGGAAAATTCGCGGCGGCAGCTTATTCCGCGTGCATCACTCCGCGTGGAGCGGATGCGGCACGCGCGCCCGTTCGACGCCGCTCGCAATGTAGGCGATCGCCAGAACCGCGATGAGGAAGCCGAACGCGATGATCGCCGTCGCGCCGAGCACCATCGGGAAGCCGCCGCGGCCGTACAGCACCGCAATCAGCGACACCGCCGCGCCGGAGACCGCGAAGGTCAGGAAATAGCGGACCGCATAGACCCGGCCCCGCCAGGCGTCGGCCGTGTAGCGCGCGATGATGAGATCGTTCACCGTGATCTGGCCGTAGATCGCAGCCATGGTGAAGGCGAGCGCGAACAGCACCGTGAAGCCGCTCGCATAGGCCGTCCACACGACGCCGGCGAACTGCATGGCGGCGAGTACGGCGAACAGCATCAGCAGGTGGAAGCGCTCCACCAGCCGGCCGACCGCCAGTTGCGCAAGCGCGCCGCAGATGAACACCGCCGTCGTCAGCCCGCCGATCTCGACCAGCGAAATGTTGCTGACGCGCTCGTCGACGATCTTCGGCAGCGCGACCGACAAGGTGTTGAAAACCAGCCCGGCGCACAGCGCCACGACCACGAAAAGACCGAAGATCGCAGCCGCCACGACAGGCGACAGCGCAACGTCGGGCGACGCGCTGCGCGACGACCGATGCTCGTTCTCGTCGGGAATGAGCCACAGATAGGCGGCGCCGGTCACGATGCAGACGATCCCCGGCACGAAAAACGCGCCGCGCCACGACAGCGCTGCGGTCAGGAGCGCGGTGATGCCGGCGGCAAGCGAAATCCCGAGATTGCCGGCCACGCCATTGAGCGCCAGCGTGCGACCGCGGTGGGTTGCGCTCGCGATGACCATCGCCGTGCCGACCGGATGATAGATCGCGGCAAAGACGCCGAGGATAAACAGCGCGATGGCGAGCGCCGTCAACGAGGGCGCGAACGCCGCCGCGATGAGCGACACGCCGCAGCCGAGGAAGAAGGCGACCATCATGTTGCGGCGGCTCCAGCGGTCGGCGAGCCAGCCCGCTGGCAGCGAGAAAAATCCGAAGGCGATGAAGGAGGCGGTCGAAAGCGCGATCAGGTCCGAATAGCTGCGCCCGTAGGTGAGCTGCAGTTTGATGACGACCGTCGGATAAATCAGGATGACGAAATGATCGAGCGCATGCGCCCAGTTGAGGAAACCGATGCCAAGCCGCTGCCGCGACAGCACCATCGGCTGCGCGGCGGAAAACTGGTCGGAAGGCGAAGCCTCAGCAGTCATTGGTCTTTTCCTCGATCGCAACTTGAACCTATACCGCAGCGGCGTGTTTTCACCCACCCGCGAAATTCGCAAGGCAGATCGGCGGCCGCGGCCTAAGGCTGGGCGCCCGCCCCTTGCGCCAAAGGCCGTCATTCGCCGATGTCCGTATTAGAGGTATAAAACGCGCGAATGCGGAGGGCCGCCGATGAGCGACAACGGATTGACGACGATCGAAAGCGCGCACGACGTGACGGCGACACTCGACCGGCTGGAAGCCGCAGCAAAGGCCAAGGGGCTGACCGTGTTTGCGCGAATCGATCACGGCGCCGGCGCAACATCCGCCGGCTTGCCGCTGCGCCCTACCCAGCTCCTGATCTTCGGCAACGCCAAGGGTGGAACGCCGCTCATGCAGGAGCAGCAGACCATCGGCATCGACCTGCCGCTCAAGGCGCTCGCGTGGCAGGACGCGGCCGGCAAGACCTGGCTGTCCTTCAACGAACCGGCGTGGCTCGCAGCGCGGCACGGTCTTGCCAAGGACGGCGGCGATGTCGCGAAGGCGCTGGCGGGTGTGACCCGCGCGCTCGCAGAGGAGGCGACGAAGCGCTAACGCATGATCCGGAAAAGTGGGAACCGGTTTTCCGATAAGATCATGCGTCACCAAAAAGCATGATCCGGAAAAGTGGGAGCTGGTTTTCCGATAAGATCATGCGTCACCAAAAAAGCATGATCCGGAAAAGTGGGAACCGGTTTTCCGACAAGATCATGCGTCACCAAAAAGCATGATCCGGAAGACGCCCCGGAAGTGAACCGGACGCCCTCGTTCAGCCCTTCTCGTCGCAGGCCCAGGCGCGCACGACGCAGTCGTGTCCGCCAAACTCGTAACAGCGGCGCAGCGAGGCATTCTCGGCCTTGCCCAGATGCGAGTTGATCGCCCAGCCGAACGAGCCGCAGGGCTGCTTGGCGTCGACCGCCATCGCCGCACAGCCGCGGCGGATATCGGCGACGACCTTGCAGTTGGCGCCAGAGCACTTCTTCATCGCCGCGACGCGGGCATCGGCCACGTTGCGAAAATCGAAGCCGTAGCCGTATGCGCCGCAGGCACCGACGGCGAGCGCGCCGGCCGCTCGAGCACCGCCGTTCGCCGCGACCAGGAAACACGCCGCCGCGATGGCGAAAACGAAATGCCGTTTGAAACCGATCATGAGAGCCCCTCCCCAAGGGGAATGCCAAAACGCTACCGGGGAAGGGTTGCTACTTGGTGAATCGGCGGATCGATCGGCCGCGCGTCAGTCGACGATCGGCGCGGCCAGCGCTTCCTTGTTGCCGCTGGCATACAAGCGGTCGAGCGTCTCCTTGAGACCGATGGTGTCGGGGCAGATGATCAGCCGCGTCGCCCGCCCCCACCGCAGATGCACGACGTGGATGCCGCGATTGTGGGTTCGCACGTTGTCGGTGCCTGTATTGGTCTCGTCCCATCCGACAGCAACGAGGGTATTCCACGGCCCGCCGCTCACGGTGATATCCCGGAGTTCGAAGCGGATGTCGGGCAGCAGCCGGTAAAGCCGCTCGTACCATTGCCGCGTTTTCGCCAGCGTCGTTCTCGACCCGCCGAGCGCATGCTCGCCGAGAAACGAATGCTCGAAGCGCGGCGCGAACATCGCCAGCACCGGCTCGGCGTTGCCGTGATTGATGGCGTCGAACAAGGCCCTGATGCGGCGGCGGACAATCGCGTGGTACATGCCGACCTCATAGTTCAATGATTGAACTATAGCCGATTGAGTTCAATCATGCAACTGAGTACGGTCGGCCGCGAAAAGAGCACCAAGAGAACACCATGAAAAGAACCAGCTTTGCCCGGATGCATTGTTCGCTGGCGCGCGGGCTCGACCTGATCGGCGACTGGTGGTCGCCGCTGATCGTGCGCGACCTGTTCCTCGGTGTCGGACGCTTCGACGAATTGATCGAGAATTTGGGCATTTCGCGCAATCTGCTGACACGCCGCCTCAACGCGCTCATCCGCAGCGGGATCGTGGAGCGGCAAGCCTATCGGCGCCGGCCAGCGCGATATGAGTATCGCCTGACCGAGGCCGGGCGCGACCTGGTCCCGGCCATTCTGGCGCTGACCGCCTGGGGCGACCGCTGGGCGCGGCCGAAGGAAGGCAGCCCGATGTTGTTCGTGCACGAGACCTGCGGCCATCGCTTCCAGCCGCAGGTGACGTGTTCCGCGTGCGGTGAAGTCATCGCCGCCGACGCCGTCAGAACGATCGGCGGGCCCGGCGGCGCGATGAAACCGGGGACGATGGTGCTGGCGCGGCGGCTCCGGAACGCCGGCTAGCCGGCCCTCACGTCCCCTCCAGCTCCGCCCTCACCGCTTCCAGCGCTTCCGGCGTATCGACGTCGGTCAGCGCCGCAGTGCCGGTCAGCGGAACGTCGACCACCGCTTCGGTGTAGCGGCCGATCAGATAGCGGGCGCCAATATCGCCCTCCACCGCCATGAGCTCGGGGAAGAACCGCCGCGACCACACGACCGGATTGCCGCGCTGGCCGTCGATGGTCGGGACTGCGATCAGCGCGCCCTTGTCCGGGGCGAGCGCGCCCGCCAGCCGGTCGATCATCGGAGCATCCACTTGCGGCATGTCGCCGAGGCAGACAATGACGCCATCCGACTGCGCCGGCAGCGCGCCGATGCCGGCCTTGAGCGAGGTGCCGAGACCGTCGGCAAAGTCCGGATTGTGCACGAACTCGACCGGCAGGCCGGCCAGCGCCGCCTCGACGCGTTCGCGCTGGTGGCCGGTCACGACGATCACCGGCCGCGCCCGCGAACCCAGCGCCGCCTCCGCTACGATGCGGACCAGCGGCCGGCCGCCGATCTCGGCCAACAGCTTGTTCGGACCGCCCATGCGGCTCGAGCGGCCGGCGGCGAGCACGAGCGCAGCGATATTGCGGGCCGGCTGCACCGGCTCGTCGCGCGGCTGCGGCCGGGTCACGATCTCCATGAGCAGGCCGCCGACACCCATGCCGGTAATGTCTTCGCGCGGGACCGGAAGACCCGCGAGCAAGCGCATGAGCACCCAGTCGAAACCATTCTCCTTGGGACTGCGCGCGCAGCCGGGTGCGCCGAGCACCGGATGCCCGGCGGCCGAGCCGATCAACAGCAGGTTGCCGGGATCGACCGGCATGCCGAAATGCTCGATTTGCCCGCCGACGGCTTCCAGCGCCGCGGGGATCACGTCACGGCGGTCGGCGATCGCGGAAGCGCCGAAGACGATGACCAGTTCGGCGCCCTGCTTGAGCACCTCGCCGAGCGCACGCGCCAGCGCGTTCTGCTCGTGCGGTACACGCCGTTCGGCGATGATGGTCGCATTGGCGGGCGCCAGCCGCTCGGCGGTGATCTTCAACGTCTTGTCGATGACTTTCGGCGACAGACCAGGCAAGAGCGTCGAGACGACACCGACCTTGCGCAACCGATAAGGTTCGACACGGATGACCGGCCGCGGCGCCGCAGCAAGCGCCTTGTCGCGCGCGGCCGCCGCCAGCGCGAATGGAATGATTTTCACCGTCGCGATCATTTCGCCGGGAACGACCGGCTTGTAGGCCGGCAACGTCGCCACGGTGATCGCCTCGTCGATACGGTTGAGGTTGTCGATCGCGTCCTTGTCCACGACCAGCACGCCTGCCGCCCGCGCGAACAGATTGGCGCGGCCAGTGAAAGCGCGATCGACGTGAAGGCTATCGCCCGCGATGGCCGCCGCGATGTCGGCCGCCGCGACATCTTCAGAGATGTCGCCGGCTTCTAGTCGCGCCACGACGATGTCCTTGATGCCCGCGGCATCGAGCGCGGCCGCTTCGACCGGGCCGATCAGCGTGCCTTTCTTGAGCACCATCGCGCCCTGACGGATCGTGTGCACCGCGGTGCCGCCGATTGCCTCTTTTGGCGTGACGGCTCCGAATTTCATGACACCGCCTTGACGCGGGGAATTTCGGCCGCCGGCTCTTCGCGCAGCCGCTCGGTGATCTGCGCCATGATCGCAACCGCGATCTCAGCCGGCGAAACGGCGCCGATGTCGAGACCGATCGGCGCGTGGATGCGGGCGGTGTCGGCGTCGGTCAATCCCGCCTGCTTGAGGCGTTCGACGCGGCGCGCGTGCGTTTTCCGCGAGCCGAGTGCGCCGATATAGAAGCAATCACGCGACAGCGCGTGCAGAAGCGCTGGATCGTCGATCTTGGGGTCGTGGGTCAGCGCGACAAACGCGGTGTAATGATCGACGCCGAGCGGCGGCAGCGCAATGTCCGGCCACTCGGCGATGACTTTCACGTCGGGAAAGCGCTCCGGGGTGGCGAACGCGGTCCGCGGATCGACGATAGTGACGTCGTAGTCGAGAAGCTGCGCGATCGGCGCCAGCGCCTGGCTGATATGAACCGCGCCGATGACGACGAGTTGAGCCGCGGGCACATGAACGGTCAGAAAGACCCGGCCTTCCGGCGTCTCCTCCATGCCGCTTTTGCCGGTGCGCAGATGCTCCGCGAGCACGCCGGACAGCGGGTCCTTCGCGATATCGGCCGCCTTCACCAGCCGCTGCTTGCCGGTAGCGATATCGGTTACGACGATCGCGGCGCGGCGCGCGGCGCGTTCGGCATTGAGGGCAGCGAGCAGGTCAAGTTGCATGAGAAACCATACCGCCAATTGCGTGCGGCAGCGAACTTCTGGTTCGCCCTTCGCCTACGCGACCTTCTCCACGAACACCCGGATCTTGCCCCCGCAGGAGAGCCCGACCTTCCAGGCCGTCTCGTCGGCGACGCCGAATTCGAGCATTTTCGGCGTGCCGCTGTCGATAACGTCCAAGGCTTCGGTCACCACGGCGCCTTCGACGCAGCCGCCGGAAACCGAGCCCAGGAAATTCCCCTCCTCGTCGATGACGAGATTGGCGCCCACCGGACGGGGTGCCGAGCCCCAGGTCTCGACCACGGTCGCCAGTGCCACCGAACGGCCCTGCCTGCGCCAGTCCTCAGCCGCTTTGAGGATATCGTTGTCGGTTGAAAGCATTTTGTGCCTCCGCTGTATTCCACAAAATATAGGCCGTCAGGCCACCTTTTGCATCCAGGCTTTCGGATCCGCCGCCCGGCCGCTGCCACCCAGAGCCGCCACCAGCCCGGCCATCGCATCGAGATTATGGATCGGCCGGAATTCATCGACATTCGGAAGCATGGCCTTGATGCCGTGGGCTCGGGCCTCGAATCCCTCGAAGCGCAGCAGCGGGTTGAGCCAGATCAGCCGCCGGCAGGAGCGGTGCAGCCGATCGATCTCGAAGGTCAGGGCGTCGTCGGCGTCGCGCTCCAGACCGTCGGTGATCAGCAGCACGATGGCGCCTTGGGTGAGAACGCGGCGGGCCCAGAGCTTGTTGAAGGCATGGAGCGAAGACGCGATGCGGGTACCGCCCGACCAGTCGGGTACGCTCGCCGAGCAGGCGGCCAGCGCGTCGTCCGGGTCGCGTTCGCGCAGCGCGCGGGTGACGTTGCTCAGGCGGGTGCCGAACAGAAACGTATGAACGCGTTTTCGCGCATCGGTCAGAGCGTGCAGGAAGTGGAGGAACAATCGGCTGTACTGGCTCATGGAGCCGGATATATCGAGCAGCGCGACAATCGGCGGCGGTTTGGTGCGCGGCCCCATGAAACGCAGATCGATGAAATCGCCGCCGCTCCTCATGCTGGCGCGAAGCGTGCGGCGCAGATCAAGCACGTGACCATGCGGATGCGGCGCCAGCCGGCGGGTGCGCACCTCGGCGAGTGGCATCACCAGGCGCTTCATCGCCTCCTTGGCGGTGGCGATCTCGGCGCTGGTCATCTGCGCGAAGTCTTTCTTTTGCAGCACCTCGCGGTCTGACACCGTCATGCGGGTGTCGAGCTCGATCTCCTGTTCCTTCTTGAGCTTTTCGTCGAGGCCGGCGAACAGCGCTTCATGCACGCGCGTGGCGCCGGCTTCGGGCGGCCGCGGCGCGCTGGCGGGCGCCTGCGGCAGCATCATCGCCATCAGCTGATCGATGTAGCCGCGGCGGCGAAAGAAGATACGGAAGGCCTGATCGAACAGCATCGAGTGCTCGTGCCGTTTCACGAACACCGCATGCAGCGTCCAGTAAAAATCTTCGCGCGTGCCGACGCCCGCGGCTTTCACCGCTTCGAGTGCATCGAGCACCGCGCCAGGCCCGACCGGAATGCCGGCGGCACGCAATGCGCGCGCAAAGTAGACGATGTTTTCGCCGAGGCGACCCGCCGGTGCGCGGGGCAAGCCATCTGAACCGTCAGCTTCTCGGTCGAGGGGCAGGTCGGCCGGCGTGGCCGGTCGGGAGGGAGGTTCTTGTTCAGGCATGGCCGTTGGCAAATTACTCCGCCGCCCGCAGTTCCGACTTCACTTCGTCGAGCAACTCCTTGACCTTGCTGCCTTCGAGCCGCGCGATGTCGTCCTGATATTTCAACAGCACGCCGAGCGTATCGGAGACGGTCGCCGGATCGAGCGCCACCGCGTCAAGTTCGGTGAGCGCGCCGGCCCAATCGAGCGTTTCGGCGACGCCGGGCGACTTGAACAAATCCTGTTTGCGCAGCATCTGCACGAACGCCACAACCTGCTCGGAGAGCTTCTTGCTGACGCCCGGCACCTTGGCGCGCACGATATTCAGCTCGCGCTCCGCGCTCGGATAGCCGACCCAGTGATAGAGGCAGCGCCGCTTGAGCGCATCGTGCACCTCGCGGGTGCGATTAGAGGTAATGACCACGATCGGCGGCTGCGCGGCTTTCACCGTACCCATTTCGGGGATGGTGATCTGGAAATCGCCCAGGACTTCCAGCAAAAACGCCTCGAACGCCTCGTCGGTGCGATCGATCTCGTCGATCAGCAGCACCGGCGCGCCGGCGGTGTCGGGCTCGAGCGCCTGCAACAGCGGCCGCTTGATCAAGAAACGCTCGGAGAAGACGTCGCGCTCCAGCCGGGCGCGGTCGTGCTCGCCTTCGGCCTCGGCGGCGCGGATCGCGATCATTTGCGCCGCGTAGTTCCACTCGTAAACGGCGGCGGCGACGTCGAGGCCCTCGTAGCATTGCAGGCGGATCAGGCGGCGGCCGAGCGTGGCCGAAAGGACCTTGGCGATCTCGGTTTTGCCGACGCCCGCTTCGCCCTCGAGGAACAGCGGCCGGCCCATCTTGAGTGCCAGAAACAGCACGGTACCGAGTGAGCGGTCGGCGAGATATTCCGCTTCGGCAAGCAAGGCGACGGTGGCGTCGATCGAGGCCGGCAGCGGACGCGGCGATGATGTATTCATGCGACTTAATCTAGCCCGTCATTGCCGGGCTTGTCCCGGCAATCCGTCTCCCTGCCATGTTATGTCTAACCATCATGTAAGAACGCGAATGCCCGGCGCACAGGCGCGCCGGGCGGGCCTCAAACCGCTATGACCGGGCCCGGACGGCGGCTGATCCGCGCCGTTATCCCGAGCGAAGCGGCCTACTTCCCCATCGCCTCGGCAACCGCGCGGCGCGCGAGCACCCCGATCAGGTGGGCGCGATATTCGGCGCTGCCATGGATATCGCTGTTGAGGCCGGTGGCAGGGACCGTCAGCCCTTCGAGCGATTTCGGCGAAAACCGCTTTTTCAACGCTTCTTCGAACGAAGGGACACGGAACACGCCGTTGGCGCCGGCGCCGGTGACGGCGACGCGGATCTCGCTGCCTCGCTTGCCGACGAAAACGCCGACCAGCGCATAGCGCGACGCCTGGTTGCGGAATTTCTGGTAGGCCGCCTTCTTCGGCAGCGGGAAGCTGATCTTGGTGATGATCTCCGCCGGCTCGAGCGCGGTCGAAAACATGCCGGTGAAGAAATCGTCGGCCTTGATGCGCCGCTTGTTGGTGATGATGGTGGCGCCGAGCCCGAGGCAGGCGGCCGGATAATCGGCCGTCGGATCGTTGTTGGCGATGGAGCCGCCAATCGTGCCCATGTGGCGCACCGCCGGATCGCCGATCATGCCGGCAAGCTTCGACAGCACCGGGGCGTGCTCCTGAACCACCGGCGAGGTGTGCACCTCGACGTGACGCGTCATCGCCCCGATGGTGATGGAGCGGCCGCTCAGTTCGATGCCTGTCAGCCCCGCGACGCGCGAAAGATCGATCAATTCCGGCGGGCCGGCAAGGCGAAGCTTCATTGTCGGCAGAAGCGTATGACCACCGGCCAGAAGCTTGGCGTCGGCATTCTTGCCGAGCAGATTGGCCACCTGCCGCAATGTCTCGGGACGATGATAGGTGAAGCTGTACATCGCAGTTCTCCGTTTATCTCTTTCCCGTCATGCCGCGTGCGGCACGTGACGACCAGATTTCCGCAGCGCCGCCCAAACCGCGGGCGGCGTCGCCGGCATGGCGATTGCCTCGGTGCCGATCGCATCGGTGATGGCGTTGATCACGGCGGCCGGCGAAGCAATCGCACCGGCCTCGCCGCAGCCCTTGATGCCGAGCGGATTGGACGGGCACTTGGTCACCGTCGTCCCGACTTTCAGCACCGGGAAGTAGTCCGCCCGCGGCATGGCGTAGTCCATGAACGAGCCGGTCACGAGTTGGCCGTCCTTGTCGTAGATCGCGCCCTCTAACAACGCCTGACCGACGCCCTGCGCGACGCCGCCGTGGACCTGGCCCTCGACGATCATCGGATTGATCACCACGCCGAAATCGTCCACCGCCGTCCACGCGACGATCTCGGTGTTGCCGGTCTCGGGATCGACCTCGACCTCGCAGATGTGGCAGCCGGCCGGGAAAGTGAAATTCGTCGGATCGTAGAACGAAGTCTCCTTCAGGCCGGGTTCGAGCTCCTGTCCGTTGAATTTGTGCGCGATATAGGCGTTGAGCGTAACGTCGCCCCACCCCGCCGACTTGTCGGTGCCGGCGACGGTGAATTTGCCGTCCTTGAACTCGATGTCGGCTTCGGCTGCTTCAAGGAGATGCGCCGCGACCTTCTTGGCCTTGGCTTCGACCTTGTCGAGCGCCTTGACGACGGCCGACATACCAACTGCGCCGGACCGCGAGCCGTAGGTGCCCATGCCGAACTGCACCTTGTCAGTGTCGCCATGCACGATCGAGACGCTTTCGATCGGAATGCCGAGCCGGTCCGACACGAGCTGCGCAAACGTGGTCTCGTGGCCCTGGCCGTGCGAGTGCGAGCCAGTGAGGACTTCGACCGAACCGGTCGGGTTGACGCGCACCTCGGCGGACTCCCACAAGCCGACGCCCGCGCCAAGCGAACCAGCCGCTTGTGACGGCGCCAGACCGCACGCCTCGATGTAAGTGGAGAAGCCGATGCCGCGCAGCTTGCCATGCCGCGCGGATTCGCGCTTGCGCTTGGCGAAGCCTTTGTAGTCGGCAAGCTCCATCGCCTTCTTCAGCGAAGCGTCATAGTCGCCGGCGTCGTAGGTCAGGATCACTGGGGTTTGGTGCGGAAACGTTCTCACGAAATTCCTCCGGCGCAATTCCGCCGGGTCCTGACCCATTTCGCGTGCGCCGACTTCCACCAGCCGCTCGACCACGAACGTCGCTTCCGGCCGGCCGGCGCCGCGATACGCATCGACCGGCACGGTGTTGGTGTAGACCGCATCGACCTCGCAATAGATGTTCGGAATATTGTACTGGCCCGACAGCAGCGTCGCGTAGAGGTAGGTCGGGATCGACGACGAGAAGGTGGACATGTAGGCGCCGAGATTGGCGATGGTCTTCGCCCGCAGTCCGACAATCTTGCCGGCAGCGTCGAACGCCATCTCGGCATGCGTTACATGATCGCGGCCGTGCGCGTCGGTGAGGAACGCCTCGCTGCGGTCCGAAACCCATTTCACCGGGCATCCGACGCGCTTCGACGCCCACAACGCCACCACTTCCTCGGGATAGATGAAAATCTTCGAGCCGAAGCCGCCGCCGACATCGGGCGCGATGACGCGCAGCTTGTTCTCGGGCGCCATGCCGACAAAGGCCGCGATGACCAGACGCGCCACGTGCGGATTTTGTGTGGTGTTCCACAACGTGAACGTGCTGGTGCCGCTGTCAAACTCGCCGATCGCGGCGCGCGGCTCCATGGCGTTCGGCACCAGCCGGTTGTTGACGATGTTGAGCTTGGTGACGTGCTTGGCGGATTTGAAAGCCGCGTCCACCGCCTTGTGATCGCCGAGATGCCATTGATAGATCGTGTTCTGGGCTGCGATCTCGTGGATCTGCGGCGCGCCGGGCTTCTGCGCCGCCGCCGGGTCGGCGACCGCGGGCAAAACCCCGTAGTCGACTTTCACTTTCTCCGCGGCATCGCGCGCCTGCGCGAGCGTTTCGGCGACGACCACCGCCACCGCATCGCCGACATGACGGGCCTTGTCCAGGGCAAGCGCCGGATGCGGTGCCATCTTCATCGGCGAACCGTCCTTCGAATGGACCATCCAGCCGCAAATGAGATTGCCGATCTTGTCGGCGGCGAGGTCCTTGCCGGTGAGCACGCCGCAAACTCCGGGCATTGCCGAAGCGGCCTTGGCATCGATCGATTTGACGGTCGCGTGCGCGTGCGGTGAGCGGACGAAATACGCGTAAGCCTGGCCGGGCCGGTTGATGTCGTCGGTGTAGTGGCCCTTGCCGGTGATGAACCGCTGGTCTTCCTTGCGGCGCACTGCAGCGCCAATTCCGGTCGCACTCATGGCAGTCTCCTCCCGCGTTTTTTTGTCTTAAGCCAACGCCTCCATCGAATCGGCAGTTATTCGGCGGCTTTTGCGGCAGCGCCGCTGCCTTTCATCGCGCGCGCGCCGGCGGCGATCGACTTGACGATGTTGTGATAGCCGGTGCAGCGGCAGATGTTGCCTTCCAGCTCCTCACGGATGGTGCGGTCGTCAAGCTCGTGGCCCTTGCGGCGCACCATGTCGATCGCCGTCATGATCATGCCCGGCGTGCAATAGCCGCACTGCAGACCATGATTCTCGCGGAAGGCTTCCTGCATCGGGTGCAGCGGCCCGTCGGCCGGCGCCAGACCCTCGATGCTGAGTACCTCAGCGCCATCGAGCTGCACCGCGAGCACGGTGCACGATTTCACGGCTTTGCCATTGACGATGACGACGCAAGCCCCGCATTGGGAGGTGTCGCAGCCCACGTGGGTGCCCGTGAGCCGCAGGTTTTCGCGCAGCAATTGGACCAGCAGCGTGCGCGGATCGACGTCAGCCGTGACCGACTTGCCATTAACGGTGAGGGAAACGGCAGCCATATGCGCCTCCTCGGGTTCCCCAAAACTATCATTTTACAGGACGACTCGCGGTCGTTTTCTGTCTGCAGGACCGAAAACACGTCGATTTCGACGATTTCCTACCCTGGAACTGGAATTACTCTGAACCGCGGCGTGGCCGGCGGTCAAGAAAATATCACGCAGGCTGCCCAACCGTTGGGTGTGGGCAGCAGCCTGGTGGCGCGTTATTAGGCGCTCGGTGGGCTGACGCTGGCAGCAAACTTCTGGAAAAAGTCGTCGGCGAGTTTCTTCGCGGCGCCATTGACGAGGCGCTGGCCGAGCTGTGCGAGCTTGCCGCCGATCTGCGCCTCGACGGCATAGCTGAGCAACGTGCCGCCGTCCTTGGGCTCGAGCTTCACGGTCGCTCCACCGGTGGCGAAGCCCGCGACGCCGCCGTCGCCCTGCCCGGAAATCTTGTAGCCGTTCGGCGGATCGAGATCGGACAGCGTCACCTTGCCTTTGAATTGCGCCTTCACCGGCCCGATCTTGGTCACGGCGACCGCCTGAAATTCCGTATCGGACACTTTGTCGAGCGTCTCGCAGCCGGGAATGCAGGCCTTGAGCGTTTCGGCGTCGTTGAGTTTCTCCCAAACCGTCTCGCGCGGAACTGCAAGCTGATATTCGCCACTCATCGTCATTGCCATTTTGGGGGCGCTCCTTGGCCGCTCGTCTGTTGAATTATCGCTTACCGCCTCGCGCGGTCCCTGTGAAGGCCAAGCGGGTCAGTGCCGATCCAGCGGATGTGCATTGGCTCCGGGCCGGCGCCGCGGCTAAGTTTGGCGCGCTGCCAATGCGTGGCGGGGAGGAAGCCTATGCCGAAGATCGAAGCCGACGGCTGCACCATCCATGTCGAGGTCGAAGGACCCGAACACGCTCCGGTCCTCATGCTCTCGAATTCGCTCGGCACGAACCTGCACATGTGGGACGACCAGGTCGCGCCGTTCAGCCGGCACTTCCGGCTGGTGCGCTACGACCGCCGCGGCCACGGAAAATCCAGCGTGCCGAAAGGGCCCTATTCCATGGAGCGGCTGGGCCGTGACGTGGTCGCCATCCTCGACGGTCTCGGAATTGAAAAGATCAATTGGTGCGGGCTGTCGATGGGCGGCATGGTCGGGCAATGGCTCGGCGCGCATGCGCCCAAGCGCATCGACAAGCTGATCCTCTCCAACACGTCCTGCTATTTCGCGGACAAGGCCGCGTGGGATGGTCGCATCAGTCTCGTGCGCGAAAAAGGACTGGCCGCCATCGTCGACGCCAACCTCGAACGATGGTTCACGGCGGGATTCCGCGAACGCTCGCCGCAGGCCGTCGCCCGGATTCGCGAGATGTTCCTCGCGACGCACCCCGAGGGCTATGTCGGCTGCGGCCACGCCATCCGCGACATGGATCACCGGCCGCTGCTGATGAAGATCGGCGCGCCGACGCTCGTGATCGCCGGCCGCCACGACCCGGCGACGACGCTCGAGGCCGGCGAATTCATCGTCGAGCACACGCCAAACTCCAGGCTCGCCGTTCTGGAGACCGCGCACATCGCCAATGTCGAACAGCCGCAATTATACACCGACACCGTGCTGAAATTTTTGCTGGAAAAATAAACGGCGGCGTCAGCCGCGCCGGTCGCGAAACTCGTGCGGCGTCGAGCCGGTATTCTTGCGGAAGAACCGGGCGAAGTGTGACGGATCGGAAAACGCCAGTTCCTGCGCGATATTCTGGATCGGTTGCGCGGTGAATACGAGCTGGCGCTTGGCTTCGGTGAGCAGACGTTGGCGGATCAGATGACCGGCGGTGACGCCGGTCGCGCGCTTGACGTGATCGTTGAGCCGATCGACCGTCATGCCGAGTTTTTCGGCGTAGAAGCCGAGCTGGTGTTTGCTGCGGAAATACTCGTCGACCAGCGCCCTTAGCCTCGCCACGGTGGCGTCGGCCGGCTGCAACGTCACGCTGCCGGTGCGGGCGCGGCTGGCGGCGAGACGCGCCACGCCGACCGCAATGAGCGCAAGCAGGCCGCGCATCGACATCCGGTAACCTTCGCGCGCCAGGCTGACCTCCTCGAACAGCTCGGTGCATAGTGCTGAAATCCGCGTTCGTTCGTTGTCGTCGGCGATCGGAATGATCGGGTGCGCGGCGAGAACGCGCAGCCGCGACAGCGCCTCGCCCGCTCGGTCGGCGAGCGCGAACGCGGCATCCTCGGTGAACGTGATGACCCATCCCTCGGTCGCATTGGGTTCGAAGTGAAAACCGTGCGCGACCGTCGCCGGCACAAGGATCGCCGCCGGCGCGGCGAACGGAAGCTGCGCCGCCTCGTAGTTCATTTCGCCGCCACCGCGCTCGATCAGGAGAATCTGAAACAGATTGCGATGCCGATGCGCGCGGATGGTCCAGTTGTTGACCGCGGAGCGCGAGGGAATGGTCTCGACGTGAATGAAATCGAATGCCTGATCGTCAGGCGGATCGCCGTAAAGGTGGAACAGGGGCAGCGCGGTGGCCATGCCGCAAGCATAGCCGATCACGCCGCGGAAAAAGCCGTCCGCGGAAAAGTGCGCAGACTTTTATGCAAAAAATGGCAGCCCGCCTACCGGGCGGGCTGCCACGCGATGACGTGAATTCTAGCGATTCTGTCCGCCGCTGGGCTGGCCGCCACTGTGCTGGCCGCCCTGGCCCGGCTTCGGCTGACCGCCCTGGTGCTGTTCGCCGGGCTTGCCCTGCCCGCCTTGATGCTGCTGGCCGGGCTTGTTCTGACCGCCTTGCTGCGGATTGTTCTGCTGGTTCTGCTGCTGGTTGCGTTGCGGATTGTTCTGTTCGTTGGCCATTTGAACGCTCTCCGGTGGTTGGGGATATCCCCGCCCCGCGCACAACAACGCGCGGGGCCGCGCGCGGGTTCCCCGCCCGGTCGCGACACTTATAGGCAAATGCTTGGAATTGCGGGAAAAACGGGCATGGGGAGAAACCCGCGCTCGACGTTGTCGCCCCGAAACACCCCTGTTAAGAAACACCACGGGGATCGAAAGGTGGCGGACGCATGGAATATTTCGTCCAGCAGGTCATCAATGGAGTCACGCTGGGCTCGATCTATGGCCTGATCGCGATCGGCTACACGATGGTCTACGGCATCATCGGGATGATCAACTTCGCCCACGGCGATATTTTCATGATCGGCGCCTTCACGGCGTTGATTGCGTTCCTCGTACTGGTCGCCGTCGGCGTCAGCGTCGTACCGCTCGCGCTGCTGCTCGTGCTCGTGGTCGCCATGGCGCTGACCGCGCTCTACGGCTGGGCGGTCGAGCGCATCGCTTACCGGCCGCTGCGAAACTCCACCCGGCTGGCGCCACTCATCTCCGCGATCGGCATGTCGATCGTGCTGCAGAATTTCGTGCAGGTGGCGCAGGGCGCGCGCGTCAAGCCGCTGCCACCGCTCATTCGCGGCGGCTACACGCTGTTCGAGGGCAACAACTTCACCGTGCGGCTGTCGAACATTCAGATCATCATCGTGGTGGCGACGTTCGCGCTGATGGTCGGGTTCTCGTTTCTCGTCGCGCGCACGCGGCTCGGCCGCAACATGCGGGCGTGCGAGCAGGATCTCAAGATGGCGGCACTGGTCGGCATCGACGTCGACCGCACGATCTCGCTGACCTTCGTGCTCGGCGCGGCGCTGGCGGCGGTCGCCGGCCTGATGTTTCTTCTCTATTACGGCGTGATCGATTTCTTCATCGGCTTCCTCGCCGGTGTCAAGGCTTTCACCGCCGCCGTTCTCGGCGGCATCGGCTCGCTGCCGGGCGCGATGCTCGGCGGCATCCTGATCGGACTGATCGAGACGATGTGGTCGGCCTATTTCTCGATCGAATATAAAGACGTCGCGGCGTTCTCGATTCTCATCATCGCGCTCATTTTCCTGCCGACCGGCATTCTCGGCCGGCCGGAAGTCGAGAAGGTGTGAAAGAAAGCGGGGGCCGCGTGCCGCGTGACAGCGAGCCGAGCAACGGGCCGCCCGATTTCCTCGCCGCGGTGAAGGAAGCGGCCGGCGCCGCGGCAATGGCGTTCGGGCTGTTTGTCCTTCTGATCGGCTTTCGCACCGACCAGGGACCGGCCGGCGCGCTCGTGGTGTCGACGCGCTTCGGTGCGCTGGCGGCAATCGTCGCCGCCGTTTTTGTTGGCCGCCTGGTCTGGGCGCTCGCATGGCGCGGCGGAGCGATCCCGATCGATCGGCTGGTGCCGGCGCCGGTCAGGACATTTGTCTCGGGCCTTGGCGTCTATCTCGGCGCAGCCTTTCTCGCATTCGCGCTCGCGGTGCCGATCATTTTCTACGGCAATCGTTATCTGCTCGATCTCGGCATTCTCATCGTCACCTATACGATGCTCGGCTTCGGGTTGAACATCGTCGTCGGCCTCGCCGGCCTCCTCGATCTCGGCTACGTCGCGTTCTACGCGGTTGGCGCCTATTCCTACGCGCTGATCGCGCAGGATTTCGGCCTGTCGTTCTGGGCCTGCCTGCCGCTCGCCGGCATCATGGCGGCGTTCGCCGGCATCCTGCTCGGCTTTCCGGTGCTGCGGCTGCGCGGCGACTATCTCGCCATCGTCACGCTCGGCTTCGGCGAAATCATCCGGCTTGTCTTGTTGAACTGGCAGAGCCTGACCGGCGGGCCGAACGGTATTCCCGGAATTCCGCGGCCATCGTTCTTCGGCCTGCCTTTCACCAGCGCCGAAAACGGCTTCGCCGCGACCTTCGGGCTGCACTATTCGCCGACGCACCGTGTCGTCTTTCTCTATTATCTCATTCTCGCGCTGGCGCTGCTGACCAACTGGGTGACGCTGCGGCTGCGCCGTCTGCCAATCGGCCGGGCCTGGGAAGCCTTGCGCGAGGATGAAATCGCCTGCCGCGCGCTCGGCATCAACACGACGACGACGAAGCTCACTGCGTTTGCCATGGGCGCCATGTTCGGCGGCTTTGCCGGAGCGTTCTTCGCGACACGGCAAGGCTTCATCAGTCCCGAATCCTTCACCTTCGGCGAGTCGGCCCTGGTGTTTGCCATCGTCGTGCTCGGCGGCATGGGCTCGCAGCTCGGCGTCGCCGTCGCCGCGACCGTCATGCTTGGCGGCTTCGAGCTTTTCCGCGAGTTCGATCAATACCGCATGCTGGTATTCGGCGCCGCGATGGTCGCTGTGGTGATCCTCCGGCCGCGCGGCCTTGTTTCGCGGCGTGCGCCCTCGGTCACGTTGAGCGAACCAAAGGCCCCTGCCACCGCGCTGCCCGGCGAACCGACACTGGAAGCGCCGCAATGACCGAAGCGGCCATCCTGTCGGTCGAGCACGTAACCATGCGCTTCGGCGGGCTGACGGCCGTGAACGATGTTTCCTTCGCCGCGCGCCCGCGCGAGATCACGGCGGTGATCGGTCCGAACGGCGCCGGCAAGACCACGATGTTCAACTGCATAACCGGCTTCTACAAGCCGACCGCCGGGAGCCTGCGGCTCGCGCATCCGGACGGCACAGTTTTCACGCTCGAACGCATGGCCGACTTCCGCATCGCCCGCGAGGCGCGCGTCGCGCGTACTTTCCAGAACGTACGGCTGTTCGCCGGTATGACGCTGCTAGAGAACCTTCTCGTCGCCCAGCATAACGCGCTGATGCTCGCGTCGGGCTTCACCGTGCTTGGCCTGTTCGGCGTGCCGAGCTACGCCCAGGCGCAGGCGCGCGCCGTCGACAAGGCGCGCTACTGGCTCGATCGCGTCGGACTGACCGACCGCGCCGACGACCTCGCCGGCGCACTGCCCTATGGCGCCCAGCGCCGGCTGGAGATCGCGCGCGCGCTGTGCACCGATCCGGTCCTGCTTTGCCTCGACGAGCCGGCCGCCGGGCTGAACAACCACGAGAGCGCGACGCTCAACGATTTTCTGCGCGCGGTGCGCGACGAGCACGGCACCTCCATCCTCCTCATCGAGCACGACATGGGCGTCGTGATGGAGCTTTCCGACCGCATCATCGTGCTCGATTACGGCGTCAAGATCGCCGACGGCACGCCCGGCGAGGTGCGCAAGGACCCGAAAGTGATCGCCGCCTATCTCGGCGTCGCCGACGATGAGGTCGGGCAAGCCGCCGAGAACGCGCTGTGAGCGCGGACTCCGCGTGCAACGCCGGAGAGCGAGACCGTGAGCGCGCCTTTTCTCTTATCCTCCCCCTGCAAGGGGGAGGTCGGCTGCACGGCAGCCGGGTGGGGGTCCACCAAAATTCTTCGCCCGAACGCGGCGCCAGCGGCGCGCAAAGACCCCCTCCCTACCCTCCCCCTTCCAGGTGGAGGGATTTTGTTTGGAGCGGCGCAATGAGCGAACCCTTGCTCTCGATCCGCGGCGTCAGGACCTATTACGGCAACGTGGTCGCGCTCAAAGGCGTCGATGTCGACGTCCATGAAGGCGAGATCGTCGCGCTGATCGGCGCCAACGGCGCCGGCAAGTCGACGCTGATGATGACGGTGTTCGGCAATCCGCGGGCCCGCGACGGCGAAATCCGCTTCGACGGCCGCGACATCACCGCGATGCCAACGCATGAGATCGCCAAGCTCCGCATCGCGCAATCGCCGGAAGGCCGGCGCATTTTCTCGCGCATGACGGTGATGGAGAATTTGCAGATCGGCGCCACCGTCACCGATTCCGGCAACATCGAGGAAGATGTCGAACGCGTGTTCACGCTGTTTCCGCGGCTGCGGGAACGCCGCAAGCAGCGCGGCGGCACGCTGTCCGGCGGCGAGCAGCAGATGTTGGCGATCGGGCGCGCGCTGATGAGCAGGCCGCGGCTCATCCTGCTCGACGAACCGTCGCTCGGCCTGGCGCCGCTGCTGGTGCAACAAATCTTCGCAGCCATCCGTGCGCTCAACGAACGCGACAATCTCACCGTCTTCCTCGTCGAGCAGAACGCCTTCCACGCGCTCAAGCTCGCGCATCGCGGTTATGTCATGGTCAACGGCGAAATCACCTTGCAGGGCCCGGGCCGCGATCTATTGCAGCGGCCCGAAATCCGCGCCGCCTACCTCGAAGGCGGCAAGCGCTGAAGTCCGGCCGGATTGCGGCGGCGTGCCGCCCTCTTGGCGCAAAATCGGGCAGGAAATCCCGCCGCAGCGGTGATAGCGTCAATGCCAGAAACGCTTCCAGCCAAGGAACCGGCATGAACAAGCTGTCTCTAATTCTCTTCACGCTCGTGTCGGCGCTCGCCGCCGTGCCGGCCTCGGCCGACGACATCAGGGTCGCCGCGGCCGGTCCGATGACCGCCGGCCAGGCCACGTTCGGCCGGCAGATGCGCGACGGCGCCGAACAGGCGGTCGCCGATATCAACGCCGCCGGCGGCGTGCTGGGCAAAAAGCTCAAGCTCGAAGTCGGCGACGACGCCTGCGATCCCAAACAGGCGCGGTCGATCGCCGAGAAGCTCTCCGGCATGGGCGTAGCCGTCACCGTCGGACATTATTGTTCTTCGTCCTCGATCCCGGCCTCGGATGCCTATCTCGACAGCGGCATTCTGCAAATCACGCCGGCATCGACCAATCCGCAATTCACCGAACGCGGCATGTGGAACACATTCCGTACCTGCGGACGCGACGACCAGCAGGGCGGCTTTGCCGCCGACTATCTGGCGAAACACTTCAAGGACAAGAACATCGCCATCATCAACGACAAGACGACTTACGGCAAAGGCCTCGCCGACGAAGTGAAAAAGGCGCTCAACGCCGCCGGCGTCAAAGAGAAGCTCAACGAGTCGTTCAACCAGGGCGACAAGGACTTCACCGCGCTTGTTTCCAAGCTCAAGCTCAACAATATCGATATCGTTTACGACGGCGGCTATCATCAGGAAGCCGGTCTGATCGTGCGCCAGATGCGCGACCAGGGGCTCAAGACCATCCTGATGTCCGGCGACGCGCTCGCCTCGCGGGAGTTCGCGTCGATCACCGGCCCCGCCGGCGAGGGCGTGCTGTTCACCTTCCCGCCCGATCCGCGCAAGCGCTCGACCGCCGCCGCCATCGTCAAGGAGTTCAAGGACAAGGGCGTCGATCCGGAGGGTTATGTCCTTTACACCTACGCCGCTTTCCAGGTCTGGGCGCAGGCCGCCGCCAAGGCCGGCACGACCGACGCCCAGAAGGTCGCTGCGGTCATGCGCGCCGGCATCTGGGACACGGTGCTCGGTCCGATTTCCTTCGACAAGAAAGGCGACATCACCGCCGGCGGCTGGGCCGTCTATCGCTGGGACAAGGACGGCAATTACGAGGAAGCCACCGAGCCGGGGCGAAGCTGAAACTCAGCCGATCTTTCCCAGCACCGGAAACGTGTCCAGCAACCAGTGACTCACGTCGGCGTCCGCGCCGGTAAGGAAAGCTATTCCGGCGATGATCAGCAATCCGCCCATCGCCTTCTCGACAAGTCCGAGATAGGCGCGAAACCGGGCGAGGAAGGCCGCGAAGGGCTCGATCGCAAGCGCCGCCACGATGAACGGAATACCGAGACCGAGCGAATAGATGGCGAGCATCCCGGCGCCACGGGTGACCGTCGCCTCCGACGCCGCCACCGCCAGGATCGCGGCGAGGATCGGCCCGATGCAGGGTGTCCAGCCGAGCGCGAAAGCGAGCCCCATCAGATAAGCGCCCCACAGCCCGACCGGCTTCGCGACATGGAAGCGCTTCTCGCGCATCAGCAGGCCGATCGGCGTGAGGCCGAGAAAGTGCAGCCCCATGATGATGATGACAACGCCGGCGAGGATGGCGAGTTTATCGGAATACGCGCGCACCACGGTGCCGATCGCGCTCGCGCTGGCGCCCAGGGCGACGAACACGGTGGAGAAGCCGAGCACGAAGAGCAGCGCCGCCACGATCGTCTCGCGTCGGACGCGCGGCTCGGGCTCGGCATCCGCCAGCCGCTCGAGCGAAGCGCCGGTGAGATAAACGAGATAGGGCAGTACCAGCGGCAGCACGCAGGGCGAAAGAAAGCTCAGCATGCCCGCGCCCAGCGCGGCGGCAATCGTCACATTCGGCATGGCGCACTCATGCCCGCCCGGTCGACGCCGCGCAAGCGGCGCGACGCCGCTCCCCCGAGGTTGTGATCGCCCCGTCACTACCAGGTCTGACCCGGCGGTCCATAAGAACGTCCGCCGACGTCACCAAAGCGGCAAACGCGTGGATGGTTCACCGCCGCATGGATTGCCGGGTCAAGCCCGGCAATGACGAACTCGAGTGAATTCCCGAGACGTCTGATCTGATCAGTAGAAGATCGATCTGAGTAGGCCGTGAGCGCGGCCTACCTCCCCCTTGTCACCACCGGGCTTGACCCGGTGGTCCATGCCGACGGGACGCACGTGAAACCCTGCGGTCAGCGCACAATTTCCTCCCACAAGTCGCTCCAGTCCGGATTCGTCGAGCGGATCAGATCGATCTTCCACTGCCGCGGCCAATGTTTGATGTTCTTCTCGCGCTGAAGGGCTGCGATCGCGGTCGCGTGCTGTTCAAAGTACACCAGCATTTTCACGGCATGCTCTTTGGTGAAGCCGTCCGTCGAACCCTCGCGATGTTCGTGAACGCGGCGGACAAGATCGTTGGTCATCCCGACATAGAGCGTGCCGCGCGGACGGCTTGCCAGAATATAAAGCCAATAGGTCTTCATACCGCTTGTCAGCATGGATCGCCGGGTCAAGCCCGGCAATGACGATTGGAGAAAACTGAATTCGGGAGGGAGCCACAGCCCCGGCCCTCGTCATCCAACCCCTGCCCTCATCTAACTCCCGCCCTCATCCAACTCCTGTCCTCTTCTTCCAACTCCCGCCAGCACAAGCCCAGCCCTCATTACCACCGCAACAATTCCCCCTCGTTACCACCGGGCTTGACCCGGTGGTCCATGCTGACCAGACGCGCGTGAAATCTTGCGGTCAGCGCCGCCAGCTATTCTATAAGCGTTTCGCGGTCACGGATTCGGCGAGCACGCATTGCGCAATCTCATCACCGACGTTCCGGGAATCAAGGTCGGCCACGCGGAGGATCTCCGTCTCGGTTCGGGCACCACCGCCGTCGTGTTCGACGAGGCCGCGGTCGCCTCGGTCGACGTGCGCGGCGGCGGGCCCGGCACACGGGAAACCGCCCTGCTCGATCCGGCCCAAACCGTCGGGGGCATCGACGCCGTCTGCCTGTCCGGCGGATCGGCCTTCGGCCTCGATGCAGCCTCGGGCGTGCAAGCCTGGCTCAGAGAGCAAGGCCGCGGCTTTGCGGTGCGCACCGCGCGCGTGCCGATCGTGCCGGCCGCCGTGCTGTTTGATTTGCTCAATGGCGGCGACAAGGAATGGGGCCGCTACCCGCCCTATCGCGAATTCGGCTACGCGGCAGCCGCGGCCGCCGGCGCCGATTTCGCGCTCGGCAGCGTCGGCGCCGGCACCGGCGCCACCACGGTCAACTGCAAGGGTGGAATTGGCTCCGCGTCGGCGCGGACTCCGGAGGGGCACGTGATCGGCGCGCTCGTCGCCGTCAACGCGGTCGGCAGCGTTCTGGTCGATCGCGGCCCCTGGTTCTGGGCGGCGCCCCTGGAGCAAGACGGCGAGTTCGGCGGACGCGGCTGGCCCGCGGTCTTTCCAGCAAGCGCAAACGACCCCCTCGCAAAGGGAAGCCAGCCCGAAAACACCACCCTCGCCATCGTCGCTACCGACGCCATCCTGACCAAAGCGGAAGCCAAGCGTCTTGCCGTCATGGCGCAGACCGGATTTTCACGATCGATTTATCCTGTACATACGCCGCTCGACGGCGACATCGTTTTTGCTGCCTCGACCGGCCGCAAACCACTCAACGAGGTACACTATTCATTAACCACCCTCGGCGCTATCGCGGGCAATGTCGTCGCGCGGGCGATCGCGCGCGGCGTTTTTGCGGCCACAGCCTTGCCCTTTCCCGACGCGCTGCCGAGCTGGAAAGACCAATTTGGCCGTTAAGACAAGGTCATGACGGCTGCGGCGTCGGTGCGTGTTGTGAAAACCACATTTCCGCAACTTTCCACCGGTAAAGGTTTCCTCACGTTGACTTGTTAAACGATTGGTCTTCATTTCGTGGTAACTTGGTTTACTGGCTTTAGAGGGTGTTATGCGGTTCTTGGTCATCGTCGTCGCCGCGCTGATGAGCCTCGGGCTTGCCGCCTTCGGCGTTGTCTCCGCGCAGCGAGCTTCCGCCCCGAGTGCAGCCTCTAGTAAGGCGCCCGGCGAAACTACCGCGACCTCGCGCCTGGCTTCGTTGACACAGAAAGTCCTTCCCGCCCGCGCGCCCGTCAGCCAGATCGCGCAGTCCGCCTCCGAAACTCCGGCTGCGGTATCGTCCGGTCCGGTGACGCCGATGCGCCTGGCTCAGGCGACGACCGCGCAGAACCCGGCTCCCGCCGCGGCGGCAACCCCCCCGGCGCCGAGCGCACCGGCCGCAAACAAGCCGGCGATGGCAGCCGCCCCGCCGCCCAACAACATTCCGGCATGCGACAAGCCCGGCGGCATGGGGCTGTCGCGCGTCGTCGAGATCGACACCACCGGCGGACCCGGCTTCGGCTTCGAGCACTTCAAGCAATACGACTTCCTCCACGAGAAAGAGGTCGTGCTCACGTTCGACGACGGCCCGTGGCCGGAAAATACGATGGCCGTGGTCAGGGCGCTGACCGAGAATTGTTTGAAGGGCACGTTCTTCGAGATCGGCGAGCACGCGATGTGGCACCCGGAGATCACCAAACAGGTGATCGAATCCGGGCAGACCGTCGGCACCCACACCTGGTCGCACAAGGATCTGGCGCGAAATCCGTACGCGAGCGATCTGGAAAAGGCCAAGCAGGAAATCGAGATGGGCAACAGCGCCGTGCACATGGCTGCCGCGGGCGCGAATGGCCCGCCGGTCGCTGCGTTCTTCCGCTTCCCCGATTTGCAGCATCCGGCGCCGATGGTGTCCTATCTCGGCGAACGTAACATCGCGATATTCTCGACCGATGTGGACTCGTTCGACTTCAAGCTCAAGAAGCCGGACCTTGTCATCAAATCGATCATGACCAAGCTGGAAAAGCGCGGCAAAGGCATCATCCTGATGCACGACTTCCAGCGCGGCACCGCCGAGGCGATGCCGGAGCTGCTCCGCCAGCTCAAGGCGGGCGGCTACAAGGTCGTCCACATGGTCGCGGCGCAGCCGCTGACGACGCTGCCCAAGTACGACGAGATGGTCACGCAGAAGGACAAGCTGTCGTCCAACAACACGCGGCCTGAGAACAGCGTCGTTCGTACCATCGGGCAGTGACGCTCGTCATTCCGGCGGCCCAAGGGGCCGCAAGCGGAATCAACAACTCGGCGATTTGTTAGACGGCTATTTCGGAACGCTTGGCATTCCGAAAAGCGTGCGCGACCGATCAGTGCGCGAATCGCTCCGCGCCGAACGGCTTCGGATCGCAGAACGGCGCCGCGCCGGTCATCATCTCGGCAATGAGCCGGCCGGTCACCGCGCTGAGCGTCAGGCCCCAGTGGCCGTGCCCGAAAGCCAGCCACAGGCCGCGCTGACCCGACGCGCGGGAAATCACCGGCCGCGAGTTCGGCGAAGCACGGCCGGGCGCCAAGCCAGGGCTGCGGTTCGACCGGATCGCCGAGCGGAAACAGCTCCCGCGCCGCCGGCATCAACCGGCCGAACTGCACCGGCGTCGGCGCCGCGTCGCGGGCCGCAAACTCCACGCCCGTCGTGAGGCGGATGCCCTGCTCCATCGGCGCCATCACGTAGCCGTTGTCCGCGTCGAGTATTGGGCGGCTGAGCACCGCGTTTCCCTTGGGGCGGAAATGGCGGTGATAGCCGCGCTTGACCGCCAGCGGCAATTTGATGCCGAGAGACGAAAGCACGTCGGGTGCCCAGGGCCCGAGCGCGATCACGACGTCGCCTGCGTCGATCGGCCCGGACGCGGTCTCAACGCGCCAATACGGCTTGCTCCGATGCAGCGTGCGCGCGTCGCCGGTCAAGGCGAGGCCGCCGAGCGCGGCGAAGCGCGCGGCATAAGCGCGCGTCAGCGCCAGCGGATTGTCGACGCTCACGGCGCCGCTCCAGTGAACGGCATGGCGGAATTCGCCGCCGAGAGCGGGTTCGAGCGCCAGCGCGCCGTCGCGGTCGAGCGGCACGTTGGAGATGCCGAAGCGCTCCGCCAGTTCGAGTTCGGCCGCCTGGGCGGCGAACGCGCCGTCGGTGCGATAAATCTTGAGCCAGCCGCGCCGGCCGAGGTGCTGCGCGGCGCCCGCTTCGGCGGCGAGCGCTTCGTGCTCGGCGACGGCGCGCGCCATCAGGGGCCGCATCACCTTCGCCGTCTCGATCAGCCGCGCCGGCTGGGACGCCGCGCGAAAGGCGAACAGCCAAGGCATCACCCGCGGCAGATGCGCCAGGTGGTAATTGGCAACCGGCGAGCGCTTGAGCGCGATGCGGGCCAGTTCGGCAAAGCTCGACGGGAAGGCCGCGGGAAAGACCGTATTGCCTTCGATGATGCCGGCGTTGCCGTAGGAGGTCCCTTCCCCCGGCTCGCCCCGGTCGATCAGGGAAACAGCCAGGCCGCGTTTGGCGAGGTGAACCGCGATTGCGGTGCCGACGATTCCGGCACCGAGCACGATGACATCGGTGTGCGCCAGGATGACCTCCATTGCGATTGCCCTAACCGTATGCGCATGCGGGGGCCGGACGACAAGACCCGGCTGCCGATGATTGCCGCCGATGCGGCAGGGCGACGCGCGTTGCCCGCACCGGCATGGCGTGTTAGGCGAACCACGACTTATTGGAGGAGCCGGTGCCGCGACCGCTCATCATCGCCCCGTCGATCCTCGCTGCCGATTTCGCCAAGCTCGGTCAAGAAGTCAGGGCCGTCGACGCCGCCGGCGCCGACTGGATCCATGTCGATGTCATGGACGGTCATTTCGTGCCCAACATCTCCATTGGGCCGGACGTGGTGAAGGCGGTTCGCGGCCACACGAAAAAGGTGCTCGACGTGCACCTGATGATCGCGCCCTGCGATCCCTATCTTGAGGCCTTCGCCAAGGCCGGCTCCGACATCATCACCGTGCATGTCGAGGCCGGGCCGCACATCCACCGCTCGCTGCAGGCGATCCGCGCGCTCGGCAAGAAGGCAGGCGTCACCATGAATCCGGGAACGAGCGCGGATGCCGTCGAGCCGGTAATCGATCTCGTCGATCTGATCCTGGTCATGTCGGTCAATCCGGGCTTCGGCGGGCAAAAATTCATTCCCGCGGCCCTCGACAAGGTGCGCAAGCTGCGGGCGCTCGCGGCGGGCCGCCCGATCGATATCGAGATCGACGGCGGCATCACGCCGGACGTGGCGCCCGAGGTGGTGCGGGCGGGCGCCAACGCTTTGGTCGCCGGCTCGGCGGTGTTCAAGGACCGCACGCCGGAATCCTATCGCTCTAACATCGCGGCGATCCGTGAGGCAGCGGCACGCGCGCGCGGGGAGGTTGCCTGATGGGTATGCTGATCGACGGCCAGTGGCGCGATGAAGACCCGCCGACCGAAGTCGGCAAGGCCGGCAATTTCCAGCGGGTGGACAGCGCCTTCCGCGACCGCGTGACGGCAGACGGCTCGTCAGGCTTCAAGGCGGAAGCGGGACGCTATCATCTCTATGTCGCGTATACCTGCCCGTGGGCCCATCGCACCCAGATCTTTCTGGCGCTGAAAAAGCTCAATAGCGCGATCAGCGTCGCCATCGCGGTACCAGGGCTGCGCGACGAAGGCTGGACGTTCGAGGACAATGCGGCTTTTCCGGACTGTCCGCCCGATCGCGTTAACGGATTTCGCTACCTGCATCAGGCCTACGCGGCGAGCAATCCGCATTATACCGGCAAAGTGACGGTGCCGACCTTGTGGGACAAGAAAACCAAGCGGATCGTGAACAACGAATTCTCCGAAATCATCCGCATGCTGAATTCCGAGTTTGCCGGCATTGGCGCCGACCCGACGGACTACTATCCGAAGCCGCTGCGCGCCGAGATCGACCGCATCAACGAGCAGGTCTACAACAACATCAACAACGGCGTTTATCGTTGCGGCTTTGCCCGCACGCAGGCCGCCTACGACGAAGCCTACGACTCGCTGTTCGCCACGCTCGACGAGATCGAAGCCCGCCTCGGCCGCCAGCGTTATCTGGTCGGCAACCAGATCACCGAAGCGGACTGGCGCCTTTTCCCGACGCTGGTGCGCTTCGACGTCGCCTATTTCTCGATCTTCAAATGCAATCGCAACCGTATCGCCGACTTTCCAAATCTGCAGAACTACATGCGCGAGCTTTATCAGATCCCCGGCGTCGCCGAGACGGTCAAGCCGCGTTACTACGTGATGGGTTATTATTCGATCAAGCGCGTCAATCCGACCGGCATCATCCCGAAGGGAACGCCGGTCGATTTCCGGCAACCGCATGACCGGGCGCGCTTTGCCGCGTGAGCCGCGCGCCTAGGACCTGATCGCGCGGGAGACAGCGATGACCGCCGATGCAGCCCCGCGCGTCGTCAGGGTTTTCGTATCCTCGCCGGTTGACGTGGCGCCGGAACGCGGCCGGGTGCAGGCGGTCGCGACCAAGCTCAATCGCGACTATGAAGACCTCGTCCAATTCGAAACGGTGCTCTGGGAAGAGCATTTCTACAAAGCCGACCGCAGCTTCCAGCCGCAAATCCCCGAAGCCGTAACCTGCGACGTCCTCGTCTCGATCTTCTGGACGCGCGTCGGCACCGAGTTACCGAGCGATTTCGCGCGGATGCCGGACGGCAAGCCGTATCCTTCCGGTACGGCCTATGAATTGCTGACCGCGCTCGAAGCGTCACGCGCGAAAGGCGTTCCGGACGTTTACGTATTCCGCAAGACCGCGGACGCGGTCCTGCCGACCGCGGACCCGGACCGGCGCCGGCAGGCGCAAGTTCAGCTCGACGCGCTGGAAGCGTTCTGGAGCGAATGGTTCAAATCCGAGCAGGGTCACTTCAAGGCGGCGTTTCAGACCTTCGCGACCACCGACGAGTTCGAGCGACAGGTCGAGTTGTTGCTCCGGCAATGGCTCGAGACGCACGGCCTCTTGGGTCCGCGCCTGAAATGGCCGAAGGAAAAAGGCTCGCCGTTTCGCGGTCTCGCACCCTTCGAGGCGGAGCATACGGCCGTGTTTTTCGGCCGCGACCGCATCATCGACGAAGCCCGGCGACGTCTCGCGGCATCAGAGACCGCGATGCCGTTTCTGCTGATCGTCGGCGCGAGCGGTTCGGGAAAATCGTCGCTAGCGCGCGCCGGCCTGATCCCGCGGTTGACGACGCCTGGAATCGTCGCGGCGGTCGATGTCTGGCGCGTCGCCATCATGAAGCCGAGCGAGGGCCAAGCCGGCGCGATCGCATCGCTGGCGACCGCTCTTTTCGCGGCGTTGCCCGAACTCGCGCAGAGCGACTATCCGGCCATCGATGCGCTCGCCGACAACCTGCGGCGCGGCGGCGCGGCGGCCGTGCGGCCGGTCACGGCAGCCCTGCTGCGGGCCGCCGAAGCCGAGCGGCAGCAACGGCGCAGCGACGCACCGTTGCGGCCGGTGCTCGTGTTGCTGGTCGATCAAATGGAGGAATTGTTCGCGCAGGCCGTCAACGACGACGAGCGCGCCGCCTTCGCCGACAATCTGAAAGAGCTGCTCGAAACCGGCCATGTCTGGGTTATCGCGACGCTCCGCGCGGACTTCTACGAACTGCTGCTCAAGCAAGCGATCCTCAAGGAGCTCAAGGAATCCGGCGCCAGTCTCGATCTCGGGCCTCCGGGAGCCGTCGAGCTTGCCGAGATGGTGCGGGCTCCAGCCGCCGCCGCCGGCCTCGTGTTTGAAACGCTGCCGGGGAAAGGCGCGCTCGACGACCGGCTCCTCGCCGACGCGAAGTCCGCCGAGAGCCTGCCGCTCCTGCAATTCACCCTGCGCCAGCTTTACGAGCAGCGGGCGGAAACCGATAACGAAACCCGCCTGACCCATGCCGCTTATGATGCGCTCGGCGGCCTGCAGGGCGCGATCGCCGCCGAGGCGGAACGCGCCGTTGCCGCCCTGCCCGCGGGCGCGATGGAGACCTTGCCGCGCCTGTTGCGGCAACTGGCCGAACCGGCCCGCGAAAGCCGGGCGTTGACGCTGCGGGAGGTTGCGCAAGACGCAGTGTCGGTGGAGCCTGCCGAAGCCGCATTGGTCGAAGCCCTGCTCGCAGCGCGCATCCTGATCGCCCGCAAGGACGCCGCGGGCCGACCGACCTTGCGGCTTGCCCACGACGCCGTGTTCACGAGCTGGCCGCAAGCCGCCGCCGCCGCGCAGGCGAGCCGCGATTTCTACCGGGTGCGGTCCGACGTGGAGGACGCCCAGCGGCGCTGGCAGGAATACGGCCGGCCCGCCGACAGGCTTCTCCAGCCCGGCGTTCCGCTGGCGGAAGCGGAGAAGCTGACCAGCGATTTCGGCCGCGAGCTGCCCGCCGAGCTGACCGCCTTTGTCGCTGCGTCGCGCAATCGGGCGCGGGCGCGGCAGCGGCTGGTGGCGGCCGCGGCGATCTTTTTCTTTGTTCTGGCGATCGCCGCAACCGGCGCCGGTGTACTGGCCTACCGGGAGCAGCAGCAGGCCAACCGAGAGCGCGACCGCGCCGAACAAACGCTGGCCGCCGCTACGGCGACCGCGAACGGTCTCGTCTTCGATCTGGCGCAGCGTTTCCGCGACACGATCGGAATCCCGGCCGCGCTGGTCAAAGACATTCTCGATCGCGCGCTCGCGCTCCAGGATCAGCTGACGAAGTCCGGCCAGGTGACGCCCGACCTCAAGCACAGCAAGGCTTCGGCGCTCGACGAAACGGCATCGACGCTGCTGGCGATCGGCGACACCGCCGGCGCGATGGCGGCCGCCCAGCAGGCCAAGCAGATCGACGAGGAACTCCTCGCCTCCGATCCGGGCAATGTCGTGTGGGAGCGCTCGCTCTCGGTCGCCAACAGCATGATCGGCAATGTGCTGGTGTCGCAGGGCAATCTCACGGCCGCGCTGAAGGTCTATCGCGACGACCTCGCTGCCGCCGTGCGGCTGGCGAAAGCCCATCCGGACAGCGGGCTGCTGCAACGCGATCTGTCGATCGGATACGAGAAAGTCGGCAACATCCAGGTCGAACTGGGCGATCTTGCAGGCGCATTCAAGTCGTATCAGGACGGTCTCGCCATCGCCGAAAAGCTTGTGGCGGCCAATCCGGGCGACGCCCGAACGCAACGCGATCTGTCGGTTTCATACCTGCACATCGGCGACGTGCAGATGGCGCAAGGCGACCTTGGCGGCGCCCTCAAATCCTTCGAGCAGAGCGCCGCGATCCGGGAGCGGCTGGCAAATTCAGACAAGAGCAGCGGCGGCGCGCGCCACGACCTCGCGGCGGTCTATGGCAGGATAGCCGATGCGAAGAGCGCCGGCGGCGAGACGGCCGCGGCGCTGCAATCCTATCGCGCCGGCTTCGACATCCTCGAAGCGTTGACAAAGGCCGATCCCACCAATTCGGTCTGGCAACGCGACCTCTCGATCGCCGACGAGCGGATCGGCAGCATGCAGATCGAACTGGGCGATCTCTCCGGCGCGCTCAAGTCCTATAACGACTGCCTGGCGATCCGGCGGCGGCTGGCGGCGGCCGATCCCGGCAACGCGGCTTGGCGGCGAGACCTGGCGGCGGCAGCCCTTAACGTCGGCGACGTCCAGGTTGCCAAGGGCGAACTCCCGGCGGCTCTGGCGTCGTTCCGCGAGGGGCTGGCTACCTTCGAGCAGCTTGCAGCCTCCGACCCGAACGTCATGACGTGGCAGCGCGATCTGTCGGTGGCGCTGAACAAGGTCGGCGACGTTCAGGTGGCGCAGGGCGACCGTTCCGGCGCCCTGAAGTCCTATCAGAAAAGCCTCGACATCACGGAACGGCTGACAAAGGTCGATCCAAACAATATCGACTGGCAGCGCGATCGCGCCGTTTCGCTGAACAAGGTCGGCGACGTGGAAGTCAGTCAGGGCGACCTTGCCGCCGCGCTCAAATCCTACGGCGACGGCCTCGCGATCGCCGAGCGGATTGTCAAAGCCGATCCGCGGAACACCGGCTGGCAACTCGACCTGTCCATTTCGCACCAGCGGGTCGGCAACGTGCACCTGATGCAAGGCGATCTCGCCGCGGCGCTGACGTCCTACGAGTTCGAGCCGGGCGATCATCGAACCGCTGGCGAAGGCCAATCCCGGCAATGGCGGCTGGCAGCGCCACTGGTCGCTGGCCGTCGAGAAGGTCGGCGATGTGCAGGCGCGACAGGGCGATCTCGCGGCCGCCCTCGCCTCCTATCAAACAAGCCTGGACATCAGGGAGCGGCTGGCAAAAGCCGACCCGAGCAACGCCGGCTGGCAGCGCGACCTGTCGCTCGCCTATAACCGGGTCGGCGACATCCGAAAGCTGCAAGGCGATGTTGCCGGCGCGCTGGCGTCCTATCAGGCCAGCATGGCCGTCATCGAGCGTCTTGCGACACTCGATCCCAGCAATCCCGGCTGGCAGCGCGACTGGTCGTTCACGCTCAACCGGGCCGGCGACGCGCAACTGGCGCTGGGCGATACCGCCGCCGCGCTGGAGTCCTATCGCAAAGGTCTCGCGCTCATCCGGCGCGTGGCGGATGTCGATCCCAGCAACGCGACGTGGCAGCGCGATGTCGCCATCTCCTACGGCAGGGTCGCATCCGCGCTCGCCAAGGCCGGCGAAACCGAGCAAGCACTTGACGCGCTCCGGCACGGTCAGGCGGTGGTGACTCGCATGGCCGAACTGTTCCCGGACAATCCGGCGTGGAAACGCGACATAGCGTGGTTCCAGGCGCGCATCGCCGAGCTCACCTCCGGCACACCAAAATAGCGTCGATTGCTGGCCAACACCGCGTCTGATAGAGCGAATGCGCCGCCACGTCGGCGGCTCACAGAGGCATGGATGATCCCGCGTTACACCAGACCGGAAATGGCGGCGATCTGGTCGCCGGAGACGCGTTTTCGCATCTGGTTCGAGATCGAGGCGCACGCCGCCGACGCCATGGCCGAGCTCGGGATTATTCCGAAGGACGCGGCGGCGAAAATCTGGGCCAAGGGAAAGAACGCCAAGTTCGATGTCGCGCGCATCGATGAGATCGAGCGCGAGACCAAGCACGACGTCGTCGCTTTCCTCACGCACCTTGCGGAAATCGTCGGACCGGAAGCGCGCTTCGTGCATCAGGGCATGACGTCTTCGGACGTGCTCGACACCTGTCTCAACGTGCAGCTCGTCCGCGCCGCGGACCTTCTCATCGCGGATGTTGAAAAGCTCAACGCCGCGCTGGAGCGCCGCGCCCGCGAATTCAAGCTCACGCCAACCATCGGCCGCTCCCACGGCATTCACGCGGAGCCGACCACGTTCGGACTGAAACTCGCCTATGCCTACGCGGAATTCGACCGCGCCAAAAGCCGCCTTGAAGCGGCGCGCAAGGAGGTCGCGACCTGCGCAATCTCGGGCGCCGTCGGCACTTTCGCGCAGGTCGATCCGCGCGTCGAAGCGCACGTCGCCAAGGCCATGGGACTTGCGGTCGAGCCCATTTCGACCCAGGTCATTCCGCGCGACCGGCACGCGATGTATTTCGCCACGCTTGGCGTCGTCGCCGCCTCGATCGAACGCGTGGCGACCGAAATCCGCCACTTGCAGCGCACCGAGGTGCTGGAGGCGGAGGAGTATTTCTCCGAGGGCCAGAAAGGCTCTTCCGCCATGCCGCACAAACGCAATCCGGTATTGTCGGAAAATCTGGTCGGGCTGGCGCGCATGGTGCGCGCCTATGTGACGCCGGCGATGGAAGATGTCGCGCTCTGGCATGAACGCGACATCTCGCACTCATCGGTCGAGCGCATGATCGGCCCGGACGCGACCGTCACGCTCGACTTCGCGCTGGCGCGGCTCGCCGGGATCGTGGACAAGCTGATCGTCTATCCGGACAACATGCGGAAAAATCTCGACCGCGCCGGCGGCCTCGTCCACTCGCAGCGTGTGCTTCTGGCGCTCACCCAAAAAGGCGTGACGCGCGAAGATGCCTACCGGATGGTCCAGCGCAATGCCATGAAGGCGTGGCGCGGCGAGGGTGATTTTCTCGCGCTGCTCAAGGCCGACGCCGACGTGCGCAAACACCTGAGCGACAAGGAACTCGCCGCCAACTTCGACCTCGATTTCCATCTCGCCCAGGTCGACACGATCTTCGGCCGCGTGTTTGGTCGCGCTTAGCTCCCCGATTCGTCGCGCCGCGACCCATTCAGCGAATTCGAAGATTCGCAGGCGAATCAAATAGATTCACCCTTGTTTTGCCTGCAAATTTATTTTGCGCGACTCAGTTCCACTGACGTAACGTCGCGGAACTTCGGCGAATAGACCCATTTCGGGGGAGAATCATGGGCCGTTTGGTGCGCAGTCCGAAAGTCGCGGACCTCGATCAGCAAATTGCCGGTCTCGAAGGCGCGCTGCAGTCCGGCATCCCGGGAATGCAGATAGCCCACACCGAACCCGGCGACGGCTACCTCGAGCGGATGGTCAAATACGTGCCGGCCGAGATCATCGGTTTCTCGATGGTGATCAACGCCATTCTCGATCAGGCGATGAAATCCGGCGGCGAGAATGCCGCGATGGCCGGCGTTCCGGTCCACATCATCGCGATCGGTGCGCTGCTGATCGGCTGCATCCTGACACCGTTATTCTGCTGGTACGTGCGCCAGGACGGCGACGCCTGGATCGTCAACGCCGTCGTTTCCACGATCGCCCTTCCGTTCTGGGCCTATCTGATGGGCGCGGTCGCCTTCGCCAATCACCATGACGGCAACCTCGCAGCGATCCTGGTGATGTCGTTTACCGTGGTGAGCGGTCTCGTCGCGCCGATGCCGGAAAAGGCCAAGCTGCGCGAACAACAAGTCGAAATCGTTCCCGAAAAACCGCGTCTCGTCGACTTGCTGGCCGGGTAAGGCTGACATCCCTTCGCGCCCAGGCCCGATTGCAGGGCCCCGGCTTCTCGTGCCATGTCTCGCGCGATGGCGGGTCAGGAAACCATCCTCGTTTTCGATTCGGGCCTCGGTGGACTCACGGTCTATCGCGAGATCGTGCGCGCGCGGCCGAATGCCGATTTCATTTATGCCGCCGACGATGCCGGATTCCCTTATGGCGCGATGAACGGGCGCGACCTGGTCAGCCGCGTCGTCGATCTCATGGGCGAATTGATCGGCACGTACCGGCCCGATCTCGTCGTCATCGCCTGCAATACCGCGTCCACCATCGCGCTCGCCGACCTGCGAAAGAAATTCCCGCTGCTTTTTGTCGGCACCGTGCCGGCGATCAAACCGGCCTGCGCCGGCTCGCTCACCCGGCGCGTCTCGGTTCTCGGCACCGAGGCGACGGTGGCCCGCGAATATACCCGCACGCTGATTCGCGACTTCGCCGGGGATTGCCGCGTGACGCTGGTCGGATCGAAGATGCTCGCCACCTATGCGGAGGCAGAGCTTGCCGGTAATCCGGTCGCCGATGCCGATATCTCGGCCGAGATCGCGGCGTGCTTTTGCGACGACGGGGCGCGTACCGATACGGTCGTGCTGGCCTGCACCCACTATCCGCTGATCATCGACCGCCTACGGCGGCTCGCGCCCTGGCCGGTCAACTATCTCGACCCCGCCCCCGCGATTGCCCGCCGTGTCAACGACCTTCTCGGCGCCCCACCGGCGGGCGGGCAAGCGGGAACCGCACGCGCTGTTTTCACTTCGGGACGGACGCCCGACGCGGTGCTGGCGCGCTTCGGCATCCATTCCGGCCAGCCGGCAGCGGCAAAGGCGGGCTGAAAAGCCATCCCGGTTTGACACTGCCGGGGATTACCCCTAAATACCGCCCACTGCGCGGGCCTTGACGGGCCCGCGCAGTGTTTCGCGACCCGCGGCTTGCACCGGCGCTTCGGTGACAAACCTGTCAGTTCCGGGAGAAATCCGGGACAGAGGAGGGCGCGATCCTCAACAAGCGCAGCCTATCCCGAAAAGTGGCTACCGGTTTTCGGAGCAAGGTTGCGCCCAAACAAACACGAGGACGCGAATGACCAAGCGCCACGAGGCGAAGTACAAGATCGACCGCCGGCTCGGACAGAACATCTGGGGACGGCCCAAATCACCGATCAACAAGCGCGAATACGGCCCCGGCCAGCACGGCCAGCGGCGTAAGGGCAAGCTTTCGGACTATGGCGTGCAGCTGCGCGCCAAGCAGAAGCTCAAGGGCTATTACGCCAACATGTCGGAGCGCCACTTCCACGGCATCTACGACGAGGCCCGGCGGCTCAAGGGCGATACCGGCGCCAACATGATCGGGCTGCTGGAGCGCCGGCTCGACACCGTTATCTATCGGGCGAAGTTCGTCCCGACGGTCTTTGCCGCGCGCCAGTTCGTCAACCACGGCCACATCAAGGTGAACGGCCGGCGGGTGACGGTGCCGAGCTTCCGCGTCAAGGTCGGCGATCTGGTCGAGGTCAAGGACAAGTCGAAACAGCTCGCGCTCGTCCTGGAGGCGACCGCGCTCGCCGAGCGCGACGTGCCCGACTATGTCGATGTCGACCATTCGAAGATGACGGCAAAGCTCGCCCGCGTGCCGGCCATCGGCGACGTGCCCTACCCCGTCGTGATGGAGCCGCATCTGGTGGTCGAGTACTACTCGCGCTGAGCGTCGCGGCGCGATCCTGATTTTTTGGTGATTCGCCGAGCTAATCCGCAGCTTGCTGCGGCGCTTCCAGATTCGACCAGCTTTTTGTTGCATCGCGGCATCGGCCGCGGGCGTCGGCGCGCGCCGAAGTTATGCACCTTTTTGTCATGAGCAAACTTGAAATGCCGGAATCGCGCGATTAGGCTCGCGCGCGTCAATGCAAACAAATTTGTTTTGTTGCGTCCGCTTGGGTTTTCAACAAATTCAGGGGAGAACGTACATGGACGCATTGGGAAAAGTGAAAGCCTGGATCGGCTCGCTGACCGAAATTGGGCTGATGCTATTGGCGCTGGCGATTGTTGCTGCGCTTCTGGTCGGCGCAAACCTGCCGTTCTTCGGCAACGTCACCGGCAATATCATGGCCCTGGTGAAGAGCCTTGGTGACGCCGGCCTTGTGGGCTTGATCGCGCTCGGCGTTATCCTGTGGCTGTTTTCCGGGCGGAAAATGGCCTGACGCCCGGCCACAGCAAGACAACACGCGGTTCCGGAACGACGTTGGGTGGTGAGCACGCTCCCACCCAACGCTTTTGAGGACGTGTGATGCTGGACCACATGCAAAAGGCCACACGCTATCTGTGGGCCTTCGTCGAACTCGGATTTCTGACGGTCCTGGCCGTCATCCTGATTTATTTGATTCTCGGCGCGAATTCCGGCGTCTTTGTTTCAGGAGTCGCCGACAATGTCGTCAAATTCGCAGGCGCCATTCCCCAGCAAAGCCTGGTCGGGCTCGCTATCGTCCTGGCGCTGGTGGTTATGATCGCGAAGCGGCGGCCGAACGCGTGATCCGCCGCCGCGCCGTCGCGGAGCGACCGACGTCAGGCCGACTCGCTTTCCTTCACCGCGATGCCGTTGTCCTTCAGCAAGGACTGCAACTCGCCCGCCTGAAACATTTCGCGGATGATGTCGCAGCCGCCGACGAATTCGCCCTTGACGTAAAGCTGCGGGATCGTCGGCCAGTTGGAATAATTCTTGATGCCGCCGCGCAGGTCGTCGTTCTCCAGGACGTTCAGTCCCTTGTAGGGCACGCCGAGATAGTCGAGGATCTGCACGACCTGTCCCGAGAATCCGCACATCGGAAACTGGGGCGTCCCTTTCATGAACAGGACGACGTCGTTGGCCTTCACCTCGTTGTCGATGAATTGCTCGATGGACATCGCGGTTTTCCTTCTTGGCGGCGCGCCGGGTACCCCGTGCGCCCAATCATGTTCACTCTCGAACTTGAGATATATGTAGCGCAAAATCCCGGCAAAGCCATGCGCTGAATACAATTTTAGGGGTCAAAATCGCCTGGCGAAAATCGTTCGGCACCGTACCGGCCGGGAAGAAAACAGTTCCCCCGGAGCCCGCGAAAATAGCCGAAAAGGTGCCATTAAGGCGTCAAAGATGAGCCGGCGCTCAGGGGGTACCGGTCTGCAGCGCCAAGGCATGGAGTTTGCCGCCCATTTCGCCCTTGAGCGCGTCGTAGACGATCTTGTGCTGCTGCACACGCGACTTGCCGCGAAACGATTCGGCAATCACGGTCGCAGCGTAGTGATCGCCATCGCCGGCAAGATCGCGGATCGTGACGCGGGCGTCCGGGATACTCGCCCGGATCAGCCGCTCGATATCGTTCGCAGCCATGGGCATGGCGGTGCCTCCATGAATTGCCGGCCCCCAGCCGATTTGGATTAACAGACTAGCACCTTGCCGCAAAGACCATGCGATACGGCAATACACCGCATTGTGGACGGCTCGCCCGCCACATCATCGCCTTCACCGCGCCGCAGCGACCGCACGGGTTATTTCCACAGCTCCGCCGTCGCGAGCTTCGCGCCGTCGGCGAGTGCCGCGAGTTTCGCCCAGGCGATTTGCGGATGAATCCTGCCGCCGAAACCGCAATCGGTGCCCGCGATGACATTCTCCCGGCCGACAATTTTGGCGTAGCGAACGATCCGGTCAGCGACGACCTGCGGATGCTCCACGATATTCGTCGCGTGGCTCACCACGCCGGGGATCAGAACCTTGCCGGCGGGCAGCGCGACCTTCTCCCATACCCGCCACTCGTGCTCGTGCCGGGGATTGCCGGCCTCGACGGAATAGGCACCCGCGTTGACGCTCAACACCAGATCGACGATGTCGGCCAGCGGAATGTCGGTGGTGTGCGGGCCGTGCCAGCTTCCCCAGCAGATATGAAACCGGATCCGGTCGGACGGAAGTCCGCGCAAGGCGTGGTTGAGCGCCTCCATGCGCACGCGCTCGTATTTCTTGAACTCCGCGAGCGGCGGCTCCGGATTGATCATGTCCCAGTTGTCCGGCAGGCTCGGATCGTCGATCTGAAGCACGATGCCGGCGTCAACGATCGCCTTGTATTCCTCGCGCATCGCGTCTGCGGCGGCGAAGAGGAATTCCTCGGGATTGTTGTAGTGCACGTCCTCACTGCGGGCGAAGCTGCCCGGCCCGATCGAGCACATGAAACCTTCTTCCGCACCGGCGGCGGCCATGGCCTTTTTCAGGTTGGCGATGTCGGCAGCGATCGCGGCGTGTCCGGCATATTTGATCGGCGCGGTGCAGACCGGGCGTCGCGTCGGCCGCCGCGCCGCGCTTCCCGCCAACGAGCCGGTGGATGCCGGATCCTTGTAGAACTCGCTGAACTTCTGCCAGTCGCGGCGATTGCTGAACGCAGTCAAAGCAAGCTCGGCGACACTCGATTTTCTTTGCTGGGATTCAGGCACGGATTCAGGCGGCGCGAAGCCGCTCATGCGCGCGAACGCATAATTCCACCACACGCCGTAATCGTACTGCGCCGCCATCGGCTTGCCGAACTCGCCGTCATCAACGATGTCGACACCGACCTCGCGCTGTTTGCGCACCACATCGGCGACGGCGGCGGTGAGGCATTTTGCGTAAGCCGCCTCGTCCTTGCTCTCGCCGGCGGCCCGCGCCCGGTTGATCTCGATGAGATCGGCCGGCCGGGACAGGCTTCCGGAATGGGTGGTCAGGATCCGATCGGTACTGCGTCTCACGGCTTTCGCCTCCCTTGCACGCGCGCCCTTGGGGCGTCAGTTCGAGCCGGCAGCATACGCCGGCAACCAGCTTTCGAAACGTTCGATAAGATTCTCAACGCGCAGCGGCCGCTCGTCGCCGAACGCCAGAACCGGGCCACCGGTCGCGCCGAGACGCCGCAGCGGCACCATGGCGGCTTTTGCGCGACGCGCGACTTCTTCTGCGTCCGGCGCGGTCACCACGTATCGCGCCTGATCCTCGCCGAACCAGAAGCCATGCGCCGGCGTGCCGGGGATCGCTTCGAGCACCGCGCCGATGCGTCCAGCCATCGCCATCTCAGCGAGCGCGACCAGAAGCCCACCATCGGAAACGTCGTGGACGGCAGTCACCACGCCATCGCGGATGAGCGAGCGGACGAACTCGCCGTGGCGGCGCTCGGCGGCGAGATCGACCGGTGGCGGCGCGCCCTCCTCCAACCCGCATATTTCTCGCAGGTAAACCGACTGGCCGAGCCAGCCGTCGGTTTCGCCGATCAGCAGGATCGACTGGCCTTCGGCTTTGAACGCGATGGTCATCGATTTCGTGAAGTCGTCGAGAACGCCGACGCCGCCGATCGTCGGCGTCGGCAGGATCGCCCGCCCGTTGGTCTCGTTGTAGAGCGATACATTCCCCGACACGATCGGGAAATCGAGCGCGCGTGACGCCTCGCCGATGCCGCGGATGCAGCCGACGAGCTGGCCCATGATTTCGGGCCGCTCCGGATTGCCGAAGTTGAGATTGTCGGTGAGGGCCAGCGGTCGCGCGCCGACAGCGCAGAGGTTGCGCCAGGCTTCCGCCACCGCCTGCTTGCCGCCTTCGAACGGATCGGCCTCGCAATAGCGCGGCGTGACGTCGGAGGTGAGCGCCAGCGCCTTGGGGCCGTCGTTGATGCGCACCACCGCGGCGTCGCCGCCCGGCCGCTGCACCGTATTGCCGAGGATCACATGGTCGTACTGCTCGAACACCCAGCGCCTGGAGCAAAGGTCCGGCGAGCCGATGAGCTTTTCCAGCGCGTCGGCAATCCCGACCGGCGGCGCGATCGAAGCTGCATCGATCGCAGGTCTTATCGCGGTCTCGGCGAAAGGCCGATCGTAGACCGGTGCTTCGTCGCCAAGTTCCTTGATCGGCAAGTCCGCCATGACCGAGCCGCCGTGGCGAACCAGAAATCGCCTTGTCGGCGTGGTCTCGCCGACGACCGCGAAATCGAGCCCCCACTTGCGGAAGATCGCCTCCGCCAGCTTTTCCTTTTCGGGCTTGAGCACCATGAGCATGCGCTCCTGGCTCTCCGAGAGCATCATCTCGTAGGCGCTCATGCCGGTCTCGCGGCACGGCACCTTATCGAGATCGAGCGTCACGCCGAGGTCGCCCTTGGCGCCCATCTCGACCGCCGAGCAGGTCAGACCCGCCGCGCCCATGTCCTGGATGGCGATCACGCAGCCGCTGGCCATGATCTCCAGGCAGGCTTCGAGCAGAAGCTTTTCCGAGAACGGATCGCCGACCTGCACGGTCGGGCGCTTCTCTTCGGCGTCGGCGCCGAACTCGGCCGATGCCATGCTGGCGCCGTGGATACCGTCGCGGCCGGTCTTCGAGCCGAGATAGACGATGGGCATGCCGACGCCGGACGCCGCCGAATAGAAAATCTTGTCCTTGTCGGCGATCCCCACCGCCATCGCGTTGACTAGGCAATTGCCGTCGTAGCGGCGATGAAAGCGCACCTCGCCGCCGACGGTCGGCACGCCGAAAGAATTGCCGTAGCCGCCGACGCCTGCGACCACGCCGGATACGAGGCGCCGCGTCCTCGGATGGCCGGGATCGCCGAACGACAGCGCGTTGAGGCAGGCGATCGGCCGCGCGCCCATGGTGAAGACGTCGCGCAGAATGCCGCCGACGCCGGTGGCGGCGCCCTGATAGGGCTCGATGTAGCTCGGATGGTTGTGGCTCTCCATCTTGAACACGACCGCAAGGCCATCGCCGATATCGACGACACCGGCATTCTCGCCCGGCCCCTGGATCACCCAGGGCGCCTTGGTCGGCAGCGTGCGCAAATGGATTTTCGAGGACTTGTACGAGCAATGCTCGTTCCACATCGCCGAGAAGATGCCGAGTTCGGTGAAGGTCGGCGTGCGGCCGATGAGCGCCACCGCGCGGGCATACTCATCAGGCTTGAGCCCATGCTCGGCGACGAGTTCGGGAGTGATGGCAGGCTCGTTCGAGGTCACGCCGCCTGCCTGAAATAATCGACCAGTCCCGCGAACAGGCCGCGCCCGTCGGTTCGGCCCATCGACGCTTCGACGTGGTTTTCCGGGTGCGGCATCATGCCCAGCACGTTACCGCCGGAGTTGATGATGCCGGCGATCGCGTTCATGGCGCCGTTGTGGTTCCAGTCTGGATCGACCATCCCGTCCGGCGACGAATAGCGGAAGATCACCCTGCCCTCGCCTTCCAGCCGGGCGATGGTCTCGCCGTCGGCGATGTAGTTGCCTTCACCGTGCGCGACCGGCACGCGGATGACCTGGCCGGCATTGTAGCCGCGCGTGAATGCCGTATCCGAGCGCTCGACGCGCAGATAGACGTCGCGGCAGATGAAGCGGAGCTGCGCATTGCGCATCAGCACGCCCGGCAGCAGGCCCGAACTCGCAGGCGATCTGAAAGCCGTTGCAGATCGCGAGCACCAGTCCGCCACCGGCAGCGAAGGCGCGGACTGCGTCCATGATCGGCGCGCGCGCGGCGATCGCGCCGCAGCGCAGATAGTCGCCGTAGGAAAAGCCGCCGGGAATGACGACGAGATCAGTGCCCGCCGGCAACGACGTTTCGGCATGCCAGACCATCGACGGCTCGCGCCCGGAAACAAGCCGCAGCGCCCGCGCCATGTCGCGTTCGCGATTGATACCCGGAAAAACGAGAATTGCGGATTTCATGGCGATACCCGTGCGGCCGCCATCAGCCCACCACTTCGACGCGGTAGTTCTCGATGACGGTGTTGGCGAGGAGCTTTTCGGCGGCGGCCTTCAATGCCGCTTCAGCGCCGGCCCGATCGGACCCTTCGATCTCGATATCGAACACCTTGCCCTGACGGACACTGGCGACCGAGTTGACGCCGAGCGAGCGCAGCGCACCCTCGATGGCCTTGCCCTGCGGGTCGAGAATTCCGGATTTCAGTGTGACGGTGACGCGGGCTTTCATGACACGCGGGCCTTCATGGCGAAGCTCCTGCTCGCCATTCAATATGGATGAATCGCCGCGGCCGCAACCGCGCCCAAGGCCGAATTTTTCACCTCTCCCCCAAAAAGGGGCGAGGTGAAAACTTCGTTGTTGGCGGCAGTATCGCGCGCCCGGTGCAGGTCGCGGGCGGGTAAAGATCGCGGGCGATCAGCCCTTGACCAGGACCGGGCCGGCGCCTTGCGGGCGTTCGCCTTCGCTCATGATGCCGAGGCGTTTGGCCACCTCGGTATAGGCTTCGAGCAGCCCGCCGAGATCGCGGCGGAAACGGTCCTTGTCGAGCTTCTCGTTCGACTTGATGTCCCACAACCGGCAGGAGTCCGGAGAAATCTCGTCGGCGACGACGATCCGCATCATGTCGTTTTCCCACAGCCGGCCGGTCTCCATCTTGAAATCGACAAGGCGGATACCGACGCCGAGGAACAGTCCGGACAGGAAGTCGTTGACGCGGATCGCGAGCGACATGATGTCGTCGATCTCCTGCGGCGTTGCCCAGCCGAACGCGGTGACGTGCTCTTCCGACACCATCGGGTCGTTGAGCTGGTCGTTCTTGTAATAGAACTCGATGATCGAGCGCGGCAGCTGCGTGCCTTCCTCGATGCCGAGCCGCTGCGACAGCGAACCGGCGGCGACGTTGCGCACCACCACTTCGAGCGGAATGATCTCGACCTCGCGGATCAATTGCTCGCGCATGTTGAGCCGCCGGATGAAGTGTGTCGGCACCCCGATGTCGTTGAGGTGCTGGAAGACGTATTCGGAAATCCGGTTGTTCAGGACGCCCTTGCCTTCAATCACCTGATGCTTCTTGGCGTTGAAAGCGGTGGCATCGTCCTTGAAGTGCTGGATCAAGGTTCCCGGCTCGGGTCCTTCGTAAAGAACCTTCGCCTTGCCCTCATAGATGCGGCGACGGCGGCTCATCGGAGTATACCGTGGCTTGGTGAAATCCATGGAATGCCGTGGCTCCAGTTCAGTTATCAGGTCCGCGGCGGCGGTAACGGGCGTGCGACTCAAACGCGGCCCATCCGCGACGGCAAGCTAGCTGAACACGGCGCGGAGTACAATTCACATAGACCTCCGCAGCCTCTCCCGCAATGACGATTGTTCGTTGCGGGGATGGTTGCCTTGACGGGGCACCCCCTATATGCAAGGCGGCGGCGCTTCCGGGCAATTCCGTGCAGCAATCCAGGACGAAGGTCATGACCACATTCGACAAGCGCGAGGAAGGTTTTGAAAAGCAGTTCGCGCATGACGAGGAATTACGTTTCAAGGCCACTGCGCGCCGCAACAAGCTTCTCGGCCAGTGGGCCGCGGAGAAGCTCGGGCTGAGCGGCGCCGCGGCCGACGACTACGCCAAGTCCGTCGTGATGGCTGACTTCGAGGAGCCGGGCGATCACGACGTGTTGCGAAAGATCCGCAAGGATTTCGACGCCAAGGGCGTCGAGCAATCCGATCACCAGATTAGCCGCGTCATGTCCGAGTTGATGGCAAAAGCTGTCACCGACATCCAGGCCGGCCACTAGCTCGCGGCGAACCCGTAGCAAGACCACACCACGAAGCCTCAACGGCGAACCTGACGGCGAACCTCATGGCCATTTCCGCCTTCACTCTCGCCGGCCGCTTGCGCGCGGGCGAAACCGTGTTCGCCGGCTGGTGCAGCCTGCCCTATCCGATCGTCGCGGAAACGCTCGGCCGCGAAGGCTTTCCGGCGGTGACGATCGAAGGCCAGCACGGCCTGTGGGATTTGAGCGCGATGCTGACCGGCATCGCGGCGGTGCGCCAGGGCGGCGCGGCCCCGGTGGTGCGGGTACCGGTCGGCGATTTCGCGACAGTCTCCCGCGTGCTCGATTTCGGCGCCGAAGGCATCATCGCGCCGATGATCAACGCCGCCGCCGACGCCCGCGCCTTCGCCGCATCGGCCAAGTATCCGCCGGTAGGAGAGCGGAGCTGGGGTCCGCATCGCGCCACCACACTGGCCGGCCTGCCGGACCAGTCGGTGTATCTGCGCGAAGCCAACGACCACATCGTCACGCTGGCGATGATCGAGACCCGCACCGCGCTCGCCAATCTCGACGCCATCGTCGAGACACCCGGCATCGACGGACTGTTCCTCGGCCCGTCCGATCTTTCCATCGCGCTGTCCGACGGCAAAACTCTCGACCCTCAATCGAAGGACGTCGAGCGGGAGCTGGACCGCATCGTCACCGCGACGGCGAAGGCCGGAAAGATCGCCGGGGCGTATTGTCACACCCCCGAGCGCGCGCTGGCACTCGGCAAGCGTGGAGTGCGGTTCCTCGCGGTGATGAGCGACCTGGCGATGTTGCGCGCCGGCATCGCCACGGCGATGAAAGTGCTGAAGGGAAACTAGGCGCTCGCGCTCACTTCGGCGCGATGCGAAAGCCGACATTGCCGTTGACGTTCAAACCGTCCCGCTGCCGCTGCCCGAAATTCTGATTGCGCTGGACGTTGACGTTGATCGAACTCGAGATGACATTCGCTCGCGAGCACCTCGATTGTCACTGAAAGTCAGGATCGGCCCGGCAACATTCGCACCAGGGTGCGATCCCGAAACGCGTAATGATGCACCAGCGCCGCGGCGGCATGGATACCGGCAAGGATGAGAAGCGCGTTGGCGAGAACTTCGTGCGCCCCGAGCGCGTTCCGCGCCGTCGCCCGATCGGCCGGCCACGGCGACGCGACATCCCAAACTCCGAGAACCGGTAGCGGCTGGCCGCGCTTGAGCTCCACGACGATGCCAACGACCGGCACCGCGACAAGGAGCGCATAGAGCGTCCAGTGGCTCACCTGGGAGGCGACCTCCAGCAGCCGGCCGAACTGGGTTGGCTCGACCGGCGGCGGCGGGTTGGCGAAACGCCAGATCAGCCGCGCGATCAGAAACAGGATGACGAACTCGCCGAGCGTCATATGCGTCAGCAGCGCGAATGTGCGTGGCGGTCCCTTCGGGAAGGCGTCGATGAACTGGCCGAGCAGCCAGCCGGCAATGACGAAGATCGCCGTGAGCCAATGCAGGGCCTGCGGAAGGGCGCCGTAACGCGCCGGCGAATTCATAAGCTGCATGCCTCGTAACCGCTCCTCGATCGCGCCAAGCGCGGCTTAATAGCACGCGACCGGTGGCGTTTTTTTGCCTGACGAAAATTTAATCCGCCCCGATGCCGCCGCCGTGGCCGAAGACCAAACTCATCCGAAGACCAAGTTCATTTCGTGACGCGGAGTGACGCCCGATGGTTCGGCGCTCAGGCGATCGCCCGCTCAATCCGGGCGAGCGACGCGGCGATGTCGCTTTCGATTTCCGCTGCCGGGATTTCGACGATGGTGTAGCCCCGCTCGCTGAGCCATTCGCGCCTGCCGGCGCGGGTCCGGGCGGCCGCCGCCTCCTCCGCGCCGGGCACCAGATCGATCACGACGCGCAGCGGAAACGAAACGAAGTCGCAGATGTGCGGCCCGACCGGCGTTTGCCGCTTGAAGCCGCGGCTGGCGAAGCGGCGGTCGTTGACCAGCGCCTGCCACAAGGCGCGCTCCGCTTCGGTCGGATTGCGGCGCAGCAGCCTGGCGAGCCCGCGCGCCGGGCCGCGCGTCGCGGTGGTTTTTGCTTCGCCATGCTCGGCCAGCAGCGTCCGCAGCATTTCGGCTTCGGCGCCGTCGAGCACGCCGCCGCGCGCCGGACCCTTGCGGCCCTCGGCGATCGCCATGATGACGCCGTGCAGGGTCTGGATGTCCTGCTGCGTCGGCACCATGCGGGTGAATATGTTGCGCAGGTTGATCTGCATGGTCGCGCGCTTGTCCGCCGGACGGAAGAACTCGACCTTCTCCAGCTCGCGTTCGACCGATTCAAAAAACGACAGCAGCTGCTGCTTCGGCGCCGGCGGCGATTTCCTCGGCGTGGCGAAGGGGAGTTTTTCTCCGGTCGCCAGCTTGGACCATTCGTAGGCGGCGACCACCACGGCCTGCGCCAGGTTGAGCGAGGCGAAGGCCGGATTTACCGGCAGGGTGAGGATGCAATCGGCGAGCGCGATCTCGTCGTTCTCGAGCCCGTTGCGCTCGCGGCCGAAGGCGATGGCGACCGCCTCGCCGGCGGCGATGCGCGGCGCCATGAGGGCCGCGGCTTCCGCCGCGCCGACCACCGGCTTCGCCTGGTCGTGGGCGCGCGCGGTCGCGGCCACGACGAAGGTGCAGTCGGCAATCGCCGCCGCGAGATCGTCGAACAGCTCGGCGGCATCGAGTATGCGGTCGGCGCCGGCGGCCATCATCCGCGCCTTGTCGTTCGGCCAGGACTGCCGGGGCGCCACCAGCCGCAGCCGCGACAGGCCGAAATTCGCCATGGCGCGCGCGGCGGCGCCGATATTCTCGCCGAGCTGCGGCCCGACCAGGATGACGATCGGGCCGGCCGCGCTGGCCCAATCCTTCGTGCTGTCGGTTCCGGCTCCGGGCATCGTTCCTCCGCCCCGCGGGTATAGCCAAAGGCGGCCAAAAAGGCAGCGCATAGCTACCCAATCGCGCCTTTCTCCGCCGCGGCGCGGATGCTATAGCGACGCCGCCGGCGCGGCGGGGGCGCTTTCTCAACGCGCATCGTCCCTGCCGCTTCCCCTCCATCCGCGCTGCAAAGGTCCTCATTGCCATGGCGAAAATCAAAGTTGCCAATCCGGTCGTCGAAATGGACGGCGACGAAATGACCCGGATCATCTGGCAATACATCAAGGAGACGCTGATCCACCCCCATCTCGATGTCGACCTGATGTATTTCGATCTGGGCATCCAGAAGCGCGACGAGACGCGCGACAAGATCACCATCGAGGCCGCCGAAGCGACCAAGCGGGTCGGCGTCGCGGTGAAGTGCGCCACCATCACGCCGGACGAGGCGCGGGTGAAGGAATTCAATCTGCACGAAATGTACCGGTCGCCGAACGGCACCATCCGCAACATTCTCGGCGGCGTCATTTTCCGCGAGCCGATCATCTGCAAGAACGTACCGCGGCTGGTGCCCGGCTGGACCAAGCCGATCATCATCGGCCGCCATGCCTACGGCGACCAGTACCGCGCCACCGATTTCAAGGTCCCCGGCAAGGGCAAGCTGTTCCTCACCTTCGTCGGCGACGACGGCGCGGAGATCAAGCGCGAGGTGTTCGAGTTTCCCGGCGCGGGCGTCGCCATGGCGATGTACAATCTCGACGCCTCGATCCGCGATTTCGCGCGCGCCTCGATGAACTACGCGCTCGACCGCGGCTATCCGCTCTATCTCTCGACCAAGAACACCATCGTCAAAGTCTATGACGGCCGCTTCAAGGATATTTTCCAGGAGATTTTCGACGCCGAGTTCAAGGACAAATTCGCGGCCAAGAAAATCACCTACGAGCACCGGCTGATCGACGACATGGTGGCGGCCGCGCTCAAATGGTCGGGCGGCTACGTCTGGGCCTGCAAGAACTATGACGGCGACGTGCAGTCGGACACGGTGGCGCAGGGCTACGGATCGCTCGGGCTGATGACGTCGGTCCTGACCACGCCGGACGGCAAGATCGTCGAGGCCGAAGCGGCGCACGGCACCGTGACGCGGCATTACCGCGAGCATCAGAAAGGCCGCGAGACCTCGACCAATTCCATCGCTTCGATCTTCGCCTGGACGCGCGGCCTGATGCACCGCGCCAAGCTCGACGGCAACGCCGAGCTCGCCAAGTTCGCCGCCACTCTGGAAAAGGTCACCGTGGACACGGTCGAGTCGGGCTACATGACCAAGGACCTCGCGCTCCTTGTCGGCCCCGATCAGAAGTGGCTCACCACCACCGGCTTCCTCGACAAGGTCGGCGAGAATTTGCAGAAAGCGATGGCGTAACACGATGCGTTCCGCGCCCGTGCTGCGCCTGCTCGCAGGCTTTGTTCTCGCGGTTTCTGCCGAAGCCGCGCACGCGGAAATCCCGGCGGCGATCGCCGCGCCGGAAGCAACGCCGGTCGTGACGCTGCACGCCGAAGGCGCGCAGCTTTACGAATGCAAGACCGGCGGCCGACGGCCAGCTCGCCTGGGCCTTCCGCGAACCGATCGCGTCGCTGATGCTCGACGGCCAGACCGTCGGGCGTCACTATGCCGGCCCGACCTGGGAACACATGGGCGGCAGCGCCGTCACCGGCAAATTTGCCGCGAGCAGTCCGGGCGCAACCGCGAACGATATTCCCTGGCTCAAGCTCGGAGTGGCGAGCCGGCGCGGCAAGGGCCTGCTGGCCGACATCGACATCATCCAGCGCATCAACACTTCCGGCGGCGCGTTGCGCGGCGCCTGCGAACCGGCCGGCGCGCTGCGCGCCGTTCCCTATTCCGCGGACTACGTTTTCCTGCGCAAGGGAAGCTGAACGATTCGGCCGCGGCCTAGCCTGATCCGGCGCTCCGCGCGGCAGACCCGCGCGGCGCACGACCGGCGGCCCGCTGGTAACTTCGGGCAAAGCGGCTTATGTGCAGGACGTGCCTGCAAGCTTGGCGACTTCAGGCATGCATGAGCCGGAAATGCAAACGCAGCGACTGAGTTTCGGAAGCATCGCGCTGATTGCGGCGCTGACCGCGATCCTTATCGCGGCGCTGTGGTTTGCCGCGCGCGCCTGGATCGCGCTCGAAGGACCGCCGATGCCCGCCGTCGGCTATGTCGCCATGACCCTCGGCGTCGTCATTTCGCTGATTGTCGGCTGCGGGCTGATGGCGCTGGTGTTCTATTCAAGCCGTTATGGCTACGACGAGGTCGGCTACGACGAGCTTGGCCACCACGAGGTCGGCTACGACCAGGTTGGCCAGGACCAGCTTGGCCACCACGAGCCGCACGACCGCAACGATACACGCGCGTGATTGGTGCGCGTGATCGCCGCCTATGACAGCGCCGATGCTTCGATAGCGCCGACGTGAAGCATCGGCTGCAGCGAAACGAGTGCGGGTGAAGGGTAACGCAAGCACCTACCCCCTCACCCGGTTCGCGGACCGCCGGGCGGCGGAACCTTCGAGGTAATTCCCGAAAAGAAAATTACGCGATCACACCCTCTCCCGTTGCGGGAGAGGGCAAAGGCGACACGTCATCCTTCCGCCGCGTCGTCATCGTCGTCCTTGGCTTCGTCGCCGGCGAGAATCTTCTCGGCGATGAGCCCGGAATTCTGCCGGATCGCGGTTTCGATCTTGGCGGCGATGTCGGGATTGGCTTTCAGGAAGGTCTTGGCGTTCTCGCGGCCCTGGCCGATGCGCTGGCTGTCGTAGGAAAACCAGGCGCCGGATTTTTCGACGACGCCGGCCTTGACCCCGAGATCGATCAGCTCGCCGGCCTTGGACACGCCCTCGCCGTACATGATGTCGAACTCGACCTGCTTGAACGGCGGCGCGAGCTTGTTCTTGACCACCTTGACGCGGGTCTGGTTGCCGACGACCTCGTCGCGCTCCTTGATGGCGCCGATGCGGCGGATGTCGAGGCGGACCGAGGCGTAGAATTTCAGCGCATGGCCGCCGGTGGTGGTTTCCGGCGAGCCGTACATCACGCCGATCTTCATGCGGATCTGGTTGATGAAGATCACCATGCGTGTTGGAGCGGTTGATCGAGGCGGTGAGCTTGCGCAGCGCCTGGCTCATCAGCCGCGCCTGCAGGCCGGGCTGGCTGTCGCCCATCTCGCCCTCGAGCTCGGCGCGCGGCACCAGAGCCGCGACCGAATCGATCACCAGCACGTCGACGGCGCCGGAGCGCACCAGCGTATCGGCGATTTCCAGCGCCTGCTCGCCGGCGTCGGGCTGCGAGATCAGAAGGTCGTCGACATTGACGCCGAGCTTTCGCGCATAGATCGGGTCGAGCGCATGTTCGGCGTCGATGAAGGCGCAGATGCCGCCCTTTTTCTGCGCCTCGGCGAGGCAATGCAGCGCCAGCGTGGTCTTGCCCGAGGATTCCGGCCCGTAGATTTCGACGACGCGGCCGCGCGGCAGGCCGCCGATGCCGAGCGCGATGTCGAGGCCGAGCGAGCCCGTGGACACGGTGTCCACGTCCATGGAGTGCATGTTCTTGCCGAGCCGCATGATCGAGCCCTTGCCGAAACTGCGCTCGATCTGCGACAGCGCGGCATCAAGGGCTTTCGATTTGTCCATGGACGATCCTTCGACGAGACGAAGCGCTGCACCTGCACTCATGATCCGTGCTCCTTATGACGGCGATTCGAAAGGCCCACAACGGATGCCCCAACGGCCCCGCCGCCCCCTTCGCTGTAATGACGATGGCGGCAATGTACACTATTTGTTCTCAGTTCGCAATATGTTCTTTTTTTGGGTTGGGTACTGGCCCCGTTCCATGTCGGATGGTCCCTTTTGATTATGGGGCTTGCCGAACCAACATCACTTCCTTGGCAAAATAGGCTTCCGCTTCCGCCAGCGATGTGAATATGACGGCATCACGGACCACCCTAGAACTAGTCACGTGATAGGCACTGGAAACAACAGCGCGTCGTCTTGAGCTGACTTGTTCCGTCAGCACGACGCAGCTTTCCAGCTTTAGCATTCGACGGATCGTCCTTGTGCGGACAAGATCGCGAACGTAGTCGGCGATACGCAAGGGGCGTCCCCCAAAAGCGACCCGATGGAACAACCCTCGGGTGACCGGCTTCGGGAGATACAACCACACACTCAAAAGTTGAGCGACCGGGTCGCGCAACTATGGTTACCCGCTGGGTAGTCCCTTTTGAACGGTGGATCCACGCCGTTAGGGGCACATACTACTTTGTCGTTGAACCGTCATAATATACAACCCTAGTGTGCAGGCCCTTACTGTTAGTCCTCAGAGACTTCCCCTGAAGGTCCCGAGCACAACCGGGGCCTTTCTTTTTTTGTCGCTAGCGCTTCGGCGGTCGAGCAAGTGCGGCAATCGATGGTCACGAAAAGGAGTCTTGAACGAGAGATCGAGCATTTCCGCGAGTTAATTAGGCGCCGCTACATTGAAATGGAGGGCGACCTCCTGTCGGCGGAACGCAACGCCATTGCCGAAGATATCCAGTTGTACGGGAGGGAATTGGCCAAGTTGACAGCCAAACTGGCCAGCATCACTTCCTCGGCAAAATAGGTCTCCGCTTTTGCCAGCGATGTAAACATGGCAACGGTGCGGAGCATCCTCGAACTGGTCACGTAATAGGAGCGAGAGAGCCGCCTCAGTTGGCGGCCTCTTTCATTTTTGTTGCGGTCCCTTTTTGATTTTTACCGTCGCTCCAATTCCCGGACACCGATAATTCGGACGACCGTCATGTGCTATCGGTGAGAATGATAGACATGAAAGGAAGGACCATGTCCGAAACGAACAAGGCCAACACAGTGGCCTTCCACAAGAAGGCGGTCTTTGACGGCGAGGTTGAGGACGCTTTCCGCAGCTATGCCGGTGCCCCCTATCGCCAGCACAATCCTCTCATCGAGGACGGCATGGAAGGGCTCCGCAAGTTCGTTGCTCAACTCATGGCCAATCGTCCGGGCGCGCATGGCGAGATCAAGCGCGTCTTCGCGGACGGGGATTACGTCATCCTCCACAGCCATTGGCACGGCTTGTCGGACAATCCGGGCGGCGAAGCCGTCGTCGACATCTACCGGTCGGAAAACGGCAAGGTGGTCGAGCACTGGGATGTCATCCAGCCGGTCCCGGAGACGGCCGCGAACAACAATACGATGTTCTGATCCGCCGGCGACAAGAGTGGCGGCGATCCTCGTGTCCGGGCCCTGCCCTCAAATTCCGCTCGGCCATTCAGATCCGGTGGTCCCAATTTCAGTCGGCGTGCGGGAGGAACGATATGAAACTCGAGCATCCTCACATTTTAGGAACTCACGCCACGGCCAATCAGAATGCCGATGAGTATTTACTGGTCTACACCGACCTGGAAATCCACGATGAGCGCCATCCCGAGCATGACAAGAAACTCGTCGCTGAATTGAAGGAGGCGGTCCAAAAATACATTGGGAAGGGTCCGCCTTTCGAGGGACGCTTTGCGTTCAAGCGGGTTTATCGCCTTCCCGACGGCGGCTTCTCCGACAGGCCGCCAAAGCCGTAACGAAAAAGAAGGCACCAGCGCCTTTCCATCCTCACCGGTCTCTTTTGAGAACGGAGGGTGGTCCCTTTTAAACTGAGGCCAGTTTCAAAGTCCCAGCTTTAGGCGCTCAAACTCCGCCTCGCATTCACGTATGCGTTGCCTAAGCTTGGTGACCTGCTCATCAGATAGGACAATCAAGTCATTCTCAAAGTGGTCGAGTTCTTTCCGCAACGTTCTTAGCTTTTCGCTGCATTTGCCCATCAGTTCCCTGACATCAGTCTCGCGCGAGGTTGGCATCGCACCCTTCCATCGTCTGCCTTCAGGCCGCCTCACTTGGCGGCGTCGTTCATTTTGTTGCGCGTCCGATCATTTCGACTGACGGATTCGACAACTCACGCGCGCGCGTTTGCGCGCCACCGGCGCAGTCCCCAGACCAGTGTCACGATGACGGCGGCGACAAGCCAGATGCCGAGCAAAGCGGTCCCGGTCGGAAAGGTGAAGAAGCTGAGGTAGCCGCAAACCACCGCGAACGCCAGGAATGCCGCGAGATCGACGCCCATGAACACACATGGCCCCGCGGAGCCATCGATCGGCAAGGTGCAGCCGTGCGCGCTGGCCACCAGACCGCCGATCAGCAGAACAAGCATCGGGCCGTAGGCGAACAGAAGGATGAGGACAAGCGGCACGCCCAGCGCGACGAAAGGATAGCGCGGACGCACAGTCATGACGCAAACAGCCTCGTCCCTATGGCATGTCGGAGTTGAGCATAGACTTTTCTCGTCTTGCCAGCGAACGCCGGAATACCGCTCGAAATCGGGGTCGCCTGCCCGCTGTTATTTCTCACAGTAGATTTTAGAGGCGTTCCAATCTAGGTTTATAATCGTCCTAAACTAGATTCGGACTGGAATCGCCGTGGGCAAGTTGTGGCTCGGGATGCTTTGCTTTGGCATGTCGCTTGGGATGGCGCTCGGCTTGGCGCTTGGCTTGGCCACCAGCGCCAATGCCAGAGGCACGTACCACCACTCAGAACCTTATTACGTGCAGCCCGATCCACACCGGACCCATAGCTGGGCGCCCGTCGTCGGGTATTCGCCCGAGCACGGTCACTACCACCTGACCTATCATCCGCATTAGGCCGCTGCGGCCGGGCGTGGCCGCTTTTATTTGCTCGTTACCTTCGTTGTCAGGAACGCCGCAACAGCGGCGCTTCCGGGAGTTCCAGGCCCAGGCGCTCGAGTTCCGCCTCGCACTCCGACATGCGGCGGCGAAGCGCCTCGACCTGTGCGTCGGGCAAATCGATCCAGCCACGCTCGACGGGGCCGAGCGTTTTCCACAAGCTGGTTATCTCCTCGGCGTATTTGCCGATCAGTTCCCTGACCTCGCTCTCGCTCCGCGGCGGCATCGCGCGCTCCTTCGTCAGCTTTGGGCCGCCGCGTTTGGCGGCGTCTTTTTGCTTCCCGGGCAGCTTTGGAATTTCCCTATCTTTGGGCAAGGACTTTTGCCAAGAACCTTTTGCCAAGAACTTTTGCATCTCACGCGTGACACACCGCGGCATCCTCGCCGCGCACGCACGCGGTAAACTCCGCGTACGGTGTGCTCATCAAAAAGGAGTTCGGCGGATGGTGGCCTATGTCGTCTTCACACGGGAGAAGATGCGCGATCGCGAAGAGTACGAACGGTATCGGGAAAAATCGCGGCCCGTGAACGCCACCCATCCCCTCAAGCCGCTGGCGCTTTACGGCAACCACGAAGTGCTTGAAGGCCCGGCCATCGAGGGCGCCGTGATTCTGGAATTTCCCACAATCGAGGCCGCCAAAAACTACTATCACAGCGAGGCCTACCAGGAGGCGGCAAGGCACCGGTTTCTCGCCGCCGACTACCGCGTCTTCATCGTCGAAGGCATCTGACACGTCCGGCACATACCCGTCCGGCGCAGGCGACCCGCCTCGCGGCCGCCCCAAGTTCTACTCCCGGTTGAGCGCCGTCTTAATTCCGAGATGTTTGTCCTAGTATGTTTTTCGGATCGTCCTGATTTAGTCCCGAGCATCGCAATGGCCTGGTTTTCCGCTTTCGCAATCGCGGCGGCTTTCTTTGTCGCGGCCGGTACCTCGGCGAACGCCCTCGAGGCAGGGTGCTTTGTAAACCGCTTGTGTTGCACATGCCCTCAGGCATCGCCCGTTCCCACGGCATCACCCCCGGTCACCCGCACGCCGGTCGGCGGAGGAGGATCGAACGCCAGCGAACTCATGCTTGGCGTTGGCGTGGCGGCCGGTTTCAGCGCTGTTATCGGGATCAAATTCGCTATCGAAGGAAACTCCCCCGGCCCAAAAGGGACGACCGGCAAAAAAGCGCCGAAGCATTTTTGGAACAGCAGCTTGGCTACGCCTGGAACCAATCACTGAAAGCCGCCCCTCGAATATCCCGGCCCGCCATAGTCAACGGCCTTAGCAGTCCACCGGTCGCGTTTGATTTGGCTCAAGGCGGCCGGCCGCAAGCGGCATAGTGTGATCGCAGACCGGACGGTCCCAAGGGGGCGTTGCGGTTGGCAAAGCCCCGGAACTCCTAGGCACTCCGGGGCTTTGCCCGTCCGGTCGGAAGCAACTGCCCCATTCTCCCGGCGATTCTCCCCCTCCCTCAGCGCCAGCCCGGTCTTGTGCGCTGCACAACCTGACAAACGTACAGGTTGCGTTTTATTCAGAAAATCTCAACCCATTGGCGCAATACTCGCGTGAATGTTGCGCGCAACGGCGGTGGCCCTGGTCGCGCTGGCGGCCTTCGATCATATCTTCATGGACGGCAGGTATGCTCACTCCGTCCAGATGATGATGTTTTCCCTGCTGCATTTCTTCCGTTAAAGCGCCGCCACGTTCTCCATTCCGGTTCTTGATCCGAATTCTTGCCCAGGTTGAGGAGCCGGTTGCAGGCGCTCCTGTCGCCGCCCGCGGCGTGCCGGCGGCCGACCGTGGTGAAACCGGCAAGCGCTGCCCGCCCCTTCGAGCGTGACACATCTCCAGCCAATCGGGGCGGATGCCTCAAGCGACGCCGGTGACCGCGGCGGTCGCTTTCGGCTGCACGCGACGCCGCCCCTCGCAAACGGTGCAAATGTGGAACGAAACCGCTGCATGAAGGCGCGTCATGGCATATGATGCCTGTGTTGTTGTTTGTCGTGCATTTCCCTCAAAGTTTCGCAATCCCACACCCCGGAGAATTCCCGATGCGAAAACTCACAATGACTTTGACTGCGGCGGCGTTCGTCCTCGGCGCCATGGCCGTGCAGGCCAGCGCGCAAAATCAGCAGCACGGAGCCGCAAGTCTCCATGCGCTGAAGAACGCTACCCCGATTGTCACGCTGGCGGCATGTAACGGCAGAACGGGCGGCTGCGGCTGCGGCCCGGGCTGGGTCACTTCGTGTCCCGGCGGCTGCTGCCGCTGCGTTCCCTGCTGGTGATCGCAGAACGGCTTCAAAAAAGAGGCCGCCTTTCAACGGCGGCCTCGATCGCACACGCGCTGTTGATAATTCTCCAGCGGCTTTTCGCCCGTCCCCCTAGCAAATTCCAATCGCTGCAGGCATAGTGCATTCATGAGTGACCTGCCCTCGTTTACCTGCCCGAATTGTGGAGCCAAGTATCGCCTGGTGAAGGTGGAAGCTCCGATTTCAGCGGTGCCGGATTGCGAAGTACCGTGCCGCGGCTGCGGTAGTGCCCTGCATGGACGCGACGGTGATTTTTTCCTGAAATATTTCCTGGTCGAGCGTTCCAAAGCCGGCAAACGACGCGCGCCGGCGGCGGCGATTCTCGCCGTGCCCGCGGTTGACGTGCCTCCCGTCGCGGGCGCCTCTGTCGCGTAGCGGGATTTCCTGCGAAAGCGGTCGCGGGCGCTGGTTGCCTTCCCGAGTTCCCGCCGTGAATGTTTGTCGCGCAACTGTCATAATGCCCGTGCCAGACTGATCGCGGCGCGGGACGACTGCCACCTACCCCAAGAAACCTGAGCGCGGCGGTAAGGTCGGGGCTCGCTCTTTCGGTCGGCTGGACGAACGTCTCGGCCGATATGGGAGGGCTCGATGCGCATCCTGCTGCTGCCGCTGACCGCGCGCTTTATTGCCTTCACGATCGTCGTCGCGATCACGGCAATTCTGCTGATCGCGCTTCTCGCCGGCTACCCGCCCATTTTCATCGCGATTCCGCTGGTGCCGTTCGCCGCGCTCTCGGTGCTCGGCACCATGGACCTGATCCAGACGCGGCACTCGGTGCTGCGGAACTATCCGCTCACCGCGCATATCCGCTTCATCCTGGAAGAGATTCGCCCGGAGATCCGGCAGTATTTCCTCGAGAGCGAAAAAGACGGCACGCCGTTTTCCCGCGACAAGCGCGCGCTGGTCTATCAGCGCGCCAAGCGGGCCTTGGACAAAAGGCCGTTCGGCACCCAGAACGACGTCTATCTGAGCGGCTACGAGTGGCTGCATCACTCGATCGCGCCGAAGCATCCGGCCACCGAGCAGTTCCGCGTCGATGTCGGCGGGCCGGATTGCGGCAAGCCCTACTCGGCCTCCATCTTCAACATTTCGGCGATGAGCTTCGGCGCTCTCAGTCCGAGCGCCATCCGTTCGCTCAATATCGGGGCCCGGAAGGGCAACTTCGCCCACGACACCGGCGAAGGCGGCTACAGTTCCTACCATCGCGAAAACGGCGGCGACCTGATCTGGGAAATCGGCTCGGGCTATTTCAGTTGCCGCAACGGCGACGGCACGTTCTGCCCGGAAAAATTCGAGGAAGGCGCGCAATCCGACCAGGTGAAGATGGTCGAGCTCAAGCTCAGCCAGGGCGCCAAGCCCGGTCATGGCGGCGTGCTGCCCGGCGTCAAGGTCACCGCGGAAATCGCCGCGACCCGCGGCGTGCCGATCGGCGTCGACTGCATATCGCCGTCACGCCACTCCGCATTCTCGACGCCGATCGAGATGATGCAATTCATCGCCACTATGCGGCGGCTGTCCGGCGGCAAGCCGGCCGGCTTCAAGCTTTGCATCGGGCATCCGTGGGAATTCCTCGCCGTCTGCAAGGCGATGCTGGAGACCGGAATCTATCCGGACTTCATCGTCATCGACGGCAAGGAGGGCGGCACTGGCGCGGCGCCGCTGGAATTCACCGATCACCTCGGCATGCCGCTGCGCGAAGGGCTCAATTTCGTGCACAACGCGCTGATCGGCATCAACGCCCGCGATCGCATCAGGCTCGGCGCCTCCGGCAAGATCATCAGCGCCTTCGATATTGCGCGCGTCATGGCGCTCGGCGCGGACTGGTGCAATTCGGCGCGCGGCTTCATGTTCGCGCTCGGCTGCATCCAGGCGCAGTCTTGCCATACCGGCCGCTGCCCGACCGGCGTCTCGACGCAGGACCCGGTGCGCCAGCGCGCGCTGGTGGTGCCCGACAAAGCGGAGCGCGTGTACAATTTTCACCGTGCGACAATGGAGGCCGTCGCCGAGCTGGTGGCCGCGGCGGGGCTAGATCATCCGACCGAATTCGTGCCGGCGCATTTCTCGCGGCGCGTCTCGCCGCACGAGGTGCAGACCTTCGCGCAGCTTTATCCGCCGTTGGCGCCCGGCGAACTGCTCGCCGGAACAAGCGACAAGCGATACGCCACCGCATGGGCCATGGCGAACGCTTCGGAATTCCGCGCGGCGGCGTAGAACCGCTACTGGCCGGATTGACCGCCGGCCGGGTTGCAATCCTCGCGGGCCGGATCGGAAAGTCTTGAGTGATCGGGGCGATCGCCGCGGCCGGTTTTCGGTTTTGCTCGCGCCTTGGCGCGGCGTTCCTCCCGCAAGCGGCGCTCGTGCCCTTCCAGAACGCCGAGCGCGCTCACGTACAATTGCAGCGATCGCTCGGCTTCGAGCGTCGGCTGTCCAGAAGCTTTCAGCGTTTCAATGAGCAACTGCTGACCGGCGACAATTCGTCGTGCTTCGGCGGCACGGCTGGCCGCCAGGACGAGCTTGGGATTTTTCCGTGGCATGCGATCTGTCGCCGCTCGCGGTTGAGATACTCAAGATCACCTCGGTCGAAACAGACCCATATGGTCGCGTTTCGCCCGCACTCATTGGTCAAGTTGCCGCCGTTCGTTGGATTGCGGCGCGTCGTCGGATTGCCGCCGCTGTGAAGCTCCAACCGCAATCGCGCAGCCCGTTTGCGACTGTCCGAATCGGATACGCTCGACGACCCCACCACGACATACCACGCGGCCCGGGCGCCGGTCTCCTCCCCGCCCGCGGCAACTTTATTTCTCCTCAAATATTGTTGAGCGATGAGCCCAAACGTCGCAGCGAATTGTCAAGCGACTGTCACAATGGCGATGCTACTGCTTGCGGCGGGCGCAAGTGCGCCTCTCCTAGTCCCTGAGCCCCGGCATCAAACGTGCCGGGGCTCTCTCTTTTCGGGCGGGCGCCGATTTGCAACTCACCTTTGTGCAAATTCGCACTCAGATTCTCGATGTTCCGGGTTCCGCAGCCGCCGTAATTGGCGCGCAGCCCAAAATTTGGAATCGCAACACTACATAATCCGGCGTACGATTGTACTGCTGCCCCGCATCGAGGAGTGGCCCGCATGACGATCGTTCCGTTCCTGGCGAATTCTTCGTTCGACCCGGAGACCATCGAAGTGCTGAGCGGTGCGTTCGACGACGCCTGGCTGACGATAAAGCGATCCGAAAGCAGCCTGGCGCGGCCGGCCTATGAGCGCGGCGCGCGCGAGATCCTCGCCAAATGCATCATTGAACTGGCGCAGCGCGGCGAACGGAACCGGCGCAATTTGAGCCATTCGGCCGTCCAGTTCCTGGCCGAGAACTACAAGCAATAATCGGCGTGCGGCGCCGCGATCGTTGCGGCGGCGTGTTCTGGCACCGCGAATTCAGGCGTCGCGAATTCAGGCCTCGATGACGATCTTCGGCGCGGGCCGCCCTTCGGCTGTCAATCCCTCGCGCACGCGGGCGGCAATGTCGCGAAAGCTCTGCGCGTGCGGACCATCCGGCTCGCTCGCCACCACCGGTTCGCCGGCGTCGGATTTCTGCCTGATCGCGATGTCCAGCGGAACTTCGCCGAGGAACGGCACGCCCAGCCGCTCGGCTTCGCGGCGCGCGCCGCCGTGGCCGAAAATATCCGACCGCGTGCCGCACTGCGGGCAGACAAAGGTCGACATGTTCTCGATGATGCCGAGCACCGGCACGTTGACGCGACGGAACATGGCGATGCCGCGCCGCGCGTCGATCAGCGCCAGATCCTGCGGCGTCGACACGATGACCGCGCCCTTCAACGGCACCTGCTGCGCCATCGTGAGCTGCGCATCGCCGGTTCCCGGCGGCATGTCCACCACCATCACGTCGAGTTCGCCCCATTCGACCTCGCGCAGCATCTGGGTCAGCGCCGACATGACCATCGGGCCGCGCCAGATCATCGGCGTCTCCTCTTCGACGAGGAAGCCGATCGACATGACCGGCATGCCGTGACGCACGATCGGCTTGAGCCGGGTGCCGCCGGCGGTCTGCGGCTTCTCGCGGATGGCAAGGAGCTTCGGCAGCGACGGTCCGTAGATGTCGGCGTCCAGAATGCCGACCTTGAGTCCGAGGTCGCGCAGCCCCAGCGCAAGGTTGACCGCCACCGTCGATTTGCCGACGCCACCCTTTCCGGAGGCCACCGCGATGATCGCGGCGACGCCCGGGATTCCCGAGGGACCGGCCGGACGTTGCCCGTGCGCGGCGGGATTGCGCGGCGGCTGCCCCGGCGTCGCGCCGGCGGGCCGAGTCCCGCCCGGCGCAGCGCGCGGCGGCGCGCTTGCGGAGCCGGCCCCGCCGCTGCGCTCGGCGGTGAGCGCGATCATGACCGACTGCACGCCCGGCACCGTGCGCACTGCGGCTTCGGCGCGTTCGCGCACGCTCTCCCACTCCTTCACCGCCGCGGCCTCGACGGTGATGGAGAAAAACACCTTGCCGTCATTGGCGACGATCTCGGAAAGCTTTCCCGCAGCCGTCAGCGGCCTGCCGTCGGGCGTCGGCACGCCTGAGAGCTTTGCCAGAACCTCGTCCTTGAGCGTCGCCATGCCGCCTCCGCGCGTTATGGCCGTTAGATAGGACAGCACGGCCGAATATGACAGCGTGACGTCCGGCTCAATTGCCCCCGGCACTTGGTATAAGACGTTCCGGCTCATGGAGGACAAGATGGCGAAGGTGGCGTTTGTCGGTCTCGGCGTGATGGGTTATCCGATGGCGGGACATCTCAAGGCCAAGGGCGGTCACGACGTCACGGTATTCAACCGTACCGCCGCCAAGGCCGAAAAATGGGTCTCGCAGCACGGCGGCAAAAGCGCGCCGACGCCGAAGGACGCCGCTGCCGGCCAGGACTTCGTCATGGCCTGTGTCGGCAACGACAACGACCTGCGCGAAGTCATGCTCGGCAAGGACGGCATCTTCGCCGGCGTTGGCAAGGGCGCCACCGTCGTCGATCACACCACCGCGTCGGCCGAGATCGCGCGCGAATTGCACGCCGAAGCAAAAAAACGCGGCTTCGATTTCATCGATGCGCCGGTGTCGGGCGGCCAGGCCGGCGCCGAAAACGGCGTGCTCACCGTGATGTGCGGTGGCGACGCGGCGCCGTTCGCGAAGGCCGAGAAGATTATCGCGGCGTACGCGCGCGCCTGCAATCTTCTTGGCGCGTCGGGCTCGGGCCAACTCGCCAAGATGGTCAACCAGATCTGCATCGCGGGCGTCGTGCAGGGTCTCGCCGAGGCGCTGCATTTCGCGCAGAAGGCCGAGCTCGACATCGAAAAGCTCGTCGCAACCATCTCCAAGGGCGCGGCGCAGTCATGGCAGATGGAGAACCGCTACAAGACCATGGCCGCCGGCAAGTTCGATTTCGGCTTCGCGGTGGACTGGATGCGCAAGGATCTCGCCATCTGCCTCAACGAAGCGCGCCGGAACGGTGCGCATCTGCCGCTCACCGCGCTCGTCGATCAGTTCTACTCGGAAGTGCAGAAGATGGGCGGACGCCGCTGGGACACATCGAGCCTGATCGCGCTTTTGCAACGGTAGGTTTGTTGAATTGACCGTCCGCATGGCCGAGGCTGATATCTGAATGTCGTCAGCCGTCGAGCAAGGCGCGAGCAAGGTCCCCGAGGTCACGCTCGCATTCTGGATCATCAAGATTGCCGCGACGACGCTCGGCGAGACCGGCGGCGATACCATCTCCATGACGCTTGGTTGGGGCTACCTCGCCGGCACCGCAATATTCCTGACGCTGCTCGTGGTGCTGATCGCGATGCAGATCGCGGCAAGCAAATTTCACCCCCTGCTCTACTGGGCGACAATCATCGCCTCGACGACCGCCGGCACGACGCTCGCCGACTTCGCCGACCGCTCGCTGGGAATCGGTTATGCCGGCGGCTCCGCGCTGTTGCTCGCCGGCCTGATCGCCGTGCTCGGCCTCTGGTACTGGTCGCTCGGCTCGATTTCGGTCTCGACCGTCAGCACGCCGAAAGTGGAAGCCTTCTATTGGACGGCGATCACGCTTTCGCAGACCTTGGGTACCGCGCTCGGCGATTGGACGGCGGACGATACCGGGCTCGGCTATGCGGGCGGCGCGATTGTCTTCGCCTGCCGCTTTGGCAGCGCTGGCGCTCGCCTATTACCTGACCAGCGTCTCGCGAGTTTTCCTGTTCTGGGCCGCCTTCATCCTGTCGCGGCCACTCGGCGCCACCGTCGGCGACTTTCTCGACAAGCCGATCAGTGACGGCGGCCTCGCATTGAGCCGTCCGCTCGCCACCGCAGTCATCGGCGCATTCATCGTCGTCTGCTTGTTGCTGTTGCCGCAGAAAGCAGCGCGCACGCAGCACTGAGCCGCGACAGACGCCGCCTCAGCCCGCCGCCGCCTTTTCGACGTAAGGGCGGAACGTCGTTTTCTCCGTCCCGCAATCCGGGCAACGCCAATTCGCCGGAATATCGGCGAACGGCGTCCCCGGCCTGATCGACTGTTGCGGCAAGCCGTTCGCCTCCTCGTAGACGAAATAGCAGCCGCGGCACATGAAACGGCGCTGCGAGCTGTTGACCGCCTGCGCCGGAAAGGCAATCGGGCTCGCCGGCACCGAACGCGGCGCCAGAACCTGGTCGCCAACCGCAAGCTGCCCGCCGTCGCGCACGATCAGATAAACGCCGAGATTCTTGTGACCGAAGGCAGCCCGCAGCGAACTCGGAATGTCGAGATCACGGCGTCCGGTGCTCGGATTGACGTTGGTCGCGCCGCAACGGCCGTTCTTGCGATCGACCGTGAATACCGCGCCGCCGATCCTGATTTCGCCGCCGACCCAGTCGAACTCCTCCCACGGCTTTGCGCCGTCGATATAGATGTTGGCACGAAAGCGCAGCGGGTCGATCTCGACGCCCCACTGCGCTTCCAGGCTTCGCACCGTCGCCAGATTGATCAACGAAATGACGTTGTCGGGCTTGTCCATGAAGTGCCCGCCGGGCGAGCGCACCAGGGCCGGCGCCGCCGGCAGCGTCGGCAGCAATTGCCAGAAGAAATTTTCGATTCTGGTCCGGTCTTCGGCGTCGGCGAGCTGTGCCGAGGCGACCTGCTGATTGCCCTGCCGAACCGTAAGCCGCAACGTCTCGAGATCGAGCGAGGTGTTCACGCGCGCCAGATTCTCATCCAGCATCAGCATGACGAACAGGCCCTTCTTCGCCCACTTCGGATCGGCGCGATCGATCGGAGCGCCCGGCCGCGCCAGCGCGAAGATGCGGTCGTGCGGGAAAGGCCTGTCCGCCTCCAGCGCGACGTTCGACAATGGCTGTGCGCTCAATCCCTTGATCGGATAGCGATAGATCTTGCTGACCGCGATCATCACGTTGCCCGCTTGCCTTGCCGCACCGGACGCCAAGCTTCTACGGCGACGCCGTCTCGCCGCTAGAGCCGGTTGCTGCAGAAAGCTGGAGTCCAGAATGCGTTTCTTCTTCGCGGTGGTGGGCGGCGTCGGCGGTACGACCGCTCTGGCAAACAGCGCGTTCACGTCCGCGCTCGGGTCATCGACGGCGTCGTCGATAGCGTCGGAAAGCCGGGCCACGCCCTGCTCGATCTGCTTTCGCGACAGCGCACGCGTAGCCGAGGATCAGTCCGCGCTGCGTCAGCGTCGAGGCGCGCGCGACATAGGCGCCGCCGGAAGGAAACGAATAGACGCCGATGCGCGCCCGGCGCGCCAGGCCTTCGACGACTGCGGCATTGGGCACCCCGGGCGGCAGATACCAAACGAGATGGAGACCCGCGGTCTCACCGGTCACGCTGGCGTCGCCGAAATTGCGGCGCAGCGCGGCAAGAAGATAGTCGCGGCTTTCCTTGTAGCGGACCCGGCTGCGCAACAGATGCGCCGCGTACGAACCGGCCCGCATCATCTCGGCGAGTGCGGCCTGCTCCAGCCAGGAATTGCCGTTGTTCAGAAGCCCCTTCGCCGCCGCGATGACGCCGGCGAGTTGCTCGGGCACCACCATGAAGCCGAGGCGCAACCCGGCGCCGAGCGTATGCGAAAACGTGCCGAGATAGATCGTGCAATCCGGAGCGGTCGCCGCAATGGCCTGTAGCGGCGAGCCTTCGTAACGCAAGTCGCCGTCGCGATCATCCTCGACGACGTAGCAGCCGTAGCGGCGCGCCCAGGCGACGATCGCATGACGGCGCTCCAGCGAGAGCATGTGGCCGGTCGGATATTGATGCGATGGCGTGACATAGAGCAGCGCCGTCGGCCGTCGCGGCAATTCTTCCGGAATCAGGCCCTCGAAATCCACGGCGACGCTGGTGATCTCGGAGCCGGTCGCCTCGAACGCAAATGCCGCGCCCTGATAGCAGGGATCCTCGATCGCGCTCGGCGTGCCGTGATTGAGAAACAGCCGTGCGGCGATGCTGATGCCTTCCTGCGCGCCGTTGGTGATGACGATGCGGCCTGGATCGGCGGCGATCCCGCGCGTGGTCGCCAGATGATCGGCGATGGCGGAGCGCAACGCCGGCAGCCCGGCGGGGTCGCCGTATTGCGACAGGCCGGTCGCCCCGCCGTGAGACAGCGCCGTCTGCAACAGACGCCGCCACGTCTTCACCGGAAACAGGCTTGCATTCGGCCGGCCGGGAAAGAAATCGAACGACAGGCGATTGCGCCCCTGATCGGCCACGCTCTGCACATGAAGCGGCAATGGCGGCATCGGCATGTGCGACAGCGCACCGGCGCGCGCCGGCTCGAGCCCATCGCCGGTGACTTCGACGCGCGTTCCCGGAAGATTTTCCGCGACGAAGATTCCCGACGCCGGACGGGATTCGACATAGCCCTCGACGACCAGGGTGTCGTAAGCGCGGATGACGGTATTGCGCGACACCGAAAGCTGTTCCGACAAACGGCGCGACGACGGCAGCCGCGTTCCGGGCCGGATGCGCGCGTGCCGGATGGCGTCACGAAGCTGGTCCACCAGCTGGTTCGTCAGCGGTTCGCGACGGGAACGGTCCAGGAGTACCGGTATCTGCATGCGCCAAAGTACCGCCACCACGGCGGAATCGTCGATCGACCCGGCGGACGATCTTAGTCGCGGCGACTGGTTCTTTCAAAGCGCCGCGCGACTGGTCCCGTGAATCCCCAGCCAACTGGACTCATCAAGGCGTGCCGTTGGGCCAGTTTGCCCAAGACAAGGGCAGCCGATGCACGATTGGTGGGAATCCGGGCCGTCTGCTGGGCAAATTCCGGCGCCGCGATGCCCGCGAACGGTGGCCTTCCGGTGCCATCGCATTTTTCAGCCGTGGCTCTCGGTGCAGCCGCCGCAACGAGGCATCCTTTTCGACAGCCGGAGCAGAGCAAGGACTTTGCTCGGGAAACGCGCCGGGCGGGTGCCACTTTTCGAATGGAGAAAGCAGATGAAGAGAGCGCGACACTTTTGGCTTTACGCCACGATCGGATCGGCGTTGCTGCTGGGTAGCGTGGCAGAAAGCGCCGCAGCCGACGAGACGATCAAGATCGGCATCCTGCACTCGCTGTCAGGGACGATGGCGATCAGCGAAACGATCCTCAAGGATCTCATGCTGATGCAGGTCGCCGAGCTTAATCAGAACGGCGGGCTCCTGGGCAAGAAGGTCGAGCCGGTCGTCGTCGATCCGGCGTCGAACTGGCCGCTGTTCGCGGAAAAGGCGCGCGAACTTATCAGCAAGGACAAGGTGGCGGCGGTGTTCGGCTGCTGGACCTCGGTATCGCGCAAGTCGGTGCTGCCGGTGTTCGAGGAACTCAACGGCCTTCTGTATTATCCGCTGGAATATGAGGGCGAAGAGGCTTCCTACAACATCTTCTATGGCAGCTCGGTGCCGGACAACAAGGCGATTCCGGCCGTCGAATATCTGATGAGCGCGGATGGCGGCAGCGTGAAGCGGTTCGTCCTCGAAGGCACCGACTACGTCTATCCGCGCACCAGCAACAAGATCATCCGCGCGTTCCTGACGTCGAAGGGCGTCAAGGACGAAGACATCATGGAGAAATACACCCCGTTCGGCTTCGCCGACTGGCAGACCGAAGTGGCGGCGATCAAGAAATTCGGATCGAGCGGCAAGAAGACGGCGGTGATCTCGACCGTCAACGGCGACGCCAACGTGCCGTTCTATAAGGAACTCGCCAACCAGGGCATCAAGGCGTCGGATATTCCGGTGATTGCATTCTCGGTCGGCGAAGAGGAACTGGCCGGCGTCGATACCAAGCCGCTGGTCGGCCACCTCGCCGCCTGGAGCTATTTCGAGTCGGTCAACAATCCGGAGAACAAGGCGTTCATCGCCAAGTGGCACGCCTATATGCACGACGACAAACGGGTCACCAACGACCCGATGGAATCGGCCTACATCCTTTTCCACATGTGGGTGCAGGCGGTTCAGCAGGCCGGTACGACCGAAGTCGACGCCGTGCGCCAGGCGATGATCGGCCAGAAGGTCAAGTCGCCGTCCGGTTTCGAGGTAGTGATGGGCCCCAATCACCACATGGCGAAGCCGGTGATGATCGGTGAAATCCAGGGCAACGGGCAGTTCGCGATCGTCTACCAGAGCAAGGCGTTGCCGCCGCGAGCCTGGAGCCCCTACGTTGAAGCGAACAAGGGCAAGGTCGCCGACTGGTCCTGGCCGTGGGCGTGCGGCGGCTGCACCGCGCCAAAATATTCCACGTTCTAGCGCGCCCTATCGGAGCATCGCGCGCAAAAGGCTCGGCGACGGCGCAACCCGCCGCCGCCGAGCCCTAACTTTTTATGCAGCAGCACTCGGACGGGCCGAGACTTCGGCGTGCCAGCGCCGCAGATTGGCAAGGTCTTCCGGTACCGTCAGCTTCGATACCTTCATGAAATCGACGGAGACGAGCGTCGTGATGTCGGCAACGCTGAATTCCTTTCCGGCGACATAGGGCCGGTCTCTCAGTTCGCCATCGAGGAAACGCAGAAATTCGAACACCGGCGACTTGTTGGCTTCGCCCCACGCCGGCACTTGCGGATCGACCATTATTTTCATCGCAGGATGCAGGTGCTGAAACATGTAGGACAACGGCAGGTAGAGATGAAACTCGACGCGACGGCTCCACATCTCGATCAGCGCACTCTCGAGTGCGCCGCGGCCGAAAAGCGCCGGTTCGGGCTGTAGCGCCTCGAAATAGCGGCAGATGGCCATCGATTCCGTGATCACCGTGCCGTCGTCGAGCACCAGCGCCGGCACCCGCTGCATCGGGTTGACCGCCGAATAGGTTTCGGAACGTTGCTGGAGTTTGCCGAGATCGACCGGCTCGATGGGGACCGTGATGCCTTTCTCGGCCAGGAAGACGCGGACACGCCGCGGATTGGCTGCACGGCCGCCGTCGTAAAGTTTCATAGCAATTTTAACCTCCCTGTCTATCCCTTTGAAAAGGCCACTTTATTCTTGCCACCGCAAGTGCGCCGCCGGGAAGCCGCTGACCGGACTGCCGCGGGCCGGGAAATCCAAAACATAGCCTGCATTTATATCGACGCTTCACGGGTTCTTAAGCCTGGTCTTAAGGAATTTCGGCGACTTTTGACCTAAATTTTCGCAGGCGTGGAATGTAATGCCCAGTCCCTTCAGCGAACCGCGCGAATCCGCTTCGCCCGGCGCCGCCGACGCCCCGTCCACGAAGCGTCGCCTTGCCACCAAGCACGTGCGCGAAGCGCGCGATCGGCTGACCTCGACCAGCGGCACGCGGCCCGTATTCGATTACGAGCTATTGCGCCAGTTCGCCCAGAACCGGCTGTCGGGATCGCTGGTGATCCTGCTGCTGGTCGTCACCATCGGATTGCTGTCGGCGCTCTGGACCGGCGCCATTGTCTCCGGCGCATGGACCGGCGGCGCGCTGATCATCCACATCGTAACCGTCAACGCCTGCCGGCAATTCCTCGACGAGCAGCCGGGCAGCGTCAATCTCCGCTCCTGGCGGCTGCGCTTTATTCTGCTCGACCTGTTCTTCGGCGTAGCGTGGACCTTCATCCTCATCCATCCGCTGGGCGTCGACGAACAGACCGGCACCTTCATGCTGTTCGTGATGCTGCTGGTGGTGGCGATATCGAGCATGCTCGCGTCCAGTTTGCCGATCGCGGTACTGGCGCTCACCTTGCCGGTGACCATCGCCATCGCGCTCAATTTCATCCTCAAGGGCACGCTGCGGGACTACATCCTCGCGGTCATGACGCTCGCCGCCGAAGGTTACTTTTCGCTGCTGGCCTACCGGCTGTATTCGACGACGCTTGCCACCCTCGAAGCGCGCGCCGAGAAGGACGCCCTGATCGGCGAACTCGAACAGTCGAAATCGATTTCGGACGAGGCGCGCCGCCGGGCGGAAGCCGCCAATATCGCCAAATCGCGATTCCTCGCGCAGATGAGCCACGAACTGCGCACGCCGCTCAACGCCATCCTCGGCTTCTCCGAAGTGATGAAGAGCGAGATTTTCGGCGCGCATGCGGTGCCGATGTACAAGGACTATGCTGGCGACATTCACAATTCGGGCGTTCACCTCCTCAACCTCATCAACGAAATCCTCGATTTGTCGCGCATCGAAGCGGGCCGTTACGAACTCAACGAGGAAGCGGTGTCGCTCAATCGGGTGGTGGAGGATTGCCATCATCTGTTGAAGCTCCGCGCCGGCAATCGCGGCATAACGCTCCACGAATTGTTCGAGCCCGACATGCCACGGCTGTGGGCCGACGAGCGCGCGGTTCGCCAGATCTGCCTCAACCTTCTCTCCAACGCGATCAAGTTCACGCCGCAGGGCGGCGAAATCTGGTTGAAGGTCGGCTGGACCGCATCCGGCGGCCAATACATGAGCGTCAAGGACACCGGTCCAGGCATTCCGGAAGAGGAAATCCCGGTCGTGCTGGCCTCGTTCGGCCAGGGTTCGAACTCGATCAAATCGGCCGAACAGGGCGCCGGCCTCGGCCTGCCGATCGCCAAGAACCTGATCGATCTGCACGGCGGTACTTTTACGCTCAAATCCAAGCTGCGGATCGGCACCGAGGTCATCGTGACCTTCCCGCCGGAGCGGGTGATGTCGGCGCTGGCGCCGATCTCCGACGGTGCGGCGGCGCCGATCCAACCGCACGCGGACATGTCCTCGTCGTCGCTTTCGTCTTCTTCCGGCGACACGACGGACCGCGCGCATCGGGCGCTGTCCAGCTCCTAGCGGCGCACGCGACCCCCCTGTAGTACAATCACGGGTGACAAGGGATGATATCGGTGAGTCAACGCCTGCTGTCGGTTTTGCTGATCGGCCTCGCGATTGCTTTCGTCATTCTCGTCGCGCGCCACGGCGATGGCTATGTCGGTACGATGTCCTCCGGCGATTTCGCCTCGCTGGTCTATTGGGCCGTGCTGCTCGTGTTCCTCGGTGGCGCCGTGCTGGTGATGTTCCGTCAGCGTTTCGCGCAGGCCCTCACCGCGGCTCTGCTGTGGGTTGCGTTCGCGCTGATTTTGCTGGTCGGCTACGCCTACCGCTACGAGTTGCATGGCGTCGCCGACCGCGTGATGGCGGAGCTTATTCCGGGTCACGTGATCGGCCGCGGCCGCGCGGTCGAGGTTGCCCGTGCAGCCGGCGGCGACTTCGACATCAACGCGCAGATCAACGGCGCCACCGTTGCCATGGTGCTCGATACCGGCGCGAGTTCCGTGGTGCTGACCCGCGAGGATGCCAAAGCGGCCGGCCTGCCGCTCGAAGTGCTCGCCTACACGACCAGCATCGACACCGCCAACGGTCGCACCCGCGCGGCGCCGGTACGGCTCGATCGCATCGCCGTCGGCGGCTTGGTCGAGCGTTCGGTGGAGGCGCTGGTGGCGCAGCCGGGTCAGCTCAAGACCAGCCTCCTTGGCATGAGTTTCCTCAACCGGCTGCAAAGCTGGGAGGTACACGGCGACCGGCTGCTTTTGCGCGGCTATCCGTGACGCACGGCGCCGGCGCGTTTTAGCCCCAAACGAGGCTGACCAGAAAGCGCAGCGAGACGAGCAGGAGAAATCCGCCAAACGCGATCTCGAGCGTCCGCCGCGGCAGCCGATGCGCCAAATGCGCGCCGTAGGGCGCAAAGAAACTTGCCACCGGCGCCGTCACGACCAGGCCGATCAGCGAGACGAAGCCGATCGACAGCGGCGGCAGTTGCGCCTCGTGAGGCAGGCCGGCCAGTGCAAAGCCGATGGCGCCGGCGATGGTGGTCGGGACCGCTACTCCCGATGACGTGGCGATCGCCTGGTGGATCGGCTTGCCGTAGAGCGTCAGGACGATCGTGGACAATGCGCCGCCGCTGACGCCCATCAGCGATCCGCACAGCCCGATGCCGAAACCGTACAGCGCCATCGGTACCGGTCCGGGCAGTTCGGTGTGAAGATTCCAGCGGTCGCCGGCGAAGAATAGCTTGGTGGCGATGAACGTGGCGATCACGACGAAAGCCAGCGTCAGCACCGCCGCCGGCGCAAACGCCGCAATCGCCGCGCTGCACGCCACCCCGACGATGGCGGGCAAGGCCCAAATCCTGATGACGCCCGGAATGACCAGGCCCTTTGCGCGATGGGTTAGATAGGAGCGGATGGTGATCGGGACGACGATGGCGATGGACGTACCAAGGCAAAGCTGCATCCGCACGTCTTCCGGCACGCCGAGAATACGAAAGCCTTCGTAAAGCACCGGCACCAGCACCGAGCCGCCACTGACCCCGAACAGACCGGCGAGCAGGCCGGAAATCACCCCGGCAACGACGAGCGCCAGCGCGAGCCAGAGGATTTCGTGAAGACTGACGCCGGCGAGCATTCTTGCTGATGGCTTTCCGGATTTTCCGTCAGGCGGCCATGTTGGCCGGCTCGACGCCGTCGTCCCGCACCAGACCGAGCGCCGCCATCAACAAAGTTGCGTCGGCGTCCGTCGCGGCGGCACCGGCGAGATGCCGGCGAAACGCGCGCGCTCCCGGGACCGCGCGGAACAGGCCGTGCAGGTGACGGGTGATGGAGTGCAACCGCGTACCTGCCGCGCGTTCACGCTCGATGTAGGGAACAAGCGCCAAGGCGGCCTCTTTCGGCGACGCGACGTGCGCGGCGTCACCGAAGAAAACCGGATCGACGGCAAGAAGCCGCCACGGCTCCTGATAGGCCGCACGCCCCATCATCACCCCATCCACGCGCGGCAGATGTGAGAGCGCAGCCTCGACCGAGCCGATGCCGCCGTTGAGCACCACCGTCAGGTGCGGATGCGCGGCCTTCAGCCGGTACACCCGCTCGTAGTCGAGCGGCGGCACTTCGCGGTTTTCCTTTGGCGAGAGACCCTTGAGCCAGGCCTTGCGGGCATGGACGATGAGTGCGTCGGCGCCCGCGCCCTCCACCGCCTGAGCAAAAAGCTCGAGCGCCTGCTCGGTATCCTGATCGTCGATGCCGATGCGGCACTTTACCGTGACGGGGATCGCTACGGCGGCCTTCATCGCGGCAACGCAATCCCCGACGAGGCCGGGCTCCGCCATCAGGCACGCGCCAAAGCGGCCGCCCTGAACGCGGTCGGACGGGCAGCCGACATTCAGATTGATCTCGTCGAAACCCAGATCTGCGCCGATACGTGCGCATTGCGCAAGCGCTTGCGGCTCGCAGCCGCCGAGTTGCAGCGCCAGCGGGTGCTCGGCTGGATTAAAGCGCAAGAGCCGCGCGCGGTCGCCATGCAGGATCGCGCCGGTCGTGATCATCTCGGTGTAAAGCAGCGCCCGGCGCGTCAGCAGGCGATGGAAGAACCGGCAATGCCGGTCGGTCCACTCCATCATAGGAGCAACACAAAACCCGTGAGATCCAAGCTTTCGCTGTTTTTGCGATTCTTCAGTCATTTACCGAATCTTCGATATATCTCATGTCGTACCATTTCCGGCCGATTTCGCATCATTTTTCTCGTACCGTTTTGGCGAGGGGACCGACCGTCATCGCCGACCGTCGAAAATACCAAGAAAGCGTGCCGCAACTTTTTTCGGCATGTCGCCGTGGAGAAACTTCTACGCAAGGCACTGCGCGGCTTATTGCCCGGCCGACAGACGGATTGAAGACCAGTCGGAAGGCCCAGCGCAGCGTCCATCTTTGTGTCAACAACGGACGTGGCGCCTTACTCGATAAACTCGTCAGCTCGGGCAGCCCACATCGCAGGCGGTCAAACTTAGAGCTTTGGCGGTATTGGCGGCAGCTCGATGCTGAAGTGTCGCTTCAGTATGTAAGCGATATCGGCGTAGCAGCAGCCGAAGCGGGTCACTTCGAGCGTTTCGACATTGAGCAAGGTGGAGGACTCGCGATAGTGATGAAACGGCTGCAGCCCGTGATCGACGACAATGTCGGCGATCTCGATGATCTCGGGTTCGATATCCTCGACCTTAAACTTGGTGCCTTTGAGTGAGAGATTTGCCGACGAGCCGAGCAGCGGAAACGCCGCCTCTTGGCTAAGCCGAGTGTGTTCGGCGTGGAAGAGCCCGGCGTTGAGCAGCATCGCGATGGTACCATCTTGCGTGCTGGCGGTTAGCATCTCCGCGTCCAGCTTTTTCAGCATGGGATGATTGGGGCGGTAGGGCGCTATGCAGCCGAACGGGAGGTTATAGTCATCAACGATCGCATGAACGATATCGCGGCCGCGCTGCGAGCATTGATGAATATCATTCTGGATCGCCAAGTTTCCGATCATGGCATTGCGTTTGGAGGCACCGCGCCTCTTAGCGCCGAAGATGCGGCGCAGCGCCTGCCCCGAGCCGCCGAGCGCTGCGTAGCCGACGGTATGTGGAACGATCGCGATGCCGCCGCGCAGCAAGACATCGAACGCCTTTTTGGCATCGCCGCCCACGTCGAAGACCGCCATTGGCGTTACTCCACGCTACGCAAATGCTCTTCTCAGTTTCGCCAAACTTCGCGAAGGCCGGCGCAACTAAGTAAGCTTAGCGGCTAGAAACAAGGCCGTAAATGTGACATCGCAAGCATGCCATCGGCGACGGCTCATGACGCTAACGCTTGGCAGCGGCATCTTCGCTTCCTTCAGATCGAGCGTGTCGAAGCCTTAAGTCGGACTTCGCACGATGTCCGTTAAGTGACATTTTTGGACTCATTCAATCCCGATAGCGACAACACAAAGCCCCGCGGTTTCCCCGTGGGGCTTCATTTCTCGCGTAGCACACCGAATACAACCGGACGGCTACTTCTTTTTGAGAGCGCCGCCGTCGAAGGTCGTGACCATGGCCTGCATGTAGCCGTCATGGGTGATGTAGGCGTCGGAGCCTCTGTACGGCTCCGCCAGGAATGGCGCAGCCGCCACCCATTGCGTCGCAAACGTGTTCTCGATCGTGGTGCTGTGCTCGGCCGCGAATTGCAATCCTTTCAGCCCGCCGTCCTTCGGATCCTTGCAAAATCCGGCAAACAGGTCGCCGATCGCCGCACGTCCTTTCACGATCACCCCGTTGGGCAGATTGATTTGCGCGTCTTCGGGATATTGGGCAAGCAGACGGTCCCAGTCGCAAGCGTTGAGCGCCGCAAGGTGCTCGTCGAGCACGGCTTGCGGGGTTGGCTGTTTCTTCAGTTCAGGCAACTTCATCTGGGCCTGGGCGGCACCACCCATCATTGCAAATGCGATCAAAAGTGGCAGAACGATTTTCATTTCTTGAGTCCTCCCGGTTAAGGCCGTTGTGTGGCCGCCAAACGCACAGGCGACTTGCAACGGCCGGCGTCCAGAGACTATTTCCCGCCGAGTAGCTCGCGCAAGCGGCGCTTGATCGCCGCACTTAATTTGAACCCCGCAAAGAGGGGTCCAGCGCAGAGCCGCGGTGGAAACGCTTGCGCCGCCCAGTCAACAACGTCGACCGGGCACGCTGTTTATTTCCGCTGCGGGTCATTCTCGACCGATCGACCCGGTCTCACCAGCCGGCTCATGTCCGCTTCACTCCAAAGCGATCCAATCTCACTGCGATGGTGGAACGACGCTTCGTGCCATTACCGGAAGTCAAGTGTGCCGTGAGGCGGCTTATAAACCCAAGTTCGGCATGGCCAATTCACGTCGGCGGTCGGCGCCCTTTCGCTCAACTCTCCCTGAGAACGCAGGATCAGGCGCATACGGGTTTGAAATCGCGCATTCTAACCGAGCCCATGGAAGGCCCTCATTGGCGTACATTTCGCCACCATTTCAATTTGGGGTCGCGTCGTCGAGCGCGCCTCCGGCAATACACTGCCGGCTTCCAATCCTTCCGACACGCCATCTAACCGTCGTTCCGCAGATTGGACAGAATTCATAGTCGATCTTTCGCCAAAGCGCGTGAAGAATTTGGTGGCGCCTTCGAACATCCCGGACATTATGCTGAAAGGGGGTCGCAGGTTTTTCATTCAAATCTTTGTTTACCTCTTTACCGCTGTCCGCGCCGGGATTGACTGCAAGCCGGCGCATACGAAGCCGATCAGTGTGTTTGTTTTACCGCCTATATCACCGGTGTTTGCTTGACCTTGCGAAATACTTTCGATGCGATCGCTGCCTAGATGCATCAAAAACGCGCCAAGTGCCCACTCATACCCCCAAGCCAAATCAACTGGATCGCGGTTCGGAAGGAGCCTCTTGAGCGCCCGCAAAACCGAAAAAGCAATCGGATCGTAAAATCTCCTAACTGCCTCTTTCGCCTCGGTCGACGAATCCCACGACGCTCGAGCGCTCAAAACAGCGAACGGCGCTTCTTCAGTGCTAGAGCGCATTTTGACAACCGGTTCAATCCATAACCGAATCAAATCCTCCAGCGATCCTTCAGTGGAGAACGCTTGCAGCGCGGCCCTGCGCTTTTCGATATGATCGGGGCTATGCAAAAACAAGGACGCAAACAGCTCCGACTTGCGCCCGAAGTAATAGCCGCATAGCGCGGTCGGTACCTTGGCGCGCCTTGCTATGTCTCGAAGCGAAACGCCGTTGTAGCCGTGAATTGAAAACAATTCAGCTGCGGCAAGAAGTATGTCTCGACGGCGCCGCGGCGAATCGACCTGACCAGGCGGTATAACTGAGCGGCGACCCTTTGATCTGTTTGCCGCGGCCCGCGTTCTATTTCGCTTTAAAAGTGTTTTCTGCATTTTTCGATCCATAAGCCCTTTTATCTCTTTTTGTAACCGCGCTTGGCTTTCGAACGCCTTTCCTCGGTGTCCCATATAGGTAAACCGAAAGGGCTACACTTCCGTACAAACACGCATCGAACAAGCTCGAAGGAATTTGTCCTCGCGCATCAATTGCGGACAGCCGTTCGCCCCATCGCCCTTCGCCAGCCAAGGTCCGCGGCTGCGGCATTTGCCGGCATATTTTAAAGACGAGAGAAAACAGCTGGCCTCATTGTACAGTCGTACAAAAAATGGTACGATTGATCAAGGTGCCCAATTTAAGTGGCATTATTAAACTCGCCGCTGGTCCAGCGGCGGAGAGGGAGATGAAGAATGACAGACGCCAACGGCCGTTCGGTATTGATCCTTGGCAGCGTGCCACTGGATTCGGCGACGTCGGTTTTCGAGATGGTCGGCACTAAGCTCGGCAAACTAGCAAAGCGCGTTCCTGACGGCGAAACTGGCGAGCGCTTTCATTGGATTAGCTTTCAAAACGCGATTTTGGGTAAGACAAAGGGTTTGGTGCCTGGCGATTTCTACGAGGTAGTGCCCGGGTGGAAGGTGCAACGTTACAAAGCCTCACCCGGCGTAAAAATCGAATTCGGACCCCTTGGCTACGCGGACGCCGCGATATCTTCCTACGAGGATTTCAAGCGCGCCCGATCCAGCGGCAAGATCGCCGCTCGTATACGGTTTCAGGTTTCGCTGCCAACGCCGATCGCCACGGTCCACGAATTTTGTGAACCCGCGTCGGTTAAACCAGCCTGGCTGCCGTATGAGGAGGGTATTTGTCGTGAAATTGATAAAATCGTGGCCGTCATCCCCTCCCAGGATCTTGCAATCCAATGGGATGCCGCAATCGAGTTCTGCTTTATCTTGGAAGACCCGGAAAAGCTAAAAACGTTTTCGCGAGACGAGCTCATCGCGTCGATCGCGCGCGCGAGCAAACACATACCTCAAGACGTCGACCTGGGTATCCATCTCTGTTACGGCGATGCCGGTGGCAAGCACCAGTTAGAGCCGACCGATACCCGGATAATGGTTGACTTCGTAAATCAGCTCACAACTCAACTGACGCACCCGCTTAAATGGGTCCACATGCCGGTCCCGCGTGAGCGCGACGACGACGCCTATTTCAGTCCTCTTAAGGACCTGAAACTAAGTCCTGTCACGGAATTGTATCTCGGGCTAGTCCACGACACCGACGGCGTAGCCGGCACGCTTCGTCGTCTCGCCGCCGCAAAAAAAGTGATTACAAACTTTGGGATTGCGACCGAGTGCGGCATGGGCAGACGGCCGCCCGAGACCATACCAAGTTTAATCGATCTGCACAGGGAGGTTGCTAACGCGGGGTGACGAGCGAGATTCGTGCGCGCCCTTGGACCAACGAGTGTCAGCGTCATAAAAAGGCGAGCTGAAAATCACTGAGACACTCGACAAAAAACGACCGGACAACGCCGGGACGTCTCGAAAAGATAGAAAGCAAACGGTTGCACACCGACAATCGGTGATTAAGCGATAACACAGGGAGGTTTGAATGATCCTTTATAGAAACGCCGACGTGAAAGGCGATTTTCCCAACGGGTCTGGTAGCGCTCGTGGCACCTGGATACTTGGGTTAACGACGGTGCTGCTAGCGACCGCAAGCTACGCTGCTTCTGTTGTCGTTGATGTTGGCAATATGAAGGTGATGACTGATCCGAGCCAGCCGCTAAAGATCGGTATGTTTTTGCCGGCGTTAGTCACGCCTTACCTTCAAGCCAATCTGAAAGGCGCGCAGGACGAAGCTGCAAAAATCGGCGCGACCGTGAGTGTGTTTGACGCTAAGGCGGATCCAATAAATCAACTCAATCAGATGGAGAATGCGATCCAGACCAAGCAATACAACGCTTTTCTTTCGCTGCCGCTGGCGGGCCCGGTTGTCTGCAAGGCGTTAACGGAAGATGCGCCTAAGGCCGGGATACTGGTCAGCAACTATCATTTCTCGGTTTGCGATACGACCTTTGCCGAGGGCGAAAAGCAATGGTCCCCGGGCACGGTGCAATTTGTTGGCGGAGCCACGTCGTATCCGGTTACCAAAGAATACCTTGAGTATATCATGAAGACCAATCCGGGATCGCAAAAGGTCGGATTGATTACGGGACTGGATTTGGCAGCCGATACCCTGCGGATGAAGAAGGCGTTGGAGGAGCTAAAATCCAAATATCCAGATTTCCAGATTGTCGACGCCCAATCAACCGACTACACGATCCCCGATGCGATGAAACACGCGCAAAATATGCTTCAAACCCATCCCGATATCGGCGTAATCATCACCAATTGGTACACGATCACGCGCGGGTCCCTAAGTGCGATCGAGCAAGCTGGTAAAGGCGGTAAGATCAAGCTTTACGACTTTGGCGGAACAGACTGGTCCAAAAAGGCGATCGTAGCCGGCCAGGTGATCGCGACCGTGCCCATATATGGTTACACGTCGACATCGGTGGCCGTGCGTAACTTGGCGCTCGCCCATCAAGGGAAGCAAGTTCCGCGGTACATCCCCAATGACGGCGCACCAGCCGACGCCCCAAGCATAATCGACAAGTCCAATATTGATAAGTTCATGCCCGAGTCAGATTGATGTTGGGTACTTCCGAAGAGCAGCGGGCCGCCGACGCGGCGGTCCGCTTCGTCAGCGTTGGGAGACGTTTCGGCGAAACGGTAGCAGTTGACGGTGTAACGCTGGCGATAGCTCGTGGAACTATTCATGCACTGGTTGGCGAAAACGGGGCGGGCAAATCGACACTACTTGGTCTGCTCGCCGGCCGAATCGCGCCAAGCGAAGGGCGCATCGACGTCTTCGGTCAAACCTTGCAAACGGGAAACGTTCTTGCTTCGCGCTCTGCGGGTATTGTCGCGATCTATCAAGAGCTCACGATTGTCCCGGGTTTGTCAGCATGCGCGAACGTCTTTCTCGGACAAACACGGTCTCGTTTTGGTTTTTTACGTGAACGTACAATGCGCAAGCGTTTCAAGGAGTTATGCGACCGTCTGGGCGTGATGATTCCAGCGGGTGTTGCGGCCGGCAGTCTTTCTGTTGCCGATCAACAGATGCTTGAAATTATTCGTGCACTAGAGAGCCAAGCCAAGATTCTGCTGCTCGACGAACCGACATCAGCGCTAGCCCTATCGGAGCGAGACGCTTTGTTTCGGCGCATGCGCGAACTGCGCTCTCAAAACGTCACGATATTGTTGGTCAGCCACAACCTCGATGAGGTGCTATCGATCGCCGACAACATTAGCGTCTGCCGCGACGGTCGCATTATTCACACTGCAAGTGTTGCTGATTGGACAAAAACAAGTCTTGTCACGGCGATGCTTGGGCACGCGGCATCGGCGCCCGAAAAGCGCCGCTCAACCTTTGGCGGCGAGCCGTTTTTGCGTGCTGAAGAGATCACCGCACCGAACAAGATCGAGAATATTTCCGTAACCATCGGCAAAGGCGAGATTGTAGGACTAGGCGGCTTAGTCGGCTCCGGCCGAACCACCCTTCTTCGCGCATTGTGTGGGCTCGAAGCTAGTTCAACAGGTCGCCTTTGGATTGACGGGAAAGAGCAGCGTTGGCCGGTCAATCCACTACGGGCGCTCGAACTTGGCATCGCTCTTATTCCGGAAAGCCGCAAGCAAGGGCTCGTTCTCGGCAGGCCTGCGCAGGAAAACGTCGTCTTGGCCAATCTGCCCGCTACTGCCGACAGGGGATTCATATCGGAGCGGCGCCTCCATGCCTGCGCAGAGAACGCGATGCGCGGTTGTCATTTCGACAAGCGTCGATTAGTCGCGACTGCGGGATCGCTATCGGGTGGTAATCAACAAAAGCTTCTGCTGGCACGTTGGCGTCATCGTCCGCCCCGTGTTTTGCTTGCGGACGAGCCAACCCGCGGCATCGATATCGGTGCCAAGGAAGAAATCCTCAGTAAACTTCGCGAACTTGCAGGCGGCGGCCTCGCCATTTTGTTTGTATCTTCGGAGCTCGAGGAAGTTGTGGCGATCAGCGACCGCGTCGTCGTACTTGCCGCGGGCCGAGAAGTTGGCCATCTCAGCGCGGACGCCTCGGTGCAAGATATCCTTATGTCGGCATTTTCGCTAAGGGCCGCATAGTGTCCGCGCGCCCGCAAATGCTCGAAATTTCGCCGAAGGAGGATTCACGATTGCGGCAGACCGTGGATAGGATTTCCGCTGTCATCTTCCGCGGCATGATCGTCTGGCTGCTGATCGCGCTTATCGTGTTATGCCGAATTCTCTATCCGGGATTTCTTGAACGAGATAACCTTTTAAATATCCTCAGCCAAAACGTTCAGGTGGGCCTGATCGCGCTCGGGATGACGTTTGTTATGATTGCCGGCGGTTTCGATTTGTCGGTTGGCGCAATCTATGCTGCGGGCGCGACGATTTACGCGATGGAAGCGAAGCAAGTCTCGCTCCCACTGGCCGGCGTCATTGCACTCGCGGTTGGACTCGCTGCCGGTTTGATGAACGGACTAATTATCACCCGTTTCCGCGTCAACGCATTCGTTGCGACATTGGGAACCGCCTCTATTTTCGGCGGAGCCGCGTTCCTTTACTCCCATTCGGCACCGATCATCGTCGACGAACCGACTTTCATGACTTTAGGCGCTGGGAGATGGTTCGATATCCCGATTTCGTTGTATCTTTTGATCGTCATTTATGCCCTCGGATCGCTGATCTTGTCGAAAACAGTCTATGGGCGTTCACTTTACGCCGTCGGCGGCAATCCCGAGGCCGCTCAACTCGCGGGACTGCGCGTCGATCGTCTTAAGGTGAGCACCTACGCGCTGGTCGGTGTTCTTGCCGCTCTTGGCGGAATGATCATCGCTTCCCGTCTCGGCATCGGCCAACCTGACATCGCTGGAACTATGTCCCTCGACGCCATTGCGATCGTGATTATCGGGGGCACTTCTCTCTTCGGTGGTGAGGGTGCAGTTTGGCGCACTGCCGTCGGCCTACTACTTCTCGCTGTCCTTACCAATATTTTTGACGCGCTCGCGCTCAACTCAAATTTCCAGTCGCTGATCAAGGGCGCTATTATTATCGGAGCCGTGGCGCTCGATGCGTATTCTCGGCGAAGCTGAAATTCCGGGTTAAACCGTTTAGCCGGCATAAGCGCTGATCAGCGGCTCTGCGAGAAGGTTTGGTCATCGCCCTCGCGCGCGACGATTTACAATTTGACCAGCGAATTTAGTGATACCAGCAACCCAAACGGTGTTTGTTCATACGTCTATTTTGGCAGCGATTTGCCTCACCAACCTTCCGCGCTAAACAATGGCAATTTATTCTATCCCGCCATTCCCGCCGGAGGATACTTGAGTACCGGACCACCTGAACGTAAACACTCCCGATGTGGCCCAGGCCGCCGTAAATGGTTCCGCCGCGGGTGAAAGCGACGCCGCGTTTCCAGCGGGAGATGTGCTGGTTCACAGTCCGAACGACGGCACCGCACTGGAGATCGTTTGGACTGCACCGTCGTCCGGAACCGTCACCAGTTGGAGCGCCAGCGTTTGGTACGCCCACCCCGTCGTGTCGCGTTCAAATACCGACTTTTTCGACATTAACGGCGCTCCTATGGGGTTTTTTACCGTGTCTTCCACGGCATGTTCCGATAGATCAGATGCTTGCCCATTCGCCGCCCGTCCCTTTAACGTCGCAGCTGGAGATACGCTCGCTATCTTATTCTACATGACCGCTGGACAAGAATTTGGATCGCTGAATGGCCTTACGGACGTTGTTGATTTTGCAGCGTCGGCTACTCCGCTTCCTGCCGCTCTCCCGCTCTTCGTCGCCGGCCTCGGCTCGATGGGTTTGCTTGGCTGGCGCAGAAAGCGACGCGCCCAAGCGCCCGCCTGAGCAAACAACGCATTAGAAACATTGGAGGCCGGCGCAGGGCGGCTTCTCTTTTTTCGCTGCGCCGCAGTTCGGTTGCTTTTGGCACTGCGCGTCGGATTCGTATGTCCGCTGTGAGGTCCGGTTTTGGGAGGCAAAAACGGATCTGCGCCGCGCGGCTCCAATCAATTGGTTTTGATGAGCGTCATGTTCAACGTTCTGGCCGGGCGTCTGCTCTGACCCGAAAGCGTCGAAACCGGCGAGCGGCCGAAGCCGTCGAATCGTGCCAATACCGACCAAAGTGCGGCGCAGCAAAAGTGGTGGGCTGCCCAGCTGATTTCTGGCGGCCCCACTGGTGCAGCGGCTGCCTCCTGCAGCCGCTGCGGGGGACTGCTCGCCGCGCGACGTGCCGCTACTCAGCGGCCTTGTTGTCGCGCGTGGCTTCCTTGAGCTTCTGAATGTCCGCAGGCGACAGCCGCGGCCGATCGATCGAGAGCATCAACTTGTCGAGGGTGCCGGTGAATTTGAACGGCACCTGGTAGTCGCGGTCGTCCACCGGGGTACCGGTGTCGGCACCGATGTCGAAGTTCTCGTCCCATTGCATGATTAGCGGGATGGTGTGCTCCATGGTTTGACGTGCCACCTCCTGGCCGTCGACCTTGAGCACGCCGGTGCCGCCGCGGCCAATGCCGCTGACATTGTTGAAGGCAAGCGTGCCGAAGCCAAGCCCGTCATACTTGAAGGCGAACTCGAGCGTGTGCTTGCCCGGCGACAGCGCGGCCGGCGCCTCCCAGCGCGTGCGCTCCACGTCGAAGAAGTTATAGAGGAACACCGGCCTGCCTTTGAGCAGGTAGAAGCCGTAGCCGCCGAACCGGCCGCCCTGGGTGACGATCATGCCTTCGGCGCCGCCCTGCGGGATATCGACCTCGGCCTTGTAGGTGAACGAGGCGTCGAGGATGCTCGGGGCATCGCCGTTCGGCGTTCCGGTGACCTCGCCGAACCAGCTGAACTCGGTGCGGCCCGCGGAGAGGCTGGGGCGCGGCGAGACGACCCGGGTGGCGACGCTGGCGTCGAGCGGCAGCACCTGATATTTCGCCGCCTCCACCCAGAACAGATTATCCATTTCCTTCACCTTGTCCGGGTACTTGGCGGCGACGTTGTCGTCCTGCGTCCAGTCCTTGCTGAGATCGTACAGCTCGTACGGAAAGCTCGCCGGATCGAGGCTGACCGCGCCCGCCAGATCCCACGGCTTGCGCATGACCTTGGTGCTGGCGATCCAGCCGTTGTGATAGATGGCGTGGTCGCCCATCATCTCGAAATATTGGGTGGTGTGCCGCGACGGCGCGTTCGCGTTCTTGGCATCGAAGGTATACATGAAGCTCGTACCCTCGATCGGCTTCTGCTTGATGCCATCGACCACGTCGGGCGCCTTGATCTTGGTCGCTTCGAGGATGGTCGGCACGATATCGATCACGTGCATGAACTGGTTGCGGATGCCGCCCTTATCCTTAATGACGGCGGGCCACGAGATTGCCATGCCCTGGCGCACGCCGCCGAAGTGCGACGCGATCTGCTTGGTCCAAGAGAACGGAGTGTCGAACGCCCAGGTCCACGGCACCGCCATGTGGGCGTAGGTCTGGTCCGAGCCCCAGACGTCGTAGAATTTCATCTGCACGTCGACCGGCAGGTCGACGCCGTTGAGCGACGCTACCTCGTTGGGCGTGCCAAGCAGCGTGCCTTCGGCGCTGTTGCCGTTGTCGCCGGCGATATAGATTATCAGCGTATTATCGAGCTTGCCCATCTTCTCGATTTCATCGACCACCCGGCCGATCTCGTGGTCGGAGTAGGCCCAGTAGGCGGCAAACACGTCGGCTTGCCGGATGAATAGCTTCTTTTCCTCGTCGCTGAGCTGATCCCAGCGTTTCAAAAAGTCCGGCCACGGCGTCAGCTTGGCGTCCTGCGGGATGACGCCGAGCCGCTTCTGGTTGGCGAAGATGGTGTCGCGCAGCTTGTTCCAGCCGTCGTCGAACAAGTGCATGTCGCTGATTTTCTTGACCCACTCCGGCGTCGGGTCGTGCGGCGCGTGCATGGCGCCGGGCACGTAGTAGATGAAGAACGGCTGATCCGAATTGATCGCCGTGATGCGATGCAGATATTTGATCGCGTCATCCGCTTCGGCCGTGATCATGTTCCAGCTGGGATGGCCGACATAAGGATAGATCGCCGTCGTGTTGCGGAACAGGTTCGGCTGCCATTGGTTAGCGTCGCCGCCGACGAAGCCATAGAAATAGTCAAAACCCATCCCAGTCGGCCATTGGTCGAACGGCCCCGCCTGGCTCGCCTGGAATTCAGGGGTGTTGTGGTCCTTGCCAAACCACGACGTCCAGTAGCCGTTGTCTTTGAGGATTTTTCCGATCGTCGCCTTGTCCCGGGTCATGATGCTGTTGTAGCCGGGGTAGCCGGTCGACTGCTCGGCGACGACGCCGAAGCCCATCGAGTGATGGTTGCGGCCGGTGATGATGGCAGCTCGCGTCGGCGAGCACAGCGCCGTCGAATTGAAGTTGGTGTAGCGCAGGCCGTTAGCGGCGATGCGGTCGAGTGTCGGCGATGGAATGACGCCGCCGAAGGTGCTGGAGACGCCGAACCCGGTGTCGTCGGTCATGACCAGCAAAATATTCGGCGCGCCCTTGGGTGGAACCACGCGCATCGGCCAATACGGCGTCGACTGCGCGGCATTGCGCTCGATCTTGCCCTGAAACGGTTGCGGCGGCGGCGGCAATTGGCTGCCCTCGATGGTCGTCGTTGCGCTCGGAGAACCCGGCGTGCCGCTGATCTGCTGCGCCAAAGTTCCGTCGGAAGCGAGCAACGCGCCAGCGATCAATGCCGCAGCGCTAACTGAGCCAATCCTCGATTGATATTGCTGCATAGCCGCCTCCAAAGTAATTGCGATGTGGCTCTTGGAACTGGCGACATCGTCGTCACAGATGGACTGTGCGGCTTTGATTTAGATCAAATGGTTACGCACGCCAGCCGATCCAGCTCCGGTGAAGCTTTTTCTTATCGGCAGTTTCTACGTTCGCCGCCCCTTACCTCTACTTTATCACTCTGACCCGCCCTTGAGTACGAGAGAATTTTGATCGACGAGAAAATCCGGCGTGATACGTAATTACAAAGTTTTATTGGTTGCCAATGGTGACCGTCATTATTTCGCCGGCTGTCCCGACGCCAACACCGCCCTCGATGGTCACCAAGGCCCCGTCGCGCTCCCGAATTATTTTCACATTGTGCGGCACAGGCTTTCACTGATTTCATCGCCGGACGGTGACTCATTGGTGGTCGGGCTACCCGCTGACGGGGATTGGCGGCTTATCAGCCAGATAGCTGCGCCTTGTGATTTTTTCGCAATTGCAGTCGAGCCGCACGCTTCTGTCCTCCAATTTGGCTTGGGCGGACGGCGGCTTGCAATCTCTCAATATACTGGCCGCGCTGTTCCAGTTTCATTTCAAGCCCGGCAATATTCTGAAAAAGGCGCGCGCTGATAAGACGCAGTAGGTAAAAGCCAAAGCTAGGATTCTGGAAATAAAGTGATTTAATGTTATCGTAGCTCACCTGCATAACTACCGAGTCTTCGATACACTCGAGTGTTTGCGTACGCAGGTGGTTGGGCGCCAGCAGCCCCAACTCTCCAACTACGTCGCCTGGCACTACTTCCGCGGCGATTTCGCTGAGGCGCAATCGTCCCGATGCGACGATGAACATCTCGTCTGCGAATTGACCCTTGTGGAACAGGAATTCCCCAGCCCCGACCTTACGCTTTGTCATGAATGGTATCAGCCAGTCCATGGACAAATCTTCGTCTACGGCTTTCCGCACCCGCCGCACGAGGCGAATGTGTTCGTAAAGTCGATAGGTATTCATCGGGAGGAGGATGCTATGTTGGATCAGCATCGGTGTAATTCCTGCCAACAACGCAAAGACAATCTGGACGATGCTGCTGGCGATTCCCACCACGCGAAGCGGAATCATGGTTTTCATCCCCAAGGTGAGAACCATGAGCGCGGCACCCGCAAAGCCTAAAATTTCAATGTTCATGAGCTATGCCGCCTCCGGCCGCGCAGTTCGTTAGGGTCCGAGTTCATCGTGAAAGATAACTGACTTACCCATCGGTCGCGCAAGGACACTACGGGCATGCAAATCCGTTGCCGCAAACACCCACCTGGTCCGGCTGAGTTATCAGCCCAACATAGGGCCAGTGGTGAAGGCGAGAGCGAATGCGAAGACAAGCGCGGCGAGGATGACGAACTTCATAGCGGCCTCTAGTCAGTGTTTGGCTGTTTTGACTGGCACCAACTTAACCCTGACGCAGCCTTCAGCTTGTGCTCTGCATCACAGGGCGATCGCCGCCCTTCCAGGTCGAGGATCAGCGCCGCTCCGGTCTACGGCTGGTTTACCGAAGGTTTCGACACGCTCGATCTAAAAAATGCCAAGGCGTTGCTCGACGAGTTGGCGTAGTATCACATCGCAGCGCGATAACTAAGCGCCCAGCGCAATGATATTGGAAGGCGATGTCCGCTAATGGGATGGTCCGGCCGTGCTCCTGCCCCATCAGCGATCGAAACTGGGAAGGGGCGCCAACGACAAGGAGCACGCCATGTCTCAGCAACTTACCACTACGGTCGCCGCAGTCGGCATCGATATCGGCAAGAACTCGTTCCACGTCGTTGGCCTAGACGTTCGGGGTGCACTCGCGTTGCGGCAGAAGTGGTCGCGAGGCCAGGTTGAAGCACGGTTGGCTAATATGCCGCCGTGCCTGATCGGCATGGAAGCTTGCGTTGGTGCGCATCATCTCAGTCGGAAGCTCGAGGCGCTTTGTCACGACGCGCGGCTGATGCCGGCCAAGTACGTACGGCCCTACTCGAAGGGGCAGAAGAATGACTGCCGCGACGCAGAGGCGATTGCCGAGGCTGTGCAGCGTCCAACGATGAAGTTTGTGGCGACCAACTGATTGAATTCCAGGGGCAAGTCAGATGTAATCAACGAGATGTTTGGCTCCGCAGCGATGCAATGTCTTTATTGGTGATGTCGGTTTCTTTGCTGCCGAAGCGCCCGGTGACATAGTTGGCGACCGCCGCGATTTCCAGGTCGGAATAAATGCCACCGAAAGCCGGCATCGAGACGACGCCCTGGGGGGTGTAACGCTTTGTGCCGGAGATCACGATTTGAGCGACATTCGTGGCCGTCGAATCGTTGACCGCACGTGTTCCGGCAATTGTTGCAAAGGGCGTGATTGCGCTCACTCCGGTCCAGTTATGGCAACTGGCGCAAGCCCCTTCAAATACTCGTTTGCCGAGGACGTTTGCCGCAAGGCCGCCGTCCTTCGGGGATGCCGGCGCCGGTGGAGCGAGCGTTGCAGGCAAGTCGGCCGACGCGATCGCCGGAACGCTGCGGACATAGGCGACGAGCGCGCGTATGTCGGCCGGTGACATCAGGCTGAAGCTCTGATCGACGGCCTCGCCCATTGGCCCTGACGCGGTGCCACGGCCCAAAGCGTGGCCGGACGACAAATAGGCGAACACTTCATCGTCGCTCCAGGTGCCTACGCCTGAGCCCTTGTCTGAACTGATGTTGAAGGCGTGCCAGCCGGCCGTCACCGCGCCGCCGAATTTTCTGCGATTGTCGAGTGCGAAGCCCAGGTTGCGCGGTGTGTGGCATTCGCCGCAATGCGCCAATGCCTCGGCAATATAAGCGCCCCTGTTCCATTCGGCAGTTTGCGCGGTGTTTGGCTCAAAGCGCTGATCGGCGTTGAAAAACAACGACCAGAAGATCATGAGGGCGCGCTGGTTGAACGGAAATTTGAGCGTGTCCGTTCGATTGGCGGCGGGCACCGGGGCGAGGCTGAACAGATAGGCCTTGATGGCCAAGGTGTCCGCGTCGGTCATGCGGGTGTAGGAGGGATATGGCATTGCCGGATAAAGCCGGGTTCCGTCCGGGCGGATGCCGCGCTGCACGGCGTTGAGGAAATCGCGGTCGCTGTAATCGCCTATACCGGTATCTTTGTCCGCCGTGATGTTCGTGGAATACAGCGTTCCGAACGGCAGCGGTATAGCCAAGCCGCCGGCATAGGGCGCCCCACCGGGCGCGGTGTGGCAAACCACGCAATCCGCGGCGCGCGCCAGATATTCACCGCGTTTGACTAGGCTGGCATTTGCGAGTTCGGCGGGAACGCCGGTCGGATCTTTGGCGTGATAGTCCGAAAGCGCGACCGTGGCGCCACCGGCAAATGCCATCGGTCCGGGGTTGAACACCCTCCAGCCGATCACGCCCAACGCAATCACGGCAGCGACAATAATTGTGACGGTGCCGGCGCGTACGCATGCGACTACGCCTTCTTCCTGACCGCCAAAGCGGCGCGGTCGATCGGTAGCCGGCGTAAGGCGATACCGGTCGCCGCATAAAGTGCGTTGCGCAGCGCGGGCGGGCCCGCCGTCGCTCCGGTTTCGCCGATGCCGCCCGGATTCTCGAAGCTTTTGATGACGTGCACGTCGATCTTCGGCACCTCATCGATGCGCAACATCCGATAGTCGTTGAAGTTGGATTGTTGCACGCGGCCCCTTTCGATCGTGATCTCGCCGTAGAGCGCGGCGGTCAGGCCGAAGATCAGCCCGCCTTGCAATTGCGCCACGATTGTATCGGGGTTCACGGCGATGCCGGTGTCGACCGCCGAAGTGACACGGCGCAGATACACCTCGCCGTCATCGTCGACTTCGGCCTCAACGACCGTCGCGATGAAGCTGCCGAATGCCGGCTGCACGCTGACACCTTGGCCCACCCGAGCAGGCAGAGATTTCCCCCAACCCGATTTTTCCGCGACGAGGTCGAGCGCCGCCTTCAGCCGCGGATTGCTTCCCAGCATGTCGCGGCGGAAGGCTATCGGGTCCTTGCCAGCCTTGCGCGCCAACTCGTCGATAAAACACTCGATGGCAAAGACATTGTTGTTTGGCCCGACGCCACGCCAGAAGCCGGTGACAATGGCGGGCGGTTCGGCGCGCACATACTCAACATGAAGGTTGGGAATGTCGTAAGGCATGTCGATGGCGCTATCGACCGCGTCAATATCGATGCCATTCTGGAAGGCTGGCGGAAGCCAGCGCGCCATGATGGACGAACCGGTGACGCGATATTTCCACGCCACGACCCGTCCGTCCGACAGGCTTGCGGAAATCGTGTCGCGATAAGCCGGGCGGTAGACGTCGTGCTGGATATCCTCTTCGCGTGTCCACACGACTTTCAAAGGCCCGTCCACGTGCTGCGCGACGCGCACTGCGCTCGCCACCATGTCCGCTTCAAGCCTGCGGCCGAAGCCGCCTCCGAGCAGGTGGTTATTCACTGTTACTTTGTCGATCGGAAGACCGGCAGCGTTGGCCGCGGCTTCCTGCACGCGCGTCATGACCTGGGTGCCGGTCCATATCTCGCACGCGCCCGGCGTGAGATGTACCGTACAGTTCATCGGCTCCATCGAGGCATGCGCAAGCAACGGTAATTCATATTCGGCCTCGAATTTATTTCCCTGCGTAAGGCCCTTTGCAATGTCGCCAACGGATTTCGCGACTGCGCCATCCTTTTTGCTCGCGACCCTCAAGTTCTCCCAAATATCGTTCGAGTTGACGTGCGCATTCGGGCCCTCGTTCCAGGTAACGATGAGAGCATCGAGACCTTTCTTGGCAGCCCACATGTGGTCGCCGACAACCGCGACCAGATCGTCGAGCACCACGACCTTCTGCACGCCCGGGATCGTTTTGGCGGCACTGTCGTCAACATGATCTATCTTGCCGCCAAGCACCGGACTGGCGGCGATTGTTGCGAACTTCATCCCGGGAAGCATTGCATCGATGCCGTAGACCGCCTTACCGTTGACCTTGTCGGGCGTATCGAGGCGCTTGAGCGATTTGCCGATCAGCGCGAAGTTCTTGGGATCTTTAAGCGGCGGATGTTGCGGCGTCGGAACATTGCTCGCTGCATCCACCAAATCGCCGTAGGCGAGCGTACGCCCGCTGCCTGGATGAATGACCCGGCCGTTAGACGCGGTGCAACTTGCGGAATCGACCTCCCATTTCTGCGCCGCAGCCTGCACCAGCATCGCGCGTGCCGCCGCGCCGGCATTGCGCAATGGCTCCCAGAATGCCCTGATGGAATTGGAATTGCCGGTGACCTGAATGCCGAATATGGGATTGCCGTAGAGCTTGTCGTTCGGCGGCGCGTGCTCCAGCGACACCTGCGCGTAATCGGCATCGAGCTCTTCGGCGAGGATCATTGCTACCGCGGTATAGACGCCCTGGCCCATCTCTACCTGGGGCATGACGAGGGTCGTCTTCCCTGCATGGTCGATGCGGATGAAGGCGTTGGGCGCAAACTTCTCCGCCGTATCGTCGGGCGGTTGCACGGGCTCGTTTTCCGCCCTCACCGGTAGACGGAAGGCGAGCGTAAAGCCTGCGGACAGGCCGCCTTTCAGCAGGCTGCGACGCGAGGTAGCCGAAGCAGTTTCGTCAACGAGAAGCATCGTTCTCTCCCGCTTTCGACGTGGACTCCCGGGCGGCGTATTTGATGGCGTCGCGAATTCGCACGTACGTGCCGCAGCGGCAAATGTTACCCGCCATCGCCGCGTCGATATCGGAGTTATCCGGGTGCGGCGTGCTCGCCAGCAAAGCCGTTGCCGACATGATCTGACCCGACTGGCAATAGCCGCACTGGATAACTTCCAGATCAAGCCACGCTTGCTGTATTTTTGCGCCCGTTTTTGTGGCGCCGATGCCTTCAATCGTGGTGACCGTTTGATCACCGACCGCTCCTACCGGCAATAAACACGAACGAACCGCTTTGCCGTCGATGTGCACCGTACAGGCGCCACACTGAGCGATACCGCAGCCGAACTTTGTTCCTGTCATCCCGAGTACGTCGCGTAGCACCCAGAGAAGCGGCATGTCGTCGGGAGCGTTGAAGCTCTTATCTTCGCCATTGATCTTCAGCGTGGTCACGACGAATCCTCCCGCCTTTCGTACTATCTGAATGCATATAGTCGCGTCCGTCGACGTCGCCAATCAGCGAACGTCCGAAAATCTGCCGAAGTAAATTTATCTCGCGTCTTCATGAGCTCTTTTGCTGAGGATGCTTCGGTTCGACGTTCCCGGGGGGAGCTAACGCGACAGCAGCTTCCGTCGTGAGCAAGAGAAAAGTGAATGTCTCCTGTAGGTAAAGGCGGACGACCGCTTCGGTATGGCTCAGATAGCCGATGGATACGTCCTGGCCGATGTACAGGCCGAAGTCGCCGCCGCGGGTTGTGAGCACGAATGCGCCTGCGATTGCCGGCGCCCATACAATTTCGCCATCCACAAGGCGTTTGACGTGGTCAAGTACCGGATAACCGTGATCGCTGGTCTCGCTAAGGCTGGTGTAGGCATCGGCGCTGAGCAGCACGGAATATGGACCGTTGACGCCGACCAGACGCAACTGGCTTACCGCTTTGGCGATGGCGTCCGGGTAGGCGCGCACGTCGGCTGGAAGCGCCGTCACTGGATTGCTGGTCCCTTCCCGGATGCCACCGATTCCGCCGGCGACATAGCCTTCGAATATGGCGCGATCTTCCGCAAAGGCTATCCTCTGCGCGGCGTCCTTCGCGGGCTGCCAGTCTGAGTCGTTAGCACCGCGCTCGACATCATCGATCTGTTGGCGACTAAGCTCGAAGGGTACACGCAGTTCGATTAGCGCTTTTACCTCGCGCTGGCGCGAGATGATGCCATCGCCGGGCGCTTTAATATCGCGCAAGTGGCCGGTGCCGATGGCCGGAAGCGCGACACCGCCGGGACCCTGCATGTCAACGACGCGCCGTCCGGCGAGGTAGCGCTTGAAGGTGCGGGCGGTCTCCTCCTCGATCTGGGCCCACGCCGCCTCTGAGATCGGAGCAAGCTCGCGGTAAAGATTATTCATGAGGAGGATCTCCTTTGAGGGAACCAATACCAAGCGATCCATCGCGCGCAGATGCCGCCGGTTGCGCCGGCGCCGCAGCCGCGCGCGGCGGCGAAGGCGCCACGGGCTCGTCGTCCGCGACATTCTCTAGGAACGTCGCCGACGGCGCGAAGAAAAGACTGCCGCTTACAGCGCGGCTGAAATCCAACAAACGATCGTAGTTGCCAGGAGGCCGGCCAACGAACATATTTTCCAGCATTTGCTCGATCGTTCGGGGCGACCGAGCGTAACCGATGAAATATGTCCCAAACTCCGCCTTCGCCGCCGAGCCAAAGGGCATGTTGTCGCGAAGGATCTTTACTTCCTTGCCGTCCTCCACGATCGTGGTGAGCGCATTGTGAGCGCATGTTGGTTTGACAGCGTCATCGAGCTCGATGTCTGAAAGCTTGGTACGGCCGATGATGCGTTCTTGAGCTTCGGTAGATAGCGCGTTCCAACCGGCCAAATCATGCAAATATTTTTGCACGACCACGTAGCTGCCGGCCGCAAACTCAGCGTCTTCCAGGCTCACGAGTGCGGCGTCGAGTGCGGCTTGATCCGTCGGATTTTCCGTGCCGTCGACAAATCCGACCAAATCACGGTCATCAAAATATCTAAAGCCGTGTACCTCGTCGACGGGAGAGACCGCATCTTTGAGCCGCGCCATGATCTGGGTGGCTAGCTCGAAGCAGAGATCGAAGCGCTTAGCGCGGATGTGAAACAGCATATCGCCGGGTGTGGCGACGGCATGGCGGGGACCAGCGTTGATTTCGCGGAATGGATGCAACTCGGCCGGCCGCGGCGTGCCGAAAAGCCTGTCCCACGCATCCGATCCAAATCCCAGAATGCATGACAAGCCCGCTTCGATGTCGCGGAAACCCACGGCACGCAGGAGCGCCGACAAGTCTCCGCAGAAGGATCGGACGGCCGCACGATTTTCGACGCGAGGATTTATGGTCACGATCAGAAAGATCGCGGCGCGCGTAAGGGGTTGAGCCACCGCTTGCGGGACGGGTGCAAGCTCATTTTTCACATCGGGTACGATCAATTGAACGGACCCATCGTTGGAACGCCGCCAGCCCGCGGAAATCTAGTTGCTAAATCCCCCAAATCACGATGCGACAGACCGTGAGTGTGCGCAATACCCCGCGGCCTGCCACGACATGTACGCTTTCGGGTCATTCGCTTCATTGGCCTGTTTCAACTATGTCCGCTTCACCCCGATAAGCGACCGGCGCGCCGCTCTTGTCGCCTCTGACAGGCTCGGAGCGGATTATAATCCACTTGGGGAATGAAACGAAACGCGGGCAATGTCATTAATGGCGACACTGGGACTATGCCGAAAAAGAATCCTCCGCGAGCATGGGCCAGCAAGCAAGCCAGGCAAGCTCGACAGAACAGAGGCCGCCGTACTCGAACCCACCGTGCGAACACCGAGCTTGAATGGCCTATATGGTTAGCACTTCATCAAGGGCAAGACGATCAAGGAGATCGCGCGGGATGATGGTGTCCCGGAATACGGTCCGCAGAGTACTGCGGCCAGGTGCGACATCCTTCGAATACGCGCGAGACCGACCAAGACGCGCTGTAGCGATGCTTCGCTCCATTCAGGACTCGCGCGACCACCGCGCTTTCACTTCATCCATTTTCCGGGCCAGCTCCTCGGGCGTGAGGATCTGTTTCTGCTGGAGGATGTTGGCGAAGGCCACGATCCACCGCTCGTAATAGGTCAGCTTGGCCGCCATCTCGGATCCAAGTCCCTCGACACCGCGACGCTTCTCTTCCGTGCTGATGATCTTGTGGATGTCGAGCACGTTGGCGAGCGCGTGGCAGCGCTTTTCCCAAGGCGCATACTCGTGCTCCACACGCTGGATTGGGCCGGCATCCAACCCGCCCATCTCAGTCGGTAGTCGACGAACCAATTCATCTGTCTGGGTCATTGTTGTTGCCTCCCTTGCTGCGGAGCATCGATCTTGACGACCCCGATCATCGCGTCCCGCGTCACTAGTGACGCAAGCTCGTCTTCGTTGAAATTCTCTGTATGCGCCGGTCTTTGCGGTAGAACGAGATAGCGAACCATCGCTGTCGAGTTGCTGACATGTACCGCGACATCATCGGGAATTGCTGTGCCGAACTCGGCGAGAACCGCCCTCGGCTCCTTGACTGCCCGCGCCCGATACGGCTTGAGCTTGTACCAATCCGGCGGCAGTCCGAGGACTTCTCGCGGATAACAAGAGCAGAGAGTGCAGACGATAAGATTATGAACATCGTCTGTGTTCTCGAGCACGATGAGCTGCGTATCCTCGAAAAAGCTGATGCCGAGCTCCTCGCAGGCCGCGCGGCCATTGGCGAGCAGCCGCGCGCGGAACTCGGGATCAACCCAGGCTCGTGCGACTACTTTCGCGCCCAGAGCCGGGTTGCGTGTGTCCATGACCTCGAGCATGCGGCGGATTTCGCCCGCCGTGATCAATTGCTTCTCGATCAGCAGCTCGCGGGCAGCCGTCTCCATGATTTCGTAATAGCCGGGCGCCGCGTCTCCGGCATCCGACGCGTGGGCGTGATCGTGGTCATGCGGATTCATCATCCCACTCCTTCCAGCCAGGTTTCGAAAACTTCGATGCGAAGTCCGTCGTTTGGCGAGCCCGTATAACCCGGCCATAGCTCCGTCATTGGGATGGCGACGCGATAATAATGGCGCTTACCCCCAGCGTTTCGGCCAAACCCCTCCTGCTCGTTGTCAACGGCGCGCGTTGGGATTACGGACACGATTCGACCACGCTTGCCGCGAATGAAGGTTGGCACGCGATAGTGACCGATTGGAAAGCGCATCGCGATGTTGACCTCATCGCCAGCCTTGAAAAGCGGCTCTTCGCCCTCCGCTGTCACGATGCGCGCGTTAAGTGCTTCTTCGATTGTGTTCGACACTTTCGATCCTCCTCGTTAGTGGAAGACGGGACCTTTCTGCGGCTCAGGCATGAGCGCGCGCAGTCACCCTGACCCAAGCGCGGATAGCCTACCAACGGCAGTGACAGGCACAAGCACAACTGCGTCACATTTTTACAATTTCATTTGTGAACATTGCGATGATTGTGGTCGTCGCCGGCACGTCGATGTCCGCAATTGACGCGCTGTAGCGACCCGCTCCACGTTGAGCGAGCCCTTATTGAGGAATTGAGGGTGATGGCGTCCGCCACGGTCCGACCGGCCAGTCTCTCGCGAGGGCCTGTTTCCATCAACGGGCGCCGTGAGGCGTTGGTAGAGTTTCTCGTCCCGTTCGAGTTGGATCGCCAACAGATCGACAACGTGGAACGCGGAGCAAACCATTTCGACTGGCAACCGGCAAAGAACGCCGCGCAGAAGGTCGCCTATGCCGAGGACCGCGCCATCTTCGAGGGATACTGCGGCAGGTATCGTCGGCATCCGCGAGGAAACCAGCAATCCGCGCATGACGCTGCCGAAGGACGTGCGCGAGTAACCCTGACGCCATTTCCCAGGCGTTGAGTCAGCTACGCCTCGTTGGTGTCAACGGACCCTATTCAGTGCTGCTCGGCGCCGATGCCTATACCGCCCTCGCCGAAAGCTTTGAAGCCTGGCTGCAAGTGCAAGCTCGTCAATGAGATGCGCGGCGACCGGGAGGTGTCGATCCGTCGGGCGTGCGTGTGCCGGCATCGGCGGAGCGTTATGACAGGGCCGCGTGCTCGTCGAGCGTGAGCGTCACCATTTTGACGTTCGCGCTCACTGCATCCGTGATGCGGAAGCCGAGCTCGGCGCACATGCGCAGCATCGCGGTGTTGTCGCTTAGGACCTGCCCGTGAACCCGTTTCAGGCCGGTGGCTCTGGCGTGCTCGATCATGCGGCGCATCAACAGCCGGCCGAGGCCATGGCCCTTGAGGACCGAGCGCACGATCACGGCGTATTCGCCGCCTTGGCGGTCGGCGTCGAGATGCAGGCGTACCACGCCGCACATCTTGCCCGTCATCTCCTCGAGCGCAATGAAGGCCATCGCGCGTTCATAATCGAGCTGGGTGAGCTCCGCGATGCGTTGGTCGGAAAGCTCGCTCAGCGGCGCGAAAAAGCGCAGTCGTGAATCCGCGACCGTTACCGCTGCGACAAAATCGGGAAAAAGCGCGGCATCTTGCGGCATTAGCGGTCGGGTGAGCACGCGCGTGCCGTCACGCAGGACATGGTGATATACGAGATGCGCAAGGTTGGGCTGCATGGGTCGATCATTCGGTTGGATCACGCACAGCTCGCGATGCCCGCAGGGCGCGATGACGACGGGAGGGTATTCTGTCAGGAGCTTCTCGGCATTCCAGAAGTCGCCAAGCCACCACACCCACGAGGTGACGAAATGATAAGGATTTTTTCTGCACCGCATGTCTCCAGAATTGGCACTTACCGGACATACCGATCAAGCTGACCGATTTCCGCTTGTGGAGGTAAATCGGAAGTGCCGCTAACGAGCGTCGACGGCGTCTTTTGACCCGCAGCGGTCATTAATCATCGATTTTTCCCGCGATGTACCACTTATCGTGCGTATTCCGGGTGGCCAACTAAGAACGACTGCTGGAATAATCAGCGGGTCCAATTTATCATAGTTCTATCTCCGAGCTACACCGCGCTTGGCGCGGCTTCGTCAAAGGAGGCTCGGTAAAATGGACAATTCGAGTGTGGAGCGTCGGCTCGCTGCGGTTTTAGCGGCGGACGTCGTCGGTTACAGCCGTCTGATGGAGGTCGATGAGACAGGGACTCTCGCGCGGCTCAAGACGGTGCGGCTAGAGCTAATCGATCCGGCGATCGCCAAGTGTAAGGGCCGCATCATCAAGACCACCGGCGATGGCATGCTGGTGGAATTCCAGAGCGTCACGGAAGCGCTCCGCTGCGCCGTGGATTTCCAGGAACGGATGGCGCGGCGCAATCGCGACATGCCGGCATCGCGCTCACTGCTTTACCGCATCGGCATTAATCTCGGCGATGTGATCGTTGAAGGAGACGACATATTCGGCGACGGGGTCAACGTGGCGGCGCGACTCGAATCAGCTGCGGAGCCGGGCGGAATTTGCATCTCGGCAGCGGTGCGCGATCAGGTCGGCGACAGGCTCGAAGTCGGTTACGAGGATCTGGGCGAGCAGCAGGTCAAGAACATCAGCCGCCCGATTCGCATGTTCAAGGTCCTGCTGAGCGGCCAGTCGCCGGCCGCCCGGAGTGCCGCATCGGCCGTGCAAGCGGCCCCCCAGGCGGGCGCCCGCAAACCCTCCATAGCGGTTCTGCCGTTCGTCAATATGAGCGGCGATTCGGAGCAGGAGTTTTTCGCCGACGGGCTGACCGAGGACATCATCACCGAACTTTCGCGGTTCCGGGAACTTCTCGTCATCTCCCGCAACGCGGTTTTCGTCCACAAGGGCAAGCCGATAAAGGCACAGCAAATCGCCCGCGAATTCGGCGTCGACTATGTAGTGGAAGGAAGCGTACGCAAGGCTGCGGACCGGGTAAGGGTGACCGTGCAGCTCATCGACGGCGAAACCGAAACGCATCTCTGGGCAGAACGATACGATCGGAAACTCGAAGACATTTTCGCCATTCAGGACGAAGTGACATCCGCGATCGCCGCGACATTATTCGGCCGCGTCGAGGCGGCGCGACATGACCGGGTGCAGCGCAAGCACACCGAGAATATGGCGGCCTACGAGTACGTGCTGACCGGCAAGGTGCTGCACCACCGCTCGGCCCGCGAAGCCAACGCCGAAGCGCTGCGCATGCTCGAAAGCGCGATCAAGCTCGATCCGAATTACGCTCATGCCCACGCCTGGAAAGCTTGCGTGGTTGGGCAAGCCTGGCTTCATGGCTGGTGCGAGCGCGCGGACGCTACCGTGCAGGTGATTTCGGAGGAGCTGCAGATGGCGCTCGCGCTCGACGACAACGACGCAGATGTGCATCGAGTTCTGGCCGCGCTGAAGTTGATCTTCAACGAGCACGACAAGGCGCTCTATCATCAGGAACGCGCGCTGAGCCTTAATCCAAACAGCGACCTGATTGTCGTGCAGCAAGGCGAGGTGCTCACCTGGCTCGGGCGCGCTGAAGAAGGGATCGAGTGGATCCGGCGCGCGATGCGGCTCAACCCCTATCATCCGGAGCGCTTCTGGAGCCATCTCGGCCGCGCGCAATACACCGCGCGTCATTATGCCGACGCGATCGCATCCTATAGCAAGCTGACGGTGCCCGATCAGGCCCATCACGCCTTTCTTGCCGCGTCATCGGCCCAATTGGGAAACCGCACCGCCGCTGCTGCGCACACGCACGAAGTGCTGCAGCGGCAGCCGGACTTCACGGTGCAGTATCTCCTGGAAACTCTGCATTATCGGCAGCCGTCGGACACCGAACATGTGCGCGAAGGGTTATTGAAGGCGGGGTTGCCAAGTTGAGTGAGATTAGTTTCTCAGACGACGAGGTGATTTAAGTTCGGCGTCCAGGCTGCGAGACCGTCCGCAAGAGTTTCGCTCTCGACTAAATGTTCGAAGGAAGACGCAGAAGACTCAAGGGGGCCTGGCCCTTCCCTGATGCAACCAGCAACAGCATCTGCCGCCGTGCTTATGGTAGCGAATGGCACCTAACCGACGTGCTGGATTTCGGGGCAATGTCGGCTATCGGAGCTGAAACGGACATCAAGTCGCCGCTGTTGGTTCGCGACGAACAGCGAAGAACTATTGCGACCAAAAATTGAGTACGACGATCCGTACGAAAACGAAGGGGCGTCCCTGCCCTAACGTTCGGAAATCTATAGCTTTTCCCGGGAAGTTTTCCCACTCCATTATCGGGGCCACGGAGAATTTACGTGCCTGAACCATCACTTCCGAAAATTCTTTCGCTCGGCCTGCCAAGCGCTTGAGTCCAGCCCATAGCGAAATTTAGCCGCGCCGTCATCCTCCGGATTTACCACCTCACCCATGAATGTTTGGGCTAAGACCGTTTGCGCTATGTCCGTTTGGGCCAAAACCCATTCGGGCGATAACCCGTTCGGGCCGCGGCAATGAGCGCACAATGATCGCGGGTACGATCGCCATTCTGATCCTGCTCCTTGTTGCCGGTGTGCACGTCTACTGGGCGGCCGGCGGCAAGGCCGGCAAAGCCGCCGCCATTCCCACCGCCGACGGACGTCCGGTCATCAAGCCGTCTGCGTTGAGCACGATGACGGTCGCTGTCGGCCTTTGTGCGATGGCGACCATGGTGGCACTGCGGACCGGCTGGCTCGATGTACCGGAGTTGCCGCGCGACGGCAGCATCGTCAAAATCGCCACGTGGCTGATCGCCGCCGTATTCGCGGTCCGTGCCATTGGCGATTTTCGTTACGTCGGGTTCTTCAAAAGGATACGAGACAGCCGTTTCGCCCGGCTCGATACGTTCGCCTACTCGCCGCTCTGCGCGTTTCTTGCGTGCCTCGTCGGCGCTGCCGCCAGCACGTAAATTCGCGCCGGGGTCCTTTAAGTCGCTTTCAGGATCTTCGCGCATCAGGATTGACGAAATGCACGACAAGGAAAAAGTCGCGCTCGGATCGATCGCCGCATCTGCGGGACTCACAGCGGCGAAGGCGGTGGTGGGCTTCCTCAGCGGCTCGCTGGCCATCCTGTCGGAGGCCGCGCACTCCCTGATCGACCTCGCGGCGACGGTGCTGACCTATGCCGCCGTGCGTGTCTCCGGCAAGCCCGCCGACGCCGAGCATCAATACGGTCACGGCAAAGTGGAAAGCGTGGCGGCGCTGGCCGAAACGGCGCTGCTGTTTGTCCTGGCGGTCGGGGTCGCGTTCGAAGCGGTGCAGCGCCTGCTGGGCGGACGCGGCACCATGGTCGAGGCGACGGCGGCTGCCTTCGCCATCATCGCCATCTCGATCGTGGTCGATTTTTTCCGTGCGCGCACACTAAGTCACGTTGCCGAGAAAACCTCCAGCCAGGCTCTCGAAGCCGACGCGCTGCATTTCAGTTCCGATATGTGGTCGTCGGTCGCGGTGCTGGTCGGGCTCGGCGGCGTGGCTTTGGGCTATTCCTGGGCGGATGCCGCGGCAGCCCTCGTGGTCGCGGTGTTCATCTGTATCGCCGGCTGGCGCCTTGGTCGGCGAACCATCGATACCTTGACCGACACCGCACCGGCGGGCGTGAGCGAACGCATCGCGGCGATCGCGCGACGCGTGCCCGGCGTGGTCAGCGCCGAGCGCGTGCGCGCACGGCCGGCCGGACCGGTGCTGTTCGTCGAGGTCTCCGTCGGCGTCAGCCGCACACTGCCGCTCGACCGCGTCGCCGCAATCAAAGAGCGGCTGACCCGCGCCATCCGCGACGATATCCCCGAGGCGGAAGTCACGATCACGACCGAGCCGCGTGCGCTCGACGATGAGACGATCCGCGAACGCGTCATGCTGATCGCCCGCAATTCCGGTCTTGCCGTTCATCATGTCGCGGTGCAAGCGCTCGCCGACCGCCTGTCGGTATCGACCGATCTTGAAGTGGAAGGAACGCTGCCGCTTTCGGCCGCGCACGAGACCGCGAGCAAGCTTGAGGAAGCGATCCGCGAAGAACTCGGCCCGGACGTCGAGGTGGAAACGCATATCGAGCCGCTGCCGGCTGCGCTGCTTTCCGGCCGCGACGCTTCCGCTGCCCGCGTCGCGGAAATCGGCGAGGCGCTGGTGGCGCTGGCGGCCGGGCTGACCGACCTCGGCGAGGTGCACGACGTGCGGGTGCGCGAGACGACGGATGGCGAGATCGTCAATTTCCATTGCCGGGTCAATCCGACGCTTTCGGTGAGCGCGGTCCACGATCTGGTGGACGGCATCGAAAGCGGCCTGCGGCGGCGCTTCCCGGTCATTGCCCGGGTTATCGGCCACGCCGAACCGCGACGGAGTGCCTAACACGACGCCTCCCGCTCCTCGGAGCACTTTGGAACCCGGATTGGAACCAAAGCTGCCCGAGCGCATTAAATCCGGTTTAGCAGTGCAGAAACCGGGGGGTGGCAGGGTGTGTTCGGTATCCGCTGACAGGTAGAGCCAAGATGCGACAGGGACCGGCTTCGGCCGATGCCTACTTCCCGGCGGGACTGATCGAATACGAACGCTCGCCGTTGCCCGGTAACAGCGAGCTTGCCCAGCTCATCCGGGGCTACGATTGGCACAACACGCCGCTCGGCCCCCCCGAGACCTGGCCGCAGAGCCTCCGCACTGCCGTCGGCATCATGCTCACGTCCCGGCAACCGATCTGGATCGGCTGGGGCAGCGAGTTGATCTATCTCTACAACGATCCCTACAAGTCGATCATCGGCGGCAAACATCCGTGGGCCGCTCGGAAAGCCCGCGTCGACTCGTCTGGCGCGAGATCTGGCACGAGATCGGCCCGCATGCTCGTCACGGCGCCATGGACGGCAATGAAGGCACCTACGTCGAGGCCCAGCTCCTCGTCATGGAGCGCAACGGCTATCCGGAAGAGACCTACTACACCTTCTCTTACAGCCCGATTCCCGCAGACGACGGCACGGTCGGCGGCATCTTCTGCGCCAACACCGACGACACCCAGCGGGTCATCGGCGAGCGGCAGCTTGCGCTGTTGCGCGAGCTTGCGGCCACGACGGCCGATGCCCGCACCTGGCAGCAGGCTTGCGAACGAAGCGCCAGCGCGCTCGCGACCAATTCGCGCGACCTGCCGTTCGCAATGATCTACATGCTCGAGCCGGACGGCCGCAGCGCCGTGCTTGCGAGCCTCACCGGAATAGAGCGCGACCATCCGGCGGTCCTGGAAAACTTATCGCTGGATCAGTTCTGTCCCTGGCCGCTGGCGGAAGTCGCCGCCGGCGCATCGCGCGCGGCTGCGTTTCAGATCTGGAGCAGGAATTCCAGGCAACCTTTCCCAGCGGCGCATGGCAGCAGGCGGCCAACAGCGCGGTCGTGCTGCCGATCATGCCGAGCGGCGAGACTGGACGAGCGGGCTTTCTCATTGCGGGTCTCAACCCGTTTCGATTGTTCGACGACAATTATTCGCGGTTTCATGAACCTGGTCGCCGGTCAGATCGCAGCCGCGATCGCGAATGCCGAAGCCTATGAACAGGAGCGCCACCGCGCCGAGGCGCTCGCCGAAATCGATCGCGCCAAGACAGCGTTCTTCTCGAACGTCAGCCACGAATTCCGCACCCCGCTGACCCTGATGCTCGGGCCGCTGGAGGATGCGCTTGCGCAACCCGGAGCGAACTTCCGCCCGAACGACTCGAAGAAGTCACCGTCGCCTACCGCAACGCGCTACGTCTGCTTCAGTCTCGTCAACACGCTGCTCGATTTCTCGCAGGGTCGAAGCTGGAGGCGTGCAGGTCGACCTCGAACAAACCGATTTGTGCCGTTTCACACGCGAAATCGTGTCGAACTTCCATTCATTCGTGCGACGCGCGCGGGCCTTTATCTGGACGTCGACGGGCGGTCCGCTGCCGCGGCCCGTCTATGTCGACCGCGACATGTGGGAGAAGATCGTTCTCAATCTCCTGTCCAACGCTTTCAAATTCACCTTCGCGGGCGGCATCGACGTGCGGCTGCGTTGACGTCGGCTGGGCACGTGGAGCTCGTCGGTCAGCGACACCGGCGTCGGCATTCCGGCCAACGAGTTGCCGCACCTGTTCGAACGATTTCATCGCGTCGAGGGTCAGCGTGGACGCACCTACGAGGGCTCCGGCATCGGACTGGCCCTGGTGCAGCGAACTCGTCCATTTGCTTCACGGCGGAAGTGCGGGTCGACAGCACCGTCGGGCGCGGCACGACCTTCACGGTCAGCGCTGCCCTACGGCGAGGCAAAGCCGGCGAGCGCCGTCCAGTCACCGCGCAACACATCGACGGCGACCAAGCGCAACCGCCTTTGTCGAGGAGGCACTTCGCTGGCTGCCGCGGGGGAGCGAGGCCGACCTGCGGCCCGTGGAAGTTCCGCGCGACGCAACATCGGGACAACCGCCTGGCGGCGAATCGACCGCCGTCGCACCCGGTCGTCCTCGTTGCCGACGACAACGCCGACATGCGGGATTATGTGAACCGGCTGCTTGTCGCCGTTCTACGAGGTCGAGACCGCCAACAATGGCGTCGAAGCCCTGCAGGCCATTCGGCGCAGGCGCCCGGACCTGCTGCTGTCGGACATCATGATGCCCGAGCGTGACGGGTTCGGGTTGTTACGCGAAATCCGGGCCGATGCGGCGCTCAGCGGTTTGCCGGTCATCCTGCTGTCGGCGCGCGCCGGCGAGGAAGCGAAGGTCGAGGGCCTCTATGCCGGTGCCGATGACTATCTGACCAAGCCGTTCGGCGCGCAGGAATTGCTCGCGCGCGTCAATACCAACATCACGATGGCGCGGCTGCGCCGCGACGTCGCGGCCGAAGTGGAAACACAAAAGACGCGGCTGCAAACGGTTCTGGACACCGTTCCCGTGGCGGTCTGGTTCACCTACGACAGCGAGGCGAAGAACGTCGTCGGCAATCGCTACGCCGCGCAGATGATACGGATGCCCGAGACGGCCAACGCGTCGCTCTCGCGGCCACCGGACGAGGCGCCGCAACACATTCGCGTATTTCAGGACGGCAGAGAGCTTCCTCCCGATCGTCTTCCGCTGCGCCGGGCGGTGCGCGGAGAGACCGTCAACAACGAAGAATTCGAGGCCCATTTCAGCGACGGCTCGAAGATTTACGGCCTGGTTCAGGCGGCGCCGTTGCGCGACCCCTCGGGCAAGGTGGTCGGCGCGGTGAGCGCTGCACTCGACATCAGCGACCGAAAACGAACCGAAGAGCATCGCGTCCTTTTGCTCAACGAGCTCAATCATCGGGTGAAGAATACGCTCGCGACGGTGCAGTCGATCGCGACGCAATCGTTTCGGCGGGCAACCATGGACGTCGGCGCACGCGAAACCTTCGAGGCGCGGCTGCTGGCCTTGTCCCGCGCTCATAACGTTCTGACCAACGAAAGCTGGGAGGGCGCCAACCTCGATGACATCGTCGCCCAGGCGATCGCGCCGTATCGCGACAGTTATGTCGGCCGCTTCCACGTCGGCGGCCCGCATGTCCGCCTCTCGGCCAAGATGGCTCTTTCCATCAGCATGGCATTGCACGAATTGGCGACGAACGCCGGAAAGTACGGGGCGCTCTCCAACGACAAGGGCCGCTTGAGAATCACCTGGCGGACGCAGATGGGATCGGCCGGCCGCCAACTGCGGCTCGAGTGGCTGGAGACCGAGGGCCCGCCCGTGACTGCGCCCAAGCGAAAGGGATTCGGCTCGCGTCTCCTCGAACGCGGGCTCGCGCAGGAACTCGGCGGCGAAGCGAAAATAGAATATCGGCCGGCCGGCGTGTGGTGCGAGATCGTCGCGCGGCTCGACATCTAGCCGGCCTTCCAACCTCGGATGCGCCATTCGGCTTTCAATTCGGCGGCAAAACTTCTACATCACTGGCCATGATGCGCACCGAAGAACCTCGTCCCGTCCGCCTGAAGGATTACCGTGCCCCCGATTGGCTCATCGAAACCGTCGCGCTCGATTTTTCGCTCGACGCGACCGCGACGACGGTAAGGTCCAAACTCACGATCAGACCGAACGGCGGGGGAACGCCGGCGCCGCTTATCCTCGACGGCGAGGAGCTCAAGCTTCGATCGCTGACGCTCGACGGCAAGCCACTGCCCGACGAAAGCTTTCTGGTGACGCCCGAGCAGCTCACGATCACCCAACCGCCGAACCGGCCGTTCACCCTCGAAATCGAGACGGTCATCGACCCCGAGGCGAACAGCCAGCTCATGGGGCTTTATCGCGCCGGCGCCACTTATTGCACCCAGTGCGAGGCCGAGGGTTTCCGCCGCATAACCTACTTCCTCGATCGCCCGGACGTGATGGCGGTTTACACCACGCGCATCGAGGCCGACAAAACCGAAGCGCCGGTTCTGCTCTCGAACGGCAACCGCATCGACCAAGGCGACGTTCCGGGCACCAACCGGCATTTTGCCGTATGGCACGATCCGTTCAAAAAGCCCTGCTATCTGTTCGCACTGGTCGGCGGCAACCTGGCGTGCGTCGTCGACAGCTTCACCACCATGTCCGGCCGCGAGGTCGCTCTCGCCATCTATGTCGAGCCGGGCAAGGAAGACCGCTGCGCTTACGCCATGGACAGCCTCAAGCGCGCCATGCGCTGGGACGAAGATACGTTCGGGCGCGAATACGATCTCGATATCTTCATGATCGTCGCGGTCTCCGCCTTCAACATGGGGGCGATGGAGAACAAAGGGCTCAACGTCTTCAACGACAAATATGTGCTGGCCTCGCCGGCCACCGCGACCGACACCGATTACGCCCATATCGAAGCGGTCATCGCGCACGAATATTTTCATAACTGGACCGGCGACCGGATTACGTGCCGCGACTGGTTCCAGCTCTGCCTGAAGGAAGGTCTCACCGTCTTCCGCGACGAGGAATTTTCCGCCGATCAGCGCTCGCGTGCGGTCGAACGGATCGGCGACGTGCGCGCGCTCCGCTCGCATCAATTTGTCGAGGATGCCGGCCCCCTCGCCCACCCGGTGCGGCCCGAGCTCTATCACGAGATCAACAACTTCTACACGACCACGATCTACGACAAGGGCGCCGAGGTCGTGCGCATGATCGAGGTCCTGCTCGGGCCCGATCTGTTTCGCAAGGGCATGGATCTCTATTTCACCCGGCACGACGGCGAAGCCGCGACCATCGAGCAATTCGTGCAGTGCTTCGCCGACGTCAGCGGACGCGACTTTTCGCAGTTCATGCTTTGGTACACGCAGGCCGGCACGCCGGAGGTCGTCGTCGCAGCGCACTACGATCCGCGCGCCAAAACGTACCGGCTCGACATTGCGCAGACCGTTCCGCCAACGCCCGGCCAGCCGAACAAGGCGCCGATGGTGATCCCGCTCGCGCTTGGGCTGGTCGGCAAGGACGGCGGCGACCTGCCCTTGATGCTCGACGGTCGGCCGCTGGATCGCGGTGTGATCGAATTGACGGAACCGAGCCGCAGCTTCCTCTTCACCGGCATTGCCGAAGCGCCGATCCCGTCGCTGAACCGCAATTTCTCGGCGCCGGTCAAACTCACGCTGCCGATCGAGCCCGACGCTCTGCGTTTCCTCGCCGCGCACGATAGCGATCCGTTCAATCGCTGGCAGGCGGTGCAGACGCTGGCGATGGCGCTGTTGACGGAGAATGTCGCGGCTTTGCGCCGAGGCGCGGCGGCGCGCGAGGATGCCGGCCTGACGGCTGCGCTTGGCGCCATCCTCGCCGACACCGCGCTCGAACCGGCCTTCGTCGCGCTGACACTCACACCGCCGAGCGAACCCGACGTCGCGCGCGAGATCGGACGCGACGTTGACCCCGACGCGATCTTCGCAGCGCGCTGGCAGTTGCGCACGACGATCGGCGAGCAGCTCGGCAGCGCGCTCGCAGAAGGCTACCGGCGGATGATCACGCCGGGCCCCTATCGGCCGGATGCCGAGAGCGCCGGACGGCGCTCCCTCAAGAATGTCTGTCTCGGTTTCCTGGCGGCGACGCGGCAGGACGATGCGATCGCGCTGGTGCTGGCGCAATATCGCGGCGCCGACAACATGACCGACCGCATGGCAGCGCTGGAAATCCTGGCGCAGCACGACCGGCCGGAGCGCGCCCAGGCGCTGGAGGACTTCTACACCCGCTACGCCGACGATCCGCTGATCATCGACAAGTGGCTTGCGCTGCAGGCCGCAATACCGGAGCCGGCGACCCTCGATCGCGTGCGCGCTTTGACCTCGCATCCGGCATTCTCGATGGCCAATCCCAACCGCGTGCGCGCCCTCATCGGCTCGTTCGCGCAGGTCAATCACACCCAGTTCAACCGCATCGACGGCGCCGGTTATGATTTTGTCGCCGATATCGGGTTGAAGCTGGACGCGAAGAACCCGCAGGTCGCCGCGCGCCTGATGGGCGCGTTCCGTTCCTGGCGCGCGCTCGAGGCGACACGCCGCGCACGCGCCGAAGCGACGCTGCGTCGCGTCGCCGCGACGCCCTCACTCTCGCGCGACGTCCATGACATCGTGGCGCGCACGCTGGCGGATCGTTAAAACGGCGCCGCACGATTTTCGGCGAAGCGGATTGGGCTGGGGATGATGGCGATAAAATCATCGCGCACCGGCCTTCGATTCCAACGCGCGGATACCCGAAGATGAACGATACCCAGCCGGCAAAAGTCCGCAAAAGAGTCCGGGCGCTGTTGTTGAGCGACCGCATCGACACCTCAAACCTCGAGCACGACGGGGTCGTTTCGACCGCGCCGCTGACCTACAAATACGGTGCCGACGGATTGGTGACGCTGTTCCGCTACGGCGTCGCCGTGCTCGCCGGGCTCACCACGCAGGAAGAGGACACAGTCCTGCAAGGCTTGCGGCCGCGCCTGGTCCGTCCGGTGTCGCAGCGCGAGGAAGAGACGGTGCTGATCGAGATCGTTCCCGACAAGGACGATCAAATCCTGCCGGGCGGACCGATTACGCTGCGGACGCTGACGCCCGACCACCTGATCGTTATCGCCGACGCGCTGTCCAAGAGCGTCGTGCTGGCGCGCGACGAACGCGAAGTCGCTGCCGTTTTCGAGTTGACTGAGCCGTTTGCGCGGCAACTCGCCGAACGCGGCCGCGCCGGCGCTGGCCGTCGCACCATTCTCAAGCACATCGGCAACGCATTGCTGGTGCAGCATCGCGTTTCCGGCGGCGTGGCGGTTGCCGAAAAACCGGATGTCGTCTGGGATCGTCCCGATCTGGACCGGCTCTATGCGCGGCTGGAAGACGAATATGAATTGAAGGAACGCGCCGACGCCTTGACACGCAAGCTCGCGGTCATCGCCGATACCGCAGAGGTGTTGACCGACATCATCGACACCAAGCGATCGTTCAGGCTGGAAGTCATTATCGTGGTCCTGATCGCGGTCGAACTCCTCGTCGCCGCCTACCAGACGCTGCATTGACGAGCGCGCAAAAAAATTCGGCCTCCGAATCGGAGGCCGAACACGATTACGTCATGAAATACCTGGTCCGGACGCACCGCTCAGGCGGTGCAGCGTCCGAATACCTGCGCCCGACGCGGCTCGGAGACCCTGCTGAAAGCCGAGTCGCAGCCGAACGGCGGCGACGTGCGCGGCGATGCTGCGGGCGACGGGACGTTGGCGCGGGGCTTCAATGCCACGACCGAAGGCAATCGATCGCCCTTGCCTGTGCGATCGACGGAGAGGGCCAGCGACGCCCCGCTCTTGGTCACGCCAAGCGCCATCACCGCGCCGACACCGCTGGCAACGAACCATACGAGCGCCGCCATCGCGATTGCTTTGGTGAGAGCGTTTGGAACCAGGCGACCCATCTGTTCCTCCGCGCGTTGTCTAGTGCCGGGGCCGCAGCGAACGATCCGCGACCAAACGGTTCGCAGCGGAGCGCTCTGCAGCCAAACGCTCTGCGGCGGAGCGATCGGCAGCGGCATGATCTATGGCAACGATCCGGACGACACGCGCCGTGCCGTTCGGCCCGCGGCTGTCGCGGAGGCAGTTTTGCTCGTAATGCGGCCAGCCCTGCTTGCAGCCGGCAGCCGGCACTGCCGACGCCGGAGCGACGGCATTGAGTTGCGCATTCACTCGGGCAGACGCTTCCGGCTGCGCGGCAGCCACGACATTTGCCTGGCGGGGCCTTCGCCGCCGAAGCGGGCGGCGGCGGCGGAATGAAGCCCACGATCGCTGCAGCGCCGGCGGCGGCGGCAATGACGGCGAACAATTTCGTGTACATGCGTAAGTTCTCCCCGAGCGCTGGTTCAGCGGAGACTTGCTGCGAACGGCGACGCCTGTACGAGATGCGGATGAGTCATCGGCAGCACCACGACCTTGGTGCCGACGCGGGTACGCGAATACAGATCGATCACATCGGCGTTGAGCATGCGGATGCAGCCGCTCGACACATGCTGACCGATCGACGAAGGCTTGTTGGTGCCGTGGATGCGGTAAACCGAGCCGCTGAGATACATTGCCCGCGCGCCCAGCGGATTGCCGGGACCACCGGCCATGAAACGGGGCAGATAGGGCTGCCGTCCCAGCATGTCGGACGGCGGAATCCAGTCCGGCCATTCAGTCTTGCGCTCGACCGACTTCACGCCCGACCAGGTGAAACCGTCACGGCCGACGCCGATGCCGTAGCGGACGGCCTTGCCGCCGCCGAGCACGAAATACAGAAAGGTGTGCGGCGTATCGACGATGATGGTGCCGGGCGCTTCCGTCGTCGGATAATCGACGATCTGCCGGTGCAGCGCCGGCGAAACAGCCGACTCTTCTCCCGCCGAAACCGCTGCGTCCTGACTGCTGATGGCGCTGTGTGCGTACGATCCGGCGCTCGGATCCAAAACCATTGCGACCCGCTGCGCGCGCGCGTCTGTTGCAAACAGCGCAGCTCCCCCAACTACGACCGCAACTCCGGCAAAACGTGCAATGCGATTGATGCGTGAGATCGCACCACTGGCGACGTTGTTCTGCATATCCGACTCCCCCGTCATATCGACGGTGGGACAGTAGGATGGTTGTTTCAGTTGCCTCCATTGCACAATGGTTAACGTTTGGTATCGAAAACGGCGGGGTGTTTTATACGTTCGTATACGCGCGTCAGGTTCGCGCTTTTATCTGCTCAGTATGCCCGGACGCGCCGGCGGAAGCCGCGCGAGACCGGGATTGCGGCCATGCGGCGTGCGCAAGGTACGGTTTCGGTTGAACTTTCCGTCTCGCCAATGGCCGCATTTCTTGCAAATATAAGGCCGGTTCGCGGCAAGGGGTCGCTGGGCCTGGGGATGGTTTAATGCAGGAGCAATCGGAGGCGAACGCGATCGTCTTTGTGGTGGACGACGACGTTTCGCTGCGTGAAGCGCTGAAAAGCCTGTTGCGATCGGTCGGGCTTCGCGTCGAAACATTTGGTTCGGCCGCGGACTTCCTGACCCACAAGTTTCAGGACGATGCCGCCGCCTGTCTGGTACTCGATGTCCGGCTGCCAGGCCTGAGCGGGCTCGACTTTCAGGCCGAGCTGGCCAAGGCCGGCATCCAGATACCCATCATTTTCATCAGCGGTCACGGCGATATCCCGATGACCGTGCGCGCCATGAAAGCGGGCGCGATAGAATTTCTCACCAAGCCGTTCCGCGATCAGGATCTGCTCGATGCGGTGCAGATTGCCCTGGAACGCGACCGCAAGCGCCGCACCCAGGACAAGGCTGTCCACGAAGTCCGCGCCCATTTCGACGCGTTGACCCCCCGCGAACAGGAAGTCATCAGCCTCGTCACGGCGGGCCTGATGAACAAGCAGATCGCCGCCGAGCTCGGCGTCAGCGAAATCACCGTCAAGGTGCACCGCGGCAACGTCATGAAGAAGATGGGCGCGCGGTCGCTGGCCGACCTGGTGCGCATGGCCGACACGCTGGGGATCAGGCGCGCCAAACCTTAGTGCGCCACGCCTCAAGCTATCCCCGGCCGCTCCGGCCCGTTTGGGCTAAACCTAGGTATAATCTCACCTACTAGTTTTGACCGGGAAGCCTTCCTTACGTTCAGTAGAAGCTCCAGTCCGCCGCCATCTACAAACATGACAAGGCTGGCGGGGGTCGGAAGCGATCCACATGTCCGGCCTCCAGAAGACGGCCGAGACGGGAGAGCTTCAATGAACTACTCGATATTGTCCGCCGACCGGAATACGCATCTGAAGATTGTCACTTTGGCGCTGATCGCAGCGCTGACCGTCGCCGTCGTCGGCCTTAATGCTCGTGTCGAAGAAGCGGGAAACCAGGTTGCTGCGACCAAGACGAATGGACCTGTCGTCAAGGCGAACAAGGTCATTCAGATTACGACCAGCAACGGTTCGGAAGTTCGCTGATCTCGCCACGGGATGGGCTTGTAAATTAGCGTTGCTGCCCTTCACGCCTGCGTAGAGTGGCTGCCATCTAAACCTTAGTATAGTACGCCCTGCACCTTAGTGGTGCCGGATAAGCGCACGTGTTGACTTGGATCAGCGTTTAAGGGCGTTCTATCCTCATGGTTTGCAATTCAGCGGACTCGAGGAGCGTGAAATTGGAGAATCTCCCGGTGATCTCAATTGTTGACGACGATGAGTCCGTGAGAGAAGCAACGAAGTCCCTCGTCCGATCGCTTGGTTATAAGGCGCTGACGTTCGAGTCCGCCGAAGAGTTTCTTAAATCGGCGCAGATGATGGCAACGACCTGCCTCATCACCGACGTTCAGATGCCGGGTTTGAGCGGCGTCGAATTGCAAGATCGCCTGATCGCCGACGGCCACAACATGCCGACGATATTCGTCTCCGCCTTTCCTGACGAAAGACTGGAGCGGCAAGTCCTTCAGAGCGGAGCCATCGGCTATCTGCGCAAGCCGTTCAAGGAAGACCACCTGATCGACTGCATAGACGCCGCACTGAAGAACCACGGCGACTGAAGCGTCCCGGTCCCGGGAACCTCCAAAATCGCAAGCCCGATATCGCGCCGAGACCCTGCGGGAAGAACTGCCTGCCCCGCACGCGGCCCAAAGGGCTTGCCGACAAGACTTACTCCCAAGGCTTGCCCTGTGACTTTGGGCCGCAAGATTAACCCCAAAACCTGAGATTTGGCCGGCCTGCCCAGCCGCCCCATGCGGCATCGGCGGCATTGCACGCCCGCAGCCGCAATGCGAGATTGTTCGCGAAGGTTGTGCGGCCGATTTAAAACGTGCGAGCACGACTTTCGGGGTGGAATATCGATGGATCCATCGAACGACGACGAGCCGCTCGACGCCGCCGACCTTTCGGGCATGCGCATCCTAGTGGTCGAGGATTCCTGGCACATCGGCGTAGCCCTCAAAAGCCTGCTCCGGGCCATGGGCGCCGAAGTCATTGGGCCCGTCGCCACCGCCGCCGACGCCGACCGGCTGATGTCGGAGCAAACCCCGGACGTCAGCATTGTGGATTTTAACCTGCGGGGCGGCGAGCTGGCGCACGGCCTCATCGGCCGGCTCAACGAGCGCGGCATCCGCGTGATCGTGATTTCCGGCTATTCCGAGGTTCCGCTGGCCCCGGGTGCCACCGCGGTGGTTCTGCAGAAGCCCATCGTCGAGGCGCAGCTTCTCGCCGCCCTTCGGCCGGTGGCCGAGCAGAAGGCGGCCCGCTAAGGCCGTCTCCACCGCCTCACAGGCGATTGAGCGGAACCCCGATCGCGCAGCAGACACCCTCGGTGTTGAAGCCGAGATCGATGGTCCCGCCCAGTTCGTGCGGGATCAGATCGCGGATGAGGCTGGTGCCGAAGCCGGAGCGGGTCTGCGGCGTCACCGGCGGGCCGCCGATCTCCCGCCAATCGATCTTCAGCATCGCGCCCGGGTTGCCGTCAGACGGTTTGCCCCACTCGATCGATACCTTGCCTCCCGGCTTCGACAAGGCGCCGTATTTCGCCGCATTCGTGATCAGCTCGTGCAGCACCATCGCCACCGCCTGAGTCGCCGCCGCGGAGAGCATGATGTTCGGGCCGCTGATCTGGGCGTTCGCGTCGGTCGCGTAAGGTGCGAGCTGGTCGCGGACAAGGTCGGCAAGGCCGACGCCGTGCCACCGGCTTTGGCTCAGCAGCGAGTGAGCGGCCGCCATGGACTGAATACGGCCGTCGAGCGCCTTGAAGAATTCACCGATCGAGGTGGTGCCTTCGCGCGTCTGCATGGCGACGACGGCGACCCGGGCGAGCACGTTTTTGACGCGGTGGTCGAGTTCGGCGATCAGGAGATCCTGGCGCTCCTCGGCATGTTTTCGCTCGGTGATGTCGACGGTCAGGCCCTTGATGCGAAGCAGCCGTCCGTGCTGGTCGAACTCACCTTTCGCCGTTTGCTCCAGCCAAATCTCGCGGCCGTCAGGGCGTACAAATCGGAAGGTGACGTCGAACGACGGAGCGTCGGGGCTGATCTTGCGCACCAGTTCCGTCAATCGCGAGCGGTCGTCCGGATGCACCAGCGCGAGGAACTTCGCTCCACTGAGGCTTTCCTTCGGATCGAAGCCGAGGATCAGGGCGGCGTTCTCACTCCGCTCCGACTGGTCGGTGCGAACGTCCCAATCGAACGCAGTGACACCGCCGGCCGACAGTGCTTCCTGCAGCCGCCCCTCGCTCGAGGTCAGTTCGGCCTCATGCTCGCGCCGTTCGGCAAACAGCGCCGCGAGAACGTAGGCGCATAGCGCCACCGCGAGGATGCCGGCCTGGGCGGAGAGGACACGCTCGCCGATCGGAAATGTAACGTCACCAAAAATGCCGATACCGAATGTCGTGGTCCAGACGATGGTCAGCGCGACGATGAAGGCCGCCGCCGCGGAGAAGACTGGCCGGCAACGCGCGGCAAGCCACAGCAGCAGCGGAAATAGCGACGCGATCGGCACTATCGTCGCCCACGGCTCTCGCGGCAGATAGATGATCACGCCGCTCAGCAAGGCCAGCGCGAACAGCGCGACCAAACCTTCGCTGAGTTCGCGGCGTAGCGGCGGATCCCGCACCGCCGCGAAAACGCCGATCAGGAGCGGCGCCACCGTGACGATACCGAGCGCGTCGGACGTGAACCAGTGATGCCAGATCGTCACCAGCGGTGTTCCCGAACTATGGAACATCACATAGCCCAGCGTCCCGCCGACCCCCGAGACCGACGATCCGACGATCGCCGCCAAAAGCAGCCCGAGCACCTCACGCAGCGTGTTCAGGCCGAAGGCTTGGCCGAAATAGCGTTGGATCAGGCCCGCCACGATAACGGCTTCGCCGGCGTTGCAGATGCCGAATACGGTGGCGCTCCAGATCGACCGGTCGCCGAGGATGTTGGCCACGATGGTGGCGGCCATGGCGCCCGCGACCACGGGCCACCGCGCGCGGGGGCCGATCGCGATCAGCAGACCGGCCGAGACACCGGCGGCCGGCCAGAACACGGCGACGCCGTCGGGCTTGGTCAGAAGCGCCAGGCCCAGTCGGGCCGCCAGGAAATAGACGATGCCCAGCACGGCGGCGAGCGCGACCCAGTTAACCCAGGGCCGCCGTAATTCGGTAAAGGCTGACACGCGGCGCAGCGCCTGCCCCTGCAGGTCGTTCAGCATGAGGCTCCCCCCTCAGCCGAAAAATAGTGCCACGCGGTGCTGGGCGAGTCGACAAAAGGCCACGGGCGATGGGGTCTGGTCGCGCAAAACCCCCTCAAACGCACCGGATCCGCCGAAAAAAGCCGCACTAAACCTCGCATCCAAGGGCGCACCCTATACTCAAGTACAGGGTGCCTCCTCACTTCCGATACCACGTGTCTACCAAGGTTCAATGGAGCTAGCGACCGCCTCCCCCTAAGTTGCCTCCATTAGGCAGACCCGGCGGCGCCCCATCCCCCCCGACACCCCAGCCGCCAGTCTCACAAGCCTAAATTGAGTGAACTCAAGAACCCCAAGCGCGTATCTGCTTGGGGTTCTTTCTTTTTGCGGACGCCGCGCATTTTTGCTTCTTGCGGCCGTTTCTGATTTTCCTGCTTAAGGCCACCGCACATTTTGTTGCTTGAGGCCGCAGCGCATTCCACGGCGCAAATTTCCACCAGACCGGCATCGCCGAGCTACGCTTTGCCGCGCGTCGAAATGCGCTGGATAACATCGCCAAAAATATTGACTCCGGACTCTCGACAAACCGATTCGCATCGATTCTTATCAAGGGTGATTCGGAAAGAGATGCGGCACATCTTCCGAACGCGGGTGCAGGGGACTGTCCGAACGGAGGCTGGCGATGGCGCGCGCCGATACGGCGAGTGCGTCTTTACGATCGGATTTTATCCAGGGTCTGGCCAAATCAATCGCCAAACCCGCATACGGACGGCTGTTGGGCGCCGAACCGCTTTTGCGGCGGGCCGTACCGGTCCTCATCATCGCCTTTCTGATAACAATCAGCATCGGTGCCGTCGTGCAGGTGCTCGAGCAGCGCCGGCAAATCATGCGCGACGCGCGGCAGACGGTCGAGGCACTGGCCGACGAACTGGCCATCGCGCTCGATAATTCCCGGCGCGAGACGCGAGGCGGGTTCACCGCACGGTCGTCGACGGCGCTGGACCATGCAGTGCCGGCATGGGCCGCGACGCAGCAGCGATTGATCCTCGTCGCCGACGCCTACGGTACGATCGTCGCCAGCTCGCCGAACGATCCGCAGACGCTCGGCCGCCCGATCCTCGACCTCCTTGGTCCGTCGCAGCCATTGACCACCTTCGGCGCCGCCGCCGGCACGCTCGAAATAACGCTACCCGACGGCACTGCGGCCATCGCAACGGTACGTGCGCTGCGAAATCCGCTCGGCGCAGTCGCCGTGATCCAGACGGTGAGCGACGCGCTTTCGAACTGGCGCTCGACCACCGCGCTCACCGTCACGCTGTCGGCGACGACCGGCTTCGTCGTGCTGATCCTCGGCTTTGCCTTCCACTGGCAGGCCACGCGCGCGCGTGAAGCCGATCTCATCCATGACACCGTGCGTGGCCGCATCGACACGGCGCTCAACCGCGGCCGCTGCGGGCTGTGGGACTGGGACCTCGCCCGTGGCCGCGTGTTCTGGTCGCGCTCGATGTTCGACATACTCGGCCTGCCGCCGCGCGACGATCTGCTCACATTCGGCGAACTCAACGCGCTCGTTCATCAGGGCGACATCGACCTTTACGGCCTCGCCCGGCAACTCGCGGACGCCGAAATACAATCAATCGACCACGCTTTCCGCATGCGCCACGCCAACGGCCGCTGGCTGTGGCTGCGGGTGCGGTGCGAATTGACCCGGCAGGACGGCGAAGCCGGCCTCCACCTCATCGGCATCGCCGTCGACGTATCCGAACAGAAAAACCTGGTCGAGAAAACGACCGCGGCCGACCTGCGGCTCCGCGATGCCATCGAAACCATCCCCGAAGCCTTCGTGCTGTGGGACGCCGACAACCGCCTCGTGCTTTGCAATTCAAACTTCCAGGAACTGCATCGGCTGCCCGACGAGGCGGTTATCGCGGGCGCGCCTTATGAGGCGGTGGTCGCCGCCGGCAAGAAGCCGATCGTGCGCACCACCAGCGTCAACGACGACGGCCAGCCGCAGGGGGCGCGCACCTTCGAAGCGCAGCTCAACGACGGCCGCTGGATGCACATCAGCGAACGCCGCACCAAGGACGGGGGTTACGTTTCCGTCGGCACGGACATCACCAAGATCAAGCTGCACGAACAGAAGCTGGTCGAGGGCGAAAAACGCCGCATCGCGACCATCAACGACTTGCGCCACTCGCAGCAGGAACTGGAACGCCAGACCGGCGCGCTCGCCGACCTCGCGGAAAAATACGCCGAGGAGAAGACCCGCGCCGAAGACGCCAACCAGGCCAAATCGAAGTTCCTCGCCAACATGAGTCACGAGCTGCGCACGCCGCTCAACGCCATCATCGGTTTCTCCGAGATCATGGAATCGGCGATGTTCGGGCCGCTCGGCGCGGCCAAATATACCGAGTATTCGCGCGACATCCGTGAGAGCGGCCAATATCTGCTCGACGTCATCAACGACATTCTCGACATGTCGAAGATCGAGGCCGGCAGCGTTCATTTCAATCCGGAAAGGGTCGAGCTCGACAACATCCTCGCCGACAGCCTGCGCGTCGTCAGCGGCCGCGCCAACGAAAAACGCCTGACGTTGAATTCCCGGATCGCGCCCGGCATCACGCTCACCGCCGATCGCCGCGCGCTCAAGCAGATCGCGCTCAATCTCCTTTCCAACGCCGTGAAGTTCACGCCGGACGGCGGCACGGTCACGGTGCGTGGCCGCGCCCGCGGCGGCATGGCGACAATCGCCATCGAAGACAATGGCATCGGCATTCCGAAGGACGCCCTGCACAAGCTTGGCCGCCCGTTCGAGCAGGTCGAGAGCCAGTTGACCAAAAGGCACCAGGGATCGGGCCTCGGCTTGGCAATCGCGAAATCACTCGCCGAGATGCATGGCGGCGCGATGCGCATCCGCTCGCAGCTCGGTCGCGGCACGACCGTCGTTGTGCGGCTGCCGCTTGAAGCAGCCCGCATCCTTGCGCGCGATATGGGCGATGCCGATGACGATCGCTGCCCGCCGGACGTCATCCCGCACGCCGCGACAGCGGATTTCTTCGGCGAGAGGATCGCGATCTAGGGACGGCTAGGCGGCGGCTGTTCCCGCCACGGTTCGGCTCTGCAGGAAGGCAGTCAGTTCGACCGCCTGCTTCGGCTTGCAGATGAAATATCCCTGCCCTTCGCCGCAACCATGCCGACGGAGAAACGCGAGCTGCTCGGCGGTTTCGATGCCTTCAGCCACGACGTTGACGCGGAGATCCTTCGACAGACCGATCATCGACTTTACGATCGATGCGGAGCCAAGATCGGCGAGCACCTCGCGGACGAAAGAACCGTCGATCTTGATGCTATCGGGCGAAAGCTTTCGAAGGTAAGTCAGCGACGAATACCCGGTACCGAAGTCATCGAGGGCGATCCGGATACCCAGTTCGCGAAGCGCATTGAGGTTCGAGAGAACGTACTCGCTTTCGTCCATGAACGCGGTTTCGGTGATTTCCAGCTCGAGGCGCGCAGGCCGCAGCTTCGAGGTTCGCAATGCGTCGATCGTACGTGACAGGAAGCTCGTCTCGCGCAACTGCAGCGGCGAAACATTCACGGCGACCCGCATGTCCCTCGGCAGGGACGCGGCGGTCCTGCAGGCCTCGCGAATAACCCAATTGCCGACTTCGTGGATAAGTCCGGTCTCTTCGACCACGCTCACGAACTCCTTCGGCGACCGGACGCCAAGCGTCGGATGCCGCCACCGCAGCAGGGCCTCGCACCCGGCGATGCGATCGGTATCGAGCGCCATGATGGGTTGGAAAACGAGGAAGAATTCTTCCCGACGGAGCGCATCGCGAAGATCGCGCTCGACGCTGCGGCGGCGCCGGGTGTGTTCCTTGGACCCGGAATTGTAGAGCTGAATCGCCCCGCCGACGCCGCGCTTGGCGGTGTAGAGCGCTTCGTCGGCGCTCTTGAGGAGCGGCTCCGGGCTTGCGCCGTCGGTCGGGGCGAGCGCTATGCCGATACAGGCACTCGAAAATACCTCAACGCCTTCAATCAGGAACGGAACATCGAGGCAAGTGACAATCCGGCCAGCCAGATCGGCGGCGTCGCCGGGGCCTGTCGGCTGCGCCACGATGACGGCAAACTCGTCGCCGCTCAATCGGGCCACCAGATCGCCATCCCGTACGCAGGCCTTGATGCGCTGGCCGACCTGGACCAAGAGCTTGTCGCCAACGACGTGCCCAAGCCTGTCGTTGACATTCTTGAAGTCGTTGAGATCGAGATAGAGAATTGCAAATCGCTCGTACAACCGGATCGATCGCGCGAACGCGCTTTCAAGACCTTCGAAGAAGGCCAGCCGGTTCGGCAGGTCGGTCAATTCGTCCAACCTGATCTTTCTCTCGGCCCCAACCTGCTCGGTGACCCTTCGGGCAATCTGCGCGGCATGAACGAACACGCCTCTCAGCAGCACGCCGACGTAACTGACCATCAAAACCGCGACGAGCACATAGGCCGGATCGCTGCTGCGTCCGATCGCTATCGAGGAGCCAGCCACGATAGGCACTGGTGAATGCTATCGCGGCGGCCGGAAGACTGGCGAAGGCGAAGGAACCGCCGCCCAGCATACCCGCGCAGAGGCAGGCGATAATGACTTGGCCGCCGGCGAAGCGTTTGCAAAGAACAGCAAAGGCAGCGTCGCCCACATGCCGCCTAGTAGAAGGGCATTGCGGACGGCTCGGACGATCGTTCGGCGCGAGACACTTGACGGCCGTTTCACCTTCACACGAAGATTTTTGATCCCGTGATAGGTGGCGAAGCCCGCAATCACGGCGGCCCACACGACGGCCATGGGCCGCTGCGGCGAAGGCCAGAGCGCAAGAACGAGAACCAGCGCGTTGCAGCCGTTCGCCACCATCATCGAGAGCAGATAGCGGCGGATGTTATTGACCTGTTCGGCGCGAATACGCCCCTCAACGGCATCGTCCCTTGCGTTGCCGCAGGGATGGTGGAGGACGCCGAAATGAAAATTGCGCAGGTCTTGAAACCAGTTTCGCACTGGAATTTTCCGATGGAAACGCGATGGCGACTACCGAACGACGAACGTCGATCGTCCCGGCCATCGTAACTTTTCTCTCTTGAAGAAGCATGAATTCCGGGATCGAAGGTTTCGAACAGGATTTGAGCAAATTTGTTCCGCGGCTATTAACCAGAAGTGCCGCGGCGACGGACCGGTCGATCGGTGTCGAAGGCCGCCCTTGGCGATGGAGATGTCTCGCGTATCAGCGCCTCCGCGGGCATCTCGAGGCGACCGCGTTGGCTGCGATCATTGATGCAGATCAAGGGAAGGATTACCCTTTTGATGCCTGCTGGCGGTACCCGTTTGGTCACCAACGCAGGACATCACAGTCATGCCGACAGACACAGCCATGCCGACAGACGAAGAACGGTTTTTCAGAGATTTAGGCGCGACCGCGGAAGAAGCCGTAGAGCAGGTTCGCGGCATAGAAAGAAACTATTTCGGCCTGTTGCAAAACGCGGCCTTCGGCGTGCCGTGGATCGCCGACCTGAGCAGGAAATTGCAGGGCTACGCCGATCGAAACATCGCCGCCGCGCTCGATTTCTCGCACCAACTGAGCGGCGCCACAGGATTCCCGACCTGGCCCGAATTCAAATTGAATACACGCAAAAGCAGTTCGAAGCATTCGGCGAACAGGCCAAGGATTTCACGGAATCATACGTCAGGCAATTCGATCCCCATCGACTGCCGCACTGAGAACGCTTAAGTCAGTGCCGGTGCGCCAAATCTGAAGGCGCCGCGGAGGCTATTGTCGATGCTGAGGGACAGGACATTCTCCTATAGAGGCCATACGTTTCAGGTCCGGGCCACGACCACGGAAAAGGGCTGGGCGGTGCAGGTCTACGAGCACGACAAGCCGATCGCCCCGCCATACAAAATAACCCACGATACGGCCACCGATTTCAGCACCGCCGGGTGGGGTCATGCCGTCGCCGCGCTGATGCACACCGCCCAGAACGACGTGGAGGAAGAACATCTTCCGGAGGCGAAGAAACTTTTCCATCCGAAATAGCCGACTGCGATGCCGTCGTCGCCGCCGGCGTGCAGGGGCAGCGCCTGAGGCGCAATTACTAAGGCGCCTTTCCCAGAATCCGCACAAAGCATTCCCGCACCTGACGCTGGGTTTCCATCACATGCGCCTGAAGGGCGGGGAAATCCGGCAGATCGGCCGCGCGCGCCAGTAACGCCAGCACGCCGGCATTCGCCGATTTCGGATCGAACGCGCTCGGATTAAACGCACCCGGCAGGCACAGCCGCAGTATCTGCGTAAGATCGTGAAACAGCGAAACCGCGGGACGCAGCACGGCCGCGTCTTCCGGCTTCAAGATACCCGCACGCGCCGCCTTCTCCAGCATCCGGGCCGTCGATGTGTCGAGGATTTCCGGCGCGGCCGCGGCGTGCACCAGTTGCAGATATTGGGCGATGAACTCGATATCGATGAGCCCGCCGGCAGCGTTCTTGAGGTCCCACGGATCGGCGTCGCCCTTCTCCTCCGCGATGGCGGTGCGCATTTCGACGACGTCGGCCGCGACCGCGGCTGCATCGCGCTTGCGGCGGATCGCACGGCGGATCGCTGCTTCGATCCGCGCGGCGAATGCCGGCGAGCCCGAGACGACGCGCGCACGCGTCAGCGCCATATGCTCCCACGTCCAGGCCTCGCGGTCCTGATAGGCGACGAAGCTCTCTATGTTCGTTGCAAGCGGGCCGGAGCGGCCCGACGGACGCAGCCGCATGTCGACCTCATACAGAACGCCGTAATTGGTCTGCACGGTCAGCGCGCTGATCAATCGCTGGGTCAATCGCGCAAAATACTGACCGCCGTACAGCGGGCGCTTGCCGTCCGAGTTCGGATGCTCGGCGTCGAAATCGTAGATGACGATGAGGTCGAGATCGGAACTCGCCGTCATCTCGCGCGCACCGAGCCGGCCAAGCGCAACGATGGCGGCCTCCTGACCGCGCACGCGTCCGTGAGCGGCTACAAAGTCGGCCTCGACGCGGGTGTGCAGCACGCGGATGAGCAGGTCGGCCAGGCCCGCGAACACGTCGCCGGCTTGTTCCGCCGAAAGCGATCCGGACAGAATGCGCGCGCCGATCAGGAACATGTGCTCCTGGCCGAACAACCGGATCGCATCGAGCATCTCCTCGTAGCTGCGGCTCTCGCCAAGCAACTCGGCGAGATCGCTCTCTAGCCGCCTGGCGTCGGGCAGTGCGCCGAAAAAGCTCGGATCGATGAGCGGATCGATGACATGGGGATGCTGCGCGAGGATTTCGGCAAGCCGCGGCGCGGCGCTGAGAATGAGCGCGATGAAGCGAATGAGTTCCGGATTTTGCCGCAGCAGCGAGAGCAAGCGCCCGCCGGCGCGTAGGCCGGCGAGAAAGCGGTCGAAAGCAGCGAACGCCGCATCGGGATTTTCCGCTCGCGCGAATTGATCGACAATGACGGGAATGAGTTCGGCCAGATTTTTTCGCGCCTGCTCGCCGTGCAGGGCGCGATAACTGCCGTCGTTCCAGCGCAGCACCGCTGCGGCGGCCTCGCGCGGTTGGCGAAAACCCATTTCTGCGAGCCGATCGAGCGTCTCGCTGCGGGCCTCCCCTTCGCCGGCCGTGAACGACAAATTCTGCCGCTCCGCCAGCAGCGCCGGCGCGCTTTCAAACAGCCTGACATAATGTCTTTCGACTGTGCGCAGGTGCGTCAGCAGCGCGGCCGCGAACTCGTCGCGATTCTTGAAGCCGAAAAATCGGGCAAATCGCTCGAGCGCCTCGCGCTCGGCGGGCAGCGTGTGCGTCTGCTCGTCCGCCATCATCTGCAGCCGATGCTCGACGCGGCGCAGGAAATCGTAGGCCGCCGTCAGTTCGTCGCGCGCCGCCGCGTCGATCCAGCCGCCGGCGGCGAGCGCGCCCAGCGTCGCGACCGTCGAGCGGCCGCGCAGCGCCGGATGCCGTCCGCCGGCAATGAGTTGCTGCGTCTGCACGAAGAACTCGATCTCGCGGATGCCGCCGCGGCCGAGCTTGATATTGTGGCCCTCGATCGCGATCTCGCCGTGTCCCCGGTACGCATGGATTTCCTGCTTCATCGCGTGCACATCGGCAACCGCGGCATAGTCGAGATACTTGCGCCAGATAAACGGCGCGAGCTGGCGCAGAAGCCCCTCCCCGGCAACAGTGTCGCCGGCACACTGCCGCGCCTTGATCAGCGCCGCCCGCTCCCAGTTCTGTCCCCGGCTCTCGTAATAATCGAGCGCGGCTTCGGTCGAGATCGCGATCTGGGTCGAGGACGGATCGGGCCGCAGCCGTAGATCGACGCGGAACACGTAGCCGTCCTCCGTGCGTTCCTGCATGAGCTTCACCAGGTCGCGGGTGAGGCGGACGTAAAACGATCCGGCCTCGACGTCGGGCGCCAGCGCCGGAGCGGCAGGATCGAAAAAGACCATGAGGTCGATGTCGCTGGAATAATTCAGCTCGTAGCCGCCCATCTTGCCCATGGCGAGCACGACATAGCCGGACCCCGCCTCGGGATTCCGCGGATCGGCCGGGATGAGCTTGCCGCGGGCCGCGGCTTCGCGAAGCAGATGGCGAACGGCCAGGCCCAGCGTGGCGCCGGCAACGTCGGTGAGCGCCGCGGTGACGCGAGCAACCGGCCACACGCCGCCGATATCGGCGAGCGCGATCAGCAGCGCCGCATCGGCCTTCATCCTGCGGAGGGCGCGCATCAGGGCCGCGGACCCCTTTGCCGCCGCCGCGCCCCGCTCGGCCGTGGCGATCAGCGCGGCAAATTCCTTTTCGACGTCGCCGCTCAGGAAGCGAAGCAGGCGCGCCGGGTCCGCGCAAATAAGTTCCCATAAGTACGGGGCCGCGTCGGCAATCCCGCCAAGGAGGTTGGCGAGCGGCGGATGAGTGGCGACCAGCTTGGCGATTGCCTTGCCGGAGGCGGTACGGGCGATGCCCGAAAGCCATTCATCGATGCGCGAACGGCCCTGCGCCGATCGGCGCGGCAGCGCGCCGGTCAGTCGCAGGACCAGGGCAGCTTCGTCGGGAGTTTGTTTTGGCCGCCGCTTGCCGGTCGCGGGGCGCCGCATCACGCACCCGCCGGTCCGGCGCGCGGCAGAGCGATGACGCTCCTCAAGCCCGGGTGGTTATCTTCAAATTTCAGTTCGCCGCCGTGCAGGCGCGCGACGGCGGAGGCAAGGCTCAGCCCCAATCCCGACCCCGGCAGCGTGCGGCTCTGCTCCAGCCTCACGAACCGTTCGACCACGCGGCCGCGATCGGCATCCGGAATGCCGGGGCCGCGGTCCGCGACCGTCAGCATGATGCGCTCGCCTTCGGTGCCCACGCCGACCACGATCTCGGCCGGCGTGCCGTTGGCCTTGCTCGCCTCCGGCCCCGCGTATTTGATGGCGTTGTCGATCAGGTTGGCGAGCGCCTGGCTCACCAGCTCGCGATTACCGCGGACCGGCGCCGCAAGCGGCGCGTCAACCGTGAGCGAAAGTCCCTTCTCCTCGGCCAGCGGCTCATACAGCTCGCCGACATCGTGCGCGATCTTCACCGCATCGAATTCGACCATGTTGTCGCGCGCGTGGCCGGATTCGGCGCGCGCGATCATCAGCAGCGCGTCGAAGGTGCGGATCAATTCGTCGGACTCGCCGATGGTCGTCTCGAGCGCCGCGCGATACTCGGTCTCGCCTTTGGCGCCGCGCAACGCCTGCTCACAGCGGTTGCGCAGCCGCGTCAGCGGCGTTTTCAGGTCGTGGGCGATGTTGTCGGAGACTTCCTTGAGGCCGTGCATCAGCGCCTCGATGCGCTCGAGCATGGCGTTGACGTTTTCGGCCAGCCGATCGAGTTCGTCGCCGGTGCCGGCGACCGGCAGCCGGCCGCTGAGATCGCCGGCCATGATGGTGTGCGCGGTGTCGGTCATCGCATCGATACGCTTGAGCGCACGGCGGCTGACAAAGAAACCGCCGGCAAGCCCGAGCACCACGACCAGCGCGAACGACCAGCGTCCGGCATTGGCGATGATGGCATAGACGCGCTCGCGCTCTTCCAGGTCGCGGCCGACCAGGAGGCGAAAGCCGCCGGGCAATTCCACGACCTGCACCAGCGCGCGATGTTCGACGCCGTCGGACGCCTCGATGCGCTTGTAGGAGATTTCGAGCCAGCCCGGATGATCGAGAGCGCCGGCCTCGAGCGAACCGACATTGCCGGCGAGCGCCTCGCCGTTCGGCGTCGTCAGCAGATAAAGGCTCGAACCCGGCCGCCGCGCCCGCATATCGAGGACGAGGACCAATCCCCTGATCCCGGCCTCCAGGTATTGCTCGCGCAAACGGCCGATCTCGCCGTTGACGGTACGCGTGATCTGCTCGTTGATAAGCCGGCGCGTGTTGAGGGCGAAATAGCCGAGCAGCGACGCGGCAAACAGGACAAAGACCAAAAGATAGACTAGCGTTAGCTGGAACGCGGTCGTTCGCAGAAGTTTTCCCAGCGCCGTCACGTTTCAGATGCTCTCACGTTGGAAGCGCAAGAGGCGCCGCCAAATTGCTGTCGCCGCGATCGAAAACCCGGCGGCAAAATGCGGCTTCCCGGCAAAGGAGGCCGCACGCTCCCTGTTTGCCTTTGCCAGACTAGCCTTCCGAACGCCAATGAAAAACAGGTAAGGTTCCGCACCGGGACACCCCAGGCCGACCCGGTCCGGCCTTCGCAAATGCAACACTGCCGGTAGCGGCCGGGTCGAGCGGGCGAGATTGCGTTTCGGCCTTTCCGACCATATTCAGAAGCACCTTGGGGCGATCTGGATTGCGATGACCGGACCTTTGGCAGGCTTTCGCATTGTCGAGTTCGCGGGCATCGGTCCGGCACCGATGGCGGCGATGCTGTTTGCCGATCTCGGCGCCAGCGTCATTCGCCTCGATCGGCTCGCAGGAAGCGACCTCGGCATCGACATGCCGACTAGGTTCGACCTGCTGGCGCGATCCCGCCCGTCGGTCGCGCTCGATATGAAAAAGCCCGACGGAATTGCGCTTGCCCTCGAACTGATCGGCAAGGCCGACGCACTGATCGAAGGCTTCCGGCCCGGCACCATGGAGCGCCTCGGCCTCGGCCCCGATATCGCGCTCGCGCGAAATCCCCGGCTGGTTTACGGCCGCATGACCGGGTGGGGACAAACCGGTCCGCTTTCGCAAGCCGCCGGACACGATCTGAACTATCTGGCGCTGACAGGCGCGCTAGCCGCGATCGGCCGCAGGGGATCAAAGCCGACGCCGCCGCTCAACCTGGCGGCTGATTTTGGCGGCGGCGCCCTCTATCTCGCTTTCGGCATCGCCTGCGCCATGCTCGAGGCGCAGCGATCCGGAAAGGGACAGGTCGTGGACACAGCCATGACCGAAGGCGCCGCGTCGCTGATGACGATGTTTTACGGCTTGCATGCCGCGGGGCTGCATTCGCTCGAACGCGGCTCCAATCTCATCGAATTCGGGATCGGCGATCTACGAGGTGTACGAGTGCGCCGACGGACGTTTCATTTCGATCGCGCCGATCGAATTGAAGTTCCGCAAGGTGCTTTTTGAACGGCTTGGCCTGCCCTACACCACCGATGACGGCGCCGCGCTTCGCAGCAAGCTCGAAGCGCTTTTCAGGACGCGAAGCCGGGACGATTGGTGCGCGCTGCTCGAAGGCACCGACGCCTGCTTCGCTCCGGTGCTGACGATGGAGGAAGCGCCACGCCATCCCCACAACGTCGCCCGCGGCACGTTCGTCGAGATCGATGGCGTGGTGCAACCGAACGCCGCGCCGCGTTTCAGCCGAACGCCGCCCGCACGCCCGACGCCGCCGCAAGCGATCGGGGCAGGAACGCGATCGGCGCTGGCCGCATGGGGAATTCCGGGCGAGAGGATAGAGGCGCTGTTTGCGGGCGGCATCGTCGGCGAGCCCACGCCGGATTCCGGCGCCGCGCCGGCGAAGTGACGGCGGATCGTGCCGTGAGCGCCGTCGTTGCGAGGCGCTACCGCGCGTCGTCGCGGATCATGTAGCCGGCGCCGCGCACGGTGTGCAGCAGCGGTTGCGCGAAGCCCTTGTCGATCTTGGATCGCAGCCGCGAAATGTGCACGTCGATGACGTTGGTCTGCGGATCGAAATGATAATCCCAGACATTCTCCAGCAGCATCGTGCGGGTCACGACCTGGCCGGCATGGCGCATGAGATATTCGAGCAGGCGGAACTCGCGCGGCTGAAGCTGCAGCTCCTGCCCGGCGCGGCTGACCTGGTGCGAGAGCCGGTTGAGCTCGAGATCGGCAACGCGGTACAGCGTTTCCTCGCTGCGGCTGCCGCGCCGGCGCGCCAGCGCCTCGACGCGTGCGAGCAATTCGGCGAACGAATAGGGTTTGGCGAGGTAGTCGTCGCCGCCGGAGCGCAGGCCCTTGACGCGGTCGTCGACCTGGCCGAGCGCCGAGAGGATGAGCACCGGCGTCTCGATCGCTTTGGCGCGCAATGTGCCGATGACCGATAGTCCGTCGAGCTTCGGCAGCATGCGATCGACGATCAGAACGTCGTATTGGCCGTCGAGCGCAAGCGCCAGGCCTTCTTCGCCGTCGCTGGCGCGGTCGGCGATATGACCTACCTCGCGAAAAGCCTTCACGAGATAGTCCCCGGCGTCGCGGTCGTCTTCGATAATGAGAAGGCGCATGGGTAGTTGCCGCGCTGACAAAACGGCCGAACGACCCGGCTGGTGGGCCTCCCGACTGGTGACATCGTTGCGCACGACTCCTCCTACGGCAAGATCGCATAAAAACTGAGGGGGCGGCGGGCTAGCCCACCACCCCCTCGACCCACTCCAGTCCGGCGGGGGCGACGGGTGCCGGGACGCAGAGTTGGTATTCGGTATTAGAGGGGACGGGCCTTACGGCCCGTCCCCCAGGGTACGTCCGCCGACGGGGGCGACGGATGCCGGCGGTTCGCCCCATTACTCTCGAGCCGGCCGGTTCCAATCGATCGGAACCGGAGCTCTTCGTTTTGGTTGGCGCGTGATCCTTTCCGCTAACCGATGGTCGGGATCCGTGCCTCAGGCGTTGCCGAGCGGCAGGGCGACGAAGCGCGTGCCCTGGCCCGACTTCACCCGAAACAGCAGCGCGTGCTTGCCGTCCTTGCGGGCGTCGGCGAGTTGCTTGCGCACGTCGGACGGATTGGCGACCGTCTTGCCGCCGACGTCGAGAATGACGTCGCCGACCTGGAAGCCGTGATCGGCAGCGACACCACTCGGGTCGACCGCGGTGACGACCACGCCGGCAGTCGCGGCGCCATCCTTGCTCGGCGCAAGCGTCAGTCCGAGCTTCGGCAGGTCGGCATCAGGCGTGGCCTGCTTGCTGTCCTGATTCGAAGCCGCCTTCTCGTTCGGCAGCGTGCCGAGCGTCAGCGTCAGCGTCTTCTCCTGGCCCTGATGCACCACGTTCAGCTTGACCGAAGTGCCCGGCGCCATCATGCCGATGCGGCGAGCGAGCTCGCGAGCGTCGGCGATGGCGTTGCCATCAACGGCGGTGATGACGTCGCCGCTTTCGATGCCAGCTTTGGCTGCAGGGCTATTCGGCTGCGGCTCGGAGACGAGCGCACCGGCCGCCTTTTGCAGGCCGAGGCCCTCGGCGATATCCGCCGTCACCGGCTGAATCTGCACGCCGATCCATCCGCGGGTGACGCTGCCCTTCTCGCGCAACTGCGCGACAACGCTCTTCACCGTGTCCGCCGGAATGTCGAAGGCGATGCCGACCGACCCGCCGGACGGCGAGAAGATCGCGGTGTTGACGCCGATGACATTGCCGTCGACGTCGAAGCTCGGGCCGCCGGAATTGCCCTTGTTGACCGGCGCGTCGATCTGGATGAAGTCGTCATACGGACCGGCGCCGATATCGCGGCCGCGGGCGGAGACGATGCCGGCGGTCACGGTGCCGCCAAGTCCGAACGGATTGCCGACCGCGAGCACCCAGTCGCCGACGCGCGGCGCGGTGTCGGCCAGCTTCACGAACGGGAAGTCCTTGCCGTCGACCTTGATCAGCGCGAGATCGGTGCGCGGATCGGTGCCGATGACCTTGGCGGAATAGGTCTTGCCGTCGTCAGTCGTGACCTGCACGTTCTCGGCATTCTGCACGACGTGATTGTTGGTCACGGCATAGCCGTCGGCGGTGATGAAGAAGCCGGAGCCCTGGCCGGTGACCATTTCGTGGCCGCCGTGGCCGCCGTTCTCACCATTGGGCGCGCCGAACCGCTTGAAGAAGCGATCCATCGGCGAACCGGGAGGAAACGGATTCTCGTCGCTGCTCGGCGAAGCCGTGGTCGGCCGGTCGATCTTCACGCGAACCGAGATGACCGCGGGTTTGACCTTGGCGACGATGTCGGCAAAGCCAACGGGATGCTGCACCGACGCGCTCTGCGCATGCGCAGGAGCCGCGAGGAACGCCGTATTCGGTGTCAGGCTGGGCGCGACGAAGAACGCGGCCGCGCCGAGACCGGCAATCGTTGTCGCCAGAAGCCCGAATCGCCGCGCGGAAAGAACGCGGCGGGAGGGTTGAGTGAATTCGTTCATTACCTTCTCCAAATCGTTGCCCGTCTCGTGACGGAAGGTGGCCGGTGGGGAGGCCCCCTTATCTGCGAACGAATTTGGGACAGGCCGCCTTACGGCGCTCTGTCGGCAGGATTAAAACTTCGTAATGTGGAAAGAGGCGCTCGTGCCCAGCGGAGCAAAGCGAGCAAATTCAGTCGCGTAGCAGTTCCGACAGCTTGTCTTCTTCCGCAGCGCTCAGATTGGCGACCTCAGCCACCGGTGCGCCACGCCGCCGCCGCACCACGAGCACAATCGCCGCAAGGCCAACGAGCAGGGCCGCTGGCGGCAGACCCCACAACGCCGCGGTGTGCCAGGCGAACGGCGGCCGCAGCAGGACAAACTCGCCGTATCGGGCGACGAGAAAATTCATGACCTGCGCGTCGCTGTCGCCCGCCTTCAAACGCTCGCGCACGAGCACGCGCAGATCGTGGGCGAGCGGTGCGTCGGAATCGTCGATCGACTGATTCTGACACACCATGCAGCGCAATTCCTTGGACACGGCCCTCGCCCGTGCTTCGAGGGAAGGATCGGCAAGCATCTCGCTCGGTTCGACAGCAAGAAGTCGCGATGCGCTCAACAGGAGCAAACAGAGCCCGACGATGAAGGACGCCTGCCGCCGTCGCGGATGAACAACGCCCACCGCGTTCACTCCGCCGGCTGCAAGGCGGCCGACGTTTTCGCCGGCCGCGGCGCGCCGATGCGCAGTCGCCGGTCGGAAAGCGAGAGGCCGCCACCGACGAACATGATCAACGCACCGATCCAGATCAGGAGCACCTGCGGCTTGAAATAGAGCCGCACCGGAACGCTGCCGTCGGCGGCCGGATCGCCGAGCGAAAGATAGATCTGGCTCACGCCGCGCCGCATCAGCGCCGCTTCGGTGGTCGCCATGTTGCGCGACGGGAAAGTGCGCCGGCTCGGTTCCATGATGCCGAGCAGGTCGCCGTTGGTACGCCGCACGGTGAACCTGGCGACGACGTCGCGATAGTTCGGGCCGGGCCGATTGAAGATGCCGTCCAGCGAAAGCCGGTAGTGCGCGATATCGATCATTTCGCCAGGCCGCACCGACGCAATGCGCTCGGAACCCCACGCGGTGACGGCGACGATGCCAAAGAGCGTCACGCCGATGCCGAAATGCGCGACGCCGGTACCCCAGGCCGAACGCGGCAGACCCACCGCCCGCCGCAGCGCCGCGCCCAGCGGCACCCGCAGGATCATCGTACGCTCGGCGATATCGACCAGCGCGCCGACCATGACAAAGATCGCCAGTCCGATGCCGAACGGCGCCAGCACCGGGCCGCCATGCTGGAATGCGAAAGCGGCCGCAATCGCAATCGCCGCGACAATCGCCGCCGCGACGAGACGCTGCGCGGCGCCGAGAAGATCGCCGCGCTTCCACGCCAGCAGAGGCCCGAACGGCATGGCGAACAGCAGCGGCACGAACAGCGGCCCGAACGTCGCGTTGAAGAACGGCGCCCCAACCGAAATCTTGGCGCCGGTCAGCGCTTCAAGCGCCAGCGGATAGAGCGTGCCGACAAAAACCGTCGCGCAGGCGCAGGTGAGAAACAGGTTGTTGAGGACGAGCGCACCCTCGCGCGATATCGGCGCAAACAGCCCGCCCTGTTTCAGAAGCGGCGCCCGCCATGCAAACAGAGCGAGCGCACCGCCGATGAATACGACCAGTATGCCGAGGATGAAAATGCCGCGCCGCGGATCGGTGGCGAAGGTGTGGACCGACGTCAGCACGCCCGAGCGCACCAGGAAGGTGCCGAGCAGCGACAGCGAGAACGCAACGATCGCGAGAAGAATGGTCCAGACCTTGAGCGCGCCGCGCTTTTCCATCACCACGGCGGAATGCAACAACGCCGTGCCGGCGAGCCACGGCATCAGCGAGGCGTTCTCGACCGGGTCCCAGAACCAGTAACCGCCCCACCCGAGTTCGTAATAGGCCCAATACGAGCCGCCGGCGATTCCAAGCGTCAGGCACATCCAGGCGCCGAGGATCCACGGCCGCACCCAGCGCGCCCAAGCGGCGTCGATACGGCCCTCGAGCAACGCAGCGATGGCAAACGAGAAGGCGATCGAGAACCCGACATAGCCGAGATAGAGAAACGGCGGATGAAACGCGAGGCCGGGGTCCTGCAGGATCGGATTGAGGTCCCGGCCCTCAAACGGCGCATCCGCGATACGCAAAAACGGATTTGAAGTCGCGAGAATGAAAAGCTGAAAGGCCGCGGCGATCCACGCCTGCACGGCGAGCGCGTTGGCCTTGAGGTTTACCGGCAGGTTGTTGCCGAAAGCGGCCACCAGCGCGCCGAAGAACGCGAGGATCAGGATCCACAGCATCATGGAGCCTTCGTGATTCCCCCAGACGCTGGTCAGCCGGTACAGCAGCGGCATGGTCGAATTCGAATTCTCGTAGACGTTGAGCACCGAGAAATCGGAGGTGGCATAAGCGGCGGCGAGCGCACCGAACGACAGCGCGACGAAGGCGAACTGCGCCAACGCCGCAGGCGCCGCGATGCTGGTGAGCGCGACGTCCCCGGTGCGGGTGCCGACGACCGGCATCACGCCCTGGATCACCGCCAGTCCGAGCGCCAGCATCAACGCATAGTGGCCGATTTCGGCGATCACTTTCCCGCTCCCGCGACCGGCTTCGCCATCCGCTGCGTATAATCGTCCTTCCAATGCCCCGACTTCTTCAGGGCATCGGCGACTTCCTTCGGCATATAGGTCTCGTCGTGCTTGGCGAGGATCGTATCGGCATTGAACAGGCCAGAACCGTCGAGCGCGCCTTCGGCGACGACGCCCTGCCCTTCGCGAAACAGATCGGGCAGCACGCCCTGATACGCGACGGAGATATCGCGGCCGCCGTCGGTCACGTCGAAGCGGACTTTCAGATTGTCGCCGCGCACCAGACTTCCTGGCTTCACCAATCCGCCAAGCCGGATGCGGGTGCCCGACGCGATATGCTTCTCGGCCACATCGGTCGGTGAATTAAAGAACACGATCGAATCGCGAAACGCGTTGAGCATGAGCGCAACCGCGATCGCGAGCACGCCGAGCCCGCCGCCGATCAGAACCAGGCGTCGCCGCTTGCGGGTCATGACAGTCTTATTCACCGGCGTGATCCCTCGTCAGCCTTCGAGGCCGAGTTCTTTTATCAGATCGTCGATGCGTTTGGCGTCGTCGGGATGGCCGTCGAGCGCGCGCCTCGCGTCGGCGGCGGCTTCCTTGGCCTTGTCGCGTTCGCCGAGCACGACATAGGACCGCACAAGGCGGAGCCAGCCCTCCACATCGGCGCCGTTGCTGTGCAGCCGGTCGGCAAGCCGCGCGACCATGCCGCGGACCATATCGCGGCGCTGGTCTCCGCTCAGATCGGCAGCCGCGGCGATATCGCCGGGGGTTGGTCCAGGTGCAGCGGTGGGGCTTGGACTAGCGGCAGCGCTGGGGCTCGGACTGGCGGCAGCGCCGGCGGTCGGACCGACGGCGGCCACCTGCGCTCCGGCCGTCCTCGCCAGCGCCTGACGCACGAAGCCAATCCACTGCGCGCCGGCCGGCGCATCGGCCAGCAACGCTCGCCACATGGCGGCGGCGTCTTCGATCTTGCCGTCCTGCTCGGCGGCAAGCCCGAGAAAGTAGCGGGCCTTCGGCTCGTGCGGATCGTCGGAGACAGCGCGTTCGAATGCCTCCTTCGCCTCGACCGTCACCACGCCATTCGCGGCGGCGGTCTCGGCCTCGCCGAGATCGGCTTCGCGCATCGCACTCTCGCCGTTGAGCTTCAGCGCTTTCTTTCGCGCTTCGACCGCATCGTCGAAGCGGCCAAGCCGCATGTAGACCGGGGCCAGCACTTCCCAGCCTGATCCGTCGCTTGGATTCTGCGCCAGATGCGTTTCGACCTTACCGACGAGCGCGGCGATCAATTCGTTGCCCTGCGGGGTGCGGACGCGGGCGAAGGCAGGTTCCCCCGGAAGGTTCGGCGAGCCGAGCGCGACATAGAGGCCGAGCGGCCCGAGCGGCAGGATCACCAAAGCCGCGATGGCCGCCCAGCCACGCCGGCGCGGATGCAGCGGCGCGTCAGGCGTCGTCGGCGCCGACCTGGTCGCCGCAGCCGCCGACAGCAGCCGGCGCGACACCTCGAGGCGCGCAGCCTCGGCCTCCGCGTCACCGATCAGCCCGGAGGCACGATCGCGGTCGATCTCCTGCAACTGATCCTTGTAAACGACGATGTCGCTGCCGCCGCCTGCCGGCCCCCTGGGGCGCCCAAGCGGCAGCAACACGGCGAGAATCGCCACGGCGGTCATCACTGCAAAAATGATCCACAAGACCATGGTGCTATTTCAAAAACCGCGGGTCGGGGGAAGCCGCAGCGAAGCGGCGCGCCGTCGCGCCCAGCCGTTACATCACCACGGCGTCAATGCGGCGGCAATGGGAACACCGGCGCGGCAATTGGGCGCGTTGGGCGGCGGTTTACAGGCATCATCCGCTAGGCGCGGGCCGACTTGCGCTCGGCCGCCGCGGTCTGCACCGCAATTTCGGCCGCCTTGGCCAACAGACCCGCATAATCGGCGCCGAATACGACCCGGCAGAAGCGGATCGCCGCGTCCATCTGCGATTGCCGGAATGGCCGGTCAGCGTCACCGGCATGGCGAAGCGTATCCAGCAGCACCTTGGTTCCGCTTTCGAGATAATGCTGCAGCTCGGAATAACTGCGGACCGTCGCTTCATTGACCGCAAGCTCGTTGGCGTAGGTCCGGCAGGCGCCGACGAACTCGACCAGCAACTCGGCTTCGCCGACATCCATGGCGTCGAGTGTCGAGCCCGCGGGGATTTCCTTGATCGGCCGGGGCCGCAGCAGCCGCCGGACGCGGCCGGGCGCGGATTCGATTTCCGCTCGCAGCACGTTGGAAACTTCGGTGCGGATGGCAGTGAGCTGACGGCTCCACGGCGAGTCGCCGGACAGATCGATCTCGCTGCGCAGTCCGCGCGCCGCGTCGTGAATGCTCTTGAGCAGCGACGTCACCGGTCGGTGCGCTTTTAGTTCGGTGCGCAGATCGTTGACCATGCATTCGACTTCGCCGATGACGATGGTGACGGCGACCGCATAGGGCGTTTCGGCAATCCGGGCGGCGGCATCACTTTCCGCCGCGCGGGCGGAGATGCGAATGAGCTGCCACGGCGACGCCAGCCGGCTCATGACCAGGATGAGGCCGTAAAGAAAAACGTCAGCCTTGCCGGTCGAAGCGGACCCCGGCATTTTCTGCGTCGTCGCGGCGTCGAGAAGCGCCTTGACCGGATCGATCTGCTCGCGCTCGAAGGTGCGCAGATTCTGCGGCAGCCGCCGCGCCAGATCCGACAGCACGTCGCGGCAGCCGAGGATGCCGGCCAGCGCCGAAAGGTCATCGAGCGCACGGGGCGTGCCGACCTGCACGGCCAGACGGCGGCGTGTCCTTTCATCGCCGCTGACCGCAGCCACAGCTTCCTTGATGCGCAGGAGCGCCCGATCATGGAGCGCGCGGGTCAACTGTTCGGTCTTGGTCCGGTCGGCGTCGAGCAAGGCGCGGTTGATGTCCTCGCTCAGCGCCTTCACCTCCGCGGGCATCAGATCGCGACCGATCCATTCCCAGATCGGATCGAGTGATACGCGCGCAATACGGCCGATGCGCTTGTGGTCGGCGATGTCGTCGATCAGGAACGGTTCGAGCGGCGCGAAGAAAAGGCGGGCGGTGTCGCCGATGCGGGTCACCGGCTGCCCATCGGCGCGGATGGCGCGGCGCAATTCCTGAAGAACGAATTCGCTGCCGGCCGATTCGTCGCCGAGCAGCAAGCCGCGTTCAAGCTCCGCGACAAGCATGGCGCGAGCCTCCGGCCGAAGCGTCCGGAGATAGTCGCGTAACCGTTCGACGGATTGTCCGTCGCTCGCCATGAGGGCCATCACCCTTGCCAGGAAGGCATCGACATTACTTCTAGTCGCCGGGCGCTTAAGAAGGCGTTACGCAAAACCCCGGGAATTCAGCGACATCAGGGCCTATCGGGGCGATCGGAGCCGGTTTTTCCCCGACCGCCGCTGCACGCCCTGGCCCGTTAACCCGCAGGCAGCGCGAGTTCTGCCCGCAGGCCCCCGATCGGCGCCGTGCCGAGGGTCAGCACGCCGCCATACAGGTTGGCGAGTTCGACAACGATGGACAGGCCGAGGCCGGAGCCCGGCTTGGTTTCGTCGAGCCGCTGGCCCCGCAAGGCAACCCGTTCGCGCTCGGCGGGCGAAAGGCCCGGGCCGTCGTCGTCCACGATGACGCGTACGCGCGGCTTGTTCTCGCCGGCCGGCGCATCGGCCAGCACCTCGATCGCGACCCTCGCCTGCGCCCATTTGCACGCATTATCGACGAGGTTGCCGATCATCTCTTCGAGGTCCTGCTCTTCGCCGCGGAAGCGCGCGTGTTCCGGCACATCGATGGCGATGGCGATGTCGCGCTCGCGATGCAGCTTCTCCATGGTGCGCGCCAGCGCCGTCACGACGGGAGGAACGTCGATCAGGGTGCCGACGACGGTCGAGCGCGCCGCAATCCGCGCGCGCTCGAGCTGCCGCTCGACCTGGTCGCGCATGATGTCGGCCTGCTCGAGCACTTTCTGCGACAGCGGGTCGCCCGGCCTCGCTCCCGCCTCGTTGACGATGACCGACAAAGGCGTCTTGAGCGCATGGGCAAGATTGCCGACGTGGGTGCGCGCCCGCTCCACGATCTCGCGGTTGGCGTCGATCAGCGCATTGGTCTCGCGCGCAAGCGGCGCGATCTCCACCGGAAATTCGCCCTCCAGCCGCTCCGCGCGGCCGGAACGGATGGCGGCGAGGCTCTCGGAAATTCTCTTCAGCGGCGACAGGCCGAAGCGGACCTGCGACGCCGTGGTCAGCAGCAGTGCGCCCGCAAGCGCCGCGAATATCGCGCCGATGGTGCGGTCGAAGCTCAGCATCTCCTCGTCGATCTCGGAAGCGTCGCCCGCCACCTGGATCAGATAACGGCCCTCGTCGGCGAGATCGACATTGCGTTCGACGAGACGCAGCCGCACGTCCTCCGGGCCGTGCGCATAGCCCTTGCGGTAACCGCCGGCGGATGCGTCTTCGGTGCCGGTCACCCGCGGCAAGTTCGAATCCCACAGCGAGCGCGAGGAATGCAGCTCCGGCTTTGGCGTATCGAGACGCGTGACCTGCCAGTACCAGCCCGACAGCGGCAGTTCGAACAGCGGCTCGCCGATCGTCTGCGGAAATTTTTCGGCCCCTTCGTCCGGCGAAGCGACGTCGGCGACCAGCGTGCGCAGATAGACGTCGAGCCGGCGGTCGAAGGCGCGTTCGACGGCGTGGCGATAGAGCGAAGACAGCGCGAAGCCGGTGACGATCAGGACGACGACGGTCAGTCCGGTCGCCCAGAGAAACAGGCGGAACGCGAGCGAATTAGCGCGCATCGGGCGGCGTGAGCAGATAGCCCAGACCGCGCACCGTCTGGATCACATCGACCCCGAGTTTTTTCCGGATGCGCCCGACAAACACTTCGATGGTGTTGGAGTCGCGGTCGAAATCCTGGTCGTAAAGATGCTCCACCAGTTCGGTGCGCGACACCACGCGGCCGGTATGATGCATCAGATAGGAGAGCAGCCGGTATTCGTGCGAGGTCAGTTTGATCGGATTGCCCTCGACCGCCACGCGTCCGGTACGGGTATCGAGACGCACCGGCCCGCAGGTGAATTCGCTCTTGGCGTGACCGGCTGACCGGCGCAACAGCGCGCGCACCCGCGCCAGCACTTCCTCGAGGTGGAAAGGCTTGGCAACGTAATCGTCAGCGCCGGCGTCGAAGCCCTGCACCTTGTCGCTCCAGCGATCGCGCGCCGTGAGGATGAGAACCGGCATGGCGCGGCCGGCGCGCCGCCACGATTCCAGCACCGAGATGCCGTCCATCTTCGGCAAGCCGATATCGAGGATGACGGCGTCGTAGGGTTCGCTCTCGCCGAGGTAATGGCCCTCCTCGCCGTCGAACGCGCGATCGACCACATAACCGGCGTCCGTCAGCGCGGTTGCCAGCTGCCGATTGAGATCGGGATCGTCCTCAACAACGAGAAGGCGCAAAAATCAGCTCCGCTCAGCGCTCGCCGACCAGCGTGCCCTTGACCGCATCGACGACGACGCGCGTCACTTTGCCATCGTGGCTCAACACTGTCAGCACATAGGCGAACCCGTCACTACGCCGGCAAAGCCGCGCGCGGATCAGGGTCCCCGGCAGGTGGCTGCGTACCGCTTGCACCGCGGCTGCAAGCCGCATCACGGTGCCGCTTTCCACCAGCGCCCGGCGCTCCTTCTGATTGACGCAGCCGCGCCCGGCAAGATCGATGCCTGCATGTGCAGTGCGAACGGGCTCCTCGGCACGGGCCGGGGCGAGTGCAACGGCTAGCATGAGCAACGCAGCAGCGGACGCACGTTCGACGGGACCCATGCGCCATTTCCTAGGCGTTTGCCAGTGAACATCACCTGAACGGCGGTTTCAGGGCGGCCTGAAGCCGCGTCCGCAGGCGCGGTCGCGCTATTCCGCCGCAGGGTCGGTCAGGCGCACCGGACCGTGCAGCGGCCGTTCCTCGACCAGAAGCAAGGCGCCGAGCGCAATGGCGAGAAAGATGGCGCCGGCGATGAAGACCAAACGAAACCCGGGCGCGAAGTCGGCGTGACCGGCCGCCAGCTTTTCCAGCGTGATGACCGCGCTGCCGCCGCCCGTGCTGCCCAGCACGATGGCGCCGAACACCGCGACGATGACCGCACCGCCCAGCAGCCGGAAGAAATTCAGCGACCCCGTCGCCGTGCCGAGTTGATGCGGCTTCACGGCATTCTGGGTGACGATGGTGCTGGTCTGATACATCGGACCGATCGACAAACCCAGCACGCCGATCAGCAAGGTGAATTCAACGAGCGACAGCGATTTTGTTTCGGCCGCAAGCACAATGAAGGTAACGACCGCGACGGCGAGCCCGATGATCGGAGGGCGCATATAGTGGGTCAACCGAGCCATCAGCCGCCCCGTGACCATGGAGCCGACTACCGCACCGGCCATGAACGCGATCAACGCGAAGCCGGAAGAACTCGCCGAGGCGCCTAACACCATCTGGCAGTAAAGCGGAGTGAAGATCGTCACGCCGATGATGGTGCCGATGCTGAAAAACGCCGCGACGGTGATCGCGCTGGTGGTCCGGCCGCGCAGGATGGCCAGCGGAATTAACGGCTCGCGCGCGGTGAGAAGCCGTCCCGCGAACAGCGCCCACAGCACCACGGCGCCGGCGAGAAGAGAGACGATCTGCCAGGACAGCCACCGGTAATGCGTGCCGCCCCAATCGAGCGCCAGCAACAAGGCCACCGACGCCGCCACCATCAGCGTCACGCCCGGAATATCAAGCTGGTGCGGACGGTCGTGCCTCGGCAACCGGCGCAGCGCACGCGCCGTCATCACCAGCGCGATGGCGCCGAGCGGCAGATTGATCCAGAAAATGAACGACCAGTGCAGGTAATCGGTGAGCAATCCGCCGAGCACAGGACCAAGAACGCTGGCGCTCATGAACACCACGGACGTGTAGCTCTGCGCGATCGGCCGTTCGCGGGGCGTCAGAAGGTCGGCGATGATGGTTTGTGCGATCGGGAGCAGTCCGCCGCCGCCGATCCCCTGCAGGATACGGCCGAAGACCAGGACCCAGATATTCGACGCCAGCGCACAGGCCAGTGAACCGACGATAAAGATGCCGATCGACAGCAGCATGATGGTGCGGCGGCCGTGAATGTCGCTGAGTTTGCCAAACAGCGGCGTCACCGCAGTCGCCGCGATCAGATAAGCGGTCACGATCCAGGAAAGGTCGTCGAGATTGGAAAGGCTTCTGCCGATCGCCGGCAAGGCCGGGGCGACGATGGTCTGCTCCAGCGCGGAGAGGAACATCGCCAGCATGATGCCGGCGATGATCGTGCGGACGGCGGCGTGATCGAGCGGCGGCAGCACCGCGGCGTCGTTCGGGCCCCGGGCGAACGCCGTCGAGGCGAGCGAGGCCTCCGCCGCTCCGTCGCCGGCAAGCACAGAAAGCCCGGCGTCGCCCGCGATGTCGGGGGCGATGCTATGAGCGTCGTCGGGGGTAATCTCCCGAGGCATGTCCCCTGTCATGTCGCACGTTCTGTTGCGTGGTAAATCCGGTGCCGGCTGGGACCTAAAAGGTCCCTCGGCGCGGCATTCCCTTCGCTCCAGACGCCGCCGAATGCAACCGCCGCGTCCGCAGGGCAGGGCTGTGGCTCCCCGCGTCCGCTGCCGTCGCCCGGTTGGGCCGGCGCAGACCTACTTTTCAGAGGATTTTGGCGCGGCCTCGACGTAATTCGTATCGCTCGGCCCGTTGCCGGTTATGTAGACCGTGACCGCTTCGTCCCTGGTCTCGGCGAAATGGGGTTCGCCGGCCGGCTCGGTGTAGAAACTGCCCGCCGGCAGCGGTTTGAGTGCCGACGGGTCGTGGCGGGCTCCGTAGCCGAAATACCAGGTTCCCGACATGACGGTCGCCACGCGGTCGTCGCGATGGGTGTGCGCCTGGATCACCGTGTGCGGCGGAATGTGCAGCGAGATCGTGTAGACGCCGGGCTTTGCCGGATCGCCAAGCAGGACGGTCGTCTCGATGCTTTGCAGCCCGGACGTTCCGGCGCCGGTTGAACCATGCGCGATGCCGGCCACCTCGGCCGGGGACAATCGAAGTTGGGGTTCGCCTGCCCGCGGCGGGCGCCGCAAAAATTCGGCAATGGCGGCGACCGTAGCGGCAGGCTGTTCTTCCATCAGCCAGTGGCCGGAATTCGGAACGACCACGCCCGTGACGTCCGCGGCAACGAAACGAACTTCATCGGCCATCGCCGTGCCGAAGGATTTTTCCGCGCCGATGGCGAGCACCGGCATCGTGAGCTTGCCGTTGGCGACGAAACCCTTGTTGTCCGCGGCGTCGCGAGAAAACGCGGCGAATTGTTCAAACGCCGAATGCATTGCGCCGGGCCGGGCGTAGATCGCCGCATAATGCTGGCGTGTCGCCTCATCGATCGCCTTCGGATCGGCGGACAATTCGTCCCAGAACCGGTCCAGATAAATGCGTTCGCGGCCCTGCACCAGGCGTTCGACGTCAGGCCCGCGGAAATTGAAATGCCACAGCAGCGGGCTCAGAACGATCTTGTCCCAATTGCCGATGCCCGGCAGGGGCGCGTCCATCGCGACCCAACGCGTGACTCGATCCGGAAACTGCGCCGCGAAGGCGTAGCCGACCATATTGCCGATGTCGTGGGTCACAAGATCGGCGCGCTGGATGCCAAGCTTGTCGAGCACCGCGGCGACGTCGCCCGCTTGCGTCTTTTTGTCGTAACCGCCGGCGGGATGCGACGAAAGGCCCATGCCGCGCAGGTCCGGCACGACGACCGTGTGATCCTTTGCCATTTCGGCGGCGAGCGGCGCCCACATGTCGCCGTTGTCGCCGAAGCCGTGCAGCATCACGATCGCGGGGCCATGACCGCCAACGCGTACGTGGATGACGGCGTCCCCCGCCTTTACCTCCTCGGTCCGAAAACCATTCGGGAATGCTTCGATAGCGGCCTTTGTTGAACTCGGGAGCGAGAAAAACAGAAACACGCCCACGCACAGGAATATCGACGCCACGCGCACAAATGGGGACATCTTTACCTCTGGATTGATCAAGGACTGTCGCGGTCTTCTTCGTCGCCGCTACTCTTTGGCATTTACTCTTGGAACCGCCGCGCCCGCTTCGGCAGCTTCAATGGCCAGCTCACGATATGGTGTTCGAGATCTTCGTCGGGCACGTTCTTTTCGCTGGCGAGAAGATGCGAACGCACAGAAACGCCGGCCGCGTGCACCGTCTCCGGATCGCCGGAAACGAGCGGATGCCACCAGTAAAGGTCCTTGCCTTCGCCCAGCAGCACGTAGGCGCAGGAGGGTGGTAGCCAAGTAATGGTTTTAAGGCTTTCCGGCGTAAGCTGGACGCAGTCGTCCACCTGTTCGAGCCGATTCGGATAGTCGCGGCAGCGGCAGGTTTTGGCGTTAAGGAGGCGGCAGCCGACATTGGTGTAGTATGTGCGGTCGGTGCCTTCTTCTTCCAGTTTGTTAAGACAGCACCGGCCGCAGCCGTCACAAAGGCTCTCCCATTCCGAATTCGTCATTTCGTCCAACGACTTACGCCGCCAGAATGGGACCTCATCCAATTTCTTATCCGTCTTCATCCGTGTTCCGGCCGCGCCAAGATTCGCTTGGGAGCGGTTTACGCCCAATTTGCCCCCAAATTCCATTCACACTGTCGCCGACACCACATTGGCCGAAACCCCCTGCTCGGCTAAATCTCCGCATGGAAAAGAACCAAGGACGGACGCGAACCGTCCCCGGGAGTGTTTGAGGCGTGACCGAATTATTCCCCGATCCAGGACCCAACTGGCGGATCAAGCTCAAGCGGCTGCTGCTCGATCTCGATGCCCGGATCGATTTCTCGGTCTACCGAAGCGGGAAATGGACGCGCGAGCTGTATGAGCGGTTCACCGCCATCATGGACGGCTTCCATGTTGCCGGCTGGCGGCGTTGGCTCATCGTCGAGCCGCTGTCGGAAGCCGCGACGCTCGGCACCGGCGGCCTGTTGCTCATGCTGGCGCTCGCCATCCCGGCCTTCCGCGATACCTCGGACGACGACTGGCTGAAGAAATCCGAGCTCGCGGTCACCTTTCTCGACCGTTACGGCAACGAGATCGGCAACCGGGGCATCAAGCACAACGACTCGGTGACGCTCGAGGAGATGCCCGACCATCTCATCAAGGCGACGCTGGCGACCGAGGACCGCCGTTTCTACGATCATTTCGGCATCGACATCCTCGGCACGGCCCGCGCGCTGGTGACCAACGCCCGGGCCGGCGGCGTCGTGCAGGGCGGCTCGACCATCACCCAGCAGCTCGCCAAGAACCTTTTCCTGTCGAACGAGCGCACCATCGAGCGCAAGGTCAAGGAGGCCTTCCTCGCGCTTTGGCTGGAAACCCATCTGGCGAAGAACGACATCCTGCGGCTGTACCTTGATCGCGCCTATCTCGGCGGCGGCACTTTCGGCGTGGCCGGCGCGGCGCAGTACTATTTCGGCAAATCGGTGCGCGACGTGACCTTGCCGGAGGCCGCGATGCTCGCCGGCCTGTTCAAGGCGCCGAGCAAGTTCTCGCCGCTCGTCAATCTGCCGGCGGCACGCGCCCGCGCCAACGTCGTGCTCGATAATCTGGTCGAATCCGGCTTCATGACCGAAGGCCAAGTCTATGGCGCCCGCCGGAATCCGGCGACGCCGATCGACCGCCGGCGGGAGGACGCGCCGAATTACTATCTCGACTGGGCCTTCGACGAGATGCGCAAGCTCGTCGATACGTTCCCGAAATCGGTCACCGAGAGCTACTTTATCGTGCGCACAGCGATCGATCCTAATCTGCAGCGCTTCGCCGAACGGGAGGTCGAATCCGCGTTGCGCCAATACGGCCACGACTACGGCGCCAGCCAGACTGCCTTGGTCATCGCCGATCTCGACGGCGCAGTCCGCGCGCTGGTCGGCGGGCGCGACTATGGCGGAAGCCAGTTCAATCGCGCCGTCGACGCGCTGCGCCAGCCTGGCTCGTCGTTCAAGCCGTACGTCTATGCCACGGCGCTGGCGAACGGCTTCACGCCGCAGTCGATCGTCGTCGATTCCCCGGTCTGCATCGGCAACTGGTGTCCGCACAATTATTCGGGCGGCTATTCCGGCTCGATGACATTGACCCAGGCGATCACGAACTCGGTCAACATCATCCCGGTCAAGCTGTCGATCGCGCTCGGCGACGGCAACCCGAAGCTCGGCCGCGCCAAGATCATCCAGACCGCGCGCAATTTCGGCATCTATACGCCGCTGCCCGACACGCCGTCGCTGCCGATCGGCGCCGACGAGGTGAACGTGCTCGAGCACGCCGTCGCCTACGCGACGTTCCCCAACCTGGGCAGGGCCGTGGCACCGCATGCCGCGCTGGAAGTGCGTACCGGCGCCGGCGAATTGGTGTGGCGCTTCGACCGCGACGGCAAGCGGCCGGAACAGGTGATCTCGCCGAAGGTCGCGCTTGAAATGATCGGCATGATGAATTCGGTCGTCATGAACGGCACCGGCCGAAGGGCGCAGCTCGACGGCATCCAGGTCGCCGGCAAGACCGGCACGACCAACGGCTATCGCGACGCCTGGTTCGCCGGTTACACGGGCAATTTCAGCGGCGCGGTCTGGATGGGCAACGACGACTACACACCGACCAAACGCATGACGGGCGGCACCATCCCGGCGCTGATCTGGCACAATGTCATGACCTACGCCCACCAGACGGTCGCGGAGTTGCGGCCGCTGCCGGGGCTGCCGCCGCCGCAGCGCGTGCCGGCCGTCGCCGATGCCGCGATCCACGACGTACCGGCGCCGACGCAAATCCTGCTGACGCGAAAGGCCACCGAGGCGCTGGTGCGCGTCGAGCATCTGCTCGACGACGCCAACCGCGCCATGCCGGCGCTCGCCGCTCCGGCGGGCACGCTCGGCGAGCTTGACGGCGGCGAACGCCGCGTCAACACCTTGACCGCGGCCAGCGAGCAACCGTCCGCCGGAGTTTCCCGCGGCCACTAACCGCCCTACCCGCGATATCACCGCCAGTAGATCGGATCGAACGTGCGATTGTTTCTGGGCTCAAGCCTCACATTGATACTCGCAGCGGCGATCGGGCTAGGCGCGACGTGGCTGACGCTGTCGCGCAGGGTCGCGTTCGGCGCGATGACCATCGGTACGTGGACCGCGTGGCCGAAAAGCGGGTCAATCGAAATCGATCCGTACGCGCGCGCCAACATCGCGCGGACCGGCGAACTCCCGGTCGGAGCCGGTGACGGCGTGGCCTTTTATGCCCGCACCGACGACACCGGTGATGTGCTCGACGGCCGCTGCACATTCGTCATCAGCGGCATGACGCCCGCGGCGCGCTACTGGACGCTGACGCTTTACGATCGTCAGGGCCGGCTCGTCGCCAACGCGATCGACCGGCACGGTTTCACCAGCGCCGAAATTCTGCGCGACGCGACCGGCCGCTTCGTCATCAATGTCGGCCCGCGCGCGCGATCGGGAAATTGGCTGCCGAGCGGCGGGATCGAGCGCTTCGTCCTGGTCTGGCGGCTCTACGACACGCCGATCGGCGTCGCCTCGACGACGACAAAGGAAGGGCCGATGCCGGCCGTGGTGCGAAAGAGCTGCTCATGATGCGCTTGCCACTTTGGATTCTCGGCGCGCTGCTGCTCGGCGGCATCGTTCATCTTTCGACCGTACTGGCGATGCCGCAGGCAGCGACCCAGGACGCGTATTCGCGGCTCGCGGTGTTCACGCCCGTCAACGCCGTCGTGCCGCTGGAGCCGCCGACCGCGCCGAACGCGACCATGCCGTTCATGGACCCGGCGTTCGCGGTGGCTGTCTGCCGCTACGATCTTTCCAACGGCCCGCTCAAGCTCAGCGCGCCGCTCAGCCAGGCCTACACGTCCGTCACGTTCTACACGCGCAACAGCGTCGCCTATTACGCGATCAACGACCGGGCCGCCGGCCGCCGCGCCATCGAACTCGACCTCATGACGGAGGACCAGCATGCGGAGGTTCCCGAGGAAGAGAACGTCACCGCGGCTGACCGGCTGATCATCGAGTCGCCGACCGAGCGCGGATTGATCGTATTGCGGGCGCTGGCGCCGGAACCGAACCTCATGGCCATGGCGCGCCGCGCGCTGGCCGGCGCGCAATGTCGCATCGAACCGACGCCGCCTGCGCGATAGCGATTTTTCGGAGCGGGCCTTATCTGATGGGCGGCGGTGGCCCCGCCAGCGCGACCGGGCCTTGCGCAAATGCCGGCGGCGGAACGAGCTGGTTCGCCGCGATTTGTTGCTGCAACAACTTCAGCGACAGATCGACTTGCGTCGCCATCGCTTCGGGCTCGGACACGGCGAGATGATTGAGCGCAAAGCGGTAGCCTGCGCAGCGCTGCGCGAGCGAGGACCGCACCCACGCGATCGTGAGATTGTTCTCACCGACGCGCGCCAGCGCGTTGATCCGATCAGGCGGAGCGATGTCGGGAACAACGTCCATGGTCGCCAGACGCTTGCGGTCGGCTTCGATGACGCGATGCGCCAGCATGAAGAACGGACCGGACCGCACCACGTCGTTGCGAACGTCATCGTTTAGCTGGTTGTAACGGCCCGCCGTCGAGCGATAACCGGCGGCCAGCAGATGCGCGTAATACAATGTCGGGTCGATTATCCACAGATCGCGACGGAACTCGTGCTTGATGCCGTATTCATACAGCACGGCGTCCCAGCGGATGCGATCATAAGGCGGCTGGATCATCGGAAACGCGAGATCGCGCAAGGCGCGCTCATCGTCGGTGAGATTGTTCAGCGAGATTGGTGCGCCGGTGCGCACCGCGGCCTCCTGGCCGACCCAGGCATGGATGTTGTCGGCGACGAACGGCGGTTGGAGCCTGCCGAAATCGCCGATGCTCGTGCAGCCGCCCAGCGCCAGCACAGCGAGAACGACCAGGACCGGCCTGGTTTTCGAAAGCGGCTTGGCGTTGCGGCGAGGGACTCGCGGCGGCATCTGCGCGGCCGCTCAGCGGCGTCTCATCCGCCGACGACCGCCCTTTTCCGCCGGAGGCGGACTGTGAGGTTCGGCATCTCCGGCGAACGGCGCGTCGTGACGTTCGATACGCACTACCGGGAGAATGATGACCGTTGCGGATTCCTCCGCACCGTCCATGCGGCCGAAGCGCACGATGCGCCCTTCATCCGGGAACTTGACAATGGTGCCCATGGTGGCGACCCAGCCATCGTCCGCTGCCGCGCAGCGGACCCCCTGCTCCGACGCACCCCCGCGCCGGGCTTCGTCGCAAGTAAGCCGCATGCAGGGTTAACGGTCCGCTAACGGCGACGAATTAGGCTGATGACAAATCTCGGGACAATCCGGCGGGCATGTCTTGCTAGCGGTCGTTCGGATTCGGTCCCGTCGCGGTGGTTGAGTGGGCGTAATGGAACCTCAGAACTTCTTGGGCCTCGGCGGCCTCGCCGATCTTGGCGCCCGCAGCGCGATGGATATGCGTCCGACATTGCTGCGGGTCCTGACCGACCTCTACGTGCATCGGCTCAGTCATACGCCCGATGAAGAGCGCCACTACACCGAGTTGGCGCTGCGCATGCTCGAAGTCGTCGACGTGCCGACCCGCGTGGCCGCCGCCAAGCGGTTTGCGCGGTATCCCTCACCGCCGCTGCGGGTTCTGCAATGGCTTGCCGGCGACTTGCCGGACGTAGCCGCCGAATTGCGCGCGCACCCGCTGTTGCAGCCGTCTGCCCCCGCGGCAGCACGGCAAGACGCGCCCCCGGCGCCGATCGTCGAACGCACGGCACTGGCTAGCGACGAACAGCCCGCCGATCGGCCCGCGGTCATCGACCCGACCACAGCGCAAACACTCAACGATCTTTTTTTCGCGGCAAAAGCCGACGAGCGCCGGCTGATCCTGCTTAGCCTTGACGTTGTCGCTCCGCGTCCCGCCGCGCGGACCGGCGTCGCGCACGATCCGTCCGTCGGCCGGCACCTGGAAGCGGCGGTGCTCTCCGGCAAGCGGGACGATTTCGCGCATCAGCTCGCCCGCGCCTTGTCGATTCCGCGCGAACAGGCGCATCGCATCGCGCGCGACGAATTGGGCGAGCCGGTCGTCGTCGCCGGCAAGGTTCTCCGCGTGCCACGCGAGGTGCTTTATCGCATCCTGATGTTCGTCAATCCCGCGGTCGGACATTCGGTCGAACGCGTCCACGCACTCGCCGTGCTTTACGACGAGATCCTGGTTCCCGCCGCGGAAGACATGTTGGCGATCTGGCAGGCGCTGCGCCACCACGAACGTCCCGCCGCCAAACACCAGCCGCTTGCCTGGGACGACGAGACCCAGCGGAGCGCACGGCCCGCGCCATCGGTGCAACGGCACGCAGTTGCGCCCGCTCGGATCGGCGAGCGCCGCAGCGCTTCCTGAGCGTCAACCGGCAACGACGTCGAGAAAGTTCCGTCCGTTGCGGTCTTCGACCTCGACGATCCAGGCGTCCGGATCGAATTTGATCTGCCGCGCGAGATAGACCTCGACATCGGCGTCGGGCGCCGACTGGCTGGCAAGGCTCGGCGTGAATGCGCGTGCCGATTCCTGGGCGGCATCGAACGCGCTCTGGGGCGCCGGACCAAAAAGATCCGACGTGCCGTCGAGCCTGCAAATGCGAACGAACACCGCGCCGGCTTCTTCCGCGCCGCGGCGGCGCACCACTGCGAAGATCCCCTCGACGTGGCAGCGCCGCAAATACGCGGCGACCCAAAGCGCGGTCTTCAGACGCATGGCCGTCACTCCACCGCACTTCACGCGGGCACGGAACCCATAACCAGAAACGATGGAGATTGCGACAGGCGGATCAATATCTGCCGTGTCAGCCTTGCGTCCTTCAGTCGACGGGATGCCCAGTCATGACGGCAAGTTCGCTCAGAAGGCGGTCGGACAACCGGCCGGTCACGGGCAGTTTCCGTTCGGCCTCGAATTTCGCGATCGCCGCGCTGGTCGGCTCGTCGACAACGCCCGACTGTTTGATCTGCCCGTAACCATAGTCGGACAGCAGGCGCTGCACCGTCATGATGCGCGAGCGGGACACGCTGGACGACGGGACCGCTCCGATGAGATCGGCAATTGGATCGTTGCGCCGCGCCGTCGCGGTTTGAGTCGTGCGCAAGCCCGCAGCTGGACGCGCGGCGACCACTTCCGGCGGCTTCTGCACCGGAGCGGGCGGCGCCGCGGCACGAATATCGGTCGGCGGCGGTGGCGGATCCGCCGGATTGGCGAAGAACGGCGCCGGATGTGCGCCCGATTGCAGGAACATCGCGTTGACCACGATGATCAGGCTCGCAGCGGCCGCGCAGGCGATGGCCATCGAGTCAACCGGACGCCGTGCAACTTTCGCCCAAAGGTGCTGCCCAGCCGCGGCAATTGCGCCCGACTGGCCGGCCGAGCCCCGACGGGCCCGCTGTCTGGTGCCACGCTCACGCACTTTTCTTCACCCGGATGTCGATCGGCGCCGCAGCGTCTTCTGACGGTGTTGCCACCGCCGTCGGCCGCGCCGTGAAGCCATTCGGCGCATAAGCCGCCAGGTAACTCGTCACCTCGGCCGCAGGCTTCGCCGCACGGCCCTTCGCATTTTGCACGCGCTCGCAATCCAGCGGCAGGCTCACGCTCACGCGCGTGCCGGCCCCGACGCGGCTGCGGATATCCATTTCGCCGCCGTGCAGCCTGACCAGGCCCTTGACGATCGAAAGTCCAAGACCGGTTCCACCATAGCGGCGATCATAGGAAGCGCGCGCCTGGAAATAGGGCTCGCCGACGCGGGCAAGATCTTCGTCGCTCATCCCGACGCCGGTGTCTTCGACCACAAAGATCACGTGGCCCGCTTCCGCACGGGCGCTGAGCGTGACCCTGCCGCCGCGATCGGTGAAGCGGATCGCATTGGACAGGAGGTTGAGCAGTATCTGGTTGAGCGCGCGGCGGTCGGCGATCATCTCGGGCAGGTCGCCGGTCGGCGTTCGCTCGAGCGTGACGCCCGCCTCGTTGGCCCGCAATATCAGCAGATCGCAGCAACCCGCGATGACCTGCGCGGGCGCAAAAGGCTCCGGCGTGATCTCGAAATTGTCGGTCTCGATCTTCGACATGTCGAGAATGCCGTTGATGACCGCGAGCAGATGATGTCCGGAATCGTTGATCAGCCCGGCATATTCGGTGCGGCGCGAGGCATCGATCATCAGCGCGGTTTCTTTCTTCAGCATGTCGGAGAAGCCGATGATGGCGTTAAGCGGCGTGCGCAGTTCGTGGCTCATGGTGGCGAGGAAGCGGCTTTTGGCGGCGTTGGCGCGCTCGGCCTCGGTGCGCGCGTCGTCGAGCGCCTGTTCCTGGCGCTTGCGCTCGGTCACATCGCGGAGCACGGCGACAACCTCGCGGCGATCGGAAAGACCGGCATCCGACGCCGGCTGTTCGATCGGACGGCAGCGCATCTCGATCCAGATGAATTGTCCCGTCGCGCCGCCGGGGAATTCGGCGCCGTCGCAGCGGACGCGGAACTCGACGGATTTACTCTCGCCGAGCGCCGCGGTGTCGCCGAGCGCCCGCAGGTAGGCCGGCCGGTCGGCGACATGAACGCGGCCGAATAAACCCTGGCCATGCAAATCCGTAATCCCGCAGCCGAACAGCGACTGCGCCGCGGGCGATACAAACAACACCCCGCCGTCGCGGCCGTGCCGCGTAATCACGTCGGTCATGTTGCGCGCCAACAGCCGGTAGCGATCCTCCTCCGCGTAGAGCAGCCAGAAACTGGTGCGCGCCAGCGCCTCGGCGCCGAGCGCGATGCCGGCCGCGTACAATACCGCCGATGCGATGCCGACGGTGGCGAGCGCGATCGGCGCGCCCAAATGGGCCTCCGGCAGCACGTCGAGTTCGCTGGCAAGCACCAGCAAAGCGGCGGCCGCAATCGCAAAAGTCGAGGCGATGGCGACGACGCGGCGCGACGCCGAGAGCGACGCTTCGAGCGGCACGACCACCAGCCAGATGGCGGCGAAAGACGTGATGCCGCCGGTCAAGGCCGCGACTGTGGTGACGAGGCCGGTCAGCGCCAGTGACGAAAGACAATGAGCGCTCTCGTAGCGCCCGGTCCGGGAAAGAAAGTATGCGGTCAGGATCGGCACGACCAGCCACGCGAACACGATCAGCTCGAGAGCGGTCGGCGCCCCGCGCACGATCAGATAGGCCGGAAACGCCGCCAGGACGAAGATGCTGCCAAGAAGCCGCGGCGCGATGAAAGCGCGGTGACGCGCCGCGGTCAGCGCATCCTGCTGTGCCGCCGGATGCACCAATGCCGCAATGTAGTCCCGTACTGGCGAGAACAGGCCCACGATCCCGAATGCACGCCCGACTTTGCAGACGCGCTCCCCTTTTTTCTGTCCCGGGATCGTGTCAGACGGCGCTTAAGCGAACACTAAAGCGGTCGGGCACACGACGCGTCGGACCAGCCTGCGGCGGCCAACGGGCGCGTATCAATAAGGATTCCCCGCTCATGGTGAACGGGCCGTTGCCACCGATCGGGGATCGCGCCGGCCATGCCGCGGCAAACAACGAAAGCACGCGCGTCACCGCACTTTGGGTTCCATCCAGACATCGCGGAATCCGGCATCCGGCTTGTTTGCTCAAATTTTAGGTAAATTCGAGTTTTTCAAATTGTACGAAAATTTGCGGCGTATTCTCTTTGATTATGAGGCAAATCGTCCCCGCATCGCCAACGTGGCTTTCAATAGTGCCTGCTAGGTTGGGCCCACAAGCGGCATTCAAGGCCGCAGGGGATGCGGGTCACATGTTCTTTCTTTTGCGAATGGCATTCTGGCTCGGGCTTGTGCTCGTGCTGTTGCCTCTCGGCGCCGCCCAGCGAAACCAGTCGGGCGCGGGCGGCGAGGTCAGCGCCACCGAGGCGATTTCCGCGGCTTCCGCCACCGTCGGCGATTTGCGCGGCTTCTGCGAACGCCAGCCCGACGCCTGCACGGTCGGCTCGCAGGTCGCTACCGCGATCGGCTACCGGGCGCAGGCCGGTGCAAAGATGCTTTACGAAGCATTGAGCGAGGCGATGGCGCCGCGCGAAACCGGGTCGGTCGCCAACGGAAAGAATGGCGCCAAAGCCGGCGCGGAACGGGCCTCGCAAAACACCCTGACGCCCGCCGACCTCGCGCCCGCGTGGCGGGGGCCGGCGCCGCGCAAGGACGCCAAGCACGCCGCGTAAATCGGGTTTCTGCGCAGCACCAGCGAAAACATCGACCTCGACGGCCCCGCGCTCTATATACAGAGCGAAGAGGGACCGCTTTCGCATGGCCGACATCGACGAGATTATCGACAACTTCGCGGTCCTTGAGGACTGGGACGACCGTTACCGCTATCTGATCGAACTCGGCCGGGAGCTGCCGCCGTTGGCGGCCGACGCCCACAGCGACGCCAACAAGGTGCATGGATGCGCGAGCCAGGTCTGGCTCGAAACCGACGTGCGGCCGAATGGCGCGGGCGGACCGATCCTCACGTTTATCGGCGACAGCGATGCGCACATCGTGCGCGGATTGATCGCGATCCTGTTCGCAACGTTTTCCGGCAGGCATGCCAAGGACATTCTGGCGACCGACGCGCTCGCCTTATTCGAGCGGATGGGATTGCGCGAGCACCTGACGCCGCAGCGTTCGAACGGTTTTCGTTCGATGGTGGAACGCATCCGTTCCGACGCGCGCGCGGCCCTGACCACCGCGGCAGTGTGACCAGCGCGTGACCGCTCGCGCGGCGGGCCGGGTTCCCGATACTGGAAATGCGGGAACCGGCGTAAATCTGGCCACGCGTCCGATCGTGTTGTAAATCCGTACCGGACCGGCAAATCGCGGGGGAAGATCAACAATGGCCGTCGATACTGTCGGGGCGGGCGGCGCGCTGGGCAATCAGAAATTCCGCGCCGCACTCACGGATGTATTTGCCGGATCGATTTGCAGCATTCTGTCGGTCGCCTATTGCCTGTCCTATGCGGCGCTGATTTTCGCCGGTCCGCTCGAGCACTCGCTTGCCGTCGGCGTCGCGGTGACCTTCCTTTCGGCCGCCGTCGGCGGCGCGATCGTGGCGTGGCGCAGTTCGCTGCCTTTCGCGGTTGCCGGCCCTGACAGCTCGATTTCCGTCGTTCTGGCCGCGATGGTGGCGACCGTCGTGCAGCGGCTCGCCCAAAGCGGAGCCGATCCGCTTATTCCGACGCTCGTCGCGTTGGCCCTGACCACGGTCCTCACCGGACTGCTGCTGTGTGTCCTCGGATTAACCCATGCCGGGCGCGCCATCCGGTTCATCCCGTTTCCCGTCATCGGCGGCTTTCTCGGCGCAACGGGCTGGCTGATGATCACCGGCGCGATGCAGGTCGTCACCGACCAGCGGCCGAGGATCGCCAATATCGGCGCCTTCATCGACGCCGCGACCGTAACCAAGCTCGCGGCGGCTGTGGTCGTCGGGGTGGTCCTTCATCTGGCGCTGCGCCGCTCGAAGAGCCCGTTCGTCATGCCCGGCGTTCTTCTGGGTGCATTCCTGGCGACCTACCTGGCGCTGCCGCTGCTCGGCTCCTCGATCGGCGAAGCGCAGATCCACGGCTGGATGTTCCGACCACAGGCCGACGCCGAACTCATCTCGCCGTGGCAATCCGGCACTCTGCGAAGCCTGTCATGGACCTCAGTGCCGGCGCTGGCCGGCGATCTCGTCGCCGTGATGTTCGTCACCGTCATCAATTTTCTGCTCAACACGACCGGGATCGAGATCGCCACCCGCACCGATGCCAACATCGATCGCGATCTGAAGGTGCTCGGGGTCGCCAATATCGCGTCGGCGGCGGTCGGCGGCTATATCAGCTGCACCTCGCTGAGCCGTTCCATCCTCGTCCGCACGGCCGGCGCGACCGGCCGACTGTCCGGGATCACGGTCGCCGCGATCTCGGCGGTGCTGCTGTTCGCCGGCCCTTCGCTGGTCGGCTACGTGCCGAAATACATACTCGGCGGCCTGTTGCTCTTTCTCGGGGGCGGCCTCGTCTACCAGTGGCTGATCCAATCGGCGCGGCAATTGCAGCGCATCGACTATCTGTCGCTGATCGCGATCGCGCTACTCATCATCAATTGGGGATTCATCGCCGGCGTGCTGACCGGGGTGGTGATCGGATGCGCCACGTTCGCCTTCAGCATCAGCCGCGTGAATGCGATCAAGTTCAGTTTCGACGGCTCGGAATACCGGTCTTCGCTCGATCGCGGTGCGCAGGAGCAGACGCTCCTGACCAATCACGGCCGGGAAATACAAGGCATGGCCTTGCAGAGCTATCTGTTCTTTGGCTCGACCAACCGGCTTTACCAGCACGTCAAGACGCTGCTCGGGCTGCATCCGGAATGCCGCTTCCTGATTTTCGATTTTGATCGCGTCACCGGAATCAATTCATCGGCGACGCAGAGCTTCGCCCAGATCAAGCAGGCGGCGGGCGAAACCGGCGCCCGTATTGTTCTCGTCAAGCTCACGCCGGAACTGGAGCGGGTGTTTCGCACCGCCGGGTTTCTTTCGGACGACATCGTCGTCGCGTCCGATCTCGATCGCGCGCTCGAATCGTGTGAGCAGGCGATCATCGAGGCGCACCTTGCCGAAGTAACCGACCAGCGGTCGTTGCTCGCCTGGCTGTCGGAGGCACTCGGCGATGCCCATCTCGCCCAGAGCATGACGGAATACTGCCGCCGCCTCGAGGTTCAGAGCGGCGGCGTGATCGCGCGGCAGGGCCAACCGGCGGCGTCGATGCATTTCATCCTGGAGGGCCGGGTAGGCATCATCGTCGATTTGCCCGAGGGCCGTACCGCCCGCGTCCGCAGCCTCGGCCGGCACACGACGGTCGGCGAAATGGGCTTGATCACGCGGAGCCCCCGCAGCGCGACGATTCAGGCGGAGACGGCAAGCGTGCTCTACGAACTCGATGCCGACGCCTTCGAACGCATCAAGCGCGAGCAGCCGGCGCTCAGTCAGGCGCTTCTGGCCTACGTCATCCGGGTCATGACCGAGCGGCTCAGCTTCGCCAACCGCCTGATCGGCGTTCTGCAGCGATAAACTGAAAGAGCATCAGCCTCAGGAGCGTCAGCCGCGGCGTCGCCGCCGCTGCTGACCGAGACCCATTTGCTTGGCGAGCTGCGAGCGGGCCGCCGCGTAGTTAGGCGCGACCATCGGATAATCCGGAGGCAAGCTCCACTTCGCCCGATATTGATCGGGCGTCATCTCATACTGCGTGCGCAAGTGGCGCTTGAGCGATTTGAATTTCTTGCCGTCTTCCAGACACACGATGTATTCGGCGGTGATCGACCGCTTGATCGGCACGGCCGGCTTGAGCGGCTCCGCCGGCAGGGCCACGACGCCGCCGCCGTTCGAAACGCGCGTCAACGCCGCGTAGACCTGACCGATCAGCGCGGGAATCTCGCCGCTGGAAACAGCATTGTTGCTCACGTAGGCGGATACAATGTTTGCAGTGAGTTGGATGTAACTGGTGTCGCCCGAATTTTCAGCCATGTTGCGCCTGAAGTTTCGCGGGCGCCCCCGCGTCCCAATACGCCGCCCCCGGTGTATGCGCACCACCGCGTTTAGTTGCGAATTGTTCTAGGATAGTGGCGTTTGCTGGCAAATTAAAGCAATAAATTGCGGCGGCAATGAATACCCAAGAAATGTTTCGGACCAATACAAAATATTTCCGACCAATACAGAATTACGCGGTCGCTGAACTTGCCGACGCTGGTAGTTTTCGCGCGAAAAACTTGGAGTAACCGGCCTGCCGGCCGCCGCGGATGGGACCGTTTATGACGGTCCGGTGAACGAACAAAAAAGCAGCCCCAAAAGGGCTGCAAGGGGCGACGATGCGACCCGGCTTACGACGTGCTTTCGATATGTTGGCGCAACGCGCTGATCGAGCCGAATCGCAGCGTGCCCTGCGGGAGGGCCGCATCGATCGAGCCGTCCGAGTAGAGGGTATAGGCCATTCCCTCGACGACGCCTGTCTTGAGGACGGTCGGCGCCGCAGGGGTAATGTCCGCAACATCCTCCTCGACCGGCGGTGGTGCAGGTGCGGGAGGCGGCACTGGAGCGGCAGGCTCCGCGCGGCCACCTCGTAGCGGCCCGACGGGCCAGAAGACCCTGGGGGTCGAACCGTTCGTTTTTTCGGGAGTCGCACGCGCCTTGAGCCGAGGCAACACGCGGGCCGATCCGGCGGCGCCGTTCGCAACGCGGGCCGCAGCCACGACGCTGGCCGTTTCAGCAACCTCATCTTCCAGCGGTGCGGCGACGTGCGGCGACAAAGGCGCTTCCGGCCGCTCTTCGGGCGGACGCTCCGGCCGCCGGGGGATGGGCGGAAACACCGGCATGCGTCCCGGCACCGCTTCTTCGCGCATAGAGGCCACTTCGCGCGCCACCGCCACGTCGGCCGAAATCGCTTCGGCCGCAACCGGAGGCACCAGCTGCGGCTCTGCTTTCGGCATCGACGGAAGTGGCGGGCGCACCGCCGCGTCAACGGCTTCCAGCGCGTCAGCGGCAGTAGCAGCGGTCATCGTGTCGACGCTGCGCGGGACACGCGCGAACGGCCGGGACACAAGCGCCTGCTCGATGCGGCGCAACTCGCGAACCGCCAGGCTAAGTCCGACCAGGATTAGTCCGCCCACGAGTGCCGTCATGCCGGGCGTCAGAATCTCGGCATCAAACGTGCCGTCGCGAATCGGCAGACCCGACGCCATCAGCACGAGCCCGATAACAGCGACGACAAGCCCCGCAACAAACAAAACCCTTGGCATTACGCCCAGCATTTTACGCCCGTCCCTAGACCCTACCCACTCAGACGGCGATCAAACTATTTTGGCGGGCAACCTGAGGTGGCGCAAGAACTTAAATGGCTGCGCGCAACCCTGGTTCCGGTGTTTGACGCCGGTCGCCCCCTGCACTCCGACCGCCGCCGGAAGACCTCCGGAAAAACGGCAGAGCCACCTGGTAATCCATTGCAAAACATAAAGAATTCAACACGACGCGCGTTCCACTGCGGGGATTTCTTCGCGCTCGGTCGGGGACGTTGCCGAACGGTGTCCGTTAAGCCTATTTAGAGGAAACCTTGTTTCGGTCACGCCGTTTTACGCACACGCACCCCGCCTCTGCCGTCCCTTTCCGTTTCACATTGAGGAGTAGACCAATGGCTTTCACCCTACCGGAACTGCCTTACGCCTATGACGCCCTTGTGCCACACATGTCGCGCGAGACGCTCGAATTCCACCACGACAAGCACCACCAGGCTTACGTGACCGCCGGCAACAATCTGGCCAAGGGCACCGAGTGGGAGAACAAGCCGGTCGAAGAGGTGCTCATCGGCACGTTCGGCAAGAACCAGGCGCTCTTCAACAATGCAGGCCAGCACTACAATCACATCCACTTCTGGCAATGGATGAAGAAGAGCGGCGGCGGCGACAAGCTGCCCGGCAAACTGGAAAAGCAGCTCACGACCGACATCGGGCCGATCGCGAAATTCAAGGAAGACTTCGCCCAGGCTGGAGTCACGCAGTTCGGCTCAGGCTGGTGCTGGCTCGCCGTCAAGGACGGCAAGCTGACGATCACCAAAACGCCAAACGGCGAGAACCCGCTGGTGCATGGCGCCAAGCCCATCCTCGGCTGCGACGTCTGGGAGCACTCGTATTACATCGACTATCGCAACCGCAGGGCCGACTACCTCAAGGCATTCCTCGATCATTTGGTTAACTGGGACCACGTCGCGGAGATGTACGAAGCCGCGATCAAGTAGACCGCGATATTGCTGCACGCCGGATGGGCGCGGCCGCTTCGGCCCCGCCTGTCCGGCTGGCGCCGCGGCGTCTTGTCTGCCGGACCCGCCCTCGATTTGACATTGTCCCTGCCGAAATGAGGATGTATCAGACCTCGCGGTCAAAGCGGTGTGCATCGGCCAGCCAATCCGGTCGCACGCCTCATCCGTGAAGTTTGTGACGCAGACTGGGAATTAGCCGGAAACTCCTTTTTTTAAAACAACATGATAGCCCAATTGGAGGAATCGCCGACGGCGCCCGGATCGCGGCGGACGAACGCGACCTCGTCCCTGTATCGCCGGTTGTCGATCGGCGGTATCGGATTCATGGGATTTCCTGTTTGTCCTCCTGTTGGCGATCCTGTTCGTCCTGGTTGTGGCGACCTTCCGCGAATACGCGGTTTCAAACGACGAGGGCCTGCAGCAGCATTACGGCGACCTGATCGTCGCCTATTATCGCAGCGGCTTCACCGACCGATCGGTCTTTGATTTCAGCAATCTTTACCTCTACGGCGGCCTGTTCGACATCATCGCCGCCCTGCTCGCGCATGTTCTGCCGTTTGATCTCTACGACATTCGCCACGTCATGAGCGCCCTCGCCGGCATCGGCGGCGTCGTGGCGGTCTGGGCGACTGCCCGAATGATTGCCGGGCCGCGCGCCGGATTGATGGCGGCTGTCGCATTGGCTATTTGCGGCGTCTGGTACGGCGGCATGTTCAACCATACCAAGGACGTGCCGTTCGCTTCCGCCATGATGGGCGCGTTGTATTTCCTGATCCGCGCCGGGCGCGACCTTCCCCGCCCGCGCTGGGGCGATATCGTCTGGTTCGGAATTCTGCTGGGCGCGGCTCTCGGCCTGCGCGCCACCGGCCTGTTGATGATCGGCTATGCCGGCGTGGTGATCATTCTCTATTCGTGGCCGCGCCGGCAGCAAAGCTGGAGCGACGCGGCGAAGCAGGCCGTTCTCTCGCTGGTGCGTTTCGTTCCCGCTTTCGTCATCGCCTACGTGATCATGATCGCGTCGTGGCCGTGGGCTTCGCTGGAATTTCTCAATCCCGTTCGCGGTATTTTTGCCTTCGCGCATTTCCACTATCCGATCCGCGCCATCCTCGCCGGCCAGGTTTATTTCATGAGCGAGGTGCCGCGCTGGTACGAGCCGGATTATCTGGCGATCAAGTTGCCGCTTCTGGTGCTGCTGGCCGCCGCGGCGGCGGTGCTGTCGGTGCCTTTTCTGGCGCTGAGACGGAGCGGTGACGCACCCGCGGGCACGCGGTTTCGGGAAATCGGCATTTTGGCTTTCGTCATCGTTTTTCCGCTGGCGTGCCAGGTTATCTGTCATGGACCTTCGTTCAGCGGAATGCGCCATTTTCTGTTCGTGGTGCCGCCAATCGCGGCACTCGCGGGGATCGGCGCGCACGTTTTGTTGTCCGAACTCGAGGCAAGAGGACGGGCCGTGGGCTTCGCCGCCGTCACGGCGATGGCGGCGTTCTGTGTCTGGAATGTCGTGACGCTGGTGCGTCTGCATCCTTACGAATATCTGTTCTACAATTCCGTCGTCGGCGGCCTCGAAGGCGCGTCGCGACTGTACGAGACCGACTATTGGGTCAACATCATGCCGACCGCGGTCAAGGACCTTGAGGCTTATCTGGACAAGACGGATTCGAAGTCCGCACACCTCGGCTACACCGTCGCGGTTTGCGGCGAGCAGGTCTCGTTCGAGAATGAGGTGGGAGCGGACAAGCGCCTGCATTTCACGCGCGACTGGAGCCGCGCCGATTTCTTCATCGCGCCGACGCACATGAACTGCGACCGCGTGTTGCGCGGCAAGACCGTTGCCGTGATTCAACGCCTCGGCGTCCCCATCGGGGTGGTGAAGGATCTGCGCGGCATCGGCGCCCAAGCGCGCTGGGCGCCCGTCGAACTCGCTCATCAATTCCCGACCGCCACCGACCCCAACGGCGAGCCGCACGGTTAGCCTTTGCCAGCGCGGAAGTCTTGATTTGTCGCCGCAACTCCGCGCGCGCCGTTAGTGCGCGTGGGCATATTCCCAGTATAGCTCGCGCGCCCGGCGGGCCACCGGGCCCGGCTGCAAATCCCGCTCGTCGATGCGCGTGATCGGGGTGACCTTGGTGTAATTGCCGGTAGAGAAGATTTCGTCCGCCGACTGAAAATCGGAATAGCCCAGCGTCGCCTCGACGACCGTGGCCCCGGATGCGCGAAGCAACGCGATGATGCGGCCACGCGTGATGCCGGAGAGAAAGGTGCCGTTGGGCGCCGGCGTGTAAACCACGCCATCCTTGACCATGAAGATATTGGCGGTGCCGAGCTCGGCGACGTTGCCGAGCATGTCGCACATCAGACAATTGTCGAAGCCGCGTCCGCGCGCCTCGATCAGCGCCCGCGCGTTGTTGGGATAGAGCGAGCCCGCCTTGGCGTCGACCAGCGCGGTCTCGCGCGTCGGGCGACGATAGGGCGACAGCGTGATGGCGGTGCCGGTCGGCTTGGGAAACGGCGCGACATAGAGGGTAAGGCACCAGCGGGTCGATTCCGGATCGAGCCGGACGCCGCCGGGAGCGCCTTCCTCCGCCCAATACATCGGCCGGATGTAAATCTCCGCGCCCGGATCGAAGCGCTTCAGGCCCTCGCGCGCGAGAGCCATCCAGGTCTCCGGCGAAACAAGAGGCTTGAGCGACATCACCCTCGCCAATTCATTGATGCGAGAACAATGCAAATCGAGATCGGGAGTGGTGCCCTCGAATGCCCGCGCGCCGTCGAACACGGAGGTGCAAAGCCAGGCGGCGTGGGTGCGCGGCCCCATGATCCGCACGTTGCCCTCGTGCCAATCGTCCTCGAAGAAAGTCACGGTCCGTGACCAGGCGACCGGTCGGCTCATCGAATCGTCTCCTTCGCCTATTGTGGCCCCCGCCCCGCCTTTGTCACTATGATCGCCTGGGGGACCCGAAATGGTGAGCAATTACGTCTTCGACGCCTATGGCACGCTGTTCGACGTCCACGCCGCCATCGCCCGCCACCGCGCGGCGGCCGGAGCCGACGCGGATCGCTTCTCGGATATCTGGCGAACGAAACAGCTTGAATACACCTGGACGTTGACGCTCGCCGGGCAATACGCCGATTTCTGGACGCTCACCGAGCGGGCGCTGGATTTCGCGCTGGCGCGGGTTCCCTCGGTCGATCGCGCGCTACGGCCGAAACTGCTGGAGGCCTACCTCACGCTCGACGCGTTTTCCGACGCCCGCACGGCACTGGCAAATCTGAAGGCCGGAGGAGCGCGGCTTGCGATTCTCTCCAACGGCACCCCCGGCATGCTCGATGCCGCGGTCCACGCCGCCGGCATCGCCGAATTGCTGGACGCCGTGCTCTCGGTGGATTCGGTTCGGCAATACAAGCCGCGGCCGGAGGTCTACGCGCTCGTCACGGCCGCGATGATCGTGCGGCCGGACGATGTTGTTTTCGTTTCGTCGAACCGCTGGGACGTGATGGGCGCGGTGTCGTTCGGTTTCAAAGGGGTTTGGGTCAACCGTGCGCGGTTGCCAGACGAATATGCCGATCTGCCGCCACTGCGAGAGATTCCCGGCCTCGCGGACCTGCCAAACCTCGATCTGTGATTGGCGTAATGGCTTCCGCGCGACGGCTTCGCGCTAAGCCACCGCGACCACGCCCGAGGTCGCCTTGCGGCTCGCCGGTGGCGCGGCGGCGGCGTCGATTTCCTCGATACGCCGATCGAGTTCGCTGACGACGAAACGGGAAAACGGCCCGAGATGCGTGTAGAGCGTCATCAGCGACAGGACGAGACGCAATGCGGCCGGGTTCTTGGCGCGGCAGCTCTTGAAAACATTCCAGAACGGTTCGCGTGCTTCCGGCACCTTGCTGAGAAGGGCGTGGACGAACTCAAGCGAAATGTAATCGCGCCGGCGGTCGCCAACCGGCAGTTCGGCCGGCCGCCCTGACCGGTCCAGCATTTCCCCAAGACGTTCGAGCCTTCCCGCATACGCGACCGGATCGTAGATGCGCTCCAGCACACGCCGGTAATCGAGCAGCACATCGCGTTCCGGGCGGATGCTGTCGTAGTTCAGGCCGAGCGTGCACTGATCGCCCATCTCCTCCACCATGCGGCCGTGATTGGCGTGAAGCCGGCCTTCCTTTTCCAGACGCCGCGTCAGTTGCGTGTTCGGCAGGGCATACAGCAGACCGACCATTGCCACCGGAATAGCGGCATCCTCGATCAGTTCCGCCATAGCGTCGGCGATCGAAACCCGCTCGGTGTCGAAACCGACGATAAAGCCGGCGGTGACAAACATTCCGGCGGCATAAACCTTGTGGACGCTCTCTGCGATGTCGCGCCGGGTGTTCTGCTTTTTCTTGGTGTGGACCAGCGTTTCCGGATCGGGGCTCTCGATACCGATGAAGACGGCGAAGAAGTTCGCCTTCCGCATCAGTTCCATCAGGTCATGGTCATCCGCGAGGTTCAGCGAAGCCTCGGTCGAAAACTCGAACGGATAGCCGTGCGCTTCCTGCCACGCGATCAGGTCGGGCAGGAAAATCCGCAGCGACTTGCGGTTACCGATCAGATTGTCATCGACGAAATCGACGTGGCCGCGATAGCCGAGGTCGTACAGCGATTGCAGCTCGGCCAGCATCTGCTGCGGTGTCTTGGTGCGCGGAACCCGGCCGTAGAGCTCGATGATGTCGCAGAACTCGCAAGTGAATGGACAGCCCCGCGAATACTGCACGCCGACATACATGTAGTCCGCGGTCTTGAGCAGATCGAAGCGCGGCGCCGGCGTTCGCGTCACGTCGATGGTAAACTTGTCCGCGACGAAAGTGCCGCTGCGTTCGCCGGCATCCCATGCCGCGATAAACCGCGCGAGTATTTCCTCGACCTCCCCGAGCACCCGGAAGTCAGCATCCTCATAGATGGCAGGGCTCGATGTCGCATCGGGTCCGCCGACGACCACCGGCTTGCCGTGCTTGTGGGCCAGCTGGATGACGCGCAGCGTATCGAACTGCTGATTGATCATGCCGCCGGTCATCACCATGTCGGCCCAGGCAAAATCCTCCGCCGTGACCTCTTCGGTATTGCGGTTGACGAGACGAACGTTCCAGTTCGCCGGCAGCATCGCGGCGACCGTTATCAGCCCCAGCGGGGCGGTAGGGTAGCGCGCGTTGAGGAGCTTGCAGGCTTCCGAAAAGTTCCAGAACGTGTTCGCCTGGAAGCGCGGATAGATCATCAGCACGTTGCAGGCGCGCGACACCGATAATTCATCCTGCTGCTGTTGCACGGAATCCCCAAGCCGCGTCCGCTTCGGACGGCTGCACAGTATGGCGGGATTGGCCGACAATACAAGAATAAAGCCACCGGCGCGCAAACCAGAATATTATTGATTGCACAACTACTTATGCCGCCGGCGGAGCGCTGGTCAAAAGCCCATCGGGGCGCTGCCGGCAGGATCGGAAGGCCTGCCCCGGAAACAACTCGGCGCTTCCGAACAGATCATGCTCGGCCAAAACGGCCGGAGCGTCATTCGCTTCGATCGAAAAACGGGCGGGCTTCAGGCGGCGCTGTCGCGCGGCTCCGGGAAGCTCGGACTCTTGAGAGCCGCGACAATCTGTTGTTTGGTGAGCCGCGTGCCGTCGTCGCCTTCGATCAGCAACGCGACGCGGCCGCTGTCGTTGACGTGACGCGCCCAGCTCATCGCCTCATCGAGGGTTGCGAACTCCTTGAAGAGGTGACGATCCTTTTCCAGCGGAGAGATCGATTGCGAGCCGCGCGGGCCGGAATAGACGCGATAGGTCATCGGCGGGTCTCCTCATTCGACACATGCATCGTCGCGGACCATCGGCCGGAAATGCGCCAACTCTGTGGGCCGATGGAACCGCGCGGCGCCTTGTCGCGGCCCACTATTTCCCCGGTTCGAACGATTGGTTGCTGTACGGCTGCAGACTGGGGCGCTTGATAACGATGAAGGCATGATCCAGCAGGCGATGGCAGGAGCTACAGCCGGCGGAAAGCTGATCGAAACTGCGCGCAAATGCCTCGCGGTCCTTGGCTTCGACCGCCTTTTCCAGCGCAGCGATGGGTGCGCCGACCGCTTGCTGCACGGTGTCGCCACCCAAAAGATTGTTCACGGTGGCAAAACCTTCCTTCAGTTTATCGATCTCGTATTCGGCGAGCGGCCAATTGCCGCCGCGACCCGCGAACCAAAGCTTGATGTGACGCATCTGTTGCGCCGCCATGACCTCGCCGATGTCCTCGTCCGGCTGCTCGCTGGCCGCCTGTTCGTGGGTCGAGGGGTCGTGCGCCTGTGCGTGGGTCGAAGCATCGTGCGCCTTCGCCACCGGCATCGCCAACAATACCGATGCGAGCCAAACCGCGATCAATGATCTCATCGGTTCCTTCCTCGACGGCATGACATGCCGAAGCGCGACCGCCCCTCAACCCGCCGGCGGCGTTTCGCTACACTGTTTGGCGAAGCCTTGCTGGCAAGCCTGGTACAGCGCCGGGCAGGACTTGGCCGCGGCGAGCCCGGCGTCGATGGCTTTGATCCGATCGCCGGCTGCACGCGACTGCCCGTCGTAAGTGAGGACCGCGTCGGAGCGTTCAAGGCCGCGCTCCGTCATCAGGAACCGCTCCGCCCCGTTGAAGAAAGTCGTCGCCGCCTTGATCGCTTCGGTCAGCTTCTTGCTGTATTCGGCGTTGACCTTGGGATCGGGTTTGACGACGCGAGCGCGCACCGCGATGTCGGTGTAGAGGGCGTTGAGCTTGAAGTAGATACCGCCGCACTGGGCGAGTGCGAGCCAATAGGGGTGGCCGCTAAACGCACCTGGCATCGTCACGACGCTATCGCGCTTGTCGACCGGCGCGGCAGCGGCCGCTTGTTCGGGCGCGGCGCGCGCGTCGCGCCTTTGCCGCGGCGCCTGCGCCTGCGCGCCGAGCGCGACTGACACCACAGCAAGCGCCACGATCGCCGCTTTTGCGAACCCGTCCACCATGGAACGACTATAGCCGGGCGTCGGTGCGAGTTTCAAAACCGCTCTACCCACGGCCGCAATTCGATCTCCCATGCCCAGGCGCTGCGCTGCTGCCGCAGGAGATCGAGATAGGTCTGCGCGATGGCGTCGGGATCGAGCATGCTGTCGGGCTTGTCCGGCGGCTCTGCGCGGTTCGCGCTGCGAATGCCGCCGTCGACCACGATATGGCCGACATGGATGCCCTGCGGCGATAGCTCGCGGGCCATGCTTTGCGCCAAGCCGCGCAGCGCGAACTTGCCCATCGCGAAGGGTGCCGACTGCGCATAGCCCTTCACGCTCGCCGACGCCCCGGTGAAGAGGATCGCGCCGTGCTTGTGCGGCAGCATGCGCTTGACCGCTTCCTGCGCCACGAGGAAGCCGGCAAACGCGGAAACGGTGAGTGTCTTTTCAACTTCGGCCGGGTCGAGTTCCACGAACGGCCCGCGCGTGCGATAGCTCGCATTGTAGACGATCACGTCCGGCGCGCCGAACGCGGCCTCGACGTCGGCAAACAGCTTGACGACCTCGGAATGCCTGGTCGCGTCGCAGGCAAAGGCCTTGCCGCCGATCTCCTTGGCGAGCGGAGCGAGCTCCGCGACCCGGCGCGCCGCCAGCGCAACCTTGATCCCGGCCTTGGTGAAGGTCCGCGCCACCGAGGCAGAAAGCCCGCCGCCGACTCCGACGATGAGCGCGGTGCGATACGCTAGATCGGCCATGCGGACCTCCGGCTGAAACGATGGCTCAGCGGATATGGGGGGCGAGACGACATGGCGTCAAGCCGGTCGGCAAAAGGCTCCATCGTTCGCTCAATCGACAACGGCAATGGCGTTGATTTCGACGAGGCAACGCGGGTCGGTCGCGAGCCGCACCACCTGCACGGTCGTCGTCGTCGGCTTGGCGGCGCCGAAGTATTCGCCCCAGACCCGATTGAGCGCGTCCTGGTCGGTAAGATCGGTGACGAAGCGGTCGGCAGTGACGATGTCGGCGAACGTTGCGCCAACGGCATCAAGTCCGCGCTTGAGATTTTCGAGAGCCGCCCGCGCCTGCCCCGCCATGTCGCGCGGCATGCCATCGAACTCCTCCGGCCGGTGCGGATGATGATGATACACCGGCGCCGCAGTGACGCCGGCGAGATAAACGGTCGTGCCGCCCTTCACTTTGATCGCCGGCGCATACGGCATCCACAGGTCCGGCGCGTCCGGCCAATGAACGTGCTCGATGGTCTTTGGCATAATGGGCGTCTCCTCAACATCGCTTTCGTTCGATTATCGTATAGTTGCGCCAAGCCGTCATGCCCGCACTTGTTGCGGGCATCCACGTCTGTCGGCAATAACGGAAAGAAAGACGTGGATGGCCGGGACGGGCCCGGCCATGACAGCGGAATGGCGAAGGCATGCGCAAGCACCGAAAACGTCGCTGGCTTCACAACCCTCATCCCGGCGAAATCTTGTTTTGCGAGGCCGTCATGCCCGCACTTGTTGCGGGCATCCACGTCTGTCGGCGAAACGGAAAGAAAGACGTGGATGGCCGGGACGGGCCCGGCCATGACAGCGGAATGGCGAAGGCATGCGCAAGAGTTGGAAACGGCGCTGGCGTTCCGACCTCACATCCTGAAAACCCCGAACTTGGTCGGCGGGATCGGCGCGTTCAGCGCCGCCGAGAAGCAGAGCGACAGAACGCGGCGCGTTTCTGACGGCGCGATGATGCCGTCGTCCCAGAGCCGGGCGGTCGCGTAGTACGGATCGCTCTCGGTATCGAACTGATCGCGGATCGGCTTCTTGAACGCCGCCTCCTCGGCGGCGGACCAGGCCTTGCCGGCGGCCTCGATATTGTCGCGCCGCACCGTCGCCAGCACGCTCGCCGCCTGCTCCGAACCCATCAGCGCCACCCGTGCATTTGGCCAGGTGAAGAGGAAACGCGGACCATAGGCGCGGCCGCACATGCCGTAATTGCCGGCACCATAGGAGCCGCCGATCACCAGTGTGATCTTCGGAACCTGCGCGCAGGCGACCGCCGTCACCATCTTGGCGCCGTCCTTGGCGATGCCGCCGGCTTCGTAGTCGCGCCCGACCATGAAGCCGACGATGTTTTGAAGGAACAGGAGCGGTATGCGGCGCTGGCAGCACAGCTCGATGAAATGCGAGGCTTTCAGCGCACTTTCGGAGAAAAGAATTCCGTTGTTGCCAAGAATACCGACCGGAATGCCGTGAATATGCGCAAAGCCGGTGATGAGCGTCGAACCGTACAGCGCCTTGAACTCGTCGAACTCGGAGCCGTCGACCAGCCGCGCGATGACTTCGCGCACGTCGAATTGCTTCTTGAGATCGACCGGCACGATGCCGTCCAGTTCGTTGAAGTCGTATTTCGGCTCGACCGGCGTCGCGAGCGGAATATCGATCGTCTTTTTGGTATTCAGGTTGGCGACAATACGGCGGCACAGCGCCAGCGCGTGGCGATCGTTCTCCGCGTAATAGTCGGCGACCCCCGATTTTCTCGCATGCACGTCGGCGCCGCCGAGGTCTTCAGCCGAGACCACCTCCCCGGTGGCCGCCTTCACCAGCGGCGGCCCGCCGAGGAAGATCGTACCCTGATTGCGGACAATGATGGTCTCATCCGACATCGCGGGCACGTAAGCGCCGCCCGCCGTGCACGAACCCATCACGACGGCGATCTGCGGCACGCCTGCCGCCGACAGCGTCGCCTGATTGTAGAAGATGCGGCCGAAATGCTCGCGATCGGGAAATACCTCGGTCCATTGCGGCAGGTTCGCGCCGCCGGAATCGACGAGATAGATGCAGGGCAGCCGGTTCTCGCGGGCGATCTCCTGGGCGCGCAGGTGCTTCTTGACCGTCAGCGGATAATAGGTGCCGCCCTTGATGGTGGAGTCGTTGCACACGATCACGCATTCGCGGCCTTCGATCCGGCCGATACCGGTGATGAGACCGGCGGCGCGAATGGGGTCTTCGTAGAGGCCGTCGGCGGCAAGCGGCGACAATTCGAGGAACGGCGAACCCGGATCGATCAGCGTCATCACCCGATCGCGCGGCAGAAGCTTGCCGCGCGACAGGTGACGCTCGCGCGATCGCTGCGGCCCGCCTTCGGCGGCCGCGGCGCGCCGCGCCTGCAGGTCGGCGACCAGCGCCCGCATCGCCGCCTCGTTGGCGCGAAACTCCGGCGAAGCCGCGTCGATATTCGATGCAAGTGCGGTCACAGGCCCCCCTCGCCGATCTCAATCCGGCGGGCCCGATCCTATCCGAAAAACCGGACCGGACCCTAGGCCCGCACTTCCTGACGCTGGAAAATCACGTAACCGATGACGAACAGCACGATCGCGGTTGCGATCATCCCGACGGTCTGCGGCCAGGCGATCAGGATGCTCTCGCCGAGCGGCAACGGCGCGCCCAGCACCGCCCCCTGAAGCTGGCTGAGATAGATCGGTCCGAGCGATCTCGTTGTCGGATCGAGCAACGCCAACACCGTCTCCGCGAATAGGGTAGACGGCGACAGCCGGGCGAGGAATAGCTCCGTCATCGCTGTCGCGGGGGTCTGTGCCCCGATCGCGATGTAGCGTGGATCGGGCGGTGCGATAATCTGTGCGACCGCGCCCGCCAGCACCGGCCAGATGAAGGTAATGAACAGCCACAGCCCGAGCGCAACCAGCGCCGCCGTCGCCGCCGAGCGGAACAGGATGGAAAACAGCATCGCCAGCGCCAGCCAGACGCCGGAATAAATAATCGTCACCAGCAGAAACAGAAAGCTACGGCTGATCTCCTCGGCGCCCGGCGGGATTCCGATCAGCAACAGCCCGAGCCCGATCACAAGGAGCCACAGCGAGACCAGGCTGATCGCGAGCGTCATCAGCCCGGCCAGGAATTTTCCGAACAGCAGCGCGTCCCGGTAGATCGGCTGGGCAAGAATGCGCGACAGCGTGCGGCGGTTGTACTCGCTGTTGACCGCGTCGAAACCGAGCCCGATCGCCATCAGCGGCACAAGGAACGACAGGAACGAGACGAACGACGGCAGCGGGTCGCGCGATGTCGTGAACAGCCGCAGGAACAGGAACGGGTCCTGCGCCGTCGTGTCCTTGATCTGCTGGATGGCGCCATAGAGCGCGGCCAGCGCCACCAGCACCACCAGCCATTCGAGCACGCGCATGCGCACGCTGGTGAGGTGGTCCGAAAGCTCCTTGAGCATGACCACGCCGAGGCCCTGAAACGCCGAACCTTCACGCCGCATCGCGCGCCCCCTCTCTGGCGCTCTTCATTTCGTCAGGCCGGCTCTCGAAGTAGCGCGTGTAGATGGCGTCGAGGCTCGGCTCCTGAACGCCGAGAAATTTCAGACGGCCCTGCAGCGCCACCACCTCGACCGCCGCTTCCGATCGGACGTCGCGGTCGGCATGCAGCCGCAGCTTACCGATGCCGGTCTGCTCGACGCCGCTCACCCCGGGAATGAGAGCGAGCCGATCAGCAAGACCGGCGCCATCGGCCTCGATGTCCACCACGTAGCCGCCGCCGAGAACCTCGCGGCCGAGCTCGGCCACCGAGCCCATCAGCGCGATGTGGCCGCCGCTGAACAGCGCGACGCGATCGCACACGCTCTGCACCCGCTCGAGCAGGTGCGACGACAGCAGCACCGAAACCCCCTCGCCCTTGAAGCCGCGGATGATGGAAAGCAGTTCCGCCGTGGCGTGCGGATCGAGCCCCGAGGTCGGCTCGTCGAGAATGGCGATCTGCGCGCCCTTCATCAAAATCTCGGCCAGCCCGAGCCGCTGCCGCATGCCGCGCGAAAATGTTGCGACCGGCTTGTCGGCGGAATTGGCGAGGCCGACACGATCAAGCGCGTCCGCGATCCTTTTCTCGCGGTCGACTTTCCTGAAGCCGATCAGGCGCGCCGTGTAGCGCAAATTGTCCGCCGCCGTCATCTGATCGTAAAAGCCGACCGTATCGGGCATGTAACCGACACGGCGCTTCACCGAAAGCGGCTCGCGCGCCGGGTCGAAGCCGAGCACGCTGACCGTGCCGTCGGAAATGTCGGTGAGACCGAGCAGCATCAGGATGGTCGTGGTCTTGCCGGCACCGTTCGGCCCGAGGAGTCCAAAAATCTCCCCGCGCCCGACCGTGAACGAGATGCGATCGACAGCGAGAGCGCTGCCGTATTTCTTGGTGAGGCCGGTCGCCTCGATGACGTTGTCCGCGTTCATCGCCGGCCGAACCTGGCGACCGCTCCGACCATGACCAAGAGCGCCACGCCGATGATGCCGACGCCCGCGATTCCCCACATCGTCGAGGTCGTTACGGTGACGCGGAAAGTGGTGGACGCCGCCTCGCCGCGTGCCGCGGCGCGGATCGTCGTCACATAGTCGCCGGCGATGGCCTTGTCCGTCGGCGTGATCAGCGCCTGCACTTCCTTGTTCGCATTCGGCGCCAGGTGATCGAGCGTCTTCGGATCGAAGGTGAGCTTCCAGCCGCTCGGCGCCGAGCCGCTCAACTGAACGTCATCGGCCGGCGCAGTGCCGGTATTGGTGATGACGACCGGCACGGACGTTTCCTTGCCGGCGGAAGCGCGCGTCGAAATGAGACCCTCACGGCCGCTGATATCGAGCTTCGGCTGACCGGTGATGTCCATCGACAGATCGGCCGTCGCCGATGCATCCTCGGCGGCGACGCGGGCGACGACCTTGTAGCTTCCGGCCGCGGCCGTATTCGGCGGCGTGACCTTGAGCTTCACGTTCTTGGTCTGGCCGGCATCGACCGGGACTGCGTTGAGTTCCTGGCTGCCGTAGCCTTCCGTGAACGTGGCGTCGAAATTCTGCGGCGTCTGCGCCGACAGGCTCACGGTGAGCTTCTTGCCGCTGTCGTTCTTGATGGCGAGCTGATACTCGAAAGCTGATTTCGAGGTGCCGCGCAGGTCGGGCAGTTGCGGCGTCAGCGACAGCTTGGCCGGCAGATCCTTGGCGAGCGTGACGGCGATCGGCAACGTCGCATTGGTCGAGCCTCCGGCTGCGGTGACGGTGAGTGTTTCGGTTCCGATGGCGGCGTTCTTCGGAACGTCGAGGCGGAGTTCCAGCGCGACGCTGGAATTGGTCGCGGGCATCGCCGCGGCAACCGGTTGGCCGCCGCCCATCAACGTCGCCGTCCAACCCGACGGCACGCCGGTAACCGACAAGCCGAGCCGCTCCGGCGGCAAATCGTAATTCTGCAGTTTCAGATTGATCGTCGAGGTTTCACCGGGGCGCAGCGTGACCGCCGGATAGTCGCTCATCAGATAAAGGCCCTTGACGTCCTTGGGGGCGTCCTCGGCCAACGCGGAGCGTGAAATCGGAGCCGCAGTAACGGCAAGAACGGCAGCAAAAATCGCGATAAATTGATATCGCATTGGCGTTGGCTCCCATGCAGGATTGGTCGTTGTGCCTCCTCCCAAGATGCGCTCTACGAGCACGGGCGAGGAAGCCGGCATTGTGGGCTCAATCGTGACAAAATCATGCAGACGACGGCCCATTTGGCAAGACCCGTTTGGAAAAGACATGCGGTAGAGGGCCGCAGTTTTGACGGTAGGTTTAACGAATGAGCCGCACGACCGAAATCAGCGCCGGTCTACTGGCTTTCCGCCGCCGCCATGCCCTGGAAGTCCTGCTCGCGCATCCGGGCGGACCGTTCTGGGCGAAGAAGGATGACGGAGCCTGGACCATTCCAAAGGGCCTGGCCGAAGGCAAAGCCGATCTCCTCGCGACGGCGCAACGGGAATTTGCCGAGGAGACGAACCTCGTCGCCGTCGGTGACTTCATCGCGCTGACACCGGTCAAGCAGAAGAGCGGCAAGCAGGTGCACGCCTGGGCGTTCGACGGCGATTTCGATCTGTCCGCGTTCGCCAGCAATACTTTCGAGATGGAATGGCCGCCGCGATCGGGACGGCGGCAAAGCTTTCCGGAGATCGATCGGATCGCCTACTTCCCGATGCCGGTCGCCTTGAAGAGGATCATCGATTACCAGCGGCCGTTGCTGGCGGAGTTGGAAACGGTCATCGGCAATCGCTAGGCCGGCGCAGATATAAATCCAAATCGCTTTCAGCAATGTCCGCCATGCGCCATCAAGCGACATTTTCGTTTTAGCTTGAAGACGGTCTCGATCCTAGCTTGAAGAAGGTAATGCCGGCAACGCTTGAGCGCGGCGCCGGAACCCGGTGTAGCGCATCGCGCCGTACTGTATCAGAAATAGCCCGAGCTTGCTGAAAATGCCGTACGCCGACATGAACGACGCCCAGGTAACCACGCTGAAGTTCAGCGCGACGATCAGGTTCAGTACGGCGGAAAAGAACATCAGGCCAGACCAGACAAATCCGAAAACACGGACAATGTCGGGCATGACCTCCATGGCGGGAGGTGGCATGTAGCGATTCATCCATCCCGGCTTCAGCATCACGACGCCGACGACGATGTAAATCAGGCTCGGCTTGACCATGACAAAGCGTGGGTCATTGGTCATCAGCGTGATACCCCCGAAAAACATCACCAAAATGAGGCTCGTCCACTGCATGGCGCCAATCGGGCGTTTACGGGCGAACTCCCAGCCGATCTGAGCGGCACCCAGCGCCATACCGATAATGACTGACAGAGGAATGCTGTTGGTCAAAAGATACGCGACGAGGAAAGCAAACGTCGACGCCAGGTCGAGGACCAGTAGCTTCCCTGCAGCGAATAAATCCTTCACCGGAAGGAACTCCGTGTCAGGGTCCGATAATCGCATTTCGCGGCGGGCCCGGCAGAAACATCTGGTGCTCGGTCGCGCAGAAGGTCAATCCGCCTTCCAGGCGCCGTGAAAACTGATCGGCAGGCTGTGAGGCAGACGCAGGCGTGCGATCGGTCCCGCATCGACATGAGCGGCATCGAACAGAGCAAAGAAAGCCCGCTCGGTGCGGCCATCGAGGCACTGAACGATCAACCAGCCATCGTCGCGGTCACCGCCGGGCCGCTCGGCAAACACGGGCTCTCCTGCCACAACGTCGGAGCCAAAATCAAAGAATTGGGTCTTGCCGCTCAGATAGTCCACGCGTTTGACGCCGCTGGTTACGACAGCACCACCGCCGGCGCTCAAATAAGCGAAATCGTGCTTCTGCATGGCGACGCGCGGATCGATCATCGGGAATTCATGGGTGCCCGAATCGAGAATCTCTTCGCGGAGTGAACCGGCGGCGAGGTCGATGCGATAGCGGCGCAACGTGCCGGGCGCGTCTGCGACGCCCATCTTGCCCTGCATCAGCGTGTAGAACAACGCATCGTGCGGCGCGAAATGATCCGGAGAGTCATAGCCGACGAAATCGGCAACGATTTCGTCGCCTTGGCTGTAGGCGTTGAGCGCGTGCCAGATGTACGCCCCCGGTGCTTCGAAAAGTTTTGGCGCTCCGCCGCCACGCGGGACGACCATGACCTGATTGCCATCGCGCGGCTTCCATGACAGCGACTTGATAAAACTCGCTTGTCCGGCGAGGAGACGCCAGGGCGAAAACCACATCGGATGCAGGACAAAGATCAGATGCTCACGCGTTGCGAAAAAATCATGGATATACACCTGCCGGGGCGAAGGAATAACGACATGCGATTTGAGCGTGCCATCGGCGCTGCGAATAATGGCGTGCAGTTTCATCGACGCGCCGTGGCTTACTCCAAACAGGAGCCATTCGCCGGTGAGCGGATCGAATTTGGTGTGGGCCTTGATCATGAATTCGATGGTCGGATCGCCCAAAATCTGCTCGCCAACAGTTCGCAGCGTTTCGGGATCAAGACCGAAGGCCGGACTGACCTCGTCGAAAGCATAGAGAAGGTCGTTGAACGGATAGACAGTGACGCCTGCCTGGGAACGCGGCGAACCGCCGCCGAGATTGGCGAGTAGACCGCCCGGACGCCGCATCGACCAGGTCGCGGAACCAAAGGCGTCTGCTTTTTCCTCGGCAATGAATTTCGGTGTGCGCACGAATGCGTTCTGATAACGCGCGGTGCCGCCGGCAAATGACAGGCGCTGAACCAACCCGTCGCCGTCGAGAAGGTGTGGTTTGCGCACGCCCCCGCGCTCGAACAAACCGGGGCCGTTGCGATAGAGCGATCCGTTCAATTCACGCGGGATCTTGCCCTCGATTTCGGGTGCTTCATCGCGCCCGCCCTGCTCGGAAACTCCGAGAAGCACGAGGCTCCGCGGCGCCGCCTGCGTTGTATCCCTGGTGCTCTGCATCGCCATCGTCATAGCCTCTCCCTCCACTTTGTATCTTAACGTTGTTAAGATACATGACATCTAAACGATGTCAAGATTTCGATGGAAAGTCCGATAGTCTCGCATTATCATGTTGAAATGTTGGAGAAACCACGCCGGAAAAGCCCGCCATCCTACCATCACGGCGATCTCCGCGACGCCCTGATCCGGGCCGCGCGACGGATATTGGAAACGGATGGATTGGCGGACTTGTCGCTCCGCCGGGTCGCTCGTGCCGTCGGCGTGTCGCCGGCCGCTCCGTATCATCACTTCGTCGACAAACACGCTTTGCTCACTGCGGTCGCGACGGAGGGTTTTGCAGCGCTCACGTCCGAGATGCTCACCCGGATGGCCAAAGAAACAGACCCCGTGGCGCGCTTGGACGCGAGTGGCATCGGCTACGTGGTCTTCGCCGTCGATAATCCCGCGCTGTTTCGGTTGATGTTCGGCGGAGAGGACTGGTGCGCGAGCGCCGCTCTCACCGACGCGGGTAAAAAAGCTCACGGCGTGCTTGAGGCGGCGGTCGCCGATACTTCTACCGGAGGGATCGCGAACCCCCTCGTCTGCCTCCGCTTATGGGCGCTGGTGCACGGGATCGCCAAACTGATTGTCGAGCACTGCGTCAAACCTTCCGACTACGGCTTGAGCAGCAGCGAGGCGCTGGCAACAAACCTGCTCAAGCGCGACCAATAGTCGGGGCTGACATTCCGCGTTACCGCGTATCACGGCCTCACGAGCGCGGAAGTGAAAAAGCATCGTGGCCGTTACTGCCACCCCGGCACGCCATCCACGCGTATCGTCTCAAGTTCGGGAAGATCGAAGCCGAAGTGTTGTGCCACGAGTGAACGAAGCGCCTTGCGATCAGGCAATTGAGCGGATTCAGCGACGCCATCGCGGACGACGTTGACGTCCTGGTTCATGACGTTGACGCGGCCTCCGTCGGTGACCGCGCTGGCGAGGATGTTGTGGGTGAAGAAGGAAGCCGGGTGGGAGGAGATGTAGTAATTCATCATCTCGAAATCGACCGGGTGCTCCTCCTCCATGGTCGAGATCCAACCCTGGATCGGCTGGCCTTCCCGCATTGACGTAGAGGATCCAATCGCTGCCTTCACGGGCGAGCCGATGCGTGGGTTCGCTGCTTGGGACCGCTGTGCCATCGACCGGAATGGGAAGAGAGCAAGCGAACGGACCGAAGCCGGGATCGACCACATATGTGACGCCGCCGATGGTGACGGTGAGGAACATGTGCTGGCGCACGCTTTCATGGCGCGGTTCAAACAGCACGACGCGGGAGGCATGCCGGACCGGCGCGAAACCGAGCTTATCGAGCGCTGCGTACATCAGGCTTCCGTGCTCGAAGCAATAGCCGCCGCGGCGGCGCGTGACGATCTTGTCCTGGAGGCCTTCGGGATCGAGCCGAATGGGACGGCCGAGCAGAACGTCGAAGCTTTCGAACGGGATGCTGGCGATGTGGGCGCCGAGGATACCGGCCAGGGTGTCGTAAGTCGGCGTGCGTGGCCCCTTGTAGTTGATACGATCGAGATAGGCGTCGAGGTCGAATGGCTGGGCCATCGCGAACGGCTCCCTGCGCTGCTGGATTGCTTACGAAAGCAACATCGCCGAGGGCGGGGCGCGCACGCAAGCTGAAAATTCCGGCGCGAGTGCGGACGATCGCGTAGTCATACGCGTGCAGTTATCGCGACGTCATGCCTGCTGCGGAATGGCGATGCGGCGCCGGCACCATCTCCGCTCTATCCTGCCGACGTGAACAGTTTCTCGACTTCATCCATGAGCGGATTGGATAGCCCTGCTTTCCGCAAGGTGGCAAAATCTCCGATGGTTACGGCCTCCCAGGATTCCCCATCAAGCACATCCTTCCGGCCGCGATACTTCAAATAGAGCGCTCGGGCCTCTTCAACCCGGCCAAGGAACATGAGTGCGTGGGCGCGGTTTATCCGAAACCATATCTCGTCGGGAGCAAGCGCAATGGCCTGGTCGGCCGCTTCCAGAGCTGTCGCGAAGTCGCTGGCTAATACGAAGGCGAAAGCCTCGCCGCCGATCCTCGCGACGACGAGGTCCAGATCCTCCCGCCATTGCTTGTTGCTACGGTCGAGGGACACGAGGCGCTGCATTCGTTCGAGGCTCTCGCGATAGGACCGTAGCGCGGCCGCGAGATCGCCCTGCGCCATCTGCACATCGCCGATCTTTTGATAGGGCAGTGCCAGGTCATGTTGCCAGCCGGCATTGCCGGGATCGGATTTCGCCAGCCGGTCGGAAATGGCGAGATCCTGCTGGTAGGAATTGAGCGCAGCCGCGAAGTCGCCTTGCGCCAACTCGATGTCGCCGATCTTTTCATAGGACACCGCGAGGTCGCGCTGCCAGCCGGCGTTGCCGGGATCGGATTGCGCGAGTTGCTCAAAGATGGCGAGGCCGGCGCGGTAGGATTGCAGCGCGTCGGCGGCGTTACCCTGCGCTTGCTGCACGATGCCCACCTTCCCGTACGCCACCGCCAGATCGCGCCGCCAGTTGGCATTGCCGGGATCGGATTTGGCAAGACGCTGGGCGATGGCGAGATTGTCGCGGTAGGACTTCAGCGCACCCGCGAGGTCGCCTTGCGCCAGCTGAACGTTACCGATCTTGTCGTAGGACACGCCCAGATCACTCTGCCAGTCGGCGTTGCCGGGATCGGATTTTGCCAGTCGCTCCCGGATGGCGAGACCTTCGCGGTAGGACGCGAGCGCGCCGGCCAGGTCGTTCTGCGCCAATTGGACGTTGCCGATCCTTTCGTAGGACAACGACAAGTCCCGCTGCCAAACGGCGTTGCCGGTATCCGATTTCGCCAGCCGATCGATGATGGCATGGCTGTCGCGATAGGATTGAAGAGCGGCGGTGAGGTCGCCCTGCGCCACCTGCACGTCGCCGACTTTCTCGTATGCCGCAGAAAGATTGCGCTGCCAGCCGGTCTTGCCGGGATCGGATTTCGACAGGCGGTCAAAGATGGCGAGGCTATCGCGGAAGGACTTGAGCGCATCTGCGATGTCGCCCTGCGTGACTTCCACGTCGCCGATCTTGATGTACAGCACCGCGAGATCGCTCCGCGCGTCGGCGTTGCCGGGATCGGATTTCGCCAGCCGGTCTCTGATGGCGAGACCGTCGCGGTAGGATTTAAGCGCACCAGTAAGGTCGCCGCGCGCCGCCAGCACCTCGCCAACCTTCTCATCCGCCACCGACAGTTCGCGCTGCCAATCCGTGCTGTCGGGAGCCCCGGCGAGCAGGTCGCCGAAGATTTTTCGCGCCTGCTCGGCAGCGTTCAGCGCGCCTCCCGTATCGCCGATGGTCAGCAGCGCGTCCGTTACGCTCATCAGCGCCTCGGCCTCGCTGCGCTTGAGGTCCGGAGTCACCTGCCCGGACCGGATAAGCTGCTCCTGCAGCGCGATCGCGCGGTCGAGAATGCTTTTGACGAGGGCCGCAGGAACTCCGACCGCATTTTCAAGCCGCTGCGCCAGGTCGAATACGAGACTGTTGGCGGTCTCGGTCGCCGCGGCGAGGGTGTCCTCCGCGCGCTTGCGTTGCTGCTCGGCGATCTGCCGCTCCTGCACGGCAATTTCCCGCTGCCAATAGGCCAGCCCGGCAAGCGCGAGCGCGACCAGCAATCCGGCGGCAAGGCCGCCGGTGAGGATGTTGCGCCGCCGGGTCGCGCCGCGCCGGCTCTCAGCGACGAGGCTTTGCGTTTCTTCCGTCGGAGACGGCGCACCCGGCGGCCGCGAGACGATCCAGCTTTCGGCCTCCTCCAGCGCCGGCGAGCGCAGCAATAGGCCGCCCGGGCGACCGGCACTCGACCAGCGCCGTGCCAGTTCGCCAAACTCGGTGTGCTGCCTGATCCAGCCGATGTCGGTTTGCAGAGCCTCGACCAGCCGATCGGCGCTCGCCTCGAAACGATCGGGCTCGGGGCCATCGAAGGAAATGAAGTGCAACCGCCGCAGCGGTTCGGGCACTGCACTGTCGTCCACCTGCCGGCACACGATCGGCGCAAAGCGCTTGTTGAGCGAAGCCGCATACGTGACTTCGTCCAGCGCCACGTCCGAGGCGACCGAATTGGACGACAGTACGAACACAACTGTGTCCGCGCGTCGGATCAACGCTTCAATGCGCGTCCACCAATCCTCGAAAGCGTAAATTTCAGTGCGATCGATCAGCGTCTCGAAGCCGCGTGCTTTGAGCGCTGCTTCGAGCCGATCGGCGAAGGCCATGTCCTTGCGCGAATACGAGATGAAAACTCTGGCCTTCGGCCCGGCGTCGTCCGTGTGCCCGCCGTCCGCGACCATGGCACTGCTCCCAGGCGCCGACCTGCTCCCAATCGACAGATTAGCAGGTTTACCGGCTGTCACACGGTTGAAATGTAAGGCGTCTTTGGTGGCGCGTTTGACAGGCACGATTTACAAACAAGGATACACCTAACATGGCGGATCAGACCGCGGATTTCGATCGAATGCAGGGCGCTTACAAGGCGGCCGTGGAGGAATGGATAAGCGCGATCAGGCATGAAGAAGCCCTGGCGTCGGTCAATCATACGATCGCCCAGGTCGATCAGTGGGAAGCCGCTCATTTCAAGGAGGAAGAGCTTCGCAGCAAGGCCAAGGCCGCGAAAAAGCAATACGAGGACGCGCTACGGCGCAAGTTCTTCAATTTTTAGATCGAGGCGAGCTTTCAGATCGACACAAGACCGGCGGGGCCGTCAGACGGCCCTGCCCCGGAGTTCCGCCAACGCCGCCTTGCCCGCCCGGGTCGCTTCGGACATCGTCTCAAAAAAATCGGATTGCTGCACCGGCTTGCTCTTGCCCGCGGTGTAAATTTCCCATCGCCAGGATCGGGGCGGGCGCCCCTTGTTCTTCACGGCGAGCGAATACTCAAAGGATTCGAGAGCGGACATTTGTTCCATCGGAGGGCTATCGGGATTCTGGCGGGCGAAACGTAAGTGCCGAATGGCCATTACGCAATATCACTTTTGCACTTTTTGCGCGAACTGCCTCGCACCCAAAATCGGGGCTAAAGGGCGAATTTCGCAGTCCCGGATCGTCACAGCCACCGCCGTGGGGCAAATGGACCTCGCCGCCCGATCGCGCCCGGTAGGGATTAGCGTTCATTTCCTGACCCTCAAATGACCCCACCAAATGGGGATAGTTATTGACTTAAATCAAATAAAGGTGCGGGATTAAAAAAGACCCAAGGACAGTCGGAGGCGCCCGTCCGCGCGCCCTGACGCCATGGCGCGAGGCGCCCTGCCCCGTCTGTTGCCGCAGAGGACACCAAAATGGCAAACGAGAAAATAACGGATTGGCACATAACGCTCGATCAGCTTCTGGAACAGATCAGATTGGAAACTCTCGGGGCGATGGACAAATATTTCGCTCTTCTTCACAAGACGAACGCGACGCATCCGTTCGTCGGAACGGAGTTGGGCGACAAGGCCAAACACTTCGCCGAGAAGAACATAACTAACGCCCGCGACTACGTGCATAAGCTCAGTCAAGCCAAGGATTTCCTCGAGGCCGTGCCGATTTAGACCGAATTCATGCAGTCTCAGTTACAGACATTCGGTGAGCAAATAAAAAGCCTTGGAGAGACCTATACCAAGGCGGCAACGGAAATGCTCAACACGCCCATCAAGAAAGTCTTCTGATCGGGCACGGCTTTTTCGCTGCGTCTTTGACAGGCCATGACCCGCTTTTACGAACCAGACCTCGGCGCCGATCCGGACAGTCCGTTTGTGCGCGACGCCGCCAACAAGCTCGTCCGGCGGTCCTACTGGATGGACATGAATGACCGAACGCTGGTGATGGTGATGGTCAACGGCATCGGCGCGCATCTGACGAACGACGAGAAAAGAGCGCATCTCACCGATTTGCGCCGGGCGCATCTCATCGACGACGTCTGCATCCAGGAAATTCTCCCGCCCGAGAAATGAAGGCGCGTGGGCGTAGGCCCCCTATTCCTTCACCCGCTTGATATCCGGCCAGTCGACTTCGTCGTGCGGCAGCACCCAGGTCTCGCGCAGCGCGGCTGCGCGCCATTCGCGCCATGCCGGCAGCGCCATGATGGCGTCCATGTACTTCCGCGAAGCCGCGCTCACATCGACCGCGTAGCTGTGGAAACGCGAGACGACCGGCGCGTACATGGCGTCGGCCGCGCCGCACGCCCCGTAAAGAAAAGGCCCGCCCGCGCCAAAACGCGAACGGCACTCGCTCCAGATCGTGTCGATCCGTTCGACGTCCGCCGCCGCTCCGGCATCGAGCGCGCGCGGAAGAACCGGCCGCCAGACATTCATGGGCAACAGCCGGCGCAGCGGCTGAAAGCCGGCATGCATTTCCGCTGCCACCGCCCGCGCGTGCGCACGCGCGTCGGGATCCTTCGGCCATAACCCGGCCGCCGGAAATTTCTCGGCCAGGTATTCCAGGATCGCAAGCGATTCCCACACCCGCACGTCGCCGTCGACGAGCACCGGCACCTTGCCGGCGCCGCTCAAAGCCAGCAGCCGCGATTTGAAATCCGCGGCCTCGAGCGAAATCAGCGTTTCGGAAAACTCTATCCCGGCGACCTTCATGGCGAACCACGGCCGCAACGACCAGGAAGAGTAATTCTTGTTGCCGATAATCAGTTGGAGCATCAATCGCCCGTCGCCGTCTTGGACGGGAGATCAGCACACGGCCGACAGCCGCGCAACAACGCGGCCGCTTACGTCAGGCTGGTGATCACGGCGACGTAGGAAGCAACGAGCACGGCCGATGCAGCGAACACAACCGCGATGGCGGTTTCGATCCGCTGGCTGGTCTCTTGCCCGGCCGAAGTGGCCGTTTCAGCGACGTCGTGCACGAACGCTGCTGGAAATTCGGCGGCCGAATATTCGATCGACATGTGGTTCATCCTTCGGACGGTGCGATGTTCGCGTTGGTCGGAGACCAAAAACGAAGAATTCCGGCGGGAATCGAGGCGCGGAATCCCTTGTCGCCAGACGGAAGTATTCCGGCACATGCTAAACAGTCGGTTAACGGCGCGACCGTCAGGGGGCGGGAAACAACTCGGCCGTCTGGCCGCCGAGGCGGTAGGCGATGAGGCCGATCCATTCGTGCACCGCGGTATCCGTACGCGCCAGACCGCCGGCCAGCGACGCGAACGGAACGATGGCGTCCTTCGAGCCGCGCGTTCGCCAATCGACCGGATAGGCTTCGACCTCGAAGCCCGCCGCGCGAAATGCCGCCATCGAGCGCGGCATGTGCGAGGCCGAAGTCACGAGCAGCCAGCGCTCGCCGGGTTTCGGGTTGGCGAGAAGGCGCGAATACACCGCGTTCTCGATGGTGTTGCGCGACTGCTCTTCCGCCGTCATCCGGTCGTGCGCGATGCCCAAGGCTTCCAGTTGCCGGACGGCAAAGACCGCCTCGATCTCCTCGTCAAACACCAGCGCGTTGCTACCGCCACTGAGGATGATGCGCGCATCCGGATAGCGGCGTGCCAGTTCGGCGGTCGCGGTGATGCGCTCGGCGGCCTCGTCGAGCGCCACGCTGCCCCGCGCAGCCGATACGTCCGGCGAAATCGCGCCGCCGAGCATCACGATGCCGGCGGGCGCTCCGCGCGAAGCGTCCCAGGCCGGAAAGCGCTGCTCGAGCGGCAGGATCAGTACGTTGCCGAGCGGCGACAATCCGGCGACCGCGAGCATGACAAGGCTGGTCGCCATCAGCCAGCGGGCGAGGCGCGTGTATCGTGTGGACAGAAGCACCACGCCGACGAGCCCGATCGTGATCAGGATATTCGACGGCACCGTGAAGAAAGCGAAGACTTTCGACAGGGTAAAAAACATCCGCGCCGCTATGCCGGGTTCAGGTTGGGGTTCGCGATCACGATCGCGATTTCCGCCAGGCCGCGTAACGCGCCTTGGCTTCATCGTTGGGCGGATAGAGGCCGGGCAGCTTCACGCCGTTCTCGACTTCGTTGAACACCCAGCTCTCGTAGAGCTCGTGCTCGGCGCCTTCGTGCGCGACGAATTCCAGCAACGCCTGCGGAATGACGACCGCTCCGTCATCATCGGCCACGATGATGTCGCCGGGAAAAATCGCGCAGCCGCCGCAGCCGATCGGCTGCTGCCAGCCGACGAACGTCAATCCGTTAACCGAAGCCGGGGCGGCGATCCCGGCACACCAGACCGGCAAGCGCTCGCCAGCACGCCGGTGCGGTCACGCACGACGCCGTCAGTGATCAACGCTGCGACGTTTCGCTTTTTCATGCGGGCGCAGAGAATGTCGCCGAATATCCCCGCGCTCGGCACGCCCATGGCGTCGGCAACGACGACGGCGCCTTCCGGCATTTCCTCGATCGCCGCCCGGGTGGAAATGGGATTGCCCCAGCTTTCCGGGGTCGCGACGTCTTCGCGCACCGGAATGAACCGCAAGGTGAAGGCTCGCCCGACCACCCGCTCGCCCTTCGGCACCAGCGGCCTGGGGCCGGTCATCCATGAGCGCCGGATTCCCTTTTTCAGAAGCATGGTCGTGATCGTCGCGGTCGTTACTTTCCGCAGAATGTCGAACAGCGCATCGCTCATCGCCGGTCTCGCTTCGCTCATATTTTTCCAAGCCAGTTGCCGATGCGCTCGACCGCTTCGTGCATTTCGTCACTCGAACCGGCATAGCACAGACGCAGGAAACTCCGGCCGCGCACCGGATCGAAATCGATGCCGGGAGTTGCGGCCACGCCCGCTTCCTCCAGCATCCGCGTGGCGAACGCGAAACTGTCAGTCGAAAACCGCGACACATCGGCATAGAGATAGAAGGCGCCGTCGGCCGGCAGGAATGAATCGAGACCAATCCGCGGCAATCCCGCGAGCAGGATGCGGCGGTTCACCTCGTAACCCCGCCGCACGGCTTCTAGCTCCGTCCGCCCTTCGAAAGCGGCCTCGGCCGCGATCTGCGATAGCGTCGGAACCGAGATCGCGAGGTTCTGTTGCAATCGCTCGACGGCCCGAACCAGTGGCGTCGGCACCACCAGCCATCCGATCCGCCATCCGGTCATGCAGAAATATTTGGAAAACGAATTGACCACGATCGCGCGCGACGAGATGCGCGCCGCGCATTCCGCTGTGAAGGCGTAATCGAGGCCGTGATAGATCTCATCCGAGATGACGATGATGCCGGCTTCTTCGGCGGCTTCGATCAACTCCGTGAGTGCGGCCGTCGTCATCATGGTGCCGCTCGGATTGGCGGGCGACGCAACCACGACACCCTTGATCGGCTTTTCCCGATGCTTCGCCAGCAGGGTCTCGCCAGTCATCGACCAGCGCGTCGCCGCGCTGGTTTCGATCCCGACCGGCTCGCAACCCAGTGCCGACAGGATGTGGCGATAGGGTGGATATCCGGGCAGCGCCAGAGCAACGCGATCCCCGGCGTCGAAAGCCGCGAGGAACGCGAAAATAAAGCCGGCCGACGATCCGGTGGTAACGACGATCCGCGCCGGATCGATCTCGATCCCGTGCCATTCGGTATAGGCCCGCGCAATCCGTTGCCGGAGCGACGCTACGCCGAGGGTCTCGGTATAACCGAGGCGCCCGGTCGCAAGCGCTTCGCGCGCGGCGTCGATGGCCGTCGCCGGCGCACCCACAGCCGGTTGGCCCACCTCCATGTGGATGATCCGGCGGCCCTGCGCCTCGAGACGGGTAGCTGCTGCCACGACGTCCATCACCATGAACGGCGGTACGGCGCTGCGGGCCGACGGCAGCAGCAGGTGTTTGGCTTTCTCAAGCATTATTGCGCCTTCGCGTGCCGCCCGGCCCCGAAAAGGCGAGCGCCCCGGTGCTGCCGCATTCCCCGGGTTTCGTGCCGCCAGCTTCCCTGCAACGCTTCGGCCAAGTCTTTGCGGCACAAGTCTTGAGCGTAAAAGCCTTGATCGTAAAAGCCTTGGCCATAAACGGCCCCATTCACGGCCTTGGTCCCCGAACCGAGGGACTGATATTCTGTTCGAGATGATTGTCGCCAGACCTCCTAGCAAGCCACGCGCGACGAAACCAGCGTCGCGCGCCGTTGCGCTGATTGCCGCGGCTGCGGTCGCGCTGGCGGGTGTGCCGGCGCGCGCCCAGACCGGTTCCGCCGCCGGCATTCCGATGATCCGCGATGCCGAGATCGAGCAGCTGATGCGCGATTACACGGCGCCGATCCTGCGCGCGGCCGGCCTCAGCCAGCAAAACGTGCAAGTCGTGATCATCGGCGACAAATCCTTCAACGCCTTCGTGATGGATGCGCACCGCATCTTCGTGAATTCCGGCGCGCTGATGCAGGCAACCACGCCCAATCAGATCATCGGCGTGTTCGCGCACGAGACCGGCCACATCGTCGGTGGGCATCTGTCGAAAATGCGTCAGGTGCTGGCCAACGCGCAGACCGCCGCGATCGTCGCCATGTTGCTCGGCGTCGGCGCCATGGTCGCCGGCGCGAAGTCCGGCAGCGCCGACATGGGCAGCGTCGGAGCGGCAGCGATCAGTGCGCCGCAATCCTACCTGGAGCACACGCTGCTCGCCTACCAGCGCGCCCAGGAAGATCAGGCCGACCGCGCCGGCGTCCGCTTTCTGACCATGACCGGCCAGTCGGCCAAGGGCATGTACGACACGTTCAAGAAATTCGCCGATGAAATGATGTTCTCGGCGGCCTATATCGATCCCTATGTGCAGAACCATCCAATGCCCGCGGAACGCATGGCTGCGCTCGCGGAACTCGTAAAGACGCCGTACTGGGACAAGAAAGACCCGCCGGAGCTCCAGTTCCGGCACGACATGATGCGCGCCAAGCTTTATGGCTTTACCGAGCGGGCCGACACCGTGATGCGGCGTTATCCCTCGTCAGATACCAGCATGCCGGCCCGGTACGCCCGTGCCATTGCGACCTATCGCTTCGGTGACGCGCGCTCGGCGCTTACGCAGATCGACAGCCTGATCGAGGCGATGCCCAACTACCCGTATTTTTACGAGCTCAAGGGCCAGGCGCTGCTCGAAAGCGGGCATGCGACGGAGGCCCTCGCACCGTTGCGCCACGCCGTGGAGATGGCGCCCAACCCTGCTCTGATCCAGATCCTGCTGGCCCAGGCGCTTATCGCCACCAACAATCCCAAGATGACGTCGGAAGCCATCCCGCTGCTGCGCGCCGCCCTCGCCAAGGAGCCCGAATCCGGCGACGCCTACGAGCAGCTTGCGATGGCCTATGGCCACGGCGGCAATCTCGCCGATGCCGATCTGGCGTCGGCGCAGGCCGCCTTCGCCCGCGGCGACAACAAGACCGCGCGCGAACTCGCGGCGCGCGCCAAGACGCGGTTTCCGGTCGGCTCGCCGGGCTGGGTGCGGGCCGACGATCTCGTTGCCTTCAACAAGGGAAAGAGCCCGCTTCGGGCGAGTCAATAATCGCAAAAAAGGACAAGACACATGACGTTCAAAGCGCGCGCTAAAACTCTGATCGCAACCGCGGCACTCCTGGCCACGACGGCCCTTGCGCCGGCACAGGCGCAGAGTTTCACCGCCGACCAGCGGCAGGAAATCGGAACCATCATCAAGGAATACCTGCTGGCCCATCCGGAGGTGATGCAGGACGTCATGGCCGAGATGGAAAAGCGGCAGCAGGCCGCCGAGGACGAGAAGCATCGTGCCGCCGTCACCGAGAACAAGGCGACGCTGTTCAGCTCGCCGCACCAGGTCGTGCTGGGCAATCCCCAGGGCAATGTCACGATGGTCGAATTCTTCGACTACAATTGCGGCTACTGCAAGCGCGCGATGTCCGACATGCTCGATCTCATCAAGACCGACAACAATCTGAAATTCGTGCTCAAGGAATTCCCGGTTCTCGGCGAAGGCTCGGTCGAGGCGGCGCGCGTCGCAGTTGCCGCGCGCATGCAGGACACCACCGGCAAGAAATACATCGAGTTTCACCAGAAGCTGCTGGGCTCCCGCGGCGCGGCCGACAAGATGCGCGCGCTCGCCGTTGCCAAGGATGTCGGCTTCGACATGGCGCGGATCGAAAAGGACATGAACAGCGACGAGGTCAAGAAGACCATCGACGAGAACATGAAGCTCGCCGAGGCGCTGGGCGTCAACGGAACGCCGAGCTATGTGGTCGGCGAGGAGGTCGTGGTCGGAGCGATCGGCATCGACACGCTGCGCGAGAAGATCAGCGCCGAACGGAAGTAACCGGTCGCCTCACCCGGCGACAGGTTCGTACCGTCTCCATATCGCCGCCGATCGGTACCTCGATCGGCGGTTTCGAGGACGCGATTCGAGCAACAAAGCCCGCTAGACAGACGTATGATTTTTGGCGGCTGCAGCGGCTTTGCGCGGCGTGCGACCCTTTGCGGTGTCGTGGCCGGAGCCCCGCAATTCATCCAGCATCCATTGCCGGAAGACTTTCACGTCGTGACTCTGGAGATCGGGGTCCATCGTTACGAGCCAGTAGCTTAAGCCACTCGGCACTTCTTTATCGAACATACGAACCAAGCGGCCGGATTTGATCTCAAGATCGATGAGCGGTGCTCGACCCAAGGCCATCCCGAAGTCCCGGCTCGCAGCCTCGAGCACCAGGTGGATCGTGTCGAGCCGCAATCCGGCACGCAGCGTGTCGGGTGGCTCGATGCCCGAGATACGGAACCATTCCGCCCAATCCGCAGACACCGAAGTCAGGTGAATAAGGTCCGCTTTCGTAACGAGTTCGATCGCCGGAATTCCGGAATATCTCTTTCGAAAGGCCGGTGAACATACCGGAACGAGCGATTCCGCCAGCAGATGGGTCCAATGCTCCAGTGACTGTGCCGTAGGCGCCAGCCGGATGGCGGCGTCGATTCCTTCCATCGGAAGATCGACGCGGTCGAGCGATGTCTGGATGTCGACCGCTATATCGGGAAAACGTTCTGAAAAACGCGACAATCTCGGGAGCAGCCAGCGCGCCGCAAAACCTGGTGCGCTGCTTATGGCGAGACGACCGTGCGATCTTCGTCCGGGCAGCCGGGCGGTTGCGTCCGCGATTGTCTTCATCGCTTCGCCAACGGAGGTAGCGTACGCCACCCCAGGCTCGGTCAGTTCAAGCTTACCCCCGCCACGAGCAAAGAGTGCGACGCCGAGCCAGTCCTCCAGATTTTGAACGGCGTGGCTCACCGCGCTCGCCGTGATGTTCAGTTCTTCGGCCGCTTTCTTGAAGCTGCCACGCCGCGCCGCGACCTCGAAGACGCGCACCGCGCTCAACGGCGGGAGTTTGAACGACATGCCTTCTCCATCCGGGACTCCACCGTAGCGGATTCAACCGCCGATGAATAACACTCATTTGCTTTGGCAGCCCCTTCGACCAATTGTTTGTCGGCGGCCGGCGATCCTGGTTCCGCCAGTGCGGACCATGCTTGCCGGCTGGAAAGGGCAACGTCATGGCTGCTGTACCGGGATACGCATCTCAACAAAATCACTTGCCGGCTCGCGTCGTCGGGCTGCTCGTCATCGCGGCGACGATACTCTCTCTGAGTATGGGTCTTCGGCAAAGTCTCGGCCTGTTCCTGCCCCCACTCAATACCGAGCTCGCAATTTCCGCTTCGACGTTTGGGTTCGCGATGGCCCTGCAGAACATCGTGTGGGGCGTCGGTCAACCGATCGTCGGAATGTTTGGAGACCGCTACGGCGCGCGCCCGGTACTGGTTGCGACCGCATGCCTGTACGCGCTCGGCCTGGCGCTCATGGGCTTTGGCGGAAACAGGTTCGGATTGGACGCCGGACTGGGCGTGATGGTCGGCCTCGGCATTGCCGGCACAAGTTTCGGCGTGCTGATCGGAGCAGTGTCGCGCGTAGTGCCGCCGGCACGGCGCAATCAGCTTGTGGGACTCGTAGCCGCCGCGGGATCGCTCGCGACACTCGGACTGGCCCCGCTTGGGCAGCTTCTTATCGACCTTTTTGGCTGGAGCATCGCCTTATTCGCATTTGCCGGCTTCGCCTGTTTGATGGCCGTGCTTGCCCTATTCATCCGCCCTGAGCCATCCGCGCCCGAGGTCGCAAAGGAGGCATCGTCAACGCTTGGAACCGCGCTGCGCGACGCGGCCCAGCACCGCGGTTTCGTCGTCATGACGATCGCTTTTTTCGCCTGCGGATTCCAGCTGGCCTTTGTCATCACCCATCTCGCGCAATTCCTCGCAATTTGCGGGATCGCTTCGAGCGTCAGCGCCACTGCGATCGGGGTGATCGGGCTGAGCAACGCAGTCGGATCGTACCTGTTTGGCGTCTTGTCATCACGATACAGCCCAAAGAAGCTCCTCGCGTCGATCTACCTGTTGCGGACCATCTCGATCATTCTATTCGTCGCTTCGCCGATAACCCCTGTCTCAACCATCGTCTTTGCGGCGGCGATGGGATTCCTTTGGCTCGGAGTTGTTCCGCTTGTCAGCGGTCTAATCGGAAAGCTGTTTGGCTTGCGATATTTCAATACGCTGTTCGGCGTGGCGTTCTTCAGCCACCAGATCGGCGGTTTCGTCGGCGCCTGGCTGGGCGGTCTCATCTTCGATCTGACCGGCTCGTATTCGGGCGCGTGGATGTCCGTGGTCGCCGTGGGGATAACCGCGACCACGCTCCAATGGTTCATGGACGATCGCACCCGGCCAAGCAATCAAACACCCGATGCACTTCTGTCTCCGGTCTCGGCGTGACGATGACAAGCCCCCGATCGCCGCTATCACCGCAGCGGTCGACGTGAATTATCTTCATTTGCCGCGAAGGATTTGTCGTTTGCGGGAACGATAGGGGCGCCGCATTTTTGAGGGAGCGACAACGGTGTGCTCGACGAAAGGCCGAACCGATGGTTTACGTTCATTCACATCCCGGCAATGTCGTACGGCTTGCGGATTCTTCGCAGGCGCTCGGACCGATGAGCCGGATCGTCCGCCGGTGGGGCGCTTTCCTCGCAACCGTTCTGCTGTGGATCGGAAGCGCCCGCCAAAGAGTGGGGCAACGCCGCGTCCTGACGCGGCTGACTTTGGCTGAACGATCGAGGCAACGTCGGGCGCTGGCGCAGCTCTCGGACCGGGAACTGAGAGATATCGGTCTGTCCCGCTATGACGTCGGAATTGAGTTTCGAAAACCCTTCTGGCGCTGATTCCAGAAACGCGGGTTTCATCGTGAAACAAGCAGGCACAACGAACGCAGAACGGAGATCGCCTCGCGGCCATCGCGAATACCTCCCCCGCTTCCGGGGGAGGATCTTTGTTGGTCCGGCTCGATTGTTTCGCCAGGTAGTTTCTATTTCGCCAGATAGCTTCGGTGCACCCACGCGCCGTCGGCCCGCCGCGTCTCGGCGTAGAGCGAACCCTCGCCGTCACGTGTCGCAAGCTTGACGTTGCTGTTGAGCACGCGTTCGGACTCAGGCGCACTTTCGACGGCCTTGATGAAGGCCGCAAGCTGGTCGACCGACGGCGCGTCCGCGCCGGCGGCATCCCGGTGGCCGATCGCCTCGGTCACGCTGGCGGCCAGCAGCTTTGGCCACATTTTGCGAAACAACTCGGGCGAGGCGTAGACGTCGCCGCCGCTGATCTTGCCGTTGATCGCCGCGATGTAGCCGACGACATCGTCGTCGACCTTGCCTTCCTGGAAGGCGGCGAGGTACGCCGCCTGCGCCGTTTTGAGTTTTTCGCTCTCGAGCGAGAGCTGCAAGCTCGATGGCGAAGCCGGTGCGGCGACCGGTGCACCGACCGACCGCGTCAGCCGATCCTGCATTGCCTGCACCATCGACCAGATTTTCTGCTGGCTCGATCCGGTGTCGGCGCGCGATGGCTCTGCCGCGTACGGTCGCGCACCGCCGGACGAAGGCTGCCCGGCAGTAGCTACGTAGGTCCGCATGGCAAGCTTTGCATCATGCGAGGGCATGGACGCGGCGGCGGTCGAGAACTGGTGCGCATCCTCCTGGCCGCGCGCCGTCCAGCGGCCGGACTCGACACAGAACGCCGCGATCGGCACGACTCCCGAGCGCGGCGGCAATAGCAGGTCTACGGACAGCACACGGTCCTGCCGTCCGCCTTTGACGATGTCGCCGGCCTGAACGAACACCTCACTGTCGCCGACGTTCTCTACGGTCAGTTCATTGACGTTGCCGGTCTCGCGCACCTTGACGCGCCCTTTTGCGAGCGCCTCTTCCAGGCTCATGGGGACGGCGTCCCCGGTGGCCGAGCCGTGCAGATAGTAAATCGCCAGGTTATCGTGGACCACCGGGCCTGAGACGTGGACGCCGTCGGCAGCAGCGGCAAGAGACGAACCGACGGGCAGCATTGCGACACAACACGCAACCAATTCAATAAACGTTCTGCGGCGCATGGATTTCCCTCCATTGTTCAAGTCGCGCCGGCAACGTCCATTAAATCTGTGGCCCGCCTTGGGGCTCGCCGAGTCCAATTCGGGGTTTCATCAAGGCGGATCGCACGACGCCCAAGGCCGCCGTTACGGCTTCCCCTTTGCGGGTGCCTTCCCTATAAACGGCTTCGTAAATGGGCCTGCTGGTAAACAGGCTTGCCGGTAAACAGCCTTTTGCCACTAGACAGCCTTTTTGCCACTAGACAGCCTTGGCGCGGCGGGCTTTTTGGGCCCCCGCGACAAATCATCGCCGGGTGCTATCAGCGAAATGCCAAAGACCATTCACGTTCTCAACGGACCCAATCTCAATCTGCTCGGCTCGCGCGAGCCGGAGATTTACGGCCGCGCGACGCTCGCTGACGTTGAGAAGCTTTGCCGCGCGACCGCCGAGCGCCACGGACTTAAACTGGAATTTCGCCAGTCCAATCACGAGGGCGAGATCATCGACTGGATCCAGCAGGCGCGCGCCGAAAAGGTGGCGGGGCTCGTCATCAATCCAGCCGGCTATAGCCACACATCGGTTGCAATCCTTGACGCGCTCAGCGTCGTGGATGCGCCGGTCATCGAGGTGCACATCAGCAACATTCACGCTCGTGAACAATTTCGCCGGCGCTCCTACGTGTCGCAGGTCGCGCGCGCGGTGATATGCGGCTTCGGGATCGACGGCTATTCGCTCGCCATCACCGGCCTCGCCGCCATGATCGAAGCCAGGGTTTGATCGTGGCACGCAAGTCCGGGAGTCCGCCGATGCCGAAAACCCCCACGATCGATCACGCCGCGATCCGTGATCTCGCCAAGCTGCTGGAAGAGACCGGCCTCTCAGAGATCGAGATCCAGCGCGACGGCGCGTCGATCCGCGTCGCGCGCAATGTGAACACCGCGGGTTCGCGCGCGCGGACGGCGGAGGGACCCGCCGCCGGTCCGGTGGCGACGCCGGTAGCATTGCCGGTCGAGCCGACGCACCACCCAGGGCTGGTCGCATCGCCGATGGTCGGCACGGCTTATCGCGGCCCCGCTCCGGGCGCGCGACCTTTTGTCGACGTCGGCAGCCAGGTGAAGGCCGGCGAGACGCTGATCATCATCGAAGCGATGAAGACGATGAATCAAATTCCCGCGCCGCGTTCCGGCACGGTCATCCAGATTCTGATCGAGGATGGCCAGCCCGTGGAGTACGGCGAGCCGCTGATGATCGTCGAGTGAGATGTTCGACAAAATTCTGATCGCCAACCGGGGAGAGATCGCGCTCCGCGTGCTGCGCGCATGCAAGGAGCTTGGCATCCCGACGGTCGCCGTGCATTCGACCGCGGACGAAGACGCCATGCACGTGCGGCTCGCCGACGAGAGCGTGTGCATCGGTCCGCCGCCCGCCAAGGACAGTTACCTCAACGTTCCGGCGCTGCTGGCGGCGTGCGAGATCACCGGTGCCGACGCGGTGCATCCAGGCTACGGCTTCCTCGCCGAGAACGCCCGCTTTGCGGAAATTCTCGCCGAGCACAACGTCCAATTCATCGGTCCGCGGCCCGAGCACATCCGGCTGATGGGCGACAAGATCGCCGCCAAGCGCGCCGCGGTCGAACTCGGCATCCCGACCGTTCCGGGTTCGGACGGCGGCATCGGTTCGGACGAAGAAGCGGAAAAGCTCGCGCGCGAGGTCGGTTTTCCGGTCATGCTCAAGGCGGCCGCCGGCGGCGGCGGCCGCGGCATGAAAGTGGTTCGCGCCGAGAATGAACTCGCCGCCGCCATCGGCATGGCGCGCGCCGAAGCCAAGGCGGCTTTCGGCGACGACACGCTTTATCTCGAAAAGTACCTCGATCGGCCGCGTCACATCGAAATTCAGGTGCTCGGCGACGGCAAGGGCCGCGCTATCCATCTCGGCGAGCGCGACTGCTCGCTGCAGCGCCGTCACCAGAAGGTCTGGGAAGAGGGCCCCTCGCCTGCCCTCAATGCCTCCGTGCGCGACCAGATTTGCGAGACCGTCGCGCAGGCCATGCGCGATATCAAATATCTCGGCGTCGGTACCGTCGAGTTCCTGTACGAGAACGGCGAGTTCAACTTCATCGAGATGAACACCCGCATCCAGGTCGAGCATCCGGTGACGGAAATGATCACCGATATCGATCTCGTGGCCGAGCAGATCAGGGTCGCGGCCGGCAGCGATCTCGCACTGACGCAGAGCGACGTGAAGTTTCACGGTCACGCCATCGAATGCCGCATCAATGCCGAGAACCCGGTGTCGTTCCGCCCGTCGCCCGGCAAGATCGTGCACTATCATCCGCCGGGCGGTCTCGGCGTGCGGATCGATTCCGCCGTCTATCACGGCTACACGATTCCGCCGTTCTACGATTTGCTGGTCGGCAAGCTGATCGTCCACGGCAAGACGCGCGGCGAATGTTTGATGCGATTAAAACGCGCGCTCGATGAATTCGTCGTCGACGGCATCGAGACGACACTGCCGCTATTCCGCGCGCTGGCGCGCGAAGCCGAGATCATTGACGGGGACTACAATATCCATTGGCTCGAGGAGTTCCTCGCCCGCGGCGCGATTGAGCAATAGCTCTTGAAACGGCCTGCCGCCGGCAGATAAACGGGACACATGGCCAACCGCGAGTCCGCACTCGTCGATATCACGCCGGAGGTCCTGCTGAAGGCCTATGCCTGCGGCATCTTTCCGATGGCCGAGAGCGCGGAGGACCCTGCCCTTTACTGGATCGAACCGGAGCGGCGCGGCATCATTCCGCTCGACCGATTCCATGTCTCGAGCCGCTTGGCGCGGACGGTGCGTTCCGACCGCTTTGTCGTCGCGGTCAACCGCGATTTTGACGGCGTGCTCGACGGCTGCTCGGAGCCGATGCCGGGACGCACCCGGACCTGGATCAACGGCCGGATCCGCAATCTCTATCGCAAGCTCTACGAGCGCGGCGACTGCCACACCGTCGAGGCGTACGAAAACGGCGAACTGGTCGGCGGACTCTACGGCGTCAGTCTCGGCCGCGCCTTTTTCGGCGAGAGCATGTTTCACCGGGCACGCGACGCGTCCAAGGTCGCGCTGGTGCATCTCGTGGCGCGGCTCAAGGCCGGCCACTATCGGCTGCTCGACACGCAATTCGTCACCGAACATCTGCGGACATTCGGCGCCGTGGAAGTTTCCCGTCCCGCTTATCATAAGATGCTCGACGCGGCGCTCGTGGGCGACGGAGATTTCGGCGCGCTTTCGCTCGACGAGCCGGTTTCCGGCGATACGATTTTGACTCTTCTCAAGGCTGATTGATTCCGGCGCGGTCAAACGGCCACCGTGCGTGCGACGGAGACGAAAAATGATCTGGACCTTGCGAATTGCGCGCCTGCTGCAATGGGCCCTGGTCCTTGCGGGCCTGGGCGCGCTCGCGATGGCCGCACTTCTGGCTTTCCCGGTCTCGCCCCCCGCGCCGGTTGAATCGATCCGCAACGGCGCCCTTGCAGTCAATCAGTCAGGAAGACCGGACCTTTCGCGCTTCCAGGCCAGCGACGGCTCGACGCTGGCCTATCGGCTCTATCCGGCCGCGAACGGCGACACTTCAAATATCGCCATCGTCATTCACGGCTCGGCCGGTCATTCGGTTGGCGTGAATGAGATCGCCAAACGTCTCGCGCAGGACAACTTCACCGTCGTCGCCCCTGACATCCGGGGCCACGGTGAATCCGGATCGCGCGGCGACATTGAGTATTACGGCCAGCTTGATGACGATCTCAAAGACCTGGTCGGCGAATTGCGGCGGCAATATCCGAATACGCATTTCAGCCTGCTCGGATTTTCGTCGGGCGGCGGTTTTGCGCTGCGCGCGGCATCGGGGAAACTATCGCCCGACTTTACGCGGCTGGTGCTGCTGTCGCCTTATCTCGGCTACGATTCACCGTCCACGCGCGCCCGCGGCAGTTCGGTGACCTGGGCCGCTCCCGACATCCCGCGCTTTATCGGCCTCGGCATTTTGCGCCGGCTCGGTGTTCAATGCTGCGAAGCGTTGCCCGTCATTGCCTTCGCCGTGAGCCCGGGCAGCGAAAAATACGTCACGTCGCAGTACTCCTACCGGCTGCTGACGAATTTCGAAGCGCCGCGCGATCTCGGCGCGGCATTTCGCAGGCTGAAAATTCCGGCGACGATCGTCGTGGGCGGCGCCGACGAGCTGATGCTGCCCGACAAATATGCCGACGTTGTTCGCGGCATCGAACCCGCCATCGACGTGAAAATCGTGCCGGGCCTGAGCCACATGGACATGCTGCACGCTCCTGCCGCGCTCGACGCGATCAGCGATGCTTTCAGAGGGCAGTGACGCGGCTTTCAAAGGATCGCGACGCGCCCCGGCGCCGCGGAATTATTGCGGCCGCGGCGGCGCCAGTGGCGGCGGCTGAGGCGGCTTCGGCACGGCTTGGCGTGCCTGCCGGGGTGGCGGGCGGGTAGCCGGCGTAGCGACAGCCGGCGTCGGCGCAACCGGAGGCGCCGGCTCGGCGACCTTCGCTGCTGCCGGCGACGAGCAATCGGTCAGCCAGACGTCGTAGATGGGATGCTCGACGGCATGAAGACCGGGACTGGCGGCGAACATCCAGCCGTTGAAGATACGTTTGATCTCGCCCTGCAGCGTCACCTCGTCGACTTCGACGAATGCGTCGGTGTTGGTCGCCTCGGTCGGGGGGCGCGTGTAGCACACGCGCGCAGTGACTTGCAGGGCGCCGAATTGCACCGTTTCGCCGACCGCCGCATCGAACGAGATGATGCGGCCGGTGATCTTGTCGAGCCCGGAAAATACCGCGCGGGCGTTCTCGATCTTTTGCGTCGGCATCTCCGTAACGATCGCGTCGTCGGGCGGCGGTAGCGCGACGGCGTCCGTCTGCGGCGGTTGACCCCCTGGCGGCGGCTGGCTGCCCGCCGGGGTTTGCTGTGCCGGAGCCGCCCCAGCGGGAGGCGGCGCATTGCGCGCCCGCTGCGCACCGGGCGCGGTTTGCGGGGCGGCCACGGAGCCGGGAGGCGGCGGCAGTGGTTGCGCCTGAATCCCGGACGGCTGCCGTACCTGCGGCTGGGACTGGCCCGGTTGCCCGTATTGCACTGGCGGCGGCTGCGCCGGCATCCCGTTGGGAATGCTGCCGGGCGGGCGCGGCGGGAAATCGTTGAAAAAAGTCCCGGGCTGCTGCGCCTGGGCAATTCCCGCTACGATCGTTCCGCCAAGCAGGACCAAAAAAGCAGCAATTCGGAGCATAGAATCTGGGGCCTGAAGCCTGGGGCGCGATGGGGTTGGCGCATCATCGCGCCCTGCCGGTTAACATGCTGAATACGGCGCGGAAAGGGCGAAGCCCGTTCCCGCGGCAAGACGCCCGATTGCTTGCTTAATTGCTTGGCGTCCAGGCCTTGTAATCGCCGGTCGCCTTGGGGCGACGCCCCATCGCCAAGGTCGAACCGCTTGGCCGATAGGCTCCGGGCGTACCGGTGAGATTGGGCCGGTGCGGCTTCTCCCACGGGTGCGGTTTGATCTTGCTCTGCGGTGGCGCCACGTCGACCACATGGTGCATCCAGCCATGCCAGGCCGGTGGAATCTTGGAAGCTTCCGTGATGCCCCGGTAGATCACCCAGCGCCGCTCGAAGCCGAGCGTCGGATCGATCTTGCCACCCTTGGTCCGATAGTAGCGGTTGCCGAAATCGTCTTCGCCGACGAACTCGCCATAGAGCTTCGTCCACACCTGGGTGCCGAAGGTCTGACTGTTCCACCAGGTGAAGAAGCGCAGCAGGAAGGTTTTCATCGCCTCGATCGCCGATCGCGTTTGGGCCGCCGCAAGTGCCGCGTTGATGCCATTTCACGTCTGCGCTGTCCAGAGAATGGTGGCTCGCGCCGGCAAGCCCATGTCGTCGTTTCGGTTTCATGTTATCGTCGCGGCATGTGGCAAGCCGCATTGGATCAGCTACGGAACGGTTTCGGCGGAAAGCTGTCGCCGTTGGCGGGCTGGGCATTTTCGGCCGGCCTTCTCGCCGTCGCCGCGATCGCGGCGCTGCTGTTGTATGCCGTCGTGCTGCTGCTCGTCCGCCGCGCGATGGGCGGACGAAATCCTTTCCTGCGCACGGTTCTCGGCGCGACCAAGGGCCCGATACGGCTGGGCCTGGTCCTGATCGCTCTGGCGATCGCCCTGCCGGCGACCCCGCTCGACGCCGGCACCACGGATATCCTCGCACGACTGCTCGGACTGGCGACGATCTGCCTGCTCGGCTGGACTGCGCTGACCGTGCTTCACATCGCCGCCGACCTTTACCTCATGCGTTTCCGGCTCGATGCCGACGACAACCTGCTGGCGCGCAAGCACGTCACGCAGGTTCGTGTGCTCCAGCGCATCCTCGAAGTCGTGATCGTGCTGGTCACCATCGGTTTTGCCCTGATGACGTTCGACGCCGTCCGGCAATTCGGCGTCACGCTGTTCGCGTCGGCGGGCGTTGCCGGCATCGTGGCCGGGCTCGCGGCGCGCCCGGTGCTGAGCAACTTTCTGGCCGGCGTGCAGCTTGCCGTGGCGCAGCCGATCCGCATCGACGACGCCGTCACGGTCGAGAACGAGTCCGGCAATATCGAAGAGATCACGTTCAGCTACGTCGTCGTCAAACTCTGGGATCTGCGGCGGCTGGTGGTGCCGCTCAGTTACTTCATCGAAAAACCGTTCCAGAACCTGACCAGAACCGGCGGCGAACTGATCGGCACGGTTTTTTTCTACGTCGATCACACCGCGCCGGTCGATCTCATCCGCAACAAGGTGATCGAGATCGTTTCCCAGTCCAAATTATGGAATGGCAAGGTCGTCAGCCTGCAGGTCTCCGACTGCAAGGAAACAACCATCGAACTGCGCGCGCTCGTGAGCGCCAACAACGGGTCGGCGACTTGGGACTTGCGTTGCGAGGTTCGCGAGAAGGTGATCGAATTCCTGCAGCGCGAATATCCCTCGGCGCTGCCGCGGCGGCGATACGAGACCGTGGCGAGTGCGGAAATAAACCCGGAACTAAAATCGGCGCCCAGGCTTTAACCGCTGCTACCACCACTTCTGCGGCACGAAATGACCGGCCGCCTGCTCAATGACCGCGCCGAGCGCGAACAGCGTCTCCTCCTCGAACGGCCTTCCGATGAGTTGCAGACCAAGCGGCAGCCCCTGCGCGTCGAGACCGCTCGGCACCGAAATTCCCGGCAGCCCGGCCATGTTCACCGTCACGGTGAAAATGTCGTTGAGGTACATTTCCACCGGGTCCGCGCGCCCCTTTTCGCCGATGGCAAACGCGGCGGAAGGCGTTGTCGGCGTGAGGATGGCGTCGACGCCCGCGCCGAAGCACACCTCGAAATCGCGCTTGATCAGGGTGCGGACTTTTTGCGCCTGCAGGTAATACGCATCGTAATAACCGGCGGACAGCACATACGTCCCGATCATGATGCGGCGGCGCACTTCCTTGCCAAAACCCGCCGCGCGCGTGCGTTCGTACATTTCGACGATGTCGCGGCCGGCCACGCGCAGTCCGTAGCGCACGCCGTCATAACGCGCGAGATTGGAAGACGCCTCCGCCGGCGCGACAATGTAATAGGCCGGCAGCGCATACTTCGTGTGCGGCAACGAAATCTCGACCGTCTCCGCGCCCGCATCCCGCAGCCACTGGGCGCCTCGCTGCCACAGGGTTTCGATCTCGGCCGCCATGCCTGGCATCCGATATTCCTTGGGTATGCCGATACGCATGCCTTTCACCGAGGCACCGATGGCTTTCTCATAATCCGGCACCGGAACGTCCGCGCAGGTCGTGTCCTTCGGGTCGTGACCGGACATCGAGCGCAAGAGGATCGCGCAATCGCGCACGGTGCGCGCGAAGGGGCCGGCCTGATCGAGCGAGGACGCGAATGCGACGATGCCCCAGCGCGAGCAACGGCCGTAGGTCGGCTTTAATCCAACGATGCCGCAAAAAGCCGCCGGCTGGCGGATTGAACCGCCTGTATCGGTGCCGGTGGCGCCGGCGCACAGACTGGCGGCGACCGCTGCGGCCGAACCGCCCGATGAACCGCCGGGCACGAGCTTGGCATCATCGCCGCCCCGCCGCCACGGCGAAGCGACCGGGCCGAAATATGATGTCTCGTTCGACGAGCCCATGGCGAACTCGTCGTTGTTGAGCTTCCCGAGCAGCACCGCGCCGTCGCGCCACAGATTGGCGGTGACGGTCAATTCATAGGCGGGGATGAAGTTCTCCAGGATATGCGAGCAGGCCGTGGTGCGTATGCCGGTCGTGCAGAACAAATCCTTGATTCCGAGCGGCACTCCTTCGAGGGCGCCGCTTTCGCCTTTCGCCAAGCGCGCATCCGCGGCGCGCGCCATGTCGCGCGCGCGATCCGGCGTTTCCAGCACGAACGCGTTGAGCGCACGCGCATTCTCGATCGCGGCGATGTGCGCGTCGGTGAGTTCGGTCGCGGAAAATTCCTTCCTGCGCAGCGCGTCGCGCGCCTGCGCAAGCGTCAGGGACGTAAGCTCGCTCATTCCGTGGGATCGTCAGCCGAAAACTTGCTTGGCTCCGCAGGCTTGCTCGCGGGCTCAGCCTTTTTCTCGTTCTGTTTCTCGTCCTCGGCTGCCGGCTGCTCGATCGGGTCCATCAGCGACGGCGGGTCCTCGACCAGATAGCCCTCCGGCGTGATGAGACCCTTCCGCCGCAAATACGCGAACCACATCGCGTCCTGTTCACATGCGATGCACATCATTCCACCACTTTGGGCACGAGAAAAAACTGATCTTCAGATGCTGGCGCATTGGCCAGGATCGCGTCGGCGATGCCGCCGTCGGTGACTTCGTCCTTCCGCATCTTCATCGTCATCGGCGTCACCGACGTCATCGGCTCGACGCCCGTGACATCGACCTCCGAAAGCTGTTCGACGAAAGCCAGCATGGCGTTGAGCTCTCCCGCAAGGTGCTCGATCTCGTCCTCAGCCACAGCGACGCGCGCGAGATGCGCCACCCGGCGGACGGTCTTGGCGTCAACGGACATGTTCAACCGACATGGGTTCAACAGACATGGGGTCGCGTCGCCCTTTTTGCTACCTGCGGTCACGCCTATAGCAGAGCGCTCATTTTCAGCCAACCGCCGGCTTTCTATGCCTATCTCGGGCCGAAGATCGCCGACATTGTGCGAGCCGGACGCCACGCCTAGTTTGAGCCTATGACGAACACTCCAACCACCGGCCCACCCGGCGCCGATCCATGTCATCGGCGGCGGCCTCTCGGGCGCCGAGGCCGCCTGGCAGATCGCCCGCCGTGGCGTCCCGGTGGTGCTCCACGAGATGCGGCCGGTTCGCTCGACCGCCGTGCACCAGACTGCGGACTTCGCCGAGCTTGTTTGTTCCAACTCGTTCCGCTCCGACGACGCGGACGCGAGCGCCATCGGCCTTCTGCACGCCGAGATGCGCCAGCTTGGCTCGCTGGTGATGCGGGCCGCCGACGATCACAAGCTGCCCGCCGGCGGCGCGCTGGCCGTCGACCGCAACGGCTTTGCCGCCGCGATCACCGCGGCGCTGGAAAGCGAACCGTTCGTTGACATTCGCCGTGAGGAAATTTCAGTGCCGCCGCCCGACTGGGATAGCGTCGTTGTCGCCACCGGCCCCCTCACCTCGCCTGCGCTCGCGGAGACGATCCGGGAACTTACCGGAGAAGCTGCGCTGGCTTTCTTCGACGCGATCGCGCCCATCGTCCACCGCGATTCAATCGACTTCGATGTCGCGTGGTTTCAGTCGCGCTACGACAAGGCCGGGCCCGCGGGCTCGGGGGCGGACTACATCAATTGCCCGCTGAGCCGGGAACAATACGACGCGTTCGTCGACGCGCTTCTCGCCGGCGAGAAAATCGGCTTCCGCGAGTTCGAGACCGTGACACCTTATTTCGACGGTTGCCTGCCGATTGAAGTGATGGCGGAGCGTGGTCGTGAAACCCTGCGCCACGGTCCGATGAAGCCGTTCGGTCTCACCGACGCGCATCGGCCGTCGGTGAAACCCTATGCCGTCGTGCAACTGCGCCAGGACAACAAGCTTGGCACGCTGTTCAACATGGTCGGCTTCCAGACCAAGCTGAAACATGCCGAACAGGTCCGCATCCTCCGCACCATACCCGGCCTCGCCAACGCCGAATTCGCGCGGCTGGGCGGCCTGCACCGCAACACGTTTCTTAATTCGCCAAAGCTCCTCGATGAAACGCTCCGCCTCAAGGCGGCGCCGCGGCTTCGCTTTGCCGGGCAGATCACCGGCTGCGAAGGCTATGTGGAATCGGCGGCGATCGGCTTGCTGGCGGGACGCTTCGCCGCGGCGGAGCGGCTTGGCGAGCGGGCGCACTCTGCCGCCGCCGACGACGGCGCACGGCGCGCTGCTCGCCCATATCACCGGTGGCCATATCGAGACGATCGACGCCGGCCCGGCATCGTTTCAGCCGATGAACATCAATTTCGGCCTTTTCCCGCCGCTCGCCGCGACGCCGGCCCACGATCCCGACGGCCGCAAATACGGCCGCGGCTCGGCCAAGAACGTCGCGCGCAAGGGCGCGCTCAGCGCCCGCGCCCGTGCCGATCTCGAGCGCTGGATCAGCGGCGCTGACCATGCCGACGCCGCGGAGTGAAGCGTTACGGTATTGCTTCGACCTGAAACAATCCCTCGGCCGCCATTACCGCATCGTAACGGCCCCGTGGGTCGAGTTCCTTGTTCATCGGAGCGAGCTTCGCCAAGGCTGTCATTGGAATCGTGTATTTGAGGCCCGCACCACCCGGACGCGGACGAATGACGATGACCGCGGCGGTTCCCGCCGGCGCCTTCTCGGGCGCGATGGTCAAGGTGCGCTGGCCTACCGAGGTGTAGGTTGCGATGGCGACGCCATCGGCAAAGCAAGCGCACGGCGACGTGTCGCTGTCATAATAGAGAACCGTCAGTTCGCGCGGCTTGGCATTGAGACGGCTGACCGCGTCGAGCCCGATCCTGATCCCGAGCGGGATAAAGGCGCCAAATCCGCCGTGGACGCGGGCCCCAAGCGCAACCCACTCGTCCGGGGTTTCGGCTTGTGCGCCGACCGCTACAGTGAGCAATAACAGACTGACAAGCACTCGTTTCATGCAAGAACTCATTTCACGGCTCAGTTACCATCTCGCATGGGCGTCGTTTCCACTGTGCAAGCCACGACACTCCGCGCTACTCTGAGTGGCACGCAGGCGCGTGCGAAGGATGCAAGCGTGCTGCCAAATCCGTTCGACGATAAGCCGTCCGGGATCAAAGCCAAAGCTGCAATAACGTACAGCCTTTTGGTGACGGCGAACGTCGCGGCCTGGGCTTGGGCGCTGATCGCTTTCGGTGACCGGCCGGTTCTGCTCGGAACCGCATTCCTGGCCTACATGTTCGGACTTCGGCACGCCTTCGACGCCGATCACATTGCGGCCATCGACAACGTCGTGCGGAAACTGATGCAGGAGGGAAAGGCGCCCTATTCGGTCGGCTTCTTCTTCGCTCTCGGCCATTCCACCATTGTCATCCTCGCCTCCATCGCGATCGTTGTTGCGACGGCGGCCTTGCAGAGCCGGCTCGACGCCTTCCACAGCATCGGAGGCATCATCGGAACAAGCGTATCCGCGCTGTTTCTGTTGATTATCGGCATCGCCAATCTGTTCATCCTGAAAGGCGTGTGGAAGGCGTTTGCCCGCGTCCGGCGCGGTGAAAAGATTGTCGATGAAGACCTCGATGCGCTGCTGGCAGGCGGCGGGCTGCTGGCCCGGATCTTCCGTCCGGTGTTTCGGGTCGTATCGCGGTCATGGCACATGTACCCGATTGGCTTTTTGTTTGGACTGGGCTTCGACACCGCCACGGAAATCGGCGTGCTCGGCATCTCGGCCACGCAGGCGGCGCAGGGCATGTCGTTCTGGACCATCCTCGTCTTCCCGGCTTTGTTTACCGCCGCCATGTCGCTGATGGACACGACCGACAGCGTGCTAATGACCGGCGCGTACGGCTGGGCTTTCGTCAACCCGATGCGAAAGCTCTGGTACAACTTGACGATCACCGCGGCGTCGGTTGCCGTCGCCCTGTTCATCGGCGGAATCGAAGCGCTCGGGCTGATCGCCAACAAGCTGCACTTCGAGGGCGTTTTCTGGCGCTTCATTGGCAGCCTGAACGACAACCTCGCGAACTTTGGCTTCGCGGTCGTCGGCATTTTCATCGCCAGCTGGATTGTGTCCATCCTGGTCTACCGGGTGAAGGGCTTCGATAATCTGGTCGGCCAGAACTAGGCCGCCGGCCCGTGCAGTCATCCAACCGTTACTTGACGGCGGCACTCTCGCGCCGCTTTGAGCGCCGACGACAGGCTCGATGACGGAGAAACCTCTTTGACGACGTCTTTCATGAACGCGAGGGGTTGGCTTCCCGGCTCGGTTTTTGGGCCGGGCGCCGTCGGCACGGTTGTCACTATCGGGGCGGTCGCCGCGGGTGCGGCGATCGTCGAGGCGGCGATCGTTCCCGGATTGTTGATCGGCGGCGCCGCGGTATTGGCGCCGCGCCTCCTTCCCCGCCACATGCTGGGTGGTTTGAGAGACAAACTGCGGCGGACCGTATCGGCCCCGTCAGCGCGTTCCGCAGAGACGCCAGCCGCCGGCGAGCCCGCGCGCTTCGACACCAAGCGGGCCGTCGTCAAGACCCTCACCTATCGCGTGATCGTCACGGCCGCCGACTTTGGTGCCAATTATTTTGTGCTCGGCGAACTGGCGAGCGCGGCGGGGTTGTCGAGCCTGTCGCTTGTCGCTGGCCCCATCGCCTATTTCGCTCACGAAGCGGCCTGGCACTATTACGGCCCCGAACTCGACGCGGCATGCCAATCCGCTCGAGGCCACGGTGAGTGTGCCACTTCCAGGCGCGGCGAAGGGCGACGAGGACAGGCGTTTCGCGGGCGTCAAGGTCAGCCGGGCTTTCGCCAAGACGGTCACCTACGAGGGCGTGACCGGAGTGTCGGAATTCGCCGCCAATTATCTCTTTGTCCGCGATCTCGCCGCCGCCGCGGGACTGACCGCCTTCAGCCTCGCGATCGCCCCCTTCGTATATTACGTGCACGAAAAGGCTTGGGATTACTACGACGCCACAAAAGCCCGGCCGCACGTGGCCGGGGCCCCGAAGCTGCTGCCGGCGGCTTAGGCCTCGTTCGAAGGGGCTGATGAGAGCCGTTCAAATCAGCAAAATTCGATCCGCCATTTCATGCCCGCCTGGGGTCACCCTGCCCGGACATCGACCCATGTGTGTTTTTGGTCACATCCACGCGCATACGTCACCCAATACCTTTAGTCAGATGAAAGGCGCTGGCTGCGACTCCGGTGGAGGTGTTAATTAACCGCGGAACCGTAAAAATGGGAGCGATCCGCCCGCTCCCAGTCGTGTGTTGCGTCTGGATTTCCTCATCGGCAGAGCCTCGAGACATCTGAACCGGAGCAGATATGACAAATCGATTCACGACGGCACAATCCACCGTGGCGATCCGGCGATGGGCGGCTCCTGCTGCTATGGGCCTTGCGGCCGCGCTGACGGCACTGAGCGCAGCACCGCCCGCTAACGCCGCCGCTGTCCAAGCCAAGCCTGCGGCGCGCCCTACCGAGGCGACCGCTCCGCGCGACGCCGGCGACCCGCTCATGGCCATCGTGTCGATCAAGAGCCAGCAGGTGACCATCTACGATTCCGAGGGCTGGATGCTGCGCGCGCCGGTATCGACCGGCACCAAGGGACGCGAGACCCCCGCCGGCGTGTTCAGCGTGGTGGAGAAAGACAAGGACCACCACTCGAACCTCTATGACGACGCGTCGATGCCGAACATGCAGCGCATCACCTGGTCGGGCATCGCCATGCACGGCGGGCCGCTCCCGGGCTATGCTGCCTCGCACGGCTGCGTGCGACTGCCTTATGACTTTGCGGAGAAGCTGTTCGATAAGACGCAGCTCGGGATGCGCGTAATCATTGCGCCGAACGACGCGGAGCCGGTCCCGTTTTCCGATCCGGCGCTGTTCGTGCCGGACGCGGACGCCATCGCGAAGGCGCCGGCGCGTGCCGAAACGCTCGCCCACGAGGCTGCGGACGCCGCCAAGGCGGCCACCGAGGCAAAAGCCGCCGCGGTAGCAGCGGTGCGCGCGGCCGCGCCGGTCGCGGCCAACGTCCGCAAGCTGGAATGGCTCAAGACTCGCGCCGACGCCGAACTCGCCTACGCCGAGAAAATCCTCGCTGCCGCCAAGACGGATCAGGCGACAGCGCGGGCGGAGGAGATCAAGCAGAAGGCCGCTGCCAAGGCCACAGAAGCGGCAACGCTACTCGACACCGCCAAGGCCGACGCGAAAGCGAAGGTCGATGCGGCCGCGGCGGCGCAGGACGCTACCAAGGCAGCCGAGGCCAAGCGGGTCGAGACCGCAAAGGCTGCACGCGACGCCAAGCTCGCGGTCGAGCCGGTCTCGATCTTCATCAGCCGGTCCACGCAGAAGCTGTATGTGCGGCGCGGCGTCGAGGCGACCCTCGAGGTCCCCGTAACGATCCGCGATGCCGACAAGCCGCTCGGCACGCATGTGTTCACTGCGGTGGCGCGCGCCGACGGCGGTCTGCGCTGGACGGTCGTCTCGATCGACAACGGCGATGGCGCCAAGGCCGCACTCGACCGCATCACCTTCCCGCAGGAAGTGCTCGATCGCATCGCGCCGACCACATTGCCGCGGTCCTCGATCGTCATCTCGGACGAGCCGCTCAACCGCGAGACCAACTACCGCACGGAGTTCGTGGTGGTGCTGAACAACCAGCCACAGGGCGGCCTTGCGATCCGCAAGCCCGCGAGCGACATCCGCGTTGCGCGCCGGGGCTGGGACGACTTTTTCGGCTGGGGTGGCAATTCGGACTACCGATACGCCTCCTCGCGACGCGGCGGCGGCCAGTACTATCAGCAGCAGTGGCAATGGTGAGGCCTAGCGCGCCGCATTTAGCTGCGCGCTAGCTTGCAATCCGCGCCGGATCGCGTGACGCGCGCCAGATAAGCCATTGCCGCCGCCACGGCGAAATTTCCCTCGGCGCGAACGGGTCGCCGCGCTCCAGGCGATCGAGCGACGGCCGCACCAGCGTCAGCGGTAGAAACGCCGGCAGCGCACCCGGCGGCAGCGCCGTCATTGGTTCGCGCGCCGCCGCAAGATGCTCACGTGCGAGACCGCGCAGTTCCGCCAGCGCCGCCTCGAGCGCCGCCGAAGATCGCCCGGCAAAAATGTCGGCCACGAGAACCTGGTGACGATCGAGGATGTCCGCCGGCAGATAAAGCTGGCGCCGCGCAACGTGGAGCGGAAACGCGCGTACAATTCCGGCAATGCCCGACGCGATGCCGGCTGGTATTGCGGCGGCTTCGGCGTCGATGCCGCCGAGAATCTGTGCCGCCATCGCAAAGAGCGACGACGATGTCTGTTTCGCGTAGCTTTCCAGCTCAGCGAGCCCCGGCATCGCGTCGTCGTAGAGATCGAAGCGCCGCGCCTCAATCAGATCGAGCAGTGTCTGCGGCCGGAGCTGATGGCGCTCGATGGTGGCGAGGAGAGCCGCCGCGACGGGATTGGCGCTCGCCTCCCCGTCCCGCTCGCGATTGACCACGTCACTCCACCATTGCAGGCGGATTTCGCCGGGAAGCGCCTCGCGCGCCAGCTCGCGAACCCGTGCCACCTCGACGTTGAACGCATAGAGCGCGTGCAGTGCGCCGCGCTTTTCCGCCGGCGCAAACAGCGTGGCGATGAAGCGGTCGCGGTCGGCCGTACGGACCAGCTCGGCGCAGTAGGCGAAGGCATCCTGCATGGCCGCAGCTTATCAGGATCGGCGCGCGATCCCGCAAACGCCTGCCCCGGACTCACACCGCGATCAGCCCGGCGCCGACGCGGCGGCTCTCCATCAGCATGACGTTATAGGTGCGGACCGCCGCTGCGGTCGTCATGACATCGAGCGAGATCTGCGCCGCGCGAAACCGCGCGCGAAGTGGCTCCGGCGCAATCCAGGGCGCACCGCCGGCGCCAAGAATGAAGAAATCGAGCCTGTCGACACGCGCGAAAACCTGCGCCAGCGCGGCTGTCGTCACCTCGGCAACGCTCGTCACCGGCCACGCCCAGATACCGTCCGGCAGGCAAAGCAGCGAGCCGCGATGCGACATGCCGGCGAACCGGAAGCCGCCATGCTCGTGGGAGTCGATCAGCGCCTGGCGCGGAAGATGTGGGTCGTCCATCAGGACATGATCCCGAAAAGTGGAAGCCGGTTTTCGGAAAAGATCATGCCACAATCGAACAGTCAGACCGTGAGCCGATCAGATCGATCGGATCGCGGTCTAGCGGCGCGACCGCGCCGCGCCGTGGCGGCGACGGCTTCGAGGACCCCGGCGGCGACGGCGCCGCGGGCGCCGTCGGTGGCGCCTCGGTCTCGGTGTCCTCCGGCTCGCCGAGCCGGGTGCGGCCGACGCCGAGATAGATCAGGATCGGCGATGCAATGAACACCGACGTGTAGGTTCCCACCAGCACGACGCCGAACATCATCGTCGCCGTGAAGCTGCGGATGGCCTGCCCGCCGAACAGAAGCAGCGCCAGCAGCGACAGCGACACGGTCAGATGCGTGACGATCGACCGCGACAGCGTGGCGTTGATCGACGCGTTCAGCAGATCGGGCATCGGCATGCGCTTGTAGCGCCGCAGCATCTCGCGGATGCGGTCGTAGATCACCACCGTGTCGTTGAGCGAGTAACCGAGAATCGTCAGCAACGCCGCGATGCTGGTGAGATCGAAGTCGATGCGCGTCAGCGACATGAACCCAACCGTCAGCACCAGATCGTGCACGTTGGCGATCATGGCGCCGAGCGCGAATTGCCACTCGAAGCGGAACCACAGGTAGATGAGGATCGCCCCGATCGCCATCACGAGGCCGATGGTGCCGTAGGAAAGAAGCTCGGTGGACACGCTCGGTCCCACCACTTCGACGCGGCGGTATTCGACGTCGTTGCCGAGCGCGTCGCGGACCTTCTGCACCGCCGCCTGCTGTGCGGCGTCACCGCCCGGCTGCTGCGAAACGCGGATCAGCACGTCGTTCGGGGCGCCGAATTGCTGGAGCTGAAAATCGCCGAGCTGCAGACCGGCAATGGTTGCGCGCATCTTGGCGAGGTCGGCGGGACCGGCCTTGGTCTGCACCTCCATCAGCGTGCCGCCGACGAAGTCGATGCCGAAATTCAGGCCGTGAAAGAAGTAAAGCAGGATCGCCGCGATCGACAGAATGGCGGAAACGGGAAAGCTGATGCGCCGAAAGCGCATGAAGTCGAATTTGGTGTCATCGGGGACGATACGAAGAAGGCGCACGTGCTCACACTCTCAAGCGTTAAATGGGGACCGTGCGCGGCCGCCACATGCGCACCCAATAAGCCACGATCAGTCGGGTCAGCGTGAAGGCGGTGAACAGGCTGGTGAGGATGCCGATGCCAAGCGTCACGGCAAAGCCGCGCACCGGGCCGGTTCCGATATAGAACAGGACCGCCGCGGCGATGAAGGTCGTGATGTTGGAATCGAGAATGGTCGCAAGCGCGCGCGAGAATCCGGCGTCGATCGCGCTGATGGCGGTGCGGCCGGCGCGCACCTCTTCGCGGATGCGCTCGTAGATCAGCACGTTGGAATCGACCGCGATGCCGACGGTCAGCACGATGCCGGCGATACCCGGCAGCGTCAGCGTGGCGCCGAGAAGCGACAGGATGCCGAAGATCATGGCGACGTTGATGGCGACGGCGATGTTGGCGAACAGCCCGAACAGGCCATAGGTCACCAGCATGAAGACGATGACGAGAGCCGCGCCGACATAGGCGGCGCGCTCGCCGGCATTGATCGAATCCTGGCCCAGCCCCGGCCCGACCGTGCGCTCCTCGATCACGGTCAGCGGCGCCGGCAGCGCACCGGCACGCAGCAGGATCGACAGATCGTTCGCCGACTGCACGGTGAAACTGCCGGAGATTTGTCCCTGGCCCCCGATGATCGGCTCGCGAATGACCGGTGCCGAGATCACCTTGTTGTCGAGCACGATGGCGAACCGCTTGCCGACATTCTGCTGGGTCGCTTCGGCGAACTTGCGTCCGCCGGCGGAGTTGAAGCGAAAATTGACCACCGGCTCGCTGGACCGCTGATCGAAACCCGGCTGGGCGTCGACGAGATCGGCGCCGGAGACCAGCACGCGCTTCTCGATGAGGTACTTCTGGCCGCCCTCGCCGTCGAGGATTTCCGAATCCGCCGGCGGATGCGTCGCCGCAGCCTGCTCGGGGGTCATCGACTCGTCGACCATGCGGAAGTCGAGCTTTGCCGTCTTGCCGAGAATCTCCTTCAGCCGCGAAGGATCCTGCAGGCCGGGCACCTGGACGAGAATGCGCTCGGCGCCTTCGCGCTGGATGGTGGGCTCGACAAGGCCGAGCTCGTTGACGCGGCGCTCGATGATCTGGATCGATTGATCGACCGCCTGGCGGACGCGTTCGATGAGCGCCGCGTCGGACGGCGTCAGAGTGATCAGACCGCCGGTTTCGGTGATATCGACGCTGCGCTGTCCCGACGAACCGAGTATGCCAGACAGCGGCTGCGAGAGTTCACGCAGCTTGCCGACCGCATTTTCGACATCGGTGTCGCGGGTAATTCGCACCTGGACGCTGTTGTTTTGGATGGTGCGTCCGGTAAAGGGAATGCGGTTCTGGCGCAGGATGCGGAGCACGTCGTCGGCGATGCCCTGCAGCCGCTCCTTGCGCACCGCGGCGGTATCGACCTCGAGCAGGAGGCTCGATCCGCCCTGCAGGTCGAGGCCGAGCACGATGTGACGCTGCGCCCAGCTCGGCCATTTCCGCAGCGTGTTCTCGGAAACGAAATTCGGCAGGGCGAACAAGCACACGACGAGCGCCGTGAGCAGGATACCCGCCGCCTTCCACCGGCTGAAAAACAACATCGACCAGATTGTCCCCGTTGCGACGCGTCGCGCCGATCAGCTCGCGCTATCGTCCTTCACCGGCTCGCCCTTGGCGCGCACCTCCGACACCATCGAGCGCATTTGCCGCACGCGCACGCCGTCGGAAATCTCGACCTCGATCTGGTCGTCGTCGACGACCTTGGTGACCTTGCCGACGATCCCGCCGTTGGTGACAACGGTATCGCCACGGCGCAGCGCCTTGACCATCGTCTGATGCTGCTTCACCCGCTGCTGCTGCGGCCGCAGGACGAGGAAATACATGATCACGACGATCAGGATCAGCGGCAGCAGCGATGTGATCATGCCGCCGCTGTCGCCGCCCAAACCAAACGGCAAGTTCTGCGCATACGCAGGCGTGATCAGCATTGCTCCTCCGGGTCCGCTTAAGCGACCACCGGCCTTAAACCCTAAGAGCCGATTTTGCTCGTGAAATCGGCGCGGACTATAGCGGCCGGCGGCCTAATTGCAATGTTTCGGCTCGGCCGGCGGCGCGCTTGCGGGGGTTCCGGCGCCCCGCTAAGGGGAGGGCGTAAACTGGTGAAAGCATGGCAAAAAACAAGCATCGCGCCGGCAAGACGGCTTCGGTTGGGCGTGGCGGCGGGCGAAAAGGGCAACGCCCGCCCGACGGGAGCGCCGATGACGTTCTCGACCGGATCGCCGACGCCCTGGAGCGGCTTGCGCCGCCGCCTCCGGCGAAGCCCGACTTCCTGGCCGCGGAGGCATTCGTCTGGCATCCGGAAGGACGCCGCCTCGCGGCGGTCGCACGGATCAACCGCGTGGACATGTCGATGCTCAAGGGCATCGACCGGGTGCGCGACCTGCTGGTCGAAAACACCGAACGCTTTGCGCGCGGTCTGCCGGCCAACAACGCGCTGCTGTGGGGCGCGCGCGGCATGGGAAAGTCGTCGCTGGTCAAAGCCGCCCATGCTTCGGTCGGGGCCGCGCATCCGGCGGCGGGACTGCGCCTCATTGAAATTCACCGCGAAGATATCGAGTCGCTGCCGGAATTGATGACGCTGCTTCGCCCCGCCCGGCAGCGCTTCATCGTGTTCTGCGATGATCTTTCCTTTGACGCCGACGACACCTCGTACAAGTCGCTTAAGACCATGCTCGAAGGCGGCATCGAGGGGCGTCCGGACAACGTCATCTTCTACGCGACATCGAACCGGCGGCATCTGCTGGCGCGCGAAATGGTCGAGAACGAACGCTCGACCGCGATCAATCCCGGCGAGGCCGTCGAAGAGAAAGTCTCGCTGTCGGACCGGTTCGGCCTGTGGCTCGGCTTTCACCGCTGCAGCCAGGACGAATTCCTCGCCATGGTCGAAGGCTATGTCGGCCACTACCGCATCCCGCTGGCGGGCGAGGAGCTACGCCGCGAGGCGCTCGAATGGGCGACGACGCGCGGCGCGCGTTCGGGCCGCGTGGCCTGGCAATACGTGCAGGATCTGGCGGGACGGCTCGGCGTCGCGCTCGACGGCTAGGATCAGGTGCCGCTGAGATACTGGGAGGGATCGACCGGGGTCGAGCCTTTGCGGATCTCGAAATGCAATTGCGGCGAGGTCGCGCTGCCGGTCTGGCCGGACTTGGCGATCACCTGTCCGCGCTTGACCGTGTCGCCGCGCTTGACCGTGATCTCGCTGGCGTGGGCGTAGGCGGTGACGAACCCGTTGCTATGCCGCACCAGCACGAGATTGCCGTAGCCTTTGAGCTCGTTGCCGGCATAGGCGACCACGCCGTCTTCCGCCGCCTTGACCGGAGTGCCCTCAGGCACGGCGAGATTGATGCCGTCGTTCTGCAGGCCGTTGGGCTTCGGACCGAAGCCGGCGATGACCCGGCCGCGCACCGGCCAGCGGAATGACGGCAGGCTGCCGACAGCCTCGGCGGATTTGACCGCGCTTTCCTGAGCCTCGGGCGCAACCGGCGCGGCAAGCCGCGCGCTGTGGGGCGAGTCGGCGCTTGCGACCGCGCCAACATTGCCCTCGCCGCGCGGCGGGGCGGCGGCCATCGGCATGGCGGGCGGCGGTGCCGCCGCGACTGGCGCTCCGCCACCCGGAATGGTGATGCGGTCGCCGACCCGCAGCATCGTGCTGGGCGGAATGCTGTTGGCCCTGGCCAGAACCATGATCGGCTTGCGGTAGAGGCGCGCGATGCTGTGCAGCGTCTCGCCCGGCGCCACGACATGGATGCTTCCGGCCGGCACGAGCGCGGTACGCGGCGGACCGACGGGAGCGGCCGGCATGAAAGGCGCGTTCGAGCCAATGCGCGTATCCGGCGCGGCGAGCGCCGACGCTGGGCCGCGGCGGCGCGGAATAACCAGATGCTGCCCCGGACGGACGGTGGCCGGATTGGTGATGCTGTTGGCGTCCATGATGGCGGCAACGGGCACGCCGTAGCGCCGTGAAAGCGACTCGAGCGTTTCGCCCGGCGCAACGACGACCGGGGTGCCGCCTTCCCAGGTGAAGGCCGGCGGAGGCGGCGGTGCCGGAACCGAACCGGTGACGTCCCCGCCGGGCCGGTAAGAACCCATGCCATGACCGCCGCCGGACGAGCCGTCGCTGCCCGCCAGGTGCGGCAGCGGATGGGTTTCGACGTGGTTGTTGTTCTGGGGAATAGAGCCGGTTGCGTCGCCGTGCTGCTGAGGGTTGTCCGCACCAAAGAATTCGGCAAAGCGGCCGGAGTCGCTGCTGCAACTCGCCAGCCCGACCCCCATTAACGAAACGGCAACCACTTTCAGCCAGCCGGCCGAATTACGCGACGCGCACATCATTACCCGCTCGCACGCAACTACACCCACGAGCGAATAAACAGCGTTGCGGTAAACAGGCGTTTAAGTACCGGATGAGGAAAGTCAGAATGTCGTAAGGATAGTAATATGGTTACAATTCTCGTGCGCGGCCGGGCAGCAGCGGCACGAAACGCACGGCAATCAGCGTCTGGCGGGTCAATTCGCCCGCCGTCTTCGTTAACCTGACGATGTGCTGGGTGCCGTCGCGCGGACCGATCGGCATGACGAGCTTGCCGCCTTCGGCGAGCTGATCGACGAGCGCAGGCGGAACCTCCTCGGCGGCGGCGGTCACGATGATGCGGTCGAATGGCGCCCGCTCCGGCGCCCCGGCAAATCCGTCGCCAGCGATGACCGTGACGTTGGCGTAGCCCAGCGTCTTGAGGCGCTCGCGCGCGGTGTCGGCGAGCGTCCGGTAGCGCTCGACGGTCACGACTTCACGCGCGAGCCGCGAAAGAATGGCGGCCTGGTAACCGGAACCGGTGCCGATCTCGAGAACGCGCTGGCGCGGCTCGACCTCAAGCTGTTCTGTCATGTAGGCGACGACGTAGGGCTGGCTGATCGTCTGTCCGCAGGCGATCGGCAATGCCTGGTCGGCGTAGGCGTTGTCTGAAAGTTCCGCGAGCACGAAGTGCTCACGCGGAACCTCATCCATCGCGCGTAGAACCGCCTGATCGCTGATGCCGCGCCGGCGCAGCGCCAGCTGAAATTCCATGCGCGTTACGTCGGTGGCGTTAATCTCGGTCACGGTGATTACGCCCTCATCAAAAACGCCAGTCCGCCTTTTATCATTGTACGCGATGGTGTGTCGCGCAAATGCATAGGACGTTGGACGCGACGGCCCCCTTGGTGATTCGCGGTGTTCCGGCCGAACCGGGCGCCCGGAACGAACGCCGCCCGGCGGCGTTAACAACGGCGCAAGTACGCTAAGCGCGCCATGTTGCAGCCAGTGGGGGCACAAACGTATGGTTATGCGGGAGCTTCATACACGGGGGTTGCGGATGGCCTCTCAGAGGGATTTCGTCGCGGGCAAACGCGTCCTTGTGGTCGAGGACGAGCTGATGATCCGCATGCTGCTCCAGGACATGCTGACCGACCTCGGCTACACGCTTGCCGGCGAAGCCGGCCGGATCGACGAGGCCCTCGAGCTGGCGAAGGAGGCGGAATTCGACATCGCCATCCTCGACGTCAATCTCGACGGCCGGCCAATTTCCCCGGTGGTCGAGGTGCTCATCAAGCGGGGCCTGCCGTTCGTGTTTGCGACCGGCTATGGTCTGCGCGGCGTGCCCGAGCCGTACCGACGCATCCCGACCTTGCAGAAGCCGTTCCAGGTCGAGGCGCTGGCGGAGGCGATCGAGGCCGCAATTCCCGGCTAAGCGACTACGCGTAAGCGGGCACCCGGATTCCCGACCCTGCACGCGCCACCCGCTGTTTGCTTCGAGCGCAAAAGAGACATCGAGAGCGAAACGGTATCGCGCAGATGCGACGCGGCGTCCGTCAATGATCCGCTTCAAACAACTTCACATGCCTTCCACTAAGCCGCTTCCGGCGAAGCAGCCGCACATGCTTAACGGAAGGTTGACGCTATCGGGTCATCAAACGCCGCGCGTTTGTCGCCAGCAAACAAACAACCAAGTTGTGCTGACCATCACTTATGCGGCCGCGAGCCGGATTATTGTGCGCGGTTGGGACATGGAGGGTTCGCGCGCTCAGTTGAGTAGCGCGGGGTTTGAGGAGACCCGACATGTCCGAGCACATCGCCGCCTGGCGCCCAGACGAGCTCACGTTCAACTTCCCCCAAACCGACAACAACGATTTCGCTGCGACCAAGGCCGCTGCGGCACAGCCGGGCTTTCTGGTCGATTTGCACAACGTCGATATCAGGGCCGACGTCGCGGACCAGCTCGGGGCGCATGACTCGCTCAGCTATCACGGGATGCTCGACATTCTCCGCGAAGCCGCCGTCGGCGGCATGGATGCAGGCAAATTCGAAGCTCTGAAAACTCTCGTCTCGCTGATGAATACTCCTGACGGCATTTCAACGTCGGCCTACGTGGAGCACATCAGTCAGAGCCTCGTCGACGGCGATCCCGCCAACGCCGCGTGGACCGGCGGCAAGAAGACGGCGGTGGACCTGGGAGACCTTTCGGCGACTTCAACCCAAAAGGATGTCCATGAGCTGATCGGAAAATGGTTTCTGGGAACGGACCTGCCCAGCATCGCTCAAACGGGAGCGACCCACGCCACCTACGAAGCTCACGACGGCCCGTTGTTCGCGACAGACGCAGCCCCGAGCTATCTCGACGTCAATCAGGGCAAGCTCGGAGACTGCTATTTCCTCGCCACGCTTGCGGAGGTCGCACTGCAAGACCCGTCCGCCGTCGAATCGATGATCACCAACAACGACAACGGAACCTACGGCGTTCGCTTCTTCATCGACGGAAAGGCGGACTACGTGACCGTCAACGACGAGCTGCCGACGGCGAACAAACCGTTGTGGGATAACGGATCAAATCTCGAGTTCGCCAATGGCGCCGACGGCCAGCCGTTGTGGGCGGAGCTGGTTGAAAAAGCCTTTGCTCAAATCAACGCCGAACCGAACGCCATTCACGGCGACACGCTTCACACGGCGGTCAATGCCTATGCCGGCATTGACGACGGCCATCCGCGGAGCGCGCTGGTGGAAATCACCGGCCAGGACAGCGAGACGTTCGGTCCTGGACAGCTTGATTCTCACGCAGCCGAAATTGGCGCAGCGTTCGACGCGGGGGAGGAAGTGGAGCTTTTCCTCGGCAAATTCCATGACGGCTACCAGAGCAGCGATCTTGTCGAAAATCATGTCTTTGAGGTCATCGGCTACAACGCAAAGACCGACGCGTTCACGCTGCATAACCCCTGGGGTTCGGCATCCGAGGACCCGACGACCTTCACCATGTCGGCTCAGGAGCTGAAAGACGCCGGCTGCTATATGACCGTCGCTCAGGGCTCGCCATCCGGCGAATTCGCGACCGCTCATGCCGAGACCGACGCCCACGCCGCTCTGGAGGCAACGATGGCCAGCATCACGGCGGCGAGCCACGCCCCGTGCGCTCATTTTTTGGTGTGATCTGACGCGCGCTTACCAGGCCGATTTGCTCAGGCGAACAAGGCGGCGAGCTGGGTCATATACGGCTCGTCCGTCATGTCGAGCCGCAGCGGTGTGACCGCAATGCAATGATCTTCCAGCGCCGCGAGGTCGGTGCCCTGCTCCGCCGGCGCAAAGCCGTGGCGGGCGTAGGCGACCCAGTAATAGGGATTGCCGCGGCCGTCGCGGCGCTCGTCGATGTGCAGCCGCTCCTGCCGCCGCCGTCCCTGACCGGTAACCGCGATGCGCCTGACGCCGTCCGGCTCGCAGTCCGGAAAATTCACGTTGATCAGCACGTCGCGTGGAATGCCGGCGGCCACGGCACGGCGGATGATGTCAGGGCCGTGGCGCAAGGCGGTCTCCCAGTAGGGCTCGCGTCCGCTGCGTCCCGCATAGGCTTGCGACAGCGCGACCGAAGGAATGCCGATCACCGTGCCCTCGACCGCCCCGGCAACGGTGCCGGAATAGATCACGTCGTCGCCGGCATTGCGGCCGCGGTTGACGCCGGAAAGGACGAGATCGGGGCCCTTGCCGTTGATCACGTGGCGGGCGCCCATGATGACGCAGTCGGTCGGCGTGCCGCGCACGGCGAAGCGGCGCTCGGCGACCTGGCGCAGCCGCAGCGGATCGTTGAGCGTGAGCGAATGGGAAACGCCGGACTGGTCGTATTCGGGCGCGATGACCCATACGTCGTCGGACAGTTCGCGTGCGATCTTCTCGCACACGTCGAGCCCTTCCGCGTGAATGCCGTCGTCGTTGGTAACGAGTATGCGCATTGCGTTACTGCTTCTCGATCTTCTTCATGCCGCCCATGTATGACACGAGCGCTTCGGGAACCGCGATCGACCCATCCTCCTGTTGATAGGTCTCCATCACGGCGATGAGCGCGCGGCCGACGGCGACGCCGGAGCCGTTGAGTGTATGCACATGGCGCACCTGGCGGCCTTCCCGAGTGCGGTAGCGGGCGTTCATGCGCCGCGCCTGGAATTCGCCGCACACGGAGCAGGACGAAATCTCGCGGTACATGTTCTGGCCGGGCAGCCACACTTCGATGTCGTAGGTCTTCTGCGAGGCAAAGCCCATATCGCCGGTGCATAGCGTTATCACCCGATAGTGCAAATCCAGCCGGCGCAATATTTCCTCGGCGCAGGACAGCATGCGCTCGTGCTCGTCCCTGCTCTGCTCCGGCGTGGTGATGGAAACCAGCTCGACCTTGGTGAACTGGTGCTGGCGGATCATGCCGCGCGTGTCCTTGCCGGCCGCGCCGGCTTCGGCGCGGAAACACGGCGTGCAGGCCGTCAGCCGCATCGGCAACTGCACCTCGTCGACGATGGATTCGCGGACGAGATTGGTCAGCGGCACTTCGGCGGTGGGGATGAGCCAGGTCTTTCGGGATTCTGCTATATACAAATTCCAGATCTTCGAGTTGCTCCTTCCACGCTGCATCTACGCCCCATCGCTGAGCATGCGTAAGAACCGCCGTACGAACCTGCTCGAAGTTCATATAGGCGTGCTTTCGTTGTTCTTCTTCAGTTTCCGCACGGAACTGATCACCGCTGAATTTTGGCAGCTGCGCCGTGCCAAACATCACCTCGTCGCGCACTAAGAGTGGCGGCGCGATTTCGGTATAGTTGTGCGGCTCGCTGGTATGCATATCGAGCATGAACTGGCCAAGCGCGCGTTCGAGCCGGGCAAGGCCCTTTTTCAGAACGACAAAACGCGCACCGGAGAGTTTTGCGGCGGTCTCGAAATCCATCTGGCCGAGCGCTTCGCCGAGCTCGAAATGCTGCTTCGGCTTGAACGTGTAGTCGCGTCTTGCCCCGAAGCGATGATGCTCGACGTTGTCGTTCTCGTTCTTGCCGTCGGGCACGTCGGGGAGCGGCAGGTTGGGTATTTCCGCGAGCGCGTCGTTCAAATCCTTTGACGCGCTTTTCTCGTCGGCTTCCATCGCCGGAATGGCCTCCTTCAACGCGGCAACCTCGGCCAGCAAGGTCCTGGCCTTTTCCTCATCCTTGTTTTTCTTCGCCTCGCCGATCTCCTTCGACGCGGCGTTGCGGCGTGCCTGTGCGATCTCCGCGGCCTGAATGGCGGCGCGGCGCTTCTCGTCGAGCGCGATCAGCCGCGGCGATTGCGGCTCGAGCCCGCGCCGCTCGAGCGCGGCGTCGAACGCATCGGGGTTGTCACGAATGAAGCGGATGTCGTGCATGCGGCATTCCCATTCGGCGTCATGGCCGGACTTGTTCCGGCCATCCACGTCTTAGGCGCTCAAGACGTGGATGCCCGGGACGAACCCGGGCATGACGAATTAGCAGTCCAGGCGACGAAATACGCCTCAATCACTCCGGCCAGGCTTGGCGGATGCCTCGGCGGCGGAAGCCGCACGTTCGGCCGCCGCCCGCTTCTCCACCCAGCGCACCGACCAGATCGAGCCCTCGTAGAGCGCAACCAGTGGCAGCGCCAGCGACATCTGGCTCAGCACATCCGGCGGCGTCAGGATCGCCGCGATCACAAAGGCTATGACGATGAAATAGCGGCGTTTCGATTTGAGCTGATCGGAGGTGATGATGCCGACGCGGCCGAGCAGCGTCAGGACCACCGGAAGCTGAAAGGCGACGCCGAACGCCAGCACCAGCTTCATCATCAGCGAGAGATAATCCTCGACCTTCGGCAACAGCTCAATGGCCGCCTGCCCGGGACCGCCCAATTGCTGCATGCTCAGCGAAAAGCGCGCCAGCATCGGCCAGACCGCGAAGTAGACAACCATCGCGCCCATCAAAAAGAAGATCGGCGTGGCGATCAGATACGGCAGGAACGCCTGCTTCTCGTTGCGGTAAAGTCCGGGCGCGACAAACATGTAGATCTGGCCGGCGATCACCGGGAAGGCGATGAACGCCGCGCCGAACATCGCGAGCTTGAGCTGCACGACGAAATACTCGAGCAGGCCGGTATAGATGAATTTCGAATCCGGCCCGGCGACCCAGATGTAGGGCCAGGTCAGCACGTTGTAGATCTGCTTGGCGAAGAAGAAACAGACCACGGCGGCGACGGCAAACGCGAGGATCGCCTTGATGAGCCGCGAGCGCAGCTCGATCAGGTGATCCATCAGCGGCGCCTTCGTCGCTTCGATCGCCTTTTCCTCGTCCTCGGTGGTCATTCGGCTTGCCCTGTCGCATCGGGCTTTTGCACGCTCTCGGCCGCATCCGGCACAGCCGGTCCGATCCCGGCGCCGACGAATTCGCCTTCCGGCATGGCGATATCCGGCTCAGGCGGCGGCAAGGGCGGCGCCGATTTCATCAACCGCTCCCGGCGTGACCGGGCCGGTGGCCGTCGCGACCGCGTCCGGCGCCAGCGATTGCGGGCCGTCGAGCGCCGGCGCGGGCGTTGGCTCGACTAGCGAAGGCTGTTCAGCCGTCGAAGGCTGCTCGGGCGGCGGTTGCACAAGCGACGACGGCTGCTCAAGCGACGACTTGATGTCCTTGCCGGCGGCTTCGACGTCGGCGCGCACATCCTTGAGCGGATCGTAGCTCTTGATGTCGTGCGCGATGTCGTCGACCTGCTTCTTGAGGTCGGCCATTTCCGCTTCGCGCAGCGCTTCCTGGAACTGGCCCTGGAAATCGGCAGCCATGCTGCGCACCCGCCGGGTCCATTGTCCGAGCGTGCGCAGGACCGCCGGCAGTTCCTTCGGCCCAATCACAACCAGCGCAACAACGCCGATGAGCAGGAACTCGGTCCAGGAGATGTCAAACATGGAAACTCTCCGGCCGGCTTGACCGGCCGATCCGCGTCAGGTGCCGGGCGACCTTCCGGCCGCGCCGCAAGGAAGCCTAGGAGACCTTGCTTTCGGCCTCGGCGCGCCGCTTCACGTCGCCGGCCTGCAGATGATCGATCGACTTCATCGTCGCGTCGGACTTGGACGCGTCGGCGGTCTCTTCCTCGGACATGCCCTTCTTGAAGGCTTTGATGCCCTTGGCGACGTCGCCCATCATGTCCGAAATCTTGCCGCGTCCGCCGAACACGAGCAGCAAGATCGCGCCGACGACCAGCCAATGCCAGAGACTAAAGGAACCCATGAAACCCTCCGTACGCGCCTGCGCCTGCGTCCACCCCGGGATGCCAAATTCAGCCTGAAGCTAGGCGTCGAAGGCGGCAAAAACAAGCTTAACCGGCGAGAGCGGTAAAGACCCGCAGGCGGCAGGAGGGAAACCGGCGTTTACGGCTAGTCTTCGATGCGTTCGGCCGGCGGGGCGAGCCCCAAATCGAGGTCTCCCGGCTCCAAAGGGTCCTCGTCGTCCCGCAAGGTCGGGTCGTCGGAGGGCACCGGGACGGAAAACCCGGCCGGCAGGGATTTGTCGAACAGGCCAGCGCCCTTGAGTTCGTCGATGCCGGGCAGGTCCGCAATCGCGTCCAGGCCGAAATGCGACATGAATGCCTCGGTGGTGCCGTAGGTTACCGGCCGGCCGGGCGCCTTGCGGCGGCCGCGCAACCTGATCCAGCCGGTTTCCAGCAACACGTCGAGCGTGCCTTTCGATGTCGTCACGCCGCGGATCTCTTCGATCTCGGCCCGCGTCACCGGCTGGTGATAGGCGACGATGGCGAGCGTCTCGATGGCGGCGCGCGAGAGTTTTTTGGTGACAACCGTTTCGCGCGTCAGCAGCCAGGCGAGATCGCCCGCGGTGCGCAGCGACCATTTGCCGCCGACGCGAACGAGGTTCACGCCGCGCGACGCATATTCGGATTGCAGTTGCTGGAGCAGCGCACGCACGTCGACGCCGGCCGGCAGCCGGGCAGCCAGCGCCTTTTCGTCGAGCGGTTCGTCGGCGGCGAACAGCAAAGCCTCGAGGATGCGCAGCTCTTCGGCACGCGCTTCGTCAGTCCTTTTGCCGACGATAACGCGCATCTCCGCTACATTCCCGACCATCCCGGCATCCCCCTCATCCATTCCCATTCCCGGATTCCACCACTACGCGTTCGCCCTGTTCCTGCCGCTTGCGAACATAAAGCGGAGCAAAAGCACCCTGCTGATGCATTTCCAGACGGCCTTCGCGCACCAATTCGAGCGCGGCGGCAAAACTCGACGCCCGCACCGTCGCGGCATGCGAAGGTTCGACCATATAGGCGACCAGATACTCGTCGAGCACATGCCAATCGGTCGTGTGACCGATCAGCCGTTCCATCGCTTCGCGCGCTTCGGCGAGCGACCAGACCGTACGCTTCGGCAGCCGCACATAGGCCCGCGCCTGTTTCTGCCGCTGTCCCGCATAAGCCGAAAGCAGATCGTAGAGCGTCGCCGACCATTCCGGTTTTTTGATCTCGGCGATCGGCTCTGGAAAGCCGCGGGCAAAGACCTCGCGGCCGAGCTGCGGCCGGTTGAGCAATTGCTCGGCCACTTGGCGGATCGCTTCGAGCCGCCGCAGCCGCTGCGCCAGCGCGGTCGCCAAATCCTCGGCGCTCAGGCCGTCAGGCTCGTGCTGTTCGGGCAGCAGCAGCCGCGATTTCAGGTAGGCCAGCCACGCCGCCATCACCAGATAATCGGCGGCGAGTTCGAGCCGCAGTTTGCGCGCCTCTTCGATGAAGGCGAGATACTGGTCGGCCAGCGCGAGGATCGAAATCCTGGCGAGATCGACTTTCTGCTGGCGGGCAAGCGTCAGCAGCAGGTCGAGCGGGCCTTCAAAGCCCTCGACGTCGATCACCAGCGCCGGCTCATCCGCCGCCCGCTCGGAGAGCTCGGTCTCGAACTGCATATCTTCGGCGATCATGCGTATCCCTGCGCCGGCTGCCAGGTTCCGGCCATCAGTCGGTTGAATTCGGCGTGGCCGGCGACGCGATCGAACGGCGGCGGCTGCTTGCGCGCCGCAAGCGCCGCCGCGGAGCGCTGCGCCGCTTCGCCGGCGAGCGAAGGCGCCTCGGCGGCGACCGCGAGCATTTCCGGCATTTCCCCGTTGCAATGAAGCACCAGGTCGCATCCAGCCGCGATGGCGGCGCGGGTTCGCTCGCCGAGCGATCCCGACAATGCGCCCATGGAAATGTCGTCGCTCATCAGCAGGCCTTTGAAACCAATCGAATCACGAATCACGTCCCGCACTATAGTTGCCGAAACCGTAGCCGGTGCCACGGGGTCGATAGCTGTAAACACAACATGTGCAGTCATTGCGATGGGAAGACCCGCCAGCGGTCGGAATGCGGCGAAATCTGTGGCTTCCAAGAGTGCGCGGTCGGCATTGACCACCGGCAGCGCCGCATGACTGTCGGCCGTAGCCCGGCCGTGGCCCGGGATGTGCTTGAGTACGGGCAGAACCCCGCCGTCGCCTAATCCCTGGGCAATGGCGCCGGCAATGGCCGCTACCTTGCCGGGCTCCGCGCCATAGGCTCGATCGCCGACAACCGGGTCGGCGCCGGCGACCGGGACATCCGCGATCGGCAGGCAATCGACGTCGATGCCGAGCGCCGCGAGGTCTTCAGCGATCAACCGGCCGCCAAGGTGTGCTGCAGCGAGACCCCGGCCGCGATCGCGGTCGTAGAGCGCGCCGTAGGCGGCGCCCGGCGGATAAGGCGGCCAATGCGGCGGACCGAGCCGCTGCACGCGGCCGCCTTCCTGGTCGATCAGGGCCGGCGCCTCGCGGCCGAGCGTGACGCGCACCTCCTCGATCAGCCGGCGAAGCTGTTCGGGCCCCGCAATGTTGCGGTTGAAGAGGATGAAACCCCACGGCTGCGCATCGCGGAGAAATGCGCGTTCCCGGTCCGAGAGTTCGATTCCGGCGAGGCCGGTTATGAAAGCGCGCATCGCGGCCGCTTAGCCCGCGCGCCGCGCCAGGGTCAAGCGCACGCGCTTTAATTTCTTTGGACGATGCAGCTGCCGCCAGCGGCTTTCAGCCCGCTGCAAAGCTCGGCCGCCTGTTCCGAGGAGGCGAACGGACCGACCATGGCCCGATAGAAGGTGCCCTTGGCGCCGAGATCGGCGCGCCGAATCATCGCCTCACGGCCACCCAGCTGGTTGGGGAACCTCGCGCGAATCTCCCGGAACGAAGCATGGGCTTCGGCCGCCGTGCGCTGCGACGTGATCTGCACGGCATAGCCACCGCCCGACGACGCCGCGGTCCCACCAACCTCCGAGCTCGCCACTGCCACCGGCGCGGCCGCAACTCGGGTTCGCCTGGGTGGGGCTGCTGCAACCGCTCCGCCCGAGCTGCCCGGAACGATCGACAGGGGCGCGTTCGAGCCGGCCGGCGGCGGACTGGCGGCAGCATCTGGCCTCGGCGCTGCCTGCGGATGCGGCTGCGGCCGCGCCTGTCCACCCACGGACAACGGCGCCCCCACCTGATCGGATTTGATGGTGACCGTGTGGATTTTCTTCGGCTCTGCCGCCGGCTGGGCGGGAGCCGCCGCGGGTGCGGGAACCGGGGCCGGCGTAGCAGCCGCAACCGGTGCAGGCGCGGCAGGTGCAGGCGGCGGCGGAGCCGGCAGCGCCGGAGCATTCTGGGGGGCCATATCGGCAGGCGGCGCGGGCGCCGGCGCGGCCGGTGCGCCTACGCCCGGCGGCAGTGAGCCCTGCCCGGTGATGATCGGAATGGTCGCCACGACGCGCGGCGCCTTCGCAGGCTCGATATTGACCGGCTGCTCCTCGCGCGAAACGAGATTCTCGCCGGACCCCGGATTCGCAGCGCCGGGTTGGGCGGCGTTATTGGCCTGGGATTCGCCGTAGGCGGGCACGATCTTGTTGGGACCATTCCCCGCCTTGATGATGGGCGGAAGCGTTGGCAGCACGGAGCCGCCGAACATGGCGCGATAGCCGAACGCTCCGGCGGTACCGACAACAGTCAGCGCGAGCACCGCCATGATGACGAGCAATCCATTGCGCCGGCGCGGCGCGGGTGCCTCATCGAAATACTCGTCGGCCGCAGCATCGTCCGCGCCGCGATACGCGTGGTCGTCGTTTTCGTATTCGTATTCGTCGTGGTGTTCGTCGTCGTGATGTGTGGCGACGGCACGGCCTTGCGACGTCCGCGCGGGTAGACCCGCTGAGAGTTCGTCGTGCTCGTGTGCGTCAGGGTCGCCGCCGAAGCCGTTGAAGGCCGCCGCGGGTCCGGAAAAATAGCGGCCGCCTTCGCCCGCGGGAGCCTCGTCCTCATAACCATGCACCGGAGGCACGTAGGGCTGATGCGACGCCTCGAGCGGTGGCGCGTAATGATCCTCCGCGCGGCCGTCCTGACCGGCGTAGCGGTCCTCGGCCGGCCAATCGACGCTGGGAGCCGGCGCTGGTTCGTTCGCCCGTCGCGTATGACGATCGTTGCGATAGTCGTCGCGTCGGTCAGCCTCGGCGGGATAGGTATCCCCCTGGCCGATCAGCCTCGCCAACTCCGCCAGCGGATCGCTGGCCGCTTGGCGCGAGTCGTCCCATGCCGGCGGATCGCGGCCGCGGTCATATCGGAAATTGCCATCAGCCATCAGACTGAGCTCCGCCTCAGGCGTCAAATTCCCATCGGCGAATTCCCCGCACCTGCTCGTGCCGCCCCCCGGCGGCAGGGATCATCGCATTTCGTTCGGCGCCCCAACGCCAAGCAACGCAAGCCCCGACGCGAGCACCGTGACCACACCTTTTACAAGGACGAGGCGGGCCAATGTCACTTGTGGATCATTATGGATAATGAAGCGTAAATGTGGCGCTGAATTGCCCAATGTCCATAGCGCATGAAACTCGCTCGCTAAGTCGAACAGAAAAAAGGCTATTCGGTGCGGCTCATGGGCCGCCGCGGCAGCCTCGACCACCCGCGGATAAAGCGCGATATGCCGCACCAGCGCGAGTTCTGCCGGGTCGGAGAGCCGTCCCAGGTCCGCCGTCTTGAGCAGACCGGCGGTATCGGTCGGCAGGTCGGGGAACGCCTCACGGGCGTTGCGAAACACCGATTGCCCGCGGGCGTGGCCGTACTGGACGTAGAAGACCGGGTTGTCCCGTGACTGCTCGATCACTTTGGCAAGGTCGAAGTCAAGGACGGCGTCGTTCTTGCGAAACAGCATGATGAAGCGGACGGCATCGGATCCGACTTCATCGATCACCTCGCGAAGCGTGACGAACTCCCCCGCCCGCTTCGACATTTTGACCGGCTCGCCGGCGCGCAGCAGCTTCACAAGTTGCACGAGCTTGACGTCGAGCTCGGCCTTGCCGTCGCTCAGCGCGGCGATCGCCGCCTTCATGCGTTTGATGTAGCCGCCGTGGTCCGCGCCCCAGACGTCGATCTGGGTGAGGAAGCCGCGGTCCAGCTTGCTGCGGTGATACGCGATGTCGGAGGCGAAATAGGTGTACGACCCGTCCGATTTTTTCAGCGGGCGATCGACGTCGTCGCCGAAATCGGTCGAACGAAACAGTGTCTGCTCGCGGTCCTCGTAGTCCTCGACCGGAGCGCCTTTCGGCGGCGGCAAGCGGCCCTCGTAAACAAAACCGCGCTCGCGGAGCCAATTGATGGTGCGCGCCACCTGATCGACGCCGTCATGCACCAGCGACCGCTCAGAGAAGAAGACTTCGTGGGTGATGTTGAGCGCGGCGAGATCGTCGCGCACCATCGCCATCATCATCTCGATCGCTTTGGCGCGCACAACCGGCAACCATTCGGTCTGCGGCTGCTTCGTCAGTTTGTCGCCAAACTGCGCCGCCAGCGCCGCTCCAACCGGCTTGAGATAGTCGCCGGGATAGAGCCCCTCGGGAATCGAACCGATATGGTCGCCGAGCGCTTCGCGGTAGCGGAGGAATGCCGAACGCGCGAGCACGTCCACCTGTGCGCCGGCGTCGTTGACGTAGTATTCGCGCGTCACCTTGTAGCCTGCGAAGCCAAGCAGATTGGCCAGCGCATCGCCGAACACCGCACCGCGACCGTGACCGACATGCATCGGCCCGGTCGGATTGGCCGAGACATATTCGACGTTGACGAGTTTGTCGCGCCCCGCACTGCTCTTGCCGAAATCGGCGCCGAGTTGAACGGCCGCGCGCAACGCATCGATCCATGCCGCTGGCCTCAGCGTGAGATTGATGAAGCCTGGCCCCGCAATCTCGACTTTCGTGACCAAGTCGTCGGCGCGGAGCTTTGCGGCGTAGGTTTCGGCGAGGTCGCGTGGCTTCTTGCCCGCGTCTTTGGCGAGCACCATGGCGACGTTGGTCGCCATGTCGCCGTGGGCCTGATCCCGTGGCGGCTCGACGGTCGCCCGCGACAAGTCGATGCCGGCCGGCAGATCGCCGGCAGCAATCAATTCGTCGCCCAAGCGGCGAATGCGATCGAGCATTTCGGCGTAGATGTTCTGCGCGGCCATCAGATTCCGGTTTCAGACGCTTAAAGCAAGCGCCGCGCGCCTAACGCAATTCCGGGGTCAAGTCAAAAAGCCGCTGATGCTCGGCGAGCGCGTAGCGGTCCGTCATGCCGGCGATGAAGTCGGCAATGCGGCGGGCGCGTGACGCCTGGTCGAGATCGTCGAACCCGGCCCGCCATTCAGCCGGCAAGTCGTCGGGATGGGCGCTGTAGCGCGCAAACAGGTCGCGCACCACGTCCGATGCTTCGCCCATGACGCGCTTCACCCGCTCGTGCCGGTACATGTGCGTTTCAAGAAAACCCTTGATGAGCCGTTCGGCCTCCGCGATCGCCGGCGAGAAACCGACCACGGCCGAATCCGCCTGCCGCACGTCGTCAGCGGTAGCCGGCGCGAGCGCGGCAAGCCGCCGCCGGGTCTCGGCGACGACGTCCTCGATCAGGAGGCCGATCAGACGGCGAACGAATTCATGCACCAGGCGTCCGGGTTCGAGGGCCGGATATGCCCTGCGGATGCCGGCGATGATCTCGCGCGGTAGCGCGACCGCGGCAATCTCCTCAAGACTGAACAATTCCGCACGCAAGCCGTCGTCGATGTCGTGGGCGTCGTAAGCGATGTCGTCGGCGAAGGCGGCCACCTGAGCCTCAACGCTAGCGAAGCTCCACAATTGCAGATCGTGCAACCGGGCATAGTCGCGGATCGTCTCGGGCACCCCGCGCTCCCGGTAGCGGCTAAGCGGTTTGCCGTCGTGGTCGGTGAGCGGGCCGTTGTGTTTCACCAGGCCTTCGAGTGTTTCCCAGGTGAGGTTCAATCCATCGAAAGTCGGGTAGCGGCGCTCCAGCGCCGTCACCACCCGCAACGTCTGGGCGTTGTGGTCGAAGCCGCCAAACGCGGTCAGGCAGGCGTCGAGGGCGCGTTCCCCGGCATGGCCGAACGGCGGATGGCCGAGGTCGTGGGCGAGCGCAAGAGCCTCGGCGAGATCTTCGTCGAGGCGCAGCGACCGGGCCAGCGCCCGCGCCACCTGCGCGACCTCGAGCGTGTGGGTCAGGCGGGTTCGGTAGTGATCGCCTTCGTCGAAGACGAACACCTGGGTCTTGTGCTTGAGGCGGCGAAACGCGGTCGAGTGGATAATGCGGTCGCAATCGCGGCGAAACGGGCTGCGGCTTGTGCTGGCCGGTTCGGGATAAAGCCGGCCACGGCTATGGCCCGGATCGCAGGCGTAGGGCGCACGGCTGGTTGCGGCGTCGATCGCCATCGTTTTGCCCGCGATTGACCTCAGCGTGGGCCGCACTTAACTATCGGGGTAAGGCCGTGGCAATCGGTGCGAGCGTCCGGCTGGAGAAGATTTATGACCACCAACGTCACGGTTACCGAGCGCGCGGCGGTTAGGATCGGCGAGATTCTGAGCCAGGAGCCGGCAGGCACCATGCTCCGCGTCAGCGTCGCGGGCGGCGGCTGCTCGGGCTTCCAGTACAAATTCGACACTGACCGGGCCAAGGCCGACGACGATATCGTCATCGAGCGCGCCGGCGCCACGGTTCTCATCGATCCGGTTTCGCTCGACTATATGGCGGGCTCCGAGATCGATTTCGTCGACGATCTGATCGGATCGGCCTTCAAGATCAACAATCCGAAGGCGACCGCCTCGTGCGGCTGCGGCACGAGCTTCGCGCTCTAGCTTCGACCCGTGCGCATCGCGACCTGGAACGTCAACTCGATCAAGCAGCGTCTCGACTCGGCCGTCACCTGGCTTGCCGAGCGCAAACCGGACATCGTCTGCCTGCAGGAAACCAAATGCGTCGATGACGCGTTTCCGCGCGAACCGTTCGAGGCGCTCGGTTACAATGTCGCGATCCACGGGCAAAAAGCCTTCAACGGCGTCGCGCTGCTTTCGAAATTCCCGTTCGACGAAGTGAATAACGGCCTGCCGGGCGACCACACCGACGATCACGCGCGCTTCATCGAAGCGGTGGTCTCGACCGCGAGCGGAGCGTTGCGGGTCGCGAGCATCTATCTGCCGAACGGCAATCCGCCGGATACCGACAAGTACGCGTACAAGATAGGATGGATGAGGCGGCTGTTCGACTATGCCCGCAAGCGGCTGACGCTCGGTGAGCCGCTCATCATGGCCGGCGACTATAACGTCATCCCGAGCGCCGCGGATGCACGCAATCCGCAGGCGTGGCTGGGCGACGCTCTCTACCTGCCGCAGACGCGATCGGAGTTTCGCGCGCTCATCAATCTCGGACTGACCGATGCTGTGCGCGCCGCGACTGAGGAGTCAGGCCTCTATACCTTCTGGGACTATCAGGCCGGCGCGTGGCAGAAGAACAACGGCATCCGGATCGACCACCTGCTGCTTTCGCCGGAAGCCGCCGACAAGCTTACCGACGTCGGCATCGATCGCCACGTCCGCACCTGGGAAAAGCCATCCGACCACGTGCCGGTATGGCTCGACTTGGCGATCGAAGCACCTAGTGCGAAAGGAACTTGAACGGCTCGGTGGGGACGAACTTGTCCGATACCTCGCCCGAGAGAATAGGATGGCCGCTGAGGTCGAGCCTCGCGGGCGCGGAGCCCGGCGCAAGTTTCAGCTTCGCGATATCGACCCAAAAGATCGTCGGACTGTAAGCGGATTCGAAGTAGTAGCGTCCGTCCGCCACGTCGGAGACCGTCCGCCAGATCGTCGCGGCGATGTTGGGTTCGTTCGGATCGGAGAGGCCGAGCGGAACCGAGATGGCGCGGATCAGCGAGAAGGCGGTTGCCACCGCTAGCCGGGGATCCTTCTGGTGCGGAACCGCGCCCAGGTTCCAGCTCATGCGGACGAACCGGTCGGCGGAGCTGATAGTTCCGGGCAGAAAGTTCAGGCCGTTGATGCCGCGCCAATAGGTATTGATCGCGAGTTGCTGATCGAAGGTCGGCGAGTTCGTCATCACCGTGTATTTGCGGTCGTGGTGGATGACGAGCTTGCCGCCAAGATATTCGAAGATCGCGCTGTCACCGGAAGCGTCCGCGAGCGAGAGGTGAGCGCCGGCCTTTCGCCCATTGGGTAGCGCGGGTGCAACGACAGTGAAGGGCTCCTTGCTGAGCGCTTCCACGGCTTCCGCCACGGTGCCGAAATTGTCGAGGGCGTATTGCGTCCAGGCGCCGACGGAGATCAGCGGCCTTCCCAAAGCCTTCGCATCGCCGTAGTCGGCCTCGACGAGGTAGAGCGCGTTGGCGACGAGGCCCGCGTCGTTCATGCCGTCGACGGTGCCGATATTGTAGAACGAGGCGATGACCGAGCCGTGCTTCGCCGTCCATTTGATGGAGCCGGGACCCGCGCCGCCGTCGCGGCTCAGACCTTTCGGAAATGACCAGAGGTCGGTGCCCGGATCTTCCTCCCAATCCATGGAACGGCCGACGATGTAGCCGTTCGTTCCGGTTTCGTAGAGGAAGCGGGTGCACGCTAGCGCCTGAAAGCTCGTCAATGCGATCGCGGCGGCCGTAGTCAGGCTGATAAGGCGCGCGTTTCTCAAGGTCTGCTCCCCAATGATTTTGTAACCGGCAAAAAATATCAGGCCCAGTCGATGGGCCATGACTTACGCGGACAGAATCAGGCGGCCATCTAGTCGCCTTCGGCGAGCGCGCGTCAATCGGATGCGGCTAACGTGGTAACGGGACCGCTAACCAGGGCAGGTCAGCTTGGCGCAAACTTCGGAACTGATCTCGATAAGGATTTGGTCTCAGTAAAAGGACTTGCTGAGACCGAAGGCGATCAGGACGAGCGCGACAGTCATCAGCATCCAGCCGGGATGGAGGCCGCGCGTTCCCCAAAGGTTACCCAGCGCACCAAACAAATAGAGGCTGCCGACGAATAGCCCGGTCGCAAGCCTCGCGTCGCGCTCCAGCCACATCGCGGCGGCGATCAGGACCAATCCGCCCAGAAACCAGCTCACGGTGCTGAAATGCAGAAGCAGCGGCACCAGCCTCCTGATAGGTGCGCTGACGCGCCCGTCGGCCAGCGCAAATTCCTCAAACGGCCTGACCATCAGCCGCTGAACGAGGATGCCGTGGACCACGGCCACGCCGCTTCCGATGACCCCGGCCATTGCCAATGCAGCGTTCTGCCAATTCACGACCATACACCTCTGTATGGAGCATAGCCCGCATTTGGCGCGAGTCAATACACGGGTGTATGGTGAGCGACCCATGTGCGGTGATTCATGGATGATCGCCTGACAAAACTGGACTGGATCGAGCGCGGATTGCACACGCTGGCCCGCGAGGGCGCCAACGCTCTGAAAGTCGGCCCGATGGCGACGCAGCTCAAGGTGTCGCGTGGCAGTTTTTACTGGCACTTCCACGACATCGCCGATTTCAGGTCGCAGGTCTTGCAGTGCTGGCAGGAGCGCGCGACCGAACAGGTCATTCGCGACCTCGAGGCCGCGAAAGCCGAGCCGGACCGTCTCAAGCTTCTTATGCGGCGAGCCTTTGTCACGAAGCGCCGGCTGGAGAGAGCCATCAGGTCCTGGGCCGCGGAAGACAAAGACGTTGCTGCGACCGTCGCCGCCGTCGATACCCGCAGGGTCTCCTACATCGCAAAAATGTTGGTCGCGGCAGGCGTGGAGAGCCGGCGGGCGTTGCCGCGGGCCGCCTTCATGTATTGGGCCTATCTGGGCCAGCCCATCGTCATGGATCGGCGCCACGCGTCGATCCCGGTATCGGCGCTCGACGAGATCAGCGACCTGTTCGAGAAGTGAACGTGCGCTTCCGGCAGGCGTCGGATTTCATTTCACCGGGTCGGTCAGGAATCGCTCGTGCGACGGCTTCACCGGGGGTTCATCGATCACGGCGACGCTGGTCTGCCCTTCCACCAACTGCTTCAGCGTTCCTATCGCCTTGGTGACGTCGTCCTTGAACTTTGGCGCAACCTGATCGAGGAAGGCTTTGTCCTTCGCCTTGGGCTTGGCGATTCGCATCTCCAGGTGCGTTGTGCCGTCCGGCCGTTCTTCCACGACGCGGGTCATCACCACCTTCGGCGCGCCGGGAATCGGAAGAAGGGCGCTCAGGGTAAAATAGTCGAACGGCCGCCAGTCGAGCAGTTCCTCGATGATCGCATCCTTGCCGTGCATGCAATGGACCTGGGTGCCGACGCCCCTGCGCTGATTGCCCGACTGCTCGACGAGCGCGTCGGTGGGCCACCATTTCTGCCACTGACTGGGTACAGTGAGATATTCCCACACCGTCTGGCGCGGCGCAGCGAGATCAAACTCGAGGATCGCGAAGGCATCCTCCCGCGTGACTTCAACGCGCGTCTGCTCATTCTCCTTCTGCCACGCCTCTTCGAGGTCGCACAGCCAGAGTCTCACGTCCCCGATAATGTCGATGGTTTCGTGATGCTCGAACAGCCCCTGGACCACCGGGTCGATACCGGCTTTCTGGACGCAGGCATCGCTGTAAAGCGCATAGGCGCGGCCGCCGACCTTTTCGCTCACCGCGTTCTTGAGGAGCCGGTGAACGAGGATCACGTCGCGCCCGGCCAATTCTTCGCGGCCGCCCATTTTCTGTTTCACCATTTCGCCGTGGTGAGCGACGAACTTGAAATCGAGATCGCCCATCGCGGCGCAGGCTTTGCACTCGCACACCGAAGCCTGCTTGATGTTGCGCAGGCGCCGGCGGAACTGGAAATAGGCCGAACTCGATAATATCCTGCAGCATTGAGCCGTCGATTTTCGCGGTCGCCGCGTAGAGGAAAACGGCGTCGCCCTCGAACTTGGCGAGGCGGAATGGCGGTCGCAGCCCCTTCACCACCACATCCATGAGATCGGCGACAATGTCCTGTGCGTGATCGAGTTCGACGCCGGCGAGGAACTTCGTATAGCCAGAGATATCGGCGATGATGAAGTAGGCCGATTCAGGGTTCGGAAGCATTGCGACCTCTCTCGGGTAGGCACGAGGCCCTGCTTACATAGCGGCAAACGGCGCTTACGATGGGTGCTTACAATGAATGTCGTTTTCCGAGTGCCGTCAACCGCCGGCGCTTCTCCCGGCAAATTCGGCGGCGCACGATTTCGAATTGAACTTCCGCCGCTAGATGAAGCCGCGGTCACGCTTGACCATGTCAGGTCTTCACGAAAGAGCAGGCATTCCTGATTCTAAATCAAAGGGGCGAATTTATGAGGTACGTGCCCTAGTCCCGGCGACCCTTGAGCCAGTCTTCGAGAAAGACCAACGCCATTGCGCGTTCGTCGTCGTTGGCGCGATGGAAGGCGTTGTCGTAGAGCGGCTTGATCCAGTTTTCCTCGCTGCCGGCGCAATCGCGGCCGAGCGTGAGCCACATCAGGCCGCGTGCCGCCTGCCGCGGCACGCGCTGGCCCTGAAACAGCATGTCGCCCAGCACCGCCTCGGCGCGGCAATCGCCCTTCGACGCAGCGAGCTGGAACCAGCGCGCCGCCTGGCGCGGATCGCTCGGCGAGCCGTCGAGATAAAGACGGCCGAGCTGATACTGCGCGTCGGCGTCGCCGAAATACGATGCGGCGTAAGCGAACATTTCGCGCGCGCGGCCGGCATCCGCCACGACGGTCGAGTTGGGAATACCCTTCAGGTAATAGTGACCGAGCGCCACGAAGGCATTGGCGACGATGCGCGCCTGCGCCGTGCCCGGCGGTTCGTCCGGATGGGCGTTGGCGATCTGGCTGAAATAAATGAAGGCGCGCTGATCGTCCTTGGCGACGCCGTCGCCAGACGCGTACATGCGGCCGACTTTCCATTGCGCCGCAAGGTGGCCCTGATCGGCGGCGTATTCGAGCGCACTCAGCGATTTGGCCTTTTCGTTGCCTTCCGGAGTGGCAACCCCGGACGGGCTGCGCAGCCCGTCGCTCGGCGTCAGCGACGCCGTGCTCGGCGCGGCCGCTCCGTCGAACGGCAACGCCGGTCCTGACAGGACAGCAAGTCCAATCAAGCCCATGGCGGCAACGACAATGCCGCCCCGCGCAACGCCGGCCATGTGCCTAGATGTCCGCATAGCACTCTTTCTCGACCGCCCCGCCCGGATGGGTGACGGCGCCCAGTCGCGCCGGCCCGACCTGTTGGGCGTACTTCCACAGATACCCAGAGGTGAATTCTTCGCCGTGCGGCTTGCGCTCGCGCGCCCGCTGCTCGAGTTCCGCTTTCGTCAGCTTGACGTCGAGCGTGCCTTTTTCGGCGTCGATTTCGATCATGTCGCCGTCGCGCAGCAGCCCGATCGGCCCGCCGACCGTCGCCTCCGGCCCGACATGGCCGACACAGAAGCCACGTGTAGCGCCCGAGAAGCGGCCGTCAGTGATCAGGGCGACCTTGTCGCCCATGCCCTGGCCGTACAGCGCGGCCGTGGTCGCCAGCATTTCGCGCATGCCGGGCCCGCCTTTGGGCCCCTCGTAGCGGATGACCAGCACTTCGCCTTCCCTGTACGTCTTGTTCTTGACCGCCTCGAAGCACGCTTCTTCGCCGTCGAAACACCGCGCCGGACCGGAGAAACGCAACCGCTGCATCCCGGCGACCTTAACGATGGCGCCGTCGGGTGCGAGATTGCCCCTCAGGCCGACCACGCCTCCGGTCGCGAGCAGCGGCTTGTCGGCCGGCCGAACTACGTCCTGATCGTCATTCCATTTCACCGACTTGAGATTTTCGGCGATCGTCCGGCCGGTGACGGTGAGGCAGTCGCCATGGAGGAAGCCATGATCGAGCAGCGTCTTCATCAACAACGGAACGCCGCCAGCTTCGAACATATCTTTGGCGACATAGCGGCCGCCCGGCTTCAAATCCGCGATATATGGAGTCTTTTTAAAGATTTCGGCCACGTCGAAGAGGTCGAATTCGATGCCGCATTCATGGGCAATGGCCGGCAGATGCAGTGCCGCATTGGTCGAGCCGCCAGTGGCGGAGACCACGGCCGCGGCATTCTCCAGTGCCTTGCGGGTCACGATATCGCGCGGCCGGATGTTCTTGACGATCAAGTCCATGATCATCTCGCCGGCCAGAACGCAGAATTTGTCGCGGATCTCGTAGGGCGCTGGGGCTCCGGCCGAGTAGGGCAATGCAAGACCGATCGCCTCCGACACGGTCGCCATCGTATTGGCGGTGAATTGCGCGCCACAGGCTCCGGCCGAGGGGCAGGCGTTCTGCTCGAGGATATCGAGATCGCTATCCGACATCGCCCCGACCGAATGCCGGCCGACCGCTTCGTACACGTCCTGAATGGTGACCGGCTTGCCCTTGAAGGTGCCAGGAAGAATTGAGCCGCCATAGATGAAGATCGACGGCACGTTGAGCCGGCACATCGCCATCATCATGCCGGGCTGCGACTTGTCGCAGCCCGCGACGCCAACCAGGGCGTCATAGGAATGGCCGCGAACCGTCAATTCGATGGAGTTGGCGATGACTTCGCGCGACGGCAACGACGACTTCATGCCCCCATGGCCCATGGCGATGCCGTCGGTCACAGTGATGGTGCAGAATTCCCGCGGCGTGGCGCCAACGGACGCGACGCCCATTTTCACCGCCTGCGCCTGCCGCATCAGCGCGATATTGCAGGGAGCGGCCTCGTTCCAGCAGGTGGCGACGCCGACGAACGGCTGATGGATCTGCTCGCGCGTCAGCCCCATCGCGTAGTAGAAGGCGCGGTGCGGCGCCCGCTCCGGCCCTTCGGTGGCGTGACGGCTTGGCAGCCTCGATTTTAGATTGGTCTTCGCGTCCATTTTACTCATACGGGCCACAAATGGCCCCCTCGCCCCACATAGGCCGACCCGAGCGCTCTTGGATCGGTGCAAGCCAGAATGCCGTCTATCCGTCGGCACCCGGCCCGCAGCTATCGATCTCGATTAGCGCTATGGCCAAAAAGCGGCGCTTGGCGATGCTGCGCTGCGAGAACGGCAAATGTTCCCGCGTTGTTGCCAAGTAGTCACAGATTTTTGGCCGGAGACGGCTTCCGTTAACTCGTAGTTTACCAACCTCAACGCGGCCTGCCAACAATTGGCCCCATGCCGAAGCGACTGAGTCGAAGCTTTTTCAACCGCAGCGTAAACGACGTGGCGTCCGACCTGATCGGCGTGACGCTTCTGTTCAAAGGCGTCGGCGGGCCCATCGTCGAGGTCGAGGCCTATCACCACACCGAGCCCGCGGCGCACAGCTTTCGCGGCCAGACGGCGCGCAACGCCATCATGTTCGGGCCGCCCGGCTACGTCTATGTCTACCGGTCCTACGGCATTCACTGGTGCATCAATTTCGTCTGCGAGGCGGCAGGCTCGGCCAGCGCCGTGCTCATAAGGGCGATCGAGCCGACCGAAGGCCTTCCCGCCATGCGGCGCCGGCGCGGGCTGTCCGACGAGAGGCTCCTTTGCGCCGGTCCCGGACGGGTCTGCCAGGCGCTCGGCATCACCCACAAGCAGAACGGCATGGCGCTCGACGCCGCGCCGTTCGAGCTGTTCGGCCGGACCGCCGACGTCGAGGTCGTGACCGGACCGCGGATCGGCATCACCAAGGCGGTGGACAAGCTCTGGCGTTATGGCCTGAAAGGATCGCCGTTTCTCAGCAAGCCTTTCAGATGAGACTGGCAAATGAGATTTGGAGATTAGACTTCAAATGAAGCTCGCGCGTCAGTCCGCGAGCCGGTACGCCGGATCGAAGCCGAGCTCGCTTCGCGCCTTGGCCACCGAAACCGCTCCGTCGTCGTCGGCGATGTTGTAGATGCCCGGCGCCCCACGCGTGACGGCGAGCAAGGCTGCCCGTGCCGCGGCGTCAACATGGAGCGGCGCGCGGCCATTCGGCGTGTTCCAGGTGCCCGGACCGTAAAGCCGACCGTAGCGCAGGACCAAGCCCTCGATGCCCGGCGCATTGATGACGGCTTCCTCCAACGCGCGTACGCCACGGACGCTGACCGCGCCAGGCGCATCGCCCTCCCCCGCCGCCAGCGGATCGGTCTCGGCATGCGGCTCGGGGCCGTCGGCATAGGCGAACGCGATGCTTTGCGCGATCAGCCGGCGAGCGCCGGCCGCGCGCGCCGCGGCGACGAGGTTCGGCGTGCCCTCAATGCGCAAGCGCGCGTTACGCACCAGCGCATCGCCGATACCCGCCGGGTCGAGTACCTGCGGCAGGTCGGTGAGCTGATGGATGACGACATGCGGGCGAGCGGCAGCCGACGGCGTCACGGACGGCGGCCGCATCGAAAACGTCGACGAGAACGGGTTCGATGCCGCGCGCCTTGAGTGCCGCGGCCTTGTCGGCTGAGCGCGTGGTGCCTGTCACGTGATGCCCGGCGATCAGAAGAAACAGCGTCAGCCGCCGCCCGATTGCGCCGCTGGCGCCGGCAAGAAAAATCCGCATGGCGATTTATCTCACGTCTCCCGAATGACGATGGAGGGTTCGCGCTCAAACCGGATGGTTGGCGCGAGCAGGATCGAGGGCAACACTGCCAGCGCGATCGGCAGGAACGCAAACCCCGCCGTGCCGGTCAAGTCCCACACGGCGCCGCATAGAACCGAGACCAGGACGGTAATCGCATAGCTGATGGTGAACATCGCAGCCGATACGCGCGCGACTTCGGTCGGCGGTGTCAGGAGCGGCGGCAGAGTGAGACCGAGAGCGAACGCGGCACCGGCGGCAAATCCAAGTACAGCGGAACTTGCCACCGTGACCATGTTCGCCGTCGTGGCGACGCCGACAAGACCGGCAAGACCGATCACCCCCGCCGCCACAAACGGCCAGGTCCGGCTTTCGATACGCCGCGCAAATCCCATCAGCAACAGTGAAGCGGGAAGCTGGCCGAGATTGAGCGCCGTCAGCGCCGGAGTGATGAGATCGGGCCGGCCGGCCTCGTTGAGATAGCCGGGCAGAAAAGCGTTGCTGCCGAAATAAAGCGGGCCGACGCCGCCGAAGATCAGACCGAGGCGCCAGATGTCTCGCGCGGGCCAGTCGGGCCACCAGCGCGACGACAGGTCGGTGCGCTCCCGTTGCTGTCGCGGCGCCACGAGCAGCACCAGCACGGCTATGGCGGCGATCGGCACCGCCCAAAGAACAAAAGTCGCGCGCCAGCTTCCGCCGAGCGCAGGAAACAAAACCGGGAACAGCGCGATGGGCAGAACTTCGCCGACCAACAAACCATTGGTGTAGACGCCCGTCGCCAGGACAATCCGGTCGGGCAGCCAGCGGCCTACCAGCGCCGGGATGGCGGGCTGGGTCACGGCAACGCCCGCCCCCATGACGACGGTCGCGGCGAGCAAACCAATCACGTGCGATGCGCCGCCGCGCGCGGCCGACCCGGCCGCGGTCAGCAGCAGTCCCACGATGACCGCCGCCACGACACCGATCCACGCCACGAGACGTGAGCCGGCGAGAGCCGCGACGCCGAATACGATAATCGGAACGCCGGTGAGGATTCCGATCTCCGTGCCAGAAAGATGAAATTCGTCGCGCAGCGCCGGTATGACCGGCGGCACCGCGAGTATCGCGAGCCGCAACGCGATGCCGATAAGCCAGAGCAACGCGAGCAAGACCAGCGGAGATCGAGACTGCACCACGGCACGTCCTTCGTGTTGAGAGCAAACCACGCCGGATGCCGCGCGCGATCGCAAGCTCTCCAACCGTGCAGCCGATCCCGATCGCCGCGCCGCAAACGGACTGCGACAGCATGGGATAGCTTCGACGTTTGGAGGGCTTACGCTACGCTTGGTCCCGGCCCCGCAATCGGTAAAGCATCACGGGCGACATTGACAGTGCCCGGCGGGAACCGCCGGCCGACGGGCGCTAGTGCCTGGTTTGCGGTGCTTGCCGCCGCCCGCGCCGGCGAATGGCGGAAGTTTCTGAAAACGCGGCTGGACTGAACCGCCGTACCGAGAAGGCTACGCCGAGGCCAGCAGCCGCTCCAGCGCCTCGACGATCTTGGCCTTGCGCGCCGCCGCCTCGTCGCGTTTTTCTTTCTCTTCCTCGACGACCTCTTCCGGCGCGCGCGCGACGAAATTGGGATTGCCGAGCTTGGCATCGACGCGGGCGATATCGGCGTCACACTTCGCCATTTCCTTCGCCAGCCGCGCGCTCTCGGCGGCAAGGTCGATCACGCCCTTGAGCGGCAGCGCCGCAATCTCGCCGCGCACCACCAGTTGCACGGCACCTTGCGGCGCGGTGTCGGCGAAGGAAATGTCGGCGACGCGCGCGAGCCGTTGCACGAATTCGGCCCAGCGGCCGGCGCGGGCGCGCGTCTCGCGTGGAAACGCCGGCGAGCACCAGCGGCAATAGCGTCGCGGGCGGCACGTTCATTTCAGATCGAACCGAGCGGATCGCGGCGACAAGATCGATGACCCAGCCGATCTCGAGTTCGGCGTCGGTATCGTCCAGCCCTTCATGCGTCGGCCATGAGTCCAGCGCCAGCATATGGTCGCGCTTGGTGCCCTGCTCCGCGGTGACGCGCCAAAGCTCCTCGGTGATGAACGGCATGAACGGGTGGAGCAGCTGGAGGATTTCATCGAGCGTCCAGGCAGCGGCGGCGCGCGTTTCGTTCTTGGCGGCGCCGTCGGGCCCGCTGAGCACCGGTTTCGCCAGTTCCAGATACCAGTCGCAAAAGATATTCCAGACGAAGCGATAGATCGCGGCGGCCGCATCGTTGAATTTGTAGGCCTCGATCGCCGCCGTCACGTCGTTCGCCGTCTTCGCGGTCTCGTGTGCGATCCAGCGATTGAGCGTCTGCTTGGCCTGGCGCGGATCGAAACCGGGATCGCGCGCGCAGCCATTGATCTCGGCGAAGCGGGCCGCGTTCCACAGCTTGGTTGCGAAGTTGCGATAGCCTTCGACGCGTTGCGCCGACAGCTTGATGTCGCGGCCCTGTGCCGCCATCGCGGCAAGCGTGAAGCGCAGCGCGTCGGCGCCGTATTCATCGATCAATTCCAGCGGATCGATGACGTTGCCTTTCGACTTTGACATCTTGGCGCCGCTGGCGTCGCGCACCAGCGCATGGATATAGACGGTGTGAAACGGCACCTCCTTCATGAAATGGAGGCCCATCATCATCATGCGCGCGACCCAGAAGAAGATGATGTCGAAGCCCGTGACCAGCGCGGTGGTCGGATAGTAGCGCTTGAGGTCCGGCGTCTCGTCGGGCCAGCCGAGCGTCGAGAACGGCCACAGTGCCGATGAGAACCAGGTGTCGAGCACGTCCTCGTCGCGGCGCAAATATTCGTTGGCGAAGCGCGCGCGGCGCTCCGGATCGGCGGCGATGTCGTGCCCTTCCTCGACCGTGATCTCCTCGATGTCGGTATAGTGCGCGAGCGCATCGGCGACGACATCGTCCTCGTTCTCATCGACGAAGACCTTGCCGTCCGGCCCATACCAGGCCGGAATCTGATGGCCCCACCAGATTTGCCGCGACACGCACCACGGCTGGATGTTTTCCATCCAGTTGAAGAACGTCGCCTCCCACTGCGCCGGCACGAAGACGGTGCGCCTCTCGCGGACCGCGGCGATCGCGGGCTCCGCCAGCGTCTTGGCGTCGACATACCATTGATCGGTCAGGTACGGCTCGATCACCGCGCCGGAGCGGTCGCCGTGCGGAACGGTGTGAACCGTCTGCTCGATTTTTTCGATCAGGCCGCGCGCCTCGAGGTGTTCGATCATTCTCTTGCGGGCAGCGAAGCGATCGAGACCATGCATGGACAGCGTTTCGTCGAGCTCCGCGGACGGCGTGACGCCGTCCAGAAAGCCGGCATTGTCCCGCAGATCGAGCCTCGCTTCGTCGTCGAGCACGTTGATAAGCGGCAAGTCGTGCCGCTTGCCGACCTCGAAATCGTTGAAGTCGTGCGCCGGCGTGATCTTCACCGCGCCGGTGCCTTTCTCCGGGTCGGCATAGTCGTCGCCGATGATCGGGATACGCCGGCCGACCAGCGGCAGGATCGCCGTCCTGCCGATCAGATGCTTGAGCCTCTCGTTCTCGGGATGGACGGCGACGGCGACGTCGCCGAGCATCGTCTCCGGCCGCGTCGTCGCCACGACGATGAACTCGTCGCTGCCCTCGACCGGATATTTGATGTGCCAGAAGTGCCCCTTGACCTCGACCTGCTGCACTTCAAGATCGGAGATCGCGGTCTTGAGCTTGGGATCCCAATTGACGAGGCGCTTGTCCTTGTAGATGAGGCCCGCGCGATAAAGCTCGACAAAGACTTTCGCCACCGCGCGCGAGAGCCCGTCGTCCATGGTGAAGCGCTCGCGCGACCAGTCGCACGAGGCGCCGAGCCGCTTTAATTGGCCGATGATGGCGCCGCCGGATTCCGCCTTCCATTCCCACACGCGTTCGATGAAAGCCTCGCGGCCCATCTCGCGGCTGCCGGGCTGCTGGCGCTCCATCAACTGGCGCTCGACCACGGCCTGGGTGGCGATGCCGGCGTGATCGGTTCCCGGCTGCCACAGCACGTCCTTGCCGCGCATGCGCTCAAAGCGGCACAGGATATCTTGGAGCGTATTGTTGAGCGCGTGACCCATGTGCAGCGAGCCGGTCACATTGGGTGGCGGAATGACGATGCAATAGGGCTGCGCCGCCGCGCGCTCCGGCCGTCCGGCGCGGAAGGCGCCAGCATCCTCCCACGCGGCGTAAATGCGGCCCTCGACCGCGCCGGGCACATACCTGTTTTCGATCATTGCTGTTTCGCCGCTGCCATTTCGCGCGCTAGAAAGCCCGCGTCGCGCACAGTGTCAACGCCGCCGTCCCATCTCGGTCAAGCCCGGGCATATTCCATCGTGTCATCCGCCACTCCGACGGCGCAGCCCGAGCGCAAAACCTCCCTCCGATCCATCGTCCTGCTCGCGGCGGCCGGCTTTGCCGCCCAGGCGCAGGTGCGCGTGACCGACTCGCTGCTGCCACAGATCGCCCTCGACTTTCACACCACTGTCGGTGTCGCCGCGATCGTCGTCACGCTTTACGCCATCACGCACGGCACCATGCAGTTTGTCGCCGGCCCGATCAGCGACCGTTTCGGCAAATACGTCACCGTCGCCGCTGCCAGCGCCGTCGCCGCCGTACTGGTGGCGGCTTGCGGCCTCGCGCTGTCGCTGCAGCAGCTTGCGCTGGCACGGCTAGCGACCGGTGCGGTCGCCGGCTGGGTGATTCCGGTTTCGCTGGCCTATCTCGGCGACGTGATACCCGCCGGCCGCCTGCAACCGATCCTCGCCCGCTACGCCTCGGGTTACATTCTCGGTCAATTGTTCGGCCAGGCCGCCGGCGGCGTGCTCGGCGATCTATTTGGCTGGCGCAACGTCTTTTTTACGCTCGGCGGACTGTTCGCGCTGGCGGCCGCCGGTCTCGTGTTCGAGCTCATCGCCGACCCGCAAACACGCGGACATGGCCGCAGCGGCCTGCCTGCGCACGGTTTCGTCGGCGGTTATGCCGCGGTTCTTACAAGCCCATTTGCGCGCGAGATCGTCGCGATCGGTTTCTTCGAAGGCGCGCTGGCGTGGGGAGCGTTCGCCTATATCGGGGCAAACCTGCACCTGCGCTTCGGATTGAGCTTCACGTTCGTCGGTCTGACGGTCGCGTGCTTCGGCATCGGCGGACTGATCTATGCAGGGCTCGTCCGGCACCTCGTGCTCCGGCTTGGCCAGATCGGCCTGATCCTGATCGGCGGACTGATTATCGGCGCTGCCTATGTCGCGCTCGCGCTCCAAGCGGTGTGGTGGGTGGCGCCGTTCGCGGTCACGGCGATCGGGCTCGGCTTCTACATGTTCCACAACACGCTGCAGACCAAGGCGACGCAGATGACGCCAGCGGCGCGCGGCACTGCCGTCGCGCTGTTCTCGTCCTCGCTCTATTTCGGACAGACGGCAGGCGTCACCGCAGGTGCCGTCGTGATCGATCGCCTCGGCGCCGCGCCGCTCTTTTTCGGCACGGCGGTCGGGTTTCCCGCGCTGGCGATCTGGTTCGCCTACGTCATATGGAAAGCCCGGCCTCAGGACTGAGGCCGGGCTTTTTGGTTTGTCGGCCGTCAGGCTTTGACCAGCGGCACCTTGGGCACCGAACCGCGGCGCGGCGGTGAATTACCGCCCGGACCGCCTCCCGGCGGCTTGCGCCGCGACGACGACCGGCGTTTCTTGGCGCGGCGCGGCTCCGGCAGCTTCTCCGGGCGCGGCTTTATCGGCCCTTCCGGATACTCGAAGCCGAGCTTGGTCTTGCCGTCCTCGTCGGTGATGACGACGACGCGCACGTGACCGCCCGACTTCAAACGGCCGAACAGCACTTCGTCAGCCAGCGGCTTCTTGATGTGCTCCTGGATCACCCGCGACATTGGCCGGGCGCCCATCAGCTCGTCGTAGCCGTTCGCAATCAGCCATTTCGACGACTCGTCGGTCAGTTCGATGGTCACGTCGCGATCGGCGAGTTGCGCCTCGAGCTGAAGCACGAACTTCTCCACCACCATCGCAATGACTTCCTGCGACAGGTGCGCGAAGGTGACGATCGCGTCGAGCCGGTTGCGGAATTCCGGCGCGAACAGCCGCGTGATCGCCTCCATGTCATCGCCCTCACGCTTCGATCGCGTGAAGCCGAAGGCCGCCTTCGCCATGTCGGATGCGCCGGCATTGGTGGTCATGATCAAAATCACGTTGCGGAAATCGACCTGCTTGCCGTTGTGGTCGGTCAGCTTGCCGTGATCCATGATCTGCAGCAGCACGTTGAACAGATCCGGGTGAGCCTTCTCGATTTCGTCGAGCAGGAGCACGCAATGCGGATGCTGATCGACACCGTCGGTCAATAGCCCGCCCTGGTCGAAGCCGACATAGCCGGGCGGCGCGCCGATCAATCGCGAAATGGTGTGGCGCTCCATGTATTCCGACATGTCGAAGCGAATGACCTCGACGCCGAGCGTGGCCGCGAGTTGCCGTGCCACCTCGGTCTTGCCGACGCCGGTGGGGCCCGAGAACAGATAACAGCCGATCGGCTTCTCCGGTTCGCGCAAGCCCGCGCGGGCCAACTTGATCGAAGCGGACAGCGCCTCGATCGCCTTGTCCTGGCCGTAGACGACGCGCTTGAGCGTATCTTCCAGATGGCGGAGCACCTCGGCGTCGTCTTTCGACACCGCTTTCGGCGGGATGCGGGCCATGGTGGCGATCGTCGTCTCGATCTCCTTGATGCCGATGGTCCGTTTGCGCCGGCCTTCCGGCAGCAGCATCTGCGCCGCGCCCGATTCGTCGATCACGTCGATCGCCTTGTCGGGCAGCTTGCGGTCGTGGATGTAGCGCGACGACAATTCCACCGCGGCCTTGATCGCCTCGTTGGTGTAGCGAAGCTTGTGGTAGTCCTCGAAATAAGGCTTGAGGCCCTTGAGGATTTCGATCGCGTCGGGGATCGTCGGCTCGTTGACGTCGATTTTCTGGAAGCGGCGCACCAGCGCGCGGTCCTTTTCGAAATACTGCCGGTATTCCTTGTAGGTGGTCGAGCCGACGCAGCGCACCGTGCCGGACGCCAACGCGGGCTTGAGCAGATTGGAGGCGTCCATCGCGCCGCCGGACGTGGCGCCGGCGCCGATCACGGTGTGGATTTCGTCGATGAACAGGATCGCGCCGGGATACGCCTCGAGCTCCTTGATGACCTGCTTGAGCCGCTCCTCGAAGTCGCCGCGATAGCGCGTGCCGGCCAGCAGCGTTCCCATGTCGAGCGCGAAGACGGTCGCATTGCGCAGCACGTCCGGCACCTCGCCGTGGACGATGCGGCGCGCCAGTCCCTCCGCGATCGCGGTCTTGCCGACGCCAGCCTCGCCGACGAACAGCGGATTGTTCTTCTGCCGCCGGCATAGCACCTGGATGGTGCGGCTGATTTCAGAATCGCGGCCGATCAGCGGATCGATCTTGCCCTCGCGGGCCTTCTTGTTGAGGTTGACGCAATAGGCGTCGAGCGCGTCGCCTTTTTTCTTCGGCTCGTCGCCGCTCTTGGCGTCGGCATCCTCGTCGGCGCCGCGCACCGGGCGCGCTTCCGACATGCCGGGTCGCTTGGCGATGCCGTGGCTGATGTAGTTGACCGCGTCGTAGCGGGTCATGTCCTGCTCCTGCAGGAAATACGCGGCGTGGCTTTCGCGCTCGGCGAAGATTGCGACCAGGACGTTGGCGCCGGTGACTTCTTCGCGACCCGATGACTGGACGTGAATCACGGCGCGCTGGATGACGCGCTGGAAGCCGGCGGTCGGCTTGGAGTCTTCCGCGCCGTCGGTGACCAGATTGTCGAGTTCCGATTCGAGATAGGCGACGAGGCTGCGGCGCAGCTTGTCCAGATCGACATTGCATGCCCGCATCACCGCCGCCGCGTCCTGATCCTCGATCAACGCGAGCAGCAGGTGCTCGAGCGTGGCGTACTCATGATGACGCTCGTTGGCGAGCGCCAGTGCCCGATGGAGCGACTGTTCGAGGCTGCGCGAGAACGTGGGCATTCACTGTCCCTTCATTTGAATTGGCCGTCCCCCGGAATCACTTCTTTTCCATGATGCATTGCAAAGGATGCTGATGTTTCCGGGCAAAGTCCATGACCTGCGTCACTTTGGTCTCGGCGACCTCGTAAGTGAAGACGCCGCATTCGCCGATGCCATGCTGGTGAACGTGCATCATGATCCGATGTGCCGCCTCCTGGTCCTTGTTGAAGAACCGCTCGAGGACATGAACGACGAATTCCATCGGCGTGTAGTCGTCGTTGAGCAGCAGGACGCGGTAGAGGTTCGGCCGCTTGGTCTGCGGTTTGGTCTTGGTGATGACCGCCGTACCCGGCCCGCCCTGATCGCTCTTGCGCTTGCGGTCATCGTCCGCCAAGCGGACGGGCAAGTGGTTAGGTAGGTCAGCCCCGGAATTTTCGTTCGATCGCATGGCTTCGTCTATCGTTCACGGCGCGATCGGAGGTTCAAGCGGACATCCCTATCATCCCAACGGACCTCGATCCCGCCAACTCCGACACGTTATCATAAACACGGAACGGGCTGCTTTCCAGATAGTCAAAGCCGTCGCCCATCGGGAAAACGCCCACCCTCACCTTCCCTCCGTGTCACATCCCAACGCGGTGCGGTTACGTTCGCTTGCATGTTCGATGCCAACCGCCGGCCTCTGAGCGGCCGCAAGGCGACAAAACGTCAGCGCCAAAGGAACGTAACCAGTGGAACGTAACCAGTGGAACGTAGCCAAGGGAACGCAGCCAAGGGAACGCACCAACCCTGGTACGCACAAACGCTCAACGCTCATGAGCGACGTTCGGCCTAAACACCAATGCCCGGGATGCCGAACCACCGGGACCGCCAAAGCGCCTCGGAACGCCGAAGCACTCGGAACACCTAAGCACTCCGGAAACACGCAGACTTAGATAGGTGCCCGTCCGGCACGATCAAGCCGGACTCAAAGCACGCTTACTGCAACACGTTCGCCCGGCACGCTCGCCGCGCACCGTCACTTCATGACGGGCGGCTTCCCCAGGACGCCTTCGAACGGCTTATACGCTTCCTTGGCCAGTCCGGTGTAAAGCTCACCGATCCTGGTCGATTGCGCAACGAAATTCTCGTACGAGTTTTTGAGATATTCGCTCTGCACGGCCATCGCCGTCTCGAGGCTCTTCGCGCCCATGAGTTTCTCGATGGCGGCGGCGGAGTCCTCGAAGTATTTCTTGGAATAATCGGTCAGCTCGGTCGCGATCGCCTGCGCGTTCTTGGTCCAGGCGCCGAACGACGCCATCGCCATGTCCACGCCTTCCTTGCCGAACTTCTGCATCGGATCGGTGCTCATAATTCTCTCCCGGCAGGCCTGCTGCCTAATGGCTAGGATGATGACGACGTTAAGTCGGACCTCTTGCCTTGAAAAGGCCTTCTCCGGTGTCAATCCTCATTATACTGCGGTGCACCAAAAACTCAACGGTTTCGAGACGGTGCGCGCACTTGGGGCAAGCGGTACTGCTATTCGCGGGGCGCGGGCTTAACGCTTTTGCAACTGCGTTCGCCTAGCGTGCTTGACCGTGTCGTCCGTGCGGCGACCGATCCTTGGTCGGGGTAGAATACCCCGCCCTTGGGACGACGGGCGGCCGAAACCGAGACGGCCGCTTACCACGGGGGACGCGTCGTCCCGAAGGAGCAGACAGGGTGGGCTCCCACCGGGAGCTCCATGCGCGTCAGGGACGGGGTGCGTAATGTGTCGTGTGCGTTCTGAAGCCTCCTTTGGGCTTCGCGGTTTCGCCGTGTTTCTCGCCGCTTCGGTGGCGGCCATCAGCTTTTCCAGCGATTCAGCCGACGCGCGGTATCGTCGCGGCTACGTGCACTATTCACGGCACGCGATCATCGCGCCTCGCGCGGCGCGCGCCTATCATCACGCTCACGCGGAAGGCTTTACGCCCCCGACTTCCTCGATCGTGGTCGACGGCAACACCGGAGCAGTGCTGCACGCGTCGAACGCCGACGCATCGCGCCATCCGGCGTCGTTGACCAAAATCATGACGCTGTATCTGCTGTTCGAGCGGCTCGAAGCCGGCAAGATCAGGCTCGATACGCCGCTGAAGATCTCCGAGCACGCCTCGGAGCAGGCGCCGACGAAACTCGGATTGAAGCCCGGCCAGACGATCGCGGTCGAAGACGCCATCAAGGCCGTCGTGACCAAGTCGGCGAACGACGCAGCGGTGGCGATCGGCGAAAACCTGGGCGGTGACGAAGCGAGCTTCGCCAAGCTCATGACCGAGAAGGCCCATGCGCTCGGCATGAGCCGCACCACTTATGTGAACGCGTCCGGCCTGCCGGACGACGATCAGGTGACCAGCGCGCAGGATCAGGCGCTGCTCGGGCGCGCGATCCAGGAGCGGTTTCCGCACTATTACAAATACTTTTCGACGGAAGCGTTTACGTATCATGGCATCTCGATGCGCAATCACAACCACCTGCTCGGTTCTGTCGGCGGCGTCGACGGCATCAAGACCGGATACACGCACGCTTCGGGCTTCAATCTCGTCACCTCCGTTCACCGCGACGGGCGCTACATCGTCGCGGTCGTCCTCGGCGGCCGGTCCTCGTCCGAGCGCGATGCGCACATGCGCGAACTGATCAACGAGCACATCAAGGAGGCGTCGCTGCATCACAGCGCACCGGCCATCGCCGAGAAAGCCGAGCAACGCAGCGAGGCGAAGCCGGTTGCGTTCGTTAAGGCGCCGCTGGTAACGGCGCGTCCAGAGCCCGCGACGACGGCAGCGCTGGCGCCGAAGGCGGGCGGCAACGCGACCGCCGGCAGCAGCGATCAAATCCAGCCGCTCTCAGTGAAGACGATCACCTACCGCACGGCGCCGCCGCAGACCGCTTCACTCGCGCCACTGCCGGCTTTGGTGCCGGGTTCGCAGCAGCGCGTGGCCGCCGCAGCACCGATCCACACGGTCACGCCCGCGCCGCGGCCGGCCGAACCGCAAACCACGATCGTCGTGCCCTCGACCGAGCCCGCACCCATTGCCAGCGCGCCCAAGGGAGACAAAGTTGAGCTTGCCAAACCGGAACCGCCGAAGGCCGAGCAGACCAAGCCTGAAGTGGCAAAGCCCGAAGCAGCAAAGCCTGTAATGGCGAAGCTCGAGGCAGCAAAACCCGATCCGTCGAAACCCGAGCCGACGAAAACCGCGTTTGCCAGCGTAGAGCCGACCCCCGCGCAGATTCGCTCGCGCGGCGGCTGGCTCATTCAGATCGGCGCGTTCGAGGCTGAAGACGAGGCCAAGGAACACCTGAGCGATGCGCGGCAAAAGATGCACGCCATGCTCGCGTCAGCCGATCCCTTCACCGAGCGCGTTCAAAAGGGCGACAAGTCGCTCTACCGGGCGCGCTTCGCCGGATTCGACAAATCGGCAGCCGAGAGCGCGTGCAAACAGCTCAAGCGCAGCGATATCGCCTGCATCACGGTCAAGTATTGAGCATGAATCCGAACGGCGTATCGCGCATTTCGGCAACGAACATGCTCCAACAAACAGAGCCGGGCTCGATCCCGGAGGCAAGACGGGACGTCATTCACGGACAGGATGCCGCGCGAGGATCCTCTTTGGGAATCTCAGCGATGGCGCCGAAGCAAAACATCCTTGGCTTGATTGACGCGAGCCGCAAGGTACGTCGACCCCCCCTGATCGGGATGCAATTTCTTCATGAGGGATCGGTGAGCGCGACCGATTTCGGCGGCGTTCGCTCCGGGCTGAAGGCCAAGGACCTGATAAGCCTCCTCTTCCGTCATTTTGCCGCTGGGCGCAGCGCTCCCGTTTTGCCTCGATCCCGCATCACCTTGCGCGTTTTCACGCCAGCGGGGTTGCCGGCGGTCAAGATACGCCATCAATAGCTGGCGGCTGTCGGTGTCCATTTCAGTGATGAGGCCGACGAGTGTCGGCACATCGAGCGCGTCGAGCACGGTGCCCTCATAACGTCCGGCGACAATCCGCCCGCGCATCGCGCCGCTGTCGTGATCGAGTTCCATCTCGAGAAACGCCGAACGCACCCGCGACGCCCGGCCGGCAGATTTCTGCGTGCGCCCGCCGAAACTTGCCGGCCACAGCGATAGCCAGCCGAGCAGTCCGAGCCCGACCGTTCCGACCGGGATGGCGATGCCGATCTGACCGCGAAAAAGCAGAAAGGCGGCGAACAGCAGGGCGCCGCCGCCGCCGATGGCGCGCAACAGCCTCGCCGCCTGCTTGGGATCCGCCTTGGAGAAGGCGCTGGCGGCCCACAACAGCAGGATGAGAACGGCAACGCCGAGAATAACGGGCATGGCTATCTGAGCTGTTCGAGCAGCCTGAGTGCGCCAGATGAGCGCCGTGCCTGGAGCGCGGCAAGGGCTTTCATGCCGCCGGCGGCGTAAGCGGCGACGGCGCGCAAAAGTTCGCGAAGTTCGTCGGCCGCGCCCGGGGCGAACCGGCAATAGGCCCCGTGCGTGAGCCGCGCGATCTCGCGGAACGCCTGTTCGCAGACTGGATCGTAGCCTTCCTGGAACATGAAAGCCGGAACGCCGCGCAGGCCGAGTTCGCCCGCACCGGAACAAAGCGCGTCGAGCGATTCTTCCATGGCGTCGCCCACGAAGACGAGCCCGCTCACCTTGGCGCCGGCTTTCCCTGCGTCGCTTTCGCGGCGGGCATGGGCGAGAACCTTTGCGATCTGGGTTTGGCCGCCGCGGCAATCGATGCGCGACATGAGTTCGCCGAGCCGCCGCGGCTCCGTTACCCAGGGCGAGGCGCGGCATTCTGCCAGTCCGCGATAGTAGACAAGCTGAACGTCGAGACCGCCAGCAGCCGAAGCCTCCTGAAACATGTCGGCCTGGAGGACGCACGCCTGGTCCCATGTCGGCTGCCGGCTCATGGTGGCGTCGAGCGCGAAGATTAGCCGGCCGCGACCGCCCCCTGCTGCCGCTGGACCGAGCGATTTGACCTGATTGAGGAAGGCGTCCAGTTCCGCGCGCGATGACGGCGCGGGATTAGCGTCGGGCACCCTGGCGTCGGCCGGGCTGGCGCTCGGTGCCGGCGTCGGGCCGGACCGGTTGTTGCTCATTGCGGGGCCTTTACGGCGTGGATCAAAACCTCGCCATAAGGTGGCCCCCTCCGAACGCCGGTGCAATGGGTACGGGAAGCCGCCTAATCGGCGAAGAAACCGTGCGTGTCGAGCGGCTTGTCGGCCGAGGCGGACCATTCGGCCCGGGCGGCGGCGCGGCGCTTGCCGCGTTCGTCCATCGGCAGTTTCAGCGCTTCGATCAGGAGCTTGACCTCGTCGCGTGCAGTAAAGTGCGAAGGAGTCGATCGCGGGCCGAGCGTCGCCTCTTCCATCTCGTCGAGTGCTGTCAATCCGCGCGGGAAATATTCGCGATAGACGACCCGCTCGGCGAAGCCGTCGACGGCACGAAAACCTAGCTGCCGCGACAGCGCCTCGACACCGGCGCCGACCAGCCGCTTGTTGCGCGAGCCGAGCGAGGACAGCCGATTGCGCACGATAACCCAATCGGTCAGGCCGCCATCGACCAGCCGGCGTTGGCGTCGCGCCTCGCGCACCATTTCCGAGTAATGGCTGATACCGGTGAGTTCGAAGGTGGTCGGGTCCACCGTGCCGAGCACGTCGAAATCGACGAAGCTGTCGTTGAGCGGGGTGATCAGCGTATCCGCCATCGAATGGGCGAGCCGCATCAGGTACGAATCGGCCCCCGGCGTATCGATGACGACGAAATCGTGGGTCTGCTCGACCGCGCCGATCGCGTCGGCGAACGCAGCGAATTCCTGCGACTCGATTTCATCGAGCCGCAGGCCGAAGCCGCGCGCTACGCAAAAATGCCGGGGATGATCGAGCTTGATGCCGGCGCGATTCCCCCAGTCACGCCGGTTCTCGACGTAATGGGTAAAGCTCTTCTGGCGCGAATCGAGATCGATGGTTGCAACGCGCTGACCCGCCTGTAAAAGCGCGACAGCAACATGCATAGCCGTGGTCGACTTTCCAGATCCGCCTTTTTCGTTGCCAAGAACGATGACATGCGCCGAGCACGGCTTGCCAACGTCCGCTTGCATCAACATGGAAACGCGACCTCTGCGTGGCGATCCGTTCTCCAGCTTGCAACCTGGAGGGTCAAGATACAGCATCGAGAGCGGCAAGTTAATCATTAACCACGCGGCGCGCGAAGAAAGCGCACAGTGTGTGCCTGCCCTGCAACGCCGCGAACAACGCCGAACCCAAAGACAACGCGAAGCCCAAGAACAACGTGTAGCCAAGAACCCGCAAGCTAGATCAGCGTCGAGTCCAACGTAAAGACCGAAAGCGATGACCGCAGCCAAATCAAAATCGGAACCGCGCCATCCGCAAGTGGTCCGCACCCTGCCGGCTCTTAACCGGGTGCTCGATCGATGGACGGCGAAGCGTGAGCGAATCGCGCTCGTGCCGACCATGGGGGCGCTGCATGATGGCCATCTCACTCTGGTACGCTGGGCGCACCGCCGGGCCGATCGCGTCATCGTATCGATCTTCGTCAATCCGGCTCAGTTCGCCGCCAACGAGGACCTCGGCACCTATCCCCGGACATTCGCGGCGGACGTCGCGGCACTCGCCGCACTGAAGGTCAACGCGGTCTGGGCGCCGTCGGTCGCGACCATGTATCCGCCCGGTTTCGCCACGCGGATCGTGCCGGAAGGTGCGGCATTGGCCGGCCTGGAAGATGCGTTTCGGCCGCACTTTTTCGCCGGCGTGGCGACCGTTGTCGGCAAGCTTTTCCTGCAGTGCCGGCCGGACTTCGCTTTTTTCGGCGAGAAGGATTACCAGCAGCTCAAGGTGGTTAAGCAGCTTGCGCGCGACCTCGACCTCGGGACCCGCGTCGTCGGCGTGTCGACGGTGCGCGAGCCCGACGGGCTCGCGCTCTCCTCGCGCAACGCCTATCTGTCGCCGGCCGAGCGCGCCGCGGCGCCGGCGCTTTATCGCGCGCTCACCGCCTGCGCCAAGCGGATCGTCGGCGGCGAAGCCATCCCGGGCGTGCTCGATGACGGCCGCGCCGTCATCACGCAAGACGGATTCGTTCTGGATTACCTCGAAGCGCGCCACGCCGAGACGCTCGCACCGATCGCGTCGCGGAAGGACGGCCCGGTCCGTCTCCTCGTCGCCGCGCGCATCGGCAAAACGCGGCTGATCGACAACATCGCGGCCTGACGGCCGGAACGGTCACTTGCCGGCGGGCTTCATCGGATCCCCGATGGCCGGGTAAATGGCGAATTCCGTGTTGTAGAGTTGCCCGTTCACTTTCTCGACCTTGCGGATGTAGATGTTCTGCACGATGTCGCGCGTCTGCGGGTCAATCGAAATCGGTCCCCGCGGGCTTTCCCAGGCCATGCCCTTGATCGCCGCGAGCATCGCGTCACCGTCGGCGTTTCCGTTGGTCTTCTTGAGCGCCTCATAGATCAGGTGCAGGCCATCATAGGCGCCGACCGAGACGAAGTTCGGACGGAAACCGGCCGCCTTTTCGAAGCCGGCCACATAGGCCTTGTTGAGCGCCGAATCGTGGGAGGCCGAGTAGTCACCGGACGTGATGATCCCGATCATCTGGTCGCCCATGCCGTCGAGACCGTCGTCGTCCGTCAAGTCACCCGGCCCGATGATCTTGATGCCGGATTGGCCAAGGCCCCGCTCGGCGAATTGCTTGGCAAAAATGCCCGCTTGCGGGCCCGGGAAATAGATGAACGCAGTGTCCGGATTGATGTCGCGGATGCGCTGCAGGAACGGCGCGAAATCGGGATTGGCGAGCGGAATGCGGATCGATTCGAGAATCTCGCCGCCTTCCTGAAGGAAGCGCGTCTTGAACGCCGTTTCCGATTCGATTCCCGGCGCCCAGTCGTTGACCAGGGTGACGACGCGCTTGCTGCCGTTTTTGGCCGCCCATTCGGCCATGATCCAGCCCTGCTGACCCTGGAGGAACCCGGCGCGCGTCATGTAGGGGGATTTTGTGACGGTGACGGCCGCTCCTGAGCTCATGACCAATGTGGGAATCCTGGCTTCCGTCACCAGCGGCGCGATAGCGAGCGACGTCGGCGTGGTTCCGATGCCGAGCAGACTGACCTTCTCGTTGACGATCATCTCCTGGACGATGCGGCGTGCATTGTCGGCGACGCCGGCGTCGTCGCGCACAATGATCTGGAGCTTACGGCCGGCGACGACGTCGCCGTGCTCCTGCACGTAAAGCTTGAGCGCGGCCGAGAGCTGCCGACCGACGGCGTTGAACCCTGCACCCGTCATCGGGATGCTGACACCCATCTTGAGGACTTCCTGGGCGGCTACGCGGCTCGCACCGAGGCCGCCGGCAGCGGTCGCTGCCAGACCCTTGAGCACCGTTCGACGCAACATCGTGTTCCCCCAAAACTTGTTTTTGACGCGACCCGCGACGAAGCGGTTTCAGACCCGTTCGAGGTGCGGAATTTGCGGTCGTTCGCCTTGAGCCTTGCCGGTGATCGGCGCCCGCGGCAAGCGCGCATCGCCATCTTCCATGACGAAATTGTGGGTGAGCGAATACCAAGGCGCCTTCACGTCGGCGGCCGGCGCCGGACCGTCGTCGTGGCGCACAAAGTTTCCCAGTAGGTGGCGTGTGACGCCGAACTGTACGTCGGTTTCGATGTATTTGTCGTCGGGCGGGTAAATCTGCGAGATCAGCGTCTTAAAGCCGACCTTGTAAGCCAGGAAATGCAGATGCGCAGGACGCATGTTGTGCCGACCCTGCGCGCGCAACAGATCGCCAACCGGACCGTTGATCGGTATGGGGTAACCGGCCGGCTTCACGCTGCGAAAACTCACATGCCCCTTTGCGTCGGTAATGAATTTGCCGCGCAGGTTCATGTCGGATTGTGTCGGGTCCTGGTTCTCGTAGAAGCCTTCCGGCGATGAATGCCAGACATCGACTTCGACGCCCTCGATCGGCTTGCCGCGGACGTCGCGGTAGTAAGCGTCGACAAAGAGAACCGGACCCGGCGTCGGCGACCGCACGATGGAATCGCCATTCTTCATCAGCGGCGAATGCATGCGCCAGAACGGTCCGAGCTGGCTCGCGTCGGTCTCGGTTTGACCGTGGTCGCCATTATTGAGGAGACAGACCAGAGCCGAGAGCCCCAGCGACCCGGCCATCAGCACGGCCTCATTGTGGTTGTCGTTGGTCAGCTTGCCGAGCGCATTGACGTAGGAGGCGGCGGTCTGAAACTCCTGCTCGGTCAACTTCACCTCGCGGGCGAAATCGTGCAGGTGGCGGATGAAGGACGACATGATCTCGCGGAAACGCGGATCGGGTGCCCGCTCCAGCTCGCTTAATACCGCCTTGGTGACGTCGGCCTGGCCTTCGATGATCATCGTTCCACTCCCGCAACTGCGCCCTTGTGGCTCCCCGTTCGGCGCACCTTACGTGATCGCTTTTGGCCGCGCCATGCGGCTGGGGCTGTGAAGGATTGCCCCACTCACATGAGGCCAAGCTCGCGGAGCTCCCGGCGCAACTTCTCCGGCATCGCCGCGGCGCCCGGGGCTGCCTTGTCGAGATCGCGCGGGGCATCCTTTGCCGCGAGATAACGCCAGCCCTGAAAAGCGCGGAACGGGCGCGGGGCGACGAGGACGATTTTGGGGTCGAGCACCAGGCCGCAGCGTCCGACACCCTCCTTGTCGCGATAGGGCCTGACCTCGCGGATGCGCTGGCGGCAGGCGATCTCGCCGCGGATCACCCAATAGAGCGAGCCGCCATCGACCAGTTCCTCGGCGCGCTTCGGCACCATGCGGGTGCGATGAATATGCTCGGGTTTTTCACCGCGCTTTCGCTTCTCCTTGAGCCGCTGCTTGATCCAGTCCTCAAGGTCAGTGATGGAGTCCGCGCCAACGCAAAGCTTGATGAGATTGAGTGCCATCCGGCGAGTTTATCCTTCCAATGCCGGTTCGATCACCATGATCCGCGCACCTTCCACAACTTGCGTGCCGGCCGTCGCCGCGATGTCGGCGACAGTTCCAGCGAAAGGCGCGCGCAACGTGTGCTCCATCTTCATCGCCTCGATCACGGCAAGACGTTGACCGTGCGTGACGGAAGCCCCGGCGTCGACGAAAAGCTCGAGAACCTTGCCGTGCATCGGCGCCTTGATGACGCCATCGCCGCCGCCGGCTTCGGCGGCGCCGGCCGAGAAATCCTTAAGCCGCACGCGGGTCTGGCGGCCGCCGCGCAGAACATACGCCTCGCCATGCGCTTCGAACACGCTGGCGTCAGCGGCGGGAAGCGCGCCTGCGATGGCGACGCTCGTGCCGTTCTTGCCATAGGTCACGGCGGCGTCGGCGCCCTGCCCTTCGATCAGAACCGGCACCATGACCAGACGGGCGCCGCCAAGCTGAAAGCCGTCGCGCACATCCCAGGGTGAAGCCTTTTCGCCGGATTGATCGACTGCGGCCGCTGCATCCCGCAAGAGCTGCGCGACACCGGCAGCCGCCGCGGCGTGATCGGGGGCACGCGGCACCGCGCCGAGTTGGGCGAGGTGGCGATCGATGAAGCCGGTATCGACGCGGCCCTCGCGGAAATCAGATGCGCGGCAGAGCGCGCCGAGAAAAGCGACGTTGCTGCGCACGCCCGCTACTTGCGTTCGGTCCAGTGCATCGACCATACGATCGATCGCGGCCGGGCGCGACGGCGCATGCACCACAAGCTTGGCGATCATCGGATCGTAGAACGGTGTTACGACCCCACCGGCTTCCACGCCACTCTCGACGCGCACGTCGGCCGGCAAGTCGAGGCCGACGATCGGGCCGGTCGAAGGCAGGAATCCATGTTCGGGATCTTCGGCATAAACGCGCGCTTCGATCGCGTGACCGTTGAAGCGGACCTGCTCCTGCGCAAGCGGCAGCGTTTCGCCCGCCGCGACCCGGAACTGCCAGGCAACGAGATCGAGCCCCGTGACCTCTTCTGTGACGGGATGCTCGACCTGGAGCCGCGTATTCATTTCGATGAACCAGAAACCGTCCGCCCGCAGTCCGCTGGTGCCGTCGGCGACGAACTCCACGGTGCCCGCGCCGACGTAGCCGACCGCGCGCGCCGCCTCGATCGCGGCGGCGCCCATGCGCGCCCGCAATTGCTCGGTCATTCCCGGCGCCGGCGTTTCCTCGATGACTTTCTGATGGCGCCGTTGCAGCGAGCAGTCGCGCTCGCCGAGATGAACGATATTTCCGTGCCGGTCGGCGAAGACCTGTATTTCGATGTGGCGCGGCGCGGCGACGTATTTTTCGATCAGCACGCGGCCGGAGCCGAACGCCGCCGCCACCTCGCGCACCGCGCCTTCAAGCTCGGTCTCGAAATCAGCGGCGTTGTCGATACGGCGGAGCCCGCGGCCGCCGCCGCCGGCCGCCGGCTTGATCAAGATCGGATAGCCGATGGCATCGGCCCGCTGCTTGAGAAACTTCGCGTCCTGCCGCTCGCCGTGATAGCCGGGGACGATCGGCACGCCGGCTTTTTCCATCAGCGCCTTGGCGCGATCCTTGAGCCCCATGGCGCGGATCGCGGCTGCCGGCGGACCGACGAACTCGATGCCGGCGCGCGCGCAAGCCTCTGCGAAATCGCCGCTCTCGGACAGGAAGCCATAGCCGGGATGGATGCACTCGGCGCTGGAATTCCGCGCGACCTCGAGCAGACGTTCGACGTTGAGGTAGCTGTCGCGGGGCTCTGCGCCGCCGATGAAATGCGCCTCGTCGCAAACGCGCCGGTGCAGCGCGTTGGTATCGGCGGCCGAATAAACGGCGATCGTGCGCATGCCCAGACGCTTGGCGGTGCGGGCGATGCGGCAAGCGATCTCGCCGCGATTGGCAATCAGAACCGACTTGAACATGATGAAGAACCGCCGGAGGAAAGTGTCTCAGTTTGAATCTCTGCGCGGTAGCCGCCGCGCTTTCGGATTGTCCTTGATGGCGTCCTGCAGCCACGCGACGAATTGCATTGCCGCGTCCAGCGCGGTTTCGCGCGACGGATAGTTGGAGCCTGAATAATAGCTTACGGGCGTCCATTCGCCGCGATCTTCCACGTCGCGCCGAAATTCTTCAAAGCCGTAGGTTCCGTCGGGACGCGAGAACAGGTCCACGCATCGGTCGTGGTCGTAGTTCTCTATGCTGTCGAAAACGAGCCATGATTTATCGATGCGCTTACTCATGCCGCCTCGCGCTTTCTTGCTCAATCATACATCCAGTGCGGGGGTGCGGACGAGCCTGGGCAAGAGCCTGCGAATTTTCAACTCAGGCGCTACCCGCCGGAGCCGATCGGCCTCACGCTGAAATTACTGCGTTCGACCAGGCGCGCCGGCACTTGCGTTAGGTGGAGTGAGTTGAACCGGCGCCGCGGGCACGGGCGCCGTCGCAGTTTGCGGGGTTGACGTGGCAGGCTGCGCGGGCATCGGCTCCGGCCAGATCGGTTCCACCGCGGCCGCGCCCGGCGGCGGCACGGCCTGCGCGGCGACCGGGGCCGCGGGAACAACGGTTTGTTTCCGCGAATGGCGCGACGCCGGCACACCGGCGGGAGGCGGGTTCGGATTGGACGCAGCCGCGGCGGCCGCGCCCGGCACGACCGGCCCGGTAGGCTCGCTGTTCATGATGCTCACCGCCGGAATGGAAGCCGCGGTCGGGAAATCGATGTTGATCGGCTTGTGCTGCGGTTGTGGCACGGGCAGCGCGGCCGCTTCCGCGACGGCGGCATCGGCGCCGGCAGCCCAGTGCGCAGCGTGACGCTCCACGTACCGATCGAGCGTCGTGTCGTTCAGGTTGGCGCGTAACCGGTCAGCATTGTGGAGGAGCGCAAACGCCTTGCAGGTCTGCCCGGTACATCCGTCGCGGACCGCGAGCACATGAGCGACGAAGCCAAAGCGATCGGCTTCCAGCGAACGCCGCAACGACGCGAGCATGTCGTCCACGTCCGCGCCGCCGTGCCGCGCGTAACCGGCCAGGTTTGCGAGGAGCGTCAGTTGCGCGTCGACATAAGACGATGCAGCCGCCACGCTTGCCGGCGATGCGAACAACGCCTTCTCACAAGCCGTTTCGACGCCGTCGCCTGCCAGTGCGTTGAGGCAGGCGAGCGGCGATCCGGGAGCGAGCGACTGAGCACCCAGTTGCCCTGCGCGCGCCTCGAAGGCACGGCGTTCGGCGCCGCGATCGCCCGACCCGCCGGGATCGAGGAACGCCCACGTCATCACCGCGCCGAGAGCCGCGCCCGCAATGACGAGGCCGGCGCGTCGCACTGGGCTCGAAACCAGTTGCAGCTGGGTTTGAAAAAAAGCCAGCACGCAGAAAAGAACAAGCAGGACAGCCGAGCCGGCCGCGAGCCACAGACGCAGCGCCGAAGCTCCTAACTCGGGATCAACGAGCATCCGGCGTCTCCGTCACAGGCAGGGGCGCCTCCCCCGAGAAGTATGACCCAGGGGACCTGATGGCGCCAGTCCTCGGCGATTTTGCGACGCGCGTTCGGTTTATGGTGCGCGGAGTACCGCGCAACTCGCACACCCTAGTGTTCGAGTTCGAGCTGGCTTTCTTTGGCGACACGCTCGAACGCTTCGCCGGCATTTTTGATCCGGTACTGATAATCGTCGCCGTCGGAGGGCAACAGCTTGACGACTTCGTACGTGCCGCTGGCGCCGGGCCGGCTGATCGGGCTCGAGGTGTAGAGCACCGTCTGGCCGACGCGAAATCGATGCATCCGCAACCGCGGTCCGGGCATCGAAATCTGCTGCGCAACGGGAACGGTCGGGATGTTGATCGGCTTGCTGATCGCCTTGGTCTTAATCGCCTTGGCGTTGATCGTCTTGGCCGGCTCCGTATGGCCCGAAACTCGCCGCGAAACCGCCTTGCGAACAACTTGATTGCGGCTTGCTTTTGCCGGCCGGCTTTTTACAGAACGCTTATTCATGGCGTCACACTATATAAGCAATCTCCGTCGGGAGCAAAAAATATAGTGTCCCAAAGCCGCTTTTGCGACACTCGCTTAACGCGAATGACAAAGGCAAAAAATTATTATTATTCAATGCAGTATGGCGAATGGTTATACCAGTTCCGTATATCTGCTCAGGCCTGTCGCCGCCAGCCGCCTTTTTCATCAGCCTGCCAGTAGGTGACCTCAAAACCCGCCGTTTTGGCCTCGCTCCAGCGCGCCCGCGCCGCATCCACGGCGTCGGGGTCTTCTCCGTCGAAAAGAAGGACGACGCGCTGATACGCCGCGGCATCGCCGGGCATGGCAGCACCCTCGACAAGGAAGCGTACCGTCGCACTGTTCGGGTTGTCGTCCCTGACGGTCAGCAGGATCGGCTGCTGAGCCGCTTCGGCATCCCGCCAGGTTCCGTGCGGCAGAAAGGAATCGTCGCGCCACGTCCACAGATGCGCATCGAGCGCCTCGATGCGCTCTTCGGAGGAAGCCTGCACCACGACCCGCCAGCCGCGCTCGAGCGACTTCTGCAACAGCGACGGCAGCACCTGCTCCGGCGTCTGCCCCTTGAGGTGATAAAAGAGAACTTCGGTCACGTGAGTTCGGGCGTGTTCGTGTTCGCGATGGTTCCGGCGAACATGGTAGCATAAGAAACTTTCAACAAGGGCGGCGCACATGAGCGGCGACATCAATCACCAGATCAGATTGGCGGCCCGGCCTGTCGGCTTGCCGAAGCGCGGCGACTGGCAGTTCACTGAAACGCCGCTGCCGGAACCCGGCGACGGCGAGGTGCTGGCAAAGGTTTTATATTTGTCGCTCGATCCGGCGATGCGAGGCTGGATGAACGAAGGCAAATCGTACATCGCTCCTGTCGGTATCGGCGAGGTCATGCGGGCGGGCGCCGTCGGCAGGGTCGTGGCATCCAGGCACCCGGGCTTCGCCGTAGGCGATCATGTCAGCGGCTCGCTTGGTGTTCAGGAATACGCCGCCCTTGATGCCGCACGGCTCTTCAAGGTCGATCGGAAGATCGCGCCGCTGCCGACGTTTCTCAATACGCTCGGGATGCCCGGCATGACCGCTTATTTCGGCCTGCTGGATGTTGGCGCACCCAACGAGGGCGATACCGTCGTCGTCTCCGGTGCTGCCGGCGCGGTTGGCGCGACCGTCGGGCAAATCGCGAAAATCAAGGGATGCCGCGCGGTCGGCATTGCCGGCGGCGCCGCGAAATGCCGTTACCTGCTCGACGAACTCGGGTTCGACGCCGCAATCGACTACAAGGCCGAGGACGTGCGCAAAGGTCTGCGCGCGCACTGCCCCAATGGGGTCAACGTCTATTTCGACAATGTTGGCGGCGACATTCTCGACATCGTGCTCACCCAGCTCGCGCGTCATGCCCGCATCGTGGTGTGCGGAGCCATCTCGCAATACAACAACACGACGCCGATCAAGGGGCCGAGCAACTACCTCTCGCTCCTCGTCAATCGTGCCCGCATGGAAGGCATGGTCGTGTTCGACTACGCCTCGCGGTATCCGCATGCGATCAAGGACATCGCCGCCTGGATCGCCGCCGGCAAGCTCCAGTCCCGCGAGGACATCGTCAGTGGACTGGAGAATTTTCCGGAAGCGCTGCTGAAACTGTTCAGCGGCGAGAATTTCGGCAAGCTGGTATTGAAAGTCGCTGACGCATAGCGGTGGCGCGAACCGCCGGCGCGTTCAGCGCTCATAGTGGTCTTCGACAAGCCGGTCGAGCAAACGCACTCCCCAGCCCGAGCTCCAGCTCTTGTTGATGTCGGTCTGCGGCGAGCCGAGCGCGGTACCGGCGATGTCGAGATGCGCCCACGGTGTCTTGCCGACGAAGCGTTGCAGAAATTGCGCCGCAGTGATGGAACCGCCGTTGCGGCCGGCGCTGTTTTTGACGTCCGCGAACTTCGAATCGATGATCTTGTCGTATTCTGGTCCCAGCGGCATGCGCCACACGCGTTCGCTGGTCGCCTCGCCGGCTTTGGTCAGGCGCTCGGCGAGTTTGTCGTCGTTGGAAAACAGCCCGGCATATTCCTGCCCGAGCGCGACGATGATCGCGCCGGTCAGTGTCGCCAGATTGACCATGAAGCGCGGCTTGAAGCGCTTGTTCACGTAATGCAGCACGTCGGCCAGCACGAGACGCCCTTCGGCATCGGTGTTGATGATCTCGATGGTCTGCCCCGACATCGAGGTGACGATATCTCCGGGGCGCTGCGCCTTGCCGTCCGGCATATTTTCCACAAGGCCGATGGCGCCGACGACATTGACCTTTGCCTTCCGCGCCGCGAGCGCGTGCATGAGGCCGGTGACGCAGGCGGCTCCGGCCATGTCGCCCTTCATGTCCTCCATGCCCGCGGCCGGCTTGATCGAGATGCCGCCGGAATCGAAGCAAACGCCCTTGCCGATAAACGCGATCGGGTCGGCACCGCGTTTGCCGCCGTTCCAGCGCATGACCACAAGTTTCGGTTCGTGAACGGAACCCTGCGCGACGCCCAGGAGCGCGCCCATGCCGAGCTTGCGCATGGCCGGCTGGTCAAGGACTTCGACGATGACGCCGAGCTTTCGCAGGCTAGAGGTGCGGCGCGCGAATTCCGACGGATAAAGCACGTTGGCCGGCTCGTTGACGAGATCGCGCGCCCATACGACGCCCTCGGCGAGACCTTGCGCCGCGGCGGCCCACGATTTCTCGGCCGCGGCCGGATTGGCGCAGGCGAAACTGACTTCGACCTTGGCCGCCCGCTCATCGTCTTCCTTGCGTTTGGTCTTGTAGCGGTCGAACCGATAGGCACGCAGGCGAGCACCGAGGACGAGACTGGCGATCTGGTCGCCCTTCATCGCGCCCGAGCCCAACTCTGCCGTAATAGTCGCCTGTGAGGCGGATCTTGGGATTTTGCCCATCGCAATGCCGCCGAGCTTCACCAGATCGCGTTCCTTGAGGTCGCGATCCTTCCCGGCCCCGACCACAATCAGGCGCGACACGCCGCCCAGACCCGCCGGCGCGAGAATCTCGAGGCTGGAGCCGCTTTTGCCGGTGAAGTGGTCCGCGGCGGCGGCACGGCGAAACTGATCGGCGACCGGCGAGAGGATTTTCTGGCTGGCCGACCCGAATTTAAGGCCCTCCGCGCAGAACATGACGAGAACACCCTTGGCGCGACCGAAGGGGGTAAAGCCGATTTTGAGGGATTCGGGCATTGGCGATCCTTAGGGCCGTTCCTGGGAGCGTCCCGTCATCAACGGGTTATGGAGTCTGGCCGACATATGACGCGGGACCGAGCGTTCCGCCAAGCGCCTTGTGGCCAAGCTGACCAAGTGTGGCCGGCGGCACGCCTATGGAGGGAAACCATTAACCCTTAGCAACCGTTAGCAACACTTAGCTTTGGAAACTCAATGGCTTTGCCTTGGCGAGGCCATTTTGTGAAAGCATGAAATTGGCCGGGGAAGCTCGGCCTTTTCGGGCCGGAACGGCCGTGGGGCCCGTCTGGGGAAAGTTGAGTCCGATGGGGTCGATCGGCCGCTACGTGTTTCGCACCACAATGGGTGCGTTCACCATCACTCTTGTCACCCTGACGGTGGTGATGTGGTTCACACAGGCGATCCGCGAATTCGACCTGATTACCAGTCAGCGGCAGACGCTTTTGGTCTTTGTCGGCATCACCGGGCTGCTTATTCCGCTGCTCGTCATGATGATCGCACCGATCTCGCTGGTGTTGGCGACGGCGCACATTCTAAACAAGCTCAGCACCGATTCCGAGATCATCGTGATGAATGCCGCAGGCATCTCGCCGTGGCGCCTGCTCCGTCCCCTCCTGGCGGCAGGCCTCGTCGTGTCGATCCTGGTCGGCGCCATCGCCGTTTATGTTTCGCCATGGAGCCTGCGCGAACTGCGCGACTGGGCCACCCAGGTTCGCACCGACATTCTCACCAACATCGTGCAGCCGGGGCGCTTCACCACAATCGGCGGCAATCTTACGTTCCACATCGCCGACCGGCGGCCGAACGGCCTCCTTGAAGGCATCTTCCTCGACGACCGCCGCGACCCCAACGAGCATTCCACCTATCTCGCCGAGCGCGGCGAAATCGTAAAGAACGACACCGGATCTTTCCTGGTGCTCGAAAAGGGCAGCGTACAGCGCATTGAAGGCGGGCAGCGCGATCCGCGCATCGTGACATTCGATCGATACCCGTTCGATCTGTCGAAATTCACCTCGGGCCCGCAGAGCGTGACCTACAACACGCGCGAGAAGTACCTCTGGGAGCTCATCTGGCCGTCGCCCAAAGACCGGCTCCTCACGGCGCAGGCCGGCGAGTTCCGCTCGGAAATGCACGATCGCTTTGCCACGCCGCTCTACCCGCTGGCATTCGTGATCCTGGCCTATGCCTTCCTTGGGCCGCCGCAAACGACCAGGCAGAGCCGGACGCTTTCGCTGCTCGGGCTGATCGGCGCGGTAGCGGTGCTGCGCCTCACCGGCTTTCTCAGCGTCATCCTCGGAGCGCACAATCCCGGCGCCATCGCTCTGCAATACATCGCGCTCGGCGGCTCGATGGCAGCCGGCCTGTGGCTGATTTCGCGGGGCCAGGCGATCGAACCCGCCTCCGCAGTGTCGAAAATCGCCACCATGATCGGCGAACGGTTTGCAAAAGCGACGGCGAGTTGAGGGACAGGGATGATCGCCGGGACGCTTTCACGTTATTTCGGATTTCGCTTTCTCAAGAGCGTCGTCGGCTCGTTCTTCGGCGTGGTCGCGCTCGCCGCGATGATCGACTATGTCGAGCTGTTGCGTCGCAGCTCGGACTGGCCGAAAGCGACCGCCCTGATCCTCGCCGAGATTTCCGTGTTCCGCGTGCCGCAACTTTCAGAACGCATCATGCCGTTCGCGGTGCTGGTCGGCGCGATGTCCTGCTACCTGGCGCTGTCACGCCGGCTCGAACTGGTCGTGGCGCGCGCGGCCGGGGTTTCCGCATGGCAATTCGTCGCGCCGTCGATGGTCGGCGCGTTTTTGTTCGGCCTGGTCGCCACCACGATCTACAACCCGCTGGCTGCGATCATGCACGAGCGTTCGAAGCAGCTTGAATCCGAGATGATGGGCGAGCTTCCCGCCTCAGCGGCGCGCGAAGGCAACGGCGGCTTGTGGGTGCGTCAGCGCGGCACCGACGGCGCGGCCATCATCAATGCCAAGTCGAGCCGCGAGCAAGGCGCCCGGCTCAGCGGCGTCAGCGTCTATACCTTCGACAGCGACGGCCAGTTCCAGCAGCGCATCGAGGCGAAATACGCGACGCTCCAGCAGGGATATTGGCGCTTCGACGATGCCCGCATCTACACCAGCGGCAAGCCGCCGCTCCTTGAGGAATCCTATCGGCTCGCCACCGACCTGACGCCCGAGCAGGTGCGCGAAAGCTTTGCCACGCCGGAGACCGTCCCGTTCTGGCAGCTTCCGTCCTACATCGACCTGGCGGAAAAGGCCGGATTGGTTGCGGCCGGCTACCGGCTGCAATATCAGCTCCTGCTGGCGCGGCCGTTCCTGCTGACCGCCATGGTTCTGCTCGCCGCATCCGTCAGCCTGCGCTTTTTTCGCTTCGGCGGCGTGCAGAAGATGGTCCTCGGCGGAATCTCCGCCGGGTTCATGCTGTTCGTTCTGTCGAAATTCACCGAGGACATGAGCAAGTCGGAGATTCTGTCGCCGGTCATGGCGGCATGGATTCCGGTCTTGGTCGGAAGCCTCACCGGATTTGTCGTCTTGCTGCACCAGGAGGACGGCTAGTGGCGTATTCGTTCCGTCCTGGTGGTGTTGGCTTGCGCGTGCGTGTCCGGGCGGGCGTTGCGTTCTTCGCAGCGCTCTTCGTCGTCCTCGGCTGTGCGTTGTTCGCGCCTGAGCAGGCGTCAGCCCAGTCCGTCAGCAATCTGTTGCATTTTCCGCCGCGGCCGCCCGCCACCAAAGCGCCGCCGATGCAATCCGACGCGCCCATGCTCTTGCAAGCGGCGGAGATCAGGTACGACTACACCAACAATACCGTGTCGGCGGTCGGCAACGTCCAGATCTATTATAACGGCTCGACGGTCGAGGCCGACGAGGTCGTCTACGATCAGAAGACCAAGCGATTGCAGGCGCACGGCAACGTCAGGATGACCGAAGCCGACGGCAAGATCGTCTATGGCCAGTTCATCGATCTGACCGACGACTACCGCGACGGGTTCGTGGACTCGCTGCGCCTCGAAACCGAGGACGATACGCGCTTTGCCGCCGCACGCGCCGACCGCGTGAAGGGCAATTACACGGTCATGCAAAACGGCGTCTACACCGCCTGCGAACCGTGTAAGGACGATCCGACGAAGCCGCCGCTGTGGCAGATCCAGGCCGCGCGGATCATCCACGACAACGGCGAGAAGATGATCTACTTCGAGGACGCGCGCGTCGAGTTCTTCGGCGTACCGCTGGCCTATTTTCCGTTCATGTCCTCGCCCGATCCGTCGGTCACCCGCAAAAGCGGATTTTTGTTCCCGAGCATCACTTACGGCACCGCCTATGGCGGCGGGTTGGAGATCCCGTATTTCTGGGCGTTGGCGCCGAACTACGATCTGACGGCTTCGACGATGATCACGACCAAGGAAGGCCCGTTGTTTGAAGGGATCTGGCGTCAGCGCCTGATGGAAGGTTCGTACTCGATCAAGGCGGCCGGCATCTTCCAGACCGACCCGGGATATTTTGCCGGCCGCGACGGTATCAACAGCCCTACGGCGGATACTTTCCGCGGCGCAATTCAGACCGCCGGCCAGTTCGCGATCAACGACAAATGGACATGGGGCTGGACCGGGCTGCTGATGACCGACAGCCAGTTCCTGTTCGACTATCAGCTCGGGCAGTTCCTCGGATCGTTCGATCCCTTCCACACCGGCGTCGCTGCGGAGGGCGTGTCACAGCTCTACCTCACCGGCGTAGGCGACCGTAGCTATTTCGACATCCGGTCGATCTACTATTATGGCTTCTCGGGACAGGACGTTCAGGCGCAAATCCCGATCATTCACCCGGTGCTGGATTATTCCAACGTGCTGGCGCAACCGATCGTGGGCGGCGAGCTCAGCTACAAGGTCAACCTGACCAGCCTGACGCGGCAGCAGGCCGAATTCGACGCCATCAACCAGAACGCCGCAAACAACGGGCTGTGTTCCTCCAACAACGCCGCCAACGTCAACGCGGCCAATTGTCTGCTGCGCGGCATCGCGGGAACCTACACGCGTTCTTCCGCGGAGGCTGACTGGCGCCGCACCTTCGTCACCGCCAACGGCATGATGATCACGCCCTTCGCCGGTGTGCGCGGCGACATCGCCGCGATCGAGATGGAGAACCAGAGCGGCACCGCGAACTTCATTAATCCGGCCGAACACGAGGTTGCGCGCGCGATGCCCGACGTCGGCGTCGAGTATCGCTATCCCTTTGTGGACGTGGAGCCGTGGGGCACCCAGACCGTCGAACCCATCGCCCAGCTCGTGCTGCGCCCTAACGAAACGCAGATCGGAAAGTTTCCGAACGAAGACGCCCAGAGCATGGTGTTCAGCGATGCCAATCTCTTCTCGGTCGACAAATTTTCCGGTTACGACCGGGTCGAGGGTGGCGGCCGCGTGAATGCCGGCGTCCAGTATACGGCGCAGGTCAACCAGGCTGGCTCATTCAACATGCTGTTTGGTCAATCCTATCAGATTTACGGCCTCAATTCGTTCGCCGCCACCGACCTGACCAATACCGGTTTGCAGAGCGGTCTCGACAAAGCCAAGTCCGACTATGTCGGGCGCGTCACCTATCAACCCAACCAGGTCTATTCGTTTACCGCGCGCGGGCGCTTCGACGAAGAAACGTTCACCCCACAGCGGCTCGAATTCGAAACCCGGGCCAACTTCGATCGGTGGACGGTGCAGTTGATGTACGGCGACTATGCGCCGCAGCCGGACATCGGCTTCCTGACGCGACGCGAGGAAATTCTGGTCGGCGCCTCGGTCAAAGTGACGCAGAATTGGGTGCTGCTCGGGTCGGTCCGCTACGACCTGGCGGTCGATCAATTCGACCAGACCCGGTTCGGCATCGGCTATACCGACGATTGCCTGCTGGTGTCCTTGAACTATATCACCTCTTACACCTATACCGGCACGACGCCGACGCCCAACAACACATTCATGTTCCAAATGAGCCTGAGAACTCTCGGGCCGGACGCCCTGGCGCCAATTGCTTCGCAATTCTAAATTTCGACGCAAGAAGCTAATATCGGGGCTGTTTGGAAGATTGGGGGATTCGGAGGAAAGGACAGTGCGCTGTTTGCCTGAGGGAGAAACGGAAGTGAAATCGCTCATCCCGCCCCACGTCCGTCGAAAGGGTCCTGCCTTTGTTTGGCTTGTGGCCGCGATCATACTCGCGATGCCGTCGGCATCCCGCGCTCAGCAGGTCGTGGCCTTCGTCAACGGCCAGCCGATTACCGTTCTCGACATCGAGCACCGCTCCAAGTTCATTCAGATGAGCAGCAAAAAAGTGCCGTCGCGAAAGGAGGTCATGGACAGCCTCATCGACGAGATTTTGGAGATCGCCGAGGCCAAGCGTTTCGGCCTCGACATTCCCGACGCGGATATCGACAGATCCTATGCCGACGTCGCGACCCGCATGGCCATCGACGCGCAGAAGCTGACGCAAATTCTTGTCAGCGGCGGCGCCAGCGAAGACACTCTCAAGCGACGGCTGCGCGCGCAGATGGCGTGGACCGCTCTGGTCCGCGGCCGTTACAAGGCGAGCCTCGAGATCAGGGACAAGGACGTCGAAGCACAACTCGAACTGCACAAGACCGACGAAAAATCCGCCGTCGGATATGAATACATCATGCGGCCCGTCGTCTTCATCGTGGCGCGTGGTTCGGCGGACGCCGTTTACGAAGCCCGCAAGCGCGACGCCGAAGCGTTGCGCGCCCGGTTCGTGACCTGCGATGAAGGCATCACGTTCGCACGGGCTTTGCCGGACGTTGCCGTGCGCGACCAGGTGTCAAAATTTTCCGCCGACCTTGCCCAGCAACTTCGCGACATTCTGGATGGAACCGCTACCGGCCACCTGACGCCGCCGGAGCAGACCGCGGAAGGAATACAGATGTTCGCGATCTGCGCAAAAAGGGAAACCAAGTCCGACACGCCGGAGATGCGGCAAATTCGCGAGCAGATGCTTCAGCAGAAATTCGGCGCGCAGGCCAAACGCTATCTCGAGAGTTTGCGGCGCGGGGCGATGATCGAATACAAACAGCCCGAAGATAAAGACAAATAGGCGACAAGAAGCGAAATCGTGCAGCCCCTGGCATTGACGCTCGGCGAGCCCGCCGGCATCGGACCCGACCTTGCCCTGGCTGTCTGGCAACGACGCGCCGAACTTGCGCTGCCGCATTTCTATATCGCCTCCGATCCTGAATTTCTCCGCCGCCGGGCCGCGCGGCTGGGACTTGACGTTCCGATCTCGGTTGTCGCTCCCGCTTCCGCCTGCGCGGCGTTTTCGTCGGCGCTGCCGGTGGTGCCGATCGACGTTACGGTCGGCGCAGCGCCCGGACATCCGGACGGCTCCAGCGCTCCCGCCGCCATTGCCTCCATCCGCCGCGCCGTGTCGGACGTGCTGGCCGGCGCGGCGTTGGCCGTCGTCACCAATCCGGTGGCAAAGAACGTGCTGTACAATTCCGGGTTCGCCGAACCCGGCCACACCGAATTTCTGGCGACGCTGGTGCAGGAAAAGACCGGGCGGCGATTGCGGCCGGTGATGCTGCTATGGTCTCCCGAGCTTGCGGTCGTGCCGGTGACGATCCACCTGCCGCTGAAGGAAATCTTCGGCGCATCTCTCGACCGAGCTCGTGGTCGAGACCGGACGTATCGTCGCGCACGACCTCGCCGCAGCGGTTCGGCATTTCGCGGCCGCGGCTGGCGGTCGCCGGACTTAACCCGCATGCCGGCGAAAACGGCACGCTCGGCGAGGAAGACCGTGCGATCGTCGCGCCGGCGGTCGCGCGGCTCGTCGCCGACGGCATCGACGCCAGGGGTCCCCTGCCGGCGGATTCGCTTTTCCACAAGCTGGCCCGCGCAACCTACGACGTTGCCCTGTGCATGTATCACGACCAGGCGCTGATCCCGATCAAGACGCTTGCCTTCGATCATGCCGTCAACGTCACGCTCGGTCTTCCCTTCGTGCGAACCTCGCCGGATCACGGCACCGCTTTCGACATCGCGGGTACCGGGAAGGCCGATCCGACCAGCCTCATCAGCGCGCTCCGGCTTGCCGCACGGCTCGCGACGGCCGAGGTCCCTGCCCCACTTGCCGCGTCGTGACCGCCGCGCCGGACGGCCTGCCGCCGCTGCGCGAAGTCATTCGCCGGCACGGTCTCGTCGCGAAGAAATCGCTCGGACAGAATTTCCTGCTCGACCTCAATCTTACCGCCCGCATCGCCGGCGCGGCGGGAGAACTCGCGGGTACGACGGTCGTCGAGATCGGCTCCGGGCCGGGCGGGCTGACCCGCGCGTTGCTGTCACTCGGCGCCGAGCGGGTGATCGCGGTGGAGCGCGACGAACGCGCGATCGCGGCGCTGCACGAAATCGCCGAGCGATATCCGGGCCGCCTCGATGTGGTTCCGGCCGATGCGCTCACGTTCGACCCGCGCCCGCGGCTCGACCACCGGCCGGCGCGCATCGTCGCCAACCTTCCGTACAACATCGCCACCGCGCTCCTCGTCTCGTGGGTTTGCGTCGAGCCGTGGCCGCCTTGGTACGACGCCGCGATCCTGATGTTCCAGCGCGAAGTCGCCGAACGCATCGTCGCCGCACCCGGCTCGAAGAGCTACGGGCGGCTTTCCGTTCTGGTGCAATGGCGCTGCGAAGCCCGCATTTTATTTGATGTGAACCCCTCCGCTTTTGTGCCGCCGCCGAAGGTTACGTCTTCGCTGGTCCGCCTGCTGCCGCGCGCGACGCCGCTGCACTGCGATCGCAAACTCCTTGAAAACGTGACGCAGGCCGCGTTCGGCCAGCGGCGAAAAATGTTGCGTCAGAGCCTGCGCTCGCTCGGCGCCGACGTGTCGGCGCTTCTGGCCGCCGCGGATTTGAGTCCGACGGCGCGCGCGGAGGAGATTCCGGTCGAAGGCTTTGTGTCGCTGGCGCGGGCTCTCGCCGCGCACCGCGGTCTGGGGCATGATGCCGGCGATGCCTGACACCGTGGAGTAACCGCCGACATGAGCAAGATGCACCGCCAATCGCTGGTCGCCTACGGGCAGCCGCTTTGCGAGACGATCGTCGATTGTCCGAAGCCGAGCGGCAGCGAAGTGCTGGTTCGCATCGAGCGTTGCGGCGTGTGCCATTCCGACCTGCATATGCAGGATGGCTACTTCGCGCTTGGCGGCGACAAGAAGCTTGATGTCAGCGCCGGACGGAGCCTGCCGTTCACCCTCGGTCACGAGATTGCCGGCGTCGATCGAAGCCGCCGGCGATGATGCAACCGGCGCGAAGACCGGCGATCGCGTTGCGGTCTATCCCTGGATCGGTTGCGGGGCCTGCGCCATGTGCCGCGGCGGCGAAGAGAATTTGTGCTCGAACAATCGTCACCTTGGCATCGCCGTCGATGGCGGCTTCGCCACGCACGTCCTTGTGCCGCATCCGCGCTACCTGCTCGATTACGCGCCGTTGCCGGCGGCATTTGCCGGGCCGCTGATGTGCTCCGGTCTGACCGCGTATGCGGCTCTCAAGCGGCACGCCAGCCGGCCGGAGCGCGGTCCGGTTCTGCTGGTCGGACTCGGCGGCGTCGGCATGATGGGCCTTGCCATCGCGCGCGCGCTTTTCACTACGCCGCCGATCGTCGCCGACATCGACGCGGAGAAGCGAAACGCCGCGCATCGCCGCCGGCGCGGCCGAGGCTTACGACCCGGCCGACCCGCAAGCGCGCCGTGCCGTCATGAAGGCGACCGGCGGCGTGCTTGCGGCATGCGATTTTGTCGGCTCCGACAAGTCGCTGCAATTCTCGACCGGGGTGCTCGGCCGCGGCGGCCGCGTCGTGGTGACTGGCCTCCTCGGCGGCGATTTTTCCATCGCCGCAGCGATGTTCGGGATCAAGGCGATCACGATCGAGGGCACCCTGACCGGCACGCTCGCCGAGGCGCGCGAACTTCTCGATCTGGCGCGTTCAAAAAATATCGCGCCGATCCCGACCCGCGACCGGCCGTTGGCGCAAGCGCAGACCGCGCTCGACGATCTGCGCGCCGGCCGGGTTGTCGGCCGCACCGTGCTGACGGCGTAGGAAGGTCTTGCCTTAGGCGGCAGCGATCCGCAGCGGAGGCGTCTTCGCCCGGCGGCGACCTGCGGGCGTACCAGGCCCTGAAGAGAACAACGAATACCGCGCCGATCAGTCCGCCAAGGGCGATGACAATCATGATGCGATCGGCGGTCCAGTTGGCGCTGAGCAAAATTCCCGCGAGCAAGGGGCCGACGATCTGGCCGAACCGACCCATCGCCATGCCCCAGCCGATGCCGGTCGAGCGGATCGACGTCGGATAGATCAGCGCCGAAAGCGCGATCACGCCGCCGGTTCCGAACCCCATGAAAAGCCCGATCAGTCCGATGAAGGTCGCCGCCAGCGCGACCGAAGATGCGCCGTAGCCGAGACCGACGGTTGCCGCGGCTCCGAGCACGAAAGCAGGAATCAATATAGGCCCGATGCCGAAGCGCTCGATCAGGCGCCCCGCCGTCGATTGACCGATGAAGCCGCCCAAACCGTTGAACGCGACGACGAAGGCTGTGTTGGCCGGCGATATGCCGTTGAGCCGCAGCAAAGCCGGCGTCCACAGCACCGCCACGGTCAGGATCCCGAACCCCATGAAAAACGGCACCCATAACAGCAGCGTGCCCAAAGCGCGGCCTTCCGTGAACAGATGCCGGATCGACGCGCCGGGCAAGCGCTTCTCTTCCACGACAAAGTGCGCGCCGTCGCGGACGTGAGGAAAGCGAAAGCGCGCCACGATCCGGCGAACGGCGTCATTGTCGTTTCGCCGCACCAGTAGAAACTTGATCGATTCCGGAAGGTAGAAGAACAGCACCAGAGCCAGCACAAGCGGCGCGACGCCGCCGATATAGAAGATCGCCCGCCAGCCCATCTGCGTGATGATGTAGGAGTTCAACAGACCTCCCACCATCGCGCCGAGCGGAAACGCGGACCACATCAACGTCACGAGCGTCGCGCGCAGCCGCGCCGGCGCGTATTCGGACGTCAACGCGATGAAGCACGGCGTGGCACCGCCGAGCCCGAGCCCCGCAAGCAGCCGGAACAGCAACAGCACCGGAACGGAATTCGCCGAGCGCCGTGAGGATCGTGAAGACGCCAAACAGCACAACCGCAATGATCAGAAGTGTCTTGCGGCCGAGGAAATCGGCAAGCGGACCGAAAGAAGCGGCGCCAAGCGTCGCGCCAAGAAGCGCTGCCGAGAAAATCGGGCCGAAATCGGCAACCTTGAAACCAAGCCCGTCGGCGATGAACGGCGCCGCGACGCCGATCGACTGGGTGTCGATGCCGTCCAGCGCGCTGACCAGCGCGCAGCAAACAATAGTGCCGATCTGGAAACGGGTGAGCGGTCCCTCGTCGATGAGACGCGTGACATTGACCTGGTTTGCGGGAACCGTCTGATCCATCGCCCGGGCCCGATCCTACAGTTTCGCGCGCAGGCCGCGGACAAACGCGGAAAGCCCGATCTGCCGCTCGCGCTTGAGGCGTTCCGCGGCAAGGATCGCCCGCACCTCGGCGAAAGCCGCGGCTTTGTCGCGATTGACGATAACATAGTCGTATTCCGGCCAATGGCTCATCTCGTCCGCCGCCTTCGCCATGCGCGAACCGATGACGGCGCGGCTGTCCTGCGCGCGGCGCTGCAGCCTGCGTTCCAGCTCTTTCACCGTCGGCGGCAGAATGAAAACGCTGACGAGATCATCGCGGGCTTTTTCGGCGAGCTGCTGCGTGCCCTGCCAGTCGATGTCGAACAGCACGTCGCGGCCGGACCGCAACGCCTTCTCCACCGGGCGGCGCGGCGTGCCGTAGCGATGACCGAACACTTCGGCCCATTCCAGGAGCCTGCTCGATTTCACCATGGCGTCGAAGCGGGGATGATCGATGAAATGATAATCGCGGCCATCCACCTCGCCGGGCCGTTTGCGGACGCGTCGTCACCGAGATCGAGAGCTCGACGCCGCGATCCGCCTTCAGCAACATGCGCGACAGCGTGGTCTTGCCGGCGCCCGAAGGCGAGGACAGAACGAGCATGAGGCCGCGCCGCGCCACGCGCGCCGAATTGCGACCGGCGGGCTTCATGCCCTATTCCACATTCTGCACCTGCTCGCGGAACTGCTCGACCGCAGCCTTGAGCTCGAGGCCGATATTCGTCAGCTCGACGTCGTTTGCCTTGGCGCACAGTGTGTTGGCTTCGCGATTGAGTTCCTGCGCCAGGAAATCGAGCCGGCGGCCGATCGGCCCGCCCCGATCGATGAGAAGCCGGGCCTGCTCGACGTGCGCCGCGAGGCGGTCGAGCTCCTCGCGCACGTCCGCCTTGGTGGCGATGAGGATCGCCTCCTGATGCAGCCGGTCCGGATCGAAACGGTCGGACTGCGCCAGCAGCGCGGCGACCTGTTCGGCGAGCCGCACGCGAATGGCCTCCGGCTTCCGGCCGGGCGTGAGTTCGGCGCGGTGCGCAAGCGCGGCGATTTCGCCGAGACGCGCCGTCAGCACGCGGCCAAGCGCTGCACCCTCGCGCTGGCGCATCTCCGACAGCGAACCGAGCACTTGCGCAAAACCCGCCGTCGCCGCCGCCTCCGCGCTCTGCCGCTCGCCTTCGATCTCTTCGGCGTCGCTGACTTCCATCACGCCCTTGAGCGCCAGCAAGCCGTCGAGCGACGGCGGCGACGCCTCGACGCGCGAAGAAAGCTGCCGCACCGTCGTCAGGATTGCTTCAAGCACGGCCGCATTGATGCGAACCACGGGCGCGACGCCGCTGCGGTCTACCGTGAGGCTCGCCTGAATAGAGCCCCGCGAGAGTTGCTCGGCGGCCTGGGCGCGAACCGGCGCCTCGATCGCGTCCCAGCCGGGCGGCAGCCGCAGCCGTAGATCGAGACCCTTGCCGTTGACGGATTTGACTTCCCAGGCCCAGGCATAGGAGCCGCTGACGCCATGGCCGCGAGCAAAGCCCGTCATGCTCGACAGCGCCATGAACCGCGATCCCCCCTGAAAAAGTCCGCGCTGAACTTAGCGGCGGCTTCCAGCGGTCACAAGAGCGACAAGGCGCTAGTGCGTCGTCGCCGGCGGGTTCTGGTTGTGGCGGGTGGTTGTTGTGCGGCGCTGTTGCGACGCGGGAGCGGGCGAAGCGCCGGCGGCTGGCGGCGCGGCCTGCGGGGTGTCGCTCGAAGCCGGTTCCTTTTGCTCGGCTCTTTGATCCGATTCCATCGCCCGCAACCGGGCGACGTTCTTCTGATGCTGCTCGTAGGTCTCGGCAAAGGCGTGGCCGCCGGTGCCGTCGGCGACGAAATAAAGCTCGCGGGTGCGGGCCGGGTTGGCGGCCGCCTCGAGCGAGGCGCGGCCGGGATTGGCGATCGGACCGGGCGGCAATCCTTCTATCTGGTAGGTATTGTAAGGCGTCGCCTGCTCGATCTCGCTTCTCATGATGGGCCGGCCGAGCGTGCCCTTGCCGCCGACCAGGCCGTAGATGATCGTCGGGTCCGACTGCAGCCGCATTTTCTGTTTGAGCCGATTGACGAACACGGCGGCGACGCGCGTTCGTTCGTCCGGCTTGCCGGTCTCCTTCTCGACGATGGAAGCAAGCGTCACGAGCTGGTCGGGTGTCTTGATCGGCAGGTCAGGCGAGTGATGGTCCCAGACTTCCTTGACCACGCGCTGCTGCGCCTGCTGCATGCGTTGGATCATCTGCTCGCGCGTGACGCCGCGGGTGAAGCTGTAAGTGTCGGGCAACAGCGTGCCCTCGCGCGGGATTTCCTTGATGTTGCCGGTGAGGATGTCGTCCTCCAGGAGGCGCGCGACTATTTGCTCGGAGGTCAAACCCTCCGGAATGGTGAATTGGTGCGGCACCACGCGGCCGTCGACGATGGTGGCGACCACGTCGCGCAGGCTGGCGTGCGCCTTGAATTGGTATTCGCCGGCCTTGAGGTCCTCGCGCGCCTTGAGCACCAGCACGCCGCCGATAAAGACCCAGGGCTGGTCGATGACGCCGTCGCGCACCAGCACGTCGGCAATGTCGCGGAAGCCCGAGCCGCGCGGGATATTGACCACGCGATCTTCGGCCAGCGGTCCCGGAGCGTCGAACCTCTGCTTGCCCGCGACCAGCGCAATCGCCGCCACGATGGCCACAAGCACGAAGAGACTGAGGATCGCGTTGCCGACGACGACAAAGGGATGCCGCGCCCGCCTGGAGCGCTTGGTCGGCAGTTCGACCGCATCCGGCTCGAGCGCGGCGCGCGGACTGCGCGGCGCGATATGCGTCGGAATTTTTGATCTGGCATCGGCGCCGTTGCCGTTCCCCGGCCGGTCCACAAGCGGAGAATACGGCTCGCCGGAAACGGACACGGCCTTGACGGGACTTTGCGGCGCAGTCCCTCGCGCCGCGGCGGGTGGGCGCGCGGCGGCCGAAGCGGGACGCGTTGCCGCACCCGGACTTGTCACGGCGGGAGCAGGACGCGTTGCCGCACCCGCACTTGTCGCGGCTGGAACGGAACGCACGGGCGTGGCGGTTCGCGGCGCGGCGCCGTTGCCGGCTTGCCGGCCTCGGCGCGGCCGGCTTGGCGGCCTTGTCCGCAGGCGCGGCAGCAGGGCGCGGAGTCTGCGTAGCGGAAGCTGCTCCCGGTGCAGGCTTGGCCCCGATCGGAACGACGGCCGTTCGCGGCGGCTCGGGCCGGGTCTGGGGTTTTGCCGCCGCCGGAGACGGGATCTTGGCCGCCTGTCCGGCCGCACCAGCTGGCGGTGCAGGCTTTTCAGCGCCACGCGGCGGCGCCACGCGCGGCGGCGGGGTCCCTGCACGGTCGCTCTTTTTCGGCGGCTGGTCGGAGCTGCTCACCGCCGCGTATCCAGTTTTTTACCAGGCATGAACAACACGGGGGATGAGCCTTGGCGGGCGAACCGAAGCCTGCCGGTTGCTTCCGAAGCCGCCGACAGGCGCCACGTCGAAGCTACATTGCATTGCAGGCGAGTGCGGAGCAAATATGGCGAAAGGGTGAATGCGCCCGCCACTACCCTAGTCCGGCAGCCGGCGAAACACGAGCGAGGCGTTGGTGCCGCCGAACCCGAATGAGTTCGAGAGCACGACATTGACCGTGCGCTCGCGCGGCTTGTGCGGCACGAGGTCAATCGCGGTCGCGACCGAAGGATTGTCCAGATTGATCGTCGGCGGCACCACCTGGTCGCGAATGGCCAGCAGGCAGAAGATGGCCTCGACCGTTCCGGCCGCGCCGAGCAGATGGCCGATCGACGACTTGGTGGACGACATGCTGATATTGCCGGCGGAATTGCCGACCAGCTTCTCGACGGCCTTGAGCTCGATCTCGTCGCCGATCGGCGTCGAGGTGCCGTGGGCGTTGATGTAGTCGAGGTCCCCAGGAGATATCTCCGCCCGCCGGACCGCGGCCTTCATGCAGCGCAGCGCCCCGTCGCCGTCATCGGCCGGCGCGGTAATGTGGAAGGCGTCGCCGGAAAGACCATAGCCGACCAGTTCGCCGTAGATGCGGGCGCCGCGGCGCTTCGCATGCTCGTATTCTTCAAGCACCACGGCGCCGGCGCCCTCGCCCATCACGAAGCCGTCGCGATCGCGGTCATAGGGACGCGAGGCGCGCTCGGGGGTGTCGTTGAATCCGGTAGACAGCGCGCGGCACGCGGCAAATCCGGCAAGCGACAGGCGGTTGACCGGCGACTCCGTACCGCCGGCGACCATCACGTCAGCATCGCCGAGAGCGACGAGCCGGCCCGCGTCGCCGATGGCGTGAGCCCCCGTCGAGCAGGCGGTGACTACGGAAGAATTCGGACCCTTGAGCCCGTGAGCAATCGAGACATAGCCGGAAGCCAGATTGATGATGCGGCCAGGAATGAAGAACGGCGATACGCGGCGCGGCCCGCGGTCGCGCAGCAACAAGGCCGTTTCCGCGATGCCTTCAATGCCGCCGATGCCGGAGCCGATCAGGACTCCGCTGGTGATCTGGTCTTCGTAAGTGCTGGGATGCCAGTCGGCATCGTCGAGCGCCTGCTGCGCCGCCGCCATGCCGAACAGAATAAAGTCGTCGACCTTGCGCTGCTCTTTCGGCTCCATCCATTGATCGGCGTTGAAACTGCCGTCGGAGCCGTCGCCGCGCGGTAGCTGGCCGGCGATCTTGCAGGGAAGATCATCGATTTCGAAATTCTCAATGCGCGCGATCCCGCTTTCGCCAGCGAGCAGCCGCTGCCACGTCGGCTCGACCCCGCAAGCGAGCGGCGTCACCATGCCAAGACCAGTGACGACGACGCGTCTCATTGATCAGCGCTCCGGACGGACCCTTTGACGAACCTTTGGGCCCATGCCGTGACGGCCGAACCTGACACCGCGCCGCGTCCTTGCCATCGCGGCGTACAGGCTTCACGCGTGTGCGTGCCACCCATGCTGCGTCGCGGCGCTCGCGTCGGGTTCAGCTCTTCGCGTTTTTTTCGAGAAACTTGACCGCGTCGCCGACGGTAAGAATGGTCTCCGCGGCGTCGTCGGGAATTTCGCAACCAAATTCTTCCTCGAAAGCCATGACCAACTCGACCGTGTCGAGACTGTCGGCGCCGAGATCGTCGATGAAACTGGCGTTTTCAGTAACCTTGTCGGGCTCGACGCCGAGATGCTCAACGACGATCTTCTTCACCCGCTCGCCAATATCACTCATCGTTTCCAACCTCTTCTTTCAACGCGACCCGATTAATAATTTCTCGGCGCTGCCCCATCTTGATTTGACCTGGCAGCCGCGGGCCGACACCGATCAGAGGCGGACATCCCCCCGCTCTCCGGCTTAACGGGCGCCCCCCAAGCCAACTCACGGTCCGGTTACCACACTTCCAAAGCGTTGGCCAGCGCGGCCGCGCGGCATCGCCGCGCCGTCTATCGCCTTCAAATCATGGCCATTCCGCCGTTCACATGGAGTGTTTGTCCCGTCACATAGCCGGCCTCGTTGGCAGCAAGAAAGGCGACCGCAGCCCCAACTTCGTCGATCGTCCCGGCGCGGTTCGCCGGAATTTTCGCCAGGATTCCTTCGCGCTGCTTGTCGTTGAGCTTGTCGGTCATCGGCGTGACGATGAATCCCGGAGCGACGCAATTGGCGGTGACGCCGCGCTTGGCATATTCCTGAGCGACCGATTTGATCATTCCGGTGATGCCGGCTTTGGCCGCGACATAGTTGGCCTGACCGGGATTTCCGGTGGCTCCGACGACCGAGGTGATGGCGATGATGCGGCCGAAACGCCGCCGCATCATGCCGCGCACCGCGGCGCGCGCGAGACGGAACGTCGCGGAGAGATTGATCGCGATCACCTGGTCCCAGTCCTCGTCGCGCAACTGGACGAACAGATTGTCCTTGGTGACGCCGGCATTGGCGACAAGAATGTCGAGCTGGCCCATCGCCTCCTCGGCGCGCGCAACCAGAGCGTCCGTTTCCGCGGCATCGGCCAGATTGCACGGCAGCACGTGGACGCGCTCCCCGAGACCGGCAGCCAGTTGGTCAAGGACTTCCTGCCGGGTGCCGGAGATCGCTACGGTAGCGCCTTGCGCGTGCAAGATCCGGGCGATGCCGCCGCCGATGGCGCCGGTCGCTCCGGTGACCAATGCAGTCCTGCCGGTGAGTTCAAACATGGCAATCCTCAAGACCGCGCGGTGTTCGCCGACGCCGCTTTGAATTTGGCGAGGTCGTCGGGCGTACCGATCGATGTTACAGTGACCGTATCGGCGATGCGCTTGATCAGGCCCGCGAGTACCTTCCCGGCGCCGACCTCGTAGATTGTCGTCACGCCCGCGCCAGCCATGAACTGGATCGACTCGCGCCAGCGAACTGTGCCGGTCACTTGCTGGACGAGCGAACGCACGATCGCGGCCGGCTCCGCGATCGGCTGCGCCAGCACGTTGGCCACCAGCGGCACCACCGGCGGCTTGACCGCCACGCCGGCGAGCGCTTCGGCCATCGCATCGGCCGCGGGTTGCATCAGCGCGCAATGGAACGGCGCGGACACCGGCAGCAGCATCGCGCGTTTGACGCCGCGCGCCTTGGCGATTTCGACCGCGCTTTCCACCGCGCACTTGTCGCCGGACAGCACGACCTGCCCGCCGCCATTGTCGTTGGCTGCGGCGCAGACGCCGGAGGTCGCGGCTTCGGCAGCGATTGATTTTGCGTCGTCAAGCTCGACCCCGATGAGCGCCGCCATGGCGCCGGCGCCGACGGGCACCGCCTTCTGCATGGCGCGGCCGCGGATGCGCAGAAGCCGCGCGGCGTCGGTGATCGTGAGCGACCGCGCTGCGGCAAGCGCCGAATATTCTCCAAGCGAGTGGCCGGCGACGAAAGCCGCATCGCGCGCGATGTCGACGCCGGCCTCGGCTTCGAGCGCACGCAAGGCGGCAAGTGAAACGGCCATCAGGGCAGGCTGCGCATTTTCGGTGAGCGTCAACGTCTCGCCCGGCCCGTTCCATATCGTTTCGCTGAGCTTCTCTCCGAGCGCAGCATCGACTTCCTCGAAAACTTGCCGCGCCGGCGCAAAAGCCTCGGCGAGGCCCTTGCCCATGCCGACCGCCTGACTGCCCTGGCCGGGAAAAACGAACGCGATCGTCATGCCTTGCCTTCTCGAAACGGGGGCGAAAGATACCGCGACTGCGGCCGTGTCAAGCCAAGACCGCGCCAAGGTCGCCCCAAAGATCGCCCCAAAAGTCGCCCCAAGACCGCCGGGGGTAACCAAGCGACAACCCGGCATCGGTAATGTGCGGCGGGCCGATCCATCATCGTTAACATCGGCCGCGAGGCCGTTTTTGATGAAGGCGCTGCCACAGATCACCGAAGCCGAGTTGACGCAGGCGCGCCAGGATCCGGCGTACCGGCAACGGCTTTTGCGGCAAAGCCTCGACGCCCTTCTGGGCATACTCCAGAGGGAAAACCGCCTGTCCCGTGGCGCCACCGACAACGAGCGGCTGCGGGAAGGCGTGAACATGGCGGTGCGGCTGGCGGAACTCATCCAGACCGCGGACGACCCGGACCGCGACCCCTGATTTGCTTACGTTTCCCCGGAACCCAAATACTTGCGTTTCCTAGGAAGCCAAGTATAAGGCCCTCTTTCCGCTCGACCCCGGCCGGGGGCTGAACGGACGGCCGCGCCCTTCGGGGTTCGGTAGGACCATATCGGTCCGGCGTCCGGTGTTCCCGCCTTCAGAGCATTCGAGCCTTTCCCGAAGGGTTCGAGGGGCTTCGCGCCGAGGCGAGCGAGGACAACAAAGGAAAGGGCAGCCATGCCGCTCTATGAGCACGTCTACCTTGCGCGCCAGGACGCCAGCACGCAGCAGGTGGAAGAACTGACGGCGCATCTGAAAACCGTCGTCGAAGGATTGGGCGGTTCGATCGCCAAGACCGAGTATTGGGGCGTGAAGTCGCTCTCCTATCGGCTGCGCAAGAACCGCAAGGCGCATTTCACGCTGTTGAATATCGACGCCCCGCCTGCCGCGATCAACGAGATCGAGCGGCTGGAGCGCCTCAACGAAGAAGTGTTGCGCTACCTCACGATCCGGGTCGATGAGCACGAAGAGGGACCCTCGGCGATGATGCGTCGCGCCGAGCGCGACCGCGATCGTGACGACCGGCGCGGCGGCGACAGGTTCGATCGCGGCGACAGGTTCGACCGTGGCGACAGGGGCGATCGCGGCGACAGGGGCGATCGTCCCCGCGACCGGCGGCCGCGCGACGATACGGACGCGCAGGCAACGGCAGTGGTGGAGGATTGATCATGGCCATGTCACCGCAGAGCGGCGGAGCACGCCGTCCGTTTTTCCGCCGTCGCAAGAGCTGCCCGTTCTCGGGCTCCAATGCGCCGAAAATCGACTACAAGGACGCAAAGCTGCTGCAGCGCTTCGTGTCCGAGCGCGGCAAGATCGTTCCGAGCCGCATCACCGCGGTGTCAGCGAAGAAGCAGCGCGAGCTTGCCCAGGCAATCAAGCGGGCGCGCTTTCTTGGGCTGCTTCCCTACGTGATCCGCTAGGCGGGGAGGAACCAAAATGGAAGTGATCCTGCTCGAACGGGTGCCCCGACTGGGCCAGATGGGCGAGGTGGTGCGCGTCAAGGACGGCTTCGCCCGCAATTTCCTGTTGCCGCGCGGCAAGGCATTGCGCGCGACGGCCGACAATCGCACCCGTTTTGAAACCATGAAGGGCGATCTCGAAGCGCGCTCGCTGGCGGCGAAGTCCGACGCCGGTGAGATCGCCGGAAAGCTCAACGGCAAGAACTTCACGATCGTCCGCCAGGCCGCGGAATTGGGTCAGTTGTTCGGCTCGGTTTCGCCACGCGACCTGGTCGGCCTGCTGGCGGCGTCCGGATACAATGTCACCCGCAGTCAGGTCGCGCTCAACACGCCGATCAAGACGATCGGCCGCCACGAAGTGCCGATCTCGCTGCATCCGGAAATCGACACCACCGTCACCGTCATCGTCGCGCGCAACCTCGATGAGGCCGCGCGCATCGAGCGCGGCGAGGACGTTTCGCAACTCCGCGAAGAGCGGACTCCGGAGGAGGAAGCGGTGCAGGCCGCGGAAGCCTTCTTCGAGCCCGAAGCCGCGGAATTGGTGCGTGCCCGTGAAGGCGAGGATGCGGAAGAAGCTCCAGAAGCTGCCGATAAAGAATAACGGCCGGACCGTTTAGTCGGGGACGTTGTCCCGCGGCACCGGTTCGCCGCTCGGCGCGGCCGCAGCCGGTTCGGTCGCGGCGGCAGCGGGTGCCGGCGCAACCGCCGCCGCTGGGGCTGCTTCAGGGCTCGGAGTCTCCGGCCGTGCCGCCGGCGGCGGCTCGGCGGCAGCCGGCGCTGGGCTGCGCGCAAGCGCAGCAGGTTCCTGTCCCGGTTCCGCAGCAGGCGTCTCCTTACGGCGGTTTCGCGGTGTCGGCTTTTCCTGCGCGCTGGGCTCGGACCGGACAATCGGCTTCATCAGGGTCGGCACTTCGTCCCTGGGCTTGGCGTCCGCCTCCGCGGGCTTGGCGCGCCGCTTGTCCTGCTTTGGATCGTCCGCCGTCGTCCCGGCGTGATCTCCCAGTTTCCTGCCGGGCGCAGGCGACGCAACGGTGTCGCGCCCTGCAGCGACGTAAGCCGCCAGCGAAGCGGCCTGTTCCCCGCTGGTCGTGTAATGCTCGCGCAGAAATTCGGCGAGGCTCGCGGCGCTCTTGCCCTTGGCAAGTCCGTGCGGGCCGCCCTTGTGGCATTCGATGCAGGCTGACGCAAACAGCTGCGAAGCCGACTTGCCGCGATCGAGGTTGGTTTGCGCATGGGCTGCCGCCGGCAGCAGCGCCCCTACCAGCAGGCCAACGATAGGCGCAAAACCCCTGGTCACCCTTCTCTCCTCGGACATTCGCGGCTCGGGGCTCTTCCTTACCCCAAAACGGTAAACAGGCAGCAACGTTCCGGCGGGCATCCGAGCGGGTGGAAGACCCCCGTCGCCCGCATTGCTGGTCAACGAGGATTTTGTTTTAATGACGGCAGGCGGGCGGGTGCTGGGGCTAAGTGACGCGCCGATCGCGGAATTTATCGTGGCGAATGTAAGCCGGGCGTGGAGACGACATTGGACCAGTTACTATCATTGTTTTTGCGGCGCTTTGTGCGCCGCGGGTCCCTGACGGTAACGACCGCAGCGGGCCGGCAATTCAAGTTCGGCGATGGCAGCGGGCCGCCGCTCGCAGTGCGCTTCACCACAAGGAAGGCGCAGCGCGCGATTTTGTTCAATCCGGAACTACGTCTCGGCGAAGCCTACATGGACGGCACGTTTGTCGTCGAGCAAGGCTCGATCGCGGATGTGCTGGCGCTTTTGTTTCGGCAGGAGCGGCTGGCCGTCCCGACGTGGGCGCTGCCGTGGCGGGCGGGACGCTACCTGATCCGCCGCATCCATCAATTCAATCCGCGGTCCCGGTCCCGGCGCAATGTCGCGCATCACTATGACCTCGACGGCAGGCTCTACACGCTCTTCCTCGACGGCGACCAGCAATATAGCTGCGCGTACTTCGAGACCCCGGACCAGTCGCTCGACGACGCGCAGCTCGCCAAGAAGCGTCACCTCGCCGCAAAACTTCGCGTCGAGCCGGGCGCGGCGGTTCTCGACATCGGCTGCGGCTGGGGCGGCCTCGCGCTTTATCTCGCCGAGATCGCCGGCGCTCGCGTGACCGGCATCACGCTTTCGCAGGAGCAATTCGCGCGCGCACAACAGCGGGCAGTCGAGCGCGGCCGGACGCAGGATGCGATCTTCCGGCTGGAAGACTATCGGGACGTCGCCGGCCGTTTCGACCGCATCGTCTCCGTCGGCATGTTCGAACATGTCGGCGTCGGCTTTTACGACACGTTTTTCCGCCGCTGCGCGGAACTTCTCGACAAGGACGGCGTGTTTCTGCTGCATACGATCGGCCGCAGCGGCACGCCGAGCGTCACCAATCCGTGGATTGCGAAATACATTTTCCCCGGCGGTTATATCCCTGCCCTCTCCGAAGTCCTGCCCGCCATCCAGCGCGCCGACCTCGTCGTCACCGATGTCGAGATACTGCAACGCCATTACGCCGAAACGCTCAAGGCCTGGCGCGACCGCTTTCTCGCCCACCGCGAGGACATCGAGCGGCTATACGACGCGCAGTTCGTCCGCATGTGGGAGTTTTATCTCGCCTCCTCGGAAATGGCGTTCCGCGAGAGCGACATGGTCGTGTTCCAGATCCAGATCACCAAGCGCAAAGGCGTCGTGCCGGAGACGCGCGACTATATCGGGCGCGAGGAAGCGCGGCTGCGGTCGCTCGAGGCCGGCTATTTGGCGCCGCTGCGTCTCGCCGGAGAATAGGCGAGAAAAAGACGTAAAGGCGTCAAGCGCCATCTGTGCCCGTCACCGCCGGCGCACGGCATACAGTGTGTAGCGGGGAAAGCCGCAACGAGGGTTTCCCATCGGGTCGCCGCTCGACTATCGAAAAAGTCCTCGTGGTTTGTAAGTGCGGCGGCTGGGATTTTCGAAGAGCAGCCACCGTTGTTGAGTGATCCGCGATGTTGAGTGTCCGCAAATCGGCCACATGCAAATCCCTTGATCGGGACCATGGCAGCATTCGATTCGATCGCACGCAAGCAGCTACCCGCGGAACCGGCGTTCCGCGCGCCGCCCCACAATATGGAGGCCGAACAGGCGCTGCTGGGGGCTATCCTCGTCAATAACGAGGCGTTCTACCGCGTTTCCGATTTCCTTGAGGCGAAGCATTTCCTCGAAGGCATCCACCAGCGCATCTACGAGCTGGCCGGCGGACTGATTCGCGCCGGGAAGCTGGCGACGCCGGTGACGCTCAAGACGTTCCTGCCGCCGGACTTCGACATTGCCGGGCTGACCGTCAATCAATACCTGGCCCGGCTAGCCGCCGAGGCGACGACCATCATCAACGCCGAGGACTATGGCCGCACCGTCTACGATCTGTCGATCCGGCGGGACCTGATCGCCATCGGCGAGGACATGGTCAATCTGGCCTACGACGCGCCGGTCGAGGCGACGCCGCAAAGCCACATCGAAGACGCCGAGCGCAAGCTTTTCGAGCTTGCCGAAACCGGACGTTACGAGAGCGGTTTCCAGCGCTTCGCGCAGGCTCTCACCACCGCCGTCGACATGGCGGCGCGCGCCTATCAGCGCGACGGCAGCCTGTCGGGACTGGCGACCGGACTGACCGATCTCGATTCCAGGATGGGAGGCCTGCAATCCTCCGACCTCGTCATCCTCGCCGGCCGTCCCGGCATGGGAAAAACCGCGCTCGCCACCAATATCGCCTACAACGTCGCCAAAGCCTGGGCGGGCGAAGTTCGCGCCGATGGACATACCGCTACCGTCAACGGCGGCATCATCGGCTTCTTCTCGCTGGAAATGTCGGCCGAGCAACTCGCCACCCGCATCATTTCCGAGCAGACCGGCATTCCGTCGACCAAAATCCGGCGCGGCGCGATCGACGAAGGCGATTTCGAGAAGATCAAGGACATCTCGATCCAGCTGCAAAGCCTGCCGTTCTACGTCGATGAGACCGGCGGCCTTTCGATCGGACAACTGGCGGCGCGCGCACGCCGGCTCAAGCGGCAACGCGGGCTCGATCTTCTGGTGATCGACTACATCCAGCTCCTGCAAGGTTCGTCGCGGCGATCGAGCGAAAACCGGGTGCAGGAAATCACCGAAATCACGACGCGGCTTAAGGCGCTCGCCAAGGAGCTCAACGTTCCGATCCTCGCGCTTTCGCAATTGTCGCGGCAGGTCGAAGCCCGCGAGGACAAACGTCCGCAACTTTCCGACCTGCGTGAATCGGGCTCGATCGAACAGGACGCCGACGTCGTGCTGTTCGTGTTCCGCGAAGAGTATTACCACCAGATGCGCAAGCCGATGGAATCGAACCGCGAGAAATTCGACGAGTGGTTGGCCGAGGGCAACCGCGTCGAAGGCAAGGCGGAAGTAATCATCGGCAAACAGCGTCACGGTCCGACAGGAACCGTCGAACTGCAATTCGATGCCGCCGTCACCCGCTTCGGCAACCTCGACGACGCGCATCGGTCGGGCTTTTAGCCGCTCCCAGCCTCGCCCCGCTTTACCGCCGCCGCGACCGCCGTCATAACGCGGGGATGGCATTCGCAGAACCGCTGCCTGAGTCGACCGAGACGCCTCGCGGACCCCGAAACCGGCGGGACGCTGACGATCGATCTCGACGCCATCGAGGCGAACTGGCGGTCGCTGACGCAAAGGCTCCTCACCGTCGAATGTGCGGCGGTGGTCAAGGCCAACGCCTACGGGCTGGGACTCGAGCCGGTCACCGCCAAGCTCGCCAAGGCCGGCTGCAAGACTTTCTTCGTGGCCGACATCGCCGAAGCGCGGCGTGCGCGCACACGCGCACGCGATGCCGCGATCTACGTGCTCAACGGATTCGCGCCCGGAGCGGAAAAAGCATTCACCGAACTCAACGCCCAGCCGGTGATCAACAGCACCGCCGAACTCGCCGAGTGGGATGCCTTCGTCGCCGGCCAGAACTGGCGCGGCGGCGCGGCGATCCATGTGGACACCGGCATGAACCGCCTCGGCATGCCGCTGGACGAAGCCGCCGCGCTGGCGCCGCGCGTTCAGGGAGAAAATCACGGCATCACGTTGTTGATGAGCCACCTCGCCTGCGCGGAGGTCAGCCGACCATCCACTCAACGCGAGTCAAATCCGGCTCTTCCGCGAGCTGCGTCTGCTCTTTCAGGGCGTTCCGGCTTCGCTCGCCAACTCCTCCGGAATCTTCCTCGGCGAGCCGGCGCATTTCGATCTGGGAAGACCCGGCGCCGGGCTGTACGGACTCAATCCGACGCCGGGCAAGCCCAACCCGATGCGCGCGGTGGTCGAATTGAGCGGACGCATTCTGATGGTTCGCAAAGTGGCGCAGGGCGAGACCGTCGGCTACAGCGCGGCCTGGACGGCGCGCCGCGCCTCGCGCATCGCTGTCGTCGCAGTGGGTTACGCCGACGGGCTCATGCGCGCCGGTAGCGGCATCGACCGCAAGCCGGGCGGTGCGGCGATCGTCGCCGGCAAGCGCTGCCCGGTCGTCGGCAACATTTCCATGGATCTGGTTTGCGTCGATGTCACCGATATCGCCGACCGGCCAGTTCACCGCGGCGACAGCGCGATCCTGATCGGCGAGAACATCCCAGTTGACGAGGTGGCCGCATCCGCCGGCACGATCGGTTACGAAATCCTGGTCCGGCTCGGCCCGCGCTGCCATCTCGTCTATCGCGGCGGTTGAGAGCGGCTCGATGGTCGCGCGCGCACCGAACTTCGTCTGTCAGAATTGCGGCGCCGCATCGGCGCGCTGGGCGGGCCGCTGCGAAGCCTGCGGCGCCTGGAACACGCTGGTTGCCGAAGGCGCCGCCGCACCGGGACGCCCATCGCGCAAGGGACGCCTGTTCGTTATCGAACCGCTCAAGGGCGAGTTGCTGGAAGCGCCCCGGCTCGCTTCCGGCGTTGCCGAATTCGATCGCGTCACCGGCGGCGGTTTGGTGCGCGGTTCGGTGCTGCTCCTCGGCGGCGATCCCGGCATCGGCAAGTCGACATTGTTGATCGAAGTCGCCGCGGCATTTGCGCGGCGCGGATCGCGCGCGGTTTATATCTCCGGTGAAGAGGCGGTCGCCCAGGTACGGCTGCGCGCCGAACGCCTCGGCCTTAGCGACGCGGCCGTCGAACTCGCCGCCGAGACGTCGGTCGAAGACATCGTAGCGACGCTTTCGCACGGGAAGGTGCCGCAGCTTCTGGTCATCGACTCGATCCAGACCATGTGGACGCAGACCGTCGAGTCGGCGCCCGGCACGGTCACGCAAGTGCGCGGCTCGGCCGGCGAACTCATTCGTTTCGCCAAGCGCACCGGGGCGGCGGTGATCCTGGTCGGCCACGTGACCAAGGACGGACAGATTGCCGGTCCGCGCGTGGTCGAGCACATGGTCGACGCCGTGATGTCGTTCGAGGGCGAAGGCTCGCAGCAATTCCGCATCCTGCGCGCGATCAAGAACCGCTTCGGCCCGACCGACGAAATCGGCGTATTCGAAATGACCGGCGCCGGACTTCGCGAGGTCGCCAACCCGTCGGAATTATTCCTCTCCGAACGCGATCTCGGCAGCCCCGGCACCGCGGTATTTGCCGGCATTGAAGGCACGCGGCCGCTGCTCGTGGAAATCCAGGCTCTGGTGGCGCCAACGTCGCTCGGTACACCGCGCCGCGCCGTGGTCGGCTGGGACCCGAGCCGGTTGTCCATGGTGCTGGCGGTGCTCGAGGCCCATTGCGGCGTGCGGCTGTCCGGCCACGACGTCTACCTCAACGTCGCCGGCGGCTTGCGCATCCAGGAGCCGGCGGCCGACGTCGCAGCAGCAGCCGCTCTTGTCTCATCGCTCGCCCGCGCGCCGCTCGCGGCGGATGCCGTCTATTTCGGCGAAGCCTCGCTGTCCGGCGCGGTGCGGCCGGTGGCGCAGACCGCCGCCCGTCTCAAGGAGGCGCAAAAGCTTGGCTTTGGCCGGGCGATCGCGCCGGAAGCCGCGCGCAACGAAGCGCCCGACGGCTTTGCCCTCTCCACCATCGGCACGCTCGCCGATCTTGTCGCCGATATCGCGCGCGACGGTATCCCGGTGCAGAAACGCGGCGGCGATCGGGACAGCGAGGATCGGTAAATTCCCTCTGTGGACAAGGCGGGTGACGGCAGCGCCGGGCCCGGCTATACACCCAGCGGACCTAGTCTTTCAGCGCCCTGCGCACGCCGCCATTCGAGGCGGGAATAGCGAGCGGACCAGCCGACAATGCCGATTACGTTGCTCGATATCATCCTCATTGTCGTGATGTTGATTTCGGGCCTGCTGGCCATGGTGCGCGGCTTCATGCGCGAGGTGCTCTCGATCGTCGCCTGGGTGCTGGCGGCCGGCGCCACCCTTTACGCCTATTCCAAGCTGTTACCCCTCGCCAAACAGTACTTCAACAACGACGTCGTCGCCACGGTCGCCGTCGTCGGCGGCGTGTTCCTGCTGACGCTGCTGATCGTTTCGATTGTGACGGTGCGGATTTCCGACATGGTGCTGGACAGCCGCGTTGGAGCGCTCGACCGGACGCTGGGCTTCCTGTTCGGGCTCGCCCGCGGCCTCGTGATTGTCGTAGTCGCCTTCATGTTTTTCGCCTGGCTGGTTCCCGATCGCAGTCAGCCGGAATGGGTCAGAAACGCCAAATCGCGGGTCGTTCTGACCGGAACGGGCCAATGGCTGATGTCGATGTTGCCGGAAGACCCGGAGAACACCATCTTGAAGAGGCTGAAGAAGCCGCGTCCTGAGGACAACAACGAGACGCCGGAAAGTGCTCCGCCGGATCAGCATAGCGGTCTCGACAAGCCAGGCGGCGGGCCGGTCGAGACCCGGCTCGTTGGCCAAGGTGCGGGGAATCGTGCATTGAGATGATCGTGGACCGATGATCATGGCAGATACCGCACTCCTCGATCTGGACGGCGACCGGCTACGCGAAGAGTGCGGCGTATTCGGTATTTTCGGTCATCCCGACGCGGCCGCGATTACGGCGCTCGGCCTCCACGCCCTCCAGCATCGCGGGCAGGAAGCCGCCGGCATCGTCTCGTTCGACGGCACCCGCTTCCACTCCGAGCGCCGGCTGGGACTCGTCGGCGACACCTTTTCCGGACGCGACGTCATCGAACGCCTGCCGGGCAACGCGGCGGTCGGCCATGTGCGCTATTCCACGACCGGCGAAACCATCCTGCGCAACGTGCAGCCGCTGTTCGCCGAGCTCAATGCCGGCGGCTTTGCCGTCGGCCATAACGGCAATCTCACCAACGGGCTGACGTTACGCCGCCAACTGGTGCGCGAAGGCGCGATGATGCAGTCGACGACGGACACGGAGGTCATCCTCCATCTCGTCGCCCGCTCAACCCGCAACCGCTTCGTGGATCGTTTCATCGAGGGGCTGCGCGTTCTCGAAGGCTCCTACGCCTTTGTCGGCCTGACCAACAAAAAGCTCATCGGCGCCCGCGACCCGCTCGGCATCCGGCCGCTGGTACTGGGCAAGCTCGACGGCTGCCCCATCCTCGCCTCGGAGACCTGCGCGCTCGACATCATCGGCGCCCAGTACGTTCGCGACGTGGAAAACGGCGAGGTCCTGGTGTTCGACGAGGACGGCGCGCACTCGCACAAGCCGTTCCCGCCGAGCGCGCCGCGGCCCTGCATTTTCGAATACGTCTATTTCTCGCGGCCGGACTCGATCATCGACGGCCGCAGCGTCTACAACGTCCGCAAGACCTGCGGCGCGGAGCTTGCCCGTGAAGCACCGGCCGCCGCCGACGTAGTCGTGCCGGTTCCGGATTCGGGCGTGCCGGCGGCGGTTGGATACGCGCAGGTTTCGGGTATCCCCTACGAGCTCGGCATCATCCGCAACCATTATGTCGGCCGCACCTTCATCGAGCCGACACAGCAAATCCGCCAGCTCGGCGTGCGTCTCAAACACAGCGCCAATCGCGCGGTGGTCAACGGCAAGCGCATCGTGCTGATCGACGACTTGATCGTGCGCGGCACCACGTCGGTGAAGATCGTGCAGATGATGCGCGACGCCGGCGCCCGCGAAGTGCATTTTCGTATCGCCTCGCCGCCGATCACCCATCCCGACTATTACGGCATCGACACGCCCGAGCAGGACAAGCTGTTGGCCGCCACCCACGATCTCGAAGGGATGCGGAAATTCATCGGCGCCGATTCGCTGGCGTTCCTATCGGTGGAGGGCCTCTACCGCGCCATGGGCGAAAAGGGTCGCGATGCGGCACGCCCGCAATTCACCGATCATTGCTTCACCGGCGACTACCCCACCCCGCTCACCGATCGCACGGCGCAGGACGCTCCACAGCATCAGCTCTCTCTCCTCGCCGAGGCGAGCTGAGGAATGCCGCTTCCCCTTGCTGATCGAATAGCGCTCGTCACCGGCGCCTCCCGGGGCATCGGCTATGCCGCCGCGTTGGCGCTGGCGCGCGCGGGCGCGCATGTGATCGCCGTCGCCCGCACGGTCGGCGGTCTCGAAGAGCTTGACGATGCCGTGCGCGCAACCGGCGGGTCGGCCACGCTGACGCCGCTCGACGTGCGCGACTATCCGGGCATCTACCGCCTCGCCGCCGCGCTCAACGAACGCTATGGGCGGCTCGATATCCTCCTCGGCAATGCCGGCCTCGGCGGCGTGCCCTCGCCGCTCGATCACATCGAGCCGAAGGCCTGGGACGATTCGATCGCGGTCAACGTCACCGCCAACTGGCATTTCATTCGCGCCATGGGGCCGCTGCTCAAGCGCTCCGACGCCGGCCGCGCGGTGTTCGTGACCTCGGGAGTAGCGACATCCGCTTACGCTTACTGGGCGCCGTATTCGGTATCGAAGGCCGCGCTCGACGTGCTGGTGCGAACCTACGCGGCGGAAACGAGCTCGACGCCGGTGCGGGTAAATCTGTTCAGCCCAGGCCCGACCCGCACCCGCATGCGTGCGCTCGCCATGCCGGGCGAGGATCCCGCGACGTTGCCGTCGCCCGATCAGGTCGCGGAGAAAATCCTCGATCTGTGCCTGCCGGGTTTTTCCGAAACCGGAAAGATCTACGATTACCGCGCCGGCAAGCTCCAGGAATTCATGCGTCCGGCGTGAAGTCGGCTGTCCTGGTCACGCGCCACGCGAGAATGCCGGCGACGGCAATCAGCAGCGCCGCGATCAGAAACGGCGCTCCCGGCTGCTGCCATGCCCGGCCGGTTCCGATCGCAAAGGCAAAGACCTGCGCGAAAAGCGTCGGTCCGAGCAAATTCGCAATGCCGGTGACGCTCGAATTGGCACCCTGAAGCTGGCCCTGCTCGGAGCGACCGACGAGCCGGCTCATCAGCGACATTGCCGCCGGGCCTTCCAGGCCCCACAACGCCAGCAGCGGAATCCCGATCCAGAACGCCGCGCCGGATTGCGCGAACGCACAGACCAGAAAACCCGCGACGCCAAAGCCGAGACCGATCATCAATGCGGCGCGCTCGCCGATGCGCTTGGTGATCGGTCCGGCTAGCGCTCCCTGCACGATGATCGACGCGACGCCGACGCCCGCGAGCGTCAGGCCGACGATGCGTTCGTCCCAGCCGTAGCGATACATCATGTAAAGCACGCTGATGCTGGGCAGCACCACGTGCGCGAGATTGCCGAGGAAATTGACGGCGGCTAGTCCGAACAATTCGCTGTGCGAACGCAGCAGCGTCAACGCGCCGAGCGGATTGGCCTTGCTCCAGCGAAACCCGGTGCGCAGCGAATGCGGCAGCGATTCCGGCAGCACCCAATAGCCGTAAAGGGCGTTGGCCAGGCTTAGGCCCCCGGCGATCCAGAATGGCAATCGCGGCGAAATTTCGCCGGCAATTCCGCCGAGCGCCGGTCCGAGCACAAATCCGGCGCCGAAGGCGGCGCCGAGAAGACCGAAGCGACCTGCGCGCTTTTCCGGCACGGTGACATCGACGACGTAAGCATAGGAGGTCGAGATGCTCGCCGCGGTGATGCCGGAAATAACGCGGCCGACAAACAGCCAACCGAGAGTCGGCGCGAGCGCCATCAGCACATAGTCGAGGCCCACGCCGAAATTCGAAATCAGAATCATCGTGCGCCGCCCGAAGCTGTCGGAGAGCGCGCCCTGCAGCGGCGAGAACAGGAACTGCATCAACGCCCATGCAGTGCCGAACACGCCCAGAATCATTGCGGCTTCCTGCGTGTTGCCGCCGACAAAATCGACGATCAGTTTCGGCAGCACCGGAATGACGACGCCGATCGCAAGCATGTCCAGAAGGACGGTCGCGAAGATGAAGACAAAGGCGGCCTCGCGCCGCACCACACCGATTCTTGCTTTCAGTTCGTCTACGGGTCCTTCCATCAGCGGCGCTTCCGGCCGGCATAGGGATTGGCTTTGGCGCGCAGCGTCAGGCGTATCGGCGTGCCCGGCAGCTTGAATGTGTCGCGCAACCCGTTGATCAGATAGCGGCGATAGGTTTCGGGAAGCGCGGCCGCGCGCGACGAAAACAGCACGAACGTCGGCGGCCGCGACTTGGCCTGCGTCATGTAGCCGAGCCTGATGCGACGGCCGCGAACGGCCGGCGGCGGATGCGTCTCCGCCGCCTCGGACAGAAAGCGGTTGAGCGCCGCGGTCGGCACACGCTGGTTCCAGACGGCGTAGCTTTCCAGTACCGCCTCCATCAGGCGATCAAGTCCTTCGCCGGTCCGCGCCGATATCGCCACGACCGGTACGCCCTTGATCTGCGGCAGGACGCGGTCGGTCTCCTCACGCAGGCGCGGCCGAACGCCAGGCTGCCGCTCGACCAGATCGACCTTGTTGAAAGCAACGACGACGGCGCGTCCTTCCCGTTCGACGAGATCGGCGATCCGGATATCCTGCTCTTCGAACGGCGCGGTCGCGTCCACGAGCACGATCACCACTTCGGCGAACCGGATCGCGTTGAGCGCGTCGGCGACGGAGAGTTTCTCCAGCTTCTCCGCGACGCGCGAGCGGCGGCGCAATCCCGCGGTGTCGTGGACGCGCAAATGCCGTCCGCGCCAGTCGAGATCGACGGCAATCGCGTCCCGCGTGATGCCTGCTTCCGGTCCGGTCACGAGCCGTTCCTCGCCGAGCAACCGGTTGATCAGCGTCGACTTGCCGGTATTGGGACGACCGACGACCGCGATGCGGATCGGCTTGTCCTCGGCTGCCGTCCCCGCCGCCTCGTCGTCGCTGTCCGGGGCTGCGGTGGCCTCGGGCAGCGCCTCGCGCAGAGCCTCGTAGAGACCGGACAATCCCTCGCCGTGCTCGGCGCTGATGGCGACCGGATCGCCCAGTCCGAGCGAATAGGATTCCAGGGCGCCCGCTTCGCCGGCACGGCCTTCGCTCTTGTTGGCGACGAGGATCGCCGGCTTGCCGGACTTGCGCACGAGGTCGGCGAAGGCGCGGTCGGCGGGCGTCGCGCCGGCGCGCGCGTCGACCATGAAGAGCACCGCATCGGAGAGCGCCACGGCAGCCGCAGTCTGGGCTTGCATTTTCCCTGACAGGCTTTCCTCAGCGGCATCCTCGAGGCCGGCCGTATCGATGACCCGAAACGACAGGTCGCCCAGCCTTCCCTCGCCTTCCCGCCGGTCGCGGGTGACGCCCGGCAGATCGTCCACCAGCGCACGGCGGGCACCCACCAGCCGGTTGAACAGGGTTGATTTGCCGACATTCGGCCGACCGACGATGGCGAGGGTAAATGACATGGACGATCTGGGAGCGCGACTGGTTATGCGGCGCCACGCGCCGCGTGCCGCTCTTTATCCTGATCGAGGCAGGGAAGATATATCGCGCCCGGCCGGCCTTGGGCGTTTTGCGCTCTTACTGGGTCTGGCGCGGCGGCGCCGGCCAGTTGGTCTGGGCCGCGGCGCCCTGTGCGGGTTGGCCTTGAGGCGGCGGCCAATTGGTCTGCGCGGGTTGGCTCGGACGGTGGCGGCCAGTTGGCTTGTGCGGGCTGACCCTGCGCCGGCTGACCCTGCGCCGGCGGCCACGGCGACTGCCCCCCCTGGGACGCGGGCGGCCTGGTATTGGCGAGTTTCGGCTTGGGCTTTGGTTTGGGTTTCGGCTTGTCCGCCGCGGCCGGCTGTGGCGCCTCGCTGACCGCCGCTTGCTCCGGCGCGGGTTGATAGCCTTTCACCAGATCCGGCGGCACTCCGTTTTCGGTGCCGGGCACGCCCTGCGGGAAGACCGGCTCACGTTCGCCCTGCAGCTTTTTCTTGGTGCCGAAAATATCCGACGACACCGCCTCGGTCGGGTCGAATTGGCCACCGGGCGTGCAAGCTCCGAGCACCAGCACCAGCGCAACCACCGAGCCGGCGCCGAACAAGGAAGGAAAGCGTCGCCCCGGCATCCGCTTAGCCCTTGCCGCTCGCGGCGATCAGTTCGCTCAACACCTCGGCGCGGCTGCGCGCGCCGGAGGGTGTTTGAGGATCGGAGATGATCGCGTCGGTCCATTGCCGCGCCGCGCCGATGTCGCCTTGTTTCCAAGCGGACAGCGCGAGCAATTCCCGCGCGCTGTAGCGGAAAGGCCGATCCGCCCCCGTCAGCGGCTCGAGCCGTGCACGCAGCTCGGCATACGAAGCGGTATCAACGAGCAGAAACCCGGTGCGCAGCGTAGCGATGTCCTGCATGACCTGGCCGTAGCCCCGGTCTGCGGCGATCTCGTCGTAGACTTTGACGGCGGCCTTGGGATCGGTCTTGCCCAGTTCGGCAGCCTCACGCAGCCTAGCCAGCACGCGGTAGCCGGCGGTGCCGTCGGTGGCGAGCTTGGCGAAGGCCGCCTCGGCGTCCTGCGACTTGCCCGCTTCCGCAAGCGCGGCCGCGGCCTCGTACGCCGCTCCGGATTCGGCTGCCCGCTTGGTCTCCCACCATTCGTAGGCGCGCCAGGCGCCGACGCCGGCGATGACGAGAATGCAGGCGGCGATGATGTAATTGCCGTATCGCGCCCACAGCCGTTTCAGCTGTTCGCGACGGACTTCCTCATCAACTTCCTGGAAGATATCCGACACAGACCTGCCCCGACACGAGCCCTAGCCCGGAATAAACGCCCGGTCCCGCAGGCGCTGCCGCAAGCCGGCTTTCCGAACCGAGGATCGACAAAATTAAGGAATTCCGGGCGGTTAGGCTCGAAAATCCTCGCGTGGAACTAGAATAGTCATATGGCGCGAGCAAGGCAAAGCCCCTACCCCCGCCTGCGGCGATTGGGCTGGTGCTTAGGTTACCGGCAGGCCCCGCCGCCGGGTGGCTGCGCCGCAAGGGCCGGTCCCTGTCAACTTTTCTTCTTTCGCATCGGATAGACATTGTCGGGACCGGGAAAACTGCGGGCGCGCACCTCGTCGGCATAGCCCTTCACGGCCCGCTCGATCGACGGTCCCAGTTCGCCAAACCGTTTGACGAATTTCGGCACCCGCGGCGAAAGCCCGAGCATGTCCTCCAGCACGAGGATTTGGCCGTCGCAGGCGACGCTGGCGCCGATGCCGATGGTTGGGATCTTGACCGCGCCGGTAATCCGGCGCGCCAGCGGCTCGGCAATCGCCTCGAGCACGACGGCAAATGCCCCGGCGTCGGCAACGGCGCGCGCGTCGGCTTCGATCGGCGCCCAATCGCTCTCCTCGCGGCCCTGCGCGCGGAACGAGCCGATGGTGTTGATCGCCTGCGGGGTCAAACCGACATGGCCCATCACCGGCACGCCGCGTTGCACCAGAAAGGAGATCGTCTCCGCCATACGCACGCCGCCTTCCAGCTTGATCGCGCCGCAACCGGTTTCCTTCAGAACCCGCGCGGCGGAAGCGAAGGCCTGCTCCTTCGATGCCTCGTATGAACCGAACGGCAGGTCGATGATCACCAGAGCGCGCTTGGAGCCGCGCATCACCGCATGACCTTGCAGGATCATCATGTCGAGCGTGACCGGAATGGTCGTTTCGAGCCCGTGCATCACCATGCCGAGCGAGTCCCCGACCAGGATCACGTCGCAATAGCCGTCGAGGATCCGAGCCGTATGTGCGTGATAGGACGTCAGGCAGACAATCGGCTCGCCGCCCTTGCGGGCGCCGATGTCCGGCGCGGTCAGCCGCCGGATGTCCTCATGCACCGACATGATGCACCGACACGGCTTCAGTGTCCGAGCGCCGGCGTCCCGAACGCCGGCAGCCCGATCACGAGCGGATGGAACAAAAAGCCGAGGGCAAGATAGAAGAGCGTGCCGACGACGATCGCGATGACGTCGTTGCGCCGGCCACCGATCGGAATCGGCAGAGACCCGGCGTCGCTGCGCCGCTTCAACGAAATCCTGTCGTACACCGCCCAGGCGAGCACCGAGCCGAACAGGATGATGCCGCCGAGATCGCCGTTGGCGCAAAGGTGCGCAAAGGCCCAGAGCTTTACCCCGACCAGCATCGGATGCTTGAGCACGCGCTTGATGTCGCCCGGAATGTAAGCGGCGACGACGGCAATGCTCGCCGGCCACATCAGCGCGACCACGATGTGGCGCGTCCATGGCGGCGGATACCATAACGGGATGATACCTTCGGCCCGGTAACGCGCGAATCCGTAGCCGATCAGCACGAGACCGACCAGGGCGACCAGCGAGAACAGCCCCATATACGGACCGCGGCCGATCCGCGAAATCAACGCCTCCCGATGGCCGCGCATGGAAACAAACACATGCGCGCCAAGGAAAACGACAAGGCCGACTATTTCGACAGCAAGGCCCATGATTGAGGCGCCACTCAGAAATTTGCGATTTCAGCGTCGTCGGATGGAGGCGCGTCCCGGCCCCGATTGCACGGCGCGATCATGACGCGCAGCGCGCTCTTGTCAATGACGAGACCGGGCCGCGACCGTACCGGAATTTACGATAACGCGGGGTTTGCGCGATCTTGAAATGTCATGGCCCGCCGAAGCGGAAGTTCAGACCCGCCTTGATCTCCTGAACGCCGAGGCTCGCGTTCGAAGCATAGGCGGGCGTCGTCGGGGTCGTGAAATTCAACGCCTGCGAGCCGAAGCCGAGATAGTCGTATTCGATCCTGGCCGACCAGTTCTGGGTGATGCCGTATTCAAGCCCGACGCCGGCGGTCCAGCCGGTGCGCGTAAACGCGTTGCTCGCGCTGTTCCCCGCAAGATCGGTGAAGCTGCTTTGATCGCGGGCGAAGGCGACACCGCCCTTGCCGTAAATCAACAGGCGATCGAACGCGGCACCGACTCGTCCGGTGACGGTCGACGTCCAGTTCGTGTTGGTGGCGATGGTGTCGCCGATCGAGTTGGTTCCGTTGGCACGCAGTCCCGTCCAGCTGAAATCGCCCTCGACGCCGAGCACGAGCCTGTTCAACTGATAGTTCGCGCCGATCTGGCCGCCGCCGAGAAAGCCGGCGCCGCTGTTGAACGCGTTATTTGTTCCGTTGAACGGATCGCTCCAGGAGGAGCGGCCGAAGCCGGCGCCGGCCTGGCCGCCGATATAGAAGCCGGTCCAGCTATAGATCGCGCCCGGGGCATACGCGACCGGCGCCACCGGCGGCGCTTTTACAAGCGGCAGATCGGCGGCCGCCGCCGCGCCGAAACAGATAGCTGTGGTAGCGACAAATACAGCGCCGCCGGCCAACGAACGAAAAATCATTTCTGTCTTCACCCACGCCCGGCGCGCTCCTCAAGCCAGCGCGTCACCGGACACCCGTCTTCCCTTCCCGGCCGCAACAAGCCGGAGGTCTTCGGAGAAAGCGTGGTCTGACAATGGCGGGAAAATGACGCCTGACTTCTTGATTAAATTTCATGATTAAGTTTCTTGATTAACGGTCGTGGGAACCCGGCTTCCGTCAGCAGAATCGCGATCCGCCGCGCCAAATCCCCACGATGTTCCGCCGGCCGTCAGCGGCGACCACATTTGCCAGTCACGATCGAGCCTGTATCATTTGCCGTGTCTTCAACAAGCCAATCAGCGATTTAGGGGATGAGGGAATGACCAGCACGTTGGCCCAGGGCGTCTATCAAATCGGTATTGTGGTGCCGGACATCCACAAGGGAATGAACTTCTTCAAGGACAAGCTCGGGGTTCCCGAATTCCTGTTTATTGAAAAGCCGGAACTGCAGGACGAAACCTATCTCGGCAAGCCCGCTCCGCTGCGCTTGCATCTCGCCTTCGGCTGGTGCGGCGAAACGCAGGTCGAGCTGATCCAGCCGATCTCGGGCGTCAGCACGTACTCCAAGTTTCTCGACCACAATCCGAAAGGCGGCATCCACCATTACGGCGCCGAGGTCTCGAACTACGCGCAAGGCGTGAAGGAGATGGAATCCCAAGGCTACGAGCTGGTTCAGGGCGGCCGTCACAACGAAACGCGGTTTGCCTATTTCGACACGACCGGCGTCATCGGGACATTGACCGAAATCGTCTATCTGCAGCCCGAAGAACGGGCGTTCATGCACTCGCTCAAACACAAGAAGTGAGGCGCGATCTCGCCTGCTTCCCCGCGTCGTGCGAACCATTTTGAAGGCAGCGAGACGATCGATGTCATTTCAGCCGAAGGACCCGAACTTCGACGCGCGGGTCCGCACCAGCTTCGCCCGGCAACCGACCATGCGATCTCTCGGCGTCGAGATCGCACGGCTGGAGCCGGGTGAGATCGAACTCACCATGCCGTATCGGGAAGCCTTCACCCAGCAACACGGCTTCATGCATGCCGGCATCATCGCGACCGCATTGGACAGCGCCTGCGGTTATGCGGCGTTCTCGCTGATGCCCGCCGACGCCGCGGTGCTGACGGTCGAGTTCAAGACCAATCTGCTCGCCCCGGCACAGGGCGAGCGCTTCCTGTTCCGCGCCCGGGTCGTGAAACCCGGGCGAACGTTGACGGTTTGCGACGGGCAGGCGCTGGCTCTCACGGGCGGGGACGACGGCCGGCTCGTCGCCACGATGACTGGCACGCTCATGGCAGTGTTCGGACGTCCGAATATCGCGCAATAGCGATCCGGGGTTTCGTCACTTCCCCGCCGTGACAATGCCGCTGTAGTCGTCCGGCGTGAATCCGACGAGGATTTTGCCGCCGCCCAGTTCAACGACCGGCCGCTTGATCATCGACGGCTGCGCGAGCATGAGCGCCACCGCTTTGCCGGCGTCGAGATTGCTTTTGTTCTTGTCGGAGAGCTTGCGAAAGGTCGTGCCGTTGCGGTTCAGCAGCGTTTCCCAGCCGACTTTCTTGCACCACCGCTCAAGCCGCTCGCGCTCGATGCCCGCGGTCTTGTAGTCGTGAAACGAATAATCGACGCCGTGCTTCTCCAGCCAGGCGCGCGCCTTCTTCATCGTGTCGCAGTTCTTGATACCGTAAATCGCGACCGGCAAAGCCATACCCCCGGCAATAGTCGAGGTACGGTCTTGCCGGCATTTGCGGACGCGAATCAAGCTCTGCTTGGCGTCATCCACCGGCACCGGGGCAATGCCGCGCGCCGTCATCAGCAGTGACGCTGTATTCGCTGGCGCGCGACCGATCGGGCAACAGCCTCGGCCGTCTTACCGTCCGGGACTGCGCCCGAGCTGCCGCTACTGCTGGGTATCCGGTGTGCCGCTGGTCGGTATCGTCGCCGCGGCCTCGCTTGGACCCATCCGCGAGGCGTTGGTCGTGGTGCGCTCGGCGGCAGCCGCGGCCGTATCCTGATCGCGCGCACCGCCGGCATTCGGATGGCCGGTCAGGCCGGCGGGATCGATAAGTTGCGATCCGCGCTTTTCGGAGCCGGGAGTGACCTTAGTGGTCAAGGAAAGATCCCGTACCATCTCGGTGGGCACGATCCGCTTAATGCTCGTTGCAGGCTTGCCGGCAGACGGATCCGTCACGTCCGCGGCGTTTGCCGCCACTGAAAGCTGACATAAAAGCGCTCCGGCCAAAGCCGTTAAAACAAGCGTTCGCATCGGCGTCATCCTCTTACCTAACCGCAAGTCGCGCCCCTATCTGTTCGTAAATAGAAGACAAATGCGGCGTTTCAACGGGAGGACGGGCGAAAGGGCGCCTCACTTTTACTTCACCTGTGGTTGATCGCACCGCAAGACGCGATGCGCGCAGTCACGGAACGCTGGTGATATCGAAATTCTGGAATGCCCAGGTCACGGGAGTCTGATCCACCCGCGCGGCCCCCAGCCCAAAAAATCCGCCCACCTTGGGTGCGGTGATAGTGAGCTCGGAAATCTGATGATTATTGAGAAACAGGGTAGCTTTCGAGCCGCTGATCGTTACGCCCAGTGAATTTTTTGCTCCGACCTTGGTGTCGAGCCACGGCGTCCTTTGCGGCGCCAGAGCCACGAGAAACTTGCCGGCGCTGTTGGAATACTGGAAAACGCCGGTCGTCCCGTCTTTCGGGCTGATCCAAAAGAAATAGAAGCCGACATAGTCCTCATCGGCAAATATCAGCCCGGCCTCTCCGTTGGGCAGGGCGGATCCGCCGGCGACGGCGTCGACGCAGGCGCTGGCCTGGTCATAGACGTCGCCACGATAGTAGACGAAGGAAAAGCGTTGCGGCTGAGGTGAAACCTTGAGCACACCGCCGCCGAAAGCCACGGTCGTCGGGTCAAAGAGCCCCCATCCAGGATTGGTGGCCGTGAAATTGTCGCGGAAAAGAACGCTTTTGCCGCTGCACGCAACCGCGGGAGCCGATGCGGCCACTGTCGCGGCTATCGCGAAGCCCCAGATTTTCCACCTCATCAAGCGATCTCCCAGCCGGCCCTACCGGCGTTTTTTCAAGGCAGATCGGTTACCTTGAAATTCTTGAAATCCCAAGTGACGGGGGCGCTTGCGCCGCCGTCCACTTCCAGGCCAATCAGCCCGCCTCCCGGGCTCGCATTGATCAGGAAATCCACGAACTTGTTGTCGTTGATATACGCCGACGCGTGCGCGCCGTTGAGCGTGAGGCGGAGCGTGTTCTTTCCGCCGGCCTTTGTAACCAGCCCCTCCACCTTGCGCGGCGGTATCGGTTGAAGCCACTTGTCCTTGAGCAACCGCGATATCCTCGCGATCCCATACGCCGGACTGATGTAGAACGCGTAGAAGTCGTCATAGGCCTGTCCCTCGAAGATCAGGCTGGGGATGCCCTGATTGTCGGGATTGCTGGCGTTCGGTACGATCGTGTCGACGCAGATATCCGCCTTGTCGTACGCATCGCCCTTATAAAAGACTGCGGCGATATGTCCGGGAGTCGCCGTGATCTGCATCGCGCCGTTCTGAATCTTCGTCTGGTTGAACAAATCCCAGGCCGGATTGACGGTGGCAAAGTTGTCCTGGAACAGAACATTCTTGCCCTTGCAGGCGAACGCCGGACCAGCCGTCAACACAGCGATAACAACAGCCCAAGCAAGGGTTTTGGAAGCCACGGCGATCCTCCAGGAAAATTCAAACAGAGAAGTGATTATGACAGCGAAGCGTCAAATTTATCAGCCCGCAAACACTACCGCAGCAGCAAGTAGTTTCCAAGCAGGCGCCGGAAAAAATTGCAGCCGATGGCTGGGCGGTTTCATTTAGGTCATAATGTCAGGTAAGCTACGCTCAACTGATTGCAGATCAGCATACGTTACAGATCGCCATATACGGAGGAATCCATGGTCAGGCCGGTAGCGCTGCACGCAACGGCGATTGCACTCGCGTTGCCCCTCGGGTTGTTCGGCGGCGCCGCTGCGCCACTTGCCCAGGCGGCGGAGGACAGAGTGCCGCACGCCTCCCCGGCCGTGGACAATGGAGCGACTTTCGATCCGAAGGAGCAATTTCAGGCTCGCGTCAAGGAAGGTTTCCCAGCCACCTACATCGAGCGCCTCAAACAAAGAGATCAGAAGATTCTGGCCGATCTCGGCGACAAGCGCGATTCGAGCGCGGCCCGGTCCGGACTCATCATCCTGCGAACGGACGAGTGGGCTCCGGGCTCGACGATTACCGTCGCTTTCAACGGGGGCAATCCACGCCTGCACGCGCTCATCGAGAAGCTGGTGTCCGAGTGGTCCGAATTCGCCAACATCCGTTTCGATTTCGGGCGCGACGCAACCGGGCATTACCGGACATGGAGCGCGACCGACCTCGACTACAAGGCGGACGTCAGGGTGGCATTCAACGCCCCGGGCTATTGGTCGGCGATCGGAAAAGACTCCGTCAATCCGGACATCAATCAGCCGGGCAGTCAGACGCTGAACCTGCAGGGGTTCGATGTCAGCCTGCCGATGAACTACGAAGGCACTATCCGGCACGAGTTCGGTCACGTTCTCGGCCTCGAGCACGAGCACCAGAGCCCGGTCGTCAAATGCGATTTCCGGTGGGACGACGACAAGGGATACGTTCGCACGACGGATCAATACGGACAATTCGTCGCCGACAAGCAAGGGCACCAGCCGGGAATTTATACGTCCATGGAAGGCCCGCCGAACAACTGGTCCAAGGAACAGATCGATTTCAACTTGCGCCAGCTTACGGTCGTATCCGATGCGCCGGTCTCGGACTACAATGTCGGCGCCTTCGATAAACTTTCGATCATGAAATACTACTACGATGATTGGATGTTCGTTTCCGGGAAGAACAGCCAGTGTTATTCGCCGGGCGTGAACTTCGATCTGTCGGCAGAAGACAAGAAGTTGATCGCTGCCTACTATCCGAAGAATACCGCGGCGGCGACCGTCCAATTGGAGCAAAAGCGGAAAGCGATCGAAACGGTGCTGTCGCAGGTGCCGGAAGGCTCGTCGCTGGCCAAACAACTTCAGCTCAAACAGCAGAAGCTCCAGTAGCCGCCGCGGCGACGAGAAATCTCGCGATCCGGCGCCTCATCGTCGCGGCGCCCGACCTTGCCTGACAGAGCAAGTTGCCTGACAAAGCAAGCTGGCTAGCTACCCAAGTTGCCTAACAAATAAGCTTGCGCGCCGCTATGGCCCTTGCCGACAATGCGGCGCGGAGCAAACTCGATGACCACAGGCAGCAACGCCACCTTCGATCTCGCCGAGCTCAACAAAGAGCAGACTTTCGGCGGCATCGGCGCCACCAAGGCGCGCGACGTGCCGCGCATCGACATGAGCGGCTTCGAGGCGCGCAAGGCCGAGATCGCGGATCAGCTTTGGCAGGCGTCCACCGAGATCGGCTTTTTCCAGCTCGTCAATCACGGCATTCCGCAGGAGCAGATCGACGAGGCATTCACGATGGCAGAGCGCTTCTTCGCGCTGCCGCACGAGACCAAGGCGCGCTACCCGCTCGGCAAGGGCACCAATACCGGCTGGGAATACAAAAGCCAGGTGCGCCCTTCGACCGGCACCGCGGACCAAAAAGAATCCTATCAGATCACCGTGCCCCGGATGGCGGGGCTGTGGCCGACCGGCAGCGAACTGCCCGGCTTCAAGGCGACGATGCTCGCCTTCGAACGCGCCAACTGGGCGCTCGGCATGAAGGTATTGTCGTGCTTTGCCATCAAACTCGGTTTCGCGCCTGATTTCTTCACCGAGTGCCATGACCCGCTGTCGACCGAATATCAGAGCACGCTGCGGCTGATCCACTATCTGCCGATGGTGAATGCGAAGCCCGCGGATTTCACCGGCTGGCGCGCCGGCGCCCATACCGATTTCGACTGCCTCACGCTTTTGCATCAGCGCGCCGGTCAGGGTGGCTTGCAGCTTTGTCCCGGCAAGGAGTTGGCCGAGATCGCCTGGACCGACGTCGAGCCGCTGCCGGGCGTCGTCACCTGCAATATCGGCGACATGCTGATGCGCTGGAGCGACGACAAGCTGCTGTCGACGCTGCATCGCGTGCGCATGCCGCGCCCCGACGAATATCTTGGGCCGCGCTATTCGATCCCGTTTTTCTGTCAAGCCAACAAGGATGCGCGTGATCCAGGGCCCGGCCAAGAGCTACGCGCCGATCACCGCGCACGACTATCTGCAGCAGCGCATCGCCGCGAACTACGCCAAGCAATAAGCCGTCGCGTACGCGCGGTTCTTTCAGCGCCGTTCGGCCGTGCGGTTTGAAACCTCGGCGATCAGGGCATCCACACGCGACAGAAAAAGCTTCAGGACTGGCGATCTGTTGGCGCGGTGATAGCCGAGCACCAAGTCGATGACGGGACCGCCGTCCGCGAGTGGGCGGCTCGTCACAGACCAGGTGAGAAAGTTCTTCGCGTAGGCAGGCAGCAGGGTGACGGCGCCGGTGGAGGCCACAAGCGACATGGCCATTCCGAGGTTGTCGATCTTCTGTTCGCCTTTCACGGTCAGACCCCTGGTCCGGAAATAGTCGTCGATCACCTGCCGAAATACCGGTGCGGTGCCCGACATATGGATGAAGGGCTCGCGCGCTATCTGCTCGGCAGTGACGCTCTTGTTTTTCGCCAGCGGATGATCGCTGGGCATGACGGCGACGACCGCTTCGCGCGCCACCTGGCGAAATTCGAGATCGGGCAGACCCGCCTCATGGCGCATGAAGGCCACATCCAACCGTCCGCGCATGAGCGCGTCGGCGAGATCGGGCGAATAATGGCTGGATACGGTGACGTCGATGGCGGGCAGTTCGTCGTGCAGGATGCGCATCGCGTCCGGCAGCCAGTCCATCTCCTGACCGGTGAGGAAACCCAGCGCGAACGACGCCTTGGCCGGCTGTGAAGCCCGCCGCGCCGCCGCCCCTGCTGCTTCCACTTGGGCGAGGGCCAGCCGGGCATGATCGAGGAAGGCTCGTCCGGCCGGGGTCAGATCGACACCCTTCGCGCTGCGGATCAGGAGCTGGGCACCCACCTCGTATTCCAGATCGCGGATCTGACGGCTGAGCGAGGGCTGCGCCGTATGCAGGCGCTTGGCTGCCGCCATAGTCAGACTTCCCTCTTCTGCCACTGCAACGAAAAACCTTAGATGGCGCAGCTCCACGGCGTCCTACCCATACCTGCTGAGTATGCCACCCACTCTACAAAGTCTTTTTCCGGCAGGCCAGCCGGCCCTATGTCGGGTGCTGCAAAGCAACCGAGGTGAACACCATGACCGATCTTTCGGGAAAGACCGCTCTCGTTACCGGCGCCAGCCGCGGCATCGGACGCGCCACCGCACTGGAGCTTGCCAAGGCCGGCGCCCAGGTGCTGGTCCACTACAGCGCCGGCGCGAAGGAAGCCGCGGCCGTGGTCGCCGAAATCGCGGCGGCCGGCGGCCGCGCCCAGGCGCTCCAGGCCGATCTCGCCTCGCCCGACGGCGCTCACGACCTGGCGAAGCAGACCCGCGCCATCGTCGGCGAACGGCTGGACATCCTGGTCGCCAATGCCGGCACGAGCCACAGCGCAACGATCGAAGACACCACGGTCGAAGACTTCGACCGGCTGTTCGCAGTGAACGTGCGGGCGCCCTATTTTCTGGTGCAGCAGCTGCTTCCAATCCTCGGCAATGGCGGCAGCGTTGTGCTGATCTCGTCGCTCGCCGCGCACGCCGTGGTCGGAAATCTGTCGGCTTATGCGGCGACCAAGGGCGCAATCGATACGCTGGTGAAGTTTTTCGCTGCGGCTTTGGGCGGACGCGGTATCCGCGTCAACGCGGTCGCGCCGGGAGTGGTCAACACCGACATGTCCAGCTTCGCGCGCACCGATCAGGGACGCGACTTCACCCTCGGCATGCAGGCGCTACAGCGCGTGGCCGAACCCGCCGACATCGCGGGCGCCGTCGCCTTCCTCGCATCGGACGCGGCGCGCTGGATTACTGGCGACACATTGCGCGTCGATGGCGGCTCCAAATTATGAGACGAACCGCGCCTGATCCGCGGCTCTACGCCGGCAACCCGACCGAGCAAACGGCGCTCGTCAAGGCAGCCGTGAGTGAGGGCACGACGCCGACCGCGGCGCATTGCCTGCCGATGCTGAAAGTCGGCTGCAACTCGATCAATCGCGCCGCAGCGGATTTTGCATCCGCTGTTTGTCCAAGCCCGACCAGCGCCGCGACCAGGCAGATGTAATTGACGCTGAACAGGGGATTCACCTGTATCGCCTTGCGCGCGGCATCGGCAGCTTCGGCATGACGTCCACGCATGAAATGGCCGAGTGAAATCCCATCCAGGGCGAGAAAACCAAGCGGATCGAAGGGACTCAATCGCACGGCGCGCTCACCCCAATCGATGGCCCGGTCTGCCTCGCCGGCCCAAGCGAGCAGCGTGCTGCCGAACATATAGGTAAAGGCTGACGACGGGCTGAGCGCCAACGCGGTCTCGAATGCCTGAAACGCGGTTGCGCGGTCATGCTCGATCAGACCGATGCAGAATCCCGCAACCGTCAGCGCGGTAGCATCGTCGCGCCCATGAAGCAGCGCGGCGTGCGCGCAGCGGCTCATGGCCAGCCGGTTCTCTTCCCGAAAGCCAGCCCGTACGAACAATACTTCGTGGCACCATGCGGCATAGGCAAGTGCGATTGCATAATCCGGTTCAAGTGCGAGCGCACGCTCAAGGAGCGGCAAGGACTTCAACGCCCCGTCGGGCATCAGGGTGAAAACCTCGGGCAGTGCCCGCAACACGAGATCGTAAGCATCGAGACTATCGGGTCGCTTGCGTTTGACCCGTTCGATCTCGGCCTGACGCAAGTTCGGCTCGATTGCAGCAATAGTGTTCACGGTTATGTCATCCTGCACCGCGAAAATGTCGTCGATTGCCCTGTCGTAGCGCTCGGCCCAGAGATGCCTGCCGGTTTCCGCCTCGATCAGCTGGGTCGTGATCCGCACGCGGCCGGCCGCCCTTCTGACGCTGCCTTCGAGTACGTAACGTACGCCGAGTTCGCGACCCACTTTACGGATGTCAGGCGTCTTGCCTTTGTAAGAAAAGCTCGAATTGCGAGCGATGACAAAGAGCCAGCGGATGCGCGAGAGACCGGTGATGATGTCCTCGACCATCCCGTCAGCGAAGTATTCCTGCTCTGGATCGCCACTCATGTTCTGGAACGGCAGCACCGCGATCGAAGGCTTTTCCGGTAGGGCTAATTTCACCGACAAGTCCTCGGCCCCCGGCGCAGAATCCGGCTCCCATTGATAGACCCGAACGGGCAGCTTGATGTTCTTGAGTTCTTGCTCGCCCGCATCTCTGAAGCCTTCGTCGATCCTGCCGCGCACCTGCCGGTAGGCGTCATCGGAAATGCAAATACCACCGGGCTGGGCGATACCTTCGAGCCGCGCCGCGATGTTCACGCCATCGCCAAAGATATCGCCCTCATCGATCATGATGTCGCCGATGTGGATGCCGATGCGCAGGTCGATCCGCTGCTCCGCCGGAACGCCCGCGTTGCGTTGCGCCATTCCCCGCTGCTGCTGGATCGCGCAACGCGCGGCGTCCACCACGCTGCTGAACTCGACCAGGATTCCATCGCCAGTGCGTTTGACAACGCGACCGCGATGTTCCGCTATCGTCGGTTCCAGGAATTCACGGCGGTGAGCGTTGAGCCGGGCAAGCGTGCCTTCCTCGTCAAGGCCCATGAGCCGGCTGTAGCCGGCGACATCGCCCGCCAGAATGGCCGCAAGCCGCCGCTCCACACGCTGTTCGGCCATACAGATGCCCTGTTCCGGCATTTTCGGCTCGAAGCTTATGGTCGCGTGTTTGCGATGTCTATTGGCGCAGGTCCGCGCGTTCGCCCGCCGAGAGGACGAGAGGCGTGGAGAGCGGAGCCCCAGTGCGCGCGTCGAAGAAAGGATTTGGTCTGCCAAGTCCGCGCAGCCACCAGCCGAGAAGTTTCGATGAGCGAAGGGCGAAGACGCCCAGCGACGGCGGCGGTGGTGCATCTGGCGGAAGCGGCCCAACGGCGGAACTTTCGAAGATGCGGCAAAGAGGCGGGCCGAGTACCTCGTCCTGGGAACGATGCCGGGCGGAAGGCTCATGAAAGAATGAATCACTCCGACAAGCGGAAAGCGCGGACCGGCGGTGTTCCCGATCGGAGTCCGGCAACAATTGGCGTACCATCGAAACACCCTGCCGGATAGCTGCACGCAACGCACGGCTTCCGTGCCCGCGGTAAGCCTCATTCGGCCCGTCGGCATCTGAAAAATGTCCGTTCCGCCGGCGGCGTCGAGTATGTCCGCGCGATCGAGAAACCGCGCGAACGCCTGACAGTCCTCGCAGTAGCAAACCAGACGGAAACCGGCGGACGGCGAAACCTCGCTGGCAATGCCGCGCACGTGGCCGCACCGGCATTGAAGCGGGAGGTCTGTGCCCCCTACTCCCACTCGATCGTGCCGGGCGGTTTTGAGGTCACGTCGTAAACGACGCGATTGACGCCCTTCACCTCGTTGACGATGCGGGTGGCGACGGCGCCGAGGAACTTCATGTCGAACGGATAGAAATCGGCGGTCATGCCGTCCGTCGAGGTCACGGCGCGCAATCCGACGACGAAGTCGTAGGTGCGGAAATCGCCCATCACGCCCACGGTACGGACCGGCAGCAGCACCGCGAACGCCTGCCAGATATCGTCGTAAAGTCCGGCGCGGCGGATTTCCTCGATGAAGAGCTCGTCGGCGAGCCGGAGAATGTCGAGCTTCTCGCGGGAGATCGGGCCGGGGCAACGAATGGCGAGACCCGGTCCCGGAAACGGATGACGGCCGACGAAGGCGTCGGGCAGATCGAGCTCGCGGCCGAGCGCGCGCACCTCGTCCTTGAACAATTCGCGCAGCGGCTCGACCAGCTTCATGTTCATGCGCGCCGGCAAGCCGCCGACATTGTGATGCGACTTGATCGTCACCGACGGCCCGCCGGCAAACGAAACGCTCTCGATCACATCCGGATAAAGCGTGCCCTGGGCGAGAAATTCGGCGCCACCGATCTTCTTCGCTTCACGCTCGAACACGTCGATGAAAAGCTTGCCGATGATCTTGCGCTTCTCTTCCGGATCGTCGACGCCCTCAAGTGCCTTGAGAAAAATATCCTCGGCCGAAACGTGCACCAGCGGAATGTTGTAACTTTCGTGGAACAGCGCGACCACGCGCGCGCCTTCGCCAAGCCGTAACAGCCCGTGATCGACGAACACGCAGGTGAGCTGGTCGCCGATGGCCTCGTGAATGAGCACGGCGGCGACCGCGGAATCGACGCCGCCCGAAAGCCCGCAGATCACCCGGCCCTTGCCGACCTGCTTGCGGATCTTGTCGATCGCCTCGTCCTTGAACGCGCGCATCGTCCAGTCGCCGGAACAGCCGGCGATCTTGCGCACGAAGTTGCGCAGGATCGCGGCGCCGTGCGGGGTGTGCATGACTTCCAGATGGAATTGCGTCGCGTAGAACCTGCGCGCCTCGTCGGCGATCATCGCGACCGGCGCGTTCGGCGAGGTTCCGGTCGCGACAAAGCCGTCCGGAAGCTTCGTCACGCGGTCGCCGTGGCTCATCCACACCGGATAACGCTGTCCGACTTCCCACACGCCCTCATAGAGCGCCGACGGTGTGACCACTTCGACTTCGGCGCGGCCGAATTCGCGGTGATGGCCGGCCTCGACCTTGCCGCCAAGCTGCTGCGCCATCGCCTGTTCGCCGTAGCAGATGCCCAGCACCGGCAGGCCGGCCTGATAGATCGCCGCCGAGGCGAGCGGCGGGTCCTTGTCGAGTACCGATGCCGGTCCGCCGGAGAGGATGATGCCCTTCGGCCGCAGCTCGCGAAGCGCTTCCTCGGCCTTCTGGAAAGGCACGATCTCGCAATAGACGCTTTCCTCGCGGATCCGCCGCGCGATCAGCTTGGTGACCTGCGAGCCGAAATCGACGATCAGGATGGTGTCGTGCATGGCGTTGAGCACGGTATGTGCGGCGGCTACCTGTCGCGGTCAAGGGTGCGACGGCGTCTTCCACCGATAAGCCGGGCGCCGCCTGCCTTACGTCTTGCGCATGACGGCTACATAAAAGCCGTCGGTGTCGGTGCGCCGCGGCGTCATCAGCAGCCCGTGCTGCGACAGCAGCGCCGCCCGGCAGAATGCCGCTGCGCGCTCACCAAGCGTCTGCGCAGCGAGTTCCCGCGGCGAGACGACCGCGAATTCCCGATGTCCGGAGAGGAAGTCCCGAACCTGGTCGCCGTTCTCCTCTTCCAGGACCGAGCAGGTGATGTAGGCGATGCGGCCGCCTGCCCTCACCAGCGCGGCGGCGCGATGCAGCAGTTCGGCCTGCTGTTTGAGCCGCTCCGCCAAAGCGCCCGGACGTACCCGCCACTTGGCGTCCGGATTGCGGCGCCAGGCGCCTGTCCCGGTGCACGGCGCGTCGATCATCGCGAGATCGATGCGGCCGGCAAGATCGGAGAGGACATCTGCCTCGCCTCTTGGCGTCCGGACCTGGATGTTGCGCGCGCCGGCGCGCGCGATGCGTTCGTGGATGGGTGCGAGCTGCCGCTTGTCGATGTCGGTGGCGTAGATCTGGCCGCGATTCTCGGTCGCCGCCGCCAGCGCGAGCGTCTTGCCGCCGGCGCCGGCGGCAAGATCGAGCACCTGCTCGCCGGGTTTGACGCCGGCGAAGGCCGCGGCGAGTTGCGATCCCTCGTCCTGAATTTCGATCATGCCCTTCAGGAAAGTCGGCTCGGCGTGAATGGCGGGATTCTTTGCATCCGCCGAAAGCCGCACGCGCAGGCCGAGCGGCGACCATTGCGTCGGCTCGGCGTTGAGATGCGCGAGTTTCGGCAATACCTCTTCGCGCTCGGCCTTGAGCGTGTTGACGCGCAAGTCGAGCGGCGCACGGCTCGCGAGCGCTGCGCCCTCCGCGGCACGGTCGTCGCCGAAGACACGCGAAAAATGCGGCTCGATCCAGTCGGGATAGTCGCCGAGAACCGGTGCGGGCGCGCTAGCGAGCCTGTCGCCGGCCAGAGCGGCGCGTTCGGCCTCCGTCAGCGGCGGCGGCGCGAAACGCTCGCCGCTGCACAGCGCCTCGATCCCCGCCATGTCGAGTTCGCGCTCCCGCCGCAGCATGCCGATCACCGCGGCGCGCGGACCCGCCTCGCCCATCAGCCACGCCGACGACGATTTGCGCCGCAGCGTGTCGTAGACCAGACCGGCAATCGCCGCACGATCCGACGAACCGGCAAAGCGGTGGACGAGGCCCCAGTCCTTGAGCGCGTCACCGGCCGGCCGCCGCCGCGCCTCGACGTCGGCGACGACCTCGATCGCGGCGGAAAGGCGAGCGGCAGGCGTCATACAATTACTCGGCTTGCGGTCACTCGGCTGGTGCCGGCATCATTGCATCGCCCGCACCGCCGCGACGCATCGTCTGCGCGATAACGCCGGAGCGCGGTCACACAATCACGCCGGTAAATACCTCGACGATATAAATCGCCCACATGACCATGAGCACGGCTGCGCCGACGAAGTAGCAAGCGCCGCGCAATCGCACTCTGTTGTTGGTCACGTGGACATAGGCTTGCAGCAGGCGGCAGATCACGAAAATCCAGGCGAGGGTAACGAAAGCATAGCCGGCATGCCTGGTGACCCATACAAGGATGGTCAGCACATAGAACAGGACCGGAAGCTCGAATTGGTTGGAGAATGAATGCGCAACCTGCGTCGCGCGCGCCGAATATTTTGCCTCGCGCAGCGCAACGTCCTGCGGTTTGAGGACACCCGAGCGGTAGTCGTCGGTGCGCAGCTTCGCCATCGCGAGCATCAGCGCGAAGGTGAGAATGACCTCCACGAACAGCGGCGCCAGAACGGCTTGCAGCGACATCGGCCAACCCCCCGAAGCTGCACGTCCTTATCACGGCGTCTTCGGCGCCGCCAATGCCGTCAACTCACAGCTTGACGCTGATCGCCGTTTCGCCGTCGTCATCGACCAGCGCGCTGCGCCAGGATTTTCCGTCGAACAGCGCCTTCGCCACCGCGTCCGCCGTGCCGCCGTGATTGAGGTTGGCGGTGATCAGCACGCCGCCGGTCCGCAACAGCTTGCGCACCGCGGTGTGCAGCGCCGGCACCGGCGTATGACCGTCGAAGAAAGCGAGATCGTAGCCGGGATCGAGCGTCGGCAGCACCGCCGCGAAATCGCCCTCGTGCACGGTGATGCGATGATCGAGTGCGGCGGCAGCGATATTGGCGCGCGCAAGCTCAACGTGCTGCGGGTCGCGCTCGACCGTATCGACCATCGAGTTCGGCGCGCCGTGCGCGAACGAGAGCGCGGTGTAGCCGAGCGCGGTCCCGAGTTCCAGAATGCGCCGCGCCTGAACCGTCGCCGCCAGCACGCCGAGCAAGGGACCGTTGCCGTAGGGATGGGTGCCGCAGCCGTGCCGTGCGCGGTGCGCGGCAGTGGCCTTGCGGACATCGTCAAACGGATCGGCGGACGACTTTTTCATGATCTAGAACTTGTTCGCGACCCGAGCCTACTCCCGGCTCGGATAGTTGGGACTCTCGCGCGTGACGGTGACGTCGTGCACGTGGCTCTCGCGCAGGCCGGCGCCCGAGATGCGCATGAATTCCGCTTTCTCGCGAAACTCGGCGAGGTTCTTCGCGCCGACATAACCCATCGCCGCGCGCAATCCGCCGGCAAGCTGATGCAGCACGTTGGCGACCGGCCCCTTGTAGGGCACCTGGCCCTCGACGCCTTCGGGCACGAGCTTGAGAGAGTCCTTGATCTCCTGCTGGAAGTAGCGGTCGGCCGAACCGCGGGCCATCGCCGTGACCGAGCCCATGCCGCGATAGGATTTGTAGGAGCGGCCCTGATAAAGAAACACCTCGCCGGGCGTTTCGTCGGTGCCGGCAAGGAGCGAGCCGATCATCGCGCAATCGGCGCCGGCTGCCATCGCCTTGGCGAGGTCGCCAGAGTATTTGATGCCGCCGTCGGCGATGACGGGCGTATCGCTTCGTTGCGCCGCCTCGACCGCATCGGTGATCGCCGTAAGCTGCGGAACGCCGACACCGGCGATGACGCGGGTTGTACAGATCGAACCGGGGCCGATGCCGACCTTGATGGCGTCAGCGCCGGCATCGATCAAGGCCTTGGCACCCTCGGCGGTCGCGATGTTGCCGGCGACTACCTGCACCGCATTGGACAGGCGCTTGATGCGGGTCACGGCGTCGAGCACGCGTTGGGAATGTCCGTGGGCGGTATCGACGACGACAAGATCGACGCCCGCGTCGATCAACGCCTCGCTGCGCACGTAACCAGCGTCGCCGACACTGGTCGCGGCGGCGACACGCAGCCGGCCCTGTTCGTCCTTGCAGGCGTTGGGGTTGGCGACCGCCTTCTCGATATCCTTGACCGTGACGAGGCCGACGCAGCGATAGTCGGCATCAACAACGAGAAGTTTTTCGATGCGGTGCTGGTGCAGAAGCCGCTTGGCTTCCTCCTGGTTCACGCCCTCGCGCACCGTGACGAGCGCGTCCTTGGTCATCAACTCCGAGACTTTCTGGCGGCGGTCGGTGGCGAAACGGACGTCGCGATTGGTGAGGATGCCGACCAGCTTGCCGGCGTGGCCGTTGCCGGCGCCCTCGACCACCGGGATGCCGGAGATGCGATTCTCCTGCATCAGCGTCAGCGCGTCGTCGAGCGTCGCATCGGGGTGGATGGTGACGGGATTGACCACCATGCCCGATTCGAACTTCTTGACCTGCCGCACCTGCGCCGCCTGCACCGCCGGTTCGAGATTGCGGTGGATCACGCCGATGCCGCCGGCTTGCGCCATGGCGATCGCCATATGCGCCTCCGTCACCGTATCCATGGCCGACGCCACGATCGGGACGTTGAGCGCGATGCCGCGGGTGATTTGGGAACGGACATCCACCTCTGAAGGCAGCACGTCCGACAGGCCGGGCTTGATCAGCACGTCGTCGAAAGTGAAACCTTCGCGCGGATTGTTCTTGAGCATTGCCAACTCCGCTTGCGCCCGCGCGATTTCCGCGGGCAAATTGGTGCGGGCGAGTTCGAGAGCAGCCGGTAAAGACATTACCGCCCGGGTTGAGCCATTCGCCCTTCCCGCCTCTCCACTTCAAAGACCCGCTTTTGGGTTGGCGGCGGCTTCTAGCATGTCCACGCCCGGATTGATAGATGGTGACGCGCGGCTTGGTCGGCCAGTGCACAGCGGAGTGGGACGACTGCAACCGAGACGGAGCAATGCGCGCTAACAAGAGTCCGTCCATGGCGGACGAAACCGCGATGCCACGGCCGTTTCCGCCCTGCTTTTCCCCTGCGTGGCTTGCGCTGCTTTTTGCCGCAGTGCTGGCGTTTTCCGCGACCGCACAGGCGCAGGAAGGACGCGGATGAGCGCCGCTGCACCGGGCAATGGCGCGCCACCAACGAGGAGCGAATCGCCTCCTGCACCGCCCTGATCGATTCCGGCCGCTATCAGCAGACCAATCTCGCCATCCTTTATCACGACCGCGGCGTGGCGAAGCGGGCGAAGGGCGACCTCGTGGGCGCAGTCGCAGACTTCGCGGAGGCGATCCGCGTCAGTCCCGACTATGCGCGCGCCTACGCCGATCGCGGCAGCGCGCGATTGATGCAGCACGATCTTGACGGCGCGGTTGCCGATCTCGACACCGCGATCAGGCTCGACCCCAACGACGCCGGTGCGTTCATGACGCGCGGCAACGCCTTCGACGAAAAGTCGGACTTCGACCGCGCCATCGCCGACTACAACGAGGCGATCCGGCTGTCGCCGAACTATGCCGCGGCGTATTTCAATCGCGGCCTCGCGTTTCGCCGCAAGGGCGACTTCGACCACGCCATCGCCGACTACGACCAGGCGATCAGGCTCGACCCGAAGAACGTGTTTGCGCTCAACAATCGCGGCATCGTCTGGTTCGAGAAGAGCGATTTCGACCGCGCCATCGCCGATTACAATCTGGCGCTGCGTACCGACTCCAATTTTGCGCCGGCCTACAACAATCGCGGCGACGCCTGGCGCGCCAAGGGCGACCTGGTGCGCGCGCTGGCCGATTTCGACCGCGCCATTGCGCTCTCGCCGCAATTCGCGCTCGCCTACAACAATCGCGGCCTGGCCTATTATCAGAAGCGAGACTATGACCACGCCATCGCCGACTTCGACGCGGCGATCCGCTTCGACGCGAATTACGCCGACGCCTACAGCAACCGCGGCAACGCCCACGACGACAAGGGCGACCGCAATGCCGCCATCGCCGACTATAACGACGCGATCAGAATCGATTCCGGCAATGCACGGTTCTATTTTGACCGCGGCATCGCGTTGCGCCGCGATGGCGACTTCGATCGCGCCGTTACCGATCTGACCGAAGCGCTGCGGCTCAATCCGCAGCACGCCGGCGCCTACAACGAGCGCGGCTACGCCTTTTATCAAAAGCACGACTTCGAACGCGCCATTCCCGATTACGATCAGGCGATCAAGCTCAATCCGAAATTCGCCGCCGCTTACAACAATCGCGGCAACGTCTTCGACGACGACGGTGACCCGGATCGCGCCGTCGCCGACTACACCGAGGCGGTCCGCGCCGATCCCGCCTACGCGGCGGCGTTCTACAATCGCGGCATCGCCTGGCGGCACAAGGGCGATCTCGACCGGGCGATCGCGGACTACGATCAGGCGATCAGGCTCAATCCGACGGCGGCGGCGTACAACAACCGCGGCAGCGCTTGGCTCGCCAAGGGCGAGATCGAACGGGCGTTCGTGGACCTTGACCAGGCCATCAAGCTCGATCCGCGCCTCGCGGACGCCTATATCAATCGCGGCAACGCCAAGCGCGAGCATCAAGATTTCGCCGACGCCATCGCCGACTACAACCGTGCTGTCGAGCTTGCGCCGAACGCGGCGCTTGCTTTTTACAACCGCGCCTGGGCCCACTTTCTCGCCGGCGAGAATGCGGCAGCCCTTGCCGACGCCGATCGCGCGATCGCGCTCAACGAGCATTCGGCGAGCGCTTTCTCGACGCGCGGGCTCATTCGCGAGCGGCTTGCCGACAGCGCCGGCGCCATCGCCGACTTCCGCAAGGCGCTCGAGATTGCGCCGTCATTCCCACAGCCCGCCGAAGGATTGCAGCGGCTCAAAGCGACCCGATAGCGGGCATGCCCAGCAGTCCGCCGCCGAATTCGTTTGATCGCATCGTCCCGCTGATCGTCGCCGTCGCGCTGTTCATGGAGAACATGGATTCGACGGTGATCGCGACGTCGCTGCCCGCCATCGCACGCGCGCTCGACACCAATCCCCTGGCGCTGAAACTTGCTGTCACCTCCTATCTGCTGGCGCTCGCGATTTTTATTCCGGCGAGCGGCTGGATGGCCGACCGCTTCGGCGCCCGCAACATCTTCCGTGCCGCAATCGGCATGTTCATTCTCGGCTCGATCGGCTGCGCGGTCTCGCGCTCGCTGGATCAGTTCGTGCTGGCCCGGATCGTCCAGGGCATCGGCGGGGCGATGATGACGCCGGTCGGCCGGCTCATTCTGTTGCGCACCATCGACAAGCGGGTGCTGGTCAATGCGATGGCGCTGGTGACCATACCGGCCCTGATCGGTCCGATCTCCGGGCCGCCGCTCGGCGGCTTCATCACCACGTATGCTTCCTGGCACTGGATCTTCATCATCAACGTGCCGATCGGACTCGCCGGCATCGCGTTGGCGACCCGCTACATACCCGACCTCCCCGTCCAGCGGCCGCCGCAATTCGATTTTCTCGGCTTCGTGTTGTCGGGCGTCGGCATCGGCGGGCTCGCTTTCGGCCTTTCGGTCATGGGTCTTGCCTTCCTGCCGACGAGTGTCGCCGTGGCACTGATCGGCGTCGGCGCCGTTTCGACCGCGGCGTATTTTCTTCACGCCCGCCGCGCGCCGGCCCCCATTCTCGATCTGCGGCTGTTCCGGTACGTGACGTTCCGCGTCAGTATTCTCGGCGGCTTCATGTTCCGGCTCGGCATCGGCGCGCTGCCGTTCCTGTTGCCACTGCTGTTGCAGATCGGCTTCAAGCTGACGCCGTTCCAGTCCGGACTCATCACCTTCACCGGCGCGCTGGGTTCGATCTTCATGAAAGCCGCAGTCGCCGGCGTCCTCAAACGCTTCGGCTACCGCAACGTGCTGGTTTACAACAGCCTCATCAGCGCGGCATTTCTTGCCGCCTGCGCCGGCTTCCAACCCGGCGTGCCGTTCGCCGTGATGATCGCCATCCTGCTCGCCGGCGGCTTCTTTCGTTCGCTGGAATTCACCGCCGTCAACACGATCGCCTATGCCGAGATCGAGGCGGCGCAGATGAGCCAGGCCACCACGATCGTCTCCGTCGCCCAGCAACTGGCGCTGTCCACCGGCGTCGCCGTGGGTGCGCTTGTCGTCGAGATCATGCTGTGGATCAAGCAAGCCCCGGCGATGGACGCCGCCGATTTCCCGCCGGCCTTCCTCGTGGTCGGCGCATTCACTGCCGCCGCGTGCCTGGTCTTCATGGGGCTTCCGCACGACGCCGGCGCCGAACTCGCCGGACGCGATGCCGTGGAACCGGCAGAACAGAAAAGCCTTCCCTAGCCGCCGCGGTGTCCGCCGAAACCTTAACGCGCCGATTTCGGCAACGACCAGGGAACGAAACGGCGTTGCGCGAGCGTGCACAGCCGGAACAGCACGAGACTCAAGGCGACCAGCACGGCAAGGCCGGCGAACGCCTGGGGAATCTTGAAGAACGACGTCGAGAACATGATGAAGAATCCGAGTCCCCGCTCGGCGGCGACGAACTCGGCGACCACCGCGCCGATGATGGCGAGCGTGATGGAAATCTTCAGCGCGCTGAAGATAAACGGCACCGCGAACGGAAGGCGGATGTGCAGCATTTCGCGCGTGCGCCCGGCGCGAAGCGATCGCGACAGTTCGATCAGCTCTTCCGGCGTCGCCATCAGGCCCGTCACCGTCGAGACCACGATCGGAAAGAACGTGATCAGGAAGGTGATGACGACGCGCGGCAAGTCAGACGCGCCGAGCGTCACCACGATGATGGGCGCGACCGCCACGATGGGCGTGGACTGCACGATGACGAGGATCGGATAGAGCGTGCGCGACAGGAAGCGCGAGTTGACGAGGGCGATCGCGAGCGGGATCGACACCACGATAGCCACCACGTAGCCCATCAGCGCCACGCGCAGCGTCGCCGCGGTGTTGCTCAGCCACTGCGCCGCCGAAACTTCGTATCCGGCCCTGACGATGGCGCTCGGCGACGGCAGCAGAAACGACGGTATCGAGAATACCCGGCAGGCCGCCTCCCACACGGCAATCAGGACGATGAAGGCCGCCGTCGGCGCGAGCCGGTCCGCCCAGAGGCGTAGCGTCGGCACGACAGCGCCGACTTTCGCTTCAGGCGACGGCGCGGGAGAAGAGCTCGCCGCGGATATGGTTTGCGAGAGCATGGAACGTCGGCTCCGACAAGGTCGAGATCGAGCGTGGGCGAGGCAAATCGACGTCGATGATTTCCCGCACGCGGCCGGGCCGCGGGGTCATCACGATGATGCGGTCGGCCAGCAACACCGCTTCGGGTATGGAATGGGTGATGAACAGCACCGTCTTCGGCCGTTCGGACCAGATGCGGAGCAACTCGAAGCTCATCTCCTCGCGCGTCAGCGCGTCGAGCGCGGAGAAAGGCTCGTCCATCAGCAGAATATCCGGATCGAGCAGCAAGGCCCGCGCGATCGCGACGCGCTGCTGCATGCCGCCGGACAATTCGTCGATCCGCTTGCCGGCAAAATCCGCCAAGCCGACCAGCGCCAGCAATTCGCGCGCGCGGTCTTTGTCCTCGGCGCTCGCGCGCCCGTATTTGTGACGAAGCGGAAACGTGACGTTGCCGAGGACATCGAACCACGGCAGCAAGGTCGGGCGCTGAAACACGATGCCGATCTCGTCGCGCGGTTCGGTCACCTTCAGATCGTAGATGCTGACGATGCCCCGGGTGGGAAACAAAAGACCCGCGATCAGCCGCAACAGCGTGGACTTCCCGCAGCCCGACGGGCCGAGCACCGCGAGAAATTCGTTGCGCCCGATGTCGAACGTCACGTCGTCGAGAGCGGTCACGGCGGTACCGTCGTCCCGCCCGAAGGTCTGTTCGACACCGGCAAAGCGGATGACGCGTGCGGGTTCGCTCATCGTCGGACCCTCGATGTGGCGCACGAGGCGCCGCGCGGTCACTTTGGCAAGAAGGAGCGGTCGACGGCCGTCTCGGGATCGAGCTTGTCCAGCGGCATGTTCTGCGCTTCGGCGGTCCACTTCCAGGTTTTCGCCAGCAGCGCCTTTTCAAAAGCCCCAGTGCCGTCCTTCTTGCTGATGTCGTTCACCATCAGCGGCACCGACGCGGAAAACTGCTCGCGCGCCACGTCGACATCGACCTCCGGCACCATCGCCTTCAGCGCGGTCGCTGCGGCAGTCGGATCGGCGATCGCCATCGCGGTCGCTTTCATATAGGCGCGCATGAACTTCTTCACCGTCTCGGGACGCTCGGCGAGGATCTTCTCAGAGGCGAATACGGACAGTCCATAGCCGTCGAAGCCGTAATCCGACCAGGCGATGACCTTGAGCTTCTTGCCCGTTTCGCCGAGCGGCTTCACGAATGCCGGAGCGACCGTAACCCAGTTGATCGTGCCGGCGACCTTTCCCGTGGCCAGCATCGGCGCGAGCGCGCCCGGATCGGCCTTCAACAAATCGACCTTGGACGGATCGACGCCGTTCGCCTTGAGCACGAGCGGCCACGAAACATTCGACGAGGAAAATGTCGCGGTTGCGATGGTCTTGCCGGCGACATCCTTGAGCGTCGAGATTCCGGAATCTGCGGTCGTGAAGATCGCGTCCGGCTGCAAGGTGTAGATCGAAGCCAGCGCCTTGACGGCGACAGGGGTCTGGGCGCGCGCCTGCAGCAATGCAGCGAGACCGCCGGTGCCGAGGTCGGCCGCACCCGTGCCCAGCTTGGTCACGACGTCGGAGGAACCGCGGCCGGACTGGATGGTGACATCGAGGCCCTCGTCCGCGAACAACCCCTTCTGAACGCCGAGATAAGGCACCGCTTTGTCGCCGGCGGGCAGCCAGTCGATCATGAACACGACTTTTTCTGCCGCGAACGCGGGCGCACCGGTGCCGATCGAAAGGGCAAGACCTGCGAGAGCAAAGGCTGCGCGCTGCCACTTCATCATCGCAAAAATCTCCATTTTTCGCGGCTTTGAGTAAGCAAGAGTTGCGCCATAAACATTGCAACACGGGCCGAACGCCGCTGCGGCCGCCCGCAGGCTTGCCCACGATCAAGCAGCGATACGGCGAACGTCCCGGTCGCAGCATCGCGTCTCGCTGCCTGCAAAATAATCAGTTCTGATGAAATAATTGGCGGCGAACGCCGCCCGCTCGACTAACCCGGACGCGCCGCTTCGGCGCCGCGAAAGCCGCGGGCCAGAAGATAAAGCTCCGCGGAATTGGTGCGGCTCGCCGGCGGCTTGATGTGCTTGACGCTGGCGAAGTCGCGCTTGAGTTCGGCCAGCAACGCCACCTCGGTACCGCCTTGGAGGACCTTGCAGAGAAAGCTTCCGCCCGGATTGAGGACTTCGCCGGCGAAGTGCGCGGCCGCCTCGGCCAAAGCCATGATGCGCAGATGGTCGGTTTGGCGATGGCCGGTGGCGTTCGCGGCCATGTCGGAGAGAACCACGTCAGCCCTACCGCCAAGCATGTCTTTGAGGCGATCGGGCGCCGCGGCGTCGAGGAAATCGAGCTGGAGGAATTCGACGCCGGTGACCGGCTTCATGTCGAGAATATCGAGCGCGACCACGCGCCCTTTCGCTCCGACGCGCAGCACCGCGACTTCGCTCCAGCCGCCCGGCGCGGCGCCGAGATCGACGACGCGCGCTCCCGGTTTGAGCAGATGAAATTTGTCGTCGACTTCGGTCAGCTTGAACGCGGCGCGGGAGCGAAAGCCTTCGCGTTTGGCGCGCGCGACGTAGGGATCGTTGATCTGGCGCTGGAGCCAGGCCCGCGACGAGGGCTTGCGGCGTTTGTCACCCTTGAGCCGCTCCATGACGGGTCAGGCTTCGCCCCAGGCGCCGTCGGCGCGCATCATCTCGACCAGCATGCCCTCGCGCAGGCCGCGATCGGCGACACGCAGACGCTCGCAGGGAAAATAACGGCGAATGGCGTCGAGGATAGCGCAGCCGGCGAGTACGAGATCCGCGCGCTCGGCGCCGATGCAGGGATTGGCGGCGCGTTCGTCGAAATTCATCGCAATGAGTTCCTCGACGACGCGCGAGACCTGACCGTCCGACAGCCAGCAGCCGTCGACGCGCCGGCGGTCGTAGCGTTTCAGCCGCAGGAATACGCCGGCGATCGTCGTCACCGTGCCCGACGTGCCGAGCATGTGGAAGCCGCTGAGGTCGTCGCGGTGCGCCTCGGCGAATTCGGCGAGGAAACCGGCGACCTCATCGACCATGGCGTCATAAATCTTGCGCGGCACGGTGGTGCCGCCATAGCGCTCGGCAAGGGTGACGACGCCGACCGGCAGCGACGCCCAGCCAACGATATCCGGTTGCGGCGGTCCGCGGTCCGCGCCATTGGGCCGCCCCAGCCGCACCACTTCGGAGGAGCCGCCGCCGATATCAAAGAGGATCACACCGGACGCCTCGGGATCGAACAATTCCGTGCAGCCGGCCGCCGCCAGCCGCGCTTCGGTCGCGGAATCGACGATCTCGAGTTCAAGCCCCGCCTGCTCGGCGACGCGGGCGCGAAATTCTTCGCCATTCTCGGCGGCGCGGCAGGCTTCCGTAGCGATCAGCCGCGAACGGCGGACGCCGCGCGCCCGCATCTTGTCGCGACAGACGAGCAGCGCATCGACGGCCCGCTCGATCGCGGCCTCGCTAATGCGGCGGGAAGACGCCACCCCCTCCCCCAGACGAATGATCCGCGAGAACGCGTCGACGACGCGAAATCCGTCCGCGGTCGGACGCGCAACCAGGAGCCTGCAATTATTGGTGCCGAGATCGAGCGCCGCGTAGGTCGCATTGGCCTCGTCTTTCGCGGACGCCGGCGGCGCCTCGGCCGGGCGGGCATTGTCGCGGCGAATCCCGTACGGCGTGCGGCGAGGCCAGCGCCGCCTGGACGCTCCACGGCCGTTGAGCCCGCCAGCCGGCGGCGCTCGCTCGTTCATCCAATACCTTCCCGCCGCGCCGGAGCCCTGCGGCTCGACGGCAGCGACATTGTTCCATCTCTGATCGCGGCAAATGTAGCAGCCACGGGCTAGATGGTCCAATACTGCGCTTTTAGCGCCTACGAGCCATGTTTGGGGCCGCCTTGTCGCGTTGCACCAAGTCCACTATGTCACCGCAGACGCGAATCTTTGCGAGATTGGGCTAGCGATGAATTTGCATGAGCCTGCCGGCCGACAGGCGCACCAATCGGATTTGACGACCGAGCAATTGGCAATCGAGAAATTCGCGGTCGGCCAGTCGGTGCCGCGCACCGAAGACCCGATGCTGCTGCGCGGCGCCGGCCGCTATACCGACGACATCAGCCTTCCCGGCCAGGCCTACGCGGTGATGGTCCGCAGCCGCTACGGTCACGGCGTCATCCGCGCCATCAAGACCGACGCGGCGCGGAAAATGCCGGGCGTGCTTGCGGTCTACACCGCCGCCGATCTTGAAGCCTACGGCCCGCTCAAATGCATCGTGCCGCTGAAAAACCGCGACGGCTCGCCGATGAAGAAGCCGTGGCGCGGGGCGCTGGCAAAAGGCAAGGTGCGCTATGTCGGCGATCCGGTAGCCTGCGTCATCGCCGAGACCGTGCTGGCCGCAAAGGACGCCGCCGAAGCGGTCGAGGTCGAGATCGAGCCGCTCGCGGCCGTGGTATCGGCCGAAGACGCCACGCGCGACGGCGCGCCGCTGCTCTACGACGACGTGCCGGGCAACGTTCCGCTCGACTATCACTACGGCGACGCCGCCGCGGTCGAAGCCGCCTTTGCCACCGCCGCACACGTCACCCGGCTGAAGCTTCTGAACAGCCGCGTGGTGGTCAACGCCATGGAGCCGCGCGCGGCGGTCGCGGCCTACGATGGCAGCCGCTTCACATTTTATGTCGGGTCGCAGGGCGTCACCGGCATGCGCGCCCAGGTTTCCGACGCGCTCGGCGTCGACGCCAAGGCCGTCCGCATCCTGACCGGCCAGGTCGGCGGCTCGTTCGGCATGAAGGGCGTGCTGTTTCCGGAATATGTCTGCGTGCTGCACGGCGCCCGCGCGCTGGGCCGGCCGGTGAAATGGACCGACGAACGCTCCGGCAGCTTTTTCTCCGACAGTCATGGCCGCGATCACGAGTTTCTCGGCGAACTGGCGCTGGACAAGGACGGCAATTTCCTCGCCGCGCGATTTACCGGCTTCGCCGATATGGGCGCGTTCCTTTCGCCGATGGGACCGTTCCCGGGAACGCTCAACATCGTCAAGAACGTGCAGAGCATGTACCGCACGCCGCTGATCGAGGTCTCGGCGAAATGCGTGTTCACCAACACATCGCAGATCGGTCCTTACCGCGGCGCCGGGCGGCCCGAAGGCAATTATTTCATGGAGCGGCTGATCGATACGGCCGCCGCCGAGATGGATATCGACCGGGTCGCGCTGCGCCGGCGCAACCTGATCAGTCCCCGTGACCTGCCGTACAAGACGGCGTCGGACATGACCTATGACAGCGGCGACTTCGCCGCGCTGACCAAGAAGGCGTTCGAGCTTGCCGACGGCAAAGGCTTCGAACGCCGCAAGCGCGAGAGCCGCAAGCGCGGCAAGCTGCGCGGCCTCGGCATCGGCAACTTTCTGGAAGCCACCGCGCCGCCGTCGAAAGAGCTCGCCGAAATCGCCTTCAACGCCGACGGCACCGTGACGCTCGCCACCGGCACGCTCGACTTCGGCATGGGCCACGCGACGCCGTTTGCGCAGGTGCTGAGCCAGAAGCTCGGCATTCCATTCGACAAGATCAGGCTGCTGCAGGGCGACAGCGATCGCCTGCCGATGGGCGGCGGCAGCGGCGGCTCGAAATCGCTGATGCACAGCGGCACCGCGATCGTCGAAGCCGCAGCCAAAGTCATCGAAAAGGGCAAGGACGCCGCCAGCCACGTGCTCGAAGCGGCGCCCTCCGACATCGAATTTCGACACGACCGCTTTGTCATCGCCGGCACCGACCGCTCGATCACGGTCATGGAGCTCGCGCGCACGCTCCGCAACGGCGGCGTCAAGTTGCCGGCGGACGCGCCGCAATCGCTCGACGTCACCCACATCAGCGACGGTCCCGGCGCGGCGACTTTCCCGAACGGCTGCCACATCGCCGAAGTCGAGGTCGATCCCGAAACCGGCGTCGTCGAGGTGGCGAAATACACCTGCGTCAATGACTTCGGCGTCGTCGTCAATCCGCTGATCGTCGCCGGCCAGTTGCATGGCGGCGTGGTGCAGGGCATCGGCCAGGCGCTGATGGAAATGACGGTCTACGACGCCGACGGACAATTGCTCACCGGCTCGTTCATGGACTACGCCATGCCGCGTGCCGCGGATGCACCGCCGTTCGACCTCGCCGAACATCCGGCGCCGGCGAAGACCAATCCGCTCGGCGTCAAGGGTTGCGGCGAAGCCGGCTGCGCCGGCTCGCTCACGTCGGTGATGAACGCCGTCCTCCATGCCCTCGCCGATCGCGGCATCCGCCACCTCGACATGCCGCTCACGCCGTTCCGGATCTGGCAGGCCCTGCGCGATGCGGATGGCAACGGCGCGGCACAAGCGTCTCGATGACACCGACGGCGCTGGCAGCTCCGCACCGCTTCGGCGAATGGCGCGTCGTCGTCCCCGTCTGCGCGGCGCACTTTGTCAGCCACTATTACATGATCATGCTGGCGCCGCTGTTCGTGTTCGTTCGCGCCGATTTTGGCGTGAGCTACACCGATCTGGCACTGGCGCTCACCGCCTTCAACGTCGTGTCGGCGGCATTTCAGACGCCGGCCGGGTTCCTGGTCGACCGCGTCGGCGCCCGCCTGGTGCTCGGCGCCGGCGTCGCGCTTGGCGCGGCGGCCTATGCGGTCGTGGGCCTCGTCGATTCGTTCGCCGTGTTCATCGCCATGAATGCCGTCGCCGGCCTCGGCAACACCGCGTATCACCCGGCGAATTATTCGCTCTTGTCCCATCACAGCCCGCCATCGCGGGTCGGTCAGATCTTTTCGATCCACACATTTTGCGGAATCCTCGGCTCCGCCGTCGCGCCCGCGACATTGCTGGCGATGCAAAGCCGCGTCGGCTGGCGCGGCGCCTATATCGGCGCCGCAATTCTCGGCTTCGCGGTGCTGGCCCTCATCATCGCGCAGCGGCCGACACCCGCCGACCGGCTGGCCGAGCAGCGCCGGCCCCCCGCCGCGGACGGGACCGACCACGACGCCGGCTGGCGGCTGCTGTTGTCGCCGCCGATCCTCCTCAACCTCGGCTTCTTCATCCTGATTTCGCTGATGGGCGGGCTCAGCAACTTCCTCATCGTCGCGCTCGCCGCGCTTTACGGAACCTCCGATGCGCTGGCGAACGTCGCGCTGACCGGAGTGCTGCTGATGGGCGCCTTTGGCGTGCTCGTCGGCGGCGTGCTGGCATCGCGCA
>CAWKLA010000016.1:0-303953 GCA_963850245.1 uncultured Alphaproteobacteria bacterium | reverse complement strand
AGAGTGATCGAGCTCGCCGAGCAAATGCCCGCACCGAGCCGCGCGCCCGTCGGAGCGGACGCGGAGAGATTCTCCGGGTGGTGCGCGAAAAATCCGACGCCGAGCAGGACGCGCTGCGCCTGCAACTTGTCGGCCTGAATTAAGCAACCTGATCAATAATCCATCTCCAAAGGAGCCGCCATGATCGAAATCATTGACGTCAACGACAGCCGCGCCGTTCGCAACAAGGACAATGTCCTCGCCCTCTACGATCTGATGATCAACAAGAAGAAGTCGGAGGAGGCCACGGCCAAATTTGTCAGCCCTGCTTACATCCAGCACAACCCGCTTATTGCGGACGGCTCGGTCGCGCTAGGGAAGTTCTTCGGCCAGGTCACACGGGAACGCGCCCGGGCACGCGTCGTCGTCCACCGGATTATCGCCGTTGGCGACTATGTATGGGCGCATGTGAATTTCCTGAATCTGTTCAACGATGACCCGAACGATACGGGGATCGCCGGAGTCGACATCTACAAAATGGACGCCGACGGCAAGGCAATCGAGCATTGGGACACCTTGCAACTCGTTGGCGACCCGAAAAACTCGGCCCCGTTGGTCGCGCCGAACATTCCGCGCGCTAATCCGAACGGAATGTTCTGAGCGGGAGGGAACTGTGATGAGCGATACACTTGGTTCTCTAATGGAGAAAAACCTGTCTGATGTGGCCGCATCCTCTTACTGAGGGACACTGTGTCATGGGCGACGCGCTCACGCATAAACAAGAACGCGGTCTGGCACGGCGCTTGCGTGATCGCGTGGCAATTTTGGAATGCGCCCAGCAATAACGCCCGACTTCTTCGGCGCTTACAAGCAAGGCGCTGCGGCCAAACCGGCACCCGGCTATGGAAGAGCGCCGAAGTTGACCATCGCGTACGGCTGTTTAGGGTGTGGAGAGAATGCCGGGACCTGGCGTGGCCGGCGCTGCTGCATTATCGGGCTTGCCGAATTCCAGTATTTAATCGGGATGTCCATGCCGCCAAATGTGCGAGCGAGGCGCGAGACCGCCGTACCGCGAGTGATTTTACTTTGGAGCTCGCTTGATCGCCTGAATGCGTGTTCCCCGCTAAGGAGATACCACTGCCTGTCCTGACCCCACAATCTTTCGCGACCGAATTTTTCACCGATGCTTCCGCGGCAGTCGTGCGCCTCGAGGAAATCTATGACCGCAATACTGCTTTCTTGCGCGATCGTTTCGAGGCGTATGCCAATGGGGAGGCAATCGGCTCACGGGTGCGCGCCGTTTATCCCTTTGTGCGCATAACAATTGCAACCCATGCACGGCTCGACTTACGCCTTTCCTACGGCTTCGTTGCTGGGCCGGGCGTCTACGCGACGACTGTAACACGACCCGACCTTTTCCGCACTTATCTCACGGAGCAAATAAAGCTTTTGATCGAGAACCACGGCGTACCGGTCGAAATCGGCGAGTTCAGCGAATCGATACCAATTCATTTCGCTTATCGCCGCGACATCAATGTCGCAGCGATGCTCTCTGACGGCGGAAACCCACGCGTCCAGCGACCCGTGCGTGATGTGTTCGATACGCCGGACCTCGCCGCCATGGACGACGCGATTGCCAATAGCACGCTCCCTCGGCTGCCCGGAACAACGGAGCCACTCGCCTTGTTCCGTGCGGCTCGAGTTGACTATTCGTTGCACCGGCTTTTCCACTACTCCGGCACCGATCCGGAGCACTTCCAGAATTTTGTGATTTTTACGAATTACCAGTTCTATGTCGATCTCTTCGCACGCTTGGGCCACGAGCGCATGGCCTCGGGGCACTCCAGCTCCGACGCCTTCGTCGAGCCCGGCAACGTGATCAGACGCAACGCGCGATTGGGCGGAGGAACATCTGGCGTTGTTCCTGAGCGAATGCCGCAGATGCCGGCCTTTCATCTCGTCGAGCCCGGCTATCGAGGCATCACCATGATTAACATCGGCACTGGACCGTCCAACGCCCGCACCATAACCGACCACGTTGCCGTGCTGCGGCCGCACGCTTGGCTAATGCTGGGGCATTGCGCGGGTCTCAGTAACTCGCAGAAACTTGGCGATTACATCCTCGCCCACGGATATATGCGCGAGGATCACGTCCTCGATAACGAGCTTCCGCCGCGCGTGCCGATTCCGGCATTAGCGGAGATGCAGGTGGCGCTAGAGGCGGCGGTCGGCGAGGTCACAGGGCTTGCGGGCTTCGAGCTAAAGAGTGTGATGCGTACCGGAACAGTGGCAAGCGTCGACAACCGCAATTGGGAGATCGGGGATCCCGCCATCATCCGACGCTTGTCGCAGTCGCGCGCTATCGCGCTCGACATGGAGTCGGCGACCATCGCCGCCAACGGCTTTCGCTTCCGCGTGCCATACGGGACGCTGCTCTGCGTCTCCGATAAGCCGCTCCATGGTGAAATCAAACTTGCCGGGATGGCCGGCGAATTCTACCGCCAGCGAGTCAACCAACATCTTGAGATTGGGTTGAAGGCGTTGGAAAAACTCAAGGCCCAGGATTGGGAGCGCCTGCATTCGCGCAAGCTCCGAAGCTTCGCCGAGGTTGCGTTCCAATAGTTTTCCATATTCGTGGCAACATATGCCGTACGACCGGGCCAAAAAGGTCTCAAGCCGATATCTTTCTAGAAATCTACGACTTTGCAAAACCGATCGGCGGCCGTGGGGCGCGCCATACCTGAGAGGTTGCGACGCTGCGATGGTGGGAAGGTTACTCCCGACTTTGCGCGAGGTGCACCTCGCTGCTGTCCTAAGACGAGGACTTGGGTGGTCAGTAGGTCAGTAGGCGTTACGCTTAGATACATTCACTCAATCATCGGTCAGTAAACAAAGGAGCGCGTTTCTCCTCGCCGACAAACTACTCTGGTGGCCAAAGCCAAGCTGCGCCCCTAACACCGCTCGAATCGCCGTGCGATGCACTAACGACTGTTGTATCGAGCACATCGGAAAAAGCGTATTTCCCAATCTGACTTATAATATCTGTGTAGATGTATTTACATTGGAGAGTCCGCCACCGAACACGATGATATCCGGATCTAGTACATTTATGAGAGCAGCCACGCTCCGTGCAAGGCGCACCTGATAAACGGACAGGCACCTAAGAGCCAAAATATCGCCGCTGTCGGCGGCTAAAGCTATCGCCTTCGCGGTCAAAGTTTTTCTTGTCAGCGCATGGTAGTCGCGTGACAAACCACCTCCCGAAAGAAATGTCTCAATACAGCCGGTCCTTCCACAATAGCATTTTGGTCCGGGCCATTCTTCGCTAGTGGGCGAGGGAAGAGGGTTATGCCCCCATTCACCGGCGATTCGGTTTCTTCCACGGTGAAGAACTCGGTCCACTACAAAGCCCCCACCTACTCCCGTGCCTAGAATAACACCGAACACAACGCGACCGGAACTACCGGCGCCGTCGGTCGCTTCGGACAACGCAAAACAATTGGCGTCGTTCTCAAGTCGTATCGGTCGATCCAGGCGTTGCGAGAGATCTTGGTCGAGTGGTTTCCCATTTAAGACAATGCTGTTTGAATTCCGTATTCAGACCTGTGCCAGGCGATATTGCGCCTGGAGAACCAATTCCAACGCTACCCCTCTGTGATAGCTCCGTTTCGGCTTCCTGTACCAGTTTGTGGACGGCGTCGAGGATTTGAAGATAGTCTCCCGCTGGGGTCGCAATTCTGCGGCGCCAAAGCTCGTGTCCAGTCTTATCGATGGCGATGGCCTCTATTTTTGTTCCGCCAAGATCAACCCCAATGCGCATAATGTCTCTCCAAAATAACGAAATCCGTGAGCAATGGTCGAAACGCAGACCGAAGTACCCGCAACAACGGAGTAGCTTGATAAGCTCTTCAAGCAAACGAGCCCGTGCTGAAAGCGGTAGCTACCCTCCGCGTGCTATCGAGACTTTTATCGACCAGGACGGTGTATGCAGCTAAATTGTAAATCGCCCGCTCAGGGCAGATAGTTTTTACGGTTGCCATATTTTTTGCCAACCCTCGATTTTTGATTGCCACGCCCCAAGATTGCTCCCATTCCAGGGTCGCACCATCACCCGGGGCGTGCGATTCTGCAACGGCGGATCAACCTTTTGCGATGCGTCAATTAATGAGGGCGAACGACGTTACGAAGCCGATACGGCGTGGTCAAACTGTGATGTCCGCCATATCCTTCACCTAGATCGAAGTTGCGTGATGCACTAATCTCCAAGACGCTCGTCCAAATTATCCATCAGGTCACTCGGTGGCGGTTTTAATACGGTGAAAAGCAAGAAGGTATGCATACAAGAGGATGTTAAATATGACGAAAGTGCTAATTGCGCTGACCGGGGCGAAGGAATGGTTGCTGAAAGACGGTTCGAAGCACTTTGGGGGGATCTGGTCCCCAGAGTTTGTGTTTCCACATGACAGCTTCAGAAAGGCCGGATACGAGGTGGTCGTTGCTACTTTGGGCGGTGTCCCAGCAACGGTCGATCCAGCTAGTCTGAATTTGGGGCTGCAGGAGAATAACCAGGCCTCCGTAGACTTTCAACGCGACTACCTACGTCGTCCAGAGGTCGAAGCGGCCTTAGCACGGCCAGCGCGCCTTGAAGATCTCAATCCTGAGGAGTTCGATGTAATTTTCGTCCCCGGCGGGTTCGGTGTCTTTCAGGATCTGGGGGATAACGCCGTCATCGGCGATCTAATCGCTAAAGCATATGAACGCGACGGGAAGATTGTCGGGGCCCTGTGCAGCGGCGTGTCTGCGTTACTCGGCGCACGTGCCGAAGATGGGTCCTGGCCGTTTGTTGGGAAGCAGATGACTGGATTCCCGACTAGCGAAATGGCCGACTTCGGAGTCGCGCAGGGTGCGCCTTGGCTTCCAGAGGAGCGGCTGACCAAGGCGGGAGCGAACTATGTGCCGGGCCAAAAGCACAAGGATGTTGTTGTCGTTGATGGCAACCTGATTACCGGGCAGAACGGGGCATCTTCAAAACGAACAGCTCAGGTTGTTATAAGTCTGGTCAATGCGACCGCACGCAAGTACGTAGATGGCTCTGCCAGGCCACGACAGCGAGTTGGCGTTAGACCGTGAGACTGCCCGACGGTGAATAATCTTGTACACTCTACTTGAAGCCCAGATCATCATCGCGAGCTGTCGCCACCACCACAACGCCGTCCGACCCCACGACGCCTTGCCGTGACAACCGAGTTGTGAGTCCTTTAGGCGATTATTATTTGCAACCACTTGTGGCGCCCCGTTGTCCGGACATAGGCAAGTTCGATTGGGGCCGACAACAATGGGATAGGCCTTCTCGCGCCAAAGGAAATCTGCCAACTCGTTGAGATGGGGTTGCCCGCCGGCAAGGCGCGGGCCAGAGTGAAGCGTTAGCGCTCTACAAAGGAAAGCAATATGAGTGGTCCAAAAAGTTACAATGGAAGTTGTTTCTGTGGCGCGGTCCAATTTACGGTGACCGGTGAGCCCGCAAGCATGGGCTATTGTCATTGCACTTCGTGCCGCCATTGGTCGGCCAGTCCCGTCAATGCCTTCAAGCAGCACTTTGGGAAGCACTATTTTGGCCAATACGGTATGATTTTTGGGGTGCTAGTTGGCTGATTGGATCTCTAACCCGGCCTTCAAAAGACCATCGGCAATCCTCTGGACGTCTTCTTTGCTCTCGAAAGGCTGCCGGCCGAAGTGTTCGCTGAAGGTGTATTTTGGATTGATCTCTTTCAGTTCGCGCCAGATGCGGCGGGCCTCGTCGACCTCACTGAGATGACCAAGAGCTGAAGCCAGTAAGACGCGGCTAAAATCCGTCCCAGGCACCAGGAGAATGCGCTCCCTTAGCAAAGCCGCTGCTGTTTCGTACTTTCCTGCAAGCAGGTACGCCATGCCGAGGAAGTGCAGATGTCCGGGCCTAAAGGCGGGATCAAGACGAGTGGCGCGCTCAAGCGCCGGAATAGCATCCAACGGCCGTCCCGAATAAGTGTGAATGCTGCCGAGGCTGGCGTAGCCGCCAGAGGAATTCGGGTTCAGGGACAGCACGATGTCGGCCTCAGACTTTGCCCGAGCGAGGTCCTTTGCAAACATTGCCGCCCAGGACGCGACCTGTCGCGCAAACGGCTCCTTTGGATCCTTTTCGATTGCCTTTTCCGCATAGTGTTTCGCTAACTGCAACGAGCTATCGGGATCCTCACTCCAACGGTTTTGGTAGTCTAAATTGTACGCTAAGCTTAGGCTCGCATAGGCTTGCGAATAGCTGGGATCGAGTTCCAATGCCCTCATGAAGAGCTTTGTCGACTGTTCGAACCTCTCGCGGTTCTTGGGATTCAGAGCTAGGAGCTCGCGACCGCGAAGATAATAATCATAAGCATCGATGTTGGGCGTCCCGCTGCCGGCAAGGCGCGCCGTTTCAGCTGGGCTTAAAGTCACTTTCAGCGCGTCGACGATCCGGCGCGTGACGTCGTCCTGGACTGCAAAGATATCGGTCAAATCGCGGTCGTAGCGGTCAGCCCAAAGGTGAGCGCCGTTGTTGGCGTCTATGAGCTGCGCAGTGATCCTGACGCGATTGCCGACGCGGCGGATAGAGCCTTCAAGCACAGACCGCACGCCAAGGTCGCGACCGACCTCACGCACGTCGACCGATCGTCCCTTGTAGGTGAAGCTAGAGTTGCGTGCGATGACCATCAGACCAGCGATCTTCGACAAATCGGTGATCACGTCTTCGCTGATGCCGTCGGAGAAGTACTCCTGCTCGGGGTCGCCCGACATGTTGGCGAACGGCAAAACAGCGATCGAGGGCGTCTCGACATTGGGCGTCGGATTGGCGGCATTCGATCGATTGGCGGCGCCATCCATCTTATCGGGATGCCACTTCCAAATTCGGATTGGGCGGTCGATGTTCTTTACACTTACGTCACCGCCATCCTGGAAACGAACGTCGATCCTATTACCGACACTCTCGTGGACGATCGAGGAGACGCAGATCCCACCGGGATCGGCAAGGGGTTCAAGCCGCGCGGCGATGTTGACACCATCGCCATAAATGTCGTCGTTTTCGATGATGACATCGCCGAGATTGATGCCGATCCGGAGAACAATGGTCGGCTGGTCCGCGGTCGCATCTGGCAACGTGGCACCGGAGCGTTGCACCGAAAGCGCGCAGTTCACAGCATCGACTACACTGCCGAACTCGACGATGGTACCATCGCCGATCAGCTTCACGATGCGGCCGTCGTGGGCGGCAACGGCTGGGTCGAAGATGGTTTCTCGGTGCCGCTTCAGAGCTGCCAGCGTGCCTGCCTCGTTCGCCCCCATCAGCCGTGAATAGCCGACCACGTCAGCAACGAGGATAGCCGCTAATTTGCGATTAATGCGGGTGTCGGCCATGAAGCGTGGGTACCGGGAATGTCAGCAGTTCTTACTGCGGGGCCATTTGACTATCGCGGCGCCAAACCCTCGTCGAAGACGATGGCAATTGGTCTTGGCCATAGCCGCCACGTGCGAAAATGGTCCCAATCCGACCAACCGCAAGAGGCGGAGCGCTAAAACGGCAACACTTTCTCACGCATCGTTGGGCGGATCCCCCATTTCTATAACCAGACACACGACGCCACCGTCCGGAAATCTCGTGGCACTGGCGTGCCGAAGGTGGAGGGCGCGCTCCGACGGCGTTAAGCCGAGTCCTTCTTTTCCGATGTGACTGCGATTTTGGATCCCGCCGCCTCGTGCGCTAGAGGCTCGGCCCCGGCTTCGACGATAATGTCGAACATTCGGGCGTGAAAATCGTCGGGTCCTTCGGGGACTATAAGTTCGTCCCGGGCGGAGATCGCTGCGAAATTGTCGCGGAATTCTTCGGGTGTGATGCCGAACCTCGTGTAGCCGGCGGTTTCGGCGACAAGAACCTCGGCCATCCGCGGCCCGAATGCCTCGTAAATTCGGCCGCTTACAAGACAGTCGGGATGTAAGAGCCAGACGGCGGCCGCCGAGGTAAGTTCCGGCTTCATGTGGCGTGCGAACCACTCCGTCATCTTCGGCGAATCGGCCATGGCTAAATCCATCATCCGGGTTGAAGCCGCCACTCCCAGCACATTGACGGCAATGCCGGCCGCCCGGCCTTCCGTTGCAGCCACGCGCGCAAGTCCAATCAACCCTGTCTTTGCCGCTCCGTAGTGGGCCATTTCTGGAACGCCGTAGAAACCGACCGCGGAACTTATGTAGAGAATGCGTCCGCCGCGGCGTGCCAGGTGGGGCCACCCAGCTCTCGTCAGGTAGAAAGCGCCGAACAGATGGACGCGAAGCATTTGCTCCCATTGCTCGTCGGAAATATCGGCGAGCGGGATTAGGGTGGAGATTCCTGCATTATGTAGCACGCCATCCAATCGGCCGAACTCATCGATCGCTTGCGCTATGATGGCGTTTGCGCCCGCGGAGGTTGCCACCGTTTGGGTGGACGCGACTGCTCGCCCGCCGTCCATCTTATTGATCTGATCCGTCACCAACCTTGCCGGCGCGCCATCCTCGCCGCGTCCGTCGAGGCCGCCACCGAGATCGTTGACGATCACGTGGGCCCCGCGCGCCGCTAGTGCGCGGGCGTGGGCTGCCCCCATTCCGCGGCCCGCGCCAGTGACGACGTAGACCTTTCCGTCAAATTGCAACATGCGACATTCGCGATCTCGTTTCAGGGTGAGAAAAACATTCAGGCGCGTCCCTGGTACTCGCCACGCCAAGCGTCCGCGAATGCAAGCCAATCGAGTGTGCAGCCAAGCGGTTTGAGTATCGCTTCGGCCTCGCGCGCAATCGACGTGCGGCAGTCGACTAGGGTCCCGAACACGTTGAAGAAAAGTGCCCTGACCAGAGCATTCATTTGCCTCCAATGTTACACACGCATACAGCGGATCATGCGTCGAGGAATTTCGCTACCAACGGCCTGAGCACATCAAGCCGTTCGACCTGCGGTACATGACCGCAATCCTTGATGATTTCAATTCTTGAATTGTTAATCCGCGCGGCGAATTCCTTGGCATATACTGAGGAGACCAGGGCATCGTCCTCTCCCCAGACAATCATGGTCGACGCCTTGACCCGATGAAGCCGTTTCTTTAACCCCTTATCGGGTATGGGCCAGACGAATTTTCCGGTTGCGCCGAGCGCCCAAACCAAGTCGGCGGTGACGACAGCCGCCTGTTTCGGGTCATCCGGCATCTTAATCGCTTTCTGCACAGGCTCGGACCCGAGATGCTTGTACAACGTCGCCAGCAGTTTTTCCGGCGGCATCAGCATGTAAGGCACAACCGGCGCGTCGTCGCGCCACAAACCGATGGGATCGAGCACGATCATCTTGCTCACGCGTTCAGGCCGATGCGCGGCAATCTCACACGCCATCATGCCTCCAAACGACGTGCCGATGACTGGCACTGACGACAGATTTAGCGCATCGAAGATTTCGTCATAGATCAAAACCAGGTCCCACAGGCTCTCGACCGCGTAGATCGACTCGCGAACTGTTTCGCCGGTCCCGGGATGATGCGGAGCGTACACGGTGTAGCGCTCGGCGAGCCATTCGACGAAATCGTCCCAGATCGGCCCGCCCGCCGCGTGCAGATAGAGGAGCGGTGGACCGTTGCCGGCTGTTTTCACCTTTGCTTCGAAATTGCAGTGACGTATTGGGATCGTTTTCACGCCCGCAGTAGCCATGTTTCACATCCAATCGTTTGAAAGGGGTTGCGGCTGAGTGCGCGCCCGCACTGCGGCTGCGCATCGAAATGGCGTCAGAAGCAATGCACTTCACGCCGTGGCCATCTCTCGCTGTTTGGCGGGCCGTCCGCGTAATCGCTTCGGCCACCAATGGTTCTCCCACTTCTGGTCCTCCCACATCTTCTGCAGGTGCGGGAGAACCTCGCGGGCAAACAACTCGATGTTCTTGTTGGTCTGGGCGTGCGGCATGGAGCCGAATTGCAATGCCACCATCAAATGGCCCACGTTCAGACGTTTGGACATGGCCTCCAATTTCTCGCGGACTGTCGCGGGGCTACCGATCACGACGAATTCTCTTTCGATCATGTCCTTGGCTTTCAGTGGCTTCAAATCGATCGAAAGATCGCTCACTTGCAATAGGTTGGGCCCAGACATGAAGATGTTCAGCAGGCTTTTGTAGTCGGCATTGCCGGGCGGGGAGATGTAGTACGTCGGCAGGTGCAGGAGTTTGTGATAAAAGTATTCGATGTGCCTGCCGAACTCCTCCTCCGCCTTGCGGTCGGTTTCGGCCACTCCGACAAGCTGCAGGAATGAGGCACGGTATGGATTGGCGTCTTTGCCTTTGACGGAAGCGCGCTCCCAGAACCGATCCATGACGTTGTGGGCCGATTTGCCGCCAAAATAGCTCAGATACGCGTATGGAAAATTATGGTCATGGCAATAGTCCCAAGTCGACGAGCTCGCCGCGCCCGGTATCAACACCGGCGGATGTGGATCCTGCACCGGCCGCGGCCAAAGGTTCACCTTCGGCAACTGCGAATATTTACCGTTCCAGGCGAAGAATTCCTTCGCAGTCCAAGCTTTCAGCATTAGGTCGATGCCTTCTCGCCAGCGCTCGCGGTGCTCCATGGGCGTTATACCGTTGCAGACGGAGACGTCGTTGCCGAGGCCGGTTGGCAGGCCGGCAATCAAGCGGCCGCCGCTTATGCAGTCGAGCACCGCGTATTCTTCGGCGAGGCGAATGGGCGGCGTAGACGAGATGGTGGCGCCGAGCTGCAAAAGTGCCACGTGGTCCAATCCCTGATCGCGCGTCATCTTGGCCAAGGTGGCGCCGAACAGATTGGGGTTGCACATAAACCCGTACGGATTTTGGTGGTGCTCGTTGGTGCCGATGCCATCGAACCCGAGCCTCGCTGCAAGCATCAACTCGTCGATCGCCCAGTTGTAATAGTCGGTCACCTTGTTGGCGTCGCCGTACTCCCACCAGGGCGTGTCAACCCAAGACGATGCGAGGCCTTCTGGAGGGAAATCCTCGGGTAGATCTCGGTAGGGCATGAAATGGAACATCGTTACCTTCATGGTCGTCTCCCCTTGTTGATCTATTTGCCGAGTATGCCGATTCTGGCTGCGGCCGGATTAACTAGCAATAAAACATTTTTTCATGGCCCTAGCCAGAGCGAGTGGATCACGGCCTGCGCGCAGCCGCGCACTCGGTCGCGGTGCGCTAGGCGAGCCCAGAAGTTGGCGCCTACCGTTTCATTGCGGCCCGCTGAGCCAACGGCGTCCGAAAATGGCCGAGCCTTTAGATTTCAGCTCGGGCGACACTTTGCGTCGGGCAATTGGGATTTCGCGTGCGCGATGTGCGTGGCGTAAATCCTTGGCTATCTGATTGGCTCTCGTCGTTACGCCAGCCTTCAAGGCGTTGGCCGGTCTGAATATGGGCCAAAGGGTTCGGTGCTGAAGAACGCCCGCGTGGCAACCCAGCTCGCCGTCCCCGGCGTGGTGATCGAGTAACTCGTCAAGAAATTCATAAGTAGGGATGGGCGCAGCTGCCCGTGCTGCACCGCACCGAAGTCTCGTGGAAAGTGACGATAAGGGTCATAATCTGCCGCGCTAGTTACAGGCTGCCGCGACCGAAGTGCCCCCCATAGCTGCCGCCGGGGACCGCGGGGGCGACCTAACTCGCCATCATGCGACAACTAAAGCCGGCGAAGACGCGCGCTCTTACAAGCCCGCCACAATCTCCAGGGTTTTGCCAGCCTCCGTCTCCGCCTTACGTGTGACAGCGAGGCGTGCATCGAACTCTGGCGGTGTCGCGACCTCCTTGCCGAATTCCGGCTTGGCGCGCAGCTTTTTGACGAAAGCGTCAACCCGCGGATGTAGCCGCGCAAACGGATAGCCGGCGAGCGAAAGCCGGTGCGCGTAAATAAACCAGGCGATGTCGAGCACGCTCAGCATTATCGCCCATCAGATAGGGATGCTGGGCCAGCCGCTTGTCGAGCGCCTCGAATTCGGTGCGGAATTTCTGCGCCGAGGCGCGGGCCCTCTCATCGGTGAAGCCTTCCCGGGCGGCGCGCTCCCAGAACTCGATCTGGATCTCCTTGTCGCGATCCTTGGCGCCCCGACGGTGCCGGAGCCGTTCGCCGCATAGCTCTCGAGCGCCTCGGCGGGCTTTGGCGGCCCGGGCGGCGCGAACACGAAGCGGAAGCTCAAAGTGCGCAGGTCGAGATGGAGATCGTCCTCGTGCTTGAGCAGCGCCGCGACCTCGTTCTCGTGCCCGGCGGGAATGAGCTTCGGCGTCGGAAACGTCTTTTCGAGGTATTGGATGATGTCGTTGCTCTCGATGTGCACCGCGCCGTCATGGACCAGCACCGGCACCAGCCCGCGCGGATTGATGCCGAGAAACCAAGGCTTGAAATTCTCGTTGGCGGATAAGTCAACGATATGCGATTCCCACCGATGCCTTTGAGGTTGAGAAAGATGCGGAGCTTCTGCGAGCACGACGACCCCATGAAGTGAAGCACGTGGACGCCCTTCCAGCCGAGCACTTCGCGGGTCTGGATGTCGCTGTCTACAAGCTGAACCATGTCTCCTCCCTGGGCGCAGCGTTAATGCATCGTATCAGATCAAACCAGCGCTCTGGTAAATTCTAGGACTGGCTTAGTGCTATTCAGTTGCGTCACAAGCTCAATGGCCGCCAATAGAATGGCCGTGCCCTGACCACCAGTGAATGGTCTGACGTCGGGCGTTTCGCAGCGCGTCAAATGATGCTCGCCGAATGACGCTCCGGGTCATTTTCAACCAAATACGGTCACCGCTTTCAAGTCCGCTTTGACCTCAACTCCGGACATATCGCTGCGCCGCATTAAATGACGCGAAGGGCCAGTTTCTGCCTCATGCACTGCAGCATAGTCAGGTTGGTTTTGAGGTGTTCGGTCAGCCGTGCAACTCGCCGAGCAGCGCCTTCGCCTCCTTCAGATCGAGCGTGTCGAAGCCCTCGGTGAACCAGCTGTAGACCGGAGCGAGAAGATCGCAGGCCTCGGCACGCCTGCCCTGATCGCGCCAGAGCCGCGCCATGCTCATGGCGGCGCGCAGTTCCCAGGACTTGGCTTGCTGCCGACGCGCAACTGCGAGCGCACGCTCGAAGTACGCTTCCGCTTTCTTCGCGTCCGACGCGGGCGACTTAAGCGCGATTTCACCCGCAATGCGATTGGTCTCGGCCTCGAACCATCTTTCCTTAGTAGTTTCGATTGTGCTGATGGCATCGTCGATGTAACGCCCAGCGTCATCGAACTGTCCAAGCTCCGCGTAGGCCAAAGCCAGATGTGATAGAAACGAGGTGCCCCACACCGTTGCGCCCATTGCGCGCATCCCGATTATCCAAGCACTTATTGTTTGGATCGCATCAGATGCTTTGCCAGTTTGGGCCAACACGCAACCCCTCAGAGCGGCGGTGAAGCCAATCATGAACGGTACTTTTTTTTCCTGCGCCAAATTGAAGCACTCCTCGGCGTGCGCGGTTGCTGCCACGTGATCCCTGCAGCAGATATGAGTGATCAAAGTGCCGGATAGCGCCATAAGAAGTGTTGGGAGGTGGTCTGTCTCGCGCGCAGCGTTGATCGCACGGTCGGTTTCCACCAAGGCTGTCTCGGGATACCCAAGCAACCACAGAGCCAATGGGCGAAAGGCCAGGGTAGCCGTTCCCACATCGTGGCCAAATCGCGTTGCCAGCGGGCGATGCGCGGCCGGGTCGTAAAGTGCCAAAGCGCGGTCGAGATGAGAGCGTGCGTCGGTAGCGTCGCCCATCACCAGCAAGGTATTGCCCAGCAACCGATGTCCAACCATGATAGGGGCCGTCGCCCTTTGCTGCTCTGCGAGTGTGAGGAATTGTCGCGCAAGAGCCCAGGCAGCACCGCCGTCGAAGTTGATAAACTTCACCATGAAGAAGCCGTAGAGAACGGAGTACAGCAAGAGCGGGTCTTCGACATGCTCGCCTAATCGTTCCACTCGCTCAATCATTACGCGGGCTTGATCAAACGCAGCTTTTGTTTCGGCTGCCGCCATCCCCTTGGTATGATACAAGGCGTTCGCAAGCCCAACCTGCAGCTTGATCTGTTCGCGGCGCAGCGCGGGCGTTTCAGGTAAGGACGCGACTTGGTCGAGGGCGCGCGTAAACTGCGCGGCCGCTTCAATCAACGCGGAGCGCTCAAGTGATCCTTGTGCGGCTTTGCCCCAAAGCCCAGCCGCCTTCTCGATTAGACCAGCCTCACTGCACTGACGCGCCAGCAGTTCCGGCCGAGCCTCGGTCGTTTCGCCGAATTGGCTTTCGAGGGTGTCAGCGATGCGGGCGTGCAGCGCGCGTCTTGGCTCGCGTAAAAGGGTACCGTAGGCCGCGTCCTGCACCAGCGCATGCTTGAACAAGTAGCTTGTGTACGGTGGCTCGCTCTGCCGGAATAGCAAACCGGCCGCAAGGAGACGGTTAAGAGACGCGCCTAGCTCCAATTCGGGCTTGCGTGTCACCGCAGCCAACAGGGCATGCGAGAACTCCCTCCCGATTGCCGCGCCGATCTGCGCTACTTCCTTTGCGGGGCCGAGCCGGTCGAGCCGCGCCATCAGTGAGGCGTGCAGGCTCGCGGGTACCGCGTGAGTCGGGGACGGAATAGCGGCCGCAGCCCGCCGCGTCTCGCTCTCGTTCTCCGCCTCCAAAACGGCCTTCGTCATCTCCTCGATGAACAGCGGGATGCCGTCGGTGCGCTCGATAATGTCCAGCCGGATATTTGTTGGAAGAAGCTTGCTGTCTACGAGGCCGTCAATCATTGCGCCTGCTTCGCGCTCCGCCAGTCGATTGAGGATAAGGGCAGCCACATGCGGCCGTCCGATCCACTGCGGCTCAAACTCCGGCCGGAACGTCACGATGAGCAGTACGCGGAGACTTGGTATGCGGTTGACGACATGATCAAATAGTTCGAGGGTCGTGGGGTCGGCCCACTGCGCATCTTCGAGGATCACCAGTACGGCGTTTTGCCGCGATAAGGTCGCGACTTGTAAGACCAGCGCTTCGAGTGTTCTTTGCCTGCGCTGTTGGGGAGTTAGTTCGAGTGCCGGATAACGCCCATCGTTGGGCAGGGACAATATCTCCGCAATGAGTGCCGCATCTTGAGCCGAGGTCGAACTTTGCGCCAACAGCGCATCGAGCTTATCGAGCTTCGCTTGCGGAGTGTCATCGTGCGCCAAGCTCGCAGCACGTTCCATTTGACTGATGATTGGGTAAAATGCGATGTCGGTGTGTTGTGGCGAGCAGAAGGTACGCAAGCGTGTATGAGGCTCGGTCGCTAGGCGTTCCAACAGCGCCGCCGTGAGACGCGACTTGCCAATACCTGCTTCGCCGGAAAGCAATACTACTTGGCCTTCACCAGTTTTTGCCTTCGCCCAGCGCCGCAGTAATAAATCGAGTTCTTCCTCTCGGCCAACCAAGGCTGTCAGGCCCGTCCCGTGCAACGCTTCAAAACGGCTCTCCGCCGAACTTGGTCGCAAAGCCGCCCAGGCGCGCACCTGGGTTACAAGTCCCTTGAGGTCTTTCGTCCCAAGCTCATCGAGTTCAAACAAATTGCCGAGAAGCTTTCGCGTGCTCTCGGCGATAACCACGGTGTCAGGCTCGGCGATAGTTTGGAGACGCGCGGCGAGGCTCGGGGTTTCGCCAACGATGCTGCCCTGCGTCGTGCCTCCTGCTTCGGCTTTGTCGCCGACGATCACAAGGCCGGTGGCAACCCCGACGCGCGCTCGAAGGGGTGTGCGGCCCGTCAGCGCAGCTACCGCCGCAACCAATTCAAGTGCCGCCCGAACCGCACGCTCAGGATCGTCCTCGTGCGCCTGAGGATAGCCAAAATAAATCACGGCCGTGTTGCCATACAGGTGGGCCACGAGACCGTTGTGGCGGCGTGCGGAATCAGCAACGCATTGGTGGTAGTCTTCGGTAGTCTCGCTTAAATCCTCCGGGTCCATCGTGGCGGCCACCGCCTCGAGCAGCAGCTCGCAAGATGCGATGGTGAGCTGGCGGCGCTCCGCCGGCGCTGCTTGATCGCAGTGTGCTGTTGTCCGGTCTGACCTTTCCGCGTCAACGACGCGCGGAGCCGCAGCGGCCTCATCTGCAAGCCTCGCCCGTCCTTGCACCATCCCAACAAAGCGGATGCCTTTGCGTGGCAGCGTGCGGATCAGCCGCTGTTGGTCGCCATCGTCGCTGACCGCGGTCCGCGCCGCATTGATGCGGGTGGTAAGCGCAGATTCCGACACGACCCGCCCGCCCCAGACTGCTTGGAGAATATCGTCCTTACTGACGACGCGGTCGCGATTGGTAATGAGGTATTCCAGTAAGTCAAAAACCTGCGGCTGCACGGCGATCACCTCGCCGCCGCGGCGTAGCTCACGGCGATCCGGGTCGAGTACAAAATCTTCAAATAAATAAAGCATTTCTGCCCCTGCCGGAGCGGGATCGCGCTGTGCGTGCGCACCCTAGCCCAAATGCCTGAGCGGCAAAATCAAGCTGATCGTAAGGAAATATCAAGCCCCGCGTAAAGCCAAACTCGGCAGCGCGTCTACGATGCGACTCCCGAAGATTAGCAACGCGAACTCGGAGAGCTAGCGTACCGATCCCGCTCCGTTGCGCCGGGCCGTTCCTGTGGCCGGTCGGATGACCCCGCCGTAGACGAACCTAGAGGGTGCTATGACCCGATACCGCCTCGATCCTGTGTTCGACCGCACTCCAGACGGCGCAGTCATTGGCATCACGCGCTACGACATTTATCTCGACGGTCATTTTGTCGGCTCGCGCCGCTGGCACGCGCTGTGTCACGACTTACTCGACGAACTCATGCCCTTGACCCTTGAGCCGGGACGCCGTACGGCGACGATCCATCAACTGCGCCGCCGCAGCTCCTCACGCTTGCCGACGATGTGATCGAATAAACCTTTCGCAACGCCCCAATTACTTGCGGTGAAGTGACGCTGTGGGTCATTTTCAACCAAATGCGGTCATCGCTTTCGAGTCCGCTTTGACCTCAACTCCAGACATATCGTTGCGTCGCATTAAATGACGTGCCACTTTCGACCAAAGTGCACCAAAAAACGCGACGTTATTTGCGGATGATGGGGGCACGATTATGGACACGAGTCCGCCGGCCAGGAATCGAAGAGATTCCATTTTAAGTCGCGGATTTCGATGACAAAGCCGGGCAGTTCGGCATCACGCTGCGGGTCGAAGCAAGTATTGTCGCCGGTCACGCCGCTGAAGCGAACTGTCTTCAACGCGTCGCGGATCGCGGTCCGCTCCTGCGCGAGCTTGTCCGGCGCGCCGGTGACGCCGAGCTGCTCCATCACCTGCTTGAGCAAATAGACGATGTCGTAGGCGTTGGCGTCGGTATGATGCGGTATCGTTTTCGAGGTCAGACCGCGCTTGGCATTTTCCTCGGCGTATTTTTTTGTAAACGCGCGGGTGGCGTCGGTCCGGTCCCACCAGAACCCGGCGACGATCAACATGCCGTCGGCGTCGCGCCCGAACAGGCTGATCGAGTTCGGATCGGCAAAAATCTGCGATCCGATGACGCGGCCCTGAAAGCCCTGGCGCCGCAGCTCTTTGATCACCTTACCGGCGCTGTCCGGCGTGCCCGCCAGCGCAATGATGTCAGGCTTATCCTCCAGCGCCTGCGACACCTGCGGCGAGACGTCGAATGTGTTGTATTGGAACGCGATCGGGTTGCCGAACGCGATGCCGTTGGCTTTGAGAATTGCCGGATAGAATTTGGTGCCGGAGATGTTCGACACCCGCTCGTCGGAGACGTAGAGAATGGCGGCTTTTTGGGCCTGAATCGATTTCTTCTTCAAGGTCTTTAACAGCCGGGTGAACTGCTTGCCTTCGTCGGAGACGAACCGCCACGCGTAACTGTAGTTCGCGGTCAGGCCCGGTTGCGACGACGAGTTCGAGATCTCGACGATGCCGAGTTGCTCGCCGACCGGGAAGCCGACCGCGGCCTCGCCTGAAGAAAACGGCCCGATGATAGCAAGCGCGTGATCGTCCTCGGCGAACGTCTGCGTGGCGGTCGCGGCCTGTTTGGGATCGCTGCCGGTATCGTATTTCACGAGCTTGATTTTCTTGCCTCCGATGCCGCCTTTGGCGTTGATCTCCGCGACCGCGATATCGACTGACGTCTCGGTCGCTTCGCCGACGTCTTTCAACGCGCCCGACTTCACCATGTTCAGGCCGATGACGATGTCGTCGGCGCGCGCCGACAATGCCGGTAACGTGAGCGTCGCCGCCAGCAATACGGCGGTAGGCGCTAGCCGAAACGTGATCATGTTACTTCCCCTACTCGTTGGCGGTCGGTGATTTTAAGCATGCCCGAGATAGGCCTGGGCGAGTTGTTCGTTGTTGCGCAGCGTGTCGGTCGGCCCCTCGATCACGACGCGGCCCAGCTCCATCACCAGCCCGCGCGCCGCGACCTCAAGCGCCACTTGCGTGTTTTGTTCGACCAGCAAAATCGCCAGCCCAGTCTTGCACAGATTAACGATAAGTTCGAAAAGCTTTTCGACCGCCAACGGCGAAAGGCCAAGCGAGGGCTCGTCGAGCATCATCAGCTTGGGCTGTGCCAACAGGGCTCGGCCAATTGCCAGCATCTGCTGTTCCCCGCCGGACAGTTGCGAGGCCGGCATCTTCCGTCGCGCCGCGAGGTTCGGGAAGCGCGCATAGATCGCATCGATGTCGTGGTTAACGCGCGCGTCGGCGCGGCAATAAGCGCCCATCTGCAAATTCTCGTGCACCGACAGAGTATGGACGATCTGCCGTCCTTCCGGCACCAACGCCAGATGCCGGCGAAGCCGCTGCGGCGCCGACAAGCCGCGGATGTCTTCGCCGTCGAACGCGACGCCGCCCGCCGACGGCACCATGCCCTGTAAACCGCGAAGCAGCGAGCTCTTGCCGGCGCCGTTGGCGCCGAGCACGGTGACGAGTTCGCCTTCCGCGACCGTCAGCGAGACATCCTTGACCGCGTGAACGCGACCATAGTGGATGTTGAGCTCTTTGACCTCAAGCAGCAGAGGGAGCTCCTTTCGTTCGCCGGCGTCCGAGATAGGCGGTCCGCACATCCTCATCATCGCTGACGCCGTGCGTCGCCCCGTCATAGATGACGCGGCCAAAGTTCAGCACGATCGTGCGGTCGCACAGATCGCGCACGAACGACATATCGTGTTCGACCACCAGCATCGTCGGCACGTAGCGCGCTATGGATTTCAGGAACGCCGCTAAATCCCTGGTCTCACGTGGATTAAGTCCGGCGACCGGCTCGTCTAGCATCAACAGCTTCGGGCGGCACATCAGCGCGCGAACGACTTCGATGCGTTTGCGCAATCCATAGGACAGTGTCGAGACATCGGCATCGGGATCGACGTCGATGCCGGCGTTGCTGAGGCTTTCAAGCGCAAGTTCGCGCCACTGGTTTCGCCGCTGCCAGGAAATGGGGCTGAGCCGCGCCGCGAGGCCGGACACCTGCACGTTCTGCCCCAGCATGACGTTTTCAATGACGGATAGGTGCGGCATCAGGCGGATATTCTGGAAGGATCGGGCCAGGCCCAGCCGCACGCGCTCGCGTGGGGCGATGTTTTCGATCGGCGCGCCGTCCAGCAGGATCGAGCCGGAGTCGATCGGAAACACGCCGGAGATAAGGTTGAATACCGTGGTTTTGCCGGCGCCGTTCGGGCCGATCAACGCGGTGCGGCCGCCGACCGGAACATCGAAGCTAACGCCATCGACGACGGTGATGCCGCCGAAATGCTTGGTGACGGTTTGCAGCGTCAGTGCGCTCGCCGCGGTCATGCGCTAGCCTTGTCCGCTCGGCGCCCGACGAGCAGGCGATGCAGCGATAGTTTGACGACCAGCGTGCGTGTGATCAGCCCCTGCGGCCGCAACGCCATCATCAGCACGATGGCAGCGCCGAACACCACGTACCGCCACGAGCCGCCGATGCGCATGAACTCAGGCAGCAACGTAAAGATCAGCGTGCCAACCAGCGGCCCCCATGGCGTCTGCACGCCGCCGAACAGCACGTAGAGCAGGACGTACATCGATAGGAACGAGTTGAAATACTGCGCTTCGACGAAACTGAAATTATGAGCATAGAGGGCACCCGAGAGCCCCACCAACGCCCCGCCGATGGTAAACGCGGCGACTTGCACGGCGCGCACGTTCACTCCCATCAGCACCGCCACCGCCTCGTCATCGTTGATCGAACGCGAGACAATGCCGAAGCGGGTCGCCATCAGATAGAAAACGAATACGGCAGCGCCCACGGCGCTTGCGGCAATTACCGAGAGCTCGATATGCGCCGGCACGACCATGCCAATCGCGCCGCCGAAGAATTGCGTCCACAGCAGAAAGCCCGCGGTCGCCTCGCCGAAGGCGAATGTCGCCAGCACCATGTAGACGCCGCGGGTCCGTAGCACCGGAAATGCAATCAGGAAGCCGACGAGTCCGGCCAGAAGGGTCGCCGTGGGTATCGAAATCCACATCGGTTGTCCGCCGACGCTCGACAGCCAGCCGGCGCTGTAGGCGCCGATGGCCTGAAATCCTGCGCCGCCAAGGTTTATCTGACCCGACGCCGCCGGCACGTAGATGCCGTAGGCAAAAATGAGATTGATGCAAAAGATGGCAAAGATGCCGGCGGTATACCCGCTCATGACCGCCATCTCTGTGTTTGCGACCGGTCGGGACGTGGCAGCATCACAGCCTCGACTTCGCGGCAACGGCGGCGCCGAGGAGACCTTGCGGACGCAAGATCATGATGGCCAGCAGCGCGCCCCAAACGATCATCTGCACGGAATTGCCGCCGAAGAAATAGGTCGAAAGCGTCTCCATCACGCCAATAATCAATGCGCCGATGATCGATCCCCAGATCGAGCCCAATCCGCCAAGCACCATCGCCGCAATCGCCTTGGTGCCGACGTTGTCGCCCATGAACGGCGAGACTTCCCGGTAATTGATTGTGAAAAGCGCGCCGGCGAGGCCGGCCAGCACGCCGGTGAGGATAAAGACAACGGGCACGAGCTTTTTGGTCTCGACGCCAAGCAACAGCGCCGTATCGGCGTTGTCGGCGATGGTGCGCAATGCGCGCCCGGTGCTGGTTCGCTTCAGCACGAAACTCAAGGCGGCTACGGCGGCGACGGCGAAGACGCTGCTCATGAGCTGGGGCACGCTGAGTACCAGGTTGCCGATATGAAAGTCGGCCTTGAACGGCACTGCAAACCGGTGCGACTCCGAGCCGAGCGTAATCAGCACGAGGTGCTCGAAGATCAGCAGAAAGCCCAGCGACGAGACGAGCGGTATCGCGTGCTCGGTGGCGTCGCCGTACTTGACTTTGAGGTAGCGAAAAGTAAAGCGTTCGACGAGCAGCGACGCGACGACGGCGACGGCGATGCCGGCGGCAAGCGCCGCGAGCCACGCCCAGCTACCGGCAAAACTGACGTAGCCTTTCGCCAATAATCCCCACGCCACCATACCGGTGAGCATGAACAGCGTTGGGATCGTGAAATTGAGAAAATTTAGGACGCCGATGGTCAGCGTGAAAGCGACCGCGACCATCATGTAAATCGCCCCGAGCATCAGGCCGGAAACGACCTGACGCATGATCGCCTGTCCGCTCAGCGACGCGCCGGCTGCACCCATCGCAATGAGCGCGATGACGAGCAGGTACGTGGCCGGAGCCCGCAAAAGCCGATTTTTGATGCCGGCCGTCATGGCCGCTTCAACTCCCACGCGCGACCCGGCTGGAAAGGATTACTCATATCAAGCGTCGACGACTGGATGAAAGCGTCCGCTGCGCTCGACGACACGCATCGTTTGGCCGCGGAGATGTCCCGGAATTCAGCGCGACGTCATCGCCGACCGCGCGTTCGAGCAGCCGGCGCCGCGTCGTGACCGCCTGCCCGGCGTCGAAACAAAATCGGCTGGAAAGTTGCGGAAACAAAACCTGCAGCGGGCTATGGATGGCGTCCCCACAAAAGAGCAGGGGCGTCTGTCCGCCCGCGATGATCTCCAATCCGATTTGTCCCGGGGAGTGACCGGCCAAATCGACGATAAGGGTGCCGTCGACAATCGTGTCGCCGGGCTTCTTGACCTCGACGAGGTCGGAGTCCAACAGTGGCGCCACGCTATCCTGGAAGCTGCCGTGATTGGCCGCCGAAGATTTCGCGGCTTCCCGCGATCGCTGGTCAATCTCGCGCCGGCTCATGAGATAGCGCGCGCGCGGAAAGGTCGGCACCCAGCGCCCGGACTCCAGCCGCGTATTCCAGCCAACATGGTCGGCATGCAGGTGGGTGCACATGACGAAATCAATTTGCTCAGGTTGGTATCCGGCAGCCGCGAGATTGGCGAGATATCGCGTGTCGGCGCGTTCATTCCACTCCGGCCGCGCCGGTCGCGATTTGTGTTCGCCGACGCAGGTGTCGACCAGGATCGTCTTGCCGGCGATCCGAATGACGTGACTTTGGATGGCGAGGAGCACATTGCCGGCCGCGAAATCCACCTCGTTGCCAGATAAGGCCGCCGCGGCCAATTTGAGATCGTCCAGCGTCATGTCCGGAAACAAAAAGTCAGCGCGTAGCGCAAAGGGATCGATATCGACGATCCGATTTACGGTGGTTTGAGCTCTTACGGACATCGGGCCCCGCGTCGGTAGCCTAGAACTCTGCAAGAAGTCGGCCAAATCCTTCCATGCGGTCCTCGATGCCGTTGGCGCGCAACGCGTGCCAATAAGTGGCTGTGTTGATGGCGATGACGGGCTTGCCGAGCCACATTTCCGCCGCGGCGGCGAGCCGCACCATCGACAGATTGGTTCCGACCTGAACGATGGCGTCGACGTCGTCGCCGTCGAGCTCGCGCAACACGTTGCGCAACGTGTCGGTCGTCACCTCGGCAATCTGCGTCCAGGATTTGCATTGCAGGCAGACGTCGCGGACGACGCTGAAGCCCATGTCGGTAAAATAGCGGATGACTTCGGTATTCATCACCGGCCAGTACGGCGACAGCACAGCGATGCGGTTGACGCGGCCGTAGCGCCGCAGCGCGGCTGTGCTAGAATGGCTGCCGATGCTGAGTTTGACGCCAGCGGTTTCCTCGACTTGCCGCTGAAATGTATTTGCGCCTTTTTCTCCGTTGATGAACGTGACCGCCGACATGCCCATTACCAGATAGTACGGGCTGCAGGTCATGACGTTGCGCACGGCATCGATCACGTTTCCCGCGATCACCTCGGTCGCAGCCCTGAAGCTCTCGTTGCTGACCGCGTCGGCGTTTGGCGTAAAGATACCGCGGTAGTGGTTGGTCACGCCCACCGGCCGCATGTCGTCGAAGTCAGGCTGCACGACGGTGTTGGTCGAAGGTCCAATGACGCCGAACTTGCATCGCCAGCCGAGAACATCAGTCATGCCTGTTTCTCTCGTTTTGCGGATCGGCCGATTGCCTGTCGCTAGGCGATGTGGGTTTGGTGGTTTTGCAAATACCACTCCGCGATTTCCTCGCGGGTGGCAAACCAGACGCCGTCGAATTGCTTGGCGTAACGGATGAAATCGCGCAGCGCGCGGATGCGAAACGGCTGACCGATGACGTGCGGATGCAAGCCGATATTCATGAAGCGGCCGCTTGCGGCGCTTTCGCGGTACAGCCAGTCAAATTGCTCTTTGAATACCGTCAACGCGCCGTCGACGTCCATACCCTGGCGCATGAACACGGTGAAGTCGTTGACTTCCGAGGTGTACGAAATCGACACCATCGGTTTCCCCGACCGCGTTCGGACCAGATATGGCTGATCGTCGTTAAGAAGATCGGTGGTGAAGATCAGGCCTTCATCGGCCAGGATATCGATGGTGTTGAGCGTGCAGCGCAGCGAGCTCGACAGCCAACCCTTCGCTGGCTTCCGGCACACGTCTTTATAAACGCGCAGCGTCTCGCGAACGATGCTTCGTTCCTTGTCTTCATCGAACATGTAGTCGGTCAATAACTCGGTCTGAACGTAATTGTGCGGGATGATCTCCCATCCGCGTTGGAGGACAGCGTCGACGACAGCGCGGCGCTCCAGGCCCATCTTGGCGTTCATGGTGCAACTCGACGGCACTCGCTCGTCGTCAAAGACGCCGAACATCCGCCACACCCCGACACGTTGACCGTATTCGCGCCAAGTGTAGTTCGGATTGTCGTACACATTGGCCGGCAGATCGCCGCCGACGATGCCGGGGCCGCCAGGATAAGACGGCTTCGGCGAGTCCTTGGTCGCGTCCCAATATTCCAAGTTCGTGGTCAGGATGACCGCGAGACGTTTGCCGTTCGGCCAGCGAAGCGGCTTGCGCTGGGGCAGAGGGACAAAATCGTATTCCATGAGGGTCGGGTCCTCGGTCTGCCGAGCGCCTGAAAGTTAGCAGCCTCAACTTATCCTGTATACAAAAGATCTTGCAAGATTGCGGCCGGACGTCTAACTAGGCCAGAGCGGCTTTGATCTGTATACAGTTAGGGCGATCTGATGCTCAAGGATCTCGATATCCTCGACGATCGCAAAACCGAAGATGCTCAAGGATCTCGATATCCTCGACGATCGCAAAACCGAAGGCGGCGGCGCGCGCCTCGCTGATCGCGCTTACGACGATATTCGGCGCCTCATTCTCGACGGCGCTTTGAAGCCCGGCGAACATCTCGGCGAAGAGCAACTGGCGTCTCTAACGACAACCAGCCGAACCCCGGTGCGCGAAGCGTTGCGCCGCCTCGCCGGCGAGGGGTTGATTGTCACGGGCGCGAACGGCCGCAGCCGTGTCGCGGAGTTCGATCCCCTCGAGGCTGACGCAATATTCGAAATCAGGGTGAGGCTGGAGGGCTTCGCCGCTGAAAAGGCGGCGGTTCGCATCAGCGACGCCGCAATCGAGAGACTAGAAAGCATCTGCGACGACATCGAGGCGCTTGGGCGGACGGTTTCGCACGAAACGCTGACGCAGTTCCTCATCTTGAACAACGCATTTCACAAGCTTGTTGTCGAGGAGGCTGGTTCGCGGCAACTCGCGGCAGCGGTGGCGTCGGCGGTTTCGATACCGTTGCCGCTCCTCAAACACTATGTCTGGAAGGCGCCGGTCGCCATCGGTCGCTCCAATGACCAGCACCGCGAATTGATCGAAGCGTTTCGCAATCACAACCCGCGCTGGGCCGGCGCCTGCATGGCTGCGCACATCAATTCAACCCGCCCGATCGAGGCGACCTGGCAACCGATCGAAACCAATTAGGCGGTGATGCGCCGGCACCAACGGCGCCCGCGGAACGTTTAATAAATCCGCCGCGTCACATCCAGTTGAGACATGAGCAGCACAGCGAGCGACACGGTCATTATAGTCGGGGCGGGGCCCGTCGGGCTTGTGACCGCATCGCTTCTGGTCGAGCAAGGCATTCCAGTCGTGCTCGTCGAGGCCAGCAAAGAACTGCCGCACGATCTGCGCGCTTCGACGTTCCATCCGCCGACGCTCGACATGCTCGAACGGTTTGGCGTCGTCGACACCATGATCGAGCAGGGCTTGATCTGTCCGACGTGGCAGTTCCGCGATCGTAAGGAAGGCGTCGTTGCCGAGTTCGAGCTTTCGTACCTTAAGTCCGACACCCATCATCCATACCGCCTGCAATGCGAGCAGTGGCGTCTCGGCGAGCTTTTGTACGCGGCACTGAAGACGAATCCGCTCGCGACACTGCGTTTTTCGTCGGAGGCCATTGCTGCCCGACAGAATTCCATCGGCGTCGAGGTCGATCTGAAAAACGGTAGCGGCGGCATCGAAACGCTCAGCGGTTCGTTTCTGGTCGGCGCTGACGGCATCAGCAGCGTCGTCCGCAAGGCGATGGGCATCGGTTTCGACGGCTTTACCATCCCCGAGATTTTTCTGACGATCTCCACGACATTCGATTTTCGGCGGGCGATGCCCGACATCGCTAACATTGCTTATATTTCGGATCCCGATCAGTGGTTCGTCTTGATTCAGACGCCGCGGGCCTGGCGGGCGCTCTTTCCTGTCGACGCGGCGTTGACCGACGAGGATGTCACGTCACTCGAACGCGCCCGGGGATTGTTGCAGGGCGCGCTGCCGCACGAGAAGAATTTCGACATCGTCCATCGCACCGGATATCGCGTTCACGAGCGCGTGGCATCCAGCTACGTGCAGGGTCGGATGTTGATCGCGGGCGATGCCGCCCACGTCAACAATCCATTGGGCGGGATGGGGCTTAATGGCGGCATCCATGACGCGTTTAATCTCAGCCAGAAGCTGACTGAAGTCGTACGCGGCGCGCCACTCAAATTGCTCGAGCGGTATAGCCGACAACGACGCCAGGTCGCGCTCGACGTGGTCCAGCAAACGACGTTGCGCAACCGCGCTATTCTCAACGCTCGCGATCCTGAGGCCCGGCACGCTTACTACGACGACTTGTGGCAAACCGCCGCCGACCCGGAGCGGCACCGCAATTACGTGATGCGCACGTCGATGATTTAGTCGTTGCGTGACGCCGAGAAAATTATCTGACGAATAATAACATTCCCGAGGTCCGTTATGGGCAGATTGTGTTGAAGAATTCCGAAGAGTAAACCGATGTGGAGCGACGGGATAGGCTGTCGGCTCGGCAGATTGCTTGGCTGACCTGCCTTCACTCCGCCGGCAACCATCGCGCGACGACTGATCATCGTTCCTCCCTTTGTGCCAAGGCTATATGCAAATTTCAGAATACAATGGGTAATCTACAAACACGACCGCTTGCCGTGCGGAACCTTCAGCGCGTGGCCGCGGCCATACTGCGTTGGCGCAGCGCCATTTCAACCACTTGGCGAAAGTCACCCGCGCATGAAAATCGGCCGGGGTGCGGGCAGAATCATTGCCGTCTTTCACGGAGACGCGGCCTATCTCATACTAAACGACGCTGCCTATGACGCCAATCGTCAGGTTCAAATCGGTCATCCCGTTAAAACTGGGAATCCCTCGCCAAGCTCCTCGCCGGTTTGATGGAGCAGGGACGGCCGTTGAACGATCAACACTGAGTGCGCGCTCCCGAAAATCATGCGGGTCCCGCCGCGCGCGCCCGCATAATTCGGCGCCGCTCTAAGCTCGCCGCCGGCCAGACGGCGGCGACGTCATAGAGTTCCGGCACAACCTTTGCGCCTGACGGCAATAAAACCCAGGACTGCTTCGACGATGTGTGGATGTGGATGTCGGGAGGGCATCGATAGGGCTCACCCAAGGTGCCGACCCGCACGAAGCGGACGGCGGGTCCCGCCTGCGGTAATTGCTCCAGATGGCGACCTTGCAGGTAGGGCAACGCGCGATCTTCTGGCCCCTTCCGCTTGCTGACGGCGTTTTGATGATTTCCGGCTCGCCGGCGGTGTGCACGACCCGATCTGCCTCATAAAGCGCGTTGAGCGCGTGGGCCGTACCAGTTTCACGTTGGCACCAGCGGCAATGGCAGGCGTGAACGATGAGCGGTGTTCCGGTCACTCGATAGCGGACCTGGCGGCAGGTGCACCCGCCCTCCATCGATTCCTCAGGCAACGAGTTCATTCGATCCCCTCCCTGAACCCTTCGCTCGCGAACAAAAATCTCTCAATACTGGCCCTTGGACGTCACCCTGGTCTCTCAGTGTCTTTATTTGGGTGACGGTCAGCCTTACGGGTCGTTGTGCGCGTACGCGCTCCCGCCCCGCCAGCTCCAAGTGCCGCACGCCGTCTCGCGTTTGACGTCGACCACGCCCCGCCAACAGGAGCGCATTGAATTCTGCCAGCTTTCGGTTTGATCGACGTAGACCAGCAAATCCCTCGACGCCACCAAAAGACACCTAAATTCAGTCTGGTCGCCAGCCGCTTTTTTCTTCCCTCGATTGCCCGCGCTTAATGCGGCCTGCAATTCCGAAGTCCCTGCCGTAGTCGTCTCGCCACTGTTACCCGGTTGTCCGACCCCTGCGCTGCCGTTAGCCGGTTGGCCGGCAATGCGTACGGTGTCGCCCGTGGAAAGTGAATCCGGCGGACTGTTCACCAGCCGATCCTCCAGGGTCAGGCCTTTGACCACCTCGACCTCGGTGCCGAGGTTGCGCCCGATCGTGATCGGCTTGAGCTCGATTTTATTGTCCGGGCCGATCAGGGCGACTTCCATGCCGCGCTCGCGGAACACCAGCGCGCTGGTCGGGATGCGCACGACGTTGGGGTTGCTCGGCAATTCAAAATCGATTTGCGCGTAGGCGCCGGGCTGCAATTGGCCGTCCGGATTGTCGGCGTGAAGCTCGACGAGCAGGGTCCTGGCGCTGGTATTGATTGCGCTCGACGTGGTGGCGACGGCAGCCTTGTATACTTTGTCGGGGTATTGCGGCAGATGAATTTCGGCGGCGAGTCCGATTTCAATGGCCGCCGACAATTGCTGCGGCACCTGAACGTAAACGCGCATCTTGTGAATGTCGGCGACGCGGAACAGTTCGGGCCCGTTGCCGCCGCCGGTTCCGCTGCCGGCGTTGATCAGGGCGCCGATGTCGGTTTCACGCGCGGTCACGACGCCGTCGAATGGCGCGGTGATGTTCTTGAAGCTTGCCATGGCCTGCAGCCGATCGACGTCGCCTTGGTCGACGGCGACCTCGGCGGTCGCGGAGTTGAGCCGGGCGACGGCGCTGTTGAAGTCGGCCTGCTTGCTTTCCTGCTCCTGCACGGAGACGACGCCCTTGGGCGAATCCCGCCAGCGCTGATAGGTCGTTTCCGCGAATTGCTTTTCCGATTCCCTGACCTTCACCTGAGCGCGGGCGGAATTCAGCTTGGCTTGCGCCCCCGCCAGTTGCGCGTCGAGGTCCGGGGTTTCGATGACGGCAAGAATGTCGCCCTTTTTCACGTGGGCGCCATAGTCGAAGTACCACTCCTTCAAGTATCCCGGCACGCGGGCGAAAATGGGAGCCTCATACCAGGCTTGGACGGTGCCCGGGAGCACGAGGCGCTGGGCCGCGGCGCCCGCTCGGGGAGAAATCACCGCGACGGTCGGTATCGCCTGCTCCTGCGTCCATTGCTTGACCTCGGCCTCGTGGCTTCGGCGTTGCAGGATGCCGATCGCGGCGACGACGATCGCAACCGCCGCGGCGACAAACCCGATCCTGGCGATATTTCGCGGTCGGCGGCGGCGGTCGCGGCGTCTTGCTGCCTGTGGTCTTCCGAGGCCATCAATATCTCCGGTCAGGCGGCGGGTTCGGGTTGGGCGTCGTCGCGCGCGAGGTTAGGCGCATTGCGCCTGGAATGCAGCAAGCTGAAGACGGTCGGCACGAAAAACAGCGTCGCGACGGTCGCAACGAGCAGGCCGCCGATCACGGCGCGGCCGAGCGGGGCGTTCTGCTCGCCTCCCTCGCCGAGCGCGAACGCCATCGGCAGCATGCCGATGATCATCGCCAGCGCCGTCATCAGCACCGGGCGAAACCGTGTGAAACCGGCTTCGAGCGCGGCACCGGCGGAATCCAGTCCCTGGGCCAAGCCTTCGCGCGCGAAGCTTACCAGCAGGATGCTGTTGGCGGTGGCGATGCCCATGCACATGATGGCGCCGGTCAGTGCCGGCACCGACAGCGTCGTCCCCGTCACGAACAGCATCCAGACGATCCCGGCGAGCGCGCCAGGCAACGCCGTGATGATGATGAAGGGGTCGAGCCACGACTGGAAGTTGACGACGATGACCAGGTAGATGAGCAAGATGGCGCCGGCGAGCCCGAAATAAAGCTGGCTGTAGGCGCTGGTCATGGTGCGAACCTGTCCGCGCAACACGACGTACGAACCGTGCGGGACGTCTTTCTGGGTCGCCTGCAGGATGCGCTCGATGTCGCCGGAGAGCGCGCCGAGGTCGCGTCCCTGAACCGCGCCGTAGATGTCGACGACCGGCTGCACGTTGTAATGCGAGACGACGCCCGCGCTCGGGCCCGGCGTGATCTGGGCGAGCCCGCCGAGATATTGCATCGGGTTCGCTTCCGAAGATGCGATCGGCACGTTGATCAGGTCCGACATGGTGTCGACCCGGTATTGCGGCATCTGCGCGACGATCGGGTAGGAAACGCCGTTCTCGTTGTTCAGCCAGAAATTCGGGTGAACCTGCGCGCTGCCCGACAGAGTTATCAGGAGGCTGTTGGCGATGTCGCGCTGCGACAGTCCGACCTCGCCGGCCAGCGTGCGGTCCACGTTCACGTTGATCTGCGGATAGTTGAAGACCTGCTGGATGCGCAGGTCGGCGATGCCGGGAACCATGCGGACCCGTTTCAGCAGGTCGGTGGCGTAGGCGTAGTTGGCCTTCTGGTCGCGGCCGATGACCTGGACGTCGATCGGCGCCGGCAAGCCGAAATTGAGGATCTGCGACACGATGTCGGCCGGCAGGAACGAGAACGTCGCGCCGGGGAATTGTTGCGGCAGGATGGTACGCAGCTGCTTGATGTAAGCCGCCGTCGGGCCGTGATCCTGCTTGAGGCTGATCAGGGCGTCGCCGTCCTCGGGGCCGATGGTGCCGGTGTTCTGATAGGCCATGTTGATGCCGGAGAACGGCAGGCCGATATTGTCGACGATATTGTCGAGCTGGTCGGGCGGGATGGTCCGTCGCACGGTCTGCTCGATGAGGTCGAACAGGCGGGCGGTCTCCTCGATGCGGGTGCCCGGCTGGGCGCGGACATGCATCAGGATCTGTCCGGAATCGACCTCGGGAAAGAAATTCTCGCCGAGGAACGGCCAAAGCGCGAACGAGACCGCCACACAGGCAAGGAAGCCTACGATAAAGGTCTTGGGGCGGCGCAGCGTCAGCACCAGGAGCGCGCGATAGCGGTCGCGAAATCGGCTAAAGCGCTCCTCGAAGCCCTGTTGCAGCCGCTTGAGCGGGTTGCGGGTGCGGGCAGGGGGGTGTGATGGGTCGTGCGAAGCATGATGCTGTCCGCGCATGAGATAATTCGCCATCGTCGGCACCAGCGTGCGCGAAAGGATGAAGGAGCCGACCAGCGCGAACACGACGGCCTCCGCCAGCGGCCGGAACAGATAGCCGGCGACGCCGCCGAGCTGGAACATCGGCACGAACACGATGCACAGACAAAGCAGCGTCACGAAGGCTGGAATGACGATCTGCTGTGCGCCGTCGAGGATGGAGGTTTCGATCTCCTTGCCCTGTTCGAGGTGGTAGTTGATGTTCTCGATGGTGACGGTGCCGTCGTCCACCAGGATGCCGACGGCGAGTGCGAGGCCGCCCAGAGTCATCACGTTGATGGTCTCTCCGATCCACGACAGCAGCGTCAGCGAGAACAGGATAGCGAGCGGAATCTCGATCAGGATGATGACGGTCGAGCGCCAACTGCCGAGGAACAAGAGGATCATGACGCCGACCAGCGCCGCCGCGAGGGCGGCTTCGCGAATGACGCCGACTACCGCCGCCTTGACGAAGATCGACTGGTCGCCGACCGCGTGCAGATCGAGGCTTGCCGGCAGGCTTTCCTCGACGCGCGGCAACAGCGACTTGATACCGTCGATGACGTTGAGCGTGGAGGCTGCGCCGGCCTTGAGAATCGTCATCAGCACCGCGCGCGATCCGTTGACGCGCACGATGTTGGTCTGCGGCGGCGAGCCGGCATGCACATAAGCGACATCGCGCATGTAGATGATGGTGTCGTTGACCTTCTTCACCGGAAGATCGTTGATTTTTTCCAGAACGACGGGGCTCGCATTGAGCGCGACGTTCCAGTCGAACTTGCCGACTTTCTCGTCACCGGCCGGCAGGATCAGATTTTGCACCGAAATCGTATTTACGATGTCGTCGGCGGATACGTTGTGGGCCTGCATGGCCGCCTGATCGAGATCGACCTGGACCTGCAGGATCTTGCCGCCGTAAGGCGAGGGCACCGCGGCGCCGGCGACGGTAGCGAGCTGCGGGCGGATGAAATTCTGCCCCATGTCGAAGAGCTGCATCTGCGGCAGCTTTTTGCTCGACAACGCGAGCTGAAGGATCGGCACGCTCGACGCGTTGTAGCTCAGCACATAGGGCGGCGTGATACCGGGCGGCAAGAGCTTGAGCACGGTCTGCGAGGCGGCCGTGACTTGCGCAAGGGCGGCCGCGATGTCGGCGTTCTTCTGGAAGAATATCTTGACCACGCCGTAGCCGTTGAGCGACTGCGATTCGATGTGCTCGATATCGCCGACCTGGGCCGTGAGGGTCCGTTCGTAATAGTAGATGACGCGGCCGGACATGTCGTTCGGCAGCAGCCCGTTATAGGTCCAGACCACGCTGACGACCGGAATATTGATATTGGGAAAGATGTCGGTCGGCGTCAGAGACGCGGCGCGGATGCCGAAGATGGCGATCACGACGGCGAGCACCACGAACGTGTAAGGACGCCGCAGCGCGGTAAGAACGATCCACACTGCCGTAACCTCCTATTGGCGCTGCGCCGCGCTCTGGCGGCGGTGCAGCACGGTGAATACGGTCGGCACGAAAAACAGCGTTGCCAGCGTCGCCACGGTCAGTCCGCCGATCACGGCACGGCCGAGCGGGGCGTTCTGCTCGCCTCCCTCGCCAAGCGCGAAGGCCATCGGCACCATGCCGATGATCATCGCCAAGGCCGTCATCAGCACCGGGCGAAAGCGCGTGAATCCGGCTTCGAGCGCCGCCGTTGCCGCGTCAAGGCCGTTGGTCAGGCCTTCGCGAGCAAAGCTCACCAATAGCACGCTGTTGGCGGTTGCGATGCCCATGCACATGATGGCGCCGGTCAGTGCCGGGACCGACAGCGTGGTCCCGGTCATGAACAATATCCAGATGATTCCGGCGAGCGCGCCGGGCAACGCCGTAATGATGATGAAGGGGTCCAGCCATGACTGGAAATTGACGACGATGACCAGGTAGACAAGCACGACCGCGCCGGCGAGCCCGAAATAAAGCTGTCTGTAGGCGCTGGTCATGGTGTGGACCTGGCCGCGGACCGAGACATAAGAGCCGCGCGGCAGGTCTTTGGCTGTGTCCTGCAGGATGCGATCGATATCGCTTGAGACTGCGCCAAGATCGCGTTCTTGCACCGCCCCGTAGATGTCGATCACCGGCTGCACGTTGTAGTGTGAGACGACGCCCGCGCTCGGCCCCGGCGTGATCTGAGCGAGCCCGGCGAGATAGCGTGCGGATCGCGTCAGGGAAGAAGTGACCGGCACATTTCCAAGATTCGACAACGAATCGACCCGGTATTGCGGCATCTGCGCGACGATCGGGTAGGAGACGCCGTTCTCGTTGTTCAGCCAGAAATTAGGCTCCACCTGGCCGCTTCCCGAGAGCGTCACCAGCAGGCTGTTGGCGACATCACGCTGGGTAAGCCCGACCTCGCTGGCCAGCGTTCGGTCCACGTTCACGTTGATCTGCGGATAGTTGAAGACCTGCTGGATGCGCAGGTCGGCGATGCCGGGAACCATGCGGATCCGTTTCAGCAGGTCGGTGGCATAGGCGTAGTTGGCCTTCTGGTCGCGGCCGATGACCTGGACGTCGATCGGCGCCGGCAAGCCGAAATTGAGAATCTGCGACACGATGTCGGCCGGCAGGAACGAGAACGTCGCGCCGGGGAATTGTTGCGGCAGGATGGTACGCAGCTGCTTGATGTAAGCCGCTGTCGGGCCGTGATCCTGCTTGAGGCTGATCAGGGCGTCGCCGTCCTCGGGGCCGATGGTGCCGGTGTTCTGATAGGCCATGTTGATGCCGGAGAACGGCAGCCCGATATTGTCGACGATATTGTCGAGTTGATCGGGCGGGATGGTGCGTCGCACGGTCTGCTCGATGAGGTCGAACAGGCGGGCGGTCTCCTCGATGCGGGTGCCCGGTTGGGCGCGGACATGCATCAGGATCTGTCCGGAATCGACCTCGGGAAAGAAATTCTCGCCGAGAAACGGCCAAAGGCCGAGCGTCAACAACACAAAGCCGATGAACCCGATGATCACCGTTTTCGGGTGGCCGAGCGCCAGCGACAACAGTTCCCGGTAACGGCCGCGGACATCGGTAAAGACCCGCTCGAAGCCGGATTGAAACTGCCTGAGCGGATTGCGCGAGCGCGGCTGCGATTCGGCATGGCCCTCGCCGTGTCCGGCATGCGCGTGCAGAAGGTAGTGCGCCATCGTCGGCACCAGCGTGCGCGAAAGGATGAAGGAGCCGACCAGCGCGAACATGACCGCCTCCGCCAGCGGCCGGAACAGATAGCCGGCGACGCCGCCGAGCTGGAACATCGGTGCGAACACGATGTCGAGCACCAGGAGCGTCACGAAGGCGGGAACAACGATCTGCTGCGCGCCATCGAGGATGGCCGGCTCGACCGGCTTGCCCATTTCCAGATGATAGAAAATGTTCTCCAGCGTGACCGTCCCCTCGTCGACCAGCATGCCGACGGCCAGCGCAAGCCCGCCTAACGTCATCACGTTGATGGTCTCGCCGAGCGCGGCAAGACACACCACGGAGAACAGGACCGATAGCGGGATCGAAATGATGATGATGATCGTCGAGCGCCAGCTGCCGAGGAACAACAGGATCATCAGCCCGACCAGCGCGGCCGCCAAGCACCGCTTCGCGCAGGACGCCGAAGATCGCGGCCTTGACGAAGACAGATTGGTCGCCGACCGCCCGCACGTTCAAACCCGCCGGCAGGCTCTCCTTGACGCGCGGCAGCAGCGACTTGATTCCGTCGATGACGTTGAGCGTGGAGGCCGCGCCGGCCTTGAGGACCGTCATCAGCACCGCGCGGGAACCGTTGACGCGCACGATGTTGGTCTGCGGCGGCGAGCCTTCGTGAACAAAGGCCACGTCATGCAGGGAGATGATCGTGCCGTTGACCTTCTTCACCGGCAGTTCGTTGATCCGGTCGAGCAGGACCGGACTGGCATTAAGCGCGACGTTCCAGTCGAATTTGCCGATCTTGGCGTCGCCGGCCGGCAGAACAAGGTTCTGCGCCGAGATCGCCTTGACGATATTGTCCGCCGAGACACCGTGCGCCTGCATGGCATCCTGGTCGAGATCGACCTGGGCCTGAAGGATTTTGCCGCCGTAGGGAGAGGGCACCGCGGCGCCGGCGACGGTGGCGAGTTGCGGGCGGATGAAGTTCTGTCCGAGGTCGAACAGCTTCATCTGCGGCAGCCCGGTGCCCGACAGCGCCAGTTGCAGGATGGGCACCGTAGCGGCGTTGTAGCTCAGGACGTAGGGCGGCGTGATGCCGGGTGGCAAAAGCTTGAGCACGGTCTGCGAGGCCGCCGTGACCTGCGCCAGCGCGGTGCGGATATTCACGCCTTTTTGGAAGAATATTTTGACGACGCCGTAGCTGTTGAGCGACTGCGATTCGATGTGCTCGATATCGCCGACCTGGGCGCTCAACGTGCGTTCGTAATAATAGACCACGCGGCCGGACATGTCGTTCGGCAGGAGCCCGTTGTAGGTCCACACCACGCTAACAACCGGAATGTCGATGTTGGGGAAGATGTCGGTCGGCGTCCGTACGGCGGCCAGCGCACCGAAGATGGCGATGAGGAAGGAGAACACAATGAAGGTGTACGGTCGCCGAAGAGCGATTTGAACGACCCACACGTCCGGTGTCTCCCGCCGGCAGTTCGGCCCGGAGAATCGGGCCAGATTAGCGCCACCGTCGCTAGCCTATACGAACTTCCCGTGCCGCCGTAGCCGACCCGCTGACGCAGTCCGGCGATTGCGCATGATGCTGACAAGTCTAATAAAATGAGGCTGGCCAATATTTTGGCGCAAGCTTTGGATAAATGAATTGAGCGAGATTGCAGGCCGAAGGGCGCGGCGGGCTCCGTGCAATGGGACGAGAGGTGCCCGTTATGAGGATGGGACGTACCTCGCCGCTGAAGATCGCGATTGCGCTGATAGTGGCGGCGCCGGGCGCGGCAGCCGGAGAGAAGCCGCAGCTTCTGCCGATGCGCGACGTCGATGTCACCTACGACGTGACCAGGCCGCCGCAGTCGGCGATCCGCGAGCGCGTGCGGTGGCTGGCCGGCGAGCATCTGGAACGCGTAGACGGCCCCGGTCGGTCGACGACGATTTTCAATCGCGGCACCGACGAGATTACGCTCCTGAATACCGCGCGGCGCACATTCACGAAACTGGAAGGGGCGCCGCGGCGGTTACTCGACCCGCAGCCGGGTGCCGAGCCCAGACGCGGTGCCGAAGCCGTCGTCGCGGGACTGCGCTGCACCAACTGGTCGTGGACCGAGGACGTGGAAACGCACACGGTTTGCGCGACCGCCGACGGGGTGCTGCTCCGTCTCATCGTTGACGGCAGAACCGTCATCGAGGCGCGCTCGGTGGTGTATGCGACTCAGATGCCCGAGCTTTTTCAGGTGCCGCTCGATTACACACCGGCGCTCGCCCCGGACGGCGCCATCGAGCCCTGAGCCAAACATATCCCGCCGCGGCGTTCCGCGTGTTGCCTGTATGTCACACGCTTCGCCCGTTAGCTGTGATCCGGTCTGCGATATATTGACAAGGGAATGTGGCGCCCTGAATGTCGCGTTGGTTAATTCCGTATACAGCGGGGGTCGCTGTCGGCGGGATGGGGCAGGGGGCGACGATGAAAAGATTTGCTTGGTCCGCGGCATTTTCCGCGGCTCTGATTATGGCCGGCGCGGGCGCCGCGACGGCGGCTGACTTACCCATCGTAAGCAAGGGGCCAGTATACACGCCGCCAGCGTCGGTGGCTTGCGCCGGCGCATACGACTTCTTTTTCACCGCCTGTCCGTTGAGCTGGTACGGCATCACCGTCTACGGCACGATAGACGTGGGCGGGACTTATCAGACGCACGGTACGCCGCTCGACCCAAACCATCCGGTCGGCGCGAGCTACCTTCTCGGCAATAGTTCCACCAACGCAGTCGGCCGGAACGCGGGATTTGGTCTCGGTCCCAACGCCATGAGCCAGTCGAATATCGGCGTCAAATGGGCCGAACCTGTCGGCTCAGGATGGACTTTCATTGGTCAGGCCGAACTGGCCTATGATCCCTATTCATTGCTGTTGGCCAATGCGCCGCAGGCGATGATTAATGCGATCGGCGTGCCGGAGAACCAGCAGCTCGTTCCGTACGACTCCAGCCGCTGGGGCTGGCTCGCGGGGCAGATTTATACCGGCGTCAGTTCGCCGCTTTACGGCACGCGCGACCTTCGGCCGGCAGAACTCACCGCTTCTCGACGCGACCAATGCCTACGATCCGATGGGCGGCTCATACGCGTTTTCAGTGATCGGGAATTCCGGCAAGACCTGCGGCGACGGCGACACCGAAACGTGTCGCATGACCACGGCCATCAAGTATCGCGAAAATATCGGCGCCTTCCGGCTGGTCGCCATGCTGCAGCCGGTCGGACTATTCACCGGTGGCACTGCCGGCTATTCAGCCTACAATCCGAATAACGGCGCAATCGAAGGCGGCATCGGCGGGGACGTCAAAAATCTCGGTCCCGGCGTTCTCTCGGTGGACGTGCTCGGCGCGTTCGAGAAAGATGCGGTCAATTGGGGGACCACATTCCCCGGACAAGTTACAAGTTCTTGGCTGGCCGACCACGTTCCCGAGTGGCGTCACCCCCGGCCTCGGCAGCGGCCTGAAGGCGACGATTTCCAACAATACGTCCGTCATGGCGACGGCCAAATATAGCTTCGGTTCCTGGGGAACGCCCTGCGGCGCCGTCTCCCTCGGGAGTACCGCTTACCTTTACGCCGGCTATGAGTGGATCCAGCAAAAAAATCCAAGCGACCCGCAGAACCAGTTCCGCGATGATGGCTTCCAGTTCAACGCCACCAACGCTGCGGCCAGTTTGTTGAGCGCTGAACGGCACGACGATCGCCAACAACGCCTTCAACGCCGCGTGCGGACCGGGACCGGTTGCACCGACGAGATCAGCCAGGTTATTTGGACCGGCGCCAAATACGGCATCACCAGAGATCTGGATCTCATCGGCGCCTACTATCACTACATCCAGAACTCAGTTTGTGGTCGGCTTTGCCCCAGGTACTGCGTCGACAAAGACCTGCGCCACTGCGGCCTCGAATTCGCAATGCGCCGGCTTTTTTGACGCTTACTCGACGGTCCTCGACTGGCGGTTCCTGCCGAAGTGGGATGCCTATATTGGCATCATGTACTCGGCAGCGTTTGGCGGCTATGCCAACGGCGATATTTCCCGCAACAACCTCGCCACCACCGCAGGCGTACGGCTCCGGTTCTAGAAAATGCGGCGGCGGGATTTAGCGAAATCGTCTCGATTTCGCAGAGTAACCGCCACTGCTGTTTGATCGGATCAACCAGCCCGCCGGCGATGAGCCGGCGGGCTTAGTATTTTTGCGTGGAAGAGATCGCCAAGGCGGCGCCAGCGGAATGGTGGGGAGCAGCGGCTTTCGGTCGCTTGCGCGCCCGCTCGAAACCTCCCATTCTCGCCCTTGGGGCAGACACCATCCGCAGGCGAATTGCGTGTGCCGCGTCCGCGCCGCTGGTGGCTGTGAGGCTTGATCTTGTGAGCCGTCGTCGCCTCCGTGAGTTGGAGTGCACCCGCTCGTGCAGGCGTCAGTCAAGCCTTGGCGTAACTGCGGGAGCCGCGCCGGTAGCGGTGCGAAAAGGCTTTTCGCCGCCTTTCGCGGCGTGACGGCGTGCACAGTTCTCGTTTCTTGCCTGGCCGCTTGCCTTACCTCCTGCGCGGTCGGTCCCGACTATCATCCGCCCGAGCCGCCCTTGCCGGCGAACTTCGTTCCGGCGTCGTCGCTCAAGGCATCGAACGATCACCGCTCGGATTTTGCGGTGACGGCGCAATGGTGGCGGACGTTGCACGACCGGGAACTCGATTCGCTGATCGATCGCGCGGTCGTCGGCCAGTCCTTCCCTAGAGATCGCGCTGGACCGGCTGCAGCAAGCGCGCGCGCAGGAAGCCGTGGTCGTCGGCGCCGCGTTGCCGACGGCAGGGGCAAGCATGGGGGGAGGATGGGGCACCGGATCGGATCTGGCCCGTGGCCGTACCTCGCAAACGCTCGTCTCCGCCGAAACCGGAACGGGCGTGAGACAAGTCACCAATCTGGAAGGCTTCGATGCGGCGTGGGAGATCGACCTGTTCGGCAAATACCGGCGGGCGATCGAGGCGGCGCAATATGACGTCGATGCCGCGATTGCCGCGCGCAACGTGGTGCTGATTTCGCTGATCGCCGACGTGACCCGCGCCTATCTTGATTTGCGGGCGCTGCAAATGCGGCTCATGGTGTTGCGCAAGGACATCGAGGTGGCCAGGAAGTATGTCGACTTCGTCCAGGAACGTTACAATCGCGGCATCACCAACGAACTGGATGTGACGCTGGCACAGCGCCAGCTTGCGCAATTGCAGTCGCAAACCGCGCCGCTCATGGCGCAGATCGATGCCGCGCGATACGTCATCGCCGTTCTGATCGGTGAATTTCCCGAAAACCTCGGCACCGAACTGAAAAAGCCGGCGATGCTGCCAACATTGCCGCTCCGCATCCGCGCGGGATTGCCGATCGAACTCCTGCGCCGTCGGCCCGACATCCTGGAAGCCGAGCGCCAGCTCGCGAGCGCCACCGCCCAGATCGGCGTCGCTACCGCCGAATTGTTTCCCCAGGTGGCCGTGACGGCTTCCGCCGGACGCCAAACGGGCATCGCGCCGTTTGCCATCAGCACGATCTGGTCGGTCGGACCATCCATCACCGTTCCGTTGCTGGATTTCGGGCGGCTCGACGCCGTCGTGGAGAAGGCCGACTTCCGCACGCGCGAGCTTTTGGCCAACTATAAGCGGACGGTGCTCAACGCTGTTCGCGAGGTCGACACTGCGGTCGACGCCTACGCGGCGGAGCAGGATCGGCTGCGTCGTCTTGCCGAGGCGCTCGCGGCGGCGAAGCGCGCGGTGACGCTGGCGACCGAGCGCTTCGATCGCGGCCTGACCGACTCGCTCAATGTCATCGACGCGCAACGGCAGGAATACGAGATCGAACAGCAATACGTGACGGCGCAGGAAAGCGCCGCGGTGCAATTCGTGACGCTTTACAAGTCACTCGGCGGGGGCTGGGAGGATTATCAGATATTCCCGCCGATCCCGCCGCCGCTGCCGGCTGTCGCGGCGGCGTTCCGCAGTCTGCTCGCTCCGGGCGCGCCGTAGCGGCGCCAGCCGCTAGACGGGGTAGGCCTCCCTGGCCTATTGACGGTCGGCATTGGCGATATGGCGTAAAGCCCTTGCACCAGAGCCTAAAGGCGCGTCGTCGGATTAAAATGCGCCAAGAGCAGGTCCATGAGTTCGGCGGCGGAAGAGATATTTCGGGACGGGTTCGCGGCATTGAAGGCCGGAAGATTTGCCGATGCCGAACGGCTCTTCAGATCTTTCTGACCGACCAGCCAAAGCACGTCGGGGCGCTTAATCTTCTGACCGTCGCACTGATGAGCATGGAGCGCTTCGCCGATGCGGAGCCGTTTATCGCGCGCGCGGTAAAACTCAATCAGAGTTCGGACGCCTCGTTCCGCAACTACGGCATCGTCTTGAAAAGGCTCGGCAAACCCGAGCAGGCGGTAGAGCAATTTGACCGCGCTTTGAAATTAAATCCCAAAGCGGCCGACGCGTGGAACAATCGCGGCACCGCCTTCGACGATTTGAAACAATACCAGCGCGCGATCGCCGACTTTGACAAAGCCATTGCGCTGGATGGAAGCCTGCATGATGCCTTCTACAACAAAGGAAAATCGCTTAATGAGCTTCGGCGGTACGAGGAAGGCTTGGCAGCCTTCGACCGGGCGCTCGAACTCAAGCCAGACCTCGCTGAAGCATTTATCGGCCGCGGTAATCTGCTGGGTAAGCTCAAACGTTACGACGACGCACTGGCGGCTTACCACAAGGCGCTCGCGCTCAAGCCCGGTGCAGCAGCGGTCTGGCTTGGCCAAGGCAACGTCCTCGTCGAGATAGGGCGCCACGATGAAGCTTTGGCGTTCTATGACAGGGCTCTGGCGTTAAACCCGGATTTGGCCGAAACATGGATCGGTCGCGGTGATGCGCTTCACGGAATCAAACGCTACCAGGAAGCGTCGGCTGCCTACGACCGGGCGCTCGCGCTCAAACCTGATACGGTCGCTGCATTGAACGGGCGCGGCCATGTGTTTACCGAAGTCCAACGCTACGAGGAGGCACTTGACGCATATGACCGGGCACTGGCGATCGATCCCCGACTGGCGGAAGCCTGGAACGGCCGCGGAAACGTGTTTTTTCTTCTCGGGCGCAGCGACGAAGCGTTGGGCGGTTTCGACCGGGCGCTAGCGCTCAAACCCGATCTTGCCGAGGCGTGGTTCGGCCGCGGCAATGTATTATTCAATCTCAATCGCGACGCCGAAGCTCTGGTTTGTTACGACCAAGCGATCTCCATCGCGCCGACTTTGGCCGACGCTTATTTCAGCAAGTCACTCGTTAAGCTGTCTCTGGGTGAGTACCGCGAAGGATGGGAATTGTACGAATGGCGATGGAAAATTAGATCGTTCACGTCGCCGAACAGAAACTTCAGTCAGCCGCTGTGGCTTGGCGACGCACAGCTCAGCGGCAAGACGGTGTTGGTGCATGCCGAGCAGGGCTTTGGTGATACATTTCAGTTCTTCCGGTACCTTTCTCTGCTGAAAGCCGACGATTGCAAGATCGTATTCGAAGCCCAAGGACCGCTTGTCCCGCTTTTCCGCGATCAGATGCAAATCCGGGAGCAAATCGTCGAGCTTGTTGCGGCCGGCGACGATCTGCCGAATTTCGATGTTCACTGTCCGCTTCTGAGCCTGCCCCTCGCGTTTGACACGACATTGGAAACGATCCCGGCTTCGATCCCGTATCTTCGGGCCGGCGCGCTGCGCGTTGTCGCCTGGCGCAAACAGCTCGGCCATAAGACAAAGTCGAGAGTGGGCCTGGTCTGGTCGGGCGGAAATCCGAACGTCCAGACGGACGCCCGTCGCATCCGGTTGGACATGCTGTTGCCTATGATTTCCGATGCCGCGGAATGGCACGCGCTGCAAAAGGGAATTCTCGAGCACGATCGCGAGCCGCTGAGGCGGGCGTCGATTGCGGATCACTCGTCGTCGTTGCGTGACTTTGCCGATACGGCTGCCCTGATCGCGGAAATGGACCTCGTGATCTCGGTTGACACCGCGGTCGCCCATTTGGCGGGCGCTCTCGGCAAGCCGGTGTGGATTTTGCTCCCATTCCATGCGGACTTCCGGTGGTTGCGCGATCGAAATGACAGCCCCTGGTATCCGACGGCAAAGCTTTTCCGGCAGACGAAAGAGGGCGAATGGGGCGACGTGGTTGGCGCCTTGACGCGAGAGTTGGAGGAACTTCTCGCGTTAAATGGATAAGACCCTTCCGGGTGCGGCGTACCGGCCACTTTGTGCCTTTGCGGCGTTGCAGCCAGTTTTGCGGCGATGCGACTGTGACGAAGACGAATGGTCGCAGGGGGAACTGACGCCTAGCCCAAGCCTTGGTGCAGCGATAATCCGCCACCGGGGGGGCCACGTTTTTCAAGGAGTGTGCCCGATGCATCCAAGAATCAACGCGCTTAAGCTCCACTCGGCTTTCGCCGCCGGTGTTTCGATTGCTGCCCTCGCTGTTTCCGCACGGGTCAGCCGGTGCCGCTGCCTCCAACAAAAACAGTGCCAATATCGCCAACGCGCAACACCGACAATACGTCGCTCATCGGCAAGCCACCCACTACGGAACTCCGTCGCGCATTCCGGAAAGCTGCCTTATGGGCCGGAATACGGCTTCCTTACCCACTTACCGCCGAACGCGATCAGGATGCCGGGTTATACGTTCGTTCCGGGTGTCGGGATTCTTGGGGAATCCTGCGACCTGCCGACCAGCGCCTGCCCGAACGAATACCGCGACATCCAGTAGCCGTTGCAACAGGCCCGCGTGTCGAGTGCGGCCTTCGGCCCGCGGCCTCTTCCGATTTTGCCGATCAGGTGAATACTCGTGGCTGAGCCGCCACGGGATCCGCCTCGTTTCCTGCCTCCGACGATGGTCTTCAGATAATTCCCCGTCAAAATCTGTGGCAATTTTGCCACGAGCGCGGCCGAAACGCCATGCGAACACGTCCGAATCGTGGCGATGGAACCAAATGTCATCCGAGCGTCATGGCCGAAACTTAGACCCGCGTGGGGTAAGGGTTCCTTAAGGTTAAATGCAAATTTCGCAGCAGCGGAGGGGGTTATGGTCGTCACGCGGAGAATGAGTGGGTTGCTGGCGGGCACGGTGCTCGGAACGTCCTTGATCGCCCTTCCGGCGTTCGCACAGGACGCTCAGAGTCAGCAGAAAATGCAAAATCAAATCAATGCATTGCAGCAACAACTACAGGCGCTGCAAGATCAGCAAAACAGAGTTCCGGCAGGGCTGTACAACCAAGCTTCGCCGATGGTGACCAAGGGTGGACCGGCTTGGATCCCGGCGGGCCTGCAACTTTCGATGGCCGGCACCTTCATCGCGATGGAAGGCGCGTTCCGCCAGCATAATGAGATTTCCAGCGGCGCCAGTGATCCGGCGTTCGGCAATCCGGGCATTCCGTTGCAAAATTCGGTTCTCTATCACGAGAACGAGCTTCGTTTCAGCGCGCAGCAGAGCCGCATAGCGCTCAAGGCGACGGGCGATATCGACCCGGCCCAGCACCTGAAGGCGCTACTTCGAGATGGATTTCCTCGGGGCTGCGGTCACCGCCAATAGTCGCGAGAGCAATAGCTACACGCCTCGTATCCGCCAAGCCTACGCCCAGTACGACAACGATAATTGGCATTTCCACACCGCCTTTGGTCAGACGTGGAGTCTTGTGACCCAAGAAAAAGTTGGCATGATGCCCGGCGCCGAGAATACGCCGCTGACGATCGACGCGCAGTACGTTCCTGGTTTCAATTGGGATCGCAATCCGACCATCCGAATAGTCGGCGATTGGAATAAGACGGTTTGGTACGGTATTTCGATCGAGAATCCGGAGGGCGTCCTGCCGGGTGGGTTGGAGCAACAAATTCCGACTGCCGTGGCGGGCGCGGGCGGCTTTGCCACCAATTTTAACAACACATGCACGGGTAGCGGTCTCCTCAACTCCACGACGACTTGCACGAACAACATCGCTCCCGATATCGTTGAGAAAGTCGCCTTCGATCCGGGGTGGGGCCACTACGAGGTTCTGGGCCTGCAGCGTTGGTTCGCCGACGACGTGACAAGCCCGTCCGTTGCCGCCGGTGCGGTCGGCGCCAACTGGTCGCAGAAGGTTACGATGGGATGGGGCGTCGGCGGCAACGTGCTGCTGCCGGTGGTGCCAAAGTACCTTGATCTCCAGGGCAGCGTGCTGACGGGTCAGGGCATCGGCCGCTATGGCAGCTCTCAGCTGCCCGATGTCCAGGTCGGGCCGACCGGCGCTCTTCAGACGATCCAGGCGACGCACTTCCTGGTGGGCGCGGTTGCACATCCGTTTGCCGGAAACGACTTCTACGCCTATTACGGCCAAGAGCAGAACAGCGCCAACGCCTGGACTCACGGTGCGACCCAAGGTGGCTTGGGTAATGTGGCGTACACCAATAACCAGTGCGCGATTGAGTTGGGTGCTGCTGCAGGCACTGGCAGCGGTGCATTTAACCAAGCCGGCGTAGCCGGAGGTCCTGCTACGACGTGCGCATTCAATGTCCAGAAGGTCCAGGAATTCACGGTTGGTTTCTGGCAGGACGCCTACAAAGGTGATCTCGGGCGGGTCCGGGTTGGCCTTCAGTACGAGTACGTCAGGCTGACCGCGTTCCCGGGCGCGACCGGTCCGACTGTAGCTAACGTCTCTGCGCCTAATGCGGGCCTGAGCCCAAACAACAACGTCGTCTTCCTTTCGCTGCGCTACTATCCCTTCAACTAAGCGACAGCGATCTGAAACCTTCGATGGCGCCGCCGGCATTGCCGGCGGCGCTTTTGTTTTGCGAGGTGACGTCTCGCTAAAGTGACGCAGGCCCGTATTCGGCGATTTGGCCTGAGCTATATTTGCAACACTCTGCGCCAAACTGTCGTCGGTGAAAAAAGCCTAGTTTTATTAATGACTTATGCCTTTACCTCATTTGCCCGCGACGTCGACCGCCGGGATTCGCAGGTATATGATTGCGTGGGATCGAGGTATTTGGATTCGCGTGCGTCTGCGTGCTGCGGGGTTTGGATTGTTTGTCCCGAGCCCCTCGGCGCGTAGCCGGTAGCTTGAACGCCGCGAACGAGGTGGAAGCTGGTGCTGCTCAAAAGGGCTTGCACGTTTTTGATCGTCGCCTGCGTGGGCACTTGCGTTGCGCAAGTTGCAGCCGCGCTGGATCTGAATGCCGTGACGCCGCCGCCTCCGCCGAAGCAGCAACAAAAGCCGGATTGGACCGGCTACTATTTCAACAACAATTCCGGTGGCAAGGATCCCTGGGCGGCGATCGCGCCTTCGACGGCATTTTCAGCGGGGACGGCGACCCCGGCTCCGACCAACGGGAATTTCGGCTACAACTTCCAGTCTGGAAATCTGGTGTTCGGCCTGGAAGGTTCGCTCGCAGCAGCGAACTTCGACGGCAGGTTCACGGCGCCGTATGCGCCGGGCATGACGGCTGGCGGCTGGACGCCGAACATGAACTGGCTCGGCACGGTGACCGGCCGGGTCGGTTACTCGTTCGGTCAGTGGCTTCCGTACGTGAAAGGCGGGTTTGCCGCCGCTGACGTTACTTCGCCGTTGCAGGGCGCGGGTTCGGTCGGATCGTCGTTTTCGCAAGGGAACCACGACGGGCGGCTGGACTGCCGGCGTTGGCTTTGAATACCAGATTTCTCCCAAGCTCTCGCTGGGACTTGAATATCTCTATACCGATCTGAGCAGCGGGCCTTCGAACGGTCCCGGCTCGCTCGGCGGTGCGGCGATTTCCGGTGCGCCGGAAATGTACTCGACCGCCATCAAGACCCAGAGCGTGCTCGGCCGGCTGAACTACAAAGCAGGCTGGTAAGCTGGAACGGCCTTTAGGTCGCCGCCGCGCCGCGGCGCTTCGCTTCGCACTTCTCGACGAATCCGACGATCTGGCGCACCAGTTGGCCTTCGAGCAGTGGCGCGTGGCCCTGGTCCGGGACTTCGATCACATCCGTATCGGTACGGCGCGCGCGCATCGCCGCAACCGTCTCCGCGGAAAGCAGATCGGAATTGGCGCCGCGAATGATCAGCATCGGTAAGCCGGCAAGCGTGTCGAATTCGTGCCACAGCGCCGGCATCGGACCTTCGATATCGATGCCCGCGAGCGCCCGCGCGATACCGAGATCGTAAGCCGGCTTGAGGTGGCCGTGCTTGTGATGCCAGGTCCGCTGTGCGGCGCCCAGCCATTGCTCGGCGGAAAGGTTCGGGAATTGCGCGCTCATGAGCTTCCGCAGGATGTCGGCGCCTTCCTCGTACGTGCGCGGATGCGGCATTTTGCCGAGATAGCCCTTGATGCGCGCCATGCCCTTGGCTTCGTGCACCGGACCGACATCGTGCAGCACGACCGCCGCGATCGAAATCGGATGCGCCGCGCCGAGCAGCATGGTGAGGATGCCGCCGCGCGAACTCCCGACAAACACCGCGGGGCCGACGCCGAGCGCGAACAGGATGCTGACGATATCGCCAAGCTCGGTCATGCAATTGTAGTTCGTGTGGTCGGCGTCGTGATCGGAGTGGCCGCGGCCGCGCGAGTCGATGGCGATGACGTGCCGTTCCGGCGGGCCGGCGGCGAGCGCGGGCGCGAGTTCGTCGAAGTCGGCCGCAGTGCGCGCCAGACCCGGCAGACAAACCACCGGCAGTCCGGGCGACGTGCGCGTGCCATACTCGCGCACATGCAGCCGCAGCCCATCCTGCGCGGATACGAAGAGGCTTTTACCCCGATCGAAGGCGCCGTGTCCCGGGTCCGGCACCAGATGAGGGGAGGGCTTGTTCATCGCCTGTCCCTGTCGCTCTCCACGCACCCTAGGGGAGAGGTCATAAAAGAGACACTAACTGCCATGCAGGCGCAAGGGCAACGACGAAACGTCCGGCCGCGGAGAAAAATCGCTGGTCGGTGTGGGCGAATTAACCGCCGCGGCGCAGGTCGGCTTCGATCATCAGCCGGGGATCATTGCCCAGGCGGGCGCGATAAACCTGCATATTCTCTATAATGCGCTGTACGTAGTTACGCGTTTCCGAAATGGGAATGCGCTCGACCCAGTCGATTGGGTCCACCTTGGGCGTGCGCGGATCGCCGTACTGGTCGATCCATTCCTTGGCGCGGCGCGGACCGGCATTGTAGGCGACGAAGGCGAGAATGTAGGAGCCGTGCCAGCTGGCGATGTCGTTGCCGAGTTCGGCCGTGCCGATCTGCGCGTTATAGGCAACGTCGTCCATCAGGCGATGCTGGTCGAACGCGACGCTGAAACGCTTCGCGGTGTCGCGGCCCGAGGCCGGCGTGACCTGCATCAGACCGATGGCGTTCGCGCTGGAGACGACGCGGCTGTTGAACGCGCTCTCCTGGCGCACGATCGAATAGACGACGTTGCGTTCCACCTCGGGACCGATCTGCTGGTAGTTTGGAACGCCGAAGTCGGGAAACGCGTAGTGCTCCAGCGGCAGGCCGTGACTCAATGCGGTCTTTCCGATTAGCAGCGTCGCCCGCGCATCATTGTGTCGCGTGGTGATCTCGCCCAGAGCCGCAAGCCCTGCGACGTCGGTCGACTTGTCGCCGAGATCGGCGGCCATGCTGGCGACCAAGTCGCGCTCGTCGATGGCGTAGAGAATCTCGAAGGCGCGCGCCACTTCGAGCCGGTAGTGATCGGCGGACGGCTCCGGCGGATTGCGAAGCGTGACGGTGTCCATGCCGAGCCGCGCGCGGGCGAGCTGGCCGTAATAGCCGGTCGGGTAGCGCGCCGCCGCCTCGTAATAAGTGCGCGCTTCCCGCTCGCGGCCCAGCGCTTCCTCGGCGCGGCCCTGCCAGTAATAGGCGCGTCCGAGCGTGATCGGATTGGCCGTGCCCTCGGCGATGCGGGCAAAATGGGCGCGCGCAACCGCGGGCTCGCGCAGGAAACGAAGCGCGATCCATCCGGCGGTGAACAGTTGCTCGGCGCGATGGTTCTCGTTGACCGGCGGCGCGGCTCCGTTGGCGACGGCGTAGGCGAGCTTGTAGTCGCCGAGATCGAGCAGCTTGCGGGCAATCAGCCGCCGCTCGACCCACCACTGATCGACGTCGCCGATCCGTTCCGCCTCGTGCGGCGCGCCTGCTATCCACTGTCCTGCTTCCACGATCTTGTCGCTACGGCGCAGCCATTGGGCGCGACTGAAAACATAACCGGGATCGTGCCGGCCCGCCGCGGGCACTTCCTCCAGCAATGCCTTTGCCTTGCTGGATTTGTTGATGACGGCTGTGCGCGCCTTGGCGATGGCAATCTCGAGGGCGCCAAGATGTTGCGCCGCCCGCATGCCGGCGTCGTCGTCTTCGAGGTCGAAGCGCGCGTCCATGCGCGCCTTGTCGTCGGCGGGCGTGATCAGGCCGGCGAACATGTCGCGCGCCTGCGTCTCGAGGTCCGCCGAGAAGCTATCCTTGCGCCAGGCTTCCCGCACAGCCGCTTGCGCGCCAGCCTGGTCGCCTTCACCCAGCAGCGCTCGCGCCAGCGCAAACCGGCCCTTCGCCGTGCGCGGCGGATCGCTTTTGAAAAAATCGATGACGGCGCGCCGATCCGCTTGCTGTTGCCACAGCGCCGCTTCGGCGCGACGGCGCAGTGCCGAAATCGAGGGCCAGGTCGGATTGGCCGCGATGAAAGTGGCGTAGCGCTGGAAATCGAGGTCGGCGTTGTCGCTGCGCAGGATCGCCCATTCGACCAGCTTGCGGGCGACAGGATCGGAGATCGTTCCCTCGACGCTGGTCGCTTCGTCGGTACGGCTCTTGTGCACCAGATCGATGGCTTGCTTGACCGCGGCGACGTCGAGCGGCGAGGTGTTTGACGTCGCCGCGAGCGCGAGCGTCGTGCTTCGGTCGTGCCGGCGCTGCCGCCGGCGCGAGGCCGGGCCGCAGCGGGATGGTTGACGGGGTATAGGGCGGCGGGCTTCCCGTGACATCGGGTCCAGTGCCGGCGACGACGCCGGAGGATGGAACCGACGACCGCGTCGGCGCAGCCAGCGATTTTGGGCCGGGCGCACCCTTCACGGAGGCATGCGCCGTCGGTTTCTCGGCCTTGTCCGGCTTGGATGCCGACTTGCCGGATTTTTCCGGGGCTTTGGCCGACTTCTCCGGCTTGCTCGCTGTCTTCCCGGATTTGTCGGCCTTCTCGGATTTGTCCGTCGGCTTCGCCGACTTCTCGGACTTTTCCGATTTACTCGCCGGCTTCGTCTTTGGCGCTGGCTTCGCGGATTTGTCGGCCGGAGTCGCCGGTTGGGACTGCGGAGCGGGATTGGAGTCAGCGGCAGGCGCGGCGCAGGCTTCGCCGGCCAACAGGCCGACGGCAGCGAATGCGAATATGAGCCGAATAGCCGTCACCGGCACGGACCTTTCTACCGCAGCGTTCTCGGCGGACGTTCCCGAGATAATTGTTCAACATGCAAGATTAAAGAATTACTCTGGCGCCAGCGTTGGCAGCGTAATCGGCGTATTTCGCGGCGAAAGCGGGGCATCGGGCCGAGCGCTTCGTCGATTCGACGTAGTTCAGTCTACCGACTGCGCCCCATAGCTCCTATGCCGATCGCGGGCAGGGACGCGCAAAAGGGCTTTCAAGGCCAGCGGCAACCCGATATTTATTCGGCGGGCCATACGCACGCCGCTGACGGCGCGCCTGCGCCGCAACACCTGATCCGGGGAACTTCTCATGACCGCCAAGACGAGCTTTCGAGGCTCCTTCACTGCGCTGGTCACCCCGTTCAAAAACGGTTCCGTCGACGAGAAGGCATTCCGTGGCGTGGTCGACTGGCAGATCGCCGAGGGCACCAAGGGGCTCGTCCCGGTGGGTACCACCGGCGAAAGTCCGACGCTGTCGCACGACGAGCATCGCCATGTCGTGGAGTGGTGCGTCGACCAGACGCGGGGCCGGGTGCCTGTTGTCGCCGGCGCGGGGTCGAACTCCACGAAAGAAGCGGTCGATCTGGCGCGCCACGCCGAGAAGGCCGGCGCCGACGCCGTCCTGGTTGTGACTCCATATTACAACAAGCCGACCCAGGAAGGGCTCTACCAGCACTTCAAGGCGATCAACGACGCGATCGGAATTCCCATCATCATCTACAACATCCCGCCGCGTTCGGTGATCGACATGTCGGTCGAGACCATGCAGCGCCTGTACGAGTTGAAGAACATCGCGGGCGTCAAGGACGCGACCGCCAATGTCGTGCGGGTCTCGCAACAGCGCGCCGCCATGGGCCCCGATTTCAATCAGCTGTCGGGTGAGGACGCGACCGCGCTCGGCTTCATGGCGCATGGCGGCCACGGCTGTATTTCCGTGACGTCGAATGTCGCGCCGCGACTGTGCGCGGAATTCCAGGATTGCTGCCTGCGCGGCGATTACGCCAGCGCGCTCAAGGTCCAGGATCAGCTCATGCCGTTGCACACGGCGCTGTTCATCGAAACCAATCCGGCGCCGGCAAAGTACGCGCTCTCGCTGCTCGGCAAGTGCGATGAGACCGTAAGATTGCCCATGGTTCCGGTCGCCGAGAAGACGCGGGCGGCGGTGCGCCAAGCGATGGTGCATGCCGGATTGATCAACTGATTGCCTGCTTGTAATCACGCAGGCGGAAACCAGCGAAAAGAGCCTGTCGCGAAGCGCGCGCGCACGCGCCGGATTTCAAACGGACTGAGCGGAGGGCGTTCATGCTCGAGGAATTCAAGAAATTTGCCATGCGGGGCAATGTCGTCGATCTCGCCGTCGGCGTCATCATCGGCGCGGCGTTCGGCGCGATCGTCAATTCGCTGGTTTCCGATATCATCATGCCGCTGATCGGCGCGGTCACCGGCGGTCTCGATTTCTCCAACTATTTCGTTCCGCTGTCGTCGAAAATCAACGCGGCGGCGCTCGCCGACGCAAAAAAGCAGGGTGCGGTTTTCGCCTGGGGCAGCTTCCTCACCGTCGTCATCAATTTTTTGATTATCGCCTGGGTTTTGTTTCTCTGTATCAAGGGCATCAACCGGTTGAGCGCGCCGAAAACGCCGCCGGCGCCGGCCGGTCCTTCGCCCGAAGTCCAGTTGCTGACCGAAATTCGCGATGCGCTGAAGGCGCGATGATCGCAGGGCAACGGGATGGCGGCAAAAACCGAAAGTAAGCTGCGCGTCGTCGCCGACAATCGCAAAGCGCGCTTCAATTATTTCATCGATGAAACCATGGAGGCCGGCGTCGCGCTCACCGGGACCGAGGTGAAGTCGCTGCGCTCCGGCAAGGCCACGATCGCCGAATCCTACGCCGACGCCCGCGGCGGCGAGATCTGGCTGATCAACTCCAACATCCCCGAATATCTGCAGGCCAACCGCTTCAACCATGCGCCGAAGCGGGCGCGCAAACTCTTGCTGCACCGGCGGCAGATCAACAAGCTGATCGGCGCCGTCGAACGCGAGGGCATGACGCTCGTGCCGCTCAAGCTGTATTTCAACGAGAAGGGACGCGCCAAGGTCGAGCTGGCGCTGGCCCGCGGCAAAAAGCTCTACGACAAGCGCGACACGGAAAAGAAACGCTCATGGGATCGCGAGCGCGGCCGGCTGTTGCGGCAAAAGGGCTGAAACCATGCCGTCCGTGACGCTCGATCATTGCGTCATTCACGTTACCGACTGGGAGCGCTCGAACGCGTTCTACACGTCCGTGCTTGGCGCGGAATTGATCACGCGCCCGGTCGGCTTCGCCTACCGCTTCGGCGACCGGCAGCTCAACGTACACGGGCCGGGCGTGGTGCCGGCCGAGGTGGCGCGCTTTCCGGTCGCCCCCGGCAACAGCGATTTGTGCTTCGAGTGGAAAGGGCCGATCGCCGAAGCCATCGATCATCTGTTTCGCTGCGGCGTTGCCGTTGAGGCAGGTCCGATGCAGCGCTTTGGCGCCAAAGGCGCCGGCGCCAGTGTCTATTTCCGCGATCCCGACGGCTCGCTGATGGAGTTCATTTCCTACGCGCCGCAGACGAAACCCGAATTGCATGGCGCGCGCGAAGCACCCGGCCAACACGATCCGACCGTCCTGCCGGCCGGCATTCCGGCGCCGCGGGACGACGGCGGCGCGCGTCATCTGGTCGGCATGAGGCTGCCCGATCTGGCGCTGCCGGCAACCCGTAGCGGCGCGTTCAACCTGTCGGTGCTGTTCGGCCGCGTCGTTCTTTACATATATCCCCGCACCGGCGTGCCCGGCGTCGATCTGCCGCCGGGCTGGGACGACATTCCCGGCGCGCGCGGCTGCACGCCGCAATCGTGCAGCTTCCGGGATCATTTCGCCGAGCTCAAATCCCTGGGAGTGGCCCACGTCTTCGGCCTCTCGACCCAGGATACCGACTATCAGCGCGAAGCCGCCGAGCGGCTGCACCTGCCGTTCCCGATCCTGTCCGATGCGGAATTGAAATTTACCCGGGCGCTGCGGCTGCCGACATTCGCCGTCGCCGGCATGACGCTGCTCAAGCGCATGGTGCTGATTGTCGATGACGGCGTTATCAGCAAGGTTTTCTATCCGGTCTTTCCGCCCGACCGGAGCGCGGCGGAGGTGATCGACTGGCTGCGCGGCAGCGGCTAGCTTCGCGTCTCATCGTCACCGAAATATCAGACTGGTGGCAAAGAACCGCGTCATGAAATCGTTGAAGACTTTGACCTTGGCGGAAAGCCGGCGGCCTGCCGGATAGACCGCGTAGATGGTCGCCTCGGGGAGTTGATAGTCGCCCAGCACCCGCACCAGACGACCGGCACCGAGATCCTCGCGGAAAAAATCGATCGGACCGTAAGCGATGCCGAGGCCGCGCACCGCTGCCGTTCTCAGCACGTGGCGGTGACTGGTGACGATCGGTCCGTTCACTTTCACGACCCGCTCGCCACTGGCGCCAATGAAATGCCACTCATCCGGTACCGCGACGTAGCTGTAGCTGAGGCAATCATGCCCAGCGAGGTCTTCGGGGATTTGCGGCGTACCGCGTCGCGTCAGATAGTCGGGCGCGGCGCACACAATGCGCCGCGCAGTATTCAGCTTTCGCGCGATGAGGCTCGACGACACGCCGCGCGGCATGTCGACGCTGATGGCAATGTCGTACCCGCTTTCGATCGGGTCGCTGAGACGATCACTCATCGTGAGGTTGATGCGTAGACGCGGGAAGGCGGCGATGAAGTCGGTGACTGCGGTGCCGATCTCGGCAAGACCGAAATTGGTAGGGGCGACGACACGCAATTCGCCGCGCGGTTCGTTGTGCAGTTCGCCGGCCGAGTGCTCGGCGTCCTCGAGTTCACCGAGAATGCGCCGGCACTGTTCGTAGAACGCGCGTCCGGCGGCGGTGACGCCGACCCGCCGGGTGGTGCGATGAAGGAGCCGCGCGCCGAGCCGTTCTTCGAGCTGCTGCACGTGTTTGCTGGTTGCCGCACGTGACAGGCCGAGCCTTTTTGCGGCGGCCGTAAATCCGCCGGCCTCGATCACGGCGGAAAATACCCTCAAGTTTTCAAAGCGATCCATGATCGGCGCGCCGATTGTAAACTTATCGTAGACAATCTATTTCGCGCCGCCCGGATGATCAAATTCATTCTTCGGCATAGCGTGTCGAATGGTTGCGCCGACTTGGCGCCAAAGCAGAAATCCGACGGAGGAAGCCATGTCGAAATTTGTCGTGTCTCCACACTTCCGCCTGCAGGAATGGGTCGCGCAGGAAAAAGGGTATTTCGCCGCGGAGGGTCTCGACTACGAGTTTCGTGAGGCGTTGCCTTCGAGCGCGCCCGGCGGCCATCAGCTCGGCGACAAGGTCGGCGCCTATCAGACATTCGAGGCCGGCCGGACCTGCAACGTCAGCGGTGCGTGCCATTGGACGGTGAATGTCGCGGCCTCGAACGGCCACGGCAAGCTCTACGCCGACTGCTATTCCGTTTCGCCGTGCGGCATATTCGTGCCGCCGGAATCGCCGGTAAAAACGCCCGCGGACCTCGCCGGAGTGCCGATCTCGGTCGGCTATCAGTCGGGCAGTCACTATTCGGCCATTCAGGGGCTCGAGCAATATCTCAAGCCCGAGGACATCACGCTGTCGTTCCGCGACGGCCTCCTGTTCAACCGCATGGAGCTGTTGATCGACCGCAAGGTGCCGGCGGCTTCGTTGTTCAGCGGGCCGTACTATTTCGTCGAGCAACTCGGTTTCCGCAAGATCATCGACACCACGTTCATGATTGCGTCGATGGTCACCGGCACGCCGGACCCGGATGATGTGCGCCGATATTTCCGCGCACTGCGGCGCGCTCAGCGCGACATCGATCTGCGGCCCGAACTCTACACGCACTACTATAAGAAGGAGTTCCCGGCGCGCTTTCACGATCAGATGGACACGCGGCGCTGGGGTCCGGGCGAGCGGCTCGTGTTCGAGCCATACTCCAAACAGACTTTCGACGAGTTGTTCGAGTGGATCGAGCGGCACGGCATTTTCCCGCCCGGCGAGATGGGCGCCGGCAAATACGAAACCTCGATCTTCGTCTAGGCCGCTTGCGCCGACCTTACGCGGCGGCGGCATCCAGGTGCGCGCGCACCTTCGCGAACACGTCGCGAAACATCTGCGGCGTCAGTACGCCAGTGTTGGTGTTGTAGCGGGAGCAGTGATAGCTGTCGAACAACATGAACTCGCCCATGACGCGTGCGCCGCCGTGGGCGAACGGGTGATCTTTGCGCCGCGCTGATTGCGCGCGGATCAGCGTCTCGTGGGCGATCCGGCCGAGCGCGACGATCGCGCGCAGCTTCGGCATTTCGCGGACAGTCGCGGCGAGGAAATCGCGGCAGGTCCCTATCTCAAGCGGCGTCGGCTTGTTTTCCGGCGGCACGCACCGCACCGCATTGGTGATGCGGCAATCGACCAGCGTGAACCCGTCGTCGGGGCGCGCCTCGTAATTTCCTTGGGCGAAGCCGAATTCCTTCAGCGTGGCGTAGAGGAGATCGCCGGCATAATCGCCGGTGAACGGCCGTCCGGTGCGGTTGGCACCGCGCAGGCCGGGAGCAAGCCCAACGATCAGGAGCCGCGCGTCGATCGGGCCGAACGAGGCGACCGGTGCATTGAACCAGTCCGGCTCCTTCGCGCGCCAGCCATTACGGAAGGCAACGAGGCGGGGACAGCGTGGACAATCGCGGCCGGCTTTGCCGCTCGTGCGGGGCATCTCGGCCACGGGAATGGCCTAGTCTTCGTCGAACTCGTCTTCTTCGAGCTGGACCTCGGTGCGCGGGGCCCCGGTGCTGCGCTGAAGAAATTGCGGCGTATGACGCGGTTCCCGGCCCTCACGCGGCTCGCGCGCCGGGCGCTCGCCCGGATCGCGGCCGATCTTGTTCTGCAGAGCAACGATGTCGACGAACTCGTCGGCCTGCCGGCGCAACTCGTCTGCGACCATGGGTGGTTGTGTTGAGATGGTGGATACAACGATGACGCGCACTCCGCGCCGCTGGACCGCTTCGACCAGCTTGGTGAAGTCGCCGTCGCCCGAGAACAGGACCATCTGATCGATATGCGGCGCGAGCTCCATCGCGTCCACGGCAAGCTCGATGTCCATGTTGCCCTTGACCTTGCGGCGGCCGGTCTGATCGACGAACTCCTTCGTCGCCTTGGTGACGACGGTGTAGCCGTTGTAATCGAGCCAATCGATCAACGGGCGGATCGAGGAATATTCCTGATCCTCGATCACCGCGGTGTAATAGAAAGCCCGCACCAGATAGCCGCGCGACTGGAACTCGCGGAGAAGGCGCTTGTAGTCGATATCAAAACCCAGCGATTTCGCGGTCGCGTAAAGGTTGGCGCCATCAATGAATAGCGCGATTTTTTCGATCTGTGCCGACATAAGGTCTCTCGAACGTGTTTCTGGTTATGAAACCGGATGAGCCGCAATAACACCGACGTTCCGGCGTCGTTCAAAACTTGCTTGTCGCCACTGCTGCCTGAATAGTCGGGCACGATGGCAAAAACACGGTAGTCATGATCGCGCGGCGGTCCCCGGTCGCGCGTAGTCCCCTTGCAAGTGGTGGTCTCAGGGCAGCGCGCAATTTGCAGATGCCCCTGGGGGCCATATATGCGCTGGCCTGCGGCCGCTAAAACTGTGGCAAGCCGTCGCGGCAGAACGTGAAAAACAAGGCGCGAGGCCGCATCCAGCTTCCCGAAAATTTGCTAACAGAGCCGTGCGCACGCGCCAAGCTAAATGATTCAACAAGGTAAGTGCGGAAAAACGCCCTTGCACTTGGCTTCGCGTAGCGATACCTACCGCAGAGTCGGGACCCGGGGTTCCGCCGCAAAACCCTTCAGGAGCAGCGATTATGGCCCGCGTCACCGTCGAAGATTGCATCGACAAGGTCGAAAACCGCTTCGATCTCGTGTTGCTCGCGAGCCACCGCGCGCGGATGATCTCCTCCGGCGGCCAGATCACCGTCGACCGCGACAACGACAAGAACCCGGTCGTCGCGCTGCGCGAGATCGCCGACACGGCGGTTTCGCCCGAGGACCTCAAAGAGGAACTCGTTCACTCGCTGCAGAAATACGTCGAGGTCGATGAGCCGGAGCCCGAAGGCGGCGTTCCGCTGATCGGCACGCCGGGAACCGGCGTCGATGCCGACGATACCGAAGTGACCACCGACCGCATGAGCGAAGAAGAGCTGCTCAAGGGTCTGGAAGGCCTCACGCCGCCGGAAAGCCAGCCCGAGCCAGATTCCGACGTCGGCGACGAGGAAGAATAAGCGCTATCTGGTGCTTTGCCGCCGCTTGGGCCGCTAAGCCAAGCGCGGCGCGGCAGCGCCGATAAACGAGGCCAACCACAAGATTTACGGTCGTGGCGGGCTGGGCGAGCGTCAAACGCACCCGCCTTCGCATCGCCCCTTGCGCGCCGCCCATGCGGCTACTTTCCAGCCGCATCGAGCATTTCGGCGACGTATTCCCAATCGACCAGGTTGTCGACGAAGGCCTTGAGGTAATCGGGCCGGCGATTGCGGTAGTCGATATAATAGGAATGCTCCCACACATCGCAGCCGAGGATCGCTTTAGCGCCGTGAACCAGCGGGCTCTCGCCGTTTGCGGTCTTCATCACCTCGATCCGGCCGAACTTGACGGCGAGCCAGCACCAGCCCGAGCCGAACTGGGTGACGCCGGCCTGGATAAAGCTCTCCTTCATTCTTGCCACCGATCCGAAATCGGCGACGATCTGCTTTTCCAGATTGCCGGGCATTCCGCCGCCGCCGCCAGGCTTCATCCATTTCCAGAAATGAACGTGGTTGTAGTGCTGCCCCGCGTTGTTGAAGAGAGCGGGATTGCCGAAGAATGAGCTCCTGACCACTTCCTCGAGCGGCTTGTCCTCGTAGTCGGTGCCCTTCATCAGGTTGTTGCCGTTGTTAACGTAGGCGAGATGATGCTTGTCGTGATGGAATTCGAGCGTCTCGCGCGACATGTAGGGGGCGAGCGCGTCATACGCGTAGGGAAGTTCGGGGAGCGAGAACGGCATCGAATTTCTCCACCATCGCGGAACAAACAGAGCGGCGCGCCGACTGGACCATAAGTGCCGCAATGCCTCAATGGCGACCGTCGGCAGACCCGCGACCGGGAGGAGGGGGAACGGCGAGGCGCGAAAGGTGCGCCGCGGTAACGGAAATTTTGCCAAAGGCGGGTGACTTTATTCGTCCCGCGGCCCTCGGGCGCTGGCTTGTGGCGTCGATCCCGCGCCATGATATCCTGATGAGCAGCTTTTGCCGGTTCTGACGGCGAAGCCGAGGTCATGATGGCGCGCTCGCCGATCGATTTGCCGCGCATGCAGAATCAGCCCCGTGCGCGGGTGGCGGTGGCGCACGCGCCGGCCCTGGTGCCGCAGGACGACGAGGTCGCGCCGAAGCCGCGCAAGCCGCGGATGATGCGGCAGTTCGAGCTGATCGACCGGGTCAAGCAATACAATCCGAACGCCAACGAAGATCTGCTCAACCGCGCCTATGTCTATGCCATGCGCGCACACGGCGAGCAGAAGCGCGCATCGGGCGATCCCTATTTCTCGCATCCGCTCCAGGTCGCCGCGATCCTCACCGACCTCAAGCTCGACGACGCCACCATCGCCGCGGCGCTGTTGCATGACACGATCGAGGACACCGACGCCACGCGCGCCGAGATCGACCGCCTGTTCGGCCACGATATCGGCGTGCTGGTGGAGGGCCTCACAAAGCTCAAGAAGCTCGACCTCGTCTCCAAGGAGGCGAAGCAGGCCGAGAACCTGCGCAAGCTCCTGCTCGCCATCGCCGACGACGTGCGGGTGCTGCTGATCAAACTCGCCGACCGCATGCATAACATGCGCACGCTGGAATACCGGCCGCCGGAGAAGCGCCGCATCACGGCGGAAGAGACGCTCGACATCTATGCGCCGCTCGCCGGCCGCATGGGCATGCAGGAGATGCGCGAGGAGTTGGAGGATTTGTCCTTCCGCGAACTCAACCCCGATGCCTACAAGGTCATCGCCGAGCGGCTCGAGACTTTGGCGAGACGGAGCAGGGGCTGGATCACCGAGATCGAGCAGCAGCTCGCCAAGAAACTCGCCGACAGCGGCATCGCCGCCGAAGTTTCGGGCCGGCGCAAGCGCGCCTATTCGATCTGGCGCAAGATGGAGCGCAAGGCCGTCGGCTTCGAGCAGCTATCGGACATTTTCGGGTTCCGCGTCGTGGTCGGCGACGTCGCCGAATGTTACCACGCGCTCGGCATTGTCCACACGACGTGGCCGGTGGTGCCCGGCCGCTTCAAGGATTACATCTCGACGCCCAAGCAAAACGACTACCGCTCGATCCACACCACCGTGATCGGCCCCGGCAAGCAGCGCGTCGAACTGCAAATCCGCACCCGCGAGATGCAGCAGATCGCCGAATACGGCATCGCGGCGCACGCGCTCTACAAGGACGGCGTCGGTTCGCCGACCGAGATGCTGTCGCGTGAATCGAACGCCTATGCGTGGCTGCGCCGCACGGTCGAACTACTCGCCGAAGGCTCCAATCCGGAAGAGTTTCTGGAGCACACCAAGCTCGAACTGTTCCACGATCAGGTCTTCTGCTTTACCCCGAAGGGCAAGCTGATCGCGCTGCCGCGCGGTGCGACGCCGATCGATTTCGCCTACGCGGTCCATACCGGCGTCGGCAACATGGCGATCGGCGCCAAGATCAACGGCAAGATCGGTCCGTTGATCTCGCCGCTGCAAAACGGCGACGAGGTGCAAATCCTCACCTCCAAGGCGCAAACCGCGCCGCCGGCGGCGTGGGAATCCATCGTCGTCACCGGCAAGGCGCGGGCGGCGATCCGCAGGGCGACCCGCGCCGCCATTCGCGACCAGTATTCCGGCCTCGGGCGCCGCATCCTCGAACGGCTCTGCCAGCGGGCCAAGATCGCCTATTCCGACGAGCAACTCGAAGGCGCCTTGCCGCGGCTGGCGCGCGCCTCGATCGACGACGTGATGTCGGCGGTCGGCCGCGGCGAGATGAAAGCGGCCGACGTCGTGCGCGCCATGTATCCCGATTACAAGGACGAGCGCGTCGCCGCGGTCGCGCCCGCGGCGGAAAGCGGGTGGTTCGGGCTCAAGCGCGCCAAGGCGGTGAAGTTCAAGGTCCCCGAAGTCGCCGAGAACGGCGCAGCGATCCCGATCCGCGGCATCAACACGGACCTGCCGGTACGTTTTGCGCCCGACGGCGGCGCGGTTCCGGGCGACCGTATCGTCGGCATCATGACGCCCGGCGAGGGCATCACCATCTATCCGATCCAGGCGTCCGCCCTGAAGGAATTCGAAGACCAGCCGGAGCGCTGGCTCGACGTGCGATGGGATGTGGACGAAAAAGCTCCGCAGCGCTTCCCGGCGCAACTCGCGGTACAGTCGGTGAACGAGCCCGGATCGCTGGCGCAGATCGCGCAGGTGATCGCCGAGCATGACGGCAACATCGACAACATCCACATGTCGCGACAATCGCCGGATTTCACCGAAGTGACCATCGACCTCGAAGTTTATAACCTCAAGCATCTCACTTCGATCATCTCGCAATTGCGCGCGAAGAAGGTGATCGCCAACGCCGAGCGGGTCAACGGCTAGCCGCTGCGAGTGAATTTCACATGACCGCTGTTCCTCCCATCCGCCTTGGCGTCAATGTCGACCATGTCGCGACGCTCCGTAACGCCCGCGGCGGACGACATCCCGATCCGGTCAAGGCTGCGGAGATCGCAATCGCGGCCGGCGCCGACGGTATTACCGCGCATCTGCGCGAGGATCGCCGCCACATCGTCGACGACGACGTTGCGCGGCTCAAGGCCCGCATCAAGAAGCCGCTCAATCTCGAAATGGCGGCGACGCCGGAGATGGTGGCGATCGCGTGCAAGCTTCAACCGCACGCCGTCTGCATCGTGCCCGAGCGCCGCGCCGAGCGCACGACCGAGGGCGGGCTTGATGCCGCCGGCCAGCGCGATGCGTTGCGTGCCGTCGTCGGACAATTGAACGGCGCCGGCATCCGCGTGTCGCTGTTCATCGCCGCCGAGCCGGAGCAGATCGACGCCGCCTCGGCGATCGGCGCACCGGTCATCGAGATACATACCGGAAGCTGGTGCGAGGCGCTCGCGGCCGGCGATCGCATCGCCGCCGAGGATCAGTTCGCCCGCATCGCCAGTGGCGCAACGCTAGCGGCGCGCGCCGGGCTCGAGGTGCATGCCGGCCACGGGCTCGATAACATCAGCGCCGAACGGATCGCTTCGCTTGTCGAGATCGTCGAACTCAACATCGGCCATTTCCTGATCGGCGAGGCGGTTTTCGGCGGGATCGAGGCGGCCGTGCACAGGATGCGCGCGGCGATGGATCACGGCCGCCGCGCCCGCGCGACCGGGACCGCATCATGATTCTGGGTATCGGCTCCGATATCTGCGATGCAAAACGCATCGCCAAGGTCATCGAGCGGCATGGCGACCGCTTCCTCGATCGCGTGTTCACCACGACCGAACGCGCCAAGGCAGACAAAAGGCGAAACCGCGCTGAGACCTACGCCAAGCGTTTCGCCGCCAAGGAAGCCTGCTCCAAGGCGCTCGGCACCGGGCTTCGCGCCGGGGTGTGGTGGCGCGACATGGGCGTGGTCAATCTGCCGTCGGGCCGGCCGACGCTGGAACTGACCGGCGGCGCCAAACGGCGCCTCGCGGCGATGACCCCGGCCGGCTACGAGCCGCGCATCGACCTCACGATGACCGACGAGGGGCCGACGGCCCATGCCTTCGTCGTGATCTCGGCGGTTGCCATTACCGGTCGCTGACGCGCCGCCCGTAACCGCCCCGAGTCGCGGCTGGCATGGCAGCCGGCATGACAAATGCGTCATTTCGCGGCGGCCCGGCCTTAAGCGTATGACGTTCCTAGATAATGCCAATTATCCGGCCCCGCGGCGAAATCCCGCGTGCAATTGCGTGGTTTTGGCTCAGGGGTTACAACGTCCCCGGGCGGGGTTTTTCGCAAACGGAACCACAGGCAGATGAGCGTGCAGACCGGGACAAAACGGAAGGAAGGCGGATTCGCCGAGACTGTAAGGGTGATCTTCCACGCCCTCATCATCGCGCTGATTATCCGTACGTTTCTGTTCCAGCCCTTCAATATCCCGTCGGGCTCGATGATCCCGACGCTGCTCGTCGGCGACTATCTCTTCGTCTCCAAATACTCGTACGGCTACACCCATTATTCGCTGCCGTTCTCGCCGCCGATTTTCTCTGGGCGAATTCTCGGCCAGCCGGTCGACCGCGGCGACGTTGTCGTGTTCCGTCTGCCGAAGGACGATTCAACCGACTACATCAAGCGCGTCATCGGTCTGCCCGGCGACCACATCCAGATGATCGACGGCGTGCTCAACATCAACGGCCAGCCGGTCAAGCGCGAGCGTGTCGAGGACTTCGTCACCGACGACGACGGGGTGGCACAGCACGTCAAGCGTTATCGCGAGACGCTGCCGAACGGCGTCATCTATACGACCCTCGATCTCACGGAAAACGGCTTCTACGACAACACCCAACTCTACACCGTGCCGCCGGACCATTATTTCATGATGGGCGACAACCGCGATAATTCGACCGACAGCCGCGTGCTCAGCGCAGTCGGTTACGTGCCCTACGAGAACATCATCGGCAAGGCGCAGATCATTTTCTTCTCGATCCGGGACGGTGCGCATGCCTGGGAGGTGTGGCGCTGGCCGTGGACGGTGCGCTGGAACCGGTTGTTCACGCTGGTTCGATGAGCGGGCGGGGCAAAGGTAAATCGGTCCCTGCGCCGCAAGAGCCGTCTGCTGCTGAAATCATCCGGCCGCCGGCCGCGCCCGGCGAGCCGGCCGATCGTCAAAAGGAAACCCGCCGCCGCCGCCGCCGCGGCGACGGTTCGCTGGAAGAACGCATCGGCTACAAGTTTGTCGACCCCACGACACTCGACAGCGCGCTGTCGCATATTTCCGCCCTCAAGGGCGCGCGCAACCGTGCCGGCAGCTATCAGCGGCTCGAATTCCTCGGCGATCACGTCCTCGGCTTGGTGATTTCCGACATGCTGTTCCGCGCCTTTCCCAAGGCCGACGAGGGCGAGCTGTCGCGCCGTCTCGCCGACCTCGTGCGCAAGGAGACCTGCGCCGAGATCGCGCGCGCCATCGATCTCGGCACGGCGATCCGGCTCGGCGCGTCGGAGGCTAACGCCGGTGGCCGCGCCCGGCCGGCGATTCTCGCCGACGTCTGCGAGGCGCTGATCGGCGCGGTTTATCTGGACGGCGGATTTTCCGCGGCCGAGGCGCTGGTCGGGCGGCTGTGGGAAGCGCGCATGCGCACCACCGCGCAGCCGCTACGGGATCCCAAAACCGTTTTGCAGGAATGGGCGCAGGCGCGGGGTTTGCCGACGCCTGTCTATCGCGAAGTCGCCCGTTCCGGTCCCGACCACGATCCGGAGTTTCGCGTCGCGGTGCACCTTCCCAAGCTCGCACCCGCCGAGGGCGTCGGACGCTCCAAGCGCGTGGCCGAGCAGGCCGCGGCCGCCGCCATGATGGACCGCGAAGGCGTCAAACCCGAGCGGGCCAATGGCTGAGTCGGTCGAGCAAGGCAGGCGTTGCGGCTTCGTGGCGCTGATCGGCGCCCCCAACGCCGGCAAATCGACGCTGCTGAACGCGCTGGTCGGCGCCAAAATCTCGATCGTCACGCCCAAGGTGCAGACCACGCGCGCTCTCATTCGCGGCATCGCGATCGAGGGCCCGGCGCAACTGATCTTTGTCGATACGCCGGGAATTTTCGTGCCTCGCCGGCGGCTCGACCGCGCCATGGTGGGAAGCGCCTGGGGCAGCACGCAGGACGCCGACGTGGTCGCGCTCCTGATCGACTCGCACAAGGGCGTGGAGGAGGACGAGGAAGCGATCCTGCGCAAGCTTGCCGACATCAGGGCGCCCAAAGTGCTGGTGCTCAACAAAGTCGACCTGGTGCAGAAACCCAAACTTCTCGCGCTCGCGCAATCGCTCAACGAGCGGGCGGCATTCGCTGCGACCTTCATGGTTTCCGCGCGGTCCGGCGACGGCATCGCCGATCTCAAACGCTTTTTCGCCGCCCACGTGCCGGAAGGCCCGTGGCTTTACCCGGAGGATCAAATCTCGGACGCGCCGTTGCGCCAGCTTGCCGCCGAGATCACCCGCGAAAAGCTTTTTCTGCGGCTGCACCAGGAATTGCCGTACCACTCGACGGTCGAGACCGAGGTATGGAAGGAACTCCGCGACGGCGCGGTTCGCATCGAACAGACGATCTATGTTGAGCGCGAAAGCCAGCGCAAGATCGTGCTCGGCAAGGGCGGGCAGACCATCAAGGCCATTGGCGCCGCGGCGCGTATCGAGATCGCCACCGCGATCGAACACCCGGTGCACCTCTTTCTCTTCGTTAAAGTGCGCGAAGGGTGGGGTGACGATCCGGAGCGTTACCGCGAGATGGGACTGGAATTTCCGCGGGAGTGAGTGTCGTTCCGAGTCGGGCGAAGCGAGGCCCGGAATGACGGCGAATCGTACATACATATCTGCCCATGCAATGGACCGATGAAGCCATCGTGCTCGGCGCCAAGCGCCACGGCGAGACCAGCGTCATTCTCGAACTGATGACGCAGGAGCGTGGCCGCCACCTGGGCCTTGTCCGCGGCGGCGCCGGCACGCGGCTGCGCGGGATATTGCAGCCGGGAAACTCGCTGCGCGCGACCTGGCGGGCGCGGCTCGACGATCATCTCGGCAACTATGCGGTCGAGGGGCTCAATCTGCGCGCCGCCATGTTCCTCAACGCCGCGCACGCGGTGCATGGCGTGACCCATCTCGCGGCGTTGTGCCGGCTTCTTGCCGAGCGCGAGCCGCATGCGGGAATTCACGGTGCGCTCGAAACCATTCTCGATGCGCTCGACGATCCGGTAGTCGTCGCCCCGATGATTGCGCAGTTCGAGCTGGCGTTCCTCGCCGAGCTTGGTTTCGGCCTCGATCTTTCAGCCTGCGCCGCAAGCGGCGTTACCCAAGACCTCATTTACGTCTCGCCGCGGTCCGGGCGCGCGGTTTCCCGCGTGGCGGGAGAGGCCTACCGGGACAAGCTGTTGCGGTTGCCGGACTTCCTGCGCACCGAGAACGTGTCGATCTCGGACGCCGATGTCGCCGATGCCTTTGCGCTGACGGGCTTTTTCCTCGATCGCCATGCATTTTCGCCGCGGGGGCTGCCGTTGCCGGACGCACGCGCCCGCTTTGTCGCGGCCGTTCTTGTTCACAAGGGCCAACCGCGCTAACCCGTCCGCACCATGAATAAGAAGGTGATTCCCCCGGAACCCGCGCGACATCCAGCAGGTTCCGCTGCGCGAGGCGCTCGAAGAGCGCTATCTCGCCTATGCGCTGTCGACCATCATGCACCGGGCGCTGCCCGACGCGCGCGACGGGCTCAAACCCGTGCATCGCCGCATCCTTTACGGCATGCGGCTGCTGCGGCTCGATCCCGGCGCCACGTTCAAGAAATCGGCGAAGATCGTCGGCGACGTGATGGGCAATTTCCATCCGCACGGCGACCAGGCGATCTACGACGCGCTGGTGCGGCTCGCGCAGGATTTTTCCTCGCGCTATCCGCTGGTCGACGGCCAGGGCAATTTCGGCAATATCGACGGCGATAACGCCGCCGCCTACCGCTATACCGAGGCGCGGCTGACCGAGGCGGCGCGGCTTCTGCTCGACGGCATCGACGAGGACGCGGTCGATTTCCGTCCCAACTATGACGGCGTCTCGGAAGAGCCGGTCGTGCTGCCGGCGGCGTTCCCCAATCTGCTCGCCAATGGCTCGCAGGGTATCGCGGTCGGCATGGCGACCGCGATTCCGCCGCACAACATCGCCGAACTGTGCGATGCGGCGCTGTATCTGATCGACCAGCCGAATGCGCGCACCCGCACGCTCCTGAAATTCGTCCCCGGTCCTGATTTCCCGACCGGCGGCATCGTGGTCGATCCTCCCGAAGCGATTGCGGAGGCCTACACCACCGGCCGCGGCTCGTTTCGGCTGCGCGCGCGCTGGAAGACCGAAGACACCGGCCGCGGCACCTATCAGATCGTGATCACCGAAATTCCCTGGCAGGTGCAGAAGATGCGCCTGGTCGAGCGCATCGCCGAACTGATCAACGAGAAGAAGCTGCCGCTCGTCGCCGACATGCGCGACGAATCCGCCGAAGACGTGCGCCTCGTTTTCGAGCCGCGCTCGCGCGCCGTCGATCCGGCGCTGATGATGGAGAGCCTGTTCAAGCTCACCGAGCTGGAAAGCCGGGTGCCGCTGAACATGAACGTGCTGGTGCGCGGCCGCATCCCGAAAGTGGTGGGCCTCGCCGAAGCGCTGACCGAATGGCTCGCGCATCGCCGCGACGTGCTGCTGCGCCGGTCCCGCTATCCGGCTCGGTCAGATCGAACATCGGCTCGAAGTGCTGGGCGGCTTTCTGGTCGCCTATCTCAATCTCGACAAGGTCATAAAGATCATCCGCACCGAGGACGAGCCCAAGCCGGTGCTGATCAAGACATTCAAGCTTTCGGACGTTCAGGCCGAGGCCATCCTCAATATGCGGCTGCGCAATCTGCGCCGCCTCGAGGAAATGGAAATCCGGAAGGAAGACAAGGAACTGCGCGTCGAGAAAAAATCGATCGAGGAATTGCTGCGCTCCGAAAAATCGCAGTGGAAGACCATCGGCGGTCAGATCCGCGAGGTGCGCGACCGCTTCGGCTTGAAGACGCCGCTCGGCAAGCGCCGCACCGGATTTGCCGAGGCGCCGGCGCATGACGAAGCCGCGATCGAGGAGGCTTTGGTCGAGCGCGAACCGGTCACCGTCGTGGTTTCCGAAAAGGGTTGGATCAGGGCGCTGCGTGGTCAGGTCGCCGACTTTTCCAGTCTTTCCTTCAAGGCCGACGACGGCTTGAAGCTCGCCTTCTTTGCCGAGACCACGTCAAAACTTCTGATCTTCGCCACCAATGGGCGCTGCTACACGATCGAGGCCGCGAAGCTGCCTGGCGGCCGCGGGCATGGCGAACCGATCCGGCTCTATATCGAGCTTGAACAGGAAGCCGACGTGATTTCGGTGTTCCGTTACGAAGGCGCTCGCAAGCTCATCGTCGCGAGCAAACAGGGCAGGGGCTTCATCATTCCCGAGGACGACTGCCTCGGCAACACGCGAAAAGGCAAGCAGGTCCTCAACGTCACGCCGCCCGACGCGGCGCGGGCGATCGCGCCGGCCATCGGCGAACTCGTGGCGGTGATCGGCGACAACCGCAAACTGGTTGTGTTCCCGATCGATCAGGTGCCCGAGATGACGCGCGGCCGCGGCGTTCGGCTGCAACGGCACAAGGACGGCGGCCTTTCCGACGTCAAGACGTTCGAGGCCGAAAAGGGATTGACCTGGACCGATTCCGCCGGCCGCGTGTTCACGCTATCGCTGAAGGAACTCGCGGACTGGCGCGGCAATCGCGCCGACGCCGGCCGCCTCGCGCCCAAGGGCTTTCCGAAGAGCAACAGGTTCGACGGGCGATGATCGGGCCTACCGGCGGCGGCCGAAGACCGATGCCAGCTCGGCAGGCATGCCTCCGATGCGGCCTTCGCGCATCGATGCGATGATGACGAATAGCAGGCAGACGACATACGGCAGGCAGGCGATCAAATAGGGCGACAACGTCAGTCCCCCGGCCTGCAACCGCAATGTCGCAGCCTCGCTCAGTCCGAATATCAATACGACGGGCAGAACAAAGAACGGATTCCAGCGCGCGACGATGACCAGGCCGACGGCGACAAAGCCTCTGCCCTTGGTCATGTCGTTGGCCCATGTCTGGGTGTAGTCGACCGAAAGAATGGCGCCGGCGAGCCCGGAGAACAAACCGCCGACGAGAATTCCCTGAAGTTGTATTGGCAGCGGCGAAAGACCGATCGCGCGGGCGGTTTCGAACGATTCTCCGACGATACGCCAGTTCAATCCGGTGCTGGTGCGATAGAGCCAAAGACCGACAGCAACGACCAGCAGCAAGGCCAGCGGAGCCATCGGGGTAAGCTGAGTGAGAATTGGTCCAAGCAGGGGAACGTCGGCGAATGCGGATCCCCAGAGCGGCGCCAAGCCCGTTACCTTGCCGCCGATGAACGGCCGGCCGAAATACGAAGTCAGTCCTAACCCCAACGTCCAGACCGCGATACCGCTACCGATCTGATTGGCCCCGCAAGCCAGACACAGGATCGCGTGCACGGCCGACAACAAAACGCCGGCACCACCGCCGGCGACCAAACCGATCAGCGGGTCACCGGTGACGGCGGCCGCGGCAAATCCCGCGCACGCGCCGACCAGCATCTGACCTTCGACGCCGAGATTGATGATGCCGACACGCTGGGTGAGCGTTTCGCCCAACGTCACCAACAAAAGCGGTGTTGACGATCGCAGCATGGCCGCGGTCCAGTGTCCGATGACGACCAGATCATCCACGGGACGTCTCGCGGCGTGCCGACAGGCCGCTGGCAGCCAGGGCGGCGGCGAACAGCAGGCCTTGCAGAACGGTGGCGCTGGCGCTCGGGATCTTGCTGTAAAGCTGCAGCGCGTCTCCTGCAGCAATCAAACCGCCGATCAATATCGCGATCGGCACGGCGCGGAGAAAATGCTGACCGGAAAGCCATGCCACCAGAAAACCCGTGAGCCCGTATCCGACCGACAATCCGGATTGCAGCCGGCCTTGAATTGCCGATGTTTCACAAATTCCGGCAAAACCGGCGAGCGCGCCCCCCAGCGCCATCACGATCAGCGCATTGCTGGCGAAATGCAGCCCGACCATGGCGCCGACTTTACGGTTGCCAGCGAGCACCTGAAGGCCGAGACCCCAGCGGGTGTGGGTCACGGCAATGTGCAGCAGGAGCGCGGCGGCGAGCGCGACGATGAAGCCAAGATGGACTCGCGTCCCAAACAGGCTCGGCACGGTGGCCGCCAGTGGAAACTGTATCGTCGCGGGCCAGCCGAGGCTGGCCGGATCCTTCCAGCTGCCGTAAACGGCAAAGTTCACCAGCAGCACGGCGATGTAATTGAGGAGCAGCGTCGAGATTGTTTCATTGACGTTGAAACGTGTTCGCAAAACCGCGGCCAGCGCGCTCCAAATAGCGCCGCCGGCCGCACCCAGGGCGAGCATCGCTGGCAATAAGGCAAACATCGGAGTGGCCGGATAATTCACCACGACTGAAGTGCCGAGCAGCGCGCCGAGATAAAGCTGGCCTTCGCCGCCCACGGTGATGAGTCCGAGACGCGCCGGCAATATGACGGCGAGCGCGCACAACAAGATCGGCGTGGCCTTGACTAGGCTCTCTGAGGTCGAATAGCCGTCGCCGAAGGCGTAGCCCACCATCGTCGCCAGCGTTGTCAGCGGCGGTCGGCCGATTGTCAGGAGAAAAATCGACGCCAGCACCAGAAATAATACGGCGCCGCCCACCCCATACAGTGACCGCTGGGCGAGGCGGCCGTTCACGCCGCTTCTCCGTGGTCCATGCCGGCCATCCAGCGGCCGATCAACTGTCGATTGGAGTGCTCGCGCTTGAGAATGCCGGCGATGCTGCCGTTATAGATGACCGCGATGCGGTGGGCATAAGCCAGAAGGTCGTCCAGATCCTCGGATATCCAGACCACGCAAGCGCCGGCGGCGGCCTGATCGAACAACGAGCGATAGACGGCCTGTGCCGCCAGAACATCCAGTCCCATCGACGGGTAGCTCGCAACGACCAGGCGATGCGCGTCCGATAGCTCGCGGGCGATGACCAGCTTTTGCAGATTGCCGCCGGACAGCGCTGCGGCGGGAAGCGCCGGAAGCGGCGGCCGCACATCGAAACGTGCGATGAGTTCGTTGGCCCGGACCCCGAGGCTTTGCCGGTTCGGAAAAAGCGGCAGCGTCCGTAGCTGCCGCAGCGCGAGATTAAAGCCGAGATCGAGGTCGGCCACGACGGCATTATCCAGAGGTCGTTCGGGAATGTAACCGACGTCGTCGGGGATCGCTGCTTCTTCGTCGCGATTTGCGATGCTCACGCCGCCGAGGACGATGTCGCCGGACGTGACGGGCGCAAGGCCGGCGAGCGCCTCGGCCAGCGCGTATTGCCCGTTGCCGGACACCCCGGCGACGCCCAGGATTTCGCCGGCGGCCATCTCGAAAGATACGTTGCGAATTCGCGCCCCTTGTGCGGTTGCCGACACGTCGCGGACCTGAAGCAACGGCACAGCGCCGGAGGCGGACGCCGGAGCCTTAATCGAGGCCAGCTTCTCGCGACCGACCATGGCGCTCACAAGTTCTTCGGGCGTTCGCTCGCCGGCGGCGGCGCGATCGACAACGCGGCCACCGCGCATGACGACGATGCGATCGGCGCAGGCGGCAACGTCCGCGAGCTTGTGAGTGATAAGCACGACGGCCTTGTTCTCCGCGACGAGCGAGCGGATGAAGCCATAGAGTTGTTCGGTCTCAGCCGGCGTAAGGACTGACGTAGGCTCGTCCAGGATAACCACGCGGGCGTCGAGGTTGAGCACCTTGGCGAGTTCGACGAGTTGCCGTTCGCCGACGGCGAGATCGCGGACGGGACGAGCCGGGTCGAGGCTTGGCGCCAAACGCGCCAGCCAATCCAGTGCCGCCGTCACGCGCGCACTGCCGCGGCGCTGCAGCCAGGGAGCGCGGGGAAACGCCGCAAGCAGGTTTTCAAGAACCGATAACGCAGGCACCAGCGAAAATTGCTGGAATACCATACCGATGCCGTCGGCCATTGCCTCTCGTGGCGAGGCGAAGCTGGTCAGTGTCCCGTCTATGCGGATTTCGCCCGCGTCAGCGTGGTAAAAGCCATACAGCACCTTCATCAAGGTGCTCTTCCCGGCGCCATTTTCCCCCAGCAGCGCGAGCACTTCACCGGAGCGTATTTCCAGATCGACGTCGTCGTTGGCGATAACGGTGCCGAATTGCTTGCGAATTGCCGACATGGTGACGAGGACGGCCGACATCCACCTTCACCCCAGTGCAAAGATGCCGTCGACTTCGACCGCGGCACCGCGGGGCAAGTTGGCGACGCCGACGGCGGTGCGGGCGTGGCTGCCGTTAGAGCCGAACAGCTCTTTGATCAGATCCGATGCGCCATTGATGACTTGCGGAATCTCGTTGAATTGCGGTGTGCAATTGACGAAGCCGCCGAGGCGAATGCAGCCGGCGACCTCGTCGAGCGTCCCGCCGCAAGCCGCTTTGAGTGCCGCGATCAAATTGAGCGCGCACACGCGTGCGGCCTGCTGGCCATCGGCGAGATCGTAATCGGCGCCGATCCGCCCCACATAGCGCACGACGCCGTTCCATTCGCAAACCTGTCCGGCAAGGAAAATGAGATTTCCGCATCGCCGAAACGGCACGAAATTGGCGACCGGTGTCGGTACGCTGGGCAATTCGATCGCGAGCGCCGAAAGTCGCGCATCGACCGAGTTGAAGTCGGCGGTCGTCGGCATCGTGCGATCAGGCTCTCGGCGAGGAGGGGAGTGCGGCGAGCAGCGCTTCGGAGCGCGTGACGAAGCCGAACAGGAGTTTCACATTGTAGAGTACCGCTTGCACGCAATAGTCCGGCGACGTGGTTGCGGTTGCGTCCTCGATGAGGATGGTGTCGTAACCGAGAAAGCTTGCGTCTTCGAGCGTGGTCATGACGCATTGGTCCATGTTCACCCCGCCGATGAACAAGGTCTTGATGCCGAGGTTACGCAAGACGGCGTCGGTTTCCGTATCCCAAAATGCGCTGAACCGGTGTTTGATAATCTGCACGTCGCGTTCGCCGGGGTTGATCTCGTCGACGACTTGTGCGCCCCAGCTTCCGAGTTTGATGACCTCGGAGCGGGTGCCGGGCACCGGCTGCGCGAGCCCGGGTTCGTCGCCCTTCGGGTTATGGGCGTGTCGCAAGGACGGGCTGATGTTCAGCAGATCCTTGCGCACACCCCAATTCACCCAGATTACCGGGATACCATTCGCGCGGAACGCGCCGAGCAGCGCTTGCAGAGGCTTGATCGGCTTGCGGTTCGGCGAGACGTCGATGCCCCTGCTGTGCAGCCAGCCCCCCTCGGTGCAGAAGTCGTTTTGCATATCGACGATCAGCAGCGCGGATTTGGCGGCGTCGACCACGATGTTTTGGGGCTCGGCGGCGACCGGCCAGGATCGCACAGCCGGGGCCGGTCGCGTCATGTCGACTGCGTCGGAAGTAACCAGCCACGATTGACCGGGGCGCGCCCCCATTTCCACCGGCTTTGTCGGCTTGGCGGTAACATTCATGGCTGGTCTCCTTTGTCCGAAGAGTTTGTGCACACTCGCTATTTGGTCGCGCCGGTAATGCCCTTGACCAGATAGTTCATGGTCTCGACCTGCTCCATCGACAGCTTTTGGCCGGCCGGCACGACGACGGTGCCATCCTGCTTGATAATCGGGCCTTCCCAAATCGACTTCTTGCCCGCGATGATGTCGGCCTTCAGCTTCAGGACTTCCTTGCGCACGTCTTCGGGCACGGCCGCGCCGAAAGGATCGAGCACGACGTTGCCGCTTGCAAGGTCGCCACGCAGGTTCGACGGCTTCCAGGTCCCGGCTTTGATCGCCTTGATCTCTTCCACCATCATCGGCCCCCAATCCCACGACACGCCGGTCAGAATGGCCTTCGGTGCACGGTCGTGAATGTCGACATCCTTGCCGATCATGAAAATCCCGCGCTTCTCGGCCGCTTGCGCGATGGTGATGGGGCTGTCCACTTGTTCCGCGATGACGTCGATGCCGATATCGGCAAAGGCGTTGGTGGCTTCGGTCTCCTTTTGCGGTTCCCACCATCCGCCGTTCCAGACCACGGTCGTGGTGATGTTCGGATTGACGGACTGGGCGCCGAGGGTGAAAGCGTTCACGGAGCGCATCAATTGCGGAATCTGAAATCCGCCCTGGAAGCCGAGTTTGCCGCTTTTGCTGACATGCGCCGCGGTGACTCCGGCCAGATACATGCCGGCGTCGCTGTCCGCCCAGTAGGTGCCCACATTCTTCGACGTCTTGAGGCCGCCCGCGTGCAATATCGTGACGTCAGGGTGCTTCTCGCCGACTTTGATCGCGTAGTCGAGGTAGCCGTAGCTGGTGGCAAAGATGATCTTATGGCCGTCGGCGATCAGCCGCTCCATGACGCGTTCCACCTCGGCCGTTTCCGGAATGAGTTCGAATGCCGTGGTGGTTACGCCGGGCATGTGCTTTTCGACGTATTGCCGGCCGAGGTCCATCGACGTGTTATAGCCGGCGTCGGCGGCGGGGCCGACATAGATAAAACCGATCTTGTCCTCGGCCTGTGCCGGGGTGGCGAGCGCCATCGCGCCGAGCAGTCCGAACGCGGCTAGCCGGGTGGGGAACTTCATTGTCACCTCCTGTTGAGATGCGTCATCATCGTGCGCATAAGTAAGTGTTTATTTACCAGCAAGGGCCGTGCCAGTGGCGCGGGGAATCACGAACCGGCTGATAAGGTGAGGAAATTTTCCACTTCGAGCCGAATAGCGCGTGCGCCGAATTCGGCAGATGCGGCTTCGTGACCAATATTTGTGCAGCCTGTGATGAAAAGACAGCGAAAGGTCAGGGACGATCGCGGCGCAGAAAGCGCAGGATCATTTCCCTGGCGTAGCGCTTGTGCGCGGTCTGCCATGCCGGCGCCAAGAGATCCGATTGGAAAATGACGGACAGCGTATAGGCGTTGGAGCGATGAAAATAAGCGAAACTCACCATCGTGACGTAGAGCTGGAGCGGATCGATTCCGCGGCGGAAGTCTCCCTCCTTTTCGCCTCGTCGCAGCAATTCGTCGATGAGCCTGATAAGCGGGGAGGCGATGATCGGCGTTTTCACTGAGCGGCGCAGAAAGCGTGCCTTCAGCAAATTCTCGCCGCTGAGCAGATGGATGAGTTCGGGATGGCCGCCAAAGTGATCGTAGGTAAAATCGAACAACTGCATCATGCCGTCGATCGGAGCGACGTGGGCGACGTCCAGCTTCAATTCCTCGGTGCGCAGCTCGCCGAGAACCTGCTCGAGGACGGCGATGTAAAGGTGATCCTTGCCGCCGAAATAGTGATAGATCATCCGCGGATTGGCCCGCGATAGCCTGCAGATCACGTCGATCCGCGCCCCGCTGTATCCCTTCTCCGAAAACTCCGCGATGGCGATGCGCAGAATACGCTCGCGTGTGTTCTCCGCCGCACCGGCGGAGCGCATCGGATCGGGTCGGCGCCGTTTCGTTGCTGCGCTTGTTCGCTTGGAAGTCGGTTTGCCGGTGCGGCGGGATGTAACGGGTAAATCGGACGGAGGGGCGACCATCGGCGGCGGCGACATTTCCGTGAGGCGTCAGCGGAGCGGCAAAGTCGCTACTCCACCCGCGACCAGCCGTCGGGCGTCAGCCGTTCCTGCGGCAGGAAGCGGCTCTTGTAGTCCATTTTGCGCGAGCCGCGGACCCAATAGCCGAGATAGACATAAGCGAGCCCCATGCTCTGGGCGCGGGCGATATGGTCGAGCACCATGAAGGTGCCGAGCGAACGCGCAGCCTCGTCGGGCTCGAAGAACGAATACACCATCGACAGGCCGTCGCCGAGAACGTCGGTCAAGGCTACCGCGATGAGGTCGCCAGGCGCGTCCGTCCGAAGTTGAAGTCTCGGGGCCGCGCCGCCGATACTCGACCACGCGGGTCTCGATGTGGCTGTCCTCGACCATCATGGCGTAGTCGAGCACCGTCATGTCCGCCATGCCGCCGTCGCGGTGACGCGAATCGAGGTACGCGCGGAAGATCGAATATTGCTCGGACGTCGGCACCGCAACTTTCATCTCGCCGGCGATATCGGTGTTGCGCTTGACGATCCGCCGCATGTTCCGCGTCGGATCGAACTCCTTGGCGACCACGCGCACTGAAACGCAGCAGCGACAACCTTCACAGGCCGGCCGGTAGGCGATCGACTGGCTGCGGCGGAATCCACCCTGGGTAAGGATGTTGTTGAGCTCGCCGGCGCGCTCGCCGACCAGATGGGTAAAGACCTTGCGCTCTTCATTGCCGCTGAGATACGGGCACGGAGACGGCGCGGTCAGATAGAATTGCGGAGTGTCGCGGGAGTGTTGTGTCACTGTGCGCTCTGACCGACGGTCCTTTCGCCGCTGTTATCGGCTCGGTTGCCGCCTAGATTGCCCGAGAATGCCGGCGCGTAAAAGGCCAAATCAGCCATGCCGGACCATCCGCGGCTGGAGGGAGGCGGCGCGCGCCGCGCTGTTGATCACGACCGTACCCACGATCATGTCGTGCAGAAGCCGCCGGCGTGCGTTGAAGAAGCCCACCACAAGGACGAAGGGCGATAGCACGCTGACGCTGATCCAGTAGACGACCGCGTGGACGGCGCCGAGGACGAAATAGGCCGGCGCTCCATACCAGGTGCGCATTTCGATACCCATCGTGCGCATGCCGAGCGTCGCCGATGCCGGGCTTCCGAAGGTCATTCCGTAATAGAACAGCGCCCAGACCACCGAGGCCGGAGACAGCAGCCAGAACAGCATCCAGCCGAGACCCAGCGTGATAAGGCCGATCACAAAGATGAAAACCGCCGCGATGGCGAGGGGAATGGCGATAACGATCACGTCGATCACGAAAGCGACGATGCGCCGGGCGAGAACGCCCTCGAATAGCTCTGGGTGGATCACTGGATCGTAGGCGTGCGGCCTGAACTCGGCCGGAATGCCGATACCGCTTGATCCGGACCCCCATCGCGAATTCGGTGTCGAATCGCTCATCAGCGCACCTGTGTCCTATTCGTGCATTGTAAGGTCGGCGGAAATAGGGAAAAAGGCCGTCATGGTGACGCTCGCCGACATCGAGACGGCCCGCCACACGATCGCGGGACATGTGCTGCGCACGCCGCTGCTCGCCGCGCCGCCGCTTTCGGCGCTCACCGGTGCTGAGATATTCGTCAAATACGAAAATTTACAGGTCACCAATTCGTTCAAGGAGCGCGGCGCTTGCGTAAAGCTCGCCGCGCTCTCGGCAGAAGAGCGCCGGCGCGGCGTGATCGCCATGTCGGCCGGCAATCACGCCCAGGCGGTGGCCTATCACGCCCGCCGTCTCGGCATCGTCGCGACCATCGTCATGCCGGTGACCACCCCCTATGTAAAAGTCAAAGCCACCGAAACGCTCGGCGCCACCGTGGTGCTCGACGGCGAGACGGTGGCGGAAGCACAGGCGCGCGCCGAGTCGATTGCGGAAGAGCGTCATCTCGTTTGGGTCCACCCGTACGACGATCCGCAAATCATCGCGGGGCAGGGGACGGTTGCGCTCGAGATGCTCGAAGAAGCGTCCGATCTCGATGTGCTGGTGGTGCCGATCGGCGGCGGCGGGCTCATCGCCGGCTGCGCCATCGCCGCGCGCGCCAAAAAGCCGTCGATCGAGATCGTGGGCGTCGAGAGCGCGCTCTATCCGGCAATGTGGAACGCGATCCACCACGGCAACCGGCCATGCGGCGGTGCGACGCTGGCGGAAGGCATTGCGGTCAAGAATGTCGGCAAGCTGACGCTGCCGGTCGTCCGCGACATGGTGAGCGACATCATCCTGGTCGATGAGGAACTGATCGAACGCGCGGTCAATGCGTTTCTCACCTTGCAGAAGACGATGGCGGAGGGGGCGGGCGCGGCCGGACTGGCGGCCATGCTTGCCGAGCCTGAACGATTTCGCGGCCGCAAGGTCGGCCTCGTCCTTTGCGGCGGCAACATCGATCCACGCATCCTCGCGTCGATCATGGTGCGCGAACTCGAGCGCGCGGATCGCATCGTCTCCTTTCGCCTCACGATTCCGGATCGTCCCGGAATTCTCGGCCAGATCGCAAGCGGGCTCGGACAGCTCGGTGTCAATATCCTCAGCGTCGATCATCACCGGCTTTTCCTCGACGTTCCCGCCAAGGGCGCCAAGCTCGACGTTACCGTCGAGACGCGGGACGCAGCGCATGCCGAGGAAGTCTTTCAGGCGCTTGCGGCGGCCGGCTACCGGCCGGTGCGCATGCCTGGCGGCGCGCCGCTCGCCTGACGCGCCGCGCTCTGGCTCGATCACGAACGGCTATGGCCCGGTGATCTGGTAGCCGACGTACCAGGAGAAAAGATTCGTATCCGACGCATTCTGGATTCCTGTGCCGGCGGACACCAGCAAATGCCGGTGTTCATCGAAATTATAGATGGCGCCGATGTTGAATCCGGTAGTGGCCTTGCCGCCGTCGACGCCGCCGAAGACGACGGTCGCGGTTTGATGAAATATCTCGCCGCCGATGGCCAATTGTTTTGTCACTTGCCGCTGCAGCAACCAACCAAAAAACCAATAGTCGCGATTGGCCGTGTCGTCGCCGTGGTTGATCCAGTAACCGCCGCCGCCGTAAGTCGTCCAGTCGCCGAAGCTCTTTTGAATCCAGACCGGGAAATAGGCGCGCACGTTGCCGGCGCCGAGACCGCGGCTGTCGTTTCCGATCGGGAGCTCGACGAGCGGATAGACTCCGATCATCGGGCGCGAGCCGTCCTTGTCCTCGTCGATCAGCCGGTATTTGAAGCCGAGTTCCGTGTCGCCAAAGCCGAATTGCGCTGGACCGCCGGTCGGTTTGTCGAAAGCCAGCGGCATGATGATGTGGACCTGCCCATTAGGAACCACGCCGTAATTGAACTCCCAGGCCGGACCCAAGCCCGTCGTGTCGCCGTGCACCGCCGAGCCGGTCGAAAGCGTGTAGAACTCATAATGCCCGTAGGGGACGGGCTCGGGATCGTCGGTCACAAACGGCGGCCCGGCAATTGCTGGACCTGCCGACAACGACGACAACGCGACCGCCAGCACGACAAGACCAACGCAGACGGTGGGCCGGATCGTCATTATTCTCCAGCCCGATGTCGTGAAGTCCGCCCACTGGCATTGTCAGCAATGCGTTACGCCCGACGGCAGTTGGGCGGCGCATCGGCTCGGATGCGATCCAACAAGACAAGCCCATCGTGCGCACCTGAGCGGCGTCGTCTTCAGTGAAAAAGATTCTGGATGAAACCGATCGGCGAGTCCGTTTTCCCGCTCGGTGCGCCCGGACCGGCGGTGTCCGGCCGCGGCCGCGGGATGGGCACGCTCGACGGCGCCATGTCCGCGATGCGCATCGTGCTCGGATCGCGGGGGCGCTGTCGCGGCAGCGGGATTGGCCCCGAGAGCGGCGTGGCGGCGGGCTGGTCGTCCGCGCCGGCTTCTGCCCCCGCGGGCGTTTGTTGTTCAACGAGCGTCGCCGCAGGCGCAACAGCCGGAACCGCGCTTTCGCCGGGCGCGGCAGCAGGCGCGCTCGCCATTTTCATCGCGCCGCCGGGCGGCACGCTGGCGACAGTTTCGGGAGCGCGATCGCCGGCCAAGGCTCCTTTCGCGGCGACGGGCGAATCGCTCGCATCGGCCACCGTCGTCTTTGACTCAACTGTCGTTTTGGCCTCGACCGTTGCTGGTGGCGGGCCGAAAAGCTTCGGGCGTTCCGTCGCGGCGGCAGGCCGATCGGCGGCCGCCTTGGGCGATATGGAATTTCTCGGCGCGTTGAACAGTGCCGTTGCTGCGAGTTGGTGGAAGGTCGGGACTCTCGCGGGTGCAACGTATGCGCGCACGAAAGAGGTAATCGTCCACAGGACCGCTGGCACCGCGGTGATCACCACTACAAGGACGATTATCCGACGCAGAATCGGCACGTAGTGCACAAATTCATTGTCTTTACGCATGACACATCCGCCTTCCTGTTTGGCCCCAGGCGGGGACGGAATTATGCGCCGGCCTTTTTCAGTTTCTCCGCTACCCGCATTGCAAAATAGGTCAGCACGCCATCGGCGCCCGCACGCTTGAATGCGATGAGGCTTTCGGTCATGGCCTTGTCCCCTTCCAGCCAACCGTTCCCCGCGGCAGCCATGATCATCGCATATTCCCCAGACACTTGGTAGGCAAAGGTAGGCATCCCAAAGGCCATTTTTACCCGGTGCAGGACGTCCAGATAGGGCAGGCCGGGCTTGACCATGACCATGTCAGCGCCCTCAGCGATATCGAGTTCCACCTCACGCAGGGCCTCGTCGGCGTTGGCGGGGTCCATCTGGTAGGTGCGCTTGTCGCCAACGAGCGTCGTGCTTGAGCCTACGGCATCCCGGAACGGCCCATAGAAGGCCGAGGCGTATTTGGCGGCGTAGGCCATGATCTGCACATCGCCGAACCCGGCGTCGTCGAGGCCTTCGCGGATCGCTCCAACGCGCCCATCCATCATGTCGGACGGCGCGACAATATCGCAGCCGGCTTCGGCCTGGACGAGAGCCTGGCGGACCAGCACGGCAACCGTCTCATCGTTGAGGATCACGCCCTCATGCAGCAGGCCGTCATGACCGTGGCTGGTATAGGGGTCGAGCGCCACGTCGCAAAGGACGCCGATTTCCGGAATCTCTTTCTTGATGGCGCGGATCGCCTCGCAGACGAGATTCTCGGCGTTGAGCGCCTCGGAGCCGGTTTCGTCGCGCTTGTCCGGATCGGTGTAGGGAAAGAGCGCGATGCAAGGGATGGTCAGCTTGGCCGCGCGCTCGGCCGCGCGCACGGCCTGGTCGACGGAGAGACGCTCGACGTCCGGCATTGAGGCCACCGGCGCACGGACGTTGGTGCCGTCGACAACAAACAGCGGCCAGATGAGATCGTCGGTGGTCAGCACGTGCTCGCGCACCATGCGCCTTGTCCACTCGGCGCGGCGGTTGCGACGGGGCCGGATCGCCAGGTCGAGGCGATGCTGCCGCGGCGCTTCCGCCTCGACCGGGGAGGGGCGGACCCGTTCGAGCGGGCGGCCGAATTTGATAGCCATCAGGTCAACTCCGTAGCGGCTATTGTTTAGCCGTTCTGGCCGTCGCCCGCCACCGGGGCGACAAGGGCGCCGAAAGCCCTCAAAATAACCCGGATTGACTTGAACCTGCTGTCAATGCCAAACGCCGCGCTGCCATGAATGACCGCCATGACTGACCAAGCGCACAAGCCGCCAACGCGGCCGAGCGACCTGCTCGAACCCGTCCATCTCGGCAAGGTCCCGAATGCGAAGGGTACCTGGGCCGAATATCTCGTGGTTTTCCTGCGCATCATGGCGATCGTGTCGTTGGCGAAGGGCCTCTATCACTGGGCTCAGGTGTGCGGCATCGCGGCGTCCGCGGACGGCGGCTTCGAGGGGCATACGGTCGCGTGGCAAACGGCAACGGTGTTTTTTGCCGTCATCGATCTCGTCGCCGCGGTCGGTCTCTGGCTTGCGGCGGCCTGGGGTGCGGTGGTCTGGCTCACCGCGGTCGTTTCCATGGCCGTGGTCGAGGTGTTCTTTCCGCAGGTGTATGGCGGCAACATGTGGGTCGTGCTGGCCGAGACGACGTTGCTCGGCATCTATTTGTGGCTCGCGATCTTTGCCGCACGCGAGCAGCCAAAATAATACGACCAGGGACGCACTCGCATGCCGCAACTGAGCGCCATCGTCATCACCCGTAACGAGGCGGCGAATATCGGTGCGTGCCTCGACAGCGTGGCGTTTTGCGACGAGCGCATCGTGGTCGATTGCGGCAGCACGGACGAGACGGTCAGCATCGCGCGGCAGCGAGGCGCCAGCGTCGAGTTTCACGAATGGCAGGGCTTCGGGCCGCAGAAAAACTACGCGCTGTCGCTCGCCGGTGGGACGTGGGTACTGTCGCTCGATGCCGACGAGCGGGTCACGCCGGAACTGGCCGCGGCGATCAAAGCAGCGATCGCGGCCGGTGACGCCGACGCGTTCGAATTTCCCCGGCTGTCGAGCTTCTGCGGCCGGCAGATTTGGCATTCCGGCTGGTATCCAGACTACGTGCTGCGACTGTTCCGGCGCGACAAAGGACGGTTCGACGACGTTGCCGTGCATGAGCGCGTGATCACCAGAGGCTCAGTTCGGCGCCTTGGGCCGCCGCTCATCCATCATCCCGTGGTCAGGCTTGAAGACGCACTGGATCGTTTGGACCGCTATTCAACGGCGAAGGCGCAGATGATCGTCGCCTCGGGCCGAAAGGTGTCGTTCTTTTCCGGCATCGGCCACGGGCTGGTCTCGTTCCTTCGCGCCTATGTGTGGCGCGCCGGCTTTCTCGATGGCGCCGAGGGGTTCCTGCTCGCGGTGTTCACGGCGGAGACGAGCTATTACCCGTACATGAAGGCCTGGCTGGCGACGCGGGACCGCAAGTGACCTGAAAGGTCACGGTCTTGCACGCACTGGTGCCGCCGGAATGCCGCCGACGCTGCTTCCTTTGGACAGGATGCTTTCGGCCCGATCAATGACCGCCTGCGCCGTGATCTTGTGCATGCAGTCGTGCCCGTACGTGCAGCGGCTGAGCTGCCGCAGATAACACGGCGCGCAGGGGATGCTGGCCTGCAGCACGGCATCGGCGCGGTGATAGGGTCCGGCCCATACGGGGTTCGTCGGACCAAATACACTGACGACCGGGCTGCCGAGCGCGACCGCAAGATGCATTGGTCCGGAATCGTTGGTGACACTGATTGCCGAGCGCCGGATCAGCGCGGCGAGCTCGGGCAGGGTCGTCTCCCCGGCGAGGTTGATGGCGCCCGGAGCCAGTGCTGCCACCGCCTCGCAAAGCGCGCGCTCGCGCGGCGCTCCGATCAGCGTCACGGCAAAACCCTTTTGCAGAAAGTGCCGCGCCACGGCGGCGAAGTCTTCGCGCTGCCATTGCTTGGTTTCCCATATCGTTCCCGGCGCCAGGGCGACGATCTTTGCGCCGGCGATGTCGTAATAGTGCAGCAGCGCGTCGATGCGATCGGTGGCTTCGCGCGGAATCGGAAACGAAAAATCCGCCGCGCCGTCGTCGAGACCGAGCATCGGCCCGACATTGAGATAGCGGTCGACCGCGTGCACCTCGAGCGAGGGCAGGGGGATCAGGTGGGAATAAGCGAGCCAGCTTCCCTCGCGAGCGCCCTGCCAGGCGTGTTTGCGGGCTTCGTCGGGCAGCTTGCGCGAAAGCCCTTCCCACCGCTGCGCGATGGGCTTGCCGAAACCGATCCGCACCGGAGCGCCGGTCGCCAGAGTGAGCAGGCCGCTGCGCAACTGACCTTGCAGATCGATGACCAGATCGTATTTCGCCGCGCGCAATCGGCCGGCAAGGCGCGTCGCATTCGTCAATGACGCGGGCCGCCAGAGCGTGGCCCAGTCGTCGCGCACGAATTCGATCACGTTGGTGATGGCCGGATGCGGACCTAAGAACTCCGCGATTGTCGAAGACACCAGCCAGTCGATCTGGGCGTCGGGATACCGTCGCCGCAGCTTGTTCAGCACCGGAATGGTGTGCACGACGTCGCCGACGGCCGACAGCTTGATCAGCAGGATCTTCCCGAAATCGCGGGTGCGAAGATCGGCCGGCGTCGTCCGGTCAAATAGTCGCTCCTGTTCCGTGTGAGCCTTTGCAAACCAAACCCTAAGCATGCCGCGCCACAGGCGCTAGGGCTGCGCCGGCCGAGCGTTACCGCGGTTGTGGCGGCAGAATCGCCCAGCCGACATGGAGTACGCCATCGCCACGATGAAACGGCAGATCGAACGGCTTGCCGACCTCGGCGTTGGGCGCGAAGGGGGCAAGGCTCGGCGGCAGCACATTCGGATCGCTATCGGTCCATACCAAAACCGCGCCGCGGGCGCGAAGATCGGCGAGATCGATCCAGGGCGCCCGGTCGGGCTGGCCGTCCACGAGCACGCGCGGTTGCGGGCGTTGGCTGGCATAGTGCGCGACATTGCCGCCGTCCCACATCGAGCCGACGATGTAAGCGGGTTTCTGTCCGGTCGCCTGCTCGTAGCGTTCCGTGATCGCGGCGGACAGACGATCGCCGGGAAAGAATGCGGCCCGGTAGCGGTGATCGAAGCGTGGCAGCACCAGGTAGTCGATACAGAACGCACCGACCAGAATGACGAACAGGGCGGCCCACGTAATGCCGATACGCAGAAGGCGAGCGCGGTCGAGCGCGGCCGGCGCGAAGACGACGAGCCAGAGCCCGAGGAACAGCCAAAGCGGAAAGCCCCACATCGCGCTGGTGGCGCGGCCGCCAAGCAGCGAAAACACGAACAGCGTAAGTGCCGGCCCGAACGCCAGTACGGTGACGATGCGGCGGTCGAAGGCGTCGATATTTGTCGCGCTTTCTGCGCGCGTTCTTGTTTCCGGCCGCGGCCAGAACAGAGGCAGCGCGATCAGCAACGCCGGAACGAGAAAGAAAATCTGACCGCCGAGGAATTCCAGCGGACGCAGCAGATGATCCAGCGCGCCGCTCGGCGCGGCCGCGCGCGCCTCGGCATAGCCGAACGGCTGCGAACCATGCTGCACCAGCCAGATCAGATTGGGCGCGACGACGATGAGCGCGACCGCGGCGGTAATCCACGGGCCGGGCGTCGCCAGTCTCCGGCGTGCGTCGCGGTCGAACAACAGAAAAAGAGCAAGCGGAGCGGCCAGGATCACCACGAAATACTTCGCCCACCAGGCGAGGGCGATCGCAACGCCGAGCAGGATCCAGTAGCGGAGTTTTTCCCGCCGCAGCGCGGCGTGAAAGGCAAATCCGGCCAACGCCCAGAACGGCACCTCGATGACGTTGTGATTGAATTTGACGGCGCTGAAGTTGAAATAATGCATGCCGTCGATGATCAGGATCGCAACCAGCGCGCCGACAGTGCCGACCAGCGGACGCGCGGTCATCCACACGGCAATGAAGGCGACGATGATGGCCACCTGGCTCAGCGCGTAGAGCGAGGCGTCGACGCCGAACACGCGCCAAGTTGCCTCGGCGAGCCACCACGGCAGCGGAGGCAGCTTCTCGTAGCCAAGCTGCCACTCGCGGCCGTAGGTCATGGCCTCGATGACGTCGAGCGGCAGGTTGCCGTAGAGCAGCGACGGAAGCGCCGTCCAGACCACGCCGTGAAGGGCGAGGAAGGCGGCGAACGCGGTCCGCGGGTGGCGTTCCACCGCATCGATCAATCTAGTCATGCTCATGGCGCTGTCGGTCTGCCGCTCCTGCGCCGACGTTGATGCACAACGGCACGCCGCACTCAACCCTTGCAACCTCTGCTTGACCCTTGCGACCCGTGCGGGAGGAGGAGTCCTGACGGCCGGCCGTTGAGCAGCATCAACGACGCGACAGCGCCTCTCGACAACACTTGCACCTGACCATCCGTCCGGCTAGCGAAAGAGGGTCCAGCGGCCCAACGCGCGCGGACCAATCGGGGCGCCAAAAAGCCCGACGGAAACGCAGGAGGATCGCCCATGGCCGAACGGCCCAGATCGTATGAGAGCTACGGGTCCCGATCCACGTCGTCGGGTTACTCGTCCTACGGGTCACAGACGCGGGTCTCGAGCTATCTCGACCGCTCGAGCGAGACACGCGGCACGCCGGCACCCAGTTATTCCGCACCCCCGCCGCAGCCGCGGCCTTCGAGCTATACGACCAGCGCCAACGAGATGCGCGGCGCCGATCTCATCGCCGAGTATCTGGTCAAGGAGAAGATACCCTACATCCTCGGCTATGCCGGGCACGGCGCCATCGGCCTGCTCGACGGCCTCTACAAGCAGACCGATCGCATACGCCACATCTCGCCGCGCATCGAACAGGCGGCTGGCTTCATGGCGGACGTCTATTATCGCCTGACCGGGCAGCCGCTTGCCGTCTATGCGTCCACCGGCCCCGGCCCCATGAACCTGATGATCTCGGTGGCCAACGCTTTCTATGACGGCTCGGCGTTCTTCGTCATTACCGGGCAGGTGCCGACAAACCAGGTCGATACCGGCGCCCTGCAGGACGACTATCGCTACCACGGCGACATGTCCTCGATGTTCACGCCCATCGTCAAAAAATCGTGGCGTATCCGCAAGGTAGAGGACCTGGTTAAAGCGCTGCCCGATGCCTTCACGATGATGCGCACCGGCCGGCCGGGGCCGGTGCATTTCGACATGCCCTACGATCTCTATATGCGGACGGCCCCGGTCTCGACCCCCGATCCGAACATCAACCCGGTCAACTGGCGGACCTCGGTCGCCGACGAGACGGTCGAGAAGGCGCTGACCCTTCTCACCAGCGCCCAACGGCCGCTGATCCTTGCCGGCGGCGGCGTGCGGGTGGGCCAAGCCTACGAGGAGCTCAAAGCCCTCGCCGAGCAACTCGACATTCCCGTCTACACGTCCTTCATGGGCAAAGGCGCGCTTCCCCACGATCATCGGCTCAATCTTGGCGTCGCCGGCGTCTGGGGCGAATACCCGGCCACCGAAGCCGCCCGCAATGCCGACGTCATCCTCGCGATCGGCGCCCGCTTCAACGACCTGCATACCGGCTCGTGGATTCCTGGTTACGTCTACAACATCCCGCCGACACGCCTCATCCAGGTCGACATCGACCCCGACGAGATCGGGCGCAACTACCCGGTCGAAATCGGCATGGTCGGCGATGCCAAGGCTTTCCTAGGCCAGGCGGTGAGGATCGCGCGCGCCAAGGGCGTGCGGCACGGTTTCGGCGGCTCCTGGCAGAAGGAAATCGATGCATGGCGGATGGACTGGCGCAATTTCTGCGAACCGTTCGAACGCTCGAATGAAGTGCCGATCGAGCCGCGCCGGATCATGGCGGAGATGAACAAGCTCTCGCCGCCTGAAACGGTGATGGTCGACGATGTCGGCAATTGTCAGGTCTGGTCGGAGCAATACTGGAAGCCGCGGATTCCCGGCACCCACATGACGGCGGGCGGCTTTGCCGCCATGGGCTTCGGCGTCGCCGGCGTCCTCGGCGCGAGGCTCGCCCGGCCCAATTCGCCGTGCGTGACGCTCTGCGGCGACGGCAGCTTCATGATGATGCCGCACGTCATCGCAACCTCCGTCGAGTACAATCTTCCCGCGGTCTGGGTGCTGCAGAACAACTATGCCATCGGCACCATCCGCGACCTGCAGCGCGTCTATCACGACGGCCGCGAACTCGGCACGAGCTTCGTCAACGAGCGCACCGGGCAGTTGTGGAATCCGGATTTCGCCAAGATGACCGAAGCCATGGGCGGGCGCGGCATCCGCATCGAGCATCCCGACCAGTTCGGCGACGCTTATCGCGAGGCGCTGCGTTCCAACATTCCGACCGTTCTCGACGTGGTCATCAATCGCGACACCGGCATACCCGTCACCGGCACCTGGCAGATGCCGCCGATTCCCGAGGTGCAGCCCACCTTCGGCAAGCGCAAGGTGCGCTGAGCGGGACCGGCGGTCCCGTCCTAGACCCGCACTCCCATCCCGCGCCCCTTCCGGTCCGGAAGGGGCAATGACGGCCCCATGACGGCCCGCGCAAGCCTTGCTATCAGAGGGCTTGCTATCGAGGTTTATTGCCGGGCGTGCGGCCGAAACGGCCAGACAGGGGCGGGCGGAACATGAAGGATATCGTCGACAAGCTCGAGGAGCGGCGCGACAGCGCCCGCGGCGGCGGCGGCGAGCGGCGCATCGAGGCGCAGCATAAGCGCGGCAAGCTGACCGCGCGCGAGCGCATCGAACTCCTCATGGACAAGAACTCCTTCGAGGAGTTCGACATGTTCGTCGAGCACCGCTCCTACGACTTCGGCATGGAAAAGACGAAAATCGCCGGCGACGGCGTCGTCACCGGCTGGGGTACCGTCAACGGCCGCAGCATTTTCGTGTTTGCCAAGGATTTCACCGTATTCGGCGGCGCGCTGTCGGAGACCCACGCGCAGAAGATCATCAAGATCCAGGACATGGCGATGCGGGCGCGGGCGCCGATCGTCGGCCTGTTCGACGCCGGCGGCGCCCGCATCCAGGAAGGCGTGGCCGCGCTTGGCGGTTATGGCGAAGTGTTCAAGCGCAATGTCATCGCCTCCGGCGTCATTCCGCAGATTTCCGTGATCATGGGCCCCTGCGCCGGCGGCGACGTCTATTCGCCGGCCATGACCGATTTCATCTTCATGGTGCGCGACACGAGCTACATGTTCGTCACCGGGCCCGACGTCGTGAAGACGGTGACCAACGAGATCGTCACCGCCGAGGAGCTGGGCGGCGCCTCGGTGCACGCCACGCGGTCCTCGATCGCCGACGGCGCCTACGACAACGACGTGGAATGCCTCCTGCAGATGCGGCGGCTGCTGGATTTCCTGCCGGCGAATTTTTCCGGCGGTGCGCCGGAATGGCCGTCCTTCGACGACATCGACCGCATCGAGCCGTCGCTGGATTCGCTGGTGCCGGACAACCCGAACAAACCCTACGACATCAAGGAGCTCATCCTCAAAACCGTGGACGAGGGCGATTTCTTCGAGCTGTCCGAGACCTTCGCCCGCAACATCGTCATCGGCTTCGGCCGCATCGCCGGCCGCACCGTGGGCTTTGTCGCCAACCAGCCGATGGTTCTGGCCGGCGTGCTCGACAGCGACGCCAGCCGCAAGGCGGCGCGGTTCGTGCGCTTCTGCGATGCCTTCAACATCCCGATCGTGACCTTCGTCGACGTGCCCGGCTTCTTGCCCGGCACCGCGCAGGAATATGGCGGGCTGATCAAGCACGGCGCCAAGCTTCTGTTCGCCTATTCGCAGGCGACGGTGCCGCTCGTCACCGTGATTACGCGAAAGGCGTTCGGCGGCGCCTATGATGTCATGGCGTCAAAGCATATCGGCGGCGACGTGAACTATGCCTGGCCGACGGCGCAGATCGCGGTGATGGGAGCCAAGGGCGCGGTCGAGATCATCTTCCGCGCCGATATCGGCGACGCCGACAAGATCGCGGCGCGCACCAGGGAATACGAGGAGCGTTTCCTGTCACCGTTCATCGCCGCGGAGCGCGGCTATGTCGACGACGTGATCATGCCGCACGCCACCCGGCCGCGCATCGCCCGCGCGCTCGCCATGCTGCGCAGCAAGACCGTGGAAGTGCCGGGACGAAAGCACGACAATCTGCCGGTGTGAATATTTCCGCGTGAGGTGCCTCCGTGCATCTCGGCGCGGGTTTCCCTCTCCCCTTGCGGGAGAGGGTGCCCGAGCGATAGGCGAGGGCGGGTGAGGGGCGTTTTGTGTGTCCGCGCTACGACCTCACCCCTCACCCGGCTCGCATCTCACGGCGTTCGATACTCGCCACCCTCTCCCACAAGGGGAGAGGGGAAGTTAGAATGCTGCACGGCGAGGTGCCGGAACGAAAGCACGACAATCTGCCGGTATGATCGACAATAGGCACGACACGTATCTTAGCGAGTTGCGGCGACGGAATCCGAAAGACCTATCGTCAAAAGGCCCAACGTGGTCCAGATAAACTTTCGCAGGGAGAGCAGCTGCGCGCGATCGTTAGACGTCAACATAGGCTTCCGAGGTCAATTCCCCCCGATATTCAACTGTGGCTGGCATTCTTCGACGAGGCGATCGCTTTCTGGCTGATAGTCTTGGCATTTTATCGAGATAAAGTTAAGGGCCCTTCTGATAAGCGCCTAATCTGCCTCATGGCTCTTTGCGGGCGCATCTTTCAGGATTTGATATGCGTTCGAGACTTAATTGAACGCGGCTTTTTCGTTCAATCCAACGTAGTTACTTCGATCGCTCATCGAAGCGATTGACGTGATGCATTTGCTAAACAGCCGTCCCGAATTAGCGATTGAATTCGAGCAAATAAAAGAAAATGAAGACGCCTCGAAATTTTGGCACCGCTACTGTTCGAAGGGCAAAATTCATAAGGTCGTTAAGGCAAGGTCGGCTCTGGTTTGCCGATGGAGTCAATGTTCTAGCTTCTTCGTTCTTCACGGTTGCGCGATGAATACTTGGACTTGATGGGCATGTCTGTGCATCCAAGCTTCGGGGCATCTTTTGTGACCTTCATGGACAGCGCCGAAACCGAGCCTACTAATATAGTATACAACGCAATGGGATCGGTTTCTCAGATGTCGAAGTTCACAATGCATCTAATATTGCTGCAGAGTCTTTGAGTATGAAGTATCTTGCCGTGGTGATGTCCGGAAATATCCCTTTACAAGACGAACGATGAGCCTAAGCCGGCTCCCTATCTCTTCGATGATATCTCTAAGGGCTTGAGCGTAATGCTCTCTATAGTGCGCGCACTTGACGACCAACCTGATGGTGATCCGTTTTTTCCCAAGTTTGTGACGTCTTGGCCCTTACCAAAGCGCCTAATGAAGGCGCTGAAGCACGCCAACGGAGTTGTGAAGCGTGCTCAATCGAGGCTCAAGGAATGAGCACTTTGGAGCTTGAAGTCGGGGATCTGAAAGCACGCGCCGTGGAATTCACGGCGAGCGAACTCGTGGTCACACTCATGGACGGCCGCAAGATCGCGACGCCGCTTGACTGGTATCCGCGTTTACAGCGCGCCTCGGCGGAGCAGCGAACACAATTCGAAATCATGCCCATGGGGATTCATTGGCCCGCCATTGACGAGGACTTGAGCATCGCTGGTATGCTCAAGGGACGGCGAACTCAGGCGTAAATCCCACTCGCTTATTTGCCAAAAAGGAAGAGGGGAAAGTCGGCATCGAAGGCGCGTCGATTTGGCTGCTCCGTCCGAACGCCCCAAACCCCCGCATTGTCCGCATAGCCGCTGACCGGCGCGCGCTCTCGACCGCAGCCCCGCCGCCCGCTAGTTCTGCTGCTGTCGTTCTCGATCACATCGCCGCCGGGCCAAGAAAAATGCCGCGTTCGTTTGGAGATTTCGCCGTATTCGCGGCGCCGGCGGTATTTTTGCTGCTGTGGTCGTCGGGCTTCGTGTTCGCGAAACTCGGGCTGCAATATGCCGAGCCGCTGACCTATCTGGCGCTGCGCATGATCGTGGTGGTGGTGGTTCTCGCCATCATCCTCGCGCTGACGCGGCCGAAATGGCCGAACCGCACCGGACTGCTGCACTCGGCCGCCACCGGCGTCATGGTGCACGGCCTCTATCTTGGCGGCGTGTTCGTCTCGATCGAAAACGGGCTTTCGGCCGGCCTCGCCGCGCTTATCGTCAGCCTGCAGCCGGTCCTGACCTCGACGATCGCGAACCGCTGGCTCGGCGAGCGGGTCGTGGCGCGGCAATGGCTCGGGCTCGCGCTGGGCCTCCTTGGCGTCTATCTGGTCATGCACGAAAAGACGTCGTCCGGCGGGGCGACGCCGCTCGCCTGGTTTGCAGTGACCGCGGCGCTGATCGGCATCACCATCGGAACGCTCTATCAGAAACGCTTCGGCGGCGGCATTGATTGGCGGCCGGCATTGTTGATCCAATATGGCACGGCAGGCGCTCTCTTCTGCCTCGGCGCGTTCGCCTTCGAGACGCGCACGGTGCAGTGGACGCCGCAATTCGTGCTCGCGCTCGGCTATCTCGCCATCGTGCTCTCGCTCGGCGGAGTGTGGCTCTATTACTACCTGATCCGCCGCGCGGCGGCGACGCGCGTGGTCAGCCTGTTCTATCTCACGCCGCCGATAACGGCATTGATGGCCTGGGCGTTGTTCAACGAGCGGCTGGCGCCACTGGCGCTCGTCGGCATGGCCGTCTGCGTCGTCGGCGTTTTCCTGGTGAACTGGCGGCCGCGGGCATGATCGCGGTTGGGAGATCGGCTAAAGTCGCCGCGATGAGCCCGACAGATCAAAGCAAAATGCGAACAGGGGAAGGACACGATGGCCCTGCAACCGATTGACTATGCCGACGCCGCTCCGGAAGTTCGCGCCGTGTTCGACGACATCATGCGGTCGCGGCAGATCAAGGACGTCAATAATTTCTGGAAATATCTCGCCCACGACCCGGCGACACTCAAGCGCACCTGGGAGAGCGTCAAGGAGGTCATGGCGCCGGGGGCGCTCGATGCCGTGACCAAGGAAATGATTTATCTCGCCGTGAGCGTTACCAATGGCTGCGGTTATTGCATCGCCAGCCACGGCGCGGCGGCGCGCAAGGCCGGCATGACCGAAGCGATGTTCGGCGAGGTGATGGCTGTCGTCGGCATGGCCAACGAAACCAACCGTCTGGCCAACGGCTATCGCGTGCCCATCGACCCTGCGTTCGAGAAATAGCGCCGGCGCCGCAGCGCGCGGAACACGGTCGCGCCGGGAAGCGGCGACGCCGGTGAAGTTCCGATCGCGCTCGCTTTACGCGGACTAGCGATGGTTGGGTGCGATGATGGGAGCGTGGCCAGCCGGCATGGTCATGTTGGCGACCACGCGGTTCGGCTCGTGCCCGACGGTGAACGCGATGACAAAGACGAACGCCAGCGACAGGGCGGCGGCGACGATCCAGGCCCAGTTGGTGGCTCGCCACGCGGCAGACTGGTAGCCGGTTCCATAGGCCGGGTTGTTGAGACTACGATAGAGGGGATCGCGGGGGTTGCGAAAGTCACGCATCTCGGACCTCCTTGCGGCTATCGCAACACAACGTGCGGACTCGTGACTGGTTCCTGCTGATTTCCGGCAATCGTTGCGGTTCCAAATGTCCGCTGCGGGTTCCGGCGATTGCCGCTTGACCGGCGACATCCGCTTTTCCGGTGTCTGCGGCGGGCGGAGACTTCGCGCGGTGCCGCCGGTCCGACGTGTGGCCCAGCGCAACGACATCGCGCGGCAAGCCGTCACGTCGGGCAGGGGAGGGCACGGTTGAATGGAACCGGGAACCCGCTATTGTGCGCCCTTCCCACGGCGTGGCGCTCGTAGCTCAGCTGGATAGAGCATCAGACTTCGAATCTGAGGGTCGGGAGTTCGAATCTCTCCGAGCGCGCCACTAAGCTTTCGATTTTGGGACGACGCGGGAAGCACGCTTCTCGCGCGCTTGAGCGCGCGCGAGAATCTCAAAACGCCGCGAGCTCGAGGACCAAGATGACAGCGGACGACGCTGCCGACGCGGGCGGCTCCGCTGCTTCGCCGTCTTGGTGCTCTGAGACCTATCTTTGGACCGACCCTCGCGCGGGCGAAATACGACGATGGCGGTTTCTGGGGGGCGACACCGATACAGGTGACTGCGCGTGAATCGCGAGGTCTCGAGTTCCGGCGTTTGATTGGCTTTGGCGGTTGCTTAGCTCTGGTCCCACTCTACGCGCGCGCCGCCCGGCGTCACGGGGTCGTAATACCACTTGAGTCCCAGCGGCTCCTCGCTGAGCACGTCGGTCTTGAAGCTCCGCCACGCCTGGAGTTCGAAATAGTCGAGAGGCCCGCCGTGGGCGCGAAGCCGATGCGGTACGCCCGGGGGAAAATACACGAGCGTGCCGGGTTGGACTTCCTGGGTCGTGTCTCCAACCTGGACCACGCCCTGGCCCTTGAACGTGATGTAGCAGTGGGAGGCGCCGTCGGGGTTGGCGGTGGTGCCGACGTGGCGATGATAGGGTGACGACCCGCCGTCGTGATAGTGCATCTCGCCGGCTTGAATGGCATTGGTCGGTGTGAGCCTTTTGCCGTCGAGAAGTCTGACGGTGGACTCGGCGCAGAAGCGACGCACACGGCCGCCGCTGGCGTCACTGAGCGGGCGGAGCGTCTTGCGATTGAAAAAATATCCCGGCCCGCCGGGCAATTGCCCTTCGACGGCGGCTGGCGGCTTGGGCGTCACCATGTGAAGCAGCTCAAGCTTCGATCCGCGCGCTTCAAATCGAGCCGATTCGCCCGGCGCGAGAAGCACGCCGGCGCCTTCCTCGGCTGCGTGCGACTTCCCGTTGAAGGTGATGATGCCCTCTTTCGGCGCCTCGATGACGTAGACTAGCTGGTAGTCGTTACCCGCGTGGACATCGAACTGGCGACCTTCCAGCACCGTTCGCTGGTAAACGGTCAGAGTCTTCGAACCACACAGATCCGGGCTGCAGATCGTCCTTTCAAGTCCGGATGCGACCGGTTTGGCTTCGGTCGTGTTCCAATTGATGATTGAAACGTCGCTAATCGTTGCCACGGGTATTCCTCCTGAACATATTGCCGCCGCTCGCGAACGGATTACGGCGGGGCCGGCAGACAATCCCACCACCTCAGGGCGGAAGATAGCGCCCGGATGGTGCTGCCGTACAGGCGGTTCGAGATCGTTGTCAATCTTACGGGTCGCGGACGTACGCGGGTCTGCATTGCTGCGAGCTTGCTGACACCCGGCACGGCGATCCCGAGTTTTTCAAAATAGAAACGGCCGCCTCAGTGAGTTCTCATCGGCAGGCTTTGCAGCCGCAATTCGCCGACCGCACCGCCGTAAACGGGGACGAAGTTTGGATCGATGAGATGCGCCCTGGGAAAGCGTGCCAGCAGTCTGCGGATTGCGATGTTGATGGTGGTGCGGCCGAGAATGTTGCCGATGCAATGATGCGGCCCCGCACCGAAGGATAGAATCCGCTTCGGCTTGCGATGAATATCGAAGCGCGTCGGGTCAGGAAACACGTCCGGATCGTAGTTTGGAGCCAGCGGCGACGGCCGTACCACCATGCCCTTGAGAATGCGCGTGCCTCCGACCTCGGTGTCGCGAGCGGCAATGCGTGGGAAGGTGAAATAGCCATTGCTGCCGAGACGAAGGCATTCCTCGAGAGCGTCGGGAATGAGAGCGGGGTTCCCGATCAGCTGCTCCAACTGCTCCGGGTGCGTATAGAGAAGGTAGAGGGCGCCGCCGGCGGCGCGGGTCGTTGCCGATAGAGATGCGCCGCAGATGCCGAAAATCTGGTCAAACAGCTCGCTGTCACTAAGCTTGTCGCCTTGATCGCGAGCGTTGACGAGATCGCTGATGAAGTCGGAGCGCGGGCTTACGCGCCGCTCTTCGATAATGGCCCTGACTTCTTCCATTGTGCTGTCGAATGCCTGCCGCAGTTCCGGCGACCACGACTCGCCCGGCTTGACGTATGTGGTGCCCGGGATCGCGTTGTGGAACGCGACGAAGATCGCCTTGCGGCGCTGGTCCATATTCACCATGGCATCCAGCAAAGCGTCTACGACGAGATGCGCCCCGTAGTCTTGCACGCCGTCGAACTCAGGGCCGGTCGCCTCGATGCGATCGAGCATGCCGTCGACGATCTTGGTGATGCTGTCCTGCAGCTGCTCGATCCGGCGTGATGAGAATGCCGGTATCAACAGGCGGCGGACTCGGGCGTGCTGCTCGCCGTCCATCTGCGTGACGAACTGCGCGAACATGACTTTGTTGAACTGCTCCCAACCGGCACCGCGCGGCATCTCGGACCTGAAGGTCTCGGTGTCGGAAAACACGCGTTGCACGTCGGCGTAGCGGCCGACGATGACTTGCGGCGGGCCATTGCCGAGGACATAGAAAGGAGGCCGTCGCGCCCACTCGGCCATATGACGGTGCGCATTCGCCTTGAACGCGGCACCGCCGAGATCCACGTCGACGACGTTGCTGTGATCCAGTTCCGGCGATAATAACGTCATACTTCTAACTATAGCCCAACGTGTCCGCGTTCGCTGGTCACATTTATTCGTCTTATCGCGCGCCGGGTTTGCGCAGCCCATCGATAAAAATGTCAACGACGCGAAGGACGCTCTTCTGCGAGCCGGGCTGATCTTGCATGTAGCTCAGGCCGACAAGGGCGCGCAGCACGTCCTCGGCGGAAATGTCGGCGCGGATTGCCCCGGCCGCCACGGCTCGCGCCAGCAATCCGCCGACGGCCTGGGTCAAGCGGTCGAAAGAATAAGCGAACAGCGGCGAGTCCTTGTCGACGGCCAGCGCAAGCGCCTGGAGCATGCCTTTTTTTGTGGCGACGAACCGAACATTGGAGCGCATCCAGCGCCGTAATCCCTCAACCGGATCGGCTTGTTCCTTCAGTTTCTCCGCCAAATCCGCAAGCTGCTGCACTTCCCGGCGGTACACCGCCTCGAACAGAGCTTCCCGTGTCGGGAAATGGCGGTAGAGCGTGCCGATCCCCACGCCGGCCTCGCGCGCGACCGCTTCCAGGCTTGCATCCGGGCCGCCGGCGCTGAACACTTTGCGTGCGGCATCCAACACGCGTTCGCGGTTGCGAACCGCGTCGACCCGCGTTTTCCGCATGGCTTTGGCAGGCTGTTTCTTTGCGATCGTCACTGAACGACCCCTTGCAAAGCGGAGGAACCCTCCGTATCTGCCGCGAGAGCCGCCGGGCAAACTGACCCCTCTCTCGCTCATATGGAGCACTGCATGCCCCTCGAAACGACTCTTACCGTAAATGGTGTTCCGCAAACCATCCAGATCGACGACCCGCGCGTCACGCTGCTCGATCTGCTGCGCGAACGGCTGAACCTCACCGGCACAAAGAAGGGCTGCGACCGCGGCCAGTGCGGTGCCTGCACGGTCATCGTCGACGGGACGGCGGATCAATTCGTGTCTGGCGCTTGCCGTCAGTCTCGACGGGGCGGACGTTCTCACGATCGAAGGCGTGGCGCAAAGCGGGCGGCTTCATCCGGTCCAGCAGGCTTTTATCGCGCACGACGGCCTGCAATGCGGGTTCTGCACGCCCGGCCAGATCATGAGCGCAATCGGTCTCATCGCGGAGGGCCAGGCCGGTGAGGACCCCGAGCGTGTGCGCGAAGCCATGAGCGGCAATCTGTGCCGGTGCGGCGCGTATCAGGGGATCACGGAGGCGGTGCTGGAAGCGCAAAAGATCGTGGACGGCACGCGCCGCAAGGAGGTCGCATGAATCGGTTCGACTATGTGCGGCCGGCCTCCGTCCGCGAGGCCGTTGCCGCCGCATCGCAGCCGGGCGCCGTGTATCTCGCGGCCGGCACCAATCTTCTTGACCTGATGAAGGGGAACATCAGCCGTCCCGCCCGGCTGGTCGACATCACGCATCTTCCCGGCCTCGACGGCATCGATTGGCTGCCCGACGGGAGCCTGCGGATCGGTGCGCTGGTGCGCAACGCCGATCTCGCGCACGATCGCGATTTCGCGCGGCGTTTTCCGGCGGTTGCCGAGGCGATCCTGGCTGGCGCGTCGGCGCAGCTTCGCAACGCCGCCACGGCCGGCGGCAATCTGCTGCAGCGTACGCGCTGCGCATATTTCTACGACGCCGCCAGCGCCTGCAATAAACGGGAGCCCGGCGCGGGCTGCGATGCCCACGGCGGCGACAACCGGCTGCACGCCGTCCTCGGCTGGACAAAAAGCTGTATCGCGACCCATCCGTCGGATTTCTGCGTGCCGCTGGTCGCGTTCGATGCCGTCGTCGAAACGGAAGGCCCGGCCGGCCGGCGCGAGATCGCGCTTGAAGCGTTCCATCGTCTGCCCGGCGATACGCCGGACCGCGAAAACGCGCTCGAGCCCGGCGAGATGGTCGTTGCGGTACGGCTACCGGCGCAAGCGGCCGAATTCGCAGCAAACTCTCGCTATCTGAAAGTCCGCGACCGGACGTCGTATGCATTTGCCGTCGTATCCGCCGCGGCAGGTTTGCGCTTCGACGGCGAAGTCATCGCGGAGGCGCGGCTCGCCCTGGGCGGCGTCGCGCTCAAGCCGTGGCGTGCCCGCGAAGCCGAACAAATTTTGGTTGGCTCACGGGCGGAACCTTCGCTGTTCAGACGCGCAGCGGAAGCGGCGCTCTCCGGCGCAACACCTGCCGGCGAGAACGCCTTCAAGATCGATCTCGCCCGCCGTGTCGTCGCCCGAGCCTTTGCGCTCGCGGCCAAAGGCACGCCGCAACACCTGCCGGCGTTGCCGGCGTCCCCATTTGCCGACGGTCCCGGAGTTCCTGCCCATGCCTGACATCGAGCTCAGCCAAACCGCCACGCATGTTCGCCACGGCTCGAACATGGGTCAGCCGCTCACCCGCCGCGAAGGCATCCTGAAAGTCACAGGCGCGGCCAGATATGCCGCCGATAACCATCCGCCGGGGATGCTCTACGCCGTCATCGCCGTCAGCAGCATCGCTCGCGGCCGCGTCACTTCTCTTAACGTCGATGCCGCCAAAGCCCATCCGGGGGTCGTCGAAGTCATGACGCCGGCCAATCGGCCGGCGCTGGCGCTGGACCCGGACCTGAAGGCCGACCCCTTCATGTTCCGGCTCGATCTGTTGCAAAACGACAAGGTGCGTTACGCCAACCAGTCGATCGCCGTTGTCATCGCGCAAACGCTGGAAGCGGCGACGGAAGGCGCCGTGTTGTTGGCGCCGCGCTACGAGGTCGAACCCGCCCGTGTTGACCTTGACGAAATGGAAAGCTTCGAGCCGGCGGTGGTCGGCCCGGGGTTTCCAACGAAGGCGCAGCGAGGCGACGTTGTCGCCGGTCTTGCCGCGGCCAGGACGAAGATCGACGCAACCTATCAAACACCGCCGCAATACCACAATCCGATGGAGCCGCACGCGATCGTGGCCATTTGGGACGGCGACACACTCTCGATCGACACGCCGAGCCAGGGTTTCGCGTGGGCGAAGGGACGTCTCGCCGGACTGTTCGGCATCCCGCCCGATCAAATTCATATTCGCAGTCCGTTTCTCGGCGGCGGCTTCGGCTGTAAAGGCTTGATCTCAGGACCGCAGGTGCTCGGTGTTCTCGCGGCTCGGCTGGTTGGCCGGCCCGTCAAGCTGGTGCTCCGCCGCGACCAGATGTTCGGTCCCGTCGGACATCGGGGACCGACGCGGCAGACCTTGCGGCTGGGCGTCGACAGCGAGGGCAAGCTTACAGCACTCGATCATCACACCAAGACTACGTCGAGCAGCTTCGACGATTTCTTCGAGGCTGCTTCCGGGATTTCGCACACGCTTTACGCAAGCCCGGCCATCGCGACCTCGCATGAAGGGGTCCGCATCGACACCGGCACCCCGCTGTTCATGCGCGGGCCCGGCGGCGCGCCGGGTTCGATCGCGCTGGAAAGCGCCATCGATGAAATGGCGCATGCGTGCGGCATGGATCCGTTGGCCTTCCGGCTCAAAAACTATGCCGAGGTCGAGCCGATTTCCGGACTTCCGTTTTCGTCGAAGGCGCTGCGCGAGTGTTATAGCCAGGGCGCCGAACGCTTCGGCTGGCAAGGCCGGCCGCTGGCGCCGCGGCAAATGCGCGACGAGAACGGCATGCTGGTCGGCTATGGCTTAGGCACTGCAACGTGGCCGTCACACATGTTCGAAGGCCAGGCCAAAGCTGTGCTCCGTCGCGACGGCACCGGAGTCATGGAAACCGGCGCCGAAGACATGGGGCAGGGTGCGTGGACCGCGCTGGCGCAGATCGCGGCCGACAGCCTCGGACTCGATATCGACCAGGTTGATTTCATATCCGGCAATTCCGACTTGCCCGACGCCGGCATCGCCGGCGGTTCGGCTCACACCGCGACCGCGGGAATGGCGATCCATAGCGCCGGCGCCGACGCGATCGCCCGCCTCGCGGCGATTGCGACCGGCGACCAGCGCTCCGCGCTTTATGGCGCCGGCAATGCCGGCGTGATCGCGCGCGGGGGCCGCCTGTTCCGCCGCGACGACGAAAGCCGCAGCGAAAGCTACGGCGATATCCTCGCCCGCGCCGGCCTCGAGCAAATCGAAGGCCGCGGAAAGGGCGCCAGCGATCCGGTAGCGCACGCGAGTTACGCCATGCACGCCCACGGCGCCGTGTTCGCCGAGGTCAAGGTCGATCCCGATCTCGGACAGATACGCGCGACCCGCCTCGTCGGCGTCTTCGCCGCGGGACGGATCGTCAATCCCCGCATGGTGCAGAGCCAACTCTACGGCGGCATGATCTGGGGCGTGTCGTTTGCCCTGCACGAGCAGGCGATCATGGATCGCAAATCCGGGCGCCTGATGAACGCCAACTTTGCCGAATACCACGTCCCGGTGAACGCCGACGTTCCTTCCATCGAGGCCTTCACGGTCGATGAATACGACCCCCATGTGAATGCGCTCGGCATCAAGGGCGTGGGCGAGCTCGGGATTAGCGGCTCCGCGGGCGCGGTGGCGAATGCGGTGTGGCACGCGACCGGCATTCGCGTGCGCAAATTCCCGATTACGCTCGATTGCCTGATCGCACCGCTGTGAGCATTGGCCGTCGATCGGCGTCCATTTCCAATTTAGCGGGAATTTTGGCGACGACACCGATCCCGGCGTCCGTGCCACGATGAATGTGTGGATGTCGCACGACGTGCCCTGGCTGGCCGAGGATCCGGACGTGCCGCATTATGCGGAGGGGCCGCCTCCCGCCAAATAATCGTTGCAAGCCGTTAAAACCTTCGCAACCGCCGGAGCGTAAGCGATCTTGCGCACGATGACGTAGCGAGTTAATCGCCTTGCGGAAGGGATGATGCGGGTTTCGACGCTCGTGTTCGAGAAATCGCGGTAGCCTAAGCGCTGCGCGACGGTCCCTGGACCGTATTTAAGTGTGCTCTCTGTTCGCTCACCCGCCGGCGCCCGCGCGCGGCACCGTCGCGAGGACGATTAAAAGGGCCGCGACCTCGCAAACGGCGCCGACCAGGCCCAGCATCGTGACCGGTGCGTGCAGGAGAACCAGCGTCCCGAGCATCGCGCCGAGCGAGAAACCGAGATACATGAACGACGCGTTGAGCGACAGCGCGATCGCCGCGGTCTTCAGTCCCGCGACCCGCATCAGCCGGGATTGTTGGGCGGGAAAGAAGCTCCACGCCGTCACTCCCCAGATCACGATCGCCGCCATGACCGGCGCGAGGGCGCTTGTGCCGGAGAAGTAGAAGCCGATTATCGATAGGCCGGCAAAAGACAGAGTCAAAAAAGCAAAGGCCGGGATCATGACCGCGCGCGATCCATATCGATCGCTGAGCGTGCCTCCCAGGAACAAGCCGATGACAGCCGACACGCCCCAGGCGAAGAAGGCTATTCCGACGCGCGTGGCGTCGATGTGGGTGACGGTGATGAGATAGGGCGCCAGGTAAGCGTAGACCGCATAAGCTCCGCCCGCCCACAACGTGGTGACGAGGAAACCGGTCAGCAGCGGGATCTGGCGGATGACGGCAAGCCGTTCGCGAATGGTTGGCGTCGACAAGCCTTTGTCGATACCGCGCGGAATGCCGAAGAAAAGTCCGGCGATTGCGATCGAGGCCATGATGCCGACGCCAACAAAGGTCATACGCCAGCCGAGCGTGTTTCCAACCAGCGCGCCGAGCGGAACGCCGAGCGCGACCGCAACACTGGTTCCGCCGTTGACGATGGCCAGAGCGGTGCCGCGCCGTTGCGGCGCAACCACCGCGCCGGCGAGCGCACTCGCGCTCGGCACGTAAAGGCCGGCGGCGGCGGCGAGCAGGATTCGCGCGGCAAGCAGTTGCCAGAAATCGGTCGCGGTGCTGGCGAAGAAATTCGCCGCCGCAAAGGCGATCATCGAACCGAGAAGCAGCTTGCGGCGGCCGACGCCGGCAGTCAGCGCCGAAAGGACCGGCGAACTGATCGCGTAGGTGAGCGCAAAGACGGTTATCAGTTGACCGGCCGCAACGAGCGAAACCGAGAGACTGCTTGCCAGGCCGGGCAGCAAGGCCGCGATCATGAAGCTTTCCGTTCCAGTCGCGAAGGTGCCGAGCGCAATCCAGGTCAAGGGAAGAAGCTGATGAATTGCGGATACCGGCTGCACGGCAGCCGTGTTGATCGTCGAAGTAGCGCAAGAATTCATCTCGTCCTCCAGAATAAAATGACCGGTCATCTTGCTTTCGGTCAAAAGGAGCATCTCGTCGTTGTCTGTCGTCATTTGGTGGGCGTCAGAATTTGATGCGGGTCAGATCAGGAGCTGGCGAAAGGCGAAATCCATGAAGCGATCGAACGGTTTGCGGCTTCGTTCGACCCGGGCGCGGAGCAGGGCGCCTTCGTAGGCGTCAAGCAGAAAGGCGGCCAAATCGGAAGCCTTGGTTTTGTTGGCGATGTCACCCCTGGCTTGCGCCTCAGCGATGACCGCCTCGATATCCTTGCTCCACTGTCCATACAGTTTCCGAAGACTCTCACGGATCGGTTCGCTCTGATTGGCCAGTTCGGCGCTGAAGCCGCCGAGAATGCAATTGCGCGTGTAGCGGGAATCCGCGAACAGCCCGCTGATACGATCGAAATGCCGCCGTAACCGCTGCAGCGGCGCGACGGTGGGATCGGTCAGAATTTCTCGTCGCGTCTGATTGGCGCCGTAGCGCTCGACGATTTCCACCCCGAGCGCCTCTTTGCTTTCGAAGTGATTGTAGAACGACCCCTTGGGCACGCCGGCAGCGTCGGTGATGTCCTGCACCCCGACGGCGTTGAAGCCCTTTTCGACCAGGCACTTCAGTCCGGCCTGAACGATCTGCTCGCGGGAGTTCGGTCTTGCCATGGGCTGAACAATATGACCGGTCGTCTTAAAAGGCAAGAGGGGTTTCTGGGGATCGTCCCGGCCGTCTTGGGGGGCGGCGTCCGCGTCGTCCACTGGCCCCAGATTTTGAACCACGCGCCGCGCGATTCAAATTCGAAAGCGCGTCTTCACCGGCGTTGCCTTGAGATCAGCGTCTTGCGCGGCATTTTAGTTATTTCGTCAAGCGATCGGAAACCCGCATTTGCAAACGCGCGGCGGTTTCAACGGGACGGAAAGCAATTCGCGCCCAGTAATGCCGGAAAAGGAGCGGCCTATGCTGGGCTTCCTGTTCGGGTTCAACGCGCGTATCGGCCGGCTGCAATATTTTCTCGGCTCGGTCGCGCTGGCGATCTTCATGACGATGATCATTTTTGCGATCACGTCTTCGGCGATCCACGGTTCTATGGGGACGCATGGCGCGCATGGCTCCGCCAGGGAATTCGTGGCGTCGCTCAAATGGCCGCTGATCGGCGTCGGCGCGATCTTCCTCCTGATCTCGTTCATGCTGCAATCGATGCGCTTTCGCGACATCGGATGGGACCCGGTCTGCGTCATTCCGGCGTGGATCGCGATTGTCGTGATTGACGCCCTGGTCGCGGCCAAATTTCCGGCGTTGTCGATCGGGCGCGAGCATCACGGCACGATTGTCGGCGCCGTCGTGAATCTCGGACTGTTTCTGGCGCTGCTGTTTTGGCCGGGCTGCGACTACGAAGTTCCACCGACATTCCGCATGCCCGACCTGAAAGCCGCCCCGCCGGTGCGCCAGCAGGACGACGCGTCGGCGCGGCTTGCACGCATCACCGCGGGGCAATTCGGTCGCCGCGCCTAGATTGATCGACAGGAGCGAACGGCCGGGCAGGACGGATGCCAGCCCGGCCGCATGTTCTTAGGCTACGGCAGCCTGCGGCACCTCGACGGCGTAGATCGGCGCGACGTCGATGAACACACGGAGCTCACCGATCTTGTCGCCGTCCGGCTTGACGATGGAGACGCAGGGCAGGGTCACTTTCGAGCCGTCCTTGCGCGTATATTCCACCGCGACTTCAAGGATCGATTCCTCGGGATTGTCCCAGCGATTGACGAACTTGTGCTTGAGCCCGCCGATCGTCGACCAGAAATGGCCGATGGCGCCGGCGATCTGGTCGGGGCCCTCCGCCGGCGGGAAATTGGCGAAAAAGACACGCGAATTGGCGCTGTGCATGGCCTTGAAGGCCTCGAGATTCATCGAGTCGACGATGTCGTAGTAGCGCTTGAGCAGCGTATCGCGATCAGTCATGACTTCCTCCCTTGTTGCGACTCTTCGGTCTTTCGTGGCGAGATCAGAGTTTCATCATTTCATCGGGCGGCGGCGGCCCCCAGAGATTCGCGCTCTCGGGGCCCTTCGGCCAAACCTTGGTCATCTGCGGATTGTCGCGGTGCCACGGCCGCGGCTCGAACAGCCCGGTGTCGTCGTCGGCGATCTGATCCAGTTCGCAGAAGAACTCGGTGATCAGCCCGTTCGGGCCGCGGTGATAGGTGAACAGATTGTGCCCGATGCCATGCCGTCCCGGACCCCAGATGATCTTGTAGCCCTTCTGACTGAGAAAATCGGACGACGTCTGCATGTGTCCCCAGTCGCGCAGTTCGAATGCGGTGTGGTGGTGCGCGTTCTGGCCGGTGCCCACCAGATTGATGGTGTGATGGTCGCGGTCGCTGCGCAGGAACGAGAAGAAATCCGCCATCCAGTCGCTGACCCGCAGCCCCAGCACCTTGCAGTACCAGTCGGTGCAGGCTTTGACGTCGGCGACGTGGAAGGCGATATGGCCCAGCTTGTGCGGCTGGATGCCCTTGCCGGTGTAGCCCTGATGGCTGGGCTCTTTCTGGGTGTAGACGGTAAGCCGCGTACCCTTGAAGTCGTCGAAGCTCACCGCCTTGGCGACGCCGGGCTCGGGATCGGTCGCGGTCTCGACCTTGATGCCGTGGCTCGCGACCTGTTTGCCGAAGGCATCGAGGTCTTCGCCGTGGCCGAGCTGAAAGCCGATGGCGGTGCAGCGCGCGGTCGCGCCTTTTTTCAATACGACAGAATGCGGATCGATCTTGCCGCCGAGATAGATCGTGCCGTCGGCCTTGCCGACCTGCTGCAGGCCGAGCACCTCGGTGTAGTATTCGGTTTGCTTGACGGGATCTGGCGTCTCGTAGACGGCATGGGCAAGCTTCTTCACGCGGATCATTCATTTGCTCCGTTGGCGTCGTATTGGTGGTCGAAATGTTCGGCTATTGCCGCCACAACGCTGATCGCCGGGATCGTGCGGCAATCGGTGAGGGCGGTGTAGATGCAGCCTGGCGCAGTCGCGCGGGCCGGTTCCAGATAAAATTTGGGCGACGGCGCCGGAGGTTGATCTAGCGGCGGCAACAACTGAATGGGCGGGAATTTTTGCTCGACCGTCCGGAATGCACGATAAGCGAGCCGGGTTCCCGAAATGCAGGAAGAAACGTCGCCGCAATGCGCGCCGACTTTGGCCGGCATGTTTTTCCTCCCGGAGCACGGCTTGATTAGACCGTACCGTATGTTACGGTAGGCAAATCGCGGGGCGGAGTCAAAAGCTTTTTTGCTTGGGTTTTAGCTCGGTTTTTAGCTTGGGGCTTTTTCGCTGGTCTTGGTGGCCGATCGTTGCCATAGATGCGCGATGAGCTCAGCGAAGGAATCGGTGGACGCAACAAGCGCCACGGGCAGATCGAGGTCTGTTCAGGCCGGGCAAAAGCGCGCCAACGGCAAGCGCGAGAAGATCGTGCGCTCGGCTGCGAAACTGTTTCTGGAAAAAGGCTACGACAACGTCTCGATCAACGACATCATCGATGTGACCGGCGGCTCCAAGGGCACGATCTATTCGAATTTCGGCAGCAAGGAGAAGCTGTTCGAGGCGGTGGTTGAGCGGATGTGCGCCGACGTCACCATCCGGGTGGACACCCGGACCGGCGGCAGCCTCGAGGAGCAGCTGACCCGCATCGCACATTCCTTCCTGTCGAAGGTGCTTTCGCCGGAAATCCTGTATTTTCATCGCCTTATAACGTCGATCGGGCGGACCTTTCCGAAGGCCGGGCGGCTTTTCTATGAGACCGGCCCGCGGACCGTGCACCAGATCATCGCCGGCTGGATCGCGCTGCATCAGGAGAAGGGCAACATCCGCGACGACGTGTCGGCGCACCGACTGGCGGTTTTGTTTCACGACATGCTGATCGGCGAGTATCAGCTCGGCTGGCTGACCTCGGTGTTGAGCGACAAGGATCGCGCAAGCCACATTGACCAGACGATCCGCGTCGCGGTGACGGTGTTTTTGCAGGGCTGTGCCCGTACCGACCCTCGCCGCAAGATCAACGGCCGCTAAGATTCCGCTGTGCGGCCGATCGGGCTGCCGACCCGAGCGCCGAACCACGGATTTGCTCAATAACGCCGCGCGCTCCTGGGACCGGGAATTTTTTCATTTCGCGGCGGAATCCCCAACAACACGATTTCGGGATTTGTCAAAGCCGTCGCGATGGTGCATGCTGCGAACCGTAACAACTGTTACGGTTTTCTGGGAGGAAACAAAATGCAGTTGGAATCGACGCTCCCCGTGCGCGCCATCAACACCGCCGCACGGCCGGCTTTTGCTGAAATCTTGAACCGCGTGCGCAAGCTGCGTCCTGACATCGAGTTGCGGGCGCTGGCGGCTGAGAAGGCGAAGCGCGTGCCCGCCGAAACTATGGACGCGTTGCGCGACGCCGATGTTTTTCGCGTCATGCAACCCGCGCGTTTCGGCGGCTATGAATATGGTCCGGCCGAATTGGCGCAGATCGGCTTTGAACTCGGCCGCGCCTGCGGCAGCACCGGATGGTGCGGCACGCTCGCCGTTTGCTTCGGCTGGATGACGGCGTTCTTTCCGCTCGAGGCGCAACAGGAAGTATGGGACGACCGGGACAACCTGCTCGCGGTCTCCTATCTGCCGACGCCCAAGGTCGAAGTCGTCGATGGCGGCATCAAGATCGCCGGCAGCTGGCCGTGGGCGAGCGGCGTCGACAGCGCAACATGGTTGATCCTTTCGGCGCTGGTGCCGACCAAGGACGGGCCACCGTCGCTGTCCTGGTGCCTGGTGCCGGTGGCCGATGTGAAGGTCGATCACGACAGCTGGAACGTCGGCGGCCTGCAGGGTACGGGCTCGAAGACCGTCGTCGCCCCCGATCCGATTTTCGTGCCCAAGCATCGCGTGCTGCCGCTCTCCGCCATCTTCTCCGGTCAGGTGCCGGGCCTTGAGATTCCGGGCAACGGTCAGGCTCGCTTCGGCTACCCGACCTTCGGGCCGACCGCGCTCGTTTCGCCGATCGTCGGCATGGCGCAAGGCGCGATCGACGCGTTCACAGACACGGCGCGCGGGGCCAAGCGGATGGCGCGTCCCGGCGTCTTCGAGAAAGTTGCGGAGTCTCCGCTCATCCAGAGCCTGATCGGGCAGACCTCCGCGCGCGTCGACGCCGCACGCACTTTGATGGTGACCAGCCTGCAGGAGGGTCAGGACATCGTGGCCGCGGGCGGCAAACCCGACGTCGAACTGCGGGTGCGCATCCGCCGCAATCACGGCTTTGCCGCGCGCACGTCGGCGGACGTGGTGTACGACGTCTTCGCCAAGGCCGGCGCTACCGCCGCCGACGAGACCAATCGCGTACAACGCTTCTGGCGCGATGCCACCGTGGCTGCGCTGCACTCGAGCATCGATTGGGACGCGTTGTCAGCTCTCTACGGCACGCAGCAACTCGGATTGCAGCCGCAGGGAATTTTCTAACTCGCCTGACGAGGCCGGGCGGTGCCCGGCCTGCTTGGCGTGCTGCTCGGGGGCGGCGGCGATGCCGCCTGCCGTTGCGCAGCGCGCATTTCCCCTGCGTGGACAACGCTGGCTTTCTGCCGTGGCGCCGGCGCCGGTTCAGATTGAAACTGCTTCAGATCGAATAGGTCAGTCCCGGTCGCTGCAGCGATGCGCCGTCGTGGCTTTCCATTGGGGCCGGCGCTTCGATCGCGACTACCAGTTCCTTCCTCCGCCGCGCGTGCCACCACCAGACGGCGGCGCAAAGCAGAATGATCGCGCCAAACGGCTCCGGCACGGCAAACGCACCGAACGCCGCAAGCGCGGCAGGCGAGCGAAAACGCTTCCGCAATGACAGACGCCCCAGAAAACGCATCCGGCTAAGTTAACGATTTCTTAACCGTATGGACGGGCAAGGCTTCGATATGGTTAACGCGCGCCTGGGCCGGTCTGATCTCGGATTTTTGTAATCGCGGCAACGGGTAGGGATGGCTACCAGGTGTCTTCGCCGCAGCCCTGGAGCATGGAGTCTTTGCCGACTCCCAGGGATTTTCGGGCGTCAAGCAGGGAGAACGTTTCCGACGTCTTGTATTTCGGAAACTCGGCCACGAACGATTTCTGTTTGCTTCCAGTCAGCGCCAGTACGAAAGCCCGGAACGCCCATTTGTTGGCTCTGGAATTCGCATCGAATTTGATTTCGTTGAAATTGAACGGAAAGCTCTGGCCATCAACAACAAATTGCACGAGGACTTCCTCGTTGAGCTTCGGGTTGATCCCCTTTACTTCGAGTATCATCCCAGGTGTCGTGTCTTCCTGACCCTCCGGGCAGAAGATATTGAGGCTTGAATCGTTGCCGTTCTGGATGATCGCTTCCAGCGTTCCCTGTTCAAAGCTCAGCGTCCATCGATAGTCGACGGCCAAGGCTGCGGGAGCGGCAAGGATTAAAGACACGGCGACCGCGAACAGTCCGGCGCGGCAATAGTCTAGGCCGGCCGTTTTCACAGCCGACAATCCACCCACCAGCGAGCTTGCAAGCCCCAACTTGTTACATGGCGGCAACACCTTCAAACCCTTTCCATTCGCTACCTCGGCGTTAACGGCTTCTTTCCCGGCGTACGCGCATTTTTTGACGCGTAATCTGGAGGGCGGCCGATGAAGCGTCTTCTCTGCATACTTTCCGTGATGGGATCCGTCGCCCTTGGCGGTCACACCGCTGTCGCGGCCGATCTCGGCGTGCCACGCTACATTGCGCCGCCGCCGCCGAGCCCTGTTTACACCTGGACCGGATTTTATGTCGGCGCCAACGGCGGGTTTGGTGGCGACCAGTTCCAGTTTCCTTTCACCGTCGGCCCGCTCGTGGGCACCTCGACGTTGAATTCGAGCGGATTTTTTGGCGGCGGCCAAGTCGGTTACAACTGGCAGTTCGCCCCGGCCTGGGTTCTGGGCGTCGAAAGCGACTTCGACGGCGCGAATATCCAGGGGATGGCGTCGACGAGCGCCAACGCGTTCTCCGGAAATGTCGGCAGCAAGGTTGACTGGTTCGGCACGGTGCGCGGCCGGGTTGGCTACCTCGTGACCCCCAACGTTCTGCTCTACGGCACCGGTGGTTGGGCCTACGGTCACACCACCAGCTCGGCGAATGCCGGCGCGTTCGGCTTGGCGGCTGCGGCTTCGTCGGGCCAGACCGGCAACGGCTGGACCGCCGGCGGCGGTCTCGAATACGCCTTCAACCCGTGGCTGTCGTTCAAGACCGAATATCTGTACCTCAACCTCGGCACCAACACGATCACCAGCGGTACTGCGGCCGGCGTGCCGTTCTCGCTCGGTGAAAAGACCACCATCCACACAGCCAAGGTCGGTCTCAACCTGAAACTTGGCGGCGGTGGGGGCTGGGGCTGGCAATAAAAATCGGGGAGCGGGCGTGACCAACAAGGTCGAGCGACAAACTGTCGATCTCTCCGCGTTCCCCGATCTGGTCGTCATTTATCTCGGGATGCGCGTCAACGCGTGGGCCGGCCTCAAGACGCTGATCGGACTGGGTCCGCAGATCAGGGATTCCGTCGATCAGAAGCCGGACGGGCTCCTGCTGCACGAGAGTTTCATTTTGTCGTTGTTCCCGCCGAACATCGGCATGCGTCAGTATTGGCGCGACTTCGACTCGCTCGAAGCGTGGTCGCGCTCGCCGCCACACCGCGAGTGGTGGCGTAATTTTCTTCGCTCTTCCGGGGGCACCGGCTTCTGGCACGAGGCCTATTTCATGCGCGGCGGCATGGAAGCGATCTACGACGACATACCCGCCCGCCAGGGCTTCGCACAATTCGCGCCGCTTGCGCCGGCACGCGGGCCGATGTTCTCGGCGCGCAACCGCGCAAGGTTGGCGGGCAAGCCGCCGGCCGCGATCGTCGAAGAGACTGAACTCTACGGCACGAACGGCACGAAATAGATTTCATGTCGCGGTCGTCGTTACGCCGCTGGTGGCCGCCAGTCATAGATCCAATCATAGTTTTCCAGCAGCCGTGCTCCGCCAACCGTCCGCATGAAGCCGTCGCGCAGCCACGCGGCGGCGCCGCCGAAGTGGTAACGCGCGCCGTTGCGCCGGGCCGCTCGTTGCACCTTGCTGGTGCGGCCCCGCCGCATCGCGCAGTAAATTCGCATCGCGCGGGCGGGGTCGTCCGGCGATCGCGCCAGACATTGGGCCACCACCGCGGCGTCTTCGATCGCCATGGCGGCGCCTTGCGCCAGAAACGGCAGCATCGGATGGGCGGCGTCGCCGAGCAGCGCCACCGGACCGTGCGTCCAGCGGCTGACCGGCGGGCGGTCGTAAAGGGCCCACTTCAACCACGCTTCCGGGAGACCTACGAGCGCGCGGGCGGCCGGCGCCCAGGCCTCGGCGGCAAGGCGCGGAACGATTTCGGCCCGGCTTGCCGGTTCGCTCCAGCCGGTCGAGTTCCAGCTATCCCCGGTAATGACAACGACGTTGATGACGCGGCCGGCCTTGACCGGATAATGCACCAGATGAGCGTCGCGCCCGAGCCACAGCCGAATTTGCGGTTCGCGGAATTCCGGCGCCACTGCGCGGGCAGGAACGAGACCCCGCCAGGCCGTGCGCCCGGCGAAGCGTGGCGCCACCGCGTGACCGAGGCGCGAACGAATGACCGACCAGAGACCGTCGGCGGCGATGAACGCAATGCCGTGCTCTTCCATCGACCCGGCGACGCCGCGCGTCGAGACGGTGACTCCATTGGGATGCGTGACGAAATCGAGCGCGCGCACGCCGAGTTTAACGGTGATGCCGAGGTGCTGTGACGCGGCGGCGGCGAGAGCTGCTTGCAGGTCGCCGCGATGGATCATCCAATACGGCGCGCCGTAGCGCTGCTCGGCGTCGGACAGCGTCATGCGGACGATTTCCTGTCCGCTGGCGGCGTTGAGCACATGCACGGCGGTCGGCGAGACGGCGTGCGGCCGCAGGCGGTCGGCGAGACCGAGATCAATCAGAATGTGCGCGGCGTTGGGCGAGAGCTGAATGCCGGCGCCGGTTTCCTCGAGCCGCTCGGCCTGTTCCAGTACGACGACGCGAAATCCATTGTGCGCCAGCGCAAGAGCGGCGGTCAGGCCCCCAATTCCGGCCCCGGCAACGATGACAGTGCGCGGGGACGTCAGGACACGCCCTCCGTCGGTTGGATTAGACGGTCACACCGTGCAGGGCGCATTCCGCCGGTTTCGCGGCGCCGGGCGCGAGCGCCGGGTTGTGCCGATATAATGTCGAGCAATAGGGACAGACATGCTCGACCTCGTCGCCCATGTCGCAATATACGTGCGGGTGGTCGAACGGCGGCATTGCGCCGACGCACATGAATTCCTTGGCGCCGATTTCGATAACCGGCACGCCCAGGTCATTGTGGAAATGAGGAACGATGCTGTCGGCCATGCTCTTTTCCGTTTGCCGGGTGGCACAATAACGGTGCCGACCCCAAATTCCTAGCGACCTGATGTCAAAAAAAGCCGCAAATGCAGGGCCGTTGAGCCGAAGAATGGTTGGAATTATGACGCTTCGAATTGGGCTTTTCGTGCGGCACTTGCGCCATCCGCTGGTGGCTTTGCTGGGCGTGGTTATTTTCGGCTGCGCGGCCGTCATCATCGGCCGCATCGCCATTGCGCAGACGGAGCGGTTTGCAGCCGCCGCCGATCCAGTGCAGATCAGCGACCGGGCGCTCGACGGCGTCTTTACGCCGGCTGTCGCCGAGCGCGAGATTAACGCCGCGCTCGCGGCTGGCGACGTCGATCTGGCGCAAAGCTTTCTCGAACTGGCGGCCGACCGCGGCGTCGCCGTCGATCCGCAGCTTATCGACAAAGTGAAAGAGGCAAAAACGAAAGCGGCTTCGGTCACGCAGACCGCCGGACGCTTTGTCCACGGCTTGTGGACCGGCGAGCCGACCGATATCGCCAGCCTCGCCGGCACCGCGGTCGGCGATCTGTTCGTGTTCGGCGACATTCGCGACGCCGCGCGCGAGGGCACACGCTACCTGCTCGGCCAGCCGGCCGATCCGTGGATTCTCGGCCTTGCCGGGGCAGGCATTGCCATCACCGCCGGCACTTACGCCTCGCTCGGTCTCGGCGCGCCCGAGCGACTTGGTCTGACACTCGTCAAGGCGGCCCGCCGCGTCGGCCGCCTCAATCCGGTATTGGCCGTGCGCGTGGCGCGCGACGCGGTAAAGGTCGAAAAGGCCGGCGGCCTCGTCGATCTTGTCGGCGATGTTGGGCGCATCGAGAGCAAAGCCGGCACCCAGGCGGCGCTCGAAGGTCTCCAGATTGCCGAAGAGCCGCGCGACGTATCGCGCCTGGCGCGGCTGTCGGCCGCCAAGGGCGGCAAGACGCGCGCCATCGTCAAGCTGCTCGGCCGCGCTGCCATCGTGCTGGCGGCCAGCGCTTTCGACCTTGCGATCTGGCTGTTTTGGGCGGCGCTGATGCTGCTCGGCTTTGCCTCGTCCTGCAAAGCCATGACCGAGCGCATGACGCTTCGTTATCTGCAGCGCCGCAAGCTGCGCGCATTGGCCGTTCTATCCGGAGCTTAAGCGGACACGCGCACCGGATAGGACGTGAAGCCGCGGAAGCGGGCGCGGCCGCCACGCACCGGCGCCGCCGCCGGCTCGATGCGGGGAAAGCGCTGCAACAATCGTCCGATGCCGACCTGCGCCTCCATGCGCGCGAGCGACATTCCGGCGCAGGCATGAATGCCGGTGCCGAACGCCAGATGCCGGTTCGGGTGGCGGCGGATGTCGAGGCGATCGGGATCGGGAAATTGCGCGGGATCGCGATTGGAGGCGCCGATGCAGATATGCACGTAGCCGTCGGCGGCGATATCGACGCCGCCCAGCGTGGTGTCGGCGACGGCCCGGCGATTGCCGAGCTGGTTGGAGCTTTCCATCCGCAGGAATTCCTCGACCGCCGTTTCCATGATCTCCGGATGGCTTCGCAGGTCGCCCATTGCGCTGGGATGCCGGATCAGAAGATCGACGGCATTGCCGATCAGATTGGTCGTCGTCTCGTGTCCGGCGTTGAGAAGGAAAATGCAATTGTGAATGAGTTCGAGCTTCGAGAGCCGCTCGCCTTCGCCATCCGTCGCGGCAAAATCGCTGGCGGCGACGAGCGTGGAGAGTATCTCCGCCGGGTCGCTGCGGCCGCTGCGCACGCGGCTTGAGATGATGTCGGCAAGATAGTCCTTGAAATCGGCCACGGCCGAAACGCCCGTCTCGAATTGCTGACGGCTCAGCACCGGTTCAAGCGCGCCGAGGATCGCGAGCGACCATCCGCGCAGCGGCTCGCGTTCGTCCGGCGGGATGCCCAGCATGTCGCCGATCAGTGCGACCGGAATCGCGGCGGCAAAATCGCCGATGAGATCGATCTCTCCCTTGGCTGCCGCTTCTTCCAGGAGCCGATCGACGAGCTTTTCGACGCGATCCTGCAGCAGCTGCAACGCGCGCGGCGTGAATGCCGGAGCCAGCAGCTTGCGGACCCGGGTGTGATAGGGCGGATCGTTGAACACCAGGCTCGTCGTGTGGTGCTCGTAGAGCAGGCTGTCGGAAAAGTTCGGCCGGAAATCGAGCTTCTTGTCCGAACTCCAGGTCGCGGTGTCGCGATACACCGACAGACAATCATCGTAGCGCGTCAGGAAATACGATCCATCCGGCATCCGATGAATTCGGATCGAATTCGCGGAGCGCGCGGTAGGTAGGGTAGGGGTCGTCAAGGAAGGCAGTGGAGAGCTTTTTCAGGTCGAAGCCGGCGACTGAAGCCGGCAGTGCAGTCATTGCTTGACCAGCGAGCACGCCGGATTGGGCGGACCGAAAGCCTGATCGCCGGGGATGTGCGTCAGGATCTGGTAATAGTCCCACGGATATTTGGAATCTTCCGGCTTTTTCACCTGCACCAGGACGAGGTCGTGCACCATCAGGCCGTCCTCGCGCAGCTTGCCGTTGCGGGCAAAAAAATCGTTGATCGGCGCTTCGCGCATTTTGGCCGTGACCTTGAGCGGATCGTCCGTGCCGATCGCCTTGACGGCGTTGAGATAGCTGGTGATCGAGGAATACACGCCGGCCTGCCACATCGTCGGCATCTGGTTCATCTTGGCGTAGTACCGCTTCGACCAAGCGCGGGTCTCGTCGTCCATGTCCCAATAGAACGACGTTGTGAGCACGAGGCCCTGCGCGGCCTTGAGGCCGAGCGCGTGGATGTCGGTAATCAACACCAGCAAACCGGCCATCTGCTGGCCGCCCTGGAAAATTCCGAACTCGCCGCCGAGCTTGATGGCGTTGATGTTATCGGGCGGACCGCTGGCGATGCCGATGATCTTTGCCTTCGACGCCTGCGCCTGGAGAATGAACGACGAGAGGTCGGCGGTGGCGAACGGATGCGAGACGGAGCCGAGCACCTTGCCGCCGTTCTGCGCGATCACGGCGGAGGCGTCGCGTTCCAGTGCGTGCCCGAACGCATAATCGGCGGTGAGGAAGAACCAGCTGTCGCCGCCACGCTTGGTGACTTCCTGCGCGGTGCCGACGGCAAGCGCGCGGGTGTCGAACACCCACTGCAACGCGTAGGGCGTGCAGAACTTACCGTGGAAATCGGCGGTTCCGGTGGAGTGGACGATCAGCAGTTTCTTTCGTTCGTTGGCGACATTCTGCACCGCGAGCCCAACCGCCGAGACCGGCACGTCGACGATGAGGTCAACCTGATCGCGATCGTACCATTGCCGGGCCAGGCTGGCGGCGATGTCGGGTTTGATCTGATGGTCGGCGGAGATGAGCTGGATCGGCTTGCCCAGCACCGTGCCGCCGAAATCATCGATCGCCATCTGTGCCGCTGTCACCGAGCCCCGGCCGTCCGCATTTGACGACGGGCCTGACATGTCGGTGAGGACGCCGATCTTCACGACATCGTCGGAGATTTGCGCCATAGCGGCGCCGTTTGGGGCAACGAAAAGGGCGATGAGCAAAAAGAGCCACGCACGGTGCATGATTGTCCTCCCTGCGGCGCGTCGTTTGTGCGCCTTGCCGGTCTTCGCCGGCCTTGAGATCAGGCGACGCGGAAGGAAATTCACCTTCCGCGCCGTAGCGCGCGTCGTCGGGCGATCAACGGCCGTAGGTCGCCGTCAGGCTCGCTTTTGCGATGGTGTGAAAGTGCGTCTCGAAGCCGACCAGTGCCGCCGAGACGTTTTCATCCTTCGCGTATTCCAGCTTGTCTTCATCAAGCGCGAAAACCGTGAAAGTGTAATGGTGCGGCTTGTCGCCGAGCGGCGGGCAGGGGCCGCCATAGCCGGGGCTACCAAAATCTGTCCGGCTCTGGATGGCGCCTTCGGGCATGAGCTTCGCTTTCACGTCGCCCGCGTTCTTCGCCACCGACGTCGTCGACGCCGGAACGTTGAACACCACCCAGTGCCACCAGCCGCTGCCGGTCGGGGCATCCGGGTCGTAGACGGTTATGACGAAGCTCTTGGTCGCGGCCGGCGCTCCCGACCAGCTGAGCGAAGGTGAAATGTTGTTGCCGGTGCAGCCAAAGCCCTTGAAAACCTGATCGTCCTTGATGGTTGCGCCGTCGCTGACTTCCCCACTCTTCAGGGTCATGCCATCCGCGAAGGCCGTTTGCGCGCCCAGCGTGCTCACCGCCAAAACCGCGGCTCCGAGAAGTGTGAGCCCGAGCGAATGTTGCGTGAGTTTCATCCGATTCCTCCCTGATGAAAGAAGTTGAGACGCATCCCGGCTGGTACCGGCTTGGGTGCAAAAAGCGCTGAATTGTCTAGCATTTGCGGGCGTCAGTTTTGTAAACGCTACGCAACCTTGGATGGCCGGTCAAGGCAGCCCGGCGCCGACCGCCCGCGTCGGGACGCGTCCGCTAGAACTGCACCTTGTCGGCTTTTGCGGTCCAGGTGTTGTAAACGGCGCGCGCCTCGTCCCTGAGTTCCGGCTCCTGGATCATCGGAATAATCTCGCGCGCTTCGAGCGGCCGGGAAAGCTCCGCATAAAACGGTTCGTCACCGAGCCCGATCGAGCGGGAGTCGTCCATCGACAGGACATAATAGGCGCGGCTGACGCGGCCCCAGAGCATGCTCGACATGCACATGCAGCACGGCGCGCCGTTGGTATAGACCTCGCAGCCGGTGAGATTGAAGGTCTTGAGCTTTGCGCTCGCGCGCCGGACCGCCAGGAGTTCGGCGTGCGCTGTGGGATCGTTGCTCGAGAGCACCTCGTTGTGCGCCTCGCCGACGATCTCGCCGTCCTTGACAATGACGCAACCGAACGGTCCGCCGTGCCCGGTATTCATTCCCTTTTGCGCCAACTCCAGAACCCGGCGCATGAATTTGGTCTCGTACATGCTTTTCTCCCACCGCAATGACTAGCCGCCCAGGAAGGCCTTTCTGATTTCCTCGGTGTCGCGTAGCGCCGACGTTGCGCCCGACAGCGCCACCTTGCCGATTTCGAGCACATAGGCGCGGTCGCAGCAGGCCAGCGCTTTTCTGACATTCTGCTCGGCGAGTAACACCGCCGTTCCGTGTTTCACGATGGCCTTCACGGTTGCCAGAACCTCGTCGGCGAGCTTCGGCGACAGGCCGAGCGAGGGTTCGTCGAGCAGCAGCAATTGCGGGCGGCCCATCAGCGCCCTGCCGATGGCGAGCATTTGTTGCTGGCCGCCGGATAATTGCCAGCCTAACTGGTTCCGCCGTTCGGCGAGTTGCGGAAACAGGGCGAACGCCCGTTCGAGCCGCTGCACGCGCTCGGCCTTGGCGGCAAACGCTGCCACTTCCAGATTCTCGCGAACGGTCAGACCCGGGAATATGCGGCGGCCTTCGGGCGCGTAGCCCAGTCCGAGCCGCGCCCGGCGTTCCGGACTTACGCCCGTCATGTCCCGTCCAAGGAAGTGTAATCGCCCGCTGCGCGGCCGCAGGAATCCGACGATCGATTTGAACAAGGTGGACTTGCCGGCGCCGTTGGCACCGACCAATGCGACCGCTTCGCCCGCGCTCACCGAGACAGTTACGCCGCTGAGCGCCGTGACTGGCCCGTAAGCCACATTCAGGCTCTCGATTTCGAGAAGCTTGCTCATGACGGGTCCGTTAACGCCAGCTCGGGGAGGTCGGCGCCGAGGCCGAGATAAGCCTCGATCACGGCCGGTTCCCGCCGAACCTCGTCCGGCAGGCCCGACGCGATGACCTTGCCGCGATCGAGACAGATCAGTCGTTCGGCCAGCGCCGCGAGAAACACGAGGTTGTGCTCGACGACAAGCACGGTGATGCCGTCGGCGCCGAAGCCGCGGATGCGGTCGGCCAGATCGCGTTGTTCCTGCTCGTTGAGTCCGGCCGCCGGTTCGTCGAGCAGGAGGATCCGCGGGCCGGTTGCGAGCGCGCGCGCCACCTCGACGCGCCGGCGCGTGCCGTAGGGCAGGCGGCCGCATGGCTCCATCGCGACATCGGCGACGCCCAAACGGTCTGCGGCGGCAAGCGCAATCCGGCGCGCATTGTCGAGGCGGCGGTCGCGCCCCAGCATGAAAATCGCCTGGGCTAGTCCGCCGCCGTCGAAGCCCGCGCGCGAAACGGCGATATTGTCGAGGGCCGAGAGGTCATCGACCAGATGGATGTGCTGGAAGGTGCGCGCCACGCCCAATCGCGCGATCGCGTAGGCCGGGCTGCGCGTGATGTCATGCGCCAGAAACGTCACGCTGCCGTGGTCGCATGAATAAAGTCCCGAGATGACGTTCAACAACGTCGTCTTGCCGGAACCGTTGGGGCCGATAAGGCCGACGATTTCGCCCTGCCTGCAGGAAAGACTGACGCCGTCGAGAGCTTTGACGCCGCCGAACGCGAGCGCAACATTTTCGACGGCCAACAGCGGTTCGACCGGCTCGCGAACAACAGTGTCGCGCACGAGGGCTCCCGGCGCCGGTGCTGCAGCGAGTGCCGGCGCCGGCGGACGATCGGCTCCGAACAGGAGAGACCGCAGCCGCTCGATGGCCCCGACAAGCCCGTACGGCGCCAGAATCAGCACGGCGAGCGCGGCGGTTCCGTAGGCGATCATGTAATAATTCTCAAACACCCGGAACCGCTCGCGCAGATAAACGATCAGGCAGGCGCCCAATATGGCGCCGGCGATCTGGGTGCGTCCGCCGATCACCGTCATGGTCAGGCAGGTCACCATCAGTGCGAGATCGAGATTCTCGGGCGAGACGACATGGATCACATGCGCCATCAGCGCGCCCGCGGCGCCGCCATAGGCGGCGCTCAGCACGAAAGCGCCAAACCGCAGTTCGGCGATGTTCAGGCCCAAGGACGAAGCGGCCTCGCGGTTTTCCCGCATGAGATGGTAGGCCTGACCGTAGAGTCCGCGCGTCACCTGATAGGCGATCAGACAGCCGACGGCGACGATGCCCCACACGAACCACAGGACCGCGCGGCGGTCGGTGATGGTGACGCCCGGCAATTCGATCGCCGGAATGCCGGGCAGGCCGTTGGTGCCGCCTGTAACATCGCTCCATTGGATCGCCAGCAGCAGCACCACGAGGCCGATGCCGAGCGTGGCGAGAGAAAAATAATGCTCCTCGAGCTTGAGTACCGGCACCGCGATGATCACAGCGAGCAGCGCGGGTACGGCAATCGACAGCGGAAACGTGAGCAGGAAGGGAAAGCCGAAGCGGGTGGCGAGAATGCCCGTGACGTAGCCGCCGATCCCGAAGAAGGTCGCCTGTGCGAGCGAGACCGCGCCGGCGTGTCCGAACACGAACTGAAAGCCCAGCACCAGAAGCGCATAAATCCCGCAAAGGGTGAGCACGCGCAGATCGTAGGGACTGGCGAAGAAAACCGCGTACGCGACCAGCGCCGCGGCGCCGACGATCAGCGGCAAGCGGATGCCCGCGAAAAGCCAAGAAGCGAAACCCGACGCCAAGCCCAACGCCAAGCCCAAGGTCCTCCCTGCCTGGTTCAGACCCGGCGCTGAACAAGTTCGCCGAAGATACCCTGCGGACGGAAGAAGAAAATCAGCAGCAGCGCGGCATACAGAAGTCCGGTCGCTACCGCGTAGGAAACGTAAGCCGAAACCACGACCTGAAATACCGAGATCATCATGGCTCCGATGACCGCGCCGGGAATGCTGCCCCAGCCGCCGACCACGACGGCCATGTAGGCGTAGACGCTGAGCGGGATGCCGCCGGTTGGATAAACAAAGAACTGGTTGGCGAGGAGCGCGCCGGCAACGCCTGCAAGCGCGGTGCCGAAACCGAACGTGGCGGCGATCACGGCCGAAGTGCGGATGCCGATCGCCTGCGCCATCTGCCGATCTTGCGCGGTCGCGCGAAGCCTGCGGCCGATCTGGGTGCGCGCGAAGATGAAGTACTGCAGCGCAATCAGGGCCGCCGCCACCGCAAGCGTGCCGAGCGCCTGAATGCTGATCTCGATGCTGCCGAAGTGGAGCGTGCCGCTTTTGATCAGCGGCGGGGCGGCGCGCGCCTGCGGCCCGAACAGCACCAGAAACAGATTCTGCAGGATGATGCCGCACAGCAACGTGCTGATGAACACGGTGGAAGGCGGCCGGTTGGCGAGCGGAAAATACGCTACAAACGAGACCGCGACGCCGACCGCAAACATGATCGCCGCCACCAGCGGCAGCAACACGATGACCGGTATCGCGCCTGCGGCCGCGCCAAGGCCGACGGCTACGTAGCCGCCGGCCATGACAAGGTCGCCGTGCGCGAAATTGACCGCCGAAGTCGCGTTGACGATGAACACAAAACCGAGCGCGACGAGGGCGTAAGCGGCACCAAGCGCCAGCCCGTTGACGACGAGTTGCAGAAGAGTCATCGCCGACGATCGGGCTGCATGTTTATTTCAGGACCAGTTGATCTCCGGCATAGTGAGCGACGATCTTGGGAATGCGGCTGGTGCCGTCCCAGCAGACGATGTCGGCATCGTGGGCGAGATCGCCGTGGCCGTTGGACTTATAGGTCATCGCGACGCCCTGATAGGTTTCCTTCTGCAGCGCGGCGCCCATGTCCTCCGGCGTCTTGGCGCCCTTGGACATCATCGTCAGCGCCATCATCACGCCGTCGTACTGGCCGAGCGCAAGGCCGTCGGGTTCTATGTTGAAACGCTTGAGGTAAGCGTCGGCCCAGGCCTTGATGGCCGGTGTCGAACGCGCCTCGGGCGCCGACGGCGTTTCCGCGCACATGCCGGCGAGTTCGGCCGGCTCGAACAGCGCGGTCGCCGTCGGCTCGACAATCGATGAGCTGTTGACGATTGGGATGTTGAGGCCGGTCGATTTGATCTGCTTGGTGATCAGCGTCATCGGTGTCGACACCGCATGCAGTACGATGACGTCCGCGCCTGAGGCTTTCACCTTCGCCAGCAGCGGGCTCATGTCCTTGGTATCGGGTGCGATCGAATTGTCCTCGAACACCGGCTTGGTGCCAAGCTTGGCGAAGTCTTCCTGAAGCAGCGCGAAGCCGCCTTGTCCATAAGCAGTCGTGTCGCTGATCAACGCGATCTTTGACTTCTTCATCACCTCGACCACGTAACGGGCGTGCGCGACCTTGATCTCGCGGTCGTTTGGCAGGAAGCGGAAGATGTAGGGATTTCCGCTTTCGGTGATCTTGGCGAGGCCGGAGATGGTCAGGAGCGGTACCTTGTACTCGGCTGCGACCGGCATCATCGCGACCATCTCGGTTCCAAACACGGTCACGGCAGCAGCGATCGCCTTCTGGCTGCTCAGCGCCTTGTCGAGCGCGGTAGCGGCTCCCGTCGCCGATGTTCCAGTATCAAAGATCGGATAGTCGACCTTCAGTCCGCCAGGGGCCTGCTCGAGGGCCATCACGGCGCCGTTGCGCTGGCTGCCGCCTTCCACCGACAAGAAGCCCGTGATCGGCATGACGATCGGGAGGTAAGCGTCGGCCGCGGCGGCAATGCCGCTCGCCAGCGCCGCAAGACCCAATCCGACGATAACCGGGGCGACGCAATTTCGCAGCCGCTTCGAATGCGGTGTGATCGTCCGTGTCTTTGTCCGTGGCGGATTCATCGCTACCTCTTCGGTTGCGCAGGGTCCCGGTGTTCCTGCTGGTACAAAAAACTTCCTCTTGAGAATTTCGTATGGCCCCTATGGCGTCAAGGGGAAAACCGCTCGCAGCCGTCCTGGCCGGTCATGGTTCGCCGGCCGGAGCAAGCCGGTGAACGTGATAGGGCTCGCACGCAAGACTGTGGCAGAACTTGCCGACAACCGTGTGGAGCTCTTTCGCGAACGCCCGCGTCGGGGCGTTGGCGGCGAACAATCGTTCCGCCGCGGCGCCGGCATCGCGACGCAGTTTTTTCTCGTCGATGGTCGTCAGGCGCCCATGATCGAGCACCATGACGCCGCCGATCATGACGCTGTCGACCGCCGCGCCGTTTTCGGTGAAGACGATCTGGCTGACCATGTCGTGGCACGGCACATAATTGATGTTGCCGAGATCGAGAAACACGATATCCGCCTTGTAGCCGGGCGCGATCTGGCCGATTGAGCCGCCGAAGCCCATGGCCTGCGCGCTGCCTATCGTCGCCATGCGCAGGACTTCGTCGGCCCCCAGCCACCGCTCGAAATCGGGCGTCTGCACCCGGGAAATCAGCGCCGCCAGACGCGTCGCCTCGAACATGTTGAGCTGGTCAGAACTGTTGGCTGCGTCGGTTGCAACACCGACATTGATGCCGCGGTCGAGCATCGGCCGCAGATGCGCAAGCCCAGAGCCGAACCGCATGTTGCTGACAGGTGCATGAACAACCGACGCGCCGTTGTCGGCCAGGCGGCCGAGATCGTCGCGATCGAGCCAGATCGCATGCGCAGCCGAAAGGTGCGGTCCGAGCACGCCGAGCGCGTCGAGATGCGCGGTCAGCGTCTTGCCGTATTTACGCAGGCCGAGAACGGCCTGCGCCTTGGTCTCGGCGAGATGAGTCTGCAGCGGCAGATCGTAAGCCTTGGCGAGATCGCGGCAGCGCACCAGAAACTCGTCGCTGCAATGGAGCGGAATGGTGGGCGCGATGGCCGGACGGATCCAGTCGCGATCGAACGGCCAGTCGGCGTAGATTTTTTCCGCGGCGTCGGCGGTCGCCGTGTACGGCGCGAGCTTGAACGCCAGCACGTCGGCGCGCAGCGCATCGGGCACCGCATCGATCAGGCCGGGATAGGCTTGGTAGAGAGTCCTGTCCGCGACCATCGGCGCGATCACGGCGCGTACGCCGGCGTCGCGATAGGCGCTGCCGAGCGCGATCACGCCGTCCCGGCTCGGCAGCGGGAATTCGAAAAACAGGTCGTAGCAGGCGGTGCAGCCCTTGCGGATCATCTCGACGGCGGCGACGAGGCCGTTGAGATATTTATCCTCGAGCGTGCGGTTGCCGGCCATGCCGGGCATCGCGTTGAGAAACAATTCGAGCGGCCAGCGATCGCCGACCAGCCCTTTGGCAAGCGTGCCGTGGCCGTGGACGTGACCGTTGACCAGTCCCGGCATCATGGCACGGTCGGACGCGTCGACAACGATCGCGTCAGGCGGCGCTTCCATTCCCGGCGCACCGATCGTGACGACGGTGTCGCGGTCGATCAAGATGTCGGCGGGCGCGGTCGTCCGGTGGTTGAAATCGACCAGCCGGCCGTTGCGGATAATCTTGAATGCACCAGCCATGATATTTCCGGTCCGGAGAACGAACAGGCGTCGCTTGCCGCCGGCGACCCGAAAGCCTAGCTCATCACCCCGCCGCGACACTATCTTTGTGCGCGATCGAACATTTCCACCAGGGTCAACGAATGCCGGCTTTTGTACATGGCGATGTCGAGATTGCCTTTCTGGACGAGGGGCAGGGCGACCCAATCGTGCTGGTGCACGGCTTCGCCTCCAACAAGGAGGTGAACTGGGTTTATCCCGGCTGGGTGTCGACGCTGACGCGCGCGGGGCGTCGCGTCATCGCGCTGGACAACCGCGGCCACGGCGCTTCCACCAAGCTCTACGATCCGGCCGCCTATCACACCGGCGTCATGGCCGAGGATGTGCGCGCGTTGCTCGATCACCTTGGGTTGCAACGCGCCGACGTCATGGGCTACTCGCTCGGTGCGCGGATCACGGCGCAGCTCGCGACCGCGCATTCCGGCCGGGTACGCGCGGCCGTCCTGGGCGGAATTGGCATTCATCTGGTCGAAGGGGCGGGGCTGCCGCCGCAGACGATCGCGCAGGCGCTCGAAGCGCCCAGCCGGGCCGACGTGACGGACGAGACCGGCCGCACCTTTCGGGCCTTCGCCGAACAGACGCGTTCCGATCTGCGCGCACTTGCGGCGTGCATCCGGGGTTCGCGCCAGACGCTGTCCCGCGATGAAATGGAGCGTCTTGCGATGCCCGTCCTGGTCGCCGCCGGGAGCAAGGACGAGATCGCAGGGTCGCCGGAGCGGCTTGCCGCCCTCGTACCCGGCGGGCAGGCGCTGGTCATTCCGGGGCGCGACCACATGCTTGCGGTCGGCGACCGGGTGTTCAAGGAGGGTGTGGTGGGTTTTCTGGCGGGTCGGCCTTAGCGAAATAGGCCATTGGAACACTATTTATTAGGCCATTGGCCGCAGTTTAGCCCAATGGCTCAGTGTGCTGCCCACCCCGATTTTGCTACTCTGGATTTCGTGCCCATGTCGTCCCAATTGTGGTAGAAGCGCGTCCTTTCGGGAGTTCGGTGCCATGGTGCAACAGCAGACGAAGCCGGTCGTCGACACGGTTGATCCGGTCTGGGCGCGGGTACGCCGCGAGGCCGAGGATATCGTGCGGCGCGAGCCCGAGCTCGCCACGTTCATCTATTCGACGATCCTGCACCACGACACGCTCGAAGGCGCCATCGTCTATCGGCTGTCGGATCGGCTCGACCATCCGTCGCTGTCGGGCGAATTGATCAGGCAGGCCTACGCGGACGCGATCAAGGATACGCCGTCGATCGGCGAGAGTTTCCGCGCTGACATCGCCGCGACCATAGACCGCGATCCGGCGACCCACCGGTTGCTCGAGCCGGTGCTCTATTACAAGGGCTTCCACGCGATCCAGGCGCATCGGCTGATGCATTGGCTCTGGCACAAGGGCCGCCGCGATTTCGCACTCTACCTGCAGAGCCGCACGTCCTCGGTATTTCAATGCGATATTCATCCGGCCGCGAAGGTCGGCCGCGGCATCTTCCTTGATCACGCCACCGGGCTTGTCGTCGGCGAGACCGCGGTGATCGAAGACGACGTGTCGATGCTGCACGACGTGACGCTCGGTGGTACCGGCAAGCAGTGGGAGGATCGCCATCCGAAGATTCGCTATGGCGTGATGATCGGCGCCGGAGCCAAGATCCTCGGCAACATCGAGGTTGGGCATTGCGCGCGCATCGCCGCCGGCTCGGTCGTGCTCAAGTCGGTGCCCAATAACGTCACCGTGGCCGGCGTTCCGGCGCGGGTGGTGGGCGTAGCCGGGTGCCCCGAGCCCGCGCGGCTCATGGATCAAATGATCCACGAGGAAATTTGATCGCGGCCGCCGCCGCGTGCTATCGGGATCGTGTTGCCAGGAGACGCGCGGTGGACGTGCAGGAAGTCAAGAAGCTCGACGCTTACCTCAAGAGGCTGTTCGCGAATCCACGCATCCGCGTGGTGCCGCGGCCGAAAAAAGACGATTCCGCCGAAGTCTATGTCGGCGAGGAGTTCGTCGGAGTCCTGTTCGTCGACGACGAGGACGACGAGCGCTCGTACAATTTCCAGATGGCAATCCTCGGCAGCGACCTGGATTGACGGCCCGGCTTCAGCTTGAGCCACCCGCGGCGTGAAGCTGCGTCATCAGCCGGTCGAATCCCACGGCGACGTTGCGCCAATCATCAAGCCATGCGCGCGGAAACCGGAGCGTGATCTCCGCGGCGTCGATCGATCGCTCCTGGATGCAGGTGCCGGGCACCGTGCGCACCGGGCGCGAGCAACGCAGGAAGAATTGTTCGGGCCTTTCGGCGAGGTAAACAAGGTCCTCGCCGTCGTAGGGCGTGCCGGCGCGAAACGGCACAATTGCGAGGCCGTCCGGACCCGGCGCCGCCTCAGCCTCGATGTAACGCGGATAGATGGTTCGCAGGCGCACATCGGGCGCGAGCACGCCGTCGAGACCGGCGATGGTGACGAAGAGCCGGTCGTCGGTGCGCGGTGATGGCAGGGCGTCGCCTCCCTCCGCGCCTGGCGGGACGGTGGTGGTTTCGAAATCCCGTCCGGGCGGTGTGAGCGAAGGCCAGAGAAACACAGCGTCCAGCCGATCGTGCGCGCCGGGATGGCGTTGCACCGCGGCGCGTATTGCACCCGGCGGCACGTTGAACAGCACGCCGGCGACCGTCACCGGCAGGGCGGGCGCATCGAGCGGCGCGTTCGCCTTCGGCCAAGTCGGCCACAGCAGGTAGGAAACGAAGGTCGCCACTGCCGCGATCAGCACGGCAATTCCCGCTAGCGCCGCTGACAGGCCGCGGGATTTCCCGGCCGGCCGGTTCCGCGCCGGCGTTCCCGCCAAGTGATGCTGCGCTGTGTGCTGTCGCGTCATGTGCCACTTCGCCGTCTTTTCGCGAATCGCAGACGACTATCGCACGGCCCGTCGGCCCATCGACGTTTACCTTTTCTTAAGGATTTCGTGGCGGCGCGGCGCTCGCTCTGCGAGGTGTTGTTCGAAAATCGGAGGGCGCTTTTCGAATGTACGAAGCCATGCAGCAACCGGCGATCTCGCCGGATATCGTCGAGTCCCTGTTCGCTGTCGCCCTTGGTTTCGCCGTAGCCGGGCTATGTGCAAGTGGCTACCGGGTTTTCAGCGTCCGGTTCCCGAGCTTCCGCCTGCTCGAAGTCGGGCCGATGACGGCGCGCGTCGCCGCCGTGCCGCTGCTCGTGTTCGCCGCTCCGTTCATCATCATGCGCAACACGCTTCGCGCGCGCCGCATGGAGCGGCGGCGCGGTGAACTCGTCATGGTTTCAACCGTCATCGCCGGGCTGTGGAGCCTGATGTCGGGGACGGTCATGGTCATGGCGCTTCAAGCCTTGCTCAGTGTCTGATACCGATTGGCGCGACGGCGCTGATGCAGGTTCCCCATGATTTACGAACTCGACGGCCAGAAGCCGGACTTGCCGGAAGAGGGGCTCTATTGGGTGGCGCCGAGCGCCGCCGTCATCGGCAAGGTGCGGATGCTGACCGACACCAGCGTCTGGTTCGGCGCGGTGCTGCGCGGTGACAATGAGTGGATCGAGATCGGCGAGCGCTCGCAAGTCCAGGACAATGCGACGCTGCACACCGACATGGGTTTTCCGTTGACCATCGGACCCGACTGCGTGATTGGCCACAACGTCATCCTTCATGGCTGCACGATCGGGGCGAACGCGCTCGTCGGCATGGGCGCGATCGTGCTCAACGGCGCGCGCATCGGCGCCGGAAGTTTGGTGGGCGCCAGCGCCCTGGTTACCGAAGGCAAATCGTTTCCGGAAAGATCGCTGATCGTCGGTTCACCGGCGCGGGCGATCCGGACGCTCGACGACGCGGCCGTGCAGGCGATCGCCGGCGGTGCCGGATTTTACGTCCGCAACTTCAAGCGGTTCGCGAAAGGCCTCAAGCCGGTCGGATGACGCCGGTCCGACGGCTCACTTCGCGTCGCCTGTTTCGCGTCCGCCGGGCTTTGCCTCGGCGCCGGCGATGCGCACCTTCTCTCCGTCGGCGATGCCGTCGGGCGGATTGACCACCACACGATCGTTCGCCGTGATTCCGGAGCCGATCTCGACCTCATTGCCCAGATCACGGACGATCGTGACTTGCCGGAGCGCGATACGCCCGTCGTTGCCGACGATCGCCACGTGCAGCCCGCTTTGATTGAAAATCAGGGCGCTCGCCGGGACGCTCATCGATATGTCCGGATGCGGAAGCTCGAAATTCACGTTGGTGAAATCGCCGGTCATCAGCTCGCCGCGCGAATTGTCGACGACGAGCTGTATGCGCGTGGCGTTGGACGCGACATCGACGGATTGCGCGGATTTCTCCACGGTCGCCGGAAATGTCCTGCCCGGATATTCGGGAACCGAGATTTGCGCCTTGGTGCCGACAGGGACGTTGGGCACGTAGTTCTGCGGGACGTTGACATAAACGCGCAGCTTGCTCGTCTCCGATACGACGAACATCGGCGGGCCGCCGCCGGAGCCGGCATTGATCAGTGCTCCGACGTCGGTGGTGCGCGCGGTGACCAGACCGTCGAACGGAGCGACCAGGCGTTTGTATTGCTCAAGCACGCGTAGGCGATCGAGGTTGGCCTGCGCCGCGCGCGCCAGCCCCTGCTTGTTCGAGGCGTCCGCCGCCCGCTGATCGAGGTCCTGCTGCGAGATCGCGTAGGTCGTGATCAGGCTCTGGCCGCGCTTGAGCGTCGCGTCGGAGAGAACCGAATTGGCCTTGGCGCTGGCGAGGTTGGCTTCGGCCTGCATGATTTGCTGGTCGAGATCGGGCGCGTCGATTTCCGCGAGAAGCTGGCCGGTCTTTACCGGCGTGCCGATGTCGGCCTGCCAGCTTTTCACGTAGCCGCTGACGCGGGCATACATCTGGGCCTGCGTATAGGCTTCCAGCCGGCCGGGAAGCGAGAAGGTCGTCTTTTTGCCCTTCATGTCCGGCGGCGCCACGGCGACGACGGGGACCGCCTGTTTCTCGGTCCATTCCTGCAGCTTGGCGTCAGCGACCTTGCGAGTCGTGATGCCGAAGACGACGATCACTACCGCCACGATCGCGATCGAAAAGCCGGCGATGTAAAACCCGCGTCGCGACGCCCCGGCGGCAGGCTGATTTGAATCAGGCGACATGCAGTTCTCCGACCGGGCGTGTGGCTACCGAGGCGCGGCGTTGATGGATGATGCTGAAGACGACGGGCACAAATACCAGAGTTGCGACGGTTGCGAAAGAAAGGCCGCCAACGACCGCGCGGCCGAGCGGAGCGTTCTGCTCGCCGCCTTCGCCGAGGCCGAGCGCCATCGGCAGCATGCCGATGATCATGGCGAGCGCCGTCATCAGGACGGGGCGCAGCCGGACAAAGCCCGCCTCGATCGCCGCGGCCACCGCGTCGCCGTGCTCGTCGAGCTTCTCCTTGGCGAAGCTGATGACGAGGACGCTGTTGGCGGTCGCCACGCCCATGCACATGATCGCGCCGGTCAGGGCCGGCACCGACAGCGTCGTACCGGTCGCGAAGAGCATCCATACGATGCCGGCGAGAGCGGCCGGCAGCGCCGTGATGATCACGAACGGATCGGCCCATGACTGAAAGTTGACCACGATCAGCAGGTAGATGAGGACGACCGCGGCGGCCAGACCGAAGATCAGGCCGCTGAAGGCGCTGTTCATCGTCTTGACCTGGCCGAGCAGGGTGACGTCTGCGGTCTTCGGCGCGTCTTTGGCGGTCTCATCCAGGATCTTCTGGACGTCGGCCGCCACGGCGCCGAGGTCGCGGCCCTGCGTGGTGCCGTAAATCTGGATCGACGGCTGCACGTTGTATTGTGTGTAAACTGCCGGCACCGCGGTGCGCTTGACGTCGGCGATGGCGCCGAGCACCTGCGACGGTGCGCCGGGCGCGGTGATCGGCAGGTTCTGCAGCGCGTTAAGCGAATCGACCTGATATTGCGGCGTCTGCATTACGATCGAATAGTTCACGCCGTTGTCGGGGTTGAGCCAGTAGGTCGGCTGGACCTGGCTCGATCCCGCGAGATTGACCACCATGCTGTTGGTGACGTCCCGCTCGGTGATGCCGACAAATTGGGCGCGAGTCCGGTCGACTTCGACATTGAAGCTCGGTTCGCTCAGCGACTGCTGGATGCGCGCATCGACAAGACCCGGAACATGCCGGAGCCGCCGCAGCAGCGATTGGGCGTAGGCGAAATTCTCTTCGAGCTTCGGTCCGCGTATTTGCACCTCAATCGGCGCGGGTGCTCCGAAATTCAGGATCTGGCTGACGATATCGGCGGGCAGGAATGAGAATGTGACACCAGGGAACCTCTCCGGCAGCTCCTCCCGCAGCGTGTGTACGTATTCCGCGGTGGGCCGGTGGTTCTCGTTCAGTCCGATCTGGATTTCGCCGTCCTGCGACCCAATGGTGCCCGTGTTGTTATAGGTCATGTTGATGCCGCTGACCGACATGCCGATGTTGTCTACCAGCGTGTCCAGCTCGTCGGGTGGGATAACTTGCCGAACCACCTTCTCGATTTCCGCAAACTGGCGCGCGCTCTCCTCGACGCGGGTGCCGACGGCCAGGCGCGCATGCATCAAGATCCTGCCGCCGTCGACCGACGGAAAGAAGTCACGACCGAGATAGGGGGTCAGCGCGAACGAGCCGATGATGAACGCGACGAAACAGGTCACGAACGCCACGCGGTGGCGCAGCGCCATCGTCAGGACTTCGCGGTAGGCGAGCCGAAAGCGCTCGAAACGCGCCTCGAAGCCGCGCTGAAAGCGCACCAGCGGATTGCGCGAAGGCGGCAGGGCCTCATTGTTGCCGTGCATGTCGGTGTGCGGCGCATGCTTGCTCAGCATGTATTTCGCCATGGTCGGGACCAGCGTGCGCGACAGGATGAACGACCAGACCATCGCCGACATCACCGCCTCGGCAAGCGGCACGAACAGAAAGCGCGGCACGCCGGTCAGAAAGAACATCGGCACGAACACGATGCAGATGCACAGCAGCGAGACGAAGGCGGGTACCACGATCTGCTCGGCGCCATCCAGGATCGCCTGCTCGACCTCCTTGCCCTGTTCAAGGTGCCAGTTGATGTTCTCGATGGTGACCGTCGCCTCGTCGACGAGGATACCTACGGCGAGCGCCAGTCCGCCAAGCGTCATGATATTCAGGGTTTCGCCCAGCGCCCAAAGCGTCGCGATCGAGCCCAGCACCGAGAGGGGAATCGAGGTCGCAATGATCAGCGTCGAGCGGAAACTGCCGAGGAAAAGCAGGATCATCAGGCTGGTAAGCGCCGCCGCGATGACGCCTTCGCGAATGACGCCGCCGATCGCAGCGTTGATGAAGATCGACTGATCGCCGATCGTGGTGAGTACCAGGTTGCTCGGCAGGGTTTTCTTCATTTCCTGCACTTTTTTCTTCACGCCATCGATGATCGCCAGCGTGGATACCGCGCCGTTCTTGAGGACGAACATCAGCACCGAGCGGTTACCGTCGACGTGAACGATGTTTTGCTGCGGCGGACTGCCGTCGCGAACGTGAGCGACGTCGCGAATGTAGACCATCGCGCCGTTGACGGTCTTGATCGGCAGATCGCCGATCGTGTTGATCAATGGCGCGGCGTTGTTGAGATTGATGGCGTATTCGAAAGTGCCGATCTTCTCGGTGCCGACGGGCGTGATCAGGTTCTGCGCGGCCAGCGCATTGGCGACATCCTGGCCGGAAAGGCCGCGCGCCCGCATCGCTTCTGGATCGACGTCGATCTGAACCTGGCGGAACTTGCCGCCGAAGGGGTAGGGCATCGCCGCGCCCGGTACGGTGACGATGGGGACACGCACGAAATTCAGCCCGAGATCGAACAGCGTCTGCTCCGGCAGGCCCTTGCCGGACAGCGCGAGCTGAATGATCGGAACGGTCGACGCGTTGTAATTGAGGATCAGCGGCGGCACGCTGCCGGGCGGCATCTGCTTCAGCAGCGTTTGCGATATCGCCGTTACCTGAGCGTTCGCGGTGCGGATGTCCGCGCCCGGCTGGAAGAATATTTTGACGATCCCGACACCGGTGTAATTGTTGGCTTCGATGTGCTCGACGTCGTTGACGGTGGTGGTTAGCGCGCGCTGAAACTGCGTGACCATGCGGCCGGCCATCTCCGCCGGCGGCAATCCGGTGTACTGCCAGATCGTCGCGATGACCGGAATTCTGATTTCCGGAAAGATGTCGACCGGCGTCCGCCACGCGGCGAGCGGGCCGATGATCAGAAGCAGGAATGCAAGGACGACGAATGTATACGGGCGCCGCAATGCGATGCGGACGATGGCGGTCATTTGACAACCACTCCCCAGTCGCCAGCCATGACCGCAGTCACGGATGGCAAATTCGCCGCCCCCTTAGCGAGACTCGTTCTCACTGTGCAGTGCAACATAGCGATCCCGCCGCGACGCACAACTCACAAATGCGTTGGCGGTGCACGGATTAGGCCAATTTGCTTCACGCTATGCGTGAAGCAAAAAACAGCTATGCGAATTTCGGTTATCAGGTGACGCGGGTCTTGGAAGTGGCGCCAGCCGTGGAACGTCGTCCGGACCGACGGACCGCTCTGACCTTACCGCTTCTTTCTCCTCCGCAAAAGAAACGATCGCCGCCATCGGATTCGAGCCCCGACACGTGCACGCCGGGCGGCATATCGAGTCTTTCCAGGACCTCTCCGGTCTGAGGATCGACGCGCCTCAGATCGCTCTCGTCACCTTCCCAGGTCGCGTGCCAGAGTTCGCCGTCGACCCAGGTCACGCCGGTGACGAAGCGGTTGGACTCGATGGTGCGAAGAACCGCGCCTGTTTCGGGATCGATTTGATGGATCTTCCGATTGCGATACTGCGCAATCCAGAGCATCCCCTCGGCCCAGGCGAGACCTGAGCCGCCGCCGTCGGGCGCCGGAATCGTCGCGAGCACATGGCCGGTCTTCGGATCGATCTTCTGGATGCAATCGTCGGCGATCTGAAACAGATGCGTTCCGTCGAAGGCCGTTCCTGCATGCGCGGCGGCTTCGATCGAGCGGATTGCCTCTCCGGTCAGCGGATCGAAGGCGTTCAGCTTGTCTCCGGACGCAAACCAGACAAGCTGACCGTCGTAGGTGACCCCGTTCACGCGATCGACGCCTGGAAAGGGTCCGTACTCACGAATGATTTCGGCTGCGGCTCGTTTCATGCCTCGACCCTAGTCGCTTGGCAGCGGACCGGGGAGTAACAAGGTTGTCGGGAATCCAGGCACGGGCGGGGTCATCCAACGGCGCGCTCGTCCGCGACCAAACGACTGCACCTTGTTTTCTGCTGCGAGCGTGTCGAGCGCCCGCTGCACGGTGCGCGGGCTGGACCCAAGCGCAATCGCCAGCGCGGAACTGGACCAGGCCTCGCCATCGGCTAGGAAGGCGAGCACTGCCGCGTGCTGCTCTTCGACGAGCGGCGCCAGCACGACGATCTCGCGCCCGCCGCGCGGCGCCAGCGCAAAGCCGTGCTTAGTCGCGCTGATGTCTGCAAGCGGCCGAAGTGCGGCGCGAAGCCGCCCGACTTCGACCCGCAACCGTGCGCGATGGGATTCATCGGCGTGCTTCGCCCGGAAGGCGCGCGCGAGCAGGGTGCTTCGCGGCACGTCTGCTGGCCAGGCCTCGGCGAGCGCGCGTGCGAGTGCGAACAATACCGGGCGCGTCGCGAGCGAGACCACCAGGCCTTCGTCCCGTACGACATGGCGGCATGCGTCCATGACGAGCATGCCCGATGCGAAAAGCGCCTCGACCTCCTCGAGCAGGAGAGGGCGTTCCCTGCCACGCGCGATGAGGCGCGCCGCGGGCGTGTTCATCACCTTGGCTGCGGCTTCGACCTCCGCCGTCAGCGCGGGGATGTCCGCTTGGCGCGCGGCGCGTTCGGCGCGGACGAGGGAGGCGCGTGCCGCCTTCGTTCGCAGCCGCCGAATGGCGATGCCCGCCACCACCAGTTCGTGGGCGACCCTCCAGGCGTGCGGAAGCGGCCTGGAATCGAAGCCGGCGACCATGCGTTCGGCTTCGTCGAGGCGGCCGATCAGGAGCGCGCGCCGGGCTTCGAGATTGCGTGCATGGGCGGCGTTGACGCGGTCGCCGTGGGCTTCCAGAGCCGTCCGCGCAGCGTTGAGTTCCTTCGCGGGCCAGCCCAGGTCGCGCGAGACAAGCGCGATCTCGGCCTCGGCGACGACGCACCGCGCGCGGGCTACCGCCTCTTTCGGACCGAACGCGCGGGCGGCATTTCGCAGCAGAGCCTTCGCCCGAACGAGATCGCCGAGTTGAGCCATCGCGATGCCGCGCAGCGCCAGCGCCGCCGGATCATCGCGCAGCGCAACCCGCTTCAACGCGCCGAGCGGATCACCCGCCGCGAGCGCCCGCGCTGCGGCAGTGATCAGCGAGTCCATCGGAATCCCGCCACACTTGTAACTCCCACCGCGTCGATCTCCGGCACTACGTCCATCTCGCGACCAACAACCAACAACACCGGAAGGAGAAACTGACTATGCCCGATATTCTGCACAAGGTCGGAGTCAAATCGTCGTCGTTGGGTGATACTTATAAGGCATTGGCCACGCGCGAAGGCCTTTCAACCTGGTGGACGACGGACACGCGGGGAGAAAGCAAGATCGACGGCGTGCTGCAATTCCGCTTCGGTGCCGGCGGTTTCGACATGAAGGTCCTGGAACTTGATCCCTCCAAGCGGGTGCTATGGCAGGTGATCGATGGTCCCGAAGAATGGATCGGCACAAAGATCGGCTTCGATCTCAAACAGGAGGGTGACTGGACCATCGTCCTCTTCAAGCATCAGGGTTGGAAGGAGCCGGTGGAGTTCATGCACCATTGCAGCACGAAGTGGGGCGTCTTTCTGCTGAGCCTGAAGTCGGCTCTCGAAACCGGCAAAGGCGCGCCCTGGCCAAACGAAATCAAGATCGACAGCTGGGAGTGAAGGCGGCTCGTTCATCTCAAAAAGACGCCGCCGGCTCTTCCCCAAGAGCCGGCCGCGGTCGGTGAAAATCAGAAATTGAGCTTCGACGGGTTAGGGGCATCGAGCGAGTTTCAGCCGACGTCTTTCTGTCAGCCCGGCCGGATTTAGCACCGCCATGTAGCCCTGTGCGGGTCCGCTCAACGGGGTGAGGATATCGCCGGACGGTAGCTGGACCGGCGACATGTCGACATAGGGCTTGTATTTGGCATCAAGCACATGCCGGCACGCGCCGGTCTGTTGGGAGTTGTCCCCCTCGGTCCACACTTCGAATTGAGCCTTCGTGCAGGGTGCGTAACCGACGGACCGCTTGGTGATCTGCTTTGCCGCGTTGGCGCCGCTGACGATCGTCAAATTCTGCAGGCCGGCATCCCCCAGAGCGACTTTGTCGCGGCTAAGGACGCCATATCCACCGTCGAAGATATTGAGGGTGCCCTGAGCCGCGCCAACGATTCCCGAGCGGCTCCCGTTCTCCTTGAAAACCCAGGCGCCGGTGAAAGGTCCGGCGTCCTGTCCAAACACGAAGACTGTGTCGCCGTTATAGAGCAGGCCCCATGGCATGTTCGATACATTGGATTGATCGGGGGCATCCGGATCGTTCAGCTTGATTTCGGCGACTTTGGCCTTCGTATCCGTCGCGAAAATGTAGAGCAGACTCTGGGTCAGGATCGCGGCATGCGCGCCGTCCGTACTGGTGGCGAAGAATGGCTTGATTTCGTTTTCGGGGATTGGCGCGATGCAATAGCCGTCGATGCAGTTCTGCGCGTCGACGCTGGTGTGCAGGCCCCGGCCAGGGATGGCCTTTGCGTCGGACGCGCCGAGGGCTCCGGTCGCCGCATTGACGGTCCAACACCCGAGAAGTTTATCCAGGCTGGGATCGAGCACGCGTTCGTACGCGCACAGCGTGAGGACGTTGTCGACGGTGCCAAAATGTAAAAGGGGAAGTTCCTCGTTGCTGTTCTTTACAAAAACCGATTTCGGAAGGCATGCCGGCTGCGCCGCGGCCAAGATGGTGGCGAGGAGCAGCGCAACGATCGTCAGACCAGGTAGCTTGAACATGGGACGTAGGCGTCCTTCGCTCGATCGCCGTCCTTATACACGGCGCCCGCCGAATGGATAAGCCCTCGGCGGTCGCGCGGGCGTACCGCACTTGCGGCTTCTCCGCGCAGTCGGTCGCCGGCGACTCCGAGCCGCGTGGCGGTCAGCGGCATTCCCGGCGGCATCTTCTCACCGTCGCTCGCCGTCGGCGCCGGTATGGGTGCCACCATAGCGCAACTCTTCCCGACGGCGCCGCTCGGCGCGATCATCCTCCTCGGCATGGTGTCCTACTTCGCCGGCGTCGTGCAGGCCCCGATCACCGCCTTTGTTATCGCGTTCGAGATGACCGAAAACCACGACATGGTGCTGCCCCTGATGGTGGCGTCACTTATCGCCTACGCGACCTCGCGTGTCGTGTGCCCGGAAGGCATTTACCATGCGCTCGCGAAAGGCTTCCTGCACCGGGAGACAAAGACGGCCTGATTGTTCGGTGTCGTTGCCATACGCGCGCAACGCTGTCGGGAGGGCGGGTTTCGCGAGCTCAGCGATAAAAGACTTTGCCGCGCTGCTCTGTCACGATGACGGTCGGGCGGAGGGTCTTCCGGCCAAACGGTCGGATATCTAGCTGTTACGTATGGCTCCGGCAACCACGTGGCTTATTCTGATCAACGTTGCAGTATTCATTCTGCAAGGTTCTTACAACGATTTCATTCTTGCTAATTTTGCGCTGTGGCCGGTCGGATCATATTTTGCCCAAGAGGTGAATGCGACAGTAGGATTTCATTGGTGGCAGCCAATAACCTGTGCGTTCTTGCACGGGAATGTTTTGCATATCGGATTGAATATGTACCTGCTGTATCTGTTTGGGCACGACGTTGAAAAGACACTCGGAGTACGTCACTACCTGGCCCTCTATTTTGCTGCGGTTTTGGCGGCGAGTATTGTCCAACTGGGGATTGTCACGGCGACGGTCGGCTCGGGGGTTCATCCGACGTTGGGCGCATCGGGGGGCGTATTTGGTATCCTCCTTGCATTCGGAATGCTTTTTCCGCATCGCAGACTTATCCTGTTACTGCCTCCAATTGTGATTCCCGCCTGGCTGTTCGTAACTCTCTGCGGCGCTGTGGAACTTGCATCCGGTATTCTTGGCACTGAGGCAGGCGTCGCCCACTTGGCGCATCTCGGTGGGATGTTGGGCGGCTATCTCGTGCTGCGGAATTGGAAGCGATATTCGCCATCCTGTTGAGACCGCGGCATCGTAACGACCAAACAATCACCAACGACACGGCGGCCACCGGTCCGTTCCATGGCCAGAAAAAAGATGCGTTCGGGTTGTTGGGAAGATGCGGGTAATGCGCGAAACCCGCCAGACTTATACGATCTGTTTTTTCGAGAGATGATAGAGCGCTCCGGCGAGCAGCAACGCGAGGATGACCGCGGTGCCCCAGGAGTTCGCGTTGAGCCAACCTTCGGCCGTCGCCCATATCGTCAGGAGCAAATTGAGCGCAATTCCGATTGCGGTCGCGATCAGCACAGCCCGCACGGCTAGCCAATCCTTGAAGTCGCGAGCGAACCACCCGATCAATCCCCAAGCCAGGACCGCCGCCCCACAGAACCGCAGATACCAAATAGAACGCGCCTCGGCGAAGCTACTCAGGAACAGCGACGTTTGAATTGGGAACACCAGGAACGCAAGGCCATAGATAATCGCAACCACGCCCGCGATTGTGAGATAGAGCCTCGTGCTCATGGCTATTCCTCCCTTAAGCCGTGGCGTAAGCCGCACCGACTATCCTATACTCTTTCGGTTGAACCCGCACCCCCAAAGGAAGATATCCAGACCGATCCGTGTGGGGCAGTTTAGTTAGATCGATAAATCGGATATGGAACTTTGATCGATTTCAACGAGGAGAATAATCGGTGAGCCACATTTTCGGCGTGCCTATCAACGAGAGCCTGTGGACGTTGTTCATCGCTACCGCTACCGCTCTTGCAGGATGGGGCGGACTGATAATCGTCGGTGACGCCGATCGAAACAAATCACGCTCAAAAAAATAAACCGCTTGGGAGCGCCAAGGTCGTTCTCGTAGTTCCGCTATTCCCAACGCACAAAAAGGTGCGGCCGGCTCCTGGGGAAGAGCCGGCCGCGCGAACCCGGTCTGGGGACGGGGAGGGGTGGGGACGTGACCGGGGTCGCAAACTCCTTTTGTTGATGCCTGGCGGTTAGTGCGAAGCTGCCGTGGCCGGCGTGCCGCGCGGTTCGCCGAGCGCGATCCACACATTCGGATCGGATTGCGATTGGCGCTTCACGAAGCGGTAGCCGGTGTCCGACCAGAGCAGGATTCGATCGTTCTGGTTGTCCAGGATGAACTCGCCCCTGTCGGTCTTGACCGTGAGAATGGCGTGTCCGTCACCGTGCTTGTCGCGCACGACGGTGATCAGCAGGGCTTCCCGCGGCCAGCCGGCCTGAATCAGCAGCTTGCGTTTCTGCAGCACGTAATCTTCGCAATCGCCGTAGCCGTCGTCCGGATAGTTCCAGCGCTCGACCACGCCCCAATGCTCCATGTCGGTCATCGGCTTGACGTGCGTGTTGACGAAAAGGTTCACGCGCTCGAGATCCTTCCATGCAGCCGCATCGAGCATCACGTCGCGCGCCTGCGTCGGCTTGGTTTTGCATTCGGGCTCGTATTCGACGCAGAACTCTACCCAGCCGATCGGAGACTTGACCATGTCGCCGAGTGAGATAAACAACGCCCGTTCGTCGGCGTTGCCTGTGCGTGGCGCGATCAGCGCGGCCAGCGCGATAAGGCTGGCGGCGGTACCGCGCGCAAGAATTGTTTTAGCACCCCAACTCATGTGACCCCTCTCCCGTCTTCTTGGGGCCACGTTTCCCACAAAGCTTTTGCGGGGCGGCTAAGTCGAGTGCTTCAATTTGAAGTAAAAACAGATAAACAGTCGCGCAATGTCCAGCGGCCTTCGATCCTGTTGCCTAAAATTTTAGTCGTCCGATTTTGATTCAAATTGCGCGGATTTCTGCCGCGAAGGCCGCAAAATATGATCCTTTGCAATCGTCCGGGTTCTTGTTGATCGGTAAAATGCCGGCGCGGCCCGCCAACAAATACCCATTTTGACCTATCGCAAAACTTGCAAAATGTCGGCCGGCGTTTACCCGGCGGTGACGTTGTCGGCGTTTGGCCGTAACGGATCGTCAGGATTGGGGTACTCACGGGGCCCCTGCTTACTTCCGTCCTGCCATGCCCCCCACCCGAGATCGACGAAGGCGGCCGACCTGCCGCGCTCAGCTTACGCGAAGGAACGGCGCCCTAACAACTTCGACGCGCACCGGGATCTGCGGCGGCCTCCCATCCGGATTCGTTTCGCAGACCGCGCCTGTCGCGGCGCCTGCGCTTTTGTGCTAAATGAGGGCCAACAACAGATGAAGCGGCCGTGACGGCTGCTCGACAATTGGGGAGGCATGACCATGAAGGTCACGAGTTTCCATTTCATGCCCTATCGCGAGCTGCCGGAGGATTTCCCGCGCGGGCTGACCTCGGCCTGGGTCGATGCCGCCTGGTGGGAGTACGGCGACCCCAACAAGGTGACCGACTTCTACAACTGGTCGATCGACGAACTGATGCTGGCGGCCAAGCTGGGCTTCGACGGCATCGGCACCAACGAGCATCATCAGAGCCCTTATGGCTTCATGTGCAACCCAAATCTGTTCGGTGCCATCCTTGCGAGGCTGACGCGCGATCAGGGATTGGACAACGTCGCGCTGGTGCAACTCGGCGCCACGATCGTCAATACGACGCCGCCGATCCGCATCGCTGAGGAATACGCAGTCCTCGATTGCATCAGCGGCGGCCGATTGATCGCCGGCCTGCCGCTCGGTCTCGGCATCGACGCAACCATCAGCTACGGCATCCCGCCGATGGAGCAACGCGAACGCTGGCGGGAGGGCATCGAACTCATGCTGAAAGCATGGACCGCGAAGGAATTCTTCGCCTGGAACGGGAAATACTATCAACTCGCGAAGGTCAATCTGTGGCCGCGACCGGTACAAGATCCGCATCCGCCCTTGCTCATTCCCGGCGGCGTCAGTTCATCGACCTGGGATTTCTGCCACGACCGCAATTTGCCGTACGCGAACCTGAGCTATTTCGGCGGGAGGTCGGCGGAGAACGTCATGGACCGGTTCTGGGCGCGCGCCGCCGAACGGGGCAAGGACGCCAACCCTTATCGCGCCACGTTCCTTCAACTCGTCGGCGTCGCGGAAACCGACCGTGAGGCTGAGGAAATATACGGGAAGCACATCGAGTATTTTTACCACAAGCTCCTGCATCATCCGCAGGAATACGTCGCTCCGCCCGGTTACGTCGACTACCGGAGCCTTGTGAATGTTCTCACCGGCGGAAAGAACTTCCTGCAATTCAGCGACCTCTCCGTTGAGCTGAAGCCGCTGAAAGCGAAGGACATGATCGAGCACGGCTTCGTCGTCGTCGGCAGCCCGGCGACCGTTCGTCAGAAGCTCGAGGCGATGGTCAAGCGGTTGAATGTCGGCCACCTGATGGTAGCGCTCCAGTTCGGCTCGATGCCGCACGGGCTTGCCGAACGCAATATCGACCTGTTCGGGCGCGAGGTGCTGCCGCACCTTCAGGGCATCTGGGAGGACAAGAACTGGGAGAACCCGTGGTGGCCGAAGCGGCTGCGCAATCGCCCGGCGCGGCAGCGCGAAATGGCCACCGCTTGACCTTCCTCGCGGCCGCTCGGCGGCCGCGCCGTTTTAGCCAAACCTCTTTTCAGATCGGATGTGAAACATGGCTAGTGCTCCGACCGTGCGAACGATCCCGATACGGCATTGCAACTTCGAGGCAAAGGTGAAGATCGCCGGCAACGGTCCGCCGCTTGTGTACCTGCACGCGGCGGGCGGCCCGATCTGGGACGATTTTGTCGAGGGGCTTACCGAGCGCTTCACCGTGTACGCCCCCCATCATCCGGGCACCGGCGAAACCGTCCGCGAGTTCGATCTATCAGGTCGATACGCTGTGGGATCTCGTCCTCATTTACGATGAGATTCTCGACGCACTCAAATTGCCGTCATCGGTGCCCGTCGTCGGCACGTCATTCGGTGGCATGATGGCCTGCGAGATCGCGGCGCATTGTCCCGATCGCATCAGCAAGATCGTCGTGCTCGATCCAATCGGCTTGTGGCGCGACGACGCTCCGGTCGCGCCGTATATGCTGATGCCGCCGCCGAAATTGCTGGCGACGCTTTACAAGCATCTCGACTCGGAAGCGGTGCAGAAAGCGATCAAGATGCCGGACGATCCGAAGGTGGCGGCGATGGTCGTCGCCGATCTGGTCTGGGCGCTCGGCGCGACCGGGAAGTTCGTCTGGCCGATACCCGACAAGGGCTTGAAGAAACGCATCCATCGGATCAAGGCCAATACCCTGATAATCTGGGGCGAGGATGATGCGCTGATTTCGTCGGTCTACGCCAAGGAGTTCGCGCAGCGCATCGCCAATTCCCGCGTCGAAATCATCAAGGATTGCGGTCACGTGCCGCAAGTCGAACGGCTCGAGATCGTCAAGCCGATGGTCGCGAAGTTTCTAGCGGCCTGACGCGCCGATAAATGGCCATCGCGGCGACCGGCGGATATTCAGGCGCCGCTGATGGCGTCTTCGACGAAATCGGGATGCTGCAGCCGCGTGAATTCGATGGCGAAGCCGTCTTCGAGATAACGCACGACGCGGCCTTGCACCTTGCCCAGCGTAACCAGCGCGCCGATCGGCGGACGCTGGTCGGTAGCGATGCCCGCGCCCGATTGCGACACGTCGATGATGCGGCAACTGATGTTGATGCCACTCGGCAGGATCAGCCGCGCGATCGGGTTGCGCGGCGTGATACGGCCGTGGCGGCGGTCTTCCGGCAGGCCGAGGATGTTGCGGTTGGCGAGCCAGGTCAGCTGTGCGGCGAGCTTGTCGCGTTTGCGCGCCGTCGCCGAGATCGTCATGGCGAAACCGTTCGGAAGACTGCGCGCGACGTGACCCTCGAGGCGGCCCAGATGGTCGACATAGGCGATGATCCGCTCGCCGGGCTGCGCCGCGACCGGCGCGACGAGCGCCATGCCGCCCGGCGACATATTCACCACCTGACACGGGAATTCGCGCCGGTCCGGCAGCATGTAACGGCCGAGAAGGTCGACGCGCACGCGCTGGAAGCGGCGGCGCTCCTCGCTGAGCGACCGTATAGCCGGCTTTAGTTGTGGTACCGCCATCACCGCTGCCTGCTGAATTTGGCGCAGAAACCCTAGGCCGGCGGCGTTAACGTAGCGTTATCCGCGATTTTTTACCTAACGGTCCGGCGCGTTCTAGGCGGCGGTCGGCCCGTCTTCTTCGTGGCGCGCCGCCGACGTTCGCCCGCCTTCATAAACGACGAAACCGCGGCGGCCGCGGGGTGCCATGAAGCGGGGCAGCAGGCGCTTCTCGAGCGCAGCGCCGATATGCCTGCGGCCTCCAAGCGTCAACGCGCCGACAGGGCTGATGCCCAGCCAGGGTGGGATCTTGAGCGGGGCAAGTATGCCGATCGCTCGGGCGAAGCTTGGGCGATGAATGCCCAGCGGCAGCAGCAAAAGCTCGATATCGATCTTTTCGCTGTCGTTATTCTGGCCGGAAACGCCGGCGACGGTGCCGATGCATTCGTCCGACAGGATGGACACCAGCCCTTCCATGACGTCGCGGCTGGGGGCATCCCACAGATTGAGGAACGACTCGCCTTTGATCTCGCGGCCGAACAGGGCGCAAATGCGCGTTCCGGCGAGGCGGACCGGATGGCCGGCGCTGCGATCGAGCGCCAGGATAAAGGCGTCGCTGAGCACGCCGCGGATGGCGCCGGGTTCGATCTCGGAGCGTTCTGGCGCGCGACGGGTCCCGCGTTTTTCTTCCCAGTAAGCGTATAGCTCGCGGCTTGCGGCGTGTTTCATCGACGGACTCGCTCCCCGCACGCGCGCTGTCCCGCTGCACACCTTTGTCCCCATTTGAGACAAGGATCGTCGGGTTTGGCCGTGCCGTTGCGGAGGGAGCAGGGGGTGTGCCGCGGCGCCGTTTCGGCGCACGGCCGTGTCCTAACGTTCCGTTAAGCTTAACGAGACGTTGACGTTGGCTGGGTCAAGGCGGCGGCTAAGGTGGCCTCACCAACGTTCGCGCCGCCAACAGCTCCTCGGCGGCGTCTCCGACAAAGGGAGGCGAGGGGATGTGACCGACGCCGATCGATCCGGGGAAGCTTGGGGTCTTTTGGCGTCGTGTGCGGAACCCCGCGCAAGCAAAAGGGAGGACTGCGGTCCTCCCTTTTGTTCTTTTTGCCGCAGGCTTCCGTAGCCCGTGGCGCGAAACGCCGCTTGCCGCGGCCGTCGCCGCGGCCTATCTCGGCGGGACCTCCGGTGGGTCCGACTGAAGTCCAAGTGACGGCCAAGTGAATCAGCGATCAGAGCCGATGTTCAACGTGCCGCCGGTCGTGGTCGCGACGGTGGCCGTGCTGGTGATCGTGCATGCGTTGCGCATGCTGATCCTGACCGACTCCGAAGACCTGCAGTTTCTTCTCACATTCGCCTTCATTCCCGCGCGCTACGACCTTACTCCCGTCGCCGGCGGCGTATTTCCGGGCGGCTTCGGCGCCGACCTGTGGACGTTTTTCACCTACGCCTTCCTCCACGCCGACCTTCTCCACATCGGTATCAACGTGGCGTGGCTCCTTCCGTTCGGGACGGCGCTCGCGCGCCGCTTCGGCGCGTGGCGATACGTTGGCTTTATGCTCGCGGTCGCCGCGGCTGGCGCATTTGCCCATCTGATAACCCATGCGGGGGCGATGGTGCCGATGATCGGCGCATCGGCGGCCATTTCCGGCGCGATGGCCGCCGCCCTGCGGTTTGTCTTTCAGCAGGGCGGACCGCTCGGATTGCTGCGCGGCGGCAGCAACGACGGTGCGTACCGCGTGCCGGCGGCGACGCTTGGGGCGACGTTCCGCGACGCGCGCTTTCTGATGTTCCTTGCCACCTGGATCGGGTTGAATGCAGTGATTGGCCTGGGCACGGTTTCGATGGGCGGGGCGGCCGACCAGCAGATCGCCTGGCAGGCCCATATCGGCGGTTTTCTGGCCGGGCTGTTCCTTTTCAACGCTTTCGATCCGGTCGTGCCCCAGGAGAAACTCGGTGCCCGCGGCGGCAGCTGAGTGAGAACGAAATATGCTTGTAATTCGAAATCGCTAAGGCAACATTCTCGCGCGGCATCTCATGATCGTTGAATTTTAGTGGGGGGAACGGAAATGCGCAGACCCAACAACTCGATGTTCAATGCCAACAAGCTGAAGCTTGGCATTTTCTCCCCCAATTGCTCCGGCGGCATGGCGGTGACGAGGGTCCCCGAACGTTGGGACGCGAGCTGGGAGCATAACCGCGCGCTCGCGGTGATGGCGGATGCGGCCGGGATCGAATTTCTGCTGCCGATCGCGCGCTGGATCGGGTATGGCGGCGAGACGGCGTTTCAGAACAACACGCTCGAGACGATCACCTGGGCGACCGGGCTGTTGGCGTGTACGCAGCGCATTTCGGTCTTCGCCACGGCGCACACCGCGTTCACGCATCCGATCGTGGCGGCCAAGCAATTCGCCACGATGGACCAGATCGGCAGCGGGCGCTTTGGCCTCAACGTGGTCTGCGGCTGGAACAAGCCGGAATACGACATGTTCGGCATTCCGCTGCCGACCGAGCACACCGCGCGCTACGGGTTCGGCCAGGAATGGTACGATGTCGTGAAAAAAATCTGGGGCAGCGACGCGCCGTTCGATTGGGACGGCAAGTACTTTCATCTCAAGCATGTGTTCGGCGATCCAAAACCCATCGGCGGCGTTCTACCGCCGATCATGAATGCCGGCTCGTCCGCCGAGGGCCGCGATTTCGCGGCGCGCAACGCTGACTTTCTTTTTACGGTCCTGATCGATCCCGAGCAGGGACGTAACGACGTCGCCGATATTCGCAACCATGCCAAGACGCGCTACAGCCGCGACATCGATGTCTTCACGACGAGCTATGTGGTGTGCCGTCCGACCGCCAAGGAAGCGCAAGAGTATCACGCATACTACGCCGACAAGGAGGCGGATTGGCCGGCGGTCGACCGGTTGATGGAGCTGCAGGGCCTTCACGCCAAGTCGTTTCCGCCGGAAGCGTTCAAGCTCTTCCGCAACCGCTTCGCCGCCGGCCACGGCGTCTATCCGCTGGTCGGCGATCCCGACCAGGTCGCCGACGAGCTGGAGAAGATCAGCCAGGTGGGCTTTGCCGGCACGACCGTCACGTTCGTGAACTACGTGGACGAGCTGCCGTACTTCCGCGACGAGGTTTTGCCCCGTTTGGAAGCAAAAGGCTTGCGCCAGAAGGTCAAGCCGCTCTGAAACATTGGCGCGCGGAAAGCTAAGTTTTTGGCGCGGTGAACCGGGCCGGATGATCGCTGACAATTTGTGATCATTCGCAGCCGCGGTTTTGTGCTATATATTCGTCAGAAGAGTCAGCGCTGGTTTTATGGGCGACCCAGGCGAGACTCGATGCTGCACCGCAATGCGGCGCAGGCAGCCGAGGACGGACCAGCAAATGAGCGGTCCGCCGGTTTAATTGCCCGTCGATGGAACTCGGCGCCGACCCAAAACATAGTCCTTCACAGGCTATGCGACCCGCTACGCGCGGGTTCCATGCGACGTGAAGCAAGGGAGGTTACGATGACTGTCAGCATCATCCTTGCGGGCAAGGGCCGCGATATCGTCACTATCGAGCCGGGCGCCCGCCTTGCCGACGCGATCAGGATTCTGGCCGAGAAGCGTATTGGCGCGGCGATCATCCTCGGCGCCGACCGCCGCATCGCCGGCATCATCTCCGAGCGCGACGTCGTGCGTACGCTCGCGGAGCGGGGCGCGGCGGCGCTCGACGAGCCGGTCAGCGGGAGCATGACGCGCAAGGTCGAGACCTGTAACGAAGGTGAAACCGTCGCCAACATCATGGAGCGCATGACCGCCGGCAAATTCCGCCACATGCCGGTCGTCGATCAGGGCCGCCTCGTCGGCATCGTGTCGATCGGCGATATCGTCAAGCATCGGGTCCATGAGATGGAGCGCGAGTTGGTGGCGATGCGCGACTACATCATGACGGCGTAGCTCGACCTGGTTACGCGCGGCCCCGGGCGACACGCCCGGGCTTTCCGAAAAGATCATGCGCCACTCTTCTCATCGCGCTATGATGGCGGACGTTCGTCCGGGCGGATGGGAGGCGTGATGCGGAGCTTGGCGTTTTTTCTTGCGGCAATGGTGATTTGCGCCAGCGCGACCGGTGCGTTGGCCGCCGACAAGATTCGGCTGGCCCAGACCGGCAACGTCACCGCCTGCATGATGCTGTGTAACTCGCAGGCGGCGAACTGCCAGACCACCTGTCTCGTGCCGGGCGTGCCGACGACGACCGTGCCGAGCGCCACGACCAATTCGACGGCAAGCACGGCGTGCGTGCTCAATTGCAGTTCAGTGCAGCTCTCATGTCAGACAACTTGCGCCCGGCAATCGCCGTCCCAGTAGCGGCGCATTCCCCGACGTCGGACGCGGGGGATTATTTCAGCTGAGGTCGGCGATCGTTTCGGCGATCGGCTCCAGGGCTTTGATGGTCGCCACCCGGCCCACCTCGATCGCCTGCGCGGCGTGATGGAAATCCAGCCAGCCGATATGTCCGATGTGCGGCGTGATGTGAATGTCCGGCGGGTCGCCGGCAAGCCGCATCCGGGTGAGGCGGTCCTGCATGATGTTGAACGCTTCGATCATGACGGTTGAAAAACCGGGTCGTGCGTCGGCGCCAAATATCTTCCGCTTGAGCGCTCGTTCGGCGCCGAACATGTTGCGCAGGCCCATGAAAGCCTTGTGCGGTGTTCCGAGCGGCGGCGGCGCGGGCTCGTCGCCCGGATCGGAGCCGTGGCTTGCGATGGTGGCGCCGCGGGCAAATCGATCGGCGTCGAGATTGACCGCGATGACCACGCGCGCGCCGAACGCGCGTGCGGCCGTTACCGGGACGGGATTGACGAGGGCTCCGTCGACCAGCCAGCGTCCGCCGACCCGCACCGGCGGAAATATCCCCGGCAACGCGTAAGACGCGCGCATCGCCAGCGACAGCGAACCGCGCGTCAGCCAGACTTCGTGCCCGGTGCCGACTTCGGTGGCGATGGCGGCAAAACGTACCGGCAGATCCTCGATGGTGGTGGCGCCGATCGATTCCGTGAGCCGGCGCGCGAGGCGGCCGCCGCCGATCAAGCCGGAACTGCCGATCCTGATATCGAGATAGCCCAGGATGCGCGGCAGCGTCAGAGACCGCGCCCAGCTTTCCAGCTCGTCGAGCTTGTCGACTGTATAGCAGCCGCCGACCAGCGCGCCGATCGAGGTGCCGACGATGATATCGGGCTTAATGCCGTGTTCGAGGAGCGCCCGTATCACGCCAATATGCGCAAAGCCGCGCGCAGCGCCGCTACCAAGAACAAGCCCGATCAGGGGACGGCCGAACCTCCCTTGAGCGGGCCTGGTACCAATCTCCGTAAGTGCCACCAGGTCCTCAATTCAACGCGTCCCGGGAGAAACGCGGTCAACCAATATATGATGAGTGGTGAAAGCGCGTATAACAAGTCGTTTGCCGCCTCGTGGTGAAAGCTCCGGCTGGCCGGCAGGCCGCCCGTGGGCAGCCTTCGGGGCTTGAAATTGCCGCGATTGCGATCAAAAAAACGCTATGCGAGCTTGGGGTCAGAGTGCGGGCAGGGAACGTAGTCGGCGCGGCTTCGCGGCGGCGCTGCTTGTCACATCGATCCAACTCTCGGTTTTCGGTCAAATCCTTTTACCGACCGTCGCCTCGGCTCAAACGCATAGCCTCACGTCACCGGATCTGACGGTTCCGGTGCCGGTCGCGCCGGGCACCGGATCGCCCGGCGCCTCCCTCGTTACGCCGCCGCAAATGCCGCCGGCGGTCGTGCAGCCGGTGCCAATGATTCCGGCGGGGCAGGTGGCGTTGTCCGTGTCCGCTCGCTATGGCCGCGACGCGCCGGCGATCAGCGGTGGCCTCATCTGGCGGATCTACACCGCCAAGGCGGACGCCACCGGGATTTTCCGTCTCGTGAAGGAGGACAAGAGCGCGGCGCCGACCTTCGCATTGCCGCCGGGCAACTACGTCGTGCACGCCAGCCTTGGGCTCGCCAGCGCCGCCAAGACCGTGCAACTGCGCGGCGAGACCGTGCGCGAAGTCTTCGAAATTCCGGCCGGCGCCGTCCGTCTCGAAGGCCGCGTCGGCGACGTCCGCATCCCCACCGGCCAGATATCGTTCGAACTCTTCAACGGCAGCCAGTTCGACACCAGCGAGCGCCGGCCCATCGCCCAGAACGTGATGACCGGCGACGTAGTGCTGCTTCCGGAAGGCACCTACTACATCGTCTCGAATTACGGCGAGGGCAATTCAGTGGTTCGTTCGGACGTCCGCGTCCAGGCGCAAAAGCTGACGGACGTTATCGTTACCCACCGCGCGGCGGTTATCACGCTCAAGCTCGTCAACGATACGCACGGCGAGGCGCTTGCCAACACGCAGTGGACGGTGTTGACGCCGGGCGGCGACGTGATCAAGGAATCGATCGGTGCGTTCCCGCGCGTCGTGCTCGCCGAGGGCGACTATCACGTCATCGCACGCAACGAAGGCAAAACCTACCAACGCGATTTCAAGGTCATCACCGGCGTCGACGGCGAGATCGAAGTTCTGGCGCGCTGAAATTCTCCCTCACGCTGCCTTTCGCAGCCGCTGCACGTCCGGCGGCACCGCTTCCTGCGCCAGTGCGGCGATGGCGGCGTCAAGCGCCATCACCTGCTGGCCTTCCTTGCCCAGGCGGCGAATCGAGACCGTGCGCTCTGCGGCTTCTTTCTTGCCGACGACCAGCATGACCGGCGTTTTCGCCAGCGAGTGCTCGCGGACCTTGTAGTTGATCTTCTCGTTGCGCAGGTCGCCTTCGACGCGGAGCCCCGCGCGCTGCGCTGCCGCGATGGCCTCGCGGGCGTAATCGTCGGCGTCCGAGGTTATGGTGGCGACCACGGCCTGCAGCGGCGAAAGCCACAGCGGCAGATGCCCCGCATAGTGCTCGATCATGATGCCGGTGAAGCGTTCAAGCGAGCCGAACATGGCGCGATGCAGCATGACCGGCGTCACCTTGTTCGAGTGCTCGTCGATATAGAACGCGCCGAGTCGGCCGGGCATGTTGAGATCGACCTGCACCGTGCCGCACTGCCAGTCGCGGCCGATGGCGTCGCGCAGGACATATTCCAGCTTGGGGCCGTAGAACGCGCCTTCGCCCTTGTTCAGGCTCCACGGCCGGCCAGACGTTTCCAGCGCCTGCAGCAACGCCGCTTCGGCGCGATCCCACACGCTGTCTTCGCCGATGCGCTTTTCCGGCCGGTCGGAAAACTTGATGCGCACGTCGTCGAAGCCGAAGTCCTGGTAGATCGACAGGATCAGATCGTTGACGGCGAGAACCTCCTGCGCGATCTGGTCTTCGGTGATGAAGATATGCGCGTCGTCCTGGGTGAAGGCGCGCACCCGCATCAGCCCGTGCAGTGCGCCGGAGGGTTCGAAGCGGTGCACCTTGCCGAACTCGGCGATCTTGAACGGCAGATCGCGATAGGATTTCAGCCCGTTCTTGAAGATCTGGATATGGCCCGGGCAGTTCATCGGCTTGATGACGAAGGTGCGCTCGTCTTCTTCGCGCGGCTGGACCAGGAACATGCCGTCGCGGAACGTCGCCATGTGGCCCGAGGCCACCCATAGCGACGCGTCGATGAGCTGCGGCGCGTTGACTTCGGCATAGCCGGCGTCCGACTGCCGGCGGCGGATATAGTTCTCCAGCGTCTGGAACAGCGTCCAGCCCTTCGGGTGCCAGAACACCGAGCCCGGCGCTTCCTCCTGGAAATGGAACAGGTCCATCTCGCGGCCGACTTTGCGATGGTCGCGCTTTTCCGCTTCCTCAAGTTGCTTGAGATAGGCGTCGAGCTCTTCCTGCTTCGCGAAAGCGGTACCGTAAATGCGCGACAGCATCTCGCGATTCGAATCGCCACGCCAATAGGCGCCGGCAACCTTCTGCAGCTTGAACGCATTGCCGATCTTGCCAGTCGAGGTCATGTGCGGCCCGCGGCACAGATCGAACCAGTCGCCTTGCTTGTAGATCGTCAGCCGCTGATCTTCGGGGATCGCGTCAACCAACTCGACCTTGAAGGTCTCACCCTTGTCGCGAAATACCTTCTTCGCCTCGTCGCGCGACCAGACTTCCTTGGTGAAAGGTTTGTCGCGGGCGATGATCTCGCGCATCTTCTTTTCGATGGCGTCGAAATCTTCCGGCGTGAACGGCTGGTTGCGGAAGAAATCATAATAGAAGCCGTTATCGATCACCGGCCCGATGGTGACTTGCGTGCCGGGCCAGAGCGACTGCACCGCTTCGGCGAGCACGTGCGCGGCGTCGTGGCGGATAAGCTCCAGCGCGCGCGGATCGTCGCGGGTCAGGAATTCGATCTTGGCATCGTTTTCGATCGGGTCGGCAAGATCGGCCAGCTTGCCGTCCAGCGCCATCGCCACCGTGCGCTTGGCAAGCGACGGCGAAATGCCCTTGGCGATGTCGAGGCCGGTGGTGTTCTGCGGATACTCCCGACGTGCGCCGTCGGGAAAGGTCACGGCGACCATTTTTGGCTCCTTCTGCTCACTCCTGCGAACGAGCGCAGGTAAGCGTGGATGACTTTAGGTGCGGGCCGCTTTCGGCCCGTCCGGCGGTGGCGTCGGGACGGGGTTCGTTCCGCGCCAGCGTCCGAAGCGCCACGGCATATACCAGCACGATTCCGGCGGCAACGCCGCCGCGACGAAATCGAGGCCCGACGTGCCGAAGGGATGGCAGCGCAACAGGCGTGCCAGCGTCATCCAGCCGCCCGCCCAGAGGCCGTATCGATCGATCGCCTGGTCGGCATAGTCCGAGCAGGTCGGCAGGTGGCGGCAGTCGAAACCGACAAGCGGGGACAGCGTGTACTGATAGGCCTTGATCAAACCCCGGCCCGCCAGCCGCGGCGCGCGACGGGAGGCGTCGAACAGCGAATCAAGCGACGACGGCCCGGCGGACATCGGCGTCACTCCGCGGCTTGGGCCGCGCGTTTCGCCTCGATCTGGCCGATGGCGTCAACCACGGCGTCAAAGGTGAGAAGCGTCGAGGCGTGCCGCGCCTTGTAGTCGCGCACCGGTTCGAGCACGGCGATATCGGCCCATTTGCCCGCGGCCGGAGGTGCGCCGTTCTCCTTGAGCATCTTGCGGACGCCTTCGCGGAGGGCGCGCAACTCCTCGGCGCTGGAGCCGATGACGTGGCTCGCCATGATCGACGATGACGCCTGGCCAAGCGCGCAGGCTTTCACCTCGTGGGCGAAATCCGTCACCTTGTCGCCGTCCATCTTCACATCGACGGTAACGGTCGAGCCGCAAAGCCGCGAATGGGCGGTCGCCGAGGCGTCCGGGTCGGCCAGCCGGCCGATCCGGGGAATGTTGCCCGCCAACTCGATGATGCGGTGATTGTAGACGTCGTTGAGCATTGCCGGATCGCTATTCGGGACGGCTGTGTTCGGGTAGTACCAAGCAACTATATAGGTATTCGCCCGGCGGCTGCGACAGTGCCGGCGGCCGGGTCACACGAGCAGCGACGCAACACTATGCCGGACAAGACCGCATTTGCGCCCCCCGGGAGCGCCGCCGACCTCGAAGAAGGCGGCGCGCTGACGCCGAAATTCGATGCCGACGGGCTTGTCACCTGCGTCACGACCGATGCCGGCTCTGGCGAGGTGCTGATGGTCGCGCACATGAATGCCGAGGCGCTCGCCCGAACGATCGCAAGCGGGGAGGCCTGGTACTACAGCCGCTCGCGGCGCGCGCTGTGGAAAAAGGGCGAAACCTCCGGCCACACGCAACGCGTCGTCGAGATGCGGATCGACTGCGATCAGGACGCGGTCCTGATCAAGGTGGAGCAGGCCGGCGGCGCCTGCCACACCGGCCGCCGCTCGTGCTTCTATCGCGCGGTACCGATCGGCACCGCGGGCGCGGTAACGCTCGAATTCCGCGACGACCGGGTGTTCGATCCGAAGGCGGTCTATCCAGGCAAAAAGCCGTAGCGGCCCGCGACCACGCGGCACTCGCTTTTCAGGTGTCCATGGCGTGGGCCTTACGGCCGCCACGCTCGATCGAGGTCGGGGCCTCGTCGCGGGCGATCAGGTCACCCGCGAGATCGAGGCAGCGCTTGGCCAGCATGGCCGCCCCGTCGGCCAGTTCCCTGGACGACCGCACGATCTCGACGTTGCATTCCATGTCCTCGTGCGACCAGCCGCGCGAGTGGGCGATGTAGGGAAATTGCGGGAAGATAAATCCGAGCTCGGCGAAGAAGCCGAGCATCTGGCCGGCAACCGCCTGGATATTGTCCTGGCCGCCGACGACGATAAATCCCGCGACCTTGTTGCGAATAAGCACGCGATTGCGGATCGTCACCGCGTTCTGCACGCAGTTTAGCCGCTCGGCCATTTTGAAGTAGAGCGACGATGCGGCGCCCCACCGGATCGGCGTCGCAACGACGATCGCGTCGGCCCAGTGCACCAGCGCCTCGTAGACCTGATCCATCTGATCACTGGCGTCCATCTGGGTGATCGAGCAGGGCCAGGTGCAGGCTTGCGCGGACTTCGAGTAGTAGCCCTCGCAGTGGCGGAATTTGAGGTCGTTGAGCTTTATCAGCCGCGTTTCGGCCTTGAGGTCGCGGGCGGCCTTCAAGGCTTCGCTGAGCAGGTGATCGGAACCCGAGAAGCGCGGGTTTGCCGCGTCCATCACCGTCGTTGAAATGCCGGCGATGCGTAATGGTCCGGGCGCCCGCTTCACGGGGCGCTCGAGGGGATTAGGGTCGTGCGGTTTCTTGTGGCGCTTGCTGGCGGCATCGAGATTGACGAATACGCGACCGATCTCGACCTTGACCGGATAAGCGGGAATGCGATCCTCTTCGAAACCGGGCTCGCCAAGTCCGCTGCAACGATGAAATTTCCAATTATGCCAGGGACAGACGACGTAATCGCCGTCAAGGCGGCCGTCACCAAGCGGTCCGCCGGCATGGTTGCACACGTTCGAGATCGCCCCGAACTTTCCGTCTTTGAAGGAAATCGCCAATTCCACGTTCAGCGCCGTGACGCGCTTGAGCGGCGTCGTGGATAGCTCTTCCGCGTAGCCGACATCGACCCAGTTTTCGTTATTGGGCATGACGGTCCGTATCCTCTATTGTGTTCGTGAATGCAGAGCCGCGCTTTTGTTGAAAATGTTCGTGTCGTGATGTTGCGGTTCAATGCGGCGCATGGCGGGCGACAGGAGACCACCAAGGCCGCGGCCGTGCAAGATTGCGTCGGGTCGGCTGGTATCTCAGCAACAAAGTCCGGCGGGCAGGGGGACCCTTGAATAAACCGCACTGGCGGCCATTTCGCGGTATCGATCGCGGGCAACTGCACGAAGCCCGCCTGCAATCGCACTATGCGGTGCAATGGCTGGCACGGGTGGCGCGGGCTTATATCCCGCCACAGCCAGACGATGGCCATACCAGCCTGCTGTGGGAAGACGGCCTCGACGGTTTTGTCACCCATCCGCTGACGGACGGCGCGCGGCTGAGCCTGCAAATATCCACGCTGACACTGGCGGTGCACGGCGACGAGCAGGGAAACGGGCAATCCGTCTCCCTTATCGGCCGTTCCAATAAGGAGGTCCGCCAATGGCTGGGCGAACAACTCGCCGTGCGCGGCATTGATGCCCGCGGTCTCGATGCGCCGTCGCCCTATGAGATTCCGGAACACGCGATCGCCGACGGCGCTGCCTATGGCCCGGCCAGACTAGCCGGGGCGCTCGCGGAGCTGGCGGCGTGGTATGCGAATGCCGACGTTTTGCTCGGTCGCGTGCGCGATAGGATGACCGGACTCACGTTGGCCGCTTCGCCGGTATGCTGCTGGCCGCACCACTTCGACCTTGCGACGCTGACGACGTTGCCGACGCGACATGGCGATATGATGGGTTCTATCGGCGCCGGGTTTTCACCGGGTGACCAATATTACGACGAACCATATTTCTACGTTTCGGTATATCCCGAACCCGATCCGACAACACTTCCACTATTGCCGGCCATGGGTCATTGGCATACGCGGGAATTCACCGCAGGCATAAAGCTCGCACATAACATTCTTGCGGCAACGGACGCGGCGGCCGAAACCGGCGACTTCCTTCAGGGTACCGTCACCGTCGCGCTCGAAATGTTGGGGAAGAATCCCCCATAATCTTCTGACGACGAGCTACTCCTTGTCGAGCGGCGTGATGTCCCGCAGCTTCCGTTTCACCTTCCAGCTACCGTAGTTCTTTTTCAGGCTGCCAGGCTTGCCGGTATTTTCGGGGATCACGTAAGTCTTGAAATCGCCGCCGATCGCTTCGCTGCATCCGATACATAGCCGCGTATAGGGCAACACTTCCAGCCGGCGCGGCGGTATCGGGTTGCCGCAACGCTCGCAGACTTTCTCTTCGTTATCCGTCATTTGGGTCTCCCTTCGGCGAAGGGTGTCGCGACAGTTTCCCAAATAGCGAAATGGCCCCGGTTTTCGCCGGAGCCATCGAACCAACAGGGAAATCCCTGCGCCATTTGCACTCTAAATCGAACGCCGACCCGGTTTTGTCAAGAGGGACGCTTTGATGAGTTCGGCGCGTTGCAGCACGCGTTTTGCGCGGGCGAGGTGCGGCTGATCCGCCATGACCCCGCCGATCCCGATCGTGCCCGCCTGGGGATTGGCGGCAAACGCGTCGACGATGGCCTGTGCATCCGCGATCGCTTCCGGCGTCGGCTTGAACACGTCGTTGATGATCGGAATTTGCGCCGGGTGGATCGCCATCTTTGCCGAAAAGCCGTCACGGCGCGCCTCGGAGCATTCGCGCCGCAAGCCTTCGACATCGCGGAAATCGATGTAGACGGTATCGAACGCCGGGATGCGGGCCGCCGCCGCGCCGGCGACGCACAGCACGCGCGCCAGCCGGTAGGGGTCGAGAAAGTCGCCGGCAGCGTTCCGGTTGGCCTCGGCGCCGAGTTCGGCGGAAAGATCTTCGGCGCCCCAGGTCAGTGCGCCGAGCCGCTTGCTTGCGCCGGCATAGGTGCCGGCGAGGAACAAAGATGCCGCCGTCTCCGTCGCTATAGCGACGATCTTGATGAGGCCGTCCGGCAGGCCGTTCTGCGCTTCGCGCACCGCGAGCTTGGCGTCGGCGTGGGCGACAGACGCGCCGCCTTCCGCCTTCGGCAGCATGATGGCATCGGGAGCCGCCCCTGCCACGGCGTCGAGGTCGGCGTCGGTCAGGTCGGTCTGCAAGGAGTTGACGCGGACGAGGAGCCGCGGCCGTGCCGCGAGCGGGACCGTCTCTTTCAGAAAAGCTGCCGCGCTCTGCCGCGCCTGCGCTTTGTTGTGCGGCGCGATCGAGATCCTCGAGGTCGACGATCAGCGCGTCCGCGCCGCTCGTCATTGCCTTCTCGAGTTTCTTCGCGCTATCGGCTGGGACAAACAGCAGCGACCGAATGGAATCCATCATTCTTTCCGCTCCCGCCGGTGGGGGATGACAGAATGCACGCCGCCGGCGGGCGGCCGTCAATGGGAATGATTGTGCGGCGGCTGCATGACGCCGCCAATCTGGCCCGGCGGGTTCACCCCGAGAACGGCGACGATCGCGATGATGACGGCGCCGGCCGCCACTTCCGCAAAAGTGTTGCGGCGCAGCCGCCGCAAGGCGTCTTTTGCGGCGGCGTCCGCACCCCGAACGAGCCGTGGCGTGAGCCACAGGCGGTTGACCGCAGCGACTGCGATCATGGCAAGGAACAGTGCGATCTTGGTCAGCAGGAGGCGGCCGTAGTCCGTCTCTGTCAGCGCGGCCACGCTGCCGGCCAGATACCAGGTGTTGACGGCGCCCGTGAGGATAAGCGTCGCGACACTGGCAACGCCGAGCGTCGAAAATCGCAACGTCGCCGTCCGCAGAACCTCGACCGGCGCGGCATCCCGTCCAGACGTCCCGAGCAGCAGACCGAGCGGAAGGAGGGTGCCCACCCAGGCCGCCGCGGCGACGAGATGCAGCGCATCGGCGACCGGATGGACGATCCCCTCGCTACCCGACGCGCCGACCGCGTGTCCGGCCATCGCCAGGGTGCCGATGAGGCTGGCGGCCAGTGCCACGACGACGGCCTTCAGCAAGACAGACTTGTCTCCGTGCGGCGAAAAAAACGGCAAAAGAAAACCGGCAAGAAGGCACGCCAGCACAAATCGCATCATCGTGTCGCGGCCGAACCCGGTTTCCGACAACACCGTCCAGAGAATTCCGTCCGAAAACACGTCCGCCAGAGCGCGGTCGCTCATCGACCGCGCCACCAGCACAAGCCACGCGCCGCCTGACAGCACCGACGCCAGCAACCCGAGCCAGGCGATCCATCGGAACTTCGCACGGACGGCGGCGCTGACCGCCGTCCCATTGCCGGATTGCTGAAACGCGGGTGCCGTGACGAAGACGACAAAAAACATGACGCCGGCCACCGACATGGTTGCGGCGAAATGGATGGCGCGCACGTAGATCAACGCGTCGTCCAAATGTCGTCCCCGTTACTTGCTCACAGCGATTTGCGGACGCGCGCGGCTAGTGGCCGACGTGGAAAGAGAAACTTCCCTGCGTCGTGTGCGTATCGACGGAAAGCGCGCGCCATTGAACCCTGTAGGTTCCGGGCGACAGGGCTTTGAGGCCGACCCGCATTGTGCTGCCGCTGACCTGCGCCTTGCCCTGATCGACCCTCGCTCCATTCCCGTCGGTCACCTGCATCGAGCTGAAAGCCGGCTCGAGACTTTGCGTGAAGGAAAGAGAGACCTCGGATGGTGCGGAGGGCACCGTGCTGCCGATGGCGGGCTCCGCGCGCTCAAGGTGAGCGTGGGCCAGCGCGGGGGCTGCTCCAAGCACAGTCAGAAATACCGAAAGAATGATGACGGACTTTCGCATGGTAATCGCGGTTCAGCCTAATGACGTTTGCGTTCGGATCGAATAAGCGATGGGCGCTTGTTCGTTTCCGTCATGCCATCGGTTGCGAGAGCATCGGGTGGTGACGGCTCATCGACCTAACGGCACACTTTCACATAGGTGCATACTTTCTTGAAGTTCTCCCAATGACATTGCTGCTCCATGTGACAGTTTTTCCCGTTTGATGCTTGTGCCCAAGCACTCGGGGGGCTGTAGACAGAGAACAGGGTGAACATTGCGCAGCTGAGAAAGAGAGATCGTCGCATCGTCGCCTCCTATGGGTCCGATTCATCATTTAGGTTCGATCACGCAAACCTTGCCGCAGCTATCGGCAGGCGGAGAGGGGAACGCCGACTGAGGCTTTCCGCGAGCCTTGCAGGCATCCGTCCTTCCAGTTGCCGCTTACCGACTCACCGTTGGTCGTAAGCGTGCCGGCCCCGTTGGGCTTTCCATTTCTGAACTCACCCTCATACCGCAGTTTTTGCAGTGTCAACACACCGTGACCACTCGGTTCGCCGTCCAACAATTCGCCTTCGTAACGTCCGGTTGCCCACGACTGGGTGCCTTTGCCGATCTGGCGACCGTCGCGCCACTCGCCCTTGTCAGTTTCGCTCGGCGCTCCGCCCTTCGACCACCGCACGCTCCCATATCCATCCGCGTGGCCGTTGGCGCATGATCCGGTCCACGAGGCCGTCTCCTCGAGTTGCGGATTGGGATTCCAAACCTGACACCCTGATTTGGCATCGACGACCCAAGCGCCAGCCAACGCCGACGGTGTCGTGGTTCCAATACCGACAGCGGCAGCCAGTACGCCAACAGCAAGTCTACGGCGCCAACTCACCCTGCTCATGACGCTTCGCTCCCGAGACTCTCAATGTGGCAAGAGCGGAACGACAATGCCGTCGAGCAACTCGTCGCGGACCTCGATGAGGCGGTCGCGCACTTTACCGTCGGCGTCGATGATCCAGGTGATCGGCACACCCTCGGGGGCGCCGAAGCCATCGTCGGTGATGGACTTTGCCAAGGCCATCGGATAGGTGACCGATTTGGCCACCTTGCGAGCTTTTTCGAGGTCGCGCGCAAAGTCGATGCTGATGCCGATGATCTCCAGTCCCTTGGGGTGATAGCGCCGGTAGAACGCTTCGAGCTTGGGCATTTCCTTGCGGCAAGGCGCGCACCAAGTGGCCCAATATTGCACAAGTACGACCTTGCCGCGCATTGTTGCGAGATCGAGGGTCGTTCCATCGAGCGTTTTGACGGTGAGGGCCGGTGCGTCCTGACCGATCTGAGGCGTGGCACGCGCGGGGCCGGATGCAGATGGAAGCCACAAGACGGCAAGTGTTGCGGCTACGCACGCAAGTCGCATCGACGCGGCGGGCGGCGGATCGCCTCGCCCGTTGCGGATACGGGGCAGAGTATCCACGTTGTGATTTGACTTCGATCGCCGCTGTTTTCTGATTGGGCCCGTCGAAGCATGAACCGGGAGAAAAGAATGCTGAGGATTTGCAGCGCCGTGTTCCTCGCCACATTCGTCTGCGCCGGTGCAGCGAGTGCCCACGGCGGTGGTCCCGCGGGAACGATGCCGGACGTCAGTTTCACAGATTTGCCAGCCTATCACCCCGCGCTGCTTTGCCATTCCAAACAACCATGCCGCCACGTTCGGCATTATGGTTCGTATCGGGGCCACTGACGCAACCAACATGTTTCCGCCTTGCGGGTACGTGCCGATGCGCCGTTTCCGCCGCATCGGCACATAGACCGCTCAAAAGTTGTAGCTTCCTACCACCCTGATCAAGTAGGGAGCCACCAACTGGCCCTCGGTGCCGGCGTTATTGGCGGCATTGGCGCGGTAGTAGGCCGTAAACTCGATGTCGGCATACAACTTGACCACCCGGTTGTTGGCTTCATCCACGACCTTGGTGAACTCGACCCCGGGCGAGAGCAGGACGCGATCAAAGCCGCTGTTGAACGGATCGGAGCCGGTGCCACTGTCGGCGTTGCGGTGCGATACGATTACCTGGGCAAGTGGTGTGATCTTGTCGAGGCCGAGCACACGGTAGAGGTTATTGTAAACTATGCCCGCTGACGCATCGACCTGCATGCCCGGATAATAGCTTTGGACGACGCCTGCATTGCCGTCAAAGAAGCCCTGAGGGTCGGCGGCGTTTTTGAAGAGAAATGGTTGTCGCCACATTATTTGTGAGAAGTATTGCCACGCGTTGTCGCCGGTGAGCAATCCACGGTGGAAGGCGCCGAGCAGAAGGTCGGTGCTGCCGGAGCCGATCTGAGTGTCGCGATCGATACCCGGCGCGGTGTAAGTGCCAGTTGGAAGCTTGAGACCGAAAATGATGCCGGTCGACATGTCCTTGAAGAAGCCGGTGTACATGCCCATGACTTCGATGTCGCCGATATCTTTGGAATTGAACGGCACAATTCCGTTGAATGCCCCGGTGTCGGTAGTCAAAGTCCGGTTGACCGTGGGTATCCGCACCATGACGCCCCAATCGCGATTGAAGTTGTAACTGAACCCGGCATTGAGCCACTGGGTGTTGATTTGCTTGTCCGAGTTGATATTTCCCGAGGCTCTGGAACTACCGACATAGTTCTCGGTCTGGTTCCCACTCCAATATTCGAGGAAGACGCGGCCGCCGTGATCCTGCTCCTGCGGCAGATCAAGGCCGCCGACATCGAACACACTGCAACCGCAGGCGCAGGCTAGCGCCGTTGTCGTGCTGAAGCCCACAAGCGGCACGAATGAAAGGGTGATAGTGACGAGGAGTGTGATCAGCGCCGCGAGGCTTCGAACAGCCCGACGGCTGTGTGGCTGCGATAACGCGGTTTGGATTGTGGCCGACATGGTGTCACCGTTGCGATTTGGCCGACGCGCCGCTGCCGGATAGTGGGGCGCGCGAGAGCAGGAAATGAGGGTCAAGAGGCGTTTGGGTTCGAACATGGTGCGCTCGCTATGGTCAGAATTTGACGTTGACGCCCGCGCGAACGAGCTGGATCACCAGGTCCGAGGACCCTTGGAGCGGATTGGTCCCGCCAGCTGAGTCGGTGATCGCACCCGCCGCGCTGGTCTTCGGGAAGCTTGCGAAGAGATATTCCGCCCGAACCGTCCAACGGTCGGAAAAGGCGTATTCCCAACCGGCTCCCGCCACCCAGCCTGCCAGATATCTTGACGTGCTTGCGGTGCCGGCGCCTGGAGGCGCCGCGCCATCAGCGTAGTTTTCGGTGTAGTTCACGTGCGTAAACGCGGCGCCGCCGGTGATGTAAGCAAGGTTGCGATCCGCCGCGATTCCGATGCGCGGACGAACGGTTGCCAGGAAATCCGTCGTCAGCGATTGAGAAATCGCGAACGGAGTAACGCCGTCGCCCAGTGTATTTGTGTTGTTGTTAAAGTTGGGATTGCTGTGGAAGTAGTCGAAATCGCCCTCCAGGCCGAACACGAGCGTGCCGCTCTGCCAATTGCAGCCCGTCTGGCCACCAACGAGCACGCCGGGGGCGTTCGCGGCCCCGCCGCCGCTTGCGGCGACCAGCGCGGGGTCGCCCGCCAGCAAGTGGGTTCCCGGTCCGATCGTCGAGTTGAAGTTTGTTCCGCTTGCGCCGCCGCCTAGGTTGATTCCGCCGTAGCACCCAGACCACTGATAGGCAGGCGCATCCGGCGCTTTCAGCGGCATGTCGGCGGCGATGGCAGCCGTTGAGACGCTGACGAGCGCCAATGTTGCTGTAGCAAGACAGGCCCCCGCCAATCTATAGGCAGACGGGCGCGCTTTGAGGAATGGATTGGACATGGTGTCCCCGTGTGTATGAGCGAATGTTTTGTGTCTTGGCTCGCCGCCGTCCGCTCGCGCACGATGGCGCTCTGAGCCCGGTTCGGCAGCGAAGTGAGAGAGTCTTAGCCAAGACCCGTGCAAAGCAGCGGCCGCTAAGGCCGCGAGCCGTCACGCGCCCAGCGGAGGACCTCGGGGACTTGCTATCGAATGCGCGGCGATGCGGGGGGCGACGCGTCTATCGGCGGCCCACGGCGCTTCGATGATTTCGACATGAACGCGGTAGAAAACGCCGGCCGGCGCTTCGACCACCGCGTGATGCGATCCGGCAAAGCAGAAAACGCAGTGTGTGCACGCGGCGTGGTCCGGATTGCTGGCAGGCAAATCCGGCGCGCTTTGGCTGTCGTGGAGGCAGATTTCGAATGCCGGCCCGGTGTCGGCGGCGTGCGCTGGCAGCGAGAATCCGCCGAGCGCAACCAACAAGGTTTGCGCCGCGACGGCATAAGCGACCAGCACGCCGATCAGCGGCCGCCACAGGCGCTTTCGCCCAATGTCAAGTTTGATCAGAGGCTTGATCATCTGCCGCTTACATCCCCAACGGGCATCATTGGAGCCGCGGATTCAAAAGTCAACGCAACGCCGCAGCCCGCCGCGGATTGAGCTTGGGTGTGGCTTTTGCCTCACGTCATTCGCCGATCACGCCGGACGGTCGCGAAAGCCGAGCTGGTTTTATTTGGGGCGCATCAGCATGAAGGCGCTGCGGCGGCATTCCGCAACGAGCTTGCCGTTCTGATTGTAGGCGCGGTGAAGCAGTTCGACGATGCCGGCGCCGGCCCGCGACTTCGATTCCCGCTTGCTGATGACCTCGGTGGAGGCGTGAAGCGTATCGCCCTCAAAAACCGGATGCGGGAATTTGACGTCCGTCATGCCGAGATTGGCGATGGTGGTGCCGACGGTGAGGTCGCTCACCGACATGCCGATCATCAGGCCGAGCGTGAACAGCGAGTTCATCAGCGGTTGGCCCCATTCGGTTTCCTGTTCGCAGAAATGCCGGTCGATGTGCAGCGGCTGTGGATTGAGCGTCATGTTGGAGAACAGCATGTTGTCCATTTGCGTGACGGTCCGCGTGTAGCGGTGCTCGACCACCTCGCCGGGGACGAAATCGTCGAAAAATACTCCGCCGCGCTTGTGCCGTACCGCCGTTTGCACCGTCATGACGACCTCCCTGATCCGAGCATTAAGTTCCCCGTTAAGTTCCCGTTTACCATAGTCGTTAATCCTTACTAATCGACCCGATCTGAGTCCGGTGGGAGCCGGACAGGGGGAGCTCTTCATGCTGGTCGATTCCAGCAATTCCGCTGCCGGCTCGGCGGTGGCCGGCGCCATTCAACAGGCGTCGCAGGCCACCGGCACGAGCTTTAATTACCTCCTGGCAACCGCAAAGGTCGAGTCGGGGCTCAACCCGACCGCCGGTGCGGCGACCTCGTCCGCGCGTGGGCTGTTCCAGTTCATCGAGACGACCTGGCTCGCCACGCTGAAACAGGCCGGCCCGGCGCTCGGCTATGCCCGATATGCCGACGCCATCACCCGGAATGCCAACGGCCAATACGAGGTCCGCGACCCGTCGCTGCGCCGGGAGATTCTGTCGCTGCGCAGCGATCCGACCGCGAACGCGCTGATGGCCGGCGCCTTCACCAACGCGAACGCTTCGGTGCTGAGCGAGCGGCTCGGCCGGTCGCCGAGCGAGGGCGAGCTTTATATCGCGCATTTTCTCGGCGCCGGCGGCGCCGCGCGATTGCTGACGATTGCCGCCACCGATCCGAGCGCCAAGGCCGCGGACTTCTTTCCCGGCGCCGCGCAGGCGAATCCCTCGATTTTCTATGATCGGACCAGCGGCGCCGCGCGCAGCGTTGCGCAGGTGCGCGATGTTCTCACCGCGCGCTACGACGTTGCCCGCGGCAGCCAGGATACCGGCATTTTTGCTTCACAGGCTTCGTCGGCAACATCGCCAATTGCCGTTTCGGCTCCGGATACTGCGGGCATTGCCAGCGCCTATGCCGACGCTACGCCGGCCTCCAATCCGGTCGATACGGCAATCTTCCACGGCCTTTTTGGCGACGGCCATCGCGCCGCGCCGATCGCGCCTGTCGTCAGCGCGCTCTGGAGCACGCCCGGCGCCGCGCCCGTCGTAGCTGCTGCGACGGCGTCGAAACCCGGCACCAACTTGTTGCTCGATCTCTTCCGGGATGTGCCGATCAAGGGATCATGAAGTTGATCGTCGAGAGGAAATTTATGGTGAACGGTTTGTTAACGCCGCGGCGTCTAAGCTTCCGGTGCGTCGAACTCCTCCGGCGCGAGCGAAATCAATGATCGTCCGCCATTTCCTCGATTGGGTACGCACCGCACCCGCCGGCAAACGCGCCGAAGCAACGGCTGCGCTCGCGCGGGCCTATCTTTATTCCGATCTCTCACCCGACGATGCCGCCGCGGCCGAAGGCGCGATGCTGATGCTGCTCGACGACGCGTCGCCGATGGTGCGGCGAGCGTTGGCCGATGCGCTGGCAGCGAGCCCGAGCGCGCCGCCGGCCATCGTGCTGGCGCTGGCGGCCGATCAGCCGCAAATCGCGGCGCCCGTGCTGGCGCTGTCGCCGCTTTTCGTGGACGCCGACCTGGTGGACGCGGTGGCGACAGGAAACGGTTCGATACAGACGGCGATCGCGTCCCGCGCCGCCTTGCCACGTCCGGTCGCGGCGGCGATCGCGGAAGTCGGTACGGCCGAGGCATGCCTCGTACTGGCGGAAAACAGCGAAGCGGAGATGGCGCCGATCTCGATCGATCGGATGATCGAGCGATTTGGGCATCTCGCCGCCATTCGCGAAGCGCTGCTTGCGCGCAATGATGTCGGGGCGGCGACGCGATTGACGCTGGTCGCGAAGGTGTCGGAGACCCTGGTGGATTTCGTCTCCGCATGCCAATGGCTTGATGTCGGCCATGCGCAGCGGATCGCGCGCGAGGCCTGCGAAAAGGCGACGGTCACCGTCGCGGCCGATACCCCGTCCAACCAGATGCGCGCGCTCATACGTCATTTGCGCGTCGGCGGGCAACTCACCGCCGGCCTGATTTTACGCGCTCTGCTGTCGGGCAACGTCCCGCTGTTCGAGGAAGCTTTGGCCGAGCTCACCGACATGCCGGTAGAGCGCGTCTCCGGTCTCATTTACGACAGCGGCAATACGGGCCTGCTGGCACTGTTCGGCCGAGCCCAACTGCCGCCGTCGACTTACCCGGCGTTCAAGGAAGCGATCGAGGCGCTGCGCGAAGGCGGCCTGATCAGCGAGCCGGGCGGGGCGGCGCGATTAAAGCGCCGCACCATCGAGCGCGTACTGACGCGTTGCGAAAATGAGGATCTCGGCGAGTTGGCGCCGCTGCTCACGCTGCTGCGCCGCTTTGCCACCGAGGCCGCGCGCGAAGAGGCCCGGATGTTCTGCGACGAACTCGTCGCCGAAAGTTTCGAGGATCAGTCCGAGGCGGCCTGAACGAGCGAAACCACGCGCTCGCGACTCCCCGGCACGTACATCAGCTACAGCCAATCATTGCGCCGAAATTGGACATACAGAGTCAAGCAAATGGCGACAATGACGCCGATGACGAGATAGTAGCCGTACGCCCACTTGAGCTCGGGCATGTGCTCGAAGTTCATCCCGTAGATCCCGGCAATAGCCGTGGGTACGGCCAATATCGCGGCCCACGCCGCGAGCCTGCGCGCTATCACCGTCTGTTGCGCCTGCCCGGCCATCAGGCTTGCCTCGAAGGCGAAGGCCAGCACCTCGCGCAACGCGTCGATCTGTTCTCTCACGCGGCGTACATGATCGGTAACGTCGCGAAAGTGGGGCTGCATTTCCTTATCGATTGGCATCACCTGGCTGTGCTCGAGACGGTTACAGACTTCCGCCAGCGGTCCGGCCGCATTGCGCAGACGCAACAAATCCCGGCGAAGCATGTACAAGCGTTCAACATCGGACTGACCAAGCGTGGTCGCCAGCACGTTGTCCTCGAGCGTTTCGACTTCGGCTTGGATTTTCTCAAGAACGGGCCTGTAGTTGTCGACGATGAAATCGAGGATCGCATAGACGATGTAATCCTCTCCGTGAGACAAGACGGTCGGGCAGGCCTCGCAGCGTTGCCGCACGGGGGCATACGAGACTGAGGCGCCGTGGCGGACCGATACGACATAGCCGCGACCGACAAACAAATGTGTTTCGCCGAAGGCTATCCGTCCATCCACCATCTGGGCAGTACGGGCGACGATGAAGATGCTCTCGCCGTATTGCTCCAGTTTGGGATGCTGGTGGGCGTTGGCGGCATCCTCAATGGCAAGCGGATGCAAATCGAATTGCCGCTGCACTCTCTGCAGAAGATCGTCACTGGGCTCAACCAGCCCAATCCAGACGACATGGCCGGGACGTTTCGACCAATCGCCGGCCTCTTCGATCCGGACGTCGGCGACTTTTCGGCCTCCAACATAAACTGTCGAATTGACGACGCCGGGCTCCTGGCCCGAAACCGCAACCGGCATTTCGGCTTTCGTCAGCACGGTCGCACCTCCCGAGAGCGCGGAAAGTCTTTGATCTATCTGCACCGCGACGTGAACGACTAGCGCATGGACGCTGTGGCCGTCCAGCCACTTTAGGGTTGTTAGAGGCTACTCCGGCGGGCGAAGAAAAAGCCAGACACCAAATTGCGAGCAACGGTGTTATCTGCGTCCTAGCCGCCGGGCGTGAAACTGCTTTCCAGATCGTCCGGGCAGTCGATGTTTTCGGCGTGCGCTACGCAAAAATCGCTCGAAACTGATCCTGAGCGATGTCGCGTCAACAATAGACACGGTGTCGGCCGGCCCATAAGGTTTCGCAGACTTCGACGTGATCAGTGAAGGGCGAAAAATGCTAACGCTTTACGATTTCGGCAACTCGGTGTGTTGCCAGAAGGTGCGGATTACGCTGTGTGCCAAAGGGCTCGAATGGGAAGCCGTCAAGGTCGACTTATTTAAAACCGAGCAATACGATCCCAAATATTTGAAACTCAATCCAAAAGGCGTGGTGCCGACGCTGGTGCATGATGGCAAACCGGTCATCGAGTCGACGTTGATCTGCGAATATATCGACGAGACCTTTCCGCAAGCGCCACAACTCATCCCGTCCGATCCGTGGCTTCAAAGTCGTATGCGGCTCTGGAGCAAGATGGTGGATGAGGGCCTACACGACGGCGTCACCGAACTCAGCTTTTCGGCGATGTTCCGCGAGCGGATGAAGAATATGCCGCCTGAGACACGAGAAAAGCGCTTTCGTAACGTCGGCGATCCGCGTCGAACAGACCGTTTCAAGTCAACCTTTGAATTTGGGGCCAAATCTCCTTTCGTTGCGCATGGCATTGCCGCCTACGAACGTGCTTTCAAGATGCTGGAAAATACGCTGGCCGAAAGTGGCGGCCCCTGGATTCTCGGCACAAATCCGACGTTGGCCGACATAAACCTCATGCCATATGCGGCGCGTCTTGATTTTCTCGGACTTCTCGATCTGTGGATTAAGGACCGGCCAAACGTAAAGTCCTGGTGGACAGTCGCGCAACAATGGCCGAGCTACAAATCCGGTCTGCATGATCGGATCTCGGAAACCGAAATTTCCGAGATGCGCCTACACGGACCAAAGATTGCGGATGAGGTCACCGCGACCATCCTCGAGGTCCGGCGAAATGCACTTACAGCGATAACCTGAGCGTCGTGTAGAGGACGTCCTGTAAGCCGCGACGAAGGGGGCGATCTGCGAGTGCGCGGCCTAGGCGCTGGGCGCGAAAATGCTTTCCAGATAATCCGGGCGGTCGCTGTTTTCGGTGCGCAGGAATTCGTCGCTGACTTCGGTCAGCCGCCGGGTCAGGGAGGTGGCGATGGCGTCGAGATCGGGCCGGGCATACTCGCGCGCGATGGCCCGCACGGCGTCAACGTGCTGTTCGACGAGGGCAAGCGGTATACGGGTCCCGTCGGGCGTGTGTTCGATGAGGCGGCACAGGCTGCGAGCGACGGCGCCGACGGCCGGGTAGCCAAAAGTCGCGGCTTCGCCCTTGATGTCGTGCGCCGCCCGAAAAAGCTCGTCCTGTGTTTCCGCCGTGAAGCCGAGGCTGACCACCTGCCGGCGCGCAGCTTCGAGGCGCTCGCATTCGACATGCATCCAGTCGGCGAATTCGCCAGAGAGCTGCGCCAGCGCCGCCTCCGCCCTCGCCACCGGATCGTCGTCCTGGTCGGCACCGTTTCCCAGTGCCTTGCGCAACTCGTGCGGCGGCGTGATCACCTCGTGGTCGGCAAAAGTTGCGACCGACGGCGCCTTGTCCTTGCGCGATGCCATGTTGCCGATCGCTCCTGCGGGTTCAGGTCAAGACCTTGTCGAGTAGGGGCTGTTGCCGGATGATGTCGGCCCGCAGCCCCTTGCGCCGTTCCGGCCCGACATAATTGGGGTTGGCGTTCCGTCGCCGATCCGGCCCGAAATAATTCTTCGTCTTCACGAACGGACGCGGGTTGGCGACGATGTTGAGGATGCGTTCATAGAGCGCCTTGGCGGAAATCGGCTTGGCGAGGAATTCCGTGGCGCCGGCGTCGCGCGCGACGACGACGCGTTTTTTCTCCGAATGGCCGGTGAGCATGATGATCGGCACATAAGGATTGGCGTTGGCTCCCGGCTGCCGAATCATCTGGGTCAGTTCCAGGCCGTCGAAAATCGGCATGGCCCAGTCCGTGATGACGATGTCCGGCAGGAAATGGGTAAAGGCTTCGAGCCCGGCGGCGCCGTCTTCGGCTTCGTAGACTTCGCGGGTGCCGAATCCGTGCAGCAGCGTGCGCATGATCCGCCTCATGTGGGCGTTGTCGTCGATGACGAGAAAGCGCAGCCGGTTGAAATTGATGTGGACCATAAAGCCTGACGAGCAAGGGTTGAGCCGTCGCTCGCAGCGGAAGGTAAGGTTTGGCCTGTTAACGAGCGGTTAAGCATACCGGGCGCGGAAGCGGATTTCGCCGCACTCAATAGCCGAATTGCTCCCGCAAGATGCGGTCGTCGAGGCTGTGGCCGGGGTCGAACAGCATGTGCATCGAGGTATCGTGGTCCATGCTGATCTCGACGGAGCGGACCGAACGCACCTCGTTGTGATCGGCCACCGCGGCGACCGGGCGCTTGGCGGCTTCGCGGACTTCGATGGTGACGCGAGCGCGATCGGGCAGGAGGGCGCCGCGCCAGCGCCGCGGCCGGAACGGACTGATCGGCGTCAGCGCCAGGAGCGGCGCATCGATGGGGATGATCGGGCCCTGCACCGACAGATTATAGGCGGTAGAGCCGGCGGGCGTCGCCAGCAGCACGCCGTCGGCGACAAGCTCGCCAAGCCGTTCCTCGCCGTCGATCAGGATGCGAAGCCGCGCCGCCTGGTAGCTCTGGCGAAACAGCGAGACCTCGTTGATGGCGCGGTGGCGGTGCAGGCGCCCGGCGGCGTCATGGGCCCGCATGACCAAAGGGTGGATCACCGTGACCTGCGCGGCGGCGAGCCGCTCGACGAGGTTTTTTTCGGAAAACTCGTTCATCAGGAACCCGACCGTGCCGCGATGCATGCCGTAGATCGGTTTGCCCGAATTCATGAGCCGCTGCAGGGTTGCGAGCATCAGCCCATCGCCGCCAAGCGCGACAACGACGTCAGCGACCTCGGGAAGCGCGTCGCCATAGCGGCGAACCAGCGCGCGTCGCGCCTTTTGCGCCGACGGGGTGTCGCTGGCGACGAAAGCGACGCTTTTGAAGCGCGATGTGGTGCGGCGCGGCGGCATTTGGGGCGTTAGCCTGGCAGCCTTTGTTTGCTGTGCCCCGGTTTGTTAGACCTTGGCGGATGCGGCAGCGGCGCGGCGCTGCGGGGAGGCCAAAAATGGAACGCGCGGTGTTCGTGTATACGACCTATCCGGCGATTGTCGAGGCGGAGCGGGCAGGGCGGGCGCTGGTCGAACGCCGGCTATGCGCTTGCGTCAACATTCTGCCGGGGATGGTCTCGATTTACCGCTGGGAAGGCGCGGTGGAGCGGGGCGACGAAGTGGTGATGATCATCAAGACCCGCGCCAGCCTTGCCGAACCGGTCCGCGCCGCGGTGAAGGAGATGCACTCTTACAGCACGCCCGCCATACTCGTCATTCCGCTCGAAAGCGTCGATCCCGATTACCACGCGTGGATCGTGGCGGAGACACAGACCGGGTGACGGCGCCGCCGCTGTCATCCTTCCCGCATGGCGGGAAGGATGAGCGAGCGTCGCATTCGCTAGTAGGTCGCGGTGCCCTCGATCACTTCCTTGAGCATCCGGTACGGGCGGCAGTCGGTATTGCCGCAGATCACGCGCACTTTTTCCAGATCGTCCCTGGCCTTGAGTACGTTGCCTTGCTCGACCTGCCACATGCCGTAATACGACCAGGTGAGCGCATGGTCGGGATCGGCGGCAAGCGCCCGCTCGTACCAGACCTTGGCGTCGTCATAGCGGCCGAGCTTGCGGTTGGCGTAGCCAAGCAGCGTCGCCACGTCGGGATGATCGTCGTATCCCAGCGCCCGCAGCGCGGCGATGCCGCCGGCATAGTCGTGCTGGTCGTAGATGAGCGAGTATGCGGCATGATAGTCGCGCAAGAACTCCTCGTTGGCCTTCGGCTTTTTCGTCGATTTGTCCTGCTTCGGCGGAGGCGGCGGATCCGGATCGCCGGCCGCGACGGCGATATTGGGAGCGACCAGGGCTGCGGACAACAACAACGCGGCGGCGAATGAAAGCGTTGGCTTCATAGCGGCTTCTCCAGCGTCAACTTGTGTCAGCTTACGACATCGCCCGGGCCTTTGGCGTGACGCTTTGGTGTCATCGAGAGAAAGTGATCTTTGATAAAAAGCGATCTTCGATAAAAAAAGTACCTGGCGCCGGGAATAAATTTTGATGGGGCCTTTTACAGGTTCGGCTGCCATTCGACCGGCACGTGCTCGTAGCCGCTCGCGGTCTTGATCAGATGCCCGCAGGCGGGGAAGGGAAAATGGTAGCCGGTCACGAGCATCCGGTCCGCCGCGGCGCGGTCGAACAGCCTCTTGCGCGTTGCCACTGCGGCATCGCCGTCGACGTCAAAGGCCGCCTGCCAATCCGGATGGCGTGCGAACACGGCGGGGTGCTGGGCCGTGTCGCCCAGCACGAGGAGCGACTGGTCGCCGGAATGGATGGCGAAAACGGTGTGTCCGGGCGTATGGCCGGGCGCTGCGAGCGAAACAACTCCGGGCGCGACTTCCGCTTCCGGCTCGAAGCGGGTCACGTTCTTCGCGATATCGGAAAATATCCGGCGCTGGTTGCGGAAGGTGAGTTTCAGATCCGCCGGCGCTGCGTTCAGATTGGCGTCGTCCATCCAGAAGTTCCATTCCGCCGCCGGCACCGTGATCTCGGCATTGGGGAACACGAGTTCATTATCCTTGTCCTTGATGCCGTTGATGTGGTCGGGATGGAAATGCGAGATCGCAATGAGGTCGATCGCTTTCGGATCGATTCCTGCGGCGAGGAGATTGGCGCGCAGCACGCCGGCGCTGGGCGCGATCTGGCCGCCCGTACCGGTGTCGATCAGAATGAGCCGCTTGCCCGTGTTGACGATCAGCGTGGTGAACGGCGTCGCCAGCTTGTCGGCCGGCATGAACGCGTCGGCGAGAGCGCTTTCGACCTCGGTGAAGGGGGCGTTGCGGATGAATTTTTCGCTGATCGGGCGATACCAGATGCCGTCGTAAAGCGCCGTCAGCTCGAACGTGCCGATGCGATAGCGATAGATGCCGGGCGTTTCCATTCCGGCCGGGGGCGCTGCGGCGGCCGCGGCGCCGGTGCCTGCCGCGAGCGCAGTCATTGCCGAGCCGGCGATGAGCGAGCGGCGCGTGATGATCGGCATGGCTGGCTTTCTTTCCTGCCCGGCGGCAAAGGCGATCGCCGCCTGACGCGTAGTCATGCCCGATCGCGTCGCGGCGCGTTAGTGCCTCCGCCGCGCGTGACGATCAAAAGTGGATGATCGAAAATGACACGGCCGTCGCCGGCCCATCGCGCAGGCCGCAGCCGACGCCAACCGTTCCGCCGCGACAAACGTCCGGCGCCGGGCTGAAGGCCGGCGAGGATCTCGGGCGAAATGACGATCGCTAGGAAGTTTCCAGAAGCATCGCGCCAATGTCCTGGCCGCGGCGCCAGACGACCTTGTACTTGCCGCTTTGGGTTGGCCCGCCGGGCGAGAACAACAGCGCGAACTCATCGGGGATGTTGAGTTCCTTGACATGGAGGCGCACGCCGCCCTCGGAAATATCGGTAACGAGGCAGTAGTGTTGCTCGGCGCCGGGTCCAAAGATGATCGCCGCCACGCGCCCAAGATGATGGCGGGGCGCCCGGCGTCTCTCCTCAGGCTTTAGCGAAAGCATGACGCAAAACTCCACGTGATGGCTGTCGTACGGTGACAGCCTTGCTCCGATGAAGGCACGCGCCGAATGGAATTTTGCCTAAGAAACTGCCTCGACTTGTCATTTCATTCGCGTCGATTCTTAAGCGTCGCCACGCCAATTCTGAGGGGTGGCGCTTGCGGCAAAATGAGTTGGGCGAAGTCGAGTTGGACGAGGTTGAGACTGCGCGCTCGGCCGGGCGGCGAACCCAATTCGGGGGCAATCGATAGAGATCAAAGAAAATTACGTCCTCGGTGTCGGACGGCTTGTCAAAAATGTCCTGTCAAAAGACGAACGCCAAAACGGCCACGACCAGGACACCGAAACCCATCATCGCAATACCGAAGGGGTCGAACGCGGAAAACTGGGACATAGCGAGCCTCTCCAATCGCTTTTTTTGTTCCCGAACTTGGCGTGCGGAACGCAGCAGTTCTGTCGCCGCTTGCGCTCCGCACGCCCCCGCTCCACCCCACCGATGAGACCCATGTTCCGCACCGAACGTGGCATCAAATAGGCGGGGAGGGGGCGTCAGGGTGACTTAATTAACTTTATCGAGGCGGCGGAGTTGATCGCACGGCATATGTGTTTTCGCTTGCTTCGCGGCGAATCTCGAGTGCCGGGCGCGTGGGCGGCCTCGGAAATGCCGAAAGGAAAACGCGCGACTGCCGGGCTATCCTTGATCGAACGCCGAAGCGTTCGGGAAGCCAGCAAGGGAGGCGGTCCGTGACAGCTGATAGTGGCGGTGAGGGTGCTCCCGGAGGTGGTCCCAGAAAAATTTCCGACGCTTGGATATTCGTGTCGCACTCGCACAGGGACCTGAACGCCGTGCGCCGTGTGCGCGACGAGTTCGAGCGCCTGCATGGAAATCCGCTGCTGTTCTTTCTCATGTGCCTGACCGAGGACGAAGAAGTCAGTGCACTGATCAAGCGGGAGATCGCCGCGCGAAACTTCTTTCTGCTGTGTGACAGCCCCGCTGCGCGTATCTCGCACTATGTGCAGTTGGAGCGCGAATTCGTCCTGTCGCTCAAGGACCGCAAAATACACGAGATTGATCTGAGTTGGCCCTGGGAACGGCAAAGGGAGGTCATCTACCGGACCCTGCAATCGGCGACCACGTTCATAAACTACGCATCGCTCGATCGCGATCGGGTTCGCCCCTATATCGACCTGCTCATCGCCAACGACTTCGCGGTCTTCGAGCCGTCGGGCCTGGGTGCGGGGACGTCGTGGGTTGAACAACTAAGCACGGCTCTTGAGCGGTCGGTGATGGGATATTTTTTCAGCTTCCTGTCGCAGAATTGGCTGCGGAGCCGCTGGGTGCGTCGGGAAATCGAACAGTTTCTCGCATTGGCGGCGAGCATGAAATCCGGACGGCCGCCGTTTCTTGTGGCGCTCGACCCGATATCGTCGCTGTTGGATTTGCCGGAAGAGCTTCGCCGGATCCAGATCCTGGATTTCTCCGACGGCGATGTTGCGCAGAACAAGCTGAAGTTGCTCAAGGCCGTGGAGTTGGTACGCGGGCGCCCGGAGCCTCTCTAAAAAAATGCAGGCGCGGCCGCGGGGTGGCTCTTTCGCAAAGCTGCCGCTTCCCGCTTATGTTTGGTTCAATCGAGGAACGGGACCGATACGACCTTGCGCCCGTTGACGAGAACGTCTTTGGCCCGCTGGGCGTCTTCTTTGCTCTTGGCGGCCGGGCAAAGCGCGCCCTCCGCCTTCACTCCGTTTCGTTCCAGATAAAGCGCAAATGCCTTGGTCGTCGCAGCGACGTTATCTGATTCAAAAACACCGCTTGCATAAAGGCGCTGGTCGGCAGTCCCTGTTGCGTAGCAATAAATGAAGTCCGCCCGCGCTGCAGTCGATAGCCCTATCAGGATCAGCAAACAGGCGAGCAACCGCTTCTGAAGCATCTTATGAGGCGTCCCCGGCACCGCTATCGCCGCGATTCGCGGCACGGGTTTTCGTGGAACTCCGCTTTTGGGCTGAATTATGCCCAATCGTCGCCACTATTATTGCAAATAGTTAACACTCGGCGCGGGTTGGGGAATTCAGCGCAAAAATCAAACAGACAGCCGCTCCGTCGCGGCCGCCTTTCTATCGTTTGTGACCGGGGTACGCCCCCACGCTCCCAAGCCGAAAGGCCGCTCCGGTCACGGGGCCTCGGCGTTTTTGCCGCCGGGGCCCCACCCACCCTTTATGTAGCTCGGCATCGTAGTTGGGTGTGACGGAAATCACACTATTTCGGTTTGCACTTTCGGCGATAGCTGGCCGGTGTGACCTGCGCGCTACAGCTTTTGCAGCCCGCATTCGGTACGGTCTGAATCACAGACATTCCGGGGCGGTGCCGCAATGATGACGAAGGTAGCGCGCGAAGGCAGGCTGTTGTCGCTGAAGGCTTCAGAATGGTCCGTGCTGATCGTCAGTGTGGCCCTCTGCGGGGTCCTGACCCAGATCTTCTGATCGGCAACCTGGATACGCGGCGATTGCGCTCGCGAGTTGCTGGAACCACATCGGCGCTACCAGTGAGTTCACGGCTCTGTGGTCGGGGCTGAAGCGCACGCAACCGCTTGCCCGAGATTCGGACGGATCAGATCCCTCAGCACAGCAGACTTAGCTGTGCTGAATCTTCAGGTGGTGCCGCACATCCGAAACCGGAGCGCACCAAGTGTGCCTGCTGCTTTTGCAGGCGTTGTTCATCGTCGCCAACGTGCTACCGACCCCCAGCACGACAAGCGCAAGAACGATCAACAAGCGGGTCTTCATGTGGCCTCACTGCGTGGGCCCCCCGAACATCCCAATGTTACAGGTTGTCGTATTTAAAGTGAACCCCGGATGAACGATGTGAGGTTAATGTCCTTCGAAGTTGCCGCTAACTACAGGTAAAGACTTCGGAAAATTCCCGGCGCCGGCCTGGCGGCTTTGCTATGACAAAACCGGTACGGCCTCGGGATCGTGCCTTTCCAGCACCAGCGCCCGATCGCAGAGCATGACGAGTCGATCCGGGTACTTTTCGGCGATGACGCTGAAAAGCGTCCGCGCGATGCGCAGGTTGTCCTCGCGGGCGAGGACGATTTGTATGTCGGTGCCTTCACCGCCGCGGATCAGTTCGATCGAGTATTTGCCTGTCTGCATACGTTCCTCCCCGAAAAACTGCGATTCGATACGGAGCGGTTCCCTTCGCCGTCAGCGGCGCAGACGCGCGCACAGCCCGTCAGCAACAATGCCGAGCAACAGAAATGCGGCCATCAGAAAGAAGGCCATTGTCGTAAACATCGCCACCAGCCCGCCGTTACCAACGGACGCCCCAACGAGTTATCGACTGAAACTCCCCGACCGAAACTTGAACCCGCGGACGGGTCTTTTGGTTCCCTCAGCCAACGGCAAAATGTTTTTGACTGACGAGCGGCCCTGTCACCGTCCCCTGCGCGTCCGAAGCCGACACTGTTGCCGCTGGGCGACAGTCCCCGATCAGGCGCGGCGGAACTTGGATCGGAACTCGAAGCGGAACTTGGCGGCGGGATGGTCGTCGCGGACGCGCGGCTGACCGGCGGCGTAAAGGCTTTCGCGCAAGGTGTTACCTTCGTAGTCGCGCCACATCCGTCCGCGCCGTTGCAGTTCCGGCACGACAAGATCGACGAAGTCGCCGAAGCTTGCCGGCGGCATGACGTCGACCAGATTGAAACCCTCGATGTCCGCTTCCTCGACCCATTGCTCGAGCCGGTCGGCGACCGTGGCCGGCGAGCCGACGACAACCGGCCCGAAGCTCGACACGCTCATGAAGTTCGCGATCTCGCGCGGCGTCCATCGCCGCGTCGGGTCGGCCTTGGTGAAGTTCGCCAGAATGCCCTGGATGCCGGGCGTGTCGGAATATTCGAGCGGCTGATCGAGGTCGAGCTTCGAAATGTCGACCTGCGTGATGCCGCTCAATCGCGCCAGATTGCCCTCGATTGACGCGTACGATTTGTATTCCTGGAATTTCGCTTCTGCCTCGGCGTCGGTCGGCGCGGTGACGACCGTCATGATCGCAAAGAACTTGACGCTGCGCGGATCGCGTCCGGCGGCTTGCGCCTCGGCGCGAACGCCGTCGACCAGCCGCCGCACGATGTCGGGCCGCTGTCCCGAGATGAACACGCCTTCGGCGTGGCGTCCGGCGAAGGCGCGGCCGGCAGACGATGTGCCGGCCTGATAAAGCACCGGTGTTCGCTGGCGCGACGGCTCGCAGAGAAAAATCCCGGGCACCGAATAGTATCGGCCCTTGTGGCCGATGGCGTGCACCTTCGCCGGATCGGCGTAGGTGCCGGAGGCGCGGTCGTGAACGACGGCGTCGTCCTCCCAGCTACCCTCCCAGAGCTTGTAGACGACCTCCATGAACTCGTCGGTGACCGCGTAACGCTCGTCGTGCGGGATCTGATTGTCGCGGCCGAGATTGCGCGCCGCGCTGTCGAGAGCGGAGGTAACGATGTTCCAGCCGATCCGGCCGTCGGTCAGATGGTCGAGCGTCGTCATCTTGCGGGCGAACAGATACGGCAGCTCGTAGAGCGAAGCGACCGTGATGCCGAAACCGAGATGCTTCGTCGCCGCCGCCATCGCGGAGACCGCGAGCAGCGGATCGTCGGTGGGCGTTTGGAGTCCTTCGCGGAGGGTCTGGTCCGGGCTATCGCGGTAGACATCGAGAACGCCGAGGGCGTCCGCGACGAACAGGCTGTCGAACTTCCCGCGTTCGAGCGTCTTTGCCAGTTCGATCCAGAACGACAGCTCCTTGTAGCGATGCGATTGGCTGTTCGGGTGCCGCCACAAGCCCGCCGTCGTATGGGCCACGGTGGAGCATTTGAAGCCGTTGAAACGGATACGGCGATCGGGCGTCATTGAAATTTTCCGGTGGGCACTTTGTTCCGATGCGCCGCTCAGCCGGTTTCCATCGGCAGCGTTTGATCGGGCGCCCATTCATGCAGCGAACCGTCATAGACGAGCGTATCGGGGCGGCCGATGAGCGCGAGCGCGAAGGCGGTCGCCGTCGCTGTGATGCCGCCGCCGCAATAATGGATTACCTTTGGACGATCGAGCGCGCCGGCTTCGCGGAACAGTTGCTCGATCTTTGCGCGCGGCACGAAGCGGTTACTTGCCGGATCGAGCAGCGCCAGGCCGGGCACGTTGATGCTGCCTTTGATGCGGCCGGGCCGGCCGTAAGGCGATGGCGCGGCGCCGGTATGGATGGCGGGGGCCAAGGCATTGATGGTGCAGGTCGCGCCATCGCCGATGGCTTTGAGCACATCCTGTTTGTCGGCAATCAGCGGACGTGGCGGCCGCACGGTGAAATGGCGCCGATCGTAATGGCGGCCAGGGCCCTGTTCGACCGGCCGCCTCTCGTCGGTCCAGGCTTTCCAGCCGCCGTCGAGGATCGCGGCATTGTCGAAGCCGAACAGGCGGAGCAGCCACCAGACCCGCGTCGCCCACCACACGCTGCCGGTGCCGTAGATCACCACGCGCGAATTGTCGCCGATGCCGAAACGCTCGATTGCGCGCGCAAAATCCTCGGCGCGGGGAGCGGTGAAACTCAAATGGGAGCCATGATCGGAGAGGTCGGCCTGCAGATCGACGAATTGCGCGCCGGGGATGTGGCCTTCCTCGAATTTCGCGCGTTCCGCGACGACACGGTCGGGTTTGCCGGGTTCGCGAACGACGTTGGTCGTCGAGTCGAGGATGCGGAGGTCTGGATCGTCAATGTGTGCGGCAAGCCACACGGTATCGACCAACAACGGTAACGTAGCCATGGTTTGCCTCGCGGGTCGTCATTCAGGCAAAGAGGGCAGGGCCCTTGAATTGCTCTTGGACCGGCGGCGCGTCATGCCGGCGGCCTCACCAGCCCCAGATGGTCCCTCAACGTCGTACCTTCATAATCGCGCCGGAACAGTTCGCGCTTTTGCAGCTCGGGAATGACGAGCCGCACGAAATCCTCCAGGCCGCCCGGGACGTAGGGCGTTTGCAGCATGAAGCCATCGCAGGCTTCGGCGCGGAACCACTCTTCCAGCTTGTCGGCGAGGTCGGTGCCGGTGCCGAAGAATTCGCGCAGCGGCCCGACGCCATATTGCTTGCCGGCCTGCGCCAGCGTCAGTCCGCGCCGCTGCGTCATTTCGGCGACTTCTTTGTAATGCCCCTGCACGCCGGGCACGTCGAGCGTCGGCAACACGCGATCCTGCGGAAATTGCGAGAGGTCGATATCGAGGTGATACGAGAGCGTGGAAAGGCCTGCTTGCGGATCGGCAAGCCCGTCGATGAGTTCGCGCTTGTCTTCCGCCATCGCCTTCGTTTCGGCGACGATCGGCACCATGCCCGGCAGGATTTTCAGCTGGTCGGGATGGCGGCCGGCCTTGGCGGCGCGCGCCTTCATGTCGCGATAGAATTCCTTCGCCGAGTCGATCGAGGCGTGGGTGACAAAAATGATCTCCGCCCAGCGCGCGGCGAAATCGCGACCGCGATCGGATGCCCCGGCCTGGATGAAAACCGGCCGGCCCTGCGGCGAGCGGCTGACATTGAGCGGCCCGCGCACGCTGAACCACTTGCCGTGATGGTCGATGGGGCGCACCAGTTCCGGATCGGCAAATTGCGGCTTCTCGGCATCGAGGACGAGGGCACCGTCGCGCCAGCTATCCCAGAGCTTGCATGCGACATCGAGAAACTCGTCCGCCCGATCGTAGCGCTCGTCGCGTGAGAGCTGGTCCTCCATTCCGAAATTGGCGGCCTCGGCCTGCTGGAACGAGGTGACGATGTTCCAGGCGGCGCGGCCGCCACTCAAATGGTCGAGGGTCGCCATGGCGCGGGCGACCGCGAAGGGATGGAAATACGAGGTCGATATGGTGCTGGCGAGCCCAAGATATTTGGTCGAAGCCGCCATCGCCGAAAGAACGAGCATGGGATCGAGCCGCAGCGAACCGAGTGCGCCATAACGCAACTGGCTGTCGAGCTTGCCCTCGTAGCGGCTCGGCACCGCCAGAATGTCGGCGAAGAAAATGAGATCGAAGCGGCCCTGTTCGAGGATGCGGCCGATGTTGCGGTAGTATTCCAGCGACAGCAGGTTGCGGTCGGCGGCCGGGTAGCGCCATCCGCCGTGATGGCCGGAGACCGGCCCAGCCACCACGAAGGCCGCCAGTTTCATCTTGCGCTGTTTCATGGGCCGACCCCGGTTTGTCTTGTGCCACCGAGACAGCTCCTGCGCGAGCCGCCCGGGGGGATATTTCTTTTCTGCAGACGGGGGTCGCTACAGTTTTGTTCTTCGCACGCAGTTTTCTCAGAAATTATCGAATTCATGCGGCGGCGACGAAAATACTCATGATTGCGGCCGGTAACATGCGTTGACTCCGTTGTCTATAATTTCTATGGCGAGATTGAGTATGCGGGGCGCGCTTAGAACGAACAATCAACGGTGAAATACGATGCTGTCTCGACGGACGACCATCACTGCCTTGCTGGGCGCCGCAACCGCCGGCTGGGCCAATCTTCGCGCCGGTGCCGCCGATCCGATCCGCATCGGCACGATCCTGTCGGTGAGCGGGCCCGCGGCCTTTCTCGGCCAGGACATGAAGGACGGCGCGCAATTGGCGGTTGACGAGATCAACGAGGCCGGCGGCATCGGCGGCCGGAAAATCGAGTGGACTTTTTACGACGCGCAAAGCCAGACGCAGCAGGCGATTGCCGAGGCGCGGCGTCTTTTGAGCAACGACGGCGTCGAAATGATCGTCGGCGGCGGCAATATGAGCGGCATCGCGCTCGCGATTGCGCCGATGGCGGAGGCCGCGCAAATCCCATTCATCTCGACCGAAGGCGCCAGCGCCATCGTCAATCCGGTCGCGAATCATCGCTGGATTTTCAAGAGCACGGTGGACGACTATCTGGTGCTGCAGCGCGCGGCGGACTATTTCGATAAGAAGGGGCTCAAGAAGATCGCGCTCCTCGCCGACACCAGCGGCTTCGGGCAGGGCGCCACGGAACAGCTCAAGATTGTTGCCAAGGAACGCAACCTGGATGCGATTTTCGAGTCGTTCGCGCCGAGCGATACCGATCTTGTTCCGCAATTGAGTCGCATACGTGATGCCGGAGCGCAGGTCATTCTGTGCTGGACCGTTACGCCGGCGGGGGTAGTGTTCCTCAAGCAGGCGCAGCAGCTCGGTCTCGACGAAAAGCTGACGCTCGTCCACAGCTACGGCTTCGTCACCGGCAAATACATGGAGCTTGCCGGCAGTGCTGCCGCAAAGCTCCTGTTGTTGAGCCAGAAGTTCGTGGTCGGCGACCAGTTGCCCGATTCCGATCCGGTGAAGCCGAAGATCGCCGCCTTGACCGACAGCTTCAAGCGCCGTTTCAACCGCACGCCCAACCAGTTCGTGGCGCAGACCTACGACGCCGTCTATCTGGCCAAGATTGCGCTCTCGAACGCCGGCGGCGACCGAGACAAAGTACGCCAAGCGCTGGAGAGCATCCGCGACTATCACTGCGCCAGCGGTATCTTTTCGTTCTCGCCGGAACATCATTCCGGCCTGGCCAAGAGCAATATCGTGCTTGTCAATTGGGCGAACGGCCGGTTCAATCTGGCTGACTATGCATGAACGGCTTGCGCGGCTAGGCCAACAAACTCACGCAAGCCTGCAGGCTCAACCGCCCAGGACGAGATGAGCGCGGGAAGTGCAGGCGCCACGGCGCTCCAGTTGCTCTTTGCCGGCGTCGGCAACGGCGCCATCTACGCGCTCATCGCGCTGGGATTCAACGTCATCTTCAAGAGCACGGGCGCGCTCAATTTCGCGCAAGGCGAATGGGTCATGCTCGGCGGCATGATCGCCGCGGCCGCGATCGCTTCGCATGCCGCGGTCTGGGCCGGCTGCCTCATCGCCATCGTGATCGTCGCGGCGGTCGGCCTGTTGTCGGAACGCCTGATCGTCGCGCCGCTCAGGCGCCCAACCCCGATGCTGATTACGCTTCTCAGCATCGGACTGGCGATCTCCACCAAGAGCGTGGTCATGCTCGTGCTGGGCAAGGACCCGGCCGGCTATCCCGGCTTCTCCGGCGACGCAGTCCTGAATATCCTGGAAGCCAGGGTTCCGGCGCAAACGCTCTGGATCATCGGGATCACGCTGGCATTCGTCGTGCTGGCGCATTTTTTCTTTGAACGGACGATCCTCGGAAAATCGCTGCGGGCCGTGGCGGCCGACCGCGACGCCGCCTCGCTTGTCGGCATAAACGTTGGGCACAGCGTGATGTGGTCGTTTGTCATCGGTGCGCTGGCAGGGGGCATCGCCGGCGCGATCATTACGCCACAGACTTTCACGTCATACGATCAGGGCGGCCTGATCGGATTCAAGGGGTTCAGCGCCGCGATGCTCGGCGGCATCGGCAACCTTTACGGCGCGCTGGTCGGCGGGCTTGTGCTCGGCCTGCTGGAGACGTTCGCGGCCGGCTACGTCTCGTCTCACTTCAAGGACGCGGTGGCCTTCGTTGTTTTGCTGATCATTCTGTTCGCGCTGCCGTCGGGCTTGCTGGGACGGCCGGAAGCGGAGAGGGTTTGAGAGCCGCGCATGGTCGAGCCAAGCGACGCGGTCGATCCCGTTTCCGGACCGATCAGCACTGCCGTACGCGATGAGCGCCGGCGCTTGCCCGTCGGCGACCGCTCGCTGCTGTTGTTGTTCTGGCTCGTGCTGCTGGCGATCCCGCTGCTCGGCTTCAACGACTATATCGTATCGCTCGGCACGAGCTTTTTGATAAACCTCATTCTTATCGCAAGTCTCAATCTGCTGATCGGCTATTGCGGACAGATTTCGCTCGGTCACGCCGGCTTCTACGGCCTGGGCGCCTATTCGGCCGGGATCCTGTCAGCGAAGCTCGGCCTTAGTCCCTGGGCCGGGCTTCCGGTCGCGTGCCTTGTGAGCGCGGTTGCGGCGCTGGTGATCGGAATTCCGGCGCTGCGCCTCAAGGGCCATTATCTCGCCATGGCGACGCTCGGCTTCAACGCGATCCTTGCGGTGATGTTCGATCAGCTCGTGTCGTGGACTGGCGGCCCGAACGGGCTGTTGGGGGTGAAGCCTCTCGCGTTCGGCAGCTTCGCCCTCAACAATCAGACGCGGATTTTTCCGCTCGTCTGGCTGTGTGCGGGCCTCGTCATGCTCGCCATTCTCAATCTCATTCAATCGCGCGTCGGCCGGGCGGTGCGCGCCATTGCGACCAGCGCAATTGCGGCCGAGGCGCTCGGCATCGATGCGTTCCGCTATAAGCTCATCGTCTTCGTGCTGACCGCGGCCATGGCGGGGCTGGCCGGCAGTCTCTATGTCGAAAGCAATCTGTACGCGTCGCCGGAAAGCTTCGGCTTTTCAACCTCGATCTTGCTGGTGGCGATGGTCGCGCTCGGCGGCTGGGGGCGGTACGCCGGCGCAATCCTTGGTGCACTGATCTATACCGGCGCCCCCGAACTGCTGCGATCCTTCCAGGATGCGCAGCTTCTGATCTTCGGCGCCGGGATGATCGCGGTCCTGTTGTTCTTTCCCGAGCGGATTGGTCGGCGCCGGCGACGGCATCGCCCGCCTGTGGCGGAGATACGCGCCATGAACGCGACGGCGGCACTCCTCGATGTGCGCGGCCTTGCGTGCCGCTTTGGCGGCCTGCAAGCCATCGCGGATCTCGATTTCACGGTCCGCGAAGGAGAGATCAAGGCCATCATCGGCCCCAACGGTGCCGGCAAGACCACGTTGTTCAATATGATCAGCGGCATTGTTGCTCCGTCCGCCGGTCAAATCCTGCTGTCCGGCAAATCGATCGACGGTCTGCCGCCGTTTCGACGCGCCGCAAGCGGGCTCAGCCGCACATTTCAGAATCTTCAGATCTTCAGGGACATGACGGTGCTGGAAAACGTCATGGTCGGCTGCCACACGCAATCGCATTGCGGTACCGTGCAGGCCATCCTGCGCACGCCGCGATCCTTGTCGGAAGAACGCGGGATTCGCGCCCGCTCGATCGAGCTCCTGACCAGGCTTGGCCTGTCCGACCGAGCCGACGAGCCGGCCGCGAGCCTGAGCTTCGGCGAAAGCAAGCTCTTGGAGATTGCGCGGGCGCTGGCGGCAGCGCCGAGGCTTTTGCTGCTCGACGAGCCGGCCGCGGGTGTCTCCCACGCCGCCACGCTCCGCGTCGGAGAGCTTATTCGCGAGCTCAATCGCGACGGCCTCACCGTTCTGCTGGTCGAGCACAATATGGGTCTGGTGATGGACATTTCGCACAGCATCCTGGTGCTTGATCACGGCCGCAAGATTGCTGAAGGCTCGCCGCAAGCCATACGCAACGACCCGGCCGTGCTTGCCGCCTATCTTGGCGAGGACGAGGATGCTTGAGGTTCGCGACCTCCGTGCGGCCTACGACGGCAAGGAGGCTCTGCACGGACTGAGCTTTGACGTCGCGCAGGGAAGCAGTGTCTGCCTGATCGGCGCCAACGGCGCCGGCAAGTCGACGACGATGCGATGCCTGACCGGCCTGTTGCGGCCGACGCATGGCACGGTGGCATTCGAGGGCAAAGACATCACGGCGATCGCGCCTGCGGCGCGCGTGGCGGCCGGCATCGCGCTGGTGCCCGAGGGGCGCCGCGTCTTCGCACCGATGACGGTGCTGGGAAAATCTCGAAATGGGCGCCTATCGGCGGCTATGGCCGCGGCGCCAGAGCGCTGTCGCCGCGGATTTCGAGCTGGTGTTCGATCTCTTTCCGCGCCTGCGCGAACGCACCGCGCAACTGGCGGGCGCGTTGTCGGGCGGCGAGCAGCAAATGCTCGCGATCGGCCGCGCGCTGATGTCCCGGCCCAAGCTGTTGCTGCTGGACGAGCCGTCGATGGGGCTGGCGCCGATGGTCGTGAAGGACATCTTCGCAACCCTGCGCCGGCTGAATGAAATGGGCGTCTCGATCCTGCTGGCCGAACAGAACACCCGGCTGGCTTTGCGGACGGCAAACCACGGCTACGTCATTGCCGGCGGGATCATCGTCAAGGCAGCGGATGCGACGGCCTTGGCCGCCGATCCACAGGTGCAAAACGCCTATCTCGGAATCTGACGCCGCGCTGTGATCACTACCAAGTGGTCCGCGTCGAGGCTCCTGCCGTGTTGCCCGAAGGACGTCTCACCTGCCTAAAAATGCGGCGGCCCGTTACATGCTCGTGAGGGCCGTTTCATCCGCAAGTATTTTCTTGTCGGCGGATCGCGCCGTCACCCCTACGGGCCCGCACCAAGAACTAGGGCGTGTACCCCTTAGGCAGTCACACTTGTGTCGCGACCTCGACGACTTTCTTCTTTATTGGGGTATCCGAACGCTCGTCGCTTTTGGTTTGCTGTTCGTATCACCCAGCCGGTAAACCGGGAGTAGGACGATGCCGCGAATGCATCTTTGGTCAGGAGACGCGATATGTCCGATCGCTTTGGCGCAGCCTCCGACACGGCCGTCTCCGCGGGCGCATCGGCCCAGAGTTGGTTCGCAGGTGGGGAGCGGGTGGGCTACGATCCCAGAGCTCAAGCTATCGTTGCAGCGGAAGGCGCGCCGCTCAAAATCTTCTTGAGGCGGGAGGGGGAACTCGCGCACGCCGTTACCTTTATGCCTGGATTTCCCGACGGCTCGTTTGGATGGGCGAAGGTTTTGCCGCACTTGCCGAATGCCGCCGAAATGCCGAAGCTCTTCGTCGAGTATGTCGGCATGGGCGATAGCGACAAGCCCAAGGACTACGTCTATTCCACTGCCGAACGCACCGATCTCGTCGAGGCGATTTGGCGGGATCAGTCTGTCCTGTCCACAACGCTGGTCGCCTTCGATTTTTCCGCGATTGTCATCTCGGAGCACCTGCGACGCCGACTTGAGCGCGCCCAGCGTGGGGAGCCTGCGGGTGGACCAGAAATACGTGGCGTTTTCATTTTCAACGGTGGGCTCTTTCCGGACGGGCATTCCCACCCATGGTTCACCACACCGCTTCTACGCCGCATCCCCAAGCCTGCCCGAGGGTCTCTGAAGCTCTCCTACACTGTCTTCAAGATGTTGGTGGGGGTGATTTGGTCCCAAGGATATCACGTGACCGATGCCGAGGTACGCGAACTCTACGGTGTCTTGAACCGCCAGGATGGTCTGTTCTTTCTTGCCGCCGCAGCGGGGTTCGTGGAGGATCACAAGGCGGAAGGTGATCGCCTCGACTTTGGCCAACTCTTCGAGACGTATCGCGGTCAGTTCCCGTTGCTGGTGGGCGGCAGCGACGAAGATCCCTTCGAACACCGCCAGGTCGACCTCGCGCAGGAACGTTTGGGAAGGCTCGGTTTTCGTATCGAGCGGTTGCCCGGCGGTCACCTCACCACGAGTGAACAGCCGGAAGCACTGGCGGCCTTGATCACGAAGTTCGAGCGGGGCTTGTAAGGAATATGGCGTCAAAATTAGTGCGTAAAGTGACGGGCCAAAATGGAACCGGTAGCAACCAAGATCACAGGTCCGCCGACGATCGTGCAGATTAAAACGACCAACGGCAGTGTGTGACCGGCGAACCACAATATGAGATGGCGACGAAGGTTCACAGGTCTCTGCGTATAGATGAGTCCGGGAAGTGGGAAATTAGGCTTTATCAAGTTTCATCGTAGCGCCCCAAAGATCGTCGAGATTGAATGAGAATTGATCTTCAAGCGATGTAGCGTGCTGCGCCCGTCCGAGACGACGCCAAATATCCGCACACGCATTTTCCAAGTCGGTGCTGTTCTGCACGGCGTATGTCCCGTCAGATAGTACCGCGTTGCCCTTTTCAATCGACAAACGAATATTCATGAGAGCGCGCTCCGATTGCCCCCAGGCACCGGCCCATCGTGATTGGAGCGATCATAACGCAGGAGCGATTACGCCAATGTGACCCACAAGCAAGGACGCTGTTCGGCGATAGCAGATGCTGCGCGCATGGTGGGTGTTCGACGCCATGCTATACTTTCCCGTGTGGTCTACACGGGGAGACGAAACATGGCGCAAGTTGACGAAAACAAACTCCAGGAATTCGTCGGCAAAATGTTGGGTGACCTCGGTGGTGCATTTAGTGTGCCGACGGTCCGCATCGGATTGAGACTCGGCTTGTTCGATGCTCTCCACGAGGGCGGCCCAGCTACGTCTGATGAGCTAGCGAAACGGGCCGGCGGACTGACGGAGCGATACGTTCGCGAATGGGCGCTTGCGCAAGCCGCAAACGGTTACATCGACTACGACGCAAGCTCGGAAAAATTCAGCCTGCTGCCGGAGCAGGCCATGGTGTTCACTGAAAAGGACAGTCCTGTTTATCTGGCCGGAGCCTTCGACCTCGTGGCCGCCATGATCGAGGGAGAACAAAAGGTCGAGCATTCGTTCCGAACAGGTGCCGGTGTGCGCTGGGGCGATTCGGCGGCGTGTCTATTCTGCGCGACTGGTGCGTTCTTCCGACCGGGCTACGTGAACAACATTATGCAGAACTGGTTGCCAGCCCTTGATGGAGTCGAAGCGAAGCTAAAGTCGGGTGCCAAGGTCGCCGATGTCGGCTGCGGGGTCGGTTTTTCCACGTTGCTGATGGCGGAAGCTTTTCCCGAAAGCCGGTTTGTCGGATACGATTTTCACGCGCCTTCCATTGAAGAGGCAAATCGACATGCCGTCACGCATGGCTTGGGTGATCGCGTAAGCTTTAAGGAGGCGGGCGCCAAGGACATCAAGGAATCCGGTTTTGACCTCGTGACATGTTTTGATTGTTTGCACGACATGGGCGATCCTAGGGGTTGCGCGGCTCATATGCGTCGCATCCTGAAGGCCGACGGAACCTGGATGATGGTTGAACCGATTGCCGGCGATCGTCCGCAGGACAATTTGAATCCCGTTGGACGGCTTTTTTACAACGGTTCGACCATGATCTGCGTGCCGACATCGTTGGACCAGGAGGTGGGCGAAGCCTTGGGTGCGCAGGCGGGTGAGGCCAAGCTCACCGAGGTCATTCGCGACGGCGGGTTTACGCGGATTTGAAGGGCATTTGCCGGGCCGTTCAACATGGTTCTTGAGGCTCGGGCCTAACCGAACGCTCGGTCTCCCGATATCAGCGGCCATGAGTGCCTTATTCGCCCGCGAAACGGGAATTTCTTGCAAAATACGCGATATATTTTTTTGGGAGAAAACGGTGCTGAGTCACTGATTATTGGTGCCGGGTGAGAGGATTGAACTCCCGACCAACGGTTTACAAAACCGCTGCTCTACCGCTGAGCTAACCCGGCTAAAGAACCCGCCGCAAAACTGCCATCGGCGAGCGGCCGCGCTGAATTATCACTGTCGCGAGGACTTGGCAAAAGGGGGCTTCGCAAAAGGGCCTCGCAAAAGGGGCTTGGCGAAAGAAAGCTTGGCCAAGATTGTTCGGCAAAGGTGGCCGTCTAAAAAAGTGGCTACGTAAATGTGACTTGGCAAATGCGTCCACTCCGGGCACCGGATGGGTAGAGCGCCCACGGTTCGGCGGTCATCTACGCCGCATTCAGGAATGCAGGGGAGTTGAAGATGATGAGTAACGTAACGGTCCGCCGCAGCTTCGTCCTCGCAATGCTGTTTGCCGTTCCCGCTTTCGCACTTGCGCAAACCGCGGCTCCGCCCAATGCCAGCGTCTACATCATCAGCCCGAAAGACGGCGACACCGTCACCAGTCCGTTCAAGGTGCAGTTCGGCCTGACCGGTATGGGAGTCGCACCGGCCGGCGTCGAGAAGCCGAACACAGGTCATCATCATCTGATTATCGATACGACGCTTTCGCCGGACGAGTTGAAGGCGCCGATCGCCAGCGACGCTACACACATCCATTTCGGTGGCGGGCAGACCGAGACCATGGTGACGCTGCCGCCGGGTCGTCACACCCTGCAGCTTGTTCTCGGCGACTGGACGCACATTCCGTTCAGTCCGCCGATCAACTCGCCCGTCATTACCGTCACGGTGAAATAGGGCGCGGAGGCGGTAACGTGCTGCCCTCGCTCTTTGCTTCCGGAGACAGCGATCGCGACTGGAACGTTCCGCGCGCGGCGGCCGTCGGCGCCTTTGTCGGCTTTGTCGCCTCGGCATTTCGCACATTCGGCCCGATGCGGGATGACGGTTCGACGCTTTCACGCCTCACGGAGATCGCCGGCGTCACGCTCGTTTTCGCGCTGCTCTGCGCCGGCGCGGCGCTGCTGCGCAACGCGCTCGCGCGGCGCGTGATCCGGCCGCGGACGAAATAGCGCCGCGGCGGAATCCGGCGTTCATTGCCGCCGCAAAACTGCGTATGCTTTTCCCGACCTAAAAACTGCGCCCGCCAGATCGGGCACTGGGGGCCAACGCATGCAGGGCTTTGACGTCATCGTTGTTGGCGGCGGTTCCGCCGGTTCCGCCGTCGCGTCCCGGCTATCCGAGGATTCATCGCGGCGAGTGCTTTTGATCGAAGCCGGCCGCGATACCGTTCCCGGCGCGGTGCCTGCGGACATCCGCAACATCTTTCCGGCGGCATATATCAATAGTGAATACTTCTGGCCCGGCTTTACGACCAGCCTCCGCAAGGACGAACCGCCGACCCCGTTCCTGCAGCCGCGCGTCATGGGCGGCGGGTCGAGCGTCATGGGTATGATCGCGCTGCGCGGGCTGCCATCCGACTATGACAGCTGGGAGCGCGGTGGCGCACGCAACTGGAGCTGGCGCGATGTACTGCCGGCCTTCCAGGCGATGACCAACGATCTCGACGAGCCGGCACCGGGCCGCAACGCGCGGGGGCCGAATATCGTGCGCCGGCTGTCGCGCCAGAGCTGGCCGCTCTACATGCACAGGCTCGAACAGGCAACCGTGGCTCGCGGCATTGCTTCACATGCCGACATCTACGACACGGCCGACGATGGCTTTTTTGTCGCGCCGTTGAGTCAGGATAACGAGCGGGCGAGCAGCGCGCGCTGCTACCTCGGCGCCGAGGTGAGGGCACGCAAGAATCTCGAAATCATGTGCGAGACCCGTGTCCTGCGCATCGCGCTGAACGGTACGAAAGTCGCGGGCGTTGTGGTGGCGGAGGCCGCCGGCGAGAAAACGATTGCGTCGCGGCGGGTCGTGTTGTCGGCGGGCGCCGTTCATTCGCCGGCGCTGTTGCTGCGCTCGGGCGTTGGCCCGGCCGAGGAACTGCGCAAGCTCGGCATCGCGGTTGCGGCCGACCGGCCGGGTGTTGGACGCAACTACCAAAATCATCCGCAAATGCACTTCGCGATGACGCTCAAGCCTAACTCGCGGTTGCCCGCGACGGCGCAGCACTACATCATGACGGGACAAAGATTCTCATCCGGGCTTGATGGTTGCCCGCCGGGCGATCTGTCTCACTATTACACCGGTCGCGTCAGCACACGCTCGTTCGGCCCCCGCATGGCGCTGGCTGCGGCGTGCCTTTACGCGCCGGTTTCGCGTGGGGTGGTCGCCTTGCGCTCCGCCGATCCGAACGCGCCGCTTCGCGTCGAACAGCGGCTTCTGTCCGATCCGCTGGATGCGAAGCGCATGATCATGTCGGTGCGGCGTGCCGAAAGCCTGTTGCTCGAACCCGCGGTGCGGGACTGCTTCGAAGAGATTTATCTGATGCCGCGCGCGGCGCCGCTGAAGCTGATCAACGGTACAGGATTGTCGGGCATGGCAAAGGCCGCCGGAGCGCTTGCCGTCCTGGCCGCGCCGGCGCCGCTCCGCCGCGCCGTGATCGGCGCCGCGATCAAGCCCGGGCGGCTCGTAGCGCAGGACGCGACGACCTATCCGATCTCGGATGACGACATCCTCAACGCGAGCGGTGCGAGCTTCCATCCCGCCTCGACCTGCGCCATCGGCGCCCCCGACAACCCGATGGCTGTTGTCGATCCGGAATGCCGCGTCTATGGCATTGATGGATTGCGCGTCGCCGACGCATCGGTCATGCCGAAGATCGTCAGTTCCAACACCAACATGCCGACGATCATGATCGGCGAGCGCGTCGCCGAATTCATGCGGCGGGCCTCGAACTAAAACGGGACGGCCACGATGGCCGTCCCGTTCCTCAGTCAGCACATGATCCGGAAATTACGTCCGGTCAGATTTGCGTGATGTCGCGATCCTTGGTCTCGGGCAGGAAGATCAGCCCGACGACAAAGCTCATTGCGGCGATCGCGATCGGGTACCAGAGGCCCGAATAGATGTTGCCGGTCGCGGCGACGATGGCGAACACGGTCGCCGGCAGGAAGCCGCCGAACCAGCCGTTGCCGATGTGGTAAGGCAACGACACGCCGCTGTAGCGGATGCGGGTCGGGAACATCTCGACCAGCCAGGCGGCGATCGGCCCGTACACCATGGTGACGTAAATGACGAGGATCGTCAGCAGGATCACCGTCATGACGAGATTGATGTCGGCCGGATCGGCGCTGGCCGGATAACCGTGGTTCTTGATCGCGGCGGCGATTGCCTTGGCGGCGTCGGGTGCGTCCCCCGAGATTGTTTGATCGCCGATCTTCACGCTGGCCACGGTTCCGGGAGGACCCGCGACGTTCTCGTAGTTCACCGAAAGTCCCACCAGGGCGGCCTTGATGATGTCGCATGGCGTGGTGAACTTCTCCGTTCCCGTTGCCTTGAACTGGAACGAGCATTTGGCGGGATCGGCGGTTACGGTCACCGGCGCCGTCGCCAAAGCGTGCTCCAGCTTCGGATTGGCGAAGTGGCTTATGCCTTGGAAGATCGGGAAGTAGGTGACGACCGCGAGCGCGAAGCCGGCGAGCATGATCGGCTTTCGTCCGATCTTGTCCGAAAGCCAGCCGAACAGGATGAAGCAGGGCGTGCCGATCGCCAGCGCGACGGCAACCAGAATCTGCGCGGTGACGCCGGGAACCTTCAGCGTCTGGGTCAGAAAGAACAGCGCGTAGAACTGACCGCCGTACCAGATCACCGCCTCGCCGGCGGTGGCGCCGAGTAGTGCCATGATGGCGATCTTGAGGTTGCTCCACTGGCCGAACGCCTCGGCTAGCGGCCGCTTCGATTGCTTGCCCTCTTCGACCATGCGTTTGAACAGCGGCGACTCATTGAGCTTGAGCCGGATCCAGAGCGAAACCGCCAGCAGGATAGCGGAGAGCAGGAACGGCAGCCGCCAGCCCCAGGCGCTGAACGCGTCCTCGCCCATGCTGGTACGGATGCCGAGGATCAGCAGGAGGGCGAGGAACAGGCCGAGCGTTGCTGTGGTCTGAATCCACGACGTGTAATAGCCGCGCTTGCCCTGCGGCGCGTGCTCGGCGACGTAAATGGCCGCGCCGCCGTATTCACCGCCAAGCGCGAGGCCCTGAATGAGGCGAAGCCCGATCAGCACCACCGGCGCCATGATGCCCCAGGAAGCGTAGCCGGGGAGAACGCCGATAAAGAATGTGCCGACGCCCATCAGCAGCATCGTCACCAGGAAGGTGTATTTGCGGCCGATCAGATCGCCGAAGTGGCCGAAGATCAGCGCGCCGAAGGGACGCACCGCAAAGCCGGCGGCAAACGTGAGCAGGGCGAAGATGAAGCCGACATTCGCCGGCACGTTCGAGAAGAAGTATTTCGCCAGAAACGCGCCGAGGGTGCCGTAAATGTAAAAGTCGTACCACTCGAACACGGTCCCCAGCGAGGAGGCAAAAATCACGAGCCGCTGTTCGCTCGTCATGCCCTCGGAGCGTGGTGGTGTATTCACTGCCATCGTCGTCATGGACGTTTCCCCAGTTTTTGTCGTTGCCGCGCGTGGCGCCGCAAAAGGCGCACAAAGGCCCAACCGTCGGCAGGCTAGTCGGCCGCGGCCGCTCTGTCTGTCCGCCAGAGGTCGTAAGCCGAAAGTCGGGGGGTGGCTGCAGCCCAGCGAGGGTGTGGCGCGATGACCGCACCGCAGCGGACGGTCAATCTATGGTTAATCTTATTCAGCAATTAACCCAACCTTTCAGCCCCTTTTAAACCAATTAGCGCAACCCGGGTGTCTAGATTGCCGGCTCAAGACACGGGTTTCTCATGCGTTTTGTCCACTCGGCCCTGCTTCTTGCGGTGAGTGCGTGCCCTGCGCTGGCGCAGCGTGGGCCCGTCATCGTCATTCCAGGCAGGCCCGACATTCCCATCTTCGAGAATGGCGCTGATGTCTCATGGTCGGTGCTCGAAGGTGAATTCGGCCTCGATCGGCCCGGACAGGTGACGCCGACCGTGATCTATCGGGGGCCGCCGCCGGTGATCGTGCCGTTTTACGGCGCGGGCGCCTATGAGCCCCATTATTTCCCGATGTCCGGCCAACAGCCGGGCTACGGGCGCCTCGAGGTCGTGCCGAATCACCCAGTGGGGCCTCAGCGGGCCCAAACCTATCGCCGAAGCTGGTCGGCCACTTCCGCGCCGACCCCGGCCGATCTGCCTTCGCCGTATCCCCCGACAGTCATCGACCCAATCATTTCGCCAGTGATCGGCGGGGGATACGGACCAAATCCGCGGCCGTGGGGCCGCCCGGGCACGCCCGGCGGTCCTGGTGGGCCCGGCCGTCCTGGTGGACCCGGTGGCCCTGGCGGTCCCGGTGGGCCGGGCGGTCTTGGCGGGCTTGGCGGCGGCCGTCCGATGGGGCGTCCGTAATGGTCCATTGAGTTGTCGTGTATCGGACGGGCCTCTTGTGGGGCCGTTCTTGTCGCCTCCTGAATGGGGCAGTTTGTAGAGGAGTGTCATGTCGTTCCATCGCACCATCCTGGTGGCCTGCAGCGCGCTGTTCGCCACCGTTCTGAGTTCGTCCGCCTTTGCGCAGTGCGGATCGTGTGGCGGCTGCGGCGGTTGCGGCGCGTTCGCCGTGGCGGTGCAGCCGGTCGTGGAGGTTCAACCGGTCGTTGAAGTTCAGCCGGTTGTTGAAGTTCAGCCTGTCCCGGTCGTGGCGGCGCCTATCGCCGTCGGTTGCGGCGGCTGTGGCGGCTGTGGCGGTTGCGGCGGCGGATGGCGCGGCGGCTGGGGCGTCGCTGGTGGCTGGGGCGTCGGCGGCGGCTGGGGCGGCGGTGGTTGTGGCGGCTGCGGCAGCGCGACGTTCGGCTATCAATCCTCCGTCGTTCCGTCGCCCTATTACATAGTGAACCAGGGACCGGCATATACCGGCCCGGGCGTCATGGTTCCCTTCGGCACCTACTCACCAACCGCCGGGCTCGCCAACCCGGCAGCTTACCCGTACATCGGCGGCGGATATGGTCCTCGTTATGGCTACGGCCCACGCTTCGGCTACGGCTATGGCCCGCGTCCCGGCTATGGTTATGGTCCGCGTCCCGGCTATGGTTATGGTCCGCGTTTCGGATACGGCCCGCGCTTCGGATACGGCGCATACCGCCGCCCGTACGGCTGGCGCGGCTGAGCGAAACCGCCAGCATCACGATTGTCGAAGGCCCGCCTCGTGCGGGCCTTCGTTCGTTTTCGGCCCCGAAAAGCCGCTGCTTCCGGAAAGCGCGGGTTATTCCGCGAGCGCGCGGCTGGCAACATAAAGAGCAAGCGCGGCAGCATTCGATACGTTCAGGCTTTTGATCGCGCCCGGAAGATCCAGCTTGGCGAGCTGATCGCACACGGCACGCGTTCCTTGCCGCAGACCTTTTCCCTCGGCGCCAAGCACGAGCGCCAGCGGCGCCTTGAACTCCATCGCGGAGAGATCGCCGGGCGCGTCGCTGTCCAGTCCGACAACGAGGAAGCCTTCCTCTTTCATCTCGCCGATGGCGCGCGCGAGATTTTGCACGGTCACGATCGGTACCAATTCAAGCGCGCCCGAGGCGGACTTGGCTAGCACTCCCGTCGCTTCAGGGCTGTGACGCGCGGTCGTGACAATCGCGGCCACGGCGAACGCCGCCGCCGTGCGCAATATCGCTCCGACATTGTGCGGATCTGTAATCTGGTCGAGCACCAGCACGATGCCAGCGGCGGCGAGCTTTGAAAGCGGCGGCGAGGGCAGGGGATCGGCCTCGGCGAGAAGGCCTTGATGGACCGCGTCCGGCGAAAGCTGTGCCGCGATCGTGTCGGGACGCACCACGTCCGGCGCGATGGGCAGTGCAATATCGTCCTCGACGAGCCGGCGTAGCGCATTCTCCGTCACCAGCAATTTGCGAATTCGCCGCGCGGGATTGACGAGCGCCGCCGTGACCGTGTGCCAGCCATAAAGCACGACGCCGTCGCCGGCATCGCCGCGCTGTGGTCGAGGCCTCGCGCTCCACGGTCGTCCGCGCGGATGTGCACGGTGGAACGCAGGCTTTCGTTTGTCCTTCAAAACCGTCGTCCGGCGCCGGAGAAAATCGGTGTCATCGAGGCACCCTTAGCGCGCACCATCGCAAGCGCCAAGGTGCACTGATCGCGGCGTGTCTCTTTGCTTGTGCCGACAAGAAAACAGATGGTGGGGGAGGTAGTTATCTCATTCCCTTTGTCTGCTCGGAGGTTATGCCGAAAGTGCGGGCCAAGGGGCCGCATTGAGACCAAAGGGAAATATCCCTTTCCCCGCACCTAGAAATTTCCTTGATCGCGTGCCGGCCGGTCCGCACCTGTCGCCGGAGGTATCCTCGCACGAGGACCTGACCTGTCCGCGCTAATGAGTCCCTTGCCCTTGCGCTACTCGAGGAAAAGCTCCGAGAAATAGGCGACGTGGTGCTCGTCATCGTCGACCCCGTCTCTGCGTATCTCGGAGTCGGCAAGGTCAACAATTCGCAGACGACGGATGTTCGCGCCATCCTTGCGCCCCTGACGAAACTGGCGGAGTTGAAAAAGATATTGGTCATCGGGATTATGCACTTCAACAAAAAGGCTGACGTAAACAACGCGAGGTTACGGATCGCGGACAGCGTCGCTTACGTTGCCGCGGCTCGCCACGTCTATGTCGTAGTGGACGACGCGGAAAACGACAAAGCCGGATTATTCGTGAAGGCCAACCGCACGGGCTGCCGCGGAGGAATTGAACAAGCGGGGCATCCCTGCCCCAGCCGGCGGCAAGTGGCACGCGGCGCAGGTGATCCGCGTGCGCAAGCGGCTAGGTAACTGAGGCGAGACTCGGCGTAAGCCGCCAGGGCCTGGCCGCCCGCGGCCTGGCAGGCTTCCGCCCGGCAGGGCTTGAGGACGTGCCGGCCAGCCGGCGCCCGCCGGAAGTCGTGATAAAACGTAACGACCCGTGCACCTCGGCGCCGGTAATATCCAGGGCATCGGCGATCAGGGGTTCGGCCGCTTCGTCGATATAGCCAAACTCCTCCTGCAAAGCGTGCAGGATCGGCAACATCGTGCCTTCGAGATCGAGGCAGCCCCGAATTCGCTCGAGAGCGATATCTTTAATTCCAGGAAATCGAGCCGCTCGTCGTGGACGTCGGGGGTGCCGTTCATCGCATGCGATGTACCGCATATCATGCTTAGCAAATATGTATTTTGCAGTAATTACAAAAGGCTGTCGCACAAAGAGGAATTTCGCCGCAGGTCGGTTTTCGCAGTGCGGCAACGATACCGGCAAGCGTGGCTTTGCGTGGGCATTTGGGCGTCGGCCAATCTCGTGCTCCAAAACGCGTCCGCCTGAACAATTCCTAGCCTTGACAGCCTTACCTTCGCGCATGGACACTTTCGTGTCGAGCTGCCCAATTCCACACAGCGGTGGGCGACAGGGCGGGCGGTATGGTTGCCGTTATTCGCGATGTGAGCGTCGATGAGTTGCGCCTGTTCGGCGACATTGTCGCGCGCCTTGAGCGGCTCGGCCCTGACACCGACGCCCGCGCCGTTATTTTCCTCGACGTGATGAAGTTGTTGAAGGGAGATTTTGGCGCCTCCTATGTCTGGAACGCGCGTCGAGGCCGGTTCGATGAGGCGGTCAGCTTCAACATGGATCCAGGCAATCTTCGCCGTTACGAGGACTGGTACCAGTTCCGTGACCCCATGACGTTCGAATTGCGGGCGCGCCGGCGAGCGACGTTGGTCGACGAAGTCATTCCACGCGACGAGCTGGAGCGCAGCGAGTTCTACAACGATTTTCTGGCCCGCGATGGACTCCATCATGGTGTCAACATGTTCATCTTCGACGGCGAACGCGATCTCGGCGATCTCCGCATCTGGCGGGGTAGGGGGCGTCCCAATTTTTCCGATCGCGATGTCGGTCTTCTTGATGCGTTGGAGCCGCATCTGCGTCGTGCGCTGCTGCGTTGCGGACAGTGCGCCGGACTGACACCTCGAGAATACGAAGTTGCTGCCCTCGTAGCTCGCGGCTGTACCGATCGGGATATCGCGCGCGTCCTTGGCATCGGCTTCGGTACGGTCCGCACCCACATCACGAAGGCGATGGCCAAAAGCGGCTGCGCCAACCGCGCCGAGCTTGCGGCCGCGGTGGCTCGGCGCACATGAGCTCACGCCGCTCCGCATTTATGCCGATACCGGCCGGCCCGTTGTTTCCACTACACTGACCATGTGACGATCGGAACGAACCTCGCTTGGGAAGGCACATTTGTCAGCACTGTACGATCTTGGCGTAACCGCCGCCGCCGCGGCCATCCGCGCGGGCGGGACGACTGCCGAAAAACTTGCCGACGCGTTGCTGGCGCGAGCCGCCGCTAACGCCGGTCTTGCGGCATTCATAACGCTTGAACCCGATCAGGTTCGCGAGGCCGCACGGCAATCGGATAAGCAGCGTGCGTCCGGCGCCTCTCTTGGTCCGCTGCACGGCGTGCCGCTCGCTCTGAAAGATAATCTCAATACCGCCGATTTGCCGACTTCGGGCGGCACCCCCGGCCTCAAAGGCCATCGGCCCAAACGCAACGCGGCGATTGTCGAAAAATTGCTCACGGCCGGTGCGGTCGTCCTCGGCAAATGCAATTTGCACGAGCTCGCCTTCGGCATCACCAACAACAACGCTGCCTTTGGACCGGCCCACAATCCGTATGCGACCGATCGCATTCCCGGCGGATCGAGCGGCGGCACCGCGGTTGCGGTGGCGGCGCGGCTCGCACCAGGGGGAGTGGGTACCGATACGGGGGGCTCGGTACGCGTTCCGGCCGCGCTTTGCGGCATCGTCGGATTTCGCCCCAGCACCGGTCGGTGGTCGCAAGCTGGCGTCGTGCCGATTTCGCACACGCGCGACACTCCGGGCCCTATGACCCGCAGCGTTGTCGATTGCGCTTTGATGGACAGTGTCGTAACCGGCGCGCCGGCGGAACTCGCTGCCAAGAGCCTCAAGGGCCTGCGCATCGGCGTGCCGCGCCGGCATTTCTGGGAAGACCTCGACCCCGAACTGAGCCGTATCTGCGAGACCGTCCTGTCGCAGCTGAAGGAGGCGGGCGTCATCTTGGTCGATGTCGACATGTCCGAGGAGGCGACGCTTGACGCCGAAGCAGGGTTCCCGATTGCGCTGTACGAGACTGTGGTCGATTTGGGTCGCTATCTTGCGGACCAAAATGCCGGGCTCGATTTCGCAGGCCTCGCCAAGCGGGCCGCGAGCCCGGACGTCAACGGAATCCTGATGAGCCTTGCAGGCGACGGCGCTGTGCCGGAGCCGGTCTACCGCAACGCACTGCAACAGCGGTCAACGCTTCAGGATGCGTATCGCCGCCATTTCGGCGAACACGGAATTTCGGCCATCGTGTTTCCGACGACGCCGGCTCCTGCGGCGCTGATCGGGGAGGACGAGATGTTCGATCTCAACGGCAAGCCGCATCCGACCTTTGCAACCTTCATCCGCAACAGTGGGCCGGGCAGCGTCGCCGGGATTCCCGGGATCAGTTTGCCGGCCGGCATCACAGCGTCGGGATTGCCGGTGGGTATCGAGCTGTCCGGTCCGATTTTAAGCGACCGAGAGCTTCTAGCCATCGCCGCCGCGGTCGAACGGCTGTTGCCCAAGCTGCCGGCGCCGGCAGTGCGTGCTTAACCCGCAACGTGACTTTCATGCACACGAGGGAGACTCCAAATGGCAAGCAATAGAAACGGCATCACCCGCCGAACCATGCTCGGCACCGCGGCGGCCGGCTTGGCGCTCGGCTCTGCTCCGAGCCTGATACGGCCGGCGAACGCCGCAGGCGACTTCAAGATCGGCCTGTTTATCGCACTAAGCGGGCCGGCGTCGCTTTTTGGACCAACCCAACGCGCGTGCGCCGAACTCGCAGCAGACGAGGTCAACAAGAGCGGCGGCATCCTTGGGCGTCAGGTCAAATTGTTCCCGACCGACGCCGGCGGCCCGCCGGCGGAAACTGCAAAGTCGGCGGTGCGGCTGATGCTCGAAGAGAATGTCGACCTGTTTATCGGCTCGCACGACAGCGCCACGCGCCAGGCGCTGGTGTCGACGATCAAGGGCAAGGTCCCCTACATCTATACGCCTGTCTACGAAGGCGGCGAGTGCGCCTTCAACGTCTATTGTCTCGGCGAGACGCCAAATCAGCAGGCGCGCCCATCGATCGGCTGGCTCGCCAGCGAACACAAAGCGAAAAGCTACTATCTGATCGGCGACGACTATGTGTGGCCGCGCAAGACCAACGAGGAAGCAAAAAAATATATCGCGGAAAACGGCGGCAGCATCGCCGGTGAGGAATACGTGCCGTTCGGCGCTCCCAACAAATTCGAGGAAGTCGTCACGCGGATCAAATCGGCCAAGCCCGACGTGGTCGTTATCACCCTGGTCGGGGCCGACAACGTCAACTTCAACCGCACGTTCGCCGGCTTTGGGTTGGACAAGGACATTGCGCGGCTTGCCTTCCTGCTCGAGGAAAACACGCTCATGGGCGTCGGCGCCGAGAGCAGCGGCAACCTCTATTCCTGCATGGGGTACTTCGCCAACGATCCGTCGCCAGCCAACGCCAAATTCAAGGCCGCCTACCAGGCCAAATTCGGCGACAAGGCGCCTCAGCTCGCGACCATCGGCGTCGACTGCTATGCGGGCGTCAATTGCGCGCAGAAACTTGTCACGAAAGCGGGTGGCACCAACGGCCAGAAATGCATGGACGCCTCCGAAGGACTGACATTCGATACGGCGGCCGGACCGGCGACGATGCGCGGCCGGCAGGTCGACAAGTCGATGTTCCTTGCCGACTGCAAGGGCACCCAGTTCAATGTGTTGAAGACGTTTGCCGACGTGAAAAGCGGCAGTGCGTGCAAGGTCTAAGCGAGACCGGACAAAGGCGAGCGAAGGCCCGGCCGGGTTTCTCGGCCGGTCAGGAGGTTAGGGGATGGATCCGCTGATCGTCACCCAGGCGATCAACGTCGTCTACGCCGTCAGCACTCTTGCCGTTCTGGCGCTTGGCCTTGCCGTGATCTTCGGGCTGCTCGGTGTGCTCAACATCGCGCACGGCGAGTTCATCATGATCGGCGCCTATTGCGCCTATGTTACGCAGTCCTCGGGCTGGCCCTATTTGGCGGCCTTGCCGTTGACGCTTGTCGTGTGCGGACTACTCGGCGCCGCGGTCGAATGGATCATGATCCGTCCACTATACCGGCGTCCATTCGACACGCTGGTTGCGACCTGGGGACTTAGCCTGCTGCTGCGAAAGATTGCGGAGGCGATATTCGGCCTCGGTTTTCGCAGCCTCAACATTCCGCTTCCGGGTACCGTCAAGTTTCTCGGTACCGAATATCCGATCTATCGGCTGTTGCTGATAGCGATCTCGCTCGTGGTCGTAACTGCTCTCGTCATCTGGTACGGGCGCAGCCGCACCGGCAGCCGAATCCGCGCGATGGTAAGCAATCCGGAGCTTGCCCAAGCGCAGGGAATTTCGGTGCGGCGGCTTGCGGCCGGCACCTTTATCGTCGGCACCTGCCTTGCCGGCCTCGGCGGCGTCATGGTTGCGCCGCTGGTGCCGGTGCAGCCCTTCATGGGGCTCGACTATGTGCTTCGCGCTTTCTTTGTCCTCGTCGTCGGCGGGCTCGGCAGTGTGCCGGGTCTTCTGTCGGGCGCGGCCGTCATCGGCGGGTTCGACAGCGTAATCTCCGCGGTCAGCAATGCCGCCAACGGATATTTCGCCGTGTTGGTTCTCGCGATTTTGTTCCTCTGGTTGAGGCCGCGAGGGATCGTTGCGCGCGGCTAGCCTCGTCGTCCTCATCGCGATTGCGCTGCCGCTGGTTCTCGGCCAGTTCTGGGCCTATCAGCTCGGCCTCTACGCGCTCTACGCCGCGGCCGCGGTCGGCGTCGGGTTGTGCTGGGGGCAGGCGGGATTTCTTCCGCTCGGTCAGGCGATGTTCTTCGGCCTCGCGGCTTATCTGACCGGTCTCGCATTTATCGCCTTTCAGAGCCATCCGCTGCTTGCCGTTCTGGCATTGCCGCTCGCCGCCGTCGTCTCGGGGCTGCTGGCCTATGCGATTGGCGCGGTCGTCTTTCGGCGCACCGGCGAGACCGGCGCATATTTCTCGATGATCACGCTTGCTCTGTCGCTGCTCGCCTTCCAGATCGCAACGAGCTGGAATTCAGTCACCGGCGGTTTTGATGGGCTCAAGGGCATCCCGGGTTTGCCCGGCTTGGACGATCTTTCCGACGTCTACTATGTTTCGGCTGCCATATTGCTTGCAGTGCTGGCGTTGGCCGGCTGGCTCTATACAGCGCCGATCGGCGTGCTGTGGCGGGCGTTGTCGCAAAACGAGCGCCGCCTCCAACTGTTCGGCTTCGATACCAACCACCTCAAGTCCGTGGCGTTTGGCGTCAGCGGACTCATGGCCGGGATCGGCGGCGCGATCTACGCGCCGCAACAGGGCATCGTCACCCCGCAGCTCGTCGGATTTGGCTTGTCGGCCGACTTGGTGATCTGGGCCGCCGTCGGCGGCCGCGCAAGTTTATTGGGGCCGGTCATCGGGACGATTTTGGTCGGCTCGCTCACCGCGCAACTGCGCGATACCTTGCAATTCTGGGAAGTTTTGATGGCGTTGTTTTTCATCGCCATCGTACTGGTCTTTCCCCGCGGCGTCGCGGGGTTGCTGGAGACTTTGCTGCGGCGCTTCGCGGCAACCCGGCAGTTCAAAGCCACAATCGCAGCGCCGGGCGATCCGGGCGCGAAGCCGCCGGCCAAATTGGCGCTCCGTGACGTCAGCGTTCGCATTGGGGAAGTCACCATCCTCAACAAGCTTTCCGTCGACTTCGACCAGGCGGGAATTTTCTGCGTGATCGGGCCAAACGGCGCGGGCAAGACGTCGATGTTCAACGCCATCAGCGGCGAACTAGCCGCGTCCGGTCGGATCGGACTCGGCAACTCAAACGTCACCGGTCTCGCACCCAATCGTGTCAGCGGCCTGGGCGTCGCCCGGAAATTGCAGATCCCAAGCGTATTTCCGGACCTCTCGATAGCCGACAATCTGGCCATTGCGCTATGGAGCGGCCGGGCCGCGAAATTGCAACTCCTTGACCCGCGCCTCCGCCGCTGGACCAGCCCGATGCTGGAGGAACTGAAATCGCGTTATCCTTTCCTGGCGTCCGTCGGGCGCAAGGCCGCGGAATTGTCTCACGGCGAGCAGCAAATTCTTGAGCTGGCGATGGCGCTCTTGACCGAGCCGCGCGTGTTGTTGCTCGACGAACCGTGCGCGGGCCTCTCGCCTGAGGAAACCACCGCGGTGATGGAGATCGTCCGCTGGGCCGCGCAGCGGCTTGGCGGCGCCATCATCATCATCGAGCACGACATGAGTCTGGTGAAGGAATTAGCCGAGGTCGTCTACGTTCTTCATAACGGCACGCTACTGGCCAAGGGCAGTGTTGCTGCGATCCAGGCCGCTCCGGAGGTTCGTGCAGTCTATGTCGGAGGCGAGAAATGAGCGTCTCGCGGCTGACGTTTGAAAACGTTACCGGGGGATACGGAACGACCACCATCGTGCGCGACCTCACTGGCGGAGCCAACGCCGGCGAAGTGTTATGCGTGCTTGGTCGCAATGGAGTCGGCAAGAGCACCTTGATGAAGCTTCTTTTCGGATATTTGCCGTGCTGGAAAGGCCGGGTTCTCCTCGAGGGTGAGCCCGTTCACGGCCATGATCCGTCCGCGCGCCGCCGCGCCGGCATGAGCTATTGCCCTCAGGAGCGGCCGGTCTTCGATGATCTGTCTGTGCGCGACAATCTCGTATTGATGCGGGCAAGCCGAAAACTCGGGCCCTTCCGGCCCTATTTCGATCGCTTCCCGATTCTCGAGCGGCGCCTGACGCAGCACGCCGGAACACTGTCCGGTGGTGAGAAGAAGATCCTCTCCTTTGTCCGCGGCCTTGCTGAAGACCAGCCGGTTGTGCTGCTCGACGAGCCGAGCGAAGGCGTGCAGTGGGAAAACATCGTGCACATGGAAGCCTTCATCGCTGAAAAAAAGGCTGACGGCGTCGCGTTCATCGTCGTTGAGCAAAATCTGTCCTTCGCCGAACGTATCGCGGATCGCTACCTGATTATGGACCAAGGCCGCACGATGTTGGAGGGATCGCCGTCGACGATCGACCGCAGCCACGTTCTCGCGCACCTGCATGTGTGAAGCGCCGAAGCCGGCGCAGCGCGATCGTCAGGCGTTCAAGTCGCCTCGAGAGCCGCTCCGCGGCGCGGCGCGCTCCTCGCACGGTGATGCTCCTCGACCGCGCCACTCCAACGGGCGATGTTTGCGCGGCCGAGGGGCTTTCCGCTAAGGCCGACGCTCCCGTTCTCGCGTTATGTCAGGTGTTGGTCGACACTGGCTTTGATCCGACGCGCCCGCTTCAGCTTACCGCGGCCAAACCGCGGCACTCACGGTCAGCTCGATCGGCTGGGCGCCAAACACACTGTCGAAGGCAGCGCCTCCGGGACACCGATACTGCGTCGTCACCAGAATAGGCGTGTAGGCATGGTTGCAGCCCCGCTGGTGAGTTCCGCGTGAGGGGGCCGCTACCTCGCGCGGTCCATGCCAGCACCTAACGCATGGGCGCGACCGGGAAATCGGCGCAATCACGCGCACTCATCTTCGGAGTCGGGTTGGGCGCGGTAGCCGGTGGACTGGACTGCCGCCGAACACTGAGCTCGTGTAGTCGGTACCCGTCCAACAACCTCCGCAGGCGCCGCAGCCGCAACCGCCGCACCCGCCACAGCCACCTATCGCGAGCCGCCTGCCGGTCTGCAATGCGGAACCGCTTTCTTTGTCGAAGGCATGGAACGTCGCCAAGCTGACGCCGCAGATTTCTTCCTCGGCGAGCGCGATTTCGTGGCCGGCAGCGGTGGCCCGTGTCGGCATGTCCGCCATCCCGCCGGTTGCCGCGGATGCCCCGCCAACCAGCGACAACGACAATCCGGCTGCGCCCAACATCGGCACGGCTCTGCTTTTGCGCTTTGGCTTCAAGATTTTATTGGCACGGGACATGGTAGGGCCTCCTGTGACTTTTACTGCTGGAAACGCCGCGACATCGGGCTTACGGCCCCTACAGGTGTTCTCACCAAGCCGTGGCGAATATGCGGCTTAAGGCGCTCGATCGAATACTTGCCGTGGGGGACGTCATTTTGAACAGGAGAGCCGATGAAAACAAGTGACTGGGAAGCTGGGGTTTAGCGACGACGGTCGACACTTTAAAGATAGGCCCGTGCGGTGACCTGGCATTCATTACCAACGCAAGGGGCGGACCCTTTACGAAGGAAAGTTTCGGCAACGCATTTGCTGAATCAGCGCGAGCTGCCGGCGTAAAGAAGTCATGTCTCGGTTTACGTAAGATTGCCGCTACGCGACGTGCGGAGGACGGCGCGACGATACCACAGATGAACGCCATCTTTGGGTGGAGCGGATCACGCATGGCGCTGCGCTACATCGAAGCAGCTGACCGCAAACATCTAGCCGCACAGGCAATGGGAAAACTGTACAGGGTGCGAACACATTGCCCCGCATCTGAAGGGGAAGTGCGGGGTGAAGGGCGAAAAGCTCAATAGTAGCAGGGAGATTTATTAGCGATGGTGGGGGAGGTAGGACTCGAACCTACGAAGGCGTAAGCCAGCGGATTTACAGTCCGCCCCCTTTGCCACTCGGGACACTCCCCCGCACGGCGCACTCGGTTACGGGTGGCGTGAGGAACGCAATCATCCGTTAGCAAGGATGAGAGTTGCGCGGGCGGTGTTTATCATCTCGGGCCGCCGCGGTGTCAACCGCGCGGCATCGGCATAAAGTCTGCAAAACGCCCGCGAAAACGGCGTTCCAACGGCGCCACGACGAGACACAAACCGCGACCGGAACGGTGAACAAAACCTATCGTAATCGCCTGTAAAATCAATGCTTAATCATACCTCGACCGACGCGAATAAACCCTATTTTTAGCGTGTTATTTAAACTGATCTTAGACCCTGACCGCTAGGGTGACGCCATACGACGGGAACAGGGCCCGTCGACGACAATGAAATAAAATTGGGAAAGGCGTCACTATGAAAGCCGTCGTCAAGACGGTCGAGCCCGCCGAGCGTGAGGCGCGCTTCGACCACATCCGACCGCATTATTTGGAGGCGCTCACCTTGGTCGAGCGTCTGCACCGGCGTCTCCTCGACGTCATCAAGGACGAATTCGACCGCCGCAGCCGCGCCGACATCAACTCGGTGCAGGCACTGCTTCTGTATAATATCGGCGACAAGGAGTTGACCGCGGGTGAATTGCGCACGCGCGGCTATTATCTCGGCTCCAACGTCTCCTACAATCTCAAGAAGCTGGTCGAACTGGGCTTCCTCGATCACCAGCGCTCCCGGGTTGACCGGCGCTCGGTGCGCATCAAGCTCACCGACAAGGGCCGCGAAGTCCGCGACGCCGTCGACGCGCTTTATCAGAAGCACGTCCGCACGGTCGAGCAGGTCGGCGGCATCAACGCCGAGGAGTTTGGGTCGCTCAACAAGGCGCTGCATCGCCTCGAGCGCTTCTGGACCGACCAGATTCTTTACCGGCTCTGAGCGAGCCGAAAATCCAATAACGCTTTTTTCGTCGTACTGGCGAAGCCTCAAACCCCGGCGTCAATGCCGGGGTCTTTTTTTGCCCGCCGGCAGCGTGCTAGTCCACGCTTTGGCCCAATTAGGCCACCATGCTGTGCTGGGTGGAAGGTCCCATGAGCTATTCCAGAGACAAAACGGCCGCAGACCGGAGGGCTTTCCTGCGCCGCCTCGCAGGCGCGACGGCATTGGCCGCCGCCGGAGTGTCACGCGCGGCCTTTGCCGAGGACGCCGCGCTCGACGCGCTGATCGGCGAAACCCAGCGCGGGCAGGGCGGGCAGGGCTTCGACGATGCCTCGCGCACCATCCACATGCCGAAGGCGTCCGAGCCCACGGTCTCGACGGCGACGGCGCAGACCACCGAGCAGGCCGTGGAGCGCTATGCGGCCATCGTCGGACGTGGTGGCTGGCCACAAATTCCGGCCGTCAGCTCGTTGCGGGTGGGCGATCGTCATCCCAGCGTGACGCCGCTGCGTGCGCGCCTTGCGGCATCCGGCGATATCGATCCCAACGCAGCCGGCACCGACGTTTACGATTTGTATGTCGAGACCGCGGTGCGCCGCTTCCAGGCCCGTCACGGCCTGACCATCGACGGCGTCATTCACACCGAGACGCTGGCGGCGCTGAACGTGCCGGCGCCGACGCGGCTGACCCAGTTGAAAGTGAACGTCACGAGGCTCAAGGCGCTCGGCGCCAATCTCGGCCCGCGTTACGTGCTCGCCAACATTCCTGCGGCGCGCATTGAGGCGATCGAAAACGGCGTCGCCGTTTCGCGGCATACCGCCGTGGTCGGCAAGCCGGATCGGGCTTCCCCCGAGATCAACAGCAAGATCGTTCAGGTCAACTTCAATCCGTATTGGACCGTGCCGCCCTCGATCGTGCAGAAGGACCTGATCCCGAAAATGCAGGATCAGCCGGACTACCTCACCAAAAATCATATACGCATCTACGACAGCAAGCAGCGGGAGCTGCAGCCGTCGGAGATCAACTGGTATTCGGAAGACGCCACGCATTATTCGTTCAAGCAGGATCCCGGCAGCCTCAACTCGCTGGGGTCGATCCGGATCAATTTTCCGAGCGCCTATGGCGTGTACATGCACGACACGCCGCTGAAGAACCTCTTCGGCGACGACTTCCGCTTCCATTCGTCGGGCTGCATGCGCGTGCAGAACGTGCGCCAACTGGTCGCCTGGCTGCTCGAGGGCACGCGTGGCTGGTCGCTCGAGGATATCGATCGCGTCATCAAATCCGGGGAGCGGAAGGACGCGCAGCTCACCAAGCAGGTGCCGCTGCACTGGGTCTATGTCACCGCATGGTCGGGCGCCGATGGCGTCGTGCAATTCCGTGAGGATATTTACGGCAAGGACGGCCTGACGGGGCCCCAGGCGACGAGCTCGAATTAACGTTGTCCGCCGGTTTTTGCCCCGTGGGCGAAAGCGCTCAATTACCCCAAATGTAGCGGGTTCCCCCGCGACCCTCTCCAAGAACTTGCTCTCAGGAACTTGCGCCGGTCGGCTGGTATGCTATCGGCGAGCGTCGGCCGTCCGCCGGACGGCTTCCATCGGCGTAACAGCAAGGCGGCAAGGCATGTCGGTCTCTCATGGTGCAAAGGTCACGGAGCAGGGATTCTTTTCCGCCGTGCTCGGCGAAAGCGATCCTGAAATTGCAGGCGCCATCGGGCGCGAGCTGGGACGCCAACGCGACGAGATCGAGCTGATTGCATCGGAGAACATCGTCAGCCGCGCCGTGCTTGAGGCGCAGGGTTCGGTTCTGACCAACAAGTATGCCGAGGGCCTCCCGGGCAAGCGCTATTATGGCGGCTGCCAGTTCGTCGACGAAGTGGAACGGCTGGCGATCGAACGCGTGACCAAATTGTTCGGCTGCGCCTTCGCCAACGTGCAGCCGCATTCCGGGGCCTCCGCTAACGCCGAGGTGTTCCTGGCGCTGATGCAGCCCGGCGATACCTTCATGGGGCTCAACCTGGCCGCCGGCGGGCATTTGACGCACGGCTCGCCGGTCAATCTGTCGGGGCGCTGGTTCAAGCCGGTGCCCTACGGGGTGCGCCGCGACGATCACCTGATCGACATGGACGAAGTCGAGCGGCTGGCGAAGGAGCATCGGCCGAAGGTCATCATCACCGGTGGTTCGGCCTATCCGCGCATTATCGATTTCCGCCGCTTCCGCGAGATCGCAGACGGAGTGGGCGCGTACCTGATGGTCGATATGGCCCATTTCGCCGGTCTCGTCGCGGGCGGCGTGCACCCGAGCCCGTTTCCGCACGCCCACGTGGTGACGACGACGACGCACAAGACGCTGCGGGGTCCGCGCGGCGGCACCATCCTCGCCAACGACGAAGAACTGGCGAAGAAGCTCAATTCCGCGGTTTTTCCGGGCATGCAGGGCGGCCCGCTCATGCACGTCATCGCCGCCAAGGCGGTAGCATTCGGCGAGGCGTTGCGGCCGTCGTTTAAGCTTTACGCCAAGGACGTCGTCGAAAATGCCAAGGCGCTTGCGGAAACGCTGAAATCGAGCGGCCTCGACATTATCTCCGGCGGCACCGACACGCACCTGATGCTGGTCGACCTGCGCAAGAAGCGACTGACCGGCCGGGTGGCCGAGGTGGCGCTGGGCCGCGCCCACATTACCTGCAACAAGAACGGCATCCCATTCGATCCGGAGAAGCCGTTCGTCACGTCTGGCATTCGGCTTGGCTCGCCGGCCGGCACGACGCGCGGTTTCGGCATCGCCGAATTCAAGCAAGTCGGCGCGATGATCGCCGAGGTGCTCGATGCGCTGTCGGCGAAGGGCGCCGAAGAGGATGCGCAGGCCGAGGCCAGCGTGCGCGAGAAGGTCAAGCGGTTGGTGAGCCGGTTTCCGATTTACGAGGGGTAGGGACAAGCGATGCGCTGTCCGAGTTGTGCAAGCCTCGATACCCAGGTGAAGGACTCCCGGCCGACGGAGGATTCCTCGGTCATCCGCCGCCGCCGCGTTTGTCTGTCCTGCAATTTCCGCTTCACGACCTTCGAGCGGGTTCAGTTGCGCGAATTGATCGTGATCAAACGCAACGGCCGGCGGGTACCGTTCGACCGCGACAAGCTGCTGCGCTCGGTGCAGATCGCGGTGCGCAAGCGGCCGGTCGAGCCCGAGCGCATCGACCAGATGGTCTCGAAGATCGTGCGCGAGCTCGAGAGCCAGGGCGAGAGCGAGGTTTCGTCGGAGACGATAGGCGAGACGGTGATGGCCTACCTGCGCGACCTCGACGACGTCGCCTATGTCCGCTTCGCTTCGGTCTACCGCAACTTCCGCGAGGCCAAGGATTTCGAAACGGCGCTGGCGGAGCTGTCGGGCGAAGAGGCTGCTGAAATCGCACGCAAATGAGCGGGGCCGGCGGGCGGCGAGTGGGCGCTGTGACCGAGGATCGGCGTTTCATGGCGCTCGCCTTGACGCTCGGCCGGCGCGGTCTCGGGCGCACTTGGCCCAATCCGGCCGTCGGCGCAGTGGTCGTGAAAGACGGCGTCATCGTCGGCCGCGGCTGGACACAGCCCGGCGGCAGGCCGCATGCCGAAGTCGAGGCGCTGCGCCGCGCCGGGGCGGCCGCTCGCGGCGCCACCCTCTACGTCACGCTCGAGCCTTGCTCGCACTACGGGCAGTCGCCGCCCTGTGCCGAGGCGGTCATGGCTGCGGGCGTTGCACGCGTCGTCTCGGCGATCGAGGACCCCAATCCAAAGGTCGCCGGTAACGGTCACCAGCGGCTGCGTGCCGCCGGCATCGCGGTCGAGGTCGGTCTCTGTGCCGAGGAGGCGCGTCGCGACCATGCCGGCCATATCCGGCGCATGCGTGACGGCCGACCGCACGTCACGCTCAAGCTGGCGATTTCGGCGGACGGCAAGGCCGGCGCCGCGGGCCGCAAGCCGCTGGCGATCACCGGGCCCGATGTGCGCGACCGCGTCCATCTGCTGCGGGCGCAGAACGACGCCATCATGGTCGGCATCGGCACGGCGCTGGCCGACGATCCGTTGCTGACCTGCCGGCTGTCGGGCATGGCGAAATACTCGCCGGTACGCATCGTGGCCGACAGCATGTTGCGCTTGCCGGCGGACTCGCGCCTCGTGCGCGGCGCGTACGACACGCCGGTTTGGGTCGTCACCGGAATGAAGGCGCCGCAGGAGGCCGAGTTTCTCCTGCTGGCGCTGGGGGTCGAGGTATTGCGGTCGCCGGAGAGCGGCGATCCGCTCGATCTCAATGATGCACTCGGTTTCCTCGCCGCCAAGGGCATCACCCGGCTGATGGTGGAAGGAGGACCGACGCTTGCAGCGGCTTTCCTGGCCGCCGATCTCGTCGACGAGGCTGTCCTTTTCCAGTCGCCCAAGGAAGTCGGCCCCGATGGTATCGACGCGCTCGACGGCCTGCCGCTTACGGCGTTGACCCAATCGCCGCGTCTGGCGTGGATCAGCAGCGAAGCGGTCGGTGGTGATTCTTGCGACCTGTTCGAGCGGAGGTGAATGCGGTGTTTACGGGTATTGTCAGTGACTTGGGCGAGGTTGTTGAAGTCGATGAGCGGGCCGATGGACTGCGACGGCTGGCCGTGGCCTGCGGTTACGACCCCGCAACGATCGATATCGGCGCCTCGATCGCCTGCTCAGGACCCTGCCTTACCGTGGTCGAGCGCGGGGAGCGCGACCGTCGAGGTTTCTTCGCCGTGGACGTGGCTGCAGAGACGCTGCGTGTGACCACCGCAGGGACCTGGCGGCGCGGCACCAAGCTCAACCTCGAGCGCTCGCTTCGGCTTGGTGACGAACTCGGCGGGCATCTGGTGAGCGGTCACGTCGACGGCCTTGCGGACCTCGTGTCGCGCGAGGACTTGCCCGACATGGCGCGGCTGACGCTGCGCGTACCGCCGGCGTTGTCGCGGTTCATTGCGCCGAAGGGCTCGGTTGCGCTCGATGGCGTTTCGCTGACGGTCAACGAGGTCGCCGGGGACGCATTCACGGTGCTGCTCATTCCGCACACGCTCAAGGTCACGACGTTCGGAGGCTTGAGCGCCCGGGCACAGCTCAATCTCGAAATCGACCAGATGGCGCGCTACGCCGCGCGGCTCCTGGAGTCCGCAAACCCGCATTGAGTGCGCTTGTTCGCCGGCGCTTCGCTTGCTACCACCGCGCCCGAGCATGATCCCGAAAAGTGGTCACCGGTTTTCGGAGAAGATCATGCTCCGGTTGAACCGGAGTAATGGGAATGGCCGGGCCGCGGCGAACCAAACGCGAAAAGGATGGCGCCCACGGCGCCAAGGTGCTGATCGTCGAGGCGCGTTATTATGACGATATCGCCGACCTGCTGCTTGCCGGCGCGATGAAGGTGCTCAAGGAGGCGGGCGCCGAAGTCGAACGCATCACCGTGCCCGGCTCGCTCGAAATCCCCACCGCGATCGCCATCGCGATCGACGCCGCGCAAGCCCGGAAACGTCCGTATGACGGCGTCGTCGCGCTTGGCTGCGTCATCCGCGGCGACACTATCCATTTCGAGATCGTCTCGCAGCTTTCCGCGCAAGGCCTGATGGAGCTCTCGGTCGCCCGTGCGCTGCCGATCGGCAACGGCATCGTCACCGTCAACACCGTCGGTCAGGCCATGGCGCGCGCCCGCGTCGAGGAGCAGGACAAGGGCGGTGATGCCGCCTCGGCGGCGCTCGCGCTGATCCGCCTCAAACGCCAGCTCACCGCAAAATAAAATCATGGCGCACCCCGCCGCGAGCGATACCCGGAAGGCGAACAAGCGCGGCGCCGCGCGGCTTGCCGCCGTTCAGGCGCTCTATCAGATGGATATTGCCGGCTCCGGCCTCAACGAAATCATGGCGGAGTTCGAGAGCCACTGGCTCGGCGGCGAGGTCGACGGCGCGCAATACCGCCCGGCGGAGGCGGCGTTTTTTCGCGACATCGTCGGCGGCGTGGTCCGCGAGCAGGGACGCCTCGATCCGCAGATCGACAGCGCGCTCACGCGCGGCTGGCCGCTCAAGCGGGTTGAGGCGGTGCTGCGCGCGATCATGCGCGCCGGTGCCTACGAACTGGCGTGCCGGAGCGACGTGCCGGCGCAGGTCGTCATGTCGGAATACGTCGACGTTGCTTCGGCTTTTGTCGATCGCGAGGAAACCGGCATGGTCAATGCCGTGCTCAATCAGCTTGCGCGGGAATTCCGCCCCGATGAATTCGACGCCGTCCGCGCCTAGCCGCGCGCGAACGGCAGGGTGGATGGGCTCCTGAAATTCGACGACGAATTCCAGCCGACTTTGTCGACCGTCAGGTGATAGTCCGGCACGCGTTCGAGGAAGCGGCGCATGGCGATTTCCGTCACCATCCGCGCCATCTGGGCGCCGAGACAAAAATGCTTGCCCGAGCCGAAGCCGAGATGCCCCAGCGGCCGGCGGTCGATGTCGTAGCGATCGGGGTCGGCGAATTTGCGCCGGTCGCGATTGGCCGAACCGAAGGCGAGGGCGACCTTGTCGCCGGTGCGGATAGTCTTGCCGTGCAATTCGACGTCGCGCATGGCGACGCGTTTGAAACGCTGGGCCGAGGTGTTGTAGCGAAGCGATTCCTCGATTGCCCCCGCGGTCAGCGCCGGATCGGCGACGACACGCCGCCGGGCGTCGGGATAATCGTGAAGATTGAGCGCGAACACGCTCATGAAGCTCGACAGCGATTCCACGCCGGCCATGACGAAGGTCGCCGTGGTCAGCACCACCTCGCGCTCGGAAAGCTTGTCGCCGTCGATCTCGGCCTGGGCTAGGTGCGTGATCAGGTCGTCGGTCGGATTGGCCCGCCGCGTCGCAACTTCGGCGGTGAGGAAATCGCTCAAATCCTGGAAGGCGGCGATGTGCTCCGGCGTTCGCCCCTTGGCGGCTTTGTCGGTCGAGACCGCGAGAATCACTTTACGTCTGATTTCGGCGTGGTCGCGATCCGGCAGGCCCATGGTACGGAACAGCAGGCCGACGGTGATCTGGCTGGAGAAATCGTTGATGAACTCGAAGGTGTCCTGCTCGACGATGCGGCCAAGCGAGCGATCGGCGATTTCCAAGGTCGGTTCGACCATGCGGTCGAGATTCCGCTTGAGAAACGCCGCCTGGCTGAGCGCCCGCAAGCGATCGTGACGCGGCGGATCGGTTGTTCCGAGCGTCGCGCCGGCGCGGCCGGGCAACTCGTCGATCATGTTGCCGGCCGACGACGAATAGGTCTGCCAGTCGCGCGAGGCCTCGACGATATCGTCGTAGCGCGACAGGATCCAAAGCTGCGCGCCCTCGCTCCAATAGCAGGGGTATTTCTCGCGAAGCTCTGCGTAATAGGGAAAAGGGTCGGCATCGATCAAAGGCGAATAAAGGTCGAACGGTTCCACGGCATTTCCTCGCAAGACCTGCGCTGATAAACAATTAGCACAATCTGTCACCGAAGCAGGCGATGACCCACTCAACGGAATCAGCCGAAGATCGCTTGATCGCCCGCCATTTCCGGCCTCTCGCCACCGTACCGGGTGCGTTTGGCCTCGTCGACGATGCCGCCGTGGTCGTGCCGCCGCCGGGATGCGATCTGGTGCTGACGACCGACGGCGTCATCGCCGGCGTGCACTTTTTCCCCGACGATTCGCCGGAGCACATTTCCCGCAAGGCGCTGCGCATGAACCTGTCCGATCTCGCCGCGAAGGGCGCCGAGCCGATGGGATTTCTGCTCTCGATCGCGCTGCCGGCTGAAACAGACGATGCTTTTGTCGCGGCGTTCGCCAAAGCGCTTGGCGAGGACGCGATGCATTATGGCTGTCCGCTCTATGGTGGCGACACCGATCACACGCCCGGCCCGTTGTCGGTTTCGATAACCGCGTTCGGCACGGTGCCGCACGGCCGGATCGTCCGGCGCTCGACCGCCCGACCAGGCGACCGCATCATCGTGACCGGCACCATCGGCGATGCGGCGTTGGGCGTGAGGCTGCGGCGCGATCGCGGTCTCGCCAGAAGCTGGCGTCTCAACGAAGCCATGACGGCGCAGCTTGAACTGCGATATTTGCTGCCGCAGCCGCGCAATGCGCTGGCGCAGGCGGTGCTCGACCACGCGACCGCTGCGATGGACGTTTCGGACGGTCTTGCCGGCGATGTCGCCAAGCTGTGCCGGGCGTCGTCGGTGGCGGCGGACATCGATGTTTCGCGCGTGCCGCTTTCGACGGCGGCGCGTGGCGCGCTCGCCGCCGATCCGGCGCTGATCGAGACCGTGCTGACCGGCGGCGACGATTACGAAATCGTTTTGACTGTAGCGCCGGAAAAACTCGCGGCGTTCCACGCCGCGTCCAAGATCGCCGGCGTTTCCGTCACCGAGATCGGCGAAGTGCGCGAAGGAGAGGGCGCCGACTTCAGGCACGACGGCAAAGCGCTGGCGTTTGCCCAGGCGTCCTACAGCCACTTCTAGCCAAGCATCATCAATGCGACGGTGAGGAGCGCCGGGTCACGCCCCGCAATAACGGCCGGAGAGTTTCTACTTCCGGCGCGAGATCGGTTGATATTCGCGCAGCGGCGAGCCGGTATAGAGCTGGCGCGGACGCCCGAGCTTCTGGTGCGGGTCCTCGATCATTTCCTTCCACTGCGCGATCCAGCCGACGGTGCGCGCCAGCGCGAAAAGCACCGTGAACATGGCCGTGGGGAAGCCCATCGCCCGCAGCGTGATGCCCGAATAGAAGTCCACGTTCGGATAGAGCCGCTTCTCGATGAAGTATTCGTCGTGCAGCGCGATCCGCTCGAGTTCCCGGGCGACGTCGAACAGCGGATCGTCCACGCCGAGCTCGTTGAGCACCTCATGGCAGGTCTTCTGCATGATCTTGGCGCGGGGATCGTAGTTCTTGTAGACGCGATGGCCGAAGCCCATCAGGCGGAAAGAATTGTCGGGATCCTTGGCGCGCTTGACGAATTCAGGAATGCGATCGACCGTGCCGATCTCGCCCAGCATCTTGAGCGCAGCCTCGTTGGCGCCGCCATGCGCCGGGCCCCACAGGCAGGCGATGCCGGCGGCGATGCAGGCGAAAGGATTGGCGCCCGTCGAACCCGCGAGCCGCACCGTCGATGTCGACGCGTTCTGTTCGTGATCGGCGTGCAGCGTGAAAATGCGGTCCATGGCGCGGGCAACCACGGGATTGGCGTGGAACTCCTCGCACGGCACCGCAAAGCACATGCGCAGGAAATTCGACGCGTAGTCCAGGTCGTTCTTCGGATACACGAACGGCTGGCCGATCGAATATTTGTACGCCATCGCGGCAAGCGTCGGCATTTTTGCGATCATGCGGATTGAAGCGATCATGCGCTGGGTCGGATCGGTGATGTCGGTGGAGTCGTGATAGAACGCCGACAAGGCGCCGACACAGCCCACCATCACCGCCATTGGATGCGCGTCGCGGCGGAACCCCTGGAAAAACCGGCTCATCTGCTCGTGAATCATCGTGTGATGGACCACGCGGTCGTCGAAATTTTCCTTTTGGGCGGCGGTCGGCAGTTCCCCGTAGAGGAGCAGATAGCAGGTCTCGAGGAAGTCGCCGTGCTCGGCCAGATCTTCGATCGGATAGCCGCGGTAGAGCAGAATGCCCTTGTCGCCGTCGATGTAGGTGATCTTGGATTCGCAGCTGGCTGTCGAGGTAAAGCCCGGATCGTAGGTGAAGATGCCGGTCTGGCTGTAAAGTTTGCTGACGTCCATCACCTCGGGGCCGATGGTTCCCTCGTAGAGCGGGAACGACCAGCTCTTGTCGCCGAGTGTCAGCTTGCCCGACTTCGTGTTGGTGGTGCCGGTCTTCGCATCCATGAGCGCACCTCAATGTGTGACAGCCGCAACAGGGCGATACATGCGGCCTTGGGGCTAAAGAAATCCTTGCGGCACTGCAGTGTTCCGGCCCCGCTGGCGTAGCGCAACGCAGTGTGCACTGCAAGAAAATAGGCGGCGGCCGGCGGCCGCGCCAGCCCGCATGGCGTCGTATCAGGAAACTGTCGCAGACCCGACAACGGAAGACTTGGGACCGCCAGATTTGGGAGCGCCAGAATTGGGAACAAACGAGCCGCTGGATCGTTCGCCCGATCAGGCCGCGGGCGGAATACCGCCTTCGCGTCTGGCCTGATCGGCGATGCGCGCAAGGCTCTCGGCTTTGCCGAGCACGATCAGGACTTCGAAGAATTCCCGGCGACGTGGTGCGGCCGGTGAGCGCCGCGCGCAGCGGCTGCGCCACCGCGCCGAGCTTGGCGCCGCGGCGCTCGGCGAAGGCGCGGACCGTTTGTTCGGTCGCTTCGGCAGTCCACGGGTCGACCTGCGCCAGTTCGACGCCGACCTCGTGCAGCAGCGTCTTCGCCTCCGGCGTCAGCAGAACGGCTGCCTTGTCGTCCAAAGCAAGCGGCCGATCGGCCAGCAAAAAATGTGCGCCGTCAATGAGATCGATGAGCGTCTTGGCGCGCTCCTTCAGGCTCGGCATGGACGCCAGCCACTGCTCCCGCAGCCGGGGCGTCATCCTGGCGGCAATCGCGTCGCCGCTGGCGATGTGCGGCAGGAGCTGCTCGACAGCGTGCAGGAGCGCCGCATCGGCGCTGTTGCGAATATAATGGCCGTTGAGGCTTTCCAGCTTGGCGAAATCGAACCGCGCCGGCGAGCGGCCGATCTGCGGCAGATCGAACGCGGCGATCATTTCCTCGGTGGAGAATATCTCCTGATCGCCGTGGCTCCAGCCAAGCCGAACGAGATAGTTGCGCAGAGCGGCCGGCAGGTAGCCCAGCGCCCGGTAGGCGTCGACGCCGAGCGCGCCGTGACGCTTGGAGAGTTTGGAGCCGTCGGGGCCGTGGATCAGCGGAATATGCGCCATCACGGGCACCGGCCAGCCGAGTGCGTCGTAGATCTGTTTTTGCCGCGCGGCGTTGGTCAGATGATCGTCGCCGCGGATGATGTGGGTCACCGCCATATCGTGATCGTCGACCACGACGGCCAGCATGTAGGTCGGCGTTCCGTCCGAGCGCAGCAGAACGAGATCGTCGAGATTCTCGTTCTGCCAGACCACGCGGCCCTGGACCTGGTCCTCGATGACGGTTTCCCCGGTCAGCGGCGCCTTCAGGCGGATCGTCGGCTTGACGTCGGGGGGCGCTTCCGCCGGATCGCGGTCGCGCCAGCGCCCGTCATAGAGTCTTGGCGCGTCCTTCGCGCCTTGCCGCCTCCCGCATTTGCGCGAGCTCGTCCTGGGTCGCGTAGCAGCGATAGGCGTGGCCCGCGGCGAGAAGCGTTTCGGCGACTTCCCGATGCCGCGCCGAACGCGAGAACTGATAGATGGCGTCGCCGTCCCAGTTTATTCCCAGCCAGCCGAGCCCATCGAGGATGGCGTCGATGGCGGCCTGCGTGGAGCGCTCGCGATCGGTGTCCTCGATCCGCAGCAGCATCTTGCCGCCACGGCCGCGCGCGTAAAGCCAGTTGAAAAGCGCCGTGCGCGCGCCGCCGATATGCAGAAAGCCGGTCGGCGAAGGGGCAAAACGGGTGACGACAGTCATTCTCGGCTTGGTCCTCGCGGGCGGGCGTTCGTGTAACACAGCGGGCGTTAACGCGATAACACTCTTCGGCTGCGGCAGAGGGTGCCAAGGCACCTGTCAGCCTCTCCCGCGAGGGGACAATGGAGGCCGACTTGACCGCGCCTGCCATTTTGTCCAATCCGGGCGCGCCGCACAGCGCGTCGCGGCATTATGGAAGCAAAAGAGTCATGGCGGTTACCGAACCGGCGGTACGGGAAGCGGGACAGGATTTTATCCGTGACATCGTCCGCGCGGATCTGGCGGCCGGCCGTCACAAGACCATCGTCACCCGCTTTCCTCCGGAGCCGAACGGCTATCTTCATATCGGCCACGCCAAGTCGATCTGCCTGAATTTCGGCGTTGCCGAGGAATTCGGCGGCCATTGCAATCTGCGTTTCGACGATACCAATCCGACCCGGGAAGAGCAGGAATATATCGACGCCATCGAGCGCGACGTGCGCTGGCTCGGCTTCGATTGGGGCAGGCACCTTTATCATGCCTCCGACTATTTCGAACGCCTTTACGAATGGGCCGAACACCTGATCCGGGCAGGCAAAGCCTATGTCGACGACCAGACCCAGGAGGAAATACGGCTCACCCGCGGCACGTTGACGGAGGGCGGGATCGACAGTCCGTTTCGCAGCCGTGGCGTAGACGAGAATCTCGACCTGTTCCGCCGCATGCGCGCCGGCGAATTTCCCAACGGCGCGCGCGTGCTGCGCGCCAGGATCGACATGTCGTCGGGCAATATCAACCTGCGCGACCCGGTGCTCTATCGCATCCTGCACGCCGAGCATCCGCGTACCGGCAAAACCTGGTGCATATACCCGAGCTACGATTTCGCCCACGGGCAATCCGACGCCATCGAGGGCGTCACCCACTCGCTCTGCACGCTCGAGTTCGAGGACCATCGCCCGCTCTACGACTGGTGCCTGCAGAACCTGCCGGTGCCGTCGCATCCGCACCAGTACGAGTTCGCGCGCCTCAACCTGACCTACACGGTGCTTTCCAAGCGCGTGCTGACCGAGTTGGTGCGCGGTGGCCACGTCAACGGCTGGGACGATCCGCGCATGCCGACGCTCGCCGGGTTTCGCCGCCGCGGCGTGCCGCCGGCCGCGATCCGCGATTTCGTCAAGCGGATCGGCGTCGCCAAGGCCAACAGCGTCGTCGATGTCGGCATGCTCGAATTTTCCATTCGCGAGCATCTCAACAAGACGGCGCAGCGGCGCATGGCGGTGTTGCGGCCGCTCAAGGTCGTCATCGAGAATTATCCTGAGGGCGAGAGCGAGGAGATCGAGGCGGTCAATCACCCCGACGACGCGAGTGCGGGCACCCGGCGCATTCGCTTTGGCCGCGAGCTCTTCATCGAGCGCGACGATTTCATGGAAAATCCGCCGAAGAAATTCTTCCGTCTGTCGCCGGGCGCCGAGGTGCGGTTGCGCTACGCGTATTTCATCACCTGCCGCGAGGTCGTGAAAAATCCGGCAGGCGAGGTGGTCGAACTGCGCTGCACCTACGATCCGGCGACCAAGGGCGGCAACGCTCCGGACGGGCGCAAGGTCAAGGCGACCATGCATTGGGTTGCCGGCAGCTGATGCGGTGCCCGCCGAGGTGCGGCTCTATAATCCGTTGTTCTCACGCCCCGATCCGGATGCCTCCGTTTTTGCCGCCGACCTCAATCCGCAATCGCTGGAGATCATCGCCGACGCGCGGCTCGAGCCGGCGCTGGCGGCACAAGACTCCGACGATCCGGTTCAGTTCGAACGCCAGGGCTATTTTTGCCGCGACCGGGATTTAAAGCCCGGCCGGATCGTCTTCAACCGCACTGTCGGCTTGCGCGATACCTGGGCGAAAGTTTCAGCAAGCGGCTGAGAACCTCAGCGCGACCGCGCTCGCCACGCCGTCCCCGCGCCTGTAGCATGATCGCTGGTATTGTGCGCGACGGGTGGGAAACGCGCGGTGGCGGACGAGGGCAACCCGCAGAGGCGAGCGCGCGCCGGCGCCAGAACCTGGCCGGTCGGGCCAGGGCGGCGCGCTTGGGGCGAGCTTGCGCCGGCGGCCCGGTTCGTCGTGCCGGCGCGTATCCGCGAATGGGCGACGGTTGAGGTCGGAGCCGGCCGGCTATTGCCGTGGTTTGCGGTCGCCTTCGGCACCGGGATCGTCATCTATTTTTCAGCCGATACCGAACCGGCTTGGTGGGCGGCGTCGGCTTTGGCCGTCGCCGCGGCGGTCGCGGCCGCGCTGTTGCGGCGCCGGGCCGTGGCTTTCGTTGTTGCGCTCGGCCTGTTTGCGATATGCGCCGGCTTTGCCGTCGCGACGCTCAAGACGGAGCTGATCGCCCATCCACTGCTGCGCTATCCGGCTTACGGCGTGTCGTTGACCGGCTTTGTCGAGTTGCGCGAGGAGAGCCAAAAGACCGACCGCTTCGTGCTCCGCGTCGACCGGATCGAGGGTAGCCGGATCGTCGAGAAACCGGAGCGTGTCCGGCTGTCCGTGCGCCGCGGGACGGCACCGCCCGCCGGTGCCTTCGTCGAGGTGAAAGCGCAACTCAATCCGCCGTTGCCGCCGTTGCGGCCGGGAAGCTACGACTTCGCCCGCGATCTTTATTTCCAGCGTATCGGCGCGTCGGGTTTCGTGCACGGCGCCATCAAGGTCGTCACGCCGCCCGCCGCGGCGAGCGTGCCCATGCGCGCCAACGCCTTCATCCAGGGGCTTCGCGACACCATCGACCGGCGCATCCGCTCGGTCCTGCCGGGCGACGTCGGATCGATCGCGTCGGCGCTCATTACCGGCAAGCGCGACGCGATCACGCCGCATGTCTACGACGCGATGTTCGTGTCCGGCATCGGACATGTTCTTTCGATCTCCGGCTACCACATGGCCGTCGTCGCTGGCGTCGTGTTCTTCATCGTCCGCGCGCTGCTGGCGTTGATCTCCGGTCTCGCCGACCGGATGCCGATCAAGAAATGGGCGGCGTTCGCCGCGCTTCTGGTGACGGCTTTCTATCTGGTCCTTTCCGGCGCCGAAGTAGCGACGCAAAGGTCGTTTGTGATGATAGCGATCGTACTCGTCGCCGTGATGCTCGACCGGCCGGTGCTTACGCTGCGCTCGGTCACGATCGCCGCCCTGGTGGTTCTCCTGTTTGCGCCGCAAGCGGTCGTGCATCCGAGCTTTCAGATGTCGTTTGCGGCGACGTTGGCGCTCGTTGCCGTGTATGCGCACGGCCTGCCGCTGGCGCGGCCGGAAAAGGATTCCTCGCTGGGTGCGCGGGCGGCGCTGTGGGGGGTCAACGAGATCATCGGCCTCGTGCTCGCGTCCCTGGTCGCGGGCCTCGCCACCACGCCGTATGCTGCGTACCACTTCCACCGCATTGCGCCTTATGGCGTGCTCGCCAACCTCCTCGCCATGCCGATCGTCTCCGCCTGGGTGATGCCAATGGGCATCCTCGGTGTACTTGCCATGCCGTTCGGCTTCGACGCCGAATTCTGGCGGCAGATGGGGTACGGCATTGCGTGGATGGACGCCGTTGCGCTTTGGGTCGCGAGCCTTCCCGGGGCGTTCGGCCGCGTGACCTCATTCGGTACCGCACCGCTGTTGCTGGCGACGGTCGGGCTGCTTCTCATCGGGCTGCTCAAAACGCCGCTGCGCTGGAGCGGAGCGGCTTTTATCGCCATCGCAATCGTGCTCGCGGCTCGCACGCCGGTGCCGGACATTCTTGTCGCCGCCGACGGACGTACGTTCGCGGTGCGGGGCCGTGACGGCAAGCTCGCCTTCCATCACACCGGCGGCGATACTTTCGCCATCCGGGAATGGCTCGCCGCCGATGCCGACGGCAGGGACGCCACCGATCGCGGGCTTGGCGAGGGCATCGTCTGCGATCCGTCGGCCTGCATCGGCAAGCTTGGCGATGGGCGACTGGTGTCCCATGTAGTGGCGCCTGACGCGTTCGAGGAGGATTGCCGCCGCGCGGCAGTGATCATTTCCACGCGAGACGAGCCGCCCGACTGCACCGCGACGGTGATCGGCCGCAGCCTGTGGCACGAGCGGGGAGCATTGGCGTTGCGTCGGGACGGTCCGGGCTTCGTGATCGAGTTGGCGCGACCGCCGAACTTCGACCGGCCCTGGGCGCCACGATCGCCGCGCGCCGCCAATTCCAATACCGCGATCGACCCGCATCCCAACGTCCCCGCGCAACCGCGCGATGCGACGCCGTCGCCGCAGGATCTCCAGGCAGACGATTGAGAAAAGCCTGCGACCGAGAAAATCAGTAGCGGCGGAAAAGGCCGACCAGCTTGCCCTGAATGCGAACGCGGTTGGGCGGCAGAATACGGACCTCGTACGCGGTATTGGCCGGTTCAAGCGCGATCGACGCGCCGCGCCGGCGGAAGCGCTTGAGGGTGGCTTCCTCGTCGTCGATGAGCGCGACGACGATATCGCCGGTGTCCGCCGCGTCGCTGCGTTTGATCAGCGCCACGTCGCCGTCGAGAATCCCGGCCTCGATCATCGAATTGCCGCGCACTTCGAGTGCGAAATGCTCGCCCGATGTCAGAAGATCGGACGGCATGTTGATGGTGTGGCTGCGCGTCTGGATCGCTTCGATCGGCGTGCCGGCGGCGATGCGGCCCATCACCGGAACGGCCACCGGACGTCCGCCTTCTTCCTCGGAGCCGGCCCGCACGCGCCCAAGATTGCCCTCGATGACGCTCGGCGTGAAACCGCGGGTGCGATTCACCGCCATACCGTGGGCCACCGATTCCGGCAGCTTGATCACCTCGATAGCGCGGGCGCGGTTGGGCAGCCGGCGGATGAAACCGCGTTCCTCCAAGGCCGTGATGAGCCGGTGGATGCCCGACTTGGATCGCAAGTCGAGCGCATCCTTCATCTCGTCGAAGGACGGCGGAACTCCTGCCTCCTTGAGGCGCTCATGGATAAAGCGGAGGAGCTCAGCTTGCTTGCGCGTCAGCATCGACGTTTCCCCATTTGGTCGTCCCGGCGGCTGAAACAAATCATGAACGGACACTATCCGTTCCATATGTGTTCCGCAACCTTTTAATTTGAGGTGAAGAAAACCGGGATCGCGCAAAACACCCGCTTAACGCTCGAACTTAAGGATTGAACAGCGGCTGCCGGCCTTCGCCGCCGGTGCGAAGGGTTCCCGGATCACCATGCAGCCGGCTTTCGCCAGCGGTGCCATCATCGAGCTGTCCTGGACCGGGAAGGGGGTCGCCACCGGTCCTTGCGTTCCCTCGGTCAGCGTCGCGCGCAGATAGTCGGCACGCTCGTCGTTTTCGGGGAGGTCGCAACCGAGTACCGCTTCGTCGATCGGGCGCTTCAGATCGGTTCGTCCGGCGAGACAGCGGATCAGCGGGACCAAAAACAGAAATCCGCAAACGAAGGCCGAGACCGGATTTCCGGGGACGCCGAGCACGTGCATGGCGCCAAGCCGGCCGTACATCAGCGGGCGGCCGGGCCGCAGCGCCAATCTCCAGAACGACAATTCCATTCCCTCGGCGGTGAACGCCTTTTGCACGAGATCGTATTCGCCGACCGAAGCGCCGCCCGATGTGATGAGAATGTCCGCGCCGCCTTGCCTAGCGCGCCGCACGGCGGCGACGGTGTCGTCGAGCCGGTCGCCGACGATGCCGAGGTCTTCCACGTTGGCGCCTTCGGCGCGAGCGAGCGCGCCGATGGCGTAATTGTTGGATGAAACGATCTGGCCGGGACCGAGCTGCGCGCCGGGCGGCATCAGTTCGTCGCCGGTGGCAAACATCGCGACCTTCGGTCGCCGGTGCACGGGCACCAGCGGATGATTCATGCCGGCGGCGAGCGCGAGATCGCGGGCGGTAAGCCGATGGCCCTCGGCAATGAGCGTCTCGCCGGCCGTGAAGTCGAGCCCCTTGGTGCGAATGTGGCGGCCTTTCGCCGATGGCTTCGCCACCTCGACGACATCGCCGTCGCGTTTGGTGTGTTCCTGGATGATGATGGCGTCGGTGCCGTCAGGCATCACGCCGCCGGTGAAGATGCGCGCCGCCTCGCCCGGTCCGACCGTCCGGCCGAACGGCCTGCCGGCCGCGACCTCGCCGATGATCTTCAGGCGCACCGGAGGCTCGGCGACATCGCTGGCGCGCACCGCATAGCCGTCCATCGCCGAAAGGTCGGCCGGCGGCTGGGTGCGCAGCGCCTTGAGCGGATAGGCGAGAACCAGACCGGCGGCCTCGGACAGCGGCACCTCTTCGGCGGGCAAAGGCGCGGCGTGTTCGAGCACGCGGTCGCAGCGCGTCAGCGACCGACAGCAACGCCCTCACGATCTATTCCTCCGCGCGATAGTGGCCGCTGCGGCCGCCGCTTTTCTCGATCAGCCTGATGCCTTCGATGCGCATGCCGCGATCAACCGCCTTCACCATGTCGTAAACCGTAAGGCAGGCAACGGCGACGGCGGTCAGCGCTTCCATCTCGACGCCGGTTTTTCCGGCAACTTTCACCCGCGCCCGCACTTCGATGCCCGGCAATTTCGCGTCGGGCGTGAGATCGACCTCGACCTGTGAGATCGCCAGCGGATGGCAGAGTGGAATCAAGTCGTGCGTGCGCTTCGCCGCCATGATGCCGGCGATGCGGGCGGTGCCGAGCACGTCGCCCTTTTTCGCGTCGCCTTTGCGCACGATGTCGAGTGTGGCGCGCTGCATCAGCACGCGCCCTTCGGCTACCGCCTCCCGCTCGGTGACGGGCTTCGGCGAGACGTCGACCATGCGGGCTTCGCCGCGTACGCCGAGATGGCTGAGTTTTTTCCGCGACGCCACAATTCACCGGGCGGGAGCGAGCGCGGGACCGCGGGCAAGGAGCGTGCGCGTCGCCGCCGCGACGTCGTTCTGCCGCATCAGGCTTTCACCGACGAGGAATGTCGAAATTCCGACCTTGGCGAGCCGGGCGAGATCGTCGGGCGCGAATATTCCGCTCTCGCCGACAAGGACACGGCCGGGCGGGACCAATCCCGCCAGCCGTTCGGATGTCGACAGCGTCGTCTCGAAGGTCTTGAGGTTTCGGTTGTTGATGCCGATAAGCCGCGACTTGAGCCGGAGCGCCCGCGCAAGTTCCGCTTCGTCGTGGACCTCGACGAGAACGTCCATGCCCAACGCAAACGCCGACGCCTCAAGCTCGGCGGCGGCGCTGTCCTCGACCGCGGCCATGATGATGAGAATGCAGTCGGCGCCCGCGGCGCGTGCTTCCGTCACCTGGTAGGGGTCGTACATGAAATCCTTGCGCAGCACCGGCAGTGTGCACGCCCCCCGCGCGGCGCCCAAATGATCGAGCGCGCCCTGAAACGATGGCGCGTCGGTCAGCACCGACAGGCAGGTTGCGCCGCCTTGTTCATAAGCCGCCGCGAGCGCCGGCGGATCGAACTTTTCGCGGATCAGCCCGCGCGAGGGACTGGCCTTTTTGATCTCGGCGATGAGCGCGTAGCGGCCGGCGGCGAGGTGGCGTTCGATCGCCGCGAGGAAACCGCGCGGGGCGGTCGCGGCGGCGGCTTCGCGCTCGAGCCGGTCGAGCGGTAGCCGGCGCTTGGCCGCCGCGATTTCCTCACGCTTGTAGGCGCCGATATCGGCGAGAATGTCAGACATTGTTTGAAACCGCGATCAGGCGATCGAGCCGACCCTCGGCTTCGCCTGAATCGACCGAGTGGGCGGCGGCATGAAGTCCGTCCTTGAGGTCTTTGGCCTTGCCGGCGACGACCAGCGCAGCGGCGGCATTGATCAGCGCCACGTCGCGGAAGGCCGACGGTTTGCCTTCGAGTACGTCCAGCACCGCCTTGGCGTTGGTCTCGGCGTCACCGCCGCGCAATGCCTCCGGCTTGACCTTACGAAGACCGACTTCCTCCGGCGAAATCTCGAAAGTCGTCACGTGGCCGTCCTCGAGCGACGCGACGCTGGTCGGACCGGACGTCGTGATCTCGTCGAGCCCATCGGAGCCGTGTACGACCCAGGCGCGCTCGGCGCCAAGATTCTTCAGCACCTGCGCCAGCGGCTGTGTCCATTGCCGGGAGAACACGCCGATCATTTGCCGCCGCACGCCGGCGGGGTTGGACAACGGGCCGAGCAGGTTGAAAATCGTGCGGGTGCCGAGTTCCACGCGGGTCGCCGCGACATTCTTCATCGCGGGATGATGCGCCGGCGCGAACATGAAGCCGATGCCGGCTTCGGCGATGCAGTGTCCGATCGCCTCGGGCGTCAGGTTGATGTTGACGCCGAGCGCCGTGAGCACATCCGCGGCTCCGGACCGCGACGACAGCGCCCGATTGCCGTGCTTGGCCACCGGCACGCCGGCGCCCGCGACGATCAGCGCCGCGCAGGTCGAGATGTTGAACGAGCCGGAGGCGTCGCCACCGGTGCCGACAACGTCAACCGCGTTCGGCGGTGCGGCGACGCGCAGCATCTTGGCGCGCATCGTGGATACCGCGCCGGTGATTTCATCGACCGTCTCGCCGCGCACGCGCAGCGCCATGAGCAACGCGCCCATTTGCGAGGGCGTGGCCTCGCCCGACATCATCTGTTCGAACGCCGTCGAGGCTTCCTCGCGCGTGAGCGCGGCGCCAGTCGCGGTTTTGGCAAGCAGCCCCTTGAATGCGTCGGTCACGATCAGGCTCTCAATGGACGTTGGCGCGCAGCTTTTGCGGCGCGGCAGCCCGCCGTCCGCTCGACGCGTTCCAGGATGCGGTGATGTCGAGAAAGTTTCGCAGCATCAGATGGCCATGTTCGGAGGCGATGCTCTCCGGATGAAATTGCACCCCATGCACGGGAAGGCTCTGGTGTGCCAGCCCCATGATGAGACCGTCCTCGGTGTCGGCGGTGACAACGAGATCGTCGGGTAGGCTTGCGCGATCGACCACGAGCGAGTGGTAGCGCGTTGCCTCGAACGGCGCGTTGATGCCGCGGAAAATGCCGGCGCCTTCGTGGCGGATCACCGACAGCTTGCCGTGCACCGGCGTCGGCGCCCGCACAACCTTGCCGCCGAAGGCGTCCCCGATGGCCTGATGGCCGAGGCAGACGCCGAGGATCGGGATCTTGCCCGCGACTGCGGCGATCAGATCGAGGCAAATGCCTGCCTCCCTGGGCGTGCAGGGTCCGGGCGACAGCACGATGGCTTCCGGCTCCGAGGCGGCAATTTCACGGCTTGTGACCTTGTCGTTGCGGTGCACGCGCACTTCCGCACCCAGTTCACCGAGATAGTGAACCAGGTTGAAGGTGAAACTGTCATAGTTGTCGATCAGGCAAATCACTGAGCAAGCTTCCGTTATCGCGGTCCCCACAACCGCTTTACGCTTTACCGCGATCACGGAGGGGCCGCTAGACCCACAACGCAGCCGGGAGGCGGGGTTGCGAAGGGCCGGGGCCTACGGCCCATTAAGCATCGGGAATGTTTGTACCAATCGCACAACCATTTCTTGATCTTCACCCGCTAAGGCACCGGTCAGGCGCCGGCGGAGGACGAACCCCGGCCGCGGACCGCGTGACCGTCATGCGAACATCACATCTCGCCCTGCTGGCATGCCTCGTACTGGCCGCGTGCGATCACGATCCGACGTTCGATGCGTCCAGTCCTGCCGCGTATCAGACGAGCCTCGGTGAAATCACCGCGAAGCTCAGCGCCGAGGATCAGCGGCGACTGCAGATCGCGTTGATGACTTTGGCGCTCGGCAATACCGCCCAGAGCAACGCACTGGAGTCCGCTACCCCCAAGCAGCTCAACGATCTCGTGACGCTCGCTACGGTCTCCGATCAGATGCGCTATCTCGACCGGGTCCGGCCGGTCATCGGCGGTCTGAGCGGCCCGCAAGTGATACGGCGCGTCGCCTCCGATCTCGACAGCGAAATTTCCCGCAGCGATGCGCGATCGGCGGACGCCTACAGGTCGCTGACGGCGGTCACGGTCGATCATCCGAGATATTACTGGGATCGGCGCAGCCATCTGCCGACCATCGAATTTTCACTCTATAACGGCAGCAAGACCGTCATCTCGCGCATTTTTGTCAGCGGCGTGCTGACGGTCCACAGCCAGCCCGGCAAATGGTTGACCGGCGGCCTCAGCTACAAATTCGAGCGCGGATTGCTGCCCGGCGTCGCGGTGCCGATAACCGTCGCGCCACGGCTGTTCAGCCCGCAGACCGCAAAACTGCTGGAGGGCTCATACGACGCCGACGTTGCGGTGAAAGTGACCAACGCCGAGGACGCGAGCGGGCGGAAAATCATTCCCGTCGATACCGACATTCTGGAAGGCATGCGCATCAAAAGGGATTTCCTCCGCGGAAGCTGAGGCTTCCGGCCCGCGCGGCTTCCGGGCGTTTTGCGCGCAAACCCGCGCGGATGGGTGGGCTGGCTCGATTGCTTCGTCTTGCGATTGGATCGAGCGCAGGCTAGACCCCACGCATGCCTCGCGTTGCGCTCTTTGCCGGGTCGTTCGACCCGATCACCAATGGCCATCTCGACGTGGTGCGGAGCGCCGTGGGGCTCGCCGACCGGCTGGTGCTGGCCGTCGGAATCCATCCCGGGAAGGCGCCGCTGTTTTCGGCCGAGGAACGCGTCGCAATGCTCGAGGAGATTTGCGGCCCGCTCGGACGCAGCGCTGGTTGCGAGATCGTCTGCGAGACGTTCGGCGATCTCGTCGTTTCGGCGGCGCAGCGCGCAGGAGCAACGATCCTGATCCGGGGCGTCCGCGACGCCGCGGACTTCGATTATGAAATGCAGATGGCCGGGATGAATGCTGCCATGGCACCGTCGGTGCAGACCGTGTTTTTGCCGGCTTCCCCCGAGGTCCGCCCGATCACCGCCACCCTGGTGCGACAAATAGCCAGCATGGGCGGCGATGTTTCCGCCTTCGTGCCTCCCCAGATTGCTGCGCGCCTGAGGAAGAAATTCGCGAAGGCTTGAGGAGGCCCAATCCGGGAGATGACATGACTCGCTTTCTCGCACTTCTGTTCGTACTCGCGAGCGTTTCGCAATGCTGGAGCCAGGGTCTCTCGAACCCCTCGGCGTTGAAGGAACAGGCACCGCCGACCTACCGGGTCAATTTCGACACCAGCAAAGGCTCGTTCGTCATCGAGGTGCATCGCGACTGGGCGCCCAACGGCGCCGATCGCTTCTACAATCTCGTCAAGAACGGCTTTTTCGACGACGCGCGGTTCTTCCGGGTGGTCGAAGGCTTCATGGTGCAGTTCGGCATCCACGGCGATCCGAAGATTTCCGCCGTGTGGCGGGAGTCGCGCATCAAGGACGATCCGGTCCGCATCAGCAACAAGCGAACGTTCGTCACGTTCGCGACCGCCGGTCCCAATACCCGCACGACGCAGGTCTTCATCAACTTCGGCGACAACCACAATCTCGACAGCCAGGGCTTCGCGCCGTTCGGGCAGGTCGTGTCCGGGATGAAAGTCGTGGACTCCCTGTATAACGGTTACGGCGAAGGCGCGCCGCAGGGACTGGGACCGGATCAGGGGAAGATTCAGTCCGAAGGCAACGCCTATCTGGCGCAGCGTTTCGGCTTGCTCGACTACATCAAGAAAGCCACGATCGTGCAATAATGCGTTGCCGATCCGACAAGAGAGAGTTCCACAGTGTCCAAATCAAGCAAAGCTTCCGCAAAGCCCACCGAAGTCGATCCGGAGAATGCACTCATCATCGAAACGACGCGCGGAGAGATCGTCATCGCACTGCGACCCGACGTGGCGCCCGGTCATGCCGAACGCATGAAGCTGCTCACGCGCGAACAGTTCTACGATGACGTGCCGTTCCACCGTGTCATCGAAGGCTTCATGGCGCAGACCGGCGACGGAGAGCACGGCAACGGCACTGGCGGTTCGGAACACCCGGACCTGAAGGCCGAGTTTTCGGACGTGCCGTTCACCCGCGGCATTGTCGGCATGGCGCGCGCCAGCAATCCGAATTCGGCGAACAGCCAGTTCTTCATCATGTTCGACGACGGTGCATTCCTCAACGGCCAGTACACGGTCGTCGGCGAGGTCGTCAGCGGCATGGACGTTGTCGACAAGCTCAAGCGCGGTGAACCGCCGAGCAATCCCGATCGCATCGTCAAGGTGCAGGTGGCGGCTGACGCCGAATCCTGAGATCGCCGGATGCTTGGCAGCGAACGGGCCCTGCGGACGGTCTGACGAAGGAAGCCGTCAAAGACCGGCGATGAGCGCCGGCGCGGCGGTGCGGGCGAGCATGCGGACCGACCTGTTCGATTTCGCGTTACCGGAGGATCGGATCGCGCTCCGGCCCGCGTCACCCCGCGATGCCGCGCGGCTCCTGGTCGTGCGTCCTGGCGCTGCGGTGTCGCTCGAAGACCGGGTCGTGCGCGATTTGCCGGACTTGCTGCGGCCGGGTGACGCGATCGTCGTCAACGACACCAAGGTCATTCCGGCGCAACTGCACGGCCGCCGTCTCGGCCGCGGCGACCAAGAACCGGCGATTGCGGCCACGCTGATCAGGCGGCTCGACGGCTCGCGCTGGCGCGCATTGGCGAAGCCGGGCAGGCGGCTCGCGGCCGGCGACGTGGTCCGTTTCGGCAGCGAGGGCAGGGTGTGTTTCCTTGATCAGCTCGATGCGACCGTGGAAACCAAGGGCGAGGGCGGCGAAGTCACGCTCGCGTTTGCGTTCCACGGCGCTGTGCTCGATCAGGCGCTGGCCGAGCGGGGCAGCATGCCGCTGCCACCCTATATCGCCGGCCGCCGTCCCGCGGACGCGCAGGATAGCGTCGACTACCAGACCATATTCGCGCGCGAGGAGGGCTCCGTGGCGGCGCCCACCGCGGGACTGCATTTTTCCGACGCGATCGTTGCGGCCCTGCATTCGCGCGGGATCACCCTGCATCGGGTCACGCTGCATGTGGGGGCCGGCACGTTCCTGCCGGTGAAGTCCGAAGACACGTCGGGTCATCGCATGCAGCCGGAATGGGGGAGCGTAAGCGCCGAGACCGCGGCGGCGCTCAATGACGCGCGGCGCGGCGGGGGCCGGGTCGTTGCGGTCGGCTCGACCGCGTTACGGCTTCTGGAAAGCGCAGCCGCCGAGGACGGCTCGCTCACGGCGTTTTCCGGCGAAACGGATTTGTTCATTACGCCGGGGTATCGCTTCCAGGCGGCGGACGTGATGCTGACCAATTTCCATCTGCCGCGCTCGACCCTGTTCATGCTGGTTTCGGCTTTCTGCGGCCTCGACACGATGCAAAAGGCGTATGCGCACGCGATCGAACATGGCTATCGGTTTTATTCGTATGGCGACGCCTGCCTGCTGTTCCGCGCAGCCTAGAAATCATATGTCCGAGCCATTCTCATTCCGCCTGACCGCGACCGACGGCGCCGCGCGCACCGGCGCACTGACGACCGCGCATGGCGTCGTGCATACGCCGGCTTTCATGCCCGTCGGCACGCAAGCGTCCATCAAGGGCGTCCATCACGATGATGTCCGCGCCTCGGGCGCCGAGATCTTGCTCGGCAACACCTACCACCTGATGCTGCGGCCCTCAGCTGAGCGCATCGCCGCGCTTGGCGGGCTGCACACTTTCATGCGCTGGCCGTACCCGATCCTCACCGACTTCAGGCGGCTTCCAGGTGATGTCGCTTTCGCCGCTGCGCAAGATCACCGAGCAGGGCGTGACTTTCCGCTCCCATATCGACGGCGCGACGATCGAACTGACGCCGGAGCGTGCCACGGCCGTGCAGATCATGCTGGGCTCCGATATCGCCATGCAGCTCGATGAATGCGTGCGGCTGCCGGCCGAGCGCGGCGAGATCGAGCGCGCCATGAAGCTGTCGTTGCGGTGGGCCGAGCGGTGCAAGCGCGCGTTCGAAGCCGCGGCTCCCGGCCGCGCGCTGTTCGGCATCGTGCAGGGCGGCGACGATCCGGCGCTACGGATCGAAAGCGCGCGGGCGTTGGATGAGATCGGATTTCCCGGCTACGCCATCGGCGGCCTCGCCGTCGGCGAACCTCAGGAGGTAATGCTCAAGATCGTCGCCGAGACAACGCCCGCGCTGCCGGCCGATCGGCCGCGGTATCTGATGGGCGTCGGCACGCCCGGCGATCTTATCGAAGCGGTCGCCCGCGGCGTTGATATGTTCGATTGCGTGATGCCGACCCGCAACGGCCGTCACGGCCTTGCCTTCACCCGGTTCGGCCCGATCAACATCAAGAACGCACATCACGCCGACGATCCACGCCCGCTCGACCCCGAAAGCCGTTGCCCGGCGGCGCGGGATTTTTCACGCGCGTATCTGCATCACCTTTTCCGCAGCGGCGAGGCGCTCGGCGGCACGCTCTTGTCGATCGTCAATCTTTTCTACTATCAGGACCTGATGGCGGGAGCGCGCGCGGCGATCGGCGCCGGCCGTTTCGCCGATTATCGCGATCAAACCAGGGAACGATGGGTCGCCAAAAGCGATCTAGTCGCCCGCGATCTGAGCGCCGGCGATCCAGACACCAGCGGTATCTGAAACCGGATATCTGAAAAAAGAACCCGCCGACCGCAGGATACGCGGGGTCGGCGGGTCACTTACGTCGCGCTTTCCACCAACGCAACTCGCAGGCGCGATCACAGGATCGCGAGTTCAGCCGCGGTCGCGGTTTTCAGTTTGATGGCGACCGGGTTCGCGCGGATGCGGCGGCAACGCGCGGTACTCGCGATTAACGCGGACTGACGCTGACACGAACTGACGCAAACTCGCACTGACGCTAACAACGGCCTAAAGGCCCGGACGGACCTAACGCGGCCACAGCAATTGAGGTCACGAACTCGTGCGCACAATCGTCGCACGACCAGGCATGACGGATGCGACCTCTAAGATTAAACGCGGATTCTTCGGCGATCAGCACAACGCTGCCGCAGCGCGGGCATTTGGGTCGGCGGAACTCGTACGTAACAGGTTCAGATGCGTCGCAGGCGAACTGCGTGGTCATCGTCGAAACCTCCTCGACGTTCCCTCATAGCACCCCAATCTGTCCCGATACGCCCGGATGTTGCGGGAGGTCTATGGCGACGCTGCGACGCCAATATGAAACTCTCGTGGCCCGGAATTCCCGTCGCGCAACGAATTCTGCCGATGGAACAACGATGGCACGCCGAAATTCTTCTAAAACTGCACAGAGTCCACAGGGTGCGCCATTGGCGCGCACGCCGCCACGCGTGCCCGCCTCACTTCCGGCAGGGCAGGCGCGGAACCGATTTCACTCTGCCGCCTGCGCAAGCACATGCTGACGGAATTTCGGCATGACCTCGCCGGCAAGAAGCTGCATCGACTGGCGCTCCCACGCTTCGTTGGGCCCAGACCAGTCAACTCCGGTCATCAGCAGCGTGCCGAAAGGTCCGACTTCCTCGCGGAAGGCGACAAGCTTGTCCAGCATGGTTTTCGGCGAGCCGTAGAGCGTGCAGCCGTTGATGATCGCTTCGACGGTTGCCTCTTCGTCCGACATTTCCGGCCGCGGTTTCATGACGACCAATATCCCGACCCGGTCGAGCACCGTGCGGACGTATTCAAACAAATAACGCGTGGCGGCGTGTTCGCCGAACACGCGCTCCTCGGCTTCGGCTTCGGTCGGCGCCACCATGACGTTGCGCACGACGCGCCATTGGTCGCCGGAGACGCGTTTGCCGGCTTCGGCGCGCGCCTTGCTGTAGATGGCCCAATGCGACGCGACCGAATACGTCGGGACGATGTTGGCCGAGAGGATGCCCCAATCTTGAAGCGCCGCGGTGCGCGCCGACGAAGAGTGCGGGCTGGCGAGCGACAGCGAAATCGGCGGGCCGCCTTTCTGGAACGGCTTTGGCATGTAGCCGATACCGAGTTCGGGGACGATCGTGTCTTTCAGCTGCACGTTCCAGAATTCGCCGTCGATGCTGTAGGGCGGATCCTGGGACCAGATCTGCTGCATGATGCGCACGGATTCCACGACCTTTCGGTTGCGTACCGCCACGTCGGTGTGGCGGAACAACTCGAAGTCCGAAACCAGGCCGCCCGGCCCGACGCCGAGCAGAAATCTGCCGCGGCTCATGTGATCGAACTGTGCTGCCTCAGCGGCAACCACGACCGGGTCGTGATTGGGAAGGCAAATGACGCCGGTGCCGAATTGAAGATTTTTGGTGCGCGGTATCAGCCCGGCCATGAACATCATCGGCGAGGGGATGGGCTCGCTGGTCGCCGAGAAATGCTCGCCGAGCCAAAGTTCGGTGAAGCCCAACCGATCGGCGAGCAGCGATTTCTCGGTATCCTCGGCCATCGTTTCGGTGAACGAACGGGCCGGCGGATGCACCGGCATCATGAAAAATCCGAGACGCATGTTTTTCCCCCTAAAGACCGGTTGTCCGGCCTTGCGGCGATGTTGGACCGCCGCTTGATTCCATTCTGCCGCTGGCGCACTCTGCCGTCAAAGGGAGGAACCAAAATGAGCCTTGCCGAAGCGCGTCCGGCTGCGAAAGCCGATTCTGTTCCAAGCGCCGCCGAACTGGTCAACCGGGCACGCAAACTGGCGCCGAAGCTGCGTGAGCGGGCGCTCAAGGCGGAGCACGACCGCAATGTCCCGCGCGAGTCCGTCGAAGAATACATCGACGCCGGGCTCATTCACACGCTGCGGCCGAAGCGCTGGGGCGGCTATGAGCACGACCACGAGGTCGCCTTCGATGTCGCCATCGAGCTCGGAAAATCGACCTGTACGTCTTCGGCCTGGGTCCTGAATTATTTCACGGACCACGCCTGCATCCTGGCGCACTTCCCGGACGAGGCCCAACACGACGTCTGGAGCAAGAACGAGAACGCCTGCATCGCAACGTCCGCGGCGCCCACGGGGAAGGTCTCCGTTGCGCCCGGCGGCTACCGCCTCGACGGCCGCTGGGCCTGGTCGAGCGGCCTGCGGCACTCGCAATGGATCATGATCGGCGGTCTGATATTCCGCGAGGGCGAGGATCATCCGGACATGCGGCTGTTCCTCGTGCCGGTGTCGGACATCAAGACGGACGACACCTGGTATTGTGCCGGCTTACGCGGCACCGGCTCGATCACGGCCGTCTGCGACAACGTTTTCGTGCCCGAACACCGCACCGTAACCTTCGGCTTGTTGCGTGACGCTGCGTCGCCCGGCTCGAAGATCAATACCAACCCGATTTACCGGACGCCATTTATTGCGGTGCATTCCTACGCGCTGCTGGGTCCGGCGCTAGGCGCGGCGCGGGGCGGCTATGCCGATTTCGTGCAATGGACCCGCGAGCGGTATCTGACTTACACCCAGCTCAATATCGCCCAGCACGTCCCGGTGCAGCTCAAGGTTTCAGAACTCGCTGCGCAGATCGACGCCGCCGAGCTTCTGGCGCGGCGCTCGCTCGCGACCGCCCGCAAGGACTATTCGGGCATGACGATCGAGACGCGGACTTTGTTGCGGCGCGACTTCACATTCGCCATGCGGCTGCTGCGCGATGCGATGGATTCCCTGATCAAAATCGCCGGATCGAGCGGTCTGATGGAAAACAATACCGCGCAACGCGTCTGGCGCGACGTCCATGCCATCTCATCGCATGTGGTGATGAACTGGGACGTCCCGGCGGAAAATTACGGACGGGCGGAATTTGGTCTTCCGCTCAATCCTGCATACCCGATGTTCTGATTTGCGGTGCCGAAATGCGATGGCCGGGCTTGGCCCGGCCATCACGCGTTTTTGGACCGTGCCGTTTGCAAGCGCGCCTTAGCTCGCTGGCTGGTTGTGCCCGACGGTCTTCAGATATTGCAGGGTCTCGTCGAGCGACACGACATCGGCATATTTGGCGTTGAGGTCGAACAGGCTTTGGTCGTGCGCGGCCGCCGAACGGTCACCGACCGCCTCGCGGACGACCATCGGCCGAAAGCCGTTCTGCACCGCATCGACCGCCGTCGCGCGCACGCAGCCGCTGGTGGTGCAGCCGGTGATGATCAACGTATCGATGCGCCGGCTGTTGAGACGCGCCACCAGGTCGGTGCCGTAGAAGCACGAGGCGTACTTTTTCATCAGCACGATATCCTTGGGCTGCAGGGCGAACCGCGGATCGATTTTGACCGCTTCCGAGCCTGCGGTGAGCGTCCGCGCGCCCCTTTGCTTGAGAGCCCAGACGCCGGCGTCCTTGATGTCCTCTTCCTCGTAAATCACGGTCGAGAAGATGACGGGAATGTCGCGCTCGTGAGCGACTTCGAGCAGAGGTAGCTGCGCTTCGATCTGGCTTTCCAGCGGCGCGCCGAGCGGCATCGTGGGGTCGGTAAAGCCCTTGATCATGTCGATGATCATCAGCGCCGGCCGCTCGCCGAAGCCGATCTTGATGCCAAAACCCCGTTGGCGGAAGAATTCCTCATCGTCCTTGCCGCTGGTCACGATCGGTGCTCCCTCTTTCTTCGCGTGGTTCCGGCCAAGGAGCCTTCACCAACGCACCTGTTATATGCGAACAATCGCGCGGCAAGAAACGGGAGGAAGTAAATGACGGGACGGCACGACGGAAAGACGGTGGTGATTTCGGGAGCTGCGTCAGGCATCGGCCAGGCGTCGGCGCTCCGGCTGGCGGAGGAGGGTGCCCGGATCGTCATCGCCGACCGCGACAAAGCCGAGAAGACTTTGCAAATGATCGCGGGCGCCGGCGGCAAGGCGACCGCCGTCCAGTGCGACATCAGCAATCCGGCGAGTGTCGCCACCCTGAAGGCGGCGGTGGAGAAGGATGGCGGCCGCTGCGATATCCTGGTCAATAACGCCGGCATCTATCCGATGCAGCCGTTCGACGAGATCACCTTCGAGGATTGGCGGCGCGTCCTTTCCGTGAACCTCGATTCGATGTTCCTGATGACGAAGGCTTTCGCCGACGGCATGCGGCAGCGGAAATGGGGCCGCATCATCAATATCGCGTCTGATACCGTCAGCCTTCTCGTCCCGAACCTGGTCCACTACATCTCGAGCAAGGCCGGGGTGATCGGATTCACCCGTTCGCTGGCGACCGAATTCGGCGAACACGGCGTCAACGTCAATGCCATCGCGCCGGGACTGACCCGCACGCCGGGTACGCTGGCGGACAAGGAGATTCCCGGCGGCATGTCGAAGGAAGCGTTGTTCGAGATGATGGTCCACATGCAATCGATCAAGCGCGGCGAGGTTGCAACCGATCTGGTCGGCGCGGTTTCGTTTCTCGCCAGCGAGGACGCGGCTTTCATCACCGGGCAGACGCTTTACGTCAACGGCGGCCTCACCCGCACGACGTGACGTTTGGGCTGGGCTTCGGCGCCAAATGCACCGTAATCGGTGCGATTGCGCTTTGTCACAGTTCAATTATCATCGCTAGTCGGGGGCGAGGGCCGCAACAAAAACGCCCGCCCGTTCGATGAACCTTGGGAGGGTGCGACTTGGCGACCACGAAACCCGGAACCACTGGCATGCTGCGGGTGTGGCCGGAGTGGCGTGATTCACGCAGCGTCAAGCCTCAATGAACGCGACAACGAGTTTGCGTGCGATGGAGGATGCCGCGCCGCAGGGCGGTGACGGCGCGTTCAGCGCTACCGGCGCCGCCGCATCGCCGGTTCTAGGCGTCCGCCACGTCTCCAAGAGTTTCGGGCCGATTGCCGCGCTCAAGGACATTTCGCTCGACATCGACGCCGGCGAAATCCGGGGCATTTGCGGCGAAAACGGCGCCGGCAAGAGCACGCTCGTCAAGATTCTGACCGGGGTTTACCGGCCGGACGAGGGAACGGTCCTGGTCGGCGGCAAGACCGTCACCGTGGCGACGCCACGCCAGGCGCAGGAACTCGGCATCGCCATCGTGTCGCAGGAGCTGAGCCTGTGTCCCGATCTTTCGGTCGAGGACAATATCTGGCTCGGCTCGCTGAAAGTTCCTTTTCTGCACAAGCGGCCGGAATTGCGTCGGCGTGCCGCCGAGGCGCTGGCGCTGCTCGGTGCCGACCATATCCGGCTCGACGCGCTCGTTGCGTCTTTGAGCATGGGCGAACGCCAACTGGTCGAGATCGCGCGGCTGCTGACCCGCGATGCGCGCGTGCTGATCCTCGACGAGCCGACGGCGACGCTCACCGACGTGGAAATCGAACGAATTTTCGCAGCCCTCGTTGCTCTCAAGCGCCAGGGCCGCTCGGTTCTATACATCACCCACCGGCTGGCCGAGGTCTACGCGATCTGCGACCGGGTTTCGGTCATGCGCAACGGCGAACTGGTCGCGACCAGCGCGCTCGAGGGTCTCGACCGAGCGGCGCTGATTGAAATGATGCTGGGTCGGCCGAGCGGCGAGATGTATCCCGAAGAAGCCCGCGCGCGCGGAGCGCCGGCGCTGGTGGTCGAGCAACTCGCGCTTCCCGGCGTGGTCGAAAATTTCACCATGACGGTTCGCCGTGGCGAGATCATGTGCATAGCCGGGCAAGTGGGTTCGGGAGCTGCGGAAATCATCAGCGCGCTGGCCGGGTTGGTTCATGACGCGAGCGGGAAGGTCACGGTCAACGACCGGGCGTTGAAACTCGGCTCGTCCGCGCGTGCCGCGCGTCTCGGCATCATGTTCGTCTCCGGCGATCGCGCCGCCGAAGGCGTGTTTCGCCGGCTGAGCGTGTTGCACAATCTGGTGGCAACGCGCCTTGGCGATCACTCATTTTTTGGATTTCTGCACGGCGGAGCATTGAAGGCGGCGGCCGCAAGGCTCGCCGCGCGCGTCGGTGTCGACGCGCGGCGGCTGGGGTCGCGGGCCGAGGAACTGAGCGGCGGCAACCAGCAAAAGCTCGCGTTCGGGCGCAGCATCGAGCGACAGGCGAACGGCGTTCTTCTGATGAACGAGCCGACGCGCGGCATCGACGTCGGCGCGCGCGCCGAAATCTACCGGCTGATGCGAACGTTCTGCGAGGAAGGCTACGCGCTGGTGATGGCCTCGAGCGATCTCGAGGAGATCGTCGGCGTCGGCGACGTCGTCATCACGCTCTATCGCGGCCGCATCGTCGCGCAATATCGGCGCAGCGAGGTCTCGATGCATCGCATCGTCGCCGACATCACGCACCCCGTGGACGCGAAGTCGTGAGCACGCCATGACGGACGAGTCCTTGCCATCGGCCTACCGCGAGTACTGGCGCCTGCCGGTGCCGCATTCGACGCGCGGGCGGGTGCTGGTCGCCATCCGCTTTGCCGCGCTGCTGGCGCTGGTCGCTGCGGCCTTCGCCACTCCCGGCTTTTTCACGACGGTGAGCCTGTTCTCCCTGTTGAACACCACGTCGTTCATCGGCTGCGTCGCAGTCGGAATGACCTTCATCACGCTGAGCGGGAACATCATGTCGTTCGCGCTGGGCGTGACGCTTTCCACCAGTGGGATCGTGTTCATGGCCGCCCTGCCGCTCGGCCTCGTACCGGCGATCGTTGTGGCGCTGGGTTACGGCGCCGCCCTGACGGCCGCTCAGGGCCTTGTGATCGGCTATTTCCGCGCCAATCCGATCATCGTCAGCATGGCGGCATTGGCGCTCATCACCGGTTGCGCGACGCTGATCACGCAGGGGCGTGGCGTCTATCCCGAAGGCGATGCCGCGGCGCTCCTCAAAGGTCGCGTGCTCGGCATTCCGATGCCGGTCGCCGCCTTGCTCCTCACCGTCATCGTCGCGCAAATAGTCCTGACATTCACCCAGTTCGGCCGCCAGCTCTATATGGTCGGCAGCAACTGGCGCGCCGCTTTGGCGGCGGGCCTCGACCCGGCGCGTGTCGTTCTCGGCGCCTATGTCGCGGCCGGTCTGTGCACGGCGCTGGCCGGCATCCTGATGGCCGCGCGCTATTCCAGCGGCGACATGGAGCTTGGCATCGGTTACGATTACAGCGCCATCAGCGCTGTGCTCGTTGGCGGCACCGCGATCTCCGGTGGCGAAGGTTCCGCGGTCCGCAGTCTCGCCGGCGCGTTCATCATCGCGGTGTGTCAGGGCCTGCTGCTGCTCAACGGATTTTCCACGCAGATACAATACCTGGCGATCGGCATCATCGTGTTGGTGGTCATCATGCTGCAGACGCTAGCGGACGGTTAAGCAGACATGCGCTCGTTCCTGACCAATCGGTCCGTCCGCCCTTATCTGCTTCTCGTCGCAATTACCGTGGTGCTGTGGATCCTCGATGGCGGTCGCGGCGTGTTCTTCACGACGTCGACCGCCTTCAGCGTGCTCCAGCAGTTTGCCACCATCGGGTTGATCGCGCTGGCCGTCGGCCTCTCGATGCTGATCCGCGAGATCGACCTGTCCGTGGCCGGCATGATGAGCCTGTCGGGTTGCATCGCCGTGCTGACCGGGGCGGACAACCCGGCACTGGGCGTGGCGCTGGCGGTGCTCTTCGGCCTGGCCTGGGGCCTGTTTCAGGGCGCGATCATGGTGTGGCTGCGCCTCGGCTCCATCGGCGTCACCCTGGGCGGGCTGCTGACGCTCGGCGGGCTGGCTTACGTCGTCACCGGAAACCTGTCGATCAGCTATCCGCGGATGGATGTCGCCCTCGCGGTGAACCAGCCGGTGCTACACATCTTTTCGCTGCGCAGTCTGATTGCGCTCGCCGCCTTCCTCGTGGCCGCGTTCTTCATGGCGCGCACGCGGGTCGGCCGCGACGTTTATGCGACCGGCAGCGATCGCCGGGCCGCGATGATTGCCGGCGTTAACACCTCCGCGATCATTCCCGCCGTATTCGCGTGCTCGGGAATGCTGGCCGCGCTCGCTGGCTCGCTTCTGAGCTACAGCTTGGCGGCGGCTTCTGGCGTGGCGCTTACCGATGTGTTGGTGCCGGCGATTGCCGCGGCGATCATCGGCGGCGTATCGCTGATGGGCGGCAGGGGCACACCGATCGGCATCGTCGGCGGCGTGCTGGTGCTTTGTCTCCTGAGCTCGGGTCTCAATGCCATCGGCACACCGCCCGCGGTGCACGATGTCGTCACCGGCGGCGTGCTCTTCCTCGTCGCGATCGCCGACGCCGTCGACCTCGAGCCGCGCCTGTTCGCGATGCGGCGATACTGGGCGGAATTGTTCTCCCGGCGCGACGACCGGCTCGGCTCGCGCGAAGCCTCGCCCGCCGAATAGTCTCGCCACAAGAATAGTCTTGCGACAAAAAGAAAACGGCGCGGCGTTGGTGCGCCGCGCCGCCATCAAGCGAATGTTCAGTTAGAACGTGCACTCGCCTTTGTACTTGTCGAGGTTGGCCTTGGTGATGATCTCGATCGGCCTCGACTGCTTCTTCGGGACCGTTTGGCCGGCGAGTATTTTTGTCACGGTGTTGGCCGTATCGCGGCCCATGTTGATCGGCGTCCAGTAAACGGTCGCGTACATGGTGCCTTGCTCGATGTCGGCGATTCCCGGCGCCAGGCAATTGCCGCCGACCACCACGAGTTCGCCCTTGCCGCTTCCGACCTTGACGCCCGCTGACAGCGCGCCCTGGACGGCGCCGTTGGCGAGAGGATCATTCATGCCGTAGATGCCGTCCAACCCGCCTTGTCCCGAAAATCGGGCCAGCAATTGGCCGGCGGCGCGCTCGGCTTCCGGCGGCGCCCAGTGTGTCTCCTCGACGGCGACGACCTTAAAGCCGGGATGCGATTCCACCGCCTGCTTGAACGCTTCCGCACGAGGGGGCGCAACGCCTTCGTCCATGCTGCCGGCGATCACGGCGACTTTTGCCGCCGTACGCCCGCTCTTGGCGAGACCGTCGGCCATCGCGTTGCCCGCCATCGCTCCAAGGGCCTTGCTGTCCTCGCCGACGAACGCGGTGTAGAGGTCCTCCTGCGGAATAGGCGTGTTGATCAGGATGACCGGAATGTTGGCCGCCTTGGCGCGGGTCAGCGCCGGGATGAGGGCCTTCTGGCTCATGATCATCATGACGATCGCGTCGACTTTCTTGGCGATCGCATCATCGAGCTGCTGGGCCTGAAGCGCCGGATCGAACGGGCTCTGCACGACCGAAACGTCGAGGCCGTTGGCTTTGGCCGTTTCGGTGAAGCTCCGGGTCATGCCGCCGATGTATTTGTCAGCGATCGGCCCATCGAGAAAGGCCACCCGCTTTCCGCCTTCTGCCATGGCTTGCGGCGCTGCCAAGCCGATTGCCGCAGTCAAACCGGCGCAAAAGGCGATTGTTCTTGATCGCATACGCTTATTCCTCCCTGTTGGCCCGAGCTTTATTTGGCCGTCGTCAGATTTGTGCTCGCGCCGATGATGGCCCCGGCCCACCCAAAACGCAACTGCGTGCACTTTGTCGCGGGTGGGATGCCGGAGCGTTCAATTCCACCGCCACACACCGTATGCGTGTCCATTCTGCATTTGCGGCGCGATGTAAGTCGGCTTGTGGCTGCCGATGGCGCCGAGCATCGCGATCCAGTTGAGCAATTCGCCGCCGACATTGCCGGCCTTGAGGAGTTGATGCGGCGTGGCCTCGCTGATGAGCTTCTCGATCTGCTGCTCTTCCATCAGCTTGATGATCCGCAACGCCCAGTCCGGATCGGGTACGCCGTCGGTACGGTGGGGCGCCATGCGCGGGCCGGCAACTTCGAGAGAGAAGCTGCCGCTGCCCATGACGACGACGCGCAGCGGCGCCGGCCACGAGGCGATGGCGCGGCCGACCGCCTGACCCAGCGCATAGCAGCGTTGTGCGGACGGCAGCGGCGGGACGTGGCCGCTGATGAAGAAGGGAACGACCGGCACATGCATTTCCGGCGTGAGGAAATGCAGTGGCACCGCGATCGAATGATCGACGGAGTAATGCTGGGTCAGCGCGGCGTCGAAGCCGGCTTCGATGCTTGACTGGCGGATGTGCGCCGCCAGATCGACCGCCGACGGGATTTTGTAAACCGGCATTTCCCGCGGCTCGTCGTTCGGCCCGTTGAACGTCTTGTCCACGCCAACGGCGAAAATCGGCAGATTGTCGAGGAAAAACGTATTGAGATGATCGGTATCGAACATCACGATGACGTCCGGACGAGCGGCGGCGAGATTTTCCTTTTGTGCCGCGAACAATTTGGCGATCTCGCAATCAGGCCCGTCGCGCTTGACGAAAAATGGAAAAACCGGGGTATGCGGCACACCGAACCCGGCGACGATATTGGCCATCTCACGTTCTCCTTTGCGTCCCATTCACTTCCGCGCGGTTCTTGTGCAACATTGGGCGGCGCGGCGCCAAGCCGCGACACACATAACACGTTCGACAAGGGGAGAACTACGTGCCGCGCAAGCCCGTTGGGAAACGCTCCGCCAATAACAATCCCGCCAGCAATCGTTCCGCCAGGTCGCGTGCCGCGACAAAGATCGCGCCGCCGCAGCCGGCCGTGCCGATGGAGCATGATCGCTTCGCCTATTCCGCGATCATCGACCGGCCGCGGCTGGCCTGGCCCAACGGCGCACGCGTCGCCGTGTGGGTGATCCCGAACATCGAGCACTTCCTGTTCGACCGGCCGTCGACGCGGCTGACCACCCTGCCGGTCAATCCCGATGTCCTCAATTATTCGTGGCGCGATTACGGCGTGCGGGTCGGCATCTGGCGGATGATGGAGGTGATGGAAAAGTACGGCGTCAAGGGCACCGTTGCGCTCAACTCGGATGTCTGCGCGCACTATCCGCGCATCATCGAAGAAGGAAAGAAACTCGGCTGGGAATGGATGGGGCACGGCACCAATAATTCGACGCTGTTTCACGGCCAGTCGGAAGCGGAGGAGCGCGCGCTCATCAGGGAAGTCGTCGGCACCATCACCAAAAGCGTCGGCACGGCCCCCCGCGGCTGGCTTAGCCCGGCCTTGAGCGAGACCGTCCGCACGCTCGATATCCTCGCCGAGAACGGCATCGAATATGTCGGCAACTGGGTCAACGACGACCAGCCCTATCCGATGCGGGTGAAGAAGGGCTCGATGATCGCCATGCCCTATTCGGTCGAGATCAACGACATCCCGGCCTTGCTTGATCTGCACCAGAGTCCGGAAGTGTTCGGTCAGATGATCTGCGATCAGTTCGACGTGCTCTACGAGGACGGCGCGAAGACCGGCCGGGTGATGTCGATCTGCCTGCATCCGTTCCTGGTCGGCTATCCGCACCGCAGCAAATATTTTGCCAGGGCGCTGGCTCATATTACGTCGCGGCAGGACGTATGGCTGACGACCGGCGGCGAGATCGTCGATTTCTACAAGAAGAACTATCTCAAACATTAGGTTCGCGCGGAGGCCGAGAGTGAGCGGAGCCGCAACAAAGAGCTGGCGGACCGTCCTTTTGGGGACACGCGCGCCCCCCGCGTCAATTCTGGTCCGCTCGCTCGTCGGCCTCGCGGTTTTCTTCCCCGAGGGGATTCAGAAACTGGTGTCTCCGGAAATCTTGGGAGCAGGGCGCTTTGCCAGGATCGGCATTCCCTATCCCGAATTGATGGGCCCGTTTGTCGGCGTTACCGAGATACTTTGCGGCGTGCTCATTGTGCTTGGCCTGTTCACGCGGCTGGCGGCGATTCCATTGATTGTGATCATGATCGTCGCCATCGCCTCGACGAAAATCCCGATCCTGCTTGGGCATGACTTCTGGATTTTTCACGTGCCCAATCTGCCGCGCTACGGTTTCTGGAGCATGCTCCACGAATCCCGCGCGGACTTCGTCATGCTGCTGGGCGCCGTGTATCTGCTGATCGAAGGAGCGGGAGCGTGGTCGCTGGATGCGCTGCTGTGCCGGGAGATCGGCGGACCGCCGAGATGAGCGGCGGCGGCAGTGAAACAAACAAAGCGCCGCCTGAAAAATCGCCATCGGGCTCGCCGCTCGAGGTGTTCCGCGTTTATCTCAAGCTCGGCGTGAGCTCCTTCGGCGGGCCGATCGCGCATATCGGCTATTTCCGCGAAGAGTTCGTCGTCCGCCGGCGCTGGCTCGACGACGAGGCTTTTGTCGATCTCGTCGCGCTGTGCCAGTTTCTGCCGGGCCCTGCGTCGAGCCAGGTGGGATTTTCGATCGGACTGATGCGCGCGGGCTATGCCGGCGCGGCCGCCGCATGGGCCGGCTTCACGCTGCCGTCGGCGATCATCCTTGTCCTGTTTGCCTACGGCGCCGGGGCGCTTCGCGGTCCTGTGGGGGAGGGCCTGCTCCATGGCCTCAAGCTCGTCGCTGTTGCCATCGTCGCACACGCGGTCTGGGGAATGGCGCGCACGCTGTGTCCGGATCGGGAGCGGGCGTCCATCGCGGTCGTCAGCGCGTTGATCATCTTGTTCAGCGCCTCGTCGATAGCGCAGATCGGGGCGATCGTTCTTGGCGGCATTTTGGGCTTCTGGCTTTGCCGCGGTGCGTCAACGGCGGCGAAGGGCCAGATGGCCATGCCGGTATCGCGCCGCGTGGGCTTCACGGCGCTGACGGCATTTTTTGTCTTGCTGATCGGGCTGCCGATTTTGCAGAGCCTGCAAGGCTCGACCGGCATCGCGCTGTTCGACGCGTTCTATCGCTCGGGCGCGCTGGTTTTCGGTGGCGGCCATGTCGTGTTGCCACTGTTGCGCGAGGCGTTCGTCACGCCCGGCTGGGTTAGCGACGATGCATTTCTGGCCGGTTACGGGGCGGCACAGGCGGTTCCGGGGCCGCTTTTCACTTTCGCCGCTTATCTCGGCTTCGTGGTCAAGCCGTCACCGCATGGTATCGCCGGAGCGGCGCTGGGGCTCATCGGTATTTTTCTGCCCGGGATTCTCATTCTTCTCGGCACGCTGCCATTCTGGGATGGCTTCCGCACCCGTGCCGAAGCGCAGGCCGTCATGCGCGGCGTCAACGCCGCTGTCGTGGGTCTGCTCGGCGCCGCGCTCTACAATCCGCTTTGGACCAGCGCGGTCAAAACGCCCGGCGATTTCGGTGTCGCGCTGGTCGGATTCGTTCTTCTCAGCGCCTGGCGCGCGCCGCCGCTGTTGGTCGTCGTCGTGAGCGCGCTCGCCGGCATCGCGCTGGCGCTGACTGGACGGTGAAGCTGGTGGCGCGCGGATTCTTTCAGCGATATTTCGCCGGCCTTTCGCGGACCACGTTCCTCCTCGCGCTCGCCAGCATGTTCGCCGACATTTCCACCGAGATGCTCTATCCGGTGCTGCCGGTGTTTCTGACCCAGACATTGCATGCCGGCGGCAGCATTGTCGGTTTGATCGATGGCTTCGCCCAGGCTGTTCAGAACATCGTGCAGGGCTTTTCAGGCACGCTGTCGGACCGGTTGCAAAAACGGAAACCGATAGCGCTTGCCGGCTTCCTCCTGTCGGCGATCAGCAAGCCATTGATGGGGCTTGCCCCCGTCTGGCAGGCCTTGTTTGGCGCCCGCCTGCTGGACCGGCTGGGCGCGGGTTCTCGCTCGGCACCGCGGGACGCCTTGATCGCGTCGTCGGTGGATGAAGAGAACAGGGGCCGCGCGTTCGGGCTGGAAGGGCTGGGCGATAACGCCGGCGCCTTCTTTGGGCCGTTGATCGCGCTGTTCCTGCTTTATGCGGTGCATGTCGGGATCCGGTCCGTCTTTTATCTGGCGATCATTCCCGGGCTGCTGGCCTTCTGCATGGTGCTGCTGGTCAAGGAGCAGAACTCCTCTGCAGCAACGGCGAAGGTGGACATCCGCCTGCGTCATTTTCCGCAAGTCTACTGGAAGTTCCTTCTGGTAACGGCGCTGTTCGGGCTCGGCAATTCCAGCAACGCGTTTCTCATTCTGCGAACCCAGGACGTCGACGCCTCGCTGCCGATGACCATCGCCATCTACGCCGGGTACAATCTCGTCGCCGCGGCGGTTTCCTACCCGGCGGGCTGGCTGTTCGACAAATGGGGCGGCAAAAATGCGCTGCTTCTCTGTTTCGCAATTTTTCTGATCGCCTATGCCGGCTTTGCCCTGACACAAAACGTGGTGCTGATTGCCGGCCTTTTTGTCTTCTACGGCCTGTATCAGGGGATATTCCGCACTGCGGGCAAGTCGGTCGCGTCGAGCCTTGTGCCGGACCGCCTGCGCGCGAGCGGCATTGGCTGGTACAACACGACGCTTGGGCTGTTGCAGCTCGTTGCCAGCGTCGTCGCCGGCTTACTCTGGGATCGGATCGGCCACGTCGCCGTATTCTATTATGGCGCAATCTTCGCCGTGGTCGGGATAATTGCGCTGTTGTTGCTCATGCCCGCAAGCGTCAGGCTGCGGGCGAACGCCGCGTAGCTCGAAGGATTTCAAGCGACCGGCTGCCCGATCTCGTCGACTTTCACCGCACGCATGCGTTCGTTGTAGATCTCGACATTGAGGCCGCAGACCTCGAATCGGGCGAGGTAGCCCATGAGGAAGCCGTTGACGCCCATCCGGTAGAGCGTGCCGACGTCGCCGGCGATCAGCGCGCGCCGCTCGTCATCGGTAAGGTCAAGCGGCGCCAGCGCCTTGGCCGGATCGGCCTTCATCGCCGCGCGGAAAGCGTGATCGCGCAAAATCTCGCGGCACAGATGGTTTACTGCAAAGATACTCATATCGGCTCCTGACTTAGGCCGATGAATTTAGAGCATAACGCGCTTCATCAAAAGAGGCAGTTGCCTTAGCCGTATGCGCGCGGTCGAACGGGGAGTCCGCCGAATTATTCCAGGCGTCCTCTGCCGGTAAGTATTGCGGAACGACCGCAATCTGCGCTTCAATCGGCCGGGTCGCCCTGGGCGTCAATCCGAAGGAGGGTACTATGACCAGTTTGCGAAGGCGTGAGGTGATCTTCGGTCTTGCCGGCGTGGCGGTTGCACAAGCCATGCTTGGACGGGCCAGCGTGGCTATCGCCGCCGACAAGATCAAACCCGGTCCATCGAGCGCGCTGATCGTGGTCGACGTGCAGAATTGCTTCCTGCCCGGCGGCAGCCTGGCGGTTAAGGACGGCGACCAGGTGATCGGCGTCATCAACCGCATTGCCAAGGACTTCGACAACGTGATCCTGACGCAGGATTGGCACACGGTGCACCATGTGTCGTTCGCGTCGAGCCATGACGGCAAAAAGCCCTTCGAGGTGATCAAGCTCCCCTATGGCAATCAGGTGCTGTGGCCCGACCATTGCGTACAGGGCACCGACGGCGCGCAGATCGCCAAGGGCATCGATATCCCGCATGCGGAGCTGATCATCCGCAAAGGCTTCCACAACGACGTCGACAGCTACTCGGCCTTCCTCGAAGCCGACAAGGAAACCCGCACCGGCCTCGCGGGCTATCTGAAAGAGCGAAAGATCGATACGGTTTTCGTCACCGGCCTCGCCACCGATTTCTGCGTCGCGTGGACGGCGATCGATGCGCGCAATGCTGGCCTCAACGTGTATGTCGTTGACGACGCGTGTCGCGGCATCGACATCAATGGCTCGGTCGCCAAGGCGTGGGCCGACATGACGGCAGCCGGCGTCAAGAAGATCGAGTCGAGCGATCTCGTCTAACGTCTGGAAAGTCCACGCACTGCGCAACGGCAGCGGCGCGCTCAATCCCGCAACGTCGGGATCGAGGCGCCGCAGCCATAGCTGGCGCGTCTTACCGGTTCTTGTCGCGGAAGCGGTCCATCAGCGGCTTGTCCTGGCCGCCGTCGATTTCGATCATGGTGCCGTTGACCATTTGCATCAGCGGTGAGGCCAGCATCACCACCAGATTGGCGACCTCTTCGACTTCGGCGATGCGCCCCATCGGGATCGAGGCCGGCGCGAGCGTATCGGCCTCTTCGTATGAGATCTTCATGTCCCGGGACATCGCCTTGACCAGTCCGCTCCAGCGTTCGGTGCGAACCGGCCCCGGGTTGACGGCAACGAAGCTTATGCCGTTCTTGCCATATTGGCCGGCGAGCGAAAGAGTCAAATTCTGGCCGGCCGCATTGGCGGCGCCCGGACAGATTTCCCAGTAGGACGGTTTCACGCCGTCGTTGCCGATCAGGTTGACGACGCGACCGCCGCCGCCCTGCTTCACCATGATCGGCAACGCGTAACGCAGGCAGCGGACATAACCCATGAATTTGAGCTGAAGGCCCTTTTCCCAGTCGTCTTCGGTCAGATGCTCGATCACGCCGCCGGCCGCCGAGCCGGCATTGTTGACCAGAATGTCGATGCGGCCGAGCGCGGCATGGCCTTGCTCGATGAAGTTTTTCGCATCGGCGTCCTTCCGCAAATCGGCGGGTATCGCGACAATCTTGCGATTGGTGGCGCGGGCAATCTCGCCGGCGGTAGCCTTTAGCGGCTCTTCGCGGCGCGCGCACATGGCGACGTCCACGCCCTCCTTCGCCAGTGCCAGCGCAATACCCTTGCCGATGCCTTCGCTGCCGCCGGTTACCAACGCGGTCTTGCCTTGAAGCTTGAGGTCCATGCGTGTCTCTCCCGTGAAATCCCTAGCGCCCGGTAGCGGGGCGCATCAAACGCTTGAGCCGTTGTGGCGTGATCGGCAGTTCCGTGACCGCGTTGGGCCGGCCGAGCGCGTCGTCGATCGCCGCCGCGATCGCCGCGCCAACCGCATTGGCGCCGCCTTCTCCGGCGCCCTTCAATCCCATCGGGTTGAGCGGACTGGGCGCATCTTCGGAAATGAGGACGTCCACCGGCGGAATCTCGTGAGCCGTCGGCATCAGATAGTCCGCAAACGTCACCGATAGCGGCTCGCCGCGTTCGTCGTACAGAAACTCCTCGAACAGCGTACCGCCGATGCCTTGCGCGCAGCCGCCGACGATCTGTCCCTCGATCAACATCGGATTGACGGCTTTGCCGACATCGTAGGCGACGAGATAGCGCTCGATATCGACCGCGCCGGTGTCGCTGTCGACGCGCGTCACGGCGATATGGACGCCGTAGGGATAGTTCATGTGGTTGCTTCGGAACCATCCCTCGGCCGAAAGGCCGGCGCTGCGGCCATGGAGCAACGGCGAGCCGGGCTCCAGCGCGCGGGCGACCGCACCCAGGCTGACCGACGGACCTGCCGCCATGTCGCTGCGAACGACTTCGCCGTCGACGATGTCGAGGACGTCGGCAGGAGCTTGCAGCAATTCAGAAGCCACTTCGATTGCCTTGTCCTTCAGCGCCGCCGCGGCGATCCGCGTCGCCTCACCGGTCATGACCGTAACACGGGAGGCGAACGCTCCCATTCCGAATTCGATCCTGTCCGTAAGCCCATGGGTAACACGGATTTTCCGGTAATCGACCCCGAGCGCGTCGGCACAGATTTGCGCGATGACGGTTTCCATGCCCTGGCCGACCGAAGCCGAGCCTGAAACGACCTCCACCAGGCCGTCGCCGTCCACATTGATCCTCACCAGATCGGACGGACCCAGCCCGCTTTTTTCGACGAAAAGCGCGACGCCGGCGCCTACCAGCTCTCCGGCGGCCCTGCGCGTGGCGAGCTGCTCGCGCATGATTGGCCATTCGACTGCGGCCAAAGCCTTGTCGAGCAGGCCGGCGTAATCGCCGGAATCGAAGATGATCTCGGTGCCGAGCGTCTCGAGCGGGCGGGCATACGGCATCTCCCGTATGGCGATCAGGTTTCGCCGCCGTATTTCGACGCGATCCAGACCGAGCTTGTCCGCAATCGCGTCAAGCAAGCGCTCGCGCACGAACGTGCTCTCGAACCGGCCGGGCGCGCGATAGGTCCCGCAAGGCGTCTTGTTGGTCAGGCGGATGTGCGCCTGGGCGCGGTAGGCCGGAATGCGATACGGGCCCGGCAACATCGCCGCGGCAAGATCGGGAACCGTTGCCGCATGAGTGCGCATATAGGCGCCCTGATCGTGGAAAATCTCATCCTCGATCGCGAGGATGCGTCCTTCACGATCGATGGCGGCGCGAACGTGATGGAGTTGTTCGCGCGAATGATTGGCGGCGATGAGGTGCTCGCGCCGATCCTCGATCCACTTTATCGGCCGCTGCATGCGCAACGCAGCGGCGCAGACCAGCACGTCCTCCGGATAGAGTTCGCCGCGAATGCCGAAGCCGCCGCCGACATGCCCCTCGAAAAGGTTCATCGATGCGGGCGGACGTCCCAGCATCCGCGCCAGCTGGTCGCGATTCCAGTGCGGCACCTTCGCGGCGCCGTGAAGTTCAAGCATGTCGTTCGCCGCGTCGTATCGCGCGATGGCGCCGCGGGTCTCGAGCGGCACGCCGGAATGCCGGCCGATCGACAGCTTTGCCGCGACCACCGTGTGTGCGGCCGCGAACGCCGCGTCAACGTCACCATAACCCTTGCGGACGATAGCCGGCTCGGTGGAGCAGCCCGGCTCGAACTCGCCGATCTCGGCGTCGGCGCGCAGAATGGCAGGGAGTTCCTCGACATCGAGCACGACCAGCTCGGCTGCGTCCTCGGCGAGATATTGATCGCTCGCGAATACGGCGGCCACCGGCTCGCCGACATAGCGCACGAAGCCGCTCGTCAGCAGCCGTTGGCGGTAGGGTGCTAGCCCCTCGATCTTGGTAAGCCGAAAATCGATCGGCGGAATGTCGGCGATGTCGGCCGCCGTCCACACCGCGTGCACGCCCGGTAAGGCCAGCGCCGCCGCGGCGTCGATCGATTTCAGCCGGCCGTGCGCAAAGTTCGAGCGCACGATGCGCATGTGGAGTTGATGCGGGAACGAAATATCGGCGGCAAACCGGCCACGCCCGGTCAGCAGCGGCCGGTCCTCCAGGCGCATTACCGACTGTCCGACGAGCTTCGGCTTTGTCGTTGGAGGCGCCATCGATCAGTCTCGGACCTATCCTGCTTTGCGCTGCCGCAACTCGGCGACGGCGGCCCGCACCGCCTTCACGATGTTCTGGTAGCCGGTGCAGCGGCAAAGGTTGGATGACAGCAGGTCGACCAAGGCCTCGTCGCCGATATCGGGCTCGCGCTCCAGCGCGCCCGTGACCAGCATGAGAAAGCCCGGCGTGCAGAAGCCGCACTGCAGGCCATGATGTTCCATGAAGGCGCGCTGCAGTGCGTTCAGTTCGTCGCCGTTCGCCAGACTCTCGACGGTCCGAATCTTTTTACCTTCGGCCTGCACGGCGAACATCAGGCACGAGCGCACCGGGGCGCCGTCGACCAAGACCGTGCAGGCGCCGCATACGCCGTGCTCGCAGCCGATGTGCGTGCCGGTCTGCCCGCAATCCTCGCGAATGGCATCGACCAGTGTGCGGCGCGCCTCGACGCGGATGGCGTGGGAGCGCCCGTTGACCGTCAGGGTGATCTCGGCTCGCTCGGTCATGCGCCGGTCTTTCCTGCTTGCCGCAACGCCGCGCGGATACGCTGCGGCGTGGCCGGTATCTCGTTGATCGTGACGCCGAATGGGCTCAGCGCATCGTTGATGGCGTTGAGAATTGCGGCCGGGGGGCCGATCGCGCCGCCCTCGCCGAGACCTTTGGATCGGGTGATCGTGGCGTCGCTGAGCGTTTCCAGATGAAACAGCTCGATCGGCGGAATCTCGCGGCTCGTCGGAGGCAGAAAGTCTGCAAGTGTTGCGGTCAGAAGGTTTCCGGTTTCGTCGTACACGATCTCTTCAAGCAACGCGTTGCCGATTCCCTGCGCGACGCCGCCGACGACCTGGCCGTCGGCGATCATCGGATTGACCAAGCGACCGGCGTCCTCGGCGACCACGAACCTCTCGATGGTTACGCGGCCGGTGTCCACATCCACGTCGACAATCGCAGGCATGACACGCATTCGAGAATGTGCCAGCCGGATCGTAGGTTGCGGTATCGGCAAGCGCCGGATCGAGTTCGCCTTTGAACAAATGGGCCTGATGATAGGCGGCGCGCGCAAGCGTTTCGATCGGCGAGCGCGCGGTCGGTTCCGGCGACGCGCGCCGCGCCGTCCTGCAAAACGATGTCGTCCGCGGCGGCTTCGAGCAGATGGCCGGCTATTTTCTTCAGCTTCGCATTTATTTTGCGCGCGGCCAGCACGCTGGCGCCGCCGGCGATGACGAGAGAGCGGCTGGCGAAAGTGCCCCAGCCGTAAGGTGTGCGGTCGGTGTCGCCGTGGACGACCTTGATCCGCTCCGGAGAAACGCCGAGTTCGTCGGCGACGAGCTGGGCGAGCGTCGTGCGCAGGCCCTGACCGTGCGGGCTCGCGCCGATCCGCAGTTCTAGAAAGCCGGACGGATCCATCGACAGCTCGACGGTCTCCCAGCCGGGCACGATTCCCATGCCGCGGGCGGCGAAAGCGGGCGTGCCGTAGCCGGTTCGCTCCGAAAATGCGGCAAAGCCGATGCCGAGATAGCGCCGCTCCGATCGGGCCCGCTTCTGGCGGGCGCGAAAGGCCGGCAGATCGAGCGCTTTGCTCGCCATATCGAGCGTCGCCCGATACGAGCCTTCGTCGAAGACCAGTCCGGTGACGGACGTATGCGGAAACTTCTCGATCAGGTTGCGGCGGCGTATTTCGAGCGGCTCGAGGCCGAATTCCGCGGCGGCGGCGTCCATCAGCCGTTCCAGCGCCATTGTGATGACCGGCCGCGACACACCGCGATAGGGCGCCATCGGACAGGTGTTGGTGAGCACGCCGCGCGCGGTACAGGCATAGGACCGCACGTCGTAAGGGCCGGGAAGTTCCGCCATCGCCATCAGCGGTTCGACCGCGCACGTCGTCGGATAGCAGGAATAGGCGCCGACATTGGCGATGACTTCGGCGGACAGCGCGACGAATTTGGCGTCGGCGTCGAAGGCGCCCTCGAGGCGGATGTATTGATCGCGGCTGTGGAACGACGACATCAGGTTCTCGCGGCGATCTTCGGTCCAGGCGACGGAGCTTCGCAGCTTTCGGGCCAGCCACACCAGCACGACATATTCGGGGACGAGCGACATTTTCTGCCCGAAACCGCCACCGACATCCGGGGCGATGACGCGCAACTCGCTCTCCGGCATCCCGATCAGGTCGGCGATGCCGGTCCGCGTCAGGTGCGGCATCTGCGTGGCGCAGGTCAGCGTCACGCGGCCGCTGACCGGATCGAACGCAGCATGGCCGGCGCGCGCTTCGATCGGCGTGGCATTCTGGCGGCGCGAACGCACCTCGATTGCGACGGTGCGGTGCGCGGCGGCGCGCGCCGCGGCGTAACCCGGCGTTTCGACCTTGCCTTCGACGACGAGGTTATGCGGCGCTTCGCTGTGGACCTGTGGGGCGCCCGACGCCAGCGCCGCGCGGCCGTCGACCACCGGCTCAGTCTCGGCGATCTCGACCGATACATCATCCGCGAAATCTTCGGCTTGCGCCTCACTCTCGGCGACGACCGCCGCGATCGGTTCGCCGACAAATCTCACGACGCCCGAGGCGAGAACCGGCTGCCCCACCGGGACGTAGCCGAACTTGGACAGCGCCGGAGCGATCGGCCTCACGGCGGCAAGGTCGGCGGCGGTCACGACGATCGCGTTGTCGGGCACGGTGATTTTTTCGATGCGGCCCGGCGGCAACCGAACTGCGTACGAAGCGGACCCGATGCGCCGCCGGTAGGTCGGCCGTGAAGCGGCCGCGACCGGTCAACAGCGCGGGATCCTCGACGCGGCGGATGGAGCGGCCAACCCACGCAAGTCCGGAACCTTTGGTCGGCGTGTTCACGCGATCGCCCGTTCGAGTGCGCGGCGGGTCACGGCGCGCACCAGATCGAGACGAAATTCGGCGTCGGCATGCACGTCCTCGAGCGGATCGACGGCGTTCGCGGCAGCTTCCGCCGCCGCACGAAATGTTTCCGCATTTGGTTTCTGCGCCGGCAAGGGCGTCTTCGGCGGCTTCGATCCGGCGCGGACGGCCTTCCGCTCCGCCAATACCGACGCGCGGCTCGACGATGACGCCGTCCCGGATGCGAAAAGTCGTCAGCGCCATCGCGATCGCGTAATCGCCGGCGCGACGGCTGAATTCGTAGAAGCCGAAACGGGTGTCCGGCGGCAGCAGCGGCAGGCGCGCCTCGAGCAGCAATTCGTCTTCCGCAAGTGTGGTCATCATCATGCCCTCGAAGTAATCGTCCGCGGCGATAACGCGGCGGCCGCGCGAACTCGCGGCGACGATTTCCGCACCGAGCGTCACCGCGGTCAGACACCACTCGGACGCCGGATCGGCGTGGGCGAGGCTGCCGCAAAACGTTCCACGCAGCCGGATCGGGTAGTGCGCGATGTTCGACACGACGGCGGAGAGGAGCGAGCCGGTCGGTCCCGCGACCACCGGCCGATGAAACGCCGCGTGGCGCACGCAGGCCGAGATCGAAAGTTTGTCTTCCTCGACGGCAAGGCGATCAAGACCTGCGACCGCGTTGATGTCGATCAGATGAGCCGGTCGCGCCATGCGGAACGCCATCATCGGCACCAGACTTTGGCCACCGGCAAGCACGCGGCCGTCGAGCGAAGACAATTCCGCGAGCTTCGCGACCGTCTCGTCGACGGTTTTCGGTGCGTGATAAACAAACGGCGCGGGTTTCACGACAAGCGTTCCGGTTCGATCTGAAGACGTCGTTATGCTAAACAGTCATAAGCTTTTGAAGTCAACACACGGTAGCCGGCGAACACGCGTGCGAATTCGCGGGTTCATCAGTCAGCTCTTCAAATAGTGCTTGTAGATGTGCGCCAGCATTCCCGCAGGGGTTCGCCAGCAGCGCAGTGGATCGATTCCTTCGTGCAGAAAGCAGATATTGCACGACACGCATCCGACCGGGCCGCGCCGTCCGTGCGCGATTTTGTTGACGAGATCGGGTTCGCGCACGAACGGACGCGCCATCGCCAGAAAATCGGCGTCGCCCGAGCGCACGATGTCGTCCATCGTCTGCGTTGAGCGCAGGCCGCCGACCAGGATCACCGGTATATCGACGGCGGCTTTCGCGGCGCGCGCGAACGGCCGGTAATAGGCTTCGGCGACAGGACGCGAGAAGGCGCGGTGGAGCATGCCGTCGGCAATCGCCCGCCAGCGGCCGACGCCGGCATAGGGCCGGATATTCTCGCGATAGGACGTCATCACCCCGTAAGTGACTTCGAGGCCGTCAAGGCCTTCGGCGGCAAGTTGCCGGGCGATGTCGAGGCCATCGGCAAGCGACAGTCCGCCCTCGACGACGTCGGCGACGCCGAGGCGTGCGGTGATCGGAAAATCCGCGCCGGTCGCCTGCCGCACGGCGCGGAAAACCTCGAGGATGAAGCGGGCGCGCCGTCGCGGGTCGCCGCCCCAGCGATCGTCACGGCGGTTGGCGTGCGGCGAGTTGAACTGTGAGAGCAGGTAGCCGTTCCCGGAGTGAAGATGAATTCCATCGAAGCCGGCGCGCTTCGCGCGGTCGGCTGCCGCGCCGAAATCGACGACGATTTTTTCCACCTCGGCGCCGGACATCTCGACGGGCGGCCGCGAGAAGATGGCGTTGGGTACGATCGACGGCGCCAGCGGCACGATGTCCGGTATCAGCGACTGGCTACCGGCATGGCTCAGTTCGGCAAAGATGACGCCGCCGAGGCGATGCACCGCGTCGGTAACACGGGAGAGGGGCCCGATGCGTCCGTCGCGATCCAATCCGAGTTGCCGTGGCTCATATTGTCCACGCGGCTCGACGTAGATATGTCCGGTTATGATCAGGCCGGCGCCGCCGCGCGCTATATCTGAATAGAGCCGGACCAGATCGTCCGTGGCATCGCCGTCGTTGGTCGCCATGGTTTCGGACGTCGCCGCGCGGACGATCCTGTTCTTGAGAATGAGGCGTCCGATCTTTCCCGGCGACATGAAAGAAAGTGGATCAGGCGGCATGTTTCTCAATTTGCGATCGGTTGCGCCCATCGCGCGCGTATGGCAACTCTCCGCGCGCAAGATCAGCCAAACGTGAGGACGGACGATGGAACGTCGTATGTCGAGCATGACGCAGATGGAAGTCGCCAAGGTCATCGCGGACCGAAAGGCCGTCATCCTTCCGACCGGAGCGACCGAAGCGCACGGTCCGCATATGCCGACAGACACCGACACCCATCAGGCTGAATATATTGCCCTCGAACTTGCGGAAAGGATCGACGCCGTGGTCGCGCCACCGGTCGCCTACGGCATTTCCAAGACGTTCGAGTTTTTTCCGGGCACGATTTCGCTGTCGATCCCGACCTATCAGACAATGGTGTTCGAGATCGGCGCTGCCCTGATAAAGCAGGGGTTTCGCCACCTCATCCTGCTGAACGGCAACCGTCCCAGCGGCACCGCCAATGACGCCGTGGCGCGTCATCTCGTCGACGAACTGGACAAGGACAACGAATTTGTTGTTTCGGCGGTCAGCTATTGGGAACCGGGCGCGGCGCGCATCCACGCCCTGCGCAAATCGGTCGCGGGCGGCATGGGGCATGGTTGCGAAATGGAAACCGCGTTCCAACTCGCGACCCGTCCCCACCTTGTGAAAATGGCAGAGCTTGCGAATGCGAAGTATGGACCGGTTGGCTGGGACCTTGTGGCTCCGACTAACCCGACCCGGACTTACATGCGCCGGCCGCGACCGGATGCAGGCCACGCGGCAATCTTTGGCGATCCGACCAAGGCCAGCGCCGAGGCTGGAAAGGCATTCATTGATGCGGCAGTGGATGCCCTGGTTGATACGTTCAAGAATCTTCAAGGATCTTATCAGGAACGGCGTTGAGCGCGGCGGGTGGTCCGACCCTCGATCTTGCCCTCGATCCTGCCCTCGATTCTGGGCCGCCAGCCGAGATCCATTGAGGCGAGATGCGCCGCATGGAGGAGGTGCTCCAGCAGCTCTTCCCGGCGGCGATCGTTCTGAAGCAGCGTCTTGCGCGCGATAAAGCAAATGCAGGCGACCACCTTGCCGCTCGCGTCGCGGATGGGCGCGGCAATGGAGCCGGTAAACGGCTGCACATCGGCGATGGTGACCGAATAGCCGTCGCGGCGGATTTTTTGCATTTCCTTGCGTAATTCGGCCGGATTGGTCTCGGTAAGCTCGGTCAACTTTTCGAGCGGCCGCCGCAGAAACTGTTCGAGGAAGGCAGGCTCCTCGTAGGCGAGCAGTACGCGGCCCTTTGAGCCGCAGTGCAGCGGAAAATGATAGCCGTACAGCGCCTTGGCGATGTCGGTGGCGTAGGGTTGCGCGGAATAAATCGCGACGGCCTGATCGCCGACTTGCTCGGCGAGTTGCACGGCGATGCCCTCGATCTGCTCGGCCTTGTGCAAATACGGCATGGCGGCGCGGAGAACGCGGTGGTTCGCCATGTATGTCGCGCCGGCAAACCACAGCGCTGGTCCGATCTGGTATCGCTTCGTCTCGTTGTCGCGCTGAAGAAAATTGGCCTTCGTGAGCAGCGTGATAATGCGGTGTACCGTGGCCCACGGCAGGCCCAGCTCCTTCGTGACGTCAACGACGCGGCCGGGACGTACGGCGAGATGCTCGATGATCGCGAGCGAACGAGACATGCCACGGATGTCTTCGAGGTCGGTGCCGTTCTTGGTGGAGTTGGAGTTCTTGGCTCCGTTTCTGGCAGAGTTTTTTGCCGAACCGGCTTTGCCGCGACCTGCGGGCGTCACCCTGAGCCGTTGAGAAGGATCGGATCGTTCCGGCAGGCCTCGATGCATGATCAATTTCCCGGTCTGGCGGCCGCCCCGGCGGCACGACACGCAGGTATCCTATCACGCGCTAAAGTGCCGGTGTGGGTTTATTGACAGCACGTCCGGTATGTCGATATCGTATTCGTGAGTTGGATATTGGGTCGCGAGGGGCTGGCGTGGAATGAAGCCACCGCTGTTTCGTTACGAGGCGCCGAGGACGATCACGGAAGCGATCACCGTCATCGCCAGCGACCCCGATGCGATGGTGCTCGCCGGCGGCCAAAGTCTCGTTCCGGCCATGAATTTCCGCGCTGCCAACCCGTCCATCCTCGTCGATATCCAGCATGTCGAAGGGCTCCGGGGCGTCGCCGTCGATGACGGCGAAATCGTCATCAAAGCGATGACGCGCCATCGGGAACTCGAGCTCAATCGGGACGTGCGCAGCGCCAATCCGCTGATCGCCGAAATCATGCAGCATGTCGCGCATGTGCCGATCCGTAACCGGGGCACGGTCGTTGGCAGTCTTTGTCATGCCGATCCGTCGGCGGAAATGCCGCTGCTGTTTGTCCTCCTGGACGGCACCCTGGTCGCGCAAGGACCGAAGGGTACGCGCCGCATTCCGGCCAGCCAGTTCTTTCATTCCTTTCTGACGACCACGCGCGATCACAATGAGATCATTGTCGAAGCACGGCTTCCGGTCTTGCTGCGGGGGACCGGCTGGGCTTTCGACGAGGTGACCCGCCGTCACGGCGATTTTGCCATTGTCGGCGTAGGGTGTGTTCTCGAGCACGACGATGCCGGCCGTGCGCGCGGGGTGCGGCTCGCCGCATGCGGAATTGCCGATCGCCCGGTAAGGCTCGGCGGTGCGGAAGCGGCCCTGAACGGCACTTTGCTGGCCGCGTCCGATCTCGATGCGGCCGTGCGGGCTTCGGTGGATGCGGTTACCCAAGCGGACGATATGAACACATCGCCATCCCTGCGGCGTCGCATTCTCGGCACGTTGATCCGGCGACTCGTTCGCACCGCGTCGCAGCGGGCGACGAACAAGGGCAGGCAATGAAGCAGCGCCTGAAGAAACCCGCGGTCTCCGCCCGGTCGGAGGATCCGAGGGTCGAGGTTGCCCTGACGGTCAACGGCGAGCCGGTGCGCAGGACCGTCAGTGTGCGTCTTTTGCTCAGCGATTTTTTGCGGCATGAACTGGGGCTGACCGGCACCCATGTGGGATGCGAGCACGGTGTATGCGGCTGTTGCACGGTTCACATCGACGGCAAGGCCGGCCGCTCCTGTCTCACGCTCGCGGTGCAGGCGAACGGTTGCAACGTCCGCACCATCGAGGACGTCGCTGCCGCCGATGGCGCGCTGCACCCGATCCAGCAGGCCTTCAAGGAATGCCACGCCCTGCAATGCGGCTTCTGCACGCCGGGCATGGTCATGAACATCCTCAGCCGATTCGGCGAGGGCGAACCGCTCGACCTTTCGGAAGACGGCATTCGCGACATGCTTTCGGGAAACCTTTGCCGCTGCACCGGCTACATCAACATCATCGCTGCGGTTCGGCGCGCTGCCGAGCTTCTTGGCCGCGAGTGACGGAAGAGTTTCATGTCGACACGGACATTCGGCGCGCGGGTTGAACGGAATATCGATCCGAAGCTGCTCCGCGGAGAGGGCGCCTTCGTCGACGATATTCCTCTGAGCGGCGCCCTGCATGCGGCATTCCTGCGAAGTCCGATGGCTCGCGCCCGGATTCGCAAGATCGACGTCAGCGCCGCGCGAAATTATCCGGGCGTGGCCGCGGTCTATACCTGCGACGATATCGGCCCGCTCGACATGACGATGCCGCTCCTTATTCCGCATCCGTCGATGAAAAACCCCAAGACCCAGCGGCCCTTGGCGCGTGGCGAGGTTTATTACGTCGGGCAGACCATCGCGATGGTCGTTGCTGCGGACCGCTACACTGCGGAGGACGCGGCGGCGCTGATCGAGGTGGATTATCAGCCGCTCCCGGTCGAGATGGACATGAAGGAAGCGCTGCAGGACGAGGCCCCGCTCGTTCATGCCGACGTGCCGAACAATCTCGCGGCGCACTTCATCCAAACGTCAGGTGACCCCGACGCCGCGTTTGCGCGCGCCGAGCACGTCACGCGCATAGAGGTCCAGGTGGATCGCTCGACCGCGGCTCCCATGGAATGCCGCGCCGTGGCGGCACGCTGGGATGCCGTCTCGGGCGAATTGACGGTATGGGACGGCACCCAGGCCCCGATCTCCGTGCGCGGCGGCCTGGCGTCGATATTCCAGATCGACGAAGACAAGGTGCGCGTGATCGCGCCGGATGTCGGTGGCGGCTTCGGCCAGAAAGTTCTGTTGTTCTATCCAGATGAACTGCTCGTCCCGATGGCGGCGATGCAACTCGGGCATCCGGTCAAATACATCGAGGACCGGCGCGAGAACTTCGTCGGCTCCTCGCAGGAAAGAACCCAGATCCACGCGATCGAACTGGCCGCGCTGAAGACCGGAGAGGTCATCGGGCTTCGCGACAGTTTCCTCCACGATACCGGTGCCTTCATCCCCTACGGAATTGCAGTGGCGCAGGTCGCATCCACCTCGATCGCCGGGCCGTACCGCATCCCCAACATCTGGGTCGAGTTCAAGGCTGTTTACACGCCGACGGTGCAAGTCACGCCGTATCGGGGCTGCGGCCGTCCGCAGGCCTGCTTCGCGATCGAGCGCGCGATGGACCAGTTGGCGGAGGAATTGAAAATCGACCGGATCGAAATCCGGCGCCGGAATTTCATCGGCGAAAAAGAGTTTCCGTATCCGCGCGAGGGCCTGCTGTTCGCCGACGGGCTGAAGGTCACCCTCGACAGCGGTCAATACGGACGTGCGCTGGGAATGGCGGTGGAGGCTCTCGGCGGACCGAAATTCATCGCGGAGCAGGAAAAAGCCCGCGCCGACGGAAAATATCTTGGCCTTGGGCTTGCCTGTTACGTCGAAGGCACCGGCCTCGGCCCTTATGAGGGCGGCCATGTCCGCGTTCATCCGATTACCGGAAAAGTCTACGTCAACACCGGTCTGCCGTCGCAGGGACAGGGACACGACACTGTTTTCGCCCAGATCGTCGCCGACCAGGTCGGGGTCTCGCCCGAGGACGTGATCGTGGTCGAAGGCGATACCAAGGCGTTCGATTGGGGCGTCGCGACGTTTGCCAGCCGCGCCGCGGTGGTGAGCGGCAACGCCATTCACAAGGCTGCCGTGACCGTGCGCAAGCAGGTGCTGGAAGCCGCGGCGAACATGCTGGAAGTCGATATCGACAGCATCGACCTCCACGACTCGGCCGCGTGGATCAAGGGATCAAATCGGTTCGTGCCGTTGGCCGCGATCGCAACGGCCAGCAATCCGCTGCGATACGCGTTCAACGAAGCGGCCCAGGCGGCGACGCAGTTCGCGCCCGCCAGCAGGCACGACGGGCCGGCGCTGGGCGAGGGGAAGGCGCCCGGGATCGAGGCGACCGAATATTACAGTCCGCCGGCTTCGACATGGGCCTACGGCGTCCACGCCGCTGTCATCGAGGTCGATCCGGATTTGTGCACGGTGAAAATCCGGAAATATGTTTGCATCCACGACTGCGGCAACATGATCAATCCGATGATCGTGGAGGGCCAGGTCTGCGGTGGGATCGCGCAGGGCATCGGTGGCGCCCTCTACGAGAAGCTGGAATACGAGGCCGACGGCAATCTGGCCAACGCCAGCCTGATGGATTTTCTGGTTCCGTACGCGACGGAAATTCCGCCGGTATCGATTTTGCATCTGGAAACGCCTTCGCCGCTCAATCCGCTCGGGGTCAAGGGCGTCGGCGAGGCGGGATGCATCGCCGTCGGCGCCGTCGTGGCGTCGGGCGTCGAAGACGCGTTGCGGCCTTTCGGATCGGTCAAGATCCGCCACGTTCCACTGACGCCGCGCATGATCAGCGAGGCGCTCGACGCGGTCGGCAGGTAGGGTTCGCCGCCCAATCCGGGCGGACGAGTTGCAGGGTTACGAGCCGTGGCATGCGCTGGCGGCCAAAAAAGGAAGGAGGTGCAATGTTCGGCCGGTTGATATCCGTAGCGGGCCGATTGTTCATGGCCGGTTGATCCGGCGCAATGCATGTTCGAGGTTCATCTTGAAAGACGAACTCGTGTTCCGGGATCACGAGGTGGAATGTCCGCCGCTCAGACTTTTCGCGTAAGGAGACGAAACAGGGCGCCTGACTTGACCAATCTAAGCGACAATTCGCCTACTGAACTTTGCTAATTCACTGTGCAGCAGAGCGTCTCTGCAACGCACTAGGCAGAAGGAAACTGACGATGCGCTGGAAAATCATCCCAACAGTTTTGGTGGCCGGTTTGATAGGAACCGGTGTGGCCTATTCGGACGGCTTCACGCTGTCCGGACCGCCCAAGATCGCCTTCCTCTATTTCGCCGACAAGACGGACGGCGGCTGGACGCAAGCCTTCGACGAGGCGCGTCCGAAGATCGAAGCCGCGCTCGGCCAGAAGATTCCGTTCGTGGAAAACGTCCCCGAAGTGGCCGGCAAGATCAAGCCGGCTGCGGAAACCTTCATCAGCCGTGGCTCGAACATCATCATCGGAACGGCGTTCGGATATTCCGACACGTTCAAGGAATTGTCCGAGAAATATCCGAAGGTGGCATTCCTGAACGCCTCGGGCACCACCAACGGCCCCAATCTCCAATCTTTCTATGGCCGCACCTATGAGAGCCAATATCTCTGCGGCATGGTGGCCGGCGGGATCTCGAAAAGCGGCAAGCTCGGCTTCGTCGCCGCGCATCCGATCGGCCCGGTCAACTGGACCATCAACGCCTACGCGCTCGGTGCCCAGAAGATCAATCCCAACGCCACTGTGACGGTTATCTTCACCGGAGCGTGGAACGACCCGGTCAAGGAGCGCGCGGCGGCCTCTGCTCTCGCCGACCAGGGCATCGACGTCATCGGCCAGCATGTCGATACGCCGACCCCGCAAGTCGTGGCGCAGGAGCGTGGCATTCACGGCACCGGTCACCATCGCGACCTTCGTGAATTCGCACCCAAGGCGACGGTTTGCTCATCGGTCTGGACCTGGGAGAAGTTCCTGATCCCCGAGCTGAAGAAGGTCATCGCCGGAAACTGGGTGCCCAACCCTTACGGTGCGTTCCCCGGCATCAACCAGGGCGGCACGGATATTGCACTCGCTCCTGATCTGCCGAAGGATCTCGTCGCCAAGGTCAACGCAGCGCGACAGGGCATTATCGACGGCAAGGAGCAGATCTACGCTGGCCCGTTGAAGGATACCGCCGGCAAGGAAGTGGTCCCCGCCGGAAAGACGCTCGACGACGCGGGCCTGTGGAAAATGGATTGGTTTGTCCCCGGCGTCATCGCGCAGAAATAAGCAGCCTGTGTTCCGCTCATGACAGCAAGCATCGCTCTCAAGGGAATTCGAAAGTCCTTTGACGGCGTCGTTGTTCTCGATGACGCGGAATTCAGCAGCAAGGCAGGGGAGGTCCATGCCCTTCTCGGCGAAAATGGAGCGGGCAAGTCCTCGCTCATGAACGTTGCGGCCGGCCTCTATGCACCAGAGGCCGGCCACATTATTGTTGACGGGGAACCAATTGCGCTCAGTGGCCCAGCGGAAGCGCGGGCGCGCGGCATCGGCATGGTCCACCAGCATTTCAAGCTGGTCATGCCGTTTACGATTGCCGAAAACATCCTGCTGGCCAACCGGCGCGTCGGGCTATCGTGCCGGCATCAGGGAAATCCGTGCGGCGGTCAAAAAGCAGGCGGGCGAACTCGGCTTTGCGCTCGATCCCGATCGCCGGGTGAACTCCCTGACCGTTGCGCAGCAGCAGCAGGTCGAAATCGTCAAGGTCCTCGTCGGCGGCGCCCGCATCCTCATCCTCGACGAACCGACCGCGGTGCTCACCGACGCCGAGGCGGAGCAATTGCTCGTGACGGTCCAGCGGCTGGCGCGCGCCGGCACGGCCGTCGTGCTGATCACCCACAAACTCAACGAAGTGAAGCGATACGCGGATTCCGTCACGATCATGCGTCGCGGCAAGACGGTCGCTACGCTCGACCCTTCCACCACCTCGGCGGGCGAACTGACCCAGCTCACCGTCGGCGAGACGGAAATGCTCCCGCCGCGTGCGCAAAACGAGACGACCGAGACACGCGTCAATGTCGGCGCGCTGACCTGCGCCCGGGCCGACGGCAGCCTCGCGCTGCAGGAGGCGACGTTCTTCGTGCGGGCCGGGGAGATTTACGGGATCGCCGGCGTGAGCGGAAACGGCCAGGCCGAGCTTGCCGAGGCGCTGATGGGCGCGCGCGAGCCGACCAGCGGCGAAATCTGGGTCGAGAATCTCGGCGACATTTCGCGTGCGCCCATATCGAGCACGCGCATCGCCGCCGTCGCCAACATTCCGGCGGATCGCTATTCGTTCGCGCTCGCCGGCGGGCTTTCGCTTTCCGACAATTTCGCCGTGGCCGAGATAGGGTCCGGGCGGTATGGCCCGCTTGGACTTCTGAACCGGGCCGCGATGCGGCGCGATACGACCGACGCCATCGCCGAGTACGACGTGCAGGGGGTCCGCAGCGTCAATCAGAAAGCCGCGTTGTTGTCCGGCGGTAATGCCCAAAAGCTGGTCATCGCGCGCGAATTCAGCCGCCATCCGTCGGTCGTCGTCGCCCACAGCCCGAGCCGTGGCCTGGACGCCCGCGCGTGCAGCGCCGTGCATCAGCGCCTGTTGTCCGCTCGCGATCGCGGCGCCGCTGTGATCCTGATCAGCGAAGACCTCGACGAGGTATTAAGCCTCTCCGATCGCGTCGGCGTCATGACACGCGGGCGCATCGTCGCCGAGTTTCAGCGCCCGGCGGATCGTCAGGCTATTGGCCGCGCGATGGTGGATCATGCATGATGTTTCCGCCTTGAGTCCGCAAACGCAGAAGCATACTGGCACGCCAGCAAGTCATAACCGCGTCCGGCTCGTGCTGGACGTTCGGCAGAGCTTGCCGGTGTGGAAACAGGCGCTGTTTCTGGGCGGCTCGCTTGCGGTCGGCCTGGCGGTGTCGGTGGCGGTTCTCGCGTTCGCCGGGATTTCGCCGGTCCAACTCGGCAGCGAACTCCTCGGAGTGCTGAACGCCGACAGCCTGCGCGCCGTTCTCGTTCAGGCGGCGCCGCTGATGCTCGTCGGACTTGCGGCCAGTCTCGCCTTCCGCATCGGGTTTTGGAACCTGGGCCTCGAGGGGCAGATGCTCTTCGGCGGCATCTTCGCCGCCGGAGTGTCGATCTATCAGATCGGTCCGCCAGAGACGCGGCTTCTGCTGATGGGGGTGGCCTCGGCGATCGGCGGAGCCCTATGGTGCCTGCTCGCGGGCTTCCTGAAAATCGAGATTCCGCGTCAACGAGATCATCGCCACGCTGCTTCTCAACTATGTCGCGATGTATTTCCTTTTCCATCTCCTCTACGGCGCCTGGCAGGACGCCCGGTCGGCTTTCCCGCAATCGACACCGTTCCAGCACTTCGAGCGGCTTTCCGATCTCGGCTTTGGCGTCAATAGCGGCCTGCTCGTTTCGCTTGGCGCGATCGTGGTCGCGGCGTGGCTCGTGCATTTCAGCCGCCTTGGCTTTTACATGCGGGTCGTCAGCGCCAACCGCAACATGGCGAAGGTGCTCGGTGTGCCCATCCAGACGGTGACGCTCTGGACCGTTGCGATCTCGGGCGCCTGCGCCGGCATCGCCGGCTTCGTGAATGTCGCCAGTCAGGAGGGACGGCTGACGCAGTCGTTCGCCAACGGCTACGTATTTTCCGGCGTCCTGATCGCGTTTCTTTCGCGCAACGATCCGATCGTGGTCGCCGTGGTCGGCTTTCTGGTCGCCGTGCTGTTCATCACCGGCCAGACGCTGCAGGTTTTCTACCAGATACCTTTCACCATGGTTCAGATGATCGAAGCCATCATCGTGATCGCCGTGGCGTCGTCCGAGTTCTTCGTGCGCCATCGCGTTCGCTGGATCAGACAGGAGCCGACTTGACCGCATTTCTCGTCAATTGGCTGGCGAACGCGCCGACGAATGCCGTGCCCTACGCGCTCGCGGCCTTGGGGCTGATCATCTCCGAGCGCTCCGGGGTGCTCAACCTGACCGCGGAAGGTTTGATGCTGGTCGGCGCGCTCGCCGGCATCGGGACATGCCTTACGCTTGGCGGCCATCCGGGCGTGGCGCTTGTCGTCGCCATGATATCGGCCAGCGTCGTGTCGCTGTTGTTCGCTGGCCTCGTCGTTGTGCTGCGCGTCAATCAGGTGATCGCCGGACTTTCCATCGTGTTCTTCTGTCAGGGTCTGACAGGCCTGATCGGCACGATCACCAACTGGCAGAACAAGCAGGTCACCGGATTGGGCAACCTCGTGATCTGGCCGCTGTCGGAAATACCGATCATCGGCCGGATTTTCTTCATGCAGGACGCGGTGGTGTATCTGACCGTCCTGATTTTCTTTCTCGTCAATTGGTGGCTGTCGTACACGATAACGGGTCTACGCATCCGCTCGGTCGGCGAGAATCCGGCGGCCGCCGATGCCGCCGGCATCAGCGTGTCGCTTTATCGGGTATGGGCGATCGTTCTCGGCTCGTCTCTGATCGGACTGGCGGGCGGCTATATTTCCGTCGTCAACGTCAAGCTTTGGGTCACGGGAATGACCGGCGGACGCGGCTGGATTGCCGTCGCGCTGGTGGTGTTTGCGCGCTGGGCGCCGTGGCCCGCATTTTTCGGGGCGCTGCTGTTCGGCTGCATCGAAGCGGTGATTCCGCACATTGCGGCCGCCGGCATTCGCGTCCCGCAATATCTCATGATGATGACGCCGTATCTGGCGACGATCGCCGTCATGATCTGGGTGGGTTACTCGCAGCGCGGCGGCACCGACGAGCCCGGAGCGCTCGGGCAGCCCCACGTGCGCGAAGAGCGCCGCTGAACGGAAGCACTTGCGAGCGGACCCGGTTTGCGGGCAATATGCACCATTCGGATATTGCATCCGTATAATGGATATACATAGATGGGCCTGCGCATTGCGATTGATACCGGCGGCACCTTCACGGACGTCGTGGCGATCGACGAGGAAAGCGGCGAAATCACATCGACGAAAACGCCGTCCACGCCCGAAGATCCGAGCCTCGGCCTCCTGGAAGGCGTGAAGAAGGTGCTGGCCGCCACCGGCGCCGGCGACGCCGACGTCCACATGCTCCTGCACGGCTCGACGGTCGCGACGAATGCGGTCCTGGAGCACAAGTTCGACGGTCTCGGACTGCTGGTCACCAAGGGCTTCCGCCATCTGATCGAAATCGCGCGCCAGTCGGTTCCCGATGGCTACGGCAATTCGTTCTTCTGGGTGAAGCCGCGGCGTCTGGTGCCGCTCCATCTGGTGCGCGAAGTGCCGGGCCGGATGCGTTTCGACGGCAGCATGCTCGAACCGCTCGACGAGGCGGCGGTCATCGAAGCCGCCGAGCAGCTCGTCGAAGACGGGGTGACGTGCATCGCGGTCTGTCTGCTTCATTCCTACGCCAACGACGCCCACGAGAAACGCGTCGGCCAGTTGATCGCCGAGCGCTTCCCGAATGTCTTTGTCTCGCTGTCGTCGGTCGTGCTGCCCGAATACCGCGAGTACGAGCGGGCGATGACGACGCTCATCGACGTGCTGGTCAAGCCGTATTGCCGGACCTATCTGCAGCGGGCCGCCGACAAGATCGCGTCTAGCTCCGGCACCATACCGTTCCTCATCATGCAGTCGAACGGCGGCATCGTGAAGCATTCGACCGCAGGCGAGCGGCCCGTCACGATGCTACTGTCGGGGCCCGCGGCGGGCGTTCTCGGCTCCGTCCACACCGCGCAGCTCGCCGGCTTCCGCGATATTCTCACCATCGATGTCGGCGGCACCTCGACCGACGTGTCGATCATCGAGAACAGCCAGCCGCGCTACACCTCGACGTCGATGGTGGAAAGCTACCCGGTGAAGACACCGATGCTCGACATCGTCACCGTCGGTTCGGGCGGCGGTTCGATCGTGTGGACGGACCAGTACGGTCAGCTCAAGGTCGGACCGCAAAGCGCCGGCGCCAATCCCGGGCCGATCTGCTACGGCAAGGGCGGCACGCAGCCGACAGTCACCGACGCGGCCGTCGTGCTCGGACGGCTGCCGAGCGCACTGGTCGGCGGCGAGATCGCGCTCGATGCGGCCGCGGCGCGGCAGGCTTTCGTTTCGCTCGGCCGTGAGTTCGGGCTGGACCCGGACGAACTTGCCGCCGGTGCGCTCGAGATCGCGGCGGCAAATCAGGTTTTCGGCATTCGTCAGGTTACGACGGTGCGCGGACGCGAACCCGGCGATTACGCCATGGTGGCGTTCGGTGGGGCAGGTGGGCTGTTCGCCACCGAGGTGGCGGATTTCCTCGGCATCGGCACGGTGATTTCTCCGCCGGACCCCGGCAACCTGTGCGCTTTCGGCCTGCACGTCTGCGATGTCACCCGCGATTACATCCGGACTCTCGTGCGCCGGCAGAGCCTCGCCGACGCCGACGAAATCATCGCCGCCTGGCAAGACCTCGGGCGACTGGGATTTTCCGACATCGAGGCCGAGGGCATCCCGAGAGGTGCGATCGCGGTGCATTTCGTCGCCGACGTGCGCTATTTCGGCGAAGGCCACGAGGTCCATGTCGAGATCCCGCACGGCCTGAGCGACCGCGAGGCGCTGGATTTCATGTGGGAGGAATTCCACAACGTCCACGATCGTACCTTCGGCTTCAATTATCGCGGCCAGCAGGACGTCGAGCTTGTCAATCTGCGCGTACGCGCGGTCGGAACGCAAAATCGTCCGCAGATCAAAGCCGTCGATGGCGTGCGGGCGTCGGCCGTGCCCTACGGCCGCCGCAAGGTGTACTGGCGGTCAACGGGCTGGGTCGAGGTGCCGCTGTTCCGCCGCACCGAGCTTGCGCTCGAGCAGCGTATCGAGGGACCGGCCATCATCGAGGAATACGGCTCCACCATCGTGATACCGCCCGCCTGGTCGCTGCAAACCGACCGCTTTCGCAATCTGATCCTGTCCAGAAGCCGCTGAGAGGGACGCCGATGCTGCACGCTCCGTCACGCCGTGTGCTGGGTCCGATCGAACTCGAAGTGATCCACGGCACCATTCGCGCCGCCGAACTCGAAATCGAGGCTGCGGTCGAACGCACCTCGCGCTCGCCGATGATCCGCGACCAGCACGACTACCGGGTCGCGCTGTTCGATGCGAAGGGGCGGAAGCTCACCGGCCGCTCTTATTCGGCGATTGTGGAGCCGGTGTTTGAATACTTCGGCGCCGACGATATCCATCCCGGTGATGTTTTCTTCTGGAACGATCCCTACAATTCCAGCGGCGGCATCGGGCACGTCCCCGATTTGTGCACGACCGTCCCGATTTTCTACGACGATCGGCTGATCGGGTTCAGCCAAGTATTCGGCCACCACGACGACGTCGGCGGCTCGGTTCCGGGAAGCCTGCCTGTCCACGCTACCGATAGCTGGATGGAAGGCATCCTCATTCCGCCGATCAAGCTTTACGAACGGGGCAAGCGCAATGAAGCGGCGTTCCGCATCATCGTGCGCAATTCGCGGCTTTCGGAACATCTCAAGGGCGACCTCGATGCCGAGCAGGGCGCGGCCCGGCTTGGCTGCCGGCGCATCGAGGCGCTCGCCGCCCGCTATGGCGTCGAAACGCTGGAGATGGCCTTCGAGCAGATTTTCGAAAACACGGCCGAGATTTTCCGGCGCGAAATTCTGCCGAAAATCCGCGACGGTGTTTATCACTTCGAGGACTACATCGAAGCGGACGGCGTGGACGAGCCGCGTCTGCACACGCTGCGCCTTACGATGACCAAAACGCCGGAAAAGGTCCTGCTGGATTTCACCGGAACCGATCCGGAGGCCAAGGGGCCGATCAACTGGGCGCTCGACGAGGCTGACGGGCGCTACTTTCGCAAGTGGCTCGCGCCGACGCTGCGTTCTCTTGCCGCGACGCCCGAGCGCGCCGCGGAAATCGACTCCAACGAGGGCGTGCTCGATGTCGTCGAGGTCAAGTTCCCGTCGAAGGGAACCCTGATCACCCCGCATTTCGGCAGGCCGACCGGCATGCGTTTCTTCCTGATGTTGCGCTCGCTCGGCGCGTTCGCGGCGTGCCTTTCCAAGGCCACCGGCGGGAAGATGCCCGCCGATCACGAGACCATCCGGATCTGGGGTCTGTCCGGCGGCAAGACGCAGGACGATTTCTTCCTGTTCCGCGAAGTGCTGGGCGGCGGCGGGCCGGGCAGGCCCTGGGCCGACGGCTCCGACGTGGTCCACGTGGTGCCAAATTCCCGCAACCTCCCCGCCGAGTTCGCCGAAACCCGCTATCCGGTTCTGGTCGAGCAACTCGGCCTCAAGCAGGATTCCGGCGGGCCGGGATTCCGCCGCGGTGGCTTTGGCTATGACAAGCGTATTCGCGTGCTCGGTGAAGCGCGGCTTATCTCCAACGCCGATCGTTCTGTGCTTGCCTGCTATGGCGTCAACGGCGGCAAAGCCGGGCAATCCTACGCGGTCGCAGTGACGACGCCTGAGGGTGTCACGGTCGATCATCCCGGCATGTGCGACACTGTTACGGTTACTCCGGGGTCGAGTGTCCGGATCGTCACGACCGGGGGAGGCGGCTGGGGCGATCCGCTGCTGCGCGAGGTCGACAAGGTCGTCTATGACGTGCAGTGCGGGCTTATCTCACCCGAGAGCGCACGGGACGATTACGGTGTTGTGCTCTTGAAGACCGGCCGGAAATGGCGCGCAGATTCGGAAAAGACCGCGCAGGCGCGCCGTCAGATGACCGAACAGCGCGGCGCGCTGCCGATGTTCGACCGCGGGGCACGTTTCGCAGCGGAAAAGCGGCTTGGCCGGGTCAAATATCCGGACGGCTGGGTCGACCCTGATCTGGGCTGGTATGCGAATTCCGCACTCGAGGAGACGGTGGACTGATCGGTTGCCGCGTGTAGCATCGCGCGAGGTTGCCGGGACAATCGCTTGAGGAGCGCGTCATGGACGTTTTCGTGTACGGCAAGCGGCAGGCTCTGCCCAAGGGCTTCGAGGAATTCCTGACGGTTTCGGACACGGCCGTCGTATCCATCGATCTCCATCAGGGCCATCTGGCCGACACGCCGGATTGCCCATGCCCGGCGCCACGGGCACGCGAGGTTGTCGATGGGGTCAATCGGTTCCACGCCGCCGCGCGCGAATTGGGTGTACCCGTCATTCACGTCAAAAGCGTCGTGCGCCGCGACGGCAGCGACGACATCAACGGCATAAAGTCGGCATGGCGCTTCACGTTTCCGCTTTATGTCGGGCCGATTCCGAATTCCGACCAGCACGCCATTCAGGGCACCCGCTGGACGCAGTTCGTCACCGAGGTCAAGGAAGGCGATCACGTCGTCGAAACAAAGAAGCGCCTGTCGGCCTTTTATCCGACCGATCTGGATTTCCTGCTGCGCAACATGGGGACAAAGCGCCTGGTGCTGAATGGCTGCATGACCGATTGCTGCATCCTCAACACTGCGTTCGAGGCAAGTAATCTCGGCTATCGCGTGACGGTCGCCCAGGACCTTGTTCGTGGCACCAATCCCGAGATGGAAGACGCGGCGCTGAAAATGATCTCGTTGCATATCGGGCTGGTCGCCGAAAGCCGCGACCTGCTCGACGAATGGCGCCGACAGGCCGGCGCTGCCGGTGCGCCGGCGTCTCCCAAGCTCGCGAAGGTCGCGAGCGCCTGACCGGCGCTCTTTGATCTCCATCGTTACACTTTCACCGCGTCCTCAGGAGCGCCAATGAAGATCGTCGACCTCAGTCATCTGATGAACGTCCACACGCCGGGCTGGGTCGGCTATGCCGGCAATCAGATGTATTACGCGCAGAACCTGCAAACAAAGATGATCGTCACCCAACGCATCGATTCGTCGCTGCATGTCGCGACGCACATCGACGGCGCGATGCATGGCACTGACGGCATGGGCGACATGGCCTCCTATCCGTTGGATTTCCTGGTCGGCCCCGGCGCCGTGGTTGATGTTTCGCAGCACATGGATGACTGGGCGGTCATCACCCCTGAAATGATCGAGGCGGCGCCCGTCGAAGTGAAGGAAGGCGACATTCTCATCATTCACACCGGCTGGCACCGCTACTGGGAGGGGCAGCCGCAACAAGACCTCGTGCGCTATTTTTGCATGCATCCCGGCGGGAAGATCGAACTGCTGGAATGGATGCTTAAAAAGAAGATCAAGTGGTTCGGCATCGACTGCGGTTCCGGCGATCATTCGATGAATACGTCGATCCGCATGATGCGACCCGATCTGGCCAAGCGCTTCGAGAAGAAGGTCGGAATGACCTGCGAGGAGTTCTTCGGCGAGTTCAGCTACGTCCACAAGAAATCGGGCCGTCTGGTCACCGAAAACATCTTCCCGTTCCACAGCTACGCCTTCGCGGAAGGGCTGACCCACGCGGAGAATGTCGGCGGCGACATCGAGAGGGTGTTGAACCAGCGCTTCCTCGTCGGGGCATTTCCGTGGCGCTACGAGGGCCTGGAGGCGTGCCCTTGCCGGATTCTGTGCTTCTCGGACTGTGGCGACAAGGTCGAGGCGGTCGGAGACGTGGCAAACGCCATCTTTTCCCGACGGTCGTGATCCGCTTTTGGCCGGGCAGGGACGTCCGCCCCAAATTCTGTTGACGGGCGACGAAGCGACGGGCGCCCCGATCGCCATCCGCGTTTGCGGCGCCCTTGGCATCCAACTATCCTCAACCGGCACACCACCCGGCGACGCAGTCGCGCATTCCGGTCCTGCCCATGGCTCAGCAGTTCGATATCGTCATTCGCCGGGCCCGGTTGCGGGGCGGCGGCGCGCTGCTTGTTGAGATCGGCATTTCCGACGGCCGTGTCGCCGCGATCGCCGAACGTCTCGACGCCAAAGGCGGCACTGAAATCGACGCCGGGGCCAATCTGGTGACCGAGTCCTACGTCAATCCCCACCTTCATCTCTGCAAGGTGTGGACGCTGCCGATGATGGAGGAGGAGGCGCTCAAGGCCTATCAGGGCGAGCAGATGGGCAAGGCGCTCGCCGGCATCGAGCTCGCCAGCAAGATCAAGGAAAAATACGCCGAGTCCTGGATCGTCGAGAATGCGCGCCGCGCCGTGGCGCTGGCCGCGCTGCACGGCAATCTGCACATCCGCGCTTTCGCCGACGTTGACGGCAAGGCGCGTCTGGAGGGCGTCAAGGCACTCATCCGGGTACGCGATGAATTCCGGGGCATCGTCGACGTTCAGGTCGTCGCCTTCGCCCAGGACGGCATCGTGCGCGAGCCGGGCGCTGCCGAGCTGATGCACGACGCGATGGGTCTAGGCGCCGATATTGTCGGCGGCATCCCGTGGGTCGAACTGACCGACGCCGACGCGGCCGCTCACGTGCAGATTTGCTTCGATCTTGCGGAGGAGTTCGACGCCGACGTGTCGATGCTGCTCGACGACGCCGGCGATCCCGATCTCCGCACGCTGGAAATGATGGCGGTCGAGGCGATCAATCGCGGCTGGCATGGCCGCGCGCTCGCGCATCACTGCCGCGCCATGAGCCTCTACCCGATGCCGTATGTGCAGCGGCTGGCGCGTATTCTCAGAACTGCGGGCGTGGCGGTTGTCACCGACCCGCATACCGGCCCGCTGCATGCCCGAGTGCGGGAGTTGCTGGCGGAGAATGTTCGGGTTTGTCTCGGCCAGGACGACATTTCCGACGCCTACTATCCTTTCGGCCGTAACAACATGCTGGAGGTTGCCTTTCTGGCCTCTCACCTGTTGTGGATGATGACACGGCAGGAGATCGGCAAGCTCTACGACATGATCACGCTCGATGCGGCCGCGGCGATCAATCTGGAAGGCTTTGGTCTGTCCGTCGGCGCCCCGGCAAGCCTGGTGGTGCTCGACCAGCCGGATGAGGTCGAGGCGTTGCGCTATCATGGCCCGCCGGCGCACGTGATCGCCTGCGGACGGCTGGTTGACGCGACAAAGATGCGGGCAATCGTTGCTGCAACCGCGCAACCGGCATGATATGGACCGATGACCACCAGGGTCTGAAAACTGCCGATAGGAGACTGGGCCATGCGCGTTTTCGCCATCGCAATCCTCGCCGGGGCGCTCGTAACGTCGGCGGCGGGCTCGGCCCTTGCGCAGCAGACGATCAAGATCGGCGAACTTAACAGCTACAAGAGCCAACCGGCCTTCCTCGACCCCTACAAGAAGGGCTGGGAAATGGCTGTTGACGAGATCAACGCGGCCGGCGGCGTGCTGGGAAAAAAGCTTGAAGTCGTTTCCCGCGACGACGGTGCCAATCCGGGCGACGCCGTCCGGGTGGCCGAGGAGCTTGCGACCGGCGACGGCCTGAACATCCTGGCCGGTACGTTCCTCTCCCATGTCGGTCTTGCCGTTACCGAATTCGCCGGCAAGAAGAAGGTCTTTTTCCTCGCCGCCGAGCCGCTGACCGACAAGATCACCTGGGCCAACGGCAACCGTTACACCTTCCGGCTGCGGCCCTCGACCTACATGCAAGTCGCGATGCTGCTGCCCGATGCGCTGGCGGCCAAGAAAAAGCGCTGGGCGCTGGTCTATCCGAACTTCGAATACGGACAGGCCGCCGCGGCCGCCTTCAAGGAGATGATGAAGGCCAAGCAGCCCGATGTCGAATTCGTCACCGAGCAGGCTTCGCCGCTCGGCAAGATCGACGCCGGCGCGGTGGCGCAGGCGATCGACGACGCCAAGCCCGATGCCATATTCAGTGCGCTGTTCGGCGGCGACCTGACCAAGTTCGTCCGCGAGGGCGGTACGCGCGGCACCTTCAAGGATCGCGTCGTGGTCGATCTGCTTGGCGGCGAGCCGGAATATCTCGACCCGCTCAAGGACGAGGCGCCGGCCGGATGGATCGTCACCGGCTATCCCTGGAACGCGGTCGATACGCCGGAAAACAAGGCCTTCGTCGCCGCCTATCAGAAGCGCTACAACGATTATCCCCGGGTCGGTTCCATCGTCGGCTATCTGACCATGAAGTCGCTCGCGGCGGGCATCGCCAAGGCCGGCTCGACCGACACCGAGAAACTCGTGGACGCTTTTGCCGGTCTCAAGGTGGACGGTCCGTTCGGACCGTTCGTCTATCGTGCCAGTGACCACCAGGCGACGCTCGGCGCGTTTGTCGGCAAGCTCGCTTTGAAGGACGGCCACGGCACCATGGTTGATTTCAAATATGTCGATGGCGCCAGCGTGCTGCCGTCCGACGCCGAGGTGAAGAAGCTGCGGCCAGCCTCGGCGGATTGAAGTCGCGGAAAACGCGATGAACTGGGAAGGCCTCGCCTTTCAGGCGCTCGATGGTTTGGCCTCCGCGTCAGGCCTGTTTTTCGTCGCGGCCGGGCTTTCCCTCATCTTTGGCGTCACGCGCATCATCAATATCGCGCATGGCTCGCTCTACATGCTGGGCACTTACATCGCCGTCACGCTGGTGGCGGCGGTCGGCGGCCCGTTGGGCTTCTGGGGCGGGATTGTCGCCAGCGCGATCATTGTCGGAATCATCGGCGCCCTGATCGAGATTTTGCTGCTGCGCCGCATCTATTCCGCGCCGGAACTGTTCCAGCTTCTTGCCACCTTTGCGCTCCTTCTCGTCATTAACGACGCCGCACTTTGGCTGTGGGGACCGGAGGACCTGCTTGGACCGCGCGCACCAGGTCTGCGCGGCGCGATCCAAGTTCTCGGACGCCAACTGCCGAGCTATGACGCGTTCCTGATGGTCGTCGCGCCGGTCGTGCTCGGCGTGCTCTACGTCGTATTTGCCCGCACGCGCTTCGGCCGGCTGGTTCGCGCTGCGACCGAAGACCGCGAGATGCTCGGTGCGCTCGGGGTGAATCAATCGGTACTGTTCACCGCCGTTTTTGCGCTCGGCGCGTTGCTGGCCGGTCTCGGCGGAGCGCTGCAGCTTGCGCGCGAGCCGGCGAACCTCGGCATGGACCTCACGGTCATCACCGATGCGTTCGTCGTGGTGGTGATCGGCGGCATGGGCTCGATCGTCGGGTCCTATGTCGCGGCCGTCCTCATCGCCGAAGTCAAGGCGCTGTGCATCGGCATCGGTCTAGTCTCCATCGCCGGGTTTTCCGTCAATTTTTCCAAGCTGACACTGGTCGCCGAGTTTCTGGTGATGGCTGTCGTGCTGATCGTGCGGCCGCAAGGTTTGCTTGGCCGTCCGCAGGTCGCGGTCCGCAGCGCCGGCGCGCTCGATGCACCGATCCGCCCAGCGTCGCGACTCCTCGTCGTGTTCAGCGCCGTTGTTCTCCTGGCGCTGGTTTTGCTGCCGGTTCTGGCGCGCTCGTCGCCGTATGCACTGGTGCTCGGGATCGATGTGCTGATTGCGGTGCTGTTCGCCACCAGCCTGCATTTCATCATGGGGCCGGGCGGAATGCATTCGTTCGGCCATGCCGCGTATTTCGGCCTGGGCGCATACGGCGCCGCGCTGGCGGTGAAGTGGCTCGCCGCGCCGATGGGACTGGCGTTGGCGGCCGCGCCGGTTGTGGCCGCATTGGGCGCGATGCTGTTCGGCTGGTTCGCCGTGCGGCTCTCGGGCGTCTATCTGGCGATGCTGACGCTCGCATTTGCCCAGATCGTATGGTCGATCGTTTTCCAGTGGCAGGAATTGACCGGCGGCTCAAACGGGATACTCGGCGTCTGGCCGAGCGCGCCGTTTGACGCGCTTCCGGCGTTCTTTCTTCTCACGCTCGGCTTCGTCGTCGTCGGCGTCCTGCTGCTCCGGCGCATCCTGTTCGCGCCGTTCGGCTACGCGATGCGCGCCGGCCGGGACTCGCCGCTGCGCGCGGAGGCTATTGGCATCGACGTCAAGCGGGTGCACTGGCTCGCCTTCGCGCTCGCCGGTACGGTCTGCGGCGTCGCCGGCGGCATCTTCGGGTTCGCCAAGGGCTCGATCTCTCCGGAGACGATCAGCATCGGGCGATCCATCGACGGTCTTGTGATGGTGCTGCTCGGCGGCATCCAGACGCTCGCCGGTCCGATTGTCGGCGCTTCGGTCTTCGCGATCCTGCAGGATTTCGTCATGCAGCAGACCGAATATTGGCACGCGCTCCTGGGCGGGATCATTCTCGTGCTGGTGCTGGCTTTCCCGTCCGGCCTCGTGGGCGCGTTCGTGCAACTCGCGCGGCGGCGTGCCGCATGACCGGGCTGGCCGTTACTTCGCTCCGCAAGAATTTCGGCGCGGTACGGGCGGTAGACGATGTGACCTTCACCGTTGGCGATGGCGAGTTTCTCGCCCTGATCGGCCCCAACGGTGCGGGAAAATCGACCTGCTTCAACCTGATCAACGGCCAGCTTCCGCCCGACGGCGGCGCGGTGCATTTCGACGGCCGCGACATCGCCGGGCTGGCGCCGCGCGCGATCTGCCGCCGCGGTATCGCGCGCACCTTTCAGATCGCCGCCACGTTCGGTTCGATGACGGTCGCCGAGAACGTCCAGATGGCGCTCATCGCGCACGCCGGCGAGACCTACAAGTTATGGCGCCCTGCGAGCTCTTATCATCGCGAGCGCGCGCTGGAACTGCTGGCGCAGGTTGGCATGCACGACGCCGCGGACCGGCCGTGTAGCGAACTCGCCTATGGCGACGTGAAGCGCGTCGAGCTTGCGATTGCGCTCGCCAGCGATCCGCGCCTGCTGCTGATGGACGAGCCGACTGCAGGTATGGCGCCGCGCGAGCGCAATGCGCTCATCGCGCTGGTCAAGGCGCTGGTGGTCGAGCGCGGCGTCTCGGTGCTTTTCACCGAACATTCGATGGATGTGGTGTTCGCATTTGCCGACCGCATCGTGGTGATGGCGCGCGGCCGCCTGATCGCCGACGGTAGTGCCCAAACGATCCGCGACGATCCGACGGTGCGGCAGGTCTATTTCGGCAGCGGCCGGACCATCGAACGCCCGGGCGGCACCGCATGACTTCACCACCCGCGCTTGCAGTCGAACACCTCGATGCCTGGTACGGCGTCGCTCAGAATTCTCTACGACGTCGCTTTCACGGTCGGACGCGGCGAAGTCGTCGCGCTGATGGGGAGGAACGGCGCCGGCAAGTCGACGACCATGAAGGCCGTCATGGGGTTGATGCCGCGGCGAAGCGGAACCGTCGTGGTCAACGGCCGTGAAGTTTCGACGCTGCGGCCGTTCGAGATCGCCCGCCTCGGGCTTGGCTTCGTGCCGGAGGATCGGCGCATATTTTCCGAGCTGACCGTCGCGGAAAATCTCGACGCCGGTCGGCAGCCGCAACGCACGTTTGCCGATGGCACGCCGGCGCCGGCATGGACGCCTGAAATCCTGTTCGAGCTTTTCCCCAATCTCGCCGAGCTTCGCCACCGGCCCGGCGGTCGCATGAGCGGCGGCGAGCAGCAGATGCTGACGATCGCGCGCACTCTCATGGGCAACCCGCTTGTCGTTCTGCTCGACGAACCGTCGGAGGGCATCGCGCCCGTCATCGTGGAGAAGATTGCCGACACGATCCTCGACTTGAAAAAACGCGGCCTCTCGATCCTGTTGTCCGAGCAGAATGTCGGCTTCGCGCAGATCGTGTCCGATCGCGCTTATATGCTTGAGAAAGGCCAGATTTGCTGGTCCGGCACCATGGCCGAATTGGCCCGCGCCGAAGATATCCAGCGGGCCTATCTGACGCTTTGACGCGCGGCCCGTTGAACAAGCCGGCCCGGCTGCGTTGGCGCCGTCCTAACCCAGGTGATCGTGCTTGCTTGCCCCCGGCGATAGCGCCGCGGCATGCGGTTGCTGCTGGGGAACGAGAGCAGCGGTGGCCCGGTGGATCGAGGCGCCGCAGATTTTCATCGTCGGCAGGCCACACAGACACTCCGAGGCCCGCATGTACTCTTCATATTCCGCGTCGTTGAGATACCAGTCTTGCACTGCCGTGCCGCGCGCACGTGCGGCCGACAGGATGGATTGCGCAATGCGGGGAAGCGGATTCGGCTGCTTCATGTTACGCGCTCACTCTACAAACACAAATCATCAGCTATCTTCCTGTTGCACCATGACACGCGGATAAACCTGTTGTGACCGCTGGGCGGCGCGCGCTGCGGAGGTTAACGGGAACAAAATCGCCGGATTGCCCGCATGCCGCGGGGTTCGCCCTTTGGCTTTGTTTCTGTTTCGCGATCGTGCTCTGGCGACCCGCCCCGTGATAGTGTGTCGTACAGGCCGAGGGCACGACCCGCCGGCAAGCAGGAGAAAATCGCGATGTACCGCCTAGGTGAAATCGAAACTGTCGACCGCGGCACCGACTTCTATGGGGTCGGTTTCAGCATTCTCAATCGGAGCGGTACGCCGGTCGTCACCTTCGGATACCTCGACGGTGGCGACGCCGTGAAGGCGCGTGATTTGATAGGCAAGGCGATAGCCGAAGCGAAGTTCGTTGCCCCGCCGGCATGATCTCCATTGTGCTTATTTGGCGCCGGTCACGCCGGATTTCAGATCGGACAGTGCTCCTTGCCAGGACAAGGTTCCGATGACGGCGGGGTTGCAGCCGTTCGATCCGGTGCTTGCCTGTCCGGTACCGGTTATCAAAAAGCAGCTTTGCTTCGAAAGCGTCGTGGCGTGGAAACGCAGGTCGAACGACAAGGCCTTATAGGTGTAGGTCAATCCCACATTGCCGTAGATGTAGTCGGGCAGGGGGATCGCGGGCGACGTTTGCGTCGGCCTCATGGTACCGAAACCCTGGCGGCCGAGTTCGCCGGAGAGCGACAGGCCTGAACCCAGGTCGTATTTTCCGGTGACCGAATTGTAATTTTCCCAGGCGCCGGTGCGGTAGTAATCGGTGGCGTAGTAGAGGTTCACGCCCATCGTCAGCTTGGAGGTGAGGGCGTAGCTGGGCGCAAGGTAAACCTCCGGATACGAGGAGTTGGTCGGGCTTCCCGGATAGCTGTAGAAGGCGACCCCGGTTTCGACGGTAAGCGATCCAAAAACCGGCCGGATCCCGATGGTGTCAGTCATCTGAAATCGCGAGAGTTCCGGCATTTGCACCGACGCCGTATTCACGCTGCCGAACAGGATCCAGTAACTGACCTCCAGATTGGCCGAGGCGCTGGGGAAGTGATTGGAAAGAGTATAGCCGCGGTAATTGTAGTCGCTCGTAATCCCCGCGGTGAATTTGGCGTCGAACGAGGACGCGCCCTCGGGTGGTGCAAGCGGGGCCAGCGCCGGCGTCTCCGCCACGGGCGTTGGCGTTGCCGACGACGCCTTTATCACGATGGGCGGTGACTGCTGCGCTTTCGCTGGCGATGACGCGACGGCCGCCGCGATGGCAAGAGCGGCCGCCATCGCCACCCGGACAAATGCCGTCACGGGTGGAGGTGCGCCGCCGCAACCGTGAATCGCATTCCGCCGCGCAGGCGTATTCATCCAGTGGCCGCGAGTCGCCGCTTTGGAAAACAGTGCAGGCAAGCGTCGCGCAAAGCGGATCGCGCGCCTGAAGCCGGAACAAGCCCACGCATCCGAAATTGGATTCGCTTTTCGCGAATCGAAACGCCGCCCGGTATTTTACCTGACGTGATGAAACCGCGGCCGCTCACGCCGCATGTAGCGTGTTCGGCTTGAGTGGGATGCTAGTGCCCCTCTTCGCCGCCAAGCCGCCGGCGTCAGCCGTTGCCATCACCTACGCGACGATGAAAGGGTGAAGGACTGTTAAGTACTTGATTTTGCTGGTGAGCGCGCTGGGACTCGAACCCAGGACCCCGTGATTAAAAGTCACTACGAAGGGGTTTTCTCAATCCCTTGGCGTTACTGCGTTTTCTGGCGTAAGGTCAATATCTCCAACGTTTTCCGCACTATCTAGCGTTACTGGACTTTGTCACCCGTTATCGGCTATTTCTCTTGCTTGGGACCACGAATTGGGACCACGCGGGAGCACGTGATGCTACAGAGGAGCACGTGATGCGACAACGGATCAGCAAGCGGACCGTAAACTCGTTGCGGCCCGGTCAATCGATAGCCGACCTTGAAGTGCGCGGCTTCTCGGCGCGGTGCCTGCCGAGCGGGGCGGTCTCCTATGACTTCCGGTACCGGACCGCGACCGGAGAGCGCCGGCGTCTGTCGCTAGGCATCCACGGCGCGATCACGCCAGACCAGGCCCGCGCGAGAGCGGAGAAGCGTCTGGATGAACTCGCCAGCGATCGCGACCCGGTAGCGGAACGACAACGCCAGCGCACCAGCACCGTCGATAACCTGCTCGATAGCTATGTTGACCGAGTCCTCGGCAGCAAGCGCAGCAAGCCGGCGCAGGCAAGTGCATTCGATCGACTGGTCCGGCCGAAGATCGGCACCCGATCGATCTACGATCTGACCCGCGCGGACATGGCGAAGCTGTTCGATGGCATCGATGACGCCTCCGGTCCGGTCATGGCAGATCGGACCCTTGCCTATCTCCGTAAGGCGTTTCACTGGCACCAGGCGCGGGACCAGAACTTCATCAGCCCGATCGTGAAGGGGCTGGCGCGGACCTCGACCAAAGAGCGGGCGAGGTCCCGAACGCTAACCGACAACGAGTTGCGGGCGATCTGGACGGCGACTGAAGGGCAGGGGACATTCCACCTGCTGATCCGCTTTCTGCTGCTGACTGGCGCCAGGCGCACCGAAGGTTCAGCGATGACGTGGAACGAAATCGACGGCGCCGATTGGACGCTGCCGGCCGCAAGGAACAAGGTGAAGGTCGACTTGGTACGGCCGTTGAGCAAACCCGCGCAAGCGATCCTGGCCTCGCTGCCGAAAGCCGGCCGCTTTGTGTTCTCGACCGACCACGGCGAAACTCCGATCTCGGGGTTTTCAAAGTTCAAGGACAAGCTTGACCAACAATCCGGCGTCACCGGCTGGACCCCGCATGATCTGCGGCGGACCGCGCGGACCCTCATGAGCCGGGCCGGCGTCAATTCAGATCATGCCGAGCTATGCCTTGGCCACGTCATTACCGGCGTCCGCGGCACCTATGACCGCCATGCCTACGCTGCGGAGAAGCGCGCGGCATTCGAGGCCCTAGCGGAGCTGGTCCGTCAGATCGTCGCCTGCCCGAGCTGATCACGGGTTTAGACTGCCCGTTCGGAGGTGGAACCGCGTTTGTTGTCGTCGACCCACTGGTCGAGATCGCTCATGTCGTAGAGAACTCGGGCGGATAGCTTGGTGTAACGCGGGCCGCCTCCGCTAACGCGCAACTTGTTCAGGGTTGAGACGCCGCAGCGAAGATACGCGGCGGCTTCCTTGACGGTGTGAAGGCGCTTGGTCATAGAGCGCCCCCGAGGGCGGCATCGGCGTCGGCAGTTTTCGCGGGGGACCACGGCTCACGGCTCATGGTGCTGCATTGTACCGAAGAAACGGTGCAGGGTGAAGTCCGCCAAATCGCGCGGGCCGGGATTCGGAGTGCACACCAGCGGCACGCGCCGCCGACGGCCTTCGGTCCTTCGCCGAAACGATAGTTACGGACGTAACAAACACCCCAGCTCGGAAAGCTGCGGTTGGCCCGTGCGTTGCGCGGGTCTTAACAAAAAGCTTAAGTTTCCTCAGTTTTATCAAACACTTAATGGCTTGACGCGGGACCGGGCATCGGGCATGCGGCCATTAATGGTTGCAGTAACGGAGGTCAAAATGTTCTGCAATAACTGCCAGCACGAGATCAAACCGATGAAAATGTTCGGCGTCTGGGTGCCATCGTCGGTGGCCGAGGAGATCAAGCAATTTAGTGCTCGCGAGAACCTCACCATCAGTCGGGCTTTGCGAGAGTTGATCGCCGACGCCCTGCAGCGGCAAGCCGCGGCCCGCAGCAACGCGGCGCTTGCCACCGAGGCCTAGCGCGTAGCTAGAGCAAGAGCAGACCAGACCACCGAGCGGGATCGCCGGCACGCGCCGGTCGATGCCTCGCGCGGCAACATGGAGACCAGTAGGAGACGAACGTGTTCCAAAACGAAAAGGACCTCCGCGCCGAGCAACGCGGAGGCCCTCGAAATGTACCTGCCAGAAGAAGTTATTTAGTAGCAAAAAATACCCAAAAAGTCAACAACTAGATGAGTGTTGGGGGCGGGCATGAGCGCCGCCATGGAGCACGGCACGATCACGCCGGCGCCTTCGGCAAGCGTCATGGTCGGTGCGCCTTGCACCAAGAAAGGCGTCACGCGGTCGTTGGCCAGCGATCCCCTCGAGCGCGCGACAGCTGTTCGGTTGCGGCTCCGGGACGCCGGCTTTTCGCCCATACCGGTGAACGGCAAGATCCCGAAGCTGCCGGGTTGGCAAAAACTGGGCGGCGCCAGCGCCGAGGAAATCGCCCTTTGGGCGATCACCAAAAAAGACCACACAAATACCGGAGCGCTCGCGGCCAATACGCCGGCGCTTGACATCGACCTGCACGATCCCATTGCAGCGGATGCCGTCGAGCGACTGGCTCGCGACCGTTTTGGTGACTGCGGCGCGTTCCTTGTGCGGCTTGGCCGAGCGCCAAGCGCGCCATTCCCTTTAAAACGGCCGAGCCGTTCCCTAAAATAAAAATTGTTCTTATTGCGCCCGACGGCACGGATCAGGCGATTGAGCTTCTCGGCGACGGCCAGCAGCTCGTCGTCGACGGTATCCACCCCGACACACATCAACCGTATCGTTGGGTTGGCGGCGAGCCGGGCGACGTCAGTCTCGACGAACTGCCGCCCATCAATGCGGTCGAGGCTCGCCAGCTGGTCGACGATGCAGCCGAGCTGCTCGTGGCCGAGCATGGCTACAAAAAACCGGAAAAACCCAAGCCGGCCGCCGGCAACGGCAGCGACACGTCGCGGACCTTTAGCGCCCCGGTCAGCGTTCGCGAGCTAGCCTATGCCGGGGCCGCGCTGGACGGCAACGCGGCCGAGCTCGCCGCGATGGGCATCGACGATTTTCAGAACGACACGTTGAATGCGATCGCGTTCCGCATGGGCCGAATGATCGCCCGCGACTGGATCGAGCGGCAGCAAGTTGAGGACGTGCTGACAGAGGCGATGGACGCCAACGGCTACGTCGCGGGCTGGGGCATCGGAGCCGTGCGCGCCACGCTCAGATCCGGCATCGACAAGGGGATGCTGGAGCCACATCCCGACTTGATTCACCAGGACGCCCAGATCGAAGCGGAAGTTGCTGAGGCAAACAGAAACACCAGCACCTTCGAAGCGGCGATCAAGCCTCATCTGCAACTCGTCAAGGACGACGTCACGCTGCAGCCGGAGCGTCGCGAGGACGAAGCCGCACCAAACGAACAGCCGCAGCCGGAAGGTGAGAGCGACACCGCACACGAGGAGCCCGAGCCGCAGCCGGAAACTGACGCAGGCGCAGAGCAGGCAGACGAGGAACGCAAGGCGTCGTTACTGGTGCCTTTGCCGAGTTCGAGCGCAGCATGATCCGCCAGCGCGTGCGCGCCGGGCTGGCGAGGGCCGTAAAGGAGGGCAAGCGGCTGGGCCGCCCCGAGATAGACCCCGCAACAGAAAAGCGATCCTGATTCAGCTGCGCGCCGGTAAGGGCATTCTGTCGGTGGCCAAGCAATTGAAGGTTGGCACCGGCACGGTGCAGCGCATCGCGCGGGAGATGGGCGGTGATCGCCCTTTCGCCGACGGCGAAAGCGTCGTCGCTAGAAGCGCTCGCGACCGACATCGGCGTCCGGCTATAGGAGGTGACATCATGGTGCTGAGAAAAGACAAAAAGGGCGGCTCATGGCACGAACCGCCTTACACGCAGGAAGAGATGGACGAGTTTTATCGTCGCGTAGGAGGTGGTCCTGTGGCCTTCACTCGCCCTTCCGACGGGCATCCACACCCGCAGCAACCGGCTAAGCCACGCGGCGATCGAGAGCCTTGACGATCACGTTACCTCGGGCTGCCACGCGTCGGCATCCAGCGCCGCCACGCGGCGAGCAAAGGCCCGGTGCAGCGCGTTCAGCCTTGCCGCAAGCCATGCATGCTGGCGTGGCCAGTCGCCCTCGTTGTCCGGGTCCACGTCCTTGAGCTGGGAAAATATCCGGCAGTCCTGTCCTTCCGGCAGCTCATCCCACTCAAGCTCAAAGCCAAGCTCCTTTTCAACCTCTTGCTTTTGACGTTCCAGAAGGTGGAAGTACGCCTTCGCCTGACCGCCCTTGATGTAAAGCTCGGCGCGGATCTGTTTTTTCAGGCGGTTCATTACCGCCGCCAAGAGAAAATGGCTGCGGCCTATGCTATAGTTCATATCTGACTTAGACTTCGGCGTGCGGTTGCCCGCTACCGGGCCGCCCGCCGCAGTGAGCGCCGCGTTGAGCCCCGCCCAGTACTCGCGCTGCCTGATCCGAGTTTCCGAAAGCTCCGCGTCGTCTATCGCCCGCGCTGCGTGCGCAACTGACTGCGACCAGTTGTTGGGCTTGGAGACAATGTTGAATTTGGGCGCAGCGGGCAAGTCGCCAATGCGCCAAAGCTCCACCTCCAGACCGAAGAAGCGGAAGCTCTCGTCGGTGATCTTGTTCAGCCAGTCGAGCGTTGAGCGATGCTCCTCGGTGAAGCGGGCGGCGATCCAGATGATGGTGACGGCCTCGAGGCCCGACGCGTACGTCAGCAGCTGGCCCAGATGGGTGTGGTCGGTGCGCTCAAGTTGGTTCTCGATCAGGACCCAGCGATCGGTGCCAATGTCCTTGCAGAGGATGTCGGCACGAAACGGGCCGACTGCCTTTTCCTGCGCTTCTAGCTCAAGATCGATGTTGAGCGCCTTGCCGAGCTCGGCGATGTTCTCGGGCCGTGCCAGCCACGGCGTGAACTCGCTGGCCTCGCTCACCCAGATATCTCGAAGCTCGACACGTTCCAGCCGCCCCAGTTGTTTGTCCGCCATCCGCGCGGTGCTCCAAAGAATATCCGTCGGGATATTCCTAGCGCGGATCGTCACTTGTGTCTGCTGGCGGATAACATAACTGTCGCCGACGCGCTTTAAAAACTTCTGGCGAGACTGAACGAACGGAGCGGGGTGTTCTTTTGCCCGAGAGCCTACGTGATCTTCGACCTTCGGGTCTGGATATCAACGCGCTCCTCAGCGGAGTCTTACTGAGCGCCGAGGCGCGACGGTTGGTCGTCGATGCTCTCCACAACGCTGGGCTTCTTTACGGCGGCTATCGGGTCGCCGCCGACGCCAGCGGTCACCTCTCTTCTGATGAGCTCGATCAGGCTTTAGCCGACTTCGACGAAGCGACGCGGGCGCAGGTGAAGTCGTTACTGCGGCAGGTAAATGCGTTGTCCTAACGCGCCTCGTAAAGCGCGCCGAAAGCCGGAGTGACGGGGTCCCGGCCTAACCCTGCACTACCCTCACTGTCCCTTCGCAAAGAATGATTTGCTAATCGCGTCGAGCCGGCCAACCGTCGCGTCAACAAGGGGGCTGTCATCGCAAGGCCAAGGCCTGAAACTCTGAATGGTGCGGCCAGTTTCGTTGTCGAACTTTAGTCGCTTGCATTTATTCCCATTCATCACGACGATAACGCCGCTTCGGGCCTCCTTCAGATCAACTGATGGCATGGCTACTTCTGACAAAGGGCGCGGAAGCGCAAAAGCTGCGGTTAACGCCACAGCAGCGACCATGCAAAGGCCGACAGTTAGTAGGGTCCAAGTTTCTCGCAGGACTTGCAGTCGATGGTGTTTCTGAAGTTGCTTTTTGACCATGCAGCCATCGCTTGAGCCGACGCGACAATGCCTGGCAAGAGTGAACAGTGGGTTACGCAGCTGTAGGGCCAGCGCAGGCCAAGCCTTGGCGATTTGGTAAAAGGAAGGCCCTGGTGCAGGAGCACTCCAAGGGCCGTGCGAGGTTTTCAGTGTTGACGCTTATTTTGCGAACTGCTGGGCAATGTCGTTCTTGATCGCCTTGGCGGCGGCGAAGTCGGCGTTCCCGCCCGCTGCGTCGCCGGACTTTACCTTCGCGATGGCGCGGATCGCGGCATCCGGTATGATTGTTTGACTTTCTAAAAACACAGGAATTCCCGCCGTGATTGATCTCTATACGTGGACCACGCCCAACGGCCGAAAGGCTTCCATCGCACTCGAAGAGCTTGGGCTGCCCTACACCGTGCATCCGATCGACATCGGCAAGGACGAGCAGTTCAAGCCGGAATTTTTGAAAATCAGCCCCAACAATCGCATTCCGGCGATCGTCGACCGCGAAAACGGCATTAGCCTGATGGAGTCCGGCGCAATCCTCATCTATCTCGCCGACAAGACGGGCAAATTGTTGCCGAAGTCAGGCGAGGGGCATTATCGCGTGCTCGAATGGCTGATGTGGCAGATGGGCGGACCCGGCCCGATGTTCGGCCAGGTCCATCACTTTGTAAAATACAACAAAGGAAAGGCGCCCTACGCGGAAGAGCGCTATCTCAAGGAGGCGCATCGCCTTTACAGCGTGCTCGACCGCCGGCTCGCCCAGCACGAATTCGTCACCGATGACTACTCCATCGCCGACATCGCCATCTGGCCATGGGTCTCGCGCTACGAGTGGCAGACTGTCGATCTCAACGCCTATCCGAACGTGAAGCGCTGGTACACGGTTATTGCCAAGCGCCCCGCCGTGCAGCGAGGCTACAAAGTGCCTAAGGACGTCGGCGAAATTCCTATGCCTTGAGTGGAGTGCGGTCCGCGAGGCTGGTCGCGCGGCCAGGACGGCGATCGCCACCGCGAAGGCGGCCGACCTCGCCCCCATCGTTGCGGAGCTGCGCGCCGCCGGCGCGACATCGCTGCGAGCGATCGCTGCGGGCTTGAACGAGCGCGGCATCCCAACCGCTGGCGGCAAAACTAACTGGTCGGCGGGCAGGTCGCGCGCGTCTTGGCGCGGCGCCCCAACCAGGAAAACATATAAACGGGGGTGTGCATGATGAACCAGCGGTCGCCGAGGTGTGCGAACCGCATGCCGGTGGTGCTCGAGCCAAGTGACTTCGGCTCGTGGCTGAACGACGATGGCACCGCGCTGCTCAAACCCGCAGCAAATGACGTCCTGCAGCGGTGGCCGGTGTCGAAGCGCGTCAACAGCTCAAAGGCGTCCTACGACGATCCGACGCTGATCGATCCAATCTCCATTTGATATAGCTGAACCTCGGCAACGAGTGGTGGTCGGACGAAGCACCGAAAAATAGGCGACGGTTCACGCCCGACGCCCAATGGATTTCGAGGACGCCGCGGTGTTTCTCCGCCGGCCGTCTGATAAATCGCTCCTCGACATCAGTGTAGATTTTATGGAGCCACTGTTCGGCGCGCTCGGCTCGCTCCTGGTAACTCTGAGCTTCGGCCTCCAGCTCCGCGATCCTGTCTTCGGCCGCGCGAAGCTGGTGGGAAAGCTTCTGGGCCATATCGAGCGCGTGCTGACTATTTGCTTCGGCCACTCCAGCGGCCTTGTGAAGCAACTTCATAATAGCCTGTCCGGCCGAATCTAATTGACTGGCATCACTTGAAGCGCTTCTGACCGTTGGAGCGAACGGGACTACAGAATCTGACTCGTATGCGCCTGACGCGCCGCGACCTGACTGATTACCCATGACACCCCTCACTGGACTGATTGCCCGCCCAATATCCCTGGTTAAAGCATTGCCGGCATCAAGAGGCGGGCGTGCGGAACGCGTCTGCCAAAATCCAATGTGCGCGCTCCGCACCCCCGTCCCCACGGCAGAGGCTCATTGTTCGGGCAGATGATGGCGAGGAAAGGGCGAAACGAACGCGACGCTGGACCATCCAACGCAAAAAAGGCCCCAAGCAGTCTATGGGCTTGGGACCTGTTTGAGTTGTTGCCTCGACTAGGCTTCTAGCTGGGCGGCGTTGGGGTGTCGGGGGGAAGGGGCGCCGCCGCGCTGACCCGTTGCACCGAACCTAGCGCGCATGAGGTGTTTTGTGCCGTGACGTGAATACTTGGCGGCGAAGTGGGTCCGTCATAATGGACTAGCTGCGGCGAAGCGCAAATCCAACTAAAAGTCCCACGCCTATTGCGACTGCAAGCGCGGCCATCGGGCGGTGTTTCGTCTGGGTAGCAACCCGTTGCAAAGCGTCGTTCCCATCCTGGCGCCGACCTCGATCGCGAAACTCGCTGCTTGGTCAACCGCGACTTTATTCACGGCATCGTCTCGCTCGGTGGTTTCAGGCGGTACCCGCGCTGGCGGCTAGGCGTCGAGCGCTTCTGAGCCTACCGTCGGCGGTAGAAAAAGCACCTGCTGGTGCTTACATCTCTAAGCCGTACAACGTAGAGGCCACTCGAATGCCAAACGATGAAATCGCCGGCTTAGTTGGGAGCTTCGTCCTTGTTACAAACAAGGATCACGAAACCTTCCGCACTGGAGAAATTATCAAGCAGGTTTCTCCAGGTTACTATTTCGTCCAATTTGACGCCGTGGGCGGCGACGACATGCCGGAGCCGATGGAGCTGGTTGGCGAGGCGGAAATGGCATCGGTGTGTGAGAACTGCGGGGAACGTCAGTGGTCGTTCTTCCCGAGTAGGGAGCAACTGCAAAAGTATGTTGCTTGGTTGGAAACTGCGGCCGAGCCGAAAATAAAGGTCGTGCCCATCAAGGATCACCTAAAGCACGTGCCACCTACCAAGGACAAGCATTGAGGGGGCTCATGCCCGAAGCCGACAAAGCGACTGACGAAATCAAGGCCCTGGAGAATAGGCGCTATCGGGCGATGCTCGACGGTGACACGTGCATTCTCGACGCACTCTGTTCAGATCATCTTATCTACACGCATTCGAAGGGCGACTTCGACGACAAGCGAAGCTATGTTCAGAAAGTCGGCTCGCGCTACTACACCTACCTCGAGATTACCCATCCGGCCGATCGCATCCTGGTCGTTGACGGCGCGGCACTTGTGACCGGGAGGATGACTGCAAAGGTCCGGGTCGCCGACCGGGGAATCGTGCACGTCGACAACCGTTATCTGGCGGTCTGGTTGCGCGAGCACGGCGGATGGAAGTTTGCCGCCTACCAGCCGACCCCGATTATCGACAACTGATTTCATCAAGCTGACATTCTTCGGAGATTTTGGCGCACGCAGCCCGACAGCATCCAGCTGTTCCATGCCTGCAGCAGCGCGACGAAGGACGTTGAAAACGACGCCCGGCCCGCGAGCAATTATACCTCAATACAACTAATTTGATAAATCCAGCCGCGGTGCTATTCTCCACCTGGGCTGAGGGTATTGCATGCGAGTGTTGGTCGCCTTTTGCGGGCTGTCGCTCACGCTGCTGCTAGTTGCCGGCTGCGCCCAGACGGAAGTTACTCAATTCCAAGCCGCCGCGGGTCAGCAAACGATGATCCGCGATGGTGTGCCGGTTATCTATTCCCCACAGCAACAATCACTCGTCCTGCTGCGTCCGGCAAAGCGCCAGTTCCAGTCGGGAAAGCGGCCGGTTTATGTGCTCGCTATCTACAATTCTTCAAGAGGACCTCTTCAGTTTCTAGTTTCCAACGTTCACGTCGAACAAGTTGACCAAAGCGGCCAAAGGGTCGGACTCAGGGTTTATACCTATGACCAATTGGTCCAAGAGGAACGCACCCGCCAGGCCGTGCAAGCCGTGGCTCTCGGGCTGGCGGCTGCCGGCAATTCAATGTCAGCGGCGACGGCAGGAAACTACAACCGTACCGCAGTGGTGAACGGTCCAGGTGGGACTGCTGTAGTGAACGTTCACGGTTATGATCCAGCGGCAGCCGCAATCGCACAAAATCAGGCGGCTGCTCAGAACGAAGTGATGATTGCGAGCGCTGTCGAAAACGGACAGCGCAATCTAGCGGTGCTTGAGACCTCGGTAATAAAAGACGACACCCTTTTACCGGGCGAGTGGTACGGAGGTCAGTTACAATTTGATCCGCCGGCTGGACGTGGCTCAAAGAACTTCGTGATCATAGTGCAGATCGGAAATGACACGCATCAGGTTAACGTTTCTCAAGCTGCGCCCGACCGCGGTTAGTGCCCTTTCGCGCTCAGAATGACGCTGTTTCCGTGCGGTGCAGCTTTGTGAATGCCCCCAATCCAGCATACCATCCGCTACACCGAACTTGGACGCGCTTAAAAACTTCTGGCGAGACTGAACGAACGGAGCGGGGTGTTCTTTTGCCCGCGAGCCTACGTGATCTTCGACCTTCGGGTCTGGATATCAACGCGCTCCTAAGCGGAGGCCTACTGAGCGACGAGGCGCGACGGTTAGTCGTCGATGCTCTCCGCAACGCTGGGCTTCTTTACGGCGGCTATCGGGTTGCCGCCGACGCCAGCGGTCACCTCTCTTCTGATGAGCTCGATCAGGCTCTAGCGGCCTTCGACGAAGCGACGCGGGCGCAGGTGAAGTCGTTACTGCGGCAGGTAAATGCGTTGTCCTAACGCGCTCATCGCGCAGCGTAGAGAACGTGCAGGCCGTTTCTGGCGAAGACGAGCACGCATCCTTACGCGACCAAAGGCAAAGGCGAAGCCTTGGTTCGTCTCAAGACAACCTCTATTCTTTTCATAACATCTTTCATCGGCCCGATGTCCACAGGCGAAATAACCTCGAAGGAGCAATCGCATTTGGGGCAGCACCAAAGGTGCACGACGAGCCGCTGATCCCGATACTCGGACTTATTGGGGGCAATTAACTCGTTGCTGCATTGAACGCATTCCGTCCCGAACGTTGAACGGCGTTTGGATGCTATCGTCCACATAGCTACTCCCCTGCTGTTGCGTTGGACTTAGCGCGAGCGGGTTACGGAAGTATGGCACCTGGGCGCGCGACGACTTACATAATTTTGATGGAACGATCGGCGCGACGTCGTTCCCTACGGACAGCCGGAACCGATGCCGCATGCGAAAACTGTTTGATCCGACTGAACTGTCATAGCGACTTCGGGGCCAGCGGCCGCGGCGAAAGCAAGAACTGCGGCGAGGAACTGCAGCACAAAAACGATTTTCATGGCGCTACTCCATCACCTACGACAAGCACACTGCCTCTGGGAGAGAGTACTTGTCTGTGACCTTGGTCACACAAAAACTTGCGGCCGGTGACTTGCCGCGGACCGCAAGCTCTTTTTCTTCAACCGCGGCGGCGTGAAGCGAAGCGTCGCGCCCTTGGCGACCATTTCAAGGGCCTGGCAAGATCGGCTGTCGTCCGCGCGGCAGCTATGCCCCTCACAACGCACAACCGCTGCCGCGCAGCGAAACGCCGCTATGGGCCATAAGCCGCCTCACGCATTGCAGCCAACTGGACCAGCGTCGCAAACTGTCCAACAGAGATGGCTCGCGTTTGGCCGAAGAAAGTTGCGTTAAGGATCAGTTCTTGGCGACCAGCGGCCTCAAGGGCTCGGGTGGCTTGAAATGATAGCCGATGCCTAATCGAACAAGATTAGCTTTGAAACTCACGGTCTCTGGAACACCCGGAACGATGCTAAAAAACTGCGCTGATCCGAGGTCCATGTGGAGATACTCAAGCTTCGCGGTCCAATCTCGCGCAAATACGGCTTCAATACCGCCGCCTACGGTCCAGCCAGCCCTAAACGTGCTGCCTGATGCCGGGGTCAAGGTATCCCAACCTTGAACTTCACCGACCGCAAGTCCGCCGGTCACGTAGGGCAGCCAGTTGCCGGTCGCGCCGACGGCATAGCCAATGCGTCCCCGCAGCGTGCCAAAAGATTCAAGCGTCGTACCACAAGCGTGTGGAAGGACGGGTGCTCCGCACATATTGGAACTGCCGCTCAGGTCGGCCCACGAATAGTCACCATCAATACCAAGGACCCACCGACCGTGTTGCCAATTGTAACCGAGCGTTCCGCCGAGGATCCCGCCAGTCACTGAATAGGAGCCGTCTCCACCCGCCCCTGTCCCGCCGTTTCCCCCGTTCCCGCCGGCTCCACCGGCTCCACCGTTTCCGGCGTTCCCGCCGGCTCCACCGGCTCCACCGTTTCCGGCGTTACCGCCGGCTCCACCGTTTCCGCCGGCTCCACCGTTTCCCGCGTTCCCGCCGGCTCCACCGGCTCCACCGTTTCCGGCGTTCCCGCCGGCTCCACCGGCTCCACCGTTTCCGGCGTTCCCGCCGGCTCCACCGGCTCCACCGTTTCCGGCGTTACCGCCGGCTCCACCGTTTCCGCCGGCTCCACCGTTTCCCGCGTTCCCGCCGGCTCCACCGGCTCCACCGTTTCCGCCGGCTCCACCGTTTCCCGCGTTCCCGCCGGCTCCACCGTTTCCGGCGTTCCCGCCGGCTCCGCCGACTCCACCGTTTCCGGCGTTCCCACCGGCTCCACCGGCTCCACCGTTTCCGGCATTCCCGCCGGTCCCACCGTTTCCGGCGTTCCCGCCGGCTCCACCGTTTCCGGCATTCCCGCCGGCACCGCCGGTCCCGCCAGTTACCCCAGACCCGCCAGCGCGCCCGATCGTAAAGCCAGTATCCGACTGATTGGAATGACCCCAGCCATAACCGCCGGCAATGCCGAGAGACGGACCATCCCAACTGTAAAGCTGCGCGGCGGCCACGTCGCCCGCAGAGGCGACGGAAGCGAAGCCCGAAACTGCACTAACGGCAAGCAATGAATACCGGCGATGCATGATCAGCCCGCATCATGGTCCACCAGACAAACTAACGAGGGTCGATGTACGCAGTCTACGGCGGATGGGACAACCTGGGGAGGCTTGCAAGGATAATTTTCAGGCGTGATCTTTGTGCCACGGATGGCTATCTCGCAGTAGAAGCTCAGTTATTCGTGTACGATGGTTACATCGGCCGGGAGGTCGATCGGCAAGGAGCCATCGCTGAAGTGAACGAAGAGCCACATGCCGATGTTGTCGCCCGTCAGTACGAGCGGTGGAGATACCCAGAACCGATACATGACCTCGCGGCATGGGTCGCAATCAACTGGGAATGGTTCGATCCTGTCCACGCTCACCGTGTTTTATGGCCTGATCGTGCGTACAAACCCAACCTCGATATTCTGATTGCGGGTTGCGGCACCAATCAGGCCGCGGTTATTGCGTTTACGAACCCATTTGCAAACGTTGTTGCAATCGACGTCAGCCAGCCGTCACTAGACCATCAGAAATATCTCCAAGAAAAATACGGGCTGACGAACTTGGCGTTGCGTTTGCTTCCAATCGAAGAGCTGCCGACACTCGGGCTCGATTTCGACCTTATTGTTTCGACCGGTGTGTTACATCACACCGCAAATCCGCTGCTGGGGATAAAAGCCCTTGGTCGTTGCCTGCGGCGTGATGGCGTTCTGGGAATAATGCTCTATGCAAAGTACGGTCGAATCGGAGTTGAAACTCCTGCAATCCGTCTTTCATGACCTGAGCCTGCGTCAGGACGACCCAGCGGTCCAAATGGTTAGAGAGACGATTTCGTCGCTATCATTGGACCATCCAGTCCAAAGCTATCTCAGAATAGCCCCGGATTTGCAGTTCGATGCCGCCTTGGTGGATACGTTTCTGCACAGTCGCGACCGCAGTTTCACCGTCGATGACTGTATCAATCTTGTTGCCGCGGCGGGACTCGTATTTCAGGGATGGCTGCTCAAGGCACCATATTACGCCCATGATTTGTTGGGACCGGCGAGCTCTTTCGATCGGGCCGTGAATACACTGCCTGAAACTAAACTCTGGTCCGTCATGGAACGTATCCATACATTGAACGCTTGCCATTTTTTTATGGCGTGCCATGCCGACCGACCTAAAGAGTGCTATACAATTGATTTTTCGACTACTGACTCCCTCGACTATGTTCCGCTGATGCGCATGCGGTGCGGTATCTTAGGCGCCGAAATTTTTCGGCCTGATTGGCGTATGAGTCTCAACCCGGCCCAGTTGCCCTTTGTTCGGAACGTCGACGGCCGTCGGACGATACGAGATATTGCTGCGCGCGTCGCGCAGAGTGGAGAGTCCCCGGAAATCGGCGCGGCCCGCCTGGAGAAATTCGGCCGCAAGCTTTTTCAGTCGCTGTGGCGTCTCGATTTTGTTTCGATGGCCTTAAACACAGACTATGACCGTTAGCAAAAGAATCTTCAATTGGTGGAACTACTTGCTAGAGCGGTTCCATTCTTCTGTGAATCGATCCCGAATAGGTCGGTGAATAAGGTTCTGTGGCCTCCTTGGCTAACGAGGCTGCGCTAGATGGATCGACTATTACTCATAGAAGGCTGTAGGGAATTGCAGGCGCGAGACTAGCGGCTGGAAATTGGTCGCCCATCAGCCGACCCCGATCATCGAGGGCTGACATATTTCGCCGTACGGGTCCGCAATTGTCACGCGCGCGGAAACGATCAGCAAGCGGGCGCTTGTTGGCGCGCCTCACTTGCTGCGTTGCACCGAAGTCTTGCCGCCAAACGACGCTATGGGTCATTCGCGTCGTTTCGAGGCGATAAGCACCGAGTCCGCTTTACACCTGATCGCGACCAAATCGCGGACGTCGCGGTACTTCGGCTTCGGGCGAAAACCGGCCTCACGCATCGCAGCAAAGTCGGAAGGTTATGCCACGCCTTCAACTCGCTTATCGCGACGTCGGACCAGACGCGCACCGGAAAGAGTTGCACAACAGCAAGCCCGGAAATCATGCGCGCAAGCATCAGTCTGGAATTTGACCAGCCCAAGACCTTGACCGACGCACAAAAGATGAGAATACGGATAAAAGAATTCGGCCTGCTCTTAATCGGACTTTTAGTCTCACCTTGGAATAGGTTTTTTCGATTGGAAGCAGTATGCAAATGTTTCGCGGTCGTCAAAGCAAGGGACCGCGAAAATGCAGCTCCACAATCAGCACAATTCGCACAGCCACAGTGGTTCTTCCGTCGCCAATAGCGGTGATGGCTCCTCGGCTAGTCAGGAATCCCTCATAAGCGATTTTGGCGACGGATCTCCGGTATACGGCGTAGCGCTCCAGGATTACTTTGTGAATGGTTCCGCCAATGTGGCACCCGTATACGGGGCCACAATGCAGGAATACCTCATTAGCGCTTCTGGCGTAGCGTCCGCCGTGTCGGCGGCATCGACGCACTCTGCAACGACGAGCTCCAACATAACGTCGGCGGCATGGTCGCTGCCGGCTTCGACGATGGTCGGCTCTCCCAATGGGCTGCAGTTCGACCTCACCTGGGATTCCTCGGTAGCAAATGCGCCTCACGGATTTGTGCAAGCAGTCGTCGATGCCGCGAAAGTTTATACCGAGCTCTTTTCGAACAAAGAGGTGATCAACATCGATATCGGTTATGGTGAAGTCGGGGGCTTGCAGTTGCCGGCAAATGCGCTCGGCGCGACCGAATACAACGCCTATCTGACCAATTATCCAACCGTCACGACTGCGCTGGCAAATACTGGGTTCACTTTTGCGGCAGCAAACGAGCCGACAAGCAGCAGCCAATTTCTCATAACCAGCGCGGAGGCAAAGACGCTAGGCTTGGTCGACCCCACTGCAGGGCTCGACGCAAATATAGGCTTCAGCACGCTAAGCGGCACGGGTTATTCTTATAATACTACGGCTAACGCCTATGGATTAAATGGTGGAACTGGGCCAAATCAATTTGATTTGCAGGCTGTAGCCGAGCACGAGATCAGCGAGGCTATGGGCCGCATCGGTTGGGAAGGCGACCTGATTATAAATGACCAACACACTTATACGCCGCTCGATCTTTTCAACTACCGGAGCCCAGGCGTTCTCGAACTTTCGGCGAACGGGGGCTACTTCTCTGTAAATGATGGAAGGACAAATCTTGGCAACTACAATAATGCAGGTGTTAATGGCGGCGACATCGCCGACTGGGCGTCGAGTAATTCGGTCGCACAATCCAATACGCTGGGGCTGCCCAGGGGGTCGTATGATGCCTATGATGCATTTACATTTCCGGGCTACAACGGAAATATCTCGGCGAGCGATATCATCGAGGACGCGGCACTTGGCTATACGTTGAAGTCGTCGCCAACTGCGAACGTCGCGCTTTTGGGGAATTACATGGCCGCGAGCTTCGCCGGTCCAGCCAGTCTTCATGGTGAAACCCTGGTCGCCCCGGACGTGCAAGCACCAATTCAGCAGCCTCTTCTAAGTCATCCACATTCGTAACGACGCCGAATTCTGCTTTGCCTGTCGCCATTTTGTTCGGTGGCATGATCCGAACAAGATTTAACAGTGCCATAAATCCATAGGGCGAACTGGCAGCAAGCAGCGAACCAGCCACGACTGCTGCAATGCGCCCTTCTTCCGAGTCGGGTCAAAAGCGGCGGTTCGGATGCGCATCGACCGTGTCGGGAATGCCCCCAGTCAGCGACCCAACCGGTGCGGGCACCAAGCGCCGTTAGGGGCCAACTACGGCCTCCTGCACCGCACAAAAATGAACTGCATTTTTGCGTCGAACCGCTGTGAAATCGGTCACAGACCTGTGGCCGCCATACGGCGGTCCGACACCAATGGTGACTTAACGCAAGACGGCGCGGGAGAGGTTTCCCGACTAGTATAATCCAGGAAGCAATCGTGCTGTCCGCGCCATATAGTCCCTGTAATTCTGAAAGGCTTCGATTAGCACACGTTCCTCATTTTTCATGCGCTCAAATGTGAAGAAGCAAAGCAGCCCGAGCAGCACGAGCGCCCAGGGCATCAAATACTGCATGGCCAAGCCAGCGGTGGCAGTCATCTCCGCAAGATATAGCGGGTGGCGGACGAGCGAATATGGGCCCCACATCACTAGGTGCCGCGCTTCGGGCATGATGCTTATTGAGCGAGCGAGCGCAATCACTGAACAGATGGCAAAGGCCGTACCTACGGTTAGTAAAAACAAGGAGACAACATAAAATAAAGGTGAAATTTGCTGGGGCGGTAACTGAACGATTTCGACGCTAACCCAGGTTCCAGCAACCGCTACAAAACGCGGATAGAGGCCTTGTGCATGGCGCTTGGGTGGACGACGTGCGGCGAACATTACGACCAGAACCGCCAGGAAAGCTAGGCTACAAATCTTTGATATTGCGCTGAGGACAAGTGTACCGGGGAGATCAGAAACGTCGGTCTGAATAAATATTTTGATCAAAGCGATCTGCCCAGCAGCAAGAGGGTACGCTTGCACCGCCGCGATCAGGCACCATGCAATAAAAGGGGCCGCCGCGAACAAATCATAAAATTTGGTATGCCGAATTGCCTTTAAGCGGTCTGTGACCGAGGACATCAAGTCAACCCCAAATGAAGCCGGGGACGGAACTGGTTAGAGCGCGGGTCAGGCTGTAGGGCCTTAGTGTCAGTGTGGAGCAACGGTGACAATCTTCGTCGATTGTGCTGGTTAGATCGATCCTAATCACGCAGTTTTCAATTCTGCCAGACGTAAATGCACCCGTTGATGCACGTCAATGTCGCGCTATAGCTCCTTGTCTTAGTTGCGCCCGCTTCTGGATCGCGGGACAGAGCTTATCCCACTCCCTGCAAGATTGGAGGGCGCATTCCGTCGGGGTATTCCTTCCATACCATCGTCCGACGCGGTTATCGGATGAGCCTTTCGCCGTGCGGCAATCGCGGGGCGCGAAATGTCGCGACGGGTCATTCGCGTCGTTTCGAGGCGATAAGCACCGAGTCCGCTTTACACCTGATCGCGACCAAATCGCGGACGTCGCGGTACTTCGGCTTCGGGCCATCTTCTGCCTCACGCACCGCAGCGAATATCGAATTCACGAGCACGCGAGACCGCCTTGCCTTCCCGCACGACGGCAATACGGCGGAAACCACTTTGGTGCTTCGATGGGTTTGTCGCTTGAAGGTGTCCCAAGCCGTCCGATCCGAGTGGCCAAGCGTCCGAAATCCAACTGTCGGCTTGACTAAATGCAAAAGAGCCGTCCTGTGGACAGCTCTTTTGGTCGATCACATTGTCAGTTGGAATGTTAGAATTCGTAGTTTACGCCAGCCTTGATGATGTTCTGATACTCTCTAATCGTGACCGGCACTCCACCCGCAAGAGCCGCGTTGATTGCCGGCGGAATCGCGACGCCGGTAACGCCTACCGCTATCGGGAAGTTCAAGGTCTGATTCCCAAAGTCCATGAAGTTGTATTCAAGCTTTGCCGACCAATGATTGAGGAACTTGTACTCTATGCCCATACCCAACAAACCACCCGTCCGGGTGGAGCTGGCACTGGCATTCAACGACGCGGTGCCCCCGCCGGCGCCACCAACCGTGATGCTATTGCCCAAGCTGTAATTCGACTGCTCCCAAGCTACGCCGCCCTTAAGGTAGAGAAGCGTCCGATCAATTGCGACGACGCCAACTCTACCGGTGATGTCGGCCTCCCAGTTGTGTTTGACAGTGCAAGCAAAAACAAGCACGCACGGAGCGGTCCCTTGCAGACCAGCTCCATCAAAATCGCCCTCAAGGCCAAACACAAATATTCCAGCTTGCCAATTGTACCCGAGCTGGCCGCCACCAAGAAAGCCGTTTGTTGACTGCGATACGAGTGGTACATTGACGTTGATCGGCGGAACACCGGGACCAGCAAGTGCATTTATGATCGCATTGGGTGGCGCAATATTTAGGGTCGATTCTGTGGTGCCGAACCCCGCGCCGACGTTAGCGCCGATGTAGAATCCGGTCCAAGAAAAAGCTGGCGCAATCACCGGCTCTTTAGTTGGTAAAGGCAAGTCGGCGGCCGAAGCCGACTGCGCCACCGCCGCGCACAAAGACGCAGCAGCAACTAACACTGACAGCCTGGACATATTTGACATCTTTGCCTCCGCACTCTTTTATATTTTCAACGTTCACCAAAAGCCGAATTGATGAAGTTGTAAATGCGCGGGAGCGCGCGGTTCATAGTTTTCTGCTGGGAGTTGCATCATTGCAACAAACTCCCTTGGGTTCAGGGCGCACCTATTCTCTGAGATGAAATTCGAAGGGATAGGCGCTGCGTTTGCACCTTGCCGCGCCGCAAATTGACGTTAGGGGCTATCAACTGCCCAGCCCTCTCACGTCGCTGACGATTGATCAAACTAATCCTTCGCAACGCGTCAATTGATGGTCGGGAAAAACGCTAAGGGTCAAAACCGGCCGCGACGGCTTCAAGGTGCGGCCGCCGCTGTTGCCCCAATAGCCGACACGGATATCGGTGGCTCGCCGCGCCCCCGCTGAGGCCGGGAAGAGCCCCAACGCAGCGTCTCGTTGCGGTCTCTCCGAAATCCGATCAGCTGTTTTGATTAGGCGGCTGCGAGTGCAGCAGCGTTCTTTCGCTTCCTGCGCCGGCCAAGCAGACCCAACGCACCGAGGCCGGTGGTGAAGAGTGAAAGGGAGGCGGGGAGTGGTGGCCGCTCGGCAACGGTAGCGAGATTTCAAGGGCAGATCAACTGATAGGCACGGAGGCATGCCTTGGCGCGCATCACCTCAGTTGGAAGCTCAAGGCATTTGGTAAAGATGCCCGGTCGATGCCGGCGAAGTACGTGCGGCCCTGCTCAAAGGGTCAGACGAATGACTTTCACGATGCGAAGGTGACCGCCGAGGCGTGCCTTCAAGGCATTATAACTCTGCATTAAACTGGATAAACAAATTTGCCCAGATTGTGGTCCATCCTCGTGGCCAGGTTCGGCGCATCGTGCGGTCCGGGAAACAACTCATCTGTATCGACAAACGTGTACCTTTTGCGATTGGCGAAAGTAACTTCAAGCACTTCTGGAAACAATAAATTACCAATCGCCAACAGCGGAGCGTGGTTGTTTGCGTGGACATGGATAACCGAAAATTTCTCGCTGAGCTTATCAAGCACCGCGAACGCGCGGTTGAACCATTCGGCGTCGGTTATCTGATCAAAGCCGTGAAACTCGCAGATAATTTGGGCGAAAACATCTAACGTTACGCGCGAGGCACCTGCAAAAACAGCCCACTCATCGTGTTCGATATCAATTTTAGCGATGACCGAACTCGGTCGGGTCAAAGCGTTGCGCGCTAGAATAGAGTCGATGTGTTCACCTTCGCCATCGGCTCCTGAGTCGATTTTCAGTCGGTTAAAACGAAAATTGACGTTCGAAATAGGTGGCCCTTCCACCGTGTGGTCATATTGATAGACCATCTTTCCTCGATCGGCGATGTCGGCATCCCAGGAGACGTCTGCTCCTGTACCGAGAGACAGTGCCGCAACGATCTCGTCGAAGTCGTTAAGGCAGACATAGCCACCATCATTCGGGCCACCTAATCGCACCTTTTTGAATCCCAGTGCTCGCTGCGGACGCAAGAAGCGCGCCAGGGAAGTCGCGCGTTCGATTGCAACGATCGAATTTGTCAAGAACTCTCACTCTGCCGGACTGCGCGGCGAGTGTTTCGGCGAGGGCTCCTTGTTGTTGTTCGGCGTATTTCAATCGCGCGTCAATGGCGCTGCGTTCTAGCTCGACGAGTTGCAATCGCGCGGTCAGCTCTTCGAGGGTGCCGGTTCGTATGAAGCGGATACCAGTCAATCGCGAAAGAGGACGAGTGAGCGAGCGCATCCAAATACTCACGGTAATCTCATCGCGGTTAGACGGGATTGTGCTGCTTGCGAGCAGCGTCCTTGGATAAGTCGGCCTCAAGAGTCGGGACAGTGGTATTAGGGAGCCTGAATAACGAAGACGTTTGAAACATCGGCGCCCAGACGGCCCGTCATGTCATGCTCCCGAACATCGAGAATGCGGCATCCGGCTTCTGCGGCGATCCGAAAAACATGCTGCTGCGGAATGCAATGCATTTCCATGTTGAGCTCGGTCGATCGCATCCGCTGCGCATGATCGGCCATGGAGAAGCTGTAGCCAATCGCGTAGGTCGGCACCTGGAATACGGCCAAGCCGCCCGGTCGCAAGCTTTGAAGCGCCTGTCGGATTATAAGAGCAATAATGGGCGGAGGATTGTGCTGGAGCACAATCAGGGAGAAAAACACATCGGCCGAGGCCAGCGACATCGATAGCGTTCGCAACAGGTGCAGGTCAACATTCGTTTGGCGCTCGACACGCGACCTTGCGTACGCAAGATGCGGCTCCGAGATATCGTAGCCGTGGACAAATTGAAAGTTGCGCGCAAGAGGTTCAGTCAGGCGGCCAACGCCGCACCCGAAGTCGATGCAGGTCTTGCGCTCGAGTGACGTCATTCCGTGGCGCTCTAGGATGCGGCCGAGCCACGCAACCTGCTCTCCCCCAGTGGACCAGAACGCCGCTTCATTATTAGCGAACGTCGGCGGCAGGAACTCCTGCCTCGTCAAAACCGAAAAGTGGGCTTGGGTGCGACCCTGATGCTCCCAGCACCTTTGGACATGCTTTTGCAGTGCCAAGAGATCGTCTGGCGCGACATCGACTTCGACCTCACTTGCCGGCACGTCAACACGCAACGGCTTGACCGCAATGCCATGTTTGTTGCGGAATTCGGGACAATCGACAAAATCCTCGATCATTTGCCAAAGGTCGCTGTGAACTTGCAATTTCTCAGCGATCACCCCTTGGCTTTCGGGCTCTCGCCTGAGCAAATGTAGATAGCATCGGCGGACGTCCTCGGGCGTTAGGGCCATTTCGGTTTCCCTTCACAATCTGCCGTCGGCGTGCGCCGTCTATCGTGCTGTCGTATCGCTCGACGGCGGCGCATCGCTTGGCGAGCCCTCGTCCGCCAACAATCCCCACAGGTCGTCCGCAACATCGTTCCACGTCCGCAAATCGGCGCCGGCGATCGCGGCGGCGCGCTCCTCGCGGTACCTGTGGTCACCGATCAGGCGCATTACCGCCCCCTCAATCGAGTCCAAAGACATCGGATCGGCATAGTCAGCGAGCGTGCCCCCAACCTCCGGCATCGAGCTTATGTTCGAGCATACAACCGGGCGACCAAGCCAGAGCCCCTCTCCGATTGGTAGCCCCCATCCTTCCTTCAAGCTTACAAAAACCGAGAACAGACACGACCGATAGAGGAACTCCAGCTCAGTATCAGTCGGTCGTTCGATGACCGAGATATAACCGTATAGCGAGCCGGTGCCGGCTAGGAATCCATCAAAATCATCCCGCAGCCAGCCTGGGTTGCCGGCAAAGACTAGGCGGGGTGTCGCATCCCCAAGCTTTTGATGGACCCGCCGCCAGACGTTTGCCAGCGCCCAGATATTCTTTCGCGGCTCTATTGTGCCTGCGCATAGAACGTACGGCAGCCGGGCGACCTGACGCACTCTTACCCCTATCCGTTCGTCCACCACCCAGCGGCTAGCCGGCGGGGGCAACCGCGAGGTGAAGTCCAAACTGGTGGGCAAGCGGAAGTACCCGTGTCCGGATCAGAGCCCCCTTATGGGCAAGCCATGCGTCGAGATCCTGCTTGGTTGCCTGCGAATTCGTAAGGAAGTCATCGACGTTGTTGCTCAAATGCTCCAACCATTCCGCATATTGGCCTGGCACTCGGTCGACGACGTGCTCTGGCGCCAAGAGTGGAATAAGATCGTGGATGAACTGAACGACTTTGATGCCTCGCGTGCGGCGCGTCTCGAATAAGAACTCATGATAACGCCTGAGACCCCACGTCGCCCCCGCGCTGAAGACAACATCCCCGGGCAAGAATTCTACCAGGCGCCGGCCAGTTTGCGACGAACCTAGCGGCACCGACAGGCCGCGCTTTTTGAAATAGGCGCCATGCGTCGCGGCATTTGCTATCCGCATCCGTACGTGGTGCAGTGGAGTGCGCCAATTACGCCCGTACCTCTTGGTGATGTAGTTATATAGCTTGGGTTCAATATCACTCTCGAGGTGTTCCCAGGAACACTTGTCGGCGCGAGAGAACAAATATTCCGAATCATACCAAAACGCTTTGCCGAGCGCCGGGTCATAAGCCAACGTGCGGACGCGCTCACCGCCGTTTTTTCCGACAAGCAGCGCCAGAATTTGTAGCGACGTCCTTTGAATGCCACTTAACGTCGAGTTCTCGCGTGCGTAAATCAGAACGTCGGTTATGTCATAGTAGACGAGCATGCTCTGAGCCGAGTTGAAGCGTTGCGACACGCGCCCAAGCGACCGCCCCCTTTTTTCACCGAATTGCGACTCTTACCTGGCGCTCCGGCTCGTTCAAAAGACACCCGCTTGGATGGCACCTATGTGAACAAGCCAGAGCGCTAGCGGAATGCGTGAAAGACGGCCCGATTGAGCGCGGATCCTTGGATCATATGCACCTTTTTAAAGCCAGCCACTAATAGAAGTTCGCGCACGCAAGCCACGTTGGGACCCCACCAATTTGTCGGATCGCCAGCAAGTTCATCTCTGGGATAGAAAATCATCGCCGGAGGCTTAGCGGGCGACTGATCCGTAACGTAGGTCTCGACCACCAATGCCTCCCGTGTGAGTTTTGCGATTTCGCGGATTGCAGCAATAGGATCTTTAAGATGGTAGAATACGCCGAGAAAAAGGGAAATATCGAACTCCCCCAAAGGAGAAAGATCCAGAGGCGAAGCGTCGAGATCGCACTCAATATCCGGGATGTCGTAGCCGAATGATTTTGTGACGAACTTGAAAACCTCACGTTGGTTCGCGTCCTTCCACACGACCTGGTCCACACCAACGACTTTGCCGGCTCCGCGCTGCACGGCTTCGACCGCGAAGGCACCGGACCACGTTCCAAAGTCGACAACTGATTTACCGCTTAGCGAAAGTGGCTCGAATGTCTGCTGGTACTGCTCCTGCATAATAGCAAGGGATTTGTCACCATCGATGACACGACCGTCGGGCAGGGCGATGGAGTGATGGTGCCGCACTTGAAGGACGAAATCAGGCAATGATGGACGTTGCATTTGCCCTCCTGAAACGCAACCGAGGACTTTCTTGCAGGCAGCCCGTTTAAAACCTTGAAACACCATCAACGCAAGACGCATGAGTGCGCGGACGGCCAAAAAAGAAAAGGGCCCTGGTGCAGAAGCACACCATGGGCCCAGTACCTGCTGAGGACTGACGGGCCGAGGTCGATGCCCGTCAATTGAAACCTAGCACGAACCCAGTTCCCTGACCAAGCCCGCTAGCGCCGAGCTCTCCCTTCGGCGTCAACGACGCACTCAATCTCACTGCTGCATTTGAAGCAAGCAAATATCTGCCGCTTACATCGGAGATCGCGGTGGTCCGGACTGCGCCTGACTTTTCAATGCGGGCGCAAAGTGACGATTGTTTTAAGCACTCGTTGGGCCCTGGTCCGGTACTTTCGCCCGTTGAGAGCCTGGCCGCCGCGCGCGTCCATAAGGGGCGAGCGGCTTCCGCAAGAGAAAATATTTGATAACGGAATTTCCATCGCGCGTGGGAAGGCGCCCAGCGCAGTTACGGCAGGTCACCCACTCGTCAGTAATCGTCTCTGGCCCGACTTCGACTTTGACGATCCGGTAGAGCGCATTGCAGTGCGGGCAGTTGAAATGAACCCTCGTGGATTTGGTTGCCATCCGTGCGGCCCCCGCTCATTCGTTACGCCCAAAGCACTTTACGAAATCCCACGGCATCTTAGTAGACCGACATCACAGTCCGGTTAGCCGTCCTTACCGTACGCGGTGCCTGACATTTCCCCCCCGCCCATTTAGTGCCTTATTCGCACGGCTAAATCAGCCCCGGTGGGAACGACGGGGAAAATCTCAAACTAACAATTGACCAGCAGTAAAAAGAAACCCCAAGCAGCCTACGCACTCGGGGTTATCGCAGGTGGTTGCCTCAATTTAGGTTCTTCTGGCTGGGCGGTGGGGTGTCGGGGGGATGCGTACCGCCCAGTCGGGCCTTTTCAATCGATCGTTTAGTTGCTCGCCCCGCTGAGACGCAATTCACGAGACAGTACAAACTTAATGCTGCGGCGCTATGACCCTTTGGGAGCATGCTCCCGAATGACAAGTATTCCATTGCGCAGCGTAAACCGCTGATCACGATAGTTCGCGATCGCAGCGTCGAGCGCCGCATGTCCGATCGCTATGCTAGACGTGGCCGCGATCACCCAGCGGATATGCCGATCTGACCGATCCCACAATTCAACACGGAACGGCATCTGCGTCGGGATGTCGTGCAGGTTCGGATTGGCCAACTGCCGAAGCAATTTGTCCACTCGGAAGTACGCTTCGGAGGATGAGCCCCATAATCCTTTGCTCTCTTCTCGGAGCTGTTCGAGCAGCCCCAAGGTGTGAAGTTGACCGTCTGGTTCGTGCTCCCGGCTCATGAGAACAAAATGAGAACATGGCAGTGAGAAGTCAAGTCGCTATATTTTGCGCATGTGCGGACGTTTCACCTACAAACTGACCTGGGAGGAGCTCGTCCGGCTCTACCGGCTGACGCTCGACCAGTCGGCGCGGAATACGCAGCCGCGCTACAACGTCTGCCCGACGGACCCCGTCGACACGGTCGTAGACGCGACGGAAAGCTCGAACTCGTCACGCCAGCCTCTAACCACCGCCGGTTTATGGGACGAATGGCGCGACAGGGCGAGCGGCGAAACGGTAAAATCCTGCACGATGATCATTACGGAGCCCAACGAATTTGTTGCCGAAGTCCACGACAGAATGCCAGTCCTGCTTGCCGAAAAAGATTTTGAACCGTGGCTGAGCGGTAGCGGCGGTTTGGAATTGCTCAAGCCTGCAGCCAACGATCTGCTACAGAAATGGCCAGTGTCAAAGCGGGTGAATAGCTCTAAAGCCCCAGCCGATGACCCGACACTGATAGAACAAGTTGCTGTCTGAGCCATTATCCGAACGGTCCGCAGCGACCAGCCCCTAATCCTACCGGCCGCAAGGGCTTCGCTTCACCACCCGGGCTTCGAGGCTTCGGTTTTCCGGCGTGGATAGGGGGCTTTCGCGTAGCTTATTTTTTGCCACTTTTGCGGGGATCGCGGTTTGCGCGGCTCCACTCGCCGCATGTACTGATGGAATATCCTTCGCCGGCTGCCAGTCACTTTTTAGGTTCGCGCCCAACCGGTATATACTGACTTCTCAGGCCTCTAGTTGTACCATCCGACGGAACTCTCGAGTTGTTCCTTGCGATGCGCTCGGCATCCGCGTCCGAAGTTGCGATTGCTCCAATGTTGGCTTTGCCCCCATCGCCCCGAACGTGGGTGAGATCATGCATGATCCGGTCGAACGCCTCTTCCGGGTCGGTTCAGGGAAGTCTTTGGTTGGAAGCGGGAGCAAGGTGAGTGCTGCATCACAAGTCGCTTGCGTATCGGCGCAACGCCGACGAGAATCACAACGCCAACTATAGCTTTCGCTCGTGTGCCCATGTGCCCACCAATTGCGATTGTGGGTAATATGCGCTTCTGCGTGACGTTTTGCCACTTATCACTACCGCTATTGGTTAAAGGCCTCGCAATTAGCAGCGCGGCACCGTCCCGGTTACATCCGCCGTCGGCGTGCCGTGTGCTTTCCGCCGCTCATGTGGAGCGCGAACCCGACGAAGCTAACGGCCTAGCCTCGCGATCACGTCTCGATCGAGCGCCCGCACTTTCGGGTCCTGCGCCTCGATCCCGGATCTTGCCGCGACGGTCGGCGGGGACTTGCTTTTCCTGGCCAGCGTCTGCGCCAGTGCGACGTCCTGCTTGAGGGCATCGATCTGCGCCGTTCAGCGCCGCTCGCTCCTTGTCCCAAGCCCCTGGCTCGTTTGCGGCCTCAGCTTTCGCCAGGCGCTCCGTAAGATCATCGCGCTCGGCCGTGACGCTCTGCAATGACGCACGCGTTGCCACGACCTCTTCGGCGGTTCGCTTCGTCGCGACGTACTCGCGCACCGCCCGCGTATCCTTCATCGAGGTGAAAGCAGTGAGCAGCAGCTCCGCGAGGCAGTCCTCGCAGACAAAGGTCGGCTCCAAGGCCGTCGCCGGCTTGCCAGCGAACGTTATTGCGACGTCGATGCCGAGCCCCACGCCCGGAAACGCGCGCCAAGTGACTTGATCAGCGATGGGGGTGTCGCAACGTCACAGAATGCTCGAAAAGGCATCGTCTTCTCCTTCTAATAACGGCAGCGCGGCGCCACCCCGGTTTACATCCGACCTGGGAGCGCGCCGTCTGCTCCATCGTGGCGCATGGGTACGCCGCGACGAACTCCAGGTGCCGCGTTTTCTCGTCTGTTTGTTTGTTTTCATTCATTTCTTTCGTTGCCCCTTTGGCGCTACCAAATGCGGCCTCTAGATCGCTTGGCGTGCCGCTCGTTGTCGCGGAAGAGGTCGTCGAGCGTGGCGCTCGTTAGGCCAGGCACTGTAGAAATCAGTTTCCGCACGGGCTTCTCAGCCGGCGCGCGCTTGCCGCCCATCTTGTCGATCAAAAGTCCACACAAACCGATCGCGTCGCACTGATCATCGAACTTGGTGTTTGGGAACCCTAATAATTCTTCGCGAAATGCGGGAAACCAGTCAGCACCAGCTGGGTAGAACAAACCTTTTGCGGCCATCCTGCCGCGCATACTGCTGGCTCTAACTGCCTTGTCGCCGCGAGCCGCGAACTCTTCGGTCGCCACCCATATCTTTCGTTCGTCCATCCGCTTGCGCAGCCAGGGCCCGATGCCGCGAGCTATTTGTCCGCTCTCCTGTGCGACGACGATGGGCTTAAAGTCGCGGCAAATGTCCAGCAGCGCATCCACGCTCGTCGCCGAGTTGGCCTGTTTGCGCCAAACATGCAAAAGCCAAAGGTTGTCCTCTGGATCGCAGCCAACAACGCAGAAGACGGTCCAGTCTCCGGTTCCGCTCGACAGGGCAAAGTCGGCGCCGATGTAGATGTTGAGCGTCTCGCGCGGCGGCGGAACCTGGTAGGGCCTG
>CAWKLA010000015.1:0-228898 GCA_963850245.1 uncultured Alphaproteobacteria bacterium | reverse complement strand
GGTCGGAGCGCCGAGATTTGAACTCGGGACCCCCAGTCCCCCAGACTGGTGCGCTAACCGGGCTGCGCTACGCTCCGAAAATCTCGCCGAAGGGAGATTTCGGCACTGTATATTTCACTTTTCGCGCCGGCAAAAGGGCAAAGCGCGGCTATCCGGCGCCGGCGGCGGATGGCCGAAAGAGGGGGATTTGCCCGGCCGAAGCGTGGATTTCGCGTCGCGGGCGTGTCGCGAGCGTGGCCCTTTTAGAGATAAACGCTCTTCATCTGCGCCTCCGGATAGCGCGAGCCGGCGGCCGCGCCGACCGGCACGGCGTCCGAGATCTGCACCAGGTCTTCGTCGGTCAGCTGGACGGAAAGCGCGCCGATATTTTCCAGAAGTCTTTCGCGCCTCTTGGTGCCCGGGATCGGCACGATGTCGTCGCCCTGCGCCAGCACCCATGCCAGCGCAAGCTGGCCGGGCGTGCATTTCTTCCGCTGCGACATCTCTTCGATCCGATGGACCAAAGTGAGGTTCTGGGCGAGATTTTCCGGCGCAAATCGCGGATGCCGGCGGCGGCCGTCGTCCTCGGCCAAACCCTCCTGACCGGCGACCGCACCGGTCAGCAAACCGCGTCCAAGCGGGCGCATAAGCAACGAAGCCGATGTTGAGCTGGCGGGTCGTCTGCAGCGTTTCTTCCGCTTCGGCCCGATACAGCAGGGAGTATTCGTTCTGCACGGCGGCGATAGCGTGGACGGCATGCGCCCGCCGAATTGTCTCGGGATGGGCTTCGCTCAGTCCGAGCGCGCGGACCTTGCCCTGTTCGACCAGCCGCGACATGGCGCCGACGGTATCTTCGACCGGCACGGTCGGATCGATGCGGTGCTGGTAATAGAGGTCGATCACGTCCACGCCCAGCCGCTTGAGGCTCGCCTCGCACGAACTGATGACGAATTCCGGACGGCCGTCCGCGATCTTGCCGCCGCCACGCGCGCCCAGATTGCCGAACTTCGTCGCCAACACGACTTCGGAACGGCGCCCCTTGATCGCCTTGCCAACGAGCTCTTCGTTGTGACCGAAGCCGTACATGTCGGACGTGTCGAGAAGCGTGATGCCCCGGTCGAGCGCCTCGTGAATGAGAGCAATGCCGGCCGCGTCGTCGCTCGCACCGTAGGCGCCGGAAAGCGACATGCAGCCGAAGCCGATCGCGGATGAAGTGATGCCGGATGAGCCGAGCGAGCGTTCGGGGAGGCTATTCGCTTTCGTCATTTCGCTTGCTTTCGTGGTGTCTTGTTTCGTGAGTGTCTGGATGGAGCAGGGGCGTTGCCGCGGCCGGCGCGAACAAATTCTAGGCCGCGATCTTGAGGACCACGCGGAAGCGCGCCTTGCCGCTCATCATGTGATCATAAGCGGCCTGGGCTTCTTCGAGCGGAAAAATCTCGTTCATCGAAGCAATTTCGTTGCTCAGGCTGAACGCCAGCGTGTCCTCGGAGTCGGTGGCCGTGCCGGAATACCAGCCCCGCACCGAAGCGCGCTTGGAGAGGAGGTCCAGCGAATTGACGGTGAGGGGGCCGACTGCGCCGATCACCATCATGGTTCCGTTGGCGCCGAGGCCGCCGGCGATTGCCTGCATTGCCGGCCCGCTGGTGACGGTGGCAATGATGGCCTTGGCGCCGCCCATCGCCTGCAGGGCCTGGGCCGGATCGCCCGCCTCGCTGTCGATGTAGTCGTGCGCGCCGAGCGACCGCGCTAACGTTTCCTTGTCCCGTCCCCGATTGACCGCCACGGTGCGGAATCCCTGCCGGGCGGCGAATTGTATGCCGAGGTGACCGAGGCCGCCGACGCCATGAATGGCCACCAGATCGCCGGGCTTCGCGCCGCTATTCCGAAGCGCGTTGAACGTCGTGATACCAGCGCAAAGGAGCGGCGCGGATTCGACCGAATCCAGCGCGGCCGGAACGCGCGCAAGGGCGGAAACAAGCGCGAGCATGTGCGTGGCATAACCGCCGTCGCGTGACACGCCTGTAGCGCCGTGAATGTTCTCGCAGGCGAACGCCTCGTTCCGCCGGCAATGGGCGCAATAGCCGCAAGAGCCGCCGAACCAGCCGACCCCGACCCGCGCACCGACCTCCCAGCCTTCCACGTCCGCACCGAGCGCGTCGATGACGCCGATGACTTCATGGCCGGGAATGCGCGGATAGGTGATGCCCGGCATGAGGCCCTCCACGGTGACGGAGTCGCTGTGGCAGACGCCGCAGGCATGAACGCGGATGCGGACCTCGTGTTTGCCGGGCTGGGGTAGTTCACGCTCTTCCGACCGGAAGCGGCCGCCGCGTTCCGGAACGATCATCGCTCGCATCTTGGGCATGGGAATTCCTGGTGACTAAAACATTCATGTAGGCGTCGAAGTCGCGGCGGCCTATAGCGGTGGCGGAAAGATTCGGCGATACAGATGCTACCACTCTCGTGCGACCACGTCGAGCAAGGTCCTCATAAGCGAATTTTATCGCGAAGCGGAATTTTAGCGCTGTCCCAAATATCTCCAGGATGGTTGCGGCGCCGAACGCGACACGCGAGCCGTCAGTTGCCGTCCGCTTTCGGAGGCGCGGCCGCGAGCACATTGTAAGCGGCGAGGGGGCGGCGAATGCCCTTGAGCGCAAACTCGCCCACGGGCTCGACTGTCACCTCATCCTCCACCTTCAGCAGCACGCGCGGGCTGATGAGGATTTGACCGGGTTTGGCTTCATCGCAGAGCCGAGACGCGACGTTGGATACGGTGCCGATGGCGGCGTAGTCGAAACGCCCTTCAAAGCCGATGGTGCCGAGTGTCGCAAAGCCATGTGCAATGCCGATACCGAAGCCGATTTCGTGCCCCAGTCGGCGCCACCTGTCGGTCAAAGCGCCGATCCCCTCACGCATGTCGAGCGCCATCAGCACCGCCTGCAGCGCGGCATTTTCCACCGGAACTGGATCGTTGAAAACCACCATCACCCCGTCGCCTGCGTAGCGCTCGAGTGTGCCGCTATACTTGATGATGATTTCGCCTATTGCTGCGTGATAGTCGCGCAACAGCGCCATCACGTCCTCTGCGTCGGCGCTTTCGGTGAAGCCTGTGAAGCCGCGCAGATCGCAGAACAGCGCGCAATTTCGCGGCGGTGGCTTTCGAGTTGCTTCTCCGCCCCGGATGCGACGATCAGATCCGCGACTTGCCGAGGCAGAAAGCGTCGCAGCCTGCTCATGCGTTCGATCTCGCCGACCTGATCGGCGACGCGCTGTTCGAGTTGTTGATTGAGCTTGACGACCTCCCGCGACTGCGCCTCCAGCTGATTGGTTCTTTCGCGCAATTCGCCGAGCAGCCGCGCATTCTCGATGGCGATGACCGCTTGCGCGGCAAAGCTCTGCACCAGCGCGATCTGCTTGTAGGTGAACGGACGCACCTCTTGGCGGGCGAGGGTGAACGCTCCGATGAGTTCGTCATCCTTCAGCATTGGAACCATCATTAGAGTGCGGGTATCGCCAAGTTCGACGGCCGCAACGGTTATAGGTTCGCGCTCGGCGTAAGAGTTTGTCGCGACGTCATCGACGACGTGAACAATGGCTTTTGTATTGATCATGCGACGCAAGGGGTTTTTTGGGCCGGGATTAAGATATGGCGAACTCCTGAGCATCTCCGCGAAAGCGGGCGGCGTGTTCTGCGTAGCGACGTTACGCAAGCCGTCGCCCTCGGCACGATAGATGTTGCCAAACTTGGCTTCACAGATGCGCACCGCATTCTCAAGCATGGCCGCAAACACCGGTTCAAGATCGCCGGGGAATTGGAGATAACTTGCAGCACCTCGGACGTAGCAGTCTGCTGCTCCAGCGACTGTCGTCGCTCGTTCAAAAGCCTCGCATTCTCGATAGCGATCACAGCCTGCTTGGCGAAGTTCGCCACCAACGAAATCTGCTCGTCCGTGAAAGGCCGAACCTCCTGTCTGTAGTGACGAGAGCCCCGACCAGAACGTCGTCCTTCAGCATTGGAACGGCCATCGTGGACCGCGCGCCTGCAATCTGTTTGGTCTGCGCTGCTGCGGCTTTGGCGCCGTTCGCCGTCGGAGTTTGCCGGGTTTGCCACCCCGTCCGGAAGGCCTTTTCATCGCCCACCCCCAAGCGCTCCGTAAAGGCGCGCAGCGATCAGACCAGCATGCTCGAAGCGTAAGGCGACAGACACCCCGCTGAGCGAAGTTTACCGCAATTACCGACGGCTTGTCATAATTCGCTCGTGCGCGCGAATAATTGCATTAGTGACCGATGGGTTAACCGGGCTGCGTTGCGCTCCGCCGTGCGGACGATGTGACGGTACCGTGGTTGAGCTGGAATGGCACCTTGCGTGCGACCACGTCGTTGAGTGCGTTGCTCCTTCTTCTTCTCCCTTCCGCATAACCGGACTTGATCGTGAAGCGGATATTCAGCGCGACCATCAACTCGCTGCGGGCGATCGGCTACGGCTTTCGCAGCGAACCAGCGTTGCGCGAGGAGATGGTCCTCCTGGTGGCGGGGCTGCTTTTGGGCGCCGTGATTGCGCCGACCGTCGCATGGTACGTCGCCATGATCGGTTCGTTGCTGGTGCTGCTGTCGATCGAATTCCTCAATACCGCGATCGAGAAGCTTTCCGACCACGTGACCCCGGAGCACCACATTCAGATCGGCCGCATCAAGGATTACGGGTCGGCCGGCGTGTTCTGCGGCATCTGCCTTTGCGGCCTGATCTGGCTGGCGGCGCTGGCGGTGCGCTGCGGGTGGCTGTGAGGGCCAGCCCTGCCGCCCGCTGACTTCTCGGCCGAATATCGGCCAAGGCCATTTTTATCTTTGTTTCCCGTGGCTTCTGACCGGGCATTGCCTTGTGTTCGAGCGCTAGCCCGTCGCCCGATAGCGCCAATGCGCTCCAAGCCGGTAACGCGATTTTAAAGGCGTGCGGCCTACCAAAATACCGACCCCATCGTTCGGCGGTCGCGTTTCTCGAGTGCGTGGATCCCAACATGGCGTACACATCGGCAAGTCCCGGACCGGCCGTCGGCGCGAGCAGTGTCAGCCTGGACCGGCTGCTCCGCAGAGTGTTTCCCTCAACTTCAAAACTGACGTTCAATCCGCTGTTCCGCGCCGCGGTCAATTCGTTCGACGTGGTTCCGCGTTTGATCTTCCCGGAGTTTAGGACGCTACCGCCCAATCATCTGCGCATCCGCATCGGGGTCGGCAATCGCATTCTCAACAATCAGACTCATTTCCTGGTCCACGCCCGCGATTTCTGGATGTTCGTCTTCAGCGAGGGCATTGCCAGCATGCGCTCGGACATCCTGGACATCGGCGTCGGCTGCGGCCGGTGGGCGCATTGGTTGCGCGACTATAACTTCCGCGGCAGGCGTTTCAGCGGCACCTATGTCGGCATCGACATCGACGAGGAAGCCATCGAGTGGTGCAAGAAGCACTACGATCCGGAGCGCTTCAGTTTCTATTTGTCGAGCGACGCCAGCGTTTCGTACAATCACACCGGCGGCACGCCTTTGGCCTATCGTATTCCACTGCCGGATGCGTCATTCGACCTGGTCTTTTCGAATTCGCTGCTCACCCATCTGCTCGAGCCCGAGCTTGAAAACTACCTGCGCGAGTCGTTCCGCCTACTGCGGGCGGGCGGCGCCATGATGCATTCGCATTTCAACATCGACTATCCGCCGGCGACGTACGGCACCCGGCACACGTTCCAGCATCGGCGCGGCAACGCGCAGATCGAATCCGAAGCGCAGCCGGAAGCGGCGGTCGCCTACCACGCCGATTTTCTGTTCGGCGTTTGCCGGCGGATCGGTTTCAAGACCTGCGAAATCGTGCACATGCCGGGCGGCGCGCAGCACCAGCCGATCCTGCTGTGTCGCAAATAGGTCCGGTCTAGGCCGGCAGAGCGACTGCGTCGCCGTCGAGTTCGATCTCTTGTTCGATCTCCTGCCGCTGTGCGCGGCGCAGGTTGATCGATGCCGCCGTGAGCCCCCAGATCACGCCGAGAATAAGAAAAAAGTGGCGCCAGTGATCGGTGTCCACGATGAAGCCTTCGAAGGCCTCGCCGACAAAGGTCGCGTAGGCGGCGACCAGGTAGGTTTGCCACGGCGAGCGGATCAGCGCGGCTCGAAGCCCGACCGCCAAAGTGACGACGACCATCGTCAGATAGGCCGCGCCGCCGAGCCAGCCGTAGACCAGAAAACCCTGCATGTAGACGTCGTGCTGCTGCGTCCCGTAGATGCGGTTGAACTCGAACGGGCCCATGCCGTTCGGGTGATCGAGAATGACGTCGAGCGCGATCTTCTGCTCCCAGAACCGTCCGCCGGGACCGACGTCGTAGGGCTGGATCGCCTTCGCCCGCTCGATGAACAGGTCGTGGACTGAGCCGATGGACAGCATCGCGATCAAAAGAAGCGCCATCACGACGAGCACACCCAACGTGAACAGCATGATGCGCCCACGGCCGCGCGCATCCGGCGCGATGAGGACGAGGAGCGCGATGGCCGCCACGGCGGAAATGGCAAAATGCGCCCAGGCGCCGCGCGAGAAGCTCAAGAAGAGGCCGCCGAGCAGGGCCATCGCGATGACCAGCCCCAAAAGGCGAACCCGCTCGGTCATCATGCCGATCAGCAGAAGGAACAGCGGAAAGATCAGGAACGGAGCATAGACGTTCGGGTCCTTGAACGTTGCGCTGACGCGATCGTTGGAGAGGAAAATGTCGGACCCGGGAAGGAGATGGAAGAAGCCGATATAGCCGGCCGCGGTCGCAATGAGCGCCGCGATGATATAGGCGCGGCGCAGGATCAGGAGCCGCACCATGTTCCCGTCGCAGAACAGGCAGGCGAAGATGATCGCGGCGAGCGCCAGGTAGACCGACGTGGCGACGTACTGGACCGTCTGTTTCTGGTCGACCACGGGGATCAGCGCGAAAAAAGCCCCCACCAGCCAGAGCGTCAACAGCAGGACGAGCGGTGCGATCTTGCGATCGAACGGAACGCGCGCGGCAACGCACATGACCATGAGCGCCACCATCGACAAATCGTGCGGCGACGGCTCGATGAAGGCGATCGAGCTCGACAGCACCGTGACGAACAGGACGATATTCAACAGCCGCTGCGGCAGGGCAGGGGCCGCGGCGTAAAGTTCACCGCCGCCGAACGCTGGGCTCGCGACCGCGCTCAATACGCATTCTCCGCGCGGATCAGCGCGAAAGGCGTTGCGGCGAGAATGTAGAGATCGAGCAGGACCGACCAGTTTTCGATGTAGTAGAGATCGTGCTCGACACGCCGCTGGATCTTCTCCTCGCTGTCGGTTTCGCCGCGCCAGCCGTGGATCTGCGCCCAGCCGGTCATGCCCGGCTTGACGCGGTGGCGGGCGAAATAGCCGTCCACCGCTTCGTCGTAGAGCCGGTTCGCGGCCTTGGCGTGCATGGCGTGCGGCCGCGGCCCGACCAGCGACAGGTTGCCGGCGAATACGACGTTGAACAGCTGCGGCAATTCGTCGAGGCTCGTCTTGCGGATGAAGCGGCCCACCCGGGTGACCCGCGGATCGCCGCGCGTGACCTGCTTCTCGGCGTTCGGGTCGGCCTGGTCGGCGTACATCGAGCGGAATTTGTAGATATCGATCGGCTCGTTGTTGAAGCCGAAGCGCTTCTGTTTGAACAAAATCGGGCCGGGGCTGTCGAGCTTGATGGCAATGGCGACGACGAGCATGATCGGCAGCGCGACGATCAGCGCCAGCGTTCCGACGATTTTGTCGAACAGCCATTTCATCACCACGTCCCAGTCGGCGATCGGCTTGTCGAGGACGTCGAGGACGGGAACGTTGCCGACATAGGAATAGGAACGCGGACGGAAGCGCAGCTTGTTGGTGTGCGCCGAGAGGCGGATATCGACCGGCAGCACCCAGAGCTTCTTGAGCATCTGCAGGATGCGGTCTTCGGCCGAGATCGGCAGCGAGAAGATCACGAGATCGACGCGGGAGTGCCGGGCGAAATCCACCAGGTCGTCGACGGTGCCGAGCTTGGGCACGCCGGCGGCGCTTGCGGGGCTACGCTCATCGTTACGGTCGTCGAACACGCCGATCAGCCGCACGTCGGAGTCGCGCTGCGCGCCGAGCGAGCGGATCAGCTTCTCGCCGTTGCTGTCGCAGCCGACGATCACGGTGCGGCGGTCGAGCCGGCCCTCCTGCGTCCAGCGGCGCACCATCAGAAACAGTCCGCGGCGGAAAGCGATCAGCGCGAACAGGCCGAGCACGTAAAACGCGCCGAGCCAGGCGCGGGAGAACTGGTCGCCGGCCTTGGCAAAGAACGAAACGCCGATGGCGATCAGGAACACCACGGACCACGCCGAGGCGAGCCGCATGTATTGCTTCTCGTGGCCGCGGAAGGCCTGGATCTGATAGATGTCGGCGATCTGGAACGCCAGCATGGCGAGAAGCGCGATGCCGCCGATGGCGGCGAAATAATACCAGGCGAAACCGTAAGTCGGCACCACGTAGCAGACATAGACGGCAAAGCCGACGGCGGCGACGAGGCAGACTTCGATGATGCGCACGAGCCCCGCGAGCACGATCGGCGAAAAAGCGGTTTCCTGCGGATTGTCGTTCCAGGCCGCGGCGGAAGGCGAAAGCTCAGGCTGAGTTTCCGGCGCTGCCGCGACGCGCGGCAAGGAAGCGTCCGTCTCCGGCGCTTGCTCGCGCACCGCTTCAGCGGTGTCGAAAATCATGTTGGATTCGGGCTTGGACATCGGCGGCCGCACTTTCGCTGCCCGCAATGTGGGCGCGGGAAAGCCCGCCGCCGATCTGAACGCCAAGATAGTAAATAAACTGCAAAAAACGCTCTAAACGAACTGCGCAAGTTTTCGCATCGCGATCGCCTCGCGGTAGGCGGCGAGGCCGCCATCCACCATCGCCGCGAGCGAGAATTCCTGATGCACGCGCGATTTCACCGACTGGGCAATGCGTTTGATGTCGGCGGGCGCGTCGAGCGCCGCGTCGATGGTCGCCACCAGCACGCCGATGTCGTCTGCCGGGATCAGGCTCTCCGCCTCCGGCCCGAAGATTTCCGGGATGCCGCCGACGCGGGTGGAAACGATCGGTAGTCCGGCGGCGATGGCCTCCAGCACCACGTAGGGCAGCAATTCGGCGCGCGACGGAATGACCAGCATGCGGCCCATCGCGAAGGCTTCGCGCGCTGGCCGATGACCGACGAAGCGCACCTGATCGGCGATGCCGAAATGCTCTGCCAGCGCTTGCAGTTCGGGGCCCTGCGGTCCTTCGCCGGCAATCGTGGCGGTGACGCGCCGGCCGCTGGCCTTAAGGATGGACAATGCCTCGATGAGGACGTCGAAGGCTTTGACCGGCCGCAATTCGCCGAGGCAGATGATGTCGGTTGCATCCGGCCGCGGCACGACGGGCGTGAATTCGGCTTCGCCGATGCCGTTGTGCACCACCCGCACCATCGCCGGCGGGCGGCCGATTTCTTCGCGGAACAGGTTGGCGATGTAAGCGCTCTCGAACAGGAACAGGTCGGTGCGCCACTTCAGAAGCCATTCGAGCGTGCGGTAGAAGGCGCCGCCAACTGTGCCCGGCCGGTAGACGAGCGAGCCGCCATGCGGCGTGTAGACGCGTATCGCATGCGGGGCGTTCAGCGTCAGCCGTGCCAGAGCGGCGCCCTTGGCGCCGTGGCCGTGCACGACGTCGGGATCGGCGAGCCTGATCTGGTGGGAGACAAAGCGCAGCGCGGCGACATCGGCCGATCCGAGTTCGCGGGGGATGGCCACGCGCCGCAGGCCGAGCGCCAGGTGCGGCGCGAGCGCTGCGAGCGCCTCGTCGGCCCGCGTGCCGCCGGTCGTTGAGTCGACGATCAGCCCGACGCGGTGGCCGCGTTCGGCCTGGCCCTGCGCGACATCGACGACATGGCGGAACAATCCGCCGAGCGGTGCGCGCAGGACGTGAAGGATTTTCAGCGATGCGGGTGAGACCTGCACCACGCCGGCGGCTTCCACATCCATTGCGGCATCAGCAAAACCAGCCGGCGCGACTTTGATTGATACGGCGGCCCGCCCGTCGCCCATGAATCCAATCCTTGAATCTGATCCCTATGGGCTCGCAATTCTTGCAAGACCGCGATCTTTGGAACCGTTTACGCGTTGAGAATGCGTGAGAAATCGCAACAGACAATTAAAGGCAGAGCCGCCTTTGCTGGCGTTAACGAAACTTCAAGGAAGACGGCGCCGCTGGAGGGCTTAACCAGATGGCAACCATAATCGTCTGTTATCGGCGCCGATCTTTAGCGCAAGAGTTTGAGTCGCTTAGTCTCTATCCGTCCTGTGTGGGAGCCGCGAAACATGAGTCTGGCGTCGTCACCGTCTCGGCCGTCGTTGCGAGGGCAATTCATCGACGCCGACGTCGATCTGGCAAGCCTTGGCGCTGCGCTCTGGCGCAAACGCTACGCGATCCTGCGCCCGGCCATCGTCGTGGCGCTGTTCACGTTTGCCGTGGTCACCGTGATCCCGCCGAAATATCAGTCCGAGGCGCGCGTCCTCCTGGTCGGTCGCGACAACGTGTTCCTGCGCCCCGACGCCGACAAGGACGTGATCGACCGCGGCAATATCGATGCGGAAGCGGTGGTCAGCCAGGTCCAGCTTGTCATGTCGCGCGATCTCGCCTCCGAGGTGATCGCCAAGCTCAAGCTCAACGAGCTGCCCGAGTTCGATCCGGCGCTCAGCGGCGTCTCGCTCATCAAGACCCTCGTCAGCTTCCTCGGCATCACCAGAAATCCGATGGCGATGACGCCGGAGGAGCGCGTGCTGGAAGCCTATTACGATCGGCTGACGGTCTTCCCGGTAGAGAAATCGCGGGTCATCGTCATCGATTTTCTCTCGGAAAATCCCGAACTCGCCGCGCGCGTCGCCAACGCCATTGCCGAGGCCTATCTGCAGCGCCTGCAGGAAGCCAAGCAGGAACAGGCGCGCAGCGCCAGCACCTGGCTTTCCGGCGAGATCGAAACGTTGCGAAAGAAGGTGGCGGAGGCCGAGGCCAAGGTCGAGGCGTTCCGCGCCAAGTCCAATCTCCTGGTCGGCCCGAACAATACCACGCTCTCGGTGCAGCAACTCGGCGACCTGAACGCGCAGCTTGCCGCCGCGCGCACGCTGAAATCCGACGCCGGCGCCAGGGCCAAGCTCATTCGCGACATGCTCAAGTCGGGCGAGACGATCGAATCGTCGGATATCCTCAATTCGGAGCTGATCCGCCGGCTTTCCGAGCAGCGGGTGACGCTGCGCGCGCAGCTTGCCGAGCAATCGTCGTCACTGCTCGCCAATCATCCCCGCATCAAGGAGCTCAAGGCGCAAATCGCCGACCTCGACATCCAGATCAGGAAAGAGGCCGAACTTATTGCACGCGCGCTGGAAAATGACGCCAAGCTGGCCGACGCCAAGGTCGCGGCGCAGATGTCGACCTTCGATCAGCTCAAAAGCCAGGCGGTGACGTTGAACGAGGACGACGTGCAATTGCGCGCGCTCGAGCGGGACGCGAAATCGCAGCGCGACCTGCTTAAATCGTATCTGACCAAATACCGCGAGGCGACAGCGCGCGACAGTATCGCGACCGCGCCCGCCGACGCCCGCGTGATCTCGCGCGCTACGGTTTCGAACGTCCCGGCCTATCCGAAGAAGCTGCCGACGGTGCTGATCGCGACCCTGGCGACGCTGGTGCTCTCGTCCGGCCTGGTCCTGACCCGCGAGCTTTTGGCGAGCCCGGGCGCAGGCGCTGCTGGAGCCTCGATGCGCCGCCGTCAGTTCGGCATGCGCGCCGGTGCCGGTTCCGATCCGGCCCCGGCGGTTGGCGCCAGCCGCGATGTCGCGACAGCCGCAGCCGAATGGGCAGGGCAGGCGCACGCTTCTTCACCGGGGACGCTATCGGCGCGGCTTCGCTCTGTCGTGCAGTCGTCGCATCGGGTGCCCGGCGCAGCCACGCCGCAAGAGTTGGCGCAGGGAGTGGCCCAAGGGACGCCGCAAGAGGTGCCGCAAGGAATGGCGGATGCCGCGGAGTCGGCGCTGGTGGGCGTTCCGGTGAGCGCGATCGAGGAATTCGCCCACAACCTGCACCGGGTCGGCGTCGCCGGCAGCCAGATGGCATTCTTCGCCGCCGCGCCGGATCTCGACGCCAGCGGCGTTGCGGTGCGGTTCGCCCGCGCGCTCGCTCAAGGCGGACCGCAGGATACGCGGGTGGCGCTGGTTGCACTTGGCGCCGACGATGCTGCGATCCGTTATATTTCCTCCGATCCGTCCGCGCCCGGACTAGCCGAACTCGCTGCCGGCCACGCCTCCTTCGGCGACATCATCACCAGGGACCGCGCCTCGGGGCTGAACCTGATCGTGGCGGGTGCCGATCGCGCCACGCTGCTCGCCACGCCCGGCATCAGCCGGACTTTCGCGGCGCTGGCGCAGGCCTATCCGCACCTTGTCATCGACGCCGGCTTGCTCGGCGGCTCCGACATGACGGCGATCGCGCGCTTCGCGCCGCATGCGGTGCTCCTGGTGGAAACGCTGTCCGGCCTTGCCGCGATCACGGCGCGCGATGCGCTGCTCGCCGCCGGCTTCGACAACGTCACCGTGCTCGTCGCCCGCGGCGACGAAGCCGACACACGGCGCTTTGCTCACCCGATCGACGCCGCGCGGCGTAGCGGGCGGCCGAGGCTGGCTTTGGTCGGTCCTCGGTGCAAAGAATTATCAACCAAACGTTAGGATAGTGAGGCGGCAGCTTTCGGGGACGGAGCACAAGGCTTTCGTTTCCGGGGCAGCGCATCAGGCAAGGCACGATGGCCGGGCTCAGGCAGACGATTATCCGTGGCGGGTTGGAGTCGCTGTACTTTTCCGGCGCGCATCTGGCGCTCAAGCCGCTGGTCGGCGGCGTCGGCGCGATCCTGACGCTGCATCATGTGCGCCCGCCGCGGCCCGACCGCTTCCAGCCCAATCGCATCCTCGAGGTCACGCCGCGATTTCTCGCCCGCGTGGTCAAGCTGTTGCGCCGCTCGCGCGTCGACGTCGTCAGCCTCGACGAGATGTATCGCCGCATGACCGAGGGCGATTTCCGCCGCCGCTTCGTCTGCATCACCTTCGACGACGGCTATCGCGATACGCTGCAAAATGCCTATCCGATCCTCAAAGACGCCGGCATGCCGTTCGCCGTCTATGTGCCGACCGGCTTTCCCGATCAGCTCGGCGAATTGTGGTGGCTCGCGCTCGAAGCCGTCATCGCACGCAACGAACGCATCGGCCTGGTGATCGACGGCAAGAACCGGACTTTCGATTGCAAGACCGTCGCGGAGAAGCGCGCGCTGTACGAGGAGCTTTACTGGTGGGTGCGCCGCCGCCAGACGGAAACCGAGATGCGCGCGATCGTCCGCGATCTCGCCGCCCGCTATCGGGTCGACATCGCCGCGTTCTGCAAGGAATTGTGCATGAACTGGCAGGAGATCACGGCGCTCGCCGCCGATCCGCTGGTCACGATCGGCGCGCACACGGTCAATCACCCGATGCTGGCCAAACTCACGGACAGCGCCGTGCGGGCGGAAATGGATCAGAGCCGCTCGGTGATCGAGACGGCGCTGGGCACGCGGCCGGCGCATCTTTCCTATCCTTATGGCGATCCCGGCTCGGCGGGCCCGCGCGAATTCGCCATCGCCGCAGAGCTCGGCTTCAAGACGGCGGTGACGACGCGGCCCGGCGTGCTGTTCCGCTCCCACGCCAAACATCTGCTGGCGCTGCCGCGTATCTCGCTCAATGGCGAGTATCAGCAGCTCCGCTATGTGCGGGTGTTGCTGTCCGGCTCGGCGACGGCGATGTGGAACGGCTTCCGCCCCGTCGAGGCGGCGTAGTTCACGCCGGTTTGCGGCTCATCCAGGTGACGATCGGGATGGCCGGCAGCGCCCAGCCGAGCCCGGCGATCACGTAATAGGCGACCGAAAGGATCGCGTTCTCGCGGATGGCGGGAGCCTGCGCCAGCGCCATGGCGACGAGCGCCCAGACGATGACCAGGACAAACAGCGCGATGGCGCCGATGAATTTACGCAAGCGAAGCGGCATTGGCCAATGGCACCACAAATGCCTCGCAATGACGCGGTTGCGAGGGTAGGGCGCAGCACTATATGGTCCGCGCGTTTGCGACAAGCGACGTCAGTTCGGCTTGAAGGAATTGATGGCATGACGCACGGACTGGCGCACGGACTAGTCGGCTTTGCGGCATTCCTTGTTGTGGCGGCCTTTATCGTCTTTGCGTTCTGGCAGGGTTTGAAAATAAAGCCGGATCACAACAATCGGGACAACTGGGATCGCCTCGGCGGCCCGCCAGACAGCCACGATGGACATGGTTTTTGACGATGCTTGGCTTTTGAAAATGCAAGCGAACGCGCGATCGGGACGACACGACAATTGACCGCACGCGTACCCACCGACACTGCTCACGCCCGCGCCATCCGGCTCTGGCTTTATGCCGTCGCCGCCTCTGGTGCTGGCGATGGTGCTGGTCGGCGGCGCGACGCGGCTCACGGAGTCCGGCCTTTCGATCACCGAATGGAAGCCGCTGATGGGTGTCGTGCCGCCGCTGTCGCGAAAGCGCCTGGCAGGCGGCGTTCGAAAAATATCGGGCCATTCCGCAATATCGCGAACTCAATACCGGCATGAGCCTTGCCGAGTTCAAGACGATCTACTGGTGGGAATGGACCCATCGGCTGCTCGGGCGCGTCATCGGCGCGGCTTATCTGTTGCCGTTTCTGTGGTTCCTCTGGCGCGGATGGGTGGCGCGGGAACTCCGCCCGCGGCTGTGGTTCATCTTCGGGCTTGGTGCCCTGCAAGGCGTCGTCGGCTGGTGGATGGTCGCGTCGGGCCTCGCCGATCGCGTCGAGGTTTCGCAATACCGGCTGGCAACGCATCTCGTGCTCGCCTGCGCGATTTACGTTGCGCTGATCTGGACGGCATGGCGGTTGTCCGATCGCACCAGCGGGCCGATGCCGGCGCGCATCCGGCTCGGAGCGGCGGGGCTCCTCGTTCTCGTGCTGGCGCAAGTCTATCTCGGTGCGCTGGTCGCCGGTTTGCGCGCGGGATATGCGTACAACACCTGGCCGCTCATCGACGGCGCGTTGATACCCGATAGCGCGCGGCTTTTTTTCGAGACGCCGCTGTGGCGCAATTTCTTCGAGAATATCCTGACCGTGCAGTTCGATCATCGCATGCTCGCTTACGCGATCCTGATCGCCGCGCTGGCACACACGTTCGATGTCATAGGCACGGTGCGCGAACGACCGGCGCGGTGGGGCGCGGCCGCGCTTGTCGCCGCCATCGTTCTGCAGGTAGTGCTCGGCATTGCGACATTGCTTTGGCGTGTGCCGCTGCCGCTCGCGCTCCTGCATCAGGCCGTGGCGATGCTGGTCCTGACGGTCGCGACCGTGCATGCGGCGACGCTCGCCGAACGCTTGCCGCGCGCGATTGCCGCGCCGGCGCTGAACTAGATCGATCGCGCTTTAGTCCGCCAGCGCCTGTTCGAGATCGGCGATGATGTCTTCCTTGTCCTCGATGCCGATCGAAAGCCGCACCACGTCGGGACCGGCGCCGGCCTGAATCTTCTGTGCATCGGTGAGCTGCCGGTGCGTCGTCGAGGCGGGATGAATGATCAGCGAGCGCGTGTCGCCGATATTGGCGAGATGCGAGAACAGATTGACGTTCGAGACAAGCTTGACGCCCGCGTCGTAGCCGCCGCGCAGGCCGAACGTGAACACCGCGCCGGCGCCGTTCGGACAGTATTTGCGGGCGAGGTTGTAGTAGCGGTCGCCTGGCAGGCCGGGGTAGCTCACCCACGCCGCTTTGGGATGTGCCGAGATCCATTCCGCGACCGCCAGCGCGTTATCGCAATGCGCCCGCATCCGCAGCGGCAGCGTTTCGATGCCGGCGAGGATGAGGAAAGCGTTGAACGGCGACAGCGCCGGACCGAGATCGCGCAGCGCCAGGACGCGGCAGGCGATGGCGAAAGCGAAGTTGCCGAACGTCTCGTGCAGCACGATCCCATGATATTCCGGCCGCGGCTCGCACAGCATCGGATAGCGCCGCTCGCGCGACCAGTTGAACGTGCCGGCATCGACGATGGCGCCGCCAATCGAGTTGCCGTGGCCGCCGAGGAATTTGGTCAGCGAATGAATGACGATGTCGGCGCCGTGGTCGATCGGCTTGCACAGATAGGGTGTCGCCAGCGTGTTATCGACGATGTAGGGCACGCCGGCGCGCTTGGCGATTTGCGCGACCGCCGCCATGTCGGTGATGACCCCGCCGGGATTGGCGATCGAACTCGGTGAAGATCGCCTTGGTCTTCGGTGAAATGGCGCGCTCGAACGACGACACGTCGTCGGGATCCGCCCAGACGACGTTCCAGCCGAAATTCTTGAATGCGTGCGTGAACTGATTGATCGAGCCGCCATAAAGCTTCTTCGATGCGACGAACTCGTCGCCGGGCTGTAGGAGGCAGTGAAAGACGAGCACTTGCGCCGCGTGTCCCGAGGCGACGGCAAGCCCCGCGGTGCCGCCTTCGAGCGCGGCGACCCGTTCCTCGAGTACGGCCGTCGTCGGGTTGCCGATGCGGGTATAGATGTTGCCGAACGTCTGCAGGCCGAACAGCGAAGCGGCGTGATCGACGCTTTCAAAGACGTATGAGGTCGTTTGGTAGATCGGCGTCGCTCTCGCCCCGGTAGTCGGATCGGGTTGGGCGCCGGCATGGATGGCGAGCGTGGAAAAGCCCGGAATGCGTTCGCTCATCGGCCGATCCTTCGGGTTCGTGAGAAGAAGCGACCCCGGTTTATAGGACCGGCTGCGACCGTCAAGGCGCCCAATGGGCGTTCGTTAATGCAACAAAGCCTTGCTTCGAGACACGTCCGCCAAGGAAATTATTTCTCCGGCGGAGGCGCGGCTTCGTCGCTTCGGGCGTGGACGATCAGGACGCGGCACGGTTCGGATATGCGCGTGCGGTTCGACATCAGACAATCCGTGATGCGCTGGCGATCCGGGATGAATTGCGCGCACACGGTCAGCGCATCGTACATGCACGCCTTGCGGCCTTGCTGCTCGTCGTCGGCCTTGCAGGCGACGGGCGTCAGCGCAACAGCAGATAGCGCGAGCGCAGCGACAATGTTGATTTGCATTTTTCACTCCTGGCGTTGCGCGACGCCACCGGCGCCGCGGTGAACCGGAGTGTGCAGTTAGTCAGAACAGGAATGAAAAAGAGTCCCGGAACTTCCAAAGCATTTTAGCAGCCCGCGAGCTTTTCGTTAGCAATGGTCCGCCGCCATTCTGCGCCGCAGCGCGCACAGTTTCAGACGATGCCGTCTTCCTGCTGTAGGCGTTCGGCGGCCTCGGTGGTTCCGCCGCGCACGGAAGTGCGGTTAAGCGACAGGCGCTGAACGCCGCCGGTGGATGGCGCCTTCTTCGAGCCGATGGTCCGCGTGTTGACGCCCATCCACGCGATCTCGGAAGAGAGCCGGCCGTACTCGATTTTCGGGCAGCGGTTCATCACGACTTTCATGCCGTTGGCTTCGGCCAGCGCCGCGGCTTCATCGTTGCGAACGCCGAGCTGCATCCAGATCACCTGCGGCCGCGGATTGAGCGTCAGCGCCTCCTGTACGATGCCGAGCGCGTATTGCGACGGGCGGAAGATATCGATCATATCGATCGGCTCGGGAATGTCGGCGAGCCGGGCATAAAATCGCTGGCCCAGGAGCACGTGACCGGCGCGTCCTGGATTGACCGGAATCATGCGGTAGCCGCGCTCGAGCAGATATTTGAAGACGAAATAGCTTGGACGGATTTCATTCTCCGAGGCGCCGACCATCGCTATCGTCTTCACGGTGTTGAGAATGCCGCGAATATACTGGTCGGAATAAGAATCGTGGTTCATGCGCGTCGGGCCGTCAGCGGTCTTCCCACTTCGGCCGGCGCTTGTCGATGAAAGCGCCGATGCCTTCCTTGGCGTCGTATCCCAGGAGGTTCTCGACCATGACGTCGGCCGTGAGTTTGTAAGCCTCGGCGAGCGGAAGTTCCAGCTGGCGGTAGAAGGCCGCCTTGCCGAGCTTGATCGCCCGCGAAGACTTCGCCGCGATCTTTTCCGCGAGCTTGAGCGCCTCGTCGCGCTCGCTGCCGGCCGTGACCACGCGGTTGACCAGCCCGATCCGCTCGGCGTGCTCCGCGGAGATCATATCGCCGGTAAGCAACATCTCCATCGCGGCCTTGCGCACAACATTGCGCGACAGCGCGACCATCGGCGTCGAGCAGAACAGTCCGACGTTTATTCCCGAAGTACCGAACTTTGCGGCGCGCGAGGCAACCGCGAGATCGCAACTAGCGACCAGCTGACAACCCGCGGCCGTCGCCGTGGCCTGCACCGCAGCAATCACCGGCTGCGGCAGCGTCACGACCTGCTGCATCATCGTGCTGCACGCCGACATGATCTGCTCGAAATAGGCGCGGCCGGCATCGGCGTCGGAACGATGCCGGTAGAGTTCCTTGAGGTCGTGGCCGGCTGAAAAAGCCGACCCATTGGCAGCAAGGACGACGACCCGGACAGCGTCGTCGCGGGCGATCGTGGTGAGCGCGTCCGACAGCGCCGCCAACATGGCCTCCGAAAGCGCGTTGAGCGATTGCGGATGATTGAGCGTGAGGACGGCGATGCCGCCGATATCCTCGCGCAAAAGGATCTCCGACGCGTGGTCGTGCTTGGCTGCAGTGGCTGCGCGAGCGGTCATTTTTCCGTCCTCGTCCTCAACTCTCCGGCCTGAGATGCGGCTCGCCGGGCCGATTGGCAAGTCTTGCCGTGCATTGTATCCGATCCGCAGCGCGAGGAGCAGGGGCATGGACGGAAAGGTAAAATTGACGACGGAAGAACTGGAACGCCGGCTCACCGCCGAATTTCCGCAAATGCTCAACCCGCAAACCGGTTACCGCATCGAGGAGGTCTGGTTTGGCGGCAGCCGGGTCCGCAAGCATTTCGAGGAAGGATCGCTGCGGCCGGGCGGGACGATCGCCGGTACGACGATGATGACGCTGGCGGATTTCGCACCCTACGTCGCCATCCTTGCGTCGATCGGATGGGTGCCATTGGCGGTGACGGTCAATCTTTCCATCAACTTTCTCAGGAAGCCGGCGGCCAGGGACCTTTTCGCCGAGGCGCGCCTGATCAAGCTCGGCAAACGGCTTGCGGTCGCCGACATTGGCATCCGGTCGGAGGGCGAGGACGATCTCGTCGCGCACGCCATCGCGACGTATTCAATCCCGCCGCACGTGGTTAAATAATACCGTCTGGTGGTTATATAATACCTCTTATCCAAAGCCTTGAGATATTTCAAATATCGGCCGTTCAGTGTTGACGCCACGCGATGCCGGAGATAAATAGCTGCCCAACGCGCCGATAGACGGCGTACTCCATTTATGGATGCGAAGATGAAAACGTTTTCGGCCAAGCCCGCCGAAGTCGACAAGAAGTGGGTGATGATCGACGCCGACGGCCTTGTCGTCGGCCGATTAGCCTCGCTCGTGGCGATGCGGCTGCGCGGCAAGCACAAGCCGTCATACACGCCGCACGTGGATTGCGGCGACAATGTCATCGTGATCAACGCCGCCAAGATCGTTCTGACCGGCCGCAAGGTCGAGCAGAAGATCTACTACAAGCACACCGGTTACATCGGCGGCATCAAAGAGCGTTCGGCCAAGGCGATCCTGGCCGGGCGTTTTCCCGAGCGGATTGTTGAAAAGGCCGTCGAGCGCATGCTGCCGCGCGGGCCGCTTGGTCGCCGTCAGCTCGCCAACCTTCGGGTCTATCCACAAGCCGATCATCCGCACGCGGCGCAACAGCCGGAGCAGATCGACATCGGTGCGATGAATCGCAAGAACAAAAGGGTCGCGTGATGGCTGAGACCATTCAAACTCTCGAAGAGCTGTCCGCGCTCAAGCCCGCGGCTTCGCCGCAGCCGCCGAAATATGTGCAGAAGCTGGACAAGCAGGGCCGCGCTTATGCCACCGGCAAGCGCAAAGACGCTGTGGCGCGCGTGTGGGTCAAGATGGGCGCCGGCAAGATCGTCATCAACGATCGTCCGGTCGAGACCTATTTTGCCCGCCCGGTGCTGCGCATGCTGATCCAGCAGCCGCTGGTCGCGGCCAACCGGCAAGGCCAATACGACGTCGTGTGCACGGTTTCCGGCGGCGGGCTTTCCGGCCAGGCCGGCGCGGTGCGGCATGGTCTGTCCAAGGCGCTGATGCGGCACGAGCCGGATCTGCGCGCCGTACTCAAGCGCGGCGGCTTCCTCACCCGCGATTCACGCGTGGTCGAGCGCAAGAAGTACGGCCGGGCCAAGGCGCGACGCAGCTTCCAGTTCTCGAAGCGCTAAAGCGGCCGAGACAACTTTCTCCGATTGACGTTGCGCCGGCGCGTTTCGCCGGCGCATTCGTATGCGCGATCGCGGGCAGGGGACAGCAAAGCCGGAAACAATCGACAAAGAGTTTCGACGCATTTTCTGTTTCTTTCCGAGAAGCTTTTTCAAAATCCGCGACATGAACCAAACGCTTGGCAAAGCCTCTTGCGCAAACGGCCAGCGCGAGGTTTCGGCCGGTGATAAACACACACTGTCCAGGAAGGATGGAGTGTCGGGTCATGGCGATCAATGTCGCCGCCGCGCCGGCGTCGCTCGATGTCGGAACATTGTTTTTTGTCGCGATCTGCGTCACCGCGCTGCTCGGCCTCTTCCTGCTGTTCGCCTGGACGCAGGAGCGCATCAAGGCGCTCGCCTGGTGGGGCGTGGCGTATCTGCTCGGCGGCGCGTCCGGCGCCCTCTGGCGATGGGGCGACCTGCTGGAGCCGGGTATTTCCTCGTGGGTGGCGACGACGCTGCTGTTCGTCGCCGTCGGCATGATCTGGAGCGCCGCCCGCCTGTTCCACGGCCGGCCGGTCCGCCGCGTCGTCATGTTGTTCGGGGCGGCGTTTTGGCTGGCCGCCTGCTTCGTACCCGCTTTCACCGGATCGGCCGCGTCGCGCCTCGTCGTGAGCGCGCTCATTGTTGCGGGCTATACGATCCTGACCGCGGCCGAATTGCGTCTTGAACGGCGCAAATCGCTCATCCGCCGCTGGCCCGCGATCTTCGTGCCGATTCTGCACGGTGCGATATTTCTCCTGCCGGTAGCGCTGGCGACGCTCACACCCGGCGAGGATGGCAACCACAGCCTGGCGCAAGGCTGGATCGTGGTGTTCGCGATCGAGATCGTTCTCTACCTCGTCGGAACGGCTTTCATCGTGCTGATCCTGGCGAAGGACCGCACCGTCAATGTCTACAAGACCGCCGCCTCGACCGATGCACTTACCGGTGTGTTGAACCGCCGCGGTTTCTTCGAGGCGGCGTCGATGTTTCTCACGCGCAATCGCCGCAGCACGCCGGCGGTCAGCGTCCTTGCCTTCGACCTCGATCACTTCAAGCTGATCAACGACCGATGCGGGCATATCGTCGGCGATGCGGTACTGGAATCGTTCGCAAAGCTCGCGCGCGACACGCTGCGATCGAGCGATATCCTGGGCCGCCTCGGCGGCGAGGAATTCGTGGCGCTTCTCCCCGCGACGCTGCCGGAGGCCACTATCGCCGCCGAGCGCGTGCGCGCCGCTTTCGCCGCGGCAAGCATCGTTCGCAACGGCCAGCGGATCACGGCGACGGTCAGTATCGGCGTCGCGAGCGGTCCGCCGTCAACGACGGTGGATACGCTCATCACGCGGGCCGATCAGGCACTCTACCGGGCCAAGGCGAACGGTCGCGACCGGATCGAGACCGACGAGCAGACTGCCAACGACCAGATTGCCGGCGCACCCGAGCCGCGCATCCGCGAACGCTCGCAGAAGATACGGCGGAAGACCCGGCAGGAAGAAAAAGGCGCCGTGAACGACGGCGCCTTGCAAGTTGCATCGCGCAAGGCAATGCCGGGAGGATAGTTACGCACGCACAAAAGCGTTCCGGCATGCGTGCCGGGGTCGTGTCCTAGCCCGAATAATACATCTCGAATTCGACCGGGTGAGGCGTGTGTTCGAACCGGATCACCTCGCCCATTTTCAGGTCGATATAGGAATCGATGAAGTCGTCGTCGAAGACGCCGCCCGCCTTGAGGAAGGTGCGGTCCTTGTCGAGCTCCTCGAGCGCCTGCCGCAGCGATCCGCAGACGGTCGGGATTTTCTTCAGCTCCTTCGGCGGCAGATCGTAGAGATCCTTGTCCACCGCCTCGCCGGGATCGAGCTTGTTCTTCACGCCATCGAGGCCGGCCATCAGCATTGCCGCGAACGCCAGATACGGATTGGCCAGCGGATCGGGGAAACGTACCTCGACGCGTTTGGCCTTGGGGTTCGTCGTGTAGGGAATGCGGCAGGACGCCGACCGGTTGCGCGCCGAATAGGCGAGCAGCACCGGCGCTTCGAAGCCCGGCACCAGTCGCTTGTACGAGTTCGTCGTCGGGTTGGAGAAGGCGTTGATCGCCTTGGCATGCTTGATGATGCCGGCGATGTAGGAAAGGCAGGTGTCGGAAAGGTCCGCGTACTTGTTGCCCGCGAATACCGGCTTGCCGCCCTTCCAGATCGATTGATGGCAATGCATGCCAGAACCGTTGTCGCCGTAGACCGGCTTCGGCATGAACGTCGCGGTTTTCCCGTAAACCTGCGCGACCTGGTGGATGCAGTATTTGTAGATGATGAGCCGGTCAGCCATGACGGTGAGCGGCGCGAATTTCAGCCCAAGCTCATGCTGGGCCGACGCCACTTCGTGGTGATGCTTTTCGACGACGCAGCCCATGCGCGCCATTGCGGCCAGCATCTCCGAGCGCATGTCTTGCGCCGTATCCTGCGGCGGTACGGGGAAGTAGCCTTTCTTGGTACCGATATGATGGCCGAGATTGCCGCCCTCGTAATCGGTGTCCGAATTGGTCGGCAGTTCGACCGAATCCAGCTTGAAGCCGGTATTGTAGGGATCGGCGCGATATTTCACGTCGTCAAAGACAAAGAACTCGGCCTCGGGGCCGAAGAATACCGTGTCGCCGACGCCCATCGACTTGACCATTGCTTCGGCGCGCTTGGCGATGCCGCGCGGGTCGCGATTGTAGGGCTCGCCTGTCGTCGGCTCGAGAACGTCGCAAATCAGCGATAGCGTCGTCTCGGCGAAAAACGGATCGATGCACGCCGACGTCGGGTCGGGCATCAGGCACATGTCGGATTCGTTGATCGCCTTCCAGCCGGCGATGGACGAGCCGTCGAACATCTGACCTTCGGCGAAGGTCTCTTCCTCGATCATCGATACGTCGAACGTAACGTGCTGCCACTTGCCGCGCGGATCGGTGAAGCGGAAATCGACGTATTTGACGTCGTTATCCTTGATCATCTTCATGACATTCTTCGGCGTCGTCATGGCAGGCGTACCCCTTCGTGCTGTTGTTAAATGTCCCAGGACGCTGCTCGTGTGCCGCCCGTTGGGTCCGAGCGGTTGGAGCAGCCACTTAAATGGCGTCTATACCGGATTCACCCGTCCTGATCCGGATAGCTTCCTCAACAGTTGAAACAAAAATTTTCCCGTCGCCGATCCGTCCGGTCTGCGCGGCCCGGCGGATCGCTTCGATGGCCTTTTCGACCATCTCGTCGCCGAGGACAATCTCGATCTTCACTTTCGGGAGAAAATCCACCACGTACTCGGCACCGCGATAAAGCTCGGTGTGCCCCTTCTGACGCCCAAACCCCTTGGCTTCGGTGACGGTTATTCCTTGCAGTCCGACTTCCTGCAGCGCCTCCTTAACTTCATCGAGCTTGAACGGCTTGATGATAGCCTCGATTTTCTTCATCGCGTTTCGTCTCCCGGCTCCGATGGGGCACGGCCCGCTGGAACCGAGGCTATGTTAGCAGGTCCCGTGCCACGGCTTTGAAGGCGTGAAAAAGCTAAGCAGATCAGATTGCTACTATATGATTGGGAACCCGGCAAAAACGGCTTGGTTAAGGCCGTTCGCTGCCAAACTGGGCATGCTGCACATTATTACGCCAACAGTCTTTAGCCACAAGCTAGGCAATTGAGCTTTGCATGGAATCCACTGTCAAAACATCATGATCGAGCTCCTCACCAACGCCGAAATGGCGCAGGCCGATCGGCGCACGATCGCCGGCGGCGTTCCCGGCATCGAGCTCATGGAGCACGCTGGAAGCGCCGTCGCCGACGCCGTGATCGCGCATGAGCGTGCCGGGAGCCGGGTGATCGTGGTGGCGGGCCCGGGCAATAACGGCGGGGACGGCTTCGTGGCGGCGAGACTGCTCGCCGAGCGGGGCTACGCCGCAGAAGTGATGATGGTCGGGGAGGTGGCCCGGCTCAAGGGGGACGCCGCGCTTGCGGCCAAGCGGTGGAAGGGGCCGGTCAACGCAGCAGACCCGTCCGGCCTCGCCGGCGCGCAGGTGATCATCGACGCCCTGTTCGGCGCCGGCCTCGATCGCACCGTGGACGGGCTGCCGCGCGCGATGATCGAGGCCATGAACGCGCAGCCGGCCCCGGTCGTCGCGGTGGATTTGCCGAGCGGGGTCAACGGCACCTCCGGCGCCGTCATGGGCACTGCCGTCAACGCCGCCCGGACCGTGACGTTCTTCCGGAAAAAGCCTGGCCATGTGCTTCTGCCCGGCCGGCTCCATTGCGGAACCGTCGCGGTCGCTGACATCGGCATTCCGGCGTCCGTGCTGACGGAGATCGCTCCCAAAACATTTGAGAACATCCCGGCCCTGTGGCGCGCCCATTTTCCGGTCCCGGACGCGTCAGGGCATAAATACGATCGCGGGCACGCGGTCGTCGCCTCCGGCCCATCCTGGTCGACGGGCGCGGCGCGGCTCGCGGCACGTGGGGCATTACGGGCGGGAGCGGGATTGGTCACGATCGCCAGCCCGCGCGAGGCGCTTGCGGTCAATGCGACGTCCAATCTGGCCGTGATGGTGCGGCCGGTCGATGGTGCGGCCGAGCTGACGCAGTTTCTGTCCGATCGTCGGTTGAATGCGTTCGCGATCGGTCCGGGCGTAGGCGTGGGTGAGGCGACGTGCGAACTCGTTCTGGCGGCTCTGGCAGGGGAACGCGCCGTCGTGCTGGACGCGGACGCCATCACCAGCTTTGCGGACAAACCGCTGCGGCTTGCGGAAGCGCTCCGGCGGCGTGACCGGGCTGCCGCGATCCTGACGCCACACGAAGGCGAATTCAGCCGGTATTTCCGCGCATTGGACGAAGAGACTAAAGTCGGATCGAAACTCGATCGGGCGCGGCTCGCAGCGCGGTCGATCGGCGCTGTCGTCCTCCTCAAGGGCCCCGATACCGTCGTCGCGGCGCCGGACGGCAGGGCGGCCATCGCAGCCAACGCCCCGCCGTATCTGGCTACCGCCGGAGCAGGCGACGTCCTGGCCGGAATGGCGGCGGGTTTGCTGGCGCAGGGGATGCCGGCCTTCGAAGCCGCTGCCGCGGCGGTGTGGCTGCACGGCGAGGCGGCGCGTTCCTTCGGCCCCGGTCTGATTTCGGAGGATCTGCCGGAGGCGTTGCCGGCCGTGTATCGGGCCCTGCTGGCGTGATCGCGAAACGGCCGACAACGGGGAAAAACGCCCGAGTGCCGGGCGGGCCGCGGCGGCTATTTTTCTAGTGTGCACCGGACACCACATGATATAAGCCGCGCCGCCGGGCCGCCCTCCTGTCGCGGGCGTGGCGGAATTGGTAGACGCGCGGGATTTAGGTTCCCGTGACGAAAGTCGTGGGGGTTCGAGCCCCTCCGCCCGCACCAGCAGGGCGGAATGTTTTTTCCCAAAAGCGGCGATGATGCGTGCGACCGCAGGCCGTGAAGAGCAATGTCAATGCAAGTGACTGAAACCACCGCCGCGGGTCTCAAGCGGGAATATCGGGTTGTCGTGCCGGTCGCCGATCTGGCGGCCAAGGTCAACGAGCGCCTCGACGAGTTCAACAAAGGCCGCGTCCGGCTGCCCGGTTTCCGGCCCGGCAAGGTTCCGGTCGCCCACCTCAAGCGCGTCTATGGCAAGTCCGCCATGGCCGAGGTGATCGAAAACGCGGTGCGCGAGGCCAACACCAAGATCATCACCGATCAACGGTCTGCGGCTCGCGATCGAACCCAAGGTCGTGCTGCCGTCGGAGGAAGCCGAGGTCGAAAGCGTCATCTCCGGCAAGTCCGATCTTGCCTATACGGTCGAGATGGAGATCGTGCCGGCGATCCCGCTGGCGGATTTCAAAACGATCAAGCTCACACGCCTCAAGACCGAGGTGACCGACGCCGAGATCGACGAGGCGTTGCAGAGAATCGCCGAGCAGAACCGGCCGTTCGTCGCCAAGACCGAAGCCGCGGCCAACGGTGATCGCGTAACGATCGGATTTGAAGGCTCGATCGACGGCACGCCTTTCGAGGGCGGCACCGGCGAGGACGTGCCGCTGGTTCTCGGGGCAGGGCAGTTCATCCCCGGCTTCGAAGAACATGTCGTGGGGCTCAAGGCCGGCGACAGCAAGACCTTTGACATCAAATTCCCCGACGATTATCCGGCGCCGACGGTGGCCGGGAAGGATGCGACGTTCGCCGTCACCGTCAAGGCGGTGGAGGCGCCGGGCCCGATCACGATCGACGACGAGTTCGCCAAGACGCTCGGGCTCGAATCGCTGGTAAAGCTGAAGGAGGCGGTCAAGGACCGCATCGCCCGCGAGCACGCATCCGCATCGCGGCTGAAGCTCAAGCGTGCGCTGCTCGATCAACTCGACGAACGCCACAAGTTCGAGCCGCCGCCGAGCCTGGTCGAGCGGGAATTCACCAACGTCTGGTCTCAGGTCGAAAGCGATCTCAAGCGCGAGAACAAGACGTTCGCCGACGAAGGCACCACCGAGGAAAAAGCGCGCGAAGAGTATCGCGCTATTGCCGAGCGGCGCGTGCGGCTCGGTCTCGTCATTGCGGAGATCGGCGAGAAGAACAATATCAAGGTGACTGACGAGCAGCTGACCGCCGCCATCGTGGAGCAGGCGCGGCAGCTTCCCGGCCGCGAAAAGATGGTTTGGGATCACTACCGCAACGATCCGAATGCGCTTGCGAGCTTGCGGGCGCCGCTGTTCGAGGACAAGGTGGTGGACTTCCTGACCGAGCTTGCCGACGTGACGGACAAGCCGGTGTCGCGGGAAGAACTGTTCAAGGAAGACGAAGAATAGGGCGCATGGCCTGCCGGCGGGCAGGCCAGGAGCCTTGTGGTCGGAACTTCCGCACATATCTGCCACAGTTACGTAGTCGATTGCGTAGCAACGCGCCGATCTGCGGCGGTTTCGACAGCCGCAGCCGACTCAGCCACACTAAGCGACGACGCTCAGGACTTAAGCCTCTCACAGGTGACCCATGCGTGACCCGATCGACACTTACATGAACCTCGTCCCGATGGTGGTCGAGCAGACCAACCGCGGCGAGCGCGCTTATGACATCTTCTCCCGGCTGCTGAAGGAACGGATCATCTTCATTACCGGTCCGATCGAGGACGGCGTGGCTTCGCTGGTCGTGGCCCAGCTTTTGTTCCTCGAAGCCGAGAACCCGAAAAAAGAAGTCTCGATGTATATCAACTCGCCGGGCGGGATCGTGACATCGGGCATGGCCATTTATGACACCATGCAGTTCATCCGTCCGCCGGTCTCGACGCTCTGCACCGGGCAGGCGGCTTCGATGGGATCGCTACTGCTCGCCGCCGGCGCCAAGGATCTGCGCTTTGCGCTGCCGAACGCGCGGATCATGGTGCATCAGCCTTCAGGCGGGTTCCAGGGCCAGGCGACCGACATCATGCTCCACGCCCAGGAAATCCTGAACCTGAAGCGGCGGCTGAACGACATCTATGTGCGCCATACCGGCCAGCCCCTGAAGAAGATCGAGGACGCGCTTGAGCGCGACATGTTCCTGACCTCCGAAATGGCCAAGGATTTCGGTCTTATCGACAGGGTGATCGAGAAGCGGCCGGAAGAACCCGGCCTCAAGGCCGATACGCCGGCGCTCGCCAAGGTATGAGTGCGGGAAAAGGCCGAATCGCAGCCGAATTCGGCTTCGGGAGGCGATTTTGGCGGGTGTGGTGCAGAAAACACACAGTTCAAACTGGCGTTATCATTAATAGATTCTTGATTGGCACACCTTTAGCATAGAGGGTTGTAGTAGCTGGGCGCCTTTTGTCACTATACGGGTCGATGTCACTGTGGTGTCTTGTTGCAGTGCAGAACGCGGAAGGTGCTACGTTTTCTTAGTTCGGTGGCACGTAAGGTAGCGGGGGTTGTTACGGCTCCCTCGCGGTGAAGACGGAGACGGGAATGAGCAAAGTCGGCGGCAGCGATTCAAAGAACACGCTTTACTGCTCGTTCTGCGGCAAGAGCCAGCACGAGGTGCGGAAGCTCATCGCCGGCCCGACCGTCTTCATCTGCGACGAATGCGTCGAACTGTGCATGGATATCATCCGCGAGGAGAACAAATCCTCGCTGGTGAAATCCCGCGACGGCATCCCGACGCCGCGCGAGATCCGCAAGGTCCTCGACGACTACGTGATCGGCCAGGATCACGCCAAGAAGGTGCTCTCGGTCGCCGTTCACAACCACTACAAGCGGCTCAATCACCAGAGCAAGCACAACGACGTCGAACTGGCGAAGTCGAACATTCTGCTGATCGGGCCGACGGGTTCGGGCAAGACGCTGCTGGCGCAGACGCTGGCGCGCATTCTCGACGTGCCTTTCACGATGGCGGACGCGACGACGCTGACCGAAGCCGGCTATGTCGGCGAGGACGTCGAGAACATCATTCTGAAGCTATTGCAGTCGGCCGACTACAACGTCGAACGCGCGCAACGCGGCATCGTCTATATCGACGAAATCGACAAGATATCGCGCAAGTCGGACAATCCATCGATCACCCGCGACGTGTCGGGCGAGGGCGTGCAGCAGGCGCTGCTCAAGATCATGGAAGGCACGATCGCGAGCGTTCCGCCCCAGGGCGGCCGCAAGCATCCGCAGCAGGAATTCCTGCAGGTCGACACGACCAATATCCTGTTCGTCTGCGGCGGCGCCTTCTCTGGCCTTGAGAAGATCATTTCCGCGCGTGGCCGTTCGACCTCGATCGGCTTCGGCGCCAAGGTGATGGCGCCTGAGGATCGCAAGCAGGGCGAGATTTTCCGCGACGTCGAGCCCGAGGATCTGTTGAAGTACGGTCTTATCCCCGAGTTCGTCGGCCGGCTTCCCGTCGTGGCGACGCTGGAAGACCTCGACGAAGCCTCGCTCAAGCGCATCCTCATGGAGCCGAAGAACGCACTGGTGAAGCAGTACCAGCGCATGTTCGAGATGGAGACGGTGGACCTGACGCTCGCCGACGAGGCGCTTTCGGCGATCGCGCGCAAGGCCATCGACCGCAAGACCGGCGCGCGCGGACTGCGCTCGATCATGGAGACGATCCTGCTCGACACCATGTTCGAACTGCCGAGCCTTGAGGGTGTCGAAGAGATCGTCATCTCGCGCGAAGTCGTCGAAGGCAGCGCGAGGCCGCTCTACATTTACGCCGACCGCTCCGATCGTGCGAGCGAGACCGGCGGCGCGAGCGCCTGAACGGTGGCGGCTTTCGGCTTTGCCGATTCGGTACGCGGCAGCAACCCGCGGTGCGACGGTACGGCTTTTGCTTCGAAAATCCGCGGTTTCTTGACACGCCCGCGCGGCGACGCCACCTATAATGTGCGGTCGGAGTGCGGGCGGTCGCGTACTACTCCGGGCAGGGTCCCTTTCTCGCCCTTGGGTGCGGACAGCTCACCGTCCGCGAATCCTTCCCGGCCACACGGCAGTCCATCGCGGCAGCGCATCCTGCGGGTTGCGAGGGACGTGCACAACAACAAGGAAGTGGGGCCATGACAAGTGCCGCCAAACCGAAGCTGCCGCTGCCAACCGGCGAAACCCGGGCTTATCCGGTGTTGCCGCTGCGGGACATCGTTGTATTCCCGCACATGATCGTTCCGTTGTTCGTCGGGCGCGAGAAATCGATCAAGGCGCTCGAAGAGGTGATGCGCTCGGATACGTTCATCCTGCTGGCGACGCAGAAAAACGCTTCCGATGACGATCCGGCCACCGACGCGATCTACACGATCGGCTCGCTGGCGAGCGTGTTGCAGCTTCTCAAGCTGCCGGACGGCACCGTGAAGGTGCTGGTCGAAGGCGCGGCGCGCGCCGAGGTCAAGCGCTACACCGATCGCGAGGAATACTACGAGGCCGACGCGGTCGTGATTTCGGATTCCGCCGGCGATCAGGTCGAGGCCGAGGCGTTGGCGCGTTCGGTGGTCAATGAATTCGAAGGCTACGTGAAGCTCAACAAGAAGGTGTCGCCCGAGGTTGTCGGCGTCGTCCAGCAGATCGACGATTACGCCAAGCTCGCCGACACGGTGGCTTCGCATCTCGCCGTCAAGATTCCCGACAAGCAGTTGATACTGGAGACGCCGAGCGTCACCGAGCGCCTGGAGAAGGTGCTCGGGCTGATGGAGAGCGAGATCTCCGTGCTGCAAGTCGAGAAGCGCATCCGCACGCGCGTCAAGCGCCAGATGGAGAAGACGCAGCGCGAATATTATCTCAACGAGCAGATGAAGGCGATCCAGAAGGAGCTGGGCGACGAGGACGGCAAGGACGAACTCGCCGAGATCGAGGAGAAGATCAAGCGCACCAAGCTCTCGAAGGAAGCGCGCGAGAAGGCGCAGCACGAACTCAAGAAGCTGCGGCAGATGTCGCCGATGTCGGCGGAAGCCACCGTCGTGCGCAACTATCTCGACTGGCTGCTCTCGATCCCGTGGAACAAGCGGTCCAAGATCAAGAAGGATCTGACGCTCGCCGAGCAGATCCTGGACGCCGATCATTTCGGCCTCGAAAAGGTCAAGGAGCGGATCGTCGAGTATCTCGCGGTACAGCAGCGGGCCAACAAGCTGACCGGACCGATCCTCTGCCTGGTCGGCCCTCCGGGCGTCGGCAAGACGTCGCTCGGCAAGTCGATCGCCAAAGCCACCGGCCGCGAGTTCGTGCGCGTTTCGCTCGGCGGCGTGCGCGACGAGGCGGAGATCCGCGGCCATCGGCGGACTTATATCGGCTCGATGCCGGGCAAGATCATCCAGTCGATGCGCAAGGCGAAGACCTCGAACCCGCTGTTCCTGCTCGACGAGGTCGACAAGATGGGCGCCGATTTCCGCGGCGATCCGTCGTCGGCGCTGCTCGAGGTGCTCGATCCCGAGCAGAACAACACGTTCAGCGATCACTACCTTGAGGTCGATTACGATCTTTCCAACGTGATGTTCATCACGACGGCGAACACGCTCAACATTCCGCCGCCCCTGATGGATCGCATGGAGATCATCCGGATCGCCGGCTATACCGAGGACGAGAAGGTCGAGATCGCGCGCAAGCATCTGATCCCGCATGCGCTCGTCAAGCACGGCCTCGAGCCCAAGGAATGGTCGATCGACGCCGGCGCGTTGCTGACGCTGATCCGCCGCTACACGCGCGAGGCGGGCGTGCGTAACCTCGAACGCGAGCTTTCGACGCTGATCCGCAAGGCGGTGAAGGAGCTCACGGTTTCGAAGAAGCAGTCGGTCGCCGTCAACGACGAGGTCCTCGCGGATTATCTCGGGGTGCCGAAGTTCCGCTATGGCGAAGTCGAGGACGAGGATCAGGTCGGGCTTGTTACCGGCCTCGCCTGGACCGATGTCGGCGGCGAGCTTCTGACCATCGAGGCGGCCATGATGCCCGGCAAGGGCAAGATGACCGTGACCGGCAACCTGCGCGACGTGATGAAGGAGTTGATCTCGGCTGCCGCATCCTATGTCCGCATGCGCGCCGTCGCCTTCGGCCTCGAGCCGCCGTCGTTCGACAAGCGCGACATCCACGTGCACGTGCCGGAAGGTGCGACGCCGAAGGATGGACCGTCTGCGGGCGTCGCCATGGTCACCGCGATCGTGTCGGTGCTGACCGGTATCGCGGTGCATCGCGACGTCGCCATGACCGGCGAGATCACGCTGCGTGGTCGGGTGTTGCCGATCGGTGGCCTGAAGGAAAAGCTGCTGGCCGCGCATCGCGGCGGCATCAAGACCGTGCTCATTCCGGAAGAGAACGCCAAGGATCTTGTCGAGATCAACGACAGCATCAAGAGCGGCCTCGACATCATTCCGGTCTCGCGCATGGACGAGGTGCTGGCGCGCGCACTGGTGCGCAAGCCCGAGCCGATCGTGTGGGACGAGGCCGGCGCCAAGCCGGTCGAAGTTCCCGAGGCGATCGAGGAAGATGCCTCCGGCTTGACCGCGCACTAGCGCGATCGGCCGCCGATTGTGGCAATGACGAATTGAGACGGCGCCCGACGGCGCCGTCTTTTTTATGGGGCAGGGCTGAACCGGAAGTTGCGCGTGTTCGGCGGGACACAACGCTGCGAAATTCCCCACGGCAGATTGGCGCGCGGCGCTCGATCTGGCTAAACTTCGCCCGGCCAAACTTGGCTGCCAGACTTGGTTCAGCCAAATTTGGCGAAGTAACGGGGCCAGGGGAAGAAGAACTGGGGGCTTTGTAATGAAACTCAACTATGCACTGATCTGCGTCGCCATGCTGGCCATGACGGCGAGCGCCAGCGCCGACCCCATTGCAGAAGGGTTCTGGCTGCTGGGTGACTTCACGCAGAACAAGCCCTGCAAGGGCGACGGCACCGATCCCGTCGAGCTCAAGGTGAAAATCTCGACCCAGCAGATCGATTCCAAGGTCGGCGTGTGCAAATTTCTCGACGCCAAGGCTGACGGCAACCGCGTCACCACCCACGTCGAATGCCAATTTCCCGCCGGGCCGTTGATGGGCGACATCACCTTCACGCGGAAACCCAACAACACCATCGACTTCGTCGATAGCGACAAGACCTACTCGGTGACGCTCTATCGCTGTCCGAACTGACCGAGCCCTAAATTGCCCCTCTGGGGCGGGATAGATGCTAGGGTAGTGGGGGTGCAAAGGGGGATCTTCCATGCTTCGCTGCGCCGTAGCTGCGGTTCTGGTGGTCGTGCTGCCAGGGGCGTCATCCTATGCAGTCACGTCGAAAGACAAGGCGTCGATCTGCAAGTTCGGCGCCGACGATCAGAAGCTGACCGGGCCCGCGCGCAGCAAGTTCATCAAGAAATGCATGTCGGACAGGGACGAACCTCGCGGCTCCACGCCGCAGCATTGACGGTTATCGGTCGGCCTGTCGCGCCGCCCGCGTTTTCCAGGGAGAGGAACATTCAATGAGACTGGTTGCTTTCGTTCTCGCCATCATCTGCATCATCGTCGCCGTGATGTATTTTGTCATGCCGGCCGGCCAATTGCCGACATTCATGCCGGGCTACGAGGCGGGATCGGTGCACGTCCACATGAAGCACGGCGTCATTGCCGCTGTGGCTGCGGTGGTTCTGTTCCTGATCGGCTGGCTGCTGGGCCGTTCGCGGTATTAAGAAGACAAATCCGCCGGCAGACCGGGCGGGTCCTCACGGACCCGCGATGCCGGGCCGCAAACGTTCAGGCGCTGTGTTGCTTCTTGGCCGCCGCTCCTGGCGTAACGGCTATCATCAGCAAAAGAACTTCCTTGTTTTCCGATAGCGGAGAATGTCGGAAGTTCTGGATTTGCTGTGTGCTGAACGTCTCCACCGTTAGGCGGTGTCTTGCAAATACATCGTCGAGATCGTGGCGAAGTTCTTCCAAGGATACACTCACTGCACCCCCCAAAAGCGATTGTCGCCCGCCGTCATAAAAACGTAATATTAAATTGCACAACCCAAGTATGCAACCTCCGCGCGTTTTGGGGCGCAAAGCCCTGGATGACGCAGCCTTTTCGCCCGGATCATCAGCGGTCGAACGGGGAGTGGCTTTGCCCGGTTGCCGGGGCGCGTCGGAGCGGACGATAGTGCCGCCGGGCTTCACCTCAATAACCCCTGTCCGGCCCTGAGTTGGGAAATACCCGATGGAACTGCAGCCACTGCGGACGCTGTTTTTCGAGGACCTTTCGGTCGGCATGACCGAACGGCTATCGAAGACCGTAGCGTCCTCCGATGTCGTCGGGTTCGCCCAGCTGACGGGCGACCGTAACCCGATCCACTTGTCCGAGCATTTTGCCGCCAAGACGTCGTTTCGGACCCGCATCGCGCATGGGCTCTACACCGCGAGCCTCATTTCGGCTGTGCTCGGCACGCGGCTTCCCGGCCCGGGTGCGGTCTATATTTCCCAGACCCTGAATTTTCGTGCGCCGGTCAAGATCGGCGACACCGTGGTGGTAACGGTGACCGTCGCCGAGCTGATGCCGGAAAAGTCGCGCGCGCGGCTGTCCTGCCTCTGCGAGGTCAAGGGCGAACCGGTGCTCGACGGTGAGGCGCTGGTGAAAGTGCCGAGCGGGCAGCCGGCGAAGGGAAAGCGGCCGGTCGCAAAGCTTTAGAGCTGCGGCTGCAGGAGCTGCGGCTAAAAGAGCTCTGGCTGTAAGCGCCGCCCCGGATGGAAGTCCGGGGCGGGCCGTTTCTGGATCAGGCTCTAGGCCGCCGCGCTGACCTTGCCGCTGGTCGGGACGGAGGCGATCGTCTTAAGGATCTGCGAAGCGATCTGGTACGGGTCGCCTTGCGAATTCGGCCGGCGATCTTCGAGATAGCCCTTGTAGCCGTTGTTGACGAAACTGTGCGGCACGCGGATCGAAGCGCCGCGGTCGGCGACACCGTAGGTGAAGGTGTCGATCGAAGCCGTCTCGTGCTTGCCGGTCAGCCGCATGTGGTTGTCGGGGCCGTAGACCGCGATGTGATCCGCGCGGTTGGCCTTGAAGGCTTCCATCAGCGCCTCGAAATATTCCTTGCCACCGGTCTCGCGCAGATAGGTGGTCGAGAAATTGGCGTGCATGCCGGAGCCGTTCCAGTCGGTATCGCCGAGCGGCTTGCAGTGGAATTCGATGTCGACGCCGTATTGTTCGGTCAGGCGCAGCATCAGATAACGGGCCATCCACATCTCGTCGGCGGCTTTCCTGGATCCTTTGCCGAAAATCTGGAACTCCCACTGACCCTTCGCCACTTCGGCGTTGATGCCTTCGTGGTTGATGCCGGCGGCGAGACAAAGATCGAGATGCTCCTCCACGATCTTGCGCGCGATGTCGCCGACATTCTTGTAGCCGACGCCGGTATAGTAGGGGCCCTGCGGCGCGGGGTAGCCGCTCGACGGGAAGCCGAGCGGACGGCCGTCCTTGTAGAAGAAATACTCCTGCTCGAAGCCGAACCAGGCGCCGGGATCGTCGAGAATGGTGGCGCGCTTGTTGGAGGGATGCGGTGTCTTGCCGTCCGGCATCATGACTTCGCACATGACGAGCACGCCGTTGATGCGCGCCGCGTCCGGATAAAGCGCGACGGGCTTGAGCACGCAATCCGAGCTGTGGCCCTCCGCCTGCATCGTCGAGCTGCCGTCGAAGCCCCACAGCGGAAGTTGCTCAAGCGTCGGGAACGAATCGAAATCCTTCAATTGCGTTTTGCCGCGCAAATTCGGCACCGGCTTGTAACCGTCGAGCCAGATGTACTCGAGCTTGTATTTTGTCATCGCTGTCTCTCTTGAGCTGATGCGCAATGGCTATGCAGATGCGTGGGGCGCCGCGAATAGCGGCAAGGTTGAAGGCGCGTCCACGCCTTCACCGATTTTCAAGCATTTACTGTGCCAAACGGCCGGCCGCCTTTGCCGCGCCGAGCGGGCACGACGGCACTGCAGCATTTCCAGAGGAGGTGGATGCGGGGAAAAGGAGCAAAAAGACAGATGCTCATATTGTAGCCATGCGCTGATTTTCCATGAGGCATACCGAACAATTTCTGGGCGAAGCACTATATTGCGTTACAGAGACTCAGCGATTTGCCGACGCCATCGAGCGCGGTGGCTGCAAAGGAACAGTGCAATGACAACGAGCGGGTCCCCCCAAACCGCCAAGATCTACGTCTTCCCCGCGAGGGGCCGTTACGCTGCGAGCGGTCAGCGTGAAGAGTTCACGCCGGCGAACGTTCAGTTGCCGGGAAGCCTCCCTGTCGCGTCCGAGAGCGGCTGGTATCACGACGAAGCCATCCAGGCCGAGCAGCGCCGCAAGAACTAGCGTGCCGCGCGGCGTTTGTTCGGCGGGCGGTTGCCCGAATGACTACGCCTTCAGCCGGGCCACGACTTCAGGCGGGATGGGTCGGGATTCGTATTTCGAGGGATCAGTCTCGGAGCGGCCGACCCAGACCCGCGTCTGCGTGCACTCGACGCACAGCTCGCCATCCTTCGTCAGCCGATGACCAAGGTCAAAGCTTGAACGCCGCAGCGCCAGCACCGTCGATGTGATCTGAACGATCTCGCCATAACGGCAAGGAACGAGGAACCGTGCGCTGGTCTGTACCAACGGAAAGCCGGCACAATCGAACGCAGTCAGCATTTCCCGCTTGCCCATGCCGAGCGCTTTCTGAAAAAGAACCGCGGCGCTCCAATCAAACATCGAGAAGAACTGGGGATTGTAGACAATTCCGGCGGGGTCGCACTGGCCCCATTCGATTTCGACGTCGCGCGTTACACTGAACACAATGATTTCCTCGTCTTGGCCTCGGCAGGACTCTCGGCGGGTTTCTTGGCAGCAGGCGGTGGGAATAAATGCTACGCTGATCCGGTTGCGGGCCGTCACCAGGCTGACCACCCCGAGCCGGCTGGAACCCGATAATGACCGATCTGGGCATTCGTCCCAAATACAAAGATGTCCCCGCCGAAATCGACCGCTGGAACTGGGGCGCGTTCCTGCTCAACTGGATATGGGGGATCGGCAACAACACCTTCATCGCGCTCCTGGCGCTGGTGCCGTTCGTCGGTTTCATCATGCTGTTCGTGCTCGGCGCGAAGGGGAGCGCCTGGGCCTGGCGCAACGGGCGCTGGGACAGCATCGCGCATTTCAAGCGTGTCCAGCGCCTATGGGCGATCTGGGGTGCCGTCATCTGGATCGGCTGCATATTATTTTTCGGCGGAATATTCGGCAGCGTCTTCTACGGCCTCACGCACTCGGAAGCCTATCGGCTCGGGGTTTCCGAGCTTCAGGCCAGCCCGCTGGCCGCGGCGGCGCTCGGCGCGCCGATTTCGACCGGCATGCCGTTCGGCTCTGTTTCAGTCAATGGCTCGTCGGGACGCGCCGATTTGACGTTTACCGTGACCGGGCCGAAAGCCGCGGGCAGGGTCTTCCTGGAGGCTGTCAAGAAGCAGGGCGTCTGGTCGATCACGAGGCTGGCGCTCAAGGTCGACGACCGCGATGGCCTCATCAATCTCGTCAGCCCGGCCAACTCGACGTGAGGTGACAACGCGCTGCCGCCGCGCAAGCGGCCCGTCACGCGTCAGTTCGCTTGAACCGGTATCGGCTAGTCGGCGAGCGTCGGAGCGATCGGCAGCTTCTTCACCTGCGTCATGCTTTCGGTGATGATCTTGGTCATCTGGATCACCGATTGGCTGAGCGCCGCATATTCGACGATGTCGCGCTCGACGCGATTGCCGTCGGCGAGAAGTTTCTCGCGCAACGTCCGAAGTTCGTCGATGAGATTGTCGATTTCGCTGGTCGAGACTCCCGACACGCGACGCAACAACGCACTGAGATTGGTAGCCGCCACTTCGCTGTCACCTTCTGTCTGGCGAAACGCATTGCTGTCCCGCCGCACCAGTTCGCGAATATTTCCTTCGACTTCGAGCTCTGCTGATTTTTCGATCCCCATGGATCCGCGTGGCCTGACAAAGTTCATGATGCCACCCCTTCGCGTTCATCCGCCCGGCTGCGGGCGATCCAGTTGATGATGGCCGCATGAAAATGTGACGGCTTCGCGGCCGGCGAGTCTTTTTGCTCGCGTGCGGGTGCGATTTTCTGATTTTAGTTGTGAGTTCCCGCAAACAGCGTTTCTCATCCGTGATCGTAAATTTTCTTCATTAACCACGATCGCCCGTGGAACCATTGCGCTTTCGCGTTGTTGTTGGTGGGGAAGTGGTGCGGGCGGGTTCCAGTCACCTCGGGCTTGCTGCTGCGTGGCCTTCGTTTGGTCACCGGGAGATGGCTTTGTGCGTCCTGCATCTGGCCGGGCGGGAACACCCGGCTTCTCGTCGCGATTGGAGGAGAGCTAGGTGCCCAGGCAACCCGCGCAGGATCCCACGTTGAGCGATCAGCACGTCCGCGACTTCGCCACCTTGGTCCCGCGACAGATACGGGCCTCGGAGCAGGTTCCGTCCGGTGGAACCGCGCCAGACCGATCCGAAACTTTCGCCGAGCTTGCCGCGATGGAGCCCGGGCTGCGAGCCACTCCCGACGCCGCCGATTTTCGGGACCAGCCGTTTTTGACCGAGCAGCCGTCGCTGGGCTGGCGGATGCTGCGCGGTCTCGTCCGCTTCTGCATCGTATTTTTGATCGGTGTCGCGGCGACCCTGGTGTGGCAATCCGAAGGTGACAACGCTATCGCGTTGGCGAGAAGCGCGGCTTCGAATTGGGTGCCGGCCTGGACGCTCGATTGGCTGCCGCCGCCGCGGGTCCAAAGCGCCATCTCGTCAGCTTCGTCAACCAACCCGCCGCCTGCTCCGGCGGCGAGGCAGGACACCGCGGTTCCGCAACCAGCCGCCGCGGCCCAGATGCCCGCAGCCGCCGCGATGCCTCCCGATTCCGCCCGGCAGATCGAGACGATGGCGCGTGATTTGAGCGGCATGCGGCACAGCGTCGAACAGCTCGCCGCCCGGCAGGAAGAGATGACGCAGAGCATCGCGACGTTGCAGGCCGCCGAGCAGGAACTCAAACAGAAGATCGCGTCCCTGCCGAAACCGGCTCCCGCGCCGAAGCGCAAACCGCCGGCGCCCGCCACGCCGTCGTCGGCGACCACGCAATCGACGGCGATGCCGCCGCCTGCGGCTTCCGAACCGCCTGTGCCGCGACCGCCATCACCCTTGCACTGATCGCGGCGCTTGTCGCCACGAGGCTATGCGTTGCCGCCAACGCGGTAGCGGTTCGACGCGCCGGCGAGCAGCGCTTCCGCCTCCCTCGCCATTCGCTCGACGATTTCCGCGGCGGGGGGTATGTCGGCGATGAGATCAACGGCTTCACCGGCGATGACGGCCGCGGTGTCGAAATCACCTGCCGCGCGAGCCTGATCGTAGCGGGCGGCTTCGATCTCCTGGTGTTGCATCAGTTCCGCCTCGCGCCCGCGCCATCGCTCGCTGAATTCATTGCGGAGCACGCGGCCGGTATAGGGCGCCGGCCACACATTGCGCCGCACGATGTCGAAGAGAATGCTTCGTATCGTGCCGTCGCCGCCGGCGGCGACGATGCGCTCTTTGGCGCCGGGTAAGCCAACCGCCTCCTGACTTGCGTAGAAGCGTGTGCCGACCAGCACGCCGTCGGCGCCCAGCATGAGCGCCGCGGCAAGGCCCCGCCCGTCGGCAATGCCGCCGGCCGCGGCGACCGGGACGTCGGGCACCGCATCGGCGATCGCCGGCACGAGCGGGAACGTGCTGCGCGCGATGCCGTGCCCGCCGCCCTCGGCGCCTTGCGCGACGAGGATGTCCGCGCCGCAGGCGGCGGCATCCCTGGCCTGCGCCAGCATTTGCACCTGGCAGATCAGAAGCGCGCCCGCGCGCTTGATCGTTTCAGCGTGCGGCCGTACGTCGCCGAAGGAGAGCATGACGGCCGCGGGCTTGCGTTCGAGGACGAGGTCGAGGAGACGCGGTCGTCTGGCCATGCTCCAGGTGATGAAGCCGACACCGATACGCGCGTCGCCCGCGGCATCCATCTCGCGCGTCAGCCAGGTCTCGTCGCCATAGCCGCCGCCGATGATGCCAAACCCTCCGGCGCGGCTCACCGTTGCTGCGAGCCTGCCGTCGGCAACGATGTCCATCGGCGCGAGCAGGATCGGGTGTTTGACGCGAAGCCGTTCGGTCAGGCGCGTGGCGATTGGCATGCGAATGCCCCGGTGAGACTGCCCGGCAATTCAATGGGCAGCGCCCCGATCATCGGCCAAGCTGCCTCGCAGGCCAAGCGGCCTCACGGGTCAAGCCACTTGAGGCCGGCCGCCTTTGGCCCGGCCTCCTTGTGCTTTTCCGTACACGCTCGATCAGGCGTCGTAGCTGTCGTCGCCGCCGAGACCGCCGTCGTCGGCGTAGTCCTGCTCGGCGTCCTGCTGCTCGTCGGCGTCGTCTTGACGGTCCTGTTCCGCGTCCTGCCGCTCGTCCGCATCGTCTTGACGGTCCTGTTCGGCGTCCTGACGTTCGTCCGCCCGGCGCAGCGCATCGCGATCGGCCGCACTGTCGTGCCACGGCGAAACCCGGTCGGCGGCGAGAGTGCCGAACGGGCTCGAGCCGGCCGTGTGCCCGAACATGGAGCGAATGCCGTCGAGCAGCAATGAGCCGCCGATAACGCCGGCGGCGGCGGACGCGGCCGTGCCGAGGAACGATCCGCCGGAACCGAATCCCGGACCGCCCGGATATCCGGCCTGCATTTGCGGCGGGTATCCCATTTGCGGCTGCTGCCCCGGCTGCGACTGATAGCCGCCCGATTGGCGCACGTTCGGCACCGAGCCGCGCGGCGCGCCGCCGAGCGCCTCGCGCATGCTGTCAAGAAAGCTTCCCTGCCGTTGCGGCGGTGGTGCGGCGCCGCCCGCCTGCGCCTGCAATTCCTCGATGCGCGCATTGGCGCGCTTGAGCGCCTCGTCCTGCAGCAAAGTGGTCTGCACCAGCGCGTAAACGGCGTGCGGCGCGCGCCGCAGGCCGTCGATAATCAGGTTCTCCGCCTCCGGATCGCGCGGTGTCGCTTCCAGCTTGGCCAAACGATCGAACAAGTCATCGACGAGCTGAGATTCCTGCGGCGTCATGGCGTGTCTCCTTCGTTGCGCAAATCTGCCCGGCTGTCTGCCCGGCTGCGCACGCGCCGCTTATGTGGGGAGGGATCGGAACAAGGGGAGGGGTCCAAAAATCGCAGGCAATTCCAAGGGCGTGACACGCTGGCGTCACAAATCAGGCGCGCGTGACGTGATCTCCCGAAACGCTGCTTCGTCATTGCCGACTTGATCCGCTTCTCTTTGTCATTGCCGGACAAAAGGCGCGAAGCGCCGTTTGCGACGGGACGCCGGGCTCGTAGCAATCCGTTAGACCGCCAATCCACCTGTGTCATTGCCGGACTTGATCCGGCAATCCATGGGGCCGCGCCGCAGCGTGGACCACCGGGTCAAGCCCGGTGGTGACGAACGGCAAAGCTGTGAACGTAGCTGCGAATGCCTCGCGCCAAGGGCCGCCGGAGAGGATCGTAGCTTCCCTCTACTCCGCCGCCTCGATCCGGCGCTTGCGCTTCGCGCTGGTCGTGCCGCGGGCGAGGACCGGCTTGAGGAACGCCCCGGTATAGCTGCGCTTCTCGCGCACGATGTCCTCGGGCGTGCCGGCGGCGACGATCTCGCCGCCGCCGTCGCCGCCTTCGGGGCCGAGGTCGATGATCCAGTCGGCGGTCTTGATGACTTCGAGATTGTGCTCGATGACCACCACCGTGTTGCCGGTCTCCACCAGCTCGTGCAGCACTTCGAGCAGCTTCGCCACGTCGTGGAAATGCAGCCCGGTGGTCGGCTCGTCGAGGATATAGAGCGTGCGGCCGGTGGCGCGCTTCGATAATTCCTTGGCGAGCTTGACGCGCTGCGCCTCGCCGCCCGAGAGCGTCGTCGCCTGCTGGCCGACATGGATGTAATCGAGGCCGACGCGGCGCAGCAGGGTCAGCACGTCGCGCACGCGCGGCACCACCTTGAAGAATTCCAGCGCCTCCTCGACCGTCATGTCGAGCACGTCGGCGATGGACTTGCCCTTGAACAGCACCTCCAGGGTTTCGCGGTTGTAGCGCTTGCCCTTGCAGACGTCGCAGGTGACGTAGACGTCGGGCAGGAAGTGCATCTCGATCTTGATGACGCCGTCGCCCTGGCAGGCTTCGCAGCGGCCGCCCTTGACGTTGAACGAGAAGCGGCCGGGCTCGTAGCCGCGCGCCTTGCTCTCGGGCAGGCCGGCGAACCATTCGCGGATCGGCGTGAAGGCGCCGGTATAGGTCGCGGGGTTGGAGCGCGGCGTGCGTCCGATCGGCGACTGGTCGATGTCGATGATCTTGTCGAGGTGCTCGATGCCTTCGATGCGGTCGAAGCGGGCGGGGGCTTCGCTGGCGCCGTTGAGGCGCCGCGCCAGCGCCTTGTAGAGCGTGTCGATCAGCAGCGTCGACTTGCCGCCGCCGGACACGCCGGTGACGGCGGTGAACAGGCCGAGCGGAATTTCGGTCGGTGACGTTTTTCAGGTTGTTGCCGCGCGCGCCGATGACCTTCAGCACGCGGGACGGGTTCTTGGCCCGGCGCTCGGGCACCGCGATCTCGCGCACGCCGTTGAGATATTCGCCGGTCAGCGAATTCGGATTGGCCATGATGTCGGCGGGCGTGCCTTCGGCGACGATCCTGCCGCCGTGCACGCCGGCGCCGGGGCCGACATCCACCACATAGTCGGCGGCGCGGATAGCGTCCTCGTCGTGCTCGACGACGATCACGCTGTTGCCGAGGTCGCGGAGCCGCTTGAGCGTGACAAGGAGCCGCTCGTTGTCGCGCTGATGCAGTCCGATCGAGGGCTCGTCGAGCACGTAGAGCACGCCGGTCAGGCCGGAGCCGATCTGCGAGGCGAGCCGGATGCGCTGGCTCTCGCCGCCGGACAGCGTGCCGCTCGCCCGCGCGAGCGTCAGGTAATCGAGCCCGACATCGATGAGGAATTTCAGCCGGGCGCGGATCTCCTTGAGGATGCGCACGGCGATTTCGTTCTGCTTGGCGTTGAGCTTATCCGGCAATTCTTCGAACCAGGCGGCCGCCGCTTTCACCGACAGATCGGAGACTTCGCCGATATGCCGCTCGCCGATCTTGACGCAGAGCGCTTCGGGCTTGAGGCGATAGCCGTTGCACGCCTCGCACGGCACGTCGGTGAAATAGCGGGCGATCTCCTCGCGCGCCCATTCGGAATCGGTCTCGCGGTAGCGGCGTTCGAGGTTGGTGATGATGCCTTCGAACGGCCGCTTGGTTTCGTAGGCGCGCGCGCCGTCGTCGTAGGAAAAGCGGATCTCGGTGTCGCCCGAGCCGTAGAGGATCGCTTCCTGCGTCTTTTTCGGCAGGTCCTTCCACTTGATGTCGAGCGTGAACTTGTAATGCTTGCCGAGCGCCGCGAGCGTCTGCGTGTAATAGGGCGAACTCGATTTCGCCCACGGCGCGATGGCGCCCTTGCGCAGCGTGCGCTCCTTGTCGGGAATGACCAGCTCGGCGTCGATATGCTGCTCGACGCCGAGCCCGCCGCATTTCGGGCAGGCGCCGAACGGGTTGTTGAACGAGAACAGCCGCGGCTCGATCTCCGGGATCGTGAAACCCGACACCGGGCAGGCGAATTTCTCCGAGAAGACGAGGCGGTTGGCGTCGGACGCGGCAGCGGTCGCCAGTTTCGTTTTCTTTTCACCCTCCCCTGAAAGGGGAGGGTCGGCGTCTCGCGCCGGGGAGGGGTCATCGTCCGCAGTCCGACCCCCACCCGAACGCTTCGCGTTCGTCCTCCCCCTTTCAGGGGGAGGTGAAGCGGCTTGCGCGCCTTCGGCGCGGGGATCGGCGAATTCGGCGACCGCCAGTCCGTCGGCGAGCTTGAGCGCCTGTTCGAGCGAATCCGCCAGCCGGGTCGCGATGTCCGGACGCACCACGATCCGGTCCACCACCACGTCGATGTCGTGGTTGAATTTCTTGTCGAGCGCCGGGACGTCGGCGATCTCGTAGAAGGCGCCGTCGACTTTGACGCGCTGGTAGCCCTTCTTCATGTAGTCGGCGAGTTCCTTGCGGTACTCGCCCTTGCGGCCGCGCACCACCGGCGCCAGCAGGTAGAGCCGCGTGCCTTCGGGGAGCGCCAGGACGCGGTCGACCATCTGCGAGACGGTCTGGCTCTCGATCGGCAGGCCGGTCGCCGGCGAGTAGGGCACGCCGACCCGCGCCCACAACAGCCGCATATAGTCGTGGATCTCGGTGACGGTGCCGACGGTCGAGCGCGGATTGCGCGAGGTGGTCTTCTGCTCGATGGAGATGGCCGGCGAGAGGCCGTCGATCTGGTCGACGTCCGGCTTCTGCATCATCTCCAGGAATTGCCGCGCGTAGGCGGAGAGGCTTTCGACATAGCGGCGCTGGCCCTCGGCATAGATGGTGTCGAAGGCGAGCGACGACTTGCCCGAGCCGGACAGCCCGGTGAACACCACGAGCTGGTCGCGCGGGATGTCGAGATCGACATTCTTGAGGTTGTGCTCGCGGGCGCCGCGAATCGCGATCATGCGATGATCGCGGCGGCCGGTATTCTTGCCCGCGGTGTCGAATAAATCGTTCATCGGTCCATCCGCTCACCCGCGAACGTAGTGAGAACGCGGCGGCTTTGCCAGTGTGCGGCGCGCGTATTCCCCGGATTAAACGGTGAAATCGCCGCGGCTTCGCCGGATGCCGCGCCGTGGCGTCAAAACCGCAGCGGAAGTTCCGGCTTGGCGCGCTTATGGGAACAGCCGCTGCCGCGGCACAAGCAGGTAGCGCGTTCGCGAACCGCCGGCATCGCGGCCCAGCGTGAAGCTCATTTCGACCTCGCCGATGGCGGGGTCCGGCTGTGCGGTCAGGACGACGCCGGACGCAAATCCGGCAGGCGGCTGTGTCACCGGTGGTTCCAGCGGGCGCCGGGCATTGATGTTCGCCACGATGCTCAGGCCGATTGACGTCTTGTCGGTGACGAAGATCGGCAGCCCGCCGGCGCGCGCCATGATCGCCTGCGCCGCGTTGTCGTAGCTGCCGCGGAAATAGTGCTCGTAGGCCGGAAAGCCGGCCAAGGCCGCCACGTAGGCGACGGCGACGGTCGCGATCAGCGCCTTCGCCGACAGGTCGGCCATCAGCCGACCGGCATGGAGGACGGCATAGGCCATCGCCAACGCGACGAACGGATAGATCGGCAGCAAATATCGCGGGCTGCTCGCCGGCGCAGCCCAGTAGGGCAGCACGTTGATGGCGGCGGCGAGAAGCGCGATCAGCACCGCGTTCTGGCGAAACGTCGCCGGCGCAATCGCCTTCGACAGCAGGCCGTAGAGCACGACCGCGCTGGTCGGCAGCAGATACAGGAATGTCCGAAACGGATAGGCGACAAAGAGTTTGGCGAACGCTGCGGCATCGAACGCGCTGTCGTGCCCGGCGTTGAACCAGACCTGGTCGAGCATCGCCCAGACCACGGTGTCGCCGACGATCGCGTAAGACCAGACGAAGGGGAATGCGATGGCAGCGCCGTGCGCCGCTATCGACCACGGCGAAAACAGGTATCCGCGGTTGGGGCTGCGCCAGAGCAGGACCAGCGCGAAGACGCCGTAGAAGAAATAACCGGTGACCGCCTTGGTCAGGAAAGATCCGATCAGGCCGAGCGCGGCGAGAAAGAAGAGTTCGCGCCGGCGCTCTTCGACCGCGACCCACAGCGCCGCCATCGCGCCGAACGTCAGCAGCGAAAACAGCGGATCGGCATAAGCCAGCCAGCCGCGATACAGCAGCACGTCGCCCGACAGGAACACCGCGGCGGCGAACGCCGCGAGGACGCGATCGCCGAACAGCCTGCGCACCAGCCAGGCGAGCGTCAGGCCAAGCAGCAGCGTGGACGAGACGGCGATCAGGCGGGCCGCGATCAGGACATGCTGCTCGCCGATGACGCGGGTCACGGCGAGAATGAGCCAGCCGTAGAGGCCGGGCCGTCCGGTATTCTGACCGTAGATCGTGGTGCGCAGGAAATCGCCGCCGGCGTGCATCTCCTGCGCGGCGATGGTGGAGGTGCCTTCTTCGCCGACATACTGAAGAAACAACAGCGGGATGAAACTGCCGGCGCCGATCCAGAAGATCGCCCACATCGTGGCGGCCGAGATTCTGATCTCTCTGCCGAACAAGGGCGCGCGGGGAGCAGGGTAGCCGGAGGGCGGTCATCGTCGCTCGCGAGCGGTTGGTTCGGCGCCGTCAGCGGTCGAGGCGCAACAGCCGCCATTGTTCGGCGTCGCCGAGCGGTATCACCACATGGAGCTTGTCGGGCTCGCGCGCCAGCAGCGTGTCGGCCTGATCGATGGGAAGGATAAACCAGGCGGGACCGGGAATTGCCGGCAGTTCGGCGGGTTTGGCATTGAGGATCCGGCCCGGCACGTAGGGCAAGACATTGAGCGCGGTGTCGGCCGTCCGGTAGATCGGCGCCGGCGCGGCTTGCACCAGCGCCGTGACCCGCTCCGCGTCGATCGTCGATTGCCGGTAATGCCACGGCATGAACGGCGAGAGCAGCGACAGCACCAGGGCGTAAGCGAGCAGTCCGGCCGTCACCAGCAGGACCGGCGCGACGATGTCCGGCCGCCGCGCGCTCAGAAGATCGTAGCCGAGGCCGCCGAACACGCACAGCATCATGGTCATCGGCAGGTAGTAGCGCGGCGCCGAGCCGCCCGGCCAGAACAGGATGATGACGGCGGCGATGAACGCGTAACACGATGCCGCCGCCACGAAGCCGGCCGGCGCCGCGCGTTCGCCGAACGCTTCGGCTATGAGGAAGGCCGCGGCCATCAGGACTGCCGGCAACATCTCCATCACGATGGCGAAGCCCGTATTGAGGGGCCCGGGCAACGGCGCGGCAGGATGCACCCGCATGAACGCCGCCCAGATCAATTCGTCGCCGGGCGTGTAGATTGCGGCGTACCAGAACGCGAGCGGGAGCGCGCAGATCACCCCGGCCATCGCCAGTCCCGGAATTTGCCGCCAGGAGCGCGACAACAGAACGTAACAGCCGATCCCCAGCGCGAAATAGGCGAGCGGCTGCGGTCCTTTCAGCAGTCCGGCAAAGGCGAGGACAACGCCGATCGCGAGCCAGCGGCCGAAACCGAGCGCGCGTTGCTGATAGCCGGTCCACCACAGGAAGAACGCAAAAAAGAGCAGCACCGCCAGCGGCAGGTCGGCGGTGATCATCACGTTGGAGCGGATCACCAGCGGGCAGGCGAGGAACAGCGCGACGCCGAGCAGCGCGGCCGCAACGCTGGCGTTGAGTTTTCGCAGCAGGGCGTAGATGAGCAGGCAGCCTGCGAGCAGAAACAAAACGATCGGCAGCCGCGCCGTGAACTGGTTCACGCCACCGAACGGCGCGCTGATGGCGGCGATGATCCACGACAACAGCGTGGGCCGTTCGACCCAGCGCAGGTTGAACATGTACGGGACCAGCCACTCGCCGTCCTCGATCGCGGTGCGGGCGATGGAGACGGCGAGGCCCTCGTCGGAATTGTAGCCGCGAAAGAACACCAGCGGTCCGGTCAGCACCGCCCAGGCGACGACGATCGTGGCGATCGGATTCCAGCGCGTGGCGGCGGCGTTCCACGCCGCAACGATGCGTTCGGGTATAGAGGACGCGTGCAAGCGTTCGGCAAGCGAGGTCATGGATCGCGACTATCCGCAAACAAAAACCCCGGGTAAAGACCCGGGGTTTTCGCCGATTGCTTCGCTAGCCGAATGGCTGCGAGATATTACCAGCCCCAGCCGCCGAACTTGTAGTTGATGCCGGCGGTGACCATCTGGATGTTGCGGTTGTTGAAGGTGAATTGATCGCCCGCGGTGAAGCCACCCGTGTCCGGCCGGAACAGTGAAGGTCTGATTGGTCAGACCGATATAGTCGTATTCGATCCTGGCCGACCAGCCGCCGAAGAACGCATATTCAGCGCCAGCGCCGACCGTCCAGCCCCAGTTGCTGTTGCTGAGCGACTGGATTAAAGGAGCCAGCCGCCGTAACGAATCGTAGGATTGTTCGATCCCACCCAGGCGCCACCGGCCTTGGCGTAGACCATGCACCCGATCCCAGGCGTAACCGAGTTTGCCGGTCGCCGTGGTCAGCCACTGATTGTTGACGGTGATGGATGCCGCGGCCGCGCGGAACGTTCCGCCCGGCCATAAGCGTCGATGGTGCATCGTGTTGTTGTTGTTGAAGCGCCAGTCGAACATCGCCTCGGCACCGACGACGACGCCGTTGTAGAATTCATAATTGACGCCGACCTGGCCGCCGCCCAAACCCTTGATGCTGTTGCTGGTGCTGAAGGTATTACCGTTAGGTGTCACCAAGGTTGCCCTGCTGCCAGCCGACACCCAAGTTGCCGCCGATATAGAAGCCGGTCCACGTATAAAGCGGGATCGGCGCCGGAACGTAAACCGCCGGCGCCCGCGGCATCGGGGCGGGCGGGGGAAGATCGGCAGCGAGTGCTTGTTCCCCAGCGAGGAGCGCGAACGCTCCAACAATCATAAAACGCTTCATGCCAGTCTCCTTGACCAAGTTGCGCGCGACGCAATTCCGTGCCGGCGCAACATCCCAATGCGGCCCCCAAAGTCGGCCCCGCCTTGCCCAAACCACTACCCGATAAAATTCGAAATGAATGTCACCCAAAGGCAACAACGGCGGACAAACCGTCGGGCCGATTAGTCCAAAAAATGTCGCAATTAGAATCACTTCGGCGCAATCGCGAAAAATATCTCCGAGAATTCCGCGACTAGGCTGGTTAACGGTTTTCGGCGCCGGGGATGAAATCGGGCCGATGGCCCGCGGGGCCGGGAAGCAGACCTTCACGATGGTTATCAAACCGTGAGTGAATCGGGCTTATGCCTTGCGTTTGACGCCGGAACAAAATAAGAACATGCGGTGGATGCCGTTCTTGACGGGTATCCGTGTGGATAAACGCCGCCCGCGGCCTGATCGCCCTTGCGGGGGTAGACCCCGCCACTAGGTTGAGGACTTCGTTGAGGACTTGGCCGACGAACGGATCGCGACGAAGCAAGATTTCACAAAACTCAAACAAGACTGGGCTCAAGCGAGGCAATCATGGCGGGAAGCGTCAACAAGGTCATCCTGATCGGCAATCTGGGCGCCGATCCCGAAATCCGTCGGACCCAGGACGGCCGCCCGGTGGCCAATCTGCGGCTGGCGACGTCCGAGTCATGGCGCGACAAGGCGACCGGCGAACGCAAGGAAAAGACCGAGTGGCATCGGGTCGTCATCTTCAACGAGAACCTGTGCAAGATCGCCGAGCAATATCTCAAGAAGGGCTCGAAGGTTTTCATCGAAGGCCAGTTGCAGACCCGCAAATGGCAGGACCAGTCCGGCCAGGATCGCTACTCGACCGAAGTCGTGCTGCAGGGCTTCCGCGGCGAGCTCACGCTGCTCGATCGCGCGGGCGCTGGCGGCTCCGGCGGTGATTTCGGCTCCGACGATGCGGGCGGCGAATTCGGCTCGCCAGGACCGACGCGCAAAGTCGCCGCGGCGGCGGGCGCACGAGGCGCCCGCAGCGATATGGATGATGAGATTCCGTTCTGACCTTTCGCTCTCCCTTTCGGGGCGAGGCCACTAACGCAATTGCAGATCGTGGGGCGGGCGAGGGGTGAGCGCGTTGCCGGGCGACTATTCAGGCCCAGGAAGCTTCCCCACGCAGCAATTTCTAAAGTAACGATCTACCCGTGCTGCCGACGCTGGAGGTGCCGGCGTCGGACCCAGAGCAATTTCTGGCCTACATCAGCGCTGAACCTTCAGATTTTCTGCCGACGTCTTGCCTTTATTCGAGACTTCCTCGAACTCAACGACCTGTCCTTCATTCAGACTGCTCAGGCCGGCTCTCTCGACCGCGGAGATGTGGACGAATACGTCCTTGCCCCCACCTTGCGGCTGGATAAAGCCATAGCCCTTCTGCGAATTGAACCACTTAACGGTGCCCTTAGCCATTCATCGTCTCCAACGTTGCAATCGAAGAATAGCGCCTCTGATCGGAATCTCCAACAGCCTTCGATCTCGTCCGCTCCGGATGGCGATCTTCAAACCTTGCCGCGTTCTTAAGACGCTCGCTCAACTTTGGTTCCCGCGCGCCGCACTTTTTCTCTTTCCCCCCGTACTTTGTGTCTATCATCGGGGCCGGACAGCCGGGTAACGGCGCCCAAACGGGAGGATGCCTCCGTACGGCCATGAAACACCCTGCCTGCGGCCCGTTCCGATGATCGCCCTTATCCTCACGACAAAATTCATCCACATCCTCGCCGCGGCGGTGATGTTCGGCGCCTGGCTCGCGCTCGCCGTGTTCATGCAACTGGCGCACCGCTCCGGAAACACGTCCGTGGTGGCGCTCACGTCGCGTTTCGTGGTCAACGTCGAATGGATCGTCATGGTCGCCGCGGTCGCTTTGCAGCCGATCAGCGGATTTGCGCTTGCACTCGCGATCGGCATTTCGCCGGTCGGCGAATCCTGGATGACCGTTTCGCTTATCCTCTTCGCTGCCGTCATGGCCGCCTGGCTCGCGGTCTTTCGCATCGAGGTTTTCATTCGCGACATCGCGCGGCAGGCGGCGCTCGACGCGGTACTGTTGCCGGATGCGTATCGGCGGCTGTTCCGCCTCTACAGCATCATCGTATGGCCGGCGCTCGCCGGCATGGTGGTGTTGTTCTTCTTGATGGTCTGGCAGCCGCGGCCGTAGCGGTCAGCCCGCGAGCGCGATGTGGTCCTTGTCGCGCGCGGCAAGCGCGCCGAGCGCGGGACCGCCGATCACGTAGGTCAGGCAGTGCGGCAGGTGCGCGAAGCCATGCCGCTGATAGAAATCCTGCGCCGGATTGTCGGCGCGGACGGTGAGTTCGACAATCGGGCTGCCGAGATCGTGCGCATGAGCCGCCACCCGCGCCACCAGCGCGCCGGCGATGCCGTGCTGGCGGAATTCCGGCTCGACAAAAAGATCCTGAAGGAAGATCACCGGGCCGTTCCATCCGGTGATGACGCGGGCGCTGCATGTCGCCATGCCGAGAATTCCCTCGGGCTTCTTGCCTTCGGCGACGAACGCCGTGAAGCCCGCGTGCGGGCCGAAGCCGTCGCGCAGCCAGTCGGCCGGAGTCGCGCGCACCGCATGGAGTGAATTTTCAGCCAGCGCCAAGGCGCGCTTGAGCCGCATCAGGGCCGGAATGTCGGCAGGCTGCGCGGCGCGGACGCGAAACGGGAGCATCAGGCTCTATTCCACTACGCTGTGATGTTGACCTTGTTGCCGGCCTTGCTGGTCGAGCTTGGTCCGCTGGCCACGCTTGAACCCAATGAATCGATATCGCTGATCGACAGCTTCTTGCCGTGCTTGTGCTGGCTTGGCCCCTGCACCTGCTGGCTCGATCCGATGGCATTGGCCGCGGAAATTCCAGAGATGTTCATGCGTGCTCTCCGGGCGGGCTTCCGGCGGACGCCGGACTCAGTCCCCATTCCCAGTCAAAGGTGAGCTTTTATAGTTAACGAACGATTAGCTCTGCGCCTCGGCAAAGCGTCCGCACGTCGCAGGTCCTCGCGCAAGAGTTGCTTCTGCAAGAGTTCCTTCTGCAAGAGTTATTCACAGCTTGGGGAGCGCAGCTAGTGCGTTGACGTTCTTTGTAAACTAGGGTCGCCGCGATGAGTGCCCGAGTCAGCGATCTCGCCAAAGCGACGCGTTACGTCAAAGAAGCGCAACGGATCGTGTGGGAACAGAAGGGTCGAATCATACGCCTTCGTGCCGCCGGCGTTGACACGCTGGATGCGGAGACAACGCTGCGGCTTCTCGAATCCAATCTGCAGACCTTCCGGGAACACGAACGCGCGCTAAAGCTCGATCCGCAGGGTCCCGCTCTACCGCCGCGTTTGATGGCGGCAGAGTAGACGTCGGACGGCACTGGAATTTGCGCGCGTGGCGCGTGTCGAACAGCGGCAACAACGGGAAGGGACTAGGTATTCGGGATGAACGCCAAATCCTCGATCCGTGTATAGCTTCCCCAATCCGCGATCAGCGCATCGATGTCGCTCACATCATGCCGAGTTATTCCGTCGCGGTCGATCAGTACGACGCGGTAGTCAAGGCTCTTCATCCAGCGCAGGAAATCGGCGCCGTCTATCCCGGAGACTCGATGCACCATTTCCAGGCTGAATTCCGCCGTCACGATCGGGCGCTGCTTTCGAAGGATGGTTTCGGCACCGCAAAGCGCCCGATATTCCGCGCCTTCGATATCCGCTTTAATGAAGTGAATGGGCTGATCGTGCAGCAGCGCGTCCAGCCGCTCGCACGGCACGACGATGCATTTGTGATCCAGCAGCGTATCGGTCGTCGTCGATTGCATGCAGCCGTTACTGCCGATCCCGGTGCGGAACAGTGCAAAGCCGCGGATTTCGGAAAGTGCGAGCGGTAAGAGTTCGATATTCTTGAACTGGTTTTTTTCTGCGTTCAGGAGAATGAGGCGGCAGTTCTCTGAATTCGGCTCAAATGAGACGACCTTCCCATGTGGTCCGACGATCCTGGCGAGAAGCATCGAGTGAAAGCCGATGTTGGCACCGACATCAATCGCCGTCATGCCGGTCTTGACGTTCTCCCGGATAAAGCTTGTAAGCCACGGTTCATAGGACTTCGTGAGAGCGATGTGCCGGCTCACGGACCAATCGTCCTGGTCCAGCAGCATTTGGAAATCGCCGAAGTCGACGGTAATCAGGTTCTCTTGCCCAAAACGAATGCTGATCGGGGTCGAATAGGAATCCCGATCAAAGAAGCAATTCACGGAACGCAGTAAGTCGCGTGGCCGATGGCCGATGGGCGCCGCTGCCAATCGCGTTTGAATAAGGGAAATTTCGCCCTCGGTAGGATGCCGATCGTAGGTGGTGACGAAGGCTTCACGAGCCTTGTAGAGCATGTCTGCGGCGCGTAACCGCTTCCAAGGCCAACGCAAGCGCCCCGCTATTTGGTCCACGGCCATCGGCATTCCCCTTCGGATCGTTTGACGGCTGTGTAAACATACCGGCGGCCGCATTGCACGACCATCGTGCTCTTCAATCCCTCACCACGTCTCCGGCGCGTCAGCCGGCGAGAACGGCGCGGATGCCGTCGACGACGAATTGCACCGCAAGCGCCGCCAGCAGCACGCCGAGGAGCCGCGACAGCAGGATGTTGCCGGTCAGGCCGAGCAGTCCGCTGATGCGGCCGGCAAGGACAAAGGCGACGGCACAGGATGCCGCGACGAAGATCACCACCGCGATCAGCAGGCCGGTCAGCAGGAGGTCGCCGTTGGCGCGTCCGGCCAGCAGCACGGTCGCGGTGATGGCGCCGGGGCCGGCCAGCAGCGGGATGGCGAGCGGGAAGGCGGCGACATTGCGCACATGCTCCTCGACCGCCTGTTCGGCCGCTTCGCCCTCGCGGCGCATGCGCACGCCGAACACCATCTCGAAGGCGATCGAAAACAGCAGCAGGCCGCCGGCGATGCGAAACGCCGGCAGCGATATCCCGAGCGCGTGGAGGAGCCAGTCGCCAATGAGCGCCGAGCCGATGAGGATGGCGCCGGCGATGATGCTGGCGCGTAACGCGACGCTGCGGCGGGCGCTGCGCGGCAGTCCCTCGGTCACCGCCAGAAAGGTCGGCGCGAGACCGATGGGATCGACCACGACATAGAGCGTCACCAGCGCCGATACGATGAAATCGAGAGGCATTCCCTGCATTCCATGCGGGCGGATCGAGCTTGCACGATCGCCGCACGGCAGATTGTGCCAGCATCCGGCATCACCGTCTCGCGGGAGCGTATCCGATACCTGCCGGAGCGCCCGTCAGGTTCGCAATAAAACCTTGAAAATAAAAAGAAAAAACCTATCTACAGGGCGCCGATAACAGTGGCGGAACGACGTCCGATCGGCTATGAAAATCGCAACGGATTCGCGCAGGATTCATAGGCCAACCTCACCCGAAAAATGGCAGACGAAGACCATCTACCGCCGGCAGACGGCGGCCCCTCCGATATCCGTCCGGTTTCGATCACCGAGGAAATGAAGCGCTCGTATCTCGATTACGCGATGAGCGTGATCGTGGCCCGCGCGCTGCCGGATGCGCGCGACGGCCTCAAGCCGGTGCATCGCCGCATCCTCTACTCGATGCACGAGAACGGCTACGAGTGGAACAAGCCGTATCGCAAGTCCGCCCGCGTCGTCGGCGACGTGATCGGCAAATATCATCCGCACGGCGATCAGGCCGTTTACGACGCGCTGGTGCGCATGGCGCAGGATTTCTCCATGCGCCTGCCGCTGATCGACGGGCAGGGCAATTTCGGCTCGGTCGACGGCGATGCGCCGGCGGCCATGCGTTACACCGAGGTGCGGCTCGAAAAGGTCGCCGGCACTTTGGTCGAGGATCTCGACAAGGACACCGTCGACTTCCAGGCCAACTACGACAATTCCGAACGCGAGCCGGTGGTGATGCCGGCGCGGTTTCCCAACCTTCTGGTCAACGGCGCCGGCGGCATCGCCGTCGGCATGGCGACCAACATCCCGCCGCACAATCTCGGCGAGGTGATCGACGCCTGCGTGGCGCTGATCGACAATCCCGCCATGACGATCGAGGACCTGATCGGCATCGTGCCGGGTCCCGATTTTCCCACCGGCGGCATCATTCTCGGCCGGCAGGGCATCCGCTCGGCCTACCATCTCGGCCGCGGCGCCATCGTCATGCGCGGCAAGGTCGAGTTCGAAACCCTGCGCGGCGAGCGCGAGGCGATCGTCGTCTCGGAAATCCCCTACCAGGTGAACAAGGCGCACATGGTCGAGCGCATCGGCGAACTGGTGCGCGAGAAGAAGATCGAAGGCATCGCCGCACTGCGCGATGAATCCGACCGCGACGGCTACCGGGTCGTGGTCGAGCTGCGGCGCGACGCCGTGCCGGACGTCGTCCTCAACCAGCTCTATCGTTTCACGGCGTTGCAGACGTCGTTCGGCGCCAACATGGTGGCGCTCGACGGCGGCCGGCCGCTGCTGATGAAGTTGAAGGACCTGATCACCTGCTTCATCGCGTTCCGCGAAGAGGTGATCTACCGCCGCACCAAGCATCTGCTCGGCAAGGCGCGCGATCGCGCCCATATCCTGGTCGGGCTCGCCATCGCGGTCGCCAATATCGACGAGGTGATCAAGCTTATCCGCGCCGCGAAAGACGCCAACGAAGCGCGCGACGAACTGATGAGCCGCGACTGGCCGGCGAAGGACGTGGCCACCATGGTCACCCTGATCGACGATCCGCGCCATTCGGTTTCGCCGGCGGGGACGACGAAGCTGTCAGCCGAGCAGGCCAAGGCCATTCTCGATCTGCGGCTGCAACGGCTCACCGCGCTCGGGCGCGACGAGATCAAGGCCGAACTGGACAAGCTCGCCGACGAGATCGCCGACTATCTCGACATCCTGCGCTCGCGCGCCCGCATCCAGGCGATCGTCAAGGACGAACTCGCCGCGATCAAGAGCGAATTCGCCACGCCGCGCCGCACGGTCATCCTCGACCAGGAAGGCGAGATGGAAGACGAGGACCTGATCCAGCGCGAGGACATGGTCGTCACCGTCTCGCACGCGGGCTACGTCAAGCGCGTGCCGCTCTCGACCTATCGGGCGCAACGCCGCGGCGGCAAGGGCCGCGCCGGCATGCAGACGCGCGAGGAGGATTTCGTCACCCGCCTGTTCGTCGCCTCCACGCACACGCCGGTGCTGTTCTTCTCGTCGCGCGGCCAGGTCTACAAGGAAAAGGTCTGGCGGCTGCCGCTGGCGGCGCCGCAGGCGCGCGGCAAGGCGTTGATCAACATCCTGCCGCTCGAGCAGGGCGAGAGCATCACCACCATCATGCCGCTGCCGGAGGACGAGGCGACCTGGGACAAGCTCGACGTGATGTTCGCGACGACCCGCGGCACGGTGCGGCGCAACAAGCTGTCCGATTTCGCCGACGTGCGGCGCTCGGGCATCATCGCCATGAAGCTCGACGAAGGCGACGGCATCGTCGATGTGCAGATCTGCACCGAGAATGACGACGTGCTGCTGACGTCGGCGGCCGGCCAATGCATCCGCTTCGCGGTCGACGATGTGCGCGTGTTCCAGGGCCGCACCTCGATGGGCGTGCGCGGCATCAAGCTTGCCGAGGGCGACAAGGTGATCTCGCTGTCGATCCTGCGCCACGTCGAAGCGACGGCCGACGAGCGCGTGGCCTATCTCAAGCGCGCCAATGCGGTGCGGCGCGGGGGCAACGGCGAGGTCGAGGAGAGCGGCGCCGAGCCCGAGGAGGCCGAGGGCGCCATCGAGCTCGGCGAGCAGCGCTACGTGGACATGTCCGAAGCCGAGCAATTCGTGCTGACGATCTCCGAGAAGGGCTTCGGCAAGCGCACCTCGTCGTACGAGTACCGCACCACCGGCCGCGGCGGCAAAGGCATCGTCGCCATGGCGATCACCGAAAAGAACGGCCGGCTGGTCGCGTCGTTCCCGATCGAGGAGAGCGACCAGATCATGCTGGTCACCGACGGCGGCCAATTGATCCGCTGCCCGGTCGACGGCATCCGCATCGCCGGCCGCTCGACGCAGGGCGTCATCGTGTTCTCCACCGCCGAAGGCGAGCGCGTCGCCTCGGTCGAGCGGCTGTCCGAAGACGGCGAAGAAAACGCCGAGTAACCAAAGATTTACGCTGTCCGCAGGTCGGCGCCGCAGGCGCCGTCCAAAACTTCGCATTACGGTTTTGTAGCTGCCGATTGTCCCCGCTTGTTGCCTAAATGGTACAGGCTTTGGCGGGGACATTTGGTACGTTGCTGAGGAATTCCAATTTGGGGGCGAGAACGATGACACGGCTACTTCTGACGACCGCGGCTCTTGTTGCGATCGCGATGACCGGCGCCGCGAATGCGGCTGATCTTCCGCTGCCGCCGCCGGTCTACAAGGCGCCGCCGCCCCCGGCCGTTTACAACTGGACGGGATGCTACGTCGCCGGTGGCGCCGGTTACGCCATGTGGAACGACAACAACTTCGTGACCGGCGCTGGGGGCCGCCTACCCAGCCGATCAACAATAGCGGCAAGGGCTGGTACGGCGTGGCGCAAACGGGTTGCGACTACCAATTCGGCCTGCCGCTCGGCTCCTTCTGGAGCCCGAATGTCGTCGTCGGCGCCTTTGCGGATTACGGCTGGGGTGGCAATTCCGTTCGCGGTACTTTCAGCAGCCCGCGGGATGGGCGGCGAGTCGATGCCCTGGACGTGGGCTGCCGGCGCTCGGGCGGGCTTCCTGGTGACGCCGAAGTTCCTGTCGTATTTCGACGGCGGCTTATACCCAGGCGAATTTCAGCAGCGTGAATCTGCAAAACCCGTCACCGGCGCCGCCGCTGGGATTTTCCTTCAGCTCGAACACGGCTAATGGCTGGTTCATCGGCAGCGGCTTCGAATATTCGTTCGACATGCTGCCCGGTCTGTTCTTCAAGACCGAGTATCGGTACTCGAGCTACAACACGTCGAACCTGCCGATCGTCGTTACCGCAACAGGCGCCGCCACGGGTTCTAGCGTGAGCAGCACGAAGTACGTGCAGGCGATTACCAGCGAACTGGTGTGGCGCTTCAACTGGTTCAACCACTACTGATCGCCGCAGAATTCAAACGACAAAGCCCGGGACCAAAGTCCCGGGCTTTTTTGTTTGAGTGCTTGCTTGCTGGAGTACGGTCTTTTCGGAAAACCGGCGACCACCCCGGATCAAGTCCGGGGCAGGCTTTTTCCGGATCATGCTCTAACGCGCGGCGCCGCTGGCGAAGCGCTTGGCTTCCTCGGCGGCGCGGAACAGCGCCTTGGCCTTGTTGACGCACTCCTGCTGCTCGAACTCGGGATCGGAATCGGCAACGATGCCGGCGCCGGCCTGAACGTACATCACGCCGTCCTTGACCAAAGCAGTGCGCAGCACGATGCAGGTATCCATGTCGGACCCCGCCGAGAAGTATCCGACGCAGCCGGCATAGAGCGAGCGCTTCTCCTTCTCCAGCTCGTCGATGATCTGCATCGCCCGCACTTTCGGGGCGCCGGAGACCGTTCCGGCGGGAAAGCCGGCGGCGAGCGCGTCGAGCGCATCGCGATCCGCGCGCAGCTTGCCTTCGACATTCGAGACGATGTGCATGACCTGGCTGAAGCGCTCGATGAAGAACTGATCGGTGACCTTGACGGTGCCGATTTCGGCGACGCGGCCGACATCGTTACGGCCAAGATCGAGCAGCATCAGATGCTCGGCGCGTTCCTTCGGGTCGGCCAGAAGCTCGTCCTCCAGCGCCTTGTCCTCGTGCGGCGTGGCGCCGCGCCGCCGCGTGCCGGCGACCGGACGGATCGTCACCTTGCCGCCGCCGGTCTTGACCAGGATTTCCGGGCTGGAGCCCGCGACGGCGAAGCCGCCGCAATCGAGGAAGAACAGGTAGGGCGAAGGATTGACGCGCCGCAGCGCGCGATAGAGCGCAAACGGCGCGAGCTTGAACGGCACTTCGAAACGCTGCGACAGCACGACCTGAAAAATATCGCCAGCGGCGATGTATTCCTTGGCGCGGAGCACCATCCCTTTGAATTCTTCGGCCGGCGTGTTGGATCGTGGCGTCACGTCCGGCGGACCGGCGTCGGCTTCCAGCGCCGATTTGTCGAGCGGACGATCAAGCGCTTCGACGACGGCGGAAAGCCGCTCGGCCGCGCGTGCGAGCGCGGCCTCCGCCGTCACGCCGGCTTGCGGCCGCACCGGGGTGACGATGTGATCGTGTCTTTGACCGCATCGAAGGCGACGACCAAAGTCGGCCGGATGAGTATTCCGTCCGGGATGCCAAGCGGATCGGGACCCGGCGCGGGCAGGGTGTCCTCGATCAGCCGCACGGTGTCGTAACCGAGATAACCGAAAATACCGGCCGCCATCGGCGGCAACGTATCCGGCAGCGCGATGCGGCTTTCGGCGATCAGCGTCCGCAACGCCGCGAGCGGCGGCGTGTCCACGGTCGTGAAGGCGTCGGGATTGTTCTGCGGCGCACGGTTGATTTTCGCGTGCGTCCCCTCGACCCGAAAGACAACGTCCGGCTCAAGCCCGATAATCGAGTAACGGCCGCGCACCGCGCCGCCCTCGACCGACTCCAGAAGGAAGCTCATCGCCCCCCTGGAGCCCGCGGTCCGCGCGCCGGCGATCTTGAGGAACGCGGAAACCGGCGTTTCCAGGTCGGCGACCAGCGTCGTCCACACGACCTGCGGTTCGCCCGCCGCATAATGCGCGGCGAACGCTGTGGCCGACGGCTCGATATGCATCTTTAGTTGTTGTCCGGCGCGCTGCTGCCGCTGAGCGCTTGCGCCAGCGCCGCCTGGTTGACGCTGGTGCCCAGTTCGTCTTCCAGCCGCGTCACATACTGTCCGTAGATGTCATCGATCTCCTGACGCTTGACCACGTCGGCGAAGCGCTTTTCGTCGGCCGAATTGGCGTCGAGCTTGGGATCGGTGATGCCGGTCACGCGGAACACGACCCACTCGCTCGGCTTGTCGCCCTCGGCGCTGCCGAAAGCATCCTTCGCGGTGTGGAACACAGCGTTGAGGACCTTGGCGGAAATCCCCTCTGCGGGCTTTCCGCGCACGAGCTTATCGGCGGTTTCGATCTTGAGGCCGTCGGCGGAGGCGATCGTATCGAACGGCGTGCCGCTCCTGAGCTTGTCGAGCAGCTCCGCGGATTTCGCCTTGAGCCGAGAAGCCACCTCATCCTCGTGCCATGCCGCCTCGACCTTGTCCTTCACTTCGGCAAGCGTCCGATCACGCGACGGCGTGACGCCAACCACGTTGAACCAGATATATCCGCCGTCGATGTCGAGCGGATCGTTGTCAACGCCGGCTTCGGTCGCGAACGCGGCGCTGACGACCTGGCCGGCGTGCGGAATGCCCTCGACCAGCTTGCCGGCCTGATCGCGGCCTGAACGATCGACGTCGTAGGTGATGATGGGAAGCTTCAGCTTCTCGGCAACCTGCGCCAGCGACGCGCCGCCGGCGCGCTCGTCCTCGATCTTCTCGTGAAGGCTCCGCACCTCGGCCTTGCCGCGTTCGGTCGCGATATTGGTGCGGATCTGCGTTGTCAGTTCGGCAAGCGGCTTTGTCTCTTCCGGCACGATATCGACCACGGTGGCGATGACCACACCGAAGCGGCCCTGGATTGGCGCGCTGACCTCGCCGACTTTCAATCCAAAGGCGGCGTCGGCTACGGCCGGATCGATAATGGCGGACTTGACCACGGTGCCGAGATCGAAATCCTGTTCCTTGAGGCCGCGCTCGGCGGCAAGCGCAGCGAAACTCAGGCCATCCTTGAGCCGGGTCTCCGCGGCTTCGGCTTCCGACATGTTCGGAAACACGATCTGCTCGACGTGGCGGCGCTCCGGGCGCAAGGTAGCGGCTGCGATTTTTCTCAAGCTCGGCCTGAATGTCGGCGTCGGAGATATCCATCCATTTGCCGAGTTCGGCCGGCGTCACCGCAAGGACTTCGATCTTGCGGTATTCCGGCGCCCTGAACAGGATTTTTCGCGCCTCGAAATACTTGCTGAGATCGGCTTCGCTCGGTTGCGGAATTTCACCCGCCTGCGCCGGGCCGAGCGTCACAAACTCGATGCTCCGCTGCTGGTTCTGAAACTGGTTGACCGCATCGAGCCACGCCTTCGGCGCGGGAAGTTCGCCGGAAAGCGATTCCGTGATCTGCCGTCGGAGTGTCAGCCGGCGCTGCTCGTTGATGAAGCGCTGTTCGGTGTAGCCGAAGTTGCGCAACAGTTGCTCGAAGCGCACCCGGTCGAACTGGCCGGTGGGACCGCGGAATGCTGGCTCCTCGGTGAGGTGGCGCACGATCTCGGCGTCGGAAATGCCGAGCCGCATCTGTTTTGCGCGCTGGTCGAGACCCGCTTCGGCGATCATCTCACTGAGGACGCGCCGGTCGAGGCCCATGGCCTTGGCCTGTTCCGGCGGGAGCGGCCTGCCCATCTGGCGGCTGATCTGCTGCAGGCGATCATTATAGGCTTGGCGGAATTGCTCGATCTGGATTTCGGTGTTGCCGATCTTGGCGAGATTGGAGCGGCCGAAGCCGCGGAAGATGTCGTTGATGCCCCAGACCGCAAAACTGAGGGCCAATACGCCCATAACCACACCCATGACGGCGCGGCCGAGCCAGTTTGCGGAGGCGTTTCGGATACCTCGAAGCATTGCGTTCCAGTGCGCTTGCGTGATGCCGATGGGGTGCCCGGCGGGAGCGGCGCATCATAAGGACGGTTGCGCAGGCCCGCAACTGACGGGAGTCCTTGGTAAAACGCCCCTTTTCCGGCTGCAAGGCGTCTGCTAACGCCTCTTTGTCGCAGCTCTGCGGCATGATTTCGAAATCGCAACGTCGAGACACGCACCATGGCGCGCCGTCCACTCGTCGCTGGCAACTGGAAGATGAACGGCCTTGCGGCTTCGCTCTCCGTGCTGGAGCAGATCGTCGCCGGCGCCGGCGCGCTTTCAAATGTAGAGCTGATGGTGTGTCCGCCCGCGACGCTCATCGCGGGCTTCGCCGCGGCCGCGCGCGGATCGGGCGTTCTGATCGGCGCACAGGATTGTCACGCACTGGCGTCGGGTGCGTATACCGGCGACCTCTCGGCTGAAATGCTCAAAGACGCCGGCGCCGTCGCGGTGATCGTCGGTCACTCCGAGCGCCGCCAATATCACGGCGAGACAGATGCGGCCGTACGGGCAAAAGCCCTCGCCGCTGGGCATGCCGGCCTTGTGGCAATTGTCTGCGTCGGCGAGACCGGCGCCGAACGCGACGCCGGGCGCGCGCTCGATGTGGTGGCATCCCAGCTTGAAGGCTCGCTGTCCGACAACTCAGCGGGCTTTGTCATCGCATATGAACCAGTATGGGCGATCGGAACCGGGCGAACGCCGACGCCCGCCGACGTCGCGGAAATGCACCGGCTGATCCGGGAGCGGCTGGTCCTGCGTTACGGTCACGGCGGGGAGGGCACCCGCATTCTCTACGGCGGTTCGGTCAATCCCACGAACGCGAGCGCATTACTGGCCGTTGACAATGTCGACGGCGCGCTCGTCGGCGGCGCTAGTCTCAAGGCGCCGGACTTCCTGGCCGTGGCTGGCGCCTACAAACGATAGCCGCCTGTCACTTCCAGACGTTGGCCGCTGACCCATTTCGAGTCCTTGCTGCACAGGAAGGCGACGACGCTGCCGATATCGTCGGGCATGCCGACGCGGCCGAGCGCCGTCTCGGTCTTGATGTATTCCTGGAGCGCAGGCGTGTTGCGAATGATGGCCCCGGCGAAGTCGGTTTCGATGCCGCCGGGCGCCACCGTGTTGGCTCTGATGCCGCGCGGCCCGTATTCCTTTGCGACGTATCTGGAAAAGACTTCGATGGCTCCCTTGCAGGAGGAATAGACCGCGTAGCCGGGCACATGAAAGCGATCGCCGGCCGCCGTGATGAACACGACGCTGCCGCCGTCGTTCATCATCGACAGCGCCTTCTGGGTGAGAAACACGACGCCCTTGTAGTGAACGTTCAAAAAGGCGTCGAAGTCGTCCTCCGTCAATTTCTCGATCGGAATCACTCTGCCGAAGCCGGCATTGTTGATCAGGAAGTCGATTTTTTCCGTGTCGAAGGAATTGCGCAGCATGGACCTGAGACGATCCAGGAACGGATCAATGAAAGCCGTCTGAGAAAGGTCAAATTGCACGGCCGCAGCCTTGCCTCCCAGCTTGCGGATCTCGTCAACGACATTGTCGGCTTCACGTTGGTTGGAGTGATAGGTCAGGATGACGTCGATGCCGACGCGGGACAGGGAGATCGCAACGTCCTTGCCGATCCCGCGGTTGCCTCCGGTGACCAAGGCAATCTTGGTGGCTTTGTCTTCCGTCATTTCATTCCCCATGATTGGAAAGGATACTGTTCGCCCGGGCTTGGCGCGATCACCGATTGGGCAATTGCGGCCGCGATCGACCATCTGGATAGACCGCCCCAGTCTGTGCGATAATCCGCTATAATCTGAGCAGGTTGTACGGATTAGCGAACAATGGCAGCAGACCTCGGCGACCTCACGGCCTTCGCGGCCGTTGCGCGTGCGGGCGGATTTCGCGAAGCAGCACGGGCAAACGGCGGCAGTGCATCGAGTTTCAGCGAAGCCCTGACGCGGCTGGAGGCCAAGCTGGGTGTCCGGCTGCTCAACCGATCCACGCGCAGCGTCGCACCAACCGAGGCGGGCGCGCGCCTTCTCGATCGGCTCGGCCCGGCGTTGGGCGAGGTCGAGGCGGCGCTGGATGTGGTCAACAGTTTCCGCGATCGGCCGGCGGGCACGCTCCGATTGAACGTGCCCGTAGTCGCCGCGCGCGTGGTCCTGCCCCGCATCGTGCCGGCATTCCTCGCCGCCTACCCGGACATTCGTCTCGAGGTGATCGCCGAGGATAGTTTCGTCGACGTGCTGGCCGCCGGCTGCGACGCCGGGATCCGCTACGACGAGCGGCTGGAGCAGGACATGATCGCCATTCCCATCGGCCCGCGCGAACAGCGCTTTGCGACTGCGGCGTCGCCGGCCTATCTCGACCGGCGCGGACGCCCGAAACATCCGCGGGAGTTGCTCGACCACTCTTGCCTGCGTGGCCGTTTCAAGAGTGGCGCGATGACCACTTGGGAGTACGAGCGCGACGGGGAGGTGGTGAAGCTCGAGCCGTCCGGGCCGCTCGTCGTGAGCGTCGGCGCGGCAGCCGACCTTGCCGTCGAGGCCGCGATCGCCGGCACAGGTGTCATCAACCTGTTCGAGGATTGGCTGCGTCCGTATCTGGACAGCGGCGCGCTCGAGCCCGTGCTGGAGCCTTGGTGGCAACGCTTTTCAGGGCCGTTTCTCTACTATCCCGGCCGTCGCCACATTCCGGCACCGCTGCGCGCTTTTATCGATTTCACCCGTTCGCAGCGTTCATGGTCCTGATCCGAGGCTGCGGCTGCCATAGAAAATCCCCGGTGGATCATGTAGAGACCCGCCCGGCTTCCTATATCGGGGGTCGCGGGGCCGGGACGGCCGCGTCTGGTGCCATCGTCGTTAGGAGCGGCTTTTATCGATGCTGACCGTCATTATCGTGATCCACCTGATGCTCGTCCTCGGCATGATCGGGGTGGTTTTGCTGCAAAAATCCGAGGGTGGCGGGCTCGTCAGCACCTCCAACAGCGGCTTTATGACCGGCCGTGGCACCGCCAACGTTCTGACCCGAACGACGGCGCTGCTGGCGGTGGGCTTCTTTATCACCAGCCTTGCCCTGTCCTGGCTAGCCGGTCTCGGTCGCCACCCGGCTTCCATTATCAATACTGGTGGCGGTGCGCCAACGAGCCAGGAAGCGCCGGTCGGCGCTCCGTTGTCGGCGCCCCCACTGAGCCAGACCGGCCGCGGCGTTCTCGATCAACTGGGCGGCAAGCCTGCGCCGGCAGCGCCGACCGGGCCGCAAGTACCGCAGTCGCAATAGGCAACGCCATGCGCAAAGCGAGCACCCCGGCAGTCTCCACGATACCGCCGGGGGGCGCTTCCTTGCCGCATGAGGATTTCGTCCGACGACATTGCACTTGCAACAGTTTCCGCCCCGGCGCGATGGGCATTCGGGAATATCGCTCGTCGAATCGCCCGTTCGCGGCTAGAGCTTGAATCCCATGGCGCGGTACATCTTCATCACCGGCGGCGTGGTTTCCTCACTGGGCAAGGGTCTCGCCTCCGCGGCGCTCGGCGCGCTGTTGCAGGCGCGCGGCTACAAGGTACGGCTGCGCAAGCTCGACCCCTACCTCAACGTCGATCCGGGCACGATGTCGCCCTACCAGCACGGCGAAGTGTTCGTCACCGATGACGGCGCGGAGACCGATCTCGACCTCGGGCATTACGAGCGGTTTACCGGACGACCTGCGACGCGGATGGACAACATCACGACCGGCCGCATCTATCAGGATATCCTCAACAAGGAGCGCCGCGGCGACTATCTCGGTGCCACCATCCAGGTCATTCCGCACGTCACCAACGCCATCAAGGAATTCATCCGCGACGGCAATGAAGGCTTCGATTTCGTCCTGTGCGAGATCGGCGGCACCGTCGGCGACATCGAAGGCCTGCCGTATTTCGAGGCCATCCGTCAGCTCGGCAACGAATTGCCGCGTCACCACGCGGTTTACATCCATCTCACGCTGCTGCCGTTCATCCCGAGCGCCGGCGAACTCAAGACCAAGCCAACCCAGCATTCGGTGCGCGAACTGCGCGCCATCGGCATTCAGCCCGACATCCTGCTGTGCCGGTCCGACCGGCCGATTCCCGAAAGCGAACGGCGCAAGCTCGCGCTGTTCTGCAACGTGCGCGAAAGCGCGGTGATCGAGGCGCTCGATGTCGACAACATCTATGCTGTGCCCGAGGCCTATCACGCCGGCGGTCTCGACAACGAAGTGTTGGCGGCGTTCGGCATCGCAAATCCGCCCGAGCCCGACCTTGCCACCTGGCAGTTCATCAACGAGCGCATCCGCAATCCCGAAGGCGACGTGACCATCGCCATCGTCGGCAAATATACCGGCATGAAAGATGCCTATAAGTCGCTAATCGAAGCGCTCTCGCATGGCGGCGTCGCCAACAAGGTCAAGGTCAATCTCGACTGGATCGAGAGCGAGGTCTTCGAGAACGAAGACCCGGCGCCGTTCCTCGAACATGTCGACGGCATTCTGGTTCCCGGCGGCTTCGGTCAGCGCGGCGCTGAAGGAAAGATCCGCGCCGCGCAATTCGCGCGCGAGCGGCAGGTGCCGTATTTCGGCATTTGCTTCGGCATGCAGATGGCGGTGATCGAAGCGGCGAGAAACCTGTGCGGCATCGAGGAAGCCAACTCGACCGAATTCGGCGCCACGCGCGAGCCGGTCGTCGGCCTGATGACCGAATGGATGAAGGGCAACGCGCTGGAGAAGCGCGGCAGCGAGGGCGACCTCGGCGGCACGATGCGGCTTGGCGCTTATCCGGCAACACTCGATCGCGGCAGCATGATCGCCGGTATCTATCAGGCGACGGAAATCTCCGAACGGCACCGCCATCGCTACGAGGTCAATACCGCCTACAAGGACCGCCTGGGGCAGCACGGCATGCGGTTTTCCGGCATGTCGCCGGACGGACTGCTGCCGGAAATCATCGAATATTCCAACCATCCCTGGTTCATCGGGGTGCAATTCCATCCCGAACTGAAGTCGCGGCCGTTTGCGCCGCACCCGCTGTTCTCTTCCTTCATCGGCGCGGCGGTAGAGCAGAGCCGGCTGGTTTAGGCCGTGCCGTCTCCAGCGGGCGAGCGGGCGGCACGACGGTTGACCCGGCAGCGCCCCGCCATCATGGTCCGCCGGCGATGAACTCGATGACCGCAAAACCCAAATCCGTCGTCGCCGTGGGGAAGGTGCGTTTCGGCAACACGCTGCCGCTGGCGCTGATTGCCGGACCGTGCGTGCTCGAAAGTCGCGCGCACGCCTTCGACATGGCAGGCGCGCTCAAGGAAATCACCGCGCGGCGCGGCATCGGCTTTGTCTACAAAACATCGTTCGACAAGGCGAACCGCACGAGCGCCAAGAGCGCCCGCGGTCTCGGCCTCGACAAGGCGCTCGCCATCTTTGCCGAACTGCGCGACAAGCTCGGCGTCCCGGTACTGACCGACGTGCACGAGCCGGATCAGTGCGCCGCCGTCGCCGAAGCCGTCGATATTTTGCAGATACCGGCATTCCTGTGCCGGCAGACGGATCTGCTTGTCGCGGCTGCGAAGACCGGCCGTGTCGTCAACGTCAAGAAAGGCCAGTTCCTCGCGCCGTGGGACATGGTCAACGTGGTGAGCAAAATCACCGGCGCCGGCAACGGCAATGTGCTGGTCACCGAGCGCGGGGTCTCGTTCGGCTACAACACGCTCGTCTCCGACATGCGGGCGCTGCCGGTGCTGGCGAAAACCGGTGCGCCGGTGATTTTCGACGCGACCCATTCGGTGCAGCAGCCGGGGGGGCAGGGCACATCCTCCGGCGGCGAGCGCGAATTCGTGCCTGTACTGGCGCGGGCCGCCGTCGCCGTCGGCGTGGCGGGCCTCTTCATCGAGACCCATCAAGCACCGGACAAGGCGCCGTCGGATGGACCAAATATGTTGCCGCTCAAGGAGATGGAACCGCTTCTTGAGCGGTTGATGGAATTCGACGCGCTGGCCAAGGATAATGGCCGGGGCGGCGAACGCGCCGCTAGGCCGGCCGGAATCAGGGCCGCGTCCAAAAGGTAGGGACAGCGGCCCTTGTCGCGCGGCGGAAAAATCACCATCATCGTTGCATCGGCCAGGGGTGCCGCGGAAAAATCGCGGCTGAGATCACACCCGTCGAACCTGTCTGGGTCATACCAGCGAAGGGAGCCGCGTTGAGCGCGACCAATCACGGCATCACACCTGTAGGCAGCCGGCCGCGTGTCGTCATTATCGGCGCGGGCGTCGTCGGGCTGGGCATCGCCTGGCGGCTCGCCGCGCGGGCCGACGTCACGGTATTCGATCGCGGCAAGGCCGGAGCGGGAGCCTCACATGCCGCCGCCGGCATGCTGGCGGCTTGCTGCGAAGCCGAGCCTGGCGAGGAAGCCCTCGTCGCGCTCGGCCGCGAGAGCCAGTCGCGCTGGCCTGGTTTCGCCGAGGAGCTTGCGCGGGTGACCGGCATCGACGTCGAATTACGGCGCGAAGGCACCTTGGTGCTCGCCTTGACCGCCGACGATCAGGCGACCATCGCGCACCATCTGGAGTTTCAACGCCGGCTCGGCCTGCCGCTCGAATGGCTTTCAGCCGCCGCGACCCGAGCGCGCGAGCCGCGTCTCGCCGGGAAGATCGCGGGCGCGCTGTTCTCGCCGGAAGATCACCAGGTCGATAACCGCAAGCTCGTGCAGGCGCTGCGCATTGCCGCGCAAGCCGCCGGCGCGGACATCGTCGAGCATCGGCCGGTCAAGGAGATCGTGGTGCAGGCCGGTCGCGCGAAGGGCGTGCTGTTTGAGGACGGCACCACCGCTCACGCCGACATCGTCGTGCTGGCCGCCGGCGCCTCGTCGCGCGGTATCGGCGGGTTGCCGCCGGACCGGCGGCCGCCGGTGCGTCCGGTCAAGGGCCAGATGCTGTCGCTGCGGATGGACGCGGCCGCGCCGCTTCTCACCCACGTGCTGTGGGCGCCCGGCGTCTATCTCGTGCCGCGGCGCGACGGCCGGCTTATCGTCGGCGCCACGGTCGAAGAGAAAGGTTTTGACGACACCATCACGGCCGGCGGCATGCTGACCTTGCTCGAGGCTGCATGGCGCGCGATCCCGGCGGTTGAGGAATTGCCGATCGACGAAATCTGGGTCGGCCATCGGCCGGGCAGCCGCGACGATGCCCCGATCCTGGGGCGCGGCCCGCTGGAGGGTCTTGTTCTATGCGACGGGCCATCATCGCAACGGCATTTTGCTGGCGCCGGTGACGGCGGATGCGATGGCGCGGCTGATCCTCGACGACGTTGTCGACCCGGCGATCAAACCGTTTGGTCTCGAACGCTTTTTTCCGGCCCGCGCGGCGGGGTAATGTGGCGACGCCGATGACGCAGATATCAAAACAGGCATCGATCCGCGTGAATGGCGAGACCGAACCGCTGGCGGCCGTCACGCTTGAAGCACTGTTGGCGGAGAAAGCCGTCGATACCGAACAGCGCGGCATTGCGGTAGCGCTCAACGGCGCCGTCGTTCCGCGCGCGGCCTGGCCGAAAACACAACTCCGCCCGGGCGACAGCATCGAGATCGTCCGCGCCAGGCAGGGTGGTTAGCGCATGATCCGAAAAAGTGGAGACCGGTTTTTCGAAAAGATCATGCGCCGATACAAACGCGCGATCCGGAAAAGTGGAGCCAAAAATGTCTGATCCGCTCATCATTGCCGGACAGGAATTCGGCTCGAGGCTGTTCCTCGGCACCGCCGGCTATCCCAACCGCAAGATCATGCTCGACGCCGTCGAGGCGAGCGGGACCGCCATGGTGACCGCCTCGATCCGCCGCATCAGTCTCGCCGGCGACGACGAAAGCCTGATCGACTTGCTGGCCGGCCGGGTGCGTTTTCTCCCCAACACCGCGGGCTGCCAGACCGCAAAGGACGCGGTTCTCACCGCGCAGCTTGCCCGCGAAGCGCTCGACACCAACTGGATCAAGCTTGAGGTGATCGGCGATCGCGAGCTGCTTTATCCGGACGTCGAGGAATTGGTCCGCGCGACCGAGACGCTGGTCGCCGAAGGCTTCATCGTGCTGCCTTACTGCACCGAGGATCCGGTGACCTGCCGCAAACTCGCCGATGCCGGCGCTGCCGCCGTCATGCCGCTCGGCTCGCCGATCGGCTCCGGGCTCGGCGTCTCCAATCCGCACCTGATCGAGCTTGTTTGTGCCCGCTCGCCTGTGCCGGTGGTGCTCGACGCCGGGATAGGCACGGCTTCCGATGCGGCATTCGCCATGGAGCTCGGCTGCGCCGCCGTTCTTCTCAACACGGCGGTGTCGAAAGCGAGCGATCCGGTGCTGATGGCAAAAAGCATGCGCGCGGCGGTGGAAGCCGGCCGCCTGTCGCGGCTCGCCGGACGCATCGCGAAAAAGACCCACGCCGAACCGTCGAGCCCGCAATTCGGGCTGGTGGGGACGTGAGGCACGCGCCTTGGGCTGACGGACGGCCAGTCTACGCCAGCATCTCCCGCACCATCGGGATCACCTTGCGCCCGTAAAGCTCGATGCAGCGCATCATGCCGTCGTGCGAGAGCGTGCCGGCCGAGTATTTCAGATCGAAGCGAACGATGCTGAGCGCCTTCGCGGTCTTCGCGATCTTGCGCGCGACCGTTTCCGGCGAGCCGACATGCAGCGCGCCGCGCTCGACTTCGTGATTGAACGAGCTCCGCTCCATCGGCGGCCAGCCGCGCTCGCCGCCGATCTTGTCGTGCATGGCCTTATAGCCATTCCAGTATTCTTCCTGCGCCTGCTCGTCCGTGTCGGCGATGTAGCCCGGCGAATGCACGGCGACCGGCAAAGCCGGCTTCCCCATCTGGGCGAACGCCCGATGATAGAGGTCAACGTAGGGCTTGAACCGCGCCGGATCGCCGCCGATGATGGCGAGCGCCAGCGGGAATTCGTATTGCGCGGCGCGGACGACCGATTCCGGGCTGCCGCCGACGCCGACCCATACGCGGAGTTTCTCGCCGTCGATCGGCGGGAACACACGCTGGTTCTTCAGCGGCGGTCGCGTCTTGCCCTGCCATGTCACGGTGTCCGAACGCACCAGCGCGGCGAACAGGTCGATCTTGTCCTCGAACAACACTTCGTATTGCGAGAGATCGAAACCGAACAGCGGGAAGGATTCGATGAACGATCCGCGGCCGATGGTCACTTCCGCGCGCCCGTTCGAGGCTGCGTTGAGCGTCGAGAAGCGCTCGAAGACACGAATGGGATCGTCCGACGAAAGCACCGTCACCGCGGAGCCGAGCCTGATCCGCCGGGTGCGGCCGGCGATGGCCGCCAGCACGATCTCGGGCGCGGACACCGAAAAATCCGGACGGTGATGTTCGCCGACGCCGAACGCATCAACGCCGACCTCGTCGGCGAGGACACCTTCATCGACAACGTTGCGGATGACCTGGGCGTGGGTGAGGAGCTTGCCGTCGGGGTTGGTGGTGATATCGCCAAAAGTATCCAGTCCGAATTCAAAAGCCTGAGCCATACGTTCCAATTTACCTTGCTGTGGGCGCCGCTATCCGCGCGCCGGGGTGTCGGCAATGGGGGACAGGTAGGACAGGCCTCGTGTTTGCGCAACGACGCGCCACGCGCAACAAGCCCGGATTTTAGGCGGATCGGCACGTAAACGGGCTCGATTTGGCCTGCGTCACTGTGCGATTTACTAATCCCTTGGTTCGGCTTGCTTAGGACGGGACGGGGCTGTCAAATCGACCGCTTGTGGGGTAGCTAACCTCGATAATCAGGAAACGCCTCCGCACCCGATAAGTGCGGCAGTAAGAAGGATACACGCGATGATCAGGACTGGAATTGGAGTGCTTGCCGCGGCCGCGCTCGGCCTGGCGGCGGTGCCGGCAGGGACGGTTGAGCCGGCCTCGGCGCAGCAGAAGACGGTCAAAATCGGCTTCATCAGCACGTTCAGCGGCCCGACGGCCGCTATCGGCAACGACATGCGCAATGCGTTCGAACTTGGCCTCGACCATCTCGGCCGCAAGATCGGTGGCCTGCCGGTCGAGGTCATCTACGAAGACGATACCCAAAAGCCCGACATCGGTGTGCAAAAGACCCAGAAGTTGATCGAATCCGACAAGGTGGACTTCATCGTCGGTTATATCTGGTCGAACGTTCTGCTGGCATCGCTCAAGCCGCTGACGGACTCGAAGACCTTGACGGTCGTGACCAATGCCGGCGCGTCGGCATTTGCCGGCGAATTGTGTTCGCCTTACGTGTTCTCGACTTCGTGGCAGAACGACCAGACGCCCGAAGCAATGGGCATGTACATGAATCAGAAGGGCGTGAAGTCGGTCTTTCTGATCGGTCCCAATTATGCCGCCGGCAAGGACATGCTGGCGGGTTTGAAAATCACCTATAAAGGTCAGGTCCTCGGCGAGGAGCTGACGCGCTGGCCGGATCAGCTCGACTTTTCAGCCGAGCTTTCCAAGGCGCGCGCGTCCGGCGCCGAGTCGATCTTCGTGTTCTATCCCGGCGGCGCCGGCATCCAGTTCGTGACGCAATACGTGCAGTCGGGCCTCAAGGGGAAAATCCCGCTCTACCAGGGTTTCACCATCGACGAACTGTCGATCCCGCGGCTCAAGGAGCTTTCGCTTGGGATTCCGGGAGCCCAGGAATGGGTCAACGATCTTCCCAATGAGGCGAACAAGAAATTCGTCGCCGACTATATCGCCAAGTACAAGCTGCGGCCGTCCTACTACGGCGCGCAAACCTATGATGCGGTGTCTCTGCTCAACAGCGCCGTGACGGCGGTCAACGGCGACCTCTCGAAGAAAGACGACATGCGCAAGGAAATGGAGAAGGCCAACTTCAAATCAGTGCGCGGCAATTTCAAGTTCGGCAACAATCACATTCCGATCCAGAATTTCTACCTCCAGGAAGTGGTGAAACAAGGCGACGACTATGTGCTCAAGACAGTCGCCACGATCGTCGAGAACGACCAGGATCGATTCCATGACCGCTGCCCCATGAAATTGGGCCAGTAGTTTTTGCTTTCGTTCAGTCGCATGCTGACCGTCATCCGCACGGGGGCGCAGCGCCCGGTGGATGACGGCACAACGCAATAGCGCTCGAGGCCATGCTGTATTTCATCGAGCAATGCCTCAACGGGGTGCAGCTCGGCATGCTGCTCTTCTTGCTGGCCGCCGGGCTGACCCTGGTGTTCGGCATCATGGACCTCGTGAACCTTGCGCACGGTTCGCTCTACATGCTCGGCGCCTATTTTGCCGCCACCTTCGCCGTACTGACCGGAAGCTTCGTTTTCGCCGTGATTTTGGCGGTGATCGGCTCGTTCATTGCCGGCATGGTGCTGGAAGTCGTCGCGATCCGCCGGCTTTACGCGACCAATCATCTCAACCACGTGCTCGGCACGTTCGGCCTGTTGTTGTTCTTCAATGAATTGGTGCGGCTGGTCTGGGGGCCCGCCGGCAGAACGCTGTCGCTGCCGCCGGAAATGCTCACCGCGGTACAGATCATTCCCGGCGTCTATTATCCGATCTACCGCCTGGTCATCATCGTCGCCACGCTCGTGGTCGCGGGCTTGCTCTACGGCCTGGTCATGCGCACACGGCTCGGCATGCTGATCCGCGCCGGCGCGTCCAATCGCGAGATGGTCGGCGCGCTCGGCATCAACATCAAGCTCCTCTACACGCTGGTGTTCGGGCTTGGCGCGGCGCTGGCCGGCTTTGCCGGCGTCATGCAGGCGCCGATCCTGACGGTCCAGATCGGCATGGGCGAGAACATTCTCATCCTCGCTTTCGTGGTGATCATCATTGGCGGCATCGGTTCGATCCGCGGCGCGTTCGTGGCGGCGATCATCGTTGGCCTGCTGGATACCATCGGCCGCGCGTTTTTGCCCGATCTGCTGCACCGCATCCTGAGCAACAATGCCGCACAGACGCTCGGGCCGTCGCTGTCTTCGATGTCGATCTACGTTTTGATGGCCGCGATCCTGGTGTTTCGGCCGGAAGGGCTTTTCCCGGCAGCCAGCAGATGAGCGCCTTGCTCGACACTCCGGTCGGCGCGTCCCCGGCATCGGTGTTCACCGCGCGCAACGCATCTGCCGTCGTCTTGCTGGCGGCGCTGGCGCTTCTGCCGCTGTATTCGCTGGCGACCGGCGACACATTCGTGCTGACCCTGTTCACGCGCGTCCTGATCCTCGCGATCGGTGCGGTCAGCCTCAACCTCATCATGGGGTATGGCGGCATGGTGAGCTTTGGCCACGCCGCCTATCTCGGCATCGGCGGCTACGCGGTCGGCATCCTCGCCAAGGAGGGCATCGGCTCGGGGCTGGTGCAGTGGCCGGCCGCCATCGCGGCGTCGGCGCTTTACGCGCTCGCCGTCGGCGCGCTCAGTCTGCGCACGCGCGGCGTCTATTTCATCATGATCACGCTGGCGTTCGCCCAGATGATCTACTACGTCGCCATCGGGCTCGACCGCTATGGCGGCGACGACGGCCTGACGATCTACAAGCGCAGCAACTTCGGCGGTTTCATCGATCTCAATAACAAGACGGTCTTTTATTATTTGTGCTTCACGATCCTGCTTGCCAGCATCTATTTCGTCTTTCGCCTCGTCAATTCGCGCTTCGGGCTGGTGATCCGCGGCGCCCGCTCCAACGAGCGGCGGATGCGGGCGGTGGGCTTCCCGACGTTCCGCTACAAGCTCACCTGCTTCGTGATCGCGGGCGCGCTGTGCGGACTGGCCGGAGCGCTGCTGGCCAACCACACCAACTTCATCAGCCCGGCGATGATGCACTGGACCCGCTCAGGCGATCTCATCGTCATGGTGGCGCTGGGGGGCCTAGGTACGCTGTTCGGCCCGCTCATCGGCGCCGTGACCTTCCTGCTGCTGGAGGAGGGCCTGTCGCGGCTGACTGAATATCCCAACTTGATCCTTGGGCCGGTTCTGCTTCTGGTCGCGATCTATTTGCATGGCGGCATCGAGGGCCTGCTCGAGGGCCGGCGCCGTGGCTAGACCGATCCTGCAGACCGAAGGTCTGGTCCGGCGTTTTGGCGGCGTCGTCGCTGCCGATGCGATACGCCTCGACATTGCACCGCAGGAAGTCCACGCCGTGATCGGTCCGAACGGCGCCGGCAAGACCACGCTCATCGGCCTGCTGAGCGGGGAAATCGCACCGCAGGGCGGCAGCATTCATTTCGAAGGCGCCGACATCACGCGGTTGCCGGTCTATCGCCGCAGCCGGCTTGGACTTGCCCGCTCGTTTCAGATCACGTCGCTGTTCCGCGACTTCACCGCGCTCGAAAACGTCGCGCTCGCGGTGCAAGCGCATCGCGGTCACTCGTTCCGGTTCTGGCGCGACGCCCGCGGCGAGAACGAGCTTCGCAAGCCGGCGCTGGCGGCGCTGGCGCAGATCGGGCTTGCCGAACGCGCCGGCTGGCGTGTGGATAAGCTCAGCCACGGCGAACTCCGGCAGCTTGAGATCGCGATGGCGCTGGCGACCGAGCCGCGCCTGCTGCTTCTCGACGAGCCGATGGCGGGCATGGGGCCGGAAGAGTCCGCGCAGATGGTGCGAATACTGCGCGAGCTTAAAGGCAGCATGACGATCCTCCTGATCGAGCACGACATGGAGGCGGTATTCGCGCTCGCCGATCGCGCTGACCGTACTCGTCTACGGTCGCATCATCGCCAGCGGCCCACCCGACGCGATCCGAAACGATCCCGCCGTGCGGCAAGCCTATCTCGGCGAGAAGGAAAGCGGCGAGCAGCGGAGCGGTCATGGCTGAGGCGCCGCTTCTGGAAGTCGCGGATGTCGAAACCAGCTACGGCCTGAGCCGGGTGCTGTTTGGCGTTTCGCTCGCCATCGCGCCGGGTGAAATGGTGTCGCTCATGGGCCGCAACGGCATGGGCAAGACCACGACCGTGCGCTCGATCATGGGTCTGACCCCGCCGGCGTCAGGCTCGATCCGGTTCGGCGGAACGGAAATCCGCGGCCGGCCGCCGTACCGGATCGCCAAAGTCGGCATCGGGCTGGTGCCGGAAGGCCGCCAGGTCTTTCCCAACCTGACCGCCCGCGAAAACCTCCTCGCGACAGCCGCCAACCGCAACGGCAATGCCGATCCGTGGACCTTGGCGAAGGTCTTTGCGCTGTTCCCGCGACTGGCCGAGCGCGCCGGCTCGATGGCCAATCTTCTCTCCGGCGGCGAGCAGCAGATGCTGGCGGTCGGCCGAGCGTTGATGACCAACCCGCGCCTGCTCATTCTCGACGAAGCGACGGAAGGACTGGCGCCGCTGATCCGCGACGAGATCTGGCGCTGTCTTGCGCTTCTGCGCGCCGCGGGCCAGTCGATCCTGGTCATCGACAAGAATGTCGACGCGCTGACCCGCATCGCCGACCGCCATTACATCATCGAGCGCGGCCGCGTCGTGTGGTCCGGAACTTCACCGGCGCTTGCCGCCGCGCCGGATATTCAGCACCGCTATCTCGGCATCTGACCGGGCGCCGGCCGGAAAACCCTTTAAGCTTGAAGTAATGTCCTCTACACTTGATCCCGCTGTTCGCGTGAAAACACGGGGAAGGTGATCTCATGTTCAAAAAAGTCGGAATGGCTGCACTCGCGGCGTCGGCGCTCGCCGCTCTCTCGGTCACCACGACGGCGTTGGCCGCCGACAAGCCCGTGTTCGGGCTGGTGATGCCATTTAGCGGCTGGTTTGCCCCGGTCGACGCCGACACCATCGCTGGAGCAAAGCTGGCCGTTGCGGAGATCAACGCCGCCGGCGGCGTTCTCGGCCAGCCGATCGAAATCGTCGAGTTCGACAACAAGTCGGAACCGCCGCTCGGCGCCGACGGCGCTGTGGACGTCATTGGCAAGGGCGCCAAGGCGATCCTGTTCCCGAGCGATTTCGATTTCGGCGCGCCCGGCGCCTATGTCGCCCAGCAGAAGGATGTCGTCGCCTTCTCCGGCGCGTCCGATCCCAAGTTCGGCGTGCAGGGCGTCGGACCGCTCGCGTATTCGACTTCCAATGCCAGTCAGGCTCAAGGAGCGCTCCTTGCGGAGTGGGGTTACAAGCAGAAGGGCTGGAAGACGGCTTACGTGCTTCTCGACAACACCATCGCCTACACCAAGTCGTTGTGCGCGAGCTTCGCCACCCGCTGGACGGAGCTGGCCGGCAAGGATGGACTGCTCGGGCAGGACACCTTCCTCAACAACGATCCGTCGATTGCGGCGCAGGTGACGCGCATCACCAGCCTGAGCAAAAAGCCGGACGTCATCTTCTTTTGCTCGTATGCGCCGGGCGGGCCGAGCGCGATGCGCCAGCTTCGCGCCGCCGGTATCGACGCGCCGATCGTGACCGGTGAATCGCTCGACGGCGACTACTGGATCGGCTCGATACCCGATCTCAGCAATTTCTACGTCATCAGCTACGGCTCCAAGTACGGCGACGATCCGGACCCGGAGGTCAACGGCTTCTTCAAGCGTTTCGAAGCCAAATACGGCAAGAAGGCTGACGTGTCCTACGGGCTGCGCGGGTATTCCGCGGTTCAGGCGTGGGCCGCCGCGGCCAACAAAGCGGGTTCGCTGGAGGGATCGAAAGTAGCGGCGGTGCTCGACACGTTCGACAAGAAGCCGCTGGTCATTGGGCCGACAACCTATACCAACAAGCTGCACATTCAGACGACACGGCCGATGGCGATCCTGGCGGCGACCAACGGCAAGTTCGCCTCCGTGGGGCGCTTCACCGTGGAGTCGTTTCCGCCCTTGCAGTAACGCGGTAGCGGCCGCCCGGGCGCTCGACGATGCACCTTGCGGCGCAAGCGGTGAGCGTCCGGTTCGGCGGCCTTGTTGCCGTCGATCAGGTCAGCATACGGCTCGAGCGCGGCGAAATTCTCGGTCTCATCGGACCGAACGGCGCCGGCAAGACCACGCTCGTCAACGTCCTGTCCGGATTCCAGCGTCCGCTCTCCGGCGCCATTGTGGTGGGGGACCGCGATTGCACCCGGCTGCCGCGTCACGGCTTTCCGCGGGCCGGCGTGGTGCGGACATTCCAGGCGGTGCGATTGTTCCGTGGCATGAGCGTCAGCGAGAATGTCGAGATCGGCTATGTCGGGCAGGGCCTCGGCCGCGCCGAAGCACGGCGGCGCGCCGGCGACATGCTCGCCGAATTGCGGCTTTCCGATAAGGCGCATCGTGCCGCGGCGGGCCTGAGCTACGGCGAGGAGCGTCGTGTCGGTCTCGCCCGTGCGCTCGCCGTCAATCCGCGGTTCCTGTTGCTCGACGAACCGGCGGCCGGTCTCGCCGCGGCGGAGGCGGAGCAACTCCGCGACCTCATTCTCGAAATCAGGTCGAAATACGATTGCGGAGTTCTCGTGATCGAACACAACATGGCGCTGGTCATGAATCTTTGTGAGCGAATTCACGTCCTGGACGGCGGCAGGACCATCGCGGCCGGCACACCCGCGGAAATTCGCGCCGATGCCGGCGTCCGCCGCGCCTATCTCGGCTCCGACGCACCGCAATGAGTTCAGCCGTGCCGCTGCTTCAGGTTTCGGCCTTGATCGTGCGTTACGGCACCGTCACCGCCGTCCGCGGCGTCGATCTGGAGGTGGCCGAGGGCGAGATCGTCAGCATCGTTGGACCGAACGGCGCCGGCAAGACGTCGCTCATCTCGGCCATCGCCGGGATCGTGCCGCCGGCGGCCGGGAGCATCACATTCGCCGGCAAAGCCCTTTCCGGGATCGCGCTGGAGGACGTGGTGGGACAGGGGCTCGCGCTGGTCCCCGAAGGCCGGCACATCTTCTCAAGTCTCACCGTACTCGAAAACCTGATGCTCGGCGCAACGATCCGCAGCGATGCCGACGGCGTCCGCGCCGACATCGATCGTTTGTTCGAGAGGTTCCCGATCCTCGGCCAACGCCGCCGGCAGCCCGCCGGACAGCTTTCCGGCGGCGAGCAACAACAACTGGCCATCGCGCGGGCGCTGTTGTCGCGTCCGCGGCTCCTGATGCTGGACGAACCGTCGCTCGGGCTGGCGCCGGCCGTGATCGAGCAGGTCTATATCCTGCTGCGATCGGTGCGCGAACAGGGCGTGACCATCCTGCTCGTGGAGCAGAATGCCGAGCGGGTGTTCGGTATCTCCGACCGGGTCCACGTCATGAGCGGCGGCGAGTTCGGCTTGAGCGGCAGCGCCGCCGAGATCAGGAACGATCTGCGTTTCGACGCCGCCTATTTCGGCGTCCACATGCAGGAAGCAGCGGGCGGCCGCTGATGGATCGCCTTGTCCAGACACTGGTCGATGCCATCAGCGTCGGCAGCCTTTACGCCCTGACGGCGCTCGGCATCGGGCTTATTTTTGGAGTGATGCGGCTGATCAACTTCGCGCACGGCGAACTGATTACGTTCGCGGCTTATACCTTGCTGTTTCTCGTCGGCCTGCCGGTTCCGGTCATGTTGTTCGGCGCGATCGCGGTTGCCGTCGTTCTGGCGTTGCTGACCGAGCGTGCCGCCTTCCGCCCGTTGCGAAGCGCCGATCCAACGACGTTGCTGATATCTTCGTTCGCGGTCAGCTTCTTTTTGCAAAAGCTCCTCATTCTCGTGGTCGGCTCGCGGCTCAAGGGGATCGACTTTCTGCCCGCGCTCGGTCGCCAGGTTGAGGTGTTGGGGACCAGGCTCCAGCTTCTCCAGATCGTGACGATTGTCGTCAGCGGCGTACTCCTCGCCAGCCTCACCTGGTTTTTACGCACCACACGGCTCGGCTTGCAGATGCGCGCCGCGGCCGAGGACTTCCGCATGGCGCGGGTGCTGGGCGTTCGCGCCAACAGGGTGATCGCCACGGCCTTCGCGCTCTCCGGAGTGCTTGCAGCCGCGGTCTCCTGCCTGATCGTCGTGCAGACGGGCGTCGTTCAGCCGCGCATGGGGCTGCAGCTTGTCGTCATCGCCTTCGTGGGCACCGTTATCGGCGGCCTCGGTAGCCTTACCGGAGCGGCTCTGGGCGGCTTCCTGGTCGGCGCGGCGTCCATCCTCCTGCAAGCATTGTTACCTCCCGACCTGCGCGTCTTTCGGGAGGCTTTCGTCTTTGTCGCTGTCGCGCTCGTTCTTCTGTTCCGCCCGCAGGGGTTGATCCCGGCGCGCGGCCTCAAGGAAAGAATCTGATGCCGCCGCCGGCCGCGCCGAACTCCCGAATGTCGGCGGCGCTGCTGCGCTTGTGGCCGCTGGCCGCGCTGGTCCTGATCGTTGTTGCTCTCACGATAGCTGCGTCGTTTGCGCCGGTCGTTCTGCAACGGCGAACCATCCAGGGGCTCATCAACCTCATCGCCGTGGTCGGCCTTTACGTCTTCGTCGGCAATTCGGGCGTGCTGTCGTTCGGCAACGTCGCATTCATGGCCGTCGGCGCCTATGTGTCGGCGCTTCTCACCATGAAGGCGTCGGCAAAATCAGTCTTTCTTCCGGAACTACCGGCCGCGATCGCCCACCTCGAATGGCCGACCCTGCCGGGGGCACTCGCCGGCGGCGGCGTTGCCGCCGTGTTCGCGTTCCTGGTGGGCTGGCCACTGATGCGCCTTTCGGGCGTATCGGCAAGCATTGCGACCTTTGCCGTGCTCGTGGTCGCTTACATCGTTCTCGGCAACTGGACGGCGGTAACCGGCGGTCAGAATTCGCTGATGGGATTGCCGGCCTATGTCGATCTCTGGACCGCGCTCGGCTGGGCGATCGCGGCAATCGTGATTGCATTCGTCTATCAGGAAACGCGATCCGCTTTGCTGTTGCGCGCCTCTCGCGAGGACGAAGCCGCGGCGCAGGCATCCGGCGTCAACGTCGTGCGCCATCGTCTCATCGCCTTCGTGATATCCGCGTTCCTGTCGGGCATTGCTGGCGTGCTGCTGGCCCATTTTCTCGGCATCGTCCGGGTCGAGAACTTCTATCTCGACCTCACGTTCCTGATCGTGGCGATGCTGATTATCGGCGGCCGTGGCAGCCTGACCGGTGCGGTTTTCGGCGCGCTGGTCATCGCGGTCTTGACCGAATTGTTGCGTCAGATCGAGATCGGAGTCCCGGTCGGCAACATGACCATCGCCGCGCCACCCGGCGTCGGCGATGTCATTCTCGCGCTCGTCATGTTGCTGATCATCCTGTTCCGCCCCAACGGCATCGCCGGGGGGCGAGAATTGACCTGGCCCTTCCGCAAGAACTAGGACGTGGACTCGTCAACGCGCAGCACGGTGGCTCGCAAGCCAGAACTCATTTGTTCTCGACTCAGGCACACGCTCGTAGAGGGCGATTGGGACCGCGAAATCAACACACGAGTCAGAGAGCCAATTTTTCGATTGAGAGCACTGTTGCCAACGCACGGATGTATGATCACATTCGGTCCTCAGTATCCCCACGCGGTCTTCGATCGGCCTCACGCAAATGTCCAAGTTCCTTCGCATTGGAGTCCATCGGTCGAACGTTTCCGGATACACCTCAAAGGCATGGTGGATTCGCCGGGTCGGCTCGACGGTTTTCCTGAAGTGGGGCGCCGTCGAGGTCAGTGGCGTAGGAGATGAGCGGAAGATCTACTGGACGCTTCCGCCACGGGCGAAGACAATTCGTTGCGGCACGGCGCAGCGTGCCAAGGACTATACGAAAGCCGCGATCGCGCGGCGACGCAACCACCGCTACGAACCGCTGGCTGGGAATATTCCGATCCGCCGCCGCCGTGCCAAACCTGGCGCCGAGCTCCAACATGCGCTCGCCACGATTCTGGTTGTCGATATCGTCCGGTCTACCCAAACAGCTGCGCGGCTGGGCGATTCGCGTTGGACGCAGGTGATGAATCACTACTACGCCGCCGTCCGTAAAGAGCTGAAGGCTTTGCGCGGAAAAGAAGTCGTGACGACGGGGGACGGATTGCTCGCGACGTTCGCCGCGCCGGCTTCCGGGGTCCGTTGCGCCACCGCAATCCGCGAGGCGGTACGCACGCTGGGACTAGAGATCAGGGTGGGGCTGCACGCAGGCGAATACAAAATAAGCGGGGCTGACGTGGTCGGTCTCGCGTTTCACGTCGGCGCGCGCGTCGCAGCGAAAGCGCGTGCCGGCGAAGTCCTTGTTTCGAGCGCGGTCAAGGATCTGATGTCGCAGTCTGGAATCCGCTTCAAGGATCGCGGCGTTCACCGGCTCAAAGGAGTGCCCGAGCGGTGGCGGCTGTACCGGGTCGAACATTGAAATGTGAGTGCGCGGTTCAGCTCAGCGTCGAATAATATCTGATCGCGAAGTCGATCCATTCCGGCGCAGACCAGTCCGGATGCTCGGCCCGGATTTTTGGCCCGAGCGAGGCGACGATGGAGTCGGCGTCTTTTCCCGACTTCCGCTCCGCCGCGACGCGTTTGCCAAGATCGGTCATGTAGTTGCGCACCGCCGTGAGAATCTCGGCGCCGCCGATATCGCCATGACCGGGCACCACGATCGCGGGCTTCCAGCTCGCAACTTCAGCAAGGATGTCCGCCCAGCGCGCGCCGTCGATGCTGGCATCGTCCGGCGGAAACCACGGGAAAATCGGAAAAATTCGCTCCTCGGCGAGATCGCCGGTAAATAGAATGCGCTCCTGCGGCAGCCAAACGACCTGATCGCCTGCGGTGTGGGCGAGACCCCAGGTACGCAGCTCGACGGTGCGCCCGCCCAGATCGATCGAGGTAGATGAGCCCTCGTAAACATCGTCGGGGTCGACGAGCAAAGTGCCCTCGAGCGCAGCCGCAACGCCCGGACCGAACGTCTTGAACATTCCGAGATAGCCGTCGCCTTTGGCGCTAAGCTCATCCCGTTGCGCGCGGTTGTAATGGATTCTCGCCGCCCCTTTGAAGACCTGGGCGCCGAAGCCATGCTCGGGATGGAAGTGGGTGAGCGTCAGCACCAGCCGCCGCGGGCCGGCGAGGCGCCTCGCGCAATCGAGCACCCTCTGTCCATTGGCGGGTCCCATGCCGGTGTCCACGACCAGCGCCGCATCGTTGCCGATGATGATCCCGATATTTGGCACCAGCGGGACGCGGCGATCGGTAATGACAAAGACGTTGGCGGCGATCTCTTTCAGCGCACTGGGATCGACGGTAGGCGCGGGAGGTCCGCCATTCGAGGACGCATCACTCATCGGGGACGGCTCCTTGCGTGAAAGTGTGCCCACAGGCGCGGCGGCTGAATTGGCCATTCCGCATCTGATACGTCAAGATGGATGGACACTGGAGAACGCGAATGAACGCTGGCGGCCCGAGCGATGCACTTCTCGCTCTGCATTTTCAAAACGATATCTGCGATCCGCAAGGCCGGATCCCGTTTTCGCTAAAGCGCAATACGAGCGAGACCAGAAGCTTCCTCGATGCCAGCAAGCGCGCTTTGACGGCCGCGCGGCGCGCCGGCTGGACGATCGCTCATATTCACATCGTGTTCGCCGAAGACTATTCCGACTTGCTGCGCAACTGCCGTCTGTTTCTCAAGACCGAAACGCTCGGCGCCCTCAAACGCGGTTCATGGGGCGCGGCGGCTTTCGCGGGCTTCGAGCCGCTCGCTAGCGAGATTGTCGTCGCCACCAATTGCAACAGCGCCTTCCGCCGCACCGATCTCGAAGCGGAACTTCACGGCCGTGGCGTGACGCGGGTGAATGTCATGGGCCTTGCCACGCAATTCTCGGTCGAGCACACGGTGCGGGACGCCGCCGACATCGGCTACACTGTGCGGCTGTTTGCGGACTGCTGTGCTTCCGCCGACATGGAAGCCCACCGCGCGTCGCTCCGCACGCTGACGATGCTGGCCGACGTGGCAAATTGCGACGAAGCGTTCCGGCAGAGTTAGCGGACAACGCGCACACATCCAGAGGGGGAGGCGATGTTCAGCGACGGACTATTGCGTGGCAGGCGCATTCTGGTGACCGGCGGCGGCACCGGGCTGGGCAAGGGCATGGCGGAAAAGTTCCTTGCCCTCGGCGCGGAGGTGTTCATTTGCGGCCGGCGAAAATCGGTGTGTGACGCAACCGCGGCCGAACTCACCGGCAAATGCGGCGGCAAGGTTTCCGCCTACGGCGTCGACATTCGCGACGCGGCTGCGGTCGACGCGATGGTCGCCGACATTTTTGCGTCCGGACCGCTTACGGACCTCATCAACAATGCGGCGGGAAATTTCATTTCCCGCACCGAGGATCTCAGCTCGCGCGGTTTCGACGCCGTCGCCAACATCGTGATGCACGGAACCTTCTACGTGACTCATGCCGTCGGCCGCCGCTGGATCGCCGGTGGGCACCGCGGCAACGTCGTCTCGATCGTGGTGACGTGGATTCACAATGGCGGCCCTTATGTAGTGCCGTCGGCCATGAGCAAGTCCGCGATCCACACCATGACCATGTCGCTTGCGACCGAGTGGGCGCGCTACGGCATCAGGCTCAACGCGATAGCGCCCGGCGCCATCCCCACAGAAGGCGCCGGCAAGCGCCTCAGTCCCGGCGAGAGTACGACCGAACGTACCGAGCGTTCCAACCCGATGGGCCGGGTCGGCCGCATGGAGGAATTGCAAAATCTGGCGACATTCCTCATCGCCGACGGCTGCGAATGGCTGACCGGACAAACCATCACGCTCGACGGCGGGCAGAGCCTCGCTACCGGTTCGAATTTCTACGAACTGCGCCATTGGACCGACGCCCAGTGGAGCGCCGCGCGCGAAGCCATCAAGGCGCAGAACGAGAAGGACCGCGCGCAACGAACGGTCTAGGGCAGGGCCAGCGCCTAAGGTGCGATGTTGCGGGCGACCTTGTAGCCGGCCTTCTCCCGATCCCAGGTGGCGGCCGTGACACCTCGTTCGCGCAGCTTGTATTTGGTCACCTTGCCGCTCTCGGTTACCGGCAGCCGGTCCACGAATTCGACAAAACGCGGCACCGCAAAATACGGCATGCGGGGCTGGCAATAGTCGAGAAGCGCGGCGGGGGTCAGCGCGCTTTCCGAGCGGAGCACGATTGCGGCCATCACCTCGTCTTCCGCGAGTTCCGACCGCACCGGGAAAACCGCTGCATTTTCCACGTCGGGGTGGCTCACCAGCACCTGCTCCACTTCGTAGGAGGAGATGTTCTCGCCGCGGCGGCGAATGGCGTCCTTCATGCGGTCCACGAAACGATAAAAGCCATCGCTCTCGCGCACCACTCGATCGCCGCTGTGAAACCAGAGATTGCGCCAGGCTTCGACGGTCTTTTCCGGCATTCCGAAATAGCCGGTGGCGAAGGCAAACGGCTCGTCGGCGCGCAGCATTAGTTCGCCGGGTTCGCCGTCGGCAACCTCGTTGTCCTGCGCGTCAACGACGCGGGCGGAGAAGCCCTCCAGCAGCCGCCCCATCAGGCCGGGCCGCTGTTCGGCCAACGGCGCACCCATGAGGCAGTTGGTTTCCGTCGAACCGTAGCCGTCCAGAAGGCCGAAGCCGAACCGGCCGCTGAACTCGGCATGGAAATGCGCGGGCACCGCCGGCGCGAGCGCAATACGTACGCTATGAGCGCGGTCGGCGGCGGTCCGCGGCTGCGCCAGCAGCATCGGCACCATGGCGCCGAGCACGAAGGTGACGGTCGCGTTTTCCCGCGCCAGCGCCGGGAAAAAGCCGGACGCCGAGAAGCGCGGTTCCACGACAAGCGTCGCGCCGTTCAGGAGCGTCTGAAAAAAGGTGCCGAGCGCGTTGGTGTGGAACATCGGCAACGTGGTCAGCAGCACGTCGCCCTCGCGAATCCCGAGCAGTCCCGACGTATAGACGCCCCACCAGAAATACTGAGCGTGCGGACAGCAGACACCCTTTGAAAGACCGGTCGTGCCGGAGGTGTAGAGGATGGCAAACGTATCGCCGGGCTCGACCGGGTGCGGCGGCAAGGGCGCTGCGGGCGGCGGGAACGCGGTAGATTTGAAACCCGGCAAGCCGGGCTGTTCGCCTTCGCCAACCAGCCAGACCGCCTCGAGCGGAACGCGCGAGCGGTCGAGCGACGTCAGCACGGCGGTCAGCTCCCGCTCGATGACGATGAGCTTCGCGCCGCAATTATTGAGAATGTGCTCGAGCTGGGCTCCACGCGAAGCCGTGTTGATGGGGACGACGATCGCGCCAAGCCAGGCGCAGCCCAAAATCGCGTAAAGGAGTTCCGCGCGGTTGCCGCACATGACGGCGACACGGTCGCCGGGCCGGACGCCCGCCGCCGCCAGGCTGGCCGCGTAACCCGAAGCGGCCGCGCAGGTCTCCGCGTAACTCAGCGCTGCCCCGCCAATGGCGATGAGGCGGCGCTGCCCGTACCGCTCGGCCTGGTGCTGCAGCATCGCCGGCACCGTGCGCGCGGCCGGCGGAAATAGCTCCCGAAGCGGCGGCCTCGGGTCCGCGGCGAGCGGCCCGTTCGCTTGCACTGACATGAACGATCCTCCTCGGCGCAGGAATCCACTAGCACAAAGGCGAGTAGCGCAAGACGCGGCGGCACGCTATTGTTTTAGGCTTAAAGTATTGATCCAGTCGGTGTCCGCCCCCGGCCCGCCGAGGCAGCTTGCCTTCGCTGGCGATTTTGGCGGCCACCGGGATCGTCAGCGACGAGGCGGCAATGGCCGAGGATAGCGAAATCGAAGTCGAGTTGCGGCGCTCCGGCCTGACCTTCATCGTTCCCCCCGACAAGAGCATCCTGCAAGTGCTGATAGAGGAAGCGGTCGATCCGATGTACGATTGTCAGCGCGGCGAATGCGGCATCTGCCAGGTTGCCGTTCTGGAAGGTATACCCGACCATCGTGACCACATCCTCAGCGACAGCGAGCGTGCGAGCAACAAGGTGATGCAAATCTGCGTGTCGAGGGCGAAGACGCCGCGTCTCGTTCTCGATCTCTAGCGAGCGTTAAAACAAACACTGGAAAGAGCGCCGACAGGAGACGAATGCATGGGCCGGTTCAGCGGGAACGCAGCGGCGGTTCACGATCTGGTGCGGGAAACCGAGGTTCACCGCGACGTCTATGTCGACCAGGAGGTCTTCGACCTCGAGATGGAGCACCTTTTCGCCAACACCTGGATCTATGTCGGCCATGACAGCCAGGTGCCGAATGCAGGCGACTATTACGGCACGACGATCGGCACCCAACCGGTCATGATGGTGCGCCACACTGACGGCGTCGTGCACGTCCTCTACAACCGCTGTCCGCATAAGGGCACGCGCATCACCATCGACACCTGCGGCAATGCCGGAAAGTTTTTCCGCTGCCCCTATCACGCCTGGTCGTTTCGCACCGACGGCTCGCTGCTCGCGATTCCGCTGCGCAAGGGATACGAGAATACCGGCCTGGAACAGAGCCATGCCGGCAAGGGCATGAGCGCGGTGCGCAACGTCCGGAATTACCGTGGCTTCGTGTTCGCCAAGATGAGCGATATCGGGCCGGATTTCGAAGAATATTTCGGCGAGAGCCTTTCCAGCATCGACAACATGGTGGACCGCTCGCCCGTCGGGCGGCTGGAAGTCGCCGGCGGCGTGCTGCGTCACGTCTTCAACTGCAACTGGAAAATGCTGGTCGAAAACCTGACCGACACCTGCCATCCCATGGTCGCTCACGAATCCTCGGCGGGAACCGCGATCGAGGTGTGGAAGAAAATGGCGCCCGGCAGCAACGTCAAGCCGCCGGCCGTCGAGATTTTCGCCCCGTTCATGTCGGCCTACGAGGCCTTCGAGAAAATGGGCATCCGGGTCTGGCGGAACGGCCACGGCCATACCGGCGTGCATCATTCGATCCACTCCGACTACTCAGCCATTCCGGGATATTTCGAAAAGATGGTGGCCGCCTACGGCGAGGAGCGCGCCAAGGCGATCCTCAGCGAGAACCGCCACAACACGTCGTATTTCCCGAACTTCACCATCAAGGGTCCGATCCAGGCCATCCGGCTATTCAAGCCGATCGCGCCGGACCGCACGCTCGCCGAGTCCTGGACCTTTCGGCTGGTCGATGCCCCCGACCAGTTGCTGGAGCGCACGATCGTTTACAGCCGGCTGATCAACGCTCCCACCTCGGTGGTCGCCCACGACGACCAGGAAATGTACGAACGCGCCCAGGAGGGCCTGCACACCGACGCTAACCCTTGGGTCAACATCCAGCGCCTCTACGAGCCGTCCGAAAGCGAGCACGAAACCGCCGTCATCAACGGCACTTCGGAATTGCAGATGCGCAATCAGTTTCGCGCCTGGTCGAAATTCATGACCATGTCGCTGTGATCGAGTTTTGCGGATGAGCGCGCCGACCGAACAGGAGCTGATCGGCTTCGTCCTGCACGAGGCCCGGCTGATCGATCAACACCGCTTCGAGGAATGGCTCGAACTGTTCGCCGACGACGGCCATTACTGGATGCCGCTGGAATGGGGCCAGACCGATCCGCGGCTCGCCACATCGCTGATGTATGAGGACAAGCTGCTGCTGCAGATACGCGTCGAGCGGCTCAAGGGCAATCGCACGTTCTCGCAGAAGCCCAAAAGCCGCTGCCATCACGTCTTGCAGACCCCGCAGATCGATAAGCGCGACGAGGCGGCAAACGAATACGTCACCTGGACGCCCATGCATTATGTCGAGACCCGTCTTGACGAGCAGAACCTCTTTGCCGCCTGGGCGACCCACACGCTGGCCATGACGGACGGCAAACTCAAGATCAAACTAAAGCGCGTCGATCTCATCAATTGCGATGCGGCGCTGCGCAGCATCCAGCTCTTCATGTGAGCGCGATCTTTATGTGTGCCGGATGAGCGAACGCCCCGTCGCCATTGTTACCGGCGGAAGCACCGGCATTGGCGCCGCGATCTGCCGGCACATGCTCGACGCCGGCCACGACGTCGTGTCGCTGGCGCTGCAAAAACCCGAATGGTCGCATGCGGCGCTTCACGCCATTGAAGTCGATCTGACCGACGCAACCGCGACGCGGGACGCAGTAGCCGGTGTCGTCAAACAGTTCGCGGTCAGCACGGTTGTTCACAACGCCGGCGTGATCCGGCCGAACCTGCTCGCCGACGTTCGCGAGGAGGATTTGCACGACCTGACCCAACTGCATCTCGGCGCAGCGCTCCTCATCGTGCAGGCGGCGCTGCCGGGTATGCGACAACGGAATTTCGGGCGTATCGTGCTGATATCGTCGCGGGCGGCGCTCGGGCTGCCGACGCGGACCGTCTATTCGGCCACCAAGGCAGGCATGATCGGCATGGCGCGAACCTGGGCGCTCGAACTCGCGCCATCCGGAATCACCGTGAATGTCGTTGCCCCCGGGCCGATCGAAGACACCGAAATGTTCAGGCAGGTCATCCCGGCCGGCGACGAGCGCGCAGCGGCGCTGGCGAAGACGATCCCGGTCCAGCGGTTGGGGCGCAGCGATGACGTTGCCCGCGCCGTCATGTTCTTCGCCGATCCGGAAAATTCGTTCGTCACCGGACAGGTCATGTTTGTCTGCGGCGGCGCCAGCGTCTCCAGTTTCAGCATTTAGGAAAGCCCATGAAACCGATCCGCATCTGGTACCAGAGCTACGTCGATGAAGAACACGGCAAGACCTATTGGGACCGCCTGCGCCGCCATCTCGCCGACCTGGTCGATACGGGCACGACGGTCGACATCAAGGGCATCACCCCGCACGACAATTATGCGCATCCGATCGTCGAGTTCCGCTGTGCCCGGGAAGTGATCTGCAACGCGGTGAAAGCCGAGCGCGAGGGCTACGACGCCTTTGTCGTCGGTCATTTCCAGGACGCCGGGCTATACGAAGCGCGCTCGGTCGTCGACATTCCGGTCGTCGCGCTTGGCGAGGCTTCGATGCTCTATGCCTGCCAGCTGGGCCAGCGCAGCGGCATCGTCACCATCAATCCGCGCTTCATTCCGTGGTTTCACCATCAGATCGGCAAATACGGGCTGGAAAAGCGCGTCACCGGCGTGCACGCCATGACGTTCGAGCCGGGGCAGATCCTGAAGGCCTACGATTCCGAGGCGCTCGCCGCGGACGTGGTGGAGCTGTTTGCCGAACAGGCTCGGCCGCTGGTCGCCGCCGGTTGCGACGTGCTCATTCCGGGCGGCGGCATTCCGATGTTGCTGTTCGCGCCTCTCAGCGGCCACGCTGTCGATGGCGCGCCGGTCATCAACGGCATTCCGATCGTGGTGAAGATGGCTGAGATGGCAGTGAAGCTGAAGCGCCTGAACGGGCTCGGCGTCAGCCGCGTATCCGATTTCATCAAGCCGCCCCTCGAGATTATCGAGGAATTCATGGCGAACCCGAAGGGATTGTGACCCAGCGCGCTGGCTTACTGCATAAGTTTCCATTTGCCGTCGACGAGCTTCACTAACACAAGCGCTCGTTTGTCGACGCCGAAGCTGGTCCCCGGCTGAAAGTTGTAGATGCCGTGCGTGCCGACCACATCCTTCGCGGTGACCAGGGCATCGCGTAGCGCAGTGCGAAACTCCGGCGTGCCGGGTTTGGCGCCGGTCGCCAGAGCGCGCTTGGCTGAGTCAAGCAGGACAAGCCAGCCATCGAAGGCATATGGGGCAAAGGCTCCCCGAGCCGGCTCGTTGTTGGCCTTCTGATAGGCCGCTTGATATTCCAGCGAAATCTTCTTCGTCGGGTAGGAATCGGGCAGCTGATCCGCCACAACAACCGGCCCGGTCGACGCAATCACACCCTCGACAGAGGGACCGCCGACGCGCACGAAGTCCGGATTGATCAGCGCCGGCGTGCCGTAAATTTCCTTCGTATAGCCGCGCTCGCGAAGCGCGATGAAGGGAAGGGCGCCCGGCGTGCCCGATCCGCCTGTCATCACTGCGTCCGGCGCGGCCGCGACGATGTGCAATGCTTGGGCGGTCACGGAAGTATCGGCGCGAGCGTAACGCTCATTGGTCAGGATTTTGATGTCATCGGGTGCGGCCGATTTTTCCAGGCCGCCATAGACGAGATCACCCCAACCGTCGTTGTACCCTATATAGCCGACGGTCTTGACGCCCACGCTCTTCATGTAATCGACGACAACCGACACCATTAAAGTCGGAGGTTGGGGTATGCACACCATCCAGGACCCGGGCTCTCCCGGCACATTGGCGGGGGCCAGCGCGATGAACGGGACTTTAAGTTCGTGAGATACGGCGGTGATCGCCAGCGTTGTCGGAGTGCTGCCGGCGCCCATCAGAACGTCGACTTTGTCTTCGTCGATCAGCTTACGAGCATCTCGTGTGCCCGTCGACGGATCCGAAGCGTCGTCAAGCTGCACCAGGTTTATTTTGATGCCGCTGACCTCGTCCTTGTAGACCACGCCGGCGGCGGTGCCCTTCGAGTACGGAATCCCGATCGAGGCGCCCGGCCCGGTCATCGAAGTAACAAGGCCGACCGTGATGTCGGCGGCCGCCGCGGGGAGGGCGAGCAGGGAAGCGAACGTGGCGGCCAAGGCGAGACGCAGAGAATTATTCACAAGCAACCTCCGCTGCGACGGCTGAATGCGATCATCGCCTGGGACGACACTGGGAACGACGACTCCAAGAACGATGACGCGATGCAAGCTGGTTTGAAAGTCCGGAAATTTTAGGCTTGAAACTATTGTGTCGCAATGGCTTTCTTGGTTTTGGGTTTTCTGTGGGCGCATAGGCCGCAGGTCGGTTTTGCCTGCCGAACCGGAATTCGGGTGATGCAGCGCGGGTTGGTCGGATCGTTGCGGACTCGCGGGCGTTGCGCATGACGTCCGATATCGCGCTCATCCTCGGCATCGACGGCATTGCTACCGGATCGATCTACGTCCTTGTGGGACTGGGCCTCGTTCTCATTTTCTCGGTCACCCGCGTCGTCTTTGTGCCGTTTGGCGATATCGTCGCCTTCTCGGCGCTCACGCTCGCTTCGCTTCAACTCGGCCGCATGCCCGGCACGGTTTATCTGGTGGCGTGCCTCGCGGTCGTCGCCTGCATCGTGGTCGCCATTCATCACTGGCGACGCGGCCAGCCGCGCCGCATCGCCCAGGGTCTGCTCGGCTATGGGGTCCTGCCGCTTATTCCCGCGGCCATCGCGTGGCTGTTTGCGGGAGAGAGCTTGCCGGGTTGGGCGCAAATTCCGCTCGCCATCGCGCTTGTCGTGCCGATCGCGCCGTTGATCGAACGGATTGCGCTGCGGCCGATTGCCGACGCGTCGGTCCTGCTTCTGCTGATCGTATCGGTCGCACTGACTTTCGGTCTTTCCGGACTGGGCCTTTTGTTTTTCGGCGCCGAAGGTTTCCGCACCAAACCGCTCACCAGCGAGGTCTTCCGGGTCGGCGGCGTGACCGTAACCTCGCAGACGCTTTTGATGGTCGCGGCTGCAGTCGTTTTCAGCCTGCTATTGTTTTTGTTCTTCGAGCACACGCTTTCGGGCAAGGCGCTGCGCGCTACCGCCGTCAATCGTGTCGGTGCGCGCATTGTCGGCATCCGGCCCGGCAACACCGGCACGCTAGCTTTTACCCTTGCGTCACTGCTCGGCGCGATATCCGGCATTCTGATCGGTCCGGTGACGACGCTGTATTACGATTCCGGTTTCATCATCGGCCTGAAGGCTTTCGTCGGCGCCATCATCGGTGGACTTGTCAGCTATCCCGGCACGGCGATCGGAGCGGTTCTTATCGGCCTGCTTGAAAGCTTCGCGTCGTTCTGGAGCAGCTCGTTGAAAGAAGTGCTGGTGTTCAGCGTGCTTATTCCGGTTCTGCTATGGCGATCGCTGTCGCTCGGCCACGTGGATGAAGAAGACGCCGAGGTCGAGGGATGAGGGGCCGCGCCGGAATTGCCCTCGTCATCGCCGCCGTCGTGCTGTTGGCGTCGGCGCCACTCTGGGCGGCCGATTTCACCATTACGCTTCTCGACTATATCGGCGTCTACGCGTTGGTGGCGCTCGGCGTCGTGCTGCTCACCGGCGTAGGCGGTCTCACGTCGTTTGGCCAGGCCGCATTCGTCGGCATTGCGGCTTATGCCACGGCGTGGCTGACGACCGTTCATGGCGCATCGCCGTGGCTCGGGCTGCTGTTCGCACTCGGGCTGACCGGCATCGTCGCGGCGTTTCTCGGCGCCATCACGCTGCGGCTTGGCGGACACTTTCTGCCGCTCGGCACCATCGCCTGGGGTTTGTCGATCTATTTTCTGTTCGGCAATCTGGATGCGCTGGGCCGCAACAACGGGATCAGCGAAATACCGCCGATTACCATCGGCTCAATCTCGTTCGAACCGACCCGGGCGATCTATTATCTGATCTGGGGCGCGCTTGCCGCGGCCACGTTCCTGATCGCGAACCTGCTGGAATCGCGAGAAGGGCGCGCCATCCGCAGCCTGCGCGGCGGCGTCGTGATGGTCGAGAGCCTCGGCATCAGCGTATTTCGCGTTCGGCTGGTTATCTTCGTGATTGCCGCACTGCTGGCGGGGCTCTCAGGTTGGCTCTATGCCCACATGAGCCGTTACGTCAGTCCGGCGCCGTTCGACCTGCGCATGGGCATCCAGTATTTGTTCATGGCGATCATCGGCGGCTCGGGACACATTTTTGGCGCCGTGATCGGGGCCACTCTGATCACCATGCTGCAGAACACCTTGCAGGACGTGCTCCCGCACCTTTCGCGCAACGGCCAACAATTGGAAGTAGTCGTCTTTGCGGTCATCTACGTGCTCGCTTTGCAATTCGCGCGCGGCGGCGTGATGCCGTTTATCCTTCGCTATCTGCCGCGGGGACCAAAGCCGGCAATCGCCAAGGCGGAGCCATTGCCGAGACGGACTATGCCGGAGACCGGCACGCCGCTTCTTTCCGTCGACGGTCTGCTCAAGCGCTTCGGTGGTCTTGAAGCCGTCAGCCGGGTCGGGTTTGCGGTCACGGCCGGCGAAATCGTCGGGCTGATCGGACCGAACGGCGCCGGCAAAAGCACGGTGTTCAATCTGATTACCGGTGCGCTGAAAAGCGACGACGGCACGATCACGTTCCTGGGGCAGGACATTACCCGCGCCGGGCAGCGGCGCATTGCCAAGGCCGGGATCTCCCGCACTTTTCAGCACGTGAAACTGCGGCCAAGCATGTCGTTGCTCGACAATGTGCTGCTCGGAACCTACGTCCGGACCCGCGCGAGCTTTCTGGGCGGCGCGCTGCGGCTCGATCGCGCGGAAGAGGCGCGCGCCCGCGCCGACGCGTTGGCTCAGCTTGAGCGCGTGGGACTGGGCGACGATCCTTACGATCTGGCCGGAAACCTTTCCCTCGGCCGGCAGCGCGTGCTCGAAGTCGCCCGCGCTCTCGCCGCCGATCCGGCGCTGATCATTCTCGACGAACCTGCCGCCGGTGTAAGCCGTCCCGACAAGCGGGCGCTCGCCGAATTGCTTCGTGCCTTGCGCCAGCAGGGCGTCACCGTTCTCCTGGTGGAGCATGACGTGGAATTCGTCATGGGGCTGGTCGACCGCATTGTCGTGATGGACTTCGGCTCCAAGCTTACCGAAGGGCCGCCGGCGACGGTACGCGCCGATCCGCGCGTGCAGGAAGCCTATCTGGGAAGCGTGGCGTGAATCCGCTCCTCCAGATCGAACGCCTGCACGTCGCCTACGGCAAGGTCGAGGCCGTCCGTGGCGTCAGCGTCACGATGCAGGCCGGCCAGATCGTGACCGTCATAGGCCCGAACGGCGCGGGAAAAACCACACTGCTCGCGGCCGCCGCGGGGCTGCTGCGTTCGCGCGGCAAGCTGATCTATGACGGCGTAGATCTTGAAACGCTCGACGTCGAGGAGCGGGTCGAGCGCGGCTTTTGCCTCGTGCCCGAAAGCCGCGAATTATTCGGCGACATGGCGGTGGCCGATAATCTTCTGCTCGGCGCCTATGCGCGCCGCCACAACCGGTCCGAGGTGAGGCAAAGCCTGCAGCATATCTATGCCCGGTTTCCGCGCCTCGCCGAACGCCGAAAGCAGAAGGCGAATACGCTCTCCGGCGGCGAGCGGCAAATGCTGGCGCTGGGCCGTGCGTTGATGGCGAAGCCAAAACTTTTATTGCTTGACGAGCCAAGTCTCGGCCTTGCGCCGCTCATGGTGCGTGAGATTTTTCGCATCGTCGCATCCTTGCGCGATCTGGGGGTATCGATTCTGCTGGTGGAGCAGAATGCGCGCGCCGCCCTGGAAACGGCGGAATACGGTTACGTCCTCGAAATGGGCGAGATCACGCATCAGGGGCCGGCCGCCGCGCTTGCCAACGATCCGCGCGTCGTTGCCACCTATCTCGGCGGATCGGCCTGATGCCCGCGCCCGCGCCATATGGCGACGTGGTGCTGGCGGCGCCCGTGACCATCCCTTATGTCCGTTACTCGATCCGAAGCGCCCACTGGTTTCTGGGCCGCGCCGTCGCCGAACTCGTCGCGGCGGCGAAAATACCGAAAGCGCGGATCGACGGCCTTGCCGTCGCGAGCTTCACGTTGGCTCCGGACACCGCGGTCGGGCTGACGCAGCATCTGGGGCTTACGGTGCGATGGCTCGATCACGTGCCGATGGGCGGCGCGTCGGGCATTGTTTCGATCCGCCGCGCTGCAAGGGCAGTGCAGGCCGGCGATGCGGAGATCGTCGCCTGTATCGCCGGCGACACCAATCATCCCGACAGCTTTCGCCGCAACACGTCGGCGTTCAGCCAGTTTTCCCAGGATGCGGTCTATCCCTACGGGTCCGGCGGGCCCAACGCGAGCTTCGCCTTTCTGACGGCGTATTACATGCGGACTTACGGCGCGCAGCGCGAGGACTTCGGCAAGCTATGTGTCGCGCAACGCAACAACGCGCGGCAAAATCCGCACGCCTTGCTGAGAAAGCCGCTGACGCTGGAGCAATATCTCGACGCGCGCATCGTCGCCGATCCGCTTCGTTTGTTCGACTGTGTGATGCCATGCGCCGGCGGCGAAGGTTTCCTGGTGATGCGACGCGCGACCGCCGAAGCGCTGGGGCTTTCGTTCGTGCGCCTTCTCGGCGCCATCGAACGGCACAATGCCTTTCCCGACGATCCGGTGCAGTATCGCGGCGGCTGGGCGATGGACCGCGACGCGCTTTACGAGCAAGCCGGCGTCGGCCCCGGCGACATGGATTTCATCGAGACGTATGACGACTATCCGGTCATCAATGTTCTGCAATTCGAAGGTCTCGGTTTCTGCCCCGAGGGGGAAGGGGCCGCGTTTATCCGCGCCAATACCTTCGAGACCGGCGGGACTTTTCCGTGCAACACTTCGGGCGGGCAATTGTCCGTCGGCCAGGCCGGCGCGGCCGGCGGCCATCTCGGCATTGTCGAAGCCGTCCGCCAGCTCACTGGTGAACCGCTCGGCGGCCGCGTAGCCAACGCGCGTCATGGCCTCGTCTCCGGCTTCGGCATGATCAACTACGACCGCGGCGTCTGCTGCGGCGCAGCCGTGCTTGCGGCCGCTTGACGACGAACAATCCGGGGATGCCGACGAGTGTCTAAAATCGCCAAGCAGCCACGACCGAAGAACCCGCTCCTGCCGACGCGGCAACCGACGCTGCCACCTGCGGCGCGCAGCCGCGTCGCGCTCGGACTGACGGCAGCCGCGTCGCGCGGCCGTCTGGCGCTGCAGGTGTGTGCCGGGTGCGGCGCGGTCCAATATCCCCCGCGCGAAATCTGCGGCGCCTGCCTGTCCCACCGTCTCGTCTGGCGGCCACAGGATGGCCGCGGCGAACTCACGACCGAAACCGTGCTGCATACCGCGCAGGAATTGTTCTTCCGCGAACGTCTGCCGTGGCGCGTCGGCCTCGTTCGGCTGGACGCCGGCGTCAATCTGGTCGCCTACATCCACACCAGCGTCGGCGCGGCGCCATGCCGGGTTCGGATCGAAGCCGCGCTCGACCGGGCGGGGCAGGCGGCCCTCGTCGCATTTCCCGAGCAGGGGAGGCACAGTTTGTCCGACGATCCTCAATTGCGTGAGATGACCTGCGATCCGCGTCACCGCAAAACGCTGGTGACCGACGGCAAGTCGGCGTTGGGGCAGGCCGCGGTGCGCGCATTGGCGGCGGCCGGCTCCGATCTGATCTGGGTCGGCGAGGCCGAGCCCTGGAAAAAGGATTCCGGCCTGGCGGCTCTCCGCGAATTGCCGCAGGTTGCGATCGTGCCGCTGGACGTGACCGACGGCCGCTCGGTGCGCAACCTTGCCGGTGAAATCGGCGGCAAGGTCGACATTGTCGTCAACACGGCCGACTTTCATCGCACCTTCTCGATCGCCTCGCGCCGCGGCGTCGAGACAGCGCAACTCGAGATGGACGTGAACTATTTCGGTCTGCTGCGGCTGGCGCAGGAATTCGCTCCGGCGTTGAAGGGCCGCGCCGCGGACGGAGCCAGAGGCGCGACCGCCTGGGTGAATGTGCTTTCGATCTTTGCGCTTTCCAACTATCCGCCGCACGGCACCTATTCGGCCTCCAAGGCCGCGGCCTTCTCGCTGTCGCAGGCGTTGCGCGCGGAGCTGCGTCCCGCCGGCATTCGCGTGATCAATCTGTTTCCGGGGCCGATCGACGACGAATGGGACCAGTTGGAGATGCCGCCGAAACTTTCGCCGGCCGCGGTGGCAAGCGCAATCGTCGATGCGCTGAAAGGCTCGGTGGAGGACGTCTATCCGGGCGACGTAGCTAAAGACTGGGTGGCGCGACACCTCGACAATCCAAAGGCGCTCGAACGCGAACTAGGCGAGGGTGGCCAATGAAAGCTGCCAAAAGAAAAACTGCAAACAAGAAAAAGTCCGCAAAGCAAAAACCGGCGAAGGCCAGTCCACCCAACAAACCCGCGGGCGACCTGCGGGCCGTCCTGGGCGGCGTCGTTGCGGCGGGCGGCGTGCGAATTGTCGATCTGACACAGACATTGTCGCCGGACTTTCCGACGATCGCATTGCCGCCGGAAATGGGTCAGGCGCGTCCGTTCCGTATGGAGGAAATCTCGCGCTACGACGATCGGGGGCCGGCCTGGTACTGGAACAATATGAGCTTCGGCGAGCATACCGGGACTCATTTCGACGCACCGATTCACTGGATTTCCGGCCGGGACCAGCCGAACAATTCCGTCGATACGATTCCGGTTGAGCATTTCATCGCGCCGGCCTGCGTCGTCGATTGCAGCAGCGAGGCGAAGGCCGATGCGGACTTCCTGCTGACCGTCGGACATCTTAAAGCCTGGGAAAAGCGGCACGGGCGCATTCCGTCCGGCGCTTGGGTCCTGATGCGGACCGACTGGTCGAAACGCACCGATCCGGTCGCCTACCAAAATCTCGACGAAACCGGCCAGCACACGCCGGGGCCCGATCCGGACTGCGTGCGTTTTCTCGTCGACGAGCGCGATGTGCTCGGCTTCGGCACCGAGACCATCGGCACCGACGCCGGCCAGGCCGCGCACTTCAAGCCGCCGTATCCGTGCCACTACTACATGCACGGCGCCGGCAAGTACGGACTGCAATGCCTCTGCAATCTCGATCGGTTGCCGCGCGACCGGCGCGATCATCGTCGCCGCCCCGCTGAAAATCCTCGAAGGCAGTGGCAGTCCGTTGCGCGTTTTCGCGATTGTGCCGAAAAGCTAGGGCACCTCGGCAGCTCTTGCGGACCGATCAGGCCGGGAGTTGACGTCGAACATAGCGACCGTGACCGACGGCGCCGTTCATCAGCGCGTCATCCCGCAGCACGGCACGGCCGCGTACGAAGGCATGACGAACGCGCCCCTTGAAGCGCGTGCCTTCGTAGATCGAGTAGCCGGCGCTCGATACGACGTCGTCACGTTGCAGCGTCCACTCGGCGTCGAGATCGACAAGCGCCAGATCCGCGTCGAGGCCTGGCTCTATGCGTCCCTTTACGTGACCAAGACCCATGATCCGGGCCGGATTGGTTGCGGCAAGCGCAACGATGCGTTCGAGCGGGAGGCCACGCTTGTTGTGGCCTTCGCTCAGGAGCACGGGCAGCAAGGTTTCAAGGCCCGGGCATCCCGGCGACGCCGTCCAGATGCCTCCGGCTTTTGACGAGATATCGCGGTGGACGTGGTCGGTTCCGACCGTATCGATTTCGCCGGCGGCGAGCGCCTGCCAAAGCCGTTCTCGATCGGACGCTTCCCGCAGCGGCGGATTGATCTTCCCGGTATCGCCTCCGGACCAGTTCACGTCGTGCGTAAGATAGTGCGGGCAGGTCTCGATGTGGACGACGGCGCCGGCGCGACGATGGCGCAAGGCCGCATCGAGGGCTTCGGCCGACGAGGTGTGGACGACGTAGAGCGGGGCTCCCGCCGTGTGGGCGATATAGGCCGCGCGTTGTACGGCGTCGGCCTCGACGAACGGCGGTCGTGTCGCGTTCCATGTGGTCAGCCCGCCGCGGCCTTCCGGGTCGCTCTCCTTGAGACGATTGCGCAAGACCCAGGCGATTTCGATGGTCTCGGGGTGCGGACACACCATGCCGTTGTTGGCCGCCGCGGCCTCGCAAAGCCGGAAAAGGAATCCGTCGTCGATGTCGGGCAGGCCGAGACGCGCGCCTTCGCCACCACGATTGTTCATGAATATCTTGAAGCTCGGCACCCCGTAATCACGCACATAAGCCGGCACGCCGGCGAGCTGCGCTTCGGTCGATATGATGAAGTGATAGCCAAAATCGATGCGCGCGCCTCTTTCGGTGACCGCGACGACATCGTCGAAAATCATCTCGAACGGCTCGGTTGCCATCAAATAGGGAATAAAGGTCGTGATGCCGCCCTTGGCCGCCGCGGCGGTTTCGCGATCGGCGTCGAGCGGTTCGCGCGGTCGTGAGATATCCTTGCCGTGCCCGAGATGCAGATGCACGTCCACGGCGCCAGGCATGATCACGAGGCCGCGGGCCTGCATTTCCTCTTTGGCCGGGGCTGGCTCTCCCGGCGCCAGGATCGCCGCGATCTTTCCGCCGTGGATAGCGATATCGCAGGCGGTTCGCCCGACTCCGGGAAGAATGGCGTCGCCGCCGCGGATGACCAGGTCGAAGGAGATCATTGACTTGGCGATTGCATCCTTGGTTTCGATCCTGGGTCTCGATCAGCCAATGGACCGCAGCGCCGTGAGCGCATCGTTGGTCGGCATGACGTCGGCGTATTTCGACGCCATGTCGAAAAGATTCACGGCGTGAGAGGTAGCCGAGCGATCATAGACCAAATCTTCCGGGACCAGGACCCGGAAGTTGTAGGCGAAGGCGTCGACCACGCTGCCCCGCACGCAGCCGCTCGTCGTGCAGCCGGTCACGACCACGGTATCCGCACCGACATTGATCAGATAACTCGCCAGCGGCGTGCCGAAGAAGGCGCTCGGATGCTTCTTGGGCAGCAAGATCTCCTTCTCGCGCGGCGCGACTTCGGCCACGAACTCATAGCCCTTGGCGGCAACGGTCATGATCGACGGTATCTTGTCTGACAGCCGCCCGTAATCGAAGCTCTCCTTGGGCGAGACGTGAGGATAAAGGACGGGCCAGTCGCGCTCGCGAAAATACGCGAGAAGCTTTGCGATATTGTGCACCGCGGCCCAGCCGACATCGCCACAAGCTGTGGGAAATTCCTTGATCGCCTCCCAGAACGGCTTCGGCGTGGTGCCGACGGTACGATATTGGACATCGATGATCAGAAGTGCGGGCCGTTTGCCGAGGCCTGATGTGCGTCCGAAGCCCGCGGCGTTATAGGCGCGCTGCTCGTCCTGCGAAATGATGCCGTCCCAAGGCCGCGGCGTCGCGCTCTTCGTCATGTCGGCCTCTCTTCACACCCGGTACCGCGCCTCGCGAGCGTCCCAAATGTCCTTCGCGACGGCGCGCTGGCGTTCGTCGAACGACGCGAGGCTTCCCGCAACCGATTGCAACGAGCCTTCGGCCTTAAGCACGCCCAGTACATCATACGAGGCTTTCAGCGCCGCCTGTAGCGCGGCATTGGCGTAGAGCACGATCGAGAAGCCGAGTTCCGCAAGTTTTTCGCGGCCGGGGTCCGGTGTTTTGCCGCCGAAGACGATGTTGGCGACCTGCGGCGCGCCGACGGCTTTCGGGATTTGCGCCAGCTCCGCGAATTCCGTCGGCGCCTCGACGAAGGTCGCGTCCGCGCCGGCTTCGACATAGGCGCGCGCGCGTTCGATGGCGAGTTCGAAACCCTCGACCGCGCGGGCGTCGGTTCGGGCGATGATCTGAAGCGACTGGTTGTGACGCGTATCGACGGCGGCTTTGATCTTCTGCACCATCTCGTCGCGGGAGATGATTTCCTTGCCGCTGAAATGTCCGCATTTCTTCGGCGATACCTGATCCTCGAGCTGGATGCCGGCCGCTCCCGCGCGCTCCAGCGTGCGAACGGTCCGAACGACGTTGACCGCGTTGCCGTAACCGGTATCGGCGTCGACGATGATCGGGATGGAAACCGCATCGGCAATCGCCGCCGCGGTTTCGGTCACTTCCGTCAACGTGGTCAGCCCGATGTCGGGAACGCCGAGCAGCATGTTGGCGACCCCCGCACCAGTGACGTACACGGCCTCAAAGCCGAGGTCCTCGATGACGCGGGCGAAAAGCGCATTGGCCGCGCCGGGTATCGTGACCGCTGCGCGCCGCGCCATGATCTCTTTCAGCCGACTGGGATTGTTGGTGCTGGGATCGCTCATGCTGGGATCGCTCATGCTGGGATCGCTCTTGTTGGGATCGCACTTGGGTCCACTCACCGCCGTGTTGTGGGCATACTGCCTCAACTCGCACACGACGTGGGCGGTCAAATGACAACAGCAACGAAAAGATTTAGCGAAAAGACTTGCGCGAAAAAAGTAGGCTCAACGCTCGGCTTCACCGGATGGGGCCGCCGCGGCCGCTAGTTCCGACCGCCGTGCCGCCGTCGCGGCAGTGTCCACGGCCAGGCTGTCGTCGTCGATGCTTCCGGTCAGAACCACGCCATAGACGTCGTGTGCCTTGCCTGCCAATTCATAACCTTCCTGCACGTCGGCGAGCACGCGCAGCGGATCGCGCGTGAGCGGATCGCCGTAGCCGCCGCCGCTGCTGTCGCGGCCGCGGATGCGCTGGTCCTTGCGGATCTGCATGTTGACGAGGTTCGGCAGCTTGGTCGTCTGGCCGTTGTGGTCGATGAGATGGGTCGAACCCGGCGTCCCGTTGCGGCCGCCGTTGACGCCGCGCGGCGGCGCGAATTGCCCGTCGCAGGGAATAACCACCTGCACCGGATTCTGCAGCGCCGTGTAGGTCACTTCCTGCGCGGGGGCACCGCGATGCCGGCCGGCACCAGCGGAATCCGCCACGAGGCCGAGCAATTCGACACGGAACGGGTGCTTGAGTTCGTCAATCTCGACACTGTCGCGATACATCAGTCCAGCGATAACCGGGATCGCGTAGTTGACCCAGCCGTCCGCAGTCGGGCTTGCCGGGCCGCCGTTGGTCGAGAGCATCATGCGGTTGACGTAGCGCGCGTCGTTGCGCCGGTGATCCTTGCCGGACAGCACGGCCATCCCGGCGCCGAGCCCGGTGCCGCCTTCGGCAAGGCCGTGGCCCTCGCCAAGCCGCGCAAACGCCGATTGCGTGATGTTCACCAGACGCTCCGACACGTTCGTCGTCGCGGTGGAGCAGCTGTGCGGGAAAACCGGCGAAGCGACCACGCTGTTGTCGGCATACTGGAACGAAAGCCGTCGGAACGATCCGGCGTTGCGCGGAATGTCCTTGTCGAGACTGTTGAAGATCGCGCCGACCACGGCGCTGGTGGCCGCGGCGCGCGAGGTGTTGAGCCCGCAATCGACGCACGGCGGATTGTCGCGCAGATCGACGTCGATCATCGCCTGCTTCGGATCGATATCGACGGTGACCTTGAGAACCAGGCCCTCGGGCAGGATTCCTTCCAGCGGATCGGATTGGCCGGTATTGGTAATCTTTGCCTTCGGCAGCTTGCGGATCGACTCCATTGCGCGCCGCTCCGAATAGTCGAACCAGTCCTTGATGAATGTCTTGATCGTCCTCGCACCGTATTTCCGGCACAGCTCCTTGAGGCGCCGCTCGGCGATACGGGCGGAGCCGAGCGCCGCGAGCGCGTCGCCATACCATTGATCCGGTACGCGGATCCGCGCCCGGCACATGCGAATGACGTCGGGCTCGTTTTTGTAGCCGCGCTGGATGCGCACGCCTGGGAACACCAGCGCACCTTCCTCGTAGACGTCGAGCGCCTTGGCGAAATAGCTGGACGGAATGCTGTTGCCGATATCCGCCATGTGACACTTGGCGACAGTCGTGAACAGATGCTCGCCGTCGATGAATACCGGCACCAGGAACGTGTGGTCGGCCGGGTGGGTGTTGCCGCCATAAGGATCGTTGTCGAGATAGGCGTCGCCCTCGCGGATGTCGCCCTCGTGATATTTGTGCACGTTCTCGCCCTGCAGATGGGCGCCGAAGATGTGGACCGGCAGACCCTCGGCGGATGCGAGGAGATGATTGTCGCCGGTGAGAATGCAGCAGGAGAAGTCCCGCGCGCTCGAGATCACCGCCGAACGCGCGGCTCGCAGGAGCGTGTTGGTCATCTCGCGAACGATGCCGTCGAGCCGGTTGGCGATCACGGTCATGACGATGGGATCGAGAACATCGCCGGCCACATTGCGCGCGGTCTTTCGACCCGCGGCACCCTTCGGTGCGGACTTGGGCTTTGGCTTCGCCTTTGATTTTGCCTTGGGACTGCGCTTGGCCATCGGGGCGTCTCGCTATGACTTCAGGATGTAATGGCCGGACGGGCTGACCGTGGCGCTCATCTCCGGATAGACGACGATTGTTGTTGTCGGCTCTTCGATGATCGCCGGACCGGCAATGACGGCACCTGGTTCAAGCTCGCTGCCGCGGAACACCGGCGTCTTGCGCAAATCCTCCGGGCCGAAATAGGCGGCGCGGCGGGTCCACGGCTTCGGCTTCCGCCGCGAAGCTTTCTTGCGCACCGGTTTCGCCGGCTTCGACAGCCGGATCGAGATACGGCCGCGCCAGTTGACGCATTCGACCTCGCTGTGCTCGTCGCGCACCGCGTAAACTCGATCGTGGACGGTGTGGAATGCCTCGACCAGCGCCGCTACGTCCTTGGGCGTTCGGAAGCGCTGCACCGGAAGCGGGGTGTCGAGCTCCCAGACCTGCGATTTGTAGCGTGCCTCGACCAGATATTCCTTACGCACCGCCGCGCGCTCCGCGCCGTGCAGATTGTTGCGGAAGTGATCGAGCGCCGCGTCGATCTCCGCCAGCGCCGTGTTCACTCCGTCGAGATCAAAGCTGCCTGACATTGTAACGCGGCTTCTAGTCTGTTCGAACACGATGTCGGAATATTGCATGCCGCAGGCGGACATGGCGCTGGCGGTCTTCGGCAGGATCGTCGTCGTGCACCCGAGTTCGCGGGCGATCGGCAGGATATTGAGGCCGGCCGCGCCGCCGCCGGCGACGATCACGCTCTCCCGCGGATTGACGCCTTCGCTCACGGTGATTTCGTGAATGGCCTTGATCATCAACTCGTTGGCGATGGTGATGATGGCAAAGGCCGTATCCGGAACACTGCGGCCGAGCTTTTTCGCCAGCGTCTCGACCACGCGGTTCGCAGCGCCGGCGTCCAGTTTCATCCGTCCGCCGTTGAAATAATCCGGATCGAACCAGCCGAGCACCACGCAGGCGTCCGTCACCGTCGGCTGGTCGCCGCCGGCGCCGTAGCATGCCGGGCCGGGAACAGCCCCGGCGCTCTGCGGACCGACCCGCAACAGGCCGCCCGCATCCACCCAAGCGATCGAGCCGCCGCCGGCGCCGATGCTGCGAACGTCGACCGTGGACATCGCCACCATGTGACCGAGCCAGCGGCGGCCGAGCCAGCTGTCGCGGGTGTAGACAAGCTCCCCGTCGCGCACCAGGCCGACGTCGAACGTGGTGCCGCCGGTGTCGCAGACGATCGCGTCGCGGCCGAGGTCTTCGATGGTGACGTAGGCCTTGCCGGCAACGGGAGCCATCGCCGGACCGGATTTCAGCATCGTCACCGGACGCCCGACGACCTCGGTCACGTGCTGGCAACCGCCGCCGGACGTTCCGATCAGCAGTTCGCCGGAAAATCCGGCGGCGCGCAGATCGCTCTCCATCTCGCGGAGATGATGCTGCATGAGCGGTTTGAGCGAAGCGTCGATCGCGGTCGTGGAGGCGCGGCGATATTCGCGCACGATGGGGATCAGCTCGTGGGAGAGCGTGTAGGGAACGCCCGGCATTTCCTGCTCGATGAGCCGTCCGATTTCCTTTTCGTGACGGCCGTCGGCGATCGACCACAACAGGCAGACCGCGACGGCTTCGAACTTCCGCTGCGCGAGCGTTCGCACGACATCGCGCGCCTGATTGCCGTCGAGCGCGCGTACCACGTTGCCCTGCGCGTCGATACGTTCGTCGATCTCGAAGGTATATCGCCGCGGAATGTAGGGGGGAGGGTAGTCGTAACTGTAATCGTGCGGATCGTACTTGCCGCCCTCCTTGAGAACGAGGACGTCGCGGAAACCCCGCGTGGTCAGGAACGCGGTCTTGGCGGTCGATTGGGTCACGACAGCGTTGGTCGCGCGCGTCGTCCCGTAGATGAGGATGTCGCTCTGGCCGAGCAACTTCTTGCCGGACAGCCCGACCTCCTGAGCCGCCACTTCGATCGCCGCGCGCATGCCGTCGAAGATGCGCGCAGGAGTTGTCAACGCCTTGCCGATGGCCCGGATACCGCCCGGATCGGCGATGACCACATCAGTAAAAGTGCCGCCGGTATCGACCGATATCCGAAACGCCATGTCAGCCTGAAGTTGGAAGAGCCGCAAGGCGGCGAGACCGATCTCCCGACGCGCGAACTGTGCAACGCCATCCAGAGTGCTTCAAGCCGAAACTTTCCGCATACGGGCTGCTCACGCGCGCGTTAGCGCGGCAGTTCGATAACCTTGGCAACATCGCCGGCAATGCCGGCCAGCGCCGTATCCGATCCTGGCGCTCCGATCAGCATCAGCCCGAGCGGCAACCCGCCGGCGCCGAAGCCGACCGGAATGGAAACGATCGGGCCGCCGAACGCCGTGAACGGAACGATGAAGCGCGGGTCGCCGGTTTTCATGCCGGCCGGTGCGATGTCGGGCGCGGCCGGAAAGATCAGCGCATCGACACGGGCCGTTGCGGCCAGAAACCGTGCGCGGGCCGCGTTAATCGCCAGCAACGCATCGCCATAAACTATGTCATCGATCGATGCGCCGCGCGCGATCGCCTCGCGAAGTCCCGCGCTCACTTCCGGCTGGCTGTCGAGACCGGGATACGCATGAGCCACTTCGTATTCGATCACTGTTTTGTGCCAGCCAACGACGTCGGCGAACGGCACCGGCGACGGAAGATGCTCCACACGAATTCCCGAACCTGCCAGCGCGTTGGCTGCGGCGCGTAACGTGTGCGCGACGTCCGCGCTCGCCGCCGCCAGGATCGGGTCGTCGATGAAGCCGATCGTAAGCGGGGAGGGTGACGCCGAACGGCGGCGCAGAAAAGTCGGCATCAGAACGCGTGCCGCCGCGACGGCATCGCTCACCCGGTGACCGAACACGCCGACCGTGTCGAAGCTCGGCGCAAATGGAACGAGCCCGAAGCCGGACCATGCGCCCGTGCTGGGCTTGAACGCGGCGATGCCGCAATAGGCCGCCGGGCGGCTCACCGAACCGGCGGTCTGGGTTCCGAGGCTTAGCGGCACCATGCCTGCCGCGACCAGAGCCGCCGGACCGGCGCTCGAGCCGCCGGGCGTATGGGCGAGTTTGTGCGGATTGCGCGTGGGGGGCGGGCCGTCGAAATAGGCGAACTCGGTGGTGTGCGCCTTGCCGAGAATGATCGCGCCCGCAGTCCGCAGCAGCGTGACGACGTGAGCGTCGATCGTGCTCGCCGAGGCATTCGCCCGCGTCGCGCTGCCGGCGCGGGTCGGAAGACCGGCGACATCGAGTACGTCCTTCACCGCGACAGGGACGCCATGCAGCGGACTGCGGATGCGGCCCGCTTCCGCCTCCTGTCGCAGCACTTCCGCTTGGCGAAGGGCGCCGTCGCGATCGAGCAGGCACCAGCCCTGGACCTGCCGCTCGACGGCCTCGATGCGCTGGAGTGAGCGTTCGAGGAGCCCGACCGGATCGATCCGGCGGCTTTCGACCGCGAGCGCGATCTCTTCGACCGATCCGGGATCCGCGACTAAACTGCTAGTTGCCACGGTCCCTCATTCATTCCGCCGCCCGGAGGTCTCGATATAAGCGAGAACTTCCTCCAGCCCGACCACGTCGGCATAGCGGCGCTGCACGTCGCGCAAATTATCGCGATGCGGGCCCTCGTCCACGTCGCCGCAACAGGGCTCCGGCACGATGACGCGGAAGCCGTACGAGAACGCATCGTTGATGCTGGCGCGAACGCAGCCCGACGTGTTGCATCCGGAAACGATCACGGTGTCGACGCCGTCCTTGATGAAATAGGAAGCGACGGCAGTGTTGAAAAAGATCGACGGCGCGGTCTTGCAGACCACCATGTCGTAGGCGCGATCGTAGATGCGCTCGTCGAGTTCGGTGGACGGATGACCATGATGGAAATCGTTCACCACCGCCGGGATCTTCCATAACGGCGCGTCTCGGGCGCTGGAATAAGCCGTGTAGCAGCAGGCGACCGGCAGGCCGGCCTTGCGCGCCGCGGTCACGAGCTTGACGGTATTGTTGACCGCCCGGTCGACCATCGGGCTTCCGCCGAGCGGAAATCGGCTCTCGGTAAAGCCCTTCTGAAAGTCGACCACGACTACCCCGGCGCGTCTGCCATAGCCGATGCGGTTGGAGTCGAAGCCCATATCCTTGTAAGGATCGCTCATTTCACCCCTCAAATCAGGTTTTCAGCGTGACGCCAAAGCGCGTCGCGAACGCGCGCGTCAGGCGTTCGAAACAGTGGCCGACACGGATGACGGAAAAGTCCGTGAAATCGATGATGCTGCTGGCAAGGCCGTCCTTGTGCGCATACTTCGACTGGCCGTAGTCGAAATGGATTGCGGCGGCCTCGCGGATGACCGGCTGAATGTCCTGGTAGCGATACTTGCTGCCGGTGAGCGAGAGGTTCGCCGACGAGCCGAACACGGCTGCGCCGTGTTCGACCACACCGTCGACGATGGCCTCGTGGAATTGCCCGGCATTGAGCAGCATGTCGAGCGTGCCGCCCTTCGACGAGTTCGCCATCACGAAGGGATCGACGGCGGCCAGCAAGGGGTGATCGGCGCGGAACGGCGCCACCACCGAAAATGGAATCTTCTCCTGCTCTGCCACTTCGCGGACCATGTCATGCCTGCGCTCGTCCATGACGTGAATCTCACGGCTCAACCGCCAATGGCCGAACATGCCCGAGGGCTTTTCGTAGGAGCGCTGCTTGGTCTCGAAGATGCGGCGGATGCCGGCCGGTGTAGTCGCGACGACAGCATAAGCGACATCGAGGGGCACGATGCCGATGCCACCGCCGGCGAGCGCCTCGAACAAACGCGCGGCATCGGCGCGCAATTGCTGCGGCGCCACCGGATCCGACGTGAGCCTCGTGCCTTCGCTTGCCACCGCCATCAGGAAAGTCCGCCACCGCCTTGCCGCCGCACCATATCGCCGGCCGAAAAAATAGTGAATGCTCCGGTGAAAGCCGCTACAGTGGCACAAAGCCATGATCATTCAGACAGCGCCCGCCGGTACGCCTCGCTTGGCGATCATGATGTACGAACACACCGCGCTGTGCGGGCAGTTCGCGCGCGCCTTCGGCAACGATGCGTTCGAGTCGCTCGCTCCGCTGGAATTGATGGTCTACATCATCGCGCATCACGACGCCGGCTGGGCGGAGTTCGATCGCGATCCGGTCACCGACGCCAAAACCGGGCTGCCGTACAATCTCATCGAGACGCCGGCCGAATACATTACGGTCACCAGCCGCCTGTCGCCGGATTTCAACGAACGGCAGCATGAGTTCTGCGGCCTGATGTCGAGCATGCATAGCTGGGGCCTCTATAACGGCCGCTATGGGCTTTCCGATCATGTCTTGATCAAGAAATTTCCCGAGGCGGATCGGCCGCTCGCCGAGCGCATGCTCGACGGCGAACTCGCGCGGCAGAAACGCCTCAAGGAAGTGATCGGCCACGATCCGAGGCTGGCGGAACGGCTCGACGAGAAGAAGTTGTTTCAGAACTACAAGCAGTTGCAGTTCATCGATACGCTGGCGCTCTATTTCAACAGGGTCCATCGCGACGAACGCGGGCCGCAGACGTTCGCACACGTGCCGCTCAACGCAGTAGATGACACCGCGGTGACCATCCAGCCGGCGGGCGAGGGGGTCTACTCGCTTTCGCCGTTTCCCTTCGCGGCCAGCGGCGCCGAATTCGCTTTCGCCGGTCGCCGTCTCCATCCGGGTGGAAACGGCACCAAGGGCGGCTGGACGGCGGTGCTGAAAGGCACGCCCACGGAGTGGGAACACTTCCGGCTCATCCCGGCCTGACGGCTAATCCTTAAATCCAATCGGCCGCTGCCCGCCCCGCCTGCGGTCAGTGTTGCGCGCGCCGATGATTTATCGGCGGTATTTGTTAAGCATCCGGAATGGTTTGGAAGCGTATCTTTTCACGAAAGGTCAATGCCGGCATCCAAACAGAACGCTGTTTCCCATGCCGCCTGCAGCTCTAAATGTCGGTCTTGTGCTGGCGGCCCTGACAGCCGGAAGCCTCATTTCCGTTGGCCTTCCAGGAGCATTCGCGGCAGGCGACGCGTTGCGACCCGAGGGGGTGGAAATCCACCGGGTTCTGGTCGTTCCGGTCAACCTTCGCGGCCGCGTTCCGCTGGCAGTAGATCGCAAGCAAATCGTGCAGGGCGGTCAAGCTCGTGGCGTGGACATGCAACGGCGGTCTCAACCAACTGGCGCAACAGCAGATGTGGCGCAACGCGTCGCCTGCCGCGCCCTGAAAAGTCCCGCCGGCGCGGCGCTACTTCCGGTAGGTTTCGTCGAACTTTGCGACCGCGCCGAAACCCATCAGTTCGCTGAACTCGCTGAACTTGTAGAGCGGGACGTTGGCGCCGACGCTCGAGCCGTGGTCCTTCAGGTAACCGTAAGCGCTTCGTAGAGCATCGCCCATGGCCAGAAATCCGAAGGCGGGATAGATCGCGATCGAGTAGCCGAGTTCCTCCAGCGTCATCCGATCCGCGACCGGCGTACGGCCGCCTTCGACCATGTTGGCCACCAGCGGACGATCGAAGGTCCGGCCGATGGTGCGCATCTCCTCGATGCTCTCGGGGCTTTCGACGAACAGAATATCGGCGCCGGCCTTGGCATAAGCGTCGGCACGGCGCAGCGCTTCGTCGAGCCCGAGCGTCGTCCTCGCGTCGGTGCGTGCGATGATAAGGAAATTCTTGTCGTCACGGCTTGCGACCGCAACCTTGATCTTATCGACCATGTCCTCGATCGGCACCACGCGGCGGCCCAGCATGTGGCCGCACTTCTTGGGAAACTCCTGGTCCTCGAGCTGGATGGCGATTGCGCCGGCCGCCTCGTAGCCGCGCACCGTGTACTGGACGTTGAGCAGGCCGCCGTAACCGGTATCGCCGTCGGCGATCAGCGGGGTCGTCGTGCCATTGGCGATGACCGAAACGCGGCCGACCATGTCGCTGAATGTGGCGATGCCGGCGTCGGGCAATCCGAGATGCGACGCCACCGTGCCGTAGCCGGTCATGTAGAGGGCTTCAAAACCCATCTGGTCGGCGATCCGCGCGGAAATCCCGTCGAATACGCCGGGCGCGACAAGCAGCTCCTTCTTCGCCAGCCGCGGACGGAGATTGGGTCGCTCTCGTTTGCTCATTTGAAGGACGCTCCACGATATCCGCTGCGACAGCGCCGCCCGAGTAACGCGGCGAATGTGCTAGGCGTTGAAAATTGTGTACACTTCCCTTGCGGCGGAGAATACCGGCATGAGCGCGGGAATGCGCTGGAGTATCGGCAAGGCGGCTCTGGAAGAGGTTCTGGCCGCGACCGGCGTGAAGGTCACACCCGAAGACGCCGAGGCCGTGGGCCGTTCGCTCTTGCGCATCGAAACCGCGGCTACGACGCTTTTACAATCGCTGCCGTTCGACGAGACCGCCGAGCGTTTCTTTCGCCTTCTCGAAACCGGCGCGGTCAAGGGGATCGGCAAGTGAACGATCCGACGGCGTTCACGCTGCGCGAGGCTGCCGCCGCGATCGCGCAAGGCCGGTTGCGGTCCGAGGCGCTGGTCGAAGCGTGCCTCGATCGCATCGCGCGGCTCCAGCCGGTATTGAATTGCTTCATTCGCGTGACTGCGGATGCCGCGCGCGAGCAGGCCCGGGCGGCGGATCGGGCTGTCAAAGCCGGGCAGGCGATCGGGCCGCTGCATGGCGTACCGCTTGCGCACAAGGACATGTTCTACCGCGCGGGCGAACGTTTGCACATGCGGCTCGAAAATCCGCGCCGATTTCGTCCCCGATCATACGGCGACCGTGCTCACGCGCTTCGATGCGGCGGGCAGCGTCGAGCTTGGCCGTCTGAACATGGCCGAATTTGCGCTCGGCCCAACGGGCCATAACGAACACTATGGCCGCTGCCGAAATCCCTGGAATCCCGATTACATCACCGGCGGCTCGTCATCCGGCTCAGGCGCAGCGGTGGCCGCAGGCCTCGCCTTTGGCGCGCTCGGTTCCGATACCGGCGGCTCGGTCCGGCTGCCGGCCGCGGCGTGCGGCGTCGTCGGCATCAAGCCGACGTTCGGCCGTGTCAGCCGGTACGGCACGATGCCATTGTCGCATTCCTTCGATTGCATCGGCGTGCTCGCCCGCACCGTCGGAGACTGCGCGCGGCTCTTGTCGGTGATGGCGGGAGGCGACGAGCGCGACGGCATGTCGAGCCGCCACGCCGCTCCGGACTATGAACGGGGCCTCGACGACGCGATCCTGCCGGGCTCGCTCGCGGGAATAACGGTCGGCGTGCCGGACCGCTATTACTACGAGGGCGTGGATGAGGAGACCGCCGCGGCTCTCGCGGCCAGCCGCGCGGTCCTCGAAGCCCGCGGCGCCAAGATCGCCGACGTGCCGATCGGCGATCACAGCGCCGTCAACGATCTCGCCGCCGCGATCCTGTCACCCGAAGCCGCAGCGTTACACCTGCCGTGGCTGCAGGAGCGCCCGGACGACTACGCCAAGCAGACGCGTGCCCGGCTGCTGGTGGGTCTTGGGATTTCCGCGCCGCTCTATCTGCAGACCATGCAGGCGCGCTCGCGACTGCTCGACGAATTCCTCGCTGAAACATTCACGAGATGCGACGTGCTGCATGTCCCTGTGCTCAAGCGCCAGGTGCCGACGGCGGCCGCGACCGATGTCGGCGCCTCGGCTACGATGGCGAAGGTGCTTGCCGACATCGTCGCCTGCACGCGACCGCTGAATTTTTTCAGCCTGCCCGGATTGGTGGTGCCTGTCGGTTTCTCCCGCAACGGCCTGCCGCTCGCCATGCAGCTCATCGGCCGTCCGTTTGCCGAAGACTTGCTGTTTCGGGTCGGCGCCGCCTACGAGGCCGGGGCAGGGGGAAGTGCGGCGCGACCGCCGCTTTAGCGTCTTTCAGGATACGCGCCGCCCCGGCGAGCCAAGGCTGGCGCGCGGCGTCAGTACGTCGCGCGCCATATTGGCGTGGGTGTTGGCATACTGGCCGCCATAAGCGCTGCCGTTTGACGAAGGCGCCGTCGCCGGCGCGGCCGACGTAGTTGCCTTTGTCGATCACGACCTTGCCGCGCGAAATGACGGTTTCGGTGAAACCCTTCACCTTGAAGCCTTCGTAGGCGCTGTAGTCGATATTCATGTGATGGGTGGCGCTGTTGAAAGCGCTGATGGTTTCTTCGCGGGCCGGATCGAAAATCACGATATCGGCGTCGCTGCCGACGGCGATCGTGCCTTTCTTCGGAAACAGCCCGAAGATCTTGGCCGGCGCGGTCGAGGTCAGCTCGACGAAGCGATTGAGCGAGATGTGACCCTGTGTCACGCCGTAGTGATAAATCAGGCTCATGCGGCTCTCGATCCCCGGGCCTCCGTTCGGAATCTTGCTGAAATCGTTGCGGCCGAGTTCTTTTTGCTCCTTGAGGCAGAACGGGCAATGGTCGGTCGAGATCACGTCGAGGGCGTGCGACCGCAGCCCGCCCCAAAGCTCGTCGTGATTCCATTTCTCGCGCAGCGGCGGGGTCAGCACGTATTTGGCGCCGTCGAAGCCCGGCTCGTCGTAGCGGTCGACATCAAGCAGCAGATATTGCGGACACGTCTCGGCATGCGCCATGACGCCGCGCGCCTGCGCCAGCCGCAACTCGTGCAGCGCGTCGTAGCTGCTCAGGTGCACGATGTAGACCGGCGCGCGCGCCACTTCGGCAATCGCCAGTGCGCGATGCACGCCTTCCGCCTCCAGGCGCGTCGGCCGGGTCAGGGCATGATATTTCGGTTCGACGTGCCCCTGCGAAAGCGCGATCTTGACCAGTTCGTCGATGACGATGCCGTTTTCGGCATGCATGCAGACGAGCGTGCCGTCCTCGCCGGCCTTGCGCATGGCGCGAAAAATCGTGCCGTCGTCGGACAGCAGCGCGCCGGGATAGGCCATGAACAGCTTGTAGCTGGTGATGCCGTTGTCGGCGAGGCTGCGCATCTCGCCGATACGCTCCTGCGGCATGTCGGTGACGATCATGTGAAAGGCGTAGTCGACCGCGGTCGTGCCTTCGGCCTTGGCATGCCAGTCGTCGAGGGCCTTGAGCGTCGAAGTGCCACGGGTCTGCACAGCAAAGTCGATGATGCAGGTCGTGCCGCCGTGGGCGGCCGCGCGGGTGCCGCTTTCGAACGTATCAGACGTGGTTGTGCCGCCGAATGGCAATTCAAGATGCGTGTGTGGGTCGATCCCGCCCGGTATCACCAGTTTGCCGGTCGCGTCGATCTGCGTGTCGGCGTCGATCACCAGATCCTTGCCGATCAGGGCCACCGTCGAGCCGTTAACAAAGATGTCCGCATGGTAGTCGTCTACCGCAGTTACGATACGCCCGTTCTTGATCAATACGCTCACTTTTGCGCTCTCCGTGCGGTTTGACAGGTCTCGGCACTAATGTATCATTCGCAAATTGGAGCGGCGCACAAGAGCTTTGGCTGACCGCCGACCGGGCTTCAATAATCAAAGCTGTAAATGGCTTCTTCAAACAATGGAGGCGGGTATGGCGCGGAAAAGCCCTGGACAAAGTGTGCAAGGAAAGTTCTCGCGTAGATCGTTCATGAAGGCGACCGCTGCCGGCGTCGCCACTGGCGCACTGGCAGGTGCAGGGTTCTCGCGACCGGCGTCCGCCGAGGGCGGACTGCGAAGCATTGGTCTCGGCGTCAGCGAGATCAACGAAATTCAGGGTAAGGCGTCGAAAGATCTCGGGTTCACGATCACCGGCCAGGCCATGGGCTATGGTGACATGTTCAGCAAGATGCTGAACCAGAACGACCAGTACGAAATCGCCGAAGGCTACTACAACGACATGGACGTGATGCTGCCCGCCAAAGGTGTGGCAGCCGATCGACACCAAGAAGCTCAAGGAATGGGACAAGGTCACGAACCTTACCAAGACCGGAAAGCTGACCCCGGAGTTGAGCGAAGGCCAGGGTGACGCGCCTTTCAAGTTTCTCTGGATCGACGAGAACGGCAACAAGACCAAGGGGCCGTCGCAATACATCAGCATGGTGCCGGCTTGGCACAATGCCGACTCGCTCGGATACAACCCGAAGGCAACCGGGCGGCCGATCGAAAGCTGGGGCGAACTCCTGAACAAGGACTTCAAGGGCAAGGTCGCGCTGCTCAACGTACCGCAGATCGGCGTGATGGACGCGGCGCTGGCGATCGAAGCGCTGGGCCTCAAGAAGTTCGTCGACAAAGGCAATATGACCAAGGCCGAGATCGACTTCCTGATCGACTATCTGATCCCGCTCAAGAAGGCCGGCCACTTCCGCGCCTTCTGGGAGAACTTCGGACAGTCGGTCAACCTGATGGTCAACGGCGAAGTGGCCCTGGAAAGCATGTGGTCGCCGGCCGTTGCCGCGATCCAGGCCGAAGGCGTGCCGTGCGTCTATGCCTTCCCAAAGGAAGGCATGCGCGGCTGGCACGGCGGGCTGGCCATCTCCGCCAAGGTCAAGGGCAAGCAGCTCGACCAGGCCTACGAGTACATCAACTGGTGGCTCGACGGCTGGGCCGGCGCCTTCGTCGCGCGTCAGGGCTACTATCACTCGATCCCCGACAACGCGAAGAAGTACCTCGAGCCCGTGGAATGGGATTATTGGTACGATGGCAAGCCGGCGGCGAAGGATCTCGCCGATCCGTTCGGCACCGTCATCATCAAGAAGGGCGACGTTCGCTCGGGCGGCTCGTACTGGAACCGCTACTCCAAGATCAACGTCTGGAATTCGCTGATGGACGAGAACGACTATCTCGTTAAGCGGTGGACCGAGTTCCTCACCGCCTAGGCATCGAGGACCGGTTTGACGTTGAAAAAGCAATACCGCCGGCCACGAAAGGCCGGCGGTTATGCGTTTGAGCGTGGTTGACACGTGACGACGGTCGAGAGCTACACAAAAATAACCCACGTCGAACCGCCGCCGCGCGGCCTGATCGGCGGGGCGCCGGTCGTGCGCGACGACGCTACGCGCAAATACTCGCGCGAGCCGGGCTTTCCGGTGCCTATCCTTATCGCGCCGGCCACAATATGGCTCGCGGCCTTTCTCTTCCTGCCGCTGATTTCCATTTTCATCTTCAGCTTCTGGAAGACGACCGGTCACGGCATGGTGCCCGCCTTCACCCTCGATCATTACCGCGACTTCTTCGTCTCCGAAGGATTTTTTGATCCGAACAAGCCTGAATTTCTTACTCCGTCGGTCTTCATCCGCACCTTGTGGACCACGTTTCGCTTCACCATCACGGTCATGGCGATTTGCCTGATCCTCGCTTATCCGCTCGCCTATTTCCTGTCGATGCAGGTCGAGGATTTCAAATGGCAGTTGGCGCTGTTTCTCCTCGCCATGGTGCCGTTCTGGACCAGTTATCTCATTCGCGCCGTGGCCTGGCTGCCGATGCTCGGCCGGCACGGGCTGATCAACGAATTCCTCCTCGATATCGGCGCCATCGACGAGCCGGTCAGCTTCTTTCTCTACTCCGAATTCAGCTACACGATGGCGCTGGTCCAGCTTTACGTGGTGCTGGCGGTGGGACCGATTTTCTTCTCGCTGGCGAAAATCGACCGCACGCTCCTTGAGGCGGCGCGCGACATGGGCGCGACGCCATTCCAGATCTTCCGCGAGATCATCGCGCCGCTGTCGCTGCCGGGCGTCGCCATCGGCATGATCTTCATCTTCGTCATGGTGATGGGCGAATTCGCCACTGCCGTCGTGGTCTATGGCGGCAAGACCTCGACCACCGGCACGGTCATCCTGAACTACTACGCCATCGCCAACTATCCGTTCGCGGCGGTGAACGCCTTCATGCTGATGCTGGCAATGATGATCGGCGTCGTCATCATCCTGCGGCTGGTCGATATCCGGAAGGAGCTGTAGCGGTGGCGCGTTCGACGCCGGAACGGCGCCGCAAGGCCCGCGTCAAGGTGGGCTTCAGCGTCTACTACGTCATCTTTCTGATCTTCGTGTACGGGCCGATGTTCGCCATGTTCACGCTGTCCTTCCAGGGGCCGCGCGGCGGCGTGACGTTCCCGATGCGCGGCTTGAGCTTCTTCTGGTGGGAGAAGCTGACCGGACCGTCGACGGTCGGCGATCTGAAGAGCTCGCTGGTGCGCTCGCTCATCCTCGCCGTCGTCGTCATGATCATTACGGCCCTATTCTCGACCATGCTGGCGATGGCCTTCCGCAAGAAATTCCGCGGCTCCGGCGTGCTGTTCTATGCGGTCATGGCCGGGCTGATGGTGCCGGGCGTATTGCTCAGTCTCGGACTGGCCTCGCTGTTGCGCCAGATCGGCATCCCGCCCAGCTGGTGGTATTCGGGCCTCGGCGTCCATGTGGTCTGGACGCTGCCGTTCGGCTTCCTGGTGATGATGGCGGTGTTCAACCGCTTCGACGCCCGGCTGGAAGAAGCCGCACGCGACATGGGCGCCGACGAGTGGACGGTGTTCAAGGAAATCACGCTGCCGCTGATTACGCCGGGCATCGTCGCGGCCGGACTTTTCGGCTTCACGCTGTCATACGACGAGTTTGCCCGCACCACGCTGCTGTCGGGCGGACAAAATACGCTGCCGCTCGACATCAACGCCTCGATGACGCAACGCGTTCAGCCGACCATCTTCGCGCTCGGCACCGCGTCGACCATATTCTCGCTGCTGATGATCGGGCTGTTTATTGTAATTTATACGATCCTGTATCGGCGCTCCCGCTAGCGCCGGACGCCTGTCGGATCACTTTGAGCACCCAGTAGATCAGGCAAAACACCACCGTCAGGATCACCATCGCCACGACGGCGGCGAGGCGGTGGCCGAACTCGGCGCCGAGCGAATAGTCGCTCTGCAACAGGTAGACGCAGAGAATGAGCAACGATTGCGCCGCCGCGCCGGCACAGAACAGCACCGCGATGAAGGCTGAGCCGCGTAGCGACGCCAGCACCATGCCGTCGACGCTGTGCCGTTGCACGATATAGAGGCGATAGGCGCGCCAGTGATAGCCGCAAAATCCGACGATGGCGGCGATCAACACGACCCAGAACATCGCGTTGTCGTAGCCGAGACCGTTGATGACGAGCGTGAAGAAATCTTCGAAAGGCTTGTAGAAATACAAAAAAATCAAAATGACGATGAAGGCCACATAACCCGCCAGCGCCCAGAACAGCCGCCACCCCGACATTTTGACAACGCCCCTCGTTATTCGCGGATGTCCCGGCCCACCGCGTGATGAAGGCCCAAGTTCAACACGTCACGTCGTCAACGGCAAGGGGCGTGCGCCCGCGGGCCACGCCCACAACTCCCGCTCAAGCCGACTTCGCGGCAACAATCAGCAGGACGGCATAGAGCAGCACGAACAGCGCATCCTTGACGGCCGGCAACGTCCGCCGGTCGTCGCCGGACGAAACGAGCGTCACAGCTTCAAGTACGAAGAATACGCCGGCCAGGATCAGGAAAGGCCACATCGTCGCCCACCATGACGCTGCGGCTGCGGCACCCTGGAGGGCCTGAAGAATCAGCAGCATCATCGGCAGAACCACCAGGTATCCATAGCCGACGAGAAAGCGGCTGCGGGCGGCGGTGCGGTCGAGCGCCCAGAATGCAGCGAAGAACAGCACCAAGTTGAGAATATCCCAGAAACTGCCGGTATAGGCTTCCGGCTTGGCGCCCGCGGAGCGCAGGTTGAGAAACGAGATGACAAGGAGAAAAGCCAGGAGATCGCACAGCAGCCACTCGCTTACCGACTCGGCGGCGCCTTTCACGCTCCAGGTGCGGGTCGCCTTGTCGAACAGCAGGACGAGGACGACGGCGAAGCTCGCCGGATAGATGAGTTGCGCCAGCAGCCCAAACTGTCCGGCCGGTGTAAGGCCGATCCAGCACAACAGCAGGACTGCCACCGCCAGGCCGAGCAGGCCAAGAATTCGCGCTGGCGAAGGCGCGGGAGGCGCTGCGGCTGCCGTGGGCGCGGTTTCCACTGCCGCCGATACGTCCAGTGTCCGGCGCGCCGCGGGAAGAGCAGTCGAGCTCTGCGACGACTGTACCAGCGCATAGATGAGGGATACGACCAGCCCGATCACCGCGAGCGCGACCATGACCGCCGCGAAAACGATGGTGCGGGTGTCGGCGCGCCAATCCTCGATCGTTTCGCCCCACACCCAATGCGTGCCGCTGGAAATGAGCCAGATGGCGAACGCCGCGATCGCCGCGAGCAGAATGAGCGCGAGCGTGAATTCGTACCACCGCGGCGAATGCTCCGACGCGACGGCGCTGCCTGCGGCCGCTTGACGTCTCTGCGGCGCACGCACGATCAGGCCGATCAGGAACGCCAGCACGCCGATAACGGCGAAGACGATCATCGCCTCGACGAAGATTGTTGCTCTCTGTTCCAAGGGCGATCCGATCCTTCCGACGCCGCCTAACCCGCCTTGCGCGCAAGCGTTTCGACGCACTTGCGGAGGCTGTCATTGGCCGTCCGTTCGAGCATCTCGCCGAGCGAGCGGTCGCTTCCTCCGGCCGCCGTGGCGGTTTCGCGCACGGTTATTCCGTTGGCCCGCAATTGCCCGACGACCTCAACCGTATTGCCGTACGTGGAGTGACGCAGGATTTCGAAACTCCAGGCGTTGCCGTAACTGCTGCGCAATTCGCGCAGCGCTTCCGCCAGCTCGCGATCGTGACCGTTGGTCGGGGCGGCCGGGAGCGGCAGAGACAAGGCCGCCGGCGGCAACGGCCGGCTGGCGGGCTTTGCGCCGTTTCCGGCATGCTGGGGCGCGGGCGTCGTGCGCGGCCGCGGAGCAGGGGCCTGGGCCGCGCTGGTGGGCGCCTGCGCGGTCGGGGCGGCCGGCGTGGCTGCCTTTGATCGCGGGGCGGCGCGCATGCGCTGCCGCAGAGCCTTCGTCGCCGCCTCATCGACCGTTTCGGCAACGGCATCGACGACGACGCCATAGGCGGCGCGCGCGTGTTCAACCGTGCAGAAGCCGTCGAGCACGTCGTCCAGCACCTTTTCGGCCGGCCGCTCCAGCGGATCGCCATAGCCGCCGCCGCAGGGTCCGTAGAATACATGAACGTCGCCTGCGGCGACGCGGAGGCCGGAGAACTTCGCCGGCATGTGCTTGACGTCGTCCGGGCGCGCGACGTTGTAGATGTCCACCTTGCCGACCTGTCCGGGATCGCCGCCGAAAATCCCCCACGGCACGTCATGGTGCCGTTCGTTCTCGTGGGTGATGAAGGCATCGGTCAGCACGCGTTGCGCCTTGACGACCCCGAAGCCGCCGCGGAAGCGGCCAGCGCCTGGCAGCACGTCGTCGCGCAACTCGTAGCGATCGCAGATCATCGGCAGGTGCATCGCCAGATCTTCGATCGGATTATTGCGCGTATTCGCCATCAGGCTGTCGATGCTGTCCGGGCCGTCGGAGCGCGGACGGCCGCCGTACGAGCCCTCGTTGACCTCGAGGAAGACCCAATAATCGCCCGAGGGCCGGATTCCGGCATAGGAGCAGAACGACAGGCTGGCTGAGCTGCCGGCGATGATGTCATTCGGCAATACCGGCGCCAGCGCCTTGTAGATCAGATCGATCACCCGGTTGATCTGCGCAAAGCGCGCCTCGGCGGCGGCAGGATAGATCGGATTATAGATCGACCCCTTGGGCGCAGTGACTTTCACCGGCCGGAACGAACCCTGGTTCGAGGGCACCTTCACGTCGAAGGTCACCGCATCGAGCAGCAATGAACGGATGGCGCAGAAGCAGGCGACCTTGGTCGAGCCTTCGAACGGCACGTTGAACGCGGTTTCGACCTGCTTGGACGATCCCGTAAGGTCGATTTCGATGCCGTCGCCCTGGACGCGGACGCACACCTTGATCGGCAGGCGGACATCGCGGTTCTTGCCGTCGTCATCGAGGAAACCCTCGGCCCGGTATTCGCCGTCAGGAATGGCGGCAATGCGCTGCCGCAGCACGCGCTCGGTGTAATCCATCAATTGCTGAGTGGCGTCGAGAACAAGCTGCCGCCCGTAGCGATCCATGAGTTCGACGAACCGTCTGGCGCCGAGCCGCGCCGACGCGATCTGGGCGTCGAGATCGTCCTGCAATTGCCGCGCGGCGCGGCTATTGCGGCCGATGAAATTCCACACCGCCTCGTTTCGTTTGCCGCGATCGTAGAGCTTGGTGCCGGCAAACAGCATCCCCTCGGCGAAAACGTCCGGGATGTCGATGATCAGTCCTGGCGTCGCCGCGCCGATGTCGAGGTGATGCGCCGTGTTCGCCGAATAGCCGACCAGGGTGCCTTCGTGGAAGACCGGCACGATGACCGCGATATCGGGCGAATGGCTGGAGCCGTGATAGGGATGATTGTGGATGACGAGGTCGCCATCATGCCACTCGCCGTCCTGCAGGGTGTCGCGGACGCCAGCCAGATAGGCGGGGAGGGAGCCGATGTGGAGCGGTGTCGATTCCGACTCGCACAGGGTGTTGAAGTCGGTATCGAACAGTCCCGCGCCGAGATCCTGCGATTCACGGATGATGGAAGAGAAGGACATCCGGTAGAGGATATGCCCCATCTCTTCGGCAATCGTCTGCAAGGCGCCGTTGATGACCTGCAGCGTGATCGGGTCGATCGGTTCCCGGGCCATGGCGCTCGCTTTCAGCTGCCGCGACGGATGTGGAGGTTGCCGAACTCGGCCACCTCGGCGACGTAGCCGGGCGGCAGGAGCGTCGTCGAATTGTGCTGGATCAGGATCGCCGGGCCGGCGATGCGATGGCCGGCCTTGAGGCGGCCGCGATCATAACGCGGCGTCTCGACGGTCTTGCCGTCGTCGAACGTGGTCTTGCGGCTGTAAAGCAGCGCGTCCGCAATGTTCTGACCCGAAGCCTTGTCGATCGGCGCCACCTTGAGGGGCAGAACTTCTTCGCGCCCGATGACACGGACCGTTATGAGTTCCACCTCGCCGTCTTCGAAGTGATAGCCATAGTCGAGCCGGTGCTGGTGATGAAAACCCGCCACCACTTCGGCCAAATTCGCCGCCGTCACCTTTCCGGCGGGCAGTTGCGCCCGCAGCTCGAATCCCTGGCCGTGGTAGCGGCACTCGGCCAGCTTTTGAAATTTCTGCCGCTCCGGCGTCACGCCGTCTTTTTCCAGATCGCGCCGGCAGCGCTCGACCATCTCGTCGACAACGGAGTTGATGCGCTCGACGGCGGCCTGATCGGCGTGCTTCAGCGACACGATCAGGGACCGCGCATGCTCGTATTGCATGTCGGTCTGCAGGAGACCCATTGCCGCGGTAATGCCCGGAGCGACCGGCACGATGATCTCTTTCGCCGAGATCGCTTCGGCCAACGCCACGCCGTGCAGGGGGCCGGCGCCGCCGAACGGCACCAGCGCAAATTCGCGCGGATCGATGCCGCGCGCGACCGAGTTGGAGCGGATCGCCAGCGCCATATTCGAATTGATGACCTTGATGATGCCGAGCGCCGCGTCGGTTATCGACAGCCCGAGCGGCTTCGCCACTTTGGTCTCGACGGCCTTGTGGGCGAAGTCGGCGTTGAGCGGCAGATCGCCGCCCAGCATCTTGTCGACGTCGAGGCGGCCGAGCACGACCTGCGCGTCGGTGACGGTGGGTTCTTCGCCGCCCTTGCCGTAACAGGCCGGGCCCGGCTCGGCTCCCGCCGAACGGGGCCCGACATGGAAGCCGCCCGCGGAATCGATATACGCGATCGATCCGCCACCGGCGCCGATCGAGACCAGATCGATCATCGGCACCAGGATGGGATGGCCGTTCACGTAGGAGTCGCGCGCATTCATGATCTTGATGCGGCCGTCGGGGATGGTGCTGATGTCGGCCGACGTACCGCCGATATCGACGGTGATCAGGTTCGAGCGCCCGCACAGCATTCCCTCGGCCCGGCCGCCGATCACGCCCCCCGCCGGTCCCGACATCAGGATGCCGACGGCCCTCTGCGAGCAGGTCTCGACGGTGGCGATGCCGCCATTGGACTGGATGACCCGCAAATTGGCGCGGAAGCCGTTTTCGCTGAGTTTGTTTTGCAGGTTGTTGAGGTAGAGCGAGGTCTTCGGTCCGACGAAAGCGTTCATCGCCGCGGTCGAGAAACGCTCGTACTCGCGGATCACGTTGGCGACCTCGGACGAGGTGCAGATATAGGCGTCCGGCATTTCGGCGCGGACGATTTCCGCCGCGCGGCGCTCATGCGTGTCGTTGAGAAACGAGAACAGAAAGCCGATGACGACGGATTTTATACCGCGTCGTTTGAAAAGGCGCGTCGCCTCGACGACTTCGGCCTCGGCGAGAGGAATTTCGATCGACCCGCTCGGCGGCAGGATGCGCTCGGTCACCGCGATGCGGTTTCGCCTTTTGACCAACGGCCGCTGCTGCCAGGGAACTTCGAAGTGCAGCGAGAAATTGTAGGGCCGCTTGTGCCGGCCGATATGGAGGATGTCGCGGAAGTTTCGCGACGTCAGCATCCCGACCTCGGCGCCGTTATGCTCGATGGTGATGTTGGTCGCGACCGTCGTCCCGTGGACGATCAGCGATACGTCGTCGGGACGGACGCTGGAGATCTGGCAGAGCTCGCGCAGGCCCTTGAGCACGCCCTCGGACTGATCGTGCGGCGTACTGGCGACCTTATGGACAAAAACGCCGTGATCGGCCTCGAGAACGAGGTCCGTATTGGTACCGCCGACATCGACGCCAACGCGCGCCATGAATCCCCGATAGTCCTCGCGCCGCCGTGCCAGACCCCGGGCGCACAACGCCGTTGGTTATAGCGATTTCAACAAAAGATTGTCAGCAATGGTGGGTCCGTGCAACCCCTAACGTCAACGCAGGCATCCGCAGCCGACGCAATCCTACCGTCGCTCAGACGGATCGGCTCGTCCGGGAGTTGAGACAGACAAACCATTAGTGGTTGAATGAGGACTTTGCCGGCACAGCGTTGAGAAACTGATCGAGAGGACAGGGCGCGATGACCGTTACCACCAAAGTCGTCTGCTCCGGTTGCAGGTGGTGGCATTACCACCCGACTGAAGGCGCCGAACCGGATTCCGAGCAGGCCGTCGGATATTGCCGCCGCTTTCCACCGAGCCGCCGTGACAATGGCGTCGGCGCCTGGCCGATCACTTTCGGCAGCGACTGGTGCGGTGAATACGCCGACAAGAGCGACGTCTCGCGACAGACGTCATACAGCACATCCGTGGCGCATTAGCCGCGTCGGCCATCGTGGAGTGCAGGGCTAGGCAAGGCCCGCGCAGTTCATCAGCGCAGCTTCGGCCGCGCGCCGAAATGCTTCGCGCTCGCCATATTCGGCCGTGTCGCTGCCGATCTTGAAGCGCACGCCGCCGCTGACGCCCCCAACCGGTCCCTCGGAGATTTTCGCGCGTCCGAACTGCGTCCGGACCGCGCCATCCCTGCCGAGAACGAGCTTGCACAGAACGATCACTTCGTCGCCGGCACGCCGTTGCTCGGAAATCTCGTAACGCCAATCGCTGCCGAAGCGTTCGTTGAGCAGGCGCACGGCGGCCGAATCCGGATCGAGGCGGATGGCGGGCGCGGCAGCAACCGGCAGGCCTTTACCGGCCACGCCAGTCGACGCGGCAGGCGCGCGGACCGGCTCGCCAGCTTGCCCGCGGCCGCCACGAAAGAGGTCATCAAGCCGCTTCTTGTTCTGCACCAGCATGTCGTCGAACACCGACGAGAATTCGGGGCGCTGTGGGTCAGCCATCTGACGCCTCATCCACGTTGTGCGCGCGGCCACCAGCGGTCGAAGTCATCCTGGGCCTTGGCCGCGAAATCGACGCTCCCGGCGAACGATCGGAGATAGTCGAGCGCAGACGCAAGCTCGACCACGTCGCCATACTTGGCGTCGATATCGAACAGGTTCGCCTCGTGCGGTCCGGCGGCACGATCACCGACCGCTTCGCGAACGACGATGGTGTGATAGCCGTATTGCAGGGAGTCGACGGCCGAGGCCCGGATGCAACCGCTCGTGGTGCAGCCGGCCAGAAAAACGGTGTCGACGCCGAGCAGGCGCAGATCGATGTCGAGGCTGGTGCCAAAGAACGCGCTGGCGTATTTCTTGGTCAGCACTTTCTCGCCCGGCAGCGGTTTGATCCTTTGATCGACTTCGATCAGCGGCGAGCCTTGCTGCAGGATCGCGAGCGAGGGCACTTTCTTCGCAAAGACGCCCGCGTCGTGCATGTCTTCGGCATAGGCGACGGTGGTGTAGAAAATCGGCAGCTTGCCGCGGCGAAACGCCTCCTGAAGCGCCCGCGTGGCGTTGATCTCCCACGAGAAGTCGCCGCCCAGCGGCGTCGTGGGATCGGTAAAGCCGTTGATGAAATCCACGATCACCAACGCGGGATTGCGGCCGTAACCCGACCGGCTCGCGAAGCCCTTGCGCTGGTAATCGGCCCGCGTATCGCGCTGCCAATCGTTCATTGTCGCCCTCCGGACCTCTACGAACAATCAAGGATGGCGTCGCCACCGGCCGGTTGTCAACGACTTCGGGAACCAGCTGCCGCCTCAGTGTTTCGCCCGGCCCGCGACGGCGCCCCTTGCCGGTACGCGCGCAACGTGGGACTGTTGTTTTGTCCGCTCGTCGCCGGCCGAACGGACGAGGATCGTTCAACAAACTCTTTCAACAAACCCTTGCGTCTGTGGGGCATCCATGACCGACGACAATCGCATCCGTCCGCCTTTCAGTGGAGTCCGAGCCGGCTACGGTTCGGCCACCGGACCGCGCTATCAGCCGAGTTCGCTCGTGACGCCGCGGGGAGACGCGGCGCGAAGCGCGCGCTCGGCGCCGCGCGCCGGCGGGAGCGGAAAGAAGGAGATATTGTGCGCCATCGGCGTGGATGTCGATGCGGTCGCGGGCTGGCTCGGCTCCTACGGCGGCGAGAACTCGCCGTGCGATATTTCCCGCGGCCTGTTCGCCGGCGAAGTCGGCGTGCCGCGACTGGTGAAGCTGTTCGACCGCCTCGGCATTCCGACCAGTTGGTTCATTCCCGGGCACTCCATCGAGACATTTCCGACCCAGTGCAAAATGGTGGTCGATGCCGGCCATGAGATCGGCATGCACGGCTACTCGCACGAGAATCCCATTGCCATGACGCCGGAGCAGGAAGAGGCGGTCATGGACAAGTGCATCGAACTGATCGAGCGCCTCAGCGGACGGCGGCCCAGCGGCTATGTCGCGCCGTGGTGGGAATTCTCGACCGTCACCAACGAACTGCTGCTGCGCAAGGGCATCAAGTACGACCACAGCCTGATGAACAACGATTTCCACCCGTTCTACGTGCGGGTAGGGGATAGCTGGACGCTCATCGACTATTCGAAGCACCCGAGCGAGTGGATGAAACCCCTGGTGCGCGGCGAGGAGACCGACCTGATCGACATACCGGGAAGCTGGTACCTCGACGATCTGCCGCCGATGATGTTCATCAAGAGCGCCCCGAACAGCCACGGCTTCATCAAGCCGCGCGATATCGAAGAGCTTGTGGTGCGACCAGTTCGACTGGGTCTATCGCGAGTACGACTACGCCGTTTTCGCCATGACCATTCATCCGGACGTCTCCGGCCGGCCGCAGGTGCTGTTGATGCTGGAGCGAATTTACGACTATCTCTCCAAGCATGCCGGCGTGAGGTTCTGCACGTTCGACGAGATCGCCGACGATTTCCGCCGCCGTTATCCGCGACACACTGCCCCCGCCGAAGCGGCGCGGGCAGTCTCAACGGCTGCCAGCCATGTGCGGCTTGTGCGGCGTACTCGGCGGCACGGGCGAGTGGAGCGACAGCAGTAGCGCCCCGGCGGTCTTCGCCAGCCGGACCGAGCCACAAACCCGGCTGCGGGAACGCCAGGGGCGAACCCGCATTCTCAACGCCGTGCTCAAGGACCAAGGCGTTTCGGTCAAGGACTGGTCGGGCAATTCCTATCTGCTGACCAGCCGGACCGGACGAACGGCCATCGTCGCTACGGTCGGCGAAATCTGGAGCGCCGCCGAACGGCTCGGCGGACGCGCGCTGCGATCCGCTCGATGAAGGCTACCTGAGCGCGCTCGCCAAAAGCGCACGCTGAGCACGAAAGCGATGGGAAGCTACAGCGATCTGACGCCGGTCAACATCATCACCGGCTTCCTCGGCAGCGGAAAGACGACGCTGCTGCAGCGCCTGCTGCGCTCGCCGCAATTGTCCGATGTCGCCGTGCTCGTCAACGAGTTCGGCGAGGTCGGGCTCGACCATCATCTGCTGCAAGGCGTCGCCGAAAGCACGCTGCTGATGGAAAACGGCTGCCTGTGCTGCGCGGTGCGCGGCGACCTGCAAAAAGCGCTGCGCGACCTGCTGTCCAGGCGGACCCGGGGCGATGTACCGTATTTCCGCCGCGTCGTGATCGAGACGTCCGGATTGGCCGATCCAGCGCCGATCGCCTACACGCTGCTGTCGGAAGCCGTCCTTCGCCATCATTTCCGTCTTTCGGGGATCGTCACGACCGTAGACGCCGTCAACGGCGCGTCACAGCTCGACGAGTTTGCCGAGGCGGTCAGGCAGGTGTCGATGGCCGATCGGCTGGTGGTGACGAAGGCGGATATTTCCGACGAGGCGACGCTTGCGGCGCTGCGCACCCGGTTGCGGACATTCAACCTTTCCGCGCAAATCCTGGATTCCACCAACGTCCTTGGCGACGTTCACCGGCTGCTGACCGACGATATCTACGACACGGAAGGCAAATTCCGCGAGGCCAGCCAGTGGACGGCCGAGGAGACCCACGGCACGCAGGATCACACCGCCGACATTCGCTCGTTCGCAGTGATCTTCGACCGGCCGCTCGACTGGACGGCGTTCGGCGTCTGGACCAGCATGCTGCTGCATCGCCATGGCGCCGACGTACTGCGCCTCAAGGGATTGCTGAACGTCGCCGGCGTGCCGACGCCCGTCCTGATCAACGGGGTACAACACATCGTCCACCCGCCGAGCCATCTGGAGGCGTGGCCCGATGCGGACCGGCGTTCGCGTCTGATCTTCATCGTGCGCGGGCTGCAGCGGGCCCGCATCGAACGCTCGCTCGCCGTATTCAACGATCTGGTGAATCCGCAAGCAGCGCTCACGGCGTAAACCAGGCAACCGTTCCGGCCAAAAATTACAGCCGCCGGTAGAAACCGTCTCAGCGGGCTCGCGGCGGTGCGCTTCGCGGACGCCAGCCGGTGCGCAGCGCGCGCACGACGTAATGCAGCAGGTAGAACAGCACCGCCAGGATCACCAGCAGCACGATGGAGAGAAGCTTCTCGCCAAAGGCCGGGTCGAAGATCGGTCCGCGATTGACGAAATACTCGCTCAGGACCTCGATCGCCTGCAAAGTCGCGCCGGCGCAGAAGATGACGCTGACAAGGATCGCCGCCTGAAGCGTGTCGAACACCAGCGTATCGACGTTAAGTTCGGTCACATTGCGGAAAATCTCGGTGCGGAACGACTGCCAATGGGCGAAAGCATAGGCGGCGATACCGACGACGGAAGCGAACCAGAATATGACGTTGCTGAAATGGATGAATGGAATGTGCGCGACCAGATAGGTCTCGAACGGGCGATAGAAATAAAGAAAGATAAGGAGGATGACGACCGCGACGACCCATATCCAGAACTGCTGCTGTTTTGTGGTATCGTCCGCCATATTTGCCATCTAGGTGTGAGACCCGTGGAAAGATCGTAATTCATTCCGGCGCGATGTCAAAACCTCGCGTCGGAGCGGCGTTTCTGCAACGCCAGCGGGCGCCAGCGAATGAGTTGACAACCGCGCGCCGCTCCGGGACTATGCCGGCCTCCGGGACTTATTTGCTGCTAAAATGGGCGTGTGGAACGCGCTCTTTTACGTGCCCGAAGGTGCGAACCCTGTGGAAGTGACGACGAGAGGGATTGGTGCACGCTTTAGCGCGGCAGGCGTGCCGAGACGATCAGCGCAGGGGGCGATATGAGCAGCCGGCTCGGCATTGATGTCGGCGGGACTTTTACGGACCTGCTTCTATTCGACGAGCGTTCGGGCGCGATGCGGCTGTTGAAGACGCCGTCGACGCCCAGCGATCAGTCGGTGGGGATTCTCAACGGAATTCAACAGCTGATTGAAGAGACGGGCGTCGCAGCCTCCGATATCGCGACGCTCCTGCATGGCACGACGGTGTCAACCAACATCGTGCTGGAGGAAAAGGGCGCCAAAGTCGGCCTCCTGGTCACCGAGAATTTCGAGCAGGTTCTGCATCTCGCGCGCTCACAGACGCCGGGACCTCTCGCTGGCTGGATCATCATGCAGAAGCCGGATCCGCTGGCCGATCTTGAGCTGACCCGCGGCATTCGCGAGCGCGTCAGCGCGCGCGGCGACGTCATCACGCCGCTCGACGAAGCGTCGGCCCGCAAGGCGGTGCGCGAACTGGTCGAGGGCGGTGCGGAAGCCATCACGGTTTCGTTGATGCACTCCTACGCGAACCCGCAGCACGAGCAGCGCATCAAAGCCATCGTCGAGGAAATTGCACCGGAAATGACGGTGTCACTGTCGTCGGAGATCCTGCCGGAATTCCGCGAGTACGAGCGCACGCTGGTCACCGTCATGAACGCCTATGTGCGGCCGAGCATGCGGCGCTACCTGAACGGCTTCGAGGAAAAGCTCCACCAGGTTCAATTCCAGTCGAGCGTCAACATCGTGCGTTCCGACGGCGGCTTGATGAGCGTCGAACGCGCCAGCCAGTCGCCGGTGCACACGATGCTGTCCGGACCCGCCGGCGGCGTGTCCGGCGCGGCGTTCGCGGCGTCGCTCGCGGGGTACCCGCAGGCCCTCGGCTTCGACATGGGCGGCACGTCGACCGACGTTTCGTTGATCGAGGACGGCAAGCCGACCATCTCGCGGCAAACCTCGATCGGCTATTACCCCATCAAGGTGCCGTCGGTGGACGTGCACAGCGTCGGCGCCGGTGGCGGCTCGATCGCGCACGTGCCCATGACCGGCGCGCTGCGCGTCGGCCCGGAGAGCGCCGGCGCGGTGCCGGGTCCAGCCAGCTACGGCAAGGGCGGCGACCAGCCGACGGTGACCGACGCCAATGTCGTGCTGGGCCGATTGCCGCCGAAGCTTCTCGGCGGCAAGATGATGCTCGACACCAAAGCGGCCGAAGAGGCGGTCGGGAAGATCGCCCGTGCACTGAGCCTCGACCTGCATCAGGCGGCGCAAGGCATCCTCGACATCGTCAACGAGAACATGTTCGGCGCGCTGCGCCTCGTCACCGTTCAGAAGGGCCTCGATCCGCGCGACTTTGCGCTCGTGCCGTTCGGCGGCGCCGGCCCGCTTCACGGCAACGCCATGGCCATGCTGGCCGGTTGCTATCCGGTCATCGTGCCGCCAACGCCCGGCGTCCTGTCGGCGCTCGGCTTTCTCTATTCGGACGTGAAGAACGAATTCGCCCAAACCTTCGTGCGAACGATCGACGACGCCGAGCCCACCCAGATTGGCGACATCCTTACCCGGCTGGGCCGTGACGCGCGAGCTTGGCTGCGCGAGGAGGGCATCGAGGAGTCTCGCCAGCGGCTGAATTACGAAGCCGATGTCCGCTACTTCCGGCAGGGCTACGAATTTTCGCTCGAAATCGATCCGGACCGGCTCGGCAATGGAGCGCTCGCCGACCTTGCGGGCCGCTTCGGCCTCGCCCACGAGCGCATTTATGGCTTCAAGCTCGACCAGCCGGTAGAACTGGTCAATCTGCGCGCGGTCGGCGTCGGCGCGGTGCAAAAGATCAGCTTGCCGAAATTCGACAAAGAGGGGCCCGACGCGGCCGCCGCGGTTGTCGAGCAGCATCGCGCCTATTTCGACGGCAGCTTCTCTTCGGTTAATGTGTATGACCGTACCAAGCTGCGGGCCGGCAACCGTGTGCGGGGTCCGGCGATCATCGTGCAGATGGATGCGACGACGGTGATCCACCCGAACCATACCGGCGAGGTCGACGAGTACCTGAACGTTCTGATCCGACCCGATAAGGCGCCCTGAGGCGCCTGGAGACATTGTGATGGCGAATTACAGCCCCTTGAGCAGCACGGTCAGCTTCGACGACTTGCTCAAGGCCAACAAGCAGCAGTTCGACCGCGTGTTTTCGGCGCAGACCAAGGAATTGGGGCTGCTAGGTTCAAGCCATCGGCCGGCGACGTCCGCGGACCTTGCGTCCGCCAGTCTGGCTTCCGAAGCGGCGGCGCAGTCCTCCGATCTCTACGCCATGCTCAACCACAGGTTCGGGTCGCGCTGGTCGTCCGAGGTCGTCGAGCATAAGACCGAGCGCGGGTCGGTGACCGTGCTCTGCAAGCTGACGATCGACGGCGCTTCGAAGATGCAATTCGGTTCGGCGCGCGCCAACGGCGATGAAGGCGCGGCGCTGAGCCGGGCGACGGAAACGGCGCTGCGCGGCTGTGCCGAGATGTTCGGTGACGCCACCGCTTTGGAAAGCCGCGCCGAACAGCCCGCCGCCGGCGGGCGCCAGCCGGCACAACGCGCTAACGGCGGCCTACGCGGCAGCGAGGTTCCGGCGGCGCGGCCGCGGGAAGGGCGCCGCCTCGACACGGTCTCGCTCGACCTCATCGAGAACGCGCTGCGCAATGCCCGTCATGAGATGGATGCCGTGCTGTTCCGCTCGGCGATGTCGCCGGTGATCCGCGAACAGCACGACGAGTTCCCGATGATCACTGACCCGAAGGGACGGATGATCGTCGGCCAGTTCGGATCCTACGTCAACGAAATGCTCGCGGAGCAAAAATTCGACCTGGAGCCGGGCGACGTCATTCTGCAAAGCGACCCCTACAAATGCGGCGGCGCCATCAGCCACGTCAACGACTGGATGGTGCTGGTGCCGGTATTCCACGAGGGCGAACTGGTCGGCTTCACCTCGATGTTCGGCCACATGATGGATGTCGGCGGTTGGGTGCCGGGCAGCATGCCGACCGACGCGACCTCGATCTTCGGTGAGGGCCTCCGCATTCCGCCGCTCCTCCTCTATCACCGCGGCGAACTCAACAAGCCGGTGCTCGACCTTATTATGAACAACACGCGCACGCCGGAGATGAACTACAGCGATCTCATGGCGATCATTGCCGGCTGCCGTGCCGGCGAAAAGCGTGTGATCGAAATCTGCGATCGTTTCGGCCGTGAAACGTACAAGCAAGCCTGCGACGCGCTGCTTGATCGGACCAACCGCGCAATGCGCAAGTTGATCGTGCAGAACCTGCCGGAGGAGCCGAAGTCGTTCGAGGACTATCTCGACGACGACGGTCGCGGCAACGGCCCCTTTAAAATGAAGCTGACCGTGTGGCGTGAAGGAGACAACGCGTATTTCGATTGGACCGGTACGTCGCCGCAAGCGCCTGGGCCGATCAACTTCTATCTGCACGAAGGCATGTTCAAGATGTTCATCGGGGTCTACATGATCATGGTGTTCGACCCCCAGATCCTGTTCAACGACGGCTTTTACGACCTCATCCACGTCACTCTGCCCAAAGGTTCGCTGGTGCAGCCCGAGTTTCCCGCGGCACTGGGCTCGCGCACCCATGCGCTGTCGCGGCAATTCGACGTGCTCGGCGGGGCGCTGAGCTACAATGCACCCGAAATGGCGACCGCCGCCGGTTACGGCTCCAGCCCGCATTTCCTTTATTCGGGCGTGGACAAGGACGGCCGGCCGTTCCAGCTCATGGAAATTCTCTATGGCGGAATTCCAGGTCGTCCGGTCGGCGACGGCATGGACGGACATTCCTGGTGGCCGCTGTTCCAGAACATCCCGAGCGAGTATCTGGAAACCTACTATCCGTTGCTCATCGAGGGCTACACCAGTCTCATCGACACCGGCGGCGCCGGCAAGCATCGCGGCGGCAACGGGGTCGAGAAGATTTTCTTCATGCTCGAAGAAGGCGACATCTCGATCCACGACGATCGTCACGCCAGCCAGCCCTGGGGCATCCTCGGCGGTCGCCCCGGCGCGTGCTCCGAGAAGTGGCTGGTCCGCAAGGACGGCAGCCGCCAGCCGCTGCCGTCAAAGTGCGATAACGTCAGGGTTCGCGCCGGCGACCGGGTAATTTTCCGCACTGCCGGCGGCGGCGGCTGGGGCGACCCGCTCGATCGCGATCCGATGCGGACCCGCAACGACGTCGCCCGGAAGCTGATGACCGAAACCAAGGCGCGCGAGGACTATGGCGTCGTTCTGAGCGGTCCCAATCTCGACATGGATCGCCGCGCCACCGACGAACTGCGCGACAGCATGCGGCGGAATTGAAAAACCCCGAAGCTTTTCGATTTCGGCGAGCGCAAGTCAAATACTTCGACCCGCGCCGCTTGAATGCGCTATGAGCGGTAGCGGACAGTAACAGGGCAAGAACTTCAAGAAATGGGACGAGTGGGCTATGCTTGAAGTCATTATCAGTCTCGTGGTCGTCGCGATTATCCTGATTGCGATTTTCTACATAATCTCGATCTGGATCTACAAACGCGCGCCCTCCAATATGGGCTTCATCCGCACCGGCTTCCTGGGCACCAAGGTCTGCCTGGGCAAGGGCGCCATCGTCCTGCCGGTGTTTCACGACATCACATGGGTCTCGCTGGAGACGATCAAATTCGCCGTCAGCCGGGCGCGCGAGCAGGCGATCCTGACCGCCGACAACATCCGCGTCGACGTGAACGCCGAATTTTATGCGCATGTTGGACACACGGAGGAAGCGGTGCTCACCGCGAGCCGCACGCTCGGTGAAAAGACGTTCGATGCCGAGAAGGTCCGCAACCTGCTCGAAGCGAAAGTCGTCGGCGCGCTGCGCAGCTTCGCCGCCACCAAGACGCTCAAACAACTGCATGAAAACCGCGACGCCTTCGCCCGCGAAATCAAGAACGACGTGAGCGAAAGCTTCGCCTCCAATGGCCTGATGCTCGAGGAAGTGACCATCGTCGCGCTCGAGCAATCGACCAAGGAATATTTCCGGTCCGACAACGTGTTCGACGCCGAGGGTCTCAAGGTCATCACCGAGATCACCTCCGAGGCCCGGCGCAAGGTCCACACCACCGAGAAACAGACCACAGTCGCGATCCGCAACAAGGACCTGACCACCCAGCTCGAACTGCTGGAAATCGAGCGTCAGGAAGCCGTCGCCCGCGCCAGCCAGGACAAGGAAATCGCCAACGAGCAGGCCAAGCAATTGCGCGAGAAGCAGACATTCGTGCTCGACCAGCGCCTGGCTGTGGAACAGCGGGAGCTCGAAAACGAAAAAGCCCTCGAGCAGCTTCGCACCGAGCGCGACATCGCTTTCACGGCCGAAGCCAAGCGCCGTGAAATCGCGCAGGTGCAAAAGGAGCTGGCGCTGGAGCAGGAGCGCCGCGACCGCGAGATCGCGCTGATCGCCAAGGCGCGTGAGGCGGAAATTGCCGACATCAACCGCAACCTTGCCCGGGAACGCGCTGAACGCGACAAGGCCATCGATCTCGCGGCCAAGGAACGTGAACGCCAGGAGGCGGAGATTGTGCGCGCCACGGCTGTCGCTGCGGCCGAGGAAAAAGCCCGCGACCAGCGCCACCAGGTCAGCGAGGAGACGGCCCTTTCGCTGCGTAAGCGCAGCCTCGAAACCCGGCTCGGTATCCTGCAGGTCGATCGGGAGGAGGCGATTGCCGCCGCCAAGCAGGAAAAGGCCGTGTCGGACGAGCGGGCGCAGATATTGAGCGAGCAGCAGCGTTTCGTGCTGGAGCGGCGCTGGGAAGTCGAGCAGGAGGAAATCCGCAAGCAGCAGGCGCTGGAAGCGGCGCAGATTCAGAAAGAAATCGCCATCATCGAAGAGACGAAGCAGCGCGAAGCCGCCGAAATCCGCCGCACCCTTGCAACGCAAATCGAGGAGATGAGCCGCGAGATTGCGCTCATCGCGAAGGAGGGCGAACGCGAGCGGAGCGACATCGACCGGTATCTGGCCCGCGAGCAGGCCGAGCGCGATCGCGAGATCGCCGTCGCTGCCAAGACCCGCGAACTGGAAATCGCCGAGACCAAGCGACTTGCCAGCACCGCCGAGCGCGCGAAGGCCGAACATACGGTTGAATTGGTACGCGTCGTGGCCGATGCCGAACGCTCGCGTCAGGTTGAGGTCATCGAGGCCGGCAAGAGCGCGGATGCCCGCCGCATCGACGAAGAGAGCAAGGCGCAGGTCATGCGCATGCACATGATCACCCAGTCGGAGGCCCGCAAGGCCGCCGCCGATCTCGAAGCCGAGGCGACGGTCATCCGCGCCCGCGCCACGACCGAAGCGCAGAAGATCGGCGCCGAGGGCATCGAACGCGAGGCGGGCGCGCGCGGCCGCGCGGAAATGGAGGTCGAGCAACTCCGCATCGCCAATTCGCAACGTTGCTCGAAGCCGAGGCGACCGGACTTGAGGCGAAGGCGGAGGCCCTCAAGAAATATAACGAGGCCGCGACCTTCCTTGAGCTCGCGCGGTTGCGGATCGAGGCTGAACGCGATGTTCACATCGATCAGGCCAAGGCGATGGGCTCGGCGCTGTCCGGCGCCCAGATCCGGATGTATGGCAGCGGAGACGGCACCATGGACACGATCCGCGGGCTGTTCACGCAAGGTTTCGGGATCGGCGAAGTGATCGAAGGCCTGGCGCAATCGCTTCCCGAGGGGCTGCGGCAGCGCTTGAGCGCCAATGGCATCCAGGGCTTGCTTGGGCGGCCGTACAATGGCAGCTCCCTCAAGCAGACCTACGAGCATCTCAACGCGCTGGTGCAGGAGCACATGCGGACCAAGAAGGCCCGCGAGGTTCCGTTCCCCGAGGCGTTGACGCGGCTTGGAGAACATGCCGGCGAGAACGAAGACCTGCGTCAGGCGATCAAGCTTCTGTCCGAGTTCAACCAGGAAGGCGCGCTCGATAATGTTCCTTTCGACTCGGTCTGGACCATGATCAACGCAGTCGCGAAATCCGCGGGCTAAACCGGCCGCAATATGAGCGAGTTCGACGTCGTCCTCGAGCACGTTTCAAAGACCTATCCGGGTGGAGCGCGCGCGGTCATCGATTTCAACGCACAACTCAAGCACGGCGAATTCGTCGCCATGCTCGGGCCGTCCGGCTGCGGCAAGACCACGACATTGCGCATGATCGGCGGCCTCGAAGAGGCGACCGCCGGCAAGATTTTCATCTCCGACAAGGACGTCACCGACCTGCCGCCGGCGCTCCGCGACACCTCGATGATGTTCCAGAGCTTTGCGCTGTTTCCCCATCGCACGGTGTTCCAGAACGTCGAGTTCAGTCTGAAAATGAAGGGCATGGAAAAGAGCGCGCGGGAGCGGCGGGTCTGGGAAATGCTCGAAATGGTCAGTCTCTCCGTCTTTTCAAACCGGCGGCCGCGCGATCTTTCCGGCGGCCAGCAGCAGCGCGTCGCGCTCGCGCGTGCGCTGATCAGCCGGCCGACCGTGCTGCTGCTCGACGAACCGCTGGGATCGCTGGATTTCAACCTGCGGCAGGCGATGATGATCGAGCTGAAAAAGGTTCAGCGCGAACTCAACATCACCTTCATCATGGTCACCCATTCGCAGCAGGAGGCGATGTCGCTCGCCGACAAGGTCATCGTGATGAGCGACGCCGTCATCCAGCAGATCGGTACCTCGCGCGAGGTGCATGAGAACCCGCAGACGAAATTCGTCGCGGAATTCATCGGCAACAACAATCTGTTCCAGGGCCGGATCAAGTCGCGCAGCGGCTCGATCGTATTCGTCGAGTCGCTAGGCCGGCTGCTGTACGTCAGGGTACCGTCGGGTTTCCGGAACGTTCCGATCGGGAAGGACGTCTGGTTCTCGGTGCGGGCCGACCTGATGAATACCGGCGAAAAAGACGACATGGCGAACCGCATCGAGGGCAAGTACGTCGCCAGCGAATTCCTGGGCTCGCTTGAGACCGACGTATTCGAGGTGGCGCCGGGCCAGTACGTTCATATCGAGCAGCACCGCCACGCCCAGGATTACATGTACAAGGTGGGCGAGCGCGAGACGCTGTGCTGGCACGCGGAATCCGGCGTACTGCTTGAAGATTCGCGAAAGGCGTCCGACGTCATCGCGGCATGAAACTCGGCGGAAAGGGTTTGAAGGATGGATAGCGTTCCCGTCATCGACATCGCTCCGTTCCTCGACGGCACTCCCAAGGGTGAGGCGAGCGTCGCCGCCGCGGTTGACGAGGCCTGCGCCTCGCTCGGGTTTTTGATCATCTCCGGGCACGGCGTCCCGGACAGCCTGATCGAAGACATGCGCAGCACGTCGTTCGCCTATTTCGACCGGCCGGTTGAGGAAAAGCTCAAGCTGCGAATGCCGCCGGATCGCTATCGCGGCTACATCTCGCTGGGAAGCGAAGCGCTATCCTACTCGCTGGACGAAGAATTGCCGCCGGACTTCAAGGAGTTGTTCTCGATCGGACCCGTCGATCCTACCGACGACAGCTATCACCGCGCCGCCGCGCCTGGAAAGTTCTTTGCTCCCAACCTGTGGCCGGAACAGCCTCCGGGGTTTCGGCCGGTGTGGGAAGCGTACTACCGCGAGATGGAGCGGGTGGCCGCCACCCTGATGCGCATCTTCGCCGTCGGTCTCGGCATGGACAAACATTTCTTCGACGACAAGGTCGACCGCCACATCACCAATTTCAGCGTGCTGCACTATCCCGAACAGTCAAAGCCGCCGCTGCCTGGCCAGTTGCGCGCTGGCGCGCATACCGACTACGGCAGCCTGACGATCCTCAAGCCGGACAATGCGCCGGGCGGCCTTCAGGTACAGAAGGACGGCGCGTGGCTCGACGTGCCGACCCTGCCCGGGACGTTCATCGTCAATCTCGGCGACCTCATGGCCGAGTGGACTAACGATCGCTGGGTTTCGACGTTGCACCGCGTCGTCAACCCGCCGCGCGACAAAGCGGTCGGCAGCCGCCGGCTATCGATGGCGTTTTTCCACCAGCCCAACTATGACGCGGTGATTGAGTGCCTGCCGACCTGCACGGGCGCGGAGCGGCCGCCGCGCTACGGCCGGACCACGTCAGGCGAGCATGTCTGGATGAAGATCAACAAGCACCGGATACCCGAACTGGCGCAGACCAAGGCGTGAGTAAGCCGCAACCGGAGGGGCGCGCCGTGGAACGCTTCATCAACGTAGCGGGGGCTCAAACCGGACCGATCGCCCGCGACGAATCCCGACAGCGGGTGGTGTCGCGGCTGGTGGAACTGATGCGCGAGGCGAAGTCGCGCGGCAGCGACATCGTGGTCTTTCCCGAATTGGCGCTGACCACGTTTTTCCCGCGCTGGTGGATGGAAGACGAAGCCGAGATCGACAGCTTCTTTGAACAGGAAATGCCCGGCCCGGCGACACGGCCGCTGTTCGAAACCGCAAAGGCGCTCGGGATCGGCTTCTATCTGGGATACGCCGAGCTGACGCAGCACGATGGCATCGCGCACCGCTACAACACCGCGATCCTTGTGGACAAGAACGCTGAGATCGTCGGCAAGTATCGCAAAGTGCATCTGCCCGGTCACGGCGACAATCGTCCGCACTATCCGTTCCAGCATCTCGAGAAGCGTTATTTCGAACCCGGCGATCTGGGATTTCCGGTGTGGCGCGCCTTTGGTGGCAATGTCGGAATGTGCATCTGCAACGACCGCCGCTGGCCGGAAACATACCGGGTCATGGGAATGCAAAGCGTCGAGTTGATCCTGCTCGGTTACAACACGCCGACCCATCTTCCGTGGGTGCCCGTCTACGATCATCTGGCCGACTTCCACAACCATCTATGCATGCAGGCCGGCGCCTACCAGAACAGCACGTGGGTCGTCGGCATCGCCAAGGCTGGCAACGAAGAAGGCAGCGAGCTACTGGCCGGCAGCTGCATCGTCGCCCCGTCCGGCGAAGTCGTCGCCCAGTCGACCACAAAAGGCGACGAGGTCTTTACGGCAAAGTGCAATCTTGACATAAGCAGCTACAACAAAGCGGCGATGTTCAATTTCGCCGAACATCGGCGCATCGAGCACTATCAGCTGATCACCGAGCGGACCGGCGCGGTTCCCCCCCAGGCCTAGCGCCCCGATCGTTCCACGGTCTTCGAATCTCGGCGTGTTATGTCATCGATTTATGTCGTCGGCGCCGCATGTTAGCGTAACCTGCATAAAGAGCCTTTCGAAAGATGATATTCAACGCCGCCCGCCGTCGTCTGCAGAGGCGGATTCCCGCCATCGTTCGATATCTTCGCACCGGGATGCGCTATTTGCCGCCCCGCGTGGTTTTCTTTTGCATCGTTCTGGCCGTCAAGGCGGGACTGCCGGGAGGTCGTTTGCTGCCGCGCGCCTTCGCCGCGCTGGTCCTGCTGCGGCTCAGTGAAGATCCCAAATATCGATTCGCGGTTTCGCCCTCGCGCGCGTTGGCCGCGACGACGATCGAAATGCTGTATCAGGTGGGTGCCTACGAAGAGGCGGTCGAATATGTCGATCGTGATGCAGCGCTGTCGGTACAGCCGAGGAAATCTTTCAGGTCGCTGTTCGAGGCGGGCACCGGAGCCGGCGACTATGGCGACGGTAATTCTTTCTTTCAAAAACGGTCGCGGAAATTCATCGTCAAGGCGCGTGCGTTGTTCGAGTTGGGGCGATTTGCGGAGGCACTGGAGGCGGCACGATCGGCGGTTCAGCTGCTGTCATCGCGCAATGAGCCGAGCTGGCTGCAGCTGCGAGGTCAGCTCGAGCTGCTCTGCGGAGACGAAACGGTCGGAGGCGAGTTTCTGCAGGCCGCGGCATTTCGAAACCCGCCGCTTTGGTGCCCGCATCAAAATCTCGCCGCGCACACCCCGCAAAACTACGTTCCGACCGAGATCGACCTGAACGCAGGTGTTACCGGCCTTGTGTTCGACGCGTACAACTATATCGGTCAGCGCGTGGCGCATGTCGGCGAGGGGCAGCTCAGCGCGGCACTTTATGCAAAAGCGCTGCGTGCTCAATCCGAGTTGGACCGGGAGGCACTCGTTCTTTCGCCGGAATGCCGGGCGCTACTGACGCGGCTGGGAATAGAGATCGACGAGTTGCGGATATTGCCCTGGGAGTGGTTTACCCAGATCGGTCATGAAGGAATGTTGGACATCCTGTTTCGCATGCGGGAACTCGGATGGTGGCGCGGCAAGGCAGTATTGCTCGCGAACCCTTCCGACGTCGCCAATGCGGCGTTCATGTTCCTGTACGACGATCAGGGACGGATTTTCCTATCGGACCTCAACATAAGCCACGTGGTGAGCCAGGAGCTGTTTTCGCTGCAGCGAGTGTACGGTCTGGGTTTCAACGCTTTCCGGATGTCAACGGGCGAGGTCGTGCCGTGGCAGGACGCGGGCGCGATGATGATGCGCCAATGGGAGTCGGAGGGCCGCGGTCATCCGGTCCGCGATGTTTTCGACGCCCGAATTGCGAGTGACGCAGCCACGGCAGATCGTATCGCCGACCTCAAACGCCGCTGGGGCATGAAGCCGGACGACTGGTACGTCTGCCTGCACATGCGCGACGCCGCCCGCTACGGCGAGTTGGAGGGGCTGGGCCAGACCCATCGCAACGCCGATTTAGGGAGCTACATCTCGGCGCTGAAACACATCACCAGTCAGGGCGGCTGGGTGGTAAAGATGGGCGGCCCCAAATCACCGATACTGCCGCCGTTGCCGGGAGTGGTGGATTATGCGCGCGACCTCGGCCGGGCGGATATTCTGGACCTGCATCTGATCCGCAACGCCAGCTACTTTATCGGCACGACGTCGGGTTTGACCAACGTGGCGATCAGCTTCGGGGTTCCCTGCGCCTTGGTCAATTGTATTACGATCGACGCCCAGTTATGGGGCAAGGCGGTGCGATTCGTGTCCAAGCGCGTGCGTCTGCGGGGAGAGGGTAGGCGAATGCTCAAACAGCGCGAGACCACGTCGACGCCGTGGCGGTGGCGGGTGTTCAGCGCGGAATCCATCGCACGCCACAACGCCGTCGCCGAGAACAACGAAGACGACGACATCCTGGAGACTGTCAAGGAAGTGGAATGTCTCGCGCGGGGCGTGCCGGAGAAATACGAGAGCGGCTTCGAAAATCCGGACCGGCTTCTGGAGCGCTGGCGCGGAAGCCTCGGGCTGCCGTATTTTTACGGGAACGCGCGACCGGGGCTTTATTGCCTGAGGAAATTCGAGGACGAATTTCTTGACTGACGTCAACCCGCAGTCGGCGAACCGGATGACGGCCAGCGAGTTAGTCCGGCGCGCTACGGATGATGTCGGCTCGATCTTTGTCCGCAATCGCATATGGCGGGACCTCGCGAAGGTCGACATCCGTTCGAAATATCGCCGCACGTTTCTCGGTCCGTGGTGGATCACCGCTTCGCATGGGCTTTTCGCCCTGACGATCGGCGCCGTTTCAGGCAGCTTTCTTGGCGCAGATATGCGGACGTATCTGCCCTATTTCATCACCGGCATCACGATCTGGAATTTCGTGTCGGGCACGGTCAATGAATCCTGCGGCGTCCTTGTTGGTTCGAGCGGATTGATCAAAGCAACAAGTCTGCCGATCGGATTCCACGTCATGCGCATGACCCAGCGTAGTTTCATTGTATTTCTTCACAACAGCGCGATCATTCCGCTTGTCTGGCTCGTTTACCCTTGGCCGCTCGGCCTGGCCGCTCTGCTGTCCATCGTCGGACTGGCAGCGGTTTACGTTGCTACCGCGTCGGCATCGCTGATCGTCGCCATCGTCTGCAGCCGCTATCGCGACGTTCCGCCCGTGGTCGGCGCCGTCCTGCAGATTCTGTTTTTCGTCTCACCGATCCTCTGGACGCCAGAACAGTTGCACCGCGGACACGTTGTCCTGGCGCTCAATCCCGTTACCCATTTTCTGGCGGTGACGCGCGATCCACTGCTCGGCCGACCGATCGCAATCGAATCGTGGATAGTGGTTGCGGGGACGACCGCGCTCGTCTTCGCGGTTGCCGCGTTGGTGTATGCCCGCTACCGCAGTCGCGTTGTGTTCTGGGTCTGACAAGCGCCGGAAAACAATGCCGAAAATCGTTGTCGATCGCCTCACTATCGATTTTCCGATCATGCGTTCGCGGCATTCGTTGCGGACCGCCGCGATCCAGAAACTGTCGCGAGTCGGCGGACATACCATCGATACGGGTACCCGCCAATATGTTCGCGCTTTGAGCGATGTGAGCTTCTCGCTTTCCAGCGGCGATCGGCTGGGGCTGATCGGACCGAACGGATCCGGAAAGACCACGTTGATCAGGAGCATCGCCGGGGTCTACGAGCCGAGCGCGGGCCGGATAAAAGTCGAGGGAACCTGTATTCCCATGTTCGATATCGGCATCGGCTTCGATGAAGAGAGCAGCGGCTATGAAAACATATTCATTCGTGGCACCATTCTTGGACTCAGTACCAAGCAGATCAAGGCGAAGGTTCCCGAGATCGCGGAATTCAGTGAACTCGGCGATTATCTTGATTTGCCGATCAGAACCTATTCGAGCGGCATGAGCCTGCGGCTCATGTTTGCCATTGCGACGAGTCTCGAAGGTGACATCGTGCTGATGGATGAATGGTTGGCTGTCGGCGACGCGAGCTTTCGGCAAAAGGCGAACGAGCGATTGCGCGGCATCACCAGCAGTTCGGGCATTCTCATATTGGCTTCGCACGATCATGCGCTGTTGCGGGAGGTGTGCAACAAGGGAATGACCATGGAGGCCGGCTGCATAACAGCCACCGGGCTCATCGACGACATGCTCGCCCGGTCGTCGGCCGCCCCCCATGAAGCTGGAAGTCGGAAAGAAAATGGAGGGCCAGCCTTTCCAGGCCCGCAGGTTTTCAATTGCAATCGTGGTGCCGAATTTCAACCACGCCAATTTTCTGTCCGAGTTGTTGACCAGCATCGCGTCACAGACGATCGCGCCGGATGAGGTGCTGATCATAGACGACGCATCGACCGACGATAGCGTCAGGATAATCACCGAATTCGTCGCCGCTCATCCGACATGGAAGCTGATCAGGCACGGCGAGCGCCTGGGCGTCAACGTCACGCAGAACGAAGGCATCCACCAGGTACAATCCGACTGGATTTTGTTTCTCGGCGCCGACGACGCACTTCATCCATCTTACGTCGTCGATGTCATTGATCAATTGTCGCGCGCTCCGGATGCCGGGCTGGTCTGCGCTTGCGTGGAGCTGATAGGGCGGACGGAAAGAAACACGCTGCGGCCTCCGATCATTCCCTCGACGAAGGCCAGCTATTTTCCTCCGGAGATGTATAAAAAATTGCTCCGCTCCGGAGACAATTATCATGTCGGCACTGTCACGCTGTATCGACGGGCCGCGCTTATGGCACTCGGTGGCTTCGACCCCGGTCTCGAGTCTCTGGCCGATGGCGTGTTGGCACGGCGAATTGCGCTGCACTACGGCTTCAGCTTCATTCCCAAAGTGCTCGGCTATTGGCGGACGCACGGAAACAACTATTCCGTTACAACGGTCACCCAGGCCGACAACATCAATCCACCGCTGGCCCACATGCGGTGCCGGATCGCGGCCGAGCAGACGCCTCGTTTCGAGCCCGACTATGATAAACGTTTGGACCGAAGAGTGCGCTTTAGCGGCGCCCGGCTCATCCTACTGGAGCGTAACGTCCCGGCGTCTCTCAAACGCGACCGGCTGATGGCGCTGCTGACGCCCGGCTTCATGGACCGCCTTGTTCTGGATGTGCTATTGAAGCTGCACTCCAACCTTGCTTTGGCATGGCTTGTCGCGCGCATGCGTCCGTTGTCCGTGCGAAAATATTGCGGCCAGTATTTTCTTCGCCGATCGATCCTGCCGGCGAACGAGCGGCGATCTTCTTGAACACTGCTTCCGGATTTGCGCGGACCGTCGGTTCTGTGCGCCACTGCCTGCCGCAGTCGAAGGTACCGGCGCAATCGAAGACGTCGGCAAAATCATCCGGTTCGACCTTCCTCGGGCATTTCACGACCTCGATCGGACTTATGGTCGCCGAAAGCCGGCGCAGGATTTTCAACCGTTACCGGCCGTTGCTCCGGCGTCTGTTTGCGCCCCTGTCGGCCACAGCGGATTCGCTGCTGCGATCCGAGGCGTTTGGCGGTCGTGTTTTGCATTCGCTGTCCTACAGCATTGCCCGGCAACGCCGCGTCACGGCGGGGACGTTGCTGTTTGCGATCAGATACGGCCTTGCGGCGGCCGTTCAAATCCACCTCGCCGCAGGAGACAAGGAATGCGCGCTTCGGGCGGCCCGCATCGGCAATCTGCTGCTCCGATCCGAAATTCGCGCCCGCACGGGCTTCGCGGTTCGGGCCTATACCGAAGCGCTGTTTTATTGCGGCCGCTATGACACGATCGCACGCGAATTTCCGGCGGCGGAGCCGCTTCCCGGTTATTTCCTCAACTATTTCGCCGGGGCCGCGCATCTTTACATGCTACGGCCGGAAACGGCCGAATACTTCCTGCAGGCCGCGGCTCAATATTCGTCGGGCCGCAATGCGTTTGCGATTCGTCAGCTTGGCCGGACTTTTCTTCTACGAAACGATCTCGCGCGAGCCTCGCAGTGCTTCCAGCGGTCCGTCGAGGTTTCTCCGGCATCGATAATGGCGCACCAAAACGCGGCCGCGCGTTACGATGTGGAACACTATGTCCCGGCCGATTGGGAAGTCGCCGATGCCGGCCGGCTTTTGATCTACGACAACTACGTTCAGCTCGGCGAGGATTTCTACGGCCAGGGTCGGCCTGCCGAGGCTTTTCGCTGTTATCAGAAAGCACTCGACTATCAGGATCAGCTTCGGTCCGAGTTTCCGATCCCGCAAGCGCTTCTCAGCGAGCTCGCCGCACACTGTCCGGCTTTCGACCCGGAGCTGCCGGTTTGCCTGCTCGGGTACGAATGGGTGACACAGCTTGGCCATATCGGATTCCTCGATCTGCACATACGGATCAAACAAACCCGGGCCGACGCGAGATCGAACTATGTCTTGATGGCGCCGCGGCGAAAGATCGCAAATCCCGCCTTCCTTCGCAGTTTCGAGAAGACACTGTGCATCGTCCACGACGAGGCGCTCATCAACAAGCTTTTCCCGTATCAGAGAATGGTCGGCGATCAGTTCATCGCGGTTCGCGGCGATCGGAATTCGGCGGAGCCGTGGTCGCACGCCGCGGCGCGCGCGCAAAAGCTCTGGGCCGACGCGCGGCGAGGGCCCCTGATCGGCCTTGCAGCAGACGATCGCGATTTCGGCAAAGGAGTTCTCGAGGAGTTGGGGTTGGGTCCCGACGACTGGTATGTCGGCCTTCACGTGCGCGAAGGGGGCCTGTACGGCGACGGTACGGGCACGATCGCGTCGCACCGATCCGCCGACATAGAGGACTACAAACTCGCGATCGAGGAGATCACTGCGGCTGGAGGCTGGGTTTTCCGGCTTGGCGATCCCTCGATGCGGCCGCTTTCGCCCATGCCCCGCGTCATCGACTACGCCCGAAGCCGGTTCAAGTCGCCGCGAATGGACGTTTTCCTGTTTGCCACCAGCCGATTCGCGATCGGAACGACGTCGGGCTTGACGACCGCGGTGCAGGCATTCGGGACACCCTTGCTGGTCGTCAACGCGATCTCGAATGACTGCCAGCCGTGGCCGGCCAACGCGGATTTTCTGCTGAAGAGAATTTACGACCGGCGAAACAAGCGTCTTTTGACCTTGCGCGAGATGGTCGGCGACGCAGTCCGACCGCTTTTAATCAACAACAGCCTGATGCAGCGCAAGGGCTACGAACCCTGCTCCAACCGGCCGGCCGAGATCAGAGAGGCGGTCCGTTACAAACTTGGCTTGACCGCATCGTCGAACGCGGAGCCGTTGCGGGACCGCGATCCATTGTTCGATCGTTACGACGATTGCATTGCGGCCGATCCGGCCGTCTTCGGGGCGGCGCGGCCAGCCCTGCCGTTCTTGCGGTCCAACATCGATTTATTATCGTAACCGCCGCACCGCGCCGTCGGTCGGATCTTAGCTGACCGCCAACAGCGCACGACTGAGGTCGTGATAAAGCTCATCGGCATCTTCCAGCCCGGTGGACAGCCTGAGCAAATCGCTGGGGCAGGGTGAGCCTTCGCCCTCGATCGAGGCTCGATGCTCGATCAGGCTTTCGATGCCGCCCAGAGAAGTAGCCCGCTTCCAGAGCCGTACCGCACCGGCGACGGCGATGGCGGCGTTCTCGCCTTTCCTTACCCGGATGGAAAGCATGCCGCCGAATCCTCCGGCCATTTGGCGCAGAGCGACTTGATGGCCGACATGCCGCGCCAGGCCGGGATAGAGCACCGCCGATAGAGCCGGATGCCCTTCTAGACGGCTGGCGAGCTTCGCTGCGGTTTCGGCCTGCGCACGAACGCGCACGTCCAACGTGCGCATGCCGCGCATCAGCAGCCATGCGTCGAAAGAGCCAAGCGCGCTGCCGAGTTGTTGACGCATCCTGCGAATGCGAGCCCACAACTCGCTCTCGCGCGTCGTGGCAAGGGCGCCGGCGATCACGTCGGAGTGACCGTTGAGATACTTGGTGGCAGAGTGCATGACGAGGTCGGCGCCCAGGGAAAGAGGCCGGGAAAAGATCGGCGTGGCCACCGTCGAATCGACGCACACTATGGCGCCCACGTTGCGGGCGATCTCGGAAACGGCGGCGATGTCGGTGATCGTCCAGAGCGGATTGCTCGGCGTCTCGATCCAGAACAGGCCGGTCTCGCCGGGCCGCACCGCATCGCGGATCGCATCGAGATCGGAGGTGTCGACGAAGGTTACGCTGTGACCATACCTGCCGATTTCACGAAGCCAGGAGCGAAATCCCCAATACATGACTTGCGACGCGATGACGTGGGTTGGCTTTTCCAGGGCCAGCAGAACGCTAGTGGCCGCCGCCATGCCAGAACCAAACACGAGGGCTTCCTCCGCCCGTTCGAGTTCTGCGATCAGGTTCTCCGCCTGCTGGACCGACGGATTGTCCGTGCGGCCATAGACATAACCGGAGGGGTAGCCGTTGTCGGCGTCGCGCAGGTAGGTAGCCGACATATGAATCGCCGGCACCAGCGCATTCGTCGGCGGTTCAGATTCGCCAAACGCTTGTGCAACGATTGTCCTGGTCGTGAGCGGCGCGTTGGTCAGATCGTCCATGCGCTTTCAAACCTGCAAGCCGGTTGTTGTTAACAATCCCGTTTCCCCGGCGTTCCCGCGAACGGTTCAACTCTGCGCCATTGCCCTCGGCAGCGACGCTTCAATATTTCCCTATATAACGATTACATTTCAATGATTTAGCTCTTCGAGCGACAGGCCTTTCACATAAGCAACGTGAAGCTGCAGAAATTCTTCGCCGCCCCGAGAACCGAACCGAGTGCCTGCTCCCAAGTGAAATCGCCGCACGGCGACGACCAACGTCAAACTATACCCACAGCCTCGCGCTCTGACATCCCTTCCAAGCGCCCGATCACGCGTCTTTGACGAGAAGTGTTTTCAGTTGTACCGGATCGAGCGCTTTCACCCGGCAGGGCCACTTCGGCAGCCGCACGCAACAGGCGACATGGCTCCTCCGCTCCTTCAACTCAAAGACATCGCATTGAGCTTCGGCGGCACGCCGCTTCTCTCGGGCGCAGAGCTGTCGGTCTCGGCGCGCGAGCGCGTCGCTCTCGTCGGGCGCAACGGATCGGGCAAATCGACGCTGCTGAAAATCGCGGCTGGGCTTGTCGAGCCGGACCGGGGCACCGTGTTCGTGCAGCCCGAGGCTTTGATACGCTATCTGCCGCAGGAGCCGGACTTTGCCGGCCACGCATCGACGCTGGCTTACGTCCAGGCCGGCCTCAAGCCGACGGACGATTCCCATGCCGCCCGCTACCTCCTCGACCAACTCGGCCTGACCGGCCGGGAAGAGCCCGCGCAACTCTCCGGGGGAGAAGCACGCCGCGCCGCGCTGGCGCGCGTGCTGGTGTCATCGCCCGATGTCCTCCTGCTCGACGAGCCGACAAACCATCTCGACCTGACCACGATCGAATGGCTGGAACGGGACCTTGATTTACGCAATACCGCATTGGTGATCATCAGCCACGACCGGCGATTTCTTTCCAATCTCTCGCGTTCGACCATCTGGCTCGACCGCGGTTGCACGCGGCGCATCGAGCGGGGCTTTGCTCATTTCGAGGAATGGCGCGACATGCTGCTGGCGGAGGAGGAGCGCGAGCAGCACAAGCTCGATCGCAAGATCGTCGCCGAGGAACATTGGTTGCGGTACGGCGTCAGCGGCAGGCGAAAGCGCAATATGCGCCGGGTCGGCGAGTTGCAGGCCTTGCGCCAGCAGCGGCGAAGCTACCGGGCCGCGGCCGGCAACGCCGAAATCACCCAGAGCTCCGCGGCGCCGTCCGGTGCATTGGTCATCGAGGCCCGCAATATCGGCAAGAGCTACGGCGACCGCCCGATCGTTCGCGATTTCTCCATCCGCATCCAGCGCGGCGACCGTATCGGCATTGTCGGCCCGAATGGCAGCGGCAAGACGACATTGATCAACATCCTGACCGGCGTGGTGCCTCCCGATACCGGCTCCGTCCGCCTCGGATCCAATCTGGCGATCGCAGCGCTCGATCAGCATCGCGACAGTCTCGAGCCCGACGTCACGGTAAAAGAAGCGCTGACCGGCGGCCGCGGCGACACAGTCATGGTCAACGGGCAGCCCAAACACGTCGTCAGTTACATGAAGGATTTTCTGTTCGCGAGCGAACAGGCGCGCACGCCCCTCGGCAAGCTTTCAGGCGGGGAACGCGGCCGCCTGATGCTGGCGCAGGTGCTGGCAAAGTCATCGAACCTGCTCGTCCTCGATGAGCCGACCAACGATCTCGACATGGAGACGCTCGACGTCCTCGAGGATACCCTTGGCGACTATCCCGGGACCGTCCTCCTCATCAGCCACGACCGCGATTTTCTGGATCGGCTCGTCAGCAGCGTCGTGGTGCCGGAAGGCGAGGGCCGCTGGACCGAATATGCCGGGGGCTACAGCGACATGCTGGCGCAACGCGGCACGGACCTGATTCGCCAGGTGCCCGGGCGCGAATCACAAAAAGCCGCGAAAGAGGCCGCCCCGGCCCCCGCAAAACAGACCTCGAAGCGGCGGATGAGTTTCAAGGACAAGCACGCTCTCGACACGCTGCCCAAAACCATCGCGGCGCTTCGGGCGGAAGCCGACGCGTTGCAGGCGAGGCTGGACGAGCCCCAATTCTATGCGCGCGACCGCACGGGTTTCGAAGAAACCGCCGCTGCCTTAGGCAGCGTGCAAAAGCGCATTGCGGCGGCAGAAGAGCAATGGCTCGAACTCGAAATCCTGCGTGAGGAACTCGCGGGCTCCGCCGCGGAATAGATCGCTTTTGTCGGGCCCGCCGGCGCTGCGGCCGGGCAAATTCCGGCCTTGATCGAATGAACCGGAACTGCCACATCCGCACCACCATGAACATGCCCATTCGCCCGACCCTTGCCGCCGCTGGTTCGCCGGCCCTTGCCGCCGAAGTCGAGAGACGCCGGACATTCGCCATCATCTCCCATCCCGACGCCGGCAAGACCACCTTGACGGAGAAACTGCTTTGGTTCGGCGGCGCCATCACGCTCGCCGGTCAGGTCAAGGCCAAGCGCGACCGGCGTTCGACGCGGTCGGACTGGATGGCGATTGAACGCGAGCGCGGCATTTCCGTGGTCACCTCGGTCATGACCTTCGAATACGAGGGTCGCATGTTCAATCTGCTCGACACGCCGGGCCACGAGGACTTTTCGGAAGATACCTATCGGACGCTGACCGCTGTCGATTCCGCCGTCATGGTGATTGACGCGGCCAAGGGCATCGAGCCGCGCACCCGCAAACTGTTCGAGGTTTGCCGGCTGCGCGATATTCCGATCATCACGTTCATCAACAAGATGGACCGCGAGAGCCGCGATCCATTCGAACTCGTCGACGAGATCGAGAAGACGCTGGCGCTCGATGCCGCGCCGATCACATGGCCGATCGGCCGTGGCCGCGACTTTGTCGGCACCATCGACATTGAAACCGGCGGCGTGCGCCTGCTCGACGGCGACGCCGGTGCGGCAACCGAGCTTCGGGAAATGTCGCCGGCCGAGATCGCCGCCTTGAACCCGGCGATCGATGGCGCGGCATTTGCCGGCGAAATCGATCTCGTGCGCGAGGCCTGCAAACGCTTCGATCGGCAGGCATTCACCGAGGGGCACATGACGCCGATCTTCTTCGGCAGCGCGCTCAAGAATTTTGGCGTCGGCGATTTGCTCAACGCGCTGGGCGCGCTGGCGCCGCCGCCGCGAGCCCAGGCGGCTGACAAGAGGATCGTTGCGGCGACCGAAGCCGGCATGACGGCGTTCGTTTTCAAGATCCAGGCCAACATGGACCCGAACCATCGCGACCGCATCGCGTTCGCGAGGCTTTGCTCCGGGAAGCTTACCCGCGGCATGAAGGTCAAGCAGGTTCGAACCGGCAAGGCCGTCAGCCTGCGCGCGCCGCAATTCTTCTTCGCCCAGGATCGCGTTCTGGCCGAGGAGGCCTATGCCGGAGATGTCGTCGGAATACCCAACCACGGCACATTGCGCATCGGCGACACGCTCACCGAAGGCGAGGATATGAACTTTGCCGGTGTTCCGAACTTCGCGCCGGAAATCCTGCGCCGCATCCGCCTGCCTGACGCGATGAAGGCGAAGAAGCTGAAACAGGCGTTGCAGGAACTCGCGGAGGAGGGCGTCGCCCAGGTATTCCGGCCGAGCGACGGCTCGCCCTCGCTGGTCGGCGTCGTCGGCCTCCTGCAGCTCGATGTATTGAAGGCGCGGCTCGCCAACGAATACGGCCTAGCCGTCGATTGGAGCGTGGCCGAATTTCAGCTGGCGCGGTGGATATCGGCAGACGATAGCAAGGTCGTCGATCAGTTTGCCGCAAGCCATCGCTCTTCGCTGGCCGAGGATTTTGACGGCGATCCCGTCTTCCTCGCGCGCAGCGCTTTCGACCTCCAATATACCGGCGACCAAAATCGCCAAATCGTTTTTTCGGATGTCAAAGACAAACACGCGCAACGGCATCGCGCGGATGGGCGCGCGCTGACCTGAATGGCAAGGAAGGGTGCCGCGATTTGGCGGCGGTCCCGAGATACTCACACCCCGAATGGATATGTATCAGGCAGTCCCGCAAGTTCAGCCGTGTCGAATGCGGTGACCGCGCTGGTCACATCAAACCAGATATATTCGTCGAATTGCCGCGGTAGAACCGCCTGGAAATAGTGGCTGGCTCGCTCGGTCTCAGGGCGGTAGATCACCCCAATGGCCCGCTCCAGCTGTGGCTTTCCCAAGCTCCGCACATCGTGCAAGTCGGTGCGGCCGCGCATACCCAGAGTAAAGCGGGCCTGACCGCTGGCGTGGAATATTTGCTCGTAGCTTTTAGGCAATGCCGGTTGAACCGTCTTGATTTCCATTGGCCCGTCCCAATCGGACGCCGCCGCAACGGTTCCGCTGTTGGTGCCGAAACCCACCAAGTACGCATCGCCGCCGAATTCCTCTCGGCACAGGTGGCCGATATTGTGCTCCCCGCGCGAGGCCATTTCGGTCGCGGCCGAATCGCCGACATGGGAATTATGCGCCCACACGATCGCTTTGCTGCCATTGCCGTAGAACGTCAGCAGATTCTTCAGCGTCGCGAACATGTGTTCGTCGCGCAAGTTCCAGGATGCGCGCGAACCGTAATACATGACCCGATAGTAGCGCTCCGCGTTGGCAACGAGGCGCGCATTCTGTACGGCGTCGAAGAAGCGCTCGCCATCGCGCGCGGCATAGGCGACACGCCTTTCCAGCAAATCCTTGAGTGCGTGCACCACCTGCTGCTCGCAATTGTGATACGTGCCCGTCAATGCGGCGTGACCGTAAGCCGCCGGATCGCCCTGCCACGGAGTGAGACAACCGTAGCGCTGCCGCGCTATCTTGCCGGCGTCTGGCTCGACTTGATCGAGATAAGCCAGAACGGCGTTAATCGATATGTACAGGCTGTAAAGATCGAGGCCGTGAAATGCCACCCGCGACTACATCCTTGCGCGCGGCATTGTGCTCGCGCAGCCAGTTGATGAAATCGCGCACCTCGTTGTTGCGCCACATCCAGGTTGGGAAACGGGCAAACGCGGTCCATTCGGACGGCGAATACTCAACGTGCCGCACGTAATTGTCGACCCGCGCGGCGTCAGGCCAGTCGCCCTCGATCGCGACGAAGCGAAATCCTTTCTTGAGGATAAGCTCACGTGTGATGCGCTCGCGCATCCGATAGAATTCCGAAGTGCCGTGGGTCGCTTCTCCCAGCAACACGACACGTGCATCACCGATCCGTTCGAGCATTGGGCTGAGATCGACCGTGTCGATTGAGGCGAACGGCTCGACCGCGCCGGCGAGGCTTTTGGCCAATATCTCCTCGCTGACGACGCGGCGCGGCGTCGGAGCCAGAACGGGCGTCGGCTTTGGTGCCTCTGGCGCCCATCCTTCTTCCCCGAGCAAAGGAACAAACCGGACGTCGGCCAGGTCTTCGATGCGGTATTCGCTTTGCCCGGTTCTCGTAACCCGTACCAACTCCTGCGAGCGCTGATCCGCCCCCACAGGCATGACCAGACGACCACCAATTCTCAACTGGGATTTTAGAGATTCGGGTATCGTCGGGCCGCCCGCGGCAACGATAATCCCGTCGAACGGCGCGTGTTCCGGCCAACCACGCGTCCCGTCGGCGTGCAGAACGTGGACGTTGTCGTAACCCAGATCGGCCAACGTCGCGGCAGCTTTCTCGGCCAACTGGCCATGCCGTTCTATCGTGTAGACTTCAGTGGCGATCGCTGAGAGGATCGCGGCTGCATAGCCCGAGCCGGTACCGACCTCGAGCACTTTTTCACCGCCCTCCAGCGCCAACGCCTCGGTCATGTACGCCACGATGTAGGGCTGGGAGATCGTCTGCCCCTCTTCGATTGGCAGTGGGGTGTCCTCGTAGGCGAACTCGCGAAGTCGCGCCGGCAGAAAGGACTCGCGAGGCACCTTACGCATCGCCTCAAGGACGATCTCGGAGCGGACGCCACGCGCGAAAATGGCTTTTTCAACCATGTCCATGCGAAGTTTTTTGAAATCTTTGTTCACGGGACTGCTCTCACCTGAACAATTTCTCACGATATTCCGCTCTACGGTCACCTGCTTGATCCAGGTCAAAATCGACAATCTCTCGTGAAGCGGAACTTCGACGTCTGCGCCAGGTTCAAGAGACGCGTGACAGTCGACCGGGCGATGCTGCGCGGCCGTTTTGACGCAAATCAACGTGGGTCGATTTATCTGGATTTAATCAAGGTCGCATCGCCGCTTTTTGATAATGACATTCGGCGGATTTCAGACTTATCCTGTAATGTCGAAATGCTTTTTCTTTCGCAATTTCCAGATCAAGAACGCAAACAGCGGAGGCAACCCGGTCGAGGTTGATTTGGAGCAAATGGCCAAGGAACCAGCGACTGCGCCGGATCGCGAATTGGCGGCGCCGAATGACATCAAGCGCATCATGGGAAACCTGGATCAAGCCAAGGTGCTCGACATCATGGCGCTGCAACCGACCGTCGTCGATGTCGAGGAAGCGTCCCTGTGGCTCGCGGGCGATGCCGATGTCTTCGGCCCCGGCCGCTCACTCAAGCCCGTTGCCGGCGAGATCGTTGCTATCCTGACCGCCGATGACGAGGATGAGCGGCAGTAAGGTGCCGGCGACGCCGACAAGCATCGCCACCGCCCGTTGCAGCGTAGTCGTAGTGTAGTGGCCTGTTGCAGCGTTAACGGGCTCGCAGCGAATTCAGAGCGTCAGCGCTGCGCCACCGGTCGGCGCGGAGTTGGCGGCGGCTGCGGCGAGGTGAACGCCCCGAAGAGCCGGCTGAACAAATTTCCCGATCCGAAGGCCTGGTCGGGCATCGCCAAAGCCTCCCGGCGAACGGAATTGTCTTTTCGTTCGATCGGGATATCGGCGACCTTGCGCTCGTCACCTTTGAGGATGGCCAACAGCTCCCGGTCACGGTCGTAGATGTCATTGCGGAACTGGAGCTTGCCGTCCCCGTCCACAAACGCGGTCTGGTAGGTCACGTGGACCGGGATTGTCGCCGGCAGGCGAATATCGATTTCACTGTTGCCGAACATGCCGCGGATGCGCTGCTCGGTATAGCCTTCACGCGGTTTCGCGATCGACAACAGGACTTCCGCGTACTTGACGGGATTCTCCACCCGCATGCAGCCGTGACTCGCGTCTCGCACCGGATTGGAGAACAGGAATTTCTCGTTGGAGTTGTGCTGGTACACGAAGAACTTGTTGGGAAAATTGAAACGCAACTGGCCGAGCGCGTTCTGCGGCCCCGGCGGTTGCGAAATATGAACCGTACCATTGGGGTTGCGCGTCACGTTGAGACCCATCCGCTCGAGAATGCCGGGGTCCTGCCGCATCAGTGGCACATATTCCTTGGCGGCGATCGTGTCAGGAATATTCCAGGTCGGATTGATCGTGATCGACCTCATTTCCGCGCTCATGATCGGCGTCGGCGTCGCCGGCTTGCCGTCCACGATCTTTGTCGTCCATACCTGACGCTCGTTCTGAACAACGCGCAGGGTAAAGTCGGGAAGATTGACCATCACGAAGGTCTTGCCGAGATCGTGCGGCATCCACCGCCAGCGTTCCATGTTGGCGAGGATCAAGTCGGTTGGCCGATCGGTCTGGCGACCGTTGAGCACCTCGACCGTTTGCGGCGTGAACTGGCCGGTGGCCTTCAACTCGTGGGTCTGCTGAAACTTTTTCACCGCGTCGGAAAGCGTCTTGTCGAATGCATCGCCGTCACCGGCAACACCGAGCCGGTCACGCAGTTGCGGAACGCGTGCATCGCTCATGCCGACTTTGAGCGTCGGGCCGTTTGCAATCGGAGCCTTGCCCGCCGGCCCCTTGCCGGCGCGCATTTCGGCCAGCTTGGCTTTGAGCGCCACGTAACCCGGCGCCGACGGCTCGTAGGCCGCGAGCGTTTCGCCGACGTCCTTGGCGTTCAGCATAGCGGTCAGAACTTCGGCCGGTGTCGGCGCCTTCAGTTCGTAAAGGATGTCACCGCTGACCCGTGACCAATGAACGCGTCCCACGGCGGCGTGGTGTGCGTAGGTCACGACCGAGGCCGTGAGCCTGATCTCGGCGTTGGCCAGGGCGGCCGGGTCGGTAAGGGAGTTCGTATCCGGCGCTGGATACTCGGCCGGATCGAGACCGTCAGCGTCCACCTTCCCGAGATAGTCGATCGCAGCCATGGCGCGGTCGTTGAGCTTGCCGTCGGCTATCCACACCGGCGCGAAGTTGCGGCCTGAATAGAATGCCTCGTAACCGGCGCGCTCTTTTGCACCGCCGAGAACGCGATCGAACTTGCCGCTGGTCATCTCGTGCAATTGATCGGCGACCGGGTCGGTGACGACGACGGCAGCCGGCGCGGGGGCAACGTCAGTCGACGCCGGGGGCGCGGCAGCAGAAACCGGAGGCGCGGCAGCGGACGGCGGCGGGACGACAGCCACCCCGGCGGGGGAGGCCGCTTTCGGCGTCGCATCGTCGCCTGCGCCCATGCTGGCAGGCGAAGCTTTCGGGGCCGGTGTCTCGGCAGCCTTCGGCGCGGCGACCGCGGGCGTCGGAACCTCATCGCCTCCGGATGAAGCGGCGGGTTGCGGCGGCGCAGCCGGGGTCTTGGTAGCGGCAGGCGGAGCAGCGGGGCTTGGCACCTCGTCCCCTTCGACGGCGGCCGGTTCATCGGCTGCCGCGACGATCGTCAGTTCGGCCGGTTTTGCCCAGGATTGCGGTTCAGCCAGAGCATAGCCCGTCGAGCCTGAAACGAAGAACACGACGGCGGCCGAGGCCAACAACCGATCGATGCGTCCCCTGGACATTGCAAGTCACCCCTCAAAAACATGCGAGAAACTGACCGACCCCGTAAGGAATAGTAGCTAGTCGCCGGACTTCCCGGAAGAGGATCGGTCGCGATCGGCAACCGGAGGAGGTGGTGTCCGCCGACGACGATCAATATTCCAAGAATAACAATTGCATAGCGGACATAATCATCGTGGCAACAAATTGACCGCGAGCCGATTGGCTGGGGACGGGCCGTTTGTTCCTGCCGGGGCGTGGCCGGCCGGCAACGGTCGCGGCAGACAGATCGCGAACCGCCGGTATTTCCGTCACATGATTCGGTATCCGAACTCTTCTGCCTGTTCCGTGAGCCATTGCCAGAAGCTTTCGGCAAAGCCGCGAAACACAGAAAGTTCGAAGGAATTCTCGCCGGTCCGTGTCAAATGGACACCAACATGGGCCATTTGCGTCACCGCGCTCTTGCCGACCGGGAACACGTCCGCGTGCAGGTCGACCGGGGTGCCTTTCGCCAGCAGGTTGCGCGACTTCGGTCCAGCCACGCGTATGATGATGCGGCCGTGGCTTTGTTCCGAAATTGACGCCAGATACCCAAGCCTCTCCCGTACTTCTCGATAGAGGGAACCCTCGGCGCGGCCCTCGGCGACGACGAAGTATTGCTCGAAGCCGGCCCAGTAGACCTCGCAGCCCTCGAGGCCACGGAGAGCGTCCGCGAGCTGTTCGCCTGCGCCCTTGCGGGCGATCACCGTCACGATCGATGCGGGATGACGCACGGAAAGCTCTATTCCGGGATCGCCCTTGTCCGACCCGAAACGCCCGGGCAGGGCCACGCCCGCAAGCGCCGACGCCCGGACGAGGACCGGCCTCTCACCGCCGGCGGCTATCGTTGGCGACTCAGGCATGGAGTTTCTTGTTCTCCCGGTCGTAATGAACAGGGTCGCGGATCTCGCCGTACATCTCGATATTTCTGACGCCGTCGAAAATCCTGACGATTTCGCCGTGACGTTCGCGGCCGTTCGCAAGAAGCGCCAGCCCAACCCACTTTCCCGACATCGGCGACCACGCCACGGAGGAAATGTAGCCCTGGTCGTTTGCCATCGACGGCGGATCGTCCTTTTTCAGAAGATGCGAACCGGTCCGGATCCGGTCGGCCGTGTTGACGGCGTGGATGCCGACGACGCATTGCCGGTTCTTGTCGACGAGGCCTTCACGCGTCGCCATCACGCGGCCGATATAATCCTTCTTCGAGGACATCATCTTGCCGAGTCCGAGGTCGGCTGCGGTCGTGGTGCCGTTGAGTTCGCCGCCTGCCACGTGGCCCTTTTCGATGCGCATGATGGAAAGGGCTTCCACCCCGTACGGCCCGATCCCGAATTCCTCGCCGGCTTCCATGATCGCGCGCGCGGTCATGCTGCCATAATCCGCTGGCACCGCCAGTTCGTAGGCGTGCTCACCGGAGAACGAGATGCGAAAAAGCCGCGCCGGGATGCCGCCGAGGGCCTGCACCTCCTTCGCGGCAAGATAGGGGAATGTGGTGTCGTCAAGCACGACGCCATCGACGATCTTCTGCAGCGTTGCGCGTGCCTTTGGCCCGGCGACCGCCATCTGGGCCCATTGCTCGGTCACCGAAACGTAGGTCACGTCGAGATCGGGCCACAGCGCCTGGTGGCAGAACTCGATGTGCGACATCACACGGCCGGCGTTCGCCGTGGTTGTCGTCATCAGAAAATGATCTTCGGCCAGCCGCGATGTGGTGCCGTCGTCGAACACGATGCCGTCCTCGCGCAGCATCAAGCCATAGCGCGCACGGCCGACGGGCAGCGTCGAGAACGTGTTGCAGTAGAGGCGATCGAGGAACGTGCCGGCGTCGCGGCCTTGCACGTCGATCTTGCCGAGTGTGGTGACATCGCAGATGCCGACCCGCTCGCGCGTGTTGAGCACCTCGCGGGTCGCGCTGGCCAGCCAATCCTCGCCCTGGCGCGGGAACCATGAGGATCGCATCCACAACCCGGATTCGACGAAGACCGCGCCGAGCTCGGCTCCCCACTCGTGCAGCGGGGTCTTGCGCACGGGCTGGAAATGATCGCCGACAAACGGTCCCGCAAGCGTGCCGAGCGCGACCGGTGTGTAGTACGGCCGGAACGTCGTCGTGCCGACCTGCTCGATCGATTTGCCGGTGGCCTCGGCGAGAATGGCAATGGCGTTGACGTTGCCGAGCTTGCCCTGATCGGTCGCCATGCCGGTCGTTGTGTAACGCTTGACGAGCTCTATGCCGGTGTAACCCTCGCGCGCCGCGAGCGGCAGATCGTCGGCAGTCGCGTCGTTCTGGTAGTCGATGAATGCTTTGCCTCGCAATTCCTTCACCCACCACAGCGGCGTGATGGCGAACGTCTCGTCGCGGCATGGCGGAACCGTCGGCATTCTCCCTTCGGGCGCGCCGCAAGCCGCGCCATCCGCGAGACATTCGGAGAGCAGCATCTTCCCGGCCGCCGCTCCGGCGGCAACGAAGGCGCTGTTTGTCGTGCCGGGAACAAAGCCGGCGATTGCGCCGTCCCAGCGCGGCTTGTCGCCGCGATGGCAAAGCAGGTTGACGATCGGGATTCCAGCCGCCGGACACGGCGACCGCATCGCAATCGATACGCGTACGATCGGTCAGCTCGACACCGGAAACACGCTTGCGGCCTCTGACGCCGGCGATCATCACGTCCAGACAGCACGCGCGTGCCGGCCAGATCCGCCGCGGATACCGGACGGCTATCGACGATAGCCTCGACGTGGACGCCGTGGGCCTTCAAATCGCGCGCCGTTCGATAGCCGGAATCGTTGTTGGTAAAGACAACGACAGACCTGCCGGAAGCCGTCCCGTAGCGGTTGGCGTAGGTACGCATCGCGGACGCGAGCATCACGCCGGGAACATCATTGTCGCCGAAAGCGATGGGGCGCTCCTCGGCGCCCGCCGCGAGCACCGCGCGCTTAGCGATAATGCGCCAGTAGCGCTGGCGCGGCTCATAGCGCGGCGGCGCCGCGACATGATCGTTCACGCGTTCGGCCCCGCCGAAAATGTTGCCGTCGTACCAGCCGAATATCGTCGTGCGCGGCATTAGCGTCACGTTGGGTATCGTCGCGAGTTCGGCGATCACACCGTCGGCCCAATCGAGGCCGGACTTGCCGTCGATTTCCTCCCGCTCGGAGAGCAGCGAACCTCCGAACCGCGAGCCTTCGTCGGCCAGAATGACGCGCGCGCCCGAACGCGCTGCCGTCAGTGCCGCCATGAGGCCGGTCGGTCCGGAGCCGATGACCAGAACGTCGCAATGAGCGTACGATTTTTCGTATTTGTCAGGATCGGTTTCCTTGGAGGCTGAGCCGAGGCCTGCCGCCCGCCGGATCATTGGCTCGTAGACCGTTTCCCAAAAGCTCCTCGGCCACATGAATGTCTTGTAGTAGAAGCCGGCGACAAACACCGATGAGCCAAGCGAGTTGATCGCGCCAATGTCGAAATCGAGCGATGGCCAGCGGTTCTGGCTCCTCGCTTTGAGCCCGTCGTAAAGCTCGATCATCGTGGCACGCGTGTTGGCTTCCTTGCGGCCGCCTTCACCCAGTTCGACAAGCGCGTTGGGTTCCGATGCGCCGGCCGATATCACGCCGCGCGGCCGGTGGTATTTGAACGACCGGCCCATCAGCAGCATGTCGTTGGCCAACAAGGCCGAAGCGAGCGTATCGCCCGGGTGGCCTTGGAAACGCCGGCCGTCGAACGCGAAACCGAGTGAGGTCGCGCGATCGATCAGGCCACCCTCCCTGAGCCGGAAGGAAGTCATCGCTGCGCGTCCCGTCGCTTATGCGCGAAGTCGCGCGCGGTCACGACCGCGGACACCTCGTGCGTCTGGGTGTCTCTCGTGACGACCAGCCACGCGCGGCAGCCGCCAGCATGGTGTGCATATTCATGGAAGCGCCCGCGCGGATTGTCGCGCAAATAAACATAATCGAACCACCGATCCATGCCGGCGGGATCGCTCGATTGCGGCCGCTCTGGTTCCGCATCGCCGAGGAAGGTGAACTCGTCGAGCGGCCTTGTTCCGCAATGGGGACATTCGATCAGCATCGGTCGGCCATCAGTGGAGGTTGGGCGTCGCGCCCTGTCCCTTTTCATCGATCATGTAGCCGCGACTAAAGCGGTCGAGGCGAAACGCCGCGCTGAGCCGGTGGGATTCGTTGCGGGCGATCAAATGGGCAAAGCACCAACCGGAAGCGGGCGTCGCCTTGAAGCCGCCGTAGCACCAGCCGGCATTGAGATAGAGCCCGTCGACGGAAGTCCGGTCGATAATGGGGGAGCCATCCATCGACATGTCGACGATGCCGCCCCAGCTTCGCAGCACGCGCACGCGGGACAGTCCCGGGATCATCGCCACGCCGGCTTCGACGACATGCTCCACCATCGGTAGGTTGCCGCGGCGGGCGTAGGAATTGTAACCGTCAGGGTCGCCGCCAAACACAAGGCCGCCTTTGTCGGACTGTGAGACGTAGAAGTGTCCAGCGCCGAATGTGACGACGCCGTCGATGTACGGCTTGATCGCCTCCGACACGAACGCCTGCAGCACATGGCTCTCGATCGGCAGCTTGAGCCCGGCCATGGCGGCGACCTCGGAGGAATTGCCGGCCGCCGCAAGCCCGAGCTTCTTGCAGCCGATGAAGCCGCGCGAGGTTTCTACACCGACGACTTGGCCGTTCGCGGTCCTGATGCCGGTTACTTCGCAGTTTTGGATGATGTCGACACCGCGAGAATCCGCGCCGCGCGCATAGGCCCAGGCTACGGCGTCGTGGCGCACCGTGCCGCCGCGAGGCTGCAACAGTCCGCCGCGGATGGGGAAGCGGGCATTTGCGAAGTCGAGGAAGGGATACATCTCGCGCACGCCCTTGGCGTCGAGCAACTCCGCGTCGACCCCGTCGATCCGCATGGCGTTGCCGCGCCGGGCGAACGCATCGTACTGCGCGTCGCTGTGGCAGAGATTGAGCACGCCGCGCTGCGACACCATGGCGTTGAAGTTGAGGTCCTGCTCAAAACCCTCCCACAATTTCATCGACCATTCGTAGAACGGGTTGTTTTCCGGCAGCATGTAGTTGGAGCGGATGATCGTGGTGTTGCGGCCGATATTGCCGGAGCCGAGCCAGCCCTTTTCAAGCACCGCCACGTTCGCAATGCCGTGCTCTTTCGCGAGATAATAGGCAGTCGCCAGCCCGTGGCCGCCGCCGACGATCAACACGTCGTAACTCTTCTTGGGCTCCGGCTCGCGCCAGGCGGGCGTCCAGTTTTTATGTCCGGAGAGACTGTTTTTCAGAAGTGAGAAGACGCTATAGCGCATGGGCTGCGATGAAGCCGATCTGGCGTCACGCGCCTGCGGGCGGCGACGCGCGAAAGGTGAATCTCATCGATTTGGTCTACGGCTTCGATGCGGGCATGTCTTGCCCGGAAAAGCCATTTTCTGTTAAATTTGAGCCATGAAAGAGCGGCCGCATGTTGTCGGGGTGCTGCTGGTCCCCGGCTTCGCCCTGATGTCCTACGCCTGCGTGGTCGAGCCGCTGCGGGCGGCCAACCTCATTTCGGATCGCGAGCTTTATCGTCTGGTGCACATCGGCGCACACCGCACCGTCACGGCGTCATGTGGAGCGGTGGTTTCATGCGACGCCAGAATCGGCGCCGCCGAGAAGCTCGATCTTCTGCTCGTCTGCGCCGGCGGCGACCCGGCGGCCTTCGGCGATCGCGCGACGCTGGCGTGGTTGCGGCGGCTGGCGGTCGGCGGTACGCGCATCGGGGGCGTTTCGGGCGGGCCATTCATCCTTGCCAAGGCCGGCATCATGGACGGCGTCCAGATGACCATCCATTGGCAACACGCCCGCGCCGTTCTGGAGGCTCATCCCAATATCCTCCTGACCCGGTCCCTCTTTATCATCGACCGCAACCGTTTGACCTGCGCCGGCGGCACCGCGCCGCTCGACATGATGCACACCCTGATCGCCGAACGTTACGGCGCCGATCTCGCACGCGAGGTCTCGGACTGGTTCCTGCACACCGAAATTCGCCCGGCGCAGGGCGCCCAACGCGCTTCGCTCGTCGAACGCTATGGTGTGCACGACAAACGGCTGATCGCGGCGCTCGAACTGATGGAACGACATCCCGGAGCGCCGTTGCGCCGAAACGATGCCGCGCGGCGTGTCGGATTATCGACCCGACAATTGGATCGACTGTTCGCCGACAAGCTCCGGTGCAGCTATCAGACCCACTATCTGCGCATCCGGCTGGAGCGCTCACGCGAGCTGCTGCGTCAATCGCCGGCGACCATCACCGAGATCGCCGTTGCCTGCGGCTTCTCGAACGCGAGCCATTTCACGCGTGCGTACCGCTCGAGTTACGGGACGACGCCCTCCGCGGACCGAAAGAATGCGAAGGCAGACGCGCGCGTTTCATGACCACCACGCGCGACCTCGCACGCCGGTCAGGTGAAACGCTCCATGCGGAACGGGGCCGGATCGACGATCGTGCGGTCGCCGGTAACTAGGTCGGCCATCAGCTTTCCTGCCGCGGGCGCAATACCAAAACCATGGCCGGAAAAGCCGCTGGCGATGAAAAATCCCGGCAGCGAGGGAGCAGGGGAGATGACCGGAATCGCGTCCGGTGTGACGTCAATCAGACCGGCCCAGCGATCCGTGATGGTGGCGCCCTCAAAGACCGGAAAGTCCCGCGTGAGGTTTGTTTCAGCTTCCGCAAGAATAGACGCACTGGGCTCCGGATCGAGAACGCGTACCGTCTCGAACGGCGAAACTCCGTCCAGCGGCCAGCGCCGCGGTATGTTCCACTCTTCGAGGAAGCGCCGTCCGATCCGCAATCGGAGTTGCTGCCATTGCTTGACGGCAGCCGGCAGGAACTCGAAGAAAAGCCGGAAGCTGTCGGGCACGATCGGCGCAATGTTGGCGCCGCGTTGCGCGATCGTGTAACCGCCGTCGAGCTGTTTGCGAAATGCGAAATCCGAGGCCCCGATGGCGGGCAGGGGTGCACCCTCGACCGGCGCCGCGCGCATGACCGACGCCAGTATCTTGAGCTGAGGAAAATGCAGTCCGTGGGCGCCGCAGAACAGGCGCGACCACGCCCCGCCGGCCAGGATCGCGGCGCCGCAGGCAATGCGCCCTTTCTCGGTGATGACCGCGCTGACCGCTCCGCCGGTGGTTTCGAGCCCCCGAACCGCACACGACGTGTAGATGTTCGCGCCAAGGCGGCGCGCCGCTTCGGCGACGGCAGGCGCAGCGAGTGACGGTTCGGCTACGCCATCCTGTGGCGCAACCAAAGCCCCTGACCAACGGCGTGTCGAAGCGGGCAGCAGTTTCGCGACTTCATCGGAGTCGAGCAGCCGCGCGTTGACCTGATAGGGGTGTGTCTGCTCCAGCCAGGCCGCATGGCCGTCGACGTCCTTCCTGGTTTCGCAGAGATACACAATGCCGGTGCGGCGAAATCCGGTTTCTGCGCCGACGTCTTCGTTCATCGTGCCCCACATCCGCAGACTCTCGACGCTGAGCGGAATTTCCGCCAGGTCGCGGCCGATGGTTCGGCACCAACCCCAGTTGCGGCTCGACTGTTCGCCGGCGATGACTCCCTTCTCGCAGAGCGCGACAGCAACGCCTTTTTTTGCCAGATGGTATGCGGTGCAGACCCCGATGATGCCGCCGCCAATCACCACCACATCGACACGCGCGGGCAGCGTTGAATCCGACGTCACGGGTTGAAGCAATGGAGCCATGGTTCCTGCGGGGTGACGCGGTTGGCGGGCTATGCCGAAAATGAAGAGGCGCACCCAGGGCACTTTGGGGAGTCTACAACAGGCGAGAGCGCTGCTCCGGCGTAAGCAGCGCACAATAGTCGGTTTTCCCGAACCAACGATAGCGATTGCGGGCGATGAGGGCATAGAGCCAGTCGCGCAGACCTTCAGGAATAATGGCGGCAACGCGAAGCGTGCGCCACCGGCCGCCCAATATCCGGCACACTTCCAAATAACCGCGCGAGGCGGTGTAGGCCCGGCCGTCGGCGATGAGCAAGTAGCTCTCGTCCATTTCGATGCCGTAGTGCGCATAGGGCGTTCGGCCGAGCGTCTCCTGTGCAGGCGCGAAGTTGAGAGGCGCCTCACCGCTGTGCTGCATGATCCATCTCGCGCCGCCCGAGCAGAGCACACAGACGCCATCGAACACGAACAAGGCTCGGCCGTCATCAAAGGTGGGTACCGCCGGATCCCCGCGGTAGCTGAAGCGGCTCTTGGAAACCTCAGGCATTGGCGGAATCCCCGATCACACTGATGTCCAGTCCTTTGAGCCCGCCGAGATAGGTATCGAGATTGATCAGATCGACGCAGGGCATCGCGCCGCGCTGAAGTGCTTTTCCGCTCGCCAGCCATCGCGCCAAAAGGATCGCCGGGATGCATGGAATGTAGGGGCCGTGGCCCGAGCGCGCGACGATGACAAAGCGGTACTTCAGCGGGTTCCCGTCGCGACCCGTGCCCGTCAGGATCATGTGGAAGCCACTGCGCCCCGAGCCAAGCCGATCAAACAGGAAAGCGAGGCGAAAGAGTTTCTCGGCATAATTGTCCAGAGAGCGAATAAAGCCCAACCGCACCAATGCACCAAGCAGGCGCGTGCCGATATGCAGCAGGCTGAGTTCGAGCCCGGCGGCAAAGCGCATGTATCGAAGTGTCGGATAGCGTTTGGGGAAGATGGTCAGATCGGGAATATCGCAATTGCCGAACAGGCGCCAACCGAGCTCGGGATAGCGCTCCGCGTGCGTATCCTCCCACCCGTAGACGACTTTCATCATTCCGTCGCGCAGCATCGTCATCGGTTTGCCGACATAGCCGAGCACCGCCGCGGTGGTCGCAAGGCCGCGATTGGTATGTTGTGCCGTGCTGATGCCGTAATCGACCTCCTCCAGGCGCGAGAAAGCCGGAAGGTTGGCGTCGATCACCGCTGCCGTCAGACATGGCACCGAGCTTGCGCCACTCACCACGAGCACGTTCTTTGCTCTGGCCTCGGTATCAAGCGTATCGATGGTCGCCACGAAATCCCTTGCATCGGCAAGGTCGAGGTAGTGGGAGCCAAAAGCGATGCATGCCCGCGCGACCCGATGATCCTGCGTCTGGAACGGGCCGGTAGTGTGGACGACGATATCGGGCGCGATGCGCGCGAGCGCAGCGGCAAGATCACCATCGATATCGATCGCATGGCCCTCAGCCGCATGGAAAGCGCCTAGCGAGGTGGCAAAGGCCGACGCCTTTGCCGCCGATCGGCCGCCGATCAGCAACCTAATATCGGCGTCGCCGGCGAGGCTGCGGGCAATGTAGCTGCCGAAATTGCCATAGCCGCCGATGATGAGGACGCGCGCTACCATGTCGGTTTGCTGACCATCAGCCAGAAGATGACGATCAGGCTGCCAAAGGCGGGCCAGCCGAGAGCGAACCAGATGCGGAACAACTGATTGTAGGCTGCGTCGTCGAAGGCTTCGCCGCGCAGCTTTGCCTCCAGCATCGTCTTCATGCGCATCTGGACCAGGACCACCGGTACCCAGCACGCCCCCGCGAGCAGATAGAGCCCATAGGTCACGACCAGCCAATAATCGTCCCACCGGAAACCGCCCTGCCAGATAAGCCACGCGCCACTTGCCGGCTGGATGATCACAGAAGGTAAAGTGAAGAGGAAATCGGCCTTGACCGTCATGCGCGCGGCAAAGGCTCGTTCCTCAGCCGACCTGCTGCGATGGCCGAAGAACATGAAATTGGCGATGCCGATCCCCGTGCCGAATACGATCGTCGCGCTGACGATGTGGAGCGTTTTGACGAGAAAATAGAGGTCCATTACGGCCCGTTGTAGCGCCGCACCGCACGAAGAAGCGGATAGCGTGACGCACGGCAGCGCGCGTCGGCGGAAGGCTGCCGCCTACTGCTCCAATTTAGTGGTCACATCAATACAATGCGAGTTAGCTGGAGCGACTGCCCCCGCGAACCGGATGCAAAAAACCGGCCCCGGAAGCAGACCCCGCTACACGCGTCTAAGTCGCAGCCCAGATGGCGTCAGGTTTGCCGGCCGCTCAGTGCATTTCCCAGCCGCCATCGACGTTGAAGGCGGCACCGGTGATATTGTCCGCCCGGTCGGACGCCAGGAAGGCCGCCATCTCGCCAATGTCCTTCGGCGTCTGGAAACGGCCAAGCGGAATGCGGCTCTTGAACCACGCCCAGGTGTCGTCTTCCGTCTGGCCCTGCAGGTTGGAGAATTGGGCCACCACCGCGGAATGCAGCTCGGTCGCCAGAATGCCGGGATGGATCGAGTTGACGGTGATGTTGTGCGGGGCAAGTTCCGAGGCGAGGCTGTGCGTCATGCCGGTGACGGCAAATTTCGACGCCACGTAGGGCAGCACCATCGCGAAGCCGGTCTGCCCGACGATCGACGAGATGTTGATGATGCGGCCGCTCTTCTGATCGATCATGCCCTGCACGAAAGCGCGCGTGGTCAGGAACAGGCCGCGCGCGTTGACGTTCATGACGCGGTCATATTCCTCGTCCGTCGTGTTCTGCACCGGACCCGGCTTCGGCCCAACGCCGGCATTGTTGACGAGGATGTCGACGCGGCCGAACGTATCGATGGCCTTCTTGCGCAACTGTTTCGACGACTCGCCGTCGCGAACGTCATGCTTGAAGGCGATCGCCTTGCCGTTGAGGGCTTTTGCGCTTTTTTCCGCGACGGCACCATCGATGTCGGCCAGGACGACCGAAGCGCCCGCGGCATGCAATCGCTCAGCGATACCGAGCCCGATGCCACGCGCCGCACCCGTGACGACGGCAACACGCCCGTCGAGATCAGCCATGAATTCCTCCCGTTGTGATTTTCTTGATCGAACAAAAGCCGCCCAACTCTGTTGGTCCGGCCGAACCCCAAGTCTAGAGCAGCGCTCTCCCGCTTGACAAGCTACAATTCCAATAACATACTTTTTTTCCAAAATCCGGCTGGAAAAGAAATCGCGTTTGCGCCCTGTTCGTTGCTTCGGGCGAAAGCTGCTTGGTGACCGGAACGCACGTGATGACCTGACGTTCATTGCAGTCGACGGCCGCGCCGCCAAACGGCGAACGCTGCCAAGAAGAGCCGCTATCCACTACTGGAAAAGTAGGGAAGCAAACGGAGGAAACGACATGAGAGTAGGTTGGCAAATCGCCATCGGGTTTGCGTGCGCGATCGGTATCGGACAAGCCGGTCCGGCCGCCGCGGAAGATAAGCCGCTGACAATCGGCGTCTCCCATCTGAGTCTGGGTTTTCCCTATGCCGTCGCCCTGCAAAAGGGCGAGATGAAAGCAGCCAAGGAGTTGGGCGTACAGACGGTCGAACTTGACGCCCATGCCAACCCGCTGAATCAGGCAAACGACATCGACAAGCTGATTGCCCAACATGTCGACGGCATCGTCATGGTGCCGATCGACAGCATCGCGGCGCAAGATTGGGCCGACAAGGCCAAGGCAGCAAACATACCCATCATCGCGTTGGCGGTGTTCGTCGGTGACGCCAAAAAGCATCAACCGCCCTGGATCTATCCGGCTCTGCTGGCTTATGCAGATCGCAACGACGTCGACCAGGCTTACGCGGTAGGCAAACTCGCCGTGGCGGACAATCCGAAGGGCGGCAAGGTCGCCATCGTGGAAGGCTTCCCAGGCTTTGCGGCCGTGGAACTTCGGGCGATGGGCTTCGATAAGGCGCTGAAGGAATCGAGTGCCCATTTCGAGGTGGTTGCGAAGCAGGCTGGCAATTGGGACCCCGAGCGGGCCCACCAGATTTGTCAGGACGCACTTCAAGCTCATCCGGACATCTCGATCATCTTTTCGCACGACCAGGCGATGGCCCGTGGCTGTCTCTCGGCGCTGAAATCCGCCAAATCGAACGCCAAGATCTACGCCATCGACAGTTCCAAGGACGTCGAGGCCTTGATCCGCGACGGCGAGCCGATCGTGACCACGTGCGCCAATCCGGTGACGAGCGGCCAGCAGGCAATGACCGCGCTCGTCAAGTACCTCCGCACCAAGCAGGAGCCCGCGGACCGTTTCATAACCTACAAGTGGGATACGGTCAGGAAGGACAACGTGGATACCTGTCCTCCGGAGTTCTGAGAGGACACACGGTTTGACAACAAGCGCGAACAGCGGACGCAAACGACTTGCGCAACGCCATTGGTGCAGAGGCGAACCGTCGTCTTCTGTTCGCGCCAACTGCCTGTTTCAACTGACGTCAGAAAGAGCGCGTTCCGTTGCTGTGTTCACATGCTGAAGCAGCCGATACTTTCCGTCGAGGCGATTGAAAAGGTCTATCCCAACGGGACGGTCGCGCTGAAGAATGCAAGTTTCAGCGTCGCCGACGGCAAGCATACACGGCCTGATCGGAGCCAACGGCGCCGGCAAATCGACGCTCATCAAAATTCTCTCAGGCGCAATTCCGGCCTCAAACGGACGGATCGCGTGGCAAGGCGAAACGCGAATCTGGCGAAATCCCGCCGACGCCGCCGCGAATGGCATTGCAACGATCCATCAGCATATTCCGCTCGCGCCGACTTTGTCGGTTCGCGAAAACGTCTTCCTGGCCTCACCGCACGGGTGGCGAAACTCCCGATCCGAGCGCGACCGTTTTGACCGGCTGTTGGACAGCATCGGCTACACGGTCAACCCGGACGCAGTCGTCGACGATCTGCCGGTCGGACAGCGGCAGATGGTGTGCATCCTTCAGGCCCTCGCATCGGAAGCGCGGCTCTTGATCATGGATGAGCCGACGGCATCGTTGTCGGAGCACGAAAGATCGGTCGTATTCGACGCCATTCGTCGTCTGCGCGACAACCACGGAACGTCCGTGCTTTTCATCTCGCATTTTCTCGACGAGATCATGGAGCTTTGCCAGCACGTGACGGTGTTGCGGGACGGTGTTGTCGTATTGGACCAGCCGCGCGAGCAGATCGACGAGCAAAAATTGGTCGTGGCGATCGTCGGCAAGGAGGCGTCGCTGAGTGTTCAGCGCTCGGCGGTCTCGCGCGGCACAGGTCCCGTGCTTGAAGTGCAGGGACTATCGTCTCCCAACCGGATCGATGGCGTGGAGTTTGCCGTTGAGCCGGGCGAAATCGTCGGGCTGGCCGGCCTTTTCGGGTCCGGCAGAAGCGAGATTCTGCACGCAATTTACGGTGCCGATCATCGCGCAGGCGGGGTCGTCAAGGTCGATGGCTTACCAGTCGCTCGCAAAATCACGGCTGCTCTGGAAGCCGGAATAGTCATCGTTCCGGAGGATCGGATCCAGCAGGCCCTTTTCGTCAACGAGTCGATCCGCTGGAATACCAGCTTGTCCAACTCCGCGGCGGTCTGTGCGATGGGAGTGTTTCCCGTCCCGCGCAAGGAGAAACTGCGGGCCGACGAGATTATCTCCACGTTCTCCGTCGTCTCGAAAGACTCCGACGTCACGATAGGGCACCTTAGCGGGGGAAATGCGCAGAAAATTGCGCTTGCCCGAGCCATGACTGCGGATTGGCGCGTCATCCTCCTGGACGAACCGACCGCTGGCGTCGACATCGGAGCCAAGGCCGACATTCACCGCGCGGTCGCCGCGCTGGCGGCCCGAGGCGCCGCGGTTGTTGTCGCGATTTCTGATTTCGAGGAATTGCTCAGCGTCTGCGATCGCATCCTCATTGTTTCTTCCGGGCGCGTCATCGCCGAGCGACGGCCTGCGGATACGACCGAACACGAACTCACTGCGCTTGCTGGTGGGTTGGCAGCGTGAATCTATAATGGACCAGATGATCGAAGCGGACCAGCGACTGACGAAGCCGCCTCGGGTGAGGGGGCGACTGAAGGGATTCTCTCTTGGAGAAGCCGGGATCTACTACGCTCTGGCGGTCATCTGGATCGTGCTCGAGGGATGCACGCTGCTGCTGGGAACGACGAACTTTCTCAATCCCGGTAACCTCGCAAACATCCTCTACCAATCGTCCTTTGTCGCCATTATCGCCGTCCCCATGACGCTGGTGTTGATCAGCGGCAATTTCGATTTGTCGGTGGCGGCGACAGCCGCGATCTCCGCAGCTTGCGCTCTGTTGTTGAGTGATGTCGTCGGAATTTACCCGGCGATGGCGATCAGTCTCGTCTCGGGTGCCTTCATCGGTCTCATCAACGCTGCGGTCGTCCAGGGCCTCGGCATCAACGCCTTCATCGTCACGCTCGCGACCATGACGGCGTTGCGGGGCGTGCTTTTGATCATGACCGGCGGTCACACCGCCTCGGCCAATGATCGGGAACTTGTTCTCCCCCTGAAACGGATTGAAAACGGTGTCTGGGTATTACCGAACCTTTGGTGGTGCGGCGGAGCCATTCTGCTTGTCGCTTCGGGATTCGAATGGTGGCGAAAAGGGCGTCCGAGCTTGCTTCTGATCGTCCTCGGCGTGATCTCGATTGCGATCGGATTTTACTTCGACGCGTCGTGGGCGCTTGCCAAGCCGGTGTACTACATGGCGGCGATCACCGCGGTAGCGTACGTGGTCACGCAGTTCACCATGATCGGACGCCGCTTGCAGGCCGTCGGCGCTAATTCGGAGGCCGCCCGGCTTATAGGCATCGACGTCAATCGCTATCGCGTCGTGCCCTTTGTTCTCAACGGATTGGCGGCGGCGTTCGTTGGACTCCTGTTCGCGGCACGCATCGGAGCCGTTTTACCGAATGCCATGGCGGGGATGGAACTGACCGTGATTACGGCAGCGATCCTCGGCGGCACATCGCTTTTCGGCGGATCGGGAAACGTCCTGAAGTCGGTGGTCGGCGTCGTCGTGATTTACAGCCTGATCAACGGCTTCGACATTATTGGCCTGGGAACCAGCTATCAGGGCGTGATCGAAGGTGTGGTCCTGATCATTGCCGCGGCCATCTACACCGTGGGACGCGGGCGACGGTAATCACAATTTCGGCGCCGCCCGAATTCCGCGAATTTTCCGACGCCATTTCTTCGTCCGGAAATTGGTACCAAACCGAGAGTTCGGAATTGGCACGAAGGGCGCTGTCGCACGACGTCGGCAATTTTCTGGCGGAAGGGGTGGGATTCGAACCCACGAACGACTTGCGCCGTTGCCGGTTTTCAAGACCGGTGCCTTAAACCACTCGGCCACCCTTCCATGCTGCAAAGTCGGCAAGTTGTAGCCAACTGAATGGAGCGTTCGGTGAATCCGCCACCGGATTGCTACCCCATCGTTCTCAGGTTCGCCAGAGCCGCATCGTTGGCGTCGGCCGCCTTTTCGTCCTTTTGCCGGACAGTCGCGCGTAGAGACCTTGAGCGTGATCGCCGGCGACGAACGCCCGCGCCGCCTGTCGATCGTCATCCACGTCGACGCCGGCATCGCGATAAGCGGCGGGCCAAATCCGGCCCTGGGTCGCTTGCTGCGCAGCGCCAAATGGCATTGGCAATGAACGAATGACTAGAACTTGTAGCTCAGACGGGCCCGCACGACGTTGTTTTGGAAGTGCCCGCTCGTCGTCAGGATCGACCCTGCTGGCGCGAGCGGGACCGCAGCGAGGGAAGACGCACCGATGCCGAAAGTCCCGCTATCGAGATAGAGGTATTCCACGCCGCCAATCCAATGGCTGTCCCACAGCATCGCCTCCACGCCGCCGCCGACAGCGTAGCCGAAGTGCGTGGTGTTTGAGTTGAACAGCGGCGTTCCGACTCCGGCAGCGCTCACCGAATAGCTTTCCTTTACGGTCTGCCAGGAGGCTCCCCCGGTCCCGTAGACGAGCCATCGATCGAACGCATATCCGAGCCGTCCGCGAAAGGTCCCGAAGTCTTGCAGGCTGTCGTTCGCGGTTGCGCTTGCGATCACTCCCCCGCAGCTCGCCGGTGGACAGAAAACCGTGCCGGACGACTTTTGTCCCGATCCATCGATATCCGCTTCAACCCCGAGCACGATCTTGCCGATCTGCCAATTGTAGCCGATCTGTCCACCGCCGATCACTCCGGAGGTATTTGTGCGCGACTTGCCGGTGGCTGTGCCGATACCCGTAATCGCTGCCGTTATGTTGTCGGTATCCCGCCCAAAGCCGCCACCAACGTTTGCGCCGATATAGAAGCCGGTCCAGCTCCATGCCGGAGCAGAAACAGGTGCTTTCGTGTAAATGGGAGGCGGCAGATCGGCCGCGGAAGCTGCTGTCGCCAAGACAAGCGCAGTCGCACTTCCGATCAGAAGTTTTTTCATGCCACGCCCCCAGATTTTGTAGGAAACACTATCACGCCGTTGGGCGAGTCGTCTGTAGCTCGGGCAACACACCTGAATGCAATCTGAAGATGAGGCTTTCCGATCACAGTATCAGGGAGAGCGGCGCCCAATCTAAAGCTCGATGCGGAGACCGCCAGCATCCCCCCATCCGAGCTTCGCGAGCGCAGCCCAGAACGCCGGAACCCAAAACCCGGGACATTCTCGGTAGGGACAAGTTTCGCCCAGACCATCCGTTCGCGCCGAAGTTATTTACCGGGCGCCTTGTACGCGCCACGAAGCTTGGCCGCCGCGTGCCGAACGTGGGTCACTTCCTCCTGCGTCAACAGCCGCGTCAGCTTGACATTATGGACAACGCCGCTCGCCACGCCGATGCCGGAAATCGCGGCCGCCGCGTTTGGGTCCGGCACGTCGAATATGATCAGCACGCCGGGGCCGTCGGCAGGGGTGCTGTACATCGAGATCAATTTGCCACCCGCAGCTTCGATCAATTTTTTGCTCGCCTCATACCGATTTTCCGCTGGATTTTCCATTATGGCGTTCAAAGCATGTGGCGTGTATTGAGCGGTAAAGCAGAAATGCATTTTCGTCTCCTCCCAATTTGCTTATCGAAATTTCCGCAACCAATAATATTCGCAATTTGTGACACTGGACACGGAGATTTCGGTTCCGGCCGATCGAGCCTTCAGGCAAATCCGGCCAGGAAAGGAATCGAAAGCACCGTGTGGCGCTTCTCGTCCGTGACGATCACAAGGCCGGGATCGCTGTCGCGCCCGGCGGCTTGCAGTTCGCGCGCCATTCGGCAGGCGACGTTGAGGGCAGCGGCGTCGTCCGGCAAAAACTCGCCGCGCTCGTCATCGTCGACGTGGTCAGTCCAGCGAATTGTAAAATAATATTGCGGCATCGTGGCCTCCCGACGGTCCGTCAGAACACCCGCCAAAGCTGAAAGTTCATTTTACCGCTTGCACATAATTTGCGGAAAGGTTGCGACACCGCCATGACTGCGACGCGGCCGCCCCCGGGCTGCCGGATTTCCTTTCGCCTAAACCGGGCCACGCCTGCTTCCGGTCCGCCCCGCTTTTCACACCGTTCGGTAGCCGCCGTCGGCCATGATGATGCTGCCGGTGACATAAGCCGCCAGATCCGAGGCGAGGAAGATCGCCGGGCCGACGACGTCTTCCGGCTGGCCGGTGCGGCCGAGCGGCGTGCGCTCAACCGACAGCCGCGCGATGTCGGGATTGTTGGCGCGCGCCTGCGCGTTGAGCGGCGTCTCGATCAGCCCGGGGCCGACTGCGTTGACGCGCACGCCGTACTTGCCGAGCTCGGCGGCGAGCGCGCGGGTAAAGCCGAGCACGCCATGCTTTGAGGTGGTGTAGGCCGCCGAGTTCGGCGTGCGCATATGCGCGAACGACTGCACCGACGCGATGTTGACGATCCGTCCCTTGGTCGCGCGCAGCATCGGCAGGAAGGCGTGGGTGACGTTGAACATGCCGTCGAGATTGACCGACATGATTTCGGTCCAGTCCTTGATGACGGCGGCGGGATCGCCGGTAAACGGCGTGCGCCGGTTGATTCCGGCATTGTTGACCAGCACCGAGACCGCGCCCATCTGGCGCTCGACTGCGGCAGCGACGGCGACGCAGGCCGCCCGATCGGTGATGTCGAGGGCGAACGCTTCGGCGACGCCGCCGGCGCCGCGGATCGACGCCACGGTCTGCGCGGCGGTGCTCGCCGTTGATGTCGAGTGCGGCGACTTTGGCGCCTTCGCGGGCAAAACCGACCGCGATGGCGCGGCCGATCCCGGAACCGGCCCCGGTGACGACAGCGATGTGGTCGTGGAGAAGCCCTGGCATGTGTTCGTCCCCTTATCTTTGCAGGAGTATTTGCTTTGCGGAATTGTTCCGAGCCGGCTGATTGAGCGTCAACCGATGGGGCAGTTGCGGTTCGCCGGCACGTTTGTGGTCGGGCAGGGGCGGCCGGCGCTGACCCGCGCTTTTGCCGCAGCCGCGCCAAATTCTCAACCGTCGAAAGAAACATCGTACTCCGCACCGGGGAATGTTTGGAACGAGTGCCCTGCGAAGCGGCCGCTATTTGAAATTCAAAAATCGCGAGGCGCCGCATAGTGTCGTCGGCGGCAAATGCTTCAAAGCCGGGAGAATTTCAATGTCCAAAATCGTCGATGAAGTCGTGGCCGCCAACAAGAAATACGCTTCCGATTTCGGCGCGAAGAAAGACCTGGCGCTCCCGCCGGCGCGCGGCTTCGCGATTCTGACCTGCATGGATGCGCGCCTCGATCCCGCAAAATACGCCGGGTTGTCCGAGGGCGACGCGCATGTCATCCGCAATGCCGGTGGGCGGGCCACCGACGACGCGATCCGTTCGCTGGTGATTTCGCACAAGCTGCTCGGAACCCGGGAGTGGTTCGTCATCCATCATTCGAACTGCGGCATGGAACTTTTTACCGATAGCATCATCGGTGATTTGCTCGAGGACAATCTGGAAACGGCGCACTTCGACGGCAAGGCCTGGTCAAATCCAAAGCATGGTCATGGCGCGAGCGCCGGCCAATACATCAAGTGGCACACGATCAAGGATCAACCATCGAGCGTCCTTCACGACGTGCGCCGCATTCGCGAGCACCCTCTCGTTCCGGGCTATATTCCGATCTACGGCTACGTCTACGACGTTCGCTCGGGCAGTCTCGTCGAGGTAGCGGAAGCGACCAAGGCGGGCCAGGCTGCTTGAACTTCGGATCGGGAAGCGCCGGGCCGGCCATCCCGCATGCCCGGCGTTTCGTTGCTCAGTGTGGGTTCCGCAATGGCGTCCCGTTCAGGGCCGTGCGGCAATAGGGGTTCAGGGTTGGGAAAGCGATCGACTCGCGCCGCATAGTCGTTGTCGGTGGCAAAATAGACGAGAAGATACGAAGTGTGCCGATCGGCGAATAACCACTCGATCGCACTTGCCAGTTTCTTGCCCTCAACAAGGTGCTCGCCGACTTTCATATCGTTGGCATCGAACGCATACACTGCGAGCATGCGGCACCGCAATTTCACCGGTACCGTGTCGATGGGCGGAATTGACCAAACGCATCTGTCCGCCGCCATGTCACGAATTCGAAAATGCATGAGTGGCTCTCCAATGACGTTGGAGCCACATTTGACCAGTCGGTCGCGGAAACCCACCCGATTTCAGTTTTTGCCAATCTCGAAATTAGAAGGTCGCCGATCGGCGCGGTCCCGACGACCAGGAGGCAACTCAGTCGTCGTCGCCCAGCTTCTTCAAATCGTCTCCTTTGAGCGTCGTTTTCAGAATCTCGTGCCAAATCGCTTTGGCTTCTGCTTTGGAAACGACCGTGTCGTCCGCCCGCAGCTTGAACACGAGGGTATAGGGGGTCGTGATATTTCGGCTGGTCGACGTCCAGTCGATGACCGTGAACGTGCTCAAGGCCGGATCGACGGCGGCCTCCGTTGTACTGACCTCGATATTGGATGATTTCTTGGTGCCTTCGCGAATGGCCGCGACCGCCGTCTCGATCCGGTCGGCGTCGCCTTGCAGCGTGAAACGAACGATATCGTTGTTGTCGTTCTTCGCCGATCCCGCGAGGTCGTACCTGATCGCCTGTTTCATGATCATGGCGCGGAAGCCGACATGCTGATCGTTGCCGGTGACGGTCGCTGAAATCGCATGTTTTTGCTGCGCCGCCGCGGTGTCGGCAAAAGTCGCGAACCCCAACGCGGCGAACATCGCGAGAAGGGGAAGGCAAGCCGGCGACAGGACAACGGGTGCGTGTGGTCATGTGTGATCCTCCCTGGAATGCGGCGCCCGTTTCGAGCGAGCCCGCAGCGACCACGGTCATGGCGAACCGCGGGGAAAGGCGCTCGTGGGGCTGCCCAGGCCCCAGCTTGCCAGCTTTCCGTGACGGGCAGGGGACGGAAACCCCATGTGACAAGACCTGATGCGACAAGACTTTAGGAACAAGAGCGGATCTGTGCTCCTCGTCACATCCGAAGGTGCCGGTCCCGGCCTAAAAAGGGGCGTCAAATGGGGACGTGAAATGACCGACTATGACGCGATCATCCGGATCGCCAGTTTGTGGATTGCCCAAAAACTCGACGACACTGCTGCGGCCAGCCTTCCGCAAGTGGATGAGCATACCGTTCCGCTGGTCGTCATGGCGGCCAAGCTGATGGAAGGGAAGCGTTCGGGCGTGCATACCGACGACCCGGATACGATTGAGCGTTGCTGCCTGCTAGCCCAGCACATCGGCGCCTCCGTAGAGATAGTTGAAGAAGAGGCCGGCCAGACCAGTATCTTCTTCAATCCGCCGCGGCGACAGTAAAACCAGGCAAAGCATCCCGACGGTTGGCCGCCTGTGCGGGCTTGAGTGGAATCACGCGCGGCCGAATTGCGGCAACTTTGCGATTAGGCTCGAGTTCGTTATGGATAGATTAACCGCAGCCCGCCACAGTCTTCAAATTCCCTTACAGAATATTTCCAATTTAAATTATAGACATTCCTATTCGGACGTGATTATTCACGCCCAAGCCGAGCGGTTTACGCCGGTCTAAACTCCCAAAGAAACGCTATCGTTAGTCAGGAAGAGGCATCGCTGCCAATGACGACACTTGCAATGAACTTGGTGGAGTACTTTCAGGACAACCGCAGCGCAACGATGGAAACGCTCGTGCGTGTTGTGTTCGGAAGTTTCGTGGGCGGACTTATCCTCCTTCTCATCCTGCTCTATGCCGGCGCCCCGATCGTCTGATCGCGGCCGGTTTCCCACCGCATAAACAAAGCAATCACGGTCGTTGCGATGGCCCCGCCGGGGCCGTCGCAACGCTCGAATTCACTATCGATCCCCACCCGCGCATTTTCGCCACAATCTAACCACGCTCCCGATTGATACCTACGCGACGGGGATTTGGGGACGATGCGGCGTCGACATAGCGCGGCACTGGGACGGTTTACGCCAATCAGCGCTTGCGCCTTGGTTTGCGTCCTGCTTGCCAATTGCTCGAATGGCGTCGACCCCAAATACGGTGTTTCCGCGAGCCCCCGGGTCGTTGACGACGGTTCGCCGGTTCCGAAGGGTGGCGGCATATACCAGGTTGGCCGGCCCTACACCGTCGCCGGCCGGACCTACGTTCCCGTAGATAACCCGCATTACCAAGCCACCGGTCTCGCCTCATGGTACGGCGAGGGTTTCCATGGGCGGCGGACCGCAAACGGCGAGGTTTTCGACCTCAACGGAATCACGGCGGCGCATACGACGATGCCGTTGCCGAGTTATGCGCGCGTGACCAATCTCTCGAATGGCCGCTCGATCATCGTGCGTGTCAACGATCGCGGCCCGTATCACGGCAACCGCATCATCGACGTGTCCAAGACCGCCGCTAATCTTCTCGGTTTCCACACCATCGGTACCGCTTGGGTGAAGGTCGAATATGTCGGACACGCGCCGATCGAGGGGTCGGATGACCGGCTTCTCGCCGCCACGCTGCGGCAGGACGAGCCGGCCCCGGCGCCGGGCTCCGTCAAGCTGGCGGCCACCAGTCTCGTGCCGACGGCCGCAACGTCGTCGATCGGGCGCAACCCCCGTTACGCCAGCGCAGCGACCACTGACGCCTTCCGCGCGTCCGCGGCCTCCCGCTCCATGTCCTTTGCCGAAGGGCCGACCGGCAAGGACGGCACCGTCCAATTCCTCAACGGGCGCGGGCTCTACTAGGCCTCGGCGGGTCCCGGCTCGCGCCGGCGCCGTGGCTTCGCGTCCTATTGCATGCGTGAAGCGGCCGTGACTATGGATCGTTCATGCAGAAGGCCTTGAAAGCTTTTTGGCGGAGGGAGCGGCGCCAGAACCTGGCTGTGCGCTGGTCGCTTCGCGCGTCCCTCGGCGCAGTAGCCGCAGCCCTGATCGTCGCGGCCTTTGCCGCCGCTCATGCCGCCTCCAACATGACCTTCAAGAAGGACGACACCTTCCAGACCGCGGTGCCGGCGGCTTTGCTGCTCGACCCCGACAGCGACAGCGTGCTGTTCGAGAAGAACGGCGATCAGCTCGTCGCCCCAGCGAGCCTCGCAAAGCTCATGACGCTTGAATTCATCTTCAACGAGATCAAACAGGGCCATATCAAGCTCACGGACGAATTCACGATCAGCGAAAACGCCTGGCGCAAGGGCGGGGCGCCTTCGCACGGCTCCACCATGTTTGCCGCGATCCACAGCCACGTGAAACTCGACGATCTCATTCACGGCATCATTATCGACTCGGCCAACGACGCCTGCATCGCGGTCGCGGAGGGGCTGGCCGGCAACGAAGCGGAATTCGGCGCCATGCTGACGAAGCGGGCGCGGGAGATCGGCCTGGAGAAATCGACCTTCACCAACGCGACCGGTTATTCCGACCCGAACCTGCGCGTCACGCCGCGCGAATTGGCGCAGCTCGCGCGCCACATCATGCAGACCTATCCGGAATTCTATTCATACTTCGGCGAGCGCGACTTCGCCTGGAACAACATCCGCCAGCAGAACCGCAATCCGCTGCTGGCGATGGGGATCGGCGCCGACGGGCTCAAGACCGGCGAAACGTCCGAAGCAGGCTTCAACCTGGTCGGCTCGGCGGTGCAAGACAACTTTCGACTGATCGTCGTCGTCACCGGCGCAAAATCGGAAAAGGAGCGCGCGGACGAGGCGCGCAAGATGCTCGACTTGGGCTTCCACGGCTTCGAGGCGCGCGTCCTGTTCGCCGAGGGGCAAACCATCGGCGAGGCCAAGGTGTTCGGCGGTAAGCACAGCTATGTGCCGCTCGTCGGGCCCGGCACGATCCGGGTGATGATGCCGCGCAACGGCAGCGAGCGGCTCACCGCGCGTATCGTCTATTCCGGGCCGGTGGAGGCGCCGGTCAGCAAGGGCCAGAGCATCGGCAAGCTCAAGGTCTGGCGCGGCGAGAACCTCGCTTTGGAGGTGCCGCTGACGGCCGCCGACGATGTCGGCAAGGGCAGCATGTCGCAGCGGGCGATCGACGGGGCGACCGAGCTGATGATCGGCCTGTTCCGGGCCGGCGTGGGCCACCTGTGAGTATCACCGGTTGCGCGCCGTAGGTTGCCGTGGGAGCGCCGCAATGTCGGCTTACCCCTGCAAACAGCTTAGCCGGCGGCGTTTGGTCGCCTTCATGTAAGATAGAAATAAATTTCCACAACTTGCTGAGTTTTATACGTTTTAGTGCTGGCCAATATCAAAAATTGCCGTGCAGCCTTAGATGGAGCGGATGAGAGGGAAATTCATCACTTTTGAAGGCGGCGAGGGGACCGGCAAATCGACCCAGGCGGCGATGCTGGCGCTTCGGCTGGAAACCGCCGGGCTCAACGTGAAGCTCACCCGCGAGCCGGGCGGATCGCCGGGCGCGGAAATCATCCGGCACGTTCTGCTGTCGGGAGCTGCAAAGCCGCTCGGGCCCGAGGCCGAGGCGCTGCTGTTCGCCGCCGCCCGCGACGATCATATCCAATGCACCATCATGCCGGCGCTGGAATCCGGCCAATGGGTCATTTCCGACCGTTTTATCGATTCCACACGCGTCTATCAGGGCGAACTCGGCGACGTCGATCCGCGCTTCATCAAGGCGCTGGAGCGGGTTTCCGTCGGCAATCTCCGGCCGGATCTGACTTTCGTGCTCGATGTGCCGGCGGAAGTCGGCCTCGAGCGTGCCGCCGGGCGGCGCCGTGGCGCGAACCCAGATCGCTTCGAGGCGGAGCAAGTCGGATTCCATGAGAAGCTGCGCGGCGCCTACCTCCACCTTGCCGCCGCGGAGCCGCAACGCTGCGTCATCATCGACGCGACGGCGCCGAAGAAGATGGTCGCCAAGAACATCTGGCAGACCGTGAGTTCGCGGCTCAAGCCCGCGTCGGTGCCGCGCAGCCTGGAGCACGCGGCGTCGTGAGTGCGGCGGAAGCCGATGCCGAGGAGGCGTCGCCGCGCAGCACCTTCGATTTGCAAGGCCACGCCGCCACCGAGGCCGCGCTGCTCGCCGCCTATCGCGGCGGGCGCGTGCCGCACGCATTCATGCTCATCGGCGAGAAGGGTATCGGCAAGGCGACGCTGGCCTATCGCATGGCGCGGTTTGTGCTCGCCAATCCCGACCCGGCGGCGCCCGCAGTGCGCGCAGCAACGTCGCTCGCGCTCGATCCGGATCACCCGGTTGCGCGGCGCGTCGCGGCGCGGGCCCACGGCGATCTTCTCGTCCTCGAACGGACACCAAACGAAAAGGGCGTGCTGCGCCAGCAGATCGCCGTCGAAGACGTGCGGCGCACGGTGTCGTTCTTTGGCTCGACCGCAGGCGAGGGCGGATGGCGGGTCGCCATCGTCGATGCGGTGGACGAACTCAACCGGTTTGGCGCCAACGCACTCTTGAAGGTTCTCGAAGAACCGCCGCAGCGCGCGATGCTGCTACTGGTCTGTCATTCGGCATCACGGGTGCTGCCGACATTGCGTTCGCGCAGCCGGGTCCTGACGATGCGGACCTTGTCGGAGAGCGAAGTGGCGGCCGCGCTGGCCGGCGCAACGGGCCGCCCGGCGACCGATCCGGATATCAAAGCCGCTGCCGCGGCGGCGGACGGCAGCGTCTCGCGCGCGCTCGCGTTCCTCGACGAGGATACCTTGGCGCTGCGCCAGCGCGCGCTCGACGAGCTCGACCGCTTGCCCACGATCAACGCCAATGCGCTGCATGCGATGGGCGATGCGCTCGCCGGAACCGATTTGCAACCGCTCGCCGCCTTCATCGATACCGTCAATGTCTGGCTGTCGCGACGGCTCGACACCGAGCCGGACCAGAGCGGCCGCCTGCCGCGACTGGAGCGGCTGGCCGAAGCGTGGGAGCGCATCAATCGGGCCGCCCGCGACGTCGAGACCTACAATTTGGATCGAAAGCCCTTGGTCTTCAGCGTGTTCGGCTTGCTTGCCGAGGCCACGCGCGGTTGATACCTATGCGCCGTCCATGGCCGGGCCCGTCCCGGCCTTGATCGTTCAAAGGCGCCCGCCAGATTAGATGGACGACGCCACCATTTAGGCCGCGGATCTGCGGCGCGGAATATCATGGCTGCCAAGCCCTTTTACATCACCACGGCGATCTCCTACCCCAACGGGCCGCCGCATATCGGCCACGCCTATGAAGCGATCGCCACCGACGCGATCGCGCGCTTCATGCGGCTCGACGGCTACGACGTGTTCTTCCTCACCGGGACCGACGAGCACGGACAGAAGATTCAGCAAACGGCGGCGCGCGAGGGCTTGACGCCGCGGCAATTGCTCGACCGCAACGTACCGCTGTTCGAGGCCATGGTGAAACTGCTGGACTGCTCAAACAACGATTTCATCCATACCACCGAGCAGCGCCATCACCGGTCGTCGGAAGAAATCTGGCGGCGCATGGAGCAGAACGGCGACATCTATCTGAGCAAATATGCCGGATGGTATTCTGTGCGCGACGAGGCCTATTACGCCGAGGACGAGACGGCGCTGAACGACAACAAGCAACGCATTTCGACCAAGACCGGCACGCCGGTGGAATGGGTCGAAGAGGAAAGCTATTTTTTCCGTCTCTCGGCTTACCAGGAAAAGCTCCTGGCGCTGTATGCGAGCGATCCCAACTACGTATTGCCGAAAGAGCGGCTGAACGAAGTAGCGAGCTTCGTGCGCGGCGGCTTGCAGGATCTATCGATCTCGCGCACCACCTTCGACTGGGGCGTCCGCGTGCCGGGAAGCAACGGCCACATCATGTATGTGTGGGTCGACGCGCTGACCAACTACATCACCGCGGTCGGCTATCCCGACACCGAAAGCGAGATGTTCCGCCGCTACTGGCCGGCCGACCTCCACGTCATCGGCAAGGACATCGTGCGTTTTCACGCCGTGTACTGGCCGGCCTTCCTGATGTCGGCCGGTATCGACGTGCCGCGGCGCATTTTCTCCCACGGCTTTTTGTTCAACCGCGGTGAGAAAATGTCGAAGTCGGTGGGTAACGTCATCGATCCGTTCTCGCTGGTCAAAACCTATGGCGTCGACCCGCTGCGCTATTTCTTCCTCCGCGAAGTGCCGTTCGGGCAGGATGGCAATTACAGCCACGACGCCATCATCAACCGGATCAATGCCGACCTCGCCAACGATCTCGGCAACCTGGCGCAACGTTCGCTGACGATGGTGGCGCGCAATCTCGACGGCATGCTGCCAAAGCCGGGCGCACTGTCCGACGCCGACAATGCGATCCTCGCCGCCGCCGATGTCATGATCGGCAAGGCGCGGGAGGCCATGACAACCCAGCAACTGCACCAGGTCCTCAACGCCGTCTGGACGGTGGTCGCGGACGCCAACCGCTATTTCGCCGGCGAAGCGCCGTGGGCTCTGGCAAAGACCGACCCGGCGCGGCAGGGAACGGTCCTCTACGTCACCGCGGAAGTGCTGCGGCAGGTCGCCATTCTCGCGCAACCTTTCGTGCCGGCATCGGCCGGAAAGCTGCTCGATCTGCTCGCCATCCCGGCGGACCAACGCGATTTCTCGTTCCTCGGCGGCAAGCATCGCATCGCGCCGGGCATGAAACTTCCCGCGCCTGCGCCGGTTTTTCCGCGCTATGTCGAGGCCGAGGCACCCGCCGCGCAATAATCATGCTCATCGACAGCCATTGCCATCTCGATTTTCCGGATTTCGCCGACGAGCTTGACGCGGTGGTCGCACGCGCCCGCGCGGCCGGGATCGCGCGCATGGTCACGATCTCGACCCGCGTTCATCGGCACGCCGGCCTGATCGCGATCGCCGAGCGCTTCGCCGACGTCTATGCCTCGGTCGGCACGCACCCGCATTATGCGCACGAGGAATCGGAAATCACCGCCGCCGATCTTGTCGCGCGCACGCGCCATCCGAAGGTCGTCGCCATCGGCGAAGCGGGCCTCGATTACCACTACGACCGGAGCCCGCGCGATGCGCAGGAGCGCGGCTTTCGCACCCACATCGCCGCGGCGCGTGAAACCGGCCTGCCGCTGGTGATTCATTCGCGCAATGCAGACGCCGATACGGCACGCATTCTGGAAGAAGAAACCGGGCAGGGCGCCTTCCCTGCCGTGCTTCATTGCTTCACCGGCGGCCCTGACCTCGCCCGCCGCGCCGTCGCGCTCGGTTTGTTCATCTCCTTCACCGGCATCCTGACGTTCAAGAATTCGGCCGAGCTTCGCGCAATCGCCGCTGGATTGCCGCCCGACCGGATCCTGGTGGAAACCGACGCGCCGTATCTTGCGCCGCTGCCGTTTCGCGGCAAACGCAACGAGCCGGCCTTTGTCGTCGAGACCGCCAAGGTGCTCGCAGAAACCCGCGGCGTCAGCTTTGACGACATCGCGCGCCAGACCTCGGACAACTTCTTTCGGCTGTTCAGCAAGGTGCCACGCCCGGCCAACGCGGCGGCGGCATGACGATGAAGTTCACCATCCTCGGCTGCGGCTCATCGGGCGGCGTGCCGCGGCCGGCGCTGGGCTGGGGCGATTGCGACCCGAACAATCCGAAGAACCGCCGCCGGCGCACCTCGCTCTGTGTCGAGCAGCACGGCAGCGGCGGCGTGACGCGGGTCCTGGTCGATACGTCTCCGGACCTGCGCGATCAGCTCCTCGATGCCGGCGTCGATTGGCTCAACGGCGTGCTCTACACCCACGAACATGCCGACCACACCCACGGCATTGACGACCTGCGCGCGTATTTCATCAAGCAGCGCCAGTTGATCGACGTCTACATGGATGCGCCGACATCGGTTTCGATCCATCGGCGCTTCGGCTACTGCTTCAAATCGCCGCCCGGCAGCGAATACCCGCCGATCCTGCGCGAGCATTCGCTAGCCGCCGGAAACCATCTGACCATCGAGGGGAAGGGCGGCCCTATCACCATACTGCCGTGCCTCCAGCAGCATGGCGATATTGCCTCGCTCGGTTTTCGCTTCGGCAATGTCGGCTATTCGTGCGACCTCAGCAGCATCCCGGCGGAAAGCGCGGCAGCCCTGACCAATCTTGATGTCTGGATCGTGGACGCGCTGCGCTACCGGCCGCATCCGAGCCATTTCTCGGTCGCCGATGCGCTCGACTGGATCGAGCGGCTCAAGCCGCGGCGCGCGATCCTGACCAATCTGCACTCCGATCTGGACTACGACGTGCTGCGCAAGGAGCTGCCGCCGAGCGTCGAGCCCGCCTTCGACGGCATGAGCTTCAATGCGTAGAAACCCCAGCAAATGCTGGCCCTGATAGAAATGTTCCATAATATGTCTTATGCGAATCGGACTAATCCGGCTTGGGACGAACGCCAAAGCTGGACGGCCCGTTACGCCGTCACAATGGAACCAAAGGTTTCGCACTAACGTTGCCGTCGACACCAGCCGACGTCCCGCCGACGGCACGGCATTCGCTTTCCAACGGTCTCAATTTCAGAGGTGCTCCATGACTAAAGTCCGCGCCATCGATGCGGGCCGCAAGGCGGCAGCCGCACTGGACACGCCGACCGATCTCGCGGCGGATGCCGTGAAGGAGATTTCAGCCAAGCTCAACGAAATCCTCGCCACCACCTTTGCGCTCTACGTCAAAACCAAGAATTTCCATTGGCATGTCAGCGGGCCGCATTTCCGGGACTACCATCTGCTCCTTGACGAACAGGCCGAGCAGATTTTCGCCAGCACCGACGACATCGCCGAGCGCGTCCGCAAGATCGGCGGAATGACGATCCGGTCGATCGGACAGATCGCGAAGCTGCAGGGTATCGAGGACAATAACGAGGAATACGTGTCGCCAGGCGAGATGCTCCGCGAACTGATGGCGGACAACAAGGCCGTCGTGGCGGCAATGCGGGAGTGCCACGAGCTCTGCGACGAACACGATGATGTCGCGACCGCGAGCATTCTCGAAAATTTTATCGATCAGGCCGAGCGGCGACTCTGGTTCATGTTCGAATCGAGCCGCAAGGTGGATGAAAGCGGCCACTAGTATCCCCACCGCCAGACTGGCCGCTTCGCTGGTTGCAGCGATGTCTGATAGGGTCTCGCATCAATAGCGAGACCCTTGCGATGACCCCTTCCCGCGACATCGGCCGGCTCCTTGAAATCATGGCGGCGCTGCGTACGCCCAAGACCGGTTGCCCGTGGGACCTCGAGCAGAACTTCGCAACGATAGCGCCCTATACGCTCGAGGAAGCGTATGAAGTCGCCGATGCGATTGAGCGCGGCGATCTCGCGGATCTCGAGGAGGAGCTCGGCGATCTGCTCCTGCAGGTCGTGTTTCACGCCCGCATGGCGGAGGAGCAGAACGCCTTCGATTTCGGCGGCGTCGTCGAGGCCATCACCACCAAGCTCATCCGCCGGCATCCGCACGTGTTCGGCGAACGACGCGCGGACGACCCGCAGGCCGTCAAGGGCCTGTGGGAAGACATCAAGGCGCAGGAGAAACGCGACAAGGCGGACCGGAGCACGCCGCTCAACGAGAGCGCCCTCGCCGGCGTGCCGATCACCCTGCCCGCGCTGACCCGCGCGCTCAAGCTGCAAGCCAAGGCGAGCCGGGTCGGCTTCGACTGGAACGATCCGCGCGCGGTGTTGCGCAAAATTCGCGAAGAGGCGGACGAAATCGAAGAGGCGCTTGAGGAAAATCCGGCTCAATGCGCCCGCGGAAGTCGGCGATCTGCTGTTCGCGGTGGTGAACCTCGCGCGGCACCTCGATGCCGATCCGGAAGCGGTGTTGCGGCAGACCAACCAGAAATTCGAACGCCGCTTTTCGGCGATCGAACATGCCCTCGCCGCACAGAAAAAGACGCCGCAAGACGCGACGCTGGCCGAAATGGACGCGCTCTGGAACGAAGCCAAGGCGCGCGAGTAGCAGGCCTCGCGTTCAGGGAACTCTGCCGCGCAGCTGCGCAGCCTCGCATCACATTATTGCAACAAAACATCTCTAAGATTTTACGTTTCATAAAGCGCCATTCGCCCAGGTTGAGCGAGCCGGATCGGGGACGCGTCCCCTTTTTCATTTGCCGGTTGCCGACAAGACTACGTATCTCTGCCGACGCGGCTACGTATCTTGGGAGGCCAAAATGAAAGCCGTCGCCTTCGCCAACAACGATATTGCAGTCGTGGCATGGACCTTCGGTGGCAAGCTGCCGAACTGCCTCGGCTTTGCGGTTTATCGCCTCGACGTGCGGGCCGGTACTGAAACCTGCCTGCCTGCGATGGCTACATTTTCCGGACAGCAAGCCACTCCTGGACGAACCACCGCGGACGATCCGATTCAGAAGTTCTTCTGGAAGGACGTCTACGCCAAGCGCGGCGGCACCTATAAGTACAAGATCGTGCCGATGACGGGCACGCCCGGCAATTTACAGCCGATGCCCTATGGCCCGGTGATATCCAACCAGGTGCAACTCAGCCCGCATTACGGCACGCTTTCGGCCTATTTCAATCGCGGGATTCTCGCGACCCAGGCAACCGCACACGTCCTGACCGACGGCTCGCCGGCCGGCTCGATGCTGAGCGAACTCAAAGCGCACATCGTCAAGGAAGGCGATCCGCTGCGCATGGATTTGGCCGGCCAAATGATCGAAGCGCTTACTACCTTGTCGGATGAAGCGGTCGATGACGGTGGCGAGGTCTATTGCGCGCTCTACGAGTTTCAGGATCCCGAAGCGATCGGTCACCTTGCCAAGTTGAAGGGCAACGCGCACGTCATCCTCTCCAACATGCCCGGTTCTGACGACAACGGACAAAAGACCAACGACACCTACGCCGAAGAGCGCCAACAGATTCACGATGCCGGCGCCGACGTCATCGACCGCTTCATGCCGAGCGGCCATATCGGCCACAACAAATTCCAGGTGCTCGACAAGGGCGGCCCGCAAGCAGTGCTGTTTGGGTCGACAAACTGGACCTCGAACGGGCTGTGCGCGCAGACCAACAATTCGATTATTGCGCGCTCGCCGGCACTGGCGGCGGCCTACAAGGGGTATTGGCAGAGGCTCAAATCCGACACCGTACCGCCAGGCAAAAATGGCAAGGCGCAACAATCCCACGCGTTCCGCCAACAGAACGAGCAAAAAATTCAGCCTATCCCCCTCGAAGACGGCAGCGGTGCGGTCGATTTATGGTTCTCACCGAACACCGACAAGGCGCGCGGCAAAACGCACGGCCCCAATGAAACCAGGCCGCCGGATTTGTCGGAAGTGTTCGACATCATCGCCAAGGCGCAGGAGGCGATCCTTTTCCTCGTCTTCCAGCCCGGTTCACCGAGCATCGTCGATGCGGTGGCGGAGGCGTTGAAAGCCAAACCGACCCTGTTCGTGCGCGGCGCGGTGACTGCGTCGCAGGCGGCCGGAGGATTTTATACGGCGATTCATGACGGCAGCACTGCGCCGCAGAAGCACCACAAGGGCGATCCGCCCCTCCCCGAGGATTACCGCGTCATCCGCGCCCAGGGCATCACCGCGACCGACGCCTTCGGCCAGTGGGAAAAGGAACTGAACCAGGCCGGTCACGCGATCATCCACGACAAGATCGTGGTGGTCGACCCGTTCTCCGACAACTGCGTCGTTGTAACCGGCAGCCACAATTTCGGTTATGCGGCGTCGTACAACAACGATGAAAACATGGCCATCATCCACGACCATCGCGCGATCGCCGAGGCCTATGCTGCGCACTGCCTCGATGTCTATGACCATTACGCATGGCGGTATTGGTTGAGCACCGAACAAGACAAGGCCTGGCATTTCCTCGCTGCCGACGACACGTGGCAGGACGAATATTTTTCGGCCGACAATCAAGTCAAATCTGCCGAGCTTGGCTTTTGGCTCGGCGCTACACCGGCAGCGGACGCACTGACGACACCCAACGACGGCGAAGCGGTGCGCCCGCGCCCAGCGCTTCAGGCGGAAACGGGCGGCATCACGCCCGCGGTCGGCGAACATTCAGTGGCGGCGCACCCGGCGACGGCGCGTCCGGGCGGCGCACACAAAAGGCCGTCGCACGCTACCCATCGACGAAAGACGGCCTAGTCCGGCTTTCTCTTTTCGACGGCACACCTACGTCCAAGCCTATTCGGCGACGCCGCAAAGCGCCGTCACGATACGCCGAATTTCTCCCGCACCGCGTCCGCCTTGCCGGGATCGGCGCGCACGGTCATGGCGATACGGCCGGTTTCCGCATCCGTCGTCTTGTGGATCACCTCGGTGTGGCGATGCAGCCAGCTCACGCCGGCGCCGTCGGCCGGATCCAGGACCAGTTCGATCAGCACGCGCCCGGCGGCCAGCCGCGTTTCGATGACGGCGCCAAGGGCGTCCAACCCCTCCCCGGTCACGGCCGAAACGAGGATCGGCCGCTCGTCCTCGGCACGGCGGTCGGCGAGGTTGCGCAGGCGGGCGCGCTGCTCCGCGTCAAGCCGGTCGATCTTGTTCCAGACCTCGATTAGCGCCGGCTTGCCGGCGGCCTTGTTGTTCGGATCGACGCCGAGCTGACGCAGGATATTCTCCACGTCCTGCAATTGCGCCTCGGCGTCTTCGTGGGAAACGTCGCGCACGTGCAGGACCACGTCGGCCTCGATCACTTCCTCCAGCGTGGCGCGGAATGCCGCGATCAGCATGGTCGGCAACTCGGAAATAAAGCCGACGGTATCGGACAGAATGATGCGTGCGCCGTGCGGCAGATCAACGGCGCGGAGCGTCGGGTCCAGCGTCGCAAACAGCATATCGGCCGACAGCACGGTCGCCTGCGTCATGCGATTGAACAGCGTCGATTTGCCGGCGTTGGTGTAGCCGACAAGCGCAACGATCGGATACGGCACGCGGCGGCGGCTTTCGCGGTGGAGTGCGCGCGTGCGCTTGACCTTGCCAAGCTCGACTTCGATCTTGGCAAGACGTTCCTCGATCATGCGCCGGTCGGCTTCAAGCTGCGTTTCGCCGGGACCGCCGAGAAATCCGAAGCCGCCGCGCTGGCGCTCGAGATGGGTCCAGGAGCGCACCAGCCGGCTTTTCTGGTAGGTCAGATGCGCGTGCTCGACCTGAAGCGCCCCTTCCCGCGTGCGCGCGCGCCGGCCGAAAATTTCGAGGATAAGGCCGGTGCGATCGAGCACCTTTGCGCCCCACTCCTTCTCCAGATTGCGCTGCTGCACCGGCGAGAGCGCGCAATCCATCACAACGATGCCGACCTTGTGGGTTTTGACGACCCCGGCGATCTCTTCGACTTTGCCTTTACCGAGATACGTGGCCGGCCGAATGGCGGCGAGCATCACGACGCCGGCCTGCGCAACGTCGAGATCGATGGCGCGCGCAAGCCCGACCGCCTCGTCAAGGCGCGCCTCCGGCGCGCGATCCGAAGGCCCTGATCGCGCCGCCGTCCGCCGTACCACCGGTTCGATGACAAGTGCGCGGCCGGTCGCCGACCCCGCAGGGCTTAGGCGATCAGACCGCGGATCGCGGCGGCGCGGCTCCAATCAGACCTTTTCCCCAGGCGGGGCGTCTTCGGCGCCTTCAAACAACTGCACCGGATGCCCCGGCATGATGGTCGAAATGGCGTGCTTGTAAACGAGCTGCGAATGACCATCGCGTCGCAGCAGCACGCAGAAATTATCGAACCAGGTCACCACGCCCTGCAGCTTGACGCCGTTCACCAGGAAAATGGTGAGCGGAATTTTCGCCTTGCGGACGTGATTGAGGAAAGTGTCTTGCAGATTTTGTGCGCGGTCGGCTGCCATGGCCGTTGTTTCCGTCTTTGTACCGCAGGCCCCTGCCCCGCGGGTCTTTTCTTGCCAAGCCCGTCATTAGAGGCCACGGCGGGAAACGATGCAAGCCCCGGACGCGACCCAATGGTAAAAGAATATCCTCACCGAGGCTCCGCAGAAAGCAACAAAACCGCCGCCCGGACGCTCAACTTTGCTCCGCGTAACGGTGAAATTCCCGACGCAACGCCGTTGCCACCGGACCAGGCTTGCCGTTGCCGATCGGGTGGCCGTCCAGGCTCACTACTGGAAGGACGATCTGGCTCGCCGCCGTCACGAAGGCTTCACGCGCGTCGTAGGCTTCCTGCAACGCGAATGGCCGCTCCTCGACCGTCAGCCCCTGTCCCTTGATCACCTCGAACAGAACGGTCCGGGTAATGCCACGCAAAATCCCATGATCCGCCGGACGCGTGACGACCGTGCCGGCCCGCGTCACGATCCAGGCGTTTGTGGCAGCGCCTTCGGTGACGTTGCCGTCCCCATCGACGAACCACGCATCGCGTGCCCCCTGCTCGATCGCGGCCTGCCGCGCCAGCACGTTTGGCAAGAGCCCGATGGTCTTGATGTCGACGCGGTCCCATCGATTGTCGGGCACGCTGATGACCGCGACGCCCTTGGCGGCCAATGCCTCGTTGCGCGCGGCGTTGAGCGACCGCGCGGTCACCACCAGGCTGGGCGCCACTTCCGGAACCGGGAAAGCGTGATCGCGGCGAGCCACGCCGCGGGTCACCTGGAGATAGACGATGCCGTAGCCGATGCGGTTGCGCGCAATCACCTCGCGCAGCACGACGCCGAGCGCCTTTGGTGACATCGGCTGGCGGATGCGCAATTCATCCAGTGAGCGTTTGAGGCGTGCCAGATGGCGGCGCTCGTCGATCAAGCGCCCGCCCCTCACTTCGCAAACCTCGTAGACGCCGTCACCGAACTGGTAGCCGCGGTCCTCGATATGCACCATGGCGATGCGCATCGGCAGATAGCGGCCGTTGACATAGGCTATTCGCGACATGCGCGATCGGACCTCGGTGGGATCAGTCGATCCCCAGCGCCTTGAGCTTGCGATGCAGCGCCGAGCGCTCCATGCCGACGAACTCGGCGGTGCGCGAAATGTTCCCGCCGAAACGATTGATCTGCGCCAGAAGATATTCGCGCTCGAACACTTCGCGAGCCTCGCGCAGCGCCAGGCTCATGAGATGCTCGCCGCCGTCGCCGTTCGGCATCGAGGGTATCATCGAGCCGACGTCCTGCGGCAGCATGGACGCCGTAATCACGGCCTCCGGGTCGCCGCCGGCCAGAATCATCAGCCGCTCGACGTTGTTGCGGAGCTGCCGCACGTTGCCGGGCCAATCGTGCGACTGCAGCACCGCCAGCGCATCGCCGCCGACCGTGCGCTTGGGCAACCCGGTGATTTGCGAAATCTGCGTCATGAAATATTCGACGAGTTCGGGAACGTCCTCGCGGCGCTCGGCAAGCGGCGGCACGCGGATCGGCACCACCGAGAGCCGATGATAGAGATCCTCGCGGAATTTGCCGGCGGCTATGTCGGCCTCGATGTTGCGGCTGGTAGAGGAGACGACACGCACGTCGACCGTCACCTTGGTCGTGCCGCCGACCCGCTGGAAGGTCTGATCGACGAGCACGCGCAGGATCTTGTTTTGCGTCTCGCGCGGCATGTCGGCGATTTCGTCGATGAACAGCGTTCCGCCGTGGGCCTCTTCGAGCGCACCGACCTTGCGGGCTTGCGTGCCGTTTCCGGCCTCGATGCCGAACAGCTCGACTTCCATGTTCTCCGGCATGATGGCGGCGGCGTTGATCACGACGAACGGCCCCGAGGCGCGCGCCGACAGCGAATGAATGGTGCGTGCCGCGAGTTCCTTGCCGCTGCCCGAGGGGCCGACGATGAGAATGCGGCTGTTGGTCGGGCCGACTTTCTCGACGGTCTGCCGCAACTGATTGACGGCAGGCGAGCGGCCGACAAGCGTCGTCGCGACCGGCCCCAGTTGCTTGAGTTCCTTGACCTCGCGCTTGAGCCGCGAATTTTCCAGCGTCCGTTCGGCGACGAGCAACAGCCGATCCGCCTTGAATGGCTTCTCGATGAAATCGTAGGCACCGCGCTTGATGGCCGATACTGCGGTCTCGATGTTGCCGTGGCCCGAGATCATGACGATCGGCAGTTCGGGATGGTCCTGCTTGAGCGCATCGAGAAGCTGCAGCCCGTCGAGACGGCTGCCCTGCAGCCAGATGTCGAGAAAGACGAGATTGGGCCGGCGCGCAACGACTGCCGCGAGCGCCTCGTCGGCATTGGCTGCAGTGCGGGTGCCGTGACCTTCGTCCTGAAGAATCCCGGCGACCAGTTCGCGGATATCCGCCTCATCGTCAACAATCAGGACATCGGTTGCCATGTTCAGACCGCCGCTTTCTGCGGTTCTGCAGGCGAATCGGGTTTCTCGATCGTCTCAGCCGCAAAACGCAATTGCATCCAGGCGCCACGCGCGCCCGGGGTTTTCTCCGAGGCATCGCGCAACTCGATGCGTCCGCCGTGCTCCTCGAGAATGCGGCCGACGATAGCCAGCCCCAATCCGGTGCCCTTCTCGCGCGTGGTCACATAAGGTTCGAGCAACCGCGCGCGATTTTCCTTGGGCAAGCCGACGCCGTTGTCGATCACGTCGATGACCACGTCCTTGCCCTCGCGCCGCGCGCTGACGGAGATGTGCCCGCGGCCGAGATCCGCCGGCGGCACGGCGCCGATCGCCTCGGTGGCGTTCTTGACGATGTTCGTCAGCGCCTGCGAAATCAGCCGCCGGTCAAAGCGCGCCGGCATCGCCTCCGCCGGCAGATCGACGTCGAAATCGATGTCCGGATGACCGACGCGCATCAGGAAGATGACCTGGCGCACTGTATCGGTGACGTCCTCGGCGGCGATGACCGCCTTGGGCATGCGCGCGAAACGCGAGAACTCGTCCACCATGCGCTTGATGTCGTCCACCTGGCGCACAATGGTCTCGGTGCATTGCTCGAACACGGCGGCGTCCTCGACGATCACCTTGCCGTACTTCCGGCGCAGCCGTTCCGCGGACAATTGAATCGGCGTCAACGGATTCTTGATTTCGTGCGCGATGCGCCGCGCGATATCGGCCCAGGCGGCGGTGCGCTGCGCCATTACCAGCTCGGTCACGTCGTCGATGGTGATGACGTAACCCTGATCCGATTCCGCGGCCTGCTCGCTGGTGACGCGCACCGAAAGATTCCTCTCCTGGCCGTCGCGGCTGACGGTCACCTGCCGCTGAATCAGCCGCTGGTTGCTGTTGCGCGCGGCCTGGAATATCTCGCCGAGCTCCGGCGCCATTTCGGCAAGCGGATGACCGAGCGCGGCGCTTTCCGGGCGCCCGATCAGCCGTTCCGCCGAGCGGTTGAGGATGGTGATGCGGCCGTCGGCGTTGACGCCGATGACGCCGGCGCTGGCGCCCGCGAGCACCGCTTCGGTAAATCGGCGGCGGCTGTCGATCATGTCACGCGCACGCACGATATCGTCGTGCTGCGTACTCAATTCCTGCGTCATCTTGTTGAAGGTTTCGCCGAGTTGGGCGAGATCGCCCTCGGAACGGCGGATCGGCACCCGTACGTGGAGGTTTCCGGTGGAAACGACATTGGCGGCCCCGATCAGCCGGCGGATCGGAGCCACCAGCCGATTGGCGAAATCGAGCCCGATCCACGCCGAGGAAAGCAGAACGATCAGCGCGATGACGGCGAACATCAGCGCGAACGCGATCTGAATGCCGAGCCGGCGGGCTTCGAGATTGGCATATTCGCCGACGCTTTCCTGAGTCTGGCGCAACTGCTGCACCACGCGCGGATCGAGTACGCGCGCGACGTAGAGATACATCCCGTCGTAACCGTGCAGCTTGACCGCCGCGGCAACGTGGTCGCCCTCCGGGATCAGCGCGACTTGCGGTTCAGTCTCGGTAATCTGCGTCAACAAATTCGCCGACGGCAGCACGACCGTCTTGTCCATCTTCACGTCGGCGCGCTCCACGGTCGAGCCGTCGGCGTTGATGATCATCGCCGCCGATAGCCCACGGGCCGTCGCCTGCGCAGTGAAGAATTTCTGAAAGTGTTCGCGATCGGAATCGAACATCGGCTTGGCGCGGCCGAGATCGAAAGCCATGGCCATGATATCGCCGCGGATGCCCTGGGCATGCTCGCTGACATAGGCGTCGGCCACGATGAGCGATTGCTCGATCATGGCGCGCGTGCGCGTCGAGAAGAACCGATCGAGGCCACGATCGAGGGTGGTTGAGGCGACGACCGCGACAAGCACGGTCGGCACGGCCGCGATCACCGCGAACAGGCCGACGATCTGAACATGCAGCCGCGATCCGGCGTAGCCGCGCCGACGCGCCAGCACCACCATCCACACTTCGCGGCCGATGATGGCGAGCAGCAAAAGCCCGACCGCGAGGTCGGCCAGCAGGAGTTCGACCACGACCGCGTGGACCGGCGCGATCGGTGTCAGCCCGGCCAGCACCACGAAGGTTGCCGCCGCGCAGAGGAGCGCGAGGCCGACCGCAATGCCCCCGACCAGCCGCGATCCGGCTTGCGTCGGCGCATCCTCGGCGGAGTCGAACGGCTCGGCCGAAACGACCGCCGTTGTTGCCGGATCGAGAGGGCCGACGTGATCGAGGGTCGTCATGGATCCTTGCGGCAGGGGGCCTCTATGACAAAAAACAAACGTCGCGAATGGAGCCCCGCCATTCACGTCAGTGATGCTTTTATACAACAATGTTGCCTAATTGCGACAATTCCTAGGCGTGGAAACTGTCACTTTCTCGGCATCGGAAAAATGGCGGCCGCCGCCTTTTCGATAAATCGGCATTTCCAGGTTGCGGATGCTCTCGCGCAATGCAGCGCGACTGCGCTCGACAAGCTTTTGTCGCCGCGCCTCGCTTTCATCGGGCGCAGTCGCGGTCGAGTTTCAGGTTGGGAACGGACCAGATGAGAATTGCCAATATGACAGTTCGCGGACACTAAAGCGGCGTCCGAAGAAACCGACGTTCGAGGCATGGCGAAACCTCGCGAGCGTCAGTCAAGAACTCGATCCGGACATTTGCGACCTGACGTACATCCGGCTGTAGAATTTTGGCGGATATACACGTCGCGCGGAGCGTCGCCCGTTGCCCACCAACTTTCGCGAGGCGCGCCAATTTGGCGACAGCCAATTTGCCAAGAACTGCACCAGGGGAAGGTGCGCCACGATGGGGATTGAGATATCGTCGCTGACGTATTTGACGCCAACAGAAATCCGTCAGCCGCCACCGCTTCGATAAACCTGGATTTCCAGGTCGCGGATTTTCTTGCGCAATGTATTGCGATTGACGCCCAGAAGGTCGGCGGCCCGGATCTGATTGCCGCGGGTCGCCGCTAATGCAGCTGAAAGCAACGGCGCTTCAACCTCGCGCAGGATGCGGTGGTAGAGGCCGGGCGGCGGCAAACCCTCGTCGAAGCCGGAGAAATAGTGCGCCAGGTAGCGTTCGACCGCGTTCGACAGGTTTTCGTCGCCGCGCTGGCTCTCACCGGGCGCGACCAGCGCCGGCTGCGATAATTCGGCGTCGATGACCGCCGCGCTGATCGTTTCCTGCGGATAAAGCGCCGCCAGACGCCGGGCGAGGTTTTCCAGTTCACGCACATTGCCCGGCCAGCGATGCCGCCGCATCCGATCGAGCGCGGCGAGGTCGATCTGTTTCGGCGGCAATCCCTCGCGTTCCACCTGCGTGAAGAAATGCCGGATCAGGTCGGGAATGTCCTCGGTGCGCTCGCGCAGCGGCGGCAGGCGCAGCGGCACAACATTGAGACGGAAAAACAAATCCTCGCGGAATAATCCCTGCTGGATGAGCTGCCGCAGGTCCTTGTTGGTCGCCGCGATGATGCGCACGTCGGCCTTGATCGGCGTGCGGCCGCCGACGGTGGTGTATTCGCCCTGCTGCAGAACCCGCAACAGCCGAGTCTGCGCTTCCATCGGCATGTCGCCGATCTCGTCGAGGAAAAGCGTGCCGCCTTCGGCCTGCTCGAAGCGGCCGGCGCTGCGCGAATTGGCGCCGGTGAAGGCGCCCTTCTCGTGGCCGAAAAGCTCGGACTCGATCAGATCGCGCGGGATCGCCGCCATGTTGATGGCGACGAACGGCCCGGTGCGGCGCTTGCCGTAATCGTGCAGCGCGCGCGCCACCAGTTCCTTGCCGGTGCCGGACTCGCCGCTGATCATGACGGTCAGATCGGTCTGCATCAGCCGCGCCAGCACGCGGTAGATTTCCTGCATCGCCGGCGAACGCCCGACCAGCGGAATGGAATCGAAGTCCTCGGCCTTGACCGGCTGCCGAGCGCGTTCCTTCGGTTCCGACAAGGCGCGGCCGACGATCGCGATCAATTCCTTGAGGTCGAACGGCTTCGGCAGATATTCGTAGGCGCCCCGTTCCGACGCGCGGATCGCGGTCATGAAAGTGTTCTGCGCGCTCATGATGACGACCGGAAGTTCCGGCCGCGTCTTCTTGATCCGCAACAGCAGATCGAACGCGTTCTCGTCCGGCAGGATCACGTCGCTGATGATCAGGTCGCCGTCACCCTGACTGACCCATCGCCAGAGCGTTGCCGCGTTGCCGGTCGAGCGGACTTCGTATCCGGCGCGCGAGAGCGCCTGATTGAGTACGGTCCGGATGGCCGCATCGTCGTCGGCAACAAGAATATTTCCCGCGGGCATCAATGATCCCCTCGTGGCTGAAACGCACCGTTCGGCTCGGCGCCCGCGCCGGTATACATCGGCATCAGGATGCGGAAGATGGTTCGCCGCGGCTGCGACTCGCATTCGATGATGCCGCCGTGATCGCCGACGATCTTGGCGACCAGCGCAAGGCCGAGCCCGGAGCCGGTCGGCTTCGTCGTGACGAACGGATCAAACAAATGCGGCAACAGCTCCTCCGATACGCCCGGCCCGTTATCCCTCACGCAGAACTCGAGCGGCAGTGAAACACGCGTCTTGGCGCCGGGAACGGACAGCCGCACGCCGGGCCGAAAGGCGGTCGAGAGCGCGATCTCGCCGCCAGAATTGTCGCCAAACGCTTCGGCGGCGTTTTTCACCAGATTCAGGAACACCTGAACGAGCTGATCGCGGTTCGCCAGCACGGGCGGCAAGGACGGATCGTAGTCCTCGACGAATTTGATGTGGCGGGCGACGCCGGATTGCGCCAGCCGCTTCACGTGATCGAGCACGACGTGGATATTGATCGGTTCGCGCTCGATCGGACGCTCGTCGGAGAAAACCTCCATGCGATCGACAAGCTTCACGATGCGGTCGGCTTCGTCGCAAATCAGCCGCGTGAGTGTGCGGTCATCGTCTCCGACCGACTGCTCCAGCAGCTGCGCGGCACCACGAATGCCTGACAGCGGATTCTTGATCTCGTGAGCAAGCATGGCTGCCAGCGCACTCACCGAGCGGGCCGCGCCGCGATGGGTGAGCTGCCGATCCATCTTTTCGGCGATCGATCGCTCCTGGAGCATCACCACCACGTAATCGGGTTGCTCCGCCAACGGCGCAACGTGCAGATCGACCGAACGGTCGCCGGGATTGCGCGGCGTGCCGAGATCGACCTTGTATTCGTTGACCGCGGCGCCGGTCAGGCGCACCTGCTCGACAAGCGTGAGCAAGGGACTGCCGAACGGCACCAGGTCCTGGAGAATGTGACGCCGCAGGAGCGGCAGCGAGACCTCGAAAAAAGCCTCAGCGGCGACGTTGGCGTCCGCCACCTTGCCGTCGGGTGCAACGACGATCACGGCGTGCGGCAGCGCATTGAGCACCGCATCGGCGGCCGAGACTGTCAGGAGAGATTCGGCCGTATTCATGCCGCCAGCCTCAATGCGGCGCCGTTGCCGCCCAGCGCGTCGAACGCCTCGGCGAGGCGGCGTTGCACCACTGCCGGGTCGGTGGCGGTGAGCACGTAGCGGCGGCTTGCCTTGAGCAGAGTTTCGGACGCTGCGGCAGTCGCAGCTGCGGCATCGAGCGCCCAGCCGAGATGCTTGCGCGCGTGACGCAGCCCGATGGCAGTCGCCGTGATGGATGAGCATTTCGTCGTACAGCGCGCTGACGAGAGCGAGCTGGTCGGGAAGTGCCGGCGGATCACTGCGCTTTCCGGTCGTCAAATAATTCGCGATCATTCCAGGAAGCCACGGCCTGCCCTGCGCGCCGCGGCCGATCATCACGGCATCCGCGCCGGAAGCCGCCAGCGCCGTATCCGCATCGTCGAAGCTATCGATGTCGCCGTTGACGACGACCGGGACCGAAACGCTCTGCTTGACGTCGCGCACGCCCGCCCAGTCGGCGCGGCCCTTGTAGAACTGGCAGCGCGTGCGCCCATGCACTGTGATCAGCGCCACGCCGGCCCGTTCGGCGCGCCGGGCGAGTTCCGGCGCATTGCGTGAACGGTCATCCCATCCGAGCCGCATCTTGAGCGTGACCGGTACATCGACCGCCTCCACCACGGCCTCGATCAAGGTGAGGGCGTGATCGAGGTCGCGCATCAGCGCCGATCCGGCCTGGCCGCCGGTCACGTGCTTTGCCGGACAGCCCATATTGATGTCGATGATGTCCGCGCCGACCTGTTCGGCGATGCGGGCGCCCTCTTCCATCCAGCGGGCCTCGCAACCGGCAAGCTGGACGACATGCAGGCCCGTGCCCTGCCCCGCCACGCGCCGCCTTGCTTCGCGCTTGCCCTGAGCGAGCGCGCCGCAGGCGGTCATTTCCGTGACGACGACGCCCGCGCCCAAAGCCGCGGCCAGACGCCGGAACGGTGCATCCGTGACGCCCGACATGGGAGCCAGGAACACCGGATTGGGCAGCGTCAAAGTTCCAACCGACAACGATCGGCTTTTTCGCGGCGCCGTAGGGGGGTAAGCGCTCATGTGCACACTAAATAGGCGTCAACGGGATATTGCATAGAGTTTAACCAAGCGATTGGCAAGCGCAAGTGTTGCACCGCAATATAGTCAACTTCCGGGCTCGGGCGCGAAATACAGCTTGAAATGAAGGCAGCTTGAGCCTCAGGAGGTGCAGAAATCGGCGGTTCGCTCGTTTCGGAAACTTGCGCTAAAGCGATGCCGGCTCAGTCGAGCGGAGTGCCAGGTTCATGACGTCGAGAGTTGCCGCCGTTATTGTCGCAGCCGGGCGCGGATATCGCGCCGGCGGTGAAATGCCAAAACAATACAGAGAGATCGCCGGCGAGCCGGTGATCCGCCCGACCCTCGCTGCCTTCCTGGGCCACGCCGAGATCGACGCCGTGCAGCCGGTCATTCATCCGGACGACGAACAGACCTTCCGCACGGTGACGGGAGGTCTGAAGGGCTTGCTGCCGCCGGTTCCCGGCGGGGCTACGCGGCAGGCATCAGTGCGCGCCGGCCTCGAAGCATTGCAGTCCAAGGCACCCGATATTGTTCTCATTCACGACGCGGCCCGGCCGTTCCTGAGCGGCGCCCTCATCGCCCGCGCCATTGCCGCAGCGCGCGCGCACGGCGCGGCAGTGCCCGCGGTCGCGATCACCGATACCGTCAAGAGGATCGACGAGCGGGACATCGTGAGCGAAACGCTCGATCGCAGCCGCCTGCGCACAGTGCAAACGCCGCAAGCCTTCGCCTTCGATCTCATCATGGACTTTCATCACCGCGCCGCTGCCGCCGGCCGCGAGGATTTCACCGACGACGCGGCACTGGCCGAATGGGCCGGCCATAGCGTCAGCGTATTCGACGGGCGAGGCCGGCAACGTGAAGCTGACGACCAACGACGATTTCGCCCGGGCCGAAGCGTTACGCGCGGCGGCGCTTGCCGACGTGCGTACCGGCAACGGCTTCGATGTCCACGTCTTCGGCGACGGCGATCACGTCATGCTCGGCGGCGTGCGGATCCCCCATAGCCGCGGTGTAACCGGACACTCGGACGCCGACGTGGCGCTGCATGCCCTGGTCGACGCCATTCTCGGCGCGCTCGCCGAAGGCGATATCGGCGTTCACTTTCCGCCGAGCGACCCGCAGTGGCGGGGAGCATCGTCGGATCGCTTTCTCGCCTTCGCCTGCGAGCGCGTCCGCGCCCGCGCCGGCATGATCGCGCATCTCGACGTCACGGTCGTCTGCGAGACACCGCGCGTCGGACCGCATCGCGATGCGATGCGCGAGCGCATCGCCGCGATCGCTGGAATCCCGATCGGACGAGTGGCGATCAAGGCGACGACCAGCGAGAAGCTCGGCTTCACCGGCCGCGGCGAAGGCCTTGTGGCCATGGCGACCGCGACTGTGCGGCTGCCGTGGAGCACCACGTGATCAACAAGAGCCTGCGCGAAGCGGCGACGCTCGTGCTTGAGGCATTCCGCTCGCGCAACCTGAAACTTGCGACCGCGGAATCCTGCACGGGCGGTCTTGTCGCTGCGGCGCTGACCGAAATCGCCGGCTCGTCGGACGTGGTCGATCGTGGCTTCGTCACCTATTCGAACGAAGCCAAACAAGCGATGCTCGGCGTGCCGACCGCGACTTTGAAACGCTACGGCGCGGTCAGCGCGCAGACTGCTGCGGCGATGGCCGCCGGTGCACTGAAAAACTCGCTGGCCGACGTGACTGTCGCCATCACCGGCATTGCGGGGCCCGGCGGCGGCACCAAACAAAAGCCGGTCGGTCTCGTGCATTTTGCCGCGGCAAGCCGCGACGGCCGCCGTATCGCGCGCAGCCGGCGCTATGGCAAGATCGGACGCCGTCGCGTACGCGAGCGCTCCGTCGCCGAAGCGTTGGGACTGTTGGCTGCGCTGGCGCAAGGCGCCAGCAAATAATGCAAAGCGCCCGACGGCTGAATCAGGGACCGAAAAGCGGCACGTCAGGCGGGGGTATTTGGCCGTAGATGGACGCCGGCACCAAGAATTGCGACCGCCGAGACGACCGCTATGCCGCCGGCCGCGTGCCGTAGACCTGGTCGGCGCGGCGCTCGAAAGCGACAGCGAAGCGGCGGAAGGCGGCGTCGAACACCGCACCCATCAGCATACCGAGCGTGCGGCTGCGGAACTCGTAGGCGATAAAAAATTCCACGTCACAAGTAGCGGCGTCCACCGCCCGGAAATTCCAGCGGTTGTTCAGACGGCGAAACGGGCCTTCGAGATATTCCACCAGGATCTGCAAATTAGGACGGTCGAGCGTGACCCGGCTGGTGAAGGTCTCACGCACCAGCTTGTAGGCGACCGTCATGTCGGCGACGATGATATCCTTGCCGCCGTCCTTGATCCGCTTGCGCACGGTGAGCGACTGGCACAGCGGAACGAATTCCGGATAGTGCTCGACGTCCGCAACAAGATCGAACATCTCGGAAGCGGCGTGGCGGACGCGCCTGGTCGTGGATAATTCCGGCATGCGTCAGCGTGGCGTCCGCTGCGCCTTCAGCCGCGCAAAATCCTCGCCCGCGTGGTGCGATGAACGGGTGAGCGGGCTGGCGGAGACCATCGAGAAGCCCTTGGCGTAGGCGATCGTCTCCAGCGCCGCGAATTCTTCCGGCGGGACAAACCGCACGACCGGGTGATGCTTGCGGGACGGCTGCAGATATTGCCCGATGGTCAGGAAGTCGACGTCCGCCGCGCGCAAGTCGTCCATCACCTGCAGCACTTCGTTCCGCTCCTCGCCCAAGCCGACCATGATGCCCGATTTGGTAAAGATTTCCGGATCGCGTTCCTTGGCCCGCTGCAACAGTTGAAGCGATGCAAAGTAGCGCGCGCCGGGTCGCACCGTGAGATAGTTCGACGGCACGGTTTCGAGATTGTGGTTGAATACGTCCGGCTTCGCAGAGACCACGATCTCGACCGCTCCCTCCTTGCGAAGGAAGTCCGGCGTCAGGATTTCGATCGTCGTCTGCGGACACCGCGCGCGGATGGCGCGGATGACGGCGGCGAAATGGGCGGCGCCACCGTCTTCGAGGTCGTCGCGGTCGACGGAAGTGATGACGACATGGGCGAGGCCGAGCTTGGCCGTCGCGTCGGCAACATGCGCCGGCTCCGCCGGATCGAGCGCAGCGGGCAGCCCGGTCTTGACGTTGCAGAAGGCGCACGCGCGGGTGCAGGTGTCGCCCATGATCATGAAGGTCGCGTGCTTCTTGTCCCAGCATTCGCCGATATTGGGACAGCCGGCCTCCTCGCAGACCGTGTGCAGATCGTTCGCCCGGACGATCTCCCGCGTCTCGTTATAGGCCCGCGAGACCGGCGCCTTGACCCTGATCCAATCCGGCTTGCGCTGGATGGGCTGGTCCGGCCGATGCGCCTTTTCCGGATGGCGCGGGCCGGACCTGATTGCCCGAAACGGTATCGACGATGACGGCCATGAAGGCTCCGGAGCGGCGCTTGCCCTGGGCGATACTTACGAGGCGGTTCGGCCTATCGCAAGGCGGCTATATCTAAAGAACCGAAGCGCCTCATAAAACTGTTCGTGATGAACGATCTGTAAGCAAACAGGCGCAGTTCCGGCGTTTCTGAACGCAAGTTTCGCCATAATAAAATGGTCCAGTACGCTCGCGCGATGGCTCCATCGCGGAGGACTTTTCCTGTGACCGCCCGCGGAAAAGACGCAGCAGCACTGGCTCTGCACAGATTCGGCTTCGGCCCGGCCCGCGATTTGATCGTTGCCATTGCGGGCGACCCGCGCGGGGCATTGCTCTCGGATCTCGATCGCCCCGGCGCCGGCTATCTGGCTTCCGGCCTGCCCTCGAGCAGCCGTGCGGCGCGCGAGGTGTCCGATTTCCGCGCGGAGGAGCAGGCAAGAAAGAAGCTCGCGCAGCGGGCTCAAAAATCCGCCGAAGCCGAGATCGCCGCGGCCAATTTCGACTGCCGCAAGGCGCCGACTGCTGCGCCGTGCGCGCTGCCGCCGGCACAGAACGACGCCGGGAACCAGCCGCGGCCGCCCGCAACGCAACCACCACTGCCGCAGCAGATTCTCGAGAACGAAGCCACTGCCCGCTACCAGGCGGCCATCGGCGCCGACATCGGTTTTGTCGAGCGGCTGGTCTGGTTCTGGTCCAATCATTTTTGCATTTCGGCTGACAAGGACATCGCGATGGTCGGCGCCTATGAGCGCGAGGCGATACGTCCGCACGTTCTCGGCCGTTTCGTCGACATGCTGGCGGCGGTCGAAAGCCATCCGGCGATGCTGTTCTATCTCGATAACGTGCAATCGATGGGCGCCGACTTCGATCGCCGGGATCACCCGCGACAAGGGGCTGAACGAGAATCTCGCGCGGGAGATCCTTGAATTGCACACGCTTGGCGTCCGCAGCGGCTATTCGCAGAAGGACGTTACGAGTTTTGCCAGCGTCCTGACCGGCTGGACCTGGGTCGATCCCGCCGAACCCGAACACGGCGGCGAGTTTCTCTTCAACAAACGCCTGCATGAGCCCGGCGATCAGATCGTGCTCGGCAAGGATTATCCAGAGGCCGGCGTCGGTCAGGGCCGCGCCGTTCTGGCCGACCTCGCGCGCCATCCAGCGACCGCGCAACACATCGCGCAAAAGCTCGCCCGCCATTTCGTCGCTGACGAACCGCCGCCCCCGCTCGTCGCAAGGCTCGCGAAAGCATTCAAGGACACCGACGGCAATCTCAAGGAGGTCGCCCGGGTGCTGGTCACGGCCGAGGAAGCCTGGACGCCGACGCGAGCCAAGCTCAAGCCGCCGGCGGAATGGCTGGTCGGCTCACTGCGCCTGACCGGCGCTCCATGGGTCGTCGGCCGCCTGCTGGGTGCGCAGGTGACGCTCGGCCAGCCGCTTGTGGCGGCCGCCGGCGCCCAACGGTTACGCCGATACCGAAGCAGCCTGGATCGACGGCGTGCCGCGCCGGCTCGATATCGCCAACGATTTGGTTGGCCGAGTGCCCGCAGCCGATCCGGCGGCGTTGCTCGAATCCGGTCTTGGACCGCTTGCGTCACGCGACACCCGCGAGACGATCGCGCGGGCCGGAAGCCGCACCCAGGCGCTGGCGTTGCTGGTGATGACACCGGAATTCCTGCGGAGATGACCATGCGGCTTTTCCACGCCCCGACACGCCGGGATATGCTGCTCGCTTCGGGCACGCTGTTTGCCTGGGCGCATCTGCCCAGGCTCGCACACGCCGAAGGCCGCGATCCGCGCTTCCTCACCATCATCCTGCGCGGCGCACTCGACGGACTGGCGACGGTGGCGCCGGTCGGCGATCCGGATTGGATCAAACTTCGCGGCGAGCAGGCGCTGACGCTCGACGGCAAGACGCCTGCGCTCAAGCTCAACGATTTCTTCGCGCTCAATCCGGCGATGCCCAACCTGCATCGAATGTTCAAGGCCAATCAGGCGATCGTCGTCCATGCCTGCGCGACGCCCTATCGCGAGCGCTCGCATTTCGACGGCCAGGATTTGCTCGAAAGCGGCCTCGCCAAACCCGCAGTCAGCGACAGCGGCTGGCTCAATCGCGCGCTGGCCAAACTTGCACCCACCGGCCGCGTCGATCCACAAGCCGGCAAGGCGTTCGCCGTCGGTCCAGTGACGCCGCTCGTGGTACGCGGTCCGGCGCCTGTGTTGTCATGGTCGCCCCAGCGCGTGCAGCCGGCGAGTGCGGACACCGTTCAACGCCTGCTCGACCTTTATCAGCACTCAGATCAAAAACTCGCGGCCGCGCTCGCCGACCACGTCAAGCTGACCGCGATCGAGCATTCCGGCGATGCGATGCAAAAGGAATTGGCGCAAAAAGAAATCGTCCAAAATGAAGCGGCGCACAAAGAAACGATGCAAAAAGACATGATGCAAAGGGATATGGCATCAAAAGACGCGATGCAGAAGCCTGCTGGTCCGCGCCCGGCGCAGGCCTATTTCGCCGAAGCGGCCGGCACCGCCGCAAAATTTTTGGCGCAGCCGGACGGCCCGCGTGTCGGCGCGCTCGCGCTCGACGGCTGGGATACCCATTACAACGAAGGCATCGCAACCGGACGCCTGTCGCAGCTCCTCGGCTCGCTCGACGCGGCTCTCGGCGCCATCGAAACCAATATGGGGCCGGCGTGGCGCGAGACGGTGGTGGCGCTGGTCACGGAGTTCGGCCGCACCGCCCATATCAACGGCACCGACGGCACCGACCACGGCACGGCGACCGTCGCGCTTCTGGCCGGCGGCGCACTCAAGGGCGGACGTGTGATCGCGGATTGGCCCGGACTAAAGCCCACCGATCTGTACGAGAACCGCGATCTCAAACCGACGACCGATTTGCGCGCCGTCCTCAAGGGACTGTTGAAAGATCATCTGCGCGCCGACGAACACGCGCTGGCGGATAACGTTTTTCCGGGCAGCGCCACCGTCAAGCCGCTGGCGGGATTGGTGGGCTGACCTCCGCCGGCTCGACGCGAAAAACAACGGGTCGCGGCCGAAAGCATCCCGGACTACTTATTCATACAGTCCTTGATGAACGCCCGGCGCGCCGAACCTTTTAGTTTTTTGCCCTTGGCTTCCTTCGAGCACGCGGCCTGCTTGGCGGCAGCCTGTTGCATTTCGGGGCTGCTCGGGTCTTCCGAAACCTTCATCTTTTGCGTGGCCTGATCCATGCGCGACTTTTCGTTGGCAGGCGTTTGAGCGAAGGCGCCTCCACCGGTCAAAGCGGCCATAATTGCGAAGACGGCGACCACAATCGCGAAGCGTGACATGCCAGTCCTCCCTGCGTTTCGTCCCCTGGGGCCCGCGACAAGCGCGCGTCACATGTTCAGCACCCGCCCATAGGCGTCGAGCACGGCTTCTTTCATCATCTCCGAAAGCGTCGGATGCGGGAAGACCGTGTGCATGAGTTCTTCTTCCGTGGTCTCCAGATTCATCGCGATCACGTAGCCCTGGATTAGCTCGGTCACCTCGGCGCCGACCATGTGCGCGCCGAGAAGCTGGCCGGTCTTCTTGTCGAAGATCACCTTCACCAGGCCCTGATCCTCGCCGAGCGCGATTGCCTTGCCGTTACCGACGAAGGGAAAGCGGCCGACGCGGATGTCGAGCTTCTGGTCCTTGGCCCCTTGCTCGGTCAGCCCCACCGACGCGATCTGCGGCGTGCAATAGGTGCAGCCGGGAATAAGCCGCTTGTCCATGGGGTGCGGATGGAGGCCCTTGATGGCCTCGACGCAAATAACACCCTCATGCTCGGCTTTGTGTGCGAGGAGCGGCGGGCCGGCGACATCACCGATGGCATAAATGCCCGGCACGTTGGTCTTGCAGGCGCCGTCGGTGACGATGGCGCCGCGCTCGGTCTTCACCCCGAGTTTTTCCAGCCCGAGATTCTCGATATTGCCGACCACGCCGACGGCCGCGATCACGCGGTCGACCGCCAAGGTCTGCGTGCCCCCCTTGCCGTCGTCGATGGTGGTGACGACGCCGTCCGTCTTCTTGTCGAGCTTCGTCACCTTGGCGCCGGTAAAGATCTTGATGCCCTGCTTCTCGAAGCTCTTGCGCGCGAAGGCAGCGATCTCGGCATCCTCGACCGGCAGGATCTGCGGCAGCACCTCGACGACGGTCACGTCGGCGCCGAGCGTGCGATAGAACGAAGCGAACTCGATGCCGATCGCGCCCGAACCGACGACCAGCAGCGATTTCGGGATGCTGTCCGGCACCATGGCCTCGAAATACGTCCAGATAAGTTTCTTGTCCGGCTCAAGCCCTGGAAGCACGCGCGGCCGCGCGCCGGTGGCGACGATGATGTGTTTGGCCTGGTAGGCGCCGGCGCCAAGCGCGCCCTTTGGGGCTTCGCTCTTTCCGGCCTTCACGGTGATTTTGCCAGGGGCGTCGATAACGGCCTCGCCCCAGATCACGGTGACCTTGTTCTTCTTCATCAGAAAGCCGACGCCGTCGTTGAGCCGCTTCGACACGGCGCGCGAGCGCTTCACCACCGCTGACGGGTCGTACTTCACCTCGCCTGCGGACAGGCCGTAATCATTGGCGTGCTGAAGGTAGTGGAAAATCTCGGCGGAGCGCAGTAGCGCCTTGGTCGGGATGCAGCCCCAGTTCAGGCAGATGCCGCCAAGGTAGTCGCGCTCGACGATGGCGGTCTTGAATCCCAATTGCGCCGCGCGGATTGCGCAGACATAGCCGCCGGGGCCAGAGCCAATAATGATGATGTCGAAATTCGTATCAGCCATGTCTGCTACACCAATCCACTACACCAGCATCATCACCGGATTCTCGATCAACGCCTTGAACGCGCCGATCAGCTGCGCGCCGAGCGCGCCGTCAACCGAACGGTGATCGCACGACAACGTCACGCTCATGATCTGCACCGCCTCGATCTTGCCGTGGCGCACCACGGCGCGCTCCTCGCCGGCGCCGACCGCAAGGATCGTCGATTGCGGCGGGTTGATCACCGCGGTGAAATCCTTGATGCCATACATGCCGAGATTGGAGACCGACGAGGTACCGCCCTGGTATTCCTGCGGCTTGAGCTTCTTCGAGCGAGCACGCGCGGCAAGTTCTTTCATCTCGTTGGAGATCGCTGAGAGCGATTTGGTTTCGGCGTTGCGGATGATCGGCGTGATCAGGCCGGCCGGCAGCGCGACCGCCACGCCGACGTCGGAATGCTTGTGCTTGAGCATTCCCGCCTCGGTCCAGCTGACATTGGTGTCCGGCACTCGCTGCAACGCCAGCGCCAAAGCCTTGATGACGAAGTCGTTGACCGAAAGCTTGTAGGCGGGCTTGCCGTCCTTGTCCTTCCCCGCCGCGGCGTTGATCTCCTCGCGGGCGGCGAGAAGTTTGCCAATGTCGCAGTCGATGGTCAGATAAAAATGTGGAATGGTCTGCACCGAAGCGGTGAGCCGCTGCGCGATGGTTCGGCGCATACCGTCGTGCGGGACGAGTTCGTAACTGCCCTCTTCGTAAAGCGCGCGGATCTGCTGATCCGACATCGACGGTGCAACTGTCGGCGCGGCGGCCGCAGCCGGCGCCGGACCGGGCGCTCGCAGACCCTTGCCCTCTTTGGCCGCCGCTACGTCCCGTGCGATCACGCGCCCATGCGGACCTGACCCGGCAATGCGGCCGACCTCGATGCCGGCTTCCTTGGCAAGCCGGCGCGCCAGCGGCGAAGCAAAGATGCGGTTGGTTCCGTGGTTTTCGGTTCGCACCGGCTCACTTGTCGCGCTGGGTGCGGTGACGGCTCCCGGCGGTCGAGAGGCGGCGGCGGGCGATGAGGGCTGCGGAGCGACTGCCGCGCTCGCGGGCTGAGGTTGTGACGCGGGAGCCTTGGCCGCCGCCGCTGGAGCAGCGACCGCGGGACTTTTGGCGGCTGCAGCGGCAGCCGCCTTCGGGTCCTCGCCCTCCTGCGCCATGACGGCGATCAGTTGATTGACCGGTACGTCGCTCGTGCCTTCGGGCACCACGATTTTCGCCATCACGCCGTCATCGACGGCTTCGTATTCCATCGTGGCCTTGTCGGTCTCGATCTCGGCGATCACGTCGCCGGTCTTGACCGCTTCGCCTTCCTTCTTGAGCCATTTGGCGAGGTTGCCCTTTTCCATCGTGGGCGACAGCGCCGGCATGAAAATGTTGATGGGCATGGCGCGCCAGTCTCACCAAAAAGAGTCAGCGGTAGCAAACCGCCTTCGCCGCCTCGACGACTTCGGCGACCGACGGCAGCGCGAGCTTTTCCAGATTTGCGGCATAAGGCATCGGCACGTCCTTGCCGGTGACGCGCACGACAGGCGCGTCGAGATAGTCGAACGCCTCCTCCATCATGCGCGCGGCGATCTCGGCGCCGACGCCCGACTGCCGCCAGCCTTCCTCGACAGTGACGAGACGGCCGGTTTTCTTCACCGACTCGACCACGGTCTCGACGTCCATTGGCTTGAGTGTGCGCAGATCGATCACCTCGGCGGAGATATTCACGCCGGCGAGTTCGTCCGCGGCCTTGAGCGCGTATGTCATGCCGATCGACCAGGCGACCAGCGTCACGTCCGTGCCGGCACGAACGACGCGCGCGCGGCCGATCGGCAGCACGTAGTCGTCGAGCTTCGGCACCGGCGAAGACGCGCCGTAAAGGATTTCGTTTTCCAGAAACACGACCGGATTGAGATCACGAATGGCGGCCTTGAGCAGGCCCTTGGCGTCGGCCGCGGTTGAGGGGGCGATCACCTTGAGGCCGGGGACGTGCGAATACCACGACGAAAAATCCTGGCTGTGCTGGGCCGCAACGCGGGCAGCGGCGCCGTTCGGGCCGCGAAACACCATGGCGACATCGACCTGGCCGCCGGACATGTAGCGCGTCTTTGCCGCCGAGTTGATGAGATGATCCATCGCCTGCATGGCGAAGTTGAATGTCATGAATTCGACGATCGGCTTGAGCCCCGCGAGCGCCGCGCCGACACCGAGACCGGCAATGGCGTGTTCGGTAATCGGCGTGTCGATGACACGGCGCGCGCCGAACTCCTGCAGCAATCCCTGCGTCACCTTATAGGCACCCTGATATTCGGCAACCTCCTCGCCCATCACGAACACGCTGGCGTCGCGGCGCATCTCTTCGGCCATCGCATCGCGCAACGCTTCGCGCATGGTCATCGTGACCATCTCGGTGCCTTCCGGCACATCGGGGTCGGGCAATACAGGCGCGGTCGGGGGATGCACCGTGACGGTCTTCACAGGTGTGGGCGCCGGCGCCTCGGCTTTTTTCGGCAGATTCCGGCCTTACGGCCGGTGGCGGCGCTGATGGTGCCGAGCCACCGTCTGCCTTGAGCGCCGACTTATCTTCGCCTTCGGCGAGGATGGTGGCGATCGGTGTATTGACCGCGACGTCGTTGGTGCCTTCCGGGATCAGGATCTTTCCGAGCGTGCCCTCGTCGACCGCCTCCACTTCCATGGTGGCTTTGTCGGTTTCAATCTCAGCGATCACGTCGCCGGATCTGACGGAATTGCCCTCCTTCTTGAGCCACTTGGCGAGATTGCCCTTCTCCATGGTCGGGGAGAGCGCAGGCATGAGGACTTGAAACGGCATGGCGGGCTAACTCATGGATCGCCGCGCCCGGGCGGGCTGCGGGCGCGCAAGAACTTTCACCGATAGACATCCGTGTAAAGCTCGGAGGGGTCGGGTTCGGCATCGTTGGTCGCGAATTCGGCCGCTTCGTTGACCACCGCGCGGACAGAGGCGTCGATTTTCTTTAGTTCATCCTCGGTCGCCCATTTCCTGGCGAGCAGCCGCGCACGCACCTGCTCGATCGGATCGTGCTCGTTGCGCACCTTGTCGACCTCTTCCTTGGTCCGGTATTTCGCCGGGTCGGACATCGAATGCCCGCGATACCGGTACGTCATCATCTCGACGATGATCGGGCCTTTGCCGGAGCGGCACCAGTCGAGCGCCGTCACGGCAGCCGCGCGCACGGCGCGCACGTCCATGCCGTCGACTTGCATCCCCGGAATGTTGAAGGAAACCCCGCGCTTGGAGAAATCGGTCTGCGCCGACGAGCGGTTGACCGCGGTGCCCATGGCGTAGCGGTTATTCTCGATGACGTACACGACCGGAAGCTTCCACAGCTCGGCCATGTTGAAGCTCTCGTACACTTGGCCCTGGTTGGCGGCGCCGTCGCCGAAATAGGTCAGGCATACCGCGTCGCTGTCGCGATACTTGTTGGCGAAGGCGAGCCCGGTCCCGATCGGCGCCGAGCGCGCCGACGATGCCGTGTCCCCCGTAGAAGTTCTTCTCGCGGGAGAACATGTGCATCGAGCCGCCCTTGCCCTTGGAATAGCCGCCGCGGCGGCCGGTGAGTTCGGCCATCACGCCTTTCGGATCCATCCCGCAGGCCAGCATATGACCGTGATCGCGATAGCCGGTGATCATCTGATCGCCGTCGCGCTTGGCCATCTGCATGCCGACAACCACGGCTTCCTGGCCGATATAAAGGTGGCAGAAGCCGCCGATCAGCCCCATGCCGTACAACTGACCCGCCTTTTCTTCGAAACGGCGGATCAGGAGCATGTGGCGGAGCGCCAGGAACTCTTCTTCCTTGTCAAACTCGGCGTTGGTACCGGAGAGCTGCCGCGCCTGGCACGGCTGGGCCGCGTTCGCTTGCGAGCGGTTCGTCTTCTTTGGTTTGGGCGACGGCCATCAGCGTCCTCGAGACATCGCGAGTTCCATCCCTTAGCCGAAATCGGCTTATGGCGGAAGTCGGCGCGCAGCAAGTCGTTCCGCCGCACAACCTGTTGACAGAAAAAATATTTTGGCACGGACGCGGGTAAGTTCAAGACCCGCCGCCGCTCCCGGACCGGGGCGGTTCGATGACCAGGGTAAGATCGTTAGGGTGCGCGTAGTCGAGGAGCGCCCGGGCGCGCTCATCGAGCATATCGGGATCGAGCCCCCGGGGCTTGAGCAAGGCAACTCGGCGCTCCCAGCGCACGCGCTCGATTTGCAATTGGGCAAGTTCGGCCGAGAGCGAGGTGATCTGCAGGTCGAGGTCCTGCTTGGCCTTCAGCCCGTGGTTGCCGCTAAACGCGTTCACGCCGAAATAGCCGATGAGCAGTGCCGCCAGCACGTAAAGGCCGAGCGCGGTGAGGACGGACCTGAAACGCTTACGAGTGACCATCCCGTCAACATGCGAGATGGCCGCTTAAATCTCCATTAATGGACTCGCCGGGAACGATTACGGCAGCCGGTTGCGGAACTCGCTCAGCACAAAATTGCCGGCGCGCTTGGCGCGGTTGCGGAGAAAACGAAGCAGACCCGCGTCGACGAAATAGGTCAGCAGAATGCTGTCCCGTGTCTGCACTTCCGGACCGATGCGGTCAGCCGAATGCCACGTGTTGTCGCCGACGGCAAAGGCATAGCCGGTGTTCGGCGCGAACGTCATCTGCTTCTCCTTCGGCATCGAACCGTCGGGAAGCTTGTTGTGAAAGATGGTGCCGATATGCGCGATCGAGCGATCGCGCGGCAGATAAAGCTGCACCGTGATACCCTTCCAGCGCGTATCGGTGTGCGGCGTGATCAGGTAGCCCGGAATGTCCCGCGTCAGCACCGGAATCGGAAACATTCCGACCTCGGCGTGGCCGTGAACCGAACCGGCGCTCAAGGGGCGGCGCCAACCGCCGCATGAAAGCGTCCTTCACCGCCCGCGAACATAGCGCGCGGCCGACAACGTCCCACAGCGCGCGCTTCTGCGGCGGCATGTGGCGGATGTATTCCGGAAACAGGTCGATCTTCACCCGCGTATGCGTGCCGTCGTCGAGATCGTGGCCCTTGCTGCGGCCATGCATCGGCCGATAGTCCGACGTTTCCGGCATGTTGGCGAGAATCGCCGCATAGACATCGTCCGGAAACACGCGGTCGAGCACGAGATGATAGAACGGCGTTTCGAAAGCCGGCGCAGCATCGACCGATGCGGCGACGAAATCGCGAAGCCGCTCGATCGCGAGCTTGCGGTTGCCGGGCTTCAGTTCAACCGACTGTTCCATGGCGTCAATATACCCCGCGCTATCGTGAACCGACAAGCGCACCGCAAGCGCGAACCCGATCACCCAGCAGATTATCCGAGCGCCTTGAACGCCGTACGCCCCGGATAAATCGCTTGCGCGCCAAGCTCTTCCTCGATGCGCAGAAGCTGATTGTATTTCGCGGTACGGTCGGAACGCGCCAGCGATCCGGTCTTGATCTGTCCGCAGTTACACGCGACGGCGAGGTCCGCGATCGTCGAATCTTCGGTCTCGCCGGAGCGATGCGACATCACCGCGGTGTAGCCGGCCTTGTGCGCGGTTTCGACCGCCGCCAGCGTCTCCGTCAGCGTGCCGATCTGGTTCACCTTGACCAGGATCGAATTGCCGATGCCGTTCTTTATTCCGTCCGACAGCCGCGCGACGTTCGTGACAAAAACGTCATCGCCGACGAGCTGGCAGTGCGCGCCGATCTTCTGCGTCAGCAACTTCCAGCCGGCGAAGTCGTCCTCCGCCATGCCGTCTTCGATCGACACGATCGGATAACGCTTCGCCAGCTCGCCGAGATAGTCGGCTTGCTGCTCGACCGAGCGAACCTTGTCCTCGCCTTCGTAGCGGTAAGCTCCGTCTTTGAAAAACTCGCTGGCCGCGCAATCGAGCGCGAGCGCCACGTCCTCGCCGGCGCGGTAGCCGGCCTTTCCGATCGCGGCCAGGACAAAATCAAGCGCCGCCTCCGCGGACGGCAGGTTCGGCGCAAATCCGCCCTCGTCGCCGACATTGGTGTTGTGCCCCGCGGCCTTGAGCGCCGACCGCAGGGTGTGGAAAATTTCCGATCCGGCGCGCAACGCCTCGGCGAAAGATTTGACGCCAAGCGGCACGATCATGAATTCCTGGAAATCGATCGGATTGTCGGCGTGCGCGCCGCCGTTGACGATATTCATCATCGGCACCGGCAGGACCCGCGCCGCGGTGCCGCCGACATAGCGATACAGCGGCAGCTTGTTTGCAACGGCCGCCGCCTTGGCTGTCGCAAGCGACACGCCGAGGATGGCGTTGGCGCCGAGCCGACCCTTATTGGGCGTGCCGTCGAGCGCGATCATTGTCTCATCGATCTTGACTTGCGCCTCGGCGTCCATGCCGCTCAAGGCGTCGAAAATCTCGCCGTTGACGGCGTCGATCGCGTTGCGCACGCCCTTGCCGAGGTAACGCTTCTGGTCGCCGTCGCGAAGCTCCACCGCCTCATGCGTACCGGTCGAAGCGCCGGAGGGAACCCCGGCCCGCCCGCGCGAGCCGTCGGCCAGCACGACATCGACCTCGACGGTCGGATTGCCGCGGCTGTCGAGGATTTCCCGGCCGATGATGTCGACGATGGCGGTCATGCGTGCTCCCGGCTGAATTCAGCAGCGCATGATCTGTTCAGAACCGACACTCGCGTTTCGGGACCATGCGCTGCCGCGGCTTCTACAGGATCGGCAAGGCTCTTGTCATGCTCTCCCAAGCGGGGCATGCACTCAGCCGATGGCAAAAAGACAGCTCCAGCTCGGCCGCACCACGCCGGTCCCGGCTTCCCCGGACCAGGCGGTGCTCGACCGCGTACCCAATCCGCACCCGGACACCAACTACGTCGCCCGCTTCACCTTCCCGGAATTCACCGTCCATGTGCCCGATGACGGGCCAACCCGATTTCGCCACGCTGGTCATCGACTACGTACCGCGCAATTCGCTCGTGGAATCGAAATCGCTCAAGCTCTATCTCAACAGCTTTCGCAACCACGGCGCGTTCCACGAGCAATGCACGGTCGCAATCGGGAAAAAACTGGTCGCGCTGTTGAAGCCGAAATGGCTGCGTATCGGCGGCTATTTTCATCCGCGCGGCGGCATGCCGATCGACGTGTTCTGGCAGGCCGGAAAACTTCCCGGCGGCGTGTGGGCGCCGGACCAGGGCGTGAGCACCTATCGCGCGCGCTGACCTGATGCTCTCATCGCCAGCGCGCCCCGTAGCGCGGCGATCAGGGCAGCGGTTTCCCGCGCCGGATCGGCCGCGCGCATGACGCCACCCATCACCGCCGACGCCGGCGGCACCCGCGGCCACAAGCTCGCCGAGCCGCGCGGCGTTGACGCCACCAATGGCCAGGACTGGCACACGCGCGGCGTTAGCAATCTCGGCAAGGCCTTTGCGGCCGATCTCCGGGCCGTAGCCCGGTTTGCTTGCGGTCTCGAAAGCCGGACCGGCCAGCACATAGTCAACCGTGCACGGGATTGATCGCCGCGGCCTCCGGCACCGTGTGAATGGAAATGCCGATAATCCGATTAGGCCCCATAAGAGCGCGGGCGCCGGCGGCATCCGCGCCCGAGGGCAGGTGCACGCCATCTGCGCCGGCCCGCGCGGCCAGCGCCGCGTCGGCATGCATGACGAGCTTCGCGCCGTTCGCGCGCGCTCGCGGCAACAACGACCGCGCCAGCAGCATCTGCTCGTCCGGCGGCAGGTCCTTTTCGCGCAGGCTTATCCATCGGCAACCCGCGCCCAACGCCGCGGCGACGATCTCCCCGAGCGGCCGCCGCGACTGCCGGCGGTCGGTGACGAGAAGAAGCGGCGGATCGGGAAGTTCCACGCAGATGACCTTGGCACATCGAGATTAAGGACGATTGACGCTTACGGCCGCGTCGCCTAACTGCCAGCGATGAAACGCGCTCCCCGCATATCGTTCACCTCGCTCGGGTGCCCGAAGGCGCTGGTCGATTCAGAGCGCATCATCACGCGTCTGCGCGCGGAAGGCTATGAACTCGCCCGCGAACACGCCGATGCCGACGTCGCCATCGTCAATACCTGCGGCTTTCTCGATAGCGCCCAGGCCGAATCGCTGGCCGCAATCGGTGCCGCGCTGGCCGATAACGGCAAAGTCGTCGTCACTGGCTGCATGGGTGCGGAGCCCGAAAAGATCACTGCGGCGCATCCGAACGTGCTCGCGGTCACCGGACCGCAGCAATACGAGAGCGTGATCGAGGCCGTCCACCGCGCCGTCCCGCCGCAGCACGATCCTTATGCCGACCTGATCCCGCCGCAGGGCATCAAGCTGACGCCGCGCCACTATGCTTATCTCAAGATTTCAGAGGGTTGCAACAATCGCTGCACGTTCTGCATCATCCCCCAATTGCGCGGCGATTTGGTCTCCCGGCCCGCTGCCGACGTGCTTCGCGAGGCGGAGCGGCTGGTCGAAGCCGGGGTCAAGGAGCTTCTGGTCATTTCGCAGGATACGTCGGCCTACGGTGTCGACGTAAAATACGCGGCGAGCCAGTGGAAGGGCGAGACTGTCCGAGCCAAATTCGTCGATCTCGCCCGTGCACTCGGCGAATTCGGCGTTTGGGTGCGGCTCCACTATGTCTACCCCTACCCCCACGTCGACGACGTCATTCCGCTGATGGCGGACGGTAAAATCCTGCCCTATCTCGACATACCGTTCCAACACGCCAGTCCCGCCGTTCTGAAACGGATGAAGCGGCCGGCAGCGCAGGAAGAGACGCTTTCGCGCATCCAGCGCTGGCGCACCATCTGTCCGGCCCTCACCATCCGCTCGACCTTTATCGTCGGGTTTCCCGGTGAGACCGAGAAGGATTTCTCGCAACTGCTCGATTGGCTCGGCGAGGCCGAGCTCGATCGGGTCGGTTGCTTCCGCTACGAGCCGGTCGCCGGGCGCCGCGGCGAACGATCTTGCCGCCGCAATTCCCGACGCCGTCAAAGAGGAGCGCTGGAAGCGGCTGATGGAGTTACAGCAGGAGATTTCGGCGAAACGTCTGAAACGCAAGGTCGGCGGCCGCGAACGCGTCATCATCGACGAAATCAACCCGCCGGGATCGGGTCCGGGCACGGCCAGGGGCCGCAGCAAAGGCGACGCGCCGGAGATCGACGGCTCCGTGTTTGTCCACAGCCGCCGGCCGCTACGGGTCGGCGAGATCGCGACGGTCAAAATCGAGCGGGCGGATGCTTATGACCTCCACGGTTCCGTGGTAGGCTATTGATATCCAGACCTTTTTGGCGATTGATTCCTTGTTTTCGCTGGCATTGGTCGACATTCAGCGCTTTCATGACGCGCGAGGCGCTGAATCGTGACCGCGATCTTCATCACCGCGACCGGGCCCGACGTCGGAAAGAACGCCGTCGTCGCCTCACTCATCGGGCATTTGCGGCAGAACGGCCGTTCGGTCGAGGCCATCATGCCGATCGTCAGCGGATACGACACGGCGCAGGCGGCGGCGAGCGATCCCGGAACGCTGATCGCCGCGCTGGGGCTGCCGTTCTCGCCGGAGTTGATCGAACGTACGTCACCCTGGCGCTTTCGTGCCGCGCTTTCTCCCGACCTCGCCGCGCGGCTGGAAGGCCGCAGCGTCGACGTCGATGCCGTCATCGACTATTGCAAAGCCGCCATCGATGCACGGCGCGACGTGCTGCTGATCGAAGGGGTCGGGGGCATCATGGTGCCGCTCGACGAACAGCGCACCATCCTCGACGTGATGATGGCGCTGCGCCTGCCGCTGATCCTGGTCACCGGCTCCTACCAGGGGACTGTCAGCCACACGCTGACCGCGCTCGATTCGCTGTTGCGGCGCGACATGAACGTCCTCGCGACCATCGTCAGCGAAACGCCGGGCAGCAAAGTGCCGCTTGGCGAGGTCGTGTCGTCGCTGGCGCGGTTCACGGCGCCGGTGATCGCCTTGCCGCGCCGGCCACCGGCTTAGACCCGCTCAGGAGAAAAACCGGATCTGCAGCGCGGTCTCCACCGAGGCTTCCAGATTGAACAGCGCGTGCAGCAGGAATGTCAGCAGCGTCGAGCCGCTGCGCCAGCGCAGCCAGCCGAGGAACAACCCGACGACGAAAATCTGCAGGATGCCGGTCCAGTCGTATTGGACATGCAGCGCCGCCCACAAAATCGAGATCACCGCGATCGCCAGCCACGCGGTGCGGTCCGACCTGACCCATCCGCGAAATAAAAACCCCCGGAACAGGATTTCCTCGCCGGCGGGTGCCACGATGATGGCGGCGATCAGAAGCGGGACCAGCCAGCCCTCGGCGGCGGCACTGGCGTACGCCTGGGCCTGAAACGGTGTCACCAGTTCATATCCGCCCAGATAAAGCAGCACGTCGCTGAGTACGATCAATCCGGCAATGCAGATCAGTCCGACCCAGACATCGCGTGCCGCCGGCAATTTCAGCGCCAGGTATTCGGCCTGCGGCGCCCGTGCGATCCACACGGCGAGTGCGACAAGCGCAATCGTAATCGGATTGGAGATGACGATGAAAAGAGTGACCTTGCCGCCGTCGAACGGGGAAGCGAGGACTTCGCTGATATTCCCGACATGCAACAACAAGATAATCGCGAACGCGCCGAATTGACCGGCGATGAAGGCGAGGAACGCCCAGCCGAACGTCGCCCAATAACCCCAAATCCTCATTGGGCGCTGCTAAACTTCACGGGATGAGAATGGAAGAGCCGGTCGTGGCTCGGCTTTCCAGATCGCGATGTGCTTTTGCCGCGTCGCGCAGCGGGTAGGTCTGGTTGACCGGGATTTTGACTGCGCCACTGCCGACGACCCTGAACAATTCGCTGGCCATCGAGAGCAAATCCTCCCGCTTGGCGGCGTAGGTGTTGAGCGTCGGCCGCGTGGCGAACAGCGAACCTTTGAACTGCAGCAGATTGAGATTGAAGGCCTCGATCGGGCCCGACGCACTGCCGAAACTCACGAACATGCCGAGCGGACGAAGACAGTCGAGCGAGCCCGGAAAGGTTGCCTTGCCGATGCCGTCATAGACCACGTCGCAAAGTTTGCCGCCGGTGATTTCCTTCACGCGGGCGACGAAATCCTCGTCGCGATAAAGGATGGTGTGGTGACAGCCGTTGGCCTGCGCGAGTGCGGCCTTGTCCTTCGACCCCACCGTGCCGATGACATTGGCGCCGAGATGATTGGCCCACTGGCACAGGATGAGGCCGACGCCACCAGCTGCCGCATGCACCAACGCCGTCATACCCTTCTCCAACTTGAAGGTCCGGCGCACCAGATATTCAACCGTCAGGCCCTTGAGCATCATGCCGGCGGCCTGCTCGTAGCTGATGTTGTCCGGCAACTTCACCACGCGATCGGCCGGCACCACGCGTTCCGCCGCATAGCAGCCCGGCCCCTGCACATACGCGACGCGGTCGCCACGCTTGAATTCGCCGACGCCGGAACCGACTTCGACAATTTCGCCGGCTGCTTCATTGCCGGCGACGAAGGGCAGGCCTCCGGGAGGTTGATAAAGGCCCGAGCGGAAATAGGTGTCGACGAAATTGACGCCGATGGCGTGCTGCTTCACCCGGACCTGGCCCGGCCCGGCAGCGGGAACGGCGATATCCTCGTAGGTCAAAACCTCGGGGCCGCCCACTTTGTGCACGCGCACCACAGCAACCATTTTTCACTCCTGCCGAATTCGCTTCGGGGTGCGGATCATAGGTCCTCGCCCTGACCGCGCAAGGGATCACTCGGCAGACCGCAACAGGCCGACGATCACGAAATAAACGGCGATGACCGCAAGGACCGCCGCGACCCAGAACGGTGGATCGAGGTTCCGCGCCAGCGCCCAGATCGCCAGCAAGGCCCACAGCACCAATGCCGCGAGATTGAGGCGACGCCAACGCGGTACGCGAACGGGATGCACGAAGTGGATCGGCGCGAAGGTGGCAGCCACGAGCAGGACGATGACGAACGCGCCGAGCCACGGCGCGGGCTTGAGCAGGAACAGATAAAACGCGACGACATTCCACAACGCCGGAAAGCCCCGGAAGTAACTGTCGGACGTTTTCATGCGACGGTCGGCGAAAGTAGAGCGCGCCCGTCACCGTCACGATGAGACCGAGCGCCAGCGCCACTGACGCCGGCAACAGGCCGCCGGTTGCCATGGCGTAGGCCGGAACGAACACGTAAGTCGTGAAATCGACCACGAAATCGAGCAGTTCGCCGGACCACCGCGGCAACAACTCGGCAACCCGCAGACGCCGCGCGAAGGTGCCGTCGACGCCGTCGATGATGAGGGCGAGGCCGAGCCATAGAAACATCCGCGTCCACTGCGCGCCGGAGGCGGCGATCAGCGCCAGCAGCGCGCAGGCTGCCCCACACGCCGTGAAGACGTGAACGGCGAAGGCGGCCGCGAAACGAAGCGGCGGAACTGCGTCCGAGGGCTTTGGGTCCATAGAGAGGTGACGTCCCTTCCCTTCACGACCCTGAGGCCGTCAAACCGCCACGATATCGCCCGACATAGAATTTCAACAATCCGTCGGATAGCTTGGCAGGCCGAGGGTGCGAAAATCGGGGTATCCTGTGAAGTCGTTGGACGTGGCGTTAGTCCTTTTGTCCCTCCTCGGCGTGAATCGGGTCCGCGCCGCCGACCTTCCGCTGCCCGCGATCGCCGCTCCAGGTTCGGCGGCCAACGACTATGCCGGCGGCGCTTACGCCCGTTGGGGCGGAGCGTATGTCGGCATCAATGGCGGTTACGGCTTCGGCAGCAGCCAGTGGACCCTGGGCGGCGTGCCGTCCAGCGTCTTCGACACCAGCGGTTTTCTTCTCGGCGGCACGGTTGGTTTCAACTATCCGATCAGTGAAGTTCTGTTCGGCTTCGAAGGCGATCTGGATTGGTCCTCACAAAACGGCAGCACTGCCGGGTGCGCCTTCAACGCGGCCGGCGTCGCGGCCGCGTGCGAGACCAAGAATAGCTTCCTCGGCACGGCGCGCGCGCGCGTCGGTTACACGGCCGACCGCACGCTCATCTACGTGACCGGAGGGGCGGCGTTCGGCAACATCCAGACTGGGCTCAATCCGCCGGCAACTTTCAATTCCACGACGCGTGTGGGCTGGGCTGCCGGCGCCGGTGTCGAATATACCTTTGCGGGTAACTGGAGTGCCAAGGCCGAGTATCTTTTTGTCAATCTCGGCACGGCGTCCTGCACCACGCTGGCGAATTGCGGAGGCGCCACCGGCGCGTCGGTCGTTCTCACCGACAACCTCGTCCGCGGCGGCCTCAATTATCGATTCTCATGGTGATCGTGCGGTGCGTTCGTGACCGCCGCTAAAGACACAGTTGAAGTGGCCGTTGTCGGCGGCGGCCCCGCCGGCCTTGTCAGCGCCATTGCGCTGCGCGTCGCCGGCGTCGAGACAATTCTCATCGCGCCGCCAGCCGAAGACGACCATCGCACCACCGCTTTGCTGGCTGGTTCGGTGACAGCGCTGGCGACACTCGGCGCCTGGGAAGCGTGCCGGCCGAACGCTGCGCCGCTCATCCGCATGCGCATCGTCGACGATACGCGGCGGCTGCTGCGAGCGCCCGAGGTCGTGTTTTCCGCCGACGAGATCGGTCTCGAGGCGTTTGGCCATAACATCGAGAACCGTCACCTCGTCGCGGCGCTGCATCAGCGCGCGGCGGAGCTGAATATCCGGCACGTCACCGATCCGGCTCTCTCCGTCGAGAGCGACCCGGCCGGCGTCAGCATCGAGCACGCCGGCGGAGCGGTGCGCGCAAGACTAGTCGTCGGCGCCGACGGGCAGCGCTCGCTTTGCCGCGCCGCGGCCGGCATCGTTACGACACGGCGGACCTATCCGCAGACGGCGTTAACGCTTAACCTCGCCCACGCGCGCTCGCACGAGAACGCCTCTACGGAATTCCACACCGAAAGCGGACCGTTCACGCTCGTCCCGCTGCCGGGCAAACGCTCCAGCCTCGTTTGCGTGCTCGACCCGGCGCGCGCCGCCGAATTGTTTGCAACCGAAGACACCGAGCTTGCAGTCATTCTCGAACGGCGCGCTCACTCGATCCTCGGGCCGATGCGGGTCGAGCCGGGTTGCGGTCTGTTTCCGCTTGCGGTGGAGACCGCGCACACTTTCGCGCGTGACCGCATTGCACTCGTCGGCGAGGCGGCGCACGTCGTGCCGCCGATCGGCGCGCAGGGACTTAATCTCGGCCTGCGCGATGCGGCGACGCTCGCCGAGATTGTCGCCGACGCGCGACGGGACGGCACCGACATCGGTTCGCCCGGCGTGCTGGCGCGCTACGAGACGCAGCGCCGCGCCGACGTGACCAGCAGGAGTATCGGCATCGATCTCCTCAATCGCAGCCTGCTCGCCGATTTTCTCCCGATCCAGGGCGCGCGCGGGCTTTCGCTTTTTCTCATCGACCGCATCGGACCGCTGCGCCGCGCCTTGATGCGCGAAGGCGTGGCTCCGGCCGCCTCGCAGCCGCGCCTCATGCGCGGCGAAATGGTCTAGGTGACCGCCATTTCCTGGGCAACGGTGCCGTGAAAAACGGCTTGGCGGGGTCCCGCCGTTCATCCTACCGTTGGCGATTGGAAAATCAGAACCGGCGCCGTCCGCCGGGTTCGATCGGGATTGCCGCATGAAGCTGCCGCGCAACTTTTTCAAGCCGCTCGCGATCGGTGCACCCGCGCCGATGCGCGACCTGCCGGTGCGGCTCGAGCGCATGATTCATTTCGTGCCGCCGCACATCGAGAAGATGCGGGCACGGGTGCCGGAGCTGATCCACCAGGTCGACGTCGTCCTCGGCAATCTCGAGGACGCCATTCCCGCCGACGCCAAGGAGACGGCGCGCGCAGGCTTCATCGCGATGGCGAAAGCCAGCGACTTCGGCGCCACCGGATTGTGGACGCGCATCAACGCGCTCAACTCGCCGTGGGCGCTCGACGACATCTGCGACATCGTCGCCGCCGTCGGGCAAAAGCTCGATGTCATCATGCTGCCGAAGGTCGAAGGACCGTGGGACATCCATTATCTCGACCAGCTTCTGGCGCAACTCGAAGCCAGGCACGCGGTGGGAAAGCCGATCCTCATTCACGCCATTCTGGAAACCGCCGAGGGTGTCGGTAACGTCGCGGCGATCGCGACCGCTTCGCCGCGCATGCACGGCATCAGTCTCGGTCCGGCGGACCTCGCCGCTTCGCGGGCGATGAAAACCACGCGCGTCGGCGGCGGGCATCCGGAATACAAGGTGCTGGCCGACCCTGCTCCCGGCGCGAGCGCCGACGCCCCACGCCCCATCTACCAACAGGACCTCTGGCACTACACGACTGCCAAGATGGTCGACGCCTGCGCGGCTGCCGGTATCAAACCGTTCTACGGCCCGTTCGGCGATATCGCGGATACCGCCGCCTGCGAAGTCCAGTTCCGCAACAGTTTCCTGATGGGCTGCGCCGGCGCCTGGACCTTGCATCCGAACCAGATTCCGATCGCCAAAAGCGTATTTTCGCCGGATCCCGGTGAGGTTTCCTTTGCGCAGAAGATCGTTGCCGCCATGCCCGACGGCACTGGCGCGGTCATGATCGACGGCAAAATGCAGGACGACGCCACCTGGAAGCAGGCCAAGGTCCTGGTTGACCTCGCCCGCCTCGTTGCCGCCAAGGATCCGGAAATGGCGGCTCAGTACCGGCTTTCAAACGGATAACGAAGCATGCCAAGAATTCGGATGATGAATTGCGTCATGAACCGACGTTCAGATTGTCGTCAGCGGCCCGCCACAATCGTGCCTTTGCATGGTGGCGGCGACACCCGTCTCGTGAAGCGAGTTGTTCGATGAACACGGCCATGAACAAAATTCGCAACGCCAAATATCAGATCGGCCAAGTGGTGCGGCACCGCCTGTTTCCGTTCCGCGGCGTTGTGTTCGATATCGACCCGACCTTCAGCAATACCGAGGAATGGTACGAATCGATTCCGGCGGACGTGCGCCCGCACAAGGATCAACCATTTTATCATTTGTTTGCTGAGAACGAAGAAACCGAATACATCGCCTACGTCTCTGAACAAAATCTGTTGCCGGACGAAAGCGGTGAACCGGTGCGACACCCACAGGTCGCGGAGATCTTTGTGCAAGACGGCAACGGCGGTTACCGGCCCCGCTCCGCGATGCGGCATTAGGTCAAGCTATCGACGTATCAAGCTATTGAAGCGCTGCGGCGGCGAGCACGCCTCGCCGCGCGAGTGCATTCCACAAATTGCAGACAGGCAAATTGGCCAAAGCCAAATTCGGGACGTACGCAGGCGGGGCATGACCCGCCCCGGCATCAGGCCGCGGCTGTTACTTGCCCGGAGTCGGCGCGGCCGACGAGGTCGGCGTACCTTGCTGGCTCTCCAGCTTCTTGCGCGCTTCGTCGGCGCGATGCTGCAATTCTTCCTGCAGCTTCTTCTGTTGTTCCTCGAAGACCTTCGGATCGGTCGGCGGGCCGTCATAGGCCTTGGCGAAGTCGCCGAGCGGCATGGCAAGGCTGATCGGCTGTCCGGTGGCGTTGATGGCCTGGATGACCATGCCCTGCCCCTTCTTCAGCTTTCCGATCAGGTCCGCGTTGGCTTCGTAGTCAGCCATGCAGCCGTTGTTGAAACAGATCACATAGGGAGCGGTCATCGGCTGGTTCTGATCGACGATGACGCGGGTGCCGTGCGCGAGCTGCATGCCGAGCGGCAGCGTGACGCGCAGGAGCTTCTTGTCCACGCCCTGCGGCTCGATGATGACCGCCGCGGCGACCGGCTGCCCGGACTCGACGCGAGCGTCCTTGCCGGTGAAGCAGACTTCCTTGGCGTTCGGGTCCGCCGGCTGGCCGGGCGCTCCCTTGAGGCAGAATTTGGTCCAAGGCGAGAAAATGAGCTGCATCTGCTGCTGGCCGCCCTGCGCCTGATCGCCTGACGGGGCAGCCCCGGGCGGGGTTGCCTGGGCGGCTGGCGCCGGACCCGCGGGCGCGGCGGGCTGGGCCTGCTGTTGTGCCGGCGGCGCGGCCGCGGCCGGATCGGCAGCCGGCTTCGGCTTCGGCTTCCTGGGCTTGGGCTTGGGCTCGGCCGCGGGCGCAGTGTCCTGCTGGGCCAGGACCGGGCCTCCCGACAGCGCAAAAGCCAAGGTCAGCGCGAGCGTTACGTGGATGGCAGCGAGCGTCCGGCTCGCCGGCCTCGGCGGGGCCGACGCGGTACAAAAGGTCATGAGATGCGATCCCTCTTTGATTGCTGCCGCAGCAAATCGACGGTGATCGACTTGCACATCAGTATTCTTTGACATTGACCGGCGCGCCGCGCTGCACGGGGCCCCCTGAACGGTCATTCGACGCAGAATGAGGCAACAGCGTGACGCAGCTTGCCCGGCAAGTGCCTCCCGATAACCCACTTTTGCGGGGAGATAAAGCGCCTGCCCGCATTCTGTTACATTCCCTAGCCGCTCCATAGTATGCAAATCGAGTCGCACCGGCGCCGCTTGAGATGCCAGACTTTTACGCCGCTTATGCCGCCCGCACCGCCCAGGCTGCCCTGGCCGTGCGCGGCGCTTTGTTCGGCATGCTGGTGGCGCTCGCCTGTGCGACTTCGGCGGCGGCCGAAGCCGCACACGCCATCGCGATGCATGGCAGTCCGGCGATGGCGAGCGATTTTGCCGCAGCCCCGTACGTCAATCCCGACGCCCCCAAGGGCGGCCGTCTGGTGCAGGGCGTGCTCGGGACATTCGACAGCCTCAACCCGTTCATCGTCAAAGGTCTCGCCGTGCAAGGGACCCGGGGCTACGTCATCGAGAGCCTGATGGCGCGCGGCTACGACGAACCGTTCACGCTTTACGGCTTGCTTGCACGCACGATCGAAACCGACGACGCCCGCAGCTACGTCACCTTCTCGCTCGATCCAGCGGCGCGCTTCTCCGACGGAACGCCGGTGACGGCGGCCGACGTATTGTTCTCGTGGCAACTCCTGCGCGACCACGGCCGGCCCAACCATCGCGCCTATTATTCCAAAGTCGCCACCGCCGAGGCGATCGACGCGCGCACCGTGCGTTTCGATCTCGGCGGCAGCAACGACCGCGAGTTGCCGCTTATCCTGGGCCTGATGCCGGTATTGCCCAAACACGCAACCGACGTCGCAACGTTCGAAGAAACGACATTGGTCAAACCGGTCGGCAGCGGGCCCTACCTGGTCGCCGAAGTTGATCCGGGCAAAAGCGTCACGCTCAAGCGCGATCCCAATTATTGGGGCCGCGACCTGCCCATCAATCGCGGCCTGTGGAATTTCGAGGAGCTGCGCTTCGACTTTTACCGCGACGGCAACGCCTATTTCGAAGCGTTCAAGACCGGCCTGTTCAACGTGCGCACCGAGCAGGATCCAAGTCGCTGGCAGACCGGCTACGACATTCCGGCCGTGCGCGATGGACGCATCATCAAGGACGCGTTCACGAACGGTCTTCCCAAGATCGCCTCGAATTTTGTCTTCAACACCCGGCGGCGGATTTTCTCCGACATCCGCGTGCGCCAGGCGATCTCGCTGCTGATCGACGCGGAATGGATCAACCACAACTTTTTCTTCGACCTCTATCGCCGCAGCGCAAGCTTCTTCGACGATTCCGAACTGTCCGCGTTCCGGCGCCCCGCCGACGCGACTGAACGCGCTCTGCTGGCGCCCTTCCCGGACGCGGTGCGCGCCGACGTGCTCGATGGCACATGGTCGCCGGCGACAGCCGACGGCTCGGGGCGCGACCGCAAGAGCCTGCGCCAGGCGCTGGCGCTCCTAAGCGCCGCAGGATTCGATCTCAACGGCACGACTTTGCGCGAGCGAAGTAGCGGGCAGGCGTTCACGTTCGAGATCATGGTGACGAACCGCGACGACGAGCGGCTTGCGCTCGCCTTTTCCAGCAACCTCGCGCGTGCCGGCATCGACGCTCGCGTGCGCCTGGTCGATGCCGTGCAATACGATCAGCGGCGGCTCTCGTTCGATTTCGACATGATCCAGTATCGCTGGGAACAATCGCTCTCGCCGGGCAACGAGCAAAGCATCTACTGGGGATCGGCCGCGGCCGACGAGCAAGGCTCGCGAAATTACATGGGCGTCCGCAGCAGCGCGATCGACGCCATGATCGCGGCCATGCTGCGCGCACGCGAGCGCGCGGACTTCGTCGCCGCCGTCCGCGCGCTCGACCGCGTGCTGATCTCCGGCTGCTACGTGGTGCCGCTGTTTTATCTTCCCGAGCAGTGGGTGGCCCGCTGGTCGTTCATCGCGCACCCGGCGCGCACGTCGCTTTACGGCTACCTCCCCGAAACCTGGTGGTATCAACCCAAACGGACGCTGCAATGATCCTCGGCGATCCGGCGACCGCAGGCACCCGGTCGGCGCACAGCGCGAACCCGGTCACCATCGAGGAAGTATTCCGCAGTCACGCCCAGCGCCGCCCGGACGCGCTCGCGCTGGTGGACGCAGCCAACCGCGAGACGTTTACCGACGGCGCGCCGCGCCACCTGACCTACGCCGAGGCAGATCGCATGGTCACCGCGATCGCCGGCCGGCTACGCCTCATGGGGCTGCCGACCGACGCCGTCGTCGGCATCCAGTTGCCCAATATCGTCGAGAATGTCCTCGTCACGCTCGGCGTGCTTCGGGCGGGAATGATCGCGGCGTCACTGCCCTTGTTGAGCCGCCGCACCGATGCCGTCGCCGGGCTCGCCCGCATCGGCGCCAAGGCGCTGTTCACCTGCAGCCGCGTCGGCACATTCAACCACGGTCAGCACGCGCTGGCGGTCGCAGCGGACGTCTTTTCCATCCGCTATGTGTGTGGATTTGGAAACAATCTTCCCGACGGGGTTGTGTCGTTTGACGATTTGTTCGCCGCGGAAAAACTCGACCCGATCGAGCCGGAGAATGCCGAGCGTCAAGGCGATGGTAGCGCGCACGTCGCCGCCATTACATTCGACACAAACGAAAGTGGCATCGTGCCGGTGGCGCGCAATCACGCCGAGCTGCTTGCCGGCGGTCTCGCGGTGCTGCTCGAAAGCCGTGTCGCTCAGGATGCGACCATTCTCTCGGCGGTCATGCCATCTTCATTTGCCGGCGCCTGCGTCACTCTTTTGCCGTGGCTCCTGTGCGGCGGCACGCTCGTGCTGCACCACCCGTTCGACGCGGCAGTCCTGGGCGCACAGGCGCGGGAGAGCCGCGTTGACGCACTTGTCCTGCCCGGGCCGGCTGTTTTCCCACTCGCTGGCGACCAATGCGTTCGCAATCGACGGGCCGTCGTCGATCATCGCGGCGTGGCGATCGCCGGAGTTGCTCGCGGCCAGTCCGGCCTGGCTCGAGCCGGGCATCGCACTTGTCGACATTCCGATCTTCGGCGAAACGGCCCTCGCCCCGGCGCGCCGCAGCGATGGCGGCAAGCCCAGCCAAATTCTCCGCGGCCCGGTCTTGGTGCCGCGAGGAAGCCCGGACGGGGTCGTCGTCGCCGAGGTGGCGCGAACCGAGGCCGGCACGCTTGCGCTCCGCGGCCCGATGGTGCCGCACCATGCTTTCCCGCCTGGAATCGAAGGCTCCGGCCTGCCCTATTTCAGGATCGGGCCGATGGGCTTTGTCGATACCGGCTATCCCTGCCGGATCGATTCCATCGGCGAGGAGATCGTCGTCACCGGAATGCCATCTGGAATTATCGGCATTGGCGGTTATCGCTTTCCGATCCAGGAGCTGCGGGAGGCCGTCCGCCGCATCGATGGCACCGCGACGCTCGCGGCGCTGCCCGACCCGATCGTCGGGCAACGGCTCATCGGCAATGCCGCGGACCGCGATACGATGCAGGCAGCGCTCGACGCTGTTGGCGTCAATCCCATCGTCGTCGCCGCCTTCAGCGATCGCAGCGAACAGGACACCACCGACGTGGCCGCCGCCTGAAAGCGGCTGGAATTGGCCGCCAGCCACACCAAAATGGCTTGAGTCTCCGATCGAATTGACGGGGCGTTAAGGGCGCTTTGGCATGTTGAGGGTGCATCTGAAAGTTCGCATCCGCCATGGCACTGCAAGGTCCCTTTGTCGTTGTTGCCGACCGCCCGGCGACTGATGTCGTCGAAGCGCTGCGGAGCGCGGGTGCATTCCCGATTGTCGAGACGAATTGGCCGATGCAGCCACCGCATTGGCATCGGTCGAACCCGAGGCCGTCGTGCTCGCAGAGGCTTGCAGTGATGGCGAGCGTGCCGGGGAATATGCGCGCGCGCTGAGCGACAAGCTCGACGCCGCCAGCGGCGCGTTTGCGCCGGTTATCGCGCGCCTGCGCGAAGAGGCCGCGGCGCCGATCATGGATGCCCTGACGATTTCCGCGAGCGCGCCGCCGGCGCGCATCGTGCAGCGGCTGAGCGCGGCGTTGCGCGTTCGGGCGCTCCACGCCACGGTCTTGCGCCGCATGGAAACGCTCGCCTCCCGTGGCGAGACGATGCCGGATTTGCCGGATCCGACCCGCTTGAGGAGGCGACCGTGCTGGTCGCCGGGCGCGGCCGGTCGTATCCGCAACTCGCCGTCGCCGTGGGCGAGCGCGTCGGCCTCATCGGCGCGCTCAGCGTCCAAAGCGCCGCGCGCGCGCTCAATGCCCGCGACATCGACGGCATCGTCATCGGCGAAGGATTTGGACCGCGCATCGTCATGGCGCTCCTCACGGTGCTTACCGAGGACCCGCGCTTTCGCGAACTCCCCGTCGCCGTGCTGGGGCCCACCACGATCTCGTCGAAGCGTTTGCCGACGGCTGCCCAATCTCGACCGCATCGCCGAAGGGCCGGACCGGCTGTCGCGCGCTTTCTTCCGTTCGTCCGGGTGCATGCGTTCGGGCAACGGCTAAAACGCATGCTCAAGTCGCTCGACGCCAAGGGCATGATCGACCCCGATACCGGCTGCTTGGTCAGGAGGCGTTCTGGCGCGACCTCAATCGGGCCGTGGACGACGCCGAAAAGCGGGGTGTCGGGCTCTCGATCGCGCGCTTTTCGTTCGAGCACAACGATCGCCGCACCAGTCTCGACGCCGCCCGGCTGATCGCCCGCCTGATGCGGCAGGTCGATTTCGCCTGCCGCGAAGCCGACGACTCGATTTTCGCGGTGTTCACCGAGACCGACCTGCGTGCCGCTCATGTTATCGCGCGCCGCATCGCGGCCGTGCTGGAGCATACGATGCTGGCGCCCGACAGCGCGCGCAGCAGCGTCGACACCGCGGTAACGCTGGCAACGCTCAAACCGTCCGACAACGTCAATTCGCTTATTGCGAGGGTCGTCGGCAAGGTTGCCGTCGGCTAAAGTCCGCACCATGTTAGGAAACGCGCGCTGGACCGGCGCGCGCCAACGAGGCGAGAGTTTGGTCATGACATCCACCGACCCGGCTGCGCCGCGCATCGATGTCGTTTCCGACGTCGTGTGTCCGTGGTGTTTCATCGGCAAGCGCCGGCTCGAGACGGCGCTGACGCTGGTTCCCGATATTGCCGTCGAGTACTAATTGGCGGCCCCATTCCCCAATCCTGCATCGTGCGTAGGGATCGACCGGCAAACCTATCTCGAGACGAAGTTCGGCTCGGCGGAGCGTTACAACGTCATCGCCGAGCGCGTCGTCGCGGCCGCCGCGATGGAGGCGCTGCTCTACGCTTCCGATTCAAAATCAGCAGGCAGCCCAATACGCTCGACTGCCATCGCCTGATCCTGTGGTCGCGCAGCGCCACCGATCCCGGCAACATGAAGCAGCGGCTGATGGAGCTTTATTTCTCCGAAGGCGGCGATCTGACCGACCCGAAGACGCTGATCCAGGCCGCCGTCGATTGCGGCATGGACGGCGATCTGGTGCGGCGGCTTCTCGCCAGCGACGCCGAT
>CAWKLA010000014.1:0-557176 GCA_963850245.1 uncultured Alphaproteobacteria bacterium | reverse complement strand
TCGGGCCGCTGACGCCGTGGCTGACGGTGAGCCCCGGCTTGGCGACCTGGGACTCAAGAAAGGATGTCTGGGAACTCTACAAACTCGATAAGGACTTCTCGCAGGCCGACGACCTCGCCGCCCAGGAGCCGAAACTCCTTGCAGAGATGAAAGGTATTTTCCTCAAGGAGGCGAAGGAGAACAACGACTTCCCGATAGGACCCGGCATATGGCTTCGCATCCACCCGGAAGATCGCGTCAAGACGCCCTACACAAACTGGACCTTTGACGGGACAACCAACCGGCTGCCGGAATTTGCGGCGCCGGGCATAGGACGCGAAAGCAACGTGATCCGCGTGCAGGCCGAGCTTGGCGAAAATGCGTCCGGCGTCCTGTATGCACTTGGCGGTGCCGGCGGCGGCGTGACGCTGTACATGGACAATGGCAAACTGACCTACGAGTACAACATGATGATAATCGAGCGCACCATCATTCACGCCGGAGAGAAACTACCGAGCGGCAAGCATCAGATCGAGATCGGCACCACAATCGCCAAACCCGGCTCGCCAGCGCGTGTTGTACTTAAAGTCGACGGGCGCGAAGTTGGCAGCGACACTGTCAAGCGCACAGTGCCCGCCGCGTTTTCCGCCAGCGAAACCTTCGATGTCGGCGTCGATCTTGGCTCCGTGGTGTCACTCGACTATTTCGATCGGCGTCCATTCCGGTTCAATGGAAAGATCGAAAAGGTTGAAGTCGAACTCCGCTAGACGGAATGGCACCGGCGGTACTAAAGCCCCGAGCGAATGAGGCTGACGTCGGCGTTTCGCAGCGCAGCAATGGAAGGCGGCGAAACGACGCTAAGGGTCAAACTGCGACATTGCTCGATGTCCGCGTCGCGGCCGCTTTACCCGTAAGCCGACATTTACTTGCGCTGCAGCTGATGGCATGGCGCGCGCATCATCACGTTCTGCGGCGGACCGGAAAGAGCGCGGCAGGAAAGTCTGCGGCAGACCGGTGGACTGCTTTAGGCGGCCGCGGCTCGGCGCGAGGATAGGCGTCAGCATCAACCGCTTTGCGATAAAGGTGCCAAGTCGCGTGACCGAGCAGGGGCATGACTACCGCCAACCCCATAAGGAACGGGATCGAGCCCATTACCAGCAGCGCGGCGATAATGATACCCCACAACCCCATCGTTGCCGGGTTCGATACCACCACACTCGGTGTCTCGCGGGGTGGCTTCTATGCCTGGCTCAACGCCAAGCGTAGGCACTCGACGATCGGTTATCTAAGCCCTATGGAGTTCGAGCGGAGAGCTGGATTCGCTTAACCGCGTGTCATCCAAACCGGGTGCAGGCCAAAGGGAGGACTGCCGCATCGATCATATCCATCACCTGAGTGATCTCTCCGGTCAAGCTGGCCGCTGCTGTATTAAGGCGGAGCCCGGTTCGCTTGGTAGATAGATGTTGAGTGCAAAGAAGATCAAATGCGGCCTCCGTTAGCCCCTCTGCTCCGGCGATGGCGTCATCGACGGCCTTATTAAGCTCGGAGCTGTGGCCGGTGGCGTACGTTTACCAAAATTCGAAACTTGCCGGATCGGCGGGCAGGTGGAACCGCTCTATTTGCTCCATGGCGTATTTAGCAAAGTGGAACGTGTGGGCGTGTCTACCGGTATTCGCGATCATATCCAAGGAGCCACAATCCTGAAGCCAGCGGAGTCATTTGTCGCGGGGACCCCGTCGAGCATAAATGCGGAAAATATTGGAACACCTTAAGTATCTACAATAAACGCGGAAAGGCACAGTTTCAACAAAAGCTAAACCCGCGTTGACGACGAGTGATTCAGGGTTCGGTAAACCGAACCTCGCGATGACCGGCACCCGGTTTCGCGGCCGCCGATTTACAGTGTATGATGGAGCGGTAGTCGCGAATAAAACAGAGCCGCCCGTCGCGAGGTACCGCTGCGCCGGGCGGCTCCACTTGCGCCCTGCCATTTAGTTTGACCAAAGTGGCAGGGCGCGGCGTAACCGTGCCTCCAGAGGGACTTGCTGGAACCAAAGCAAGCGCGGCCACGCAATTCCCACCTTAACAGAGTCAGATGCGTTCGCGCGACCGCCAAAATCGTCGGTGTAGGTCCAATAATCCATCGAAAGAGCTCGCAGGGCGACCAACGCCGACGGCGTGAACTGCGGCTCCAGAGACGCAAGGTCTCCGCGCTCGGCCATAAAAAGAGTCCCTTCGGTGATCCGAAGCTTATCGGCTGGCACTTGACGGGCGACGAAGAGTTTACCCTAATCCTTCCATGGACCGGGTCCACTCGCTGATAAGGCGCCAGATACCAGAATCTTTCGGGGCGCAGGAAGTAACCAATTTCCTCGTGAACCTCTCGGACGACACATTGAAGATACGTCCCTCCAGTTTCGAGATGACCGCCAAAGAGTCCAATTTTCCCGGGCGACAAAATGCCGGGCACGTCGTCGCGGCGTTGAAACAAGAACCGGCCGAGTATGTCGACGAGAATCGCGCTTGCGATTTCGTGGCCTGGTGCGGTGTGCACGGTGTGTTTTTCCGACCAAGGCTGCTGTTTGAACGGGAACAGATATCTCGTGCTTCGAATATGTGCCCTTCAGGCTGACGGGCAAGCCTGGGAGTGTGCCGCGCCGTCCTCGAGCCATCCAAACGCTGTGGGCAGTTATGCAGCAGGCAACGAGATCATCCCGATGGACCCTCAGCTGACAGGCATCAGACCGTCGGTTGACGCTCGATAAATCTCATCGATGGATTTATCCAACGTCGCATTAAAAACGGCATCGCTCATCGAATGCCGTAGGTCTTCCGTCAGGGCTCGCGAAAAGCTCGCGATCATGCCGTGATTGGCAGAGAGGCGCTTGCAGGCGTCAGCACGCGCATAGCCACCAGAAAGGGCGACGACCCTGGCCACGTGCTTGTGCTTCGTCAGTGCCGAATGCGCAACGTTAATCCTGCGACGCTATCACCATTCGCGTCATGGCGGGTAGTGCCGCACGATTTTGGTCCCGAGGCCTAGTAGCAGACGCCCGTCCGCGCTGCTGGTCGCACAGGCCCAAGAATGCCATCCAGGGCACGAGCACGGCAACAAGCGCCAGTGGTGCGACGACGATGTCAGCCATTGATTGTCGCTCCGACCTCCACCTTCGTTCACGCAGATGGCGTGCTGATGGCGCGTTGATGACCGTGTATTCGCTCCTGCGAAGGCATCGTGTCGACGCGGCTTGGCTCGCTACACCGATCCAGCCGTTCGGATCCATGGCTCAAAATTGAGAACCCTGCCGCGCCGGCGGTGCGAAGGCCTGAGGAAGAGATTGGAATGATTCCCGGCCGCCGTCTCCCGTCGCCATGGGTTGCTAACCAAGACGACTTCCGGTCGCCTGGTTCCCGGCGGAACGTGTTGTCCAATTTCGCTTGCGTCGGCGGTACTCGGAAACGGTGCTCGCAGGCGCCGGCTGACGACGCTACACTGATCGAGTGGGTCGACCTGGTCGACCCGGAACCGATCGCCAGCGGCCAAGCGCGGCCGCGGCGCGGCCTGTGTGAAACCGCAGGACGTGGCGGATGACACCAAGCCGTTGGCCCCCATCGCTTTGCACGACGCTTAAACGGCTTTAGTGTGAAGAGGGCCGCGGCAGCGAGGTAGACAAGTCACCCGTGCGAGGCGGCTGACCTGACAGGAGATCGAGTGCATCGTAAAATTCTAGTCATGGGACTTCCGGGCGCCGGCAAAACATCGCTCGCCACTTTGCTTGCCCCGTTGCTCAATGCGGTCGTATTCAACGCCGACGCCGTTCGGGCTAATCTCTCGCCGGACTTGGGGTTCAGTCTTGAAGATCGTGTCGAGCATGCACGCCGGATGGGCTGGATGTGCGACCGGGTGGTAGAAGCCGGCGGTACGGCCATTGCCGATTTTGTCTGCCCGACACCGGAGACCAGAGCCGCCTTCGGTGCGGCATTTGTCATCTGGGTCGATCGCATCAAGGCTGGACGGTTCGAAGATACCAACCAGATGTTCGTCCCGCCGGATCGGGTTGATTTGCGCGTCACTCCGGATGGCGCGCCGCAACACTGGGCGGAGCGGGCCCTTGGGCAGCTTCGGCCGGCCTTCGATCCGCAAGCGCCGACGGCGCTTTTTATTGGCCGATATCAGCCGTTTCACGTCGGTCATCAGAGCCTGATCGAAGAGGGCCTGCGCAGGGTCGGCCAAGCGTGCATCGCAGTGCGCGATACGCATGGGGTCGACGGGAATAATCCGTTGCCGTTTTTTGCCGTAAAGCAGCGAATCGAGTCCGCGCTATCGGCCTACGCCGGCCGTTTTGTCGTGGTAGCCTTGCCGAATATTACCAACGTGTTTTATGGTCGAGATGTCGGTTACAGCGTTGAACGCATCATTCTCGACGAAACTACCGAAGAAATATCCGCAACCAAACTGCGCGCGCTGGCAGCAGGCGGGAGATGATCAAACAACCGCGTCTCCGCCTGATTATCACAGGTGCGTTTTGGGCCGCCGTTCCTATCTTTTCATCTTCAGCCACCGGTCGTTGGCTTCTCTAGATGCGCGACGAAATTATTCCCTTCGACAGTGTTTTCGTCGGCGCTCCGAAGCGGCGAAAGGACAACGAGAGCCCGCACTACGTCATTTGCAACTCGGTGCCCAAAGCGGGCACCTACCTTTTGGTTGAACTCGTCAAGGCGTTCGGTGCGCACGTCGATGTCGGATACCACACATATGCATCATCGATCGCGAAGGTTCACGAAGACGGTCGAATGGACACTGCGAGGGCGGTTCCCGCGCGGCTTTGGGCGGCTGCGATCGAGAGAGGGTACCTCTGCGCGTCGCACGTCGAGTATGACCCTCACTTGGAACATTACTTCCTCTCACGCAAAGAGCACAAAATGCTCTTTATCATTCGCGACCCCCGCGACCTTGTGATCAGTTGGGTAGATTTCGTCTATAATTCCTCAAGTTACATTACGATGAGGAAATGGAATGAGGTGCTCCGCAAAAGGGGCAAATCATCGCACCCAACTGACGCTGCGCAGATAACATCAACAATTGAGTCGTTGCCGATTTCCGGCATTATGAATTTTCTCGCTTGGATCAATTCACCTGCCTGTCTGACGGTAAAATTCGAGGATTTGTATCTTGAGCTTATCGACCCTACGAAGACCGATCATCCGATCCTTGAACGCATTTGTGACTACCTGGAAATTCCCCGAAGGCGACCGAACGAGCTAAGAGGAATTCTCGGTGCCGGCTTAACGGCGTCTGGCCGAGAACAGAAAGTTGAAATTTACAAGCGGCGGATGTCGGAAGAGCATTTTCGTATGCTTCGTGAAGAGCAATTTCAGAGAATAGTGGTTGAGTTCGGCTACGAGGCAACGCCTGATATCGATGCGATCGCAGTCGAAGCCAGCGCTTCGTTATCGGCCCCCCTCGTATCAGACGTGGAGCGGCGGATCGCAGTGATCGTCGCGGAACGTGAGCGGATGATCGCTGAATTGGTATCAGAACGCGAACGGATGATTTCGAGGCTTGTGAAGGAGCGCGACGATGCGTTGGCACGATATTCGCCGAACGTCATTTTTTGAATCAGAGAGGTCCATTCCGGACCCGTCCGCGGTCATTTTTCGGCGAAGAGCCCGAAGCTATGGTAATGATTAGCCGCAATGCGGCTTGACTTTTGTTCGTCTGGACACGCTAAAGGTTGGCTCTGTTTAACTTCGCCGTCGACCTTGCAGGGTTGGCGGCATTGTCTTTTGAGAAAGCCGCAGCGCGAAGTGAATGCCGGATCCAAGCGCTGGTGTAGATTAACAGGCTGATAAGATCGAAGCCGGCCTTCGCAACGAAAGCGCCGGCACGGGTTGCGGTCGGTACTGGCGTCTTGATCCGCAGCAGCCTCGGCGCTCTTAAGGACGACACGCTCTTAATCACCGTTGAATCAATTCATTTCGCCAGATTCCTATGGAACAATTCGTCACGAAAGGCGTTATCGGCGAGGGTCGCCTTCAATGGAGGCGTGGGGATGGTGGTTGTCCTTATCTTCGGCGCGGCGGCCGGGGCAACGCTGGGATTGCGCTCGTTCTCGGTATTCTTGCTGATTCCGCTAATCGTTGTCACCGCATTCGGCACGATGGCAGTCGGCGTGGCTACTGGTCACGGCTACGGCGTGATTTTGCTCAACGTATTGGGGGCAATAATGCTGCCTCAGCTGTGCTATCTCGCGGTGTTGTTTGCGAGAGAACACCAGCGACCAATCGGGCCACCAACATTATCTCGCGAGGTGCAGATGGCCATTGGCGAGGAATTACGCGCTGTGTATCGAATACCCCCCGACGACCTACCGCCAGAGATAGTCGAGCTTTTGGAGCGCGTCCCTTAAGCGAAGGCTGCAGGCCACGGCCGCCATGTCAGCTGTGTGATTGCTGATACTTTTTCTGTTTCGACATGAACTTTGTTTTCCTCGACCATAACACATCCTTTCCCGCGATGGTGTCTTTAGCCCCCCTATAGCCCGAAATGTCATGGCTGAATTGATTGACGTCAAAGGCGAGCGTCGAGCAGTGCCGGCGCTCGTTTTTGCGTTTGCGAGCGGTCACTTACGTTGTTTCTCAATTGAAGGAAACACGCGGGCCTTAAGGTTTATTTTGGATAGTGCTCGCGCGGAAGGATGGGTCATCCTAAATGGCAATCGCAGCGGCCGCTTTTGAACCGGGCAGCCCTAAATTCCACGGGGGACCTGCGGAAGGATCGCAATTTGCCGAGAGCGGCGTTGTCCATCATCAGCATAGCGGTGGCCGCACTCTTCGTGGTGACGGCGATCTGTAGCTTCGTCGCGCTTGCGCATCAGCTAGTTGCCGCTATGCACGGCTGACGCGCGTTCCGACGGACGAAGTGTCGATGGTGAGCGTTAAACTCGGGGTGCAGTGCCCTTGATGCCACCTAGTGCATCGTGCCCAAGTAGCGGCGGGTCGGGTGCCACGACCCGCCGCTGCGCTTTTCTGAGCGGGTGTGCAGGGGGATGAAGCACTCACTGCTGGCTGATCAGCAACTGCAAAAGCACCGCACCGACGATAGTAAGCAGCCAGATAACTGGAAAACGGCAATCACAAGGCTGTGGTCGGCACCATCGGTTGGTTCGGTGCTGGCGAGGAGTCTGCAGCAATCAGCACGGCGCAGACGTAGTGGCCGATGCGCCAGACAACTTTATAACGCTTTTGTATTGCGTTCCCATTCGTACGCAGCCCAAACTCGTCTGGGATGCTGTATCGGACCGCGCTAATCCGCACGCCGCCGTCGGACAATTCGGTAACGAGGCAGTAGCGCGGGTCCCTGCCTGTAACCAACGTGGCGAGATACTCGACGGGCTCGCGCGGCTCGCGGCGTCTTTCGTCAACCACAGCGCAGGGCCTCCCATTGCGGGCGGGCTGGTGTTCGGCAAAGCGGGATAGGCTTAGCGCACGCCGATTTAGCTCGGTCTAACTTCTTATCTCAGATTTTATCGAGCACTTGGTTCAAACTCGGGAGCGCGATACGGTGTCGATCGAAGCACAAGCCTTAAGGCGCCACTAACAGAGACGGGTTACTGTCTCCTGCGGGGCGGTGGGAACGGTGTTTCAAGGGGATGTCCAAACTGAACCAGCCCCGGCCATCAGCCACCTGCTATCGTGACCGAGGCTCCTTTTCTCTGCCGTTGAATTGAAGTAGAACCACTGCATGCTCGTCGAAACGGTTAGCACCGATCAAATTGCGGCGTGCCCAGGTTGCGGCAACGCAATGCGGTTCGCGCGAGCGGGGTCACCGAACGGCAAATTGTCAGCCCTGCAGACATTCGAAAGCGAGCCCTGCGGGCTTGCCGCTCACCGCCGAAGCCGTCCTCGATGTCTGCAGGGAATGGCGCCCCTAACGCGAGCGGCCGTCCCTCGGCTTTCTTGCTGCGGGCTAGGTCCGCCGGCGGAATTGACCAGCTGTCTAACTGCGAAGGCTTCCGCCAGCAGAGCACAGCGTCCACACTTGGTTCGGTATAGCGGACGATGACAGCTTCGGACGCATTTGTTACCGCCCCTTTTATTGCCGGAGATGTCCCGCGGTCCGTTGGCAAGCAAAGCCGCTGCGCAAGTCAATCGCCCCCCCCCCAATTAGGGGGGAGCGCGGAAGGATGAAGCGTGTCGTATTGCGAAGATAGTTCAGCCATCACCGGCGACCGGTCCAACCCGTCCGCTTGGGGAAATGGGTTGGGGAGTGGGGTATGGTATCCAAGGCGGGGGCAGTTCATTTCAACTGCCCGAATTGCGATGCGCTTTATCGCCTCGTCAAAGTCGAAGCCGGAGCCAACACCGTCGATCGTCAAACAACCTGCCGGCAATGCGGAGCACCATTCCCTTGGCGGGAGGGAAATCGCATCTGCAAGTATTTGCTTTTGCGAGAACCATCACAGCGTGATCGGCGACCACGTCGAGCCTCATGGCGGCAACGTCGTTAGCTCGACGCAGTGCTCCCAACATCGCGCTTTCGTCTGCGATTGGCGAGCGCCCGCACCCATTAGGTGCTTAGCGGATTGTTAACCACGTTGGCGCACCCTGTTTGTTGGGAGGCATCGCTCCAAGTTTGTGGAGGTCATGATGCCGAGCTACGTGGCCGATGAAACGGCTCTGCGACCGCCAACCATTCCTGCCGCGTCGTTCGGGCTTTCTCCGATCGACCGCGAATTTATCGGGAATTCGGTGAGGCACACGCTCGCGCAGTCGAGCGCGAGTTCGTTCTTCAAACCTTGCGATCGTACCAAAGAAACAGAACTCGCACGGCCGCCCGACTTGGAATTTCGATTCGCTCGCTCCGCGACAAAATTCGCCACCACAGACACTTAGGAGAGAGCGTGTCTGAGGCAGACAATGGTCGCTCTTAAGAAAGAATTTCGGGGATCAAATATGACAGCGTTAAAACGCGCTTTGTTCGGTATTGGGTTGGGGTTGGCGACAACGCTGAGCGCAAATGCCGCTGACCTCGCACCCCCACCTGCTTCCTCCATCTATATTCCCTCGCCGTCTTTCAATTGGTCGGGCGCCTACGTGGGCGTTGCTGCCGGCTATGCAAGTGGCTTTCACAGCTTTGATGATCTTGGAGGTGCGTTTCTGGGATATCCCGGCCTTTCAAACGATCAAAGCAAAGGTTTTGCCGGCGGCGGCACGCTTGGAATTAACTGGCAGACGGGAAGCTTGGTTTATGGACTAGAGACCGATCTAAGCTGGCTAAGCAACAAGACGAACTATGTCGATCCCAACGGAGCGATCAACAATTTCTACCCTTCAGAGACGAACCGTCTGAACGATCTCGGAACTGTGCGCGGGCGGTTCGGCCTGGCGGTCGATCGCACGCTATTGTATCTAACGGCGGGGCTTGCTTATGGCGAGGTTGCGAACAACGTCGTCTACAATTCGGCAAAATTTCCCACGTCCAATACGCCGTATTTCAACATCGACTCTACGCGCATTGGCTGGGTCGTCGGATCGGGTCTGGAATACGCCTTGGCCCCCAATTGGACCGTCAAGGGGGAAGCAATCTACGCACAGTTAAATACTGCCACCGGGAGCTGGACATCTCCAGGTTCCCCGACCTTTCCCGCCAACGCGGTTTTGAACGCGCGGTTCGACACGTCTGTCGCCGTCGTTCGCGTCGGCCTAAACTACAAATTCTATTGACGCCGGAACCCAGCAATCGCCGGATGAGCATGGACGCAACCGCGCAACCATGATCACCTCTCGTTGAAGATGGTCGGGACCGCCGAAGGAGCGTGACCTCGTTCTGGCGGTCCCGTTTTGCGAACCGAGCTTGGCCGGTGGGTAGGGGGGTGTCCGCCCAGATCGCAGCGCAGCAATACAACTTGCGAGCGGCCCCGCGAGTCTAAAAGCGAATAAACCTTAAGCGCCGTCCCTAACAAAAACGATAAATGGCGACGCGCACCCCATTGTCTCGGAAAATGCAGAAACGATTTTCGAACGTCTGGCGGGCTGGATTGGATCTATTGGCTGTGGGCGCTTGGACCCCTTCGCGTAATGCCGCGCTAAATACAATCGCGCGATAGCTTCACGTCATCGCGATGGGCTTGAAACTCAAGTTCAGGCCATTCCGTTTGGGTCCACCGTACGACCACATACTTGCCTTTAAGGCGGAGCACGACACCGATGTGCTCCACAACGCCGCGTTGGACAGCGACTTTCATTCCGGGCTCAATGATCGCCTTTCGGTCGCTAGCGTCCACGGTCGATTTTTTAGCACTCACACTCGCCTTGGCAGCGATCAGCCGTATGTAACCTTAACCGCCGACGCCTTTACCGGACGCTTCCTCTGAAGAAAGATTGAGACGCCGGAGCAACTCTCTTGAGGGCCTAAAGTACGGCACGGCCTTCTTCGGCACTTCCACAACCCCTCCGGTTTTGGGATTGCGCCCGGGGCGAGCCGGGCGGACCTTTGTTGAAAAAGCCCCAAATCCCCGCAGTTCAACCCGGTCGCAACCGGCTATCGCGGACCCGATTTCGTCGAGGATCGTGTTGACCAGGCCTTCAGCCTGGCGCTCGAAAAGATGGGGATTTTGAGCGCGGATGCGCCCGATAAGCTCAGACTTGATCATGACTAGCAAACGCTTTGCGGGGCCATTGGTTGAACAATGTCACACCTGACATGCCTTGCAAAAAGCGAGCCATCGAGACTGAGGGCGATCGCGTGACTGCGTGGAACAATGCCGTCGTTTGCACGCTATCTGCCTGAATTAAATCGACTTGGGCCGACATTCAATGGCCGACATCATCGTTGCGTTAGTGGCGCTTGTGCCGGTACCTTTGATGGCATCCCTGAGCATGCGCGTGCGCCGCGGCCGCGATCAAGTGTCTTGGCGACTTAACTGCCGGCGCAGCCCACGTGCTTAGAGGCCGTCAAATGGCAGTGCCGCCGCTGAACCAAACCCTTTGGATGCTGCTGGTTGCTTCGCTCACTGCCGGGGGAGCGTGGGGTGTCTTGCACCTTTTAGCAATCACCACTCGGAAGCCAGACCATAAATCGAAGAAATGAGCCGCCCGAGCGGGCCGGCGCTCGCCGGACGTTTCCGCCTGAGAACGTAAAGCAAAGAAGCCCCAGTTGGACCTTGTAAGGCTGGGGCTTCCTTGCTGATCGGAGCCTAACGATGCCCCGACTAATTCCGGACGCTAACGGCTGACAATTTCGAAAGCGTAAAAGCGAGTGACACGGGCCGGCCGCTGAGACAAAAAAGGAAGCCCGGCGCCAAAACCGAGCTTCCACCAAGTTTGACCGGCCGGGGGCTCAGACTCGAATGTTCCGGCTGGTTCGACGCTGGTAGCGTACAGCAATTTTGAAAGCGTAAATAGATAGCAGGCGAGCCGGCGCCCGCCACGCGTGTTCTCAAGTAGCTAGCTTTTTGGCGAGGCCGCCCACAATCCCGCCAACCAGGTCGCCGAATATGGACCAGTTTCCTGCCAGATGCGTTCGCCGCGAGCGTTGAGCCTACCGTCGTTGATAGTCCTTACGGAACCGCATTTAACGCTGCCAAACCTTTTTTCGTGAGCGTGACTTGTTCAAATGCCAATGGCCGTAATGAACGTACGTATTCTTCTTTGCATAACCAATTCAAACTGTGAGCAAACACGACATCGAAGGTCTGCCTGATTGCAAAGACCGGGGTGATGAGAGACCGGTGGCCATTAGGGATTCGATTGCAGTTCGATCGAGATTAACTGCAACGGGAAACTGCTCATACAACTGAGTAAGCACCAACCCGGTGATGGTCGTAAATTCAATGGTATTGGCTGGCGACTTTCTTGTTCATTTGGCTGATCCTTTTTCCATGCCTCAGTCCGGTTTCAAGACCCGGACCGCCATTCTATCGATATTCGACGTCCTCGATCGTTAGCGCCGACCGCAAAGCAATCGAGACATCGGCCGTGTCGGTGTTGACGGCTGCTTCGTCGCTACATTGCACCCGTGGACGGGACCGACGATCTTTCGGCAAGTGCCTATCGCGCTCAAACTGCCACGCGATCAATCAGGGTAGGGTCATCCGCCGGCTCATTCGAGCTGTTCACCCGCTTCGACACCGGCCACATCTGGAGCAGGAGGTCGTTGCCGGCCGGCTTAAGGTATTCGACGCCAGCCTCGCCGGTGAGCCACGGCTTGAACTGCTTCTCGGTCAGCAACACCGGCATCCGGTAGTGGACCTGTGAGACGAACTCGTTAGGCTCGGTGATGAGCATCGTACAGGAAAGCAGCTGCTGTCCGGTTTCTCGGTTCTTCCAGGAACTCCAGATGCGGCGGCCGTGAGGATTGGCGAGCCATCGCGGGCGGTGAGGTAATACGGCTTCTTTCAGCCGATACAGGGCGACGATCTCGGCCCAGGTTATCCTGGTGGTGAAGCGCCCGCACATGCGCGAGATATAGCGGCTTGGTCGGCGGTCGGCCACGTCGTCGCCTCGGTCAGCATGATGTGTGAGTCCGCACCACGACCAACGCTAGGCGACCTGTACCGCGCCTAGCCCTGGCTTTGGCTGAAGCGCGGAGGAATGCCGCTAAAAACGGATCAGCGGCTCATTTCATGCGCCAGCTATAAACCTCATGTCCGCGACGATCGGTTATCGCGAGGCCGTTCGCTTCTCGCGCCCGCTGCAGTAGCATCATGGCCTGCGCTTTGGCGATCGAAAGACTTCGAGCATCTGAGCGGATTTTCTGCAGGACCTTGCGCGTGCCGTCTTCTTCATGCCGAAGAATTTCGATCATGTATTTCATCGCGTTGAGCTACCCCCTCAACACGTCTACGTCCCATCTTGTTCCGTGTTTCACGGGGCCCGTACCGGTTTGGCAAAGAAAGTATGGCCTCAGCACCCGTGCGTTTTCCCTTCAGCGCGGGCAACTACACGCCTGCCGGTCGTTCGGATGACCCGTCATTACCGCCAATAGTGACGCGATTTCGAACGGCAACTGATGCGGTACTTCCAGTTGCTTTCTAAGTCCGCCGCCTATTGCTTCCCGCACGGCGTCATAGGCCTCCGCAATCTGAAACGGACAGTTGTGTCGGGGGCGCTTTGACATTTCACTCACCGATAATGGCGATCTCCGGTGTCAAAGCGCTGTCCGGAAGGGCGTTCCGGCGCCCGACGACAAATCCAGGGGTGCGGATTTTATGCCACAGTTGCGCGGCCAGACGATCTGCCGATCGAGGCTTTTTCCCCGACCGCAGGACGCTAGCGGAGGCAATCCCCGTCGGCGTCCACTATGCGCCAAACCTCGCGTTTGCATTCGAAACACGCAAACGTTTGCCGCTCGTATCTGCGATCGAATTCATCCGGGCTGCGTCTTATTAGAGAGGTCCGCTGGCCGCAATTCGCGCACGGCGGTTTGTCGTTCACGCCATAATTTCGTGATCGCTGAAGCTGATTGAACATTGATTCGTGCCCCCCGGCCCGTTTCGCCTCCAATCAAAATTCGGAAATGTGTTCAGACGGTGGATAGGGCGCAGCACAAAACAAAATTTCGCGGCGCTACAAATTTCTCTTGCGTGCGACCTTAGGGTGACACTGCATCCGGCGAGCGTAGTCGCGAAATGACCGGGCGACTGACGTTGTAGCTCCTGGCGATCTCGACCGAGGCTTCACCAGCCTGCCGTCGCGCCAGCGCTCCTTGCCGTTGATGCTTTGTGAGCTTCAGCTTCCGGCCGAACCTCGCGCCTCGTTCTTACGCCCCTCATCCGTCCGAGCAATGATCAAGTGCCGCTCAAACTCTGCTAATCCTCCCAACACCGTCACCATCAGCCTGCCGTGCGGGGTCGTTGTATTCGCCCAAGGATCGCCCAGCGACTTGAAGCCCGCTCCTGCTTTGCCGATCGCGTCCAAGATGTTCAGCAGATCGCGGGTCGAGCTCGCCAATCGATCGAGCTTGGTCGCTAGCAGGACATCCCCGGCCCCTAGCGCGATCACTCGGCGCGCTAGCGCCTTTCGATTGCTGACCGCACCGCTGACCTTCTCCGCGAAGACCTGCTAAGCTCCAGCTGCAGCCTAGGCCGCTTGCTGCGCGTCTAGTGTCTGCCATCCGTCGAAACCCTAACGTCGCCGACGATCATTCAGTCCTCCATTTCGCTCGGGATATTTGCACAGCAAAAGCCGTTGCGGATCAGGACTCCACTGACTGTGCATTACTTGTGAGATTTGCATGAGGGGCAGTCAGCCGAGGAGGATTGCCGCAATCCCGGACAAACTGAGGCTTTCCGCAGGAGGGTAGTTGTCTGCGTTCGAGCGTTTGTTGGTCCCCGGCTCCACTGAATTTTCCGCATGTAGCTGTGGAAATGAGATGGATATCGCCAACGTCGAGCGACTCCCGGAAGGAAGCGACGCGGCTGTCCGGATCTACCGCTGCTCTGCATGTCACCGAGAGATGCGGCTAACCGTTTGGGCTGCCGACACGTTTTAACTAAGGGCTGATGAAGCTAACTGTCGGTTAGCGATTTAGTGTGATCTTGATCCAATGAGGATGCTCTTTTGGATCATTGCGTTCGTTGCCCTAGCGACTTCGCTGGACAGCTGGCTTAATAATGGATTCTACACTCAGGCTTTTGCAAGAATGTTTTCGGATATCACGCGGCACTTAGGATGACGCCACGGCGCTGATGGCTGATGCACGTTCGGCTGGCAGTCATAATCCTGTAATCGCCAAATTGGATAGCTCGCCAGCCTCCGCGGCCGGCATCGTGCGAGTAACGTCACTAACCTGTTAACCATTCGTTAACCACATTCGACCATGATGTCGGTGTCTTGATCCGTTTCGCGGCGCGTCAAGACTGACCTTCTGGACAAACTAACCTAAAGTCTGAGCCCCGGTGCCTCACACCGCCGGGGCTCTTCTTTTTAGGACGGCTGAAGCTGTCCCAGCCTGTCCAGCGGGCTCGATAATGGGAGCGACGCCTCTGAGATTATCCATGTCCCCGGTCAGTATCTCCCAATCTCCTTCGGCGATTTTTTTTGGGGAGCGCGTCCTTGAGATTGTTGCAGCCGCCACGACGCTTTGGAAGCCGATGTTGCGCGTCAAGAATGCGACGAACGTGATGCGTCGATATCATCAGTCGTGCCTCACGAAGAAATCCGTGCTTTGATCTCCGGCCCTTCCTATGCCGTCGAACCGACAGCTGTTTGTGGCGAATGTCCAGATGGAAAGAACCGCAGCTATAATTGCAAATGAGACTAGCGTCATTTCGTAACTACATGCTCCCTTCTTGGGCTTTTGCGAAAGTTCATCACGGATCGTCCGCTACCGACCGGTGAGCTTGTGGAAGCTGGCGCGCGGGGCGGCTGGCGGCTGACTCGGGCGCTCTTAGAGGTCGTTACTTATTGCCGGCGCGGCCCGGAGCGCATCGGCCGCTCCGGTTTGTTCGCCAGCAATGCGTGGGCTTTGATCGGGAAAGCCGTCGTCGCGGCGAAGCAGCACGATAGCGGAACAATTTCAAAAATATTGTCTAAAATTTTAAGCATCTTACCGCCGTTACGCTAAGCGATTTTTGTTACACGTCAAACAGTAGCGGAGACGGTCCGCACGCAGACTGCCAAGTCAATCGTTAGCGTGGCCTACACATCATGAGTCTTTCGATCACGGTTGAAAGCCTTATTCGCAGTCGGCTTGTTCGACTTCTGCTGGCATTGGTGCTGATCACGCAGGGGTATGGGCCTTTCTGCCTCATCTCGCCTATCGCGTCGCCTCCAGCGCGTTTGTCAACGCTGAGCTTGTGCGGGTGACGGCGCCAATCGCCGGGCGTCTGGCGCATGACCTTCCTCGCAAGGGCGATGTTATCGAGCATTCAATCACGGTGAATCTCATAGAAGCGCTGTCTCCGGACCGCCGCCATCTTCTGGATCTCGAGCAGCAAAGTGCTGTCGCCAGAGATCGCGCCGATCTCGCGAAGAAACAGATCGCCGAAATTGATACGATAGATCGCGGTCTCGAAAGCCGGATGGCGGCCTACCGGGCCGCTGCAATCCAACGTCTCGGCCAACAGATTGCCGAAGCTGAAGCGGAAAAGGCCGGCTGCCTTGCCGAAAACGAGCAACGTCTCGATGTCGGCTCTCGGTTGGAGCAGTTGGCCAAATCAGGCTACGCCTCGCAAATTCGTTCGGCTGAAGCTTCCGCGACGCAAGAGGCAAACGCCGCCCGGTGCCAAATGGCCGCCGCGCGGGTTCTGCGGCTCAAGATCGAACGTGATTCTGCGCAGACCGGGGTTTACCTTGGAGACGGCGCAAGCGACGTGCCCTACTCTCAGCAGCAGCGCGACCGGCTCGTTTTACGTCGTCAAGAACTTGAAACTGAGATGTTGCAGCAAAGCTCAAGCGCGAGCCAACTCGCCGGCGAAGTTACGGAAGAACGCGACAGGCTCGAGCGAATTGGCCACTCCAGCCTATCCCTGCCCGCGGATCACGTGGTCTGGTCAGTTTCGGCGAGCCCCGGTTCAACAGTGACCGAAGGGCAGACCATCCTAGACCTCGCAGATTGCGCGCACCGATTTGTCGTCGTCGACCTTCCCGAGCGCGAATTCGAACAGATCAAAGCGAGCGAGGCGGCCTCCGTTCGCCTGATCGGAAGTGACGAATGGCGACCAGGCCGGGTCCGACAGGTATTGGGCTCTGCTGCCCGCACCGACGATCGGCTACTTGCCGCGCAAATCCCTCATCCGACCTCGAGCAGCATTTCAGTCGAGGTTGAACTATTCCAGGATGAATCCGAGGCGGAACGTAATGGCTTTTGCAATATCGGTCGCATGGCCGAAGTCCGATTCCAGCGAAAGGGATTTGGGTTCGCGGATCGGGCCTTCAAAGCGCTTGCGTGGTTGACCGGCGGTCAGTCCCATTCGGCCATTGTTGTTGGCAGCACCGGCAAATAGCATGGACGTCGAAGGCCTTCCATACTTCGAACTTGCTGGGCCGTTGATACTTGTCCTAGGCACGGTCTATCTGCTCGGCCCTCTGCTGCCGCTTTCGCGCGGGTGGGCGCGCGGACTGATGTTCGTCACCGTTTGGGCTGTCATCGCGCGCTACCTTAATTGGCGGCTCTTTACCACCGTTCTGCCGGTGGACGGCACGTGGTACGAGATCGGATGGGTGTATTTTTGCTTCGCCATCGAAGTGTTGGCGCTCTTCGACGCCCTCATTCTCTACCTCGCTTTCCTGCGTACCAGCAATCGTAGTGGCGAGGCCAATCTTCATGAGGCGCGGTTGCGCGCCATGCCAACGGACGAATTGCCGTCGGTGGACGTCTATATCCCGACTTTCAATGAGCCGATGGAGGTTCTGGAAAAAACCATCACGGGCGTGTTGTGCCTCGACTATCCCAATTTCAAGGCGTGGGTACTCGATGACGGGCGGCGGCCTTGGGTCAAGGCCTTCTGCGAGGCTAAGGGCGTCGGCTACCTGACGAGATCGGATAACAGGCACGCAAAGGCCGGCAATATCAACCATGCCTTGACCAAGACGAGCGCTGATTTTGTGGCGATTTTCGACGCAGATTTTATACCGCAACGAAATTTCCTCATGCGCACGGTCGGCTTCTTTGCAGATCCCGCCATCGGCGTCGTTCAGGTTCCGCATGCCTTCTACAACTACGATCCGACGCAAGCCAGTTTGGCGTTGCAGAAAGCGCTGCCGGACGATCAACGTTTTTTCTTCGACGCGGTCATGCCAAGCCGGGACGGCTGGAACGCCGCCTTTTGCTGCGGCTCAAATTCGGTTACGCGTCGCGCCGCGCTTCGCAGCGTCGGAGATGCGTTTCCAACCGAATCGATTACTGAGGACGTGCTGTTTAGCATCACGTTGCTTCGCAAAGGGTTCATCACACGCTATCTTTGCGAACGTCTGGCGGTTGGGCTGGCGCCCGAGGGGCTAAATGCATTCTTTGTGCAGCGTCGACGCTGGGCCCGCGGCGCAATGCAAATCCTCTACCTCACCGCCGGACCTCTGGGTCGCGATCTTAGCCTCATGCAGCGGCTTCTGTTCTTGCCGACGCACTGGCTGTCGCAAAGTTCTATGCTGTTGTTGATCATCATCGCCCCATTGGTTTTCCTTTGGTTGGGAATACTGCCGCTGATCAACGTTACTCCTGAGGCGGTACTCTATTATCAATTGCCGATGATGCTCGCTGTTGCCGGCGGTATCTGGGCCTTTGCCCCACGTCAGTATTTTCCCTTCGCCGCTCAGGTACACGGCACTTTTCAAAGCTTCAAGATTCTACCAACGGTTCTCGCCACCATGGCCAAGCCCTTCGGGCACGTTTTCAGGGTAACGCCGAAGGGCGCCAACGCTAAGAAATCGGACTATGATCGGACCATCTTCTGGACCGCGGTCAGCCTGATTACGCTCACCGTCCTTGGCCTGATCGTCAACGTCCTGCCCGAGTGGCGCATCATTGCGCAGTCGGGCTTGCTTCCCGTCATGGCATGCTGGGCTGCGATTAATATTGTGGTGCTGTTCTTGGTTTGCTATGATGTCGCTGCAGGCGCCGGCCGCTCGTGGCGAGGAACGGTTCAGTCTGGACGAACCGATTTCAATCATCGCCGCCAATGGCGCGCTTTCCACCGGTCGCATCAAAGATATTTCGCTCTCGGGAGTGGGCGTCATCGCCGATGAGAATCGGGCGATCACAAGCAAAATCGGCGAGACCGCGCGGGTTTTTATCACCGAGGTCGGGTTCGTCACCGCAACGATGGTCCGGCAAGCGGGTCGGCTTCTGGCCTTTCAATTCAACCTGCCGCCCTGCATTGAACGCGACCTGCTTATCCGCAAACTGTTCACCGCTGGGCTCGACGCGACCGCAGTAAGAGCTTCGGCGTTCTCCTCCACCGGCGCATTGCTTATGAGCATTTGGTCGGTCGGGACCTCGCGGCCGGAAGTTGAGGCATCACCCAAGCCCGCATCACCATCCGTGACGCTTCCAGCCCAAAGTCCGATCATTATTGAGCCGCGTCCGGTGCCCCGGTTGGCGAAGTTGGCTGCCCAACGGGCCATCGCCGCGTAACGCCGGGACGTCAGAAAGGGCTTTTGTCGTTATTCAACTAAGCGACCGTGCAATCAACCGTGCAGGAGAAACAGCCATGGCAATGAAAAGGCGATCGAGCGTGAGTAATCGATCCAACGACCGATCCTGGTTCTTGCTTCACTGCCGGTCTCGAAGGCATTGAGGTAGACGCATCCCTATTTCAACGATCGCCACAGCCGCTCGATGAAGACGTTGTCGATCCAGCGACCACGACCGCCCATCGAGATGCGGATGTCGGCCCCTTCAACGTGTGGCTGTGACGGCAAAGCTGGTAAACTGCGAGCCTTGATCGGTATTGAAAATCTCGGGTCTGCCGAAGCGGGCGATCGCCTCCTCCAGCGCCGCAACGCGGAAGTCAGCATCCATGGTGTTCGACAGCCTCCAGCTCAGAACCTCTCGGCTGAACCAGTCCATGATCGCGACGAGGTACAGGAAGCCTCTGCGCATCGGAATGTAGGTCTGGCCTGCACCCGGTTTGAATGACACGCAGTCAAGCTAATCCAGCTTTTCGTTCGAACTCCATAGGGCATTGGAGAAAAGAGATAGGTCAGACACAGGCCGACGCCTGAAGGTATCGGTGGACTTCGGCGCGTCGCCCGGGCGTCACCGGCGTAATGACCTTTCAAGCAAAGATCGGTGATTTCGATTCGAATGAGATCCGATCCCGAAGGAACGCTCGAGGACGGTTTATAGAGGTCGATTTGTCGTCCGCGGCAGACCCCGGCTAGTAGCTCGGCACACTTATTGTTCGTCGAGCAACGAACCGGGCAGTTTGAAGTACTGGAGTTCGACCGGGCGCGGATCGAATCGTTTCGGGCTGCCGGATCCAACACACCTTACGTCAGCCGCATAGTGTACGGAGAGCTGAGACCCTTCGTACAGTGCGCGCGCGTGCGCGAACAAATGCTGCCGACCTGCCTTGTTGACGTGGAGACGAACCATCTGGTGGCACACGGGGCATTGTGTCGTAAGAGGATGGAGCCGCTGCCTTCCAAGGAGTTTTATGAGTTCGATACCCCAAACCGAAAGCGCACGCATATTCGCCTCCTCAAGGATTTTGTTCGCCTCCTCAAACATTTTGGCTAGTTTAGCATAGAAAAATGACAAATGTGCATGCAACAAACGACCGGAGAATTGGAGCCATTACCTGCGCTATGGTCGCGGGATTTTCTGAAAATCGCTGCCGACCCAAGACGTTTCCCCTGTCTCGTAGTCCGCAAAACGCTGTAGCTTTTCCTTGGTTCGGGATTATGCAAACGCCCAAGTTAGCGGCCCTGCAATGAAGCGATTGATCGTGCCGCATTGATACCGCTCGCGGCTTTACGCGATAATGTCAAGCCGCAGTTTTCGTCGGTTCAGCTCGAAACGCTCGGCGGCGCACTAGGCTATCCGAAGGTGGTCGAGCGGTCAGAGAAAGAAACGTCCGCGCAGTCTCCGCCTACTTGCGCGAGCCGCTACAGGCATGCTGGCTGCAGAACTTAATTGATGGTCTCTTCGCGTCGATGCTGTGGCACGCTAGAGGGCGGTTCCGCTAAGTCACCGTCGTTTCCGATTGAACTGCCGGCAAATGCCCGGCTAGGCCGCCCGCGTAAAGCGTGCGATTTGGGTTGCAGCCGACGCCGGTTCGCCGAATAGGTAACCTTGGGCCATTTCTATATCGAGTTTCCGAGCTTCTTGGTGCTGCGCCTCGGTTTCAATACCCTCGACCACTACGATCAGTCCGAGATCACGCGCGAGGCGGCGAACGGTCTCGATGATCGATCGGGACGGTCCGTTTGTTGTGATGTCCTTGGTGAATGATTTGTCGATTTTGACCTTTGAGAATGGGTATTGTGCGAGGTAAGCGAGCGAAGAATACCCAATACCAAAATCATCGAGCGAGAATTTCACACCTAGCCGACGCAAGGTCTGAATCGTCTTGAGCGTCGAGGTGCGGTCCTCAATCAGCAGCGATTCAGTGACCTCCAGCTCAAGCCGCTTTGGCGACAGTCCGCTCGTCTTAAGGCCGTGCCTGACCGCTCGGATCAGGCGTTCCGGATGCTTGAATTGGAAGGCTGAAACGTTCACTGCAACCGCGACCTGCTCAGGCCAGGTCACAGCGTCGCGACAAGCCTGTTCAATGGCCCAGTCCCCCATTTCGGCGATCAGTCCGATCTGCTCAGCGATCGGGACGAACTCGGCAGGCGATACCATCCCTCTGGTAGGATGGTTCCACCGCATCAACGCTTCGCAGGCCGTCACCGCGCCGGTGCGCAGATCGACAATCGTCTGATAGTGGAGCGACAGCGCGTGCGTCCGACAGGCAAGGCGCAAATCATTTTCTAGCTCGCGACGCGCTCGCAGTCCGTCCGCCATGCGCGGCTCGAAGACCACCGCGTTGTTGCGCCCGGTTGTCTTGGCGGCGTAGAGCGCGATGTCGGCGGCCCGCAGAATGTCAACAGGAGTATCACCGTGTTCGGGAATCAGCGCAGCACCGACGCTGACTGTTGCATACACGGTCGTGCCGTCGATCTCGAATGGCTTCGTCATGGCCCGCACGATCCGCCTTCCGTGCTCGATCGCTTCGTCGAGGCTGTCGATGCGGCTGAGCCAGATGTACTCGTCGCCGCCAAATCGCGCCACAGTGTCGGCCGGGCTGGCGAGCTCGCGCAGTGTTTCAGCGACTTCGACCAGGAGTTTGTCTCCCAACTCGTGGCCGAGGTTATCGTTGATGGTTTTGAAATTGTCGACGTCGATGTAGAGTAGCGACTGCCCGATGCCGCGGGCTGCCCTGCGCGCATATGCTATCCAACGCACGATTCAACGTGAAGCGATTAGCTAGTCCTGTTAGACTGTCATATCGTGCCATGCGCTCGAACTGAGCGGCGACTTGCCGCCTGGCGGTCACATCCTCGGTAGTCATAAGGATGCCGCCGTCTTGGGTGGGCTCAACGGCTATCAATAAAATCCGTTGATCCTGGGTGGAGAACTCAATGCGACCTGGCTCAGCGCACGCGAGACAGCGGTTGCTGATTTGCGCGAGGCGGCCTGCGTCGTCTTCCGAGACCGTCCCAGCAGCGATCAGTTGCATCAGTACACCAGACAATCTAGCGTTTGCCGGGAAATCAGCGCCCGCGAGCTCGTACAGCTCTATCTGACGTGAGTTCTGGATTTTCAGACGGAGGTCCGAGTCGAACATGACAAGACCATGCGGCATCGCATTCAAGGCGGAATCCAGAATCACATTTTGACCGCGCAAGGTTTCGGCAAGCGAGCGAGAACGCTTGGTCGCCTCCGCAAGCGCGAGCAGATTTCGGTTAATCGAAAAGACGATCGCGATGTTGGTTACGATATAAAGGAGAATGAACACGCCAATTCCAGCGAAATATGGCTGGCCTGAAATGAAGAGACCGGCTGCCATCGGCAGGCAGAAGAGCATCAACTGGACGACGACAAAATTTGGACGACCCGCATTGCGCGCAACATAGCCCGACGAGAACGCGATCGCCGAGACGACAGTAACCATATGAGCCGCGGTGCTAACGGTCAGCGCCAAAGCGTAGAAGCAATTGAGCCCAAGTACCGCGGAAAAGCTCGTTGCTCCGACGAAATACTCGCGGTCCCACTGCCTAACGTCCCGCAGCGTATCGCCCGCATGGTCGGCCACGATGTAGCGACGCACTGTGACGAATTGCAGGGCGATAACGAGAGCTGCGATGGTGCCGAAACCGCAAAAGGTAGCCGCGCCAGTGGCAAACCAGCAAAAGAATGGAACCGCAGCGCCAACAATATTGGATATTACGATCGACGTCGGCGACGTGAACAGCGAGGCGACTAGGAGCTTGTAACTTTCAAGGTCGATCGATCCAAGCCCCGCGGCACGGCGCCGGCTTCTCGGAGTCCTAGTCATTAACCCGAGCCACGAAGACAAGGTCTTCATGAAAGATGTTGGTGCGTCCGAAACCATTGGCCGGCCTGGTCTCTAGAACAATTGCGATTTGACCGACCATGGACGGGATCGCTTAAAGAAATCGAGTGGCCGCCTGCGCACAAAAAGACGCTTCGATTTGCAGTTTCCGGCTCGTTAACAACGAGGGCAGGTGCTTGACCAATCTGATTAGGAATTAGGAAACTATTTGATCCTCGCGAGCATGCGCTCCTGCGCATGGGCGATGCGTTGAAGCTTCGAGATTTCTATTGGGCGCAGGTTGAAGATGTGATCGACCCACGCCTCGGCTGCCTCGAAGAGATCGGCGCCGAGCGTGCCAGCCCGGCGATTGAATGCCGCAAAAAGTGCGACCCGCGCCTGATGCGTGGGCAAGCAACGCTTTGCGTAGTCGCGGATGGCCTCCTCACCGCGGCCATTCGCAACGACTTCGTCAAGGGCCCCGCGCTCAAGAAATGCGCGGGCCGTGTATTCGGCTCCAGACAACAGGATTCGCTCCGCTTCAATCGGCCCGGTGTGCCGCGAGAGGATCGGCACGGCCGCAATCGGGAAATGGTTGTAGTTGATTTCCGGATAGCCGAAAGTAGCCTGCTCCTCCCCGATCATCACATTGCAGGCGCGCGCGGGATCAATGCCGCCCCCCAACGCCTTGGCGTGAACGGTCGCCAGCGTTACGGCGATACTGTTTAGTCCGTTGCTGTTGAACATGATGACTTCGGTCGCGCGCGCCGCGTACTCAACGAGCCCTTTCCGATCGTTGCGTGCCAGGCAGTCAAGATAGTAGTCAAGGTCTCCACCGAGCGAGAAAAGGGGACCCGTGCCGCGGTAAGCGAAGAAACGAATCGGACAATTGTTGGAGCCCTGCCAGATTTTGATAATCGAATGCTGGACTTTCTGTACGCTGGTGATGATTGGAAGCGTAAAAACCGGTTTCGGCTCCGGCCTTAGCGTTACCCAGAATAATCGCAGATCGGGCTCGTAAGCTAGCTCTAGTTGCGGCACCGGGCCAGATGCAGCGCGCACTGCTGCAATTACTTCATCCGATTGAGAAGATGAGGCCTCAATATCACCTCGAGCGGGAGCAACCGGTGACGTAACGACTGGTTGTGTCATCTGGAACTCGCACTCCAACACCTCTAGGAAGACAATATGCTTAGTTAATAAAGTGTAAAGGGAAACGACGAATTTTAGTTAACTCCGGCCAATAACGAAAGCGAACTGCTAACCGCAAGGCTTTAGAAGCTGGGCTTTACCGGGCAGCGTCTATCCCCCCGATAGCCAGGCGGTCCGGTGACGTAAGCCTTGAACTTGGGAACCCCAACTGCCTATGCACCTCGGAAAGAAAGTAGCGAATTTATCGATTTGGCTCGAAACAACACGGCCATGGCCGCCTTCGGGAATGCCAAATTGCGTCTGCAACAACCTGCTCATCTTGGACGAGCGGCCGGTGCATCAGGGGCTGCGTTCATATCCACCGCCCGGTCTGCGTACGCCATCAAACAGCCTAAACCTCTCTCGGTGACGCGCCAACGGCCAAACCTGTCAAAGGCGATATAGCCATCGTTGACAAGTTCACGCATCCGCCTTGTGAAGTTGGCATCGTCTTTCATGTCGACCCACCCCGCTACTGAACCAAAATACGTCAACCGTAGTTGGCCTTCCCCAACAATCCCCAATTTGAGGGGGTTGCATTTGGAGCGGACGAATCTTTGAAAAAAAGCTTCTACGGTCCGAGCGCCTTGCGAATAGGGGGATAAGGGCTACTCGCAGCGTCGCGCCTGCGGGCTGGTTGGCCTGCATCCGAAGAGCTATCGCTATGCGTCAAAGAGGTCTGACGATGAGGATCTGCGCAAGCAACTGCGTGAGTTGGCATTGCAGAGACGGCGGTTCGGCTATCGGCGTCTCGGCCTGATGCTGGAGCGCCAGGGCATCAAGCTCAATCGCAAGAAGCTCTATCGGCTCTTCAAGGAGGAACGGTTGACTGTGCGCAAGCGTGGTGGCCGCAAGCGGGCTCCCGGCACCCGAGCGCCGATGACAGCGCCGCACGGTCGTAATCTGCCCGCTCGACTTCGTGGCGGACGCGCTAGTGAGCGGCAGGCGCTTCCGTATCCTGACACTGGTCGATGACTTCACCCGGGAATGCCTGGGCTTGGTCGTGGACACGTCGCTCAGCGGCCTGCGTGTCGCACGTGAGCTTGATCGGATCGCTGAACTGCGAGGTTATCCCGGCATGATCGTCAGTGACAACGGCACCGAGCTCACCTCAAATGCTATCCTTGCCTGGCAGCAGCAGCGCGGCGTCGAATGGCACTACATCGCACCGGACAAACCGATGCAGAATGGCTTTGTCGAGAGCTTCAACGGACGCCTGCGCGACGAGTGCCTTAACGAGCACCTGTTCGCCAATCTCAAAGAGGCGCGTGAGATCATCGAAGAATGGAGGACCGACTACAACACCAACCGACCGCACTCGAGCCTCAACGGGCTCACACCAACCGAGTTCGCAGCACGCCCCGACCAGAGGCAAAACTGGAACAGACTCTCCTTATGAACGAGGGCGAGTTGGCGAGCAGGTCAGTCGCTGACCAATTTCGAGCTGCAAGGGAAGGGCGGGCAGCATCGTACGAGGACCGACGCGAACCGTTGATAGGAGATTGAGCCTAGACGAAAACGGTAGTCAAATCAGTCGTGAAATCATCTAGCGACAAGACGATAGTTGCATAACCGCCGTTGATCGATCGAAGCTACCAAGGCGATGAGAGCAGCGATCCGGAGTGGCATTTTCCCTCGGTTCGGAATTACGCAAATGCCCAAGTTAGAGTGGCTGTAGCGTTGCTCCCGACTTTTCACCCGTTGGATCGCGATGATGTTCGGGCTAAAGCCGCTGGTCCTCGGTGCGCCACCTCAGTACTCTTAACGGTAAATTCGTCGTCAAGAGATTTCATGCCGTCCGACGCCTACAATGAAGCGATTGACCGGGCCGCACTAATGCTGCTTGCGGCTCTTCGCGATCACGTCAAGCCGCAATTTTCGTCGGTTCAGCTGGAAACGCTGCGGCGGCGTGGCGGACTGTTCGAAAGCGCTCAAGCGGTCAGCGAGCACAACGTCCGCGCGGTCTTCGCCGACATACGCGAGCGCGCCACGGTGATGCTGGCCGCGGAACTGAAACGATCAGGCGCAGCCGCCGATGTCGCCGCCGAGATGGATCGTGTGCTGCAGCGCCTCCTGACAACCGTTGAGCAGGCGTTTGGCGGGCATTGATCGTGGAATCCTCGCGTCAGCCGCATCGAGATGAGTGCGCCGAGGGTCGCAGTACCGTCGTTAAGGAGCTGTTCGTCTGCGTGATTTGCCTTGACCTAGACGACGTTGGCCGTGTCTTGCGCTGATCTGGTCGCCGGCGGGTGGGTTTCTAGCCACAGCAACCGCGCTACGACTGTCGGATCAATCCCGGAGTTCCGCCACCATGCAGCTTCATCGCCGCAGCGGTGGATCTCGCGATGATGCCCGCGGCATAACGGCACGGTGAATTCATCGCTCACCTTGCGTCCGAGCGCCGGGTGCTGCGCGTACCGTAGATGATGGGCGTCCGCGGGATGTCGGCCGCATATCAGACAGGGTTGCTTGGCAACCGCTTTCAGGTGGACCCTGTCTCGAACTCGCCGGGGCTCCGGGATGGCCAGAAGGCTTTTGTTGATCACTTCGGCTTGAGTCCGGTACTTCGGCCATCCCGCGTTCTTATCGGGGACCCCCGGAGGCGACGTGATTGGCATCGCTATTTCGGATGTCTCTTGGGCGGGAGTTATCCAAGACTTGCCAGTCTTGCGCGGAAGGCCTCCTCCACTTGCCGGGCGTCCGCTGCCGTCAGTTTGTTTTTCTCGCCCAGACATTGATGCGCCCATATTGCCGCGCCCTCACCGCCGGTCAGATCGTTGATTTGAGCAACAAGCCGATCACGCAATTCGGCCGACGCTTGCGCTCCAAGGGATTGCTTTGCGGGGTGCGGAGCGGTTCCGGCATTGCGGCTCAGACCTGCGCGAGGAGTATGGCTTTGCTCGCCACCGCCTTGCTGGCCGTTGCCTCGACCATTCGTCTGGTCCGGTCCCGACGTGCGGTTCGTCGGGGCAGAGAGGTCGGGCGCATCGAGGTCATCCTCGCCGGCAATACCGACAAGCGTGAAGAGGGCATAACGCCGAGCGTATGTCAGTGCTGCGCCCATGCGGTGCGGCGTCGCAGTCTCACTGATCGGGCAAACCGGCCAGTCCGAAGCGATCCACTCGCCCGACGCGTGCGCCAGTACCGTGGTGAGGTTAACGATGCCGCTAGCCTGATCGATCGAGGTTGTCTGCATAACGGCAATCTCATGCTGGCCGAGGATCTTACGCACGATATCGAGCCCACTGGAGAGCGGCGCATAGCGAAACGTCTGTTCCTTGCCGCCTCGGCCCTCGGCCCGGATGGTCGCGACGAGAGATTTCTCGGGGTTAACGAGCTCGCCTTGGGCCTTGGCGAGGGCGGACGCCAACGTTCCAATCGATGGACTAGACCGCTGCATGGCCGCTCCCGGTATCGAGCAGATCAAAACTGATGGCGCCCGATTTCGAGCGCTTGGCTCGCAGGCCATAACCGATCGCCTGTTGCGCATCAGCCGGCATCAGGCTCTTGAGTTCGGCCTTGGCCTGTTCATGCTCCAAATGTGCCGACTGGGTCCGCGAAAAGACCGCAGCAAACTCGGCCCAAGCATTCGACGCGCTCATATCGACGATTTTCACCGCTTCAATACGCGGTTTCGGCGGTTCGACGCCGAATAGGGTCGGTGGCTCACCACTTTCAACGCAGCGCCAGAACTTCCGCTCGGCTGTGACGATGAGGTGTTGATAAAGCGGATCGGCATGGGTCTTAACCTCAACCCACTTCCCGCCGCCGGTAATCACCGAGAGAACCGCACTGCGCGCAGCGATAACCCACATGTTGTGCTGCAGTTGCGGCATGTACTTTTCTGCGGCGGCCTCCTCTGAAAAAGACCACGGCAGCATGAATTTGGCCTCGAAAACGGCGCCGCTCAACTCGACCCGGCCGTCTAAGGTAGCCGCCATCCAAGGGAGAGCAGGGTGCTTAACCCGCCGCTGAACGTCGGTAATAACCTCGCCGGTATTGGCTTGGTACCAGAGCCGGTTTAACTCCTCGGTGGCCGCTCCAAGCTGAACGACAAGGTTGCCAGAGAGGTCTTCCGGCTTAACCTCTCCGCGTTTTTCCCGCCACAGTCGCAACAACGCGGCTTCGTCGTCGCCCAAAATGATCCGAGCATCCGATCCGCCGATAAAATACCGCCGTTCGTGGTTTGCTGACTTGGTATGCTTGGGACACTGCCGATTCTCCAATGTGCATCGGTGCTATATCGATACTAAAAGTATCATAATCATGCCTCCAAAGTCAATACTAAAAGTATCAATTCGCCAGGTTAAGGCTGCGAGAGCGCTTCTGGATTGGTCACAGGAGCAATTGGCAGCCGAAGCCGAGGTTTCGGTTCCGACCATAAAACGCTTGGAGGCCGACGACGGCCCTCTAGGTGGCCGAGACGAAACCGGTAATAAAATCCGCCTCGCGCTAGAGACCGCCGGCGTGAAATTCATTGAAGAGAACGGCGGTGGCCGTGGCGTGCGGTTGCGCAAGCGGCAGGGCTAGGGCTTTCAACAGTCGTCGATTTTGAGAAGGGACGGCGACAGGTCTCAGGTGAAGCCGTCAACGCGCTCCGGACCGCGCTGGAGGCCGCAGGCATAGAGTTCATCGCCGAAAACGGCGGAGGATTAGGTGTCCGTTTCAGGACGAAGCCGAAGCGGTAATAAGCGGTAATAATTTCGTCGGCAGCAGGCGGCTGATACACCTCATCGAGGCCCGCGCGAAGACCCGCTACGCCGTTGTCGTCTCGGTTCTTTCAATCTGAGGACTCTGAGGCGAAGAGCTTAACCTCGTCAAACAAGGGGGACGTTAACCTCCTCTATAAGCGGGGCTGTTCCGGCGACTTGCCATGAAATCTAAATTTGCAATCTTTGATATTATTGAGCTTTTTTCGATATAGTCGATTGTTTATTAGGAGGTCGCCGCTCAACGAGCAGGGATGTTGTCAAGCAGGGCCTTGTGAAAGACGTCGGGCGCCTGAATTTGCGGCGCGTGTCCGAGTTCTGGAAACTCGACGAGATGAGCGTGTGGAAAGCGGCTTGCGGCCTCTTTCGCCAGCACAGGATAGTTTCCCAAAGTCGGGCGCACCGCTGGCGGCGCCAGATTTTTGCCGACGGCGGTCGTGTCCTTGTCGCCGATCAGCAGCAGCACCGGCGCTGAAATCTTCTCGAATTCGTAGAACACCGGCTGCGTGAGCGCCATGTCGTCGACCAGCGCTCCGTTCCAGGCAACGATGTCGTGGCCGGGGCCGCGATAAAGCCCGGCCAGCATCTGCACCCAGCGCTCGTATTTCGGATCCCACGTGCCGACATAATAAGTCGCGCGCTGATAGTCGCGGATGCTGTCGGCGCTTGTTTTCAGCTCCGCCTGATACCACGCGTCGACACTTTGCCAGGGTACGCCCTTCGCTTTCCAATCCTCGAGCCCGATCGGATTGACGAGTACCAGCATCTCCACCTCGCCGGGAAAGGTGAGGGCATAGCGCATGCCGAGCATGCCGCCGATCGAATGTCCCATGAAAATCGCGTGGCTTATTCCGAGCGAGGCCAGCAGCGCGTGAGTATTTCCGGCGAGCTGCTGGAAACTGTACTGATAGTGCGCCGGCTTGGTCGATTTGCAGAAGCCAATCTGATCGACGGCGATCACGCGGTAGCCGGCTCTACTCAGCACGCCGATGGCGTCTTGCCAGGTCGCCGCACAGAAATTCTTGCCGTGAAACAACACGACGGTTTTGCCGTTCGCTGCGGCCGCCGGTTTCACGTCCATGTACGCCATGCGGAGCTGCTCGCCCTGCGACGTGAAGGAGAAATACGAAACCGGCCACGGATATTCGAAGCCCTCCAGCTCCGGCCCATAGGCCGGCTCGTCGCCGGCGGCGCTCGCGTGAGTGGCCGCGCCGGCCGCCGCGGCGATACCGAGACACAGGAGGGAGATCAGAACTGCCAATCGCATGATCTATCTTGTAACCAGAAACTGGGCCGGAGGGAGGCCGGACGCGAGAACGGCAAATGCCACCATCGCAACTCCCGGCGGCCGCTCATGACCGGGAGAATGCGGTTGCGGGGCGACATCCGCATCGCCACGCAGCTGGATAAGGTATTCGGGTTGGAGTGAACTCACGCCGTTGAGCGGCGCGCCAGTCACAGCTGGCGGCCCGCCCGCTTTCGATAGACGGAAAGCCCACCCGGGTGGGCCAGCCAACGTTTAGCCACCATGCGGACGGGTATCGGGCATGCATTCGCACCCGGTGCGGCGTTTTCACGCCCCTGATCATTGTATTATAACCGTCCCCAAAGTGCCCCCGCGACAGCGTATTTTTCCCGTAAGTATCGGAAGCAAAACGTGTTCGGGTTTCCGGTCCGTCTTGGGTCGCCAAATCGGCCCGAGCCATGCTAGGGAAAGCGTGGGTGTCAGCGGTTAGGGGAGCCCTTCGGATTATGGCGGAAGCTGGCGGGGTCGGTAGGGGTACTGCGTTGAAAATCGGGGTGGTCGGCGTCGGCGTCATGGGCAGCAACCATGCGCGCGTCCTGTCGGAAATGGCCGGCATTGAACTGGTCGGCATTGTCGACCCCGAACGCAAGCAAAGGGAATTTGTCTCCCGCAATCTGGGCTGCGCTGAATTCGGCGATCTTGAATCGCTCTTGGCCAACGGCGTCGATGCCGTGACCATCGCGGCGCCAACTCATCTGCATCACGATCTCGCGCTGGCGTGCATTTCCAAGGGCGTGCATGTCATGGTCGAGAAGCCGATCGCTCCGACGGTGGAGGAGGGGCGTGCCATCGTCGCCGCCGCCCACCACGCCGGCGTCACCCTCATGATCGGTCACGTCGAACGCTTCAATCCGGCGGTCGAGTCGATCAAGCGGGCGATCAAGAACCAGGACATTCTTTCGATCGCCATTACCCGGGTCGGTCCGTTCCCGCCGCGCATGTCGAATGTCGGCGTCGTCATCGACCTCGCGGTTCACGACATCGACCTGATCCGCTGGTTTACCGATTCGGAGATCGTGGAAATCCAGCCGCAATTGTCGAGCGCGGTGGCGGAGCGCGAAGACATCGCGCTGCTGCAGTTCCGCACCGCTTCGGGCGTGCTCGCGCACATCAACACCAACTGGCTCACGCCGTTCAAGGCCCGCACCATCCACGTCGCCACCCGCGACAAATATCTGATCGGCGATCTGCTGACGCTGCAGGTCACTGAGTGTTTCGGCTTCCAGCCGGACGGCAGCTACTCGATGCGGCATCTGTCGGTCGGCTATGCCGAGCCGTTGCGTGCCGAGTTGCTCGCCTTCGCCAACGCCATCCGTACCGGCCGCAAACCTCCGGTGACCGGGGAAGAGGGCGTCGCCAGCCTCGAAGTCGCCATCCGTTGCCTCGATAAACGCGCGGAGCCTTCCGCGGTGGTGCAGCGCAAGGGACCGCGGCGCGTCGTCGGGTGAACGACCCGTCGCCGCGGCATCGATTTGGAATCAAACCGGAACGTTGACATGAATCAGCATGCCCGCCTCGACGAGCGGCCGATCCCGTTCATCGACGTCGCGGCGCAACGCCGGCGTCTTGGCCGCGCCATCGACGACGCAGTTGCTCGCGTGCTGGCGCATTGCCAGTTCATCCAGGGACCGGAAGTGCGCGCGCTGGAGGCCGAGCTTGCGGCGTTTTGCGGCGCGCGCCACGCGATCTCCTGCTCGAGCGGCACCGACGCGCTTCTTCTTGTGCTGATGGCATGGGAGATCGGCCCCGGCGACGCCGTGATCTGTCCCGCTTTCACCTTCTGCGCCACCGCCGAAGTCGTGGCACTCTGCGGTGCGACGCCGGTCATGGCGGACGTCGATGCGGAGACATTCAATCTCGATCCGGCGAGCCTCGAGCGGGCGGTCGCGACCGCAAAGAAGCTGGGGCTCAAGCCGCGGGCGGTCATCCCAGTCGACCTGTTCGGGCTGCCGGCCGATCATGACGGCATCGCCGCCGTCGCCGCTGCGCACGGTCTGCTGGTCCTTGACGATGCGGCGCAATCCTTTGGCGCCACCTATCGCGGCCGCAAGCTCGGCGTGATCGCCGCCGCGACCGCGACGAGCTTTTTCCCTGCCAAGCCGCTCGGCTGCTATGGCGACGGCGGTGCGATCCTGACCGACGACGACGACCTGGCGGCACGGCTCAAAAGCCTGCGCGTGCACGGCGAGGGCACCGACAAATACGATGCCGCGCGGATCGGCATCACCGGTCGCCTCGATACCATCCAGGCCGCAGTTCTGCTGGAGAAGCTCAAGATTTTCCCCGATGAGATCGTCGCGCGCAACGCGGCGGCGCAACGCTACGCCTCGGGGCTAGAGGGCGTCGCGAAGTTACCGCGCGTCGGCAATGAATCGACGTCGGTCTGGGCGCAATACACCATCCGGCTTGCGCCGGGACGGCGGGATGCGCTGGCGGCGACCCTCAAGGAAGACGGCATACCGACGGCGATCTATTACGCCAAGCCGCTGAATCATCAGGCCGCCTACCGTGGGTTCCCGGTGGTCGAGGGCGGCCTGCCGGTGAGCGAGCGGCTGTCCGAGGAAGTGATCAGCCTGCCGATGCACGCCTATCTTGAAGAGCCAGTCCAGGATCGCATCGTTGCGGCTGTTCGTCGGGCATTGACGGGCTCACCGTAATTGCCCGTCATTGCGGACTCTCTGCTTCGCAGCGATCCGGCATGACGAACGAGACGGTAATCCGTGGCTAAAGCAAGCATGATCGAGCGGATTCTCACCGTCGGCGGCTATACGCTGCTGTCCCGGGTTACCGGATTTCTTCGCGACATCATGCTGGCTGCGTTCCTTGGCGCCGGGCCGACCGCCGACGCGTTCTTCGTCGCCTTCCGCCTGCCCAATCACTTCCGCGCCATCTTCGCCGAAGGCGCATTCAACGCCGCGTTCATTCCGGCCTATGCGCGTATTCGCACCCAGGGCGGCGCTGCCTCGGCCAGCGTGTTCGGCGACCGTATCTTCACGTTGCTGTTTATCACCCAGATCGTGCTTCTTGCGCTTGCGCTCTTTTTCACGCCGCAAGCCATCGATCTCCTGGCGCCTGGTTTCTCGCGCGAGCCGCGGCAATATGAACTTGCGATCTCGCTGACACGGATCACGTTTCCTTATTTGCTGCTGATCACGCTGGTGACGCTGTGGGGAGGTATCCTCAACGCGCTGCATCGTTTCGCAGCGGCTGCTGCGGCGCCGATCCTGCTAAACGTAGCGATGATGGCGACGCTCGCCTGGTCGGGCCTTTTCGGCGGCGCTTCCTACGCCGCGGCCTGGGGCGTGCTGATATCGGGCGTGCTGCAGGCGGCGCTCGTCGGCGGCGACACGTGGCGCGCCGGTGCGTTCACCTCGTTCCGCGCGCTTCGGCTTGACGACGACGTGCGCCGCTTCTTTCGGGCCCTGGTGCCGGCGACGATCGGCTCCGCGGGCACGCAGCTCGCGCTATTTGCCGACACCATCATTGCCAGCTTCCTGGCGACCGGTGCGATCTCGGCGCTCTATTATGCCGACCGCATCGATCAACTGCCGATCGGCGTCATCGGCATTGCCGTCGGCACGGTGCTGCTGCCGGAAATGACGCATCGGATTGCTGCGGGCGACGACGCCGGCGCCCGCTCGGCGCAGAACAGGGCGATAGAATTCGCGCTGCTGCTGGCCATTCCGTGCATCGTCGCGTTCCTCGTGGTGCCGGATGTCATCATGCGCGGCCTGTTCATGCGCGGCCGTTTCACCGCCGGCGACGCGCACGCGGCGGCCGTGACGCTGATGGCCTATACCGGCGGCCTTATTCCCTTCGTCCTCATTCGCAGCGTCGTTGCGCCCTTCCTGGCCCGGGGCGACACCTTCACGCCGATGAAGGCGGCCCTGATCGGCACCGCGGTCAATATCGCTTTCAAGGTCGCCCTGATGGGCTCGCTGGCGCAGGTCGGTCTCGCCCTTGCCACGACGATCGGCGCCTGGATCAATTTTGTGCTGGTTCTCTTCTGGGCCGCCCGCGCCGGCCACATCGCCGCCGACGCCACGCTCAAATCCTCGCTGGCCAAGCTCGCCGGGGCTGGAGCCGCGATGACGCTCGTGCTGCTGGTCTCGGTGCCGATTGTCACAAACATGTTGTCGTCGGTCTCTAGGTTCCGCAACGAGTTGGAACTGCTCGTGCTGGCGTTGATTGGCGGCGTGGTATACGGAGTGCTCGTGCTCGCGCTGTTTGGACGCCGGTGGCTGTCGCTGTTGCGGGCGCGCACGTCGAGCGCGCCGGCGGCCTCGGTCGAAGAGCTCGAAGCTTCCTCAGTCCCGCCCGGCGGCGCCGATTCGTGAGCAAGCGCTCGATGAGCGAACGCGGAGATACCCATGCGTGTAACCATGATTGGGGCGGGCTATGTGGGTCTGGTTTCCGGGGCCTGCTTCGCCGATTTTGGTCATCACGTCACCTGCATCGACAAGGACCCGACGCGGATCGCGGCGCTTGAGCGCGGCGAGATCCCGATCTTCGAGCCCGGCCTCGCCGAACTCGTGGAAGCCAATGTCCGCCAGGGCCGGCTCGCCTTCGCCGGCAAGGCGGTCGGCGTCGCCGAGGCCGACGCGGTGATGATCGCCGTCGGCACCCCGTCGCGCCGCGGCGACGGCCATGCCGATCTTAGCTTCGTGTTCGAGGCGGTGCGCGAGATCGCTCCGCTGTTGTCGCGCACCGCGATCGTGGTCACCAAGTCCACGGTGCCCGTCGGCACCGGCGACGAGATCGAACGCATCCTGCGCGAGAAACGCCCAGATGCGCAGATGCAGGTCGTCTCCAATCCGGAATTTCTGCGCGAGGGCGCCGCCATCCAGGACTTCAAGCATCCGGATCGTATCGTGGTCGGCACCGACGACGCGCGGGCACGCACGGTGCTGGCCGATCTGTACCGGCCGCTCTACCTGAACGCGGCGCCGATACTTTACGTGAGCCGGCGCACGGCGGAACTGATCAAATACGCATCGAACGCCTTCCTCGCTACCAAGATCACCTTCATCAACGAAATCGCCGATCTGTGCGAGCAGGCCGGCGCCGACGTGCAGGACGTGGCGCGCGGCATGGGGCTCGACAATCGCATCGGCGGCAAGTTCCTGCATGCCGGCCCTGGCTTTGGCGGCTCGTGTTTCCCGAAGGACGCTACGGCGCTGCTCAAGACCGCACACGATCACGGCGTTCCGCTGCGCATCGTCGAGACGGTCGCTGCCGTCAACGAGCAACGCAAGCGCGCGATGGCGCGGAAAGTCGTTACCGCCCTCGACGGCTCGATTCGCGGCAAGACGGTGGCGGTGCTGGGCCTGACGTTCAAGCCGAACACCGACGACACCCGGGACTCGCCGGCGATCCCGCTGATCACGGCGCTGCACGATCTCGGCGCCACGGTGCGGAGCTACGATCCGGCGGGCATGGAGCAGGTGAAGCCGAAGCTTCCGGATGTCATTTACTGCAACAGCGCCTATGAGGCGGCGGAAGGTGCCGAGGCGGTGGTGATCGCCACCGAATGGGAGCAATTCCGCGCGCTCGACCTCGAACGGCTGCGGCTCATCATGGCCCGGCCGGTGATTGTCGACCTCCGCAATATCTACCCGGCCGAGGAAATGAAGCGCGCGAATTTTCGCTATCTCACCGTCGGGCGCCCTGCCGCGGAGCGGTCCACCGAGGCTACGATGCCGCGGCGCCGCAAAACGGCGAACGCCAAGCCCACCGGTAAAGAACTCGCCGAAGCCGAGTAAATACCTCCAAGGCGACCTCACGGCAGCCTTACCGCAATCCAGACAATTCTATCTGATTGCGAAAATCAATTTTGCAAAGTTTGAGCGACACTGTCGGGTGATGTGCCGACAGGACAGTGGTCTTCGGCGCGTGGAAGCAAATCTCTGGACACACCACTCCGGGTATTGCCGTGATCAAATTCTGGACCAACTATTGCGAAGCGGTGCGCTTTACGTACGAGGCGCAGGCGGTCATTTCGGCGCGATTGATGCTTTTCGCCTCCGGCGATCCAGGCGCTGCTGCCGAAGCGGGCCTGATGATAGCCGAGAAGCTTGTCGCGTTCGCCGCCGCCCAGGAAGCGGCCGAACGCGCGCTGGCGGAAGGGCTTGGAATTTACGAGGCTGCCGAGCAAGCCTATCTTCCTTTGCGGCATCGCGTGCGCGCCAACAGCGAAAGACTGCGAGTAACGACGGACTAAGCAGGATTGCCAGCCTCCACGGCGTCATCCTCGCTTTCAGCGCGGATTGATCGGCTGGTCTGCGGTCCAGTCCCAGGTGCCGTTATCGCGATCGCGCACGGCTTCCTTCCATCCCACGGTCTCGGCCCGTTTCTTGAAATTCAATCCTTCAGGGGAATGGCGGGTGATACCGTCGAAGACCGTGGCGAGCAGCTGGGTATTTTTCAGTCCCATTGACTCGATGGCTTGATTGATGACGAGTTTCTGCATCATCAACTGGTTGACCGGCACGGTCGCCATTCGCTCCGCCAGCGCCTCGACTTCGGCGTCGAGAGTTCTCGGGCGGCACGGCTTTGAGCACGAGACCAAGTTTCTCGGCCTCAACGCCGCTGATCTTGTCGCCGGTAAACAGCATCCGCTTGGCGCGTTCGGGACCCAGCCGATAAACCCACATCGCCGTCGTCGGGCATCCCCAGACGCGGGTCGGCATGTAGCCGATCCGCGCATCCGTGCTCATGACGATCATATCGGCACACAGCGCGATGTCGGAGCCGCCGGCGACCGCGTAGCCGTGGACCTTGCAGATTACCGGGCGGTAGGAGCGCCAAAGGCTCATGAACAACTCGGTGTTCCGCATCATGAAGGCGTAGTCCTTCATCGGATCCCACGGCATGTCCTGGGTCACGCTATTGCCGGTATCGCCGCTGGCTTCGGCGTAGTAGGTCAAATCGTAGCCGGCGCAGAATGCTTCGCCGGCGCCCGACAGCACGATCACGTGGACGCCCGGGTCGGCGTTTGCCCGCGCGACGCAATCGGCAAGCTCGACCGGTACATCATCGTCGATGGCGTTCATGACCTCCGGCCGGTTGAGGGTGATGCGTCCGATCCGCCGGTCCTTTTGGTAGATCACCTTGGGCATTCGGCTCTCCTTGTTCGGCGGCAAGCGCGGCGCGCTAACGCCCGCGCTGCGCTGATCCGCTGGACTATTTGCTGGTGACGGCGGCGTCATCCACGAACATCACGTCGCAGACGTTGCCGCCGTCCCGGCAGTATTGCAGGGCGCCGGCTTTGGCGGCCTCGATTGTCCTGACGCCGGATTGCCAGCCGAAGTGGCCGTGCCGCGAAATGGCGAAGGCCTTGTGCGGCGGGCTCACCAGATAGGAATCAAAGGCGTTGCGGCCGTTGGCCGACAGCACGGCTGGCGGATCGAGCGCCGGACGGGGAAGCGGCGGCAGCAGCGTGGTTCGGAGCACGAGATGCTGACGTTGCAGGAACGCGTCAACGTCACCACTCCATGCCGGGATGCCGGCCGGGGAGAACAGTCTGTGTCCCTCGGTGCCGAAAGGCGGCGCCGCGATGAACTCGACATTCGCGCCGCCGCTGGTGAACGCGTTTTTCAGCTCCTGGGCGAGCTTCGGCCCGAAGAAATGGTCATTTTGCGCGTAGACCCACAGCATCGGCACGCGCGACCGTTTGCCCCAAAGGCGAAAGGCGTCGATGAGCCGATCTTCGCTGCAGTTTTCATCATTGTGCGGCGAACCGCGGCCGCCGGCAAAGCTGATCGCGGCGGCAAGCCCCGGCGGCGGGTCGGCAGTCAGTGCGACGGTGGCGAAGCCGCCCGCCGACACGCCGACCGCGATCATCCGCGCCGGATCGATGTCCGGCCGCTTCTGGAGAAACGCTGTCGCCGTTTTGAGATCGGCGGCGCCGGCATTGCCGGCGGCGACGTAATTCGGATCGCCGCACGGGCCGTAGTCCTCCGCCCAACCGCCACCGGAGTCGCCATAACCGCGCCGCAGCACCACCACCGCCGCCCAACCGCGCCGCGCGAATTCGACAGCTTGCGGCAGCATCGCCCAGGGCGTCATCTCCGGGCGTTCGGCGGCCGAGCGCGGCGAGCCGTGGCTGATCAAAGCGAGCGGATAACGGCCGGGTTCGTTCGGACGCACCAGCAGGGCTTCGAGACCGTTCGGACCTGCCGCCGGATATGGAATGCGAAGCTCTTCCTCGACATAGGGGCCGGCCGCCGCGCCCTGAACGGCTGCGCCTGCCAACAGCAACGCCGCGACTGCGACAAAACGAAAGCCGGTCATCTTGTTTGTTCCGTCGTTGTCTATTCGGTGGTTCGCAAGCTCCAGCTCGCAGTGTGGACCAGCGGGCTGCTTTTGAGACGCGCGACGATCTGATCGAGCTCGTCGGGATTGGCGCCCGTGCCAAGCAGTCTGGCCACCAATTCGACCTCGTCGTCGTCACGCTCGATGATCTCGACGCCCTGGAGCGGATAACTCGCCGCTTCCGATTGCTCGCGCAGCAGCTCGCGGCAATCGTCGCGATCTTCGGTGTTCGCCGTGAGCTGGACTTCGTAGATGGCTTCCGTGCCGCCCTGATCGATCGGCGCGCGATTGATGGCGTTGACGAGCGGCCGCAGCAGCGTATTGCCGGCGAGTACGAGGCACGTCAGCGCGACGGCCTCGAAGGCGAGATCGGCGCCGGCGCATGCGCCGACTGCGGCGGAGCACCACAGCGTCGCCGCGGTGTTGAGGCCCCAGACGTTGCTGCCTTCCTTCATGATGACGCCGGCGCCAAGAAAGCCGACGCCGGACACGACATAGGAGATGATCTGCGTCGCACCGGCATGGCCGTTGAGACGCATGCCGATATCGACGAACGTCGCCGCGCCTACGGCGACCAGCACGTGCGTCCGCAGGCCGCCGCCGCGCTGCCGGTACTGCCGCTCGGCGCCGATCAGGGTGCCGAGGACGAAGGCGCCGATCAGGCTGACCAGCGTGTCCAGGAAGTCGCTGACCGCGAACGAGTGGAGGAAAGCCATGATGCACCGGGCTAATTCTTGAGCGCCGCGAGCACGGCGGGTGCGACCGTCCCGCCCCATTCTTGCACGAAATGTCCGGCTTCGGCGAATTCGAGCGGTGCCGGGCAGCCACGAATGTCGCCGTGAAGGGCACGCATGATCGGCGGCCCAAGCACAGGATCGGTCATGCCGATCGCCATGACGCTTCGGCCCTGCCATTCGTTGCGCCAGAATTCGCGCGCGGCGCGCTCGAGGGCAGCGCCGGGGCTGTCGGCGAATTCGGGCACGAGATTGGGAAACCGCCGCACCCCGGCCTTGTAGCTCGCATCGGGGAAGGGGGCGTCGTAGGCTGCGGCTTCCGCCGGTGACAGGTGCGGACATGAACGCGCCATCAGTCGGCCGACCGCGAGGTCCGGCTGGCTGTTGGAGAACGCGCGCCAGGCCAGGAAACCCTGCGGCAACGCCACCTCGCCGGTCGGCAACGCGGTGTTCATGACGATCAGGCGGCTGAAACGCTCCGGCATTTCCATCGGCAGCGTCAGGCCGAGAAGGCCGCCCCAATCCTGAACCACCAGCGTCACGTCTTTCAGATCGAGCGCGCGGACGAATGCGAGCAGGCTGTTGCGGTGGAAATCGAAAGTGTACAGCGCCTCGTCTTTTGGCTTGTCCGAGCGCCCGAAGCCGAAGAAATCGGGCGCGACCACGCGGCTTCCCGTCGCCAGGAAGTGGGGGATCATGCGACGATAGAGATAGCTCCAGGTCGGCTGCCCGTGCAGGCACAGAAAGACCGGCGCCGTCTTCGGGCCTTCGTCGAGATACGACATCGCGAGCCCCGAATAGCCTGGCAGGTCGCTTCGGCTTTGCGCGTCAAAGGCGAAGCCCGGTAGGCCGTCGAAGCGTTCCGGCGGCGTTCTCAGGATGATGTCGGACATTTGGCCCCTCGATCGGATGAGATCGCGCAGCGTATCTTGGTATTGCAACGTAGCATGTACCGCCGCATTCGGCTCGGGCTGACGCTTCGTCACCAACCGATCAACTTCGCGAGAATGGGTAGTCTATTCGTGCGCTTGCGCCGTCGGTTCGATAACCTCGTTCCGTGAACGAGAGTAACGGCGGATGCGGAGTGTTGTCTTGACCGAACGCGGAACATTTCAACTGCCGCGGCGCCATCGTGCCGCTGGCTATTCGGCCGCAGCCATTTACGCCGCCGCTGCACTGCTTGCGGTTGGAGCGGCAGCCTTTGCGCAACCGGCACCAAGCTGCCCGGCCGATAACGGCGGCATAACGCTCCCATCCGGGTTTTGCGCGACGATCTTCGCCGACAATCTCGGACACGCCCGCCACATGGTCGTTGCGCCCAATGGCGTCCTCTACGTCAATACGTGGAGCGGCCGCTATTACAGAAACGACGCTCCACCCGATGGCGGCTTCCTCGTGGCGCTCAAGGATAGCAAGGGCGACGGGCGTGCCGACGTGATCGAGCGTTTCGGCGACAGCGAGCGGCAGGGCGCTACCGGTGGTACGGGCATAGCCTTCTACAAGGGCGCCATCTACGCCGAGCAGAACGACAAAATCCTCCGCTATGCCCTGCCGCCGGACTCGGCTGTGCCGACACAGGCGCCCGAAGTCGTGGTCTCCAATCTGCCGCTGACCGGCGATCACCCGATGCATCCGTTCGCGATCGATGCGGAAGGTCACCTTTACGTTGACCTCGGGTCGGCGACGAACGTCTGCCAAAAGGAAAATCGGGTCGCTGGCTCGCCCGGTTACGACCCCTGTACTGAGCTGCAGACCCGCGCCGGCATATGGCGCTACGATGCCAACAAGACCGGTCAGCGGTTTTCTCCGGCCGAGCGTTACGCGACCGGATTGCGTAACGGAGAGGGTTTTGCGTTCGACGCCTCGGGCCGGCTCTTTGTTACCAACCACGGCCGCGACCAGCTCTCGCAGAACTGGCCGAAGCTCTATACGCCTGAGCAAAGCGCGGAATTGCCGGCCGAGGAAGTCGTCGAGCTTGAAGCGGGTGCCGATTACGGCTGGCCGGAATGTTATTACGACGGCTTTCAGGGAAAGCTGGTACTGGCGCCGGAATATGGCGGAGACGGCGGTAAGAAAGTCGGCGTCTGCGCGCAGAAAAAAGACCCGGTCGCCTTCTTCCCGGGTCACTGGGCGCCGAACGATCTCCTGATCTACAATGGCAAGGACTTTCCGGCAGCCTATCGGGGCGGTGCATTTGTTGCCTTCCACGGCTCGTGGAACCGCGCACCGGCGCCGCAGGGCGGCTACAACGTCGTCTTTCAGGCGCTCAAGGACGGCAAGGCATCCGGCGCGTTCGTCGTCTTCGCCGATGGATTTGCCGGCGCGGTCAAGGAACCCGGCCGCGCCGCGTTCCGCCCGACCGGGCTCGCGATGGGTCCGGATGGCGCGCTCTACATCTCGGACGACAAGCACGGCCGTATCTGGCGCGTGACCTACCACGGCGATCCCGATGCGAAGATCGCGGCAGCGCCGGGGTCTTCGGCGCCGACGGCGAGTTCGCATGACGCCGCACCGCCCGAAGGTTCGCATCCTGATGCCGGCCGGGCCAATGACGCGGCCCTGCCGATTCCGCCGGGTGCAACCAAAGAGCAGGTCGCGCTCGGTAACCGCATCTTTCACGGCGAAGCCGCCGACGGCACCTGCACCGGCTGTCACGGATCGGACGGGAAGGGGTCACCGCAGGGGCCGTCGCTTGTGAGCGGCACCTGGCTTTTTGGCGACGGCAGCCTCCAGGCGATCGCCAGGACGATCAATGATGGCGTGCCGAAGCCGCGAAACTATTCCGACCCGATGCCGCCAAAGGGTGGCGCGCCGTTATCTCAGGCCGACGTCGCGGCCGTCGCCGCCTATGTCTGGGCGATCAGTCACGCCGCAGCCAAGTGACCCACGCCCGACGTAAACGCATTGGTTGTGCCGGTTTATGATGCGTGCTCAGGCTTCCGAGCGACCCGCGGAATCGGATATGGTTGCGCCGTCGCGGAGACAGGCAATTTCCACTTTGCTATTCGCGCCGGGAGAACGCCATGAGTGCATTTCGGACGGCTTTGCTTTTCATCGTCGCCGGCTCCGTTCCGGCCTCCGCCGCGGATTTCCCGACGCGCAAGGCTGGGCTTTGGGAAATCACGACCAACGTCGCCAGCCACGCCATCAAAATGCAGCAGTGCATCGACGCGACGACCGATCATGCGATGCAGGCGCACGCCGGCTCTGCGCCACAGGGCGATTGTTCAAAGCGTGAGGTGCAGAAATCCGGCGCGACGATGACGATCGATTCCGTCTGCACATTCGCCGGCAAAACCGTGACATCCCACGTCGTCGTGAACGGCAGCTTCGACAGCGAGTATACGCTGACGGTGACGAGTTCAGGCCGAAGGCAGGCCGGCGGCGACAGCGGTCACGATGAACGCCAAGTGGCTTGGTCCTTGCGCGGCGGATCAGAAACCCGGCGATATGATCATGCCGAACGGCATGAAGCTCAACATCCAGAACCTGCCGAATCTGCAGCGCAAGGGCTGAAGCACAAGAGCTGAGCCGGCGGGGAGGGACTTGTCTCCCGCCGGCGCATCGTTGTCCTGGTTAAGCCGCGCGCTTTCTTTCCTCCGGCACGAGCGAAATCGTCAGCCGTTCGGTGACGCGCAGCACGTCGAGCGCAACGGTCCTGCCGATCTTCTCGCCGGTCAGCGCGCGGATCAGATCGTCCGCCCCGGTGATGGTTTGCCCGTCGAGGCCCAAGACGATATCGCCGGCCTTGAGCCCGGCGCGATCGGCCGCGCTTCCGGCTTCGACCGTGCCGACCATCACTGCACCGTCCTGCTCGAGTCCGGCGGCGCGGCGGCGCCGCGGCGGGATCGTCGTCTGCTGGGCGGAGATGCCGATGAAGGCGCGGCGCACGCGGCCGTGCCGCACCAGTTCGCCGAGCACGAAGCTCGCGGTGTTGGCGGCGACCGCAAAGCAGATGCCCTGCGCACCCATGATGACGGCGGTGTTGATGCCGACCACCTCGCCGCGCGAAGACACCAGCGGGCCCCCGGAATTGCCGGGATTGAGCGCCGCGTCGGTCTGGATCACGTCGTCGATGAGGCGGCCGCTGCGTGCCCGAAGCGAACGCCCCAGCGCCGAAACGACCCCCGTCGTCACCGTCGATTCGAAACCGAGCGGGTTGCCGATCGCGATGACAAGCTGGCCCCGCTTGAGGAGCTTGGAATTGCCGACCGCGGCCGCTGGCAGCGTCACCGGTTCGTCGACGCGTAAGAGCGCAAGATCGGTGTCCGGATCGTCGCCGACCAGCCGGGCATGCAAGTCCTGCCCGTCGGCCGTGGTCACCGCAATGCGCGCACCGGCGCCGGCTGCGCCGGCGACGTGGCTGTTGGTGAGGATGAGGCCGTCCGGTGCCACGATGACGCCCGAGCCGGTGCCGCCGCGCGTCTTCTCGGCGCGCACGGCAAGTCCGACCACGGCGGGGCCGACGCGCTCGACGACGTCGATGACCGCACGCGAATAGGCGTCCAGGAGGGCTTGATCCTCGGGCGGAACGGCAAATTGGGCGGCTGCGGCGGATTGACCTCCGCCTAAGCCGGCGTCACTCAGGGGCATGATCTTCACGGAATTTCGCCTTGTTTGGCATCGCAGATAGGCCCGCGAGCCGGGGAGCACATATGGGAATTCCCGCCGGGCCCGGGAAGGGCAGCGATTCACGCTGCGGTTGACACTTGCCAGCGCTTATGGTGCGGACGACGTGTTGGTGCGGATCGATTTGCCGCCCCCGAGTAGCGCTCGCCGCCGAGGCATTGTGACCAAAATCCAGGGACTAAATCTGGGGACTGAATTCCGGCGCACCCGGAAATCCGAAGGAGACTTCATGGCGATCGTCAATGCGGTGCGGCCAGCCGCTGCCCTCGTGGGCGCGGCAGCACTCCTGGGCCTTGCCGGATGCGGCCCGGCCGACAAGCAGGCTTCGGCCCCGCCGCCACCCGCCGTCACCGTGACCAAGCCGGTCGCGAAGACGGTGATCGATCAGGACGAATATGTCGGCCGCTTCGTCGCCATCGATTCGGTCGAAGTCCGCTCGCGCGTCTCCGGCTATCTCTCCGAGATTCACTTCACCGACGGCCAGATGGTGAGGAAGGGCGATCTCCTCTTCCTCATCGATCACCGGCCGTTCCAGATCGCGCTCGACCAGATGCGCGCCAATCTCGCCCAGGCCCGCGCCAATCTCGCCTTCACCGAGGCGGACCTCGCGCGCGGCCAGGAGCTGGTGCACAACAAGACCATCACCGAGCAGAGTTACGACCAGCGCAAGCAGGCGAAAAGCGTGGCAGAGGCCTCCGTCAAGGCGCAGGAGGCTATGGTCCATCAGGCCGAACTCGACCTCAACGAATATTCGGAATTGCGCGCGCCGATCGACGGACGCATCGGCGATCGGCGCGTCTCCGTCGGCAACCTCGTGACCGGTGGCAACGGCAGCAACACGACGCTCCTCGCGACGATCGTTTCGGTCGATCCGATCCGCTTCGAATTCACCTTCGACGAAAGCTCATACCTCCGCTACCAGCGCTTCGCCGGAACCGACACGCAAATGGCGAGCGGCCAGGGCGGCGTTCCGGTAACGCTGAAACTGCTCGACGAGCGCGACTTCGAGCATACCGGCAAGATGGATTTCGTCGATAACGTCATCGACCGCTCGTCGGGCACGATCCGCGGCCGCGCGGTGTTCGCCAATTCCAATGGTTTGTTCACGCCGGGCATGTTCGGCCGCGTCCGGGTTCCGGGATCGCCGCCGCATACGGCGCTGCTCATTCCCGACGCGGCGATCGGCACGGAGCAGTCGCGGAAATACGTTCTGGTCGTCGACGACGGCGGCGTCGCCCGGCTCAAATACGTCGTTCCCGCGCAGCTTGAGGACGGCTTGCGTGTCATCAACGACGGTCTGGCCGCTTCGGACCGGGTGATCATCAACGGCCTGATGCGCGCGCGCGCCGGCGTGAAGGTCGCGGCGCAGGAGCAGGGCGCGCCGCCGGCTGCGTCGTCTTCCCCGAAGGACGTCAGCAAGGAAGCCAGCAAGGGCACCGCGCAGACGAAGGCGGATTGAGTTAGCCCATGCGCCTTTCGCATTTCTTCATCGACCGGCCGATCTTTGCGGCGGTGATCTCGATCGTTTTCGTGATTCTGGGCGTCGTGTCGTTCTCGCGGCTGCCGATCGCGCAGTATCCGGAAATCGCACCGCCGCTCATCAGCGTCACCGGACAATATCCCGGCGCCAGCGCCGAAGTGGTGGCCTCGACGGTGGTCACGCCACTCGAACAGCAGATCAACGGCGTCGAGAACATGATCTACGTGGCGTCGAACTCGACCGCCGACGGACGGTTCTCGATCGCGGTCAGCTTCGAACTCGGCACCAATCTCGACATCGCCCAGGTGCAGGTGCAGAACCGCGTCGCCATCGCCACGCCGAGACTGCCGGTCGACGTTCGCAACATCGGCGTCACGGTGCAGAAATCGTCACCCGATCTGATGATGGTCGTGCACCTCTATTCGCCCGACAAGTCGCGTGACTCGCTGTTCATTTCCAACTACGCGACCCTCGAAGTGACCGATGCGGTCACGCGCATCGAGGGCGTCGGCTCGATCACGGTATTCGGCGCGCGCGACTATGCCATGCGCGTGTGGCTCGATCCCGATCGTCTGCAATCGCTGGGCCTGACTGCGGCCGATGTTACCAGCGCGCTGCAAGGCCAGAACATCCAGGTCGCCTCGGGAATTCTCGATCAACCGCCCGCGGCGCAGCAGGGCGCCTTCCAGATCGCGGTGCAGACGCTCGGGCGGCTCGCGGATCCCAAAGAGTTTGCCGCGATCGTCGTCAAGCAGACCCCGACCGCGGTCGTGCGGCTGCGCGACGTCGCCAAGGTCGAACTGGCGGCGCAGGACTATTCGTCGAATTCCTATCTCGATCATTATCCGGCCGTCGCGCTCGCCATCTTTCAGCGGCCCGGGTCCAACGCGCTGGAGACGGCGAACGGCGTGCGCCAGCTGATGGAGACGCTGTCGAAGCGTTTTCCGGCCGGCGTCAAATACGACATTTTCTTTGATCCGACCCAGTTCATCCGGCAATCGGTGGACGCGGTGATCGAAACCATCGGCGAAGCGATCATTCTTGTCGTGCTGGTGGTGATCCTGTTCTTGCAGACCTGGCGCGCAGCGATCATTCCTCTCGTCGCCATCCCGGTATCGCTGATCGGCACGTTCTTCTTCATGGCGGCCTTCGGCTTCACGCTCAACAATCTGTCCTTGTTCGGACTGGTGCTGGCGATCGGCATCGTGGTCGATGACGCCATCGTGGTGGTCGAAAACGTCGAGCGCAACATCGCCACCGGGCTGCCGCCGCGCGAGGCAGCGAAGAAAAGCATGAACGAGGTCGGCTCGGCGCTGATCGCGATTGCGCTCGTTCTCTGCGCCGTGTTCGTGCCGTCGGTATTCATCACCGGCATATCCGGGCAGTTCTACCGGCAATTCGCACTGACGATCGCCGGCGCCACGATCATCTCGCTGATCGTTTCGCTGACTCTGTCGCCCGCCATGTGCGCACTGTTGTTGAAACCGCACGATCCCACGCACCGCGACCGGTGGTGGGAGGTGCCGATCCACCGCTTCTTCGGCGGCTTCAATTGGGTGTTCAACCATATCGGCGAAGGCGTTTCGTGGCTGGCCGGGCGGACCGTGCGCCGCGCTGCGATCATGTTCGTGGTCTATCTCATCGTCATCGGCTTTGGCCTTAACGCATTCCGGCAAACGCCCGTCGGATTCATTCCTCAGGTGGACGGCGGATACCTCATTGTCGTCGTTCAGCTACCGCCGGCAGCATCGCTGGCGCGCACCGACGCCGTGCAGCAGCGCGCGCTCGACATCGCGCTCGGCGTGCCTGGCGTCGCCCACGGCGTCAACGTGGTCGGCTTCTCCGGAGCGACTTTCACCAATGCGCCCAATTCCGGCGCGATCTTCGTGACGCTCGACCCGTTCGAGAAGCGCGCGCACGATCCGCGCCAGTCGGCTGCGGGTATCCAGGCGGAGCTCAATCGCCGCCTGTCGAAAATCCAGGAAGGCTTTTTGATAACGGTGCTGCCGCCGCCAGTCCGCGGCATCAGCAACGCCGGCGGCTTCCGGATGATCATCGAGGATCGCGCCGGCCGCGGGCCGGCGCTGTTGCAGACGGTGGCCGCCGATTTCATGGCGCGCGCCGCTCAGACGCCGGGGATCGAGCACGTCTTTACCCTGTTTGAGACCTCCACGCCTCAGGTCTATCTCGATATCGACCGCACCAAGGCGCAACTGCTCGGCGTCAACGTGCAGGACGTTTTCAACGCGCTGCAGGTCTATATCGGCTCGTCCTATGTCAACGACTTCAACCTGTTCGGGCGCACGTTCCGCGTGACCGCGCAGGCGCGCGACGAGGACCGCCGCAACGTCAGCGACGTGCTCAAGATCCGCGTGCGCAATTCCAACGGTGATACCGTGCCGCTCGGCTCGTTCACGACGGTGCGGGACATTTCCGGCCCCTTCCGCGTGCCGCACTACAATCTCTATCCGGCGGCCGAGATGGATGGCGCCGCCGCGCCTGGCTACTCGCAGGGGCAGGGCATCGCGATCATGGACCGGCTCGCTGCCGAAACGCTGCCCGAGGGTTTTGCGACCGAATGGACGTCGCTCGCCTTCCAGCAGATCAGGGCCGGCAACACGGCGATATTCGCGTTCGTGCTGGCGGTCGTGTTCGTGTTTCTGGTGCTCGCCGCGCAGTATGAGAGCCTTACGCTGCCGCTCGCAGTGATCCTGATCGTGCCGATGTGTCTCGTTGCCGCCATCGCCGGCGTCATCCTGCGCGGGCAGGACAACAACATCCTGACCCAGGTCGGCTTCGTGGTGCTGATCGGGCTGGCCGCCAAGAATGCCATCCTCATCGTCGAATTTGCCCGGCAGCTCGAGGATCAGGGCCGCAACCGGTGGGATGCGGCCGTCGAGGCGACACGGTTGCGGCTGCGGCCGATCCTGATGACGTCGTTTGCGTTTATTCTCGGCGTCACGCCGCTGGTCTGGGCGATCGGAGCCGGCGCGGAACTGCGTCAGGCGCTGGGCACGGCGGTGTTTTTCGGCATGATCGGCGTTACCGCGTTCGGCCTGATTTTCACGCCGGTATTCTACGTCATCGCCCGCTGGATCGCCGCGCTTGGTTCGCGGCGGCGGAAAAGCAGCGAAGCCAGCGGCCAGCCGGCGGAGTAGGCCGGTAACGGGACTTCGGCTTGTCAGTTGGGCAGGCTGACCTGGATGGTGTCGCGGATAAAGCCCTTGAGTGCGTCGGTATCGAACGGCTTTCGCAATATCCGCAGATCAGCCGGCGCCGCCCGTGCGGCGTCGCTGTAGCCCGTCGTCAATATCACCGGCAGATCGGGATATTGGGAACGCAATTCCCGCGCCAATCCGACGCCGTCGATCGTTCCCGGCATGACGATATCGCTGAAAACGAGATTGATCTTCGTACCCTCGGCCAGCAGTTTCAGCGCCGCTTCGGCCGACTCGCAGTAGAGCGTGTCGTAGCCGAGGTGCTCGAACAGCGATGAGGTCACTTCCGCGACCGCCGGGCTGTCGTCGACGATGAGGACCGCCGGACGCCGCGACCGCACAGGGTCGATGTCGGCAGTGTCGTCTTCAGCGACTTCATGGGCCGCAGCCGCGGGCAGGTAGACCGTGATCGTGGTTCCGACGCCGACCTTGCTGTCGGCGTGAACCATGCCGCCGGCTTGGTGGGCGAAGCCGTATACCTGCGACAGGCCGAGCCCGGTGCCCTTGCCGACTTCCTTGGTCGTGAAGAACGGATCGAATATCTTGGACAGCAGGTCCGGAGGGATGCCGGTTCCGGTATCGCCGAAGGCGATGGCAACGAATTCCCCGTTCGCGCGGTCGGCGCCGTCGTGATCGGCGACGACATTGCCGATGGCGATGCTGAACTTGCCGCCGTTCGGCATGGCATCGCGTGCATTAACCGCGATGTTGACGATGGCGAGCTCCAGTTCGGCAAGGTCGACCTTGACCGGCCAGACGCTCGGCTGGCTTCGCTCGTCGTACACGATATTGCCGCGCAGCGAGCTCTCGATCATCGTTCGCATGTTGCTGATGCAGGTGTTGAGATCGACCACCGTCGGGCTCAGATGCTGGCGGCGGGCGAACGTCAATAGTTGCCGCGTGAGGCTTTCGCCGCGCTTTGCCGCGGTCTGTATCGCTTCGATCGCTCTCGGCAGCTTGGGATCGAGCAGGCGCTTGAAGGTCTGGGCATTGCCCCCGATGATCATCAGCAGGTTGTTGAAATCGTGCGCGATGCCTCCAGTCAGCTTGCCGATCGCTTCCATTTTCTGGGCCATCGCCAGTTGTTCGCGGGCCTGGACGAGCTTCTCCTGCGCGTCGCGGCGCTCGGTTGCGTCGCGGATGATATTGGCGAAGCCGATCAGATGACCCTTATTGTCGAGGATCGATGAGACCGAACCGGTAACAAAGAACAGCGTGCCGTTCTTCCGGATGCGCCAGCCCTCGACTTCGTACTTGCCGCGCTGTACCGCCGACTCGAGTGCGCGGTTCGGCTCGCCGGAGCGGCGCTCGTCGGGCCGGTAGAATATCGCGAAATGCTTGCCGACAATCTCGTCGCTGGTGTAGCCGATGATCTGCTTTGCCGCATTGTTCCAGCTAGCGACCCGTCCCGCCGTGTCGAGCACGAAGATCGCGTAGTCGTCGACGCCCTCGATCAGGATCTGATAGTGGCGCTTGGAGCTTTCCAGCGCGGTGCCCATCAGCGCAAGCTGCCGGGTCAACTCGTCCTGCGCGCCAAGCAGACGAGACTCGGCGTCGCGATGGCCCGCGACGGCGGTGCTCAATACCAGAGCCACGAGCGATGTGCTCACGCAAAGTGCCAGCAGCAGCAACAGGGGCGCGTTCCCGTCGGCTTTCTGAAACAAGCCGCTCTCGACCGAAAAGCCCCACGCCGCGATGCAGCAGAAAATCAGCGCAGCCGTCGAGCTGGTGCGCTGGTCGCCGCGCAGGCCGGCCCAGAATAACGGCAGCAGGATCAGAAACCCGACCGCGCTCTGATAGGGCTGCAGATCGGCCAGTGGGCCGTCGTCCAGCGGAATAAAGGCGATGACGCCGATGACGATTGTGACGAGGAAGACCGCCGCCGCTTCCAGCGTGACCCATTTGGATTTGGATAATGGATGGCGCTGCGATATCGCCCAAAGCACGACAACGGGCGCGACGATCAGGCTCGCCGCGGCGTCAGCGATGTACCAGGTTGCCAAAGTCGACGCCCAGCTCGATACGGCATCCGTAATCGAAATGGAACCGGAGAACGTGGCATCGTCGGCGAGGATCAATCCGGTTATCGCAAAGATCGAACTGACGATCGCCGTCGGCACGAAGCAAATAAGCGCAAATTTCGCGACGCCGGTGATCGTGCGAAAGGTTTTGACGCCCGTGGACCATCGCTCCACCAGCAAGGCGCCTGTGAATGCGGCAACCGACACGCCGATCGCGGCGAGGCCGGGGGCCAGCAGCGAGCGCGCAGCCAATACGCCGGCGACGAACGATCCCAGCAAGACCGCAGGCCATATCCGGCGGCCGCGCAACAGGAAGAGAGCCAGCGCCAGCCCGGTCGGCGGCCACAATATGGTGGCGGTCGGATTGATCCAGGGGAATATCAGTTCGGTTCCGGCGAGGCCGGCATAACCCGCGACGATCGCGAAAATTTCGAGCGCATAGGTTACGGCGCTTGGAACGCCGCGGAGCGCGGAATGCCCAGCATAGCCGGTTCCGGCAAACTTCATGCGCACGACCCCCGCCGTGTATTAATAACTAGTATAGCATCATTCGGCGGGCGGTAGAAAGTTTGTCGACGCATCGCTGTTGACAGAACCCGGCGCCGCGCAGGCGCTTGTCTCACCTTGGTTTTTTTGAACGCCGCGCGTCATTCGCCAAAATAATTCTACCGCGCAGGGCCGAGGGAACTTCCGGCAACGCTCTGGAACCATTCGTTGCACGCGCCGTCGGTGCCCGGTCTCACCACGCCGGAATTCACCATGCGAAGCATGGGGTTCCGTGTGAAACGCCTTGCAACGCGGGGTATGGCGGCGAATAATTATGGCCCATCTTGCGGAGGCGGCCGGTGATCCTGACCTTCCTGCGGCATGGTTCCAACGTCTGGCTTGTGCTCGGGCTCGCCGCGCTCGTCGTGTGCTTCGCCGCGGGCATCTTTTCGTTTTCGCTGCTCTGGACCGTGATCGGCGCCGTCACTTTCTACTTCAGCGAGTACGGGTTCCATCGCTTCGCCTTTCATGCCGAGCCGTCGCGCTTTCCGTTCGTGAAAAAACTGCAGCATCGGCTTCATTATGATCATCACGTCGAACCGGACCGGCTCGATCTGCTGTTCCTGCCGGTGTGGTTTCTGGTGCCGACGCTCGCCGTCACCGCGCTCGGTTATGCGGTGGTGTTCGGATGGACCGTGATCGCTTCGGCGCTTTTCGGCGTGATGCTGGCGATTTTTCATTATGAGTGGGTCCACTACGTCGCCCACATTCCGTATCAGCCGCGCACGCCGATCGGGCGCTGGCTCAAGCAATATCACCTGCGCCATCACTTCATCAGCGAGAAATTCTGGTTCGGCGTCAGCAATCCGACGATGGATTTCGTCGGCCGCACCTATAAGGAAGCGCGCGAAGTCAAGCGCAGCGGGACGACCCGAAAGCTCTACGGCTAGCCTGGGCGGTTCCCCAAAACCGGATCAGTTCACCCGCCGGGCGGGATCGGTGATGTTTTTGATGGCGATCTTGGTCAGCTGTATCACCAGCTCTCGAAGTTGAGCATTCTCCTCGAGCAATTTGCCGATGTCCGCGCTTTCCGGTGCGCGCGACAAAAGTGACCGGTCGTTTGCTGGCGCCTGCCGGCGCGTCAGCCGCGTGTCCCGCATGACGGACCTCCCCAACGAGGTTGCCGTAAATTGTTCCCCGAAGTGTTTTGTTTCAACGATTCGAGTGGCCATTGTGTGGCGCGATGGAACTTGCGAATTTGTTTTCTAAATTTTAGATCGCGATTTTTTTTGGAACTCGGGGAACAAAGTTCCAAATAAACTTTCCAGTAATTGTTCCGTCAATTTTGCGAAGAGTTATTTGCTCGCGTGCGAGTTCCGTCTCAGCCGGGTGTTGCAAATATTTTCTCCGCACTCACGCGCACGATCCGTACCGGCTCGACGAGGCCGCGCAGCGTCACGGTTTCCTCGCTCACGGCGCGCCCGGCCAGCGCCTCGCGCGCTTCGGGATCGCTCAATACGGCTTCCGAAATGATCACCTCGCCGCCGCGACATTGATGCTCCAGCCGCGCGGCCGTGTTCACTGCCGAACCGAAATAATCCAGCACGCCGCCGGCGGTAACGGCGATGCAGGAACCGAGATGCATTCCGAGCTTGAGAACGATGCCGGAGTCACGGCGGCCGTGATTGAAATTCGCCACCTCCTGCTGGATCGCCAGCACGGCGCGCACCGCGTCGGCCGGATCGTGGAACGCCGCCATGACCGCGTCGCCGACCGTCTTGACGATGGAACCGTGGTGACGCGCGACGAGTTCCGACAGGAACGCGAAATGATCGCGCACCAGGCGATAGGCCGACGCGTCGCCGAGGCTTTCGTAAAGCTGCGTCGAGCCCTGCAGATCGGTGAACAGGATCGCCACTTGGCCGATTTCGACGTCGTCGCCGGGCCGCAGCAACTGCTCCGGGCACAACCGGCGGAACGCCGGCATGGCGATGACGCTTTCGCCGGTCATGGCATCCTTCGCCCAATTGCGGTCCTCGGCGACGAAAATCAGCGGGCGGTCGGTGTTGTTCTCGATGAGGAGTTCGTCGGGGTGGCCGGGCGGCGGCGCCAGCGCGATCTCGTCGCCGGTCGCCGTCAGCCCCGGGATCACGCCGTCCGGCCCGATATCTGCGTCCGCCTGTTCGCCGGCCTCGACGGTGCGGAAACGATAGGGGCCGGGCGCAAGCGTCAGCGCAAAATCCTTCCGCGAATGCGCCGCCACCTCGGCCTGAAACTTGATGTGAGGCGTCGTGCCCTGGCCGAGCAAACACAGCTCGCCTTCGGGCAGCGGACGAAGCCACCGCTCCGGGTGGAACGTGAGCTCGACATTGCGCGTGAAGTCGCGCCGGTAATCGATGTTGCACGACTCGCAGTGGGCGTCCCGCGGCAGCTCATGCAGTTGCTCAACGCGAGACTTCGCGCCGCGGCAGCGCGGACAGAGCAGATCCCACCCCATCGCCAGGATGCCGAGCCGCTGCGCCGCGAGAAACAGCTCTACCGTGTCCGCCGGTGCGGCGTGCCATTGCCGCGCCATCGTCAGTGGACGAATGCCGCTGAGAGCCACCATCGGCGCGTGCAGCAAAAAGTCGGCAAGCTTCGGCGCCAGGCCGTGACTTGCCGGATCGCGGTCGAGCTGCGCGATCAGCCCATCGAAGCGCCGCCGCGCCGCGGGCGTAACGGCATCTTCGCCGCCGGCACCGAGAATTTTGTCGGAGGCCGCGGCCTCGGCGACCAGGCGTTCGATGGCGGCGAGCCGTTTGTCCGCCTCGCGCTCGAGCTTGCCGGACAGCCTAGTCAGCCAGCCCAGGACGCCGACGCACTCGATTTCACCGGAAAAAACCAGCCGGGTGCCGGCACCTTCAGGTTCGAGTTCGAAGACGGAGTTGGAACGGCGGAACGGGCCGTTGAGAAAATCGCGGGTCTGGCTGAGCCGGCGGTTTTCCTGCCACTCGCCGTAGCCTTCCTCCCACTTCAGTCGAAGCGGCCCGACCCGGACGGTAGCGAGGCGATGGACGCGGCCCTGGGCATCGGCGCGCTCGTTGACGATGTAGCGCGGAGAGCCGGCCAACTCGTTGAGGCGAGCCGTGTCCGCGACGAAGGGCCAGATCGCCTCGGGAGGACCGGCGAAGTGCCGTTCCTTGCGGAAGCAGCAGAGCGATTTCATTGCCCGTTTCTCAAGGTCGTTTCCCAGCGCGGCCGATCGCCCCGGCAGGCAGTTGCCCGTCCATTATACGGGCGAGAGGGGGTACGGTTTCGTGATTTCTCGCGCCCTGTGTTTGCCCATATCCTCCCGGCCTTCGCGAGCGGCCATTGCGCACGATGCGCGGCGCCGACGAAAGGGAGATTGTCATATGATTCGTGCGGTTTTCGCCGTTGTCGTTATCGCATTGGGAGCGAGTGTCGCGATGGCCCAACAAGACCCGATTGCCGCGCGCAGGGCGCTGATGAAGGCAAACGGCGATCAGGCCAAGATCGGCGCCGACATGATGAAGGGCGAAACGCCGTTTGATCTCGACAAGGCGAAAAAGATTTTCGCGACGTTCGAGGATGCGGCGGCGAAGATGCCGGCGCTGTTCCCGGACAATTCCAAGACCGGCGGCGATACGGCGGCCGATCCGAAGATTTGGGAGAACATGGATGACTTCAAGGCGCGGTTTGCCAAATTCGGCGCCAATGCTAAGGAGGCGGCGGGCAAGGTGACCGACCTCGACAGCTTCAAGGCGGCCTTCGGCAATATCGGCAAGAACGATTGCGGCGGCTGCCACCAGAACTATCGCATCAAGAAGAGCTGACAACTTCCCCGAACGGAGCGTGGGCGTGGCGATGCGAAGGCTCGCGCTTTTGGCCGCCGCCGCTGCCGTTGTTGTTGCGCTTGCCTTCTGGGTCCTGACCGTGCCGGCGACGGTGCCCGCAACGGCGCTGCCGACGCATACACCCAATCTCGACAACGGCCGCACCATGTTCGACATCGGCGGCTGCGCTTCGTGCCACGCGACGCCAAGTCAAAATCCCGGCGAAGTCGAACGGACGCGGCTTGGCGGCGGGCTCGCGCTGAAATCGCCGTTCGGCACGTTCTACGTGCCGAACATCTCGCCGGATGTCGCCGACGGGATCGGTGGATGGAGTGAAGCAGATTTCGTCACCGCATTGTGGAAGGGCACGTCGCGGGGCAGGCACCTGTTCCCGTCGTTCCCGTACACCTCGTATCAGCGCATGGCGCTCGGCGACGTGCGCGATCTTTTCGCCTATCTGAAAACGCTGCCCCCGGTCGCCGGCAGGGTGCGCGGGCACGATCTGGCGTTTCCTTTCAGCATCCGTCGCCTGGTCGGAATCTGGAAGCTTCTCTTCCTCCACGGCGAGCCGTTTAGCGCCGAGTCGGCGCAGGCAGAGCGCGGCTCCTATCTGGTAAACGCGCCCGGTCACTGCGCCGAGTGCCACAGTCCCCGCAACTTTCTCGGCGGCATCGTCGAGAGCCAGCGATTTGCCGGCGGTCCTGCCGCCGACGGCAAGGGCTGGGTGCCCAACATCACGCCGGCGGCGCTCCAGCATTGGGGCGACGACGGCACCGCGTGGAAGGCAAAGGACATCGCCAGCTATCTCGCCGACGGTATGAATCCGGCGGGCGATTATGCCGGCGGCACAATGGCCGAAGTCATTGGCAATACGTCCTTGCTGAGCGCCGCCGACCGCGACGCCATCGCCGGCTACATTTATTCACTGCCGCCGCGGCAGGGCCCGAAGCCGCAGCCAAAGAAATAGCCACCGGGGAGCTACGATCCGCCGAACGCCTTGAATGTGATGATCGTCCGCGTGTCCTGGACGCCTGGAACGGTTTGCACCTTCTGGGCGATGAAATGCCCGATGTCGGTCGACTGCTCGACATAGAACTTTACCAGCAGGTCGAAGTCGCCCGCGGTCGAATAGATTTCCGAGGCAATTTCGGCGTCCGCCAGCCTGTTGGCCACCTCGTAGGATTTACCAAGCTGGCACTTGATCTGGACGAAGAAGGGAACCATGCGTACCTCCGAGGCTTCGGTTCGCGAGCTTATACCAGCAAGCGAGAAGTTAATCCCCTTTCCCGGCACGCCAGGCCGGATGCGGTAGTCTCGTCGCCGCAATACGTTCATGAGGACATGGTGAAACCGGTCGATCTGCGCCTGAACGCCATTATCGATCCCGAGCGCGCTGGCGGGCGCGACCTCGCCGACTTGGCGCGGCGCGTCGCCGAAGGCGGGGCGACGCTGGTGCAACTGCGCGACAAGAAGAGCGAGACCCGGGCCATGGTTGCGGCGGCACGCGCCATCAAGGCGGCACTCGCGCCGTTCGCGGTACCATTCGTCGTCAACGACCGGATCGACGTCGCGCTCGCCGCGCATGCCGACGGCGTGCATATCGGACCGGACGATATGACGGCCGAGGATGCGCGGGCCTTGCTCGGCCCGGATGCCATCATCGGCATTTCAGTCAAGAGCGTCGCGGCGGCAGAAGCGGCGCCGGTCGGCATCGTCAACTATGCCGGCGTCGGCGGCGTTTATGCGACGCTGTCGAAGGAACAGAAGAATCCGCCCATCGGCCCCGAGGGGCTTTCTCGCATCGCCGAAGTCCTGCGCCGGCGCGCACCGAATTTGCCGATTGCCGGGATCGCCGGCATCGATGCAAGCAACGCGGCGGCGGTGATCGCCGCCGGCGCCGACGGCATTGCGGTCATTTCCGCGGTGACGCTCGCGGCCGACCCGGCCACCGCCGCACGCGCGCTGCGCGAAATTGTCGACGGCATGCTGGCGAAGCGAAGCGTGTGACCTCGCCACCTTGCGTCGACTTTCCGGTCTCCTGCCTCGATCGCTATTGACCGCTGCTCTGGTGCTGCGACGGAGCCTCTTGCGGCGGTCCCATGGTGTTGAACCGCGCCTTCTGCTCGTCCGTCAGCGAACCGTAGAAATCCGCGAGCTTCGGTCGGACGCTCTTCATCGCGTCCACCATCGCCGCGAGCCGCGTATTGACCGCCTCGAGCCGCGCCACCGGAGTTTGCGGCATTTGCGCCGGGCAAGAAGCCTGCAGCTTTTCGGCGACATCTTCCGAGGCTTTTTTCAGGGCGTCGAACGCTTCCTGTTGTTGTGCGTTCGGCTGAATGACCTGCTCGATGCGCTGCACCGGCAGTTTGGCGACGTCGCCTGACTGTTGCTTGCAGAGCGCGACGATGTCGCCGCCGGCCGGCGTCGATCCGTGGCCGCTATTGGCGCCCATCGTATCGAAGCGCTGTTTTTGCTCGGGGCTGAGCGAATCGTAGAATTTTTCCAGCGGGCCGCCGACGATCTGCGTGGCCTCTGTCATGGCGTCGAGCCGCGCCATCGCGGTGTCGAGCCGCGCCACTGGCGTGAGCGGAATCGCCGTCGGGCAGGACGCCTTGACGGCGGCGTTCGATTTGCCGACCGCCGCGTTCAGTTCGTCGAGTGCGGCTACCTGGTCGCCGGTGGGACGCACCGTGGCCTTGATCTCGGCGATCGGCAGATCCGTCACGCCGGGCGCAAGACCGCCGCAGCTTTCCGCCGCCGCCGCCACGGTTTCCGCAACGGCTTTGTCGCCGGCCCGGTTGCTGCCGTAATAGATGGCGGGCGGACCGCCGGTCGCGGGCGCGGAGCCGCCAGGCGCGTAGCCGTAATCCGGCCCGCTGTAAGGTCCGGGTGCGAAGATGCTGATGAGCACGAAATCCGGGCCGTATGCCCAGAACGGATCGTAGTAATCATCGGGCCAGAAGGCGAACGAGAAGATGTCGCCGCAAAGGTACGGCCAGAAAACCGGCCCGGCCCAACCGCCCCAACCGCGGCCCCAACGATTCCATCCGGCCCCCCAGAACCGCCCGCCCCAATGGTTCCAGCCATGCTCGTTGCCGAAGGCGTTACGGTTGAAACCGGTGTGATTGAAATTGTGCAGGCCGGGGAAGTTCTGCGCCGCAGCGTGCGTGACGGCGAATTGGCCCTGCGTGCTCAAGTGGCGCGAAGCGTTGATCTGGCTGTGAGCGGCAAGATTGGTGGAGGTGAGCCGCCGCGCGTTGCCATAGGATGTAAAAGAGCGTCCCGCAAACGTGTGCGGTGTGAACGTGCGGCCTCCGGAATAGTGACTCGCATAAGCGTGGCTGAAACTGTGCGGAGCAAAGCTGCGGAAGTTGCCGGGGTGGGCGGCAAACGAGCGAAAGCTGCCGCCGCCGACATGGAAACTTGATCCGCCAACGTGAAAACCGCCGCCACCCATGTGGAAGCCGCCGCCTCCGCCACCGCCCATGTGGAAGCCGCCGCCTCCACCGCCGCCCATATGAAAGCCACCGCCTCCGCCACCGCCGTGAAATCCTCCACCGCCGCCGCCGCCACCGCCGCCGTGACCACCACCGCCGCCGCCGCCGCCGTGGCCTGCGGATGCGCCGCTCGAAATGCTCGTCGCGGCGACCGCAACGCTCGTCAGGAGTGCGAGCGCGATCTTGGACGACATGGTACGGTCTCCCTTAATTTTCGTTCATCTGTTCAAATCGTTCTCAGGGCAACATCCGCCACAAGTGCGGGTTTCTTGAGACTGCCGTGGGAGTCGCGCAGTGTGTGTGTGCGGCAGAACAACGCAGCCGAGGTACGAGATGAAACAGCATCGGAACGATCATGCCGGGCATAGTTTGATTTCGGTAGTGGCCGCGTACGCGCTTCAGATTTCTTGTGGCCGCGCTGGCGTGCATTGTCATTGCGCTGCGTCAAAGGAACGAAGGTAGGCGCAAATGAGTTCCACCATCGCCGTCACCATTGCCGGATCGGATTCGAGCGGCGGCGCCGGCATCGAAGCCGATCTGAAAACGTTTTCCGCGCTGGGCGTCTATGGCGCGGCGGTCATCACCGCACTCACCGCACAAAACACCAAGGGCGTGTTCGGCATTCACGACGTGCCGGCAGATTTCATCGCCACGCAGATCGACGCGGTCTTTTCCGACCTCGAAGTGGGCGCGGTGAAAATCGGCATGCTCGGTCACGCCGGCGCGATCGATGCCGTCGCCACTTCGCTCGAACGCTATCGGCCGCGGCATGTCGTGCTCGATCCGGTCATGGTCGCCACGTCGGGCGACCGATTGTTGGCCGCCGACGCGATGGGACGACTGCGCGCATTGATTTCGCGCGTGCAACTGGTGACACCCAATCTGCCCGAGGCCGCCGCTTTGCTCGATATGCCACAGGCGCGCGACGAGAACGCCATGCGCGCCCAGGCGGAGATGTTGCTCAAACTCGGCGCTGGCGCGGTACTGATCAAGGGCGGTCATCTTGACGACGATCCCGCTGCCGGCGGCGAGAGTGTCGACCTGCTGGTTGCGGCCGGTCATTGCGTTCGCCTGGCGGTGCCGCGCGTTCCGACCAAAAACACCCACGGCACCGGCTGCACGCTCGCTGCCGCCGTCGCCGCCGGGCTCGCCAAAGGGCTTCCGCTGGAGGCCGCGGCGCGGGCCGCCAAGGCCTATGTGAGCGCCGCCGTCGCGGCGGCGGACCGCCTTGGGGTCGGCTCCGGCCACGGTCCGGTCCATCACTTCCACGCGTGGTGGTAGACTTTCGAGCCACGCCAAAACTTGCTACCGGGTAGGATGGGCGGGGTTCAATAGTGAATTCCTGTGGAGGCAACAATGCGCGCCATCTTCGGCTTCATGGCGGCGATGGCGGTGCTCATGTCGATAAGCCAAGCGTCTGCGGCGGAATACGAAATAGTCAATCGTCCGGACATCGTTTTTGCCGAGCATGACGGGACCAAACTCGTCGGCGATCTCTATTTGCCGAAAGGCCGCTCCAAGGCGCCGGTTCTGGTTGCCGTCCATGGCGGCGGCTGGCAGATCGGCAACCGGCAATTCTATCGTTACTGGGGCCTGTTTCTGGCGCGTGCCGGCTATGCGGTTTTCGCCGTCGAATACCGGCTGGGCAAGCCCGGCACGTATCCGGCGGCGGTTTACGACACCAAGGCCGCGATCCAGTTTGTGCGCGCCAAGGCCGCCGAATTCGACCTCGATCCGGATCGCATCGGCGTAATCGGCGATTCCGCCGGTGCGCACCTCGCCTCGCTCGTTGCGCTTGCTGGAGACCAGTACACGTCTGCCTACCGCGACGACGCCAACGCCGCGGTACCCGCCAACGTCAAATGCGTGATCGGATTCTATGGCGTCTACGACATGCACGCGCAGTGGACTCACGATCTGGCGACCCGCCCGAACGACAAGATTGTCGAGAAGTTCCTCGGCGTGTCGCCGATGCAGAACCGCCGAGTCTATTTCGATGCGTCGCCGATCAGCTATGCGACCGCCGATCATAACCAGATACGCTTTCTACTAATCCACGGCACCGACGACGACATCGTCGATCCGCCGTCCCAGTCCGGCGCGTTTCTGACCGCGCTGACCCAGTCCGGCTTTTTCGTGCGCCGCATCATCATCCCCGGCGCCGGACATTTCTGGTCGGCCGATCCGTTCGAGAGCGAACCGCGCAGCTACAGCGCGCAGGCGATTCCGCGATTGATGCGGTTCCTCGAAAGCTCGCTCTGAAACACTCCTTCGCCGCGACTCCGGGAAAAGCATGGCCAGCAAAAAGAAAGGCGTTGTCGGGATCGTCGGTCTCGGCATCATGGGCGGCGCGTTCGCCGAGAATCTCCTCGCCGCGGGCTGGCGTGTGGTCGGCTACGACGTGTCGGCCGAGCGTCGGCGTGTGCTGGCCCGCGCCGGGGCCGAAATCGCGACCGACGCTGCCGATGTCGCACGCAAGGCGCCCGTCATCATTGTCAGTCTGCCGAAACCCTCGGCGTTAGCCGCAACGGTAGCCGCCATCGCCGCTGCCGACGTCTCGCGCCGTGTCGTGATCGAGGCCTCGACGTTCAAGCTCGAGGACAAGGCTGCGGCCGAAGCGGCGTTGCGCAAGGCCGGTCACGTATTGCTCGACTGTCCGGTGAGCGGCACCGGCTTCCAGGCCAAGGTGAAGGACATTGTGATCTACGCTTCGGGCGGGCCGGCCGAGATCAAGCGGCTGCGCCCGCTGTTCGCCGACTTCAGCCGCGCCGTGCACGATCTCGGCGAATTCGGCAACGGGAGCCGGATGAAATACATCGCGAACCTCCTCGTCGCCATCCACAACGTCGCCAGCGCCGAGGCGTTGGTGCTGGGCATGAAGGCCGGGCTGCCGCCGCAGCTTGTTTACGACCTGGTCAAGATCGGCGCCGGCAATTCGCGCGTTTTCGAGTTGCGCGCGCCGATGATGGTCAAGGACAGCTACCAAAAGCCGACCATGAAGATGTCGATCTGGCAGAAGGACATGGATGTCATCGGCAGCTTTGCGCGCGAACTCGGCGCGCCGGTGCCGCTGTTCTCCGCGACGCTGCCGATCTACGCCGCCGCCATGGCAACCGGCTATGCCGAACATGATACCGCCGCTACTTGCGCGGTGCTCGAAGCCATGGCGGGCGTCAAGCGGGACAAACTGAAAGCCAAGCGCCGAAAAAAATCATAGGAATCGGGCGTCAGCGGAACGCTTCGCAGGCGCTGCGGCAACCGGTCCGGGTTTGCGTCGCATTTGGGGCCCATTGGGGGCTCATTGCCCACCGCGCGGCAAATCGCTATTTCGGCGTTTGTGCGGTAAGGACGGCAGGTGAGCGAGAGCGAATAGGAATGGCGCGACGCCGCATTTCCGAACAGCCGACGTCCCGGCTCGCCATTTGGGCACGCCGAATCGCATTGTTTTCGCTGGTCGCCACCTTCGTCGCCATCATCGTCGTGCGCTCCGGCGCGCTCGAAATCGTACCGGCGCTGTCCACGCTCGCGGGCGCCCTGGTACTCGCTCTGGTCGCGATCCTTTTGGCGTTCGGCGCCGGCATCTCCATCTGGAACGACGGCGTCGGCGGCATCCGCCAAGCCGTCACCGCGCTTTTTCTCGGGCTCGCCCTTATTGCCTATCCGCTATACACCGGTTTCAAGGCTTACCGGCTGCCGGCGATCTACGACGTCACCACCGATCCGATCGACCCGCCGCGGTTTGAGGCCATCGCGCGATTGCGGCCGCGCGACGCCAATCCGGTCACCTATGCCGGCCTCTATACCGCCGAGCAGCAGCGCATCGCCTATTCCGACATCGAGCCCGATCTGACTACCGCGTCGCCGCAGGAAGCCTACGACGCCGTGCTCAAGGTCATCGGCAAGCGGAAGTGGCACGTCGTCGATGCCCGGCCGCCGCAGGCCGTGGCGCCCCGAGACGGCCTGGTCGAAGCGGTTGCGCGGACGCCGCTGCTCGGCTTCCGCGACGACGTGGTGGTGCGCGTGCGTCCGACCCAGGGGGGCGCCCGCATCGATGTGCGCTCGGCCTCGCGCTATGGCCGCCATGATCTCGGCACCAATGCTGAACGTGTACGCGCGCTCATCGACGAAGTTGATGTCATTTTGGCCACCCCGGTGCCGGAAAAGAAGCAGCCGGCGGCGCCCAAGTCCCTTCAGGCGGCGGGCAAGGGCAGTTCGGCCAAGCGATAAGTGCCGCCAATCGACGGCGTACCCTCGGTCGCGACCAAGCCGCGCGCGACCATATCTTCCAGATGGGCCAGCACCGACAGCGAAGCCGCGCCGGCGAGCCGCGGATCGAGGCCGATATAGATCGCGCGCACCAGCGTCGGGATGTCGGCGGCGCCCTTGGCGAGACGCCGCAGGATCGATTCCTCGCGGCCGTGACGGTGACGGATATAGCTCTGCACAAAGCGCGGCGCGTCGCGCACCGGTCCGCCGTGGCCGGGGAGGTAGAGCGGCTCACGCCGCCGCGCCAGCTTTTCAAGCGAGGCCATGTAGTCGCTCATGGCGCCGTCCGGCGGTGCGACAATCGAGGTCGACCAAGCCATCACGTGGTCGCCGGAAAAGATCAGATCGGCCTCCCGAAACGCATAGGCCATGTGGTTCGCGGTGTGTCCGGGGGTCGTCAGCGCCTCGATGGTCCAGCCATCGCCCGTCACGACCGCGCCATCCACGAGCGCGATGTCTGGGCGGAAGTCCATGTCGCCGCTGGCGTCGAGCCGGCCGGCCTCGCCGATATGCAGCGGCCGCGCCGGGCGGTGTGGGCCCTCTGCGTACACAGTCGCGCCGGTCGCCGCCTTGATCTTGGGCACGGCCGGCGAATGGTCGCGGTGGGTGTGGGTGACGAAGATATCGGTGACGGTCTCGCCGCGTACGGCGTCGAGCAGCGCGCGCGATGTGGGCGTCGTCGTCCGGGCCCGGATCGAGGATCGCGACTTTGCCGCGGCCGATGATGTAGCTGACCGTGCCCTTGAACGTGAACGGTCCCGGATTGTCGGCGACGACAGCCCGCACGCCGGGCGCCACCTCGGTCGCCTGACCCGGTTGAAGATCGAAAACCTTATTGTAGCGGACGTCGTCGCTCATGCGGGATGTGCCGGCCGTACCAGGCTTGCAACCGCACGGCTGCGGCGCTGCCTTCATGTGTGAAGGGCGGGGTATAGCGCAAGCGCGTGAGGGGAACAGGGGCGCAGGCCCCCAAAAAGGATGGGGCCCCGGTGCCGGGATCGCCGGGGCCCCAAGCAACCTCATTCAACACGAGTTGTGAGATCGAGATCGCACATAGGGTTATGCAAGCGGCGGGCCAACTCTGGAAAGCCCACCGAAGGCCTGATTTCCGTGGAGATCGGCGTTTTCCAGCGCTTTGCGGAATATGCGACGGCCCACCGGCTGCCTAATTGTTCGCACTGCGGGCGCATTGGCTAATTTACAGGCAGGCCGGCCTAGAACGGCGTGCGGCTGCGAATAGCCGCGGCAAGTGTGCCTTCGTCGAGGTAATCGAGCTCGCCGCCGACCGGCACGCCGTGCGCCAGCCGCGTGACCTTGACCTTGGCGTCGTTGAGGAGGTCGGTGATGTAATGGGCGGTGCTCTGGCCATCCACCGTGGCGTTCAGCGCGAGGATGACCTCGTGCACCGACGGGTCATGCGCGCGCTTGACCAGCGCATCGATCGTCAGGTCGTCCGGACCGACGCCGTCGAGCGGCGATAGCGTGCCGCCAAGCACATGATAACGGGCGTTGATGGCGTGGGCGCGCTCAAGCGCCCACAGGTCGGCGACGTCGGCCACCACGACAATCGCCGATGGATCGCGCCGCGTATCGGTGCAGATCGTGCAGGGATTCTGCGTGTCGATGCTGCCGCAGATTTTGCACACCTCGATCTTCTCGATCGCGGTTTGCAGGGCGGCGGCGAGCGGCGCCATGACCAGTTCGCGCTTCTTGATGAGGAACAGCGCCGCGCGCCGGGCCGAACGCGGCCCGAGCCCGGGCAGGCGGGCGAGCAACTGAATCAGGCGTTCAATCTCGGGACCGGCGACGACAGTGGGCATCGATCAGAACAACTTCAGCCCCGGCGGCAGCGGCAGGCCGCCTGTCAGCGCCTGCATCCGCTCCTGCAAAACGCTTTCGAGCTTGCGCCGGGCGTCGGCGTGCGCGGCGACGATGAGGTCCTGAAGAATGTCCTTTTGGTCCGGCTTGAGCAGCGTTTCATCGACATGCGCGGTCCGCATTTCACCCTTGCCGGACAATGTCACCGTCAGCATCCCGCCGCCGGACGCGCCCTCGACCTCGATGCGGTCGAGTTCGGCTTGCATCGCTTCCATCTTCGATTTGAGTTCGGCGGCCTGTTTCATCAGGCCCAGGAAATCGGCCATGCTTCACCTGCGTTATGGTTCGTCGTCCGCGCCGGGCCCTTCGGGCGGCGGTTCGGACGGCAATTCGTCGGCCATGCCGGCCGGCGGCCGCACGTCCACGATCTCGGCACCGGGAAAACGCGCCAGCACCGCCTGAACCAGCGGGTCGCCGCGCACGTCGTCCTTCAACTCGGCCTTGCGCATTTGCGCCTGCGCATAAAGGCTCGGTTGGCCCGGCTCGGCAGAGACGATGACCATCCATCGCCGGCCGGTCCAGTCGCCAAGCTTCTTCGACAATTCGCCGGTCAGCGCTTTCGGCGCGCTGGTTTCGAGGCCGATCTCGAGCCGTCCGTCCTCGAAGCGCACGAGCCGGACGTCGCGCTCGAGCGCGCTTTTGATGCCGAGATCGCGCTTCTCGGCGGCGAGCGCCACGAGCTCTTCGAAGCTCGCGAGCTTGCGCAACGTAACGCCGGATTCGTCGGCGCGCGCGACCGGCTCGTTCGCCGCCAATTCGGCTGGCGCGGTCGCCAGTGCGGCCCGGGTGGCGCCGCGTGGCGCATCGGTACGGGAGGCTTCCGCGCGTGCGGGTTTTTCCGCCTGCTGCGAAGCTTGGCCGCCCGGCGTCGGCGACGCGCCGTTGCCGCGCGAGGTGTCGCCCAGCGAGCGGATCGCCTCATCGAGCGTCGGCAGATCGGCGGCGTAGGCGATACGCACCAGCACCATCTCGGCGGCGGCGAAAGGCCGTCCGGCTGCGGTGACTTCCTCGATGCCCTTGAGCAGCATCTGCCAGGTGCGGGCCAGAACGCGCATCGAGAGCTTGGCCGCGAAGGCGCGCCCGCGCGTCCTTTCCGTTTCCGTCAGCGAAACATCGTCGGCCAACGCCGGCACGATCTTCACGCGAGTGACGAAATGGGTGAACTCAGCGAGGTCGCCGAGCACCAGCACGGGATCGGCGCCGGCATCGTATTGCGCGCGGAATTCCTGCAACGCGCGCGGCAGGTCGGCGCCCATCAGCGCCTCGAACAGATCGATGATCTTGGTGCGGTCGGCAAGGCCGAGCATCTGCCTTACGTCTTCGGCACGAACCGGATCCGGCCGGCATTGTCGCGGTGCCGGCTCCGCCGGCATGCGCGATCGCCTGGTCGAGCAGCGAGAGTGCGTCGCGCACCGAGCCCTCGGCGGCGCGCGCGATCAGCCCCAGCGCTTCCGGCTCGGCGGTGATCGCTTCCTTGCCGGCGATGCCTGCCAGATGCTGGACCAGAAGCGCCGCGTCGACCCGCCGAAGATCGAACCGCTGGCAGCGCGAAAGGACAGTAATGGGGACCTTGCGGATTTCCGTCGTGGCGAACACGAACTTGGCGTGCGGCGGCGGCTCTTCCAGCGTCTTGAGGAGTGCATTGAAGGCGGCGCCCGAAAGCATGTGCACTTCGTCGAGGATGTAGACCTTGTAGCGCGCCGAGACCGGCGCGTAGCGGATCGCATCGTTGATCGCGCGGACATCCTCGACGCCGTTGTGCGAGGCCGCGTCCATCTCGATGACGTCGAGATGCCGGCTCTCCATGATCGCCTGGCAGTGTACGCCGAGAACCGGCATGTCGATCGTCGGGCCGGTGATCGAGCCGTCCGCCAGTTCGTAATTGAGCGCGCGCGCCAGGATACGCGCCGTCGTGGTCTTGCCGACCCCGCGCACGCCCGTGAGCACCCAGGCCTGCGGAATGCGGCCGCTCTCGAAGGCGTTCGAAATCGTGCGGACCATCGCATCCTGGCCGATCAAATCCGCGAAGGTCGATGGCCGGTATTTGCGCGCGAGCACGCGATAGGCACCGGTCGTATCGGACATCTTGGTCGTCGCGTCGTTCATCGCCGGTTCTTAGCACGTCGTCCCAAGGCGCGGGGCCGCCGCGCGGCCGGACCTCGGAGGATGATGGAGGCGCTAACACCCTTCGAGGCGCTGCGCTCGCACCTAGGGTGACGGCACAGTTTATCGATCCGAAAGGAGAGGGTGGGAGGCTGACGAGCGACCCGAACCGCGCTCGTTAGGGCTGCTTCCTTCCGGACCTGACCCGGTTGGCGAGTGGCTCGCCCACCGCCAACCTCCCGGCCCTTATATCGGCCGCCACCGGGGAGAAAGCAAGCGCGGCCGGCTTGTGCTTCAGGCCAGTTCACGCCCCGGATCGTAGTCATAGAGCCGGCCGGCCTGGAACACGGTCTGGTCGCCGCCGAAACGCTTGCGCCATTTATACCGCATGTCGCGCTTGAGCCGTGCCCACGGCGACGTGAGATGGTTTTCGCGGGCGCGGGCGCGCGAACCAAGCACCGCTTCGCGGGCGCGGGGCTGCCGTCGCCGCTCGTAGGAAAGCAGCGCCTCATCCAGATTGTCCGCCTCGCGGGCGATCGTGCCGGCCAGTACGCAGCCGTCCTCGATCGCCATCGCGGCACCCTGGCCCAGATAGGGCAGCATCGCGTGCGCGGAATCGCCGAGCAGCGTGGCGCGGCCCTTGCTCCAGCGCTCGGACGGATCGCGATCGTAAAGCGCCCACTTGTACCAGCGCACGCTCGACGGAAAAACGCGCGTGAGCGCGGAATTCCACCGGGCATAGGTGCCGATCACCTCCGACACGTCGCATTCCCGCGTCCACGATTCCTCGGTCCAGGCGTCGCTGTCGATATGGGCGACGATGTTGAGAAGCTCGCCGCGGCGGACGCGGTAATGCACGACGTGGCCGTGCGGGCCCATCCATAACGTGACGTTGGCGGTGTTGATGTCGCGCGGCACCGCTTCGACGGGCGCCATGCCGCGAAAGCAGACGCAGCCGGTGAAGCGCGGCGCGTCGGCACCAAACAGGCTTTCCCGCACCTTCGAATGAATGCCGTCGGCGCCGACGACGACATCCGCTTCGATCTCACTGCCGTCGGCGAAGCGAGCGGCGGCCCCGCCGTTGCGCGCCTCAACGCCGACGCAACGCAGGCCCAGCCGGATGTCGGTCGAGCGCAACGCGCCGGCCAATGCATCGAGCAGGTCGGCGCGGTGCACCGTGACGCTGGGCGCACCGAAACGCTGGCGGTAGTCGCCCTGATAGGCACGGGAAATCTCGCGCCCGCTCTTCCATGACCGGACGACTGCGAATTCCGATTCCCACGTGATCGCGTTGATCTTGTCTTCGAGGCCGAGCGCCCGAAGCGCCTTGATCGCGTTGGGCGCCAAACCGATGCCGGCGCCGATCTCGCTGAGCCTGGGTGTTTGCTCGCAGACAATGACTTCCGCGTATTGCTGCTCGAGCGCCAGCGCAGTGGCAAGGCCGCCGATACCGCCACCGATAACGAGTATGCGCGGCGTACGCGGCATGCTTTTTTCCTCCTATCGTCCGAGACCGGATGGCCGATCGGAACCGCCTGGTTCGCGCCGACTGGGCCATTTCTGCGGTCAAGATCGACGGTGCCCTTGGCCGGCTCGCTGTGTCAATCGCCCGGAAGAGAGGAGCAGAGGTGCGCCGAAGGAAAACCGGGCCCGCCATTTTTCCGCCCCGGGGCGGTGAAACGGAAGGCCGACGGAATCGCCCAGGCAGCGTTTGGGTGTCCGCCTGGCGCATCGTCCCGGCCCCACGTTGCGGGGCTTGAAAATGGTGTATCAAGCCGCGAGGGGCCAAACGAGTCGCCATGAACGCTCGTACCATTTTAATCGGCGTCGCCATTGTAGTCGTCGCCTTCGCCGGCGCCACGTGGCTGCTGAACATACTTTGGCCGAACGCGCCGCAGGAAGATCGTCCGCTGCTTGTCGCGGTGCCGCCGCTCAAGCCGCTGTCGGGCACGTCGACTGTGCTCACGCCGGCGGTCATTGCCATGTCGGCGATCCAAGATGCGCTCGAGGCGCAAACCCCACGCACTCTCGCCGGCAAGGCGCCAAATCCGATGCCGCAGCTTCTGGTCAACGGGGACCTCAATTTCTCGATCACGCGTCAGCCGCTGGAGCTCTCCGCGCCATCCGACGCGCTCGTTATCGCCACGCGGTTCTCGGGCGGATTTATGGCCCGCGGCAGCATCGCGGGCTCGGCCAATACGCTCGGCGCGATCGGCAACATGATCGGAGGTAGCGTCGGGCAACAGGTGCAGGCGCTTGCCGGGAAAGCGCTGGAGCAGCATGCCAATCTTCAGGGTACGGTGACGGCGACGTCGCGCCCGGCCATCACGCCGAACTGGCGGCTTGTGCCAAACCTTGCCGCCCAGGTCAGCGTGGCGGACGTGTCGGTACCGATCGCCGGCGCCAAGCTCAGCGTCTCGAGCGCAATAAAGCCGGTGATCGACAATCTCGTCCACGAACAAGCAAGCGCGCTGGAGACGCGTCTGCGCAACGATCCTTTCATCGAGAATGCCGCGCGTGGCGAATGGGCCAAGCTCTGCCGCGCCATTCCGCTCGGCGCCGGGCAGGGAATCGAAAAAGGCGCGCCGGATCTGTGGCTCGAAATGCGCCCGATCCGCGCCATCGCCGCGCAACCGAAAATCGATTCGACTGCCGTGACGCTGTTTCTCGGCGTGCAGGCCGAGACCCGCATCGTTGCGCAACAGACCAAGCCGGATTGTCCGTTTCCGCAGCAACTCGAAATCGTGCCGCGGGCGAACGACGGGACGATCGACATCGCGGTCCCCATCGATATTCCGTTCACCGAAGTCAGCCGCCTCATCGACGTGCAGGTCAAAGGCAAAACCTTCCCCGAGGACGGCTCCGGCGCTTTCGCCACCACGATCCGGCAGACCACGGTCGCCGCGTCCGGCGACCGCCTGTTGATCTCGCTTCTGGTGAACGTGAAGAAGCGTGGATTTTTCTCCGTCGGCGCCGACGCAACCGTGCACATCTGGGGCAAGCCGGTGCTCGATCAGGGACAGCAAATCGTGCGCTTCACCGATGTTGCCGTCGACGTCCAGTCCAAGGCGGCGTTCGGGCTGCTCGGCGAGGCAGCGCAGGCGGCGGTACCGTACTTGCAACGGACGCTCGCCGAAAACGCGGCGGTCGATCTCAAGCCCTTCGCTTTTGATGCTAAAAAGCGCATGGCCGCCGCGGTCGGAGATTTTACCGGGCAGGCCAGCGGCGTGACCACCAACGTGGTGATCGATGACGTTCGTCTGCTCGGCATCGACTTCGACCAAACCACGTTGCGCATCATCGCCGACGCCAAGGGCACGGTGAATGTCGCGATCTCGTCGCTGGCGTGGCAGTAGCGGCATTTTTCCTCTCCCGTTTTGGGGGAGGGTCTCGGTGCTGGGACGGCAGGCGGATGAGTGAATGTCATCCGCCTGGCTGATAGATGGTCTTTCGCTATGCCACCAGGCTTCTTTGCTCGGCTCCTTCTGCAGTCGATGCGCGGTCCAAGCGTTCGGATTGCGGCGCGCGTAGCCCGCGCGCCTCGAGAATCGGGAGAACCTGATCGCGGAAGTAGGGAAACTCTTTGACGTAGTCGACGAAAGACAGCGTCGTCCCCTTAAATCCCGCTTCATGGAGCTGGCTGATGCCGTCGGCAACCTGCTCCGGCGTGCCGACGAGCGGAAAACCGCCGTGGCCCGCAGCCATACGATCGCGAATCAGCGCCAACAAATCGTGCGGAAACGACTGCGCGTTGGCGAATTGCAGCGCGATGAGATTGTCGACCGCGCTCCAGTCCGCGTTGGCGTCGGCGAAGTGCTGCCAGTAGTCCTTCGCCTCCTTCTCGGTCGGCCGGCACACGACGTGCGAGAAGGTCAGTACCTCGACCGATCGGCCAACGGCCTTTGCGTTGCCCTTCAGCTCGTCGATTTCCGGTTTCGAGCGCGAAAGATCGATGGCCGGCGTGAACAGGAAATCGGCGTTGCGAATGGCAAAGTTGCGGCCTTCGCCCGAACCCGCGGCATTGATGATCGGCGGACGTTCACCGCGCCAGGGTTTTGGATTGCCATAGCAGTCCTTGACCTTGAAGAACTCGCCGTCCCAATCGAACTTGCCGTTGGTCGACCAGATCTTCTCCACGAGCGCGAACCATTCCTGCGCGTAGCGATAGCGAGTCGCGTGGTCGGTCGGCAGTGCGAGGCCAAGTGCGTCATACTCGGGTTTGTTCCAGCCGGCCACGATGTTGAGCCCGGCGCGGCCACGGCTTATTTCGTCGACGGTGGCGATCTGTTTGGCGACCACGACCGGATGATTGGCCGTGACGTGCATCGTCGCGAAGACCGTGATGTTTTTGGTCTTGGCCAGCAAACCCGCGGCCCAGGTCATTGTTTCGAGCACCGCGCCATGGAAATCGGTCTCGCCGCCATAGCCGATCCATCGCGCGATCGGCAGCATGAAGTCGATGCCGGCATCGTCGAGGAGACGAGCAAGCTTCTCGTTGTTTTCCCAGGTGGCGCCCCAGCGCTCGGGCAGTTTGGTGACCGTCATTCCGCCCGAACAGTTCGAGGCGAACGTCCCCAGCACGAAGTCTTTCGTTGCCAATATTTTACGCATAGTCTTTCCTTTCCGCTGTGCGCGTCGACGATGAACTGACCCGGCTCTCAGACATTTCACGAGTGATGAGAAAAACCTGATGGCGACCGATTCCCCGCATCTCCGCGCTTCGCGCGACGGGCAAAGCCCGCACTATTGGCACCTCGCGCAGGACAGTACCGGCGTCGCCATGACCGATCTCGAATATGCCATTCTGCGCGTGTTCGAAGCTTTCGGCCGCTGGCAGTCCGAATGCCTGGCCGCGGTATCGGGCGCGAGCATCACTGGCCCGGAGAACGTCCTGCTGCACGTCGTCGCCATGAAAGGCCGCGCGAAGACGATCCATGACGTTATGCTTTTGACCAACCGTCAGGATACGCCCAATGTGCAATACGGCCTGCGCAAGCTGATGAAGCTCGGATTTATAAAAAAGCGCGGCTCCGCGCGCGCCGGCGTTTTCTATCAAACGACCGAAAAGGGCGAGAAAGTCTGCAAGGACTACGCCGATTTGCGGAAGAAACTGCTCCTCCGCGCAGCCAAAAACGTGTCGAAATTCGAATCGACGAGCAAAAAATGCTGTTCGCATCTCGAGACGCTCGAAAAAATCTACACCATCGTCGGCCGCGAGGCGGCGACGTTCTTTCGTCGCTAACTGCCGCCATTTGCCCAGTTTCTGTCGGCCGGTTGCGAGGCGCTATATCGAAGTAAATACGATTTTAAATAGAAAGTCAATTTAATGATCGCGCCAATTGGCGATGCAAAGTTACACTTTTTTAAACTCGGTCGGCGCGGTGCGCGCTTGTTCTCTAGTCAAGATCAGGGAGATCGACATGCGAATGACCTTTATAGGGCCTGCTTTGCTGCTCTGTGGGTTCGTTCTGTGTATGGACGGCACGATTTCGCCGTCGCAGGCCGCCGGCCAGAACGGACCGATACGATTAGCCGCGGGCGGCAATCCCACGGTGTGCAAAGCAAATTTTGATCGATGCTGGTCGGCTTGTGACGGTATGGCGTCGTGCCAAAATCAGTGTTCGGCCAACTACCGCGGCTGTCTCGGGCAATAGCTTCGTCACCTTTTGAAGCTTGTCGCGGGGCCGAACGGTCGGGCCGTGCCGTGGGCACCGTCGTCCGGCCGCTGCGTTGGGGGAGAAAGCGGATCGAAATGTCCGAAACCGGATGGTCGCTGCACTCGCAACTCGCAAACGATGCCGCGACGGTCGGCGACCTGCGACTTTGCCGCGTGCTGGCGATCAACTCCGCCGATTATCCGTGGCTGATCCTGGTGCCGCGTCGGGCAGGCCTCGCCGAGATCGTGGATCTTGGCGATGAGGCCGCCCAACTGATGTCAGAAATCGCGCAAGCGTCACGCGTTCTCAAGGCCGTGACGGAATGCGACAAGCTCAACGTCGCGGCAATCGGCAACGTCGTGCCGCAGCTTCACCTGCACATCGTCGCACGCTGGAAGACCGATCCGTTGTGGCCGAAGCCGATCTGGGGCACCGCACCGCCGCGCACGGGGGATATCGCTGCGTTTGACCGGTTTGTGAACACGATCCGGCAGCGGCTGGGGATTGCCGACCGCAGTCAGTCTTCCCGCTCGCCCGCGTCGTGAAAATCAAATTTCACCCGGTTCGGTCTCGCTGCGCGAGGTTGCACCGGCCACCTTCGCGGCGGCAGCAGAAAGGAAGATCCAGCCGCCTTGCCCATTGCGGACGGGGAAATTATCAACGCACTTCCCATACTTCGGGATTACACTCACGCGGGGCGTGAATTGGCGACCTTTGGGGGATTTCGATGATCCGGCCGTCTGCCGCATTTGTCATGTGCGGTTTAGCGATGATCATCGCGGCGCTAGCCGGCTGCGCGGACACCAGCCCGCCGCCGACGGGGCAGCCGACCTTTTACCAGGACCTCGCGCAGCCCGACATGACGGTCGATGCCGCCGCAGCGCAGTCGATGATCTCGGGCTATCGCAGCAACAACGGTCTCGGGGCGGTTACGGTCGATCCCGAGCTGATGCGGCTTGCGAGCGAGCAAGCACATGCTATGGCCGCGCACGACAAGATGGATCACGATATCGGGCGGCCGTTCCAGGACCGGATACGCAATTCGCCGATCGCCGGCAGCGTCGCGGTCGAGAATATCTCCGCCGGATACCATACCCTCGCCGAGGCTTTTTCCGGCTGGCGCGACTCGCCGCCGCATCGCGCCAACATGCTCAATCGCAGCGTGACCCGCCTTGGCATTGCCGCGGTGTATGCGCCGAATTCGAAGTACAAGGTGTTCTGGGCGCTGATCCTCGCCGGACCCGGCGGGCATCGCGGCTAGATATGCGCCGCGAGGCAGCGAGGACGAATTCCCTCTGACCGCCCGCCGCCGGCACACGCGCTTGACCTCGCTGGCAGGCACGGCTTCAATCGCGCGCAAAATGTCGAAAGAACCAGATTCGAGTTCACTGCCGCGCCAGGCCTATTCCAACAGCCTGCTTGATCGCGCGACACATTTCCGCATCGATGAGCAAAAGCTCGCGGCGCTCCATCAGGACGACCGCGCCGGCGTCTATGTGGTCGCGGGCGACAGCGTCGTGCTCAAGCCGCGCGGCGAAGCATTCGATCCACTGTTTTCGCCAGCCGAGGCGCGGGCGCTGGGTGCGCCGCGCGAGACGATGTTTCTCGGGCTTCTCCACGGCGCTCCGCGTTTCGGCGCCGGACTGGATGCGGCCGCAGTGGAAGCGCTGAACGCGCGCGACGATCTGAAACTCATCGATCTGCGAACCATCGCCGTGCAAGGCATGGTCGCCGCCGAGCATGTGCCGCCGCTGGCCGAAGCCAAGGCGGTTCTCGGTTGGCATGGCCGTCATCGCTTCTGTCCTAATTGCGGAGCGGCGACGCGCCTCACCCAGGGCGGCTGGCGGCGCGACTGCCCGGTTTGCAAGGCCGAGCATTTTCCGCGCACCGATCCGGTGGTGATCATGTTGCCGATCGCCGGCGATCGCTGCGTGCTCGGCCGTTCGCCGCGCTTTCCGCAAACCATGTGGTCGTGTCTCGCCGGCTTTGCCGAACCCGGTGAATTGATCGAGGAAGCCGTACGGCGGGAGGTGGCCGAGGAAGTCGGAATAGTCTGCGCGCAGGTCAGCTATTTCGCTTCGCAGCCGTGGCCGTTCCCGTCGTCGCTGATGATCGGTTGCCACGCCGAAGCGGTGACGGAGCAGATCGTCATCGACGAAACCGAGATCGAGGAGGCGCGCTGGTTCGATCGCGCCGAGCTCAAGTTGATGCTGTCGCGGACTCACCCTGACGGCCTGTCGACGCCACCGCCGATCGCCATCGCGCACTACATCATCCGCGCCTTCGTCGAGCGTGGTCGCGATGTTTTGGTCCATTGATGGGCGCGGCACCGCCGCGCATCCTGTGTGCGGGCATCCTCGTGCTGGACGAGGTTTTTCGGGTCAAAGTCATTCCGCGGCCCGACACCAAGGTCGAGGCGGAAGATTTTTTCATCGTCAACGGCGGCTGCGCGGCGAACGCCGCCGTGGCGATTGCGCGGCTTGGCGGCCGGGCGATGCTGGCGAGCCCGCTCGGCGGCCCCGCCGGCAAGGACGATAACGGCGACCGTGTCCTTGCGGCGCTGGCGCGCGAAAATGTCGACACCAGCGCGTGCCAGCGGGTCGACGGGCTGGCGACCGGGCTTTCCGCGATTTTCATCGATGCGCGCGGCGACCGCACGATCGTGACGCATCGCGACAAGAGGATCGCGGCCGTCGCGCCGCGCGATCCGGAAATGATCACGTCCGCGGCCGATCTCGTCCTGGCCGATAACCGATACCCGCAATTCGTCCGCCCGATCTGCGAAGCGGCGCGGCGGCGCAACATCCGGGTCGTCCTCGACGCCGACAAAGCTACGCTGGCGGACGATCCGCTTTTCCGCATCGCCTCCCATGCGGTCTTTTCCGCCGAATGTCTCTCGGCCACGACCGGCGCGAGCGATCTCGCCGCCGGTCTTGAGCAGATCGCCCAGCATACGGATGCGTTCCTCGCTGTCAGCAACGGTCCGAGCGACATTCTCTATCTGGAGGCCGGGTCGGTGCGACGCCTGCCGGTGTTCGAAATCCACGCCGTCGATACGCTCGCCGCCGGCGACGCCCTGCATGGCGGCTTCGCGCTGGCGCTGGCGGAGGGGCGAAGCGAGGTAGAGGCGTTGCGCTTCGGCGCCGCGGTCGCCGGCCTCAAGTGCAGCCGCGTCGGCGGATCCGGCGGGATGCCGAGCCGCGCCGAGGTCGAGGCGCTGATGGCGGCATCACAGGGCCATTAACGCCGCCGTTAGCACCGTTAGGGTTGGGCCTTGCATTGGATTTTCCCAATTCCGTAGATGAGCTGTCTAGGCAGCCTCTTTTTGCTCTTCCTTCGGCTTTGCGACTAACTTAACGTTGAGAGCGTCAAGGACCTTCATAACGGTACTTAGTTCGGGTTTGCCGCCCTCGCTCAAAGAACGGTAGAGATTTTCTCGGTTGAGGCCGGTCTCTTTGGCAACGCCTGCCATTCCCTTGACGCGAGCGACAGTGCCGAGTGCCTGGGCGACAAGCGCATCGTCGCCTGTGCCGAAGGCCTCGCTAAGATAAGCAGCGATAGCTTCCGGAGAGTTGAGATATTCAGCGGCGTCGTAATCTCTCACTTTGGCCATGGCTATTTCTCCAATGCGTCGGCGATTTGTTTTGCTCTCGGTATGTCGGTCTTCTGCGAAGCCTTGTTGCCCCCAAAAAGCAGAACCACGGTATCGCCCGTTTGCTTGAAGTAGACTCGGGGACCGGAGGGGATGTGGAAACGCATCTCGCTGATGCCTTGTCCAACCGGGGCTACATCGCCGGGGTTGCCTTGGCGCAGCCGATCGATGCGAACAAGGACCTTGGCTCTCGTATTGACGTCCAAGCCCCTGAGCCACTTCCCGAATTCATCGGTCTGCTTAAGGGTCGTCATTTGTAGCTTATACGCTACAATTCAATAATCGTCAAATTAGCCCAAGACTCTCAACGCCCGAGTACGCGGCCTTGCATTGGAATAATGTTCTATGTATTCCTGATTTCCCCGGGATAATTGGAATATTATTTCTATGGATGCCATCGACCGCAAGATTTTGGCCGTTCTGCAGGAAGACGCTTCGCTCTCGGTTGCCGATATCGGCAGCAAGGTGGGGCTCTCATCGACGCCGTGCTGGAAGCGCATCCAGCGGCTGGAGGCCGACGGCGTGATCCAAAGGCGCGTCGCGCTGGTCGACCAGGACCGCGTCGGACTGGGCGTCACCGTTTTCGTCTCGATCGAGACCGGCGATCACTCGCAGGACTGGCTCCAGCGCTTCGCCAAGGTTGTCGGCGCGATGCCAGAAGTGATGGAGTTTTATCGCATGGCCGGCGACGTCGACTACATGCTGCGCGTGGTGGTGCCGGATATTGCGGGCTTCGACGCCTTCTACAAGAAGCTGATCGGTTCGGTGCCGTTGACCAACGTGACGTCGCGCTTCGCGATGGAGAAGATCAAGTCGACGACGTCCTTACCGATTCCGTGAGACGCCGGCGCGGCCTCGCGAACTCCGGCCGCACGGTTGCCGCCGCGGTGGCTCCCTTAGCGGCCGGAATTGAGTGCGCCGGCGGCGGTGGCCTGGTTGTTGCGAACGACGATCTCGCCCATCGTCTTGTCGAAGAATTCCGGCATGTCGCCAAGCGTCAGCCGGCGCGAACACTCGGGCGTACAGCTATAGGTTTCGCGCTCGATACCGCGGTAGACCACGACGGTTCTGTCGTTCGAGCCGGTGACGACGACGTTCTTTTCCAACAGCACGACGCCGGCCTTGTCGGTGACGATGATGTTGGTCCCGCCGTTGCCCTTGCCGGTGAGCACGGTCAGCCCGCCCGGCTGGATCGAGACGTCGGCGATCAGAGGATTGCCGACCACGACGTTGGCGGCGCGGTCCGGCAGTTGCAGGAGCCTCGCCTGGTCGAGCATGACGACGATGGTGTCTTCCGGCGCCAGAGGCTGCGCCGCCGCCGGCGGGACGAACGCGACCGGCAGGAGGATTACCGCCAGCCAGCGCACCAGGCTCAACGTGGCCCGGCCTCGCGCGAACAACGCCGCCATCGAGACTCTCCGAAACGCTACGCGGAACTCAATAACCGAAGAGGCTACGCTCTCCGGTCCCAATTGACCGCAAATTGGTGAACGAACTGCAAATCATCGCAAGGCTTGTGCGGCGATCGGCGGTCGCCGATCCGTACAGCGCGACTGCCGCGTTACTTGATGAACGGATGCACGAGTTGCGCGGCGAACGTCGTCGGGAACTCGCGATCGGCGATTCCGTAGTTGTCCGGCAATTCGCCTGCCGGCATGTAGAACGTGCCGAACAGCAGGTCGAACACCGGAAAGGTCGCGGCGAAGTTCTTCTCGCCGCCGCGATCGGCGGCGGTGTGGTGCCAGCGGTGAAAGACCGGCGACGCGATCACGTATTTGAACGGACCGAGGGTCCAGTCGAGATTGGCGTGCACGAACGCCGAATGGGCGATGGTGATGGGGCCGAGCACGACGAACACGTTCGGCGAGATGCCGATGATCAGCAAAACGACGTCGGCGAGGACGGAGCCCAGGAACAGATTGACCGGATGAAACCGCGCCGCGGAGATCCACTCCAGTTCTTCGGATGAGTGATGAACGGCGTGGTATTTCCACATCCGGTTGCCGTGGAACAGGCGGTGCGTCCAGTACAGGATGAAATCTTCGCCGATCAGGAAAACGACCATTTGCGCCGTCAGCGGCAGTGCGGCGAGCGGGCCGTGACCGTTTTCATAAAAGGCGATCAGGCCGGCGGCGGTGGTGATTCCAAACAACACCGCGGCGCCGGCGACAAGCATGCCGATGCGCAGGAAACGCGCGATGACCGGAATGAAAAGCCAGTAGCAGATGTCGGTAATGAGGTCGGGCTTGCGCCACCACGGCCGGCCGGGATTGCAGGCCCAGAACCACGTGAGCCCGGTGAAGACGACCGCCAGCGCCAGCGAGATCGGCACGCCTTTCATGAATGTCTTGCCGACTTCGGAGACGAACGCCAGCACTTCATCTAACATGACAGGGTCGCTTCTTTCTGCTTGTCCGGTTCTCGTTTCCACGCCCGCGCGGAGTTACTTTAAATATCGGGAAAGCGCTTAATGGGCGATGAATCCGGACCGCGAGAACCGCGGTGTGGATTTGCAATTTGCGATAATTGCGCATCGCGGCACTACGCTGCGGAAATGTTTTGCTGCTATGTCGTCGAGTTGGGAGTTTGTGCGACCGGCAACGCGTGCGGAAGCCGCGTATTGTTTCATAAGCGGCGCTGCAACCCGCTATTAACTACGTTATGGAACCGCCGGTTTGCCGCGGGTTTCTGTAATTGATTTAACCGCATCGCAATTTCTCGTTGTTAGTTTCGCGCCGATCCAAATGGCCCAAGACAAACCGGTCACTGGGTCGAGCTCAGACAGCCACGTGTGGACCTTAAGGAGCCAAAGTGATGAAGACCCTTGTTTCGCGTTTCGTGAAGGACGAGTCGGGCGCCACCGCCATCGAATACGGCCTGATCGCCGCCGGCATTTCCGTTGCGATCATCGCCGTGGTGAACGGCCTCGGCACCAAGCTGAATTCGACCTTCAGCAGCATTTCCACGCAGCTTAAATAAGCGCGTACGGATGCACAATTACGAAGGGGCTCCGGCAGGTCCGGGGCCCCTTTGTTTTTTGCCACTGCTTGGTTTTCGGGATTTGCGGTCGCGTATCGCTAACACACTCTCAACCTGCATCCGCTAAACCGCGTTGCGGAGAAGTATAGTCGAGGTGCCGCTTCGCCATGGCCATGCTGACTGAAGCGATCGAGCTGACGCTGTTCCCGGCGATGATGGCGTTTGCCGCCATCAGCGACCTCTTCACGATGACGATTGGCAACCGCGTTTCGCTGATCCTTGTCGCCGGCTTCGGCCTGCTGGCGGTGCTCAGCGGAGTGAGCGCGGCGGACTTGTTGTCGCACGCGGCTGCGGCCGCCGCCGTGCTCGCGGTCGTCTTCATCTTCTTTGCGCGCGGCTGGATCGGCGGTGGCGACGCCAAACTCGCGTCCGCCACGGTGCTGTGGATGGGCTTTGCTCACCTTGCCGACTATCTGTTCTACGCGTCGCTGCTCGGCGGGGCGCTGACGCTGCTGATCATCTATTTCCGCTCGGTGCCTTTGCCGCGGATGTTTCTCGGCCGGCACTGGGCCGAGCGACTGCACAGTAGCGACTGTGGCGTTCCTTACGGGATTGCGCTCGCCGCGGCCGCCCTCATCGTCTATCCGCAGACCGAGTGGATGGCGGCAATCGGCCGATAACGGCCGCCGACGCATCTTGCGGCCAGGATCGCCGGCCTTCGGGGTCCACGAGCCTCGGGCGTAACGCGTAATTAACGCGATTTGGATACGCCTCATTAACCATGCCTTGACGTTTAGCTGCTGAAATCCCGGGCACCAAGGCGTGTCTGCCGTTGGCCGCTTTTAGGAAGTTGAAGGGTCATGAAACCCGCGCGCCTCATTGTACTGGGAGTTGCGCTTGCGGCTGGCGCAGTCGCCGCCATACTCGCGAGTGGCGGCCGGCAGCCGGAGGCACCCAAGGAGGAGCCGCCGCCGCCGCTTGCCACGACGGATGTGCTGGTCGCCAAGACCGACCTCGCCACTGGCCAGGTGATCGGCGAGGGCGATGTGGGCTGGCAGTTGTGGCCGGCTGCCGCCGCGACGGCGAGTTTCGTCAGAAAGTCGGATCGCCCGGAGGCCATCAAGGATTTCATGGGCGCGATCGTGCGCACCCCTGTTGCTGCGGGTGAGCCGATCCGCGATTCCAAGGTTGTCGCGGGCAAGGGCGGCGGCTTCCTGGCCGCGATCCTGCCCCACGGCATGCGCGCCATATCGCTCGACATCTCGCCCGAAAACGGCGCCGGCGGTTTCATCCTGCCGAACGACCATGTCGACGTCGTACTTACGCGCCGGGACAAGGCGGCGGAGCGCGTGACCGGCACCGAGAAATTCGTCAGCGAAACGATCCTGAAGAACGTGCGGGTGCTGGCGGTGGATCAGGCAGTCGAGGAAAAGGACGGCCAGAAAGTCGCGGTCGGCAAGACCGCGACGATCGAACTCGATCCACTGCAGGTCGAAACGCTGGCGCTGTCGCGCCAGCTCGGCACGCTGTCTTTGACCCTGCGCAGTCTGCTCGATTCGCAATCGCCGACCCCGGAAGGCGGTGACGAGCGGGAGAACGATTCGCGGGGCCTGAATACTGTTCGTTACGGCGTGAGCACGCAGGCGAGGGTGCACTGAACCGCGCGGAGGGAGTTGATATGGTACGAGCGACACCGATCCGAGCGGCGGCTTTCGTGGCCCTCGTATCGTGCTTTGCGGCCGGCGTCTGCTGGCTGCCCGCGCCCGGCGCGGTCGGCGCGGCCGAGCTTGAACCGCAGATGCAGACGATCACGGTCGCCGCAAGCGACTTCGGGGCGCGCGCCGTCGCACTGGGCGTCGGGAAATCCGTGGTGATCGATTTCCCGCGCGATATCAAGGACGTCCTTGTCTCCAATCCAAAGATCGCGAATGCCGTCGTCCGCTCCTCGCGGCGGGCATACGTCATCGGCGTCGAGATCGGCCAGACCAACGTGTTTTTCTTCGACGCCGAAGGCAGGCAGATGACCGGCCTCGATATTGCGGTGACGCGCAGCCTCAACGGCATTCGTGCCGCGATCAAGCAGGTCCTGCCGGAGTCCGAAGTGCGCGTCGAGGGCATCGGCATCGACGGCGTGATCCTGACGGGATACGTGTCGAGCCAGGCCGAGGCGCAGCAGGCCTTCGATATTGCCGTCCGCCTCGTGAACACCGGATCGGCCGACGCGGTCGGCAGCGGCGCCAAGGTGCTCAACGCGATCATCGTTCGCGGCCGCGACCAGATCATGCTCAAGGTGACGGTCGCCGAGGTCGAGCGCGATCTCATCAAGCAGCTCGGCATAAATTTTTCCGGCACCGCCAGCGTCGGCTCCGCCGTCATTAACTTCAACAACACCAATCCGTTCACCGCCTACGGGCAATCGCTCAGCGGCTCCAGCATCGCGGGCACGACGAAATCGATCACCGGAACCTTGCAGGCCATGGAGCAGGCCGGCGTCATTCATACGCTCGCCGAACCGAACCTGACTGCGATCTCCGGAGAGACCGCGACGTTCCTGGCCGGCGGCGAATTTCCGATCCTCAACGGCTATTCCTGTTCCGCGACGTCGACGACGCCCGGCGCGCCCACGACCTGCCAGCCGTCGATCGAGTTCAAGAAATTCGGCGTGAGCCTCCATTTCACGCCAATCGTGCTGAGTGAAGGCCGCATCAGCCTGAAAGTCATGACCGAAGTTTCGGACATCTCGGCGGCCAACGCGCTGACGATTCCAATCCCTGGCACCAACAACACGGTGACGGTGCCGTCGATCCGGACTCGCCGCGCCGACACCACGGTGGAAATACCCTCCGGCGGCGCGCTGGCGCTGGCCGGCATGATTCAGAATGACACCAAACATCAGGCCAACGGTCTTCCCGGCCTGATGGAGCTTCCGATTCTCGGTCCGCTGTTCAAGAGCAACGACTACATCAACCAGCAGACCGAACTCATGGTCCTGGTGACGCCCTACATCGTGCATGCGGTCGCGCAAAAGGACCTGTCGCGGCCGGATGACGGCTTCGCCGATCCCAGCGATCCCGCGCAGGTGCTGCTCGGCCGCTTCAATCGAATTTACGGAGTCGGCGGTATTCCCGATCCGCCCGACAATTACCGCGGCAAGTACGGTTTCATCCTGGACTGATCGCGGCGCAAGGAGAAGACGATGCAAATTGTCCGGACAACGATGGCGAACAGGTCTCGCCTCGCGGCGCTCGCGGCCCGCGCCGCCGTCGTCGGCGCGTTCGCAATCTTAGTCTGCGGCTGCGACACCGTCGATCAGCGGGTAGCCGCCGTTCCGGATGTTCCGACCGATTACCGCCTGCGCCACCCGATCACGATCAGCGAAACCGACCACACGCTCGAAGTCTTCATCGGTTCCAACCGCGGCGAGCTCAACGCCACCCAGCGCGCCGAGGTCCTGGAATTCGCGCAGACCTGGAGGCGCAAGGCCACCGGCGGCGTCGTGATCGATGTCCCGGTCGGGACCAGCAACGCGCATGCGGCGGCGGAAGCCACGCACGGCATCCGCTCGTTGTTGGCGGCGACCGGCATACCGCCGAACGGCATTGTCGTGCGCCACTATCAGCCGCCTAACCGCAACCTTGCGACCATCCGCATCACCTATCCGAAGATCACCGCTCAGGCAGGGCCGTGCGGGCTATGGCCGGCCGATATCGGGCCGAGTTTCAACCGCGATCATTTCGAGAACCAGCCGTGGTGGAATGCGGGCTGCGCGACGCAGCGCAACCTTGCCGCCATGGTCGATAACCCCGCCGATCTCGTGCAGCCGCGCGCCGAGTTGCCGATCTACACGATGCGCCGTACCACGGTGGTCGAGAAGTACCGCTCCGGCAACCCAACCGCCACGCAAGATCCTTCGCTTGATGCAGCGAAGATCAGCGACCTTGGAAAGTGACGCCGCTTCATCATGAACCCAGCTAGCCAAGAAGCCTGGCAAGACGCCGTTCCAGCCGACGTGGCGGGGCGCGACGAGCGCATCGCGCCGGCGCCGCGCGTCTCGGTGCAGGCCTTCTGCGAAACCGTCGAGACGGCGGCGGCTATTCAAGCGGCCGGCGAAGATCGGCGCATGGCCAAGGCGCATCTGCGCATCCAGATGGGCGGCCTGATCGCCGCCATCGAGGCCTACCAGAACTCGCCGACGCCCAATGTGATCATTCTCGAGTCCGAGAATCGCGGCGAAGATATTTTGGGCGGCCTCGATCAGCTCGCCCCGGTATGCGACTCCGCAACCCGCGTCATCATCATCGGCCGCATGAACGATATTGGGCTGTACCGCGAACTGGTGCGGCGCGGCGTCAGCGACTATCTGATTGCGCCGGTCGGAGCCCTGCAGGTGGTGCGGGCGGTCTGTGGGCTTTTCTCGGCGCCCGATGCCAAGCCTGTCGGCCGCATCGTCGCGGTCGTCGGAGCGAAGGGCGGTGTCGGCGCTTCGACCCTCGCCCATAACATCGCCTTTTCGGTCGCGCGCGACCTCGCGCTCGACGCAGTTGTGACCGATCTCGACCTGGCGTTCGGGACGGCGGGCCTCGATTTCAACCAGGACCCGCCGCAGGGCATCGCCGAGGCGGTGTTCTCGCCCGATCGCGTCGACAATGCCTTCGTCGACCGGCTTCTGTCCAAATGCACCGATCACCTGAGCCTGCTCGCGGCGCCGGCAACGCTGGATCATGTCTACGATTTCGGCGCCGATGCCTTCGAGTCGATCTTCGATTCGCTGCGCGCCACCGTGCCGTGCGTCATTCTCGACGTGCCGCATCAGTGGACCGGCTGGACCAAACAGACCCTGGTGAGCGCCGACGACCTGCTGATCGTCGCAGCTCCCGATCTCGCCAATCTGCGCAACACCAAGAATCTGTACGATTTCCTCAAGGCATCGCGGCCCAACGATCACCGGCCGCTCTATTGTCTCAATCAGATCGGTGTGCCCAAGCGGCCCGAGATCAAGGCCGCCGATTTCGCCAAGGCGCTCGATGACGACCCGATCGCGACCATTGCGTTCGAGCCGCAACTGTTCGGCGCGGCGGCGAACAACGGCCAGATGATCGCGGAGATTTCCGCGGGCCATCGCACGGCCGAAACAATTCGGCAGTTGGCGCAGAAATTGACCGGCCGCCCCGAGACGAAGAAAAAAAGTTCGAGCCTGTTGTCGCCGCTGATCGAGAAACTGTTGCAAAGGCAATCGTAGTCGTCTGTTGGAGTTGCGTTAGTGTTTGGCAAGCGTCCAGTTCCCGGCGACCCGGCCGCGGTTGCGGTCGTGGAGCGGCCACCGTCGGCGCAGCGTCCGGCATCGCCGCCGCCGCCCTCTCAACCTGCGGCATCGCCGCCAGGCGGCCGCACGCCGTTCCCCTCGGCAGGTCTCGGCGCCCCCATCCTTAGTGCGCCGGTGTCAAAGCCGGGCTCCGCCGGTCCGTCGAATCCGCCGGCAACCGTGCCGGGCGCGATCGACTCCCGCCGCTCCGATTCATATTACGAGACCAAGGGCACCGTCTTCGGTGCGCTGATCGAGGCGATCGATCTCGGCCAGCTCGCCAAGCTCGACGCCGATTCCGCGCGCGAAGAGATTCGCGATATCGTCAATGAGATCATCGCGATCAAAAACATCGTCATGTCGATCGCCGAGCAGGAAGACCTGCTCGACGACATCTGCAATGACGTGCTCGGCTACGGGCCGCTGGAGCCGCTGCTGGCGCGCGACGAAATCGCCGACATCATGGTCAATGGCTCGGGCACGGTCTATATCGAAGTCGGCGGCAAGATTCAGAAGACCGGCATCCGCTTCCGCGACAATCAGCAGCTCCTCAACATCTGCCAGCGCATCGTCAGCCAGGTCGGCCGCCGCGTCGACGAAGCTTCGCCGATCTGCGATGCGCGTCTGCCGGACGGCTCCCGCGTCAACGCCATCGTGCCGCCGCTGGCGATCGACGGGCCGGCGCTCACCATCCGCAAATTCAGAAAAGAGAAGCTCACGCTCGAGCAACTGGTGAGATACGGATCGGTCTCGCCGGAAGGCGCGGAAATCCTCAAGGTGATCGGCCGCTGTCGCGCCAACGTGCTCATTTCCGGCGGTACCGGCTCGGGCAAGACGACGCTGCTCAATTGCCTCACGCGCTATATCGACGACGACGAGCGCATCGTCACCTGCGAGGACGCGGCCGAGCTTCAATTGCAGCAGCCGCACGTGGTGCGGCTGGAAACGCGTCCGCCGAACCTCGAAGGCGAGGGCCAGATCACGATGCGCGATCTGGTGCGCAACTGCCTGCGTATGCGCCCGGAACGGATCATCGTCGGCGAAGTCCGCGGACCTGAAGCGTTCGACCTGCTGCAGGCGATGAATACCGGCCATGACGGCTCGATGGGAACGCTGCACGCCAACACGCCGCGCGAAGGTCTCTCGCGTCTGGAATCGATGATCACCATGGGCGGCTATTCGCTGCCCTCGCGCACCATCCGCGAAATGATCGTCGGCTCGATCGACGTGGTCATCCAGGCCGCGCGCCTGCGCGACGGTTCGCGCCGCATCACCCACATCACGGAGGTGATGGGGATGGAAGGCGAAGTCATCATCACCCAGGATTTGTTTCTCTACGATCTCATCGGCGAGGACGCCAACGGCAACATCATCGGACGGCACAAGTCGACCGGCATCGGACGGCCGAAATTCTGGGAACGTGCTCGCTACTTCGGCGAGGAGAAGCGGCTTGCGGCCGCGCTCGACGCCGCTCTGGCTGACGATGCGGTCAGGGGCTGACGCGGGCCATGAATATTTATCTCCTCTTCCTCATGGTGGCGGTTGCGATCGGCGGCGTCGCCTGGGTGTTCATTTATCCGCTCATCTCCGGGGAGCGTGCTGCCGAACAGCGCGTGGCCAGTTTCGCGCGGAACGAGCCGGCGGTGCAGCGCCCGGCGCGCTCCGCGCAGAAGTCGCGGCGCGAGCAGGTTGAAGGCTCGCTCAAGCAGCTCGAAGCGCGCAAGAGGGCGGCGACGCGGGTGCCGCTCTCGATACGCCTGGTGCGCGCCGGCCTGAGCTGGTCGCCGCGCCGCTTCCTGATGACCGCCGGCGCCATGGGTCTAGTTGTCTTTCTGATCGCATTCTCCGTCGGCGCCGGCTTGCTGGCCAGCCTCGCCTTGGCATTCGCGGCAGGCGGCGGACTTCCGTTCTGGATTTTGTCCTTTCTCAAGAAGCGGCGCGAAAACCGCTTCCTCGAAATGTTCCCCGACGCCGTCGACGTGATCGTCCGCGGCATCAAGGCCGGATTGCCGCTGCTCGACAGCCTTAAGCTGATCGCGACGGAAGCCGAGGAGCCTCTGCGCAGCGAGTTCCGCGGCATTATCGAAACCCAGGCGATCGGCATCCCGATCGGCGAGGCGTGCCTCAAGCTCTACGAGCGGATGCCGCTTCCGGAGGCCAATTTTTTCAGCATCGTCATTTCGATCCAGCAGCGCGCCGGCGGCAACCTGTCCGAAGCGCTCGGCAACCTGTCGAAAGTCCTGCGTGACCGCAAGAAGATGAAAGCGAAGATCCAGGCCATGTCGATGGAAGCCAAGGCGTCCGCCGGCATCATCGGCGCGCTGCCGCCCGCGGTCATGACGCTCGTCTACATCACAAGCCCGCAATACATCTCGCTGCTGTGGACCGAGCCGCTCGGGCGCATGATGCTCGCGGCCTGCGCGGTGTGGATGTTCATCGGCATCATGGTCATGCGCAAGATGATCAACTTCGACTTCTAGGGTTCGCCATGTTCCGCGTGTTGCAGCATCTTATCGATCCGCAATTTCTCACCATGATGTTCGCCGCGATCGCGGCGGGCGCGACCGTCCTCACGCTGGCGATGCCGCTCCTGGCGCGCGACAATCTGTCGTCGCGCATGAAAGCGGTCGCCTTCGAGCGTGAGAAGATCAGGCAACGCGAACGCGAACGGCTGATGCTCGGAAGCAAGGTCTCGTTGCGGCAGTCGCCGAAGGCCTACATGAATACCGTTGTTCAGAACTTCAATCTGACCAGATGGGTCGGCCAGGAAAGCGCGAAAAAAATGCTCGTCATGGCGGGCTATCGCGGCCACGCGCCCTACGTGACTTATTTGTTCTTCCGCATGCTGATGCCGATCGCCCTGCTGCTGCTGTCGGCGTTTTACGTGTTTGTACTGGCGCAGATCGATCAGCCGACGATGATAAAGGTTGGCATTTCGATCGCCGCCGCCTATTTCGGAATGTTGAGCCCGAATCTCTATCTGAAAAACAAGATCACGCGGCGGCAGGCGTCGATCAAGCGGGCGTTCCCCGATGCGCTCGATCTGTTGCTGATCTGTATCGAGTCGGGAATGTCGGTGGAAGCTTCCTTTCAGAAGGTCAGCGACGAGGTCGGCACGCAATCGGTCGAGCTCGCGGAAGAGTTCACGCTCACGACGGCGGAATTGTCCTACCTGCCGGACCGCCGGCAGGCTTACGACAATCTAGCGCAGCGCGTCGGGCTGGAAGGCGTGAAGGCTGTCTGTCTCGCCTTGCAGCAGGCGGAACGGTACGGGACGCCGCTCGGCACGACCATGCGGGTGCTGGCGCAGGAAAATCGCGACATGCGCATGTCGGAAGCCGAGAAAAAAGCCGCCGGCCTGCCGCCGAAGCTCACCGTGCCGATGATCCTGTTCTTCCTGCCGGTGCTTTTCATCGTCATTCTGGGTCCGGCCGCCATCCGCGTGATGGCGCTGAACTAGGCCGTGCTGGCGCGATGGCCGCGGCTCAGCTCGATCCGTCGGTCGCCTGGCTGAGCCGGCTCGGATCGCGCGTGGCTTTGCCGTGTGCGAGCATCTGCCGCAGATAGGCGGCATTGGCGGCAGCCTGGTCGGGCGGCAGGTCGGCGCGGGCGATGGTTTCGGCTTCCGCGAAACGACCTTGCAGCCCCACCACGAGGGCAAGGTTTTGCCGCACCCGCTGATCGACCGGCGGGTGCTCCGCCGCGCGCCGCAAAGTGGCCTCGGCCTCGCGCAGGTTCCTCGACAGGGCGTAGGATAGTCCGAGGTTCGACAGGACCGAGGGCTCCTCGGGCGCGATCTTGAGCGCCGTCAGATAGTGACGCTGCGCCTCGGCGTGGCGGCCCATCTGGTCGAGCACCGCGCCTTGCGCGGAGAGGATATGCCAGTCGGGCTGGTCGGGTGTGTGGGCGCGGTCGAGTACGTCCAGGGCCTGCTCGTAATTTCCGGTTTCGGCCAGCGCGCGCCCGTAGGCGCCGAGCACGGCCTTGTTGCGCGGGCTTTCGATCGAAGCCCTCTCGAGGACGGCGACCGCCTGAGCACGCTGACCGGCGGTGCGTAGCGCCTGCGCGTACCGCAGCGCAATGTCGACGTTCGACGAATCGGCGCGATATTGCCGCCCATACATTTCCACGTCGTGGCGAGGGTCGGCGTTCGCGGCCGCCGCGAGCGACGTCGATGCCGTCGTTTCGACCGGTGGCGTCGTCGAACATCCGGCCATCGCCGCCGCCGCGACGACGAGAAGTGCGGCCGAGCTGAACAAACGTGATGAGCGGGACCGGGTCAGATACATCTCGATCGCTGCCATGGTGCGGGATCGTGGCGCCGGGCGCGCTACGGCCGCGGGGGCAGGTCAGCAATAGGACGTTAACCCTAATGGGGAGTTAACGGGGCGGAGTCCCCCAGTCTCTTCGTCCGGCCGGCGGTTTCGAAATTCGAAAAGAATGGGCTGCCGGCCCCGGGCGAAAAGGAAGTGGTGGGACGGGATGGCGCAACTTCGGGATGACGCCGCCTCGGGAGGACTAGCCGGCGGCACCGATGCTTAGGCGGGGACCCTGACGAACTCCAGCGAGTCGCCGACGTAGATTGAAGTGTCGCCCTTGGGACGCTCGCCGGCGATGGCCTGGCCCTCCACCATGTAATGTACCGCCTCGGCGATGTTGGTGGCGTGGTCGCCGATGCGCTCGATGTTCTTGGCGCAGAACAGATGATGGATGCACATCGAGATCGTGCCGGGGTCCTCCATCGAATACGTCAGCAATTCCCGGAACAGCGAAACATAGAGCGCATCGACTTCCTTGTCGGCCCGCCAGACCTGCAGGGCTTTATTTGGATTGCGGTCAACGAAGCTGTCGAGCACGGCGGCCAACTGCGACACGACAAGCGCCGCCATGTGCTTGAGGCCGCGCATCAGCGTGCGTTGCGAATTGTCGCCGCTCACGGCGATGACACGCTTGCCGATATTCTTGGCGAGGTCGCCGACCCGCTCGAGGTCGTTGGCGATGCGCAACATCGCCACCAGGGCGCGGAGGTCGATGGCCATCGGCTGTCGCAGCGCGATCGTCGCGATGGCTTTTTCCTCGATCTGCCGCTGCAACGCGTCGACTGTGGCGTCCGCGGCGATCACCTGACGGGCCAGCCCGATATCGCGCCGCGTCAGCGCGTCGATCGAGTCGGTGATCTGCTTCTGGGCGAAGCCGCCCATCTGCGCGACCATCTGGGTTAGCTTTATCAGGTCAGTGTCGAAGACTCTGGCGGTATGCTCGGAGACGTTCATGTTATTTCCGCAGGCGTCGGTGACTCTATCGGGCGAGCACCGCTCGGCTATGCAACGATCCCGGGCACCAAACTAACCCAACGCCTTGATGATTTTAAGATTCATGCGTGACGGTCCGATGACATTGTCCGGAGTCCGAAGTGGGAAAACTCCGCGTGCGCTGCATGCAATTTACGTGCGGCAGATGTCATCTTTCGCTCACCGAGCTGTCGCTAAGATCAAAATGATTCGCGATATCCGGGGTTTTGCACCGCAACACGACGTGCGAGCAGGGCCGGTCGTCACGGTGATGGAGCGGGAAATTGACTATGGCGCCAGCGCTTGTCGATGCCATTGGAGCCACCGGCGCCATCCTGACCACAATTTGCTGGGTACCGCAGGCGGTGAAAATCATCCGCGATCGCGACACGCGCGCCATCTCGCTGTCGGGCACGATGCTTTGCACGCTCGGAGTGCTGCTGTGGCTGGTCTATGGGCTCGCCATCGTCGACGCGCCGCTGATCGGCTCCAGCGTCGTCACGTTTGCAATGACGGCGACCATCCTGGTGCTCAAGATCCGCCACGGCTGAACGGTCTAGGTGATCACGCGCGCCGGCTTGCCGTCGAGGAAGGCGCGGATGTCGTCCACGGTGCCGGCGAAGAACGCCCGATAATTCTGGGCGGCAACGTAGCCGAGGTGCGGCGTGAGCACGACATTGTCGAGCTTGCGCAACGGATGCTCGACCGGCAACGGCTCGATGTCGAACACGTCGAGGCCGGCGCCGGCGATGCGCTTTTCGCGCAGCGCTGCGATCAGCGCGGCTTCGTCGACGATCGGGCCGCGTGACGTGTTGATGAGATAAGCAGTCGGCTTCATCAGATTGAGTTCGTGTTTCCCGATCAGGCCGCGCGTGCGTTCTGATAATTGCACGTGAATCGAAAGAAAATCCGCACGGCGAAACAAGTCGTCGCGCCCGACATACGCGACGCCGGCAGCCTTGCATGTTTCCGGCGCGAGATTCTGGCTCCATGCGATGACATTCATTTTGAACGCGTGGCCGATCTCGGCCATGCGGGTGCCGAGCCTGCCGAGGCCGAGCAGCGCCAGCGTCAGGCCTTCGAGATCCAATCCCATTGTCGTCTGCCACGGCGCGCCGGCCTTGAGCCGCGCGTTCTCGAAGCCGATGTGGCGAGTGAGTTCGAGCATCAGCCCGGTGGCAATGCCGGCGGTGGCGTTGCCGAAGGCCGGCGTACCGCACACCACGACGCCGCGCGCCGCGGCGGCGTCGAGATCGATCGAGGCATTGCGCATTCCGGTCGTGATCAGGAGTTTCAGATCCGGCAGCGCATCGAGCACCGCGCGCGGGAAGGGCGTCCGCTCGCGCATGGCGCAGACAATGGCAAAGCCCTGCAGGGCCGCGACGACCTTGTCCGCGGAGCCGATATGCTCGTTGAACACCTTGATATCGATGTCGCCTTTGACTTTCGACCAGTCGGCCATCGACAGCGCGACGTTCTGATAGTCGTCAAGAATGGCACAGCGAAGTGGCATGGAAGCGCGGTCCTCTGGCGGTGAGGCGGGGCGTGGGCATTCCGGGGTCGCGTTTGGCTCGCGGCCAGGCTGACGGAAGGGTATCGCGCCGGGTTGGGTGAGACTAGGCGTGCGCTTTCGCCGTTTTGAAAAGCGTCGCGGCTTGCGCGGTCCGGGCGGGCTCGGCGGATACGCCGCTGCCGGAGTGCTTGGCATGCCATTTTGGTCCCGGCCCGCGCATATAATGAAGTTCCGGCCGGTATTCGTCGCGCAGACAGGCAAAGGTGCGTGAAAGCTCCCGGATGGTATTGCTGAGGCTTCGGCCCATGAAACGCTTTCCCGTACATTCTCCCCCGGCGCCGTCCTTCTCGGAAATTCTGCCTGTTCGCGCCTGCTGGTCGCGCGAGCCAAGGCCGGGGTTCAGACGCCGGTTCGCATTAATTCTCGGCAAAAATTCATTAAAAATTGGTTTGAATTGTTGCAGGCGCAGCCGCCGGCGCGCCGCAATTGCGATCAGGCTTTCGCAAGCCTTACGATTTTCGAGTGGGAGAGGGCGGCGACAGCAATAGCGGCCAGTGCAGGAGACCGCGCGGCGGTCCGCCGTTCGACGGTGCAAAATCCGGATAGCCGCGCCGCCGATTGACCTGTCGGCTTCTTGTCCTTTACCTACACAGCCGTTACATCACCGGCAATTCCAGACATCCAAATCCCGGAAAGCGGCGCATTGCGCCCAATGACCGAAGGCAGGGCGACCAGGCCCGGAACCAAAATGGCGCGTCAATTCATCTACCACATGCAAGGGCTCACCAAGGCCTATCCAGGCAACCGCAAGGTGCTGGAGAACGTCAATCTGTCATTCTACCCCGATGCCAAGATCGGCGTGCTCGGCGTCAATGGCGCGGGCAAGTCGACACTGCTGCGGATCATGGCCGGGCTCGACAACGAATATTCCGGCGAGGCCTGGGCCGCCGAAGGCGCCCGCGTCGGCTACCTGGCGCAGGAGCCGCAGCTCGATCCGGCGAAATCGGTTCGCGAGAACGTCATGGAAGGGGTGGCGCCGCAGAAAGCGGTCGTGGACCGTTACAACGAACTCGCGCTTAATTATTCCGACGAAACCGCCGACGAGATGACCAAGCTGCAGGACGAGATCGAGGCCAAGGGCCTGTGGGATCTCGACTCCAAGGTCGATCTGGCGATGGACGCGCTGCGCTGTCCGGCCGATGACGCCGACGTCGCGAAGCTGTCCGGCGGCGAGCGGCGCCGCGTCGCGCTTTGCCGGCTGCTTCTGGAACAGCCCGAGCTTCTCCTTCTCGACGAGCCGACCAACCACCTCGACGCCGAGTTGGTGATGTGGCTCGAGGGCCATCTGCGCAACTACCCGGGCGCTATCCTGATCGTCACCCACGATCGCTATTTTCTCGACAACGTCACGAGCTGGATACTGGAGCTCGATCGCGGCCGCGGCATTCCCTACGAAGGCAACTACTCGGCGTGGCTCGCGCAGAAGCAGAAACGGCTCCAACAGGAAGGCCGCGAGGAAGAGACACGCCAGCGCACGCTGGCGCGTGAGCAGGAATGGATCTCTGCGTCGCCGCGCGCCCGGCAGGCCAAGTCGAAGGCGCGCTACGAGCGCTATGAGGAACTGCTCAAGAAAGCCGGCGAAAAACAGACCAACACCGCGCAGATCGTCATTCCAGTCGCCGAGCGGCTCGGACAGAACGTCATCGATTTCGAGAGTCTGAAAAAGGGTTTCGGCGAAAACCTCCTGATCGACGATCTTTCATTCAAGTTGCCGCCCGGCGGCATTGTCGGCGTCATCGGACCGAACGGCGCCGGCAAGACCACGCTGTTCCGCATGATCACCGCGCAGGACAAGCCCGACGCCGGCACGATCAAGGTCGGCGAATCCGTGCATCTCGGCTATGTCGATCAATCGCGCGACTCGCTGGATGGCAAGAAGTCGGTGTGGGAGGAAATCTCCGGCGGGCTCGATCAGCTCATGCTCGGCAAGCGCGAGGTGAATTCCCGCGCCTATTGCGCGGCATTCAATTTCAAGGGTGCCGACCAGCAGAAGAAAGTCGGCCAGCTTTCCGGCGGTGAGCGCAATCGCGTTCATCTCGCCAAGATGCTCAAATCCGGCGCCAACGTTTTGTTGCTCGACGAACCGACCAACGATCTCGACGTCGACACGCTGCGCGCGCTGGAAGAAGCGCTCGAGGATTTCGCCGGTTGCGCCGTGATCATCAGCCACGATCGCTGGTTCCTCGACCGCATCGCCACGCACATCCTCGCCTTCGAAGGGGAAAGCCGCGTGGAATGGTTCGAGGGAAATTTCCAGGACTATGAGCAGGACAAGATGCGGCGGCTCGGCACCGATTTAATCGTGCCGCAGCGGATCAAATACAAAAAATTCTCACGCTGAAACGTTTGTCACCGGGCATTATTTGCCGGGTGCCGACGCGGCCCGGTTCCCGTTCACCACATGGTAACCCTCGTGGGCGGGCCCGACGTCCGATCCTTCAATTTTGTCAGTAATTGTTAATCGGTTGTGCGCCATATGGCGGGGCGAACAAAAACCCGGCTTGCCGGAATTGTCCACGCGCGAAAGCAACGCGCAACCCCCGGTGGGCCGCAGATGAAAAATCTCATCGTTCGTTTTTTGAAAGACGAATCCGCAGCTACGGCGATCGAGTATGGATTGATCGCGGCCGGCATTTCGCTGGCGATCATTGCCGTCGTGTCGAACCTCGGCACGAAACTCAAGTCAACTTTCAGCTCGATTTCGACCCAGCTCAAATAACACGGCGTTTTTGCTTATCGGCCGCCTGGATCGCCGCCTCGAGGCGACGACGGCGCGACTTACAATTTCGCCAAGGAATACCCATATTGTTCTCCTGGCTCGCGATGAGCCCAGATTACCCCGCATACCAGCATTGTTTGCCTGAAGGAGACGACATTGCCGACCAGATCCGGTGAAACCCAATCGGGCCAGGCCCGGTCGCGTGCCGACGCAAGTTTCAAGAAGGAAGAGCGCGCCAAGGACGGCGCCAAGGCGATGATGGAATATGTCGCCAACAGCAAATTGGTTCGTGAAAAGACCGAGCGGCTCAAGGCGCTCCGATTGGCGAAGGAAGCAGCGGACAAAAAGCTCGAGGTCGCTGGCAAGGCTGCCGGCAAGCGTTAGTTTTTGTTAGCTGGACGCCAGAGGCGTCGGTCCAAAACCGGGCCTTGAATTGAACACATCTATGGGCCATATAGCGGGCGCGGCCTTTTGGCTCGCGGCGAGTTGCGTGTTCGGAACACCGGCAAAACGGCTTCTGGCTCGCTCCTTAACAACCCTTGTCACTGACAACCCAGATCGCGCGGGGTGTCCCGTTTCACCCGCATGCAGGCCGGCGGCTCCGCCCCCGGCCGTGCCAGCGCGCACATAGAAAGCACTTTCGTTGACCAATTTTCACGACTTTGGACTTAATGACGCGATCACGCGTGCCCTCACCGAAGAAAAATACCTTACGCCGACCCCCATCCAAGCGCAGACCATTCCGACCGTTATGTCGGGTCGCGATGTCATCGGAATAGCCCAGACCGGAACCGGCAAGACCGCGGCCTTTGCGCTACCGATCCTGCATCAACTCGCCGCCAATCCACGGCCGCGCGTGCGCAAGAGCTGCCGCGTGCTGGTGTTGAGCCCGACGCGCGAATTGTCCGGTCAGATCCTCGACAGTTTTCGCGCTTACGGCCGCCATCTCCGGCTCAGCGCGGCGCTCACCATCGGCGGTGTGCCGATGGGAAAGCAGGTCCGCGCGCTTGGCGACGGCGTCGATATTCTGGTCGCTACGCCCGGCCGTCTGCTCGATCTCGTGCAGGGCAATGCGCTTCGTCTCGGCGAGGTCGAGTATCTGGTGCTCGATGAAGCCGACCGGATGCTCGACATGGGCTTCATTCACGACATCCGAAAGATCGTCGCCAAGCTTCCGACCAACCGCCAGACGCTGATGTTTTCGGCGACGATGCCGCGCGCCATTGCCGATCTCGCGGCGCAGATGCTGCGCGATCCGGTCAAGGTAGCCGTCACGCCGGTGGCGACGACGGCGGAACGGATCGATCAGCGTTTGATCCGTGTCGACCGTGCGGCGAAAGCCGGTGTGCTGGTCGACGTGCTCCGCGACAAGTCGATCGACCGCGCGCTGATCTTCACCCGGACCAAGCATGGCGCCGACAAGGTCGTGCGCGGGCTGGTGCGTGCCGGCATCGCCGCCGAAGCGATCCACGGCAACAAGTCGCAGGGGCAGCGCGAGCGCGTGCTCGCGGCATTTCGCAAGGGCGCTATCAGGACGCTTGTCGCCACCGACATTGCCGCACGCGGCATCGACGTCGACGGCATAAGCCATGTCGTGAATTTCGACCTGCCGGACGTGCCTGAAACCTACGTGCATCGCATCGGCCGCACGGCGCGTGCCGGTGCGGAGGGCATCGCAATTTCGTTGTGCGATGGCGATGAACTGACGCTGGTTCGCGACATCGAGAAGCTCATTCGTCTATCCATTCCCGTAACCGATCTTCGCGCGCATCCGCATCGCGCCGAAGCGCCGGCCGCGAACGGGCCGCGCCCGCATGCGTCGAAGCCGCACCGCCAAAACCGCCGCGGCAACGGCGGACGTGGCCAGCAGCAGCGCCATCACGCGGCGAAGGAAGGTCGGTCAGGCGACGCCCGAGGCGGGATCGCGTCCGTTAATTTCCTCCAGCGTCAGGCGCCGGATGCGGGCGATCAGACGCGACACGCTTCAGGCCGCGCGATTCATTCAAAAGGGTCTTAACGTGCCGAAAGAAGAACTTCTGCAATTCGAGGGACTCGTTCTCGAGATATTGCCCGACGCTCGCTACCGCGTGCAGCTCGATAACGGTCACGAGCTCGTCGCATACACCGCCGGCAGGATGAAAAAGAACCGGATCAAGACGCTGGCCGGCGATCGTGTCACCGTGGAAGTATCGCCTTACGACCTGGAAAAAGGCCGGCTGATCTTCCGGCACAAGGACGAACGGCCGGCTTCGGCCAACCGTCCGCCGCAGCGCACGCAATTCCGCCGGCGGTGATCCGCCGTGTCTAGCCAAATTGGCATTGTCGGCGGCGAGCAGGGGAAGACAATGCGAATTTTCATCTTTAAATCCGAGGCGAGCCCGGATCTGAGGGCGTTCTGTGGCGATTTGGTCGGCAGCCGCCTGCCGACTCAATTCAAGCCTTGGCGCGTGGTGGGCTCAATCGCTCCCGACAACGATCCACCACACAAGCTTTCGCGCGAAGCGATCGAAACCGCCATCAACGATTCCGGCTTCCAGCTATGGCGAGTCCGAAAGAAAACTGCGGACGCAGCCAAAGGGTGATAAGATTTCGACTGGTTGCGCATTTTTTGGTGAAAAGGAGCCTCCCATGACGGACCTCGTGCACAAATACAGGGTCGGGCAGTCCGTTGATCTCCTGCCATCGACCTTCCGCTCCGCGGCCAGGGGAAATTACGAAATCGTCAGCCTGCGGCCGGCCGAGGGCGGAAATCCGCAGTACCGGATAAAAAGCAAGAGCGAGACCCACGAGCGTATCGTTGGGGAGGGCGACCTCATTCTATCGGCAAAACTGAAATTCGACTGATCATCTTGGGAATGGCCAATGTTCAAGATTCTTGAGCTTAAGGGCGCGGCATCGGACGCGGCGGCACAGGTCGGAGTTCAACGCTATTCCACGCGCGAGGAGGCCACCGCAGCGGTGAAAAAACATCTAAAAACATTCAACGCCTCCGGGCACAATCCGGAAGAGAATTATTGGTGGGCGCGGGATGCCGAAGGCCTGCGAAAATGCTGGATATCCAGTGCCGATTGAAAAACCGGCGGGCGAAATAAACCTAAATGCTCAATTTTCCTAATCAGAGCCGGTTTTTTGATCCAGGGCGGCGTGCCGTGCGGTTTTGGGGGCACGACAGCGCCATGGAGTGGTCATTTTATGTCAGCGCGGATGCACTTCAACGAATCCAGCCCGACGTGGAGCGCGACGAGGCCGGGTTCCTCCGCGCTTTCGATAGCCATCGGAAGCTGATCCAGGCGGCGGCGATCAAGGCTTACGCACGGGGCCGTAAAGGGTCCTATGACCTGGCAGAGGCCGACTTTTAACGCGATTTTTTGCCGCTGCCGACCATCGTGCCTTCGGCGATCCGCGACAGGTTAAATCCGGCCGGCGGGGCCTCTTTTTTCTTGTTCTTGTCCGCCTTTGGCTTTTTCTTTTCGCGGTTGCTTCGCATCTGACCCTTGGCCATCTCGTCCTCCCTGTTGTCGGCGTGAACCGGACTCGATTGTATAGATCGAGCGGCCGCTAGTTTTCGCCTGAAAGCCGTTTGAAGTCGGCGAGCACCGCGGCAATGAGCTGCTGCCGCCGCGGATCCTTCGCGGACAGGGTAGCCGCAAACAAATTCAAGAGATAGCGCGCCTTGTCGGCGGCCTCATGCCAATTCGCTGCCGGCGCTGCGAGGAGCTGGGTTTCCAATTCATCCTGGCGAAGGCGCAACTCTTTTTCATTGGCTTCGACGCTGGTCAGAAGCCGACGCAACTCGGTGGCCTTCTGGGCCGCCATCCCGCGGTGCCGATCGAGCTCGATCGTCCTGTCCGTCACTGCTGTGTCCGCCGCGTCAGGGGATACGCCGCGCTTTCGTAGAGGCGGCGGATATCGTCACCGCTGTACCTCTGCTCATCCACTTCTAGAAACGCGCCGACCAGAAGTTCGGGTGCAAGGTCCTCCATAGCGAATTTGATGGCCTGAGCCGCCTTGGCAAACCGCTTATAGGAAAGTGGTTGACGCCTCGGCACTCGTCTACGCGTCGGGAAAAACTCGGCCGCGGCTTCGTAATCAAATCCGCTCATGGCTGGGGCTCCTTTACTCTTTACGTTTTCCGGCGATTACCTCATGCGCGCCTCTCGGCGGGCGGCGCCGGCACCGATGCCTCGCTTTGAATTTTCTATTTTGAGCGAATGGCGGCAGCGGCTTTCGCCGCCGTCATTCCTCGCTAGCCCTATATAAGTCTAAAATGACGCGATACTAGTATAGCGTAGAGAGAAAGCAGCGGTTCCTTTGTGTGTGGACCTGCCAGAGAGCTGCGTGTAAATTGAATTTGCGGCGGATAACCCGGCGAAAACGGACGCTTCTCTTCGTTGTCGCATCTCTTCCAAGCGCAAGGACGAAGCCGCCCATTCTCATCTGAAGAAAAGCGCCTGCGGCCGGATATTTCTGCGGCGGCTCGATGGCACTTCCTTAACAAGAAGACCGATGAATGCTTCGCATCGATGCGCAAAGCGCCGACCGACGTTTTAATGCTGCAACCGCCGAAGCGGCGGCACGTGTTCTGGCGCAAGACCTCGCCCACTACCGCGAACCCAGCTTCGGACGCAGTGCGATCGAACTTCTTGTCACGATCGTGCCGTTTGTTCTGTTGTGGCTGTTGATGTGGTTCGCGCTCAAAATCGGATACGGATTTTATTTGATCATGGCCGTGCCTGCCGCGGGTCTTCTGGTTCGCCTTTTCATGATACAGCACGATTGCGGTCATGGCGCCTTCTTCCGGCATCGGTTCGTCAACGATTGGGTCGGGCGTGTCCTGAGCGTGTTGACACTGACGCCCTATGATTTCTGGCGTCGGACTCATGCCGTCCATCATGCGACCTCGGGCAATCTCGATAAGCGAGGCATGGGCGACATCGATACACTCACGGTCGACGAGTACCAGGCTCTGTCACGCTGGGGGCGTGTGCGTTATCGCATTTACCGGCACCCCGTGGTGATGTTCGGCCTCGGCCCGGCCTATCTCTTTTTCCTGCAGTACCGCTTGCCGATCGGACTCATGCGCGGCGGTTGGCGGCCCTGGCTGAGCACGATGATAACGAACTTGGCTATCGGCTTCTTGGTAGTGATCGGGATGTGGACCGTAGGCGTCGTGCCGTTTCTACTGGTGCATTTGCCGATCACCCTGATCGGGGCCTCGCTTGGTGTCTGGCTGTTCTATGTCCAGCACCAATTCGAGGACACATTTTGGGCTCACGAGCGGGTTTGGAGCATGCACGAGGCCGCGCTTCACGGCAGTTCACACTACGATCTTCCGCTCATCCTGCGCTGGTTCACGGCAAATATCGGCGTTCACCACATCCACCACCTCTCCAGCCGAATTCCGTTCTATCGATTGCCGCGTGCGCTGCGCCATCATCCCGATTTGGCGAATATCGGCCGGCTGACGCTTGGTCAGAGTCTGGCGTGCGTGCGCCTGGTGCTTTGGGATGAAGCCGCGCAGCGTCTTATCAGCTTCCGCGAACTGCGCGCTCAGTCGTAATTCGCTTGCCCGCGGCGTTTTCGGTGAGGTCGCCTTGTAAACCACTCCGTTATTGCCTATTTGTCCTAGGTCGACATTTGGCCGGACAATCGGGCCGTTTCGCCTTCGCTGATGCGAGGCGCACGTTCAGACCCTCCAAACATCGAAAGATCGTGCGGCAGACTGCGTGTTCACGCGTCTTGGCCGCGGGCTTTGGGCTCATGTGCGTCTAGGCACAGCAAAAGGATGTCGTTATGAATTCAGGTACCGTGAAGTTTTACAATAGTCAGAAGGGCTTCGGTTTTATTCAACCGGATGACGGCGGTAAGGACGTGTTCGTCCACGCCACTGCACTCGAGCGCGCCGGAATACGCGGACTTGTCGAAGGGCAGAAGGTCTCCTTCGATACGCAGGAAGATCGCCGCACCGGCAAGATCGCGGTGGACAACCTCCAGGCTGCCTAACCGATCGCAAAATCAAACGGACTTCTGGAAACCGCCCGATCGGGCGGTTTCTTTTTTGGCCGCGACAGAGTGCGGCTATTTGCGGATTTTCCACGGTCTCAATCGATTCAATCTAAATCGACCACGCGCTAGCGCTTTGCGAGCAGACCGTTGAGCACCAGCTCGATGTGCGCGTCGAAATACTTTTTCAGGTCGAGCGGGTAGCGTTCGTCGAACATCATCAACCAGACATCGACGAGCGCGATCGGCGCGATAATGACCAGCGGGCACTCGGTCACCGCGGAAGGGCGAATCTCGCCGCGATCGACGCCGCGCTGGATCGCTTGCGTCAGCAAATCCACGCAGGGACGCTGGATTTCCTGCTGATAACGATCCGTGAGGGCCGGAAACCGCGAGGCCTCCGCGATCAGCATGCGCACCACTTCGCGGCGGCGGCGGTCTTCGACGATGTGCTGGTAGATGAAGCTGAACTGCGCACGCAGCAGATCGGCCGTCGAGCCATCGTGACGTTCGAACATCTCGTTCACGACGTCGAGCGTGACCTTCATGAGATCGCGCACCATCGATATGAAAAGATGTTCCTTGTTCTCGAAGTAGACGTAGATCGTGCCTTTGGTCACGCCGGCGCGCTCGGCGATCTGATCGAGCGTGGTCAGCGCGTAACCGTTGCGCGCGAACTCGGTAAAGGCAGCCTCGAGAATTTCCTGCGGGCGCTCGGCCTTGCGGCGGCGCCTCGTTTCAATTCGCGCAGCGAACGCGTCGGCCATGAGATGTCCCATCCCTCCCGAGCAACCATACGACGTTATTGACTAACCGGATAGTAAATAACTAGTCTACACTTCGTTAAGGGGTGTGGTGCAGTGCGGTACAGGGTGGGTCGATCCCGGCGTCATCGCCGGAAGGTGCGCGCGCGCGAAGCCAAGTATCTGGCTTCTTTCGGCTATTTTGCGCCGAAGCTCACCGCTTTGGCGCCGGCACTCGCGATTTTGGGGGCTTGCGCGGTGGGCCCCGATTTCGCGGTACCGCCAGCGCCGCCGGTAAGCGGTTACACCCGCGGCACGCCCGCGACCACCGTTTCGGCCAACGTCGCCGCTGGCGAGGCGCAGCACTTCGGCATCGGCCGCGATATTCCAGCCGAGTGGTGGAAGGTGTTCCATTCGAGCGAGATCGACGCCCTGATCGCTGAAGCGCTTCATGCCAGCCCGACATTGCAGGCGGCGCAGGCCACTTTGTGGCAGGCGAAAGAGACGCTCTATGCCTCGGGCGGCAAGCTGTTGCCGTCGGTCGACGGCAACGCCTCCGTCTCGCCCCAGCAATTCTCGCCCGCGGAATTCGGCCAATCGGGTTCGCCGCAGGTCTTCACCCTCTATCAGGCCACGGTGAACGTCTCGTACGCGCCTGACGTTTTCGGCGGCCAGCGTCGCCAGATCGAGGCAAATGCCGCGCTCGCCGAGTACCAGCGCTTCGAGCTTGAAGCGGCATACCTCACACTCACCGCGAATGTCGTCACCGCCGCCGTGCAGGAGGCCTCGCTCCGCGGTCAGATCGCGGCGACGCAGGAAATCATCAAGGCGGAGACCGACCAGCTTGCCGTCGTGCGCCATCAGTTCGAGGCGGGCGCGGCCAATCGCGCCGATGTCCTAACGCAGGAATCCGAGGTGGCGACCACGGAAGCGACGTTGCCACCGCTGCAGAAGCAACTCGAACAGCAGCACAACCTCTTGCTGGCCCTGGTCGGCCGCTTCCCGAACGAGGCGCACCGCGACCATCTGACGCTCGCGTCATTTCACCTGCCGACCCACGTGCCGGTGAGCCTGCCGTCGCAACTTGTGGAACAGCGGCCTGATATCCGTGCCGCACAGGCGCAATTGCATCAGGCCAGCGCCCAGGTCGGCGTCGCCGTCGCCAACAGGCTGCCGCAATTAAACCTCACGGCGTCATACGGCAGCGCGGCCCTGACGGCTGCGACGTTGTTCGGCCCCGGCACCGCGATCTGGACTCTCGGTGCGGCCGGTGCCCAGCCCATCTTTCACGGCTTTACGTTGATGCATCAGGAACGCGCGGCGCGAGCCGCCTACGAAGTGGCCGACGCGCAATACCGCAGTACCGTGCTGACGGCGTTCAAGAACGTTGCCGACGCGCTGCAGGCGTTGCAGTTCGACGCCGCCACTCTGAAGGCCCAGCAGCGCGCCGTGCGCGCGGCGTCCGAAACCTTCAATCTTACGACCGGCCAATATCGGCTCGGCGCCGTCACCTACATCATTCTGCTGAACGCACAGCGCACCTATCAGCAGGCCCTGTTGGCGCTCGTGCAGGCGCAGGCGGCGCGCTTCGCCGATACGGCCGCGCTGTTCGCGGCGCTAGGCGGCGGCTGGTGGAACAGAATCGACGTGCTGCCCGATCCGTACAGCCCGGAGCCGCAAATCGTACAGGCAGCGAGCGATCGGCCGCCGCCGGTACCCATGGAGCAAGGCAAATGATCAAACGCATGGTGATCATGCTCGTTGCCGTTGGCGTCGTGTTCGGCGGAATCTTCGGGTTCCAGGCGTTCAAGACGGTCATGATCAAGAAATTCATCAGCGCCTTGAGCAACCCGCCGCAGACCATCTCGGCGGCCAAGGCCGCGACCAGCGAATGGCAATCGACGATCGAGGCGATCGGCTCGTTGCGTGCCGTAAAGGGCGCCGATTTGTCGCTGGAAGTCTCTGGCGTAGTTGAATCGATCTCGTTCAATTCGGGAGACGACGTCACCGAGGGCGCGCAGCTTCTCAAGCTCCGCACCGCCGACGATGTCGCGCGGCTCAACTCGCTCCAGGCGATGGCCGAATTGAGCGACATCACCTACGAGCGCGACCAGAAGCAGTTCAAGATGCAGGCGGTCAGCCAGGCAACGATCGATACCGACGCCGCAAACCTGAAGAACGCCAAGGCGCAGGTCGCGCAACAACAGGCCATTATCGACAAGAAGCTGCTGCGCGCGCCATTTTCCGGGCACCTCGGCATCCGCGCCGTCGATCTCGGGCAGTATCTCGGGCCCGGCACCGTGATCGTGACGCTCCAGGCGCTCGATCCGATCTTTGTCGACTTCTTCGTGCCGCAGCAGTCCGTCGATCAGGTCCAACTCGGCCAGCCTATTGCGGTGAAGGTGGACGCTTTCAAGGACAAGACCTTCACCGGCGAAATATCGGCGATCAACCCGAAGGTCGATGTCGGCAATCGCAATGTCCAGATCCGCGCCACGCTGAAAAACGCCGACCACAAGCTGTTGCCGGGAATGTACGCGACCGTCGATATCAGGACCGGAACGCCGAAAACCTTCGTGACGCTGCCGCAGACCGCGATCACCTACAATCCGTACGGCGATACGGTCTTCGTCGTGGAGAGCAAGGGCAAGGACGCCGAGGGCAAGCCGCAGCTCACCGCGCGCCAGACCTTCGTTACCGTCGGGCCGACGCGCGGCGATCAGGTCGCGATCCTCAAGGGCATCGAGGAGGGCGACATGATCGTGACGGCCGGCCAGATCAAGCTGCACAACGGCTCGATCGTCCTGATCGACAATTCGGTGACGCCTACTGCCGACGCGGCACCGGTACCGGTTGACCGATAACAGGCGGGCGACATGAATTTCACCGACATCTTCATCCGCCGTCCGGTCCTCGCCTCCGTCATCAGCCTGTTGATTCTGGTGCTCGGCGTGCGCGCCTATTACGCGCTGCCGGTGCTGCAATATCCGCGGACCGAAAACGCCATCGTGACCGTCACCACGACCTATTACGGCGCCGATCCGGACGTTGTGGCCGGCTTCATCACCACGCCGCTCGAAATCGCGATCGCGCAGGCCTACGGCATCGACTACATGACGTCGACCAGCCAGAGCAGCACCAGCACGATCACGATCTATCTGCGGCTCAACTACGACGCCGACAAAGCGCTGACGGAAATCAACACCAAGATCAATTCCGTTCTCAACCAGCTACCGACCGGAACGCAACAGCCGGTCCTGACCGTCAAAGTCGGTCAGACCATCGACGCGATGTATCTCGGGTTCAACAGCGACACGCTCGCGCCGAACCAGATCACGGATTATCTCACCAGGGTCGTCCAGCCGAAGCTGCAGACCATATCCGGCGTGCAGACGGCCGAATTGCTCGGCCAGAAGGTGTTCGCGCTGCGCGCCTGGCTCGATCCGCAGAAGCTCGCGGCGTTCGGCCTGACTGCGACCGATGTCAGTCAGGCGCTCACCGCCAATGACTTCATCTCCGGCATAGGCACGACCAAGGGTCAGATGGTGCAGGTCAACCTGACCGCATCGACCGGGCTGCATTCGGCCAGCGAATTCCGCAACCTCGTCATCAAGCAGTCGAACGGAGCGGTGGTACGCCTGCAGGATGTCGCCAACGTCTTTCTCGGGTCCGAGGATTACGAATCCGAGGTCGGATTCGACGGCAAGCAGGCAGTCTATATCGGCGTGCAGGTTGCGCCCGCCGCCAATCTGCTGCAGGTCGTGCACGGCGTGCGCGCCGTCTGGCCTGATATCCAGTCGCAGCTGCCGCGCGGCCTCAACGGCGAGATCGTCTACAACTCCACCGAATTCGTGAATGCCGCCATCTACGAGGTCGTGCTCAGCTTGGTCGAGGCGCTCGCCATCGTCACGCTTGTCGTCTTTATCTTCCTGGGCTCGGTGCGCTCGTCGCTGATTCCGACCGTCGCCATTCCGTTGTCGCTGGTCGGCACGTTCGTCATCCTGCTGGCGCTCGGCTATTCGATCAATCTCTTGACGCTGCTGGCGCTGGTGCTGGCGATCGGTCTCGTCGTCGACGACGCCATTATTGTCGTCGAAAACGTCAACCGCCATCTCGAAGACGGTATGGCGCCGGTTCCCGCGGCGATAACCGCCGCGCGCGAACTCGGCTGGCCGATCGTGGCGATGACGGTCGTGCTGGCCGCGGTCTACGTGCCGATCGGCTTCCAGGGTGGTCTTACCGGCGCATTGTTCGCGGAATTCGCGTTCGCGCTGGTCGGCGCGGTGACGGTTTCCGGTGTCGTGGCGTTGACGCTATCGCCCATGCTGTGTTCGCGCCTTCTCAAGGCGCACGATCCGCTGCACCGTGGCTGGGAGGAGAAGCTCACCTACTACATCGACCGCGGGTTCAATTGGCTGCAGGGCGCCTATGAGCGACGTCTGCACGGGAGCCTGAACTATCTGCCGGTCACGGTGGTGTTTTCGCTGCTCGTTCTGGGCAGCATCTATTTCCTGTTCACCTCCGCCCACACCGAACTCGCGCCGCAGGAGGACCAGGGCGTTCTTCTCTCGCTGGCGAGTTCGGCGCCGAACGCCACCCTCAAACAACGGCAGCTATACGCGCATGAGATATTCCGGATCTTCTTCGAGCATCCGGAGACGGAGCACGTCTTCCAGATCGACGTTCCGGGCCAGTCCATTTCGGGCATGGCGTTGAAACCCTGGGACCGGCGGCAGACGTCCTCCAACAAGCTCCAGCCGATGGTGCAGCAGGAGGTGGCGAAGATCACCGGATCGCGCGTGGTCGTTTTCCAGCCGCCGCCGCTGCCGGGCAGCATCGGTCTGCCCGTTCAGTTCGTCATCGGAACCACCGAACCGTTCGAGCGGTTGTACAGTATCGCGCAGGACTATCTGCGCGAGGCGCAGCAAAGCGGGATGTTCATCTTTCTCGATTGCGATCTGAAGATCGACAATCCGCAGTCAAACATCGTCATCGACCGCGACAAGACCGCGCAGCTCGGGCTGAAAATGAGCGACGTGGGCGGCGCGCTGGCTTCCATGCTTGGCGGCGGCTATGTCAACTACTTCAGCATGAGCGGGCGTTCCTACAAAGTCATCCCGCAGGTGCAGCAGCGGTTCCGGCTCAATCCGCGGCAATTGCTCGACTATCATATTCGCGCCGCCGACGGGACGCTGGTGCCGCTGTCGACGATCGCTACGGTTTCGACCAAGACGGTTCCGGAGTCGCTCAACCACTTCCAGCAGCTCAACAGCGCGACAATCCAGGGCGTCGCCATGCCCGGCGTCGCGCAGGGCGACGCGCTCGCCTACCTGCAAGGTCTCGCGGCGCGCACGCTGCCCCGCGACTACTCGGTCGACTATGGCGGCTTGAGCCGTCAGTACGTGCAGGAAACCAGCGGGTTCGTCACCACCTTCGGCTTTGCGCTGATCATCATCTTTCTGGCGCTGGCAGCTTTGTTCGAAAGCTTCCGCGATCCGGTCATCATCCTGGTATCGGTCCCGATGTCGATCGCCGGCGCGCTGATCTTCGTCAGCGTCGGCATCGGGGGCGCGTCGCTCAACATCTACACCGAGGTCGGTCTGGTGACGCTGATGGGTCTGATCAGCAAGCACGGCATCCTGATCGTGCAGTTCGCCAACGACCTTCAGGCGGAAGGACGCTCGAAGCGCGAGGCGATCGAACAAGCCGCCGCGATCCGGCTGCGACCGATCCTGATGACGACCGCCGCCATGGTGCTCGGCGTAGTGCCACTGATTACCGCAGCCGGCGCCGGCGCGGTGTCGCGCTTCCAGATGGGTCTCGTCATCGCTTCCGGCCTTTCCATCGGCACGCTGTTCACGCTGTTCGTGGTCCCCGCGGTGTATATGCTGCTCGGCGCTGATCGCTCGAAGGCAGCGGCGGCGGGCGAGTTCGGCGCGCCGCACGCCGCCCCCGCGGAATGAGATTTCGGCCGGGCGCGCCGGCGAAGGGGGAAGATGCGCCGATGAATGACTGGGATGCGCGGCAGTATCTGAAATTCGAGGATGAACGCACCCGGCCGCCGCGCGATCTGCTGGCGCAGGTGCCGTTGCAGAATCCAAGGCTCGCCGTCGATCTCGGTTGCGGTCCCGGCAACTCCACCGAGCTTCTGGTCGCGCGCTATCCGCAATCCGAGATCATCGGCGTCGATTCGTCGCCCGACATGCTGCAAAAGGCGCGCGAGCGGCTGCCCCAATGCGCATTCATCGAGGCCGATATCGCCGACTGGACCCCGAACCCGCGCGCCGATCTTCTCTTTGCCAACGCGGCGTTTCAGTGGATACCCGATCATCCGAACGTACTGCGCCGACTGCTTGAGACTTTAGCGCCGGGCGGCGTGCTCGCGGTGCAGATGCCCGACAACACAAGCGAGCCGTCCCACGTCCTTCAGCGTGAAGTGGCGGCAAACGGACCCTGGGCTGACAACCCGGAGATCAGGGACGCGGCGCGCGGCGATCTGCCGCCGCCTGAAGTTTATTACGATCTGCTCAAACCGGCTTGCGCGCGTATCGACATCTGGCACAGCATCTACGAGCACGTAATGGCGACGCCACAAGCCATTGTCGAATGGTTCAAGGGCTCGGCGCTGCAGCCGTACCTGGCGCCGCTTGGGGCCGCAGCGCGCGAGCAATTTCTCGCGGCCTATTCGGAAAAGATCGCCGCGGCCTACAAGCCGCGCTTCGACGGCAAGGTGCTGTTGAGATTTCCACGCTTGTTCATCGTGGCGACGCGATAGCCCTGGCGCCCGCGCTGCTTGACAGCATCGAGGCGGCTGCTAAAGTTAACTCATTGGTTAAGTATCAGATGCGGCCATAACCCGCGGCAAAAACCGCAAACGGGAGGAGCAGCCATGCCAAAAGTTGAAATCATGGGACCGGCGCCGTCGACCTATACGCGGGTCGCGTGCATGGTCTGCGAGGAAAAGGCCATTCCTTACGACCTCAAACATTCGACGCCACATTCGGCAGATGTTTCGGCAATCCATCCCTTCGGGAAGGTGCCGGTGATGCGCCACGGCGATTTCGAATTGTGCGAGTTGAAGGCGATCGCAACTTACCTCGATCTCAGCTTTCCCGGCCCGAAACTGATCCCGACCGAGCCACGCCGCGCGGCGCTCACGGAACAATGGGTGTCGCTGGTGAACACCAAGATGGACGGCACGCTGGTCCGTACCTATCTGCTCAGCTATATCTTTCCGAAGACCAGCGATGGTACGCCTGACCGCAAGGTCATCGATGCGGTAGTGCCCGCCGTCGAAAGCGAGATCGAACTGCTCGACCGCACCGTCGCCAAAGGCGGCTACCTTGCCGGCGACAGCTTCACGTTGGCGGACATCAACGTGATGCCGATATTGGCGTATCTGAAGAATTTTCCCGAATCCGGCCGGGCGATTGCGGCGGCGAAGTCGCTTTCGGGCTATTTCGACCGCCTTGCCGCGCGTCCGAGCTTTCAGAAGACGGCGCCACCGCCGCGACAGGCGGCATAATGTCATCATGAATTCGCCGTCACAGTGGATTGCTTTCTGCCGTCGACGGTGACATTCCGGGGCGATGAGAATCGTCCTTGGCATGGTGTGCGCCGCCCTGTTGAGCGGCATCGTCTGCGTCCGCGGCGGCTACGCCGCCGACGCGGCATTCGACGCTTGGCTGCAATCGCTGTGGCCCCAGGCGCAGCAGCTCGGCGTGTCGCGCGCCACCTTCGACATGGCGACACGCGGCCTGGAACCCGATCTGTCGCTTCCCGAACTAGTGATACCCGGGCGGCCGCCGCATGCGGGGCCGGGACAACCCGAATTCGTCGAGACGCCGGCGGACTATCTGAAAGAAGCGACGTTCGAACGGCTCGCCGCGCAAGGCCGCAAGCTGTTCGATCAGTATCGCGCCCCGCTGACTGCCATCGAACGCGAGTACGGCGTCGATCCGACCGTCGTGCTTGCGATCTTCGGGCGTGAGACCGACTACGGCCGCTACACGCTGCCGCACAACGCCATCCGCGTGCTGGCGACGCAGGCCTATCTCGGCAAGCGCAAGGAAAAATTCCGCGACGAGTTCCTGCTGGCGCTCAAGATGCTCCAAGACGGCTCGGTCAAACTCGCCGACATGAAGAGTTCGTGGGCGGGTGCGATGGGCCTGACGCAATTCCTGCCGTCCGAATATTACAAATACGCCGTCGATTTCGACGGCGACGGGCGTCGCGATATCTGGCATTCGGTGCCGGACGCATTGGCTTCGGCGGCCAAACAGCTTGTCGATAAGGGTTGGCAGCGCGGTCTGCGCTGGGCTTACGAGGTGCGGGCGCCTGCGAACGTCGACTGCACGACCGGCGTTCCTGAAAACATCCACCCGATCGGGGACTGGCTCAAAAACGGCTTCGTGCCGGCGTATGGTCGTGAACTGTCGGCTGCGGAGCGCGCCGAAACGGCGTCGCTGCTGCAGCCGTCGGGCCTCTATGGACCGTCATTCCTCGCCACGAAGAATTACTTCGTGATCAAGGAATACAATTTCTCCGACCTCTACGTCCTGTTCGTTGGTCACCTCAGCGACCGCATTGTCGATCCGAAACCGTTCGAAACGCCGTGGGGCAAGGTGGCGCAGCTTCCCACCCGCGATCTCGACCGCATGCAGGAAATTCTCACCGCCGGCGGCTACTATCACGACAAGATTGACGGCAAGGCGGGGATGAAGACGCGCGCCGCGCTCGGCGATTATCAGAAACGCAACGGCCTCAAGCTCGATTGCTGGCCGACTGCGGCGCTGCTCGCCCATATGCAGGCGGCGAAGGGGAACTAGGTTCCCAAGTTTTTGAAAGTTTCCGCGGAAGTATTTCGTGAACCCCGCAGGCAACGGCGCGCGGCCCTGCAATGGTCCGTTTATTCAATTCGGCGGCTTGGTCGGCTGCCAGTTTCCCGGCCAAAGCCAGATCAGAATAAGTATCAGAACACTGGCACCCAACCCGGCGACGTGCGCCCAGCCGATCTGATTGGCGTTCCAGGCCGTCCAGTCAACGAAGACCACGATCGCCAGAACGATGATCATGATCGTGAAGAGAATGCTTTTTACGGACATGGCGTGCCACCCATTGATCCGGATCGTGGATCGCCGATCATCTCAGAGCGCAAAAACACTTTCACTTTGCACAACCGGTCGCATCCGATAATTGATCGAGATCAACCGGCTTCGAAAAAGTGGCGTCCGCGTCAGCGTTCGCCCGGGTGGTGGTGGCACGGCGAAGAGCCAAGCGTCGCCGAGACCACGTTCAACACTCCGTCACGGTACGTGGTGAAATGAACAACCGTGCGCGGCGCCATCGCCGAAATGGCCGGCGCGAAGTCGCTCGAATTCCGAAGCGGCGTGCCGTTGATGGCGGTGATCACATCGCCCGACTGGATCCTGGCGTGTGCGGCGGGGCTGCCGGGCTGGGGCTGCTTGAAGATGCCGCCATAAAGCTCGGTCATACCGAGGCTGTTGCCAAACGCTCTTGTCATCGGACTGACCTGAACGCCGATCCATCCGCAAGGCCGCGCCGAGGGCGAATGCTGCGCCTTCGCGGCAAGCGGCCAAGCTCCGGCCGCGCAAGCGATCAGCGCAATGACTCTCAGACGGCTCACTGAAGTCCTCCGACGGACAAACTCACGCAGTCCATCGTAACGGCTTACGGTCGTGTTTCAAATGAGGGGCCGCGAGATCGTCACAGCCGGTGGACGTTTGCTAATCGTCGCCCGGCACGGCGAGCGGCAGCCGGTCGTCGTCCTCGCCGGAATAGCCGAGCGCGCGCTTGATCGCCCTTTTGATCGAGCCGGTGCTCGCCGGATCGCCGTAATGCTGCGTGGCGTAGCGCCCTCGCGCCCGTTCGGCGACAACTTCGCCGGGGATCGCCGCCGGCTCGCAGATGCGACGGCCGCTCGATCGCCGCATCAAATCGACATGAATGTGATTGTAGTGATAGACGTTCGCACCGGGCGCCAACACGGTGGTGAATTCCTGGCAGGCGGCGAGCTGCACGTCGTGCAGAAATGCCTGCTCTTCGGGACTGCCGTGCCAGCCGTATTGCACGGTGATCCTGTGGCCGTCGGCGAGGACGAACTCGGCGATGTCGAGCGCATTGCCGAAGGCATGCTCGGAGATGTGTGCGTTCGGATTGCCGTTCATGCCGCGGCATGAATAGGCCGATATCTGCTTGATCTCGACGACCGGCTGCCGAAACCAGTGCAGCGCGGCCGGCTGCACCGCCGCCGCGATCCATTGATCGAGCGCGGAAACGAGCGGGCAGGCCAGCGTCGCCGGCGGCTTCACTTCGACCGGTCCGACGGAAGCGGTGACCGTCGGATCGCGCGGCCAGCCAAGCGGCACGTGCTCCTCGGTGCCGGGCGGCGCCGGTGAAGGACGTGGCGTGTAAACCTGCGCCGGGCCTTCCTGGGGCAGCGGCATGGGAAGACGGCCGGCCGGCCCGCCGCCGTAGGGCTGCAGCGGCGCCGGCTCAAAAGCGGCGTCATCCTCGCCGGGCTCCGGGATGCCGGGAGCGTAGAGCGACATCGGCCGGCCGGGCTGCGTGGAAGCCGTGTGCAACGGAGCAGACTGAACCGCAGTCGCCGGCAAGGGCCGCGCCGGCGCGGGTGGGGGCGGGGCTTGCGGCGGCGGCAGGGCGTTCGACTGCCCCAGTGGCCAATGTTTCGGCGCCGAACCGTCGGGAATCGACCCGGGCGGGCGCAACGGCTCGTCGTCATAACCGAGCGGTCCGCTTTCACCCAACGCCGAGATCCTGATGGGAAAATCCGCGCCGCATATGCCCGGTCCGGTGATCGCCGATATGCGCACCCGTTCCGGACTCTCTTTCACGGCGCCGGAATTCATGCACGCGACCTCTGCGTCGTGCCGCCACGCCTCGCGTTCGCCGCCATAGAAATTGTGGCTGCAGCCGGCGACCGCGATCAACACGGCAGCGGCGAGGAACCCAAACAAATAAAACTGAACGCCACGCGACATGCGCAGACAATGCGAGGATTTCCGTTAAGGACTGCTCAATGATCTCGTGTTTTCGCAGCCGAAGGTGTGTGTTAACCATGCCGCGGCGAAGCCATATTTGGTCGCGTTGTTTGCTACGCGAAAGCGCGAACGCGGGGGGAGGGCGGCAAGATGCAGGGCAAGGAGAGATACGTGTTTCCCGTTCTCGCAACGATGGTCATCGTCTTCGTGGCGAGCGCCGCCGTGACCTTCGTCAACATCGGACCTCGGGGCGACTTCTTCCTGCGCTGGCTTTCGGCGTTCGTGGTCGGTTGGCCGGTGGCGGCCGTGACCGGCTTTGTGGTGTTGCCGTTCGTGCGCCGGATAACGTTGCGCCTTATCGCGTGGATCGAGGACGATGGCGCTTGAGCCGTTTCGGCTCGTTTGGAGCACGCTATCAATTTTCCGAAACATCTTGTCACGTGGCGGAGATATTGAAAATTTCCATCAAATCTCATGCGGTTGTTGTCGAGTTCCGGAGGCAAATGTGTGCTGCACAAATTCGTGCGGCGGTGCAGCAATCGTTTCGCTTCTTTCAGTTGCGGCTTTCTGATACGCTGCTGGCGACAATGATGATGGAGGTGCGACGCGTGGACATCGCGATGAAGCTCAACATGCTGGCCGTTTGCGCTGCGTTTGTTTTTGTTGGCGCGATCTTGCTGGGGGCCTTCTGAGTTTCTCGAACATCGTCCGGAAAAGTCGTTTCCGGTTTTTCCGATCAGGATCGCGTTCAAACCGCTCAGCGCACAGACGCCAGAAACCATCAAGGACCGCGGCATCAAAGCCGCGCTCGCAAATAGAAAGCTCCGGAGCGATGGTTCGCTTCGGAGCTTTTGTTTTTGCGCCATCACTCCGCGGCGCTGCGTGCCGCGGCGAGAGGATCGTAATTCAAAATTGGCGCCAGCCATTTCTCGGCCGCCGCGATCGTCCAGCCCTTGCGCTTTGCATAGTCCTCGGCCTGGTCGCGCTCGATCCGGCCGACGCCGAAATAATAACTGTCGGGGTGGCTGAAATAGACGCCGCACACGGAAGCGCCCGGCCACATGGCGAAGCTCTCGGTCAGCCGCACGCCGATCTGCCGCTCGCCGTCGAGCAGGCTGAACAGCGTCGCTTTTTCGGTGTGATCGGGCTGTGCCGGATAGCCGGGGGCGGGGCGGATGCCACGATAGTCCTCGGCGATCAGCGCGGCGGCGTTCAGATCCTCGTCCGGTGCGTAGCCCCAGAATTCCTTGCGCACCCGCTGGTGCAGCTGCTCCGCGAGCGCTTCGGCAAGCCGGTCGGCGAGCGCCTTGGCCATGATTGCGGAATAGTCGTCGTTGGCGTGTTTGAAGCGGTCGGCGAGGGCATCCTCGCCGATCCCCGTCGTTACGGCGAACGCGCCGATATAGTCGGCAAGCCCGCTCAGCCGGGGCGCAACGAAATCGGCAAGCGCGACGTTGGCGCGGTCCTCGCGGCGCGGCAATTGCTGGCGCAGCGTGTGCAGCGTGGCGAGCGGCGTGTGGCGCGCCTCGTCGGCGAAAATCAGGATATCGTCGCGTTCGCCGTTGGCCGGCCAGAGACCGATAACGGCGTTGGCGCGAAACCAGCGCTCCGCCACCGCACGCTGCAACATTTCCTGGGCGTCGGCGAACAGGCTGCGCGCGGCTTCGCCGGCTTGAGGATCGTCGAGCAGGGCCGGGTACTTGCCCTTCAGTTCCCACGTGGCGAAGAACGGCGTCCAGTCGATGAAGTCAACGAGCTCGGCGAGCGGGATGTCCGCCAGCAGATGTGTGCCGAGCAGACGGGGCGCCGGTGGCGTGTAAGTCCCCGACCAGTCGAGACGCAAGGCGTTGGCGCGGGCATCGGCGAGCGGCAGGCGGTGCTTGCCTTCCTCGGCGCGCGCGTGCGCTGCGGCGACGCGAGCATATTCGTCGCGAACGTCGCCGATGCTGCGCGCCCGTGTTTCCGGAGAGAGCAGCGAAGAAACCACGCCGACAGCGCGGCTCGCGTCATTGACGTAGACCGCCTGGCCGCGGCGGTAGTTGGGATGAATTTTCACCGCCGTGTGCACGCGGCTCGTCGTCGCGCCGCCGATCAGGAGCGGCACATCGAATCCCTGCCGCTCCATCTCCGCCGCGACGTGGCACATCTCGTCGAGCGAGGGAGTGATAAGGCCGGAAAGTCCGACGATGTCCGCCTTTTCGGCGGCCGCCGTCTGGAGGATTTTGTCGGCCGGCACCATGACGCCGAGATCGACAACCTCGTAATTGTTGCAGGCAAGGACGACGCCGACGATGTTCTTGCCGATATCGTGCACGTCGCCCTTGACCGTCGCCAGCACGATCTTGCCGTTGGACGACGAATGGGTGCGGCCGTCCTTTTGCTGTTCCATGTACGGCAGAAGGTGCGCGACCGCCTGCTTCATCACCCGCGCCGACTTGACCACTTGCGGCAGGAACATCCGGCCCGAGCCGAACAGGTCGCCGACCACGTTCATGCCGTCCATCAGCGGGCCTTCGATGACGGCGAGCGGGCGGGGCGCCTTGAGCCGGGCTTCCTCGACGTCGGCCTCGATATGATCGGTGATGCCGCGAACGAGGGCGTGGGTCAGCCGTTTCTCGACCGGCCATTCGCGCCAGGCGACGTCGGCCTCTTTTTTCTCCTTGCCCTGGCCGCGGTGCCGCTCGGCCAGCGCGAGGAGCCGCTCCGCGCCATCCGTGCGGCGGTTGAGGACGACGTCCTCGCACGCCTCGCGTAGTTCCGGATCGAGGTCGTCGTAGACCGCGATCTGCCCGGCATTGACGATGCCCATGTCCATGCCGGCAGCGATGGCGTGGGTGAGGAACACCGCGTGCATCGCCTCGCGCATGTGCTCATTGCCACGGAACGAGAACGACAGGTTAGACACGCCGCCGGAGACGTGTGCGTGCGGCAGGTTCGCCCTGATCCAGCGCGCGGCTTCGATAAACGCAACGCCGTAGCCGTTGTGCTCCTCCATGCCAGTCGCGAGCGCAAAGATATTCGGATCGAAGATGATGTCCTGGGGCGGAAAGCCGATGCGATTGACCAGAATGTCGTAGGCGCGTGCGGCGATCGCGGTCTTGCGTTCGTAGGTATCGGCTTGACCGGCCTCGTCGAACGCCATGACCACGACGGCCGCGCCGTAACGGCGCAGCAGCCGTGCCTGCCGGATGAACGGCTCCTCGCCCTCCTTGAGCGAAATCGAGTTCACGACCGTCTTGCCCTGCACGCATTTCAGCCCGGCCTCGATCACCGAAAATTTCGAGGAATTGATCATGACCGGGACGCGGGCGATGTCGGGCTCCGCGGCGATGAGATTGAGAAACGTCGTCATCGCCTTCTCGGAATTGAGCAGGCCTTCGTCCATGTTCACGTCGAGAATCTGCGCGCCGTTCTCGACCTGATCGCGCGCCACGGCGAGCGCGGCGGTATAGTCGCCGGCGGTGATCAGCTTGCGGAAGCGCGCCGAGCCGGTGACGTTGGTGCGTTCGCCGATATTCACGAACGGAATTGCCGGCGTCAGCGTGAAGGCTTCGAGGCCGGAGAGACGGAGCCGCTGCGGGATCGACGGAATCCGGCGTGGCGGCTTGCCGGCGACCGCGGCGGCGATGGCGCGGATATGGTCCGGCGTCGTGCCGCAACATCCGCCGACGATGTTGACGATGCCGGCGGCGGCGAATTCGCCGATCTGCGCCGCCATGGTGGCCGGGCCTTCGTCGTAGTGGCCGAATTCGTTGGGCAATCCGGCATTGGGGTAGGCGCAGATCAGCGTGTCGGCGACGCGCGCCAGTTCGGCGACGTGCGCCCGCATCTGGCTGGCGCCGAACGCGCAATTGAAACCGATCGACAGCGGCGTGGCGTGGGCGACCGAATTCCAGAACGCTTCCGGCGTCTGTCCAGCGAGCAGCCGCCCGGACCGGTCGGTGATCGTGCCCGAGATCATCACCGGCAACTGGAGGCCGCGTTCCTCCAAGACCTCGGTACAGGCGAAAATCGCCGCCTTGGCGTTGAGCGTGTCGAAGATGGTTTCGATCAGCAACACGTCGACGCCGCCGTCGATCAGTCCGCGCACCTGCTCGGTGTAGGCGCTGCGCAATTCGTCGAACGTGATGGCGCGAAAACTAGGGTTCAAAACGTCTGGAGAAATCGACGCGGTGCGGTTGGTCGGACCAATGGCGCCGGCGACGAAGCGGGGGCGACCGTCCTCATCCTCCACGGTCTGCGCGGCGCGGCGCGCAAGCTGCGCACCCTCGAGGTTCAGTTCGTAGGCGATCTCTCCCATGCCGTAATCGGCCTGTGCGATCCAGGTCGATGAGAAGGTGTTGGTCGAGACGATATCGGCGCCGGCGCGGAAATAGGCGAGGTGGATGGTTTGCACGGCGCCTGGCCGGCTGAGATTGAGAAGATCGTTGTTGCCGCGAACCTCGCGGTTCCATGCGTCGAAGCGCGCACCCCGATAGCCTTGCTCGTCGAGGCCAAGCGCCTGGATCATCGTCCCCATGGCGCCGTCGAGCACGAGGATGCGATCGGCGGCGAGCTTGCGCAGGCTGGTTCCTCTCGCGGATGCGGCCGTCATCGGTTCATGCCCGTTCCGTCTGGATGGATGGTCGCGGCTGGGTCTGCCGTTGCAGGCCCGGCCGCAGTCCGAGCAGATGGCAAATCGCGTAGACAAGATCGGCGCGGTTCATCGTGTAAAAATGAAAGTCGGTGACGCCCTGATCGACGAGATCGAGCACTTGCTCCGCGGCGACCGCGGCGGCGATCAGCTTGCGCGTCGCCGCATCGTCGTCGAGTCCGTCGAAGCGGTGCGCGAGCCAATCCGGCACCGACGCTCCGGTCCGTGCCGCGAAACTCTTGGTCTGCTTGAAATTCTGCACCGGCAGGATGCCGGGAACGATCGGAATATTGATGCCGCTGGCGCGGACGCGATCGAGATAGCGAAGATAAAGTCTATTTTCGAAAAAGAACTGGGTGATCGCGCGCGTGGCGCCGGCGTCAACCTTGGCCTTGAGCATATCGATGTCGTCCGCGACCGTGGCGCTCTCCGGATGTTTTTCCGGATAGGCGGAGACCGATACTTCGATGTCGGCGATGCGCTTGATGCCGCCGACCAGGTCGGCGGCATTTTTATACCCGCCGGGATGCGGCGAGAAACGCTCGCCGATCCCCGCCAGCGGATCGCCGCGCAGCGCCACGATGTGGCGCACGCCGGCGCTCGCGTAAGCGTCGATCACCGCGTCGACCTCGCCGCGGGTCGCCGCGACGCAGGTCAGGTGCGCCGCGGGCGTGAGCATGGTTTCGGCGAGGATGCGCTTGACGGTCGCGTGCGTGCGCTCGCGCGTGGAGCCCCCGGCGCCGTAGGTGACGGAGACGAAATTCGGTTGCAGCGGTGCGAGCCGCGCGATCGCCTCCCAGAGCGCCTGTTCCATCTCCGCGGTCTTCGGCGGAAAGAACTCGAACGAGACGCGGATGGCGCTCGTACCGGTCTGGGTGAAGCGGCTCAGCCGGTTGCCGTCCATCACGCGACCTCGCGGCTTACCGGCGAGGCGATGACGAGGCGCGGATCGCGCGCGAGCCAAAGCGACACCGCGATCTTGCCTTCCGGTCCGGGTGGCAGCGTTTGCTGCCGGAGCACGTCGAGCCCGGCCGCTTCGAGCCATTGCGTTACGGTCTCGGCGGCGAAGCCGAGGCGGCGATGGGTGTGCTCGTCGCGCAGGAATTCCAGATCGTGCGGCGCGAAATCGATGACGAGGAGGCGTCCGCCCGGCCGCAAAACGCGCGCCGCCTCCTTGATCGCGCGGGCGCTGTCGTCGAGAAAATGAAGCACCTGATGGATGATCACGACGTCGAAGCTGTCGCGCGGCAAGGCGAGGTCGTAGATGTCGCCCTGGCGCACCGTGCAATGCTTCAATCCGGCGCGGTCGAGGCGCGTGCGCGCCAGCGCCAGCATGTCGAGCGAGAGATCGAGGCCAAGACCGCGCTCGATGTCTGTCGCGAAAAGCTCGAGCATGCGCCCGGTGCCAGTGCCGAGATCGAGCAATGACCGGATCGGCTGGTCGCCAAGGACGCTGAGCGTGGCCTCTTCGACCGCCGCGTCGGTCACATGCAGCCTGCGGATACGGTCCCATTCCGCAGCGTGACGGCGAAAATAGTTTTGCGCGGCGGCGACGCGCGCCGCGCGGACCGCGGCCAGTCGCTCGCGGTCGCGCGCAACGATCGCATCGTTGGGATCGAGCCGGGCGATCAGGGTCCGGGCGATATCGGCGGCGCTTCCGGCCTCGCCCAGCCGGAAGAAGGCCCACGAGCCCTCGCGGTGGCGCTCGACTAGCCCGGCTTCGGCCAGAAGCCGCAGATGCCGCGACAGCCGCGGCTGCGATTGCCGCAGTATGGCGGTGAGATCGGTGACGGTCAGTTCGGCGTCGGCAATAAGCGACAGAAGCCGCAGGCGGGTGGCTTCGCCAGCGGCCTTGAGGGTCGCGGTCAGAGCCTGAAAGGGCAGTTGGGCAGTATCCATCGCAAAAGACCATCAAATCCGCTGGTATTTCACATAAGGATATCTTTATGCGTTTAATTTGGCAAGGGGCGTTGGGATAAATCCCACGCGGACGGCTCACGATAAGGGACTGGCCGCCGCGGAACCCGCATGCCAAGAAAAGCGATGGTCCAAAACGCCGCCGAAAAAGACCCAGGCGCGCTGCGCGAGGGCGAAATCGCCGTCGAACTGCCTGCGCGCTTCGACGCCTCCCTCTACTATATCGGGCGCATCCGTACGCCATGGAAGCGGCGGGAGGATTGTCCGAAGAATCCGCGTGAGAGCGAGGCGGTCTGCACCGTCGTGCTCGACCCGCGATGGGTGCAAGGCCTGAGCGGTCTCGAAAACGTCACGCACATAGTCGTGCTCTACTGGATGGACCATGCGCGCCGCGACCTTGTGCTGCAGGCGCCGCATCATTATCCCGAGCGGCGCGGCACCTTTGCGTTGCGTTCGCCGGTGCGGCCCAATCCGATCGCCGTTTCGGTGGCGAGGGTGGTTCGCGTCGAGGGCAACGAGGTCAGCGTGATCGGCCTTGATTGCCTGGATGGCACGCCGCTCCTCGATCTGAAGCCCTATTTCCCCTCGACCAACTCGGTGCCGGATGCTTCCGTCGGCTGGCATGCCGGGATCAGGCGCTGAGGTCGGTGGACGATGCTGTTACGTTTTTTCCGGCGCGTACTCATCTTTGGGTTGGGCGTCTTCACCGTCTGGCTGATCGTCTTTGTCGTCTTCAAGTTCGTCGATCACCGGCTGCCGTGGATTCTCGCCGTGGCCGTCACCTACGGGATTGCCGCGTACGTTATCCTGCCGCGCGCGGTCCGCATGGGCTTGAAGATTCTTCAGCAAAAAAAGGTGCCCAGCTACACCATTACCGGCGATGGGCTGCCCGGCGATCCGGTCAATGTGGTGCTGGTCGGCACGCTGGAGCAGCTTCGCGCTGCCTTCGCGATGATCGGATGGGTGGAGGCTGACCCGCTGAGCCTGAAAAGCTCATGGCGCATGATCTGCGCGTTCGTTTTCAACTCGCCTTATCCGACGGCGCCGTTCAGCACGCTCTATCTTTTCGGACGTGGCCAGGACATCGGCTTCCAGAAGGCCGTCGGAGACAGCCCGCGCAAGCGCGATCACATTCGCTTCTGGGCTTCGAGCCTCACCAAGGCCGAATCCACGTGGGGAACCGCCGGCTTCTGGCTGAACACCGACCGTCCGCCGCGGGAGTCACGTGTTCTCTGGGTGGGAGCCGGCACGAAGGATACCGGCTTCTCGCTGACCAAACTCACCTTCCAGGTCACCCACGCCACCGATTCAAACACCAACACGGTGCGGGACTTCATCATTGCCGAGCTTGAGAAATATAGCGTGATCGCCGACGTGAACCGTTATGATTACGGCGAACATCTCCCGGTCGAGCGGGTCAACCACTACGTCACCGACGGCAAGCTCATTGCGGCGAGCTTGGTGATCAAAGTCTCAAGCCCGACCTGAAGCGCGCGATCGCTATTGCTTCGGTGCGGCGGATCAGAACAGCGCGGGCGCCGCGCCGACGCGTAGCATGCCGAGATAGATCGCGCCGTCGGAGAAGCGCAGCGGCAGTATGATCGCCGGCTGATTGTCGATCGACGACGGCTCGCCCATTTTCTTGAGGTTGTCGATCACGCTTGCATTCGCGGTGTCGCGAATGGCTCCGCCCAGTCCGGGCAACAGGCGATCGAGTGTCCCGCTGGTGCCGGCCCATTGGTCGATACCCTGCCCGATCATGCGGTCAACGCCGATCAGCGGGACGATATTCTCGAGACCGACAATGGCGACGCGGACTAAACCGTCGAGCTTGCCGTTCGCGTTGACGGTCAGCGCCCCGGCGCCGACGACGAGGGCCTTCGTTTGCGCGAGGCGCAGTGCCTTGATCTCGATGCCGCCGCCGGCGGCCTGCATTTCGCGGAAGCGATCGGCCCAGGGTTTCGGCGCCAGATCCTTGAAGCCGCGCAACACCGCATCGAACTCGGCGTCGAGCGGCTCGGACACCAAAGCGTGAAACGACGACGCCGCTCCAGTGAGATGCATTGTCATCTCGATGACCGGATGATCACGCGGCGTTCCAGCGATGAGGCGTCCGTGAAACTCCCCTTGCTTGGCCTTGAAAACCGTCTCGCCGCTATCGGGGCGATCGACGTGAATCCCTTCGACCTCGATCGAGCCACCCTCGGGATCGGGCGGCACGCCGCGCACGGTAAGCCGCGCCCGGTTCCAGTTGGCGGTCAAACTGGGCGACTGCTGGAGAACCGAGAGGGCGACCGGCCCGGTCACGTCGCCGACCAGCCGGGTCGGATGATAGACCTCGGCAGTGAAGGTGACGGCTTTGGCCTGGAAGGCATAGGGCGGCTGGCTGTTCTTGATCTCGGCGGTCGCATCGTCGCAGTGCGCCTGAATGGTGAGCGGAAAGCCGCCGATCGACTGCGAGCCGCAGGTATAGACGCGGCCGGCGGTGGCCTCGCGCTCCACCCAGCCGGCTAGCGTTCGATCGGCCACCGAGGCGGAATAGTACCAAAGCAGCGCCCATACGGCGGCGCATCCGACGACGATGACCAGGGCCGTAAGGATCGGCCAGCGGCGCGACCGGGCACGCCCGGCGGCCGCCCGCTCCGCCGGCCGGTTGGATCGCTGCATCATGCTGAGGGGGGATTCGCCCGGCATCCCTACTCCTCGCCTGTCGAGTGCGGCGTTTCAAAGACAAGCATGTTTCGATACTAGTCTTTTCGCCGCCATTTCAGCGCCACGTTGTGGCTTTTAAGCGAGCGGAAGTCCCATCGGGAGTCAATGCGGTGAAGGAATTGACCGGCGCGAACGACGGCGAAGACCTCTGGGTGTTCGGCTATGGCTCGCTGATGTGGCGCCCCGGCTTCGATTATCTCGAAAGCGTACCGGCACGGCTCATCGGCCTGCACCGGGCCTTGTGCGTCTATTCGTTCGTCCATCGCGGCACGCCCGAACGGCCGGGACTGGTGCTCGGGCTCGATCGGGGCGGCATGTGCCGCGGCATCGCTTTCCGCGTCGCCGCCAAGGCGCGCGAGAAAACCGTCGCCTATTTGCGCTCCCGCGAGCAGGTCACCAGCGTCTATCTGGAAACGACGCGGCGGATCGAGCTCGAGGAGGAAAAGCCGCGCCACGTGCGCGCGCTGTGCTTCATCGTCGACCGTGGCCATGCGCAATATGCCGGGCGGTTGCCACTCGCCGAATGTGTGCATCACGTCCGGCAGGGCCATGGTAGTTCGGGACCCAACCGCGAATACGTGCTGGAAACGGTCACGGCCCTTGAAGCACTGGGCTATCGCGAGAGCGATCTGCATCTCATCGCCGAAAAACTCAAGGGCCAGCAATCAGCCGCCGGCCATTGATCGCTTGCCCTCGGCGACGAGCCGCGCGGTCGCTTCCTCCAATGCGTTTTGCAGCCGCGACATGAATTCGCGCCGCTTGAGCCCCGGCGGAATCGGATCGAGCACCTCGACCAGCACCGTACCGGGAGGGCGCCGCAGCGTGCGGCGCGGCCAGAACAGTCCGGAATTGAGCGCGATCGGTATGCACGGCAGGTCGGTCTCGGTGTAGAGGAAAGCGGCGCCGGGCAGGTAACGCGGCTCGGCGTCAGGCGGCCGGCGCGTCCCTTCGGGAAAGATCACGATTTGACGCGAACGCGCGATCTCCCTGCGCGCCGCGGCGGTCATCCGCGCCACCGCGCTGGCGTGCGCGCTGCGGTCGACCGGGATCATCCCCGCCTTGGTAGCGAGCCAGCCGAACAGGGGTATCCACATCAACTCGCGCTTGAGGACGTAAGCCGGATCGGAAAGCAGCGCGAACAGCGCGAACGTCTCCCACACCGATTGGTGCTTGCAGGCAACCAGGTACGGGCCCGCCGGCAGCTTTTCGCGCCCGCGCCATTCAACCCTGACGCCGCAGATCACCCGCAACAACCAGAGGCTGCTTCGCGCGTAGCCGCGCAGGATACCGAGTATGAACCGGTGCGGCAGCACGATCGTCGGCAGCGCCACGATCATGCGCACGATCATGTTGACGTAAAACAGTGCGTTGAAGAGCAAAGAGCGCAGGAAAACGGCATAGGAGGATGACAAAGAAGGCCCGGATCAGTGGAAGCGGTATGGCGGGCGCGCGTCGGAGAGGCGGATATCTCTGCTCTCCGCGGCAACGGTGTCGAAACGCATACGTACGTGCGCGAACAGATATTTGAAATACTCCGAAAGCACCAGCCGGGTGGTCGTGCCGTTCGACCACCAGGGCTCGACACGCAGCTTGTCGGATACGACCGGAAACGGAACGAGCGTCGCGTCGGGAAGCTGGTGCGCGATCTCCGCCAGCGCCCGCGGCATGTGGTAGGCCGAGGTGACGACGATCAACGAGTGAAAGCCGCGGTCGGTGGCCCAGCGGCGTGTCTCCACGGCGTTGCCGAGTGTATTGATCGCTGAATAATCGAGGTCCACGCAGCAGTTCAGCAGCCGGTCATAGCCCGCGACCTGGTGCGCGATATCGGCGATCGTCGTTCCCGGATTGACGCCGCTGATCAGGAGACGTTTGCCGCGCCCCGCGGCGAGAAGCTCGAGCGCCTCGGTGACGCGCGAGGTGCCGCCCGTCAGGACGACAATGCCGTCGGCGTTGTGTTCGAGCACGACTTCGTCCGGCAGAAGCAGGAGGAAAGTCAGGAAGCCGAGCACAAGCGCGACGCCGCCGAGGACGACGAGTTTGGCAAGGACTGACCTGATACGCCGCGTTCTGACCGCGGCTCTAAGGCTGAGCATCGCCGCGCGCGTCCCCCACGCAGATTCTGGTTTTGACCCTAGCCATTTTACGCTGGAGAGTTCCGCTCGCAAACCCATGGCAGGCCAGTCCACGCCAAAGTTCTTCAGTCGATAGTCGCCAGAGTGCGATTGACAGTGTGGCGCGAGGCAAACGCCGTCACCAGCGCCATGAAGACGATCTGCAGCAGGATCGCAAGATAGCCGGCGACGCCGATGGAGAGGAAGCCGAACAGGCCGGCGATTTCGTCTCCGCCGGGGGTCCCGGTGAGCCAGGAATTGGCCGCCTCCACGATGGCGAAAAGCAGAATCGCCGCCCCGCCGCCGATGGCGCCGCCCTTGAAGCCGAGAATGAGGAAATGCCGCTGAAACTGCCCGGACACGAAGTTGTCGGTCGCGCCAACATAGTGCAATACCTCGACGATCGGGCGGTTCGTCGCCATGGTGCCGCGCGTCGCGAATGTGACCGATAGAACCGTCACAATCCAGACCAGCGCCAGCACGGCGATCCCGGCCACCACGGCAGTCCCGGCCATGGTGCGCATGCGGTCGATCCAGCGGCGATGGTCGTCAAGGCTCGACGTCGGAACGCGCGCCGCCAGTGCTCGGCGCAAAGCCGTAAAATCCGGGCGCAGGCCGGGTGAGAGTTTGACCACGATCATCCGTGGGATCGGCAAGTCGTCGAGCGCGAGGCCGGCGCCGAGCCAGGGTTCGACCAGCTTGGCGGATTCGTCCTTGGTATAGGCCCGCACCTCGGCGATGCCGGGGGCGGCGCGCGCAATCTCGACCGCGGCGCGCACGTCGGCCTCGACGTCGCGGCCGGGCGCCGGCCGCACCTGGATCGTCACCTCGCGGCCCACGTCCGATTGCCAGTCGCTGGCGGCGCTGACGACCAGCATGGCGACGCCGGTGGTGAGCGCGGCAAGAAACGTCATGATGGCGACGACGGCGGTGAGCGACCGTCCGGCGATCGAGTCCCTGGGTACGATCGCGATGCTCGCCGGCACGGAGCTCGCCACCGCAGGCGACGCGTTGAGGTCGTCCCACGGTTCCGCCACGGTCTCGATCGGTTCAGTCATAGACATGCAGGCGTCCCTCATGCAGGACCAGCCGGCGCGCGTCGTACTCATCCATCAGCGCGATATCGTGCGTGGCGATCACCACGGCGGTACCTGATTTGTTGAGTTCGACAAAGAGCCGCAGCAAGCGTTGTCCGAGATTGGGATCGACGTTGCCGGTCGGCTCGTCGGCGAGCAAAAGTTGTGGACGGGCGATCACGGCGCGCGCGATCGCCGCGCGCTGTTTCTCACCGCCGGAGAGGACCGGGGGCAACGCGTCCATCCGCTCGCCGAGCCCGACCCATTGCAGCAGTTCGACCACCTCCGCCCGGTAGTCCGCCTCATCCTTGCCCAGCACGCGCAGCGGCAAAGACACGTTCTCGTAGGTGGTCATATGGTCGAGAAGCCGGAAATCCTGGAACACGATGCCGATCCGGCGGCGCAGGTTGGCGCGGCCGTCCTTGCTCAACGTTGCCGTATCCTGGTCGAACATGCTGATGAGACCGCGCGTCGGCCGCAGCGATAACAGCATCAGGCGAAGCAGCGAACTCTTGCCAGCGCCGGAAGGGCCGGTGAGAAACTGGAAGGAATGCCCGTTGATCGCGAAGTTGAGGTCGCGGAGCACCTCGGGACCAAGCCCATAGCGCAAGCCGACATTCTCGAACCGGATCAAGCCCCGTCCTCCGCAAGCCTCCGGATGTAACTCTGGGCCTGCGGCTGATTTGCGGCCCTGCCTCAAGTGTCATACCACGGTACCCCGGCGATTGCGGGCGGCAAGGTTTCCAATTCGTTAACGGATCGGACCTAGGGTCGGAACCCAAAGGATGACGCACCGCTGATTCGACGATGCTCATAGTCTGCCCGTCTTGCGCTACTTCCTACGACGTGGAACCGGCAAGCCTGCCGGCGGACGGGCGCCAGGTGCGCTGTCGCCGTTGCAAGACGGTTTGGTGGGCCGAGCCGAGCCATGCCGATAAGGTCGTCGCCGCCGCGGCCGCAATCGCACCGTCCGCTGACGACCTGCCGCCTGCGCAGACGATCTCGCACTCCGCCGACGAAATAGCCGGTTCCGGCGCAGGAGCGTGGGAGCGGCCGTTCGCGGCGGATGCCGCCGAAGACGATTCAATCCCGGCCGGTGTGGCGGACGAAGACTTTTCCGGTGGAACGGATGAGGGTGCCGAGTTGCAGGCGCCGCCGATCGTGCCGAGCGATCTCATTGCAAGCCGCTCTACCGTCGAAATCGAAGACATCCCCGCCGCCGATATCGAGAGCGAGGCGGCCGACGATGTCGAGACCGCGGCGGCACGGAGGCAAAAACGCAAGGCAAAGGGCTTATGGTCGCGCTGGCCGCTTTCTTCGGTCCAGACCGCCATGCTGGTGCTCGGTCTCATCAGTACGATTATTATCGGCTGGCGAACCGACGTCGTTCGCGCGTTGCCGCAAACTGCTTCATTCTACGCCTTGCTGCGGATGCCGGTGAACTTGCGCGGCCTCACGTTCGAGGACGTCACCACCTCCACCGAGCAGCACGAAGGCGTTCCCATCCTTGTGGTCGAGGGAAATGTCTTCAATGGCGTCCGCAAGGTCGAAGAAGTGCCGCGGCTCAAGTTCGTCGTGCGCAATTCTGCGCGGCAGGAAATCTATTCGTGGACCGTCGTCCCATCGCGCGCCTCGCTGTCGCCGGGCGAGGCGCTCGGGTTCCGCTCGCGGCTCGCTTCACCGCCGACCGAGGCGCACGATCTTGTCGTTCGCTTCGTCAACCGCCGCGACATGATCGGCGCAAACCGCTAGACATCCCATGGCACGCATCCTGATAGCCGAAGACGAGGAAGCATTGCGCGAACTCTGCGCGCGTGCGCTCGCAACCGACGGTCACGAAGTAAAGACGGCGTGCGACGGCGGCGACGCGCTCGACGTGATCGTGCGCGAGGCCGGGCAATTCGATCTCTTGCTCACCGACATCCGGATGCCGATCATGGACGGCATTGCGCTCGCGCTGAGCACCGCGCGCGACTATCCGGCGCTGACGATCCTTTTGATGACCGGTTACGCCGACCAGCGCGAACGCGCCCACGGGCTGGATGCGATCATCCACGACGTGATCAGCAAGCCGTTCACCGTCTCGACGCTGCGCAGCGCGGTGACCGAGGCGCTGCTGGCGCGGACGCGGCATTAGCAACGCACGCTCTCGCCCGATTCGGCGCACGGCTCGACATTGTTCGTTCAGCCGCGCAACGGACCGCCGCCGATGGGCCGGATTGCCGCACAACGGACGGTGAACACCTTTCGTTGAAGCACTTGTTGGCATTGGGCCCGCGCACTAAATTGAGACTAGTTGGTCTCTTTTTTCTGGCGCGCGGAGCCGATGAGAAAAGGCGAAGCCACTCGCAAGCGGATCGTCGCTCGTACAGCCAACCTGCTGAATACGCACGGTTATCTGGTCACGCCCGTGTCGGAGATCATGCGGGCGGTGGGACTGCAGAAGGGCGGCATTTACCGGCATTTCGAGAGTCGCAACGCGCTGGCGCGGGAGGCTTTCGAGTACGCGGTGGCGCGCATCCGGGAGCGCTGCCTGGAGGCGCTTGCGGGAAAGAAGACAGCCGCCGACAAGCTTTACGCCCTGTTCGAGGTGGCCCGAAACGCCTGGCACGAGGAATTGTACCAGGGCGGCTGCCCCATGATGAACCTCGCCGTCGAAAGCGACGATGTCGACCCCGAGCTCCGCAAACTGGCGCGTGATGCGCTCGCCTCGTTCGTGAATCTCTTCGAACACGTCATCGCGGAAGGCACGGCCAACGGCGAATTCGCGCTTGGCGATCCACGGACGCGGGCGGTCTGCATCGTCGCAAGCATCGAAGGTGCGCTGATGCTCAGCAACCTCCACAAGGATCGCAGCTACATGCATGCCGTGGCGGACGACCTCATTGCAAGTGTGAAGAGAGCGCAGAGCTGATGCAGCTTTTTTTTGCCCGAAAAGAGACCGATTGGTCGCAAACAATGTTGCACCGCACCCGGTGCGCGGCCGGTTGTTTTGTTTGGTCCGTTCAAAACGGAGGCAAGTTATGCGCCAAGCTAGGCACCACTTGAGCGAGGCGCGCAGTTTCGGCGCCGCGCGGCTTGGATGGTTGCAGGCGACACTGCTTCTGACGGTCGGCGTCATCCTTGCGGGCTGCAACAGCGAAGCGAAAGTCAGCAAGGAAGTCGCCCGGCCGGTCAAGGTCACCGTCGTCGGCGACGCCGAGCGCGGACGGACGCTGACCTATTCGGGCGTAGTACGGCCGCGGATCGAAAGTGCGGTCGGCTTTCGCGTGCCAGGCAAGATCATCGAGCGGTTGGTCAATGTCGGCGATAGCGTCGAAATTGATCAGATCATCGCTCGGCTCGACGATGTCGATCTGAAACTTGCGGAACAAAGCGCCAAGGCGGCGGTCGATTCAGCGCGCAGCCGCCGCGACGTGGCGCGCGATAATTTACAGCGCGGCAAAGTCCTGCTGCCGAGCGCGGCGATTTCGCAGGCGGCCTACGACACAAGGCGCAACGAGATGGACGCCGCGGCGTCGGCGCTGGAGTCAGCCGAGGCGCAGCTGCACCAGGCCACCAATGCCGTCGGATACGCAACGCTGCGGGCGCATAAAGCCGGCATCGTGACAGCGGTCTCGGCCGAACCCGGGCAGGTCGTCACCGCCGGTCAGGCCGTCATCCTGCTCGCCCACCGGGGCGAGACGGAGATAGCGATCGCGGTGCCGGAACAGGACGAGGGATATCTCGCTGTCGGCCAGCCGGCGAGCATCACGCTTTGGGCCGGACCTCGGGCCAGCATCGCGGGTTCCATTCGCGAGATTGCCGGCCAGGCCGATTCCGCGTCGCGCACCTATGCCGTCCGCGTCTCCGTGAGCGATCTTCCCGCCACCGTCCGGTTCGGAATGACCGCGACCGTGGCGCTGCACATCGACGACCAGGCCGCAGGCACCGTGGTGCCGATTGCGGCTTTGACCGAGAGCGACGGCGGTCCGGTGGTCTTTCTCGTCGATCCGGCGACGGAGACTGTCCGCAAAACGAAAGTGACGGTCGACGGGACCACCGAGGATGGTGTCCGCATCGTCAGCGGGCTGCATGCCGGCGATGTGGTCGTTACCGCGGGCGTGCAATTCCTGCGCGATGGCATGGCTGTGCGTGTCCCGAACGGACATTGGCAGGCGCGCGGGGGGAGTTCGACCTGAGCGAGGGCCGCATGGGTACGGAAATGCCTTCGCCTCCGCACGGCGCCGCTCACCCACCAAAGGGCTTCAACCTCTCGCGGTGGGCCATCAATCATGGCAACTTCACCGCCTTCCTGCTCGTGCTGCTGCTGGCCGCCGGAACGGTTTCATTTCTTCGCATTGGTCAGAAGGAAGACCCGGACTTCACGTTCCGCACCATGGTCGTGCAGGTCCTGTGGCCGGGCGCAACCGTCGAGGAGATGCAGGACCAGGTCGTCGACAAGATCGAGCGCAAGCTGCAGGAAACGCCGGGTCTCGACTTCATTCGTTCCTACACGCGCTCCGGCTTCGCCAACATCTTCATCAATCTTAAAGGCGCGGTGCGCGGCGATGCGGTGAAGGATGCGTTCTATCAGGTGCGCAAGAAGGTCGGCGACATCCACCAGACACTTCCGGACGGTGTCGTCGGCCCGTTTTTCAACGACGAGTTCGGCGACACTTACATCTCGCTTTATGCGATCACCGGTAAGGGCTTTTCCTATCCGGAGCTGAAGAAATACGCCAAGGCCGCGCGGGATATCCTGTTGCGCGTTCCCGGTGTCGCCAAGGTCGACCTGCTGGGGACGCAGGACGAACGCATCTTCATCGAAGTCTCGTCCGTAACGCTGGCCGAACGCGGCCTGACCGCTCTCGATATCCAGGCTGCGCTCGCCGGACAGAATGCGATGGACCCGGCCGGCAGGATCGAGACCCACGATCGCTCGGTGCGCATCGACGTGGCGGGCGGGCTCAGATCGGTCGAGGATATTCGTGAACTGCGGCTGCACGCCGGAGAAAGGACGTTCCGGCTCGGCGACATTGCCGAAGTCAGGCGCGGCCTCGAAGATCCGCCGTCAGCCCGCACGCGCTACCAGGATAGCGAAGCGGTCGTGCTCGGCACGACCATGGCTCCCGGCGCCAACGTCACCGTGGTCGGCGCCGAGGTCGACCGTGTGCTCCGGCGCATCCAGCAAAATCTGCCGATCGGCATCGAACTCGGCCTGATTTCGGATCAGGCCGAAGTCGTGAGCCACGCCATCGATGAGTTTTTGGAGGCTTTCGCCGAAGCGGTCGGCATCGTGCTGCTCGTGTCGCTGATCGCGCTCGGCTGGCGCGCCGGTCTGGTCGTCGCCCTGACCATCCCGCTCGTTCTGACCGCCACCGTTTTTGTCATGTCGCTGATCGGGATCGACCTGCATCGTATCTCGCTCGGCGCGATGGTCATCGCGCTCGGCCTGCTGGTCGACGACGCGATGATTTCCGTCGAGATGATGGATCGAAAGCTGAAAGAGGGTCACGACCGGCTGGATGCGGCGACCTTCGCCTATACGTCGACGGCGTTTCCGATGCTGACCGGAACGCTGATTACGGTCGCGGGCTTCATTCCGGTTGGTTTCGCACGAAGCGCGGCCGGTGAGTATGTCAGCGCGCTGTTCTGGGTGACCGGCATCTCGCTGATTATTTCCTGGTTCGCCGCGGTCTATTTCACGCCGTGGATCGGCTATTGGTTGCTCAAGCCCCACAATAGCGGAACCGGCGAGCACGACGTGTTCAACAGCCGGGCCTACCGCTCGATTCGCGCTGTCGTCGCCTGGTGCGTTCGCCGGCGTTTGCTAGTCGTGGGATTGACCGTCGCCGCGCTGGTGGCGAGCATGGCGAGCTTTACCTTGATCCCGAAACAGTTCTTTCCCACCTCAAATCGTAACGAAATTCTTGTCGACCTGTGGCTGCCCGAAGGCACATCGTTCGAGCAGACCGAACGCGAGGCCAAGCGCTTCGAGCAGGCGATCTGGAACAACCCCAATCTCGCCTACGTCGCCACATTCGTCGGCGAGGGCGCGCCGCGCTTCTACCTGCCACTCGACCAGCAACTGGCAAACCAGAACTTCGCGCAGTTGATGCTGATGGCCAAGTCGAACGAAGCGCGCGAGCGCCTTCTGCTCCAGGTCCGTGAAATCCTGGCGCGCGACTTCCCGGACGTCCGCAGCAAAGCCGATCGGTTGTTCAATGGTCCCCCGGTCGGCTGGCCGGTCCAGATCCGCGTCACCGGGCCGGATCGCAACGAAGTTCGCCGCCTGTCGACCGAAGTGGCCGACGTGATGCGCGCCAATCCCCTTGTCGGCAGCGTGCACGATGACTGGCTCGAGCCGGTGCCGAGCATGAAGCTCGAAATCGATCAGGACCGGGCTCGCGCCATGAATGTTTCCTCGCAGAGCATTCGCCGTGCGCTCCAGGCGCTTCTGTCGGGTCTCCAGATCGGCGAATTCCGCGAATACGACGAGACTATCAAGGTCATGCTGCGTGAGCCTTCCAAGACGCGCAACCTGCTTTCCGCCCTGGATTCCGTTTACGTGAAGACCACGGATGGCGCGTCGGTGCCGCTGCGGCAAGTCGCCAATGTGCGGGTGGTGCTGGAGCCCGGCATCCAGTGGCGCAGGGACCGGCTGCCCTCCATCACGGTTCGCGGCGTGGTGCCGGATGACGTGCAGTCGTCGGACGTCACCAAGGCGATCTTTGATCAGTTAAAGCCGCTGCGCGAAACCCTGCCGGCCGACTATCGCATCGAGATGCAGGGCGCGGTCGAGGAATTGGCCACCAGCGAGGCGTCGATCGCGGAAAGAATGCCGGCGATGCTTCTGGTTATTCTGGTGCTGCTGATGATCCAGCTACAGCATGTCGGCAAGACGCTCATCGTGCTGGCCACGGGTCCGCTCGGATTGATCGGCGCCGCGACAGCCTTGCTCGTGTTCCAGGCCCCGTTCGGCTTTGTCGCCATCCTCGGCGTCATTGCGCTTGCGGGCATCATCATGCGTAACAGCGTGATCCTGGTCGATCAGATCCAGCAGGATCTGGCGGCCGGACATGACGCCTTCTCAGCAATCGTCGAGTCGGCGGTCCGCCGCTTCCGCCCGATCACGCTCACCGCCGCGGCCGCCGTGCTGGCGCTGATCCCGTTGGCCCGCGAGGTATTCTGGGCGCCGATGGCGCTGGCGATGATGGGCGGTGTGATCGCAGCGACCGTCCTGACGTTGACGTTCTTGCCGGCCCTCTATGCGCTCGCGTTCAGGGTTAAGGCCCCCAAAGGTCGCGAAGGAACAGTCGCCGACAAAGCGGAGGCAGCGCCGATCGCCGAGCCGGCCGAGCCCGTGGTCGCCTGAGCGACCTACGGACGCGCTCGACAGCGACAAACCGGTAATCCCGGCGTTTCAATCCTTGTCGGAAGCCGCGTAGGGCCGCGGCAGCGGTTCGACGGGCAAATCCGGATGTGGCCGGCCGAAATCGGGCGCCGGAGAATCCTGCCCGATCTGCACGATGTTGCGGCGGATGGCCCGCGTGCGGGTGAAGTGTTCGAACAGCGCCTCGCCGTCGCCGCGGCGGACCGCGCGCGTGATCCGCGACAAGTCCTCGTTGAACGTGCCGAGCATTTCCAGCACTGCGTCCTTGTTGGCGAGGAACACGTCCCGCCACATCGTCGGATCGGATGCGGCGATGCGGGTGAAGTCGCGAAAGCCGCCGGCGGAGAATTTGAGCACCTCGGAGCGCGTCACTTCCGCGAGCTCGTCGGCGGTGCCGACGATGGTGTACGCGATTAGATGCGGCAGATGACTGGTGATGGCGAGCACCAGGTCGTGATGGGCCGCCGGCATGGTCTCGACGTTGGCGCCAAGCGCCCGCCAGAACGCCGCCAGTTTCTCGACCGCGGCCGCGTCGGCGTCATCGGGCGGCGTGAGGATGCACCAGCGGCCGACAAAGAGTTCGGCAAAGCCGGCGTCGGGCCCGGAATTCTCGGTGCCGGCGACAGGGTGGGCGGGGATGAAATGCACCCCCGCCGGCAGGCGCGGAGCCATGGCGTGCAGCACTGCGGCCTTGACCGAGCCGACATCGGAAACGGTGGCGCCGGGCGCGAGGTGAGGTCCGATTTCCGCGGCAACCTCGCCGCAGGCGCCGACCGGAACGCAGACGATGACGAGATCGGCGCCGGCGACGGCTGCCGCGTTGCTTTCGACCACCTGATCGGCAAGTCCGAGCTCGGCGACGCGGCGCCGCGTCGCTTCGGAGCGTGCAGTGGCGACGATTTCGCGCACGGTGCCCTGTTGGCGGGCCGCGCGCGCGATCGACGAGCCGATCAGGCCGACGCCGATCAACGCGAGGCGATTGAAAATCGGTGCGGGCCCTGTCACAGCCTCACGCCGCCCCAGCCAGAAACTCTTTGATCGCGGCGACGACGAGACGATTGGCCTCTTCGGTGCCGACGGTCATCCGCAGTGCATCCGGCAGCTTGTAGGAACTGACCTGCCGCAGGATCAGTCCGCGCGCGGTGAGGAAGGCGTCGGCTTCCTTGGCGGTACGGCCCTTCGCCTGTGGAAAATGGATCAGCAAAAAGTTGGCGGCGCTCGGGGTCACTTTGAGGCCGAGCTTTCCGAATTCCTCCGCAAGCCAGCCGATCCAGCGCGCGTTGTGTTGTCGCGCGCGCTCCTGGTGCTCGTGATCCTCGATCGCGGCAATCCCGGCGGCGATCGCCGGCGCACTGACGTTGAACGGGCCGCGAATGCGATTGATCGCGGCGACGATATGCGCGGGACCAAACATCCAGCCGAGCCGCAGCGCCGCGAGCCCGTGGATCTTGGAGAACGTGCGCGTCATGACGACGTTGTCGCTGGTAGCGACAAGCTCGATGCCCGACTCGTAGTCGTTGCGGCGGACATACTCGGCGTAGGCCGCATCGAGAACGAGCAACACGTGCGGCGGCAGGCCCCGGTGCAGCCGCTTCACCTCGTCGAACGAAATGTAGGTGCCGGTCGGATTGTTGGGATTGGCGAGGAAGACGATCCTGGTCTTCTTCGTCACCGCCGCCAGGATCGCGTCGACGCTCGCCGTGTAGTTGGTTTCGGCCGCGACGATGGGCTTCGCGCCGGTTCCGAGCGTTGCGATCGGATAGACGAGAAAGCCGTGCGTCGTGTGGATCGCCTCGTCGCCGTCGGCGAGATAGGCGCGCGCGAGCAGGTTGAGCAAATCGTCGGAGCCGGCGCCGCAGACGATCCGGCTCGGATCGAGCCCAAACGCGCGGCCGATCGCTTCACGCAGCGCCGCGGCGGAGCCGTCCGGATAATCTTCCAGATGCGCGCCGGCTGCCTGGTACGCGGCGATGGCGCGCGGGCTCGGCCCGAGCGGCGTCTCGTTGGACGACAGCTTGAACACCTTGGCGACGCCGGGGGCGCTGCTCTTGCCGGGCACATAGGGCTCGATTTCGAGCACACCGGGCCGGGGCTGGGGATACACGCTCATCTCTGGTTCTTACCTTCCTCCATCCGCGAACGGGGAGGAAATCAGCCTTTCGCCGGCACCGTATAGCGGGTCGCGTGGCTGCCGACGAGGGCTCTCGAACGGATCGAGGCGCCGGTGCCGACGAGTGCCTTGGCGACCGCGTCGATGCCGCCGCTGGCGACGGAAATGAGCAGGGCGGCGCCGTCGAACGCGCTGTCGGGAACCGCGATCGCGTCGGCAAGCCCGGCGAGGCTGTCGACCGACGCCGCGTTCCAGCCGGAGACGCGAAAGCTCCAGACCTCGGTTTCGGTCACCATGGCGTCGGGCGCCACGCGCGAAATCACAAACACGGGCAGGCCGGCCGGGTGATCGGCGCGCTCGACGAACGGCAATCGCGCGATGATTTTAGGCGCGGTCTCGAATTCGAGCGCCGTCCACCACGGCCCGGCGCCGGCGATGGCGAAAGCGGGAACGAGGCCAAGGTCGCCTTTCGATTCTGTAACCGCCTCCACGACGCTCGCCGCTCCCACATGCGGCACCAGCGGCACCGTGAAGCCGAAATGAAAGCGCGCGGAGTCGCGCATCAGCGCGTCGCCGGCGGAAAGGTCGGCGTGAGCGGAGAAGGGCGCCTGGACGTACGTGAAGGTGGCGATGATGACGCGCCAGATGCTTTCGACTGTGTCCAACGGCAGGATGCCGCGATGGCGCTGCACGAGACGACGCATCATGTCGGCCTCGCGCGCCGGGCGGAACGCCGAGCCGGTTTCCTGAGTCTTCTTTACCGCGACCAATCGCTCGATGATCTGCCCACGCTCCATGAGAAGCGCGTGCATGGCCTCGTCGAGACGGTCGATCTCGTTGCGAAGCTCGGCCAGGGAAGGCTCTTTTTGGCGCGGCGGTTTCGACATGGCTCTGCCCAATTGGGGCTTGATTGATAGGGGCCGTTAAGGCCGAAATCAAAGAAAACGTTGACTCCGCCGGGCGGCGGCCTATTTACCGCCGTTTGACCGCCGACGGGGCGGTTGCCTAGTGTTATTATAGAGTGCTTCCGGGAACTGTTATGGCGAAGACCAGCGCAACGCTCGATCTTGCCGATCGCACGCGCGAAGCGGACCAGCCGCATTCGCTGATCGTGCGTTTTTCGGCCGACACGCCGTTGCACCTGGACGCCGGCATTGATTTCGGCCCGCTCCAGATCGCCTACCAGACATACGGCACGCTCAACGCCGAGCGCAGCAACGCGGTTCTCATCTGCCACGCGCTGACCGGCGATCAACACGCCGTGAACAGTCATCCGGTCACCGGCAAGGCCGGATGGTGGGAAACCATGGTCGGTCCCGGCAAGCCGATCGATACCGAACGCTATTTCGTGATCTGCCCCAACGTGGTCGGCGGCTGCATGGGTTCCTCCGGACCGGCCTCGACCAATCCCGCGACCGGCATGCCGTGGGGCCTCGATTTTCCCGTCATCACCGTGCGCGACATGGTGCGCGCCCAGGCGATGCTGCTCGATTATCTCGGCATCGACACGCTGTTCGCGGTGGCGGGCGGATCGATGGGCGGCATGCAGGTGCTGCAATGGGCGGCGAGCTATCCGCAGCGCGTGTTCGCGGCGCTGCCGATCGCGGCCGCCACGCGGCATTCGGCGCAGAACATCGCCTTCCACGAAGTCGGCCGACAGGCGGTGATGGCCGATCCGGATTGGCGCGGCGGGCGCTATTTCGACGGCGGCACCATTCCTCGTCGCGGGCTCGCGGTCGCGCGGATGGGCGCGCACATTACTTATCTGTCCGACGCGGCGTTGCACCGGAAATTCGGCCGCCGCTTTCAGGACCGCGACAACCCGACATTCTCGTTCGACGCCGACTTTCAGGTTGAATCCTACCTGCGGCATCAGGGCATCACTTTCGTCGAACGCTTCGACGCGAATTCATATCTCTATCTTACCCGCGCCATGGACTATTTCGATCTCGCTGCAGATTACGATGGCGTCGTCGCCAACGCATTCCGCGGTGCGCCGACGCGCTTCTGCGTTGTTTCCTTCACGAGCGACTGGCTGTTCCCGACCCAGGAATCCCGCGCCATCGTGCACGCGCTCAATGCCGCCGGCGCCCGGGTCTCCTTCGCCGAGGTGACGACGGACAAGGGTCACGATGCTTTCCTGCTCGACGAGCCGGAATTGTTTACGATCGTTCGCGGCTTCCTCGAGGGAAGCGCGAGGGCGCGCGGCCTGCCGTCGGCACGGAGATAGCAGTGCTGACGCGGCTCAAACGCGATCTCACCATGGCGGAAGCCGCGCGCAGTCCAAGCGGCTCACGCGTCGACCTGCTCGTGGTCGCCGACATGGTGGAGCGTGGCGCGCGCGTGCTCGACGTCGGTTGTGGCGACGGCGAGTTGCTGCGCCTCCTGGAATCCCGCGGCGTCGACGGCCGCGGCATCGAGCTGTCGCGCGAAGGCGTGAACGAGTGCGTCGCCAAGGGGCTCGCCGTAGTGCAGGGCGACGCCGACGCCGACCTCGAAGACTATCCGCGTGACGGTTTCGATTTCGTCATCCTGTCGCAGACGCTCCAGGCGACGCGGCAGCCGCGCGTGGTGCTGGAGCATATGCTGCGCATCGGACGGCACGCGATCGTCTCGTTCCCGAATTTCGGCCACTGGAGAATACGCCTCCAGGTCGCGATCGGCGGCCACATGCCGCACACCGACAATCTGCCCTATGCGTGGTACGAGACGCCGAACATCCACTTTTGCAGCATCAAGGATTTTCGCCAGCTTTGCCGGGTGTCCGGCGCCAAGATCGAAGAGGCGGTGGCGCTCAACGCCTGGGGCGGGCGCATGCGGCTGAAGATGCCGTGGTGGTTCTGGAATCTCTTTGCCGAGCAGGCCGTTTTCTTCCTGAGCCGGCAAGACTGAATGAGCCGACAGGGCTAACGGTGTCGTTGCGCGGAGAAAAGATGTTGTCGAAGGTGGCCGATAGCCGGAAAGTTCTCTCCAGGCCATACCCGTTGGCTCGCGACCACAATCATATAATGTAGCGGCACGCCTGCCCGCACGCCGCCGGCGCGGGCCCGTAGCTCAATGGTTAGAGCTAGCGGCTCATAACCGCTTGGTTGGAGGTTCGAGTCCTCCCGGGCCCACCACGCACTCTGACATTCGCAGAGATTTCCCGGTCCTCGACGACTGGCGCCCAATTGGCCGGGTTGTTCGCATGGACTTGTTTCTGCAATGGTCTTTTGCACTTCCCATGGCCTTGGCGGTCCGTAGTGCAAAAATGGAAACGCCGCCGGTGCCAAGAACGAGCAGAGTATCACCGGCTTTCAGTGCACCATTGAACGACAAGGGCGCGCCAGGCGGTCACGCCGGCGGTGGTGAGTGTTGCAGCTTCTGTGAACGAATATCCTTTCGGCGCGCGGGTGAAGGCAGCCCCGGGCGCGACGACGACCGGCACCGCCTCGGCCGCTCCGCGCCAAGCCCGTAAATGTTGTATGGCGGCAGTTCGTCGTTCGGAAAAAGCTTTTTGATACTCTCGCGCCAAGCAGCGAGCTTCGGATCATTCGGGTGTTGAACGCGCTTCAGCTATACGGAATTAACTTGCTGCTTACAGGAACTTTCGGGTCGTTCGAGTTCTCGGTAATCACCGCGTCGAACTTGTATTTGCTGCCTGGTTTTGCCTTGATCCACTGGTCGCCGATGATGCTGGTCGGCGAGACGTTGGGGAAGGGTCCGCTGGTAAAGTCGACGGTGCCGACCGTTGTGACAATTTTGAGCGTACTCAAAGCTTTGGCCACGGCGGCTTTGTCGTTTGGCGTACCGCTGTTTTTCAAAGCCGCAAAACCGGCATCGAACAACGACATGCTCGCGCCGATTTGTTGATTCCATTGCTTGCCGGCAGTCTTCTCGTAGCCTTCGGCAAGGTCTTTTGAGCTAATGCCGGTGAGCGACGAGCTGTACGGGAAAGCCGGGTGCCAGTAGCACGCGCTGGCGAGGTTGTCGCCGAGCGAACCCAGCGCCTCGATCTGCGATGGGAATAGCCCGGTCTTGGCGATCTGCGCTATTTTAACAATCTTGGTATAGCCCTGCTGCGCGGCTTGCCGCCAGAACGTCGCGAAGTCCGGAGGAATCGGAAAAGTGTTGAAGATCTCACACTTCTCCGCCTTGAACTTGGCGATCTGCGCGGCATAGTCGGTCGTTCCGTCCTCATATCCGCCCGGATCGACAATGGTATAGCCCGCCTTGGCGAGCGCGGGCGCCAAATGCTGACGGATTGCGTTGCCGTCGGCGTCGTTCGGATAAAGCACGCCAACTTTTTTGTTGGTCGGCAACAAGCTCCACTGGGAAACGTAGCAGTCGAGGAAGTTTTTGACGCCGAAACTGAAGTGATAGGTCCACTTGAACGGCGATGGCTCCCCGGGTTTTGCGCCGCGACCGAAATACCACGCTTCCCAGGGCATCACTGTCGACAGACATGGCACGCCCGCTGCCTCACATGCATCCGATACCGGGTTCACTACCTCCGGCGTCGACGTCGCGAGCATGAAATCGATACCGCCGCTGGTGATCAATTCCTTCGCCAACTGCCCAGCGCGAGCTGGATCCGATTGTGTGTCCCGATCCACGATTTCGACGGCGAAGGTCTTACCGCCAACGGCGAATCCCTTGGCGAGCGTCTTGCGCACAAGATCGATCACATACGGATCGCCTTCGCCGAAACCCGCGAGCGGACCGCTGCGCGGACTGATGAAGCCTACCTTGAGAGTGTCCGCCGCGTTCGCCGTTCGCCAAAAGGCAGGCACCGCCGTCGCCAGCGCGACACCGCCGGCCGCACCTTTTACGATGTCGCGCCGCGATACACCATTGGCTGCGCCACCAGCCGGCTTCTGCCTTACATCATGAGCAAGCTTACCGGACCGCATTTCGTCCTCCCGAGTTTGGTTTTTGCTTCATAGCCGACTGAGACGAAGTTTCGCTCGCTCCCGGCGCTTTGCACGATGCACGGGTTCGCCCGCAAATTATTTTTGTCGAGCTAACGCGGAATCGTCGACAGCAAATAAAGTTCCGCCTTCAATAGCCGCTCGTCGAAGGTTAGTCCAGTACAGTGCGTGCTCCGTTCGTCCTCCACGGGGATCGCAAAAACGAAAATGGTATTTTTCCTGGGCGCGTAGCGGACAATGGGACGTTTCCGGGATCATCGGCGCGGAAGCGATCGTGTTGGCTCGCAATTGCAGCGCGTCTACATTGCTGTGCTAAATTTAACCGGGCATGGCTCGAACCAGACTGAATTCGGCTAAGCTAGGGTCGGCCAAATTTCTGGTGAGGACAGTCATGCCAACGTCGGGTTTCGCGAATTCCGTCAGGGCCGCCGTGGTGCGCAAGAAGGGCGGTCCCTTCAGTATCGAGCAGCTTCAACTCGAAGATCCGCGCTCCGACGAAGTGTTGGTGCGCGTCGTCGCTGCCGGGATGTGCCACACGGATATGGTGGTGCGGGATCAGGTCTATCCGGTGCCACAGCCGATCGTTCTTGGCCACGAAGGCGCCGGCGTCGTGGAGAAGGTCGGCGGAAGTGTGAGCAAGGTGCAGCCCGGCGATCATGTAGTGCTGACCTTCATGTCATGCGGCAGCTGCCGGATGTGCCAGCAGGGCCGACCGGCCAATTGCATCAACTTCAACGCGCACAATTTCAGTGGCGCGCGCGCCGACGGCTCCGGCAGTCTACGCGACGAGCATGGGCCGATTCACGATCACTTCTTCGGCCAGTCGTCGTTTGGCACTTTTGCCGTTGCCAACGAACGCAACGTCGTGAAAGTGCCGAAGACGGCGCCGCTGGAATTGCTCGGGCCGCTCGGCTGCGGTATTCAGACCGGCGCCGGGGCAGTCATGAACGCCTTGAAAATCGGGCCCGGTGCGAGCTTCGCTGCATTCGGCGCTGGCGCTGTTGGGTTGAGCGCCGTGATGGCGGCGCGCGCCGTTGGCGCGACAACCATTATCGCGGTCGATGTCGTGCCAGCGCGGCTTGCGCTCGCCAAGGAGATCGGCGCCACGCATGCGGTCGACGCCAAGCAAAACGACCCGGTTGGAGCCATCAAAGCAATCACCGATGGTGGTGTTCAATTCACCCTAGAGACCACCGCCGTGCCAGAGGTGGTGCGGCAAGCGATCGACGCACTCGGCGTGCGCGGCACCTGCGGCATTGTCGGGGCGGCACCCCCCGGAACCGAAGTCAAAATTGACATCACCGAATTCATGCAGATGTCGAAGACGGTATACGGCATCATCGAGGGCGACAGCGTGCCGGAAATATTTATTCCGCAACTGCTCGACCTGCATCTCCAAGGCCGCTTTCCATTCGACAAGCTTACCAAGTTCTATCCGTTTGACTCTATCAACGAGGCCGCGAGCGACAGCGAGCGCGGCTTGACGGTGAAACCGATCATTCGCATCGGAAAGATTTGAAATCAATCGCGACACGATCGGCTTGCCGATGCCGCAGTGAAGTCGTCCTCGCTGGGTGACTCTTCCATATGTGCTTGCTACGTGAATACCGAGACGCTCGGTGCGCGGAGTTGGGGCCCGCGCCCCGATAAAGCGTGGACGCTTGCTTCACGTCGGACAACAACGCTCCGTTAGTGCGCAAATGAGCCGACAAAACATTAAAAAAACCTAATACTACATAATCAGATAAGCAAAAATGGAAGCGCTCTTGCCAAATCTAGCGCATTCGGCTGCTCTTGGAAAGGATGAACCATGACGGAGCTTTGCGCGCTCACAATTTCGCAAATGCGATCGTTGTTGCACTCACGCAAAATAAGCCGACGTGAATTGGTTCAAGCTCATCTCGATCGGATTGTTGCGGTCAATCGTGTTGTCAACGCCTTCGTCGAATTGCGAGCTGAGGCGGCGTTGGTTGAGGCAGAGGCCATTGACGCAAACCCGAACAGACAAGCCGCTCTGCCTCTGGACGGTATCCCGGTCAGCATAAAGGACCACTTCGATGTCGAGGGAATGCTTCACACCGAAGGCGTGAAGACAATGGCGCACCGACGATCGCCCCACGATGAGGTTGCCGTCAAGCGGTTGCGCGATGCGGGAGCAATTATCCTCGGCAAATGCAATCAGCCCGATTTTCAAATCCGCTGGAACACCGTCAGCGACCTCTATGGAGCCACACGCAATCCGCACAATCTATCGCTTACCTCGGGCGGATCCTCCGGCGGCGATGCCGCCGCTGTTGCTGCCGGAATGGTGCCGCTCGGCCTTGGTGCAGACTATGGCGGCTCCATTCGGGTCCCGGCGAGCTTTTGTGGAATCTATGGATTGCGGCCATCTGCTGGACGGATACCCGCAGTTGCCGCGCTCGAGCCATTTGACGGCCCGCCAACACTCGATCTTATGTGCTCGATTGGCCCGTTCGCTCGCTCCGTGGAAGATCTGCAGACAACATATCGCGTCCTTGCCGGTCCCGATTTGGGCGATCCGGCGACCGTTCCCGTTTATCTAAGTGACAATGCCGAAGGCGATCGACGATTGCGCGTCGCGATGATGACGCGCGAAACCGGCGCGATCTTGACCGACGAAATTGAAAGTCGTCTGAAGCAAACCGCCAAGATCCTTGAGACCTCGGGCTATGAAGTGCTTGAAATTGGAATTCCTCAGGCGCGCCGCGCCCCGGAGGTTTGGGCAGAATTGGTCGGCACGGAGTTGTTGCAGTCGGCGATGCCGGCGTGGGCTTCGCAGCTGGGCAAGAGCGGCAGACAGCATATCGAGATGATGTTTGGCATCTATTCGCTCGGTGACCGCGTAAACCGCTATATCGATTCTTTCATGGAACGGCGCTCTATAGTGCGTGAAACCGCCCAATGGATGGAACATTATCCGCTCGTACTTGCCCCCGTTTCGGGCATCACGGCCCCGCCGCTCGATTTTGATCATTTTCTGGATCGGGCGCAGACGGTAGAATTGTTTGATAAGATGCGAAATGTGATGTGGGTCAATTTGCTCGGCTTGCCAGCGATAGCCCTGCCGAACGGTATCCAAATCGTAGCGCGGCGCTTTTTCGAGAAAGAAGCGTTCGCGGCCGCCGCGATTGTCGAGAAAAAACTTGGACCGGTATCGATTGCCAATCTGGCATGAACGTGCGACCGATGGCAGCGATAACCCGACAACTATGCTGTTGGTGTGTTAGTGAGTGTCGGCGCGGTAGCGAGACAGACACCGGAGTGTGGCTTGAAGTCGACGACGGAAAGCAGATACATCTCAAACCGCATGACATTATTATTCAGAATGGAACGCGGCACGCCTGGCGAAACAAAAGCGATAAACCAGTGAAGATCGTGTTCGTTCTGATTGACGCAAAGAAAAACTAATGATCGACCAATTGGCGCAGCAAAAACGAAAAGCCGCAGACGACACCTTTGTTTCGATTTGACACGAGAAAATATAGAGCCCCGCGGATTGAGCGCCGCGACCTCGGCATTAAGGCCAGCGCGGTGACCCGTCGAACAGGTTCACAATCGCCGGCGTCATAATACTCACCAGCGTCATCGGATCGTTACGCATGAGATCCGTTGGCTGATAACACACGGCGGCTGATGTAATCATTCTTGTTCTGCATGAGTTTTGCGTGACCGCTTCGCGTTCCATGGCGGTGCACGCGGCCCCCCGTCCGTCAAGCTTGGCCGTCGTTATCGGTGTTTGCGACCAGTCCCGCAAGCTGCTCCATATTTTGGTCTCTGCCCGGCACGCTCGATGTGCGGCCGGTTAAGATCACGCGACGCTTTGCCCTGCTGGGCTGTCGTCCAGTTTGCAAGACCGCGTCGGGCCGTCAGAGGATGATTTCCCCAATCAAGCCGGCATCGTATTGCGTGAAAAACAAACGGCCGTCTGACATTGCAGTAATACAGCGCGCCCCGCTCGCCGGCGTCGGGATATTGTATTCCCCGATCAAGGTGCCGTCGGGCGCCATGCGGCCAATCTTGTTGGCGAAATTCTCGGTAAACCAGAGGTCACCGTCGGCTCCGACGGTGACGCCGCGCAACGATGCATCGGGTGTCGCCACCGGAAATTCGGTGATCATTCCGTCACCGGCGACCCGACCGAGCGCATTCGCCCCGGTTTCGACGAACCAGATATTGCCGTCCGGATGTCGCGTCATGGCACGCGGCTGGCTGTTATGGCTAGGAATGGCGAATTCCGTGATTTCGCCGTCGAGCGTCATCCGCGCCACCCGATTGCCGGCGGCTTCGCTGAACCACAAAGCACCGTCGCGCACGACAATGGACAGCGGCCGGCTGCCAGGAGTGATGGTCGTACCAAACTCGACGATGGTCCCATCAGGCGTCACGCGACACACGCGATCGATGTCGGACGCAGAAAACCAGATATTACCGTCCGGCCCGCGGATGATCCCGTCGGGTCCTGCGTTGGTGGTCGGCAACGCAAACTCGGCGATAGTTCCATCGCGGTTCAGGCGGCCGATGCAGTTGCCGGCCTTTTCGGTGAACCATAAACAGCCGTCGGCGCCGACTTCGATGCCGATCGGTGTACTGTCAGCCGAGGGCAACTTGAATTCGCTGAAAGCCTGGGTCCGCGGATCGAAACAGCCGATCTTCGACGCGCCGCTCTCACAAAACCACAAATTTCCATCGGGCCCCTCCACCGCTATGTAGGGTCTACTGTCGCGCGTCGGGATGCGATGTTCGCGTATCAGCGGCGGCAATGGTGTAACGTGCGCAGTCATTTGTTTCAGCTTGTCGTTCGCGTGTTTGCGGCCGCCCAAATACGTGCGGTTGTCAGCGGCATGTCGAGATGATCTACGCCCCGGCTGCCCAAGGCATCAATCACGGCGTTAACGATGGTCGGAGGCGCGCCGATCGTTCCCAATTCAGCGATGCCCTTGATACCAAGCGGATTTGTTTTAGCGGGGATTTCCACGAGTGCCGATGCGAAGGCCGGCAAATCGTCCGCGCGCGGCATACTGTAATCAAGAAAACTCCCAGTCATAAGCTGACCGGACCCCTCGTCGTAGATGACATGCTCGAACAGAGCTTGTCCGACGCCTTGTGCGACACCGCCGTGGATCTGGCCCTCAACGATTAACGGATTGATGATCATTCCGAGATCATCAACAACGGTGAACCGTTCTATGCGAATCGTGCCAGTTTCAGGATCAACTTCGACTTCGCAAACTTGGCAGCCATTTGGATAATTGGGCGCGCCGCCAGGCACTCCGGCGTATGAGCCGATACCGTCAAGTCCGAGGCCGAATTTGAGAACCGGTCCGGCTGGGGCGAAAAACGCGCGCGCCACGTCGCTGATCGATATCCTCTTGTCGGTTCCGGTAACGGTATAAGTTCCGGCGTCAAAGTCGATGTCCGCCGGAGCCGCCTCCATGAGAACACTGGCCATTTCCCTACCGCGAGCGATGGCCTGGTCCGCAGCAGCGCGAAGGGCGTTGCCGCCGACCATGGAGCTGCGCGCCGCGAACGTCCCGCGGCCAAAGGCGACTTTGTCGGTATCGCCCTGAATATAATTTATGCTTTCAAACGGCACGCCAAGCCACTGCGAGACCAATTGCGCAAATGCCGTCGCGTGTCCCTGACCATGCGAATGCGTTCCCGCGATGATCGTGACCATGCCGCTTGGATCGAAGCGCAGTTCCATACGGTCGTTAAAAACGCCGGCCAGCTCGATATACGGCGTCACCGACCGGCCGCGAAGCCTCCCACGCCGTTCACTATCCTTGCGCCGCGCTTCGAACCCGTCCCAATCAGCAATTTCCAGGCATTTGTCCATCAGCAACGCGAAGTCGCCGCTATCGTAGTTTTGATGTGTCGGGGTATGATAGGGCATCGCGTGGGGCTTGATCAGATTTCGGCGGCGCAACTCGACACGATCGATGCCGGTGATTTGCGCGGCTCGGTCGACGAGGCGCTCAATCAGGTAAATCGCCTCCGGCCGCCCGGCGCCCCGATACACGGACGTCGGCGCAGTGTTGGTAAAAACGGCCCGCGTGGAAAAATCGATCGCCTGCACATCGTAGACGCTGGGAATAAGCATCAGCGAGAAAAAGATCGGCGCCGTAGCCGCCGCCCACCAATAAGCACCCAAGGCGCTGTAACCGGTAGCCCTGATACCTAGAAACTTCCCGGCTTCGTCGAGAGCGAGTTCGCCATAGATGACCTGGTCGCGCGCGTGCGTATCAAGCATCAGGCTTTCGCTTCGCGTTCCAGTCCATTTCACCGGACGGCCGCAGCGTTGCGACGCCCACAGCACAAGGACGTCTTCGGGATACAAGTTGGCTTTCATGCCGAAGCCGCCGCCGACATCTGGCGATAGAACGCGAATTTTCGATTCGGGAACGTGGAATACCGCGGAAGCCAACATGGTTCGCACGCCATGGGGATCCTGCGAGGTCGTGTGAAGCGTGAACTTCCGTTCCGAAGAATTATAGAGACCGATGGCGCAGCGCGGTTCGATCGAATTGGCTGTAATGCGGTTGTTGACCAACCGGACCGTTGCAACATGCTTAGCCTTAGCGAAGGCCGCGTCCGTTGCCGCCTTGTCGCCGAGCCCGATAGTGACACCGACGTTGCCGCCCGGACAATCTTGCCAGATGACGGGCGCATTTGGCTCGATTGCTTTTTCAACGTCGACGACCGCGGGCAGAGGTTTGTACTCGATTTCAACGAGTTCGGCGGCGTCGCGTGCTTGCATCTCCGTTTCGGCCACGACAAAGGCAATCCGGTCGCCTACGCATCGCACACGATCGTGAAGGAGAATGGGCCGCACAGTAGCGAAGCCTTTCGGACCGCCCCAGGCTTCGGGCATGAAGTGCGGCGGAATACCCCCGAGATTGTCGGCGATTGCATCCTTGCCCGTCAGCACGCACAACACTCCGGGCGCGTTGCGCGCGGCTTCGGTGTCGATTTTCATGATCTTGGCGTGGGCGTGGGGCGACAGGACCTGCACGCCGTAACATTGGCGGGGAAATTCCAGATCGGAGACATATTCTCCGGTGCCGGTGGTGAACCGCTGGTCTTCCACCCGACGAACTGCCTGTCCGATTCCGAATTTTGTCACGGGTATGCTCCCTCAGACTCCACCTAACGCCTAGCTTACGATCACCTCCGACGGCGGGGCCTCATCGGGTGTAAAATCCGCCGTCGACCATCAGTGCATGCCGCCGATGTAACTGCTGCGACGCCAAGAAATTGACCGCTCGCGCGATTTCCCTCGGCACGGCCTGCCGGCCGGGCAGGGTTTGTTCGTCGAGCCATTGCCGACGGCGCAGCCGAAACGACCTCCCTCGGATCGAGTGTCTTTTAGGTTTGCACCGTCACGGCTAATCACGACTTGCCGGTGCAAAACCCGACTTACGCGAAACGCCGAAGCCGATCGGCCTGCGGCGATTTCCTGGCAGTTCTGGATCGAGTCCCCAGATCGCCTGATAGGTGTCGATACAACAACCGGCACGCTGCAGCCACGCGAATACCCCGAGCATCAAAAGCCACCAAATGCCGATGACAATAGGCATCCAACGCGGCGAGTCCGCGGCAACCAAGCCGGTCAGTATCGCGACAATTGTCAAGCCAAACAGAACGTAGCCAGCGTATTTATGGATGTACTCAAAGGCGATCCGGCGCCGCGTCATGCTGAAGTGATCGCCTGGCCACTCTTGCGGTGGACGTCGCTGACGCGTGAACGGATCGACGGGGCCGCCGTGGGTACCGCGTAGCCAGGCACCGATCACCTGCACGAAAACTAGCGCGATAACGCTCCAACCCAGAGCAACGTGGGTGCTATGCCACGGCGTCTGCCAGCCCGCGGCAGCGAGTGCGAACGCTAGAGCGACAATCACAATCAAGCCGCAGAGATGGCCCCACCGCCGGTGGGTGACAAACCAGAAAGGATTGTCGAGTTGGCGCGGCCAATTTTGCCGCGGCGTAATTTTGAAGAAACGCGCCACCAAAATGATTGGGGGCATTAGTATGGCCATGCCTAGTACCATGAGCCGTCCATGCCAAGCGATGGCCATTGAAATGGAGTGATCGCCTGACCCGCTTAGAGGGGTTAGCAACCAACGAGCACCCACTTCGATGATTGAAACATCTCCCGGTCCGTTCGTTGCGCCCAACATACGAATCGCACGCCCTCTCGGCCGCACTTACGGATCGGCCGCGCCGGCAAAATAATTGAACATGTTCAGTTTTTTGTCAACCTGTCGGTCTGGCGGCCGCTATGTCAAAAACGGGGCGCCAGGTTTGAGTACCGCTGACTCTTTCGCGCGCGCTTCACTTTGCATACTTACATGATTAAGAATGGCGCACATGAAAGTTCTTCACCCCAAAAATGCCGCTCCGACAATGAAAACTGCTTTGCTGCCCGCGCACGCGAATAAGGTCTTCGGATTACGGGAACGCAACAAACGGGACAAATTGCGCCGGATAAAAGATGCAGCCACCGAGCTTTTCATTCAAAAGGGGTTCGACGATACGACGACGCGCGCAATCGCTCTGCGAGCCGGCGTCGGGCTCGGTACGGTTTTTATTTACGCACCAACGAAGCGGGACCTGTTGTTCCTCATCATCAACGAAGACCTGCAGGCAGAGGTAACCCGGGCCGCGGGACTTGTGCAGGAATCTCGATCAATGATGGACAACCTCGTGCGCATCTTCCGCGCACACTATCGCTATTTTGGGGAACGTCCGGCCCTCTCCCGCCTTGCGCTGAGAGAGATGATATTCTACGCGACCGGCCCTGAGGCCAAAGCGTTCCTCACTACGCGCGAGCGCTTGATCGCGCTGATCGAGCAGGTTGTCATGCTTGCGATTGACAAAAAAGAGATAGCACCCCGGGAGGACGCCAAATTGGTGGCGTGGGTGATTTTCTCAATCTATCAGATTGAAATTCGCCACTGGCTGATGACTCAAGAACTTGACTTAAACAAAGGCATCCGTTTTTTGAAGCGACAACTCGTTCTTCTTGTCGATGGGCTGTCACCGTTGCGCCGCCCCACCTGATAGCGGAATTTTTTAACCGGTCGCAGCCTGCACTCCTGGTCGGCCGGTAGAGCCGGAAGCCTTTTTCATATTGCCAAAATGAGCAAACTCAAATATGAACATACTCAATAAAAAGGCCGATGCCGCACGCTGATCGCAATTCCACTCTGTGAGGTCGGTTTTCTGGCGAGGTATCAAACGCGTAATTTAGCACTCAGATAGACGTCATAAAGCCTCCAGTGACTGCCGCGGCTAAACTTGCCGCGTCAGCGGCCGACCTTTGCCCGCCGTTCGACGACTTGGTAAAACGAGTGGCGGCTTTCGCCGTGCGGGCATCTCTCAGAGAGGCTCGAGGCCCGATCGAGCAGCTTGACAGGTGAAGTCCAACTTAGTTCCATATTTTGAATAAGGTGGTTTCGACCTTGTTGAACTAAACATAGCCGGCTCTGCCTTTTCAGGCTGACTAAATAAACGACGTGATTCGGCTGTTGACAAGAAAACTCCGGCGTTGATCGTCCGGCGCAACCAAGGGAGGAGTTACAATGCAGAAGAAATCAAATCGGCGCGACAAGATCGCGCTCTCACGGAGAGGTTTCGTCGCAGCCTCGGCTGCCGCCGCGACCTTGCCACTCGCGTCTTACTATGGGGCCTGGGCGGCCGACGCGGAAAACGTCATCAAGCTGGGCTTCGTCAGTCCACGCACCGGCAACCTGGGAACATTCGGTGTCGGCGATGGATACCTGACCGGTCAAGTACGCAAGGCGCTCGATAAGGGCCTGGCGGTCGGCGGCAAGACCTACAAAGTCGTATTGCTCGATCGGGATTCTCAATCTGACCCGGCGCGGGCCGGCCAACTGGCCAAGGCCCTCATCAACGACGATAAGATCGATTTTATGCTCGTTACCTCAACCCCCGAGGTGGTCAATCCGGTGGCTGACGCCTGCGAAGCAGCGGGCGTGCCTTGCCTTTCGACGGTAATGCCCTGGGAGGCTTGGTATTTCGGTCGCGGGGCGAAGCCTGGTCAGCCATCGCCTTTCAGGTGGACATACCATTTTAGCTTCGGCGGTGCACAGTTTGCGGGATTGTATCTCTCGCTGTGGAAACAGATCCCCAACAACAACAAGGTCGGGGTTATGTTTCCGAACGACGCCGATGGCAACGCCGTCCGTCCGCTTCTCTCGGATGCCTTCAAAAAGGGCGGATACACCGTGATCGACCCCGGTCCGTTCGAAGATGGAACCACCGACTATTCCACGCAAATCGCGCTGTTTAAGAAAGAACAAGTTGACCTCTTTGTCGCGCTTGTGCTTCCGCCCGACTTTGCCACACTATGGCGCCAAGCAGCGCAGCAGGGTTTCGCGAAGACCGTGAAGATTGTCACCCCCACGAAATCCGGCGGTAATCCGTCCGAAATCGAGGCGCTCGGCAATCTGGGTTACAACCTCACCACCACCTCGCCCTGGGTCCCGGCAGCGCCCTACAAATCTCCGGTTCTCGGAGTCACCAGCCAGGTACTTGCGGACGGCTACGAGGCGACGTCCGGCAAGCAGGCGACGCAGCAGTTGGGATCCAGCAACGCCGTGTTTGACGCTGGCATTCAGGCGCTCCAAATCTCCGGTAACCCGTTGGACAAGGCTACCTTGGCCAAGACGCTGAGCACATTGAAGGTCGAAACTACGGTTGGTCTGATCGACTTCAACACCGGTCCGATGCCGAACGTCATCGCCGTCACGCCATTGTTCGGCACGCAGTGGCGGAAGGCGCCGCAAGGCAGTAAGTGGAAGGTGATTCAGTATGTCGCCGAGAATGCGGCCGATCCGAACTACAAGGTGACCGACAAGCTGATTCCCTACAACGCATAGCGTCGTGGGGTTTCTCCCAGTCGAATGGAATATTTGGCTAATGTTCATAGTCGATGGGAGGATATCAGCGACGTTAGCTGTGCATTTGGGCAAACTGCTGTATAGGTAAGAGAAACACTGAGGGCGTGACTTAATTTTTTAGCGGCGCTATTTTTGGTTGAGCGCGAGAAGCATTGCGGTCGCGCTCGATCAACTAAGGCGGCTATCACCGTCGCCTGCCGCTAATGCCGAATTATGCTGTGTCGGGATTTTGGGGGGTGAGGGGGCGTGGAGGCTGTGACAGTCGAGTTGCAAACACCAATTCTTTCAGCCACCTCAATCAACAAGAGTTTCAACGCACTCGTTGTCTTGAATCACGTAAATTTCGCCGTCGCCGAGCGGGAGGCGGTCGGCATCGTCGGTCCCAACGGCGCCGGCAAGACCACGTTGCTCAATGTTCTTGCTGGCGCCTATCAGCCCAGCGCAGGCACGGTTTCGTTTCGTGGGCAGGACATCACCACGCTCCCGGTGGAGGATCGGTGCCGTAAGGGAATTGCGAGGTCCCATCAAATCCCGCAGCCGTTCGGCGGCATGACGGTCTTCGAAAACCTGTTCGTTGCTGCTGCAAACGGTGGAGAGTTTCGGCGCGATGACGCCTACGATCACTGTATCGACGCTTTGAGGCTTTGCGGCATGGTGCATCTTGCCAATCGCCGAGCGGAAGCACTCGGGCTTCTGGACCGTAAACGATTGGAGCTCGCCCGCGCAATTGCTACTAATCCAGTCGTATTGCTACTTGATGAGATCGGGGGAGGTCTGACAGATGCCGAAGCGTCGGAGCTCGTGGAGACGATCCAGACCATTCGTCGGCGAAACGTTGCAATTGTATGGATCGAGCACATCGTTCACGTCTTGCTCCAGGTGTCTGAAAGGCTTGTGTGCATGAATGCTGGCACGATCGTCGCCGATGGAGATCCCCAGAAAGTGATGGCCGATCGCACGGTGATCGACGCCTACTTGGGGGGGAGCGTTGAATGAGCCTCCTTTCGATCCGCGACCTGGATATCCGCCATGGATTGCTGCAAGCCGTTCGCGATGTCACATTCCACGTCGAACAAGGAGAGACGGTTGCTTTGATCGGCGCCAACGGAGCGGGCAAGACAACCCTTCTTCGCGCTATAGCGGGGGCGCTGCGAGCGTTTCGCGGCCAGATTCAGATCGACGGGGCAGACGTTACAAGGCTGCCGGCTTATCAGCGGGTCGCAATGGGGATCGCCTTGGTACCCGAAGGACGCCGCCTCTTTGCCGCTATGACGGTCGAAGAAAACCTCAATCTTGCTCGCGCGAGCGGACGTCGGGGAGACTGGACGGTCGAGCGCGTCTTCGACACTTTTCCCATGCTAAAGGCGCGGCGGAAAGCCCGATGCGGCACACTTTCAGGCGGCGAGCAGCAGGCCACCGCGATTGGACGTGCACTGCTAACCAATCCCCGTGTGCTTTTGCTTGACGAAGTGTCGCTTGGTTTGTCTCCCCTGGCCGTCGATCTGGTCTACAGGGCTGTCGAATCTCTTATTGCCTCGGGGGCTACGATTCTACTTGTCGAGCAAGACTTGAAGCGGGCGCTCAGGGTTGCAAAGCGGGTGATGTGCATGTTGGAGGGACGCATCGTCATGGAGGGCGATGCCAAGATTCTTACGCGAGAGCAAATTACGGACGCGTATTTCGGCCACCATCAAAAGCGCGCCAATGCGGAGAAAGCGTCGTGAGATTTCTCAGCGCTGTCATTGAAGGTGTAATGCTCGGTGGTTACTACGCAATGATCGCCTGCGGTCTTTCGTTTATGTTTGGCGTCATGAAAATCATCAATCTGGCGCACGGCAGTTTGGCCATCGTCGCAGCCTTCATGCTCTGGACCATCGCGGAAAAGGCGGGATACGATCCATTTTTGGCTTTGATCGTCGTTTTGCCGGCGATGGGTTGCCTCGGATGGCTCCTGCAGCGGGCAGTGCTTGAACGCAGTTTACGATCAGGCGAACTGATTCCGATCCTCAGCACATTCGGCTTGGCGATATTGGTGGAAAACAGCCTATTTGAATTTTTTGGAGCCGATACTCACTCGCTAGCGCCCTATGTCGGATCACTTTCCTACGACAGCTTCGATCTCGGAGGCGGATTGTACATCGGAGAGTTGGCGGTATTGACGTTCGTCGTCGCGCTCTTGATTTTGGGTGGGCTCCAACTGTTCCTTACCTATACTCAGCTCGGATGCGCCATCCGAGCCACCGCTGAGGATCCGGACACCGTGGAACTTGTCGGTGTCAATTCTCGTTTTGTCAACGCGATCGCTGCTGCGACTGCTCTCGTAACCGTCGGCCTCGCCGGACTGTTTCTCGGGCTGCGATCAAGCTTCGATCCTTACGTCGGATCGATGCAACTCATTTTTGGCTTCGAAGCAGCCGTCATCGGCGGGACCGGCAGCTTGTGGGGAACACTGGCGGGCGGCATCATTCTCGGCGTTGCCCAAACCTTCGGCGCTCACGTTCATCCGCAAGGCTTTTTGCTGGCTGGGCATGCGGTCTTTCTCCTGGTTCTCGTTGGGCGTTTGCACCTGTCGGGGCACTATTTGCGTGCCCTCCTCCAATCGAAGATCGGGTCAGCTTCGTGAACGCTCATTCGAACCTCTTAATTCAGCGATGGACTAATCTCTCAGCAGGTGTTGCGATCTTCGTTGCGATCTTGTTTGTGGTGCTGGCCGCTGGCCCTGCTTTCCTGTCCGGTTCGTTGATCGACAAGCTGACGGTGTTGTTTATTTATATTTGTCTGGCCGCGATGTGGAACGCGCTGGCCGGCTATGGCGGGATGATTTCCGCCGGACAGCAAGCATTTTTCGGCCTCGGGGGGTATCTCGCGATTAGGCTTTCCGAATGGGGCGTCTGGACGTACCCGGCACTTATTATAGCTGCATTGCTTGCCGGACTTTCCGCGCTGCCGATCTCGGCCATGGTGCTGCGGCTCCGCGCAGGCGAATTCGCGATTGGCATGTGGATCATTGCGGAGGTCGTACGGCTCCTGGTCAATCTTGATCCGATCATCCAGGGTGACACGGGTCGTTCGTTGATTGCCCTGTCGAACTTCGACGCGGCGGAACGACGTATATTCACCTACTGGCTGGCGCTGGCCTCAATGGGCACTTTGCTAGCTGTGATTTTTCTACTGCTTCGGAGCCGGCTGGGCTCTGCAATTCAGGCGATCCGAGACAATGAACAAGCGGCAGCTTCGGTCGGTGTCCGAGTGATGGCTGCCAAGCGCATCATCTTTGTAATTGCGGCGGTTGGCTGCGCGCTCGCCGGCGCACTTTGGTTGGCTACATTTACGACCTTTCAACCTCGCAGCTTTTTCGGCATCCAGTGGAGCGCCTACATGATATTCATGGTGCTGGTTGGAGGTATCGGGCGTTTCGAAGGGCCAATCCTCGGAGCGCTTATCTTCTTTCTTATCGAGACGTGGCTGGGGTCGGCCGGTGTGTGGTACCTTATCGTCCTTGGCCTGTGCGCGCTCCTCTTTTCGCTTTTCCTGCCCAGGGGCATCTGGGGCTACGTCGAGGATCGGTTCCAACTCCTCCTTCTTCCGGTTGGCTACCGTGTGCAAGTGTCTGCCGACACTCCCACGCCCAGCCGCGACGAAGTAACTCGATGAGGGCGGCAGTTTTGTGCGGACACATGCCGTCCAACCGAATGGCGACGTTTTACCAGATTGTTGATCAACGGCGGCTGCTACCGCCATTGATTTGTGCGACATCCTCATCGCGAAATTTGACCGCACCGGACGACCGCATCAACAATTCAATTCGGACGATGCACCTCTCTGCAACGAGAAGATGCAACCTATGCAGCCGCGCGCATTTTAGAATTCCCATCAGCAACGAGCGATGGTTATCGCCAATTCTCTCACCTGCAGGTTCAACGCGGCCGGATTTGATGGGCGATGGGAGGTAAGGTCAATGCAAATTGAAGCCGCCGTAGCCCATAAAGCCTTCGGACCCCTCGACTTCGAGAGCCTCGAACTCGAAGAGCCGCGGCACGACGAGGTCCGGGTGCGTTTGGTTGCAACCGGAGTTTGTCACACCGACATGGCGGTCCGGGATCAAAAGATCGTTCCAATGCCGCAGCCAATTGTTTTGGGCCACGAAGGCGCGGGGATTGTCGAGAGTGTCGGAGCAAGCGTCGCCAAAGTGAAAGTGGGTGACCACGTCATCCTGAGTGGCGATTCCTGCGGTACCTGTCCGAGCTGCCAGATCAGTTTGCCATCCTATTGCTATGAGTTTTTTCAGCGGAATTTTGCCGGCGGACGAGCTGACGGTACATCACCACTCTCGTCCAAAGGAACAAAAGTACACACGTTTATGGGGCAGGGTTCCTTCGCCACGCATGTCGTCTGCCACGATCGCAACGTGATAAAAATGTACAATGAAGCGCCGCTTGAACTTTTGGCGCCGCTTGGATGCGGCGTCATTACCGGCGCCGGCGCGGTGATCAATTCACTCAAAGTGGGTGTTGGGAAATCGATCGCCGTATTTGGCACCGGTTCGGTTGGGCTGAGCGCCGTCATGGCCGCCAAGCTAGTCGGTGCCGGCAAGGTAATTGCCATAGATTTGCGTGACGATCGTCTGAAGCTTGCTTCTGAGCTGGGTGCCACCCACATCATCAATCCCAACAAAAATTCAATTCCGGACGCGATAAAGGCGATCGCAGGAAACGGTGTCGATTTCACCTTGGAGACGACCGCGCTGATGCCAGTGCTGCGTCAAGCTATCGACGTTCTTGCGTTGCGAGGGACCTGCGGCTTTGTTGGAGGAGCGCCCGAAGATTCCGAACTCACCATTCTGCCTTCTCATGTAATGAACGGTGGCCGCACGATCCGGGGTATAATTCTCGGCGATACGAATCCGGAAGAGTTTCTCCCGAAACTCGCCGAACTCCACGCGCTCGGTCGATTCCCGCTTGAGAAGCTCGTTACATTCTATCCTTTCAAGGACGTCAATCGGGCAATCGAGGATTCCTTGTCGGGAAAATGTGTCAAGCCTGTACTTCGCTTTTAACATGTAGCGCCGCTTGCACGAGCGTCACGCGAATCTCTTGGCTATAGGTTTCCGGACCGAGACAGTCGGCGGACTCTGATCCTTTTGCCCGCGATGGACTTGGAATTGAATTCGCTGCGGTTTTCCGGCCGCCAGATAAATGAACGGCAAACGACGAGTGGAGTAATGAGCAAAGAAATAAGCGTAAACGAATTGTTGCTGGCTTCCGGCGACCGTCCGCCGCTCGCCTACGACCGTGCGCCGGAGCACGACGGCTTCATCGCCGAAAAGGACGTCGCCGTTCCGATGCGGGACGGCGTGAACCTCTCGGTTGACGTTTACCGGCCAAAAGCGGGCGGCAAGTTTCCGGCGCTGCTTGCGTTCTCGATCTACAATAAGGACCTCCAGGGTCCGGACGTTGCAGAAGCGTTGCCGCCGCAGCCGGCCTGGTCGTCTCTCTGGGCAGGCCCGCTCGAAGCGGGCGATACGAAGTTTTTCGTCTCGCGCGGTTACGTGCATATCATCGGCTCGCCCCGCGGCGTCGGCAAATCGGACAGCGGCGGATCGCGCCAATGGGACAGTTACGACCTCATCGAATGGATCGCGAAGCAGCCCTGGTGCGATGGCAATGTCGGCATGGTGGGCATTTCCGGATTCGGCGCGGAGCAGTTTCATGCAGCCCGCCAGAATCCGCCGCATCTGAAAGCGATCTTCCCGTACGATCCGCGTGGTGCATATGGCGTGTTGGGAAGTTTCCGCGAGGAATATCCCGGCGGCATCATCCACTTGTTCCGCTACTACGTGATGCACTTGGGGGCGATCCACGGCGCGAAGGGAAAACCCGGAGCGCTACCGCCGGACAAGGAAGCGCTCTGGCAGGAGGCAATCAACAATCCCGACTACAAAATGTATCCGCACATCTACAACGTCGTCAGCCAGAAGGGGCAGCACATGCCCCCGTACTTTCAGCTTCTGATCGATCCGTACGATAATGAATCCGTCGTGGCGGATGCGGAAAAGAGCTTCGCCAACATCAAGGTACCCGTTTACACCGGCTCGGGCTGGTATGCCTACACGTACAAAACGCACCTGAACGGGGCGCAGAACTATTTCGAGAAAATCACGGCACCCAAGAAAATGATGTTCGCCGGGCCCGCTCACCTTGAGCGTCCCTTTCATACGCTGCACGGCGAAATCCTGCGCTGGTACGATCACTGGCTGAAAAATATCGACACCGGCGTTATGAACGGGCCGCCAGTGACCTATTGGGTCATGGGCGCGAACGAATGGCGTTCCGGGTCGGACTGGCCGCTGCCGGAAACGCAATGGACCAAATTCTACCTCGAGGGTTGGGAGCGCTTGCGCGTCGCGCCCTTCACGCCGTCCAGCGTCGAAGATGAAATGCCAGCGGACGCCTTCGTGCATGTGCCGCCGACACAGACCAACAGTGTCCAGCGTCTCCGCTTTTTAAGCGATCCGTTACCGGCCGATGTCCTGGTAGCCGGACCGTCGGTGCTCAATCTTTTTGCGGAAATCGATCAGGACGACACCAACTGGTTCATAACTCTCAAGGATGTCGGTCCCGACGTCTCGGTGCGATCGGTCCGCGAGGGCGAGCGCGAAATTTCCTCTGATCTTGCGGAGCGTGAGGTCACGCGCGGCTGGCTAAAAGCATCCCATCGCGCGATCGACCCGAAGCGGTCCAAGCCATGGCGGCCCTGGCATCCGCTGACGCGCGCGGCGCAGAAGAAGGTGAAGCCGGGAGAGATAACCGAATATGCCGTTGAATTGATGGCGACGGCCAACTTGTTTCGCAAAGGGCATCGGATTTGTCTTGAGATCGCCGCTGCCGACATGCCGACCGGAGTTGGTGGAGCGACCAACGCCGAATACGTGCCAAATCACATCGTCAGCAGCCGCCTGACGCTCCACAAGATCTATCACGACGCCAAGCGGCCATCGCATTTGCTCTTGCCGATCATCCCGCAGGGCTGATGGCGAAAACGAAGAATAGGAGGAAAAAGTGGATTCAAAGCCGGTACGCCGCGTCATCGTCGGCCACGATCAGCAAGGCAAGGCCATTGCTCAATTTGACGGCCCAGCAATGCCGAAAGCGCGCAGTCCTGGCGGCAATGCCGTGCTCAATCTTTGGGTGACGGGCGAGTTCCCGGTAGACCTCAACGGCTCCAGCGACAAATCCGAGCGGAAGGTCGGAGTCCCTCCGCCTTCAAACGGGACGATATTTCGCATCGTCGATTTTCCACCCGCCGGCAAATCTTCGGCGGTATCGCACGAGGAACACGTCAAGACGCTGACGGCCATGGGTATCGACCCGGCAACGCAGGGTTACGCTCGGCACCCAAATACTCACCGAACCAAGAGCATCGACTACGCCATCATACTCGATGGCGAGATCGACATGCTGATGGATGAGAGCGAGCTTCATTTGAAGGCGGGCGATGTGCTGGTTCAGCAAGGAACCAATCATGCCTGGGTGAATAATAGCGGCAAGGTCTGTCGCGTTGCCTTCGTTCTGATCGACGCCAAGCCGCCTTCAGCGTGGCAACAGGGCTGGAGCAAGTGAGCGGGCGCCGAACCGATGGGCAAGCCTTTGTGTTCCACCGGTCGCAGATTTGCCCCGACAAGTGGCGCATGATCACGGGTCAACTGCCACCGAAGCGATAATTTAGCCCTACTCATACTTCGTTGATGCGTGAAACCACCAACGAAACGGCGACAATATATAAATGCTCAAATTTTGCGCTGATGGCCGAGGTTATCCCGTATTCGATGCCGGCACCGGCGGTCGGGCCGAGCCGGTGATCGGTGCCTGAACAGATGGCAGAGAGGAGCACAACAGTGCAGGCGACGCGGCCAACCGTTGGGACGTTGGTATTCGCGCCGAGAAGCGCGCGGAAGATTTGGAATGGGATGCGAGCTTCGCAATTGATTATGCCATCGCCTCCATCGAACAAGCGAAGTTCGCGGTGCCCGATGCGATCGAAGCCCATATGGCCGCAGAGCAAGCGAAAGCCGCGTGAGGGGTTGACCCGCGCGCGTAGAACGTTCCTCAACGATTGCCCAGTACGGCTGGCACTCGCAAGTGGTGGCTGTACTAGGCATCGCGCGCAGCGGGATGCGGCATTCGTTTCCGACTGTCACCTTTCGGCGGCCCATTTAGCTTTTACTCGGGTCGGATCCAGAACATGGGTGGGGCCGCTACGCGGCACTTTCCTCGAACAGTACGGATAAAAGCAGTTCGCCCCTCTCGTCTTTCACATCCAGGCGCCACTGAGCAAGATCGGTGTAGCGTCCGTTTGCAACAAACTCCCGTATGAGTAGTTTGGCATGACGACGCGCTGGCGCTCATCCTTCAAGCGCGCCCACCGCACGTCGGATCGAGTATCATTCCCTCGACTGGCATTGAATCTATATATCGGAATTGAAACGGATCGGCTTCAATGCAGCCTGCCGCTCGTCGAATCGCCTCACGCCCGATTCGTCGAGGATATAGAGTGGGTCCGCATGTCTGAGCTCAAAATCGTGGACTAGCGCCAGCCGCCGGTTGTCCAGCACGTACCAAGAGCCGTCGAAAAGGACCGTCACGATCGCATGGTCCTGATTTGCCGCCGTGTCGTGCACGATCACGAGTTTCACATCGCGTTCGCTGAAACCGGCTTCCCGCAGCGCCAGGTACTTTGCGACCGAATAATTCTTGCAGTCACCCGTCCCGGCGGACAGCGTTTCCAAGCCTGACTGCCAGGAGGCAGTGGCAGCCGGCTTGATTGCTAAGTTAATCGCCCGGTTGATGTGTCCGATGCGGGCGAGCCCGTCGTGGGTACGCGCTTCCTGAACGATTCGGCGGAGGTTCCGCGCGGCCTCTGAGCAAGCCAGTTCCTGTTGGCTACAGAAAGCCACACTTGCCATGTCGGCACGCATCCGCACACTTATGGCTCGCCAAATCACCGCGAGAGGCCCATCGCCGACTTGCAAGCTGCGGCGTCCGAAAGGCGCACCATCGCTGCTCGACGCTGTCATCTGCGTCGCACTGGCCCTCCGAGACAGGGTTTCGCTTCGCGAAACCGGTGGCACCTTGGACCTATTCTGAAGAGTGGCCGACGTCTCGCTCGCAAGCCCGGTCTTGGGCCCCGGAAGCAGCGCCAGCAGGATTGCCCCTGCCAGGAAAACTATGCGGTGAAGGTGCGTTCTCATCGTCGTGGCCGTAATAAACTAGTACGTATAGTTTATTTTCGTTGCACATCTGCGGCGGACGTGTCAAGTACACCTTGCGATGAGAGTCGATAGGCTCTCAAACACTTGATGGGAACGGATCTTGACGATGAGCAACAGCGGAATGGCGAAACGAAAGCACGTGCGGCCTGGCAGACCACCCAAGGAACTCGCGGGCGATGTCGAAGGAAGGATCCTCGACGCGGCCGAGAAGCTCTTCCTCGAAAAAGGCTTTCAAAGCGCGAGCATCGACGAGATTGCCGAACTGGCCCCCGCCAGCAAGCCAACGATCTACGGCCACTTCCCAGGTAAAGAGGCGCTGTTCGCTGCTGTCGTGGCGCGCATCGTCAATGGTTTGGCGGATTTCGGCGGTTACGTGCCCGAGGGTCGGACAGCTCAAGATAAGCTCACGAGCCTCGGCACAGCTATTGCTGAAAGGGGAATCAAGGATTCGGTAGCGCTCATGCGCGCGACAATTGCCGAAGCGCAAAGATTTCCTGCGTTGAGCCGAGATGTCCACGAAGCTACTCGCAGTCGTGCTGCAGATGTCGTTTCCCGTCTTTTGAAGGACTCAATCCATACGCCTTCGCGCTCGCCAAAGGGGCCCTTCGGCTCCGACAGAATTCTTTCCACAGCACAGATTTTTATGGATCTCATTCTCCTTCCGATGCTCATGCGCTCTCTGGTAGGGGACGAGCCGAGAACTCTTCGGAAGGAGTTGCCGAATTTCGTAAGTGAACGCGTGAGCTTTTTTCTCGCAGCGTGTGGCGCAAATTGGAAACAATAAAGGCTATTTCGCTGGAAGCCCGAGCGACGTGAGTGGCGTGCGGCGCTAGATATTGATTGCCGTCGCTGGGGCTAATAGAGATGTTGATGGGAATGGGCTGCCCGCAATTCGCGTCGGCATGCTTCGCTGAAATCCTTCAAAGGATCCATCTCGTTTATAAACTCGGGCAAATCAACGAATGTCCGGTTGGGCGCTAGATAGGTTTCAATGATCAAACGACCGGCCTTCTCGGCGGCTTCAATCACGTCGTCGCTCGATGATATTTTCATACGCCCGATCAGCGCGTAGAGGTCGACGAGCTTGGAAATTTCGGACTTGTCGTTGACGAGGGCATCGGCATAAAGCCGGGAGGCCTCTTCGATGAAAGCCTTGTAGAGTTTCTCACTGTGAGCAGTCGCGCGCGAAGTCAACCGAACGCGATCTTTGCGGCGCCGAGCCATCCACCCGGTTAGGACAGTCGCCAGGGCTCCAGAAACAGACCCCGAAAACGCGGCGAATGCCGGGACATATGCCAAATCCATTTTCGCTCTCTCTCCTTCTCCGAAACGGACATTCAAAGGGTACGGGTGCGGGTTAGCGAAACGATCCTCCCGCCCGCTGCTGCGCTGCACGAACGTCGCAATCGTTCGTTGTCGGTTCGCTATTTGCTTGTGCTCGCCACAGCCCCTGGATTTTGCTCGAACGCCAGTCGACACGGCTCTCTCAGGTCGGATTTTTTCAACCTCAAACAGTTCTCTACTTTTGTGGGGTTCGGGATGTAGCTCGAGCAAAGCCTGAACGCGTCAGGCGCACATGCGGCTCTCTGCGCGCTGGTGCCGCGGCGTTCCTGCGCAGTGGACGCTGTTGAAGAAAGCATCGCTGCGGCAAGTATGGCAATGGCGTATTTTGACATTTTTCGTTCCTTTCTTTCGTGGGTCTTCAGTCTCAAACCCGAGTCGGCGAGCGGCGAAGGCGTTGCCCAAGCGAAGGGATGCGAGGGCGATCAGCTCTACAATCGCGCCCAAATCTTCCGATTGACACGGCTGCCAACCCGTGGGATATAGAAACTATACGGTATAGTTTGGCGAAGGAACCGCGGATGTCAACCTCGTTGTTTTCTGCCAGCAGCGCTGCATTCCCGAAGCCTCTGCCGCCGTGGTGCAGGCGATCTCAAGCAAATAGGCGTCACCGGCAGGGGGCGCGAGACGGCGTAGGGCAGGCACGCCCACGGGTCCATGCAGCCGCTATTTTGCGCTCCGACGCCGTCGTCCTCCTGCGTGCCTGCCTCGAGTCCCCGCGCTTCTCGGAACGCAGTGAGGGCTGGCGATGAACGTTCAGCTTGGATCACAAATGACGGCAGCGGGACGATGCTTGCCCTTCGAATGCGTCGCCCTTGTGTTGCAGGGCGGCGGTGCACTTGGCGCGTATCAGGGAGGCGTCTACGAGGCGCTAGCGGAAGCCGATATTCATCCCGACTGGATCGCCGGCATCTCGATCGGTGCGATCAATGGCGCGATTATCGCCGGCAACGCTCCCAAGGATCGCGTCGACCGTCTACGCGAGTTTTGGACGCACGTGACATCGATCGCACCTTGGCATTGGTCGTCCGAGCCCTTTGCGGATCTCGCGCGCAGCGACGACGCACGCAACATCCTCAATCAAATGAGTGCGAGCCTGGCCATGGCCTGCGGTGCCACGGGATTCTTTCTCGCGCGGCCGCTCATGCCCTGGCTGCAACCCGGCGGTACGCATGGGGCCACGAGCTTCTACGACACCAAGGGTCTTAAGCAGACGCTGGAACGCCTGGTCGATTTTGATCGGCTCAATGCCGGGATGACCCGCTTCAGTGCGGGGGCGGTCAATGTCAGGACCGGCAACTTCGTGTACTTCGACACGAATTCCCACACGATCCGGCCCGAGCATGTCATGGCAAGCGGAGCTCTGCCGCCGAGCTTTCCGGCCGTCGAGATCGAAGGTGAGCACTACTGGGATGGAGGTCTTGTCTCCAACACCCCGCTGGAATGGGTGATCGATTATGGCCACGAGCGAGACACGCTCGCATTTCAGGTCGACCTTTGGAGCGCGCGCGGCCAAGCTCCGCGCAATATCGGCGAAGTGATCACACGTCAAAGGGAAATCCAGTACTCGAGCAGGACGCGGGCGGGCACCGACCACTTCAAACGCGTGCAGCAGATCAGGCGTGCGATTGATGCTCTGCTGGATGAGCTACCGGAAGAGTTTGCCCAAAACGACGAGGTCGAGATCCTGCGGACCGTGGCCTCCCGAAAGGTCTACAACATCATCCAACTCATTTATCGCGCGAAGAACTACGAGGGTCATTGCAAAGACTACGAGTTTTCGCGCCTCTCCATGCAGGATCATTGGCGCGCAGGTTACCACGACGCCGTGCGCACGCTCCGACACCCCGAAGTGCTGACGCGCCCCACGAGTCTCGACGGCGTTCTCACGTTCGATCTTGAACGGGACGGTCGCGAATAGCACGGACGAATCTTGCATTTAGCGCAAAGAGGATCGACATGCGTCAAATAGAAGTGCTGGCGCGAGCCTTCGCAATGCCGCTTACCAATCCGGCCTACCCGCCGGGCCCATACCGATTCGTCAACCGCGAATATCTGATTATCACATATCGCACGGATCCGGCGAAACTCAGGGCGGTGGTCCCCGAACCGCTCAAGATCGATGAGCGCGAACCGCTGGTCAAATACGAATTCATCCGCATGCCGGATTCGAACGGCTTCGGCGATTACACGGAAAGCGGCCAAGTCATTCCAGTCTCGTTCCGCGGGCGGCGCGGCGGCTACACCCACTGCATGTTCCTCAATGACGAGGGGCCGATCGCCGGCGGTCGCGAGCTCTGGGGCTTCCCCAAAAAGCTTGCGCAGCCGCAGTTGCGCACCGAGGTCGACACGCTCGTCGGCACCCTCGACTACGGCCCACTTCGCGTCGCCACAGGTACGATGGGATTCAAACATCGTAAGGCTGACCGGGCGAAGATCAAGGCATCGCTTGAAGCGCCGAACTTCCTGCTCAAAATCATTCCGCATGTCGACGGTCGGCCGCGCATTTGCGAGCTGGTCGAATATCGCCTCGAGGACGTCACCCTGAAAGGCGCCTGGACAGGGCCTGGCGCCTTAAGCTTGGCGGCGCACGCCTTGGCACCGGTCGCCGAGCTGCCAGTCCTCGACATCGTTTCCGCCACTCACATCGTTACCGATCTCACCCTCGGCCTGGGTCGGGTTGTGCACGACTACATGCAAAGCGCGGTCCAGCAGTCGCTCGAACCGGAGAGAAGGCTCGCTGGCTGATCGACCATCACTACGCCACGGCCATTGGGTCAGCTCGGTAGGCAAGTTTGCCCAAGTTCAACTGCGGAGAAACGGCAATGTCGACTTCGCTTACTCTTTCAGACGCTGGACATACGGCGGCACTGATCCCAAGCAGGTGTGCCGCGAAGTCGGCAACAAACAGTCGTTCCGTCGCCCGGAGTGCACGGCACGCGAATCGATTGCTTCATCCGTTTCTACCGCAATTTGCCGATCGCAAACTTGAGAGACGGTATCGCGATGCGCACCTGCAACATCGTTCAATCGCGCTGAAGGTGACCATTGCGGCCGGTGTCCTCATATCCATCTTGTTCGCCGCGGTTGATCTGTCCACGATCCATAATCCCCCGCTTCCACTGTTCCAGGTGCGTCTTGCCGGCACACTGGCACTGTTAGCGTTCTTTGTTGCCGCTTCGTTGAGCAAGCGCGAGCGCTGGATCGAATTACTCTGCTTTGGCGCAATAATCACACAGATTGCGGTCTTCACTGCGATGCTGGCGTTATCGTCTTCGGCGCCACCTTGGTACAATCAGCCGACCGAGCTTTGGCTCGCGCTCGGAGTGGCTTCGTTCGTCGTGTGTGGAGGCTCGTTCGTCGATGGCCTCTTGCTAGCGCTTTGTACCATCTTTGCTTTCTTTATTTCGGTGACCGTTCTGCAGCCCGAGCCACCGACCCTACTTTGGTTTCACTTCGCTTGGCTAGCTTCGACGCTGGGTCTGGTCGCGGTGGGGTCGTTCGTCCTCGACCGCATGCAGCATCTTGCGTGGTGGCAGGCGCAACAATTGCAAATAGCCGAGGAGCGGATACGCAGCTTATTGAACAATGTTTTGCCGACTTCCATTGCGGCGCGAAAGCTAGCGGGGGAATCAATCATTTCCGACAATTTTTCTGAGGCGAGCGTGCTATTCGCGGATGTGGTCGGGTTTACTTCGCTTTCAGCTCGGCTGGAATCGCGGCAGGTGGTCAGTATGCTCAATGAACTGTTCAGCAGATTCGACCGGATCGTTGCACGGCATGGTCTTGAGAAAATCAAGACGATCGGCGACTGCTACATGGCGGCCGGCGGCCTTCTGCGCGCCGCGCCCGATCATCTCCCGCAGATCGCCGAAGCTGCCCTTCAGATGCTGGACGAGGCTGCCCGGGTCCGGGCTCCGGACGGATCGAAGCTTGCCCTGCGTATCGGCCTCCATGTCGGGCCCGTATGCGCCGGCGTGATCGGGGAAACGAAGTTCATTTTTGACGTTTGGGGTGACACCGTGAACATGGCGAGCCGCATGGAAAGCCACGGCACTCCCGGGCGCGTCCAGGTCACAGAGGCGGTGCGTGCCGCTCTGCAAGACAAGTACGACTTTACCGGCCCGCGAGCGGTCGACGTCAAGGGCAAGGGACGGTCACAAACCTGGTATCTCCGCAAGCGCAAATCCTGAGAAACCGGCGCGGCTCGGCGCCTGCTCTTCTATCCCGATCCGAAACCCTTAATCGACGCCGCATCCCTCACGTTTCCGAGAGCATGTCGCCCGCTCGGAATGCTCGCTTGACACGTCGGCACCAGCGGTGGCATAAAGCAAACTATACGGAGTAGTGTAGATGAACGCGACCCCTTTTGCGATTGCTATCAAGAAGCTCGGAGCCGGCCTTGCGGTGGCCCTTGTCGCCTCTTTGCTGAGCGCGTGCGAGAAGCAGTCGGCGGACGCGAGCGGCCAGCCGGCGTATGTTCGCACCGAAATTGTCCGGCCGAAGGTTCGGCAGGGCTCGGTAACCCAGACCGGCGAGGTGCAAGCGCGTTACCGCGCCGAGCTGGCATTCAGGGTCAGCGGACGCGTCATTGCGCGACTGGTCGAAGTCGGGGCTCACGTCGAAACCGGGCAAGTCTTGGCGCGGCTCGATCCGAGTGAACAGCAAGCCGATCTGGACGCCGCAACCGCGGCGATGGCGGCCTCGGAGTCTCAGTTGCGCGTCGCCGCGGCGACGTTTCAGCGGCAGAAGACGCTGCTTGCAAATGGTTTCACCACCCGCGTGGCGTTCGACCAGGCGCAAGAAGGGCTGAAAAGTGCGGAAGCCTCGCTGGAGGACGCGAAAGCTCAGTTGGGCAAGGCGAAAGAAGCGCTGGGCGATACTGAACTGCACGCCGACGCCACCGGCGTGATTACCGCGCGCAGGCTCGAGATCGGCCAAGTGGTGCAAGCCGCGCAACCCGTTTTCAGCCTTGCCCAAGACGGCGATCGGGACGCCATCTTCGACGTCAATGAAGAAGTCTTCTTTGGCGATATCGAAGGAGGCGACGTTTCGCTGCGGCTGCTCTCCGATCCCAACGTGACGGCGCTCGGTCGTGTCAGGGAGATATCGCCGGCGATTGATACCAAAAGCTCCACGGTGCGTGTCAAGATCGCGATCCAACAGCCTCCGCCCGCGATGACGCTCGGAAGCGCAGTGGCGGGCACGGTCAAACTCAAGCTGTCCGCGCAGATCGCTTTGCCTTGGACGGCTCTGATGGCTGCGGGGAATAAGCCGGCGGTGTGGATTGTGGACCCCGCGACCAAGACGGCCGCATTGAAGGCGGTCACGATCGGACGTCACGAAGCCGAAACGGTGCTGATTAAACACGGACTAGAGCCCGGAGAACGTGTCGTGATCGACGGAGGCAAGCTCCTCAGCTCCGGACAGCGGGTGACATATGACGAGAATCGATCATGAGCAGACTCTCAACGACTCTCGCTGGCATCTTCGCTTTGACGCTAATCACGGCCGGATGCAAAGAGGAAAACACCGCGTCGGAGCCGGTTCGGCCGGTGCTGACGGCCGTGGTCGCGCCGGTCCCGTCCGGTAGCGCCGTCGCTGTGGGCACGGTCGAGCCTCGGTTCAAGACCGACATCGGCTTTCGCGTGTTGGGGCGCCTGATCGCGCGTCCGGTGAACGTCGGAGATTTGGTCGATCAAGGGCAGACACTCGCCGCGATCGATTCCACAGCCCTTAAGCTCGCTGTGCAATCGGCAAAAGCCGAGCAGGCAAAGGCCCAAGCGCGACTCGCCAACGCAACTGCGACGGAGGAGCGAAAACGCACCCTGATCGCGACTGAGGCTACCACAAAGGCGAACTTGGACAGCGCTGAAGACGCACGTGTTGGCGCGCAGGCTTCGGTCGCTCGTGCACAGGCAAACCTCACAAAAGCGCTCGAGCAACTTGGCTACGCGCAGGTGAAAGCCGATTTTGCCGGAGTTGTTACGGCCGTGAGCGCCGACGTGGGCCAAGTGGTATCGCCTGGACAGAGTGTTGTGACCGTAGCACGGCCTGATGTCAGGGAAGCTGTCGTCGATGTCGGGCCAGATTTCCCGGTCGAACTGCGTGTCGGTCTGCCGTTCACGGTCAGCATGCAGCTGCGCCCAGCCCTTCAAGTGGAAGGTCGCGTTCGTGAAATTGCGCCGGAGGCCGACCGCACGACGCGCATGCGGCGCGTGCGCATAGCTTTGATTGATCCGCCTGCAATCTTCCGGCTTGGAACAACCGTCACGGCCCGGCCGAGCGGTACGCAGGCGGAAGTTCTGCGGGTGCCTGCTTCGGCGGTGCTCAACCAGGATGGCGCGACTTTTGTCTGGGTGGTCGATCCTCCGTCCAGCACGGTCTCGCTCCGCGAGGTCGCGCTCTCCGCAGCGGATGAAAGCGCAATCCGGGTGAACGACGGCCTAGCCGCCGGAGCCCGGATCGTGACAGCCGGCATTCATAGTCTCAAGCCAGGCCAGCAAGTCCGCGTCGAGCAGGAGCAAACGCCATGAAGTCGTTCAACCTTTCGGATTGGGCGCTGAAACACCGCTCGCTCGTTTGGTATTTCATGATCGCCTTCATGTCGGCCGGCATTTTCGCGTACCTACAGCTCGGGCGGCAGGAAGATCCCGACTTCACCATCAAGACCATGGTGATCCAGGCCCAGTGGCCGGGCGCATCTGCCGAGGAGGTTACGCGCCAGGTCACCGATCGCATCGAGAAGAAACTAGAGGAACTGGAAAGCCTCGACTACACGAAGAGCGTGACCGTGGCGGGACAGACCACCGTGTTTGTCTATCTCCGGGACAGTACAAAAGCCAGTGATGTCGCGCCCACTTGGGCGCGTGTCCGCAACATGATTGCGGACATTAAAGGCGACTTGCCACAGGGAGTCATCGGGCCGGGTTTCAACGACCGCTTCGGGGATGTGTTCGGCAACATCTATGCTTTCACCAGCGACGGGCTGACCATGCGCCAGTTGCGCGATCAGGTGGAAGACGTCCGCTCGAAGATATTGACCGTCCCGAACGTCGGCAAGGTCGACATTCTGGGCGCTCAGGACGAGGTCATCTACCTTGAGTTTTCGACCCGCAAGATAGCGGCGCTCGGGCTCGATGCCCGCTCCATCATGGCATCCCTTCAGGCGCAAAACGCAGTCGCGCCGTCCGGGGTTTTCCAGGCCGGGCCGGAGCGCGTCAGCGTACGGGTCAGCGGCGAGTTTGCCTCGGAGGCAAGCCTCAAGGCCATCAATTTGCGGATCAACGATCGGTTCTTCCCGCTGACCGATGTAGCGACCATTACGCGCGGGTACGTCGATCCGCCGACCACCTTGGTTCGCTTTAATGGTCAGCCGGCGATCGCGCTGGCGATCGGGATGAAATCAGGCGCCAACCTGCTGAAGTTCGGCGAGGCTTTGAAGGAAGAAATTTCCAAGATCATCGCCGATCTGCCAATCGGGATCGACGTCCACCTGGTCGCGGATCAACCGGTGGTGGTCGAACACGCGGTGTCGGGCTTCACCGAAGCGCTGTTCGAGGCAGTAGTCATCGTCCTTGCCATCAGTTTCGTCAGCCTCGGGCTTAGAGCGGGTCTTGTGGTTGCGATCGCGATACCCCTGGTTCTCGCGATTACGTTTGTGGTCATGGCGGTCGCCGGAATTTCGCTGCAGCGTATTTCCCTGGGTGCGCTCATCATTGCACTTGGCCTGCTGGTGGACGACGCCATGATCGCCGTCGAAATGATGGTAGCAAGGCTTGAAATTGGCGATCCACTGCCGAAGGCCGCGACGCACGTCTATACATCAACCGCGTTTCCGATGTTGACCGGCACCTTGGTGACGGTCGCGGGCTTCATCCCGATTGGGCTCAACAGCAGCAACGCCGGCGAATTCACCTTTACGTTGTTCGTCGTGATCGCCGTGTCGTTGCTCGTATCCTGGATCGTCGCCGTCCTGTTCACGCCGTTGCTTGGTGTCACGATCTTGCCCGCAAAGGTGAAGGGGCATCACGAGACAAAGGGACGATTCGCAAGGATTTTCGCTCGTTTGCTTGCGATGTGCATGCATCACCGATGGATAACGATCGCAGTTACCGTAGCGGCGTTCGGACTTGCCCTATTTGGCATGCAATTCGTGCAGCAACAGTTCTTTCCGTCATCCGATCGTGACGAACTGATTGTCGATTGGAATCTGCCTCAGAACGCCTCGATTTCCGAAACCAACGCGCAAATAGCACGCTTTGAGCGCGAGCAACTTCGGGGAAATGACGGGGTCGATCATTGGTCGACCTATGTCGGGCTGGGAGCGCCGCGGTTTGTGCTTTCGTTCGATTTGCAGACCGCCAATGCCTGGTTTGGGCAGATGGTCGTCGTCACGAAGGGCGGCATCAAAGTGCGCGACCGCCTGAAACGGCAATTCGAAGAATATTTGCGGACGACTTTCCCGGGCACCGATACGTTCGTCAAATTGCTCGAGGTCGGGCCCCCAGTCGGGCGGCCCGTTCAATACCGACTGAGCGGGCCCGACATCGCGAAGGTCAAGGAGCTGTCCGAAAGCCTCGCTGCAATCGTGCGCTCAAATCCTCATCTGAACGACGTCGTGTTTAATTGGATGGAGCCGGCCCGCGTCGTCAAAGTGGACGTTCTCCAGGACAAGGCGCGCCAGCTCGGGGTGTCATCAGAAGATATTTCCGCCACCTTGAACAGCGTGCTCAACGGCACGTCGATCACCCAGGTGCGCGACAGCATCTATCTCGTCAACGTGGTCGACCGCGCCTTTGCGCCGGAGCGAGCGTCAATCGACACGCTGCGCAACTTGCAGCTTATCGGTCTGGCGGGCCAAACCGTGCCGCTCGGCGCCGTTGCTACCCTGCGCTATGAAATCGAGCAGCCGACCATATGGCGGCGGTCGCGGCTCCCGACGATCACGTTACAGGCAAGCATTCGGGACGATGTGCAGCCGAGCACGGTGGTCGAACAGCTTGCACCGTACGTCGCCAGCTTCGCAAAGCAGCTGCCGGGTGGCTTTGCGGTCACGGTCGGAGGCTCGGTCGAGGAAAGCGCCAAGAGCCAAGGCCCGATCAAGGCCGTCGTTCCACTGATGCTTTTCATCATGGCCACCATCCTGATGATCCAGCTGCAGAGCTTTAGTAGGCTGTTTCTGGTGTGCGCCGTCGCGCCGCTCGCGTTGGTGGGTGTTGTCGTGGCCTTACTGCCGAGCGGAGCGCCGCTAGGATTCGTGGCTATTCTGGGCGTGCTGGCGTTGATTGGTATTCTGATCCGTAACTCAGTCATCTTGATCGTGCAGATCGAGCAGCTCAGAGCGGAAGGACGTCCGGCTTGGGAGGCGGTGGTAGAGGCGACAGAACATCGGGTCAGGCCTATCATGTTGACCGCGGCTGCCGCAAGCCTCGGGCTCATTCCGATCGCGCGCGAGATCTTTTGGGGCCCAATGGCCTACGCGATGATGGGCGGCATCATCGTTGGGACGCTGTTAACGCTCTTGTTCCTGCCGGCGCTGTATGTGGCTTGGTTTCGGATTAAAGAGCCGCAACAATGCAGACCGCCGGCGTCATCCCATGCGTCATTAGTGCCGGCAGGTGTCTCGCTCGAAGATAGCGCCGTGACAAGTGAATTGTTTGACGGGGGGGCGCCGGTTCTTGCGAGCGCCGAGGCGTCGTAACTTTGTGGCGCGAAGACGACGGCTCGGGTCTCCCCTTGATCGCGACACATCGAGCGACCTGGAGGCTCTCAAGAGCGTGTTGCCAATAATGGCGTATCCCATTGACGTCTAAATGCGCCGACGATTCGCAACCCCTGCTTCGAATTCTTTCGCCGGAAAAATTCATTTGGCCCGGCGGCCGACGGATGTGGGGCAGAATGCGATGGCCGGGAGGGGTTGGAAAATAATGCCATGTGAATCGCGGATTTTTGATACCTCTGGCGGTGAGGGAGGGATTGAGCAAGTTGGCGACTTCGAGGCCACTCAGTCCGCTATTCTATGGTTAAGCCACTCCAAAAAATCTATTCGTGTTCAACGGGTTACGCGAAACTCTGAGCAAAAGGCTCGTGTCTCAATGGTTTTGATTTCCGCCATTCGGAGGTTCGATTCCTCCCACGGCGCGAGTTTGTGTTGGACTGATTTATGGAGGAGACGAATTAGATAAGGCGGGCGAGCTGACCAAAGGATAACCAATGAAACGCCGTTGCCGAACGCGAACACTCGTCGACGACTATCCACGGAAATGACCGTATTTATTGATTTTTCCGGAGCAGTTAGCGCGCTCATAACCGCTTGGTTGGAGGTTCGTGCTGACCCGGACGTACAAGGCTGTGCGTTTCATCTTAGATTTTCCTCCCGCACAGCATGTCGCACGGTGGGTATCCGAAATCAATTTGCCGAGAAAACTGGCCGACCGGTTCTCGGCAGAAAAGCCTAGCAAGCATTCGAAGGGCCTAGCGTCGGACAATCGCGCTGGACCTGTCGGATCGCTCAAAGTACCTTCGTTTGGGTGCAGCCCTGGGCGAGGCGTTGCGGCGCGCGTTCGACATCGTAAACTTGGTCGAGGCCGTGGACGCAATTCAAGTGACTCCGACGAAATGGGACCAAACGCCGGCGGAAAGAAATCTCATTTCATGCGACGGACCCCGTTTCAGAGTGTGTTCTGGATGACCTGCGCGGCTGCGGCGGTGGGCTTGGTCAGCGTCGCAGCCTATTTTTACCTCCTGCCGAAGGTCGTTACTGGATTTGTTGTCGACGCTCGTCCGGCGGTGCTGGAGATAAGAGGTCCCGCGCTCTTGGACGCCATCAACAAAGTGATTGTGACGGCGCGGATTCAGGGGTTTCTAAAAAGCGTAAAGGTGGACAAGAACGATAATGTTGTCGCGGGTCAGATCCTGGCGGAGATCGAATCGGAGGACCTTGAAAGCCAGTTGATGGCTGCGCAAGCTGACGCGACGGCAGCCGAACACGCGGTTTCCGAGGCTCGCGATTCTCTGGAAGGCGTCAACGCACTCGCTGACAAAGCCAGAGTGGAATTCGAGCGTAAGCGCAGCCTCGTGCCGAGCGGCTCAGCCTCGCAGGCCGACTTAACTACCGCCGAAGCCGCGCATAAGCAGGCGCAGGCGGATCTCGCGCGGGCGCGAGTGACCATCGATCGACTTTTGGCGCAGCTAGGGTCAGCTCGCGCGAACGTCAGATTGCTGCAAGCACGCCTGAATGATGCGACGATCCGCTCCTCGCTGGATGGTGTCGTTGTAAACAGAAACCGTAATGTCGGCGATCTGTTAACGCCGAGCGTAGCGCTGATGGAAGTCGTGGATCCGAGCACCGTTATTCTGACTGCGCGGTATGACGAATCCGTAATGGGAACGATCCGGCCGGGACAAAAGGCAACCGCGCGCTTTACCGCCGAGCCGGGACGGTCGTTCAGAGGTACCGTTCTGCGACTTATCCGCCAAGTCGACCAGGAAACACGGGAATTCGAGGCGGATATTAAGCTCGACGAACTACCCGCCACCTGGGCGCTCGATCAGCGTGCCACCGTGGTGATCGAGGCGAATGATCCGGTACCTACGCTGGCGATCTCCCGGGACCTTATCGATCGTCGGCGCGGCCACGTCGGCGTGTGGAAGCTCGAACGCGGCCGAGCCGTCTGGATCCCCGTGGCTTTGGGATACCCCGCCGGCGGGTCGGTCCAGATCGTAGGCGGCCTCGATCCAGGTGACGTTGTACTCGATCCCCACGGCCGGTACGAATTCGAGCCGGTCAGCTTGCGCGAGGAACCAGTCGACCAGAGAGGCGCTTCACGGTGAATATCGCGTGGCTCGATATCCGTCATCATCTCTTTAAATTCGGGCTGACGGCGAACGGAGTGGCGCTGTTGTTCACCGCGATGATTGGCATGGTCGGGCTGTATCGGGGCGTGGTCTACGAGGCGCTGATAATCATCGAGAATGTCGGAGCCGATCTGTGGATCACGCAAGGTGGTCGAGCCGGTCCGTTCGCTGAAGACTCCGCTATTTCCGGAGCGCTAGAGCGCCGTCTCGAAGGGATACCGGGCGTCGTGTGGTCCCGGAAATTCATTCAATTCAATCAGCAGTTCCAAATCGGCGATCGCCGCATTCGAATGGCCGTCACCGGCCTTGACTATCCCGCCGACACCAGCAGCTGGGTGCCGCTCTCAGCGGGTCGCTCGTTTTATTCGGGACACTACGAGGCGGTAGCGGACAGGTCGCTGGGACTGCCCCTCGGGGTGCAAATTCGGATTGCACGCGACGACTATACGATCGTCGGCGTCACCGCCGGTCAGGTCGATATGGCCGGCGACGGCATCCTGTTCGTTACGATTCCGGACGCGCAGACGATCCGCGACGCCTTTACGAGCGAGGCCATCCTACTTAAGCGCGCGAGTGCGGCCGTTCCGATTTCCGACTGGCACGACAAGAAAAACGTGGCGGCCGTCATGGTAAAGCTCCAACCCGGCGCCGATCTCGAGCGGGTGAAAGATTTCATACGCAGTTGGGGAGACGTCGAGGTCTATAGCCGCCAAGAGCAAGAGGAGATATTGCTGAACAGCAGGTTGTGGCGCTTGCGAGTGCAGATCCTGGCGTTCGTTGTCATGACACTGCTCGTCACGATCACAGTCGTCGGATTGTCCATCTACACGATGACGCTGGAGAAAATTCACCAAATCGCTCTTCTCAAGCTTATGGGAGCTCGTGATCGATTCATCGTGATGATGATCCTTCAGCAGGCATTGCTAATCGGTGCAACGGCCTATCTTGGCGGGTTGTTGATCGCCCATATTATTTTCCCGCATTTTCCGAGGACGGTAATCATTCTTCGTGACGACATGATCATGGAAGCTTGCATGGCGCTTCTGATCTGCGCCGGCGCGAGTTGGTTCGGAATTCACAAGGCTATGGGCATCCGCGCGCAGGACGTGCTGTCGTGAGCGGCCCGCCCGTCATCGCCGTGGACAACGCCAGCAAGCGTTATGGCGCTGGAAACACGGAGGTTGTTGCGCTCGACCGGGCGACGATCGAAATGCGGGCCGGAGAGCTGATCGGTTTGGTGGGTCCTAGCGGGTCGGGAAAGACGACTTTTCTGATGATTGCCGGGCTGCTCGACGTTCCGACGTCCGGGATGGTCTACTCCAGAGGTCAAGTCATCTCGGGGCCACGCACCAACCTCAACACGCTACGCGACTTCCGTCGCAGACATATCGGTTTCGTGTTCCAAAAGCCGAATCTGATCCCATTCCTTACCGCGATGCAGAACGTCCAGATTGCGCTTGCAATCAATGGACAGCGAGGGCGGAGCGCGGAGAGACATTCTGACGGCCTTCTTCATCGATTTGGAATAGGTCACCGCGCAGGCAATTTTCCATCCCAGCTCTCAGGTGGAGAGCAGCAGCGCGTCGCGATCGCCCGCTCTCTGGCGAATCAACCAGACCTGATCCTCGCGGATGAGCCGACCGCGAGCCTTGACAGCGCTCGCGGAAGGCAGGTGATGCAAATGTTCCGTGACCTCGTCGATCGGGAAGGCGTGTCGATTTGTGTCGTGACCCACGATACACGCTCGCTGGACCTTTTTGACCGCTTGATCGAGATGAATGATGGCCGCGTCGTTGGGGTCCGCGCCGGACCGTTCTCGAACGCCGCGACGGACCATACCGCGTATCCCCGCCCGCTGTCAGAGCGGGCGGGCTGACAACGAGAAACGACATATGGTAGGCGGCGAGGGCGGCGCAAACCCCACGCTAAATGCCCGGGGACGACAAGGGCTGTGATGCGCACTTGATACATCTTGAGAAGGCGCTCGTGGCTGGGAAAAATTCCCGGCCGGCACGAGCGCGCCCGCTATTGAGAACTGGATAGGCGTTCCATCGCGGCAAACGCAGAATTGCCCTGCGCTCTGAGGTCGTCAATGGTTTTAAGAGCCCAGCGATAGGCGGCGGCCGACACGTCGCGATGACGCTCGAAGTTCGCAAGAGCAGAACCGGAAAATGGCGGTAGGCGAAGAACCAGGTCGCTTGCACTGCTGGCAGCTGTTTTGCCATGCAAATTGGCAAACATACACATCAAAGCAACACGCGCCGGGTTTGGACAACGTGGAAATTTCTTGCGCGAGATTGGATTGAGCATTTGTGCGAGCAACCGCCAGCGCCCGGGGATCGATTGATAATTCACGTGGTAGATGCGTCGGCTCACGGGCCGCAAATCGATCACGAGATTCGGTCCGGCCTTCAGGGACTTTATTGCGGCGATCGGTACATTGTCGATGATCCCGCCATCGACCAGCATATGCCCATCCTCGTCGAAAAAAGGCGGCAAAGCGCCGGGTACAGCGCATGAGGCCCGAATCGCCTGCCAAATCGGCCCTGTCCGCATGACCCGCATTTCGTTGGTCGAGAGATCGGTTGCCACAGCGAAATAGGGCCGCCAAACATCTTCGATCCTGGTTGATCCAAACTGCTCCTGAAGCGCATGATCGAATACGGTGTGATCGAGCAGCCCATAGCGAGGCCACGTTCGCCGCTCCATTGCGCGCCGCCGGACGAAGATTTCATGAATATCGGCGTCTATTTCATCCGGCTTCCGCAGCATTGAAAAGGCGGCGGCCACGAATGCGCCGATGCTGCTTCCCCCGCAAATGTCGAAGGCGATGCCGATCTCGCGAAACGCCTTCAGAATACCAATATGGGCAGGCCCAAAAGCCGCCCCCGCGCCACCGACAAAACCAATGGCTCGTCCAGTCACGAACCGAGCGAGGCTATTAAAATCTTCCCCGTCCTCCATGGATACGTGATGAACCATAAGGACGTCGCGGCGCCGCAGCCACGATTTCGTTGATTGGACGGTGCTGGATCGATGCGCATGCAATCTCACGAGATGACGTCGCGTTGAAGGAAATATTTCCGAAGCGAATGTCTCAATCGGAGCAAGGTCGCCGGGCAGGTCGTCGGCAATGATGAATAGTTGATCCGCCGAACGCAGTGAGGTTTGCGTCCAGTTGCTGAGGTTGTCATCGGCGACGCAAATTAAATGTTCGTGGTTGCGTTCGAGGGCGCAGAGCCAATTGGCGATAGCGTAACGATCCGGGCGCTGAGTCCCAAAGTGCGTCTTTGCATCAGCGGACGTCAGGAAGCACGACTGATCCCCAAATATCGAGATCTTGCGTAATCTCTCGATAAACGCTTGCGGTACTCCGCCCGAGCCGGCCCCGATGATGGCCGTGACGCGCAGAGGGTTCCTTTGGCCCGCATTTTCGCCACCCCCTACAATCCCCGCCAATCGCGCGAGCCGCCTCGCGAAAGATTGCGAAATTGCGCGTTGCAACATGGGGAAACGTGCCGTTAGTTCGTCAAACGCCGATCGGCTGATCTCCAGAACTTCGGAATCGCGGGCCGCAATCACGAAGGCGGTCCTCGGCAGATCCGCGAAAAAACCTATCTCGCCGATAAGCTGACCTGCTCCGATCTGGGCCACGTTTTGGGTATTGTCCGAATTACGGACATCAAACAATCCGAAATTTACGATGAACAGCGTGCGGGAGGGCGAGCCCTGCTCGAGCAATATTTCGCCCCGAGCGACGCTCCGGGCGCGCATGGCATTTCTGATCTCCGCCTGTTCCTTTTTGTCCAAATGGGACCAAATGTCGTGATCGACAAACGGCAGCAGACTATTCATAAGCGGGATTTCTCCGCGGGTCCTAAACTGACAGCGGTGCCAGATAACCAAATCGGTCTATATACCAGCCCCAACGGCGGGACACCTCGGCTTTGCGTTCGGGCGAGATTCGGTGTTCGTTCGTCTTGTATTCGGCAATAGTGCGCAAATGCGCCTCAAGCCTCGGCCGCATCGTTTCGATTGAGCCTAGGCGCAGGTGATCGTACAATCGGCTGACTTCCTCAATTGGTTTTCGAACGAGGTCCTCGTATCGCACCTGGCAGAAGTCCTCCTCGGGAATCTCTGCGACCTCGGCAAAAAAATCGCGATAGAGCAAGTCCATGGTATCGAGCACATATTGCTCGATGTCCGGCACACCGTCGGACAAAGGCCCGAAATCGGGGCGCTGACATCCCTGGGTCTCGTAAAGTCCGCGCCAAAGTTTGATTGTCGAAGCAAATACTTCGAAAGGATCGCGCACGACGTGAATGAATTTCGCGCCCGGAAACATTTGGCGCAGAGTGCGGACGCGCGCCGTGTGTGTTGGCGATTTTAACAGGATACTCCGCGTTCCAATTGAGGGTTTTGCCTGCCTAATGCCGCGATAGTTCACCTGCTGCAGGAAATTGACCAAGCCAGTCGTCCAGGCTTTCCGTTGCTCAGCGGAGACGTCGGTCATATTGAGGAATTTATGATGAACCCGCCGGCGATTGGGAAACAGCATTGCGTCGTAAGGTGAGCCTAAACCCATATTCAACAAGGCAAACTCATCTTCCTGCGGTTGATCCCAGCCGAGCAGCATATTGTCCATCGGCCGCTTCTCCGGAAGCAAGAAGCTGACTAGCCGCAACATCCGACCCATCACCAGGCACTGCCCGGGTACAAAGCATTCGAGGGTATTGGGTGCGATGAACCTCTCGTCGCATGAAAGCATTTCATGCAGATGCGTCGTACCGGTTCGCCAGTGGCCAATGATGAATATCGGGGGGTGCTCGAGAACGCTGCGGCGGATGCGTTTGCTGAAAATGAGGGTCTGTATGACACTCGCTGTTGAGTTGAGGATGGAAATAATCAGGCCCCTAACAGCACGTGGGAGGTGGGTTGGCGAAATAGCGAAGCGATTGGCGGCAAAGATGCGAAACCAAGTAGAAAAAGTCATTCCGTACCAGATTCGCCACGCATAGAACGGATAGACATTGGCACTGGCGGGTGCCGCAGAAGCAACCGGAAGCTTTTTTGCGTCCTGTACGCTGCTCATGGCGATGCCGATGGCCGAAAAGATTCGAAAGAGAACCCGTATGTCGTCAGAACGTCTCAAACGCTCAGTCTAGCAATTTCAGGAGTGTTTGGCTCATCCACCGTGAAGGTTAGGCTGCGATTGCCTGCCGGCGCAAGGCCCGCCGAGCGGGGCCTTTCACTGCCAGGAGCAAGCCGTTCCGCGGATCAGATAAGATCGGATCGCGGCACCCTGCATAACCGAACCGGGCCGCTTCCTTTTCCGCTTGTGAAGTAGTCGGATTTGATGTCGCGGAAGTAGGACGGTTGCGATCATTTGCATGGTTCAGCCAAACGCTGCGGAATCGCCCGGCGATCCAGCCGCGCTATTGGTCGATTGCGGTCGCTGCCACCATTTGCTCTATAGTACACTGGTTTCTCATCGCCGCAGAAATGAATTGAAAGGCCGATGTCTGTTAATTCCAATCCATCCCAAAGCTCGTCCGCGGCGATCGGCCCGCTTCCTAAAAACCTCAGGCGGCTTGAGGCGGAATTGATCGGGATCATGCGCGAGGTGGTGGCTAACTTCCGCAAACCGGTGATGCTCTATTCGATTGGCAAAGATTCCAGCGTCATGCTGCATCTAGCGATTAAGGCCTTTTATCCGGCGCCACTGCCCTTCTCGTTGCTGCATGTCGACACTACCTGGAAGTTCCGTGAGATGATTTCATTCCGTGACCAGACGGCAAGTCGTTTAGGCATCGATGTGATTGTCTACGTCAATCAAGAAGGCCTAGCTCGCGGAATTAGTCCTATCACGTCCGGCTCCGCGCTTCATACCCACGTGATGAAGACGGAAGCGCTGAGGCAGGCGCTCGATACCTACGGATTCGATGCCGCATTCGGCGGTGCGCGACGCGACGAGGACAAAAGCCGGGCCAAGGAACGCATCTTTTCGTTCCGCTCCAGGGCATCATGTTTGGGATCCGCGCAACCAACGGCCGGAGCTCTGGAATTTGTTCAATACGCGCGTCCAGGCCGGGGAATCGATACGGGTGTTTCCACTGTCGAATTGGACCGAGCTCGACGTCTGGCAATATGTCCGCTTCGAAAACATTCCTGTTGTGCCACTCTATTTCGCGAAGGTACGTCCCGTGGTGCGCCGCAACGACAACTGGATTGTGGTGGACGACGACCGGCTACCGCTTGAGCCGAGCGAACGGCCGCAGATGCGGCTCGTTCGATTCCGCACGCTCGGCTGCTATCCCTTGACCGGCGCAATCGAATCCAACGCGGCGACTGTCGATGATGTGGTGGCTGAGATGAGGAGCACCAAAACCTCGGAGCGCCAGGGACGGCTAATCGACAACGACGAAACGTCGTCGATGGAAAAGAAGAAACGGGAGGGCTACTTCTGATGCGTACAATGTTCGCCAGTGGTCCCGACGAAGCCGGCGTAACCAAAAACCTGCTGCGCTTCATCACCTGCGGCTCGGTCGACGACGGCAAATCAACACTGATCGGTCGCATGCTGTACGATTTCGGGCTTATCTTCCAGGATCAACTGTCGAGCCTGGTCAAGGATTCCGCGCGGCACGGCACGACTGGCGATGATATCGATTTTGCGCTTCTCGTCGACGGGCTTGAAGCCGAGCGCGAGCAAGGCATCACGATCGACGTTGCCTACCGATTTTTCAATACCGCAAAGCGTTCTTTCATCGTGGCCGATACGCCGGGCCACGAGCAGTACACGCGCAACATGGCGACCGGTGCCTCGAGCGCGCAACTGGCGGTCATCCTGATCGATGCCCGCAAGGGGGTGCTGGTGCAGACTCGCCGGCATTCACTCATCTGCGCACTCCTCGGGATCCGCCACGTGATCGTCGCCATCAATAAGATCGACCTCGTTAACTTCGAACGGGAAAAGTTTGAGCGCATCGCGGGTGAGTACGCCGCCTTCGCTGGAGACCTCGGCTTCACCTCAGTCGTGCCGATACCAATTTCCGCGCGATTTGGCGACAACGTGATCGACCTTTCGCTCAATACGCCCTGGTATCGTGGCCGGAGCCTCATGCAAGAACTCGAAACTGTCGACATCGAGAGCGAGGCGGAGGCAATACCGTTCCGCTTTCCCGTTCAATGGATCAACCGCCCCAATCTCGACTTCCGCGGTTATGCCGGTACGATTGTCTCGGGCCGTATCAACACCGGAGACCCTATTGTCGTCGCCACGACCGGCCGCACTTCACGGGTCAAAGAGATCGTCACCTATGAAGGCCCGCTCGCATCGGCTGCAGCGGGTGATGCGGTGACCCTTACGCTGACTGACGACATCGATATCGCGCGGGGCGACGTCTTGGCCAAGCCAACGGCGCAATCGGAAGTGTCGGATCAGTTCGCCGCCCATGTCATTTGGATGGGCGAAGAACCGCTTTTTCCCGGACGCTCTTATCTTGCCCGTGTCGGTACCAAGACAGTTTCCGTCTCGATCACGGCGCTCAAATACAAGGTCGACGTGAATACCCGCCATCATTTGGCCGCGCAAACTATTGGCCTCAACGAGATAGGGTTCTGCAATTTCTCCACTTCCGCTCCGATCGCGTTCGATTCATATGAGGCCAACCGACAGACCGGCTCATTCATCATCATCGACCGTTTTTCCAATCAAACTGTCGGTGCCGGCATGGTTGCCTACGGCCTGCGCCGTGGTCCCAACGTACGTTGGCAGCCGATGCTGGTGGGCAAGGTTGAGCGCGCCGCTCTCAAGCGCCAAAATCCGGCCGTACTTTGGTTTACCGGGCTTTCGGGCGCCGGGAAATCCACGGTTGCCAACGTGGTCGAGCAGCGGCTCCATTTGGCAGGCCACCATACGATGCTGCTCGACGGCGATAACGTCCGCCACGGACTCTGCCGCGACCTCGGCTTTACCGAGGTCGATCGGGTGGAGAATATTCGCCGCGCTGGCGAAGTGGCAAAGCTGATGACCGAGTGTGGGCTGATCGTGCTGTGCTCCTTCATCTCGCCCTATCGCGCCGATCGTGAAATGGTGCGCAGTCTCGTCGCCGGCGGAGAATTCATCGAGATTTTTGTCGACACGCCGATCGAAGAGTGCATACGCCGCGATCCGAAGGGACTCTATGCAAAGGCCCGGGCTGGTCAGATCAAAAATTTCACCGGACTTGATGCACCATATGAAAGTCCCACCTCACCCGAGATCCGTCTACTAACAGCCGGCCAAGGGCCACCACAACTCGCCGAACAGGTATTGGCGGAGATGGTAAACCGAGGCATTATCGCTAAGCTGTAGGGCAATGCGCCAGCGACCCGTGCGTTGTGGTTCCATAAGATTTTCAGGATAAAAGGCAGCAAATTTCGGTTGCGGAGGATGCCTCGCCCGATGCGCGCGGTCATCAGATTCTTAAAAGATGAGAACAGAGCGACGGCTCGAATATGGCCTGATCGCTGAGGTATTTCCGTCGCCATCATCGCGGTGGTCAATGACATGGGAACCAAGCTCAAATCGACGTTCTCATCGATCTCAACCCAGTTGAAATAAAACCTCGGTCATACACTATGCGTGCGAAATATTCGCGTGATCGCGCTGCGGAGTTGCGCGCCCTTGCTGCGGATGAATCCGACGCAGAACTGAAGCAAGATTTGAATCGACTCGCCGATGGCTGTGACGAACTGGCACGAATTGCACACGAGTTGCTGAATGAGGCGGACGGCAACCTGCCGGGCCTCTAACAGGACTCCCCCGGATTATTCCTGAATTCCTTGTTGGACGCTTCGACGATGACCTCTTCCCGGAGGCCGATCTCGCCGTGCTCGGGACACGACAGTACGTCTCCGAGCTGCGCCTCTTGCCTGTCGGCTGGGCCGACGAGTAGATGGCCGCATTTCGGACATTCGAATTCACTCTTCATGACGACGAGATAGAGCACTGCGTCGGCGGCCGATAGCGCTATCACCCGGGCGGGAACGGCAGGAAGCCAACGTCGGCACCACCCCGGCCTGGATGCTGAAGGGTCGCGCCCCTCGGATTTGGCACAATAGGGCGTGGTATCGGCGTCTTCGAGCAACGCGGCATCGACGGGAACCGCGCAGCAGCGACGTTTTTCCGATAATCGCCCTGGATAGCCGCTCGATTAAAGCTTCGCGGACAACGTATACTTCGCGCGATTCCGGAAACGCGCAAAAACTAGGCAGGACCATCAGCATGCTGCAATCATGGATCGATCGGGCGGTGTCTTACTGCGTGCACCACTTCCGCACCGTCATTCTGATCGCACTGCTCCTGACGGTGGCGTCGACCGTTTACACAGCGCGTCATTTCGCGATCGATACGAACGTCAACAATCTCCTGTCCGCGAAGCTTCCCTGGCGGCAGCAGGAGATCGCATTCCACGAGAATTTTCCGCAGACTCTCGACATCATCCTGATCGACGTCAGCGCCGCAACGCCGGAAGCCGCGACCGCGGCGGCGCGGGACGTCCAGCAGGCGCTCGACAACAAGCCCGACCTGTTTCACTCGGTGAAGGTTCTGCTCGACGGCGACTTCATCCGCCGCGAGGGCCTTCTGTTCCTGCCGCCCGATCAGGTCGAGAAGCTGACCAAGCAACTCACCAGCGTCCAGCCCCTGGCCGCCGGGCTGGTGCACGATCCGAGCCTGCGCGGCCTGACCAACTCGCTGACGGGCGCGTTGGGATACGCCAAGCAGGGCTTCGTGTCGTTCGATGGCATGGCGCGCACGCTCAACCTCGCGGCCGCCACGCTCGAAGGCGTCGCGCAGGGGCAGCCGGTCGATTTCTCGTGGAAGATTTTGATGCAGGGCGAACCCCGCCCGCTGGAGCTGCATCGCTACGTCCAGGTGTGGCCCATCCTCGATCATACGGCGCTTGAGCCGGGCGGGCGGGCGACGGCGGCGATCCGCGACATCGTCGGCCAGCTCGGGCTGCAAAAGAAGTACGGCGCCGAGGCCACCCTGACCGGCCCGGTCATCATTTCGGACGCCGAATTCGCCGGCGTGCACGAGGGCATCGTCTCCAACAGCGTCGTGACCGGTGTTATCGTTCTCGTCATCCTCTGGCTTGCGCTGCGGTCATTGCGTCTGGTTGCCGCTGTCGCCATCAACATCGCGGTCGGCCTTGCCATCACGGCTGCCGGTGGCATCCTGATGGTCGGTGCGCTCAATCCGATATCGCTCGCGTTCGCGGTGCTGTTCGTCGGTCTCGGCGCCGATTTCGCGATCCAATACACAGTGCGCTATCGAGCCGAGCGCCACGACAAGGACGATCTTGCCTGGGCGCTGCATGAGGCCGCCGGCTGGGTCGGTATTCCCCTAACGCTCGCGGCGGGAGCCGCGGCCGCGGGCTTTCTCTCGTTCACACCGACTGCCTATAGCGGGCTGGCACAACTTGGCATCATTGCCGGTTTCGGCATGGTCATCGCTTACGTCACGAGCCTGACGTTGCTGCCGGCGCTGATCCGCGCGTTCAATCCGCCGCCCGAGCCGAAACCTCTGACGTTGCCGGCGCTGGCGCCGGCCGATGCGTTTCTCAAGCGCCACCGCATCGCGGTGATTGTCATCACCAGCCTGATCGTCGCCGCCGGATTGCCGGCGCTGCCAAAGCTGAAATTCAATTTCAATCCGCTCGCGCTCGAGAACCAGAAGTCCGCCGCGCTGGCATCGCTGTTCAAGCTCGGCAAAGAGGTGCCGCTGAACACTGCGGAGGTCGTCACGCAGCCTGACGCACTCGATGCGACCGTCGCCAAGCTGCGGGCGCTGCCGGAAGTGGCGACGACCTGGAGCATCCAGAGCTTCGTCCCGGCCAACCAGGACAAGAACCTGCCGACGATCGAGGCGGCCAACAAGGCGCTCGGCCCGACTTTGCATAGTCCGCCGCAGCCGCCGCCAACAGACGACGAGAACGTTGCCGGGTTGACAAAGGCAGCGCAGGCGCTGCGCGACATCGCGGTACAAAAGAGCGGCGCCGCCGCCGACGCCGCGCGGCGGCTTGGCAACGCGCTCGATAAGCTGGCAAAGGCCGATGGCGCCCAGCGCGACCGCGCCAGCGAAGCGTTCGTCCGGCCGCTGAAACTCGATGTCGACGAGGTCGGTCAAAGCCTGACGGCAGAACCCGTGACGCGCGTTTCGCTTCCGGCTGATCTCATGAGCGATTGGGTCGGGCCCGCGGGTCAGACCCGGATCAACGTTTGGCCCAAGGGCGACGCTAACGACAATGCGGTTGTCGTCCGCTTTGCGCGCGCGGTCCAATCGGTCGAACCCGCTGCCACCGGCGAAGCGGTCAGCAGCACCGAGTGGGGCGAAACGATCGTCAAGGCATTCGCCGAGGCCGCGGGGCTGGCGCTGATATCGATCGCTGTGCTGTTGTGGATCGTGCTTCGGCGGCTGACCGACGTTCTCGTTACCCTCATTCCGCTGATGGTCGCCGCGATTGTCACGCTCGAGATCTGCGCGCTGACCGGGTTCCAGCTCAACTACGCCAACATCATCGCGCTGCCAGTGCTGCTCGGCATTGGCGTCGCCTTCAAGATTTATTACGTGACCGCGTGGCGAAGGGGACAGACCAATTTCCTGCAATCCGTGCTGACGCGCGCGGTGTTCTACAGCACACTACTGACCGCGACCGCGTTCGGCAGCCTGTGGCTCTCCAACCAGCCCGGCATATCCAGCATGGGCAAGCTCCTGGCGCTATCGCTTGTCTGCACGCTTGCCGCGGCGGCGCTGTTCCAGCCGGCGTTGATGGGCGATCCGCGCCACTATGCGCAGCCCGAGAAGTAGGGCGCAAGCTACAGGAAAAGCCTCGAGAAAAGTCGCAGGATCACCCCAGCGGATGACCGACACCGCGAGTGCGATCGGCGCGTGGTGCTGACACTTCTCGCAATACAACCACAGCCACGGCGACGCGCGGTGTAGGTTCAGCCGACCTGTGACAATTATACGACGGCTCCGCGCATACCTTCACTTGGAAGCCGCGATAGAGGTGAATTGCGCGCTTTAAATTTTACTGTGTCCTTTTCTCGGGACTACAAATCGGCACCTCATCCTGAGGGCAGCATTGTTGCTTTTGTCGCAAGCCCAGAGGAAGTGCCGTGCACGCTCCTTTGCCAGCCGCGGAACTGCGGAAGTTAACTTGCGATGATGAGTGCTCGCGGGGCTGCCTGTGCTGTGGAGCTCGCACTCCTACCCAGAGCATGTGCGCACGTTGGCCGCGCTGGATGGTATTGCCGAAAGATCTGCGCTCAAAGATTTTGAAGTCATACGGCAGAGATGAATTCGCAAACTACCGCCGTAACATACTCAGCGCAATCGAGACTTGGCGCCGGCTCGGCGTGTGGCGTGTTCGTAGCGAGGGCGACGGTCAGCCGGCTACGGCGACCCGGCGAGGGTCGGTAGCGCTGCGTATAGCCCTGTCGATCGACGGTTTCGAATCTCGACAACCGAAGCAAAATAGTTCTGCGGACCGGGCTTCGGTGGCGAGGCCAACTTCCAGGGTGCGTGTGACAGAACCCCCTTGCATTTTTTCACAGGTCTGATGCCGGATTGCGTTGGCTCGAACTCCCACCAAGTATTAGTGTCCTTGCGCGACGAGGCCCGGAAACGCGGGATGGGAAGGATTCCAATTTGAGTCAGGCGGTAATCGATCGGTCGAAGAGCACGACCGCGTTTGTCGTTCTGGGCGCGATCACTTTCAGTCATCTACTGAACGACGTGATGCAGGCGCTCCTTCCGGCGCTCTATCCGATGCTGAAGAGCGGGTTCCTCCTGAGCTTCGGACAAATCGGTCTTTTGTCGCTCGTCTTCAATGCTACGGCGTCTCTGCTGCAGCCCCTCGTCGGGCTCTATACCGATCGCAGGCCCCAGCCGTACTCGCTACCTCTTAGCATGGCTTGCACGTCGCTTGGTATAGTTGCACTGGCCTTCGCGCCCAGCTTCTCCACATTGCTCGCAGGTGCGGCGTTGCTGGGCGTCGGCAATGCTATCTTCCATCCGGAATCGTCGCGTCTCGCCCGGCTGGCCTCGGGTGGTGCTCACGGGTTTGCACAGTCTCTCTTCCAGGTCGGCGGCAACATCGGTCACGCGCTCGGCCCGCTGTTGGCAGCGTTTGTCATTCTGCCGCGCGGACAGAGCAGCCTTGCTTGGTTCGCGTTGGTGGCGCTTGTCGGCATCGGCATCCTGAGTTTGCTGGGCCGTTGGTACAAAAGTGCTGGCCACGCGCAACCAAAGAAGGCGGGATCGTTCGTCCGGGATTCGACGCTACCGAAGTCGCAGGTGCGGCTGGCGCTGGCCGTCCTGGTCGCCCTGATCTTCTCGAAATTTTTCTATCTGGCGAGCATCACCAGTTACTACATCTTTTATCTGATGCAGCGCTTTGATTTGCCAACGCAGACGGCGCAAACCTATCTGTTCGTCTTCCTTGCCGCGGCGGCGGCCGGTACGTTCATCGGCGGCCCCGTCGGGGATCGGTTCGGCCGCAGGGCGGTCATCTGGGCCTCGATCCTCGGCGTCCTGCCGTTCACGCTGGTGTTGCCGTACGTCGGTTTGACGGCGACAATTATCCTCAGCGTCGTCATCGGCTTGGTGATCTCGTCGGCGTTCTCGGCGATCCTGGTCTATGCCCAGGAACTGATGCCAGGTCGGATCGGAATGGTTTCGGGCCTGTTCTTTGGCCTCGCTTTCGGCATGGGGGGCGTTGGCGCCGCCGTCCTGGGCGAGATTGCAGACTGGACCAGCATCGAGTTCGTCTACCACATATGCTCCTATCTACCTCTGATCGGCTTGCTCACTGTTTTTCTTCCCAACGTGGAAGAACGGTCAGCCAAGCCGGCGTGAAGTCAGATTCTGACGTTACGTGTTTCCTCTGAATTAGACCGCGACCGGTGATGGGCCAGTGTGACGCGTGCGCACCGCCGTCATCACCACAAACAAAAAGGCGCCTCCGGTATGGGGGCGCCTAGGTTGGAACATTGCACTCTTAAAGGGTCTATTTCGAATCAGGCGCTGTCAACGCCCAGCATCGCGGCTGACCCCGCACAAAAGAAAAGCCCGCCGTTGCTGAGCGGGCTGTCCACGTCTGTTTCAAAACGCCGGAATTCGATCAGCGCTGAACTTTGAGGTTTTCCGCCGCCGTTTTTCCCCTGTTCCAAACTTCCTCGTATTCGAGGACTTGCCCCTCGTTGAGACTGCTAAGCCCCGCTCTCTCGACCGCAGAGATGTGGACGAACACATCTTTGCCGCTGCCGCCCTGCGGCTGAATGAACCCATAGCCCTTTGCATTCTGACGGTGTATTCACGCATCATTATAAAAATTGAGATTTACCGGCGGGGACTCCTGTCTGTCTGGGCCTTTGGGTCATGATGCCTGCCGTGGAGATTAAAACCGGAAATCGTCGATATCATCTGGATATACCAGCGAGCATAACTGCGGCTACGACCAACACAACTACGGCTGGGGTGAAGAGGGAGATGTTCGCATCGGTTCGAAAATTGAGACCAAACAAGTGCCAATTGAAATCCGGGACGCCGTTTATTCTGTCGACCAACCATCCGCCATACATTGGACGCGACGCATACGCGGTCCAAAAGCCGCCATACATGCAGGCGGCCGCAACTGTAGCAATCCAAAGAGGTTTGGTGTCATTTGCGGCCGTCCAAATGAGATAGAGCATCAGAATAGCAATGAATACGTAAGAACTAACCTGCCACACGACGTGGTAGCGTGCGTGGCCAGTCCACGAGGGGTTAGTTGCATGTGTATTGTTGGTATCGAAAATCGCGGGTATCGCGCTGTAGCCGAGCGTTGCGATTGTAAGTAGTGCTTTTATTGTCAAGAGCATGGCGTTTCTTTCCACGTTCCAAAAATAAGATTAGCGCCGCAGTTTCATCCTTAGAAGCACTTCTTGTGGCCGCGTATCGGCTGCACAGGTGCGCTGGCATTACGTCACCCTTAATCCGAGGTTTCAACCGGATTTTTTGATAGCGCTCGGTCAAAGTGGAAAAGGTGCGGCCGCCACCAGCACCAGAGCGCGCACGCGCGCCGGCGCAAGCCGCGCGCTTATGGGGCCGTGACGACCGGCTGCCGCCGGTCGCGCAGACGCAGATTCTGAAGGCGAAGCTCGCCTCCTGCCGTGTGGTCGTTTTCGACAATTGCGGACACCTGCCGCAGATCGAAAAGGCCGACGCCTTCAACACGACCGTGCTGGAATTCCTGCGCGGCGTGCCTTGAGGGTCGAGAACTACCATCAAACCATAATTTTGATTTGACGCTTGATTTTCTCGAGTGGGACTTTCGGCGGGACTTTCCCGTTTCTACCGGTGATCCCTTCAGCCAAAAAATTTTGTCGTATCGCCTGCGGTGGCGGCCGGCGGGCGTTGCAGATTTGAGGTTTTGCTGCGAACGTGCAGCAGATGACTCCCAAAAGGGAGCGACCATTTCAGCCGGAGGAGACGACGAATGTTACCAGGACTGCCTTTTGCCAACATCGCCCATTTGGGGTGGGCCGTCAGAGACATCGACGCGACCATCAAGAATTTCGAGAATCTCGGCCTCGGACCATGGCGCCGTTACATCCTGGGCGAAGCGGATGGCGGGCATGATTTTTTGCGCCGGAGTTACGAAGGGGGATTGGATAACAGGGCGAAGGTGGCGCTAAGCAAGTGGGGGCCCATCGCGATCGAGCTGTTTGAACCCATCTACTTCCCCATACTGGAGAAGTTTTTGGAAGCACATGGCGAGGGCATCTGGCATTTCGGCTATTCGGTAAGCAGGAAACAGTTCGACGCAACGATTGCGGAATTGAAAAAGAAGGGAATAGAGGTCACCGGACACTCCGAATACAAGAATGGAGTGCGGATGGCTTTTCTGGATCCCGGCAAGACGGGCGGAGTTGTGTTCCAGTTGCATGATTGCCCACCGGAAATGGAAGACTTCTTCGATACGATGGGGATGGTGGTTGGATAGAGCCAGGTACGGCTGCTCTCCCTTTCGCAGATTATTGTTGTTTGCTGCAGGATCACCTCGCGCCTGCGATGCAGGCGCCGGCTACCTGGAAGTGGACGGCCTCATCGCAGGAGGGTCGTCGCGCTGCTCGACCGCGGCTGGCTCTGTGCGCCGCTCGATTTTTGCGCCACGATGCAGGTTGGGCTCGATCGTCATCGTCGCGTCGCCGAAGCGCTGGCGATAGACCGCCAGGTTCTCCATGACACGCTCGACGTAGTTGCGCGTCTCAGCGAACGGTATGCGCTCGACCCAATCGACGGCGTCGATTTTGGGATCGCGCGGATCGCCGTGCTGCGCCATCCATTGTGCAACCCGGCCGCGGCCCGCGTTGTAGCCGGCAAAGGTCAAAATGAATGAGCCGCGATAGTCCTGGAGCAGGGCGGAGATTTCACCAGCGCCCAACTGTGTATTGTAGGCCGGGTCGGAGACAAGGCGCTTCCAGTCGTAGGCCACGCCGTATCGCTTGGCGGTGTCGCGCGCGGCGCCCGGGGTGACCTGCATCAATCCGACCGCTTTGGCTGCCGACATGTCGCCCTGATTGAAGCCGCTTTCCGTGCGCGCAATCGCGTAGACGATGCAGCGATCGAGCTTGGAACCGATCGGGTTGTAGTTCGGTATGCCGATGTTTGGAAAAGCGTACACATCCATCGGCGCGCCCCTTGCCAGGGCTGTCTTGCCGACGAGCAGCATCGCCTGGGCATCGTTGTGCTTTTCGGTGAGCGCGCCGAGCCCCGCGATCAACGCCGGGTCGTTGCTCTCCTCTGCGAGGTCGGAAACGAACGACAAAGCGAGTTCGCGCTCGCCGAGTTCGTAGAGAATATTTGCGGCGTGCAACAATTCGTGGGCGTCGCTATCCGCCGGCTGCGGCGGCGAGCGCAGCACCACCATCTCGTCGAGGCCGAGACCGAGCCGAGCGCGCGCCAGTTGCCCGTAATAGGCAGTGGGATAGCGGGCGGCGGCCTCGTATTGCGCGCGCATTTCCCGGAGTTCGCCTGCAGCTTCGGCGGCACGGCCCCGCCAGTAGGCCCCGCGCGCGAGCGTTAGCGGATCGCTCATGCCGTCATCGATGTGGGCGAAATGCTTGAGCGCCGTGGCCGGATCGCCGAGAAAGCGCAACGCAATCCAGCCGGCCATGAAATGGACCTCGGCGCGGTAATACGGATTGGCTGGAAGCGCGGAGTCGCGCGCCACCTGGTAAGCGGTTGTCGCGTCGCCGACGTCGATCAGCTTGCGCGCCAACGCGCGCCGCTCGCGCCACCATTCGTCTGTGTCCTGACGCTGCAAATCCTCAGGCGAGGCGGCGAGCGTCAGCCTGGCCGCGGCCGCAAGGTCTTCCCTCGGTGTCACGATAGTGCCGTGAATATTTGAGCCAGGCGTATCGTTGCGCAGCAGCCAGTGCACACGGCACAATGCGTAGCCCAAATCATTTCGGGCGTCGGCCGGGACCGCGTCGAGCAGCGCTTTGGCTTTGCCGGCCTTCGCCTCCGCGGCGGTGCAGGCCTTGACGATCGCGACGTGATCGCCGCCAGCGCGTTTCGCGGCGCGCATTGCGGCGCCGAAATCCTTGGCGCCGATGCGCCGATCCATGCGCGCTATGTCATCGCTGCGGGTGATCGTGTCGGGGAAGGCGGCGAGGACCGCCGTTTCCAGCTCCGCCGATAGTGGCGCCGACTGCCACACCGCGCGAACTTTGCTCGCGGCGTCGGAGCGGTCGCCCGCTTCCGCCGCCTCGGCGCGCGCGAGCGCGAGCCGGCCAAGGGCGCTGGCTGGTTGCTGGCCGACGAAACGGCGTATTGTGGGACCGTCGCGCCGCTCCTGCCACAACCTCACCTCCGCGCGCCGGCGCAGCAGCGGTATGCTCGGCCAATCGGGATTGGCCCGGATGAAGGCGTCGTAGCGGTTAAATCCCGCTTCGCCATCGCCGTGGCGAAGGAAAGTCCATTCGACGAGCTTCGCGGCCACCGGATCGCCGATCGACGCGACGAGCTCGGTTGCGCCCTTCGCGTTACCATGGCGCGCCAGCACAATCGCCTGCTTTGCCGCGGCAAGTTCGGGTGGAACCGGCACGGCATCCTCAGCGCGTTGCGCATTTCCGTGCTTGTGGTGCGGCCCTTCGAGCGTCGTCTTGTGGTGCGTTGCTTCGACGGTTTTCTTGTGCTGCGGCGATGCCGGCTTTTTTTGTGGAGCGGACCACCCGTCGGCGGTGCCGAACGCGGAAAGCGACAAAGCGAGCAGCCAGACCGGGGCGCGCCGGTGCATTCCTCGGCGAGGGCCGCGGAGCTCCTGAAGCTTGATCCGGTATGGACTCTTGCTGCCGGCGAATGTCCGCAGCCTCATGAACTCTACCTCTGAGTCGAGCCACGGGAAAATACACCATAACCGCGTGGTAAGTCACAGCCTTGCAGGGGCGATGCCCGCTCCGGATCGCCGCACCCTCCTGCAAACAGAGGTTTCTTGAACTCGCTGAGTGTGGCCCCGATGTGGCGGGAGGCCGCGTGTGCGTGTTGTCTCTTCGGCGGAGAGCTAAGTCTTGAAGTCTCTCTAAGCAGCCTTGTCTTGTCCCGTTCCAGAACGGCTCCAGGCTTTGTGTCGTCGCTTTGCAATACGAAGCGATGAACCTACAATGATTTTTCGGCCGCGAACCCGGGAGCTACCGGGTCGCGTTCAGCGGGGGAAATGACACGGAGAGGGCGATCATGGGCGCAGTGGCGAATGCCGGCACGGCGGGTGACATCGCGCCCTGGCACGCGTTGTCTGCGGATGATGTCGTCGAGCGGCTGGCCACCAACACGGAAAAAGGCCTCGACGCAGCCGAGGTCGCGACGCGGCTTCAAACGTACGGGCCGAATTGCCTGCCGGAAGGCAAGAAGCGGGGCCCGATCATCCGGTTTCTTTCCCAGTTCAACAACATACTCGTGTACGTGCTGCTCGGCGCCGGGTTCACCAAACTGATGCTGAGCCTGTGGGTCGACGCGGCGATCATTTTCGCTGTGGTCATTCTCAACGGGCTCCTTGGATTCATCCAGGAGGGCAGGGCCGAGAAGGCGCTGGATTCCATTCGCAACATGCTTTCCGCCGAGGCGAGGACGGTGCGCGGTGGCGAGACGCGCATGCTGCCCGCCGACACACTCGTTCCCGGCGACATCGTGCTTCTGGAGTTCGGCGACAAGATCCCGGCAGACGTGCGGCTCGTCGAAGCCAAGAATTTGCGCACCGAGGAGGCGGCGCTCACTGGCGAGTTGGTGCCGGCCGAGAAGAACACCGATGCGGTTTCCGACAACGCGACGGTCGGCGACCGTGAGTGCATGGCATTCTCCGGCACATTGGTCGTATCCGGTCGTGCGACGGGCGTCGTCGTTGCGACCGGCGGCGAAACCGAGCTCGGGCGCATCAATCGTTTGCTCGCGGACGTCAGCCCGCTCGAAACGCCGCTTCTGCGGCAGATCAAGAAATTCGGCTACGCGATCACCGCGGTCATCGCGGTGATCAGCGTGCTTATTTTCTCCTATGGACACTGGATGGGCCACCTGAATTTCGTCGAGCTCTTCCAGGCAGTCGTCGGCATCGCGGTGTCGCTGATCCCGGAAGGATTGCCGGCGCTCATCACCATCACACTCGCCATCGGCGTGCAGCGCATGGCCCAGCGCAACGCCATCATCCGGCGGCTGCCCGCCGTCGAGACGCTCGGCTCGGTCTCTCGTATTTGCTCGGACAAGACCGGCACGCTGACGCTGATGGAGATGATGGTGACCTCTGCGGTCACCGCCGAGTTTGCATTCGAGGTGAGCGGCGACGGATACGCGCCGGAGGGCAAGGTTACGAAGGACGGCAACGCGGCGGGCGAGGCACCGGTCCTCGCGCTGATGGGCCGCGTCTCCATGCTGTGCAATGATTCGGAACTGATCCAGGAGGAGGGCGCCTGGAGGGTGGAGGGAGATCCGACCGAGGGGGCGCTCTATCCCTTCGCGACCAAGCTCGGCATGGACCGGCAGGCCGAGCGGGCCGCGGCTCCCCGCATCGACGCCATCCCGTTCGAGTCGGAGCACAAGTTCATGGCAACGCTCCACACGTTCGGAGACGATGGCGAGGCGCTGCTCGTCAAAGGCGCGCCCGAGGTGATTCTCGATCACTGCGATCGCCAGCAAATGGCCGCGGGCCAACCTGCGCCGCTGGATCGTGCTCATTTCATGCGGGCGTCCGACCAGCTCGCCGCTCAAGGCGAACGCGTGCTGGCGCTTGCGTGGCTCCAGCGGCCGGGCGTCAAGGCCGGCAGTCTTGGTCCGAGCGACCTGCCCAGGACTTTGGTGCTGCTCGGTCTTGTCGGTCTGCTCGATCCGCCACGCAAGGAGGCCATCGAGGCAGTAAAGGAATGCCACGGCGGCGGAATCCGGGTCACGATGATAACGGGCGATCACAAGATCACCGCGGCGGCCATCGCCAGAATGCTCGGTATCGGCGACGGCAACACGGCGATCACCGGCGCCGAGATCGAAGCGATGGATACCGCTACGCTCCAGGAACGCGTCCGCGACGTCGACGTCTTTGCCCGCGCCAGCCCGGAGCACAAGCTCCGGCTGGTCAAGGCCATCCAGGCCAACAAGCAGATCGTGGCGATGACGGGCGACGGCGTGAATGACGCTCCTTCTCTCAAGAAGGCCGACATCGGCGTCGCCATGGGCATCAAAGGCACCGAGGTGACCAAGGAAGCCGCCGGGATGATCCTGGCGGACGACAACTTCGCTTCGATCACCGCGGCCGTGAAGGAAGGGCGGACGGTTTACAACAACATTGAAAAGGCGATGCTGTTTTTGTTGCCGACCAACGTGGCGCAGGCGCTGGTCATCGCTGCGGCGATCTTTTTCGGCTTCGAGATGCCGATCACGGCGCCGCAAGTTCTTTGGGTCAACATGGTCACTTCCGTCGCGCTCGGCCTGGTGATCTGCTTCGAACCGCACGAGATCGACGTGATGCAGCGGCGCCCGCGCAGCATAGACCGCGCGATTGTGACCGGCTTCGGCATCTGGCGCATCATATTCATCGGGCTGGCGCTGCTGACCTATACGCTGCTGGCATTCTTCTGGATGAAGTCCGAGGGCGCATCCACCGCGCTGGCGCGGACGGTTGCTGTCAACGCCATCACCATCGGGCAAGTCTTCTATCTGTTGAACAGCCGCTACCTGCTCGACTTGTCGCTGTCCCTGAAGGCGCACATGGGCAACAAATACCTGCCGCTCGGCATCATCGCGGTGGTCGTCCTGCAGTTGGTCTTCACCTACACGCCGCCGTTCCAGGCGATGTTCGGCAACGAGGCCATCCCGATCCGGGTCTGGCCCTGGCTCCTCCTGGGCGGCCTTGTGTTCTTCCTCGTCGTGGAGGTGGAAAAATTCATCATCCGCTCTTCGGAATTGCTGCGGACTGCTGTCACCTCGGTCGAAGCCGGGGCGTGAGCTTTTGCGCCGCCGGGGCTTGATTGTCGCATTCGGTACGACGCGCCACACGAGACAAGCGCGAGCCGTTACTCTCGACGGCGTGGCCGCGCGCCGGATTTCTCAGCGGCAAGCTCCGCGCGCGCCGCCGCCAGTTCCTTGACCTTCTGCGCGTCGACCTTCGGATAGGCGAGGTCAAGGGCCTCGACAGCCTCGACGATCGCTGCCGCGACGACAAGCCGGGTAAACCACTTGTTGTCGGCTGGCACCACGAACCACGGCGCCCGCTTCGTTGCCGTGGCCCGGATCGCTTCATCGAAAGCGTGCATATAGTCGGCCCAGAACTTGCGCTCGTGCACGTCGGAAGCCGAGAACTTCCAGTGCTTGTCCGGCCGGTCGAGGCGCTCCATGAAGCGCTTCTTCTGTTCCTCGCGCGAGACGTTCAGGAAAAATTTGAGGACGATGACGCCCTGCCGGGTGAGGTAGTCCTCGAAGTGCGCGATATCGGCGAGGCGTTCGTTCCAGATGCGTTCGCCGACGAACGGTGGCGGCAGTTTCTGCCGTTTCAGGATCTCCTCGTGTACGCGAACAACGAGGACCTCCTCATAATAGGATCGGTTGAAGATTCCGATCCGTCCGCGTTCGGGAAAGCACTTCGAATAGCGCCACATGAAGTCGTGCGCGAGGTCTTCCGCCGACGGCTGCTTGAACGAGAAGACCTGGCAACCCTGGGGATTCACGCCCGACATGACGTGCTTGATCGTGCCGTCCTTACCGGCAGCGTCCATGGCCTGGAAAACAAGCAGCAACGACCAGCGATCCTGGGCGTAGAGCACGTCCTGTTCCTCGGCGAGCCACTCGGTGCCGCGCTGGAGAAGTTCTCCGGCCTCGCGTTTGTTCATCTGGAGACCTTGGGTGTCGCCGGGATCGAAGTCCTTCAGTCGAAAGCCCTTGCCCTTGGTGACCCGGAACGGGTGGACATACTTCTGGATGCGGTCCAAAATTTCTTTTCTCGGCATGCGCGTGGCCTCCCTCGCCGAGTGACAAGGTCTCTCTTTCGCAGCTAAAGCTCAAGACCGTCGCGCTGCCTGCGTTGGCTTCTGGAAATTGGGCCGGTTTGCCACCGTCCGAAATGTGATTCCCGGAATACGCGGCTTAAGACCGCGCCTCCTTGCCCCAAAGCCGCTTGGTCGCGAGTTTGGCGCCATCCGACAGAGCCTTGAGCTTGGCCCAAACGACATCCTCAGCAATGAATTCATAGCTTGCGAACGTGCCGAACCCGCAATCGGTGCCCCCGATAACGCGCTCGCGCGCACCCACAGCGGCAACCGCGGCGCAGATGCGGTTCGCAACCACTTCAGGATGTTCGAGATAGTTGGTGGTTACGTCGATGACGCCGGGGATCAACAGCATGTCCTTCGGCAAGGGCAGCTTTTTGAATACTTCCGTCTCGTGTTCGTGGCGCGGATTTCCAAGCGGGATCGATAGCGCGCCAACCTTTGCTTTGTACAGGATGGGCAGCAGGTCTATCAGGTCGACATCGTCCTGATGCGGACCATTCCAATTGCCCCAGCAAACGTGGAGCCGGACCTTCTCGGGCGCGATGTTGGATATCGCGACGTTAATGGCATCGATATGAAGGGCGACGCGATCGAGGAACGTATTCAGCGGCTGGTCGCCGAACATGATGACCCGCTCCATCGCGAGATCGGGTGCGTCCAGCTGCAAGATGTAGCCTTCACCGACGATGTATTCGTATTCCTTCCTGAGTTCGTTCGCGATACCCATGACGTACTCGGCATCGTTCCTGTATGCCGGGTTGTTGGGCGCGAGCAACATCGTGGTTGAAACGATGCCCGGTGTGGCGGCAGTCATGAAGTCTTCGGTGAACTTCGAGCCGGTACGCTTGAGCGAAGCCTTGTAAGCAGCGGATTCCGTCTTTGCTTCTGCCAGCGTCGCATCGTATGCGAGTTTGCCGACGGCCTGTGGGGCGTTCCAGACCTTGGCAAGATCGTCGGACACGCCGATCTGACGCGCCATGAAGTCGGCGAATCCGGGAAACTTGATCGCATCCAGCGTCGGCTTCCGGCGCGACTCTCCGCCGAAGCCGGCCATGCGTTCGGTCGTGTAGGTCGAAAACCCGACCCGCGGCGTTTCTCCGTCATTACCGATGTCGATTCCACTCTCCAGCTGACGCTTGATGACCAGGTCGAGGTTATGTTCGATCTCGGCTTTGAGCACATTGGCTTCATAGGCCTTGCGCTGTTCGCGCTTGACGAGCAGCGCTGAAAGCGCCTTCGACCGCGGCAGGCTGCCGGTGTGCGTCGTCAGAATCCGATCGGTGCTGTTCTTCACGGTGTTTTTCCTCCCGGGTCAAAAGACCTAAGTTGCAAATCGCGGCAGCTTGCCATTGACGCGTTTGCGCTCCAAACGCGGGCAACTCTTCACGCCAGCCCAGCTACGCGCTGACGGGATAAATCGGCTTTTCTCCACTGAGTACACGCGCCACGTCGATTGCGCATTTCGTCTGTAGTTCCTCCAGGGCCTCAACGGAATAAAACGCGGTATGCGGTGTTACGATCACGTTGGTGCGGCCAAGAAGCGGCGACTCCTTGCCCAACGGTTCCGTCGCGACGACATCGAGCGCGGCGCCGCCGAGATGACCGGCATCGAGCGCCGCGACCAGTGCGGCCTCGTCGACCAGGGGGCCGCGGGCCGTATTGACGAGGTACGCGCCCTTTTTCATTCGTCCAAATGCTTCGGCGTTGAACAGTCCACGCGTCTGGGGCGTCAGCGGCGCATGCACGGAAATGAAATCCGAGGTTTCGAGAAGCCGTTCGAAACTCACCAATTCGACGCCGAGCTCCCGCGCGAGCGCGGCAGAAACATAGGGATCGTGCGCGACCACTTTGAAGCCGAACGCTTGCGCTTTCGGAGCGACACGCCGCGGAATGTTGCCCAGGCCGACCAGGCCTAACGTCTGGCCCTCGAGCCGGCGAATGGGAACGACGGCGGGCATCTCCCACCGGCCCTGCTGCACCAGCGAATTGGAAAAGGGCACCTTCCGCGCCAGCGCGAGCACCAGCGCCATCGCGTGATCGGAAACTTCGTGCAGGCAATAGTCCGGCACATAGGTGACGACGATGTTGAGTGCGGCCGCCGCCTTGACGTCGATATTGTCGACGCCCAGTCCGAACCGGCCGATGACCTTGCAGCGTTGAAGCTGTTGCAACAACCCGGCCGGCAACTTCGCGTAGGTGACGAGAACGCCGTCGGCCTCGCGCGCGACATCAAGTATATCGGCCTCGCTCGTGCTTTTCGCGATGCGCAGTTCTGGATCGAGTCGCTTAAGTGCGGCCATCGCCGGTTCGAGCGAGGGGAATACGCTGTCAGCGACGGCGATCAGCGGCCGGGTCACTGCACCAGTCACGGCAGCACCTGCGGGTTGACGCAATTCGGCGGCCGCTTGCCATCGAGAAACGCGAGAATGTTGTCCACGACGCTGTTGGCCATGCCCTCACGCACCTCAACCGTGGCACTGCCGATATGCGGCGCCAACACGACGTTGCTCAGCGCCCGCAAGTCCTTGCCGACCTTTGGTTCGTGCTCGAACACGTCAAGACCGGCGCCGGCAATCTGTTTGCGCGCCAGCGCCCGCGTCAGGGCGGCCTCGTCCACTATCGGACCGCGCGCAGTATTGATCAGATAGGCGGTGGGCTTCATCAGCTTCAGTTCGCGCGCGCCGATTTGGTGCCGTGTCTCGTTGTTCAGGGACGAATGGATCGAAACGAAATCCGATTCCGCCAGCAACGTGTCGAGCGGCGCATAGGTCAGTCCAGCGGCGTGTTCCTCGTCCAGCGATTTGCGCCGCGGTGTGTAGTAGAGAACGCGCATGCCAAAGCCGTGCCCCCGGCGGGCCACGGCCTTGCCGATCAGCCCGCCGCCACCGACAAGTCCGAGCGTCTTGTTCCATACGAACGAGCCAAGCAGATGACTCGACTGGGCGCCGGGAAACTTCCCGGCTCGCACCATGCGGTCGCCTTCGATCACGCGCCGGGCCACGGCAAGCAGCAACGCAAACGCCAGGTCGGCGGTCGCCTCGGTAGTGCTCGCCGGCACCACGGTCACTGCAATGCCGCGGGCGGTCGCCGCTGCGACATCGATGTTGGACGGCGTGATCGACTGCGCCGCTACCAGGCGCAGTTCAGGGTTGGTCGAAATGATGCCGGCGTCGATCTGGTCGTGCAGAAGACAAAACAGGATATCGCTGCGCCGCAGGGCGGCGATCAGCACGCGGCGGCCGATGATTCGGCTTGAGTCGGGATTGACGGTGACGGTCGCTACCTCGCGTAGACGCGCAATCGCGCTCTTGGCGACCGGCTGCGTGACGTAAATGCGCGGTTTGCGGGCACCGGTCATGTCAGCCACCGCACGACACCCGCGACACCATCGACGGCGACCTGCGCTCCGTCGGGAATGCGCCTGGTCGCGTCGAGCACGCCGAGCACCATCGGGATGCCTCGCTCGCGCGCAAGGGCCGCCAGATGCGATGTCGAACCGCCGAGTTCGGCAACGACGCCGCCGACCAGAGGGAGAACATGATTGAGGGCAGGGCCGGCGACACGCGTCACCAGAATATCGCCCGGCGCAACACGGCCGATCTCGCACTCGCAGTTGACGACGACGGCGCGCCCCGAACCCCAGCCGATGCCGGCGGGATGTCCGTTGAGGCCAGGATGCTTGAGCCAGATCTCGTCTGGCACATGCGCGGGCGCGACGCGCAAGGGGCGCGCCTGCAGCAACTTGAAGCCGCTATCGTCGAGTGCCCATTCAATTTCCACCGGCGTTTGCAGGATTGTCTCGGCTTTGCGCATAAGCCTCCCAAGCTCGGTCGCTTGTCCGGCGCTGAGGCAGGGTGTGTTCACAAGCGCCTCCGGCACGCGTTCGGGAGTAGCTCCAGCGCCGTGAAGGCAGGCGTCCCGGTGATGTTTGCGCCCGCTTTCGATGGTGCGGACAAAAGCCTGGCGGCTTAAAGCAATCCGATCCGGCACGACTTCGCCTTGAGCGATTGTCGAGCCGAGCCCCCATGTGGCGCTGAGAAGCATGTTGCCCTCGGCGGTCACGCTCAACCCGCCACCGGACGCAATCGCGGCGACCAACGGCTGAACGAGTACCGCCATAGCGGTTTCGCTCGGGTAATGACCGCGTTGGGTCATGGCCCGGCGCGCATTCGTCGTCCACAGCGCGGCCCAGCATGCACGCAACGCGACGAGGAACTCATCCTTGTCGCTGAGGCCGAGAAAGCTCTCGAACTGACCGGCAAAACCGGCATCCATGCGATCTTCGATCAAGGCGGATGACCGCACGGCGGCGGGCTTTCGCACCGCCTCCCAGACGCCGTTTATTTGCTCTTTCAGGTCAGGTGCAAAATCGCCCTGATAAAGCTGAAGACGGACTTCGACCGACAGCCGACGCTGAGCCGCAAGATCCGCGTCCTGATAGGCGCGGACACGATCGGTAAGCCCAAGATAGGCGATCTGCCGCCAATAGGCTTCAGCCGTGAAACAAAAGCCTCCGGGCGTCGGGAGGCCGCCCCGCGCCAGCGCCGCAAGATTTGCGGCCTTCGGACCGACGCGGTCCGCGTCGGTCGCTGCGGGATGGTCGAGCGAGATGACGTAAGCGCCCATGGCAGATCGCTCCGGCCGGACGGCCGGGGCCTCTATTTCACGTGATCGCCGTAGCCGGGTATCGGATCGACGACGGTGATTTGCTTCACAGGGAAATTGGAGACGATCTCAATCTCGTTCTTATGAACGATCAGCATCTCCTCGATGCGCACGCCATAGCGGAACCTCTTGCCGTGCTGCGTCTCAAGCGCAAAGGTCATTCCTTCCTTGATCTCAACCGGATGGTCGAGCGACCAGATGCGCGAGATGACCGGCGGGTCATATTGTGCAAGGCCAAGACCGTGGCCCCACAGATTTGCCGCCGCCTGGTCCTCGTCTTCGTATCCCCAGGTCTCCATGGCCGACGGCCATTTAAGCGCGATGTCCCGCGTCGTTGCACCGGCCTTCACCGCTCCAATCGAGTCATAGAGCCATTTGAGAGCGGTTTCATAAGTGTCCTTCTGCTCTTGCGACGGTTCTTTGCCCACACAATAGGTGCGGTAGTAGCAAGACTTGTAGCCGTTCCAGGTGAGTGCGGCCAAATCCATGAATACGATATCGCCCGGTTGGATGATCCGATCGGAGAAGTTCCGCCAATTCGGCCACGTATTCGGACCCGACGACACGATGACGTCCTCAACGTCTTCCATGCCCGGAATGTTGTAGAGAAACTGCATGAGGTGCGCGGTGACCTGATTCTCTGTCACTCCGGGACGCAGGAATTTCATGCATTCCCAGTGCGTCGCGTCGCCAATGGCGCCCACAATCCGGAAGCATTCCTGCTCGTCCTCATTCTTGACCGCGCGCGCCTCCATCATGGGCGTCATGCCGTCGGCCCACGCGATGTTCTTCGACTTGAAGATCTCGATCATGTTGATGTCGATAAAATCGACGCCGAGCTTCTGACCCGCAACACCGTGGCGACGCATCTCCTCGATGATCGCATTGGTGAACTTGGTCACCTGCTGGGTCGCAGCCGCACCGGCAGCGCCTTTGATCCAAGCAAAGGAATGCCGAACGTTCTCCTTCGGCAGCCAGGGAACATGCCGCTCGATTTGAAAACCGATATCGCCCTGCTCGAACAATACCGGGCGGCCATCGCCGCACAGCATGGCGTAACGCAATCCCGGCTTGAGGCGGTTCCAACCGGGCGTCAGCGTACCGGTGATGTAGCGGCAATTTTCGTCGTACATGCAAAGGAGGGCGCCGAGCCCATGTTTTTTCATCATCTGGCGCGCCCGCTCGATGCGATATTCGCGGAGCCGGTCCCAATTGACCCGCTGCTGCCAGTCCATGCCGGCGATGCCGAAATTCGCTCCCATCACGTTCTCCCACTCATTGTTATTGCCTTGGTACCGACACGTGCGTCATTGCCGGCATTCAAGACGATTTCTCGGACGTTTTGTCTTTATCTCAATCCTGGCGGCAACGTCTCGCGGCTCGGGTCTTGCGCTCCGAGGTGCCACGACGAGATCGCCGCCGCGGGCGGGCAAAACGCAAATCAAGTTCTCTTTGCATCCGCAAAACGATAGGCAAAAGCAGCGGTGATCAGAAATAATTGTTTCTGATAACGGGCATTAGGATCGGTGATCGTTCACTCGACGGCCAAGCCAACGCCGGCGGACACCGCACAGCGGCTTTGGGCACTCCCGGACCACGCAATTGCGCAACTTCGACCCAACCCAGCGTGGGCGCTTGATACTCGGCGCTCCGATAGCCGCTTCCAGGATCAGGGCGACACCGGTCGCCGCCAATCGTCGGCGTGCGCCCATTTTCCGTCCTACTCGCTTGCGGCAACGGATGCTATAATGATTACAAAGGCTTTGCCTGGTTCCCTCAGGCGAGGCAGCGCCATGCGCACTCGGCTCAGATATCCGACCGAAAGGCGTGTCTGCCGCAAGAAGTTCGGGAGGAATCGTGACGGAAAGTTTGAGGGATATACGGATTTTTGTGGCGGCCTATGAGGAGCGTTCGTTCACGGCCGCTGCGGTCCGCGAGCATGCCACCCAATCGGGCGTTTCCCAACACATCCGAAAACTCGAGGAAGGCTTTCGCGTCAAGCTTTTTAACCGGGAGAAAGGGCAAGTCGCCCCGACGCCGGCCGCCGATGCTTACTACAATCGCTGCATCCAAATTCTGCGTAACATCGAATCCAGCAACGATGCGATGCGGGGATTCACGGGCATTTCGGGGGACGTCTCTGTCGGACTCATGCCGACAATGACACGCGCCACCTTGGCGCCTGCGATCCAGCGGGTGGTAAGCGAACATCCGAACATGACGATTTACGTGACCGAATCTTACAGTCCGATCCTCATTCAAAAGGTCACTGCCGCGGAGCTGGATTTCGCTGTCGTACCCGCGTTCATGGGCAGCCGTGGGTTGAAGGTCCTGCACTTTCTGCGCACCTGGGAAACGCTGGTGGCGAGCCCAGCCAAGAAGATGCACTTGCGCCGAACGCGGCTGCGTGATGTCGGGCCGTTGAAGATCGTGCTGCCCAGTCACGCCAATGCGCGCCGCAAACCGCTGGAGACCTACCTCACCACCAACGGAGTCGATATCGAGCGTGTCGTCGAGATGGACGCGATGATGGGTACTCTCGATCTCGTGTCCAAGTCGGATTGGGTCACCATAATTCCCGCACTCATGATGACGGCCGAGATCGAGCGAATGCAGTTTTCGGTTGCCCCCCTCGTGGACCCGACCGCACCTCTCGATCTGGTTATCATCGAGCCGATGCGCCGGACGCTGAGTGCCGCTGCGCGCGCGTTTCTCGAAATTCTGCGCGCCGAGGCGGTGGGCCTTAACAATCTGTGGCGGCCGTATTTCGACTGATCCAACTCCAGGTCGCAATCCGTTTGCATCCGGTTCCACCTTCAAGCTGTCGCAGTCCCTCAACGGCTCTGACGCGCAAGCAAGAACGGCGGATCGGACGACGAATGCTCGAAATGAACATCTTTGCCTTTGCTTCCGGCTTTCTCGGGACAAATAGTTGAAAAAAGAGGCAGCGGCTGTCGCGGTCGTTTCTGCCGTGGCGACGCCATTAGTTTGCGCGATGGATTACATCAGGTTTATTGATTTGATGCAGACCAGTGCGTTTGTTAGCGTCGCGTTGCAACGCTCTGTACAAATTCAACTATGAATAACATCGCAGCGCGCGTGGTTCCGGGCAATTTCTTTGCCGCGAATATTGCCTCTCGACTACCATCGCACTTGGGCCGGCGCGTCGGTTTCGAGCCGGCCCCCAACGATAGCGACCAAGGGGAAGCGTCCAGGTGAAGCGTACGATCATCGGAAACACCGTTATCACGTCCGCAGGCTTGGTGATTGGAGAGCGTCTTGGCGCCGATGTCCCGCCTGAAGGCTCTGATATCGCGGCGGTGAACCCGAATCCTGGTTCCATCGATCGTCGTATGCCGCACTCCGCATTATGCGTGCCTCGCCAGCGATGACACGTCTGCTGCATGCGCTCCCCCCACAATTCGCGCTTATCGTGCCTGCGACCGTCATTCTCTATCTCGTCAGTCCGTTGCTTGCGGAAGGGAGCGTGTCCGGCAGCTCGATTTTGATTGTGTTCTCGTTCGCCTCGATCCTCGCCATTGCGGCGATCGGTCAGACTCTGGTCATTCAGCAAGGCGGACTGGATCTGAGCGTTCCTGGCGTGATTTCCCTCGCAGCGGTCTTGGTTACCAAGTATCCGGACGGCGACAATTCCGCCTTGGCCCCCTGGATCGCCATCGCGATCGGCTGCGGCTTCCTTTCCGGGCTGATTTCAGGAATCGCCATCACGCGCTTTCGCGTCACGGCACTGGTGGCGACGCTTGCGGTCAACGCGCTCCTTTACGGTACGGTGCTCTATCTCACCAAGGGTACGTCCACCGAGGCTGTGCCGTCGATGCTGAGCGGTTTCGCCGTCGGTCGCATCTACGGCATTCCTTATCTTGCCATCTTTGCGCTCGCCCTGATCCTGCTCATCGAGATCGGCATTCGGTCGACCGTTTGGGGGCGCCGTTTCGTGGCGGTCGGCGTGAACGCGCGGGCCGCACGCGCCGCGAGCTTGCGGGTGGTCTCCTATAAGGTTGCGACCTACGCGATCGCCGGCGCATTTTACGCGTTGAGTGGGGTTTTGCTCGCCGGCTATTTGCGGGTTCCGAGCTTGCTGGTCGGAAACAGCTATCTTTTGCCGACCATCACCGTCGTGGTGCTCGGCGGAACGTCGCTGCTGGGCGGCGCCGGTAGCGTCGCTGCCACGGCGATTGGCGCCATCTTTCTGGTCCAGCTTCAGCAGGTCGTCATCGGCATGGGCGCGCCGACGTCCGCGCAATTCGTGATCCAGGCGGCAATCATCTTGCTGGGCATGTCGCTCCGCGTCGTGCCGTGGCGTGTGCTCGTCAATGCGGTTCGCGCTGCGCCGCCCGGAGCGCACGCTGCGCAAGGACGCGGCTGAGGCCGACAGGGATCGATCCCGTCGCCGGAAGATCCGGTGCGGGTTCGGTACGTTTTTTCAAACCGAGCCAAACAGGCTCACACATAGGAGGAACACGTGGATAGATCATGGAACATGGTGGCGCCGCTCGCGCTTGCCACGGCCGTAACGTTCGGTGCCGGCCTGCTGCCGGCCGCCGCCGCGGATGACGCGGCAAAGATCATTGCCGAGGCGGCCAAGACGTCGGACAATTCATTCTGCGGTAATAAAAAAATTACGCTCGGCATCCATGACGGATTTGGCGTCAACGGCTGGTCGCGCGCCTCGATGGCGGCCGTCCGCTCCGAAGCGGCCAAATGCGCCAACGTCAAGCAAGTGGTCCGCATCGGGCAGGGCGACCTGCAGCGGTCGATATCGGACGTCAACGGCCTTGTCTCCGAAGGCATTGATGCGCTCGCCATCATTCCCGACTGGGGCAAGTCGCAACTGCCGTCGCTGCGTGCAGCGACCGATGCGGGCGTGAAGGTTGTGCCATGGGCTGCTGATCCCGGCTGGCAATGACGGAAAGATTATGTCGCCTATCTGGACTGGGATGAGCACTATGCCGGCGCCGCCTGGGCCGAATGGGTCGCCAAGGCGCTGCATGGCGAAGGCAATGTCGTGTTCCTGGGCGGCCCCGCCGGCAATCCGGTGAGCGCCCACGAACTCGCGGGCGTCGTCGATACGTTCAAGAAATATCCCAAGATCAAGCTGCTGACCGGCGACAAGGAATGGCCGGTCACCAACTGGGACTCGGCGCTGATCCAGCAGCAGATGACCGCGCTGCTCGGCAAATATCCCAAGATCGACGCCGTCATCAACGACAGCGACGGCTTTGCCGCGCTCGGCGTGGTTCGTGCGTACCAGGCTGCCGACAAGCCGCTGGTGCCGCTCGGCTCGCTCGAGGCAAACGGCTTGGCTTGCGAATATCTCAAGCTGAAGGACAAGAACCCGAACTTCCAGATCGGCACGATCTCGGGCCGCAACTGGATTGGCCGGATTGCGGCGCGCAAGGCGATCGCGGCGGCTCAAGGCATTCCCAACAACGAGCCCACGCGATTTAACCTCGGCATCTTCGAGGATTCGCTGGGCGGCCGCGCGCCGGTCTGCGATCCGGCGGCCGGTCCCGATACCTTCAATTCGAACTTGCTTACCGCCGACGATCTCGCAAAGTACGGCAAGCCCGAATAGCGAACTGCTGTATCCATGCTGAAATGCCTAGCCCCGCTTGGTCCTCAGCCTTTCGGATGTCGTGAAGACCTTTCCGGGCGTCGTCGCGCTCGGCGGCGTCAGCCTGGATGTGCTCGAGGGGGAGGTCCACGCGCTGGTCGGCGAGAACGGTGCCGGAAAATCGACGCTCATGGCGGTCGCCGCAGGCGCGCTTTCCTGGGATTCCGGCACGATCGAAATCGGCGGGCAAGCGCTCACCGAGCCATCGCCGTCACTCGCGCAATCGCTGGGCATCAGCGTGGTCTATCAGCACACCTCGGTTCTCGACGACCTTACGGTCGCCGAGAACCTGCTCTATTGCGTCCCGGCGCGTCGGCGCTCGCAGGCCGAGAACACCGCCGCGTGGATCAAGGAACAGCTCGCTGCCGTCGGCGCCCATGTTCGATCAGCCGCACGCGCGTGAGCGACCTGTCGGTTGCCGAACGCCAACTCGTCGAAATCGCCAAGGCGCTGGCGCTGCAGCCGAAGGTTCTGGTGCTCGACGAACCGACCGAGGCTTTGACCGCGGCCGAAACCGAGCGGCTGTTCGCGCAAATTGCGCGGATCAAGATCGAACGGCACCGCTGTCGTCTATATTTCGCATCGCCTGCCGGAGGTACGCCGCATCGCTGATCGGATCAGCGTCCTGCGCGACGGCCGGTTCCACGGAACGTTCGATGCCGGCGGGCGTCTCGGAAGCGGAAATTCTGGCGCTGATCATCGGGCGCTCGGTGGAGCGGGTTTTCCCCGATAAGACGACGCGACATGACAAGGCTGCGCCGCTGCTCGTCGCCCGTAATATCCGCAGTGAAATTCTGCAAGACGTCGCGCTGGAGGTCGTGCCCGGGAGAAGTGGTCGGACTTGCCGGTGTCGAGGGTAACGGGCAGCGCGATTTCATCCGCGCACTGGCCGGCCTCAGCCCGGTAACGGGCGACATCCTTGTCCGCGGTGCCTCGGTGACGCCGTCCGATCCGATCTCGTCCAAGGGCCACGGCATCATCTACTTGCCCGGCGATCGGCATGCGGAAGGCGTCCTGCTGACGCTCTCGGTTCGCGAGAACCTGTCGCTGCTCGTTCTCAAGACGCTCGCACGGTTCGGGTTTGTATCCCGCGCGCGCGAAATCGAGATGGTCGATCACTACGTCGATACGCTCGGGATCAAGACGCCGTCCGGCGAGGCCACGATCGCCAATCTTTCAGGCGGCAATCAGCAGAAAGTGTTGTTCGCGCGCTCGATGGCGGCGGAGCCGGTGATTTTTCTGGCCGACGAACCGACGCGAGGCGTCGACGCCGGCGCCCGCATCGAACTCTACCGGGTTGTTCGCACGATCGCCAAGGCCGGCGCGGGCGTGGTGGTGCTTTCTTCGGATGCGGTCGAACTCGCCGGGCTATGCGACCGTGTTCTGGTGTTCTCGCGCGGCAAGATCGTCAGATCGCTCACGGGCGACGAACTGACTGAAGAGAACATTACCGGTGCCGCGATTGGCGCACAGATCCAACGCGAAGAGACGGGTGAGACTCGCTCCGCGCGGCTTCGGCGCTTCCTCTCGGGGGATTTCGCCCCGGTCCTGGTCCTGACTGCGTTGATTATCCTGCTCGGCGTTTACACAACCACCGTCAACGATAAATTCCTGAGCGCCCGTAGCATCAACGGCATCCTTTTTCTCGCCAGTGCGCTCGCCTTTGTCAGTACCGGACAATTGATCGTCCTCCTGACCGGCGGCATCGATCTTTCCGTTGGACCACTCACCGGTCTGGTTGTCGTGATCTTGTCGTTTTTCGCCGGCGACGATGGGGGAGGGTGGTTCTTCATCGCTGGTATCGGTCTTGCGCTCGCGGTTGCCGCGTTCATCGGCTTTCTCAACGGGTTTTTGATCCGCATCGTCAGGCTGTCGCCATTGATCACGACGCTTGCAATGTTCATCGCGCTGCAAGGCGTCTCGCTGATGCTGCGCTCCACGCCGGACGGCTTTTTCCAGCGCTCGATCATGCAGACGCTAAGCACGCATTTCGGGGCGTTGCCGGCGGCATTCGTCGTGGTCGTGGTGGTGACAGTTCTTCTCGAGATCGCGCTGCGGCGAACGCGCTTCGGCATGGAGATTCGCGCCATCGGGTCGAACGAAGTGGCTGCCTATCGCCTTGGCGCGCAGGTCAACCGCAGCGTCATTCTGGCCTACATGCTGTGCTCGCTTTTCGCGGCATTGGGCGGCATCCTGCTGTCTGCACAAATCGGCGTTGGCGATCCGACCGTCGGCCAGAACTACACGTTGCAAAGCATCTCGGCCGTGGTTCTCGGCGGCGCCAGTATATTCGGCGGTCGAGGTTCCTTTCTCGGCGCGCTCGCCGGCGTCATTCTCGTGCAAGAGATCACTGCCACGACCGGATTTCTCGGTTTGGGCACTGCCTGGCAATACTGGCTGCCAGGCATCCTGATCCTCGCCGCGACCGCGATGTATTCACGCACGCGCAGCACCGGAGCGCATTGATCGGGGTCGGCGTCGTTCCGTTCTCCAGACGAGCAGGTGACTCTTGGCAGATGCAGAGCAGGGAAATGTTGGTGTCGTTGGCATGGGCGTCATGGGCTTTGCCATGGCAAACAATCTGCGCGCGGCGGGCTATCAAGTGTTCGGCTATGATCCGGTGGCCGCCGCCCAGCAGCGCTTGCGCGACATCGGCGGCATAGCCGTTGCCTCCCCGCGCGAGGTCGCCGAGCACTGCCCGGCGATTCTTTTCTCGCTTCCTTCGGCTGAAGCGCTTGCGGATGCCGTCGGTGGGGAAAAAGGTGTGGCAAAGGCGCCGGGCGCCGGCACAATCGTGATCGAATGCTCGACACTTCCGCTCGATGTGAAACGTGCCGCCCTTGGCGTTCTGACGAAGAGCGGCAAGATCATGCTCGATTGTCCGGTCAGCGGCACTGGCGCGCAGGCGGCTCGCAAGGACTTGGTCATCTTTGGCAGCGGCGACGAAGCCGCCTTCAAACGAGCGCTGCCGGTGCTGGCCGGAATGTCGCGCGTCCAGCGCTATCTCGGCGCGTTCGGCAATGGCAGCGTGATGAAATACATCGCCAATCTCCTCGTATCCATTCACAACGTGGCGGCCGCCGAAGCGATGGTTCTCGGCATGAAGGCGGGTCTTGATCCCGCGCTTGTCTACGACACCCTGGCGGACAGCGCCGGAACATCCCGGATGTTCGAAGTGCGCGGCCCGCTGATGCGCGACGCGCAATATGATCAGGCGACAGCAACGATCCGGACCCATCTGAAAGATGTCGAAATCATCGGCGCATTCGCCAACAGCCTGCGTTGCCCGACGCCGTTGTTCTCGGCCTCTGCGCAGACTTACTACGCCCGTGCAGCGCAAGGCTTCGAGCTGCAGGATACCGCTTCGGTTTGCGCGGTGATGGAAGGCTTGGCCGGCATCGATCGCGAGTGAGCGTTGCTGCTCACAATGCTCGATCGAGATCGGACCATCCAATCGAGGACACTCCGCGATCATAAAAGTTACTATCGGGCATCAACTAATGTAATGCGATGATGCTGCGCGTTCCTGATATTTGAAGCCGCTCGATCGGGAGAAAGCGATGACACGTTTCGCGCAGGGCGGATTTCACGTCACATACGAGAAGCGGGTCGATCTCGAGGCGCTTCGCAAAAAACGCATCGCACGCGCCGATGAGCAACGCAAAAAGGCTGGTCTCGATGCGCTTCTGGTCTGGAAGGACGAGAATTGCCGTTACCTGACTGATCTTCGCCCACAACTGATCGCCGGCAAGACCACCGCGCTCAATGGCGCGCTTCTCGTCGATGGCAGGGCGCCGATCCTGTTCTGCTCGGGCGGCGAGCGCGATCGCGTCGATCGCACGATGCCCTGGATCGAAGAGGCTCACACCATTCCGATCATCGAGGAGAAGGCGCTGGTCGAGGGAATGATCGAAAGAATCCTCGGTCCCGTTCTAAGCAAGCACGGTCTATCCGATGCCAAGGTGGGGCTGGACGAAGCCAACACGGTCTTTGTCAAGGCGTTGGCGCGGAGATTTCCCAAATTGCTCGTCGAGGACGGCGATACTCCGATGCAGCAGGCGCGCATGATCAAGGTGTCGGAGGAGATAGCTTTGCTCGAGGAAGCGACCGCGCTTGCCGACGCCGTGACCGCGAGCGGCGTTGCAGCAATTGCCGAAGGCGTTCGCGAGTGCGAGGTGGCGGCCGAGGCCATGCGGACGCTGTTTCGGCTCGGCGGCGAATACGCCCATGTGATGACGCCGTTCGTCGCCTCCGGTGAGAATATGGCTCCTCCGCACCGGATCTGCAGCGACAAGATTATCCGGCACGGCGACATCGTTTTCATCGACATCGGCGCCAACTGGAATGGATATTTCGGCGATGTGGCGCGTACGGCGATCTGCGGCCGGGCTTCGCAAGAGCAGAAGAAGATCCACACCGCGGTATACGACGCTCTCAAAGCCGGCATTTCGGAAATGCGACCCGGACGAACCAACAAGGACGCCGCCGACGCCTTCGTCCGCGCTGCGGACAAATATGGGTTCAGCGATCGCTTCCTGTCCCTGTTTATCGCGCACGGCGTCGGCATCGGCGCGAACGAACCCCCGTATATCGGTGAGACCCTGCCTGGGGCGCCAGTCTACGAATTTCAGCCCGGCATGGTCTTTGCCGTCGAACCGCTGATCTGGGTCGAGGGTATACGCGGTGGCGGCGGTGTCCGGCTGGAAGAGCAAGTGCTGATTACCGAGGATGGTCCGCACGTGATGTCGCGCGCTCCATTTGATCCGGGACTGATGCTTTGATGTTTGTTGGTCAATATCCGCGGGGGTAGGGAACCAACGTCACTCGCAAAGCTGCCGAAATGCCCGCGTTGCCGATCGCTCGGACAGACCACGCGGAATGCTCGAAATGAGCATCTTTGCCTTTGCTTCGGCCTATCGCCCGACAAATATTGGAAAAAAGGGAGGAGCGCGGACCAGCGGCTCAATGGGTGTTGTCGCCAAAATGCGCCGTGCGACCTGCAACGGCGCAATCGCGTAATGCTGACTTTGTTGGCGAGTTGCGTCGCGCCAAAGTTCGATCGGCAAAATTCAATCGATGCAGCCAGGCTTCTGTAGCGCGCAAGCAAATCGCAGGAGCACCGGCCGTTTTGCCTGGCAACAGCGGATGCCAGCAAACAACCACCGGCGGCATCGACGAGGCGCGCGGTCACCCCGTACACGCCATTAGTTTTGGCGATACAAGCCATCAGTTCTGCTGATTTGAGCGCGCACTTCTCATGTGTCATGAATGAATTAGAGCATAAAATTCAGGGGAGGCCGGTCATGAGGCGAGCAGTAGGGCTCACTATCATCTTTTTTGTTGCGGCGATGTCGCTCGGATTGGGAATGCACTCGACCGGCGCTGCAGGCAAGAAATTCAAGATTTTCCTGAGCATGAGCTACACCGGCAACGATTGGCAGGCCGAGAATGCCAATATGCTGCAGGCAATGGCCAAAACGAAGAAATACAGCGAGCTCGTCGACCTTCAAGTACAGGTTGCAGGTGCGAGCGCGCAGGTTCAGTCACAACAAATTAATTCCATGGTCCAGGCGGGCGCAGACGCCATAGTCGTATTCCCCATCTCGCCAACCGGCCTCAACAATGCCGTCAAGGCGGCGTGCGCCAAAGGCGTAATAATCATCGCATACGCCGCGAACATCGATGATCCCTGCGCCTACATCGTGACGATGGATGAGAAACAGGTAGGGCCTGTTACCGGCCAATGGCTTGTCGATGAATTGCACGGCAAAGGGCGCATCGTCTTGGTGACCGGCGTCGCCGGGACTTCGGTCGATTTAGATCGCACCAACGGCGCCAAGGCCATATTCGCGAAATACCCCGACATCAAGATCATCGCCGAGGTGAACGGCAATTGGAGCCAGGCGACGGCCCGGCAAGAGCTGGCCAAGGTTGTGTCGACGCACGGATGGGATGGCATCGATGGGTTGTGGATGCAGGTTGGCTGCTACACCGCTGCCGACATGCAGTTGACAGCAGGGATTCCCGAAAAGGACGTGAAGCCATGCGCAGGTAAATTGACCAACGGCCATCGCCTGCAGATGCTCCCTGCCGGCACAGTGACGGGCGAAGGCTCGTACAAGGCGATCGGCTACCGTAGCATTTCATACGGCTCACCGCTCTATTCGGCTGCATACTCGTTCAAAATCGCCGTCGATATGCTCCAGGGCAACAAACATCCTCGCCTGACGCCTTTGCCCATTCCGTTTGCCCGGGTCGGCCAGATGGTCGTATGCAAGGAAGGTACCTGGAAGGAATGGAAGGCGACCGGCTGCAACGTCTTTCCGCCCGATTGGGTCTCCCCGGGCTGGTTCTCGCCGATATTCGGGGATGAAACGCCCGAAGTCGGCTTCAAGGCGGCCAAGGATCAGATCCCCGAGCAGGAATACCAGTAAAACAATCATCGAAGCTGGCGCCGATCCGTCACGTCACAGACGGGAAGTAGCTTGTAAAATGCCAGAACTGAAATCGGCGGCAATCGCTCTCGAACTTGCCGCCGTAACCAAACACTACGGCGCGACGGTCGGCCTGGATGGCGCCTCGTTCGCCGTTCGCTCGGGTTCTGTGCATGCCCTCCTCGGCGAAAACGGCGCCGGCAAATCGACCGTCGTTAAACTGCTCAGTGGTTTGCTGCGCAGCGACACCGGGGAGATATTGGTACGCGGAAAACCGGCACCACTTCGCAGCCCGAATGTCGCTCATAAACTGGGTATCCAGACGGCATTCCAGGAGCTGTCCCTACTACCCAACCTCTCTGTCGCAAAAAATATCCTTCTGCCGTACGAACCGGTTTCGTCGATCAGGCTGCTGCGGCCGCGCGAGGCTCGACGGCAAGCTGAAGCGATTATGGCGAAGTTCGAAATCGACGACGTCGATCCCGGCGCGCAAGTGGGCGAACTCGATCTGCCGGTGCGGCAGAAGATCGAGATCGTCAGGGCGATCTGCCGAGAACCCGACATTTTGCTGCTGGATGAGCCGACATCTGCGCTTTCCGCCAGCGACGTCGAATGGCTGTTTGATCTGGTTAAGGCCGCAACCGCGAATGGCACCACGGTTTTGTTCATTTCGCATCGCCTGCAGGAAGTCCGGGCGATGTGTGACACCTCGACCATCCTGCGTAACGGTCGCGACGTCGGCACCTTCCGCACCGAAGACATTTCTGATGACGAGATCATTCGTCTCGTGATCGGCCGAACGCTGTCGTTGGCTTTCCCACCAAAACAGCAAAACGAGTCCGCCACGAAGCGACCGGCAGAGCCGATGCTTCGCGTCAACAGGCTGGCCTCGATGAGGCGTCTTCACGACGTTTCGCTGGAGCTTTGGCCGGGCGAGATATTGGGCATCGCCGCGCTGCAGGGCATGGGCCAGCTTGAATTGTTCAGGACAGTTTTCGGACTTGAGCCGGCGACCGGTGGATCGATAGAAATCGACGGCCAACGGGTTACGCTGTCGTCGCCGCACGCTGCGATCGCCGCGCATATCGGTCTTAGCCTGATACCGGAACAGGAAAACGGAAGCCCTGTTCCTCAAGCTGTCAGGCCGAGATAACGTCTCCCTTCCCGTGATAGACCGGTTCGCGCGCTTCGGCTGGATTTCACCAGCCGCCGAAGAGGCTGCCGTGTTCGAAGCTCTCGATCTCGTCAACGTGCCCCCACGCGCGATGTTCGTCCCTTGCAAGACCTTCAGCGGCGGCAACCAGCAAAAAATCGCTCTGGCGAAGTGGCTTCTTACGCGCTGCCGCGTATTGATGATGTACGACCCGACGCGCGGGGTTGATATCGGAACCAAGAACGAAATTTTTGGATTGATGCGTGGCTTTGTCGCGGCCGGAGGGGCAATTCTCTCTTTATTCAACGGACATCACCGAGCTGATCAATCTCTCTAATCAACTCCTCGTGTCTACCGCGGGGCCGTGGCTGCAACCCTGTCCGAGGGGCAGATAAGCGAAGAACAGATTATGCGTCACGCGCTCGGTGGCATCGATGCCAGTGGCGGAGCGCCACAGTGAATACGGCAAAAGCTGCTGCGTGGCCCAATTTACGCACCCTGCACCTCGATCATCATCGCGGGTTGATCGTCGCTGTCGTCGTGTTTGTGGTCAGTTTTACGGCCGTCAGCCTGATGTCCAGGGGGCCCATCAGCTATTTCGACTTGAAGTTTCTTACCACCGGCAGCGCCACGCTTGCCTTGGGGGCAATGGGCGAGACCGTCATCGTTCTCGTCGGCGGATTTGATCTCTCGGTCGGCGCGGTTATTTCGCTCGTAAATGTGATTCTTTCGACCAATGTCAGCCCGGATCCATCGTCTCAAATCCTGTGGGCAGTGATGGCTCTCGCGCTTGGCGCGGCTGTGGGCGCATTCAATGGCTTCTTTGTCGCGTTCATGCGCCTCCAGCCGATCGTCGTCACGCTCGCAACGATGTTTATCGTGCAGGGTCTCAGCCTCCTTGTGCTCGACAAGCCAGGCGGGAGCATCCCGCCTGAACTCGCTGCCTTCTTTACCGGCGACGCCATACCGGACACGCTTCCCGCCGTGGCTCTCGTCCTGTTAGCAGCGCTGATTGTCTGGACGCTGATAAAACGGTCGCGACTTGGCACCGCCATCTACGCTGTCGGCGGCGACGAGGAGGCTGCTTCCGCCCGAGGCATCGATGTGAGGCTGACGAAGTTTTTGGCCTATGTCATCGGCGGTGCGTATTACGGCGCGGCGGGTCTCTACGTGACGGCAAACTCCAGCGGCGGCGATCCACTGGTTGGCGCGCCGTTGTTGTTGCAGATTTTTACCGCTGTGGTTCTCGGCGGCACGGTGTTGGGCGGCGGCCGTGGTGGCCTGCTCGGAACGCTGATTGCCTCATTTACGCTGGCAACCATCATCAATGCGCTGCTGATCCTCAACGTATCTGCCTACTACAGCACGCTGGTCCAAGGTGTCCTTCTTATAACAGCAAGTCTTGCCAGTTCGCTGCGATGGAACGGACCACCGATAGCGATAATTCGCGCGTCCGTAAGTCACTTCCGGTCTCTCATCGATGGCACTGCGCCGCGGTTCCTTCGCGGCGCCGAGCGGATACTTCCTCTTGGATCGCTGGTACACAATCTTGAGCGGCGCAAGGACATAGGCCGAGAGGCGAAGAAACGCAGCCCGTTGCAAAGATATGAAGAGACCTTGCGGCTCGTTGCGCCATCCTGGGGGCTGGCGGCGTTGGCCATTGCGGCAACCTTGATCACTTACGGATCGACGCTCTCGCCTCTTGGCTACATCAACTCGCTGTTGATCCTGGCCTCCTTTCTTGCGGTGCTTGGTCTGGGTCAAGGCGTGGTCGTGATCAGCGGTGGGCTCGATCTGTCGATACCGTGGACCGTGGCCTTCACAGGCGTGCTGATGACGGGAATGTTTCGCACAATCCCGCGCTGACTGTTTGGGCGGTTCCCTTCGTTCTGGCGGTCGGTATTGGCATCGGCGCTGTCAACGGTCTCGGTATCGTCGTGCTCGGGCTGCCGCCCTTTGTAATGACGCTGGCTTTGAACGGCATTCTGCAGACCGCCGCGCTGGTTTACAGCAACGCCACGCCGACCGGCATGGCACCCAGGTGGCTACAGTGGTTCATGGCGGGAAAAGTGTTCGGGTTAGCGCCGGTGGCGTGGTCGCTCGTCTTGTTCGCAGTGATTTCGATCCTGCTCCTGAGCCGCACGACTTTTGCGCGGCGTGTTTACGCGATCGGCAACAGTAGCGAGGCGGCCCGGCTGTCGGGCGTGCGCGTCGGCCTGGTTTTGGTGTGCGTGTATGCGTTGAGCGGACTTTGCTCGGCCATTGTCGGAGTCATGCTCGCCGGCTTTGCCACAATGGCCTCGCTCGGCATGGGCGATCCTTATTTGCTGCCTTCAATTGCGGTGGTTGTGGTGGGCGGCACGCTCATAACCGGCGGGCAGGGACACTATTTTGGAATTCTGGGCGGCGCGCTTCTGCTGACAGTCATAACCACCTTGTTTGCCGGAACGACTCTGCCGCAGGCGACGCGCGATATCATTCTGGGCTTCATCGTCTTGCTTGCGATCATCGCGCTCAGGCAGCGCGATACTTGATTGGTGCCGGCGGTGATCGCCTTCGGCCTTGTATGTGAGATTCTGAGCGGGAGGAGGACAACATGGGACGCCGTCGTCTTATCGACGTAGGTTTGGGACGCGAACCGGCCGACGTCATTGTTTCGGGCGGTCAAATCGTGAGCGTTCATACCAATGAACTTCTTCGAGCAGACGTTGCTATCGCGTCCGGGCGGATCGCGGCTGTTGGAGAGTTGCTGCAATCAACTCGCGGTCCGAAAACGCGCGTCGTCGACGCTTCGGGTATGTTCGTGTCGCCAGGCTTGATCGATGGTCATCTGCACTATCACCACACCTATCTCGACCCCGCCGAGGCATCGAAACTTCTTCTGCGCTCGGGCATTACCGGAACGGCCGACGGCTTTTACGGCGAAGCGATCGTCGGGGGCCTTGAAGCAGTCCGCGCCCTCAAACAGGCGGCCGACAAGCTCAAAATCCGGCTGATTTTTCTCGCCCCGACGTCCGCGTATTTGCAAAACCGGATGTTCGGCCTGACCCCGGCCAAGGCGGTAAGCATCAAGGACCTGCATGAGATGCTCGATTGGGAAGGCTGCTACGGGCTTGACGAAACGCCGTTCTCCTCTGTCATCGACAAGGACGAGGGCATGCTCGGTCTCTTCGAGGCGACTGTCGCCAAAGGCAAGGTCGTCACCGGCCATGTCCGCGGCGCCGACAAGCGGCAGGTGCAAGCGTTCGTTGCCATGGGAGGAAGTGTCGACCATGAAGCCGTGAGCGTTGAAGATGCGCTCTCTCGGGCCCGGGCAGGCATGAAGGTTCTGATGCGTTTTGGCTCAGGTGTGGCTGACTTGCCAAATCTGATTGGGGCTTACACGGACGTCGGCATCAGCCCACGCCAACTGGCGCTTTGCACGGATGTGCTCCTGCCGGAAACACTGCTGAATGGCGGTGTCGACATGGCCGTTCGTACGGCCATTGCGGCCTATCTCCGATCGAAGCGATTGGGATGGGTTCGCTGAACGTCGCTGAAGCCTTTCGAGCCGATCATGACATTGGCTCGGTGACACCGGGGCGCTTCGCGGACCTGGTGCTGCTGGACGACCTTGCTGATTTCCGTGTCCGGAAAGTTATTTTTGGCGGCGAGGAAGTGGTCGACCAGGGACGTATTCTCTTTGATAGCCAGAGGCCGCGCTACCCGGATTTCATGACCGATACGGTAAAGCTGGCCAAGACCTATCGGGCGGAAGATTTTCAGGTGCGGACCAGCAAGAACGGTCCCGTAAAGGTTCGCGTCATCGGCGTTTCAAAGACCGATCTGGAGACCGTTGAGCTTTTCGAGACGCTTGAAGCCATTGACGGCGTCATCCAGACCGACCCGAAGAAGGACGTCGCAATGACGGCCATGGTTGACAGGCTGGGCAAGGGATCGGGAATGTCGGTAGCATTCATCAAGGGCTTTCAACTCAAAAAGGGGGCAATCGCCTCTACGCACAACGCGGTTTGCGAGAATCTGGCGATCGTCGGCATGAACGGCGCCGACATGGCCTTCGCCGCTGACGAACTGCGTCGCATGGGCGGCGGCCAAATCGTCGTTTGCGATGGCAAGGTTCTCGCGGCGTTCCGCATGCCCATTCTTGGGCTATTCTCGGACCAGCCCTACGAGGACGTGATGGTACGCCGCCGCGAGATTCAGGCCGCCGCTGAATCGCTGGGATGCACGTTGCAGGATCCGTTGCTGAAGTTGGAATTCAGCTATGCCTGCGCCGAATTCCCGCTGCTTCGCATGTCGGAGGAGGGCCTGTTCCGGACTGACACAAAAAAGCACCTTGCAGTAACGGCATGATATTGACGACAAACCGCGACAAGCACATCCGCAACTTTGTACCGTGACCACGAGCGAGCACGGAGGGGACCATGACCGAACGCACGCTTATCAAAAATGCAACGATCATTTCCGTCGATCCGAGGATCGGCGATCTTCATCGCGGCGATATCCTGATCGAAGGCAGCAAGATTGCCGCGATCGCTCCGTCCGTACCCGCGGATGGAGCGCAAATCGTGGATGGTACTGACCGCATCGCCATTCCCGGGTTTGTCGACACGCATCGACACACCTGGGAGGCTCTTTTGCGCGGCGCCGGCGCGGATTGGACCCTGGCGCAGTACTTCACGGCCGTCCGGGGAGTGATGGGCGGTCTCTACACGCCCGCCGACAACTACGTCGGTAACAATCTTGGCGCACTGGATGCCCTCGATGCCGGCATCACGACGCTGTACGATTGGTCGCACAACAACAACACGCCCGAGCACGCTGACGCGTCGATTAAGGGATTGATGGATTCCGGAATCCGCGCGGTTTTCGGCTACGGAAATGCCAATTCGGAATGGCTGCCGATCAGTGAGCTGCCGACAAATTACGATGACGTTCGCAGAGTAAAGAAGCAATATTTCGCGTCGGACAATCAATTGGTCACGATGGCGCTGGCGCCGCGCGGCGCCCAATACACCACCATGGAAATCACGGAGGCGGATTTCAAGATCGCGCGCGAGTTGGGGTTGCGCATAACAGTGCACGCGGGTGACGGCACGTGGGGCATGAATAATGATATCGGGCGGATGCATGCCAAGGGCATGCTTGGCAGCGACATCACCTACGTCCATTGCAACACTCTAAACGACGAGGAATATCGACTGATCGGCGCCACCGGAGGAACGGCGTCGATTGCTCCGGAGCTTGAAATGCATATGGGGCACGGTTTGCCGCCAGCGCTGAAGCTGCTGGCCGCAGGCGTGCGGCCCAGCATATCGATCGACGTTGTCACGACAGTGCCGGGAGATATGTTCAGCGCCATGCGCGCGCTGATTGCCGGCACGCGCCTTGTCGTGAACATGCATGCGCTTGAGAAAAAGGAGATAGTCGATCCGCTGCCGCTCACGAGCCGCGACGTGCTCGAATTCGCCACCCTTCAGGGCGCCAAAGCGTGTGGCCTCGACCACAAGATCGGCAGTCTTACTCCCGGCAAGGAGGCCGATATTGTCCTCATCAACACCAACGCGATGAACCTGATACCACTGAACAATCCCGTCGGAGCAGTGGTCGAATTCAGCAACGTCGGCAACGTCGAGACGATTTTTGTCGCCGGCAAGATAAAGAAGAAGGACGGCAAGCTCCTCGGCATCGACTTTCCGAGCTTCCGAAAGCGAGTCGACTCGCATCGTGACGCCCTGTTTCAGCGCGCTCATGTTCCGACCGACGGCTCCTGGATCGTCAGACCGTATACCGAGGAAGCCAAATCCGAGTTCTGATCCGTTGCGCCGGTCGGCGTAGCCGATTGAAATCCCTGAGAAGGCCGGATTTAATGACAGACCGAGTGCCCGTTTCCGTCATTACCGGCTTTCTTGGAAGCGGAAAAACCACGCTCATTGCCGCATTGCTTCGTCAACCTGCGATGCGCAACACCGCCGTTGTTGTGAACGAACTCGGCGCCGTCGGCATTGACGACGCCATCATTGCCGAGGTCATCAAAGACGAGAACATTTTTTTGCTGAAAAACGGATGCTTGTGCTGTGACAGAATTGATGACCTGGCGAAGACGCTTTTGACGCTGATCCGCTCGTCACGGGAGCCGCTGCGGCAAATCCTGATCGAGACCAGCGGAATGGCGGACCCTACGCTGCTTTTGCAGCGGCTCATGATTGATCCGAGAGTGCGGGATTCCGTTCGTCTCGACGCAGTGGTCGCTACTGTGGACGGAGTAAACGGGCTTGCCGCTCTTGATGATCAACCCATCGCGGCGAAGCAGGCGGGCGTTGCGGACCGCCGCCTTGTAACAAAAGCGGACATCGCAGACCCCCGTCAGCTTGAAGAACTTACCCGGCGCTTGTTGTCGCTCAATCCCGGCGCGGAAATTCGCACGATCAGTCACGGAGCTATCGAAGCGTCGGAGATTCTCGGTGCATCGCTTTACGATCCGCAGCAGCGGACAGCGCGCCTCGACCGGTGGCTAAATCTGGAAAGCTATCAGTCCGGGATGTCACGTCCTGCTCTGCATGCACACAGCTCTATTCAAAGTAGCGGTGGACACCTGCACGACACTTCCGTCCAAACTTGGCTGATTGAGCACGCCGGGCCGGTCAATTGGGAAGTCCTGGCTTCGCGCCTTGGTCAGATCATTTTGAAGTTCGGCGCCGCGATGCTGCGGATAAAAGGCGTGATTTGGACCGTCGGAGATGAGCGTCCACTGGTAATACATGGCGTGCAACGGCTGTTCCATACGCCGATACGGATCGCGCGGTGGCCTGACTCGCCCCGCTGCAGCATTGTCCTCATCGGAGACGTACACGCTGGAGCGGAGGCCGCTTCGCAACTATTTGCCGAGGCGCTATCTGCGGCCGCCGTCGATCGCGCGCCGGCATTGGGCACCTACGTATCTTAACCGCCTCTGCCTGGTTACTCGACTGTCACGACCGCCCCGGTCTTGGCGGAGCGTGTGATCGCTTCCAGCAACGCGATGTTGTCGATCATTTCTTGTCCGGTGATGGGATATGGAGCCTCGCCCCGTACCGCCGCGGCGAATGCGTTCAGATTGTCCAATACCGGCTCCGCCGGCGCGACATCCCGCACCTCGATATCAGTTCCGGTGCGAGCCGATGTGACGATCCAACCTTGCGGCTTTTCGACATGGGCCTTGTCGCGGATATCCACCCAGCCGTGGGTCCCAAACACCGCGAAGCGGGAAAAGAACGGCGTTGCAAGTGTCGCCGAGACATAAGCCGAGCCGCCCGCCGCAAAGCGTATGTGAGCGCTGAGCGTATCGCCTTGCGGCAGTGCCGACGCCAGGTTCTCGCAAACAACCCGGACGTCAGCGCCTTTGCCCATCAATTTGACGGCCAGGTCGGTCAGATGGATACCGGTCGCTGTCATTCCAGCAGCCGGCGCCTGTTCCGGACTTAGTCGCCAGTTCGACGGGGCAAGGTTCAGAAAGCGGTCATGGCTGAAATTGGCCTCGATCTGAAGCAAGCGGCCGAGATGCCCCTGCACAGCCTGGTCGATCAGATCGGCAACGGGTGGCTCGTAGCGGCGTTCGTGTCCGGTGCCAAGCACAAGCTTGCGTGCAGCGCAGAGGCGAACCGCCCTTTCCGCGCCTTGCTTGGTCAAAGCCAGCGGCTTCTCGCAAAATATGTGCTTGCCGGCCGCGGCCGCCCGCTCGATTTGGGATTCGTGCAGGCTATGCGGTGTGGTTAGAATGACCGCCTCCACCGTCGGATCCGCCAGCACGTCGTCGTAGGACGGCGACAACGAGATACCCAGTTGGCGAGCTACGTCGGACGCCACCGCTGCATCGGGCTCGACCGCGCGGACCAAGTGCAGCCGATCGCTTCGGGTTTGGACCAGCTCGGCGATTTTGCGGCCCCACCAGCCCAGGCCGACGATGGCAGCCGGGACTTTGTCGGTATCTGCGTTCATGGCGTTTGTCCTCCGACCAGCCATTCGTCTTGACAGACAACAGCACGCGGCGCGCGAGCGAGGGCGCTCGCGCCTTTGAAGGGCAAGGGGCTCGCCGGCCGGCGGTGCCGGCAGGTCGTCAAAATTGCTACCCGGCCGACAGCGTTGCGCTGCCGCGTTGCGAAGTACGACGGTAGCAGTCGCCTCCGGGGGCGAAACGGCAAAGAAAGCCAAATTGATCAAACCGCGTCAGTGAAAGCGTTGCCTCGGCGCCCGGAAGATGTTTCCATCGGTCCGTCCCAACGGGCTGGCTCCTACAGAAAAACGCGGATCCGCGGACCGGATCACAAGCGTGCCTGGCGTCGGCCGAGATGCATAGGAAGCGTCCGTATGAACGACTATGAGATTTTGCGCGTCATCGACTTTGTCGAACGGACGCGCGAGCCGTTCGCGCGGGTCATGCCGGGCTCGGACGAAGATCCGATCTGGAAGATCGTCTCCAGTCTGATCAAGAGCGAGATCAAAGGCCAAATCGTCACTGCTTCAACATTGGCGCAGATAAGCGGCGCTCCGTTCTCCACTTCGCGGCGGCTGATCGCAAGAATGATTGCCCGTGGTTATATCGTTCGCAAGCCGCGCAGTCGCACCGGCAAGACTTTCTCGCTGCATCCAAGCGCCGAAGTCACCAAAGCGTTCGTGAAATATGCGGCACAGATCAAGTCATTGCTGGCCGAGACAATGGGGGCGCGTCCGCTCGAGGATGAACAGGAGTATTATCTGGGCGGCACGTTGGGGCCGTCACCCGTTGCCCTGCCTTTGGGCCTCGTGCAGAAGCGTTCCGAAAACGTCGAATTGCGCTTTCTGTTATCCGACGACAATTATTTTTCGGCCATGCGCAATATGTGGGTCGACTTCCGCAACAACCTGGCGTCGCGGCGGAACTTTGATCATCTGGCGCTGCCTGACCTTTATCATCAAGCGGTCCGCAATTGTACTCAACGCGTTTCGAACTACGATGTCATCACTGTTAATATGCCTTGGGTCGGCGAATTCGCGACTAAAGGATACATTCGGCCGATCGGCGACATGCTGAGACGCGCAGGTGTCAATCCTCTCGATTTTCATAACGTCATTTGGTCGACAGGTCTTTGGAACGGTGTCGAATACGGCGTTCCGATTTATTGCACCATGCACATTCTTGCGGCGCGGCAGGACCTGTTTGAGGAAAAGGGACTGACTTACCCGTCCACGTTCGACGACGTGCTGGAAGCGGGCAGGGAGTTTCACGCGCCGTCGGCGAACCGCTATGGCATCGTGTGGGATGGACAGCGGGGCGTCCCATGCGCCCACAGTTTCATGTTTTTCATGGGCGCCTGCGGCAAACCGGTCGTGTCGTTGCGACAGATAGGTCACTCGTTCACGCTTGAAGGGACAAAAGCCGAGAACCTAGTCCCACTGATCGAATCCGATGCCGGTCGGGCGGCCCTTGATTACATGCATCGGCTCATCGCGGTCTCTTCACCTAACGTCCTCGACAGTGCCTGGGACCGTTCGCTTGAGGTTTTCCTCTCCGGCCGCAGCGCTATGGCTTATTGTCAGACCATGCGGGCTGCCAGATTCGAATACGACGTGCATTCGACGGTTAGACGCAGGGTCGAATATCTGGCGCATCCGGCCGGACCGCGGGGCCATCGCGGCTCACAGATCTGCGGCTACGTTCTGGCGGTGCCGAGCAATCTGCCCGAGGAGCGTGTTGAACTCGCCGTCCAGGCGATCGCGTGGATGGCTTCGCGCGAAGCCATGAAGACGCACGCCAAAAATGGCTTTCCAATCGTGCCGCGTTTCGCGGTTAGTGCCGATCCGGAGGCCACAGCGAGTTCGCCGATCGTACGGTTCGTGGACCGCCTGGCCAGACGCAATCTTCTCCACACCTGGCAGCGGCCGCCGCTGCCGCAGTATTCCGCCATTGAGCGCGTGCTCGGAGAAGAAATCCACGACGCGTTGATCGGTGTCAAACCGGATCGGGTTGCTTTGCGCGACGCCTCGGCGCGCGTTGAACGGATTCTGTCCGGCACGTTGTCCAAGCGTGGCGGGGGCCTCCGGCCAAACCATGCAGATGACCTTGCAAGAGGCAGCGTCCAACTCATGACGTGAACGCCGATCCGTTCAGCGCGCTTCCCGTTATTTCCGGCTTCGCTGGGAAGCTTGCTGTCAAACAAAGTTGCCGCGGCGGAGTATCGGGCCGCATGTCATGCGCTGGGGGAGCGCATTATCTCGGCCAAACGGAACTGACGGCCGAATTCGCGGCGCTGTAGGAATCGGCACCTTCATGTCGGGCGGAGAGAGCAAGCCGTCAGCATCTACCGCTGGCGCGACTGTGGGTCGGGGCTGGGACGCCTGGTAGGCGCGCCGATCAATCCGAACTTCTTCATTCGTCCGCTGATGTTCCTTGGAGCGCGTCGAGGACCTTGACTCCACGCCCCATGCTCCCATAGATGAAATCAGTGCTAACGTTCGCACAACGCGAGTGCCGGAGCGAAAGGTTCCGAGAAACCTGGTTCCAGGAAACCTGGACCGCTTGCGGGAGGAAAGTGCATGGCTGCGAAAGCTGGCGACTTGCGGCGGCTGGCCGCGCGAATCCGGCTCAATGCGGTCAGGATGGTCGCGATTCAGGGCTTCGGTTATCTCGGTCAGGCGCTGTCGTCGGCTGAAATTCTCGCGGTGCTGTTCGGCGGGGATTTTGTGCGCGCCGGACGTGATCGCTTTGTGTTGTCGCCCGGGCACTACGTCATATCCCTTTACGCTGTCGCCGCAGAAGTCGGGCTGTTAAGCCCGGAGGAACTCGCTTCCTACGGCAAGGACGGCGCGCTCCTTGAAGCGATCGGCACCGAGCGAACGCCCCTGGTCGATCTGGTTTGTGGATCGCTGGGGCAGGGGCTGTCTGGCGCGCTCGGTTTTGCGCTTGCCAGTCATCTCGCCGGCGAGGATCGCACCACCTACGCATTTTTGAGCGACGGCGAGATGGAAGAGGGCCAGGTGTGGGAGGCGGCGATGTTCGCTTCGCATCATCGCCACCGTCTCGGCCGGCTTGTCGTCGTCATCGACGCCAACAACTCGCAGGTGGACGGGGCGGTGACTTCGGTCACAACCATCGAGCCGCTCGCGGACAAATGGCGCTCGTTCGGATGGCAGGCGGTCGACGTCGACGGCCACGATGTCGATGCGCTGTCCGCCGCGTTCGCCACCCGCTCCGCCGCCGCCGAGCCGCTCGTGGTCATCGCGCGCACCGACATTCTTGGCCGAATGCGATCGATTCCGCCGACCGTGGACGGACACTTCATCAAGCTTGACGGCGCACTCGAGCGCGCCTTGACGAACGAACTGGAAGCGTCCCTTGCGTGAACCACCCTACAAGACTGTTCTGAAGCCGTACGGTGAAGCGCTCCTGGCGCTGGCGCATCGGCGGCCGGAGATCTTGTGCTTAGGCGCTGATCTGACCCGTCAGACCGAGACCGATATTTTTCGCGACGCCATTCCCGACCGGTTCATCAATGTCGGCATGGCCGAGGCGAACATGATTGGTATCGCCGGCGGGCTCGCTCGCGCCGGCCACACGGTATTCATCAATACATTCGGGGTCTTTTGCACGCGCCGATGCTACGACCAGATTGCGATGGCGGTCGCCTATCCGGATCTGAATGTGAAGATCGTGGGGTTCATGCCGGGCCTTTCCAGCCCGGGTGGCCCGAGCCACCAGGCGATCGAAGACGTGGCGTTGATGCGGGCGTTGCCGAACATGACCGTGGTCGATCCGGCCGACGCGCTGGAGATCACGCAGGCGGTAACCGCCGTGGCCGACCATAAGGGCCCGGTCTATCTGCGGCTCAAGCGCGGCGAAATTCCGCTGATCTTCGAGGACGATCACCGCTTCGAGCTGGGCAGGGCCCAGGTGATTTTCGGAGGAGAGCGCAGCGAGGTCTGCATCATCGGCGCCGGAATGATGATTCCGGCGGTGCTGGCGGCGGCGCGCGCGCTCGAGGACAATGGCGTTTCGGCAACCGTCATCAATGCGCCGGTCATCAAGCCGCTCGATAAAGCGACTGTCGTCGCGGCGGCGCACAAGAGCCGCATCGTCATCACGGCGGAAAATCACACGGTCGTCGGCGGTCTGGGTACCGCTGTAGCCGAGGCGTTGGCCGAAGCCGGCGTTTCGGCGCCGCTTCGTCGCGTCGGCATCGAGGACGTGTTCGCGGAATCCGGCAGCCGCGAATATCTGTTCAGCCGATACGGTCTCAGCACGCAGAACATCATCAACGCGGTGTGGCAGGGCCTCGCGATCAATCGGCCCGTACCCGTCGCTCCCGTCATCGAAACCACGCCGGGGGCTTATGCGCCGGTGTAGATCGGCGTGCACGAATCCGACGACCTGCGAAACGCATCATTTAAAGGAGCATCGACAATGTCATTGTCGCCTTTCGTCCCCACCCCCGACTTCAACGAGTACAAGGAGCGCTTCAAGCAATTTTACAAGATGGAGCGCCGCGACGACGGCGTCATCCTGGTACAGGCCCACACCAACGGCGGCCCGATCCAGTTGAGCGTCGAGAACCACCGCTCGCTCGGGCAGATGCTCAAGACCGTCGGCGCCGATCCCAAGAACGAAATCATGATCCTGACCGGGAGCGGCGATGAATTCATGATGGATGCCGATCCCGAGGGATTCAAACTGGAAGAAGAAGACCTGGCCTATTGGGCCTACGAATATGCCTACAAGGACGGCCGCATCAACGTCAGTTCCCTCGTCAACGATCTGGAAATTCCGACCATCGGCGTCCTCAACGGTCCGGGCTTTCATACCGAGATTTGCCTGATGTGCGACCTCACGATTTGCAGCGAGGACGCGATCATCTACGACCTGCACTACGATATTGGCTCGGTTCCGGGCGACGGCATTCACAGCTGCTTCCAGGAGCTTCTTGGCGTCAAGCGAGCGGCTTATGCGCTGCTGACCGGGCAGACCATCGATGCCAAAACGGCCCTGGAATACGGAATGGTGAACGAGGTCGTGCCGCGCGACAAATTGCTGCAACGCGCGTGGCAACTCGCCGACCACATCATGACCCAGCCGCGGACCACGCGACGGATGACAACCCAAATCGTGCGCCGGCCGTGGCGCCGTCAGATCACCGATAGCCTCGACGGCGGCTTTGCTATCCAGATGTTCGCGCATCTTGCCAAGAAGAAGGGCGTGCACAGCAGGGATCATATCGGCTCGGTCGTCGATTACGTGCGCAAAGGCAAGAGAAACAACTTCGATTGATATCGCTGCGCTCCATGGCGGCGAAGCGTTGCCAATGAGCATTGGTGTGCGAGTTCGTCGGGGCTTGTCCTTGATCGCTCGCCGAGCGTGGAATGCGAGGAGGAAAAGGTGGCAGAGAACGGCCGAAAATCGCGATTGCGACTGGGTTGGCTTGGGGCAGGGCGCATGGGTTTCGCCATGGCGTCGCGGCTCGCGGCAGCGGGCAACGATGTCGCGGTGTGGAATAGAACGCGTTCAAAGGCGGAACCGCTGAAGTCCCGTGGTGCGATGATCGTCGACAGGATCGCCGACCTGGCAGAGCGCGAGATCGTTTTCACGGTCGTCGGCAATTCAGCCGACTTCGAGGAGGTGACGATCGGGCCGGGCGGCCTGCTGTCGTCACCCGGCAAGGCTCCGCGCATCATCGTCGACCATTCCACCGTTTCGGTCGAGGCGTCGGATCGCGTCGCCGCCGCTGCCAGCAAGCGGGGATGCGTGCTGCTGTGCGCGCCGGTCAGCGGCAATGCCCATGTGGTCGCCGCCGGCACGGCGAGCCTGATGGTGTCCGGGCCTCGCGCCGCTTTCGAGGAAGTCAAGCCATACATGCTCGAGGTGGTGCAGGGGACCACCTACCTTGGCGAAGGCGCGGTGGCGAGAGTTCGTCAAGCTCGCGCACAACGCGTTCCTCGGCGGCATCATCACGACGCTCGTGGAGGTCACGGCCTTGGCCGAGAAGGCCGGGGTGTCGCGCTCCACTTTCCTTGAGGTTATCAACGCCTCTCCGCTGGGGTCGCGCTTCACCAAGTACAAAACGCCGGCGCTGGTCAATCTGGACTATACGCCCACTTTCACCACGCGGTTGTTGCGCAAGGACCTCGAACTGGCGTTGGCCGAAGCGCGCCGTCTGGAAGTCCCCATGTCGGCCATCGGCCTCGCTTATCAGACGTTGCAGTCGGCGATCGGCCAGGGTCTTGGCGAGGTCGATTTCGCGGCCGTGCTTGAAGTGGAAGCCCGTGGATCGGGCATCGAACTGAGCAGCGAGAATGTCGAGTTTGCCGAGAGCGTCCACGCCGGCCGCTAACGCCTGCCGCGGCCGTTGATGCATCACGATCCGACAAGCGTCGGCGGGAAGCGGGTGCCAGATACAACTCGGCCATAACTTTAACGTTGCCGAGAAACTTCATCGAGGAGGCGAAAAATGTTCCGGGCTTCAGCGAGCACCGTCCTTCCGACGTCGATCATCGGCTCCCTGCCGCGGCCGAAGTGGTACGACGCGATACTGGGCAGGCAGAGCTTCCTCGAGGCGATGGTCTATTCGGACTACCGCGAGCAATACGAGGATGCGGTGTCGTCTTTCCTGCGCGCGCAGGAAATGGCCGGCCTCGACATCTGCACCGACGGAGATGCGCACTACGATCCGCAAGTCGGCGGGATGAGCTGGCAGAGCTATCCTCTGACCCACATGTCGGGGCTTTCGCACGCGCTGGAACCGGCAGTCTACAATGTCGGCGCCGTCGCCTATCCGCGCGGTCACATCCTGCACGACTTTCTCGAGGCACGCGTTCTGCCGCGCATTGTCGGCCCGTTGGGCCCCGGCAACCTGCAATATGCTGCGATGTGGAAAACGGCCCAGCGGATGACGACCCGCCCGGTGAAGTTCGGCACCATATTGCCGGAATTGCTGGCCGCGTCCGTCGACGACGATCACTATAAAGACCCGATCGAGCGGACTTGGGCGTTCAGCAATGCGCTGAATCAGGAGCTGAACAATCTCGCCGATGCCGGTTGTCCGGTGTTGCAGATGGAAGAGCCGTACATCCACATGGTGCCGGTGCGGGGCAAGCTATTCGGCAAGCTCGACGTGAAGGAACTCGCCGAGATCTTCAACAACACGGTCAAAGGCTTGCGCGACAAGACCGAGGTGTGGTGCCACACCTGTTGGGGGAATCCGTCGCAGCAGCGCATTTTCAAGGACGTGCAGAGCTATCAGCCGACGCTCGAGGCCCTCGATCGGATCGAGGCTGATGCGCTTACCTTTGAAACGACGTCCTCGGGCCCCGGAGACCTCAAGGCCATCGGCGAGGTGATCAAGGACAAGAAGATCGTCATCGGCGTTCTCAATCACCGCAATCTTCAGGTCGAACGTCCGGAGGAAATTGCCGCGCTCATCCGTGAAGCACTGAAACACATTCCCGCCGAGCGGCTCATCATATCGTCGGACTGCGGCATGGGCCGCGAAGGGATGGGGCGCCGGCATGCCAACTATAAAATGGTCGCGATGGTCCTCGGCACCAATATCGTGCGCAAGGAACTCGGACTTCCAGAAGCGGAATGCCTGGCGGCCGACCCGAGGTTTTCGCTTACCCTGACGAAGTCAAGCTGACGTGTTGACCATGCGATACGGCCCGCTCATCGTCATTGTTGTCCTGCTGCTCAAGAGTATTTGGACAACCGCCGCCGTCGCGGCCGAGCCGATAACGATCGGCCTTGGCATCGCCCAGTCCGGTCAGCTTGCCGCCAACGGCAAGGCGGCGCTTGTCGGCATGAAAATCTGGGAGGATGACGTCAACGCCAAGGGCGGCCTGTTGGGGCGTCCCGTCAAGCTCGTCTTCTACGACGATCAAAGCAACCCGGCGAACGTTCCTGCGCTTTACACCAAGCTCCTCGAAGTCGACAAAGTCGATCTGATCGTCAGCGGGTACGCAACGAACATGATTGCGGCGGCATTGCCGGTCGCCATCCAGAAGAAGAAATTGCTCATTGGTTTGTTCGGCACGGCGGTCAACAGCGAATTTCAATACCCGCGGTATTTCTCGATGAACGTGAACGGGCCGGACGCGAAACGCGCGGTGACGGCGGGACTGTTCGACGTTGCCGCGGCACAGAACCCCAAACCGCAGACCGTAGCGATCGTGGCCGTCGATGCGGAATTCGGGCGCAACGCCTCCGACGGCGCTCGCGAAAACGCCAAGGCCAGGGACTTCAAGATCGTCTACGACCGCAGCTATCCGCCGGCGACGACAGATTTCTCGCCGATCGTTCGCGCCATTCAGGCTGCCAATCCCGACATCGTGGCGGTCTGTTCATATCCGCTCAATTCGGTCGGGATGTTGAGGGCCTTCAGCGAGATCGGCTTCCTGCCAAAACTGCTGGGTGGCGCGATGGTCGGGCTGCAGAGCTCGAGCCTCAAAATCCAATTGGGGCCGCTTCTCAACGGCGTCGTGAACTATGAATCCTGGTTACCGGCCCGGACCATGCAGTATCCGGGCGTCATGGAATTCCTGTCCAAATACCAGGCGCGAGCGGCGTCCGAGGGCACCGATCCGCTCGGATACAACATGCCGCCCTGGGGTTACGCCGATCTGCAAGTCCTCGAAGAGGCGATCCGCGCGACCAACAGCATCGACGACGCCGCGCTCGCAGCCTACCTCCACGGCCATACCGTTCATACGATCGTGGGCGACATCACGTTCGGGCCCGTGGGGGAATGGACCGAATCCAGGATGCTGCAAGTCCAGTACCGCAACATTCGCGGCAACGACCTGGCGCAGTTCAAGGATATGGACAACCAGGTGATCCTTACACCCGCACAATTCAAAACCGGCGAGGTCATCTACCCGATGGTGGACGCCAGAAAATAATCCGGCGTTCTTGTCGCGACGCGAACGCCGGCAGCACGCGATGCCGGCGAAAAAAAGAGAGGAAGTCATGACCTTGACGACAACCGTCAGGCGGTCGATTGCCACGATATTCGGATTGGTCGCGGTGATCGCTGCGCTGCACTTCCAATCGTCGACCGCTCGGGCCGCAGATCCGATTCGGATAGGACTGAGCTTGAGCCTCACCGGGCCCACGGCGTCGGCGGGAAAGCAGGTGCTGGTGGGGCTCGAAATTTGGCGCGATGACGTCAATGCCAAAGGCGGGTTGCTCGGACGGCCTGTCGAGCTTGTCTATTACGACGATCAGGGCAATCCGGCCAACGCGCCGGGAATTTATACCAAGCTGATGACTATCGATAAGGTTGATCTTCTCATCGGGCCTTACAGCACGAATGTGATTGCGGCAGCGCTGCCGACGATCATTCAGAACAAGCGGACCACGATCGGCATCTTCGGGCTCGGCGCAAACAAGGTTTTCCAGTATCCCAACTACTTCTCGATGAACTCGCAAGGCCCATCGGCCAGCAACTATTCGAAATGCGTATTCGAACTTGCCGCGTCCCAGGAGCCGAAACCGGTTCGCGCCGCCTTGATCGGCGCCGACGTGGAGTATTCGCGTAACGCTCTTGACGGAGCACGCGAGAACGCCAAGGCGATGGGCTTCGAAATCGTCTTCGAGCGGACTTATCCGCCCTCGACCACCGATCTCATCCCGATCGTTCGCGCGATGCAGGCGACATCGCCGGACATCGTTTTCGCGGCGACGCTTCCGGTCGATACCGTAGCGCTCGTCCGTGCCGCCAATGAAATCGATTTCAAGCCGAAATTGATCGGCGGCGCGATGCTCGGCCTGCTGGTCACAGGCATCAAGCAGCAGCTTGGTCCCCTCATCAACGGCTATATCAGCAACGAGTTCTACATTCCGGCGCCGAGCCTGCAATTTACCGGTACAAAGGAAATGATGGCGGAATATCAGAAGCGGGCGCGTTCGCTCGGAACCGATCCGCTCGGCTACACCTATCCGCCCTACGCATACGCCGCCGGGCAGATACTGGCGAAGGCCATCACCGAGACGAAATCGCTGGATGACGAGAAGATCGCCGCTTATCTCCGCGACAACAAATTTGACACCGTCATTGGGCCGATCGCTTTCGGTCCGAACGGTGAATGGAGCGCGCCGAGGATCATTTGTATCCAGTTCCAGAATGTTGACGGGACGAATCTCGAGCAGTTCACGGATTGGGTGCGTCAGGTCGTTGTCTATCCTCCGGCATTCAAGACCGGCGAGCTTATCTTTCCGTTCGCGAAGGCAAGAAAGTGATGGTATCGGATCATCGCATTGATGCCGGTCCATGAATGAAAGCGGAGAACGTTCGGGAGCGCTGCTCAGCAGTGCTGGCGCAGGAGAGCCAAGACGTCGCTTTTCAATTATTTGATTGCGAGCGATCCCTCAGCCGGATTTTCACGCGGGCGGTGCTGCCGCGCAAAACCAGCGCCGTCGAAGATATCGCGCTATGCGGTTTCGAGCGGGATTGCCGCGCTTTGTCCTTCAGGCGATCGAGGAACCACAGCCCGCATCCCGTGGCGAGCTCCTCGACCGGAAGGCGCAGCGTCGTTAATCCGGGTCCCCACCACTTCTGCCACGGGCCGTCACCGAAGCCGACGAACGACAGCCTCCCTGGCACGTCGATATTCATCACCGTCAGCTGTTCGGCAGCAGCGAGGGTCACCAGGACCGAGGTCGTGACCAGCGCGGTCGGCGGCGTTCGTTTGGCAACGAGCCGCGCGGTGGCGTCGGCGCCGAACCGGGTGTCGGGCGTGCCAAGTTCGACCAGCGTCTCGTCAACGCTGCGGCCAGCCTCGGAAAATGCCCGACGAAAACCCTGGTAGCGAACCCTTCCGGTCGGAAAGACGGTGTCGCCGATGTAGCCGATCCGCCGATGTCCGAGGCCAAGCAGATGATTTGTCGCGTCGAGGATTGCGCGCTCGTCGTCTAATCCGAACCAGTCGCCAAGGCTCGGAATCCTGCGCAGAACCTGCACGTGGGGAACCATCTTGAGCAGATTGAGCGTTTCGCGGCGCGGTGCGGCACAGGGTACGATCACGATCCCGCCGACGCGCGCGCTGACAAGTTCGCGAACCTGCTGCATTTCGGTGTCGCGATCGTCGTCGGTGATCGAGAGGGCGAGATGGAAGCCTTCGCGCTCGAAGCACTTTGAAAGCACCTGGGCGACCATGGAATAGAACGTGCTGCGGATGTCCGGCACGAGCAGGCCGATGAGATGACTCGATCCACCGCGCATGACACGCGCGGCGGTATTCGCGACGTATCCGAGTTCCTTCGCTGCCCGGCGCACCTGCTCCTTTGTCTCGCGGCTGATGCGCGGGTGATCGGTGAGTGCGCGGCCGACCGTGGAAACCGACAGATCGAGCTTTTGAGCAATGTGTTTTATCGTGATCATGCAGCGAGATTGATTTGGCCAGAGTTCACCTAGCCGGCGAAAGACTGGGCCTCAGCGAGGGACATCGTTCGATTTCTCATATTCTGCGAACGAACGTTAGCGCACGCATGTTTTGAAAGCAAAAAAGTCGCCGTAGCCTACGCCGCTTCGGCTAGTGACAGCGAAACAAAGCTGCCGCTTGGTCGTCGCCTCTATTTCTTCTCTCTGATGATGCGCTTGGAGCGCTCCCCACGAGCCGGAAAAACGTAGCGCGACCGTCCGCACGTGCGGCCGATGTGGGTAACGCTAGCACCGTGGCGTCGAGCGCGCCGAAAGGCTTGCTGCACGACATTCTGACGGCGACAGGCCGAAGGCCTTTGAGAACCGTCTCGAGAAGTGAGCGGCGTCGCCAAATCCCCAGGAAAAAGCGACTTCCGTGATCGAACGGTGGTTGAGCCGTGGATCGAGGAGATCGGAGCGAGCGGCGATCAGCCTTTGCGACCAGATAGCGCGATCGATCGTCGTCCCCTGTCGCGAAAACAAGCGGGCAAGATTTCGGGTCGACATGTTGACGTGGGTGGCAACCGCGGCAGGCGTCAAAGCGGGATCGGCAAGCTTGCGCCGAATGAATTGGCAGGCGGCCATGTAGCGGGTGGAGGTGTCTGACCCGGTGCGTTGTTGGTCGGAGTGGAGGAGGGCGGCGCCCACCAGATCCGCAAACGCCCGCTCGATCCCGGCCTCCTCGTGGGGCAAAAGCCGAGATGCATCATCGAGCGAGCAAAGCGCCAGCTTGCGCAACAGGCGCGCGCCGCCGGCGGAGAGCAGCAAGGCAGGTTCGCCGCAATCGCTGCGATCGTCCGCCACCAGGCTACGCGGCAGCCTGATGACCAATTGACGGAATACCTTGGGGAACTCGAAGAAATACGGCCTTTCCGCCGTGACGATGGCGCCCGCGCCCGGCTGCAGTCGCGAGGTCTGCAAGTCCTGTCCCGCATTGCAGTTGCCGGCAAGCTGCAGCACCACGATGGCGTCGTCGCGGGGCGCAGCGGCGATCTTTGCTTTGGTGCGTCGTGCGATCATCGCCGATGCGCGCACTTCCGATACGCCGACAAGTCCGATCTTGCGGTGGCGCAGCTCACCAACAAAACTGCCGCGATCGACCGCGTCGCATTGCAGCGGAACGAATGTCTGCGCCACGACATCCGCCCAATACGAAAAGGCCTGCTTTTTCGGGAACGCGCTGCTGGAAGTGCGTTCGATATTGGTCGCGCCCTCCATCAGATATGTCCCTCTGGATCAAGCGGGATGACCGTTTGGTGCATGCGCGCAACACTGCAATGAGCAATTCTTCAGACAAACATCGCATGAAACAGGAGGGTTGTCATGTCTGTCGGCAGGAAGCCGGTTCTCGGCGGACGCGAAGCCGTCAAGGTTGCCATCGTGCAGAAGGCCGCTCGTTTCCTCGACAAGGCCGCGTCGCTCGAACGCGCGGAGGCATACATCGCGGAAGCGGCCGCAACCGGTGCCGAGCTCATCGTTTTTCCGGAAGCATGGCTGGCCGGTTATCCGTATTGGACCGAAGGCTGGGACTCCTCATTGCAAGCCTGGGCCGGCGGCAGGGTCGCCTTCCGCGATGCCGCGGTGCTGGCCACGAGCGAAGACACCGAACGGCTGGGAGCCGCGGCGCGCCGCGCCAAGGCGTATCTGGTGATGGGATGCAACGAAATCGATTCCCGCCCGGAGGTCAGCACCATCTACAACACACTGCTCTTTTTCAATCCGGAAGGACGGCTGATCGGGCGCCACCGCAAAACCATGCCGACGTTTTCGGAACGGCTGTTCTGGGGGCAGGGCGATGCCGGCGACCTGCGCGTGTTCTCTACCGAGATCGGACGGATCGGAGGTCTCATCTGCGGCGAGCATCTGATGACGCTGATGCGGGCGGCCATGATCGGGCTTGGCGAGGACATTCACATCGCGGTTTTTCCCGGCGCGTTCGCGCTGCACACCGGGCCCGAACTCGAGGAATGGGACGCAAATCACTCGTCGTTCTGGGGACATTTTTCGGTGCGGGCCCATGCCATGGAAGCCGGCGCGTTCGTCGTCTCAGCCTGCGGCATCATCGATGAGGAGGACATTCCCGACGAATTTCCGCACAAGGGCAAGATGAACATCCGTTATGCACGCGGCGGCTCTTCGATCATCGCGCCGCTCGGGATTCCGTTGGTCGGCCCGGTCGAAGGCCCGCAGATCGTTCATGCCGAGCTGCAGGCGTGGATGATCAAAGCCGTCAAGGCCATTGTGGACACCGCCGGTCACTATTCCCGTCCCGGACGTCGTTCGCCTCATCGTCAACGATCAATCGCCCGGCCGCGAACCGGTTGTGCTCTCTCGATCGTTCTTCGAGGGGCTCTCGCCCCGTGCGCTTGCCGATGCCGCAGAGTTGCACGGTGTCGATCCGGCGCGCGTTGAGGGGCTGCTGCAATCGGCGCTGACACGGCCGGCTCTGATCGCGGGGAAGCTGGATTGAGCGCGCGGATCGTGCCCGGCCGAAGCACGGTCACGGCCGTGGCACGAATTCGGGCTGCTCGGTCATTCCCGGCTGAGGCCAGTTTCCAAACATTTCCGCGTAGCTGTGCGACATGATCTCAATGACGCAGCCCCACGGATCTTCGCAGTAACAGAGCCGCCATGGCTTGCCGGGAACAAAGTTGGTTGGCTCGTGGCGTTTGCGGCCGCCATTCTCGGCGATCCGGCGCGCAAGGCCGTCCACGTCCGGATGCGTAATGGCGATGTGGAAAAACCCGCGATTCCAGTACGGCATGTTGTCGGCAGGCGACTCGACAGGCGGTTCGACGAATTGAAATAGTTCGAGCCCAACGCCGTTGGCGAGCAGCAGGTGCGCCTGATACGCCTTGCGAAAGCGTGGTCCGAAAATTCCCGGCGTTTCCCGGGTGGACGATGCGATGACGCGCGGCCCCATGATGTGGGTGGCGCCAAAGATGCGGCCGTACCAATCGATGGCGTCGAATATATTCGGCACCGTTATGCCGACATGATTGAAAGCCAGCGGAACAACTTTGGTCGGTTCGTCGGCCATGACGCCTGCGCTCCAATGTGTCTGTTAGCGAGTTCGCGGTAGAGAAGCACAGGCGCGCTCCGATCTCCATGCGGAAGAACTCTGCCTTCCGCGCCGATCGGTTCAGTCGATGTCGTCGCGCAGTGTCGTGGCCGGCTCAGAATTTCTCGGCGACGAAATGCCTGCCGCGCAACGTTGCCTGGTCGTTGTAGGCGTCCCGCCGCGAGCGCTTGGGCAGTTTGACCTTCGGACGCGACACCTTTTTATACGGAATTAATTCAAGCAATTGGGAGATGCAATTTAGCCGCGCGCGCCTCTTGTCGTCCGACCTGACGATGTGCCAGCGCGCCCGGTCGGTGTCGGTCGCCTTGAACATCGCATCGCGCGCACGCGAGTAATCGTACCAGCGCGAATACGACTCAATATCCATCGGACTGAGCTTCCATTGGCGGAGCGGATCGTTGATGCGCGCCAGGAACCTTTTCTCCTGCTCTTCCTGGCCGACTTCCAGCCAGAATTTGATCAAGAGGATGCCGGCATCGGTCACGTATCTTTCGAATTCCGGGCACACGTCGAGAAAGCGCTTCACGTCGTCACGATCGACGAATCCCATGACATTTTCGACGCCGGCGCGATTGTACCAGCTGCGGTCGAAGATGACGATTTCGCCGGAGGCTGGAAATCGCCGGATATAGCGCTGCACGTACATCTGCGTTTTCTCGCGATCGGATGGCGCCGGCAGCGCGACGACCTGGAAGACGCGGGGGCTGACGCGTTCGGTGATCGCCTTGATCGTGCCGCCTTTGCCGGCGGCGTCGCGCCCTTCAAAGATAACGATGATCCGCGCGCCCTTCGCTTTTACCCATTCCTGCACGAGGCAAAGCTCGACCTGGAGCTTGCGCAGCTCCTTTTCGTAGACCTTGCGCTTCATCTTGCCGTCGTCGGCGCCGTCTGTCTTTGTTCTTGTCTTTGTCCTTGGCCATGACCGTCAACTCCCGAAAATGACGCGGCGGAAGCGGCTCATTGCGAAAGCGAAGTAGACCGAACCGATGATGAGCATGGCGAGCAGCGGGCGCCAGACCAGCGTGATGTCGGCGCCGCGAAACAGCACGGCCTGGGCAAACGAGACGAAATGCGGTGTCGGACTGATGGTCCGCATCACGTATTGCAGCCAGACCGGCATGCTTTCCATCGGCGTGCTGCTGCCGGACAGCAATTGCGTGACGATCAGGACCGGCATCGCCAGCAGTCCGAATTGGCCCATCGTGGTGGACAGCGTGCCGAGCAGGATGCCGAGTGCCGCGACCACAAGCGCATAAAGCGCCGCGCCGAGGAAGAACAGGAAGATAGAGCCGGCGATCGGCGCGCCGATCCACCAATGAACGACAAATTGCAGCGACAGCATCGCCGCGACCAGGATCACGAGCCCGTTGGCGAACATCTTGGCCAGCATGATTTCGGCCGGCACCACCGGCATCACCAGCAGATGCTCAACCGTGCCTTGCTCGCGCTCGCGGATCAGCGCCGCGCCGGTCAGGATCACGGTCAGGAGCGTGATTTGATTGATGACCTGCGTCATCGCCGAAAACCACGCCGTTTTCAGGTTTGGGTTGAAGTCGGCGCGCACGACGAGATTGATGGGCGAGCCGCCGGCGATGCCGCGCGCATCCATGAATTTTTGCACCTCGTTCGCAATCGCGGTCTTGAGGTAATTGGCGCCGTTGCCCGCCTGAGCCACCGCCGTGGCGTCGACGTTGATCTGGATCTCGGTCTTGCGCTGGGCAAGAACATTGGCCTGAAAATTCGGTGGTATTTCCACGACAAAGAGCAGCTCGCCCTTGTTCATTTTTGCGTCGATCTCCGACGCCCTGATCTGCACGGCCGGCTGGAACGTCGGGCGCACCAGCCCTTCCGCAATCTGACGCGACAATTCGGAGCCGTCTTCGTCGGCTATACCGACCGAAAGGTTGGTCGCCTCGGTCACGGCGCCCGTCGCCACCGTGTTCACCGAGATGCTGAACGCATACACGACCAGGATAAGCATCGTCGGGTCCGAGCGGATGCTCCGCAACTCCTTGATCACCAGGCGGTAGATATTGACCACATGGTCGCGGAGCGTCACCGGCCGCGCGACGGCTAATTTTGGGACCGGTGGGATGCCGGACGTATTCATGTCACGCCTCCTGTTTGCGCAGCAGGATGAGAGACAAGAGCAGATACGCGAGCGCGATGACGACAATCGCCACGATATTGAACCAGAGCGCAGACATGCCCAGCGCTTTGGCGAACACGCCGACGGTGATTGGCTGGTACCATGCGGACGGGAAGGTCAAGCCGATGACTTTCGCGGTTCCGGAAAGCGAGGACACCGGCGCGAAGAGTCCGGAGAAGTTGACCGCCGGCACGATCGACAAAATCGCGGTGGCGAACACTGCGGCGACCTGGGTGCGCGTGAAGGACGAAATCAGCTGGCCGAAGCCGGTGGTCGAAATCACATAAACGATGGTGCCGATCAGCAGCACCCAGAACGGTCCCTTGACCGGCACGCCGAATACGAAGATCGCCATCAACAGCAGGAAGACGAAATTCACCATGGCGACGGCGACGTAGGGAACCTGCTTGCCGAGCAGAAATTCGAGCTTGGTGATCGGCGTCGAACGGAAGTTGGCGATGGAGCCGGTTTCCTTCTCGCGCACCACGGCGATTGCCGACATGATGGCCGGGATCAGGCAAAGCATGAGCATGAACACGCTCGGCACCATGGCGTTCACGCTCAGGAACGCCTGGTTGTATCGGTAACGCGTCTGAATATCCTGATCGCTCCATGTGTTGGGGTCGCCGGCCTTGCGCAACTGACGTTCCAGTTCGTCACCCTGCGTCCGCACCACCCCGGTGACGTAATTTCTCGCCGTCTCGCCCCGGAATGTCATCGCGCCGTCGACGGTTCCGTCGACTTCCGGGCGCGCGCCCCGCAGCAGGTCGCGGCCGAACCCGGCGGGCACTTCGACGACGACTTGCGTATTGCCGCTGCGCAAACGGCGATCGGCCTCCGCAGCCGAAGTGATCGGCGGCTGTACAGAGAAATACCGGGAGCCGGAAAATCCGTCGAGGAGTTGCCGGCTTTGCGGCGTGTCGTCCTGATCGAACGACGCCATCTGCAGGTTTTCGATGTCGAAGGAAATGCCGTAGCCGAAAGCCAACATCAAAATAATGGGCCCGACGATGGCGAATGCAAGCCGGATGGGGTCGCGCAGCAGTTCGACGGTCTCGCGGCGCGCGTAGGCCCATAGCCGCGCAACGTCGAACCGCCGTGGCGCCCTGATCGGCTCTGCTTCAGCCGGCGTTGCATCCGGCGGCGGCGCTTCCACCTTCTTGCTCCGGTCGATGCCGGCGGCGTCGGCCAGATAGCCGACAAAGGTATCCTCCAAAGAGTCGCTGCCGCGCTCCTTCACCAGATCCATCGGCGCGCCGACGGCCAACACTTTGCCGGCGTGCATCAGCGAGATGCGGTCGCAGCGCTCCGCCTCGTTCATGAAATGGGTGGAAAGAAAAATCGTAACGCCATCGTCGCGGGAAAGGTCGATCATCGATCGCCAGAATGCGTCGCGGGCGATCGGATCGACGCCCGATGTCGGTTCGTCAAGGATGAGAACGGCGGGTTCGTGCAACACCGCCACGGCGAGCTGCAGCCGCTGCTTGATACCGAGCGGCAAACTCTCGGGCTTCGAATTGGCGACGTTTTCGAGGTCGTACCGCTGCAAAAGCTCCTTGATGCGGCTTCCGATCTTGTCCGACGGCAGATGATAAAGCTGGGCGTGCAGCTCCAGATTCTGCCGCACCGTGAGTTCGCCGTAGAGTGAGAAGGCCTGCGTCATGTAACCGACGTTGCGGCGCATCTCCATGTCGTTGGAGCCCATCGGGCGCCCGAACAATTTTGCCCAGCCCTCGGTCGCCGGCAGGAAGCCGGTCAGCATCTTCATCGTCGTGGACTTGCCGCAGCCATTGGAGCCGAGGAAGCCGAAGATTTCGCCGGGCGCGATGCGGAAATTGACGTGATCGACGGCGACGAAATCGCCGAACCGCCGCGTCAATCCTTCGGCTTCGATGGCGGGCACTTCGTCCGGGGTGGCGATGCGCGGCCGAACGACCACTTTTTGATGCTGCGCCCGCTTCTGCTCCGGCAACAGTGCGATGAATGCTTCCTCGAGCGTCGGCTCGCCCGCCTTGTCCAGCATTTCCTGGAGCGTGCCGTGGGCGATGATCTTGCCGTCGTCCATCGCCATCAGCCAGTCGAAGCGCTGCGCCTCGTCCATGTAGGCGGTGGCGACCATCACGCTCATCTGCGGGCGACGGGCGCGGATGGTGTTGATGAGGTCCCAGAACTGGCCACGCGACAGCGGGTCGACGCCGGTGGTCGGCTCGTCGAGGATCAGCAGATCTGGATCGTTGATCAACGCGCAGCAAAGGCTGAGCTTCTGCTTCATACCGCCGGAGAGCTTGCCGGCCGGCCGGTTTTCGAATGGATCAAGCGCGGTGGCAGTCAGGAGTTCCGTTATCTTGGCGCGACGCTCGGTTGCCGATTGGCCGAACAGCCGCCCGAAAAAGTCGATGTTCTCAAACACGCTGAGCGTCGGGTAGAGATTGCGGCCCAAACCCTGCGGCATATAGGCGATGCGCGCGCGCAACCCTTTGAGGTGCGCCCCCTCGCTCACGTCGCCATCAAAAACGATGACCTTGCCGCTCTGCACCATGCGCACGCCGGAAATCAGCGCCAGCATGGTCGATTTGCCGACGCCGTCCGGCCCGATCACCCCGACCATTTTGCGCGCCGGTATCTCGATCGTGACATCGTCGAGGGCGACCGTCGCGCCGTAACGGTGCGAAACACCGTTGAGGCGGGCGACGATGGAATCGGTCATCGCGGCAGCTTGACTTGCAGGTCTTCCGGCCATGCGGTGGCCGCGTTGGTTCGCACGATGCCAAGCCCGCGCACGCCCGTCTTCACCCGGCGGCTGTATTGCTTCAGCACTTCCGCATCCAATTGCAGCTTGACGCGGAACATCAGCTTCTCGCGTTCATCCTTGGTCTCCACGGTCTTCGGCGTGAACTGCGCGTCGGCGGCGACAAAGCTCACGGAAGCAGGCACCACATATTCGGGTACGGGATCGAGAATGATGCGCGCCTCGCCGCCGATCTCCAGCTTGCCGGCGACCGCAGCCGGTACAAAGACGGTCATGTAGACGTCGTGCAGGTCGAGAATGGTGACGACCTTGCCGCCCGCGGCGATCACCTCGCCGTTCCGCGCCAGTTGATACTGGACGCGTCCAGTTCTGGGCGACACCAGAATCAGGTCGTGTAAAATGGCTTCGATACGCTCGACCTCGGCTTGCGCGCTCTTGATCGCCGCATCGGCCTGTTCGCGCTGCGCGATTGCCCCCTGAACGCTTGCCTCCGCCCCCTCGTAATTGCGGCGGCGCTGATCGAACGTCTGTTGCGTGATGATCTGTTTGCCGACGAGTTCCTGGCCGCGCTCAAAGTCCGATTTGGCGGCGGCCAACACGGCCTTGCGCTGGTCGATCAGCGACTCGGCCTCGGCCAGCGCCTGTTCTGACTTATCCAGATTTGACTGCGCCGCCCGCAATTGCGCTTCGAATTCCGGCGACGATATGCGTCCAACGACTTGTCCGGCCTTGACCTCGCTGCCTTCCTCGACGGTGATGTCGGTGAGCCGGCCGGGATATTTCGCCGCCACGTCGACCTGGATGGCCTCGATGCGGCCATTGGTCTTGAAAATCCCCTCGGGCAGGTCTCTGCCGAGTATGCGGTCCAGCAGACTCTGTAATCTCGATTTTGCCTCTGCGGTCGGGAACAATAATTGCGCGACCGGAGAGTGCGTCGAGACAAAGGGAAGGGGCAGGCCAACGACGGCGAAAACGAAACCAAACAGGGCACAGACAAAAATACGGTTACGCATTGAGGGATCGTTTCCCGAAATAACGATACAACATGCGAGATAATTCTTAGTAGGGAACGCTAGTTCCTTCTTTGATGGAGATCAACCCAGATTCCGCTTGCCGCATTCTACTTGGCGAACCACATGGCAGTTGACATTTCAAACAAACGCCGAACTGGCGGCAGTCGAGTTCGCGTGCTTGGATCGGGCGGCCAGCAGCGACAAGGTTTGCCGCGCGATCATCAATTCCTCGTCGGTCGGCACGATGTAGAGCCCGACCTTGCTCCCCGGCCGCGAAATGACGGTTTTTGTCGCCTGATTTGCAGTTGGATCAAAAAATATCCTCAATCAGGCGCGTTTTTCGCCAAAACGGACGCGGGTCATGGCGGAATTTTCCGCCGATCCGGCGGCGCAAAAACAGGAGCGCGTCCGGCGCCGTCTCTAACGTACGGGTTCTACCCATTGCGCACGCGATGGTCCTGGTTCGAACGGATCGCCGAAATACTGGGTTTCGTGGGCGACCTTTCCGCCGTGGAATTCCATGATGCTGACGACGTAGGACGGCTGGCCGTCATATGTCAGTACAAATTCGCTGATCCAGAGATCGCCGATGCCCAGGATGCGTCTGACGCTGAACCGCTTTTTGTTCGGCTGCGCGGTCCGTGAAAGCTGGATGTGCCGCCGGCCGCGGATCCGCTCTCCCGATTGCGGATAGTCGAGGATCGCATCGTCGGCATAAATGTCATGTTCGGTTTCGAAGTCGTTCGCGTCGGAAGCGGCCCAGTGACGTTCGAGAGCGACGCGAATATCCGGACTGGTCATGAAAATCCCCTGGATCACCCTTGGATCACATGTGCATAAACAGACCGTACCGCGCGGTGTTCCGTCCTTCAGTAACGAAGATACGCCGCGCGCTCGCTCGACCACGCGCGTTCGTCCGGTTTCGTCAGCTCATCCAGGTCTTGTGGCGTAGCGTCCGGGTCGTCCACCCAATCCCGCAGCAGCGGACCGCCGTTGATGACGTCGATGGCGAGCTTGTCGGTCTCATATTCGTAGGCGAAATCGCGCCAGAGCGGATAGTCGGGACGCAACTGGCGAATTGCCTTGAACGCGAGTGCCTGGATGCGCCAGGGCTTGAACGCCTGATGATCGTAGCCGGGACCATCGGTGTGAATCTGCACGCCGTTGCAAAGTTTGCCGACATGCTTGTGAAAGGTCGGTTCGAACCAGCAATCGCGCAGGCGGCAGCCGCCGAGCCATTGCGACGCAAGCGCCTGCATCTCGCGTAACACCTGCCGCGCATCGATATCGGGAGCGCCAAACACCTCGAGCGGCCGGGTGGTGCCGCGGCCTTCCGAGAGCGTGGTGCCTTCGAGCATGACCGTGCCCGCATAGGCGCGCGCCATCCAGAGATTCGGCGCATTCGGGCTGGGATTGACCCAGGTGCGCTCATCAAGTGGCCACCCAAATCCCGGTGCGCGCATCGGGCTCGCCAGCCCTGCATTTCGACGATGCGGTATTCGACATCCAGATCGAGCGTCTTGATAAACCAGAGACCGAGTTCGCCGAGCGTGAGCCCGTGGCGCATCGGCAGCGGACCGGCGCCGACGAAGCTTTCCCATCCGGTACGCAGCGTCAGACCTTCGATCGGGCGGCCGACGGGGTTGGGCCGATCCAGCACCCACACCGCTTTTCGATGCCTTGACCCGGCTTCCAGAATGTAGCGCAGTGTCGTGATGAACGTATAAATCCGGCAACCCAGATCCTGAAGATCGACGAGGATGACGTCGCAGGTATCGATCATCGCGTCGGTCGGTCTGCGCACCTCGCCATAGAGGCTGAATACCGGAATGTGATGGACCGGATCGGTGAAGTCCGGCGACTCGATCATGTTGTCTTGCTTGTCGCCGCGCAGACCGTGCTGCGGACCGAAAGCGGCAGTGATGTTCACGTCACCGCATGCGGCCAATGCATCGAGCGAGTGCCGCAGGTCCGACGTGACAGAAGCGGGATGCGCGAGGAGAGCGACGCGCTTGCCCTTGAGGGGCGCGCGCAGGGCGGGTTCGGCGACAAGTCGATCGATGCCAAATTTCATGGTTTCTGAACTTCGGGAAATTCGAGCGCAAAGCCATCGGGATGATGGAAGTCCGCCTTCCCGGGCGGATGCGCCAGCGCCCAATATGATTTCTGGCCGTTTGTCTCCTCAATCACCGCCGCAAGACCGATCCGCCATGTCCCGTCTTTTGGCGAGCAGGGCATTGCATCGAACTCCAGCGAGGCTTGCAATCTGTAGCATGTCGGGCTCGATTGCACCTCGATGAGCGGTGCGGTCATGCCGGTCGCGACTTGCATCCCGCTGCGGTAGCCATTGAACCGGTACGCGGCCGATTGTTGCGATGGCGAAAAGTTGAATTCGTAATACGACGCGCTGTCCGCAATACGGACGAAGGCCTCGAAACAGGTGTGCTGCCACAGCCCATCGGTATGGGCCGCCGGCGCTGGAGGTGGTACGCGCAGATCGGCTATCTTGCCGTTGACGACGTAGGAAAAGACCAGACTGCCGGCGCTTGGCCGCGTGATTTCCGCTTCGATGTGCTTTATCGCGGCGCAGAGGGAATCAGGATGCAGTCTTAACGATTGACGCATGTCGGCATTGTAGCGGTATAGAAACCTTCGGCCAGTAGCGATACGCCTCGAGACAACCCAAAAGGCTGGGAGAGCCATGTCCGACGAAGAAATGAAGGCTGAACTGGAGCGCCTGCGTAACGAAAACGCCGCCCTCAAGAAAGGGGCGTCCACCGGCGTCCGGATGAAGGTGAGCGAAAAGGGCGCCGTTTCGATCTACGGCATGGGGCGCTTTCCCGTGACCTTGTACAAGGAGCAATGGCTGAAGCTATTGGGAATGTCGGATGAGATTCGCGCCTTCATCGCTGCGAACGAAGCGCAGTTGAAATCGAAGGATTGAACTGGCCGCGTCCGCGCAAGTGTCTTTCGCAATTTCCCCAGTCAACGATCCGTCTTGCGCGTCTTGAAACTCGCCTCGTCGACCCTCTTGCCGGTCGAATCCTCGATCCATACCTCGCGCATGCCGCGGCTGCGCTGATCGGCAAGAATCTCGATCACCCGTTGCGGGGTATCGCAACGAATCTGGTTGACGCTTCCCTTGGGGTTTCGCGATTTCACGATCCAGACCATGACGAACTCCATTGTTGGAGTTGTTCGCTGTTATCGCGCCATTAACGTTGCGCCGGAAATCGGACCACCGCTGTGATCCACATCACCTTCGTCGGCGGATGTGTTTTGGGTGCGACATAACGGACGAACTCTGTCGGGTCTGTCCGGAAGGGGCGAAAAAACTCTTGAAATCAAGGCGATTGCCGGCCTCTTGAGCCCGCCATCCGCCGCTGCCAATGCGTGCCGCACGCACTTTTGTCGCTTTTCCGTGCCCCACTGCGAATCGGACCTTTGCGTAAGCCGAAATTCGCGAGGAGGCCGACGTGCGCCAGCTATCCGTATGGGTGGTCGAGTTCATCAAGCTGCTGGGAGGGCAGCAGCTTCATCCTCTGACGACGCAGTGTCCCATGTGCCGGCAGATGGTTCGCCTCCACGTCAACAAGGCAGGCCGCCGCCATATGTTCGGCCACGCGCGCGCATTGTACGAGGGGTCCCGGCTTTCGGTGCACTATGCCGCCAACGTCAAATGCGTCGGTTCGGACAGCCCGAAGCAGTTCGATCCCCATCCGGGCGAACGCCAACGGTTCAAGTTGCCCGGCTCGCTGCTCGACGAATAAAAGACCCGCGGCAATCAGTCGTCGAAGCTCCGCCCGAGCGCGCGCGGCATGCGTCCCCCGCGTGCGGTCAGCACCAGGGCCAGCAAGGTCACGGCGTAGGGCAGGGAACTAAAAAACTCCACCGGCAATCCGACCGAGCTCGTTTGGGCGAGCAGCGCGAGACTGTCGAACAGCGCAAAGAGAAGCGCGCCCAGCATCGCGCCGGCCGGCGACCAGCGCCCGATGATCACGACTGCGATCGCCACATAGCCGCGGCCGCTCGTCACGTCGTCGCTGAATGAACCGAGATAGCCGACAGTGATCGTCGCGCCGCCGAAGCCGGCGAGCGCGCCGCCCAGCACCAGTGCCGCGATCCGCACGGCAACGACATCGACGCCGCGCAACTGAGCGGCTTCCGGGTCGTCGCCGACGGCGCGGAGTTTCAGTCCCACCGTCGTCCGCCGCATCGCGATGCTTGCGGCGACAACGGCGGCGACTGCGAAATAGCTCAACGGGCTTTGCGCGAACAAGGCCTCGCCGATCAGCGGCAACCGGTCGAGAAGCGGCAACCGCAGGATAGGAACCAGCGGAACCACCACGGCCGAGCGGCCCGATGGCTGCCAGATCTGGAAAAGGTAGTCGGCGAGCCCGATGCCGAGCAGCGTGATGGCGATTCCGGCGACGATCTGGTTGACGCCGCCCTTGAGGACCGCGAGCCCCATCAGCAAGCCGAGGCTGCCGCCGGCGACCGCGCCGAGCAGGAGGCCCGCGGCCCAGCCTTGTCCGCTGGCGCCCCAGACACCCACGAAAGCGCCGAGCGCCATCATGCCCTCGACGCCGAGATTGACGATGCCGCAGCGTTCGACGAGCGTTTCGCCGAGCGCCGCCAGCGTGATCGGCGTTGCGAGCCGCACCGCGCCGGCGAGCAGCACCGCCCAGAATCCGAGCTGCGCGGCATTCATGGCGCTTGCCCGGCGGGCTTGGCGGTCAATTCGGGATTTGCCGTCCGTGCCCTGCGCTGACGCGCCGCGAAAACGAGCGCCGCACCGAGCAACAGGACGCCTTGCGCGATGACGGCGATGGAGGCGGGCACGCCGGTATCAGTCTGCAGGCCGTTGCTGCCGGTGGCAAGAACCGCCATGACGAACGATGCGACCAAGATGCCGAGCGGCCGCAGCCCGCCCAGCAGCGCGACCAGTACGCCGGTGAATCCCAACCCACCGGCGACGCTGGGATAGAGGATGCCCTGCAATCCGGTGACCTGGATCCAGCCGGCGAGACCGGCGGCGGCGCCGCTCACCAGCATGGTGCCGATTACGGCCGTGCTTTCGCGCACCCCCATGCGGGCGGCCAGATCGCGGTGCGTCGAGAAGATGTCGTAGCCCAGACCGCGGACCGAACGAATCCAGTAGGCGAGCGCGACTGCGCCAAGGAGGACGGCGAGGATTCCCCAATGCAGCCGCGTCCCCTCGACCAGCTTGGGGATGAGCGCTTCGACCGGCAGGCGATCGCTGCGCGGCGTCGCCACCGCGTCCGACGTACCGAGCGCTGTTCGTACCAGCCACAAGACGAGATTGGCGGCCAGATAGTTCATCAGCAGTGTGGAGAGGATCTCGTTGACGCGAAGCCGCGCGCGCAAGATCGCGGGCAAGAACGCCCATGCCACGCCGCCCAGCATGCCGGCAATGCAGCCAGCGGGGATCATCACGGCTGTCGGCGCCCCGCGAAGAGCAAGCACGGTGGCTGTTGCCGTCACGGCGCCGATCGCGAGCTGTCCTTCCGAGCCCACCGGAAAAATGCCGGCGCGCAGGGCCGGCGCCACGCCGAGCGCGACGATGGCAATCGGCACGGATTGAACCAGCGTTTCGGCGATGGCGTAGCGGTCGCCGAAAGCACCGTCGAGGAGGCCGCGCAGCGCCCGCACCGGATTGGCGCCGGCAACCACGATCAGCAACACGACCGTCGCGGCGAAGAGGACGAGCACTAACCCAAGCCACAATTTCTCTGATGTGCGGCTCGGCACGGCGGGTCGTCGCAACAGGACTTACTGGTAGATGCCGGGCGGCGGATCCCACCCGGTCAGAACATGCTGGCCGAGCTCCGAATGCTTCCAGTCCACGGGATCGTGCAGCGAAACGGTGCGGGCATTGCGCCAGAAACGGTCGAAGGCGTTGGCGCGGGCGACCGAACGCGTCCCCATCAGCGCGAAGATCTCGGAGGTCGCGCGCATGCCGGCGCGCGATGCAGCGGCCTTGGCGGCATAGACGGGCGCGGCGAGCGCAGTGCGATCGATCTCGCCGCGTTCATGCGCGTCGATGAGATCGCCGGTCGCGAGCGTCAGGGCGTAGGCGGCGGCAAGGTCCGCGGTCAACTCGCCGGTGAGCCGGCGCACGAATGGATCGTCGGCGGCATTGTCGACGGCTGCCGAAGGCCAGGGACGGCTTTTTGCCGCGACGAACGGCACCGCGGCGCGCAGCGCGCCGATGCCCAATCCGATCATGACCGCGGCGAAGCCTGCCTGATAACGCAGCGACGCATGCGGCAGCGGCGCCTTTCCCGGCAAGCTGCAGGTCCAATCCGGCGCGGTCTTCACATCCTTGAATGTGATAGCGCCTGAATCGGTCGCGCGTTGACCGATCGCATCCCAATCGCGATGGATGGTGACGCCTGTGGTGTTCGCCGGCACCAGGCACGCCTGCGCGCCGAGCAGGGGATTATCCGCGGCGCCTTCCGCCTGCGGATTGTAGGCCCAGGTGACGATGTAGTCGGCCTCAGCCGCGCCTGTGGTGTAAATCTTCTGCCCGTTGATCAAAAAGCCGCCGCCCGGCTGCGGCACGGCCAGGGTCGTCAACGGGTCGTCGACCTTGCGGCCGGATTCGGCGACGGCGAGGCCGAGGATCGCATCTTCCTCCAGCAACTTTTTGGCAAGCCGCGGACGGAATTCCGCCGGCGAATAGACGAATACTTCGCGCGTGAGCTCGTCGTGAATCTTGAAAATCTGCGCCACGGCGGAATTGGCGATGCTCAGGCGCACCTGTGCCTCGAGCGAAAAGCGCGAGGAGAATCCCGGGCCGCCATAGGCCGCCGGCACCGCGGTCTTCAGGAGGCCCGAGCGTTTGAGCGCGGCGACTGCACTCGTGGGATAGCGGCCGTTTCGATCGTGCGCGATCGCCTGCGGCGCGACGTCGGCTTCGACGATCTGGTCGAGCGTCGCAAGCTGGGCATTTTCGCGTGCGGACAAGCCGTTCGGCGGAAACGCCTTGCGAAGAAGCGGTTGCGGGCGTTGAAGTTCGGGCTTGGTCATTGCACTGGTTCCGCGCGGAAGGATGTCGGATCCATCAGGCGATGGACGTTGTGCATGTGATCGGGGCAGCGGCAGCAAACCATGCCGGCGCGCATGCCGAGCACGAGATCCGTGAAAGACTGCGAGGCGGTGTCGATGAGACCCTTTTCCGTCAGTCCGAGGTCGGGAATGCCGGCGAGGCCGATGAACGCCATGATCATGAAGGGCGAATGGATCGCGCAGCCGAGCGAGGCTGCGGCCTTGTTGGCGTTGATCGACTGTTCGCGCACCGTCTCCCAGGGCTGATCGCTCATGATGCCGGCAATCGGCAGCGGCACCGTCGCGAGCACCTTGCCGTCAGCGACGGCGACATAGCCGCCGCCGATCTCCTTGATCGCGCGCGCGGCGTCGGCCAGGTCGCGATCGGTCACGCCGACCATGACGAGGTTCTGATTTTCACAATTCGTGGTCGCCGCCAGCGCGCCTTTCTTCAGTTGAAAGCCGCGGACAAATCCGATGCCGATGGTCTTGCTGGCATGGTGGCGGTCGACGATCGCGACCTTGAGCACGTCCCGCTCGGTATCGCAGCGTACTGCGCCGTCAACCACGGCGAGTTCGGCGTGGAAGGCACGCTTGAAATAGCCGTCATACATTTCCATCGCCTGCACCCAGGCCTTCGGTCCGGGCGCCTTCACGACAAAAGATTCGGCGGACAGATCGGGATGCAGATGGATGGTGTTGCGCGTCACCGCCGGCATGGCGTCGGTATTGGCGAATAGCGGCTTGCCGTTCTCGGCTACCGCTGCGCCGCCGACCAGGACGAGGCTCGGGCGCGCGTCGGCGAGATCGGGCACCAGTTGAATATCGGCGAGCCGGCTCGGGGTGATCGAGCCGATCAGGTGGTCGAGCCGGTAATAGAGCGCCGCGGTCAGCGTCGCCATGCGCCAGGCCAGGATCGGGGCGACGCCGGCGCGGATCGCCTCGCGCACATGATGATCGATATGACCCTGGTCGTGCAGGTCCTCGACATGCTTGTCGTCGGCGCAGAAGCACATGTGATAGACGCCGTCGCCCAGCGCCGGCACGTCGGCGAAGACCGATGCGGTATTGTCGTTCATGCTGCCGGCCATCACGGTGATGGCGGCGCCGAGCCGCACGCGCTCCAGAACTTCCTCGGTGGTCGTCGCGTTGTGATCGTCGCTGACGCCGCCGGCGAGGTAGCTCCACAGCGGCTCGTCGCGCAGCCGTGCGGTATGGCCGGTGATGCGCTTACCGGAACGGATGGCGGCAACCTGTTTGCGCGCCGACCATTCATCGAGATCGAACGGATTGGATTCGCCGAGTGTCGCGGCGTTCGACCATTGTACGCGCGCCTCGATCTCGGCGTCGGCGACCTGCGCGCCGCCGAGCTCCAGCGCCGGAGTGCGCGGCACGCGGTGCGAGACCTGCCGGAAGATGCGGAGCGGCGTCGCGGTGTGCCCGACGATGTCGAGCCCTTCGGCGCCCAATACGTTGGCGATGCAGTTGCCGTCGGCCAGAACCGTGGTCGTGCCGCGCGGCACCGTGAGCCGGGCAAGTTCGCCCGGGGTCAGCATCGTGTATTCGATATGCAGATGCACATCGATGAAGTTCGGCGCCACGTACTGGCCTTTGGCGTCGATGATCTTTTTGGCCGCAAAGCGTCCGGGCGGCGTCACCGCCGCGATATGCCGGCCGGCGATCACCACGTCGCGCTCGATGATTTCGCCGGTGTGCAGCGCCAGCACCTTGCCGCCGCGAATGATCAGGTCAGGCTCGGCGCGCCCCGCGGCGACTTCGCGCAGATGCATCAATTCGGCGACGCTCGGCGCGAGCTCGCCACCGATGAAGGCGGATTGCGACGGTTGCTCAGGCATCACCAACTCACGGCGCTCGGACAGACGGCGAAGTCACGGGAGATTTCGCATTTCAGCTCACATGTCCGTTTCAATGGCAAACTCGCGCGCCAAACTCAAATGGCAAAATCATGCGGCACGTTCCGCGCCCTCGTGGAGCTGCCCGACCGCCATTGCCCGGCCGATGCGCGCCGCGTCGAACGGCTCGTTACGCAGGTCGAGGGCGTCGACGATCATGCCCGCGCTGAGCACCAGTATGCGGTCCGCCACCGCGATCAGTTCGTCGAGATCGGCTGAAATGACGATGACGGCGGCGCCGCGGATCGCCGCCTCGATCAAGGCGTTGTGGATCGCGGCGGTTGCCGCGATATCGAGGCCCTGCGTTGGGCTGTGGGCGACGATCACCGCCGGATTGCGGTCAAGCTCGCGGCCGAGCAGCAGCTTCTGCTGATTGCCTCCGGACAGACCGCTGGCGCGCAGGCCGGGCACTGGCTGGCCGGACACCAAACCGGCTGCAAATCTCGGCGCCGTAGCGCGTCTCCGCACCCGGGCGGCGAAGCCCGAACCGCCGAAAGGCGCGTTCCGACAGGCGCAACAGGCTGGCATTGCTCGCGACGCTGAGTGCGGGAACGATGCCGGCGGCGCGCTCGTCGGGGATGTAGGCAAGCCCCAGCCGTACAGCTGTATCCGCCGAGCCCGTGATGTCGGTGCCGTCCAGCAACACGCGGCCTTTCGTCGGGCCGCGGGTGCCGGCCAGGATCGACGACAGGGCGGGCTGCGCGGCGCCGGCGACGCCGGCGACCGCGAGGATTTCGCCGCGCGCGACCGAGAGTGAAACGTCCTTGAGGATCGTGATGCCGTCCTCGATCAGCGACAGGCCGGACGCGGCCAGCCGCTCGCCGCCGCTGCGGCGCATATCGGCGCGGTGCACCGTGGTGGCGCGCTCGCCGATCATCTGGCGCGCAATCGCGGCCGCGTCGAGCGCGCTGGCCGGGCCGTGATGCACGATGCGGCCGCCGCGCAGGACCGTCACGCGGTCGGCGCTGCCGATCACTTCGCTGATGCGGTGGGTGACAAGGCCGACGCCGACGCCGCCGGCGGCGAGGTCGCGCAGACAGCGAATGAGCCGCTCCACCTCCCGCGGGCCGAGCATGGAGGTCGGCTCGTCCAGCAACAAAAAGCGCGCATCCTGCGCCAGCGCGACCAAAAGCTCGCCCATCTGGCGTTCGACCAGGCTGAGCCTGCCGGTGGGGATATCGAGCGGCACGGCAATGCCAGTGCGCTTCGCCGCCGCGGCAAGTTTCGCGCGCGCGCCGCCAAGATCGGCGCGCCAGCGTTTTTGACCGAGCAGATCGTTTTCGACGAGGCTCAGCGCACCGACCAGCGAGAGGGCTTGCGGCAGGAAGCCGACACCGGCCGCAATCGCATCCTGCCGCCGGCGGAAAACGGTCAAACGCCCGTCGATGCGGATCTCGCCGGCGTCGGCCTGGTAGACGCCCGCGACGATCTTGGCGAGCGTCGATTTGCCTGCGCCGTTCTCGCCGACGATCGCGTGGACTTCGCCGGGCCGAAGCTCGAAGTCCGCATCGGCAAGGGCCTGCAGGGTCCCGAAGGATTTGGCGAGGCCGCTTGCCGAAAGCGTCGTCACGGCGGTCGCCGTTATTTCGCCGGTCCGTAGAAGTCCGGCAGGGTCTTGGCGCCGCTGGCGAGTTGTCCGACCAGCGCGTCAACCTGCTTTTGCAGATCGGCCGGGACGCGCTTGTCGATGTTGTTGATGGGCGTGAGGATGAGCCCGTGATTGGCCAGCCCCGAAACGAAGAACCTTTTGCCGAAGCTGCCGTCGTTCACGGCGTCAACGTAGGCCTTGAAGGTCGGATACATGTCGAGCTCGACGCTGACGATATTGACCTTCTGCGCCAGTCCGCCGGCGCTGCCGGTGACGCCGAGCGTATGAATGCCGGCCTGCTCGGCTGCAGCGGCGACGCCGTTGCCGATGCCGTCGCCCGAGGTCCATACCAGTTCGGCGCCCTGCGCGATCAGCCCCTTGGTGGCTTCCGCCGCCTTCTGCACGTCGTCGAACGAGCCGGTGAAGACTTCGGTCACAGTCGCGGACGGATTGGTCTCCTGCAGGCCGGCCTTGAAGCCCTTGTGCGAGGCGAGAATGAAGGGCAGTTGCGGACCGCCGACAGCACCGACCTTGGCGACGCCGAGCTTGCCGGCGACCCAGCCGGACAGATAGCCCTGCTGGGCGAAATCGTAGGTCCAGCCGTCGGTATTGGCGATCAGCTTGCCGGCGAGATCGGGCCCGCCCGAAGCGGCAAAATGCACCTTCGGGAAATCCTTGGCGACGTTGAGGATAGGCTCGGACAATTCGATGCCGTGTCCGATGATGAGATCATAGCCGCGTTGGGCATATTGGCGGATGACCGGCTCGGACGTCGCCGGGTCTTTCTGCTTTTCGCGGATTTCGAAAGTGATCAGGCCCTGGTCGGCGAGCTTCTTGGCGCCTTCGAGCGCGACCTGGTTGAACGAGCCGTCATTGGCAAGGCCGGGAACGAGAACCGCGACTTTCAGCTTTTCGGCGGCGATGCCGCTGCCGGACGGAATGGCGAGGGCCGCGGCGGCGGCGAGGCCGGCGAGGAATTGCAGACGCGACAACTTACGCATGGAGGGATCCTTTCTTCTGATCACATCGAGGAGGATGCGGTGGATGACGTGGATTCGACTGGGGATGTTGAGAGACTGACCGACCAGGGATCGAGGCTTGGTCCGTCGAACTCTCCCGATCGGCGGTGGCGTTGCGCGACCACCGCGCCGCTGCGGGCCTCGACGCAAGGATCGAGCACCGCATTGCGGATGCCGAGCCGTTCAGCGGGAATGCAAACGAGCTGAAGATCGCCATAGGGGATTAGGGGAAAGCGGCCGGACAATCGCTGCTGGCGGATGGCAGCGAGAATGACGGCGGAGGCCAGAAATCCGCTCGGCGGTTCGGCGGTCGCGTCGCAGCGCATTCCCGCCGGGCAATCGATATGCGCAAGCGTGCCGTCGAAACGCAGCGTGACGCTTTCCTGGCTCGATGCCATGCCGGCGGGCGCGCCGCCCTGCAGAATGAAAAGGTCGCGGTCGCGCTCGAGCCGAATGTGCTCGATATAGGTCGGCTCGGTCTTGGTGCCGGTGAGCACGAAATGCGGGCCCCAGGAAAGCTGTGCCGCGGCGATGTCGACGGTCGGCGCCGCGCCGGCGCCCGCGGCCGCCGCCATGGCGACAAGCGCCAGCGCAGAGGTCAAACGTCTCACCATGCGGCAAGCTCCGCGACGAGGTCGCGCTTGGTCGCCGCGGGAGCAAAGCTCGCTTCGATCGAGGTACGCGCGACCGAACGAACGTCGTCGGCGGTCCAATCGAACTCAGCGGCGCATGACTCGTACTCGCCGGCGAGTGTCACGCCGAGCAATGCAGGATCGTCGGTGTTGACCGATACCGGAACGCCGGCGCGCCGCAGGCGGTCGATGGGATGCGCGGCCAGCGCCGGATAGAGGCCGAGCGTCACGTTCGAACTCGGGCAGACGCCGAGCGGGATTTGCTTTTCTGCTAACAAGTCAACCACGGCCGGATCGTCGATGGCGCGCACGCCGTGATCGATGCGGTCGGCGCCCAAAAGCTCGATGGCGTCGCGCACGCCTTCGGGACCGCTCGACTCGCCCGCATGGACGGTGCGCTTCAAGCCGGCGTCGCCGGCACGCCGGAACGCCTCGGCGAAACGCGGCCCGGTGCGGCCGGCGGCCGCTTCGTTGCCGTCGATCGACAGAGCGACAACGCGCGGATGGCGCAGCGTGGCGAGCAGTTGCACCAGCTCGATCGCCTCGTCGGCGGTCTGCGTGCGCAGCAGGCTGATGCACAATCCGGCGGGTGGCAGCCCGTCCTGCTCGGCGGCGGTGAAACCGGCGTCGAGCGCGTCGATCATTTTCGGAATTTGCCGCGACCAATGCCGCCAGTGCGTCGGATTGACGATCAGATCGGCGTAGCGCGTGCCGTTCGCGGCGAGGCGCTCGGAAAACAACCGCGCCAACGCCGCGAGCTGTTCGGGCGTGCGGACGAGCCCACAAATCCAGTCGAGAAATTCCAGAAACGAACCCAGTCCGCTGCTGAAATCCAGCAATTGCTCGCGGGGCCGGAGCAGCGGGACGCCGTTCTCCTCCGCCAGTCGGACAATGTGATCGGTTTCAAAGCAGCCTTCCAGGTGAACGTGGACTTCCGCTTTGGGCAGGGCAACATACCCGCCACGCATAACTCCTCCTACTCACCCGGCACGAACAACAGGCCAAATTTCGCCAGCGCGGTCAATCGCAACCGGTACGCGTGAACATTGCGCCTTTCAAATTTCGCGCGTCGGCCGAAAAGCACGCCGGCATTGCGTTACGCCGCGGCCGTGGTCGGATCGATCAGCTTTTTGACTTCGGTGATCTTGGTCGCCGGAAAGCCGCTGATCCGCGCATGCTCGTTGATGATATTCTCGTCCTTGGCGAGGTAAACGCAGAAGGTCTTGTTGTCCGCCACGTAACTTTCGACCCATTGAATATCCGGGCCGAGCTGGTGAAGGACTTCATTGGATTTTGCCGCGGCCGCGCGCAGTTGGTCGCGCTCGAAGCTGCCGACCTTGGGAATATCTCTTTCGATAACGAATTGTCGGAGCGCCATCACTTCCTCCATCTCTTTTTGCCGAACGGCCCGTGCGCCACGCATCCGCGGGCGCCCGCGCGAAGAGCAATCGATGGTGCCGACCGGCGAGTCAAGCGTTCTCGAACGAAACGAATTTATTGTCTCGATGATCAAAAAAATCGATGCGAATTTTCTATACCGAAACAACGGTGCAGGCGCCTTTTTGCGAATGAAAATCGCGCGGTCGGCGGTTGTTCCACCCTGCAACTTCAACCACGCGAGCGTGGTTGATTGGGGGCCGGCTTTGTGACGCGCGGGTTGTTCCCGGCGTGACGCCGCCGGGCGGAAGCGCGATCTACGGGGCAATGGGGGAATTGATCTAAATCAACAGACCTGCGGCGAGGCGGCAGTAGCCTTTTATTTTACGTGTGTGCCGGAACAACTCGATAGCATCTGGCTCGATGGTTTCTTGGGAATCGGGAATTGCCGCGACTTAAGGTCAATCGGATTGAAGAGGCGACGCCACGGATTTGTCGTATCGAGTTTGCGTCGATAGGCGGCGATGCGTTGCCGCCCTTCACGCCGGGCTCCCACATCGATATCGAGTTGCCGAACGCGGAAACGCGCTCTTATTCATTGCTCAACGATTGTTGCGAGACCCATCGTTACGTCATTGGTGTTCTGCGCGAGAAGGAGAGCCTGGGTGGCTCCGCCTTCCTGCACGACCGTCTCAGGGTCGGCGACATCCTCGACACCTCGGCGCCCAGCAACGACTTCGCGCTCTATGAGCCGGGCGAGACCAATATCCTCATAGCCGGCGGCATCGGCATCACGCCGATCATGCCGATGGCCGCCCGTCTCGCCGAGCTCGGCCGGGAATACACGCTGCATTATTGCGCGCGTTCGGCGGCCGAAGCGCCGTTCCTGAACGAACTTCGCGAGCGTCACGGCGATCGGCTAGCGGTTCTTTTCGATGGTGGCGACCCCGCCCGCGGCCTCGACGTGAAATCGCTGCTGGCCACGCGCGCGCCCGGCGCACACTTGTATGTCTGCGGTCCGCTCGGACTTATCCGCGATACCGTCGCTGCCGCCGCCGATTGGCCGGCTGGCACCGTGCATTACGAATTGTTCAAAGGCAGTGAAGCCGACATCGCGGCGGAAAACCGCAATCAGTCTTTCGACATCGTTTTGAAGAAGGCCGGCAAGACCTTCACTGTACCGGCCGACAAAAGCATCCTCGCCGTTCTGCGGGCCGAGGGGATCAAGATCAAGACGCTGTGCACGAACGGTCGCTGCGGCACCTGCCGCGTGACGTACCTGTCGGGCCGGGTCGATCATCGCGACGACGTACTCGATGACGATGAGCGGAAGACCGTTCTGCAAGTGTGCGTCTCGCGGGCGATGCCCGGCGAGACTTTGGTTCTCAACTTATAAAAACTATCGAGGGAGACCGACATGAACGTGCAGTTTAAGCAGGGGGGAAATGCCCCGCAGAACGCGCCGCATGTGAAGACGCAGTCGCTGATTTGCGGCACGCTCGTCACGGCCGATCTGAAACGATCGCGCCGCATGCATGAAGAAGCCTTCGACATGGAATGCGTCGAGCCGTCCAAGGGGCTGATGTATGTCCGCGAAAAGGGCCATCGCCGGGGCGAAGCCAAGCAGGGCAAGCCTTATTGGGTGCTCGAGGTGCGCGAGGTCACCGACGTCGAGGTGCCGCAGGAGATGCTGAACCACTGGGGTTTCGAAGCGCCGAGCCAGGCGGCGGTGGACGAAGCCTACCAGAAGCTCAGCGCCAACAAGGCGGAATACGGCATCGTGCGCGTTCAAAAGCCGGCATTTCGCAACGGCTCCTACGCGCTCTATTGCGTCGACCAGGATTCAAACTGGTGGGAGGTCGAGTACCGCACGCCCGATCTCGTTTACTCGGCGCTGCGCGAAAAAGGCGACCAGTTCGCCGATTGATCGAAATTCCAGGGAGAAAACCAATGCCTGCAGTCACGGCGCTCATCAAGAACGAACTCTTCTCGCACGGCACTTACGAGTGCAGTGATATGGCGGCCACCCGCCGCTTCCTCGTCGACTTCCTCGGGCTGGACATCGTTCGCCCGTTGCGGGAGGCGCAATATATGTGGAAGGGCGGCCCTTGGTCCGTCATCTGTGTTTGTGTCGAGGACGGCGAAGCCAAGGAACAAGGGCCGCAAAATCATTTCAAGCTGTCCGTGGCTTCGGACGCCGAGGTGGATGCCGCCCACAGCGCCGCGCTCGCCCGCGGGTCTGAATACGGCATCAAGCGCGTGCTCGACGTTGAAACGTCGGGCGGTCATCGCTCGTTCAAGCTGCTCGATCTCAACAATACCTGGTGGGAGATCAGCACGGTTTCGCAAGCCTATTACGACGACGTGTTCGCAAAGGGCGACGTCCGGCACTGACGGATTTTAAGAAATAAAATTCGAGGGGAGGGCACATGCCGACATCAAGAAAATCTGACCGATCCGCCATCGTCGCCGGCGGCGGCATCGGCGGATTGGCGGCCGCGCTGGGTTTGGCCAGCAAGGGCTGCCGGGTGACGGTGCTCGAGCAGGCCGAACAGTTCGGCGAAATCGGCGCCGGCATCCAGATCGGGCCCAATGCCTTTCACGCGATGGACTATCTCGGCATTGGCGACGTCGGCCGGTCGAAGGCGGTCTATGTCGACGCCATGATCATGATGGACGGCATGACCGGCGAACAGATATTCCGCTGCAATCTCGATGAACCGTTCCGAAAATACTTCGGCAATCCCTATGCCGTGATCCACCGCGCCGATCTGCACGACGCTTTCCTGAATGCCTGTCGCGCGCATGACGGGATTACGCTGGTCAATCGCGAACGGGTGATCGCCTACGAAAACACCGCGAGCGGCGCCAGCGCGCTGACCGAGGCCGGTCACGTCTACGAAGCCGATGCTGTGATCGGCGCCGATGGGGTACGTTCGAAGATACGCGAGCAAATGACTGGCGGCGACGCGCTTCGCGTCTCCGGCCATGTCGCCTATCGCGCGGTGTTGCCGATCGAAGCCATGCCCGAGGAACTGCGCTGGAGCGCGGCGGCGCTGTGGGCGGGCCCGAAATGCCACATGGTGCACTATCCGCTTCAGGGCTGGCGCTCTTTTAATCTGGTGGCCACCTTCGTCACCGACATCGAAAATGTCGGCAGCAACGAACCCGGCAAACGCGAAGAGGTGCTGGGCCGTTTTGCCAACATCGTCCCGAAAGCGCGAAAGCTGCTGGAAGTGCCGACCGAGTGGCGGCGCTGGGTACTCGGCGACCGTGACCCGATCGGCAACTGGACAGACGGCCGGGTGACGTTATTGGGAGACGCCGCGCATCCCACATATCAGTACTTCGCGCAGGGCGCCTGCATGGCGATGGAGGATGCGGTCTGTCTCGCCGACAAGTTCGCCAGGAATGACGGCGATTTCGAAGCGACTTTCCGCGCCTATCAGGATGAGCGCATTCCGCGTGCCTACCGCGTGGTGTTGTCTTCGCGCGAACTGGGGCGCGTCTATCACGCCGAAGGCGTTGAACGCCTGGTACGCAACGCCTGGCTCAAGGGCAAGACGTCGGAGCAGTTCTACTCCAGCATGCAATGGCTTTATGGCGGCAATGGTCTCGTCGGCGCGGGACAACAACGCGCGGCGGCCTGATCTGCCATGAGCGCGCTCGGAACTCTGGACGAATTGCCGACCGCCTATATCGACGGGCTCACCGCGCATAATCTGGTGCCGCTATGGCCGAGCCTGCGCAAGGCGCTTCCGCACGGCGCTCCGTTTCGGCGGACGCGGCCCACATTGTGGCGTTATGCCGACGTGCGGCCGCGGCTGCTCGAGGCGGGGAAATTGACGCCGATCGAAAAGGCCGAGCGCCGCGTGCTCGTTCTCGCCAATCCCGGTCTCGGCCTGGAGAACATGCAGGCGACGCCGTCCATCTATATCGGCCTGCAATTGATCCTGCCCAGGGAGATCGCGCCCAATCACCGGCATACGCCGAGCGCAGTCCGCTTTGTCGTCGAAGGCGAGGGCGGCTTTACCATCGTCGACGGCGAGAAACTGCCGATGCAGCGCGGCGACCTCATACTCACGCCGTCGTTGCTGTGGCACGAACATCGCCACGAGGGCGCCGGTCCGGTGATCTGGCTCGATGCGCTGGATTTGCCGACGGTGTTCGCGCAAGAGGCTTCCTACGCCCTCGAAGGGCCGCCGCAAGCCGTCAGAAATCAGCCGGACAGCTCGCAGACCAGCTATCGGCGCGCCGGTCTGGTTCCTTACCGCTCGCTCAGCGGACCGCGCTCTGCTTATCCGCTGTTGCGCTATCCGTGGCAGGAAGTGCGCGAAGCGTTGCGGGCGTTGGCGCCGGTGACGGCGGCCGACGAGATCGTGCATCTGGCCTACGTCAATCCCGAAAGCGGCGCGGAATGTCTTCCGGTGCTCGGCTTCTCGGCGATTTTGCTGCGGCCCGGTGAAACAGCGAGACCGCCGCGCTGCTCCGCCTCAGCCGTGCTGCATGTCGTCGAGGGCGAGAGTCGAGGCCGAGATCGACGACGTTACGCTTGCCGCCGACACGAACGACACCATGGCGGTGCCGACCCACGCCAAGATGGCCATCAGCAACAAATCGATCACCAAGCCCGCTTTCCTGTTCCAGGTCGACGATGCACCGATGCAGCGCAAGCTCGGGTTCTTCGAAGTGCTTGGCTGAAGTGTTGGCCGAAGCGCCTTCGGCGAAATGAAATAAGCCCCCACCTTCCGTCGGCAGGCCGCGTGCGCGGCCCAAGGCAAAGCTGCACGCGCAAATTATAATATGTTGGCACGGCCTATCGGCCGACGCGGGGCTTTGACCACTTTCGTCTCTTTAGAGCGCTGAGGCCCGGCGGAGACAAGTCGCTCGTGCCGTGCGAAAAGCGGTGCATGACGACGGGACCCAATGACCGCCCCGAAGGCGTGAGCGCAGAAACGGATGGCGCGCCCATTCTGATCGATCCGCTTCTGATCGATCCGCGCTTGGGCGACGCCGAGGACGACGCCTCGAGCCCCAAGCAGAAATCCCTGCTGGCGCTGGCCGGCAGTCTGCTCGCCGAAATCAGCGTCACGAAGCTCGTGCTCGCCTTTACGATCTCGCTCCTGCTGCCGGCGGTGCTGCTCGGCCTTGCGCCGCTCGTCATCACCGCCTGGTTCACCAAAGTTTCGGGAAGCACGCTGCGCGCGACGGAAATCGGCGCCTTACTGGTGCTTGCGCTGGTCGTTGCATTGGGATGGCTCGGATGGCGTCCGCTATTCCGGATCGCGGAAGCTAACTTCTGGGCCCTCAACGCGCTGGTGGTTCAGCCGGGATATGCCTTCTGTCGCGAGGCGATACGCCATCTGGCCGAACAGGCGTTTGGCCGCGACGCCGGCGCCGTCGAACGCGCGCGCCTTCGTGCGCTCAGTTCCGCCGGCGCCGGGATATTCCTGTGCGTGTATGCGGCGGTGATCATCGCGCTCGTCTGGCCGGCTTCGCGCTGGATCGGCTCCGTGACCGACCTCGTGTCGTTGCGTCACCTGATCGTCCCGACGCTCGCCAACGCTGTTGTGCTGATCTCCGCCTATCTGGCGGCCGCCTCGCTTGTTTGGGGATTCGCCGACGCGACAATGGACCAACCGATGGACCTTGCGGGGTTCGATACCGCGGCCGGCGAGCGGACGTGGCGCATCGCGCATCTCTCGGACATCCACTTGGTCGGCGAAAGGTATGGCTTTCGGATCGAAAGCGGGCGCGGCGGCCCGCGCGGCAACGGCCGCTTCCCGCAAATCATGGCAAGCCTCGAAGCGATCCATAAGATCCGGCCGCTGGATCTGGTTCTCATCACTGGCGACATGACCGACGCCGGCCGCTCAACCGAGTGGGCGGAATTCCTCGACACTCTGGACCAATTTCCGGCGCTTGCGGAACGCACACTCATCCTGCCCGGCAACCACGACCTTAACATTGTCGACCGGCTCAACCCGGCAAGGCTTGATTTGCCGTTCAGCCCCGGCAAGCGGCTGCGGCAGATGCGGACATTGTCGGCGATCGCGGCCGTGCAGGGCAGCCGCGTACGCGTGACCGACCCCGTTACCGGGCAATATGGCCGCACGCTTGTGGAAGCACTCGCGCCGCATCGGCAATGGATCGCCGACTTCGCCGATGCCGGAAGCCTGCGACTGGCGGCAGGTCTCGGGCGCCTTTGGGATGAGCAGTTTCCGATGATCCTGCCGCCCGCCACGAAGAACGGTCTCGGCGTTGTCATCATCAACTCAAACGCCGAAACGCATTTCTCGTTTACCAACGCGCTCGGAGTCGTTTCCACCGCGCAAACCCGAAAGCTCGCGGCGGCGATCGGTCAGTTTCCGGAAGCCTGCTGGGTCGTCGCACTGCATCATCACCTGGTGGAATATCCGACGTCGGCGGTGAAGCTCTCCGAGCGCATCGGGACCGCGCTGGTCAACGGAAGCTGGTTCGTCCGCAAACTCAAACCTTTCGCCGCGCGCGCGATCGTCATGCACGGCCATCGCCACATCGACTGGATAGGAGCCTGCGGAGAACTCAGGATCATCTCCGCCCCTTCGCCGGTGATGGGTGGCAAGAATGACGCGCTCAAATATTTTCATATCCACAACCTGACGTCCGGTTCGAACGGGCGGCTTCGGATGCTCCCGCCGGAGCGTGTGGAAGTTGTGGGGGATGCCGGTTAGTTGGAAGCCGGCTTTACCGCGTCGTCGTCACCGGGCGCTGTCCCGCCGAACAAATCCGCTACCCATCGGCTCGACGGGTCCTGAGCGCAGAACGTCAGGATGGCGAGAATGATCGGCACGCCGATGAAGGTGCCGAACAACCCCCATAGAAATGTCCAGAAAAAGATCGCGAATAGCACGACGAAGGGCGAGACCGACAACATGCTTCCGGACAAGCGCGGTTCGACATAGCTGCCGATCACGAACTGGATGATGTTAAGGCAAATAAAAATGGCGAGGACGCTCTGCCAGCTATGGAATTGCGTCATTGCCAGCAGCGTCGGGAACAGCGTTGCGATAAAGGGACCGAGAAAGGGGATGTAGTTCAGCGCAAACGCGATCACGCCCCATTCGACGGCGAATTGCAGGCCGGTGATCCACGCGAAGACGCCAACCAGTAGGCCGGTCATGACGCTCATCTGCGTTCTGACGAGCATGTATTTTCTGAATTTGACGGCGGTCGCGGTGCTGCCGTCCACCAGGACCCGCGCCGCGCTGCGGTTCGCGAGCGCTTCGGCCTTGCGGTGGAAATCCGGGATTTCCAGCAAGCCGAGGATGACGTAGGTCAGCGTGATCAGCCAGAAACTCAGCGTGGTGTTGATCCGGCCGGTCAGGCGTTGCGCCACCCGCAGCATCCAGCCGACATTGAAATGCTCCGCCCAGAGACCCGCGACCGAGATGCCGTGACCGTCGAGCCATGTCACCAGATTGGCATAGAGCTCCTGATAACGCGCGGCGTCGCTCACGACAGCTCGTCCCACGCGGCTGAAGCCCCAGACGACCAGCGAGGCGAACACGATGCACGTCGCGACGATCACGACGAGGGTAATGGCCAGAGCGATGAGCTTCGGCAGGAGCGTCTCCAGCTTTGCCTGCATCGGCCACACGATCGCGATGATGAACAGCGCCAGGACGAGCGGTGCGAAAACGCTTACCGCCTGATAGGCGGCGACCGAGATTGTCACCGCGGTCAGGATCGCCAGCATCCTCACTTTGAGATCGGCGGCCATTCGCAAAACCCTTCCCAGTTATGGGCCAACAGAAAGAAATATCGCGCGCGCCCGGACGACCAGGCGTCGGGCCGGAGCGCATAGCCCCGGCGCTGGGCCAGGCGGCCGCCGCAACCGAGATTATTTTCGGTTGTTGCGTCAGGCGCAAAGCCGCGCTTTGGCCCATGCTGCGCGGCCCATAGACTTTTCCCCACCTTCGGCACGCAGCAGACCCGCGGGGTCGCCTCGCCAGATAGGGGGCTACGATGAAATTTGGCATGTTCTATCCGGTCGCCGTCGCTTCGGAAGCCGACCTCGGCAAGGGGCTTTGGGGTCTTGATCGCGACCGATACGACAGGACGATTGAGGAACTGCGCGAGCAGGCGATCTGCGCCGACGAGACCGGCTGGACCTCGATGATGTTCGCCGAGCATCATTTCGAGATCGAGGGTTATCACGTTACGCCCAACCCGCTCATGCTCAATGTCTATCTGGCGCAGCATACCAAACGATTGCGCCAGGGGCAGATGGGTCTGGTGCTGCCGAACTGGAATCCGCTCCGCCTGGCTGAGGATATCGCGATGGCCGACCATCTCACCGGCGGCCGGCTGGATATCGGGCTGAGCCGCGGATACCAGCCGCGGTCGGTCGGGGTGATGGGCCAGCATTATCGCGCCAATGCGGCCGGCACCGGCCGCGCCGAGGTTGAAGCGACGAACAGGAAAATCGTCGAGGAGTGGTTCGAGGTGATGCGCCGCTCCTGGACCGAGGATCTGTGGAATTACGAGGGCGAATTCATTTCAGTGCCACCGAAGGGCCTGGAGTGGACGCATCCCATTTCGGCGCGGCTTAATGCCGGGGTCCGCGACGGCGTCTTGACCCAGGTCGCCACCGTTCCGAAGCCCAAGCAGCTACCGTATCCGCCGCTTTTCACCACGCTCAGCCAGAGCCCAGAAACGATCAACTGGTCGGCCCGGATCGGCGCCTCGGTGGTCACGCTGGCGGCCGATCTCGATATCGTGCGCTGGGTGTTTCAGACCTACCTTGACGAAGCGGCGAAACACGGCCGCACGCTTCGCTCCGGCGAGTATTCCACGCGCGGCGGCGTCGTCCTCTGCCGCAACGTGGCGGTCGGCCGGACGCACGAGGAGGCGATGGAGACGGCGCGTCAGGGATCGGCGTTCTGGACGCACTGGCTCGGCGAATTCGGGTTCTTCGAGGCGCTGCGCATGAAGGGGCAGGAAGGCCCGGTTCCGAAAACCTTCGAGCAGATGCTCAAGAGCGGGATGCAGATCGTGGGTACGCCCGACGAGGTCGGCGAGGAAATCCAGCGGCTGAAGGATACGCTCAACGTCGATTACATCATCTTCATCATGTACGCGGGTATGACCGAGCATAAGCGCATGATGGAATCCATCCGGCTGTTCGGGGAAAAGGTGATTCCCAAATTCGCCGACCCGAAAGTCCCGGAAACGAAACGTGCCGGACATGAGGTTCCGGTTGCCGGGGGGTGACGGGCAGAGCCAACGGCGGATCGGGTCGGCGACGTTTCTGCGCGGCCTAACGGCGAGCGATTTGTTTGAACAAAACGCGGCTCCGTTCGGATACAATCCGGCAATCGAAACCGATCGACCGACGTGCAGACCGCATTCACGCCTGAACAACTCTCCCATGCCGAGATTGCCGAAGCCGACGGCATCCTGAAAACCTGCGTCCATTACGGCTTCTGCACCGCGACTTGCCCGACCTACGTGTTGTTCCGCGACGAGAACGACTCACCGCGCGGCCGTATCGATCTTATCCGCGCGATGCTGGAAAAGGGCGGCGCGCCGGACGCCAAAACCGTCCACCACCTTGACCGCTGTCTCTCGTGTCTTTCCTGCGTGACCACGTGCGCCGTGAAGGTGGATTACGCGCATCTGATCGATATCGCCCGGACGCATATCGAGCAAAACTATCGTCGGCCTGTCGGCGAGCGGCTGCTGCGGCGCATGATCGCCGAACTGCTCCCTTATCCGGGGCGGTTTGCCTTGGCGCTACGGCTGGCGCGGGTCGGCCGGCCATTCGCCGCCGTGCTGCCGCGACGTTTGCGCAATCTCGTCGAGCTCGCCGCTGGACGGCCTGCCGAGGGCGAAATTATTTCACCCGGCATTTATCCGGCTGACGGCGTCCGAAAAATGCGGGTGGCGTTGCTGCCGAGTTGCGCCCAGCAGGCGCTCGATCGCAACATCAACGCGGCGACGCTCCGGCTTCTGCAGCGTCTCGGTTGCGAGGTCGTCGTTGCGCCTGGTGTGGGCTGTTGCGGCGCGTTGCCGCTTCATATGGGGCGCGGCGCGCAGGGCAAAGCGCTGGCCCGCGCCAACGTCGCCGCCTGGAGCGCGGAACTAACGCGCGGCCTCGACGCTGTCGTCATCAACGCTTCCGGCTGTGGCACGACGGTGAAAGACTACGCTCATCTGGTCGGTGGCGAACCGGCACGCCGCGTCGGCGCGCTCGCGCGCGACGTCACCGAGCTCGTTGTCGAACTCGGTCTGCCGCCTGGTCAGGTCGAACCGTACCGCGTTGCCTACCACGATGCCTGTTCGCTGCAGCACGGCCAGCGCGTCATTGCACCGCCGCGCCAGCTTCTGGCGCGTGCGGGTTTTGAGGTTCTGGACGTGCCGGAGCGTCACTTCTGCTGCGGCTCCGCCGGCACCTACAATATTCTTCAGCCCGAGATCGCCGTCACGCTCGGCGAACGCAAGGCGGCGCATATCGACAGTGTCGATCCGGACGTTGTGGCTGCCGGGAATCTCGGATGCATGGTGCAGATCGGGCGCTTCGTCCGCGCTCCCGTCGTTCACACCGTGGAATTGCTGGACTGGACGACTGGCGGACCGATGCCGCCGGCGTTGCGCGACAAGCCGCTGCGCAAACCCAAGCCGAAACGCCCGCAGTCGGCTCCCGACGTGGCTGCCGCGCCATCGGGCAGCGATCCAAACCCCGCCGGCATCTGGTGACGCGCCCGCGCCGTAAGACTGTCGCTATTTCACTCCGCCGAATACCGGCGTGCGGCGCTCGATGAACGCGGCGACACCTTCACGGAAGTCCGCCGTGCCGGCGGCTTTGATAAAGCCGGCGCGTTCAGCGTCGAGCTGAGCATCGAGCGGCGTGTACAATGCTTGCTCCACGAGATGCTTGAGCGTCGCCTGCGCGGTTGCCGGACCGGCGGCAATGCGGCGGGCCAGCGCGTCGACCTCGCGGTCGAGTTCGGCGCTGGCGACGACACGGTTCACCAGCCCCATTCGTTCCGCCGTCCGCGCATCCAGTGTGTCGCCGAGCATGAGCCATTCGAGCGCGCGCTGCGCTCCGAGGCGGCGCGTCACCGTCCATGTCGTTCCGCCGTCGGGATTGGTTCCGAGCTTGGTGTATGCGGGAACAAACAGTGCATCCTCTGCCGCGACGACAAAGTCGCAGGCGAGTGCAAGGCCGACCCCGCCGCCGGCCACCGCGCCATGCACCCCGGCCACCACAACCGCGTCGAGACCTCGAATGCGCCGAATGGTCCGATGGAACAGGCCGATCAGCCGACCAATCACTTCCGGGGCCTGCTCACCCGCGGATTTGAAGACGGTAATATCGCCGCCGGCCATGAATGCGCGTCCCGCGCCCATCAGCGTCACGACGCGCACGTTCGGGTCGCCGGCAAGACGATCGAATGTATCCGCGAGTTCCGATGCCAGATCGTGATCGAGCGCATTGAGCCGATCGGGTCGGTTGAGCGTGACCCGCGCGATGGCGCCATCGATGGCGACCAACACCAAATGTTTCCCGGCGTTGCTGACGTGGGCCACGGCGTCCTCCCATATCCGCGCATTTGTCATTCCTGCGCGGCTGATCTAGTCTCCCGCAAAAATGAATCCAACTCAATATGGGAGGCGACGGTGCCGGACGTACGCAGCGAGCGCTTGGGGCAGGCGGTCTGGCTCACGATCGATCGCCAGGAGCGACGCAATGCCCTCAACGAAGCGGTACTGGACGGTCTGCGCACCGGCCTTCTCGACGCCGCCGAAACCGAGGGAGTTCGCGCCGTTGTCATTACCGGTGCGGGCGAGAAGGTTTTCTGCGCTGGCGGCGACCTGAAGCCTGACGCTGAAGGCGATCCGTTTAGCGTCGATCCTGCGGCCGACAATCCGGTCGTCAAATTGTTTCGCGCCATCGTCGATAGCCCGCTCCCGGTGATCGCCCGCGTCAATGGTCATGCTCTTGCCGGCGGCTTCGGCCTCGTTTGCGCCTGTGATTTCGCGGTCGTTGCCGATCATTCCCGGCTTGGTACGCCGGAAGCGCGTATCGGAATTTTTCCGCTGATGATCCTGCCGTTCATGCTGCGCACCGTGCCGCGACGAAAGCTGCTCGAATTGTGCGTCACCGGCGAACCGTTTTCCGCCGCCGAAGCGCTGGCGCACGGTGTGGTCAATTACGTGGTGCCTTCGGCAGCGCTGGACGACAAGGTCAACGCGCTGGTCGACTCGATCGCGGCTTCGTCGCCGACCGCTATCGCGCTCGGCCGGCGCGCGCTCGCGACCATCGACGGACTTCCGCTCGACGCCGGTCTTGAATATGCGCAGCGCCTGTTGCCGCAGCTTGCGCGAACGCAGGATGCGCGCGAAGGCTTCCGCGCCTTCAATGAAAAACGACCGCCGGTGTGGCCGGGGCGGTGACCGCGATGGCGCGCGAGACTGTCCGGATCGGGTGTGCCGCGGCATTCTGGGGCGACAGCAACGCCGGCGCGGAACAATTGGTGCGGCGGGGGAATATCAACTTTCTGGTGTTCGATTATCTCGCCGAGATCACGATGTCGCTGCTCGCGCGCGCTCGCGCCCGCAAGCCGGAATTGGGCTACGTCCCCGATTTTGTTGAAGCGGTTGCGCCGCTCCTTTCCGAGATCAAACAAAAGGGCATTCGCGTTGTCTCCAACGCGGGCGGCATCAATCCTCACGCGGCGGCGAATGCGCTGCGCAGCCGGGCGAGCGCGGCCGGCGTTGCGCTCGACATCGCCGTCGTCACCGGCGACGACCTGATGCATCGCGCGGACGAAATCCGCAGCGCTGGAGTCACGGAAATGTTCTCCGGCGCGGCGCTGCCGGACAAACTGACGACCATGAACGCCTATCTGGGCGCGCAGCCGATAGCGGTTGCGCTCGACCGTGGCGCGGACGTGGTCATCACCGGGCGCTGCGTCAATTCCGCGGTTGTGCTCGGTCCGCTCGCGCACGCCTTCGGTTGGTCGTGGGGCGACTACGACTTGCTGGCGCACGGCAGTCTTGCCGGTCATCTGCTCGAATGCGCCGCGCAGGTCACTGGCGGCATTTTCACGGACTGGCGCGACGTTCCCGGCTGGGACGATATGGGAATGCCGATCGCGGAGTGCAGCGCCGCCGGGCCTTTCGTCATCTCCAAACCCGAGGGAACGGGCGGGCTCGTCAACACGCTCTCGGTCGGCGAGCAGATGCTTTATGAGATCGGCGATCCCGCAGCATATATCCTTCCCGACGTGGTGTGCGACTTCCGCGGCGTGACGATGTCGGTTTGCGGGCCGGATCAGGTACGCGTCGCCGGAGCGCGCGGACGGGCGCCGACGCCGACGCTCAAGGTCAGCGCGACCTGGCATGACGGCTATCGGGTTCTGGGAACGCTGACCATCGGCGGCTACGAGGCGGCGGCCAAGGCCGAGCGCACCGGCGAGGCCATCCTGGCCCGTGTTCGGCGTCTTTTGACGGCACGCGGCCTGGCGGATTTCTCGGAGGCGTCGATCGAGGTGCTCGGAGCCGAGGCCATGTACGGGCCTTGGCGCCACCCCGCGGCGGCCGAGAGCCGGGAAGTCGTGCTCAAGATCGGAGCGCGCCATCGCGACCAGGAAGCACTCGAGGTCTTGGCGCGCGAGCTTTTCCCCTCGGGCTCGTCCATGGCGCAGGGCATCACCGGGTTCTTCGCCGGGCGTCCCGGCGTGCAGCCGGTGTTGCGGCTTTTTTCGTTTCTGTGGCCCAAGGCGAGAATAGCCCCCGTTGTTGGTCACGGCGGCGCGGAGATCAATGTGCCGTTCGCTGCTCCTGAGCCGCCGCCGGCCGCGCCCGCGCTTCCGGCGCCACCGCGGGCCGTCGGCGTTGCCGACGCGGCCGTTCCGCTCATCGCGCTTGCGGTCGGCCGGAGCGGCGACAAGGGCAATTCGGCGAATATCGGCATCATCGCACGCAAACCCGAATATCTGCCGTGGCTGCGCGCGGCGCTGGCTGAAGATGTGATCCGCGATTGGTTCGCGCATACGGGCGTCAGCAAGGTCGAGCGCTTCGATTTGCCCGGCATTCATGCGCTCAATTTTTTGCTACATGATGCGCTTGGCGGTGGCGGCGTTGCGTCGCTACGGGTTGACGCCCAAGGCAAGGCGTTCGCCCAGATGCTGATGGATCATCCGATCCCGGTGCCGAAAGCGCTGGCGAACTCCCTGACCGGCGCCTGACAAATGCACGAACCTTCGAACGACGTGAAAACAGTATGACTCGGGAATTCGGCAAGACCGACGAAGAACTGGCGACGATGCCGCTGACTTTCCGCGAAGGTCTGTTTGCCGGTCAGGTTGTGCTGGTTTCCGGCGCGGGGCGCGGCATCGGCAAGGCGATCGCGTTTCAGTTCGCGAGGCTGGGCGCCAGGCTTGCCTTGTGCGGGCGCGACGCCGCGCGGCTCGACGCGGTGGCGGGCGCGCTCTCCAAACTCGGCGCCGAAGTGCTTGCCCATCCGATGTCGATCCGCGATCCCGAAGCTGTCGCCCGGCTTTTCGACGCCGCTGGGGAGCGCTTCGGTACGATCGACGTGCTGGTCAACAATGCCGGCGGACAATTTCCGCAGGCCGCGATCGATTTCTCGCCGAAGGGCTGGAATGCCGTCATTGAGACCAATCTCACCGGCACCTGGTACATGATGCAGCAGGCCGCGCGGCGCTGGCGCGACGCCCGCCGCGGCGGCCGCATCGTCAATATCGTCGCGGTGACGTCCCGCGGCATGCCGGGGGTCGCGCACACCTCGGCGGCGCGCGCCGGCGTGGTGTCGCTGTCGAAGACCGTCGCGATCGAGTGGGCTCCGCTGGGGATTCAAATCAATTGCGTGGCACCCGGTGCCATCGCGACCGAGGGCATGAATGTCTACACCGAGGAGGCGCGCCGGACGCTTCCCAACACCAACCTGCTGCGCCGGTTCGGCGACGTTCGCGATGTCGCCGACGCGGTGTGCTATCTGGCCGGTCCTTCGGGATCGTTCATCACCGGCGAAGTATTGGTCGTCGACGGCGGCAATCAGATCTGGGGCGATCAGTGGACCATCCCGCGGCCAGACTGGTTCAACACCGAAGGCCGTTGAGAGGCGATCTAGTCCCGCATCAGCTCGCCGCCGATGATGAGCCGGCGAATCTCCGACGTGCCGGCGCCGATTTCCAGAAGCTTGCTGGCGCGGTAGAGCCGGTTTATTTCGGTTTCGCGCATGTAGCCAGCGCCGCCGAAGATCTGTACCGCATGATCGATCACCCGCGTGCAGCCCTCGGCGGAGTAAAGGATGCTCGCGGCGGTCAGCTTGTGGATTTCGCCGCGACCGCCGCCGCCGATTTCGAGGTCGTTTGCTTCCGCGAGCGTGCGGTAGCAGAACGTCCGCATGGTTTCGATCGTCGTATACATGTCGGCGAGCTTAGACTGGATGAGCTGGAATTCGCCGATCGGCCGGCCGAACTGCTGGCGCATTTTCGCGTAGTCGAGCGCCAGCGCAAAAGCGCGTTCCGCCATTCCCACATTGACCATGGCGACGATGGCGCGCTCGAGATCGAGGCCGCTCATGACCACCGAGACGCCGGCGTTTTCGTCGCCAACGCGATTCGCCGCCGGCACGCGGCAATCGTCGAACACCAGTTCCGCCGTCGTGCTGCCGCGAAAGCCCATCTTGTCGAGCTTCTGCGCCACCGCGTAGCCCGGCGTGCCGCGCTCGACGATGAAGGCCGAGATTCCCTTGGCGCCGAGCGACTTGTCGGTCTTGGCATAGACCAGCACGATTTCGGCGACCGGCCCGTTGGTGATGTACAGCTTGCGCCCGTTCAGGACGTAATGATCGCCGTCGCGGCGGGCCGTCGTGCTCATCGAGCCGAGCGCGTCTGAGCCGGCGCCCGGTTCGGTGAGCGCCAAGGCGCCGATGGCGCTGCCGTCGCACAGTCGCGGCAGGAAGCGGGTGTGGATTTCGTCCGAACCGTTGCGCGCGATGTTGTTGAGGCACAGATTTTCGTGCGCCACGTAACTGAGCGCGATGGCCGGATTCCATCGCGCCAAGCCCTGAGTGATCAGGCCCGACGTGAAAAAATCGCCGCCGGCTCCGCCGAGTTGGGTGGGCGCGGTGACGCCGAGAAAACCCATGCGCGCGAGCGCAGGCATCGCTTCCGGCGGCCACCATTCCTCGTCGTCCATGCGCTGCTGCAGCGGCCAGAACTCGGCCTGCGCGAAACGGTCGCTGACGGAGAGAATCTCCTCATGTTCCGCACTAAGCCGAAAGCCGCTGGCGGCGATTGCCGCGGCGCGTGACTCTGCTCCGGCAGCGGGCATGCGGAATTCCTCCCATTGTGTTGCCGTCGGGGCCCTGCGGACCGGCCCCGCGTTGACTTGGCAAATTGAAGCGTATTCAATATACGCAAGCAAGAGCCGGCGGCATAAAAGATTCAACGCCGGCCACCGTGGGAGGACACCATCGGCATGCGCCGGCCAGCCCGATCATTGTTTCTTGCGGCAGGCGCCTAATGCCCGCCATCAGTGCGCAACGCATGCGCGACCGCTACGACAGCATTCTCGCGGCGGCTTCGCGCGCCTTTGCCGAAAAGGGCTACGAAACCACTTCGATCACCGAAATAGCGCGGGCGGCAGATGTTTCAGATGGCTTGATCTACAAATACTTCTCCAACAAACGTGACCTTCTGGAACGCGTTCTGGAGGATTTTTATGAGCGTGTGATCGAGGATCTCGGCGCCAAGGTCGCCGGCGAAAAAAGCTTCGGCGAGCAACTTTACATCCTGATCAGCGTGCATCTGTCCACGTTCGTGGCCGAACGGAACCTCTGCCGGCTTTTCATTTCCGAAGTGCGGACGGCGAGCGACTATCGGGGCTCGGCAATCCAGCAGCTCAATCGCCGATACACGTCCATCCTCATCAAGATGGTCGACGATGCGGTCACGAGCGGTGAAATTCCCCGCGACGTTGATCCCCGCGTGGTGCGCGACATGCTGTTCGGCGCCATCGAGCATTCTGCCTGGCGGCACACCATCGCCAAGCGTCCGATCGACGTGGCGGGCATGGCCCGTTCGATCACCGATATTTTCCTCAACGGCCTCTGCCCGGCGCCGCGGAGGGTGCGGCCGTGACGCAACACGCGAAACTGCGCCCCGACGGCGGCTGGCCGTTCGACCGCGTACTCATCGCCAATCGTGGCGAGATCGCGTTGCGCATCTTGCGCACCGTTCAAGCGTTGGGGCTCGAAGCCGTCGTCGTTCATCATGCCGCCGACGCCGGAACGCCGGCGGTCCTGGCCGCCGACCGCGCCATCGAGATATCGGGATCGACTCCAGTTGCGGCTTACCTCGACGGCGGCCAGATCGTCGCCGCGGCGCGCGAGAGCGGGACAGGGGCCATCCATCCGGGCTATGGATTTCTTTCCGAGAACGCGCATTTTGCGCGGCAGGTCGCCGAGGCGGGGCTGGTTTTCGTCGGTCCGACCGCCGACGCCATCGAACTCATGGGCGACAAGGTACGCGCCCGCGCCTTCGTCGCGGCGCGCGGCTTTCCGGTCGCGCCGTCAGCCATTGAGGATGACAATCCCGCTAGCTTTGCCGAACGCGCTCGGGCAGTCGGGTTTCCGCTGCTGATCAAACCCGCCGCGGGCGGCGGCGGCAAGGGAATGCGCATCGTCCGCGACGGTTCCGCGCTCGAGAGCGAAATCCTGCGCGCCCGCAGCGAAGGCGCGCGCTATTTCGGCGATGGCCGCCTCTATGTCGAACGTTATGTCGAGCGTCCGCGACACATCGAAGTGCAAGTCCTCGGCGACGCCCACGGCAACGTGGTGCATCTCTTCGACCGCGAATGCTCGGTGCAGCGCCGCTTTCAGAAAATCGTCGAGGAAGCGCCGTCGCCCGCGCTCGACGAGGCGGAGCGCCGCCGCATTTGTGATATCGCGACCGGCATCGCGCGTGCCGCCGGCTACGGCAACGCCGGCACGATCGAATTCATCTATGGTGGCGACGGCGAACTCTATTTCCTGGAGATGAACACCCGGCTGCAAGTCGAGCATCCAGTGACGGAGATGGTGACCGGCATCGATCTTGTCGCCGAACAGCTTCGGATAGCGGCTGGCGCACCGCTTCGCTTCACGCAGGCCTCGCTGCGCATCGACGGACATGCGATCGAGTACCGCATCTATGCGGAAAGCCCGTCGCGCGGTTTTGCGCCGACAACTGGCCGGATCGTGGAAATGGCGTTGCCGCATGGCCCGGGCGTCCGCGTCGATTGCGGTGTGGCAAAGGGCCAGACCGTCACGGCCGCATTCGATCCGATGCTGGCCAAAGTGATCGTGCATGGTCGCGACCGCGAGGAAGCACGCGCGCGCGGCCATGAAGCGCTCGGCCGGATCGCCATGCTCGGATGCGAGACCAATACGGCCTTCCTGCGCCGCCTGACCGGTGATCCGGACTTTGCCGCAGCGCGTCTGCACACCGGCTTCCTGGATGAACACCCGGCGATCGTCGCGGAGCCGCCGATCAGCGCCGACCTGATGCTCAATCTGATCGCGGCGGCCGCTCTCTCGACTCGCGCTGTTCGCGACGCCGCTGACGCGATCCCGGAGATTTTCAGCGCGATGGGCGCGTGGAGAAACTGATGCAACGTGCCGGATCGCCGTCGAAGAAGGCGCGGGTTTGCAAATGAGTGTGCCTGATTTGTTGAAACATAAATTGTCGGTGCCGGCGATCGCGGCGCCGATGTTTCTGGTCTCGTTCCCGCCGCTGGTCACAGCCTTGTGCCGGGCCGGGGTCGTCGGGGCGTTCCCCCACGTCAATGCGCGGCCGTCCGAGCAACTTGATCGCTGGCTCGCCGATATCGCGGGCGATGTGCGCGCGTACAAAGAGTTGAATCCGCAGGCCACGGTGGCGCCGCACGCCGTCAATCTCATCGTACATCGCACCAATCCGCGCTACGAACCGGACCTCGAGATCATCGTTACGCACAAGGTGCCGGTGGTCATTACATGCCTTGGCGATCCGCGCCGCACGGTCGAGGCGGTGCACGGCTACGGCGGCATCGTTTTGTGCGACGTCATCAACGCGGTCCACGCGCGCAAGGCCATCGAGTCCGGCGCCGACGGTCTTATCTGCGTTGGCGGCGGCGCCGGCGGCCACGCGTCGAACCAGAGCGCCTTCTCGCTGGTGCGTGAGGTTCGCGAATTTTGGGACGGCTGCCTGGTGCTGGGCGGCAGCATCAGCGACGGCCATCAGGTTCGCGCCGCCGAGGTCCTCGGTGCCGACCTGGCCTATATGGGAACGCGCTTCATTGCGACGCGGGAGTTGCAAGCGCAGGAAGCCTACAAGCAGATGATCGTCGATTGCGGCGTCAAGGACATCATCTACTCCGACCGGTTCTCGGGCGTGTTCGCCAACTTTCTGCTGCCGTCGATCACGCGGTACGGCATCGATCCGGAAACATTGCCGAAAAAAGCCCCGGACATGAGCGGGCTTGCCAATTCCGAGGCGAGGACCTGGAAGGACATCTGGAGCGCAGGGCACGGCATCGCCACCATTCACGACGTGCCAAGCGTCGCCGAACTTGTCGAACGTCTCGCGCGTGAATACCGGGCTGCCTGCGAAAAGCCGGCCAGCCTGGCACTGGCGGCATCCTGATGCGGCACGTTTTCGTCATCGAGGACAAAGAGCACGAAGCATGGCTGTCGCGCCACGGCGAAGCCTATGCGCTCCATGTCGGGGAGCACACGGTGCCTGTCGCGCTTACGCCCACCAAGGGCGCGGAGCAACTGCTGCGCGTCGGCGCACAGACCTCCAGCATCCTCGTGGCGACTGATGGCGATTTCGTTCACGTCCACATCGATGGAGCCACCTTCACGCTTCGCTACCTCGATCCGGCGCAGCGCTACGCGAGCCACGCGGCCGGCGGCGCAGACGATATCGCCGAAGCGCCGATGCCCGGCGTGGTCATTGCGGTTCATGTCGCCGAAGGCCAAAGCGTTTCGCCCGGCGATACGCTCATTGTGATCGAGAGCATGAAGCTTGAAACCGCCGTCAAGGCCTGGCGGGAAGGGGCCATCGCCGCCGTGCATGTGGAAGTCGGGCAGGCATTTCAGCGCGGCGCTCCGTTGCTGACGCTTGCCCCGCAGGCGGGGGCCTGACGATGCGACGAATCGAAAGCCGCATCGACGTTGCGTCGGAGGAATTCAGGCTCAACCGCGCTCATAATCGCGGCTTGGCCGATACGCTCAGGGAGCGCCAGCAAGCGGCCCGCCGCGAGCGGCCGGCGCGCGATCTGGAGCGCTTGTCGCGGCAGAACAAGATGTTCGTGCGCGACCGCATCGAGCTTCTGCTCGATCCGGGCACGCCGTTTCTTGAACTCTCCACGCTTGCTGCAAACAGCGAATACGGTGGTGAAGTGCCCGGCGCCGGCATCGTCAGCGGCATCGGTATCGTCCAGGGTCGCGAAATCATCATCCATGCCGACGACGCGAGCGTGAAGGGCGGGGCCTGGTACCCGCTGTCGGTGAAGAAGATCGTCCGCACGCTCGATATCGCAATCGAGAACCGGCTGCCGGTGGTTCATCTGTGCGACAGCGCGGGCGGCTTTCTCCCGCTCCAGGCCGATATCTTTGCCGATCGCTATCTCGCCGGGCGCATTTTCCGCAACCAGTCGATCCTCTCGAAGATGGGCGTTCCGCAGGTTGCCATCGTGCTCGGCCATTGCACGGCGGGCGGCGCTTACGTGCCGGCGCTGAGCGAATACAACGTGATCGTTCGCGGCACCGGCGCCATTTTCCTGGGTGGGCCGCCGTTGGTGAAGGCGGCCACCGGCGAGGACGTGACGGTAGAAGAATTGGGCGGCGCCGACGTGCATACGCGCATCTCCGGCACCGCGGACTATCCGGCAACGAGCGAGGAACAGGCGATCGCGATCGCACGTGAACTGGTAGCGCAAACGCCGCGACCCACCAAGCTCGACGTCGAACGGATCGCGCCGGAGCCGCCTTACTACGATCCGGAAGAGCTTTACGGGGTCATTCCGCGCGACATCAAGGTTCAGTTCGACGTTCGCGAGGTGATCGCGCGGCTGGTCGACGGCAGCCGCTTTCACGAATATCAGCCGGCTTACGGCACCACCCTGATCTGCGGGTTTGCCCACATCTGGGGCTTCAAGGTCGGTATCCTTGGCAACAACGGGGTCTTGTTCAACGACAGCTCGCTCAAGGGCGCGCACTTCATGCAATTGTGCAACCAAAGCCGCGTGCCGATGCTGTTCCTCCAGAATATCACCGGTTACATGGTCGGCCGCGATTACGAGCATCGCGGCATCACCAAGGACGGGGCCAAGATGATCATGGCGGTCTCGGGATCGGAAGTGCCGAAGATCACCGTGATCTGTCACGGCTCGTTCGGCGCCGGCAATTACGGCATGGCGGGGCGGGCCTTCGATCCGCGTTTCCTGTTCATGTGGCCGCAGAGCCAGATCTCCGTCATGGGCGCGGAGCAGGCCGCCAATGTTCTGGCCGACATCAAAATCCGCCAGCTGTCGCGCGAGGGGCGCAGTCTTTCTGCCGCAGAAATCGCTGCTATCCGCGAACCGATCCTGGAGGAGTACCGCCGCCAATCCGGCGCCTATTATTCGACGTCGCAATTGTGGGATGACGGCATTCTGGACCCGCCCGACACCCGCAACGCCCTTGCGATCGCGATCAGCGCCGCGCTCAATGCGCCGATCGATCAGCCGCATTACGGCGTGTTCCGGATGTGAGCAAAGACGCCATGACCCATCCGCCAGCGCGAGACACGGCCGACAGCATTCTGCGCTGCCGCGACATTGAATTGGCCTTCGGCGGTCTGCGCGCGCTCAAAGGTGTTTCGTTGGAGATCGCCAAGGGGCAAATCTTTGGGCTGGTCGGTCCCAACGGCAGCGGCAAGACCAGCATGGTGAACGTCATCACCGGATTTTACCGGCCGCGCTCCGGCAGCGTGAACCTGTTTGGCCAAGAGGTCATCGGCCTCAAGCCGCACCGTATTGCCGCACTGGGCGTCGCCCGCACGTTCCAAAATCTTGCTCTGTTTCGTGGCATGACCGTGCTCGAAAACATCCTGCTCGGTCGCCACGTGCATATGGGGGCGAGCGCGCTGGCGAGCCTGTTCTACTGGGTCTGGGCCTTGCGCAAGGAAGAGGCCAATCGCCGCGTCGTCGAAGAGCTGATCGATTTCATGCAAATCCAGGACATTCGCGACGAGCCTGTGGAGGTCATTCCGCTCGGCATGCAAAAGCGCGTCGAACTGGCGCGCGCGCTTGCCGCTGAACCGACGCTGCTGATCCTCGACGAGCCGATGGCTGGCATGAACCAGGAAGAGAAGGAATACATCGCCCGTTTCATTCTCGACGCCCGCGAAGAGCGCAACACCACGATCCTCCTGATCGAGCATCACATGGACGTGGTGACGGCGTTGAGCGACCGGGTGCTGGTTCTGAGCTACGGGGAAAACATCGCCGAGGGCGAGCCGGAGCAGACAATCGCCGACCCGCGCGTCGTCGAAGCTTATCTGGGCCAGCGCGCCGCGGCGCGGCGCGCGGAGGCGGCGTCATGAACATGCCGCAGCGCTTTCCGCTCGTTGCGTCGTGGCCGATCACGGATGACGGCCGGCCGGCGACGCTGATTGCGGCGTTGGCGCGCAACGCAGCACAATCCGGCAAGCGTCCCGCGTTCCGGGAGCGCGACCGCGGTGTGTGGCAGGAGCGAAACTGGGCCGACATTTTCGCCGAGGTTCTCGCGCTCGCGGCTGCGCTCGAGGAATTGGGTCTTTGCCCCGGTCAGGCACTCACGGTCATCGGCGACAACCGCACCCGTCTCTACACCGCCACGCTCGCCGCTATGGCGCTTCGCGCCTTTCCCTCTCCGGTTTTTCCCGACGTTCCGCCGGATGAACTCACCGCCTACACGCGGCACGGCGAACCACGCATCGCGGTTGCCGAGGACCAGGAGCAGGTCGACAAACTGCTGGAGCTGCGTGAACGGATCGGACGGCCGACTGCCATCCTGTACGACGATCCGCGTGGCATGTCGGCCTATCGCGCTGAAGGGCTTCTGTCGCTCGACGCGGCGACCGCACGCGGCCGTGCGCTGCTTGACGCCGATCCGGCTCTTGCGGCCGATCTCGTTGGGCGCGCACGCGCCGACGATATCGCGGTGCTGCTGCACTCGTCGGGCACGACCGGGATGCCGAAGGGGGTGCCGTTGCGGCACCGTAATATCCTGGCCGGGGTCAACAACGCATTCGCCGGCGGCTATTTCAAAGAGCACGAAGACCACTACGCCTACCTGCCGATGGCATGGGTCGGGGATCTCGTCTTCACGGTCGGCGCCGGAACGGCCCTGCAATTCACCACTCACATTCCCGAACGGCAGGAAACGGTGCTGCGCGACATTCGGGAGGTCGCGCCGACCATTTATCTGGCTGCACCGCGGGCATGGGACAACATACTGACCCGCATTCAGATCGGCATGGCCGATTCGACGCCGCTCAAGCGCAGGCTGTTCGACTATTTCATGCCGCGCGCGATCGAGCGGGAGCGCCGCAAGCTCGCGGGCAAAGCGCCGACCGCGGCCGACCGGCTCATCGGCTTGTTTGGCGAAATCCTAGTGTTCGGGCCGATCAAGGATTTTCTCGGCATGACGCACACCCGGCGGGCCTATACCGGGGGCGAAGCCATGGGCGAGGACACGTTTCTGTTCTTTCGCGCGCTTGGCATCGATCTCCGGCAGTTCTACGGCCAGACCGAGACTGCGGCCCTGACCGCCGCGCAGCCAGAAGGACAGGTTGCGCTGCACAGTGTCGGCAAGCCGATGCCGGGCGTCGAAGTGAGGATCGACGACAGCGGAGAAATTCTGGTCCGCTCCGGCTCCACGATCGATGGTTATTTCGGCGATCCCGAAGCGACCCGCAGGGCGATCGTCGACGGCTGGTTGCATACCGGTGACGCTGGCTACATGGAGCCGGATGGACAATTGGTCGTGCTCGGACGCGTCAGCGAAGTCGTTCGTACGCGTGCCGGCGAGCGCTTCATTCCGAACTATATCGAGAACCGGATCAAATTCAGTCCGTACGTCCGCAACGTCGCCGTTGTCGGGGCTGGGCGGGACGAACTGACGGCGATCGCCTGCATCGACCTCGAGGCGGTGGGGCATTGGGCCGAGGAGCACGGCATCTCGTTCACGTCTTATGCCGATCTGTCGCAAAAGGCGGAGGTTAACGGCCTTGTCGCCTCGGTGCTGCGGCACGTGAACGAAAGCTTGCCGGTGCCGCTGCGCATCCACCGCTTCGTCAACCTGCACAAGGACTTCGATCCGGACGACGGAGAGATCACCAGAACCCGCAAACTGCGCCGCAATGTCATCGAGGAGCGCTACGCTTCGCTGATTACGGCGCTGTATTCCGGTGCGAAATCGATCGTCGAGAACACACGCATCACCTACGAGAGCGGACAAACCGGCACGATCAGCCGGACTCTTTCGATCTGCGAGGTAGCCTAGCCGTGGACTTCGGCCTGTTAGGAGAGCTTGCTTTGACCGGCGCCCTGGTCGGCGCCATGTACGGCCTCGTCGCGCTGGGCATTGTGCTCATCTACAAGACCTCCGGCACCGCCAATTTCGCCCAGGGCGCAATCGCGATGATGGGGGGCTACGTGACCTGGCTCTTCGCCACCGGGGTCGGGCTGCCGATGTGGCTTGCGATCGCGGCGGCCGTCATCGTCATGTTTTTCTTTGGCGTGCTGGTGGAGCGAACGGTGCTGCGGCGCATGGTCGGGCAGCCCGTCATCATGGTCGTCATGCTCTCGTTCGGGATCGAGCTGTTGTTGCGCGGCGCGGTCCCGGGCTTGCTTGGTTCGGCGGTCAAGCGGCTGAGCCTGGGTATCCCGCAGGCGCCGGTCTTTCTCGGCGACATGCTGATCAACCGCGCTTATCTGATCGGCGGCGGAGTTTCGGCGGCGCTGATCGTGGCGGCGATCGTGCTGTTCAATTCGCGCACTGGCATCATCATGCGGGCAGTGTCCGACGACCAAGGCGCATCGTGGTCGGTCGGTATCCGCGTCGAACGCGCGATCGCCATCGCGTGGGGACTCTCGGCGGTTGCGGCGACGTTTGCGGGCGTGCTCTGGGGCAGCATGCAGGGAGTCGATTGGAGCCTGTCGTTGTTGCTGATGAAGGCGCTAGCCATCGCCATTCTCGGCGGCCTCGACAGTATTCCCGGCGTCCTGCTCGCGTCCGTTATCGTCGGTGTATGCGAGAGCCTGGCCACCGGCATCCTCGATCCTTTCGTTGGTGGCGGCACGCGCGATATCGTCGCCTCCGTCATCATCATGGTCACGCTGATGGTCCGCCCCTATGGCCTGTTCGGGCACGAACAGATCGAGAGGGTGTGATGTTCTACCGGCGCGCGGGCATCCGCCACACCGACTACCGTCATGAGCGCCAGCTCTGGCCGCTGCCATTCGACCGGCTGCTGGTGGCGACCGTGGTCGCGCTGCTGCTCGCTGCTCCGTTCATCGTCGACCGGCTTTACCTGGTCGCGTATCTGCTGCCCTGGCTGATCTGGTCGTCGGCGGCGCTTGGCCTCAATCTCCTGATGGGAAACGCCGGCCAGATCCACCTCGGCTACGGTGCGGTGATGGCGATCGGCGCCTATACGAGCGTCCATCTTGTTCGCACCGGCGCGCCGCTGGAACTGGCGATGCTGGCCGGCGGGCTGGCCAGCGCGTTGATCGGTTCGGTCTTCGGTATCGCGGCGCTGCGCGTCAAAGCCCTCTACCTCGCCATGGCGACGATCGCGATGCAGTACATCGTCGACTTCGCCATCACCCATATCCCCGGCGTCAGCGGCGGCGGGCAGGCAACCATCGAGGTTCCTCCGGTGCGGTTCCTAGGCGTGCCAATCGAAGGCGACTTGCGCACCTATTACATGGCGCTACTGGTCTGCGCCGTTATCGCCCTATTCATGCTCAATGTCGGGCGCACGGCGTTCGGGCGTGCGCTGGCGGCGATACGTGAAAAGGACTATGCGGCGGAAATCATCGGCATCGACACCTTCAAATACAAGCTGCTGGCGTTTTGGACGAGTTCGTTCATTGGCGGTGTCGTTGGATCGGTGCTGGTCGTTTGCTACCTGCGCAGTATTTCGCCGGATCAGTTTCACATCGACCTGTCGATCCAGATTCTCGCCATGGTGATCGTGGGCGGACTTGGCAGCGTGCTTGGCAGCTTCTTCGGCGCGGGCCTGGTATTGTTCGCACCGATCGTGCTGAACAATTTTGTTGGATTTGCCGCAACCCGGCTTGGCATCACGATCGGCGCGGACCTGCGTGCTCACCTGCCGCTGATGCTCTACGGTGCGCTTATCATCGCGTTCCTGGTCGTCGAGCCATTGGGCCTCGCCAAGATCTACGACAATGTGCGCAATTACTTTCTGGTCTGGCCGTTCCGTACGGCCAGGCGGTGAAACAGCCGCCGCCGGCGGCGGACTTGGAAGCCGGCAACAAGGGAGGACGAAAATGAAACTGACACGGCGTAGCTTCGTCGCCAGCACCGCGGCCACCGCCCTGATCGGGCTGCGTCCGGCCGGCGCCGCGGATGATAAAATCATCCGTTTTGGAATGCCGCAGGATTTCACGAAAATCTATACGTTCGTGACAGCGGAATACAGCCAGGGCCAGCGCGACTATTTCAGCCTCATCAACGGACGCGGCGGCATCAACGGCTACACGATCTTCGCCGACGTCAGCGATCACGCCAACGATCTGCCGCGGGCGATCGAAGCCTACGAACGGCTCAAGCGCGAGGGCATGGTGCTGGTCGATCCGCTGTCGACGCCGGTTGCCCGCGCGCTGGTGTCGCGGGCTATGGAGGACAAGATCAATCTCGTGACGGCGTTCTCCGGCCGCAGCGACGCCGCCGACGGCTCGGTGTTCCCCTACGTGATGCCGCTGTCGCCGAACTATTGGACGCAGGCCGGCCTGATCGTCGATTTCTTCCGCCAGCAGGACAAGGATCTCAGCGGTAAGAAGATCGTGCTGGTTCACATCGACACGCCGTTCGGGAAAGAACCGATCCCGATCTTCCAGGCGCTCAGCCAGAAGCTCGGTTACACGTTCGAGAATTTCCCCTACACGCCGCCTGGCAACGACCAGTCCGCGATCTGGCCGCAAGTCCGGCGCGCCAAGCCGGATTGGGTTGTGTTCTGGGGTGCGGGCGTCGGCCAGACCACGGCGTTGAGCGAGGCGATCAGAAACGGCATCCCGATCGATCGCCTGTCCTCGAGCGTCTGGATTTCCGAGTCCGATATGGACGTCGTCGGCAAGGATGCCGCCAAGGGCGTTCTCAAGTTCGAGCCTTGTGCCAGCGGGCGCAGCCCGAAGATCATTGCCGACATTCTCAAAGAAATTACCGGCAAAGGTCTCGGGGCGGGGCCGGAAGCAAAGATCGGGACCGCCTATTACAATTACGGCGTGATGATGGGTGCGATCATGGCGGAAGGCGTCCGCGTCGCCTTCGCGAAAGCGCCCAACGGCCCCATCACTGGTCCTTGGCTTAACGAGGGCTTGACCTCCATCACCGATTTCACCGCGGAAGGTCTGCTGCCGGCGATGACGGTCACCAAGGAAGACCATCAGGGCGGCGGCAAGGGCCGGATCGCGCGATGGGATGGAACGAAGTTCGTTCCGCAAACGGATTGGTTCTCGGCCAATCAGGACGTCGTCTGGGCTGAAATCCGCAAGTCTGCGGAAGCGTTCAAGACCAGCGGCAAATAAGTCCGGCGCGGGAAATGCTGCTCAGCCTCAACAATATCGAGGTGGCATATGACCGCGTGTTTCTCGCGGTCAAAAGCGTTTCCATCGACGTGCCCGAGGGGGGCCTCGTGGCCCTCCTCGGCGCGAACGGCGCGGGCAAGAGCACGACGCTCAAGGCCATCAGCGGCCTGCTGCGGCCGGAGCGCGGCGAGGTGACGAAGGGGGAAATCACCTTCGCCGGAAAGAATCTTCTCACGCTCGACCCGCCTGACCGGGTGCGACTGGGCCTCGCTCACGTGCTCGAAGGCCGGCGCGTGTTTGTGCATCTGACGCCGCGGGAGAACCTTCTCGCCGCGACCTCGATGCACCGCGATCGCCGACACATCAACGAACTCGTTGAACGGACGTTCGCGTGGTTTCCCCGCCTGGCCGAGCGCGCCGGCGCCCAGGCCGGCTATCTCTCCGGCGGCGAACAGCAGATGCTGGCGATCGGGCGCGCGCTGATGACCGAGCCGAAATTGTTGCTGCTCGACGAGCCGAGTCTTGGGCTCGCACCCATGCTGGTCGACGAGATCGTCGACATCATCAAGCGCATCAATCGGGAAAGCCGGGTCGCCGTATTACTGGTCGAGCAGAATGCCGCCATGGCGCTCGATATCGTCCGGCATGCCTATCTGATGGAAAGCGGCCGGGTCGTCATGAGCGGCGCCGCCGACGTCGTGAAATCCAATCCGGACGTTCAGGCCGCGTACCTTGGCGGCCATCACGGCGTCGATTATCTGGCCGTCAAGCATTACCGCCGCCGCCGGCGCTGGCTCGCTTGATGCACCGGCCAAGCGCTGGGGAACCCACAGCCGCGGCGATCGAGGCGGGGCCGCATCGCAGGCCCGCCTTGCAATCAATCGTCCTTATTGCGGATTCGTTCGCGACGGCGTGTTGCAGATGTGACGCCACACGCACTTGCCGGTCACGCGGCTGCAGACATAACAATTGTAACACGCGACAGTCTCAACCGGGCCGGTAGCCTCGACGGCCGTCCGGATTCCCGCGGGGACCTGCCGGCACAGTCGCTTGAGCGGGATGCGAGAGAAAAGCAGCGGACAAAATCATGGCTCCTGCGACGATCGAAAGCCAATTGCGTATATTCCTAGTCCTCCAAGCTTGTTTTGAGATGCGTATTCACGTTCAGACAGCAGAGATGCGATCACGCCGAGAAAGGCACGGGACGGCGAAAAATCCCCAACTCGCAATTTTTCCTCTTTGCCACGCGCGTCGCTTGTAAGTTTATCCCAAGGCCGTGCAGTCCCTGGGCCTTTGCCGACGAGCCTTAATATGAATGTGCATTCATGTTCCCCGGGCCCAGTGAGCATGAAACAAAGAACGGAACTCAGCCGAGCGGGTGGACGCGATAATCTTTCGCTCATTTTCGAAAAGCGGGTGGGTACGCTACGGTGACCCTTTGACGACAAAGCAGACCCGGCTCGAACTTCTGATGTCGTGCGCGATCGTGTAGATGAGCGTCAGGATTGTGACGAGGTCCGCTTTTGTCGCGGTCCAGCCTTCCACTTTTGCAAATGAGGCTGTCATGCGCTGGGTGTATCTGATTATCGTGGTTCTGTTCGCGGCGGCCGTCGTCCTTTTTGCCGCCCAAAACCTCGGTACGGTCACGATGTCCTTCCTCGGCTTTAGCGTTCGCGCGCCGCTGGCCGTTCTCACCGCGGTCATCTACATCCTGGGTGCGGTAACAGGCGGCAGTCTGTATGCCGTGCTGCGAAAGTCGGTGCGGGGCTCCAGATCTCGTCCGGTTGCGTGACGGCAATGAATTGCGATCCGATCCTTGTCGATCTGGCGCTTCAGGGTGGTGGATCCCACGGCGCTTTTACCTGGGGCGTGCTGGACCGGCTTCTCGAAGAGCCGTGGCTGACGATTGACGGTATTTCAGGAACGTCCGCCGGCGCGATGAACGCGGCCGTGCTTGTCGATGGTCATGCCAAGGGCGGGGCCGAGGGCGCGCGGACCGCCCTGGCGAATTTCTGGCGCCGCGTTTCGGAGGCGGCTCGCTTTAGTCCTTTCCGGCGTGGACCGCTCGACGTCATTCTCGGCCGGTGGACCCTGGACTCCTCGCCCATGTATGTCGCGATGGATCTCATGTCGCGGGTGCTCTCGCCCTACGACCTCAACCCGATGGGTAACAACCCGCTGCGCGCAATCCTGGCCGAACTCGTCGATTTTGAGCGGCTGGCCCGGGCGCCGACGAAACTCTTCGTCACCGCCACCAATGTTCGTACCGGCCGGGCCCACGTGTTCAAGAACAGCACGGTGACGCCGGACGTTTTGCTTGCCTCCGCCTGCCTGCCGACCTTGTTCCAGGCCATCGAGATCGACGGCGATCCTTACTGGGACGGCGGCTATTCCGGCAATCCCACAATCACGCCTCTGGTTCGCGAGTGCAAATCGCACGACACGATTCTCGTTCAGATCAATCCGGTCGAGCGCGAAAGGTCGCCGCGCTCCGCGTCCGAGATTCTCAACCGGCTGAATGAAGTATCCTTCAATTCCGTGCTCCTCAAGGAACTGCGAATGATCGCGGTGCTTCGGAAGGTTGCCGATCCGGGCGACAGTGAGGGCGCCCTGTGGGCGGGCATGCGGATTCACCGCATCGCGAGCGACATGCTCACGGAGCTCGGCGCCTCGTCCAAGCTCAACGCGGAATGGGAATTCTTCACCCTGCTGCACGACGAGGGGCGACGGTCCGCGCAGGCGTTTTTGGAGACGCACGCGTCCAGTCTCGGGCGCCACTCGACCTTGGATATCGATGAGCTGTCGGAGCAGATCTGACGGATGGGACTCCTCGGCATTCTCATCGCTCTCGCGCTACTGATCTGGCTCGCTTATCGGGGCTGGAGCGTCCTTCTGCTCGCTCCGGCGGCGGCGATCCTCGCCGCGGCGCTTGCGGGGGAGCCGCTGCTCGCGCACTGGACGCAAACCTTCATGGGGAGCGCCGCGCGCTTCATCATGCAGTTCTTCCCGATCTTTCTGCTCGGCGCGCTGTTCGGCAAGCTCATGGAGGACAGCGGCTCGGTGTCGGCCATCGCCAGTTTCATGACGGAACGACTTGGTCCGCGACGGGCGGTGCTTTCGGTGGTTCTGGCCGGCGCCGTGGTCACCTACGGTGGGGTTAGCCTGTTCGTCGCATTCTTCGTGCTGGCGCCGATGGCGCACGCGCTGTTTCGCATGGCGGAGATTCCGCGCCGTCTCATGCCGGCGGCGATCGTGCTCGGCACCTCGACCTTCACCATGTCGGCGCTGCCGGGAACGCCCTCCATTCAGAACGCGATCCCGATGCCGTTCTTCGGCACGACGCCGTTCGCCGCGCCGGGTCTCGGCATCGTCGCCTCGCTTATCATGCTGGGCTTCGGCCTTTGGTGGCTCGGCCGGGCCGAGGCTTCGGCGCGGAGGAAGGGCGAGGGTTATGGACCGGCTGCGGACTTTGCCGTCGACGCGCCAGAGAATGAGCTTGTCCGCGAGCGCGCAACGACGTCCGGCAGCTTCGATCCGCCCGAGATTCGTCACGGTCATCAGAGCGATGCCGCTCCACCGGTCGCGCTTGCTTTCCTGCCGCTCGGCATCGTCGTCGGCGTCAATCTCCTGATGTCGCTGTTCGTCCTGCCCGGCCTCGATGCTTCCTACCTTGCCGATCCGGCCTGGGGCTCAACGTCGTTGTCCGCGGTTGGTGGCGTGTGGGCTGTCGTCACGGCGCTTGCGGCGGCCATCGTGGTCGTCGTCGCCATTAATTATCGGCGTCTGCCCGAATTGCGCGCGAGCGTGGACGCAGGGCTCAATGCGTCCGCCCTTCCGGTTCTGAGCGTCGCCAGCCTCGTCGGCTTCGGCTCGGTCGTTGCCGCTTTGCCCGCCTTCGCCGTGGTTCGCGACTGGGTGCTCTCGATCGATGGCGGCCCGCTGGTTTCGCTGGCGGTGGCGACCAACGTGCTCGCGTCGCTCACCGGGTCGGCGTCCGGTGGACTGACGATCGCTCTCGACGCACTGGGCGACGCCTATATGCAACTGGCGGCGGAGCAGGGCATCGATCCGGCGCTGATGCACCGCGTCGCAGTGATCGGCGCCGGCACGCTCGACAGCCTGCCGCACAACGGCGCCGTGGTGACGCTGCTCGCCGTCTGCGGCGCCACCCACGGCGAAAGCTATTTCGACATCGTCATGGTCGCGATCGTCGGCGCCCTGATCGGGCTCGCCGCGGTCATCGTCCTGGGAAGCGCTTTCGGTTCCTTCTAGGCGACTTCTTCCAGGAGGCTTGCGAGTGCCCGCTTCGAGGCCCGGTCAAGCCCGGCGCACCTGCCACGCCAGATAGCCGATGGCGATCCCTTCGCTGATGAGCTGGATGCCGAGCAACACGCCGAGCAACCAGATCGCGGTTACCGGAAGATTGTTCCACAGATAGACCGACAGCAATATTCCGATAATGCCGCTGGCCAGAACCCAGCCCCAGTTCGGAAACGGCCGTATCGTAAGCGCGAAAATTATCTTCGAGATGCCTTCCATCATCAGGAAGACGATCAGAAGCAGTGTGACGGTAACGAGGCCCTGTCCGGGATTCCTGAGAAACAGAATGCCGATGATCACCGACAGGACGACCGAGAGGAGCTGAAGCCAGAAATGGGGAACGTTGCGCGCGTCGATCAGGCCGATGCCTTGCACTATCCCACTGATAATCAGCAACCAGCCCAGGAAAACGATAACCGCGACCGACGAAAAGAATGGATAGATCAGCGCGAGAATTCCGCCGATAACCATCAGCGCGCCCTGGATCAAATACCAAAGCGAATGCCGTCTAACCGTCTCCCGCATCGCCTCGCGCATGACCTGGGCGGCAGCGTCAAGTGACATGCTCATTGTTCGTCTCCCGGTTGAAATTTGAATGCGCAGTTTTCGTTGAAAAATGAGATCGTAACCGGTCGCGGGCAACGCGACGATCCACTATAGCGCACCCGGAATATCAGTACATGACGGGAATTGGCCGAAGCCCGTCTTGCGGAAGGCACGAGAAACGGGTTTTTGCTCCGGCGCGGTTGGGCCGCCCGTCGGCAGAGGGCTTGGCATTGCCGCTCCAAGCCCGCGGCTCCGGGCGGGTAGCGCAGCCCCGCGCCTGCCGCTTGGCAGGTCCGCGCCCGCGATTTCGACCGAAGTGGCGCGCCACATGACGTGCGAAAATGTCATAGTGGCGCCAACAGGCTCAATCATTCGAAACTGGGAGGAAAGAAGTGCTGGAACTCTACCACAACGTCAATTCGGTCTGCGCCCAGAAGGTGCGCATCGCGCTCAAGGAAAAGGGCGAGGTGGTGAAGGAGCATCTGCTCACGCTGCACGGGGACCAGAACGATCCGGCCTATATGAAGCTCAACCCGAACGGCGTGGTGCCGACGCTGGTGCACGACGGCAACGTCATTACCGAGTCCTCCCTGATCCTTTATTACATCGACGACGCGTTCCCGAATCCGCCGCTGATGCCAAAGACCCCGGTCGCGCGCCATCGCGTCCGCCTCTACAACAAGCTGATCGACGAATATGTGCACAATTCATGCACGATCCTCACCTTTGCCACGGCGTTCCGGCAGAGATTCCTCAAGATGCCGCGCGAGCAATGGCTCGCCGAGATCAACAAGGCGCCGCTCAAGCGCCGGGCCGAGTACAAGCGCAGCGTGATCGAGCACGGTCTTGATTCGGAGTTCGCGATCGACGCGCTCCATCAGCACCAGAAGATGATTTCCTGGATGGCCGAAGATCTCGCGCGCGGGCCATACCTCGCGGGCGAGACCTTCACCAATGCCGACTGCGCGGTGATCCCTTACGTTCTGCGCCTTGAACTCCTTAAACTCGGGGCGATGTGGCGGCAATATCCGGCGATCGGCGCTTGGTGGGCGCGGGTAAGAGAGCGGCCGTCCGTCAAGACCGCGATCTTTGATCGCATGCAGGACGCCGACTGGGCGCCCTTCAAGAATCTCGAGCCAGATCCGTGGCCGAAGGTGCAACAGATGCTGGAAGTGGCTTAGCGGTGCAACGCCAGGCGGCGTTGCGTCGCGCGGCGCCGCCATTCCAGGGACGACCGATGAAGACGCAAACGCCGCGCATAGACGGTGATCCCGCGCAGCTCGAACGGCCGACCTGGTCGGCCCTGACCACGCGGCATGCCGGTATCGCGCTGGGTAACGGCTTGGCGCGGCGTTACCCGCCCGATGTCTCGCCGATGTCGGCCGTTCGCGAGGTTTCGGATGCCAGCCTCCAGGATTTGGCCGGCCTTCTGCCGCCGGGCGATATCGTCGGGGTTTTCAGCGCCGAGCCGGTCGGCGCGACGCGAGACTTGAGCGTCGTGATGCACAAGTTCGTGGACCAGATGGTCTATGAGGGGAGCGAAGCAGCACCCGTCGCCGGTGCGGTTGACGAACTTGCGGCGGCCGACGTTCCGGAGATGATGCACCTTGCCGATTTGACAAAACCGGGGCCGTTCGCGCCCCGGACGATCGAGCTTGGATCGTATATCGGCATCCGCGACGGCGGACGGCTGGTCGCCATGGCGGGCGAGCGGCTGAGGTTCGATGGTTACACGGAAATCTCTGCGGTTTGTTCGCATCCGGATCGCCGCGGGCGCGGATATTCGACGCTGCTCGTCAACACCCTGATGCGCCGGATACTGGATCGCGACGAAATTCCGTTCCTGCACGTCTTCGACGACAACTTGAAAGCTATCGCGCTCTATCGAAAGCTCGGCTTCGCAAAACGATGTTCGTTTACCGTAACGGTTCTGAAACGGGAGACATGAGGCGAGCGCAGCGCGACGGTCGAGGGCTCATCAACCGAACAGCATCGCGATCCGCGAACCGATGAGTTTCCCCGCAAGGCTCAGCGGAAAAGTCGGGTAGCCTGGCACGTCATTCGGAAGCGGATCGTTCGACTGACGGAACTTGGTGTTGATCCGCATTTGCAGCGGCGGGGCATGTCCTTCAAGCCGGTTTCGATACACCGAAACCCAGTGCGGGCCGCGATCGAAATTGACGAACATCGCGGAATTGCAACAGGTCGCGATGACCCGGTTGGTTATGGACTTTTCGTTGAGCTTGCTGCCTTGCAGGAGCTGGGCTCCGTTCGAGCACCTGACGCGATCTTTCCGGTACAGGACGTATGACGTCGCGCCGTCGGCGTCTCTGACGGGGCCCGCGTTCGGGAGAGCTTCTATTCGACGCGCCCCCGCGTCGCAGTCCCGGCAATAGCAGGCGGCGCATGCGATCGGTGCGCCGATGAGCTCGACTTCGACCTTGCCGCAAGAGCACCGAATAATCGTTCCGTCCTGCGTTGGGCCGGACATGGGTTTTTCCTCGCCGTACAGCGGTTTGCAACCTCGATGCCGCGATCGTCGGGCGTCAGCAGTCAGCCGTTCGACGGCAATTCAACCCATTTATCGCGCGGCGCGTTGCTTCGGAACGCTTCGGGAGTTGTGCCGGCGCGGCGCTGCTTGAAGAATCGCGTGAAGTGGGAGGCGTGGGAATACCCCAGAAGATACGAAATCTCCTTCACCGGCCGCGTCGTGTAAAGGAGAAGCCGCGTCGCCTGCTCCAGTATCGCGGTGTGAATGAGGTCGCGCGCGGAACATCCGCACACGCTCTGACAGGCGACGTTCAGCGCATACGGCGTCGTCGAAAGGCGGCTCGCAAACGACTCGACGGTGTTTGAGGCCGGCGGCGGGTCGTCGCTGAAACCGATCGCGCCGATCGTCTCCTGGATAAGGTCGCGATATTGCCTGAATATATCGATGGCGTTGACGGTCCGGGTGTCCCAGTGACTGGGCACGTCAAGCGCGGCGGCCAACTCGAGCAACAATCCACCGAACAGATAACGCACGATATCGCAACGATGCGGATGGCGTGACGCGAATTTTTCGAGCGTCAGATCAATCAGCGCCCGCGCAGCGGCGGTGGTCTCGTCAGTCCTGAATTTGATGACGCGCTGGGTGCCGAGACGAAGCATCGTCGTGATCGCTGACTGTTCCGCCGAAGAAAGCCCGGCGACGAAATCGGATGAAACGCTGATGACCACGCCGGTCGCGTCCGGGGGGTAAAAGAACTGGTGCACGACGTTCGCCGGGGTATAGACGCAGCACGGCGCCTCGACCTCCCGCTTTTGTCCGTCGTGTTCGAACAGGCAGGTGCCGGTGGCTAAAATCAGCAACTGGTCGAAATCCGGGTGCCGATGCAGGCCGGCCTGCCGTTCTTCGGGATTGCTGCGCGCCGTCAGGGCCTCGATGTGGTAGAAGCCAAAGATCGCGCCCGGTCTATCTTCGCTGTAGAGAAACGACGGCGCGTTTCGGATGCCGTCTTTTGCCTGGGCTCTGTCGAGAAACGGCGTGACCACGCCGCGGCCGGCGACGCCGCGACCGTTAAGCGCAAGGACGGATTCTGCGGCAGGCTTCCCTGGCTGGCGTGAAATCCGGCTGGTTTCTCTCGTCATCGGGCTGTTCCGCAAGGTGGCTCATGACCCGGCATGGTTGCGATAGTAGCGTGTCGGCGCGGTCGCAGGAACCGCGTTCTTTCGCGGCCCTCCGCCGGTAGCCGGGCAGCAAAAGGATTCATCGCGCCAGCCGATGCTTTGGAACATGCCGCCAGGTAGGAAAGAGGCGGCTGCACCGCTCCCTCATCAACACGCCGCGGAGTAGACCGGATTTCCGGGCGCCGCCGAAACCGGCTTTATCACGCCTCCGGCGGCGTTGCGGATGCGCAGCGCCGATTGCTCGGCTCGTCCGACAATGCCGGGCACGTCGTGGTGCAAAAGCTGGCCATGACGTTTGAGTATGCGACCGTCCACCATCACCGTATCGACGTTCGCGGGCGTCGCCGACATGACCACCGTCGTCTCGATCTGCGCGAGCGGAGCGATGTTGAGGTCGGTCGTCCTGATGAGGATCAGGTCGGCCCGTTTGCCGGGGGTCAGCGATCCGGTTACGTCGGCCAGCCCGAGCGCACGCGCGCCGTTGATCGTGGCCATCTCGATGACCTCGTAAAAGCCGACCGGCGGCAGGTTCTCGGTGTCGTGCCCCTTCCAGGGAATTCCCATGTTCCATGTAAAGCGCATGTTCTCGAGCATGTTGGGCGGAGCGATCGAGGTGGCGTCGGACGATAGCGTCACCGTGACGCCCGCGGCGCGCGCCTTGAGCAACGCGGAACGCGGATCGCCGTGTTCGCCCAGGCGTAGTTCCGAGTGGGTCGAGAAGCTCAACGGCGTTTTGGTCCGCGCCATCGCGGCGCGGTCGCTGTCTGTAGCGGCGATGTAGTGGCAAAAGAGGAATTTAGGGCCGAGATAGCCGCGTTTCTCGTAGTCGGCGGCGTCATCGGAGTTTGGTTGCGATTGGCTCGCATGAATGCAGACGGCGATCTTTCGCTTCAGCATGTCCTGCATTTCGGTGTGAAAGACCTTGGCGTCGCTCTGGATCATGCCGCGCAGGTTGACGCCGAGATGAACCAATCCATCGAGCCGCGATTTATCGTCGAACCACTCGCGCTGCACCCGGTCGAGGTCTTCGAAGGTGTTGACGACGTCGACCGGCATGCGGTCGATGTGGCCCATCGAATAACGCGCGCGCAGCAGCGAATTGCGGTGCGCTTCCAGTTCGGCGTCGACGTGCTGGGGCGAACGGTTGTTGTGCGACCAATTGTTGACGGTGGTTACGCCGCTGTTCGCCAGTTCGGCGAGGCCGAGGCTCACGCTGTTGTAGAAGTCCTCGACGCCATAAAGACCGGCGGTCGCCCATTTCGCCGGAAAATATTCGAAGCCGCCATCGGACAGGAAGTTTCGTCCGAGCGTGCTCCACATATGATAATGCGTGTCGATCATGCCGGGCATCACGATCATGCGCGACGCGTCGATGACTTCGGCATCGTTGGCGGAGAGCGTCGGACCGACTGACACGATGACGCCGTCGCGCACCAGGACATCTGCCTTCGGCAGGGTGCCGATGGCGGGATCGACCGTGATCACGGCGCCGCCCTTGATCAGATAGGTTCCGCGCTGCATTCGGTTCGCTTCAGTCGGCATGTGCAAATCCTTTGCGGCGAATGGCCCTTCGCCCTTCCGGTTTAGATCACGTCGTCGATCGGCGCGAAATCCCCGCCGGGACCGGCGGGGATCGGACGTTGCTGTCCAACTCTGCCGCCGCGCCGGCGGCCGAGTTCCGTGTAGAGGTTATTTGGGAGGCAGCAGGCTGTTGGTCATCGCCTGACTGACGTCGACCTTGCTGGCGGTCACGCCGTGGTTGCGCATGAACTCTTCCTGCTTCGCCCACACGGCCGGATCCTGCCAGCCGAGCCCATGAGCCTGGGTATCGGGGCTCTGCGAGATGCGGGCAATCTCGGCGAAATTCGCCGTGGCTTCCTGTTCATTGATCTCGGGAACACGCTTTCGCATGTTCTCGATCGCGGCCTTCTGGTTATTGATCGCCCAATCCAGTCCCTTGACCCAGGCCCGCAGGAAGCGCTTCGCCAGTTCCGGATTCTTGTTCACGGTGTCTTCCGAGGCGACGACGCCGAGCGTGTAGTAGCGCGGTAGCCCGTTCTGATAGAAGGCAAAGTATTTATATGTCGATTGGTCGCCGGCCGGCTTGCCGATCTGGACGTTGAACATGGCCGGCTCCGACCACGTGATCGCGTCGCCGAGGCCGTCGATCCGCTTGCTGAGCAGCAACGGCATAGGAGCAAACCCGACGATGACGATATTGACCTTGCCCAGGTCGACGCCGGCTTCGCTCAGGCAAAATTCAAGCATTGTCCGGTTGTAAGGAATGCCGGTAATGCCGAGGGTCTTGCCCTCGAGCTGCTTGATCGAGGTAACGCCGGTCGTGGTCGGCATCATGATTCCGGCCATGCCGTATTGATGGTTGGTCGCGATGGAAACGACCGGCAGACCCTTGCTGCGCGCGTTGATGACTTCCGTGGAATGCGCGGTGGCGAACTGCACGCCGCCGCTGGCCAGAAGTTTCAATCCGTCGGCCGGCGTGGCCGGGGATACGAACTCGACTTCGATGCCTTCAGCTTCGAAGAACTTGTGGTCAACCGCCGCGAACACGCCGGCATCCCAGATCAGCGGCACCGTGAGAAGCGCCATCTTGACCTTGTCTGCCGCTTCGCTTGCGCCCGCGGTCATGAAAAGTACGGCAAACCACACTGCACAAGCGACGGTCTTCGTGCACAACTTTTCTGCAGACATCCTGTAAACTCCTCGGTGTCCGAACACGGCCCAACCCAGTTTAAGCCTGCGATATCTGGCGTGCCGGCAAAGGCCGGAGTCAATGGATTTGACTAGCCATTATTCCCGTTTTGAATGCCGGTCGTTTTGATATTTTGCTGGCGGCGCATGATCGGCGTATGCGCCGGTGCTTCCGCAGTTGACGCGCGATTCTGAAACGCGCAGTCTTGCATTGTTGATGTTGAAGCGAGACGGCGCGCTTCCTTGAACTCGTGTGAAGGACGGCAATTCCGGTAAGATGTCGAACGCGCGGCTGCTCATCTCTGGCCTACGCTATGCGTATGTTGCGGACAGCGGTAAGGCCGTCGATGCGCTGGCCAAAGTCGACATCACGTTGCAGCCGAAAGATTTCGTTTCCCTGATCGGGCCGAGCGGCTGCGGAAAGTCGACGCTGTTCAACATCATTGCCGGGTTGCTGCTGCCGGATCAGGGCGAGGTGAAGCTCGATGGCGCCGATATCGTCGGGCGGCCGGGAAGCGTCGCCTACATGATGCAGCGCGATCTGCTGTTGCCGTGGCGTACGGTGCTGGAGAACGTCACGCTCGCGCCCGAAATCGCCGGCAAGCCGATGGCGCAGGTACGCGCCGAAGCCCGCGCGCTGCTGCGCCGTTTTGGTCTTGAGGGATTCGAAAACGCCTATCCGGCGGCGCTGTCGGGCGGCATGCGGCAGCGTGCGGCGCTGCTGCGTACCATCCTGTGCGAGCGGCCGGTGATCCTGCTCGACGAGCCGTTCGGCGCACTGGACGCGCTGACCCGTGCGGTGATGCACGAATGGCTGCTCGGGATCCAGCGCGAGTTTCAACGCACGATGATTCTCATCACCCACGATCCTGACGAAGCGGTGTTTCTTTCACATCGCGTCTATGTGGCGACACAGCGCCCGATGCGGATCGCCGGCGTCGTTGACATCGATCTCCCCGCGGAACGACATCGTGACGTCACGCTCACAAGCTCGTTTGCAGCGCAGAAGCGGGCCTTGCTGTCGCTGCTCCACGAAGCGCCGATCCCATCGTGATGACGATGACCGCAGCAACCGCCGGCCGTCCACGCAATTCCTGGTCGCGCGCCAGGGTCGTGGCGGCGCCGCTCATGCTTGCGGCGGTAATCCTGGTCGCTTGGGAAGTGCTGGTGCGCGTTCTGGCCGTGCCGGCCTACGTGCTGCCGGCGCCGAGCCAGATCGCTGCGGAAATCTATTTCGATCGCAAGATCATTTTTTCGCAGCTTGGCGTCACGCTGTTCGAGATCATGTCCGGCTATGTTTTGTCGTGCGTGGTCGGCTTCTGTCTCAGCGTCCTGATCGTCTATTCGGCCGCGTTCAGACGCGGCGTACTGCCGCTGGTCGTGGCGTCGCAGACGATCCCGGTGATCGCGATCGCGCCGCTGCTGGTGATATGGTTCGGCTACAACTCGATACCGCGCATCATCATCACGGCGCTGGTGGCGTTCTTTCCGCTGACGATCAGCTTCGTGACCGGACTTCAGGCGATCGAACCGGCTTTCATCAACTTCTTTCAATCGCTCAAGGCCAACGAATTCCAGATCTTCACCAAGCTGCGGTTCCCGGCGGCGCTACCCAATATTTTCGGGGGCCTGAAAGTCGCGACCACGCTCGCGGTCATCGGCGCCACCATCGGCGAATGGGTCGGCGCCAGCGCGGGGCTCGGCTATCTGATGGCGCAGGACACGGCGCAGCTCAACACGACGCGGGTATTCGCATCGCTGGTCGTCCTGGGCGCGTTCGGCATGGCGTTCTTCGCCGTCGTTGGATTGTTCGAGCGGTGGAGTATGCCCTGGGTCTATGGCCGATCGCGGTTGGCGCGGTTGGTGGGTCTTGGATGACGCATCAGGCGTGTGCCTCGCTGTCGAGATGCGCCATCTGTGGAGCGTCGTAGCGGTCCCCGGCCGTGAGGCTCGGCGGTACGGCGGCATCGATTTTCGCGAGATCGGCGGCGTCGAGCTTGAGGTCGAGCGCGCCCAGCGTCTCGGCAAGTTGCTCGCGGCGGCGGGCGCCCATCACCGGTATGATGTCTGCGCCGCGCGAGAGCACCCAGGCGATCGCAAGCTGTGCCGGGGTGGCACCCGTTGCGCTGCCGACCTGACGCAGCGCTTCGACCAGGCGCAGATTCTTTTCGAGATTGCCTTCCTTGTAACGCGGCATGCGGACGATGCGGATGTCGCCTTTGGTCTCGGGCGCCGGCGGACGTCCGCTCAACAGTCCGCGTGACAGCACGCCGTAGGCGGTGACGCTGATTCCGAGTTGCCGCGTCGTCGGCAGGATCGCGGCCTCGATGCCGCGGCTCATGAGCGAGTATTCGATCTGCAGATCGACGATCGGATGGACGGCGTGCGCCCGCCGGATGGTTTCCGCGCCGGCTTCGGAGAGCCCGATGTGACGGACGTAACCGGCGCGGACCATATCGGCGATCGCCCCGATCGTCTCTTCGATCGGCACCCGCGGATCGACTCGGGCGGGGCGATAGACGTCGATGTAATCGGTGCCCAATCGCCGCAGCGAGTAGGCCAGGAAATTCTTGACCGACTGCGGTCGGCCGTCATGGCCGATAAACAGGCCGGCCGGATCGCGGATGGACCCGAATTTCACGGAAATAATCACTTGCGAGCGCGGCACGTTTTCCAGCGCGCGGCGGATCAGCATCTCGTTGTGGCCCATGCCGTAGAAGTCGCCGGTATCGATCAGCGTGATCCCTGCATCGACCGCGGCGCGGATCGTCGCGAGGGCTTCGGCCTCGTCGGCCGGGCCGTAAACCCCGGGCGACATGCCCATGCAGCCGAGCCCAATTTCGGACACCGCGACACCCGACGAGCCGAGGATGCGTTTGGGAAGGCTTTTACCGTTGGTCATGGCTGCACGCTGTCCTGTTTTCCCCAGAGGGCCGTCTTCATTGGCGCAATGAACCAGCCGGTGCAACCGGTGCCAAGAACCATAATCGCAGCGCCTCCATGCGCATCCGCCCGGCCCTTGACGTAATGATGCGCTAGCGACATGGACGCGAAACCCGAGGCCGGCATTGAGTTGGCCCCGGAAGGGTATATGTCGTTGCGATGACGGCGCCGTTGAAAGCCATCCCTCTTGTCGACGTCCGCGACGGCGGACCGCCCCAGCATGCGCGCCAAAGCGCCGAGCGGGCCCGCGCGCTGCGTGACGCCTGCATCGCGTTTTTCCCGCGAGCGGCGCGGCCGTTCGTGCCGGCTCTCGACTGGCTGTCGCATCGCTCGCTGACCCGCTCCCGCTCACCTTACGTTGCCGAAATTGCGCAGATTGCCGCCTCGCTCGGCTTTTCCGGGGTGTGGCTGCTCAATGCCTCGTATCAATGGGGCTGCACCGCCCGCGCCGGCGAGCAGGACGGCGCGCCGTGGCTGGCGCGCACGCTGGACTGGCCGTTTCGCGGCCTCGGCCACCACACCGAGCTCGCGCACATGCGCGGCCGGTGCGGGGATTTCGTCAGCGTCACCTGGCCCGGCTATGTGGGCGTGCTCACCGCCATGGCGCCCGGGCGCTTCGGCGCCGCGCTCAACCAGGCGCCGATGTGGCGGCGGACGCGGCATCGCTGGCTTCGTCCTTTCGACTACGCGGCGAATGCGCTGCGCGCGTCGGTGGCCGCCAACCGGATGCCGCCGGATCAGCTTCTGCGCCGGACTTTTGAGGAGTGTAGCGATTATGCCGCGGCGCGGCGTTTGCTGGAAGAAACGCCGGTCGCGCGTCCGGTGATCTACACGCTGGTCGGCTGCGCGGCGAACGAACGCTGCGTGATCGAGCGGACCGAGAACGGCTTTGTCACCCGCGAGGATGATACCTGCGCCGCCAATGATTGGACGCCGAGCCGCCCGGGTTGGGAGGGGCGCATCGGCATGCGCCGCTTTCTGGTCAGCTCGTTTGCCGACGCCGCAGGCTATAGCCGCGCGCGGCGCGAAACCCTCAAGCAATGGAACGGCGCCGTCTCGTCGAGCGGTTTCGACTGGCTACGCACGCCGGTGCTCAATCCCTATACGCGGCTTGCGGTCGTCATGGTTCCGGCCACCGGCATGTTGCGCGCCGTGGGTTACGACATGGCCGGGGCCGAGCTGCCCGAGCCGGTGACGCTCGCCAGCGAGGTCGAATTGCTTTCGCAGGCCGCGTAGTGCCAAGATTTGCCGGCGCAACACCGACGCGAGATGCCGCGATGCCGATGATCACCAGCAGCGACGGGACCCAGCTTTATTTCGAAGAGGCCGGCACCGGCACGCCGGTCGTTTTCGTTCATGAGTTCGCCGGGGACTACCGCACCTGGGAACCGCAAATGCGTTACTTTGCGCGTTCGCATCGCTGCGTCACGTTTTCGGCGCGCGGCTATCCGCCGTCCGATGTACCGAACGATCCCGCACGCTATGGTCAGGAGATCGCGCGCGCCGACGTTGTCGCGATCATGGACGCGTTGGGCATCAAGAGCGCACACATCGTCGGTCATTCCATGGGCGCCTATACGGCGCTGCATGTCGGCATCCGCAACCGCGATCGTTGCATTTCCGTGACGGCCGCCGGCTGCGGCTGGGGCTCGGTGGCCGACCCGGCCCAGCGCGAGGCGATGCGCAAGGTGGCGGCGGACAATGCCAGGCTGTTCACGGAAAACACGATCACCGATGCCGCCGCGATCTATGCCGACAACCCGACGCGGCACAGCCACAAATACAAGGATCCGCGGGGCTTTGCCGAATTCGCCCGCATGCTTGGCGAGCACTCGGCGCTCGGTCACGCGCTGACGATGTCGATGCTGCAGGCCAAACGTCCGACGCTCTGGGACATGGAAGCCGATCTGCGGCGTTTCTCCGTGCCGCTTCTCGTGATCGTCGGCGACGAGGACGAAAGCTGCATCGAGGGCAGCCTGTTTCTCAAACGCACGGTGCCGACCGCGGGGCTGCTGGTCGTCCCGCGCTCCGGTCACAACATCACCAGCGAGGAGCCGGCGGCGTTCAACGCTGCGTTGGCCGATTTTTTCGCCGCCGCCGAGGCCGGCCGCTGGCTTTCGCACCGGCCGCCGGCCTGAGGGTTGCGACGCCGGAACTAGTGGCGTTTCAGGAAGCTAAGTGTCTTCTCGTTGAACTCGGCCACGCTTTGATAGATCGGAGCGTGCGCGCAATTCTCGAAGACCAGAAGCTCGCTCCCCTTGATTCCGTTCTTCATCGCTTCGGCAAAGCGTGTCGACGTCACCATGTCGTAGCGGCCGAAAGTAATCTGGGTCGGCGCCTTGATGCGGCCGAGCTGCGCCGCGGCGTCATGCGCGATCACCGCATTCGATTGCTGGATGAAAGCGTCAAACGGCTGCTTCGGCCGGCTGCGGACGAAAGCCGCAAGCTGGTCGATGTAATCCGGCTTGGCCGCATACAGTTCCGGCGTGAAGCACCAGGGAAAGATTCCCTGCACCACCATTTCCGTGACGCTGCCGAGGCCCTTGGCGATGCTCTGCCAGCCTTCCACCACGGTCTTGAGGAACGGATCAGTCTTGGTCCAGCCGCTGTGAAGCGACAGTGACTTGACCAGATCGGGGTATTTGGCGGCGACCCACAATCCGGTGGCCGCGCCGAGCGACAGGCCGCTGACATGCGCGCGTTGCAGCCCGATCGCCTTCATGAAGGCAGCGACATCGTCGGCGAACAATTCCATCGAATAAGTGCCGGCCGGCTTGTCGGTTTCGCCCGCGCCGCGCGGATCGACTGAAATGCAAGTGAAATGCTTGGCGTAATCAGCAACTTGGAAAGCGTAGCAGGCGTTGTCTGCAGCAAGGAAAGGGATGAGCACGAGCGGCTCGCCGGCCCCTTGCTGCTCGTAATTCATGGTGATGCCATTCGCCTTGACCTTCGGCATGTGAATCTCCCAGCGTTTCCGGTGTCGCCTTCTTCAAAGAGGCGTAACGCGGAAGCCTATAGGGGTCTCGCCGATGGCGTCAATTGCAGTACGTAAGCGCACTCCCGGGATCGTTACGCGAGTGCAGTCGCTATTTCGCGTCATGAAAAATGATGCCGAGCGTGTGGCGATGGCCGGAGCGGATGCGGCTCACCCCGTGACGCAGGTTGACGCGGTAATTGCGCTTTGTTCCCCGCACCGGACGATCATGGACGGCAAACAAAACCGCATCGCCTTGCCGTAGCGGAACCACCTCGACCCGGCTCTGCATCCGCGGCCGCTGCTCGGTCAGAACGAATTCACCGCCGGTAAAATCCCGCTCCGGTTCCGACAACAGGATCGCGACTTGCAGCGGGAAGGCGAGATCGCCGTACAAATCCTGATGCAGGCAATTGTAGTCGCTGGGCCCATATTGCAGCAGTAACGGGGTAGGGCGCGTTTGCCCGGCGTCGTGGCAGATTTTCAGATAATCGGCATGGTCGCCGGGATACCGCAGATCCAGACTCATCCTCTCGTTCCACGCATTGGCGAAGACGACTGCGCGGGCATACAAAGCGGTGCGCAGATCGCCGATGAGACCGGGCAGCGGATATTTGAAATAGCGGTACTCGCCTTTGCCGAAGCCGTGCCGCGCCATGTGCACATGACTGCGGAAAATCTCTTCGCGCGGGTAGAGCGCGGCGATCTCCCGGCATTCCTCCGTCGTCAGCAGGCCCGGCAAAACAGAACAGCCGAACGCGTCGAGCGTCGCGCCGGTCGCGCTCCAATCGTATCGGCCAATGCGGCGTTCCGTCGGCTCCGAGCCCGATCGTGCGATAGTGACGACGGCGTTCATGGCGGGGCTCCTTCGCAGGCACGGCGCATTTGTACCGCTACGGGCACACATATTCTTGGCGCGTCAGCCGATCCGTAGCGTCGTCGCGCTTTCGCTGCCCACCCGAAACCTGCCTTCCCGCCACTAAACACGTCGCAGCGGCATCGAAAAGGCGAGCCACGCGCCGATCCCGGTAAAGGCCGCGATCGTCACGAAAGCGGCGCGGAACGCCTCGCCGATCTCAGTTTGCACGATCGCCTGGCGCGCCGGCGACAGCGTCGCAATTGCGTCCGGCCCCTGGTTGATCATGCTGGCGAACAGGGTCGCGGTCTCGCTATCGGTAGCCGCGAGAAACGAAAACAGCACGGCGGCGACGGCGGCGGTCCCGAACGCGGCGCCGACCGAGCGGGAGAATTGCACCATGGCCGCGCCGGCGCCGAGCATTCGCGGTCCCGCAACGGCCTGCACGGTGACCTGGACCACGCCCATGACCGTGCCCATGAAGCACGTGGTGAGGCCGAATACCCAGGGCAGCGCCATCAGGCTGAGATGCGGCACTGCAAAAGCCAGCACCAAAAAGCACACCATCGCCGCCAGCAAACCGTATGTCGGGAACACGGCGGTCAAGCCGGTCCTGGTCACGAGCTGACCGGTGACCAGCGAGCCGATGCCGATCCCGAACATCATCGGCAGCATCAGCAGGCCGGTTTCGGCGGGCGAGGCGCCGCGAACGGCGCGCAGATAGATCGGCAGGAATGTGATCAGCGAAACGAGCGCCGCACCGTGGCACGCGGCGAGCCCGTCGCTTCGCCAAACCGACGACTCCCGAAACAATGTGGGTGGAATAAGCGGATAGCTCGCGTGCCGCTCCTGCCATGTTAGCGCCAGCAGTGCGACGGCGCCCAACGCGAGCAGGCCCAGGATCGTCGGCAATGCGCGCAGGTCCATCCGCGGCGCCTGTTCCAGGGCCAAGATGATCGGACTGACGAACAACGTGAACAGCACCAGCCCCGGTGCATCGAATTTGGCGGGCCGTCCATCGCCCGGCTGCGCCTTGAGCCGCGCCACCAGGAAGGCAGCGGCGATGCCGAGCGGGACGTTGACGAGAAATATCGAGCGCCAGCCGAACGCCTGCGTGAGGTAGCCGCCGGCGATCGGTCCGAAGGTGCTCGAAGCTACCGATACGCCGGCGAGATAGCCCTGATAGCGGCCGCGCTCGCGCGGCGGGATGGTCTCGCCGACGAGCGCCTGCGACAGGCTCATGAGTCCGCCGCCGCCAAATCCCTGCAGCACCCGCGCCGCCGCGAGCAGCGTTACGGTGGGAGCGAACGCGCAGGCCACCGATCCGGCGACGAACAACGCCAGCGCCAGGAGGATCATGCGGCGCCGGCCGTACGCGTCGCCGAGCCGTCCGTAGACCGGCGCGGCGATGGTGTTGGCGATCAGGTAGGACACCACCACCCACGAGATCCGCTCGACCTCGCCGAGGTCGGCGGCGATATTGGGGAGCGCGGTCGCGACGATCGTCTGATCCGCAACCGCGAGAAACATCGGCAGCATGATCGACGGAAAGACCGTCCAGAACAATGATCGCGTTGTCGGCGATTGGTCGGCCGTCGCGGCGGAGGGTTTTTGCGACTGGGTGCGGACGGGATCGTCGTTCATCGAGTGACCGACACGAGATTGATTCCTCCGCTTTTTCTTTGGCTGCAGCCTAGTTGATATGGATCAATGCGCGGGTCAACCGCCCGCGTTTGATGGAATAAACGTATATTTTTCCAATAGACGAAAACGAGCATGAAGGCTCGAGGACGGGAGAGAAACAAATGTCGCATATCGTCGTGCTTGGCGGTGGAATCGGCGGCGTGTCGTGCGCTTACGAGCTGAAAAACACCGTACGCAGGGAAGACCGCGTCACCCTCGTATCCAACAAGAAATTCTTTCAATTCACGCCATCGAATCCCTGGGTTGCGGTGAAGTGGCGCGAGAAGAACGACATCATCGTGGACCTCGCGGCCGTCCTGCCGCGGCATGGTGTCGGCTTCAGCGCGGCCGGTGCCCAGCGCGTCCATCCGGACGAGAACCGCATCGAGCTCGGTGACGGCTCGTCGATGAATTACGATTATCTGGTCATGGCGACCGGACCCGAACTCGCCTTCGACGAAATCGAGGGTTTCGGGCCTGCCGCCAATACCAAATCGATCTGCGACGTCGACCATGCGGCGGCGGCCAATCAGAGCTGGGAGGAATTCTGCAAGAATCCGGGGCCGATCGTTGTCGGCGCCGTTCAGGGTGCTTCGTGCTTTGGCCCGGCCTACGAATTCGCCATGATCATGGACACGGACCTGCGCCGGCGTCGCATCCGCGACAAGGTGCCGATGACGTTCGTTACCGCCGAACCGTATATCGGCCACCTCGGCGTCGGCGGCGTCGGCGACACCAGGGGCGTGCTCGAATCGGAGATGCGCCAGCGCCACATCAAATGGATCGTCAACGCCAAGGTGGACAAGGTTGACGCCGAAAAGGTTCATGCGACCGAAGTCGATGACGAAGGCAAGCCGAAGAAGGTGCACGAAGTGCCGTTCAAGTTCTCGATGATGATCCCGGCGTTCCGCGGCATAGCGGCGGTGCGCGGCATCGAAGGCCTGACCAACCCGCGGGGATTCATCGTCGTCGATAAATATCAATGCAATCCCAAATTCCGCAACGTGTTCGGTGTCGGCGTGTGCATTGCCATTGCGCCGCTCGAGCAGACGCCGGTTCCCTGTGGCGTGCCCAAGACGGGATACATGATTGAATCAATGGTGTCGGCGTCCGCGCTCAATATCGGCCAGCTCGTGCGTGGCCAGGCGATGACGCACGAAGCGACGTGGAACGCAATCTGCCTGGCCGATTTCGGCGATTCCGGCGTGGCTTTCGTTGCCATGCCGCAAAACCCGCCGCGCAACGTCAATTGGGCCTCGAGCGGCCGTTGGGTTCACGTCGCCAAGGTCGCGTTCGAGAAATATTTCCTGCACAAGGTTCGCGCCGGCACGACGGAGCCGTACTACGAAAAGGTCGTGATGAAAATTCTGGATATCGGCAAGATCAAGATGCCGGCCGCGTAAAGGGTGCGTTAGAAGCTGGTCGCGCGTTTTTCAGCGCGCAGATTCTTTACGCACCCAGGTGCTGCCCGATCCAGGAACGAAGCGCGCCTGCCGGCATGGCGCCGCTGTGGCGCGCTAGTTCGCGTCCGCCGCGCAAAAGGATCATCGTGGGTATCGCCTGGATCTGAAAACGGGCGGCGAGGTTCGGCTCGGCTTCGGTATCGACCTTGCCGAAACGAAGGCGCGGCTCGAATTCCTTCGCAGCGCCCTCGAACACCGGAGCCATGGCGCGGCATGGCCCGCACCAGGCGGCCCAAAAATCGACAAGCAGAGGCAAATCGGCCGCGCCTGCATGGCGATCGAAGTGCGCCGCATCGAGGCTGATCGGATGTCCTGCGAACAATGCCTGATGGCACTTGCCGCATTTGCCGCCTTCGCCACGCCGTTCGGACGGAACGCGGTTGAGCGTGTGGCAATGCGGGCAGGGGATGGTGACGGAATTTGTCATTGTCGTTCTCATCAAATCGCGAACCGGGGAAACGAGACCCAAGAAGTCGCGGACTAAGAAATCGGGATCCAACGCGGGAGGCCGTTACGTGCCAGCATGTAGGCGGCGACCGCGAAGACCACTCCCGCGAAGATATAAGTAAGGGCCCGCCGGTTCTTTGCCAGTCGGATGGCGGCGCGCATGCCAAAAAAGCCGCCGATCAATCCGCCGGCGATGAACAGTCCGGCGATCCGCCAGTCGACCAGCCCGGAGATGGAATAGTTCACCGCCGTCGTCAGACCAAACGTGCCGACCGACAGCAGCGACGAACCGACGGCGTTGAGGATCGGCATGCCGCTGCCGAGCATGATGCCGGGTACGATCAGGAAACCACCGCCGATGCCGAAGAATCCCGAGAACGTTCCGACGATGAGCCCGATCACGACGAGGCGGACGGCGATGCCGGGCGTCAGGTGAATGCCCGGATCGCCGGTCGCGGCCCGCGGCCGCAACATCGCTGCGCCGACTGCGACCATCGCTAGCGCGAACAGAAATAACAGGCTTTGACCGTCAACGAGCTTGCCGAGCGACGAACCGATCACGGCTCCCGCAATACCCGCCACCGCGAAGGTAGCCGCACAAGGCCATTTGACGTTGCCGGCACGCCAATGGCCGACGAGATTGCCGAACGCGTTGGCGGAAACGGCCAGGGCACCGGTGCCGATGGCGACATGCGCGTCGCCGATACCGACGACATAAAGCAGCAGCGGCACGGCCAGGATCGAGCCGCCGCCGCCGATCAGCCCCAGAGAGAATCCGACCGCGCCGCCTGACAGCACGGCCAACGCATCCTGGCCCCAATACAATCCCATGGCCGTCGCATGGTCCGCCCGTTCAGAACAGCCAGAAGCGTTTGCGGTTGCCCTCGCCGGGCTCGGCGCGCTTCGATTGGGTCGGGAATCCGGCCGCCTTCCAGGCCGAGATGCCGCCGGCAAGGTGATAAGCGTCGCGAAAGCCCTTCGATGTCAGGAGCCGCGCGTTGGAGCTGGTGCGTCCGCCGCTTTGGCAATGAAAAACCGCGGTCTTGTCGCGAAGTCCGCTGAAGTCCTCGCCCTGGAACCGCGACAGCGGCACCAGCCGCGCGCCTTCGATATGTTCGCGTGCGTGTTCATGCGCTTCGCGCACGTCGACGAGGATGGTGTCGCCATCGTCAAGGCGCTTCTTCAACGAAACCGGATCGATCGATTTGATCTGCATTTGGAGTTCTCCCGTTCTAGTGTGACGCCCGCCGCGAACGCGGCCGGCAATAAATCCCCGCCAGTGTCCTCATGACACTCGCGGCGGCATCGCTCGAAAGCCGGTAGTAGATGGTTTGTGCGTCCCGCCGCGTCGCCACGATGCCGGCGGCGCGAAGTTTGGCGAGATGCTGTGAAAGCGCCGACTGCGTCAGCCCGACGGCCGCAACCAGCGCGCCGACCGACAATTCACCCTCGATCAGTTCGCACAGGATCATCAGCCGGCTCTCATTTGCCAGCGCGGTGAGGAGGCGAGCCGCCTCGCCGGCCTTTGTCGACAAATCCTTTGCTTCGTTGAGCCGCACGAAAATGCTCCTGCGTCAGCCGACCAGCGCTTCGGCGTTCTTGAACTTCACCGGGATGGTGAGGTAGCGCACGCCGTTGGCATGGGCCGGGGGAAACTTTCCCGCGCGCATATTGACCTGGATCGACGGCAGCAGCAGTCGCGGGGCGGCGAGCGTGGCATCGCGCGCCGTGCGCATCGAGACAAAGGCGTCTTCGCTGACGCCATCCTTGAGGTGCACGTTCTTGTCACGCTCCTCCTGAACCGTGGTTTCCCACGCATAGACGTCGCGGCCTTTGGCCTTGTAGTCGTGGCACATGAACAGCCGCGTGTTCGGCGGCATCGCCAGCAATTTTTGGATCGAGCGGTAAAGCCGATGTGCGTCGCCGCCCGGAAAATCGGCGCGCGCGGTGCCGTAATCCGGCATGAACAGGGTGTCGCCGACGAAGGCGGCATCCCCGATCTTATAGGTGATGTCCGCCGGCGTGTGGCCCGGCGTGTAGATCACCTCGACATCGAGTTCGCCGATCTTGAAGTGTTCGCCGTCCTTGAACAGATGATCGAAATCGCTGCCGTCGGTCTTGAGATCGCCGGCATCGAAAACCGGACGGAAGATACGCTGCACGTCCTTGATGTGTTCGCCGATGCCGATCTTCGCCCCGGTCTTCGCCTTGATGTAGGGCGAGCCCGACAGGTGGTCGGCGTGCGCGTGGGTCTCCAGCGTCCATTCGATGGTGTAGCCCAGTTCGGCGGCGGCGCGCAGCAGCGCGTCCACCGAGCGGGTATCGACCTGACTGCCGCCGGGATCGTAGTCGAGCACCGGATCGATCACCGCCGCCTTCCTGGTGGCGGGATCGGCGACGATGTAGCTGACGGTATTGGTCGGTTCGTCGAAAAAAGCACGGATAACTGGTTGGCGAGGCATGACGCCCTCCCTCAATGTTTCCTGTCATATATATTAGTGATTGCTAATTTAGCAATGGCTAAAATATAAAGGCCGGCCCGAAAAATCGGCACGAAAAAGCCGGCCGCAAGGAACGCGGCCGGCTTCTCATTTCCTGCTCCGCCGCCGGCGTCTGCAGCCGGTGGAGAACCGATCGCCGCGTTGCGTCAACCGACGAAACCGACGCGCTCCTGTTCGCGCGCTTCAGCTTCCGTCTTGGGTTGCGCCGGAAGTTGCAGCACGGTCGCCGCCTGGCCTTCGCAGAGAAGGGTCAGCAGCACGGTGCGCCCGTCTGGAAATTCGAGCGCGTCGTGATGCGCGGCCAACTTCTCCTTGTTGACCTGGCGGAAGATGGCGGTCTCGTGGCTGATTGTCTTTGTCTTCCAGCCGAGCAGGCCGGCCGGCAGGCACGCCACCGGGCCGGCAAATGCCAGTTCGGTGCCCGGCAACAAACAGACCGCCAAGCCAACATCGTCGGCGGCGGAGAATCCCCGCGTTCCAGTGCCGAAATCACGCGTAACGAGCTTGTCTCCGACTTGCGCGGGTCGCGATCGTACACTTTGGAGGCTAAAGTCACACATTGGCGACTCCTTTCCCCCGGCATCGACGTCCGGGGCTTTTATGACCCCCCAGAACCCTGCGGTATCGAACTCAAGCAGGAAATCATGCCGATGCACGATGGATTTTTGATGGCGGAAGCGCGTCGCGTTTCCACCTCGGCGATTTTTCGCTTTTGATTGATCTGACACCGGTTTCCAGCCGCTTCAACGCCGCTGCGATGCCAACGCGCTGCGCGAAAAAACGTTCACCGCGGCCGAATTTTTCTTGGGCCCGCAGGGGATATTGCCCAAGATGAGGGCAACGGCACCCGCGGTCCGCCGAAATGTCAGTGTCCCACAGCGGCCTGGCCGCTGGTCGGTCCGACGCGGCGGATCAGGAGGAGAACGATAGGCACCAGCACGGCGGCGAACACCGCCCAGCTATAGAAGATATCGATATAGCCGAGCAACGCGGCCTGATCGGTGACAAGCTGGCCGATATAGCCGAACGCGCGCCGTTGCGCGCTCGCAGGCGATCCAAATTGAGAGAAGTATTGCGTCAAATTGTGCAGCGCCGATTGAAAGGTCGGCGAGGACTGCGTCAGGTTCTCTACCAGCCGCGCCTGGTGAAACTGCGCCCGCTGCACCAGTTCGGTGTTGGCGAGCGATACGCCGACGCTGCCGCCGAGATTGCGCGCGACATTGATCAGCGCCGAACCTTCGGCGGTTTTTTGCTGCGGCAGGCCGGTATAGGCGACGGAATTGATCGGGATGAACATGAACGGCATCCCGACCGTTTGAAAGACACGCACCATCGCGAAGTAGCTGAAGCTTGCATCCGGCACCAGCGAGGTCGAATACCACATCGCCATCGCGATGATCGAAAAACCGATGGCGATCAAATATTTCGGCTGCACCCGGCCGGCGATCTGTCCAATAATGGGCATCATGACCAGCATCGCCAGGCCGCCCGGCATCATGGCGAGGCCGGACAGCATCGCGGTATAGGGAAAATTCGTCTGCATCAGTTGCGGCGTGATCTGGTTCGAGCCGAACAGCAGCGCGCCGACGGCGAGCATCACGATGAAGGCCATCCCGAACTGGCGCCGGCCGAGCAACCGTATGTCCACGATCGGGTCGTCCTGGGTGAGTTCCCACGGAATGAAGAATATCAGCGAGCAGAGAGAAATCGTCGCAAAGACGACGATGGTCGTGGAATGAAACCAGTCCTCGATCTGGCCGCGGTCGAGCACGAATTCGAGGCTGCCGAACATTAGCGCGACCAGCGCGAATCCGACCCAATCGATCTTGAGCCCGCCGGCAAGGCGCGCCTCGCGCTCGCGCTCGAGGACGTCCGGCTCAACGACAAGCCACTGTACGAGCCCTAGCGAAAGGAGGCCGAAAGGCACATTGATGAAGAAAATCCAGTGCCACGAATAATTGTCCGTGATCCAGCCGCCGATGGTCGGGCCGACGGTTGGCGCCACGATGACCGCAATGCCGTAGATCGCGAAGGCTTGCGGACGCTGCCGCACCGAGAACGTATCGGCGAGCATCGCCTGCTCGCTGGTCGGCATGCCGCCGCCGCCAAGTCCCTGCAGGATCCGGAACACGATCAGTGCGGTGAGGCTGGTGGCAAGCCCGCACAACAGCGAGGCAACCGTAAAAACCGCGACGCAGATCATGTAGAAGCGCTTGCGGCCGATCACGTTCGACAGCCAGCCGCTGATCGGCAGAATGACCGCGTTGGCGATGAGATAGGTCGTGACGACCCATGTGCTTTCGTCAACACTGACGGCGAGACTGCCGGCGATGTAGCGCAGCGAAACATTGGCGATGGCAGTGTCGAGAACCACCATGAAGGTGGCGATCGAAATGACGATGGCGATGAGCCAGGGACTGCGATCGCCCGCGGCCGAGCGGCTTTGCGAGGCGGCGGCGGCGCGCTGGTCGCTCATTTCGTCCGTACGGTCGCCACGACCGACATGCCGGGACCGAGCAACACGTCGGGCGGTTCGTCAAACACGATCTTGACCGGAACGCGCTGGACGATCTTGACGAAATTTCCGGTGGCGTTCTCGGCCGGCAGAAGGCTGAACGCGGTGCCGCTGCCGGCCTGGATGCTCTCCACGCGTCCCTTGAAATTGCGGTAGGGGAAGGTGTCGATCCTGATATCGACAGGATCGCCGGGCTTCACCGTCAACAATTGCGTTTCCTTGAAATTTGCCGTGACCCAGACGTCCCGCGGCACGAACATCATCAATGTCTGGCCTACCGCGGCATAGTTGCCCTTGGCGGCTGTCAACCGTGAAACCCGGCCGGCAACCGGCGCGGTAATCACCGTGCGCGATAAATTGGCTTCGGCCTGGTCCATCGTGGCGCGCGCCTGTCCCAACTGCGCTTCAGCGACCTGGTGTTGCGCCTGCAGAACCGGAAGCTGTTTTTGCGTCGCGATGGCGTTGGCCTGCGCCGCGGCGAAGGTTGCCTGGGCTTGCAGCAGGCCGGACGTATATTGCTGGGCCTGCTCGATGGTGCCCGCGCCACTTTTGACCAAGCCGGTGTAGCGCTGTTCCTGCTGCTGCGCGAAGGCCAAGGCCGCCTGCGCCTGCACGGTTTGCTTCTCTGCCTGGTCGATACGGGCTTGCTGTGCGGCGACCTGGGCTTCGACATTGGCCACATTGGCCCTGGCCTGTTCGATCTGCGCGGTTGCCTGATCGAGCTGTGCCTTGAAGTCGCGGTCGTCGAGCCGCACCAGGACGGCGCCGGGCTCCACCAGCTGATTGTCCGTCACCGGCACCTCAACGATGGCTGCGCCGACCTGTGCGCTGATCGACACTGTGCGGGCGTCGATGAACGCATCGTCCGTCGTTTCATAGCCGCTGGTATTGATCCAATAGAACACCCCTCCGACGATGCCGAGTATGAGCAGCGCGGTGAGCGTGAGGATCATGCGGCGGCGCCGGCGCATCCGATCGATTAAGGAGGAAGGCTTGCGCGCCTCGCCGATCGCCGGTCGCGCGTCACGGCCCGGCGTGGTGTCCAGGCGCTGTTCGTTGTCGGTGCGCTGATCCATGTGCGGATTAACGTCCGGTCGCGCCAAGGGGGTTTCCTCGCCCTTTTCGGGCGGCGCGGTCATCGCTTTCGACTCGGTGTTTAGCCGGTAACCGCGGCAGAAACCAGTCAGGAAGGCGAGGGTGGGGGACGCATATCTGCCCTGAATTTTTGGCGAAATTCGTCGAGTTCGCCCGGGCTGATATCGCTGACGGCCCAGAAATCGAGACCGCCCTCCGTCCAGTGCCGCACATTGAATCCGTGCAGTGTCTGGGCCGGCGCCTCGTTGCGCGCGGCGCCGAGGCTCCGCCCGACGAAGAGATTAATGACGTGGTTGCGGCGGCGATAAACGACGACACCGACGGTCTCGCCGTCGATGTCGTCGAGGCGGCCGCCGACAAGCGTGAAGCCCTCGGCGGTGAGGTCGGCGACCGGCGGCGCAGCGTCGAGCTTGCCGTTGAACCACGGTTTGACGTTGTGTTGGTCGTTGGTCTCGACGTCGGTCAGGTGACCGGGCTGCAAGGAGCGCAAATGTGCGGACACGACCTCGCTGGCGATCCTTTGATCGGAGTCATCGCGAAACACGCCGATCACCAGCCCAGCCGCGATCGCGCCGGAGAGCACCGAACCCAGCGCAAAGCCGCCGGCAAAGAAACGACGGGACATGCGCCACGGAGCGTATCGCGGCGCGGCGACGACGGCCGCGGGACCGACCGATGGGGCAGGCAGCGCGGCTTCGATACGGTCGCGCAGATAGAGCGGCGCCGACTGCTTGAGGTTTGCCTCGAGCATTTCTCGGCGCATCGCGCGGAACTCCGCGAGCTTGGCGGCGCAGTCCGGGCATCCGGCGACGTGCGCCTCGACGTCGCTGGCGTGGCCCGCGTCGAGCTCGCCGTCGATCAGTGCATGGATGAGAATTTCAGCTTCGGAACAATTCATGGCGCGGCACCTTCTTCGACGTTCCAGGCCGCGCGCAGCATGGTGCGCGCGCGGGCCAGCCGCGACATCACCGTTCCCACCGGAACCCCCGCCACTTCGGCGATGTCGCGATACGAAAGATTGTTGATGTCGCGCAGCACGACGGCCTCCCGGAATGCCGGCGGCAATGCGGCGACGAGCCGGCGGATGGTTTCGCCGTCGCGGTGGCGGAGCAATTCCGCCTCCGGCGAGCGTTGCGGCTCCTGCCACAGCGGCGGTGGGTCGGCGGCGCCGTCTTGGGCGGTTTGTTCGGACGGCGCCGGCTGCGTCGCCCGCCGCGCGAACTCGGCGTTGCAGACGTTTCTCAGGATCGCGAGCAGCCAAGGCTTCATGGCCGGACCGCGATAGTTGTCGAAATGACGCAGCGCGCGCAGATAACATTCCTGGACGGCGTCGTCGGCGTCGGCGGCGTCGCGCATCAGATAGCGGGCGAGCGTATACACGTCGTCGAGATGCGGTAGCGCCGCTTCGCGAAACCGCCGGGCTCTGTCGGCCTCGCCGTCAACTGCCATGCTGTCGTGCCCGGTCTCGTGCGTGGCCGTCCAAAATGCCGCGGGCGCCGGTTGTCGCGTCCGATCGAGCATCAGTGCGTCGCGCTGTTGCCCGCTTGCGCTTCTACCACGACCGTGCCGGTCATGTGTGGATGAAGGGAGCAGAAATATTCGTAGGTGCCTGGGGTGGTAAAGGTGAACGAATAGGCATCGTCGGTGTCCAAAGCTTTTGATCTGAACTCCTTTTTCACGGCGGCGATCGCGTGTGGAATATCGTCCTTGTTGGTCCAGGTGACCGTGGTGCCGGCCTTTACCGTCAGCCGCTGCGGATTGAAGGTGAAATTATCGATCGCCACCGAGCCTGGCGCGTCCTGCGCCTTGACCGGTTGAACGATGAACGCGAGCGGCGGCGCAACGGCGGCGCCGAAGGCCGCCGCGATGATCAGGCTGCGCAAACTGTTCTGCATGGTTGTCATCTCGCTTAGCCTTGGAGCGGGGTGTCGATGATTGCGAGCCGCTCGTTGCCTCGCTGGAAGTTGATGGTTGCGGTGCCCAGCAGCGTGCGCAATTTGTCGTCGGCCACTTTCATCGGTCCGGGCGAGGGTGCGGTTCCCGGCGCGGGTTGCGGAAACGCGGTCGATCGGGCGGTGTGGAAGGTGACGCTGCCTTCGACCTTCTGCATGACCTGATGGATGTGGCCGTTGAGGACCGTCACCGAGCCGAAGCCTTTGAGCAGTTCGAGTGCGCGACCGCCGTCCTCGGTGCCCCAGCCCCATTCGGGATATACGGTCCAGAGCGGGATGTGGGCGAAGACGACAATCGGCGTAGACGCCGAGCGGCCTTTCAGGTCGGCCGCCAGCCATTCGAGCTGATCGCTGCCCAGATTGCCGAGGCCACCGGCCTTAAGGTCGACGACGTTGACGAGGCCGATGAAGTGCACGCCGTTTGCATCGAAGCTGTACCAGCCGGCGCCCTTGGTGCCGCGGCCGTAACGCTCGAGATAGAGCTTTCGCTCTTCGTCGAGGAAGTCGTGCTCGCCGGGTACGTAGTGAACGTCGAGCCGGGTCTGCGAAATGATGCGGTCGGCGTTGTCGAACTCCGTCACCTTGGACAAATGACTGATGTCGCCGGTGTGGATCATGAAGGCCGGCTTGACCGGTATCGCCGCGATCCGCGCGACCGCCTCTTCGAGCGTCCCGATCGCGTTGGGATTAGCCGGCTTGTCGAAGCCCACATGGCTGTCGCTGATTTGCAGGAACGTCAGGCCGCGCGCCTCTTCTGCCGCGGCTTCGCCGATCAGACCGACAGTGCGCGGAATGCCCCCGGAAACCGTCCACAGCAGCCCGGTGCCGGCCCAGGTCATGCACTCGAGCACCTTCCGCCGGTTCAACCCGTCCCCACGATCGAATTCACGCATGGAAATCTCTCCTTCAGGAGTGGCCCAATCGGCCTCCGGGGACCAGATCGGGCGAGGTGCCGGTTTATTCCCGGAGGCGGAAAATTTTTTTGGGCCGCCAACGCGGGGCCGCAGGGGTCCAGCTACGGCTCCTGCGTGCGCGGCGGTTTCCCGCGCACGCGAGGCGCTTTCGACGAAACCTGCTGCGCGGGCTAACCGCCGTTGGAGCTGTTAAAGTCCGGGGCTTCCGGCGCCGGTGTAAAAAAGCCGCGGCTTGCCGGGGCCGCGTACGGCGCCTGACCGTCAATCCGACGGCTCGCCGCCGAGGGATATTGGGTGGTGTTGTAGATTTTATACTTGGCCGCGTGTTGCTTCAGCGCAAGCATCGTTTGTTCGCCACCGTCGTGAGCGAGCGCGTGCGACGTCACCGGCAGTGAAAGCGCGACGGTGATCGCGGCGATGGCCGCGACACTGCATTTGATGTTCCACATTTTACTCATCCTTCATTGTGTTGGCGGAGCCATGCCGCCCGCAGCCGGTGCGTTGTTTGTTGGCCGCGTCGAAGGACAAGACTGGGCAAGCCGGCTATTTATTCCCGGGTGCCGATGTTATTTTGCGGAGGTGAGGTATTCAGCGCGCAAGCCCAGCCGGACTGCCGCGGCCGGTCGCTATCGGCTTTGCCGAAGAAGCTCGCTTGGGCGGCGGTTCGCCGCTCAGGCGCGACCGCATTTCGCAAAAATCCACCGACCGCATCGGTGATTGCGTTGGCGGTGAGCGTGCGGCGTTCGGCGGTGGCGAGTTCCAGTTCTTCCTGACGGTTAACGATGGAACCGGCTTCCAGCAGCACCGCCGGCATCGATGTGTGCCGCAACACCAGAAGTTGATCGTACCGGTACACGCCGGCCTCGGCATCCAGAAGCGGATGGCGATAGCGACCCATCAGCGGCAGCGTGTAGTGCGGCGTGTAATGCAAGCCGCGGGCCTGCAGATTTTTTCCCAACAGGTGGCCGAATGTCAGGCTGGCGCCGTGCTCGGGGTTCTCGTTGGAGACGAAAATGGCGAAGCCGGAAAAGCGATCGCTGAAATGGTTTTCCTGCCCGTCGTATTGCCAGGTCTCGATGAGCTGGTCAGGCACCGAGTCGTGGTGAACGGCGATGAAGAGATTGGCGTGCATGGCGTTGGCACGATTGGCACGCTCCATCAATCCGCGCCATGGCGCCGTGGCCGTGATCAGCAGCACGGTGTTGTCGAATCCGGCCTCGACGAGCGACTGCTTGATCGCTTCGGCAAGTTTCATATTGAACGTGTATTCGGTGGCGCCGCGGGCGCTGAGTGCGCCGGGTATGGCTACTGTGTGGCCGACATCCACGACAATGCGGAAGGTTCCACGCTTGCAGGCCGAGGGCTTCGTGGCATCCGGCGCGGCTTGACCGGCGCCTTCCGCACTTCGCGCGTTGCCGACGGCAGCGACGCCCAAGAAAATATTGAGGGCAAGCCAGATCGCGCCGATGCGCTGGTATTTGCTCATGACAGGCTCATGATCCGCAGCCGACGCCCATAGCGAGCTTTATTATACTTGTCCACGTTTCGCAGCCGCCATCGTACCGCGGCGATGGGTGCGCGTTCCGTCGCGCGCACTTGTGCACGGGGCGCTCCTGTCGTACCAAACAGCCGAGCGGAGTATGATCGCGTGACGTCTTTTTCGCTGCGCAATGTCTTGATCGTCTGCGGCTTGCTTTTCGTGCTGGCGCTCGGCTTCCTGGTCCTGGCCGACAGCCAACAGGCGGCGGCGGTAGTGAATGTATTCTGGTCGCAGCCGCTTGTCTCCAAGCTCGCCTGGGCGGTGATCGTCCTTGTCCCGCTTTTCCTTGTCCCGGCGTCGGTCTGGCTCGGCGAAACGATGGTGCGGCAACGCCAGGCGGCGCGGGCGCTGGAGTTGCGGCTCGATGGCGTGCGGCAAGGCGTAAAGACGCTGGGCAAGCCGCAAGGCGAGGCGGAAGCGGCGGTGGGATACCTCACCCGCACCGATCCGGAGGATGCTCTCGGCGCCATGAAACAGCGGCTCGGCGAGGCCGAGCGCATCACGCAAATTCAGGATGGCCGCAACGAGGTCGGCGACCTCGCCGCGCGCGTCGAGGAAATCCGCACCCAGCAAAAAGCGTTGCAGGATCGGCTGGCGCCGGTACTTGAGAAGCGACGGGCGATCGAGCGACATTTCAGCGACCTCGACAGCCGGCAGAGCGATATCGAGCGTGCGCTTGCAGATGTCGTCAGCGGAGACGATGCCGTCGCGCTCGACATCAATCTGAAGAAGATGACGGAGTTCGTTAGACAGGGTCATGACCGCTGTGACGACATCGAGCGTGCGTCGCAGACCATCGCCGGCTTGCAGGAAGACTATGGCACGCTGAAAACGCGGCTCGCGCCGTTTGCCGCCTCGCGTGACGGCATTGTCAGCCGCGTCAAGGAACTGAGCCGCGGCGCGCGACCAGCTTGCCGAGGAAATCGGGGCGCTCGAACAGACGCCGCAGGGGCTGCTCACGGCGCGTGTGCAGAAATTCACCGACGACAAGAAGGCACTGGACGATCGGCTTTCGTCGCTCGACACGGAATTCGGCAGGCTGACGACGTTGCGTCACGACTTGACCGCGCTGTTCGAGCGCTTCGACAAGACGCTCAACTTGCTCGGTGGCGCGCAGCAGGCAGACGGCGCGGCCGACATCGATACCCGCGTTGAGGAACTCGGGACCTTCATTGAAGGAACCCAGTCCCATCTCGACGAGATCGAGCGCCGGGCCGCGACCTTCACCCAGTTGAAGACCAGGCTGGGCGAATTGCAGTCGCGGCTTGCCCCCTTGGAAGCCGAGAATGGCGGCGTTGCGAATCTCGTCGATGATCTGCGGCAGATGCGTGATCGGCTGTTCGCCAAGATCAGGCATATCGAGGAAGACGATGAAGGCGGCCTCGCCGAACGGGTCAAGAAGTTCAGCGAGACCAAACGGGATCTTGAAGACCGCGTTGCTGGACTGACCGAGCAGTTCACCAAACTGGCGGCCATCCGCAAGGATATCGCCGGCCTGTTCGACAAGCTCAGCGGTGCGGTGAATGCCTCGGCAAACTAGAGCGGGGAACTGACATGACAGTTCGCGAACCGTTACTGACCACCGTTACGATCGTCGATCTGCGTCCGACCCAAATCACCGTCGGCATGCGCGAAGTGCTCGCCAAACGTAAGCGCTGGCGCGAGACCACCGGGAAGAAGGGCGGCAAGTTCCTCGGCAAGCACATGATCCCGGTGATCCTCGGCCCCAAGCACCGCAATTTCGTGGTCGATCATCATCACCTCGCGCGTGCCCTGCATGATGAGGGCGTGAAGGACGTCGCCGTGACGGTGATCGCCAACCTGAGCGCGCTGGATGCCGACGCATTCTGGACCGTCATGGATAATCGCAACTGGATGCATCCCTTCGACCAGGAGGGCCGCCGCTGCCATTACCGCGAGATTCCAAAGTCGGTCACCGAGCTCGTCGACGATCCGTTCCGCTCGCTCGCCGGGGAACTGCGGCGGGCCGGCGGCTACGCCAAGGATACGACGCCGTTCAGCGAGTTTATCTGGGCGGACTTCCTGCGCCGGCGCCTGAAGCGGAAGGCGGTGGAGAAGGACTTCGATCATGCGCTCGAGGAAGCGCTCTCCTTGGCCAAAAGCACCGAAGCCGGCTACCTGCCCGGATGGTGCGGGCCCGTACCCGAGGAATGAGCACGATCCCAAGGGCCTTAATGCAGCGGCCCGTGCCTCGGGCCGCAAGCTGCGGGCTCTCGGAACAAGGACATTCTCGCCCGGGCCTCTCTTTTAGAGAGATTGTGCTCCTGTGCGATCGCTATTTGGTAGAATAATCTTCTTCATCCGGCGTCAATCTGCCTCTATATAGAATGTCATTCCCCTCTCGACTCCGGGCAGCCGCCCGGAACCCGATCGAAGGGCAAGAGGCAGCAATGACTTCTCCACTCGAGCAAAAGAAACTCAAAATTACCGGGCCTGTCGTGGTGACCGCCAATCGCGTTGGCGACGGTGCGGTGGTGTATCGCCGCGCGGATGGTGGCTGGACCACCGATCTTCGTAACGCTGCGGTGACGACCGATGCCACAACGGCGCGCGAGCTGATAAAAGCCGCCGCTGCCGACGGTCGCCGCGCGGTCGATCCATATGCAGCCCCGGTCAAATTGACCGGCGACGGAGACATCCGACCGGGCAATCTTCGCGAACTCATCCGGCTGAGCGGTCCGACGATTGATCTGCCGCTCGCAGTCGGGGCCTAGGGCATCTCTGCCGGGTCGATGAGCCTGGGTCCCGCCGAAATAAGAAGCTACGCGCATGTACCTTTATGACGAGCTCGATCGGACGCTGGTGACCGAACGGGTCGCGGAATTTCGCGACCAGGTCGCCCGCCGGCTGTCGGGCGAATTGACCGAGGAAGAGTTCAAGCCGTTGCGGCTGATGAATGGCGTCTATCTGCAACTGCACGCCTACATGCTGCGGACCGCCATTCCCTACGGCACGTTGTCGTCGACGCAACTTCGGAAACTGGCGCACGTCGCGCGCCGCTATGATCGCGGCTACGGGCACTTCACCACGCGCCAGAACATTCAGTACCACTGGATCAAGCTCGAGGAATTGCCGGACGCGATGGCCGAGCTGGCCAGTGTCGGGATGCACGGCATGCAGACCAGCGGCAATTGTGTGCGCAACATTACGACCGACCAGTGGGCCGGCGTTGCGCCCGACGAAATCGAGGATCCACGCGTCTGGGCCGAACTCGTCCGCCAGCACGTGACGCTGCATCCGGAATTTTCGTTCCTGCCGCGCAAGTTCAAGATCGCGGTCGGCGCATCGAGCCACGACCGCGCGGCGCTGGCGGTGCACGATTTGGGTCTGCGGCTGCATCGCAACGACGCCGGCGAGACCGGATTCGAGGTGATGGTCGGTGGCGGACTGGGCCGCACGCCTTTCCTCGCCAAGACGGTGAAGCCGTTCCTGAACAAGCGCGACGTTCTGAGTTACGTCGAGGCGATCCTGCGCACCTATAATGAGTTCGGCCGGCGGGACAACATCTACAAGGCGCGCATCAAGATACTGGTTCACGAACTCGGGGTCGAAGCTTTCGCGAAGGAAGTCGAGGCGGAGTGGCAAAACATCAAGGACGGCGCCTTGGCGCTCGACCCCGTCACATTCGCCGAGGTCGGCCGCCATTTTCTGTACCCCGCCTATGAAGCCCTTGAGGATGGCCCACCGGAGCTTGCGGCGGCGCGCCGCGCGGATCGCGATTTCGACGGCTGGATGGGCAATTCAGTCGCCAATCACAGAGCCCCCGGCTACGCCATCGTGACGCTGTCGCTCAAGCCGGAAGGCGGCACGCCGGGCGACGCCACCGCCGAGCAGATGGATGCGATTGCCGATCTCGCTGACCGCTACTCGTTCGGCGAAATACGCGTCGGCCACGAGCAGAATCTGGTCTTGCCGCATGTCGCACAGCGCGACCTGCCGGCGCTGTGGCGAGCGCTGGATGCGGTCGGCGTCGCCACGCCGAATGTCGGTTTGGTCTCCGACATCATCTCCTGTCCCGGCCTCGATTACTGCAACCTCGCCAATGCACGATCGATTCCGATCGCGCAGGAAATCACGCGGCGTTTCCGCGATCACGATCTCGCGCATGACCTCGGCCGGCTGCACATCAACATTTCCGGCTGCATCAACGCGTGCGGCCATCACCATGTCGGTCACATCGGCATTCTCGGCGTCGAGAAAAATGGTGAGGAGTTTTATCAGATCACGCTCGGCGGCAAGGCCGACGAAAACGCCCGCCTTGGCGAGTTGCTCGGCCCCGCGGTGCCCTATGCGCAGGTGGCCGATGTCGTCGAGGATATCGCGGCCGCCTATGTCGAGTTGCGGGCCCGGCCGGACGAATTATTTATCGACACCGTCGAGCGAACCGGCGTCGAACCATTCAGGGAGCGCGTCTATGCCACTCGTTAAATCCGGTCAGATCGTCGAAGATCAATTCGTGCGGGTGCCTGACGACGCGCCGATCCCGGACGGCGTGCCGGTCATCGTTTCGGGAGCGCGTTTTCTTGCCGAGGCTGACGATCTTGTTCAACGCGGCATCCCGGTTGGCGTGCTCTGGCCGAACGATCGCAGGGTCGCGGAACTGGCGCCGTGGCTTGATCGCATTTCGCTCGTGGCGCTCGTGTTCCCGAAATTCCGCGACGGCCGTGCCTACAGCCAGGCTCGCCTGTTGCGCGAGCGCTTCGGCTATCGCCGCGAACTGCGCGCCACCGGCGACGTTTTGCGCGACCAGTTTCAGTTTCTGCTGCGCGCCGGTTTCGATGCCTTCGAGGTGAAAAAGCCGGCCGACGCGAAGGCCTTCACCGAAGCGGCGGCGCGCTTCACGGTATTCTATCAGCCGAGCGCCGACGGCCGTTTGCCCGCGCTCCGGCGGCGGTTGCAGGTTCCCGGCGCTCATCAACTGGTGCCCGAGGCGGTGTAAGCCGCCCGCGCATTTCATCGCCGCACCGTTTCCTGCTAAAGCATCCTCGCTCGCCTGCTGGATGAGGATGCCATGTCATCCGTCGCGCCACCTGTCGTCGCGATCATCGCGCCCGGAGCAATGGGCGCGGGGGTAGGGAAGCGGCTTACCGACCGCGGCGCCACGGTGCTCACCTCGCTTGCGGGCCGCAGCGCCGCGACCGTCGCGCGGGCGAAGGCGGCGGGGATGGCCGCGGCGAGCGACGAGGAAATCGCCGGTGCCGACTTTGTCCTCTCCATTCTTCCGCCGGGCGATGCGCTCGCGCTGGCGCAGCACCTCGCTCCGGTGCTGACCGCGAGCAATGCAAAGCCGGTCTTTGTCGATTGCAACGCCATCAATCCGGCGACCGCCGAGCGCGTCGCCGCGGTGATCGCGCCCACCGGCAGTCCGTTTGTCGATGCCGGGATCATCGGCGCTCCGCCGAAGGAAGGCGGCGCCGGGCCCCGCTTCTACGCATCGGGCCCGGCCGCTCCCCGCTTTACCGCGCTGCGCGAATACGGACTGGACGTCCGCGTCCTCGACGGGCCGCTGAGCGCGGCTTCGGCGCTGAAAATGTCCTATGCCGGCATCACCAAGGGCACGCAGGCGATCGGCGCGGCGATGATGCTCGCGGCAACGCGCGGCGGTTCCGCCGAGGCGTTGCTCAAGGAACTCGAGTTCAGCCAGCAGGACTTGCTGGCGCTGTTTCGGCAGCAATTACCGATGATGCCGGCGAAAGCCTACCGCTGGATCGCCGAAATGCAGGAGATCGCCGGCTTCGTCGGCGACGATCCCGCCGCGCGCGAGCTTTATCAGGGCGCCGCGCATTTCTACGAACGCATCGCCGAGGATTTCACCGCGGAGAAAAAGGACGTCGCGGCGCTCCGCGACTTTCTGGCGAAGCCGCCACGCATCTGACACTCGCCGGCCGCATTCCGCAACGACCCGAACGTCCTGGCGAGTTATCTGGGCGGTCTAGGCGGGTAAAGCCGATTGGTTGGACAGTGCGTCTACCAGTTCGACGATGCGCGCGATGGTGCGGAAATTTGCCGGAGTCATTTCCTGCTCCGGTACTTGGAGGCCGAATTCGGTCTCCACCGAAAGCATGAGATTGACGAGGCCCAGCGACGAGAGGCCGCATGCGCGAAGATCGTCGTCGGGTCCGATCGGCCTGGCCACGGGCTGATTTCCCATGACGCGGCGTACCAGCTTTGCCACGCGATCTGCTGCGATTTGGTCGGTGCGATCAAGCACGATGAACTCTCACATCTCCAGAACAGCCCTAGTATCCAAATATCAGCATTTGATTAATCGCTGGTAACGCATTTGACGGGTCGATGACCTGCGAATGGTAACCTTGATGCCAAAGAACATCGGCAATTCTGCTCTATTGCCCAGCGCTGGGCATGTTTTGGCAGTACCTCTCTCCATATGGCAATGGCGTCGAGACGCGATAGCGAGAGATGACGGTGAGCGCATCCATGACCGTTCAGCCTGTGGCGGTGCGAGTTGTTCCCGGAAGCGCGCCACACGCGGCGGGTGAGAAGAGTTCTGGCGGCCCGCGCCAAAAAGGTCGCGGTGATCGCCGCGAAACATGCGGCCGCGGTCGATGGTGAATCGCGATTTCCGGCGGAGGCCATCGCGGCGGCGCGTGCCGAAGGTCTGCTTGGAGCCGCGGTTCCGCGCGAATTCGGCGGCGAGGGCGCAAGCATCTCGGATATCGTCGATGTTTGCTACACGCTCGGCCGCGCCTGCGCCTCCACGGCGATGATTTTCGCCATGCACCAGACCAAGGTCGCCTGCATCGTGCGACACGGCCGCGGCAGTGCCTGGCACGAGTTGTTCATGCACCGCATCTGCGACGAGCAGTTGCTGCTGGCATCGTCCACCACCGAAGGCAATCGCGGCGGCGACGTGCGCAACAGCGAAGCTCCGCTCGAACTGCGCGATGCCCGCATCGTGCTCGAGCGACAGGCAACCGTCGTCTCTTACGGTGAAGCAGCCGATGCCATTGTCACGACCGCGCGGCGTTCGCGGGATGCCGCAAGCGCCGACCAGGTGCTGGTGGTTTTCCTCAAGCAGGATTACAGGCTGAAAAAGACCTCCTGCTGGGACGCGCTCGGGATGCGCGGCACCTGCAGCGACGGCTTCAAGCTCATTGCATCCGGCTCGCCCGAGCAGATCTTGCCTGTCGGCTACGACGAAATCCACGTTCAGACCATGATGCCGGTTGCGCATCTCGCGTGGAGCGGCGCCTGGACCGGCATCGCCGCCGCGGCCGTCGATCGCGCCCGCGCATTCGTGCGTCATGCGATGCATCGCGCCGACGCCACGATGCCGCCGGGCGCTACCCACCTGACCCGCGCCAGCGCGTCGCTGCGGATGCTCCGCGGCCTCGTCGCAGGTTCTTTGCAGCGCTTCGAATCGGTGGCGCTCAATCCGGTCGCGCTCGAATCCGTCGATTTCCAGTCCGGGATGAACCTCCTCAAGGTGAACGCGTCGGAACTCGCGGTGAAAACCGTCATGAGCGCGATGCAGGCCTCAGGACTTTCCGGCTACCGCAACGACGGCGATTTCAGCATCGGCCGCCATCTGCGCGACGTCATGTCATCGCCGATCATGATCAGCAACGACCGCATCGTCGCCAATGTCGGCATGGCGTCGTTATTGAGCGGCGCTCCGGCGTCACTGCGCGACTGAATCAAAAATCTTTCAAGAACAAACGAGGCGTCATGATGAACGTAGCTTTCAAGGAGCCAAGACCGGCTACCCGCTCGCTCGATGCGCTGGCCGAGGCGTTATTGCTGCCGTCGGGCATCCAGGGTGTCTATGCGCGCACAGCCGCCTTCGAGGATGTCGTTGACGGTCTCGCCACGTTGATTTCGCGCCAGCGCGAGCCGGGAACTGAAGTGCTGCGTTTCCCGCCGGTGATGAGCCGCCGGCAACTGGAGATGTCCGGGTATCTCAAAAGCTTTCCGCATTTTCTCGGCTGCGTCTGCTGCCTCGACGGCACCGAAGCGAAGATCAGGGGAACGGTCGAGCGTTTCGAAGCGGGCGAGGATTGGACTCCGGCGCTATCGGCGGCCGATCTGGTTCTCACGCCGGCGGCCTGTTATCCGATCTATCCGCTGGTCGCGAGCCGCGGCGAGGTGCCCGCGGCCGGTCTCCTGTTCGATGTCGCCAGCGATTGCTTCCGCCGCGAGCCGTCGCGCGACCTCGATCGTCTGCAATCGTTCCGCATGCGGGAGTATGTTTGTATCGGAACGCCGGAACAGATCGACGCTTTCCGCCGCCGCTGGATGGTACGCGCGCAGGACATCGCTCGGGAACTGGGCCTGCCGTTTCGCCTCGATCAGGCGAGCGACGCCTTCTTTGGCCGCGGCGGCAAGCTCATGGCGATGAGCCAGATCGAGCAGGCCTTGAAATTCGAACTGCTCGTACCGATCCACTCCGAAGAGCAGCCGACAGCGTGCATGAGCTTCAACTATCACCGCGATCATTTCGGCGCTGCGTGGAATCTCAGCAATGCCGGCGGTGAGGTGATGCATACGGGCTGCGTCGCCTTCGGCATGGATCGGCTGGCTTTGGCGATGTTTGCGACGCACGGCCTTGAAATTGCCGGCTGGCCGAAATCGGCGCGCCGCGCGCTCGGCTTCTAGACGCCGAGCACCGCGCATTCGGTGTAAGCGAGGTCGCCCAGCCGCGGTCGCTCTGGGCCCTTGAAATATTTCGGCATGTTGCCGCGGCTGAACCAGCCGAGTAGCCCCGGTACTGGCGCGTTGGCGTCGAGGATGACGAACGGCCTGCCATGCCACGCCAGGAAGCGGCCGATCGGTCCGGCGAAGCGGACGAGATCGGCGACATCGCGGCAGAAAATAAGCTGCGCGCAGGGAATGACGCCTTTCACGATGCGCGGACGGAACACGAAGGGATAGGTTCCCGGCAGACGTGGCGCACCACAGGCTGACACAGCCCAGCGCGGCATGCTGCAGCAGCACCTCTTCGTCGCTGGCGTCGAACTCGACTTGGAAGTCGAGCTTCGGCCGCTGGCCGGCCGGAAGCACCTTGACGTTCCGGCCGCCGAACGGCCGGTTCACCATCGGCAGCGCGATAAAGATGCCTTCGGAGTAGCGGGAGAAGCCCTGCGCCTCGATGATCGGTCGCGTGTGCGGGGCCGGCGATACGTTCAGATAGGTCACGTCCTTGTGCCTGAGGGCGTGCGACACCAGCAGCGGTGCGTAGGTGCGGAACGCCGGATCGACATACCAGCTCGACAGATTGCACCGGGTAGTCTTCGCTGCGCCGGTCGGAATGGTCGAGCAGATCAGCAGGATCGCGCCGACGACGGCCCCATCGCTCTCCAGCAGGTAACCATATTTCGGCAAGCCGGCGGGCGTGTCGTGCTTCGTGAGTTGCGCGAATGCCGCCAGCCAGAAACGGCGATCATGGGCCGGAAACCCGCGCGCCAGAAGCGAAGCGACGGCTTCAATGTCGGCGTTTTCGATTTGACGGCAGCGCAGTCTCGCCACGGTAGGAGCCATTCGTGTTGACCACGATGCGTTCGTGAACTTGATCGTAATTGTTGCGCGAATATACCCGACCCGAGTGAACAAAGCGTAGGTGCCGTGATGTCGGTAAAATTAACCATACTCGAGCAGATGGAGCAGATTGCGCGGGAGCACGGCAAGATCCTGGCGCCGCTCAAAGAGGATCTGCCGCTCGCCGATTGCGGCCTCGACTCTCTCGGCTTCGCCGTGCTGGTCGCGCGCCTTGAGGACAGGCTCGGCATCGATCCGTTCACGGCCGCCGAGGACGCGTTCTTTCCGGTGACGCTCGGCGATTTCGTGAAAGTCTATGAGCATGGCAGGCGTTGACGCGCCGGCGCTGCGCGACGCGATCGCAAAGCCTCCGTCGCCGCGGTTTTTTTGGGATCGCGCCGAGGCCATTCGCTTTACCGATCTTGAAAACGGTTCGACCTTCCGACGTGGCACCGGTTTCGGTGGCCGGCTCGCGGAACTGGCGGGCCGCTCGGTTCTCGTCGCGACCGGAAATCAACTGACGGCGGCGGCTAGCGCTCATCGAGCTCGACGGAATATGCCGCCGCCTCGTGATCCTGCCGCCCGATGCCGAGCCCAGCCATCTCGGTGCGGTCATCGCGACGGCGGGTATCGACGCCGTCGTTGTCGATGAAGCTACGGCGCCGAACGCAGCGCTCGATCTTCCTGTTCGCGTTCTCTGTGCGCCGTCGATCGAAGCGGCGCCGGAAAGAGCCGCTGCCGCGCACGCGCACCGAATGGGTGCTGATGACGTCCGGCACGACCGGCATACCGAAGATGGTGGTGCACGACTTCGCCGGTCTTACGGCGGCGATGCGCGCCTCCAGTCCCGCGGATGGCGCGACGGTCTGGGGCACGTTCTACGACATTCGCCGTTACGGCGGCCTGCAAATCTACTTCCGCGCCGTGTGCGGAGGCGCCTCGCTCGTCCTGTCCAGCGCCGGCGAACCGGTGGCGGATCATCTCCGCCGCTTGGCCGAGCACGGCGTCACGCATATTTCAGGTACGCCGTCGCAATGGCGGCGCGCGCTGATGGTTCCGGAAATCCGCAGCATCGTCCCCCGTTATGTGAGGCTTTCCGGCGAGATCGCCGACCAGGCGATCCTCGACAGCCTTCGCGCCGCGTTTCCGCAAGCCGCCATCGGCCACGCCTATGCCTCGACGGAAGCGGGCGTCGCGTTCGATGTCAACGACGGCCTCGCCGGCTTTCCCGCCGCCTATGTCGGCGCGACGCGCGACGGCGTGGACGTGAAAATCTCCGATGGATCGTTGCGAATTCGCTCGCGCGGCGCCGCGTCCGGCTATCTCGGCGGCGAATCGGCGCTCGCCGACGCCGACGGTTTTGTCGACACCGGCGATATCGTCGAGCGTCGCGGCGATCGTTACTACTTCGCCGGCCGCCGCGGTGGCATCATCAATATCGGCGGACTGAAGGTTCATCCGGAAGAGATCGAGGCGGTGATCAACCGGCATCCGCAGGTGCGCATGTCGCTGGTGCAATCGAAGCGAAACCCGATCACCGGCGCGATCGTGATCGCCGATGTCGTGCTCAAGGCGGAAGGGCAGGGTGCGCGGGAGATCGAACTGAAAGACGACATTCTCAAGTTGTGCCGCGAGGCGCTGCCGCGTCACAAGGTCCCCGCCGCGATCAGCTTCGTGCCTGCGCTCAAGGTCGCCGCCACCGGCAAACTGCTGCGCCGCCAAGGATGAGATGATGGCCTCGACCAAAGCCAAGGGGCCGCGCTGCGTGCTCGTGACCGGCGGTAGCCGCGGTCTCGGCCTCGGCATCGCGCAAAAGCTCGCGGCCGCCGGCTATCGCACCATCGCCGTGGCGCGGAAGAAGAACAAGGATTTGACTGCGGCCATTGCTCAGGCCGAACGCGAAGCGCGGGGTGCAATCCATTTCGTGCCGTTCGACCTCGGCGAGATCGGCGCGATACCGGATTTTGTCCGCGACCTGCGCAAACAGTTCGGCGCGGTGTCCGGCCTCGTCAACAACGCCGCTCTCGGATTCGAAGGCGCGCTGGGGATGATGCATAACGCCAAACTCGAGGAGATGATCCGGGTCAACACGCTCTCGCCGATCGTGCTGACCAAGTACGTCGTTCGCTCGATGATGGCGGACGGGGCCGGAAGCATCGTCAACATCGCCTCGATCATCGGCTTCACCGGCTATAGCGGGCTTGCGGCCTATGCAGCGACCAAGTCGTCGATGATCGGCTTTACGCGCTCGCTCGCGCGCGAGGTCGGCCGATTTGGCATTACCGTCAACGCCGTGGCGCCGGGCTTTCTGGCGACCGACATGACCAACGTCCTCACCGAAGAACAACGCCAGCGCATCGTTCGCAGGAGCGCGCTGCACCGCTTTCCCGAAGTCGAGGATGTCGCCAACGCGGTCGAATACCTGATCGGCGACAAGGCGCGCAACGTCACCGGCACGGTGCTGACCGTGGACGCCGGCGCCACGGCCTAATCTCCGCTTCGCCCGAAACGCCGATAAGGCTATCGTCGCGCCAACCAACTGGGGGGAAAGCGCGACATGCCGACCGGGCCGGCGTTCAATGTTTCCGAATTGATCGACGAGCAGCCGGTTGGGGCGTTCCAGGTCCGCATCGTGGCGCTCTGCACCGTCGTCGCCTTGCTCGACGGTCTCGATCTCCAATCCATCGGCCTCGCGGCGCCGGGCATCATGGCCGACCTGCACTTTCCGCCGGCCGCCTTGGGCGTCGTGTTCAGCGCCGCTCTGGCGGGCCTAGCGCTCGGGGCTTTCGGTCTTGGTTTGGTCGCCGATCTGGTCGGCCGAAAACCGGTACTCATCGGCGCGACCGCGTTCTTCGGCGTGTTCACGATCGCCACGGCGTTTGCGCCGAGCTACGGCGTGCTTGTCACGTTGCGGTTTTTCGCCGGCCTCGGCCTCGGCGGCGCGATGCCGAGTTTCATCAGTCTTACCTCCGAATATGCGCCGCGGCGGCTGCGGGCGGTGATCGTTGCTTTCCTCTGGGCCGGCTTTCCGCTGGGCGGCTTTGTCGGCGGCCTCCTCGCGGCCTGGATCATCCCGGCTTTCGGCTGGCACTCGGTGTTCTGGGTCGGCGGCGTGTTGCCGATCATTGTTTGCGTGGCGCTGGTGTTCGCCTTGCCGGAATCCATCGGCTTTCTCGTCGCGGCGGCGGCGCCCGCCGAGCGGATATCGTCGCTGTTGCGGAAGGTCTTTCCCGCTGCGGCGGTGCCGGCCAACGCGACGTTCGTTCTGAACGAAGAACGCGCCGGCGGCGTTCCCGTCGTTCAGCTTTTCGCCACGGGACGCGCGGTTGGGACCATCCTGCTCTGGATCAGTTTTTTCATCGCGTTCATGACGTTGGTGACCAATTCGGCGTGGGCTCCGACTTTGCTCAAGCGTGAAGGCATCGGCATCTCGGATGCTTCGATCGCGATGGCGATGTTCAATCTCGGCAGCGTGATTGCGACGCTGTTTTCCGGCTGGCTGATCGTTCGCGCCGGCGCCTCGGTCATTCTGCCGATCGTGATGATCGGCAGTGCGATCTCAACGGCGCTGATCGGATTTGCGGCGCCCTCGGTCGGCACGGTCACGTTGCTGCAGGGATTGCTCGGCGTGTTCATGGGCGGCGGCAGTTCCGGCCTGATCGCGCTGGCAGCGATCTATTATCCGACCGCCATTCGTTCGACCGGCGTCGGCTGGGCCATGGGCATGGGTCGTGTCGGCTCGTTCACCGGACCTCTTGTGGTTGCCTCGCTGGTTGCGGCAGGCTTGTCGACCGCCGGCATTTTTGTTGCGATAGGCGTACCGGCGCTTGTTGCCGCCGTGACCACGGCGATCGTAGGCCGCGCCAAGACGGCGTGAACGGTGAACAAGGAGGGTGCAAATCTTGGCTCTGAGGATATTGATCGCACTCGCCGGCATTATGGGGGCCGGTGGCGTTATTCTGGCCGCGGCAGGCGTACATGTGGCACCCAACAGCGGGCTGGATAGTGCCGCCTACATGCTTTTGTTCCACGCCGCCGCGTTGCTCGGCGGCGCCAGCCTGGCGCAACAGGGTTTGTTGTGGAGGCCGCTGGCTCTGATGGGGCTGGCGGGGTGGGTCGTCGGCTCAGCACTGTTTTCTGGCGACATCGCCATGCGCGCTCTCGCCGGCCACCGGCTGTTTGCCATGGCGCCCCCGACAGGCGGCACTATCCTGATCGTCGCGTGGCTTGTGCTGGTTGCCGCCGCGCTCGGATCCCTGTTCCAGCGCGCCTGATTTCCGCCCGCGCCGAAACGGGCGTGAAAATTGCATGCCGATATTCCCGGCCGCATGGGCGTTTGGCCGCCGGGGAGATTTTCTGATGGCCGAGCCAGTCCATCCGGTTGACGAGGTATTGCCGTTTCCGAAGCTGTTTGCTCTTGGGCTTCAGCACGTTCTGGTCATGTACGCCAATGCGGTGGCGGTGCCGCTGATCATCGGCGGCGCGCTGCATCTGCCGAAAGATCAAATGGCGATGCTGATCAACGCGGACTTGTTCGCGTGCGGTATCGCGACACTGATCCAGACCATCGGCATCGGCCCGTTCGGCATCCGGCTGCCGATCATCATGGGCGTGACCGCGGTCTCGATCTCGCCGATGCTGGCGATGGTCGCCATGCCGGGCGTCGGACTGACCGGTATCTACGGCGCGGTTCTGGTCGGCGGCATCTTCGGCCTTTGCGTCGCGCCGTTCGTCAAATACGTGTTGCGCTTCTTCCCCGCCGTCGTGACCGGCACCATCATCACCATGATTGGCATCGTGCTGATGCGCGTCGGCGTGAACTGGGCAGGCGGCGGCGCTGGAAAAGCCGATTTCGGCGCGGCCGGTTATTTGCTCGTCGCCGGACTGGTGCTCGTGGTGATCCTGATGATCATCAAATTCACCCGCGGCTTTATTCAGAACGTCGCCGTCCTGATCGGCATCACCGTCGGCTATCTCCTCACCATCGCGCTCGGCTGGACGGACTTCAGCGGAATTGCGGAAGAGCCGATCGTGCGCCTGGTGATGCCCCTGCAGTTCGGCGTACCGCAATTCTATCTGATCCCGTCCCTGACCATGTGCCTCGTCGTCATCATCGTGTTCATCGAGGCTACCGGCATGTTCCTCGCGCTCGGTGCCATGACCGGCCGCAAGGTCGACGCCGAGGACGTCAAGCGCGGCCTGCGCGCGGATTCGCTGGGCACCGTCATCGGCGCGATCTTCAATACCTTCCCGTATGTCTCGTATTCGCAGAATATCGGCCTGGTCGGCGTGACCGGCGTCTACAGCCGCTGGGTCTGCGTCGCCGGCGGCGTCATCATGCTCGTGCTCGGCCTGATCCCGAAGCTCGCATTCATCGTCGCCTCGGTGCCGCAGTGCGTGCTCGGCGGCGCCGGCTTCATCATGTTCGGCATGGTGGCCGCAACCGGCATCAAGATCCTGGCGACCGTGGACTATGTAAAGCACCGCAACAGCGTGCTTGTCGTCGCAATCTCGATTGGCTTCGGGTTGATCCCGATCGTGGCGCCGACATTCTTCCGCGTGTTTCCCGATGCGCTGAAGCCGATTTTCGGCGACGGAATCATCCTGACCTCGATCGCCGCCGTCGGCCTCAACGCCTTCTTCAACCGCACGACGAAGGAGGAGGCCGAGGCGGATACGTTCCTCGCCGCCCAGGCGGCGGAGCATATCTGAACGCGCGTTTCTCGTCCGCCAGCCGCCGGAGCTACTTCGGCTGAGCGAATATGCAACCTAGTTGGTCGATGTAGCTTCCTGCGCGGCCAAAAAAACCTACGACCTGTTCGGCGTCGGACGCGACGCACGTATCCGCGGGCCCGACCATATCCCCAAAATTATAAAACCCCTTGTTGGTGTGAATTTGAAGGCCTGCGACCCAATTCGGCGGCGCCTCGTTGCGGGCCCATGTGTAGAGCTTGTGCGTGATGAATATTCTCGTAATGCGTTCGTCGGCAGCGAATTGAACCGGCGACGTTTGTTGCGCCAAAGGTCCCTTGCCGCCGTGCATTTGTCCGGACTGGCCGTCCCATTGCACCTGCATACTGCCGACGATGCGTTGGCTGTGGTCGGCCGGATTTAAATTCACGGTGATGTTGATTGCAGAAATTGGCCGACGCTTTGGGTTCGCGTCCAGATCATCGAACGGATCGCCGCCGGTGCCGCCGAAAGCGGGGCTCTTCCTGATCGTAAATTGCGCCGCACTCGAACCGTCGCTCGGGTGATCGACGCTGGGAGGCGAGGCGGGCGACGTCGGAAAAACATCCACGTAGCGCTGATGCCACAGCGCGACTACGGTGACTGCGAGTGCGCCGACGAGGGCGACAAGTCCGAACTGTGCGGCGGTTTTGACGTTGCGCCATAAACTCGCGTTGCTGGGCTTTTGGGGCTTAGCAATTGCGATTTCGGGCAAGTCATTTTTGCCATCGCTGATGATGAATTGCGGTTGGGCCACGCCGCCATTCGATCGTTGCAGGTTTTGAGCCGGGGGTGGCGCTTGTCGCAGCGCGTCGTAGATATTACTGCAAAAGCGCCCGACGCTAGTGGCGACCTCGGTCGAGTTTATGTCGAGATATCTGCGTTCTTGCCAGTCCACGTACTGGCGGCTGCCAATGACGCGCAATACTTCGTCGTTCCGCCACGATTGTTCATCCTCGAGCTCAGGGACGCGGATATAGAGTAGTGGAAAGATCAAGTTTCGCCGCCCCAAGTCAGCCTCGCGCGCTAGGAATAGTTCGAATTCGCGCTTGCAGTGGCGGCTTCTGATAGTCGTGGGCGTGATTATTGGGATGAAGAAAAGGGACTGCGCGATTGCTGATTTGATTTCCTCCTCCCACAGGGCGCCCTCGGGGATCGCCGCCGTATCCTGCCACAGCCGGAAGTTAGCCTTCGTGCGACCGAGGCGACCACGCAATTCGCGCTGAATACGGTCGCGGAGCGCCGACAGGTTTCCTTTGGAATCGCTATCGTCATCACGCGAATAGCTGAAGAAACCTACGATTTCCGGGAGGTCGATCAGCGGAAGCACGGATCGGCGCCTGACGTTGGGAGCGTAGTTTGGCAATGGTGCCAAGGTAGCAAAAAATCCACTCGGGAAAAGCCCGCCTTTCGCTGCCTCGCTCCCTTGCCCGGCGGCGCGCTATTGTCAGCCCATTTCGGCCGACCCTATCGTCGCCTCAATAACAACCATTCAGGAGATAAATCATGGCGTGGCGTGTAAGACGCGTTGTCACCGGTCACAACGCGAGTGGACGGTCGTGTTTTCTGATGGACGGCCTTGCGCCGAACATCAAGGAAATGGAGTCGATGCCCGGCGTGGCGTTGACCGACCTGTGGGAAACCACGACCTCGCCGGCCAGCAACGAAGGCAGCGCGGACGCCGTTTCCCGGCCGGTCAAGCTCGAGCCGCCCAAGGACGGCACGATCCTGCGCATCGTCGAATTCCCCCCGGACTCGCAATGGCGCGGCCGCGCCGACGCGGGCCGCGCCTTCAACTCGATCGGCGCCGGTCATGCGCCCGACAGCGCAAGCGACGATCCGATGCGGCACAAGACCAGCACGGTGGACTACATCATCGTGCTCAAGGGCGAGATTTACGCGCTGATGGACGAGGGCGAGACGCTCCTCAAAGCCGGCGATATCCTCGTGCAGCGCGGCACCAATCATTCGTGGAGTGTGCGCGGCAACGAACCGTGCATCGTGGCCGCAATCCTCGTCAACGCCCGCCCGGTCTGATGGCGCGTCCGCTCGCCGCCGCCGCGCTGGGCCTGATGGCCTGTTGCGCGGTCGTGGCGAGCGCAGCCGGCGAACGCTTGCCGCGCGCCGCCGCACCGCCAGCCGCGCTCGTCGCCGAGGTGCGGCGCAGCTTCACGGTGAACGGCAAGCCGATACCGCCCGAGATTTTCCGCGATTTCGGCGATGGCGACTTGGCCGATTCCGGCAGCATCTGGGTCACGGTCGATGTGCTCGCCGCCACCGGCAGCAACCTCTACTTCGACGACATCAAGAAAAACGGAGAATGGTTCGTTCAGAAAAAAGCCGGACAGAACGGCAGCGGCGGGGAAGAAACCGCGTACAAATTCATCGGCGCTGCGGCTAACGGTCTCGTTGTCGTGATTGCGACGTTCAACAGCGGCGGCACCGGATATTTCACCACGCTCCACATCCTCGATGTCGCGCCCGCGCGCGCCTTCGACGACGACGGCAAGCCTGCCTGGCAGGTCAACCTGACATTGCTCCGCAGTGTTGTCCTTGGCGACCGGTGGGACGGCGAGGTGCGGATCGTCAAGAACGCGATCCACGTCGTGACGACGCGAAGTGGTCCCGCGGACGAGAGCGGCGCTCGCCGCACCAGAACTATTCTCGCCGAACGGCCGTGATTAAGCGATTTCGCTAGAACCGCACCTTGCCGGCTTCGATGCGGGCGAACAGCGCGTTGTCGATCAGCACGAAGCCGTTGCCCGTCATATCGTCGAGATAGATCGGATCGTTCGTCGTCGTCGGATCGAAGCCGTCGTGTTGAAGCTCGGCTTTGCTGTGCTTGAAGGTTGACGTTGCCGGCAGCCTGCCGGCGATGCGGAGGAATCTGGGCCGCGCATAGTCGGGCAGCCGCTGCGCCAGATGCCTGCGCAACTGCGCCAGATCCAGCGTCCCGGCCGGGACGATCGCCGCCATGCCGGCAGCGCCTTCGCAACCCGGTACGCGAACGCCGTAGACGGCGGCGTCCTTGACGCCGGCAAACGCCATGATGGCCGCGGCCACCTCGGTCGTGGCGACGTTCTCGCCCTTCCAGCGGAAAGTATCGCCGATGCGGTCGATGAAATAGAAGAATCCGGTTTCGTCCATGCGCATGAGATCGCCGGTGCGGAACCAGGCGTCGCCGCGCTCGAATACGTCACGAAGAATTTTTTGCTCGGTGTCCTTGCGCTCGGTATAGCCTTCGAACGCTCCGCTGGATTGCGAGGAGTCTTGGGGGATGCGCCCGATCGCCTCGCCGGTCTCGTTGATCGCGCAGCGGATGCAGAAGCCGCCGGTGCCGCGCGACGGCTCGCCCGCCGCGGCATCGAACTTCACCAGCGCCAGCGGAAAACGCGACGCAAGAAACGGCGGCACGCGGCCGACCGCTCCGACCTTGCCCTCGACGTTATAGAGCGAGATGTTGCCTTCGGTCGCTGCGTAAAACTCGATGATGCGTGGAATGGCGAAGCGCTTCTGGAATTTCTCCCAGACGTCGGCGCGAAGTCCGTTGCCGCAGCAGAGCCGCAGCCGGTGCGTGCGCTCGCGCGGGGCTTGCGGCGCGTTGAGAAGATAGCGGGCGAGTTCGCCGATATACTGGAACAGCGTGCAGTCCCAGTCGGCAATGTCGTCCCAAAAACGCCGCGCCGAGAATTTGTCGCGGATCAGCACCGAGCCGCCGCGTACCAGGACGGCTCCGGTCGCGACCACGCCGCCGACGCTGTGGTACATCGGCAGGCAATCGTACATCCGGTCGCCGGGCCCGGTATTCATCAGTCCGGCGAACCAGAAACTCCATTGCAACAGCCGCCGGTGACTGACGTTGGCCGCTTTCGGCAGGCCCGTCGTGCCGGAGGTATAGATCAGCAGCGCGCGATCGGCGATCGTGGTCGCGCGGCGCTCGGCCGGCGTGAGCGTCTCCCCCGAGAACCGTTCGACCGCGCGATCGACGCGCTCGTATTGATTGCCGTCGTCGCCATGCACCCAGATTTGCGGCGGGTTTTCCATGCGCGCCGCCGCGGCGCGAAACTCCGCGGCATAGTTCGGCTGCGACAATCGCATGCTTCGCCATCGCGATATCGATGCAGTGCGCGAGTGAATGGCCGCGAAGCTGTGTGTTGATCAGCGCGACGGTGACGCCGACGCTGCAAAGGCCGAGCCAGATCGCCATGTATTCCGGCCGGTTCGGCATCATCAGGCAAACGGTATCGCCTTTGGCGAGGCCCTGATCGAGCCCCCAGCGCGCAAAGCGGTTGGAGCGAGCCGCAAGCGTGCCGTAGCTGAAAGTCTCGCCGGCCGAAATAAGCGCCGGCGCGTCGCTTTGCGTTTGCGCCAGTTGCTCGATGATCTGGGGCAGCAGGCGATGCGGATTGGCCGCGATCGGCGCGGTTGCCTCGAGCGCGCGCACCCAATCGTGCAGCGCGATGTCCTTTTCCGCGTTTTGCGGTTTTGTCCGCTCGGTTTCGATCAGCGCCATGCGGCGAGCATGGCCGCATAAAATAAATCTTCGCGTCCCTCGATCGTTAAAATTTTAATGATCTGCGCGTTTTCGCGCACCCGCCGTGGCCGGACGTTAAGGTTATTCTTTTTAATCAGCCGCTGCGCGCGTTTGCGGCTTCACGCGCTACGCAACGGAAACCAAATTGCGGTAGCTTCGCGGAGGGTTTGAAAATCTCGACGGGAACAATGAAAAACGACACGGTGGCGGTTCACGGCGGTTACGAGACAGATCCAACAACGAGAGCGGTCGCGGTTCCGATCTATCAGACCGTGGCCTACGAATTTGAAAGCGCCGACCACGGCGCAGCGTTGTTCAATCTGGAAGTCGAGGGACACCGCTACAGCCGCATCAGCAATCCGACCGTCGCCGTGCTGGAGCGGCGCGTGGCCGAGCTGGAAGGCGGGCTTGAGTCCCTGTGCGTGAGCACCGGGCAGGCGGCGCTGAATTACGCGGTGCTCAACCTCGCCGAACTGGGCAGCAACATCGTCTCGATTCCGCAGCTCTATGGCACCACGCACACGCTGTTCGCGCACATCCTGCCGAGCCAGGGCATCAGCGTGCGTTTCGCCGAATCCGACCGAGCCGAAGCCATCGAAAAACTGATCGATGACAAGACCCGCGCGGTGTTCTGCGAGAGCATCGGCAACCCGGCGGGAAACATCTGCGACATCGAAGCCATCGCGGCCGTCGCCAGACGGCACGGCGTTCCCCTGATCGTCGATAACACCGTGGCAACGCCGATCCTGTTGCGCCCGATCGAATACGGCGCCGACATCGTAGTCCATTCGCTGACCAAATTTCTCGGCGGTCACGGCACGACGCTCGGCGGCGCAATTGTGGATTCCGGGCGCTTCCCGTGGAAAGCCCACGCACGCAAGTTCGCAATGTTCAACGAGCCCGACGCGTCGTATCACGGCCTGATCTACACCGAACATTTTGGTCCGGCGGCGTACATCGCGCGCTGTCGCAGCGTCTATCAGCGCACCACCGGCGCCGTTCTTGCGCCGCTGTCCGCCTTCCTGTTGCTGCAGGGGATCGAGACGGTGGCGCTTCGCGTCGAGCGTCACGTGGAGAATGCGCGCCGCGTCGCCGAATTCCTGCGCGGCGACCCGCGCGTCGCATGGGTCAATCATGCGAGCTTCGCCGACAATCCTTACCATGCGCTGGCGCAGAAATATCTGGACGGGCAGGCCTGCTCGCTGCTGACGTTCGGCATCGCCGGCGGCCTCGAGGCCGGAAAGGATTTCTACGACGCGCTGAAATTGTTCAAGCGGCTGGTCAATATGGGCGACGCCAAATCGCTTGCCTGTCACCCGGCCTCGACCACGCATCGGCAGATGTCGGCGCAGCAGCAGGAAAAGGCCGGCGTGCGACCGGAGACGATCCGGCTGTCGGTTGGCATCGAGCATATCGACGATATCCTCGCCGATCTCGACCAGGCGCTCGCCGTGGCGCATTCGCGCCGGACGGCGGCGATGATTGCGGCCGAATAGGCGGCGCCGTCGATGCCGCTTCTCCTCGATACGGCGCGAGCCAAGTTCGGCCGCGGACCCGCGCGGCCGGAATTGTCTGACCGTCGGGCTCGTCAACAACATGCCCGACGCGGCCTGCGAGGCGACCGAGCGGCAATTCGTCGATCTGCTTCGCGCTGCGGCGGGCGACGTGATCGTCCGCCTGCGGTTGTTCGCGATCGGGGATGTGCCGCGCGCCGACGCCGCGCGGCAGGAATTCGCCGGGCGCTATCGCGATATCGCCGAGCTCTGGGACCGCCCGCTCGACGGATTGATTGTCACCGGCACCGAGCCGCGCGCACCGAGACTGCAGGACGAGCCGTACTGGCCGGCGTTGACGCGGCTTGTCGACTGGGCGCGGGAAAACACCGCCTCGACGGTGTGGTCGTGCCTCGCCGCACACGCCGCCGTGCTGCACGCCGATGGAATAGAGCGCCGCCCGTTTGCCGAAAAACTCAGCGGCGTGTTCGATTGCGATGTGGTCGCGGCTCATCCGTTGCTGTCGAGGTTTGGACCCCGACTGCGGGTCCCGCATTCGCGCATCAACGATTTGCCGGAGGCTTCGCTCGCCGCGTGTGGCTATGGGGTCCTTACCCGTTCGGCCGCAGCCGGTGTCGATGCGTTTGTCGGCAGGGAAACCGAGCCTTCGCTGTTTCTCTTCTTTCAAGGCCATCCGGAATACGACGCCAACTCGTTGCTGCGGGAATACCGGCGCGATGTCGGCCGTTTCCTCCGCGGCGAGCGCGAGTGCTATCCGAAGCTGCCGCACGGTTATCTCGGAGATGAGGCATCGGTGCTGGCGGACGATTTTCGCGCCCGCGCCATCGCCCGCCGCGATACAAACATGATCTCCGATTTCCCGATGGATGCATTTGCGGCCGGAATCAAGGACTCCTGGCACGGAACCGCGGTCAGGATTTACCGGAACTGGATCGAGTATCTGAACGAACGCAACCTGAACGAACGCAAGACGGCGCGCGGCCGATCCGCGTTGCCGGTCCGACAATCTCGCAGCACGCACCGGCGCATTTCCGCCGGGTAAAACGCGCAGCGTCGATCATGCAAGGGGGGCTACCGTGTTACAACCTGTCGTCTTCGCCGCGCCGGCTCATGTCGAATTGAGCTCCAATCCGGTTTGCCCGGATTGGATCGTCGAAGGATCGCCGCAAGCCCGGGCGAAATGCCTGGCGCAGAGCGCCGACGGCACGTCAACGGTCATCGCGTGGTCCTGCACGCCCGGCTGCTTCGAGTGGTATTACGCCGTCGACGAAACAGTGCACATCATTGATGGCGAGGTGTTCGTCACCGACGAGGCGGGCAGGGTTCACCGGCTCGGGCCGGGGGATATGGCCTTTTTCCCGGCCGGCAGTCGCAGCGTCTGGCGGGTGACGAAGGAAGTGCGGAAGCTCGCCGTGTGCCGGCAAGCCATGCCGCGGCCGCTCGGGTTTGCGTTGCGAGCCTGGAACAGAATCCTCAATCGCGTCACCGGCTTTCCGACCGGTGGCGGTCTTGGTGATGGTCTAGGCGGCGATCTTGGCGAAAGCCCCGCCACGGTCGCCGAAGACGGTACGGTCGCAACCGCCTAGGGCCGGTCCGGCAAGGCGCGGCGACATTGACAAGCCGGCGGCCCATCCCTTAATCAACCGCCAAAAGGCGGGAAGTTGCCATGAAAGTCCGTAATTCGTTGAAATCGCTCCGTGGTCGTCATCGCGACAACCGCATCGTGCGCCGCAAAGGCCGCGTTTACGTAATAAACAAGACCCAGCGGCGGTTTAAGGCTCGCCAGGGCTGATCCGCCGCGTCCGGAGCGGCCGCGCGCCGCCATTTGACGCGCCTTTGTGCATATTTCGGCCTTGCCGTGACGCAGACGGAGGCTAGATTTATGCTTATGGCCCTGCGATTCCTCCCGGCTACTGTGCTCGGCACCGCTCTTTTGGCCTCGGCTTTTGCCGTGCCGCCGGCATCTGCGCAGAATCCTCCCACCGTTGCGCGTCCGCCCGGTTGGGTCGCGCCGCCGGGCGATCTGCCATCAGCCGGACGCGGCGAGCGGACCTACAGTCTCGATACCTTGTTCGAGGGGCTCAAGATCGCACCCGACGCCGAGAGCGCCAAGGCGATCGAGGATCGCATCTGGGCACTTTGGATGGTCTCCGGCAGCGACACCTGCAATCTTCTGATGGGGCGCGCGAAAGCTGCCGCCGACGGAAAGGATTACGACCTCGCCGTCAAGCTGCTCGACGCGGTGATCGAGCTCAAGCCCGGTTATACGGAAGGCTGGAATCGGCGCGCGACGCTTTATTTCCTCGAAAAGGATTACGGCCACGCGCTTGCCGATCTCCGCGAGGTTCTGGTGCGCGAGCCGCGTCACTTCGGCGCGCTGTCCGGCATCGGTTTGATCCTGCAGGAGATCGGTGACGATAAGCACGCGCTCGAAGCCTATCGCCGCGCGCTGGCGATCAATCCCCACCTCGAGAACATCGACGAGATCGTCAAGACATTGCGCGAAAAGGTCGAGGGCCGCGATCTCTGACCCTTGATCGGTCTTCGCCGGGCGAGGGCGCCAGCGGTCGTCTGAAAACTCGTCGACCCTGCCATCCGTCTTTTCCGGTTGAACCAAAGTGGACTAGGCTCGCCTCGGCGTCTTCACCGTTTTGGTGCGATGGTGAGGAAGTGACCGATGATGCCGAGGAGTGAAATGACCGACATCGCAGCCGACAAAGCCGTTATCCGTGAGCTGGTTGAAAACTGGGCCGTCTGGCGTGACGCGCGGCTGTGGGATCGTTTTCGCACCGTCTGGCAGCCCGAGGGCCGCATGATGGCGACCTGGTTCCAGGGCGGTTTCGAGGAGTTCATCAAAGTCAACGATGAGGGTTGGGCGCGCGGCGTACGCATCCTGCATTTTCTCGGCGGCAGCTCTATCGACGTCGCCGGCAAACGCGCCATCGCGCAGACCAAGATGACGATCTCCCAGCGCGCCCCGGTGGAGGGCGTGATCTGTGACGTGGTGTGTACCGGCCGCTTCTACGATTTCTTTGAGCACCGCGACGGCCGCTGGGGTTTGGTGCTGCGCCAGCCGATCTATGAGAAGGATCGGCTCGATCCCGTGGACCCGGCGGCGACGATTGCGCTCGACAGGGAGTTGCTCAATCGCTTCCCAGAGGGCTATCGCCACCTTGCGTATCTCCAGGCCCGGATCGGCTACAAGGTCAAAACCGACATGCCCGGGATCGAGGGGCCGGAACTCGACCAGCTTTACGCCCGCGGCGCCCGCTGGCTCGATGGTGGAGCATTATAGGCGCACGGCACGTCACGTTTCTTGTGTAATCGCCGCGGACAATCGGGCCAATGACCACACTCGTTATCGTCGTCGCGGTCCTTTGTGCCGGAGCGGTCGTCACCGTCATCGGCGCGCGGGTGATCGACCGCACGCATCGGCCGCGTGGCACGTTCATCGATGTCGGCGGTTTTCGTCAGCACGTGATCGAGCTCCCAGCCAGCGGCGATGCGAAGGACTCTCCGCCAGTCGTCCTCCTCCACGGCGCCGGAGCCAACCTCGAAGACATGTACCTTGCGCTCGGCGAGCGTCTTGCCGCGCGTCATCGGGTGATCCTGGTCGATCGGCCCGGGCTCGGTTTCAGTTTGCGCAAGGCCGGCGAGGGCAGTTCGCCTGCGTACCAGGCAAAGGTGCTGCGCGACGTGCTCGACCGGCTCGGTGTCGATCGCGTAATCCTCGTCGGCCATTCGTGGGGCGGCACGCTGGCGCTGACTTTCGCACTCGATTTTCCGCAACGCGCCGCCGGTCTGGTCCTCGTGGCGCCGCCGACGCATCCGGGCTTCGCCGCGATCAGTTGGGTCAACACGGCGCTCGCCGGGCCGCTCGGATGGCTGCTTGCACGCACGCTGGCATTTCCGTTCGGGGTCGCCCTGATCTGGTACGGCTCGCGCATGGCGTTCCTGCCGCAGGTCATTCCCAAGAAATACGTCAAGCGCACCGCCGCGATGCTGGTGCTGCGGCCGGTGACGCTCATGGCCAACTGGGCCGATGTCGGCGCTCTCGACAAGTTTCTCACCGCGCAGGCCGCGCGTTACACCGCGCTTGCGGTGCCGACCATTGCGCTGACCGGCGATGCCGATCCGATCGCGCCGCCCGCGCGCCATAGCGAGAAACTTGCCGCCGCTGCGCCGGTCGTGAAACTAATCGTGCTGCCCGGCTTCGGCCACATGCTCCACCACGACGCCGCCGATCAGGTCGTCGCCGCGGTCGAAGAGATCAGCGCACGGTCTGCAGCCGGCCAGTCCGCGGCCAAATAACTTTACGCTTCGTCGGCGGCTGTTGCGCCGACAAAGGCGACGCGGATCATGTTGGTGGCGCCCGGCGTTCCCAGCGGAACGCCGGCAACGATGATGACGCGCTGCCCGGCTTTGGCGAACCCTTCCCTGAAAGCGATCTGGCAGGCGCGCTCGACCATGTCGTCTTGATCGCGCGCATCCTCGGCGACGACGCTGTGGATGCCCCAGACGAGCGACAATCTCCGTCCGGTGGCGACCATCGGCGAAATGGCGACTGTCGGCGGCTTCGGCCGTTCGCGCGACACCCGCATGCCCGTCGAGCCCGAACTGGTCCAGCAAACGATCGCCGCGAGATCGAGCGTTTCGGCAACCTGCCGCGCGGCGGCCGCGATGGCGTCGGCGCCGGTCGCTTCGGGCTCGGTGTGCAGGACGTGGAGCGACGGCAGGTACATATCGTCGTTGCCCTCGACCTCCTCCGCGATCCGGTTCATCGTCGTCACGGCCTCGACCGGATATTGCCCGGCAGCCGATTCAGCGGACAACATCACCGCGTCGGCGCCGTCGAAAATCGCCGTAGCGACGTCCGAAACCTCCGCGCGGGTCGGCACCGGACTGGCGATCATCGATTCCAGCATCTGGGTGGCGACGATGACCGGTTTGCCGGCGCGTCGGCAGGCTCGCGTCATTTCCTTTTGCACGCCGGGGACTTTTTCCAGCGGCATCTCGACGCCGAGATCGCCGCGCGCGACCATCAGCCCGTCGGCGAGATCGAGAATGTCCGCGAGACGGAAAACCGCCTGCGGCTTCTCGATCTTTGCCATCACCGCCGCGCGGCCGCGGGTGATCTTCTTGGCTTCGGCGATATCCTCTGGCCGCTGGATGAACGACAGCGCAACCCAGTCGATGCCGGCATCGAGAGCGGCTTCAAGATCGGCGATATCCTTTGTCGCCAGCGCCGCGACCGGGATCACCGTATCGGGCAGGCTGACGCCCTTGCGGCTCGAGATTTTGCCGCCGACCTTGACGTGCGCGACAATGCGCTGCGGTTCGACGTCGGTAACGACGAGGCGTAGTTTGCCGTCGTCGATCAGCAGCGTGCCGCCGGGCTTGATCGCGGCGAAAATCTCCGGGTGCGGGAGATGAACGCGCGTGGCATCGCCCGGCGCCGGATCGCCGTCGAGAACAAAAATCTGCCCGCTGTCGATCTCTGCACTGTCGTTCTGGAAGCTGCCGAGCCGCAGCTTTGGCCCTTGAAGATCGACGAGGATTCCGATCGGCCGGTCCCATTCGGTCTCGACGGCGCGGATCGTCGCCACGAGTTCGCGCATCTTCTCGTGGTTGGTATGGCTCATGTTGATGCGAAATACGTCGGCGCCGGCCTCGAACAACCGGCCGATGACGTTGCGGCTTGAAGAGGCCGGCCCGAGCGTCGCTACCACTTTGGTGCGGCGCTGCCGCCTCATCGGCTTTGGCCTGCCGGCGGAGCACTAGGCGCCGCACGGGGGCCGGAAGGCGCAGCGTTCGTAGGCGGAGAAGCTGGAACCATTGAATTGCCGGCGGGCAGGGGACGCTGCGGTGCCTGGTCGCTCGATTCCGTAAGCTGCACGGTCCAAGCGCGCTGTTCGCCGGTATCTACCTCGAAGAAGCCGGTGCGATCGTACCCGCGTGCCAGGCAATCGCTGATACCGCGGATCGTGAATTCCTTGTCGCGGGTGCACATGACGGCCTGGCCCATCCATTCGCCGCCGCGATCATAGTCGATGGCGTAGACATAATAATAACGGGCCACGAGGTTTCCCTTGAGCACCGTCTCGCAACTGCGCGCCGGCAAATTCCACCAGCCCTCGGTGGTCCAGCCGTCGGCGTCCTTGTAGCCGACGGCAACGCCGACCCGGCTTGCGGTGTTGTTGCAAAGCCGGAAATCCGCAGCCGCCGAGCCGGCCGAGGCGGCCAGCAGGAGCATCGCAAACAGACCCGCGGCAACCGCGCTTGCCGCTGCTTTGAAGTAAATGGCGTCGCTCATTTCCGGTTCAGATTCCGGTCCGTCCTCATGGCCTGTCAACAACGATGGCACGGAAGTCCGTGACGTTGGTGAACGTTGGGCCGGTCCGGAACAAATCCCCGATCCCATTGAAAAACCCCGTGGAATTGTTGTCGGCGAGAAACGCGGCGGGATCGAGGCCGACCGACCGCGCCCGCGCCAGCGTGGTCGGGTCGACGAAGGCGCCGGCCGGGTCGTCCGGCCGGCCGCTGCCGCCATCGGTGCCGTCGCTGTCGGCCGCGAGCGCAGCGATTCCCGAGGCGCCATCGAGGCTTAAGGCCAGCGCCAGCGCATATTCCTGGTTCGGGCCGCCGCGGCCCTTGCCGCGCAGCGTCACGGTGAGCTCGCCGCCGGACAGGATGACGGCGTGGCGGCCCTGACTGCTGAGTTCGCGCGCCAGCCGGGCGTGCTCGACGGCGATGTCGCGCGCTTCACCCTGCAAGCGGCCGCCGAGCATGACGCATTCGTAGCCCGCCGCGGCCGCACGCTCCGCCGCCGCCTGAAGTGCGTCGTCGGGTCGCGCCACGATCCGGTAGTCAGAGGTCGCGAAGGCCTCGTCGCCCGGCTTCGGTGTCTCGTTGCCCGGATCGTCGAGGACGCGCGTCGCAGCGTCGGGAAGCTCCAGACGATAGCGGTGAACGATGTCGCGCGCGTCGGTGAGCGTCGTCGGATCGGGCACGGTAGGGCCGGAGCCGATAACCGCCGGATCGTCGCCCGGCACGTCGGAAATCGCGAGCGTCACGACCTTGGCAGGATGGGCACGCTTGGCGAGGCGGCCGCCCTTGATGCGCGAGAGGTGTTTGCGCACGGTGTTGATCTCGCCGATCGCGGCGCCGCTTTTGAGCAGCGCCCGCGTCACCGCCTGCTTCTCTTCGAGCGTGAGGCCGCTGACCGGCGCTATCCAGTTTGCCGAAGCGCCGCCGGACAAAAGCACCAGCACGAGATCTTCGCCGTCCACCGCGTCGGCAAGAGTTCAGCGTCCGCTTGGTCGCCGAGATGCCCGATTTGTCGGGGACCGGGTGGCCGGCCTCGATCACCGGGATGTGGCGTGTCGGCCGCCCGTAGCCGTGTCGCGTCACCGCAAGGCCCGCAAGCCGCTCAAGCGGCAGCCGCGGCACGTAGTAGCGCTCCGCCACTTCGGTCATCGAGCCTGCTGCCTTGCCGGCGGCGAGGATGACGAGGCGACCACGTGCCGGCGGTTCCGGCAGGTTCGGCGGCAGGCAGTTCGACGGATGCGCGGCAGCGACCGCGCTGCGAAACAGCGATTCAAGCAATTCACGCGTCGGTGTTGCTGGTGCGTCTAGTCTGCTGCTCATGACGTTTCCACCGCGGACGTCTGGAAAGACGCCCGTCGCGTCTCTATGTTCCTTTCTACATCTAATGGAGCGCTGCGGAGGACGATATGGCTACCGATGAGAAAAGCCGCGTGGAACTCGAAGCCGCCGTCTATCGCCGTCTGGTCGAGCATCTGCGCTCCCGTACCGATGTACAGAATATCGACCTGATGAATTTGGCCGGGTTCTGCCGCAACTGTCTTTCCAACTGGATGAAGGACGCGGCCGACGAAAAGGGCGTGCCGATGACGAAGGACGAAAGCCGCGAAGCCGTCTACGGAATGCCTTATGACGAATGGCGCGCCAAGTTTCAGACCGAAGCGACCGCGGGACAGAAAGCGGCATTCGAAAAAGCAAGCCAAAAGCATTGAGGCTGCGAGGCGCGCGAAATCGTCTGTGCAGTGCTGTGGATGAGCGCACGCGCGCCTTGACCTGAAGGCGCGCACTTTCGAAAGCTTCCGGCGACCAGTGCATGATTCCGTTCGCGATCCGCGATTTCTTTTCGCGATCATGCCGAGCATCGCCAGGAGTACCCGATGGCCACCGTGACTACCGCCGCCGCCCAAGACGAACAGACCGCTCACCGTTTCGCCAAGGATCAGCTCAAGGCCTTCGTCGAACGCGTCGAACGTCTCGAAGAAGAAAAAAAAGCGATCGCCGACGACATCCGCGATGTCTATGCGGAAGCCAAGGGCACCGGCTTCGACGTGAAAGCGCTCCGCACCGTAATCCGCCTGCGCAAGCAGGACCTCAACGAGCGCAAGGAACAGGAAGCCATCCTCGAAACCTACCTGCATGCGCTTGGGATGCTTGGCTAGCGGCGCGCCATTGACCACGGAGCGGCGCGGCTCGCGATAGCCGGTCGCTCCGCGCGGTAGCAGGCTGGATGCCTTGCCGCCCTCGCCGTCCGAAAATTTCAGTGAACGAATGAAGCTGCGATTACTGAAGCAGCGCTGTGCGCAGCGGAGACGCTACGGCGCTGCCGCTGAAATGATCGTGCGTCAGGCCGGGATTCGGGTCGGCCGCAAACGGCGTCATCACCGAGCTGGCCGGCTTGACCATCAAATCCGAGAGATAGTGGTAGTCGCGCACGCCCATCATGGTGATGCAGAGGTAGCGGTTCACGCTCGGCGAAACGACAACGGCGCGCAGCCAGGGATCGTTGAGCCGGCTCGCGTCCGCGAGCACGGTCGCCGTCTTCTTCGTTGCCACAGTGACGATTTTCGCGCTCGGCGGGCCCGGCATCCGCTTGACGATGATTGTTTCGTTGGCAGCCGGCTGCACGCCGGCGCTGCGCAGCAGTGCGGTCCGCATGCCCGCCGTCTCCGGGGCTTTCGCGGAAGCATCCTGTTCGGCGGCGTAAGCGAGCGCAGTTTCGGGAGCTACCCGGTCAATCTGTCCGGCCGGCGACGCGCCGATGGAGCCGGTGTCTTCGGTGCTGGCGACATTGACCCGACTGGGCTGGGCTACCGCGGCGATGGCGCTGGTGGCGCCCTGCGAGGTGCCGGACGCCGCCGCGCCGTCCGGCGATCCCTGCCAGATGCCGCGGGCGAGAACGACCTGGTTGGAATCGGTGGCCGCGGCCGGATTGGCCGGGGTTTCGGTGCGGGAGAATACGTTGGCCTTCGCCGCGACCTTGGCCAGCTTGTCGCGGCCGGCCGCGAGCTTTTCCTTGGCTTGGGCGGCAACCTGAGCGAGCTTGGTCTTCTCGGCTGCGAGCTTTTCCTCGGCGCGTGCGGCGACCTGCGCGAGCTTGGCCTTCTGGGCCGTGAGTTTTTCCTCGGCGCGGGCCGCGGCGTCCGCAACCTTGGTTTTCTGCGCAGCCAATTTTTCCTCGGCCCGGCTGACGGTCTTCGCGACGGCGGCTTTCGTCTTTGCCTTGAGCGATTCGGTTGTCGAGGGTTGCGGCGTGGCCGCGGCTCCGTCGGCTTCCTCTTCCTGCCCGCCACCACGCGCCAGATGGAAGAGCTTGGTGATCGGATTGGAACTGCCCAACTCGCCGTCGCCGACGTCACTGCTGACATCCGACCCGCGCTTTCTGATATCGGCGAGCGCAAGATCGTATCCGGCGAGCGGCCCGCCGTTGGACGGAAGATAAACGGTGCGCTGATCGGGAAACACGCGAACCAGTTGCTCGCGGCTCATGCGCGGCCACATGCGAACGCCGCCGGTGTCCATGTGCACGAACGGCGAACCCGAGGTCGGATAGAAGCCGACGCCGCCGCGCTGCAAGCGCATGCCCATGACGCGAAGCTTATCGAGCGGCACGCCCGGAATGTAGAAATCCATGGCATGGCCGAGCATGTGCTGGCTGAAACGCGCTACGCCGGAACTGCGGCGGCGCAGCATGGCGTTGGTTTCCGGAGAGCGATAACCGCAGACCACCCAGATGGGCTCATTCGATCCGCTCTCGCGATGCACCTCCCAGATCAGGTCGATGAGGTGCGGGTCCATCTTGGTTTCTTGCTGTTTTCGCCAGTCGCGCAAGAACCAGTTGAGCTTTTCGAGAGCAGATTCGTCGTAACGGCCTTCGCGCTTGAAGGTGATCGTGATGTCTTCGCTGGTGTGCATGTGGTGCATCGTGATGCTGCGCGTATCGCCTTCGGCGACCGCGTTCTGCAAACCGCGCGAACCAGAAAGTAGGAGAAGAACGGCCGCGCCGCATGAAATGCCTGCGCGTGCTGCCAAAATACGACAGCTCTTCGGCCGTGGTTTACCGACCTGCACCCGCCGCCCTCGCGTTGACCCTTCGTCACCCGTCGCGACATCCCCGACGCAACGGACGACCCTAACGCAACGTTAATTTAGATTGGGAAGGGTTAACGAGAACTTATGCTGACCCCGCCCCCGACACTTCGAGGATTAACCGCGCAGTGTGGCAAAAAAGGGCCGATCCTTGACCGATTTGCGGTTCGAGGGGCTCGCGACGGTGTCGGCAGGCCCGGATAGTTAACAAGCGGCCTGGCTGAGGAAGCGCTGAAATCGCAAATTCTATTTTGATTCAAATGATTAGCGTGACCGTCTATCCGGGGTGATCGGCCGATCTTGTTTTCCACATCATAAGTTTTCGTCCTGGGCGAAAGCGGCGATCGGTGAGTCGCACAACCTGCGCGCTCCAAATCGCCGGCTTCCGGCAAAGTTTTAAGCGCGGCGGAAATCCTACCCGACGGCGGGTATTAGCGGTGGCGACGCCTCGAGGTGCCCGACCGTCGCGGCGGCCGCGCGAAGCCGGACTAATTCCGCGGCGCCGGAATTTGCCGTAATATGTCATTCGGCCGTTACGGTCCGCCGAGGAACGAATTCATGACGCTTGAGATCGGGAACTCCGCCGTGCCGCCGCAGGCGGGCGTGGCGGAGCCGTTTTGGTTCGCTTCCTATCCGGAGGGCATCCCAAAAAGCATCGATCCGGATTCCTATCCGTCGCTTTCGGCGATGCTGCTGGACGCGTGCGACCGCCACGCCACGCATCCGGCTTTCGAATGCCTTGGCGTGCACATGACCTACACGGAGTGGGAGCGCCTCAGCCGCGCCTTCGCTGCCTTTCTTACCGAAGAAGCAAAGTGCCAGCCGGGCGACCGCATCGCCATCATGCTTCCTAATCTGCTGGCGTATCCGGTCGCGTTCCTGGGCGCGCTTCGCGCCGGGCTGACGGTAGTCAATGTCAATCCGCTCTACACGCCCCGTGAGTTGAAGGAGCAGCTCAACGATTCTGGTACGGTCGCCATCGTCATCATGGAGAATTTTGCGCACAAGCTCGAAGCGGTGGTGGCCGAGAGTCAGCTTAAACATGTGGTAGTGGCGCGGCTTGGCGATTTCATGCCGACGCCGAAGCGCCTGCTGTTCAATTTCGCCAACAAATATATCCGGCGCGCGGTGCCGGCCTGGCACTTCAACGCCGTCACGCTACTGCACGACGCCTGCGCGCGTTCGCCAAGCCAAAGCTACCGGGACGCCCAACCGCAAGCTGGATCGCCAGCGCTGCTGCAATACACCGGAGGCACCACCGGCGTACCGAAAGGCGCCGTGCTGACACACCGGAATCTGGTTGCTAACACCTTGCAGTGCCGCGCCGTCATCGCGCCGTATCTTGCGGAAGAGCAGGGGAGCGTGCTCACCCCGCTGCCACTTTATCATATCTTCTCGCTCACCGCGAACCTGCTGGCCTTCGCGCTGATGGGCGGATTGAGCGTGCTCGTTCCCGACCCGCGCGACATCAAGGGGCTGATCAAAACCATGCGCCGCACGCAGGTCTCGACGATGACCGGCGTCAACACGCTGTTCAATGCGCTGCTCAACGCTCCCGAATTCGCAGCGCTCGATTTCAGCAATCTCGATTTCGCCGTCGGCGGCGGCGCGGCGGTGCAAAGCGCGGTAGCGGTGCGCTGGCGCGAGATCACCGGCACGGAGCTGGTGGAGGGTTACGGCCTTACCGAGGCGTCGCCGGTCGTGTGCCTCAATCCGGTTCGCACCCCGCGCATCGGCACCGTCGGCTTGCCGGTGCCTTCGACCGAGGTCGCGATCCGCGACGACGCGGGCCATGATTTGCCGGTCGGCGAGCCCGGTGAAATCTGCGTGCGTGGGCCGCAAGTAATGCAAGGCTACTGGCAGCGGCCCGACGAAACGAAGCTGGTTCTCGGTCCGGGCGGCTGGCTGCATACCGGCGACATCGGATCGTTCGACGCCGAAGGCTATCTGAAAATCCTTGATCGCAAGAAGGACATGGTCAACGTCTCCGGCTTCAAGGTTTTCCCCAACGAAGTGGAAGACGTTATCGCGCAACACCCGGGCGTGCTCGAGGCCGCGGTCATCGGCGTCGCCGATCCGCATACCGGGCAGGGCGTGAAGCTCTTCGTCGTCAAGCGCGACCCGGCGCTGAGCGAGGCTGATCTGACAAAGTTCGCGCGCGAGCGGCTGGCCGCCTACAAGATCCCCAAAGTCATCGTATTCGTCGACAGCTTGCCCAAGAGCAATGTCGGCAAGATCATCCGCAAGGACCTGAAGTGAGACCAGCCAGGAGCGACCTCCATGCGATCGGTATTTTCGGTCAACGATATTTCATGGCAAAACTTGCGGGGACTTCCCGGAGCGCGGGGCTTCGAATTCAAGGCGCTATCGGATAACGACTATAGCGCCGCTTTCAACGCGGAATTGGTCCGCCTCGAACCGGGCGACCATTCGGTGCCACATATCGAACCCTGGAGCCATCTGCTCTATTTGCTGAGCGGAACGGGAGACGTGACAATCGACGGAGAGACGCAGCCCGTCGCGACCGGCACTGTTTGTCAGATAAGATCCGGCCAGAAGCACTCTTTGCGCAATCTGGGCCAGGACGACATGATTGTCCTCACTATTTACGACCCTCCGCGAAAGCGGGTCGACTAACTGCGCGCGCAAGATATCGCGATAGCTGCGCGTCAATCCGCTCAATGCGCCATCAAAACCGGGACGGTGGCGTGAGCGAGAATATGCCGTGTCGCGCCGCCAAATATCATCTGGCGCAGGCGGCTTTGCGTGTAGGCGCCCTTGACGATGAGGTCGCAGCCGAGCTCGTCGGCCTTCCTCAGAATGGTTTCACCGCCGCTGACCTTGCCCGGCGATACGGTGATCGGCTCCGCGGCTATGCCATTCATTGCCAGCGATCGCGCCATCTCGACGCCACTCGGCCCGGCCACGGTTGAACCCTCGACGGTCAGTATCGTCACGCGTTTGGCCAGCCGCAGCAGCGGCATCGCAAACGCCGTCGTGCGCGCCTGCTCGGTGCTGCGGTTCCACGCAATCAGCACATTGGTCGCGATCGAGGCCGGCGACTTCGGCGGCGCGATAAGCACCGGACGCCCGCTCTCGAACAGCGCGGACTCCAGCGTCACCATCGACGGGCTCTGCCATTCTTCCCCGGGACGCGGCACCACGATGAGATCGAACACGCGGCCGTAGCTGCCGACAAAGTCGTGGCCGCTCGGCGCTGCGGCATTCCAGCGCCAGGACAGCGAGGCAGATGAGAGCGGCGCGTCGTCGGCGACGCGGCTGACGCTGTTCTGCTCCATGAACGTACGGAACAGATCTTCAGCCTGCCGCGCCATGTCGGCGTCGTTCTCCTTTACCGCGACCATGGTCATGCCGGCGTCGGGATCCATCGCCACCATGTCGGCGACCGCCGGGCGGAGCGGAAACCCCTCGATGCAGCTATCGAGCTTTTTCGCGAACAACAACGCCGTGTCGAGGGCCGACGCCATCCCGGCGTTTTGCTCGGTCGGAACGAGAATGGTCTTCATGCGCACGCACCCGGCTTGCGTTCGTATCGCGGTAATCGAACGATCATAGTGCCGCGCGCATAAGGCCGATAGTGCTGCGGAGGCTCTCTGGACCGCCCGCCCGTCCGGAGCACCGGCCCACGCGGCGCCTTGACGGCCAAATCGCAGGCAGGCTAGCCGCGGAGGCCTAGTGCTGGCGGATTCGAAGTTTCTACAATCCGCGGGAAGCTACAATCCGGACCTTCAATTCCAAAAATTTCCGCCAGAATCGTGCATTTGCCGGTGCTCTTCGATTCCGGACCTCCCTTCAGGATGGGCGGCCAGCACTTGCCAAGCCTCACTTGCCAAGTTTGGAATCGGGACGCTAGGAGACTTCCATGGCTGTCTATACCGACGTCGGGGCGGAAGACCTCGGCCAATTCCTGGCCGGTTACGACATCGGCGAGCTTCTGGCGTACAAGGGCATCGCCGAGGGCGTCGAGAACTCGAATTTTCTGGTTCATACCAGCCAGGGCTATTTCATCCTCACGCTGTATGAGCGTCGCGTTGCCGAGCGTGACCTGCCGTTCTTCCTGGGGCTGATGGAGCATCTGGCGGGCCGCGGCATCACCTGCCCGCAGCCGGTCAAGAACCGGTCTGGCAAAATACTTGGCCGGCTGGCGGGACGGCCGGCGGCGATCATCACCTTTCTCGACGGCATGTGGATCCGCCGCCCCAGCGCCGCGCACTGCGCGGCTCTCGGCGACGCACTGGCGCGCTTTCATCTCGCCGGGCTGGATTTTCCGATGCGGCGCGAGAATGCGCTTTCGGTCGCCGGCTGGCGGCAACTCTACGCGGCGTGCGGCGAGCGCGCCGGCGAGGTGCAACTCGACCTCAAGGCGTCGCTCGCGGCCGAACTCGACCTGCTTGAGCGAAGCTGGCCGCGGGGCTTGCCGCAAGGCGTGATCCACGCCGACCTGTTTCCCGACAACGTGTTCTTTCTCGGCGACCGACTTTCGGGCTTGATCGATTTCTACTTCGCCTGCACGGACACGCTCGCTTACGACGTCGCCATCTGCCTCAACGCCTGGTGTTTCGAGCCGGATCATTCCTACAACGTCACCAAGGGCCGGGCGCTGCTGACGAGCTACGCGAAGGCGCGGCCGTTGTCGCCGCCCGAATGGGAAATGCTGCCGCTGCTCGCCCGCGGCGCGGCGCTGCGCTTCCTGCTCACGCGGCTGGTCGATTGGCTCAATGTGCCGCCCGGTGCGCTGGTGCGGCCGAAGGACCCGCTCGAATATCTGCGCAAGCTCCGCTTCCATCAGAAGGTCGACGAGCGTGAGCGACTACGGGCTGACCGCGCCGTGAGTTCGACCCTGCCGCATGTCGTCATTCACACCGACGGCGCCTGCTCCGGCAATCCCGGTCCGGGTGGCTGGGGCGCGATCCTGCGGTCGGGCGATCACGAGAAGGAATTGAAGGGCGGCGAGGCCGTCACCACCAACAACCGCATGGAGTTGATGGCGGCGATCTCCGCGCTGGAATCCCTCAAGCGGCCGTGCCGCGTCGATATCCACACCGACAGCCAGTATCTGCGCAACGGCGTCATGTCGTGGCTTGCCAACTGGAAGCGCAACGGCTGGCGCACCTCCGACAAAAAGCCGGTCAAGAATGTCGACTTGTGGGAACGCCTCGACGCGGCGCTTAAGCCGCATGAGGTGCACTGGCATTGGGTGCGCGGTCACTCCGGTCATGCCCTGAACGAGCGCGCGGATGTGCTGGCGCGCGAGGCGATCGCCGACCTCCGCGCTTCTGGGCAAATTTCCGGTTGATTGCCGCCGGGAACGCCGATTGCGGCGTTCATCGTTAATGTCGATATCACTTCGTTAACCAAAAGGATTCTTATACGTCTTAAAGTCTCAGCGCTGTGCGCTGTGCATCGTTCGTTGTGTTGCTGACAGGCGTTTGATGATCGAAATACTCATGTTTGGCGGCATCGGGCTTCTCGCCGGAGTTCTCCTGATGCTGCTTTTTATCCCGATCGTTCACGAGCGCGCGGTGCGGCTGACCGAGCGGCGTCTGGCCGAGGCCACGCCGCTGACGATCACCGAGATGCAGGCCGACAAGGATGCGCTGCGCGCGGAATTCGCGATGTCGGTGCGGCGCCTTGAACTCGGCATGGACGAGCTGCGGGCCAAGTCGGCTGACCGGCGCGGCGAGGTCGGCAAGAATGCGGCCGAGATCAGCCGTCTCTATGTCGAACTCGAAAAGAAGACGGCGCTGATCCTGGCGCTGCAGGCGCGGAACGAGGTGCGGAAGCACGCTTTCAGGAGGATCGCCAAGATCCTCCTTTATCTTTACATGCGCTCAAAGCGCCGACCGCGGCCGGTACTGGTCGTCCCGGAGCAACATCCGCTGTGGGAACTGACGGGACGGGCCGGGCCGAGCGAGCTTGCGGCGGCCGCGGCCCTCAACGTGAAACGGCGACAGGCGGTCTCAAGAAGCCACTGAGGAGACCGCCGCGCCTGTCCGCGCCGGCGGCGAAACCGGACGCCTTACAATTGGCTCAACAATGCCTCGGCGCCCGACGCTTGCGCCGTGCCGGGGCTGTCTTCGATGTTGAGCTTTTTCACGATGCCGTCCTCGACCAGCATCGCATAACGCTTGGATCGGATGCCGAGGCCGAAGCCCGAGCCGTCCAGCGCCAGATCGAGCGCCTTGGCGAAATCGCCGTTGCCGTCGGCCAGAAATTCGATCTTGCCGCTCGCGCCGGTCGCCTTCTTCCAGGCGTCGAATACGAACACGTCGTTGACGCCCGTGACCGCGATGGTGTCGATGCCCTTGGCCTTGAACGCATCGGCGTTCTTGAGGAACCCCGGCAAATGATTGTTGTTGCAGGTCGGCGTGAAAGCGCCCGGCACTGCAAAAAGCACGACCTTCTTGCCCTTGAACACCTCGTCCATGGTCTTCACGGCCGGGCCGTCGGATGCCATGACGCGGAACTTGATATCTGGCGGCAAACGGTCACCAACCTTGATCGGCATGTTCGTAATCCTCTCGTTATGTGGATGGGTTTTCGTTCGGCGTAAAATATCGCACCGGGTAAATTAGTCGAGGCTTGGCGTATTAGTCGAGGCGGATTGCGGCTTCGACGGCGCCGGCCGGCGAAACGGCCGTCAGCGTCAGAATGGCGCCTTCCGCGTGAACTCCCGGCGGCACCCCGTCGAGGTCGAAGGTGAAACGCCGTGTTCCCGGAGCGTCCTCGTTCGAGTGGCCGGCGGGCTCGGGCAGGGGCAGCGCCCAATCGGCGGTTGGGCCTTCGACAAAAAGATCGACCGGCTCGCCGTCGGGCGCCGTCACCACGACGACGACCTTCTCACGGCCTCCGGTTGCTTCGCGATGCATGGAGGCGATGCCGAGACCGGCGCTCGCAGAGCCGGCGCGCGGGGCGCTGGCGATCGCGCCCGCTGCAACGTGCTGCGGCACGCGTGCTTCGGCCGCGGCGAGTGCCGGTTCTTCGGCACCGGCCTTGCCGGACAATGTCAGGGTGAGGTCGGCTTGCGCCGGCACACAGAGTTTGCCGCACACCGCGTAGCCGAGTTTGACGTGAAGCGACGACGGCTTGCCGGCGTCTTGCGGAACGACCCGCAAAGGCAACAAGACGCTGCCGGTATAGCCGATGGAATTGCCGCCGGCGCCGTCGGCGAACCGCGCCGGCGCGGGCCACAGCGCGGTCACCGATTTGACGTTCTCCGAACCGGTGAAATCGAGCGTCGGCGGCACGCCGGAGTCGCCGGGGTAGCGCCAATATGTCTTCCAGCCCGGGTCCAGTTTGATTTCGATGCCGGCCCGTATCCACTTGTCGTCGGGTGATTTGACGGACGGGCCGGCGACGAGCCGCGTCGCGGCGTGAAGGTCCGTCTCCCACGGCGAAGCGTCCTGCGCCCACGCGGCGCCGGCGCCGAAAAGAAATATCGCCGCCGCAATCCTGATTCGCTGAACTGTCATGTCACGCATGGGCGGCTGTTTAGGGTGAAGCGGCCCACACGCGCCACTGACATGATCGTGACCGCCGCAATCGCCAAGATATTGACGCGAAATGACAACAAGAAAGGTGTGAACTTTCGCCGCGGCCGTTCGTTTGCAAATGCGGATCGATCGGCTAACCTTTGGATATGAAAATGCCGCGTGGCACATCCGGTAAGAACCGGGCTCGGGGCAGGGGCTATCTGGACGGCCAGATGCTCGTCGCCATGCCGACCATGCTGGACGATCGTTTCGCGCGGTCGCTCATTTACGTTTGTGCGCATTCGTCCGAAGGCGCCATGGGCATCGTGGTCAATCATCTGGCGCCGAATATAAATTTTTCCGACCTTCTGGTGAAACTCGATGTGATCCCGGCGGCGGACGTGATCCGGCTGCCGTCGCGCGCCGGCGTGGTAAAGGTGATGCGCGGCGGTCCGGTCGAGACCGAGCGCGGCTTCGTGCTGCACAGCGCCGATTTTTTCATCGAGAATTCGACGCTGCCGATCGACGACGGCATTTGCCTGACCGCGACGCTCGACATTCTCAAGGCGATTGCGCGCGGCGACGGACCCGCCAGCGCGATCCTTGCGCTCGGCTATGCCGGCTGGGCGCCGGGCCAGCTCGAAAGCGAAATCCAGGGCAACGGCTGGCTGCACTGCGCGCCGGATTCCGATCTCATCTTCGGCACTGATATCGGCCACAAGTACGAAAAGGCGCTCAAAAAGATCGGCATCGATCTCGGCATGCTGTCGAGCGAGGCCGGACACGCCTAGCGTCGCGCCCGAGCGCGTCGCAAACCACCGCCGCAGATATTGCTAATGACCGCTGACCGCCGGTATCGGATGCCGGGTCGCGGCACCATCCTTGGCGTGCGACTGCAGCATGTCGCGGGCGCGTTCGGGCGTCATCGGCTCGCCGAACACGAAGCCCTGCGCATACTCGCAGCCGAGCTGAAAAAGCTCGACGGCATCTGAATCGGTTTCTGCGCCTTCGGCGACCACGTCCATGCCGAGATCGTGCGCCAGCGCGATGATCGAACGCAGGATCACCGGCCGCGTGCCTTTGGCCGTCGTGTGCACGAAGGACTTGTCGATCTTGATGGTGTCGAACGGAAAGCGCTGCAGATAGGCCAGCGAAGAATAGCCGGTGCCGAAATCGTCGAGCGCCAGGCCGGCGCCGAGTTCGCGAATCCGGTGCAGCATCTGCGCGGCGTGCTCCGGATTTTCCATCACGACCGATTCGGTGATCTCGAGCTTGAGCGAACCGCGGGTCAGCGGCGAACGCGCCAGCACCGTGCGCAGGTCCTGGATCAAATCGTGGCGCAGCAACTGTCGCGACGAAACATTGACGCTGGCGAACAAATTCTCGCGCGGGCGCAGCGTACGCTGCCAGGTGCTGAGCTGGCGGGCGGTGCGCTCAAGAACAAAGAGACCGAGTTCGACAATCAGGCCGGTCTCCTCGGCGATATTGATGAATTCGTGCGGCGACATCCGCCCGAGCTTTGGATGGTTCCAGCGCGCCAGCGCCTCGAAGCCGGCGATCGCGCGGTCTTCGAGCCGGATGATCGGCTGATAGAGGATCGTGATTTCCTCGCGCTCGAGCGCCCGCCGCAGATCGGACTCAATGGTCAGCCGGTCGGACTTGCGCGCCCGCATCGCGGGCTTGAACACCTCGATGCGATCGCCGCTGTTGCGCTTGGCGTGGTACATCGCGAGTTCGGCGTCCTTGAGCCTCTCCTCGGCACGTTGCGGCTCGCCATCGCCCAGCGCCAGCCCGATCGAGCCGGTAAGGAAGATCTCGCGATCGTTGAAGGTGATCGGCGCCCGCAGCGTGCGGCGGACCGTTTCCGCCAGCGCGGTGAGGCGGGTGGAGTCGCGCTCCGACAGAATGATGAGACCGAACTGATCGCCGGAAAGACGCGCCAGCGTGTCCTGCGGCTTGATCAGGCGCCCGAGCCGGCGCGCGAGCGTCAACAGGATCGAGTCCGCCAGCGCCATGCCGACCGAGTCGTTGACCTGCTTGAAGCGATCGATGTCGATCACCATCACGGTCGGCCGCATCGTGTTTTCGGCCTTGGCCAGGGAGAGCACCGATTCCAGCCGGTCGAGGAACAGTTCGCGGTTCGGCAGGCCGGTGAGGTTGTCGTGCACGGCGTCGTGCAGCAGCCGCTCCTCCGCGGTCTTGAATTCGGTGACGTCGGTCAGCGTGCCGACGAGGCGGATTACCTCGCCGTCGGAGCCGACGACCGGTCGCGCGCGCAACGTGAACCACAGATAGTGGCCGTCGGCGGTGCGCATGCGGAAGTCCTGCGCGACGCGCCCGCGCCGCTGTTCGATGATGCCGTCGAGCGTGGCGCGGAAGCGGTCGCGATCGAGCGGGTGGAGGACTTCGAGCCAGGTCGCGGCTGCGCCGTCGAGCGATCCGCTCTTGAGACCCAGCATCGTCTCGGTTTCGGGGCTGGCAAAGATGCGGTCGGCGGCGACATCCCAATCCCAGATCATGTCGCCGGCCCCGGTCAGGGCCAGCGCGCGGCGCTCGACGTCGGACACGATACCCTGCGTCATGCCGCCGGCGAAGGCGTGCTGCATCACGGTAAAGCCGATCAGCATCACGATCAGGACCAGGCCGCCAAGCAAGGCCGGACCGATAATGTCGTTGGTGACCAAACCGGTGATGGTCACGGCCGCGCCGAATACCCAGGCGACCAGCAGGAACCAGGTGGGAATCAGCATGACCGCGCGGTCGAAACCGTGGGTGGAAAGATAGACGACCAGCGCGAAGCCGAGCACCGCGATGAAGAACAGCGACATGCGGGCGATGCCGGAGGCAACCGGCGGAGAAAACAGCGCGACCGCCACGAGCGCGCCGAGGAACGCCAGCCAGCCGACGGTGATATGCGCGTAGCGCACATGCCAGCGGTTGAGGTTCAGATACGCGAACAGAAATACCAGGAGCGTCGCGGCCAGGATGGCTTCACCCGACGCGCGCCAGATGCGTTCGGTGCCCGACGACATGTCGAACACCTTGCCCCAGAATCCGAAATCGACGCCGATATAGACGAGCACCGCCCAGCCCAGCGCGGCTGCGGCGGGAAACATGACGCTGCCCTTGACGACGAACAGGATGGTGAGGAACAGCGCCAGCAACCCGGCGATGCCGATGACGATACCCTGGTAGAGCGTCAGCGAGTTGACCTTGTCCTTGAACGCGTCGGGCTCCCAGAGATAGAGCTGCGGCAGGTTCGGCGCGCGCAATTCGGCGACGAATGTAATCACCGTTCCGGGATCGAGCGTGACGCGGAAGACGTCGGCGGTCGGGTTGTCGATGCGCTCCGGCGGATCGCCGGACGACGGCGTGATGCTGACGATCCGCGAGAGCCCGAGGTCCGGCCAGATCAGGCCGGAGCCGACCATGCGATAGTGCGGCGCGACAATGAGGCGATCAATCTGCTCGTCGCCGTTGTTGGCGAGCGCAAATACCGCCCAGTTGCTCCCGGCTTCGCGCGCGCGCACCTCGATGCGGCGAACGATGCCGTCGGCGCCGGGCGCCGTCGAAACCTGGATGCGGTCGCCGTCGGTGTGCTGCAAGTCCACGGCGTCGGTGAGGTCAATCGCCGAGGCGTCGAGGCGGATATTGACCGCCTCGACCGCCGCAGCGCCGGAGACGCCGAGCGTGGCCGCAAACGCGAAGGCTGCGAGCGCCATTGCGGCGCGAAAGAATGGCAACAGACGACTCCGAGCAGCCGGCGCACGTGCGCCCTGACAAATCAGGAATTCCCCATTCCACAACTCAGTCGGCTTTGCGCCGATTTCGCGGCCCGATTATCGTCCGGGTTGGCCATTGTGGTCCAAATCTCGGCCGATCACTAGCCGCTGGTTGACGGCAGCGCAAGAAATTCCCTGTGTCTTTTCAAAGGGCCAGGACAATCTCGTCAAAGGGTCAAGACAATCTTGCCCACATGGTGACCGGCCTCCATGCGCGCGTGCGCCGCAGCGGCGTCGTGGAGGGGGAACGTGGAATCGATGACCGGCCTGACCCGGCCAGCCGCGATCAGCGGCAAAACCTTGGCCTCGACAGCGCGGGCGATGGCGCCCTTGTCGGCGACCGAGCGGGCGCGCAGCGTCGATCCGGTATGGGTCAGCCGTTTGAACATCAGGCGGCGCAGATCGACGCTCGCCCGCGGCGAGGACTGGATGGCGATCTGCAGGATGCGGCCTTCAACCGCCGCCGCCTCGTAGTTTCGGTCCACGTAATCGCCCCCAATCAGATCGATCACGACGTCGGCGCCGTGGTTTGCGGTGGCTTGTTTGGTCGCGGCGACGAAATCCTCGATCTTGTAATTAATGGCGACGTCGGCACCGAGCTTCGTGCAGGCCGCGCATTTCTCCGGCGAGCCGGCAGTAGTGACGACACGGGCGCCGAACGCTTTTGCAAGTTGAATGGCGGTGGTGCCGATACCGGAAGAACCGCCGTGGATCAGCACGGTCTCTCCGGCGGTCAGCCGCCCGCGCTCGAACAGATTGTACCAGACGGTGAAGAACGTCTCGGGTATGGCGGCGGCTTCGATCAATGTCAGGCCCGCCGGTACCGGCAAAGCGTGGCTTTCATGCGCGATGCAGTATTCGGCGTAGCCGCCACCGGCGACGAGCGCCATGACCTGGTCGCCTTGCTTCCAACGCGCAACGCCATCGCCGCAGGCGACGACCGTACCGGCGATTTCAAGTCCGGGAATGTCGGTGGCGCCGGGCGGCGGCGGATAGAGGCCCATGCGTTGCATGACGTCGGGCCGGTTGACGCCCGCGGCGGCGACCTTGACCAGGATCTCGCCGGGGCCGAGATGCGGGACCGGGCGCGGCTCGGCCTTGAGCACTTCCGGTCCGCCGGGCTCTTGAATCTCAATGACGGTCATGCGTTCGGGTAGCGCGGTCATCGTTCCGGCCCATAATTTGGCGCAAAATCAGCAGACCGCAGTTCTAGGGCCGGCGCCGCTATGTGACAACCGCGCGTCCCGCCGTTAGTTTTTGCCCGGAGGAGAGAGAAATGCCCGCGATCGACCCGGACGATCTGCCGAAGAAAAAGATCAACCACGAGATGGGGCAGGACCTGACGCTGCTCTCGGTCGGCGAACTCACCGAGCGTATCGGCCTGCTCAACGACGAGATCGCGCGGCTCGAAGCGGAAATGGCAAAAAAGCGCGCCTCCCAGACGGCAGCGAACGCCTTTTTCAAGAAATAGCGCTTCCAGACCAGCCTCGGCCGGCTCCACGTCCCCAGGAACAACCAAATATGGTTAATGCGGAAAATGATTTCGCAAGTCGGCGCTGCCTCTTAACTTTTCGTTAAGCTTTCTCGTTCATTACATTAATTGTCCATCTTCTGGACATCGAGTGGCTCCTGTCCACTCTGTTTGACGCCTCCCTGTTATCACCTTGAGCCGCCGGCAACGGCGGCTCCTTTTTTTGCGCACTGTTTCGGGCTGCCGGAATCTTTTCCGGTTGCAATTATTGGAAGACGGATTGGATCGCGCGCTGGACTCAAGCGCTCGGTCGCGCGATGGTATGTGCCGGTGTGAGGCGTACCAATGTCCGAAAAACGTGCGAGCGATGCCGTCGCGGTTTCCTTTAGCGAGCGGCTGGCGGGTTCCCAGGTTTTTGCGACGCTGTTTCGTGACGGAATGGCGCTTGTCGAAGAGACGGCGAGCTACCTCGACGGGGCCGGCCGTTCGGAATCCAAGAAGCTCGAACGCAGCGCCGCGCTGGTCTACGCGACCGAGAGCATGCGGCTGACTACGCGTTTGATGCAGCTCGCCTCGTGGCTATTGCTGCACCGCGCGGTCAAGGAAGGCGAAATGACGCTGGCGCAGGCGCACAAGGAAAAGAGCAAGGTGCGGCTCGCCGCCTGCGATCCCGGTGACGCTAAGTCGATCGCGCTTCTGCCGGAGAAACTTCAGGAGCTTATCGCGCGCTCGACCAGGTTACAGGCCGAGGTGCGCCGTCTCGACGCCACGATGCACGCGCCGCAGCCTGTCAAGGTCTCGGCCAGCAATCCGGTCGAGCGCCAAATGGGGCTGTTGAAGGCCGCGTTCGAGCGCGACGGCGTCTAGCCTCGCCGCATTACCACGCAACGCACGCCCCCTTGTGCAGGGGGCGACGACGGCAAGGCAGCGCCGGCAGCGACGAAGCCGGTCATTTCTTGAGGAAGCCTTCGAACTTCTTCTGGAAGCGGGACAACCGGCCGCCGCGGTCGAGAAGCTGCTGCTGGCCGCCGGTCCAGGCCGGATGCGACTTAGGGTCGACGTCGAGATGCAGTGTATCGCCGGATTTCCCCCAGGTCGTGCGGGTGGTGAATTCGGTTCCGTCGGTCATGATCACTTTAATGACGTGATAATCGGGGTGCGTGTCGGCTTTCATGACGATTTCCAGCGTTTTGTTGCGCCATTGGCGCTGTGTCGGATGATAAAATTTGGCGGCTCTATACCGCGAGGGGCCCTTTGATACAAGCGTCGCTGCGACTGCGCCCCACGTTGCCAGCATCGCGCGCAGGGGGCATTGTCCGGCCGGCCAGGGGGACCGGCCAAGCCGGCGGACGGCGATAAGGTATTGCGGCGTATGAATTTTGGGGGCGAAAACGAAGCGGCGATGCCGGCGGTTTCCGAGCCGATGCCATCCGTGATTGAAACGCCGTCTCCGACGCCAACGGCAGCCGCTTCCGCCGCTCCCGCGGCGTCGGGCCGCCGGGTCAATCTGCGGCCGCTGGCGTCGCTGCTGCCCTATATCAGACGCTATCGCTGGCGCGCGGTCCTCGCGCTGGGCGCGCTGATCATCGCGGCGCTGACGACGCTGGTCGTGCCGATCGCCGTGCGCCGCATGATCGATTTCGGCTTTGCCGGGCGCGGCATCGAGCTTATCGACCGCTATTTCCTGGTCATGATCGGCGTCGTCGGGGTGCTCGCGCTCGCCAGCGCGCTTCGCTACTACCTCGTCACCACGCTTGGCGAGCGGGTGGTCGCCGATCTGCGCAATGACGTTTTCGCCCACGTGATCTCGCTGTCCAGCGCGTTCTTCGACGAGGCCAGGACCGGCGAAGTGCTGTCGCGGCTCACCGCCGATACGACGCAGATCAAAGCCGCCGCTGGCACCTCGGTCTCGATCGCGCTGCGCAATTTCGTGCTGTTCGTCGGCGCCGGCGTCATGATGGTCGTCACCAGTCCGCAGCTTTCCGCCTACGTCTTTGCCGCCATCCCGATCATCGTGCTTGCCGCTTTATGCCTTCGGCCGCGCGGTGCGTCGCCGCTCGCGCTCGGCGCAGGATACGCTTGCCGACGCTTCTGCCTACGCGGCGGAACTGATCGGCGCAGTCCGCGTACTGCAGGCGTTCACCAACGAGCGGCTTGGCATCGGCCGCTTCCGCGGCTCGGTCGAGCGCGCCTACGAAGCGGCACGCCATTCGATCCTGTCGCGCGCGCTGCTGACCGGAATCGCCATCTTTCTGGTCGCCGCCAGCGTCGTCGTCGTGCTGTGGATCGGCGCGCAAGAGGTGCTGGCCGGGCAGATCACGCCGGGCCGGCTCGGACAGTTCATTCTCTACGCCGTGCTTGCGGGCAGCGCGCTCGGTGCGCTGTCCGAAATCGGCGGCGAGATGGCGCAGGCCTCCGGCGCCGCGGAGCGGTTGTTCGAAATACTCGCGATCAAACCGGCAATTGCGCGGCCGGCGCATCCGCTCGCGCTGCCTTCGCCCGCGCGCGGCGAGATCGAATTCGCCGACGTGCGTTTCATGTATCCGACGCGGCCGACCGTGGCGGCGCTCGACGGCGTTTCGTTTCACGTCCGGCAGGGCGAGAAGGTCGCCATCGTCGGCCCGTCCGGCGCGGGCAAGAGCACGATCTTTCATCTGGCGCTGCGCTATTACGATCCCTCCGCCGGGCGCGTAGCATTTGACGGCGTGCGGCTTGCCGATCTCGACCCGGCGGATTTGCGCGCCCACATCGCGCTGGTGCCGCAGGACAGCGTGATGTTCGCCACGACCGTCGCCGACAATATCCGCTTTGGGCGGCCGGAGGCGTCCGACGCCGACGTGGCGCGCGCCGCGCAGCTTGCGCACGCGGCCGGCTTCATTGCGGCCCTGCCCGCGGGGATGGAAACGCAGGTCGGCGAACGCGGCGTCACGCTTTCCGGCGGCCAGCGGCAACGGATAGCCATTGCGCGCGCCATCCTGCGCGATGCGCCGCTCTTGTTGCTCGACGAGGCGACATCGGCCCTCGACTCCGAAAGCGAAACCCAGATCGCCGCCGCGCTCGCCGAATTGATGCAGCAGCGCACCACGATCGTTATCGCCCATCGGCTCGCGACCGTGCTCTCCTGCGACCGCATCCTGGTGCTGGAAAAGGGCCGCATCGTCGAACAAGGCACGCATCAGGCGCTGGTCGCCGCCGGCGGCCTCTATGCACGGCTGGCGAAGCTGCAATTTCAGGGCAGCTAAGGCTTCACGCCCGATCCGGCCGCCAGCTCATGCGATGCACCGGCTTGCCGGAGATGGCATTGACGCCGGCGCCTGCGACGAGAAATCCCTCCCGCTCGTAGAAGCGGATGGCGCGATCATTGTCGGTGTTGACGTCGAGATCGAGGCCGGCCGGCGATATTTGTTTCGCCTTCGCGATGAGAGTCGCGCCGACGCCGGACGACCAGCTTTCCGGCGCGACGACGATCTGATCCAGATAAAGTGTGCGCGGATCGACGGTCACGAAGCCGATCATGTCGCCCGCGGCCTCGGCGACGACGATCTCAGCGGTCGGCGCTAACTCGTCGCGCCAGCGCGTGCGCCACCAGTCGAGCCGTTTAGCGAAATCGATCTGCGGATAGGTCGCTTGCCAGGTGCGCAGCCATAGCGCAACGGAAGCATCCTCGTCGCGCGGATGATAAGGCCGCAGTGAAATGGCGGGATCGCGCGGCGCCGCGTTCATTGTCCGCTCCGCTCGCGCGCCTACCTTTCGGTCAGTTTCAACTCGATGCGGCGGTTGCGGCTGAAGGCTTCGTCGGTGGTGCCCGGATCGATCGGCTGGAACTCGCCGAAGCCGGCGGCGACGAGGCGCTGCGGCGGCACGCCCTTGGAAATCAGATACTGCACCACCGAGATGGCGCGCGAGGCGGACAATTCCCAGTTCGATTTGAACGGCGACGTCGCCGAAAGCTGCCGGGTATCGGTGTGGCCGTCCACGCGCAGCACCCAGTTGATCTCCGAGGGTATCTGCTTCTCCAGCTCGATCAGTGCGCTGGCGAGCTTGTCGAGTTCCGCGCGGCCTTCCGGGCGGAGCACCGCGGCACCGCTGTCGAAGAAAACCTCGGACTGGAACACGAAGCGGTCGCCGACGATGCGGATATCGGGGCGGTTGCCGAGGATGTCACGGAGCTTGCCGAAGAAATCCGACCGGTAGCGCGACAATTCCTGCACGCGCTGCGCCAGCGCGACGTTGAGGCGCTGGCCGAGGTCGGCGATATGGAGCTGGGATTCTTTCTCTTTTTGCTCGGAGGCCCCGAGTGCGGTCTCGAGCGCGGCGATCTGCCGGCGCAGCGCGCTGATCTGCTGATTGAGGATTTCGATCTGCGCGATCGCGCGCGCTGTCGCGGTTTTTTCGATATCGAGCTGCGATGACAGCTTGCCGACCTCGGCCTTGCCGGCATCGTTGTTGCTCTGCGCGCCTTCGGCGGCGCCGCGCAGCTTTTCGCGCTCGCCCTCGGCCGCCGAAAGCGACGCGCGCAGTTGTGCGATTTCTTCTTCGAGGCTCGCCTTGCCGGTCCGCTCCAGTGACAAGAGGTCGGAGAGCCGCGAGATCTGCGCGTTGAGCCTGGCGAGCGCGGTGTCCTTGCCGGCGACTTCCTGCGACAGGAAGAATTGCGCCACCATGAACACGGTGAGCAAAAAGATGATCGACAGGATCAGCGTCGACAGAGCGTCGACGAATCCCGGCCAGTAGTTCATGCCGTTGTCGCGGCGGCTTCTCGCAAGCGCCATGTGTCGCGCCTATCTCACGCCTATCTGTCGACGGCTTCCCGCGACAGGATTTCCATATAGCGGCGGATGTCGCTGTTGAGCTTGGCCTGCGTATCCGCCCATTCGCGGATCATCTGCTGTTCAGCGCGCATATGCTGCACCAGGCCCTGGATGGCTTCGGCAAGGTTTGCCATCGCCGCCGTTGTGGCCTTGCCCGATCCGGCTTCACTGACCGAAAGCCGCAGCCGCTCGATCGCCTCGGTAACGCCGGCCGGCATCGCGCCGCCGCCGGTACCGGCCTCGCCGAGGTCCTCGACCGTGGTCGCCAGCCAATCTTCGAAGTTCGTGTAGAAGCGATTCTGCGCCTGGCTCGTTTGCAGGTCGAGAAAACCGAGAATGAGCGAGCCGGCCAGTCCGAACAGCGACGAAGAAAACGAGATACCCATGCCGCCGAGCGGCGCGGCCAGCCCTTCCTTGAGGGTGTTGAAGACCGTATCGGCATCGCCGCCGACATTGAGATTGTTGATGATTCCGCCGACCGAGCCGACCGTCGCGATGAGGCCCCAGAACGTGCCCAGCAGTCCAAGGAAGACAAGAAGGCCGGTCAGGTAGCGCGAAATGTCACGCGCCTCGTCGAGACGGTTCGCCAGTGAGTCGAGAAAGGCCCGCATGGTCTGCGCCGAAATGGCGACACGGCCGACCCGTTCGCCGCCGAGAATCGCCGCCATCGGCGCGAGCAGCGTCGGCGCCCGGGCGACCGCGAGGCCTGGATCGGCGCGGCGAAACGAGTTGACCCACGAAACTTCCGGGAACAACCGGATCACGCGCATGAACGACAGGATAATGCCGATCAAGAGGACGCCGAGAATCAGGCCGTTCAGCCAGGGATTGGCCATGAAGGCGTTGATGATCTGGCGCTGCAGGACAAAGCCGATCAGTCCGCACAGGATGAGAAACACCAGCATCCGGACAAGAAAGATACGGGGCGAGGCGAGCTTGGCTGGATCGGGAGGGGTCGCCATCGGCTTAAAGCTCAGCGTCTATCATCGGCCCAATATGGCATAGTCGCCCCCGACCTGCCGCAAAATTTGCGGCGCGGTGATGGCATTATTGACGCGCTCGGCCCGCTGGCGGCGCTTCTGGGGTCTCGGCCGCTTCCTGGACGGCCTGCTTCGCCGCTTCCTTGCCGGCTTCTTTGAGGAGCCGGAGCAGTTCGCGGTGCATGGTGTCGTTGCCTGCGGCAACATGCCCTTTGGTCAGCACTTCTTCGCCGCCGTCGATATCGGTGACAAAACCGCCGGCCTCGCGCACCAGCAGGATGCCCGCGGCCAAATCCCACGGCGACAGGTCGCGCTCCCAGAAAGCGTCGAAGCGGCCGGCGGCGACCCAGGCGAGGTCGAGGGTGGCGGCGCCGAATCGGCGGAGCCCGGCGAAGTGATTTTGGGCGGCAGCGATTTCGTGGCGTCCGAGCGCGAGGTCGCCGCGGCCGTAATGCGGCAGACCGCAAGCCACCACGGCGTCCGCGAGCCGCTGCCGGGCGGCGACGCGGATACGCCGGTCGTTGAGGAACGCGCCCTTGCCGCGTTCGGCAACAAACAAATCCTCGTTTGCCGGATTGTAGGTCAGCGCCGCCACGATGGCGCCGTTCCGTTCGAGCGCGATGGAGACCGCGAAGTGCGGAATGCCGTGCAGGAAGTTGGTGGTGCCGTCGAGCGGATCGACGATCCAGCGATGCGTCTTGTCGGCGCCGGCGCGAGCGCCGCCTTCCTCACCGAGGAACCCGTATTCGGGCCGGGCCTTGGACAATTCCTCGTAGACGATTTCTTCGGCACGGCGGTCGGCAGCGGTGACGAAATTGCGCGGGCCCTTCAGCGAGACCTGAAGGTTTTCGACCTCGCCGAGATCGCGCTTGAGGCTGCGGCCGGCGCGGCGCGCCGCCTTGAGCATGACATTGAGGATTGCGGAGTGGAGCATGGCGCCTGCGGTACGGTGCAACTTGCACCCGCGTCAAGCCTTGGTTCCGGAAGGCGCGGCCACCCCGCTCACCCCGGCGGGCGCTTGATCGCGTCGAGATAAGGCTTGGCGGCTTTCTCGGCGGCGGCGCGGCTCGGGGCGTCGAGACTGGCCACGAAGTCGTCGAGCGTGAGATTGGTCTCGCCGCGCGCCTTGGAGATCAGGTGCCATTTCGCCGCCTCGACCGGGTCTTTCGGCGCGCCGCGGCCGTCGGCGAGGATGCGCGCCAGCCGATCCTGCGCGATGGCGTTGCCGCGCAGCGCGGCCTTGCGAAACAACGCCGCGGCCGCCTGTTCGTCCTTGGCGACGCCATCGCCATTGAAGAGTGCGATGGCGTATTCGACTTGCGCTTCGGTGTTGTCGGCGACCGAAGCGAGCGCCCAAAGCCGCACCGCTTCCTTCATGTCTTTGGTGACGCCGCGGCCCTGCTTGTAGAGCGTGCCCAGCGCGTATTGCGCTTCCGGATTGCCGGCCGTCGCGGCGATGCGGAGCAGTTCGGCGGCGCGACTGAAATCCTGTGGGAACAACTGGCCCTCGATATAGAGTAGCGCGAGGTCGTAAGCCGCGAGCGGATGGCCGAGCTTGGCGGCGGCGGCCAGCCATTTGGCGCTGGCGTCACGGTCGCGCGGACCGCCGCGGCCCTGCATCCGGAACATGCCGAGCGCGAACATCGCTTCGCGGTCGCCGCGGTCGGCGGCGAGCTTGTACCACTCGGCGGCCTTGGCGTCGTTCTGCGGCACGCCCAGGCCGCCGGCATAGAGTTCGCCCAGTAACGACATTGCCTTGGGGTCGCCCTTGTCCTCGGCGCGATGCGTGGCGAGCCCGAACGCCGTGAGGTAGTAGCCGCGCTGGAAGGCGGCAAACGCGGCATTGGGATCGTTTGGGTCGCCGGTTGTCGTGGACAGATGCGGAATCGGAGCCGCGCCCGGCATCGCCGGTTTTTGCGTGGCCGCGGGCGATTGCGGTTTTGCCGTCTGCGCCAATGCGGGAAACGGCGATGCGACGGCGACCACCACCGCGAGCATGATCGGCGCGGCGGCGAAAGTCGGTCGAGGCGCAATACCGGCCATAATCTCCATCACGATACCGGTCTCGCGGCCGGCGCGGCGAGGCGGGCGGCGGCTTCTGCGATCACGGCCGCAGGCCCTTCCGCGCGCGTCCACATCCAATCGCCGAGCGCGACGAAATCGGCGCCGGCCAGTGCGAGCGGCGCCACTTCGTCGAGGCTGCCCGCATATCCGACACAAGGCGCCTCGAAAAGCTCCGACCACCAATCAAGCCGTTCCTCGATCGCATCGAAGGGCGGACGGCCGCCGTCTCCATCCGGTTCGCCGAACATCACATAGTCGGCGCCAGCTTCGCCCGCGAGCATGGCATCATGACGGCTGCGCAAGCCGCCGGCGCCGGCAATGCGGTCGGGCTTGAGCGTGCCGATGGCGCTGGCGAGCGCCTCAATCCCGGTGAGATGGGCGCCGTCGGCGCCGGCGCGGATGGCGAGTTCGGGATGGCCGTCGAGCAGGACCGCGACATCGCGCCGCTGAACGGCGGTCGCGACCGCCTTGGCGCGGTTGGTCAGGGTGCGCTCGTCGCTCTTCTCGAGGCGGAGCAGAATTGCGGCGATGTCGCCGGCGTCGAGCGCCGCGGCGATGTCGCGCAGAAAGGATGCCGGGTCGCCGAGTTGCGGCGTGACCAGATAAAGACGCCGGGGAGGGGGCGGAGTCATCTCACCGCGCTGTCCGTCACCCTCGCGCGCCTCCTGATGACGGGCAACACGGCCTCACGCTGCCTTGCGTTCGAGATCGGCCTTCCACTGACCGAGCGCGGCGAGGCCGTTCATCGAAGCGCGGTGGCCGAAGGCGCGCTGGGCGGCTGCGACATTCTCCGGCTTGCCCGACCAGGCCTTTTGCGGCGCGGCCTGGAGCGCGCGGCCGTAGGAAAACGTCACATGCCAGGGCAGCGGACCCAATTTGTTGATGGCGTCGAGATGAGCGGTCGCCTCCTCGTCCGACTGGCCGCCGGACAGGAAAGCGATGCCGGGAACCGAGGCCGGCACGCAGGATTTGAGAACGCGCAGCGTCTTCTCCGCGACCTCCTCGACCGACGCGCGCTTCGGCGACTTCTTGCCTGGCACGACCATGTTCGGCTTGAGCACCATGCCTTCCAATGCCACGCGCTGCTGGTAGAGCTGTTCGAAGACGATTTTCAGGAGCCATTCGCTCACCGTTGCGCAGCGGTCGGCGTCGTGGTCGCCGTCCATCAGCACTTCCGGTTCGACGATCGGGACGATGTCCTCAACCTGGCAAAGCGCCGCATAGCGCGCGAGCGCGTGCGCGTTGGCCACCAGACAGCCGTAGCTTGGAATGCCCGGACCGATGTCGATGACCGCGCGCCATTTGGCGAACCTGGCGCCGAGGCCGTGATATTCCGCAAGCCGTTCGCGCAGGCCGTCCAGGCCTTCGGTGACAACCTCGTTGGCGCAGAATGGCAGCGGCTTGGTGCCCTTATCGACCTTGATTCCCGGCAGCGCGCCGGCCTGTGCGATCACCTTCACCAGCGGCGTGCCGTCCTTGGCGTTTTGCCGGATGGTTTCGTCATAGAGGATGACGCCGGAAATGTGCTTCGACATCGCGTCGCCGCTGCGGAACAGCATCTCGCGATAGTCGCGCCGCGTGATCGGCGTCGATTCAACCCCGATTGCGTCGAAGCGTTTTTTGATGGTGCTGGTCGATTCATCGGCTGCCAGGATGCCGCGGCCGGGGGCGACCATGGCTTCCGCGACCTTGTTCAGTTCCACGAGATTCATCGCGGTCTCCTCGAAATTCTGCGCTCGCCATCCGCCGGCTGTGCCGGTGCTTGTACCCTATTGGCGCGCGGCGTTTGGACTTTACGTTACCAGTAACACCCTCACGCCCGGGAGCGTCTTGCCTTCCAGGGCTTCCAGGAAGGCGCCGCCGGCGGTCGAAACGTGGGTCAGGCGGTCAGTCACGCCGGCGACGTTCAACGCCGCCACCGTATCGCCGCCGCCGGCAAAGCTGACAAGCCTGCCGGCTTGCGTGAGTTCCGCGACCGCCTCGGCCACTTCGACGGTGCCGTTGTCGAAGGGCTCGTATTCGAAGGCGCCGAACGGGCCGTTCCAGACCAGTGTCCGTACCCGCGCCAGAACCGAAACCACGTACTCGATGCTGCGCGGACCGATGTCGAGGATCATGTCGTCGCCGGCGATCTCGTCAACGGACACCACGCGCGACGGCGCATGCGCGGCGAATTTTTTCGCGACGACGGCATCGACCGGCAGCACGATCTCGCGCCCGAGCGATTGCGCCTTCGCCAGAATTTCGCGCGCCGCCGGGATCAGGTCGGGCTCGCAAAGCGATTTGCCGACGGCCTTGCCCTGCGCGGCGAGGAAGGTATTGGCCATGCCGCCGCCGATGATCAGCGTCTCGACCTTCATCAGCAAATGACCGAGCAGTTCGAGCTTGGTCGAAATCTTGGCGCCGCCGACGATCGCTGCCACCGGATGTCGCGGCGCGTCGAAGGCCCGCTCGATCGCATCGAGCTCGATCTTCATTGCGCGGCCGGGATAGGCGGGCAGGCCGGAGACCGTGACGATCCCGCTGTTGGAGGCGTGCTCGCGATGGGCCGCCGAGAAGGCGTCATCGACGAAAATGTCGCCGAGCGCTGCGAGCTTTTTGGCAAAGCCCAGGTCGTTCTTTTCTTCCTCGCGGTGAAAGCGCGTATTCTCCAGACAGAGAATGTCGCCGTCCTTCATCCTTGCGACGGCAGTTTCCGCCGACGGACCCACGCAGTCCTCGGCGAAGGCGACGGGCTTTTCCACGATCTGCGCCACGGCAGCGGCGACCGGCCGCAGCGACGCCTTCGGATCGGGTCCCTTGGGACGGCCGAAATGCGAAAGCAGAATGATTTTTCCGCCTTTGCCGGCGAGCTCGGCAATGGTCGGCGCGATCTCTTCGATCCGCGTCGCGTCGGTTATTTCGCCGTCCTGCATCGGTACGTTGAGGTCGACGCGCAGCAAGACGCGTTTGCCCTTCACGTCGGCGTCGTCGAGGTTGCGAAAGCGCATGGCAGCGGAATTTGACGAAAGCCTAGCTGAGCTTGCCCATCGCCACGGCGGTGTCGACCATGCGGTTGGAGAAGCCCCATTCATTGTCGTACCACGACATCACGCGCACGAGCGTGCCGTCCATCACCTTGGTCTGGTCCATATGGAAGACCGACGAATGCGGGTCGTGATTGAAGTCGGTGGAGACGTTGGGCGCCTCGGTGTAGCCGAGAATGCCTTTGAGCTGCTGCTCGGCGGCGCGTTTGACCGCGGCGTTGATCTCGTCCTTCGAGGTCGCGCGCTTGGCGACGAACTTGAAATCGATCACCGACACGTTGGGCGTCGGCACGCGGATGGCGACGCCGTCGAGCCTGCCGGCCAGCTCCGGCAGCACCAGGCCCACGGCCTTGGCGGCGCCGGTCGAGGTCGGGATCATGTTGAGCGCCGCGGCGCGGCCGCGGTAGAGGTCCTTGTGCACCTGATCGAGCGTCGGCTGGTCGTTGGTGTAGGAATGCACCGTCGTCATGAAGCCCTTGTCGATGCCGACGGCGTCGTTGAGCACCTTGACGACCGGCGCGAGACAATTGGTCGTGCACGAGGCGTTGGAGACGACCGTGTGCGCCTTGGTCAGCTTGTCGTGGTTGACGCCGTAGACGACGGTCAGGTCGGCGCCGTCGGCCGGCGCGGAGACCAGAACGCGCTTGGCGCCCGCGGTCAGGTGCGCCGACGCCTTGTCCTTGGCGGTGAAGATGCCGGTGCATTCGAGCGCGATGTCGATGCCGAGTTCCTTCCACGGCAGCTGCGTCGGATCCTTGATCGCGGTGACCTTGATGGCGCCGTTGCCGCAACTGATCGTATCGCCCTTGACGACGACCTCGCCGGGAAAGCGGCCGTGCACGGAATCGAAGCGCAACAGGTGGGCGTTGGTCTCGACCGGCGCGAGATCGTTGATGGCGAGGATTTCGATATCCTTGCGTCCCGCCTCGACAGCCGCGCGCAAAATATTGCGGCCGATGCGGCCAAATCCGTTGATGGCTACGCGAACTGACATTCCCGGTCTCCCTGCAACTTACTTTAGGCGCGAGCGCGCCGCTTCCGCCACCTTCTCGGGTGTAATTCCGAAATGTTGGTAAAGCTCCTTGTACGGCGCGCTGGCTCCGAACCCGCTCATGCCGATGAAAGCCCCGTTCGAACCGATGATCGCGTCCCAGCCCTGGCGGATGCCGGCTTCGACGGCGACGTTGACCGCGGCGTTGCCGACGATCGCCGCGCGCTCGGCCTCCGGCGCCGCGAGCAGGAGCTCGAAGCACGGCACCGAGACGACGCGCGCCGAAATTTTCTGCGCGGCGAGGAGTTTCTGCGCCGCGACCGCGATGGCGACTTCCGACCCGGAAGCAAACAGCGACACCACGGCCTTGCCGCCTTCGGCGGCGATCAGTTCGTAGGCGCCGCGCGCGCATCGGTTGTGCGGCATCGAGGCCGAGCCGAAGCTGCGGCAGGTTCTGCCGCGTCAGAACCAGCACGCTCGGTCCGGTATGCGACTCCAGCGCGATCTGCCAGCATTCGATCGTTTCGACCGTGTCGCACGGCCGCAGGACCTTGAGATTGGGAATCGCGCGCAGCGCGGCGAGATGCTCGACCGGCTGATGCGTCGGTCCGTCCTCGCCAAGCCCGATCGAGTCGTGCGTCATGACATGGATGACGCGCTGCCCCATCAGTGCCGCAAGCCGGATGGCCGGCCGGCAATAGTCCGAGAACACCAGGAAGGTGCCGGAATAGGGCACGATGCCGCCGTGCAGCGCCATGCCGTTCATGGCGGCGGCCATGCCGTGTTCGCGCACGCCGTAATGGATGAAGCGGCCGGAATAATCCGCCGCGTTCATCGCCTTCATCGCCTTGGTGCGGGTATTGTTGGAGCCGGTCAGGTCGGCCGAGCCGCCGATCATTTCCGGCAGCGCCGCGGTCAGGGTTTCGAGCGCGTATTCCGAAGCCGATCGCGTTGCGATCTCCTTCGGGGCTTCCGCGAGTTTCTGTTTGACGGCGGCGACAGCTGTCGCTAGCGGCGCGGTCAGATCGCCGCGCAGGCGGCGCTCGAACTCGGCGCGCTTCGGCGGATCGAGGGCGGCGAGGCGGGCTTCCCACGCCAGCCGCGCCGGTCTGCCGCGCTCACCGGCAGCGCGCCACTCGTCGCGGATCGCTGTCGGAATTTCGAAAGGCGGCGCGGTCCAGTTGAGCGCGCGGCGGGCGCCGGCAATCTCGTCGGTGCCGAGCGGCGAGCCGTGGCTCTTCTCGGAGCCGGCCTTGGTCGGCGCGCCGAAGCCGATCGTGGTGCGGCACGCGATGAGCGACGGCCGCTCGGACTTCTTCGCGGTTTCAAGCGCCGCGGCGATTGCCGCGGGATCGTGGCCGTCCACGCGCGTCGCCGCCCAGCCCGCAGCCTCGAAGCGCTTGATCTGATCCACCGAATCCGACAGCGCGAGCGGGCCGTCGATCGAGATACCGTTGTCGTCGAACAGCACGATAAGCTTGTTGAGTTTCAGATTCCCGGCCAGCGCGATCGCTTCCTGGCTGATGCCTTCCATCAGGTCGCCGTCGGAAGCGAGCACATAGGTCGTGTGATCGACGATGTCGCCGCCGAACACTGCGGCGAGATGGCGCTCGGCGATCGCCATGCCGACCGCGTTGGCGATGCCCTGACCGAGCGGACCCGTCGTGGTCTCGATGCCGGGCGTGTGGCCGTACTCGGGATGGCCGGGCGTGAGCGAGCCCATCTGCCGGAAGCGCTTGATCTCGTCGATCGTCATCTTCTCGTAGCCGAGAAGATACAGCAGCGCGTAGACCAGCATCGAGCCATGCCCGGCCGAGAGCACGAAGCGGTCGCGATCGGGCCATGCCGGATCGGCGGGATCGAATTTGAGAAAGCGCGTGAACAGCACCGTGGCGATATCGGCCGCGCCCATCGGCAAACCGGGATGACCGGACTTCGCCAGTTCCACCGCATCCATCGCGAGCGCGCGGATCGCGTTCGCCATGCGATCGTGCTCGGCGCGCGTAGCCGGACTCGTGGCTGTGGCGGGAAAGCGGGATGGTTGGGCGAGGGTGGCGCTCGCCGCGAGAATGGGGTCCGGCATCGTCATGGAGCGGGCCAAGCGCGGCACGAATTGGCGCGGCCGCGATCATGTCAAACAGGCGGCGATCAGATAGCACGCGAGGCGCGCGAGTCAAATCGGCGGAGCCCGATGCAACTGCGTCATGCACAGGGCGTGGTGAAAATCGCTTTGGGCGTTGACGCTCTTGCTCGATACGACGTAAGCTTCTTTGGGTAAATAATTGCGGTCGCACGGTTTTCAGCCAGTGGCGCGTGCCATGCTGGCCGTGGCGGATGGCCCATGAACGACACCGATTCCATCGCTATCGCGAGCCGGCGTCTGGCAGCCGCGCTCGACGCGCTCGAAGCCGCCGCCGAGCGGCGTCGTGAACTCGACCGCGACCACGAGGCGCTGCTGACGCAAATCCACGCGCTCGGCGCCGACCGCGCGCAACTCGCCAGCCAGCTCGATCACGCGACGGCCCGCTCGCGCGGGCTGGAAACCGCCAACCGCGAGATCGCCCAGCGGATCGACCAGGCGATCGAAACGATCAGCGGGGTGCTGGCGCACGATGAATAACAAACCATCAGGCAGTGAGCCCGACGCGGCCATGGCGCAGGTCAGCGTCTCCATTAACGGGCGGCAATTCCGGATGGCCTGCGAGGACGGCCAGGAGGCTCACCTGATGAGTCTCGCGCGCGAACTCGACGGCCGCATCGAGGGACTGCGCGCCAAGTTCGGCGAGATCGGCGATACACGGCTCACCGTCATGGCGGCGCTGACCATCGCCGACGAGCTTGGCGAGATGAACCTGCGTATTGCCCGTCTGCAGGAGGAACTGGCCGCGGCGCAGGACGCGCACGCGGCGACCGCCGATCGCAACAAAAGCCTGCAGGCCGCAGTGGCGGCGGCCATGACGTCCGCGGCGGAACGCATCGAGAGCATCGCGAAAAAACTCAATCAGAGCGCGGGCGGCAACGGCGTCGCCTTGGGGTGATGGCGCCGGGCGAGCGTTGCCATTACATTGGACGATGCGGGGCTGCGGGGTGCGAAGGAGTCAAATCCCCGGGGCCTTACGATCTCGACGGGAGCTGTCCCTGCCGGACCCCTGGGTTCGGACACATGGCGCCCACCTACTTATGTAGGTTCCCGGGATCAGCGCTCCTACGGCCAACGCGGCTCCGCACTTGACTGCTTATGGTCTCAACAGCCGGCATCGAGGATACCAAGGCCGCGCTGCGCCGTGAGGTGAGCGCGCGGCGCGATGCCTTGCCGGCGGAGACACGCAGCGCGGCCGCCGCAACGATCGCGGCCCGGCCGTTTCCGCTGCCGGTCGCGGCGGGCGCGATCGTGTCGGGCTTCATGCCGCTGGGAAACGAGATCAATCCGCTGCCGTTGCTGCGTGCGCTTTCGGAGCGGGGCGCACATCTGGCGTTGCCTGTTGTGACGGCGCGTGGCCGGCCGCTCATCATGCGCGCGTGGAAGTGGGGCGACCCGCTCGCTTCCGGTGTCTGGGGTATTCGCGAACCCATGCCCGACGCGGCGATTGTGGAGCCCGATATCCTGCTCGTCCCGCTGCTCGCGTTCGACCGCGCCGGCGGCCGGCTGGGCTATGGCGGCGGTTACTACGACCTCACGCTGCTGCAACTTCGTGCGCGCAAGACTGTTGTCGCCGTGGGCCTGACATTCGCCGCCCAGGAGATACCCAACGTGCCCACCACTTCACGCGACGCGCCGCTCGATCTTGTGCTAACCGAGCGTGAAGTGATCGATTTTCGGGGCGGTTGAGCATGCGCATTCTGTTCGTCGGCGACGTTGTCGGTCGCAGCGGCCGGACCGTCGTAGTGGAACGCCTGCCGGGCCTGGTGCGCGACTGGAAGCTCGATTGCGTGGTGGTCAACGGCGAAAACGCGGCCGGTGGCTTTGGCATCACCGAGACGATCTACAATGAACTCGTCGAGGCCGGCGCCGACGCGATCACGCTCGGCAATCACGCCTGGGATCAGAAGGAGGCGCTTGTCTTCATCGAACGCGCGCCGCGACTGATCCGGCCGATCAACTATCCCGCGGGCACGCCAGGCCGGGGCACGGCGTTGATCACGACCAAAAGCGGCGGCCGCGTGCTGGTCGTCAACGCCATGGGCCGCATCTACATGGACCCGCTCGATGACCCCTTCGCCGCGATCGACCGCGAACTGGGTGCTTGCGCGCTGCGCACCGGTGCCGACGCCATCGTCATCGACATGCATGCCGAGACGACGAGTGAGAAACAGGCGATGGGCCATTTCTGCGACGGCCGCGCCAGTATCGTCGTCGGCACCCACACCCACGTACCGACGGCGGATTTACGCATCCTGCGGGGCGGTACCGCCTTCATGACCGACGTCGGCATGACCGGCGACTACGATTCCGTTATCGGCATGGCCAAGGAAGAGCCGCTGCAGCGGTTTCTGCGGCGCGTACCGTCGTCGCGTTTCGAGCCGGCCACTGGACCGGCCACGCTATGCGGGATGGCGGTCGAGACCGATGCGGCGAGCGGACTAGCCACCCGCGTCAGTCCCGTGCGTATCGGCGGCCGCCTCGAACCTGCCGTCCCGGCTTTCTGGGGCTAGGTTCGCTCCGGCTTTATTTTCCCGGAACGCCGTCTTATACGGCGCTGTGAGCAGCCAACGCGTCCAGCCCGAGATGGCCGGCGCGGTGACAAGCTCCGCGACGAAGCAGTCCAGGCTGTCACCACGCCGGATCGTTTCGTGTCGCCCGCAATCACAGAGCCTACGAGAAGATCGAAGCTATGGCCGGCCATTCCCAGTTCAAGAACATCATGCACCGCAAGGGACGGCAGGACGCGGCGAAGTCCAAGCTGTTCGGCAAGCTGGCGCGTGAAATCACCGTTTCTGCCAAGATCGGCATACCCGATCCGGCGATGAATCCGCGCCTGCGCGCCGCCATCATCGCGGCCCGTGCGGAAAACATGCCCAGGGATAACATCGACCGCGCCATCAAGAAGGCGACCGGCGGGGACGCGGAGAATTACGAGGAAACCCGCTACGAGGGCTATGGTCCCGGCGGCGTCGCCGTCATTGTCGAAGTGCTGACCGACAACCGCAATCGCACCGCCGGCGAGGTGCGGGCCGCCTTCACCAAGAGCGGCGGCAACCTCGCCGAAACCGGCGCGGTGTCGTTCATGTTCGATCACTTGGGCGTCATTGAATACGACGCCAAGGCGGCGAGCGGCGACGCGATGTTCGAAGGCGCGCTCGAAGCGGGCGCCGACGATGTCGTCTCGAGCGACAGCGGCCACGAAATCTACGTCGCGCAGGATCGCTTCGGCGCTGTCGTCAAGGCGCTCGAAGCGAAATTCGGCGAGCCGCGCAAGGCGTCGCTGGTGTGGCGTCCGCAGAACACGGTCGCGGTTGACGACGAGCAGGGCGAGAAGCTCCTGAAGCTTCTCGATAATCTGAACGAGCACGACGACGTGCAGAACGTGTATGCCAATTTCGAGATATCCGACGCACTCCTGCAGCGCATGAGCGCCTAGTCGGCAGGCGCCGGCGCTATCGTTATTTGGTGACGACGGGAGGCCGCGTCGGCTTGTCGGTGGGGGGGTCGCTCGGCGACAGCGATAGCGTGGCCCATGTGCTCCAGCCGGACGGCCGGTGCGCCGCATCGAACTCCCAATAGGCCTTGAGATTGAGAGCGGCCTGCAGGGTTCCCGCGGGCAGCGTGAAATTCACCTGCGGCCCGACCGCCATGACCCGCAACTCGAAGGCGCCGACATGATCGCCGTCGCCACTATCGGGGCTGATCTGATCGTAAATATAGCCGACGGCGCCGATGTAGATTTCCTTCGACACCGATTGCGACAACGCCCAATCGAGGTGCCAATCCACGCCGCTCTGATAATTCGTGCTCGGGTTGATGAGATTGTAGGTCAAACCCGTCACCACTGAAAATTCGGCGCCTTTCTTGGCGTCATAGAATGTATAACCGCCGCCGCCGTCGACGGCGCCGTGGCCGAGGCTGATATTGGCGAGATCGCGCGCGTTGTAGGTTCCGACCGGGATATTGCCGGTTGCGTAGGCCATCCAGTTGTTGACGCCGCTGCTCCAGTGAAGCTGGGCCATCGGAGCGACGTCGCCGACGGTGGTGGTCGTGTCGGTTTCGTCTATCCGTCTTGTCGCGACAAGCGCGCCCGACATCGCCGTTAGCGTCCGGTCCAGTCCGACCGTTTGGGAGCCGATGGGCATCGACGCGCCGAAGGAAAATTGCCCGCCCAGCACGGGCGTGGCGAAAACGTAGTTCGGGTTGACGCTCACAGTGTCGTAACGGGACGTGTAGCTGGAAGTCTCGTCGAGACGAACGTCCGGCCTTATTCTGCCGGTCGTGATGGCGCGGGCTGTAGCGACATCGGCGCCGGCGCTCGTTGACGCGAAGTAATTGGCGATCGTCAACGACCAGCCCGGCGTTTCCGGCACGGCCGAAAAGCTGCCGAATGTGCCGGGAAGCCAGAAGCTTGTGCCGCCTTCATCGGCCCGGGAAACCGCCGGCAAGACGGCCAGTCCGGCGGCGAGCGCCAGCGCTGCAGCCGATAGTCGAAGCGTGGTGAGCGATCGAGTGATTGCCGGCTCCCCTGTTCACGCCGACCGGCACTGCCGGAAGCTGCTTTCGGGCAATCGAGAACGTGCGTTAGTGGCATGCTATCGTCATTGTGGCATGACGCGCCCGATTCGCATTCTCGGCATCGATCCGGGGCTCCGCCGCACCGGCTGGGGCGTGGTCGAGATTGCCGGCAATCGCCTCGGATACCTCGCCTGCGGCTCTGTGACGACGAACGATCGGGACTCGCTCGGGGCGCGTCTGGTCGCCATATATGACGGCCTGATGCGCATACTCGAAGAATTTCGGCCCGATGAAGCCGCGGTGGAGGCGACCTTCGTCAACAAGGACGCCAGCGCGACGCTCAAGCTCGGACAGGCGCGCGGCATCGCAATGGTGGTTCCGGCCAAGGCCGGCGTGCCGGTCGCGGAATATGCGCCAAATCTGGTGAAGAAGAGCATCGTCGGCGCCGGGCATGGCGACAAGACCCAGGTGCGGATGATGATCGGTGTGCTGCTGCCCAAGGCCGACCCGCCGTCCCACGACGCCGCTGACGCACTCGCCATCGCAGTCACGCACGCGCACCACCGGCAGAGCTTGCTGCTAAAGGTGGCGGCGCGATGATCGATCGGACGAGACAAATCCCTCCCCCTTTCAAGGGCGGGTGAGGGGGAGACTGCGCGATGATCGGCAAGCTCAAAGGCGTGATCAACTCCTACGGCGAGGATTCCGTCATCCTCGACGTCAACGGCGTCGGCTATCTGGTGCATTGTTCGACGCGCACCTTGCAGGAATTGCCGCGTGCGGGCGAAGCGGCGACGCTGTCGATCGAGACCTACGTGCGGGAAGACCAGATCCGGCTGTTTGGATTCATGACCGACGTGGAGCGCGAATGGTTCCGGCTGCTGCAGACCGTGCAGGGAGTAGGCGCCAAGGTGGCGCTGGCGGTCCTCGGCACACTCAAGCCGGCTGATCTCGCGTCCGCCATCGCCATGCGCGATAAGGCGACGGTCGCGCGCACGCCCGGCGTCGGGCCCAAAGTCGCCGAACGCATTGTCACCGAACTCAAGGACAAGGCACCGGCCTACACCGACGTCGATCCGGCGCTGGTGCGGCTAAGCGGCGCGATCGACGACAAGCGGGCGCCGCAGCCGATCAGCGACGCGGTTTCGGCCCTCATCAATCTCGGCTATGGGCAGCCGCAGGCGGCCGCCGCCGTCGCAGCCGCGGTGCGCAGCGCCGGCGAAGCGGCTGAGGTCAAGACCCTCATCCGGCTCGGACTGAAGGAGCTTTCGAAGTGAAATCGGCCGCGAAGCTGAGCAAGGCGGATCGCGAATTGATCGACGCCGCCACGGCCGCCATCAAACAGCGTTATCGCGACGACTGGCAGGAGGTCGGCGCGGCCTTGCGCACCCGCTCAGGAAAGATTTTCACCGGCGTCAATCTCGATGCCTATCTCGGCCGCATGGCGGTCTGCGCCGAGGCGGTGGCGCTCGGCCGCGCCGTCATCGACCTCGGCGATGCCGGGATCGAGACCATCGTCGCGGTGCGGCATCCGCCGCCGCAGCACAAGGACCAGACCATCGCCGTGGTGTCGCCGTGCGGCGCCTGCCGCGAGCTGATTTTCGACTACGATCCGAAGGCGCGGGTGATCGTGCCGAACGGCAAGTCTCCGGGGGCGGTGTCGATCAGCGCGCTGCTGCCGAACAAATACAAGCGGGGCGAAGAGGGGTGAACACCACCACCGGACGCAAGCTCGTGACCCCGGAGCGGCGCGACGAGGACGCCGCGGAGGCGACGCTGCGCCCGCAGAAGCTTGCGGAATTCATCGGCCAGGAACAGGCGCGGAAAAACCTCGCGGTGTTCATCGAGGCGGCGCGGGCCCGCCACGAGGCGCTCGATCATGTGTTGTTCGTCGGGCCGCCCGGGCTTGGCAAGACCACGCTGGCGCAGATCGTCGCGCGCGAGCTGGGCGTGAATTTCCGCGCCACGTCGGGTCCGGTCATCGCCAAGGCCGGCGACCTCGCGGCGCTGCTGACCAACCTCGAAGAGCGTGATGTTCTCTTCATCGACGAAATCCATCGGCTCAATCCGGCGGTCGAGGAAATCCTCTATCCGGCAATGGAGGATTTCCAGCTCGATCTCATCATCGGCGCCGGACCGGCGGCGCGCTCGGTCAAAATCGACCTCGCGAAGTTCACCCTGGTCGGCGCAACCACCCGCGCCGGATTGCTGACCAATCCACTGCGCGATCGCTTCGGCATTCCGGTGCGGCTCAATTTCTACGCCGAGGCGGAGCTGGAGCAGATCGTCAATCGCGCCGCGCGCGTGCTCGGCGTCAGCATCACCGCCGACGGCGCCAACGAGATCGCCCGCCGCGCGCGAGGCACACCGCGCATCGCCGGACGGCTGCTGCGCCGGGTGCGCGATTTCGCCGCCGTTGCGGCCGCGCCGTCGATCGACCGCGCCGTCGCCGACAAGGCGCTGGCGGCGCTCGAAGTCGATGCCGCGGGCCTCGACGGCATGGACCGGCGCTATCTGACGACGATCGCTCTGAACTATGGCGGCGGTCCCGTCGGCGTCGAGACGCTTGCGGCGGCCCTCTCCGAGCCCCGGGACGCCATCGAGGACATCATCGAGCCTTATCTCATCCAGTGCGGGCTGTTGCAGCGGACGCCGCGCGGCCGGCTGATCACCGGCCACGCCTTCCGCCACCTCGGGCTGGCGGAACCGGCGCGCGATCCGGCGCAGTTCGGGCTGTTTGGCTCGGACGAGGAATCCTAGCGCCGGTCATTTCAGGTCGCGCCGCACCAGGGGCTTGGCGAAGATCGTGACCACCGCCGAGCTGCCGACGTCGGCGGAGACGACGGTTTCGACCTTCAACATGATATTGTTCTTGGCGTAGCCGCCGTACCAGCCTTCGGTCCCGTGATATCCCTCGATGGCGGCGAGCGAGCGCGCCGCCGGGTCCTCAAACCATACGATTTTGGGATCCGCCGCTTGCGCGGCGGCTTTCAGGTGTTCGGCGATCTGCTTGGCCAGTTCCGACGTCAACATCGTCGTGGAGCCGGCGCCCGGGGCTTCGCAATGATACTCGTAGTGCGACAGGATTTGCGAGCCTTCGCCGCGCTTGTAGATGTAACAGACGTTGGTCACCCCGGCGATCGGCTGTGTGCCGGCCCAGATCGGATCGCCGCGCGGATCGCGGCCGGGCTTGCCTTTGATCGCTGAGAAATTGCCCGAGCGGGCCGCGAAGATTTTCTGGATCGAGCCGCACACATCGTCGCACTCCGCAAAGGCGGGAGCGGAGAGCGCGACCGTAACGATCGGCACAAGGAACCGCAGTTTCATGATCACCCCCCGGCGCGACGGGAATATAGCGCCGCCCCGGAACATCGCGACAACAATTCTCCGGCGTGATGCCGGACGCTGACGCAGCGGAGCGCTTGTGATAGTTGGACGGCAAATGCGGGCGGCGACGTTTGGCCTCGCACAGGATGCGCGACGACTGGAGCAAATACATGCCAGAAACAGTGCTGCAAGAAACCATGTCCGGCGGCTGCCATTGCGGGCGCGTACGGTTCCGCGTCACGGCGGATCTTTCGCGCGTCACCGAATGCAATTGCTCGATCTGCACCAAAAAGGGCTTCCTGCATCTGATTGTGGCGCCCGAGCAGTTCGAGCTTGAAAGCGGCGAGGATGCACTGACCACCTATCGATTCAATACCGGCACGGCGAAGCACACCTTCTGCTCGACCTGCGGCATGCACGCCTTTTACGTTCCGCGCTCCGATCCCGACAAGATCGACGTCAATGTGCGTTGCCTCGACAACGTCGATATCGCGGCGATCAAGCCGCACCGGTTCGACGGCAGGCACTGGGAGTCGGCCATCGCCGAACGGGTGCCGTGGCGGTGATACCGATGGACGCTTTCCACATCGACGGCGAACTGCGCGGCGGGCGCCATGTGCTGGCCGTTCGCGTCTATTACGAGGACACCGATTTCACCGGTATCGTCTATCACGCCAACTATCTGCGCTACATGGAGCGCGGCCGTACCAACTACCTGCGCCTGATCGGCGCCGATCATCGCGCGCTGTTCGAGGCGACGGAGCGTGAAGCGCCCGGATTTGCTTTCGTCGTCCGCTCGATGACCCTCGACTATCTCAAACCCGCGCGCATGGATGACGTGCTCCACGTCATCAGCGAGCCGGAGGTCGTGAAAGGCGCTTCCATCACCATGCGCCAGCGCGTCATGCGCGGCGACGAGCTTCTGGTCGAGGCCAGCGTGCGGGTCGCTTTCATCAGCGGCGGCCGGGCAAGGCCGATTCCGAAGCCGCTGCGCGTGGCGATGAAGGCCGATCTCGACGAAGCTCAACCCTGACGTGATTTTCGCGCGGGCTTTGCCAAGGTCGACGGATCGTTCCGGCTGATGTAAAGACTATTTACATGAGCTGGACGAAGGACGACAAGGAAGGCCCTCGCGGCTACCACCACGGCAATTTGAAGGAAGCGCTCGTCCGCGCGGCCCTGGAATTGATCGCGCAGAAGGGGCCGGCCGGCTTCACTTTTGCCGAGGCCGCCCGGTGGGCGGGCGTCAGTCCCGCGGCGCCCTACCGGCATTTTCGCGACCGTGACGAGCTTCTGGCGAGCGTCGCGCTGCGCGGCTTTGTTCAATTCGAAGCGGCACTGGCGCGGGCCTGGGATGCCGGCCGGCCGGACGCCTTCATCGCCCTCGAACGACTAGGCAAGGCGTACCTCGATTTCGCGCGCACCGAGCCAGCCTATTATTCGGCGATGTTCGAGGCCGCGGTTCCGCTGGCGCCCAATCCGGAGCTGCGTGAGGCAGGCGAGCGCGCCTTCGCGGTTTTGCGGGAAGCCGCCGACAAAATCAGTGCGCAGATCCCGGCGCGCAGCCGGCCGCCCGCCTTGATGGTCGCCCTGCATATCTGGGCGATGACGCACGGAATCGCGTCGCTGTTCGGGCGCGGCGATGCCGCGCGCCGCGCGCTGCCGATGTCGCCGGAAGAACTCCTCGAGGCGCAGGTGCTGGTCTATCTGCGTGGCCTCGGCGTGCCGGACTCAAAATCTGGTTCGGCGGCCTAGCGTTTGGCGCGGACCGCCCAAATGGGCGGATTGAGCAGCACCCCGCTTCACGAAGTCGAGAGGGCCTTGACAGTCGAAAGCGGTGATGTAAATGTTATTTACATTCACACTTGGGAGACCCTCATGGTTCTCGTGAACAAGCTCGATGAGCTCGGCAAACCGGCCTGGATCGCACTGATGGTCCTTGGCTTCATGGCGTGGTGGCCGATCGGTCTCGTCGTCCTCGCCTTTTTTCTTGGGAGCGGAAGAATGGGATGCTCATATCGTCATGGCGGCCCGTGGCAGGGCCGTTGGCAATCGAAGATGGAGCGCATGCAGGAGAAAATGGATCGCCTGCGCTCCAAGATGGACGGCGCGGGTGGCGGCGACTGGTGGGGTACCCCGCCGTCGAGTGGCAATCGCGCTTTCGACGACTATCGGACCGAGACGCTGCGGCGCCTCGAGGACGAACAGCGTGAGTTCAAGGAGTTTCTGGAGCGCCTGCGCTTTGCCAAGGACCGATCGGAGTTCGATCAGTTCATGAACGAGCGGCGCAATCGTCCGCCGCGTGAGGAAGGTCCGCAGCCGCAGCCCCAAGGCTGACGACCCCTCCAACCGCTGAGACCTCCAAATGGGCCGCCCAACTCTCCGAGCTGGGCGGCCCTTCTATTTCGGGGTCGGAGGTTCGAAAAGCCGGCCGGCATTAACCCCGCGTTAAGCACAGCCGGGCTTCGTTGGGCGGAACGACCGGCCTTGCGCCCTAGTTTGGACACGTTTCGCGATGATTTCGATTGGGCCGGTGGCGGGTCCGGCTCGGGTCCTCGATACATTGGGTTATCGTAAAGGTCTTTGGTCGCGGCCGGTCCGCGCAATTGCGGTTGCCGCTGCCTTTGCTCCCCTGGGCCTCGGTCGGATCGCCGAAAGGATGCGCCCATGAATCCTGCCGACATCTCAGCGTCGGCCCTGCCGTTGAGCTCCTCCGATCTGTCCCTGTGGCATCTGTTCTGGCAGGCGCATTGGCTGGTCAAGACGGTCATGACCGGCCTGATCATCTGCTCGGTCTGGGTCTGGGCGATTGCAATCGACAAGACATTCCTGTTTCGGCGCATCCGGCGGTCGGCCGACGGTTTCGAGCAGGCTTTCTGGTCGGGGCAGTCGCTCGAAGAGCTCTACACGTCGCTGGCGGCCAAGCCGGGCCACTCCACCGGCGCCCTGTTCGTGGCGGCCATGCGGGAATGGAAACGGAGCTTCGAGGGGCATGCCCGGTCGTTTGCCGGCCTGCAAATGCGCATCGAAAAGGTGATGAACGTCGCCATTTCGCGGGAAATCGAGCATATGGAGCGCTGGCTCCTGGTGCTGGCGACCGTCGGCTCGGCCGGCCCCTTTGTGGGCCTGTTCGGCACCATTTGGGGCATCATGACCAGCTTCCAGTCGATCGCGGCGTCGAAGAATACCTCGCTGGCCGTGGTCGCTCCCGGTATCGCCGAGGCGCTGTTTGCGACAGCGATTGGCCTCGTTGCCGCCATCCCGGCGACTATTTTCTACAATAAGTTCATCTCCGAGGTGAACCGTCAGACGCAGCGTCTGGAAGGCTTTGCCGACGAGTTCTCGGCAATCCTGTCGCGGCAGATCGACGAGCGCGGGTGAGGGATCGATAATGGCGGCGAGCGTCGTCAGCGCGTCAAGTGGTGGCCGGAAACGGGGCCGCCGTCGCGCCGTCATGAGCGAGATCAACGTCACGCCGTTCGTCGACGTCATGCTGGTGCTGCTGATCGTGTTCATGGTGTCGGCGCCGCTCCTCACGGTCGGCGTGCCGCTCGATCTGCCGCAAAGCCAGGCCAAATCGATCGAGCAGGACAAGGAGCCGCTGACCATTTCCGTCAACAGTCAGGGCCAGCTTTTCCTGCAGAACAGCGAAATCAAAGTCGAAGACCTAGTGCCGAAGCTCAAGGCGATCATTGATGCCCGCGGCGGCGGCTTCGACGAGCGCGTCTATGTTCGCGGCGACAAGAAAGTGGATTACGGTACCATGATGCGGGTGATGGGCCGACTTTCGGCGGCAGGCTACCATCGGGTGGCGCTGGTGACGGAGGTCGAGCAGGGCGGGGGATGAGGCGCAGTCTGGTCATATCGGGCGCCGCGCACGCGGTGCTGATGCTGTGGGGGTTGGTCGCTTTTGCCGCAAGGCCAAGCGAAGCGCCGTCGGCTGAGTCGCTGCCGGTCGAATTCGTGTCTGCGAGCCAATTTTCGCAGATGACCGCCGGCGTCAAGAACGCGCCGAAGCCGATCGAAAACGCCAAGCCGCTCGCCGACAAGATCGGCGACCCGAAGCCGGTCAAGGAGCTCGCGCCCAAGGTCGCCGACAAGCCCGAAATCAAGACGCAGGCCGCGGCGGCCGTCGCCGAACCCAAACCGGAACCCAAGCCGGAAACAAAAACTCCGCCGAAGGCGGCCGAGAAGCCGAACGACAAGCCGAAAGAGAGCAAGCCACTGCCGGATCAGGTCGCCGAGGCTCTGAAAAAGGACGAGCCGAAGAAGCCGCCGAAGCCGGAGAAGAAGCCGGCGCCGGAATTCAAGCCGGATCAGATCGCCGAGCAGTTGAAACGGGACGAGCCGAAGAAACCGCCGTCCAAATTCGACGCCGATCAGGTCGCGGCTTTGCTCGATCACCGCGAGCCGCAGCGGCAGCTTGCGAGCGCCGAGACGCTGAGCGGAACGGCTGCGCTCGGAACATCGACCGGTCATGCCGCGCAGCTTTCGCAGAGCGAACTGGAGGCGTTGCGGGCGAAACTGATTTCGCTGTGGAACCCGCCGCCGGCCGTCAGCAATAACCCGGACCAGTATGTCGTGACGGTTCGTATCAGGCTCTCCCGCGACCACCGTCTGATCGGACAGCCGGAAGTGCTCAACAGCGGCGACGGCCCGTTGTTCGAGGCGACCCGCGAAAGCGCGGTGCGCGCCGTTATTCAGGGGCAGCCCTACGACATGCTGTCGCCATCAACCTACGATGTCTGGAAGGACATTACCTTGAACTTCAACCCTCGCGATGTGTTCGGTGGTTGACCGCCCTAAACTTCAGAGTTTGCCCATGTCTGGTATTGATCAGCCGATCGCGGCTCGGCTGAGCCGCCGCGGCATGCTGTCGCTCGGCGGCGCGGCTCTGGCCGGCCTGGTGATCGATCCGCGGCGCGCTGCCGCGGTGACCGTCGATATCAACCAGGCCAACGTTCAGCCGATGCCGATCGCGATCTCCGATTTTGTCGGCGGCGCGGCGAGCGACAGCGAAACGGCGCGGGGCGTTTCGGAGATCATTACCAACAATCTTCGGCGAAGCGGGCTGTTCGCGCCGATCGATCCGGCGGCGTTCCTCGAGAAAATCGTCAACGTGGACGCAGTGCCGCGGTTTCCCGACTGGCGAACCATCAACGCGCAAGCGCTTGCAACCGGGCGGGTGACGCGTCAGGCCGATGGCCGTCTCAAGGCCGAGTTTCGGTTGTGGGATGTGCTTGCCGGCCAGCAGCTCGCCGGCCAGCAGTATTTCACGACGCCCGACAATTGGCGCCGCATCGCGCACATTATCTCCGACGCCATCTATGAGCGCCTGACTGGCGAGAAAGGCTATTTCGACAGCCGCGTCGTGTTCGTCGATGAGACCGGTTCGGCGGAACGCCGCATCAAGCGGCTGGCGATCATGGATCAGGACGGCGCCAACGTGCGTTATCTGACGCGCGGCGACGATCTCGTGTTGACGCCGCGCTTTTCGCCGTCGACGCAGGAGATCACCTACATGGCTTACGGCCAGGGCGATCCGCGCGTCTATCTTCTCAACATCGAAACCGGCCAGCGCGAGATTGTCGGCAACTTCCCCGGCATGAGTTTCGCCCCGCGGTTTTCGCCCGATGGGCAACGCGTGGTGATGAGCCTCCAGGAAGGCAGCAACTCCAACATTTTCGTCATGGACCTGCGCTCCAAGGCGATGACGCGGCTGACCGACACGCCGGCGATCGATACGTCGCCGTCCTACTCGCCGGACGGCGCGAGACTTTGCTTCGAATCCGACCGTGGCGGCCACCCGCAGATCTACGTCATGGCCGCGACCGGTGGCCAGGCGCAGCGGATCAGCTTCGGCGACGGTTCTTATTCGACGCCGGTATGGTCGCCGCGCGGCGACTACATCGCCTTCACCCGCCAGGCTCAGGGCAAATTCGCTATTGGGGTAATGAAGCCGGACGGAAGCGGCGAGCGCGTCCTCACCGAAGGATTCCACAACGAGGGCCCGACGTTCGCGCCGAATGGCCGCGTGATCATGTTTTTCCGCGATCCTGGCGGCAGCGCCGGGCCGTCGCTGTACACGATCGATATCGGCGGGCGTAACGAGCTCAAGGAACCGACGCCGAGCTTCGCGTCCGATCCCGCCTGGTCGCCGTTGTTATCATAGGAGTTCCGCGTGGGCGGTCCCCACAGGGTTGCCGCATTCAAGCCCTATTAACCATTGCCGGAGCTTTGGGGGTGATCGGTGGATTTGACGCTTTTTTGTAAGTCCGCATCAAGGTTGACGGAACCTTCGCTTAACCAAGACGCTGCTAGATCGCTCCAGAGACCCAGCCATGTCCGCTAACGACGGAACAATGGAGGCAGCGGAATGAACGTTACAAGCATCGTCCGCGGCGCAAAATTCGCAGCTCTCGTTCTGGGCGCGCTCGCGATCGCGGGCTGCGCCAAGCAGCAGCCAGAGCAGGCCGCAATGGCCAACGCCGCCGTGCCCGGCAGCCAGCAGGATTTCATCGTCAATGTCGGCGACCGGGTATTCTTCGAGTCGGACTCGTCGGAACTGACCATCCAGGCGCGGGCGACGCTCGATAAGCAGGCGTTGTGGCTCAACGAATACAATCGCTACGCCTTCACTATCGAAGGCCATGCCGACGAGCGCGGCACGCGTGAGTACAACATCGCGCTCGGCGCCCGCCGCGCACAGGCGGTGCGCGAGTATCTCACGTCCCGTGGGGTGATGGCGCAGCGCATGCACACCATTTCGTACGGCAAGGAACGGCCGGTCGCGGTGTGTAACGACATTTCCTGCTGGTCGCAGAACCGTCGCGCTGTGACCGTGCTCAATCAGAGCTCGTAGCCGCACTGAACTGAGCCCGGCCTAGACCGGCTGAAATCGGCTGGCCCCCCCGCGGCGCCGGTCGCGCATTTGACCCGTCCCACCTTGCCAAAGCGATGCTGAAATCGGATCGTCCGGCGCTGGTGCGTCCAGGTTGCGTGTTCCGCCCGAACGCAAAAAGCCGACGGGGGTCCGTTTATGTCGAAAGCCGGCTCCGCTCGCACGACGCTGACGCTCGTCGCCGCCCTGATGCTTTCCGCCTGCGGTGCCGATAACCGTTACGCGGCTCCGCCACCGCGGAAGGTCACCGTCGCTCTTCCCGTCGAGCAGGAAGTCTCGCGCCATTTCGATTCGACCGGCAACACCGCCGCGGTGAACTCGGTCGATCTCGTCGCGCGCGTGCAGGGATTTCTGCAAGGCATCAACTATGCCGATGGCGAGTTTGTAAAAAAGGGCACCTCGCTGTTCACCATTGAGCCGGAGCCCTACAGGCTGCGGGTCGAGGCGGCGAAAGCATCGGTCAGTAGTGCGAGCGCCTCGCTGAAGCAGGCGGAGGCGGAATACCAGCGCCAGGCCGACCTGGTGACCAGGCAGATCGCGACGCAAGCCGCTTACGACAGGGCGCTCGCGGCGCGCGACTCCGGGCGAGCCGACCTGCAAACGGCGCAGGTCAACCAGCAACAAGCCGAGATTAATCTGGGCTACACCAACGTGACAGCGCCGTTCGACGGTGTGGTGTCCGCGCGGCAAGTGTCGATCGGCCAGCTGGTGGGCGCGAATTCGGCGACGGTCCTTTCCACCATCGTCCAGCTCGATCCGATCTACGCGAATTTCACCGCCAGCGAGCGCGACGTGCTCCAGGTCCGGGCCGACCTCGCGCGCGCCGGCCGCACCGTGTCCGATCTGCTCGGCATGCCCGTCGAAATCGGACTGCAAACCGAAACCGGATTTCCGCACAAGGGCAAGCTCGACTACATCGCGCCGACGGTCGATCCATCGACCGGAACGATCGCGGCGCGCGCCACCCTGGAGAATGCCGATCGCCTCCTGCTGCCGGGCTATTTCGTGCGCGTGCGGATATCCGCGCGGCCGGAACCGGCCTTGCTCGTCCCCGACGCGGCGCTCGGCAGCGACCAGGGCGGACGCTACCTGCTCGTCGTCAACAAGGACAACATCGTAGAACAGCGCACCGTGCAGCCAGGTCAACTCATCGGCGATCTGCGGGTGATCGAGCAGGGCGTGACCAAGGCTGACCGCGTCGTGATCGGCGGCATCATGCGCGCGATCCCAGGCCAGAAGGTAGACCCCGAACTCCGCTCGGCGGCATCGAACTAGATCAAGGCACTCATCAAACCCGGCGATGATTTCAAAATTCTTCATCGAGCGCCCGGTCTTCGCGAACGTCATCGCGATCCTGATGATTTTGATCGGCGCCGTCGCTCTCTACGACCTGCCGATCTCCCAGTATCCCGATGTCGTGCCGCCGACCGTCCAGGTGACGACCCGCTATCCCGGCGCCAGCGCCCGCACGCTCATGGATACCGTGGCGCTGCCGATCGAGCAGCAAGTCAACGGCGTCGAGAACATGATCTACATGCAATCGACGAGTTCGAGCGACGGCAGCTACAGCCTCACGGTGACCTTCGCGATCGGCACTAACCTCGATACCGCGCAGGTCCTGGTGCAGAACCGCGTGGCGACCGCGCTGTCATCCCTGCCGGTCGCGGTGCAGGTCCAGGGCATCACCGTGCAGAAGCGCTCGACAGCGATTTTGCTGTTCGTCGCGCTGACGTCGCCAGACAATCGCTACGACAAGCTGTATCTCGCCAACTACGCCACCATCAATCTGATCGACGAATTGTCGCGGTTGCCGGGCGTCGGCCAGGTCAAGCTGTTCGGCGCCGGCCAATATGCGATGCGGGTCTGGCTCGATCCGGAAAAATTGAAAGCGCGCAGTCTCAACGCTTCCGACGTCGTGCAGTCGCTGGAACAGCAAAGCCAGCAGGTTACCGCCGGGCAGATCGGAATGCCTCCGACGCCGCCCGACGTGAACTTCCAGCTGACGATCGAGCTCCACGGCCGGCTTGTCGACGCCGAAGAGTTCGAGCGCGTGATCGTCAAGACCGGCAATTCCGGCGAGGTGACGCGCATACGCGACGTCGGCCGGGTCGAATTGGGGGCGCAGACCTACAGCCAGATATTCACCCTCGACGGCACCCCGGCAGCCGGCATGGCGATCTTCCAGACGCCTGGCGCGAACGCGCTGAATGTCGAGCGCGCGGTGCAGGCGAAGATGGCCGAGCTGTCGCGCCACTTCCCGCAGGGGCTCGTCTACTCGACGCCGTTCGACACGACGGTCTTCGTTAACGCTTCGATCCTCGAGGTCTACAAGACGCTGTTCGCCGCGGCGGCGCTGGTGCTCATCGTGATCCTGATCTTCCTTCAGGACTGGCGCGCCATGCTGGTGCCCGCGACCACGGTGCCGGTCACCATCGTCGGCGCGTTCGCTGCGATGTGGGCGCTCGGCTTCGGCGTGAATTTCTCGACGCTGTTCGCGATCGTTCTCGCCATCGGCATCGTCGTGGATGACGCGATCGTCGTCGTGGAAGCAGCGTCCCACAATGTCGAGAAAGGCATGAACGGCCACGACGCGGCCATTGCCGCCATGAACGCGCTGTGGGGGCCGATCGTCGGCATCACGCTCGTCTTGATGTCGGTGTTCTTGCCCGCGGCCTTCCTGCCGGGCCTGACCGGCCGGATTTACGCGCAGTTCGCGCTGGTCATCGCCGCGACCGCGCTGTTGAGCGCGATCAACGCAGTGACGCTCAAGCCGACCCAGGCGGCGTTGTGGCTGCGCCCCCCTGTGCCGATGGAAAGGCGCAACGCCTTCTATCGCGGCTTCAACGCCGTCTATGGCCGTGTCGAGCGTGCCTATTCCGGTCTTATTGCGCGTATGGTGGCGCACGCCGGCCTGATGACGACGGCTGCCTTGATCGTCATCGCACTGGCCGGATGGGGCCTCACGCGCGTGCCGACCGGCTTCCTGCCGATCGAGGATCAGGGCTATCTCCTCGTCGTCGTGCAATTGCCGGACGGCGCAGCGCTGGAGCGCACGCAAAAGACGCTCGAGCAAATTTCCACCATCGCGCGCGCCGATCCCGGCGTCGAACACGTCGTCGCCATCGCCGGCGTTTCTGCTCTCAACGACAGCGCGCCACTGGCAAATGCCGGCGTCGCCTATGTCGTGCTCAAGGATTGGAACCGGCGCGCCGATTTGATCACGCTGTTCGGCCGTTTGACGTCGGCGCTGGGCGTTGTCGACGCGCAGGTGATCGCGCTGCCGCCGCCGCCGATCCAGGGTATCGGCAATGTCGGCGGTTTCAGCATGCAGGTGGAACTGCGCGACGGCAGCACCGACTTCGCCAAGCTGCAAAGCGTGACGGACGCCATCGTCGCCAACGCGCAAGCGCAAAGCGGCCTGCAACGCGTGTCGACGCCGTTCCGCGCGCTGGCGCCGCAGATACGCATCGATGTCGATCGCGTGAAAGCCGAAACGCTGCACGTTTCGGTCGATCAGGTCTTCTCGACGCTCGCGACCTATCTGGGATCGACCTACGTGGTCCAGTTCAACAGATTTGGCCGCGTGTTTCAGGTCTACGCGCAGGCCGATGCGCAATTTCGGCTGCGGCCGCGCGATATCGACAATCTTTGGGTACGCAACCAGCAGGGCAACATGATTCCGCTCGGGACGCTCGTCGAGATCGTTCCGATTGTCGGTCCGCCGCTGATCAGCCTCTACAACCTTTATCCGTCGTCAAGCGTTCTCGGTCTGCCGGCGCCCGGCTTCAGTTCGGGAGACGCGCTCCGGCTGATGGACCAGGACGCCGAGCGGACCTTGCCGCGCGGCAGCGCCGTCGAATGGACCGCGATGTCGTATCAGGAAAAGATCGTCGGCCGGCAGATGTATCTCGTCTTCGCCATGGCCTTGCTGCTGGTCTATCTCGTCCTCGCCGCGCAATACGAGAGCTGGTACACGCCACTGTCGGTGATCCTCTCGGTGCCGCTCGCGCTTGTCGGTCCGGTCCTCGTTCTCAACGGGCTGCGCATCGACAACAACCTGTATACCCAGATCGGAATTATCCTGCTCATGGCGCTCTCGGCCAAGAACGCCATTCTGATCGTGGAAGTGGCCCGCGAGCAACGCGTTCGTGACGGCAAACCGATACTCGAAGCCGCGCTCGAAGGCGCGCGGCAACGGTTCCGGCCGATCGTCATGACGTCGTTTGCGTTCATCCTCGGCGTCGCGCCGCTTGTGGTCGCGATCGGCGCCGGCGCAAGCGCCAGGAAGTCGATCGGCATCACCGTGTTCAGCGGAATGATAGCGTCAACCTGTCTGGCGGTCCTGTTCGTGCCGTCGCTCTTTGTGGTAGTGCAGCGCTTCGAGGAATGGCGCAGCGCCCGCAGGCGTCGGCCCGTCCAGACGGCGGGATGATCGGTGTCCGGGGAACATCGCGGGGCCTTCGCGTTAACGAAGATTGAGGCCCGCCGACTGATACAAGAAGACTGAGGCGAGTAGACCGGGGCAAGTAGACTTGGGCAAACAGTCACAATTTGGACGCAGGATCGGCTATGTTAAGGGCACCTACCCACCACAAATGTCGCTGGCGATGATCCGCTTCATTTTTCCGGTTGTGGCGCTTGTCGCGTACATGCTTGGCGCCGGATCCGTTCGCGCGCAGGTGTCCGACGCAGACCTCGTGACACGCATCGGCCGCCTGGAGTTCGACGATCCGCGAGCTCACCGGCCGCGTCGAGCAATTGCAATACCGCAACCAGCAGCTTGAGCTGCAGATGCAGCACCTGCAGGAAGAGGTGGCGCGCGGCGAAGAAGGAAAGGGTCCGGCACGTCCCGCTTCCGGCACGCAGCGGCCTGTCGCCCAGAACCCGCCGCCGCAATATTCGCAGCCGCCATATTCGACGCCATTTGCAGCAACATACGCGCCCCCGCCGGCTAACACGCCTCCCGCTGTGGTAGCCTCGCAAGCTCCGCTCGAGCCACCACCGCCGTCATCCGGCGGTCGCCGAGGCGACGCTTTCGACCCGTCAGCCAATCCGAACGCGCCCGGCGTGCCGCGGCAGCTCGGCTCCAATACCGCGGCAACCGAACCGCCGCCGCCGGTTTCCGATGCGCCGGCACCCGGGATCCGTCAGATCGGCGCGCCGCTCGATCTTTCCACGCCGGGTGGCGGCCAGCCGGTCGGTGCGCTGCCGCCTCCGCCGCCGAGCAATCCGAGTTCGACCGGCGCCATGCAGCAGCAGGCGACGCTGCCGCCTTCCAACTCGCCGAAGGATCAATACGATCTCGCCTACGGTTATGTGCAGCACAAGGATTATGCGCTTGCGGCGGAGTCGTTCCGCGGCTTCCTCCACCAGTATCCGAGCGATCGCCTCGCGCCGGAGGCGCAATACTGGCTCGGCGAGAGTCTCTTCCAGCAGCAGCAATATCGCGACGCCGCCGAATCGTTTCTTGCCGTTTCGACCAAATACGAAACGACGGCGCGCGCGCCGGAAGCGCTGTTGCGGCTTGGCCAGTCGCTCGCGGCGCTCGGCGAGAAAGAAGCCGCCTGCGCTTCGCTTGGCGAAGTGCTGCGCAAATATCCGCGCGCGACGTCGAGCGTGAAGCAGGCCGTGGACCGAGAACAAAAGCGTGGCCACTGCTGACCTTGCGGTGCGCGACGCGGAAGCGGGCGCGCTGTTTCGCGGTCTTGAAGATCTGCACGGACTTCTTCTCGCCGTTTCCGGCGGTTCGGATTCGACCGCGCTGCTCGTGATCGCTGCGCGCTGGGCCGAGAAGCTGAGGCAACGGCGCAAGCGCGCCCCGAAGCTTCTCGCCGTTACCGTCGATCATGGATTGCGGCCGGAAGCCAGGCGCGAAGCGGCGCAGGTGCGCCGCCTGGCGCGGCAGCTTGGGATCCCGCACCGGACGCTGCAGTGGAGCGGCCGAAAGCCAGCGACCGGCCTGCAGGAAGCGGCGCGCTTCGCGCGGTATCGCCTCCTGGCCGAGGCCGCTGTGCGCGCCGGCTACGAACATATCCTCACCGCCCATACGCTTGACGACCAGGCCGAGACGGTGCTGTTCCGGCTCGCTCGCGGCAGCGGCCTGACCGGGCTCGCCGGCATGGCCGCCGCGGTGACGCTTCCCGCCGGCGGCGACGCAGCGATTTTCCTGGTCCGTCCGCTGCTGCCGGTATCGAAGGCGCGGCTCGTTGCGACGTTGAAAAAAGCCGGCGTCGCGCACAGCGAAGATCCGAGCAACGTTGATCCGCGCTTCACCCGCACGCGACTGCGCGCGCTGATGCCGCATCTCGCGCGTGAGGGGCTCGACGCCCGGGGCCTGGCGCGGCTGGCCGCGCGCATGCGGCGCGCCGAGGCGACCGTGGAAGTCGCGGTAGCCGCGGCGCGCGAAGCGCTGGCGCCCGGGTCGTGGAGCGAGCGCGGCCCGATCGTTTTCGAGGCGTCGCGCTTTAAGGACCTGCCCGCCGAAGTAGCGCTCCGGCTCCTCGGCCGCGCCATCGCGCATGTCGGCAATGAGGGACCGGTCGAACTCGGCAAGCTTGAAATGCTTTACGAGACGCTAAGGACCTCCCGTACGCCGCTGCGCCGCACGCTGGCCGGCGCGCTGATCGCGCTGGGGCAGGAGCGGCTGGTCATCGAGCGCGCGCCGCCGCGCCGGGCGCGAACCGCGCGGTCCGCCGGCAACGCCCGCTTTACGAAATGACAGTAGAATAAACGTCTTGCTCGTGGTCGGCCTTCTCTTGGCAGGCGGGGGTCTGACGCCTACATTGCCGTGATACGCGACGTGAAGCCGCCACGATTTGCGGTAAAATGCAGGCTGGCGGGCGCCGCCAAGGTGCCAGCCGAGGACATGCGATGAACGCCAATCTTCGGAATTTCGCCCTCTGGGTTATTATTGTTCTTCTGCTCTTGGCGTTATTCACGCTGTTCCAGAATCCGGGCCAGCACACTACCTCCCAGGACATTTCGTTTTCGCAGTTGCTCAACGAGGTCGATCAGGGCCGCGTGCGTGACGTGCTGATCCAGGGGCCGGAAATCCACGGCACTTTCACTGACGGCCGTCCGTTCCAGACCTATTCGCCGAGCGACCCGAGCTTGATCCAGCGCCTCTACAACAAGGGCGTCGCGATCACGGCGCGTCCGCAATCGGACAACGTGCCCTGGTTCGTCTCGCTGCTGATTTCCTGGCTGCCGTTCGTCGCGCTGATCGGCGTGTGGATTTTCCTGTCGCGCCAGATGCAAGGCGCCGGTGGCAAGGCGCTCGGATTCGGTAAGAGCCGCGCCAAGCTTCTGACCGAAGCCCACGGCCGCGTCACCTTCGAGGATGTCGCGGGCGTCGACGAAGCCAAGCTCGATCTGCAGGAGATTGTCGAATTCCTGCGCGACCCGGGTAAATTCCAGCGGCTCGGCGGACGCATTCCGCGCGGCCTTCTGCTGGTCGGTCCGCCCGGCACCGGCAAGACCTTGCTGGCGCGCGCCATCGCCGGCGAAGCGAACGTTCCGTTCTTCACCATCTCGGGTTCCGATTTCGTCGAAATGTTTGTCGGCGTCGGCGCCAGCCGCGTGCGCGACATGTTCGAGCAGGCGAAGAAGAACGCGCCCTGCATCATCTTCATCGACGAGATCGATGCCGTTGGCCGCCACCGTGGCGCGGGCCTCGGCGGCGGCAACGACGAACGCGAGCAGACGCTGAACCAGTTGCTCGTGGAGATGGATGGTTTCGAGGCCAATGAAGGCATCATTTTGATTGCCGCCACCAACCGTCCGGACGTGCTCGATCCGGCGCTGTTGCGCCCCGGCCGGTTCGACCGCCAGGTCGTCGTGCCCAATCCGGACGTGGTCGGCCGCGAGCAGATTCTGAAGGTGCACGTCCGCAAGGTGCCGCTCGCGCCGGACGTCAATCTGAAAACCATTGCCCGCGGAACGCCCGGCTTCTCCGGCGCCGATCTGATGAATCTCGTCAACGAGGCCGCCCTGATGGCGGCGCGGCGCAACAAGCGCATGGTGACGCAGGTCGAGTTCGAGGACGCCAAGGACAAGGTGATGATGGGCGCCGAGCGCAAGTCGCTGGTGATGACGGAGGAGGAGAAGCTCCTCACCGCCTATCACGAGGGCGGCCATGCCATCGTCGCGGTCAACGTCAAGGCGACCGATCCGGTGCACAAGGCGACCATCATCCCGCGCGGCCGTGCGCTCGGCATGGTCATGCAGCTGCCGGAGCGCGACAAGTTGTCGATGAGCCTCGAGCAGATGACGTCACGGCTCGCCATCATGATGGGCGGCCGCGTCGCGGAGGAGCTGGTTTTCGGCCGTGACAAAGTGACGTCCGGGGCTGCGTCCGACATCGAGCAGGCGACCAAGCTTGCGCGCCTGATGGTCACACGCTGGGGTCTGTCCGACGCGCTCGGTACCGTCGCCTACGGCGAGAACCAGGAAGAGGTGTTCCTCGGTTATTCGGTGGCGCGGCAGCAGAACATTTCGGAAGCCACCGTGCAGAAGATCGACGCCGAGATCAGGCGGCTGGTCGAAGCCGGCTATCAGGAGGCGCAGCAGATCCTCACCGAGAAGCGCGCCGATCTTGAGGCGCTGGCCAAGGGGCTGCTGGAATTCGAGACCCTGAGCGGCGACGAGATCAAGGATTTGCTGATGGGCAAAAAGCCGACCCGCGAATTGACAATCGATCCGACCCCGCGCGCCTCGACGGTGCCGACGGCGGGTGCCGGCCGCAACCGGCCGCCGCGTCCGGAAGGCCCGATGGAGCCGCAGCCGCAGGCGTGAGTCGCAGCAGCCGGTCGCAACGCTGTGCGGCAGGCCGGCCAGCTTCCACGATGACAGCCACAAGCCGAGCCACTGCCGCCCGCGCTGTAGCGGCCGGCGTTGTTGGCGTGGGTAACCGCCGCGGATGACCGCTAGGCAATCGTTGCGAACGCGGATAAGGGATTAGACACTTGCCTGACGCAGCCGGCGGCCTTGTTCCCGCGTCCAATTGCCGCCACACCCACAGCATAATTCTCCAGCGCGCTTGGGAGGCGAATTGATGCGGACGACTTTCTTTGCCGGAGCGGTCTTGGCTGCGGTCTTGGCTCTTGTCGCGAGCCCGGCGGCCGCCCAGACCCAGTCCGTCGCCGGCCAGCCGGTCCTGAGAGCGCCGGCGAACGCCGCCGCAGCAAGGTCGTCCACTCCAGTAAAGCAATCCCCGTCAGCGGCGGCCAAGCCGCCGCGCTCGACCGCCAAGGCTCCTTCGACGCCGGAGTCACGTTCGGCGGCGGCGCTCGCGCTTTCCTCCGATCCAGTTTTCGATGAGGGCACCTACCAGCGCATCAAGGAGACGCTGCTGGGCTACGCGACTATCCAGGTGCGTGGCGGGTGGCCGGCGATTCCCGCCGATGCCAAGCTTGCGCCCGGCGCCAGCGGGCCCGAGGTCGCGTTGTTGCGCCGGCGTCTGGTCGTCAGCGACGACCTGGCGCCCGAGCAAGAGGCGGGCGATGCGTACGACGCGGCCGTCGTCGAAGCCGTGAAGCGGTTTCAGCTTCGGCACGGGCTTGACGCTACCGGTAGCGTCAACGCCGCGACGCTGCGGGCGATGAACGTCCCGGTTGCCGCGCGCATGAAGCAGCTCGAGGCTTCGCTCGAGCGGCTGCTTGGTATGGATTTCACCTTCGCCGAGCGCTACGTCGTGGTGAACATTCCGGCCGCGTATGTCGAAGCGGTCGCCCACGACAAAGTCGAGCGCCGCTATCGCGTCATCGTCGGCAAGGTCGACAAACCCTCGCCGACGCTCACCGCCTCCATCACCGCGGTCAACCTCAATCCGACCTGGACGGTGCCACTCTCAATCACCAAGCACGAGATCTATGCGCACATGCGCCGCGATCCGAGCTATCTCAGCCGCATGCACATGCGGGTGCTCGGCGCGCATGACGAGGAGATCGATCCGCACTCCATCGACTGGGCGTTGGACCGGTCGCCGAATTTCACTATCCGGCAGGATTCCGGCGCCTGGAATGCGCTCGGCAACGTCAAGATCGACATGCCGAACCCGTACTCGGTCTACATGCACGACACCGACTCGCGGCGGCTGTTCGCGGACGACTACCGTTTCGACTCGCACGGCTGCACGCGGGTGGACAATGTGCGCGACCTCGCCGCCTGGATTCTCGAGGATGTGCCCGGCTGGAATCGTGCCGCGATCGATGCCGGCATCGCCACCGGCGTCCTGAAAGTCGTCAACCTGCCGCACAAGATGCCGGTCGCCTGGGTGTACCTCACGGGCTGGGTGACGCGCGACGGCACGGTCCAGTTCCGCGAGGACGTTTACAAGCACGACGAGTTGCTCGACCGCAACGCGCTCGCCGATGCCGCCGCCGGCGGTTTCGTCGCGCCGGTTTCCCGCGACGTGAAGCAGTCGTCCAATCTCGACAGCCGCTGAGACAGCGGCGGCTTAGGCGATATCGCGCAACCCCGCCTGCCTGACCAGCGGCAGTGTCGTATCGCGGAATTCGCGCATGCCGGCTTCGAACCGCGGCCACGACAGCAGCACGCCGTCCATCCCCATGCGTGAGAGGCCCGCGAGCTTGTCGACGATCTGCTCCTTGGTGCCGACCAGCGGGTGCCCGCCCCAGCCGGCGATGAACATTTCGGAAATTGCCCGCCTGCGCTCCGGCGGAAATTCCTTCTCGTTGATCTCGGCTGCCATGGCGTCGATGACGTTGCTGGCGGCGTCCCAGTCGCCTTTCTCCTGCACGTAGTAATCGTAGAACTTGCGGGCTTCCTGCTCGGTCTCACCCTGCACGGCTACGGCGTGCGTCCAGACCTGGATGGAGCGGCCATACTCCTCGTGCGCAAGGCGTTTGTAGGCCGCGATGTGGGCGGCGTTGACGTCGAAATCGTGGGTGCGGATCAACGTGAAGGCGAGGTCGCAGTTTTTCGCCGCGAAATGACGGCCGCGCTCGGAGGCGCCGGCATTCATGATCGGCGGATGAGGTTTCTGGATCGGCTTCGGTTCGAGGTAGCCTTTCTTGATCCGATAGAACTCGCCTTCGTGATCGAAGTCGTCGTCTTCGGTCCACAGCCGTCTGATGATGGCGAGCCATTCCTCGGCGCGGGCGTAGCGGTCCTCATGCAGCGTCAGCGGCATGTCGAACATGTCCATTTCCGGTCCGTTCCAGCCGCAGACGACGTTGAGCATGAAGCGGCCGTTGGAGATATGGTCGATCGCCGCGCATTGCTTGGCCGCGATGAGCGGGTGGTTGAGTGAAACGTGAGAGGTGGAGACCACGCCGCTTTTCGCCGTCGAGGCGGCGATGCCGGCAGCCCAGGTGTAGGTTTCGAAACCCGGCCCCTGCGGATTGTTCGCGCCGCCGAAGCCGCGCCAGCGCGCGACCGGAACGATCGCCTCGAACTCCATCTCGTCGGCGAGCTTCGCCAGCGCGACGGTATTCGGCCAGGTGATGTCGAGCCGGCCGTCGAGCCCCGACATGACGCAACCGCTGTCGAGATTGGTCTGAAAGGTGCCCAGTTTCAGCTTGCGGCCGCCAAGCGTCGGATTGCCGGCTGGTGAATTCCTCGGCATGCCGTTTCCCCCCGTATCTTTTCCGTATGTTTTTTATGATCCTAGCCGTGCGGCCGCCCCGAGGCGAGATGGCCGTCGCCGAAAAGCGGCCGACCTAGCCGATGAGCTCTCGCGGCGTTGAACGCGACGCGTTCACACCATGTCGCGCAACCCCGCCTGTTTGACGAGCGGCAGCGTCACGTCGCGGAATTCCCGCATGCCGGCTTCGAAGCGCGGCCATGACAAGAGAACGCCGTCGAGACCCATGCGCGACAGCGAAACAAGTCCGTCAACGATCTGTTCCTTGGTGCCGATCAGCAAATGTCCGCCCCACCCGGAGACAAACATCTCCGCCATCGCCTGCGCCCGCTCGGGCGAATAGTGGCGCTCGTTGACTTCGGCGGCCATGGCGGCGACGACGTTGCCGGCGGCGACCCAATCGCCTTTCTCGCGCACGTAATAATCGTAGAATTCCCGCGCTTCTTTCTCGGTCTCGCCCTGAACGATGGCAGCGAGCGTCCAGACCCGGATGTCGCGACCGTATTCCTCGCGCGCCAGCCGGTGATAGGACGCGACGTGGGCGGTGCAAACCTCGGGATCGTGGGTGCGAAGCTGCGTGTAGACGAGATCGCAGTTCTTGGCGGCGAAACGGCGGCCACGTTCGGAAGCACCGGCATTCATGATCACCGGGTAGGGCTTTTGCAGCGGCTTCGGCTTCAGGTAGCCCTTCCTGATTCTGTAGAACTTGCCGTCGTGATCGAAGTCGTCGTCTTCGGTCCATAGCCGCCGCACGATCGTGAGCCATTCCTCGGCGCGGGCGTAGCGGTCTTCATGCCGGCCGAGCGTCATGTCGAACATCTCCATTTCCGGTTCGTTCCAGCCGCAGACGATGTTGAGCGTGAAGCGGCCGTTGGAAATGTGATCGATCGCGGCGCATTGTTTGGCGGCGATGATCGGATGATTGAGCGACACGTGGGAGGTGGAGACGACGCCGCAGCGCGCCGTAGAGGCCGCGATGCCGGCCGCCCAGGTATAGGTCTCGAAGCCCGGCCCCTGCGGATCGTTCGCGCCGCCGAAGCCGCGCCAGCGCGCGACCGGCACGAGCGCCTCGAACTCCATCTCGTCGGCGAGTTTCGCCAGCGTCACCGTGTTCGGCCAGGTGATGTCGAGGCGGCCTTCGATCCCCGACATGATGCAACCGCTATCGAGATTGGTCTGAAAGGTGCCCAATTTCAGCTTGCGGCCGTTGAATGCCGGATTGGTGTCGCTCCGATCGTGCCGCATGCTTCCCCTCACTTGACTCCCCGCCTCAGGTTGACGCCCGCTCCCATGCGGTCGCCACGATCGTCGCCATGATCGCGAGCACTGCAATGATCGCCGCGATGCAGCCGCTCCATCCGGCAACGTGCCAGACCAGACCGATCAGAAAGGCGCCGGCGCTGCCGCCGAAATAGAACATCGAGGCGTAGAGCCCAGCGGCGGAGGAGCGGCCTTCCTTGGCGGTCGTGACGACGTACCCAGTCGAGACCGCCTGGCACACCAGGCCGCAGCTCGCGCAAATCGTCAGCCCGACAACGATGAGGCTGACCTGCGGCGCCAGCAATAACAGCGCACCGCAAATCCACACTGCGATACTGCCAAGCACGAGGCGGCCGCGGCCGACCAGCACGATGGCGTGACCAACCCACGGCGCGAGCGCAGTGCCGCCGAGATAGGTCATGAAAAGGGTGCCGAGCAGAGTCGGCGTGAAATAGTAGGGCGCCGCGGCCAGATGAAAGCTCACATAGGTGAAAGTCGCGATGAAGTTGAACAGCACACCGAAGCCGACCGCATAGATGGCGAGGAGGCGTGGATTGCCCAGATGCGCCAGCATTTGCCACGCCGAGGCGGCGAAGCCGCCGGAACGGACAAAGTTGCGCTCGCGGGGCAGCGCGACCGTCACGATCGTCGCGCCGATGAGCGTAAGCAGGCCTACGGCAGCGAAAGCAACGCGCCAGCCGGCGAGATCGGCCACGACGCCGGTGACGAAGCGGCCGGAAAAGCCGCCGATGCTCGATCCGCCGACAAAAAGTCCGGCGATGCGCGGCACGTCCGCCGGCGGCCATTCTTCGGCGACATAGGCGAGGGTGACCGTGAAGATCGGCGGCAGCAAAAGCCCCTGGGCAAAGCGCAAGATCACAAGCTGCGGCACGCTCGTCGCCAAAGTCATCAACAGCGTCGGCACGATCACAGCGAACGCAGCCGCAGTGATGAGACGCTTGCGGCCGAGAACGTCGGCCAGCGCGCCGGTGAACGGTGCCGTGAGCGCAACCGCCAGGGTGCCCGCCGTCATCAGGGTGCTGATGTCACCGGCGCTGACGCCGAACTGACGCGACAGTTCGGGCAGGAGCGCCTGGGGTGAGTAGAGATTGACGAAAGCGGTGAAGGCCGCCGCTGCAACCGCGAACAGCCGCAAATCAAGTGCCATGCCGCATTATGGGCAATGCGGCCACGGAAAGCACGCCTGTGCGGTTTGCGTGGCGCGCGCGGCTGACACTCCGCGAAAGCTGTTGAAGGATTTAACGATCCGCCTGCTGGCCGCCGATCGCCAGCACGAGCTTGCCCGCCGCCTGGCGCGATTCGATGTGCCGGTGCATGCCGGCCGCGTCGGCCATCGGGAAGGTGCCGGCAATCGGTACTTTCAGCCAGCCGTCGACCACGCCCTGCACGATGTACGCCATGCTGTCCTTCCATGCCTGCGAGTTAGGGTCGACATGGCCGATGTGAAGGCGGGTGAAGGTTTGCGAGCGCGGCAGGATGCGTTCGCGGATATTCTTGAACGGCGGACCCTCTGCCTCGCCGATGCTGATGATGTGCCCGAGCTTGCGCACGACGTTGAACGTGCGATCCAGCATCGTCGCACCCAGTGAATCGATGGCGAGATCGACGCCGCGGCCGTCGGTGAAATCCAGCACCGCCTGCTCGAAATCCTCATTCGTCGTAACCACGACGCGCTCGGCGCCGTATTCAAGCGCCCGTTTCTCCTTGCCCGGCGTGCCCACGGTGCCGATGACGCGCGCGCCGGCTTTCACGGCAAGCTGGGTCGTGAACAGCCCGACGCCGCCGCCGATGGCGTTGATGAGCACCGTTTCTCGCGGCTCGATGCCGTAGATGGTGTGGAGCATGTGGTATCCGGTCAGCGGCTGCACGGTGAGCGCCGCGCCGACGTCGAGGGGGATGGCCTCCGGCAGCGCCATCAGCATGTTGGCGCCGACGACGGCCTTCTGTGCGTAGGCGCCACCCTGTTCGAGAAAGGCCGCAACGCGATCGCCGATCTGCACGCCGCCAACGCCCGGCCCGAGCTTCGATACGGTCCCGGAAATCTCCAGGCCGAGCACCAGCGGGTAGCTGCGCGGGTGCGGATAGATGCCGGTGCGGACCTGGGTATCCGCCCAGTTGCAGCCGGCAAAGGCGACATCCACCAGCACCTCGCCGGGACCGGGGACCGGCTCCGGCACGTCGGCCATGACGAGCTGCTCCGGAGCGCCCGGGGCGTGAATGACGACGGCCTTCACTGTTGCCTTCCAAATCCCGGCCGAACAAGATGCAGCGCGCTCCACCGGCGAGGAGCGCTTCATTTATCAAGTTATGGCGACAAGCGGCAACATGCAGACCGGAGAAACATGAAGACGATCGGCGTCGATGTCGGCGGCACCTTCACCGATATCGTGTACTGCGATTTGGACACCGGCCAGGTCGCCATCCACAAAGTCTCGACCACGCCCGACGATCCCTCCCGCGCCATCGTTCAGGGGATCGCCGAAATCTGCCGCGACAACGGCGTGGAAGCGGGCGACATCGACTACGTGCTGCACGGCACCACGACGGCGACGAACGCGGTGCTGGAGCACAAGGGCGCGCGTGCGGGCATGCTCACCAACGAAGGCTTCCGCGACATCATCCATATCGCGCGGCATCAGCGCGTCGAGCACTACTCGATCATGCAGGAATTGCCGTGGCAGAACCGGCCGCTGGTCAAGCGGCGCCACCGCAAGGTCGTCAAGGGCCGGCTCGTGCCGCCGCACGGCGAGGAGCTCGAGCCGCTCGACGAGGCGGGCGTGATCGAGGCGGCGCGGGCGTTGAAGGCGGAAGCGGTCGAGGCCGTCGCGGTCTGCTTTCTGTTTTCCTATCTCAATCCGGCGCATGAGGAGCGCGCCAAGGCGATTCTCGAACGCGAGCTGCCGGGCGTCTTCGTCGTCACCTCCTCGTCGATCTCGCCGCAATTCCGCGAGTTCGAGCGCTTCACCACGGCCTGTCTGTGCGCCTTCATCGGACCGAAGATGCGCAGTTATGTCGAGCGCCTGGAAGCGACGCTGCACGATGCGGGGCTGCGTTCGGAATTGCGCGTCATGGCTTCGAACGGCGGCGTCGCGACGCCGGCGATGGTCAGCGACAAGCCGGCGATGACGCTCTTGTCCGGGCTCGCCGCCGGCGTTCTCGGCGGCGCCTGGATCGGCGGCCTGAGCGGCCGCCGCAAGCTCATCACCTTCGATATCGGCGGCACCAGCGCCGACATCGGCATCGTGGTCGAGGGGCGCTTCGCCGAGACCGATGCGCGCAGCACATCGATCGCCGGCTTCCCGCTGCTGCTGCCGATGATCGATATCCACACCATCGGCGCGGGCGGCGGCTCGATCGCCTATATCGATCACGGCGGCGCGTTCCGCGTCGGGCCGCGCAGCGCCGGCGCCGTGCCCGGCCCGGCCGCCTACGGCCGCGGCGGGACGGAGCCGACCGTCACCGACGCCAACCTCGTGCTCGGCCGCCTCGACAAGCATGACTTTCTCGGCGGCAGCATGAAGCTCGACGAGGCCGCCGCGCATCGGGCCATCGAAGGCCTCGCCGACGCGCTCGGCATGAACAAGCTCGATGCGGCCGAAGGCGTGCTGACGGTCATCAACAGCAACATGGCGAACGCCATCCGCTCGCGCACCGTGCAGAAAGGCATCGACCCGCGCGAGTTCGCGCTGGTCGCGTTCGGCGGCGCCGGGCCGCTGCACGGCGCCGAGGTGGCGGCCATGCTTGGATTCCCGGAAGTCATCGTGCCGCCCTATCCGGGCATCACCTCGGCGATGGGACTGCTGACCACCGATCTGAAATACGACACCATCCGCACCGAGTTTCAGGTCAGCGGCAGCGTCGATCTCGACCGGCTCAATGCCGACATGGCGGCGATGGAAGCGCAACTGCGCAAGCAGTTCGCGGCCGATCATCTGCCATCCGCCGGCATGTCGTTCATGCGCGACGGCGATCTGCGCTATGTCGGCCAGGGTTACGAACTCAAGATCCCTATTCCGGATGGCGTCATCGGGGACGCGGAACTCGACGAAATCTGGCGGCGCTTCCACGAGGCGCACAAGCGCGAATACGGGCATTTCTTCGCCGCGAACCCGATCGAGATCGTCAATGTCCGGGTGATCGGGGTAGGGCACATGCCGAAGCTCGAAAAGCTGACCGCGCCGGAGGGCGCGACCCTGGCGAAGGCGCTGGTCCGGACCGGCCAATGCGTGTTCCGCGTCGACGGCGAGTTGCGCTCCTTCGAGACCGCGTTCTACCGCCGGCATCTGCTGCCGGTGGGCGAAAGCTTTGCAGGCCCCGCTATCGTGCTGCAAAAGGATTCAGCACGACGGTCATTCCGCCGGGTTGCACCGCGATCAATGACGCCGCCGGCAATCTCATTCTGAAAGTCGCAGGGGATGGCCGATGAACGACACTGATCACTCCAATCGCCGGCAGCAGCCGTCGACCCGCGTCGATCCGATCACCGGCGCCGTCATCCAGGGCGCGCTCGAAAACATCGCGATCGAGATGGGCCACAAGCTGATGCGGATGAGCTATTCGAGCATCATCCGCGAATCCGAGGATTTCGGCGCGGCGCTGACCGACGCCGAGGGGCGGCAATTGTGCGAGTGCAAGATGTGGACGCCGCTGCAATCCGGCCCTATCCCCGGCTATATCCGCGGCATTCTCAAAAAGTTCGAGGCCCGCGGCGACGTGTTCCGTCCGGGCGACGTCATCATGCACAACGACCCGTACGGCGGTGCCTCGCACGGCCCCGACGTTGCTTTTTGCGTGCCGGTGTTCGACGGCAGCGAGCTGATCGGCTTCTCGGTGACGACGGCGCACCATCTCGACATCGGCGCGCATACGCCGGGAAGCTGCGGCATCGTTGACGCGGTCGACACCTATGCCGAAGGGCTGCAATTCAAGGCGATCAAGGTCATCGACCAGGGCAAGCCCAACGACGCCGTGTGGCACATGGTGCGCGACAATATCCGCATCCCGGATCTGGTGGTCGGCGATATGAAGGCGCAGATCGCCGCGGCGCAGATCGGCGCGCAGCGTTATCTCGATCTGGTGCATCGGTACGGCCGCGCCACGGTGAACGGCGCCTGCGAAGACCTGATGGACTATTCCGAGCGCATGATGCGCAACGCCATCCGCGCCATTCCGGATGGCGTCTACAAGGCCGAGACCTTCATCGATGGCTATCAGGACGATCCGGACCCGGCGCGGCGCGATCTGAAATTCGCGGTCGCCATCACGGTGCGCGACGACGAGCTGACGGTCGACCTGACCGGCACGTCACCGCAGGTGTCCGATCGGCCGATCAACCTGCCGTTCGAGGGCACGGTCGACTGCGCGATCTGGCTGACGCTGCGCTCGATCCTGCTCGACAGCGCCGTCTACGGCAACATTCCCCAGAACGACGGCATCACCCGGCCGATCACCATCGTTGCGCCGAAGGGCACGCTTGGCCAACCCGATTTTCCCGGCGCCGGTGATCGCGCGCTTTTCTCCCGGCAATCAGCTCGCCGATACGGTGATGAAGGCGCTCGCTCCCGCGGTGCCGCACCAGGTCAGCGCCGGGATCGGCAACCTCCGCGTCATCGCCTTCAGCGGCACTGTCAATGAACAGCCGTGGGTGCATATGGAGATTTTCGAGGGCAGCTACGGCGGCCGGCACGGCCTCGACGGCATGGATACCGTCGACACGCTTTACGCCAACACCCGCAACAACCCGATCGAAGATATCGAATCGCACCTGCCGCTACGGGTCGACCGTTACGAATTGCGCGAGGACGTGGTCGCCGCGGGAGAGTGGCGCGGCGGCGTCGGCTCGGTGCGCGAGTTCACCTATCTCTCCGACGGCGGATTTTCGGTCGAAGGCGAAGGCCAAAAGTATCGCCCGTGGGGATTTGACGGTGGCGAAGACGGCCATCCGGGCGAACTGGTGATGGAAAGGGCTAATGGAGCCCGGTCGAACCTTTCGTCCAAAGTCCCGTATCAGAAAGTGACGCCTGGCGACCGGCTGATCACCTATGGCCCGAGCGGGGGCGGCTACGGCGATCCGTTCAGCCGGGATCCCGCGGCGGTTCTCGACAATGTGCTCGACGGCCTGTTCTCGGCAGAGATCGCGCGTGAGCGCTACGGCGTCGTCGTCGCCGGCGGGGCCGTGGATGTGGCGGCGACCGAAAAGCTCAGAATGGCCGGCGCGTCTACCCGAACGGCTTGATGCTCTCGGCGACCGAATCGGCGATGTGCTCTTTCGAGATGATGCCAACGATGTCGGACGGGCGTCCGCGGCTCCGGTCCTTGACCACCACCGCCATAATGGCCTCGTGACGGGCCATGCGCTGAACGACATCGAACATGACGTCGGCTTCGCGCGCGATGGTGAATTTGCGTTGCACGACGTCGGCGAAGTGGATGCCGCTATAGGCTGCTTCGACGCCGCGCCGCAAGCTGGTATTGACGCGAACGACGCCGGCGATGTGATTGCCGCGCGTGACCACCACGTGCCTGAATCCGCTCTCGTTCACGTGTCGGCGCAGGAACGCGTCGAAGTCTGAATCGGCGGGCAGGATCGTCACATCCGTCTGCATGACCTCGCGGGCGCGCCGCACCAGGAACATGTTCGCGTGCAGCGCCTTCGGCACAAAATGACCGCGGCCGACAAGTTTGATCGTGTAGATATTTTCCTGCGAAATAAGACGACGAACGCCGATGGCGAGCGCGACTGCGACGATGCTCGGCATCACCAGGTCGTAATCGCGCGTCATCTCGAAAATCATCGTTACAGCGGTCATGGCGGCGCCGGTGCCGCCGCCGACCATCGCGGCCATGCCGATGATGGCGCAGGTTGTTACACCAAGGTTCTCAACTGGGTGGACCGCATTGACCAGAACGCCGAAGGCTCCGCCGATGGTGGCGCCCATGAACAACGAGGGCGAAAAAATCCCACCCGAGGCGCCTGCACCCAGGCTCACCGACGTGGCAGCGAGCTTGGCGGCAAACAGGAGAACAAGCAGCACCGGCAGGCTGAGACCGCCGGTCAGGATCGCTTGAATGGTGGAATAGCCGACGCCCTCGACGAAGTAATGCCCTGCGCCGACAAGCAGCGCATAGATCATGATGCCGACGATCAGCATGCCGACAAGGTTGCGCAGATAAGGGTTTTTGATGCGCTGGAACACGTCCTCGGCGAAGCTTAAGCCGCGAATGAAGGCCGCTCCAGCGACCCCGATCAATGCACCAAGCAACGCGTAAAGCAGCAACGAATCGAGAGACGCCGGCGCTCGCGACGCCAGGAGTGCGTCGGGGATGGCGAATGCGGGATAGATGCCGAAAAAGATACGGCCGATGAAAGTCGCCGTGCCGGTGGCAAGCGCGACCGGCAGGAAGGTGCGTGCGCTTAATTCCGGCATCATCAGCTCGATGGCGAACATCACGCCGCCGATCGGTGTGTTGAAGGTGGCGGCGATGCCGGCGCCGGCGCCCGCCGCGACAAGCGTGATGCGCTGCCACGGCGCCATCGTCACGATCTGGCCGAGCGTCGAGCCGATCGCCGAGCCGATCTGGATGATCGGGCCTTCGCGGCCAACGGCGGCGCCGGTGCCGATCGACAATGCCGAGGCGAGCGATTTGATCACCGCGACCACCGGCCGGATCATGCCTTCCTTGTAATAGATCGCGTCCATCACCTCGGGCACGCCGTGCCCACGCGCTTCCGGGGCGAAATTGACGATCAGCAAGGTGACGATCTGGCCGCCGACAACCGGAACCAGAATGATAAAGGCGCCCCACGGGCTTGGCGGGGTGAAAACGCCGGCGTCGTAGTTGATGGCGAACGTGCCGAGAAAAGCGATGTTGTGGATGAGGCCGATCAGCGCGCGAAACACGACGGCGCCGAATCCCGTTACTACGCCAACGACGATCGCCAGAAGCGACAGCCTCACCAGCCCGAGCCGCAGGGGCAGTCGGAGCTTCATGTCATTTCATGTCACACCGGCGGGTGGTTGACGTTCAGAGCTGGCGGATCGAGCCAAAATCCCAGGCCGTGCCGCTCGGATTCTCGCCGACCCGGATCGTCGTCTCGTTGACGAACGTGTAGGGCGGCACGGGCAGATTGTAGGGCGCAGGCACGCCGCTGAAAACGCGTCCCGCCGGATCGTACTTCGATCCGTGGCAGGGGCAGAAATAGCCGCCCAGCCAGTTGGATACCGGCGAGGTCAGATTGGGTTGCGGGTAGAACATCGGGATGCAGCCGAGATGCGTGCAAATGCCGACGAGCACGCCGAATTCCGGCTTGATCGAGCGCGTCGCATTGGCGGCGTAGGGGGGCTGCTGCATCTGCTGCGAGTTCGGATCGGAGAGTTGCGACAGCAGCTTGGGGTCGTCCAGCGTCTTCAATGTTTCCGGGGTGCGGTGGAAAACGAAGATCGGCCGTTCGCGCCAGCGGATGACCACCTGCTGGCCGGGCGCGATCTTGCTGACATCGAGGTCGACGGGGCCGCCCGCCGCGAGCGTCGAGGCGTCCGGGTTCATCTGGGCGATGAATGGGATGGCCGTGGCGACGGCGCCAACGGCCGCTACAGTCCCGGTGGCGATGTAGAGGAAATCGCGCCGCGATGCCTCGGGAGCGTGGGTGCCCAGTGTCGTTGCGTCGCTGCTCGCCATAATCGCGCCTCTCCAAGCCTGCGGTTCCCCGCGCTTATATTTGTGCTGCACCGCATCAGTCAATCAGGTGTGATCCAGTGCGGCCTTTGCCCGCGTCAGGGTGGCTTCGGGCGTCCCCGAGGAGTCAACCCGAGCCCAGTCGAGGGACCCGAGGTCGTACTGCTCCTGGGCCTGCGCCACTCCCGCATCGGCATCCGAGGCGTCGCGCACGCGGGTACCAACGCGGCCCAGCCGGGTCTCAACGTCGGCCGTGAGGAATAGTCCCCGGAGAGGCAACTTCGCCGCCTTTGCCGTTTCGGCGATGGCGGCTCGCTCCTGCGGCCGGGCGAATACGGCATCGACAATCACCGAATGGCCCGCGGTGACGACGCGGCGGGCCTTGTCCTCCAATGTCGCGTACACGCGGGCCGTGACGCTTTCGCTGTAGGCATCCGCGGGCAGCTTTTCGGTCTCGCCAACGCCGAACAGCACTTTACGCTCGACGTCGGAACGCACGATCACGGCGCCGGGCATCGGGTCGACGCTAGGCGCAAGCATTCGCGCCAGCTTCGATTTGCCGGTGCCGGAAAGGCCGCCGACGGCAATGAATTGCGGTTGCGGCGGCGCGATCGCCCGCGTGGCGAAGTCGAAATAGCCGCGCGCTGAAGCGGCGATGGATTTCCGCTCGGCATCTTTCGCACGCTCCATGCGGGCCACGGTGACCTTGGCGCGGATCGCCGCGCGTGTGGTCAGAAAGAACGGCATAGCGGCGAGCGCGTCGAAATCCTCGAGCCGGCGCGTTTCTGCGATGTAGCGGTTGAAGACGATATTGGCGGCAGGCGCGAGCCCGCGCTCGAGCAGGTCCATGAGCAGGAAAGCGAGGTCGTAGAAAACGTCGCCGGAAGCGATGATGTCACTGAATTCGATGGCGTCGAACAGAACCGGCTCGCCGCCGGTCAGAACGATGTTGCCGAGATGGAGGTCGCCGTGAATGCGGCGGATGAAACCCTGCCGGCCGCGTTCGCGCAGCAGCGGAGCGATTTGCTCGTACGCGACGCGGCTGGCGCCGGCGAACGCTTCGACATCGGCGGCGGGGAAGATCTCGGGGTGCTGCCGGAACACTTCCACATGCTCGTCGACATACGATCCGAGCGCCGCGATCCAGGCTTGCCCATCGATCACGCGCGTCCTGGCGTGCGCGGCCGCGACAGCGCGGCCGAGCGCGTCCGCCAGTGCCTCGTCGATTTCGCCGGCGATGTTGTCGAGGGTGCGCTTTTCATCGAAGCGTCGCATGTCCACGGCCCATTCGACCGGCGTGCCGGTACCTGCGATCGCCAGCTTGCCTGAAGGCTCTCGGGTGATGGCGACGACGCCGCGATAGATTTCCGGCGCGTAGGGCGCGTTGACCGCTAGCTCGGCCTCGCAGGCCTGCTTGCGCTTCGGCAGCGTCGAGTAATCGAGGAAGGGAAAGCGCACGGCGCGCTTGACCTTCAGCGCCCGATCGCCGGCCAGAAACACCGATGCCGCATGGGTATCGATGCGCCGTACCTTGTGCCCTGCATGGCTTGCGGGATCGCCGAGGAAGCCAAACACCTCGTCCTGGCTGTCCGCCACTTTGCCGTTCATGAAGTCGAAACTCGGAACAATATGCTTCGGAACAATGTGCTATTGAGCCCCGCCGGCCGCACCGGACACTGGACTAGCGGCGCAGGTCGCGGCAAGCACAGTTTACAACGCCCGGCGCGGCCAATCGGCCGGAGCGTTTCTGCGGAGAAGCCATGCGCGGTAAAGCCAACATTCGCACCGCCGCCGAAATCCTCGTCGACCAGTTGCGCGTCAACGGCGTGCGTCACGTCTTCTGCGTGCCGGGCGAAAGTTATCTCGCCGTGCTCGACGCATTCCACGACACCGACCTTGCGGTCACGGTGTGCCGGCAGGAAGGCGGTGCGGCGATGATGGCCGAGGCGGTGGGCAAGGCGACCGGCCGCCCCGGCGTTTGCTTCGTCACGCGTGGCCCCGGCGCTACCAACGCCTCGCCGGGCATCCATATCGCCCGGCAGGATTCGACACCGCTGGTGGTTTTCGTCGGCCAGGTCGCCCGCGATATGCGCGATCGGGAAGCCTTCCAGGAACTCGACTATCCCGCGGTGTTCGGCTCGATGACCAAATGGGCCACCGAGATCAACGATCCGGCGCGCATACCGGAAATCGTCTCGCGCGCCTTTCACGTAGCGGCTAACGGCCGGCCCGGACCGGTGGTCATCAGTCTGCCCGAGGACATGCTGACCGAGCGCGTCGCGGTCGACGACGCGCCGCCCTACAACGCGGTCGAGACCGCGCCGGGCGCGGCCGACATGGAGAAGTTTGCGCAGCTTCTCGGCGCCGCCAAGTCGCCGATCCTGCTGCTTGGCGGCAGCCGCTGGTCGCAGGAGGCGTCGGATCGGATCGCGCGATTCGCTGAAAAATATTCGCTGCCGGTGGCGACGACATTCCGCCGGCTGCATCTCTTCGATGCGCTGCATCCCTGCTACGCCGGCGATCTCGGTATCGGTCCCAATCCGAAACTCACCGAGCGCATCAAATCCTCGGACCTCGTCGTCCTGATCGGCGGACGCATGGGAGAGTTGCCGTCGCAGAGCTACGCGCTGTTCGACATACCGCGACCGCAGATGACTTTCGTTCACGTCCATCCGGGTGCCGAAGAACTCGGCCGCGTCTACAATCCGCACCTGCCGATCAACGCAACCCCGACCGCGTTTGCGTTGGCGCTCGAGCAGCTCCCGGTGCCGGCGTGGGTGCACGGTCAAGCCGACGCCGCGCACGCCGACTATCTGGCGTGGACGGAAACGCCGACCGATCAGCCGGGCGGTGTCAATTTCGGCGCGGTTCTGGTGTGGCTGCGCGACTATCTTCCTGCCGACGCCATCATCTGCAACGGTGCGGGGAATTACGCCGCCTGGATCCACCGCTTCTTTCGCTTTCGCCGTTTCGGCCAGCATGTGGCGCCGACGTCAGGCTCGATGGGATACGGCGTCCCCGCGGCCGTCGCGATGAAGCGGCTTTATCCCGAGCGCACCGTGGTCTGCATTGCCGGCGACGGCGATTTTCTGATGAACGGACAGGAATTCGCGACCGCGGTTCAATACGGACTGCCGTTTGTCGTCATCATCGCCGACAATGGCATCTACGGCACCATTCGCATGCATCAGGAGCGCGAATATCCTGGCCGTATCATCGCCACCGATTTGCAGAATCCGGATTTCGCTGCTTACGCGCGCGCCTTCGGCGGCTTCGGCGTGGACGTCGAGCGCACCGCGGATTTTCCGGCCGCCTTCAAGGCGGCTGAGGCGTCGGGGAAGCCGGCGATCGTCCGGCTGGCGATCGATCCCGAGGCGATCACGCCGTTGACGACGCTTGCCCGGATTCGGGCCAAGTCGCTGGCGGAAAGAGATAAATAAGCCATCCGACAGGCCGGGCCGCGGCCGCGGCGCGCTACTGCAAGTAGGCGGCTGAATCCGGGTTCAGAGTTTGCTATCGTGGGCGCGATTCGGCCGATCGATCATGCCTTACCGCCGCACCGACAATGTCGCCCGCCGCCTGGCTGCGCGCCACGACGCCATCGTGGCGGCGGCGCGGCAGATCGCGAGCGAGGGAGGCATGGGGGCCGTCCAGATCGCCGCCGTCGCCGCCCGCGCCGGCATCGCAGCGGGTACGGTCTATCGCTACTTCCCCGGCAAGACCGATCTCGTGGCGGCGCTGCTGACTGAACTCGCCGACAGCGAGATCGGCGCGCTCCGACAAGCAGCGGGGAGGGCACCCGGTCCGCTCTCCGCGCTCTCCGCCGCGATCATGACGTTCGCCGCGCGGGCGCTACGTCAGCGCCGGCTGATCTTCGCAGCCATTGCCGAGCCGGTCGATGCCGAACTCGATTCGGCGCGCGTTGCGTTTCGCCGGTCGCTGGCCGCCGAGTTCGCGGCGCGGATCGCGGCTGCGATCGCCGAGAGCCGTCTGCCCGAGCAGGACGCGGCGCTGGCCGCGGCGGCACTGACCGGCCTTCTGATCGAGGGTCTTGTCGGTCCGCTTGCGCCCGACGCCGCGGGCCGCGAGCGCGATATCGTCCAGTCGCTGACGCTGACGGCGCTGCGTGCTCTCGGCGTCGCCGATGCGCGCGCCCGAGGTCTCGTGGTGCAAACGGCGATGCCGGCTGACGCCGGGGCGCCTCCCGCCGGCTGAGAAAGGGCAGGGCCGAACCGGCCGCCGCCTCAGTGCGACATCAGCACCGGGATTGTCATTGACCGGAAGATGCTGCGGGTGACGCCACCGAGCACGAATTCGCGCAAACGCGAATGGCCGTAGCCGCCCATGACGATGAAGTCGCTGCCGGCATCGGCGGCGTGCGACAGGATCACGTCGGCGACGTCGATGCCGCCCAGCGTCGTGCGCTTGACCTCCACGTCCAGTCCGTGCCGGGCCAGATGGGTACCCATGTCGGCGCCTTCGATCTCATCCTGTTTGCCGCGCTCGTTGGCGACGATGACGACCTCGACGCGCCCCGCACGCTCGAGGAGCGGCATGGCGTCCGCGATGGCGCGCGCGGCGGCGCGGCTGCCGTCCCAGCACAGCATGACGCGGTCGAGCTTGAGCGGGCCTTTCTGGATGTAGGGAACGACGATGACCGGGCGGCCGGATTCGAACAACGCTGCCTCGGCGATGATGTCCTCGACCGCGCTCGTTTCGGGTTCGGCTTGCCCGACGATGGAGAGATCGAAGCGCCGCGCGATGCGGCCGAATTGGTCGCCGGCGCCCGCGAAGCTGGTGCTCAGCGTCAGCGGCTCCGCCGTGACCCCGGCGCGCGCGCATGCCGCACCGAAGCGGTCGAGCGCGGCCTTGGTCGCCGTCTCGTTCTCGCGCTCCTGAATCTCGATCACCTCGGCGGGGATATATCCGGCGCCCGACACCGGAACGATCGGATCGTAGAGAAACGCAATCCCGGCGATATGGGCGCCGAATGCTGCGGCGACGGAGACGGCATAGTCGTCGGCCGGACCGGCTTTTTCACCTACGCTCAGATTGACGACGATGTCCTTGATCATGGGGGCATTTCCTGTGGGCGGTCGTCTCAGAATACCGATTTTACCAATCTATTGCACATGTGCGGCAAGGGGATTGAGCGAGATCAAGCCTCCCCGCGCTGATTATTTCTTATTGCCGTCGGCGTCGAACTGCTTGAGGTAGGCCCACAGGTCGTTGACTTCCTGCTCGTTCTTGATGCCGGCGAAGACCATCTTGGTTCCGGGAATCTTCGCCCTCGGGTCCTTGATGTAGTCCTTGAACGCGGCCTCGTCCCAGACGATGCCCGAATTCTTGTTGGCGTCGGAGTAGCTGTAGTTCGGAGCGCTGCCCGAATGACGGCCGTTTAGTCCGTTGAGTTGGGGGCCGACGAGGTTGGTCGCGCCGGGTCCGATCTTGTGGCAGGGAGAGCACTTCTTGAACACCGCGGCGCCCTTCTCGGCGTCCTGCGCATGCACTGCGCCGATGGATGCCGCGATCAATGCGGCGGCCGCGGCGGCTGTGATCAGCGTTTTCACTATCTTGTCTCCGTTTTGTCCACGAACTGCGGCGCGCGGGTCGCGTCGCCGGCATTTCTTCCGAAGGTGAGACTTGCGCCAGCCGTTCAAGCGGGCCGGCCGCATCGTGTCAACGGCCTAATTCGCCGCTGCAGTCATGCCACGGTGTCGGCTATTTGACGAAACTGAGATATGACGCCAGCTCTTCGATCTGATTTCGCGACAGCTGGCTCGCAATGTGAGGCATCGGATGCGCCAGCGCGCCGTTGTATCCCTCGCCCCACTGCTCAAGCCGTCTCTTCAGGTAAGTATAGGCCAGCCCTCCGAGCCGGGGGATTTCCCCGACGCCCTCCGCGTTTGGGCCATGACAGGCAACGCAGGCGGCAATGTTCGCTTCGGGCATGCCCCGCTGATAGATCATTTCTCCGCGCGCCACGAGCTCGCGGTCACCGTCGTCGGCCGAGCGGTGCGGAAGCCTTGAGAAGTAGATCGCAAGGTCGCGGGCCGTCTGCGGACTAAGGCTCGCAGTGGCACCCCACATGTATTGCTTTGAAAACGGGCTGTCGCGCCTGTGGTCGCTAAAGCTCATCAGCTGCTGCTCGATATAGCGGGGCCGCTGACCGGCCAGACGCGGCGCCGGTGTATAGCCCTGAGCCGAGGCGCCGTGACACCAAGTGCAGTTGCGGATGACGGGACTCTCGGCGTGACCGGCCGGCGCGCAAAGCGCGGCAAAGACGATTGCGAGAGCCGCTGCTTTTGACCCGATTTTATTCATGGCCTCAATTCCAAGCTCGCTTTGTCTCGTCTCTTTCGGGCGCCCATCCGAAATCTCATTTCAAATAGCCGAGATAGACCGCCACGGCCTCGACCTGCGATCGGTTCAAACTGTGCGCAACCGGGGACATGACGGCCGATGTGTCCGGCTTGGCCGGATTGAGACCCCGTTCTTTGCTCCAGTTCGTCAATTTGTTGATGGTGTAGTCATGGAGTTGGCCTGCAAGGCGCGGAATTTCTCCGCTGCCCTGGGCCTCGGGTCCGTGGCACGCCGCGCATGCGGCGATATTGGCGTCGGGTATGCCGTCCTGGAAGATTCTTTGCCCGGTTCCCGCGAGGCTCCTTGATCCGCCGCCAAGCGGTGCCGGATTGAGATTTCGGAAATCCGCCGCCAGCGCCGCGATTGTCGCGGGGCTCAATGTGTGGGCCACATTGAACATGATGTTGTTGGTTCGTCGGTGTTCGACGAAGGCCTGCAACTGGTTTTTCAGATACTCCGTCTGCTGTCCGGCAAGACGCGGGATCGGAAAATAGCCTCGATAGCCTTGGCCGGATTGTCCGTGACAATCCATGCAATACTCTATTTTGCCCTCGATGCCGTCCCTCCCGCCGGCATCCGCGCGTTGTGCGCTGCCCGCCAGCCAGAGCGCAGCGACCGCCAGCGCCAGACTTGAGCTCGCGCCGCCGACGATCCGGATTGCGTATGGCCTGATGGGTTTCATGTGAGCTTCATGTGGGTTTCGCGGGGTTGGACCGAGCGGCGGTTCACTCCTGATGGTTCAGAAACGCGGCGACGGCCTTGATCTGCTGATCGGTCAGCCCGTGCGCAATCGGTTGCATGATGGCGGAGGCGTCAGGATTTTTTGGATCCTGGCCGCGCTCTTTGGTCCAGTTTTTCAGTTTGTTGACGACATAGTCGCTGAGCTGGCCGGCCAGACGGGGAAACTGTCCGTCGCCCTTCGCCTCCGGGCCGTGACAGGACGCGCACGGAGGAACGTCGGATTCCGGGATGCCTTCGTCGTAGATTTTCTTGCCCGAGGCCAAAAGCTCGCTTGGAGCGGCGCTGGTGAGCGGTTTTGGATTAAGGTCGTGAAAGTCGTCGGCGAGCGCGGCCAGCATCGCCGGACTGAGGATGTGGGACACATGGAACATGATGTTGTTGGTGCGCCTGCGCTCGACGAAAGCCTGCACCTGGTTCTTCAGGTATTCCTGCTGCTGTCCCGCGAGCCGGGGTATCGGATAAAACCCGTGAAATCCCTGCGCGGACACGCCGTGGCAGTTTTCGCAGTAGGTCAGCTTGGCTTTCACTTCCTGCGCGGAAACAGTGCTCTTGTCGGTGCTTTCGGCGTGCGCCGCGGCGCAGGCAATGGTCAGAATTGCCAGTTGCAAAATCAGTTGCCTGCCGGTGACCTTGATAATTTCAGGTCGAGGTCCCCGGCTTACCGCGGCGGTTTGAGCACGCTGAAAACGCAAGCCCATTGTTTCCTCACCATCCTCCTGGGGAAACGTGAAAATTGACGCCGAGCTTAACGGTCTGGAGGTTCTGCGTGATGCTTACCGGGCCGGTGACGCCGCTTATCGTGTTATCGACGAAAGTGACGTTGCGCGTTCCGAAGCCGTAGTAGTCGTATTCGAGCTTGACCGACCAGTTCTGCCAAAGCGCCCATTCGACGCCGACACCCGCGGTCCAGCCAAAACGGGTTTCCACGCCCTGAAAGTTGAATAACCCCGCCGCATCGAACGCGCTGTATCTGTTGGCGGTCCAGGCTGGGCCGCCTTTGCCGTACAACAACCAGTTGTTCCATGCGTATCCGACGCGTCCGGTTACGCTGGTCAATAGATCGGTGTTTTCAACAAAACTTACGCTGTCGCCCGGAATGGCGGCCGTGCCGGTGCCCCCGATATTTCCACCGGTTACGCTTCCTTCGAGGCCCGCGACCCATTGGGATGCGAATTGATAGTCGCATCCGATTTGGCCTCCGATTATATATCCGCTGATAGTCGTGTTGTCGGAAGCAAAGCCGGCGGCTCCAGTCGAGGCGATCGTCCCGAAAGAGTCGTTGAGGTTGGTTTTGCCCCAGCCGCCGCCGCCGTGGCCGCCTGCGTAGCAGCTTGTCCACGTGAAAGGAGGAACAAACGGTGTTGCCGCAATGGGGACTTCCAGATCGGCACCGAATGCCGATAGCGTCAACAATGAGAATGCGGCGGCTGCGAGCGGTGTTGCTTTCATAATCTTCCTCCCAAACATCTGGGATTTCCGTTACATGGCCAGCCACACGTACAGGTACAGCGAGTTGTTGGCGCTGGCACCGACGGCGGTTCCGTTAAATTCAGTGTATGCGGTGTATTGCAGACCGATGCGGGCATTGAACCAGGGCCACCCCGGCGAAAAATTGCTCACGAACGGCATGTAGGCGATTTCCGCAATCCAGCCCTTGGTGTTCGGACTGCCCCCGTACAAACCGAGATCCGGCGTGCCCCAGGACGTAAAGTATTGGCCGGTGAGAACGACGCGATTGTTGTTGCCGTAGGCGAGCGAGGCGTAGGCCCGCGCTTCGTTGAGAACGTTGGTGGGGTTCGCGGAAATCGCGTTGGCAAAGCTCGCGTCGAGCTTTTGGTATTCGTAGACGTAACTGCCGCGCAGCGTGATCCAGAAATTGCTGCCTTGGTACTGATACTGCGAATCGAAGCCGAAATCGGTGTACTTGTCCGTCTGCGGGAAAGTCGTGGTGGTCGTCGTATTGACCATCGTCCAGGGATGGACCGGCGCAAACATGCCGAACGTTCCGACCTCGAACCATGAGTTGCCCCAATGGGGTTCATAGGCCGCGCGCCAATAGGGTGCAGCGCCGTCTATTTGTCCTGCTCCGCTGCCGAAAGGATCGGTGCCAAGGGTGATCTGACTACTGGGATTGAGCGAGGTGTACGCCGATCCTTCGAGGTAGAGCGAGTCGTTGATGAACACGTAGCCGCCGGCGCTGACGACGTGCGCCGCAAAATTCCCGTCGATTAAAGGGGTGGGTCCGAATCCGGCACCGAAGGGCGATGCCACGTAGGGAAAGGACCAGGCCGGGGTGGTGTTCCAGGGATCTTGAACTGTGGGATTGTTGTTGGCGGTGATGCCGTACGTGACGTTGATACCGCCAAACCTCGTCGAGTCGGCGTAACGGACATCGGTATTGTCCCAAGTCCAGGCGCGACCGTACGGACTGCCGCCGCTAAATCCTCCGGCAGGCTGCCCGTTGTAACTCATTTGGGAGAAGGCGCCGACATGGTCGGTGATGGCGCCGCCAAACATGAAGTTTACGGATGACAACGCGATGTTGTTATTGCCGTTAAACGGCGTACTAGGCTGCGGGAGCGGCGTCGCCGTGTTGGTGTATCCCACGACCGCCATCATCGAAATCGGCGGTGCGTAGGGCTTCTGATTGGTGGCTTCGTCGGAACTGGGAAACAGCGTCGAACGGTATGCGCCGCCACCCGCCGTGTAGCCCTGGATCTTGAAGAGGCGGCCGTAGGGCGTCAGCCCGGCAAAATCGGTGTGACAGGTGCCGCAAGTCTGGCCGGTCTGTCGCGCGTAGCTCGGCAGAGCCTCGGCGGGTGGCGCGTATCCGGCAGTGAGAAGTGCGGTAAGGACGACAAGAGCCGCAGCCGCGGAACCAAATCCGGAGCGCCAACAGACAGTGCACCGAGCGGCGGAGCGCCAAGTGATTGAACGCCAGTTGATGAAGGCGAGTTGTCTGCCCAGCATCGGCGGCCATACATCGCGCACCGTGCTGTGCACGGCCGCGAAGCCAATTCATGGGGGCGACATCAGCTTAGAACGATTCCACGACGGCGCCAGCACTAACCGAACAGTGAGTGGATTTCGAAACCGCTGGTGCTTTTTCGGCCACACCAAATCGCGGGTTTCGCATGGTTCGGCGGTCACAATCGGAGTTTTTCCGACTATACTCGATCGATTTCGCTCAAGCGGAGAGTTCGGGATGACTGTCGCAATGCCTCAACTCGATGACGACGTGCTGGCTCGCCGGGCCGAGATCGTGGCTGCGCTCCAGCGCATCGTGCCGGGCGAGGGCGTCATCGCTTCCGTGGAGGAAATGCGACCCTTCGAAAGCGACGGCCTGACAGCCTATCGCCAGGTTCCGATGGTGGTCGTGCTGCCGGAAATGACCGAACAAGTGGCCGCTATTCTTGGTTATTGCCACCGCGAAGGGATCAAGGTGGTGCCGCGCGGCGCCGGAACCTCGCTCTCCGGCGGCGCGCTGCCGCTCGGCGATGGCGTCCTGCTCGGCATGGCCAAATTCCATCGCATCCGCGCCATCGACTTCGACAATCGCGTCGCCGTGGTCGAACCGGGCGTGACCAATCTCGCGGTCTCCCAAGCGGTCGAGCACGAAGGCTTTTACTACGCGCCGGATCCGTCGTCGCAGATTGCCTGCACCATCGGCGGCAACGTCGCGGAAAATTCCGGCGGCGTGCATTGCCTCAAATACGGCGTCACCACCAACAACGTGCTGGGCTGCGAACTGGTGCTGATGAACGGCGAGGTGATCCGGCTCGGCGGCAGCCACCTCGATTCCGCGGGTTACGATCTGCTCGGCGTCGTTACCGGCTCGGAGGGCCTGCTGGGCGTCATCACCGAGGTGACGGTGCGCATACTCAAGAAAGCGGAGTGCGCCCGCGCGGCGCTGATCGGCTTTGCCGCGTCGGACGATGGCGGCGAATGCGTCGCGCGCATCATCGGCGCCGGCATCATCCCCGCCGGCATGGAGATGATGGACCGGCCCGCGATCCGCGCCGCGGAGGAATTCGTTCACGCCGGCTATCCGCTCGACGTCGAGGCATTGTTGATCGTCGAGCTGGATGGTCCGCTCGCCGAGGTCGATCATTTGTTGCAGCGCGTTCAGGCGATCGCGGGCGAATGCGGGGCGCTGATCTGTCGGGTTTCCAACAGTGAGGAAGAGCGGCTCCTGTTCTGGGCCGGCCGCAAGGCGGCCTTCCCGGCGGTCGGCCGCATCTCTCCGGATTACTATTGCATGGACGGCACGATCCCGCGCGCAAAGCTGCCGATGGTGCTGCGCCGCATGCAGGAACTGTCCGCGCAATACGACTTGCGCGTCGCCAACGTGTTCCATGCCGGGGACGGCAATTTGCATCCCCTGATCCTCTACGATGCCAACAAGCCGGGCGAACTCGACCGTGCGGAGGCGTTCGGCGCCGATATCCTGCGGCTGTGCGTCGAGGTCGGCGGTGTGCTCACCGGCGAACATGGCGTCGGGGTGGAAAAGCGCGACCTGATGCCGGTGATGTTTTCTGAAAGCGATCTGAACCAGCAGCAGCGGCTCAAATGTGCTTTCGACGAGAACGGCCTGCTCAATCCCGGCAAGGTTTTCCCGACGCTGCATCGCTGCGCCGAACTCGGCCGCATGCACGTTCACGCCGGCCGGCTGGCGTTCCCCGATCTGCCGCGGTTCTGACGCACCGTCCGGCATGACCGAACATCTCAAACCGCGCGATGCCGCGGATGTGGAGCAGGCCGTCAATTGGGCTCTCGCCGGTGGCAAGGCGCTGGAGGTGCTCGGACGCGGCAGCAAGCGCGCGATCGGCCGGGCAGCGCAGTGGGATGCCACCCTCGATGTTTCCGTCCTCTCCGGCGTCACCCTCTACGAACCCGCCGAGCTTGTCCTGTCGGCGCGGGCCGGCACGCCGATCGCCGAGATCGAGGCGGTGGTGGCGGCGAGCGGCCAGGAACTGGCCTTCGAGCCGATGGACTATGGTCCGCTTCTGGGCGTCACGCCGGACGGCGGCACGATCGGCGGCGCAATCGCGGCGAACCTCTCCGGACCGCGACGCATCAAGGCGGGCGCGGCCCGCGACCATTTCCTTGGCTTCAGCGCCGTTTCCGGGCGCGGCGAGACCTTCAAATCCGGCGGCCGCGTCGTGAAGAATGTCACCGGTTACGACCTCTGCAAGCTTCTGGCTGGCTCATGGGGCACGCTTGCCGTCATGACCGACGTAACGATCAAAACGCTGCCGCGGGCGGAGACCGAGCAGACGATCCTGATTTTCGGCCTCGACGACGCGACCGCCGGAAAACACATGACCGCGGTCATGGCGTCGTTCGCCGATGCCTCGGCGGCCGCTCACCTGCCGGCTCCGCTTGCAGCGCGGATTACCGAAACTGTGGCGGCGGCCGGCGCGGTGACGGCGTTCCGTCTCGAAGGCGTCGCTCCTTCGGTCGCCCAACGCAGAGGTGTGCTGGAAAAGCTCGCGGCGTCTTTTGCCGGTGCGGGCACCACCATCAGTCTCGGCGCGTTGGATGAGGCGGCCTCGCGGACGCTGTGGCAATCGATCCGCGACGTTGCGCCTTTTGCGGCCGACGGACTCTCCGGCGAGCGGCCGGTCTGGCGCATTTCGGTCGCGCCGTCGCGCGGCGCCCAGATCGGCCGCCTGCTTGCCGAGCGGGCGCAGGCGGAGGTCTTCTACGACTGGGCCGGTGGCCTAGTCTGGGCGGCCATGCATCCTTTGGACGATGCCGGCGCGAGCCTCGTGCGTCCGGCGGTCCGGGCGGCAGGCGGGCATGCGACCCTGATCCGCGCGCCGGCCGCGGTGCGGGCCGTGGTCGATGTGTTCGAACCGGAAGCCGCGGCGCTGGCGGCATTGACCAGGCGCGTGCGGGAGAGCTTCGATCCGAAGGGTGTGCTCAATGCCGGCCGGATGTGGGCGGGTCTCTAGCCATGCAGACGTCTTTCACCCTTGCGCAACTCGCCGACCCGGACGTGGCCGAGTCAGAAAAGATTCTCCGCGCCTGCGTGCATTGCGGTTTTTGCACCGCCACGTGCCCGACCTACGTGCTGGACGGCAACGAGCTCGATTCGCCGCGCGGCCGCATCTACCTCATCAAGGACATGCTCGAGAACGATCGGGCGGCGACGGCGGAGGTCGCGCTGCATGTCGACCGTTGTCTGTCGTGCCTTGCGTGCATGACGACGTGTCCGTCCGGCGTCCACTACATGCATCTCGTCGACCACGCTCGCGCGCACATCGCGGCCACGTACCGCCGTCCGGCGCTTGATCGGTGGCTGCGCTCGGCCTTGGCGTGGCTGTTGCCTTATCCACAGCGTTTCCGGCTGGTGCTGGCGGCGGGGCTTTTGGGCAAACCGTTCGCGGGGATCGCCGAGGCTCTAGGCTTGCACCAGCTCGCCGCCATGCTCGAACTGACGCCGTGGAGCGGCCCGCATCGGCCCCTCGCCCCGCAGATCTTTCCGGCAGTGGGGCCGGTAAAGCGCGGCCGCGTTGCTTTGCTTGCAGGATGCGTCAACGACGTGCTGGCGCCCCAGATCAACGCCGCCGCGATTCGCGTGCTGTCGCGCCTCGGGGTCGAAGTGGTCTTGCCCGAAGGCGCCGGCTGCTGCGGCTCGCTGGTTCATCACATGGGGCGGGAGCGGGAGGCGCTGGTCCAGGCGCGGGCCAATATTGATGCGTGGACCGCGATCGGAGACATAGACGCCATTGTGATCACCACGTCGGGCTGCGGCACCACGGTCAAGGACTACGGCTTCATGCTACGCACTGATTCGGCTTATGCCGAACCCGCAGCGAAGGTCGCGGGCCTTACGCGGGACATCAGTGAATATCTCCATTCCCTGCCGCTTGAACCCGCTCCAAACACGCCGGGCCTTGTCGTCGCCTATCACGCGGCCTGTTCGTTGCAGCACGGACAGCGCGTTACGCGGCAACCAAAGGAGCTTCTCAGCAAACTCGGCTTCACCGTGAAGGATGTGCCGGACGGTCATTTGTGTTGTGGCTCGGCAGGAACATACAATATTCTTCAGCCCGACATCGCAAGAAGGTTGCGCGAGCGCAAAGTCGGGACTATCGAGAGATTGCGACCTGATGTGATCGCAGCTGGAAACATCGGCTGCATGACTCAGATCGCCGCGGGCACGACGCTGCCGGCGGTCCATACGGTCGAGTTGATCGACTGGGCTACCGGCGGACCATGTCCGCCCGCGCTTCGGGAGCATCGGCCGGCTCTGGCGATGCACCCTTCTGCGGCCGCGAGCTGAACGGGGGCTCGGTCGTTTTGTGGCGTGAACCCGGTCTCCAATTGGGGGCCGATAGATTTCCCTTTTTTTGGACATCGATCGGGAGGACGATCATGGCGAAAAAGTCGAAGGCTAAGAAGAAATCCACGAAGAAGAAGGTTGCGCCCGCGCGCAAGAAGAAGAAAGTCGTAAAGTCCGCAGCGAAGAAGACCGCCAAGAAGGCCCCGAAGAAAGCCGCAAAGAAGGCTGTCAAAAAGGCCGCTCCGAAGCGGAAAGCACCTGCGAAAAAGCCGGTCGTGCATGCCCCGGCGCCTGCGCCGGAACCCGCGCCGGCCCCGGCCTGGACGCCGCCTCCGAGCTCCGGGTTCGGCGGCGACCACACCTAGACCCTATCTCGGTCTGCGCCGCGGGAAGATGGAAAAGGCGGCCGCGTAACCGAAGCGCGGCTGCCGGTGGCGCTTCGGTCGCCGGGCTTCGGTCGCGGGGCTTTGATCGTCACCTAAGTAGGATTAAGGCTTCCGCGCCGGGCGCGCCGTACCGGCATGGCCGGCCAGTCGCAACGCCAGCACTGGTGCGGCTGTTTGTTAGTGTCGCCTTTTGGGCGCCGGGCGTGTCGCCCCGGCCAGGGCGCTCTGGCTGGTGCCCCCGGGTCATTGGCGCCGGGTCATAGCGCCGGGTCATAGCGCCGGGTCATCGCGCCCAAGTCATCAATCTCCAATTATAGCGCCCGGTTCATGGAGCTCGCGCCGCTAGCGCGCGGCGATGGTGATGCGGCTCCGATCCAGATTCTCTCTGATCTATGACCCGGATGACATCGCTGATCGCATCGCGCCGAGAACCCTGCGCTTCAAACAAGATGGGTGATGCGAAGATTTTTTGAAAAGGGACGTTGTTTAAACCTTTAAGGAAATATCAGAAAGGACTTTTCATAATTTCGCTCCACGCTGTAGCCGAATGAAGCCAACGGTTTGGTACAGCGCCGTTTTCGCGCCGTACAAAACCGCAGGGGTCAAACAAATACAGCGGAAAAAAATAAAATGCCGGTCTTGTTTTTTATTTCCTCGCGGACGAACGACCTCGCAGCGGATGGCGCTTCATGATGCACCAAACGCAAACGCCATGCTTCAAGACGATGGCGGCGTCGCTGGCGGCGAGGGCGCAAAGTTACCTCGCCGACCAGGCCGACATCGGCGTGACCGAAGTGCATGCCGCCACGGAAAATGTCGATCGGCTCAGGTTGCGTCCGTCGACCACCGTTATCGGCGTCGGTGGCAGCGTCGGCGTGCTGATCGCTTTCAGCTTCTCGCAGGAGATCATAAGCGTCCTCTACGAACGCCTTACCGGCGATATCGCCATCCCGCCGGATCAGGAAGCGACCTATCGCGACGCGGTCGTTACTGAGGCCGCCAATGTCATCATCGGCAATTGCACGGCGGATTTTACCAGGGACGGCGGGCACATCTCGATTTCGCCTCCGCTCCTGCTCGACGACACGAAAAGCATACATCGCGTGCACAACGCGTTGTTCGGGACCGTTTCCATGGTCACGCCGAGTGGATCGTTCGAGATCCACATGATCGGTCCGAAAGACATGTTCGACGAACAGCTCAACTACGACAATGGAATGTGACAATGCAGCCGCTCAACGTATTGGTGGTCGACGACTCCATTCTCGCCACGGAGGTGCTCAGAAGCGCCCTGCAGGAGCTCGGACACAAAGTGGTGAACACCGCGAAGTCGGGAGCCGAGGCGCTGGTCGCCTACCGGACGACCAACCCTGATGTCGTGACCATGGACGTCACGATGCCCGGCATCGACGGAATTGCGGCGGCGCGGAACATCATCAAGGAGTTTCCCGACGCCAGGGTCATCATGGTCACTTCGCATGCGCAAAAGGGCATGGTCATGCAGGCGCTCAACGCGGGAGCGAAGGGCTACATCCTCAAGCCGATCAAAAAAGACAAACTCCGCGAGATATTGGTGCAAGTGGCGAGGGCGCCGAGCGTGGAGCTTTTCACCTGAAGTCCTTCGGATGTAGACTGCACCTCTCGTAGCAAGGGAGGTGCGTGATGGCAGCGCCTTACAACATTCTCATCCTGGGCGCGTCCTATGGCTCGCTGCTCGCATCGAAGCTTCTGTTCGGCGGCCATCACGTGCGGCTGGTTTGCCTCCCGGCCGAAGCCGACCTGATCAATGCCGAGGGATTTCGCGTGCGTCTGCCGGTGCGCGGACGCAGTACGCCGGTTGAACTCGATTCCAGAAAGCTGCTGGGCAAAGTCAGCGCCGGCGGCACGGCGGATGTCGATCCGGCAAAATACGATCTGGTCGGCCTCGCCATGCAGGAGCCGCAATACAGGTCTCCCGGCGTGCGCGAGCTTCTCGACGCGGTGGGGCGGGCCAAGGTGCCGTGCATGTCAATAATGAACATGCCGCCGCTCGCCTATCTGCGGCGCATTCCGGGCCTCGATACAGACGCGTTGAAGCCGGCCTATACCGACGCGAGTGTCTGGGACTGCTTCGACCCGTCCTGCATCACGCTTTGCAGTCCCGATCCGCAGGCGATCCGGCCGCCGGAAGAAAAGATCAACGTCCTGCAAGTGACCTTGCCGACCAACTTCAAGGTCGCGCGGTTTCCTTCCGAGCAGTTCACCGCGGTGTTGCGGCGGCTGCAGGACGAGATCGAAGCGATCCGTTTCGATACGCCGGAAGGCAAGGTCGAGTTGCCGGTGAAGCTCAAGGTCTACGATTCGATCTTCGTGCCGCTGGCCAAATGGGCGATGTTGCTCGCCGGCAATTATCGCTGTGTCACCAGGGACGGCATGCGCACGGCCCAGGAGGCGGTGCACAGCGATATCGAGACCTCGCGTTCGGTCTACAACTTTGTGGTGGACCTGTGCGTGAAACTCGGCGCCAAGCGGGACGACATGGTCCCGTTCGAAAAGTACGCTGCCGCCGCCCAATCGCTGACGCGGCCGGCGTCAGCGGCGCGAGCGCTGCAGAATGGCGCGCCCAACATCGAGCGTGCGGACAAGCTCGTTCAGCTTATCGCGGCGCAGAAGGGCATGCACAACGCCGCAATCGACGCCCAGGTGGCTTTGGTCGATGCGCGGCTCGAAGCCAACCGGAAGAAAGCGGCGGCGTGACTGGCTGCTGGTCAGCATTCACGCGATCATTCACGCGACCTGGACGACTTCCCAAAAGCCGAAGCGTCCGCCGACTTCCGCCATTTGCGGCCGCGGCTTTTCGTAGGACCAAGCGGCGCGCTTGTGCCGTTTGCCCTCGACGATGACGTCATAGAACTGGACGCCGTGCGGACACGCGAGGTCGCTTTCGGTCTTCTCGGTCTTTTCCAGCCAATCCATTCGCACGGCCGCCTGCGGGAAATACTGGTAGCCATGGTTTGTGACGATGTCGTCGCTCTGGGCAACGATATGCCCGTCAACACTGGCCTTCATCGGGAACCCCTCCATGGATGGCCGTAGCGCGTAACCGGCCTGAAGAAGCAGACGTAATTATCGTGGACCGACTCCGCCAGAGACCCGCAAACCGGCCGCGTTCGCAGCCGTCCCTGCGCTCATTGTGTCCGGTGTGCCACAGCCAGTTATTAAATTGCTATTTGGGCGCAAAAAGTCGGCATTTGCCGCGCATTTCATCTTCGCGTGGGGATATTCAACAAAAGCTCTGAGCCGACCTCGTCGCCCGGTTCCAGGAGGAAGGGAGCGGTATGAAACGGCTCGCCTTTCTGCTTGTCGCGGCACCTCTGTCAGGCCTCGCATCGTCCGCGGCCATCGCCGCCGACATGGCCGTGAAGGCGCCGGGGTCCGCGGCGCCCCCATCGCCTTGGGACGTGGCTCTGACCGGCGCGTTCATGTCCGATTATAATTTCCGGGGCATCACCCAATCGGCCCACCAGCCGTCTGTCCAGGCCGGCATCGAGCCGCGCTACAACTTTACCTCGACCTTGCAAGCCTACGCCGGCGTCTCCGCCGAAACTATCGACTTCCCGAACAACGCGACAAACGAATTCGATTTTTACGCCGGTATTCGCCCGACCTTCGGCAAGCTCGCTTTGGATTTCGGCTTTTGGGATTACTATTATCCGGGTGGCAAGTGCTTCAACACGCCGGCATTTTGCGGCACCGCCGGCGCGACGCCGCTGCCGAACGGCAACCTCGTCAAGCAGAACGAAAGCTTCTACGAGGGCTACGGCAAAGCCACCTACATGGTGAGCGACAATTTCAATTTCGGCGGCAGCGTCTGGGGAACACCGTCGGTGCTCAACTCGGGTGCCACCGGCATCTACTATGCCGGCAGCGTCATGCTGACGGCGCCAGCCAACTGGCTGCCGGGTGGCCTCGGCGTCTACGTGTCGGGCGACCTCGGCTGGTGGCAGATCGGCACGACCGACGCTTTCTACGGGATAGCGGCGTTTCCCGGAGGCCTTCCGTACAAGAGCTATGCGAATTGGGACGCCGGGCTGGCTTTCACCTGGAAAGCGCTCACGCTCGATCTGCGTTACTTTCAGAGCAACCTGAGCAAAGGCGATTGCAATGCCTTCACCAGCGATCAAACCGCGAGCGGAATAGCGACGACTCCTATCAATCCGTTTCCGCTTCCCGGCTCGACATGGTGCGGCGCGGCCTTCATCGCCAAGCTTTCGATCGCCACCACGATCACCGCGATCACCGCGATCAAATAAGGCGACCGGCGGTTTCGCCGGTCGCCTCGCCAAACGTCAACAACGTCCGCAAACGACTAGGCCGTCGTCGTGCCGGCAAACAGGCTCTTTTTGATGATGGCGTGAATGCCCCAATTGCCGTCGACCACCTGGGTCACGCCGAAGTCGACGCCAATGGAAATAAGCGAAATCGCTTCGTCCTCGGTTAGTCCCTTGGTGGTCATCAGGAAGCTCCGCATCTTGCGGAACGCGTCCCTCAGCGCCAGGTCGATCGAGGACTTTTTGTAGATGTCCTGCTGGGCGCCAGGGCCGAGCTCGGCTAGATAATTGGCGAAGCTGAAACCGTGCATGACCCATTCGTCCTGGGTTTCGAGCAACGGGTAGTTCAGTCCGGCGAGCGAGCCGGTCAACGCGTCCTTCTTGTGCAGGATGAGCTGGAAGGTGCCGGTCAGCGACATTTCGATGGCGGTGCCGCACAATTCGGAATCGCCTTGCGCGGCGTGTGAATCGCCGATCGAGAACAAGCCGCCCGGAACGGCGACGGGATAGTACATGGTGGCGCCTTTTCCGATGCGCCAATTGTCCATGTTGCCGCCGAAATAGCTCGGCGGAATGGAGTCGACGATGTCCGCCTCCGCCGGCGCCATGCCCATGACGCCGAAATGCGGTCGGATCGGGACCCGCACGTTCTTGAGGACGTTGTGGTTCTCCTGGATGGTCGAATGATCGACGGGTACGCCGGGATAGTCGATGATCTTGTGAACGACGCCGAACGGATCGGTCTGCGGTGTCCAGCGGAAGTTATAGACCGCCTGCGCCCAGTTACGTTGTCCGCTGGTGTCGATCTCGTAGATCGTGCAGACCTCGCGCGGCTTCGGCTCGGTGAGCAGGTCGTTGTACTGAAAGCCCCACCATGCCGCCGCGTTGCTGCCGAACGATTTGCCCGCATAGGCCGGATTGGCGCACGGCCGCGGCTTCACGTCCATGATGCGGACTTCGAGAACGTCGCCCGGCTCCGCGCCGCGGATATAGACCGGACCGGTGCAGATGTGCACGCCGAAGCCTTCGCCGGCGCCGCGTCCCAGCAGCTTGCCGTCGATCGGACCCGCGCCGCGCCGATTGACGCCCTTCTTGTCCTTGGTCCATAGGAACACGCTCTCGGCGCCGGGATCGCCTTTGACCATGCGCTCGGCGTCGTCATTGGCGTGATGCGTCAGGGCTTCGATGGTGACGTAGTCGCCCGAATCCACTTCAAGTTGCGGCTTCAGCAGCTTGCTGAAATAGCCCCAATGCACGGTGTCCGCCGTCGCCGGGAGGTAGTGGTAGGTCGGCTGGCCGGGACGGCTCTGCGCAGAAGCCGGCGTAGCGAGTGTGCCGCCCGCGGCCCATGCGGCCGCCGCACCGCCGCCCGTCAGGAAGGCGCTTTTGAGGAAGCTGCGCCGCTCGCCGTCGAGTTCGTCGAGCAGCTTCTGTCGATGAAGCTCAAATTGCGGGCAGGATTGATCTTCGCCTGTGCACATGCTGATGCCTCTGGTGTTGATATCAAGCAGACGGAATGATTTTCAGGGAACTGCAAGGCGTTCCTGTGCAATTGACATGCCATTGACACGCGTAATCTGACACTGCCCTGACACGTGCAACGTCGTGGTTCTGAAACCGGTGCCTGGATTGCTGCGCCGCGGCGGGCCGCCGTGGAGCGCGTCCCGTCACTCAGCCGCAGAGACGAGCGGAACCTCGCGCACGCGATAGATAGCTCCGTCCGGCACCAGTTCCACGCGGCGGCCGTGGAACGCGCCGAGCGTCGAGCGATGGCCGATGGAGACCAGCGTCGTGCCCTTCAGGCGATCCTGCAACAGCCGATACAGCACCGCCTCGGCATCTTCGTCCAACGAGGCGGTGGCTTCGTCGAGAAACAAATAGTCGGGCTGATGCAGCAGCGCGCGGGCGATCGCCAGTCGCTGTTGTTCGCCCAACGAGAGTACGTGGCTCCAGTGCTCCTCCTCTTCGAGGCGTCCCACAAGCTGCGGCATCCCGACGGCGGTGATGGCTTCGGCGATGCGCGCGTCGCTGAATGTCCCGCTTTCAGCCGGGAATGCGACTGCTGCCGCGAGCGGCGCCAGCGGAAAATAGGGGCGTTGCGGTACCAGCATGACCCTGGCGTCGGCGGGCACGGTAACGCGGCCCGAGCCGAACGGCCAGATGCCGGCAATAGCGCGGAACAGCGTCGATTTGCCGGCGCCGGAAGGTCCGGTGACGAGGACGCGCGATCCGGCGGGAAATACGACATGATCGGCGGTAATAACGGGCTTGCCGTCAGGCAGCCGGACGTCGAGGCCGTCGGTTGAGAAAGCGGCGCCGGCGCGGCGAACGACTTCTACGACCGGCGGGGTTTCCGCCGCCGCGTGGCCTGCCTTGATCGCATCCTGGAATCCGGACAGCCGCTGTACGATCGCCGCCCATTCCGCGATGCTGCGATATGCCGTGATGAAATACGACAGCGCTTCATTCACGCTCTTGAACGCAGACACGGTCTGCATCAGACCGCCGAGCTGCATCGCGCCGGCAAAATAGACCGGCGCGACCATAATGTAGGGGAAGATCACGGCGGCTTGCGAAAAGCTCTGCGTGAAAAACAGGAGCTTCTTCTGGCGCTGCATGACGGCAAGCCAGTTGTCCACCACACGACCGAAACGGCTGTCGTGACGTTCGCGCTCGGCGGCTTCGCCGCGCAACGCGGCAATCTGTTCCGCGTTCTCGCGCGTGCGCACGAGATTGAAGCGGAAGTCGGCCTCGTAGCGTTGCTGCTGAAAGTTGAGCGGGACAAGTTGCCAGCCGATCACATGGGTGATCACGCTGCCGAGGATGGCGTAAATCAGCGCGGCCCACACCAGATACCCGGGGATCGCGAAGGCCGCGCCGAACAGATGCAGCGGAGCCTCTTCGGAAAGAATCCACAGAATGACGACGAACGAACAAAAACTGACGATCGAATTCAGGACGCCGGTGCCGATCGTCAGCGTGTAGTCCACGAACATCCGCAGGTCGTCGGCGATGCGCTGGTCCGGATTGTCGGCGGAATCCCCGAGAAGCTGCATGCGATAGTGGTTGGCAGAGTCGAGCCACTGCCGCATGTAGGTCTGTGTCATCCAGCTTCGCCAGCGGATTTGCAGCCACTGATTCAGGTAGGTCTGATAAACGGCCAGCACCGTGTAGATCGCGGCCAGCACGCAAAAGAACACGATGGCGCTGACGAAGGCGTTCCAATCGCGATCCTGCAATGTGTTGTAGAAACGATTGTACCACTGGTTCAGGATGACCTGCGCCGCCACCAGCGAAAGCTCGACCGCGAGTACGCCCGCAAGCAGGATGCGGCCGGGCCAGCGGTCCTCCGAGTTGAAGTAGGGAACGGATAATCGCCAGATCGCCGCGACCGTCGAAGCAAAGCCTTTCAACGAAGACCTCCGGTCAATTAGGCGCCCTTTCCACTGGCGGAGACAAGCGAATCACAGTCCAGCGAGTCGCGCGCGAAGCAAGAAGCAAACCATGCCATCACGCAATTTAGGGCTTTTCGCGGCCCTGCTTTTCCACAATAACATAGCGGGACGGCTCGATTTGTCGCGTTAACTCGACGTAACCAATTACCTCGTGGGGCGGAAGTTTCGGAAGCAATTTCCAAAAAATGCAGAACGGCCCGTCAGGTAATGACGGCGAAGTTTCAGGGGAGACGCCTTTCATGTGGAGCCAGGTCTACGATCCGTTCGGCAATCCTGTCCTCTCGACACTTGCGGCCGCGTTGCCGGTTGTCTCGTTGCTCGTCCTGATCGCGTCGGGCAGGGTGCAGGCGTATCTCGCCGCCGTGATTGCGCTGGTCGTCGCGATCCTGGTCGCGATTTTCCTGTTCACGATGCCGGCCGGCCTGGCGCTGCGCGCCGCGGTGCTCGGCGCCGTCGTGGGTTTTTTCCCGATCGGCTGGATCGTCCTCAACGTGATCTTTCTTTATCGCCTCACGGTCGCGACCGGCGCGTTCGCCACATTGTCCCAGGCCATCGGCGGGGTCACGCGCGACCGGCGGCTGCAGTTGTTGTTGATCGCCTTTGCCTTTGGCGCGTTCTTCGAAGGCGCTTCCGGTTTCGGCACGCCGGTCGCGGTGACCGGCGCAATTCTGATCGGGCTTGGTTTCTCGCCGCTTGCGGCGTCCGGGCTTTCGCTGATCGCCAACACCGCGCCGGTCGCATTTGGCGCACTCGGTACGCCGATCGCCGGACTGGCCAGCGTCACCGGACTGGATCCGTATGTGCTGGGCGCCATGGTCGGGCGGCAGTTGCCGTTCTTTTCGGTGATCGTTCCATTCTGGCTGATCTGGGCGTTCGCCGGCTTCCGCGGCATGCGGCAGATCTGGCCCGCGATTCTGGTCTGCGGCCTGTCGTTTGCGATCCCGCAATACCTGATCTCGAATTTCGTCAATCCCTGGATCGTCGATGTCGGCGCTTCGCTGATTTCGATGGCCTGCCTCATCGGGTTCTTGAGGATCTGGCAGCCGAAGGAATTGTGGCTGTCGCCGGCATTGCGCAGCCGCGACGATTCCGCCACTGACATGCCGCCGCCGGCGGCGAAGACCGTTACGCCGAGCAGCGCCGACATTTGGCGCGCGCTGCTGCCGTGGATCATCGTCTGCGTGATCCTGCTGATCTGGGGCACCGGGTGGTTCAAAAGCGTGGTCAACCCGATCTTCACCTGGAACTATCCGGTCGACGGTCTGCATAACCTGGTGCGGAAAGTGCCGCCGGTGGTGGCGAAGCCGGCGTCGGAGGGCGCGGTGTTCGCCTTCACTTATCTGTCGTTCACCGGTTCCGGCATGCTGCTGGCGGCGATTATCTCCGGCTTCGTCATGAGGTTCTCGCCGGTGAAACTCATCGTCGAATACGGCCGCACCATCAAGGTTTGCGCCTATTCGCTGATCACCATTTCGGCAATGCTCGCGATCGGCACCTTGACGCGGTATTCCGGCATCGACGCCACCCTCGGGCTGGCATTCGCCGGCGCGGGCGTGCTGTATCCGTTTTTTGGCACGCTGCTCGGCTGGCTCGGCGTCGCGCTCACCGGGTCCGACACGGCGTCCAACGTGCTGTTCGGCGGCCTGCAGAAAATCACCTCCGAACAGCTCGGGCTGCCGCCGGTTCTCATGGCGGCCGCCAACTCCTCAGGCGGCGTCATGGGCAAGATGATCGACGCGCAGTCGATCGTCGTCGCCTCGACCGCGACCAACTGGTTCGGCCACGAAGGCTCGATCCTGCGCTTCGTGTTCTTCCACTCGATCGCGCTCGCCTGTCTCGTCGGCGGTCTGGTGATGCTGCAAGCCTACGTCTTCACCGGCATGATCGCGCATTGACGAATGCGCCCGATAACTCTGACACGAGAATCCTCGACCAGCCGCCGGTGGGTATGGTCTATGATTGCCCGTTCTGCCTGTGCATTTCTTGAGTGACCGGACATTCCGGCGGAGAAGACGATGATTGGGTGGCGTTGCGTCGGTTTTCTGGTTTGGTTGTCAATCGGCGCCTGGCTTGGGCCAGCCGCCGCGAACGACCGGGGCTTTCCGTTCGGCCGCGAGATGATCCTCGACGCAACGCCGATGCCCGGTTCGAAGCGGATGCCGATACTCGAGATAGAGGAGAACGGCGCAGCCTCGATCGATCTTTGGTGCGCGCGCCTGCACGGCCAGGCCAGTGTCAGCAACGACACGATCAGCATCGTGCCGGGACCGCCGCAGCCGGCGTCCTGCGCGCCGGAGCGGCAAACCGGCGATGAAAACCTGCTGGCGGCAATCGCGCAGGTGACGAATTGGCGGCGGAGCGGCGATGTGATCGAGCTTCGCGGCGCTTCGACCTTGCGCTTCCGGCTGATGACGAACTGACAACGGTCCGGCGCGCTACGCCTTGGTCGCGCGCGTCATCAGGAACGGCATGCGGATCGTGTTGTCGCTATAAATTTCGCGGGCCATCGTCTCGAAATCGGCGCGCAACTGCGCGAGCTTCGCCGGCTCGTTCTGCAATGACGCGACGATCCTGGTCAACGGGCCGATCGTCTTCTCCTGCGCGACACGGAAGTGGTGGAGACTGAGCGCGCCCATGACCATCTCGCTGCGTTCGAAGGCCACGTCGGTCGCGAGACGTCCCCAGTCGTTCGCGGACGATGTCGGGATCGCCCCACAAAGCCGGCGGTGCCGCCAGCTCCGTTCCCGGCGGTGGCGGCGGCAAATAGCCGGCGATGAATGTGAACATGCGCCCCGTAAAATACTCGGGCGGCCAGGTCGAGAATGCAACGCGCCCGCCGGGCTTGAGCACCCGAAGCATTTCTTTCAGGGCGACTGCCGGGCGCGGCGCGAAGATGTGGCCGAATTGGCTGAGCACGACGTCGAATGACGCATCCGGATAGGGAAGCGCCTCGGCATCGCCTTCAACGAATTCGATATCGACCTCGGCGACGCGGGCATTGTGCCGCGCGCGTTCCAGCAGAACCGGAGACAGATCGAGGCCGCTGGCGCTGGCGCCACGGCACGCGGCGGTCACCGCAACGACGCCGGTTCCACAGCCGACGTCGAGCACCTTCTGGCCCGGTTTCACCTGCGCGAACTTCACCAATTCCGCTGCCGGAATGGTGGTGGAAATCTCGACGGGAGCGAACACCGCCCAGGCTTCGCGCTGGGCGGCCTTGAATTTCACGAACGGGTCCGCGGTCGTGGTGGTGGTCATCGTCGCTCCGGCTGGCGTGGAACCGCAAAACTACGCCGCGAGTGGCCGCGGCAACAGATGAAAAAGGGCGCGGTCTGCACCGCGCCCTTTGCATCCATGACGGGATTGCAACCCCGTTTCGTCGTTCGAAGCTGACGGACTAGAAGCCCATCCCGCCCATGCCGCCACCGGGCGGCATTGCCGGCATCGCCGGCTGCTCCTTCGGCAACTCGGCGACCATCGCTTCGGTCGTGACCAGGAGGCCGGCGACGGAAGCCGCGTCCTGCAACGCCGCGCGCACGACCTTGGCGGGATCGACAATGCCCTTATCGAGCATGTCGACGTATTCCTCGTTCTGCGCGTCGAAGCCGTAAGTCTCCGACTTGTGCTCGAGGATGTTGTTGACCACGATCGAGCCTTCGACGCCGGAATTCTCGGCGATCTGGCGCAGTGGCATCTCGATCGCCTTGAGGACGATGTTGATGCCGGCCTGAACGTCGGCATTGTCGTGCGACAGCTTGCCGACGGCTTTCTTGGCGCGCAGCAGCGCGACACCGCCGCCTGGCACGATACCTTCCTGCACCGCGGCGCGGGTGGCGTTGAGCGCGTCCTCGACGCGATCCTTCTTTTCCTTGACCTCGACCTCGGTGGCGCCACCGACGCGGATCACCGCGACGCCGCCCGCGAGCTTGGCAAGCCGTTCCTGCAGCTTCTCGCGGTCGTAGTCCGAAGTGGTTTCCTCGATCTGCGACTTGATCTGCTGCACGCGGCCTTCGATGTCCTTCTTCTTGCCGGCGCCGTCGACGATGGTGGTCTTCTCCTTCTCGATCACCACCTTCTTGGCGCGGCCGAGCATCGCCACCGTGACGTTTTCGAGCTTGATGCCGAGGTCTTCGGAGATGAGCTGGCCGCCGGTCAGCACCGCGATGTCCTCGAGCATGGCCTTGCGGCGATCGCCGAAGCCCGGCGCCTTGACCGCCGCGACCTTGAGGCCGCCGCGCAGCTTGTTGACGACAAGCGTCGCCAGCGCTTCGCCCTCGACGTCCTCGGCGATGATCAGCAGCGGCTTGCCCGCCTGCACGACCGCCTCGAGGACCGGGAGCAGCGCCTGGAGTCCGGGCAGCTTCTTTTCGTGCAGCAGCACGTAAGCGTCCTCGAGCTCCGCGAGCATCTTCTCGGCGTTGGTGATGAAGTAGGGCGACAGGTAGCCGCGATCGAACTGCATGCCCTCGACGATCTCGACGTCGGTTTCGAGCGCCTTGGCCTCTTCGACCGTGATGACGCCTTCGTTGCCGACCTTCTGCATCGCCTCGGCGATCATCTTGCCGATGGTCGAGTCGCCGTTGGAGGAGATGGTGCCGACTTGCGCCACCTCTGACGACGAGCCGACCTTCTTCGCGCGCTTCTTGATGTCGGCGACGACGGCGTTGACGGCGAGATCGATGCCGCGCTTGAGATCCATCGGGTTCATGCCGGCGGCTACCGACTTGGCGCCTTCCTTGACGATCGCTGCGGCGAGCACGGTCGCCGTCGTGGTGCCGTCGCCGGCCTCGTCGTTGGTCTTCGAGGCGACTTCGCGCACCATCTGCGCGCCCATGTTCTCGAACTTGTCTTCGAGCTCGATCTCCTTGGCGACGGTGACGCCGTCCTTGGTGATGCGGGGAGCGCCGAAGCTCTTGTCGATGACGACGTTGCGGCCCTTCGGGCCGAGCGTCACCTTGACGGCGTTGGCGAGGGTTTCGACGCCGCGCAGCATGCGATCGCGCGCGTCGGTGGAAAATCTTACATCTTTCGCGGACATTTTCTGTTTGCTCCTTGGGATTTTGCTTTTAGTCGATCACGCCCATGATGTCCGACTCCTTCATGATGAGAAGGTCGTCGCCCTCGAGCTTGACTTCGGTGCCGGACCATTTCCCGAACAGCACGCGATCACCGGCCTTCACGCCCATGACGATGAGCTTGCCGCTTTCGTCGCGGCCGCCCGGACCGACGGCGACGATTTCGCCCTCCTGCGGCTTTTCCTTCGCGGTGTCTGGAATGATGATGCCGCCTTTGGATTTTGCCTCGGCTTCGATGCGTTTGACGACAACACGGTCATGCAGCGGACGGAACTTGAGCTTCGCCATGATCACCCTCATCGCCGCTTTGCTGCGGCTTGCCGTTTGTGAAAAGTCTTTGAATTACAGAGCCTTGGCACTCTTGTAGACTGAGTGCCACAAGCCGCCCGGACATAAGGTCTGGGCCCGGACCTGTCAAGCGGCGCCAGCCGCCGAAGCGCGCACGGGCGGCGGGATTTGGCGGGGTTCCCGCAGGTCTAGCCCAAAACCGCAAAACCCGTCACGATGCCGGCCAAGAAATCGGGCATTTGTTCGAGACAAGTGCTATTCGAGCCGAGTGCTGTTCGAGCCAAATGCTATTCGGACCAAGTGCTTTCCCAACCAAGTGCTTTCCGAACCAAGTGTTTGGCAAGAATTGGCTGGCATCGTCGTTCTGGGTGACTTGAGTTCGCAGCTTCGCGCGGCCGGAAGTTCGAGGGGAGCGTTCATGGGTGGGTGGCGGCGTGGGGTGCGGACGTTTGCGGGGCTCGCCGCGTTGGCGCTGATGCTTGCCGCATGTGCGCAGAATGCGCCTCCCGCCGTCGAGACGCCGCCTCCGATGCCGGAAGTGCCGTCCACCATCAAGTCTGACGAAGTCGTCGGTCGCTGGGGCTACGGCGCGTACCATAACGATACCGATCGCGCCCGCACCGAAGCGGCAGCTCGCGGTCAGTGCGGTCAGCCGGTGGTGATCAACCGCGGCCCTGGCGGCGGCATCATGATGTATCTGGCCGACAGCGCGCAGTTGCAGGAGCTGTTTCTCAAGGGCTCTCCCGGCGGCAGAAATTTTCTCGGCCCGCCCGGACCGCCCGGCGGCCCGCAGGATCGCGAGGTCGTCTCGTTCGACGGCCGCGTCATGATCCTGCGCTGGACCAATCCGGAAGTGCAGAACCGCTATGGCACCAGCGTCTATGTTCGCTGCGGAGCGGAAGGCACGGCGCGCAAGGCGCATTAGAGTGTAGCGCCGCGATCGAACCGGTCGGTCGGTGCTGTCCGGCGAACAAAAAAATCAACCTCGACCTGTGAGACCGGCTCGGATCGTCCCGAAGAGGGACGGTGGCCGCGCGAAGCGACGGCGACCGCCGGTGTTTCCGGCAGACCGCTGGCGATGTGTTGGTTGATGAGCGGTTAAGGCCGTGGCCGGCTCGTTTACACAAAATAAACCGTAACTTGATGAACAAACTGCAAAGAAGCGCTCGTCCGAGGCGCGCGGCAAAAAATTAACCAAGAAGTCTAGTTTTACGCATGTACTCATCACGCCGGCCGATGTGGCGCGGCGTGATTCTTAGTGAAAGCACGAGTTCGCTCATGCGGCGTACCATCGTCTCTGCCCTGTTCATGTCAGCCACGGCGGCCTGCGCCGTTTCGGCTTTGGCTCCGTTGCCGGCCCTCGCGGGTCCGGTCGATAGCGACTGGCAAATCGCCTATGACGAAGGCGGCTTCATCGATGAAACCGGGCAGAGGGTGATCGGGCGGGCCTACCAGCCGGCGCCGACATACGACCCGCCGCCGCCGGCCTACCAGGCAGCGTCACCCTATTATCAGCCGCCCGATGCTCCGGCGGCCACGGATCAACAAACGCCCGCCCCCCACGCCCGCGTGCGAATGCCGTCGCAGGCTTACTATCAGCAACCGCCTGCACCGCAGGGGCGGCCGCAACAGCAGCAGCCGGCTTACTATCAATTGCCGCCGGGCTATCGGTTGCCGGCGGGGTCGCAGGTGCGTCAACAGCAGCCGGCGCCTGCCTACTATCCGCCGCAGCCCGCGCCGCAGGCGCGGATGCAGCAGTCGGCGCCTGCCTACTATCAGCAGCAACCCGTGCCGCAGGCGCGCCCCCAGCAAGTTGCGCAGCCTGCCTATTATCAGCAGCCTGCACAGCCGGCGGCGGCACAGCCAGTTGCGCCGAGCTACCGGGCACCGCCGGCGCAGCCGTCCGCATCCGGACAGCAAGCCTACGCCTCGGCTCAACCCCAACAGGCGCGGGGTTTCCTCTCGGCGTTCATCGGCGACCGGACTGGTTCGGTGCAGGGCGCTTCTGCGCCCGCCGCGCAGTATCAGCAGCAGGCCCAGCCGCGGCCGCAGCAGGTGGCCTTTGGCTATCCGGCGCCCGCTTACGCGCCCTCGTCATACGGCGACATGTCGCGTCCGAACGCCGATCCCCGCTACGATCGGCAGCTCGTCGAATATCGCGGCGAAGCGACGCCGGGGACCATCATCGTCGATACGCCGCACTTTTTTCTCTATCTGATCGTGCCGGGCGCCAAAGCTATCCGCTACGGCATCGGCGTCGGCCGGCCGGGCTTTACCTGGGCCGGCGTGAAGGAAGTCTCGGCGATGCGCGAATGGCCGGATTGGCGTCCGCCGGCGGAAATGATCGAGCGCCGGCCGGATTTGCCCCACTTTATGCCTGGCGGTCCTGACAATCCGCTCGGTGCGCGCGCGCTCTATCTCGGCTCGACGCTCTACCGCATCCACGGCTCCAACGAACCCTGGACGATCGGCACGCAGGTGTCGTCGGGTTGCATCCGCCTGCGCAACGACGACATCGTCGACCTCTACAGCCGCGTGAAAGTCGGCACCAAGGTCATCGTGATGTGAGCGGCATCGCGCCGCCGCATTATTCGGCGGCGGTGCGGGTGCCGGTGTCGTCGTCGGCCTGCTTGTCCTCTTCGCGCAGCTTGACCGCGTGCTCGGCGACGAAATAGACCGGCCGGCCTTTGATCTCGTAGAGGATCTTGCCGATATATTCGCCGACCACGCCGAGCATGATGAGCTGGACGCCGCCGAGCACCATGACGCCGACGAACAGCGACGGATAGCCGGGAATTTTGGCGCCGTAGGCCAAGGTCTCGTAGAGGATTTCGCCGCCATAGACGAAGGCGGTGAGCGCGAACAGCAGTCCGAGAAGGGTCGCGACGCGCAGCGGCGCCACCGAAAACGCGGTCAATCCATCGATCGATAAGCCGACCAGCGAGCGCACATTCCACGTGGTACGGCCGTCGGTGCGCGGCGCCGGCTCGTAGTCGATACGGATCTGGCGAAAGCCGATCCAGCTCGACAGGCCCTTGAAGAAGCGATTGCGCTCGGGCAGGCGGCGGAGTGCATCGGCGGCGCGCGGCGATAGCAGCCGGAAATCGCCGGCGTCTTCGGGGATTTTGGTGCGCGCACCCCAGTTGATGAGCAGATAGAAGCCCTTCACCAGCAGCCGGCGTGTCGCCGATTCATCGGCGCGATGCGCCTTGGCGGTGTAGACCACGTCGTAGCCGTCATCGAGCCAGTGCCCGACCAGCGTGTGGATCAGGGAAGGGGGGTGCTGGCCGTCGCCGTCGATGAACAGCACCGCGCCAAGGCGCGCGTGTTCGAGGCCGGCAAGCAGCGCCGCCTCCTTGCCGAAATTACGCGACAGCGACACCACCTGGACGTCGAGCGCCGTTGCCGGCAGCCGGCCGGCGACCGCGAGCGAGTCATCGCTGCTGCCGTCGTCGACATAGATCACCTCGCACGTCAGCGCGTATTTGGCGGCGAGTGTCTGCGCCACGTCGATCAGTTGCGCGTGCAGACGCCCGACCGAAGCCGCCTCGTTGTAAAGCGGCACGATGATCGAGAGGCCGCGGGCGGCGGCTGGCGAAACGCCGCGCAGCGCGCGCGCGGCGGCGCCATCGCGTGGCGATCCTGACGTTGCGGGCTCGTTTGCCGTGTTGACCAATCGGACTTTCCTTCGCGGCCGATTTATACCGTAATCGCCTGGCGCTGTCGCGCGCGCAGCGTCGCAGTCCGCGCCGCCCGCCGAGCCAATACCGGGGCTGGCGGACCGGTTCGAACGTGATATGCGAAAGCCGCAATGACGGACGTCTCCTTCTACGAACGCGCCCGCGCCAGGATCCTTGCCGCCTGGAGCTATCGCGGCATCAGTTTCAAGGCGATCAGCTTCGCCCTGATCGGGCTCGTCAATACGGCGGTCGATTACTGCGTGTTTCTCGTCGCCCGCGCGGTGCTCAACCGCTCGGCGTCGGCGCTGGCTCTGTTCGCGTCGGTGTCCGATGTCTGCCATTGCGGCGGGACGCCGACGGTGACCTTGATCGCCGCCAATACGATTTCGTGGATCGTCGCCGTCACCGGCTCCTACGTCATGAATTCGTCGATCACATTTGCCGCGGAATCCGGACGCCAATTGCGCTGGCGCGCCTATTTCACGTTCGTCCTGTCCGGCATTGCCGGATGGGTCGCCAACACGGCCACGCTTCTCGTCGCCGCCGAGGTGCTGGCGTTGCCGGTGTGGCTGGCCAAGGCCTTCGCCGTGCTGGCGAGCTTCGTGGTCAACTTTTCGATCTCGCATTTCGTCGTGTTCCGGGTGCGGCCCGCCCCGGCCGCGGCTCCGCGGCAGGACGCCTGAAACATTCAGGGCTTGTATGCCCTGGGGCGTGGGAAGTTCAGGGTTTGGCGGTGACGTTGTCCCGGTCGAGCTCCGCCATCAGCCGCTCGTGAAGTGGATTGTCGCGCGCATAGACGTATTCCAGCGCCGCGACGGAGACCGCCTCGGCGCCGTGCTCGCGCAGGAAGCTCGCCAGCCCGTGCACGTGCTTCGGCGGGCAGTGCAGCGTCAGCATGCCCGATGACGTGGGGCCGCCGAACGGCGCGGCGACGCCGAATTTTTCCCGCGCCGCATTGAGCAGCGCATCGTTCATGCCGGCGAAGCGCGTGCGCACCTCGCGGTAGGAATGCGCGCGCTTCTGCGCTGTCAGCCGATCGAGCAACAGCCGTGCGGTTTCGCGGCGCGCCGCATCCCAGGACGCGCCGCGGGCGCCGACGAGGTTGGCCTGCGAACGCAGGATCACGCCGTCGTCGATCACTTTCAGCCCGTTGGCGGCCAGCGTCGATCCGGTCGTGGTGATGTCGACGATCAATTCGGCGGTGCCGGCCGCCGGTGCGCCTTCGGTGGCGCCGGAACTCTCGACGATGCGGTAATCCACCACGCCGTGATCGGTGAAGAAGGCGCGCGTGAGATTGGCGTACTTGGTCGCGAGCCGCATCTTGCGCTCGTGCTTGAGCCGGAATGCGGTGGCGACGTCGTCGAGATCGGCCATGCTGCGCACGTCGATCCATGCCTGCGGCACGGCGACGACGACATTGGCAAACCCGAATCCGAGCTGATCGATGAATACGATATGCGCGGTCGGCATCGACGATCATCTCGCGCACCAAATCCTCGCCGGTGACGCCGAGATGCACGGCGCCCTGGGCAAGCTGGGCGGTGATTTCGCCCGCCGAGAGATAGGCGATTTCCACGCCGTCGAAGCCGGCAATGGCGCCGCGATAGTCGCGGGCGCCGCGCGGCTTGACCAGTTCCAGCCCGGAGCGCGCGAAGAAAGCCTCGGCGTTCTGCTGCAGGCGTCCCTTCGACGGCACGGCAAGGATGAGCGGCGCGCTCATGCGGCGGCTCCGGCGTTGCCGGCGCATGCCGCGAGTTCTTCGATCGAGGCGGCGAACCCGACCGCCGGGATCGGCGCCGGCGCGCCGAGCCTGGTCAGCAAGCCGTCGTAGCGGCCGCCGGCGATGAGCGGGCCCCTGGTGTGAGGGTAGTGAAGCTCGAACACGAAGCCGGTGTAATAGTCGATGCCGCGTCCGAACGCCGTCGAGAAGCCGATCGCGCGCACGTCGATGCCGCGGGCGGCGAGAAAGCCGGTACGGGTCTCGAACAAATCGAGCGCCGGTCCGAGCGAGAGCTTGGCATCGGCGGCGAGCGCCCGAAGTTCCGTTGCTGCCTCGTCCGGATCGCCGCGCACCGCGAGGAAACGCTCGATCAGCCCGCGAGTCTCGCGCGGCAACCGCGTTCCGGCGCCGAGCGCCGCCTGTTCGAGAAACCGCTCGGCGATCTCGTCCACGGAACGGCCGCCGACCGCGGCGATGCCGGCGATGGACAGAAGATCGGTGACGAGGTGATGCGCCGCCTTGGGATCGGAGCCGGCGAGCGCCGCCAGTACGCCCTGATATTCCGGCGGTCCGTTGGCGGCCGAGAGTTCATCGAGATCGTGCGCCAGCGACCACTTCCTGTTGAAATCCTTGATGAGGCGGCGCTTCCACGCCGGCGCCAGATCGAGTGCGGCGACAAAGGCGGAAAACAGCCCGACATCGCCGATGCGGATTTCCGGCGCGTTCAAGCCGTACACCGTGGTGGCCTCGAGGCCGAGCGCGAGCATTTCGGCGTCGGCCGCCGCCTTGTCGTTGCGGCCGAAAAATTCGATGCCGGCCTGCAGGAGTTCCGCGGCCGATCCTTCGCGATGGCGGAACACCGCGCCGAGGTAACAAAAGCCCGCCGGTTTGCCGGCGGCCGGCGACTGCAGATAGGCGCGCGAAACCGGGATGGTGAGGTCGGGCCGCAGGCAGAGTTCGCGCCCGGACGGGTCGCTGGTGAGGAACATGCGCCGGCGGATATCCTCGCCGGAGAGATCGAGGAACGGCTCCGCCGGCTGCACGATCGGCGGTTCGATCTGCGCATAGCCGGCGCGCACATAGGACGAGACAAGCGTCTGCGCGCGCAGGTCCGGACCGTTGGCAGGCAAACTCGACATGACGCCTTCTATTCGCGCCGGCGTATGGTTAATCCATTTTTTGAACGCGCGGCGATAGCACTGTTGTTGCGGCCCTTTAGCACGATAAGCGTCGCCATTCGATGAAGATTGGCGGGTGCCGTTAATGCGCAGCCGCAGCGTAGAGCGCCAAGGCGTTGGCAACGAGCGCGTTGGTTAAGAAAGTCCGTGGCGTGCCAGCACCTTGCGGACGGCCTCGACCAGTTGGTCCTCGGCGACGGGGAACTGCGCCTCTGCCTGCTTCTGCAAATGCTCCTCGCGGCCTTTTTCCAGCTTCGCCAGCTCGGCGCCGACGACCAGGTCCTTGATCGTGACCTCGCCTTTGGCTTTCTCATCGGAACCCTGGATGACGACGCAAGGCGCGTTGCGCTTGTCGGCGTATTTCAGCTGCGCTGCCGAATTTTCGCGGGTTGCCGAGATAAAGTTCGGCGCGGATGTCGGCGGCGCGCAATTTCGCGACCATGTTCTGGTAATCGGCGAGGCGGTCCTTGTCGAACACGGTGACGACGACCGGGCCGGGCTCGGGTTTGCCGTCGAGCTTGCCGAGGTGCTGCAGCGCCGCCGCGAGCCGCGATACGCCGATGGAGAATCCGGTGGCCGGCACCGGCTCGCCGCGAAAGCGCGACACCAGTCCGTCGTAGCGACCGCCGCCGCCGACCGAGCCGAAGCGTGACGAACCGTCCGCAGTCGGGAATGTCAGCTCAACCTCGAAGACCGGGCCGGTGTAGTATTCGAGGCCGCGGACGACGGAAGGATCTGATCCGATGCGCTCACGTCCCATAACCCGCTCGCTCGACAGAGAGTCCCAATTTCCTCTAGCTCGGCCACGCCTGATTTTCCCAGCGCGCTGCCTTCGACATGATCTTCAAGATTTGCGATGGTCACTTCGTTCGCCGAAATGCGTGCTTTTCGCTCCGGAGCCCGTTTCACCCCACCCGGTGAAGCTGAGAATTCGAGTTATCGCCTTGTCAGATAGTCCGGCGCCCTTTGTAAAATCCCCACTCTCATCCTTGCGACCGTGACCGAGTAAGGCGGCAACACCATCGAAACCAAGGCGATCGACTTTGTCGATCGCGCGCAGAACGGTGAGGCGTCGTCCGGCATTCTCATCGCCGGCAAGTCCGACGGACTCCAACACGCCATCCAGCACTTTTCGGTTGTTCACCTTCACCACGTAGCTGCCGCGCGGAATGCCCAACTCCTCCATCGTGTCGGCGGCCATCATGCACATTTCTGCGTCGGCGGCGGGCGACGCCGAACCGACCGTGTCGGCGTCGAACTGCATGAACTGGCGGAAGCGTCCGGGGCCCGGCTTCTCGTTGCGGAACACCCAGCCGGCGCGATAGGAGCGGTAGGGTTTCGGCAGCGCGTCGAAATTCTCGGCCACGTAGCGCGCCAGCGGCGCGGTCAGGTCATAGCGCAGCGACAGCCACTGCTCGTCGTCGTCCTGAAACGAGAACACGCCTTCGTTGGGCCGGTCCTGATCGGGCAGGAATTTGCCGAGCGCGTCGGTGTATTCGATCGCCGGCGTCTCGACCGGCTCGAACCCATAGCGTTCGTAGACGCGCCGGATCGTTTCCATCATCCGTCGCGTTGCGGCGATCTCCGCCGGGCCGCGGTCGGCGAGGCCGCGGGGCAACCGGGCTTTGAGCTTGTTGGTTTCTTTGCGCTTGTCGGCCATCGGCGGCCTGATTTTTCATTCGGCTTGAGTGGATGGCGCGGTTGGTAGCAGCGGCGGGGAGGGGCGGCAAGCGACGGCCGCCGGCCAGGCTGGCCCTTGGCTCTCGCAAGCCGGCGTTTTGCAATTTCCCTGCACCGCTACTCGAACTTGGACTACATTGTTACTCCGGTTTTTCAGGAAGACCGGCCGCGGGCCAGACGCCTTGTCGCGCGTGGCCTGCGGTGGAGACAACCGGGAAATTTTCGCATGACGACTGCCCCGACAACGCAGCTCGCCCAGGTTCCGAACAACCTTGACGCCTTTTGGGTGCCCTTCACCCCCAATCGTGCGTTCAAGCGCGCGCCGCGCCTCATCGCCCGCGCCAAGGGCATGCACTATTTCACGCCCGACGGCCGCGCCGTGCTCGACGGGCTTGCCGGCCTGTGGTGCACCAATGCCGGCCACAACCGCGATCCGATCGTGGCCGCGATCGCGCAGCAAGCTGCCGAGTTGGATTACGCGGCCGCTTTCCACTTCGCCCATCCCAAGGCGTTCGAGCTGGCGAGCCGGGTCGCCGCGCTGGCGCCGGGCGATCTCAACCGCGTGTTCTTCTGCAATTCGGGTTCGGAGGCGGTCGATACCGCGCTCAAGATCGCGCTCGCCTACCACAACATCCGCGGCGAGGGCTCTCGCACCCGTCTGATCGGCCGCGAGCGCGGCTATCACGGCGTCGGCTTCGGCGGCATTTCGGTCGGCGGTATCGTCAACAATCGCAAGTTCTTCGGAACGCTTCTTACCGGCGTCGATCACCTGCCGGCGACCTACAATCGCGAGCACCAGGCCTTCACCAGGGGCGAGCCGCAATGGGGCGCGCATCTGGCCGACGACCTCGAACGCATCGTCGCGTTGCACGGCGCGTCGACCATCGCCGCGGTGGTCGTCGAGCCGATGGCCGGCTCGACCGGCGTGCTGCCGGCGCCGCACGGCTACCTGCAGCGGCTGCGCGCCATCTGCGACAAATACGGCATTCTGCTGATCTTCGATGAAGTCATCACCGGCTTCGGCCGCCTCGGTCACGCTTTCGCCGCCGAGCGTTATGGCGTGACGCCGGACCTGCTGTGCTTCGCCAAGGGCGTCAATTCGGGCGCCGTGCCGATGGGCGGCGTCATCGCCCGCGACGGCCTGTACGACGCCTTCATGCAGGGGCCGGAACATACGATCGAGCTGTTCCACGGCTACACCTATTCGGCTCATCCGCTGGCTTGCGCGGCGGGTCTGGCGGCGCTCGACCTCTATCGCGACGAGACGCTGTTCGAACGGGTACGGCGGCTTGAGCCGTTCTTCGCCGACGCGGCGATGACGCTCAAGGGACTGCCCAACGTCCTCGATATTCGCACCGTCGGCTTTGCGGCCGGCATCGATCTCGCCTCACGCCCCGGTGCGGTTGGCGAGCGCGGCTATGAGGCGATGGAGCGGGCCTTCCAGGACGAGGACCTCGTGATCCGGATCACCGCCGATACGCTGGCGATCGCGCCGCCGCTGATCGCCAGCGAGGCCGAGATCGGCGCGATATTCGAAAAGGTCGGGCGCGTCATTCGCGCTATGGCCTGAACTGGTTAGGCCGCCGCAGGCCGGGCGGACTTGCGGCGGCGCAAGCCTTGTGGACACTGATACCGCCCGGACGCGAATCAGTTCGGCCATGGGGCCTACATGGTGCGCATCAGCGCCATTTTTACCGCATTGTGCATGGTGCTCATCGCCGCCTCGCTGGGCGCTGCGCTGTTTTTCAGCTTCGGTTTTTCGCTCACCGATTCGGCGCTGAGCGCGCTGGGCATCCTGACCGCGCTGGCGATCTATAACGCGGTTGCCGGCCGCAAATCCGACCGCGCCGAGGTCAACGATCAGGTATCCGGGCTTGCCCGCGGGTCGAGCGACATCGCCCGCCAGGTCGCCGAATTCGGCCGCCGCCTCAACGCCATGGAAAGCAAGCTCGAAAGCGTCGCGGACAAGGCGTCGGCGACGGCGCAACCGCTGGCCGCCGAGATCGAGGAGCTTTCGCGGCTGGTCCGGCAGCTTGCCGAGTCCGTCGCCCGGCACGAACTGGCGCTGAGCAGCGAACGCAGCGCCGCAATTGCTGCACCGGCGTCGCCCTCCGCTCCGGCCGCGGGCGCCGTCAAGGCGGCCGAGCCGGCAGCTCCCGCCGCGCCGCCGCTACCCCAGATCGCTGCGTTCGCCGGTCTCGCCAGCGATGTCATCGTCGCCGCCGTGCGCGGCGCCATCGATGCGCAGCGCATAGACCTTCACCTCCAGCCGATCGTGACCTTGCCGCAGCGCAAGGTGCGCTACTACGAGGCGCTGTCGCGGCTCAATGCCGGCAGCGGCGACATGGTCGTGGCGGCGGATTTCCTGCCCTATGCCGAAGCCGGTTCGCTGCTGCCGAAGCTCGACCGGCTTTCGGTGTTTCGCTGCGTGCAGATCGTGCGGCGGCTGTCGCTCAAGAACCGCGAGATCGGCCTGTTCTGCAACATTTCAGCCAGCGCGCTGACCGATGCCGGCTTTCCGCAATTGCTGGAATTCATCGAGGCCAACCGCGCGCTCGCGCCGTCGCTGATGTTCGAGTTCACGCAAGTCCGCAGTCCGCAACATGGGGCCGATGGAGCATGAAGCGCTGGCCGCGATTGCCGAGCGTGGCTTTCGTTTCTCCATGGACAATCTCACCGATCTCCGGGTCGAGCCGCGCGAACTGACGGCGCGCGGTTTCCGCTTCGTCAAGGCTTCGGCGGCGTTGTTGCTCAACCGCGTCGGCGGCGCCACGTCCAACATTCATCCGGCGGATTTCTCCGACCTGCTCGGCCGCTTCGGCATCGATCTCATCGCCGAGCGGATCGAGAGCGAGTTGATAGTGGTCGACCTGCTCGACTACGATGTCCGCTTTGGGCAGGGCTTCCTGTTTTCGCCGCCGCGTCCGGTGCGCGCGGAGGCTTTGGAGGGGGGATTCGGCAGTCCCGGCAAGAGCGCCGAAGAGCCGGCCGCCGCCAAGCCGGGCGGCGACGCACCTGCCGCACGCACCAGCGCCATCTCCCAGCTTGCGCGGGCCGCCGGCCGAACCTAGTCCATCAGTAACGCGAACCAGCGCTGTAACGCGAATAAGCCTTGCCAGACATCATCGAACGATTTGCTCCGCTCGCGCGTGATTACGACGTGCTTCTCTGCGACGTCTGGGGAGTCGTGCACAACGGTGTCGCCGCCTTTCCGGAAGCCTGCGACGCGCTGGCGCGCTTTCGCGCCGGCGGCGGCACGGTAATCCTTATCACCAACGCACCGCGGCCTGGTGCAGCGGTGCAGCGCATGCTCGACCGCCTCGACGTGCCGCACGATTGCTACGACGCCATCATGAGTTCCGGCGATGTCACCCGCGGCATCGTCGAGTTGAGGCCGGGTGAACGGGTATTTCATCTCGGGCCGCAGCGCGACGTTTCGATCTTCGCCGGGCTCGAAACGGTGTTCGCGCCGGCCGAGGCCGCCGACTATTCGGTGTGCACCGGGTTGTTCGACGACACCCGCGAAACGCCGGAAGACTATCGCGGCGTGCTGGCGGCGATGCTCGCGCGCTCGCTGTTCATGATCTGCGCCAACCCCGATATCGTGGTCGAGCGCGGCGACGAACTCGTCTACTGCGCCGGCGCGCTGGCGGACGCCTATGCGGCACTCGGCGGCGACGTGCTTTACTGCGGCAAGCCGCACAAGCCGATCTACACCGCGGCGCTCGGCAAGGCCGCCATGCTTCGCGGCGGCGTTCCGCCGCTCAAGCGGGTGCTGGCGATCGGCGATTCGATCCGGACCGATCTGAAAGGCGCGGCGGCGTTTGGCATCGATTGCCTGTTCGTCGTGTCCGGCATCCACGCCGAGGATTTCGGCGGGCGGGACGCGCCGGATCTGTCGCGTCTCGACGCCATGCTCGCCGGTGCCGGAGTTTCGCCGCAGGCCGCGACGCGTCGGCTGGCGTGGTGAGGGCGGTGCGGCGCCACCCTTGCGCCGCCTCTCCGTGACGTGTATCGGCGGCGGCACAAACGTCCGCACAGGTTTATTTAGCCAGTTGAATCCCATGACGCCGACACGCTTTCACGTCGTGCGCGACAATGCGCCCGCTGGCGCGCTGCGCGGCGCGGTTGTCGCCATGGGCAATTTCGACGGCGTCCATCGCGGCCACAAGGCGGTGATCGCCGCCACGCTGGATCGCGCCAGAAGCCTCGGCAAGCCGGCGGCGGTATTGACCTTCGAGCCGCACCCGCGCGCCTTGTTCAATCCCACGGAGCCGCTGTTCCGCCTGACCGACGAGAGCGCCAAGCTGCGGCTGCTCGCTTCGACCGGGCTCGACGGGGCGATCGTGCTGACCTTCGACGCGGCGCTGGCGAATTTGACCGCGGAGGAATTCGTCAGCCGCATTCTGGTCGAGCGTTTCGGCATCAGCGGCGCGGTGATCGGCTTCAACTTCCACTTCGGCAAGAACCGCGCCGGCTCGCCCGATTTTCTCGCTGCGCAGGGCCGCCGCTACGGCTTCACCGTGGATGTGGTGCCGCCGTTCGAGTTCGAGGGCCGTCCGGTATCGTCGGGCCCGATCCGCGATGCGCTCGCCGCCGGGCGTCCGGACGAAGCTGCGGTGCTGCTCGGCTTTCCGTGGTTTGTCTCCGGCGAGGTGGTTCACGGCGACAAGCGCGGCCGCGAACTCGGCTTCCCGACGGCAAACCTGAGTCTCGATGCCGCCTGCGGATTGCGGCACGGCGTCTACGCCGTGCGCGTCGCGCACGCCGGGCGCCGTTACGACGGCGTTGCGAATTTCGGCCGCCGGCCGATGTTCGACAGCGGCGTCGTGCTGCTCGAGGTTTTCTTGTTTGATTTCTCCGGCGATCTTTACGGCCAGAATATCGACGTCGCCTTCATCGCCTGGATCCGCGAGGAAAAGCATTTCGGCTCGGTCGCCGAACTGGTGGAGGGGATGAAGGAGGATACCCGGCTCGCGCGCGGGGCGCTGGCGCGGGCCGGCGATGCGTTTCCGCCGATTTAACGCGCATGATCCGGAAAAGTGGATACCGGTTTTCCGAAAAGATCATGCGCGTCAAAAAGCATGATCCGGAAAAGTGGATACCGGTTTTCCGAAAAGATCATGCGTCGCCAAAATCCTAACTCTGGTCGCTGGACCCAGTACCGCTGCGGCGTTCCCAAATCCATTGCGCGACGATGAAGCCGAGAATTGCGATCGGCACGACACGCTGCCAGCCTTGCGCTCGGCCCGCCTGCAGGGCGATGCCGAGGATTTTGGGGTCGATGAGCGAAGACGATGACGCCGCGGCGGCCTGCGCGCGCGCCGCGCGTTCGAGGGCGGCGCGCTCCCTGGCGCGGCGGCGCAGCACCGCGGTTACGGTCAGACCGATCAGCGCGATCAGCAAAAAGACGCCGGCCATGATGAGACCGGCGTAGACGGTGCCCAGTTGCACCGACAGCCAATCGAAGCCGGCGATGCAGAGGAAAACGAAAGCGGTGACGAACGCGACCGCGACGATCGCGAGCCAGACGAAGGAAGCGGGCGTCATGCCGCTATTCGCCTGGAGCGAAAGCGTAAAGTCACGCATCCAGTTTTTGAGCATGAAGACTCTTCGGGCCCGCGGCCGCTGTCGAGGCTAATCTATCTGCGCAGAGCCGCCCCGAAAAGGAACGCTATGCCGGCAACAACCGCCAGCGTCGTGTAGGGCCGCGTCTTGATGGATTCGTCGATCGCCTCGACGAAATGATCGGACACATCGCGCACCGCGCTCGCTGCGTCGTTGCCTTTTTGCTGCGCGCCGGCGACGGCTTCGTCCACGCTGGATTTCGCGCGCCGCCACGCTGCGGCGCCGGTGCCGCCGACGATGCCTGCAATCTGATCGGCGAGGCGCTGGAAGTCGTCACGCAGCGCCTGCAGGTCTTTCTGGAAGTCGTCCGACGAATCTGCGGCGGCGTTGCGAATGTTTTGCATCGCTTCGCGCGCATCCTTGACCGTGTCGCGAACATTCTGGGAAGCCGTTGACGCGGTGCTCATGCCTGTTCTCCACTTGGTAGGATAAGCTGATGCCGCGACAATCATACAGGAACCGTAAAGTTCCGTTCAATCCGGAAGTTTGGTTTCCTCCGCCGGAAACACGTGATTGAACACCACGAGGCCGACGATGGACAGCGGCGCGGCGAGAAATGCGCCGACCGGTCCCCACATCCACGTCCAGAACGCCAGCGACAGCAGGATCAACAGCGGATTGAGCGTGATACGGCGGCCGACGATCGCCGGCGTGATGAAATGCCCTTCGGTCGTGGTCAGGGCGACGAAGCCAATCGGCGCCAGCAGCGCGTGCCCGAGCGAAGGAAACGTGACAAGCCCGACGCCGAAAAGCGCCACGACCATCACCGCCGGGCCGACATAGGGCACATAGTTCAGCAGCGCGGCCAGCAGGCCGAACATCACCGGGTTGGGGAGGCCGAGCAGGAACGCGCCGATCGCGACGACGGCGCCCAGCGCCGGCATTGATGATCGTCACGACGAAAAGATAGCCGGTGAGGTTCTTTTCGATGTCGTTCATGATCCGCAGAAAGCGCAGTTTCGAATCGCGCGCGGCGAACAGCGAGACGAACCGCAGGCGCAAATCGAGCTGACCGGCGAGAAAAAACACCAGCATGGCGAAAAACAGCAGCAGCTCGCCGGCAGCTGGGGTGACGAAAGCGACTACGGGCAGGACGACGCTGGGGGTCGACATGCCGGACGCGGTCGGTTCGCCGAGCAAAGCGGTTTGAAGCTGATGCGCCGCCGCGAGCGGCTGTTCGAGCACGGCGAACTTCTCCCTGATGCTCGACCAGATTTCCGGGGCGCGGGCGATCCACTGGCTGACCGGACCCGCCATCGCCGTTATCGCCGAACCAAGCAAGCCCAGCGCAAAGAGGACGATCAGCAGCGCCGTGATCCAGGGCGAGATGCCGTGGCGTTTGCCGAACTTGACCAGCGGCGCCAGCGTCAGCGCGATGGTCGCGGCGAGCACGATCGGCAGAAGAATGGCGCGGCCGAGATAGAGGAACGCCCCGAACAGCAGCAGGAAGATGCCGATGGTCGCGGCATGGCTCAGCGACGCCCAGGCGCCGCCAAGGCTCTCAAGCGGCTGCGGATCGCTGATGATCAGCGCATGCTTCGGTTCACGTTCGGCCTGGATATATTCCACAAAACCGCCTCTACCCGACCCGGATGCCCAGCCCACGTGCCCGTCCTTGGGGCCAGTGGCTTAACGCCAAGTCCAAGCGGCCGGTTCCGGGCCCGAAAGGACGTTCGGTAAGAACCCTTTGCGCGATCCAAGCGGCTTGTTTAGAAGGCGCGTCATGAACGAGAAGCCGGCAAAAGCGCGCGATTACAGCGAAACGCTGTTCCTGCCCACGACCGATTTCCCGATGCGGGCCGGTTTGCCGCAGAAGGAACCGGAAATTCTCGCGCGCTGGCGCGACATCGATCTTTACGGCCGCCTTCGCGCCTCCCGCAAAGGCCGGCCGCGATTCATTCTTCACGACGGCCCGCCCTACGCCAACGGCAACATCCACGCCGGCACCGCGCTCAACAAGATCCTCAAGGACGTGGTGACCCGGAGCCAGCAGATGCTCGGCTTCGACTCGAATTACGTGCCGGGCTGGGACTGTCATGGCCTGCCGATCGAATGGAAGATCGAGGAGGAGAACTACCGCGCCAAGGGAAAGCCGAAGCCGGATTTCTCCAACCCGGCGGCGTTGGTGGAATTCCGCCGGGAATGCCGGGCCTTCGCCGAGCATTGGATCGGCGTGCAGCGCGAAGAATTCATGCGTCTCGGCGTCGTCGGCGATTGGGCGCATCCCTACACCACGATGGACTTTTTCGCCGAGGCGCAGATCGCCCGCGAGCTGATGAAATTCGCGGCGAACGGCACGCTGTATCGCGGCTCCAAGCCGGTGATGTGGTCGGTGGTGGAAAAGACTGCGCTCGCCGAGGCCGAGGTCGAATACGAGGACTACACGTCGGATACGGTTTGGGTGAAGTTTCCGATCGCAATCCCGCCGGGAGATTCGTCGGCGGAAAGCCGGCAGCTCGGCGCCGCCTCGATCGTTATCTGGACGACGACGCCATGGACGCTTCCGGGCAATCGCGCCATCAGTTATTCGCCGAAGATCGAGTATGGCCTTTACGAAATAGTCGATGCGCCGGCCGAAAACTGGGCGAAGCCGCGCGACCTTTTTGTGCTCTGGCCGACAAGTTGGCCATAGACGTCTTCCGGCAGGCGCGCGTCACCGCGTTCAAGAGGCTCCGGACAATCACGGCGGACGATCTGGCGTTGTTTGTCTGCCGGCATCCGCTGCACAAATTCAACAGCGGCTACGACTTTAATGTCCCGTTGCTGGCCGGCGATCATGTCACCGACGACACCGGCACAGGCTTCGTGCACACCGCGCCCGGCCATGGCCGCGAGGACTTCGATGTCTGGACCGCCAACGGACGCGAATTGGCGGCGCGCGGCATCAACACCGCCATTCCCTATACCGTTGACGCCGACGGCCGTTTTACCGAACAGGCGCCGGGCTTTGCCGGCAAGCGCGTCCTCACCGACAAGGGCGAGAAGGGCGACGCCAACGACGCGGTGATCAAGGCCCTGGTCGATGCCGGGATGCTGATCGCGCGTGGCCGGCTCAAGCATCAATATCCGCATTCGTGGCGCTCGAAGAAGCCGGTGATCTTTCGCAATACGCCGCAATGGTTCATCGCGATGGACGAGCCGATCGCGCTGTTGAGCGGCAGCGGAAAACACGGCCTGACCCTTCGCCAACTGGCGGAGGAAGCGATCGAGGCGACAACCTGGGTGCCCGAACAGGGCAAGCGGCGCATCAACGGCATGATCGAGAGCCGCCCCGACTGGGTGATCTCGCGCCAGCGCGCCTGGGGCGTGCCGATTGCGGTGTTCGTCAAGGAAAAGCCGGACGGTTCGGTCGAAACACTCGACGATCCCGACGTGAACGCGCGCATTGTCGATGCGTTCGAGGAAGAGGGCGCCGACGCCTGGTACCAGCCGGGCGCTCGCGAGCGCTTTCTCGGCAAGCTCGCCAGCGAGGGCTGGCAGAAGGTCGACGACATTCTCGACGTCTGGTTCGATTCCGGTTCGACGCACGCCTTCGTACTGGAAGACGCCAAACGCTTCCCGGCGCTGGCGCATATCAAGCGCAAGGCCGACGGCGGCCCCGAGACGGTGATGTATCTGGAAGGCTCGGATCAGCACCGCGGCTGGTTTCAGTCGTCGCTGCTGGAATCGTGCGGCACGCGCGGTCGCGCGCCGTTCGATATCGTTCTCACCCACGGCTTCGTGCTTGACGAGAACGGCCGCAAAATGTCGAAGTCGCTGGGCAACGTCACCGCGCCGCAGGACGTCATCAGGCAGTCGGGCGCCGATATTCTGCGCATGTGGGTATGCGCGGCCGATTACGGCGACGACCTGCGCATCGGGCCGGAGATTCTAAAGACCACCGTCGATACCTATCGCAAGCTGCGCAACACCCTGCGCTGGATGCTCGGCAACCTCGCCCATTTCGATTCAACGGATGTCGTCGCCGTCGAGCACATGCCCGATCTCGAGCGGCTTATGCTGCACCGGCTGTCCGAACTCGATGCGCTGATCCGCTCCGCTTACGCGGATTTCGACTACAAGCGGATCTTCGCCGCGCTCAACGTCTTCATGACGGTGGACATGTCGGCGTTCTATTTCGACATCCGCAAGGACGCGCTCTATTGCGATCCGTATTCTTCGGTAAAGCGTCGCGCCTGTCTCACCGTGCTCGATCATCTGTTCCGCTGCACGGTCACGTGGCTTGCTCCGATGCTTTGTTTCACCGCGGAGGAGGCGTGGCTGGCGCGCGATCCAAAGGCGGCCTCGGTCCATCTTGAGCCTTTTCCGGACGTGCCGGCGGGCTGGCGCAACGATGCGCTGGCGGAAAAGTGGCGCGCGCTGCGCGATCTTCGCCGGGTGGTGACTGGCGCGCTGGAGCTCGAGCGCGCGGCGAAGCGGATCGGTTCTTCGCTGGAAGCGGCGCCGATCGTCTACGTTTCGGATCGCGAGCTGTTCGGCATTGCGACGGAGATCGACCTCGCCGAGTTCTGCATCACTTCGGACGCCATGCTGGTCGAAGGCGACGGGCCGCCGGAGGCGTTCCGGCTCGGCGATGTGGCGGGCGTGGCTGTCGAGCCGCGCCGCGCCGAAGGGCGCAAGTGCGCCCGTTCGTGGAAGATTTCGCCGGCCGTCGGCAGCGATCCGCAATACCCGGACGTGACGCCACGCGACGCCAAGGCGTTGCGCGAATGGGACGCCATGCGCAAGGCGGCGGAGTAGGGCGGCGGATGGCGGACGCGGCGCAAGCCGGCGCGGAACGCCCCTACGCCTGGGGGCCCTTGAGCGCGCTGGGCCTCTTCGCCGCCGTGGTCACCGGCATCGTCGATCAGGGCTCGAAGTTTTGGCTGCTCTACGCGCTTGATCTCGAAAGCCGGGGCCGGGTGGCAGTTACGCCGTTCATCGATCTGGTCGTCACCTGGAATACCGGCATCAGTTATGGCCTGTTCCGGCAGGAGGGGGCGGTCGGGGTCTGGGCGCTGCTGGCGTTCAAGGTGGCGGCCGTCGTGCTGCTCTGGATCTGGCTGGCGCGGGCGTCCTCGCGGCTGACGGCGGTTGCGCTGGGGCTGATTATCGGCGGCGCGATCGGCAACGCCCTCGACCGCCTGCACTGGCCGGGGGTCATGGATTTTGTGCTTTTTCACATCCAAACCGCCGGCTGGAGCTTCCGCTGGTACGTCTTTAACCTTGCAGACGTGGCGATCGTTGCGGGGGTGGTGGGCCTCCTGTACGATTCGCTCCGGGTCGGAACGCCGCAAAAGCGCCCCGATCCTGATTGAAACAATCGCCGGGGCGAGTGCCGTTTCGTACTTCGGGTAAGGGTATGCCGCAGGATCGAAATCCCAGTCGCAAGGGCGCTTTTGAGCTTGGCTCGCGCGCAACGGTGCTGCGTTGGGTCGCGGCCGCTGCGCTGCTTGGCGCCGTCGCGAGTGTCGATACGTCGCAGGCTCTGGCCCAGACCGCCGATGACGAAGGCGGAGCCTGGAACAGGTTCATGAGGACGATAGGGCTGCGCAACACGACCGAGCCCGACACCGACATCAACTACAACGAGCGTTCGCCGCTGGTGGTGCCTCCGACCCGCGATCTGCCGCCGCCGGCGGCTGAAGGTGGAGCGCCGGCGGCCAACTGGCCGCAAAGCAATCCCAAGCCCAAGCACGCCAAGGCCAAGAACAAGGGCGAGGTCGTTCCGCAAACCGCGGTGGAGACGCCGAACCCGCCGTTCCAGAAGAAGCCCTGGTATAATCCTGCCGGCTGGTTCGACAAGGAAGAGTACGCGCCATTCACCGGCGAGCCGGTTCGTCAACGCCTGACCGAACCGCCCGAAGGCTATCGCGTGCCGTCGCCGCAGCAGCCCTACGGCATCAGCCCGACCAAGAAGAAAACGCAGCAGGCGACCGCGGTAAATCCGACCGCGGGGAGCGCACCGGCCGCCACGAGCCAGCCCGCACCGGCGACTACGACCCCGGCTGCTGCGAACCCGGCTCCGACCAATCCGGCCACTGCTGCTCCGGCGGCGCAACCGGGAAAATAGCTGCGCGGTGACAGGTTCACCGCAAGCCTTTGTCCGTCACCTGGAGTATTTTGGCGCCGCGTCTGCTGCGCGCGCCAATGCAGTTGTTTTTGGGGCGACGTAAACCAGACTGGAGACCACATTCGTGCGCAAGTTTCTGTTCGTTGCCGTTGCGCTGACCGCCGCCCTGCCGGTCGCCGCCAGCGCCGCCGCAGGATCCAAGATTTCCAGCTTCACGCTCGGCAACGGTCTTGAAGTCGTCGTGGTGCCGGATCATCGCGCTCCGGTCGTGACGCACATGATCTGGTATCGGGTCGGCGCCGCCGACGAGACGGCCGGAAAATCCGGTCTGGCGCATTTTCTCGAACACCTCATGTTCAAAGGCACCGCGCAGCATCCGGGCAACGCCTTTTCGCAGGAAGTCGCCGCGATCGGCGGCCAGGAAAACGCGTTCACCTCGAGCGACTATACCGGCTTCTATCAGCGCGTGCCGCGCGAACATCTGAAAGAGATGATGGCGTTCGAGGCCGATCGCATCACCGGCCTCGTTCTCACTAACGAGGTCGTGCGTCCCGAACTCAGCGTGGTGCTCGAAGAGCAGAACATGCGGGTCGCCAACAATCCCGGCAGCCGCCTCGCCGAGCAGATGGACGCCGCGCTTTACTTGAATCACCCTTATGGCCGCCCGGTGATCGGCTGGCGGCCCGAGATCGAAGCCCTCAACCGCGACGAGGCTTTGGATTTCTATAAGCGCTTCTACACGCCGAACAACGCGATTGTCGTCGTCGCCGGCGACGTTACCGCCGACGAGGTCAAGACGGCCGCGGAAGAGACTTATGGCAAGATCGCCCCGCGTGCGCAGATCACGCCGCGCCAGCGACCGAAAGAGCCCGCTCAGGAGGCCCCGCGCACGGTCACGCTCGCCGACGCCAAGGTTGAGCAGCCGAGCGTCAGCCGCTACTACCTCGCGCCGGCGCGAACAACGGCCAAGCCCGGCGAAAGCGAAGCGCTCGAAGTGCTGGCGCACGTGCTCGGCAGCGGCTCGAACAGCCGCCTGTACCGGACGCTCGTCGTCGAGCAGGGCATCGCGCTCACAGCCGGTGCCTACTACTCGGGGACGGCGCTCGACTACGGCAAGCTCGCCGTGTCCGGTTCGCCGAAGCCAGGAAAGACGCTGCACGATGTCGAGACAGCGATCGACGGCGTTCTCGCCGACGTCAGCGAGCGCGGCGTTACTGCCGACGAACTCGAACTCGCCAAGAACCGGCTGATCGCGGAAGCCGTGTACGCGCAGGACAACCAGGCGACGCTCGCGCGCTGGTACGGCGCGGCGCTTGCGACCGGCGAGACCGTGGACATGGTCCGCAACTGGCCCGAGGCCATTCGCGGCGTAACCGCCGAGCAGGTGAGGGACGCTGCTCGGACCTGGCTCAATCGCCGGGCGTCGGTCACGGGTTATCTGGTCAACAGCCTGCAGTCGGAGGAGAAACACACATGAGCACCATTTCCCCGACTTTCGGGCGTTTCACCCGCGGCGCTGCAATCGCCGCGGTTTTCGCGCTGCCGCTTTTTGTTGAACCGGCGTCCGCGACCACGATCGAGCGCGTTGTGAGTCCCGGCGGCATCGAAGCCTGGCTTGTCCACGAGCCGGCGGTGCCCATGATTGCCGTCGACTTCGCCTTCGCCGGCGGCGCGGTGCAGGATGCTCCGGGCAAGGGCGGTACGGCGAACCTCGTCGCCTCGCTGCTCGACGAGGGCGCCGGCGATATCGAGTCAAAGGCCTTCCACGAGCGTCTCGAGCGCAAGGCCATCGAACTGAATTTCCAGGCCGACCGCGACACGCTTCGCGGCACGCTGCGGACGCTGACGGAAAACCGCGACGAGGCTTTCGACTATCTGCGGCTGTCGGTGACGTCGCCGCGGTTCGATCCGTCCGATGTCGAAATCATCCGCGCCCAGGTGCTGTCCAACGTGCGGCGCGCCACGACGAACCCCAATGAGGTTTCCAACCAGCGCTGGTGGAAGACCGCATTTGCCGATCATCCCTATGGGCGTCCGGTGGACGGCACGCTGGAATCGGTGTCCGCCATCACCGTCGCCGATCTCAAGGACTATACGCGGCGGGTGCTGGCGCGCTCGAACCTGAAAATCGCCGTCGTCGGCGACATCGATGCCGAGGCGGTGAAGGTCATGCTCGATCGCGTCTTCGGTGGGCTGCCCGCGCAACCGCAGCTTACGCCCGTCGCCGACGTCTCGCCCCACGGGCTTGGACAGCGCGTCGTCGTCAAGCTCGACGTCCCGCAGGCAGTCGTGACGTTCGGTGGCCCCGGCATCGCCCGCAAGGACCCGGATTTCATGGCCGCCTACCTCATCAATCATATTCTCGGCGGCGGCGCGTTCTCCTCACGGCTGTATCAGGAGGTGCGCGAAAAGCGCGGCCTTGCTTATTCGGTGTCCGACAGCCTGGTATGGCTCAATCACACCGCGCTGCTCCTTGGCGGCACCGCCACGCGCGCCGACCGCGCCAGCGAAACGCTTGAAATCATCGGCAAGGAAATCCGGCGGCTCGCCGACAGCGGGCCGACCGAGGAGGAACTGACCAAGGCCAAGGCCTATCTCAACGGCTCGTTCGCGCTCAATCTCGATACGTCGAGCAAGATCGCGGCGCTTCTCGTGCAGTTGCAGCTCGATGGTCTCGGCATCGACTACTTCTCGCGCCGGCCCGAGATGATCAACGCGGTGACGCTCGACGATGCGCGGCGCGTGGCCAAGCGGCTGCTCGACGGCGGCATGCTCGTGACCGTGGCTGGCCGGCCCGACGGGGTGGTTTCGACCAGCGCCGATTGATACCGGCATCGAGGCCGGCGTGAGTTTGCTCCCAGCCAGGGGCCGATAAGTGCTACGTTGACTGCGACATGATCCGCGTCAACGCCCAGATCAGCATCGACGAACGCGAAATCGAAGAGAGCTTCGTGCGCGCTTCTGGTCCGGGCGGCCAGAACGTCAACAAGCTCGCGACCGCGGTTCAGCTTCGCTTCGACGTGCGGCGATCGCCGTCGTTGCCAGACAAGGTGCGAACGCGGCTAGAGCGGCTCGCCGGCACCCGGCTCACCCGCGACGGCGTTCTGGTCATCATCGCGCAAAGTCACCGCACGCAGGGGCGTAACCGCGAGGATGCGCTCGATCGCCTCGTCGATCTGATCCGCCGCGCCGCAGTCGAGCCGCGGGTGCGGCGGCCGACGAGACCGACAAAAGCATCGCGCGAGCGCCGCGTCGAGGCGAAGAAACATCGCGCCGGCCTCAAGCGCCTGCGCGGCGCGAGGTCGGCGTTCGACTAGGCCCGCGCGCGGCTATCGCGTATCTGGAATCCAGCGGCTCAACACGGCGCCGATAATCCCGGCTATTGCGATCATCGCCAGCACCGCGACGAATTCCGCCGATCGCGAACGCGATGGCACCGCCGGCGACGCCGATGCTGCCGCCGAGAAACGTGCAGGCGTTGACGATGCCTGAACCCTGTCCAGCTTGTGCCCGCGAAAGCGCCGACAGCGCCAGCCGCTGTGCCGAGGCATAGGGCAGCGCGAGACCGGCGCCCGTCGCGAAAAACCCGATCCCGAGCACGACCAGACTGCCCGAGATGACGGCTGCAGCGATGATCGCACTGGCGATGGCGATCAGCGCCATGCCGCCCGTGACGGCGTTGCGCAGCCCGAACCGTGCCGCCACGGCCGGGGCCGACAGGGCAAGCGCAAGCAGCGCCGCGCTCAATGGCAGCAGCAAGGCGCCCGATTCCAGCGCGGTGAGACCCAGCCCCTTTGGGCTCTGTGCGTAGAGGTTGAAGTAGAGCAGCAGGCCGAAGATGCTGAACATCGACAGCGCGCCGATGGCCGCGCCCATCGCGAATGCGCGGCGCGTGAAGAAACTGAAATCGACCAGGGGTGCCTCGGCACGGGTTCCGACGATCAGCAGCAGCACGAACCCGGCCGCCGCCAGCGCGAACGCGCCGGCAACCTTGAGCGGTGCCGCGTCTGCATGCGGCACTTCATGCAGCCCGAAGACCAGCGCGACCATGAAGGTCGCCAGCAGCGCGAAGCCGATCCAGTCCGCGCGGCGGCCTGGCGTATCGTGGGCGCGCATGGTCGCCGAGCCGGCGGCGGCCATGCCGGCAATAGCGACCAGCATCAGCAGCGCGTTGAGCCAGAAGATCACGCGCCAACCCGCGAGGTGGGTGAGCGCGCCGCCGAGCAGCGGTCCGATGCTGAAGCCGAGCATCAAGAACCCGGTCCAGGCGCCGATCGCTTCGGCCCTGCGCTCGGGCGCCGCGCCGCCATCCACCGCGGCGAGCGTGCACGGCACGGCGAGCGCCGCCGCGAGGCCTTGCAGGGTTCGTCCGGCCAGCAGCGTGGTTTGCGTGTCGGCGATGGCGATGATGCAGGACGCCAAGCCGAACAGCGCGAGACCGGCCATCGACGCCAGCCGCGCGCCGAACCAGTCTGCTGTCTGGCCGCCGAGCACGATACAGGCCGCCGAGGCGAGCAGGTAGGCATTGACCGCCCACTGCACGCCGGCAGGGGTGAGGGAAAGCTGAGCCTGCATTGTCGGCAGGGCAGCCATGATCGCCGTGCCGTTCGCGCCAACCGCAAGCATCGCCAGACACGACGACCAAAGGACGAACGTGAACCCTGATTGCTGATTGGAGCTTACGGCCACATCAATTGCCGTCTGAAGATGTCACGCGGGTCACATCATGGTTTTGCGGACGAGAAGAGCGGCGAGACGAGCGCTGTTTTCGATTCATACTGCGCTCGCCTCGCGATGGCCAAGACCGCATTAACTCCCACCCGCCAAAACCGCCGCAAGAATCGCCAGCCGTGCACAAAATCGAATCATTGACGCTTTCGATTCAAGTGCCGCGGTTCTTTGCGATCAATTTGCGACGTACCGGATTTTCCATGTCACGACGCGATCAAATATTTGTATTCTACCAAATGCTTGCGCATGCGGCGGTGGAGGCTTACTTCCACTTCGGGGAAACGTCCTTGTAACGGCCTTAGTCGCCGAAGGCGAAAGGCCGGCAAAAATCATGCTTATAAATTAGGCGCGCCTTAGGAAGTGGCAACGGTGGCCGCGGCAGACGATCCCGGGAACAAATCTGCTGGAATACAGGAGAAGTCCATGAACCAGGCGCCCTCACTGGAACACATGACGAAAGGTGCAATGCGCTTTCTGCCCTTCGAGCGTGTGGCGCTCGTTCTTCAAGGCGGCGGTGCGCTCGGGGCATATCAGGCCGGCGTGTATCAAGCGATCCACGAAGCGCGGATCGACGTGCACTGGATTTGCGGCACCTCGATCGGCGGCATCAATGGTGCACTGATTGCAGGCAATCCGCCCGAGCGCCGCGTCGAGAGGCTGCGGGACTTCTGGGAGGCGGTTACTGCGCCGCCGGTCAAAGTGCCGAATTTTCCCTGGTTCACGGATTATCCGTGGAACGGCGGCAATGGACACGCGCGGCACTGGACCAACCGGGTCAGCGCGTTCGGCACGATGCTCTACGGCGCGCCCGATTTTTTCTCGCCGCGGCCGTTCCCGCCGCTGAATTCCGAGGCGAAAAGTCCGGACCAGGTCAGCTACTACGATACCGCGCCGCTGAAGGCGACGCTGGGGCGTCTGGTGGATTTTGATCTGATCAATGCCAGGCCGATACGCTTTAGCGTCGCGGCCACCAACGTGCGCACCGGCGCTCCGGTCTATTTCGATAATCTCAGAGAGACGATCACGTCCGCGCATGTCATGGCGAGCGCGTCGCTGCCGCCCGGATTTCCGCCGACGGAAATCGATGGCGAATATTATTGGGACGGCGGCGTCGTCTCGAACTCGCCGATGCAATTCGTCATCGATGATCGGCCGCGCTACAGCGCGCTCGTTTTTCAGGTCGATCTCTGGGACGCGAATGGCGAAGTGCCTCTCGATATTCCGTCGGCGAACCTGCGGGCCATGGAGATTCACAGCGCCAGCCGCCTCAATGTGACGCTCGAGCAGTACAAAAAGACCCAGAAATTCCGGCATGCTTTGTCGAGATTCCTGGCTCAACTGCCCGAGGATTGCCGCGAAGATTCCGAGGTGCGGTTTCTCGCCGAGGAAGCGCGCGTGAAGGTCGCGACCGTCGTGCAACTGAAATACCAGGCGCAGAAGCACGAGACGGCGGGAAAGACCTTCGAGTTCTCGCGGACGGCGATGGAAGAGCATTGGCAGGCGGGATATCAGGACACCAGGATCGCGCTGCGCGAGCCCGGCGTTTTCGAGCTGCCCCATGTCTCGGAAGTGGCGCGGATATTCGACGTGCACCACGGCTGGACGGCCTGACGATCGCAGCCGAATAGCGCTTGACGGCCCCATCGCCGCCTTTCGCTATTCGCGGCTTGGCGGCAAAAGCCGTCCACAACTCCCCCTCCCACAGTCGGGCGGGCATCGCTAGACTCGAAGGCTCTGACAACGAGTCGCCGATGCCCGTTCGCCAGCTCACCGAGGCCGTCATCAACCGCATCGCCGCCGGCGAGGTGGTGGAGCGCCCGGCCAGCGTCGTGAAGGAGCTCGTCGAGAACGCCCTCGATGCCGGCGCGCGCCGCATCGACGTGCTCACCGATGGCGGCGGCCGCCGGCTCATCCGCGTCGCGGATGACGGCGAGGGCATGACGCGGACGGATTTGTCTCTGTCGGTCGAGCGCCATGCCACGTCGAAGCTCGCCGACGAGGATCTCGTCGCCATCGACACTCTCGGCTTTCGCGGCGAGGCGCTGCCGTCGATCGGAGCCGTCGCGCGGCTTGCGATCGCCTCGCGGCACGCCGGCGAACCGCACGCCTGGTCGATCGAGGTGGACGGCGGCGCGAAGTCGGAACTGCGGCCCGCGGCGCTCGCCGGAGGTACCCGCGTCGAAGTGCGCGATCTCTTCTACGCCACGCCGGCGCGATTGAAGTTTCTCAAGCTCGATCGCACCGAGGCCGAAGCCGTGCGCGAAGTCGTGCGCCGGCTCGCCATGAGCCGCCCCGATGTCGCTTTCACTCTCGCCGGCGAGGAACGCCTGCCGGTGACGTTCGCGGCCGCGCTTCCGGGCGCCACCGGGCGTCTCACGCGCCTGGGCGATATTCTCGGCGCCGAATTCCGCGCCAACGCCGTCGAGATCGCCGCCGAGCGCGAGGGCGTAACCGTCGAAGGCTTCGCCGCGCTGCCGACGCTCACCCGGGCGAACGCGCTCGGCCAATATCTCTTCGTCAACGGCCGGCCGGTGCGCGACAAGCTTCTGGTCGGCGCCGTGCGCGCGGCTTACGCCGATTATTTGCCGCGGGATCGCCACCCGCTGGTCGCCCTGTTCGTCACGCTGGATGCGCGCGAAGTGGACGTCAACGTGCATCCGGCCAAGACCGAAGTGCGCTTCCGCAACGCCGGGCTGGTGCGCGCCTTGATCGTCCATGCGCTCAAGGCCACGCTCGCCCGTGAAGGCAGCCGTGCGGCAACCACCGGCGGCAGCGCGACCATCGCCTCGTTTCGCCCGGCGGCGCCGCGTGGTTGGGACTGGCGGCGTTCGCCGATGCGGGCCGGCGATCCGCGCCGCGCGTCGTCGTTTGCGCCGGGCGGCTTTGCCGAGGCGGCGCAAGCCGCCTTCGCTGTCGGTTCGCCCGCCGTGGCGCTCGACACTTCGCTTGAGCCGGAAAGCAGCGCGCAATGGACGGCTGGGTCGGTCGGGCCCGCGGCCGAAGCGCTGGATCATCCGCTCGGCGCGGCGCGGGCGCAGGTGCACGAGACTTACATTGTGGCGCAAACGCGCGACGGCCTTGTCATCGTCGATCAGCACGCCGCTCATGAGCGCATCGTCTACGAGAAGCTCAAGGCCGCGATCGACAAGACCGGCGTCGCGCGGCAAATCCTGCTCATCCCGGACATTGTCGAACTCGACGAGGCGGACGTGGCGCGTCTCCTCGATCATGCGGCGGAACTCGCGCGCTATGGCGTGGTGCTTGAATCGTTCGGGCCCGGTGCTGTGGCGTTGCGCGAGACGCCGGCTTTGCTCGGGGAGATCGACGGCGCGGGGCTGGTGCGCGATCTTGCCGAACACATCAGCGAGTGGGACGAGGCATTGCCGCTCGAACGCCGCCTGATGAATGTCGCGGCGACCATGGCCTGCCACGGCTCGGTGCGGGCAGGGCGAAGATTAAAGCCGCAGGAGATGGATGCGCTCCTGCGCGAAATGGAAGTCACGCCGAATTCCGGCCAGTGCAATCACGGCCGGCCGACCTATGTCGAACTCAAGCTCACCGATATCGAGCGGCTGTTCGGACGGCGCTAGATTGCCCGCAGGAAAACAAACTCGCTGTCGTCGTATCGGCGGCGGTCGAGTTCGGTAAATCCCTCGGGCGTAGCGAACTGCGCCTTCGCGGCCTCCTCGACGACGACCAGCGCGTTCGGGGCGAACCAGCCTCCGGCGCGGGCTGAGGCGAGCGCCGCAGCCGCGAGGCCTTGCCCGTAAGGCGGATCGAGGAAGACGAGCGAGAAGGGCGGCACCGGATGGGCTTCGCCGAGCTGGGTGGCGTCGCGGCGAAAAATCCGCGAAACGCCGCCCAGACCGAGCGCGGCGACGTTCTCGCGTAGCAGCGCACGCGCCTCCGCACCCTGATCGACGAACAGCACGAATTCAGCGCCGCGCGAGATCGCTTCAATGCCCATCGCGCCGGTGCCGGAAAAGAGGTCCAGCACGCGGGCTCCGGTCACCGGGTCGTCGAACCCGTGGGCGAGGATGTTGAACAGGGATTCGCGCAAACGATCCGCGGTCGGGCGGATGTCTTGCGATTTGGGGCCGGCGATCGCCCGCCCGCGCAGCCGTCCGCCGACGACTCTCACTAGCGGCTCCGCGGATGCCGTGGACGCGGTCCCGAACCACGATCAGGCGAAGAGCGGCGGCCACGCCGGCTGTGCTTGCGCTCTTCGCGCGGTGGCGGTTCTCGTGCAGGCGGTTGACCGAAGCGTTCGACCGCTCACAGGCCGCCCTTTGCGGTCGGTGAGCGTACCGGGCCGGCCACCTTTGTCCGGGCGGGCGGAATTCTTCTCTTCGCCGTATCGCGCGCCGTGAAACTTCCGCCGCAGTTTTTTTCCCGGCCGCGCTTCTTCGGGCTTCCGCCACGCGTGGCTCGCCGAGGGCGGGCGTGTGGTTTTTTGTTTGGTCGGTTTGTCGCGCCCGGCGTCGTCCCGGCCGGCGCGCGCGGGCTTTCGTGGCCGATCGCCCCGCGCGTCTTCGCTCTCGTGCGGCCGTCGCGGCGCGGAAATGGGCGACGAAAAATCCGCGCCCGAAAGCTCGACCAGCCGCTCGCCGAGCTGCTCGCGCAGAACCCGCGTCGGCACTTCTTCGACCTCGCCCTCGGAAAGCTCGCCGAGCTGGAACGGTCCGAACGATACGCGGATGAGACGGTTGACCGTCAGGCCGAGATGGCCGAGCACATTGCGGACTTCGCGGTTCTTGCCCTCGCGGATGGCGAAAGTGAGCCACAGATTGGCGCCCTGAACGCGATCGACCGTCGCCTCGATCTCGCGATATTTGATGCCATCGACAGTGACGCCGGTGCGCAATTCGTCGAGCGTGCGTTGCGTGACCGAGCCATGGGCGCGGACGCGATAGCGGCGCAGCCAGCCGGTCGCCGGCAGTTCCAGCGCGCGCGCCAGCGCACCGTCATTGGTGAGCAGGATGAGGCCCTCGGTGTTGAAGTCGAGCCGGCCGACGCTGACGAGGCGAGGCAGTTCCTTCGGCAGGCGCTCGAAGAGGGTCGGCCGGCCCTGCGGGTCGGCGTGCGACGTCACGAGCCCGCGCGGCTTGTAGTAGAGAAACAGCCGCGTGCGCTCCCGCGCCGGTAACGGCTCGCCGTCGACGCTGATGCGGTCCTGCGCGGTGACGTTGAGCGCGGGCGAGTGGATTACCGCGCCGTTCACGGCGACACGCCCGGCGGCCACCCATTCCTCGGCGGTGCGGCGCGAGGCGAGGCCTGCCCGGGCGATCACTTTGGCGATGCGCTCGCCGCTTCTCTCGCCGCTATCGTTCTGCTGGTTCATTCCGGATTCGATACCGTCATGGCGGGCGGTCCCGGCCGCCTACGTCTTGGTCCATCGAGGTGTATAGAGACGTGGATGTCCGGCACAAGGTGCCGGGCAGGGACTGCGGTGAGGTGATGACGTCGTTCATGGAAAAGGCGCTGGAGGAAGCTCGCGCGGCCGGCGGTCGTGGCGAGGTTCCGGTTGGGTGCGTCGTCGTGCGCGACGGCAAGGTGGTCGCGAGCGCCGGCAACCGCACGCTGGCGGACTTCGACCCGACGGCGCATGCCGAAATCATCGCCATCCGATCGGCCTGTGCCGCGCTAGGCACCGAGCGGCTGTCGGATTGCGACCTCTACGTCACGCTTGAACCTTGCGCGATGTGCGCAGGCGCGGTCGCTTTCGCGCGCATTCGCCGCCTCTATTTCGGGGCGCCGGACCCGAAGGGCGGCGCGGTGGACAACGGCGTGAAATTCTTCGCTTCGCCGTCATGCCATCACCGCCCCGAAGTCTATGGCGGTTTGGCAGAGGCCGAAGCGTCGGCGCTGCTCAAGGGCTTTTTCCAGGACAAGCGCTAGAGCCTGGCTAAGCCCCGAGCAGAGCTCCAAGCCGCTCCTTCACCTCGGCCTTCACCGCCTCGGCGGTCCGCAGGATGGCGCTGGCCTGGTAGAAGTCGAGGGTCCGGAAGATCGCGACGTTCGGCCGGATGACGAGATCGGGCGCGGCGCGGCTGAGCTTCGCGGCGACGATAGCGCCGCCCATGACCTGCACCGTGGTGAAGACGCTTTCCCATGCGCTCGGCAGGTCGCTTCGATCCGCCTCGGGCAAGCCGAACACGTCAACCGCGACGACGACATCGGCCCGCCCGGTGAGCTGATCGAACGGCAACGGATTGGTGGCCCCGCCGTCGATGAGAATGCGGCCGTCGATGCTGACCGGTCGAAACAGGCCCGGAATGGCCATGGAGGCGGCAAGCGCGGGACGGAGCGTCCCGGAGGTCAGCGGCGCTTCCGCCCGCGCGTGCAGGTCGGTGGCCATGACCGTCAGCGGGATGTTGAGCTCCGAGAAGTCCGCCGGCACCGCTTCCGGCAAGAACGCCGCGCAGAATTTCTCGGCATCGAGTTGCGTCGCCTGGCTCCAGCCGCCGGAGAAGATATCGGCGAGCTTTCCGGCGCGCGCAGCCATCAGGCCGCGTCTGATCTCAGCCGGGTGGTGAGCAAGCGCGATGACGAAGCGGCGAAGCTCCTTGCCGCTCATGCCGGCGGCATAAGGGGCGCCGACCAGCGCGCCGATCGACGAGCCGGCAATGGCGACCGGTTTCACCCCGATCTCGTCGAGCGCCTCGATCACGGCGATGTGCGCCAATCCGCGCGCGCCGCCGCCACCGAGCGCAAGCGCGAAGGTTTTCATGTGCGCCGCCGCCTCAAGCCGCTCCCGCCTGGCGCGCGAATTCCCACGCCTTGGCGGCGAGCGGGCCGACCAGGCTCGCTTTCGCCGCGGCAACGGTGCTGGTCGCCGTGCCGTCGCGCACCCGGCCGACGATGCCTTGCAGGATCGCCGCGAGGCGGAAGAAATTGTAGGCGGAATACACCGGCAGGAACGGCCGCGGGTCGAGGCCGGTGCGTCGCACGTAAGCGGCGACATAATCGTCGAGCGACGGGATGCCGAGCGCGGCCAGATCAAAGCCGACCAGCGAACCGGTGCCGGCGTCCGACGGCGGCATGTGCCACTGCATCAGATGATAGGAGAAATCCGCCAGCGGATCGCCGAGCGTCGAGAGTTCCCAGTCGAGGACGGCCGATATCGTCGGTGCGTCGGGCGCCAGGATGATGTTGTCGAGGCGATAGTCGCCATGCACCAGACGCGGCTGTTGCGGCGGCGGCAGATGCGCCGGCAGCCACGCCATCAGCCGTTCCATGTCCTCGATCTTTTCCGTCTCCGACGCGCGGTATTGCTTCGACCAGCGCTCAATCTGCCGCGCCACATAATTTTCGCCGCGACCGTAATCCGCGAGCCCGATCGCTGCGGGATCGAAAGTGTGCAGCCGCGCCAAGGTGGCGTTCATCGCGTCGTAGACTTGCGCGCGTTCGGCGGGATTGGACGTTGGCATCTCCGCTTCCCAGAACACCCGGCCTTCGACATGGGACATCAGGAAGAATGCCGTGCCGATGACGTCGTCATCCGCGCAGTAGAGGATCGGCTCGGCGACCGGAAATCCCTGCGCGTGCAACGCGCCGATCACGCGATATTCGCGATCGACGGCGTGTGCCGACGGCAACAGCTTGCCCGGCGGCTTGCGGCGAAGCACGTATTGCCGCGCCGGCGTGGCAACGAGATAGGTGGGATTGGACTGGCCGCCCTTGAATTGGTGCAGCGTAACCGGGCCGGCGAACCCTTCGATCTGCGCGCGCAGATAGGTTTCGAGGCGCGCAACGTCGAAGCGAAGCCGCTCGGCGACTTCCTTGGTGCCCGAATAGGTGTTCTGACGGTCGCTGCCGCTCATGCTGGCGGACTCCTGTCAGGCGGGGCCGTCCGGCGCCAAAGCAAATATTTCCTTGGTCTCACGGACGCCGCGCAGGCTGTAATGGCCGAGTGACACCAGGCGGTTGTCGGTGTCGCCGAGTGCCGCCGCGAACTCGGCCGAGATCAGGACCGCGCGGCCGAGCGGCTCGCAAAGCGCCTCGATCCGCGCCACCTCGTTGACGGCGGGCCCGATGACAGTGAAGTCCAGCCGGTCGACGGCGCCGACATTGCCGTAGAGCACTTCGCCGACATGAAGCGCGAGGTCGACTTCCACGGGCGACAGCCCGGCCGCCTCCCGCGCCACGTTGAGGGCCGCGAGGCCCTGCATTGCCTCCGCGGCGGCGTCCAGCGCGCGCCGGCATGTCTCGCCGCGTTCCGCTTCGGCGAAGGACAGAGTCGCGAGCATGCCGTCGCCGAGAAATTTGAGCACCTGACCGCCGCGCGTGCGCAGCGCGGCTGTCAGGGTCTCGAAGACGTTGTTGAGAAGTTCGATGATGACGGGGCCGGGCGAGACGTCGCTCGCCGGCGTGAAGCCGCGGATGTCCGCATACCAAAGCACCGCACGGATGCTCTCGACGGAGCCGCGTTCGATGGCGCCGGCGTGGACGCGCCGCCCCGGCTCTTCGCCCAGATAGGTTCGCAGCAAGGCCGAGGCGATGATGTGGCCGGCGTTCGTTTTCATGGCCAGCGACAGCCCCGGCAAAGTCGCCTGTATCAGCGCCGCGTCGTCATCCTCGAAGCCGCCGCGCCGGTCGGCCGCGAAGGAGTAGATGACCCCCGTTCCCTGCGAAGGATCGCTGCCGTCGCCGAATTCGTAGAGCTGCGAGAGATAGTCCGTCGCGCCTTGCGCGAAGAATTCCTCCAGCACCGGAAAATCGCGCTGCGCAGCGCCAGCCTCGAGGTGCCGGCGCATCGCGGGATTTTGCTCTCCAAGACGCGCCCGGCGGATCAGGTCATACATCGGGCTTTTCAGCCATTCGTCCGTCTGCATGTCGCTGCGCGCATATTGCTCGGGCTGAATCGCGTTGAGATCGCGCCGCCACGTATAGCCGTAGCCGCTCCATTGCGGATGCAGGGTTTCCATCGCCGTGTGGGCCCGCCACAGCGGCACGCCATGAAAAACCAGACGCTGGCAATAGCCGTCGAACAGGTCGTAGGCGGAGGCGCCGCGCAGTCCCTCGCGCACGGCCCAGATATGCGTGTCGATGACGCGACGGCCGAGCGGCGCGTCGAAAGTCTGAACGTAAAGCTGCGGCTCGGACCATGCCGGGAGGTCGGATTTCATCAGCGAACACTCGTTGTCATTCCGGCCATGCTACCAATCGCTGTGCGGAGTTCACAGAGCCTTGCCTGCCCGGGATGCGACCGAAGCGCACGCTCATTCCGTCAGCGCGGCGCGAGCGTGGCGATCAGATCGTTCGCGACCTTCGCCATATTGAGGCCGGCGCCAAAATCGAACTTGTTGATGGCGACGAAGACGCCGATGTCGTGCGCCGGTGCGAAAGCGATATACGAGAAAATGCCTTGCAGGCCGCCCGCCTTCTGCAGGATCAACGGCCGGTCGCCTTCGGGCCGCATCACCACCCAGCCGAGACCCATGGCGTCCATGTGGCCCGATTCATCCATGCCGACGACGGCGTTGAGCCCGTCGCGCCAGAGGTAAGCGGCGTGATCAAGCAGCCGTTCCTGCGCGCCGTCCTGCGAGAAACGGTCGAGATGCCATTGCAGCCAGCGCAGGAGGTTGGCGGGCGTGGAATAAAGGCCACCCGAACCGACGATGACCGATCCGGTCGGCACGTCGGGCAGGGGCTTGCCGTCGAAATTGTGCCCCTGCAGCACTCGCTTCGCCTGCGCCGCCGATGGCGCGAAGGTCGCGTCCGCAAGCCCGAGCGGTCGCGTGATGCGAGCCGCGAGCACTTCGGGATAAGGCTTTGCGGCCGCCGCCGCGAGCGCCGCCGCCAGCAGGTCGAAACCGAAATTTGAATAGAGAATGGACGTTCCCGGATCAAACAGCAGCGGGTTGGTTTTCAGCCAGTTGCCGAACGCCTCAAGCGTGATGGTGGCGAAAGGATTGTCGGGCGGACCGGGCTCGCGCGGCACCTCGCGGGGCAGTCCGGCCGAATGGGTCACCAGGTCGATCAGCCGGATTGGCCGTGCGGAAGCTTTCGAAGCGAAGCTGGGAACGTATTTCGTCAGTGGATCGGCGAAGCCGAGCTTTCCGTCAGCGGCAAGGCTTGCCAGAACTTGGCCGGTGAACACTTTGGTGATCGAGCCGAGCCGCAGCAGCGTGTCGGCGTTCGGCGTTTCATCCACATCATCTGTGCGTCGCCCGAAACCGTAGATCGCCGTCTGGCCGTTCCGGATCGCGCCGATGACCAGGGCCGGCACTTTCGATTCGAGATAAAGAATCTCGCCGGTGAAGCTCACGGTCTCGTCGAGCAGCGAATCGTTCGCTTGCGCCGCGTGCGGCCATGCCAGCGCCGTGCTGCCGAGGATCGTGCCGCCGAACAGGGTAATGAACTCGCGTCGCTTCATGTTCTCCGGCTCCGGGTGCGGCGCCATTGCCGAATGGATGAGGATTCGGAAGGGGCCGGATGTGCCCTCAGTATATTCGTTGCACGGAGCGTGTGAAATGCCGCATCAGCGCAGGCTTCGCCCGATAAGATAGTCCAGCGAGACCATGCCGGGTCCGCGGGCGATGATCAGAAAGAAGCAGGTTGCCCAGACGCCATGCGTCGGCCATGCGCCGGGGAAAACGAAAATCTCGATCACCGCCGTCATGAACAGGAGCGCCAGCGCCGACAGTCGCGTCAAAAGCCCGATGACGAGCAGAACCGGGAATACATGTTCGGCGATGGCCGACATGGTGGCCGCGATTGTCGGATCGATCAGTGGCAACTGATACTCGTTCTGGAAAAGTGCGATTGCGCTGGGTTTGAGGTGGAAGCCGGCGACCTTCGTTTGACCGGATTGCCAGAACACCGCCGCGGGGAAAACGCGCGCGGCAAGACCGAGCGGCCAGTACGGGAATCGCATCGAGCACTGCGATCACGCGACGCGCCGCTTCCACGACACCGGATTTGGGGCGCGGCGCGGCGAAAGTATCGGTCATCGCGGGTGACTTTTGTCGGGGTCTATCACGATGTGCCGCACGAGATTCGCGCCGATAAGGCCGGCGAGATTGCGCGCAAGATCGAATTCCGCATGGTCGGCAAGCCCGGCCGCCGCCGCTTCGGCGATCGGCCGACCGTCCGCAAGCGCGAGCAGGAATGCCGCGCCCCCCGGCGGCAGCAGGCGGACTTCGACGTCGAGGTGCGGGCGGACCACGAGCGCGTCTTCCGCGTTCCAGTCCTCGATCGGCGCAAGGTCCTGCTCGCCGGTATTCATGGCCCAGATCGTGACGATCGGATGGGACGAGCGAACGATCTCGGCTGAGGGCAGCAACTCGACCGCGACGTCGCCGACCGTTTGCGCGTCCAGGGTTGCGAAGCGGGCCGCCTCGATCGGCGTCGCATCGGCGGCGTGATAGGCGCGGGTCCGCGCTGCTTCGAGCCGCGCCACATCCGCCAGATAAGCCAGTTCGCGCGCCGGCTCGAACGCGGCGATGAAGTCGGCGAAATCGTCGCCGTATGTCGCCAGCAACGGACTGCGCGGCGGCCGCTCCAGCACATAGGCGTGCGTCATGGCGGCGAAGAATTCCTCGCCGACGAGTTTTTCAGTGACAGGAAAGCGGCTCTTGAGCGTCTTCATCAGGCCGGCCGACGACATTGTTGCGATGGACCGCAAAGCGTCGCGCCCGGCCATCCATCTGCCGCGAAACGATATCCACGGGCGGCGGCCGGGCCGTATCGAGCAGCGCCTCCGCGAATTTTGTTTGAAATCCGGAGGTCATGATTTGTCTCACGCCGCGCTCGCGCGCCCGGCGGCGGCAAGTATTTGCTCCGCGGCGTCGGCTTCCGCGCGCAACGTCGGCCAATCTGGAACGTCGTTGTCCCATTCGATCAATGTCGCCATCGGGCCGGTGCGCGCGATGACGTGGCGGTAGAGCGCCCAGACTGGATCGGCGACCGGCGTGCCGTGGGCGTCGATCAGCAGCGTCTCCCCGGCATCGTCGGTTTCCTCATGATGGCCGCCGAGGTGAATTTCCATCACCCGGTCGAGCGGGAAGGCGTCCAGATATTCCAGCGGCGACGTGCCGTGATTTTTTGCCGACACAAACACATTGTTGACGTCGAGCAGCAATCCGCAGCCGGTTTGTCTGGAAATTGCCGCAAGGAACTCGGTCTCGGGAATAGTGCTTTCGGCGAACCGGACGTAGCTGGAGGGATTCTCCAGCAGCATCGGGCGCCGAAGGTGCGTCTGCACCTCATCGATATGCTCGACGACCTGTCGCAGTGTTTGCTCCGTATAGGGGAGCGGCAGCAGGTCGTTGAAGTAGACGCCCTGGTGCGACGACCAGGCGAGGTGCTCGGAGAAACTCTGCGGCTGGTAACGGTCGCACAGGGTTTTCAGCCGGGCGAGGTGATGCCGGTCGAGCGGCTCGGCCGAGCCGATCGAAAGCCCGACGCCATGAATTGACAGCGCGTAACGTGCGCGCAAGGCGCCGAGCTGCGCATGCGGCGGCCCGCCGGCGCCCATGTAATTCTCGGCGTGGACCTCGAAGAAGCCGAGCGGCTGCGGGGCAGCGATGATGTCGCTGAAGTGGGCCGGCTTGAAGCCGACCCCGGCGCGTGCCGGAAGCGTTGCCGTCGCCGCGGACATTTCAGGCATCCACCCTGTTCAAGAGTGGGCGACGAGCGCTTGTGCGCGCCCTGCCGCCTTCTTGCGTTCACGACTTGATGGGCTCGAGCGAGCCGGTGCCGGTCGGCGTCTTGATCGTCGCGCAGGTGCCTTTCGGCACGTATTTCCAGGCGTTGCCCTGATAATCCGCGGCGGCAGTGCCGGCGCAGGTCGTGCCCGCGCCCGCGGCGCAGTCGTTGTCGCCCTTGAGCGCGATACCGAAGCACTTGTCCATGGTGGGTTGCGGCGGCTTCGGCCCGGCGACCGCCGACGTGGCAACGATGGTCAGCGCGGCGGCGAAAGAACCGGCGATCGAGGCAGCGGCAATGTTGTTCCTTGATTTCATGGGGCGTCCTTTCTGAAGACCTCGGATGCAAGCTGGAAGTTCGGATCGGCGCGTTCGATTTGATAGCAAAGCCGGAGCGATCCAATAAGAGTGTAGTGCCGATTTATTTGATGCCGCGAGCGTCACGATTGTGTGATGGTGATTGTGCGTCCAAATAAAATTCTCGTCGATTTGCGTGCGGCCCGTGATGCATCGCACATCTCGGTGAAATGCGTGCCTTCAACTATTTTGCTTTCATCGAGTTCGTCGCTTCCCAGTCGTCGCCGGGCGGCGATCGGATGAACGCATTGCATCGTTCGATCATGACCTGCGCCGGCTGGTCGGTGGAACGTACGGCGAGGACGCGCCGAAAGAACTCGATGGCGCCGGCGAAATTGCGCGCCCGATAGGCCGTCAAACCGGACTCGTAAAGCGCGATCCAGTCAGGCGGACTCGCGCCGTCTTCGGCAATGCCTATCAGCTCGTAGATCGCCAGTCCGCCGGCGCGGCCATAGACCATGAGCCGGTCGAGCTCCCGCACGCGAATGTGATCGCCGGCCAGGCGCCGTGTTTCTTCGCCGATGATGATATCGGTGCCGTATTCCTTGTTGGCGCCCTCGAGCCTGCTGGCGACATTCACCGCGTCGCCGATCACCGTGTAGTTGAGCCGGACCTCGGAGCCGATATTGCCAACGAGCATTTCGCCCGAATTGATCCCGATCCGGACGCCAAGCGGGCGGCCGCTGTCGTCGGTCAGTCCGGACTCGCGCAGCGCACGCTGGCACGCGAGCGCGCTGCGGCAGGCATCGACGGCATGGTGGACGTTGCTCGCCGGCGCGCCCCAGAACGCCATCACGGCGTCGCCGATGAATTTGTCGATCGTGCCGCCGTGTGCCGTGATCTCGCGCGACATGGTGTCGAGATAGCTCGAGAGCAGCGGGACGATCCGATCGCCAAGCCGCTCGGACAAGCCGGTGAAGCCGGCGATATCGGCGAACAGCACGGTCAGCGTGCGCATCGCGCCGCCGGGCTTCGGCTCGATCCCCTCGCTGACCAGCGTCCGCACCAGGTCCGCGGGAATATATTTTCGAAACGCAGCGAGCCCGCCGGCCATGTCGGCGATGGCGCCCGACAGGTTGGCCAGTTCGACCAGATGCGACGGGTGGCGCTGCACCTGCGCGAGCTCGAACCGCTCGACATGCTTTAGCTCGTCGATGACGGTGATCAGCGGCTTGGCGATTAAGCGGCGGGCGAGCCAGGCCGAAAGAATCCCTGCGGCGGCGATAAGAATTGCGAGACCGATCAGCAGACGCCGGATCGTCGTTTCGATCGGGCCGAGGAATTCGGCTTCCGGGATCACCGTCGCGAGCGTCCAGCCGGGAAAATTAAGCGGCGTGAGCGTGACCGCATAAGCGTCGCCTGACGCGACCAGCCGCATCGGGTGCGCAATTTTTTGATCGCTGTTGTAGGAGGTGCCCGCCTGCGCGACCGCTTTTTGCGCGATCGGCAGCAGCGGCTGATCCGACCGCTGCATGTGGACTTCGTCGGCGTCCGGATCGGGGGCGGCGACGACGGCGCCATCGCGTCCGAGTATGAACGCGGCGCCCATCTTCCCAACCGAAAGCTGCGACAGGAATTGGGCGAGCCGCGTGTTTTCGATAATGACCGCGAGCACGCCCTGGCGTTTTTGGTACACGTCGATCGGTCCGGCATAGGCGATCGACGGACGTATGCCCACGGGAAGCGTGGAGACCTCGAACCAGCTCGGCTCGTCGGCCTGGATGCTTTTTTTGTACCATTCCTGATCGGTAACGTTGTAGCTGGTCGGTTCGAAGCGGCGTTTCTCGAACTGGATATCGCCGACCACCACTTGATACTGATCGACGCGCCGTTTGATCACGCCGTCGACCGGCGCGATTTCCATCATTTCCAGTCCCAGATCGCCGAGCTTGTGCGCCGCGAAGAATCCGCCGTCGGGCCAGCCGAACGCCACCCACGATATCCCCGGCTGCGCCTGCAGCTGCGCCAGGAAGACGAACTCGCGCTTGTCGGCCTCGCGGGTCCCGAGGACGTTTTGCACGAACAAGGTCCGGATCGCGGTGTGCGCGGCGGCGGCCTCGGTGGTGATCGACAGCAGTTCCTTTTCGACCGCGGCGACGATCTGCTGGTTGATAGTGTCCGCGAGAGCGTGGCTGTTTGCTTCGGCCGTCCGCCACCACAGCAGATGGACGCCGACGGCGCTCACCACGATCGATGAGAGAACCAGCCCGGAAATCGCAAGGCGAATGCCAATCCGCACGGCTGCCCGAACCTCTTAATGTCGTCTCGCCGACTCGCCGGACCCATGCTGTAGCGGACGCAGCGTTTACCGCAAACCCGTGCCCGGATCACTTCCGGTAACAAAAGGGAAAATCCGGCCCGGTTGACACGTTTATTCTCCCCGCTCGACCGCACGCCAGCCGATGTCACGCCGGTAAAAACCCTCGGGCCAGCGAATGCGGGAAACGGCCTCATAGGCCCGCGAGCGGGCTTCGCCGACGGTTGCGCCCAGCGCCGAGACGTTGAGAACGCGGCCGCCGTCGCTGACGATATGGCCGCCGACTTGCTTGGTGCCGGCGTGGAAAATATCCACGCCCTCGACCGCCGCGGCGTCTTCGAGGCCGGCGATGACGGAGCCGCGCGCGTAGGCCCCCGGATAGCCGCGGGCGGCCATGACCACGGTGAGCGCGGCGTCCGCCCGCCAGCGCAGATCAAGCGATTTGAGAACGCCGTCGCGGCTCGCGAGCAGCGCCGGAACCAGGTCCGATTGCAGCCGCGGCATAAGCACCTGAGTTTCCGGGTCGCCAAAGCGCACATTGTATTCGATGAGCTTCGGTCCGTCGGCTCCGATCATCAGTCCGGCGTAGAGCACGCCCTTGTACGGCGCGCCCATCGCCGTCATGGCGCGAAGCGTCGGCAGCACGATTTCCGCCATGACGCGATCGCTCATCGCCGCATCGACGATCGGCGCCGGCGAATAGGCGCCCATGCCGCCGGTATTCGGTCCCTTGTCGCCGTCGAATGCCCGCTTGTGGTCCTGCGCCGACGCCATCGGCAGCGCCGTTTCGCCGTCGCAGAGCGCAAAAAACGAAGCCTCTTCGCCGGTGAGAAATTCCTCGATAACCAGTTCGGCCCCGGCCTCGCCCAAACCGCCGCCGAGCATCATGTCGATGGCGGCTTCGGCCTCGGCGATCGTTTCGGCCACGATCACGCCCTTGCCGGCGGCGAGCCCGTCGGCCTTGACGACCAGCGGGGCCCGCTGCGCGCGCGCGTAGGTCTTAGCTTTATCAGCCGAGCGGAATCGTTCGTAGGCGGCGGTGGGTATGCCCGCCGACCGGCACAGGTCCTTGGTGAAGCCCTTGGAGCCTTCGAGCCGCGCGGCGGCGCGGCTCGGTCCAAACGCCATGATGCCGGCGGCTTCGAGATCATCCACCACGCCGGCGCAGAGCGGGACTTCCGGCCCGACCACGACGAAGTCGATACTGTTGTCGCGGCAGTAGGCGACCACCGCTTTGTGGTCGGCGATATCGAGGGCGACGCATTCGGCCTCTTGCGCGATACCGGCATTGCCGGGCGCGCAGACAAGCCGGTCCGTGAGCGGACTGGCCGCCATCTTCCAGGCCAGCGCGTGCTCGCGTCCACCGGAGCCGAGGAGCAGAATGTTCATGGGTTGAAATATGTTGCCGCCGCCCCTGTAGCACGGACGGCCGGAGGTGCAAGATCACGCCGCAAGTTGTCCCAAGCTCTCGATTCGGCAGCTCTTGATTCGGTGGTCGAGAGAGAAGGACTAGATTTGAGCATAATCTTCCCGGAAAACCGGCTGCGGCGTTTTCCAGATCGTGCTCTGACAATGCCGGGTTGATCACACGACGACCATGAACGAACCGCGCCTCAATCTGCCGGAACTGACCGTCTCGGAACTTTCGGCGGCGCTCAAGCGCACCATCGAGGACGCCTACGGCTACGTGCGCGTGCGTGGCGAGCTTGGCAAGGTGAGCTACCACGGCAACGGGCATGTTTATTTCGACCTCAAGGACGAGCGCGCCTGCATCTCGGGCGTGATCTGGCGCAGCGCCACGCCGCGGATCAAGCTCAAGCTCGAGGCCGGTCTGGAAGTGGTCATCACCGGCCGCCTGACCACCTATCCCGGCCGGTCGCAGTATCAGATCATCGTGGAGACGCTGGAGCCGGCCGGCCTCGGCGCGCTCATGGCGCTGCTGGAAGAGCGCAAGCGGAAACTGACCGCCGAGGGATTGTTCGACGAGGCAAGGAAGCAACTCCTGCCGTATCTGCCCGCCGTCATCGGCGTCATCACGTCACCAAGCGGCGCAGTCATCCGCGACATCCTGCACCGGCTCGCCGACCGTTTTCCGCGTCGCGTGCTGGTGTGGCCGGTGAAAGTGCAGGGCGACGGTTCGGCGGCCGAAGTCGCCGCCGCGATCGCCGGGTTCAACGCGCTGCCGGAGCGCGGCCCGATGCCGCGGCCCGACCTTCTGATTGTCGCGCGCGGCGGCGGCTCGCTCGAGGATCTCTGGTCGTTCAACGAAGAGATCGTGGTGCGCGCGGCGGCCGACAGCCTCATCCCGCTGATCTCCGCGGTCGGCCACGAGACCGACGTGACGCTGATCGATTTTGCCGCCGATCGCCGCGCGCCGACGCCGACCGCGGCCGCCGAGATGGCGGTGCCGGTGCGTGCCGAACTTGCGGTCGATGTCCAGAGCCTGGAGCGGCGTGCGCTCGCCGGCTGGTTGCGCAATCAGGAGGCGCGGCGGGCCGCCGTGCGTTCCGCCGTTCGCGCGCTCCCGGACGCCGACGAGGTGTTGGCGCTGCCGCGGCAGCGGCTCGATCATGCCGCCGCGGGATTGGCGCGGGCGCTTCGCGCCAACGCCCATCTCCATCGCGTCGCCTTCATGCGCATCGGCGGGCGGCTGAGCGCGCATCTGTTGCGCATGCAGGTGGAACGCCGCCGCGAGCGCTATGCCGGCGCTGCCCATCGGTTGCGGGCGAGTGCCGCCGCCAACGTCAACGCCCATCGTATGCGCATCGCGCGCGAAACCGAGCGCGTCGCCGTGCTGGCCGATCGCGGCGCGCGCGCCATGGACAATTTCCTCGATGTGCGCTGGGCGCGTTGCGACCGAGACGGACAGTTGCTCGCGGCGTTCTCGTATCGTGGCGTGTTGGCCCGCGGCTTCACGCTGGTGCGCGATCGTGCCGGCCGCCCGCTGCGCACGGCAGCGGCCGTGACCGCCGGCAGCCCGATCGACATCGAATTCTCCGACGGCCGTGTCGCCGCGCGGGCGGAAGAGGTGCAGGCCGCCGCGGCGCCTCGCGTCTTGCCGCCCAGACGTCGCCGCCAGCGCCAGGGCGATCCAGGGCAGGGCAGCCTATTTTAGCCGCCGCGCTCAGGGTTTTCCGGCGGTAGCATGGTTTTCCGGGTGTGGAACGACTATTTTACCCCCAGCGCGGGCTGGCCAGCAGCGACGGAGGGACTTCCTTGCTCAATCGCACCGATCGTTCATCGCCGATGCCCGGCGAGGCGGAAGTGAAGTATCTCGACGGCGATTTTCGCGTGCTGAGGCCCGGCGCTTTCGTGCGCTGTGCCGTCACCGGCGTTCCGATCCCGCTCGAAGAGCTCAGATACTGGAGCGTGGATTTGCAGGAAGCCTACGCGTCGCCGGAAGCGGCCCTGCAGCGGCACGCCGCTGCCTACGCTCGCAGCAAGGCCTGATCCGCCGCTACGCGGTCAGCGGCCCGGCGTCTTTCCTTCACGCCGCGACAGGACACCGAGAACAAGATCGCGGAACTTCTCCGCTTCATCGATCGCAAGCCGCACCGGCAACGCATTCGCGTGCGCGGCAAGCGCCGCCAGACGCCGTTCGCCCGCGAGCCGGGCGAGGTCTTTTTCCGTGGTCAGAAGCACGAGGTTTGCGGCGTCGGCGCGCGCCACGAGGTCCTTCGCTTCTGACGCCGTGTAACGATGATGATCGGGAAAGCTCGCCCGGTCGCCGATCCTGACGCCGGCTTCCGTGAGCGTCGCATAGAATTTCTCCGGATCGCCGATGCCGGCAAAAGCAAATACGCCACGTCCACTCAACGCAGCGACCGTGGCCTTGTCGGGTTCGAGCCTGGCGTGGAAGATCGCGACGTTGTAGCGGCGGGCCCTTTCAATCACGGCCTCGAGGCTGTCGGTGCGTCCCACGACGATAAGTGCGTCGGCTTCCGAAATCTGCGTCTCGAGCGGCGCCCGCAACGGGCCCGCCGGTATCGTCCGGCCATTGCCGATGCCGCGGCGGCCATCGACAACAAGGATGGTGAGATCCTTGGTTAGCGACGGGTTCTGAAACCCGTCGTCCATGACAATGATGCTCGCGCCGCCGCGCTTCGCCGTTTCGGCGCCCGCCACGCGATCGCGTGCGACAATGGTGGGCGCCAGCCTCGCGAGCAGAAGCGGCTCGTCGCCGATGGCGGCGGCCGTATGCGTGGCGGGATCGACACGAACCGGTCCGGATTGGCGCCCGCCATAGCCGCGGCTCAAGAAGAACAGGCGCTCGTGCGCGGCGAGAAGAATGTGCCCCACCGCGAGCGCGGTCGGCGTCTTGCCCGCGCCGCCGACGGTCGGATTGCCGATGCAAATGACCGGCACTCCGACGCCGCGCCCCTTCGAGCGCATGCGCAGCGCCGCCACCGCCCCGTAGATGCCGCCGAGCGGACTGAGCAGGCCGCCCTGACCGGGCTGCCACCAGAAAGCCGGCTCGCGCATCAGGCCGCGATCCCGAACGAAGCAAACCGGAATTCGGAATGGATCATGCCCGTTCTCTGACCCTGGCTGCTATGACGCGCGCCGCTCGAGCTGGAGCTGCATGAGATAAGGCTCGAGCGCGGTCAATGTGCGTTCCAGCGCGCCACCGAGTTTCTCGACTGCCGCCGCCGCGGCGCCGGCAACGGACTTGCGCGCCGCCGGATCGGCCAGCCAGTTGCCGAGGCAGGCCAGCAAGCCTTCCTCGTCGGTGATGAGCTTGGCGCCCGCAACGGCATCGAGCGCGCCATAGATTTCAGCAAAATTCCACACGTGGGGTCCGTGGACGACGGCGGCGCCGAGCCTGATGGCTTCGATCGGATTTTGTCCGCCGTGGCTCGCCAGCGAGCCGCCCATGAACACGATCGGCGCCAGCCGGTAGATCAGGCCGAGCTCGCCCAGCGTGTCGGCGATGAAAACATCGACGTCGGGTTTCGGCAGCTCGCCGCGCGAGCGGAGTGCGACTGAAAGACCGGCGAGTTTCGCCGCATCGGCGATCTCCTGCCCGCGCTCGGGATGGCGGGGCGCGATGATGGTCAGCAGTGACGGAACCTTCGCGCGCAGCCGGCGATGGACCGCGATGATGTCCTTTTCCTCGTCCCCGTGCGTGGAGGCGGCCGCGATCACGGCCCGGTCGCCGATCTGGGACTTCAGGGTCTGCAGGGCCGGAAGATCGGCCGGCGGCGCCGGCACGTCGAGCTTGAGATTGCCAGTGCTGCTGACGTGCGACGCGCCGAGCGTGGCGTAGCGCTCCGCGTCGGCGCTCGACTGCGCCAGGCAAAGATCGAAGCGTTGCAGCAGCGCCGATATAGTCTCCGGCAACAGGCGCCAGCGGCCGAACGAGCGTTCCGACACGCGGCCGTTGACCAGGATCATCGGGATGCCGCGGTCGCGGCAGGCCAGGATCAGGTTGGGCCAAAGATCGGATTCGACGAACAAGGCAAGGCCGGGCCGCCAGTGATCGAGGAAGCGGCCGACAAATCGCGGCGCATCGAACGGAATAAATTGATGCTGCGCGCCGGCGGGCAAGCGCCGCTCCGCCAGTGCCGCCGAGGTGACGGTGCCCGACGTCATGAGCACGGCGAAGTTCCTCGCGCGCAGCCGCTCGACCAGCGGGATGACCGACAGCGTTTCGCCGACGCTGGCGCCATGAATCCAGATCATCGGGCCGGCCGGGCGCGGCAGGCTGGCCTCGCCGTAGCGCTCAGCGAGACGGGCCGGGATTTCCTTGCCGCGGCTGACGCGTCGCGCCAGCAGCCGCGGCGCGACGGCCGGCGCTGCGGCCATCGATGCCAGCCGGTAGAACCGCAGCGTGAGCGGCAGCCGATCGCTCACGTTCACTTCTCCGCGCCTTGCGGACGATCGGAGAGCATGCGTCCTCCTTAGTGCTGAGGCGGGTTGGCGTCCGGATCGAGGATACGGTGCAAATGTACGATGAAGTAGCGCAACTCGGCATTGTCCACGGTGCCCTGCGCCTTTGCCTTCCACGCCGCGTAAGCGCTGGCATAGTTCGGAAAAATGCCGACGACCTCAAGCTTGTCGAGGTTCTTGAATTCCGTGCTCGCCACGTCGCGCAACTCGCCGCCGAAAACGAGGTGAAGCAGTTGCTTGGCAGGCTCTTTCGGGATGTCCGACATGACACTCGCTCCGCGCAGCTTGTGCGTTTCAGAAAGACGCGAGGCGTTCATCCCCGAACAGTTCGATAAGCGTTGCGTGCCGGTCCTTGCCGGCCGCAAGTAGCATCCCGTGCCGTGGGACCGGACGATTATAGATGACCGCGCCGCCCCCAACAGGCGTCAGCGCGCCGCCCGCTTCGTGCACCAAAAGATCAGCCGCCGCAAGGTCCCAGTCGTGGCTGTTGCCGCCGGCGATGGCGATGTCGCAGGCGCCCTGTGCGACGCGGGCAAGACGCAGCGCCAGCGACGGTATCCGCGGCAGGACGACGAACGGCGGAGTGACCGCGGCCAGCTTGTTGAGCAGACCTTTGGGCCCGGCGATGCGCGCGTTCGTCAGCGACGCTCCAGCTGTCGTTGCGATCGCCACGCCGTTGCGTGTCGCGCCGCGACCGGCGATCGCCACGAAGAATTCCTCGCTGGCCGGTGCGTAGAGGCAGGCGAGGATGGGCCGCCCGTCGTGCGTGAGCGCCGCCGAGACAGCCCAGTCGCTCGATCCTGCGAGATAGGCGCGGGTGCCATCGATCGGATCGACGATCCACACATGGCTCGCGTCGAGCCGGGAGGAATCATCGGTGCTTTCCTCCGACAACCAGGCGATGTGCGCCTCGCCGGCCGTGAGCCGCTCGCGCAGCAGCCGGTCGACGGCGATATCGGCGTCGCTGACCGGCGAAGACTCACCCTTGGTCCAGGTGTTTATCGGCGCCCGGAACATCGATAGCGCGAGTGCCCCCGCCTCGCGCACGGAGGCCGAAAGCCGCACGGCCAGCTTTTCGAGATCGACGGCCTCAGTGGCCGGCAACGGTCATGCCCTCGATCCGCAAAGTCGGCGCGTTGGTGCCGTAGCGGAACACCAGATCGTTCGCCGGTTCGAGGCCGGCGAAGATTTCCGAGAGATGGCCGGCGATCGTGACTTCGCTGACCGCATAGGTGAGTTCACCGTTCTCGATCCAGAAACCCGAGGCGCCGCGGCTGTAATCGCCAGTCACCAGATTGACGCCCATTCCGATCATGTCGGTGATGAAAAAGCCGTCCTCGATGTCGCCGATCAACTGTTCTGGGGTTTTCGTGCCGGCGGCCATGTGCAGGTTGCTCGCCGACGGCGACGGCGTCGAGGAAACGCCGCGTTGCGCATGACCGGTCGTTTCCAGATCGAGTTCGCGCGCGGTTGCGCAATCGAGGATCCACGTCTTGAGCACGCCATCCTCGACCAGCAGGCGGCGTCGGCCGGCGACGCCTTCGGCGTCGAACGGCCGCGAGCGCAGCCCGCGCGGCCGGAGCGGATCGTCAACAATATCGATGCCGGAGGCGAAAATCTTTTCGCCGAGCTTCTCGCGCAGAAAACTCGTCTTGCGCGCGATCGAGGCGCCGTTGGCGGCACTAGCGAGGTGCCCGACGATCGACCCGGAAATCCTGGAATCAAAAATCACCGGCACGCGGCGGGTGGCGACCTTGCGCGGATTGAGACGTTTGACCGCGCGCTCGCCAGCGCGGCGCCCGATCGTCTGGGCGTTTTCCAGATCGGACGCGTGCAGCGTCGAGGAATAATCGTAGTCGCGCTCCATCGCGATGCCGTCGCCGGCGATCGCGGTCATTGCGATCCCGTGGCGCGACGCAATCGTCGAGCCGCGGAAGCCGTGGCTTGTCACCAGCACCATGCCGCCGATACCCGCCGAGGCGGACGCGCCGCCCGATTTAGTGACGCCCGCAACGGCAAGCCCGGCGGCCTCGGCCTCGCGCGCGCGCGCTTCGAGCACGCCGACATCCGGCATATCGGGATCGATCAGGTCGAGTTCCGGAATCTGGTGCGCCAATTGCACGCTGTCAGCCAGCCCGGCGAAGCGGTCGTCCGGCGCCGCGCGCGCCATCGCCACCGCGCGCTCGGCCAGCGCATCAAACCCGTCGCTCTTGAGATCGTTGGTCGAAACTACCGCCTGCTTGTGGCCGACGATGACGCGCAGGCCGAGATCGTCACCTTCGGAGCGCTCCGATTCCTCGACCGCGCCGTCGCGCACCTCGATCGACAGAGAGACTGCGCGAACCGCCAGCGCATCGGCCTGATCGGCGCCGGCGCGGCGGGCGGCGCTAACAAGTCGTTCGGCAAGATCGGTGAGATCGGATTGATCGAGAAGCGATGAAGACATTTAAGAGCCGGTTTATGCGGGGGTGAAAGCGAACACAAGGCCAAGATGTAGCTGCTGGCCGCGCTATTCAACCCAGGCTTTGTCGTACCAGCATCCCGTTTGCGGCCTTCCGGCAACGGCTCGTCAATCATGTGAGTCATTCGCATGGCCGATACGACCTCTTAACCAGGGATTTTAAGCTGATTGCGACCGCGCTCTGGCATTGTCGCGACAACCGGGCGGCAACAGTCCGGGGGGAGCTAGTTCGAGGCGTCAAATGCAAGCCGGCAGGATCGCCGCCGGGTCGAGCCGCGGGTCGCGGCTCGACCCCTTCTCTCTACCCGTTCGTTTCGAGACCGCCGACGAAGCGGCCGACGAGCAGCGGCGGGTGATCGACCTTCATCGCGAACACGTCGTCGTCCACCGTTCAGTGCGCGGCATGCGCATGGCGCTGAACTTGCCGGTGACGGCATTTCGCGGCGTCGCCATTCGTCTCAACGGCAGCCAATCCGACATGCCGACCGCGATCGACGTCGTGCTGGAGCATGGCGATCCGGCATTGTCGCTGCCGTTATTCTCGTCCAGCGCCTGCGACGATATCGTGGCCGAGTGGCAGTCGTGGGGCCGCGTGCTCGGCCTGCCGCTTCTCGTCGCCGAGCGTGACGGCAGTTTGCGCGAGCCGTTCGCCCGCGTCGGCGCGGTGCGCATCGAAGCGCCGACCTGGCGGCGCCGGCGGCGCGGCGCCCTTGCCAGCCGACGTCCCAAAATCCTGCTGCGGCGCCGGCCGGGCGTGGCTTCAAGCACGTCGCGCGTTCATCGCGGCGAGCGCGAAATCATCGCGAGAAACTGACCACACCTCACCGGACGACGTGGAGCAACGCCGCGTCGAGCAACAATCCGGCAAACAGGATCAAACCGGCGTCGCGATCGGATTTGAACAAGGCGAGGCACAGATCGGGATCGGCGATATCTATCCGGACCACCTGCCAGGCAAGGTGCGCGGCAAACGCGATCAGGCCAAGGCCGAAGACCGGCCCGCCGCCCGCCCAGAAACCCGCCACGCCGATGAGGATGACGGCAAGCGTGTAGAACAGCGCCAGCATCGGTCTGGTGCGCTCGCCGAACAGCAGCGCCGTCGATTTGATCCCGATCAGGGCGTCGTCGTCGCGGTCCTGATGCGCGTAGATCGTGTCGTAGCCGATGACCCAGGCGATCGAGCCGGCATAGAGCAGGTAGGCCGGCGCATCGAGCCGGCCAAACGCGGCCGCCCAGCCCATCAGGGCGCCCCACGAAAACGCCAGCCCAAGCACGGTCTGCGGCCAGTAGGTGATCCGCTTCATGAACGGATAGACGGCGACGATCGCCAGTGAAGCGACACCGAGCGCAATGGTGAACATGTTGAACGAAATCAGCACCAGGAAGCCGACGGTGGCTTGCAGGATGAGAAACGCGGCGGCCTGACGCACGGTGACTTGACCTGAAGGAATTGGACGCGAGCGCGTCCGTTCGACGCTGCCGTCGAGGTCGCGATCGACGATGTCGTTCCAGGTGCAGCCGGCGCCGCGCATGGCGAAGGCGCCGACAAAGAACAACGCGAGGTGCAACAGGCTTGGCGCCGCCTTGGAGGCGGCGACCGCGGCGAGGGCGGACGACCACCAGCACGGCAGAAGCAACAGCCAGGAGCCGATCGGACGATCAAGCCGCGCGAGGCGAAGGTATGGACGCGTCCAGGGCGGCGCGTGGGTATCGACCCAGTTGCCGGTCGCGTCGGCGACCGAACCGGCCGCCGGGCTCATCGCGCCAGCGGGTTGCCGTTGAGGGAGTTGAGGGTGCCGCGACCGGTCTTGGTATTGTTGCCGGTGTCCACGGATGGCGTACCGATGGCGTCGCTCAGCGTCGGCACTCTCGGTTTGGCGACCGGCGCTTCCGTACAGGCCGCGGTGCGGAATTTCAGGGTGCGCTCATGACCTTCCTTGGCAGACTTGATGGCCTGGTCGGGAATGCCGCACCAGGTCTTGTTGTCTTCCAGAAATTTCAGGACGACTGCCTCGGCTGTGTAGAAGCGCGTCACCGCCGCGCATATGTCCTTGCGCTCGGCCTTGCGTTCGATGGTGGCGCGCACGGCCAGAGCCTTTTGTTCGGCCTCAGTTCTGAGTTGGCCGAAGGCGGCGCATTGCACCTGACCCTGGGCAAACGCCGTCTGGGACGCCGCGGCGACGGCGGGGATCGCCAGCGCCAGGGCGAAGATCCGGTTCATGTGAGGCCCTTTCCCCGACTTCCCGTGTTTCCCGGGTACGGATATTGCCACCATAAAAAGGCTCGTTGATTTCGGCGACAAGGCGGCAGACCTTCCTGCCGGAACGCGGGTGCGACACCGAAGCACTTGCGCACGGTGATACAACCAAGCGGCGCCCCGCCGCAATGTCTCTCGCGTTGCAGGCCGTTTACCATGCCAGGGTATGATTTTCACAGTCCGCGACTGTATGTTGAAGCCCCGTTGGGAGAGGGCGCGAACGTGCCCCTCGACAGCGCCCAGGCGCACTATCTCGCAACGGTCCTGCGGCTGAAATCCGGCGGCCGGGTTCTTGTCTTCAACGGTCGCGACGGTGAGTGGAGCGCCACGATGGCGCTGGCCAAACGAACCGCCGCCTTGGACGTCGGCACCAAATTACGCGAGCAAAGTCAGCCGGCCGATTTGCACTATCTGTTTGCTCCGCTCAAAACCGCCCGGCTCGACTACATGGTGCAAAAAGCGGTCGAAATGGGCGTCTCGCGGCTGCAGCCGGTGCTCACCCGTCATGGTCAGGTCGCGCGCGTCAACACGCAGCGAATGCGCGCCAACGCCATCGAAGCCGCCGAGCAATGCGGCATCCTCTCGCTACCGGACATCGAGGCGCCCGTTCCGCTCGCCCGGCTTATCGGCGAAAGGGATGCCGGGCGGCTTCTGGTGTTTTGCGATGAAGATTCCGAGGTCGCCAATCCGGCGGCCGCACTGAGCGGCCTGCCGCGTTCGCCGATAGCGGTGTTGATCGGACCCGAAGGCGGCTTCGCCGACGATGAGCGGGCGGCCCTGCTGAGACTGCCGAACGTGGTTCGTCTCTGTCTCGGCCCGCGCATCCTGCGCGCCGACACTGCGGCGGTCGCGGCTTTGACGCTTGTTCAAACCTTCGCCGGCGATTGGGGAGCAAGAACGCCGATCAGTGGATGATGCCTGGATGGTCGATGCAGATGAAGGCGACATAGTCGCCATACCGGCGGTGCACGCTGGTGAGATGCGAGATGCGGCCCCAGCGCGCGCACCAGTTGGCGGCGATTTCATGATAAGCGGCGAGCGCAAGATCCGGCGAATACGTAATGATGCCGCCGGTATCGTTTCCGGTTAGTCCGGGCGTGGGACCGAAAATAATCGCTCCGGCCCGGGCCGTGCCAAAACCCAAGGGCAGACAGGTCAGGAGCAGGGCCAGCAACAGCGCCGTGGCCGCCAATAGATTCCGAAGCATCTTGCCCCTCCGTGCGCAAATCCCGCCGCGCAGATTAGAAGTTGGCGGGTCTAATGAAAAGCGGTTCGCGCGCCAACGGGCGGCCTCGCTCCAGACCGCAGCCGGCTTTGTCATAGCATCGAACGAATCAGACGCAACAAGCCGTGCGCACTACCATGACGGAGCGGGCCCCACCGTTGCCGGTTTGTCACGGTCTCTCGCCACCATTGCTTGAACGGGAATACCGCCCTTGACCGGTAAACGGCGGCGCGGCACGGTTGCTCGGGGTGGTTCATGGACCGGGATCAGAAGGGCCGCGGGGCTAAAGGCATGTCGGGCCGGATAATGCGTCTCGCGCTGGCGCTGGTTTTGAGCGTCGCTTCTGCGTCGCAGCTGCGCGCGGCCGGCTTCTTCGAGATGAATTTCTGGCTGTCCGGACCCCGTTACAGCGGCAACGTTCCGGCCTGCGACTATCCGAAAGCGCTCGACCGGATCATCGAGAACTTCAGCAGCAAGGAAAGCCGGTTCTGGAATTCCAGGCTCAAGATCGTCGGCATTGAGAATATCCAGCAGACCTCCGATCTGCCATGGGCGGCGCAGGCGATTCCACGCCGCTTTTGCAGCGGCACGGCGGTGATTAATGACGGCGAGAGGCACGCGATCTATTATTCGATCGCCGAAGACACCGGCCTCATCGGGCTGGATTGGGGCGTGGAATTTTGCGTCGTCGGGCTCGATCGCAATTTTGCCTACGAGCCGGCCTGTCGCGCCGCGCGGCGTTAGCCGTTTCGGTTCCGGTTATCGGACCCCCGACCAAGGGTCATATTGCTTGTTCGGCAAGTTCCGCAGCGCTGAGTTGTAGGCCTTCTCGTTGGCTTTCACCTTCGCTTCGCCTTCCTTGGCGTCGCTCACGTGCGCCGACCTCGAGGCGTTGCCGCCGACCTGCGATGCGGCGCCCATTTGGGAACCCGCACCCATCTGCGCTTACGCGGTGGCCACCATCAAAGCCAGGGCTAATCCGGCAATCAGAAATCTCATTGGCCCACCCCTCATCCCTAAGCCTCTGGTCCGCGCGTGTATACGTCGCCCAGTCTATGCAGACATTCTACGTCGCTCCCAGCTTCCGAGCATAGATCTGCACGCATTAGCGCAAGTCATCGAGCCATCAACTTGGGCAAACTTTAGCCGAAACTGGTCTGCCGGCACGTTTTCATGGCCATTCACGCCCCGAAAGCAATGCTCGCCAAGTCCCTCGAGCAGGGTGGCCCGGCTATTGCTCCAACGACCGCAGCACTGATTCCCGCAGGCGAACCGGATCGCGCTCGCCGCGTTGCGCGAACTCTATGATTTTCTTGGCGATGGCGTTCGCCTGCGGATTATCACGCTCCCCTAGACCCAGCCGGCGACAGACGTCGTCATAAGCGCTCGTCATGGCGGCGATCGTTTCGGGGTCGAATGCTTTATTCCTGAACAGGTGGTATACGGCCATTTTGCCGGTGCCCTGCACCAGAAACGATCGCGAGTGATGCGACTCTCGCGGTACACAGTGGAGTTTTAAGAACGCTACAACGGCGGTACCGGCCGCTCAAGATAAGCAGCATCAGGTTGGAATCCCGGCGGCCGATGAAGCATTTGTTCTTGATTTGTTCGTTTCGTGGGCTATGTTCTCGGGTGGTTTGTTGCGTTCGGAGGGGCGGGATGATGATGGGGTTATCGGTTCGTGGGGCCTTAGCGGTGGCGTTGCTGGTTGGCGGGGCGTCCGCTGCGTGTTCGCAGGATGCCCGGCAGAACGAAGCGGGCCAGTTCGACTTCTACGTACTGTCGCTGTCGTGGTCGCCATCGTTTTGCGCCGCGGCCGCCGAGCGGCACAACGGCGGGGCTCCCTCGCTGCAATGCGGTGCGAGGCCCTATTCCTTCGTGGTGCACGGGCTGTGGCCGCAATACGTCAAGGGATTTCCGGAATATTGCAAGGTTCCGTCGCCGCGACTGTACCGCGGCATCGTTTCTTCCATGCTCGATCTGATGCCGGCGCCGCATCTGATCTACAATGAGTGGGACAAGCACGGGACCTGCTCGGGACTGGCGCCGCAGGCGTATTTCGACACCGTGCGCAAGGCGCGCGCGGCCGTAAATATCCCCCCGGAATTCGTCGACCTGAAAGAGCCGCTTAGCGTGACGCCGGCCGTGATCGAAGAGGCGTTCATCAAAGCCAATCCCGGCTTGCCGGAGAACGGCCTTGCGATCGAGTGCGACAGGAAGCGATTGACCGAGGTCAGGATCTGCCTGTCGAAGGATTTGCAATTCCGCGACTGCGATGAGATCGCACGGCGCAGCTGCAGGCGGGAACAGGTGTTGATGCCGCCGTTGCGCGGAGGTTGATGAACTATCGTCACGCCTTCCACGCGGGCAATTTCGCCGACGTGCACAAGCATGGCGTCATGGCGCGGATTCTCCTGCATCTGCGCCAAAAGCCCGCAGCCTTTCGTGTCATCGACACCCACGCCGGAGCCGGGCGCTACGATCTGACCGCGCCCGAACCGAGCCGTAGCGGCGAATGGCGGCAAGGCATCGAACTCGTCTGGCAGGCGCGGCACGAGATGCCGGATGCGTTTCTGGCGCCTTATCTCGACGCGGTCGCGGCGTTCAACCTGGACGGCCGGCTGCGGATCTATCCCGGCTCCCCGCTCATTGCCGGCACCTTGCTTCGGCCGCAGGATCGCCTCATCGCGTGCGAGCTTGAACCGAAGGCGGCGGCCTTGCTCGCCGCGACGCTTCGTGGCGACCGTCGCGCCAAGGCGGTGGCGATCGATGGCTGGACCGCGCTAGGCGCTTATGTGCCGCCGAAAGAGCGCCGGGGACTGGTCCTGATCGATCCGCCTTTCGAGGAGGCCGCTGATTTCGATCGGCTGTCGCGGGAATTTGCTGCAGCGCACCGTAAATGGCCGACGGGCATTTATCTGATGTGGTACCCGATCAAGGATCGCGTCGCGCCGGAAGCGCTGGCGCGGCGGCTGCAAAGGCTTGGCGTTCCGAACATTCTGCGCAGCGAACTCATGCTGGGGCCGCCGCGCGGCGAAGCGGGCCTGGTCGGATCGGGACTGATTGTGATCAATCCGCCATTCACCCTCGGCGGCGAGTTGCGGAGCTTCATGCCCGTGCTTGGCCGGCTTTTGTCGCCCGACGCGACCAACGTGATCGACTGGCTGACCCGGGAGCGGCGCCCCGGCAGTTAGTAGTGGTCTGCCACTTTTCCACACGCAAAAAATGTGTCTAACTTATCTGTTGCTGGCTTAGACGTTCCGCCTCCTGTGGGGGCCGGCGGAGTGACGGAGGCCTCAGGCGGCCAAAGCCTTGCCCGTGTGGATGTCCAGCCAAGCCGTCGCGCCGTGGGGGCCGGCGGCGAAGCGACTACGGGGAAGGAGCTGCTCGATGGCAATGACCGGTACGGTCAAGTTTTTTAACGGTGAACGTGGATATGGTTTCATCAAACCGGACGACGGGGGGCGCGATGTCTTTGTTCACATCACCGCCGTGGAGCGCGCGGGACTGAAATCGCTGATCGAAGGTCAGCGCATCAGTTTCGACGTCGAACCGGACAAGAAGGGCAAGGGTCCCAAGGCGGTCAATCTGGTGGTGACCGGCTAGAGCACGATCGGGAGAAGTAGAAGCCTGCTTTTCCGCGCAGATCATCGCTCAACCGACCGAGTTAGTAACAGGGCGTCGCGCCGAGATGCGCGCCGCCGGGGATATTGCTATGACGAACACGTCACGATGATTACGGTGCGATGATTACAGCATGATGATACTCCAGACCGCAGGGCCTTCACCGTTCGGCCGCAAGGTGCAGATCGCGTTGTCGCTGCTCGGCTTCGACGATGTGAAAATCGAAGCGACGGACACCACGGATCCGAACAGTCCGGTGCATCGGCAAAATCCGCTCGGCAAGATCCCGGTGCTGATCACCGAGGATGGCAACGCCTACTATGACTCCCGGGTCATTCTCGAATATCTCGACGACCGGGCCGGCGGCGGCAAGGTCATTCCGCGCGAGGCCGGCCGGCGCTATCCGGCGCTGCGCCTGCAGGCGCTGTGCGACGGCATTCTCGATGCCTCGATTTTGACGGTCTATGAGGGCCGCTGGCGGCCGGCGGAAAAGCACGAAAAGAGGTGGCTGGACCACCAGGCCGGCAAGGTCGCTCGCGCGCTTGCATTCGTCGAGGCGGCGCCGCCCGCCGCCATAGGCTCGGCAATCCCCGATGTTGGGCAGATCGCGCTTGCCTGCGCGCTGGGATACCGGGATTTGCGATTTGGCGGCAGCTGGCGCAACGGCCATCCGCGTCTTGTCACCTGGCTCGATGGCTTCGCCTCGCATGTGCCGGCATTTGCGGCCACGGTCGTGAAGCCCTGAGTTCGTTCTGCCGGCGCGCTGCGCCGCGGACACCGCCGGCTATCGATGAGCAACCAAACAAAACGCCCCGGGACTTTTGTCCCGGGGCGTTTCGCAACTCGTGTGCTCTACCGAGGTTCAGAAGCGATAGTTGACGCCGCCACGAATGATGTTGGTGGTGAATGCCACGTTGTCAGTTGCCGCGCCGCAGTTCAGGCCGCAATTGAACTTGCCGAGATCGACATAGAGATATTCCGCCTTGGCGCTCCAGCGGCCGGTGATGGCGAATTCGATGCCGGCGCCAACCGTCCAGCCGGCGTTTGTCGTGCTGCTCGACAGCCCGAGCGTGGAAGCCGTGTAGTTGCCGACGGCGAGGCCACCGGTGATGTAGGGCATGAAGCGGTCGCCTGCGTAGCCGACGCGCCCGCGCACCGTCGAAAGCCAGGAGTCGCTGGTGCTGCATCCCGCGGGGCATCCGGAGGCGGTCGAACCCTTGAGGCCCGCCCAGTCGATATCGCCTTCGGCGCCAATGACTGCCCAACCATACTGGTAGTTATAGCCAACAGTGGCGCCGAACATGCCGCCGGAAATGTTGAACGAGTTGGTCGTGTCCCACTTCGAGTTGCCAATGCCGCCGCCGCCGTTCACGCCGAGGTAAAAACCGGTCCAGGTGTAGAGCGGAGGCGCATAGGCCGGCGCCTTGTAATAGGGGGCCGCCGGGTACAGATCGGCCGCGGCCGCCGAGCCCGCCAGAGCCAACACGGCCAGGCCGGCAAACAACAAACGCTTCATTGGAACCTCCATTCACGCTGGCCGGGATAGTATTCACGGGCGATATTTCGTCTAGTGTAAGGAAGACACACGTCGTTTCTACATCGAGACAATATTATGTCAAAATTAGACTTCGCTTCGTCACGATTATAGATAATAATGTTTAAATGCCATGTATTTATGGTTAAATAATATTTAATTCAAGGTAGAAACTACTGATTTTATGCTTCGTCGCCAGGGCGAATACCGTGCGTGGCGGCCATCGGGCTGCGCAGCCGGGCGGCCGCCGGGGCCCGCCCGGTTCCGGCGTCCCGCGGGCGCGCGCGATTTGGTGGACGACAATCGAGTTTCTCGTCGCCAAGACTGGTCCGGCGCCCCTCCAAATCTTACGTTCCACGGGTGCGCGGACGCCGGCACGCGGCGTTTCGGCAGGCAGAGCTGGATGAGCGTTCCGAAAAAAGACGTCGAGCCCGATATCGAGATCGTGGAGGAGGACGAGGAGTCGTCGCTTCCGCAACCAAGCGAGATCGAGGCTGTCGTATCCGAGGAGCGTGGCGAGGAATCGCTTGCCGCGGGTCGCGACGCCATCCTCCACTACGTCAAACTCGCGCCGTCGCAGCCCGGCGTCTATCGCATGATCGATGCGCGGGGCGACGTGCTCTATGTCGGCAAGGCGAAGAACGTAAAGAACCGCGTGCGCGCCTACGCCCGGCCCGCGGGCCTCGACACCCGCATCGAGCGGATGATCGCGGCGACCCGCGCGCTCGAATTCGTCGTAACCCGCACCGAGACCGAGGCGCTTCTGCTCGAAGCGAACCTGATCAAGCGGCTGCGGCCCCGCTTCAACGTGCTGCTGCGCGACGACAAGTCGTTTCCCTACATCCTCATCACGTCCGATCACTGGGCCCCGCAGATCCTCAAACACCGCGGGGCGCGCACGCGGCCGGGCCACTATTTCGGACCGTTCGCTTCGGTCTGGGCCGTCAACCGCACCATCAACGCATTGCAGCGCGCGTTTCTGCTGCGCTCGTGCAGCGATCCCTTCTTCGAGAGCCGCACGCGGCCGTGCCTGCTGCATCAGATCAAGCGCTGTTCGGCACCGTGCACCAACGAGATCGATTTCAGCGAATATGCCGAACTGGTCCGCGAGGCGAACGCGTTCCTCTCCGGCCGCAGCAAGGCGGTCAAGGATGAGCTTGCGGCGGAAATGGAAAAGGCGTCACAGGCGCTCGATTTCGAACGCGCCGCGGTCTATCGCGACCGGCTATCCGCACTCTCGGCGATCCAGGCGCACCAGGGCGTCAACCCGCGCGGCGTGGAGGAGGCCGACGTTTTCGCCATTCACCAGCAGGGCGGGTTTGCCTGTGTCGAAGTGTTCTTTTTCCGCACCGGGCAAAACTGGGGCAACCGCGCCTATTTCCCCAAGGCGGATCGTTCGCTTGCGGCGGGCGAAATTCTCGGCGCCTTCGTCGCCCAGTTCTACGACGACAAGCCGTGCCCGCGGCTGATCCTGATTTCCCACGACATCGAGGATCGCGAATTGCTGGCGGAAGCGCTCGGCACCAAGAGCGGCCACAAGATCGAGGTTTCGGTGCCGCGGCGCGGCGAGAAAAAGGATTTGGTCGAGCATGCGCTCGCGAACGCGCGCGAAGCATTGGGCCGCAAGCTCGCCGAGACGTCCTCCCAGGAACGGCTATTACGCCAGCTTGCCGAGACTTTCGGTCTGCCGCGCCCGCCGCGCCGCATCGAAGTCTACGACAACAGTCATATCCAGGGTTCGAACGCGGTCGGCGCCATGATCGTCGCCGGACCGGAAGGTTTCCGCAAACGGGACTATCGCAAGTTCAACATTCGCTCGGCCGAACTTACCCCCGGCGACGATTTCGCCATGATGCGCGAGGTGCTGACGCGACGCTTCAAGCGGCTGCTCGCCGAGGCGCCGTCGCAGGCGGCGGAACCGCCATCCGAGCCAGCCGAGACCGACGAAGACGAGTCGCCCTGGCCCGATCTCGTCCTGCTCGATGGCGGGCAGGGGCAACTTGGCTCGGCGCAGCAGGTGCTCACCGAACTCGGCGTCGAAGTCCCGCTGGTCGCCATTGCCAAGGGGCCGGATCGCGACGCCGGGCGCGAAACCTTCTTCATTCCCGGCCGCGACTCGTTCAAGCTGCCGCCGCGTGATCCGGTGCTTTATTTTGTCGAGCGGCTGCGCGACGAGGCGCACCGCTTTGCCGTCGGTTCGCATCGGGCGCGCCGCACCCGCGACCTGCGCGAGGCCGGTTTGCAGGAGATCGAGGGCATCGGCCCGACGCGCAAACGCGCGCTCCTGCACCACTTCGGCACGCTCAAGGCCATCGAGCGCGCCTCGGTGACGGACCTGATGCAGGTCGACGGTATCAGCGCTGAAACCGCGCGGCGCGTTTACGAATTCTTCCATGAAGGTGCGGTGTGATCGGACGTCGAAGCGAACGGGTAGGGATTTCGGTGCATACGCTGCGACACAGGCATGCGCGACAAGGCCCTGTCGGCGTCGGCGGCAGCGCGTTATGGTGACGTCATGAATTCCACGACCACGACGAATGGCCGGCTGCGCGTGCATCCGCTCGCGCTTCCCAACATTCTGACTTATGGCCGGATCGTCGCCATACCGATCGTGGTCGGTGCGATGTTCTGGCAGAACATCCTGCATGGCGGCCTCTGGCTCCGCTGGTTCGCGCTGGCGATCTTCATTGCCGCGGGCGTTTCTGATTTTCTCGACGGCTATTTCGCCCGCATGTGGAGCCAGCAATCGTCGCTCGGCCGCATGCTGGACCCGATCGCCGACAAGCTGCTGGTGTCTTCCTGTCTGCTGATGCTTGCGGCGGAGGAAACGATCCACGGCTGGGCGTTGCTCGCGGCGGTCGTCATTCTCTGCCGCGAAATCCTGGTTTCGGGCTTGCGGGAATATCTCGCGGAATTGCGCGTGAGCGTGCCGGTGACCCGGCTGGCGAAATGGAAAACCACGCTCCAGCTTGTCGCCGTGGGCTTCCTCATCGCGGGCAAGGCCGGCGATGCCGTCGTGCCGGTGGTCACCAATACCGGCATCATCCTGCTGTGGCTTTCCGCGCTGCTGACGATCTATACCGGATGGGATTATCTGCAGGCGAGCGTGCATCACCTGACCCGGGAGGACGTGTGAGGCTGCTTTACTTTGCCTGGGTGCGCGAGCGCGTCGGCAAGGCGGAAGAACAAGTCGATCCGCCGGCCGGTGTGGCGACGATCGGCGACTTGATGGCGTGGCTCGCCGGGCGTGACGAGCAGCATGCTCATGCGTTCGAGAATGCGAAAGTAATCCGTGCGGCGATCGATCACCGCCATGTCCGCGCCGACGCCGCCATCGCGGGCGCCAGCGAGATCGCATTTTTCCCGCCGATGACCGGCGGCTGAAAGTCCGGCACGATGAACGCAACGATCCGCTTGCAGCGCGAAGCCTTCGACGCGGCCGCCGAGACGGCACGGCTGTCGCGCGGCCGGACCGATATCGGCGCTGTCGTGACGTTCACCGGCCTGTGTCGCGCCGACGAGAACGGCCAGCCGATCGCATCGCTGACGCTGGAACATTATCCCGGCATGGCCGAGGCCGAGATCGCCCGCCACGTCGAGGAGGCCGTCGCACGCTGGCCGCTGCTCGGCGTGACGGTGATCCATCGCTACGGGCGGATAGAGCCGGGCGAAGGCATCGTCCTTGTCGCCACCGCATCGAGCCATCGCGAGGCGGCTTTCGCGGCCGCTTCCTTTCTCATGGATTATCTCAAAACGCGCGCGCCGTTCTGGAAACAAGTGCAGACCGTCGCGGGGACAAACTGGGTCGAAGCCAAGGCGGCCGACGACCAGGCCGCCGAGCGATGGTCCGCGCCGCCGTCGCTTCGGCGCGCGAAATGAAGTTCACGCAATCGTTTACAGTGCAGCAATTACGCGCCAGTCTCGCAAGATGCAGGATATCGTTCGGTGACCCAAGCAATGCCAAGTTCGCTATCAGCCGCCGAAACCAAATCGCCGCCGGTCCGTCAGAAAGGCCCGCGCGTCTTTCTCGACATGGATCAGGAGGAATTGGACGACGCCTATACCCAGATCAAATACGCGCCCAATCAGCCGCAGATCATTGCGCGCTACGCCTCGAACAGCGCGGTGACCCGCGCCCGCCTGGGCGCGCCGCGGCGTCTTGCCTATGGCAGCGCGCCGATCGAGCAGCTCGACCTCTATGCGACGAAAGCGCCGAACGCACCGGTCTGCGTGTTCATTCACGGCGGCGCCTGGCGCCTCGGCGAGGCGCAGAGCTACGCTTTTCCGGCGGAGGCGATCGTCGATGCGGGCGCGCACTTTGCCGCGCTCGATTTTTTGAGCGTCGACGCTACCGGCGGCGACCTCATGCCGCTGGCCGATCAGGTTCGCCGGGCGGTCGCGTGGGTCCACGCCAACGCGCGAAGCTTCGGCGGGGATCCGCAGCGGCTTTATGTCATTGGCCATTCCTCCGGCGCTCACCTGGCCGGCGTCGTGCTGACGACCGATTGGGCCGGCGCTTTCGGCCTTCCGGCCGATACGGTGCGCGGCGGCATGGTGATTTCGGGGATGTATGATCTCGAGCCGGTACGGCTTTCCGCGCGATCAGAATATGTCCGGTTCACCGACGCGACCGTCGATGCGCTCAGTCCGCAGCGCCATGTGGACCGTCTGACCTGTCCCATCGTCATTGCGCACGGCACCCTGGAGACGCCGGAATTTCAGCGTCAGGCCCGCGATTTCGCCGCCGCTGTCAGAAAGAGCGGCAAGTCCGTCGAGCTGCTCGTCGCCGAGGGCTACAACCATTTCGAAATTCTGGAGACGCTCGCCAATCCTCACGGCTTCATCGGCCGCGCTGCGCTGGAGTTGATGAAGCTAGGTCCGTTGCCGCGTATCGCCGACTGAACACACCAGCCGAGCTAAGAAGAAGGTGGTAGCGACCGAGCCGGCGATCGAACTCGGCGTCCGGCTTCGAGGCGGGAAAATCCGCGACATCGAGGTGCTGCGTGCATTCGCGGTGACCTTCACGCTTTTTGGCCATACCGCCGAGCTGCTGTTCTGGGGCAGCCCCGCCATCCATTGGATGGCTTACTCGCTTTGGACAGGGGTCGATTTGTTCTTTTGCATCTCCGGCTTCGTCATTGCACGCGGACTACTGAGGGAAGTACCGAGCGGTTCGGCCTGGCCGGATTTCGTGAATTTCGCGGTCCCGTTCTGGATCAGGCGCATATTTCGAATTTGGCCAAGCGCCTTCTTTTGGCTGGGCGCCACGCTCGCGCTCACCCTCGTGGCGAACAGATCAGGCTCCTTTGGCAGCTTCCAGACGAACCTGGGCGATACGATTCCGGCGATCTTCCAAGTGGAGAACATACATTATATCCGGTGCCTTCATTACAAGATTGGCGTGTGCTCGAACATCGATGGCATATACTGGAGTTTCTCCCTTGAAGATCAGTTTTATTTCTTATTTCCTTTTGTATTGTTCCTGCTGGGTCGCCGGTTCCTGATTCCGGTGCTGATAGTAGGCATTGCGGTGCAGCTGCCACTGACCCGTTCGGCGACGACGTGGGATCCTATGTGGGGTGTGCGAACCGATGCTTTGATGCTCGGCATCTTGATTGCTGCAGCCGGGAAGGCACCGATTGTGCGGTTGTTGGAGCCGACGGCTCTTGCAAAACGACTGCCTTCGATCTTGTTCCTTGCCGTGTGCCTATTTTTGCTCGCAACAGTGTCGCATTCGCTTGCTGTCTTACCGTTCTTCACCGGCTTGATCGCGATTGTGTCCGCGGTCATGGTTTTCGTGGCTAGCTTCGACAAAGGCTATACTTTCCCGGAGGGTATCGCCAAGAATGTGCTGGTTTACATTGGGACCCGATCATACGCGCTCTATCTCGTGCACAATCCGATGTACTTTCTCACGCGCGAAATCGCATTCCGCCTGTTTCCCGGCGCTCAGTTCGATGCGAACTACACAATAGCGTTCGTAGCGGTAGCTGTGCCTTTAACGTTTGGTTGCGCCGAAGCCAGTTACAGACTTCTTGAGACGCCGTTGCGCCTTTGGGGTCGGACACTGGCAGCAGCATTTTCGGCCCGTCGGGCCGATCGAAGAGTGTCCGGTCAGGGCTTGACCATCGCGCGGTCCCGCGCAACTTTGCCGCCTCTCTAAGAAAGACCGGCAAGTTCTCCGAGTTACTCGGCTGCCGTGTAGCGACGTTGCGTTGATGCAGGTCAATGCGCCTGTTGGCGGTGCGTTGATTGAGTCGCTTCAGCTTACGCGCGAACGAAGGGTGCCGATGTGGGATCGCGCCACGGGGACGTCAAATCTCGCTCAGGCGCACGCTTTGTAGCGGGCCTCAGAAAAGGCCACGGTAAAACCGCCGCCGGGGCGTCCGCGCGGCACGCCGAGCACGCCTCGCATGCGCCACGCGGCAGTTTCGCGGGCTTGACCATCGGTGCGCTCGGCATCGTCTATGGCGATATCGGCACGTCGCCGCTCTATGCGATGGACCAGTTGTTCCTGGGTTACGGCGGCGCGGCGCTAACGCCCGCCGACGTGCTCGGCGGTGTGTCGCTGGTGATCTGGACGATCACCATCATCGTCGCCATCAAATACGCGCTGCTGGTGCTGCGCGCACAGAACGACGGCGAGGGCGGCCTGTTTGCGCTCTACGGCCTGCTGCATCTGCACAACAAGCGCGGCATGACCTACCTGCTATGGGCGCTCATGCTCGGCGCCGGCCTGTTGTTCGGCGACGGAATGATCACGCCGGCGATCAGCGTGGTCTCCGCCGTCGAAGGTCTTGAAGTGGCGACGCCGGCGCTCGGCCACCTCGTCATCCCGATCACGATCGGGCTCTTGACGGGGCTATTTGCGATCCAGTTCAAGGGCACGTCGGGAATCGGCATCGTGTTTGGTCCGATCCTTCTGGTCTGGTTTGTCGTCATCGCGGTGCTGGGCGCTTTTCAAATCGGCGCGCATCCGGAAATTGTTGCGGCATTCAATCCCGTCTACGGCGTGCAATTTCTCCTCCACGCCAGCTGGTTCGAATCGCTACTGATCTTGAGCGCGCTCATGCTGGTCGTCACCGGCGGCGAGGCGATGTACGCCGACGTCGGGCATTTCGGCTCGCGGCCGATACAGATGAGCTGGTTTGCGGTCGTCTTTCCGGCGTTGCTGCTGAACTATCTGGGGCAGGGCGCCTATCTCCTGAGCGGCGAGCCGATAACGGGCGGCAAGCTGTTTTACAATCTCGTGCCGCAGCCGCTGTTGTTGCCGATGGTGCTGCTCGCCACCGTGGCTACGGTCATCGCTTCGCAGGCGTTGATTTCGGGCGCCTATTCCCTGGTGTCGCAGGCGATCCGGCTGGGTCTGTTTCCGCGGCTCAATTTTCTGCACACCCATGAACGGCACGCCGGTCAGATTTACATCCCGATGGTCAATTGGTCGCTCTTCGTCGGCTGCATCCTGCTGGTTGTTGCGTTCGGCTCGAGCGCGGCGCTGGCGGCGGCCTATGGGTTGGCGGTGTCCGGCGTCATGGTCATTACCTCCATTGCCATGTTCCCGATTGCCCGCGTCTACTGGAAATGGGGACCGGCAAGAACCGCTCTGGTGTGGGGCTCGCTGCTGGCGGTCAACGTCGCTTTCCTGATCGCCTGCTCGCTGAAGTTCCTCGAGGGCGGGTACGTCCCGCTTTCGGTCGGCGCCGTCTTGTTCGTGGTCATGGCAACCTGGCGGTGGGGCCGCAAGGCAACCTTTGCCGCCTATACCGCCAAGCCAACGATGACGATGGCCGAGGTCGTGGCGCTGCATCGCGCCTGCGACGTCTTCATGGAGCGGAATGCGGTGGTGATGTCGGCGAGCGCGGTGCACCTTCCGACCGATCGTGCGCCGGCGATCGTGCAGATGCTGTGGGAACGGCACGGCATCCTGCCGCGCAACCTGATCATCGTGCAGGTGACCCACCGGAAGGTTCCTTACATCCACGACGACCGCTATCGGGTGACGGCCTTCGATCGCGAGCCCAAGCGGGGCGGCGTCATCGCCGTCGAAGTGAGCTTCGGGTTCATGGAGGAGCCGAACGTCGAGCGGCTGCTTGAAGATCTGGCGCATCACCACGAGATCGATCTGCCGACAGACCGGCGTCAATGGGTCGTGCATGCCTCGCAGGAGAACCTCTTGCCGTCGCGGCGCATGGGCCTGCTCAGGCGCCTGCGCTTTCGGCTGTTCCTGCTGCTCCGCATGGTTTCGCAGCCGGCATATTATTATTATGGGCTCGGCGACGAGGTGCAGCTCTCGGTCGAGATCATCCCGGTGCGGGTGCGCTAGGACGTTTCGGCCGTTATTGGTCGCACCGATCAGGCCGGGCGGGCGGCGACGCGTTGGTCCAGCAGCAGCGCCGACAGCGCGTTTCGCGGCTTGATCAAATCTGCCAGCGTATGACCGTCCAAAACCGCAAGGAATGCGTCGGTCGCATCGCGAAAAATCCCGCGCAGCACGCAGGCGCGCTCGATCCGGCAATAACCGATTTGATCGAGGCATCCGATAACGTCGAGTCTATCCTCGGTGTCGCGCACCATTTGCCCGATATTGATGTCGCGCGGCTTGCGCATCAAACGGATGCCGCCGCGCCGACCGCGCACCGTGTCGAGATAGCCTTTCTGGCTGAGATCGTTGACGATCTTCATCAGATGATGCTTCGAAATCGCGAAGCTCTCCGCGATGTCCTTGATCGTTGTCAGTTTGCCTTCGTTGAGTGCGACCTGGATGAGGACTCGCAGGGCGAAATCGGTATGAAGCGTCAGTCGCATTTTAGTCTCCGCGCGGCGGGTTGCCCGGCCGCCTATTCCGCCGACGAGACCTCAGCCGGCCTGCCTGGCCCGCAGCAGCATGGGTCCGTATACAACAACAAAGCCCCCGAACGCGACGATCCAGCCGAGTGCGGATACAAATAGCGCGTCATGGTAGATCGACGGCAGCGCCGCCGCGGCGATTCTCGTGACGGCGGCGACAAGGATCGCGCCGTAGATCACCAGCGTCGGCAGCCTGGCAACGACGTCGCGGCCGGTATGCCCGAGACTTGCCCGCGTCATCACCGCAAGCGACATCGTTCCGATCGCGCCGGCCGTCCAGGCATGCAAGGCGCCGCTCGGCGCGAGGATTTCCGGCCACAGGATCGACAATCCGAGCGCCAGCGCGCCCACCGGCACGAACGCGTAGCCAAGATGCAGGATGAGCACGATCGGTTCGCGCCAGGCCCGCTCACCGGCCCAGCGCGACAACCGCAGCGTCTGGCCGATTGCTGCCGCGACGATGAGGAGTACCGCCGTTCCGATCCAATTCGGCGCCGCAATCCACGACAGCAGCGCAGCGGCGGCGAGGGCGATCGAAACCATGTCAAAACGGCCGAGCGGCGCGGGGAGCCTGGCGCTGCCCTGCCGCGCCAGAAAATTGTGGGTGAAGCTCGGGGTGACTCTTCCACCCACCAGCATGATGAGAATGATCATCACCGCGACGCCGAGCCGGACGCCGTAATTGGGCGTCCCGTAGATAAGGACCTCCGCCTGAAAAAGGATATTGGCGCACGCCATCGCGCCGACAAGCACGGTCACTTTCAAGTTTCGCCAGTTCTTGCCAACCATGATTTCACGCAGGATGACGGCCGTCAGCGCCAGCAGATAGGCGCAGTCAATGATCGCCGCGGCGGCGATGCCGATCCAGTCGGTGGCCAGCATGGCGACCCGCCCTGCGAACCACAGCAGAAACATCGCCAGCAATGGACGCCCCTGCAACGGTAGCCGGCCGGTCCAGTTCGGTATCGCCGTCAGCAGGAAGCCGGTCAGGACCGCCGACACGTAACCGAACAAGAACTCATGCGCGTGCCACGCCAGCGCACCATAGGCATGCGCGAACGTCCACCAACCTGAAACGACCCCGATCCAGAGCACCATGGCGGCAAGCGCCCACAGCGCCGCGCCGAGGAAAAAGATCCGAAAGCCGTAACTGAGAAGTGGAATTGCTTCGGGCCGCAGCCGTGGAATGCCACCGCGGCGAACCAAACTTTCAGTGTTGCGGCTCGTGGAAGACATGTGACTTGGCGCTCCGCGCTACCGCGCATTCCCGCACCCCAGCGAATTCCGGGCTGGGGCATATCGCGTAACCTCAGTGGCCCATCCCGGGCATCACCTGGCCGTTATAGATTTCCGGATTCGGCGCGCCCTCGACGATCAGCACGCCGGCGAGACCGCGCTCGACTCTGGCGATCGCGTGATCGAGCAGGGTGTAGTTGCCGGGGACCTTGGTCTTGAACTCCGTGATGACCGCGCCACCGGCCGGGACGGTTACGGTCTGAATGCCCTCGATCGGCGGGCTTTGCAGGCCGCCCAGCAGATAGACCTTGTCGAAAATCTCGCCGATGACATGGAACGACGAGGTAAAGTTTGGTCCGCCGACGCCGAAGAAGATGCGCACCGTTTCGCCGACCTTGGCCCGGAGCGGATGCAGTTTCGACAGCGCGCCGACCGACCCGTTGAAGACGAAATATTCGGGACGTTCGTTCAGCAATTTCTCGACGCTGAATTCCGCGCTGCCGCGCTGCCCGTACGCGGCATCCGTGTAGATCTCGCCCTGCATGACATAGAACTCGCGGTCGGCAGGAGGCAGTCCCGCCTCCGGCTCGACCAGAATGAGCCCATACATGCCGTTGGCGATATGCTCCGCGACCATCGGCGTCGCGCAGTGATAGACATAAAGCCCCGGCACCAGCGCTTTCCAGGTCATCGATTTCTCGTGCCCCGGCTCCACCTGCAGCGAGGCGGCGCCGCCGCCGGGCCCGGTCACGGCATGGAAGTCAACGGAATGGATCATCGCGCTGTCGGCGGAATTTTTCAGATGGATGTCGATCGTGTCACCGACGCGAACGCGGACGAACGGGCCGGGGACTTTGCCGTTGAACGTCCAGTATCCAAAGGTCGTGCCTTCGGCCAGCCGTCCTTCGACTTCGACGCTCAGGAGATCGACGCGGACGGTCTGTGGCTCCCGCTTTGCGATCGGCGGCGGCAAATCCGTCGGCTCGCGCGAGATGTCGGCTTCGACGAGGGTTTGCGGCGTCGGCAAGGCGGTGACGATGAACTGACCCTGCATGCCGGCGAGCTGGTGCCCCGGCACGCTGCAGAAGTAGGTGAAGTCCCCGGCCTTGGCCGCCCGGAAAGCTATCGTGGTGCTGGCGCCTTTTCCGGTCACCCGCGGCGACCGGGCATCCTGATCGGGAAACACGATGTCGTGCTCCGCGCCCTCGCCGTTGATCAGGGTGAGTTGCACGACCTGACCCTCGGCGGCGGTCAGCACCGGATTGACCTTGCCGTCGATCTCGCCGCCGACGCCGACATAAACCATGCGTCCTTCGGCGATCCCCGATCGCAAGGTGTATTTTGCATCCGACAGGTAGTAGCCGCTGCCGCTGCCGGATGAATTTTGCTGCGGCTGAGTTGCCGCGGCCGGCTTTTGTTCGCCGGCCGCCGGCGGAGCCGCGGGTGGCTTTTGCTGTTGCGGTGTGCTGGCCGGCGGCTTGTGCGCCAGCTGGAGTCGCAAGAAACGCAATAACGTCGGCGCGGTCGTGATCGGTCTTCAGACCGGGAAACGGCATCTTGTTTCCGGGGATCGCCTTCTGCGGATCGGCAAGATAAGCATCCAGCGTTTTCTCATCCCAGACGATGTTCGCCTGCTTCATCGCCGGAGAGTAGCTGTAGCCGGGCTCGGCTCCCGATTTCCGGCCGACAATGCCCGCCAGCGAAGGACCGAGGATGTTCTTGTTGGGCTCGGTCGAGTGGCACGCCTGGCATTTTCTGAAAACCTGCCGACCGGCGGCCGGATCGCCGACGCCCGCGATTGGCGTCGCTTGCACCGCCGCTGGCCCGGCTGGCTGCGATGCCGCGGCGGCAACACGATTGTTGCCCGCATTACCCGCGTTGCTCGGCGTCTCGCAAATCTGGTCTTTGGCCTGCGCGGTTTTATTTGCTGCGGGCGCAATATCCGCGTTCGCTGAAACCGGCTGCGCCGTCGCATGCGCCACCGTCGCCGCGGCAGGTGGTGCGCTATCGACTGCGGCAGAAGGCGAAGGGGAAGTGTGGAGCGAGGCGAGGAACAGGCCGCCGGCCAGCAGGCACAGAGCGATGCCGACGATGTACCATTCACCGATCTTTTTCTGGACAGCCGGCCACATTGATCGCTCCCAAATTCATGCATGACAAATGCATGTTTTTGGATAAACGATTTTGGGCGGCGGTTCTTGATGCAGATCAAACGCCGGAGCAAATCGCCGGCGTCACTTGATCGTCAGGGTCATGCTGAACTTGCCGAACGGTCCGTCCGACATCGTATTGGCGTGCATCAGCATCGTGTAGGTGCCGGTAGCCGGCAGCGTGTAAGGCGTATTTTCGTCGACCGCGTCGGTCTTGCCGTTTGGCAGGGTGATCGGAATGCCGGGTCCGGTCTTGATGTTTCCACCGACGACGGAGACCGTCATTTTTTGACCGGCGCGGGCATCAAACTCGTAATAGTAGTTCGGCCGTTCGCCGGAAACGAAACCCTCCGCGGTGATCGACACGTCGCCGCGCGCCATGCGCAGGATGGCCGGGCAGGCTTCATCTCCCATCGTGCAGGCGTCCGCTCCGGTCGCCGAAAACACAACCGCCAAGGCGCACGCGGCTACCGCCGCCGCCATGCGGGTCGAGCCGCCTTTCGTTGCTGCCGTCATATCTGGCCTCTGGTGTTCGAGGTTGATTGCCGACTTCAAATCGCTGGCATTTACAATTTAGCCGCCATCTGCGTCGCCTTTATTGCAAAGCCGCGGCTTCGATGCGGTCGCGGGAGAATGAGGTTCCCCCGTTCTGTCCGATTCAACGCGGTCGGTGGCTTTCCGTTCGTTCGATCCAACCCCGGAAAAGCTCAGTTCGCGAGCTTCTTCAGCCACACCTTGTTATCGTGGAAGGCTGCGCCGCCGAACGGGGCGACCGGATCGGCCCCGGTCAGGGTGTTGATGCCGCGCCCGTCGGCATAGGCCGAGTTCGGCCAGATCGATTCCGCGATCAGGACGCCGCGACGCACGCCGTCGAAAAGTTTGGCATGCAGCCGCACCGCGCCACGGCGGTTACCCAACCTGACTTCCTCGCCATCCGTGACGCCGTATGACGCTGCGTCGTCGGGATGGATCATCACTTCGGGCCGCCGCTCCCGCGCAAGCGAGGTCGACGTTTCGGTGAAGCTGGAATTGAGAAAGCCGCGCGCCGGTGAAGTCGCCAGCCGGAACGGATGCTCGATGTCGGCTTCCTCGATCACGTCCCAGTGGTCAGGCAGCTCAGGGATTGCGGTCGATTCATGCGTCCGATGCCAGCGCCTGAACGGCACGCTCGGCCAATCCGGTTTGAAGCGGAACTTGCCGTCCGGATAGGCGAAACCGTCGAGGAAATGCGCCGTGGCGAAATCCGGCTGGCAGTCGATCCAGCGGCCGGCTTCGAACGCGGCGAGCGTGCCCCAGCCGGATTTCTGCAACGACTGGTCGATGAGTTCGCGTGGCGTCATGGCGAAGCCCGGATGCTCTGCGCCCAGCCGCTCGGCCAGTCCGCAGATCACGTCGTGGTTCGTCCGGCATTCACCGGGTGGTTCGATCAGCTTCGGGCCAAAGAGAAGATATTGGCTTCCTCCCGCCGTGTAGAAATCGTCATGCTCGACAAACATCGTGGCCGGCAGAACCACGTCGGCCATCTTCGCCGTGTCGGTCATGAACTGCTCGTGCACGCACACGAACAGGTCGTCGCGGGCAAAGCCGCGCTTCACGGTCTCCTGGTCGGGCGCGACCGAAACCGGATTGGTGTTCTGGATCAGCATCGCCGTGACGGGCGGCCCGCCGCGCAGCGCGTCCTCGTCGCCGGTCAGGATCGCGCCGATGCGCGACTGGTCGAGCATCCGGATGGCGGGATCGCGAAGGTCGGTGCCCTCGATCAAACTCGTGTCGAGATGGAAGATGGCGCCGTTGTTGTGAAAGGCGCCGCCGCCTTCGAGGCGCCACGCGCCGGTCACCGCGGCGATGCAGCTTGCCGCATGCATGTTGAGCGCGCCGTTGCGCGACCGTGAAAACCCGTAACCGAGACGAAAGAAGGTGCGCTTGTTTTCGCCGACGAGGCGGGCGAACGCCTCGATCGTTTCCACCGGCGCCCCGGTGATCCGCGATGCCCAGTGCGGGTCGCGCGTGCGCAGATGCTCGGCAAGCTCCCGCGGCGCGTCGGTGTAGCGATCGAGATAGTCCCAGTCGGCCTTGTCGTCGCGGAACAGACAATGCATCACGGCGCAGGCGAGCGCGCCGTCGGTGCCGGGCCGGATCAGCACCGGCAGATCGGCCTGGCGCATCGTGCCGTTCATGTAGACATCGACCGCGACGATCTTGGCGTTGCGCTCCTTGCGGGCGCGGGTCGCGTGCGTCATCACGTTGACCTGGGTGTTCACCGCATTGGTGCCCCAGATCACCACCAGGTCGGACTTCGCCATTTCGCGCGGATCGGCGCCGGCGAGCTTGCCGGTGCCGGCAATGAAGCCGGTCCAGGCCGGATTGACGCAGATGGTGGAGAAGAAGCCGGAATATTTCTTGGCGTGCCGCAGGCGATGGATGCCGTCGCGCATGACGTAACCCATCGTGCCGGCATAAAGGTACGGCCAGACCGCTTCGGAGCCGTGCGCCTGTTCGGCGCGGGCGAATTGTTCGGCGACCAGATCGAGCGCGTCGTCCCATGAGATCGGGGCGAATTGGCCCGAGCCCTTGGGGCCGGTCCGGCGCAGCGGATGCTTGAGACGGTCAGGGTGATGCACCCGCTCGGCGTAACGCGCGACCTTCGCGCAGATGACCCCTGCGGTGTAGGCATTATCTTCCGCGCCGCGGACGCGCCCGATTCTTTGGTCGCCGTAAACCTCGATCTCGAGCGCGCAGGTCGAGGGACAATCGTGCGGGCAGGCCGACGCGGCGATCCGGGGGCTGACGTTCAGGTTCATTGCGCCGGCACCTTACCGCCTTTTCTCCAGCGCGGCGAACGGCCTATCCACAGCGTCCGGAAACGCTACTCCGGGCGGCAATCCGCTACGCCGCCGCGGCCTTGCCCTTCGGCTGTACCTCGGCGGTGTAGTCGCCCATCAATTGCTGGGTGATGCGGCTGGGCGTGAAATTCCAGTCGGCGATCTGCGACACCGCGGTGATCTCGGCCGCCGTGCCGGTGATGAAGCACTCGGAGAAGCCGCTCAGCTCCTCCGGCATGATGCGGCGCTCGATGACTTCGATATTATGCCGCCGCGCCAGCGCAATCGCGGTGGCCCGCGTGATGCCGGAGAGGAAGCAATCGGCGATCGGCGTGTGGATCTTGCCGTCCTTGATGAAGAAGATGTTGGCGCCGGTGCATTCGGCGACCCGGCCTTGCCAGTCGAGCATCATGGCGTCGGCGAAGCCGCGCCGCTCGGCGCGATGCTTTGAGATCGTGCAGATGGCGTAGAGCCCGGCGGCCTTGGCGAGCACCGGGGCGGTTTTCGGATCGGGACGGCGATATTCCGCGAGATCGAGGCGAATGCCCTTGAGCCGCTGGGCGGGATCGAAATAGCTCGGCCATTCCCACGTCGCGACGGCGAGATGGATGGTGTTGTTCTGCGCCGAAACGCCGAGCTGCTCCGAGCCGCGCCACGCGATCGCCCGCACGTAGGCGTCTTTTTGATTGTTCTTCTCGATCACGATGTGCTTGGCGGCGTCGATCTCCGCCGCACTGAAGGGGATTTCGAAATCCATGATCTGCGCCGAGCGCTTGAGCCGCTCGGAGTGTTCGTGGCTCTTGAAAATCTCGCCGCCATAGGCGCGTTCGCCCTCGAACACGGCGCTTGCGTAGTGCAGGCCGTGCGTCAGTACGCTGATCTTGCAATCGGCGGTCGGAATGAGCTTGCCGTCGAGCCAGATCAGGTCCGGACGTTGATCGAAGGGCGGTGCCATTGCGTAGCCTCCCCGGCGTGGATGGCCCGTTCATTGCCGAAAGTCTGGCCGCGCTTCTTTGGGCCTTTTGCGCTCGGCCGTTGGGCTTTTGCGTTGGGAGAGAACTCCCGGTAAGGTCGCATGTGCCCCGTGAGAGCGCCTTTTGGCGCCCGGGTAACTCGCGCCGGGGATGAGCCGGGCGCGCCGTTGCCGTGACATTGCGCTTTTGGGGGTAACAATCAAACGGAAATATGTCAATATAGCTGACATAATGGCTGACTGGCATAATGGCTGACATTAGTCTGACAACGCCGAGCAAGAGCCGCGCCAATGCCGCGCCGGCCGGGGCCACCGCCCCAGCGTCGGAGCCGTACTGGGATCTCATCGAGCTGTTGTTCTTCGCCTATCGCGATTTCGTCAGCGATCCCGATCAGCTTCTCGACAAGCTTGGCTTCGGACGCGCCCATCACCGCGTCCTGCATTTCGTCAATCGCAATCCCGGCATGAAGGTCGCCGAATTGCTCGACGTTCTGAAGATCACCAAGCAATCGCTCGGCCGCGTGCTCAAGCAGCTCATCGACGAAGGTTATGTGGTGCAGAAGGAAGGCGCCGATCGCCGCCAGCGGCTGCTGTATGTGAGCCCGGCCGGCGAAGCGCTGGCGATGCGGCTTGCCGGCCTGCAAACGGCGCGCATCGGGCGGGTGCTGGACGAAATGGGACCGGCCGGCCGCGAGACGGCGCGGCAGTTTCTCGCCGGCATGATCGGCGCCGAAGACCGCGAGCGCGTGCTTGCGCATGATCGCGCGCGCGGATCGCGTGCACGTCAATGGCCGAGACTAAGCCGCATGGCGACCCCCGCCGCGAATCCGGCCGACGACGCGCCACATCTGCTCGTCGTTGACGACGATCGCCGCATCCGCGCGCTGCTGTTGCGGTTTCTCCTCGGCGAGGGCTATCGCGTGACCACCGCGGAGTCGTCGCGGGACGCGAGAGCCAAGCTCGAAAGTCTCAATTTCGATCTCCTGATCCTCGACGTGATGATGCCGGGCGAGAACGGCTTCGATTTCGCCCACGCCATCCGCGCCCAATCGTCGGTGCCGATCCTCATGCTCACCGCGCGCGACGAGAAGGAGAACCGCATCAAGGGCCTCGAAATCGGCGCCGACGATTATCTGGCCAAGCCGTTCGAGCCGCGTGAGCTGTCGCTGCGCGATTGCCAGCATTTTGCGCCGCGCCCGGCCGCCGAGCGCCCCGCCGGCTGAATCGGTACGGTTCGGCCCATTCGTGTTTCACCTGGCGCGCGGCGAACTCCGCCGCGGCGAGGAGGCGATCCGCCTGACCGATCGCGAGCGGGAGATGCTTCGCGTTCTTGCCGCCAGCGTCGGCGAGACGGTTCCACGCCAGGCGCTGGCCGGCAACGGCGAGAGCGTCAGCGAGCGCACGGTGGACGTGCAGGTCAACCGCCTGCGCCGCAAGATCGAACTCGATCCGGCCAACCCGCTCGTCGTGCAGACCGTGCGCGGCGTCGGCTACCGGCTGGTGGCGTCGCCGTGAGCGGCGCGATGACCAGCTTCGACGACGGCGTCGGACGCCTGCGCAGCGCGGCGAGCCACCTTTTGGCCGCAGCCAATACCGCGGCCACCGCCGCCGGCACGATCGCGGCTCCCATCACCGGGCCTTGGGGCCGTTTTACCCTCTGGCTCAAGGCGGTCCTGCCGAAGGGACTCTATGCCCGGGCGCTGCTCATCATCATCGTGCCGATGGTCGTGCTGCAATCCGTCGTCGCGCTCATGTTCGTCGAGCGGCAATGGAGCGTGGTCAATTACTACCTCGCCTCGGCGGTGACCCGTGAAATCGCGACGCTGATCGACGTCTACAAGACCTATCCGCAAGGCGCCGATCGCGCGCAGTTCCGCCGCATCGCGCAGGAGCGGCTCGGTCTCGTGGTGGACTTCCTCCCCGAGACCCAATTGCCGCCGCCCGGACCGAAGCCGTTTTTCTCGCAGCTCGACGCGACACTGTCGGACGAGATTCGCAAGCAGATCAGGCTGCCGTTCTGGATCGACACGGTGGGACGCTCTTCGATCGTCGAAATCCGCATCAAGCTCGACGACACGATCATGCGCGTGTTTGCGCGGCGTGCCGATGCCTACGGCTTCAATTCCAGAATTTTCCTGATATGGATGCTCGCCACCTCGCTGGTCGTGCTCACTATCGCCATTCTGTTCCTGCGCAACCAGATCCGCCCCATCGTCAAGCTCGCCGACGCGGCGGAAGCCTTCGGCAAGGGCCGCGAGGTGCCGAATTTCCGCCCGCGCGGCGCGCGCGAGGTCCGGCGTGCCGCGGCGGCGTTCCTTGAAATGAAGACCCGCATCGAGCGCGCGATCGAGCAGCGCACCACCATGCTGGCCGGCGTGTCCCATGACCTCCGCACCATCCTGACGCGGTTCAAGCTCGAACTGGCGCTCCTTGGCGACGGTCCGGAAGTGGAAGCGATCAAGAAGGACGTGGACGAGATGGCGGGGATGCTCGAAGCGTACCTCGCCTTCGCACGCGGCGACATGGGCGAGCAACCGGCGCCGACCGACATGGCCGCCATGCTCGACGAACTGAAAATCGAGGCCGAGCGCCACGGCCACCGCGCCACCGCCGCATTCCACGGCCAGCCCGAGGTCACCGTGCGGCCGGCGGCGTTCAAGCGCTGCCTCGCCAATCTCGTGTCCAATGCAGCGCGGTTTGCATCGAACGTCGCCATCACCGGCCATCGCGATCATCGCTGGCTCACGGTGACGGTGGACGACGACGGCCCGGGCATTCCGACGGCGCTGCGCGACGACGTTTTCAAGCCGTTCCTGCGGCTCGACGACGCGCGCAACCAGGACGAAGGCGGCACCGGCCTCGGTCTCGCTATCGCGCGAGATATCGCGCGCTCCCACGGCGGCGACATTACGCTCGGCGACTCGCCGCTTGGCGGATTGCGGGCCAGCGTGCGCGTGCCGGTCTAGCCGGCACGCTGCTGCGTTCACCGCGACACTACTTTCGCCGCCGCCGGATTATTTCCGTTGCAAGTCCGCGGCCGCGCGCGCCAGGATTTCGACCAGATGCGCCTCGGCCTCGGCGTCGCCTTCGAGCCGCTTGCCGATGGTTTCGCGCAAATGTTCGAGCGCGGCTTCGGTGAGCGGGGGCAGCGGCTGGCGATCGTCCCGCTTGCCGCGCGATCGGCGCCAGCGGTTCACCCGTTCGCCGATGGCGGTCAGACGGTTGAGTACCGCGTCGACGATCTCGCGGTTGGACTTGAGGTAGGCGCTGCCTTCGTCGGTGATGGTGTAGAGCTTCTTCGAGCCTTCGGCCGCGGCGGTGACATAGCCCGCTTCCTCAAGGTAGGTCAGCGTCGGATAGACGATGCCGGGGCTCGGGCTGTACCAGTCGCCGGTTTTCTCTTCGAGCAGCTTGATGATTTCGTAGCCGTGGCGCGGCGCTTCGGCGATCAGCGCCAGCGCGATGAGACGCAGGTCGCCCTGCGCCAGCATGCGCCGCGCGCGCATCAGATCGTCAGCGTCGCGGCCGTCAAAGCCGCCACCGTGCCGTCCGCCGAAGCCGCCAAATCCACCGAAGCGTCCGCGGTGATGCCGGCCGGCGCCCCATTTTTCGTGGCGGGATTCCCAATGGTCGTGGCCGTGATGGCCGTGTCCGTGATGTCCGTGCATTTCATTCTCCTTTTGCACTAAGATATATCGTTAGATAGCTCTCAATGCGATGTAACGCAAGATATATCTTAGACCGAAAATACACCAATGATTTCAACGGATGCGGTATTGATTAGTGGGCCAATGGCTGAATTGGCCGCTGCTATGTGGGCCTCCGGGCCATCATGGACAGCGCCCGTGGCGCTATTTCAGCCCGCATGAACGCGCCGCGCCGTTCGAATTCCGCGAAGCGGCTGCTGCGCAGCTTTAGCGGCGCTTTGCGCAGGATTTTCTCGACCCGCCGCCACACGATCATGGCGTGTACCGGATAGGTCAGCGCCGCGTCGCGGGCGATCGTCTCGTCATAGCCGAGAAGTTTTTCGCCGAGGTCGCACCACGCCTCGTACACCGACGTTTTGGGATCGCCGAAGGAGACCGGCTCGACCGCGGGCGGCAGGAGCGGCTCGATGTCGTTGGCGCGCTTGAACCGGTGCACGTCTCTTGTTGCGGCGAAGGCGACGAGATGCAGCCATTCGTGCAGCAGGGTGAGGCCGTTAAGCCGGCCGAAGCGGCGATCAGGCTTGTAGAGCACGACCAGGCTGAAATTCGTTGCGTTGCCGAGCAGAAAAAAATCCTGCCCGGCGATCTTGCGGACCCACGGATCGAGGAACGACCGCTCATCGCTCAGATGCAGGCGGCGGACGAGACGGAGGTCGGGAAGTTCGCGCAGCAGCGCCAGGGCTTCCGAAGCGTCGACGCGATCGTAATCGGGCGCGCCCGCCGGTATCTCGATCTCCGTCTTGCATCCGGCGACGCGATAGATGCGCATCAGCATCGGCTGCCGCGCGATGCCGTCGCGCAGAAATTCTTTCAGATCCCGGAATCTCGCGGCGTCGGACGATGCCGTGAAGATCGTCATGGCACGGGCGTAGACGGCGGAAAATCCGTCGGGGAGGGGCGGGGCCGGATCGAGCGCCCGGATCGGACCGATCTTGCCGCCGACGCGCGGCCTGTTGCGAACGAGGAAGCCACGGACCAAAAGGATCGCGAAAAGAACGATCAGGGCGATCTGGCTCGCCACAGAAATCATCTCGCTCCAGTCGTATTCGCCAAGCGTCATCGTCTGCCAAGTGTCATTGTCTGCCAAGTGTCATGGTCTATCATTCCGGAGAACGTGCCCGCTTGACGGGCCGCGCGCGCAGCGCGAATGCTAATATATGTTCGCAACTTTCTTTCACGAGCTGAAGCAGGCCGGCGTCCCGGTGACGCTGCGCGAATATCTCACGTTGATGGAGGCGATGGACAAGGACCTCGCCGGCCGGCGCATCGAAGATTTCTACTATCTCTCCCGCGCGACGCTGGTGAAGGACGAACGCAATCTCGACCGCTTCGACCGCGTCTTCAGCCACGTGTTCAAGGGCCTCGATTCACTCGAAGAGGCCCTGAGCGCGGAAATTCCGCTCGAATGGCTCAAGAAGCTCACCGAGAAGCATCTCACCGAAGAAGAGAAGAAACAAATCGAGGCGCTGGGCGGCCTCGACAAGCTTCTTGAGACGCTGCGCCAGCGGCTTGCCGAACAGAAGGGCCGTCACCAGGGCGGCAAGAAGTGGATCGGCACGGCGGGAACCTCGCCGTTCGGCGCCTACGGCTACAATCCCGAGGGCGTGCGGATCGGCCAGGACGGCAACCGCAATTTCCGCGCGGCGAAGGTTTGGGACAAGCGCGAGTTCCAGGATCTCGCGGGCGACGTTGAACTCGGCACCCGCAACATCAAGGTGGCGCTGCGCCGCCTGCGCAAGTTCGCGCGCACCGGCGCGCCGGACGAGCTCGATCTCGACGGCACCATCAAGGGCACGGCGCACAAGGGCTATCTCGACATTCTGATGCGGCCGGAACGGCACAACACCATCAAGGTGCTTTTGTTCTTCGATATCGGCGGTTCGATGGACTGGCACGTCAAGGCGACGGAGGAATTGTTCTCCGCGGCCAAGACCGAGTTCAAGCACATGGTGCATCTCTACTTCCACAATTGCCTGTACGAGAGGGTCTGGAAGGAGAATGCGCGGCGCTTTAGCCAGACGACGCCGACCTGGGACGTGCTTCACACCTATCCGCATGACTACAAGGCGATCTTTGTCGGTGATGCGTCGATGTCGCCTTACGAGATCGTCGCGCCCGGCGGTTCGGTCGAGCACTATAACGAGGAGGCCGGCACGGTCTGGATGCAGCGCGTCGCCTCGACCTATGCGTCATGCGTCTGGCTCAACCCGGTGCCCGAGCGCGAGTGGGAATTCACCGAGTCGATCCGCATGATGCGCCAGTTGCTCGGCGGGCGGATGTATCCGCTGACGCTCGAGGGTCTCGACGCCGCGATGCGCGAACTGGGCCGATAGCGGCTCCCTTTCGGAAATCGCCAAAAATGCCCATCTGATCCGTCAACCCCGCGCAGGAGGTGTGCATGCCGGCCGAACGGTTCGATTTCCGCAATGCCCAGGGTCTTGAACTCGCGGCTTTGCTCGACCGGCCGGACGGGCCGCACCGCGCGGTGGCGCTGTTCGCGCACTGCTTTACCTGCGGCAAGAATAACCGGGCGGCGCGACGGATCGCCGACGGCCTCAAGCGGCAGGGGATCGCCGTGCTGCGCTTCGACTTCACCGGGCTTGGCGCCAGCGAAGGCGAATTCGCCAACACGACATTCTCATCAAACGTCGACGATCTGGTGGCCGCCGCCGATCACCTGCGGAAGACGCTGACCGGGCCCGCGATCCTGATCGGCCACAGCCTCGGCGGCGCCGCGGTGCTTGCGGCTGCGCACCGCGTTCCCGAAGCGCGCGCAGTGGTGACGATCAACGCGCCGAGCGATCCAGCTCACGTCGCCGGGCTGCTCGGTGACCATGTCCCCGACATAAAGGAGCGCGGCGAGGTCGAAGTCATGCTCGCCGGGCGGCCGTTCCGCGTTCGCCGCGCCTTCCTCGACGATATCGCAGAACAGCGGCTCACAGAAAACATAGCCACACTGCACAAGGCGCTTCTGGTGTTTCACGCGCCGACCGACGATACCGTCGGCATCGCCAACGCCAGTCACATCTTCACGTCGGCAAAACATCCGAAAAGCTTCATCTCGCTTGCCGGCGCGGATCATCTCATCAGCCGTCCGGGAGATGCGGCCTATGTCGCGAACGTGATCGCCGCGTGGGCGGAGCGCTATCTCGATGCGACGGCCGATATCTCGGCCGACCTCGAGACCGCGCCCGGCACGGTTGTTGTGCGCGAAACCGGACATGGCACGTTCCAGCAGGAGATCGTCTCCGGCGTTCATCGCTTCTTCGCCGACGAGCCGGTCAATGCGGGCGGCCAGGACAGTGGCCCTGGTCCGTACGACCTTCTGTTGGCGGCGCTCGGCGCCTGCACCTCCATGACGCTTCGGCTTTATGCTGACGGAAAGAAGCTGCCGTTGCGGCGAACGCAGGTCCGTCTGCAGCACCACAAAATCTACGCCACCGATTGCGCCGAGTGCGAGACCAAGGAGGGAAGGATCGACCGCATCGAGCGCGTCATCACGCTCGAAGGCGATCTCGATGCGGCCCAACGCGCCAGGCTCCTCGAAATAGCCGACAAATGCCCGGTGCATCGCACCCTGAAATCGGAGGTGGATATCCGCACGGCGGAAGAGCCAGCCGGCCAGGACGCCAATCGGAATTGAGAATTGCGGAGTTGATTTGCCCCTCGGTAATGCTCAATCTACGCCGCGCGTGAACGCTGTGCTGCGAAAGCTCTCGTCAACAGACAGCGCGATTTTCGCTGGAGCGGGCCTACCCGATGTCGCGAGCGAAGTTGGAAGACAAATTCGCGGCACTGATTGGCGAGATCGAGCGTCTCGAAGCGCAGCCTGCGGATACAGACGCGGCGCGCGGACAGCTTGCGGCTCTGAAGACTCGGCCTTGAGGGCCTGTACCGGCAAACCGTCGCGGAGCGCGACCGGTTCGAGCAAGCCGAAAGCGCGCTGCGCGAAAGCGAGAATTACAACAAGACCCTGTTCGAGCAGTCGCACCGGCCGATCGTTGTGTTCGACCCGGAGACGGGGCGGTTCATCCATGCGAATCAGGCGGCTGCCAGTATTTTCGGCTACGCGTCGCCCGAAGGCGTGATCGGCAAGACGCCGTTGGATATGGCGGCACCGACCCAATACGACGGGACCGATTCCGCCACGGCTTCGCGGCGCAGGGACCAGTCCGCGCTGAGCCAGGGTATCGAGAGTTTCGAGTGGCGGCACCAGAGGCCCAACGGCGAGATTTGGGACGGCCTCGTTCACCTCATGGCTTTCAGTTACCGCGGCCGCCGTCTCCTGCAGGCGACGCTGGACGATATCACCGAACGCAAGAGGACCGAGGAAGCACTGCGGCAAAGCCGTCAACTCCTCGAGAGCGTCCTGGAGAACAGCCCGGCCGTCATCTACGCCAAGCGCAGGGACGGCCGATACACCTACATCAACCGCGAGTGGGAAACGGTGTGCGACATGCCGCGGGACAAGGTTCTCGGTCGAACCGATCACGATGTTTTCCCTGCGGAGATTGCCGACCAGTTTCGATCGAACGACCTCGCTGTGTTGTTGTCGGGCAAGCTGGCGGAGTCCGAGGAGCGGGTCGGAACGCCGTGGGGCGAACAGCTCTTTTTGTCAAAGAAAGTGCCGCTGACGTCGGCGGACGGCGAAGTCGAGGGCCTTTGCGGCATTTCGACAAACATCACCGATCAGCGGCTGAACGAAGTGACCCTCCGCGAAGCGGTCATGACGCTGGAGCGCGAACGGGAAAACAAGCTGATGAGCGTGGATGCCATCACGGCTTCGATTGCTCATGAAGTCAGGCAGCCGCTGGCGGCCATCGCGTCGAACGCCAGCGCGGCTTTGCGGTTTTGCCGCCGGACGCCTCCCGATCAGGAGGAAGTGCAGGCGGCATTGAACCGGATCATCGGCGACTGTCACCGCGCCAACGAGTTGTTCGACAGCATCCGCGCGCTGTTCCGCAGGAACGACCAGGAACAGGAGCGGCTCGACGTGAGCGAGATCGTTCGCGAAGCGTTGCAGTCGCTGCGCGCCGAACTGCAGGAGCACGACGTCACCGCGCACACCGAGTTCCAGACCGGGCTGCCGCTGGTCGGCGGCAACAAGAGTCAGTTGCAGGAGGTGATCGTCAATCTGGTGCATAACGCGGTCGAGGCGATGGATACGACGACCGATCGAAACCGGTTCCTGCGGGTGAGCACCAGGCTCCGGGGACGCGACAAGATCATTGTCGCGGTGGAGGATTCAGGACCGGGCATCGATCCAAAACAGCTCGAAGGCATATTCGATGCGTTCGTCACGACAAAAGCCGACGGCATGGGCCTCGGCTTGGCGATTTGCCGCAGAATAGTCGAGAGCCACGGCGGCCACCTTTCCGCGATGTCGGATGGCAAGAACGGGGCGCAGTTTCAATGCATCCTGCCGATTGCGCCGGAAGAAATCGCACAGCCGCGATGATTGTCCGATGGCCCTTAGGGCCGCGTTGGTCGCCTTGATTGCAAAAACGCCGGGGGGCGACCGATCTATACCGCGGCCTTCTGCACGCGGCTTTTGGCCTCGGCGATGACTTCCGGAATGGCCGCGTCATTGCCGGGCGCCATGATGTGAACCCCGGCGATGCCGGGAATGGTCGAAAGTTCCGCTATCAGGTCGACACAGATCCTGATCCCCTCGCGCGCGGGGTCGGCGGCTTTCTCCATGCGGGCGATCAGCGCATCGGGAATGATGGTGCCGAACAGATGGCTCTTCATCCACTGCGCCGATTTGGCCGAGCGCAGCGGATTGATGCCGATCAGGATGGCGAGCTTCTTGGTCAGACCGGCCTGCGCCAGTGCGGCGGCATAACGGCGCAGCAGCGCGGTATCCATGCAGAATTGGGTCTGCACGAACTGCGCGCCGGCGGCGACCTTGGCGTCGAGACCCTTCGGCTGCCAGTCCGCCGGCGGATCGATCGGCATGTCGGCGGCGCCGAGGAAAAATGGCGCCTTGCCCGCGACCTCGCGCCCGGTGGGCAGTTTGCCCTCGTCGCGCAGACGCCGCGCAGTGTCGAGCAGCGCCCGCGAGTCGATGTCGAATACCGGCTTGGTATCAGGCTGATCGCCCGCTTTGGGGTCATCGCCCGTGAGCACCAGGATGTTACGGATGCCGAGCGCGGCGGCGCCCATCAATTCGCTCTGCAGCGCGATGCGGTTTTTGTCGCGGCAGGTGATTTGCAGGATCGGCTCGATGCCGGCGTCGATGAGGATGGCCGAGGCGGCCAGCGCCGCCATATGGGCGCGGGCGCCGGCGCCGTCGGTAATGTTGACCGCATCGGCGAGGCCGCGCAGCGGGGTCGCCTTGCGCAGCAGGTCCTGCGCGTCGCAGGAGACCGGCGGGGCCACCTCTGCGGTCATGACGAACCGGCCCGCCCGCAGCCGTTCGGCGAAGGTTCGGGGGAGGGGGTTGCTTCCATCACTCATGGCGAAGCTCGCATTGGCTGCGTCGGAGAGACGAGCGCTTATATGTTTTGCCGGTTTACCGCAATTGGCCCTTTGGCCCTGCGTTTTGTGGACAGGAAACACCCGTACCGCTAGAGAGTTGCGGCCATGAGCGGTGTCAACGAGATCAGATCGAACTTCCTCGCCTTCTTCGCACGCGAGGGTCACGAAGTCGTGCCGAGCTCCCCGCTCGTGCCGCGCAACGACCCGACGCTGATGTTCACCAATGCGGGCATGGTGCAGTTCAAGAACGTCTTCACCGGCCTGGAAAAGCGTCCCTACACGCGGGCGACGACGGCGCAGAAATGCGTGCGCGCCGGCGGCAAGCACAACGATCTCGACAATGTCGGCTACACCGCGCGCCATCACACCTTCTTCGAGATGCTCGGCAATTTCTCGTTCGGCGACTATTTCAAGGAGCGCGCCATCGAGCTTGCCTGGAAGCTCGTGACCAAGGAATACGGCGTGCCGGCCGAGCGGCTGACGGTCACGGTCTATATCGACGACGACGAGGCGTTCGATCTCTGGAAGAAGATCGCCGGCCTTCCCGATCGAAAAATCCTGCGCATCGCCGGCTCCGACAATTTCTGGGCGATGGGCGATACCGGGCCGTGCGGACCCTGCTCGGAGATTTTCTACGATCACGGCGACCACATCGCGGGCGGGCCGCCGGGCAGTCCCGATGCCGACGGCGATCGCTTCGTCGAAATCTGGAACCTCGTCTTCATGCAATACGAGCAACTCGCCAAAGGCGGCGAGCGTGTCAACCTGCCGCGCCCGTCGATCGACACCGGCATGGGTCTCGAGCGCATGGCAGCCGTGCTCCAGGGCACCCACGACAATTACAAGATCGACCTGTTCGGCGCGCTCATCGAGGCGATCGCCGATTTTACCGGCGTCGATGCCGAGGGGCAGGTGTCGCACCGGGTCATCGCCGACCATTTGCGCGCCAGCTCGTTCCTGATTGCCGACGGCGTGCTGCCGTCGAACGAGGGGCGGGGCTACGTCCTTCGCCGCATCATGCGTCGCGCCATGCGTCATGCCGAACTGCTCGGCGCCAGGGAGCCGCTGATGTGGCGGCTGGTGCCGTCGCTGGTTCGCGAGATGGGCCATGCCTATCCGGAACTGCATCGCGCCAACGGTCTGATCGCCGAAACGCTCAAGCTCGAGGAAATCCGCTTCCGCAAGACGCTCGAGCGCGGCCTCGCGATCCTCGACGAGGAGAGCAAATCGCTCAAGAAGGGCGACATGTTCGACGGCGTCACCGCGTTCACGCTCTACGACACCTACGGTTTTCCCCTCGACCTCACCCAGGACGCACTCAAGCCGCGCGGCATCGGCGTCGACGTCGCTTCGTTCACCGACGCGATGGAGCGCCAGCGCGAGAAGGCGCGCGGCTCGTGGGCGGGCTCAGGCGAGGCAGCCGACGAGGCGGTGTGGTTCGGGCTGCATGAGAAGCTCGGCGCCACTGACTTTCTCGGCTACGAGACCGAGACCGCCGCAGGCGTCGTCGTCGCGCTGTTGCGCGACGGCAAGGAAGTGGGCGCGCTCGCCAAGGGCGAGAGCGGCGCGGTGGTCCTGAATCAGACTCCGTTCTACGCCGAATCCGGCGGCCAGATCGGCGACACCGGCGAGATGACCGGCGATGGCGTTCGCTTTGTCGTCACCGACACGCAAAAACGCGCCGGCGATCTGTTCGTGCATTACGGCACCGTCGAGCAAGGTACGCTCAAGGCGGGCGTTCCGCTCGATCTGAAAGTCGATCACGCCCGCCGCAGCGCGATCCGGCAAAATCATTCGGCGACGCATTTGCTGCACGAGGCGTTGCGGCAGGTCCTCGGCGACCACGTGGCGCAGAAGGGCTCGCTGGTCGCGCCCGATCGCCTGCGGTTCGATTTCTCGCATCCGAAGCCGATGAGCCCTGAGGAGATCGAGCGCGTCGAGGATATCGCCAACGACGTCGTGCTGCAGAACGCGCCGGTGATTACCCGGCTGCTGAGCCGCGACGACGCCATTGCTTCGGGCGCGCGGGCGCTGTTCGGAGAGAAATACGGCGACGAGGTGCGCGTGGTCGCGATGGGCGAAGCCGGCGGCAACACGATGGGCTGGTCGGTCGAGCTGTGCGGCGGCACCCACGTCAACCGCACCGGCGACATCGGCATCATCTCTGTGGTCGGCGAATCCGCCGTCGGCTCCGGCGTCCGGCGTATCGAGGCCTTGACCGCGAAAGCTGCGCGCGCCAACGCCAACAGCCTGGCGCGGACCGCCAAGGCGGCGGCGTCGGAATTGCGCGTGCCGGTCGAAGAAATGCCGGGGCGGGTCGCGGCCCTCCTCGACGAGCGCAAACGCTTCGAACGCGAACTCTCCGAGGCGAAGAAGAAACTCGCCATGGGCGGTGGCAGCCCGGCCGCCGGCGACGATGGCGTCGAGAGCGTCGCGGGCGTGAAGGTCATGGCGAAGGCCCTGACCGGGGTTGATGCCAAGGACCTCCGCAGCCTCGCCGACGAAGGCAAGAAAAAGCTCGGTTCCGGCGTGGTCATCCTTGTTGCCAACGATCCCGAGGGAAAGGCCGCGCTGGTTGTCGGCGTCACCAACGATCTGACCGCCGCAAACAACGCCGTGAAGATGGTTCAGGCCGGCGTCGTCGAGCTTGGTGGCAAGGGTGGCGGCGGCCGGCCGGACATGGCGCAGGGCGGTGGCCCTAATGGCGACGCGGTGCCGGCGGCGCTCGCTGCGATCAAAAAGATGATCAAGCCCGCCGCATCGGCCTGATCTCACACTTCGACGATCATGCCGTCCTCGGCGGTCTCAAACGGAAGCTCGGCGCGGCGCGCCAGCATGTCGTTGCTCATGTGCGTGAGGATCAGCCGTTTTGGGCGAATTTGCCCGAGATGCTGCTCGAGTGACGAAAGCGCCATGTGCGTGGCGATCGGCTTGTCCCGGGTGTAGGCCTCGCAGATGAAAAGATCGGCCTCGTGGCCGATGTCGATGACCGTGTTGGTCCATTCGGTGTCGCCGGAAAACCCAATCACCTTGCCTTCCGCTTCGAAGCGAAATCCGAGGCAGGGTCCGGCGCGGTCGTCGTGCACGACGTGAAACGGGATCACGCGAAGGGCGCCAAATTCAGCGCGCTTTCCGATCTCCAGTTCGCGCAGATTCAGGGGAAACTGGATATCGAGATCCTTGGTGCCGGGAAATGCTGCCTCCATGATTCCGGCGTAGCGCGACTTGAGGCTGGGCGGTCCGACGATGGTAAGCGGGCGCTTGCGCTTGAGCACGTAGTTGGCCTCGAGCATAAAGAACGGCAGGCCGCCGACATGATCTTCGTGAAAATGGGTGAGGAAGATGACGTCGATCTCGTTGCGGTCGATCGCGAGCCTGTTCATCGACACCAGCGAACTCGCGCCGCAATCAATCAGGGCGTTGATGTTGCGCCCGACGAGATGAAAGCAGGTATTGAAACGTCCGCCCGATCCGAATGCATCGCCGCAGCCGACGAATTGCAGTTGCATAGATGATCCCCGGTGAACTGACCTTGTGGACGGACGTTGGAGCCGACCCCAGTTTCGTGCCGGCCTGAAGAAGTGTCTGTGATGGAGGTCACAAAAAGGCGGCTATCGCCGCCTCGTGGGTTTGTCCAAATACCTGTACCCTCATCGTTTTTTTACCTTTACCCGATTTATTCCATAGCTTGCAATGTGGCTGTAACATGGGGCCGGCCGCTACAGGCCAGATGGTGCCGGAAAGCCCCTCGTGCGCGGGGGCGGGTGCCTTGACCGCAACACAAACCGGCGCACCCATTGCTGCTGGCTGCTATGACCTCGGATGCCAGAGTGTTCGGCCGATCAAACAGCGCCTCCGTCCTGGGCACGTTGGCGATCGCGCTCTCGCTTTGCCTTTCCCTTGGCGGCTGCGCCGACGATAACGGCGGGTGGTTTGCGAAGCCGCTCAATGTGTTCAACAAAGGCGGCTACAGCTATTCCAGCCTCAGCCAATCGAGGCATGACCAATCCGTCGCGTCGAACGATCTGGTCGATGCGAACGGCGCCTGTCCCGGATACGTCGCGCCGGCTAGGCCGGTTCCGGGCAGCCCTGGCGCAGACGCCGCGGACCAGAGTGCCCTGCTTGGCGGCATCGCACTCGGCATGAGCGAATGCGAGGTGGTCTCGCGGCTGGGTCCGCCGACGGCCGTCAACATCGGCCAGAACCCGAACGGGTTGCGCAGCTCGGCTTTGACTTTCAGGAGCGGACCGCGGCCAGGCCTCTATCGTTTCGAGAGCGGGCGGTTGGCGGAAATGGATCGCGTGGACGAACCGCAGTCGCCTGCGCAGGGCGACAGGAGGCCCGCAAAGAAAAAGCCGGCCGCGACCGCCGCGCCGCCGACGCCGGGCGACAAGTCGTAATCGGCCTTTGTTCCACGCACCCGGCTCCAAGCATCCGGCTTCCAAATACCAGGCGGGGCGTTCGCTACCGGGCGGTCGCGCCGCTTGCCGGGACAGCGAGCGACCGCTATAAGCCGCGCACTTCCGGCCCATTGGGCTGTTTCCCTTGCCTTCTTTTGGCGATTTCCCGAAGGACAATTTGATGGCGATCGAGCGTACCTTTTCGATCCTTAAGCCCGATGCGACGGCCCGCAATCTGACCGGCGCGATCAACGCGATGATCGAGAAATCCGGACTGCGCATCATCGGGCAGCGGCGGGTGATGATCAGCCGGCCGCAAGCCGAAACGTTCTACGCGGTCCACCGCCAGCGGCCCTTCTTCGGCGAGCTCGTGGATTTCATGATTTCGGGGCCGGTCGTCGTTCAGGTCCTTGAGGGCGAGAACGCCATCACCGCCTATCGCGATCTGATGGGCGCGACGGACCCTGCGAAGGCCGCCGACGGCACCATTCGCAAGGCCTTCGCCAAATCGATCAGCGAAAACTCCGTGCACGGCTCCGATTCCGCCGAAAACGCCCAGAAGGAAATCGCGCAGTTCTTCGGCGGCAAGGATATCGTCGGCTAAGGATTTCGCTTTCGCGCCCTGCCTGCCGGTCGTTGCGCGCATCCGACAAAGCGGTTGCGCTGCCCAGATTTAGTTCAGCCGCCGCCGCGAGCCTGAAAACGGCGAGAATGGGAACTCGGCTTTGGGTGCGATCGCGCAATACTTGAGTCCGGCGCATTGGGGCGACGCGGGCGGCGCTTTCTGGATCGGCGTCCTCCAAATTCTCGCGATCGACGTTCTGCTCTCCGGCGACAACGCCATGGTGATCGCGCTCGCGTGCCGCGGGTTGCCGCCGCGTCAAAGGAAATGGGGCATCATCATCGGCGCCAGCCTGGCCGTGATGCTGCGCATCGTGCTGACCGGCGTGGTCAGCCAGCTCATGCAGTTTCCCTACCTGAAGCTGATTGGCGGCTTGGCGCTGCTCTACATCGCGGTCAAATTGCTGGCGCCGGAGAAAGCCGGCAAGCATGAAGTCGAGCCCGCCGCGCATCTGTGGGGCGCCATCTCGACCATCATCATCGCTGACGTCGTGATGAGCATCGACAATATTCTTCCGATTGCGGCGGCGGCGCGAGGAAATATTGCTCTGCTCGTCATCGGGTTAGCCGGATCGATCCCGCTGCTCGTGATCGGTGCGGCGATCATCATGGCGCTGCTCGACCGTTTCCCGATCCTGCTCTGGGCGGGTTCCGCATTGCTCGGCTGGATCGCGGGCGAGATGATTGCGACCGATCCGATCGTTTCCAGCTATCTGACGGCCGGCATCGGCGAACGCTTGGCCGCTCAGGCGGAGTGGCTTGCCGCCGCCGCGGGAGCGTTGCTGACAATCGCTGCAGGCGGCGTCATGCGCTGGCGCCAAAGTGCGCAGCGCTGATGTGAAAGTTTAATTACACAATGCTGCACATCACAAAATTGCGCGCGCGAGTTTCGTGGCACCGCGATCCGCGCGGCATCGCAGCCATGCTTGCGCCGTATTTTTCCGCTTTTTTTTAATCGCAGGCGGATTTTGGCCCTCGCGGCCGGTGCGGTCTTGACGATGTCTACAGCGATGTCTTTAGCGAAGATGTCTTTAGCAAAGTCTCGGACGACACGATCGTTTGGAAATTTCCCAAAATCTGGTTTGTGGCGTGAGCGTGTATCTGCGCCGGCGTGCAGCTACCGTTTCGCGTCAGCAATGGCATATGGACTGACTGAGGAGACAGACGATGCAAAAGGGCACCGTCAAGTGGTTCAATTCAACCAAGGGCTACGGGTTCATTAAGCCGACGGCTGGCGACAAGGACGTCTTCGTCCATATTTCAGCCGTCGAGCGCGCCGGGCTGCGCACGCTCAACGAAGGACAGGAAGTCGAGTACGAGCTGGTCGATAATCGCGGCCGGACTTCCGCCGAGAATCTCAAGGTCGCTTGATCCCGGGAACGCCCCGGGCCGCATAGCCCGGGCCTTTCGCTGCGGGCTTTTTTGTGCGCGGCGGGGCGTTCGTTTCCACTACGAGGGCTGGAACTTTGTCCGGCCCTCCGCCACTGCGCGTAACGCGCGGGGATAGATCGCGTGCTCGATGGCCAGCACGCGATCGGCGAGCGTTTGTTCGGTGTCGTCTTCGCGCACCGCAACGGATTCCTGCTCCACGATTGGCCCCGCATCCATCTCCGGCACGACGAAGTGCACGGTCGCGCCATGCCGTTTCACGCCGGCTTCGAGCGCCCGGCGGTGCGTGTGCAATCCCTTGAATTGCGGCAGCAGCGACGGATGGATGTTGAGCATCCGGCCGCTCCAGCGCGTTACAAACCACGGCGTTAAAAGCCGCATAAATCCGGCGAGGCAAACAAGATCGATCCGCGCGTTGCGTAGTTCCTCGTCGAGCGCGCGTTCGAACGCTTCGCGATCCGCACCGAATTGCGCGTGATCGACAACCACAGTCGCGATGCCGGCCGCGCGTGCGTGGGCGAGACCCGGCGCATCGGGCCGGTTGGAAATGACGACCGCGATTTCGGCGGGGTAATCTTTCGCCGCCGCGGCCTCGATCAGCGCCGTCATGTTCGATCCGCGCCCTGAGATCAGAATGGCGACGCGCTTTTTCATGCCGTCACAGCGAGAGATCGAGTCGTCCGCGAAAATCGACGCGCGCTTTGCCGTCGCCGGCGACGACCTCGCCCAGCCGCACCACCGTCTCGCCGTTGGCGGTGAATTCCTCGATCGCCGCCGCAGCCGATTTGGCGTCCACGACGGCCACCATGCCGATGCCGCAGTTGAAGGTGCGCAGCATCTCGTGCTCGCTCACGTCGCCCGAACTTGCCAGCCACTTGAACACCGGAAGCACCGGCACGCCGCCGAGATCGATCGCGACGCCCAGTCCCTTCGGCAGAACCCGCGGAATGTTCTCGATGAAGCCGCCGCCGGTGATGTGGGCGAGCGCCTTGATCGCCTTCGTCTTGCGGATGGCGGCGAGGCACGATCGTACGTAAAGCTTCGTCGGCGTCAGCAAGGCTTCGCCAAGGCTTCGCGTGGGCTCGAACGGAGCGGGGGCCTGCCATGGCAATCCGGAATCGGCGACGATCCGGCGTACCAGCGAGAAGCCGTTCGAATGCACGCCCGATGACGCGAGCCCGATCACAGCGTCGCCCGGCGCGATATCCTTGCGCGGCAATAGCGCATCGCGTGTGACCGCGCCGACGGCGAAGCCTGCCAAGTCGTAGTCGCCATGTTGATAGATGCCGGGCATTTCCGCGGTTTCACCGCCGATCAGCGCACAACCGGATTCCCGGCACCCTTCAGCGATGCCCGCGACGACCGCGGCGCCGACCTCGGGATCGAGCTTGCTGCAGGCAAAATAGTCGAGAAAGAACAGGGGTTCAGCGCCCTGTACGACGAGGTCGTTCACCGACATGGCGACGAGGTCGATCCCGATCGTGTCGTGGCGTCCGGTTTCGACCGCGATCTTGACCTTGGTGCCGACGCCGTCGGTCGCGGCGACGAGGATCGCGTCGGAGAAGCCGGCCGCCTTGAGATCGAACAGGCCGCCGAAACCGCCGATCTCGGCGTCCGCGCCCGGGCGGGCGGTCCGGCGCAGCAGCGGCTTGATCAATTCCACCATGCGGTTGCCGGCATCGATATCGACACCGGCGGCCGCGTAGCGTCCCTCTTTCACGGATTCACCAATTCGCGAATGACCCTTCCCAGTCGGGGTGGGTTGCCCGGCGCCTCGTACGTCGGAATCGGCGGGTGCGCAAGCGCCGACGGCCCGCTATATAGGAGACTTCGAGCCGGGGCACACGTTTGAGTATTCCAAACCTCGTTACGTTGGGACGCATCATCTTGGTCCCGATCGTGGTCTGGGCGATCATGTCGGGGGAGATGCGGGCCGCGTTCTTTCTCTTCCTGGCGGCCGGTATCAGCGATGCGGTCGACGGCTTCATCGCCAAGCGCTTCCACATGGCGAGCGAACTCGGCGCGCTCATCGACCCACTGGCCGACAAGGCGCTGATCGTGTCGATCTATGTTGCGCTCGGCATCGCCGGCGCGTTGCCGATCTCGCTGGTCATCCTGGTTGTTTCGCGCGACATCATGATCATTTCCGGCTTCATGCTGTCATGGCTGGTGGGCAAGCCGATGCCGGTACGGCCGCTCCTGGTGTCGAAGTTGAACACCGTGGCGCAGATCCTGCTCGCCACGCTGGTGCTGGCCGAACAGAGTTTTCGCTTCGACGCCGACCTTGCCGTAAAGGTGACCATCGGGCTGGTCGCCGTCTTGACGTTGCTCTCGATCGCCTTCTATCTCGCCGATTGGCTCCGCCACATGAACTCGGTCGGAGCCGGGCACTAGCGTCATTTGTTCGGGTGGGTCATGCGGGTTGAACGACACTTGGCGTTCTGGGTCGCGGCCTTTTTGGTCCTGGTCGGCCTGCTGTGGCTCCTGCATCATGTGCTCCTGCCGTTCGTGGCCGGCGCGGCGCTGGCCTACATGCTCGATCCGCTGGCCAACCTTCTGACCAAACGGGGCATGAACCGCCTTGTCGCCGCGCTGATCATTCTCGCCGGCTTCGTGGTCGTGATCGCCGGCGTGATCGTCATCGTCGCGCCGGTTCTGGTCGGGCAACTCGGGGCCTTTCTCGAAAAGGTCCCCGGCTATTTGCAGCAGTTGCAGTCGCTGATCTCCAATTCGAGCAATTCATGGCTCAAGAGCATTGCCGGCGGAGCCGCGGCCGGCGACGCGCAGTCGACGGCGGACCTGACGCGTAAAGTGATCGAATATGTGTCTGGCGTGCTCCCAACCCTGTGGACCAAGGGGACCGCATTGCTTTCCCTCTTCTCGCTGCTGGTCATAACGCCGGTCGTGACGTTCTATCTGCTGCTGGACTGGGATAGCGTCATCGCGTCGTTCGACGGCCTGATCCCGATCCGGCAGCGTGAGACCGTGGAAAACCTGGTGCGGGAAATCGATCGCGCGCTGGCGGGATATCTGCGCGGCCAGATGACCGTGTGCGTTATCCTCGGCGTCTATTATGCGATCGGACTCACGCTGGCGGGATTGAACTTCGGCATTCTGATCGGCGCCGTTTCCGGGCTCCTGACGTTCATTCCCTACGTCGGTTCGCTGACCGCCCTTGTGGTTTCGCTGTGCGTGGCGCTGGCGCAGTTCTATCCGGACTGGACGCACATTCTCATCATCGTCGGCATCGTCCTTGTCGGTCAGTTCCTCGAAGGCAATGTGCTGTCGCCCAAGCTCGTCGGCGAAAGCGTCGGGCTGCATCCGGTCTGGCTGATCTTTGCCCTGCTTGCCTGCGGCTATCTGTTCGGCTTCGTCGGACTGATTCTCGCCGTGCCGCTCGCCGCGGCCGCCGGTGTGCTGACGCGGTTCGCCTTGCGGCGTTACCGCGCCAGCCCGTTCTATACCGGAACCGGGCCGTAGGCCGCGATGCCGCCCCGCCCGCGCCAGCTCGCGCTCGCGCTCGACCATCGGGAAAGCTACGCGCGCGAGGATTTTCTGGCCGGCCCGTGCAACGAAGGGCCACTTTCCTTTGTCGATAGCTGGCCGGATTGGCCCGCCAATGCGTTCGCGCTGGTCGGACCCGAGGGATCGGGCAAGACGCATCTGGCGATGATCTGGGCGGCCGCGGCGGGAGCGAGGGTCATCTCCGCGCGCGCGCTTGATGAAGCCGAGCTTCCGTCCGCGCTCGCGACCGGAGCGCTGGTCGTCGAGGACGCCGGACCGGGCGCCGACGAGCGTGCGCTCTTTCATCTCATCAACCTCGCGCGCGAGGAGACGGCGTTTCTTCTCTTCACGGCGCGCACTGCGCCCGCGGCCTGGCCGGTCGCCATTCCGGACCTTGCCTCGCGATTGCGGGCCTTGCCGGTGATAACGCTGCAACCGCCCGACGACGCGATGCTGCGGGCGGTGCTCATCAAGCTTGCCGCCGATCGTCAGCTGCTACTTGACGAAAGTGTCGTCAGCTATCTGTCGACCCATATCGAGCGTTCCTTCGCCGCCGCCCGTGCGGCGATCATCGCGCTCGACAACGAGGCGTTGCGTCAGCGGCGCCCGCCGACGCGCGCTCTCGCCGCGGAGATGTTTCGGCGGGATGTCACTTCGCCCTGAGCGGCCCAACGTCCCGGTTATGATCTCGCCCAGCGCGACGACGTCGCGCTTGCGCGGCGACGTACGCCGCCAGGCCAGTCCGACCGTCCGCGCGGGCTCGGGCTTGGTGAAGCGCACCAGCCGGACCCGGCTGTCGCGAGCCTCGACATCCGCCGCGACTTCCGGCAGCAACGTCACGCCGTAACCGTGCGCGACCATCTGCATCACGGTCGTCAGCGACGTGGCGGCGAGACTGGTCGGCGTTTCCCTGTTCGCGGTCCCGCAGAAGGCCAGCGCCTGATCGCGCAGACAGTGTCCTTCCTCGAGAAGTATCAGCCGGCGCTGGTCGACGTCCTCGACCGCGATGCGACCGTGCGCCGGCAGTGGATCGTCGGCCGGGAGCGCGAGCAGGAACGGATCGTCGAACAGGCTCAGCGTTTCCAGGTCCGCGCCTTCGGCCGGCATGGCGAGCAGAACAGCATCGAGATCGCCGCCGGCGAGTTCGTGCAGCAGCGTGTCGGTTTGGGTCTCGCGAATTTCCAGTCGCAGTTCGGGATAGGCCGCCTGCAGCGACGGCAGCACCTGCGGCAGGACGTATGGGGCGAGCGTCGGGATAATGCCGAGCCTGAACTTGCCGGTCAGCAGGCCGCGGTGCCGCGCGAAATCGACCAGGTCGTGGGTCGCGGCGAGGATATGCTCGGCGCGGCGGGCAACTTCGAGGCCGATTTCGGTGAGCGCGATTTCGCCGGGCCGCCGCTCCACCAGCTCGCTGCCGATCTCGCGCTCGAGTTCGCGCACCTGCATGGACAGGGCCGGCTGCGAGACGGCGCAGTCGTTCGCCGCCCGGCCGAAATGCCGGTGGCGGGCGAGCGATGCCAGATAACGAAGCTGTCGCAAGGTGATCATGCCGATAAGTTATGCTTATCGAATGCGCCGATCAATACGATTAGACCTGATGATATCGGCGGCCTAGAATTGATCTAACCTCGCCTTACCCCCACCACCGCGAAAGCCAGGGAGAAACACCATGGCTAACGAGCCGACTCTCACCACCGGCGCCGGCGTGCCGGTTGCCGACAACCAGAATTGGCCGACCGCAGGACCGCGCTCGGCCTGCCACAAGACTATCGGCTGACCGGCGAGCGCCGTCCCGAGCGTTCAGTCCACCCCAAGGGCCAGGACGCACGCCGCACATACTTCCGGAAGTCGTCATTGTTCCGTACGGAACGCCCCGAACAAAATTGCAGAACACGATCGGAGTAAAAAACATGGACGCAAAGACCGACGAAAAGGCGGGCAAATGTCCCGTGGTGCACACGAGCTTCACGAACCGCGACTGGTGGCCGAACCAGCTCAATGTTGGCGTGCTCAACCAGAACTCTCCCAAGTCCGATCCGATGGGCAAGGACTTCAACTACGCGGAGGAGTTCAAGACCCTCGACCTGAACGCGGTGATCAAGGACCTTACCGCCTTGATGACGGATTTGCAGGAATGGTGGCCGGCCGACTTCGGTCACTATGGCGGATTGTTCATCCGCATGGCGTGGCACAGCGCGGGCACTTACCGCATCACCGACGGCCGTGGTGGCGCAGGCGCCGGTCAGCAGCGCTTCGCTCCCCTCAACAGCTGGCCGGACAACGCGAACCTCGACAAGGCGCGCCGGCTGCTATGGCCGATCAAGCAGAAATACGGCCGGAAGATTTCTTGGGCCGATCTGATGATCCTCGCCGGCAACGTCGCGCTCGACTCGATGGGCTTCAAGACCTTCGGCTTTGGCGGCGGCCGCGCCGACGTTTGGGAGCCCGAAGAACTTTACTGGGGTCCCGAGGGGACGTGGCTGGGCGACGAACGCTACAGCGGCGAGCGCGAGCTTGAAAAGCCGCTCGGCGCCGTGCAGATGGGCCTGATCTACGTCAATCCGGAAGGGCCGAACGGCAAGCCGGACCCGGTCGCGGCGGCCAAGGACATCCGCGAGACGTTCTTCCGCATGGCGATGAACGACGAGGAGACCGTTGCGCTGATTGCCGGCGGCCATACCTTCGGCAAAACCCACGGCGCCGGCGATCCGTCATTGATCGGCCCGGAGCCGGAAGGGGCTGCGCTCGAAGATCAAGGCCTCGGCTGGAAGAGCAAGCATGGCACCGGCGTCGGGGCCGACGCCATTACGGGCGGCCCGGAAGTCACCTGGACGCAGACGCCGACCAAGTGGAGCAACCACTTCTTCGACAACCTGTTCAAGAACGAATGGGAGCTGACCAAGAGCCCGGCCGGGGCGCAGCAGTGGAAGGCGAAAGGCGCCGCTGCCACGATTCCGGACGCGTTCGACAAGTCGAAGAAGCATGTGCCGACCATGCTGACCACGGACCTCTCGTTGCGGTTCGATCCGGCCTACGAAAAGATTTCGCGGCGCTTCTATGAGCATCCGGATCAGTTTGCGGACGCGTTCGCCCGCGCCTGGTTCAAGCTCACGCACCGCGACATGGGTCCGGTCGCGCGCTACCTCGGCCCGCTCGTGCCGAAGGAAACGCTCATCTGGCAGGACCCGGTTCCGGCGGTAAATCATCCGCTGATCGGGGAGCAGGATATCGCGGCGCTCAAGGCGAAGATTCTCGCCTCGGGGCTGTCGGTTTCCCAGCTTGTCACGACCGCGTGGGCGTCGGCGTCGACGTTCCGTGGCTCCGACAAGCGCGGCGGCGCCAACGGCGCGCGCATTCGCCTTGCACCGCAGAAGGACTGGGAGGTCAACCAGCCGGCCCAGCTCGCGACGGTTCTTCAGAAACTCGAAGCGATCCAAAAAGAGTTCAACGCCGCGCAATCCGGCGGGAAGAAGGTCTCGCTCGCCGACCTGATCGTCCTTGGCGGCTCCGCAGCCATCGAGCAGGCGGCGAAGAACGCCGGCGAAGACGTAACCGTTCCGTTCAAACCGGGCCGCACGGACGCGTCGCAGGAACAAACCGACGTCGAATCCTTCGCGCCGCTCGAGCCGACCGCTGACGGCTTCCGCAACTATCTCCGCGGCAGGCACCTCATGTCCGCCGAGGAGTTGCTGGTGGATCGGGCGCAATTGCTGACATTGACGGCGCCCGAGCTGACCGTCCTCGTTGGCGGCCTGCGCGTGCTCGGCGCAAATGCCGGACAGTCCAAGCACGGCGTCTTCACCAAGACGCCGGGAACGCTGACGAACGACTTCTTCGTCAACCTGCTCGACATGCGTACGCAATGGCAGCCGGCCGCCGGGTCCGACGGTGTGTTCGAGGGACGCGATCGCAAGACGAAGGAAGTCAAGTGGACCGGCACGAGCGTCGATCTGATCTTCGGTTCGCACGCGGTACTGCGGGCCCTCGCGGAAGTCTACGCGTGTGGCGAACTCGAAGAAGAAGTTCGTGAAGGACTTCGTTGCGGCCTGGACCAAGGTGATGAACGCAGATCGCTTTGATCATGCCTGATCCCAATCACGCGGCGGAATAAACACTTCCGCTTGCGGATCGAGACGACGAAACGGCCGGCGCTTGCGCCGGCCGTTTTCTTTTTGGTGCGGCGCCGTTACGCACTCACTAAGCGCCTGTGAAACCTTAAATTTTATGGCGTGCGCTGCGAGCAGCCCAAGCTCCCTGACGGCGAGGTGATGCCGTCTTGACGGAATGGCCGCTGCGCCGCCTTAGTCTCGGTGCTATCAATTCATCGAATCGTTGCAAAGGACGCCGACTTTGAAGTTTGAGGGGCAAGGAATAGTCATGGCTGACCGCGGCCAAACAGCCGCCATAGCGCATGAGGACGGCCACGAGCACCGCCTGGCCGCGCCGGTGCGGCTCGCCGAGCCGGCGGAACGTCATCCGGCGTCGGCGCTGGCCTCGAGCCCGGAACGCTTCATCAACCGCGAACTGTCGTGGCTCAATTTCAATCGCCGCGTTCTCGAGGAATCCGCCAATCGCGAACACCCGCTGCTCGAGCGGCTGCGGTTTCTGTCGATCTCGGCGAACAACCTTGACGAATTCTTCATGGTGCGCGTCGCCGGCCTGCGCGCGCAGGTCCGCGCCGGCATTGGCACGAAAAGCCCCGAGGGGTTGACGCCTGCCGAACAGCTCGTTCGCATCGCCGAGTCGGTGGTGCTGCTTGTTGACGACCAGCAGGCGCAGTGGCGCGAACTGCGCGCCGCGCTCGGCGGCGCCGGCATCGCCCTTGTGGACGGCCCCGATATCAGCAAGGCGGAAAAGGCCTGGCTGGAAGATTATTTTCTCTCGCATATCTTTCCGTTGTTGACGCCGCTTGCGGTCGATCCGGCGCACCCGTTCCCGTTCATTCCCAATCTCGGGTTCTCCATCGCCCTGCAACTGGCGCGCGCCAAGGACGGGCGGGCGATGAATGCGCTGATCCGCATGCCGAACCGCATCGAGCGCTTTGTGCGCTTGCCGCGCGCCGGAGGCGACGGTGAAGTGCGGCTGATTTCGGTTGAAAGCGCCACCAGGCTTTTCATCGGCAAGTTGTTCCCCGGCTACACGGTGAAGGGGGTGGGGGCATTCCGCGTCATCCGTGACTCCGAACTTGAAATCCTCGAAGAGGCCGAAGACCTGGTGCGGCTGTTCGAAACCGCGCTCAAGCGCCGGCGCCGCGGTTCGGTGATCAGGCTCGACATCGAGGCCGACATGCCGGTGGAATTGCAGCGCTTCGTCAAGCGCGCGCTCGATGCCACCGACGACGGCGTATTCAAGGTCGCCGGCGTGCTGGCGCTCGACGAGATGTCTCAGCTCGCCAGCCTCGACCGGCCCGATCTCGAATTCGTGCCCTATACGCCGCGCTACCCCGACCGCATCCGCGACCACGGCGGGGATTGCTTCGCGGCGATCCGGCAGAAGGACCTCATCGTCCATCATCCCTACGAGTCTTTCGACGTGGTGGTCGATTTCCTGCATCAAGCGACCCGCGATCCCGACGTGGTCGCCATCAAGCAGACGCTCTATCGCACCTCGGCGGATTCTCCGATCGTCAAGACGCTGGCGGAGGCAGCCGAGGCGGGCAAATCGGTCACGGCGGTGGTTGAACTCAAGGCGCGCTTCGACGAGGAAGCCAACATCCGCTGGGCGCGCGATCTGGAACGCGCCGGCGTGCAGGTCGTATACGGATTTCTCGAGCTAAAAACCCACGCCAAGCTCTCCCTCGTGGTTCGCCGCGAGGGAACGGCGCTGGCCTCCTACGTGCATGTCGGCACCGGCAATTATCATCCGGTCACCGCGCGCATCTATACCGATCTTTCCTATTTCACCGCTGATCCCGTCATCGCCCGCGATGTCGCCCGCGTGTTCAACTACGTGACGGGCTACGCCGAACCGGCGGGGCTGGAGCGCTTGGCGGTGTCGCCGCTGACTTTGCGCAAGCGCATCCACGATCACATCGAAGACGAGATCGCGCACGCCAAGGCCGGCCGCCCGGCGGCCATCTGGATGAAGATGAATTCGCTCGTCGATCCCGACATCATCGATGCGCTGTACAAGGCGTCGAGCGCCGGCGTGGCGATCGAACTTGTGGTGCGCGGCATTTGCTGCCTGCGGCCGGGCGTCAAGGGTCTGTCCGAGAATATCCGCGTCAAGTCGATCGTCGGGCGCTTCCTCGAGCATGGCCGTATTTATTGTTTCGGTTCCGGTCACGCCTTGCCGCATCCGAAGGCGGCGCTCTACATCTCCTCCGCCGATTTGATGCCGCGCAACCTGGATCGTCGCGTCGAAGTCCTGTGCCCGATCGTCAATCCGACGGTGCACGAGCAGGTGCTCGACCAGATCATGGTGGCCAACCTCAAAGACAACGAGCAAAGCTGGGAGCTTCTTGCGGACGGGACATCGTCCCGGATCAAGCCCGGTCCGAACGAGGAGAAGTTCAACGCGCACACCTATTTCATGACCAATCCGAGCCTGTCCGGCCGCGGCAAATCGGCCAAGGATTCCGTGCCGCATCTGCGACATCCGGAGCGAAGGTGAGTCGTGGCGGAATTGACCTTCTGTCTTTACCCTCGCTGATCCGACAATGACTCAAACAAAGATCGAGGCCGCTCCCGGACGCATCAACGACGGGCCGCCCGTAGCCGTCATCGATATCGGCTCCAACTCCGTGCGGCTCGTGGTCTATGAGCGGCTATCCCGCAGCCCGACTGCATTGTTCAACGAAAAAGCGTTGTGCGGGCTCGGCCGCGAGGTTCAGACGACGGGGTTGCTCGCCGCCGACGCAGTCGAGCACGCGCTGTCCGCGCTCAAGCGCTACCGCGCGCTGTGTACGACCATGGGCGTGCGCCGGACGCTGGCGATTGCCACGGCCGCCTGCCGTGACGCCAAGAACGGCCCCGCCTTCATCAAGCTTGCCGAGGCGATCGTCGGCACCGACATCGACGTACTCTCTGGCGTGCGCGAGGCGGAACTGACGGCGCTCGGGGTGATTTCCGGCGTGCACCACGCCGACGGCGTGGTCGGCGACCTCGGCGGCGGGTCGCTCGAACTCATCGACGTGCACGGCACGCGCGCGCGGCGCGGGCTGACGCGGCCGCTCGGCGGTCTGGCGTTGGCCGACATCTCAGCCAAGTCGGTCAAGAAGGCGGAAAAATTCGTCAAGAAGACGCTCGAGTCGCTGCCGATGCTCAAAGAGGGCAATGGCCGCAGCTTTTACGCGGTCGGCGGCACGTGGCGCGCGCTGGCGCGGCTGCACATGTGGCAGACCGGATATCCGCTGCATGTCATGCACGGCTACGCAATCGCAGCAGACGAGGCGATCGAGTTCGCCCGGCTCGTGCATCGCGTCGATGTCGAGACGCTCTCCAACATCGAAGTGATTACTAATGCGCGGCGGCCGCTGCTGGCCTACGCCGCGCTCGTGCTGGAACACATCATCCGCATCGGCAAGCCGAGGCAGATCGTGTTCTCCGCGCTCGGTGTTCGCGAGGGGCTGCTTTATTCGCTGCTCAAACAAAAGGACAAGGAGAAAGACGCGCTGATCGAGGCCGCGCGCGATCTCAACCTGTTGCGCTCGCGTTCGCCGCGCCACGGCGAAGAACTGATCGACTGGACCGATCGCTTCATGGCGTCTTCGGGTCTCGACGAACCCGCCGAGGAACGCCGTCTTCGTCACGCCGCCTGCCTGCTGGCGGATATCGGCTGGCGGGCGCATCCCGATTATCGCGGAGAACAATCGCTCAACATCATCGCCCACGGCGGTTTCACCGCCGTCGATCATCCGGGCCGCGCCTATCTGGCGCTGGCGGTTTTCTACCGCCACGTCGGACTTGGTGATGGACGACGAGCTGTCGCCGCGGCTGCGCGAACTCGCCTCCACGCGCATGATCGATCGCGCGCGTGTGCTTGGCGCCGCACTGCGGCTCGCCTATGTGGTATCGGCGGCCATGCCGGGCGTACTGCCGAAGACGCCGCTCGGGGTGGAGCGCCATCGCCTGGCGCTTCGCCTGCCGGCCGAATACGCTGCGCTTGGCGGCGAGCGGGTCCTGGCCCGGCTGCGCGCACTGTCCCGCCTCATCGGACGCGATCCGGTCATGTTGATGGGCTGACCATCGCGCGCTGCTCACGCGGAAATGAATCAAAAAAACCGGTGTAACCGGGCCGCGGCGTTGCCCCGGCTTTGGCCATAATGTTGAATGGCCGCGGATTGACGCCCAGTGGGGGGCCGCGGGTCGATGGACCGGCGGCAACAAAACGAGGAAACGACAATGGAAAACCTGAAGCGCTTCTTTGCGCTCATTGCGGTGATTTCTGTTTTGAATGGTATTGGACTGCTTCTCGCGCCCGGCGCCGTCATCGCCACCTATGGCATTTCACCCGGTCCCGGTGCGGAGTTGGGTTTCAGGTTGTTGGGCCTGACGTTGATTGAGTTCGGACTCATCAACTGGTTCGTCAGGTATTCCAACGACTGGACCGCGCTCCGCGGGCTGCTCATCGGCGGCACGGCGGGCTATGTCCTCGGGCTCGTGGTTTCCGCCTGGGCCACGCTTTCCCATCTGATGAGCCCGGCGGGCTGGGTGCTGGTCGTGACTTATGGCTTGCTGCTGATCGGCTACATCTACTCGCTGTGGGCCGGCACGAAAAAATTTGGCACCAAATAGATCGGTGCCGAACAGCTCACTGCCAAAAATGCCGGCCGGTCGTCGGCGCGCGTAAGACGGGTCACTGCCGCTCGACGGCGGCGACCTTGCCCTTCTCGATCGCGAGTGCAAGGTCGCCGTGCTTGAGCGCGAGCGCCTTTTCGCCGAACAGCTCACGGCGCCAACCCGTCAATGCCGGAACGTCGGCGGCGTCGTCGGCGGCAATGCGCTCGAGATCGTCGACGGTGGCGATCACCTTGGCGGCAACGTGATGGCGCTCGGATATCATCCGCAACAAGACTTTCAGTAATTCCACGACGGCCGTGCCGTTGGTGGTGACCGGCAGGCGCGCCGGACGCGGCAGCGATTTCACGTCGCGGTCGAGACCGCGCGCAACCGCTTCAATGATCGCATCCCCCCAGCGCGAGCGTTCGAACCCCTTGGGCAAGGAGCGCAGGTTTCGCAGCCTTTCGGTGGTCGTCGGCGCCTGGACGGCGATGTCGGCGATCACTTCGTCCTTGAGAACGCGCGAGCGCGGCACGTCGCGGGATTGCGCTTCGCGTTCGCGCCATGCCGCCACCTCGATCAACACGGCAAGTTCTTTTGGCTTGCGCACGCGGGTCTTGAGCCGTTGCCAGGCGTTCTCCGGATCCATGCGGTAGGTATCCGGCGAGGTCAGGATCTGCATCTCCTCCTGCACCCAGTCGACGCGGCCGCGGCGGCCGAGGTCTTCGACCAGCGCGTGATACACGTCGCGCAGATGCGTCACGTCGGAGACGGCGTATGAGAGCTGTGCGTCGGTAAGCGGCCGCCGGGTCCAGTCGGTGAAGCGGTGCGATTTGTCGAGCGCGTCGCCGGTGATGCGCTGCACAAGCTGATCGTAGGAGATGGAGTCGCCATAGCCGAGCACCATGGCCGCGACCTGGGTGTCGAAGATCGGATGCGGAATGAGCTTGGCGAGGTGCCAGACGATTTCGATGTCCTGCCGCGCGGCGTGAAAGACCTTCATGACCTTTTCGTTCGCCATCAGGGCGAAGAAGGGTCCGAGGTCCATGTCCGGCGCCAGCGCGTCGACCACGACGGATTCGTCGGGCGAAGCCATTTGCGCCACGCAAAGCAGCGGATAATAGGTGGTTTCACGCAGGAATTCGGTGTCGACGGTGACGAAGGGGTGGGCCGCCATCCGCTCGCACACGGCGGCGAGTTCCGAGGTCGTCGTGATCGGCTGCATCGAGGATGTGGTGACAGAATCCATTGTCACGGGCAGTGTCGGTCAGATGCCGCACCGCTGGCAAGACCGCCGATAAGACCGGTACGCCGGTGTCGCGGGGTGAAAGTGGTTCGACCCATCACGCCTTGCTGCCCCGCACCCGGCCCATCAGGATGAATTCCCAGGGGCTAGGCATCGGACCGACCGGAACTTCGATGAGGGTCGGCCCGTCCCGGCGGGCGATGGCGGTTTTCAGCGCCCGGCGCAGTTCGTCCGGTGTGGCGGCCCGCATGGCGGCTGCGCCGAAGCTTTCGGCGAAGGCGACGAAATCCGGGTTGGCCAGGTCGCACGCGATCAGGCGGTTGCCGTAGCTCTCTTCCTGGATGCGGCGGACATTGCCGAACGCGCCGTCGTTGAAGAGGACTGTCACCAGCGGAATGCGGTGACGGACCGCGGTGGCAATCTCGGTCGCGGTGAACAGGAAACCGCCGTCACCGGTGATTGCCACGACCGGCACATCGCGCCGTGCATCTTGCGCGCCAAGCGCGGTGGCAAAGCCATAGCCGAGATTGTCCTGATAGCCGGGCGAGATATAGGTGCGCGGCTGGTACACCGGGAAGGCGAGGCGGGAGGCGAAGCCGACCTGCGTCACCTCGTCGACGAAGATGCCTTCCTCCGGCAGTTCGGCGCGGATCGCGGCAAGATAGGCGAGCTGGGGCCCGAGCTTGGCGAGGCGCTGTTGCATGCGCGCTTGTCGCTCGCGCATCTCGCCGGTACGCGAGGGTCGCCGCGCGTTGTGGGCGGGCAGGACGTCGAGCAGCCGGCGCAGTATCGGCGCCGCCGGTCCGATCAGCGCCACCTTGGGCTTGACGATGCGCGCGGGTTCGGCAGGATCGGCGTCGATGCGGATGATCGCCAGATCGCGATCGGTTCCCCATTGCAACAGCGGCATGTGCAGGTGGGTGCCGATGCCGAGCACGACGTCCGCCTCGGCCCATAATTCGTGGCCGAGCGGCAAATTGACGGAAAGCGGGTTGCGGTCGTCGATGACGCCGCGGCCGCGCCGATAGGACAATACGGGCGCCTGCAGCAGTTCCGCGAGTTGCCTGACCTCGGCAGAGGCGTCCAGCGCGCCGCCCCCGGCGACGATCAGCGGCCTTTTGGCGGCGCCGAGGCGCTTTGCTGTGGCCTTGACGGCGTCCTCGTCAATGGGCGGTACCGGCACCCGCAGGGGCGCTACTGGGCGCACCGGGCCGGACTGCCCCCACACGTCGATCGCGCATTCGAGCGCCGTCGGGCCGGGACGCCCGACGGACATCGACTGGATCGCCTTGGCGACCAGGCGCGGAGCCGCGGCAGGCGAGCGGATGCGCTCCGACCAGTCGACAAGCCGTGCGATGATGCCGGGCTGGTCGGCGATTTCGTGCAAGTAAGCGAACCCGCGGCCGATGAATTTTTCCGGATTCTGGCCGATCAGCGCCAGCACCGGCGCGTTCATGCCGTAGGCGGTGAGGAGCGCCGCCGAGGAGTTGAGCAGGCCCGGTCCGGGGACGACGCAATAGGCCTGCGGCTTGCCGGTCGCGAGCGCAGCGCCCAGCGCCATATAGGCCGCGCCCTGCTCGTGCCGGGTATGCACGGTGCGGATCGTTTCGGCGTTCCTCGCCAGCGCGTCGAAGAATGCGTCGTTATGGACGCCGGGGAGCGCGTAGATGGTGTCGAGGCCATGCGCTGAGAGAGCAGCGACGACGGCGTCGCCGGTCGTCATCTGGCGCGCGGCGGCCGGGTTTTTGCGTGATCGCGCTTTGGCCATGCCCGGCTTTATCCGCCGTTCTTCGCGCGACGGGAAGGCCCGTCCGCGGCGGGACCGCTGTGCTTGACAAAGGCGGTTTCGCGTGCGCTTTCCGCGTTCCGGCCGCCGGAATTCTTGAGAGAACGACCGACAATGCACCGTTATCGCAGCCATACCTGCGGCGCGCTCCGCTCAAGCGACATCGGAAGCGAAGTGCGCCTTTCCGGCTGGTGCCATCGCATCCGCGACCATGGCGGCGTGCTGTTCATCGATCTGCGCGATCATTACGGCCTGACTCAGGTGGTGGCCGATCCCGACAGCCCGGCCTTCAAGGTGGCGGAGACGCTGCGCGCCGAATGGGTCGTGCGCATCGACGGCAAGGTGCGGCGGCGGCCGGAGGGAACCGACAATCCCGAACTGCCGACCGGCGAGATCGAGGTCTATATCCGCGAAATCGAGGTGCTGGGACGCGCCGCCGAACTGCCGATGCCGGTATTCGGCGATCAGGAATATCCGGAGGACATCAGGCTCCGCTACCGCTTCCTCGATCTGCGCCGCGAGCGGCTGCACCGGAACATCATGAAACGCGGCGAGGTGATCGATTCGATCCGGCGGCGAATGAAGGAGCAGGGCTTCTTCGAATTCCAGACGCCGATCCTCACCGCCTCTTCGCCCGAAGGTGCGCGCGACTATCTGGTGCCCTCGCGCCTGCATCCGGGAAAATTCTACGCGCTGCCGCAGGCGCCGCAGCAATTCAAGCAGCTCATCATGATTTCCGGTTTCGACCGGTATTTTCAGATCGCGCCGTGTTTCCGCGACGAGGACGCGCGCGCCGACCGCTCGCCCGGCGAGTTCTATCAGCTCGATCTGGAAATGAGCTTCGTCACCCAGGACGACGTGTTCGCGGCGGTCGAGCCGGTCATTCGCGGCGTGTTCGAGGAATTTTCCGGCGGCAAGCCGGTGACGGCGAAGTTTCCGCGCATTCCCTATGGCGAAGCGATCGGCAAATACGGCACCGACAAGCCGGATCTGCGCAATCCGATCGTCATGCAGGACGTCTCGGAGATTTTCCGCGGCTCGGGGTTCAAGATCTTCGCTCGCATCCTGGAGGGAAGCGCAAAGGCGGCGGTGTGGGCTATCCCGGCCAAGGGCGGTGGCTCGCGCGCCTTTTGCGACCGGATGAATTCCTGGGCGCAGGGCGAAGGGCAGCCGGGATTGGGTTACATCTTTTTCGCTCTCGACAACGGCGTCACCGTCGGGCGCGGCCCGGTCGCCAACAATCTCGGCGCGGAACGCACCGAGGCGTTGCGGCAAAAGCTTGGATTGAATGACGGCGATGCGGTGTTCTTTGTTGCCGGCGAGCCGCAAACGTTCTTCAAGTTTGCCGGCGCGGCGCGGACGAAAGCTGGCGAAGACCTGAACCTGATCGACAAGGATCGGTTCGAGATTTGCTGGATCGTCGATTTTCCGATGTACGAGTGGAACGAGGAGGAGAAGAAGATCGACTTCTCCCACAATCCGTTCTCGATGCCGAACCTGCCGCGCCGAGGACTTTCTTGCGCTTGGAAGCCGGCGACACCGAGAAGATTCTCGGGCTCAAGGCGATCCAGTACGACATCGTCTGCAACGGCGTCGAGCTTTCGTCCGGCGCGATCCGCAATCATCGCCCCGACGTGATGAAAAAGGCGTTCGCCATCGCCGGCTACGAGGAAAGCGTGCTGGAGGAGAAATTCGGCGGCATGCTGCATGCTCTGTCGCTCGGCGCGCCGCCGCACGGCGGCATCGCGCCCGGCATCGATCGCATCGTCATGCTGTTGTGCGGCGAGGAGAACCTGCGCGAGGTCGTGCTGTTCCCGATGAACCAGCGTGCCGAGGATTTGCTGATGGGGGCGCCGTCGGAAGTCACGGCCCGGCAGTTGCGCGAGCTTCACATCCGCGTCGTCAAGCCCGAGCCGGCCTGATCCTATCGGCGCACGTGACGCGAAGCGAGATTTCGCCGGGCAGACGGGCCGCCTTGGCTGCCAAGACATCCTGCCGCCGAGGGTGAGAGGATGGTGGGGAAAGCCTCGCTATGAGGGAGCCCCGACTTACCTTTTTCGGGACTCGGCAGTGTTGGGGTGAGCCAGCGACTTTCACCGCGCCGAATGACAATCATACGACGCTGTATTTGTGGCGCTCGGAATTACCGGGACGGCGCAAAAGAAAATACTTGAGGACAAATTCCCCGTCGCGGCCATGGAGCGGGGCGCGACAAGCTAGGCATGTCACGTCAGGGCTGGTTGGCGAGTTGGCCTCTACCCGAACGACCTCATAAAGCGCCTTGCAGTTCGGGCACTTAAAAGGAGGAGGCGACTTGGGCATGAGGCGAACATAACAGCCTTAGGAAATTATCGCACGTTATGCCGCGTAAAAATCCTAAATTGGTTGTGGCGGCTACGCGCGTAGCAGAGGCAAGGCGCATCGTCGCCGGCCAACGCCTGCTGATTGAGACACTCAAGGCTTCTGGGCAGCCGACCCACGATGCTGAGGTATCGCTCGCTTTATACGTCAGCGCGCTTAAGGTCCTTGAAAGTCACGAGTTCAAGCTCAGGGAGGAGCGCAGCGCCAAAAGGCGCGAAACTCTCAAAAAGTGAAAGGCGGCTACCTAACGGCGTCAATCCAAAATCGGTTGCCGAGCCCGCGAATATTCACATGTCTCGGCGATCCCAGTGGCGCAATTTCGCACTGTGGCACCCAACCGCACGCGGGCACGCGTGGAAAATGGGGACGCAAAGCCGCTTTTACACGACACGGTATGCTTGTTAGGGCACGATGCCGACATGCAGATTGCTAGGGGCCCTCTCGTGGAAATTGAGATCGTCGGATGGCTTGCAGACCGTGAAGCAGCAATTCGGGCGCACATGAACGCGCTACCGGTACGGCGTCGACCGCCCAGCGTTACAATGTTTGCGAGCGTGGTGGCGGCCGTCGCCTTTGTCGCTACGATGGTGCTGAGTTGGCCGAGTGCGTAGCCGAAGGTTCGGCCACTTCAGGCGAGCTGCCTGCGACGTCCCGGCTCCGTCGGGCGCGCTCCACAGCCGTCCTCGACCAGAAAGTATTTGAGAATGAACGGCCCATTGCGCGCCTCCAATGGCCCGCCGCAACTCCTGCATGTTAAATCGCGATAAAGTTTTGTCGGGTCGGCCTCAACCTGGACGACCATATAAGTGGCGTCACAATTTGGGCAGTGGAACCGACTTACCCGAGAATTTGACATGAGTAGCCATCAGGGTCTCGACGAGGACGCCATCAATCATGGTTCATAATAGTATCTCGCGCTAGTGGGTTTCGCTTTGAGGAGCTATTTCATCTTTGTGAAAACCTGTGCAATATTGTGAATAACACAAGACAGACCCAAAAACTAATAGCGCGCCTTGATACTTAGTGCCGGACTTCTTTATGAATTTCGGATGACAATCAGTTGAAGCATTACCATTCTCGCTGGATACATCGGCTGCCGCGTTCGACTCACGTTCCCGCGAGGTTTGGCGACTGAGATTCTTTGCACCAGGCGCAATGCGGAATTTGTTAACTCGCGCGCTCCAGTATCCCCACGACGGGGATGCATCCATGCGGACTTATCAGAGTTTGGTTCAGCTTGCTCGAACGAGCGCACGACAAGCATGGCTCACCAGCAATCCAGAGGTTGCCGACCTGCTGTGGCGTATGGCGAAGGAATATCAGGCGCAGGCCGCCGAACACGTCGATGCTGTCGAACTGGACATCGGCAACCCTCCGCCATGGGCAGCCGTTGTCACGGCAGAAGACCGTTGGCCGCGCCACGAAAGCGCTGGCACCCGCGCGGCATAGGTTCCAATCGCAGACTTTGCGCGGACGCTTAGGCCGCACGATCCGACCCGACGCCAGTCGGAGTTTCCGATTTCGCAACTAAAGGGTGGCGGCGGCGAAGTTCGGCAGCATAGTCCTGATATTGCCGCTCAAGCTTATCGATCGCTCTTGCCACACCCGTCTGCGGTAGCGGGTTAGTTCCCGCCTTGAGCTGCTGATCGAAAAGGGTAAGCATCGCATTTGTATTTTTCGTCACGGCGCGCCACAACGCGTCATCGGTCAGATTTGAGTACTGCACGGCACCCTCTACGCCACGACACACTGTACTGGTTAGTCATTTTGGCGTGTTAGCGCTAAAATTTGCTTAACCGGTGCGCTCTTGTTCGCCGGTGAGAGAATTAGGTAGCTGCAAGTGTTGATGCTCGCTGGCCAAGGATCGAATAGTTTTGGATTGCCTGATCGACACATTTAGCTTTGGCCGTGCAGCTGAGTTGGCACAAAACTTATCGTGTGGTGGAGTGCGCCCAGCGTGTGAAATTCGCGGGAAGACAAATCTCCGGGGAGCGGTTCAAAAGAGTTTGAGACTGCAAAGCACTTTGCCGACGATCTCAAGCGCCTCAAGGGGGGCTTCCTCGCTCGGATGTTTTGGATTGTCGAATAAGACCTTTGCGCGCGGTGGCCGCGTCGCGCGTAACACCTGGAGCCGCCGCACGACGACGGAATTGAAGGCGTCGCGTATCGCATAAAGCCCGTCTGGAGACGGCGTGGTGTGAGAGGTGTCGATGATCACCCGGTCGCCCGAGGCGATCGTCGGCGCCATGCTGTCACTAGTAACTTCAACTACCAGAAGCCGCTCCGGTGACGTGCCGAGTTGCTCCCGCACGAAGCTGGGCGGAAACGACCAGTTCTCGCTTTTGACCGGGTTGGCGGGACTATTGCCCTTCCGCGTCTCGCGCAAAGGCGCGGCGCCGACGACACGGGTGTCGAGTTCCGGCACCGTAGCAGACGGTGGTGTCCAGGGCGACGCTGGAGGTTGCGATCGATCGTTTAAGGCGTCTTCGCCAGTGCCGGGGTACCGGCCCCATAACAGAATCTCGTTCGGGGGTGTAGCCGAGATGTGAAGCAAAGGGTTTGAGATGGTCGAGGCGGAGCCGGATCTGGCCGTTCTCCAGGCGCGATAGTTGCTGTTTAGAGACTCCCGATAGCCGCACCAGATCAGATCGCGTTAGGCCGCGCGCCTCTCGAGCGTGGTGCAGACCGGTGTATTGACGCGCTGTTTTAGTTCGGCGTGCCATTTAGAACAAGAATGGAATGGGTGTCACCAATGCGGCGCTGCAAACCAGAATAATTCAGGCTAGCATCATTTTCGGTGACAAGCCTAGCGTGCCGGAGGCGATTTATTCTAAGGGGCGCGCAGGGAGCGGTTTGTTTTGTCGCTCGAGGATGGTGCTACCGGCGGCCGATCATGCCTTGCCTTATTCAGACGGCCGGCGGTAGGGGCAGGGCCTGTAACGTTTTCGGAATATCCGGTCTTACCTTCAGGTAATGGGTGCTTTTCGAGCCACAGCCGGCGGGCCGCGATCATCGGGTCTATCCCGGCGCTGCGCCACCAGTCGGCTTCGTCGCCTGAACGGTGGACTTCGCGGTGGTGTCCGCGGCAAAGCGGGACAGTAAATTCATCGCTGACTTTGCGACCGAGTGCCCGGCTCTGCGCAAATCGAATATGATGAGCGTCGGATGGCAGCCGACCGCAAAACAGACATGGTTGCCGTGCGACGAATTTGACGTGATCGCGGTCGCGGACTCTTCGCGGCTCAGACAAGCTGAGCGCGCTCTTGTCGATCGGCTCGCTTCGCGTCGGAACTTGCGGGCTATGCGTGTCAGGCGCGCTTGCCGCGGCCAGGTACGCCGCACTTGCGTGGGCCTCCACCCCTGCGGTTGCGAGAACTCTCGAGTTTCGCCCGGAAGGAATCTTCCACAAACTGCGCGTCAGCGGTGTTCAGTCTGTTTTTCCCAGCGAGGCTCTTGTGGGCCCAGAGCGCGGCGTTGTCGACCGTATCGAGTTCGTCAAGTTCCGCGATCAGTCGATTTCGTAACTCCAATGACTCATCTGCCGCAAGGACGCGTCCGGGGAAGTTCGAGAAGCTCGATTGGCCGCCCGGATTGCGAAGTGGCGCGCGTTGAGCCGGAAGGCGTTTACTGCCGTTCAAGTGGCCATTGCTATTGCCGGCTGGCATCTCAGGAACAGATATCGGGCTTGCGGGCGTTATGATTTCCGGAGCATCGAGATCGTCATCGCCGGCAATTCCAACAAGAGTAAACAACGCATATCGTCGGGCGTAAGTCAGCGCCGCGCCCATTCGATGCGGCGTCGCCGTCTCGCTGATGGCGCATACGGGCCAATCCGAGGCTATCCATTCCCCGGAGGAATGCGCTAGCATCGTCGTGAGGTTGATGATGCCGGCAGATTGGTCCAACGAGGTCGTCTGGACAGTTGCTATCTCATGCTGTCCCAAGGTTTTGCGCACGACATCGAGTCCGCTCGATAATGACGCATATCGAAACGTCTTCTCAGTCGCGCCGGGACCACTACCAGGGATGGTCGCGACGAGCGATTTATCCGGATTGGTGAGTTCGCGTTGCGCTTTAGCAAGAGCCGCTGCCAAGCTACCGATCGAAGCACTAGATTGCTGCATGGCTTTCCTCGACGGTGAGAAGGTCGAAACTGATAGCGCCTGACTTCGATCGCTTGGCTCGAACGCCGTGGCCGATGGCCTGCTGGGCGTCATCGGGTACCAGGTCCTTCAAATCCGCCTTGGCCTGTTCGTGCTCGAGGTGCGCCGCTCTCGTCCGCGAAAAGATCGCGGCAAGTTCGGCCCACGCGTTGGAGGAACTCATATCGATCACGCGAATCGCCTCGATCCGCGGCTTTGGTGGTTCGATTCCAAAAAGGGCAGGGGGCTCGCCGGTCTCGACGCAGCGCCAGAACTTTCGTTCCGCCGTGACGATGAGGTGCTGATAGAGCGGATCAGCGTGGGCCTTGATCTCGACCCATTTTCCGCCGCCGGTAATAACCGAAAGCACCGCGGCCCGTGCTGCAACCACCCACATGTTGTGTTGGAGCTGCGGCATGTACTTTTCGCCGGCGGCCTCTTCCGAGAATGACCATGGCAGCATGAATTTGGCTTCGAATACCGCCCCGCTCGACGCTATCCGGCCATCCAGCGTCGCCGCCATCCAGTGCAGTCCTGGGTGTCGCATCCGCTTTTGAACGTCTGTGATGGCCTCGCCGGTGTTGGCCTCGTACCAGCGGCGATTGAGTTCCTCGGTCACGATCCCGAGTTGGACGATGAGGTTGCCGGAAAGATCTTGCGGCTCGGCCTCCCCGCGTTTTTCCCGCCACAACCGCAGGAGGGCGGCCTCATCTTTACCCATGATTATTCTGGCATCCGAGCCCCCAATAAAGGAGCGCCGAAGCCTATGAAATTCCCGCGCACGCGCGCTCTCCGACATGCACAAATCCTCCGGTGACCCGTCGGATGTTAATATAAGTAATATTTTAAATATTATCAAGCCGTTCAAAAAAGTCCCGACCCGACAATTGTCGCTATGCCGGCCAGGTCCTCTTTTGCGATGAGGTGCTCGCGCTTTGGATTCAGAGCCAGCGTGCGGATATGTACCAAGTCTTGACCAACGTACTGGCGGATGTAGCCAACCGCGACCGAAAAGCCTGGCTCTCTTACCGTCAAGAAGACGAAATCGCCAGGATTCGGCGGGCGGAGTGGATTGAGGTAGACGATCTCCCCCGGATAGTATCGAGGTTCCATGGAACCGCCCCGTACGTAGACCGCGCGGGCTTGGGGAACTCCTTCAAGTTGGGGCGGGGCAACGATTTCGCCGTGAGGTTGGCCATCTACCAGAATCCTTTGATCATCGCCCGGCGCCGGCAATCCGATGATCGGCATCCGCCCGCGTTTTTCACGGCCGTCCCGGTTTTGTACCTGCTCGCGCTCCTCTGTCAGAAACCGCACGCCGGTGAGCTTCTCGATTTTTGCTACTAACTCGGGCGCCGGAAAGCTTCGGCCGGCCTCCCATTGGGCCACCGCACTCTGGCTCACACCGAGCGCCGTCGCGATATTGGCCTGCGTCAAATTTTTGCGCCGCCGGCCTTGCCGAAACCGCGCAGAAAACGGTGCATTGGTCACACAATTCCTCGCGTGAAAAACTCGGAAATTTTCAACACGGAAATATTACTTATAAGAATGGCGATGATTCGACCATCGCCGTTCCAAGAGTAAGCCCCTCGGCCGCCTGCGGAATTTGTCCGACTCCATCGGATCAAAAAAGCACCTCACTGGACCTGACAGAAAATCTCCGGTGGCCTCGAACTAAAGATGAGTACTGGCTCAGTCCGGCGCGGCTTGTCCCGGGTCGTCCGCCAGCAGCGATCCGGTCAGTACGGCAACGTCCACGCCGTGGAGTGCGGCCCAGTCGGCCAAATTCGGCGGCCGGTAATCGGCGCGGCTGTTCCAGCGGGCAAAGACCGAGGCGTCGATCGTTTCGTTGACGCTGCTTTCGGTGCCGCCCTTGACAGGCGCCGGTGGCGCGCCGATCGGCCGAAAATAGCGCGGGCTGAACAGGCGATAGATGCCGTACATGAATTCTCGATAGGAGTCGGTGACATCCTCCTTGAGTTCGTCGCCGTCGAGATCGACATCGGCACGGAACGTGAGTCCGTGGAGCGAGGCTTTCTTCATGAGCCATCGCAACGGGATCTGCGGCAGCACGTCGCTGTCGTAGCCGCCGCCGACATTGGCATGTGCGCCGACGAACCAGCGTTGCTCGACGCTCGACAAATCGCGCCGCGGCGAGGCGTTAGGGTCGGGCGTGCTCGGCGTTCGCACAGTCCATAATGTGGGCGAGAAAGCGCGCCGGTTTTCGTCGGTTGCAAGGGCGTGAAATCCGTACTTGACGGGCGGCATCAGCTCGGTGCTGTGGAACCTCAGGGTCGAGCGGCTGATGCCCTGGATGCTGAACAACGGAATGCCGAGTTCGCCGACTGTGTCCCACACACCGACGAACTTGATATCGATCGGCATCGAATACTTCATCATCCATTCTTCTTCACGCGTGGCGTTCAGGGTGCCATCGTCGCGGCCGGCCAGCAGCTCCCGCAGGGTTTTCGCATCGGTCTTGCGATAGCGGTTGTAGAGTTGCCGGACGCCAAGCGCGCCGCCGGCTTTGAGCAGGCCGCATTTCACGATGAAGCCGGCCAGGCTGCGCGCCGAATACGCGCCGCGGCTGAAGCCGAAGATGAAGATGTCGTCATCGTGATTGTCGGGATTATAATGGTCGATCAGCCATTGGTAGGCGTCGGTGATGTCGTCGTCCAAACCCTTGCCGACCCACCCGCCCAGGAGACCGCTGACGCCCTTTTCGTAATAGGCGAGCTGCGGCAGGCCGTCGGTGCCGGTCGGGGACAAAAGCGATTTCATCCGCCAGACATTGGTGTCGTCGCCGACATTGTTCCAGGTGCCATCCAAGAAGACCGCGAGCTTCTTTCGCTGAGCGGATCGCAGAATTCTCGGTGCTTCGGTCATTGTCTGCATCCCTCAACAGGAGCGATCAGATGCGCTGGTTTCTTTTTCTTGTCGCGGTCGTTTCCATTGCTGTACTCGGCTTCGCTGGGTGGCTACTCCTGCCAATCATGCTTTCGGCGGTCCGGTCTTTGCGGGGACCAGGATCGCTACGGCACCACGATTCTCCGCTTCGGCCATGACATCCTCGAGGCTGGACGGCTCTGGGACGACTTGGCCGTCGGCCACCATACCTTCGATATGAAAGGTGAGTGCTTCCTCGGCCATCGCCCGCGCCTCGTCGAGGTCTTTGCCGGCGGTCACGACACCAGGAAAATCCGGAAACGAGATGCCGTAGTCGCTGGCCGCCTCCTTGTGGATCAACCCCATATAGTTGCGCATCGCATTACCTCAATTCAGGTCTGCTGGTCTCTCGGTCGAATGCTTCATCGAGCCGATTCAAGCGTCGGTATCCCGGCAAGCGCGTTCGCCATTTCCACCAGCGCTTTCGCGAGATCGTAGCGCTGTTGCAAATTGAGCCACAGTGTCGGCCCGTTGCCGCACAGCTTGCCGATGCGCAATGCCATCGCCGGGGTGACCGGTTGCTTCTCGTCGAGGATGTCGTAGAGCGTTTGCCGCGATACGCCAAGAAGCTGGCGATTTCCGTCTTCGGCTTGCCAAGGGCCGGAAGAATTTCTTGGCGCAGGAGCTCCCCGGGATGCATGGGCGGTAGTGCCCGCTTCAAGGTCCGTTTGCTCATCAGTGATAGTCCTCCCAAACGATATCGGTCGGTCGCCGTCGTCCCGGCGAACGTGGGGCGCCGGCACCCGACAAGAATAGCATTCCGTTCTCTTAAGCGCCTTCTAGTGGAAGCCCAAAATGCGCACATATTGCTCACTGTCGTGGTCGCCGAGGGCCGTCGACGAATCGCAGCGCCGGGCGAGGTGATCGATGCGGCCTGCGGTCGCGGCCTTGGATTTGCGCTCGAAACTTGCGGCGTGGGCTTCGATGGGTCTTGCCGGCGTCGTTGTGTTCGGCAGGATGGTCGAGGCCACAGTCAAGTTTGCCGTGACGTGGACCTGGTCGCATATTCATCGAGCCGGGCGCGTTCGCATCGCCGGAGCTTTTTTGACGTTCAGTTCAGCTCGGCGAGTCGGGCGGCCAGAAAACGGCGCTCGGGTTCGAGAGCGACGCTGTCGAGCGCCTGCCGATAAGCCGCGATCGCCTCGTCGCGGCGGCCGAGCCGCCGCAGCAGATCGCCGCGCACCGCGGGCAATACGTGATAGCCGTTCAACTGGCCGCGTTTGCCGATCGAGTCGACGAGCCGCAGCGCCCGCTCGGGACCATCCACCATTGCGACGGCGACCGCGTGATTGAGCTCGATCACGGGCGACGGATGGATGCGCATCAGGACTTCATAAAGGGCCGCGATCTGCGGCCAATCGGTATCCTCGTAACGCTGTGCCCGCATATGCAGCGCGGCAATCGCAGCCTGCACCGCGTAAGTGCTGGGCCGCGTGAGCGCATGCAATGCCGCTTCGATCCTCTCCAATCCCTCCGCAATCTGCGCCCGGTCCCAGCGCGAGCGATCCTGTGACTCCAGCAGTATGGCGTCGCCGTCGAGATTGGTCCGCGCGTCGCGCCGCGCGTCGGTCAGCAGCATGAGCGCCAGCAGCGCGTTGGCCTCCTGCCGGTCGGGCATCACCTCGATGACGAGACGGCAAAGCCGGATCGCCTCCCGGCAAAGTTCGCCGCGGATCAGGTTCGGCCCTGACGTCGCCGCGTAGCCCTCGGTGAAGATCAGATAGATGACCGCCAGAACGCCACCGAGACGCTCGCCGATCAGTTCGTCCGGCGGCGCCGAGTAAGGGATTCCGGCGTCACGGATTTTCGCCGTGGCGCGCACCAGGCGCTGCGCCATGGTTTTCTCCGACACCAGGAACGCCTTGGCGATTTCCGTGGTCGTCAAACCGCAGATCGTCCGCAGCGTCAACGCGATCTGCGCTTCTTCCGGCAAAGCAGGGTGGCAGCAAGTGAAAATGAGCCGCAGCACGTCGTCCTGGAGGACGGTGTCCTCGATGGAGTCTTCGGGTATCCATTCGCCCATGTGCCGATCGGACATGAGCTCGGCTTCGATCTGCGAGCGCTTGGCGAGGAAGTTCATGTGACGCCGCAGGCGGTCGATCGCCTTGTGGCGGCCGACATTGACCAGCCAGGCGCGCGGGTTTGCCGGGATGCCTTCGCCGGGCCACTGGATGAGCGCCGTGGCGAAAGCATCCTGCATGGCATCTTCGGCGAGTTCGAAATCGCCGAGCAACCGGATCAGCGTGGCCAGTACGCGGCCACTCTCGTTGCGGAACAACAATCCGATCCGGTCCGGCTCGTTTTCCGCCATCGCTTCGCTCACGATGATGGCTTCGCTCATGATCGCCAAACTGGCGAGCCACCGCAGCCGTTACCGGCCCGACGGTCGCCGCCAGCGCTAGTTGTACACCATCACCGGGCGGACCTCGATGGAGCCGCCGCCGAACTTCGCCGACGGGATCCGCGCCGCGATCTCCAGCGCCTGATCGAGATCCTTGGCGTCGATCGCGTAATAGCCGATCAGCGCCTCGCGGGTTTCGGCGAACGGGCCGTGGGTGGTCACCGGCTTGCCGTCCTTGACTCGCACGGTCGTTGCGGTCGAAGTCGGCTGCAGGCCGTCGCCGCCCTTGAAATTGCCGCTCTCGACGATCGATTTGGTGAATTTCCCGTACTCTTCCATCATCCTGGAGCGGTCGATCTTGCCGCTATTGGCTTCGTTTTCGTAGATCAGAAGCAGGTACTGCATGGTCGGGTCCTTTCGCGGTGTGATGTTGCGATCGGCTTATAGTCGAACGGGCGAGACCGAAATCGACAGCGGCGCCTTCGAAGCTCTTTCGCGGAGCGCACAGCCCTTTTGTGCACCCCCCTATATAGGGGGATGTGCGGGAGGTGCGAGGCGGGTAACAAATTACGTCTCGATCGATTCGGGACCGAGATAACCCTCGCTTTAGCCCCGATGCACCCCGTCGGGGCTTTTCTTTTTAGCTCCTTGGAATGCGGTTGACGCCACAAATGCACGCAGATACTGCAACGCTGTTACGCGACATGGCGCAAGCCTGCATCAGACTGGCGCGCAACTGCCCGCACCGAGAGACGTCAGTTGGCCTCGAGGAGGTCGCCGTCAACCTGACCGCCAAAGCCGAGGAGCTGGAGCGTGAGCTCGAGCTGCGCCCCTGAAAGTCGGAATAGTGCCTAGTTAAGGCTGGCGAAAGCTTCGTGGTGGTATTTGACACCCGCTAGGCGAGGTCTGCGACGAGGGTTCTGATTGGCTGTGCCCTAAAAGCGAATCTTGATTCGCACGCCGATATCGATGACGACGCTCCGCGCCCGATCAATGCTCTATCGGAAACCTACATTCTCTCTCCCCCCAGATGGGGGGAATGACCGCACCTCTGGTTGCTGTGTAGCTTTCATGTAGCGCACAACAGGTGGTGGAAACCGTGCTGGAAAATCAAACGCGAAGTGAACAAGCAGCGAGCCGACGGTTCGTCGACAGTAAGTATTTGGAGAGCGATTTTCCTCGTCGAGTTTGCCGGCTTATGGCTGGGGTCGATTACCGGCGTGCCGACCGTCTTGTGCAACGCGAAGCGATCGGACGACTTCGCAATCAAGCCGATCGCCGTGAAGGCGCAGTTTCGACGCTGCCCGCGATGACACTTTCCGATCCATTCGACGAAACAGACAACGCCCATGTTTTTGGGTTGTTTGTTGCCGGCGAGTTGGCGAGTTCACTCCGCATTCATGTCGGCTCTAAGTCGCAGCCGACCCTTCCGTCACTTGAGGTGTTTCCGGAATATTTGCAGCCCGAACTGGACGTCGGCAAAGTGGTGATCGATACAACGCGCTTTGTGGCTGACGAACGCCTTTCCCGGCAGTATCCTGATTTGCCGTACGCCACGCTGCGGCTCTCCATAGTGGCGGCCGAGTATTTTGGCGCTGACCTGCTGGTCGCGCCGGTAAGTACGGAGCACCAGCCGTTCTACCAGCGCGCTTTCAACTATCGAATGGTTTGCGCGCCTCGCTGCTATCCGCTAGCGGCGAAGCCTCTGAGCTTGATGACACTGCATTTCCCGAGCGTTGCAGATTACTTGTACCAGCGATATCCGTTCTTTCGTTCGAGCCCGGCTGAGCGGCAAAAATTATTCTTGCGCAGGCGCTTTGCGATAGTCCGTGAGCGCACTGAACCGACGGCACCGAGCGAGCAGGCAAAAATCCCGTTGGGCTCGATCTGAGCGGGGTCGACGCGGTAAGGTTGCACCGCCTCGCAGCGGTGTCATTGTCCCAAAAACCAGATTTTATCCGGTCGCCGTCGCAGTTTACCGGGAATCGCGTCGTCGAACCGGGCGGGTCGCGTTGACACCCCACGGCCGAACGCGGAAACTGTGCCCTTGCGCGGCGAGTATCGTTTGGCTCTACGACGGAAATATAGCCGCTCCCCTAACCAGGAAGCAGGCCAAGATCGTGTGTCCCGTTGGCGGAACGGGACCTCGGTCGTTGGGCGCAGGCGGGTATTATGAGGGTCCGATGACCACCGGGTATAAGCGCCCGAAAAATCATCCTGCGAAGCACATTGATCTTGGCGGGGCGGCGGTAACGGAAATACCCGCCGAAAAATGGCTCAGCGAAGCCTATTCAATCATTGAGAAAAAAGCCGAAATCCAAACAATTGTCACTGAACTCCGCGATTGCCTCAAGGTCGATCACATCGTTTATTACACCTCCAAGTTTGGAGGCAGTCCCTCTGCGGACCCATATATTCGTCTGACATACCCTGCCGCTTGGATCGCTCGCTATGTCAAAATGGCGTACGGCGATGTCGATCCGGTGCTCCGGGAGGGGTTTCGGCGCACGCTTCCCTTTGAGTGGAGCGAACTTGCGATCGCCAGTGCTGCCGACGCCGCGTTTCTGGCAGATGCTACCGCGCATGGCGTTGGGCCACACGGCTATACGATCCCCGTTGTGACCAAGCATGGCCATCGGGGACTTTTTGCGGTGTCCTTTTCGGGGCCCGAAGAAGAATGGAAAGAGTTCCTGACGAGTGTGAAGCCTGGTTTAGTCCAGGTCGCCAATACGCTGCATCGCCGGGTTGTTGCGGATTTGTTTGGAGTGGATAGGCCGCACCTGACGCCGAGGGAGCTTGAATGTCTGCGCTGGGTGGCCCTGGGCAAAGACACGACCGAGATCGGCAAAATCTTGCAAATTTCTCCGCACACCACGCGCGATTATTTGAAATCGGTACATTACAAGCTGGATTGTGTCACCTCCGCGCAAGCGGTCACAAAGGCCGTCAAACTCGGACTTTTAATCTTATAATGAGCAGATAAATTGCGACCAATTTTTTCAATCGTGATGATAACTCATTGCGTTCAATAGATTTGAGCCGGTCCTGTCCACACCACACCGGTGGGCGCTCAACCATGGACGTCCAGAAGTCCAGATTGCAAAACCAGCGGAGTTTCGACGTGATCGTCGTTGTTGAACCTTGGAACGCGGATCGTTACGCGCTCCTGCTTGAAGAGATGTTTCGGCTGCGGGCTCGATTCTTCCACGATCGGCTCAAATGGGATGTGCGGATCGCCGAAGGCAAAGAGCGCGATCGATATGACGACGAGTGGCCCGTCTACGTTATTTACACCGACGACAACGGCGCTGAAGTAAAAGGCAGCCTGCGTCTTCTGCCTACCACGGGCCCGACGCTCGCCGCCGATGTGTTTTCGGACACGCTGCCGGATGCCGTACATCTGAGCTCCCCGACCATTTGGGAATGCAGCCGATTTTGCCTGGACGAGAAGATTCTGGGGAGTGGAATAGAAGCAATAGTATTCGCTTCCGAGTTTTGATTGCCGCGTTGGGCGACGTCGCCATTCGGGCGGGTATCGAGTCGATCATTGGCAATTTCGATGCTTCCAAGCTGCGGCTTTACCGGCGGATCGGATGTGAGGTCGAATTACTGGGCTCGACGGCGCGGTATGGCAGTCCAGTTTATCTCGGAT
>CAWKLA010000013.1:0-112910 GCA_963850245.1 uncultured Alphaproteobacteria bacterium | reverse complement strand
TGGCTGGGGCGGGAGGAATCGAACCTCCGAATGGCGGAATCAAAATCCGCTGCCTTACCGCTTGGCTACGCCCCAATGCGCCGGGAAAATGCCGCCAACCTGGGCGGACGGGCGGAACATAACGACGCGATCAGCGCCGATCAACAGAAGTGTCGATTGAGGGCGCGGCACTGGCCGGCGCGGCACCGGCGGATCGGCTCCGGGCCGCGCCGCGGCGGGTTAGTCTACCGAACCGGGCGTGCGCCGCCCGGGAATCGCAATGCCGCGGCGGACAAAGCCCCATAGGCAGGGGCGCTCTCACTATATAATGATGTGGCGCAATGGTAACCGATCCGCCGTAACGGCCGTAGCCGCGGCGGATGACAGCCTCGAACCGCCGCGGAGGAGACAATGACGTATCAGGCCCCCCTCGCCGACATGAGCTTCGCGCTCAGATTTGGGGCGGGGCTGCTCCCGGTTCTCGACGAGGGCTTTTTCGGCGACCTCACGATGGACGACATCGATGCGGTGCTGTCGGAGGCCGGCCGCATGGCCGGCGAGGTCATCGCACCGCTCGATCGCGTCGGCGATCGCGTCGGCGCGACCTTCCAGGATGGCGCGGTCGTCACCGCGCCCGGTTGGAAGGAAGCCTATCGCGGTTGGTGCAAGGGCGGCTGGAACGGACTCGCTTCGCCGACCGAGTGGGGCGGCCAGGGGCTGCCCCAAGTGGTCAACGCCGCCTGCACCGAAATGTGGAACGGCGCGTCGATGGCCTTCGGCGTCGGCCCGGTTTTGACCATGGGTTCGGTCGATGCGCTCAGCGCCCACGGCAGCGAGGCGCTCAAGCGCGCGTATCTCGAAAAGCTGATCAGCGGCGAATGGACCGGCACGATGCAGCTCACCGAGCCGCAGGCGGGATCCGACGTCGGCGCGCTGCGCACCCGCGCCGAACGCGCCGCAGACGGCACCTATCGCATCACTGGGCAGAAGATCTTCATTACCTACGGCGAGCACGACCTCACCGACAACATTATCCATCTCGTGCTGGCGCGGCTGCCCGATGCGCCGCCCGGTACGCGCGGCATTTCGTTGTTCCTGGTGCCAAAATTCCTGCTCAACAAGGACGGCACGCCAGGCCCGCGCAACGACGTGCGCGCGCATTCGATCGAGCACAAGCTCGGCATCCACGGCTCGCCGACCTGCACGATGGTGCTCGGCGATAACGGCGGCGCCATCGGCTATCTCATCGGCGAAGAGAATGCCGGCATGGCCTGCATGTTCACCATGATGAACCGCGCCCGGCTTGCCGTCGGCCTGCAAGGCGTAGGCATCGCGGAGCGCGCCACGCAGCAGGCGGTCGCCTATGCGCGCGAACGCCGCCAGGGCCGCATTCCCGGCATGCCGGCGAAGGAGTCGGCGCCGATCATCGCGCATCCCGACGTCAAGCGCATGCTCATGACCATGCGGGCCCTCACTCAGGCGGCACGCAGCATCTGCTACGCCACCGCGCTGGCGATCGATCGCGCGGAGCGCAGCGCCGACAAGGCGGCGCGAGCGGCCGCCCACGCACGCGCCTCGCTGCTGACGCCGCTCGCGAAAGCATTTTCGAGCGACATCGGCGTCGAAGTCGCATCGCTCGGCGTGCAGGTGCATGGCGGCATGGGCTTTGTCGAGGAAACCGGCGCGGCGCAATTCTATCGCGACGCGCGCATCGCGCCGATCTACGAAGGCACCAACGGCATCCAGGCGATCGACCTCATCACCCGCAAGCTGCCGCTCGATGGCGGCGCCGTGGTCGAATCCTATCTCGGCGAACTGCGCGGCATCGTCGAGGCAGTGAACGCGACCAACGATCCGGCGCTGGGCTGGAGTGGCGTGCGGCTGGACGAGGCGGTGGCGAGCCTGACGCGCGCGACGCGCTGGATGCTCGCCAATACCTCCAAGAGCATGGACGAGGCGCTTGCCGGCGCGACACCCTATTTGCGGTTGTTTTCCATCACCGCCGGCGGCTGCCTGCTGGCGCAACAGGCGCTCGCGGCCTTGCGAATCAATACCGATGCCGCCCCGCGCGTCGCCCTGGCGCGTTTCTTCGCCGAGAACTTCGCCGTCCAGGCGGCGGGGCTTGAACGCACCATCGTCGAAGGCGCGCAAAGCGTAACAGGCGCCGACGCGGCGCTCGCGCAGTAGAACATCGCTTTCATGTCCACGCTGCTCATCACCCACCCCGCCTGTCTCGAACACCTGATGCCGCTCGGTCATCCCGAGCGGCCCGACCGGCTTCGCGCCATCGCGCACGCGCTGGAGGCGGAGAAATTCCAGATGCTTGCGCGCGTCGAGGCGCCGCGGGCTGAGCTCGAGACCATCGCGCTTTGTCACCCGATGGATTACATCTTGCAGCTTCGCGATGCGACGCCGGCCGAAGGCCTGGTGCAACTCGACGCGGATACTTCGATGTCGCCCGGAACTTTTGAAGCGGCCCTGCGCGCCGCGGGCGGCGCCGTGCATGCGGTCGACGAGGTGCTGGAAAAAAAAGCCGTCAACGCCTTTGTCGCCACCCGGCCGCCCGGCCATCATGCCGAGACCGCGCGGCCGATGGGCTTTTGTTTGTTCGACAATGCCGCGATTGCCGCGCGTCATGCGCAGAAGCATCATGGCATTGACCGCGCGGCGATCGTCGATTTCGACGTGCACCACGGCAACGGCTCGCAGGAGATCTTCTGGGCCGACCAGACGGTCATGTATTGCTCTACCCACCAGATGCCGCTTTATCCCGGCACCGGCGCGGTCAACGAATCCGGCGAATACAATACGGTGGTCAACGCGCCGCTGCGGCCAGGCGACGGTGGGGAAGCCTTCCGCGCCGCGTTCGAGGATCGCGTTCTGCCGCGGCTATCGGACTTTCGGCCGGAACTCATTGTCATTTCAGCCGGCTTTGACGCCCACATGCGCGACCCGCTCGCCAATCTCAATCTCGTGGAGGCCGATTTTGCCTGGGCGACGCAGAAGATCATGGACGTCGCCGACCGATGTGCCGGCGGCCGCGTTGTGTCGCTGCTTGAAGGCGGCTATGACCTCGAGGCGCTGGCATACTCGACGGCGGCGCACGTTACCGCGCTGATGCGGGGTTAGCGGACTATCTGATCCGGAACTATCTGATATAAGGCTTGAAACGAGTCGGAACGCCGGCGATGGCACAGCAAAGCCTGAACACCCAGAACGACGCCGATGTCGGCCAGCTCTCGTTCGAGCGCGCCATCGAGGAGCTTGAATCGATCGTCAAGCGGCTTGAGGACGGCAAAGTACCGCTCGAGGAATCGGTCGCGATCTACGAACGGGGTGAGGCGCTCAAGCGCCGCTGCGAGGAGCTGTTGCACCAGGCCGAAGCCCGCGTGCAGAAGATCACGCTCGACGCCGGCGGCAATCCCGCCGGCGCCGAACCGCTGGATGTGGAATAAGCCGCAGCATGACTCCAACCAATCCGTGGAATCCCTGGAATCCCTGGCTCACGTTGACGCTCAGGACGTTTCAGCTTGGCATCGAAGCGCAAAGCGTCGTCGCGCTTCGCATGCTGCGGTTCGCGTCGGGCGACGCCCGCGGTCAGGATGAATTGAACCGCATGGTGATTGAAAAGATCGCCGCCGTCGCCGAAGCGCAGGTCGCCACGACCGTCGCGATCATGAACGGCCACAAGGATCATGTCGTGGCCGGCAAAGCGCTGACCGTTTTCAGAAGGCGTGTGCGCGCCAACAAGCGCCGCCTTTCGAAGCCGTAGAACGCGATCGCGTTCCGGCGAATTTTTCACGGCCGGGTGTCGCCGTGCGGCGGCTGATACAACACCACCACGTAGCGCGATCCGCAGCGCGGGCAGCGCAGCCGGCTTTCAAGCCGCGAAAGCGGGAACCCCCTTCCGCGCGTCCAGACCAGCGTGTCCATGTCGAGTTCTTTCCGGTAATTGCACTCGCGGCTGGACTGCGAGCGCGGGCCCTCGGAACGGCCGTAGCTGCAACGGACCGTGACCCGCCAGCCGGCCGTTTTAGCGTCACCGAGCGTCTCCACACCCATTGTTAACGCTCTTGAATTTCAAGTTTCGCCGGGCTCTTGACTCTTAGAACAAAAAGAGAACAATTGCCCGTCTGAGTCAAGAGGTAGAGGCAACAATGGACCCGGACAAAAAGAATTCATGGCTGCGCAAGCTCGACGTGGAATGCCCGCATCAGGTGGTTCTGCCACGGCGGCAATTGACCGACGACAGCGAGATTCTGGATTTCCTCCTCGCCCATGTCGGCAAGTTCGACATGTATGTCGAGGACGACTACGCGGCTTTCGTCCGCTACTGTTTCGAGGATCCGCTCGACGCTGAAATTTTCCGCGCGCGCTTCGAGCCGAAGATCGAGCGCTTCAGGCTCGCGGGATAGTTCCCGTCGTGCTTCGGCTAAGCGGCCGGGTCATGCCCGGCCGGAACGAGGCGGAGCCGGTAGCTTCTGCCGCACTTTGCCGATCTCGGCCCAGGCGTCTTCCTTGAGACGCTCTTTCAGATTGAGCACGGTGAAATCGTTGCCGCCGGTGGTGCGCGAAAGTCGCTCCCAGGTGACCGGCGTGGATACCGGTGCGCCGGGCCGCGCCCGCGACGAATAAGGCGCCACCGACGTCGCCTCGCGCGAATTACGAAAATAGTCGATGAAGACCCGTCCCTTGCGGAGCGACTTCGTCATCTTGGCGAGATAGAGTTTCGGACTGTCCGCGGCCATCCGCGCGGCGATGCGCTGCGTAAAGAGCTTGGTCGTCTCCCAATCGGCGTCGGCAATCGGCACGACGACATGGATGCCCTTGCCGCCCGAGAGCTTGACGAAACTTTCGAGTTTCTCCGCCTTGAGCCGCTCGCGTGTCTCGCGCGCCGCGGCGACGATCTGCGGCCACGCTACCCCCTCCCCCGGATCGAGGTCGAAGACGATGCGATCGCACATTTCCAGGCTGCCGAGCCGCGATCCGCGGACATGAATCTCCAACGCCGCGGACTGCACCAGCGCCACGAGATCGTCGACGGTCTGCACGGCGATCACGTCATGATCCTTGCCCGGCACCGCGCGGCGCAGAGGCGAGAATTTCACGTTGGCGGCGATGTGCTTCTGAAAGAACGTTTCGCCGGTTATTCCTTCAGGTGCACGCACCAGCGAAAGTGCGCGATCGGCAATGTGCGGTTTGATCCAGTCCCACACCGACACATAATAGTCCGCGAGGTCCTTCTTGGTGACGCCGGCGTCCGGCCAATAGACCCTATCGGGATGGGTGAGGTTTTCGCCGCTGCCGTTTGCGCGCGCCGATTTGACACCGCCTGATGAAGGCTTGTTCGGCTTGGTAGAAGGATTGGCCGGCTTCGAAGAAGACTTGATCGGTTTCGAAGAAGAACTTGCCATCCGGCGCACCGGCTCGCGCTTTGCCGTCGCGGCCACGGCAACAACCGGAACTTCGCGCACCACCTCGTCCGCGGTTTTGTCCTCACGGATGCCTTTGAATGAGGCCTGCCGCAGCACTCCGCCATGAGTCACGCCGGCAAATTCGGCGTCGACGACAACCTTGGGCGAGACCCAGACGATGTCCTTGCGGCGCTCTTCCGCCGGCAGTTCGACGGGACGCCGATCGGTCTTCAGCGCCGTCAGCCGCTTGAACAGATCGCGGGCCATTTTTTGCGTGTAGCCGGTGCCAACCCGTCCGGCATAGCGAAGCTGGCCGTCCTCACGGTCGGCGACGATGAGCGCACCGATCGCGCTGGGCGTCGCGGCCGACGGCGTATAACCGGCGACGATGAATTCCTGGCGCCCGTGACATTTGGTTTTGACGAAGTTGTCCGACCGGCCCGAGCGGTAAGCGGCGTCGCGGCGTTTCGACACGATACCTTCGAGCCCCATGTCGCAGGCGTGGCGGAGGATCAGCGGTCCGCCATCGTCGAAATGGCCGGCGTAACGGACGACGCCGTCCTGCCGGTTCCCTTCAGCAAACTTTCGAGCGCCGCCTTGCGCTCCATGAGCGGCGCCGCGGTCAAGTCGCGGCCGTCGAGATGCAGCAGATCGAAGACGTAATAGACGAAGCGGTCGGTGCGTCCGTCCTTCAGATCGGTCTGCAGCAGCGAAAAATTGCTGATGCCCTTGTCGTCTTCCACGACCACTTCGCCGTCGAGCAAGGCCGTCGTGGCGGGCAACGCCGCAACCGCGTCGGCGACCGGCGCAAAACGATGCGTCCAGTTTTGCTGCTTGCGGGTCAGCAGCCGTACCTTGCCGTGTTCGAGCCGCGCTTCCATGCGATAGCCGTCGAATTTGATTTCATGAAGCCAGTTCGAACCGCTCGGCGCCTTGTCGGCAAGCGTGGCAAGGCTGGGCGGAACAAATTCCGGCAGTTTCGACTTGGCCGGCAGTTTTGATTTGGCCGCATCCCGCCCGGTTTTCGCTACTGGCTTGCTCGTCGCGTCATGCGTTGCGCGCTTTGCTTTCGCCGCGCGGCTTGCGGCGGGCTTTGCCGTAAGCTCCCGGATCTTGCGCTTGAACGCGGCCTTTACTTCCGATCCGCCGCCGGCGCGCGCGATTGGAGTGCCAGACCCGTTTCTTGCCCTTGCCTTCGGCGATCTCGTCGATCGAGCGGCCGGTGACGGCAGAGCGCGATTTCTCTTCAAGGATGTCCTCGTCGCGCGGCCCGCGGGCTTCGTCGTCCTTCGCCTTGATCAGCAGCCAATTTTCGTGGCGCTCGCGCTCCCGTGCGCGCATCCGCACCAGATGCCATCGGCCGTGGAGCTTGTCCCCATCGAGATCGAAAACCAGATGCCCCTTGGCGTAGCCCTTGTGCGGATCGCCTTCGGGGCGCCAGGTGCCGCGATCCCAGATCATCACCGTCCCACCGCCGTATTCGCCCTGCGGGATGGTGCCTTCGAACGAATTGTACTCGATCGGATGATCCTCAACGTGAACCGCGAGGCGCTTTTCGTTGGGATCGAGGCTGGGCCCGCGCGTCACCGCCCAGCTCTTCATGACGCCGTCGAGTTCGAGCCGCAGATCGTAATGCAGCCGCCGCGCGGCATGTTTCTGAATCACGTAGCGATGACCGTCCCCGGCGCCTTTGCGGCCGCGCGGTTCCGAGGTCACGCTGAATTGTCGCTTTTTTCGGTAGGTTTCGAGCGCCACGAGGGTCAACTCATGCGTTTTGCGAAGGTTCGGCCTTCGTCCATTGGCCCGCTCGGCATCGCTAACTTTGTCCCGGAAGTGTGGTGATCCCGGAAGTTTTCCCTATATGCCGCCTTTCGGCAACAGGAAGCCCGATAATTCGGGTATGTACCAGATAAACCTAGATAACTACGGGCCAAAGTCTCAGACTGAGACACAAACCGGCCGTCGCCCCAAATTGCGTTCCCGGCCCCTGATGGTGTACAGACTGAGGGTTTATGCGTGTGTGCAGGGGCACTGGTGGGGCTCGACCCCAATAATCGCCAACTAGGCCGCTGCGGCCGATAAGGCCAATAATAAGGAGCATTCGCGTGACCGTTCCGTCAAAGACGCCGTTACTTGATGTTGTCAAAACGCCGAGCGATCTGCGGCAACTTGAGGAAGGCCAGTTGCGTCAGCTTGCTGACGAACTGCGACGGGAGACGATCGACGCTGTAGCGGTGACCGGCGGTCACCTCGGCGCCGGGCTCGGCGTCATCGAGCTGACGGTGGCGCTGCACTACGTGTTCGACACGCCGGCCGACCGGCTGATCTGGGACGTCGGCCACCAGGCCTATCCGCACAAGATCCTCACCGGCCGCCGCGACCGTATCCGCACGCTGCGCCAGGCGGGCGGCCTGTCCGGCTTCACCAAGCGCGCCGAGAGCGAATACGATCCGTTCGGCGCCGCGCATTCCTCGACTTCGATCTCGGCCGGGCTCGGCATGGCGGTCGCCCGCGACCTCGAAGGGAAAAAGAACAACGTCATCGCCGTGATCGGCGACGGCGCGATGTCGGCCGGCATGGCCTACGAGGCCATGAACAACGCCGGCTCGATGAATTCCCGGCTGATCGTGATCCTCAACGACAACGATATGTCGATTGCCCCGCCGGTCGGCGCGCTCTCGGCGTATCTCGCCCGCCGCGTGTCAGGCCGCACCTATCGCGGCCTGCGCCACATGGTTCGGCAGGTCGCGAAACGCCTTCCCAGCCGGATGCTGGAGAAGCGCGCGGTCGCCATCGAAGAATACGCCCGCGGCCTCGTCACCGGTGGCACGCTGTTCGACGAACTCGGCTTCTTCTATATCGGCCCGATCGACGGTCACAACATCGATCATCTGCTGCCGGTTCTAAAGAACGTCCGCGAAGCGGAGAACGGTCCATTCCTCATCCATGTCGTGACCCAAAAGGGCAAGGGCTACGAGCCAGCGGAAAAGTCGGCCGACAAGTATCACGGCGTCGTCAAGTTCGACGTGGCGACCGGCGCACAGGTGAAGGCCAAGGCATCCGCGCCTGCCTATCAAAAGGTCTACGGCGAGAGCCTGATCAAGGAAGCCCGCAAGGATCCCAAGATCGTTGCCATCACCGCGGCCATGCCCTCGGGCACCGGCATCGATCTTTTCCAGAAGGAATTTCCGAAACGGACGTTCGACGTCGGCATCGCCGAGCAGCATGGCGTCACGTTCGCCGCCGGGCTTGCGACCGAAGGCTTCAAGCCGTTCGCGACGATCTACTCGACATTCCTGCAGCGCGCCTACGATCAGGTGGTCCACGATGTCGCCATCCAGCGCCTGCCGGTGCGCTTCGCCATGGATCGCGCCGGTCTCGTCGGCGCCGATGGACCGACGCATGCCGGCGCATTCGACATCGCCTATCTCGGCTGCTTGCCGAATTTCGTGCTGATGGCGGCGGCGGACGAGGCCGATCTGGTGCACATGGTTGCGACGGCGGTGGCGATCGACGACCGGCCTTCAGCGCTGCGCTATCCGCGCGGCGAAGGCCGCGGCGTGCCAATGCCGGACGAGGGCAAGCCGCTCGAGATCGGCAAGGGCCGCATCGTGCGCGAAGGCACCAAGGTTGCGCTGGTGTCGTACGGCGCGCGGCTCGGCGAATGTCTCAAGGCCGCCGACGAACTCGCCGCACATGGCCTGTCGACGACGGTGGTGGACGCACGCTTCGCCAAGCCGCTGGACATCGAGTTGCTGCTGCGGCTGGCGCGTGAGCACGAAGTGCTGATCACGGTCGAGGAAGGCTCGATCGGCGGCTTCGGCTCTTTCGTGATGCAGGCGTTCGCCGAGCATGGCGTCCTCGACCGCGGATTGAAAATCCGCTCGCTGGTGCTCCCCGATATTTTCATCGACCAGGACTCGCCGAACGCGATGTACGCCCAGGCCGGCCTCGATGCCAAAGGCATCGTCAACAAGGCGTTCGAAGCGCTCGGGCAGAACCTGCGCGGCGACGTGGTGAAGCTCGCCAGGTAACGGCGACCAGCGCAGCGGCGGTGGTTCATCGAGGCCGGGCCAGTCCCGGCCTCGCGCATTTTCACTCGCCGTCGCAGGCACGGATGTCCTTGTCCCATCACTGCACGGATGCCCGCCGCAAAGCTTTTGCGCGATGTTCTGGGGCGATGTCCTCCCGCGATGTGGTGTATAATTTTTTCATGATTGCACGAGAGCGTGCCGACCGCCTGCTGGTGGCGCGCGGCCTGTTCGAAAGCCGCGCGCGGGCGCAGGCTGCGATTACGGCCGGCCTCGTGACAGCGGATGGCGTGCCGGTGCGCAAGGCGTCGGACACAATCGCTATCGATGCCGTGATCGAGGCCGCGCCGGCCCATCCCTATGTGTCGCGCGGGGCGCTCAAACTTGCTGCGGCGCTCGATCACTTTCATCTCGACGTCACGAACCGCATCTGCCTCGATGTCGGCGCCTCAACCGGGGGCTTTACCGAATTACTGACGGCGCGCGGCGCCAGGCTCGTCTACGCGATCGACGTCGGCAGCGATCAGCTTCATTCCCGCTTGCGCGGGCAGAGCAACATCGTGTCGATGGAGCAAACCGACATCCGCGCGCTCGATCCGTCGCAGCTCGCCGAATTGCCGGACCTTGCCACGGTCGACGTGAGTTTCATTTCGCTCAAGCTCGTCCTGCCCGCGATCGGCAGGCTTCTGCAGCCGCGCGCGGCCATCGTGGTGCTGATCAAGCCGCAATTCGAGGTTCAACGGTCCACCACCAAGAAAGGCATCGTGCGCGACCCGGCGATTCATCGCGCCGTGTGCGACGACATTGCCGCGTTCGTTGCCTCGCTCGGATGGCGCGTCGAAGGTCTCATGCCGTCGCCGATCCCGGGCGGCGACGGCAACCAAGAGTTCCTGATCGGGGCGAGGCGTGGTTGAGCAGCTTGTGATCTCCCGGATCGGCCATCGCGGCGACGGCATCGCCGACGGCCCCGAAGGCGCGATCTATGTTCCCGGAGCGTTGCCCGGCGAAACGGTCGAGGTCGAAACCGTTCCCGGCCATCCCGACCGCCGCCGGCTGCTCAACGTCGAGCGGCCGAGTGCGGAACGCATTGCGCCGATCTGTCCGCATTTCGGCGTATGCGGCGGCTGCGCCGTGCAGCACTGGCAAACGGTCCAGTACCGCGCATGGAAACGCGAACTCGTCGTCGATGCCCTGCGGCAGGCTGGACTGGATTTTCCAATTGCCGAACTCGTCGACGCGCATGGCGAAGGCCGCCGCCGCGCGGTGTTTCATGCCAGAAGCGGTACCAAGTCGGTGCTGGAAGTCGGATTTTCCGCAGCACGCTCGCACCACCTGGTCGCGATCGACCGCTGCCCGGTGCTTTCGCCAAAGCTTGGCGGCGCCCTCAAAGCCGCTTGGGCCATCGCCGAGACGTTGGCCACGGCAAACAAGCCGCTCGACATTCACTTCACCGCGACGACCGAAGGCCTCGACGTCGACGTGCGCGGTTCGGGTCCGTTGACGCCGGCGCGCGTTGCCGCGCTTGCGCGCATCGCCTCGAAGCACGATCTCGCGCGGCTCACGCGGCACGGCGAGTTGATCACGCTCGCGCGGACGCCGACGCTCCGCATGGGCAAGGCGACCGTGCAATTGCCGCCGGCGGCGTTCCTGCAAGCGACCGACGAAGGCGAAGCGGCGCTGGCGCGGCTTATGCTTGCGGCCTGCGCCGGCGCGGCGAAAGTCGCCGACCTGTTCGCCGGCGTCGGCCCGTTCGCGCTTCGGCTCGCCGAGCGGGCACGGGTCAGCGCGGTCGATGACGACGACGAAGCGCTTGCCGCGCTCAAGCGCGCCGCCACATCCACCCCCGGCCTAAAGCCGGTCGAGGTCGAACGGCGCGATCTGTTCCGCGGCGCGCTCACGGCCCCGGAGCTGAAATCCTTCGACGCCGTCGTCTTCGACCCGCCGCGCCAGGGCGCCGAAATGCAGGCGCGGGAGCTCGCGGCCAGCGGCGTCCCGCTCGTCGTCGCCGTGTCGTGCAATCCGGGAACCTTTGCCCGCGATCTGCGCGAGCTGGTGCGCGGCGGCTACCGTCCGACCGAGATCACGCCGGTCGATCAATTCCGCTACGCGGCGCACGTCGAGATCGTTGCGCGGCTCGAAAAATAGGCAGCTTTTGCGGCGAACCGTGGTGTAGATTTTCCGCGCCCGGGAGCTACAAGCGGACAAGGAGATTTTGGATGAGTGGGCTCGGCGGATTGAACAAAACCCCCGATGGCGTGGTCATCGGCCTCGTTCAACTGCAATTGCCGACGATCGCCACCAAGAGCGATCTGGCGACGCAGACCAAAAAGATTTGCGCCATGGTCCAGAAGGCGCGCAAGAACATGTCGACAATGGACCTGGTCGTCTTCCCCGAGTATTCGCTGCACGGACTGTCGATGGACACCAATGCCGAGCTGATGTCGCGGCTCGACGGCCCGGAAGTCGCGAGCTTCAGGAAGGCCTGCATCGACAACCGCATCTGGGGCTGTTTCTCCATTATGGAGTACAATCCAGACGGCAATCCGTACAATTCCGGCCTCATCATCGACGACGACGGCGACATCAAACTTTATTACCGCAAGATGCATCCGTGGGTGCCGGTCGAGCCCTGGGAACCCGGCAATCTCGGCATTCCGGTTTGCGACGGACCGAACGGCAGCAAGGTCGCCCTGATCATCTGCCACGACGGCATGTTCCCGGAGATGGCGCGGGAATGCGCCTACAAGGGCGCCAATATCATGTTGCGCACCGCCGGCTACACGGCGCCGATCCGCCATGCCTGGCATGTCAGCAACCAGAGCAACGCATTCTCAAATCTGATGTACACCGCCAATGTCTGCATGGCCGGCACCGACGGCGTGTTCAATTCGATGGGCGAAGGCATGATCGTCAATTTCGACGGCGTGCCGCTCGCGACCGGCAACGGCGCACCGGACGAGATCATCACCGCGGAGGTGCGGCCGAAGCTCGCCGACGAAGCGCGGCGGATCTGGGGTGTCGAGAACAACATCTACCAGTTCGGTCACCGCGGCTTCGTCGCAGTCAAAGGCGGCGCGCAGGATTGCCCCTACACCTACATGACCGATCTTGCCGCCGGTAAATATCGCCTGCCGTGGGAGGACGAGGTCGAGGTGACGGACGGGTCGAGTTGTGGCTTCCCGATCCCCAACCGGTCGTATCAGGGATAGCGTCGGACCTGCGGGTTCCGGCGCATCAGAGGCGCTTCGCGACCTCTTCCAGCATCACCTCGGTGGCGCCGCCGCCGATATTCTGCACGCGCGCGTCTCGCGACATCCGCTCGATGGTGCTTTCACGCATGAAGCCCATGCCGCCGTGAAACTGCACGCACGCGTACATGACTTCGTTGACGAGTTCGCCGCAATACGCCTTGACCATCGACACTTCCTTGGTTGCGTCGATACCCTGGGTGTCGAGCCAAGCCGCGTGATAGACCAACTGGCGGCCCGCCTCGACCTTCGCCGAGAGCATTGCCAGGCGCTGACGGATGGTCTCCCGCGCCCATAGCGGAGCGCCGAAGGCCTTCCGCGTCCGCACATATTCGAGCGTCAGGTCGAGGGCCGCCTGCGCCTCCCCCATCGCGGTCGCACCGATCGTGGTCCGCTCGTTCTGGAAATTCCTCATGATCGCGTAGAAGCCGCGACCCTCTTCGCCGAGGCGGTTCTCGGCGGGAATGCGGCAGCCGTCAAAATGCAGCTCCGCGGTGTCCGACGAGCGCCAGCCGTGCTTGTCGAGCGTGCGGCTCACGGTAAAGCCGGGCGTGCCCTTCTCGACCAGGAACATCGTGATGGCGCGGCTCGGCGATTCCCCTCGGTCGGTTTTCGCCGCCACGCAATAAAGATCGGCATAGACGCCATTGGTGATGAACATCTTCGCACCGTCGATGACGTAACTGTCGCCGTCGCGGCGCGCAAAGGTGCGAATGGCTTTCACATCGGAACCGGCGTCGGGCTCCGTCACGGCAACGGCGGTGATGACCTCGCCGGCGATGATGCCCGGCATCCATTTGTCCTTCTGGGCTTCGCTGCCGGACCGGAAAACATGAATGGACGCCATCTCGGAATGGACGAGTGCGGTGGTCGCCACCCCGCTGAACGTCGAGCGCCCGAGCTCTTCGGCAAGCACGACAGTCGCGAGCGCGTCCATCTCCGATCCGCCATAGCGGGCCGGATAGCGGATGCCGAAAAAGCCAAGGCTGCCCATGCGCCGCAGCACATCACGCGGCACGAAACCCTGTTCTTCCCAGGCCAGCGCTTTTGGTTTGATCTCGGTCTCGACGAAGCGCCGCACCTGGGCGCGAAGAAGCTCGTGCTCTTCCGAAAAATACGGCGAGCGGCCGGACGCCGACCCGCCTGCTTCAGGTTTGATGTCGCCGATCTTGTTCATGGCGGCCCTCCGGCTCTTGTTTGTTCGGTTCTGTCAGGTCCGCCGCACGGCCAGCGATGGCATCCGGGCGCGGACCGTTTCAGCGTTGCGGTCCCGACAGGCTAAGCTCGCTCTCAGCGCGGAACACGTTGCTGTAGAGCGATGCTATCCATTGGCGGCCGCTCGACGTCACATTCAGATAGCGGATGGCTGTCTGAATGTGCGGCGCAATGCTGTTATAGTAGAATTGCGGATATAAATCCGTCAGATCGGCAGGCGACGCATAGCCGAGCTGCCTGTTCATGCCGACTTCCTCGAATTCGTAATACAGCGCGTTCGCCTTGCGCAGATAATGCGGATCACCGAGCTGGCCGATGAGATCGGCAGCGCGCACCAGCGAACCTTCCTCGACGTCCTGACGCTCCGGCTCGATGGCGGACGGAAAGCGCGTGAATTCGATCGCCCGCGCAATTCTTGCGGCATCGAGCAATTCCATTTTTTCAAGCCGATCCAAGGCAAAAAGCTTGGAACGTTCTACGTGGTAGGGCGTGAGCGCCGCATCGGAAGAGCCGCGCGGGAGCTTTGCCTTGCCGCCCTTGGCGTCAATCACGTAACCGTCCTCACCATCACCTACGAGTAGGCCGCGCACATAGCCGATGTCATGCAGGAGGCAGGCGATGATGACGTGGGCATAATCGTCGGCGGACGTATCCATGAGCAGCGATCGGCCTTTCATGATGTCGTAGCCGACGAGCGTCACCAGCATCGTATGCTCGACCGTATGGTAGAGCGCGTCGCTGTTGCCGATGCACTCGAGCGCCAGCCTGGCGATCGTCGGAATAAGTTCGGTCAATCCTGCCTGCGTCGATCCGAAGCGACGATTCAAATGCGAAGAGAGGAACGACCCCAATTCCTCCGCGGCCATTTCGGGAACGGTGATCATAAAGCCTCGAATTCGCGAATTGTATCGTGACCGCGAGTTGCGACAATTGCAAGAGTCGCTTCCGCCACTCTATCGCATTGGCCAGCCAGAAGAAATCCGCTACTCGGTCTCGACGTTGAGGCTATGCAGCATGGTGATCCAGTGCTCGCGCACCTGATCGTGGCGCCGTTCGACCGCCTCGGCGACTTCGCCGCGGACCGAAAGAAGCTCCGGGCCTTTAAGGAACAGGATTTGCGCCTGCAGCAACCGTCCGCTTTCGAATTCAATGCGGCGCATCGCCAGGACGAACGGATCGGCCGGCGCGACACCCTCCGGTAACAGCGTCGCCGGTCGGATGCCGGCGTGCAATGCATGTCCGAATGCCGCCAGATCGACCAGCAGACTGTGATACACGTCGCTCGTCATTCTTGCCGGTCTCGGCAACCAGGCCATTTCCCATTGCCAGACGCGGTACCACAATGACGGGTCGGGAACCCACGACGTCGAGCGCGCCAGCAACGAAATAATCTCCATCTGGCGGCAGAATTGCGAGTGCAGCTCGAGCTGCCACGGATGGTGCAGGTGGGCCGGCAACGCCGCCGCGAGTTGGCGCGCCTGCGCGCTGTGCGCCGACAACAAAAAGGCCGCCACGCGGGTCTGCTGTGCCGGCGGAACGCAGCCGTCCTGGTCGATCGGGCCGAGAAGCGCATTCACGGAGACGTCACCTCGCTCTGCACCGCCTCCTCCTGGATCACGTCGCGCTGCGTCGCCACGCTGTGGACCAGTTCAGGCTCCGCCTGCACCCCTTGAGGCAGCCGCACCGGTACGGCGCGCAGGTGATCGTAGCCGGCGGGAAATGGCACGAACTCGCCGCCGATCTCCTCGGGCGCAAGCCAGATCGATTTCTTGCCCTTCCAGTGACCGGACATCACATCCTCGGCGAAGCGCGCCGCCAAATACGCGGTCAATTCCGGCTTCTCCAGCGTGAACGCGTGATACGCGCGCTGCACGATGACGAGTTCGCTCTCCGGAATGTGAATGCGCAACGAATCCTGCAGCGGGCGCGGTGTAAGGAAGTCGTACTCGCCGGTCAGGATCATGGTCGGGACGGTGATCGTCGACAATTTCGAAGTCAGCGGTTCGAAGTCGAGAAAGGACTCCATCAGATTCTGCAACGCATAGACATCGTTGACCAGCCATCCGCGGTATCTGGCGAAATCGATCAGGTGAGCTTTCTCTTCGAGCCACTCGCCCGAGAAATTCATCGGGAAGAGCAGGTCCTGAAGAAACGTTGTGCCGCCGAGAACAAGCGCGGTTCGCAGCGCCGCACCAAATCGAAACAGCTGCGGCGGCAACTCGGCAAAGCTGCTCATCGGCACGAGCCCGGCGACGGTATTGCCGTGCTCGATGACGTAGCGCAGCGCGATCACGCCGCCGAAGCTGATCCCGGCCAGGAAAATCGGCCCGTCGCCTAGTTCGGCGATCAGATCACCGAGCACGGCAACCTGGTCCGCCTGCTCGATGAATAGGCGGGGCTTGTCGGATTGCCCCTGCCCGAGCATGTCGAAACTGGCGACGCGAAACCCCCTCGAGATCAGCGCGTCTCGAAACGGTATCCACAGCCTGACGTACTGAGTCAGGCCATTGATCAGCACAAAGACCGGGCCGTCTTCCGGGCCGGCCAGTTCATAGTGAATGCGACGCGAGTTGCACGAAAGCCAGGGCATCTGGGTCCCTTGAATTGCTTTGCCGGCCAGCAGACTACCCGGATTTGGGCGGCTAGCCATAGGCCCATTTATACGGTGCGGGGGGCCTTACAACGCGTCGGCAAACGCCTCCATTTGCCTGCGCTGATCGGGGTCGGGCAGCGGACCGCGCATGGCGCCAAGATTATCGGTCATGTGCGCGGCATCGGCGGTGCCGGGGATGACCGCAGTCACCCGGGGGTCGCTCAGAAGGTATTTCAGGAAGAATTGCGCCCAGGTCTCGGCGAAGCCGCGCGACCAGTCCGGCAGCTCCTTGCCGTGAACGGCACGAAACAGCCGCGCGCGGCCGAACGGCAAGGCGGTCAGCACGCCGCTTTTGACCTCGGCCGCCGCGGGTAAGATGCGCTTTTGGCATTCCCGGTCATCGAGCGAATAGTCGATCTGCACAAAATCCGGCTTCTCGCGCAGGAGCACGGCTTCGATCGCCGCATACTGATCGCGCCGGGTTGATGTGATGCCGATATACCGGCACACGCCCTGCGCCTTCCATTCCTTGAACTGTGCCAGAGACTGCTGCGGATTGCCGACATTGTGAAACTGCAGCAAGTCGAATTTCTGCGTCTGCAGTCGGGCCTGCGATCGCTTGAGTTCCGCGGCGTCGGGCGCCTCCAGTTTGGTGGCGATGAAAAGCTTCTGCCGCAGACCGCCCGATGCCGTCACCTCGCCCAGCACGGTTTCAGCTTCGCCATAGACCGACGAAGTATCGACCAGGCGGCCGCCCCCGGCGATGAGCGCCGCCAGCACCGCGGCCGCCTTCTGCCGGGTCGGCTCGTCGTTGGTATTGAAGACCTGCGCGGTGCCGAGCCCGACGGCCGGCAGCAACTCCCCGCTGCTCGGGATAGCGCGGGCGAGCGGCCCGGAGGTCTCGCCGCGGGCCGATGAGGCGAGCATGGCCGCGCCGGTTGCCATCGCAAATTCACGCCGCGTTAGATGGAAGCTCATCGATTCCTCCCTCCGCCGTTTCGGCATCCACGAGCGTCGCGCGACGCTCCTGGACCCGTCCCAGGACACTCGACAGGACAAGCCAGCCCGCGGCGACCGGCAGCGCGACCAGCCCTATCGCACCTAGTTTCAACCCGAGCGCCTGCAAGGTGTCGAATACCCAGCCATACGACGCGTCAGAGCCGCGGTAGATGACGACGTCGATCAGGTTTTTGGCCTTGTATTTCTCCTCGCGGCTCAGCACCGTGAAGAATACCTGCCGCGCCGGATTTGCGATGGCGAAATTCATCCAGCGCTGAACGATCTGAAGCGCCACGACAACCGCAAGCGTCGGCGCCAGGAACAGCGCGGCAAACCCGACCACGTAGACGGCTGGCAGCGCGCCGGCGGCCGCGCCGGTGCCGAAGCGCTTGAGCACCTGTCCGGTGGCAAAGACTTGCGTCGCCAGGCTGAGTAAGCCGACCGCGAGATCGATACCAGCGAAAATGCGTGTCTGCGCGTCGCGGTCATGCACGGCCGCTGCCACGATATTGGCCTGCTCGAAGTAGACGATCGTCGCACAGAACGAGAGCAGGCTGACCCACGCAGCAACGCCGATTAGATAGGGTGAGCGAATAAGCTCGGGCAGCGCCGCAAAGGCGGAGCCGCCGATGCGCTGCTCATCGATGCGCACGCCGTCCTTGGCGGGCTGCTGCGGTGTGGCGACGCGCTCGAGGCGGTAGACGCAGAATACCGCCAATTCCAGCAGCACCGCCGCCGCGAGCAGCAGATTGACTGCACCCAGCGGAACCGACAGGCCGATGGTGATGAGCGGACCCAGAAGCGCGCCAGCGGTGCCGCCGGCGCCGATGAATCCGAACAGGCGCTTGCCCTGCTCGGCGGTAAACAGGTCCGCCATGAACGACCAAAACACCGCGACCGCGAACAGGTTGAAGACGCTCACCCATACGAAAAACACCCGCGCAACGATCACCGGAGCGACATCGAACGCCAGCAGCAGCCAGAACAGCACCAGGTTGGCGATGAAGAAGTGATAGACGAAGGGAATGAAGCGCGCCCGCGGCAGTCTGGCCACCAGCGCGCCGTAAAGCGGCTGTGCGACGATGAGCGTCACGAACGTCGCGGTGAACAGCCACGGCAGATTCCGCACGCCGCCGGCGATGCCCATCTGATCGCGCAGCGGCCGCAACACGTAGTATCCAGCAAGCAGCATGAAGAAATAGGCGAAGGACCAAAGCGCCGCCGCGCGCTCCTGCGGCGTTGCGGGTATCGCCCAGTTCGTGCCGCGCCGGAGCGCAGCAACCATGCCGGTCATGGCGCGAGCGACAGCTTCTGCCTGAGCTCAGCGGCGCTGACGGCTTGGTTGTAACCCGGCCCGCCGCGCTGGAAACGGTTGGCATCAGCCAGCTTGCCGACCACGACGGGATCGAATCCCGCATCACGGACCAGGCCGGCCGCGACTTGCACAGCTTCGGCGTCATCGCCGGCGATCGGGACCGCGAGTTTCGGATCGGGACGGTTCGCCTCGCTGGCGAAGATTTTGTAGTTGAGCGTGTTGAAGGCGCGAACCAGCCGCGTACCCGGCAGGTATTTCTGCGAGACCACGCCAACGCCCTCGCGCTCGACCTCGTCGGTGATGGTGCCGTCACGCGCAGTGACGGCGTTGCAGGCATCGAGCATGATCTTGCCTTTGAGCGCCGCACCGTAATCCTGACCGATCTGCGGCAGCGCTCCATAAGGCACCGCGATAAACAAAACATCGCCGAAGGCGATCGCCTGATCAACGGTGCCGGCTTGGGCGAGCCCACCGAGGCCGGCAACGAGATCTTTCAGTTCTTCCGGATGGCGCGACGAAAACAGCACGGGATGGCCGGATTTGACCCACAGTCCGCCAATCGTGCCGCCGATATGACCCGAGCCGATGACGCCGATACGCTGTTTGGTTTGCGCCAGCGCAGCCAACGGGCGCAGCGCGGCGCCGAGAACGAGCGCACCGCCAATGCCGAGGATTGCACGGCGGTCGCGACGTATGGAGTCGGGGGTGAAGCCTTGCTCGAACATGGGAACCTTCCTGGGCATTCGCGGGTCGTGGCGCGGTCTGTATGCCCCCAAATCAAAGCTTGCTGGCAATCATTTCTCGGTGATCGGCCGTTTGCACGGCGATTGCGGCTACATCACGTAGAGCCGATCGGGCAGCGCATTGGGCGAGCCATCGGGCGGCGCATGCGTCGCGAGCACAGTGCCGCAACGTTCGATCGCGGCGACAAAGCCCTGCGCGATGTGGCCGGCGCGCATGTTGCCGCGGAGCGCATCGATCGCGGCTTGCCATTCGGATGCCTGCACCTTCTGGGCGATGCCGTCATCGGCGATGATGCGCGCATAGCGCTCCGCGAGCGACACAAAGATCAGGATACCGCAGCGGTTCTTGGTAGCGGCGATGCGGCGGATCACGAATTGTTCGAGGGCGGCGCGATGCGCCCGCGCCCGGCGCACGCCGCGAGGCACCAGCGCTAGCCGAAGCGGCGTCAGCGAGAACACAAGCGCGGCTACGATAAAGACCACGAGTTGAATCAGGAAAATCCGCTGCACGCTCCACGGCGTAAAATAGATCAGCGGCCAGGGAGCGATGAGCGCCAGCGCCGTCGCCCATATGATGGGAATGTAACCATAGTCGGACGACGCGTGCGCGAGCACGCAAACGATCTGGCCGCTGGTGTGCTTCTCAGCTTCCTGAATGGCGGCCGATACCGCCTCGTGATCTTCCTTGCTGAACTGCATCACCAGCTCCCCGACGCGCCGCCACCGCCCGACCAGCCGCCGCCGCCGGAAAAGCCACCGCCAAATCCGCCGGAAGAGCCGCCGCCCCAGCCTGAGCCCGAGCCCCAGGAGCCGCCGCCCAAGGGTGGGAAAATAATCGGACCGCCTCGCCTGCCCGTCCCGCCCGGACCCGAGCCCGGACCGTTGGCCTGATGGATCAGGTACCAGATGAAAAAGATCAGCAAGACCAGAAACAGGATCGGAAACAGCTTGTTGAAATCGCCCGATGAATCATCGGCCCGGACCTCGGCCTTTTGATGCCATTCGCTGGCATCGGTGGTGAGCACGGCGATGATGCCCTCGACGCCGCGCTGAATACCGCCCGAATAATCGTTCGCCTTGAAACGCGGAACGATGGCGCTCGAGATGATCACCGAGGAGAGCGCGTCGGTCAGCGTGCCTTCGAGGCCGTAGCCGACCTCGATGCGCACCTTGTGCTCGTTCGGAGCGACCAGCAGCAGCACGCCGTTGTTCTTCTTCGCCTCGCCGAGCTTCCAGAATCGGAACAGTTCGTTGGCATAGGTCTCGATGTCGCCGCCCTGCAGGGACTTCACCGTGGCGACGACGAGCTGGATGCCGGACTTGTCTTCAAGCTCCTTCGATTTCGCCTCGATGTCGCTGCGGCTCGCTGCGCTCATGATACCCGCCTGATCGACCACCCGGCCGGTCAGCGGCGGAAAATCCAGCGCGAATACGAGTACCGGCGTCAGAAACAGGACGAAGATCGCGATAGCTAGCCGCATGGAAAGCCGCCTCATCACCAGCTCCCTGACGCGCCACCGCCACCCGACGAGCCGCCGCCCCCGGAGAAGTCGCTGTCCGAGGAACTGCTGCTCGACGAGTCGCTGCTGCTCCAGCTTGACGAACTCGACGTGTGACCGGCCGGCACGAAAACCCGCCGGCCGTGGCGGACGACATAATGGCCCGAACGGAAATTTTGCCAGACGGCGACAACGAGGAGCGTGGCGATAAAGAGAAACATCAGGAGCGCGGCAACATCGCCGGCACGAATGTCGTCGACACGTAGCGCCATCTTCGGCTGCCATTCCGCCGAGTCGCCGTTGAGCACGCCGATGATGCCGTCAACGCCGCGCTGGATGCCGCCGGAGAAATCATTCGCTTTGAAACGCGGGATGATGGCGCTGGATATGATCACCGCCGACAGCGCGTCGGTCAGCGTGCCTTCGAGCCCATATCCGACTTCGATCCGCACTTTGTGCTCGTTCGGAGCGACAAGGAGCAGTACGCCATTGTTCTTCTTCGCTTCGCCGAGCTTCCAGGAGCGGAAAAGCTGGTTGGCATAAGTCTCGATGTCGCTGCCTTGCAGCGACATCACCGTGGCGACGACAAGCTGGATGCCGGACTTGTCTTCAAGTTCTTTCGACTTGGCTTCGATATCGTCGCGACTTTCAGTCGTCATGACTCCCGCCTGATCGACGACGCGACCGGTCAAAGGCGGAAAATCCAGGGCGAGCGCCGCCGAGGCGATGCAAAACAGCAGCGCCAAGGCCAGCCATGACGCGCCCGGTCTCACCGCACGACCGCTAGAATTTCACCTGCGGCGGCTTTTCCGAGCCCTCGCTCGCGGCGAATTCTGCCATCGGCTTGTTTCCGGCGAAGATCGTCTTGGCCCAGAGCAGCGTCGGGAAAGTGCGGAGCGACAGATTGTAGGCGCGGACGGCCTCGATGTAGTCGCGCCGCGCCACAGCGATGCGGTTCTCGGTACCTTCGAGCTGCGACTGCAACGCGAGGAAGTTCGCGTTTGATTTGAGGTCCGGGTAGTTCTCGGTCACCGCCAGCAGGCGGCCGAGCGCCCCCGACAACTGATTTTGCGCATCCTGGAAAGCCTTGAGCTTGTCCGGGTCTGTCAGCTGCGAAGCGTCCACCTTGACCTGCGTCGCCTTGGCGCGCGCTTCGACCACCGCCGTCAGCACGCTCTTTTCCTGGGCGGCGTAGCCCTGGACGGTCGCGACCAGGTTGGGAATGAGATCGGCGCGGCGCTGATACTGGTTCTGAACGTCGGCCCAGCGCGCCTTGGCCTGCTCTTCCAAAGTCGGAATGGTGTTGTAGCCGCAAGCCGACAGGGTCATGCCGAGGCCGACAAGAACGACGGCGAGACCGATCCGGCGAAGGCTCATTCGATTGCTGGCCATGGTGTGCATGATGCTGGTCATTTTATCCCTCGATTGTTGCCGACGCGCGACACGGCGCGCACTCACACCTCGATCGGCTCAGTGCCGACGATTTCAATGCCGAAACCTGAAAGACCGACATAGGTCATTTTGATCGAAGAGCTGAGCAGCCGGATCGAGGTGACGCCGAGATCCTTGAGGATCTGCGCACCGAGACCGACCTCCCGCCATTGCCGGCTGCGCGCCTCGCCCGAGGCGGTTTCGTCCGACTTCGGGATTGCCACCACCGGCACGCCGGCGGCACCATCCCGCAAAATGACGAGCACGCCGCTGCCCTCCGCCTTGAAGCGATCGAGCGTCCCGCGAATGGCCTTGGCGCCGCCGAACACGTCCAGGATGAGATTGGCGCGGTGCAGCCGCGTCAGCACGTTGGTGCCGTTGCCGATCCGGCCGTGAACAAAAGCCATGTGATAAAACGGATCGAACGGCGTCTGGAAAGCATAGCCGGCGAGCAATCCGATATCGGATTCCACCGGAAATTCGCCGACGCGCTCGATCAGTCTTTCCCGCGCCTGCCGATAGGCGATCAGGTCGGCGATGGAGACGCGCATCAGATTGTGCTTCTCGGCCAAGGCGGCGATCTGCGGCCCGCGCATGACGGTGCCGTCGTCGTTCATCAGCTCGGCGAGCACGCCAACCGGCGGCAAGCCGGCGAGCCGGCAAAGATCGACGCAGGCTTCCGTATGGCCCGAGCGCATCAGGACGCCACCTTCCTTGGCCACCAGCGGAAACACATGGCCCGGACGCACGAAGTCACCGGCGCCCATATTGCCGTTGGCCAGAGCCCGCACTGTATTGGTGCGCTCTTCCGCGGAAATGCCGGTCGTCAGACCGTGACGGGCATCGACCGAAACCGTGAAGGCGGTGCCCAACGGGGCATCGTTACGCGCAACCATCGGATCGAGATGCAGCCGCCGCGCCTCGTCCTGGGCCAGCGGAACGCAGACGATGCCGGAGGTATGGCGGATGATGAACGCCATCTTTTCCGGCGTGCATAGCGATGCTGCGACGAACAGATCGCCCTCGTTCTCGCGGTCGTCGTCATCGGCCACGATGACAAGATCGCCGCGGGCAAAAGCGGTTACGGCGGCCTGAATGCGTTGCTGGGCGTTTTCCATCTTTTCTTTTCAATCTCTTCGACGAACTCAATCTCTTCGACAAACCTGCAGTCAAATTCGCGGCCGTGGAAACGGCCACGCCGGAAATTCGCCCACCTGGGCGCGGTGACGCAGATAATGATCGGCGATCACGCACGCCACCATGGCCTCGCCCACCGGTACCGCGCGAATGCCGACGCACGGATCGTGGCGCCCGGTGGTCGTGATCTCGGTCTCCTGTCCATAGCGGTCAACGGTGCGCCGCGGCGTAAGGATCGAGGACGTCGGCTTGACGGCAAAGCGCGCGACCACCGGCTGACCGGTCGAGACGCCGCCGAGGATGCCACCGGCGTGATTGGAGAGAAAGGTCGGCTTGCCGTCGTTGCCCGCGCGCATTTCGTCACCGTTTTCCTCGCCGGAAAGTTCCGCCGCGGCAAAGCCGCTGCCGATTTCCACACCCTTGACCGCATTGATGCTCATCAGGGCGGCGGCAAGATCGGCGTCGAGCTTGCCGTAGATCGGTGCGCCGAGACCGGGCGGCACGCCGTCGGCGACGATCTCCAGCACCGCGCCGACCGAGGAGCCGCTTTTGCGGACTTCATCGAGATAATCGGCAAAGAAATCGGCCTTTCCCGGATCGGGACAAAAGAACGGGTTGCGGTCGACCTCGGCCCAATCCCAGCGCGTGCGGTCGATTCGGTGCGGGCCCATCTGGACGAGCGCGCCGCGTACAAGCACGCCGGGCACGATCTTGCGCGCAATGGCGCCCGCCGCCACGCGCATCGCCGTCTCGCGCGCCGATTGCCGGCCACCGCCGCGATAATCCCGTAAGCCGTATTTTACGTCGTAGGTGAAATCGGCGTGGCCGGGCCGGTATTTATCCTTGATGGCCGAATAGTCCTTGCTCCGCTGATCGACGTTGTCGATCAGGAGCGCGATCGGCGAACCGGTCGTGACCTGCTGGCCGATCGTCTCGTCCTGAAATACGCCGGACAGGATTTTGATTGCGTCCGGCTCCTGGCGTTGCGTGGTAAAGCGCGATTGGCCCGGCCGGCGTCGATCGAGATAGGGCTGGATGTCGGCCTCAGTGAGTGCAATGCGCGGCGGGCAGCCGTCGACCACGCAGCCGATGGCAGGCCCGTGGCTCTCGCCGAAGGTCGTCACCCGGAAGGAGTGTCCGAACGTATTGAAAGACATGGTCGAATGGTTTTACGGAATGTCTTGTCGAAAGATTTTGCGCGGTGAAGGCGTAGCCCGCAGACCCTAAGGGGTCAAATGGACCAACCCGCCCGATCGACCTGCGTTCATGGCCTATTCATCTCGCTGAACGATAGTTAATGAAAAGCTGAACGTCTGTTAAGCTACGGAAAAATCAGGATTATTTCCGATTTTAATGTTGCGGCCATGCCCCGCTTATGGCATTGTGGCGATCGGCAAGGGGGACTAGGGCCAAGGGACCGAAATTGAGCTCGGAGAGCTTGAACTCAACCCCGCCGTAGAATCATCACACCAGAAGGAATGCACATCATGGCTACCAAGCCGAAGAAAAAGAAGAAGATGAAGAAGACGTGATGCAGCGCGACCTCGTATCGAGGTTGCATCATCATCTTCTGAATTCGCGAGGCGCCTTGAGCGGTGTTTCGTGACAGCGGCTGGACCCAGGTCCGGCCGCTGCTGTTTTCAGCGGTCGCATCAGCCGGAAACGAAATCAGCTGGAAACAAAACCAGCTAAAAACGAAAATTGAGACCGCCCCGCCCCACGAGGAAGCCCACCGGCGCCATCGACGCCGTGAACGACGCGGGCCGTCCGCCGCCGGCATTGGTCGCGGTCACGGTGGCGTTATAAGAACCAAGATCGACGTACAATACTTCGCCCTTGATGGTGAAGTTGTTACTCAGCGCGAACTCGGCGCCGCCGCCGATCGTCCATCCGACCATCGCGTTCGATGACGAGCCGGAGAAGCAGGTCGTGCCGGCCGCCCCGCACGTATATGAGAACCCTCCCGAGCTGAGAGTGCCGGCGCCGCCCGACAATGCGCTGAAGTTTGTATTGGTCTTGCCGAAGGCGAGACCGCCGGTGCCGTAGAGCAAAAGCGAATTTATCGGCGCCGCGCCCATCCGCAGACGGACCGTTCCAAACGAACTGACCGATTGATTGACGGTCATGTTGGTATTGGCGCCCGTCGTCGGGCTGTAGCCGAGACGAAACGGTGAAGCACCCTGACCGGAGAGATTGGCGCCTTGATAGTCGGCCTCGACGCCGGCTACCCACAGCGAATTAATCTGATAGTCGTAACCGACCTGACCGCCGCCAAACCCGCCAGGGACGTGGAAGAGCGATTGCGGAATGCATCTGCCGCCACCCTTGCCGCCGCCACAGGTGCCGGCCTGGGCCGCCGGATCGTTCGGGCTGTAGGAAGCGGAGGAGTTGATCCAGCCGTATCCGCCGTTGCCGCCGATATAAAGACCCGTCCATGGGCGTGAACTGGACGGGGAGGTGAGGATGAGCGCGGGCGCGGCCGTCATTTCTTCGGCTACGGCGCCGGCAATGCCGAACGCGCCGAACACAAAAAACGCTATCGCACCACAGACGCGATTTTTGCTCACGCGATTTTTGTTCACAGCCGCCCCGCCGATACAACGGTAAACTGATGTATCGGACATCCGAAATCAACACGCCCGGATCCCCACCTTCACGATAGGGCAATTAAATCAGGGGCGCAAATCGGCCTTTTCAGGAGGCTTGGGGGCGGCGGCGGCGCGCAAAAATCCGAAAAGGAGTTAGTCCTTGCCGACCGTGATGTCAGGCGCATCGGGGTGCTTCATGCCGACGATATGATAACCAGCGTCGACGTGATGGATTTCGCCGGTGACGCCGCGGGACATATCCGACAGCAGATAAACGGCCGCATCGCCGACGTCCTCGATTGTCACGTTGCGCCGCAGCGGCGCGTTGTATTCGTTCCATCTGAAAATATAACGGAGGTCGCGGATACCCGCGGCGGCAAGCGTCTTGATCGGCCCCGACGAGATGGCGTTGACACGGATATTCTTTACGCCGAGATCGGCGGCGAGATACCAGACCGACGCCTCCAGCGCGGCCTTGGCAACGCCCATGACGTTATAGTGAGGCATCCACTTTTCCGCTCCGTAATAGGTGAGCGTGAGCATGGCGCCGCCGTTCGGCATCAGCTTCTCGGCACGCTGCGCGACCGCAGTCAGCGAGTAGCAGCTCACCAGCATGGTCTTGCTGAAATTCTCCGCCGTGGTGTCGACGTATCGGCCGTCGAGCTCGTCCTTGTCCGAGAACGCAATCGCGTGCACCAGAAAATCGATCGTGCCCCATGCCGATTGCAGCGCGACGAATGCCGCATCGATCGTGGCGGGTTCGGTGACGTCGCAATGGCCGACGACGATGCCGCCGACTTCCTCGGCGAGCGGCTCGACGCGCCTTTTGAGTGCGTCGCCCTGATAGGTGAACGCAAGTTCGGCGCCCTGCGCACGGCAAGCCTTGGCGATGCCCCAGGCCAACGAACGCTGATTGGCGACCCCTATGATAAGGCCGCGCTTGCCGCGCATGAGGCCCGAGATTTCCGGCATTCTCCGCCCCCGCTCGACGATTCCAGCGCCGAACCTCCTATGGCATAGGCCCGAGGGAGCCATCAAGCGCGCACGGCGGATACGCCGATCTAATTGGCTAATCGGAGGGATTTGGGCCGCGACGTGGTCAACTTGTCGCAGCGCGCCTGGTCGATACGCTGCGAACAAGCGAAAGACTTGCCGGACCGAGAAGCAGCAAGACCCAGGTCATCGGCCCGCCGAGCTTGAGCCAGTTCCACGGCACCTCGAGCGCAAGCATCGAGAGCCACGCCGCCACGGTCCACGCGATCATCGTTCCGGTGAGGACCTCCTCGCCGCGCCGCTGCCATGCTTCGACGAGGAGCACGGCCATCAGCGGAACGGCGAACGTCACGTATTGCGGTCCGGCAAATGCGATCATCAGCGGTATCGCCGCAAACAAAACCGCGCCGGCAACGAGCAGCGGATAGCCGGCGGCGGGTTGCGCGCCGCGCAAGCTCCAGAAGCCGCCACGGCCGAGCACGGCGACGGCGATGACGACCGCGGCGTTGAACAGGAGCTGGACCGCAGACGCCCATTGCGGCAGCGGCGCCGAATAGAATGGTTCGCCGGCGGCGAGGCGAGCGACGACGGCGCCGATACCGATGCTCGAATAACCGCCCGGCGAAACCTCGCTCGCGATCTTGATCGACATCGCTCCGCTGGCGATGCCGGCCAGGTGATCGATGAACATGATGCGGTAGAGTTCGAACGTCGCCGTGACCCCGAGGCAGGCCAGCGGCAGGCAGAGCAAAAGAAAGACGCACCAGACCGCCGTCCACGCCATGAATTTCCAGTCGCGCCGCAAGAACGGAATGACCGCGAGCACGAGCGGAAACAATTTGACGGTGATGGCGAGCGAGAAAGCAAACGATGCCGCAGCGACGCGGTTCTCGACGTAGAGGGCCAGGAACAGGACGACCAGAAAAAGCAGCACCGGCGCCGGCTGACCGCGGGCCAATCCGTCGCCGATGAAAGGTAGAAGCGCGATCAGCGGACAGAGCCGCAGCGCCCACGGACGCTGCAAATATCCCGCGCGCACCGCGATGGGCCGATAGCGCTCCAGCGCGTTGGCCCAGACATGAACGGCGAGCAGCAGGCAAGCGGAATTGATGAGATACCAGGCCGCCACCGCCGCGGGATACGGCAGCGCCCACCACGGCCGCGAATGATCCGGCAGCGGGTTGGCAAACGGCCCCATGAACAACGCGAAGGTCGGCGGATAGTGATAGGTCCAGCCGTGATGATCGGCGACCTCGTACAGCGGATAACCGGTCCAGATCGCCCAACCGGCGCGAAAGAAGACCTGCACATCGCCCTGACCGAGCCAGACGGTCTTCCACACGACCAGCGGAAGAAACAGCAGCGTGAGCACGGCGACGATCGCGATGGCGACCCATTCACGCCGGCCCGGCCGCGAAATCGCGTCGAACGTAAAAACCCCGCTGCCCATCGGGTGGTGGGTACGCTGATCGGTGCAGACGCGCAACCCGAGGCGAGGACTTGGATCAGAGACCTTGATCGAGGACTTACATTCCCTTGCGCGGATCGTAGGGCTTCTCGGTCTGCCACTTCTTCATCAGCGCTTCGAAATCGGCGTCGGTTTTTTCCGGCAGCATGATACGGACCGTGGCGAGGAGATCGCCGCGGCCCTCTTTCGCCGGAAAGCCTTTGCCCTTGAGGCGGAAGGTTCGCCCGCCGCTGGTGCCCGGCGGAATCGTGAGCTCGACCGGCCGGTCGAGCGTCGGCACCCTCACCTTGGCGCCGAGAGCGGCTTCGTAAAGCGTCACCGGCAGGTCGAGCCGGATATCAGCGCCGTCGAGCGTGAACGTCGGGTGCGGAGCGATCGACACGGTGATCAGCAAGTCTCCCGCCGCGCCGCTCGGCCCCGCCATGCCCTGACCGCGGAGCCGGATTTGCTGGCCGTTGCTGATGCCGGCGGGGATTTTCACCTCGACATCCTTGCCGGACGGCAACCGAATGCGTTGGGTGGCGCCCTGAGCGGCGTCCGGCAACGACACCGTCATCGAAGCCGAGATGTTCGCACCGCCGCCAAAGTCCTCGGTTTCGAAGGTGGCGCCGTGTCCGCCCCGGCGCGCGCCGCCGAAGGCCTCGCGCAGGATATCTTCGAAGCCGCCAGCGCCGGCGTCGGCGCCCGCACGGCCTCGTCTGGCGCCGCGCGGGTAAAGCCCTCGGGACCAAAGCTGAAAGATTCGAACTCGCTCTCGGGACCAAAGCCCGCATTGGGACGCGCGCCAGCGGCGCCGCCATACCCCTCAAAACCGCGGAAGCGGGGCTTGCCCTCGGCATCGATCTCGCCGCGGTCGAATGCCTTGCGCTTGTCCTCCTCGCCGAGGATTTCGTATGCGGCATTGAGCTCGGCAAAGCGCGACGCCGCCTTTGGATCATTTTTGTTGGCATCGGGATGCAGTTTTTTCGCCTGGCGACGAAAGGCACTTTTGATGTCGGCTGCGGTGGCCTTGCGGTCAACGCCCAGCACCTCATAGGGATCACGCATCCCCCAGTAACTCCGCTCGGTTTTGGGGCCGGCCCCGCCTGCCCGTGGCCATCAATGTGGGACTTTGACGACCGGCGTGCAATGCGGTCGCTTGCAGGATCGCGATTAGCAGCCGATCAGCCCTGCTTGAGGGGTTTGAGCCGCTTCACCTCCCACCGGCCGCGCTCGGTCCGGCAGGCCTCGCCCTCCAGCCACGCTTGCGCTTGGCCGAGGACGTAGCTCGCCAGGAAATCGCGGCAGGCGGAACTGCCCTCGTTATGCGCCGCCAGTGGCGTGATGTTGCCGCCCGCGCCGGTGTTTGGATTCTCCCACGGAACGCTGGTGTCTTTCGATCCGCGCGCCAGCACGTCGGCGGCAGCGGCCCGCGCGTACGCGAGATCGGTCTCCGAAGGAACCGATGTAGCCGATGTAGTCACAACATCCGCCGTGCGTTGGCTGGTGCGGGCAATGGAGCCGGTCTGCTCGACGTCGGCCTCGGCTTTGGAATAAGTCGTTTCGAGCTGGTAGGCGCAGCCTCCGGCGGAGAAGGCGCCGAGAATCGCCGCGACGGAGGCAAGGAAGTGCGAGGGCCGGCGTAGGCGCAGCCCCCTGATTCCACTATATAGAGCCCAGCGGACCGCTTCCCGATCGCCGCACGCGAGCACTCTGGATACTCCAACGCAATGTCCGACGCTCCCTCCATAGAACACCCGGGATGGTTAACAGGCGGTGACTTCACCGAAGCTGACGAGCCTTTCCGGCTGTTCGCGGCATGGTTCGCCGAGGCCGCCCGCGCCGAGCCGGTCAATCCGGAAGCCATGACGCTCGCGACCGTCGACGCCGACGGGCTGCCCAATGCACGCATGGTGCTTCTGAAGGGCTTCGATGAATGCGGGTTCGTGTTCTATACGAATCTCGGCAGCGTCAAGGGCCGCGAGCTGACGGAAACACCCAAGGCCGCGCTGACCTTCTACTGGAAATCGCTGCAGCGTCAGGTCCGCGCGCGTGGCCATGTCGAGCCTGTTACCGCGGAAGAAGCCGACGCCTATTTCGCCACGCGCTCGCGCATGGCGCAGATCGGCGCGTGGGCAAGCAAGCAATCCACCGCGCTCGAAAGCCGCCTCGCGTTCGAGAAGGCGGTCGCCCGCTCAACGGCGAAATTCGCGATCGGCGCAGTGCCGCGGCCACCGCACTGGTCGGGGTATCGCGTGGTACCGATTGAAATCGAATTCTGGCAGGAACGGCCGTTTCGCCTGCATGACCGCGTCAGATTCCGGCGCGCCGACCCGCACGCCCCCTGGAACAAGACGCGGCTATATCCATGAGCCCGGAAAAAACTCCTGCGAACAACCGGCAACGCCGCACGCTCCTCCTCACGGGGGCGAGCCGCGGCATCGGCCACGCCACGGTCAAGCGGTTCTCCGCGGCCGGCTGGCGCGTCATCACCTGCTCGCGGCATCCCTTCCCGGAGAATTGTCCGTGGGAGGCGGGACCCGAGGATCACATCCAGGTCGATCTCGCCGACACCGAAAACACCGACGCGGCGATCGCCGAGATCAAGCGGCGGCTCGATGGCGAGCTGCATGCACTGGTCAACAACGCAGCGATCTCACCGAAGGCGGCAGGCGGCAAGCGGCTCGACTCGATCGATACTTCGCAGGACGACTGGCACCACGTCTTCCAGGTGAACTTCTTTGCCCCCATCACGCTGGCGCGCGGGCTTCTCGACGAGCTCAAGGCCGCCAAGGGCTCGGTGGTCAACGTCACCTCGATCGCCGGCTCGCGCGTGCATCCTTTCGCCGGTGCGGCCTACTCGACGTCGAAGGCGGCGCTCGCCGCGCTCACCCGCGAGATGGCGCACGACTTCGGCGCCGTCGGCGTTCGCGTCAACGCCATCGCGCCGGGCGAGATCGACACGGCGATGCTTTCGCCAGGCACCGAAAAGATCGTCGAGATGATCCCGATGCATCGCCTCGGCACACCGGACGAAGTGGCAAAAATCATCTACGTGCTGTGTACGGAGACCTCGTCGTACGTCAACGGCGCCGAGATCCACATCAACGGCGGCCAGCACGTCTGAAATCATCGGCCCGCTCCTGGTTGCGCCGTGGGCGACGCCCCAAGACCAATTCACCGCGACAGCCGCCGACCGCAGATGCATCCTGCCATAGCGGGCGTACGCCCGTGACATGCAGAACGCTTCGGCATGATGCCATCCTGTTATCTGCCAAACCGATTTGCCAATAGGCGGAAGCCTTCTGTATTGTGCAGAAAATCGCGGGAGCACGCCTATGGCCCTGACAATGCTGGAAAAGCCCAACGATCACGCCGACACGTCGGCCTGGCCAGCCGACATCGCCGCAGAATTCGAGCGCGAGCGGCAAAACAACAACGGTCGCGTCGGCAGCACGCTCCTCTCCGAAAACGAGCGCGCGCGGGTTTGGATGATCAGGCTCGCGCCGGGCGAGCGGTTCGGCTTTCACCGCCACGTGCTCGATTATTTCTGGACCAGCGTTACCGGCGGGCGCGCCCGCCAGCATGTTTACGACGGCACAACGGTTGAATATACCTACCAGCCGGGCGAAACGCAGGCACGAAACCTACGGACCGGGTGACTTCAAGGTCCACGATCTGGAAAATATCAGCGACAAAGAGATGGTCTTCATGACCGTCGAGTTCCTCAACAGCGCCAACGAGCCGCTTGTGCTTCCCGTCACGGTGCGGGCCGCAGCGTAAAGCTCAGGTCTTCTCGGATCGCACGCGCGCACAGCGCTTTCCGGGGCAATCATGCCGGCACGTTGTGCACGCGGCCAGGACTGAGAATGATCTTTTCGTCCGATCTACTGATTAATGCCATCGTGTCGGGCATCCTGATCGGCGCCTTTTACGCCGCCGTGACGGCCGGAGTGTCGCTTTCTTTCGGCATTCTCGACATCGTCAACATCGCCCATCCCGCCTTCATCATCCTCGGTTCCTACGTCGCCTACGTCATCAACGCTAAACTCGGGCTCGACCCGATCATCGCCAGCATCGTGGCGATGCCGGCGTTCTACGTGCTGGGAGCCGTTATCTATCAAGTCTACTATCTCTCGTTCGAGAAACGCGGCCAGGAATCGCTGCGCGGCCTCGCCTTCTTCTTCGGTCTTCTGTTCATCACCGAAGTGACACTCGTGCTCTATTTCGGCGTCGACTACCGCTACGTCGAGGCGCCCTACATCGGACCGACGCTGCATTTCGGGCCGCTCGACATTCCGCTGCGGATTCTGGTGCCGTGCGTGGTGTCGCTGCTGCTGATCGCGGCGTTGCAGCTCTTCCTGACGCGCACCTTTCTCGGCCGCGCCGTCATGGCGGTGGCGCAGGACCAGTTCGCGCTGAAGCTGCTGGCGGTCGACCCCATCCGCATCAAGCGGATTGCGTTCGGCATTTCGATCGCGACCGCTTCGCTGGCCGGAGCCTTTCTCATCGTCATCCAGCCGATCGAACCGTCGGTCGGCCGCGAGTATATCGGCCGGGTATTTGCGATCTGCGTGCTTGGCGGCATGGGCAGCCTGCCGGGTACCGTCATCGCCGCCATGCTGGTCGGCATTGTCGAGAGTCTCACGTCGACGTTCTACGGCCCTTCCTGGGCGCCCGCCGTCTCGTTCGGGTTTTTGTTGCTGACGCTGGCGGTGCGGCCGGCCGGCTTGCTGGGACGCTAGACGTGCGGTCAGACCTCTTCTTCCTTATCTGCCTCGCCGTCGGCGCCGTGATTTTCGCGGCGGCGCTCGCGCTCGGCAACGAGTATTATTTTTTCGCCGGCTACGTCGTGTTGCAATACGTCGTGCTCGCGACGGCGTGGAACATCCTCGGCGGCTATTGCGGATACGTGAATTTCGGCTCGGCGGCATTCTTTGCCGTCGGCGCCTATTCGACGGTCGCTTTGTACAAGATCCAGCCGATGCCGATCCCCGTCCTGGTCGTCATCGGCGGCATTGTCTCGGGTGTCGTAGGTCTCGGCATGGGCTATCTGACGCTGCGGCTGCGCGGGGCGTTTTTCGCCATCGCGACGCTCGCACTCGCCGTGGTGCTGCAGACGCTCATCGTCAACTGGGATTTCGTCGGCGGCTCGCGTGGCGCCTATATCGTGCGGCCGGAGGCGATCGATCTGTTTGGTCGCCATATCACCTACATCAAATACCTGTTCGCCATCATGATGCTGTGCGCGGTTGGGGCGATCACGGTCGCGCAGATCATCGAGCGTTCGCGCCTCGGCTTCGGTTTCGCCACCATTCGCGACGACGAGCTGGCGGCGGAGGCCTCCGGCGTGCCGACGCTGCGCCTCAAGCTCATCGCGACCACGATCTCCGGCGCGCTGATGGGCATGGCGGGCGCGCCGTTTCCGTATTACATCGGCTACCTCCAGCCGAGTTCCGCGTTCGGCCTCGACTACAGCGTGAATTCGATCGCAATGCCGCTGATCGGCGGCACGACGAGCTGGGCGGGCCCTCTGATCGGCGCGATACTGCTCGGCTCGCTGCAGCAGATCGCGACCGTGACCATATCGTCCGCCGTCAATCTTCTGATCGTAGGGTTTTTGCTCGTGGGATTTGTTATCGTGGCGCCGAACGGCATCATCGGACTGGCGGCCAAGTTCTTCCAACGCCGTCCGGCCGGACAGGCCGGCCATATCAAGGCCGACGCATCAGGGCAGGTACCATGAGCCAGTTGCTCGCAGTCGAGGGTCTCGGCAAGCGCTTCGGCGGTTTCGTCGCGCTGGAGGACATCTCGGTCTCAGTCAAGGCGGGCGAACGCGTCGGGCTGATCGGCCCGAACGGCTCCGGCAAGAGCACACTGGTCAATTGCATCTGCGGCACGCTGCAGAACGAGGCGGGTTCGGTGAGCTTTGACGGGCATTCGCTCAACGGCTCCAACGCGCACCAGCGCACCCGCCGCGGCCTCGCCCGCACCTTTCAGCTGCCTCGGCCGTTCGCCAGCCTCAGCCTGCTCGACAACATGCGCATCCCCCTCATCTATACGGTGGCGGCGCGCGGTGGCGCCGGGCGCTCGACGCGGGGCATCGAGGACCGGTGCGTGGACCTCCTGCGCGAGGTAGGTCTCGACGGCAAGGCACGGCGGCTGCCCCGCGAGCTGACCCAGGTCGAAATGCGCAAGCTCGAACTCGCGCGCGCCATGGCGGCGGAGCCGAAGCTCCTGATCGCCGACGAGTTGATGGCCGGCTTGACCCATTCCGAGGTCGAGGAAATCCTGAACTTGCTGCTGCGCCTCAACAGCCAGGGCGTCACCATCATCCTCATCGAGCACATCATGAGAGCGGTGATGAGCTTTTCGCAGCGCCTCGTGGTCCTGGTTTCCGGGCGCAAGATCGCCGACGGCGATCCGAACGAGGTCGTGCGCCAGCCGGAAGTGGAGAAAGCCTACCTTGGCCAGTAGCCTCACCATCGCCGGCATTCATGCCGCCTATGGCGCCGTGCGCGTCATCGAGGATGTCTCGCTCAACATCGGCGGCGGCCAGACCGTGGTGCTGCTCGGCACCAACGGCAACGGCAAATCGACGCTGATGAAATGCATCATGGGCATGGTGAAGCCCAGCCAGGGGTCGATCATCGCCGAAATCGACGGCATCAATCACGATCTTGTCGGCCGCACCACCGAAGAGATCGTCGACCTCGGTATCGCGCTGGTGCCGGAAGGTCGCCGGCTGTTTCCCAAACTGACGGTCGAGGAGAACCTTCTGCTCGGCGCGTTCCGCCCGACCGCGCGACGCGCGCTCGCCCGCAATCTCGAGATCTGCTTCGAAACGTTTCCCCGGCTCGCCGAGCGCCGCGGCCAGCTTGCCGGCAGCATGAGCGGCGGCGAACAGCAAATGCTCGCGCTCGGACGCGCCCTGATGCTGGCGCCCAAAATCCTGCTGGTCGACGAACCTTCCGTTGGGCTCGCGCCAATTCTCGTCGCCCGTACCATCGAGGCGATTGCCGAGATGAAAAAGCTCTATGATCTTACCGTGCTGATGGCCGAGCAGAATTTCACACAGGCCATCCGCATCGCCGACCGCGGCTATGTGATCGTGCACGGCAAGATCGCCTTCGAGGGCGCTTCCGCCGAGGCGCTCAACAACAACGACCTGATCAAGAAATTCTATCTGGGCCTGTGAACGGCCCGTCGCGATCGTTTTGGCTCCCGCACCTGAGAGATCACGGGGACGGCGTGAAAATCAGCCCTTCGCAGGCCACCAGTGGCGGCGGTGCCGTAAACCCTGCAGCATAACTTTGCCAGAACGCCCGCCGCCCGCAGTGGCGGCACGGCCTCGTTGCGGCGCGCAAATGATTCCGCCGGACGGGCCGACTAAAGCGGCGCGGATGCAGTCCTCGGCCGACGAGAAGGCGCAGATTTCCGAAGTGATGCCGGCAGAATCTCGAATGCACCAGGTTTGCGCGTAGCCGGTCCCAGGCATTGCCGTTGCCGACGCCGCCAGCACGCTCAAGAGCAACATCCACCTCATGGGTCACCTTTACCTTTGTGCCGTTGCCGGGCGGCAAGCGCCCTATTTGTTGGCGACGCCGGCTTTCTTCGAATGAAAAATAACCGGCAGGCTGAAGGTGAGCCCGTCGTCGGCGACCAATGGCGGCGGCGGCGGCACCGGGTCCGAGCGTTGCAGCATATCAAGCGCCGAGGCGTCGAACGAAGCGTCGCCGGAACCTTTCACGATGCGTTTCGACAACACATGCCCGAGCCGATCGAGGACGAAGCTCACCACGACCTCCGCGCGGCCCACCAAACGATCGGACGGATAGCGTTTGAATTTGTCGAGATGGGCCGCCAGCTCTTTCTGCCAGGTCACCCGTTCGCGCCGCGCGCTCTCGCCCGTCCCGGCCGCGGGCGCAACCGAGCGCGGCGATTCCACGACGTTCGGAATGCTCTGCGTGGAGGTCTCCTCAGCCGCCACGGATTCAATGGAAGGACTGGCCTGGACGGTCGGTATCTTCGGATCGTCGTCTGGCTTTTTTGTCTCGTTCGGCGTGACGACCCGATCGGGATCGTCGGTCTCGGTGGGAGCCGCCTTCGGCAAGTCGCTCGGCACGGCGACTGCTTTCTGCTCGATCACCGCTGGAGACGCGGCCGCGGCCTGTGTATCCGGCCCTACGGGCACGTCGCTCTGCTCGACGCGAGGCGAGGTTAGTTCAACGCCGATCTCGATCGCCGGCGCGCCGAGTTCCGCGTCGGCGTCCGGCTGGATCGAACCCAGCGCTAGCGCGATGGCGCCGGCGTGGAGCGTCACCGCGCCGATCGCGGCGGCCAGCCAGATCGCGCGCGAATGACCAGAAGCGTGCTCGGTGTCAGACGGCGCGGGCATTATTGAACCCCGCTCGCCGCGGGCGGTGCGGCAGGATCGACCGGTACGCCCTCCAGGGCCACGAGGGCTATTCTGCCATAGCCGCCGAGACGCAAGCGCTCCAGCACATCCATCAATTCGCCGTAGGGCACGCCGCGATCAGCCCGAAGAAAGATGCGGCGATCCTTGCCTTCTTCCGAATTGGCGTCGAGGGCGCGCACCAGATCGACCCGCTTCACCGGCGTTTCGCCGATGGCAATCGCGAGATCGGACTTGATGGTGACGTAGGTCGGCTTGTCCGGCTTTTTTTGCGGCACGGCGGTCGACGTCGGCAGGTCGACCGGCAGATCGACGGTCGAGAGCGGCGCGGCGATCATGAAGATGATGAGAAGGACGAGCATGACGTCGATGAATGGCGTGACGTTGATCTCGTGCGCCTCATTGAAATCATCGTCGTCGTCGAGATCGCCTATTGCGATGGCCATCGCCTACTCCGCGGCAAGGGTCAGCGGTCGGTCGCGGGCCCGATCGAGGTCGCGCGACAGCAAGCGGCCGATCGCGCCGGAACCACGGCTGATCAGTTCCAGATAGCCCTTCGTCGTGCGCGAAAAGTGATTGTAGATGATGACCGCCGGTATCGCGGCCGCAAGTCCGATGGCGGTCGCGAGCAGCGCTTCGGCAATACCTGGCGCCACCACCGCGAGATTGGTCGTCTGCGCTTTGGAAATGCCGACGAAACTGTCCATGATGCCCCACACCGTACCGAACAGTCCGACGAAGGGCGCCGTCGCGCCGATGGTCGCAAGGACGGCCAGACCCTGCCGTATCGAACGCGCCTGGGCGCGCGTAATCTCCGAAAAGCGCGACGCGGCGCGTTCCTTGATGCCCTCGTCGCTGGCCTTGTCGCCGGACAATTTCACTTCCGCGAGCGCGGCTCGCAGCAGGGCCGACATGACCGCATCGCGAGAGCCCAGCCGCAATTGCGCCTCGGCAAGAGTTCGCGCCTCGGCGACCCGCGCCAGCGATGCACGAAGCCGCGTCCGTGCATGGGAAAGCTGGACGGTCTTGGCGAAGAAAACCGTCCACGTCACAAGCGAGGCGAACGCCAGGCTGATCATCACGGCTTTGACGACGATGTCGGCGGCAAGAAACATCGTCCAGGGCGAGAGGTCGCGCGGCACGCGCCCGGCGGACGCGACCGGCCGGCCACCGTCGTCGGGGTTCACGGGCGAAGGAATTGCTACCGGCGCGGCGGGAGAATTTGGTGTTGCCGCTGACGGCACCTCAACAGAATCCTTTAGCGGCGCTGCCACCGTCGGCGTCGCTCCCGGAGTTTGGGCGGACAACGGCGACGCGAGCGATGCAACGATCAACGCCGCCGCTAGTGCCGCCGCTATCCGCAACGAGAAAAGTTTCATACTTCAGCCCAACACCGGATGAGGTTGTGATAGATGCCGGTAAGCCTGACGACGTCAGCATCGTTGCGGCCCAGACGCGCGACGAGTCCCTGAATCGCCGTGTCGAGGTCGAAGATCATGCTGCGCGCGTGGCCATCGCGGACCATACTCTGCAGCCAAAAGAACGAGGCCACCCGGACGCCGCGGGTCACCGGCGTGACGGTATGGAGACTGGATGCGGGATAAAGCACCAGATGCCCGGCAGGCAGTTTCACCTGGTGAGAACCGTAATAGTCCTCGACGATCAGTTCGCCGCCGTCATATTCCTCGGGTTCAGAAAGGAAAAGTGTGACCGAAAGGTCGGTGCGGATGCGCGCCCCGGTCAAATGATCGCCGCGCACTGCGTTGTCGACGTGCACGCCGAAATGCTGTCCGGTGCCATAGCGATTGAACAGCGGCGGGAAGATCTGCTTCGGGATGGCCGCCGATACGAACAGCGGATTGGCGACGATGGCCTTGACAACAGTCTCGCCCAATTGCCGCGCGATCTCGCTGTCCGGCGGCAATTGATCGTTCTTTTTGACCATGGCCGACTGTGAGCCCGCGGTCGAGCGGCCGTCCTCCCATGTGGCGTCATCCATCGCTGCGCGGAATTTTGCTACGTCGGTCTTGCTCAACACGTCGGGGACACAAATCAGCATTCACATTCGCCGTCTGGAATTAGAACAATTCGAAACTCACGCCGTCCTTGATCGAAGATCTCTCGAGGGCGCGGGCCGGCACCATGGCGAACGAAAACGACTTTCGCCACAACTTTGTTGCCGCGCCCGCGCGCAGATCTGCTTTGTCTGTTCCCAGTTTCGAATTGGAACAGTTTTAAAATCTCGCCGTGAGCTGTCCTCCGATGACACGGCCCGGCGCGACCAGCACGAACGGCGCCGCGCTTTGGTAGAAGGCGTCGTAATAGAGCTTGTTGAAGATGTTATTCACGAAGATTTTCCATTCGTAGTTCTTGAGGAAATAGCCCTCGACGAAGGCGTCGAAGCGCCAATAATCGGGAAGCACCGTGCCCTGATTGGCCGCGAGCAGCGTGCCGCCGTAGATTTGCGAGCGATACGTCGCCTGGCCGCCGACCTCGAGATATTTGTTGACCTCGTATTTGGTCAGGATGTTGAAGGATTGATTGGCGACGAAGGCGAGCGGCAATCCGACATTGGTCGGCACCGCCGAAGCGTCGACCCGATTGTTCATCAGCACGAATCCGCCGAAGATGCTCAGCTTCTCGGTGAGCTTGCCGGTGGCGCCGACGTCGATGCCCTGGACGTGGTAGGCCGCTCCGGCCTGGATGGTGCCGGCGTTTGGATAGCCGGCCGGCACCAGTTCGCGAGCGTTGCTGACGTCGGTCCGGAACAGCGCAGCGGTCGCCAGCAGATGCTTGTCCAGAAGCTCCCACTTGGTTCCGACTTCCTCCGCCCTCGTCTCCACCGGGCTGAAGATCTGGGTGATCGGCGACGACGGATTGAGCCCGCCGTAATTCGCCGACGTGCCGTCGAGTTCGGCGCCCACCGGCTGAGAGGCGGTGCCGTAAGCGGCATAAACGCTGGCAATCGGTATCGGCTTGACGACAAGGCCGAGATTGTAATTCCACATCCCGGACGATGCCGAAACTGTCGAAAATCCGGTCTTGCTGGCGCTGATATTGTACTGGTCGAACCGAAGACCCGCGGTCGCGATCACGAAATCCCGGTAGTTTGCCGTTTCAAGACCAAACAGACTTTCGGTGTTGACCGGAATGATGTTCGGGTTGCCGGTCACCGACGGAACGCCAAAGGCGAGGTTGTTCGGCGGATTGAGCACCGAGACGGGACCGACGGTGCCGCTGGCAAAGGCGCCGGCGCCGATGGCCTCTGAATTCAACCCGTTGTAGGAATCCAGGCTGACGACCTCGTGTGAAATCTCCGCCCCGCCAATGAAGGTATGGCGGACGGGCCCGGTGTCGAACTTGAGTGTCCCGAACGATTGGTCGGCCAATACGTTGGTGACCTGATAGCGGCTCTGCGGATTGAGACAGACCATCCAGTTGGCCGGGTTCGGATTGGCGAAGTTGCCGCCGTTCGAGTTGCAAGTGCCGCCCTTACCGGTTCCCTGCTCGGGAATTGTCCCGATGTAGTTGAGCACCGATCGCTCGTCCCGGAATTCGTTGGTCCACAACAGATGGTCGTTGATCTGGAACTGGCCGATCAGCGTTCCGATATCCTGCGTCGCCTGCTGAAAGTCGCAATTCACGAACCCGTAATAGGTATCGCGCGGAACACCGACCGAAGTCACCGGCGCGCGGGCCACGGTGTTGTAGGGAACGCCGAAGTCCGGCAGTCCGCTCAGATTGGTGTGGATGTAGTTGGCCGTAATATTTATCGAGTTGGTCGGCGACCACTTCACGGCCGCCAATCCGCCCCAGCGATCGTCGGTCGTAAAGTCGCGCTCCGAGATATCGGCGTTCTGCCACATGCCATCTACGCGGACAGCGAGCGTCGGGCTGATGACCTGGTTGACGTCGAACGTGAAGCGCTTGGTGTTGTCGCTCGCGAATTTCGAGTCGGCGTTGTAGAAGCTGGCCTCGGTCGTTGCCTGCTTGGTGACGATGTTGATCGCGCCACCGGCGGTGCCGCGGCCGTTAATCGTGGCGGACGGTCCCTTGAGGATCTCGACCTGCTCGGTGAAGAAATTTTCCCGGATGTTCACGGCGGGATCACGGATGCCGTCGACAAAGACGTCGTTGCGTGCATCGAAGCCGCGGATGAAAAACCGATCGCCGAAGGCATTGCCGCCCTCACCGGTTCCGATCGTCACGCCGGGTGTCGTTCGCGCGACATCCTTGAGGCTGGTGGCGTCCTTGTCGCGAAGGACTTCCTTCGTCAGCACCGTGACGCTTCTCGGCAAATCGGCGATCGGTTCGCTGATCTTTCCCGACTCGAGCCGATTGGCCTTGTACGGGGCAGCCGGATCAGCATAAGGGTCGCGCTGCGCGGCTTGTACCTTTGCCTCGGCAGCGGCTTGCGCTTTAGCGCGCGCCAGTTCGGCAGCCTTGGCCTTCGATATGCGCCGGACCGCGGCGCGAACGCGGATATGCTCAGGCGACGGCTTGGCCGCGGGCGGTTTCGGGCGCGCAATCGGCGCCTCCACCGTCACCGGCGGCAACGGCTGCTCCTGCGCTTCTGCGCCGCCCATCGCCGCCACTGCAATCAAACAACCGACCGTGACCTTTTGCGTCGGACCATTCTCCAACGCGGCTTCCAGCCGACCGATCGCTACGTATCCACGCAGCGAATTCGGCCGCAATACAACGCTCATTATCGCCCCCATCCCAAAAACGCGACGCCAACTCGATTGCGGCATCAGCGTGATGTGGCGACGCTAGGGAAAACAAAATTGATAATCAAACCAAACTACAGTATTTCCAAGCCTTAATACTTGGTTGTTGCGAATAAACTACATATTCGATTTGGAATTATTATAATGAGAAGTTATTTTGTGAGTTTAAATCCGATCTAAACTTCGTTCCAAATCACGCCGGCACAAGCGGATTTTCCACCGCCACGGCGCCTCGCAGTCGCGCAGATTGGGCTCGTGACATACGCTGAAAGCTGAACAGCTATTCTTCCGTGCTAGGCGGCTTCATCAGTGAAAACAGTTCATCGACTGTTTGCTGGGCGGTCAGCCGCACACGATCGGTATCAAGAGAGCCCGCAATTCTCACCTGACGTACGACCGCCAGAACTTCGTCGCGGAAGTCCGTGAGGAACCTCAAGGGGTCCCGGGAGTTGTTGGCGACGCGGGCGATCAGGCCGGTTACCAATATCTGACACGCGATCATACGGCCGTTCAGCTCTTCCATGGCGCTCTCCTGTTCGCCAGTGCCTTATACGGGATGACCGAAACGGGAAAGGACTGAACGAAAAATCTTCCGGCTGACGCTTTCCATTCGGGCAGGCGATGCGCTTGCCAAAATCCCACACTCATTTAGCCTGCTCGCGGATTTGAACCGCAAATGCAGAGAAGGTCGCTGACAATCAGGCTGGTGCGGCTCGCGATGGCCGCGTCTCTGCTCGCCCCCAGCCTTCTGTTCGGGTTTGCATCGTGGAACAGCTATCGCAACCTCAAGGCGCTGACCGACGAGCGCCTGTCACGTTCGCTCGACGTCGAGCAGGAGGAGGCGCAAAAATCATTTGAGCTTGTCGATCTGGCGCTGAACGAAACAAGCGACCTGGTCGCGGGCATGTCCGATGCCGCCATCCGTAACGACGAGGGCCAAATCTACTCCAAGATCAAGAAGTTGGTTGCCCAGATTCCGGCCATCCAATCCATCTGGATCTACGGCAAGGACGGGCGGCCACTGGTTTCGTCGTGGCTGCATCCGCCCCCTGACATGGACTTTTCCGACCGGGACTTTTTCGCCGCGCATGTCCGGGACAATGTCGGCATCTATTACGGCCAAGTATATCAATCGCGTTTCGACGCTCAGCCGTTCTTTACCGTGAGCCGGCGGCTCGAGAGCAGCGACGGGTTCGTCGGCGTCGTCGAAGCCTCGGTTCTTCCGAGCAATTTCTTCCGCTTTTTCGCAACGCTGGCCTATGGCGAGGGTCAGCAATTCGCACTGATCCGCAAGGACGGGTTGATTCTGGCGCGCTATCCCGCCGCGCCGCCGGGCGCGCCCAACCGCCTCGATGAAAACACCGGATTTCGCCGGACGACCGAGCGTTCACCGGCCGGCGGAATGTATACCTCGGTTTCTCCGGTCGATCACGTCGAGCGTCGCTTCGCGTTTCGCCGTTTCGGCACGAGTTCGCTCTACCTGACGTCCGGCATCTCGACCGAAGCGATACGCAATGAATGGATCCGGGAGATGGCCGCGCATCTGATTTACGGCGTCCCGGTCACGCTGCTGCTTTTCTTTACTTTGTTCGCGGTGTTGAGGCGCACGGAACGGCTTTACGAGGAGATCAGCAGGCGGTCGGTCGCCGAAGACGCGCTGCGTCAGTCGCAGAAACTCGACGCCATCGGTCAACTCACCGGCGGCGTTGCGCACGATTTCAATAATCTGCTCACGGTCATCATTGGCAATCTCGAGAACGCGCAACGTCAACTCGAAAATTGGGAGGAGGGGGCGCAGATCAGGCTCGCGCAGCGCCTGAGGAACGCCATGCACGGCGCCCAGCGCGCCGCGACTCTCACCAAGCGCCTGCTGGCGTTTTCCCGGCAGCAGCCGCTGCATCCGACCGTGCTCGACGTCAATCGCACGCTCAACGGCCTTTCCGATTTCCTGCGGCGCGCGCTGAGAGAAGACGTGTCGCTGGAGATCGTGGGCGGCGGCGGCGCCTGGCCGGTCGAGGTCGATCCCGCGGAGCTAGAGGCCGCCATTCTCAACCTGGTGGTGAACGCCCGCGACGCCATGCCCGACGGCGGCAAGCTCACCATCGAAATCAGCAACTCCTATCTCGACGAATCCTATTGCCGGCAGAACGCCGATGTCCGGCCTGGACAGTATGTGCAGATATCGGTGACCGACACCGGCTCGGGAATGCCGAAAGAGGTCATCGAACACGCCTTCGAGCCGTTCTTCACAACCAAGCAATCCGGCCAGGGCACCGGGCTCGGGCTCAGCCAAGTCTATGGCTTCGTCAAACAATCCGGCGGACACGTCAAAATCTACAGCGAGGATGGCGAAGGGACCACGATCAACATCTACCTGCCGCGGTTCCTTGGAAAGACGCAGCCGGCGGAAGTGCGCAAGCCGGAACCAAGCCGCGGCAAGTCCGGGGAATGCATCCTTGTCGTCGAGGACGATGCCGACGTGCGGGCCTACGTTGTGGAAACACTCGAGACACTCGGATACGACGTTCTCGAAGCAGGCGACGCCGAAGGTGCGCTCAGCCTGCTGAACGCCCACAGCACCGTCCAGCTCCTCCTTACCGACGTTGTCATGCCCGGGATGAACGGACGCAAGCTCGCGGAGGAGGCAAGACAGATGCGGCCGTTGCTGAAAGTTCTGTACATGACGGGATACTCGCGCAACGCCATTGTTCATCAGGGCCGTCTCGATCCGGGCGTCGATCTGATCCAAAAACCTCTCACCAGCGAACTGCTCTCCGTCGCCATTCGCCGGTTGCTGGACACATAGGCGCGGCGATCCGCGCCGTGACCGGGCTTGGCATTCGATAATTTGAAGTCCGCTTAAAAACCCGCAGGCTGGCGCGGGCATCTGACGGCATTTATGGTGTGGAGACAATGGATCAGCGCTCAAAGGATAAGGACATGACCGGTCAAGGCCGCGACGGCGATTTGCTGAACTACGGCACGGCCAAGGAACTCACCGCCGCGCTCGCGGCGCGGAAAATTTCCTCACTCGAATTGACCGATCATGTCATTGCGCGCATCGAGGCGCTCGACGGCAAGCTCAACGCGGTCATCGTGCGCGACTTCGACCGTGCCCGCGAAGCCGCCAGGAGCGCCGATGCCGCGCTCGCCCGTGGCGAGCGTGGACCGCTGCTCGGGATTCCGATGACGATCAAGGAATCCTTCGACGTGGTCGGCCTGCCGACGACCTGGGGCGTGCCGGACTTCAAGAACTTTATTCCGCGCGAAGACGCGGTCGCGGTCGCGCGGGTGAAGGCAGCGGGCGCGGTCATCCTCGGCAAGACCAACGTGCCGTTGCTGCTGGGCGACTGGCAGAGCTTCAACGACATTTACGGCACGACGAACAGTCCATGGGATCTCGGCCGCACCCCCGGAGGATCGTCCGGCGGTTCGTCGGCTGCGCTTGCCGCCGGCTTCGGGCCGTTATCGCTCGGCTCGGATATCGGCGGCTCGCTGCGGACGCCGGCGCACTATTGCGGCGTCTACGCTCACAAGCCGACCCTCAATCTGGTGCCGCCGCGCGGGCATCGTATTCCCAACACGATGCAGCGCGTAAGCGATCTTGCCGTAGTCGGGCCGATGGCGCGCAGCGCCGACGATCTCGCGTCGGTGCTGGAGATAACCGCCGGGCCCGATCAGGCCCGCGACGGGATCGCCTATCGCCTGGCGTTGCCGGCGCCGCGTCATGAGCGGCTCAAGGATTTCCGCGTTCTCGTCATCGACGATCATCCGCTGCTGCCGACGGCCCGCGAAGTGCGCGCTGCGCTCGACCGCTTGTCGCAGCAACTGGTCAAAGCGGGTGTCAAGGTCGCGCATACGAGCCCGCTCCTGCCCGATCTCGCCGAGTCGGGACGGCTCTACATGCGCCTCCTGATGGCGGCGTTATCGGAGCGGTGGCCGCAGGAAATCTACGCGCAGGCCCAAGCCGCGGCCGCCGCTCTTAAGCCCGACGACGATAGCCTTGCCGCCGAAAGAAGCCGCGGCACGATCATGAGCCATCGCGAATGGGCCGCGGACGACATGGCGCGCATCAGCCTTCAGCAAAAATGGGCCGCCGTGTTCCGCGAATGGGATGTCGTGCTCTGCCCGCCCATGCCGACGGTGGCTTTTCCGCACGATCACACACCAATGGCGGAACGCCGGATCGACATCGACGGAAAGCAGTTTTCGTTTTTCGATCAACTGGTATGGCCGGAGGTTGCCACAACACCAGGCCTGCCGGCGACGGCCGCGCCGATCGGCCTTTCGGAGGGCGGCCTCCCGATCGGCGTGCAGATCGTCGGCCCCTATCTGGAAGATCGCACGCCGATCGCCTTTGCCGCACTGATCGAACGCGAGTTCGGCGGCTTCGTAACGCCTCCCGGCTACTCCTGAGTTTCATCGCACCGGGAAATCGAAATACGTCGCCGGGAACGGCTCGTGCGACAGCGTGAAGTGCCACCATTCCTTGTCGTAAGGACGGAAGCCGCGGCGGCGCATGGCCGCGGCAAACAGCGCGCGGTTGGCCTTCGCTTCACCGCTGACGCCGTCAGCCGCGGGCCATGACAGCGGACTGAAAAAATCGAACGGCGTCCCCATGTCGAGTTCCTGGCCGTCAGATCGCGCGAGCGTGAGATCGACGGTCGAGCCGCGCGAATGTCCCGAGCGGGAGGAGATATATCCGTTCTGGAACAGCGTGCGCTTGTCGACCGAGGGATAGAACTCCTTTTTGCCCACGGTGTCGTTGATATCGCGCGCCCATCGCACGAAATTCGCCACAGCGCGGGTCGGCCGATAGCAATCGAAGATCTTGAGAACGAGACCGCGCGAAGCGAGATCGCGGGCAACGTCGGCGAGAGCGTCGGCCGCGGGCTTGGTCAGCAGACACCGCGGCGCCTCGTAGGCGTCGATCGGCCGGCCGACGAAATTGTGCGAGCCGGCGTAACGCATGTCGAGGATGACGCCGGGAACGACCGTGGCAACGTCGACGAAGCCGGCAGGCCGCTCCTGGGCTCGGGCGTGAGCGCACAGCATCACCAGCAGCGCACCGGCAAGCGAACATCGAATTGCGGATGGCAGATAGTTTGACCGGCCCGTTTGCCGGCGCCCTCGCCCCATTTTACCAACCCGCCATTCGCTATTCGGGCTCGAGCGCGCATTGATTGACTTCGATCGTCACGTGCGAAAGTCCGGTCAAACCCTCGAGCCTCTGTTTGTACGCCGACGGCGGCAGCGGTGAATCAGAAACAATCGAAGCCATCATCGCGGCATGGCCGGGACCGAGGCGCCACAGATGCAGATCGGCCAACCGGTCGCCGCCGACCTCGATGCGTTGGCGAATTCGCTCGGCGAGCGCCGGATCGGGCACCGTGTCGAGCAAAACACCCCCCGCCGCGCGGATCAGGCTCACGGACCAGGATATGATCACGACCGTACCGACAAGCCCGACCAGCGGATCCATGAATCTCCAGCCGAAGGCCCATGCCAGCGACAGGCCGGCGATGGCCAAAACCGAGGTCAGCGCATCGGCGAGCACGTGCACGTAAGCGGCGCGGTAGTTGAAATCCTGCTGATGCGCGACGTGAGCGCCGCCAGAATCGTGATCATGGATGTGATCGTGGTCGTCGTGATCGTGAGGACTGTGGCCGGCGCCGTGCCCGTGATCATGGGTCTCGCGCAACAGCCAAGCGCTCGCGAGGTTGACGCACAGTCCGAGCACGGCGATCGGCACTGCCTCACGAAAGTGAATGACGACGGGATTCAGGAGCCGCAGCACCGACTCGTAGGCGATGCCGAGCGCGATCATGCCCAGGATGATGGCGCTGGCGAAAGCCGCGAGTTCTCCGAACTTGCCGGTGCCGAGCGAGAAGCGCGCATCGTTCATATGCCGGCGCGCGAACAGATAAGCGAATCCGGCGATGGCGAGCGCCGCGACATGCGTGCCCATGTGCCAGCCGTCGGCGACAAGCGCGATCGATCCGTAGAGCGTACCGCCGACGATCTCGGCGACCATCATGACCGCGGTGAGCGCAACCACCGTCCAGGTCCGCCGCTCGTGCGCGCCGTGATGCTCGCCAAGGAAAGCGTGATCGTGCGTCCAGTCCGCCATGGATTGCGATTGCATGCCGCGACTCCGTCCGAATAACCGCCGCAACATATGATCAATGTGTGATGTTACGCTATCACGGCCCCGCCCCCGGCTACGCCAGAAAAGCGGCCGTTTCCGGCCCCGGCCCGGGGTAAGGCGACCCCGGAATTCCTCCCCGCTGGACCGAAAAATTAACTCCCCGGTAACCATAAACCCGGCACATTTTGCCGGGGGGTAAGTCCGTTTCCACCGCACCTGCGGGGCAATCTTGGACGCGAGCGCGGCTCCATTTCCTTCCTTGCGTGCCGGCGGCACGATCCCCGCCGCGCACAGCTTTGGAACGCGTGACCGCAGCCAACGGGCGCAAACAACCGGCATGACCGACACAACTTCGGCCGAGGGCGGCGATCGATCGTTGACGCTAACTCGACTTTCCGACCTCGGCTCTCTGCTGCGGCGCAGCGACATCGGCCTTGCCGTCGGCATGATGGCCATCCTCGTCGTGCTCATCCTGCCGCTGCCGTCACTGCTGCTCGATTTCGCGCTCGCCATCTCGATCACGTTCTCGGTGCTGATCCTGATGACGTCGCTGTTCATCCAGGCGCCGCTCGAATTCTCCGCGTTCCCGACCGTGCTGCTGATCGCCACCATGTTGCGGCTCTCCCTCAACCTCGCCTCGACGCGGCTGATCCTGTCGCGCGGGCACGAGGGTCCCGACGCTGCCGGCCACGTCATCGAGGCGTTCGGCCAATTCGTCATGAGCGGCAACTTCGTCATCGGCATCATCGTCTTCACCATTCTGGTGATCGTGAATTTCGTCGTTATCACGAAGGGCTCGGGCCGCATCGCCGAGGTGGCCGCACGCTTTCACCTCGAACTCGATGCCCGGAAAGCAGATGGCGATCGACGCCGACCTTTCCGCCGGCCTGATCGACGACAAGGACGCGCGGCGGCGGCGGAAGACGCTGGAGGACGAATCCGGCTTCTTCGGCGCGATGGACGGCGCCTCCAAATTCGTCCGCGGCGACGCCATTGCCGGCCTGCTGGTGGTTCTGATCAATGTGATCGGCGGCATGGTCATCGGCATCATGCAGCAGGGACTGAGCTTCTCCGAAGCAGCCCACGCCTACACGCTGCTGTCGGTCGGCGACGGCCTCGTTACGCAGATCCCGGCGCTGATCGTCTCGATCGCCGCGGGCCTGCTGGTCTCGAAGGCCGGCGTCTCCGGCGCCGCCGACAAGGCGTTGCTCAGTCAATTTTCGGGGTATCCGAAGGCGCTCGGAATGTCTGCCGCGGTCATGCTGGTCATGGCGCTGCTGCCCGGCATTCCCGATGCTGCCGTTCCTGGCGCTGGGCGGCGGCACCGCCGCCCTCGCCTACGTCATCGAACGCCGTCACAAGCAGGCGCTGGTCACCGAGACGACCAAAACCGACGCGGCGAAAGCGCCGCCGGCGGAAGAGCCGATCTCGGCGACGCTCAAAATAGACGATCTCAAGATCGAGCTCGGCTACGCGCTGCTGCCGCTGGTCAATGCCACCGACGGCGGCGATCGCCTCACCGAGCAGATCAAGGCGCTGCGCCGCTCGCTCGCGTCCGAAATGGGCTTCGTCATGCCGGCGGTGCGCATCCTCGACAACGTGCAGCTCGACGCCAACAGCTACGTGATCAAGCTCAAAGAGGTCGAGTGCGGCGCCGGAAAGGTCTGGCAAGGCCAGTACATGGTCATGGATCCGGCCGGCAAGCAGGTGGCGCTGCCCGGCGTCCACACGACCGAGCCGACTTTCGGGCTGCCGGCGACGTGGGTCGATGCTTCGCTCAAGGAAGAAGCCTCGGTGCGGGGCTACACCGTCGTCGACTCGGCGACCGTGCTCGCCACTCATCTCACCGAGTTGATCAAGGCCAATATGTCAGAGCTGCTCTCCTATGGCGAGGTGCAGAAACTGATCAAGGAGCTGCCGAAAGAACAGAGCGAACTGATGAAGGACATCGTACCCGCACACATCACGATTTCCGGCATCCAGCGCGTATTGCAGATTCTCCTCGCCGAGCGCGTCTCGATCCGCGACCTCGCGACCATCCTGGAAGGCATCGCCGATGGATTGGCGGGCACTCGCAATCCGTCGCTCCTGGCCGAGCACGTCCGCGCGCGGCTGTCGCGCCAGCTTTGCGCCCAGCACACCAGCCCGGCCGGCTACCTGCCGATCATCGCGTTGACGGCAAGATGGGAGCAGGCATTCGCCGAATCCATCGTCGGCCAGGGCGACGAGCGCAACCTCGCCATGCAGCCGTCCAAGCTGACGGATTTCATCAATCAGGTCCGCGAAAAATTCGAACAGGCTGCGCGCGACGGCGAAGCGCCGGTGCTGGTGACTTCGCCCGGCATCAGGCCGTTCGTGCGCAGCATCGTCGAACGTTTCCGCGCTCAGACGAGCGTGCTGGCGCAGACCGAGATTCACCCGCGGGTGCGGCTAAAGACAGTCGCGAGCATTTAGGACACGAGCAATTTAGGACAAGCAGCTTGACGATCCGCACGGCGACATCACAGGCGCGAAGCACCGCTTCACCCGGCGGGCCGAATCTTTCGCAAAGAACAAAGGCGCGCGCTTTCAACACCGTCACGGGCCGTTCAAGGTTTGGTGAGCCGCGTTTGCGAAGTGACCGCCGTCACGTACTTATCCATTCAAACGAGTTCATGTCGCCCCGCAAGTCGGAACAGCCGGCGAAAACCGGGAGGGCCTGGTGAATCACTCGATGTATAGTGCGGACCGCCGCACGCACTTGAAGATCGTCATCATCGGCTTGTTGTGCGCGACGATCGTAGCGGCTGTCGGCATCTTCGCCCGTTTCGGCTACGTGGATCTCGGTACCGCGCCGCTCGTCAAAGCCAGTCAGCTCACCGCCGTGAGCGGCAAGCTTCCCGTCATCCATTAACGAACAATCCGCGCGCCAATCAGGTTCTCGCTGGCTTGGACGGCTGCGAGGCCGGGAGCGATTCGACCGCCTTGCCGGTGAACAGGATCGGACCGGTGGGCGCGCCGGTTTTCGAGCCGCCCGCTGGTTCGAGCGAAACCGCGAAGCCTGCGGTGCGGAGCGTATCGACGTCGAAACTTCCGGGAAGCGGCCGCTGCGTGAATTCATCGCCGCCGACCACACCTAGCGAACGCGGTGCGCCGAGGCTCTTTGAGATCAGCCATAGTTCATAGCTTTTTCCCGCCTCGGCAGTAGCCGACACCCGGCGGACATACAGCGTCCGCTGCTGGGTATCGAGCGTGACGAGAAAGGCCGGCGCCGTCGGCTGCTGCTGAAGCACCACGACCAGCCGGTCCTGCTGCGAGCGCGTCGAACCGTCGGTGCGTGCGATCATCCCCGCTCCGCCCGGCCGCAGCCGGGCCGGAATAAGATCAGGCGCAGCGTGCCAGGCGGCGACATAAAGCGCCAGCAAGGCCGCGATCGCGCCAATCGCCAGCGTCAGGCCGCGCCAGCGGCGGGCGCGTTTGCCGAGACGAATGACGTCGGCGCTGTGGTCGACCTGTTGCACATCAGCAGGCTCGACGACTATCGGCGCCTCTTCGTGCGGCACCGCGTGTGTTTCTTCCGCGTGTTCCGACTCATGCGCCGGCTCATGGTCATGCTCATGGCCCGGCTCGTGCTCCTCCAGGAGCGGAAGGTGGTCGGACGCAGCCGCGGGTTCTTCCAGATCGTGCGTGACTTCGGCGGCATCGGTTGCGACGGCCGCCCCGACCGGTGTGACGTCGTGCTTGATCCGATCCCAGAGTTCAGCCGGCGGCTCGACTGCCTCGACCATGACGTTGAGTTCGCCCAAGCGCCGTTCCCACTGCCGCACCGCCGCCTCAAAAGTTGAGTCGAAGGTCAGCAATGCCTCGGCGTGTTCGCGCTCTTCAGCCGAAAGCGTGCCGAGCACGTATTCGGCGGCAAGCGTGTCCTGGTCTTCGTCAAGCATGGCTACCAAGGCTCCTCCAAGCTACGCCCCCATACAGCCACGGATCTCGAGCAGGCTGCGGCGCAACCAGGTCTTGATTGTGTTGACGGGGATGTCGAGTTTCTTTGAAAGTTGATCCCTGCTCCAGCCGCTGTAATAGGCCAGAAGCACGATGCGTTGCTTTTCCGGATCGAGCTTGCCGAGGCACGCCAGGAGGCGCTTGAGCTCGTCGGTCATTTCGCGGCGCGCCAGCGGTGCCGGCGTGTCGGACGCAACCTCCATCGCCTCGGGCTCATCCTCTATCGAGACTTCGCCTTTCTTGCGCACGATATCGATGGCCCGGTTGCGCGCGATCGCCACCATCCAGGTAATGGGACTTGCCAGCTTCGGATCGAACTTGCCGCTCATCTTCCAGACCTTGAGGTAAGTCTCCTGCATGACGTCTTCCGCCAATTCAGGCTTCCTCAAGATACGAAGGAGCACCCCGTAGAGTTTCGCGCGGGTGGCCTCATAGAGCTGCTCGAATGCGGCAGCGTCGCCCTTGGCGACACCCGCGAGCAGTTCGACCAATTCCGCTTGCGTCAGCATCACTGCCCCCGGCCCTGGCAATCCCGTCGGGACCCTCACGCGGCTATCTTTCTGATTATCGCCGGGGAATCGGGCGCTCGTCGAGGGCGATTAAGCGGTTTGGAGGACGCGGCGGCTCATATGGCCGGCCCCACCCCCTACAAAAGGCGGTAATCCGAACAAAATTTGCTCACGAGCCGGCTTCCCCGGCTTTCCGCCTGGGAGCGGAGGGTCAGGCCGGCGCGGCGCCGCGCAGGCGCATCAGCGCGATGGAGTCGAGTTCGGACTGCTCCAGGGCGTTTTCGGCCTCGCGCTCGCGCATCTGGTCGCGCTCGTCGAGCAGTTCGACCTTCTTGAGCTCATCGAATGCATCGCCAAGCGCCATTTTGGCGTCCTCGAGCTGGGTCCGCAGTTCGTCGGCCGAGCGCTTGAGGTTCTCCCGGCGGGTGATCGCCGCCTTGGCGTAGGTCGGATAAGCAAAATGTCCGGGGTCGTGAATGCCTGCGCGATCCTGCTCGACCCGGATTTCGCGCTCCAGGTCCCCCGCCATGCGTTCGAATTCGGCGATCATGGTCTCGATTTGCGCGACCTTGCGCCGCTTCTCGTCAACCTGAAACTTCTTCAGGCGAATGAGCGTCTCACGCGACTTCATCTACTGTTACTCCCCGAAGGCGCTGGACGACGGCGCCGGGTAGACGTCCGCCGCAGGGCGCCGCGATCACCGATTATGCCCCGATAACGTTAGCGTTCGGTTTCCGAAATCGACATGATCTGGGCCAGCCGTTGATAACCATCCGCCAACCTGGTTGCTTCTTCCTTACTTTGGGCAAGAAAAGCCTCGAGCGGCTTGTGCAGCCGGATGGCCTCGTCGACTTCAGGGCTGGTTCCGGCCCGGTAGGCGCCGAGCCGGATGAGTTCTTCCATATCCGCATATGTCGCCATGACCTGCTTGGCCCGATTGAGCACTTGCAGATACTCCGGATCGGCCGCCCGCGGCATGGTCCGCGATATCGACTTGAGGACATTGATTGCCGGATAGCGGCCGCGCTCGGCGATCGCGCGCTCCATGACGATATGGCCGTCCAAGATGCCGCGCACGGCGTCGGCGATCGGCTCATTATGGTCGTCGCCGTCCACGAGGACGGTGAAGATGCCGGTGATCGTGCCCTGTTCGGTGCCCGGTCCGGCGCGTTCCAGAAGCCGCGGCAGCTCGGTGAAAACCGTCGGCGTATATCCCTTCGCCGTCGGCGGCTCGCCGGCCGAAAGCCCGATCTCGCGCTGCGCCATGGCGAAGCGGGTGACCGAATCCATCAGCACCAGGACATCCTTGCCCTCGTCGCGAAAGTATTCGGCGATGGCAAGCGTTTCGTGAGCGGCCTGGCGGCGCATCAGCGCCGGCTCGTCGGACGTTGAAACGACGACCACGGAGCGGGCCAGACCGGCCTCGCCGAGGTCGTCCTGAAGAAACTCCTGCACTTCGCGGCCGCGTTCGCCGATCAGGCCGATCACGGTGACATCGGCGGCGACGTTGCGCGCCAGCATGGACAACAGCACCGATTTGCCGACGCCGGAACCGGAGAAAATCCCCATGCGCTGGCCGCGACAGCAGGTGATGAAGGTATTGAGCGCCCGCACGCCGAGATCGAGCGGCGCCCCGACGCGGCGGCGGGCGTGGGCTAGCGGCGGCGTATTGCGGAACGCGTAAGGAGACGGCCCGTACAGCAGCGCTCCCTTGCCGTCGATCGGCTCGCCCAGCGCGTTGACTACCCGGCCCAGCCAACCTGCAGATGGCCGCACCGCGCCGGGAACCGCGGAAACAAGCGCGCGGCATCCGCGCCGCACGCCTTCGAGCGGAGCGAACGGCATCAGGAGCGCAAACGGCCCGGAGAATCCGACCACTTCACTCGGAATATTCTTGCCGGGCGTCTCGATGATCACCCGCGCACCGACCGACATGGCATGCAGCGGTCCTGCGACTTCCACCATCAGCCCGCGCACGCCAACGACGCGGCCGTAGATCTCGATGCCGTCCAATTCGTTGATCTGTTCGGCCAGCGCCTTCACGGCGCACCTGCCCGGAGGCTGCAGATGGTTACTACTAAGTTCCGCGTCTTAACGGTGTATTTACCCGGGCCGTTAATCATTGCTTCGTCCTTGGGGATACAGCGGTTCGCCAAGCCCGATTGGAAGGGTGAGTCGCTGGAGTCGGTTAGCGCCGAAACTTAACCTGACCTGTGAGCGGTAAAGTGGCTCGAAAATCTCTTTCTTGCAGTATCTTAAGGCGATTCGCTGAAATTCGCCTAGGACATGCTTGCAAGTGGGAATCAGGTTTTGTTAACCATAGCGCGTTTACAGTCTCGAATCAGTTTGTCCCAAGGCGTTTTTCGGGGGCCGCCGTCACGGCGTTGCCGACCTTATGCCCCGCGCGGCGAGGAAGGGGACTGGCATGCGCGTTTTGCTGATTGAAGACGATAGCGCCACGGCGCAATCGATTGAGTTGATGCTCAAATCCGAGAGCTTCAACGTTTATACGACCGACCTCGGCGAGGAAGGGATAGATCTCGGAAAGATCTATGATTACGACATCATCCTTCTCGACCTTAATCTTCCGGACATGTCGGGCTTCGAGGTTTTGCGGAGCCTGCGTGTGTCGAAGGTCAAGACGCCGATCCTGATCCTGACCGGACTGGCCGGGATCGAGGATAAGGTCAGAGGTCTCGGCTTCGGCGCCGACGACTACATGACCAAGCCGTTCCACAAGGACGAGCTGGTGGCGCGCATCCACGCCATCGTGCGGCGGTCCAAGGGCCACGCCCAGTCGGTCATCCAGACCGGCGATCTCGTGGTCAATCTCGACACCAAGACCGTCGAGGTCAACGCCGCCCGCGTGCATCTGACCGGCAAGGAATATCAGATGCTGGAGCTGCTTTCGCTGCGCAAGGGCACCACGCTGACCAAGGAGATGTTCCTCAATCATCTCTATGGCGGCATGGACGAGCCCGAGCTGAAGATCATCGACGTCTTCATCTGCAAGCTGCGCAAGAAGCTCGCCAACGCCTCAAGCGGCAAGAACTACATCGAGACGGTGTGGGGCCGCGGCTACGTGTTGCGCGAGCCGAGCGAGGACGAGGCGAAAATCTCCGCCTGAAGCGTCACGGTTTTTGAAAACAAAAAGCCCCGGCCATCGGCCGGGGCTTTTTTCTTGTACCACTCAGCTTCCTGCGCGGCTCAGCGTCCGCCGTTGACGACGGCAAAGCGCGGCTGGAGCCTCTCGCCAGCGCCCGTTTGCGCTCTCGACGGGCGCTCATTCGGCGCATAGAAGCCGCGCAAATCCGGCACTGTCTTGAAGGCGGCGGTCAATCCAACCACGGTCTCCGCCGCGCCGAGCGCGAGATGCCCATCGCGGGCGACCACGCGGCTGAGGCGGTTGAGCACATCGATCTTGGTTTCCTTGTCGAAATAGATCAGCGCATTCCGGCAAAAGATCAGGTCGAACGTGCCGAGCCGGGAGAAATCCGACAGCAGGTTGAACTGCTGGAACTTGACCATGGCGCGAATTTCCGGGGCGATCTGCCACATCTCGCCGTCCTGGGAGAAATACTTGATCAGGAGCTGGATCGGCAGTCCGCGCTGCACCTCGAACTGGCTGTAGATGCCCTTGCGCGCCTTCTCCAGCACCTCGTTCGAAATATCGGTCGCGATGATTTCAATCCGCCATCCGGCGTTCACCACGCCCTCCATCTCTTTGAGCGCCATCGCAAGTGAATAAGGCTCTTGGCCGGTCGAAGCCGCCGCGCACCAGATCCGGATGCTGCGCGTGATCCGGCGCGCCGCCAAAAGCGCTGGCAAAACCTCGGAACGGAAAATCTCGAACGGAGTCTTGTCGCGAAAAAAGAACGTTTCGTTGGTGGTCATCGCCTCGACGACCGTGGTCATAAGCTGGTCGTCCGCATTCTCCCTGAGCGCGGCCACGAGAGCATCGAGGCTGCCGAGGCAGGCCTTGCGGGCGATCGGCAAAAGCCTGCTCTCGACCAGGTATTGCTTGTCGCCGGACAAAACGAGGCCGGAGCGCTCCTTGAGCCGCCGGCGCAGGAAATCGTAGTCGAGAGGCGTCACGCACATACTCCACGAAACAGATGATTGAGTTCCTGTCCGATCTGGGAGAGCGGCAAAACCGCCGAACACAGGCCGGCATTGGCGACGGAGCGCGGCATGCCCCACACCACGCTGGTGGCTTCGTCCTGGGCGATCACGCTGCCGCCGGCGGCGGCGATATCGGCCGCGCCGCGCGTTCCGTCGCTGCCCATACCGGTGAGTACGAGAGCAAGAGCGGTCGCGCCCCAGACTTTCGCCGCCGATGCCAAGAGCGCATCGACGGACGGCTTGCAGAAATTGATCGGCGGATCGTCTCCCAGCTCGATGACGGGACCGGAATCGCCGCGCACCACGCGCATATGGTGCCCTCCGGGTGCGACATAGACCTTGCCGGCGACGACGAGCTCTTCGTGCTCGGCTTCGCTGATGCGCCGGCCGCTTGCGCGGGTCAGGTGTTCGACCAGGACTGGGGTGAAGGTCGCCGGCATGTGCTGTGTAATCAGCACCGGCGCGCGTTCGATCGTAGCGTTGATCTGCCCGATCAGGGTCGCCAGCGCCTGCGGTCCCCCGGTCGAGGAACCGATCAGCAGAGCGCGCGGCAAAGCCGCCGCAAAGGGCCGCAACGCGAAAGCAGGACCTTCAGCCGGCCTTGCGCCGCGCCGGCGCAGCGTCGGGGTCGCCGTTTCTGGAGCATCCGGCGTCAGCACGCGAGCCACCAGATGACCGCGGCGGCCGAGGCTTCGTATCTTGTCGATCAACTCGCGCTGAAACGCGCTCGAAGCCGCTGTGAGTTCGGGCTTCGGCAGGTAATCGGCGGCGCCAAGCGACAATGCCCGGAAGCTGATTTCGGCGCTGCGCCGGGTAAACGTCGACGCCATGATAACGATCAGGTCGCGCTTCTTTTTGAGCAGGATCGGCAGCGCCGCAAGGCCGTCAAGCTCCGGCATGTCGATGTCGAGAACGACGACGTCCGGATCGCATTCCTCAATTTGCTCGACTGCCTCGCGCCCGGTCCGCAGACATGCCGCCACCGTCATATCCGGTTCGGCGGCGATCCACCGCATCAACAGCCGGCGCACGACGATCGCGTCATCGACGACCATGACCCTGATGGGTCTTTCGACAACGGAAGCCGGCTTGCGAACAGCCAGGACGGTACTCATGAACGCGAGACTTTCGGCACGAACGACACTCGAACTTGTAATTAATGCCAACTCTGATCGAGATATTCCGATGAAGCCGTCAGATCAGGCCGACTTCCTGGAACTTGGCCTCGACGATGTCCCTGTCGAACGGCTTCATGATGTATTCGTTGGCGCCGGCATGGAGGGCACGGGCGATATGCGCGACATCGTTCTCGGTCGTGCAGAACACCACTCTCGGCTTGTCTCCGCCCGGCAAGCGGCGCAGCGCGCGCAGGAAATCATAGCCGTCCATTTTCGGCATGTTCCAGTCGAGCAGGATCGCGTCGGGCATCTCCCGGCCGCATGCTTCGACGGCCTCTTCGCCGTTCTCCGCTTCCGCGATCTGGAATTCCAGACCTTCGAGAATTCTCCGCGCCACCTTGCGGATGACGCTGGAGTCGTCGACGATCAAACACGTCTTCATAATCCTTCACTCCATGCTTCGCGGGCGAACCCGCGTTGATGCTTCGTTGTCCGCAATTCCACGCACGCCAATCGGTCCGTTGCTAGGCCGCCTCACGTTCGCCGCACAGGTCCAGCACCCGGTCGATCTCGAGCACGACAAGAAGCTGGCCTTCCAGCCGGTAAACGCCCGCCGACAGCGCGGCGAGCTTGCCGTCGAGATTGATCGGATTGGCTTCGCGGTCGGATGCCGGCACCTTGAGCACCTCGCCGACCGCGTCGACCAGGAGACCGAACGATTCGCCGGTGGCTTCTATACCGATCGCCATCGGCGCCGCGCCCTCATCGCGCGGCTTCACGCCGAGCCGGCGGCGCATGTCGATCGTCGTCACGATGCGGCCGCGCAGATTGAGAACGCCGGCAATTTCCGGCGCCGCCAGTGGCACGCGCGTTATCCGCGCCGGTTTGAACACATCCTGCACGCGCGCGATCGGCAGACCAAACATTTGGCCCGCGACGGCGAACGTAACGAACTCGGCGAACTCGATCTCTTCGTGCATCGAAGCCTCTTGGTGTCGCCTGCTCACGCCGCCTGGTGCAGATCGTCAGTCTGCGCTTTGATCGCAGCGATCAGTCCGGGTCGATCGAACTTGGCGACAAAATCCTGAAAGCCCACCTTCCGGCCGCGCTCGATCGCGTCGGTGGATACCATCGCCGAGAGCGCAATAACCGGAATGGCGGCGGTGGCGGGATCGCCGCGCAGCGCCAGCGCCAGGGCGAACCCGTCCATGTCCGGCATCTCGATGTCGGTCACCACCAGGTCGACCCGCGCACCGGATTTGATCGCGGCGAGGGCCTGACTGGCCGAGGCGACCGTAATCACCTGATAGCCGGCCGCCTTGATCAGCGGCGCCAGCATGTCGCGGAAGAACGCCGAGTCGTCGACCAGCATGACCTTGCGCGTCAGCGGCGCCAACCGCGCATCCCGGCGGTGGAACCAGTCCGCGTAGGCTTGCGGCAGAAAATGGCCGAGGTCGATGATCTCGGTCGCGCTGCCTTTCACCACGGCGTAGCCGAGCACACCCGGACGCTCGCTCGCCACTTCGATGTCGAGGCGCTGTTCGACGATGTCGACGATCTCGTCGACGATCAGGCCCATGCAGCGGTCATTGTTGGAGAACACGAGAATCGGCTGGGTGCCGTCCTGTTTGGCGCCGCCCTGCGGATCGACGCGGAGCAGCGGCATGAGCTGATCGCGATACTGAACCAGACAGCGCCCGTTGGAGATTTCAAACCGGCGGCAGTCGATCTCCTCGAGCCGCGCGACCAGCGACAGCGGCACCGCCTTCGGCTGTTGCGATCCGGCGCGGAATACCAGTAGCGACGTCAAATCCTCGTTGCGGGCATCGGCGCCGTCGTCGACGTCGGCCTGCTCCGATGGCGGCAGCGCGGCGGCGCGGCCGAGCGCCTGAGCGATCCCGTTCGGATCGAGGATCATGATGACCGTGCCGTCGCCGAGTATCGTGGTGCCGGAAAATGCCGCGATGTGGCGCAGCCGCGACGACATCGGCTTGATCACGATCTCCTCGGTGTGGAACACGCCGTCGACGATGATGCCGAATGTCTGCGCACCGACCTGTGTGACGACGATAAAGCCCTTGCGGGCTTCGGCGTTGCTGTCACCGATGCGCAGGACTTCTTTCAGCCGGGCCAGCGGCAGCAATCTGTTGCGCAGCCGCAGAACGGGCGTGTCCTGGATTCGCTCGATGCGATGCTCGCCGCCGTTCGACGCGCGCACAAGCTCCAGCACCGACAATTGCGGAATGGCGAAGCGCTCGCCGCCCGCTTCGACGATGAGCGCGGAGACGATCGCCAGTGTCAGCGGGATCTTGATGGCGAACACGATCCCGGCGCCGGGAGTCGATCGCAAATCGACCGTGCCGCCGATCTGCTCGATGTTGGCACGGACAACGTCCATGCCGACGCCACGCCCGGAGATGCTGGTTATCGCGCGGGCCGTGGAGAAGCCTGGCAGGAAGATCAGATTGCCGATTTCGGTCTCCGATTTCGCGGCCAAAGCGGCGTCGTCGGCAATTCCTTCTTCGATGGCCTTGGCGCGTATGCGCTTGAGATCAAGTCCGCGGCCATCGTCGGCGATTTCGATGACGATGTGGCCGCCCTGGTGGCAGGCCGAAAGGCGGATTTTTCCCTTTTCCGGCTTGCCCACCGCAAGCCGCTCCGCCGGGGTTTCGATGCCGTGATCGGCGCAATTCCGAACAAGATGGGTGAGCGGATCCTTGACCAGCTCGAGCACCTGACGATCGAGTTCGGTTTCGGCGCCCTGCATCTCGAGCTCGATCTGCTTGCCAAGCTCCGCGGACAGGTCGCGCACCACGCGCGGCAGTTTCTGCCATGCGTTGCCGATCGGCTGCATGCGCGTCTTCATCACGCCTTCCTGGAGTTCGGCAGTGACGTTCGAGAGCCGTTGCAGCGGCGCCTTGAAATCGGAATCCTCATGACGGCGCACGATCTCCAGGAGCTGATTGCGGGTGAGCACCAGTTCGGACACCGTCGTCATGAGGTGATCGAGCGTGTCGACATGGACGCGGATCGAGTTGCTTGCCAGCCGCTCGCCGTGCTCCTCGCCGGAACGATCCGCCACCGGCCCTTCCGCGAACGCTTCGATGCCAGGATTTTCGGCCGCCGCGGCGATGGGCGGAGCCTCGGCCGCGAGCTCGACAGCCGGGCTTGGCTCGGGCTTTGCCTCGACCACGAGCGGTTGCGGATTGACATCGTCGTGCAGGGTTAGGCGATTAAGCTGCCCGATGAGGTCCACATCGTCGCCAGCCGGCTCAGCCTGGCAGGCCTCGATCGCCTCGAGGATGGCCTTGATGCGGTCGATCGTGCAAAGGATGAGCGTGACGGCGTCAGCCGTCACCGGCATTCCGTCGCGGAATTTGCCCATCAGGCTCTCGGCTGCGTGCGCCAGCGTCTCCAGCCGGGGAAGCCCGAGAAATCCGCACGTGCCCTTGATGGTGTGGACGAGCCGGAAGACGTTGCCGAGAATCTCGCGGTTGTTTGGGTCCCGCTCGAAGCGCACGAGCTCCGCATCAACCCGATCGAGACTCTCATTGGTCTCGGTCAGGAACTCGCGAAGCAGGTCATCCATGAGGCGCCTCGTCAGCACACGCGCTTTGACGGCCGGCGCGTGCCGCGCCACCGCCGTACGCACGCACAACGCGTGCCGATCCGCCCGGACGCGAAACGCCCGATCAGACTTGCGTCAGTGTGTTGTGAAAGCGTTTAATTTCGGTTGCGGGAAGTGTTCCAACGCCGCCAAACTTGCACTTTTTAGGTGCAGGCCCGACGGTTAGCGGGCCGTTAACGCGACCCGGCCGTCCTCGCCTTCCACCCCGATCACCAGGCCGCAATCCCGGGCCAGGATGCCCGCATAGAGCGGTTGAATGGCGTGTGCGTCCACGGCATGCGACGGGCTGCCGGTCAGGAGTTCCGTGGTGACGGGATTCAACTTGGCATTGAGACCGGCAGCCGTGACGGCAAAGCCGGGTGCCCCCTCGGCGCTGGGGGCCGGGTCGACCGTCAGCGTTCCACCGCGCGAAATCGTACCTGCCGCAATCAACAACATGTTCAGCAGGAGCTTGACGCGGTTCTTTGCCAATAATTCGCGCGGCAAATTCCATACCAGCGTAATCTTGCCGTCCTCAAAGAGGCCCCGCGCCGCCTTTTCCGCATCGCCCAGATCGATCTGGGCGCCGGCCGAACCCGCGGCCCCGAAAGCAAGCCGGCAAAATTGCAGTTTCGCCGACGCCTGGTATGCGCTCTTCTTGATCAGATCGAGCGCAAACGCCTTCGTCTCCTCGCCCTTGTCTTCCTCCATGACCTCGATGCCGTTGACGATGGCGCCAACCGGGCTAATCAGGTCATGGCAGACGCGCGAGCACAGCAGCGCCGCGAGGTCGAGGGCGCCGATGGCGATTGGGCCGGAAACTGGCGCGGACATGAGAAACTCCGCTCATTTGCGTTAGGCTCCCGTTGGGTGTCACAGCGCGTGCGATTCGGCAATCGTGCGCCGCCGGCACCTGCTATTCCGGAAACCGTCCGGCAACATCGAGGGCTATCCGTGCCAACCTTTGACGCCACTGCGGGCGCCGACCTGATAGCGGAACTGACCGCAATCAGCATCGTCGCGGCGACCACAATTCTGGCCGCGCGGGGAAGCGGCAGCGTTCGCGTCAAGGCCGATGGCTCGCCGGTGACGAACGCCGACGAAGCTGCCGACGCCGTGATCCGCGAGCGTCTGGCGCGCCTTGCAACTGGGTCTGCCAGCCATCTCCGAGGAACAAGTCGGGCGGAGCAAGATGCCCGCGCCGGGTGAGCGTTATTTTCTGGTCGATCCGCTCGACGGCACCCGCGACTTCATCGCCGGCCTCGACGAATACACGGTCAATATCGCCTTCGTTTCGGACGGCAGGCCGGTCCTTGGCATCGTCACGGCGCCGGCGCTCGGGCTTATCTGGCGCGGCATCGTCGGCCGCGGCGCCGAGCGGCTGCGGTTTTCCGCGGACGGCACGTCGGTGACTGAGCCGATTCACGCCCGCTCACGCCCCGATGACGAACTCATCGTCATGGTGAGCCGGTCCCACCTCGACGCGGCGACCCGGGCGTATGTCGATAGCCTGCCGCGGACACGCTGCATCCCCTGCGGTTCTTCGCTGAAATTCTGCCGGCTGGCCGAGGGTGCTGCCGACCTTTACCCCCGGCTCGGGCCGACGCGGGACTGGGACGTGGCTGCCGGCCATGCCGTGCTGGCGGCCGCGAATGGAACGTGGCCGGACCCGATGGCGCCGCTTTGACCTACGGCACGCCGCAGCTGCAAATCCCCGCCTTTCTGGCTTGGGCAGGACCGGCGCCTCCCCAAGGCGGCGCTCAAGGCCGGAAACTGAACGGCAGGCTCAAGGGCTCAGCTTGCGTAATACATCCGGCCATTTGCGCTCGGCCGCGCTGTTGATGCGCTCCGGGTCGGCCCGGAAAGTTTCCAGCCGGTCGCGATCATAGAACAGGAACAGCCGGCCGTTACTGATCAGCCAGGTGTCGGGATTGCCTGCGAGCGATATGCCGCGGGCAACGCCGACCGGGTCGTACCCACCGAAGCGCGGCATGTAGACTTCAGGCTCGGCGGCGAACGCTTCGCGATTGCCGACATTGCAGAAACGCCAGACCGCGCCGCCATAGACGAGTTCGATGCTGTCATCTCCGGGTACCGGCTTGCCGTCGGTATAAAAAGCGACCGGGTCGTAGCCGTCGATGGCCAGCCCGGAATACCGGTCGACCACGACCCGCTCGGAGGTCCCAGCGCGCGGCGTCGTAATGCCTAGCGGGAGCAACAACAGGCCGGCCACGGCGGCGATGCCGAGGCTTGAGAGCTTCCGTTGTTGCCGTGCTGCGGTCATAGTTTCAGCGAAAATATGAGGCGATTCGGATCGGCTTCACGCCATACGAAACGGGCTGCCCCGACAATTAGCTGCCGGGCGTGAGCGCGGGGTTAACCGGGGGACTTTCGATGAATTCTGCTTGGCGGTTCGCCATTATGGCCCCGGTCCTCATTGGTCTCGGAGCCGTTGCGGCCTTGGCACAAACCGCGCCGCCCGGTGAATCGGGGACGCAACCGCCGGCAGCGGTCTCGCCACCCCCACCTCCCCCGCCGCCGCAACCCCCGTCGGCCAACCAGTTCTCGCCCAACGAGGTCATCGATGCCGGCCACCATTTCTTCGGCGGCGTCTCGCGCGGACTGGCCCAAATAGTCGAGAAGGCAGGCAGCCAGTGGGGATTGCCGAACGGCTACATCCTCGGTGAGGAGGCGGGCGGCGCCTTTGTCGGCGGGCTGCGCTACGGCGACGGCACGCTTTATACCAAGAATGCCGGGGACGTACGGGTGTATTGGCAGGGGCCGTCGATCGGCTTTGATGCCGGCGCCAACGGCTCCCGGACCATGATGCTGGTCTATAACCTGCCGCGGACCGAGGCGATTTTCGAGCGATTCGTCGGTATTGAGGGCACGGCCTATTTCATCGGCGGCCTGAGCATGACCGCGCTGGGCGTCAACGACATCGTCGTCGTGCCGATCCGTTCCGGCGTCGGGCTGCGGCTCGGGGCCAATGTCGGCTATCTCAAATTTACCCCCCGCGCGACCTGGAATCCCTTCTGACCGCCCACCCGTTTTCTGACCCCCCGGCTTTGGCTGAGGACTGAGGCTGAAGACTTGGGCTGAGGGCCAAAGCGGCCACGTCATAGGCTTGTCGCGTCGGCCTGTTGTCTTTTCTGGCGCGGCGGCCGTTCCCGGTTTAGGTTAATGGCTCAGGACGCTAGTGCGGCCTCCTATCCGCGTGGCATTGAGGGCGGACAGTGTGGTTCAAAGAGTGGTGTCATGATTGAACCGGTCATGTTTTTCGGGATCGGGTTTCTGGTCGCGGCGCTGCTTGGTCTGCTTTTCGTCCCCCTTGTCCACAATCGAGCGGTACGCCTGACCATGCGTCGTCTTGAAGCGGCGACGCCGCTTTCGGTCGCCGAAATTCGCGCCGACAAGGATCAACTGCGCGCCGAGTTCGCCATGTCGACGCGCCGGCTCGAGATGAGCGTCGAGCAGATGAAGGCGAAGACGACCGGCCAGCTCGCCGAGCTCGGCAAGAAGACCGACGCCATCAACCAGCTCAAGAAGGAACTCGGCGAGAAGACGGCGGCGATCTTCGCGCTGGAATCGCGGGACAAGAATCTGCGCGACCAGTTGCGCGCCACCGAGGACGAATTCGAACGCAAGTCCACTTCGCTGCGGGAGGCGGAGCGGACCCTCGCCGACAAGCAGGCCGATCTCGCCAAGCTCGTCGCCGAGCTCGGCGAGCGCTCGATCATGGCGGACAGCCAGCGCGTCGAGCTCGCGGCGATGCGCACGCAGGTCGAAGCGATGAAGGTGAGCGTCACCGACTATGAGCGCGCAGTACGGGCGACCGAGGAGCGGCTGACGCGCGAACGCGCCGAGGCCGAGGCCGCGACCAGCCAGTCGAACGAAGCGCGCGGCAAGCTCGACGGACTTGCGGCGCGCACCGGCGAACTCGAACGGCAGCTTCTGGTGCAGACGACCGAAGCGGAAGTCCTGAGCCGCCGCGCCGGCGAGCTTGAAACCCGGCTCGGCGATCAGGGACGGCTTCTGGCCGAGCGCGAATTCGAGGTCACCCGATTGCGCGGCGAACTCGAAGCGGCCGGCAAGATCGAACGGGATTTGCGCGAGGAGCTCGAGAATGCCGGGGGCCGCAGCAGCGGCGCCGTGGACAAATTCCGCGCCGACATCGGCCAGCTTGAAGCCCAGCTCGCGACCGCCGTCGAAGAGCGCACCAAGCTGCAGCGCGAGATCGGGACCATGAAACGCGACGCGGAAACGACCTGGGCGGCCGAGCGCGTCGAGAACGCGCTGCTGCGGGAGCGCATCAACGATGTAGCGGCCGAGGTGGCGCGCCTCACCGCGGTGCTCGAAGGGCCAGGCTCGCCGATCGAGTCGATGCTGGCCGAGGCAGTTCCCGACCTGGCGGGGCGGCGCGACGGCGCCACCGTCAATGGCCAGGCCGGCGGCACGACGCGCGATGCACCTCAGGAAAATCGGGGCACGCTTGCCGACCGCATCCGCGCCTTGCAATTGGGCGCCTCACGCGCGGCATCGAACTGACGCCGATCCCATAATGCACGATCACATAATCCGCGATGCAAAGAGCCCGCCGCTTGCAGACAAGATCGCGTTCAGGACCGCTCGCAGCGCCTTCCGCGGCGCCGCATTCGACAGCGTCGCTTGACACCCTGCATGACGATTCCTTAAATCCGCCGCGAACTGGACCGGGCGCTTAGCTCAGCGGGAGAGCGTTCCCTTCACACGGGAGAGGTCGTAGGTTCAATCCCTACAGCGCCCACCATAATCGCGTTGAAAATTCGGCATTTCTGAAAAAGTTACCCGCAGCCGGTGGCTACCGCTAAGATATCTGACATTAAGGGAATTTCTGACACTAAGGGAATTCTGACACTCGGGATGCGGTAGCGTAGCCTGGCCGACTGGAAACTCGGTATGCTGGTTCGCCATTTGGCTACGCCATCCGGCCGATCCGTAGTTCTTCACGCTGCCACGCCGAGACCGTTGTCGCAGATTTCCGAACTGGTTCCGCTAAAAGCCTTGGTCATCGCTCGTCGCGCGGGTCACGCGGTCCGTATCTTTTCGCCCCGCCGATAATCGACGGACGCAGACCACTGCACTTGGTGAGTCACCGCACCGGACCGACACGACGGCGCGAGAAGGAACAGCAACGATGATCGATCTACTGTTCAAAGGCGTCGGATGGACCGATATCGCACTCACTCTCAACCGCATCGCGGTTGGGATGTTCTTTATGCTCTCGGGCTACCACAAGCTTTTCAACGCGGAACGCCACCGCACGATGACGGAAGAACTAAAGGAACTCGGCATTCACGCCCTTGGCTTTAACCAATGGTGGGTACCGACGGTAGAGTTCGCCGCCGGCGCCGCCGTGGTCATCGGGCTGCTGGCGCCGCTGGCCGCGCTTGGCCTTCTCTTCGTCATCGTCGTCGCCACCGCCACCACGGGCCCACGGCGGATCAGACTCAGCAAGCCGATCGACGAAGCGGACCGGATCGACGATTGGCTCTATCTGCCGGAAGTCCTCTACGCGTTCATGCTGATCGTTGTTATCTCGGCCGGGGCCGGACCCTACAGCATTGACGGCGTGATCCTCCGGCTGATCAACAAAGGCGCGTGAGTTACACCTGGCGAAAAATTGATTTGTGAGGTCTTGCAGGTTCCGTAATCGTTGGCAACGGGAGTGTGCTTGTGATTGTCACGACTTTCCCCAGAGCTGTACGGGTCATCGAGCACACCTTGATACCGTTGAAAGACGGTACGACGCTGGCGGCGCGCATCTGGTTGCCCGAGGATGCCGAGCAGAATCCGGTTCCCGCAATCCTCGAGTATCTCCCCTATCGCAAACGCGACGGCACCTACGAACGGGACGCGCTGACCCATCCCTATCTTGCCGGTCACGGCTATGCGGGCGTCCGCGTCGACATTCGCGGCAGCGGTGAATCGACGGGCTTGCTGTTCGACGAATACGCCCAGCAGGAACAGGACGACGGCGTGGAACTGATCGCCTGGCTGGCGGCACAACCGTGGTGCAACGGCGCCGTTGGAATGATGGGAATCTCCTGGGGCGGATTCAACGGGCTTCAGATTGCGGCGTGCCGTCCGCCGGCGCTCAAAGCCATCGTGACCATTTGTTCGACCGACGACCGGTACTCCGACGACGCGCACTATATGGGCGGCGCGCTTCTCACCACCGCCGGACTCGAATGGGCCTTTTTCTTTTTCGGCTTGATGTGCCTTCCGCCCGACCCGGAACTGGTCGGCGACAGCTGGCGAGCGATGTGGCTGGAGCGGCTGCGGAACATCCCGCTGTTCTTTGAAACCTGGCAGCGCCACCAAAGACGCGACGCGTATTGGAAGCACGGATCGGTATGCGAGGACTACGCGGCGATCCAATGCCCGGTCTATGCGGTCGGCGGCTGGACCGATGGCTACAAGAACGCGATCCCGCGCCTCCTCGAAAGACTGAAAGTCCCGCGCAAGGGTCTCATCGGGCCTTGGGCCCACGCCTATCCGCACTTTGCGTTGCCCGGCCCCCAGATCGGATTTCTCCAGGAAATCCTCCGCTGGTGGGATTATTGGCTCAAGGGCATCGAAACCGGCGTGATGGACGAACCGATGCTGCGTGCGTGGATGACGGAAAGTCTGAAACCGGCGACCCACCACGACACGTTGCCGGGCCGGTGGATCGCCGAGCCTTCGTGGCCGCCGCCGACGATCATCACGCGGCAGTTGTTCATGACCGACGCCGGACTTCGCGAGACGAGCGCACCTTTGACGGCTCGGACCGTGTGTTCGCCGCAGACGCTTGGCAAGAATTCCGGCGACTGGGTTCCATTCGGCCGTGGACATGATCAGGCCGGCGATCAGCAGGAAGACGACGCCCGCTCGCTCACTTTCGAGACGCCGCCGCTCGATACGCCGATCGAGATCCTCGGCGCCCCGGTCGTCACGCTTGATGTTGCGTCGGATCGGCCGATTGCGAACCTGGTGGTGCGGTTGTGCGACGTCCACCCGTCCGGTGAGTTGCTGCGCGTCAGTTATGGTGTGCTCAACCTCACGCATCGCGACAGCCACGAACATCCGGCCTTGCTGACGCACGGTCGAGCGCTACCGGGTGCGCGTCCAGCTCAACGACGCCGGCTCGGTGTTTCCGGCCGGACACAAGATCAGGCTTGCGATATCCACGGCCTACTGGCCGATGGTCTGGCCCAGTCCGGAGACGGCGACGCTGCAGATTTTTGCCGGCACCCTCGATCTGCCACAACGCCCGCCGAACAGCGCGGACGCCGCGCTCTCGCCGTTTCCTGAACCGGAGACGGCGCCACCCGAGAAGCCCACCATCTCTCATCGCGATGGCGTGCGGGTCGAACGCATCGAGCGACTCGATCTGGACTTGGGCTCGCAGAGCCGGTCGCAATATCATGTCGAAGACGACGATCCGCTCAGCGCCGTCGCCGAACTGCACAATATCCAGACGATGACGCGAAAGGATTGGCAAATCCGTGTCGAGACGCAGCTTCGGTTGTCGTGCACCGGCGATGCCTTCCTGGTGCGGGCGAGTTTGCGTGCATCGGAGGGAGCCAACGAAGTCTGTCGCCGCGACTGGGATCTCTCCATTCCACGCGATTTCCTGTGACCGGCCCGACTAAGGCATGTTTGATGTGGCGCGATGATAAATCACATCAACAATGAGATCATTCTTGCGGCCCGCCTTCTTCTTGCGGCGCTGTTTTTGATTTTCGGCTGGAGAAAGCTGAAGGACTTTTCGGGCACGATCAATCAAATGGTGCAGCTTGAAGTTCCGGTGCCGGTACTGGCTGCCGCCGTTGCGCTCTTTATGGAGCTTCCGGTTGCGTTCGCGGTCGCCATTGGCGCGTTCACGCGTCCTGCGGCTTTACTCATGTTTTTATACACGCTCGGAACCGCGCTAATAGGGCATCGTTATTGGACACTGACCGGCACGGAACGGGTCGACAGCATGGACAGTTTTTACAAAAATATCAGCATTATGGGAGGCTTCCTGCTGTTGTTCATGACTGGCGCGGGCAAATATTCGGTCGATGCGTTGTTCAACATAGTTCCGTAATCCGCTGCTATTGGTCCGACGACGGTGCGTCATGTCGCGTTCATCTGGTGCCAGACATGTGATCGACCGGCTCATCGACAGCTACCTTGGCGACGCCTAGTGTAAGCTGACGATCAAGCGTTTTTCTTGACGTGGAACTGCCAAAAAAAGAACGGCGACGCACCGAACTCGCTACCTGCCGTAAACAGGCAACGCGATACCGCCGGCAGGCATAAAATCCAACTCCGATTTTTGACTGGCACTGCGCAGATCGCGCACGGTCTCAAGGATTGCGCATGCTAAAGCACACAAGAACCGCCGTCTTGTCGCTTCTCGCGGGCGCTTCGCTGTCGTTGGACGGCGCGCCGGTCGCAACCGCGGAATCGCGGCTGCCGGATGCGGCAAAGGCCGGCTTCGCCGACAAGCTCTATCGGTTGGATTGCGGCCACTCCCTTGCCAACGACGAGTCCGTTTGGACGCCCGGCGAAAACGTCGGGCGGAGCATCGAATTCTCTTCCACCTGCTGGCTGATACAGCGAGGAAACCAGTGGCTGCTCTGGGATACCGGCGTTCCGGAATCGGCGCTAAACGACCCCAACGGCTGGTCCACCCTGCCCAAGCTGATTGTCTATCATCTTGACAAGACCCTGACCGCTCAACTCGCGACGATCGGGCTCAAGACGACAGACATCACTTACGTCGCGCTATCCCATACGCACGGCGATCACATCGGCAATGTTCAATTGTTCCCGGATTCAACAATATTGATGCAGCGCGCCGAATATGAATGGATCAGCTCACCCGACGGACCGAACGACAACGTGAACCAATTGAAGGCTCTTGCACGCAAGCTTTTGGGCACACCAAAGCATCTCGAACTGCTCGATGGCGATACCGACGTGTTCGGCGACGGCAGCGTTATCCTGGTTTCCACACCGGGGCACACTCCGGGCAGCCAGTCGCTGCTAGTGCATCTCAAGAATTCCGGCTTCATTATTTTGTCCGGTGACGTCGTCCATCTCGAAGAGAACTTTGAAAAGGACACGGTGCCCTCCCTGAACACGGATAAGGCAGCGTCGATCGCCTCCATGGACAGGATCAGGCAGATAATGAAGACCTACAAGGCGAAGCTGTTTATCAATCACGACAAGGCCCAGACCGACACGCTGAAACTGCTCCCCGCATCCTACGATTGATGTCACCGGCCATGCGCTTGCGATCCTGCTTTGATGGCGGCTTTCTGGCGACGGCATTTTTTGAACGTCGAGTTCGATGACCGCAGATGGTGAAACGATGACAAGTGGCGCTTCTCTGTCTGCAACGGCGACGGGGAACGTTGCGCGTCCAGCGCGATCTGCTTCGCTGGAGAGCACGTCTGCAACAACGACCTATCACCGCACGACGATTGGTGGCGTCGGGGTCTTCTATCGCGAAGCGGGCCCGAAGAGCGCGCCGACGATCGTGCTCCTGCACGGCTTCCCCTCCTCCTCGCGCGAGTTCGATACGCTCATCCCCCTGCTCGCGACACGCTATCATCTGATAGCGCCGGATTTTCCGGGATTCGGTCAGAGCGACGCCCCGCCGCCATCGTCGTATGCATATACGTTCGACAATCTGGCCAGGACGACCAACGGACTTCTCGAACAGCTCGGGATCGGCAAATATAGCTTCTTCCTTCATGACTATGGCGGCCCGATCGGCTTTCGCATCATCTTGGCGCATCCGCGGCGCCTGCAGGCGCTCATGGTCCAGAATGCCAATGTCTACGAAGAAGGCCTGGGCGCGAAGTGGAACGGCATCGCGCAATATTGGGCCGATCGGAAAGCGCATCGCGAAGTTTTCGACGCGTTCGTATCGCTCAAGGCGACCGAACAGCGTCACACCCTCGGCACCTCGCACCCCGAACGCTATAACCCGGACACTTGGACGGACGAGTACGCTCATCTGTCGAGGCCCGGCCAACGCGAGATCCAGGCCGATCTGCTGTACGACTATCGGACCAACGTCGCGTCGTACCCGGCGTGGCAGGCGTGGTTGCGTGAACACAAGCCCCCGACATTGATTGCTTGGGGAAGGAACGATCCTTCGTTCATCGCCGCGGGCGCCGAGGCGTTCAATCGCGATCTGCCGGATGCCGAGATCCATTTGCTCGACGCCGGCCACTTCGCACTGGATGAGAAAAATGACGAGATCGCGACCCTTGTTCTTGCCTTCCTGGACAAATACTCCGTCTGACCGACGGCACGTCGTTCCAGTGGGCTTTGTGTTTTAGCTGCAAAGGGCAAGTCACGGTTTGTTGCTAGGAACATTGCCCAAACATTTTCTAGTAAGCGGGGAATACCTAACCGGATTGGAGCCACCCATGAGCCAAGTAGAGGTCGAGCAGAAAACCTATCAGATGCCGCCGAAAGACGGGATTACCGTCGCGCACTTTCTCACCGTCGCCGACGTCGAGCGATCGCTTCGATTTTACGAAACGGTTTTCGGAGGTCGCATTCTGAGCGGAGGCGACAACAGCGGCGCGCCGGGGTACCTCCAGATCGCGAACACGTGGCTCATCGTCAACCCCGGGGGCGGTCCGACGCCTGACAAACCAACGGTAACGCTCAGCGTTCCCCCCGATCCCGATAAAGTCAGCAGCTTCATGAATATCCGCGTTGCCGATATTCAGGCGTGCTATCAACTATGGAAAAGTAGGGGAGCCGAGTTCATCACCGAGCCGAAGCCCAAATATGGCGAGACGCGCTGTTACATTCGCGATCCCGACGGCTACATCATAGAAGTTGGGCAAAGCAACCCGGGTGTCACGTACGGCTAAGAGGAACCCATGAGGCCCGAAAGGGATGGTATCAATCCGACGGCCGAGCCGAGCGGGACAGGATGCGTCGAATGCCTGGCGCGGGGCGGATGGTGGTTGCATCTTCGCCGATGCGCCGAATGCGGTCACATCGGCTGCTGTGATAGTTCGCCGGCTCAGCATGCGTCGAAACACTATGCCGCTACGGGTCACCCCATTATCATGAGCTTCGAGCCGGGTGAGGAGTGGCTCTACGACTATCGCACCCAGGAATACGTCACCGGCGCGGAGCTCCACGCCCCTCACGCGCATCCATCGGATCAGCCGGTGCCCGGGCCGGCGGGAGCGGTACCTTCAAACTGGAAAACGTTGCTTCACGAATAAGTACGCTCGACGGTTCGGCCGAAACCCCGTTCGCGGTAACGGTCACCGCGAACGCCGCCCGCTATCGACGCTACGCCCGGCGGATTGCCTGACGCTGATTTTATGACTTCAATGCCGCCGCGCGGGCTGCGCCCCCGCCACTAACAGGAGAATTGAAATGGCGGCCCTGCCCGATCCGACGGCCACGCTCACGGGCGACGGCCGCGCGATCTACGAAGACATCCTGACCGGGCGAAAGGCCAAAGGGGTCGATCATCTCGGCCCTTATATTCCGCTGCTCAACCATCCCCGGCTCGCGAAGCTCATCGAGCAGCTCGGCTATTACTACAAATACGAATCAGCGCTGCCGCGCGAAATCTATCAGTTCGTCGTTCTCAGCCTCGCCAAGCGCTCCGGCGTCGCTTTCGTATGGGACGATCATGTCGCGTCCGCGCGCGCGGCCGGCCTGCCGGACGACATCATCGACGCCGTCCAGGCCGGCAGCAAAGCCTTTGCCGAACCCTTCGGCATGGTGAGCCAGACCGCCGAATGCGCCTTCGCCTATCGCTCCATTCCGCAAGCATTGCAGGACCGGATCGTCGGCCGGTTCGGCCTGCACGGACTGATCGAGATCGTCACGCTCTGCGGCTATTATTCGATGATGGCGATGGTCAACGGCTGCTTCGACGTGCCCTTGCCGCACCGGACAGGGCAATAGCGCAAGCGGCGAATGACGATCCTGCAAATCCTCATCACCGGCATCGTCGCCACGGCGACGCTCGATCTCTGGCAGCAGGTTTATCGGCTTGTCTTTGGCGCGCCGATCACCGACTGGGCGATGATCGGCCGCTGGGTCGGCCATATCCCCGAAGGCCGGTTTGTCCAACCGGATATTGGCAAAGCGCCGCCGATTGCCAACGAGCGCACTCTCGGCTGGATCGTGCACTATGTGGTCGGCATCGGTTATGCTCGTCGTCTATTTGTCTGTTGATGCGGTTCGTTGTCGGCTCGCCGCCGAGCTTCATTTCGGCGCTGGTTTTCGGCGCAGTGTCGGTCGTCGTGACCTGGTTTTTCATGGAACCGATACTCGGCGCCGGCGTCATGGGCAGCAAAATTCCAGGACAGGCCGGCGCGATGGTGCACGACTTTACCAGTCACCTGTCTTTGGGCGTTGGTCTTTTCATCGGAAGCCGGGCCGCCGGTTTGCTTTGAAGGCACCGAGGCCGGGTAGCTTTCATCCGAGCTGTCGGCGCGTGCCGGCCTACTGATATGCCGTTGGAACGACCATTCGCGCAGCGCCTGATCCGCCGGCGAAAGCTGCCTCCCGGCCGGCATCCGGCCCGACAATCAGCCCCGCGGCGCGTCGCTGTTCCGGCCGTCGCAAATAAGCGGAGGGCCGCGCACCGCGGCGGTTCATGCGCGACGTCGCAGCCGGCTTGGCTATTTCTGCTCGACGAAGCGGCGCAGTTCGTCGGCCTTGAGAATTGTGGTCCAGCCGCCCTTGAGCTCCACGATACCCCGCCGCTGCCAATCGCGCAGGCAACGATTGACATTTTCTCGCGTGCCGCCGGCCATCTCCGCCAATTCCTTCTGCAACAGCGAGAGTTTGGTCGGCCCGGCAGTTTTGGCCGGGTGATTGAGCAGCACTTTGGCGAGCCGCGTCGGCAGGTCGAGGAAGGCGATGTCCGCCATGCGCTCATCGGAGCGACGGATGCGGGCGCAAAGGATCTCCATCAGCTTGAGGCAAATCGCGGGATTTCGTTCGAGAAACGGGATGACGTGCCGGCGCTCCAGCACCAGCAGTTCGCATTTGGTCAGCGCGGTGGCGTCCGCCGAACGCGGCTTGCCGTCAAGCATGGCAATTTCGCCGAACAGCTCGCCGGCAGGCAGATCCGCGAGAATGATCTCCTTGCCCTTCACCGAGGGCAGCGAAATACGCACCATGCCGGTAACGACCGCCATCATGCTAAGCCCCGGGTCGCCGAGGCGGCAGATCGGTTCACCCGCTCCAAAGCTGCGAAGCATGGCCTGGGCGGCGATGTCGCGCTGACTGCGCTCATCCATTCCAGCGAATAACGGTGATCGCAGCAGCAGCTTACGATCGCGCTCCGCGGGTTTCGCTTCCGCCATCTTTCCGGGCTCCCGGTCCAACGAAATCTGCTGTGACGGGCGGCACTGACACCTGATCCCCGCACTCTAGACTTCGACCGTCGGCGGCACCAGCGGAAGGCGGGCGCCGGTTCCGACAGGCTGGGCTCCCTGGCACAGGAGAGATGCCGTGACCGCATTGGCCTCACAGGATTCGGACGACACATGCCGGAATTTCCGCCGGTCGAGCCTGACAAAAGAGCAAGTGTTCCGGCTTTGGCGGTGCGCGATCAAGGATGATCACACCCTCGTCGATGAGCTGATCCGGCATGTGTACGAGGATATGATTGCGTTTGAACGCGAGCGTACCGAACGGGCGATGGAACTTTTGGTCAGACGTCAGACGACTGCTGGTCGCACATTCCGGTTACTGCTCAACGATATGCGGTTGGACTCGCGCGCCTCACGCCGGCAGGCGGCCGGTTACGTGTTTTAGACGAGCGATTGCCCAAAAACCCTTCTGGCTGTTTTGAAAATGTCATGTTGGAACTCGGAACTTTCATAGCTGATTTGCTGAAATTTGGACGATCTGCGCCGGCGGACCAAAGAAAGCGCACGATGAGAAACGTGTACAACGGCACGTCTGCACGTTATGATGCTGGACTTTCCGGTTTGATCATTGCGCCTAGGTTCGAGGAGGATCTGGTGCAGACGCTGGAAGATCGGCTGACGTCGCTCGGCCTGTCCGAATATGTGGATCGTCTCGCCGGCCTGGATGCTGCCGTCCTTCGCGATTTGACGGATCAGGATCTGCGGGCACAGGGCATCCCGTTCGTCCATCGCAAAACGATATTGCGCGCGATCACCGAAGTTGAGGGTGCTTCTCCCAAAATGCGGTCCGCCGCGCTTCGCTCTGCGCCGGGCGAGCGGCGACAACTCACGGTGATGTTCTGCGATCTTGTCGGTTCGACCGAACTGTCGACGCGTCTCGACCCGGAAGATTTGCGCGAAGTCATCGACGCCTTCCGGGCCGCCTGCGCCGAGGTCATTTCAAGCTACGACGGTTTCATTGCCCAGCTTCTGGGCGACGGATTGTTGGTATATTTCGGCTTTCCGCGCGCCCATGAAAACGACGCGGAGCGCGCTGTCGGAGCAGCCCTCGACATCGTCGCCGCGGTTCCGCGGCTGGAAACCATCGCCCAACAAAAGCTGGCGGCTCGCGTGGGAGTATCCACCGGCGTCGTGGTGGTCGGCGACGTCATGGCGGAGCGTGCCTCCGACGGTCAAGCGGCTGTCGGCGACACGCCTAATCTGGCTGCTCGCCTGCAAGCGCTGGCAGACCCCGGTACGGTCGTGATCTCCGCCAGCACGCGGCGGCTTGCGGCCGGGCACTTCGAATATCGCGACCTCGGCCCGGTGGCGCTCAAGGGTCTGGCTCAGCCGGTCATGGCCTGGCAGGTGCTGGGACCGAGCGCCGTGGAAAGTCGCTTTGAGGCCGAACATGGAATCAGTTTGCCGCCGCTGCTCGGCCGCGATGAGGAAATAGAACTGCTTTCGCGCCGCTGGCGAAAGGCAGCACAAGGCGAAGGCTGCGTGGTGATGCTGACCGGCGAGCCCGGTATCGGCAAGTCACATATTGCGTTGACGTTTCAGGAGCGCCTGCAGGCCGAGCCGCACACCAGGGTGCGCTATTTCTGTTCATCGCACCACACCAACAGCGCGCTGTTCCCGTTTATCAGCCAGCTCGAAAGGGCAGCCGGATTTGAGCGAAGCGACTCTCCCGCCGAGAAACTCGTCAAGCTCGAAGCGCTGCTGGCCAATACCAGTTCGCACGTCGCCGTATTGGCAAACCTTCTGTCGTTGCCGGCCGAGGACCGGCACCGGTTGTTCGAGCTCAGCCCGCAGAAACGCAAGGAGGTCACGTTACTGGCGTTTCTGGCCCAGTTGCAGAGCTTGGCCGCCCGGCAACCGGTATTGGTCGTCATCGAGGACGCGCACTGGATCGACCCGACCTCGCTGGAATTGCTGGCACTAACCGTACAGAAGCTACCTCAACTCCCCGTATTGTTGCTCATCACCGCTAGACCAAACTTCGTCCCGCCGTGGCCAAATCATGCGCATGTGACGACGCTACCGTTGACGCGCCTGAGCCGGAATTACGGTACGGCGCTGGTTGAGCGGGTGACGACGGGAAAAGCGCTGCCCGAACAGGTGATGGACAAAATCCTCTCCCAAACCGACGGCGTACCGTTATTCATCGAGGAACTCACCAAGACGGTGCTCGAAAGCGGACTGCTGCAGGTCCAAGGCGACCGCTACGTGCTCGATCGTCCGCTGCCTTCATTCGCCGTTCCGACAACACTCTACGCATCGCTGATGGCCCGGCTCGACCGGTTGGGCCCGGTGAAGGATTTGGCGCAGATCGGCGCCGCCGTCGGCCGCGAGTTCTCCTACGAACTCCTGAACGTCATTTCCGACCTGCCGAAGGTAAAGCTGGACGAAGCGCTGGAGCAATTGGTCCGATCCGAGCTGGTATTCTGCCGCGGCGAAGATCTGGAACGCGTGTACACCTTCAAGCACGTCCTGGTCCGGGACGCCGCTTACGCCGGACTTCTGAAAGGCCGGCGCACCGAGCTTCACGGTGCGATCGCCAGCGCTTTCGAGCGACATTTCCAGGAAATCGTGGAGGCCGAGCCCGAAACGCTGGCGCACCATCTTACCGAGGCCGGCGTCGTCACCAAAGCGGTCGAATATTGGTTCCGCGCCGGCAAGCGAGCCGCGACGCGTACTGCCGACGCTGAGGCAGTGGCGCACTTGCAGCGGGGCCTCGATGCGCTGAGCCGCCTTCCCGAGCACGCGGACAAGGACACGCTGGAGCTCGAGCTTCGGCTTGCCCTCGCGCCCTGCCTTATCGCCACTCAAGGTCCGGCTTCCAGCGCCGCGATGGCAACCTTCACGCGTGCCCATCAATTATGTGAGCGCATGGGCGACGTGCCCGAATATCTGCAAGTCCTGTTCTGGCTGGTCAGCGCGAGCGTATTTCGCGGCGAGCTGCCGCAGGCCGAGCAATCGATCGCCGCGCTCATTCGTCTCGCCGAAACGCGCGACGATCAACCCGCATTGCTCAACGCCATGCGCGGCCGGGCCATGATCCTGTTGTTCATGGGCCGTATCGCCGACGCTCGCGATGAGGTTGAAAAAGCCGTCGAAAAGTTCGACGCCAGCAGCGAGAGCGTGAGACTGGCCGCACGAGCGGCCGGGCAGGACGCCGGAGCCGCGGGCCTCGCGCTCATGTCGTGGGCCGTCTGGCTTCTCGGCGACATCGACAAGGCTCATGCGCTGATCCTCGCCGCTCACCAGCGCGCGGACACGGTCGAACATCCGCACACCCACGCGTACGTCTGTTATTACGCGAGCGTCCTTCACGCGCTTCAGGGCGAGCCGGCGATGGCGCTGAAAAACGCCGAGCGTTGCCTTAGCTTGTCGGAGGAACACGGCTTCGGGCAATGGCGAAATCTCTCGCGCGTGATCAAAGGGATCAGCGCAACCATGCTCGACCCGTCGTCGGACCCGCTCGCGCTCGGCGACGTGAGAAATGCATTCGATGATTATCGGCGGTCGGGCTATGCGCTCGGCGTCACCGCGCTCGACGTGCTGTGGTGCCCGGCGCTCTTACTCCGAGATCAACCGGAGGCCGCCCTGGAAGTCATCGACCAGGGTATTTTCACCGCGGATCAAAACAGCGAGCGCGTATTCGAAGCCGAATTATATCGCCTGAAGTCGCGCGCCCTGCTCGCCTCCGACGTGACCGATGCCAAACCGAATGCCCAGGCCCTGCTCCATCAGGCGCTAGAGACGGCAAGGCATCAAAGCGCGCGGTCGCTGGAACTTCGGGCCGCCAACGACCTTGCCGCGCTTTGGATAGATCAGAACAAACGCTCCGAAGCCGCCGAACTTCTTTCACCAATCGTCGCTTCTTTCAGCGAGGGCTTCGATACCCGCGACTTGATAGAAGGCAGGTCGCTACTCGACCAGTGCAGATAAGACGTTCTTTCTGATTTACTTGTTCCCCGCTTGCCTTGCCTCGCGAATGCCGAGCGCTCGGTAGTCACGTTCCCTGGATGCTTTTTCAGCAATCGACACGAGGAGCGTTTCCATGTCGGAAGAAAAGCCTAAACGAGCGATCACACTGGCTGGAGGCGGACCGGCCGCTGGACTCCATATTGGGGCGCTGACCGCACTCCAGGAGCATGACATCGATTTCCAGGTCTGGGCGTTGTCCTGCATCGGTGCATGGGTCGGGATCGTCTATAATAAGTGGCAAACGGGCGACAGAGCGCAGCAGACCGCCGATTTCTTCCGCGACAACGTCTTTCGCGACGACGACTCCTATGTGGGCTTTCCCATCAATACGGTTTTCGGTCCCGATCTTGGGGCCAATACCGCCGCCGTCGGCAAGTTTTTGATCGACTGGTACAGCTACTACCGGGCGACGTTGCCGGCCGCGAAGATTGTCGATGCTTTTCGGCAAAGCATGGTTTTCTGGTCCGATCCGAACAACTGGGATTGGCGAACCTGGGACAAAACGGGCGGGGTCAATCACTGGATGCTGGACCAGGTCCTCGCCGTCAACCCGTACAGCCGTTTCCTGACATCCCTTATGTACCTGGCGCCCGTGAACGGCCTGTCGCGTATCTACTATGCCGACAGCAGCTTCCTAAAAGCCATCGAGATCAGGAATTTGTACAAGAAGGATATTTTCATCTATCACAACGCCTGGAACCTGGACAAAAAAGAACTGCAATTGTTCTCCAACATAAAGGGCGACAAATACAAGGACATCACCACCGAGAGCCTGTGCGCCTGTTCGGCGCTTCCTTACATCGAGGAGACGGTGACGATCGACGGCGACGTCTATTGCGAAGGCGCCCTGGTCGATACCGTCAATTTTTCCCGCCTGCTTGAGGATCATCGCGATCTGGACGAGATCTGGGTCAGCAGGATAGTGGACGTCAGCCAGGCCCGGCCACCGCGCAACATTACCGAATCGCTCGGCAATCTTTGCATGCTGTTCGCCGGATCGTTGGGCGACGACGATGTGAAGCTGTTCAAATATCACGCCAAGGACGAGGGCTGGCAAGGCACGATCTACGAGATCAATGTGGCCTCGGATATAACTTTCGATTGGAGCCATTCGAACCTTGAAAAAGGAATCAAGCGCGGCCACGCCGCCGTCGATGAATTGCTGAATTTTTATTTTTGCATGAAAAAATACCGGGCTGGCCATTTCTCCGACGCTGGGACTTACGCCAACAAGCTCACCAGGGAAGGTTATGCGTTGGGTCAAGTGGCGAGGGCGGTCACTTTTCACAGGCTCGGTGAAACGCAAAAGGCGCGCGAAGCCGTCATGCGTCTATTGATGACGGACGAGGTCTGGCACAAATACCCGGAACTCGAACTGGGCAAGACCTTCTACAAGGCAGCGACCGTGAACACTCTCATGACGGATTTGCGCGCTGCCGGCCTTCCATAATCGCGGCGGAGCGCGGCTCCGCGCCTCTCGAATCTTACGGCGACGGCGAGGACGCTACGGGCATGCCATGCCGTTAGCGCACGCGGCGAACTGATCCGGTTGGCTGGTCAGTGCGAGTTCCGGGCCGGCAACGAATGCGACAGCGAGAGCGAGCACGAGCGCGAACAAGATGGCGAACTTCATGACAGCCTCCGGGGCGGGTTGGCAGCTTCCAAACTTGCTGCAACCTAACCCCGGCCTCGGTGGCCGACGTGTGATCGACGTCACCCGTCCGACAAGACCGGCGCACGGCGGCGAGTTCGCCGGTTAGAGGAACCCCCTCAAGCCTGTGCCTTGAGCGGAAGGACGAAACGGAACACCGACCCGTTCTTGCCGTCCGACGAGGCGGAAATCTGTCCGCCGTGGCTTTCGACGATGCGACGGCAGATCGCGAGCCCCAATCCCATCCCCCCGGCCTTCGTCGTGACGAAAGCATCGAAGATGTCCTTTATCCGGTCCTCATCGATGCCCGGGCCTGAATCCTCCAGCGCCACCGTAATCGCGTCATCGCCACGGCATTCCGTGGTCACCCGCAACAGCCGTTCGCGATCGGTCGTCGCGTCCATGGCTTCGATCGCATTGTGGGCCAGGTTTGAAATGAGCTGCTGGACCTGACTGCGCCGTCCTTCGACCAGCGGCAAGCCGGAGGCAAGTCCGGTTTCGACGGTCACGCCGCGATCCGCCAGTTCTCCGCGCAGCGATTTCAGCACGTCGAGCGCTATTTCGTTGACGTTGATCGGCAGCCGTTCCTGGTCGGTCCGCCGGAACAGCGAGCGGATACCGTCGAACATGTCGCTGGCGCGGTGACTTTCGCTGATCAGCCTGCGCAGCGCCGCACGCACCTCGTCGTAATCGGGCGGCGACCTTTCAAAAAACCGCAGCGCAGCGCCACCGTTCGTCGCGATCGCTGCGAGCGGCTGCCTGACTTCGTGAGCGATCGAAGCCGTGATCGTTTCCACGTTCATCAGCTTGTTTTCCCGCTCCTGCTGCAGCAGCAACAGCGACTCGTGCAGTTCGCGGGTACGCTCCTTCTCGGCCTCGTGCAGCCGGGCGTTTTCGATAGCGATGACCGCCTGGCTGGCGAACGTCTCCAGCAATTCGATCTGCCTCGTCGAATAGTGCGTCACGTCCGATCGCGTGAGCGCAAAAACGCCGATAGCCTCGCCCTCCCGCAACAGCGGAACGCCCAGATGGCTCCGATACCCGCCGCGAGATTGATAGCCGGTGCCGGTGAATTCCTTGTCGGCAAGAACGTCCGGGATGTGGATGGTCTTGCGTTCCAGGAACACCCGTCCGGTGACCGTTCCGCGTCCGGGCGTGATCGGATTCTTCCGGGCGAATTCCTTGAACTCACGGGTGTGGCCGTAGCTGGCGGCGAGTTTCAGCACGTTGCCATCCGGACGCCATATGTTGGTGGCGTCGACGCCGCAGAGATGCCGCGCGGTTTCGACCAGCCGGTCGAGCACGGCCTGCAGATCGAACGTCGAACTGCTGATGACCTTGAGGATTTCCGCGGTCGCGGTCTGCTGCCGCAATGCGTCTTCCAGCTCACGCTCAAGCCGCGCCGCCTTCGTTTCCCCGATGGCGCCGGATGGCTGGCGTGCGGCCGCGCCTGCGCCGCCGCGGCGCTTCACCGGCGCCGCCTTACCACGATGGGGCCTCTTGGATTTGTCTCCGCCTGTGGAGCGCGGCGTCATTCCCTCTCCTTCGGCGTCGCGGCGGTCAATCTAGCACGCCCGACAGAAAATTCACGCCCCTCGAAAACATGCGCCGGCGCAAAGCGCGCAAGGCTGCCCACCCGGGGCATCCCGTAGGTTTGGCCGCCTGTCCCGGCGCGGCTGCAATAAGGGGCCATTTTCATCGCAACGCCGCAGCGAGTTCCTTTGCGCCGGACTTCTTGAGCTCGACGTCCATGTGGGCGTCGGTCGCCGCGATCAGCCTGGCCACGACGTTGTTGCGTTGGGCGACCGGATTGTCCCGGTAGCCGCTCTTGAGAAAGAAGTTCGCCGTCGGAACCCGGTCGCGCCAGTCCCGCGGCATGGTGATCATGTCGAAGCCGTTGCCGTCACCGGTCAGGTTCATCATTTCCAGCTCGGCGGCGGTCAGGGTTTCGGAGAAGCCCTTGCGGCGGGCGAAATTGACCGAGTCCATCAGCTTCTGCGTTTGCAGGAGCGGCCCGACATCGACGTCCAAATTCAGCGCGTGAACGCCAAGCCCCTTTGCCGTTCCGGCCAGCGCCTGATGCTGATTCCAGTCGTCGGGAACGCTTTTGGCGAAAGCGATCATCTTGCGCAGGATGGCGATCTTGCGCTCAAGCGCCGCCTTTTCGCGATCGGGCAAAGTCGCGGCGCGCGCGAGCAAATTTTTGACGAACTGATTGCCGCTTTCGGCGACAATCTCGACGGTATTCGTCGCCAGCAGCTGGTTGTAGCCGAGCGCCGTCGTGATCGCGCGGGCCGTCTTGCTGTGTTCGAGTCCGGCCTGGACGTCGTACTCACCGTTGCCTCCGGCCTCGAAGCCATAGATGCGGACGATCTGCCGCTCGTTCAATCCTGCCGCCAGCGCGACCCTGGCGTAGTTTCGTTTGAACTCGCCTTCGCTTTCGGGCAGCCGGGGAACGAATTTGAATTCCTGCTTGGCGGCGTCGAGAAAATCCGCCACCACCGGCACCGTTGCGGCCGGCGGCGCTTCTTCAGGTGGCTTGGAGGGATCGCGCGGTTTCGGCGGCCCCGTATAAACCGGCGGTTGGGTCAGCACGTAATCGTCGATCGAAATCTGCTCGTGGCTGGCGCGCTTCGCGCTGCGCAGATGCCGCTTTTCGGAAACGGATTTCCAGTACACGTCGGCCGCGGCGTCGTATGCCGCGCGCGCCTCGAGGTATTCGGCCAACGCGCGGCGGTACCGCTCCATCGCCGCGGGGTCTGGAATCGGCGCCGACGACGCCTGCGGCGGCGGCTTGCCGCTGCCCGCGGCCTGGGCCAGCGGCACCGCGGTCCACGCCGCGATGAACGTAGCCAGCAAAAACCCCCAGCGGCGATTTGGTTTGAGAAAATTCAATCCGCCCTGCCACTGCATATGTTAGTGCCCGCGCCGGCTGCCGCCGCCGGAATTTCCCTTGCGCGGCGCCGACGGCGGCCGCGGCTGACCGCTCGGGTGCGGATTGCGATTGAGCTCCTGCGGCGAACGGCCCGGCTCGTGCTGATTGCGATTGCGTTCCTCTGGCGAGTGGCCCGGCTCGTGCTGATTGCGATTGTGTTCCTCCGGCGAGCGTCCGGGTTGCCGCGGATTGCGTTCGCCCGGCCGGCCTTGTCCGCGCGTCCGCAGGCGCTCGTTGGTCTGCCGGCGGCCGATGTCGTGGGCGGTGTTCAGCCGCTGCAACACGCCACGGTCGCGCGCCGCTTCCTGCTGCGGAATCCGGAACGGCTCGGCGCGCAGTTGTCCGCCCGGCCCGGACCGGATGGTGAAGGCGCTGGCACCCTGGGTCAGCGTGCCCAGCCGTCCGCCCTGCCGATTGAATACCTCGATCTGGCCGACGTGACCGTCGGCATCCGGGTAGAGCTTTATCTTCGGCTCGCCCGCACCGCCGCCCTGCGGCACATCGACCACGCCGGTCGTGCCGCGGATGCCGAGCGTGGCGGTCGGCGTGGAAATCTTCATGTCGCCGGTCTTGGCGACCAGACTGGCAACAAAGGCCGCCGTGCCGACAGTGACGTTGAACTCCGCCGCATTGTTGCCGCCGCCTTGCTGATAGACGAACGCGTCGACAACGATGGTCGTGCTCGCGGACAAACTGAAAGTCGTCTCATCGTCGAAGGTAATGCCGAGCGTCGAGCTCACATCGGTCGCGAGCGTGTCGCTGATGAAAATCGAATCGTTGATCCGAAGAGGAACGGCCGCCGTCGCCGGATTGCCGCGGGTCACCGTTGCGCTGCCTTTCAGGGTCGCGACCTGGCCGACCGGGCTCGTCTGCGCCGCTGCGGCAGGTTGATCGGCACGCGCCGGGGTTTGCGCGGCGGCCGCTGCCGGCCAAAGGAGTTGCGGCGGCAGGGCAGAGACTGCGGTACTGCCGAGCAGCTTGATGAATTCACGCCGCTTCAAATTGGCCCCGGAATATTTCGGAACGTCACAATGAGAGATGCACCCCAGCAGGCATTCGCTTGTGGCGGTGAATTTGGACGAAAATCCGCCCTGCCCGCTCCTCGTTGTGGGGCCAGCGGATTTTCACGCTGCGCGTGCAGCCGGGCGATGAATTTTGCCGCGGAATGGCCAGCCAGAGACACGAACGGCCTCGGCCCGGAGGGAGTTGGGGCCGAGGCCGTCCTGATGTCGGCTGGTGTCCCATCAAAACCCCCACCCCGACACTGCCTCCGATGCTACCGGCACGAAGTTGACCGATCGTTAGCGGGCAAAAGCCGGCCGGCCGCAAACCTTGGGCCTTGGAGCGTCCAGCCGGCCCAAACTGTTGAGCCAAGCCGCCGTTGAGCCAGAAGCAATTAACCAAGGCCGCAAAGTCCCGCGTGGCGGCAATGCCGCCCGGCAGCGTCCGGCATGGCCGGCGTCCGGGGGGATCATCGCAGCGTTTACGGTGCGGAGGGTCAGCGCGACAGCTTCTTTGCCGCCAGTTCGTCGAGATACTCGCGCCAGTATTTTTCGCGATTGCGCCCGAGCTCGAACAAATAATCCCAGCTGAAAATCCCGGTCGAGTGGGTATCGTCGAAAACAATTCGAACCGCATAATTGCCGATCGGATGCAGCTCCAAAATCTGCACGTCGCTTTTTCCGCTGACGACCCGCCGCTCGGCCGGCGAATGACCCTGCACCTCGGCACTCGGACTGCGCACCCGCAGATATTCGGCCGGCAATTCGAAGCGCTCGCCATCGTCGAAGGTGACGACGAGAGTTTTGCGGTCTTTTTGCAAGCGCAATTCCGCCGGCCAGGGTTTACTCATGATGGCTACTCACGATCGAACGCCGAAGCGACTTTCTTCGTCGCGCAGACATCGATGGCGACACAATATGGCGGCACCGGGCAGCACCTATTCCGCCGCCTGCGAAGCGCCGCCGTGCGCCTTCGACCAGCCGGCAGGATCTTTCATGAAACTCTCGGCCTCATGCAGGCGGCCCTTGTCGAAGCGGCCGCTTTTCTTCGCCGCCTCGAGAACGTCCCACCAGGTCGCTAGTGCATGCAGGGTCACGCCAAGATCGCTCAGGATCTTTTTGCCCTCCGGAAAGATATCGTAGAAGAACACCACGAAACAATGCTCGATGGTGGCGTCGGCCTCGCGCAGCGCCTTGCAGAAATTGACCTTGCTGCGACCGTCAGTGGTCATGTCCTCGACCAGCAAAACGCGGTCGCCGGCCTCGAGATGGCCCTCGATCTGCGCGTTGCGGCCGAAGCCCTTCGGCTTCTTGCGCACATATTGCATCGGCAGCATGAGGCGGTCGGCCATCCAGGCGGCGAACGGGATGCCCGCGGTTTCGCCGCCGGCGACAGAATTGAATTGCTCGAATCCGACGTCGCGTTCGAGCGTTGCCGCACCGAAGTCGATCAGCGTGCGCCGCACCCTCGGAAACGAGATGAGCCGGCGGCAATCGGTATAAACCGGGCTCGCCCATCCGGATGTGAAGATGAACGGCTTGTCGGTCATGAACCGGACCGCCTCGACCTCGATGAGCATCTTTGCCGTCAGCGCGGCGATATCTTTCTTGTCGGCGAAGCTGGCCATTGTTGTTTCCTCTTCTTAACTCGCCACTACTTCTTAACTCGCAAGTACCTGCCACTCGATGGTCTCGCCGCCGCGATAGAGCAGCGTGCGCTCGTCGGGTCCGGCGACCGCGATTTCGACGGGCGCCGTCCACGGCGATTTTTCCAGCACGATGGTGTCGTCGTTCGGCGGCAGGCGATAGTGCTTCGGACCGTTGAGCGACGCAAATGCTTCGAGCTTGTCGAGCGCGCCCTCTTCCTCGAATACCCGGGCATAGGTTGCAAGAGCAACGGGCGCGTTGAAGATTCCTGGGACGCCGCTGATCGCAACCTTGCGCGCGAACGGATGCGGCGCGGAATCGGTACCGAGGAAATAACACGCGTTTCCCGAGGTGGCGGCCTTGCGCAAGGCGGCGCGGTCGCCCGCGGTCTTGATGACGGGCATCGCGTACATCATCGGTTTGGTGCCGGCGCCGAGCCAGTCGGTCCGCGTCAGGCTTAAGTGGTAAGGCGTGATGGTGGCGCCGACCTGCGGGGCGGCGCTCTTGACGAAATCGGCGCCGTCTTTCGAGGACAGATGCTCCATCGTCATGCGCAGGCCGGGGAATTGCCTGACGAATTTCGACAGCCGCCGCTCGATGAACACGGCCTCGCGGTCGAAAATGTCGATGTCCGCGCCGACCTCCTCGCCGTGCATCAGGAACGGCATGCCGATCTTCTCCATGCGTTCCAGCACGGGCGCGATTTTCGCGTAGTCGGTGACGCCGACCGCCGAATTGGTCGTGGCGTTCGCGGGGTAGAGCTTGACGGCGGCGAACACGCCGTCGCGAAAACCTCGCTCGACGTCGTTCGGATCGGTCTCATCCGTCAGATAGCAGGTCATCAGCGGCCTAAAGCGCGACCCCTTCGGCAGCGCGGCCATGACCCGTTCGCGGTAGGCTGCGCCCTCAGCCGCCGTTCTGACGGGTGGTACGAGGTTCGGCATGAGAACGGCGCGGCCGAAATGCCGGGCCGTATAGGGCAGCACGGCCTTGAGCATTTCCCCGTCGCGGACGTGCAGATGCCAGTCGTCGGGCCGGCGGATAACGATGCGGGTGGTCATTTGCGCATCAATAATCACCGAATAAGCCCGTGGGCAATGCCGCGTCGCCCGCGATTCACATGCGCGTCACCCTGATCCGATTGTTTAAAACGACCGGGAGCCGTCCCAAAAGCGACCCGGCGTTAACCTCTTAGCGCCACACTGTTTTTTGACCGTGACGGAAGCGACCAGCCGGTGTTACATCCCGTGTTACATTATGTTATTAAAAAGGCGACCATATTGCAGGGCGCCGGCGCGCACTGGAGGGGAAACCCATGACCGCGCATCCGACATCCGCCACGCTCGAGGCAAACGAACCAATTGTCGGGCAGAAGACGATCAACCTGGCGCTGCAGGGCGGCGGCAGCCACGGCGCCTTCACATGGGGCGTGCTCGATCGCCTGCTCGAAGAAGAACGGCTGGGCTTTGACGGCGTCACGGCCACCAGCGCCGGCGGCGTCAATGCCGTGCTGCTTGCCGACGGTCTCGCCCAGGGCGGCCGCGAAGGCGCAAGAAAGCTGATGCAAGTATTCTGGAAAAAGATGTCGGAGACGACATCCACAAGCATCATCGCTCCGTCTTTCATCGACAAGATGAACCCGAGCTACGGCCTCGATAACTCGCCGGGCTACGTATTCGTGGACACGATCAGCCGCTTTTTGTCGCCCTATCAGCTCAATCCGATGGACGCCAACCCGATGCGGGATCTGCTCAACGAAGTGGTCAACTTCGAGCGGATTCAGAAGCAGAAGGTCATCAAGCTGTTCCTGAGCGCGACCAACGTGCGCACCGGCAAGGTGGCGGTCTTTCCGACCTCCGAAGTCACCGCCGACCACGTGCTGGCCTCGGCGTGCCTGCCGTTCATGATGCGAGCGCCCGAGATCAACGGCGAATATTATTGGGACGGCGGGTTCATGGGAAATCCGGCGATCTTTCCGGTGATCTATGGATGCAAATGCCCCGACGTTCTCCTGGTTCACTTGACGCCGACCGAGCGGCCCGAGCTGCCGACCAATTCCCGCGCGATCCTCAACCGCATGCAGGAGATCAGCTTCAATTCGTCTCTGATGCGCGAAATGCGGGCCGTCGCTTTCGTGACCCAGATGATCGATGAGGGCAAGCTGACCGGCGGCAAGCGAATGTTCATCCACCTGATCGAGGCCGAAGAAATCATCAGGGATTTGGCGGGCTCCAGCAAGATGAACGCCGAATGGAAATTCCTGATGTATCTTTTCGAGCTCGGCCGCGAACGCGCGGACAAATGGCTTGCCGAAAACTTCGACCGTATCGGCACCGAGACGACGGTCGATCTAAAAGCAAGATATCTCTGACGTAGCGCCGCCTGCCCTACCCGAGCTGTCGGCTCCGCTTGTACTCGACGCGGCGCGCATGCAGGATCGGTTCGGTGTAGCCGCTCGGCTGAGCCGTACCTTTGAAGACGAGATCGCACGCCGCTGCGAAGGCGACCGACGCGGCGAAGTTCGGCGCCATCGGCAAATAGGCCGGATCGCCGGCATTCTGCTGATCTACCACCTGCGCCATGCGCCGCATCGTATCCGTGACCTGCCGCTCGCTCGCGATGCCGTGCAGCAGCCAGTTGGCGATGTGCTGGCTGGAAATGCGCAACGTCGCCCGATCCTCCATCAGTGCAACGTCGTTGATATCCGGAACCTTCGAGCAGCCGATGCCCTGGTCGATCCAGCGGACGACGTAGCCAAGGATGCCTTGCGCGTTGTTGTCGAGTTCCTGCTGGACTTCCTCGGGCGACCAGTTGACGCCGCGGGCGAGCGGGATGGTCAGAATATCATCGAGGCTTGCTCGGGGGCGTGACGAAAGCTGCTGTTGGCGACGGAAGACGTTGACCTTGTGATAATGCGTCGCGTGCAGCGTCGCGGCGGTCGGCGACGGCACCCAGGCGGTGTTAGCGCCCGCCTCAACCTGCGCGATTTTCTGCTGGAGCATCGCCGCCATCAAATCCGGCATCGCCCACATTCCCTTGCCGATCTGGGCGTGACCGGGCAGGCCGCACGCCAGCCCGATATCGACATTCCAGTCCTCGTAGGCCTTGAGCCAGGCTTGCCCGCGCATTTCGCCTTTGCGGATCATCGGCCCGGCCTGCATGGCGGTGTGAATCTCGTCGCCGGTGCGATCGAGGAAGCCGGTATTGATGAAGAACAAGCGCGACTTCACGGCACGAATGCATTCCTTGAGGTTGACCGTGGTCCGCCGCTCCTCGTCCATCAGGCCGAGCTTGATAGTGTTGCGCGGCAATCCCAGCAGGTCCTCCACGGCGGCGAACAGGTCGTTCGCGAAAGCAACCTCTTCCGGCCCGTGCATCTTCGGCTTGACGATGTAGATCGAACCGGCGCGGCTGTTGCGCGACGGCCCGCGGCTTTTGAGATCGTGGAGCGCGATCAGGCTCGTGACCGCCGCATCGAGAATGCCTTCGGGAGCCGGATGCCCGTCGCGATCGAGCACGCCGATATCCGTCATCAGGTGGCCGACATTGCGGATGAGCATCAGGCTGCGGCCGGGCAACTTCAGTGCGCTGCCGTCGGGCCGGGTATAGTCGCGATCCGCGGCAAGCCGACGTGTCAGCGCCTTGCCGTCTTTCTGGAAAACCTCGACTAGCGTCCCCTGGCACAGTCCGAGCCAATTGCGATAAGCCGCGACCTTGTCGGCCGGATCGACCGCCGCGATCGAGTCCTCCAGATCCATGATTGTCGTCACCGCCGCTTCGAGAACGACGTCGGCAACGCCTGCGGCGTCGTCGCGACCCACCGGACGCGTACGGTCGATGACAATCTCGATGTGGAGGCTGTTATTGACGAGCAGCACGGCCTCGGGTGCGTCCGGAGCGCCGCGATAGCCGGCTAGCTGCTTGGCGTCGGCCAACCCCGTCGTCGCGCCGCCGCTCAGCGTGACCGCGAGCGTTCCGCCCCTGATCGCATAGCCGCGCGCATCGGCGTGCGAACCGGATGCGAGCGGCACCGCCTCGTCCAGGAAACGCCGGGCCCAGGCGATAACGCGCTTACCGCGTTCCGGGTCGTAGCCTTTGCCCGGCGCGGCTCGTTGGTCGTCTCTCGGAATTGCGTCCGAGCCGTAGAGGGCATCGTAGAGCGAACCCCACCGGGCATTCGCGGCGTTGAGCGCATAGCGCGCGTTGCTGACAGGCACGACAAGCTGCGGCCCCGCCACGGCCGCGATCTCCTGGTCGACATTGGCCGTATCGACGCCAAAAGCCGGCCCTTCCGGCACGAGATAGCCGATCTCCTTGAGGAAGGTCTTATGGGCCCCCTCGTCAAATGGACGGCCGCGCTGCGCGCGATACCAGTCGTCGATCCTGGCCTGAAGATCATCGCGCCGTTGCAGGAGCGCGCGGTTCACCGGCGCAAGACGGTGGATGATTTGATCGAGGCCCCGCCAGAACGCCGCGGCCTCAATCCCGGTGCCGGGAATGACTTCATCGGCGACGAAGTCATGGAGGATTTTCGCAACCTTCAAGCCAGCGACGGATACGCGCTCAACTTCAGACATCCGGACGTTCCCGCATCATTCTGTTGGTGTTGAGAAAGTTGTGCCTCAAGTGCGGGCGGCAGTCTACCGGACCACTTCGGACACGCCGGTTTCCAGCCAACCGCGGCGGAACCGCAGCAAGCGGCTCTTGCCGACGCGGCGAGTTCCGTGATTACAATCCCCGCCGCGGCCGGGCCTGTCGCCCTTTCTGCCGAAGTAAGTTTTCATCCGAAGTGATCGAGTCGTGTCGGGCCTAGCGCCCTGGCTGGGGCCGCGCTCGCCCCACAGCGCAACGGCTTTCGGGAGGATTGTCACATCGCGTCCGAACAGCATCTGAATCGAAACAGCCCCACCTTTTTCCTGACCCCGACGCTCATGGTGAGCATCGGCCTGCTGGTGCTCATCTCTGTCGGTTCGGTCATGGCGACGAACTGGTTCGTCACCCGCCGCATCGTGCAGGAATTCGCCAGCCGTCTGATCACGCGTGTGCTCTCCGCGGAGCAGATGGCGCTGCGGGAGCATCTCGACGCCTCCGTCCATCAGGCGGATTTCGTCGCCTCCGCCATCTCGAGCGGCCGCTATCGCTTTTCCGATGTGGGGCTGGCGGATTTCGTCGGCGGATCCCTCGCAGCGGCGCCGCAGGCCGAGGCGATCCTGCTGAGCGACCCGGAGGGAAATGCGATTCGCGCCTCGCGCGGAGAATCCGGAACGGGGCTTCGGCTCGACCACTTCGATGTGACACAGGACAGCCAATTCGCAGCGCTCGCCGCCCTGATCAGGGGCCGCAAAGACCCGCATTGGGGACCGCCGGTCTATTTGAAGCGAACACAGGAGACCTACCTGAATTATCGTGTCCCGATCTGGAACGGGGACACCTATCTCGGCTTCGTCGCGATCGGAATTTCGACCGTGGCTCTCTCCACGCTCGCCAAGGAGCTTAGCGGCGATCCGCCGGGTTCTGTCTCGTTTATGCTGTACGACCACGATCATGTTCTCGCCCATCCGATGATGACCGAGGCGAGCGTGCGCCAGTCGCAAAACGCTTCGTTTCCGCTGCTTCGCACGCTCGGAGACCCGGTCATCGCGAACCTCGAACGGCTGCCGCCGCTCGACCAGGCCGGCCTGACGCCGCCCGCCGGAGTCCTTGCTGGCGAGCCTGTGGTCAACGGTGAGCACTATCTCGTTTTTGCCCGGCAGATTTCCGATTACGGCGACCTGCCGATCACGATCGGCATCTATTTTCTCAAGCGCGCGGTCGATGCGCCGATCCGGCTGTTTTACTGGGCGACTACCCTCGCGCTTGGAATGCTCGGAGCGTCCTTGCTCGTCGCCGCGCTGATGGCGACCGGCATCGCCGGCCCGATCCGGCGCGCCGCCAAGGGTGCGACAGCGGTCGGCGGTCTCGATTTCGAGCACGTCGCGCCGCTGCGGGGAAGCTATTTTCGCGAGATCAACACGCTCGCGCGTTCGTTCAACGCGATGCTCGAGGGTTTGCGCGCCTTCGAGCGCTACGTGCCTCGCACGCTGGTCATGCGCCTCGTCAAGGAAGGCCGGGTGGCGTTCGCCAGCGAAGAGCGCGTGCTCGCGATCATGTTTACCGACATCGCCAGCTTCACCTCCATGTGCGAGACCATGTCCGCCGGCGAGGTCGCCGCATTCATCAACCGGCATCTCTCGCTCGTTTCCACCTGTGTCGAGCAGGCGGGCGGAACGATCGACAAATTCATCGGCGATGCGGTGATGGCCTTTTGGGGCGCACCCGGCCATGTCGAAAATCCGGCGGCATCGGCCTGCCGGGCGGCCGTGGCCATACAGCAGACGATCGCGGCCGAAAACAAACGGCGCGCGGCCGAGGGACTTGCCCCCGTGCACATCCGGATCGGCATCCACATGGGCCCGGTCGTTGTCGGCGACATCGGCGCGCCCAACCGGATCAATTACACGATCGTCGGCGACGCGGTTAACGCCGCACAAAGATTGGAGAGCCTCGGCAAGACGATCGATCCGAACGCCGAAGCGATCACCCTGGTCAGCCGCGAAATCTACGCGTCAGTGCCGACGGATTTTCAGTTCATCGAGCGGGGCACCCACCTCGTCAAAGGCAAGCAGGAAAGCCTCGACGTGTATCAGTTGGTCGGCGGTGAAGCAGCAGCGGCGACGCCCGGATCGGGAGACTAGCGTGGCCGCGTGCTCATAGATCGAGCCACGCCCGGTTTCGGGGGGTAAAGACGACCTCATCATGAAAGCCGTGATTTCCGATTTTGACCCATCCCGGAAGTCAACGTCGTTTACAGGTGTTCCCAAACATAAAGCGATAGTGGCCGTGGCTCGTAGTGCGGGACTTAGGCCTTGGATTTGAGATAGGCGACCATGCCGATCACGTCCTCGGCGACCAATCTGCCGAGCGGGCCGCTCGAGTAGACGGCGTTCAGGATCTTGCCGTCAGGCGCCAGCAAGAAACCCGTCGGCTGAAGATAGCGCGGCGACTCGTTGGTGTAGGCGCCAACAATAGACGCGACTTTATCTGCACCAGCGCTATGACCCACCGGGAAGGACAGCTTGAACTTTTCAATTGTGCCCCGCGTCGTGGCCTCGTCGTCAACGGACAATGCCACAACCTTGATGCCGGCTTCACCGAGCTTCTCACTTGCGCGCTGAAATCCAGCAAGCTGGGCCTGACAATAGGGGCACCAGGCCCCGCGGTAAATCAGCACAGCACCATACGATCCCTGGAGGGATTGACGAATGCTGATCGTGCCGCTGCCGACTGCGGGCACATCGAAAGCTGGAAAGGCCTGACCGTTTTGCAAGGGCGTCATCGCTAACTCCATCAACTGGACTAATTAGTCCATTTTATGTCGCATATCTGGACTGTCAAGTCCATTTGGTATAACTTGTCCTCATGCCCGCAAATCAGAAATCCGAACCTCGCTCGTTGACTGCCCGAGGCGCGGCGACCCGGGCGCGTATCGTCGAGGCCGCAGCCGATTTGATCTATGCGCATGGCGTGGAGCAAACGAGCCTCGACGAGGTGATGGCGGCGAGCGGCGTGAGCAAATCGCAGCTCTACCACTACTTCGCGGATAAGGATGCGCTGGTACTGGATGTGATCTCCCTACAGACCGAGCGCGTTCTCGGCGCGCAGCGGCCGCATCTGGACGCGCTGGATTCGCTGCCTGCCCTCAAAGCTTGGCGCAACGCCATCCTTCGGCTCAATAAGGCCGCGCAGGGCAAGGGATGTCCGTTGGGATCTCTCGCGAGCGAACTCGCCAATGATTCGGAGCCGGCGCGAAAGCGCCTTGCCGACGGTTTTTCCAACTGGCGCGACCGCATCGAAAATGGGCTCGCCAAGATGCGGGAGCGCGGCGAACTTAGCGCCTCGGTCGATCCGCACGACCTAGCTCTCGCACTCCTCAGCGCGGTAGAGGGCGGGCTGCTTCTGGCCAAGACGACCCATTCGAGTCGCCCGCTAGAACTGTCGCTCGACATGGCTATCGATCACGTCGCTCGACATATGACAGCGCGAACAAGAGCTCCGACTGCGCGCGTCAGGCAATAAAGAAAATTGCGAGCAATGCCGTCCGATAAACCTGTCCTACGTAACGTTGTAGAGGTCGCCCGGCGTCGAGGTGACGGCAGCGCAAAATTGCAGGCTCCAGCCACTGCCATTTGCGCCGAGCGGGAAATCGTCGGTCCCGTTGCGATTTCTGCGCTTTTGGCAGTTCGCCGAAGTCGCGGCAATGTCGGTCGCGCGTCTGCGGTGTGCGACGAAGCGGTGGATCTTTAGCAGCGCGAATAGGCGCTAATGATCCATCTCGGTCCATTCCGCGTGTTGGGCCAGATTGAATGCATCGCGCGACCCTTCTTTCCTATGGGTTTTAATATGGTCCTCATTCGCGAATACGACCCGACCGCGGATTATCCGGCACTGCACGCGTCCTTCGTCGAGCTACAGGCCTGGGAGCAAAGCTTCGAGCCTGGATTGCCCGCACCCGACGAGGCGGCCGTTCCCTACCTGGCGGAGGTCTTTAGGAGTTGCGCAGAGAATAGCGGGCGCATATTCCTCGCTGAGGCGGACGGGGCAGTGGTTGGGTTCGTCTGCGTCCTGGCGAAAGTACCCCCGTCAGCCGACGACGGCCACGAGCCCTATGCGTATATTTCGGATTTGGTCGTGCGAGCATCAAATCGGGGCCGCGGCATTGGCCGGGAGCTGATGGTGCGGGCCGAATCATTTGCGCGCGAACTCGGTGCCAAACAACTCAAGGTCGGCGTGCTGGTGCGCAATGAAGCTACCCACGCCTTCTATCGCTCCGGCGGGTTTCGCGATTACACGGTGCAGCTCGTTAAGCCGCTCAACGTCGAGGCACGATGAGATTCCTGAGCATGCACGCAAACAAGAATGCCGATAGCATCTCACGCGGGTGTCGCTCAGCACACGTTGTCGCAGACTGGGACGCCTCCGACCTCGCGCGGTGTCCGATTTAGGTCGGCTGTTGCTCCCTAAGGAGACGTGCGGCTCATGTCCGGCGATTTCGCTTTTTGACCCTTGGCGTCATCGGGACCCGTCGCGTGCACCCTCACCCGCCGCTCAGCCGCTGCGCCATCAACACGATGGTCTTGCGGTAGACCTCGGAGTGATTCCACTCACGCATCGCCACCTCGAAATTCGGCGTGCCTGCTGTAAACGGCGCGCCGGCCTGCCAGCCGTTGGTCTTGAGCAGATTAGCGGTCGAGGCCAGCACATCCGGAACGGAATGGCGCAGATCGACATGGCCGTTGCCGTCGTAGTCGACGCCGTACTTGATGTACGACGATGGCAGAAACTGCGTCTGGCCGATCTCGCCGGCATAGGCGCCGACGAGATCGCGCATCGGCAGGTCGCCGCGCTGGACGATCTGCAGGGCGGCGATAAGCTCGCGCTGGAACAGATCGGTGCGGCGGCAATCATGCGCCAGCGTCGCCACCGTGCGGATCACCGGCAGCTTGCCCATGTCGCCGGTGCCGTTGTCCGTTTCCAGCGTCCAGACCGCCACGATCACCGCCGCGGGCACGCCGAATTGCCGCTCGATGCGCGCGAGCAGCGCGGCGTGCACCTGCATCAATTTCCTGGCGCGGTTGACGCGGGCCGGGATAACCCGGGTGGCGGCGTATTGCTCGAAGGTCTTGGCGTGGAACATGCCGCGCTGGCGGCGATCGAAGGCAAGGACGGCGGGATCGGGCGTCAGGCCAGCGAAGGCCTGGTCGATCACCGCGCGCGAGACGCCCTGGGCCTGCGCGTCGCGCGCGATCGCGGCCAGGAACGCGTTGAAGTCGCCGCCGCATGGCGCGGCCAGCGCGGGAGCGGCGAGGAGCAGCAGGACAAGCGCAAGGAGGGAGAGGCACCAGGACTTTCGCATTGGCTTATCCTAACTCGCTAAGACCCGACCCGTCACCAGCTTGCTCGCGGTGTGTGTGGCGCAGCGCATAACCGGGTGGGAACTGCGCGCAGTGCTGCAGTAGGTTGCGGCGTGGAAACGACGCGATCGGCATGCAGCGGACATCACAAGGCGCACGTTGCATGTCCGCTTTCGAGGCCAACCCGACATTAGGACGGATTATGAGTGGACGCCCTAGTCACCCACCGGCATCGGCGGGCGCGGCGCGTCGGTCGTGGGCGGGTGCGAGTCCGATCGCAGGAAGTCCGGAATTTTCTTGATCGCGGAGATGATGCCCTTGTCCTCTTCCTCCTCCGCCGGCGCGGGCTGCGGCGGCGGCGACGCATCGACCGAAGCGATGGGCCGCGACTTTATCTCGACCGTCGTGAGCGGCTCGGACTGGGCCGGAGCCTGCTGCGCGGGCGGCGGTAGCGGATCGGCGGCGCGCGGCACAGAGCTGACGGTGACGGGGTCAACGGCGCGCGCCGGCGGGTTTGTGGCCGTGCCGGGATCGACGGCTTGTGGCCTGGCGGCCACCGGCCCGGGAGCATTCTCGATGGCGCGAGCGGGCGCGACCGCAGGCGGCGCTGGCGAGACATCGGCCGGACGCGACGGGGCGACGCTATGCGATCCGGGCGAAATATCGGCGTGACGCGGCGTCACCGCCGGCTGCGCGGACCGCGAGGAATCAACCTTCGCGAGGGCGGCGCGGACCCGGGATTCGACGGTTTCCGCATCGCGCGACTTGGTCTCGGCAGCGCCGGTATCGGTCGCGCCCCGCCTGCGCGGCGTGACCGTCGGCGCCGCGCTCACGGTCGAGCGGGCCGGCGGCGACGGCGCGGCTTCCTGCGCCGGCACGACGCGCGGCTGTCCGAGATCGGCGGACGCAGGCACGTTTGGCTGGCTGGAAACGGACGCCTGGACCGGCTGCGCGGGCTGGCTCGCGGTGGCAGTGCTCGGAGCGACCTGGACGGCAGCCGGCGGCGACACCGGAGGAGTAAGGTAACCGCTGAAGTGCGCGATCAGGTACCCGCTGACGGTGGTCGCAACCGCCGCGGCCATGATCTCGACGGACTTCACCATAATACGCGAGAAGTAGGAACCCGTACCCGCCACTGAATGTCCCCAGGAAAGTGACCCGATCCTAGCACAGATAGAAACGTCGACTATCGGGCGAAATTGAGTCCGAAAAGGTGACGATACCGCGGAAAATGAATGGAAGCTTAAGGCCGCGCGCCGACCCAAGACCGGGGACCCGTCCGGGGCTGCGGGCAGTCCGATCTTGCCGCCGCGGCCAGCGGCAAGGTGGGAGCGGCAGGACTGAACCAGGCGACGCCCGGTTGGGGCGCTGGCCCAACCCAAAACGAGTTCAGTGGCTCGACCAGGAGGCCGCCTGGATGCGCCGCCGCAAGGTGAGCGGCAGTACCATCCGCGAGGCGTTGACGCGCCTCCTCGGCGAAGCACTGGTGACGGCGGAAGGACAACGCGGCTTTCGTGTCGCGGCGGCGTCGATCGAGGATTTCCGTGATCTGAGTGCGGTTCGCCGCCTTGTCGAAACCGAAGCTCTGCGGCAGGCGATCGCCGCCGGCGGCGAAGCCTGGGAAGCCGACATTGTCGCCGCGTTCTCCGCCCCTGGATTGGCGTGGCCGGCGCCCTTTGTTCTTACTCGTTAACCCGCGCGGGCAGTGACGTTGCGCCGGCTCAATGCCATTTCGATTACTCGGCGAAAATCGGCCGCGGTCAGACTGAGAAAATCGGCCGGAGTGCGATCAAGGAACCTTTCCACTGCTTCGCCGGCGGCGGCAACGTCCAGGCCGCGCAACGATGCCTCGAGGTCGAGGACGATGCGTGGTGGGGTTACGAAAAAGTCCCCGGTAATGAGCGCTTCGCGGATGCGGTCGCGGTGCGCGCCTTCCAGCCGAATATCGGCGCGCACGCTGCCGCCAGGCCCGGTCAGCGAAGCGCTAACGAAGGCGTCGTCCGCGGGCGCCGCATCCAGCATCGCGACATAGGCATCGGTTCCAATCTCCTCGCGGAACAAACGCGCTGCTAATTCCTCCTCATAGTCGGTGATCTCGCCCCAGCTCGGATTGATCCCGAGGCCATCGGCAAATCCGGCGACGAGACCTCGACAAATGGTCTCGAGATCGGGCAAAGCGCCGCCCAGCACTTCCCGCATCGTGATGATGCGTTGTGCTGCCGAGTTGATGGCCCGCTTGGCGAGTTTCTCCGCCGGCACATTGAGACAGGCGAGCATCTTCGCCGGATCGAAGTCGATCAGCAAAGTGCCCTGGTAGAAAATAAGATTGCCATCGAAGAAGCCGCCAGTGCCGCTGATCTTGCGGCCGTCGACTTCGATATCGTTGCGCGGCCGATAGTGCGCCGGCACACCGAGTTTCTGGAGGCCGAGCGCCGCCGCCTCGCAGATCCGCCGGGTCACTTCGGCGAGGTCAACGACGCCCAAGGTCGCGCGATCGAAGACAAGTTCCCAGCCGATTTGCCCTTCGTCGAAATAAAGCCCGCCGCCGCCGGTAATCCGCCGCACGGTCTCGATGCCGTGTGCGTTGCAGTAATCGAGCTTGAGCTCATGGCTTAGATACTGATGGATACCGATCAGGGCGGAGGGACGAAAGCGCAGAAACCGGATTGTGTCGGGAATTTTCCCGTCGCGCCGGGCCTCGATCAGTGCCTGGTCGAAGGCGATGTTGGCACGTCCGCCGCGCAGCCCGGTGGAGATGACCCGGAATTGTTTGTCCGTAGCCGACATCTCGAGCTCTTTTGCTGTTCTACCGGTCGCTCGCAGGTGCGCGAGTGTCGCGCATGCCGGCGTCAATCTGCCGCCGCGCCTTGCGGATGTCGCTGCGATTGAGCCTAAACGGATAGGACGCGATGTCGCGCGGAGGGAAATCACCGTATGGCCGATCGCAAGCGGACACGTCACTGGCTTCGTTGCCGGGGCAGCCGGACGTGCGAAATGCCGTACCGGCATCGATCACCGCGTCGATCTCGTCTTGCGGCAACCCGAAGTCGGTCAGTGTGCCGCCGTCGTCGAAGCGCATGCGCTCCAGCCTGTGATTGCGATAGTCGATCAGGTAGCGCGCGAGCTGGATGCGCCGCCACTGCGGACGCGGCGCCGGCGGCAAATGATCCATCAACGAGCCGCGCTCGGGGAAGAACGCGAACATATGGCTATGGCCGCCGAGGTCGCGGATTTTCTGCACCTGCGTAAGCACATCATGATCGCTTTCGCCCATGCCGACGATCAGGTGTGCGCCAAAACGCTCAGGTCCGAATATTTCAGCGGCGGCGCTTAGAATTTCCCAGTATTTGTCCCAGCTGTGCGGCGACTGCACGCCGGAGCCGCGCGTGCGATCGAACACCTGGCGGTTGCAGGCGTCCAGCGCGACGGTGAAGATTTCGGCGCCGAGGTCTTTCAACTCCTGGACGTCCTGCCGCGTCATCGTGGTGGGATTGGAGAGGATCGAGACCGGTACGTGCTTGATCCGCTCGACCCACTTTTTGAGCACGATCCTGGTGTCCGCGTCGGAGCGCGGATGCGTGATCATGCTGATGCACATGCGATGAAAACGTCCGCGATCGCCGCCTGAAGCAACGATGTCGATCACCTGGTCGTAGGGCACCGCCGGCCAATCGACGCGGATGAAATTGCGGTCGGCGTAGTTGCGCTCAGCCTCCCGGTGGCGCGCGAGACCGCAATAAGCGCAGTTGGCGCGACAGCCTTCCGGATACGTGAGCAGCAGATTGAGACAGTGCGTGCAACCGGTGCGGTGCATGTAGCCGCCCATCACGCCGAGCGTAATGGCAGCCGCCGTCGACATTTGCACATAGTCGGGCGAGCGCATGTTGGGTGTGAGCACATTGTCGTTGGGCCGATAAAGCCCTGCGGGCTGCGGGCCTTGCGCTTTCACCCGTGCGCCATTGCGCGCGTCGGCCGGCACTGGCGAGGGTGCGCGCGGCCGCATCGCTTCGGCGTCGTTGAAAGTGCGATCCTTCTCGCCGAGGAAATCCGGCACCGGACCGCGCGGCATTTCGAGGCAACTCATCGCGCTCTCTCCATTTGCAAGCGGCCTTCACGCGGCCCAATATTGCGGCGAGGCGATCCAGCCGTCGCCCAACGCGCGCGCGTCAGGCCGGTCGCCGCCGGCGTAGCGGGCCAGCACTTCGCGCCGACGGCGCAGCGCGCGATTGAGCGCCGCATCGAAGATGTCGCCAAGCTCTTCTTCGTAACCCTCGATCGCACCCGCGCAGTCGCCGAGAAAGTCCGACGCCGCCCGTCCGGCGAGTGTTCCCGACTGGACGGCGGAAGCGATGCCGGCACCGGTGACCGGGTTGGTGAGGCCGGCTGCGTCACCCGCCAACAGGACGGCGGTTCCCCCGAGAAAGCCGATCGAATGCAAACGCCCGCCGACGGGTATGGCGCCACCGGTAAGCGTCAAGGCTCGTGTGCCGATGCGCCGCTGGTCGGCGAGCTTGTCGCAAAGTGCGGAGAGTAGTGGCTTGAGCGTTCGCCGCGACTCTACGGAAACGCCAAGCCCGACATTGGCGACGGCCCCCTTGGGAAATAGCCACGCATAGCCGCCGCGATAATCCGCGCTGAGAAAAACGTCGGTCGCATCGTGCGGCAGTATCAGCGGCACCGTGACTTGCCGCGTATCGACGAGTTCGCGATTGATTTGCCCAACCGCCGCGCCGACCCGCGAGCGAGGACCGTCGGCGCCGATCAGCACGCGCGGACGCAAGCGTGCGCCAATCGATGTCGTCACCGTACCGTCGGCATCAATGGACAAGGCCGTTTCGCTGTAGCGGCATTCGGCGCCGTTACGCGCCGCTTCCTGCGCCAACAAACGATCGAACGCTCCGCGATCGATCATGAGCCCCTGAAAATGAGCGACAGCCTGCGGTGGATGCTCGCCGACAAAGGTCAACATCCGGCCGATTTTCTGCACCGTCACGGCACGTGCGGCGGGGACATCGTGCTCGATCAAGCCCGGCACGAACTCCGCGCATTGCACGGGCGAACCGGCAGTCTTGCGCCGCTCCAGGGCAATGACGTTGAGGCCAGCGGCGGCCGCCACCGCAGCGGCGCGGCTGCCCGCCGGGCCGAGCCCGACCACAAGTACGTCTGGCGTTTCGAGCGACATGCGTCTCCTTATGCGGCGCAGGCGTGCCGGCTGCCCAAGCCGTTCAGCGCGATGGAGCAGCACGCGTGCTCTTGCTCGATCGGGCGGCCAATGGCGCGCGCCAGCGCCACGATTCCTTCTGCCGGATAGGCGATGCCGTCGAATCCGGCCATGACTGCATACGCGTCGGTGATCAGCTTGTGGCGTCCGGGCGGCCGGATGCAGCCGAGCTGTACCGGCGCGCGCTGGATGCGACTGCGCGCTGCAACAAAAACCTTGGCGACGTCGTCGGTCGAAACCGTCGCAAACGGCTTGTCCGCCGGTGCATAAATCGGCGTGACGACTACCAGCACCAGGGCGGCGACGCGATGCCGCGCCACCATGTCGAGGGCAGTTTGCTCTCCGAGGAGCCGCCCGTAATGAAGCCCGATCACGATATGGGGTACGACTTCCATCGAAGTCGCGCTCAGCGCCGCAAGCGTCGCCTCGAAGTCGGCGACCGGGCGATCGAGATGGTAGACGTCGCGTATGGTCTCCTGGGAGCCGATCACGTCCGTCATCGCCACATCGATCCCGGCGGCTTCCATCTGCTTCGCTCCGCGCTGGTCCAGCAGGGCCGAATGCGCGGCGATGCGCAGATATGGAAACTCGCGCTTGAGCTTTTCGATGGTCGGATAGTATCGCTCATACGGCACTTCGTTGCGACGGTTGGATCCGCCGGACAGCAGGAAGCCGCGCAGGTCCTTGAGCAGGATCAGATCGCGCACCTTGTGCTCAAGCTCGGCCGGGTTTGTGGCGGCGATCATCGGGTCGAGGATTTTGGCTTGGCAATGGTCGCAATTGAGCGCGCAGGCGCCGCCGGTGATCGAAAATGCCGGGAAGCTTGCCTTGCCGCAGCCTTTCAATTCCTCACTCTCGTATGAGCGGAAGGTCGGGGTGAAAAAGCGCAGGACCCCGAGAGGCCGCTCGCCAGCGGCCGCCTCCAGCAATTCGACCAGCGACCGGTCGAATGGCAGCTCGTCGAATGGTTCGATCTCCTTGAGCAGTTCGAACCAGGCCATCGTTTCCCCGTTTGCTCTTTGATCGTCAGCTTTTCATATTCGAAAATTACTATATGTTTTTTGAACGCTGCGCTAGTGTATCGTGCGGGCGACGGCGCTGGGGCATGTTTGCGATGAAAACGCTTTGTGTTCTCCAGCATGTTGAGGCCGAATACCTCGGTCTGCTGGAAGACCATCTCGAAAGCCGCAATATCCGCTTCCGCTACTGTCGGCCGTTCGCGCCCGGTGTTCAGGTTCCCACGAGCGCCGAAGAATTCGACGGTCTGGTGCTACTCGGCGCAGGAGCCAAAGGCATCGTCAGCGGCAATCTGATCCCGACGCTCGGCCCCGAATTGCGCCTGACCAGGGACTTTCTTGATCGCGGACTGCCGGTTCTCGGAATCGGCGTAGGTTCTTGCATCCTCGCCAGCGCCGCCGGCGGTGGCGCAGAGGAAAGGCCACTTCGTATGATTGTCGAAAACGCCCGTCGCGTCGTTTCTGGCGCGCTTGGAGGGCATTTGCCACAAACTTTTCCGGTCGTCGTCTACATGCGCGATCGACCGGTTTTGCCGGGCAGCGCCACGGTTTTGGCCGTTGCCGGCGACGATGAGCCATTCCTCTTTCAGATCGGTGCCAATTGCTTCGGCTTTGCCGGCCATCCCGGCGTCAAGTCAGCCATGATCGAAGACCTCATCATGGAATTCGACGAAGCGCCTGAAGGAACGGTGGAAATGCTCGAGCGCATGCGTGCGATCCAGGGCGAAATTGCCGCCGCCTTGGCTGCGATCATGGTCGGCCTGATCAACGTAACCCGTTTGATGGAGCCAAATACCTAGCGTCTGCCGAGCGCGCCGGCGACATATTCACATTTTTCTATTTTACCTCTGGCATTCATTCAATATTTCGAATATGTAGTTGCCGTTCGAGCCAATGCTGAGGCGACCACTGCACCGCAACATTGACCTAGATCAATGAAGTCGCTTGTGCGCGGCGGAGTGTTTTGAGGAGGACGCCGGGGAAAATGGCGAAAAAGCTCATCATCATCATGGTCAATACTGATCCTCGCAACGGTGAGGAGCTTGGTGCGCCATTCTTTCAGGCAACCGTTGCTGCGGCGATGGACTATGAGGTCGAGGTCGTCTGCACCGCCACTGCCGGCCAGTTGATGAAAAAGGGCGTCGCCGAGAAGCTGGTCGTCAAGCCGGGCTCGCCGAAGACTGTCTATGACTTCATCAAGGACGCGCACGGTGCCGGCGTCAAATTCTTTTGCTGCTCGCCCAACCTCGATCTCTTCGACATGACCGAGGCGGATTTGATTCCCGAATGCGAAGGCATCGTGGGCGGCGCAAAGGTGATCGAAGAGGTCATGGAAGACGACAGTGCACGCGTACTGACGTACTGATCGCAGCGAGGGCGAGAAGGCCATGAGCACAGAACCCGTGCCGATCGGCGATCCGCTCTCGAATACGCCGGTCGTCTCCTACGAAAAGCTCGAGGATGTTTTCGACGATATCCGCTCGCATGCGCTCTACGATCACGAGCTCCACGGATGTCTCAACTGCGGGATTTGCACCGCCACCTGTCCATCAGCGCATTACTACGACTACTCGCCGCGTGAAATCGTGCAGCTGCTGTGGACGGAGAATCTCGAAGGCATTTACGACGCGATGCAGGAAAAGATCTGGGCCTGCGCCCAATGCTATACCTGCGCCGCGCGCTGTCCGTTCGGCAATTCGCCTGGCGGCCTCGTCATGATCATGCGCGAAGTCGCGATCAAACACAGCATGCAGTCGGCCAAGGATGCCTTGCGGCCGTTCTCGCGGGTTCTCCTCAAGGTGATCTCGACCGGCAATCAGCTCGCACCGAACATGATCACGCGCGACGCCTTTCCCGACTGGGGCCCGAACGTGACCAAGGTCGACGCGCCGCTCAATGTGCTGCGCAAGGCGATCCCGGTGCCGACCATGCACACCATGGACACTGCATGGGAAGTGAACCTGAAAACGTCGGTCGAGCTTTACACCATCTGGGAGGCGACCGGCGTTCTCGATCAGCTCGAACAGGTGGATGAAAACCTGTTCGATGTCGTGTGCGACGTGATGGACGAGAAGCGCGACGAATACAACGAGTGGCTCGAAGAACAAGAAGAGCAGGACCAAGACGCCGGGGAGTGAGCTCCGCGGCGCACGAAGGAGGAAGCCTTGGAAAAACCCGACGAGGGCCAACCCGGTTTCACGGGTTTCGGCGCCGAATGGCGCCCGTCGAACCTCAGCCCGACCGAGGCGCGCGCCGCGACCGCCTGGGTGGAGACCAGGATAGACCGCCGCTCGATGCTGACCAACAAGGAGCGGGTCAAAGATGTCCGCGACGCCATGTGGCAACTGGAAAAGGACGGCGAGATCGTCGTTCATCGCATCGACGACCGCCACGCTCCGGTCATGGCGCGGACGCTTTACGGCTGGGAAAAGCGCATTCCGACCAACAGTCTCTGGCATCACAAGTCGTGCGGGCAATGCGGCAACATCCCCGGTTATCCGTCGAGCGTGATGTGGCTGATGAACAAGCTCGACGTCGCCTATCTGGATGAAACCGATCAGACGTCGTGCACGGCCTGGAATTATCACGGCTCGGGCATCGGCAACGTCGTGAGTCTCGCGGCCGTGTTTCTACGCAATTTCCACCAGGCCTATGTGTCGGCGAAGGCGCAGGGCTTGCCTCTGGGCAGCTATTACCCGCTGGTGCATTGCGGCACCTCGTTCGGCAATTACAAGGAGATGCGCATCTTTCTGATGCACTCTGCGCAGTTGCGCGAGGAAGTAAAAAAGAATTCTCGGCAAACTCGGCCGCCTCATCGACGGCAAGCTCCTGATCCCGGAAGAAATCGTCCACTATTCCGAATGGCTGCACGTGATGCGCAACCGCATCCGCGAGCATCAGGTGGTGGATTGCAGCGGGTTGCGCGCCACAGTCCACCCGGCCTGCCACGTCTACAAAATGGTGCCTGAGGACGTAATCTACGACGACACCGTGATGGACGGAAACCGCGTCGCCGTCTCCACCGGATTGATGCAAACTCTTGGCGCGCAGGTTGTCGACTATTCCACCTGGTACGATTGCTGCGGCTTCGGCTTTCGCCACATCATTGGCGAGCGCGAGTTTACCCGCTCGTATGCCATCGATCGCAAGATCAAGGTCGCGGTGGACGAGGCAAAGGCCGATGTGATGATCGGCCACGACACCGGCTGCATCACCACGCTCGACAAGAATCAGTGGATCGGCAAGGCGGTGGACAAGGTGTATGCGCTGCCGATCATGGCGGATTGCCAATTCGCCGCGCTTGCACTCGGCGCTCATCCTTACAAGCTTGCGCAGTTGCACTGGCACGCCTCGCCGTTCGAGGGGCTGCTCGAAAAGCTGGGCATCGATTGGCAGAAGGCCAAGGTCGAATTCGAGGCGTATCTCACGGAAGTGGCCGGCGGAAAAATCGAGACCTTGTACGACCCCAAGCGAGCGATCACGTCGGGGCCCGGCTACGTGAAACCCGCGGCGATCACGGCGCAAGCAGGAGCGGCGAAATGAGCAAGCCGGTACTCATCGTCGGCGGCGGCCCGGCCGGTTTGTCGGCCGCTCACGCGCTCGCCGCGATGGGGCAGCGCGTCGTGCTGGTGGACAAGGTCGATCGGCTTGGCGGCGCGCCGATCCTGTCGGGCTACGCCAAGCTGGTGCCGTCCGGCGAATGGGCGAAGGACGCCATCGGCGGCATGGTCCGGCGCGTCGAGGGAAGCGACCTGATCGGGGTGCATCTCAACGCCACGGTCAAAAGCCTGGCGGGTGCGCCCGGCGATTTTCACGCCACTCTCTCGAACGGCGACAAGCTCGATGTTGGCGCGGTCATTCTCTGTACCGGCTTTACGCATTTCGATTCCGTCAACAAGCCGGAATGGGGCTTCGGCACCTATCCTGACGTCGTCACCACCACGCAGGTCGAACAAATGTTCTCGTCGGGCAAGGGCGTGCGCTGTCCATCGGACGGCCGCGCACCGGAACGCGTCGCCATCCTGCTGTGTGTCGGCTCGCGCGACCGGCAGATCGGGCGCGAGTGGTGCTCGAAAATCTGCTGCACGGTGTCGTCGAATCTCGCCATGGAGATTCGCGAGCAGCTGCCGAAATGCAGCGTCTACATCTACTACATGGATATCCGTACGTTCGGACTCTATGAGGACCTTTATTACTGGGAGAGCCAGGAGAAGCATAAGGTCAAATACATCAAGGCCCGCATAGCCGAAGTGACATCGGACGGCAAACGTCTGGTCGTGAAGGGCGAGGACACCCTGGTGAAGCGGCCGATCACCATCCCGTTCGACATGGTTGTCCACGCGATCGGAATGGATCCGAACGTCGATAACATGACGCTGTCGGCGGTGTTCGACGTCAAACTCGAGAAGCACGGGCACATCGCCAAGGCACCGAGCTATTCCGGCATGTCGGCGACGTCGCGGCCGGGCATCTTCGTCGCCGGCGCCGCGACCGGCCCGGAAACGATCGACGATTCGATCGCGCAAGGACAGTCGGCCGCGATGGCGGCGCTGGCATTCGTGCGTGCACAAGCAATCATGCACGAGGCGGCGGAATGATTTTCGCGATCGGCGGACGCAAACAGCAATCGGTGGCCGCGCCGCGGCCGGTGCTCGATTTGTCAGGGCCGAAGCTGCGCGCGGCCTTCGAGAATCTGATCGAGTCGGCCGAGACAACCGGCGGCGTGGAACGCTATGTCGGCGCGCTGGCGCTCAAGGCTTCGTTTTTCGAAGAGATTCTCGGAGGCGCCCGGGCCGCGGAACTGACCGAGACCGAATTTTACGATCTGGCCGCATTCGTCACGCCGGTGCGCCGGCGCATCGGCGCGTGGCTCGCCGCCAACGGTTTCGATGCGATGCGCGGGAGGATCGAAGCGCTGCTTGCCGAATTCGACAGGCCGGAGACAGCGAACGAAAGGCTTGGGCAGTTCGTGGAAAGCTTTCCGGACGATCGCGCCCACCGCTGGACACGCGATCTCGCCGCCGAAATATTGCATTTCACGGCCCCCGATCGTTATCCGCTGATGACGCGCTGGATGTGGGATGCGCGCGTGAATACCGGCGTGTTGCGCGAGGTCTGGCATAGCGATGCCTCCGAAATCGGGACCATCCCGATCGCCGACGATCTCATGACCTTCGCGACGTTGCGTGAAGAGCTTGAGGAGTTCCTCCGCGGCAACGGCGCGTTCCGCGATCTACCGCTCTATGTCGATCTTCTGTGCGCACACATCTATGCGGGCTACATCAACGATACCGGCGGCCAGTACCTGCACGCGGACTTCTGCGGTGGAGAAAAGGGCAACGGCATGGCGCACACCCGTCGCCTGCTCGGCCTCGATGCCGTCGACAGTGAAACCGGCCGCACGCGGCTGAAACTCGTCGACGGCGAAGCATACGTGCCGGGCGAGCCGCGCCGGCTCGCGTCCTCGTAGGAAACGGCGATGCCCATTCACGAAAAATCGCTGATCCGTCCGGAGAATCTGGTCACGCACGACCAGCTCGTGATCGACGGTGTCGACGTTTCCGGCCATTGGAGCACCTTCATCCGCTCGCGGGCGATCACCGACTATAACGAGCAGATGCAGGAAGAAATCGCCGCGCTTCCCGGCGGTGAGTTCATCCACCGCTGCTGGCAATGCGGTTCGTGCACGAATTCCTGTACGGTCAACGCGGTCAATTCCGACTTCAACCCGCGCTACTGGATTTATCTGATCCGCATTGGGCTCGAAGAGGAACTGCTGCGCGACAAGGACATCATCTGGCAGTGCGTGTCCTGCAACAAATGCACCTACGCCTGTCCCCGCGATGTCAATCCGGAAGGCGTGATGAAGGCGACGGCGCATTGGCTGGAACTCAAGGGCCATACCGAGAAAAAGCCGTCGATGATCTTCGATGAGGCGTTTTCGGAACAGGTCTTCGATACCGGCAAGATCGAGGACGGCGCCGTGCTGCGCGAGTTCTTCGCCCGCACCAAGCAGCCGCTTTTTCAGGATTGGCTGGTCGCGCTCGTGCGTGGCCTGGCGAGCCGGCTTCCCATCAGCCTGCTGATGAAGCTCGGGTTCGCGACGCTCTTTCATCCGCGGACCCGTGGCTGGGGCGGAGCGCGCGCCGCCATCGCCGAGTATGTAGACGAGCGGAAGGCTGCGGATCGCCGTGCCTTGGGCGTGCATGTGCAGGGAGCGGAGTGATGAGCGGCAACTACAAAAAAGTCGCGTACTATCCGGGCTGCGCGCTGGAAGGCACCGGCCACGCCTACAACCGCTCCACCAAGGAACTCGGCAAGGCGCTCGGTCTCCAGATTACCGAACTGAAGAATTGGAATTGCTGCGGCGCCATGGAGGTCAAGAATATCGACCCCAAGCTGCAGACCTATCTCTCGGCGCGCAATCTCTCGATCGCAGAAGAGATGGGTTTCGATACGGTCATGGCCCCCTGCAACGGCTGCTACCACAATCTGAAAAAGGCCGAATACGACCTCGCGCACGACAGCCCTTCGCGCGAAGTGAATGAGCGACTGTCGCGCAAAGCCGGACACGCGACCTACGAGGCCGGAAAAGTCGAGACAATCCACGCGCTCGATTGGATCAAGCGGACGATCGGCGAAGAAGGCCTGAAGGCGCGCGTGCGAAATTCGCTTAAGGGTCTCAAGGTCGCCAACTACTACGGCTGCATGTACACGCGACCGCGCCACATCTTCCCCGAGAAAGACCAGGGGCCGGGCTCGGAATCCACCGCCAAGCCGCATTTCATGGACGACCTTTTGGCTGCGGCCGGCGCCGAGAACGTCGACTATCCGCTCAAGACGGCATGCTGCGGCGGCGCGCATACCCTTTCCGACAGCGATACATCGACCAAGCTCGTGCTCAATCTCCTCACCACCGCGGAAGCCTGCGGTGCCGACGTAATCGCGACGGAATGCCCGACCTGCCACACCGGACTCGAAATGCATCAGGTGCGCGCCGAGAAGGTTCTTGGCCGCAAGACCTCGGTCAAAATTCTCTACTTCACGCAGTTGCTCGGCATTGCGCTTGGCCTCTCGCCCCGCAAGGTCGGCGTGCATGAGAATTTTTCCGACTCTTCCGATTTGCTGCGCGCGAAGGGGCTGGGCTGATGGCGCATTCCAGCGACAACCGCCTGGACGAGATCGCCGCACGTCTCGACGGCATCGTGGCGTCGCCTGATGCCGCTCTGGTCGCTGCGGCTGTGATTATTGCCGACGAACTTGTGGGCATCGGCGAAACCATTCTGGAGATCTGGCTCGCTGCGCATGGCAAGGCGCCAACGAGGCGGGCAGTCGAAGGATTCCGCCTGCTGGCGCTTCATCGCCAAGGCGCCCGGGGCGATGCGAGTTTCAACGCCTGCCGCGAGACCTGCCGTGAACTGGTCTATTACCGCAACCTTGTTTGCTTCGATCCGGTGCATTCCGACACGGCACGGCGGCTGCGCCTCGGGGCCATGGTCGCAAAGCATCTGGCGCTCTTCATCGGCGGCAAGCTCGAGGTCGCAGGTCTCGGCGAGTTTTGTTGCTCCTCGCGGCCGCTTCGCCAGAACGAGACAAACACGCGGCCAGAAGCCGAGCTAAATTTTTAAGGAGAATGAGATGCCCATTGTCCGCGGGTGCCAGCTTCCCGACGAGCTTCTCTATGACGTCGAGAACAATATTTGGTACCGCGAAAATCCCGACGGCACGGTCACGCTCGGCATGACCGCTGTTGCCGCCGCTATGGCTGGCCAACTCGTCGCGTTTACGGCCAAGAAAGCGGGACGGACGGTGCAGGGCGGCAAGTCATGCGCCACCGTCGAATCCGGCAAATGGGTCGGTCCGGCGAAGATCGCGTTCGATGCCGAAGTCGTTGAAGTCAATGACGCGCTGACTGGCACGCCCAAGCTCGCCAACGACGCGCCATATGGTGCGGGCTGGATGGTGAAGGTTCGCCCCAAGGACTGGGCCACAGCCAAAGCCGCTCTCATTCCCGGCGCCGGGGTCGCGGGTCCTTACGAAGCAAAGATGACCGCCGACAATTTTGCCGGCTGCGCGTAACGAGGAGCAAACGCTGGTGGCCGAGCTTGCAGATAGCAAACCGACTGCGATGAGCCGCAGTCTCAGCGCACTGGCCGCAGTCCGGCTGTATTTCCCGGGCGTGCTGGTCAGCCTGATCATCGCCGTCGCGGCCACCTTCCTGTCCGAGCATTACGGTGGGCCGGTGATGCTGTTCGCGCTGCTGCTCGGCATGGCTTTCTATTTTCTCTCGCAGGACGGGCCCTGCGTCGCAGGCATTGAATTTGCTTCCAAACGCGTGCTGCGGGTCGCGGTCGGCTTGCTCGGCGCGCAAATCACGATTTCCGAGATCATGAAACTCGGACCCACGCCGGTGGTCATGGTGATCGCGGCCGTGACACTGACCATTCTGTTCGGTGTCGTGGGCGCGCGTGTTGTGGGACTCAGCCGGCCGTTTGGAATTCTGACGGCAGGCGCGGTGGCGATCTGCGGTGCTTCGGCGGCGCTGGCGATTTCCTCGGTCTTGCCCAAAGGCGAAAACCACGAACGTGATACGGTTTTCACCGTCATCGGCGTGACTGCACTCAGCACGATCGCGATGATCATCTATCCGTTGATCATCGCCCTGTTTCATCTCGATCATGCCGCTATCGGCGTGTTCCTCGGCGGCACCATTCACGATGTCGCCCAGGTCGTGGGCGCCGGCTTCAGTGTATCCGACGAGACCGGCAACGTTGCCACGTTCACCAAGCTGTTGCGCGTGGCGATGCTTTTGCCCGTGGTCGTGATCCTGTCCTTCGTCTACCACGCCCACAACACCACCAAGGCCGGGCGGCAATTACCGGGCTTCCTCATCGTTTTTGCGGCGCTCGTCGTCGTCAACAGTCTGGGCATCATTCCGGCGCCGGTGCTTGCCGCCCTCAAGGAAATCTCTCGCTGGTGCCTCGTCACCGCCATTGCGGCGCTTGGCATGAAGACTTCACTGAAGGCGATGGCGGAAGTGGGCGGGCGGGCGATCGGTCTGATCGTCGCCGAGACCGTTTTTCTGGCGATCCTCGTGCTCGCAATCGTGCTGTGGAAATTCTGAGACGGCGGCAAAGCGCCGCGGCAGCGGGCTAAAAAGGGAGGCAATACAATGAGCAATGACAGCAATACAAAAAGCATGTCGATGATCGTCACCAAGGGCACGCTGGATTGGGCCTACCCGCCCTTCATCCTCGCGACCACGGCGGCCGCCATGGGCATCGACGTCACGATGTTTTTCACGTTCTACGGTCTGGGGCTGCTGAAGAAGAGGCTCAACCTGAAAATCTCGCCACTCGGCAACGCCGCTATGGAAATGCCGATGCTCGGGATGCACATCGGCATGCCGAACATGGTAGCGGCCATACCCGGCGTCGACGCGGCGGCGACGGCGATGATGAAAGGTCTGATCAAAAAGAAGGGCGTGGCCTCGATCGAAGAGCTGCGCGCGATGGCAGTGGAAGCCGACGTCAAGATGATCGCCTGCCAGATGACGATGGACCTGTTCGAATACAAGCTCGAGGACATGATCGAGGGACCGGTTCTGGGCGGAGCCGCCACCTACATCGAGAACGCCACCAAGTGCGACATCAACCTGTTCATCTGAGAGAAGGAAAATGGCCGACCAGCTGCTCGATGCCAAAGGACTAAATTGCCCGCTGCCGATCCTGCGCGCCAAGAAGGCGCTCAAGGACGTGGCGATGGGCGGTACCCTCGAAGTGCTCGCCACCGACCCTGGCGCCGTGAAGGATTTTGAAGCGTTCTGCCGTGCGACCGGTAACGAGCTGGTGGCCTCGAATGTCGACGGCAAGATCTACAGCTTCGTCATCAAGCGCCTGTCCTAGCCCGTGGCGAAGCCAGCGGCGCCCTGCGTCCGGCCGGGCCCATGCTTTGCCGGGCGGCCGCGTTGCATTTTCCCCCGACAGGTGCCATATGCCGCCGAATACGACGTAGGAACAACGACTTCATGGCTGCGCGCCGCTTGTCCCCCGCACACAATCGTCAGTTCGACATCGACGCCATGATGGCCAGCGCGCATGAGGCGAGCGAGTTCCTCAAAGCCCTGGCGCATGAGGGGCGGCTTTTGATCCTCTGTCTGCTCATCGATGGAGAAAAGTCCGTAGGCGAAATCGAGGACCTGTTGAGCCTGCGCCAGCCGGCGATTTCTCAGCAACTCGCCCGGCTGCGTGCCGACGGCTTGGTCGAGACCCGGCGTGAGGGAAAGAACATATTTTACTCGCTGGCCCGGTCGGAGGTCCGCGACGTCGTCGGCACCCTGCACCGCTCTTTCTGCGAAGCGCCGCGCGCGCGTGTAAAGGAGGCCGGGCATCGGCCAGTTGCCAGCGCTGCGGCCCGTCTCAAAGGCACGCAATTGCGCGTGCGGTCACCAAAAAAACGACCCTGACCAGCCGCGCCATGCGTCAGGCGAAAGCGCAATTCAAGGCATGCCCTCATCGCGGGCCACCACGGGTGTGATCCGCGGCAACGCGGCGTTGGCCTCCTCGAAATTCCCGAGTTTAAAGGTATCGTGTTTCGCCCCTCGCCGCCTCACGAGGATCAGGTCGTGCTCACGTCATTCGGCGCTGGCGTGAACGACGGCGCAGTTTCCTGCGGTGCCGTCGAACGGACAATTGCGCCGCGACGGCACATCAGAACCCGAAGCGGGAGGATTCCGAGTGGGCCGCATGGTGTCGGATACACCCCCGTTTCGGTGCCGGTCGGCGCTTCAGATTGAGCTAAGTA
>CAWKLA010000012.1:0-336849 GCA_963850245.1 uncultured Alphaproteobacteria bacterium | reverse complement strand
TCGCAACATCAGATAGCTTATCGGTCTCATGGCCTTGCCATCGTTAATGCTCTGATCTTCGCGAAAGTCATGCTCATGGCCGAAGATCTAAAGTTGGGTCATAGGCTGAACGAAAAGCCGCTTATTTATTCGATTTTGTTCAAATCATTTTTGTTTGGCATCACGCTTATATGTTTTCACATCTTGGAGCATGTGCTTATCGGGATATGGAATGGAATGTCTGTTACTGCGGGCCTCTCCGAAATCGGCGCTGATAAACTTGGAATAATCGCGTCTGGCGGAATAATTGCGACGGTTACTTTGGTGCCATTCTTTATTTTGCGGGAGATCGGTCGAGTGATGGGCGGAAGCAAATTCTGGTCGCTTTTCTTTCACACTAGAAAATCGCCGGCCCCTAGCTAACGCCAAAAGTCCTTGAACCGGGTCGGGCTCAGATCGGTGTAACGCACCGCCTGCTGGATGTTGCGGATAACGTACAGAATGTTCCGCACTTTCGGGAGTGACGGCTTCTTCATACAATGAAGGAGCAACCGATGAGTGACGAGAAGCCGTCGGGTTGCGTGCGCCAAAATCTCCGAAGCAGGTCAGCTTGGCGAAATCAGTTGTCGATACATTGGGGTCGGCTGGTAGGCGGCAAACTTCCATCCGTCGTGCTCGCGCAACCAGACCGCCAGATAGCGGTTGTCGACGTGCACGATACCCCGGTCGGCGACCCGGACCTTTGCAGTCATCCTCCCGGTCACAAGTGCCGCGCCGTCAACGACCAGGATGCGATCGGCCGGATGGGTAATCTCGAGGTAGGTGTAGTAGCGCGAGCCGACTTTCTGAAGATAGCTTCGCTTGTCGTCGAAGTCGCCCTTCAAATGCGTGTAGATAAGATGACCCGAACAGAGTGCGTCGAGAACCGCCGTGTCACCGTCGAGCATCGCCCGATAACGCCTGTTCTCCAGGGCCTTGATTTCGTCAGTCGCTTTGTCGGCTTCGGGCATGAGCCCCCTAATGCTCGCCCTTGGTAGGTGGCACGTGCTTTGGGTGATCCTTGATGGGCACGACCTTTATTTTCGGCTCGGCCGCAGTTTCCAACCAAGCAATATACTTTTGGAGTTGCTCCCTGCTCGGGAAGAACGACCACTGACGTTCCCCGCAGTTCTCACACACCGATGCCATTTCCGCCTCGCCAACCAGCTCCATCGGCTCCGGCATGTCGTCGCCGCCCGCGGCGTCAAACTGAACGAAATAGTAACCCGGAGAAACCTGCTTCATAATTTCTCCAGTGCGGAAGGTTTCGTGATCCCTGTTTGTAACAAGGACGACGCTTCCAACTATACCGGCGATTTCATCGTTTGGCATTCGAGTGGCCTCTACGTTATACAGCTTATAGATGTAAGCACCAGCGAGTGCTCTTTCTACCGCCGACGGTAGGCTCAGAAGCGCGCTCGACGCCTAGCCGCCCGCGCGGTCTGAAACCACCGAGCGAGACGACGCCGTGAATAATGGTGAAGGGCATCAAATACGGCTGGCCGGTTATGATGCCGTCGCCGACAAAATGAGCGGGCACGGACCGACTACGTTCAACTGGCGCTTAAGCTCACGCGTTACTGACATTCCGACAAGGTAGGTGCTGGCGTGCAGACGGTCTAGCTAGCTCAAGTATCTGATTGGAAATACTTTATCCAAGGTACACTTTTCTGCGTTGCCCAGATAGATTTCGATGTTTGAGCGGTTTTCATGTTAATCGACAACGCCGTCCGACAGTCGACCCGCCAAGTTCCGGTTGGCGCAGCAAGCATCCACGTCACTGAATGGGGGGGCGGGCGGCCCATACTACTGCTGCACGGCAATCCCGACAGCGGCAGAATGTGGGACGGGGTTGCCAGCCGCCTCGGAACGCAATTTCGATGCATCGCTCCGGACTTGCCGAGTTTCGGTCATTCAGAGGTGCCAAACGGATACGACCGTTCGCTTGAGGGAATGGCACATTTCGTCGAGCAATTTTTGGGTGCTGCCGAAATCAAACAACCGATCGATCTGGTTGCTCACGACTTCGGCGGGCCTTTTGGATTTGCTTGGGCAGTCAGACACCCAAATTCGGTTCGCCGAATCGTGGCGATCAACACCTTGTTCTTTAATGACTACCATTGGCATTTTTGGGCGCGAGTTTGGCGCACTCCCGTTCTGGGTGAATTTTCGATGGCGGTAATAAATTGGCCCATGTTCGGCCAAGAAATCAGGCGCGGCTCTGGGAAGCGAATGACGGAGGAACATATCGACGCAACCTGGGCGTTGATGACACCGCGCATGAAGAAGGAAGTTTTGCGGCTTTATCGCGCGACAAACCCGGAAAACTTCCAAGGGTGGGAGGATGATTTCCTTGCCTTGACTGCGACAAAGCCGACGCTCGTGATTTGGGGCGACAAAGACCCATACCTTTCATCCCACTATGCCGAAAGGTTCAATGCTCAGAAGGTCGTGCACCTTTCGGAGACCGGCCACTGGGCACCCGTCGAGGCGCCCGCGGAGTGCGCAGACGCAATTATGCAGTTCCTCTCTGCAGGCTGACGTTGCCCCATTGATTTGATCCAGGGTGAATTGGAGTCTGGCCCTGGGAAAGGACCAGACGATGAAGCGCAAGAGGCATACGGAAGAGCAGATTATTGCGATCCTGAAGGAGCACGAGGCCGGGGTTAAGACGGCCGATCTGTGCCGCAAGCACGGGATCAGTGAAGCGAGCTTCTACAACTGGAAGGCCAAGTACGGCGGGCTTGAGGTCTCGGAAGCGAAGCGGCTGAAGAGGCTGGAGAGCGAGAACGCCAGGTTGAAGAAGCTTTTGGCGGACGCCATGCTCAAGGGCATCGTGTCGAAGCGCCTCGGCTGCGCGCGCAACCAACGCACTGTGATCGGCAAAGGCAATAAGCGTCGCATCATCGACCTTGAGCCCTTCGGCGGCGGCGAACTGGTAAGCGCCCTGCCCGTCTCCAGCTCGTCGCTCTTGTTCTGGCATTCAGACGGCGAAAGCTATAAGAACTTCGCCAGCCAGTTCGCGGCGATCGTCCGTCGCACAGCCGAATGGGCCAAGGCGAACGCGGTCGACTTTCGGCCCTTTCGCTTTCATGACTTGCGCCACCTTCATGCGGTTAACTGGCTAAAGGACGGCCGTCGCTCGATCTACATCTTGCAACGACGACTGGGACACGCCAGCATCAAGACAACCGAGCTATATTGTCAGTTTCTGACTGACGGGGAGGAAATGATCGCAAAGAAGCTCCGAGGGCACAAAATTGGCCACATATAGCGAAATCCACGAGGGTTCATTTCAACTGCCCGCACTGCAATGCACTCTACCATATCGTCAAAGTCGAAGTCGGGCCAGAGACGATTACTGACGAGTGGGTGACCTGCCGTAACTGCGCTGGACGCCTTCCCGCGCGCGATGGTTCCGTTATCAAATATTTTCTCTTGCGGAAGCCGCTCGCCCCTTATGGACGCGCGCGGCGGCCAGGCTCTCAACGGGCGAAAGTACCGGACCAGGGCCCAACGAGTGCTTAAAACAATCGTCACTTTGCGCCCGCATTGAAAAGCACGCCACGGCGCAAAAGAAAGAACCCCGAGCGCTCATATCAATTTGGCCTCCGACCTATCAACTTTTGTTTTGTTCTTCTTCGCTTTCTTGGCAGCCTTCTTTGCTGACTTCTTTAACATTTTCCGCAGCTTCTTTTGTTTGGCCATGATGCCCTGCAAATCAGCGGCGTCGCCGCCGAAGCGGCCGCTCATCACGGCGCGACGGTTCGCGCAGAAGCAAATACTTGCGGACGAATATCCCATCTCGTCCTGGCATCGGGCCGCCGCAAGCGCGACAAGTTACCTGGCGATTGACGGTTTCTAGCCCGACTTCAACTTTCAAGACGTTATATAGTGCGTTGCAATGCGGACAGTTGAAACGTATCGACGGCACGACGCACACCCTCGGTTCGCCACTTCCCTATAGCAGGCGCGCGCCAACGCTGCACCCATCAATTAGGCCTAGAAACGAGAGAACCCCGAGCCGCGCGACCCGGGGTTCTTGAGCTAACGCTCATTTTAGGCGAGCGTGCCGCGCGCTGTTCATCGGGGTGGATGGGGACGCGCTGACGGTTAGCTTCATAACGAGCGGCTGGCATCTTGTCGGGGATGGGGATGCCGCAGGTTGCCTAATGAATGTGATGTAAAGCGGATGCGCCGTCACACTCCATTGTGCGTAAGGAAAGGCCGGCCTGTACTTCGGTATAGGAGTGACGGTCCATCAGCGCAGGACATTTATCGGTTACAGCAACTTGATACCCTCGATCTAATACAGCACCGAGAGGCGTGGCGATGACCGTGAAAATTGATGGCGTTGAGCCGAACATATTTCCAGCGGTGGAGCATCTCGAGGCACGGGACGCGGGAGAGAATGTAGAAATGTTCCTGGAGGTCAAAGTCGAAGGTAAATCAATCCCAGTCACCGTCAAGCTCAGCTACGAACAAGCCGACGCTCTGGCATTTCTTTTGGAGCCTTTTCGGAACAACGATTAGGTCTCACAGGCAATTTGTTCTTTTTGCGGTCCCACGCCCCTCCATCGGGCCGCCGAGGGCATCTCATCGATCGTCCAAGGCGGCGGGAAGCGGCGAGGAGTTGTCATTGCGCCGGGGTCGTGGTGTGGGACGGTTCGGCGAAGCGATGGTCCCTCTCCCGAGGAACCTCAGCTGTTCGACCACGCGGCGTCACGCCTTATAAACGAAAGAACCCCGAGCCGCGCGACCCGGGGTTCCTAAACCTGGCTCAGATCGCTCAGACTTGACCTGGCCTCGTGTTGTTTGCCTGGCTGGATGTTTATTTACCCGGCGCCTTATAGGAAGCATGTATCTGCGCGCGCTTTTGTCGGATGGCCACGACTTCTTCCCGATTGAACAAGCGCTGCACCTTGACGTTCTGAACCGCATCGGATGATGCAATAGTCCCCGCTATTGCTCCCCCTGCCGTAGGGTCGGCCTCGAAGATCGCCATCGCGCCGGGACCGTCGGACATAGTGCCATACATAGCAACTAACTTGCCGCCCGCCGCATTCACCAATTTTTCGATGGCTTCGCGGCGGTTGGTATTAGGGTCTTCCCTCATGGCGTTAAGGGCCTTTGGCGTGTAATTCGCAGTGATACAGTACAGCATCGCGTAACCTCCCTAGGTGTTTGTGTAGTGGAGGTACTGTACTCCACCGCGAACGACATCCCCACGAAATTCGCGCAAGATCGGTTGTGACACTGGCCCTGCCGACATTGACGGCAACTGTCGCTCATTAAGCCCCCCGCTCCGGCGAGTGGATCAGCCATGTCCGTCGTCAGATAATTTGAGACTGATCAGGCATTTTGAGAAGAGAGGCTCTGGCTCATCAGGGGTTAGAGTTTAAGCGGCCTGCATTCGATGCTGCAAGCGGCGGTTTGCGATTGTGGCCCGCTTGATGCGTTGTCGCTCAGCGATGATTGTTTCGGCCCTTCCGAAGTAAACGTCGGCCGGGGTTAGATTGTTGATGCTCTCGTGATAGCGGACATGGTTATAGTGCCCGACGAAGGCGTCGATCTGCCGTTCGAGATCGCCAGGCAGATAATAGTTGTCGAGCAGAATGCGGTTCTTCAGGGTCTGATGCCAACGCTCGATCTTCCCCTGGGTCTGTGGATGATACGGGGCGCCGCGTACGTGCTCCATGTTCTTGTCTTCGAGCCACTTGCCCAGATCACCCGCGACGTAACTCGATCCATTGTCGCTCAGAAGCCGGGGCCGCTGCGTAACCGTGATGTGGTCAAGGCCTGAGGCCGCGAGCGCCTGGTTGAGCGTGGCCGTGACGTCGGAGGCGCACCAAGACAGAAAATTTCTCACAAAATTTGCGAGGGGTGCTGGGCGGCCGCGATATTGGCCTCGGCCGCCCAGGAACTGAAGCTATACTTTGTTGGCGAACCAGATGGTCGGAGCGCCGACCACACCAGCGCTATGCATTGCCTTTTTTAGTTCTTCGCTTTTGGTAAAGGCCTTCGCAGCCTCTACTGTGGCGAATTCGTGCGTGACAGTGATGTCATTAGGATTGTCGGCAGCCTGGTAGACCGCGGCTGCGGTTACACCTTTCGATTTCTGAAGGGGTGCAAAATCGTCGTAAGCTTTGCGCCAAGTATTGTAGTTAGAGACTGTGTGTCTGATAAACATAGTCGCCATTTCAAGGTTCCTCCCTGCATTAGGTGATCTTCCCAGAAACGCCGCGCCGGAGTTGGCTATGCCGTTCTGCGCGGATCGGTAAATAGACAGTAGAGAGCTCCGAGCAATAACAGGGCGTACACAACCACAGACGACCAACCGAACGAATTGAACAGGCCGTGTGTATTTGCCCAAATGTTTAAAACGCCGCCGACTACGTCGCCGACCACCGCGCCTATCAGGACCCCGCGCACCGCCGACCACTCCCTAAACTCTCTCGCGAACCAGGTGACCACGCCTATTTCAAGAAGCGCCGCCCCGAAGAATTGTGCATTCAAAATGGCGTTCGGCTGTCCGGGCGCAATGCCGTACATGTCGGCTAGCTGTCCTGGAGCTAGCACAAAGGCGAGCCCGTATATGATCCCTACCACCGCCGCTATTGTCAGATAAAGCTTGCTATCCATTATTTCCTCCCAGCCCGCGCTTTTGATACGCGGCGCTGAAAGCATAACCCATCCTGACAATCCACTCTAGTCATTGCTTCGGCAAGGTGCAGCGTATCTTCGACGGAAATTTTCTCACAAAATTTGCGAGGGGTATAGCGCGTTCGGCGGCGAGCGACTTTTGGCCCCGGGGGTTGGGCCAGGCGTGGCGCGAGGGAGCAAACAAACAAAAAACAAACAACGCGATGCAGCGCGATTTTATTATCTGCTCCGGGCGGTGTCGTGATAAGATTGCTCCAACGGAGAACAACAATGACCGACGATCTGCGCGGAAGGATAGCCGGTGCGGTGATGGTGGTGGCGCGAATGGAGGCACGGAAGGAAGTTCTGCGGCGCTATCAGGCCAAGGGTGTGAAGGTGAATAGCGTCCCGAGGAGTGAGGTCTTCGCGGAGGTCAACCAGTACATTCGAGAGCATCCAAAGGTCATCGAGCGGGCAAAGGAGATTGTCCGCCGATATCAAGCGCAGGGGCTTTTCGGAAAGAAGGCGGCGGCTCTTCCGGCCCCGGCGTTCCTCACCACGCGTCCCGCGATTTGCGCGTTGGAGGAACGGCCATCTCTCCCGCCTCCCCATCCCACAATCTGCCCGCCTCCGTCCTTGCCTCTGCGCCTCCTTCTGCGCGTAATCCGGGGAGGAAAGGCAGAGCCTCAAGCAAGTCGGTGACGGGCGGCCAAGCCGGTAACGGGTGCTCAGCAGGGTTAAGGCGGATAGGGCAGCGATGGGTTGGACAGTGTGCAGCACTCAGCACTGATGCACAGCGCGAGAGGCCCTGAGCCACAGGCACTTTCGCTGTGCGTATGTCATGCACGAAATGGAGAGACGGAAATGATCGTGGGATACGCACGGGTATCAACGGATGGACAGACGCTCGATGCTCAACAATCAGCCCTGAGCGGCAGCAGGCGCTGACCGGGTCTTTAGCGGAGAGGTCACCGCGAGGTGACCGACGAAAGGCGCTAGGCGCTCGTGGCCGCGCTAGAGGCCTGGCGATGTCCTGCTGGTCACGCGAGCTCGATCGGCTGGCGCGCAGCACCCGCGATCTGCTCAACACGCTTGACGCTGATCGGCAAGGCTGGTGCGGGGTTCAGGTCGCTGGGCGATCCTTGGGCCGACACGACGACCCCGCACGGTAGGCTAATGGTGACGGTGCTGGGCGGCTTAGCCGAGTTCGAGCGGCACCTGATCCTTGCGCGGACTGATGAAGGCCGGAAGCGAGCTCAGGCGCGAGGCGTGCGGTTCGGCCGCAAGCTGAAGCTCACCAAACATCAACGCGAGGAAGCGCTGGCGCGAAGGGAGGCTGGCGAGGCTTTGGTCGAGATCGCGAGGAGCTACAACGTCAGTCACAGCACGATCTCGCGGCTGCCCGCGCACAGTGTCACTCTAAAGTCGCACGCAAGAAGAATTTGCGGCCAGTGAAATTTTGTTTTGTGCTGTGACTTGTCCCATCTCTGAACACATTTCTGGATTTGATTGGAGGCGAAACGGGCCGGGGGGCACGGATCAATGTTCGATCAACTTCAGAAGACGCGAAACTTTGGCGTGAACGATAAGCCGCCTTGCGCGAATTGCGGCCGGCCGACCTCACTGATCAGACGCAGTCCAGACCACCTCGATCTCCGATACGAGCGGCAGATATTTGCTTGCTTCAAATGCAGCCACGAGATCGAGCGAGTTGTGGACGCGGAAGGCCGATCGCAGCGCTAGCGGGCTTGGTCGGGGAACTGAGTTCGTGCTAGGTTTCAGTTGACGGGCCATCGACCTCTTGGTGCTGGCTAGCGGGGTTGTGGATGCCGGTCCTCGTGCCGGGGCTGAACGCTGAGCGTCGTCGGCGCGGGCTGGTGTTCGATCTGCTTCATCGCCGTCCAAGCTAAGGGCCACGTGATCGTTTTAGAGCTCGCTCAAAACCCGCTTGTATTCAGCCAGGGCCGCATCCAGTTTGACCTTCGCCTCTTTGACGAATTCATGATCGAGCGGATACCTGTCCGACACCAAGGTGTAGAAAGCTTTGCGCTTCTCGTGTTCGTTATACGCGGCGTTCCATTTATCGAATTTGGTTTCATGGTCGGACATCTTCGTGGCTTCCTAATAGCGGCCGCGTACGGGGGAGACGCGCAAATCACGTATGGGTTGGCGTTAATGTGCCAGCCTTTGGAGCGTTCTCAATGTTTCAAACCCCCGCGTTCGATCCCGTCACAGTTGCAATGTTGGGCTTCGGGATCCTACTGGCATTGCCCTTCATCTTCTAGGGCTTTGCTGGACGCCCTTGATCAGGGATGGCTCATCGCAACGCTTTTGTCCCTCTAAGCCGGATGACGTCGCCTATCGCGGGTGGCGCCATTTTGCACAGACGTCGAGCACGGCTTCAGCAGTAAGTGAAAGGCCGCACGGGCGACACTCGAACGTCTGCAAGGCCGATAAATGGCCGTTCGGAGACCCTGCTCGCGCAAACCGCATGGCGCTGCCGCAGCTTGGACACACCGCGAGTTGATCTGTGCTTACCGTCTCACTGGGCATAGCCACACCAATCTCGCTCTCGCTATTGCCGCGCCGGAGGGCCGAACAGGATTCTCGTGCGGCCCGCTTTTTCTTCTATGATTTTTATCGAGGCGCCGATGTGTCGTGCAAGCGAGCGGCACCGTTGGACGGTTTCCGGGTTGCCCGTGTCTACACCGTAAGGCTTCCCTTCCATGAGTTTCGCTGCGACGAACACAAGCGGCACGCAGGTTTCATCGATCTGCGGCAGGGCTGCTCCAAGAATCATCACCAAACTTTTTCGCGATCCATAAGCCCGCGATCGTGATGATCGCGTCGTAGTTAGTCATAATTGCGTCCCCATGTTCTTATCTTCGGTAAACCGAGGTAGGCGCCCCGAATGTGACGTGGAGCACAAATCCGCCGTATCGGGCTCGGATTCCCGTTCAGTCCTGGGCACCCGCCAAACCGGTCTGGCTGCTTCCCAGCGAAGCGGGTTTTCAATCGCTGGCCGTGTGCTGGTGAAGCGAACGCCTTGGCGAAATAACACGAGTCTCTTTCGCTGTAAATTTTAGGGCCGGCTCAACCTTGTGACGTAACGGTTATGGGATTCCGCCGATAGTCGTCATCGGCGTGGGGAGTCGACTCAGGGGACAGATCTTCTATTTTTGCTGGTTCGTGTTGTTTTGCGTAAATTTTGCCTACTTGCCGCGCCGCCCGAACTGGTCTGCGGAGTGACCCAGACCGCTTGTCATCCTCATGACACTGCGCACGCTCGCGGATGTTCGGCGACTTGTTCAGCATGAGTGGGCTACCGGGCAATTTGGCGCCAAAGAACTCGACATGGCTGCGCGCAGTGGCAATTCCGTCGAAGTCTCGCCCACTGAGCATGGTGATTTCGCCGGAAGGCATTGAGGACCGGTTGGGCTGACAAACAGGTCAAACACGTCCGCCGTGATCCTATCGTGTTTTATTTTCATGCATTTACCGTTCATCAATCGACGCGGCACAAACTCAGTGGCTCTTGGGAGAAACGGCTATGGCGGTTGAAAAGCGGTCAGCAGAACGTCGTTCAGGCAAAGATCGACGTAGCGGCATAGATAGCCGCTCCGAAGACCAAAAGAAGCGGGTCGGTGAGAGGCGTACGTCGACGGATCGAAGGTCCGGGTCGGAACGGCGGTCCAGTCGTGCGTCAACAATCAGCGCGAAAGACGTCTAGTCGCGCAGGTTATCTCCTTTTAATCACGTTGCCCGAAACGGCGCGAAGCCGAACACCCGCAGTGAATTGGAGGCGCGCCTACGCAAGATCTCCCGCCGTGCATGGTGATCGACGTTATTTGTAAAACGCGCCGCATAACCTCCCGACTTTGCTGCGGAGCGTGAGGCAGGAGATGGCCCATCTCCGTCGCCCTACACATGTCTCCCGGCGGCGGCTATCGGGGGAACGTCGCGACAGCCGGTGACCGGCGCGGCAGTTCGTGACCCAAAGCGCTCATTCACTGTCCTATTCGATCACTTGGGAAGTAGCACCGTCTCGTGCGGTAGACCGCTGTCATCTATGTCAAAATCCGGATCGAAGATTGTCTTACCCTGCGCACCGAGGAAGGTGGGTTGCACCTTGATCCATAAGCTCGGCTTCTGCTCCCTGGCGTAAGTTAGAAGGCGCGCAGACGGATCAGGCCTACGGACCCCACGAGAAGGGAGCATGTGGGTGGTGGTATGTGGGGCCCCGACTTCGGTCGTCGGTGACCATTTTGGTGACCAATCGCCGATTTCGAGGCAAAAGAACAAAAAGTTCGCTAATGATTTCAGAGTCCGGAGAGGTGGCCGAGTGGCTGAAGGCGGCGGTTTGCTAAACCGTTATACGGTCTAAAGCCGTATCAAGGGTTCGAATCCCTTCCTCTCCGCCAGACCCGCTTGAAGATTCAATGACGCGCGCGGCGCCGGCCTGCGGTGTGACGCTCACCCGCCTCTGCCGCCGTGCCGTTCATCTGTGCGTCATGGCTTGAAGCTCGCGGATTCGCGCGTCGTAACTTTGCGCGATGCACGCAGCCATGCCGGGGTCGCGGCATTGGTTCCTGTTTTTGGTCACCCAATTGGTCTCTGCCTGGATCAGATCGGTTCGCGCCTGGCCGGACAGGCCGGCTAGCATCTGATGAAATATGTCGTTCAGAGCCCGATCTTTGCTGGAAAGTTCGGCGTCGTTGCAAATGGCTTGCTCGACCGGCTTCCTGTCGGTCTTGCAGTCGAAGCTCGGCGCCGGAACCGGTACGCCTTGCGGCGGAAACGCCGAAGGCAACACGTGATCTGCGGTCTGCGGCAGCGGACCCGCAGGTACTCCTTGATTTGCGACCTGCGGCTGCGGGGCTTGGGGCGGCAAATGTTCCGTGACCTGCGGCAATCGAGGACCAGCATTCGATTCTGGCGGGGGTGCGCCGGTGAAGACACCGATGTGATTAAGGGCGAGTACAAGAGCCGTAGCGCCGACCAGCAGACCACCCACCGCAATCAACATGCCCGGAAGGGTTTGCCACCAGCTCTTTCTCGAAGCTTTGGACGCGGCGTGCTCGACCACAGCGTCGGACGGCTCCCGGCTGGCATTTTGCGTGCCGACCGCCGCCAGTGCGAATGCCGGCGCCTCGGCCAGGTTGCCGGGTCGCGTATCCGCGACGGGGCCTGCCGCCTCACGGCGTTGGCGTTCATCTTCAGTTCGCCTTGCGGTTTCGCGCGCTTGCGCTTCCGCTGCGGACGCCCCTTTACGTTCTTCCTGTGCGGCACGCCCCGCAGCGGCCTCGTAACGCGGACGTTCTGCTTCCGCCACCTGCCCGGCTTCGGCTGGTGCTGTCCCCGAACGCTCCTCCGGCGGGGCGACACGCGCCGCTTCGGGCTCTTGTCGCTGCCGTCGCTCCTCCGGACTTTCCCACGGTTTGCGCAACGCGTTCGATATGTTTTGGCAGAATTGGATCAGCTCTCTGCGGACTTCCGGCTCCGTGAGCTCCCGCGGGCGATAGTTCCGCCAGTCGAGATATTGCCGCTCGCTGACGATTTGCAGCACTGAACTCTGCTGCCACGTGCCATCGTCCAGTTCCGGAACCGATATGTAGAGGATCGGAAAAACCAGATCGTCGCGGCCAAGCTCCTTCTCGCGCGACAAGAATGAATTGAACTCGAAGGCACAATGGGGACTGTTGACCACCCGGGGCGTGATGATCGGAATGAAGAACGCCGACTGCTTGATCCCGTCGACGATCTGTTTCTGCCAGAGCCCGCCGTGCGGGATGGCGAACTTGTCCTGCCAGATGCGGAAATTGTCGCGGTTGCGGCCGAGCTGGGCGCTCAACTCCGCCTGGATCGCGTTGCGGAATTTCGACAAAACGTCGCCGAAGTCCACGTCGTCTTCGCGCGAATAGGTGAAGAATCCAATCAAATTTGAGGAATAATACTTGGCGAGCGACGACATAACGTCCCCACTGCGGGCTAACGCATTATGATCCTCCGGTCAGCGTAAAAGTGCAACGGCCAATGCCGGTCGTTGCGTCGCGTTCCCGGCAGCGCCGGAATTCGTCAAAAGACACCGGCGTCGCCTTTGCGTGTACCGCATGCCGGGTGCTTTGCGGCCAAGGACTGTAGCGCCCACGGGTCGGGCCCTCGTCGGGCGAGAACGCACCGCAGGCGCACCGCGACAATCGCGGGTGTCCCTGAAGTTGCGCCTGTCAGAATGCCACGGTCTTGATGGCGCGCATCAGGTTGGCGTTCCGGTGGCCACGGCAATACTTCATCACCGTCTTCTTGTTGTTTTCGAACCTGGCGAAGTCGACCGTCGGCGTATTACGCTCGGCATTGAAGTAGCCGCTCATCCAGGCCGCGATCAATATCTGCCGCTCGGGCGGCGCCTCGATGATGTCTTTGCACGTCAACGCCGACATCTCGAGTATGAGCTGAGCTCTTACGGGGTTGAAGGCGCCCGTAATCAAAATGGCGGCGGCCACCGCGCCGTAACGGAGAACCATCGTCGCTTTTTTCATGACGCTCACTTATTTCGCGGTTGCACGTTGAAGACCGGTCATCACCAGTTCGCCCGGATTGGCGGCGCACCAGGCCTGGACGTTCGCCACGTTTCTCGCATAGGCGTCGAGATTGACGTAGGTGTAACCCATTTTTTGATTGAACCAGCCGCTCATCCAGGCGGAGAAAACCGCTCCCTGGTCCGGCGGCATGGCGAGAAACTGGCTGCATGTCAGTAGCGACATGTTGATGCCCAGTTGCGCCCGGCCAGTCGAGGGAACCATCACCCCGACCAAAACCAGGCAACAGACGACTTTGCTTATCGAACGCGCGTTCATGGCTGTAAGTTCTCCCGGCATTGCGCGGCGGAGAACTAGCAGTGAAGCCCTAGTCGGTAAAGCGCGCGTTCAGCGTGCATTCGGCTGACAGCAGCACATGCCTTCAATCGACCGATTCGCGACGAGGTATGGGCCTCGCAGCGCAATTCCGAAGTTTTTGCATCTTCTGCCGCGAACGCGTCCGGCAAAATGGTCCGGGCGTGCGCGTTGGCGCGCACGACCCATGGACCGGCGAGAGTTCCGGCGACGTCAGGCCGCGATCGCGGACGCCGGCGCAGGCGCCGAACTTCCCTTGAGCCAATCGCGCGCCGCGCGCTGAGCGGTCGCAATCTCGCGCTCCGACATCTGATCGGCGATTTCGCGCCGCAGCCGGATCGCTTCGTGGTTGCCCTTCACCGCGGCGAGATTGAACCACTTGTGCGCGGAGATGAGATCGACCGGCACATCGCGTCCGATCGAGTACATCATTCCGAGTTCGAAGAGCATGTCGCCGGCCGCCGGCCCCTCACCGAGCGGTGCCGCGCTGCCCTCGAGAATTTCAAAGCGAGCCATAGTGTATCCCCTGTTCTACGCCTTCAGTCCGCTATCCGCTTTCGCGTTTTTTCGCCGGCCGTATTTCGTCCGGCGGTATCGCGATAATCGTCAGAAGATTTGAACGGTGGTTTAAACAACGCGATGAATCAAAACTGAACCGGCCAGGCGTGATAGCGAGCGACAAGAAACGCTGCATTAAGCAACCACGGCGCCGACCCGCGATTCTGCTGCGTTTTCGCGCGATCGGACGCGACGGCGGCGGCGGCGCGCGGCTTGCAATGCCGCACTCGTAAGCTATCCTTTTACCCTTTGCGGACGTGAAGGACGCCGGAGCTCGGAATGAATATTTCTCGTATCACCATAGCCATCACCGCCGCTGCGGTCGCGCTGGCGCTCACAGCGCTCGCGCCCGCGCGCGCCGCCGATCCGCTCGGCACCTGGTTTACGGGAGACAAAAAAGCCAAGGTCCGCATCGTCAATTGCGGCGATGCGCTTTGCGGCACGCTGGCGTGGCTCGCCGAACCGAACGATCCGGAGACCAATCAGCCGAAGACCGACAAGAACAATACCGATGCGGCCAAGAGAGATCGTCCGCTGCTCGGCATTCCCATCGTGCTGAACATGAAGCCGGCCGGCGACGATAAATGGCAGGGCAAGGTCTACAACGCCGAAGACGGCGGCACCTATACCGGCTCCTTCACCATGCTCGGCGCCAACAAGGCCCAACTCAAAGGCTGCGTGATGGGCGGGATCATTTGCAAGGGCCAGACCTGGACGCGCGCCAACTGACACCGGCTTACCGGACTGCTGCAAGCGCTAGATTTGGACGCTGACGGCGACTTGTCGGACTACGTGGCGCGCTGGCCGAACAGGATCGCGCGCACCTTCGGATCGTGCATGTCTACCGCGGAGGCCGCCTCAACGCGGATCGCGAAGGCGCGCTTGACCGCCGGCCTCGCCCGGATGGTTTCGAACCAGCGCTTGAGGTGCGGGAACCACGCCAGATCCTGGCCCATGCGTTCCGCCAGCCGGACCCAGCCGACGCACGCCATGTCGGCGATGGAATACCGGCCGGCCAGAAACTCGCGCTCCGCAAGCCGCTTGTTCATGACGCCGAACAGCCGATTGACCTCGTCGGTGTAACGGCTGACGCCGTATTCGATTTGCTCCGGCGCGTAGTGCCGAAAGTGATTGGCCTGCCCGGCCATCGGGCCCAATCCGCCCATCTGCCAGAACAGCCACTCCTCGACCGCGACACGCCCGCGTTCGTCGCGCGGATAGAATTTGCCGGTCTTGCGGCCGAGATATTGCAAAATGGCGCCGGATTCGAAGATGGAGATCGGCTTTCCGCCCGGTCCCGCCGGATCGACGATCGCCGGTATCCGGTTGTTCGGCGAGATCGCCAGAAAGTGCGGCGAGAACTGGTCGCCCCTTGAGATGTCGATTGGGCGTACGGCATAAGGCAGGCCGCATTCCTCCAGCATGATCGAAATCTTCCAGCCGTTCGGTGTCGGCCAGTAATAGAGGTCGATCGGCGGGGTGCTGCGCCGCGGCGGCCGCTTTTCGGGCTTCTCGCGTGCCGCAACCTGCTTCTTGGCCGCGGCCGGCCTCGTTTTTGATGGCTTGCGCACGTTGGCTATCGCCGGAGGAAAATGACGCCGAAGATTGGCTCCGCGGCGCCGAGGTGGTGTCTTGGGAGGATACTCGGAAGAATACTCCAAACACACCGAGGGCGTCGGCGAGAGTCCTGAGACTTGGGTCCGCTGGCGGTTTGCCGCGTGGAGGTCCGGATTAACCGACCCTCCTCTTCACTGCCGCCCGCACCGCGAACGATGGTGAAGCCCAAATCCCCGTCTCGCCGACGCCCTCTGTTGTTCACCTGAGCCGGCTCGCCTTGGGTGATCATTGATCCTCCCGAGACGGCTGCCGGCCCGTGTGACGCGATCTCCGACTCATGTGATATCGGAGACCGATAGCGACGTTGACTACTTCTTCTTCTTCTTGCGGACGGTCGTCTTTTTCGCCGTCTTCTTCGTCGCTGCTTTAGTCTTTCTCTTCTTCGCCATTGCTGCCCTCCTAGCCTGAGTGGATGGCGACATCGGTACAGTGCAGCCGCGAATCGACATGCACTGTTATCCGATTACTACAGCAGGAAAAAAATAACAGTGACTCCACTTAATTTTGTGTGTAAGTGCCGCGCCCCGCCGCGGCGGCGCCGGCGCAAAACATCGTTCGGAAAAATGCGCGCTGACAAATCTCTCCGCTGCGACACCGCGCGCGCAAAATTTTGACGCATTGCAAAAGTGCCGATGAAATACGGACTTTCTGTAATGCAGCGCACTTTCATCTGCGTCGAGCGCGCGCGTTTTGCGTGACGGCAGCAGCCATTCTCGCAGCCGCGAGAGGCGCTGCGCCGGAGGATTTACCAAGCCAAAATTATTTTGCGCGGAATGCCTCCGCGCGAGCGTTGCAGGGGCTCGTCGCGGGGCAAAACGAGCGAATCGGTGCCAACCGATTCGCTCCGGCGGCGCCGGCGCGCGTGTCGCGGCGACGCTGCGCGGGCAAATTTCGGGTTCGTTTGCCGACCGCGAAGGCGCTTCGTCACGCTGACGGCGCGCGCGTTCAGGCGGTGAGACGTTTTCTGAGCAGGTCGTTGACGGCTTGCGGGTTGGCTTTACCGCCGGACGCCTTCATCACCTGCCCGACGAACCAGCCGATTGCTTTCGGATTGGTCCTGGCGTCGCCGACCTTGTCCGGATTCTTGGCGATGATGTCATCGACGAGCGTTTCGAGCGCCGAAACGTCGGTGACCTGCTGAAGTCCGCGCGTTTCGACGATCGCGCGCGGGTCGCCGCCCTCGGTCCAGACGATTTCGAAGACATCCTTGGCGATTTTTCCGGAAATCGTGCCGTCGGCGATGAGGTCGAGGATCGCGCCAAGCTGCCACTCGTTCACCGGCGACGCAGTGATCTCCAGGCCTTCCATGTTGAGCCGGCCCGCGAGTTCGTTGATCACCCAGTTGGCGGCGGTCCGGCCGTCGCGGCCCTTCGCCACCGTTTCGAAGAACGCCGCGTTCGCTGCTTCCGCAACAATGACCTCCGCGTCGTTCGGCGACAGGCCGAGTTCGGAGACAAAGCGCGCCTTCTTCGCGTCCGGCAGCTCCGGCAGCGTCTGGCGCAATCCGTCGACGAATTCCTGCGACAGTTCGAGCGGAAGCAGGTCGGGATCGGGAAAATAACGATAGTCGTGTGCCTCCTCCTTGGAGCGCATCGACCGCGTCTCGCCCGCATCCGGATCGAACAGCCGCGTCTCCTGCTCGATCGTGCCGCCCTCCTCGATGATCCCGATTTGCCGCCACGCCTCGTGCTCGATCGCCTGACCGATGAAGCGGAAGGAATTGACGTTCTTGATCTCACAGCGCGTGCCGAGCGGCGCGCCGGGCTTGCGAACCGAGACGTTGACGTCGGCGCGCAGGTTGCCTCTTTCCATATTGCCGTCGCAGGTGCCGAGGTAGCGCAGCATCGAGCGCAACTTGCGCAGAAAGGCCGTGGCCTCTTCGGCAGAGCGCAAATCCGGCCGGCTCACGATCTCCATCAGCGCGACCCCGGATCGGTTAAGGTCGACGAACGACATCGTGGCATGCTGGTCGTGCAGTAGTTTGCCGGCGTCCTGCTCCAGATGAAGCCGCTCGATGCCGACGTGCACGGTGTCTCCGTCGGGCAGGTCGACGACGACTTCCCCCTCCCCGACGACCGGCGACTTGTACTGGCTGATCTGGTAGCCCTGCGGCAGATCCGGATAGAAATAGTTTTTCCGGTCGAACACTGACTTGAGATTGATCCTGGCGTTGAGCCCAAGGCCGGTGCGCACGGCCTGCTTCACGCACTCCTCGTTGATCACCGGCAGCATGCCCGGCATCGCGGCATCGACCAGCGACACGTGCGAGTTCGGCTCACCGCCGAAGATCGTCGAGGCGCCGGAGAATAATTTTGCCTGCGAGGCGACCTGGGCGTGCACTTCCATCCCGACGACGACTTCCCAGTCGCCGGTCGCGCCCCTGATCAGCTTCGATTTCTTCTGCGCCGGTACATCCATCTGCGTGTCGGACCGTGGCGAACCCGGGTTTCGGTTACGCGCTTCCCTCGCCCACCGCAAGTCTGTGGGAAGAACAGTGGGAAGCCAATCATAATCGTCCGGCTACCGTTTTGGACAGGGGACCGTATTCAGATTAGTCTCCCTCGATAATCCTAAGGAAGCTCAGGGAGGAAATACCGTGAAGTATACTGCGTCGATCTTTGCCGTTGCCGTGACGGTGTTGTCGGCAGCGAGCTTGCGTGCCGATCCGATCTATCCCGATGTCGTCGACACCTCGCATGCGACGCCGCAAGTCGCGGCGTTCTTCAAATCCTATTTCACCGCCAAGAGTGAGCACAAGCCGGTGCCGACCACGGATCATTTCTCGGATCAGCACCTGACCTACATCGACGCGGCGCTCGGCTGGCCCTTCTATAACAAGAAGGGCATGACCGACATCTTCGAGATGTACATGCCGAAATGGCCGCCGACCGGCCTTTCGTACCCGACGCGCATCAGCGGCGACACGCACTCGGCCCTGGTCGCCTTTACGGATACGCCGGAACTGTTCGGCGGCGAAATTCGCATCCTCGCCGCGGTCGATTTCAAGGACGGCAAGGTGGTGCGTTGGGTCGACTATTGGGACGGACGTTCGTTCGGCGCCGCCACGGCGGCCAAGATGCGCACCCCGCCGGAAAAGTTCCCGACCAATTTCGACTATGACGTTGCCAGCGAAGGTGCCTCGGCCAAGATCAAGGATGTGGCGCAGAAACTGAGCACGGCCTTTGCGAGCGGCGATGCCGCCGCCGCCGACGCGCTGTTCAGCAACGACGCGATCTTTGCCGACCGGGCCCTGCGCGCGGTCATCCTCGGCAAGCAGGCCATCGGACAATACCTGGCGCGGGTGCTGCCGACGGTGCCGTACGGCAAGGGCTCAAAGCTGGCGCACGTGGTCGGCAGCGATCAGGGCGGCGGCTTCGAGTGGACCAACGACAACAGTTCGGTCAAGCGCGGCATCGTCGCCATCGACCTCAACAGCGCCGGCCAGATCGAGCGCCTGTCCACCACCTGGGACAACGGGGTGATGAGTGACGCCGACCTCCAGGCCCTCGTCCTGTTGTCGATGGAGAAGTAGAAATCGTTTCGCCGTTTCCAGGCCGCGGGCTCATCCGCCCGCGGCCTGATTTGTCTCTCGCGCTGACCGGCCCGCGCACCCCGAAAGCGCAGCAGAACATGACGCACAGCGAGCGGGAATTTCAGGTATTCACGTTGCCGCCGTCCACGGCGAGGGTCTGGCCGGTGACGAAATCGCTTTCGGCGCTGGCGAGAAAAATCAGCGCACCGAGAAGATCCTGCGGATGAGCATCGCGGCGGATCGCCCTGGCCGCTGCCGAACGCTTACCGGCGGTCTCCACGTGATGAGGGTTCCCCGCGATAACCGTGTCGCTGAGCGTAAACCCGGGCGCGAGCGTGTTGACCCGAATACCGTGGTCGCCGAGTTCCCGCGACAGCGCCCGCGTAAACGCCATGATGCCGCCCTTCGACGTGACGTAGTGCAGCATCCAGGGAATGCCCTTGAAGGCCGTGCCAGACCCGATGTTGATGATCTTGCCATAGCCCTGCGCGATCATGTGCGGGCCGACATGCTTCACCATGAGGAACGGGCCGCGCAGATTGACGGCCATGACGTGATCCCACGTCGCCGTCTCGATCTCGGTGCACTTCTCGTCGTGCAGCGTGGCGAAGACCGCGGCGTTGTTGACCAGAATATCGATCTTGCCGAAGCGGTCCATGGTCTGCGCGACCAGCGCCTTGACCGAGGCTTCGTCGCTTACGTCGGTGGTCACGCTCGCGACCGAATTGGCGCCGTGGGCGCCGGCGATGGTGTCGGCCAGCTCGGCGCCATCGGCAATGTCGGCGATCATCAGCCGCGCGCCTTCGGCGGCGAGCGCCTGCGAATAATGGCGGCCGATACCCCTGGCTCCGCCGGTGACAATCGCAACCCGCCCGTCCAGTCGCCCCATGACTTGATCTCTCCTGCGTCAGGCTTTAGGACCGGCGCTCCCGACACCGCGAGGACATTGGCAACTATGTGATGCCGGATGCGGCTTCCGGATTTGATTTCCCTTCAGACCGGCCGCACCAGCCGCTCGATGAACTTGGCGAAGGCGGCGAGCTGCTGGGTGATGAAGCCGACCGTCGGCTGGTCGGTGATCTGGCCCGTCTTGGCATCGATCTTCTGCGCGCAATTGCCGATGAAGATCTCCGGCTTGTTGAGCGTGAAGGCATCGAGGAAGATCATGGCGCGGCGCAGATCGTATTGCATGCGCCCGCCGCCCAAGGTCCCGCCCGCCGCCGATTGCAGCGCGATCGGCTTGCCGGCGAACGGCTGGTTTTCCACCCGCGATGCCCAGTCGATCGCGTTTTTCAGGCCGCCCGGTATCGAGAAATTGTATTCCGGCGAATTGAAAATGACGCCGTCGGCGGCGCGGATCGCGTCGGCGAACTTCTGCACCGCCGGCGGGACGCCGGTCGCCTCCTGCAGGTCGAAATTGTAGGCGGGAAAGTCGGCAAACGGCGGCGCCTCCGTCAGGCGCAGGTTGGGCGGCGCGAGCCCGGGAAGCGCGTTCATGACCATCCGGTTGTAGGAGGCCTTGCGGAGGCTTCCGCAAATGCAGATGACATTAAATATCCGGTCCGGCATGGCATCCTCTTGCGATGAGTTGAGACACGGCAGGTCCGGTCTTCAAAGCGGCCGCGGCGTGAGAAGAAATCCGGTCCGCCCCCGCTACGTGTTCGGCGAGTCCAACAGCGCAGGTGCGACGATTTCCTTCCAGCTTTGCGGCGGTGCCTTGAGTTCGCCGTGCCGTCCCATGAAATCGGCGAACGCCCCAACACCGCGCAGCGTGCTGCCGAACTCGTCCTTGATGTCCCCCAAAACCGCAGCGAGCGTGGCGGCATCGAGCGTCTTCGACGGCTCGTGCGCGAGAAAGATTGCGGCCGCGCGGCGCGGATCGTCGTGGATGATGCGGCCGGCATCGTCCATCGCCTTGGCGATCGCTTCCGCGACCTTCGGATGCGCCGCAACATATGCCTTGGTCGCACCGAGGACGAGAAACGACACCTTGCCGTCAACGACATCGGCACCGCTGAGCATCTTGTGCACCCGGCCATCGGCGAGCGCCAGTTCGGTATAGGGCGCGGAGGAGAAATAGCCCGCCACCGGCCCCTTCGCGGCGAGAAGATCCGCGACTGCGTCCGGATGTGTCATGACGACGATCTGGCCGCGCAACTTGTCGTACTGGCCGAAGACTTTCTCAGACAACATTTCCAGGAAATACAGCTGCGGCGACGAGGCAGTCGGAATGGCGATGCGATCGGCCGGGCCGAAGTCGGCAAGGGTCCGCAGTTCCGGCCGATTGGCGAGCAGCACCGGCGGCAGCGTGGACAGGCCGGAAACCGCCACGACCTGCTGCGGCGAATCCTTTGCCTTCTCCCATGCAGCCAGCAATGGCGCGAGGCCGAACGGCGCGACATCGATTGCGGCCGTGCCCATCGCTTCCTGCAGCGGTCCGGCGCCGAAGAAACGCTGGTAGCTCACTTTTACGTCAAGGTGAGCCTCCTTGGCGCGCTTCTCGACGAGCTTCATATCCTCGCAGATGTAGGCGGGAAGGAACGCCAGACCGAACCCCAGGCCGATCCGCACGGCTTCCTGCGCCGACGCCGCCGAGGTGAGCAGGCTCAGCGACAGCGAGCGTGGCGAGAACGCCGAACGCTTTGCGTCTGAAATGACGAGGCATCAGCCGATTTTTTCGTCGGCGATCGGATTGCGCAGCACGCCGATGCTGCTCGATCTCGACCTCGCACACGTCGCCGTCCTTCATCCACACCGGCGGCTTGCGGGCGAACCCCACGCCCGAGGGGGTGCCGGTGAATATAATGTCGCCCGGCTCGAGCGTGATGCCCTGCGTGACGTAGACCAGCATTTCCACCACGGGGAACATCATGTTGTCGGTGTTGTCGGACTGCATGACCTGGCCGTTCAGACGGGTCTCGATCTTCAGCCCCTTGCCGGCCGGCGGCAATTCGTCGGCGGACACAAACCACGGGCCGAAGCCGCCGGTATGATCGAAGTTCTTTCCCATGTCCCATTGCGTCGTCTTGCGCTGGAATTCGCGCACGGAGCCCTCGTTGCCGCAGGAATAGCCGGCGACACAGGACAGCGCGTTGGCTGCGGTCAGGTGCTTTGCGCGCTTGCCGACGACGAGGATCATTTCCGCTTCGTAGTCGAGCGTCTCGGTGACGCTGGGTCGGATGATCGGGGCGCCGTGCGCCACAAGCGAAGTCTGGCCGCGCATGAAAATCGTCGGAAATTTGGGGATGTTGTCGCGCTGTGCGCCTTCCTTGACGTGCTCGAGATAGTTCAGGCCGAGGCAGATGACTTTTCCCGGGTGGGCAACGGGAAGCAGGTAATGCAGGCCGGCAAGCGGTTTGCGCGCGCTCGCGGGTGCGCGCTTGGCGATCTCGGCGAGTGGCTTCACGTCGCCGTTGTTGTGCGCGAGCCATGCGCCGAGATCGGTCGGCGCGTTGGCGTCGGCGGCCCGCAAGTCGATCACCTGATCGCCCTCGACAACACCGAGCCGTGCGCCGCCCTGCCCCTCAAACGCAACGATTTTCATGATTCTTCCTTCCTCATCGACCCCGTCTGGTTCGGCCGGGCCGGGACTATAACGGGGGGCGAAGGATCGATCCACGGCCTTGGGGCCGCGCGGTCCGCAGCCCCGTGCTTCGCAAAACGCGCTTCGGCGCGGTTCGTTCGACATGGCGCGGCGTTGCCGTGCGAGGACTACGGCCTCTGTGCGCCTGGCGAGAGAAAATACGCCTTCAACTGCTCGCGCGCGGCCAGCGCAGCGGACAGATCGAAACTGTTGACGATGGCGAGGCGAAAGCCGCCGGGCGGCATGGCGTGACGATCCGGCGGGATATTTTCGTGGAACGTGATCTGAAGGCTGGAAATGCCGGGCTGATGTTTGATCTCATCGACGAAGGCAGCCGGCGGATGCCGATAACAGACGCCGCTCGGCCCGAACAGCACGACACTAAAGCCGCCACGCCGATCGGTATCGGCAAACTCCCAGACGCCACGCTCGTAAAGCCGGACAACCGCGTCAACCCAGCCGGTTCCGTAAAGATCCGGCCACTGGTCGGCGAAACGCAGATGCACCTCGATGATAGTGCCGCCGATGGTCTCAAGATTGAGCATGCCGGTATAGCCGGCGAGGTGCCTTCGCACCCAAGCCCCGTTGCGCGCTTCGATTGCGGGATCGGACTCGGCGTGGATGGTCCAGTAGTCGAATGTTCCCTCGCCCGCGGGCTTGCCGGTGACGTGACGCCACCAGCGTGGCACGCCATCGACGACGGCGAGATCGGACGAGACATGGCGGCCTTCGAGCAAGGTCATCCAGAAATGGCCGGGCGCGGCGTACCTATCGTAGTCGGCTTGCGACTCCAGTACGCGGCTCCCGACCCCCATGCCTTTGAGATTCATGATCGGCTTGGAAAAGATCGGGAAACGCGGCGGCTGCGTGCCGTGGGGACCGGCCTCCAGCCCCTGACTTAGCGCCACCGCGAGCTTGTCGTAGATCCAGCGGTGCGCCGGATACCATTGCCAGGCATCGGCATCCTCGGTGGCGATATCAGCCGCGGTTTCCACTCCCGAGAAATACTGCAGACGCCACGGATCAACTTCGTGAATGGGCATCAAGCGAAGTCCGCAAGATCAGCGTCATTCATGAACCAAAACGGCCGCCCGTGCCAGCCGGGTGGCTGGCCAGCCTCACGCGCACCAAGGAATCGGGATGATGCCTATCGCGCCTGTGCCGCCAGCGCGTCGCACTCGTGCCAGAACGGCGCGCCCCAACTCGTCGGCCAGCACGCGCAGGTCGCCCTGCAGCGAACCGAGAGTGGTTTCCGGCGCGGGATCGGGTTGCAGACTGAAGGTCGTATCCGGGTTGTCGGCGTCCGAATAAGTCAGGACGATCTGCCATCGCGACGACAGCCGGCGAGCGTTGAACAGCTTTCCCACCGCTTCGGCCAGACCGCGAATGTGGACGACGGAGTTGGCGTAGAACCAGACCCGCGGGATTTTCCACAATCCGCCATCACGGTCGGGATGGCCTTCGCACGACCAGCACGGATGAAACACGCCAAGCTTTTTGAGTTCGAAGACCACCGGCGCCACCAGCGGCTCGACCGGGCTGCGGTCGCCTTCGCTCGACAAATGCCGCGGCGCAGCGGGGCAAAAACGGTGACAACCGGTCGAAGCGCTATAGTCGGGACAATGCGAGCAACACACCGGATCGGGAAGCGGGCCGAGCGAATGCGCCCGCCGAACTTCACGCGCGACGCGATTTTTCCTGGCCCTCGGACGCGGCTCTATTCGCAAGGCAACCTCCGCAACAGCAATTTCTACGAACAAATCGTAAATGAATTGCGGAGATTGCTGGTATCGGTGGAAGTCCGGCGCGCCGGCCGTCAGTCGCTCGTCGCGCGCAAGGCGTGGACGCTGAACAGGCCGTCGGTCCAGGCCTCGATCGGCGACCAGCCGCTGCCGCTGGCCAGCGTCCGAAACGACTCGATCGAATATTTGTAACTGTTCTCGGTGTGGATGGTCTCGCCGGCGCGGAACTCGATCGTTTCGTCGCCGATGCGCACCTTCTGACGCCGGGTGCTGGCGAGGTGCATTTCGATCCGATGCCGCTCGCTGTTGTAGAAGGCGTGATGCTCGAAGGCGGCGAGATCGAAATTGGCGCCGAGTTCGCGATTGATGCGGGCGAGCAGATTGAGATTGAATTTCGCCGTGACGCCTTCGGCATCGTTGTAGGCGCGGTAGAGGATGTCGGACGACTTTTCGAGATCGACGCCGACAACGAGCACCGCGCCGGCGCCGAGGATGCGACCGGCACGGCGAAGGAACGCCGAGGCCTCATGCGGCTCGAAATTGCCGATCGTGGAGCCGGGAAAAAAGCCCGCGACCGGCCTTGCCGCAATTTCGGCCGGCAACTCGGTCATCGCGGTGAAATCCGCGACAACCGGGCAGATCGCCAAATGCGGAAAATCGCGGCGCAGCCGCACCGCATCCTGTTGCAGGAAATCGCCGGAAATATCGACCGGAACATAGGCCTCGACGCTCGCTGCCGCGCGCAGCAGGATGCGCGCCTTGCGGCTCGAACCGCTGCCGAACTCGATCAGCGCTGATCCGGACGGAAACAACGAGGCGATCGCCGGGGCGTACTTTTGCAAAAGGCCAAGCTCCGCCCGCGTCGGGTAATATTCCGGCAATTCGGTGATGCGGTCGAACAGGCTGGAGCCGGTCAGATCGTAGAAGTATTTCGGCGCCAGGCTTTTCGGCTTGGCCCCGAGACCGGCAATCACGTCGGCGGCGAATTCGCTCGCCGTGCCGTTTAGCCTGGAAGCGCGGACGACATTCTGGATGCTCATCTTTTAAAGCTCAGCGTTGAAATTCCGCCAGACGCAGACCGCTGAATTGCCAGCGGGCCGCCGGATAAAAGAAATTGCGATAGCTGTGTCGCGAGTGGCCCGCGGGCGTCGCCAGTGACGAGCCGCGCAGCACCAGCTGATTGACCATGAACTTGCCGTTGTATTCGCCGAGCGCACCGGGCTCAGGCTCATATCCGGGATAAGCCGAATAGGCGCTGCGGGTCCATTGCCACACCACCCCGAAAGCGTCTCCCAGCGCGTCGGCTTTTGCGGCGACTTCCCACTCGGCTTCGCTCGGAAGGTGCTTTTTGGCCCAGCGCGCGTACGCGTCCGCCTCGTAATAGCTGATATGGCACACCGGCAGCGCCGGATCGACTGGCCGCAATCCACCGAGCGTCATGGAAAACCAGGCGCCGTCGATCTTTTGCCAATAGCCCGGAGCGTTCCAGTTCTCCGCTTCGACAACGGCCCAGCCGTCCGACAGCCACAGGCTCGGCGTCTCATAACCGCGCTCCGCCATGAATTCGAGCCATTCGCCGTTGGTCACGAGCGAACGCGCCAACCGCACCGGCTGCAGCAGCACCTGATGCGCCGGCCGTTCGTTGTCGAACGAGAAGGTCCCGCCCTCGTGACCGATGGTGTGAACGCCGGCGATAAGGCAGTCTTGTTGCGCCGGGCTTTTGTTGTCCTGCGGCCAGTTCCAATGCGGATCGTAAGCCGGATTGGTCGGGTTCTGCGCGAACGCGTGCAGCAGATCCGTCAGCATCAATTCCTGATGCTGCTGTTCATGGTGCAGCCCGATTTCCACGATCGGAAAGACCCGTTCGGGCTCCGGCGTGGTTTCGATCAGCCGCGCCACCGCGGCATCGACATGGGCGCGATAGGCAATCGTCTCGGCAACACCGGGCCGCGTGATCAAGCCGCGTTGCGGCCGCGCATGCCGCGGACCGGCCGCCACGTAATACGAGTTGAAGAGGAAGGCGAAGCGCTCATCGAATGAGCGATAATCCGGTTCAAATGGACGCAAAAGAAACTGCTCGAAGAACCACGTCACGTGGGCGCGATGCCACTTTGCCGGACTGGCGTCCGGCATCGATTGCACGCTCTGGTCTTCGGCACTCAACGGCGCGGCACGGCGTTCGGTCTCCGCGCGCACGGCATGAAATGCGTCGAGCCAAAACGCCCGCGAATGTCGGCCGGCGACAGCGGCCTTCTTCTCCTGGGCTGAACCATGCAACCGAACGGAGGGGCGTGGCATTACTTAGGTCCGGGAAACCAGATTGGCGGCGAATGCTCAGGGCGCTTAAAGGCTAACAGGTAATGTGTCCGCAACAGGATGGTTCCATACTGACCAGATCGCAAGTGCGGTCGTGACCGGCAAGGGCGCGTCTAACGGGGATGTGATCTGCGGTAATTTTGTCCGGAGGGGATTGACGTTGCCGCAAAAGTACTTACCGAAATGCTTTCACACACGATGGAGGGGACCGGATGGCAGAGCCCACGCTGCCGCGTGATCGCTGTGAATACTCCGCCATCGTCGACCGCCCGCCATTGAAGCTTCCCGGCGGCGCGCGTCTGGTGTTCTGGACCATCGTTAATCTCGAAGTCTGGGACATCCGCAAGCCGATGGCGCGTCAGGTGCTTGCGGCGCCGACCGGGCAAAGCCTGCTTCCCGATGTCCCCAACTGGAGCTGGCACGAATACGGCATGCGGGTCGGCGTCTGGCGTTTCTTCGATCTGTTCAAACGCCTGAATATCCGTCCGACACTGGCCATCAACGCGCGCGTTTGCGAGGACTATCCGCGCGTAGCCGAACAGGCGCGCACCGACGGATGGGAATTCATGGGCCATTCCTACGAGCAGGGCCCGATCCATGCCGAGGCGGATCAAAAGGCGATGGTCGAGCGCTCGCTCGGCATCATCGAGCGGTTCTGCGGCAAACGCCCGCTCGGCTGGCTCGGTCCCGGTTTGACGCAGACTTTCGACACGCCGGAAATTCTCGCCGCCGCCGGCGTCCGCTATATCGGCGACTGGGTCTATGACGACGAGCCGACCGTCATCCGCACCGCGGCCGGGCCGCTTTTCACCCTGCCCTACACGGTCGAGCTCAACGACATCCCGATGATGATCGTCCAGCATCACGAGAGCGAGTATCTGCTAGCGCCGCGCCATCGATCAGTTCGACCGGCTTTATGCCGAAGGCGCGCAGCGGGCAAAAATCCTTGCGCTGGCCATTCATCCTTACATCAGCGGCCAGCCGCACCGGATCAAATATCTCGAGGCGATCTATGAGCACGCCCGCCGCTTTGACGGCGTCGTATACTGGACCGGCGAGCAGATTTTGGACTGGTATCTGAAATCGGGTGCGGTTGCGATCGCGTGATAGTCTGGTTCGTCACCGTGGCCGCGACTTCTTGTCCGGGCTGGCCGACGTGCATGCGTGCGACATGGGCAGGCGAAGCGCCGCTGTTCATCAAACTAGCATTGCGCGGGACATGACGGGTAAGCCGGGGAATAAGACGATGATGCGGGCATGTGTCCTGACGTGCGCGGCGGTGCTGATTGCCGGTGTGACGATCGCCAGCGCCCAGCAGCCGGCCACGCCGACCGCACCGGGCGGCCAGACCGCCCCGCGCGCGAAGGCCGCACCCGGCACCAAGACAGCGCCGGCCGCGAACACCCCGCAGGCGCAGGGCTCGTCCGCTGCGCCGTGCCATACCACCGGAACCTACGACGCGTGGCTCGCCGCGTTCGAACGCGAAGCACTGGCGCAGGGGATTTCGCAGCGCACGATCAACGCCGCCGCGCCGAGTCTCACCTACGACCAGAAGATCGTTTACATCGACCGCGGACAGCGCGTCTTCAGCCAGACCTTCCTGGAATTTTCCGGCCGCATGGCCGCCGCCTATCGCATTCAGCGCGGGCAAGCGCTGATCAAGTCGAACGCGGCGACGTTCGCGCGGATCGAAAAGCAGTTCGGCGTGCCAGCTCCGGTCATCGTCGCGTTCTGGGGACTAGAAAGCGACTTCGGCGCCAATATGGGCAACTACCGGTCGCTCAGCGCGATCGCTTCGCTGGCCTACGATTGCCGGCGCAGCGACAGGTTCCGCGCCCAGCTTCTCGACGCCCTGCGCCTAATCGAGCACGGCGACCTGACACCGGATCAGATGATCGGCTCGTGGGCGGGCGAGCTCGGCCAGACCCAGATGATGCCGTCGGAATACAATCAGTACGGCGTCGACTACGACGGCGACGGCAAGCGCAATCTCCTGCACAGCGTGCCCGACGTGCTGGCGTCCACCGCAAGCTATCTGCACGGCCTCGGCTGGAAGTCAGGCGAACCGTGGCTGACCGAGGTCCGCGTGCCGGCGAACATGCCGTGGGACCAGGCCGATCTTGCGATCACGCTGCCGCGTTCCAAATGGGCGTCGTACGGCGTGACGCTCGCCGACGGACAGCCGCTCCCCGCCGACAATCTGCCCGCATCGCTGCTGTTGCCGATGGGACGCCTGGGACCTGCTTTCCTCGCCTACGAGAATTTCCAGGTCTATCTGCAATGGAACAACTCGCTCACCTACTCGACCACCGCCGCTTATCTCGCGACGCGCATCGCCGGCGCACCGGCGATGCGGCATGGCTCGCCGCCGCCCGCTTTGCCCTTCCAGGACGTCAAGGAGATGCAGACATTATTGGTGCGCGCCGGTTTTGACGTCGGCAAGATTGACGGCTTCCTCGGCCTGAAATCCCGACAAGCGGTCAAGGCCATGCAGGTGAAATACGGCCTGCCCGCGGACTCCTATCCGACCGCGGAGCTGCTCGCGCGCATGCGCGGCGGCTAGGACAGACACAAAAAGGACAGACACAAAAAGGACAGACATAGAAATATAATGCCGGCTTCCCGGAATATATTGCGTGCGCGGATTACAGACTGTGCCCCAGCGGTCACTATCGCGTCTCAAATGAACCGTTGGCCTTCGAGCGCGTCGATTTTTCGCTTGTGCGAGCTTCGACCCGGCGTAAGCTGCGCGGTCGTGAATGCATCGCAAGTGAGTTTTCCTGATGCGATGGTTTAGGACCGAAAGGCGGCTGGGTTCGCTGCTGGCGCTGTTCGCGCTGGCTGTGCAACTCACGTTGTCGTTCGGCCACGTCCATCTCGATGGCGTTGCTGGCGCGACAACGCCTGCGCTTGTTGCCGGCGGACAAGCATCCACCGCGCCGTCGTCTCCCGCCCAGCACCCGGCCGACGAGGCGGACGATTACTGCGCGATTTGCGCCGTAATCCATCTCGCGGCGACGTCGTTTCTGCCGCAAGCGCCGCAACTGCCGGTGTTTTTCGTTGCGGAAGCCGTCGAGCATTCCGATCGCATCGCGTTGTTTTTCGTCGCGCCGCGACGGACGCCATTTCAATCGCGCGCACCGCCAATCGCCTGATCTCCCGTCGTTGCTGATCCCAGGCTTTGCCGCGCTGTGACACCGGCACCAGCCAACGGGATTCAACGCCGCGCTTCCGTTTTCTGAGCGCTGCGCAGCACGGCCGCATCCAGGTCAGCCGTTTTGGTCATTCCTTTCAGCGAATAGGCGGAGCGTCATGTTTGTTCACACTGGCCGCACGTGGTGCGGCCTCTTAATCGGCGGCGCGTTGTCGCTTGCACTCGCAAGTCTCGGCGGAGCGGCAGGCGCACAGACGCCGCTACCCGAGGTCGTTGTCACCGCGCCGAAGCAACAGCCGAAACCCAAGCCGCGTCGCGTGCAGGTCCGGGCGCCGGCGCCGGCGGTGGCCGCGACCGCGCCAGTTACTCCGGCCGCGCAGCTCAACGCCAAGGCCGACGCCTTCGACGCGGCGCGAAGCAACCTTTTCACCACGACCGGCACGATGACGACGAGCTTCAGTCACGCAACGGTCGAGGCCTTGCCCGGAAGCACCAACACTCCGGTCGAGAGGTTGCTGTTGCAGTTTCCGGGCGTCTCGCAGGATTCCGCGGTCAGCGGCGACCTTCACGTCCGCAACGACCACGCCAACGTTCAATACCGCATCAACGGAATCATGTTGCCGGACGGCCTGACCGGCTTCGGCAGCGTTCTGGACGCCAAGTGGATCGGTAGTCTCGCGCTGGTGACCGGCGCGCTGCCCGCCGAATTCGGGCTGCGCACGGTTGGCCTGATCGACATCACAACGCGGGCCGACATCTTCAACAACAGCGGCAGCATCGGCGTTTACGGCGGTAGTCAGGGAACGCTCACGCCGAGCGTCGAATACGGTGGAACCTTCGGGAGCACCTGCCCGTCGGCCACGCCGGCGCCCGGAAAGCCGAACGCGCCGCCCCCGTACGCGGACTGTTTTGCCGGCGTTCAATACTATTTCACCGGCCGCTATCTGCAGACCAACGAAGGCATCGAAAATCCGCTGCCTTCCTACAGCCCGATCCACGATTTCTCGCGGCAGGAAAAGGGCTTTGCCTACATGTCGACATTCGTCGACCCGACCACGCGGCTGAGCCTGATCGCCGGAACCGCCAACAGCACCTACCAAATTCCCAACGTGCCCGGTCAGCCGGTCGGACAGGCGGGAAATCCGCCGGTCACCAGTGCGTTTGGCGTCACCAATTTCAATTCGGCCGCGCTGAACGAGAACCAGGTCGAGTTCACCCAATTTGCCGTCGTGGCCCTGCAAAAATCGGTGAACGGCTTCGACGGGCAATTTTCTTATTTCACGCGCTATGACCGGCTGAACTACACGCCCGATCCGCTCGGCGATCTGTTGATCAACGGCGTCGCCTCGAACGTCACGCGGCAGTCCTATACCAACGGCTTCCAGGCCGACGGCTCGTATCAGATCAATCCGGCAAACACGATACGCACCGGCTTCTTCGTCAGCGGCGAACAGGCATTCGTCGGCAATTCATCGCTGGTCGAGCCGGCGCCGGGCGGAGTGGCCGTCGACGCGCCGATGACGATCTCCGACGACGTCTCGAAACTCGGCTGGCTCGCCGGCGTCTATCTCCAGGACGAATGGAAGGTCACCGACAAACTGACGATCAATGCCGGTCTGCGCTTCGACCAGATGTGGCAATTCGTCAACGCCAACCAACTCAGCCCGCGCATCAGCTTCACCTACAAGCCGCTCGAATACACGACGTTCCACGCCGGCTATGCGCGGTACTTCACGCCACCGGTGCTGGTCGAGGCCGCGCCGGCGAATATCGCCTTGTTCGACAATACAACGGCGGCGCCGAACGCCGGTCAGGGCAACAGCCCAGTGCTGCCGGAGCGATCGCATTATTTCGATGCCGGTGTCGTTCAGAACATTCCGTTCGGATGCAGCAAGCCGACGGCGAAGGACTGCACCGACCTCGATCTCGGGGTCGACGTTTATTACAAGCTCGCTACCGATCTCATCGACAACGGAGTTTCGGTCAGGCGCTGGTGTTGAGCGCGTTCAATTACGCCCACGGCATCAATGAAGGCATCGAATTCAACGGGAAATTCCATAGCGGCAATTTCCAGGCATACGGCAATGTCGCTGTCGCTCAACAGCGAGCTACCCAGGTCGTGTCCAACCAATTTTTGTTCGACAACACCACGCCGCTGGCCGATCTCGGCGGCCTTACCGAGTTCCAGTATATCCAGTCGCATTGGATCTACACCGATCACAACCAGTTCGTGACCGCCTCAGGCGGCGCGATCTACCAGTTCTGCGGCCGGCCGGCCTATGCGGGCGAAACATTCGGCGGCATGCACGGCACCGACGGTTCCGCGTGGTGCGGAACCACACTCAGCGCCAGCATGATCTACGGCAGCGGGCTGCGTGCGGGCGACGCGAATATAGGAACGGTGCCGCAATACACGCAGTTCAATGTCGGCATCTCCCGCGAATTCCTGCTGCCCAACGACCCGAAGCCGGTGACGGTCCGTTTCGACGTCATCAACCTCTTCGATACGGTCTACGAGATCCGGGATGGCAGCGGGATCGGCGTGTTCGCACCGCAATTCGGGCCGCGCCGCGGCTACTTCTTCGGCGTGTCGAAAAAGGTCTGAAAGGTTCACGGAGCGCGGCGCCCTCGGGCGCCGCCCCCGTCGTCGTCACTGAACTGGAGCTGAAACATGCATCTACAAGAACAGGCGTTTCCGCCAGGTAGCATCGCTGCTGCCGCGGAGGTGTTTTACAAGCCGCTCGATATTGCTACCCTTTGCAAAAATACGGGCAGGCAACGTCTCGGTCGAGGAACAATCTTGGACAAACTGGCACGGCTGTCCGGCTTGTTGGTCGCTTTGGCCGTGGCGTTGGCGGTTGTAGCTGCGCCGTTTCCGCCGGCGATGGCGCAAGACAATAGCGGCCCGGCATCGTCCGCTGCACCGGCCCCGCCGGTGGCATCGTCCGACGTCGCGCCGCCCCCAACCGGTAAACCGACGATCAGTGTCGCCGAGTTACCGCAGGACCTCTCGCCCTGGGGCATGTTCCTTCACGCCAACATCATCGTAAAAGCGGTGATGATCGGGCTAGCGTTCGCGTCTTTTGTCACCTGGACGGTGTGGATTGCAAAAGGCCTCGAACTGCGGGCGGCGCGCGCCGCAGTGCGCCGGAGCCTGCGGACGCTTGCCGAGTGCAAGACGCTCGCCCAAGCGCAGGAGCAATTGCGGGGTGCCTCCGGACCAGTCGCGTACCTGATGCAAGCGGCCGCGAGTGAAATTCGCTTTTCCGCCAATCTGCGCGCGGACGGGCTCAAGGAGCGCATCGCCTGGCAGCTTGAGCGCATCGAAATGGCGGCCGGCCGCAAGATCGCGCGCGGTTCCGGCATTCTCGCCACCATCGGCGCCACCGCGCCATTCGTCGGATTGTTCGGCACCGTCTGGGGCATCATGGACAGCTTTGTCGGCATCTCAAAGGCGCACACGACCAATCTGGCGGTGGTCGCGCCCGGCATCGCGGAGGCCTTGCTGGCGACGGCGCTCGGCCTGGTCGCCGCTATCCCCGCCGTCATGATCTACAACGTGCTGGCACGGTCAACCGCCCAGTACCGGGCGCTGGTGGGTGACGCGTCCGCCCAGGTGATGACGCTGGTCAGCCGCGACCTCGACCGCGCCAAGCTGCCGCTGTCCCACGCAGCCGAGTGACGCCGATGGCGATGCGCCTCGATCACGGAACGGACGAACTTGAAGTGGTTCACGAGATCAACGTGACGCCGTTCATCGACGTCATCCTGGTGCTGCTGATCATCTTCATGGTTGCGGCGCCGCTCGCGACCGTCGACATCGCCGTCGACCTGCCCTCCTCCAACGCCGAACCGCAACAACATTCCGACAAGCCCGTCTATCTCACGCTTCGACCGGATCTCACGCTTGCGGTCGGCGACGACGTCGTCGTGCGCGACGCACTAACCTCCGCTCTCGACGCCGCGACAGGCGGCAACCACGAGCAGCGGATTTTCCTGCGCGCCGACCGAAGCGTGCCCTACGGCGAGGTGATGCGCGTGATGAACGAGTTGCGCGGCGCGCGCTATCTGAAAGTCGCGCTGGTCGGGCTGGAAATGCGCGAGGCCAGATGACGACGCTCTCGCCCCCCTGGCTCGAGGACGAGAGCCCGCGCGGCCTCTGGCGCTGGATCGTGGCCGGCGCCATCGTGGTCGGAGTGCACGCCGCGATCGTCGCCTATGTCCTCGCGTGGCCGCAGCCGCAGGAGATCGGCGACGACACCGAAGCGATCACGGTCGAACTCGCGCCGATCGAACTCGACGCCTGACGCCGTAGCGCGCGACGACGCACCAGCGCCGGAAACCATGGTCGAATCGGCGCCCGTGCCGGAACCACAGAAAGAAAAGCCGCAGCAGGAAATGAAGGTCGAACAGCCGCCCGATGACACCCCATCGCCCGTAGCCGTTCCGGACGTCAAACCGCCGGAGAAAGTCGAAAATTCGCCGCCGCCCGCGCCGGTAACGGCACAGCAGGTCAAGGGCGGTGCGCCGCACGTCGAGCCATCGTGGCAGACCAGCTTGGTACGGCAGCTTCAGCGGTTCAAGCGTTATCCGGCCGGCTCGCACGCGCGCAACGAACAGGGTGTCGTGGTTTTGAGTTTCACCCTCGATCGCGCCGGCCACGTGCTGGCCCACAGCATCACCAAGAGTTCCGGCTACGCCGACCTCGACAACGAGGTAATGGCGATGATCCTTCGCGCGGAACCGCTGCCGCCGTTCCCGGCGAGCATGCCGCAGCCGCGACTCGACCTCACGGTGCCGATCCGCTTTTCGGTGCGCTGAATACTTTAGGTGCGCTGGGTACTTTAGGTGCGCTGGGTACTTTAGTTGTTGTTGCCGCCTGACATCGGCGGCGGCACATAGCCGCGCGGTCCGCCGAACGGCCGCGCCGACTGGCCCTGGTTGAACTGCACGGTGGGACCGCCGGGGCCGAACGGCTGGTAGCTCTGACCCTGGCCGGAGTTCTTGACCCGATCATCCGGATCGGCATACCTCGATCCGCCGTCGCCGTTGACGCGAAGATTTTCAGTGGTGAAAGCTTGCGCGGTGTGCGACGTCAAGGAAACCAAGGCCAGCGCCCACAAGGCGGCCGCCGCGAACAGGAATTGCGTCAATCGAAACATCATGATTCCCCTCCCCCGGCGCCCCCCGAAGCAGCGCGTGCAGGCTACGGTCGCAAGATACCTAGCGTCAAGACACCCAACGTCATGGTACCTCACGGCAGCTTGTCCTGCGGCAGAACTGCAACATTTCGTCCTGTAAAGTTCCATCAAATTCACATTCCGACCATCAAGGAACGACCATGCGCACCAAACCGTGTCTGACATTGGCCGACGTGACAAAAATCCTGGCGGCCTGCGAAGCCGAAGCGGTCAAGAACAATTGGGGCGTCGCTATCGCCGTCGTCGACGACGGTAGCCACCTGCTGGGCTTCCACCGCATGGATGGCGCCGGCCCGATTTCCGCCGAAGTGGCGGTCGGCAAAGCCCGCACCTCGGCCATGACGCGGCGGCCAAGCAAATTTTTCGAAGATCGCTTCAAGGAACGGCCAGCTTTTGCCAGCTTCCCTGCCGGCGTCTTGATCCAGGGCGCCCTGCCGATCATGCACCAGAATGAGTGCGTCGGCGCCGTGGGGGTATCGGGCGTCGCTTCGCACGAGGACGAGCAGATCGCGGAAGCCGGCATCAAAGCGCTCGGATAAAGGATCGCTCGGGCGCGGCCGCTTCACACGCTTTCTCGCGTCGCGGCCGGCTGGCTGCGCTCAGCCGTCCAGTTCCTTGAAATACCGGTAGATGCCCCACTGGCTGAATTCGATGCGCCGGTCTGAGGCGAGGTATGCCTTGATGCGCGGCCGGTTCGCCACGCGATCATGGAGCGCGACCACGCCTGGTATTTTTCGCTCGAAACGTTTCATGCGCTTGGGGAAGGCGTAGCGCAAACCTTCGACGATCTGGAACAGCGACAGGTCGACATAGCTCAGCCGCCCGCCGACCAGGAACTTGCCGCCGTTCTTTTGCAGCACGCGCTCGAAGTATCCCAGGAACTTCGGCACGCGATAGCGCCAGAAATCCTGGGTGCGCCGCTTGGCGGCCGGCCGCTGCTCCTCGTAATAGAGCCAAGAGGTGATCGGATGATGGGTGTCGTGAATCTCGACCACGAGATCGGTGATAGTGAGCTGCAACTGGTGCGCCCACATCCGGCTGGCTTCGTCGCGCGGCGCCAGATTCAAGCGCGGCCCGAGATAAAGCAGGATATTCGCCGTTTGAGCGATGACGAGATTGCCGGCCTTGAGGAAAGGCGGCGCAAACGGCGGCCGGGCGCTCCGCTTGTCCTCGATGATCTTCGTCATTGCCGCCACGCCGCCCTTGCGGCGCGCGACGTCGACATAGTCGGCGCCGGATTCTTCCAGCGCGAGCCGGACGAACTCGCCGCGGCCCTGGACGGTCGGGTGGTAATAAAGCTGATAGCGCATGGGTCACCTCTCGCGTCGCGAGGTTAACCCCTGCGCCTGCCTCGGGTCACGCCTTGTCGTTGAGATAGGTGGAACACGGCGGCTCATTCGCCGCCGCACAGTCTCTATCCGCGCGCCGCGCTCCAGCTGCCGCTGCAGCGGCCTTGGGCTGTCCGCCCGTACCAGCTCCCGCTGCCGTGCGTCGGCGTCATGTGTCCCGACGCGACCGCGTAGCTCCCGCCGGAGGAAACGCGCAAAGACGCCGCACCATTCGGCCGAACGCTCCCCGCGATGCTGGCGCCAATGCCGCTATAGACAATCGCGCCATTGATGATTTGGCCGCTCAGACGGTAGGCCCGGTCGCACGGACCGTTCCTGGTGTAAACGATGACGCTCCAGTTACCGTCGAACTTGGTCGCCGCAAACACCTCGGTCGCCGGCGTCAGTGCCGCCACCGTGACCGACGCGGCGAGAACGATGGATGCGGCCGTGCTGCGAATCATGTTCGTCCCTCTATGCATTGCGGCACCCTCATCGGGCGCCGGAATATGCCAAATCGTCCGTGTCTCCAAAACGCGGCGTAATGTTCCAGACCATCGCCCGGCTGTCTAGGCTGAAGAGGCCCATTCGCACCGAAGTGAAGGGCCAAAAAATCTAGCCGGGAGTGGCCTTGTGTTGCTCGTCTGTCACCTTCTCCAGCCACTCGACATATTTACCGTCAAGCACTTCGGTTATGGCGACGTGCGCCATCGTCGTCGTCGGGCTTGCACCGTGCCAATGCTTCTCGTTGGGCGCGAACCAGACGACGTCGCCGGCGCGGACTTCGCGCACCTTGCCGCCGAAGCTTTGCACCCGGCCGAACCCCGAAACGATGTAGAGCGTTTGCCCTGCCGGATGGGTGTGCCAATTGGTTCGCGCCCCGGGCTCGAATTGCACCAGGCTGGCGCGCACATTTCCGGGCGACGGCGTATCGATGATCGGGTCCTGCCAGACGGCGCCGGTGAAATATTCTGCCGGCGTTCGGCGCGATGGCACCGAGCCAGACGGACGGAACTCCATGATGTGACCTCTTTGACGTGCTGCAATTTTGTGCAGTCGGCTGCTGCCTCCTGCCCAAGCAGGATAATGGAAATCGGGCGGCGACGCCTCCCCTGTTCACGGGTCGCACCAAACGCCATCGCCGGGACGCCTCGCCAAGTCCGCTTCAAACCAACTGTCTTTGCCGGGTTTTAAGGGTTATGATGGCCAAGTGGGGCTGATCGTGGGGCCATATGTATAAGTCAGAACAGAGTACCCGCCGCCTCGGATTGCGGCTGGTTATTGCCGGTGCCGTCGCCCTTGCGCTCGCCGGCTGCTCGAAATGCGACATTCCGAACTGGAATCGCAACGCAGCACCGGCCCCGCAGTCCTGTCACGACGACTCGGGCGTGAAATAGTCTAAGCCACCAGCGTTTCCTTCACCGCCGCAACGAGCTGCTTGAGCGTGAACGGCTTGGGCAGGAATCCATATTGGCCTTTTTCGTGCTCCGGCAGATGCTTCTGGAAAGCGTCCTCGGCATAGCCGGACACGAAAATGATCTTCAGAGCCGGATTGCGCGTGCGCAACTCACGCGCGAGCGTCGGCCCGTCCATCTCTGGCATAACCACGTCGGAAACCACGAGATCGACCGGCCGGGCGGATTTCTCCAAAACCTCGATCGCCTCGACGCCGTTGCCGGCTTCGAGAACCGTGTAGCCCCGCGACGTGAGACCGCGGGCATTGAGCGCCCGCAAACCCTCTTCATCCTCGACCAGGAGAATTGTCCCCTCGCCGGTAAGATCGGCGCCGGCGGCGCGTTTGACCTGATCGGCCGCTGCAAGCGCGCCCTCAATCGCCGGCACGTGAATTTCGGCTTGGCGCTCCGCAACCTCCTGGGCGCTGGCCACGTGCCGCGGCAGGAAGATGCGGAAGGTCGTGCCTTCATGCACCACCGAATCGACATACACGAAACCGCCCGTCTGCTTGATGATGCCGTAGACGGTTGAGAGACCGAGGCCGGTGCCTTTGCCGACTTCCTTGGTCGAGAAAAACGGATCGAAGATTTTGTCGAGGATAGCGTCCGGGATACCGGCTCCGGTGTCGCGGACCTCGACCAGCACATAGTCGGCCGCGGGCATGCCCTTGGCGTGATATCGCTCGCACTCCTGCGCCGTCACGTTGTTGGTACGCAGTTGCAGCCGGCCGCCCTCGGGCATCGCGTCGCGCGCATTGACGGCGAGATTCACGATCACCTGCTCGAACTGCGAGATGTCGACCTTGACCGGCCACAGATCGCGGCCGTGTTTCAGTTCGAGGACCACCTTCTCGCCGATCAGGCGCTTGAGCAGCATGTTGAGATCGCTCAAGACCTCGCCGAGATCGAGCACCTGCGGCCGCAACGTCTGCTTGCGCGAGAACGCCAGCAAATGCCGAACCAAGCCCGCCGCCCGGTTGGCGTTTTGCTTGATCTGCATGATGTCGCTGAACGACGGATCGGTCGGCTTGTGCGCGTTGAGCAGGAAATCCGTGGCCATGATGATGGCGGAGAGCACGTTGTTGAAATCGTGCGCAATGCCGCCGGCGAGTTGCCCCACGAGCTCCATCTTCTGCTGCTGGGTGACCTTGGTTTCGAGCTCACGCTGCGCGGTCGTTTCCAGCGTGTAGACGATGGCGGCTTCCTGATCGCGATCTTCCTCCTCGACCGCAGTCACGTAGAAGCTGCCGAAACGCTCCTGCTCTCCGGCCAGCGCCGCGTCCACCGGCGCGATGTCACTGTTGCCGCCGGCGGCTTGGGCGATGGCCGCCTCGAGCACCGGCCGGTCGCGGTCGACGACCGCAGCGCCGATCGAGCGGGCACCGCCTTCGACGTTGAGCACATTGTGAAAAAGTCGGACGAACAGCGGGTTCGTGCGCACAATACGGCCGTCGCGGTCGACGGTCGCGATCGCCATCGGGGTATTGTGGAAAAAGCGCATGAAGCGGATTTCCGCCGCACGTAACGGATCGGGACCCTCATCGCGGCCGCGATTGATGACCAGCGTCCGCGATGCGCCGGCCGCGCCGTCGGAGCCGAACGCGAGCTTGTGGAACAAGCGAACCGGCAGCGGACGGCCGCTGCGGGTCTTCAGGTCGAGGTCAAGCACCTCCGTCTTGATCTCGCCGGGAGCCGCCCGCAGCGTCGTCAGAAGGGCAGCGCCGTCCCCTGCGACAAGATCGGCGAGCTTGAGCCCGCCGGAGCCGACCTGGGCGAGATCCTGATCGAGCCAGTTCGCGAGCGTCGCGTTGAGATAGACCACGTCGCCCTTGGCATCGACGGAAAAGAACCCGGCCGGCGCGTGATCGAGATAATCAACCGCATGCTGCAATTCCTGAAAGACATTCTCCTGCCGCTCACGCTCCCGCGTCACGTCGCTCAACGACCAGACAGTGAGCCGCCGGTCGCGCGCTTTCTCGCCGAGCGGTCTGACGCGCAGCCGCAGCCAGCGCGCGGGCCGTCCCTTGATGCCGGCGACGCGCACCTCCTCCTGGAGACGCTTGCCCTCGCGCGCCGCTTTTAAAAGCCGGTAGATTGCCTCGGAGGCATCGGCGTCGCCGATGAACACGCGTTCCACCGGTCGCATGTCGTTTGCGTCGGCGGCGTCGATCAGATCGAGATAGGCGGTGTTGGCGTAGATGACGCGCCCGTCGCCGTCGGTGACGAGTATGCCGTCGAAAGCATCGTCGACAAGCGTCCTGATGAGCGGGTTGACCGGCTCCGCCGCCGGCAGCCGCAGGATGCCCGCGGCAAGTGCGAACAGCGAAAAAACACCGACCGTTGCCAGCACCGCGAGGAAGCCGAGGATGTACGGCTCGGCGTTGCCGCGCCCCAGCACGACGAAGGCGGTCGCCGCCGCAACCAGCATGGCGGCAACCAGCAAGACCAGGATGACACTACCGGTGCGCTTGCCGCCGGCGCTGCGGTCGACCACGCGGCGGGCGGTGCCGGCCGAACTCTCGGCGATGCCGTGTATCGTCATCCCCTGGCCCAACAGCAGCTATTCGCCCCGGCGGCGCCGGAGAGAACGGTGAAGATACTTTCGTGCCTCTTGGGCGACGGCCGCGCAAGAGATTTTGCGTGCCATTTCACAGCGTCACGGCCGGCCCACCGCACGGCGCAGCCGCATGATGTAGCCGATGACTTCCGCCACCGCGCGGTAATGCTCCGGCGGTATTTCCTGGTCCATCTCCACCGTGCCATGCAGTGCCCGCGCCAGCGGCGGATTCTCGACCACCGGGATGTTGTGCTGCTCGGCTACCTCGCGGATCCGCCGCGCGATGAGATCGACGCCTTTCGCGACACAGACCGGCGCGTTCATGCCGCGCTCGTATCGCAGCGCGACCGCAAAGTGGGTCGGATTGGTGATGACGACCGATGCCTTCGGCACCGCCGCCATGATGCGCTTTCGCATGCGCGTGTTGCGCAGTTGCCTGAGCTTGCCTTTGACAGTCGGATCGCCCTCGGTCTGGCGGAACTCTTCCTTGATGTCCCGTAGCGACATTTTTTGCCGCTCGTACCATTGCCGGTACTGAAAAAGGTAATCGGCAGTCGCAACGATGGCTAGAATAGCCACCACCGCGCCCAGCATCCTGATGGCGAGCGAGCGCGTGACCGGCAGTATCTGCATCGGATCGGCGGAGATGAGACCGTCGAGCATACTGCGCTGCGGCCACAGCAGCGCCACCATGACCGCGCCGACGACGCCGAGCTTAGCGAGACCCTTGGCAAAATTGGCCAGCGCCTGACCCGAAAACATCCGGCCGAAGCCGGCCGAGGGCGAAATCCGCGACAACTGCGGTTTGACCGGTTCGACCGAGAAAACAAAGCGGTGCTGCACGAAGTTGCCGGCAATCGCGGCCACGCAAAGCAGAGCAAGCGGAATTCCGAACGCACCGACCACGTCCATCACCAGCGTTTTCACCAGATCAATCAGCGCCGGACCGTCGGTCCGGATCTGATAGGACTTGGCGAGCAAGCCGCGAAACGTGGCTTCCAGGCTTGTCGCCATCGGTGCGGCGAATACCATGATCATCAAGGTGCCGGCCGCGATCATGAACCAGGTATTCACTTCGGCGCTTTTGACGACGTCGCCGCGCTGGATCGCCTCCTCAAGGCGTTTTGGTGTCGGGTCTTCTGTGCGTTCGTTCGAGTCGGCTTCTTCGGCCATGCTGCGGACCTATCCGTGCGGAGTAAGCTCGTGCAGCACGCCACCCGCATAGTCGAGGAAGAAACCCATCATCCCGCCTAGCAACATCAGGAGGAAGACCAGACCGAGCAGGATCGACAGCGGCAGCGCGACGAAGAACACCTGCATCTGCGGCATCAGCCGCGCCAGCACACCGAGCCCGATATTGAACACCAGTCCGAAGACGAGAAAGGGCGCCGAGATCTGGATGCCGACACGGAAGGCACCGGCGACGATCCTGGTGATCAGCGCCGCCGCGTCGCCGGAAGACGGCACCTCGCCCGGCTCGAACAGATTGTAGCTGTCGTTGAGCGCAGCGATGACGAGGTGATGCATGTCGGTGGCGAAGAACAGCGTTATGCCAAGCATGGTGAGGAAATTGCCGACAATCGCGCCCTGCTCACCTTGCGTCGGATCGACCGCCGTGACGAAACCGAGGCCGAGCTGCTGGGCGATAACGGAACCGGCGACCTCAAGCGCTGAAATCGTCAATCGCGCGGTGACGCCGAGCATGGCGCCGATGAGGATTTCCTCGACCAGCATCACCAGCGTCGGCGCGAGCGCACCCGGATCGATATGATAGGCGTTGCGGTGCAACGGCAGCAGCATCGCGGCGAGCACGAGCGCGAATGTCAGGCGCATGCGCGCCGATATGTTCTGCTCGCCGAGCCCCGGCAGCAGCATCAGCATTGTACCGGTGCGCGCAAAAACCAGAAGGAAGGCGGCCCCGAGCGCCGGCAGATACGACAAATCGATACGCACGGGCGGAGCCCTTTTTCCTGTCAGCCGTTGGTGATATGGGCGGCTATCCGCATGAAGTTCGAGTGCAGCGCGTCGGCCATGAACGGCAGCGCGATCAGCATGGCGACGAAGATCGCCAGGATTTTCGGCACGAAGACCAGGGTCGTCTCCTGGATCTGGGTGAGCGCCTGTAGCAGCGAGATCGCGACTCCGACCACCAATCCGACCAGCATGAGCGGCGCCGAGACCAGAATAAGCGTCACGATCGCGTCGCGCGCGACATCCATCACTTCCGGTCCGGTCATTTTGCCCCCGCCCCTTCTGGTTCTTTCAAGCCGGCCAACACATGCGAAAAATTCAGATCGGCATTTTCAGGATTTCCTCGTAGGCCGCGATCACCTTGTCGCGCACGGAAACCATCGTCTGGATCGCGGTTTCGCTCTCCGACACCGCGGTAACGACATCGATCATATTGGCCTTGCCCGTCGCCACCGCCTGCGCCTGCATGTCCGATTTCTGACCGATGGCGGTGACCGAGTGCATGACATCCTTGAGCACCGAGCCGAAATTGAATCCGGCATCCTGGGCCGGGGTGTCGCGGCCGAGGCTGGCTGATTGATCGCGCAACTGCGCGAGGGCGGCATAGGCGTTGGCGGCAATGGCCGGTGTCGGCATGGTTCACCTTCAGGTCTTGAGGATATCGAGGGTGCGCTGGAGCATGCGCTTGGTGCTGCTGATGACGTTGAGGTTCGCCTCGTAAGAACGCTGGGCGTCACGCAAATCGGTCATTTCGATCAGCGGATTCACGTTCGGATATTTGACGTCGCCTTTGGAGTCGGCCGACGGATTGCCTGGCTCGTGACGGACGCGGAAATCCGACTTGTCGGTAGCGACGCGCCCGAGATTGACCACGTGCGCGTCGAGTTCGCGGTCGAGCGCGTTGTGGAAGGTCACAATGCGGCGGCGGTAGGGATCGGCTCCGGGGGACGTCGCCGTCGAATCGGCGTTGGCGATGTTCTCCGAGATGATTCGCATGCGGCCGGCCTGCGCCCGCATCCCGGTGGCGGCAATCGCGATCGATTTGATGAAGTCCATCATGACACGTCGTCTCCGCCTGACGAAACCGAGCAGCCCCTACGCTCTGCCGAGCGCCGTTTTGATCAATGCAATGCTGTGGGTGTAGAGGGAGGTCACCGCGTCGTAGTCCAGCTGATTGCCGGCAAGTTTGAGCATCTCTTCTTCGTGGGTCACCGACGTACCGCGAGGCCGGACCTCGTAATGCCGGTTCTTATCCTCGGCGAACGACGAACCCCCGCTACTCATGCCGACATGGCCGGGATCGGTGCGCGCCAGCGTCAGCGAGGCCGTCTGCAACGCGCTGTCGAAGGTCGGCGGCGCCAGGTCGCGGGCGTGGTAGTTGGGCGTATCGGAATTGGCGACGTTCTCGGCGAGAACGAGTTGCCGCTCCTGGTGCCATTGCATCCGGGTGCGCAGCATCGAGAGAATCGGAATATCAGTGATCGGCATGGACAAACCCCTCATCCCACCCGGCAGACTTTGCCGGGAGTATGGTTAATGAGCGGTTAAGCCTGAGGTTTATGCCCTTTTGCCATTAATCCGCCGTTTACCATAGAAATGCTGCCTTCTTGGGGACCGGGCTCAAAAATGCCCGTCGACTTTAATTCTTTGTTAGTATTCGCCGCGGCAAATGTTACCGGCGCCGTTAACTTTTGGCGTTGTCAGTTGCCGTGGCGATGACACGGGAGTTGGGCTGATGTTCGATTTGTTCGGCGCGGAAATGCCGCTCGCCGTTCGGTTCTTTCTGGCATTCCTGATCGTGCTCGGTCTTATCGGGGCCGCCGCATGGGCAGTGCGCCGATTCGGCAGCGCGCGATTGGGTGGCGTCGTACGCGGACGCCAGCCGCGACTGGCTGTGATCGAATACACCACGGTCGACGCGCGGCGGCGGCTGCTGCTGGTCCGCCGCGACAACATCGAACATCTGGTGATGATCGGCGGGCCGACGGACGTCGTCGTCGAATCCAATATCGTGCGGGCGGTGCCGGCGTCGCGCGACGCCGCCCTTCCGCGGGCGCCCGCTCCTGCCGAAACCAACCTGCCGCGAACGCTTCCGCTGCCGGAACCGGCTTCCAACGGTTCGTGGCCGCTCCAGCCGGAACCGCCGGCGGCCTCACCGCCGCCGCAGCGCCGGGCGCCACGGATCGATACGTTTACTGAGGAACACGGCATCATTCCGCCGCAACTGACAGAAACGCCGCAACGCCCGCAGCGCGAAGCCTTGAACGCGCTCGCGGAAGACATCGCCTCGCATCCGATTCCGCCCGCGCCCCCGGTTGCCCCGGCGCCGCCGCGCGTCCGTCCCGCGCCAGCGCCGCGATCGCAATCCGCCGACCCGCGGGTTGCAGAGATCCGCCCCGAGAATCGGCCGGAGCCTCGGCTGCAGCAGCCGCCGGTTGCGCCCGAACCTTCCGCGGCCGATCAAAGCCTCGCCGAAATGGCGCAGCGTCTCGAAGCTGCATTGCGCAAGCCGAAGGCGGCTGCCCCAGCGACGGCGCCGGAAGAAATAGACGAGGCGGAAATCGCACCTCCGCCTCCGCCGCCCCCTTCCCCGCCGCCCCGCGCGGCACGACCCGCCGAGCCGAGGCTCGCACGTCCGGAGCCCAAGCCGCGGGAAGCCGCCAGGGAAAGCGTCAAGGAAGGCCCCAGAAGGAAAACGCGAAAGAAGGCAAAGCGCTCTACGACACACTCGAACAGGAGATGGCGAGTTTGTTGGGCCGTCCCACAGGCAAGAACTGATGCAAGACCTGATGAGCAAGAACAACTGATGGCATCATTTTGGGGCCGCCGCGTCCGTGTACAAACGGTGGCGGCCTCAGTAGCGGCTCTGATTGTATCGGCGACGCCGCTCGCCGCGCAGGACATCAGCATAAATCTCGGTCAAGGCGCCGCAACTGGCGGGCTGAACGAGCGCATCATCCAGCTGATCGCGCTCTTGACGGTGCTGTCGCTCGCACCGTCGATCCTCATCATGATGACGTCGTTTACGCGCATCGTGGTGGTGTTGTCGTTGTTGCGCACCGCGCTCGGTACAGCGACCTCGCCGCCGAACTCCGTCGTCATCTCGCTGGCCCTGTTCCTGACCGCCTTCGTGATGGGGCCGGTGCTCACGCGCGTCTATGACGTCGGCGTCAAGCCGCTGGTTGCCAACGAGATCAACGTCACCGAAGCGTTCGACCGCGCTTCAGGTCCGCTGCGCGGCTTCATGGAAAAGAACGTCCGCGAGAAGGACCTGCGCCTTTTCGTCGATATGTCCGGCGAGAAGACACCGCAAAAGCCGGAAGACCTGTCGATGCGCATCCTCATCCCGGCCTTCATGATCTCCGAGCTCAAGCGCGCCTTCGAGATCGGATTTCTGTTGTTCTTGCCGTTCCTGATCATCGACCTTGTGGTCGCTTCGGTACTGATGTCGATGGGCATGATGATGCTGCCGCCGGTCGTCGTGTCGCTGCCGTTCAAGCTCATCTTCTTTGTTCTGGTCGATGGCTGGACGCTGGTCGCCGGTTCGCTGATCCAAAGCTACGGCACCTGACAAAGACCGCGCTGGCGTGCGAGGCCGGCGCAGCGCCACGCGTCATTAGGCGAGTGCATCGCCCACGGCACCGCTCCGGACAAGCAACCGACAGCCTGTTGGCAAGGAACTCCGGCGCCCTCTGCGCGTTGGTTATCCGACAACTATTGCGGAGGAACATCATGGGTTTCGGACGCGGACTTTTGCTTTGGCTGATTGGTATCCCACTGCCAATCATCATCCTGCTGGCGATTTTCATGCATCACTGAGTGCAAAGCACTCGGCGCGAAATCAACACCCAGGGAGTCAGACAAAAGCCTCGGCTCAGGCCGAGGCTTTTTTGTTGCCACGCAAAAATCAACTCACCGTTGCAGCGTTTTTGCAGGAGCGCCGGCGGCGGACGGAGCTGTGGCCAGCGCTGCCGACGTGGTCGCCGGCGCGGTCGTGGCGATCCGTGGGCCCGCCCCATCCACCGATGACGTCGCAGCCGGGCTCGCATCCGGGAAGCGCGCCTGCATGTCGCGCAAGAAACCGTCGAGCGTGTCGATCGCCGCCGCCGCGCGCGCAATGTCACGGAATTCGGCGCCGTCGGTGCCCAGCGGCGCCGAGACCACTTCGAAAGCCCGCGCATCGGGAGTTTGCGCCATCTTGGCCGCGTATTTCTCGCGGAAGCGATCGAGGCCAAGCGGGTCCTCACCCAGCGAGTAACCGATGGCTCCACGCAGGATGTCGGCGCGCTCGACTTCGTCCAGAGGCCGCCATTCCTTCCACCGCTCGCCGTAATACAATTCGATCTGCTCGGCCGATTGGGCCCAGCGGCGCCCCGCCCACATGATGTCGGACCGCAGCCGGATCGTCTCTCGACCCTCGATGTTGGCGACCACTTCGAGCGCCAGATCGTACTGGCCGAGATCGGAAAGGGCGCGCGCCTCGAGCAGCAGGCGCTGAACGCGCAGTTCGCCGGCGAGGTCGCCGATGCGACTGCCGCGCAGCGTCTGAAGCGCACGATCGGGCTTGTGGTTCATGAGGTAGACGACGGCGAGGCGGGCCGCTATCTGCGCGCGCGCGGCGCCCTGCAGCCGGTGATCGACCTGATACTGCAAAAGATCGGCCGCCTGATCGAGCAGGTCCACGGACACCAGCCGGTCCGCAAGCCGGCGGATCATCTCGTCGCCGCGGCGGCCGATCGGCGTGAGTTCACGGAAGTCGTAGAACAGCGCGAGTGCGTCGATTGCCGAAAACGTATCGACCTTTCCAGCGAGAAACAGCGCATCGAACGTCGCCGCCGCCTCGCCCTGGATTCGACGGGTCATGTCGGTGTCCGGATGCGCCGACACCGCGCTGCGCATGACGTGGAACGAATCGCGGTAGCGGCCCTCTTCGGTGTACAGCCGCGCCAGGATTTCCAACGCCCCGACCTCGGTGTCGTCGCCGCGCCATATGGCGGTGAGCGTTTCAAGCTCCGAAACCACCTCTTCGCGCTTGAGATCGCCGAGCGCATAGCGCAGCGACGTTGCGCGCAGACGCCCCTGCGCCGCGGCCGGACGGTCCCAGGAATCCGCCGCTGTGCGATAAGCGTTCAGGGCCTCTTCGTTACGTCCCATCCCCTCGGACAACCGCCCGACCAGGACGGAGATCGAAGGCTGCAATTCGCGCGGCAAACCGATGGTCTCGAGATCGTTCAATTCGGTCGCCGCGCCGGCAAAATCGCCCACCTCGATATCGGCGCGCATCGCGCTCCGGAGCGCTTGCCGCTGCAGCTCGATCGGCAGGGTCGCGATCGACGCTTCGACACGCTTGAAGCTGTCGCGCGCCAGCCCCCATTTGCCCTGGCATGCAAAAGCGAGCGCGCGCCAGAGCGGCGCGTCATGCTGATCGCCGATGGCCGGGCTGCTGAGATCCTTGAGCGCGTCGTCGGGCCTGTCCATCATCACTTCGGCGGCGGCACGCAAAACGCTTGCCGTCACGTCCTCAGCCGCCGCACGGTCCCCCGCAAGCGCGACGTCGAGGACGGATTTGGCCTCCGGATACATGTCGCGGGCGATGTAGAACCGCGCGAGGTCGAGCCGCTGCCCCAGGCGCTTGCCCGGCGGCGCCGCGGCGGCCGCCGCCATGAGCTCCGACTGCCGGTTGCTGTAGTTCGACTCGCGGTCGAGCCCCCAGACCTGGGCATCGAACATCAACGGCCGCAGCGCACTGCCGTGGAGCACACTTTGCAGCGAGCTCGACAGCGTCAAACCGCCCGGACGGCCGACAACGATCTTGTCGCGGGCAAGGTCCACGGTTATGTCGTCCGCGAGCGGCTCGATCACGACGCCTTGGGTCGACGCAAGCGTGCGGAATTCGACGAAGTCCTGCTCATTGATGAAACCGCGCGCCGGTGCAAAGGCGGTGACGACCAGAAGATCGTCGCCGGCCTCGGGATCCCGGATCCGATGGACCTGCTGCGGCTCATCGAAAACAACCGTGACGCTCGCTCGATTGGGCCCGATCAGGTTCCGGGTGATGTCCAGGGCGCGGGTCGGGTCGGCAACATTGTCGCCGATGGTGATGGTCCATCCCTGCCCTTCGGCAACGATGCTCGAGAGATGCGGATGGTCGAGGCGCAGCCGCACCACGCCGGCACCGCCTTCGCGGCTGAACTCCGCGCCACGAACGGTCCGGCTCGGCTCGCCCTCAAGCGCCGTGAGGTCGATCGCCGCTTTCGAATCGAACACGATCCAGAGCGTATCGGCGCGATGAAACACGGCGGCCGGCGTGCGCGTCGCAAACGGAAAAGACAGTTTCAGGTTGGCGCCGGTATGGGACACTTCGACGGCTATGGCTTCGCCCGGCTTGCCTTGACGCGGCGGCGCAGTTTCCGGCGGCCCGGATTTCGCGGGTTCGGTTGAAAGCTCCGCGCTCGGCGCGTGCGCGGGAGCCGCGACGGCGGCCGGGTGCGCGGCGGCCGACGCCGGTTGCAGCCGCCTTCCCTCCGACACCTTCGGCGTCTTCGGCGGCGACGGCTCGGCCTTTGTTTCCGGAGCCGCACTCTCCGGCGGTGTCGGCATGCCTCGCGTCACAGGAGCGGCAAACTCCGGCGCTACCGGCCCGGCGCGTGACGCGGCAGCCGCCGGCGCAGGCGGCGTCATTGGCGCTGGTGGTGCCGCTACCTCCGGCGCCGCCGGCAACACTCCCGCTGCTGGAGCCATCGCCTCAGGCGCCGTCGGCGTGACACGCGTTGCCGGAGCGGCATGCTCCGGCGCCATTGCTGACATTGGCGTTGTTGGAATTGCGGTTGCCGCCGCCGGCGGGGTTTGCGCGGCGATTGCCGGCGGGACCCCATTCGGCTTTGCCGTCTCCATCGCGGGCGGTTTCTCCGACAGACCGGCTTCCAGTACCGCACGCGGCGAACCGGCGGCAGCCTTTTTGTGCGCAGCGGCGGCATCGGCGTTGAGGACGTCAACGACATAGCCCTGGCCGTCGCGGAAGGTACGAACATCGACCGTATTGGTGAAGCTGAAACGGACCAGGGCGGTCTCGGTTTCGACCTCGGTCTTGATCGACGTGACCGTCGCCGGCAGGTCCACGCCCGCGTCGCCGAGATCGAACGGGATCGGCGCATCGAAAGTCAGAGTCAGCCGTTCCTTGGCCCGGTCGGCGGACACCGAAATCTGCTCGGGAATATCGAACACGTAGCGCGTAAAGGTCGGCAAGTTGGCAACGTGCACCGGCACCAGAGCGAGCTTCTTCTGCTTTTCCTTCTGGTGCGCGAGATGATCGAGCCGCTCGGCCTCGCGGGCCAGGCGCGCCAATTCCTCAATTACATCCTGCGGCAGACCGGGCGGCGGCCCTTTCCAGTTTTCGGGCAACAGGTCGACAAAGAGCTTGTCGGCCGCGGCGATGGAATTGACCGTCACCTTGCGGGCCAGCGCGAACCGGATGGCCCTGCCGTCCGGATCACGCCGCACCGCTGCGATGTAGTTGGGCGCTTGCGCCGGCAGCAGGTCTACCGAAAGACCGACTGGCTTGGCGAAGGTGACAATCAGGACATTGCCGGCGATGCGGGCGCTGGCCTCAACATCCTCGCTGAGCAAAAAAACCATGCGGGCATAGCCGTCTTCGGTCTCCGCGCTGACGGTCGCCTGCAACGGCGCGGCTTTGGACGTGGCGGGGCCGGCGAGCGCGAGCGCAAGGACGAGGAATGAAAGCAGGAGCCGATTGCGGCGTCCCGTTCTCCCGGAATGCGCGGAGACCTGAGCGATCATTTACACTTACTCGACCGACGCCACTTCACGCCAACCAACGCCACGAGAGCCAGGGCAACGCGCCGGCCTGTGTCTGTGAAACAGCGTGAGGATAGAAGCCGGCGTTTAATACCTGATTAATATCTTTTTCAATGATTCCAAAAGGTTATGAAGAAAGACGAACAAATGATCGCATGATCCGGGGAAACCTCGGAAAAAGCTCGTAGCGGCTTGCGCGACGCCGGCTGCTTGCGCTCGGCTCCCCTTCCCGGCTGGAGTGGCGCTTTTCGCGCGATCGCGTTGCGGCGAAAGGGGTACCGCGGCGGCGCTCGACCATGTACATCCATGCGCCGTGGCCCCCGCACAAACGGTCCTTCATGCTCAGCGCCTATCCCCGTCACGATGCGCAAGGCGAGACGCTCAAGAACTCCGCCTGGGTCGATCTGCTCGATCCGACCGATACGGAAAGAACCACATTCCAGGACGCGTTCGGACTGCGCGTACCGAAAAAGGAGCAGCTGGCCGAGATCGAAGCGACGAGCCGGCTCCGCACCGAGCGTGACGCGCTTTATATGACGGCGCCCTTGATCTTCGCGGGCAAGGACGTGCCTTGGGTATTGCTGCCGACAGGATTCGTGCTGGGGAAGCACGTTCTTTTGACCGTCCGCTTTGCGAAATCGCCGGCATTCGACGCGGTCGCGGCTGAATTGGAAGCGAGCGAGCAATTCGATTCGGCCCATGCCTTCGCCCGGCTCATGGAGGTCCTGGTGGACAATATGGCCGATCTCCTCGAAGCAAGCGCCAGCGACCTTGACGACGCCTCGCACCTCATATTCCGGCCGGAGGATCCAAGGCGCACACCGCTGTCGCACGAGACGGCCAAGCTTCGCCGGCTGATGATCCGCACCGGACGCACCAGCGAGCGCATGGCGCGCATTCAATACGCACTGGTCTGTCTCGACCGCATGGCAAAGTTCACCAACGAGCACTGCCGCGAATGGATCGGTCAGCCGATCGCAAACCGGCTGCAAATCGTCAGTTCCGACATTGCGTCCCTGATCCAGTTCACCGAGGGTCTGGTGAACCGGGTCCAGCTGCTGCAGGACGCCGCCAGCGGCATCATCAACATCGACCAGAACGAGGTGATGAAGGTTCTCACCATCGCCTCGGTTGTCGGAATTCCGCCGGTTCTGGTCGTCGGCATTTACGGCATGAACTTCAAGTACATGCCTGAATACGACTGGACCTGGGGCTATCCCTGGGCACTGGGGCTGGTTCTCGTAACGGCGCTCTTGCCGCTGATCTGGTTCAAGTGGAAGGACTGGATTTGACCGGGCGGCGACGCCACATCGATTTTGACCGGGGATGATGGAGCAATTTTCTCATGGAAATGCGCGAGCTTGGTCGTTCGGGTTTGAAGGTTTCGGCGCTTGGACTGGGCTGCATGGGAATGTCGGATTTCTATTCCGGCCGCGACGACGAAGAGTCGATCGCCACCCTCCATCACGCCTTCGAACGCGGCGTCACATTTCTTGACAGCTCGGACGCGTACGGGATCGGCCGGAACGAAGAATTGCTCAGCCGCGCGATCCGCGGCAAGCGCGACGCCATCGTGCTGGCGACGAAGTTCGGATGGGTACGCGACGCCAAGGGCGCCATGCTCGGCGCGAGAGGCGACGCGGCCTATGTTCGCCAGGCGTGCGAGGCGAGCCTCAAGCGGCTTGGGGTCGATGTGATCGATCTCTACTATCAGCACCGGGTCGATCCAAAAACGCCGATCGAAGAAACCGTCGGCGCCATGGCCGATCTGGTTCGCGAGGGAAAGGTTCGCTACCTCGGGCTGTCGGAGGCGGCGCCAAGCACCATACGCCGCGCCGCCGCTGTCCATCCGATTGCGGCTTTGCAAAGCGAATATTCGCTATGGACGCGCGACCCCGAGGGTGAGCTGCTGGCGACCGTTCGCGAGCTTGGCATCGGGTTCGTCGCCTATAGTCCGCTCGGGCGTGGTTTCCTCACCGGCCAAATCCGCAAGCCCGAGGACTTGCCGGGCGACGACGCCCGCCGCAACCTGCCCCGTTTCCAGGGCGAGAACTTTCAGCGCAATCTCGACCTGGTCGTTAAGGTGGAAGAGCTCGCCCGGATCAAAAGATGCACGCCGGCGCAATTGGCGCTCGCGTGGGTCCTGTCGAAGGGCAAGGACATCGTCCCCATCCCCGGCACGAAACGCCGACGCTATCTGGACGAAAATCTCGGCGCGCTGGAAGTCACCCTGAGCGCAGCCGACCAGGCGGCGCTCGACGGCGTAATCCCTCCCGGAAGCGTTGCTGGGCAGCGCTATCACGAGGCGGGAATGCGGTCGGTCAATCTCTAGGCGATTCGCGCTTCCTTTCCGATACGCACGGCAAAAAAACGAGGCCGCCCGGAGGCGGCCTCGTCGGCGTCAGATGAGGCAAACGCCTCGGTTATCAGCACGGAACGCAGCGAGCGCCATTCCAAACGAATCCCGGACCGCAGCCATGGCCGCCCGTCCGCCCGTTGCAAGCCGCCTGCGTGACGATCGGCGTAGCGTTCTTCATTTGCGCATGAAAACCAGCCGCGCCTAGCGAATGGGTCTGAGCGTTGGCCGTAATCGCAAAAGTTCCGAGCACAAACGCAGCAGCAGTCAACGTCAGCGCGATCTTTCGCATAGCCTTACCTCCTGGTTATTATGTCGAACGGCGACAACGACTATACTGGCGCGGGCTGACTCGCAACGCACTATCAGCCGCGAGGTGTGCCGGGAACGACCGTGACGCGAAATCGGCGGAACGACCGCCATCGCCTCGCCGGCCCAGTGGAATTATGAGTACGTTCACTAGCGCATAACGCCACGCTTCCATCGTGTTGGGCGCGGACGCAAAATGTCGTCGCTAATGCCATCGCTGCGGCACGGAGCAAGACCATGAAGAACCTGTCCGGTGGCAAGGTACACCTTCTGTTGATTTTCCTTGTCGTCTTGCTGCTCGCCGGCCTGCCGGCCGCCGTGTGGATGGACCTGACCAATCTCGCCGAGGCAAACCTCCACCAGCAGGCGAGCGACCTGAACTCGGTCATCACCAGCGTCCGCAGCTACTACGCCACCAATGTCGTGGGCCGTATCCTTGCCGCTCCCGGCGTTGCCACCAAAGTGGTCCACAATTACGAGGACATCCCGGGCGCGATTCCCATTCCGGCGACGCTTTCGCTCGAACTGGGTCGCGTGATCAGTGAACGGCAGCACAACATTACCTACCGCTTCGTGTCCGATTACCCCTTCGCCAACCGCGCGCCGCATCCGCTCGATCAATTCGAAGAGGACTCGCTGCGCCGGCTCCGCGAAAACCCCAATCAGGTACTGTCCCTCAATTCGAGTTCGCTTTTCGTCGATCAGGTTCGCCTGGTGGCGCCCGTCGTGATGGCCGCGGCCTGCGTGGCCTGCCATAACTCGCACCCGGAGAGCCCGAAGCACGACTGGAAAGTCGGCGACGTTCGCGGCCTGCAGGAAGTCACGATCACCCAACCGATCGCCAACAATCTGTTCGCCTTCAAATACCTGCTGGCCTATTTCTTCCTGGTCGCGGCGGTCGGTCTTCTGTTCATCGCCCTGCAACGGCGTCAAGCCGCCATCATTCGCGGCATAAATTCCGAACTCGAAACGGCCAACGATTTTCTTGCTTCGCTGTCGATGAAGATATCGCGCTACCTTTCGCCGCAAATCTACAAGAGCATTTTCAGCGGACAAAAGGACGTCACCATTCACACCGAGCGCAAGAAGCTCACGATCTTTTTCTCCGATATCCAGAACTTCACGGCGACGACGGAAAGGCTCCAGCCGGAGGCGATCACGCAACTCCTCAACGAGTATTTCACGGAGATGTCCAAGATCGCGCTCGCCTATGGCGGCACGATCGACAAATTCGTCGGCGACGCCATCCTGATTTTCTTTGGCGATCCCGACACCAAAGGCGACGCCGAAGACGCCAAGGCGTGCCTGCGCATGGCGATCGAGATGCAGGACCGCATCGCCGGCCTCAACGCCAAATGGCGCAATACCGGCATCGAATTTCCGTTCCGGGTGCGGATGGGAATCAACAGCGGATTTTGCAACGTCGGCAATTTCGGTAGCGAAGACCGGATGGACTATACGATCATCGGCGCCGAGGCCAATCTCGCCGCGAGGCTGCAATCGGTCGCGGAGCCGGGCCACATCGTGGTCAGTTACGAGACATACGCGCTCGTCCGCGACATTATCGTCGCGCATGAGCTGCAGCCGATCACCATGAAGGGGATCAGCCGCGAGGTCGTTCCCTATGCGGTCGATGGCGTTGTCGGTGCTGCCGGCGAGACCATAGCGGTCTTCAGCGAGCACCAGACCGGCCTGGATTTCTATCTCAACGCCAGAATGCTCGACGCCAACAGCACCACCCGCATCCGCAAGGTTTTGCAGGACGCACTTGAAGCGCTGGACAAGGGCACACCCGCGGGCCCTGCCGGAAAAACTCCGGCGATCCAGGCGACGGACTGGCTGACGTCTTTTAGCGCACCCGCAGCCCTCCCCCACCCTGGCGGAGGAGGAAAAGCGAGCTATCGCATCAGCGCGCCACCGTCGACGCTGATGGTCTGGCCGGTGACGAAGTTGCTGTCGTCGGAGCACAGATAGATCAGCGTCGAGATGAGATCGGCCGGGACCTGTTCGCGCTTAATGGCGCGGGCGGCGATACCGGCCTCGCTCACCTTGCCGGTCCAGTCGGGATGAACCGCCACCGCTTCGCTCATGGTCAGGCCGGGTGCGATGGCGTTGACGCAGATATTATGCGGCCCAAGCTCACGCGCCAGCGATCGCGTCATCGACACCACCGCGCCTTTGGACGTGACGTAATGCAGCAGATGAGGCGTGCCCTTGAACGCGGTGCCGGACGCGATGTTGACGATGCGGCCCTTCTTTTTTTCCATCATGACCGGAGCGACGGCCTTGGCGCACTGGAACGTGCCGCGTACGTTCACCTTCATCACCCGGTCCCATTCGTCTTCGTCGATGTCGAGGAACGGCTTGGTGTGCAGGTCGGCAAACAGGCCCGCATTGTTGACCAGAATGTCCACCGTGCCGAATGTCTTCACGGCATCCGCGACGAGACCTTCGACCGACGCCTTTGACGTAACGTCCGCATGGAGATAGACGGCAGGCCGTTGTGTCTCGCCAATTCGCTCGGCGACCGAACTGCCGTCGAGAACGTCGGAGACGACAACCTTGGCCCCGGCGGCGGCCAGGCCTTCACAAAATGCAGCGCCGATGCCGCGCGCGCCGCCGGTGACGATGGCGACCTTGTCCTTGAGCCGCGTGTCCACCCGCGTGTCCATGGTTTCCTTCCCTTGGGCTTTTATTCAGGAAGGTGACCCTATGGCCGCCGCTCGACCGTGTCCATCGGGTACACGTCGCGTGCCCTGCGCGGGAAAATCGGCCGGCCGTGCCGCGCACGGCCGAGCCGATGAAGCGGGTCGATGAAACAATCGTGAGGCCGGGCTAAAGCGGCCGGTGCATGCGGCCCAGAAACCAGCCCAGGCCGAGCGCAATGGCCGCGGCGGTGTAAGGCTGGGTCTCGATCGTGTTGCGGAACGCCTTCTCGAAGGAGCCCATTGTCTTCTGGGCCGCTTTCCCCGCGGTATCGGCCACGTCCGCCGCACTGTCACGTGCCTGCCCATAGAGATCGTGTGCGGCGCCCGAGACGGCACCGGCTACCCCGCTTGCCTGCGCTCTGGCGTCTTCGAACGCGCGGTTCAGGTCCGTGGGTCTTGTCGAGGTCTGAGCCATTTGTTTCCTCCAGAATCTACGGTTCGCGGAGTAAACGTCCACGACGCCACCTTGGTTCGGTGGCATCGAGAAAAATTTGGGTTCGCCTTGGTGCGTCAGGCCATTCTCAGCCGCGCGCGGCGCGGCCGCCGAACGGATGGGACGGATTCGACGAGTTCGGAATTCCGGCAGTCTTACTGCGCGGGACGGCCTTCGATTTTCGGCAGGCCAGTGCCATTCGCTTTCGGCAAAGATTCGGCGCGGCTCGCCAGCTCGACCGTCAACTGTTCGGCGCGCTCGGCCGACATCTGCGCCAGAATTTCCGACATGCTGCGCGGATTGATCAGCGAAGCCATCTCAATGAGCACGCCGACCTCGAGCCGATCGAAAATCTTGGCAGCGTCACGCGGTTTCATGGTCTCGTACATCGTGACGAGACCCTTGAATCGCGCGGCTTCCGTCTCGTCTTTCTTCTGCGCGGCGGTCGCAAGTTGTGCCTCGCCGTCCTTGATCGCCGCCAGCTTGGAATCAACGCGTTTTTCAGCCGCCGCGATCAGGCCCTCCCGGATATCGAGCTCGCGGGCGCGCTTCTCGAGTTCGAGGCGGCGCTCCTGCAAACGCTCGAGGATCGCGCGCTCGGCGCTGGATGGACCCGGCGCTCCGGCGTTAGGGATCACTCTACCGTCCGGTGCCGGTGGTGGCTCCTTGGGGTCTTTCCCGGCTGCCGGGGCCTCGCCCTTCGGCTTCTCGCTCTTCTCGGTCTCGGGTACGGAGCCGGTGATCAGGTCGGCGCTGTTCGTGTCAACAATCGGTGGAACGGCGGAAGGAAGAGCTGCCCGCGGGCGCTCCGGTGGCCCGCCCTTGGGATCGGGAAAGTTGAACATCTGCTGCGCCCAGGAGCGGTCTGAACTCGGCGGGCGGCGTCAGTCCATTTCTGGTGTGGACAACGGTGGCATCGACGAACTCGCCCTGCGACGAGGTATTGCGGCCGAGCAGCAGGTCCGCCGCGATCAGGACCAGCAGGCAGGCGCTGGCGACGACGGCGATCGGCAGAAGACGCAGCTCGCGAAAATATCGGATCATGCAGCGAGACCGTGCACCTTCATGCGCAACCGTTCTGCGAACGCCTGGGCGGCGGCGGCGACGGCTTGCGCGTCGCGCGGCCCTTCTGCGACTTCGCGCGGCGGCGCAGCCGGAACGGTGCCGCCGCCGGCGGTGACCATCCGCGTCAGCCGCTCGAACAGTTCCTTGCCGGCGGCGATGCTGCGATCGAGATCGGCGGTGAAGCGGTCGGCGCTGCGCAGCCGCGCGCCCAGCCCGATCTCGCAATCCTCGACGGTCAGCTTGAGGCCGGCGATGGCGCGCTCGGCGATCTCGGTCGCGGTGACGAGCTCCGAAATCGTCGCCCGCAGCGACTGCTCGTCGGAGCGGAGGAGCTTGAGCCGCTTGTTGAGCATCATGCAATAACCGATCGTCAATGCGAGCAGAATTGCCACCAGCATCTCGATGATCACTCCGAAGCCGTTGCTCACTGTGCCTCCAATCGGTTGCCGGCCCCGCCTGCCGTTTCGAACATGGCGAGCGTGGTGTTTGGTTTGCGCAAAGGCTTGCCGACGCGCACCGCGACGCGGTCGCCGACCCGGCCCATGCGGCCCTCGGTCAGCGTCACGTCGCCGCAACGCACGATCACCGCGCGCGTCGGATTTCAGTTCGAGCATCAGCGTGTCGCCGACCTCGAGCTTCATGATCTGCCGCAGCGGCAGCGGCGCCTCGTAGAGCACCGCGGCGACCGCGATCTTGGCCTGCCCCATCTCGGTGGCGAGGTGGCCTTCCCAGGTCGGGTCGCGGCCGAATTTCTCGCCCATGAACATCTGCAACAGCACGTCGCGGATCGGTTCGATGGTGGCGTAGGGCAGCAGCAGCTCGATGTTGCCGCCGCGGTCTTCCATGTCGATGCGCAGCCGCACCAGGATCGACGCGTTGGCCGGCCGCGAAATGGCGGCGAAGCGCGGATTGGTCTCCAGCCGGTCGATGTTGAATTTCACCGGCGACAGCGGCTTGAACGCCAGCTCGGCATCCGCCAGCACGACCTCGATCATGCGTTTGACGAGGTTCATCTCGATCGTCGTGTAAGGCCTGCCCTCCACGCGAATGGCGGACTGCCCGCGCCGGCCGCCCAGCAACACGTCGATGATCGAGTAGATCAGGTTGGAATTGACGGTGATCAGGCCGAAATTCTCCCACTCCTCGGCTTTGAACACACCAAGGATGGCGGGCAGCGGAATCGAGTTCAGATAATCGCCGAACCGGACCGAGGTGATGCGATCGAGCGACACTTCAACGTTATCGGAAGTAAAATTGCGGAGCGACGTCGTCATCAACCGGACCAGCCGGTCGAAGATGATCTCCAGCATCGGCAACCGCTCGTAGGAGACCATCGCCGAATTGATGATCGCGCGGATGCCGGAATTGTCGTTGAGCGAAACGTCGGCGAGGCTAAAGCCGAGCAGCGAGTCGATTTCTTCCTGCGTCAGGACGCGCTCGGCGCCGCCCTTGGCCGCCTGGAGAAAGCTGCCGTCGTCGGTCATGGACGACCACTGCGCGGCTTCTGCGCTCACTCCTTCGGCCGGCACGCTGTCGTTTTCGACAGCCGACGCGGCCTGCTCGGCTTCGAGCGCCACGCCCCACTCCGCGGCGAGGGCATCCTGGTCGATCTGATCCTTCGCCATTTTTCTATGCCGTGATTGTTGCTCGTGGCGGGGCGGTTATTGGACGACGATTTCCTTGAACAGCACGGCGTTTATCCGGCTCGGCGCGATCGAAGCATTAACGCGCCGCGTCAACTCTTCCTTGAGCCGATAAAGGCCTGCCGAACCGTCGAGATCGGTGACGCGCAGTTCGCGCAGATAGGTTTGGAACGCGTCCGTCAGGCGCGGCATGATCGGTTGGATCTGCGCCGACATCGCCTCATTGGGCAGTTCGAGCGTGACTTTGACTTTAAGATATTGCGTGCGGTCGCCGCCGCTCGACGACAGATTCACCAGCACGTCCGGCATGTCGAGAAAGACGACCGGCTTGACCTTCGGACCTTCCGGCTCGGCAGCAGCTTCCGCTTTGCTGTGTCCGCCAAACACGAAGAAATAACCGCCGCCAAGCCCGCCCAGGACGACGAGGGCGCCCACCACCATCATGATGAGCTTGAGCGAAAATCTCTTTTTGGCGGGGGCCGCCTTGCCTTCCTCGCCTGCAGCTTCCGCGTTTTCCGCCTCGGGCTGCGTTTCTTTCGTCGTTGCCATCACCGCTCCGCTTGCGTGGGATGCACACGCAGCCGGCAGGAGAAAACGCAGAACAAACGCCGGAAGCGCCGTCCGACGCCGTTTGGAACAAGGGCGCCGTCGCAGCGGAAGCTAGGCCAGCAATGGTTAATGGATACTTGCCGAGTTCCATTCGGCAGGAAAATTTTGCCGGGTGGTGCCGGCAATCCGGCGGTTTCTGCCCCTTTCAAGCAAGCCCGAAATCAACCTAAGCGATTGTTCCATATATATTTTCGTCATTGGCACGGCTTCTGCAGTTCGGTTCTCGCTGCCGGCTCGGGAGACGCCGGCGGCGAGTACGCAAGGAGGACGCCTGGGAGACGGCGGCCTTTAAGCGCGAATAAAGGGGGAGTGACCGATGCAAAATGCGCTTCTGGTCGGCCTGTCGCGGCAGATGTCGCTCGCGCGCGAGCTCGACGTCGTCGCCAACAACATCGCCAACATCGACACCGCGGGTTTCAAGGCCGACAAAGCCGCGTTCTCAGAATATCTGATGCCCGGCGCGCGCGACGACGAGTTCTCGACCGGCAAGGATCGCCGCATCAGCTTCGTGCAGGATCATGCCACGTGGATCGACATGAGCCCCGGCTCGGTCCAGCGCACCGGCGCCCCGCTCGATGTCGCCATCGACGGCAAGGGCTATCTCACGGTGCAAACGGCGCGCGGGACACGCTACACCCGCAACGGTCAGCTCGCGATCAACGCCACCGGCCAGCTCGTTACCAGCGACGGCGATCAGGTGATGGGCGCCAGCGGACCGATCACCTTTCAGCCAACCGACCACGACGTGATCATCAGCTCGACCGGCGTCATCAGCGTCCGCGACGGCTCCGGAACGATCAGCGCCCAGCGCGGCACCCTGCAAATCGCGGCATTCGACCAGCCGCAGAAACTGCAAAAAGACGGCGGCTCGACATTCATGGCGCCCCCCGACGTCACTGTCAGTCCCGCCCCGCCGAATACCCGCATCGTGCAAGGCGCCGTCGAGAAGTCGAACGTCAACCCGATCGCCGAAATGGCGCGGATGATCCAGATCACCCGAAGCTACGCGGATATTGCCGCCATCCTTCAGCAGCAGGGCGACATGCGGCGAAATTCACTGTCGCAGCTCGCACAGCCGGCCAGCACGAATTGATTTGAGGACATTGGATCATGCGTGCGCTTGATACTGCAGCGACCGGAATGGCGGCCATGGACCTCCAGGTCCAGGTCATCGCCGGCAACCTCGCGAATATGACGACCACCGGCTTCAAAAGCCAACGCGCCGAATTCCAGGATCTGCTGTACGAACACGTCCAGCGCATCGGCGCCCAGGCGTCCGAAAACGGCAACATCCTCCCCGTCGGCATCGAGCTCGGCTCCGGCGTGAAAACCGTTGGAACGCCGCGGCTGATGACCCAAGGCGCGATGGCGCAAACCGGCAATACGCTCGACGTCGGCATTCAGGGCAGCGGCTGGTTCAAGATCCTGATGCCGGACGGCTCTTTCAGCTACACCCGGGACGGTTCGTTCCAGATGGACAACCAGGGGCGCGTCGTCACGGCCGAGGGCAACCTCGTGCAGCCGACCATGACCATCCCGCCGAATTCGACCGGGCATCACCATCAACCAGCAGGGCCAATTGTCCGTGAACCCGGCCGGAAGCACGACCTCGACCATCCTCGGTCAATTCACGCTCACGACCTTCATCAACGACGCCGGCTTGCAGGCCAACGGCGACAACCTGTTCGTCGCGACGCCGGCGTCCGGCACGCCTCAGGATAGCGTTCCGGGCGCAATCGGCGTCGGCACCCTGCTGCAAGGCAGCCTCGAACAGTCGAACGTCTCCGCGGTCACCGAGATCTCGAACCTGATCGCGGCGCAACGCGCCTACGAAATGAATTCCAAGGTCATCACTGCGGCCGACGAGATGCTGCAGACGACCGCCCAATTGATGAAATAACGGGAGCTTGCCGCAATGATCCGCTCCTTCCGCATCGCCCTCGCCCTAGCGCTCCCGCTGGCCGGACTTTGCGCCGGCGCCGCCCTGGCGGAGGATGGCAAGCCGGCGCTCCGCGCCAGCGTCACCGTGACCGGCGACATCGTGCGGATCGGCGATCTCGTCGAGAATGCCGGGGCCGTCGCCGAGGTGCCGATCTTCCGCGCGCCAGATCTTGGCACCCGCGGCGCGGTGCCGACCGAGCGCGTGGTCGAAGCGATCCGGCCGCACCAGCTTATCGGCATCGACACGCGCGGGCTTGCCGAGGTGATCGTCACCCGCGCCAGCCGCGCGATCACGTCTCAAGAAATTTCCATGCGCGTCGCGCGGGCGCTCGAGGGTCAATACGGCCTCGGCGATGCGCGCAACATCCAGGTACAGTTCGACCGCGACGTGCGCACGCTCAACGTCGAGCCAAACATCACCGGCGAATTGCAAGTGGCTTCTTTCGCCTACAATCCGCGCAGCGGGCGCTTCGACGTGACGTTCGATCTGCAATCGAGCGCGGCGCTGCGCTGGCAGGCCACCCGTTTCACAGGCGTGGCGATCGAGACCGTCGAGGCCATCACCGTCGAGCATCCGGTGGAGCACGGCGAAGTGCTGAAGGCGTCCGACCTCGTGGTCGAGCGGCGGCCGAAAGCCGAGGGCCAAGTCATCACCGACATGCGCACCGCTATCGGACTTGCCGCGCGGCATCAATTGCGGCCCGGACAGCCGTTGCACGACGCCGATCTGACCAAGCCGGCGATCGTGCAGCGCAACGACACCGTGACCCTCATTTATGAGGCGCCCGGACTGACCCTGACCCTGCGCGGCCAGGCCCAGGACGCCGGCGCGCTCGGCGACACGATCAGCGTGATCAACTCGCAATCGAAGCGCGTCGTGCAGGGCGTCGTCACCGGGCCGGGCCGCGTGACGGTAACCCCGTCACCTGCCCGCCTTGTCGACAGCCACCCGGCGCCCACCAATACAGAGCAATCGCCAGACGAACATCGCGTCGAGTAAACCCGAGTGAAGTAGATGTTGAAATCCACCAGGCGTAGCCGGTTCGCACGTTCGCTTCTCGGCACTGCGGCATTGGCATCACTGATGAGCGGCTGTGCCGCATTCGATCAGTTCAAGGGGCTCGTACAGCCGACGCCGCCGCTGGCGCCGATCGACAATCCGACCGCTACCCCCGGCTATAAGCCGGTGCAAATGCCGATGCCGATTGCGCAGCCGGCGTCCTACAATCCCAATTCCCTGTGGCGCAACGGCTCACGCGCGTTCTTCAACGATCAACGCGCTCACCAGGTCGGCGACATCCTGACCGTGAAAGTCAATATCAACGACACCGCGCAATTCCAGGACCAGACCCAGCTCAACCGCAGCACCACCGAGGATTCTTCCATCACCAATTTCATCGGCGCCAACACGCTGGGCGCTTCGGCGGCAAAAGCGATCTTGCCCGGCTCGATCCTGACCGCCAACGGCACCACGCAAATGAACGGTCAGGGCACGATCAACCGGCAGGATCAATTGCTGACGCACGTCGCTGCCGTCGTGACCCAGTTGCTGCCGAACGGCAACATGGTGATCGAGGGCAAGCAGGAAGTCCGGCTCAATCAGGAAGTCCGCGAACTTATCGTCGCCGGTGTCGCGCGGCCGGAAGACATCGAAAGCGACAATACGATCGACCTGCCAAAGATTGCCGAGGCGCGCGTCGCTTATGGCGGCCGCGGCGTCGTCACCAATATTCAGCAACAACCCTGGGGCTCGGCGTCGATGGAAATCATCTTGCCGTTCTAACCGAATCCGAAATTCAGGGCTCCCCGGGATCGGCTCGCCAAAACGATCGGATCCCGCTGCGACGCGGCCTCCGGCAGCTCCCCGCCGGAGGCCGCTATTCCTTTGGGGTGCTCGATGGGCCGAGCATCGCCGGGGATCGGTGAAGCCTTTGCGACCGGCTTTTGTCAGTTACGCCGCCCTGCCCTGGCGCGCGCCGAGCTGCGAGAGCTCCGATCGCAATACATTCACAGCACTGTCCCAATCGCCGAATTGCGGCTGCCGGAACAGCTTTGCGGTCGGGTACCACGGGCTGTCCGCGCGTTCACGCAGCCAGCGGAAGTCGGCGGCGAACGGCAGCAGGAGAAACAGCGGCTTGCCCAAGGCGCCGGCGAGATGCGCGACCGAAGTGTCGACCGCGATCACAGCGTCCAGCCCGGCAATCGCCGCGGCGGTATCCGCAAAGTCCTTGAATGCCGGTCCGAGCTGCAGCACATCGGCGCGGTCGCGCAGCATCGCCGCATCTTCCTCCCGCACCTCATGCTGCAGGCTGACGAAAGCGATCCCCGGCAGGTCCAGCAGCGGCGCCAGCGTTTCAAGGCGCATGGATCGATTGAGATCATTGTCGTGGGACCGCTCGCCCGACCAGACCAGTCCGACACGAGGCCGCCGTTCCGGCATCATCGCGCTCCACGATGCGATGTCTGCGTCGGCCGGTGTTACGTACGGCACATTCGCCGGGATCGTCTCGAGCGTCGTTTCGCAGGCGAGCGGCAGGCTAAGCAGCGGACAATGAAAGTCGTATCGCGGTAACGGCGATTTGCGGGCGACCACTGTAACGCCCAGCATGCCCGACAGGAGCCGGACGAGCGGCGACTGAACCTCGAGGACGACCGCCGCGCCCCGCGCCGCGAGCAAGGGCGCATAGCGCGCGAACTGGATGGTGTCGCCCAATCCCTGTTCGGCGTGGAGAAGAATGGTCTTGCCCGCAAGAGGCTCCTTGCCGCGCCAAAGCGGTGCGGCGAAATCTCTGCGTTGCGAAGCGAGCCAGCCGACCTGCCAGCGCGCCTCATAGGCACGCCAGCCGGCGCCGAAATCGCCGAGCGTCAGGCGGGCGACGCCCTCGACAAAACGCGCGTGGGCAAAGTCAGGCTTGCTCTTGAGCGCATATTTTGCGCTCAGCACCGCCTCGTGCGGACGATCGAGCCGGCGTAGCGCGGCGGCGCGATTGGTGAGGAGCTGGGCGTTTTTGGGCGCGATCTGGAGCGCCCGGTCGTAAGCTGCCAGCGCCTCGAGCGGACGATTGAGCTTGATCAGCGCATTGCCGCGATTGCCGAGACCGTCGATGTCGTCGGGAATAAAGCCGAGTAACCGGTCGAAGGATTCGAGCGCTTCACGCGGCCGGCCGAGTTCGAGCAGCGCGACGCCGCGCCGATTGATAAGAGTCAAATCATCCGGAGCGAGCCGCAATCCTTCGTCGAAGCTGACCAGCGCCCGCTCGAATTGCCTGAGCGCGTGGAAGACCAGCCCCAGGCTCGCGAACCCGTCGGCTCGGGAAATGTCGCTTTTCAACGCCTCCTGGAAGAATGCGAGCGCCGCATCGAGCCTGCCGCGCCGGTAGTTGAACTGGCCGAGGCCGTACAGGGCGTCGAAGCTGTTCGGGCTAGCTTGCAGCAAGCTCGTATAGAGCCGTTCCGCCTTGGCGAACTCACCCGCGTCGCAGGCCCGCTCGGCACGCCGGAGCATGCGGGACGGGTCTGGCTGCGCATGTGACGACGATTTGTTCATCCGATTTGCGAGCGCTGCTGTCACGCCGTCTTAGCCGACGACGTGATCCGATTCTGAACGCGAGCAAAAACGCGGCGACCGCGATTTCCCGCGAACGAGCGAAACGCGGCCCGTTAACGACCGGTAAAGGCGCAGGGTAAACAAAGTTTTAAGGGAAACGCTCCGCGCCGGTCACTTGTCCTGCAGCGCTGTGAGGCGCCGCTGCAGGATCGCGACCTCGCGCTCGAGCTTCGTCAATCTGTCGGTGACGGAAGCATCCGGTGCGTTTTGTTCGGCGCCCCAGGCGATGCCGAGATTGTTGCCCTTGCGCCATTTCACGCGAGCCTGAAAATGCTCGTCCCTGGTCGGAAGATAGAGCTCGAACGAATCGGGGAGCGTAACGTTCTCGGGAATCTCCAGCCGGGCGCCGATATCCGCGAGGTCGCGCACGGTGCAGTCCACGCTGGACAGGCGGTTGTTGAAATAAATTCGTCCCTTGATCAAAGTCTTATGGCGCGCGAAGGCGCGACGTTCCGTCATCGCTCCGAACTCCGCGCGGGCCAGCTTCTCAACCACGTCGACACCTTCGATTCCCTGACAGCATCGCCAACGCCAATGGCAGCGCTAGCAAACCGAAATGTCGGCTGCATAACGCCGGCTGCGATCGCTAAAATACAATCGGATCGATAACGGAATTTATTTCAGAATGCGAAACTACGCCGCGCGTTTGCGCGCGTGGTTTATGATTGCCGAATGTCACTGCGTGCAATCGCGTGCTGTACGCGCCCCCTGTCCAACAGTTTTTCGTTCACCTGTTTTCTCATCACCGCAAAGCAAGCCGCGGATTTCGCGGGCATTTTCGGACTGAATGACCCGACCAATTGCAACATGAGAATGTGGGTGTTATTCGTAAGAATATAGATTCTAAACATCACTTCTGATGTTACGGCTATCCGTGATCACTGCTGGACAACTCAAGGCGTCGCGCGCGCTTCTCGGCATCGACCAACGCAAATTGGCCGAATCGGCCGGGCTGTCGTTGCCGACCATCCAACGCATGGAAGCGAGCGACGGCGTCATCCGCGGCAATGTCAACTCGTTGATGAAGCTGGTAGCCGCGCTCGATGCTTTCGGCATCGAGCTGATTTCCGAAAACGCCTCGAGCAATGGCGGCGGCCGCGGCGTGCGGCTTCGGAGCGCGCCACCGTGACGCTCACGATCACTCTCGGTTGTACCGCGGCGCTGCTGGCGTTGGCGGCGTTCGCCGTCGCGATGGCGCATTCGGCAGCGATCACACGCATTGTTTACAGCGCAAGCATGGTCCTCGCCGCGATTTCGCTGGTTGCCGCAGCGGTGCAACTTCTCGGCGAGGCAGAGCCTGAACGCCTCACCCTGCCGCTCGGCGTGCCGTGGCTCGGTTCGCATTTCCGTCTTGATGCGCTCGGCGCGTTTTTCCTCATCGTGATCGATCTCGGCGCGCTCAGCGCGAGCCTTTTTGCGCTGGGCTACGGCGAACACGAGACCGAGCCGCAGCGGGTGCTGCCTTTCTACGCCGCGTTTCTCGCCGGTATGACTTTGGTCGTCCTCGCCGATGACGCTTTTACGTTCCTGTTCTCTTGGGAGGTTATGTCGCTCAGTTCGTGGGCGCTCGTCGTGTCGCATCATCGCGACCCTGACAACATGCGCGCCGGCTACGTCTATCTGGTCATGGCCAGTTTCGGCACGCTGGCTTTGCTGCTTGCGTTCGGGGTGCTGGCCGGACCGGACGGTCTTTATACATTTGCGCAGATGCGGGCCGGGCATCCCACGGCGATGCTGGCGTCGGTAGCACTCATCCTCGCCCTTGTCGGCGCCGGATCGAAGGCCGGCATCGTGCCGTTGCATGTCTGGCTTCCGCTCGCACACCCGGCGGCGCCGAGCCATGTCTCCGCCTTGATGAGCGGCGTCATGACTAAGGTCGCCGTTTACGGCTTCGTGCGGATCGCCTTCGATCTCGCCGGCACTCCTGCCTGGTGGTGGAGCATCGTGGTGCTCGCAGTCGCGGGAATAACGACCGTTATGGGCGTGCTGTACGCGCTGATGCAGCACGATTTGAAGAGGCTTCTCGCCTATCACACGGTCGAAAATATCGGCATCATCTTTATCGGCCTTGGCCTCGCGCTGGCGTTCAAGGCGCACGGCATGGAATTCGCCGCGGCACTGGCCTTCACCGCCGCCTTGCTGCACGTGTTCAATCATTCCCTGTTTAAGAGTCTGCTTTTTTTGGCGCCGGCGCCGTGCTGACCGCAACCGGCGAACGCGATATGGAGCACCTCGGCGGTCTCATCCACCGCATGCCGCAAACCGCGTTCGTCTTCCTGGTGGGATGCGCGGCGATCTCGGCACTGCCGCCGCTCAACGGCTTCGTTTCCGAGTGGCTCACGTTCCAGGCGATCCTGCTGAGCCCGCAACTGCCATCATGGGGACTTAAGTTTCTCGTGCCGGCTGTCGGAGCGCTGCTGGCGCTCTCCGCGGCGCTCGCGGCGGCTTGCTTCGTCAAGGCCTATGGCGTGACATTTCTCGGCCGTCCGCGGACCCGAGCCGCTGAGGCTGCAGCGGAGACCGACCGGTTCTCGCTCGCCGCCATGTTCCTCCTGGCGATGCTGTGCCTCCTTGCCGGCATCCTGCCCGGCCTTTTCATTGACGCACTTGCGCCAGTCAGCTCGGCGGTGATCGGCGAGCGCATGCCGGTCCAGATCGGCGGGCAATGGCTCTCAATTGTCCCGATCGCCGCAAGCCGCAGCTCCTACGATGGCCTGCTTGTCTTTCTGTTCATGATCATATCGGGCACGCTTGCGGCATTCGCGATTCATCGCCTCGCCTCAGACCGTTTACGCCGGGCGCCAGCCTGGGATTGCGGTTATCCCGATGCGAGCCCGGCGACGCAATATACGGCGATGAGTTTTGCGCAGCCGATTCGCCGCGTGTTCGGCACCGTGGTGTTTCAGGCCCGCGAGCACGCAGAGATGCCGCCGCCGGGCGATACCCGACCGGCGCGGCTCGAAGTCGAGCTTCACGATCCGGTCTGGGAGACATTCTATGCGCCGCTGGTCGCCGGTGTCGGCATCGCCGCCGATCGGCTCAACCGTTTGCAATTTCTGACCATCCGCCAGTTTCTGAGCCTCGTATTCGCTGCTTTGGTCATCTTGCTCCTGGTGCTCGCCGTATGGTCCTGATCAGCGACTTGGCCATACAAGGCGCGCAAATGCTGCTGGTGCTGCTGCTGGCGCCGCTCTTCACCGGCTTCGTGCGCAAAGTGAAAGCGCGGCTGTTGCGCCGGCAAGGACCGCCGCTCACTCAGCCCTACCTTGATCTGATACGCCTCATGCGCAAGGAGGTAGTGCTGGCGGACACGGCCTCGTGGCTGTTTCGCGTCATTCCCTATCTCGTATTCGCCGCGACCTGGGTAGCTGTTTCGCTGGTGCCGACCTTTCGGACCGGGCTGCTGTTCTCCTGGTCAGCCGATCTTATCGCCATTATCGCGCTCCTCGGCAGCGCACGCTTTTTCCTTGCGCTTGCCGGGCTCGACGTCGGCACCAGCTTCGGCGGCATCGGGTCGAGCCGCGAGATGATGATCGCGTCGGTCGCCGAACCGGCAATGATCATGATGGTGTTCTCGCTCGCCTTGATTGCCGGATCGACGCAGCTCTCGACTGTTGCCGAATTCATGGCGTCGCCGCAGGTCGGATTGCGCGTATCGCTGGGTCTGGCGCTCATCGCCCTTACTCTGGTGGCGATTGCCGAGAATGGCCGCATTCCGGTCGACAACCCGGCAACGCATCTCGAACTCACGATGGTGCACGAAGCAATGGTGCTCGAATATTCAGGGCGCCATCTGGCACTGATCGAGCTTTCATCTTCGCTCAAGCTCATCCTTTACGTCTCGCTCGTTGCCTGCCTTTTCACGCCATGGGGCATCGAGGCTGCCGGCGCGGCATTGCCAACCCTCGCGATCGGGATTGCCGCCTATGTTGGCAAGCTTGCCGTCGGTGGATTCTTCCTCGCACTGTTCGAGACGTCGATTGCCAAGATGCGCGTGTTCCGCGTCCCGGAGTTTCTCGGCATTGCTTTGATGCTGGGCCTGTTGGCCACCCTCCTGCGGTTCGTGTCGGAGAGCTTCTGATGAGCCGGATCGAATTCGACATCGCCCATTTGCTCGCCGGATCGCTGGTGCTGATCAGTTTCCTCGAACTCTATCAGGATCGTCTTTATTCGCTGCTGAACGTCTATGCGGCGCACGCGCTGGTGCTGGCAGCCTCGGTGGCGTGGCAGGCCTTCATCCAGGACGCGCCACATCTCTACGTCACCGCCGCGATCGCCCTCATCTTCAAGGCGATCGTCATCCCCGTTTCTCTGCACCGGATCATCGTGCGCCTTGGGATCCACCGCGAGATCGAGAAGGCGGTGGGCGTCGGCACCACCATGCTGATCGGAATGGGCCTCCTCTCCCTCTCGATGGTGGTGATGCTGCGGGTGACCCACGGCGCCGATCCGATCGCGCGGGAGGACTTGGCCTTCGCGCTGTCGGTGGTTCTGCTCGGCCTGTTGATGATGGTGACCCGGCGCAACGCCGTCAGCCAGGTGGTCGGCTTCATGTCGTTGGAAAACGGCCTTGTCCTCGCCGCGACCGGCGCCAAAGGCATGCCGCTTGTGGTCGAGATCAGCGTCACGTTTTCGATCCTCATCGCTTTCATCGTGATCGGAATCTTCCTGTTCCGTATCCGCGAGCGCTTCGATTCGGTCGACGTGCAGGCTCTGGATCGGTTTCGCGGAGAGCGCCAATGACCTTCGATGCGCTCACCGGCGTGCTTGTGATTCCCGCCGTCGCCGCTGCGTTGCTGGCGGCGCTTCCCGACTATCGGGTGACGGCGCGGCTCAACGTCGTGGCGACTGCCCTGACGCTTTTATGCGCGATCTCGATCTTTTTTCGCCGGCCGCCGACAGGTTCCTATCTCCTGATCGACGATCTCAACGGCACCTTCATCGTGCTCACCACATTTGTCGGTTTCACCACCAGCGTGTTCAGCGCCAGCTATATCGGCCACGAGCTCGAGACCGGACGATTGACGCCATCGTTCGTGCGCTTCTATCACGCTATGTATCAGGTGCTGATGTTCGCGATAAATCTTGCGCTCGTCGCCAACAATATCGGTCTGATGTGGGTGGCGATCGAGTTGGCGACGCTGACCACCGTGCTCATGGTCGGCATTTACCGCACCCACCAGGCGCTCGAAGCGGCGTGGAAATACTTCATCCTTGGCAGCGTCGGTATCGCACTCGCTCTGTTCGGCACCATCCTGGTCTATATGGCCGCGCGGCCGGTGGTCGGCGAGGAACTCGACGCCATGGTGTGGACCGTGCTCGTCACCCGCGCCGGCGATTTCGACCCGGCCCTCCTCAACCTCGCCTTCGTCTTTCTCCTGCTCGGCTACGGCACCAAGGTCGGACTCGCGCCGCTCCACGCCTGGCTGCCGGACGCGCACGCCGAGGGCCCCACACCGATCTCTGCGGTACTGTCCGGGCTACTGCTCAACGTCGCGCTTTATGCGCTGTTGCGCTTCAAGATGCTGCTGGCGGTGAACCCGGCCGCGCTGGCGCCCGGCCCGCTGATGATGACGCTCGGATTGATTTCGCTCGTCTTCGCGGCATTCATGCTTTACCGCCGTCGCGACATCAAGCGCATGTTCGCCTATTCGTCGATCGAGCATATGGGCATCATCGCCTTTGCTTTCGGCATCGGTGGCCCGCTTGCGAATTTCGCCGGCCTGCTGCACATGACCATGCATTCGCTCACCAAATCGGCGATTTTCTTCGCCGTCGGGCATGTCGCGCAGGTCAAGGGCACACAGCGCATCGCCGACATGGGCGGCCTCACCGAAACGCATCCCGTGCTCGGCTGGGGCCTCGTCGCTGGCGTGGTAGCTATCGCCGGCCTGCCGCCGCTCGGTATCTTCATGAGTGAATTTTTGCTGGTGAGCTCGACTTTCGCCCGCGCGCCCCTGCTCGCAATCATTCTTGTATTTGGCATTCTGGTTGGTCTTGGCGGACTTTTTCTGCGGCTCAACAGTATCGCTTTCGGCGCGCCGCGCGGTCCCAACGCCAAGGCCCAAGCCTCCTACGTGCCGATGTTCGCCCATCTCGCGCTGGTGCTCGTGGCCGGAATCTATATGCCTGCAGCGGTCGTCGTCTGGTTTCAGAATGTGGCCGGGCTTCTCGGATAGACCAATGCCATCGCTCCTCGACATCATCCCGCAGGGCAAAGTCATCGAGGACCACCGGCCATGGCCGCGCATTGTCGTGACCGCCGCCGCCTGGTCGCGCATGGCGGCCGAAATGGCTGCCGGTCGCGCGACGCTTCTCGGCCTGTGGGGCGACGATACCCCCGTGCCCTCGGTGCACATGGCGATCATCGAGGAAACGACGGCCGAGATCGCGGTTGTCAGCGTCGAGTGTCAGGCCGGAAAATTTCCGTCGGTCGGCACACTCCATCCGCCCGCCATCCGGTTCGAACGCGCCATCCACAGCCTCTATGGCTTCGAACCCGTCGGTGCGCGAGACTCGCGTCCCTGGCTCGATCTTGGTTTCTGGGACGTGCGCTATCCGCTCGGTGCGCGCATGCAGGCGCTAGCGGAGAAGCCTGCGTACACGTTTCTGCCGGCCGAAGGCGAAGCACTGCACCAGATTCCCGTCGGCCCGGTTCATGCGGGAATTATCGAACCGGGACATTTCCGCTTCACCGCCAGCGGCGAGACCGTAGTGCGGCTCGAAGAACGTCTTGGCTACGTGCACAAGGGCATCGAGTCGCTGATGGCGGACGCACCGATCAAGCGTGCGGCGCGGCTTGCCGCGCGCACGTCGGGTGACAGCACAGTCGCTTACGGCATCGCCTTCGCGCATGCGGTCGAGGCGGCCGCGAAAATCGAGCCGCCGCCACGCGCGCGCCATCTCCGGGCGCTGATGGCCGAACTCGAAAGGCTTGCAAATCATTTCGGCGATATCGGTGCGATCTGCAACGACGCGTCATTCTCGCTGATGCACGCCCATTGCGGCATCTTGCGCGAGCGCGTGCTGCGCCTGGCCGATGCCTGTTTCGGCCACCGGCTGATGATGGATCGGGTCGTCCCTGGCGGCGTCGCCGCCGATCTGCCTGCCGACGGCGTCACTCTTGTCCGCGACACCCTGCGGCAGATCGCGGAGCGGTTTCCGCGGCTGATCGAACTTTATGATAACACCGCGTCGCTACAGGATCGCACCGCGGCCACCGGCATCGTCAGCGCCGAACTGGCGCGGCAGTTTGGCGCCCCAGGCTTTGTCGGCCGCGCCAGCGGCCGCACGTTCGACGCACGGAAAATGCCAGGCTGCGCGCCCTACAATCGGTTCGACTTCACTGTCCCGGTGCTGACCGCGGGCGACGTTAACGCACGCGTCTGGATCCGCATTCGCGAAGTCGAGCAAAGCCTGACGCTGATCGAGCAAATCATCTCAAGCCTTCCGGCCGGACCGATTGCGGTCGCGCTCGAAGGCGGCGGCGGAAGTGGCGAAGGATTGGGGTTCGCCGAGGGCTTCCGCGGCGACGTGCTGGCCTGGGTCCGGCTGGACGAGCTTCGCGTGACGCGCTGTCACCTGCGCGACCCGTCGTGGCTTCAATGGCCGCTTCTCGAAGCTGCGATCGAAGGCAACATCGTCGCCGATTTTCCGCTCTGCAATAAATCGTTCAACTGCTCTTATTCGGGCCACGATCTCTGACGCGGCGAGAAACCTGATGCGCAGAACATTGCTCGAGAGCCTCGCTCACCCGCCGCTGACGGAAAAGCCGCCGTCAGCAAGCGACGCCGCGCTCGCGGAACTGGCAAGCCGCGTTGACGGCGCCGCGCGCAAGAAGCTCGGCCGCAGTCTGGCGATACGCCAGGTGGACGCCGGCTCGTGCAACGGCTGTGAGCTTGAGATCCACGCGCTGAACAACGCGTTTTACGATCTTGAGCGGTTCGGTCTGCGGTTCGTCGCTTCGCCGCGCCATGCCGATGTGCTTCTCGTGACCGGACCCGTGACCAGGAACATGCGCGAAGCGCTGGAACGCACCTACCGCGCAACCCCTGACCCCAAGTGGGTCGTCGCGCTCGGCGACTGCGCCTTCGACGGCGGAATTTTCTCCGGTAGCTACGCGGTCACCGGCGGCGTTTCGAATGTTGTGCCCGTCGACCTGCACATTCGCGGCTGCCCGCCATCGCCGACCGAAATCCTCAGGGGATTGCTGGCGCTGCTGGATCACGTCAGCGGAAAGAACGGCATTCCTGGAGCGTGAGACTTGCACTGGGCGTGGCGTGCTGCAAAGCCGCGCGGTTATTCTTCGCGGTAGACCCGCTCGCGGCGCTCGTGGCGTTCCTGGGCTTCGATCGAAAGCGTAGCGATCGGGCGCGCTTCCAGGCGCTTGAGCGAGATCGGTTCGCCGGTTTCTTCGCAATAGCCGTAGGTGCCATCTTCGATGCGCTGCAACGCCGCATCGATCTTGGAGATCAGCTTGCGCTGCCGGTCGCGGGCGCGCAATTCGATCGCCCGATCAGTTTCCGACGAGGCGCGGTCGGCCAAGTCGGGATGATTCTGGTTGTCGTCCTGGAGATGCTGCAGCGTCTCCTTGGCTTCCTTGAGGATGTCTTCCCGCCAGTCGATGAGCTTCAGCCGGAAATACTCCCGCTGCCGGTCATTCATAAACGGTTCCCGCTCGGTCGGCCGATAGATTTTGTCGAGCGTTATGTTTTTGCCGTTCTTGATCAAAGTGTCGTCGGATCGGCCGTTCTTACCCTTCGCCGACTGCATGGACTGCCTGTCCCCTACTCTGCGCATGCCTCCGCGCCGGTCCTCCGCGGGGCGGCGCCCATATAGCGCGGGTCCATGACGGTGACAATACGATGATTGCGCCGGGTTGCCGCGGGCCTAAGCCCCTCGCGGTTCAGTTCATTCCGGCTTTGGCCAATTCCACGGCAACCCGCAGGTCGATCTCGCTCAGAACCTGATCGAGCCCGGTGTCGCCCGAACCATCCTTGAGGTCGACGGCGACGGCTTTGAGTTGCAGGAGCGTACCCTGATCGAGAGTCCCGGCCAGAAGGCCGATTTTGAGTTCGTCAAGCGCGTCGAGCGCCCGCCGGCCGTGCTTGACCGCGCGATGGCGGCGCTCGAGCGGATCCTCGACGCCTTGCAGCGCAATGAGGGCGTCGATGCCGCCGAGGGTGCGCAGCGCAACAGCCGCATTCTGCGCCTGTGGCTGGCTCGGCTCGGACAGGGTGAAGGCACCACCGGAAGACCGGCGGGACACCGAGGGTCCCGAGGCGAGTGCCGTTCCGTTCGGTCCAGTGACGCGCATGATCAGGACGGTGCGCGTTTATAGTTAATGACCAGTAAAATATGCCGCCTGCTGGCGGCAACTATTGCCGGTTGAGGCTGGTTTCGTGCCGTCGCCGCGATCCACTCAAATAGAAAATATCATTTAATCATAATAGCTTAACGCCGGACGCCAGTCTTGGCACGCAACTCGCAATGAAGTTCCCGTCCGGCCTCTTGGGGAGCAGGAGATGAAGTGGACGCTTGGGTCAGCGCTATTTGCGCTGGCAGTTATGTCGTGCGCCGTTTCGACGGCGACCGCGACTTCGCGCATCAAGGACCTCGCCAATGTCGAGGGCATACGCCAGAACCAGCTTATTGGTTATGGCCTCGTCGTGGGTCTTAACGGGACCGGCGATACGCTGAACAATACGCCGTTCACCAAGCAATCCCTGCAGGGCATGCTGGAGCGGCTTGGCGTGAACATTCGTGGCCAGCAGATCCGCACCGGCAACGTCGCCGCCGTGATGGTCACCGCCAACATGCCGCCATTCGCCACCCAGGGCACGCGAATAGACGTCACCGCGTCCGCGATGGGTGATTCCAAAAGCCTGCTCGGCGGCACCTTGCTGGTTACGCCCCTGCTCGGCGCCGACGGCAACGTCTATGCCGTCGCCCAGGGCTCGCTCGCCGTCGGCGGCTTTCAGGCCCAGGGCCAGGCTGCCTCGGTGACGCAGGGCGTGCCGACGGTTGGGCGTCTGCCCAACGGAGCCATCATTGAACGCGAGATCGAGTTCTCGCTGGCAACCCTCGGCCACCTGCGCCTGTCGCTGCGCAACGCCGATTTCACCACCGCCAAGCGGATCGCCATCGCCGTCAACGATTATCTCGGCGTGCCGGTCGCAGAACCGCTCGACCCTTCGACGGTGCAGCTCACTCTGCCGCAGAAATTCCCGCAGAACCTCGTGGCCATGCTCACCGAAATCGAGCAACTCCAGGTCGAGCCCGACGAGGCGGCGAAAATCATCATCGACGAGCGCTCGGGCATCATCGTCATCGGCCGCGATGTGCGCGTGTCCACGGTGGCGGTGGCGCAGGGAAACCTGACCGTGACCATTTCGGAAGCGCCACAGGTGAGCCAGCCGCAGGCTTTCTCGCGGGGCCGCACCGTCGTGGTGCCGCGGACCAGTGTCGGCGTGACCGAGGAGGGCAAGAAGCTCGCGGTGGTCCACGAGGGCGTTTCACTCCAGCAGATCGTCGACGGGCTCAATGCCCTGGGCATCGGACCGCGCGATCTCATTACCATCCTGCAGGCGATCAAAGCCGCCGGCGCCATTCAAGCAGACATCGAGGTGATGTGATGACTTTCGCCGCCATGCCCGACATCAGCCAGTCCATCGGCGCGCTTGGGGATTCCCAGAGCGCCCAGGCGCAAGCCACGCTCAAGATGAAAGGCAAAGCCAAGGCGGCCTCGGAGCAGTTCGAGGCGATGTTTCTCAATTCGGCGTTCCAGCAGATGTTCACCAAGATGGATGGCGAAGGCCCGTTCGGCGGCAGCGGCGCTCTGAAAGTGTGGCGCTCGTTCCTCACCGACCAATACGCCAAGACCTTTGCCAAGACCGGCGGCATCGGCATAGCGTCGCACGTCTACGATCAGCTGCTCAAGCAGCAGGGAGTGAAGGCCTGATGGGCGCGATGACGACTGCTGCCGAGGCGGAAGCAGCCATCGCGCAGCTGTCCGATCTCATCGCCAAGCTGCGCCTCGTGGTCGAGGAAGAAACCGCGCTGGTGCACGCCGGCAAGGTGCGCAACGCGGCGACACTCGGAGCGGTAAAAAGCGAGTTGGCGGCGCGGCTCTATCTCGTCGGCGAAACCATGAAGGCCAACGCCAAGTTCCTGACCCAAGCGGCGCCGGCAAGCGCCGCTGCTCTGCACGCCGCACAGGAGACCTTTCGCGCCGTGCTGCAGAGGAACATGATCGTATTGGCGACCGCACACGCCGTTTCCGAGGGGATCGTGCGCCGGCTTTCCGGCGACCTCGCGCGCAACCGCGCGCCGAACGTCTATGGCGCCTCAGGCCGCACCACCGCGCCCAATCCGAAACAGGGGCAGCCGCTCGCCGTCAGCCGCGTGCTGTAGCTTGTGACAGCGCCCGGCCGGCGACGCCGGCCAGCTCGCTCCTGATCCGCGCAAGCGGCGCATCCCAGTCGCCGATCGCACTTTGGCGGAACAAACGCATGGTCGGATACCAGGGACTGTCGGTACGGTCGAAGCAACCAGCGCCAGTCCGGCGAGAAAGGCACCAGCAAACCGGTCGCCTTGCCCATGGCGCCGGCGAGATGTGCGACCGAAGTGTCCACCGAAATGACGAGATCGAGCAGGCCGACGACAGCGGCGGTGTCGGCGAAGTCGTCAAATTCCTGGCCGACCTGCAGAACGCCGTGCGCCTCGCAGGATCGTCGATGCCCGTCGCTGACACTCCTTTTGCAGGCTAACGAAACTCGAGGCCCGGCACCGAGAACAGGCCGCGAAGCGATCGATCGGCATCGAGCGATTGCGGTCGTTGAGATGGTCGGCGCCGCCGGCCCAGCAGATGCCGATGCGCAGCCGGCCGTTTTGGGGCAGCCGGTCACGCCATTTGGCCATCCGCCCCTCGTACGGCCACGAATATAGGGAACGTTCGCCGGTATGGTGGCAAGCTCAGTTCAAACGCCAGCGGCAGGCTCAGTAACGGACAATACAAATCGAAATCCGGAAGGCTTTCGCCGTCGGCGATCACCTGGGCGATGCCTGGAAGCTGCGCCAACAGGATTTTGAGCGCCGGCTGAACGCCGAGTACAACCGTCGCGCCCAGATCGGCGACAAGCGGAGCGTAGCGCACGAACTGCAGCGTATCGCCAAGCCCCTGCTCGTGGACGAGCAGGATTCTCTTGCCCTTCAGATGGCGCTCGCCACGCCAGACCGGCTGCGAATAGCGCCGCCACTGTTTTTCAAAGTGCTTCTTCCGCCAGCGATACTCGTATTGCTTCCAGCCGCGGCGAAAGTCCCCGAGGCACAGCAGCGTTAGCGCTGAGTTGAAGTTAGCCTCGATCTGTTCGGGATCGAGCCTGAGAGCCTCATCGTAGCTTGCAAGCGCCTCCTCCAACCGCGCCAGCTTGAGGAAAGCATTGCCGCGATTGACGTGCGCCGCCACAACATGCGGACCAATGAGCAACGCCTTTTCGTGGCACGACAGTGCCTCGTTGAAACGACCCATTTCGGCAAGCGCCACGCCGCGGTCGGTCAGCGCGCTCGCCTCGTTAGGATTGATGCCGAGCGCACTGTCGTAGCTTGCCAGCGCCTCTTCGAACCGTTTGCCGCGAACGAAGGCGTTGCCGCGGTTGATGAGGGCGGCGACATTCGCGGGATCGCGATCAACGGCATCGTCGAAGTCGGCCAGCGCCTCATCAAGCCGATCGAGATCCAAAAGGGATGTGGCACGATTGACCCGGATATCGACCCGGTCGGGCGCGCGCGTCAGAGCTGCATCGTAGCTTTCCAACGCCTGCGGATAAAGACGAAGTTTGCTCAAAACGACGCCGCGCGTATTCAGTGCGTCAACGTCGTCGGGATTTTGCGCCAGGATGCTGTCGCAAACCGCGGCCGCTTCTTCAAACCGGCCCGTCTCAGCAAGCGCGTTGGCGCGGTTATGCCGTGCCCGCGGGTTCGTCGGGTCGATGGCGATCAGCCTGTCGTAATTCGCAAGCGCCTCGTCCGGCCTCCGCAGCGCCATCAGTGCTAGGCCGAGATTGTTGTGAGCGTCGGCGCGCGTTGGCTCAAGCTCAAGGACGGCGGCAAAGTTCGCGCGCGCCTCCTCGTGGCGGCCGAGCGCAAGGTAGGCGTTGCCGCGATTGTAAAGCGCGTCGGCATAACGCGGCTGCAAAGCCAGAGCCCGCTCGACGTACTGCAACGCTTCATCGAAACGGCCGAGTTCGGACAACGCGACCGAGAGGTTGTTCAACACCGCGGCATTATCCGGCTGGATCGCGAGCGCCGAGTCGTAGGCATCGAGCGCGGCGCTAAGCTGCCTGAGCGCGGCAAGCGCTATGCCGCGACTGTTGTGCGCACCGACGTGGCGCGGCCGCAGTTTCAACACTACGTCGAAGTCCGCCAAGGCTCGATCGTATTGCCCGATCGCGCTATAGGTTTTGCCGCGATTATAAAATGCGTCGACGTGCGCGGGCGCCAACGCAATCGCGCGATCATAGCTCGCTAAAGCCTCGGCGTCGTGGCCGAGCGCTTTGAGCGCGTTGCCACGATTATGGTGAGCGCTGGCGTCCTGCGCGCGTATCGCCAGCACCTTGTCGAAACTGGCGAGCGCGTCCTGGTGCTGCTTAAGCGCACCGAGAATGATGCCGTAGTTGGTGAGGACATCGGCCGAATCAGGCTGCGACTTTAGTGCCGCAGCAATGAACTTCAGCCCCTCGGCTGAGCGGCCGCGCTGATGACGCAGCACGCCGCCGAGATGCAGCGCGTCAAAATTGTCGGGTTCGCGTGCAAGGACACGATCATAAATTCTTTCAGCCTCGCTTAGATGGCCTTGGCGGTGCAGGCTTAGCGCTTCCTCGACGGAGCGAGCGGTATCCGAGCGACGCCTCATTGCCTGCCTTGCGGTGGGTGCATCACCTGAAGACGTGTCCGAGCGCCGTCGACCAGGCGTAGACACCTCGCAAGATCCGACAAGATGGTTAATCAACCGTAACTGCTCTAGTGCGGATACTGCAAATTAACTGCAGACCCGTCATGAATGTGCGTCGCAGCGTGTGTTTGGGGCAAGATTCGCTTATGAGCGTCGGCAGCATTTCGTTTTGGCAGCAGGACCAAAATTACCGGAATCAGCAGAAGAGCAAGTCGGATTACCTTGCCGCGCAGACAAGCATCATCAACACGATCGGCACGGCCGAGACCAATTTGGGCAAGGGGCTCGCCAGCATTGCCAACCAGACCGCACTCGATCGCGTCAATTCGCAGCTGACGTCCGGGATCCAGAAGCTTCTCAACCCGAACGCCGCGTCGACCGGCAGTTCGACCGGCGCGTCCACCAGATCCACCACCGCTGGGACGCCTGCGGTCCCGGCAATCGCAACCGGCACGGCACCGGCGACCACCAGCACGGCGCTCGCGAGCCTCGGCATCTATGCCGGTGGATCGATTACCGTCAGCGCTGGCGGCAACACAACGACCTACGCGTCGAACGGTAGCGACACGATCGGCAACCTGATAAGCGCGATCAATCAGGACTACGTCGGCAATGCCGCAGTGACCGCGTCACTTAACCGCAACGGTGATCTCGTCTTCACCAGCAAAAACACCACCGACACCATCACGGTCGGCGGCGTCTATGCGCGCAATATCGGCTTCGCGGTCGGCAACAATACCTTCAAGCCGACGGCCGGAACGGCCGGCTCGTCGACGACGAGCACGTTAAGTAACAGCTCGAGCAGCTCGCCGAAAAGCAGTTTGTCGTCCTCGCAGAGCAGCGTCTCGGTGTCGACGCTCGCGTCGCAAGACCTTACTAGCGCCGCGTCCATTCTGTCCGCATCAGGTGTGAGTGGCAACCTAGTCGATATGTTGACCTGACGGGCGGGCTTTCGCGCTAGCGATCAAGCCGGCGCGAACTGTGAGACAAGACCCCCGGCAAGCGTCATCGGCCCGACATGGTTGAGCTTGCTGTTGAGATCGGCCCGGATCTCGCCGCCCATGTCCGTCCATCTTTTGCAGAAGGCGAAGTCCTCACTCAGATAGGTACCCTCTTCGGCGATCATGCATTCAAACGACGCGAAGCGCGCATCGCTGGCGATCTCAGCATCGATTGAATGGTCGCGTTTGTAACGAAGGTGCGATTAGCGCGCACACATGCGCTCGATCGCCCCTCGCCTAATCATGAGAAACCCAGTCCCCGCATAGCGGACCCGCACGAAGCCGGCGCTCTCGGCGACTGCATTGGGATCGTCGACTTCGAATACGCATTTCAGCGCTGCGGCGACCGGATTGGGCCGCGCGCTTTCCATGGTCTCCCTGACCTTGCGCACTAGTCGATGCACTGGATCGGGCACACGACCCCGCGCATCTCGGCGCCGCACTCGATCAGGCGCACCACCTGCTCGGATTCGAAGCCGATGTTGGCGTCGACGATCAGTGGATGGGTCGCGGCCGGAGTCGTCGAGGAATTGCGAGACTGGGCTTGCCCGCGCTCGGGTTATCAGGGCGCCGCCGTCTTTGAACAGCATCTCGAGCGAGATGTGGCTATGGGTGCGTGGGCGCTGTTGCAGCCGGACAGCGAGGCAGCGTAGAGCACAGAGATTTGGCCACCGAATTACGGCGTCGCAAGAACGAGATTGACGTTGTTCGGCGCGACGTCCCCACCATAAAGCGATACCATCTCATGCGACATTCATTTTATGGTTAAGCAATAGCCAACATGGACGGTTAACATCGGACTAAGGCGGAACCGCATATCCAGCCAACATAGAGAAACGCCTGCGACAGCGCATCGCCGATCTTTGCTCACAAGCTAACTTGCGGATTTGCGGAACGCCTTACCGCAGAGCCTCGGTCCGCGCGGATTTACGCGTCTTTAAACGAAATGGGGCAAAGCTTCGGCAGCCGATCAGTGCGATCGGAATATGCACTTGCGGGTACCACGCGTACTGCCAGTGCAAGCCAGCACGGCCTGTAACCAGAAGGGTACCCACATGTCTGACATCACCTTAACCGCGGGCGTTCGGCAGAACCTGCTGTCGCTCCAACAGACTGCATCGGATCTGACGACGACCCAGGAAGCGCTTTCCACCGGCAAGAAGGTTAACTCCGCTTCGGACAATCCGAGCGCCTATTTCACGTCACAAAACCTGACTAACGACGCGAATTCGCTAAGCGCCCTACTCGACCAGATCGGTCAAGGTTCGCAGACGATTAACGCGGCGACCAACGGCCTTACTGGCCTGACTAGCCTGCTGCAACAGGCGTTGTCGACCGTGCAGCAGGCCCAGCAGTCTAGCTGGACGACTGCCGGCACGACGACCGGCACGGTTGATCTGACCAGCAATACGGCCGCCGCCGGCTCATTGTTGATCTCGGTCGGCTCATCGACCTATACGGTCTCGATCGCCGCCAGCGCCTCGCTGAGCAACATCGAAGCCGCGATCAACGGTACGACCGGCCTCGGCAGCTCCGGCGCCGTCACCGCTAGCGACGATGGCTCTGGCCACCTGATTCTCACGTCCAACCATGCGACGCATGGCTTCACCGTCGACGCCAATGCGACCTCGGCGGCGCTTGGCCTGACCACGCAGCTCGGCCAACAACACGGTCGGCGGTACCAGCTGCCACGCGCACCACGCTGCAGGCGACCTACAACGCCCTGCTGACGCAGATCAATCAGCTCGCCTCCGACTCCGGCTATAACGGCGTCAACCTGCTCGCCGGCGACAACCTGACCAGTCGACTTCAACCCGACCGGCACCAGCTCGCTGACGATCCGGCGTGACCTTCAACTCGGCCGGCCTTGGTCTGTCGGCCGCCGCGACGGGCGCGTCTTCCAATCCGACGCACGCTCACCACCACGGTCACCGCCATCAACGACGCGATCTCGACGGTGCAGGCCAAACCGAAACGTTCGGCACCAACTCGTCGACCATCACGACCCGGCAGACCTTCGAAACGGCAATATGATCAACACGCTGCAGACCGGCGCCGCCAACCTCGTCGTCGCCGACCAGAACCAGGAAAGCGCGGACCTGCTCACCGAGCAGACCCAGCAGCAGCTGGAAATCTCGGCACTGTCGATCGCCAACCAGGCGAACCAGTCGGTGCTCAAGCTGTTCGGCTAGCCTTCCGAACAGACCAGCGTTGAGGGCGGCGGGACAGCAACGTCCCGCCGCTTTTTTTGTGCGTCGACGCGATGCACCGCGTTTTCATGAATAAGCGATTTTTAACAGCGCGGCGGTACACAGATTCAACGGAACGAGTCAGTCGGGGCATTTCTTCCAATGAACTACGCAGCCAGCGCTTATGCCAAGACCGCCAGGGAAACGGCGGCGCCACGCGAGCTTGAGGCTTTGCTTCTCATGAAGGCCGCCGCAAAACTGCAAGCCGTCCATGATGACTGGAAGGGCGCTTCGCACGGCCTCAACGACGCTCTGATGTATAATCGTCGGTTGTGGACAGTGTTCATCGATGCGGTAATACGTGACGACAACCAGCTGCCGCAGACAATTCGCCAGAACATCGCGAACCTCGGCGTGTTCGTCATGGGCGAGACGTTCGCGCTGATGACAAAGCCGCGCCCCGAACACCTGATGTCGCTGATCAAGACTCAACCGCCGCCTCGCCGCCGGCCTGTGCGGCAAGGCCTAACGGGCCGGCTCAGCCGGACGAAGGAGCGAGGTAATTGACGAGGCTGAGCTGCGCAAGCCGCGCGGTAACCGACATCGACGCCGACAGACTGTTCTGCAGCGTCAGGATATTCTCGCCGATCTGTGTTCTGATTGATGCCTTCGATGCCCTGCAACATGCTCTGCAAGGTGCTCTGCGTTTGCGTGTTCAGTTTGCCCGCGTCGCTGATCGCCGGTCTGGGCGTTGGCGAGGTCGGCCTCGATGTTGGTAATCGACTGCGTGCCCGGCTGGCCGCTCAGATTGGTAGTCACGTTCTGACACAGCGCCTGATATTTTGCTTGCGCGTTGGTGTCGGTCGGCGAATAGGTGGTCGCGGCGAGCACGGCGACGTTGGCGACCAACGTCGTGATGGCCTGCTCGTTGGCGCGCATACCATACGAAACCGTCATCGAGGGACCGACCTGAGCGGTCGCGGTCTGCCGCGCCGGCGTGGAGCCATTTTCTCCGGTATACCAAAACACAGTGTTTGCGGTGGTGCCGTTAACGAGCGACGTGGCCGTGCTGAAAGACGGGCCGGCGACCCGTTGCGGCGGATCCGAGTTGAAGAAATTGTTGGTCGCCGCCATTGCAGAAGCCGTCGGCAGCGCCGTTTGCGCGAGGTTGGAGACGGCGGTGGTCAGCGCCGCCTGCAAATTGGTCGCGGTGTTGGCGGTCGAGGCAGGATCGATCGTGAACTGATTGGCGCCGGGCGGCGAAGCCGTGGTCGCCGTCAGCGTGATCGTCTGGCTCGAGCCGTCGGGCAGCGTGAGATTGAAAGCGACTGTGTCACCGGCGTTCGGATCGGAGCCGAGATCGACCGAGATCGACTGACCCAACGGCGCCGCGCTTGCCGGGCCGGTCACGGTCGCGCCGGTCAGGTTCGAATTCACGCTCGCGAGCTTGAACCCGAACGGCGAATTGGGCGCATCCTCGCTGATCGAAACCGTCGACGCCGTCGGCGCGGCGGGAGCCGGTATGACCAGCCGGCCGAGGCCGTTGGCGCCCTGGTCCGCCTGCAGGCGTTCCGAGATGACTTGCGTCAGGCCTGCCTGCGCACCGTTGCCGTTGAGGATGTCGCTCGCGCTCGCGACGGAGGGCTGATTCACGGCGCTGCCGGAAAACATGTAATTGTCGCCGGCCTGCGTGTTGAGCGCCGACAGAATCTCATCGAGGTAGCTGGCCGCCGATTGCTGAATCGTGGTCTGGCCGTTGTTGTTGAGCGTGAACGCGCCTTGCTGGTTGACCGCCTGCTGGACCGCGCTGCTGGCGGTGCCGAGCTGCGTCAGCGCCGTTTGCGCCAGCGTCAAGGTCGTTCCGACGCCGGCTGACGTGTCGCTGTAGGCGTTGAGCGCCGCAAGCTGCGAACTCAACGACAAGGCCACGCCGGCCTGGGAGCCAAGCCCGGAATAGGTTTGCGCCGCCTGTCCGGTTCCGAGTTCCTGGCTGAGCGTATCCATCTGCGCGAACATGTTCGTCTGCGCCGCCACGTTGGCCGCAGTAATCGAACCGGGTCCGGTGATACTCATTACTGCACCGCCTGGATCAGCGACGACATCATCTGCTGGATCGTCGACATCACGCGCGCATTGGCGCCGTAGGCGTTTTGCAGCGAGATGAGATTAGACATCTCGGTGTTGATGTTGACACCGGACTGGTCATTGAAGCGCTGCTGCAACGCGGTGACGACCGTGTCCTGTCCCTGCTGCAAACTCGTCGCCGCATTCGCCGCCTGGCTTTGCTGGCTGACGATCTGGCTCATGAAGTTGCTCAAGGTCCCGCTATAGGGCGAGGACGCCGTGCCGACACCGGTGTTCGGATTAAAAGTCAGTGAGGCGTTGTTCATCTGGTTGAGAATGAAATTCGGCCGGGTGGCATCGCCGGACGGGGTATTGGCGGCATAGGCGACGAGGCCCGAAGGCGAGCTGACTAGCGCGGCATTGACCGTGATCCGCCCGGCAAGTCCAGTCGTTTGCGAGCCGCTCGACGTGAGCGCGCCGGTGATCGGCTGGCTCCCATCCGTGAACATCGGCAATTGCGTGCCGCCGTTGGTCAGCGTCGTCGCGGTCGTGGTCGCGGAGAGCGAATTGACGACATTGCCGGCGCCATTGTTGACCACCTGCAGCACGGTTCCCGACGGATTTGAAAACTGCAGGTTGGTTCCAAGCGCCGCGTTGAGCTGGGCCACCACCGAACCGACGCCGCCGGAAAAATTGACACCGATCACCGTGCTGTTCGGTTGGGTCGACGCATTCGACGGCAGCGACCCGCCCTGGCCAAGCGCGACGACGGTCACCGTGTGCTGCGTGTTGCTGGAGTCCGTATAGGAGAGCTGCAGCGTGTTTCCTGGCAGGACACCGCCGATGTCCACGCTGTATCCGGATTGCGCGCCGGATGTGACCGCCGTTCCGCTCGTCGTGTTGTTCGACAGCGCCTGCGACATCTGATTGGCCAGCTCGTCGAGCTGATTTTGTGCCTGCGGCAGAATGTTGTCGCGCATCTGCACATAGGCGGCGATCTGGCCCGATTGTATCGCATTGGTGGCGAGCATGTCGGTCTGGGCGCCGTTCGGAGAAGTGAGCGTGATGGTGCCCGCGCCGTCCTGGCTGGGATTTGAACTCCACAGCGCATTCGCCGTCAGCGTGCCGGCATTGTTGAATGTGAGCTGCGAAGCCTGGACGCCCGACACGAGCTGTTGTCCGGACGATGTAAAAACGGAAATCTGGTCGTTGGAGCCCCTGTCCACCGTGACGTTCATCATCTGCGACAGTTGCGTGATGGCCTGGTCGCGCTGGTCTTCAAGTGTAGCAGTGGTGCTGTCCGGCGGTGCCAGAACAAGCTGCTGATTGATCTGGGCGATCTGCTGCAGGGCCGCGTTGGCGGTTTGCACGCCGCTGCTGATGCCCGCCTCGGCTTGCGTGCGCAGCTGCTGGATGGTTCCAGTCATCGCGTTGAGATTTTGCGTCAGCGACTGCGCGGCGCCGACCACCTGGGCTTGCGCGGAATACGCACCCGGATTGCTCGACAGCGATTGCAGCGCGGTCGTGAAGTTGCTGTAGATCGCATCGAACGAGCTCGACGATCCGGGCGTGCCGTAGATTTGCTGAAGCTGCTGGTAGAGCTGCGCCGTCGTATCCGCGTAGGAGCCGCCGGACGTCTCCGTCCACAATTGCGTTTGCAGCAGCGTGCTGAGATTGCGATTGATGCCGGACGTATCGACACTGACGCCGGGCTGGCCGACGGCCGTGGTCTCGACCTGACTGACGCTCTCGTCGACATAACCCGGCGTGTTGGCGTTCGCCACGTTCCCGGCAATCACCGATAGGCTTTGCTGGGTTACGTTGATGCCGGCCAAAGCGGCGGATAACGCCTGAGAGAGGCCCATTGCTCTAGCTGCCCGCTCGCTTCACCGGGTGCCCGCCGAGCGATCCTACTGGATCACCTGCAGCAGGCTCTGCACCATCTGGTTGGCGGTTGTCATAACGCGGGCGTTTGCCGAATAGGCCTGCTGCGTCACGATCAGCTTGCTGAATTGGGTGGCGATATCGACGTTCGAGGCTTCGAGCGAGCTGCCGGAAATCTTGCCGGAAGCGCCCAGGATCGGCGGACCTGAATCCACTGTCGCCGCGTAGGCACCGCCGTTGAGCGCCTGCAGGGCGTTCTGACCGTTAAACGTTGCCAGCGTGATCTGGGCCAGCGGTATGGTCTGGCCGTTCGAAAACGTCCCGGCGATTTCGTTCTGGCCGTCGACCGCAATCGATTCCAGTTGGCCCGCCGCAAAACCGTTCTGCTGCAACTGGCTTACCTGCGTGGTGCCGCTCGAATTGGCAAACTGGGTCAGGCCATTGTTGCCGAAATTCATCTGAACGTTGCCGAGATTGTGGCCGTCGACGGTCAGGTTCTGCAGCGTTACGCTCGATATCGGCGGAGACAGTTCACCGCTCGAATTGAACGTGAACACCGTCCCCACGTTTTGCCATGCGGCCTGGCTGCCGGTCGCCTGGGAATTGCTCTGGTAAAACAGCTGCCACGAGCCGGCGCTGGACTCCGCCCAGCGAAACTGGACATTCACCGGATTGCCCACGGTGTCATAGGCAGTGATGGAACCGCCGTTGACGGATTGGGCGGTGAAGGTCGACGTATCGTTGGCGATCACCGTGGCGTTGGCCGGATAAGCAGCAGCATTGAGGATGCCAAATTCCGGCAACAGTGTCGTGGGGCTGCCGTCGAGGCTGATGTTGCTGTTGGAAGTCAGCGTAATGTTGCCGGTCGCGGTGTCCACGGTTCCCGTCAGGCCGGTGATAGAACCGATCGCGGCCTGCAACTGGGCGAGCGTGGCGACCTGACCGGCGCCCGTGTTGGTTCCGAACGTGATGACCGTCGGAGTGCCGCCGCCGACCGATACGCTGATGGTATCGCCCTGCGCCACCGCTCCTTGGGTCAGCAGATTGACCGGCTGGAACGAGTTGGCTCCGGCGCCGAATCCGATCGCGGTATCAGCCGTGGAGGTTCCCGCGACCGTCACCGACGCCAGGCCGTTTGTACCGGTGAGAACGAGATTGCCGCTGCCGTTGAGCACGGCGCCGACATCAAGGGTGTTACCGGTCTTGGCCGCGTTGATGGCGGTGACGAGATCGCCGACAGTATCCGTCCCGGTCGAAGTGTACGTGAACGTCGTATTGATGCCGTCGTTGATGGTGATCGTGTCGCCTGAGTTGATCCCGAGCGACGCAAGGGTCGTCCCCGACGTCAAGGCCACCGAACCTGTGCCGGTTGCGATGCACGTCCGGCTGAAGCGCCGCGCCGCTCCCGGTGATGACCGCCGCCGCCGGAGCTCCCGCGAGCGGATTAGCCTCGAAATCGGTCCCGACCAGCATGCCCGACGTCGGCGCGCTGGGCAGGTTCGCCTGATACTGGATGTTTGTCGTAGCCTGCGCCGGAACGAAGTCGTTGCTGAACTGCAAAACCTGCGGCGAACTGCCGACCGGATTTCCGGTCGCCGCGTTGATCGGGATGCCCATGAGATAATAGCCGGCGCCGTTCACCAGATAGCCGCCAGAATTGAGCTGAAAATCTCCGGCCCGGGTGTAGTTGTTCACGCCGCTGAACACCGGATTGTTATCCGTCGTCCCGGTCGGCTGCGCCACGATGAACCAGCCGTTGCCGTTGATCGCCATGTCGGTCGACACCGACGTGCTCTGGATGGTGCCCTGTACGGTGTTGGTGGCAACGGATCCCGCGGTGACGCCGTCGGCGGTCTGCTCGCCGATCGCGGCCTGCGAGACGAGATCCTCGAAATGCGTATCTGTTTCCTTGAAGCCGGTCGTCTGCGAGTTGGCAATGTTGCCGGAAATGTTCTGCAGCGCGAACGACTGCGCCTGCAACCCCGCTACGGCAGTGGTCAATGCATCGAAGATACCCATGACATCGTCTCCAACTCGTTCTCAACTCGACTGGCGGCGGACACGTGCGAACGCCGCGCAGGCTCTCCTCAGCAAGCGGCGTGCCATCGCAATAACGGTGTTTTTTCAACATTTTAATCCGCGCCGCATCGGCGGCGACCGGGATCTATGTGCCGTGCAACCGGCAAAAATTGCCGCGGCGGCGACATACCGCGCGCGAGTGTTGGCTCTCCGCGTTCACCGCCCGTGCAACGCGCTTGTGAGCGGCAATCCGGCATGATTAGTGTCTCGCAACGCCGGCGTCACAACATCAGCGAGTTCTTTTCATGCGCTTCGAAGGTACCAGTGCCTACGTCGCCACCGACGACCTCAAGGTGGCAGTCAACGCGGCGATCGCGCTCGAGCGTCCGCTGCTGGTGAAGGGCGAACCCGGCACCGGCAAGACCGTGCTTGCGATCGAGATCGCCAAGGCGCTGGGCGCTCCGATGATCGAGTGGCACATCAAGTCGACCACCAAGGCGATGCAGGGACTTTATGAATACGATGCGGTGTCGCGCCTGCGCGACAGCCAGCTCGGCGACGAGCGCGTCAAGGATATCCGCAACTACATCAGGCGCGGCAAATTGTGGGAAGCCTTCGTTGCCGACGAGCGGCCGGTGCTGCTGATCGACGAAATCGATAAAGCCGATATCGAGTTTCCCAACGATCTCCTGCAGGAACTCGATCGTATGGAATTCTTTGTCTACGAAACCGGCGAGACGATCCATGCCCGACGCCGCCCGATCGTCGTAATCACCTCAAACAACGAAAAGGAACTGCCGGACGCCTTTCTGCGGCGCTGCTTCTTTCACTACATCCGTTTTCCCGACGCCGACACCATGCGCGCGATCATCGAAGTGCATTTTCCCGGCATCAAGCATCGGCTGGTCGCGGAGGCGTTGCGGCTGTTTTACGAGATCCGCGACGTGCCTGGCATGAAGAAGAAACCTTCGACTTCGGAACTACTCGACTGGCTCAAGCTGCTCATGGTCGAGGATGTTTCCGTGGAGACATTGCGCGAGCGCGATCCGAAGAAATTGATCCCGCCGTTGCATGGCGCGCTGATCAAGAACGAGCAGGACGTGCATCTGTTCGAGCGGCTGGCCTTCATGACCCGAAGGGAAGGCCGTTAGGCCGCTTCACACGCCGGCCGCTTCACACGTCGGCCTCTTCGGGCCGCCGCCTTTGCCTTCGCCGGTTCATGATGGCGGTCAGCGGCGACGTTTCATCGGCGGCGTCGGTTTCCGTCTCCGGCGGCAACATCGGCTCGGTCTGATCGTCCGCGCTCGAGGATTGCATCTGCGCAAACGCCACCGCCTCTGCTTCGCGGGTGCGCCGGTGCGCCAGCTCCGCGGCGCGGGTCCGGCGCTCGGCTTCGGCCTCGCGAAAACGCTTCGTCCAGTAATATGCCTGCGCGATGCCGCGGCCCAAAACACCACCCGCCCAGACCAGTTCGAACGGCGTGAATTGCCGCCATGTTTGATCGCCTTCGACGATGGCGCGGGCAATGAGGTTGCCGGCCGTCGCCGTGGTGTTGAGACCGTGGCCACCGAAGCCGCTCGCGAGCCACACGCCGGGGCCGAGTTCGCCGATCTGCGGCATGCGGTGGATCGAATTGCCGAGGGTGCCGGACCACGCATGGTCGACGCTGACCTGGCCAAGCTGGGGAAATGTCTTGCCGATATCGGCGGTCAGCGCGCGCACATAGTTGCGCGGATCGCGCGCCCATGTCGTCGCCCGCCCGGACCACATCAGCCGGTCGCTGCCGACGATCCGATAATGGTTGTCGGCGAGGTCGCTGTCGCTGACCGCGCCGCGAAAGCCGATCGCCTCGCCAAGAGCCTGCCCCAACGGAGCCGTCGTGATGACGTATGTCGTGACCGGAATAAGCGTTGAGCCGATCCGCGGCATCAGGCTGGCGATCTGCAAGTTCCCGCAAAGGACGACGTGACTGGCGCGTATCCGGGCGTTCGGCGTGACGATGCGTTTACGCACGCCGGCGGGATCGATGGACAATGCCGGGGTATGCTCGAAGATGCGCGCGCCGGCCCGCTCGGCTGCGGCTGCAAGCCCCAACGCGTAGTTGAGCGGATGAATGCTGATCGCGCGCGGATAGTGGATGGCGTGAAAGTAGCGTTCGCTGCGAAGCACCGAGCGAACCTGGTCGGTCGGCCAACCTTCGATCTCAGCACCAAACTCGCCGATAAGACCGGCAAGGCGGGTGAACTCGTCGCCGTTGTCGGACTTGGAAACGTAGAGCCAGCCATCCTGGGGTTCGATCCCGGGCAGGTCGTCCTCGCGGATGGCGTTGCGCACATAGTCGAGGCCGCCTTGCGCCAACGCCCACAGATCCTTGGCGCGCTCAAAGCCGACGCGACCGATGATGCTGTTGGGCGACGCGGCAAAGCCCGGCAAGACAAAGCCGGTGCTGCGCCCCGAAGCGCCGCCGGCGATGCGACCGGCTTCGACGAGCACCACGGACCAGCCACCGCGGGCGATCTCGCGCGCCGTCGTCAGGCCCGCAAGACCCCCGCCGATCACGCAGACTTCGACGTCGAGATCGACCGACAAAGGCGGCCGCGGCGGCGCTTCGACCATCGTCGCCGCGAACCAGCTGCCGCCATAGGCCGATGTGGAATTGGTCTCGTCCATCGCTCAACCGTCAAAATGTAACGTGAAGTTCTTGTGCGCGTCAGCGGGCACACTATAGGAACTTCAAATCCGCGCTACTAGACTAACGCCGCGCCAGATATCGAGGCATTGGCCGATGCGCCGTTTGCTGCTGTTGCGTCACTCCAAAACCGAACGCGCCGAGCCCGGTGAACGCGACCGCGACCGCAAGCTCACCGAGCGGGGCCGTGCCGATGCGCCGGTCATCGGCAACTACATGGTCCGCCACCACTTCATTCCCGATCTGGTGCTCGTCTCGCCGGCGGTGCGGACGCAGGAAACGTGGGCGCTCGTCGCCGCAGCGTTCACCAAGCCGCCGCGCTTTGCGACCGATGACAGGATTTACAATGCGAGTTCCGAGCCGTTGGCTGAACTTATCCAGGAAGGCGGCGCTGCGCACACGCTGCTTGTCGTCGGCCATAATCCCGGCCTCCAGGATCTGGCGCTGCAACTGGTTGGTTCTGGAGACGTCGGTATGCGCGCGGCATTGAGCGAGAAACTGCCGACGTCCGGCCTCATCGTGATCGATTTCGCCTTCGACGACTGGTCGCGATTGCACGATCACAGCGGCCGGCTCGAGCGCTTCGTCAGCCCGCGCCTGATCGCCGCTGCCACGGATTGAATGGTGATCGGCCGCGGCGCCTCGAATTCAGAACGTTCGTTTATTCGTAATATTCCGGCGCTTTCTTCTGCGCAGCGCTTTGCGGCGCGTCGTGATTGATCCAAAGCTGTCCGTGCTCCTTGGCCAGAATGACGGCGATGCGCTGCATCGACGCGACGGTCTGATCCTTGTCGACATTCATCGATGGCACGCGGCGATTGTCCCAATTGTCCTTGAAGTGGACGGCGTCGCCCGAAAGCACCACCGCACCGGTTTTCGGCAATCTGACCAGGAGGGATTGATGTCCGGGCGTGTGGCCCGGAGTTGAAAGGATCATCACCGTGCCGTCACCGAACACGTCGTGGTCGCCTTCAAGCTTGGTCACCGGATGTCCGGGATTAAAGCGCGGGGCGCCACCCTCGCCCGGCCATTCGTACTCGGCCTTTTGCACATAAAGCATCACCTGCGGAAACAGCTCCACGTTGCCGACATGATCGGGATGGGTGTGCGAAATCGCCATTCCCTTGATGTCCGACGGCTTGACCCGGAGTTCCTGAAGCTGACCCGCGAGTGTCTTTGCGCGCGTCATCTTGAATCCGTTCGCAGCTTTCACGCCGTCGGGATTGGCCGCGATCGCGTCGGACAGGCCGGTATCCCACAGAAACCAACCCTGCGCGTGATGGATAAGATAGCAGTTGTCGGACAGCTCGATCGGCACGCCGACATTCACGCCTGGCGACCAGCGCCCTTGATCCGGAGCGGAGATGTGCCCGCAGTCAAGGACGTAGAGCTTGTCGACACCCGCGGCCGAAACCGGCTGTGAGCCGAGCGCCGCCGCGAAGGCGGCGATAACAACAAGAACGAACCTCATGAAACTCCTCCAGCGTCATTCCGCCAGCGCGGCCAAAATACGCGCCCAGCTCCGTATGCCTTTGTGGAAACACTTGAGGTCGTACTTCTCGTTGGGAGAATGCACCCGATCGTCGTCGAGTGCGAAACCAACCATCAGCGTGTCCATACCCAGCACGGTCTTGAAGTCACCGACGATCGGGATCGAACCGCCGGCACCGACAGTCACCGCCTTCTTGCCCCACTCATCGGAGAGCGCGGCGCGGGCCTTGGCAAGCGCCGGATTGTCGAACGCCACGTCAAAAGCCGGCGCGCCAGTGAAATCGGCGAAGTCGACCGAGCAGTCGGCCGGAACCCGCGCGCGAACGAAATCGCGAAACGCCTTGCGGACTTTTTCCGGATCCTGCGCGCCGACCAGGCGGAACGACACCTTGGCCATGGCCTTGCCGGGAATGACGGTTTTGGCGCCCTCCCCGGTGTAGCCGCCGAGGATGCCGTTGACCTCGGCGGTCGGCCGCGTCGATACCTGCTCGATCAACAAGCGGTCTTTCTCACCGGCCGGAATTTTCAGCCCGATCGGCCCGAGGAATTTTTCCGGCGTCAGCCCGAGGCCGGTGAGGTCGGCTTTGATGTCGGCCGGCAGTTCGTGCACGCCGTCATAAAAGCCGGGAATGGTGACCGAGCCGTCTGGTTTGTGCATCGCCGAAAGGATATCGGCTAGCACGTGGATCGGATTGCGAGCCGCGCCGCCGAACAATCCGGAGTGGAGATCGCGATCGGCGCAAGTCAGCCTGATCTCCTCGTACACGAGGCCCCGCAGCGAGGTCGTGATCGACGGCGTTTCGCCATCCCACATTCCTGTGTCGCAGACCAATGCCAGGTCGCGTTTGAGTTCCGCAGAATTCTCCCGGACAAATCCGAACAAGTGCTTTGATCCGCACTCCTCCTCGCCTTCGATCAACATGGTGATGTCGAGCGGTAGCGCGCCAGTGACCGCCTTGAACGCACGGCATGCCTCGATGAAGGTGCTGGCCTGGCCTTTGTCGTCGCAGGCGCCGCGGGCGACGATGATCTTGCGGCCGTCGTCGAGCGTCTCGATGCGCGGTTCGAACGGCGGCGTCTGCCACAGATCGAGCGGGTCGACCGGCTGGACATCGTAATGGCCGTAGAAGAGAACGCGGGGCTTGCCACCGCCGCCGGACGCTCCGTTTGCGCTCTTGCCGACAACGACCGGATGGCCGCCGGTCGGGCGGAGCGAGGCGTCAAATCCAAGGCTGCGCAAATCGGCGGCGACGTGCTCTGCCGCAGTGCGGCAGTGCGGTGCGTAAGCCGGGTCGGTCGAAACCGATTGGATGCGCAGCAGCGCGAACAGTCGATCGAGGCTCGCGTCGAGATCGCGGTCGATGCGGTCGAGAACCTGCGGCAGTACGGACTTCGATGCCGTTGTCGATGCTGTCATGGATCACCTTCTCATTACACCGCCGAGTGCACCGCGCACGACGGCTTTGCCGATCGTCCCGGCAGTCTTGCTGCCCGTCGATTTGCTCAGCTCGGAAGCGACCTGCGTCGCGACGCCCACCGCGACCGCGCGCGCGACGTTGCGCGCAACCAGTTGCGTCGTCGTCAGCCCCGTTCCACGCGGGCGGCCGATGCCGAACACGCCGCGTAGCCAATCGAAGATTCGCTGAAAGAAGCCCGGTGGCGCGGCCGCCTGGGCGGGCACGCCCGCACCCGCACCCGCTGTGGCCGACCCGGGAGACGGAAAGGCCCCTCCAGTCTGGAGGCGATTTTGCAATATCTCATAGGCCGAATTCGGATCGACGGTCTGATCGTACTTGTTCTTCAGCGGGCTCTTGTTCATCACTGCTTGACGCTCCGCCGGCGTGACCGGGCCGATCCGCGCCGACGGCGGGCGAATGATGGCGCGGTCGACCATCGAAGGCGAACCGTCACCCTGCAGAAACGACACCAGCGCTTCGCCCTTGGCGAGTTGGGTGATGACCTCCCCGGTATTGAGTTTGGGGTTCGGCCGGAAAGTTTCCGCCGCGGCCGCCACCGCCTTCTGATCGCGGGGTGTGAAGGCCCGCAAGGCGTGCTGCACGCGCCCGCCGAGCTGGGCCAGAACCTTGTCCGGCACATCGAGCGGGTTTTGCGTGACGAAGTAGACGCCGACGCCCTTGGAGCGGATCAGACGCACGACCTGCTCGATCTTGTCCATCAGTTGTTTGGGCGCCTCGTTGAAAAGCAAGTGCGCCTCGTCGAAAAAGAACACCAGCTTGGGCTTCGGCGGATCGCCGACTTCCGGCAGCTTCTCGAACAGCTCAGACAGCAGCCATAGCAGGAAGGTCGCGTAGAGCCGCGGGCTGGCCATCAGTTTGTCGGCCGCGAGTATGTTGACGACGCCGCGCCCGTTGCTGTCGGTGCGGATCAGGTCGGTAACCTCCAACGCCGGCTCGCCGAAGAATTTTGCGCCGCCCTGGTTTTCCAGCACCAGCAACTGGCGCTGCACGGTGCCTACCGCCGTCACGGCAACATTGCCGTAGCGCGCGCTGACCTCCTTCGCATTCTTGGAAAGGTACGACAGGAGTTCGCGCAGGTCCTTGAGGTCGATCAGTCCCGCACCGTCTGCCGCTTTCAATTCCGGATCGTCATCGGCGTAGCGAAACGCGATGTTGATGATGCCTTCCTGCACGTCGTTGAGTTCGAGAATGCGCGAGATAAGCAGCGGCCCCATCTCGAAAATCGTCGCGCGGATCGGATGGCCCTGCTCGCCGAACAGATCCCAGAACACGACAGGAAATTCCTCGGGCTCGTAGTCGAAGCCTAAACCTTTGGCTCGCTTGACGAAATCAGGCTTGGCCTCGCCCCGCTCCGCGATCCCGGAGAGGTCGCCCTTGATGTCGGCGGCAAAGACCGGAACGCCGGCCCGGGAAAAGCCCTCAGCCAGCACCTGGAGCGACACGGTCTTGCCGGTACCGGTCGCGCCGGTGACGAGGCCGTGGCGATTGGCGAGAGCCAAAGCCATAAATTCGTCGCTGGCACCCTTGCCGACAAAAATCTTTCCATCGCGATCCGGACTCGTCATCGCTCGCTTCCTTATCGTGGTGCAACATCGCGGCGCACCGGCCACTGACTTGGCGAACCAATTTCATAATGCCAGTGCGCGATTTTTTCACCAGCCTGCTGGCGTCACGATCTTATCAACAACGGCTTGTCATGCCGCCCGCGAATGTTCAATATGCCAAGAAGGTGCCTAAAATACGCTGCTGACGAGGGGAACGATGGATGAACTGATTGGGACTCTCGTCAGCGCTGGGATCGATCGCCCGGCCGCCGAAACGGCGGTCGGCATCATTCTCGACTTCCTCGCCAAGGAAGGACCGGCCGACAAGATGCAATTGCTGCTGGCGAAATTGCCGGGAGCGGAGGCATTGATGCAGAAGGCTGCGGGCCAGGGCGGCGGCGGCATGGGCGGCGTGATGGGTGCGGGCATGGCCATGATGGGCGCAGGCCTGAGCATGGGCCAGGTCCAGGATGTGACCCGGCAATTTATTGCGTTCGCGCGCGGTAAGATCGGCGAGGACGCGGTCGGCGAGATCGTCGGCGCCGTTCCCGGTCTCTCGCAATTTGTCTGACCGCACACTTTGCCGCGTTGTCGCGGCGCGGTCGAGGAAGGGGCAGCAGTGGGGTATCCCATCACCGATATTCGGTGCATCGGCTCGGATACCGTGCTGATTCTTCGTTCGGAGGGCATTCGCACCACCGTTGGTTTGCTGCAGCAGGCCAAGACGCCGAAGCAACGGCTCAAGATCGCCGCAAAGGTCGGCGCCGACGACAAGCATGTCCTCGACTGGGTGACGGCGGCGGATCGAATGCGCGTGAAGGGCGTCGGCTGGGAATATTCGGAACTGTTGTCGGCGGCGGGCGTCAAAACCGTCAACGAACTCAAATTCCGCAACCCGGAAAAGCTGGTCGACCAGATGATCGAGGCCAATCGGCAGCGAAAGCTCGTGCAGTTGTTGCCGTCGCTCAAGGCGGTGAAGCGCTGGATCGAAAGCGCCAAAAAATTACCGCCCGTCATCAGCTATTGATGGTCTGATTTTTCCGCGTCCTTCCCTGCTTGACTTGCCGAAACCGCGGGCGTCATTGCTGGGTGCGAAAGCGATCGCATGGCCACGAGTTTGAATCATCGCGCTTCTTCCGCGCGCGCCTCGGCGCCCAGCAGCGACCTCTTGGTGCGCCTTCTGGCCAAGGGGCGTCCTCTGGTCATGGGCGTGCTCAATATCACGCCCGATTCATTTTCCGACGGCGGACGCTTCCTCGATCCGCAGGCCGCGATTGCGCAAGCCCGCCGCCTCGTGGCGGAAGGTGCGGACATTCTCGATGTCGGCGCGGAATCGACCCGCCCCTATGGCGGCGCCGTTCGGGTCTCGCCCGAGGAGGAACGCGCGCGACTGTCGCCCGTGTTGTCCGCGGTCGTAGCGCTCGGCGTTCCGGTGTCGATCGACACGCTCAAAGCCGACATCGCGGCCTGGGCGCTCGATCTCGGTGCCGCGATCGTCAACGACGTGTGGGGTCTGCAACGCGAGCCCGGCATGGCGACGCTCGTCGCCGAACGCGGCGTCCCCGTCATCATCATGCACAATCGGGACGCCGCCGATCCGGCCATCGACATCGTGTCCGATGTGACGGCGTTCTTTCAGCGCTCGCTGGATATCGCCGACCACGCCGGCATTGCGCGCGAGCGGATCGTCCTCGATCCCGGCATTGGATTCGGCAAGACACCGGAGCAAAGCGTGACATGCATCGCCCGCCTGAGCGCGTGGCGCGGCTTCGGCCTGCCGCTTCTGGTCGGCGCCTCGCGTAAGCGCTTCATTCATTCGATCACGCCGTCCGATCCGATGGAGCGGCTTGGCGGCTCGCTGGCGGCGCATCTTTTGGCGGTCGAGAACGGCGCTTCGATCGTGCGCGTGCATGACGTCGCGCCGACGGTGCAGGCGCTGGCGATCGCGGCTGCGGTCAGGCGCGCCCAATGAGCGATACAATCTTCGTGAACGGGCTTATTCTCCACGCCAACCACGGCGTGATGCCGCATGAAGCCAAGGTCGGACAGCCGTTCAAGCTCGATCTCCTGATCGACATCGATCTCGGCGAGGCCTCGCGTACCGACACGCTCAAACACACGGTGTCGTACGATCAGTTGGTGAAGACCGCGAGCGAAGCGTTCTGCGCCCGCCGCTACCGGCTGGTCGAGGCGGCGGCCGGCGCCGTCGCCGCAGCGGTGCTCGATCATTATCCGCGGATTCGCAATGTCCGCGTCACCGTTCGCAAGCCGCACGCTCCGATTGCCGCGGTGTTCGACGACGTCGGCGTGGTCATTACCCGCGCGCGGCGGACGTAGCGCGATGAACCCCACAACGGCGGAGGCGTTCATCGCGCTGGGAGGCAATGTCGGCGACGTGCGGTCCACGTTCAATCGGGCCGTGGCCCGATTTTGCGATGGCACCGTCGTACGACTTGAGGCACGCTCATCCGATTACCGGACGCCGCCCTGGGGGCTCACCGAGCAGCCGCCGTTCATCAACGCCGCGATTGCCGTGACGACGTCGCTGGCGCCGCCCGACCTGCTGGCGCGCGCGCAGGAATGCGAGCAGGCGCTCGGCCGTGACCGCGCGCGCGAGCGCCGCTGGGGGCCGCGCACGATCGACATCGACATCCTCACCTACGATGACCTGATCCATATCGACCGCGACCTTATCTTGCCGCATCCGCACATGCTCGAGCGCGCATTCGTGCTGGTGCCGCTCGCGGAAATCGCGCCGGATCGGCTGATTGCCGGCATTCGTGTGCGCGACGCGCTGGCACGGGTCGACGCCCGCGGCATCGAGAAACTCCCGCCGCTCGACTAGGGCGTGGACTCTTAGCGCGCAGCCACAGCCGTATTGATGCGAGTTGAACGAACTGCAGGAACCGTCGCTGACCAGGGGCATCAAACTCCCTGCTCTTCCGAACGAAACGATGCTAGTAGTGATTTATGACCCCGGAGCCCGCCTCGATCTGCTTGGGCTGTTGGCAGAACCTACATCTGCCGATCCCACTTCGCGGCCCACTTTCGGTGCCGTTCCGTGTTTTCGGTGTCAAGCCCAGCCGGATGAACCCGAATACCTGCACGATCTGCGAGATGGCCTTTTCCAGGGTGATGAAGGCGCGCGCAGTTGCCATCGATGCAACTGTAATGTTTGCGGACCTGCGGGGCTACACAGCATTGACGCAGCGCATCGATCCTGCCGCCCTGACCTCGTTGCTCGATGCGTTCTACGATGACTGCGCTACCGCGATCTGGCGATTTGATGGTCTCTTGAACAAGACAATCGGCGATGCCGTCCTAGCGATCTTCAACTTTCCTGTTCGGCAGGCGGATCATGCGTTAGAGGCCATTCTCGCAGCACGCGAAATACAGCAACGCTTTTCCGACAGGCGTGAGGAGCTCATGCGGATCGTCGGCCCGGTTCAAGACGAGGTCGAGATCGGCGTCGGCATCGGGATCGACAGTGGAATGACGAATTTTGGTGAGTTTGGGCGCACGCACAGAGACTTGACCGCAGTGGGTACGGTGGTCAACCGAGCCGCCCGCGCTCAAGCTGCGGCAAAGGCGGGGGAGATATTGGTCACGTCAGCAGTCCGCGATCGCACCGCCGGCGCAATAAGTGGCGAAGGGCACGACCACGCCCTCAAGGGCTTTCAGGAGCCGACAACTCTTTTTCACGCTTAAGAGACGGGGCGTGCAAGCAACGTTTGAAAATGGGGACTGACGCGGTCTGCGAATTGTTGCCGCGCCAAAGCGACGCTCTTGGCACTTAGCGTCATTTCACTCCGACGCGGAAATTCGGTCGCTTTCGGATCGAAGCGGACATCGCGGTGGGTTTTATGAGCGCGCGGCCTAGTCGGGCACAAGACTTGCACGATCGCTATCGGAGTTTTGCAGAAAGCCTCGGTTGGCGTCTTCCCTCCAGCATGGCATTTTGCACCGATGACGGAACCCGAAACCCTGCCGCTCGCCGCCGGTTTTCCGACTGCAACGAGCGAGGAATGGCGAAAGCTGGTGGACGCGGTGCTCAAGGGAGCGCCGTTCGAGCGCCTTGTCAGCACGACCTACGATGGCCTGCGCATCGAGCCGCTGGCGCAGGGCCGCTCCGACGCGCGGCCGGTCGCGGGGCGGCCTGGTGCCGCGGCCTGGCAGGTGATGGCGCGGATCGAGCATCCGGACCCCGCACTCGCCAACGAAATCGCGCTGCGCGAACTCAACAACGGCGCCGGCGGTCTCTCGCTGGTTTTCTCGGGTGCGGCCGGCGACTACGGCTTCGGACTGCCGGCGAGCGAGCAGGCACTCGGACGCACGCTCGAAGGTTTCGACTTCGACGCCGGCGCGGCGCTTGACCTCGATATCTCGCCGCACGCGGCTGCCATTGTGGACGCCGCGCTGGCGAAGGGCGCGTTGATGTCGGGCCGTGGTGCCGGCGCGCGCATCGGCCATGACCCGATCGGCGCGATGGCGATCGCCGGGACAACGGCGCGGCCATGGAGCGAGGAAGCGCCGCACTTTGCCGGTCGCATCGCCGCGCTGCTGCGCGCGGGTTTTCTCGGCAAGCTCGCCGCCGCGGACGGCCGCATCGTGCACAATGCCGGCGGATCCGAAGCGCAGGAACTGGCCTTCGTGCTCGGCGTCGCACTCTCCTATCTGCGCGCGCTCGAAGCCGGCGGCATCGCCCTCGACGCCGCACGCCGCGTCATTTTCTTCCGGCTCTCGGCCGACGCCGAACAGTTCCTGACCATCGCCAAATTCCGCGCGCTGCGAAAATTGTGGGCCCGCGTCGAGGCGGCGTGCGGGCTCACGCCGGAACCGGCCTTTGTCGCCGCCGAAACGACATGGCGCACGATGACGCAGCGCGATCCGCAGGTGAATATCCTGCGCGCCACGGTCGCAACGTTCGCCGCAACGCTCGGCGGCGCCGATGCGATCACGGTGCTGCCGTTCACCGTCGCTCGCGGCCTGCCCGAGCGTTTCGCGCGGCGCATCGCGCGCAATATCCAACTTGTGCTGCTCGAAGAGTCGCATCTCGCCAAGGTTGCCGACCCGGCGGCTGGCTCCGGCGCCATCGAGGATATGACCGATCAGCTCTGCCACGTAGCCTGGGCACAGTTCCGCGAGATTGAAGCAGCCGGCGGCATCGCCGCCGCGCTGTCTGGCGGACTGATCCAACAAAAAGTCGCGGCGGTGCGCGCGAAGCGTTCTGTCGCGGTGGCGCGGCGGCAGGACGCGCTAACGGGGGTCAGCATATTTCCTCATCTTTCAGAGGCCGACGCAAAGGTCGATTTGCCGGCGCCGCCACGCCGGCCTGCGGCGGAAGGACTTCAGGCGATCCGGCTTGCCGAGCCCTTCGAGGCGTTGCGCGATGCCTCCGACCGCTTGCTGGCGAAAACCGGCGCACGGCCGAAAATCTTTCTCGCCGTTCTCGGCACCCAGGCGGAGTTCACGGCGCGGGCGACATTTGCCCAAAATCTTTTCGAGGCGGGCGGCATCGAAACCGTCGCCGGCGACGGCGACAACGCCCCTGCCCTCGCCGAAGCATTCAAGGCCGCCGCCACGCCGCTTGCCTGTCTTTGCTCCTCCGACAAGGTCTATGCCGAGCAGGCTGCGGCCGCGGCGGAAACACTCAAAGCGGCTGGCGCCCGGCACATTTATCTTGCCGGACGTCCGGGCCAACTGGAAGCGGCGTTGAAAGCAGCCGGCGTGCAATCGTTCGTTTACGAGGGCTGTGACGCCGTGGCGACGCTCAACGCCGCTTACGATATGCTTGGTGTCGAGATCGGATGATCGGATGAGCCGTATCCCGGACTTCACGCAGATTGATTTCGCCGATCGTCCCGCCCCGCCGGCCGCGGCAGCGGCACCGTGGCTGACGCCCGAGGGATTGACGGTCAAGAGCGTCTACGGCGCCGACGACCTCAACGGACTGGACGCCCTCGATACCTATCCCGGCATCGCGCCGTATCTGCGCGGCCCCTACCCGACCATGTACGTGACCCAGCCGTGGACGATCCGGCAATATGCCGGCTTCTCCACCGCCGAAGATTCCAATGCATTTTATCGGCGCAATCTCGCCGCCGGACAGAAAGGCCTGTCGATCGCCTTCGATCTCGCCACCCACCGCGGTTACGACAGCGACCATCCGCGCGTCTCCGGCGATGTCGGCATGGCCGGCGTCGCGATCGATTCCATCTACGACATGCGGACGCTGTTCGCCGGCATACCGCTCGATCAGATGTCGGTTTCGATGACGATGAACGGCGCGGTGCTGCCGGTGCTCGCGCTTTACATCGTCGCCGCCGAGGAACAGGGCGTGCCGCCGGAGAAACTCGCCGGCACGATCCAGAACGACATCCTCAAAGAATTCATGGTGCGCAACACCTACATCTATCCGCCGAAGCCGTCGCTGCGCATCATCTCCGACATCTTCGCCTACACGTCGGCGCACATGCCGAAGTTCAATTCGATCTCGATCTCCGGCTATCACATGCAGGAAGCCGGCGCGACCGCGGATCTTGAACTCGCCTATACGCTGGCGGACGGCATCGAATACGTGCGCGCGGGGCTGGCGGCTTCGCTCGATGTCGACCGCTTCGCGCCGCGGCTTTCTTTCTTCTTCGGCATCGGCATGAATTTCTTCATGGAGGTGGCGAAGCTCCGCGCCGCGCGGGTGTTGTGGGCGAAGCTGATGAAGGATTTCAACCCGCGCGACACGCGCTCGCTGTCGCTGCGCACGCACTGCCAGACCTCCGGCTGGTCGCTCGCCGCGCAGGATATCTTCAACAATGTCGCGCGCACCGCCATCGAGGCGATGGCGGCGACGCAGGGCGGCACGCAGTCGCTGCACACCAACGCACTCGACGAGGCGCTGGCGCTGCCGACGGATTTTTCGGCCCGCATCGCCCGCAATACGCAGATCGTCCTGCAGCGCGAGGCCGGCACCACGCGCGTGATCGATCCGTGGGGCGGCTCGTTTTACGTCGAGCGGCTGACGCACGAACTGGCGACCAAAGCCTGGGCCCATATCCGCGAGGTCGAGGAAATCGGCGGCATGACGCGGGCGATCGAGGCGTCGCTGCCGAAGCTCCGTATCGAGGAGGCCGCCGCGCGCACGCAGGCCCGCATCGATTCCGGCGCGCAGGCGGTGATCGGCGTCAACAAATACCGGCCGCAGGACGAAGCGCAGATCGAAATTCTCAAGGTCGACAACGCCACCGTGCGGCAGTTGCAGATCGACAAGCTGTCGCGGCTCAAGCGCGACCGCGATCCGCAAGCCGTGGCGGACGCACTTGGCGCGCTGACGCGGAACGCCGCGGGCGGCAACGGCAACCTGCTCGCGCTCGCCATCGATGCGGCCCGCGCCAGGGCGACGGTCGGCGAGATATCGCTGGCGCTGGAGCAGGTTTTTGGCCGCCACCAGGCCGAGATCAAGTCGATCTCCGGCGTCTACAGGCGGGAGGTTGGCATGTCGGACGCCGTGGCGGATGTGCAGAAACGCGTCGCCGAATTCGAAGAGAACGAGGGCCGCCGCCCGCGCATCCTGGTCGCCAAGATCGGCCAGGACGGGCACGATCGCGGCCAGAAGGTGATCGCTTCGGCGTTCGCCGACATCGGCTTCGACGTCGATATCGGGCCCTTGTTCGCCACGCCCGCCGAAGCCGCGCGTCAGGCGGTCGAGAACGACGTGCATATCCTCGGCATCTCGTCGCTCGCCGGCGCACATCTGACGCTGGTGCCGGAGCTCAAAGCCGAGCTCGAAAAACACGGCCGCCCCGACATCATGGTGGTGGTCGGCGGCGTGGTCCCGCCGCAGGATTACGAGGCGCTCAAGGCCGCGGGCGCGGAAGCGATCTTCCCGCCGGGCACGGTGATCGCGGAAGCCGCCGGCGCGCTGCTCGATACGCTCAATCGCCGGCTTGGCCATTCCCGCGCCGCGGCCGAGTGAGCCGGACGCGCCATGATTTCCCGGCCGATTCCATTTGATCGGCGTCAATGCCCGAAGGCTCCTCCCGGGCGTTGATGATGCGTGGTCACGCGACCGCAATCCGCTCGGGAGTCAGAAATGAAAAAGCTCACAATTCCCCACGACGGCATGGTTTTCGTCGGTGACGGCTGCAAAGCATTGATCCTTCGGAACGATGGCGACGAGAAGTTTCCCAACCTGAAGACCGAGCGGGTATTCGCCGACGAGAATCCGCCGACGCACGAGCAGGGAACCGATCGTCCTGGAGTCGGATTCGCCCACGCCAAGGGCCATCGTCGCAGCAGTATGGGCGACACCGATTGGCATCATCTGGAGGAACGCCGCTTCGTCGAACGCGTGGCGGCGGCGCTCGAGGACATCGTGCGCAAACGCAGCGTGCCGGCACTTGTGATTGCCGCGCCGCCACGCACACTGGCGGATTTGCGCCGCGCCTTCCACCCCGATGTCAGGAAGCGGATCGTTGCCGAAGTCGGCAAGGACCTCACCAAGCACCCAATTTGGGAGATCGAAACCCACCTTTTCGCCTAGCCCCGGATAGCCGTCGGCGAAAAAGCGCCGCCTATTGCGCCACCGCCGCTTCCTGCGGAACCGCGGCGGGGACGGCCGGAGTGGCAACCGGCGTACCGCGGCGCGGGCCGCCGCGTCCCAGCGAGTTGAGGAAAGTGCGGAATGCCGGATTGAGCCGCAGCGCGTCGCGCCCGGCATCGATCAGAAGATCCACCTGCTGCGGCGGCAGCACGAAGCTGGTCTCGACAGCGTTGAGCGCGGCGGCGCGTTGCGGATCGAGCTGATCGAACGCGATGCGGCCGACCGAAAGCTTCACGTCGCGGCAGTTCCAGTTCGGCGGCACGCCGTAACGGCGGCGATCGGCTTCGGACAGCTTGCACCGCCAGTTGATGAGCGATTGCTGCCAGTCGCTGATCGTATCCTGAAATGCGGAATAGCTGCCGACCGCCCCCGACTCCGTTGCCGTATCGGAAACCGCAGTGATGAGCCCCACCCCGGCCGGGCCTTCGACGGTCTTTGCCCAATCGCCAGAAGGTGCGCGGCCGGCATCGACCACGAGGAACAACATGCGCCGCAACTTCACCCCCTCCTCGGGCTCAAGCGGGCCGTAAGGCGTAAACGACGCAAGCCGCGCGATCGTCAGCCCGGCCAAGCCGTAATTGTCGACAATGCCGCCGTCGAGCAGCTTCACGTAGCGGACCTCGCCGCTGTGGTAGCGCTCAAGGGCGTTGGCGAAGAGCCGGAGCATCGGCGGCGCGTCGGGATTGGCGAGCACGCGCGGCACCCAGTCCGGCAGCGGCGTCGGACAGGCGCCGGTGAAATTCTGAACGACGATCGGCGTGAAGAATACCGGGACCGCCGCCGACGCCGCGACCGCAAGCGACACCGGATAGTTGGAAAGGTCGCTGCACAAAGCGCCGAACAGAACCCTGCCGAACACGAACGGCGTGCGATTATAGATGTCTGACGCGTTGATCCAGATCAGCGGGCGGCGCTGACGCATCAGGCTTTTGAACGTCGCGTGCTCGAACAGATTGTCGTCGAGCCAGCGCGAAAAGTTGTTTGGACCGTTGATGCCGCCTTGCAGGCCCTTGGCGATGTTGATCAGGTTGATGCTGGTGTCCAGCTCCGCCTGGGCGTTGCGCAGCAGAAAACGTTGCTTGAAATCAGCCAGCGCCTGGCGCTTCTTCAGTCCGTAATAGGCGGCAAGCACCGATCCACCCGACACACCGGTGACGAAGTCGACGCGATCGAGCAGCGTGGTCGGCCGGTTCGGCGTCGGCGTCTGATCGAGCGCAGTCAGTACGCCATAAGAGAATGCGGCCGCGCGCGTGCCGCCGCCCGAAAACGACAGCGCGATCACGGTGTCGTCGTAATAGGTCGCCATGTCGTTGCCGAGCTCGGCCATATTCGGCCCAGCGCCCGGGACAAGCGGCTGATTGATGGGTTCGTTATGAATTTGGGCGCAGGCAGCCAGCAGGGCCGAACACGCAACAATGCGCCCTGACGCTAACACGCGCTGAAGCCACCCCACCATTAACCTCGCTTATCGACGCAGCACTCCCGCACAGTCAAGAAAACGCCGGTTCGTTAAACGCCAGCTTGGCAATGAGGTTAACGGCTTTCCGGGCGGAATGGTGACCGGTCCGCGTCCCCGCCTCTCCGCGCGCTCCCATTCCCCGCAGCGCGAGTCGTTGGACGCGACATCACTGATCGCTACCGACTAGCCCGGATTCTGTTTTATTTTCATATGCTTATCGGAGAAACAATGACGCCGAAACGCGAAAATGCCGCTTTTTGGGAACGTTTCACTCAGAATCGGTCCGAAAGCCCCGTCATTGCGTGACGGATGCATGAATTGGTCTTTCGGGCGGAACCCCGTCGGCGGATCGATCAGGATAGCTTCGGCGACTTCGGACGGTGGCCCACTACCCCCGGAGCGACGCCGACACGGGAAAAATCCGGATTGGTCCGTGCCGGAGCCTTCCGAATCTGGCCGCGATATCCGATACTTGCGCGTCCCCATCACGATTCGTCCCCGCAATCCCCACATTTAGTGGTTGATTCAGATTTTCATACTAAGTCTTGACGCGCGCGACCGGCTTAGCCTAGCTTTTGAAAGTTCGGCGCGCGCGTAACGAAGTCCGCCGGGCCTTCCAAAAAGGGTTTGCGGGACAGCTCCGCGCTGCCGTTGGCGCGAGGTGTGGGTTCTGTTGCCCAAAGGGGTCCGGCAGCGCGCCGCGACGAAGTTCCGGCTGTGGCCGGAACGGTGTTGGGGTCGCGCAGAGCCAAGGTCGGGTTTGGGCGCGGCGGAGTTCGCTTTTGCCGTGTCGCTGCGAAGTGCGGTGAAACAGTCGGTGTCATATATTAGGCGGGTGTTCCCGCAGGACCGCCGGCGTCAATAACGAGAGTTGAAAAGGGGCAGAAAATGCGGATCGAGCGGCGCTACACCAAAGCGGGACAATCGCCTTACGCGGACATCGCTTTCCGGCTCACCGTGAGTGAGATCCGCAATCCGGACGGCTCCGTGGTGTTTCATGCCGACAGCGTCGAAGTGCCGGAGCAATGGTCGCAGGTCGCCTCCGACGTGCTGGCGCAAAAATATTTCCGCAAAGCCGGTGTGCCCGCGCGCCTGAAAAAGGTCGAGGAGGAGACCGTCCCCTCCTGGCTGTGGCGGAGCGTGGCCGACGACGCGGCGCTCGCCGAATTGCCGGAGAAGGAACGCTTCACCGGCGAAACGTCATGCAAGCAGGTTTTTGACCGGCTCGCCGGCACCTGGACCTATTGGGGCTGGAAGGGCGGCTACTTCACCTCGGAAGCCGACGCCCAGGCCTTTTTCGACGAGCACCGCTACATGCTGGCCATGCAGATGGTGGCGCCGAACTCGCCGCAATGGTTCAACACCGGCCTGCACTGGGCCTACGGCATCGACGGCCCGAGCCAGGGTCACTTCTACGTCGACTTCAAGACCGGAAAGCTCGTGCAGTCCGCCACGGCCTACGAGCATCCGCAGCCGCACGCCTGCTTCATCCAGTCGATCTCGGACGACCTCGTCAACGAGGGCGGCATCATGGATTTGTGGGTGCGCGAGGCGCGCCTGTTCAAGTACGGCTCCGGCACCGGCACGAACTTCTCCAAGCTGCGCGGCGAAGGCGAGAAGCTTTCCGGCGGCGGCAAGTCGTCGGGCCTGATGAGCTTCCTCAAGATCGGCGATCGCGCCGCCGGCGCGATCAAGTCGGGCGGCACCACGCGCCGCGCCGCCAAGATGGTGATCCTCGACGCCGACCATCCGGATGTCGAGAAATTCACCGACTGGAAGGTGATCGAGGAGCAGAAGGTCGCGAACCTCGTCACCGGCTCCAAGATCAACCAGCGCCATCTGCGCCTGATCCTCAAGGCCTGCGTGAACTGCGAAGGCTCCGGCGACGATTGCTTCGATCCGGAAAAGAATCCGGTGCTGCGCCGCGAGATCAGGGCGGCACGCCGGAACCACGTGCCGGACAATTACATCCGCCGCGTCATCCAGTTCGCCAAGCAGGGCTACAAGGACATCGATTTTCCGGTCTACGACACCGACTGGGATTCGGAAGCCTATCTCACGGTCTCCGGCCAGAATTCCAACAACACGGTGCGCGTGACCGACGACTTCCTCAAAGCCGTCGAGTCCGATCGCAACTGGGATCTGTTCTGGCGCACCAAGCCGGGAAAGATCGCCAAGACCGTGAAGGCGCGCGATCTCTGGGAGAAAATCGGCCACGCCGCATGGGCCAGCGCCGATCCCGGCCTGCAATTCCACACCACCATCAACGACTGGCACACCTGCCCGGCATCGGGGCCGATCATCGCCTCCAATCCGTGCTCGGAATACATGTTCCTCGACGATACGGCGTGCAATCTCGCGTCGCTGAACCTCCTGTCGTTCCACACGCCGACGAATCCCTCCCGCACCAGCGGCGAAGGGCTCAAGACCGGCATCTATGACGTCGAAGGTTATGAACACGCGGTGCGGCTGTGGACCGTCGTGCTCGAAATCTCGGTGCTGATGGCGCAATTTCCCTCGCGCGAAATCGCGCAGCGGTCGTATGAATTCCGCACCCTGGGCCTCGGCTACGCCAATGTCGGCGGCCTCCTGATGTCGTCCGGCATTCCCTACGATTCCGAGGCCGGCCGCGCCATCTGCGCGTCGCTTTCCGCGATCATGACCGGCGTCTGCTACGCCACCTCGGCCGAGATGGCCGCCGAGCTCGGACCGTTCCCGCGCTTTGCCGAAAACCGCGACGCCATGCTGCGCGTGATGCGCAATCATCGCCGCGCCGCCTACGGCGAACGCACCGGCTTTGAGCATGTGACGACGGCGCCGGTGCCGCTCGACCACGCCGCCATTCCCGATCAGCAACTCTCGGCGCACGCCAAGGCGGCGTGGGACCGCGCGCTCACGCTCGGCGAAAAGCACGGCTACCGCAATGCGCAGGCGACCGTGGTCGCGCCGACCGGCACGATCGGCCTGGTGATGGACTGCGACACCACCGGCATCGAGCCCGATTTTGCGCTGGTGAAATTCAAGAAGCTCGCCGGCGGCGGCTACTTCAAGATCATCAATCGCGCGGTGCCGGAAGCGTTGCGCGTGCTCGGCTACAGCGAAAGCCAGATCGCCGAGATCGTCGCCTATGCGGTCGGCCACGGCTCGCTCGGCCAGGCGCCGGCGATCAACTACTCGACGCTCAAGAGCAAGGGCTTTACGCCCGAAGCGATCGAGAAGGTGGAAAAGGCGCTGCCGACCGCCTTCGACATCAAGTTCGCCTTCAACAAATGGACGCTCGGCGTCGAGTTCCTGCGCGACGAACTCGGCATCGACGCCGAAGACCTCGCCGCGGCGAACTTCGACCTGCTCTCGCATCTCGGCTTCACCCGGCGCGAGATCGAGGCGGCCAACATCCATGTCTGCGGCGCCATGACGGTCGAAGGCGCGCCGCACCTCAAGCCCGAGCATTACGCCGTGTTCGACTGCGCCAATCCGTGCGGCCGCACCGGCAAGCGCTATCTCTCGGTCGACAGCCACATCCGCATGCTGGCGGCGGCGCAGCCGTTCATTTCCGGCGCGATCTCCAAGACCATCAACATGCCGAACGATGCGACGGTCGAGGATTGCAAGACGGCCTACATGCTGTCCTGGAAGCTGGCGTTGAAAGCCAACGCGCTCTACCGCGACGGCTCGAAGCTCTCGCAGCCGCTGCAAAGCCAGCTCATCGCCGACGATGACGAGGACGACGACGTAATCGAGGCGTTCCTCGACAAGCCGGCGGCATCGCGCGCTTCCGCGCTGGCGGAAAAGGTAGTCGAGAAAGTGGTCGAGCGCATCGTCGTCATGCGCGAACGCGAGCGCATGCCCGATCGGCGCAAGGGATATACCCAGAAGGCCGTGGTCGGCGGCCACAAGGTGTATCTGCGCACCGGCGAATATGACGATGGCCGGCTCGGCGAGATCTTCATCGACATGCACAAGGAAGGCGCGGCGCTCCGCTCGCTCCTCAACAACTTCGCCATCGCGGTGTCGCTCGGCCTGCAATACGGCGTGCCGCTCGACGAGTATGTCGATGCCTTCACCTTCACCCGCTTCGAGCCGTCCGGCCCTGTGCAGGGCAACGACTCGATCAAATACGCCACCTCGATCCTCGACTACGTGTTCCGCGAGCTGGCGGTGAGCTATCTGGAGCGCTTCGACCTCGCCCATGTCGATCCGAGCGGCGAAGGCTTCGACGCGCTCGGCAAGGGCGTCGAGGAAGGCAAGCCGTCACCCGATGGACGCTTCGTGTCGAAGGGCCTCACCCGCTCGCGCGTCGACCGTCTCAAGGTGATGCAGGGCGGCCAGGGAAGTCTCGACCGCGGTCCCTCTCATGAGGGTCGCACCGAAGGCGCGGGCGCGTCGAACGTGACGGCGCTCGCCTCCTCCGGCCCGCGCGCGGAAATTTCCGGCGCGGTCGCGCTCAAGAGCGAGCCCGAGCAGAAACTCTCGCCGACGCAGGCGCTGGAATTGTTGAACCAGTCCGACGCGCGTGTGCACGCCAAGCAGGCCGCGGCGGAAAAGCGCGCCGAAGCCCGCGCCAAGGGCTACGAAGGCGAAGCCTGCGGCGAGTGCGGCAACTTCACCCTGGTGAGAAACGGCACCTGCATGAAGTGCGATACGTGCGGTAGCACCACGGGGTGCTCGTAAACCGAGTCCTCGGCTGATTTCGCGATAACGACATTGTGGGCTTCCAGTCTTTTTGGAAGCCCTTGTGAGGTGCGACGGAGCCGCATGGATTGCCGGATCAAGCCAGGCAATGACCATGCGGGAATTTGGCCTCACACGGCCCTGGATTGCTTCGTCGCTTTCGCTCCTCGCAATGACGCCTGCACCCGTCATCCTGAGGAGCGAGCAAAGCGAGCCTCGAAGGGCGACGGCTTAGCGCCTCCGCCGATTCATCCCTCGAGGGCCGCTGCGCGGCCACCTCAGGATGACGGCAAAGAACCCGCGCCGAGCTGGTTTGCTTCATCGCTAAGCCAGTCATCGGGCCGGCCACTTCGGGCCGGATTTATTGCTCGCTCCTCTGGGTGAGGGCGTAAGGTTCGTGCACCTCGGGGGGACGGCATAAGGATCGTCATTGCGAGCGTTAGCGAAGCAATCCAGCTCCTCGCAATGGCGAGAGAATCGCGCCGGATTCCGTAAACGAGATATGAATCCGCGAAAAAACAAACATTGGGACTCACGGCCTGAGTTCTCGTTCATGCTTTCCGGGCGATTCTTCAGGCGATGCCTGAAGCGAGCCTCGGGGGAGCCTGCGATGAACGCGATGCTGGTCGCCGCACTGATGTCCGCGTGCGTGGTCAATGTGGCTTGCCTGGTCGGCCATCTCGTCGCCGGCGCATGATTCGTCGCGTTTGCTCCTCGCAATGTCTCCGGCATGCCTCATCCTGAGGCGGCCGCGCAGCGGCCCTTGAAGGATTCCGTTGGAAGCGCCAGCGAGCAATCAAATCCCTGTACGCCGCCTAGCGCGCCACGCCTGGTATTCCGCCCGCAGGCATGTGCCGCAAGGCCGATAGCCGGCCGCCACGGCCGTCGCCGCGTCGGCGAAAAATACGCGATGCTTCCGGTAGGTGTCGCCCCTGGCGATCGCGCGCAAGGCGGATGGACAGTCGAGCCTGCCGTAAATCCTGCTGCGGCGATGGCCGCCGACGAGCCCTTTCGCGGGGCTGAGATATTCGACGCCGTCGCGCCCGACGAGCCGGTACTGCTTACGCACCATTACGCGAAAGGGAAGCCGGAATAGCCGGCGCCGGCGCGGATGTAGCCGCTGCCGATGGCGCCCAGCAATCCTTCGATCTTGTCGAGCGTCGCGTCGATCAGGCCTTGCGGTTCGCCGGCAGCGAGTTGCTGCTTGAGTTCGAAGAACGCGCGATTGGCGTCGTCCATGCGCCGCGCCAGAACGACGGTCACATAAAGCAGCGCCGCCGGGTCCTGCGCCAGGAATTCCGCGGCGTCCGCGGCATGAAACTCCGATGTTTCCAAGGCGCGCACATCCGCGCTGTGCGGCTCGTCGAGCAGCGCCGAGAGTTCGCCGAACACCGCGCCGGGCTTGGCGACCGTGGCGATTTCAACCCCGCTTCGCACGATGCTCACCGCACCGCTTTTGAGAATCAAAAGCCGGCCGGTCTTGGTGCCCTCGGCGAATACGGTTTCACCGGCCTCGTAGGTTTGAAGCGGAAGCGCAGCGAGCTTTGCTTGCCAGACCTCGGCGTCCTGTATCGGCGGCATTCGCAGCGCTCCTGTTCGGCATGTCGTGTCAATGTGGCCGGCATGACGAGGATAGCGCAATCCGGGATCGCCCCGAAAGTCCGTGGGCGAAATCCGCGGATTTCGCCGAGCTCCATTCGCGCCACCGCTCTCCATGCGCGTCGAGCGCGATTCGCCGCCCAACATGACCCTTCATCTTTCGGCGTGGATTTGGGCCCAGTAAAACGAGCCGTCGAACGACACCAAACAGGCCCGCGCTCGACATTGGACCGCGAAGAATTACTTTCTGGCGATGGCAACGAAGAAGAATTACGCTCCTGCGATGGCGGCGAAGAAGTCCCCTCACCTGACCGATCGCGAGTTCGCGCGGATTGCGCGTGCGCTCGCAGAGCCGCGCCGCGTCGCCATGCTCAAGGACATCGGCTCCTCCGATCGCCCGATGGCGTGCGGCGTGCTGCACGAAAGGCAAAAAGTCAGCCCCGCCACGATCTCCCATCACCTCAAGGAGCTGGAGACCGCCGGCCTGATCGATATCATTCGCGAGGGCAAGTTCGCCAACCTCGCACTGCGTCGTGACGTGCTCCGCGCCTATCTCGACCGTCTCGCAAAAATTTAGCGGCTCCCTCCTTGCGGATTTCCACTCCGACAATACTTCGATGATTATCGAATTGTCGAAGTAAATGCAATCCGCAGATTCGGAGGGGAATCGAATGAGCGACCTGAAGGGCAAAGTAGCCGTCGTCACCGGCGCGTCGAAGGGTATCGGCGCCGGCATCGCCATGAGCCTGGGCGCGGCCGGCGCCGCCGTGGTGGTGAACTATGCGTCGGGCAAGGACGGGGCCGATCGCGTCGTCGCGGACATTACGGCTGCGGGCGGCAAAGCCATCGCGGTGCAGGGCGACGTTGCCAAGGCCGCCGACGTGCATCGGTTATTCGATGACGCCAGGAAGGCCTTCGGTGCGGTCGATATCCTGGTGAACAATGCCGGCGTCTATCAATTTCTGACCATCGAACAGGTCACCGAGGCGGAGTTTCACCGCGAGTTCAACACCAACGTGCTCGGCACGATCCTCGCGACCCAGGAAGCCGCCAAGCATTTCGGACCGAACGGCGGCAGCATCATCAATTTGAGCTCGGTCGCGAGCGTCAAGGGAATGGCCGGAGCCGCGGTGTATTCCGCGACCAAGAGCGCCGTGGATGGGATCACGCGCGCGCTCGCCGTGGAGTTGGGACCGCGAAAAATCCGGGTCAATGCCATCGCGCCCGGTGGCGTCGAGACCGAGGGTACTCGTGCCGCCGGCGTTGCCGGCAGCGATTTCGAGAAAGCGATGGTGGCGGCCACGCCGCTCGGCCGCTTCGGGCAGCCCAACGATATCGCGCGCGTCGCGGTGTTTCTGGCCTCTGATGATTCAGCATGGATCACCGGCGAGCGGCTCACGGCCTCGGGCGGCTATAGCTGAGGCCGCGCGGTCGCCTTCGCTTTACATCCGCGTGCAACGCGATACGGTCCGGCCCCTGCAGAGCATCCTCAAGGAGCCGACAGAATGAAAAATCTCGCGCGCGCCGGCGTTTTGACCGGCGCAGCCCTTGCCGCAATCGTTGCCTTCATGGCGGCGTCGTTCGAACCGTCATTGCTCGCAACCGCGCTCGCTCAAACCCTCGGCACGCCCGTGACCACACCGTCGGGATTGCAGATCATCGACACCAAAATCGGCACCGGGCCGTCGCCGCGCACCGGGCAGACGTGCGTCATGCATTACACCGGCTGGCTTTATGAGAACGGCAAGAAGGGCAAGAAATTCGACTCGTCGGTCGATCGCGGCGAGCCGTTCGAGTTTCCGATCGGCACCCATCGCGTCATTGCCGGCTGGGACGAAGGCGTCGCCACGATGAAGGTCGGCGGCAAGCGCACCCTCATCATTCCGTCGGAACTCGGCTACGGCGCACGTGGCGCAGGCGGCGCCATTCCGCCGAACGCGACGCTGATGTTCGACGTCGAACTGCTTGGCATCAAGGGCTAGGCTTCGCCGCGCTTCATACCGGCAGATCGCCGAAGCAATTGGCTTCGGCGATGCGCCGGAGAAGTTTCAGCAGTCGCTGCGGTATCTCTCGATCACCTTGCCCTCCATACCGGGCAGCACGTATTTGGCGCCTTCGGCGGTGAAGGTAAGTTCGGTGCGTGAGAACAGCACCGCCATCACCGCGTCCATATCGGCCGGATCGGGCGTTTTGCCGGTCCACGCCGCGGTAAACATGAGCTGACCGGCGTCGTTCTTTTCGAGATCGCCGCGAACCGGAATGCTTTGCTTTGCGTCGCTGATCACCATCGTCACCGCGCCGCTTTTTTTCTTGCCGGGATATTTCAGAAACAAAACGATGTTGTGCGCACAGGCAAGATCGAACACCGTTTTGCCGTTGTCGGTGAAAACGATTTCCGCGCGGGCCTGCGGCTGGGCAGGCGTTTCCCAACCCGCCGACGCTTGCGTTGCGGCGAGCAGCGTCGAAAGCGCGGCCATCGTCGCCGCGCGACGCAACGTCGATCGGGTGGAGTGCGGTCCGGTCATGAAAAAAATCCCGCAGGAAAAGACCGCCGGAGGATGCCCAATCGGCGACCGCCTATCAAGCGATCAGCCGCCCTCGCCTTCCGCCAGCGGAATCCGCATCTCGTGAAAGCGGCGCTCGATCATTTCGTAGACCTCGCGCACCAGAATGTGGGTCGCTACTTCGTTTTCGGTGCGGCCGAGTTTTCCGAGCGTCGCGAGCAGCGCCAGATAGTTGAAGGTTTCGAGCGGCAGCGTCAGGCTCAACGCCCTCGCCTCCGAGCGGTTTTCAGGTCGCGCCATTACTCAACGCCTCAGGTTATAACATAGTTATAATATCGTTAAAACCCTTGGCAGGCGAACTCGAATCATGCAAAATTTAGTTCCGGCGAAGGTTTTCGCTCAACAGGCTTAAAGCGACCCTTTTGGGGGTCGGCGATTGAAAACCTCGGGCTGGCAATCGCTTAGGCGGGGGTACGGCTCGGTGATCGCGGTGCTGTGCGCGCCGCGGTCACCGACAGCTCGCGCTCGGCTCATGACGGCCCGGGAAGCGGCCCGTTGCGCGCGGTCTTTGCCCTGTCGGCGGCCCAGAACCGGCCGCGGCACCCACGAGGCCGTCCTATGACCACTGCTATCGCAACCTGGAATCCGGAGCGCATCGAACAACTGCGAAACTGTGTCGGCGCGGGCCTGACCTGTAGCCAGATCGCCGCGGAAATCGGCGTCACCCGCAATGCCGTCATCGGCAAAATCCACCGCCTCGGCCTGTCGCCGGGCCGCCCGCCGGCCGGGCCGGGTCGAGCTCCGGCTCCGAAGCTGCGGCAACCGCGCCCCACCACTCAAGGTCAGCTCCTGCGGCTGATCCAGGCGGAAGCGCCAAGCATCGACGACCAGACCAATGGCGGTGTCGCGGTGGTCGACAGTCCGCAACGCTGCTCATTGCTCGAACTGGCGCAAAGCAAATGCCGCTGGCCGATCAGCGAGCCTGGCGCGGCCGATTTCGACTTTTGCGGTAATGAGGCAATCAAGGGCTTTTCCTACTGCGCCGGTCATGCGCGGATGGCCTATCGCCCGGCTTCGCGGCGACGCGCCTAGTATCCGGCTGTGGAGTCCCGGTTCATTACGGGATCATCCACGTCTCCCCCGACGCGGTCTCGACAACGGGCGCCGGCAAGCGGCGCGCTTTGGTTATGGCCGGGCCGTAGGCGGCTTCCTTCATGATGGCTGTGAGGGTCTGGAACGCCGCCATCCAGGCTTTGCGCAGGTCCGGCGTGAACTCATCGCCCAGGCCCTTCTCGAGCGTGCGTAGCAGCGCGTTGCCCATATAGGTGTAATGCTCCGGCTTCACGCCGTAGCCGACATGCCTGACCGCGAGCTTCTTGAGCGGATCGAGGATCCTGGCCGGTGCATTCAACGCGCCGATCACCAGCGCCAGCGCCGCCAGAAGCTTTTTGCGCTGTTCGTGGACGTCGTCCTTGAACATCCGCCTGATCGAGGGCTCGATGGCGAACAGCTCGTTATAGAATCCGTCCCAGGCGCCCTCCCCCATCGCGGTTAATTTCTTGAAGCTTTGCTGTACCAATTCAACCTGTTGTGGGGTCATGAGCAGCCGTTTCCCTGCACATCTGCAAACAAACGATTTTGCGTCCAAACTGATTTAAATACCGTGGACAAAATCCATCCCGATCAGCCGGACGCGGCTCCTCCGCCTCACCCCGGCGCCGTTAGGCAGCCGTTCACTGTGTCGGGTTAAGGTTGCCGGATGTCGCTGACCACCCAGGGCTTGCTGGCCGAACTCGATACGACGCTTCCCCAGGCGACGGAGTCGTGGTGCAGCGCGGCTTTGCGCCGGATTGCCGATTTGTTTGTCGCCAGTGCCGACAACTACAACGACGAGCAGATCGCCCTGTTCGGCGAGGTGATCGGCCGCCTCATCCCCAACACCGGACGGCGGCAGCTTGCAGAGCTCAGCAACCTACTGGCGCAGGCCAAGAGCGCGCCGGCCAATGTGGTCGCTGTTCTGGCCCGGCATATCGACATTGCGGTCTGCGGGCCGGTTCTCGAGCGCGCCGCGGCGTTGCCGGACAACGATCTCGTTCAGATCGCCGACAACGACCGGACCAACATGAACATGCTGACGAAGATCGCCGCACGGCCGCAACTCAGCGAAGCCGTCACCGACGTTCTGCTCAAACGCGGCAATCGCGGCGTGCAACGGACCGTCATCGACAATCCGAACGCGCGGGTGTCGGAAACGGGTTTCGCGCGCGTGATCATGGGGCTCAACGGTGACAAAGACCTTGCGGCTGCCATCGCGGCGCGAAGCGACGTGCCGGCGGAATTGCGGCCCTGGCTCGTCGAGGCTCTCGCGGAATAGCCTTCCCGGCGCCGGGCTTTCGCCGGCACCGGCCGTTCAGCAGGGGCCGTCGCTCGATTTTTGCACTTTGGCGCGACGGCGCTCGCAATCGTTATTGTACGTTTTCTTGTTGCAGCCGCAGACCGGAGCCATGACCTCCATACAAACGTCGGGCACGCGCACGCATTTGCCGGAAACATCCGCGGCCCCGCATTGGCCGGCTTGAGGCTCGCACCACAGACCTGCGTCACAGGATATGTTCGCGACGCCACCGCAGGTTTCGCCCACACCGGCGGCGCCGGCGGCGCCCGCCAGTGCGGCCAGAATGACGAACGACGCAGCAAAGCGGCTTGCGATACCCATGATTGATATTCGAACCTTGCCGGCAGGCGATGTCAACACCACCGCATCACGCGTTGCGCCGCATTGCACGAGCGTGCCGACGAAACGAATTGCGGCGCGCTATTCTTCCGGCTCGGTCGTGAAGAACAGCGGATAGCCTTTCTGCTTGCCGAGTTCGGTCGCCTCCTTGGCCTTGGTCTCGGCGACGTCCCTGGCGTAGACGGCAATGACGCAGGCGCCTTTTTGATGCGCCGTCATCATCACGCGATGGGCCTGGTCCTCGTTCATGCGGAACACCGCCTTGAGAACCAGCACGACGAACTCGCGCGGCGTGTAGTCGTCGTTGAGCAGGATCACTTTGTAGAGCGGCGGCCGCTGTGTCTTGAGGCGTACCTTGGTGCGCGGCTTTACGAGCGTCTTGTCGTTCATCGGTCTGCTGCTCCGCGGCCTTTAGTGTCCGACTGAGGCTGTGCGAGCGTGCCAATAGCTTACGTACGTAATTATAGTCGGCGCACCGGCCGGTTCCGAGTCCACAGCGGCGTGGGTTCCGGTCGCCTCGCGGTCGCCGCCGCAGTTGCCGGGGACGCCAATGTTCCGTTATGTAAACGCGGTACCTGTGTGGCGTTGATCGCCGCATCACGGAGGACCGCCATGCATATTTCCGGAATCATCTGGATCATTATCGTCGGCTTTGTCGCAGGCGTCATCGCACGCTTTCTGTCCCGGGGACCGAACAACCCGCAGGGCTTTATCCTCACGACGATCCTTGGGATTATCGGAGCATTCGTTGCGACCTTTATCGGCCAGGCGATCGGCTGGTATGGGCCGGACCAGGGCGCCAGCTTTGTCGGCGCCGCGGTCGGGGCAATCATCGTCCTCTTCATCTGGAATCGGTTGGTGGCGAGCCACGTCATCCGCGATCCCGGCAACCCCTGACTTCAGGGCTGGCAGCGCAAGGCAGGAACCCTCCTGCCTTTGGCCTGCAACGCCTTGCTCTAACGGCTGACCGACCGTCGCGCCCCCGCGACGGCAAAGCGCGAAGTGCGCCGCTCGACCACAACGGCGCGCGGCGCGCCGACGCGGCTGGCGACAGTCACATGGTTGACGTCTTTGCGCTGACCCATGCGCAGCACGCCTCCGCGCGCCTCGTCGACAGAAATCTCCATCAGCGAGGCGACGATTTCGATCTGCTCTTTGAGGTCGTCAGTGAGTCCCTGCGCCGCGACCACGGCTTCTTCGATCGTGGGCAGCTCCCGCCGGACCCGGCGCCTTCCGTCCTTGGTCTCCCATACGTCGGTCATGTGCGCACCTGTTTGTTTTTCCTTCTGCAATCATTATCGGCTTTCTACCGCATTGCAGCAAGGAAATTGTGCGTTGCACTCACGACAAATTCACACCTCCCTTAACGTCTATCGAAGAACTGGAAAATTCAGGTAATGTAATGGCTTAAAACGAGAAGCTTCAACGGCCTGGCATGTCGCTGAAGAGCACGCCGCCTTTGCCCTTCGCCGTTTTGGGCGTTTCGACGAGCGACACTGTCACCGCTTCGGGCGGAGCGCCAATGTTCTTCACCACCGCCGCGGTGATGTCCTTGACGAGCTCGCGCTTCGATTCGATCGAGCGGCCTTCCAGCAGATAGACAATAATTTCCGGCATGGATCCCTCGGTGTGTTTTGCCCGCTTCAGTCGGCACAAATCCAGCGTGACGGCCGTGACCGGGCTTGCCTGAATTGCATGTTCCGTCTATCGGAATTTGGTGGGGTCGGACAAGGGCCGCCGGATGATAAGGCCTTTCGGCCTTTTCAATCGGCATTTCTGTCGCCGCCTTTGTCCGCAACCACCGCGGCGCGCGCCGACTACGCCGTGGCCACGTTCAAGGACGGCAGCTGCCGAGCTTGACGAGGAAGTAAGGCTACTCCGTCGGCGCGCCCGGGGTGGAAATACCACTGCCTCGACTTGTGGAGCTTGAACGAAGCGGAATTGAAGAGGCAACACGCGATGACGCACCAGCGGTGTAAATCGCGGACTTGGTAACAGGACTTGGTAACAGTAGCCTTCTGGAGCCGTCGGCAACAAACGGCGGTGGAAGGCGTCCAACATTGGGGCTCAGAACTATGAAGCGACTTGCATTGATAGCTGGACTGTTGGCGACGATCGGCGTGGCTGCCGCTACTCCGGCCAGCGCCGATTTCGCCGTCGTCAAGTTCCGGAGCGGCTTCTGCCGCGTGTGGACCAACACCGCATTTGCTCCTCCGGACGGGCACTTCCTGTGGTGGCACGCGACCTATCCGCATCACCACTGGTACTATCGCCTGCCGACCTGGGCGGCCGCCCAGCACAAGTTGCACCAGGCGGTCTTCTGGCATCGCTGCCGGGTCTAACACCCGGATAGGGTTTGGCGTTTAACTGCTCTGCACCGCCCGCCTTGTTCGGCGGGCGGCGCTTTTACTTTCGCGCTGAGCGTCACGTTCCCAAACAAAATCCAAATCGCGAACGCGGCAGTCCCGCCAAACATTCGTCTGCCTAGTATTCGCTGCGAAGGCCGTAATAGTCGCCGCCCTGAGCCCTCGCCCCGCCGAACGGCAGCAGCGCAAACGTCCCTCTCGAGTCGTATCGCGGCGTGACGCGGGCCCGTTTGGCCGGCTTCTTTGGTGCGTACGCCGGCAACGTCGCCGTGACCTTGACCGCCGGCGCGGCAGCCTGGACCGGGGCCGTATCGCTGATCGGCGTCGATTTCGGCCAGAGCCGCCGCGGCGTTGGCAGGATGTGAAGCCGGCGCACTAGCGCTCCGCTCATCGGCAGCCGCACTTGGGTTTACTGCCGGACTTTGGTTCACTGCCGGGCTTGGGTTGCTGGCGTTCGCCAAAGCAAGCGGCGCCGAGATACTAACTGGCGCGGCAGGTGCGTCCGATGCGGAGGGCGCCGGAGCCACGGCGACCGGAATTGATGCCGCCGGGGTCGCGCGCACCAACGTGCGCGACGCTACCGATTCCTCGGCCGCAGGCCGGTCAACCAGGGAAAAGACCACTGCGGCACCGGCGCTGGCGCCGACCGTTCCTGCGACCAGCGCGATGCGCAGCGTGCGCATGAAACCAGGCACCGGAGCGAGATAACCCCATTCGGGATTGAAATTGCCTGCGGGACGCATTGGAACCTCCGAGAAAAGTCACCACGGTCCCCCCTCGCCCCACGCTCGAACGCAACAACGATCCATCAGTTCCGAAGCCGATGCCGGGATGGTTATCGATCCGCAAAGGCATCCCGGCGGATGCCAGCGACCGGCGATACGTTGGAAAGCCGGTCGCTTTACTCAACACTTCGCCGCGGCATACCGGCGGCGGCCGAACACATTACGACGCACTGGCAAAATCAGCCGGCGGGCGGGGATACGGATCCTCGCCGCCGATGCGATCGCCGATCGACCCGATCCACGACGGAATGCCGCCGATCGCCGAAACCGCACGATGGGTGACGGCGATCACATGATCCCGGATTCCGATCGTCCGCGCGATGAGCGAATTGTCGCTACCCGCCTCGGGCTTCACGTTTTCGGTCTGTTGAACGTTGGCGGCGACGACAGCCGGAAGCGAAGCACCGACGACTGGGGCTTTGGCGCGCATCGACGACGACTTCGTCGCCGTCAGCGCGACGGTCGTGAGCCGCGGCGCAGCCGCCGCGGCGACGGCCGGCTGCGCGTCGGCCGGAGCCGCGATGCGCTGCGTGCCTTCATCGGCGGCAAACAGCTTCTTCTCGATAGCCGCCTGCGCCTTGACGTAGTTGAGTATCAGGCCGTGCTCATCGCGCAGCATCTGCATCATCTCGGCCGATGCCGGCAACACCTGGGTCGCCACCGCTCCCGGCGTGCGCCCCAACTGGAAATGCGTGAACACCAGGCCACCGATCAGACTTGCGAGCGCCGCCGGCAGCACGTCGTGGACGAGCTTGGCGATGAAGCGTTTGACCACCTCGTAGCGCATGACCCCGTTCTCCCTCCTCGTTTTCAAACGAGCGGTTGAATTTCAAACACCCGTTATAGGCGCCCGATGGCCGGGAACAAGGAATTTTTGTGGCATCCCCGGGGATTTCCTGCGGGTGGACCGGGCTTAGTGCGGTTGCCGGAGCCCGCCCAGCACCCAGCCGGTGACAAGTTCGGCAAGCCGCTCGACGGCGGCCTCATCGAGCGCCAGCGAGACCGGGGGACTGGCCAACTGCTCGCGGTTGCGAACGAAAATGCTGCACTGGCCGATCAGCCAGATGGCGGCCACCACAACGCTGTGCTGATCGGCGTCGGGCAGGAAGCGCCGTACGAGATCGACCGCGAAGCCCAGGTACGGCGCAGCTTCCTCGCTCACGAGCTTTCGGTACACCGCGGTAGGACGCACCGCCTCCCAGTTGAGAATACGGAGGTGCCTGCTGAGTTCGTCGCGCGTCAGAAGCGGATGCAGCTGATGCCGCACGAATTCGCGCAACGCCGCCTCGCGGGGCAATGCTTTCGTTTCCTGGGCATGGGCGAGCTGGTGCTCAGTGAGCGCCCGGATCGAGGCCCGCAGCACATCCCGGTAAAGCCCGTCCTTGCCGGCAAAGTGGTAATTGATCGCCGCCTGGTTGACGCGCGCCTTGGCGACGATGGCGCGAACGCTCGTCGCGTCATAGCCACGGTCGGCGAACAGACGCTCGGCCGCCTTGAGAATGCGCTCACGGGTGATTTCGGAAGGCCGCGTCATTTCCGCCCTTTTTTTCAAACCGCCGTTTGAAATTCAAGATAGGCCCTTCGGAGCGGATTTGCAAATTTGTCCTTTGGGGCGGGTTCCACATGCGAGCGATGACTCCGCCCGCAAGCCCCGTTATCGTTGCTCCCATGATCGGGCCGCACCGTGTCGAAGGGTACGCCATCGTCTCCGCCGACGGCATGATTGCCGACGGCAGCGGCGTGATGCCGAATTCGATTCGCAACGACGCCGACCAGAGATTTCTGCAGACGGAACTGGATCGGGCCGCCGTGGTCGTGCATGGACGCCACTCGCACGAAGGCGGCCCGCGTGCGGCGAACCGCAAACGCATCGTCGTTACCCGCCAGATCGCGAGCGTGGGAACCGATCCGTCGTACCCGAACGCCGTGCGGTGGAACCCGGCGGGCGCCACGATCGAACAGGCCATCGCGGCGCTCGGCGTCGGTGAAGGAACGATCGCCATCATCGGCGGCCCCGAGGTATTCGAACTGTTCTTGCCGCTTTACGACGCCTTCCACCTCACCCACGCCGCTCGCGCCGCGATTCCGGGTGGTCTGCCGGTTTTCCCGGAGGTCGGCCCAAAAGTGACGCCCGCCGATGTGCTCAGCCGCTACGGCCTGCGCGCCGGGCCGCAGCGCGATCTTGATGCCGCGGCCGGCATCACGCTTGTGACGTGGGAACGCCCAAGCCAATAATGCAGCTTGTTGTCCGAGATTGGTTCGTGCGCGCATGACGCTACGCCCCCCTTCTTTTCGTTCAAATGACCGGCGCGAAAGCGCGCTCGACTATGAGATCGTTCAGGAGCAGGCGGCGGCGCTCAGCCGGCTCGGCCACGCGCTAGAAGTCGCGCTGGCTGCGCTGTCGCGCCACGGCGGTCCGGCCGCGGAACCGTCGACGGACTCGGAACGGGAGCAATTACTTCGAAACGCGAGTGACGCGTTATGGTGCTTTGTTGTTCAGCGCGAGGCCTGCGGCCTTCGCGACCAACGGCTGATTTTCCGCGCCTACGACGTTCCGGCCGAGGTGAGAAATCGCATGGGCGTGTTCGAAACGAGCGGCCGGCGGCGCGCCTCTTCATGATTTCTTAAGCGGCGGTGCCGGCGAATCACCGGCAAGCCTTTTTTCATTGTTCGCAGCGCATTGTAACCGAATCCCATGGGCTCGGCTCGCGACGACTGATGCGTATTCCTCTCCTTGACGAGCTAGAAGCCGCGCTCAATTCGGGCACGGCCTCGCGCCGTATCGAGATGCTCACGCGCATCACCGATCTCTTCGTCGGCAGCGCCTCGCGCTATTCCGACGAGCAGATCGGGGTGTTCGACGACATCATGGTTCGCCTCGTCAGCGCCATCGAGGCGAAAGCGCGCGTGAAGCTGGCGCAGCGGCTGGCGACGATCGCCAATGCGCCGTCGAACGTGATCCATTTGCTCGCTTTTGACGACGACATCGACGTTGCCCAACCGGTTCTCACGCAGTCGGAGCGGCTCAAGGACCCTGCCCTCGTCGCAGGCGCCAGGATTAAAGGCCAACCGCATCTGCTCGCCATATCGCAGCGCCCAACACTCAGCGAAGCCGTGACCGACGTTCTGGTCGAGCGCGGCAATCGCGACGTCGTCTATTCCGTCGTCAAAAATGCCGGTGCGCGCTTTTCCGACGCCGGCTTTCGCCTTTTGGTCAATCGTTCCGGGGGCGACGACGATCTGGCGACCATTATCGGCAGACGCAGCGATATCCCGCGCCCGCATTTTCTCGTGCTGCTGGAAAAAGCGTCGAGCACCGTGCGCAATCGCCTGGCCGCCGAGAATCCGGAAGCGGCAAGCGCGGTCGCGGGCATCATCGCCGAGATCGCCGGCGGTATTCGCAACGATTCACGGAACGCATCGCCGGATTTCGCCGAAGCCCTGGCCGCGGTCGAGCGACAGAACCGGGTGCGCCGCATTGGCGAAGCGGACATCTTTCAATACGCGCGCGATCGCAAATTCGAGGAGACCGCGATCGCGCTGTCGTTCCTATCCGACACGCCGATCGACGTCGTCGAGCGGGCGCTGCTCGATCCGGGCGCGGAAATCGCGCTGATCCTTGCCAAAGTCGCGGGCCTCTCAGCTGCGACCACCAGAGCGCTGTTGCTTTTGCGCGCGGCCGACCGAGGCATGTCGATCAGCGACCTCGACAAGGCGATTGCGAGCTTCAACCGGATGCAGCTCGAGACGGCCCAGCGCGTGCTCAGCTTCTTCCGCACACGTATCGGGGCGCCCACGCGGCCCATCATCTCTCGGCCGGTCGCCGTGAACGGCTAGCGGCCCGGTACGGCCGCCGCAAGTCGACAAGAGCGACAAAGTCAGTAAGAGCAATATCCCGGCTGCACCTGAAACCAGGCGCCGTTCGGATAGCGGTAATAGCAACCGCCATGCCACCAGTAATATCCCGCCGTGTTGCGCTGTGCTTCCGCCGCGATGATCGCGCCGGTCGTGGCGCCGATCGCGGCACCCGCGATTGCGCCGCCACCGCGGCCCAAGGCGCCGCCGACGATGCCACCGAGAGCGCCACCGATTATCGCACCGGCAAGGGGATCCTGCGCCGCCGCCTGTTGCGCCGGCGTCAATGCCGCGAGCATCAGGAACACCGTAGCACCCGCCGTCCGCGTCATGTTCGCTCTCCCGTCCTGGCCGCTCGAGCCTGCGAGCGGCTCGCGCGATGCCGTATCGCGTGAAACTCGAATTCGGAATCATAGGAAATTCACGGGCGAAAGTGTGACGCGGCCTCGTCGCATTGTTTAACGGCGGCAGCGTCCGTCCCGGCCGCGCGGCGTACCGAAGCATCCCCCTTAGGAGACGCGAAGACGATTGCGTTCGCGTGCGCTTACGGTTTTTTGCTGAGAATTTGCTTGACTCCCAAGTGTTTGCAATTATGTGGGGTCGTCACGCGGTTGATCGATCTGCATCGACGTAAAATCGCGTTTCTCACTTCCGTGGCGCCGGTTCACCGGCATCTCGGGTTCATATCCTGGTTGGGGAGGACGGCATGAGCCAGAACGCCCTCTTGCGATCGGGGAAGGGCTTGGGAAACCCAGGCACCGCCCGAAAGGAAGACCGCAAGACCAAACTGAAGGTGGCCGCCCCGTTACCGGCGGATGCCCGGCACGATCACTTCGCGCTGCGCAAGGGCGTGCATTGCGCGGGCGTGCATCTGATCGTAGACCTGCACGGCGCGGTGCGGCTCGACGACATCGATCACATCGAAGCGACGCTGCGCCGCTGCGTCGTGGCGGCGGGCGCAACGCTCCTGCATATCCACCTCCATCATTTTCAGCCCAACGGCGTGTCGGGTGTCGCCGTGCTCGCCGAGAGCCACATTTCGATCCATACGTGGCCGGACGCGCGTTACGCCGCGCTCGACGTTTTCATGTGCGGATCGGCCGACCCCGACGCCTGCATCCCGGTGCTGCGCGAGGCGTTTTCCGCGAAGCGCGTCGGCGTAAACGAGATCCTGCGCGGGGCCGGCGGCTCCTGAACGGCCGGCACTTGACCGGTTTTGCGCGGCCGGGCTTTTGGTCCCGGCCGTTTGCTTTTTCATACCGAAGCCGAGGCTGCCATGGCCGAAAAGCGCTGGATCGCCGAGACGCTGTTTGACGACCTCGGCTTTCGCATGAGCTACCGGGTCGACAAGGTGCTCTACGAGACGCAAACCGAGCATCAACACCTGGTGCTGTTCGAGCAACCCTTTTTCGGCAAGATGCTGATGCTCGACGGCGCCACGCAGATCACCAAGCGCGACGAATTCATCTACCAGGAAATGATGTCGCACGTGCCGTTGTTCGCCCACGGCCGTGCGCGCGACGTGTTGATCGTCGGCGGCGGCGACTGCGGCATCGCCGAGGAAGTGCTCAAACACAAATCGGTCCGGCGCCTTACTCAGGTGGAGATCGACCCGACCGTCGTCGCCTTTGCCAAACGGCACTTTCCGGAATTCACCAGGCCGGTCTTTTCCGATCCGCGTTTTGAAAGCGTGATCGGAGACGGCATGAAATATGTCGCCACGACCGCGCAGCGCTTCGACGTCATCATCATCGACTCGACCGACCCGCAGGGGCCGGGAAAAGTCCTGTTCAGCCGCAAATTCTACGATGCCTGCAAACGCTGCATGAACAAAGGCGGCCTCCTGGTGACGCAGAACGGCGTTCCGATTTTCCAGCCCGGCGAGCTTGTCTCAAGCGTCGGCAAGTTCAGGCGGCTGTTCGCGGACGGCACCTGCTACATCGCCGCAGTCCCAACCTATATCGGCGGTCACATGGCAATGGGCTGGGCGACCGACGACAAGAGTTTGCGCCGGGTGCCGGTCAAGACACTCGCGGCGCGCCACCGCAGGGCCGGGAGCTTCACGACCAGATACTGGACGCCGGAGGCGCACGCCGCCGCGTTCGCCCTGCCCCGCTTTATTGCCGACCTGGTCGCTCGGGCGAAGTCGCGTTAGTTGCGGCTCGTGGGTGACGGAGCAAACGAGCACGGCGTCTTTTCGTCGTCACCGCCGGGCTGACCTGACTCCTCGTCACCGCCGGGCTGACCTGACTCCTCGTCACCGCCGGGCTTGACCCGGTGGTCCATAGAGACGCGCCGCCGACGCCCACCAAACCGGAGAAGCGTTTCGCCGCCGCATGGATTGCCGGGTCAAGCCCGGCAATGATGATTGGGAAAAATCCGGTGCCGGCGATCCTCGGGTATAGCTGCCCATCACACCCGTATTTTTGGTGGGCAGAATTCCGCATTTCGCCGATCACAAAGATATTCCATTCGCCGGCGGCAAAGATGGTCTATAAGCCCTGCCGATAGCGTTTATTTGGGAGGAAATTGTCATGAAACTCTACATGCATCCGGTGTCGATGACGAGCCGCCCGGTGCGGCTGTTCATTGCCGAGAACAAAATTCCGGTTGAGGAAGTGACGGTCGATCTGTTTACCGGCGAGCACTATCAGCCGGCTTACACGGCCGTGAACCCGAACAACCTCGTACCGGTAATCGAGGACGGCGACCTCCACCTGACCGAAAGTTCGGCGATCCTCAAGTACCTCGCCGACAAGATCGGCTCGCCGGCCTATCCGAAGGACATCAAGCAGCGCGCCAAGGTCAACGAGATGATGGATTGGCTCAACACCAATTTCTATCGCGACTGGGCCTACAATCTCGCCTATCCGCAGCTCTTCCCCAATCAGAAGCGCCGCAGTGACGAGGCGCAGGCGGCGACCATCGAGATCGGCCAACAGAACGCGAAGCGCTGGCTGAAAATCCTCAACGATCACTGGATCGGCCCGAAGAAACAGTATCTCTGTGGCGACCAGATCACGATCGCCGACTATTTCGGCGCCGCACTGGTGACGCTGGGCGAAGTCATCCGCTGCGATCTTTCGGCCTATCCGAATGTCGAGCGCTGGCTCAACAACATGAAAAAGCTGCCGAGCTGGGGCCCGGTCAACGAAGTGTTCCACGGCCTGGTCGCTTCGGTGAAAGAGCAGCCGTTCCACGCCATCTGAAGTCCACCGGCGGACGGACGAACGCGGAAGCGGACCATCCGGTTCGCTTCCCGTCGTCCGTTTTCCTTTATTCGATCCAGTTCTTGCCAGCCGGGAGTGCGCGATGAGGATGAGCCGCGACCACATTCTGACCAGTCAGGCCGGAAGCCTGCCGCGTCCGGACGACCTGATCAGCGCCAACAATGCACGCGAAACCGGCGAGACCACCGACGAAGGGGCGTTCGACAAGACGCTGCAGGCGGCCGTCGTGGACGTCGTGCGCAAGCAAAAGGAAATCGGCATCGACGTGCCCGGCGACGGCGAGTTCGGCAAGTCGATGGGCCACAAGGTCAACTATCGGGCCTGGTGGAGTTACTGCTTCAATCGGCTCGACGGGCTCAATCTGACCGGACCGGGTCTGTACGACGCCGCGCCGAAGCGAGCCAAACCCGGCGAAGTCGTGCTGACAAGCTTTGCCGACCGGCGCGACCGCACGCGGTTCCTGCCGGTCTACACGGACCCCGATGGCAGCGTTTACACCGGGCCGGGTATGGCGAAATGGCCCGTATGCACCGGCCCGGTGTCCTACAAGGGACACGACGCCATCAAGGCTGACATCGCCCACATGAAGGCGGCGCTCAAAGCCAACAGCGTTGAAGAAGGCTTCATGACCTCGGTGGCGCCGGCGAGCGCCTCGCGTCTCGCGAACGCCTACTACAAGACCGACGAAGAGTTCATGTATGCCGTCGGCGAGGCGATGCGCGAGGAATACAAGGCGATCGTCGATGCCGGCCTGATCCTGCAACTCGACGACCCCGCCATCGCCGAGAACTGGGACATGATCAATCCCGAGCCGTCGGTGGAGGCCTACAAGAAATTCTGCATGGTGCGGATCGACGCGCTCAACCACGCCATCAGGGGCTTGCCCGAAGACCGCATCCGTTTTCATCTCTGCTGGGGCAGCTGGCACGGTCCGCACACGACCGACATTCCGATGCGCGACATCGTCGACGTGATGCTGGCGGTCAAGTGCCAGGCCTACTCGTTCGAGGCCGGCAACGTCCGCCACGAGCACGAGTGGACGGTGTGGGAGGAAATCAAGCTCCCGGACGGCAAGATCATCATGCCGGGCGTCGTCAGCCACGCCACCAACGTCGTGGAGCATCCCGAGCTGGTCGCCCAGCGCATCCTGCGTTTCACCAAGGGCGTTGGGCGCGAGCGGGTTATCGCCGCGACGGATTGCGGCCTCGGCGGCCGCGTTCATCCCATGATCGCCTGGGCCAAGCTGGAAGCCCTCGCCGAGGGCGCAGCTTTGGCGAGCCGCGAGCTTTGGCGCTGAGAGTTTGCATCGGATAAGATTCTCCCCGGCGCCGCCAGCGGCGCCGTACGCGGGAGATGACCCGATGACGCGTCAATTCAGGTTTTTTGGATTCGAATCTTACCGATTCAAGGGTTTCGCGGCGCTACTGCCGATCATCGCGCTGTGCGCTGTCGTTCCGGCAATTTCGCCCGCGCGCGATCAATCGGATTTGTCACGGGCTTACAGCATCATCGCGTCCAAGACGTTCGTCGATCTCACCCACAGTTTCGGGGAACAGACGCCAGTGTGGTCCGGCTTCGGCCAGGCGAAATTCTCGCCTGCCACCGATCCGAACACGCACGAGCCCTACACCATCGCCAAGGACGGCTTCCGCACCACATTTTACCAAATGGTGGGGCAGTACGGCACCCACGTCGATCCGCCGGCGCATTTTGCCGAAAACGGAATCACGATGGACCGGATTCCGCTGAAGGAAATGATCCTGCCGCTCGTCGTCGTGGACGATACGCCTTACCTCGCCAAAGATCCGAACCACGCGTTTTCGGTCGCTGACCTGATGGCCTGGGAACGGCAGCACGGGCAGATACCGAAGGGCTCGTTCGTCGCCCTGCGGACCGATATGTACAAGGACTGGGACGCCGATCCCGAACGCTTCAAGCGCAGTCCGTTTCCCGCCTGGGCTTTTGAAACCATCAAATTTCTTTACGAGCAACGCGGCGTGACGGCGACCGGCCACGAGAGCATGGACACCGACACGACCGACAAGATGGATTCCGAAACCTACATCCTCCAGCACGGTCATTATCAGATCGAAGTGATGGCCAATCTCGACAAGGTTCCTGCGACCGGCGCCCTCATTATCGTGAGCTGGCCAAAGGTACGCGATGGTTTGGGATTTCCGGCGCGCGCTTTCGCCATATTGCCGTAGCGTTCGCACGGCGTAATTCAACGGCCGGCCCAGGCCGATACCCGGGCCGGCCGCGCACGCTCAAGCAGCGTACCGCTGCGTTTTCATCCATGCGTCGATCTCGTGCTCGGCCTCGGCCTTGCCAAATCCGTAACGCGCCTGCAGGCGCTTGACCAATTCCTCGCGGCGGCCCCCGATATGCGCGATGTCCTCGTCGGTTAGCTTGACCCAGTTGCCGCGGACGCCGGCCTTGAATTGCATCCAATTGCCCTCGATCTGGTTCCAGTTCATCGATGTCTCCGTTTTGGGATGGACAGACGACATTGCGCCTCGCCTCGGGCGGACGCGGCGATGACAGTCTCGGGATGCGGCTGGATTTCGACAGCAACGGGGTTATTCGACGAAATCCCCAGTTCGCTCAGGATGAGGCTAGCAAAATGTAAATGGGAACGCGTACACGCGGCCTTGACGCAAGCCGCTCGCTCGCGGAAGAGACGTTATGGCGTCGTCTTCTCCCGTTCCCGACGTCGGCCGGATCGCACGCGAGCTTCGTGCAGGCGACCGTGCCGTGCTCTCGCGCGCGATCACGCTGATTGAAAGCAAACGCGCCGATCACCGCCGCGCCGCGGCCACGCTCACCCAGTCCCTGCTGACGGCGACCGGCCAAGCGGTGCGTGTCGGCATCACCGGCGCGCCAGGAGTTCGGCAAGTCGACGACCATCGACAGCCTGGGCACGATGCTGACCGGGCAAGGGCACAAGGTCGCCGTGCTTGCCGTCGATCCTTCGTCGCGGCGAACCGGCGGTTCGATCCTCGCCGACAAGACCCGCATGGCTCGCCTCTCCGGCGACATGAAGGCCTTCATCCGTCCCTCCCCGGCCTCCGGCACGCTCGGCGGCGTCGCGGCAAGGACGCGCGAGACAATGCTGCTGTGCGAGGCCGCCGGCTACGACGTGGTGCTGGTCGAGACCGTCGGCGTCGGCCAGTCGGAAATCGCGGTCGCGGACATGACCGATTTTTTTCTGGTGCTGATGCTGCCGGGCGCCGGCGACGAATTGCAGGGATTGAAGAAGGGCGTCGTCGAGCTTGCCGACATGATCGCGGTCAACAAGGCCGACGGCGACAATCTCCTTCGCGCCAAGGCCGCCGCCGCCGAGTATCGCGCCGCGTTGCATATCCTCTCGCCACGATCGCCGAACTGGACGCCGCCGGTGCTGACCTACTCCGCGCTCACCGGCGACGGCATCGCGGCGCTGTGGGCCAACATTCTCGATCATCGGCAGAAGCTCACCGCATCGGGCGAACTGGCCTGCCGCCGCGGCGAGCAGCAGGTGAAGTGGATGTGGTCGATGCTCGAGGAGCGATTGTTCGCGCCATTGCGTTCGGATCGGACGCTGAAGGCGGCGCTGCCGCGAATAGAAGCCGATGTCGCCGCGGGACGGCTCGCGGCGAATGCCGCGGTGGAACAGATTGCCGACATGCTGGGACGTTGAGATGCGCGTCCTTCTCGTCGGCTTCGGCCCCTTCCCCGGCGCGCCGTTCAATCCAAGCGCCGTATTGGTCAAAATGCTCGCACGCAGGCGGCGGCCGGCCTTTGCCGACATCGGCCGCACGACGCACGTTTTTGCGACAACCTACGCCAGCGTCGATCGCGAACTTCCACAACTTCTTGCCGGCGATCCCGACATCATTCTGATGTTCGGACTGGCCGGACGTCGCCGGCGCCTCTGTGTCGAGACGCAGGCGCGCAATATCGTCTCGGTATTGCACCCCGATGCGGAAGGATATTGCCCGACCCGTAACGTCATCGCCGCCGGCGGGGCGTCCGCGCTTCGCGGCAACGCCCCGTTCGCGGACCTGCTCGGGGCCGTCCGGGCGAGCGGCTTTCCGGCAGGCTTGTCGCGCGACGCCGGACGTTACCTCTGCAACTATGCCTATTGGCGGGCTTTGGAGCGCACCCGCGGCGGCCGGCCGCTGGTCCAGTTCGTTCACATTCCCCCGGTACGGCCCGGCCGCCCTCAATTCGGGCGGCTGCTTGCCGCAGCAGAAGCGCTGCTCATCGCCCTGATGGCCGCAAGCCGTCGTTAACCGGCGCGGTGGAATAGTCCCATCTGCCGGAGCGAGCGGCCTGAGAGAATCCGCGTCGCACGGCGGGTCTCTTTGTGTCGGAGATTGTTTGATGGGCATCGACCGCCGCCGCCTGTTCGCGGCTCTCGCCGGCGCCGGCGCGGCAGGCGCCGCCACCGAGACACAATCGGCGCCGATGCGCGAGGGACCGCGCGCCGAAATCGACGCCGCGACTCTCGGGCTGCGTCCAAACGCGGCGGAAGACCAGACCCAGATTTTTCAGCACGCCATCGAACTAGCCGCCGGCGCGCGTGCCGTGCTGCGGTTGCCGCCGGGCTTCTATCGCGCCGGATCGCTCGTGCTGCCGTCCTACACGTCGATCGCCGGTGTCGCCGCGGCAACCCGTTTGGTCATGGCGGGCGGGCCCTCGATGTTGTCGGCCACCGGCAGCGACTATATCAGCATCAGCGGCCTCGTCGTCGACGGCGCCGGAATTCCACTCCCCGAACGGCGCGGGCTTTTGCACTTCAGCCGGAGCCGCTCAGTGCGCATCGCCGACTGCGACATCGTCGGAGCGGGCCGCAATGGAATTTTCCTCGAGGCAGTCGCCGGCGAAGTCACCGGCAATACGGTCACCGCCGGCGATATCGCGATTTTATCGATCGATGCACATGGACTTCGCATTGCCACCAACACCGTCAACGGTGCCGGCAACGGCGGCATTCTGGTCTGGCGCTCGGCGCAAGGCGACGACGGCACGCTCGTCGTCGACAACCGCGTCGAGAACATCTCCAACAAATCCGGCGGCTCCGGCGAGTGGGGCAATGCCATCAATGTTTTCCGCGCTGACAATGTCATTGTCCGCGGCAACCGCATCCGCGGCGCGGCGTTCTCGGCGGTGCGCGGCAACGCGGCATCGAACCTGCAAATCGTCGGCAATACCTGCACCGGCCTTGGCGAGGTGGCGCTCTACGCCGAGTTCGGCTTCGAAGGCGCGCTGATCGCCAACAACATTGTGGACGGCGCGGCGCTCGGCGTGTCGGTCACGAATTTCGACAAGGGCGGCCGGCTCGCCGTCGTGCAGGGCAATCTCATTCGCAACCTGGTCGGACACCGGCCGGCCGGTACCGATCCGAACGACAGCGCGGGCATTGGCATCGGAATCGAAGCCGACACCGTCGTGACCGGCAACGTCATCGAAAACGTCCCCAACGCCGGGATCGCCGCCGGCTGGGGCGCCTATCTGCGCGATGTCGCCATCACGTCGAATGTCATTCGCCGCGCCGAATTCGGCATCGCGGTTTCCGTGGCGGCGGGTGCCGGCGCCGCCGTCATCGCCAACAACATGATTTCCGAGGTCCGCGGCGGCGCCATTGTCGGCATGGAGTGGAAGAAAGCCGTAACCGGCGATCTCGCGAAGGACGGCGCCGCGCACTATGCGCAACTGACAATTGGCGGCAATCGAGTCCGCTAGCTCTGATCTGGAAAAGCGGTCCCGGCGATCACGCGGAGGCGTCGCCCTCGGGGAGCCCGCCGAGCCTCGCCCATTCGTCGCACGCCGTCACGGCGTCGCGCAGCGCGGCGGCAAGCTCATCCTGCGTCTCGTAGTAGTGCTTCCACCGGCCGCTATCGCGCAATTCGACGACATGCGCCCTTCGGCGCTCCGCCAGTGCGTGCCATTTGCTCGCAATACCGTCGTACGGACTTTGCTGCCGTGCCGACATGAAAAGACCGAAAGTACCCGGCTCGCCCGGGAACAGGAATTTTCAATGACAGACGCGTAGATGCGGAAAAACGCACGTTCGCCCGAGAACGCACACTTCACGCCGTCGAACTCAAAAGACTGTTGGGAAAACAAACCCAGGGACTGCCGATACCCAAGCACTGCCGACCTTGATCGCAGGATCAAGCTCACCCGAGACTCGCCGCCAAGCAACAAAAATGCAGCGGTCCAACCATTCGACCTGTGTATCGAGTGCTTCTGATAAACTGATTCTGTTGATAAGTGTGTGGAAAAGTTTGTTTCAGACCCATCAAATCAGAGGTGCAGGCGCAGAAGCTGCGCCAGCTCACCAACAATGCCGCGCCGGAAGGCGAGCACGCATACCACGAAGATCGCGCCCTGAATGACCAGAACCCATTGGCCGAAGGGGGCCAGATAGTTCTGCATCGCGATCACCAGAAAGGCGCCAACCACGGGCCCAAACACGGTGCCGAGACCGCCCAGCAGCGTCATCAGAACCACGTCGCCCGACATCGTCCAATGCACGTCGGTGAGCGAGGCGAGCTGAAAGACCAGAGCGTTCATCGACCCGGCAAGCCCCGCCAGCGTCGCCGACAGCACGAAGGCTACGAGCTTGTAGCGCTCGGTACGGTAGCCGAGCGAGACGGTGCGCTGCTCGTTCTCGCGGATCGCCTTGAGAACCTCGCCGAACGGCGAGTTGATGATCCGGTAGATGAGAAGGAAGCCGGCGAGGAAAACAACGAGGACAAAGACGTACATCGTCTTCTCGTTGGACAAGTCGAACGTCCCGAACAGACGACCGCGCGGCACCCCCTGGATGCCGTCCTCGCCGCCGGTGAACTTCGCCTGCACCGCGAAGAAATACATCATCTGGGCCAGCGCCAGCGTGATCATGGCGAAATAGATGCCCTGCCGGCGAATCGCTATCACGCCCGTGACGTAGCCGAGGATCGCGGCGACGAGCGCGCCGATCAGGATCGACACTTCCGGCGACTGCGGCGGCAGGGGAATCACAAGCCACACGACTTTGCCGAACCAGAACGGAAAGCTCAGATTGCCGACCTTCGCGGCATAGGCCGTGAGGTAACTCGCCCAGCCAAAAAACAGCGCGTGGCCGAAGGAAATCAGGCCGACATAGCCGATGAGAAGATTGAAGGCGCAGGCGAATAGCGCAAAGCACAGCGCCTTCATCAGAAAGACCGGGTAGACCACAAACGGCCCAATAACGAAGAGCACGATCATGACGGCAAACGCCGCCGCGAGGCTGAGCGCGGTGTCTCGACGCTGCGCCAGGACAGCCGGCTCGATCGCGCCTTCCATCTATGCGCTCCGTCCGAACAGGCCGGACGGCCGGATCAGCAGCACGATGGCCATGATGACGAAGATCACGGTGTTCGAGGCCTCGGGATAAAAGACCTTCGTCAGCCCCTCGACGATGCCGAGCGCAAAGCCGGTCAGGATCGCGCCCATGATCGAACCCATGCCGCCGATCACCACCACCGCGAACACGACGATGATGAGATCCGAGCCCATCTGCGGCGAGACGTTGTAGATCGGCGCCGCCATGACGCCGGCCAGCGCCGCGAGCGCGACGCCAAAACCGTAGGTCAGTGTCACCATGCGCGGCACGTTGATGCCGAAAGCGCGCACAAGCACCGGGTTTTCCGTGGCGGCGCGCAGATACGATCCGAGCCGCGTGCGTTCGATGGCGAACCAGGTCGCGAAGCACACAGCCAGCGAAAGCACGATCACCCAGGCGCGATAGTTCGGCAGGAACATGAAGCCGAGATTGCGCCCTCCCCGTAGCGCGTCGGGCACCTGATACGGCAATCCGGACGAGCCGTAATAGTTACGGAACATCCCCTCGATGATGAGCCCGAGACCGAAGGTGAGAAGAAGTCCGTACAGCGGATCGAGCTTGCGCAAATGCGTGAGGAACAGCCGTTCGATGACGATCCCGGTGGCGCCGACCACGATCGGCGCGACGACCAGCGCCGCCCAATAATTGATCCCCAGATGCTGGAGCAGCAGATAAGCGGCGAACGCCCCCATCATGTACTGCGCGCCGTGCGTGAAATTGATGATGTTGAGCATGCCGAAAATGACGGCGAGCCCTAGGCTCAGCAGTGCGTAGAAGGAGCCGTTGATCAGGCCGAGCAGCAACTGGCCGAACAACGCCTGCGACGGAATGCCGAAGATTTCGAACATGCCGCATCCCCCCAGCGGCCGCACGCCCCTGCGAGCGGCCGTATCCCCCGGAACGGCTTAGCCGCCGACCAGCGGGCAGCCGCCGTCTTTCATCGGCCGGAACGCTTCGGCCGCCGGAATGGTAGCGCGAAGCTTGTAGTCGTCGCCCGGATATTTCGATTCCTTCGGCGACTTCACCTCGAACAGATAAGCATCATGCAGCTTGCGGCCGTCGGCGCGCACCGAGCCCTTGCCGAACAGCGGATCGTCGGTCGGCATCTCTTTCATCTTGGCGACAACCGCTTTTCCGTCGGCGTGGCTTTTCAGCGCGGCGACCGCTTTCAGATAGTGAAGGACCGACGAGTACACCCCGGCCGGCACCATGCTCGGAAACTTGCCAGGCCGCGCGACCTGCCAGCGCTTGGTGAACGCACGGCTAGCCTCGGTCATGTCCCAGTAGAAGGTCTCGGTCAGCACCAGCCCCTGCGCGGTTTTGAGCGAAAGCGCCTCGACGTCGTTGATGAACACCAGGAGGCCGGCAAACTGCTGTCCCCTCGCGGTGATGCCGAACTCCGAGCCCTGCTTGATCGCGTTGACCGTATCACCGCCGGCGTTGGCAAGCCCGATGATCTTGGCCTTGGAAGCCTGCGCCTGCAGGAGGAAGGACGAAAAGTCCGACGTGTTCAGCGGATGGCGCACGCTGCCGAGCACCTTGCCGCCGTTCGCCAGGATGACTTTCGTGGTATCGCGCTCGAGCGCCTGCCCGAACGCATAGTCCGCGGTGAGGAAGAACCAGGTGTCGCCGCCGGTTTGAACGACCGCCCTGCCGGTGCCGTTCGCCAGCATCCAGGTGTCGTAGGTCCACTGGATGGTGTTCGGCGAACACTTCGACCCCGTGAGGTCGGAACTCGCAGGCCCCGATCCGAGGAAGACCTTGTTCTTTTCCCGCGTGATCTCGCTGATCGCCAGCGCGACACTCGATGTCGGCACGTCGACGATGACGTCAACGTGGTCGACGTCGTACCACTGCCGGGCGAGGTTGGCGCCGATATCCGGCTTGTTCTGGTGATCGCCGGCAATGACCTCGACCTTCATGCCGTGGGCCGCCGGATCGAAATCCTCGACCGCCAGTTTGGCGGCCGCAACCGAGCCCGGCCCACCAATGTCTGAGTAGAGACCGGACATGTCGGTCAGGACGCCGATTTTGACGACGTCATCCTGCTGCGCCGACGCGCCGGCAATCATGAATGCGTATGTCGCGGCGGCGAGCGCCAATCGGCGTGCGGTCGTCATCAAGCTCCCCATGTGGCTACCTCCCCATACGCGGGCTTGCGGCCCGGCATGTAACGCTTGAAACCCGTTGCATCCTCAATATCAAACTCCGAGATACTCGTGCAGCTTTTCCGTATTCGCCTTTAGTTCAGTAGCGGTGAAACCGTCCACGATGCGTCCGTGTTCCATGACGTAATAACGATCGGCCACGGTCGCGGCGAAATGGAAGTTCTGCTCGACCAGCAGCACGGTAAAACCCTGCGCCTTGAGCAACGAAATCGTGCGCCCGATCTGCTGGATAATGACGGGAGCGAGCCCCTCGGTCGGCTCGTCCAGCAATAACAACCGCGCGCCGGTGCGCAGGATGCGGCCGATCGCCAGCATTTGCTGCTCGCCGCCGGAGAGTTTCGTGCCCTGACTGCGCAGCCGCTCGCGCAGGTTGGGAAAGAGCTCGAAGATGCGTTCGAGATCGAGCCCGCCCGGGCGCACCTGCCGGGGCAGCAGCAGGTTTTCCTTCACGTCGAGCGTGGAGAATATGCCACGTTCTTCGGGGCAGAAAGCGATTCCGGCGCGAGCGATGGCGTCCGAGGGACGGCGGATCAACTCTTTGCCCTCGAACCGCACCGAGCCGGTTCGGCTCTCGATGATCCCCATGATGGCCTTGAGCGTCGTGGTCTTGCCGACGCCGTTGCGGCCGAGGAGTGTCACTACTTCGCCCGGCTGCACGTCGAAAGTCACACCGTGCAGGATGTGCGACTCGCCGTACCAGGCCTCCAGGTCCTTCACGGCCAGCAGCGCGCCGGTATCGGATGTGGCGGTCTCAGGCATGGCCGGTCCCGAGATAGGCTTCGCGCACCGCCGGGTCGGCGGACACGGTCTTGTAGTCGCCTTCGGCCAAAATCTGGCCGCGGGTCAGAACGGTGATCCGATCGCAGAGGTCGGCGACAACGCCCAGATTGTGCTCGACCATGAGAACCGTCCGGTCGGCAGCGACCGATTTGATGAGTGCGCTGATCCGAACGATGTCCTCGCGGTCCATGCCTGCCATCGGCTCGTCGAGCAACAGCAGCTCCGGGTCGAGCGCGAGCGTGGTGGCGATTTCGAGCGCCCGCTTGCGTCCGTATGGCAGTTCGACCGCGAGTGCTTCGACATAGGGCGAAAGTCCGACATCGGCCAGGATCGCCTTCGCCCGGTCGTCGAGCACCCGCAGCACGCGCTTCGAGCGCCAAAAATCGAACGAAGTGCCGCGCCGGCGCTGCAGCGCGATGCGAACGTTTTCCAACGCCGTGAGATGCGGAAACACCGCGGAGATCTGGAACGACCGCCCGAGCCCGAGCTGCGCGACATCGGCCGGCTTGAGCGCGGTGATGTCACGACCGTCGAACATGATGCGCCCGCGCGTCGGCGCCAGAAACTTGGTGAGGAGATTGAAGCAGGTGGTCTTGCCGGCGCCGTTCGGGCCGATCAGCGCATGGATGCTGCCACGCCTGACGCACAGATTGACCGACCGGACAGCTACGAAGCCGGCAAACTCCTTGGTCAGGTCCTCAGTTTCGAGGATCGGATCTTGTGGCACGGCGCTCCCCACGCCCCGCCATTGTCGACGTGTTCGCGGCAAGCGTAAAGGGCGGTCGGAACCGCCAGGTTCAGGCCCGATGGCGGCGGTGGCCGCCGGCCCTAGTGCTGCGCTAGCGTATTGGCGACCTTGTAGCTTGCCTCGGTCTTGGCCTTGATGTCGTCCAGAGTGACGTCGGGCGCCAGTTCGATCAGGGTCATGCCGCCGCCCTTGCGGTCGAGGGTGAACACGCCGAGATCGGTGATCACCATATCGACGACCCCCGCGCCGGTCAGCGGCAGCGTGCATTTGTGCAGCAGCTTCGCCTCGTTCTTGGCCGAATGCTCCATGACCACGACGACCTTCTTGACGCCGCCGACAAGGTCCATGGCGCCGCCCATGCCCTTGACCATTTTTCCCGGAATCATCCAGTTGGCGAGATCGCCGTTTTCCGCCACCTGCATGGCGCCGAGGATCGCGATGTCGATATGGCCGCCGCGGATCATGGCGAAAGAGTTCGCCGAACTGAAAAAGCTCGTCGTCGGCAGCTCGGTAACGGTCTGCTTGCCGGCGTTGATGAGGTCGGGGTCTTCCTCGCCCTCAAAGGGAAACGGACCGAATCCGAGCATGCCGTTCTCGGATTGCAGTTGCACGCTCATCCCGTCGGGAATGAAGTTGGACACCAGCGTCGGAATACCGATGCCGAGATTGACGTAGAATCCGTCCTTGAGTTCCTTCGCGGCGCGCGCCGCCATTTGATCGCGGGTCCAAGGCATCAGACTTCCTCCCCTGTTCCAGCCGCCGTATCCGCCATCGTGCGCTTGCGGACAGTGCGTTGTTCGATGTGCTTCGTCGGGTTGGCGACGTAAACGATGCGCTGCACGTAAATGCCCGGCGTGATGATGTGATCGGGATTGATCTCGCCCGGCTGCATCAGATGTTCGACCTCGGCGACCGTGACTTTGCCGGCGGTGGCCATGACCGGGTTAAAGTTGCGCGCGGTCTTGCGATACACGAGGTTGCCCTCGGTGTCGGCCATGTAGGCGTGCACGATCGAGAGATCGGCGACCAGCCCGCGCTCCATGACATACCGCTCGCCGTCGAATTCGCGCACGTCCTTGCCCTCGGCGATGAGGGTACCCACCCCGGTCTTGGTGAAAAACGCCGCCACGCCGGCGCCGCCGGCACGGATGCGCTCGGCGAGCGTGCCCTGCGGGTTGAATTCGATTTCGAGCTCGTTGGCGAGGAATTGCTGGGCGAAGGTTTTGTTCTCGCCGACATAGGAGGCGATCATTTTCTTGATCTGCCGCGTATCGAGCAGCACGCCCAGACCCTTGCCGTCGACCCCGCAATTGTTCGAGACGACGGTGAGATTTTTCACGCCGGAATCGCGGATCGCCAGGATCAATGTTTCCGGAATGCCGCAGAGGCCGAAACCGCCGGCCATGATCGTCATCCCGTCCTTCAGCAACCCGGCCAACGCGGAGCGCGCGTCCGCATAGACCTTATTCATGACCGCTCCATTCCTCCCGGCACAATCCTGCTACCACGACGGCTACGCATAACTTGGCTGGCGCAAAGGTCAACCGGCCGGCGTGGTGTAGGCGGAGATGATGGGCAGCTGCACGGTCGGGTGCGGATAATAGTTCCAAAACACGAACGCGACCGCAAAGAGAATGCCGGCGAGGATGGCCCCCACGAAGCGGTTGCGGAATGCAATGAGACTGCCGAGCAACGCCGTGACGAACGCGAACAGCGCCATCAGGCCGACAAAGACCCAGTTCACGGCCGATAAATCGATAGGCATTTTAATGCTCCTGGGAATGCTGGTCGGGTGAGACTAGTTGAAGTCCAGCCGGGCTGCCATCGCCGCGAGACCCGCTTGGCGGCGCTTAGCGCACAGCGTTATATCAGCCTATCTTCGCGTTGTAGCGGGCGCCCGGCCGAGGCGCGACAGGGATACACAGGAATATGGAACAGCTTTCGGAACGCCTGCAGACGCCGATCTCGACGGCCGAACTCGAACGCCGCTGGGCGGCCGTTCGTTCCGCCATGGAGCGGGAAAACATCGACGTGCTGCTCATGCAGAACAACAACGATCACATGGGCGGTTACGTCAAGTATTTCACCGATCTGCCGGCGACCAACGGTTATCCGCTGACAGTCGTATTCCCGCGCGACGACCTGATGACGTTGATCAGCCAGGGTCCGTTCGGTGGCGTCAACACGCCGACCGCAAACGGCGACGGCGTGAGCCGGGGCGTCAAGCAATGGTTCACCACACCGAGCTACGCCTCGTGTCACTACACCGCCGGCTACGATCCCGAACTCGCCGCCAGGGCGCTCGCGCCTTATGCCGGCGGCACCATCGGCCTTCTTGGCACCTACCAGATGTCGTTTGCGATGGTGGACCATCTGCAAAAAGGCCGCCTCTCGAATTCCCGCTTTGTCGATGCTTCCGATACGGTGGACCGCATCAAGGTCATCAAGAGCGCCGAAGAGCGCGAACTCGTTCGCCGCGCCGCGGCGATGCAGGATGGCGCCATGCGCGCCGCTTTTGCCGCGATCGAACCGGGAATGCGCGACCGCGATGTCGCGGCGATCGCGCAATGCTACAGCCAGCGCAACGGCAGCGAGAACGGCATCTATCTGTGCGCGTCGATGCCGCCGGATCGTCCGGCACAGTTCAGCCAGCGCCACTTCCAGAACCGCGTCATCGAGAAGGGCGACGTCATCGCGTTGCTGGTCGAGGATTCCGGGCCTGGCGGCATGTACACGGAGCTGGGCCGCACCTGCGTCGTCGGCAAGGCCTCGGCCGAACTCAAGGACGAGTTCGCGTTCGCACTGGAAGCGCGCAAATTCAATCTCGAGTTGCTCAAACCCGGCACGCCCTGCAAGGATATTTTCGCGGCCTATAACGATTTCATGCGGAAGAACGACCGGCCGGAGGAAAAGCGCCTCCACTGTCACGGCCAGGGCTACGATCTGGTCGAACGGCCGCTCATCCGCAGCGACGAGCCGATGACAATCGAGCAGCATATGAACATTGTCGTGCACCCGACCTATATCCGCGGCCATGTGCTTTCGTGGGTATGCGACAACTATCTGATCGAGGCCGACGGACCGGGCGAAAGGCTTCACCGCTTCCCCGAAGCCATTACCGAGCTTGGGTAGGCGCTTTTCGCGGCCTTTCCTGCGCAAAGCGGATAAAGCCTGCACAAAGCGGATTGGCTCCGCCGACCGGCTTTTGGACAATGGGTACGACGGCATCGGTCCGGAAGCGAGGCGGCGTCATGCGCGGGTTGGACGGTAAAACGGCAATCGTCGCCGGCGGCGCGACCCTCATCGGGCAAGGCGTCGCCGAAGCGCTCACCGGCTACGGCTGCAACGTGGTCATCGCCGATATCAACGTCGCCGACGGCGAGGCCGCGGCCAAAAAACTGGGCGGCAAGGCCCGCTTCATCCGCTGCGACCTGTGCAGCGATGCCGACATCGCGGCGCTGGTCAAAGCCACCGTCGAAGCGACCGGCAGGCTCGACTATCTCGTCAACGTCGCCTGCACCTATCTCGACAATGGCGCCGAGACGACCCGCGCCGACTGGCTCAAGGCCCTCGATGTCAATATCGTCGGCTCGGTCATGCTCATGCAGGCCGCCAGGCCGCATCTGAAAAAGAACAAAGGCGCCATCGTCAATTTCGGCTCGATCTCCTCGCGCGTCGCGCAGACCGGCCGCTGGGTCTATCCGGTTTCCAAGGCCGCCATCCTGCAATTGACGCGCAACCAGGCGATGGATCTCGCGCCGGACGGCATTCGCGTTAACGCCGTGTCGCCGGGATGGACCTGGAGCAACATCATGGTCGAGCTGACCAAGGGCAACCGCGCCAAGACCGACGGCGTCGCCAAGCCCTTCCACCTGCTCGGCCGCACCGGCAATCCCGCCGAAGTCGCCGAAGCGGTGGCGTTCCTGCTCTCCGACAATGCGAGCTTTATCACCGGAACCGATATCCGGGTCGACGGCGGCTACACGGCCATGGGACCCGAACGCGCGGACCCCGCAATTCCGCTGTTGATGGAATAACAAGGACGCCGCAATGCGTCGCAGGAGGGCAAGATGAGTTCTGGGAAACGAGTGATCACGATTGTCGGCGGCGGCCAGTCCGGCCTGCAACTCGGCAACGGCCTGCTTTCCGCCGGCTACGACGTCCGCCTCGTGCAGGACCGCAAGGCCGACGACATCCGCAACGGCAAGGTGATGTCGAGCCAGTGCATGTTCGACAAGGCCCTGAGCTACGAGCGCGAGCTTGGCCTCAATTTCTGGGACAAGGAATGCCCGCCGGTCGAGTCCATCAGCTTCATCGTTCCGGCGCCGGACGGGTCGGGAAACAAGGCGATCGAGTGGAACGGCCTGCTCGACAAGCCCGCGCAAGCGGTTGATCAGCGGGTCAAGTTTCCGCGCTGGATGCAGGAATTCGAAAAACGCGGCGGCACGATTGAATACAAGGCGGCGACAACGGCCGACCTCGATAAATACGCCAAAGAATCCGATCTGGTGATCGTCGCCGCCGGCAAAGGCGAGATCGCGAGATTGTTCGAGCGGGATGCCCAAAAGAGCCAATACGATGCGCCGCAGCGCGCGCTGGCGCTGACCTACGTGAAGGGGCTGACGCCGCGCCCGCAGCACTCCGCGGTTTCCTTCAACCTCATTCCCGGTGTCGGCGAGTATTTCGTTTTCCCGTCGCTTACCACGACCGGGCCGTGCGAAATCATGGTGCTCGAGGGCGTGCCCGGCGGCCCGATGGATTGCTGGGACGGAATTAAGTCACCGGCCGAGCACCTGGCCAAATCGAAGTGGATACTCGACACGTTCCTGCCCTGGGAGGCCGAACGCGCCAAGAACGTCGAACTCACCGACGACAACGGCATCCTGGCGGGACGTTTCGCGCCGACGGTGCGCAAGCCGATCGCGCAGCTGCCTTCCGGCAAAGCCGCCTTCGGCATGGCCGACACCGTCGTGCTCAACGATCCGATCACCGGACAGGGTTCCAACAACGCGTCGAAGTGCGCCAAAATCTATCTCGACGCCATCCTCGCCCACGGCGACAAGCCGTACGACCAGGCCTGGATGCAGGCGACGTTCGACCGTTATTGGGATTACGCGCAATATGTGACCGGCTGGACCAATGCGCTGCTGCAACCGCCGCCGCCGCATGTCCTCAACATCATGGGCGCCGCGCAGGGCATTCCCGCCCTCTCTCGCCGCATCGCCAATTGCTTCAACGAGCCGCTGGATCTGTTCCCGTGGTTCGCGGTGCCGGAAGAAGCCGACAAGTATCTCAAATCGCTGGCGGCGTGAGACCAGGCAGCGCGGGCGGATCGGGCACGTCGAGGGTTTATTCGTCCGATCGCTCTGGACGCGACCTCGTCTCGGCTCGCCCGCCTGTCGTCATCTTTGCGGTCGCCGACGGCAGTTCGCCGAAGCGGAAACGATAGTCCTGCGCGAAACGGCCGAGATGCGAGAAGCCGATATCGAGGGCGATCTTCGTTACGCCGGCCTTGCCGCTGACCTCGCCGCTCTGCAGGATTTGCCGCGCCTTGTCCAATCTGAAAGCCTTCAGATAAGCCATCGGGGCGACATGGCGAAAATCGCGAAATCCCGCAAATAGCGTTCGCGCACTGACGCCGGCAACCAGCGCCAGCTTTTCGACGCTCAACGGCTCTGCGTAATGTCGCCGGATGTAATCTTCCGCTCGGCGGACGAAGCGCGGCGCCGGCGACGCCTCCACACGCGCGAGCGCGGCGCTCATGTTGTTGCGCTGTCCGTAGATCAGCGCGTTCAACAGCGCCGCCGAGAAATGTTCGGCGACGTGTTCGTTGGCCAGCGGATGCGCGGCGCGATCGCCATGCCGGGCGAACGCCAATTCTTCGGCGAACAGATTCACGAGCCGCAGGAAATAACGCCCGGCCGGCGTGTTGAGGCGCAGTTCGGGCTCGAATTCGAGCGGCTCATCGAGCGCGTGGCCGAGATGGGCCGCACAATGCCGCTCGACCAGACTGCGCTCGAAACGCACGCAGACCTGTGCATTGCCGGCGTGCCAGCGCATGTGCAGCGGTAGTGTCGGCGAGACAAGCGACGCGGCTTCCGGCGTGGAGTCGAACCGCACGTTGCCGCAGGCAATCGAGGCGTGTCCGGCGACCGGGATCTGAACGAGGAAAAAGTCATCGAGCCGGTCGGGATCGATCTCGACCTCGGCGCCGTATTCCAGACGATTGACCGACGCCCCGCCCTGCCGCAGGTGATGCATCCGCGCCCGCAAATCCGCGCTGGTGCCGTGCAGGCGCAGCAGATGGGGCTTGAAAATGCGCGCAACGCCCTGCCGCACCGCGTCGAAGTCACGCGACGAGAATACGAGAGACGCGTCCGAAAACACCGCGTCCTCGGATTGCGAGGAACCCACATCCATGGGCGTTTTTCCACGCGGTCTCACCGCGAAGCACAAAAATCGGGCAGAACCGGCTGTGATGCAAGTTTGACCATACCCGCCGGAAATCGCAAGCGAAGATTGCTAGGCCTTCTTCAGCGTACGCGCCACGTAATCGCGGATGTGATCCAGCGCCTGGGTCCAGATTTCAGTGACGATCCGGTCGGTCGCCGCGCCGCTTCGTTCGATCCGGTCGGCAACGTCCTGGCGCAGTTGCCGCTTGGTCTGGGTAAATGCCGCTGGCGATAGCCGCGCCAATTCCTGCGCGGCAGCAATCGCGCGCTCCATCAGGGCGTCGGCTTCCACGATCTCGTCGACCCAACCGAGCCGCAGCGCCGCATCGACGTCGTAGGTCGCACCGCTGTACATGAACTCTGACACGTGGCGCCGCGGCACGGCAAAACGCACCGCTTCGAAAGCGAGCGCCGGGAACGGCACGCCTACAAGAAGCTCGGTGACGCCGATACGCCCGCTGCCGCGCGCCATGATGCGCCGGTCGGCGCAGCATGCGAGCACGCAGCCGCCGGCAATGGCGTGGCCGTTGATCGCCGCGACCACCGGTTTCGGATGGAAGAACACCGCATCGTAAAGCCGGTGCAGCGCGGGGAGGAAACGGCGCACATAATCCGGTCCGCCGGTACTCAGCTGCAGCAGGTCGACGCCAGCTGAAAACATGCGGCCCTGCCCGGTCACGATCACCGCACGCGCGTCGGACGATCGAAGGTCGTCGAAGTATTTTGCGATGGCGTCACACAATTCGACATCGAGAGCGTTGGCCTTGCCGTGCCTGATGGTGACGATCGCGATCCCGTTTTCGGTTTTCAGATCGATCATGGCTGGCTGGCTCGCTTCGCTGCTGCTATTCCGCGTGCACCAAAAAAGTGACAGCCTCACCCCTTCGCCTTGAGCGAGCCAAACAGCTCGTAGGCTTCTTTCGGCTTCAGGTTCTTGTGCACGACGGCGTTGATTGCGGCGATCATCGCCTTCGGCGCTTCCGACTGGAAAATGTTGCGGCCCATGTCGACGCCGGCGGCGCCCTGCTGCACGGCGTTGTAGGCCATCGTCAGCGCGTCGAGTTCGGCAAGTTTTTTGCCGCCTGCCATGACGATCGGCACCGGGCATGAGGCGGTGACGGTTTCGAACCCCTCGTCCACGTAATAGGTCTTCACGTATTGCGCGCCGAGCTCGGCGATGATGCGGCAGGCGAGCCGGAAGTATTTGGCGTCACGCACCATGGTCTTGCCGACCGCGGTGATGCCCATGACCGGAATGCCGGCGCGAAGACCGGCATCGACCAGCTTCGTCATGTTGTGGACGGAGCGGGTCTCAAATTCGCCGCCGATGAAAACCTGAATACCGACGCCGGCGGCGTTCAATCGCACTGCGTCGTCCATGTCCATCGCGATCTGCTCGTCGGACAACTCCTCGCGCAGGATGCTCGGACCGCCGCTGGCGCGCAGCACCATCGGCTTGGTCGAATCCGCCGGAACGACCGAACGCAAAATGCCGCGCGTGCAGAACAGCGCATCGCAGGACGGCAGCAGCGGCAGGATGGAAAGGTCGATGCGCTCGAGCCCCGTGGTCGGGCCCTGAAAGTAGCCGTGGTCGATCGCCAGCATCACGGTGCGGCCGGTCGCCGGAGCGAAAACACGGGCCAGGCGGTTCTTCATTCCCCAATCGAGCTGGTGGGAGCCCTTGAGATAGAAGCCCGGCGTCTGCTGCGGCTTATCCGCCGAGTAACGCTCTCCTTCCTTGTCGACTTCCGGCATGACGTTCCTCGTTCCACCGCCGTTTTCGATCGCGGCGCGCGATCGGGAACGAACCTATGCGGCATCGCCGTTGCGGCATCAAGGCGGAATTGGCCGGCCCCCGCGGCGGGGCGATCCGCGCCTCGTCGCCCAGGCAACCGGGCTTACTTCTTCTTTTTCTTTGTTGACCGTAGGGCCAGCGCCGCAGAATTGGCGGCCACCGCGGCGCGGACGAGTTGCTTGAAAGCGGTTTCGTTGATCTTCTCCCCTTCGCCGATGTCGATCGCGCGCCGCACGTTGCCTTCCAGGCTGGAATTGAAGAGCTTCTTCGGATCTTTGATGGCGGCGCCACGCGCGAAGGTGAGCTTCACGACCTGCTTGTACGATTCCCCGGTGCAAACGATGCCGTCATGGGACCAGACGGGGACTCCCCGCCATTTCCACTCCTCTAGGATGTCGGGGTCGGCATCGTGAATAAGCTCGCGGACGCGGGCGAGCGTCTCGCCTCGCCAATCGCCCAATTCTTCGATCCGCCTGGTGATGTTCGCCGAGGCCGTGTCGTCGCTCGGACGATTTGTCGGCTTCATGCTGTGTCCGATCCTCCATTTTATCGGGCCGGTCTTTTCAAGATGAGCCGTCGAAGGACATGGCCTTTCCACATCCAAAGCCCGGAAGTGACCATTACAGGGAGGAAGACAAACCGGACAAGGGGGGCGTACTTCGGAATTTCCTCAAACGGACTGTAAATATAACCGATGATCGGAATGCTGAGGACGATGTGAATCCAGCGGATGATCAAACGCGTGATGGCTTGATTCAGGATTGCCTCCCAATCGATGCCGGCGTCATTGCAGCCCGGCAACGACGCGTTCCAGATTGCCGATGAAATTCTGCCAGCCGTATTGCGCGCCCTGATAGGCGCGCTCCTGATCGGGACGGAAGCCGGACTGCTCCATGCGGACGAGCGTTCCACCTTCGGTCGCGGTCAGCGTCCAGACAACGACGCTCTCCAGCCCCATGGACCCCCAGCTGAAGGAGAGCTTTTTGTTGGGCTCGACGACCAGGACTTCGCAATCGATCACGCCGTTCCAATTGGGCACGGGTGTGGAGCGGAATGTGAAGCGGTGGCCGACGACCGGTGCGAAGTCGTTTTTCATCATCCACTCCTCGAGCAGCGGACCTTGAGTCAGCGCGCGCCAGATTTTTTCCGGCGGATACGGCATCTCGCGTTCGATCGCGAGAGAACGTGTGGCGGTGTCGGGATTGGTCACTGATCCATCCTTTTGAGGAGCGTTTCCAGGCGATCGAACCGATCGCGCCAGAAGGCGCCGTAAAGGCTCATCCAGTCGATCAACGGCTCCAGCGCCTGCGGCTGGGCGCTGTAATGGGTCTGGCGTCCCGCCCGGCGATCGCGCACGAGGCCCGCGAGCTTGAGAACGCCGAGATGCTTGGACACCGCGGGTTGTGAGACGCCCGACTGTTCGGTGAGCCCCTGCACGGTCTGTTCGCCATCGCGCGCGAGCCGTTCGAAGATCGCGCGACGGGTGGGATCGGCGAGGCTTTTGAAGAGGGTGTCGGGCGCCGTTTGCATGATTTAATCCATAACCGTTTGGTTATGGATTGGTCAAGTGACGCCCCGCGAGAAGAAACAAATCTTGGCTTTGTTCCCTTTTTGTTCTATATATGCTTCCGTTGGGACAGAGCCGATCATGACCGCGCCGACCGCCCTTTCCGTGATGCGTAACCGCGCCGCCGTGGCGGAGGAATTGCGGCGATTATTGCCGAGAATGGAAGGGTTTAGAGCCGCCGCGCCCCTTCCCTTCGGCCTCGCCTCCATCGATCGTTACCTGCCACAAGGTGGCCTGGCCGGCGGCGCGCTGCATGAGGTCGTGCCCGAGCAAGGCGCCACCCCCGCCGCCTTCGGCTTCATCGTGGCGCTCCTCGCCCGCCTTCCGGCCTTGCTCATCCCTCCCCCTGAAAGGGGGAGGCCGGCGAGCGCAGCGAGACAGGTGGGGGTCAGTTGCAAGCAGGATGACCCCTCCCCGGATCGCCCATGGCGATCCGGCCCTCCCCTTTCAGAGGAGGGAAAGGCAACGGCGCGCACTCCTCCGATATTCCTCATTCTCCCAAACTACGGGCTTCGCGATTACGGCCGGCCGCACGGTCATGGCATGCGCGCGCTCGGTCTCGATCCACGACGTCTCATCGTGGTCGAGACGGCGCACCGGAAGGAAACGCTGTGGGCCATGGAGGAGGCGTTGCGCTCGCGCGCGCCTGCCGCCGTCGCCGGCGTCATCGACAAGCTCGATCTGAAAACCAGCCAGAGGCTGCATCTCGCCGCGACGGATTGTGGCCTGCCGCTCTTTCTGCTGCGGCCGGCGGCGGACCTGGAATCGAGCGCGGCGGCGACACGCTGGCGCGTCGGCACGGCTCCCGCCGCGCGCGACCGCTTCGGCCTGATCGTGCGTTCGCGCTGGCGGCTCACGCTTGAACGCTGCCGCAACGGACGCGCCGGTGAATGGATGGTGGAGTACGATCATGTCGCGTATCGTTTCAGTCTGGCTACCGCGCTGGCCGATCCTGCGCGCTCTCGCGGCGCAGGCGAAAAAACCTTCAGACAAGCCTGTTGATCCCGACCAGCCGTTCGTGCTCGCCATCACCGCCGCCGGCGGGCCGCGCATTGCCGCCCTGAACGAGGCGGCGGAGGCCGCAGGGCTTACGCTCGGCGAACCGCTGGCGGATGCGCGCGCGAAGGCGGGCAATGTGCAGACGCGCGCCATCGATGCCGCGGCCGATGATGCGGCGCTACGCCGTCTCGCGCTGTGGGCGACGCGCTATACGCCGACGGCTTCACCCTGGGGCGAAGAGAACGGCGCCGACGGCTTTTTTCTCGACATCGAAGGCGCCGCACATCTCTTCGGCGGCGAGGAAAAGCTTCTCGCCGATCTCGCCTCTCCGGCTGGAAAGAAACTTCGGTCTGCCGGCACGGCTTGCCGTCGCCGATACGCCCGGCGCCGCATGGGCGCTGTCGCGGTTTCATGCGGCGCCCTCCCCGGTCCTGCCTTCGGGACAGGAAGCTCCGGCACTGGCGCCGCTTCCCATCGAAGCGCTGCGGCTTTCGCCGGAAACCTGCCGGACGCTGCGCCGGCTCGGCTTCAAATCGGTCGGCATGATGCTCGACAAACCGCGCGCGCCGTTTGCCGCGCGATTTCCGGCGGAACTGCTGCGGCGGATCGATCAGGCGCTCGGCCGCACCGATGAGCCCCTGATCCCCATCGTCGCACCGCCCGTCTATCACACGCTGCGTTATCTGCTCGAACCGATCATCACGCAGGAGGCGATCGTCGCGCTGGCGAACCGCCTCATGCATATCCTCGTGCATGTGCTGACCCGCGACGATGTGGGAGCCCGCGCGCTGCGGCTCTCGCTTTATCGCGTCGATGGCGCGGTGGAGACGATCGATATCGGGCTGACCCTGCCGACACGCGATGTGGCGCACATTGCGCGTCTTATCGACTTAAAGCTCGAAGCGCTGGCGGCGACGGAAGACGCCGGTTTCGGCTTCGAGGCCGTCGGGCTAGCCGTCACCCGCGCCGAGACCATCCAGACGCGGCAGAACGAATTGATATCCTCCTCCCCCGCAAGCGGGGAAGGGTCAGGGTGGGGGCATGCCGATCACGTGGAACGCTGCGCGGCGCTGATCGATACGTTGCGGCAACGCCTCGGCCCGCAAAGCGTGCAGCAGTTCGAGCCGATAGCCAGTCACCTTCCCGAGCGCGCGGAGGCGCTGGTGCCGGCCACCGCCGAGATACTTCGATCGCCTCTCCCTAAAAGGGGAAGGCCGACGGCCACAGGCCGTCGGGTGGAGGTCAACGACAGCAACGATTTGATCCCTCCCCGGCTCGCTTCGCTCCATAGCCGATGCGAAGCATCGGCGTCTCTAAACACGGCGGCCGAGGGCCGCCTATGCCCTCCCCTTTCCGGGGAGGGTAAAGATCGCGATAGCCCATCGCTCGCACGGCCGGAGCCGGAGCAGAAACCGCGCCCGCTGCTGCTTTTGCCCCGTGCGGAGCCGGCCGAAGTCACCGCGCTCGTCCCCGACGGGCCCGCCGCGGCGTTTCCGCTGGCGCGGCGTGACCTATGAGGTCGCGGGCTCCGAAGGTCCGGAACGCATCGGCGCCGAATGGTGGCGCCAGCACGACGGCCATCGCTCGCCGGAACCGACGCGCGATTATTACCTCGTCGAGGATGCGGCCGGGCATCAGTTCTGGCTCTACCGCGAAGGACTCTACGAGCGCGAAACCGCGGCCGCCCGCTGGTTCGTACAAGGCTTGTTCGCGTGAGTGGCTTGTTCGCGTGAATGTTGTTGGGTGTGAGAAAATACATGAGCGCGTATGCCGAACTGGCCGCAACCACGAATTTTTCCTTTCTGCGCGGCGCTTCGCATCCGCAGGAAATCGTGGCGACCGCCGATGAGCTTCAACTGACCGCCATCGGCATCGCCGACCGCAATTCTTTCGCCGGCGTGGTGCGCGCCTACGACGAAGCGAGAAACCGGAAGATAAAGCTTCTCGTCGGCACCCGCCTGGTGACGATCGATGGCTTCGAGGTGCTGGCTTACCCGACCGATCGCGCCGCCTATGGCCGGCTTTGCCGCCTCCTCACCGCGGGCAATCTCAAAGCCAAAAAGGGCGAATGCCACCTGACCTTTGAGGACATTCTCGCGGCGAGCGAAGGCCAGATGTTCATTGCGATACCGCCGCGGACAATCGCCGACGGCGTTTTCACCGAACGGCTCTCGACCCTGGCCCGTGCGGCGCCCGGGCGCACGTTTCTCGCCGGCATCCACTATCATCGCGGCGACGAACCGCGCCGGCTCGGCCTATTGGCCGAACTCGGCGAGCGAGCGGATGCGCCGCTGGTTGCCGTCAACGACGTTTACTATCACGCGCCGGAGCGCCTGCCGCTTGCCGATGTGCTCACCTGCGTGCGCGAGAAATGCACGCTCCGCGAGGCCGGCTTTCGGCTCGCCGTCAATGCCGAGCGGCATCTGAAAGCGCCCGCGGAAATGGCGCGGCTGTTCGCGCGGTTTCCCGATGCCATCGCCCGCACCGTGGACATCGCCAATGCCTGCCGCTTCTCGCTCGGCGAACTGAAATACGAATATCCCGACGAGCCGGTGCCCGAAGGCAAAACCGCGCAGCAGCATCTGGAGGACATCACCTGGGCGGGCGCACGGGACCGCTACCCGGCAGACAAATACCCGGAAGGGATTCCGCCCGACGTCACGGAAAGGCTGCGGGATGAGCTCAGGCTCATCGCCAAGCTCGATTATGCGCGGTATTTCCTCACCGTCCACGATGTCGTGTCGTTCGCGCGCCGGCAGGAAAAGGAAATCCTCTGCCAGGGCCGCGGCTCGGCGGCCAACAGCGCCGTGTGCTATTGCCTCGGCATCACCTCGGTAAATCCGGAAAAGACCAAACTCCTCTTCGCCCGCTTTATTTCCGAGAACCGCGGCGAACCGCCCGATATCGACGTCGATTTCGAGCACGAGCGGCGCGAGGAGGTGATCCAGTACATCTACAGGCGCTACGGACGCGACCGCGCGGCGATCTGCTCGACCGTCGTGCATTACCGCTCCCGCCGCGCCATCCGCGAGGTCGGCAAGGTGCTGGGACTGACGGAGGACGTGACCGCGGCGCTGGCCAAGACCGTATGGGGATACGGCGACGGGTTGCCGGACGCTCACATCCGCCAGGCCGGGCTCGATCCCTTCAACCCGGCGATCCGGCAGGCTGTCCACCTCGCCGACGATCTGATCGGCTTTCCGCGCCACCTCTCGCAGCACGTCGGCGGCTTCGTGCTCACCCGCGCGCCGCTCGACGAAACGGTTCCCATCGGCAATGCCGCCATGGAGGACCGCACCTTCATCGAATGGGACAAGGACGACATCGATACGCTTGGCCTGATGAAGGTCGACGTGCTTGCGCTCGGCATGCTGAGCTGCCTTCGGCGCGGACTCGATCTTATCCGGGAGCACTATGGCAAGACCTATTCGCTCGCCACGCTGCCGCAGGACGACCCCGCGGTCTACGAGATGCTGTCGCGCGCCGATTCGGTCGGCGTGTTCCAGGTCGAGAGCCGCGCGCAGATGTCGATGCTGCCACGGTTGCAGCCGCGATGCTTCTACGATCTCGTCATCGAGGTCGCGATCGTGCGGCCGGGACCGATTCAGGGCGACATGGTGCATCCCTATCTGCGCCGGCGCGATGGCATCGAGAAGGAGCACTATCCCTCCCCCGACCCGGCGCACGGACGCGCCGATGAACTGGAAGACGTTCTCAAGCGCACGCTCGGCGTACCGCTGTTTCAGGAACAGGCGATGCAGATCGCCATCGCCGCGGCAAAGTTCACGCCCGACGAGGCGGACGGGCTGCGGCGCGCCATGGCGACCTTCCGCCATACCGGCAACGTGCACCTGTTCCGCGACAAGTTCATCGACGGCATGACCACGCGCGGCTACGAGCGCGCGTTCGCCGAGAATTGTTTCGGCCAGATCGAAGGTTTCGGCGAATACGGATTTCCGGAAAGCCACGCCGCGAGCTTTGCGCTTCTGGTTTACGCCTCGGCCTGGATCAAATGCCGCTATCCCGACGTGTTCTGCGCGGCCATCGTCAACAGTCAGCCGATGGGTTTCTATCAGCCGGCGCAACTCGTGCGCGATGCGCGCCAGCACGATGTCGAGATCCGTCCGGCGGACGTCAATTTCAGCGACTGGGACTGCACGCTGGAACCGAGCGCCTCTCCGGGTGGCGGTCACGCCGTCCGGCTTGGTTTTCGTCTCATCCAGGGGCTCAACCAAGACGAGCTGAAAAAACTCATCGCGGCGCGCGGCAACAGCTTTTCCAGCATCGAGCGGCTCGCCGCGACTGCCGGGATTTCGCGCTTCACCATCGAGCGGCTGGCCGAAGCGGATGCGTTCCGCTCGCTGCCGCACGATCCGGCGAAGTGGGAACCGGTTCGCCGGCAGGATCGTCCGGAAAATCCCAAAGCGGGCGGGCTGGATCGCCGCGCCGCATTATGGGCGGCGCGGCGGCTCGACGCGATCGGCGCTCGTCCGCCGCGCCGGCCGGATGCCGCCAAGGCCGAGGACGCCTTGCCGCTCCTGACGCCGCATCTGAGCGACGAGCTGTTTCCCGAACCCTCCGTCACACTTCCGGAAATGGCGCTCAGCGAGCACGTCGTGGAAGACTACGTGGCGACCGGGCTGTCGCTGCGGGAGCATCCGGTGCGCTTTTTTCGCGAGCGCCTCGCCGCGCTCGGCGCGAGACCCAATGCCGAGCTTCGCAGCGAGGATATCCGTCAGGACGCGACAGTCACCGTCGCCGGCCTCGTGCTGGTTCGCCAGCGGCCGGGAACGGCAAAAGGCGTCATCTTCATGACGCTCGAGGACGAGACCGACATCGCCAACATCATCGTCTGGCCGAAGGCTTTCGAAAAAAACCGCCGGACGGTGATGACGGCGCGCTTCCTCGCCGTCCGCGGCCGCCTGCAACGGGCGGGACTTGTCGTCCATGTGGTCGCGGAACGCTTCTTCGATCTTTCCGCCGAGCTGCCGTCGTTGCGAAACGGCGGCGATCTGTTTTCGCCGAAACTGTCAGGCGGGCAGCATCCGCTCGACACGCAGCTCCTGCTCAAAAGCCGCGATTTTCACTAACCCCGCTGACTTTAACCGGCTGACTTTTCGAGCACGCGCGCCAGCCGTTCGGAGAACGACCTCGCATCTGCCGGCCGATCGCCTTCGAGCACGCGCGCCTCGTCGAGCAAGAGATGCACCGCGTCCTCCTTCAGCGTCCGCCGGTCCTCGCCCAGTGCCGCCAGCGCGACGACCAGCCGATGCCGCGGATTGACCTCAAGGATCGGTTTCGACGCGGCGTTGAGCCGTCCCGCCCCCGCCAGGAGCTTTTCCAGCGCCCGGTCCGGTCCGCTATCGCCGGCGACGAGACACACCGCACTGTCGGTGAGCCGATCCGATGTTCGCACATCCGCCACGCTGTCGCCGAGGGTGCCCTTCATGAACGCCAGGAAATCCTTCACCGAGTCTTCCACCTGCGGCGGCGCTTCCTGCGTATCGAGCAGCGGAATGAGCGCGAGATCCGCGGCGCCCTGCGTCACCGACTTGAACGGCTTGCCGTCATATCCCAGGCCCGACATCACCCAGAACGTATCCACCGGATCGGACAGCAACAGCACTTCGATACCGCGGGCGCGGAAGCCTTCCAGATGCGGCGACGACTTCAGTCGCTCGATGTCGTCGCCGGCGAGATAATAGATCGCGGTTTGGTTGGTCTTGAGCGCGGCGACGTAATCCTTGAGGCTCCGCCACGTGTCCGTCGGCCCCGTCGTTTTGAAGCGCGTCAGCGCGAGCAGCGCGTCGCGGCGCTCGAAGTCTTCGTAGACGCCCTCCTTGAGCACAACACCGAAAAGGTCCCAGATCTTTGTGTACGTCTCCGGCTCCTTGTCGGCGAGCCGTTCCAGTTCCGAGAGCACGCGGCTGGTCGCGCCTTTTCTGATGGCGGCGAGCAGCGGACTTTCCTGGATTTTTTCGCGCGACACGTTGAGCGGCAGATCGGCGCTGTCCACCAGGCCGCGCACGAAGCGCAGGTAGCGCGGCAATATCTCCGCATCGTCGGTGATGAATACGCGCTTGACGTAAAGCTTGATCCGCCCGGTGCGGTCGGGATCAAAAAGATCGAACGGCCGCGCCCCCGGAATGAAGAACAGCGATGTGTAGTCCTGCCGCCCCTCGGCGTGGAAGTGGATGGTGAGCGCCGGCTCGTCAAACTGTCCGGCGATACTGCGATAAAAGTCGGTATAGTCCGCCGGCGTGATCGCGGATTTCGGCTTCGCCCACAGAGCCGCACCGTCGGTGATTTCCGAGGCCTCGGCGCCGGGCGCCACGACAATCGAGATCGGAACCGGCACGTGGCCGGACTGGGCCCGCACCAGCCGCTCGATGGTAGCGCGTTCGGCATAGGCTTTGGCATCGTCCAGAAGGTGCAGCACGACGCGGGTGCCGCGCAGCGGGGCGTAGGCCGGCTCCGCCGGGGCCACTTCAAACGTGCCCTTGCCGTCCGAAGACCACACGAACGCCGCATCCGAACCGGCGCGGCGGGAAATCACCTCGACCCGCTCCGCCACCATGAAGGCCGAGTAGAAGCCGACGCCGAACCGGCCAATCAGCGCTGTCTCTTCCTCCGCCTTTGCCGCCTCAATGCGGTCGAGAAAAGCCTTGGTGCCCGAGCGAGCGATGGTGCCCAGCGCCTCCACCATCTCCTCGCGGCTCATGCCGATGCCATTGTCCTCAACGGTCAGCAGCTTCTTGTCGGCATCGACCGTGAGTGTAATCCGCGGCTTCGGATCGTCACCGAGCAGCGCGGGTGCGGCGATCGCGTCGTAGCGCAGCCGCTCGCATGCGTCGGCGGCATTCGCGATCAGTTCGCGCAGAAAGACCGATTTTTCCGAGTAAACCGAATGCACCATCAGGTGCAGCAGCTTGGCGACATCCGCCTCGAACGGGCGGCTTTCTGTTTGCTTCTCGTCGGTCGTCGTCATGGTCGCATCCCGGCAAAATTATGGGCTTGGAGATGGCAAGAAGCCCTCCCCGATTCAAGACCTTGCGCCGCGGCGCAGCGAATTAGGATGAGGACAAAAGCTCCGGCGTGTGCACGTGCTCCGGCCGCACCCCGACCGCCAGCAGGCGGCCGGGGATTTGCCGGAGAACCGGAAACAGGTCGAAAAGCTTGAACAGCATCGGCGGCTTCGGCCGCTCGCTCGTGGCAAGCATCCGGCCGATGATCCGCTTCTGCATCATCAACTGGATCGCCTGGGTGAAGCGGACCGGAAAGGTTCGCCGCTTCTGGATCGCGCGGAGATCGTCGTCGCTCACCGTCCCGGCCCGAAGCGGCGCGGCAAGACGGTTGGCGGCTGCCACCGCGTCCTGGACGGCGAGATTGACGCCGACACCGCCGATCGGCGACATCGCATGCGCCGCATCGCCGATGCAGATCAGCCCGGGTTTCCACCATTGCCGCAGCCGGTCGACCGCGACGGTCAGAAGTTTGATGTCATCCCAGCTTTTCAACTCGTCGACGCGATCGGCAAGGAACGGTGACATCACCACGACCTGCTTGCGGAAGGCGTCGAGGCCCTCCGCGCGCACGCGATCGATGCCGCCTTTCGGGATGACAAAGGCGCACTGCCAGTAATCGCCGCGGTTGAGCATGATCATCATCCGGCCCGCTTCGAAATGGCCGAACGTTTCCGTGTCGTCATTGTCCTTGTGCGGCAGCCGAAACCACAACACATCCATCGGCGCGCCGTAGTCGTCGCTGGTGAAGCCGGCCTTGTCGCGCAGGGTCGAATGCCGCCCGTCGCAGCCCACGGTGAGGTCGGCGCGGATGGCGAGTTCGCCGTCCGGCGTCATGGCGCGAACACCGACAACCCGGCCGGCTTCCTCGATCAGGTCCGTCGCTTCCGTCTGCATGTGCAAATCGAAAGTCGGGTACCGCTTGGCGTGCGCAGCGAGGAAGTTGAGGAAATCCCACTGCGGCATCAGAGCGATGTATTTGCACTGGGTCGGCAAATGCGTGAGATCGATCATCCGCACCCGCTCGTCGCCGATCTGCGCGGTCAGGCGATCGAGTTTCTGGTGCGGCAGCTTCAAGAACTCGTCGAGCAAGCCAAGCTCGTGCATCAGTTCGAGCGTCGACGGGTGGATGGTGTCGCCGCGGAAATCCCGGAAGAAATCGGCGTGCTTCTCCAGCACGATGACCTCCACGCCGGCGCGCGCGAGCAGAAAGCCGAGCATCATGCCGGCAGGGCCGCCGCCGGCAATGCAGCATTTGGTGGCTTTCGTCGCTGTCGGCATCGCGTGTTCCCTCGTCGTGCCGATCCCAACGCGAGGAGACCGAAGTTAGTTCAGGCCGGCTGTGGTGTTTGCGGCGCTACGCCAAGCTTCTTCTGCAAGCTGGATGAAGACGTCGTGTACTGGAAGACCAGACGCTTATCCGGATAAACATAATGATAGGCCTTCTGGGCCATCAGCGCGCCCTCGTGAAAGCCGGAGAGGATGAGCTTGAGCTTGCCGGGATACCAGTTGATGTCGCCGATGGCGAATATGCCCGGCGTGCTGGTCTCGAATGCCGCGGTTTCGACCGGAATGAATTCGTTGTTCTTCAGCTCGAAGCCCCAGTTGGCGACCGGGCCGAGCTTCATCGTCAGGCCGAAGAACGGCAGCAGCGCATCGCAGGCGATCTCGTGCATCGAACCTTCGTTGCCCTTGATCGTGGCTTTGCTGAGCTGACCCTGCTCACCGTGCAGCGCGGTCACCTGCCCGAGCACGAAATCGATTTTGCCCTCGCCGACGAGCGCCATCATCTTGTTGACGCTGTCGGGCGCGGCGCGGAATTCGCTGCGCCGGTGCACCAGCGTCAAGTGATTGGCGATGGGTGCGAGGTTGAGCGTCCAGTCCAGCGCGCTGTCGCCGCCGCCGACGATGAGAATGCGCTTGTCGCGGAACGCTTCCATCTTGCGCACCGCGTAGAACAGCGACTTGCCTTCGTAGGGCTCGACGCCGGGGATCGGCGGCCGCTTCGGCTGAAACGAACCGCCGCCGGCGGCGATGACGACGACCTTGCACTCGAACTGCTGGCCCTGATCGGTCGTCACACGAAACAGCGGATCGCCGATCTTCTCGACCTTCTCCACCATCTCGTTGAGATGGAATTGCGGATTGAACGGCTTGATCTGTTCAAGCAGCCCGTTGACCAGACCCTGGGCGCTGGTCACGGGAATGCCGGGAATATCGTAAATCGGTTTTTCCGGATAAAGCTCGGCGCACTGGCCACCAACCTTGTCGAGAATGTCGATGAGATGCGCCTTCATGTCGAGCAGCCCGAGCTCGAACACGGCGAACAGGCCGATCGGCCCCGCACCGATGATAACGACGTCCGTCTTGATAACTTCGTCCATAGCGTGTCGTGCCCGTCTTCGTCTTTGTCTGAGGTGAGGTGGCGAGTGTCTAGCGTGCCGGCCGCGGCAGGGGAAGAGGAAGCTGGGACGAGGCGCACGCACTTGCGCAGAGCGCAAGCGGCGCCGGGTTTAGCCTGCCCTAGGCCTGGCGCTCGGGGGTCCGCACGATAAGACCATCAAATTCCTCGACTACCTTGATCTGGCAGGACAGCCGCGAGTTCGGCTTTGTCTCGAAGGCAAAGTCGAGCATGTCCTCTTCCATCGGCGACGGTGCGCCCACCTTTTCCTGCCAGCCCTCGTCGATATAGACGTGGCAGGTCGAGCAGGCGCAGGCGCCGCCGCATTCCGCCTCGATGCCAGGTACGCCGTGCTTGATAGCCGTCTCCATGACGGTCGAGCCGACCTCGCCTTCGACCGTGCGGGCCGAGCCCTCGGCGTCGATAAAAGTGATTTTGACCATGGGGATGGAAGCCGCGCCTGTTGGCCGGCGAGAAAACGGAACGTCAACGGGTCGACCGGCGGAACGTCTTCTATCGAACCGCCTCGCGCCGCGCCAGTGCGCCAGGCGCAATAAAAGATCAGTGCCCGCGGGTTCGGTCGCTCACTGTCTCGCAGGCGGCCGCATCGTCATGCTCCGCCAGGCGCAACCCGATCGCCAGCCGCGCTTCCCGGCTGACGGCATCGAGTTCGGCGATCGCCGCGCCGATGTCGCTCGCGTCGCGCTTGCCGGCGGCCAGCTCCAGTCGCTCGGCCGCTTGCGCCACGCGCCAGGCGCCAATCCCGCGCGCCGACCCCTTCAGTGTGTGGGCCGCCGCCGCCACCTGCTCGGGAGCCGCCCCTGCGATCCGCTCCAGCGTCAGCGTGGTCTGGCGGGCGAAGATCTCCAGCACCTCGCGCTCGAGGCTGCGGTCGCCCAGTGTCATGCGTTCAAGATGAGTTCCATCGATTGTCATCGACTTTTGCTCATGCCCGGTCATCGTCACAATGTTCGATTGCGTCACGACGTCCTCCCCGACGTTTTTAATTCCCACGCGTCGGGAACCTTGCCGCGAGCCGGCGAAAAAGCCGTAAATCTTGGGCCGGCTGGCCGTTTCCGCGCCGGTCTTTCCACCGAAGGGGTAAGGGAGTCGTTACCCGAAAGCCTCCAATTCGACCCTTGTTTTGGGGTGCCGCCAAACGTCGGAACCGGGCCGCGCGCCGCCTGCCGGCCCCAGACCGGCCGCAATGTTGGCACCACAATGGCTTGTCCACAGAAAGCAGGCCGGCCGGGGCGTTATGGTAACCAAACCGTTAAACCGTTAACGATGATTAAAAGGAGGTTAAGGGTTCGGTTTCTTTCGATCCTGCAGAGCAATAGGATGGGCGGGCGGCAGTTTGACGTGAGGGCGGGGGAGCCCTTTGTGCCGAATGGATGTTTGAACGATCACGCGCTCGTGGCGCGGCCACAAGTTCGCTTGGGGCCTTCCTAGTCCGGCGTAACAGGCGAGGCGACGACTGACATGGCCAACAGCCCGAAGAAAATCGTGGATCCGACCGAGGCGGCGCTTTCAGCCATCCAGGAAGCGCTCAAGGTTCGGGACGACGACGACCAGCCTGCTCATCGGCCAGACAGCATCCCCGAGCCGCCGACCAGCTTCGGCGACGAGCGATGGCGTGACGCACCGTCAGGGCCGAACCTGTTCGAAAGCGACGATCACATTGGCGCCCCGAGCGGCGATCCGCGCGGCTTTCCTGTCGCCAACGACGACCAGCAGTCGATCGGCCAGGTCCTGCAAGCGCTGCAGAACCGGCCGGCGCGCACGTCGTATGTCGTCGCCGCGATTTTCTCCGGCGTTTGGATCGTCGGCTGCCTCGCGCTCGCCATCGCCTATCTGGGCGACATCAACGCTGCGCTCGGACCCAACCACTCGCCGCTCGCCAACCTGATCGGGCTCGGCGCTGCAGCGCTGCTGCCGATCATCTTCTTCTTCGGCGTCGCCCATATGGCCTGGCGTGCCCAGGAATTGCGCCTCGTCGCGCAATCGATGGCGAAAGTCGCGGTGCGGCTCTCCGAGCCGGAAATCGTGGCGCGCGATTCCATCGTTACCGTCGGGCAGGCGATCCGCCGCGAGGTCGCAGCCATGGGCGACGGCGTCGAGCGCGCGCTGGCGCGCGCGAGCGAGCTCGAGACGCTGGTGCGCAGCGAGGTCGCCGCGCTCGAGCGCACCTATGGCGACAACGAAGTCCGCATCCGCGGCCTCCTCCAGGAGCTTTCCAACCAGCGCGACACGCTGGTCGGACAAGCCGAGCAGGTGCGCTACGCCATCAACAACGTCCACATCGATCTTACGCAGGATCTTTCCACGATCAGCGATCTCGTTGGCCAGCAGGTCAACGAAGCGGCGGAACGCATCACCCAGTCGCTGGCCGAGAAGGGCGAACACATCACGATGGCGCTGAGCGAGATCGGCGACACCATGATCCAGCAGCTCAGCGTGCGCGGTGAGGACCTCATCGTGCGGCTCGAGGCCGCCAGCGAGGAGACCTCGCGCGCTCTGGCCACGGCGAGCGAACAGCTCACGACGAGTCTGAATTTCAAGACCGATCACATCGGCGAGGAATTTTCCGAGATCGCGCGCGGGCTCGAAGACATGATGGCGGCGCGGCTCGACAGCGTCACCGATGGCTTCTCGGAGAAGTCGCTGGCGATCGTCGATATGATGGCGGGCCGTTCGCAGGAGCTTACCGATTCGATCATCAACACGTCGAGCCAGCTCGCGGAGACGATCGCCACGCGCGCCGACGAGGTCAACTCCACGCTCAAGGCCTCCGGCGAATCCATCATCCTCGATCTCAATCTGCGCGGCGGCGACGTCGCCAAGAAACTCGAAGCCGCCGGCGCGCGCGTCGCCGAGTCGCTGATCGAGCGCAGCACCCTGATGGCGGAGACCGTGCGCGAGAGCGTCGACCGCGTTGCCGGCTCGTTGGACGCGCGCGGCGAAGAGGTCAAGCAGATACTCTCGACGCGGCTGTCGGCCTTCGAGGAAGTCTTCAACAATTCCGGCGCGGAACTGGGCGAAAAGATTTCGCGGGATTCCTCGACGCTTGGCAACCTGATCACCCGCCACCTCGCCGAGTTCGACCGCACGGTCAAGACGTATGGCTCCGAGCTGGTCGAACGGCTCGGCGCGCGCACGCAGGACGTTTCCGAATCGATGCGCAGCTACGTCGACAGCTTCGACAATCGGGTCACCACCAAGGCGAACGAAGTCACGACCGGCCTCGATCAGCGCCTGTCGAATTTCGAGCAGGCGCTCGACAGCCGCACGCAGACCCTCACCGACGCCATGTCCAGCCGCGTCATGGACATCGCCAAGACCCTGACCGAAGGCGGCCGCGAGGTCGTCGGCGCGATCGACAGCCGTATCGCCGCAGTCACCGAGATCATCGACGCCCGCGGCGCCAGGCTGACGGAAAACATCGGCCTGCGCGGCACCGAAATCGACAAGGTTCTCGGCGATCAGGCACTGCGCGTCGCCAACACGCTCGACAGCCGCATCGGCCATCTCGAGCATCTGCTGGTGGGCCGCGCCGAAGCCGTCACCCAGCAGATCGAAGAGCGCAGCCGCGCCGCCGCGGACCTTCTCAACGCGCGGCTTGAGGAGCTTTCGGAATCGATCAAGACCAACTCCGGGAATGCCGAACAGGCGCTCGGCCAACTCGCGACCCGGACCGTCGAAGCGCTCGGCAAGAGCACGGCGGCGAGTGCCGCAGCCACGGAGGCGCTCAACCGCAGCGCCGCCGAAGCGACGGTATCGCTCAATCGAAGCGCCGGGGCGCTGAGCAACACCATCGCCACCAGCGCCTCCACGGCGAACGATGCGCTCGGCAAGACGACCGCGATTGCCGCCGAGCTCATCGCGCGAAACGTCGCCACCACGACTGACGCGATGAACAAGACGACGGCGACCGCGGCTGACGTCATTTCGCGCAGCGCTCTCGCAACGACCGAACTGGTCGAAAAGACCACGGCGAACGTCGCCGCCGTTCTTTCCCGGAGCGGCACCGCCGCGACGGACGTTATCGAAAAGTCGCTGGCAAACGCGAGCACCGTGCTGACACGCGGCACGACGACCGCCTCGGAAGTCATCGACCAGACGGCCACAAAGGCGAGCGCGCTCCTGTCGCGCAGCACCACGGCCGCGGCGGAAGCGATCGAAAAGACCACTGCGAATGCGACCGCCCTCCTGTCGCGAAACACCACGGTCGCCGCGGACGCCATCGACCGCACGACCGCGAACGCGGCCGCCCTGCTGTTGCGGAACACAACCGCCGCGTCGGAAGCGATCGACAAGACGACCGCAAGTGCGGCCGCCCTGCTCTCACAAAATACCGCGGTAGCGGCGGAAGCCATCGACCAGACGGCCGCGAAGGCGAGCGCCCTGCTTTCACAAAGCACTACCGCAACGACGGAGGCGATCGACCAGACGACCACGAAGGCGACCGCTCTGCTTTCACAAAGCACCGCCACCACGACGGAGGCGATCGACAGAACGGCCGCAAATGCCTCGAACCTGCTTTCACGAAGCGCGGCAGCAACAGCCGAATCAATCGGCCGCAGCGCGGGCGAGGCCGAACGCACCCTCACCGCAGTCAGCGAAGAGGTCGTCCGCAACATCAGTGGCCGCGCGAACGAGATCACGTCAACCGTGTCGGGCCGCGTTTCGGAGATGACGAAGCTCCTCGACGAGAAGTCGAACTCCTTCCTCGGCGCGCTTTCGGGCCGTGGCCAGGAATTCGCCAGCGAGGTCAACCGCGCCACCGACCAGGCCGTGAAGTCCATCGAGGCCAAAGGTTTCATCTTCACCCAGACCATGATGGAGAACAGCGAAGGCATCGCGCGGCTCATCAACGACGCCAGCCAGAATGCGACAGCCGCGATGACGCGAACGCTCGGCCAGTTGCAGGAAGGCTCGCAAAACGTCGCCGACGCGGCGAAGACGACGCTGACGCGCACGCTGGAGGACTTGCACAGGGCGACCCGCTCCGCGATCGAGGAGTCCAAGCAGACTGCCTCGGCAACCGTCGCCGACATGCTCGAGACGCACGGCATGCTGCGCTCGGACACCACCGCGCTGTTCGAGCGTCTGCGCGAGGCCAACATTCTGCTGCAGGAAGTGCTCAGCGGCGCCCACGAGAACATGAGTTCGCTGGAGCGCACGATGGTGACGCGCGTCGCCGCGTTCGTCGCCGCCATGAACGACGTCACGGCCAAGAGCGACAGCAGCGCCGCCATCATGGAGCAGCATGTCGGTTCGTTCAATTCCGTGACCGCCAACGCGCTTCGCGAACTCGGCGAACTTGCGTCGCAGTTCAACGTGCATGGGCGTTCGCTCACCGAGGCCGTTGAACTCCTGGAAAAGAGCAATCAACGCACCGATGAGTCGGTCGCGGCCAAGCACGCGCACATCGAAACGCTCGTCGCGACCATGGACGCGCGCACCGACGATTTCGCGCAGCGGCTGGAGCGCTTTTCCGGGCTGCTCGACGAGTCGCTCGACGCGGCGACAACGCGGGCGAGAGAGATTGCCGGCATCGTCGCCGAGACCAGCAACAACAGCGTGCAGACGATCGAGCAGCAATACGAACTGGTCCGCGCGACCGCGGACGACGAGCGCAAGCGTACCGGCGAGACCCTGAACGCCGTTTACGACGAGGCCACCGCGCACGTGCATCAGATCTTCAGCCAGTCGGCCGAGCGGTTCACCGAGATCGTCGCCGGCATGAAGCAGATGGCTGCGGAGATGCACCAGGAGCTGGAGACGACGCGCGCCGAATTGCGCCGCGGCATCTTCGAGTTGCCGCAGGAGACCGCCGACAGCGCGGCGCAGATGCGCCGCGTCATCGTCGACCAGATAGAGGCGCTGGCCGAACTCAACCGCATCGTCGCCCGCCACGGCCGGTCGCTCGATACCGCCGAGCCGATGCGATCCGAACCGCTGCGGCACGAGCCGTTGCGGCAGGAGCAGCCGGTACGGCGCGAGCCGGAGGCGGCTTATGTCGGCGGCGGACGGGCGGCGCCTGCGCGGCCGTCGCGCGGCGATATCACCGGCGCGCCGCCGGGTCCGATGCGAGGCGACATCACCGGCGCACCGCCGCGGCGTCCGGATCAGGCGCCGCAGGGCCAGAACGGCGGCAATGGCCGCAATAACGGCTGGCTCGGCGACCTGCTGTCTCGCGCCTCACGCGAGGACAGCCCGCCGATCGCGCCTCCGGGCCCGCGGGAAAGCGCCCGCGGCGAGGAACGTCCGCGCGACAATGTCGAGACGCTGGAGTCGCTGGCGGTCGACGTCGCACGCATGATCGACCACGAGGCCGCGGCCGATTTGTGGGAGCGCTATAAACGCGGTGAGCGTGGCATGTTCAGCCGGCGACTTTACACCGCGCCCGGCCAAAAGGCGTTCGACGAAATCCGGCGCAAATACCGTTCCGATGCGGAGTTCCGGCAGACCGTGGAGCAATACATCCACGAGTTCGAACGGCTGCTCGACGACGTCGCCCGCAGCGATCGCGGACCTTCCGTGGTGCGGAACTACCTGACCTCGGACACCGGCAAGGTCTACACCATGCTGGCGCACGCCGCCGGGCGGTTCGACCAATAAACCAGCCGTCCGCCGGGCGGCGGACGGCCCTGCTCCACAAGCCAGCGCAACGCCGGCGAATGGCCCTTGCTTGCCGAGCGCCGGTGGCGTTACCGTTTGTCATGGAAGCCCCGGTTTCCTTGCCCACCGCCGCGGATGTCGAGGCCGCTGCTCGCCGGCTCGCAGGCGTCGCTTTGCGCACGCCGCTTCTCACCTCGTCCGCGCTCGACGCCATGACCGGCGGACGGGTCTTTCTCAAAGCCGAGACGCTGCAGCGCACCGGCTCGTTCAAGTTCCGCGGCGCCTATAACAGGCTGGCGGCGATCCCGCCGGACAACGATCGGGCGGCGTCGTCGCCTTCTCTTCCGGCAATCATGCCCAGGGCGTTGCGGCGGCAGCGCGGCTCCTTGGCATGCCTTGCGTGATCGTGATGCCGCGCGACGCCCCGCGCGCCAAACGCGAACGTACCGCGGCGCTGGGCGCGGAGATCGTGCTCTACGATCGCGCACGCGACGACCGCGAAGCCATCGCCGGCGAAATCGCCGCCCGACGCGCCGCCGTTCTGGTGCCGCCCTATGACGATGCGATGATCATCGCCGGCCAAGGCACCGCCGGCCTCGAAATTGTCGAGGATCTCGGCGCGCGCGGCCTTACGCCCGATATCGTCGTGGTCACCGCATCCGGCGGCGGACTGACCGCCGGCATCGCGCTCGCGGTCAGGGCGCACGCACCGGATGCGGCGATCTACACCGCCGAGCCTCAGGGCTTCGACGATCACGCGCGATCGTTTCGCAGCGGCCAGCGCGAACAAAACGCCGCGATCAGCGGCACGATCTGCGACGCATTGATGGCGCGCACGCCCGGCAAGCTCACGTTCGCCATCAATCAATCGCTGGTCGGAGCCGGCGTGGTGGCGAGCGATGAAGAGGTCGCCGCCGCGGTCGCGTTTGCATTCTCGGAATTAAAGCTCGTTGTCGAGCCCGGCGGCGCCGTGGCGCTCGCCGCGCTGATGACCCGCAAGGTGGACGTCACCGGCAAGGTCGCCGTTGCCGTCCTCTCCGGCGGCAATATCGATCCGGAATTATTCTCCCGACTGGTCGCCTAGGCGCGCTGGCAAACCACCATCCTGTCGCCGCATCGGCGGCGAGCACCCAGTTCACAACGCAACACCAGATCGCTTCTCATTCCCGCTTGCGCGGGAACAGAAAGCGGGAATATCAGGCGCCGGCGCCCGGCAGGAAACAACGGATCTGCGTCGCTCCTTCGGCGTCCATGTACGGCCACACAACTGCCGGGCCGAAACGGTTCGGTTCGGTCACAAGCGCGTTTTCCGGCACCAATATCCATTCGCCGTGGAGCCGCACGCGATAGCTGCCGTTTTGTGTGTCCCAGTCGACATTCTCGACCTTGAAACCGTCGGCGAAGGAACAGCACAAGCCTTTTCCGCTCGCCAACTGATCGAACCACGCGTGGAGTGGTTCATTGGCGTAGCGCCCGTCGTCACGCGCCGAAACGCTGCTCGGAACAAAAGCACTCGTGCACAACGCAACAACCGCCAACGTAGGACAGATGAGTTTGTGCATCGTGGCCTCCAGATGATCGTGTAAACGCGGACCAACACAAAAAGGTCCGGCAGACCTGGAGAGAACGCTTTGCCTGCGCGTCGTTGTTGATCCGCATCCGATTTATGGAAAGCAACTTCCGTGCCGATTTGCCGAATCACTCAAACGGAAAGGTTTCTCTGCTTAACAAAGAATAGACGGGGGTGCGACAATTCCATGTCGCCCCGGCAATGTGACCCCGGCAATGGCCGGCGCGGCTGTGATGGCGAGAAGTCAGTGCGCAGCGCGGCTAAGTGAACAGCGCGATCACTTCTTCTTCGCTCAATGCGTGCAATGCCATGAGCGGATCGTTGAACGCGGCGCGGGAATCCGGCTGCGGCTGCGGCCTTTCATCGACGCGCGGTGGCGGCAGAGCCGTCACCGCGTTGGCCGCGACGTCGGGTTCGGGCTCGTGGGACGCTGCGAATCCCGGTGCAATCAGGTCGAGGGACAAATACTCGCTCGCCGCTCCCACCTGGAGTGAAGCGGTCTCGAACGAATCAGATGGAACTTCGTCGGGTGCTGCATCTGCCTCCTTATCGGGCAGTTGCGACCGCGCGGACGCCGATCCAAGCAACAACGCAGCGACGTCGTCCTCCGACATGAGCGCTTCGACGACGCGGGCCTCGACGGCACCACTGTCGGTCACTGAACGATCGAAGGCGTTGTCGAACCAGTCGGCCTTGCCGTTGGGTGCTTCGGCCTCGACGACCGCCCTGCCCGGTTCCGGTGCAGATTCTTCGGCCGTGGCGGTAATCGCAATCAGATCCGTGACCCGCCGCGCCAGGTCCCCCAACAGAGCCGTCGCGCCTTGCGTGCGCGCAACCGCCGCGTCGCTGCGCACGATGGCGTCGCCAACTTCGCGGATGGCGGTCTCCAGCGTGTCGCACAATGCCGGTTCGACTTCGCGCTGGCGTAACGCCATGGCGATGTCCTGAATATGCTCGATCGCGAAGTGAACATCGGGCGCCGAGGTATCGCCCGGCCGAAGCGCGGCTTCTATTTGCTCGATCGTCGCCAACAGACCGGGAAGCCTGCTGGAGATGTCGGCCGACGCTCCGTGGGAGCCCTGCACGGCCGCTTCGAGTCGAGCGAATGTATCAGCAAATATTTGCGCGTCTGGCCGGCCACTCGCGTCGTCGGCCGCGGCGACACGATCGTTAGCAACAGCCGCGACTTTGTTGTCGGCATGTTCAACGTCGCTGACAGGTGCAGCAAAAATGTCCGGCGATGGCAGAAGTTCGTTGGACATCGTTCCCCCGAATAACGCCCAATGCAACAGCACAACGCGCGCGACCTAGCAACCGTTCCAGTTCACATCGCGGTTTCGTCACATCCGCGATACCGCCTTTCCTCACCCCCACAGTGACGCCTCGGGCGGATAAACGAGGCTTCCCTCATACAACAGACCTTCCGGGCGATCCCTGGTGAGAAGGAGCGGACCGTCCAGATCGACCCAGCGCGCACGCTGGGCAAGCAGCACAGCGGGCGCCATCGCCAGAGAGGTCGCGACCATGCAGCCGACCATGACCGCAAAGCCGCGCTGTTCGGCCTCGGCGGCGAGCGCCAGCGCCTCGGTAAGCCCGCCGGCCTTGTCGAGCTTGATGTTGACGGCATCGTACTTGCCAACAAGCGCCTCCAGCGAAGCCCGGTCGTGCACGCTCTCATCGGCGCAGATTGGAATCGGGCGCCTGATTCGGGCCAGTGCGTCATCGTAGCCCTCCGGCAGCGGCTGTTCGATGAGTTTGACGCCGGCGTCGGCACAGGCGGCAAGATGCTGCTCGAAATTGCCCGCATTCCAGCCTTCGTTGGCATCGACCACGATGTCGGCCCGCGGCGCGGCCCGGCGAACCGCCGCAATCCGCTTGCCGTCGTCGTCGCCGCCGCCAAGTTTGACCTTGAGCAGCGGCCGCCAGGCGGCGCGCTCGGCAGCTTCCGCCATCTCGGCCACCGGGGCCAGCGAGATCGTATAGGCCGTAACCAGCGGCCCCGGCTGGGCAATTCCGGCCAATTCGGACACCCGGCGGCCCTTTTGCCGGGCGTTAACGTCCCAGTAAGCACAATCGAGTGCATTACGAGCAGCGCCGGCGGCCAGGGCCTGCTGCAGGGTGTCGCGGTCAAGGCCCTGCTCTACCGCCGGACGGACGGATTCGATTGCCGCCACAATGCCGTCCGGAGTTTCACCGTAACGTGCGTAGGGGACGGACTCGCCGCGGCCGCGGTGGGTTCCATCGCTGAGTTCAGCTACCACCACGACGGCTTCGGTCTTGCTGCCGCGGCTGATCGCGAAAGCGCCGGCTATCGGCCAGCGCTCGATCCGTACGGAGAGCTCCATGCAGGGAGCACTATGACCGTGCTTGCCCGGGCCGCTCAAGTGCCGCCATCGGCGCCCGTGCCAGCAGCGGGTAAAAGGCCATGAGCGCCCGCTGGCTCACCGTGACCTCCCAGGGCCAACACCTGGCGCTTGCAGCCTCGGGTGCCTGGACGGCCGAGCATGCCGCCGAGCTCGAACGAATCATCGACGACGCCGCCCGGCGCCACGGCAAGGTACGGAGCGTCGATATCGACCTCGCGAGATTGGAGCGGCTCGACACCTTCGGCGCCTGGCTCATCGAGCGCCTCACGCGCACCTTTGTGGTGCGCGGTTCGACCGCACGCATCATCGGCCTCTCGGCGTCCGACCGCAGCCTCATTGAGGAGCTGCGGTTGGTCAACCAGGCTCCCAGGCAACGCGTCGTCCGGCCGAACCGTATTCTAGGCGCGCTCGAATCCCTCGGCCGGGGTATCGCCGAGATTGGCTGGTCGCTCGTTCTTCTCGTGCAGCTTCTCGGCGCGCTCAGCGCCGTCGTGCTGCGAACGATCGCGCGCCCCGGGCGGCTTCGGATGACGTCGATCGTGCATCACCTGGAGCGCGTCGGCTGGCGCGCCGTCCCGATCATCGTAATCAGCACCTTCATGATCGGCGCTATTCTTGCCCAGCAGGGCATCTTCCGTTTCCGCACCGTCGGACTGGATGTCTACGTCGTCGACATGGTCAGCGTCCTGGTGTTGCGCGAGGTCGGCGTCCTCATCGTCTGTGTCATGGTGGCCGGGCGCTCGGGCAGCGCCTACACCGCCGAAATCGGCTCGATGAAGATGCGCGAAGAGATCGACGCCTTGTGGACCATGGGCCTCGATCCGATCGAGGTGCTGGTTCTGCCGCGGATCGTAGCCCTCGTGATCGCCGTCCCGCTGCTGACATTCATCGGTTCGATGGCCGCGCTCTACGGCGCCGGCCTGGTGTGCTGGCTCTATGCCGGAATGGCGCCTGAGACATTCATCGAGCGATTACGCGAGGCGATCTGGCTTCCGACATTCGCGGTCGGGATGATCAAGGCGCCGTTCATGGCGCTGATGATCGGGCTTGTGGCCTGCGTCGAGGGTTTCGAGGTCGAGGGCAGCGCCGCCTCGCTCGGCCAGAGGACAACCGCGTCCGTCGTCAAATCGATCTTTCTTGTCATCGCGCTTGACGGAGTGTTCGCGATGTTCTTCGCCGGGATCGGGATGTAACCGATGACGAACAATCCGCCGGTGATCAGCGTCCGCGATCTTGTCGTCGGCTTTAACGGCGCGACTGTGCTCGATCATGCGTCGGTCGATGTCTTTGAAGGCGAGATTCTCGGCTTTGTCGGCGGGTCCGGCGCCGGCAAATCGGTGCTGATGCGCGCCATCATCGGGCTGGTGCCGAAGCGGCGCGGCACGATCGAGGTGTTTGGAACCGATCTGGCATCGATCAGCGACCGGCAGCGGCGTGCTATCGAGCAGCGCTGGGGCGTTCTGTTTCAACAGGGCGCGCTGTTTTCCTCGCTCACGGCGCTGCAGAATGTTCAATTTCCGATGCGCGAATATCTCCGGCTCTCGCCGCGGCTGATGGAAGAGATCGCGCTGGCCAAGCTCGAAATGGTGGGGTTGAGCGCTGACGTTCGCGGAAAATATCCCGCCGAACTCTCCGGCGGCATGATCAAACGTGTGGCCTTGGCACGCGCGCTTGCGCTCGATCCCGACATCGTTTTCCTCGACGAGCCGACGTCCGGACTGGATCCGATCGGCGCCGCCGAGTTCGACGAACTGATCCGCACGCTGCAGCGGACGCTCGGGCTGAGCGTTTTCATGGTCACCCACGATCTTGATAGCCTGCACGCGGTCTGCGACCGTATTGCCGTGCTGTCAGAGGGACGCGTCATCGCGGCAGGTCCGATCGAGACCATGCTCGCATCGGAGCATCCCTGGCTCCGGTCGTATTTCGGCGGCGCGCGAGGGCGCCAGTCGCAACAGCAAACCCAACGACACGTTCACCACTAGGACCGCACGAGACCGCTATGGAGACCAGGGCCAGCTACATCATAACCGGAGCATTCACACTCGCCGTCATCGCGGGCGTGTTCGGTTTCATCTACTGGGTCCAAAGCGGCGGCCACAGCGCCGACCGCACGGTCTATCGCGTGGTCTTCGTCGGATCAGTGGCGGGGCTGCATCCGGGTTCTTCCGTGCAGTTCAACGGCGTCCGCGTCGGCGAGGTGACGCAACTCGCGCTCGACCCACACGATCCCCGCAAGATCGAGGCCTTGATCGCGGTCGATCGCGTGGTGCAGGTGCGCTCCGACACCGCCGTCACGCTTCAATTCCAGGGGCTGACCGGATTAGCCGGCGTTTCGCTCACCGGGGGATCGCCGGACGCGGCGCCGCTCGTCGCCGACAATAACGGGCCGCCGACCATCTACGCCGATGCGAATGCCGGCGCCGACGTGACGCAGGCGGCGCGCAACGTACTGGCGCGCATCAACGGGCTGGTTGCTGAAAACGAAGAGGCAATGCGGACGTCGTTGCACAATATCGAAACGGTCACGGACACGCTGGCGCAGAACTCAAAGCACCTCGACAAGGTGATGGCCGGCCTGGAAAACCTCACCGGCACCGGCGACAATCCCGGCGAGATCGCCCAGGCGGCGGTGGCAATCCGCAAGCTCGCCGAGAATCTCTGACAAACGCACCGACGATATCTCCACCGGATTGACGCGCTTCTCGAACTCGGGCCTCAAGGAATACGAAGCATTCGCCGTTGACGGCCGCCGCGTGCTTGCCGAGTTGCAGAAGGTGCTCAAGAATATCGACGAGCACCCGTCGCGGCTGATATTCGGCCACTAGGCGCAAGCGGGCCGTTTTACGCGGCGATCTCGGCTTCCTCGTCCTGATCGATCAGACGCGGGCCGGTAGCCGGCTCTTCGACGCCGGTGTCGAACCAGGTGACGATCTCGAAACGTCCGTCGGCATGCTCGACGAGCGCCGAGCAGCTTTCAACCCAATCGCCGCAATTCATGTAGCGGATGCCGAACTTGTCGTGGATGACGGCATGGTGGATGTGGCCGCAGATGACGCCGTCCACTTCCCGGCGTCGGGCCTCGTCGGCGAGCGTCTGCTCGAAGGCGCCGATATAGTTCACCGCGTTCTTGACCTTGTGCTTGGCCCACTGCGATAGCGACCAATACGAAAAGCCGAGCTTGCGGCGGATGGCGTTGAAATAGCGGTTCACGAAAATGGCGAAGTCGTAGGCGCTGTCGCCCAGCAGCGCGAGCCAGCGCGCGTGCTTGACGACCATGTCGAATACGTCGCCGTGAACCACGAGATAGCGACGGCCATCCTTGCCTTCGTGGATGGCGTTCTCGACCACCTCGATGCCGCCGAGATGGGTGCCGTAATAGTCGCGTAGGAATTCGTCGTGATTGCCCGGCAGATAAATGAGCCGCGCGCCCTTGCGCGCCTTGCGGAGCAGCTTCTGCACCACGTCGTTATGGGGCTGTGGCCAGTACCAGCCCGACTTCAACTGCCATCCATCGACGATATCGCCGACCAGATAGATCGTATCGGCGTCGTGATAGCGCAGGAAGTCGACCAAGCGCTCAGCCTGGCAACCGCGCGCGCCAAGATGAACATCAGAAATAAAGAGAGTACGGAACGTACGCGTGCCGTGCTCAGTCGTCACGATGTTTGATCTTTCACCAGTTAGCATTGCCCGACTTTGAGGCCGCGTATAGGTCGATTCGATTGCAGGTAGATGACAAGCAAATGCGTGTGTGACGCCGTGACCACAAGGGGTTAACGTGCGACATTAGCGTACCGGGCCGAGTCACAGCTTTGTCACGCCGCGGCGCTAGACGATTTAGCAATGACCGCGCCGATTTTCGCCGCCGCATTTTTCCTCACAGCGACCACAATTGCTCACGCCGCGAGCATGGTTATCGCAGCCTTCCGGCTCCGGCGTGGCGGGCATGGCGATGCGCCGCCCTTTCAGCAACCCCCTCCCGTCAGCCTCGTGCGCCCGCTATGCGGAATAGACAATTTCGCCACCGACACGCTGCGTTCGACGTTCGATCTCGACTATCCGCGTTGCGAAATCCTGTTCTGCGTCGCGTCCGCAAAGGACCCCGTCGTCACGCTGATCGGAGCGTTGATGGCGGACCAACCGGCAGCCGACGCGAGGCTGCTCGTCGGCGACGAGAGAGTGAGCAACAATCCGAAGCTCAATAATGTGCTCAAGGGCTGGCGTGCGGCAAAACATGACTGGATCATCATCGCCGACTCCAACGTGTTGATGCCGCGCGACTACATCGAACGTCTGTTTGCCAGCTGGCGGACGGATACCGGGCTTGTTGCGTCGCCGCCGATCGGCTCGCAGCCCGACGGATTCTGGGCGGAACTGGAATGCGCGTTCCTCAATACCTATCAGGCGCGCTGGCAATACATCGCCGATGCGTTCGGCTTCGGCTTCGCCCAAGGCAAGACCATGCTGTGGCGGCGCGCCGACCTTGAACGCGCCGGCGGCATCGAAGCCCTCGCCAACGAAGTCGCCGAGGACGCGGCCGCGACCAAGGTGGTGCGCGGCGCTGGCCTCAAGGTGCAACTCGTCGACCGGCCGTTTCCGCAACCGCTAGGCCACCGCACCGCAGCCGAGGTGTGGAACCGGCAGGTGCGCTGGGCGCGGCTTCGGCGCGCAAGCTTCTTTGCCTATTTCCTGCCGGAGGCGATGTCGGGCGGCGTGCTGCCGATGATCGCGCTCGCCATCGTGGCGCCGGCCTTCGAGCTTCCGGTGCTCCCGGTGGTGCTGCTGTTCGGCATGCTGTGGTACGCGAGCGAGACATTGTTCGCGGCGATCGCCGGCTGGCACGTTTCGGCGCGGTATCCGCTTTCCTGCCTGGCGCGCGATCTGCTGCTGCCCGTACTTTTCTTCAGCGCGCTGCAGGGCGACGACTTCGTCTGGCGCGGCAACGAAATGCAGGTCGAGCGCCTGCGGCCCCGCCGGGTGATGGCGCGGGTTCGTCCGCGCCTGAACGAACTCGCGCCGGTCGCCCGCCGGCGGCTGCGTTCGTTGCGCGAGCGGATGTCCTGACCGACTGCGGCCGCTCCGCCTGCATCGTCGCGGGCGAGCTAGACGGCACGATCCGCGATCGCGTCAATCGCAGCGTCGTCCATCGGAAAATCAGCAGCGATCCAGGCCGCCTCGGCGGCGCGAAGGGCCGCGCCAAGCAGCGGACCCGCTGCCACGCCGCGCCGCATAAGGTCCGCGGCCTTGAGCGGAAATACCGGCGCGATCCAGCGTTGCGGCAGGGCCGCAAGGGTGTGCCAGCCCTTGTCCGCTGCGCCGGCTTCAGAGCGTGCCCACGCGAGCAATACGCGATCGGTGAAGGACTGCGGCCCAAGCCCATAAAGCAGCGTGCGGCCTGCTTGCGGATCATGCTCGGCCGCAACGCGCCACCATCGATCGAGCGCTGACAGCCGCTCGGATTCGGCGTTGGACAGACGCAGCCTTTGCGTAAGCCGTTCCGCATCCTCCGCGACCCATAGACCGAGGGCGCCCAGCCGGCGGATCGGATCGGCTCCTGCGCCGAGCGCCGCCTCGACCTTGATCATATTCTCGAAGCCCGCGAGGTAGGCCACACCGCCAAGCACCATGCCGAGCAGCCCGCACTCCGTCATCACCACCAGCGTCGGCGTCGCGCGCGCCGCGACGAGAAGTTTCAGAAGCTCCATCCGCACGCGTTCGCGGGAAAGCGTATCGAGACCGGAGCGCGCGAGGATACAAGCATGCACGCCAGCGGCGTCGGGCGCGTCCCTCGCCGAAATTGGCGTGAAACCTGAAGAAGCGCAGGATGCGCAAATAGTCTTCTTCGATGCGCTGCCGCGGCTCGCCGATGAAACGCACACGGCGCGCGGCAATGTCGGCGAGCCCGCCGACATAGTCGTGCACCGTTCCGTCAGACGTGACGGAGAGCGAATTGATGGTGAAGTCGCGCCGCTCGGCGTCGGCCTTCCAGTCGCGGCCGAACACCACACGCGCCTTGCGGCCGAACGTTTCCACGTCCTTGCGCAAGGTGGTGATTTCCACCGGGCGCTGACCGATCACGGCGGTGATGGTGCCGTGCTCGATGCCGGTCGGAATTGCCTTGCCGCCCGCCGCCTCGACACGGCGAATGATTTCCTCCGGCAAGGCAGTCGTCGCCACGTCGATTTCGCCGACCGGAAGCCGCAGCAAAGCGTTCCGCACCGCACCGCCGACGACGCGCGCCTCTTCGCCGTCGCGATTGAGAAGCGCGAGCAGGCGCGCAACTGGACCTGTTTTGAGCCAGGGCGCTTCGCCAAGATTCGGCGCGGTTGTCACCGCGTCGTCTGCGGCACGAACTTGCCGTCCTCGATATGCGCGGGCACGTAGGTCGAGCCGGGCGGCGAGCCCCCGAACTCCGCCAGGACGAGAAAGCTCACTGCCATCAATGCCAGCGACACGATCACAAGACCGGTCACGCGCCGCAGCGTCCACGCATCCGGATGCACGATGCCGGCGCGTGTCGCCAACAAAAACGCCGCATACACGGCGAACGGGGTGAGGAAGAGTCCCAGCTCCGTGGCGATAGGCCGAATCATCCGTAGACCCGATCGTAGAGGTTACGCACAATACCCGCGGTGATGCCCCAAATGTAGCGGTCGCCGAACGGCATGGCGTAATATTCACGTTCGACGCCCCGCCACTCGCGGCTTCGTTTCTGATGGTTGGCCGGCGTCATCAGGAATTCGAGCGGCACCTCGAAGGTCTCGGTGACCTCGCTCGGATTGAGCGTCAGCCGAAAGTCCGGCTTGACCCGCGCCACGGTCGGCAAAATGCGGAAGCCGGAAAACGTCAAATAGAGATCGAGATAGCCGAGCGGCTCGATCAGGGTCGGCTCCAGCCCGATCTCCTCCTTGGCCTCGCGCAACGCCGCGGCGACCGGGCTCTCGTCGTGGGGGTCGATCTTGCCGCCGGGAAACGCGATCTGCCCGGCATGGCTCGCCAGTTCTTTGGTGCGGATCGTCAGCAGAATTGTCGGCGCGGCGCGATCGACGACGGGGATGAGAACTGCAGCCGGTTTGGTGGCGACGACGCCGGCGAGCTCCCACATCGACGGGTTGAGATCGAGATCGCCGCGCGCGCCCTGCGCCTGCGGGTCGGTCAGCGACGGCGGCACTTCCAGCGTCAGTCGCGCTCGCGCGCGATCAAAAAATCCATCGGCGACCGTTCGTCGCAGCGGCGCGCTCTGTTCGTTCACTCAAAGTCCCTCACCTGATCGGCCGGCGCCATGGCAAAAAATGCGCCCCGCGACGCGACGCCGAACATAGCCCTACCCTCAACCTCGCGCTCCTCGCCAAGCTCGACAAGATCGAAGAACAGCGCCCGCGTCACTTTCGCCCACAGCCCGCGGCGGACATGCAGGTAAGGCTTGAGACCGCCGGTGCCGGCCTGCGGCTCGAAGCGCAGCGCATGCGGCGGCCCGCACTGGACCCAGTCGTCGACATTGGTGCGGAAATTCAGCTCCCGGCCGGCGGCTGATTCTTCGACGGCAAGCTCGACCGCCAGAAACGGGGCATCGTCGACCACGATGCCGCACTTTTCCACAGGCGTGACGAGAAAGTATTTATCGCCTTCGCGCTTGAGCACCGAGGCGAACAACTTCACCAGCGCCGGCCGCCCGATCGGGGTCTTCAGGTAGAACCACGTGCCGTCGGCGGCGATGCGCATGTCGAGATCGCCGCAGAAAGGCGGGTTCCACTGCTCGACCGGCGGCGGCCCCCTGCCCTCGGCGGCCGCCCGGCCTAGCGCGCCCGTGATCGCCTCCAGTCCGGATTGCCCTTCCTTCGCCATGGTTTGCCTTGAACCTGCACGCATGGACATTACGTCCGGGGGCAGCATCGCTCGCGGGATCGTGATCGCCGACCGGCGACCATCCCGTGCCAGATTTAGTTTGTGTTCCCGGTGAATGAAAGAATTGACGCAAAATCTGCCGTCCGCCACTGGCGCGTATATTGCATCGCGAAATATCGGTGCAAAGGCGGGTACATTTGTTCGTTTGCGTGACGCGAATTTGATTTGCTCGCAAATGCGGCGCAAGAAACGGAGTTAACGCAATGGCTGCTGTCGGCGGAGACGGGCTCGAAAAGCTCGAAGACATGATCGTCCGCGCGGCCGAATCCAGCGCGGATCACGTCCGTGCGGCCAAGGCAGCGATCGGAGCGGTCATCTTCGGACAAGAGAAGGTCATCGAGCAGGCGCTCGTCACCATCCTGTCCGGCGGCCACGCGCTGCTTCTCGGCGTGCCGGGTCTCGCGAAAACCAAACTGGTCGAGACCATGGGCACCGTGCTTGGTCTCGACGCGCGGCGCATCCAGTTCACGCCTGACCTGATGCCATCCGACATTCTCGGCACCGAAGTGCTGGAAGAAAGCCAGGCCGGCAAGAGAAGCTTTCGCTTCATCTCCGGCCCGGTATTCGCCCAGCTGCTGATGGCCGACGAGATCAATCGCGCCAGCCCGCGCACCCAGTCGGCGCTGCTGCAAGCAATGCAGGAACAGCATGTCACGGTTGCAGGCGTGCGCCACGATCTGCCGCGTCCGTTCCATGTGCTCGCGACCCAGAACCCGCTCGAGCAGGAAGGCACCTATCCGCTGCCTGAAGCGCAACTCGACCGCTTCCTGATGGAGATCGACGTCGACTATCCCGACCGCGCCGCGGAGCGGAGGATTCTGTTTGAGACAACCGGCGCGGACGAGACGCGGGCCAAGCCGGCGATGAGCGCCGAGGATTTGATGACGGCGCAGCGCTTGGTCCGGCGACTGCCGGTCGGCGAATCCGTCGTCGAGGCCATCCTGGCGCTGGTGCGTTCGGCGCGGCCCGGACCCGAAGGCGGTGAAGCCGCGAAGCAGATCGCCTGGGGACCGTCGCCCCGCGCCAGCCAATCGCTGATGCTAGCAGTGCGCGCACGCGCGCTGCTCGACCGGCGGCTGGCGCCGTCCGTCGACGACGTGCTCGATCTCGCCGAGCCGGTGCTCAAGCACCGCATGGCGCTCACCTTCTCCGCGCGCGCAGAGGGCGAAACCATCGAGGGTGTGATCGGGCGCCTGAAAGCGCGGATCGGATAACGGAATGGCCGCCGAAGAAAGGCGCACCTCCGACCACGACCGCTCGGCGGCGCAACGTGCGGTCGGCGAAGGACGGACACTCGCCGCCACGATGCCGCGGCTGATCCTGGAAGCGCGGCGCGTCGCCGCTACGGTGATCCACGGCCTGCACGGCCGCCGCCGCGCCGGACCCGGCGAGAATTTCTGGCAATACCGCCGCTTCGTTTCCGGCGAACCGGCATCGCGCGTGGACTGGCGGCGCTCGGCGCGCGACGATCATCTTTACGTTCGCGAACTGGAATGGGAAGCCGCGCACACCGTCTGGATCTGGGCCGATCGCTCGCCGTCAATGGCGTTCGCCTCGCCGCTGGTGCGCGACACCAAACTTTACCGCGCGCTCGTCGTCGCGCTGGCGCTCGCCGAAGTTCTGGTCGAAGGCGGCGAGCGCGTGGGGATTCCGGGCCTCATGCGGCCGACCGGCAGCCGCAACATCATCGACCGCATGGCGCAGGCGATTGTCCATGATCGCAGCGAGCGCGGTAGTCTGCCGCCGAATTTCTCTCCTTCGCCGCTCGCCGAGATTGTTCTGCTCTCCGATCTGTGGAGCGACATCGCCGACGTGCGGCGCACGATCGTGCAGCTTTCCAGCAGCGGTGCGCGCGGCCACGTCGTGCAAATCGTCGATCCGGCGGAAGAGACGTTTCCATACTGGGGCCGCATTGAATTCGTGGAGCCGGAAGGCGGCGGCCGCATTACTGCCGGCCGGGCGCAGACCTGGCGCGCCGATTATGCCGAGCGCGTGCGGCGCCACCGCGCCGAGATCCGCGCCGAGACCGATCGCATCGCCTGGAGCTTCACCATCCACCGCACCGACCGGCCGGCGAGCGACCTCCTGCTCGCCCTGCATAGCCGCATCGGCAGCGTTGTGGCGGCCGAGACGCTTTCGCGCGTGCCGGTCGAATCCGGGGTGACGGCATGATTGCCGGTCTCCCGCTTGGCTTCGCCGAACCGCTGGTCCTGATCGCGCTGGTGACGCTGCCGGCGCTGTGGCTGCTGCTGCGGCTGATCCCGCCGCGGCCTCGCCGCATCGACTTTCCCCCGACCCGGCTCCTTCTCCAGATCGCGCCCAGGGAAGAAACGCCGGCGCGGACCCCTTGGTGGCTCACGCTGCTGCGGCTGCTTCTTGCCGGCCTTGTCATCGTCGCCGCGGCCGGTCCGCTGTGGAATCCGCCGCTGACGACGATGACGTCGCGCGCACCGGTCGCCATCCTCATCGATGACGGCTGGCCGGCGGCCGGCACCTGGGATGCGCGCCTGCGCACGGCCGACGACATCATCACCCGCGCCGAGAGCGATCACCGCGCGGTCGCGGTCATTCCGATCTCGGAGGGAACGCGGGACATTTCCTTCGCCCCGGCAGGTTCGGCCCGCGTGCGGCTGCAACAAATAAAACCGAAGCCGCACACCGTCGATCGTACCGAGGCGCTTCCCGCCATCGGACGTTTTTTGGCCGCGACGCGCGACGTCGAGGTGATCTGGCTGTCCGACGCAATCGATCTCGGTCGCGGCGCCGATTTTGTCAAAGCGCTGGCGCCGATGCTCGACACGCGGCCGATCACGATCGTTTCCGGCGGCATCGCCGGCCCGCGCGCGCTCACGGGCGCCGATAACGCCGCCGGCGCGCTGAGCGTGAAAGTATTGCGAGCCGCCACCGGCGGCGCCGAGGCCGGAACGTTGCGCGCGCTGGACCTTAAGGGCCTGCCGCTCGGCGAAGCGACATTCGCTTTCAAGCCGGAGGATCGCGAAGCCGAAGCGCAGTTCGACCTTCCGGTCGAGATTCGCAACGACATCGCGCGCATCGAGATTGGCGGAGAACACTCGGCCGGCGCGGTGCAACTCCTCGACAAACGCTGGCGGCGGCGCACCGTCGGCATCGTATCCGGCGCCACGGCTGACACCTCGCAGCCGTTATTGTCGTCGAGCTATTATATCGCTCGGGCGCTCGGCCCGTTCGCCGACGTGCGGTTGGCCCAGGGCGAGTCGCCGGCCGAGGCCGTCACGCATTTTCTCGATCAGCATCTGCCGATGTTGATCCTCGCCGACGTCGGCAACGTCGCAGGGCAAGCGCGCGATCGCCTCACGCGCTGGATCGACGACGGGGGCGTGCTGGTGCGTTTCGCCGGCCCGCGGCTGGCGGCGTCCGACGACGATCTGGTTCCGGTACGCTTGCGGCGCGGCGGCCGCATCCTTGGCGGCAGCTTGAGCTGGGACAAGCCGCAACCGCTGGCCGCGTTCAGCCGCGAAAGCCCGTTCAACGGCATGCCCGTGCCGACCGACGTGACCGTCAGTCGGCAAGTGCTGGCCGAGCCCGACGCCGCGCTCACCGAAAATACCTGGGCGACGCTCGCCGACGGCACCCCGCTGGTCACCGCCGCGCGGCACGGCAAAGGCTTGATCGTACTGTTCCACGTCACCGGCGACACGCGATGGTCCGACCTGCCGCTGTCCGGCGCGTTCGTGGAGATGCTCAAGCGCATCGTCGCGCTTGCCGGCACCAGCGCCGCCGTCGCCGACGCATCCGACAAGAAGACCACTACCGTGCACGACTCGGTCGCGCCGACCCGCGTGCTTGACGGCTTCGGCAGCTTCGTTGCTCCGTCCGCAACCGCTCGCCCGGTGCCGACGGACTATTCGGCGAGCGCGACGGCCGATCACCCACCTGGATTTTACGGTCCGCCGGAAAACCTGCTGGCGGTCAACACCCTTTCGGCCAGCGACCGGCTGACGCAGCTCGATTTCTCGCCGCTGGGCAATGCGAGCCGCGAGATCTACCGGAAGACCGAACCGAAGGATCTTCGCGGGCCTGTCCTTCTCACCGCGCTCGGCCTTTTGCTGCTCGACACGCTGATTGTTCTTTATCTCGGCGGCGGCATCGGCAGGGTGCTGCCGCGCTTTTCGCGCGCGGGCGCGGCGGCAATCATCCTGTTCGCACTGTCCGCGACCGTGCCGCACGCGCGCGCCGACGGTGCGTCCAGCACAGAAGTGCCGCGCTCGGCGCTGGAGACCAAGCTCGCCTACGTCATCACCGGCGACCGCGACGTCGATGCGATCAGCAAATCCGGATTAGGCGGGCTGACGCTGTTTCTCGCCCAGCGCACCGCGCTGGAGGCGGGCGAGCCGATCGGGCTCGATATCGCCCGCGACGAACTCGCGTTTTATCCGCTGATCTATTGGCCGATCGTGCCCGGCGCGGCGCGCCCCAGCGAGCAAACACTCAAGCGCATCGACGCCTACATGAAACAGGGCGGGACGGTGCTGTTTGATACCCGCGACGCCATGGTCGCTCCGCCCGGCGCCGGCGGCGAAACGCGCAGCCCCGGGATGCTGGAACTGCGCAAGATTCTTACCTCGCTCGACATTCCCGAGCTTGAGCCGGTGCCGCGCGACCACGTTCTCACCAAGACCTTCTACCTGTTGCGCGACTTCCCCGGCCGCTTCAATTCCGGGCAGCTTTGGGTCGAGGCTTTACCGACTTCGGGCGAGGAGGACGAAACCTCGGGCCGGCCGGTTCGCGCCGGCGACGGCGTCTCCTCGATCATCATCACCTCGAACGATCTTGCCGGCGCCTGGGCGGTGCAGCCCGACGGACAGCCAATGCTCCCGATGGTCGAAGGCGAGCCGCGCCAGCGCGACCTTGCCTTCCGCGCCGGCGTCAACATCGTGATGTACACGCTGACCGGCAATTACAAAGCGGACCAGGTGCACGTACCGGCCCTGCTCGAACGGCTCGGGCAATAGGAGGACGAACGTGAACTTCGGTATCGCGTTTGCACCTCTCGTCAGTGTCCAGATTCTTTGGGCCGCGCTGGCGGTCGCCAGCGTCCTTTCCTTGCTGCTGTTCGTGACGCGCAGCCCCGGCGCGGCGATCCGCGCTGCCGGTCTGGCGCTCATCGTTCTTGCGCTCGCCAACCCCTCGCTGACGCGGGAGGATCGCGACCCGCTCAGCTCGGTCGCCGTGGTCGTAGTCGATAAAAGTCCGAGCCAGAATTTCGGCGACCGCATGCGGCAGACCGAGGAAGCGCGCGCGGCGATCGTCGGCCGGTTGAGCCGCATTCCCGGACTCGATGTGCGAGTGGTCGAGGCCGGCCAATCGGACGGCGAGACCGACGGAACGCGATTGTTCACTGCGCTCGGATCGACGCTTGCCGACGTTCCCGCCGACCGCATCGCCGGCGCGATCATGATTACAGACGGACGCGTGCACGATATACCCGCGGAAGCCGGCGCGCTCGGCTTCGCGGCGCCGGTTCACGCGCTGATCACGGGCGTGCGGAACGAGCGGGACCGCCGGGTCGCCCTGATCGCCGCGCCGCGCTTCGGCATCGTTGGCCAGACCCAGACCATCACCTATCAGGTGGAGGATCAGGGCGCGAACGAGCGGAGCGCGTTGGTGACGATCCGCCGCGACGGCGAGGTCGTGGAAACGCGCACGGTTCCGATCGGCGCGCCACAGCGTGTCGATATCCCGATCCCGCATGGCGGGCCAAATATCGTCGAGATCGAAGCGGCGCCGCTCGCCGGGGAGCTTACACCGGTCAACGATCGCGCTGTCGTCAACATCGACGGCGTGCGCGACAAGCTGCGTGTCCTTCTCGTCTCCGGCGAACCGAATGCCGGCGAGCGGACGTGGCGCAATTTGCTCAAGTCGGATGCCTCGGTCGATCTCGTGCACTTCACCATCCTGCGCCCGCCGGAAAAGCAGGACGCCACCCCGATCAATGAATTGTCGCTGATCGCGTTTCCGACGCGCGAACTGTTCCAGCAGAAGATCGGCGAGTTCCAGCTCATTATCTTCGACCGCTACGCCAGGCAGGGCGTGCTGCCGATGATCTATTTCGACAACATCACCCGCTACGTGCGCGATGGCGGCGCGGTGCTGGTGGCGGCCGGTCCGGATTACGCCAGCCAGACCAGCATCTGGCGCACGCCGCTCGACGCGATCCTGCCGGCCGAGCCGAGCGGCCGTGTCACCGAACGTAGCTTCCGCGCACGCCTCACCGAGCTCGGCAAGCGCCACCCGGTGACCCGCGACCTCGACGGCTCCGCTGAAGATCCGCCGCACTGGAGCGAGTGGTTCCGGCTTGTCGACGCGAGAAAGAACACCGGCACGGCGGTGATGCAGGGCGCCGACGACAAGCCGCTGCTCATTCTTTCGCGCGAAGGCGAAGGGCGCGTGGCGCTGCTGCTGTCCGATCAGTTGTGGCTCTGGGCGCGCGGCTTCGAGGGCGGCGGCCCGCATCTCGATCTGCTGCGCCGGCTTTCGCATTGGCTGATGAAGGAACCGGAGCTCGAGGAAGAATCGCTGCGGCTGACGGTCAGCGGTCATCAGCTCCTGGTGCGGCGGCAGACGATGGCGGAGGATGCCGCCGAGGTGACGTTGACGTCGCCCTCGGGCGCCAATCGCGCGCTCAAGCTGAAGCCGACCGATCCCGGCGTATGGGAAGCCAGCGTCACCGTGAACGAGCTCGGGCTGTGGCGCGCCACCGACGGCAAGCTCACCGCACTCGTCAATCTCGGTCCGGCCAATCCGCGCGAGTTCGCCGAAGTGACATCCACAACCGAGCCCCTCGCAGCCATCACCGCTGCGACTGGCGGCGATTCGCGCCGCCTCGACGAAGGCGGCGGCGTCAGCGTGCCGCGCATTCTCGCGGTGCGCTCCGGCGACACCTTCAAGGGCGACGACTGGATCGGCCTCAAAATGCGCGACGCCAGCGTGGTGCGGGGGATCGGGGTCCTGCCGGTTTTTGCGGGCTTCCTCGGTCTCCTGCTGCTTCTCGGCAGTCTCGCCGGAGCCTGGGCGCGCGAAGGCCGGTAAACCCGGCCGGAGCAGCGGTGTGAGGCGCGATCAGGCCGGCCGCGGCGCCTTTTCCCATTCAGCGCGGATCGGTCCCGATATGCCGTCAAAGGCGCCGTCGGCAAGCTCCGCGACGAGGAGCCGTCCGGGATCGACCGGGCCCGGCATCGCGACGCGACCAGGCGGAATGCGCTTGAAGCCGCATTTTCCATAGTACGCCTCATCGCCGACCAGGATCACCAGCCGGTGCCCCCTGGCGCGGGCCTCGTCGAGTGCGCGGACGATCAACGCCTGTCCGGCCCCGCGCTCGCGAAACGTCGGCTCGACCGTAAGCGGCCCGAGCAACAAGGCTCTCGCCTCTCCAATGCGCACCGGCGACAGCCAGACTGAACCGATCAGCAGCGTGCCGATCCGCGCGGTGAAGGAAAGCTCACGGCTGTGCTGCACTTCCTCGCGCAAACGATAGGCGGTCTTGGCGAAGCGCCCCGGACCGAATGTGCGCTCGTGCAGACGGTCGATCGCCGGCGCATCGGCGGCCGTTTCCGGCAGGATGGTCAGGGAAATCTCGGTCATGGCGCGGCGCCTAGTCTCTCGTACGAAGTGTGGCCGGAAAGGACACTAACAAATTTGTGCCTGTCGCGCGGCCGGTGGAAATGACTACATACGGTTCGCGATACGGGGGTTTCGCGACCACGCGGACATCAGCGGAGATCGAGAATGGGACTGCTCGTCGACGGCGCCTGGCAAGAGGACAGCACCGGCAAGGAGTTCGGCTCGCGCAGCACGAACGGTCATTTCATCCGCAAGGCCACCGCGTTCCACAATTACATCACCGCCGACGGCAGCCCCGGCCCGATCGGCAAAGGCGGTTTCCCAGCTGAGCGCGGCCGTTATCATCTTTACGTTTCACTGGCCTGCCCGTGGGCCCATCGCACGCTGATCTTCCGAAAGCTCAAAAAGCTGGAGGATGTGATCTCGGTTTCCATAACCGTGCCGCTGTTCGGCAAGAAAGGCTGGGAATTCGGCACCGAGCCGGGCGCCACGCTCGACACCGTCAACAGCGAGCCCACCGTCGCCGACATCTATGTCCTCGGCGATCCGCATTACACCGGCCGCGCCAGCGTGCCGGTCCTGTGGGACAAACAGCAGCGCATCGTCGTCAACAACGAATTGTCCGAAATCATCCGCATGCTCAACTCGGCGTTCGACGCCTTCACCGACGTCCGCACCGATTATTATCCCGCCGACCTGCGCGAAGAAATCGACGCTATCAACGATATCATCTATCCGACCGTCAACAACGGCGTCTATCGCTCAGGCTTTTCCACGACGCAGGCCGCTTACGAAGAAGCCGCCTGGGCGCTTTTCGGCACGCTCGACAAGCTGGAGGAGCGGCTGTCGCGGCAACGTTTCCTTGTCGGACCGCAAACCGAAGCGGACTGGCGGCTGTTCACCACGCTCGTTCGATTTGATGCGGTCTATTACAGCCATTTCAAATGCAACTTGCGGCGCATCATCGATTATCCGAATCTTTCGAACTATCTTCGCGATCTCTATCAAGTGCCGGGCGTTGCCGAGACCGTCAATCTCGATCACATCAAGCGGCATTATTACGGCAGCCACCGCCATGTGAATCCAACCGGCATCGTCCCGATTGGACCTCTCCTCGACTTTGCAGCGCCGCACGATCGCGGCCGGTTCGGCTGAACGCGCGCTGGCGTTGAAAATCAAATTGCCGCGCCCCGATCGGGCGCGGCAATTTTCGAATGACTTGCGACCGGCCGATGATCAGCCGAAGCCCTTACCAGCCGTAATGTTTCGGGCCGCCGCAGGCGTAGGCGTAGCCGTTGTAGTACGGATAGGCGCAGTAACCGTTGGCGTACGGATCGTCGGCGTAGGCGTAGAGACTACCTAACCCCAAGCCGATCCCGACTCCCAATCCCACCGCGCCGGGCCCGCGCCAGTTGCCGTTCCTGGCGCCACCGGCCCAATGACCGCCGCCGCCGTTCCAGTGCGCACCTCCGACGCCGCCGGCGCGCGCTGCGCCAGCGAAATGGCCACCGACCACGCCGCCGGCATGTGCGCCGCCATGACCGAAGGCCATCGCGCCGGTCGACATCGTCACAGCGCCGAGAGCGAGCGCGGTCGCGACCGCAAGAATCCTTTTCCGCATCGTCATCTCCTTCGTGTTCCGCCCCCGGGCCGCTACGAGGTCAACGCGTGCCGGATCGGTTGGTTGCGAGGCGCGGGAACGCGTACGACCAAATGACGCGGTGGTACGTGAGATGGCGTTGATTGGTGTTCAATCAATTTGCGCGGCGGCTTACCAGATCTCAGCGGCAACGCGGCCTTCCAGTACCTCGGCGATGCGCGCCCGCGTCGCGAGGGTCGTATCCTCCGGGAGCGCATTTGGCGAAAAAAAGCCGTGCGCGACGATTTCGCTGTTCGGTTGCGGCGGAGCGCTCTGGTGAAACGAGCGCACCAGATAAAGCGCGACGTGATCGCGCCGCGAGGCGCGCATGTTGAAATAGATGGCGAAGAAAACCGGCGGCTCGGCAAGCTCGATGTTGCCCTCTTCCCGCAATTCGCGCGTCAGCGCGGTGGCGAGCGTTTCACCGGCTTCGACGCCGCCGCCCGGCAAGTGCCAGCCGGCGACATAGCTATGCTTGACGAGGAAAACCCGCCCCGCCCCGTCGATGACCATGCCACGCACGCCGATGGTAAGCCCGCGCGCAAACCGCCAGTAAAAATGAAGGACGCGGCGGAGGGCCGGTTCGAAGGGACGGCGAAGCATTTCAAGCTGCATACGGTCTTTTCCGCCTCACCGTGCCGCCGCGCAATTCCATTTTACCGAACCATCGGAATTTTCCCCGATCGCCGCCTTTGGGGCCGGCGAAAACATCTTGCCCATTCGCCTTCGATATAGTTTAGAAGAATTCTAATATTGTCCTGCGAGGCTCCCCCCGTGAAAAGCTTTTCCGACTTGAAAGAGCAGGAAGTGCTCGCGCTCGCGATTTCCAACGAGGACGAGGACAGCCGCATCTACCGCTCGTTCGCCGATGGGCTGCGCGCCTCCTACCCGGACACCGCCGCGATGTATGACGCGATGGCCAGGGAGGAGATCGAGCACCACGACATGCTGCTCGATCTCCACCGCAAGAAGTTCGGTGAATTCCTGCCGCTGATACGCCGGCAGGACGTAAAGGGCTTCGTCGCACGTCACCCGATCTGGCTCAACCGGCCGCTCGGGCTCGACGCGGTGCGCAAGTTCGCCGCACAGATGGAATACGAAACGGCGCGGTTTTACCGGCGCGCCGCCGAGACCACGCACGACGACGCCGTGCGCGAGATGCTCACGCGCCTCGCCGCCGCCGAGGAAAAGCACGAAAAGCTCGCCCAGGAACTCGGCGAAAATCTTGCGCCGAACGCGCGCGCCGCCGAGGACGAAACCGCGCGGCGCATGTTCTTGCTGCAATACGTCCAGCCGGGGCTGGTCGGTCTCATGGACGGTTCCGTCTCGACGCTGGCGCCACTGTTCGCAGCCGCCTTCGCCACCCGCGATACCTGGTCGACTTTCCTCGTCGGCCTTGCGGCGGCTGTCGGCGCCGGCATCTCGATGGGGTTTGCCGAGGCCCTGTCCGATGACGGATCGCTCACCGGGCGCGGCGCGCCTTTGGTGCGCGGCCTGGTATGCGGCGCCATGACCACCATCGGCGGGCTCGGCCACACGCTGCCTTATCTCATTCCGCATTTCTACGCCGCAACCGTCGTCGCCTTCGCTGTCGTCGCGGTGGAACTCGCCGTGATCTCGTGGATCCGCACCCGCTACATGGACACGCCGTTCCTGCAGGCCGCATTCCAGATCGTCGTCGGCGGCGTCCTCGTCTTTCTGGCCGGCATCCTCATCGGCAGTTCGTGATCCGTCGGCAATTCGCAGCGACGGGCCATTGTTCGCCGCACGATTCGCGTATCATGATCCGGCGATGTTCCTTCTTGCCCAGTTGTCCGACCTGCATCTGGCGTTGCGTCCGAAGCTCATAGAGCTTGCCGGCAAGCGCGGGCTCGGTTTCATCAACTGGCAACGCGGCCGCAAATATATCCATCGCGTCGAGGTTCTCGATGCCATCGTCCGCGATCTCAACGCGATCAAGACCGACCACATCGCGGTGACCGGCGACCTCGTGAATCTGTCCCTGCCCACGGAATACGCGCTGGCGCGGACCTGGCTCGAACGGCTCGGCTCTCCGCACGACGTCACCGTAATCCCCGGCAATCACGACGCCTACGTCCGGGCAGCGAGCGGCGGCCCCGCGGCGTACTGGACCGACTACATGCGCGGCGACGACGGCGCGCCGAGCGGCACGTTCCCATTCCTGCGCCGCCGCGGACCCGTCGCACTGATCGCGCTCTCGTCGGCGCTACCGACCGGCGCGTTCATGGCGACCGGCGAACTCGGTCAGGAGCAGTTATCCCGCCTGGCGAGACTTCTGGAGGCGACGCGTGGCGCATTCCGCATCGTACTGGTCCATCACCCGCTGGTGACGGCACCCAGCAGGCATCTTCGGCGTCTGATCGATGCTGAGGGACTTCACCGCGTCCTGGCAGCGCAGGGCGCCGAACTCGTCATCCACGGGCACGATCACCGTCGCGCGCCGATCTGGCTCGACAGCCCGGAGAAGCCGATCCCCATCGTCGGAGCGCCATCGGCATCGGCCAGCGTCCCGCATGGTCACGAAGACGCCGGAGGCTACAACCTGTTCCACATTGAAGGCGAAGCCGGAAATTGGCGCTGCGAACTGATAGGACGCCAGCGCACGCCGGGCGGTGGTGTCAGCGAGGTAGCGCGGCAAATCCTGATTCCGCCGACCTGATGCGCGGCCCGTCGCTACATGCGGCTTCCCAGCAGCAGGCCCGCAAGCAGCAGCGCGATCACGCCGAGCACGAAGCCGAGCGCCAGCGTGCCCCAGCCACGGCGGCGCCAGCGCCGGCGCGCACGCGCGGCCTCGGGCCGGCCGATGCGTGTGATGAATTCAGGATCCTCGTCCAGCGCGCGCTGCCGCTCGATGAGACGGCGCGCGACGTAGCCGGTGACCGCTTTCACGATATCGGCGATCTCGTAGGATTCAGCGAAGACCCGGCGGCCGACGCGGGTATCGTGGAGGAACCGGTAGATGCGCTTGTCGCGGCCCATGGCGACATGGGCCACCGCGTCGATCCACAGCCGTGGCGTGTCGCCGCGACTGACGCCGCGATCGAACAGGTCTACCTCGGGCGGAATCTCGGCAAACAGCGGATCGAGCGCTTCGTTGAGGAGTTCAAGACGGGCGACTTCCGCGTCGTGCAGATCGACGACGACGCTCGTGCGCTCCGCCGCCTCGATGCGCGCCTGATGCATCGCCTGCTTCAGCGGCGAGGCAGTCTCGGCCTCACGTGCCGGCGCCGCGGATTTGCTTTTACGACCCCACATCGTTCGTCACGTCCCCGCGCAGGTCCCCACGCACGATCGGAATAAGGCCCCAGCCGCGTTTCCGACCAAATGCGTCTTCGTCAAAAAACAAGATACATGAATGCGCAGGCGCGCAAAAGCGCTGCAAATGGCCTTTGCGGGTGCCTGAATGCCCACGCGCCCGGCTGGTCCTACCCCGGGGTCCGTTGGCCGGGATGGCCTCCGCTCAGCGCTGCATATGCAGGTTCATGATGTTTTCCATCGGCATCATGTTGTCGTTGAGATTGGTCATGATCCAGAGCGACCCCGCCACCACGAGGGTGACGATCAGGATGCCGAACGCCAGCGCCAGAACGTTGTTGGTGTTGTCCGGGCCGGTCGTGATGTGAAGAAAGAACACCAGATGGACGCCCATCTGGGCGATGGCGAGAACCGCCAGCCCGAGTGGTATTCCGGGCGCCCAGAGCACCGAGGTGTTCGCCGCCCAAAACGACGTCGCGGTGAGAATGACGGCCAGCACCAGCCCGGTCGTGTAGATGAGCAAGCCGGAAATGATTTCCTGTCGTTCAGGAGGCTGCGCGCTGCCGCTCGACGCGCGATCGTCTCTCGTCAGGCTCATCACCGCACTCCCATTAGGTAGACGACGGTAAACAGGGCAACCCAGATAATATCCAGCGCGTGCCAGAACAGGCTGAAGCAGACCAGGCGGCGCTGAACCGTAGCGCTGAAACCCTTGACTGCGACCTGGACCATCATCACCGCCAGCCAAAGCAGCCCGAGCGTGACGTGGAGCCCGTGGCAGCCCACGAGGGTGAAGAAGGCAGAAAGGAAAGCGCTGCGGTCCGGCGTCGCACCGCGTGCGATCATCCCCGCGAATTCGTTGATCTCGAGCGACAGGAACGCGAGACCCAGCACGAACGTGATGGCAGCGCCCAGATACGTGGCGACGCGTCGCTCCGCACGGATCGCCAGCGACATCAGTCCGCATGTGTAGCTTGATGCCAGCAGGCAGCCGGTTTCGATGGCGACCCTGGTCTGGTTGAACAACTCGGCTCCGGTCGGCCCCCCGGCGGTCGCCCCCAAGAGAACGGCGTAGGTGGCGAACAGTGCCGAGAACATGACAATATCGCTGAGCAGAAAGATCCAGAAACCGAAGGCGACGACGACATGCTTCGGCTCGGGTCCACCTTCCGTGTCGGCGGGAGCGTCAAGCGGCCCATCGAATGTTTCGACCGCAATGCTCATGGGGCGACCTCGCTCCGGTACGCCCGATCAACCCGCGCAATCTCCGCGGCGGGTATTTCGATTTCCTCGACGCTGCGAAAGGCAAAGATCAGCGCGGTTGCAAGCGCGCCCAATACGCCGAGGCAGGCCATCCACCAGATATGCCAGATCAGCGCAAAGCCGGCGACGACGGCAAAAAATGCGGTGACAAAGCCGGTCGCGCTGTTGGCGGGCACCTCGATCGGCCGGTACGCAACGCCTTGTACCGTTTCAGCTCGTTCGCGCCGCGCAATTTGTTTCATCTGCCAATAGGCATCCCTGCCCGTCACCCGTGGCAGCACCGGAAAATTCCAGGCCGGGGGCGGCGATGGCGTGGACCATTCCAGGGTGCGGCCGTTCCACGGATCGCCGGTCAGATCGCGGCGTTGTTCGCGGGTGCGGATCGAAACGACGAGTTGGACGATCTGAAAGACGATGCCGAGAAGAACGACGGCTGCACCGGCCGCCGCAACCAGCAGCCAGGGCTGCCAATGCGGATCGCCGTAGTGCTGCATGCGCCGGGTCATGCCCATCAGGCCGAGCACGTAGAGGGGCATGAAGGCGAGATAGAAGCCGATCAGCCAGCACCAGAACGAGGCCCTGCCCCAGCGTTCGTCGAGAGTGAAGCCGAACGCCTTGGGGAACCAGTAATTATAGCCCGCCATCACGCCGAACACGGTGCCGCCGATGATGACGTTGTGGAAGTGCGCCACCAGAAACAGGCTGTTGTGCAATTGAAAGTCGGCCGGCGGCACGGCCATCAGCACGCCGGTCATGCCACCGATTACGAACGTCACCATGAAACCAAGCGACCAGAGGACCGGCACCGAAAACCTGACTCGGCCGCCATACATCGTGAACAGCCAGTTGAATATTTTCACTCCGGTCGGCACGGCGATGATCATGGTCATCACGCCGAAGAAGCCATTGACGTCGGCGCCGGCGCCCATGGTGAAGAAGTGATGCAGCCAGACCAAGAACGAAAGGACGCAGATCGCCATCGTTGCGGCGACCATCGAGCGATAGCCGAACAGCGGCTTGCCTGAGAAGGTGGAGATGACTTCCGAAAAAACGCCGAACGCCGGCAAGATCAAAATGTAGACCTCCGGGTGGCCCCAGACCCAGAACAAATTCACGTACATCATCGGATTGCCCTGGCCGCCGACCGTGAAGAAGTGAAAGCCGAGATAGCGGTCGAGCAGCAGCATCGCGAATGTCGCGGTGAGGACGGGAAAGGCGGCGACAATCAGCAGGTTCGCCGCAAGCCCGGTCCAGCAAAACACCGGCATGCGCATGTAGCTCATTCCGGGTGCGCGTATTTTCAGGATGGTGGTGACAAAATTTATTCCGGTCATGAGCGTGCCGATGCCGGAGATTTGCAACGCCCAGAGATAATAGTCGACGCCGACGCCGGGCGAGTATTGCAGCTCGCTGAGCGGCGGATACGCGACCCAGCCGGTTTTCGCGAACTCGCCGATAAACAGCGAAGCGTTGACGAGAAGCACGCCCGACGCGGCGAGCCACAGGCTCACCGAGTTCAGGGTCGGAAACGCCACGTCGCGCACGCCGAGTTGCAGCGGTATGGCGAAATTCATCAGCCCGATCACGAACGGCATCGCCATGAAAAAGATCATGATGGTGCCGTGCGCCGAGAAGATCTGGTCGAAATGCTCCGGCGGAAGGTAGCCTTGCGATCCGCCGACAGCGACCGCCTGCTGGGAGCGCATCATGATCGCATCGGTGAAGCCGCGGAGCAGCATCACCAGCGCCAACACGCAATACATCACGCCGATACGCTTGTGATCGACGGACGTAATCCATTCCCGCCACAGATACGGCAAATACCCTTTCAGCACGATCCAGCCAAGGATGAGGAGGATGGCGAGGATCATCAAAACCGACGCGGCCATCGGGATCGGCTGATCGAACGGGATCGCGTTCCAGCTGAGCCTACCGAGCAGGTTCAACGCTTAATCCTCCATGCGTCCGGTCGATCGCGCAGCGTGCGACGGACCCGCCGCCGGCCCGGGGCTGACAATGCTGTCGAACAGTCCGGGCGTCACGGCGCGGTAGGTGAACGGCGCGACCTTTTCGCTCGGCTTCACTAGATCGGCATACGTATTCGCATCGAGGCTCGGCCCCGTGCCGCGGGTCGCGGCAACCCATTCGGAAAACTTGTCCGCGGTCACGGCGTCCACGATGAACTGCATGTCGGCAAAACCGTCCCCGCTGAACTGCGCCGACAATCCTGGATAGGTTCCCGGCGCATCGGCCTGCAGATTGAGATGGGTCACCATGCCGGCCATGGTGTAGATCTGACTTCCGAGCTGCGGCACGAAGAAGCTGTTCATGACGCCCGAGGATGTCAGCGCAAAACTGACCGGCGTACCGGCCGGGATCGTCAGCCGATTGACGCTGGCGATGCCGTCGTCGGGATAGATGAACAGCCATTTCCAGTCGAGCGAGACGACCTGCACGGCCAGTGGCTTCGCCGCGGCGGCGATCGGCTTGCGCGGATCGAGATCGTGCGCGCCGATCCAGGCGATGCCGCCCACCAGGAGCACCGTCATCGCCGGGATCGACCAGACGATCATCTCGATGCGGCCGGAATATTCAAAGTCCGGCAGATAGCGGGCGCGGGTGTTTGAGGCGCGAAACCAGAACGCCACCGCGAGCGTTGCCAGTATCGTCGGAATGACGATCGCGAGCATGATCCCGAGTGAGTTGAAGAGGATCATCTTCTCGGCCGCGGCGATCGGCCCTTTCGGATCGAGCACACCCTCGGAGCAGCCGCCGAGCGTGGCGGCCGCGCTTATCGCGAAGACCCGCACGACCGTTCTCAAACTAGCTCTCACCGGCTGGTGCGTTGTCGGATCGGAACATCGGCGGGCGCCCAATTGCCGAATCGTGCGCGGAGGTCGGCAGAAGTGTAGCCGATCATGGACCGGAACGCACACCGGCGGTAAACACCGCGCAATCGCGAGAGGCGATAAGACAAAATCATTACGGCGCGTGCCCGGCTGCGGGCGGCGCCCAATCACCAGGCGGTCGTTCCACCATCTACGGCGATATCGGCCCCGGTCACGAACGAGCTTTCGTCCGAGGCCAAGAAGAGTGCTGCGGGTGCGACATCCTCGGGCTGGCCGACCCGGCCCAACATCAGTTTGTCCATCATGGGGCCGAGGAACTCGGGAAGTTTGAGAAACTCCCGCGTCGCGCCGGTCTCGATGAGACCGGGCGAAATCGTGTTGGCGCGGATGTTGTGCTTGCCGCCCTCCATCGCGAGCTGCCGCGTCATAGCAAGCACGCCGCCCTTGGCGGCGGTATGGGCAATGCCGGGCAACACCTTGTAGGCGACCTTGGCAGATGTGGACGCGACATTGATGATCGAGCCACCACCGCGCGCGACGAGGTGCGGCCAGACGGTCTTGCAAAAGCGGAACACGATCAGCAATTCGCCGTCGATGGTACGGGCGAATTCCTCGAAGGTGAATTGATCCATCCAGCCGAAATAGGCCGTCGCGGCATTGTTGTAGACGACGTCGATGCCGCCGTAGCTCTTGAGCGCGAGTTCGACGAGCGCGTCGCATTGGTCCTGCTGCGTCAGATCGGCGGGTTGCAGCGATACCATCTGCCCGCCGGCCCGCCGCGCCTCTCGCAACGTGGTTTCGGCGCTTTCAACGTTGATATCGCAGCCGACAACCTTGGCGCCTTCGGCGCAGAACAAAAGCGCCGCCGCGCGGCCCATGCCGCTGCCGGTGCCGGTGATGATGCAGACCTTGTCCTTCAAACGCCCGGGCATGCCTCAGCTCCCACTCTGCCAATCGCCGAACCAGTTCTCACAACATGAAATCGTTGGCGACCTTGCCGCCGAGCATGTGCGCTCCCCAATTCCGGCCGATCATCTCGACCTGGTTGGCGATATGCTGCCGCCCGGCGTTGATATCGGCGAGCGCGTGACCGAACGGATGATCGTTGTAAATCCCGGCCGCACCGGTTATCCGCATCAGCCTCGCGGCAAGCTCGGCGCATCGATGGGAGGTCGCAGCCGACTGGAACTTGTACTGGTAACGCAACTCCATTGGCGGAATCTCGCCACGCTGCGCGAATTCGAACAGCACCGTCATGTTCCGGTGGAGGATGAGCTTCATCTCGTCGATCGCGGCCGTCGTTTCGGCGCAAATCTGTTGCCCTACCGGATCGTCGATCGCCTTTCCGGCCGGGCCGCTGCGTTGGCGTGAATACGCGACAAAGCCGTTGAGCATCGCCTGAAGCGCGCCGATCGAAGGGCTCGAAACGCCGCGAAAGAAAATCTGCCCGAACGGAAGTTTGTAAAGCGGCGAAGGATTGTCCGCCTGCCCCGCGCCGACACACCGCAGGTTTTCCTCCATGCGGCGGGTTCGATAGGCGGGAACGAACGCCTCCTCCACCACGACGTCTTCGCTGCCGGTGGCACACAGACCCGAGACGTGCCACGCGTCCGCAATCCGATATTCGGACTGCGGAACCAGGAACAGCCGGATATCCGGCGGGCCGCCGGCATCCGATTGCACCGCGCCGCCCAGCAACGCCCATTGCGCATGATGACAGCCGCTCGCAAAACGCCAATGGCCGCGCAGCCGAAAGCCGCCGTCGACCGGCTCGGCCTTGCCGACCGGCATCAGCGACGAGCAAAGACGTGCGGTGTTGTCGCTGCCCCAGACCTCGCGCACTGCGCGATCGTCCATCAGGCCCATCAGCCACGGATGCACGCCCAGCACTCCATAGACCCAGCCCGCGGACATATCCGCTTCCGCCAGCGCAATCAGGACGTCGTAAAAAACCTGCGGCTTCATCTCGTAGCCGCCCCAGCGGACCGGCTGCAGAATGCGGAAGAAGCCCGCGGCCTCGATCTCGCTGATCGTTTGGGCGTGCATACGCCGCGCCTGCCGCGCTTCCGGGGCGCGAGCGGTAATCTGCGGTATCATTGCGCGGGCCCGCGCGACCAGTTCCTCCGGAGCCGGTGTTGCCGCGGTTCCCACTGTGCCGACTTCGCTCATACGAATCTCCAGCCCGCGACGGCGCCGCTCCCGCTAAACCAGCCTGACGCCACCCTCGACCATGAGATTTTGGCCGGTGATGTAATCGGATTTCGACGAGGCAAGAAACGTCGTGGCGCCAACCAGATCCTGAGGCGTGGAGGCGCGGCCGAGGATCGCCCTTTCCTTGGCCAGATCGTCGACGGCGTTCGGCTCTTCCCGATAGCCGGCCTTCATCAGATCCTTATCCAACCGGTCCCACATCTGGGTCTTCACGAAGCCGGGACTGAAACAATTCACCGTGATGTCGTGAGGACCAAGTGCTTCCGCGGCGGCCTGGGACAGCGAGATGACGCAGGCCTTGCTTGCGCAATAAATCGTCGCAATGGACTCGCCGATCTTGCCGGCGATCGATGCCGTATTGATGATCTTGCCCCCGGTCTTCTGCGCGATCATCTGCTTTGCGGCCTCCTGCATGCCGATCAGTACGCCAAGGCCGTTGATGCCCATGATCTTTGCCCAGTCGGCTTCCGTCGCCTCGAGAAAGAGACCGGCTTTGCTGACGCCGGCATTGTTGAACATGACGTCGAGCCGCCCGTGAGCGCGCACCGCCGCCTGGATCAGCGCCTGGACGCTGGCGCGATCGACAACATCGACCTGCACCGCCATCGCCTCGCCGCCATCCTTGCGGACTGCGTTGGCGACGCGTTCCGCGGCGGCCAGATCAACATCGGCGACGACGACCCGCGCGCCTTCGGTGGCCAGATCCCGAACGATTCCTTCGCCGATACCGCCACCACCGCCAGTGACGATAATCGACTTTCCCTCGACAAGACCCGCCATCGCTTCCTCCTTCGTCCGAGATTCCAAATCGCTGGTTCAATCACGATCCGGCCGAGCGCGTTGCTCAGGCCGCCGGCTGGACCGCCGGTACCGCGCCGGTATTCATGGCGGTGACGAGTTCGTGCTCCGTAAGCGCTTCGCCATCAAGCTCACGCGTCAATATGCCGTCGACGAAGACGATCACGCGGTCCGATACAGCGACGATCTCTCCCGGATCGCTCGAGAAGAACAAAACGACCCTTCCCGATCGGGCCAGACGCCGCATGATCCGGTGCATTTCGCGCTTGGCGCCGATGTCGATGCCCCGCGTCGGATCGTCCAGCACCAGGAGCGACGGCGCCGCCTCGATCCACTTGGCAAAGACGACCTTCTGCTGATTGCCTCCCGACAGCGAGCCGACCGGCTGCTGGATCGAGCCGGCGACAACGCCGAGTTGCCGGCAGCGTTCGGCCGCGATGCGATTGAAATGCTCGGCGCTGAACACGAAACCGTCACGCCGCAGCGTGAGCGATCGGACGCTGACGACATTCTCGGCGATGCTTTGCCGGAGCGTCAGCCCGTATTGCTTGCGGTCAGCGGGGGTATAGGCAACGCCGGCCTTGACGACGTCCGCGGTGTTTGTCGGCAGCGGAACGCCGCTCGGAAGCGTGACCTGCCCCGCCTTTGGCTTGGCGAGGCCGAACAGCACGGCAAAAAGCTCCTCGACCCCGGCGCCGGCGAGCCCGGCCACGCCCATGATCGCCCCCGGCTGGACCTCGAGGCTTTCGATCTCGAGGCTCGTCGGACCCTTGAGGCCGCGAATGCTCAGCGGGCCGACGTTGATTTCGGGGATCGCGCCGCCGGCGCTGGTTGTATCGCTGGATCGCTGCGCCCGCTCGATCGACGAGTCCGGGGCCTCACCCAGCATGGCGGCCACGACGGCCTTCAGTTGACCGGAACCCGACGGAATGTTTTCCGGCACGCGCTTGCCGTTGCGCAAAATGACGAGATTGTCGGAAATCTCCAACAGCTCTTCGAGGAAATGACTGACATAGACGATGCCGATGCCGGAATCGCGCAGGCTCCTGATGATCTCATGCAGACGCTCGACCTCGGCGACATGCAGCGACGAAGTCGGCTCGTCGAGGATGAGGACACGGGGATTCTGCAGCAACGCTCGGGCGATCTCGACCAGTTGCCGGTCCGCGAGCGAGAGCCGGTGCAGCGGCATCTTGAGATCGGTGTCCACCCCGAGCTTCGCCAGCACGTCGTGCGCCTTGCGGCCGAAGGCGCGGCGCGCCCCCCACGCCCGGCCACCGGGCGCCAGCAGGAGATTTTCCTCGACGCTCAGCGCCGGAAACAGGCTGAGCTCCTGCGAAACGATCACAATCCCCGCGCGGGCAGCATCCGTGATCGACGTCATCGCCAGCGGCCGGCCGTCCAAACTCAGTTCGCCGGAGTCGGGCGGCAGCGCACCGGCAATGATCTTCAGCAAGGTGGATTTTCCGGCGCCATTTGCGCCGACCAATCCGTTGACCTTGCCGTCCACGACGTCGAAATCGACGTCGCTCAGAGCCTGCACCGCTCCAAACCGCTTGCTGATACCCCGCGCGGAATAAATTACGGACACGCTATTCCCTGTTTGCCGGCCGATTGAACAGGCGGCCCATTCGTGGATCGAATGAGTGCCGCTCCGGGTGGAGCGGCACTCACGCGCGCCTTATTGCACCGGGTGTGTATACAAATCCGGGTCCGGCAAGGCCGCGGGGAGATTGTCCCGCGTCGATTCGATTTGCGTGCTGTAGAACGCGCGCAGCCCGGTCTCGGGCTTCTCCCAGGCCTTTTGATAGGCCGCGATGTTGGTCTTATCGACCGTGACCGTCGGCACTTTCACCCAGCCATGCGGCAGCGGTTTGCCGTTGAGCAACGCGTTCGCCGAGATGTAGGTGGCCAGATAGGCTTGTGAGAAAAAGTTTGCCGGAACCGCCGCCGTGATCAATCCATTGGCGATATCCTCCCGCACTTCTTCCGGGCTATCGTAAGAGACCAGCGGCACCTTGGTTTTGTCGTTCTCCAGGATCTTCGGAATGTTCTCTTCGCCCTCTTCGCAGGGATCGATATAGGTGAGCGCCTTCGGCGTCTTGCGGATCGCCTGATCCCACAGCGCGAAATTCCGCTCGCGGTCGGGCTTCGAATCGAAGGCCGCCAGCACGTTGATCTTCGGCATCTTCTTTTTCAGGTAGTCCACTTCGCCGGCGAGGCGATTTTCCAGCACCGTCAGGCCCGGAACGCAGACTGCGGTGACGACGTCGCCGGTGATTTCGGCGGCCGGCTTGCCGAGGCTCTTCTCCAGGGCCGAGACCACAATGGCTCCGCCAGTCTGACCCATGCCGAACGCGTCCGAGGCCACGAAAAGCTGATTCTTGACTTCAGGAAGCGGCGGAACGTTGATCCAGACGATGTTTGCGCCGCGCGCTTGCGCCTCGGCGGCGGGTTGGGTGAACAGCGGCGGCGCCACGTTCACGACCACCAGCACGTCCGGCTTGGTCTCGAGCTCGGCGAGGAACATCTGCGCCTGGCGTTGCGGATCGAACGTCGTCGGCCCGGTGACCCGGACCTTGACCTTGCCGCCCAGGTCCTTGGCCGCGGCGTTCGCGCCGGCAAGAATTTCGGTGCTCCATTCGCCGGCGGCGAGCGCCAGCACGACGGAGACCGTCACAGAATCCTTGGCCGCAGCTGGGCTCGGCGAACCGAGCGCCGCGGCAGCCACGCCGCCCAACAGAACAAGTTGCGAAAGACGAAGCGCGCCGTTCTTCAACCCCGTGCGTTGTCTTGATTGCATATTCTCTACCTCCCTTTGACCCTTCGCGTTCTTAATCCGCCGGTACGCGGCGGATTTTCATCAGGTTCGGATGAACGCCTGCCCGCCGATTTCGGACAAGCGCGTCGTAAAAAGTGTAGCCGCGGCATTTCGACATGCCTGAGCCTCAGTGCGAACGCCGACGCTTCGCAACCCGATCGAGCGCGATGGCGCCGATGATCACGATGCCGGTCACAAATTCCGAATAGTTCAGATTGACGTTGTAGAAGACGAGGCCGCTGTCGATGATGGTGATGATCAGAACGCCAAGCGCCGCGCCGAGGATGGTGCCCGAGCCGCCGGCGAGCGAGGTTCCCCCGATCACAACGCCGGCGATCACCTGGAGGCCAAGACTGCGGCCCGAGGACGTATCGACGGCCTTGAAGTATGCAAGCGTCATGATGCCGGAGAGCGCGGACAGAAATCCGACCAAAGCCGTCGCATAGATGCGGATCAGCCCGGTGCGCACGCCGATGAATTCCGCCGCAGCCGTGTTCGAACCGATGGCGCGAACAGTCGCGCCGAACCGCGTGTGGGTGAAGACAAAATACAGGACGATCGCGCAAACGACTGCTGTCCACACCGAAGCGGGCAGCTGCAGGAAGTCGCTACCGAACCACCGGAAGAACGGGTGGTCCTTGGGCAGGCCGTAGATCGCCTTGCCGTCGGACAGGATGAGGTGCAGGCCGAAATAGGCGGACAGCGTGCCGAGCGAGACGATGATGAGCGGAACTTTCAGCAGGCTCGTCAGAATTCCGTTCACCGCGCCGAGAGCAATGCCCGCGATCAGAGCGATCGCGACCGCGATCCACGGGTCGACATGATAAAACTTGATCAACAAGGCTGGCAGACTGCTGGCCACCGCGAATATCCCGCCGACGGAAAGGTCGATCTCCACCATCGCCACGAGATAGACCATGCCGAATGCAATGATGCCGACCAGGGCCGACTGGCGCAGAACCGTCTTGATCGAGCCAAAGCTGAAGAATTCGGGATGCGGAATGCCGATCGCCAGGATCATCAGAATGAACACGACGATCAGGCCGGTATCCTCCGACCAACGGAAACGTGGCAACCCTCGTGGGGTCACGCCCGCCTTCGGTTCATCTGTCGCATTTGACACGCTCATCGCTGCGCAGGCCTGCTCGTAACTGGCCGAAGACCTTTTCGGGGCATGCTCGTCCCTCTAGGCCTTTGCAGGGCCGCCGGTCCCGAACACCGCCGCGGCGGCGACCTGCCAGTCGGGGTCGGACAGGTCGATCAATGTCGGATTGCCGTCGCACCACTGGAAGCAGTGCTTGAGCTTGCTGATTTTCCACCCGTCCGTGGTGCGCCGGAACGAGTTCTCATACCAGCCATATTGCGTGTAGTGGTCGTCACCGTGCCGGTTCGGCAGCCGGTGCCGCGACACGTGATAGAAAATGCCGTCGGCGCGGTCGCCGTGCAGATTGATGTGGAAGTTGGAGTACTGATGCATGACGATCAGCCGCTCCAGGCAGGCGCTGGCGAACCGCGCCCATATCTGTGGCGTCGTCGTTGCTGGCGCACGACCGGTGAGATCGAAGAAATCGACCTCGAACGGATCGGTCAGCGTTGCGGCGTACATGTCCCAATCGTGCAGGTCCAGGCCCCGCCCGAACCGGAGCATGACGTCGCTGATTTGCTGTCTGTCCCACAGCTGGTGCACAATTTCTTCGGTGCTTAACGCCTTCGACGCCATGTGGTCATTCCCTTGAATTTGCCGGGCGGCGCGCTCTTTGACGAACCGCCTGCACCTGCTTCCTGCCCTAGAAAGTTTGCGCCTTGATATTGGCGAACATGCCTTTGACGTTCGCATCGAGATAGACGATCTCGGTAACGACCCCCGGATCGTCGGGCGTCTCGAAGTAGCCGAACTTGGTGTCGCCGAAGGTGCCGCGCTGCACGGGGCGATAGCCGCGGCTCAGCAGATCGGCGGTCGCCGCGTCGTAATCTTCGACCGAATAGCCGAGATGGTGCACGCCGCCCGCCGGAACCCGATCGAGAAACTCGGAATAGGTGCTCTTGCCGGAAACGGGTTCGATCACTTCGAACTGCACGTCACCGACATAACCGAACGCCATGCTGTGGTTGATCGTAGCCGGCGCCCCGCGGAACCAGCCGTTCTCGACGACGATCTCGCGCAGCACCATGAACCGCGGCGCGCCGAGCGTCGTATTCAGATGAGCAAGAGCCGCGTCCAGATTGGGCACGACATAGCCGATCTGGAACAGGGTCCCGGGCAAGGTGCGAGCTGACATGATGTGACCACTCCTGCGGTTGCGACATGGTCCGAACGATTTTATTCGTCTGAGCGATTTTATTCGGGGTAAGGCGGCGAAGCGCCGCGGCACTCTCTGCGATGGGAACGGAACGGCCGGTCAGCGGCTGGTTCAAGCGAACCGAAAACCCGCCGCACCGCACTATCCCGAAAAGTTCGCCCGAGAGTTCGCCGTAAGGTGGCTATCCCATTCCTCCCTACCCTTTATTATTTTCCAAAATTTGTATTTTGTGGATATATCGCTGTCAAGCCGCCGGGCTTCTTTCCAGCAGATGACACTGGCTTTTTTGCAGTTCGGCGCAGGCGCGGCGCGACGTCGGCGGCAGAGTCGGGGCTGACCTGAACGCCCTCCGCAATCTCATGCGCCAATCGCGGCAACAGCGCGCCGGCGGTTCCCCAAATTCAGGCCTGCTTTGCCGCAACCTTGGGGATACGCGACAACACCGACACTACCTGCTCGGCCGTCGTCAGATAGTGCCTTTCCAGCGCGCGGACCGCGGCCTTGGCATCCCGCGCCAGCGCGGCGTCAAAGATCTGCCGATGTTCGCGCACAGTGTCGCGCTTCAATATCTTTTGCGGTCCGTATCGCGATCGCAAGATGCGCTGTCTTTCCGCCTGATCGAACAACAAGCCCGCCAGTTCGATGAGCCAGCGCGAACCGGATGCCCGCAACAACGCCATGTGGAACTGGCGGTGATGAACCGCCCAGACTTCGGTCGCGGGACCGGGGCCTTTCGGAATCGGATTTCGCGACAGCGCGTGGAAGGCGGCGACCAGCGCGGTTTCCCAGGCCATGTCGCCATACTTTATCGATCGGGTCAGCGCCTCGCTCTCGATGACGATGCGCGTCGACATGGTGTCTTCGACGTCGAACGCGGTCAGCGGCGCGACGCGAAACCCGCGCTGGCCGACCGACGTAACCAGACGCTCGGAGGCAAGACGCGTCAGTGCTTCGCGCAACGGGCTGACGCCGACGCCATATTTCGCGCGCAACTCGTCCGAGCGCAGCGGAGAACCGGGCGCAAGCCGGCCCCAGAGGATGTCCTGTCGGATGCGACGGTAGGCCGATTCCGCAATGGTTCGGGATCCATCCGTTTCGTCCGGATTTATCTGATGGACCTCGGCGACCGAGCGCTTCATCGATGCTTCCCCCTCGCTCGAAATTTTCAACCTGCAAAAACTCTTTTTTGGAAATTAAATTATTGCTGCGGGAAACGCCACCATGAAATACCCCCGGATCGTTCCAAGGCTTCCGGCGGCGGCGGTTTCGCGTGGCGACCGCCATACCGCGACGCCAGGATCGTCCGTATTTCCTGGGCTATTCGCGCATCAGACCCTGCCCGGCTTAAGGCAGGCCCTCGGCGATTTTGGAAAAATCCGCCATTTTGGATTGTCGCGCCTTCGCCTTTGAAGCACGCCCGGGCGTGGTGCGATCCAACGATATAGAGTGCGGAGGCGCGGGTTTGGGCGGCGACATCGACAAACCCGTCCGGCTGATGATCGCCGCGACGGCCCGCCGCGGGCACGAGACTCCCAACCGTGCTCGCCATGATTCGGAGGCCTTTGGCGCACGGGTCGACGCCAAGAACATGCGCGTTTTCAATGTCGTGCCTAGTGTCGTGCCACCGTCTTGCAATTGGGAATGAGCCCATCATATTGCCCAATATCATAGTGGGCTATTTTGTGGTTGACCCTTCGTGCCCCGATTGGTTGGCTGCACTCTCAGGAAACCGTGCGCAAGCAACAGAACACGGAATTAATCCGCACGGGTCGAGGGAACCTTTAGGAAGCGGCGTAACATGAACGCCCAACAATTACTCCAAGAGATCTCCGACTATTGCCGGCAGTCGGGCCTCGCCGAATCCACGTTCGGACGCAGGGCCGTGAATGACGGCAAGCTCACCGCGCGGCTGCGCAACGGCGGCCGCATCACCACAGACACACTCGATCGCATCCATGGCTTCATGGCTGCTCATCCGCCACAGGGGCCACGTCCAATCGTGATTGAAAGATCCCGCGAAACGAGACCTTCCGCCGCTCCGCCTTTGCAGCCGCTCGCAGCACAGGCCGCCGGCGCCCAGCCCGCCGCCGTTCAGCAGGGCGCCACGCCACCACCCGCCGGCGGAAAATCCGGCGACCCGCAACGCAATTTCCGCTTCTTCGACAACCGGCAGAAATATCTGCTGTTCGTCAATACCTGCAGCGAGAAGTGGGAAGTCGCGCACCGCGTTTCCGAAGAGCTTGCGCACCTGCATCCGCGGCCGCCCGCGGTGCGGGTGTTCGACGCCGGCGTCGGCGACGGCTCGGTGCTGACCCGTGTCATGCGGGCGATGCACGACCGCTTCAGCCACATGCCGTTCTACGTCGTCGGCAAGGAGATCAGCCTCGAGGACGTCCGCCTCACACTGCAAAAGATGTCGGATCGCTTCTTCGAGCATCCGAGCACGGTTCTGGTGCTGACCAACCTTGCCTATGCGGATGCGCCGTGGCTCGCGGTCAAATCGCTCAACGCCGCATCGAGCATGGTGTGGCACGAGCTGCCTCTGGCCGGCAATTCCGCGCACCGTTTCGAACAACAGATCATGGATCTCGAGCCTTTCCTGGCGCAGAACTGGAAGGCCGGCGTCAGCCCGCGAACCGGCAATCCGGTCTACGAGCGCCCGGTCGTTCTGGTCGTCTATCGCGAAGACCATCGCTTCCTGCTCGACCCGATCATTCCCAAGCCCGGCGGCACGCTCGCCAACTACGATCTCGTCATCGCCTCGCAGCCCTATCGCGCCCGCGCCTCGCTGGAGTTCAAGGCGCAGCGCGTGATCGCGCCGCTGGCGCGTGCGATCGGTCCCGGCGGACGGCTCATCGGCATTCAGTCGCATGGCCACGATCCCGGCATGGAAATCATCCACAAGGTCTGGCCGGGCGATAATCCGTTCATGCACGACCGGCACCAGATCCTGAAAGCCGTGAAGCAGGAGCTCGGACCCGCGGGCCGCGATCTCAACTTCAACGCCTACGCCGACAATCGCTCGCTGTTCCGCTACGTGATGCACACCCTGCCATCAGAGATTTCCGAATTCGATCGGCACCTCGACGTTGTTCGCGGCATGGAACGCGGCGATCTACGTGGCGCAGGTCGAGGACGACCGGCTTGGCACGGCGGTGGCCGAGGGCCGCTACATCGAGGCCTCGCGCGATGTGCTGCGCGAGCGCGGCGGGCTGTGGTTCTTCGATGAATCCTACGTGATATCGCGCCGGCGGAGCTGACGTTCGGTTTGCATCTCCGGCCTACTCCGGGGGTGAGCAAGACGGACCTGGAGGGGGCGATGCAGAATATGAAGCATGGCGGCCCCTTTCGCGGCTCCCGGAGCGTTTGTCTTCCGGACTCCGCGCGGGGCGATCAATAATGATGACCGCCCTCCCCGTTCCCGATCAGACTCTGACCGGCCCCGTCGCCCGCATCGCGTCGCTCATGAACGGGTTCTCGATCGAGGCGACGCGGCCCTCGGCCGCAGACGTCGCGGCGCTTGGTGTGCTCAAGCGCGGCACGCGGATGTATCTCAGCGCCGTGCCAAATCGGGCGGCGGAGGAGTCGGTCTCCGCTGCCATCCAGGTCCGGGCCGCCGGGCTCGAGCCGGTGCCGCACGTCGCCGTGCGCAATTTCGCAAGCGAGGCCGCACTCGACGGGTTTCTGACGCGGCTCAATAGTGAGGCCGGCGTCGAAACCGTTCTCGTCATTGCCGGCGACCGGGCCGAGAGTGGGCCCTACCGCAGCGCGCTGGATGTCATCGCTTCGGGAGCGCTGCAGCGGCGCGGCATCCGCAACATCGGCATCGCCGGATATCCCGAAGGCCATCCGCGCATCGGCAACGACGAGCTTGCGCGGGCGCTGACGGACAAGATCGCGGCGGCGGAGGCGGCCGGGCTTGCCGTCGAGATCGTCACCCAGTTCTGCTTCAGCGCGCGCGCGATCCTTGATTTCATCGCGCGCCTGCGCGCGCTTGGTTTCGAGCACCGCGTCCGGGTCGGGCTGGTCGGTCCGACGAACCTTACGTCGCTGATGCGTTACGCCAGCCGCTGCGGCGTGCGCGCCTCCGCGCAGGGGTTGGCGCGGCGCGCGGGCCTGATGCGGCAGGTGTTCGCCATGGCGACGCCGGACGATCTGGTGCGCACGCTCGCCGACGCGGCGCCGGCAAACGTGGTCCCGCATTTCTTTTCGTTCGGTGGCGTGCCGGCGACCGGGCGCTGGGCCAGCGCCGTCGCTGACGGCCGGATTACGCTGGAAGGTGACGAGGGTTTTCGCGTCGAGACAGCGCGCGGCGAAGGCTAGCCGAGTAGTCCGACCGTCTCGCAACAGGCGGCGATTTGGGCTATGTATCCGGCGCCATGACAAAGAACGCCCAAGACCTCGACATTTTCTCCCCCTACAAGCTCGGACCGCTGCAACTACCGAACCGTATGGTGATGGCGCCGATGACGCGCAACCGGGCGGGTGCCGGCGAAGTGCCCGGACCAATCGTGGCGACGTACTACGCCCAGCGCGCGAACGCGGGCCTCATCGTCACCGAAGGCACGCAGATTTCGCAGCAGGGCCAGGGCTATCCCGGCACGCCCGGCATATTCAGCCCCGAGCAGGTCGCCGGCTGGAAGCGCGTGACCGATGCCGTCCACGCCGCTCAAGGCCGCATCTTTTTGCAGCTCTGGCATGTCGGCCGGATTTCGCACCCGTCGATTCAGCCGAACGGCGCGGCGCCGGTGGCGCCGTCTGCGCTGCAACCGGCCGGATCGACCATGACCGTCCAGGGCATGCAGCCCTTCGTCATGCCGCGCGCGCTGGAAACCCACGAGATCGCTAGTGTCGTCGAGGATTATCGCCGCGGCGCCGCGAACGCGAAGCTCGCCGGTTTCGATGGCGTCGAGCTTCACGGCGCCAACGGATATCTCATCGACCAGTTTTTACGCGACAAGACAAACCAGCGGACCGATCGCTACGGCGGCGCCGCGATCAATCGCGCCCGCTTCCTGATTGAAGTCACCGAAGCGCTGGTCGGCGAATGGGGTGGCAATCGGGTCGGCGTGCGGCTCGCGCCGACCAATCCGTTCAACGACATCGCCGACAGCAATCCCGCCGCGACTTTCGCGGTGGCCGTGGGCGAGCTCAAGCGTTTCGGGCTGAGCTATCTGCACATCGTCGAGCCGGGGCCGACCGACCCGGTCGCCGCTGGCGAAATACCGGACATCAAGTTCTTTCGCCGGCTCTGGCAAGGAACGCTCATTGGCAACAAGGGCTACGATCTTGCCCGCGCCAATGCCGCCTTGCGCGACGGCACCGTCGATCTGGTATCGTTCGCGGCGCTCTACCTCGCCAACCCGGATTTGCCCGAGCGTTTCCGCCGCGGCGCATCGTTCAATCCGCCAGACCGCGCCACCTTCTACGCCAGCGGCGAGAAGGGCTACACCGATTATCCGGCGTTGCCGTCGTAGTGTATACGCGAAAAAACGGCGCAGTTTCAGTATCTTATATAGATAATGATTTTTGTGACCCCGGTCACGCCGAACCGCCGCAGCGAGCGGTAGCGTGGTTTCAATGGTTGAGTTGTGAGCAGCCAATGGAGCACGCCGATGACCGCCGCCCTTAAATATCTGAGCCGAAAGTATCTGGGTGAAGTCGCCGACACTCTTTTCGAGAGGCAGATGCGGCTGACGGAGCGCCAAATCAACGCCAGCCTTCACCTCTTCTCCGGGCACAAAAGTTAGGAACCGATCTCGTCTACGTTACTTCGCGATCATCGGCCGTGGCCGTGACGTACGTTTTGTGTGCGTCACGCCGCGGCCTTCTGTTTTATTGAGCTGCCGAATAACATTGCTTTCGTCAAACGCGGCATCGGCTACAATTCGCGCGCTGCAAACAAAAGCGGCGCCAAGAAAGTTCCGGGGAGGGTTGCGTGTCAGAACAGCAGCGATGGGAAACACGGTTTGGTCCGCCAGGTTATCTCTTCGGCAAGGAGCCGAACGTGTTTCTCAGGGCCCAGGCGCATCTGCTGCGCCCCGGGCAGACCGCGCTTTCGGTAGCGGACGGCGAAGGCCGGAACGGCGTGTGGCTCGCCGAACAGGGCCTTGACGTGCTGGCGATCGACTATTCTCCGATCGGACTTGCGAAGGCGCGCGCGCTGGCGCAGGAGCGCGGCGTGAAGCTCGCGACCGAAGTCGCCGACGTGACGAAGTGGCGCTGGCCGAAAGACGCCTTCGACGTCATCGTCGCGATCTTCATTGCGCCCGACGCTGCCGACCGGCCGGCATTTTTCGCCAACCTCAAACGCGCGCTCAAACCAGGCGGGCACCTTCTGATGCAGTGTTATCGCCCGGAGCAGCTCAACTATCGCACTGGCGGACCGCCGGAATTGGACCGGCTTTGTACGCGCGCGATGATCGAGGAAGCGTTCGGCGACCTTTCCGAGCTCAGCATTCGCGAGCACGACAGCGTGCTCAACGAGGGCACGGCGCATATCGGCATGTCCGCGCTCATCGATATTGTCGGCAGAAAGTGACGTTTGCCCAGCAAGGACCCCATGCCAAAAAAGTCGTCGCAGCGTTCACGACCGAACAAGCCGACAAAACAACCAACACCGCGCCTGCCGGCACTCGCCATTGAGCATCTCACCGCCGATCAGCGGGCGATCGTCGAGGCGATCAATTCCGGTCCGCGCGGCCGCTTCAGCAACGAGGGGCCGTTCGCGGTTTTCCTGCACGCGCCCGCCTACGGCATGTTGGCGCAACAGCTCGGCGGACAACTGCGCTTCAAGACCAGCGTACCGCCGCGGCTTTCGGAGTTCGCGATCCTTTGCACCGGCCAGTACTGGAAGGCGCAGTTCGAATGGTACGTCCATGCCCGCATCGCGCTCGAGCAAGGCGTCAAGGAAGAGACGATCCGCGCCCTGCAAGCCGGACGCGCGCCGAAGTCGGCGCCCCGCGACGAGATGGCGATCTATCATTTCATCAAAGAGCTTTACGGCACCCGCCGCGTCAGCAAAGCTGCCTACGCCCGCGTGCAGAAATTGCTCGGCGATGCCGGCACGGTCGAGTTGGTCGGCATCCTCGGCTACTACGTGCTGATATCGATGACGCTTAACGTCTTTCGGATGCCGTTGCCCGAAGGCGTACCGGTGCCATTTCGCGAACCCGTGGTGAAATAGCGCCTTGCCCTGCGAGATGGCGGGCGAGCAGCCGGCCGGCCGCTCTAATTCATCAATGCTTGGACTGCATCATGCCGCCGCCCTGCATCATCATGGTGCCGCCGCCGCTGGCAGCACCGGGCGCTGCGGCCCCGATCGCGACGATCGGCAATTCGACCTTCACCGTCCCGGCTTTCTCGAATTGCAGCGTCGCCCCGACCGTACCGCCCGTTTCCAGCGGATGCTTCAGATCGACGAACATCACGTGCAGATTGCCCGGCTTGAGGGTGACGGTCTCCCCGGGCTTGATCTCGACGCCCTCGTCGACCGGCCGCATTTTCATCACGCCGTTCTCCATGCTCATCGAATGGATCTGGCATTGCGCGGCTGCGTCGCTGGCGGTGCAGGTAAGACGATCCGGAGCCGTGCCGTTGTTGGTCACGGTCATGTAGCCCGCGCCTGCGCTGGCGCCTTTCGGCGTCGCGCGCGCCCACGGCTGACTGATGTGGATCGAGCCGACGTCGTAATCGGCAGCTTCGGCGCCCGCCGCAACCAGCGGCAGTGCCGCCAGAGCGATGGCGACGGCGAGGCCGTAACGGACGTTTTTGCGTGGGCGAATTGTCATCGTTCTTATCATGGCTCACTCCCGGACGGTGTATATAGGCCCTCAATGCCCGCTAGGGCAAAACCAAGCCGCGTGGAATGTGGCAAAGCGGTGCACTTTCGCCGACGGTAAGGCGGCGTTGAACTTGGCGGCATCCTTCGCTATACGGGCAGCACGACCGGAGGGGCCCGCAGCGATCGGGCTTGTTCGGTGCCGCGTGTTCCAGCGGCGCCATTCATGCTGCCAGGGGATGAGCACGCCCGATGTCTGCTACGTTTGACAAAGTTGCTGATATCATTGCGGAAACTTGCGATATTCCGCGCGAAAATATCAAGCCGGAAAGCCACGCCATCAACGACCTCGAGATCGACAGTCTCGATTTCCTCGACATTGCTTTTGCCATCGACAAGACGTTCGGCATCAAACTGCCGCTCGAACAGTGGACCCAGGAGGTCAACGACGGCAAGGCCACGACGGATCAATACTTTGTGCTGAGCAATTTGAGCGAACAGATAGACAAGTTGATCGCGGCGAAAGGCGCCTGAGGGCGCCAGCGTATGCGTTTCGAATATTTCCAGATGATCGACCGCATTGCCGCGCTCGACGTCGGCGGCGGCTGGATTCGATCCGCCTGCACGGTGCCAACCGAGAGCACCATATTCGAAGGTCACTTTCCGACCTATCCGCTGATGCCCGGTGTGCTGCTGCTCGAATGCATGGCGCAGACCTGCGGATGGCTGGTGACGGCGACCAACGGCTTTACAGCCATGCCGTTCCTGGTCGGCGTCAAGGAAGCCAAATTCCGCACCCCGGTATTTCCCGGCGACGAGCTCGAATTCGAAGGCAAGATGGTGCACGAGGGCTCGGGTTACGCTGTGGGCGAATGCAAGGGGCGCCGGCAGGGCAAATCGGTCTGCGAAGCGCAGATCACCTATCGCGTCATGACCTTCCCCAGCCCGGATTTCCGCAAGTCCCTGATCGAATGGGCGGAGCGAATTGAGGTTCCGGTGTCGGAGCTCGTCAAGTGACGCAGCGCCGCGACGTATGGATCACCGGCGTTGGTCTGGTCACTTGCCTCGGCGAGGGGCTCGATGCGGCCTGGGATCATCTCGAGCGCGGTGACCCGCCGGTCTACGACGACAAGACCTTTGCGCCCTACATTGTGCATCCGCTGGCCGCGGTGAATTTCGACAAGCAGATACCGAAAAAAAGCGATCAGCGGCAGATGGAGATGTGGCAGCGGATCGGCGTCTACGCCGCCGGTCTCGCGCTCGGCGACGCCGGCATCGCCGGCAAGCCCGATCTGCTCGACGGCACAGATCTGATCGTCGCCGCCGCGGGTGGTGAACGCGACATTCAAGCCGACAGCGGCATCCTCACCGGCATGCGCAAAGCGACGGAGCCCGGGGCCTTCCTCAACGAACGGCTGATGAGCGATCTGCGCCCTACTCTCTTTCTGGCGCAGCTTCCTAATCTGCTGGCCGGCAACATCTCGATCGTCCACGGCGTCGTCGGTTCATCGCGGACGTTTCTCGGCGAAGAATCCGCCGGGGTTGACGCCGTGCGCATCGCGCAGGCGCGCATCGCCGCCGGACAAAGCGAGTTGACGCTTGTCGGCGGCGCGTATCACGCCACGCGATGGGACGTTCTTCTGATCTTCGAAGCAATCCGGCATTGCGCTCAAGGATGCCTTCGCGCCGGTTTGGGATCGCGGCCCAGCATGGCGGGCTTGCGCTCGGCAATATGGGTGCGTTCCTGGTGCTCGAAAGCAGCGATCACGCGCGCGCGCGCGGCGCCCGTCCGCGAGCAAAGCTTTCAGCGGTGACCGCGGACCGCAACCGGCGTCAGCCCGGCGAGATCGAGACGACGCTTCGCCAGCAATGGGACATCATCGCCGGAAAGGTCGACCGCGCCCATGCGGCGGTGATTTCCGGCGCCGCCGGCCTCGAACCGGCGACTTCCGCGGAACGCAAGGTCCTTAACGACATTGGCCTTCCGGTCCGCAATACCGGGACATATATCGGTCATGGCGTCGAGGCCCAGTTCATCGCTAATCTGGGGATTGGGTGTAGCGTTGTTGAGCACGGCAAGCTGTTTGCGCCGGCGGGAACGGGCGACGGAGGGGCAAGTCCATCGGGTCTCTCCCAGGTCGTCGTCACCAGTGTCGGCAATTGGCGCGGCGAAGGGCTTGCGCTGATCGAACGGGTCGATTGAGGGATTGGGAGAAATTCCATGACCACGGCAACGCGCGATAAAAAAGGCCGCCCCATCGTCGCTGTCACCGGCATCGGCATCGTCACGTCGCTTGGCGTCGGCAAGTCCGACAATTGGGCGAAGCTCAGCGGCGGCGTTTCCGGCATCAAGCGCATTTCGCGCTTTGCCACCGAAGGGCTGCGCACCACGATCGCCGGGACCGTCAATGACGTGTACCGGGAAGGCATGACGCCCGCGGAGCTTTCCGAGCGGGTCGCGTTGCTCGCCGGCGAAGAGGCGATCGCGGAATCCGGTCTCGGCAGCAAGGGTCATTTTCCCGGTCCGTTGTATCTGGCTCCGCCGCCGCTCGAAATCGAATGGGTCGACCGTATCAAGATGGCCGAGATGGCGGCAGCCAACGGCGACACGGGGTATCCCGAGCTGTTGCGCGTCGCGCGCGAATACGCATCGGCCAAGGGCGCCTTCAAGTTCGCCATTATTGGCGAAAACCTTGCGGAGCACTTCGGCACCGAAGGATCGCCGATCTCGCTCAACACCGCTTGCGCGTCCGGCGCCAGCGCCATACAGCTCGGCATGGAGGCGATCAGGCGCGGCGATTGCGAAGCTGCGCTCGCGATCGGCGCCGACGCTTCGCTGACGCCGGAATTGCTGGTCCGCTTCTCGCTCCTCTCGGCGCTTTCGACCCAGAACGATCCGCCCGAGCGCGCCTCCAAGCCTTTCTCCAAGAACCGCGACGGCTTCGTGCTGGCGGAAGGCGCGGCCGCTTTGGTGCTCGAAAGCCTCGAGCATGCTCGCGCGCGCGGCGCGCGGGTGCTCGGTATTTTCGAAGGCGTCGGCGAAAAGTCGGATTCGTTCCATCGCACGCGGACGAGCCCCGACGGCAAGCCGATTATCGCCACCATGCACAAGGCGCTGGCCGATGCCGGAGTCGGACCGGAAGACGTCGACTACATCAACGCCCATGGCACTTCGACGCCCGAGAACGACAAGATGGAACACCTCGGGGTTTCGGCGGTGTTCGGCGAACGCATCCGAGACATCCCGATCTCTTCCAACAAATCGATGATCGGCCACACCCTGACCGCCGCCGGCGCGGTCGAGGCGGCGTTCACCCTGCTCACGCTGCAACACCAGCGGTTGCCGCCGACCATCAATCACGCCGTTCCCGATCCGACGATCGTGCTCGATGTCGTGCCGAACGCGGCGCGCGACGCCAAAGTTCGCCGCGCCATCTCCAATTCGTTCGGTTTCGGCGGGCAGAATGTCTGCCTGGTCGTGGCACAGGAGCCGGCGTGACTTTGGTAGATCAGAGCGCACCGGCCTCCGCGCGAACCATGCGCGCGCTCACGCTCGTCGCCGATCGCAAGATCGAGCTTCTCGAAGTCCCGGCGCCACCCGCGCCCGCGGCCGGCGAGGTGCAGATCGCCATCAAGGCGATCGGGCTCAATCACATCGACGTCTGGGGCTGGCGCGGCATGGCGTTCGCCAAACGCAAGCTGCCGCTCATCGTCGGCGCGGAAGCCTCCGGCGAAATCCACGCCATCGGCCCCGGCGTGACTGGATTTAAGATTGGCGATCCCGTCGTCGCCTACGGCGGACTGACCTGCGGAACCTGCAAGGCCTGCCGCGAAGGCCGCGACAATCTTTGTGAGAATATCGCCGGCATCATGGGTTTCCATGTCGACGGCTTTGCCCGCGATCTCGTCAACATGCCGGCGCGGCTCGTGATCCCCGTGCCTGCCGGAATCAGCTTTCGCGACGCTGCCTGCGCGCCGGTCGCATTCGCCACCGTGCAGCACATGCTGTTCGATAACGCCAAGCTAGAGCCCGGCGAGACGATCCTGGTGCAAGCCGGCGGCTCCGGCATCGGTACCGTCGCGATCAAGATGGCGAAGGCGATCGGCTGCACCGTCATCACCACCGTAGGCGACGACGAGAAAGCGGCGAAGGCCAAGGCGCTCGGCGCGGATCACGTCATCAACTACCGCACCGATCGCTTCGAGGGCGTCGTGCGCAAGCTCACGGCCAAGAAGGGCGTCGACGTCGCCTTCGAGCATGTCGGCCCGGACACCTTCAACGGCTCGTTGCTCTGCCTCAAGCGCGGCGGGCGGCTCGTCACCTGCGGATCGACGTCGGGCCAATCGACGACGCTGAACCTGTTCCAGCTCTATCTTCAGCAATATCGCATCATCGGTTCTTTCGGCGCATCGATACGGAACATCCGCGAAGGCCTCGCCAAGATGGCATCCGGCCTTGCGCCGGTGATCGATACCGAGGTCCCGCTGGCGGATTTCGAACGCGGCCTGGCGCGGCTCGAAAGCCGGCAGGTTTTCGGCAAGATCATCGTCATGTTCTAGCGCCATGCTTCCGGGTGGAGCTTGTCGCCTGGGCAATCCCGCTTTCCTTTTTTCGATCCTGGCCTTTGATGGAGCATGATGTCGCCCTTCCGGATCATGCTCTGATGGCGCCGCAGCCGCTCAAGCGTACGCTCGATATTGTCGTCGGTGGCCTCGCCGTCGGGACGCTCGGCGCGATCAAACGCCTCGATCGGAAGCGCTCGGCGAATGTTGCCGCCGCGATAGCGCGCAGGATCGGCCCGCTCCTTCCCGAGCATCAGATCGGCCGCGACAATCTGCGCGCCGCCTTTCCGAAGAAATCGGCCGCCGAGATCGAGCAGATCCTTGCCGGCGTTTGGGACAATCTGGCCCGGGTCTCGATCGAGTTCGCCCATCTCGACGAGTTCTGCGTCGCCGGCGTCGGCACCCAGACGGCGGATGTCATCACTTATGAGCCGGAAATGTTCGATCGCTACGTGAACGTGGCACACGGCAAGTCTATGCTGGCTTTCGCGGCCCATCTCGCCAACTGGGAATTGCCCGCCGTCGTCGGCAGGAGGATCGGCGGCGACAGCGCGATCCTCTATCGGCGGCCGAATATCGACGCCGTCGCCGATCTCATCGTCAAGCTGCGCGCGCCGCTCATGGGCGAATTGGTCCCGACCGGTCTTGCCGCGCCGGTACGGCTGGCGCGGCTGGCGCAATCGGGCGTGCATGTCGGCATGCTGGTCGATCAGCACTTCAGCAAGGGCGTGGAGGTGATCTTTTTTGGGCGCCGGTGCATGGCCAATCCCCTCATCGCGCTGCTCGCCGCGCAGACTGATTCACCAATATGCGGCGTACGTACCGTTCGCCAGCCCGACGGCAACAGCTTCTGGGCGGAGATCACCGAACCGCTGAAGCCGGAGCGCGACGCCGAAGGCCGCGTCGACATCGCCCGCACCATGCAGGCCGTCACCTCGGTGGTCGAGGGCTGGGTACGCGAGTATCCGGCGCAATGGCTCTGGCTGCACCGCCGCTGGCGGTGAATAACGTCAGGCGCCGCGGCTCACGCCGTAACTGCCATGTTGTCCTGTTCGATCGGTGCGTCCGGATTGATGACGCCGTTCTCGAATCCATCAAGCTGACGATCAATTTGACGAATGACGTGCCGCGAAAACGGACCGAGGTGGAGATAAAAGGCTGCCAGCAGGACGATGACCCGCAGCCGTTGCGGATTCGTCGCCGCCGCCTTGAGGATCGTTCGCTTGAAGACGACGTCCTGCCCCTCCGGCATGCTCGACACGATCCGATGAACGATCTCCAGCCCGCCCAGCCTGCTCTTGGCATGGTGGCTGGCCTGCACCTGGCGACCTGCAGCGGATTTGCCGAGCAGGCGCTCGAGGCGCTGGAGCCGGCCGGCATAGGCCGCGGGATCGTAGACTTTTTCCAGCACCCGCTTGTAGTCGGTGAGTATCTGCTCACGCGGCCGCAAGGTGTCGAAGTTCAAACCCTGCGTGCACTGATCCATGCCGCCTCGGGTTTCCGAGGAGAGCGCCGAATGCAGCCGGCCTTCCTTCGCCAGCCGCCGCGTGAGCTGGGTGTTCGGCACCGCATACAGCAGGCCGACCATGCAGACCGGGATTGCCGCTTCCTCGATGAGTTCGACGATCGCATCGGCGACCGAACCATGCTCGCTGTCGAAACCGACGATGAAGCCGGCCGTCACGTATAGTCCGGCGGCGTAAATCCTGTGGACGCTCTGCGCGATGTTGCGCCGCGTATTCTGCTTCTTCCGCATCGCATTCAGCGTTTCGGGGTCCGGGCTCTCGATTCCCACGAAGATGCCGACGAAGTTGGCCTCGCTCATCAGCCTCATGAGTTCGGTGTCGTCGGCCAGGTTCAGCGATGCCTCGGTCGTGAACTCAAACGGGTAATCATGCTGCTCGAGCCACTGCTTCAGCTCGGGCAAAAACGCCTTCACGGCCTTCTTGTTGCCGATGAGATTGTCGTCGACGAAATCGACGTGACCGCGGTAGCCGAGTTCGTAAAGCACATCCAGTTCATGCAGCATCTGGGCGTTGGTCTTGGCCCGGGGAACCCGCCCATAGAGTTCTATGATGTCGCAGAACTCGCAGGTGAACGGACAGCCGCGCGAGAATTGTACGCCGACATAGAGGTAGTGCTCGAACTTCAGGAGGTCGAAGCGAGGCACCGGGCTCTTCGTCACGTCGATGGTGAATTTTTCCGCTTCGAACGTCCCTTCGCGCGCACCCGCCTCCCACGCCGCGATGAACTCCTTGATGACGACCTCGGCTTCGCCGCGCACCAGGAAATTGGCGTTGGGGTAAAGCTCCGGAACGGAGGTGACGGCCGGACCGCCGACGGCGACCGGCTTACCGCGCGCGCGGCACAGGTCGATGACGTCGATCGCGTCGAAATGCTGCGGCAGCATGCCGCCCGTCATGACCAGATCGGCCCAATCGAGATCGGCGTCGGTCAGCAACTCGGCGTTGCGGTCAACGAGCTTGATGGTCCACGTTGACGGCAGCAGGGCGGCGACGGTGATCAGGCCGAGCGGAGCCGTGGGATAGCGGGCGCCGAACAGCTCGCAGGCCGCCGCGAAATTCCAAAACGTGCCGTCCCCGAAGCGTGGGTAGACCATGAGAACATTGCACGGACGCGGCGACGACGACATTAGCCCTCCCGGCACGATCGGCCCAAGAATGGTTCAGGTAAACGTCCGCCGCCTTCCCCTATTGGCGGACCGGAATTTTCGACGATACCAGTTCAGCGTAGCGGGTGAAAGCTGCCTTAATCTCGGGCCAGACCCGCGGTTCGGTGCGGAAACGCAGGCTTTTTCGAGGATTGCACCGCAGTCTGCGTGTCCCCGCCGCCTCAGTACCGGCTCTCGACCATCGGACCACTCCCGTCAGCACGACGACTTTGTGATTTGGCGGATCGGTGTCCACCGCGGCAGCGATGGCCTTTCGGCGGCGCACGGGCGCTGCTATCGATTGTCGCGGGACTTCGCGACCGGGGACGCAGAGGCTCGTGAAGTCCGAGTGGCGCGCCAATCATCCTGCCGCCGTGACCCGACGATCGTGCCGACATGAGCTTCGACGACAATTTCCGTGCCGGGCTGCGTGATCTTTTTCTCTGGCGCCGCGACGTGCGGCGCTTTCGGTCCGAGCCGCTGCCGGCGGGCGCACTCGATCGCCTCATCGAGACGGCGTGTCTCGCGCCGTCAGTGGGTCTGAGCCAACCGTGGCGGTTCGTGATCGTTGACGATCCCATGCGCCGCGGCGCCATCCTCGAAGAATTCAAGTGCTGCAACGCCGAAGCATTGAAATCGTATGCGGGTGACCTGGCGGCTCAATATGCCGGTCTCAAACTGGCAGGCCTTCAGGAAGCGCCGGGCCATCTGGCCGTTTTCGCCGACAGCGCGACCGATGCCGGACATGGCCTCGGGCGGCGCACGATGCCTGAGATGATCGAATACTCGGTCGTCGCCGCCGTCCACACGATGTGGCTCGCAGCGCGCGCCGAAGGCATCGGCATGGGCTGGGTCTCCATCCTCACACCGGCCAACGTCAACAAGTTGCTCGACGTGCCCGAGGCCTGGCGATTCATCGGCTATTTTTGTCTTGGCTACCCGGAGGCCGAAAGCATCAGTCCGGAGCTTGAACGCGCCCGCTGGGAGCGGCGGCAATCGCACGAGACGTTCGTTCTGCGCCGCTGACTCGTCGGGCGAGCCGGTGCGGACCCGTCAGAGACGTTGTTACAGTTAATTGCCGGTAACGTACGGGCCGTAGGGGTGCGGGCCATAGGGCATGACGCCGAAGGTCGAACCGCCGACCCACGGAGCGTCCGCAATGCCGCCGAGGCCCCAACCGCGGACATACCGGCCGTAACCCCATTGGTTCTGGAGCCAGGGTCCCTGCCGGCAATACCGCAAGCAGCCGGCCTCGGCCGTGCCAGAGGCGGCTAACACCGCGGCGCCGACGGCCGTCGCTGCCAGGAGTGCAATCAGCAGGGTTTTCATGACGTTATTCGATCTTCGAAACGCTCCTGGCAGACTGGCAGGAATTGATTAGCGGACCGTTACGCGGATTTTTGGCGGCTTCGAGTCACGCCCGATCATTTTGGCGCGACCAACTCGTTCAGGATGTTCCACACCGCGTCGTCGGGACAACGCACCGGGAAAACATCGAACGGCGCGTTGTCGACCGGGGAATCGGTGATCATCTTCGGCGCGACATTCATCTTGAGCACTTTCTGGCCATCGAACGAATACCGGTTCACCGTCATCCCGCCGAGGATGGATCCGTCGAGATGGATGTTTTTTATTTCGCAAGTGTCGGTCTGCGTCTCGCGCTTGAACGTGCAACGTCCGATATCCTCGACCTCGCGCTGGACGAGGCCCCCTTCCCGCTTGCGCAGACGCAGCCCGATGAAATGGCCGTCGGGCAGCCTGATTTCGAAGTGATTGCGACAGACCGCAACGACATCCGCCGCCGCGACGACCTTATGATCGGGAAATGACCAAAAGCCCGGCGTGATGGGGCTTTCGATGAGCTGCGCTTTTGCAGGTATCGGCGACCCCAACAGCCCGATCGCAAGCGCACATGCCGCCACCACGCGAAAACGCCATGTCTTGATCGCCCACCACATGATCGCCCCCACATGCCGCCCCAAATGCCATCGCAGTCCGCCGATTGCGGCCGCGTCTCGTCCAACAATCCATAGCGGAGTTCAGCCATCGTGCCGAGCGCTGCCGCAGAGTCGCCGTCCTTGTGGTATATTCGCGTAGACTCAGGAGTTTCGGAATGGCCCGTTACCTCAGTCGCCGCGGCGTCCTGAAAGCGACGGCCAAGCTCGCGGTGGCGGGTTCGGTCGCCGGGGAGTTTGGCGCGATTGCACGCGCCGAGCCGCGCCTGGAGCACAACGCAAAGACATTCGCGCATGTCGATACGGCGCTCCGCGCGGCGGTGAGCTCCGGCGAAGTGCCCGGCGTCGTCGCGTTGTGCGCGACGGAAAACGGTATTGTCTACGAGGGCGTCTTCGGCCAGCGCCGGCTGCACGAAGGCCCGGCGATGACACGCGATACCGTCTTTCGCATCGCTTCGATGGTCAAGCTGATCACCACGGTAGCCGCGATGCAGCTTGTCGAACAGGGCAAGCTCGCGCTTGACGCTCCGGTGCCGGAAATCGAGCCCATGCTCAGCGCGCCGCAGGTGCTTGAGGGATTCGACGGCGCAGGAAAGCCGAAGTTGCGCCCGGCACGGGGGCCGATCCTGCTGCGTCATCTCCTCACGCACACCTCCGGCTTTGCCTACCCGCTCTGGGACGCCAAGGCCATGCAATATTCGCAGGCGATCACCAAGCTGCCGGCGGCGCAACGACTGCAGGCGCCGCGCACGCCGCTGATGTTCGATCCCGGCGAGCGCTGGCAATACGGCACGAGCATCAATTGGGTCGGCCGCATCGTGGAAGCAACCAGCGACGAGCCGCTCGACGACTATCTTCGCGCGCACATTCTCGAACCGCTCGGCATGAAGGACACCGGTTTTCTGATTTCGGCGGAGCAGCGCACCCGCGAGGCGAGCGGCCACCGGCGCAAGCCCGACGGATTGCTGATGGCCCAACCGAAAGAGCCGCCGTCGGTAGAGCAGCCGAAGGTGCGGCACGCCTTTTCCGGCGGCGGCGGGATTTATTCCTCCGCGCCCGATTATCTGACCCTTCTCCGCGCGCTGATGCACGGCGGCACGCTCGACGGCGTTCGCATCCTTCGGCCCGATACGGTTGCGCTGATGGGTCAAAATCAGATCGGCGACATCGAAGCCGGCCTGCTCAAGACAATGTCGCCGGGCGTCTCCAACGACGTCAATTTCTTCCCCGGCATCGGCCTCCGATGGGGATACGGCCACATGATCAACATGCAGGACGTTCCGGAGGGGCGGAGCGCCGGCAGCCTTACCTGGGCCGGCCTTTACAACACCTATTACTGGATCGACCCGAAGAAACGCGTCGCCGCCGTGTTCATGACCCAGGTGCTGCCGTTTGCCGATGAGCGCGCGCTGCGCGTCTACCGGCATTTTGAACGTGGTGTGTATGCGGCGATTAAGACGGGCTGAACGTCGACCGTGCTTGAGAATTTCATCTGCTCGAAAATTACCTGTGTTTGAAAATTGCCGTGCGTGAGAATAAATTTTTGGCGTCAAAATTACCTGTGTCCGACCGGCTGCCACCGCGAACAAATAGAACAACATTGCACGTCAACGTTTTAATGCTCCGCGTCCATTTTTGATTTCAAGCAACAAATACGGTTTTCAGAAGCTGAGCCGATCGTCAAAAATTACAAATCGGTAATGCTGCATACAATCCCCAAAGCGCTGAACAACAAATGAACGGGCATGATTGCTTCCAAAATTTAATTTTCCGCCGAACAACAAGCCGTGATTTCGAGCCGGAATTTGCGGGCGTACGATGTTTGTGATGGCTGTGCGTCGCAGCGTCAAACAAATCGGCGCACGGCGCCTCGAAACATCTGGAGGATATCGATGCGTAAGACAGCTCTCGCCACACTTGCTGCGGTTACCCTGTTGTCCGGCGGAATGCTGGCGACGGAGGCAAGCGCTGCACCGCTCGCCGCAACGGCACTCGACGTTGCCACGCCTGGTTCGGCGCAGGTCGACCAGGCCGCCCTCGTCTGCGGCTATCGCGGCTGCTTCCGGGTCTGGCGTCCTTACTACGGCTATGGGTACGGCAGGTATTACCGGCACTGGTGGTATGGCCGGCCGTACGCCTGGTATGGCCACCGCCACTACTGGTAAGCCGGCATAAACATGCGGCTGCCCTCGCGGCGCGTACGCAACGCGCCGCGAGAAGCCGGCGAGGTGACGCCGCGAGCGGCCTTTGGCGCCGCTGGTCATGTGGCGCCCCATGGGATACGGTGTCCTGGGGCGGAAGACATGCTGGCGCACGAAGATTGGACTGCGCTAAACGGTGGACGCGAGCGTTTCCGCGTCCTGCTGGTGAAGCCGTCGCACTATGACGACGACGGCTACGTCATCCGTTGGTTTCGTTCGCCGATGCCGGCGAATTCCCTGGCCAGCGTCTATGGACTCCTCGACGACTGCGCGCAGCGCAAGATCCTCGGGCCAGATGTCGATATCGACATTGTCGCCATCGACGAAACCAATACGCGCGTGAGGATCGACCGTATCGTCGCCGACATGCGAGCGAACGGCAATTTCGGCTTCGTGGGGCTGGTCGGCGTGCAATCCAACCAATATCCCCGCGCACTACACATCGCGAAGCCGCTGCGCGCGGCCGGCATCCCGGTGATCATCGGTGGTTTCCATGTCTCCGGCATGCTGGCGATGTTCGATCATGTCGGTCCCGATCTCCAGGAAGCGATTGACCTCGGCGTAACGCTGTTTGCCGGAGAGGCGGAAGGCCGCATCGATGATGTTGTGCGCGATGCCGCCGCCGGCTCGCTCAAACCGATCTACAACCACATCGGCGACCTGCCGGCGCTCGAAGATGCAGTGATACCATTTCTCCCCGGCAATTCGGTTCGCAAGACGATTGGCAACGTCACCACCTTCGACGCTGGACGCGGCTGTCCATTTCAATGCTCGTTCTGCACCATCATCAACGTGCAGGGGCGCAAGTCGCGCCGGCGCAGCCCGGACGATGTCGAGCGCATTCTGCGCTTGAACTTCGCGCAGGGTATCGACCGCTTCTTTATTACCGACGACAATTTCGCGCGCAACAAGGATTGGGAGCCGATCTTCGACCGCATCATCAAGCTGCGCGAAGAGGACGGCATGGACGTGCGCTTCCTCATTCAAGTCGACACACTTTGCCACAAAATCCCGAACTTCGTTGCCAAAGCCAAGCGCGCCGGCGTCACCCGCATCTTCATCGGCCTCGAGAATATCAATCCCGACAACCTGCTTGCTGCCAAGAAGCGGCAGAACAAGATCACCGAATACCGAAACATGCTGCTCGCCTGGAAGGCGGCCGGCATCTGGACCTATGCCGGCTACATTCTCGGATTTCCGAATGACACACCGGAATCGGCGCGCCGCGACATCGAGATTATCAAGAAAGAGATGCCGCTCGACGTGCTCGAGTTCTTTTTCCTCACCCCCTTGCCCGGATCCGAGGATCACAAGGTGCTTGTCGCCAAGGGCGCGCCGCTCGATCCTGACCTCAATAAATACGACCTCGAACACGCGCTGACGCCGCACCCAAAGATGAATAAGGCGGAATGGGAAAAGCTGTACCGCGACGCCTGGGCGATTTATTACACGCCGGAACACATTGAAACAATTTTGCGCCGCGCTCAGGCCTACGGCATCAATATTCTGCGCCTTGCGCAGATTATTTTGTGGTTCGCGGCTTCACTTTCGGTCGAGAAGGTCCATCCGCTGCAAGGCGGGTTCATTCGGCTCAAGAACCGGCACGAACGCCGTCCCGAATTGCCGGTCGATCCGGTGTGGAAGTTCTATCCGTGGGTGGTAACAGACTTTTTGGTCAAGCACGGGCGGATCGTGCTATCGGCCTGGATGATCTTTCGCATCTATCGCCGCGTCGCCGCCGACGCCCGCCTCCCCTATACCGACCAGGCGATGACGCCGGTGACGGATGAGGAAACGGCGCATCTCGAACTTTTCACACATAATCAGTCAGCCCGCGGGGCGGTCGATCACGCCCGCAAGATCAAAACGCTAACGACGGGTGCCGCGGCCAAGCCTGCGGCGTGAACCCCGGTGTGCGATGGCGGCGCCTCGTTGGCGCCGCCTTAATTGGTGAATGTCACAACCTCGGGGCGCCATCGAGATAACGTGCAGTCTCACACGCTCGGCTGATACCGGAACGCAACGATCACTTCATCGGACATTTGTCGTGGTAGCGGTCCTGATGGTCTTTGAAGATCGTCGCCACCGTCTTAATCTCGTACGAGCCGTCCGGATTCTGCGCGACCTCCTGCAGGTAGAAATTCTGAATCGGAAAATGGTTGTTGCCGTAGCGATAAGGACCGCGGACCGAGTCGTAACCGGCCTTTTCCATCGCCGCGCGTATCGCGTCCTTGTCGGCGAGATTGCCCTTCACGGCGACAACGGCGCTGTTGATGAAGTTTGCCGCGTCATAAGCCTGCGCCGCGTAGAACGACGGGTCGCGCTTGTAGGCGGCACGGAAGGCGGCGACAAATTTCTGGTTCGCCGCGTTCGGCAAATCGATCGCCCAATGCCCCGCGGTCGCGATGCCCAGCGCCAGGGGACCGATCTTCGGCAGCGACAGCGCGTCGAGCATGAACGCCGTGTAAAGCGGCAATTGGCCTTTTAGCCCCGCCTGCGCGTATTGAGTCAGAAACTGCGCGCCGGCCGCTCCCGGATAGAAAGCAAAGACGGCATCGGGCTTCGCCGCACGGGCTTTCGTCAACTCCGCTGAGAAATCGAGCTGCCCGGGCCAGGGCGTGTATTCTTCGCCGACCACTTCGCCCTTGAAATTGGCTTTGACGCCGGCCGCGACGTCTTTGCCCGCAGCGTAATTGGGGTCGATCAGGAACAGCGTCTTAACGCCCTTCCGGTTCAGATATTCGCCAGTCGCCTGCGCCGCCTGATCGCCCTGCCATGACACCGAGAAAAAATACGGCGAACATTGCTCGCCGGCGATCTGCGAAGGTCCGGCATTGGCGCTGATGATGAACGTCTTCGCGTTCACCGCCGAGAGGAGCGACGCCAGCAGCACGTGCGAAAAGCCGTATCCGGTGAGAAAATCGACGTGATCGGACTCGATCAGTTTGTCGGTCTTCTGCTTCCCGGCTTCCGGCTTGGCGGCGTCATCCTCAAAGATGATTTCAACCGGGCGTCCCGCCATCTGATGGCCAAGCTGATCGATGCCGAGGTTGAAGCCGTCCCGCATGTCGTTGCCGATGGCCGCCGCCGGGCCGCTAAAAGTCCCGACGAAGCCGATCTTGACGGCGTCCGCCGCCACCGCGGGGACAGAAGCCGATAAAGCGACGGCCGCAAGGCAGGCCAGCAACCTGTTCATTCCATTCCTCCCTGAACGCGCGACGGCCTTTTGGTTGAGGCTTGCCGCCGCCGCGGTAAACTATGGGTGCTATCGAAACTGATGTAAATGCAAGCTGCCGGTCCGGCGTCTGAACCGGCGGACCGGCCGCCGCGGTGGCAACAAACGGGTGGTGGGTCAGTTTGAATAAGGCGGCTCGAAATAGGGCTTGCGAGCTATGACAAAGCGCTCATATTCGGCACCATGAGGATAGGTCTACCCACGACTGCTTATTTTCGAAGCTTGGGAGCCGGAATAAGCATTGGGTGTCGATAAGTAATGCGCGTTCTTCCGGGATTAGCTGCAGCGGTCGCTGCAATAACGGCCGGCGGCAAAATCGCTACTTCATTTCGAATTGGATCGCTTCCGGGAAGAGTGATCTCCACAGCAAGCGAGTGGAATAAATCAGTAACGTCCGCTTCCATCACAAAGAAAAAAATCAACTGAGCAACGGGACTCGGGTCTACAGCTATCCCAAGGTCCGTTTGATATATGCCTTGTAATATGGCCTTCCCGTAGAGGTTAAAGTAGATTTCATCAGCTACGAGTACTAATGCCTGGCGCTCGGCCATTGTCATGACACCGGGGCAGGAGAGGATTTGCTAACGAGATCATTCCAAAGTTTTTTCATCGCCGGATCAGGCTCACTAATTACGTTCCGCTCTGATTTTTGAGGCGGCACTGGCGCAAATTCAGCCGCAGCTTTGGCCTTGCGTTCGCAAAACTCATTGTCGCGCTCTGGAATTTTGCGAGCTTCAAAATATGGCTCGTAACCCATTGCCCAAAAGAGTTCGCCAATTCGGCGCGAGCCAATATTCTCTAAGCCCTGCAATTGACGATTGATAACAGCGCGGCTGGTATCGAGTTTTTTGGCTATACCCTGTTGCGTAATTTTGTGAGCTTTCTTTTCAGCAAGAAAAGCGCGCTGAAGCTCTTGAGCAATCCTGAACATGAACTCAGAGCCAGCCCGTGATTTTTCGTCAATGATGTCCAGTTCAAACGAGGTCATCAAACCCTCCCTTAACAAGCTTTGGACCATCAAGCGGAAGCGTATCGCGCGCTTCCATGACAGCCCTCACGTCATCTGCGTAATTTTTGATTTTGGTTGGGTCTTTATAATCGTCGGCATACCCATGCGAAGCAATGATGAATTGTTTGGGTTGATACATCCAGCCGAACAAGCGCAGGTCGTCCGTCTTCAATTCCCAAACATCATTTTCTCTCGGGTGGTCCATTTCTTTGAACATCGGGCCTTTTTTGATTTCAGCTCCTGAAAGCCATTGTTGCAGTCGCATGATCAGTTGTTCGGCTGGTGTTTGTGCACTCTGCTTTCGACCCGTTTTGAGCGTTGGCACCGTTTCCTTCATCCACCTCAGGCTGGCAGGATAAGCATACAGTTTCCGCTCATAGAACTTGCCCCGGCCGAGAGGAACCTCGACCCGGATGAGTAATTTTGCCTCCAGTATCTTCGCAAATGTAGCCATCTGGGTCAACAAGTTTGTTGATTTATAAGTCAACAGTTTGTAAAGGAATGCAACTCCTGATTCGGCCAAAGCGACACGAAACAACCTAGCCTTGTTGGTTGGGTTGGAACAACCTGCGCCCAATTAGGATCAAGATGCTTGACACTAAGCATAAAGGGTCAGATACTCCAGCCATGAACCGGCTGGACCGAAAAACCCGCGCCCAAATCCTCCACCTCCTTTGTGAAGGGCAATCGATCCGCGCCGTGACCCGACTGACCGGCGCCAGCAAGAACACGGTCATCAAACTGCTGGTGGACGCCGGACGCGCCTGCGCAGCCTATCAGGATCGCGTACTGCGGAACCTGCCGTGCCAGCGCGTTCAACTCGACGAAATCTGGAGCTTCGTCTACGCGAAGGAAGCGAACGTACGATGTTGCCCAAGCCGCGCCGGACGACGCTGGCGACGTATGGACGTGGACCGCGATCTGCGCCGACACAAAGCTACTGGCGACGTTCGCCGTAGGCGCTCGCGACACGGACACGGCAATCGCGTTTGTAGACGATCTGAAAGAGCGTCTTTCTAACCGCGTCCAGATCACCACAGACGGCCACGGCCCTTACCTCAAGGCCGTTGAAACGGTGTTCGGTGACGACGTTGATTACGCGATGCTGGTCAAGATTTACGGCCGGGATCGGGCAGTCGCGAGCGGCGCTATAGCCCCGCTAAATGCCTTGGGGCGCGTCGTGGTGCGATCACCGGCAATCCCGATCCGAAGCACATCAGCACGTCGTATGCGGAGCGTGCGAACCTCACAATGCGGATGCACATGCGCCGCTTTACGCGGCTCACCAATGCGTTCTCAAAGAAAGTCGAGAATCACGCTTGCGCGGTCGCGCTGCACACCATGTTCTACAATTTCGTTCGCATCCACCAAACGCTCAAAGTGACCCCGGCAATGGCTGCTGGCGTGACCGACAAGCTGTGGGAAATGACCGACGTTGTCGAAATGGTCGAAGCGTTCGAAGCCTCACGGTCCAAGCGGTCTGCCTAAATCAAACTGACCCACCACCAACAAACGGCGCGGTCCGAAACGGGAACCGTGCGATTCCGGGCGCTGTGCCCACGAAACGGGTCGCCGCAATTCACGACAATGCGGTAACCCTCGGTCACAAAGCGGTGAAACCCGCCGCCTATATGGGTATTATCGAAGAAAAAGCTGGCTCTCGCCGGGCGATGTACCCACATGAAAAGGCCGCAAAGCGCCGAAGCGAGGGGCGCGCGGCAAGATCGGTCAAGAAAAGCCAGATCAGAAGGTTTGCGTAGCGACCGCCGGCGGGCCGACACTGTTCCCGCCCGACGATCGCCTCCGGGGAGAACCGAGGAAGCGTAATCGGATCGGTATCGGGTCTCACGGGTCGATAATCCATGGGCATCGTTCGTTTTGCTCTTAGACTACCGCACACCTTCTACGTGCTGGCCGTGCTCGTGCTGTTTCTCGGCACGACCGCCGTGGTGTCGATGCCGACGGACATCTTTCCCGAAATCAACATCCCCGTCGTAACCATCGTCTGGCAATACACCGGGCTCAGCACGCCGGAGATGGAGCAGCGGGTCACGACGTATAGTCAGTACGCGCTGTCCTCGAGCGTCAACGGCATCCAGGACATCGAGGCGCAGACCCTCAACGGAATTTCGGTTCAGAAAATATTCTTTCAGCCGGACGTCAATCTCGATCTGGCGATTTCGCAGATCGTGTCGGCGACGAATTTTATTCGCGTCCTGATGCCGCCGGGCATCCAGGCGCCCGTGGTGGTCCAATACAACGCCTCGAGCGTTCCCGTGCTGCAGATCGGGCTTTCCTCCGACACGCTTAACGAGCAGCAACTTTACGATTACGGCATCTATCGGCTGCGGCAGCAGCTGGCGCCTATTCACGGCGTCACGCTGCCGACCCCCGCCGGCGGCAAATACCGGCAGATCATGGTCGATATCGACCCGCTGAAGCTTCAGGCCAAGGGGCTGACGCCGCTTGATGTGGTCAGCGCCGTAAACGCCCAGAATCTCACGCTGCCGTCCGGCACCGCGAAGATCGGCGACACCCAGTTCACCGTCCGCACCAATGCCGTCCCCGCCACGATCGCGGATCTCAACAATATCCCGGTGAAATTCGTCAATGGCGCCACCGTTTTCGTCAAGGACGTGGGGCAGGTACACGACGGCAACCTGGTGCAGCAGAACGTCGTTCGCACCGACGGCCGGCGCTCCGTCCTGCTCAGCATTATCAAGAACGGCAACGCCTCGACGCTCGCCGTCGTCGATGCCGTCAAGCGGGCGCTGACGATTTCGCGGCAGGCTGCGCCGCCCGGTATGCAGATCAAGGAGCTGTTCGACCAGTCCGTCTTCGTCAAGCAATCGATCGAGGGCCTGCTCCGCGAAGGCGCGATTGCCGCCGGCCTGACCGCGCTGATGATCGTGCTTTTCCTCGGGTCATGGCGGTCGACCCTCGTGGTCATGATATCGATCCCGCTTTCGATCCTGTCGTCGCTCGTCGTTCTTTATTTCCTCGGCGACACCATCAACACGATGACGCTTGGCGGCCTTGCGCTCGCCATCGGCATTTTGGTCGACGATTCCACTGTCACGATCGAAAACACGCACCGCCTTCTGACCGAGGAGCACATGCCGCTGCCGTCGGCGACATTGCACGGCGCTGCCGGCATCGCGGTGCCGACACTGGTGTCGACGCTCGCCATCAGCTGCGTGTTCGTCTCGGTAGTGTTTCTGCACGGGCCGGCGAAATATCTCTTCACGCCCCTCGGCCTCGCGGTGGTTTTCGCAATGCTGGCGTCCTATGGTTTTTCCCGGACGCTGACGCCGATCACCATCGGCTTGCTGCTCAAGAACGAGCGCCACGGCGCCGAGGCCGGAAACGGCTGGTTTGCGCGCCTGTTTGCCCGGTTCGAGCACGGCTTCGAGGTGATGCGCCGCCACTACGCGGAAATCCTGCACACGCTGCTGACCCGGCGACTGATCGTGCCGGCTTTTGCGGTCGCGGTGCTGGCGCTCGGCGGCGTGCTTTTCATGTTCGTCGGCCGCGACTTCTTTCCCATTATCGACGGCGGCCAGATCCAGCTCCACGTGCGGGTGCCGGCCGGCACCCGCATCGAGAAGACCGAACAGATCTTTCAGCAGATCGAGGACAAGATTCGCGAAGTCATCCCGCAGGAACAGCGCGACCTCATTGTCGACAATATTGGCCTGCCGGCGCGCTCCTACAATTACGCCTTCGGCGACGGCACAGCGATCGGCGTCAACGACGGCGTCATCCTGGTCGCGCTGAAGGAGGACCACGCGCCCACGGTAAATTACGTCCGCAAACTGCGCGAAGTATTGCCCGCTGCGTTTCCGGAAAACATCTTCTACTTCCAGGCCGCCGATATGGTGACGCAGATCCTCAATTTCGGCATCCCGGCACAGATCAACGTTCGTACGGTCGGCTATGACCGCAACAAGAACCTCCGCGTCACCAAGGAGATGCAGCAACGGATCGCGGCGATCCCCGGGCTTGCCGACGTGCATCTGCAGCAGGAGGTCAACGGCCCGGAATTCTTCGCCCAGATCGACCGCGCACGCGCTACCCAGTTCGGTCTCACCGTGAACGACATCGCGCTCAATCTGAACACCAGCCTGAGCTCGTCCGAGCAGATATCGCCGAATTTCTGGACCGACCCGAGCAACGGCACGCCGTACTATCTGGCGGTGCAGACGCCGGAATATCGCGTGGCGTCACTGAACGACCTCAAGAACACGCCGGTGACCAAATTCACGACGGCGGGCCGCAATACCGTGCCAGGGCTCCTGAGCAACGTCGCCACGCTGAAGCGCGATTCGATCGCGACCAACACCAACCAGGCCAACATCCAGCCGGTCTATGAAATCTACGCCAATGCCGACGGCCGTGACCTCGGCTCGATCTCGGGCGACATCAGCAAGATCGTCGCGGAGTATCAGAAGCAATTGTCGCCCGGCAACCGGATCGAGATCATCGGCCAGATCGACAGCATGAATGCAGCGTTTCGCGACCTCGCCATCGGCATTCTGTTTGCGGCGGTGTTCGTTTATCTGCTCATGGTCGTGAACTACCAGACCTGGGGCGACCCGCTTGTCGTCATCCTGGCCCTTCCGGCGACGTTTTGCGGCATCGTCGCAATGCTGTACATTACCGGCACCACGTTGAGCGTACCGTCGCTGATGGGAGCCATCATGGCGATCGGCGTGGCATCGGCAAATTCGATCCTGCTCGTCACATTTGCGCGCGAGCAGCAGCTGGCCGGCATGAGTGCGTTCGATGCGGCGATCTCGGCCGGCCGCACGCGAATTCGCCCGGTGCTGATGACGGCGGCGGCGATGATCGTCGGCATGATTCCGATGGCGATCGGCGCGGCCGGCGAGGAACAGAACGCGTCGCTGGCGCGCGCCGTGATCGGCGGCCTGCTTTTTGCAACGCCGACAACCTTGTTTGTCGTCCCGTATCTGTTCGCCTTGCTGCGGAAGGGCAACGATGGCAAACCCGCGCGCGGCGTGTTTGCGGAGGACCCGCAATGAATGACGAATCCCAGACGCCTCCGGCAGCGGATGACCGCGCCGAGGCCGGCGAACAGCCCAGCCAGCGGCTGCCGAATACCCCGGCCGTCGAGACCGCCCCTGCCCCTGTCAAGGCCAAGCGCCTGAGCGGTGCCCGGCTACTCGGCCTTGCCGTGCTGCTGATCCTGTGCGGTGCCTTGGGGATCGGCTTCTGGCAGCATTACAAATTGCATGCGCAGGTGATGTCGACCGCGGAGCAGCTCCGCGATTTCGTTCCGACCGTGCGGGCGGCGCCGGTGCGTGCCAGCGCCAGCACCATGTCGGTGAACTGGCCCGGCACGACGGAAGCGTTCGAACAAGCCAATATCTTCGCCCGGGCGAGCGGTTACATCTCAAAGCGCGAAGTCGACATCGGCAGCCGCGTCAAGGCCGGTCAGCTGCTGATCGAAATAACGGCGCCCGAGCTTGACCATCAGATCGCACAGGCCGAAGCCACACTCGCCCAGATGCGCGCCTCGCTGCAACAGGCAAAGGCCAACCGCGATCTCGCCCAGGTCACCTGGGACCGCGATAAGCCTCTGGTGCAAAAAGGCTGGGTCACGCCGCAACAAGGCGATACCGATCGGTTGAGCCTTCAGGGCCGGGACGCTGCGGTCGAGGTCGCGGAGGCGAATATCACGGCGCAGGAGGCGCAGCTGCGGGTGCTGCACCAACAGAAGATCTATCAGAGCGTGATCGGCGCCGTTCGACGGCGTCATCACCCAGCGCAATATCGACGTCGGCAGCCTGGTGCAGGCGGACGCGACCAGCGGCACGTTCCTGTTCACGCTGATGCACAGCGACGTGATCCGCATCCAGCTTTACGTGCCGCAGGACGAAGCCTTCGGCATCACGCCGGGCGTAGAGGCGGTGGTGCGGGTGCCGGAAATGCCGGGCCGGGATTTTCCTGGTGCCGTCACGCGCATCGCCGACGCGCTGCAGCCGGGTTCCCGAACGCTGCTGACCGAAATCGACGTACCGAATCCGGACCATGCACTGCAGCCGGGGGTCTATTGCAACGTCGAACTGAAAATTCCGCGCAAGACGCCTTCACTGATCGTCCCCTCTGAGGCGATTATCTTCAACCGCGACGGTCTCAGCGTCGCCGTGGTCGAAAATGGCGTCGCGCATATCCGCCGCGTGACCGTCGTGCGGGACTTCGGCACCAGCGTGGAGGTGAGCGCCGGCGTCAAGGACGGCGATCAAGTCATCCTCAACCCCGCGGTCGATCTTACCGACGGCCGCAAGGTCCAGGTCCGGCCGAGCCCGCCTGCGCAGCTGTCGTAAGGCCGCGCGCTAACCGGGAGTGACCAGCTGGCAGGCGCCGCCGGCGGCCGGCTCCTCGACCTGATCGCCCTTGACGATTGCGCGCGTCGTGAAAACGTCGAAGCGATCGTCGCCCGGTGCATGCACTTCGCCGACGAGAACCGGACTCACGAGCTGATGGTCATGATCGCGGAAATAAACGCGGTCGGGACCAAGCGCGATGTCCGGGGGTAACGCGTAACCCGCGAGCGCCCGCGCCAAGGCGACCGCATCCAGGGTCTTCTCCTGGTTGGCGATACGGGAGAGCGTATGCACGGCGGCGTAGCCAAACCAGTTCCGCGCACTCGCCGCCTTGCCGGCCCGGCGTCGGATTGTCTCGTCGAACGCCCTGACTTCGGGGACATCCGGCTGGTTCCACCACCATTCCATCGTCCACCAGCCGATGTGGGCCGCAACGGGCACGGCCAGGATGCTCTCCAGTTCAAACAGCGCGCCGCCGACGGCCATGTCCTGGATGAGACCATAGCGCACGATCTGCGCCAGGCTGTGCGCCTGGTCCTCGCCGCCCATGAGGTTGATGAGAACGTCCGGCCGATAGGCGCCGGCATTCAACAACGCCCTGGAGTAGTCGACGGTGCCGAGCGGCAGCAGTGCCCCGCCCCATTCGCCGCCGTGATCGCGAAGTTTGCGTTCGAAGGCGGCCTGCAAGGCGGCGCCGTACACATAATCCGGCGTCAAAAAATACCATCGCTTGCCGAATTTCTGAATCAGCGTGTCGGCAATGGCATTGGCCTCCATCGTCGCGCTCTTGCAGATGCGGAAGGCATTCCAGCTGCAATGGCTGCCGGTGATCTCGTCCGTGTGCGCTCCCGTCACGATATGCAGCTTGCGCTTCTCGGCCGTCACCCGCATCGTTCCGAGAGCCACTGCCGAATTCAGGTCGCCGAGAATGAAGTCGGCCTGATCGCGGTCGATCAGTTGCCGGGTCTTCGCAACGCCGGTGGCGATGTCGTTTGCGGAGTCTTCGACCAGCAGCCTCGCCTCGCGGCCGAGAATGCCGCCACGCTGATTGACCTCTTCGAGGGCGAGCCGGGCACCCTCAACTTCCGCTGTGGCGAGCTTGTCATAGACTCCGGTGAGCGGCTCGACCATGCCGAGTTTCACCGGCTCCTCGCCGCGAGCCGCAATGGTAAAGGGCGACGCGATCTCGCAAACGCTCCACGCCACGCCGGTCTTCAATACGGTCCGGCGTGCGACCGGCTGTGTCCGAGGCGGCGTTTCTTTGCGCATCGCGGGCGCCCAAGCAGGACAGTCCGAATAGCTTTGCCAGACTATGGCACAGAAGCGGGCGGATGGCGCGGAGGTTCTGCGGACGGCCCGCGGCGGCCGGACATTGACCGCTTTTGCCGCTCCGTAATACGCTTGCGCAACTCCGGCGAAAGTGGTTGCGCATGAATGACGTAGCGGCCGGCGCCCAGAACATTCGCAAACGGTTTGGGGCGACGACGGCGCTTGATGGCGTCACCTTCGAGGTCATGGCGGGCGAAATCCACGCGCTTGTCGGCGAAAACGGCGCCGGCAAATCGACGCTGGTTCGCATCCTCGGCGGCGTGTTTCGGCCCGATGCCGGGGAGATTATGATCGGCGCCCGGACCCGCCATCTGTCGAGCCCGCACGATGCCATCGCGTCCGGCATCGTCACGATCCCACAGGAGCTTCACCTCGTACCGGCATTGTCGGTCGCCGAAAACCTGGCGCTCGGCGATCTGCCGGCGCGGCGGCTGTTCGGCGTGGCGGCGATGGTCGATCGCGGGCGCATGCGCGAGGAAGCCCGCGCGCAGCTCGCGCCGTTCGACTTCGCGCCCGATCCCGATCTGCCGGTGCGGCAACTCGGCTTCGCCGAACAGCAGATCGTCGCCATCGCCAAGGCGCTGCGGCGCGACTGCCGCGTGCTCATTCTCGACGAGCCGACAGCGGCGCTGGAAAATCGCGAGATCGAGCGGCTCTTCACGGTGCTGCGCCGGTTGAGAAGCCAGGGCACCGGCGTCGTTTACGTGTCGCATCGCCTCGAAGAAATCGTCGAGCTTGCCGACCGCTGCACCGTGCTCCGCGACGGTCGCGTGGCGGCGCTGGTGCGGCGCGGTGAGTTCAATTCCGCCGATCTGGTGGCCGCCATGACCGGCCACGCCGCCGAGCAACAAACCATTGCACCGGCGGTGCCCGGAAGCGTGCTCATCGAAGACGCCGAGCCGCGCGCCGATGCAGTCCGCCTTCGCGCCCGCGAGGTTGTCGGCCTTGCCGGGTTGCTCGGCAGCGGAACGACCGACGTGCTGCAACGGCTGTTCGGCCTAGCGCCCGCGGCAACGCCGGTACACATCAAAGGCCGTCTCCACCGCATCAGAAATCCTATTGCCGCGATCGAAGCGGGAATTGGATTCGTCCCGCCGTCGCGCCGGCTCGGCCTGATCATGAACCAGTCGGTGCACGACAACATCCTGCTGCCGAGCCTCGGTCACGGCAGCCGCCGCGCCGGCCGCCGGCTCGTCGCCGAGCTGATGGACCTGCTCGATATTCGTCCGCGCCGCCCCGACATGAAAGTCTCGGCGTTGTCCGGTGGCAATCAGCAGAAGGTCATTCTGGCGAAATGGCTGGCGCGCCGCGTCGAGGTGCTGCTGCTCGACGAGCCGACACAAGGCATCGACATCGCCGCGAAAGCGCAAATCCACGCGCTGCTTCGCGATTTTGCCGCCCGCGGCGGCGGCGTGCTGCTGGATTCCAGCGATCTTTCCGAACTCGCTTATGTCTGCGACGCCGTACTCGCGTTGCGCAAGGGCCGCATCGTTTCCCGCATCGACCGCGCCGACCGGCTTGACGAGGAACGCGTACACGCGGCGATCGCTACATGACGGTCGCGAAGGTCGGCAGGAAGCTGAACTGGTCGGGCCAGGCACCGCTGATCACGCTGGTCATTCTCTGCGTCGTGACGGCGCTCCTCACCAGCCGCTTTCTTTCGCCGCTTAACCTGACGAACATCCTCGTGCAGTCGTCGATCATGGCCGTGATCGCGATGGGCATGACCTTCGTCATCGTAGGCGGCGGCTTTGACCTTTCGGTCGGCTCGACCGTGGCGCTTTCCGGCTGCATCGCCGGGATGGCGATGCTGAAATTCGGCATTTTCGCCGGCGTCGTCGCCGGTATTGCCGCCGGCGTACTGGTCGGGCTCGCCAACGGGCTTGTCGTCGCGGTGCTGCGGGTCAATCCCTTTATTGCAACGCTCGGAAGCATGGTGCTGGTCCGCGGCGTCGTCTACATCATCACCGCCGGCGCTCCTGTCAGCGGCGAGGATGGTCTACCGGGCGCATTTATCGCCTTCGGCAATTCGCGGCTGTTTGGCGTCCACTATCTGGTCTGGGTGCCTGCACTGCTGCTCGTCGCCCTGTCGGCGCTGCTTTATCTCACGCCCTACGGACGGCGCATCTACGCCACCGGCGGCAATAAGGAGGCCGCATATCTGTCCGGCGTTGCCGTCGACCGGATCGTCGCCTCGACCTATGTCTGGTGTGGCGGACTGGCCGGGGTCGCAGGCGTGATGCTGGCCGCGCGGCTACAGTCCGGCCAGCCGACTGCGGGCGAATTCTACGAGCTGACGGCCATTGCCGCCGTCGTGCTCGGCGGCGCCTCGCTCCATGGCGGCGAAGGTACGCTCTACAAGAGCGTCATCGGGGTCTTTATCATGATCGTGCTGGGAAACAGCCTCAACCTGCTTAACGTCGACTCCTACTGGCAGCGGGTCGCCGTCGGCGCGGTCATCATTGCCGCCGCGGCAGCAGATCGGCTACGCTCACGCACCTGAGCGAGGAGACACGCGATGTCCGAGTCCTTTTTGACGTCCAAGTCCTTGTTGAAGTTCCGTCCGCTAGCGCTTGTAGCCGCCCTGTTGCTTCCAGCGTCGTTCCTGCTGCCGGCATCCCCTGCGCACGCCGAAGACAAAGTAACGATCGGTGTTTCGCTGCCGCAGGACGACAACCCGTTCTATATCGGGATGCTCAAAGGCATCCGGGCGCGCGCCACCGAGCTGGGCTGGGACGTCGCCACCGTCTCCTCCAATGAAGACAAGCTCAAACAGATCAACGGCGTGCAGGACCTTGTCGCCAAAGGCGTCAAAGGCATCCTGATCTCGCCGATCGACGCAGTCGGCGTCAACGCCGCCTATGACGCGGCGGCCGCAGCCAAGGTGCCGATCGTGTCGCTTGCTCGTGGTTCGACCTCGCCGAACCAGACCATCCATGTGGCCATGGATGAAGTGCAGGTCGGACGCGACATTGCCGAATGGACGGCCAAGAAAATCGGCGGCAAGGGCAAGATCGCGATGATCATGGGGCCTAGCGGCGCGCCTACCTTCCGCAATCTGGCGCAAGGCTACAACGAAGTGATGGCGAAATATCCGAACATCCAGATCGTCTTCAAGACCGACGGGCCGTTGACCCGCGAACGCGGCCTCAAGAACGCGGAAGACGCGCTGGTCGCCAATCCGGATCTGAGCGCCATCTATGCCGCCAACGACGATCTTGCGCTCGGCGCCATGCAGGCCGTGCTCGCCGCCAACAAGGCCGGCCAGACGATCGTCACCGGCATGAACGGCGTGCCGCCGGCGTTGCGCGCGGTCAAGGAAGGCAACATCGCCATGACGGTCGAGCTCAATCCGGTGCTCTGGGGCCGGCTCGGCGTCGATGTGCTGGCGTCCTATCTCAAGGGCGGCAAGGTCGAGCCGCGCGTCTTCATCAAGCATGTCGTCATCGACAGTTCGAACGTTGACGAGGTGCTCGCGAAGATGGCGCCGCCGAAAACCTGATCGGCAACGGTAACGGAGGCCGGCCGTGGTCAAGGCACTTGAAACGGCAACACGAGGCTCGACCGATCGCGCCGACGGGTCTTTTGTCGCAGAGCTTGAAGCGGCCAACCTGCACCCGCTGTGGGACCGCTTCAAGAAAATCACTCCGGTTCGTCCGCAATCGGCCGACGCGCCGTTCGTCTGGCGCTGGAGGGACATCGAGCGGTTTGCCGAGCGCGCGGTCGGCGAGGTCGCCATCGACGATGTCGAACGGCGGGCGCTGATCCTCGTCAATCCGGCGTTTGCCGGCGAGACGGTCACGACCTCGAACCTGATCGGCGCTTTCACCGTGCTCGATCCCGGCGACCGGGCGCGGCCGCACCGCCACACCTTCGCCGCCATCCGTTTCGCCACCCGCGCCGATGGCGCCGCCACCATCGTCAACGGCCGGCGCTGCGAGATGCGCGAAGGCGATCTCATTCTGACCCCGCCGATGTGCTGGCACGGTCATGTCAACGACAGCAATCATCGCATCGTGTGGTTCGACGCCGCCAACATTCCGCTTATTCGCTCGCTCGACGCCAATTTCTTCGAGCCCGGCGATCCTCACAGCAACGCCTTCTGGCAGGTAGACGAAGGCGACGAGCGGCTGTGGGCCGAGCCGGGACTTGCCGGCGCCGACATGCCGCGCGAGGCGGCGCATTCGCCAAAATATCGCTATTCGGGCGAAGCCACGCGGCGCCTGCTGTCGGCGCTGCCGACGGGACCGGACGGCGCGCGCACCGTGCGCTACACCAACCCGCAGACCGGCGGCGCGGTCATGCCGGCGCTCGACTGCTATTCGGTCCGGCTCTCCCGAAAAACGCCGACACGGGCACGGCGCACGACCAGCAACGCGATTTGTCTGGTCGCGTCCGGCGCTGGACGCTCCCAGATCGGCGACCATAGTTTCGAATGGTCGCAGCATGACGTCTTCACCATTCCGCACTGGACCTGGGCGAGCCACGAGGCGCTGAACGGCGACGCGGACCTCTTCATCGTCTCCGACAAATCGGCCTATGAGCGGCTCGAACTGCTGCGCGAGGAACTGCAATAGACGCCCCGGTTAAGGCCGCGAGGGAAGGCATCGGCGCAGCGGTCCGGCGCGTCGAGGATATCAGGTTGCTGCGCGGCGGCGGTTGCTTCGTCGCCGATGTCGCCATCCCCGGCGAGCTGCATGCCGCGATCGTCCGCTCACCGCACGCGCACGCCGCCATTCGCGACATCGAAGCGTCGGCGGCGCTGGCCGCGCCCGGTGTCGTCGCCGTTTTCAGCGGCGCGGAAATGGCGGCCGACCGGGTCGGCCCAATGCGCGCGCTTTGGGCCATCAAGGGGGCCGACGGCAAGCCGATGGCGGAGCCGCCGCGCTGGGCGCTCGCGCGCCAGCGCGTTCGTCACGTCGGCGAGCCGGTCGTGCTCGTGATCGCGCAGACGCGCGCGCAGGCCATCGACGCGGCGGACCTCATCGAGGTTCGCTACGACACCCTCCCCGCCATTGTCGATGCGCGCGAAGCGGCCGCGCCGAACGCGCCTGTGCTCCATGACGGTGTTCCCGGAAACGTTTGCTTTCGCTGGGCGCGCGGCGATGAGGTCGCTGTGCGGGCTGCGTTGCAAACAGCGGCCCATGTAACCCGCATCGATCTCGTCAACAACCGGCTGATCGGAGCAGCCATCGAACCGCGGGCGGTGCTCGCCGCGGCCGACCCCGCGAGCGGGAAGCTGACGCTCTATAGTTCGACGCAAGTGCCCCATCACATCCGGCGCTATGTTGCCGAGCAGCTTGATATGGCCGAAGGCAGTATCCGCGTCATCGCGCCCGATGTCGGCGGCGGCTTCGGCTACAAGGGCAAGCACTATCCCGAGGAGACCATTATCGCCTGGGCGGCGCGCCGGCTGCGGCGGCCGGTCAAATGGGTGGCGGGCCGAAGCGAAAGCTTCATCTCCGACAATCAGGGCCGCGATCATCTGACCCACGCGGAGCTGGCGCTTGACGAGCAAGGCCGTTTCCAGGGGTTGCGGGTCGAAACGATAGCCAATCTCGGCGCCTACGTCTCTACCTTCGGCGCCGCCATCCCGAGTGCGATCTACAGCGCGCTGTTGGCCGGCGTCTATCGAACGCCGGCGGTCTCTGTCGAGGTCACTGGCGTTTTTTCCAACACGCTGCCGACGGACGCCTATCGAGGCGCCGGCCGGCCGGAAGCCTGCTACGTGCTGGAACGCCTCGCCGACCGCGCCGCGCGTGAGCTTGGCATCGACCGTGCCGAAATCCGCCGGCGCAATCTCATTCCCGTGTCGGCAATGCCGTACCGGACACCGATCGGGCCAACATACGATTGCGGTGATTTTCCCAAACTCTTTGCGCGCGCGCTGGACATCGCCGGGTACGCGCATTTTCCGAAGCGCCGCGCGGAAGCGAACCGCAACGGGCGCCTGCGCGGCATCGGCATGGCCTTGTATGTCGAGTCGTCTGGCGTAGCGCCGTCCCGCTTCGCCGGCGCGCTCGGGGCGCGCACCGGCTTTTTCGAGACGGCGTCAATCCGGGTCCAGCCGGACGGCGGCATCCAGGCGCTGCTCGGCACCCACAATCACGGCCAGGGCCATGCCACCACGCTGGCGCAAATCCTCTGCACGCGGCTCGGCGTTCCGCTTGCCAAGATCGAAATCGTCGAAGGCGATACCGACCTCGTTCCCTACGGCACCGGCACGTTCGGATCGCGTTCGATCGCCGTCGGCGGCTCGGCGCTAGACCGCGCCGCCGGAAAGATCGTCGCCAAGGGCAAGCTGATCGCCGCTCATCTGCTGGAAACGTCCGCGGCGGACATCGATTTCGCCGACGGCTGGTTCGCCGTCACCGGTACCGACCGGCGCATCTCCTTCGCCGACATCGCGCGTGCGGCGAACATCCCGCACAATTTTCCGCTTGAGACGTTGGAGCCTGGCTTGCAGGAAACCGCGGTCTACGATCCGCCGGCCTTTGCGTTCTCGAACGGCGCCCATCTCTGCGAAGTTGAAATCGATCCCGCTACCGGCGAGACCCGCGTGGTCGCTTATTGGGGCGTCGACGACGTCGGAACGGTCATCAATCCGATGATCGTGGAAGGGCAAATCCACGGCGGGGTCGCGCAAGGTCTGGGACAGGCACTGCGGGAGAATTGCGTCTACGACGCCAGCGGCCAGTTGCTGTCGGGCTCTTTCATGGACTACGCGCTGCCGCGCGCCGCCGATCTGCCGCTCATCGAATCCGAGTTCGACGAGAGCCAACCGTGCGCGCACAACCCGTTGGGGGCAAAAGGCTGTGGCGAAGCCGGCGCAATTGCGGCCCCCGCCGCGATTGTCAGCGCGGTCCTCGACGCGCTCGCGCCTCTCGGCGTCACGGAAATCGACATGCCGTTGACACCCGAGGCCGTATGGCGCGCGATTTCGTCTGCGCGACCCCGCCCTTCATAGCTTCCAGTCTAGCGTCCGGTCTTGATCCGGGTCCACAGCCGGTTGATCAGACGCTGCGTTTTCTGATCGTGCGCGGTGATGGTGTAAAGCTTGGCCATCGTCGCGGCGTCGGGATAGACCGTCGGGTCGTCGAGGATCGCCTTGTCGATGAATTGCTGGCTCGCCAGGTTGCCGTTGGCGTAGGAAATGAAGTTGGTGTTTTTCGCCGCCACTTCCGGCTTGAGCAGATAGTTGATCAGAGCGTGCGCCTCGTCGGGGTCGGGGGCATCCCTGGGGATGACGAGATTGTCGAACCACAATTGCGCGCCCTCTTTCGGGATCGAATAGCCGACGCTGATGCCGCCCTTTGCCTCGGCTGCGCGTTTTTGCGCCTGCTTGATGTCGCCGGAAAATCCAACGACCAAACAGATTTCGCCGGTCGCAAGCCCATTGAGATATTCCGACGAATGAAACTTGCGGACGTAAGGACTGATTTTGCCGAGCAACTCGGCGGCCTTTTGCAGATCGGCGGGATCGCTGGTGTTGGGATCGAAATCCAGATAGTGCAGCGCCGCCGGCATGACGTCGTCCGAGGAATCGAGCAGGTGGACGCCGCAATCCTTGAATTTCGCAATCCGCGCCGGATCGAACACATCGTCCCAAGAATTGATCGTCGCGTTCGCGCCGAGGATTTGCCGCGCGGCCTTGACGTTATAGCCGATGCCGGTCGTGCCCCACATGTAGTTGACGGCGTACTGATTGCCGGGATCGTAAATTGTCAGCCGGTCAGCGATTTCCGGCCAGGCGTTGGCGAGATTCGGCAGCTTCGCCTTGTCGAGCTTGAGAAAAATTCCGGCCTGGATTTGACGGGCGAGGAAATACGCGGTCGGCACCACGACATCGTAACCCGACTTCCCGGCAAGCAATTTCGCTTCCAGCGTTTCGTTGGAGTCGAAGGTGTCGTAGCGGACCTTGATCCCGGTCTCTCTGGTGAAATCGTCGAGGACCGTCGGCGCGATGTAATCCGACCAGTTGTAAAAATTCACGACATGGGGCGGCTGCGCCGTCGCGGCCGGAATCGCCGCGGCGAAGGCGGCGATCAGCGCCGCCGCTATGAGCGGGCGCGTGGTCACGTTTCGGTCAGCAGACCTGCGGCCTTCCATGCGAGGATGCCGCCCGCGAGGTGCGAGTCGTAGTCAAACCCCTGCTCTTGCGCAGCCAGCGAGGCGGTGACCGACCGGCGGCCGGAGCGGCACGCAAACACGACCTGGCTTCCCGGCGGTGCCGGGATCGTGGCGGGATCGAACGCCGAAAGCGGAACCAGCACAGCACCGGGGAAACGCTCGACCGCGGTCTCGTTCGGCTCACGGACGTCCACCAGCACGACGTGGCCGGCCTTTAGTCCCTGCGCGACCTCCTGCGGCGTCAGATCGCGCACTTTCTCGCCCGGTCCCGCTTGATCCGACATTACGTTGCCTCCTGGTAGACCCTTAAACCACAGCCTGCGTCAGTCGCGCGAGGAATCAAGCGGCATTTTGCAGGCGCGGACTGACCCTTTGCCGGTCGTCTAGATCATGACTTGGGTGCCGACCTCGACCACTCGGTCGGTCGGAATCTGGAAGTAGTCGGTTGCGTCGTTCGCCGAACGCGCCAGCGATATGAACAGCCGATCCTGCCATCGCGGCATCCCCGAACGCGGCGCGCGCCGCAGCGCCCGACGCGAGAGAAAAAACGATGTCGACATGATGTCGAATTGCAGCCCCAGCTTGCGCGCCGCCCCCAGCGCCTTGGGTATGTTCGGTGTCTCCATATAGCCGAAGCGCAGCGCCACGCGCATGAACGTCGCGCCGACCGGCTCGATGCGCACGCGTTTGCTCGGCTCGGCCCGCGGCGTGTGCGTGGTCTCGACGGAAACGATGATGTTCTTCTCGTGCAGCACTTTGTAGTGCTTGAGGCTGTGCAGCAGCGCCGTCGGCGCGCTGGTCGGGTCGCTGGTGAGGAAGACCGCCGTCCCCGGCACCCGCTGCGGCGGTTTGCGCTCCAGCATGCGCACCAGATCGTCGAGCGGCGTTTCGAGCCGGCGGGTCTTCTCGAACAGGAGCCGCGAACCGCGCCGCCAAGTGTACATCACCAGCATGATGACGCCGCCGAGCGCCAGCGGCACCCAGCCGCCCTCGACGACCTTGAGCATGTTGGCGGAAAGGAAAGTCAGGTCGATCACAAGAAACGGCAGCATGAGCGCCGCCGCGGCGATCAGCGACCACCGCCACATCCGCCAGAAAACGATGAACGCCATTAGCCCGGTGACGACCATGGTGCCGGTGACGGCGATGCCATAAGCCGAGGCGAGCGCGCTCGACGAACGGAACAAGGCGACCAGCAGCAGCACGCCGATCAGGAGCAAACCGTTGACGCGCGGCATATAGATCTGGCCCGCCTGCTGGGCCGACGTATGGCGTACCTCAAAGCGCGGCAGCAGCCCGAGCTGGATGGCCTGGCTGGTGAGCGAATAGGCGCCGGTGATGACTGCCTGGCTCGCGATGACCGTCGCCAGGGTCGCCAGCACCACCATCGGGATGCGCGCCCATTCGGGATAAAGCAGGAAGAACGGATTAGCGACCGCTTCCGGGTGTGCGTACACCAGCGCGTCCTGCCCGAGATAGTTGATTGCCAGCGCCGGGAAAACGAGGCCGAACCAGGCGAATTGAATAGGCAGGCGGCCGAAATGGCCGAGGTCGGCATAGAGCGCTTCCGCCCCGGTGACGGCGAGGAACACGGCGCCAAGCGTGACCAGGCCGATGATGCCATGATGAAGGAGAAAATTCAGGCCGTGAAACGGATTGAGCGCCCACAGCACGCCCGGATCGCGCGCGATCCAGAGCAGGCCGGGCAGCGCGATGGCGACAAACCAGACCACCATGACCGGCCCGAACAGCGCGGCAACGCTCGCTGTGCCGCGAGACTGAAATGCAAACAGGGCGACCAGCACGATGACCGTCAACGGCACGACGAACTCATGGAACGCCGGCGTGGCGACGTCGATGCCTTCGATCGCAGAAAGCACCGATAGCGCCGGCGTGATGACCGCGTCGCCGTAGAACAGCGCGGCGCTGACGATGCCGAGAAGCGCGACGGCGCCGGCCGCCTTTCCAACGCGTCCGACCGCGCGGGAGGCCAGCGCCATCAGCGTGAGCGTGCCGCCTTCGCCGTTGTTATCGGCGCGCAAGAGGATGAGCACGTATTTCAGGGTGACAACGACGATGAGCGCCCACAGGATCAGCGACACGACGCCAAGCGCGCTTTCCCGCGTCATCGGCTGATGCTCGGGACCGGACGCAGCGATCATCGCCTCACGGAGCGCGTACAAGGGGCTGGTGCCGATGTCGCCATAAACGACGCCGACGCTGCCGAGCGTGAGACCCCACAAGCTGGCGTGGGAACGCGTGTCCTCGTCGCCGCCGCTGACCGACACGTCGCTGCCGACGGGCGCTCCTATGACCGGAGCACTTACGCTATCTGCCATGAAATATGGGACAGGACCCTGCCCTGCTCCTGATGCTGCACGGATAGTGGCGCAGGGCCGCGCCTATACACCCTCCCAAGCATGGAGTCATTGTCCGCAATCGGATCTGCGGTTCCCGGACGCAGTGGCCACGAAAACAGCCCAGGACGCCGTTTGCAGCCTGTGGTTGTCCCAACGGCCGGCGTAGCGCGGAAGGACTTTTTCCTTCGCCCGGTGTGGTTTAAGGCCGCAGGTCGGGCGGGACCGGGGGTGCTTCCCGCATCAGCGTGATGGTCACGCGGCGATTGGCGGCGATGTACGGGTCGTCGGGAAACATCGGATCGGTATCGGCCTTTCCGGCGACCTCATAGAAGTTGCCCGAGGGCAGGCCTTCCTCTTCGAGGATCTGACGGATGACGTTGGCGCGATCGACCGAAAGGCTCCAGGGGCCGTAATCGGGCCGTGGCGGTGCTTTCGAGGCCGAGGTGTGGCCGGTAATCGCGATGCGATACGGCATCGATTTCAATAGCCCGGCGAGCTTCTCGATAAGGCGGCGGGTGCGCTCGTAAGGCTCCTTGGAGCCCTCCGCAAACATCGAGCGGCCCTCCTGATCGACGATATCGATGTTCAGGCCCTCTTTGGTCTCTTCGACCATGATGTGCTTCGACGCCTCGGCAAGCTCCGGCATGTCCTGCAGTGCTTGGCGGAGCGACGCCGTGGCGAGGGCGAATGCCTGGTCGCTGTTGAGTTTTGCCCCCAATTCGCGCGTTCGATCCTGCTCGTCCGGGGTCGGCGTCGCCGAGGCGTCCTGCGGATCGATATGCGCGGCGTTTTTCAGCTTCGGCCGGGTCGGCAGGCCCGGGACTTCGATAATCCCTGAATAACGCACGTTGTTCTGTACGCCGAAGGCGTCGCGCATCGAACCGGCAACGATCTGCAGCTTCTTCTGGTCCTGGTTGGAGAACGCCACCAGCATGACGAAGAAGCTCACGAGCAGGCCCATGAGATCGGCAAAGGTGACGAACCAGCCGTGACCGCCGCCGTGCGCTTCCTTACGCCGTGCCATCGCTCATGATCCTCGGCTTTTCTTGGCCGTCAGGCGGGAACCGCATCGGGCTCGGGCGCGTGGCGATGCTTCTCCGGCAGATAGGCGATCAGCATCTCACGCACGAGCGTTGGGCTCTTCGACTCGCGGATCATCAGCACGCCGTCGATGATCAGGGTTCGATTGACCTCCTCGTCGACGAGCTTGCCATGCAGCTTGTCGGCGATCGGCAAGCAGATGATGTTCGCCAATACCGCCCCGTAAAGCGTGGCAAGCAGCGCCGTCGCCATGAACGGACCGAGCTTCGACGGATCGGTCATGTTGGCGAACATCTGCACCATGCCGATCAGGGTGCCGACCATGCCGAACGCCGGGGCGCAATCGCCGACCGCGCGATAAATCTTCTGGCCCTCGTCCAGATGGGTGAGGAAGTTGTCGCGGTCGCGCTCGAGATTGTCGCGGATGAATTCGGGGTCGTAGCCGTCGGCAACGAAACGGATGCCCTTGGCCAGGAACGGGTCTTCGACCTCGACCTTCTCCAGGCCGATCGGTCCCTGCTTGCGCGCGATTTCGGCGAGGCCGGCGATCTCGTCAACCAGCTCGCGCTGGGTCATGCGCCGCATGGTGAAGGCAAACTTGGCGCCGAGCGGCAGCCCATGAAACATTGACGACAGCGGGAAGCGGATCAGCGTGGCGGCGAACGACCCCCCGAAAATGATGATCATGGCGTGGTCGCTGATAAACATTCGCAGGTCGCCGCCCATGAAAATCATGGTGAGGACGACGACCGCCCCGGCCAGAAGGCCAAGGGCCGTTGAAATGTCCATAACTAAACTCCCACCCGCACAAAACCCGCACCGGAACCCCGCTCTCACCGTACTGCGGCGGCGCTTAAGGGAGGGTTACCTAAACGTAGCCGGCGAACCTGGCGCGGGCGCAAGCGCGCCCCCGTGACCGCCACGGAAAAAGGCGTCACAATAGGCGTGCAAGAGAGCGGCGATGCCGTTCAGAATAGTCCACGGAGATAGTTCATGCGCGAGATCGGCCACTTCGTCGGGGGCAAGGAGATCAAGGGGGGATCCGGGCGATTTGGCGATGTTTTCAACCCCAATACCGGCGAGGTACAGAGCCGGGTCGCGCTGGCCAAGCATTCCGAGGTCGAGCACGCGATTGCGGTCGCGGAGGCCGCGCAGCCCGCTTGGGGCGCGACAAATCCGCAGCGGCGGGCGCGCGTGCTGATGAAATTCCTCGAACTGGCGCAGAAGGAATTCGACTCGCTGGCGCGGCTTCTATCGTCCGAGCACGGCAAGACCTTCGCCGACGCCAAGGGCGACGTGCAGCGCGGCCTCGAAGTCGTGGAATTCGCCTGCGGCATTCCGCACCTGCTCAAGGGCGAATACACCGAGGGGGCGGGCCCCGGCATCGACCTCTATTCCATGCGCCAGCCGCTTGGCGTCGTCGCCGGCATCACGCCGTTCAACTTCCCGGCGATGATCCCGATGTGGAAATTCGCGCCGGCACTGGCCTGCGGCAATGCCTTTATCCTCAAGCCGTCGGAGCGCGACCCTTCCGTGCCGATGCGGCTCGCCCAGTTGCTGATCGAGGCCGGCCTGCCGGCCGGCGTGCTCAACGTCGTCAATGGCGACAAGGAGGCGGTCGACACGCTGCTAACCGACCCGCGCATTAGAGCCGTCGGGTTCGTCGGCTCGTCGGCCATCGCCGAATACGTCTACGCGACAGCCTCCGCCAACAACAAGCGCGCGCAGTGTTTCGGCGGTGCCAAGAACCACATGATCGTGATGCCCGACGCCGACATGGACCAAGCCGTCGACGCGCTGATCGGCGCCGGGTATGGCTCCGCAGGCGAGCGCTGCATGGCGATATCGGTCGCCGTGCCGGTCGGCAAGAAGACGGCGGACATCCTCCTGGAGAAGCTCGTGCCGCGGGTCGAGAGCCTGAAAATCGGCCCGTCCACCGACGCGCAGGCCGATTACGGTCCGATGATCACCAGGGCGCACCTCGAAAAGGTCAAGAACTACGTCGATATCGGCGTCAAGGAAGGCGCCAAGCTCGTGGTCGACGGCCGCGGTTTCAAGCTGCAAGGCTACGAACACGGCAACTTCATGGGCGGATGCCTGTTTGATCACGTCACGCCGGAAATGCGGATCTACAAGGAAGAAATCTTCGGCCCGGTCCTGTCCGTCGTGCGCGCCAAGGATTACGAGGAAGCCGTGCGGCTGCCGTCCGAGCATGAATACGGCAACGGCGTCGCCATCTTCACCCGCGACGGCGACGCCGCGCGCGATTTCGTCAATCGGGTCGATGTCGGCATGGTCGGCGTCAACTTCGCCATTCCGGTGCCGCTCGCCTATTACACCTTCGGCGGCTGGAAGCGGTCGGGCTTCGGCGACCTCAACCAGCACGGGCCCGACGCGGTGCGTTTTTACACCAAGACCAAAACCGTAACCGCGCGCTGGCCGTCCGGGGTCAAGGAAGGCGCCGAGTTCGTGATCCCGACGATGAAGTAATGAAAAGCATTCTACCGGCTGTCACCCTGCGGGCTCGTCGAGCGTCAAAGGGCGGCGGAGCAATGAACACGACGATCGGCACGGCCTCGGCATGGCGGCGGCGCGCGACGCAGGCGGCCGCCGCGATGCTCGTCTTCGCGGCGCTCGCCGGCTGCGCCAACTCCAATCGCATCGAACCGCCGCCGGAGACTGCGGCGCCACCGCCGCCCCCGCCCCCGACACCGCCGCCGGTCGATCTCACCGGGCGCTGGCGATTGAACGCGGCGGCCGGCGGCGGATGCTTCATGAATTTCGGACACATGCCGGGCGCGGCCCAAGGTACGATCGCGCCGGAGGGCGGCTGTCCCGGCAACTTCTTCACCAGCCGCAAGTGGACGTTCGAGCGCGGCAACCTGATTATCCGCGACCACAAGGGTGAGGCGCTGGCGGAGGCTTCGTTCGCCGGCGGCCGGTTCGAAGGCCATCAGACCGGCGGCGGTGCGATTTCACTGTCGCGTTAGGGGAGCAACATGCCCGAGTTTCAGCTTTATTGTTTCGCCCAATCCGGCAACGCCTATCGCGACGCGCTCATGCTCAATCTCATGGGCGCCGACTGGGAGCCGATCTTCGTCGATTTTTTCAAGGGCGAGACGCGCACGCCGGAATATCGAAGCAAGGTCAACGAAATGGGCGAGACGCCGGTACTCGTCCACGGAAACAAAAAGCTGAGCCAGTCCGGCGTCATCCTGATGTATCTCGCCGAGCACTCGGGAAAATTTCTGCCGCGCGGCGAGGATGACCGGCTCGAAGCGCTGCGCTGGATCATCTTCGACAACCAGAAGATCGGCGGCAATCTCGGGCCGTACCGCTTCCTGCGGAATTTCGCAAAGCCGGCCGGCCAGCCCGCAGCGATGGAATTCCTCAAGGGCCGCGTCGACAGTGCGCTCGCAATTCTCGACAAACGGCTGTCGCGAAGTCCCTACCTCCTCGGCCAAGAGCCGACCATCGCCGACATATCCCTCACGAGTTATTTCTATTATCCGGCGGAGGAATTCGGTTTCGACGTCGCGGCCGAGCACAGCAATATCGGTGCGTGGCTCGACCGCATCAAGAAGCTCCCCGGATGGGGCCACCCTTACGACCTGATGCCGGGATATCCACTGCCCGCGTAGGCCGCGTGCGACAAAAACAAGTCGCGCACCGCGTCCCTTTCTGGATCCGCTCTAATCCCGCCCTTCAAGCAGAACCGGCAGAGGATATCGGAAACGAAACCGGTCCTGCAAAGTACGGGCGCGCTGCAACAATGCGTCCTGGCTCGGCCTGGCGGCGGGCGCCGCTACAGCAATTGCCTGCTCTTCCGGTCCGGCGGACCGATCGGGATAGATATCGACAGTCTGAAACACCTCGCGCAAAGATGCCAAGGTCGAGCGATAGAATTTCGGGCCTACGGCAATGTTGAAGACCGCAACGCCGTGAGGCGCCAGGTGTTCTCCGACGAGCTTGTAAAATTCGCGCGTACTCAGATCGGATGGAACGCCGAGTTCTCGAAACGCATCCAACAAAATGATGTCGTAGGGCTCGGTTTGATGGTCGAGGTAAGTTCGACCGTCGCTCTCGATGAGTCTGATTCTCGGGGTCTCCTTCAGGCCGAAGTATTTTTTTCCGACCGCAATCACCCCCGGATCCAGTTCGACGGCATCAATGTGCACATCGGGCATGGCGCGTCCGATATACGTCGATATTGAACCGGCGCCCAACCCGATCATCAAAATTCGCTGGATCGTTTCCGGGTAAACCAGAGCCACCGACACTATCCGTGTATAGGGGGCCAACATGTCGTCCGGATCTTTGAGATCGACAACCGATTGGATGTGGTCTTCCCGCGCGAACCGGGTCGTCAGCAAAAGAAACGCTCTACGCTTGATGACAAAGATGTTGTTGTATCGGGTTTCGATGTGCGCAACGAGCCCGTCGCTGTGTGCGAGCATTTTCGCCCGCACGGTTTCGTCGAACAGACTTTCAGACCGGGCGCCATGGCCGGCGAGGCTAAAAACAAAAAGCACTATCATCGCCGCCCCGCGACTGACGAGCGACGCGCGACGCCAACAGGCCATGAGCCAGCTCACGCACTGCCCGGGATGTAGAAGTTCGCAATGTCCTTGTGCATCTTGAATACGGCGTCCTTCACCTCGTCGGAAGAACGTTTGTTCTCGACCAGCGTGACAACGCCGGTCCACAACGCCGGCGGCAGGCTGCTGATCGGCCCCAGGCGAGACTTGATAAGGCCGGCGATGGACTGCCCGAGGCTGTCGCCCGGCGCGTAAAGCAGGATCAGCAGATTTGACTTCACGGCGACCTCGAACAGAGTCCCGTGCTCTTCATCGTATTTCTTGGCCAGCGCGGCGCCGATGAGAGCGCCATCGCCCTTGATAAGATAGTGGAGCACGTCGGCGGTGGATTCGCTGGACGTGCCGGATTTGGCCGGAAACGGCTTGATCTCTACACCGAATATGTCGGCGATGGTCTTGGCTCCGGAAAGTACCCGGTTGACGGTTTCCGCCGGAGCGCCCTGGTTGTATAGCAGGGCCGCGAGGCTCAGCTTGTCTCCAAGCAGCCAAGCCCCACCCTTGGTGGTGTTGCTGCTGTCAGTCGCAGCCGATGCACGGCCCGCAAACAGCAGACCAAAGCCCGTAAGCGCCAACAGATACAGCACGCGCCTTCGTGGTTTGACGTCCAATCCATTCAGGTTCTCAACGGACATAGCGCTCACCCTCTTCATGACCTAGCCCGCGTCACCGCCGCCGGCAGCAAATCATGCCGCGAAGGAATGAGATTGTCATGTTCGTCGACGCCCTGTGCGTCACAATGCTCGGCTGCAATCCCGATCCGTGCGTCAGAGATTTCGTTTGTGAAGCCGACATGACCGCAGCATGTCTGCCGGTCACCCGAATTAAAACATCCGCTGCGCTTCTCGAGTACACGGACCGGCGCGGGGCTCAATTCAGAGCGGGATATCCAATTCCTTCGGCCGGATCACCGCGGCCGGCGCGGGCTGGGCAGCTCGGCGCGGCATTTGTCGGCGGTGCCGGTGTGGCAGGCGGCGCGGGAGCGTCGGCTCTCGGTCTGATGGAGATTTCAGCGCTGGCTTGCGGCGATCGCCGCGGTTCGCCCACGACTTTCTGCTCCGCCGGTTGCGAGGCTTCCGGCGATGGCTGTGTCGGCGGTTGCGGTTCGGGTTCGTCGGCGTATTTCGCCAGCAGGGCGCGAACGGCCGCGAGAGATTTGCCGCCATCGAGCTTGCGGTCTTTCATTTGCTTCTGCCAGGCCACGACCACCGGCTCGGTCGCACGGCGCCATTGCGCGACCTCCTCCGGCGTCAGCACCGTTACGGTCTCGCCGCGGTCGCGCGCCGCGGCGGCGGCCGCCCGGGCTTCGATATCCCACATCGCGCCGGCCATGCCCGCGGCGACCTGCCCGGCATTGTTGTCGATGACGGCTTTCGATTCGCGCGGCAACCGCTCATAGGACGCCTTGTTCATCGCCAAAAGAAATACCGCCGTGCTCAGGGCGGATTCGGCGAAGTCGGTATGGTTCTTGAGCGTGTCATTGAGCCGCAAGCCCGGCACCGCATCCCACGGATCGAGGCAGCCGTCGATCACGTGACCGCTCAACGCCATCGGCACCTGCGGAGTCGGCACCGTCACACCGTGGCCGCCGAGCGCCTGCACCGCTTCGCCGGCGAGGCGGTTCGGCACATGCAGCCGCAAACCTTTGAGGTCCTCGATCGATTTGACGGTGCGCGCCGTGTGCACAACACCGCTGTCACGGCACGAGAAGCAGATGGGATGAATTTCGTGGAATTCGTCCCGCAGATAGGTCGCCGCGAAATCTTCGATCGCGCGTGAATTGACCAGCGCCCGCCGCGACGACACGAACGGCAGCTCGAAGATTTCCGCGGTCGCGAAGCGTCCCGGCGTGCTGCTCGGCGCCGCCCAGACGATATCGACGACGCCGTCGCGCGCCTGATCGAAAAGCTGCGCCGGCGCGCCGCCGAGCTGCATCGACGGAAAAATATCGATACGGACGCGGCCGTTTGATTCCGCTTCGACCTTGCGCGCCCAGGGCGCCAGAAACTTGTCGTGGGAACCCGAGACCGCCGAAAAAGAGTGATGCAGCTTGAGCGTAACCGGCGGCGTGTCGGCATAGGCCCGGCGCAGGATCGCAGGACCGGCGACTGCCGCCGCGATCGAGGCCAAAACCGCACGACGCGCAACTCGCATGGGTCCTCTCCCGGCTTTTAGGAGCCCCAGCGATACGGCTCAATTGAGGCGCGACGGACGCTCCTCGTCGTCGGACGACTGGGCAATGCTCGGTGCCAGCGGTACCGACGGGCCCGCAACGGCCGCCGCTTCCGCTTTACTCTCGCGCGCCCGCCGCTCGTGATCGCGATAGGACAGCCAGCCGAATGGCAAACTCACGAGATACGCGAGCGTTCCCGCTGTGAGAATGATCCAGGGATAGGCGATGAGCAGCGCTACAAAAAGCACCGTAACGATGACAACCGGACCGACCATCTCCGGCGGCACACGGGTTCCGAAACGCTTGCCGGAGAAAACCGGCAGCCTCGAGACCATGAGCGCAGCGATAGCGAGCGTATAAACGAGCATCACCCAGGTCAGGAATTGCGAGCGCGGCAGGCCGAGAAATGCCGCATAGATCGGCAGCAGAACGATGATGGCGCCCGCCGGCGCCGGAATGCCGACAAAGAAGTTGCCGGCCCAGACCGGCCGGTCGGGATCGTCGATCATCACATTGAAGCGGGCGAGCCGCAGGCCGGCGCAGATGGCGAAAGCCATGGCGGCGATCCAGCCGGCCGATTTCAGCTCGTGCAGGCCCCAGAAATAGAGGATCAGCGCCGGCGCAACGCCGAAATTGACGAAGTCCGACAAGCTGTCGAGCTCGGCGCCGAACCGCGAGGTGCCTTTCAGCAGCCGCGCCAACCGGCCGTCGATGCCGTCGAGAATGGCGGCGAACACGATGGCCGCGAGCGCAAGCGCATAGCGATTCTCGAACGCCATGCGAATGCCGGTCAGCCCGGCGCAAAGCGCGAGCAGCGTAACGAGGTTCGGCGCCAGCGTGCGCACCGGGATGCGGCGGAACTGCCGCCGCGGCAGGCGCCTGCCGGCAAATGGGGACGGACGCGTGACCATGGCGGCAATATACCCTTTCCGTGCCCGACCCGCCACGCAATCGTGGCGCGGCCTGTTAACGCTTTTCAGCTCACGGTGAACGTGGGAGCCGGCGCGAAAACCTTCAGGTCGGCGAGCACGGTCTCGCCGGCAATGGCGGTCTGTCCCTCCGCGACGAGAGACCGCGCCCCCTCCGGCAGATAAACGTCCACCCGGGAGCCGAAGCGGATCATGCCGATGCGCTGGCCTGCGGCAACGCTTTCGCCCTCGCGCACGAACGGCACGATACGCCGCGCGACCAGGCCGGCGATCTGGATCACGCCAACGCGCGTACCGCCGGCCGAGGCGATGACGAGCATGTTGCGCTCGTTACTTTCGCTCGCCTTGTCGAGATCGGCGCTGACGAAGGCGCCAGCGCGGTAAACGATACGCTCGACCCGCCCGGCAAGCGGACTGCGATTCACGTGACAATTGAACACGCTCATGAAGATGGAAATGCGGGTGAGCGGCCGCTCACCGAGAGCGAGTTCCGCCGGCGGCACGACCTCCGCAACGCGGCTCACACGGCCATCGGCCGGGGCAACCAATATCCCTTCGCGCGCCGGCGTCACCCGCGCCGGATCGCGGAAGAAATAAACGCACCATGCGGTGGCGACGACCGCAAGCCAGCCGAGCGGCGGCCACAGCCACATCAGAACGATGGCGACGAGCGCAAAGCCGCCGATGAACGGATACCCTTCCGGATGGACCGGTGAGAGTTGGGAGCGGATCGAATTGATGACGGACATGGTGCTGATGGATTCCGGGCTTCAGGATGCAGAATGATCTTTCCGCTGTCCGCTTTGCGGAGAGGCGACCGAGCGCAACGCGCCGCGAGAGCGGTGTTCGTTTCGCACTATCATAGTCAATTCCGGAACGCCCCTCAAATACGGGCGTCACTCCGCTGCGCCGGCGGCTGAAATAAGCTCTTCCGTATCCACGGCCGTCGCCGCTGTCTCGGACGCTTCGGGCGGGTTGCGATTGGGCGCGGCCGGCTCATCGTCGACCTCGGCAAGAATCTCGCGCGCCATCTCCGCCTCGCGCTGGCGATTCCACATGCTGGCGTAAAGACCGTCATGCGCGAGCAGTTGCGCATGCGTGCCACGCTCGACGATCGAGCCCTTGTCGAGCACGAGGATCTCGTCGGCGCCGACAATGGTGGAAAGCCGATGCGCGATCACGAGCGTAGTGCGATTTTTGGATACCCGGTCGAGCGCGTCCTGGATGTCCCGCTCGGTGTGGCTGTCGAGCGCGGAGGTCGCCTCGTCGAGCACAAGGATCGGCGGACTTTTCAGGATCGTGCGCGCGATGGCGACGCGCTGCTTCTCGCCGCCAGAGAGCTTGAGGCCGCGTTCGCCGACCTCGGTGTCGTAACCTTTCGGCGCGACGCGGATGAAGTTGTCGATCTGCGCCATGCCGCGCCGCCGCTTCCACCTCGGCGTCGGTCGCATCCCATCGGCCGTAACGGATGTTGTAGCGCAGCGTGTCGTTGAACAGCACGGTATCCTGCGGAACCATGCCGATGGCGCCGCGGAGCGAAGTCTGCGTCACGTCCCTGATGTCCACGCCATCTATCAGGATGCGGCCGCCAGTCACGTCATAGAAGCGGAACAACAACCGCGAGATCGTCGATTTCCCCGCGCCCGACGGGCCGACGATCGCGACGGTGCGCCCGGCCGCAACCTCGAAGCTCAAGCCTTTCAGGATCGGCCGCGCCGGCTCGTAGGAAAACGAAACATTGTCGAAGCGTATCGCGCCCGCGCTTACCTTGAGCGGCGACGCAGCCGGCTTGTCTTCGATCTCCGGCTTGCGCGAGAGCATCGAGAACATGGTCTCGATGTCGATGATCGCCTGTTTGATCTCGCGATAGACCAGGCCCATGAAGTTCAGCGGCTGGTAGAGCTGGATCATCATGGCATTGATCATGACGAAGTCGCCGACGGTGTTGGTGCCGGCCTCGATGCCGTAGACGCACAGCACCATCGCCGCCGACAGGCCGACGCTGAAGACGATGGCCTGCCCCGCGTTGAGGACCGCGAGCGAGGTGTAGGCCCGCACGCTCGCCTCCTCGTAGCGCGCCATCGAGCGGTCGTAACGCTTGGCTTCGCGCTCCTCGGCGGAGAAGTATTTGACGGTCTCGTAGTTCAGCAGCGAGTTGATCGCCTTGGCGTTGGCGTCGTTGTCGCTGTCGTTCATCTTGCGGCGGATGCCGATGCGCCACTCGGTCGCGTAGAAGGTAAAGCCGACATAGAGCGCGACGGTGAGCAGGACGACAACGACGTAGCGCCAGTCGAAGTGAAAGAGCAGCACCCAGGCGACCAGCACCACCTCGACGATGGTGGGAAGCAAGCTGCAACAGCAGCATGCGCACGATCGTCTCGATGGCGTTGCGTCCGCGTTCGAGAATCGCGCGTCAGGCCACCGGTCTTGCGCTCCAGATGAAAGCGCAGCGAAAGCAGATGGATGTGCTCGAACGTGAGCATGGCGAGCCGCCGCACCGCATGCATCGCCACCTTGGCGAAAATGCCGTCGCGCCATTGCGTCAGCACGCCCATCAGGATTCGGGTGCCGCCGTAGGCAACCGTCATCGCCACCGGCGTCGCCAGCACCCAGGCGATCACGTGGTCGGGACCGACCGGCGCCGTACCGTGGCCGGCAAGCGCGTCGGTCGCCCACTTGAAGGTGAACGGCAGCACGACCGTCGCCAGTTTGGCGGCGAAAATCAGCGCGGTCGCAAACAGCACCCGGCCCTTGAGGTCGCGGCGGTCGGCCGGCCAGATATAGGGCCAGAGGTGACGCAGCATCGAGATCAGGCCCGCACGGTCGGCTGTCACCTCCGGGTTCTGGCTGGTGGGGGCTGTAGCAAACTCTCGCATCGATTGGGGTGATCCGGGGGCGGGCCGCGGCATGCCGCCCTGCCCCGATCATATAGAGATTCCCGGCCCATCCCGCACGGCACGAGGCTTGCCTCAATTGGGTTATACAGCTTGCGTGGGGGGCGAATCCCAGCCACATCTATTCTTTGGAGACTGTGACTCTATGAGCAAAATCAATGCGATCTGCGTCTATTGCGGGTCGAGCCCGGGCACCGATCCGGCTTTCGTCGAGGCCGCGCGGAGCTTCGGCAAAATCCTCGCCGAAAACGGGGTACGGCTGGTCTATGGCGGCGGTTCGATCGGCCTGATGGGGGCGATTGCCAGCACCGTGATCGAGCATGGCGGCGCGGCCACCGGCATCATTCCGGAGTTTCTGACAGCCAAGGAACGGCCGCGGCGGCTGGCGCAGGAACAGATCGTCACGCGCGACATGCATGAGCGCAAAAGCACGATGTTCGACCGCGCCGACGCGTTTGTTGCGCTGCCGGGAGGCATCGGCACGCTCGAGGAACTGATCGAGCAAATGACATGGGCGCAACTCGGCCGCCACAAGAAGCCGATCCTGATTGCCAACATCAACGGCTTTTGGGATCCGCTGCTGGTGCTGCTTGAGCACATGCGGACGCTCGGCCTCGTGCCGCCGCCCGCCAAAGGCGTCGAGCTGCTCGTCGCCGATCGCATCGTGGATATCCTGCCGATGCTGCGCGAGGCAGCGCGGGCGGTGAGCGAGGCGCAGACGAAAATGGCCGTGCCGGCGGAACGGTTGTGACGCTGCTACGTCATCACCGGGCTTGATTCGGTGATCCACCTGTCACGCCAGGAATGATCGATCTGCCACGCTGAGAAAAAGATGGATTGCCGGATCAAGTCCGGCAACGACGATCAGGAAGCGTCCCGCAAGAACGTCACCGCCTCGATGCGATTGCCGTCCGGATCGCGGACGAAGGCGGCGTAGTAGCCGGCATAATAATGCGGCCGCAGCCCCGGCTCGCCATCGGACGCGCCGCCGGCCTTGAGCGCCGCCGCGTGAAACGCATCGACCGCCGCGGTATCGGGCGCGCGAAGGCAGATATGCATACCGCTGTCGTCGGCAACGCGCGCCATTGCCTCGCGGCGATTGATCCAGAATTCGGGATATTTCTTGCCGAACCCAACAGACGCGTCCGGGCCATTCACGCAACTTGGTCAGGCCGAGCGGAGCGAGGATCGCGGCATAGAAGCGTTCGCCCGAGACGAGGTCGCGCACGGCGATGGAGATATGGTCGATCATCGAGAATCTCCCGCTCTTTTCCTCCCTCTCCGCTTGCGGGAGAGGGTAGTTCGATCAGGCCGGCGCGCCTGACTTCACGAGCTTGTAGATGATCGAATCCATCAGCGCCTGGAATGACGCGTCGATGATATTCGACGACACCCCGATCGTCGTCCAGTGATCGCCGGTTTCGTCCTCGCTTTCGATCAGCACGCGCGTGACGGCTTCCGTGCCGGCGTTGAGGATACGCACACGGTAATCGGTCAATTCCAGCCCGGTGATGTAGCTTTGATATTTGCCGAGGTCCTTGCGCAGCGCGACATCGAGCGCATTGACCGGACCGTTGCCCTCCGCCGCGGAAATCAAAAGATCGTCACCGACCCTGACCTTCACCACCGCCATGCTGACGGTCACGCGCTCGCCCTTGGCGTTGATGCGATGCTCGACGCTGACGTCGAATTTTTCCACGTCGAAGTAGCGCGGCACCTTGCCGAGCAGCCGCCGCGCCAGCAGCTCGAATGACGCGTCCGCCGCTTCGTAGGCATAGCCGATCGCCTCGCGTTCCTTGACCTCGTCCAGAAGGCGGGCGAGCCGCGGATCGTCCTTGTCGACCGCAAGACCGATGCGGTCGAGTTCGGCCAGCAGGTTCGAGCGGCCGGACTGGTCGGAGACCAGCAGCCTGCGCTTGTTGCCGACGCGCTCCGGCGCGACGTGCTCGTAGGTCGCTGGATCCTTCACGATGGCGGAGGCGTGAATGCCGGCCTTGGTGGCGAATGCGCTTTCGCCGACATAGGGCGCGTGGCGGTCGGCGGCGCGGTTGAGCATGTCGTCCAGTCCGTGCGAGACGCGCGCCGATGTGGCCGAGCGCATCATCGGAGACACCGATGTCGAATTTTTCCGCGTATTCGGACTTGAGTTTCAGCGTCGGAATGATCGACACGAGGTTGGCGTTGCCGCAGCGCTCGCCAAGACCGTTGAGGGTGCCCTGAATCTGGCGCGCGCCGGCGCGCACCGCGGCAAACGAGTTCGCCACCGCCTGCTCGGTGTCGTTGTGGGCGTGGATGCCGACATGATCGCCGGGAATTGCCTTGCAAACCTCGCCGACGATCTTTTCCACTTCGTGCGGCAGCGTGCCGCCGTTGGTGTCGCACAGCACGACCCAGCGTGCGCCTTCGTCGTAGGCCGCCTTCGCGCAGGCCAGCGCGTAAGCCGGGTTGGCCTTGTAGCCATCGAAGAAATGCTCGCAGTCGAGCAGCACTTCGCGGCCTTTGGCTTTGGCGGCGCGCACGCTGTCGCGGATCGAGGCGAGATTTTCCTCCTCCGTCGTCTCCAGCGCCACGCGGACGTGGTAATCCCAGGATTTGGCGACAAAGCAGATGGCGTCTGCCTCGCGCATCGAGGATCGCGGCAAGCCCGGGATCGTTGGAAGTCGAGCGGCCCGGCCGCCGCGTCATGCCGAACGCGGTGAGGCGCGCATGCATCGGCCGTTTTTCGGCGAAGAATTTGGTGTCGGTCGGATTGGCGCCCGGATAGCCGGCTTCCACATAGTCGACGCCAAGTTCGTCGAGCATACGGGCAATGGCCAGCTTGTCGGCGAGCGTGAAGTCGACGCCGTTCGTCTGCGCGCCGTCGCGCAGCGTGGTGTCGAACAGATAAAGCCGCTCGCGGGACATCAAACGCTCACCACAAATAGTAATTCGACGCCAGCGCGACCGCGACCAGAATGGCAATCAGAGCGATAGCCAGATGGTGTGTCCGCAAGCCGAGAAACCGATCGCGCGCCATGATTTTCAATCCTAATAAAGCCGATAGACGGTGTAGAGGGTGACTGCGACGGCGAGCGCAATCACCGCGTATTTGAGGACGAGGTAGTAAAGCCAATGGCGCTGGAACGGCACGTCATCGCGTTTCATGACAGCTTTCCTCGGTCGGGGACCGCCGCGGCGAGCGGCTTGACCATCGTGGTGTTGGCGAGCCACTCGCCGGCCAGCGACACGGTGTTGCGGGTCTTGGCGACAAAGCCGCGCTTTTCGAAAAAGCCGCGCGCAGTATCGCTGGCGTCAACGGTCAGTTCCTTGGCGCCGCGGGCGGCGGCGAGCTTCTCCAGCGCATCGCACAGCATCGCAGCCGCGCCCTGCCCGGCCGCGATCGGATGGACGTAAAGCATGTCGATGCGCTTGTTGTCGGCGAGCGAAGCAAAGCCGAGCGGATGGCCGTCAACGGTCGCGACCAGCGTCAGCTCGCCAGCGAGCCGCGCGCCGAATTCCTCCTCGTCGTCGGCCGCAGACACCCACGCCTCCTGTTGCGCCTCGCTGTAATCGTCGGCGCATAATTCCTCGATGCTGGCGCGGAAGATTTCCGTCAGCATCGGCACGTCGGTCGGCAGCATCGGCCGCATCGCGAGTTTGGTCTGCGGGCGGGCGGTCATACGCGCGATCTCCTAGCGCGACAAACGCACCGTCATGCCCGCGCTCGTCGCGGGCATCCACGTCTTTGCAGGCCGCTGACCGTAAGTCGTGGATGGCCGGGACAAGCCCGGCCATGACGGTAAGCGTCATCGCGCGATCTCCCAGTTCGGCCTACGTCGTGCGAGTCCTTGTGTCCTTGAGCACGACGCCCATTCTGCGCGAGTTCGTCCCGGATGCGGTCGGATTCTCGAAGTCTTGCCTTGCGAGCCGCATTGCGACGCGGCGATCAAGTTCGCGACTTCGGTTTCTCACGGCAATCGATCGCCGGCCGGAAAGCCGTCCAACCCACCGAGCTTCTGCAGCACGCCGATCAGTTCGCGCTGGCCTTGAGGCCGAGCAGCGACCGGTTGGCCACCCTTGCTGCCTCGCCGCGCAATTCGTGCAATGCCGCGATCGCTTTCGGCGTATTCAAATCATCCGTCAACGCGCCCAGCACATCCTGCGCACAGGAACCCCGGCGAGATTTCGTCGGTCAGTTCGTACCAATGACCGAGCGTCTGTTTGCGCCTCGCGCAGACACCGCAACGGTCCAATCGATCGGCTGACGATAGTGCGTCTGCAACATCGTGAGGCGCAAGATCACCCCGCCCGGCCACATCGTTTCAGCAACTCGTGGATCGTGACGAAGTTGCCGAGCGACTTCGACATCTTCTCGCCTTCGACCTGAAGAAAGCCGTTGTGCATCCAGATATTCGCCATGACCGGCGTGTGGAAGGCGCAGCGCGATTGCGCGATCTCGTTCTCGTGGTGCGGAAAGACGAGATCGATGCCGCCGCCGTGGATGTCGAAAGTCTCGCCGAGATATTTCCACGCCATTGCCGAGCATTCGATGTGCCAGCCGGGACGACCGGGCGTTTTGATGCCGGCAGGCGATGGCCACGACGGTTCGCCCGGCTTCGAGGGCTTCCAAAGAATGAAATCCTGCGGGTCTTTCTTGTACGGCGCGACCTCGACGCGGGCGCCGGCGATCATCTCGTCGAGCGGGCGCTTCGACAGCCGCCCGTAGTCCGCCATCGAAGGAACGCTGAACAGCACGTTGCCCTCGGCGACATAGGCGTTGCCGGACTTGACGAGGCGGTCGATCAGCGTGCGCATCTCGCCGATGTGATCGGTCGCGCGCGGCTCGACGGTCGGCGGCAGGCAGCCGAGCGCGGCGACATCCTCGTGGAATTGCCTGTCGGTTTTCTCGGTGACCTTGCGAATGGCCTCATTGAGCGGCAGGTCGGGATATTCCTCCGCCGCCCGCGCATTGATCTTGTCGTCCACGTCGGTGATGTTGCGGACATAGGTGACGTGGTCGGCGCCGTAAAGGTGGCGCAGCAGGCGGAACAGCACGTCGAACACGATCACCGGCCGCGCGTTGCCGATATGGGCGAAGTCGTAGACCGTCGGCCCGCACACATACATCCGCACATTCGACGGATCGAGCGGCTGGAAAATCCGCTTCTCGCGCGTGAGCGTATCGTAGAGCTTCAGGTCCATCGTCCAGTCCAGAGTCCAGATTCCAAGCGTTCGCGGTCTTACGCGCGCATGCACGCGCCCTCGGGCCTGCTGGCCGGGCGTGTCCAAAATCTCGAAGAGGAGAACAGACGGCCGCAGCCAGCGTGGGTCGCTAGCGAATAATCTCCGGGCAAATAATGCCGCAGGTGAGGTTGTGGCCGTTCATGGCGCGCACAATGGTGGAGGATGCGCATCGCGTCAAGTCTTTGCCCCTCGCCGACGCCCCGCGAAGCAGCGAAAATGCCCGTTCCGCCAAGGGCCTACGCCCGGACGGCCCGGCCCGCTGCATCCGGCGCGCGAATTGAGAGCGTCGCGCGCGTGAAATTCTCATCCGGCTGTGGGGGTTAACGCAACCTTAACTCAGTCGTCGCATTCTTTCTCTCCATGTAACGCGAGCTACGGCGCATCCGGCGCCGGTTGGGGGAGTCATGCGTTCCACGATCGCGGCCGTCGTTTCCGCCGTCGTCCTGCTTGGCGCCGGCGCAGCGCACGCGGAAAAGCGCGTTTTCATCATCGCCAGCAACAGCGACGGTTATGGCGTCGATCGCTGTCTCGCCTCCGGCGAGGCCTGCGGCGCCGCCGCGGCGAACGCCTACTGCCATTCGCACGAATTCGGACAGGCCGTTTCCTACCGCAAGGTCGAGCGCGACGACATCACCGGCGCGATCCCGGCGAGCGGACCCGGCGCCTGCCGCGGCACTCATTGCGACGACTTCGTCGCCATCGAGTGCGCGCGCTGAGATTTTGAATTCGTCACGTCCGGTCGGTTGCCGGACGTGACGAGGTGGGATGAATTGGAGCGCCGCTTCGGCGCTCTAATTTTTTGGCGCCGAAGGTCTCGTTCGCGGCCGCGACATCGCCCGCCCCGCAGCAGCCGCGGCAAGCGCGACGAGCGAAATCAGCGTTAGCGCCGCAGCGACGAACTTCAACCGGGTGGCGAGACTTGCGACGGTCACGACGCCTGTCGAAACATCAGGCCACGTCCAGATCATCCGCGCGATCAAGAAATTCTCGACGCCGTCGAAAACAAGCTCGGCGACCGGAAACGCGACCAGCATCAAGCGCCACCCAATCGGTACGGCTCTGTCGCGCACGCGTCCCGGCATCGTCAGCCACCACAGTGCAGCCGCGCCAAAGGCGGCGTAAAGCGGCGGAAAAATACTGTCGAGAAGGAGCTCGGGGTTGAGATAATACGCGCGCCCCTCGGCGCCGAGCGCAAGGAGCAACGCCTGCGCCTCTTCCGCGCCGTAACCCCGCAACCTGGCATCAAACGGCGGTAGACCGCCCGCTAATTGCTGGAGATGCGGCACGGTCACGAGAGACAGCACGACCCAGAGCGCGATACTCAGGACAAGAAGCGCCACAACAAGTCGCCCCGAAGGAAACCGTGCGGCGTTCCCGCTCATGTCCCGCTACGCCGCTTGTTTCGCAAGAGCGATTGCTTCTCTCAGCACGTCGAGATCGCCGATATGATTGGCAAGGATAAGCACCAGCCGCGTGTCGAGTTCCGCGGCCTTTGCGTCCGGAAGCGCGCGCCGCGCTTCCACGAGCGCCAGATAGGCTGCGTCGGGATCGGCGAATTGCGACGCTGTCACGAGCTTCGGCATCGATTTCACCTCTGCAAGGCGCGCTGGTGTGCACGCGCAACAGCGCCGGCGTCGAAACTGCGCCAGCGCGCACACAAGTGCTGGTCGGGACGAACGAGATAAGCCGCGCCGGGCGTCGCGTCGAAACGCTGGGTGAATTTTCCCTCGCGGTCGAAGAGATCCTCGCCGATGACTCTCATCGCAACGTCCGCAACACGCGGCCGACTGTCCTCTTTGCCATCGCCATCCTTCACATAGATGAGTTCGAACTCACCGCGCAGGCTCTCGACCAGATGAGTCATGGAGCCGTCGGCGCGGGCAAGCGGCGCGTCGGGTAGCGGTGCGCCGAGCTTCGCCGTACCGGCGAACGGAGTTTCGTCGGGCGTCGACAGCGGCGAAGAGTAAACCGCCGGCAGCGACAGCCGCCCGGAATTGACCATGCGCCGGGCGAACTCCGCCTTCGGTGCAAGCGCCAGCACGGCGTCGCGCAACCGCATTTCGGCGCTCGAATGCGGCGACATAAAATCGGTCGAGCGGGTCGAATGGCCGATATTCTCGTCCGCGGCCTGGATGCGCTCGACGTCGTAGCTCGCGATCAGCGGCTCGCCGCCCTGCCCCTTGAGCAAGGCGGCAAGTTTCCACGCCAGATTTTCCGCGTCCTGGATGCCCGAATTGGCGCCACGCGCGCCGAACGGCGAAACCTGGTGTGCGGCGTCGCCGATGAAAATCACCCGGTCGTGCACGAAACGATCGAGCCGCCGGCAATTGAAGGTATAGACCGAGACCCATTCCAGCTCGTAGGCGTGCGGCTTGAGAATTTTGTCGAGACGCGCCCGGACCCGCTGCGGCTCCTGTTCGGCGAGCGCGTCCGCGTCGGGACCAAGCTGCAGGTCGATGCGCCAGATATCGTCCGGCTGGCGATGCATCAGCGCCGATTGGCCGGAATGGAAGGTCGGCGCGAACCAGAACCGGCGCTCGGTCGGGAAATCTGCGGCCATGTGCACATCGGCGATGAGGAACTTGTCCTCGAACGTGACGCCGGCGAAATCGAGCCCGAGCAGGCCGCGGACCGTCGAGCGGGCGCCGTCGGCGGCGATCAACCAGTCGGCATCGAGACGGTAACGGCCGTCCGGTGTCTCGATGGTGAGCCGCGCGCCATCGTTGAGACGGTCAAGGCCAATGACCCGGTTCTTCCAGCGCAAGTCGAGATTCTCGAGTTCGTGCGCCCGTTCGACCAGCGCCTTCTCCAGATAGAACTGCTGGAGATTAATGAAGGCGGGCATTTTGTGCCCCTGCTCGGGCAACAGATCGAAGGAGAACAGGAGTTCGTCGCCATAAAAGACCTTGCCAAGCTGCCAGGTCACGCCCTGCGCCACCAACCGCTCGCCGACGCCAAGCCGGTCGAGGATTTCGAGCGTCCGCTTCGACCAGCAGATGCCGCGCGAGCCCTCGCCGATGCGATCGGCGTCGTCCAGGATCACGACCGGCACGTCACGCTGCGCGAGATCGATCGCGGCGGCAAGACCGACCGGCCCCGCGCCGACCACGACGACCGGCCGCCGCGCTGTGACGCCAGCGTCCTGATCGGGCGAGCGGCGATAGTCGTAGTGATAGACCGACTTCCGAACGTTGGTCATGGCCGTGAACCCCGCAACGACAATCAGAGCAACATTTACGCGCGCAACGCGGCCCACATGGCGCGATCGCGCTCGGCGGTCCAGATTACCGGGTGCTCGATGCCCTTGGCCTCATCGTAGGCGCGCGACACGTTGAACGGCATGCAATGTTCGTAGATCGCGAAGCTTGAAAATTTTGGGTCCATCACCCGGCGGGCGTCGTCGTACGCCTGCTTGAGCGTTCGGCCTTTGCCGGCGCTGTCGCTCACCGCACTGTAAAGAGTGGTGAGAAAATCTTCGGTCAGCGCGATGCCGTCGGCAACCTGCACCGGCGTTTTCAGCGCCGCGCCGCGGCCCGGCACCAGCGCGCTGGCGGAAAATTCGGCCAGCCGGTCGAGCGTCGCCGGCCAATCGGTGAAGTGCGCGTCGCCGCAATAGCAGGCCGAGTGATATTCGACGAGATCGCCGGAAAACACGACGTTGGCATCCGGTACGAACGCGACGACATCGCCCGCGGTATGTCCGCGGCCGATGTGCATGATGCGCACTTCGCGGCGGCCGAGCCATACCGACATCTGATCGGGGAACGTGATCGACGGCCAGGTCAGGCCGGGGATGCTCTCGACCGCGCGGAACAGGCGGGGAAAGCGGCCGATCTCGGAATCCATATCCGCCTTGCCGCGCTCGGCGATGAGCGCGCGGGTCCCGGCCGAGGCGAGTATTTCCGCGCCGGCATAGGCGGAAGCGCCGAGCACGCGGACGGCGTGATAGTGCGTCAGCAGGACGTATTTGATCGGCTTGTCGGTGACTTTCGCCACCCGTTCGATCACCTGCCGCGCCATGACCGGCGTGGCCTGCGCGTCGATCACCATGACGCCGTCGTCGCCGACGATGATCCCTGAATTAGGATCGCCTTCGGCGGTAAAGGCGTAAAGATCGGGCCCGATGGAATCGAAGGTAATCGTCTTGTCGGCCAGATCCGCGGTCGAGGCGAACTCGGCGCTCATGGCAACATCTCCCGGTAACCCATTGCTTCACCTCAAGACCCGGCTTCCCTCGGGCAAGACCGGCATGCCGTTGCGCGGCGCCGGGACTTCGGCCATGTTCGCGCCATTGCGCCGCAAAGCAAGGGGTGGCGAGCGCGGCCGTTACGTCTACCGCCATGCCTCTTAAGTGGTGCCAATGACCGGTCAGCGGGCGATTGAAGGCGATACCAAAAGCAATGCGGCCGCGGACGAGGCAAAGCTCGGCGAAGACGCACCGCTAAAGCTCGAAAATTTCCTGCCCTACCAGCTCAACGTCGTCTCGAGCCTCGTTTCGCAGGCGCTGTCGCAGGTCTATGCGCGCCGCTATGCCATCGGTGTGCCGGAATGGCGCGTGGTCGTGACGCTCGGCCAGTACGGCGTGATGACCGCCAAGGCAATCGGCGCCCACACCCACATGCACAAGACCAAAGGTGTCGCGGGCCGTCGCGCTCCTGGAAAAGCGCCGGCTGATCGCCCGCCGCGCCAACCGTGACGACAAGCGCGAAGCGTTTCTGTCGCTCACCGCCGCCGGCCGCATCATGTACGAAGAGGTCGCGCCGCACGCACTCGACTTCGCGCGGCGGCTGACCGAAATTCTGACGCCCAATGACCGCGAAGCGTTCAATCGCGCCATCAAGCAACTAACCGCACGTTCGTCGGAGCTTGTGGCCGAGTTAGGCCTCGAACACGGGGACGACGAGACTGACGGACCGAGGTGATCAGTGAAGCTTTATTCCTATTTCCGCTCGTCCGCCGCCTACCGGGTGCGGATCGCACTCAATCTGAAAGGCATCGCCTACGAAACGATGCCAATTCACCTGACAAAAGACGGCGGCCACAATAACCGGCCGGAATACCGCGCCGTGAACCCGCAGATGCGCGTGCCGGCTTTGGTGGCGCCGGACGGCGACGTGTTGATCCAATCGCTCGCCATCATCGAATATCTCGACGAGACCCACCCCGCGCCGCCGCTCCTGCCGAAGGACCCGATTGCACGTGCGAAGTCACGCGCGCTGGCGCAGATCGTCGCCTGCGACATCCATCCGCTCAACAATGTCGCGCCGCTCCGCTACCTCAAGCACCAGATGCACCAGGAGCAGAGCGCCATCGATGCCTGGTACCATCACTGGGTCATCACCGGCTTCGAGGCTTATGAAGCGCTGGCGCAGCCCGGCCCCTATTCCTGCGGCGCCGAAGTGACGATCGCCGATATTTGCCTTGTGCCGCAGGTCTACAACGCCCGGCGGCTGAAGGCCCCGCTCGATAAATTCCCCAAAATCCTTGGCATCGAGGCCGCCTGTCTCAAGCTCCCGGCTTTTGACCGCGCCCGCCCGGAAAACCAGCCCGACGCGGAGTAGCGGCCCAGGCCCCGTTCACACTTTGGTCACCATTCCATCGCTTCATCACGCCGACGAAGCGGGACGGGCTCGGGACTTTCGAAATGAACAAGCACCTGCGGGGTCTCGGGCTCGCCGTTGCGGGCGTGGGCCTGCTCTCCGGCGCCGTTTTCGCCCAGACCGCGCCCCCTATCCCGCCGGCGTCCATTCCGGGCCAGTCCGCACCGGAGTCTCCTGCATCCAACCCCGTTTGCGTCCGCCTCGAGGGGCAACTGGCGATCCTCACCCGCGGCGGCAGTGATCCCAACCGCGCCGACCAGATCCGGCGCAGCGAAGACGCAGTCGCCAAGCAGCAGGCCGACCTCGACCGTGTGCAGGTGCAGGCGAAAAGACGGGGCTGCGAGAACGGCTTTTTTTCGCTGTTCACCGGCCAATCGGCGGAATGCCAGCCGTTGAACGCGCAAATCCAGCAGATGCGTGACAATCTCGATCGCTCCATGAACGATCTCGAGCGTCTCAAGAGCGGCAACAATTCCGATCAGGACGGGCAGCGCCGGCAGCTCATCGGCGCGCTAGCGCAGAACAATTGCGGACCGCAATATCGCGCCGCGGCGGAATCGGCCGGGCCGGCGGGCTTCCTCGATGCGCTGTTCAATGGCCGCATCATCAGCCCCGGCGGCGACGGGGCGCCGTCAGGAACCTTCCGCACGGTCTGCGTGCGCTCCTGCGACGGCTATTATTTCCCGATTTCGTTTTCGACAATTCCGAACAAGTTCGCCGACGACCAGCGCACCTGCCAGCGCGAATGTCCCGCCACCGACGCCCAGCTCTACACCTATCGAAATCCCGGCGAGGACATCAACCAGGCGGTTTCGATCGGCGGTCAGCCCTACACGGCATTACCTGCAGCGTTCCAGTATCGGAAGGAATTCAACGCCGCCTGCTCGTGCCGCAAGCCCGGCCAGAGCTGGGCCGATGCGCTCAAGAATGCCGACGATTCCACGACGCTCGAAAGCGGCGACATCGTCGTCACCGACCAGAACGCCAAGGCGCTTTCGCAGCCGCCACAACCGACGCCGCCGAAAGGAACCAAGCCGCCCAAGCCGGGCGCGACGGCCGCGGCACCTGGCTCTACCCCCGCCGCAGTGGCGGCCATGCCTCTCGCCACCGCCACCGACGCCAGCACCGTTCCGGCCGCGCCGAAAGGCCCGGTGCGCACGGTCGGACCGCCCTTCGTGGCACACTGAAATCCCGACGCGTCTAAATCCTAAAGCGTCGCGCGATCAGAAATTGGCCCGGCCGGCCTTGGCCGCGACCGGACTTTTGCCCGGCGCGGAGCGCGCTGCGGGCAGCTCGGTGCCCGGATCGCGAAATTTGCTGGTGATCGGATAGCGCCGGTCACGGCCGAAATTCTTCAAAGTCACCTTTACCCCGGGCGCTGCCTGCCGGCGTTTGTACTCCGCCAGGCTGAGCATGCGGTCGATCTTCGTCACCGTTGCGCGGTCGAAGCCGGCGGCGATAATGGTGGCAAGCGGCTCCTCGCGTTCGACCAGCCGCTCGAGTATCTGATCGAGTACGTCGTACGGCGGCAAGGTATCCTGATCGGTTTGGTTCTCGCGCAGTTCGGCGCTCGGCGCGCGGGTAATCACATTCTCGACGATGACCCGGCCGTCGGGACCGAGCGCGCCGTCCGGCTTCCAGCTGTTGCGCAGCCGCGCCAGCCGATACACCTCGGTCTTGTAGAGATCCTTGATCGGATTGAAGCCGCCGTTCATGTCGCCGTAGAGCGTGGCGTAGCCGACCGACATTTCTGATTTGTTGCCAGTCGTCACGACCATCAGGCCGAACTTGTTCGAGATCGCCATCAGGATGGTGCCGCGCGCGCGGGCCTGCAAATTCTCTTCGGTCACGTCACGCGGCGCGCCGCCGAAGATTTCGGCAAGCGAGGCCTCGAGCCCCTGCACCGCTCTTTCGATCGGCACGGTGTCGTAATGCAGGCCGAGTGCGCGCGCGATCGCGGCGGCATCGTCGATCAATTCCTGCGACGTGAAGCGGTACGGCAGCATCACGCAACGCACGCGATCGGCGCCGATGGCATCGACGGCAAGCGTCGCGCACAACGCCGGAATCGACGCCACCAGAAAGGCCGATGACGACGCCGCGGAAACCGTTCTTATCGACATAGTCGCGCAACCCGAGCATGCAGGCGGTGTAATCCGCCGCGTCGTCCTCCTCCGCTGCCGCGATGGGCCCCGACGCGCAGCGCCAGCCGGCGGGCGTGCGCGACCAGTGCGTCATCAACACCGCCTCGCGGAATGCCGGGAGCTGGAATGCGATCGAACGGTCGGCGTTGAGCGCAAACGAGGCGCCGTCGAAAACAAGCTCGTCCTGCCCGCCGACCTGATTGACGTAAAGCAGCGGCAAGGCGGCCTCGGTGACGCGCGCGACGGTCACGTTGAGCCGCACCTCCGCCTTGTCGCGCCAGTAAGGCGAGCCGTTGGGTACGATGAGAAGCTCGGCGCCGGTCTCGGCAAGGCACTCGACGACATTCTCGTAGTCGCCCCAATCGGTCCAGGTATCCTCGCAGATCGGTAGTCCGATCCGCACGCCGCGGAAGCTCACCGGCCCCGGCACCGGGCCGGATGCGAACACGCGCTTTTCGTCGAATACCCCATAGTTCGGCAGGTTGACCTTGAAGCGGAGCGCCTCGATCTGCCCGCCGGAAAGCAGCGCATAGGCATTATAGAGTTTTCCCTCGTCGAGCCACGGCGTGCCGATCAACACAGCCGGTCCGCCATCGCCGGTCTCGCGCGCCAGCGTTTCGATCGCGGCACGGCAGGCCGACTGGAACGCCGGTTTCAGCACAAGGTCTTCCGGCGGATAACCGGCGATGAATAATTCGGAATAGGCAACGATGTCGGCACCGTCGCGGGCGGCCTGGGCACGGGCGGCGCGGGCGCGCTCCAGATTGCCGGTAACGTCGCCGACAACGGGATTGAGCTGCGCAACGGCGATAACCAAACGGTCGGCGGGACGCTCATTCATGGCGTTGATTTAGCGTTTTCGTCCCGCCATTGCGAGGCCAAGGCGACGACCGGCGCTTCATGCCTCGCAGTGACGACCGCTACAGCGCCGCGACGGCCGGCGCCGGCTTCGCCTTACCCTGGCGTTCCGACTTGAGGAGATCGGCGAGCAAAAACGCCAGATCGAGCGACTGCTCCGCATTGAGCCGCGGATCGCATACCGTGTGATAGCGGTCGTTGAGGTCCTCTTCGCTGATCGCGCGCGCGCCGCCGGTACATTCGGTGACGTTCTGCCCGGTCATTTCCAGATGCACCCCGCCCGCATACGTACCTTCGGCTGCGTGCACCTGGAAGAACGTGCGCACTTCTTTCAGGATCTGATCGAACGGCCGCGTCTTGTAGCCGCTGACCGACGTGATCGTGTTGCCGTGCATCGGATCGCACGACCACACGACGTTGCGGCCCTCGCGCTTCACCGCACGCACGATGCGCGGCAGATGTTCCGCTGCCTTGTCGGCGCCCATGCGGCAGATCAGCGTCAGGCGGCCCGGCTCATTGTCGGGATCGAGCACGTCGATGAGTTTGAGAAGCTCGTCCGGCTTCTGCGTCGGACCGGTCTTGAGCCCGAGCGGATTTTTGACGCCCCGGCAGAACTCGATGTGGGCGTGGTCCGGTTGCCGGGTGCGGTCGCCGACCCACAGCATGTGACCGCTGGTGCAGTACCAGTCGCCGGTGGTCGAATCGACGCGCGTGAAGGCCTGCTCGAAGCCGAGCAGCAGCGCCTCGTGGCTGGTGAAGAAGTCGGTCGTGCGCATTTCGGGATGCACTTCAGGATCGATGCCGCAGGCGCGCATGAAGTCGAGCGCCTCGGTCAGGTGCGTGGCGAGTGTCTGGTAGCGCTTGGATTGTGGACTGTCGTTGACGAAGGACAGCATCCATTGATGCGCGTTCGAGAGATTGGCATAGCCGCCAGTGGCGAACGCACGCAGCAGATTGAGCGTCGCCGCTGACTGCCGATAGGCCTCGAGCTGCCGCCGCGGATCGGGAATGCGCGCTTCCGGCGTGAAATCCGTGCCGTTGATGATGTCGCCGCGATAGGCCGGGAGCTCGACCGCACCACGCTTTTCGATCGGCGATGAGCGCGGCTTTGCGAATTGACCGGCAATCCGGCCGACCTTCACCACCGGCGAGGCCGCGGCGTAGGTCAGCACCACTGCCATTTGCAGGAATAAGCGGAAGAAATCGCGGATATTGTTGGCGCCGTGCTCGGCGAAGCTCTCCGCACAATCGCCGCCCTGGAGAAGGAATGCCTGGCCGGCGGCAACCTGCGCCAAAGCGCGCTTGAGGTTGCGTGCCTCGCCTGCAAAAACGAGCGGCGGAAAAGTCGCAAGCTGCGCCTCGACGTCGGCCAGCGCCTTGGCGTCGGGATAATCCGGCACCTGTACGATCGGCTTGGAGCGCCACGATTCCGGGCTCCATTTCACCGCGTTCGTTAAGCTAGACATCACAACATCTCCAAAGCCCTCATCCTGAGGTGGCCGCCTAGCGGCCCTCGAAGGATGCGGGTCGTGGCCCTTCGGGTTCGCTTCGCTCGCGCCTCAGGGTGACGGGAAACAAGGCGTAGCCGGGCGGACTTATACACAACCCCGCCGGCGAGCGACAGGCCGAAAAATGCCCGACTATTCCGCGGCTTCGCGGGCGTAGCTAGCGCTTTTTGTCCGCAGCGTCACCAGTTCTTCCGCCGTGGTCGGGTGCAGCGCCATGGTGGCATCGAAATCCGCCTTGGTGGCCCCCATTCTCACCGCGATGGTTGCGATCTGGATCATCTCGGCGGCGCCCTCGCCGACGATATGGCAGCCGACCACCCGGTCGGTCGTGCCGTCGACCACGAGCTTGAGCAGCACGGTGGTTTCACGGCCCGAAAGCGTCGCCTTGAGCGGCCTGAACATCGCGCGGTAGATGTCGGTCCGCGCCAGTTGCGCGCGCGCCTCCACCTCGGTCAGCCCGACCGCGCCGACTTCGGGATCGGAGAACACCGCGGTCGGCACGTTGCGGTGATCCACCGTCGTCGGCTTGCCGCCGAATACGGTATCGGCAAAAGCGTGGCCCTCGCGGATGGCGACCGGCGTCAGCGTGACGCGATTGGTCACGTCGCCGACCGCGTAGATCGAGGGCGCGCTGGTCCGCGAATATTCGTCCACGGCGATGCCGCCGTTCTTTGCGATCTCAACACCCGCCTCCGGCAGCCCGAGCTTGGCGATATTTGGAAGGCGGCCGACCGCGAACATCACGCAGTCGGCGCTTTGCTGAAAGCCGTTCGAGAACTTCGCGGAGAAGCGAGCGCCGTGTTTTTCGATCGCCGCGATCTTGCAGCCGGTCACGACCTTGATGCCGTGCGTTTCCATGTCGCGGCGCACATGGGCCCGGACCTCGTCGTCGAAGCCGCGCAGGATATTCTCGCCGCGATAGATAAGCGTCACGTGCGACCCGAGGCCGGCAAAGATGCCGGCAAACTCGACGGCAATATAGCCGCCGCCCTGGATCACGACGTGCTTGGGCAGATGCGGCAGGTGGAAGGCCTCGTTCGATGAAATGGCGTGCTCCAAGCCGGGGATCGGATCGCCGTAGCTTGGCGCGCCGCCGGTGGCGATCAGGATATAGGCCGCACGCACGCGCTTGCCGTCCGCCAACACGACCGTATGCGGATCGGCGACGACCGCGCGGGTTTTGACAATGGTGACGTTGGATTTCTTCAGCGTCGCGGTATAGGCGGCCTCGAGGCGCGCGATCTCCTTGTCCTTGTTGGCGATGAGCGTCGGCCAGTCGAACGACCAGTGCGGCAGCGTCCAGCCGAAGCCGGCCGCGTCCTCGAATTCGGCGCGGAAACGCGAGGCGTAGACCAGAAGTTTTTTTGGCACGCAGCCACGGATCACGCAGGTGCCGCCGACACGGTATTCCTCCGCCACCATCACCCGCGCGCCGTGTTGCGCGGCGATGCGCGCGGCGCGGACACCGCCCGAGCCACCGCCTATGACAAACAGATCGACGTCGTAATCGGACATGCGCGTCACCGTGCCGAGGCACTTCCCCTTGCGATTTTCAGATCAGCGGCGTTCGACAAGACGAACCCCGTTCGGACCGGCGACAATCGCCGTCCGGGCGATGCCGACAAACAAGCCGTGCTCCATGACGCCGGGCACCGCGCAAAGCCGCGCTGCCAGTTGCGGGGGATCGGCAATGTGCTGCAATTGTGCATCCAGTATCCAGTGTCCACTGTCGGTCACAAAGGTTTGTCCGTCGGGCTTGCGCCGCAGCACGGCCGGTCCGGCACACCCCGCGGCGGCGGCGGCGGCCTCCACGGCCCGATGGGTCGCGGCCGCTCCAAACGGAACGATCTCGACCGGCAGTGGGAAGCGGCCCAAGACCGCAACGCATTTCGTATCGTCCGCAATCACGATCATTTGGGCCGACGCGGCGGCGACAATCTTCTCGCGCAGCAACGCGCCGCCACCGCCCTTTATCAGTGTCAGGTCCGGTGCGATCTCGTCGGCGCCGTCGATGGTCAGATCGAGCTCCGGAGTGTCGTCGAGCGTCGTCAGCGCGATACCCGCCTGCTCGGCCTGGATGCGCGTTGCTTCGGAGGTCGGTACCGCCACGACGTCCAACCCGGCCCGCACCCGCTCGCCGAGCAAATCGACGAGGTGCCTGGCGGTCGAGCCGGTGCCAAGCCCAAGCCGCATTCCAGGCTTGATGAATTCGAGCGCGCGGGCGGCGGCGGCGCGTTTTTGTTTCTCGACGTCCATGGCGGCTGTTTAGGACAAAACCGAAATGAAAGCGAACGCGCGCTTGCACCGCGCCGCTTGTGCAGCTAGGCGGAGGCCATGCTCACCATCGTTTTCGATCTCGACGGCACGCTGATCGACACGGCTCCCGACCTGATCGACACCCTCAATTTCATCCTCGCCCGGCAGGGCTTGCCGGTGGTGCCCTACGATGTCGCCCGGCCGCTGATCGGAGGCGGAGCCAAGGGCATGATCGAGCGGGCGCTGGTGCTGGAGGGGCGAAATGCGGCGGCGACGGACGTCGAACGCCTGTATACGTCTTTCGTCGATCATTACGCTGCCCACATCGCCGACCGCTCGCGGCCGTTTCCGGGCGTTGTGCCAGTGCTCGACCATTTAGCAGCGGCGGGCCACCAGCTCGCGGTCTGCACCAACAAGCTCGAGTGGCTGTCGAAACGCCTCCTCGACGCGCTTCAGCTCAGCGGGCGCTTCGCCGCGATTTGCGGCCAGGACACGTTCGGCGTCCAAAAGCCCGATCCGCAGGTATTTCGCGCCACTGTGCTACGCGCCGGCGGCAAGCCCGACCGGGCCATCATGGTGGGCGATTCAATCACCGATATCCGCACCGCGAGGGCTGCCTGTGTCCCGGTCGTCGCCGTGGACTTCGGCTATACCGACGTGCCGGTTGGGACGCTGGGGCCCGACCGGGTCATCGGTTCCTTCGCCGAACTGCCGGCCGCCATTGCCGATCTCGGATAGTTGAAAAACAGTATGGACGATCAGGCCTTTATCGGGCAAAAAGACTGACTACATGGGTCGAAAGGCCCATGTCGGCTCATATGGAGCCGCCCAGCATGGCCCGGGAAACGGCCGCCGGTCTTCCGAGAAGATCATGCCGGGAAACGTCATGGAAACGCGTGCCGATGGACAGCGTGGAAATGAGTGGCGCGCAAGCGCTCGACCTCAATGACAAGCGCGCCGCGCTGGTCGATCCGTTCGGCCGCACCATTGACTATCTGCGCGTTTCGGTCACCGACCGATGTGATTTCCGCTGCGTCTATTGCATGGCGGAGCACATGTCGTTTCTTCCGAAGAGCGATCTTCTGACGCTGGAAGAGCTCGACCGGCTGTGCTCGGCCTTTGTCGAGCGCGGCGTGCGCAAGCTTCGCCTGACCGGCGGCGAGCCGCTGGTCCGCCGCGGGATCATGACGCTCGTCGGCTCGCTTTCGCGCCACCTCTCCGCGGGGCGGCTCGATGAGCTCACGCTGACGACCAACGGATCGCAGCTCGCCAAATATGCGGCCGAGCTTGCGGCGCATGGGATGCGCCGCATCAACGTTTCGCTCGATACGCTCGACCCCGAGAAATTTCGCGCCGTCACCCGCTGGGGTGCACTCGATCATGTGCTCGAAGGCATCGACGCCGCGCAGGCCGCCGGCCTGAAGGTCAAGATCAACACCGTCGCTCTGCGAGGCGTCAACGAGGACGAATTTCCGCGCCTGATCGAATGGGCGCATGGCCGTGGCATGGACCTGACGTTGATCGAGGTCATGCCGCTCGGCGAGATCGGCGAAGGCCGCCTCGACCAATACCTGCCGCTCTCGACGGTCCGCGCCCGCCTCAATCAGCGATACTCGCTGGAAGAGCTTGATTTTCGCACCGGCGGCCCAGCCCGATACGTCCGCGTCGGCGAGACCGGCGGCCGGCTCGGCTTCATCACGCCGCTGACCCATAATTTCTGCGAATCCTGCAACCGCGTGCGCGTCACCTGCACCGGCACGATCTACATGTGCCTGGGCCAGGAAGACGCCGCCGACCTGCGCAAACCGCTGCGCGCTTCCGAAGGCAACGATCTCCTGCACGCAGCCATCGACGAAGCCATTTCGCGCAAACCGAAGGGGCACGATTTCGTCATCGATCGGCGCCACCGGCGGCCGGCGGTCAACCGCCATATGAGCATGACCGGCGGATAGCCCTTGTCGTAATGCGACAAGCCTATCCCGACGCTTTTCTAGTTGGGCGAAGGCTGCTGCCTGACCTTTGAACATCCGTCGGGAGTGCAGAACCAGACCGCTCCGGTGTAGCGATCAACCTCGAACGCCATGTTCCCTTGCTGCGTCAGGGTGTAACGGCCGGCGATCAGCGCGGCGGCAAGGACGATCAAAACACCAAGGACAATGGCAGCCTTCATCATCGGCCATACCTCACAGCATGGATATGCTAACCTCCGCGCCCGCGACAGATTTGTGGCGATGCGGATTAGGCGGATCGCCTAGGCCGGACCGGGCTAGCTTCGAATAGCTAGCGTACGGCCTCGTCGCGGCCACCGCTGCGATCCTGGTAGGCGGGTACTGCATGAGCGCGCTATAGTCACTGCGGCACTCATTGGGGGATGTAGGCATGTACCTTTCAAACCAGAGCCTTTTGGTCATTGTCGTCGTCGGAGTCGTCGCCGGCTGGCTCGCGAGCAAGGTTGTCGAAGGCGGCGGCTTCGGACTGATCTGGGATTTGATTATCGGATTGATTGGAGCGTTCATCGGCGACTGGCTATTGCCTCAGCTTGGCATTCACTTTGGCACAGGCATCGTGGCATTGATCATCAATGCCTTTATCGGGGCTGTCCTGCTGCTGTTGGTTTTGCGTTTCGCCACAGGCTGGCGAGGCAGATGGAGGCGGCGGTGGTAGCCGCGTGACGCATTTCGTCGATTATTCTCGTTTCCAGACGATCACGCCGCGGATCAGCTGACCAGCGGCCTTGGGATGTTGCTGGGGCGGTGAAATAATCGAAAGAGTATCGCCATCAAGTTTAAAGTAACGCGTCTGTTCGGTACCCAACCATGTCGGATGCCAAGCGACGTCTACCGTGGTGACGAAACAGTCGTCGCCCTGCAATCGATAGCGGCCTGAATAAGCCATCATGCCATCAAACAACACATTCGGGGCATCGCCCGGCAAGCGGGCTTCGTCGGCCAGGACAGCGGTAAAGCGATCTGCGGTCGCAACGATAACACCGCACGGTTTCTCGTAGACGTTGGCGCGTCGGCCCGTATCCTGGAACTCGAGCTGGAATGAAACGACTTTCCACGTTCCGACGAGTGGATTGTCGCTACTACTTGTGCCCGTCATGCCGATCCGTCCCTGATTATCGATTGATTGCCTCTAAGAACGTGGAGCCAGCATCAAGCGTACGCCGGTACGGCGGGCGCTTGGTCCCATGCGCCGACGGCGTCGTAGTTCCAGAGCCAGGCCATCGCCTCGACAGCGTCGACTTTGGCGCGCGAGGTATTCTCGGTGCGGCGGTCGTAGTCGTGCTTGGCGCGGACAATGTTGGACGAATAGCGCTGGACGCCGTGCACGCGGGGGATACGGATGCGGCGAAAGTTGCGCATTGCCTCGGCCGGATCATCGGGAGACGACGCGAGCCAGCGGGCGAGAATGTAGGCATCCTCGAAAGCCTGCGCGGCGCCCTGCCCGGCGTTCGGCAGCATCGCGTGCGCCGCGTCGCCGATAAGCTGGATGCGGCCACGCCCCCAATTGTCGGTCAAAGCGCGGGTGAAGAGGCCCCATTTCGAGCAGCGCGTCACGGCATTCAATACCACCGCGAGCCGCGGCTCGGGATCGGGAAAGCTCGCACGCATTTCGTCGGGATCGCCGGGAATGGACCAGCCTTCCTCGACCCATTGGTCGGTATCTTCCTGGGTGACGATGTTCACGACATCGCGGCCGCGCAGATAGTACGCAAAGAAATGCCGGCCGGGCGCCATCCACTGGATGTGTCCCGACGGCTCGAGCACATCGGCCGGCACGTCACCGCCCGGCAACAGCGCGCGCCAAACCATCTGGCCTGTGTAAGCCGGATTGTCGCGGCCGTAGAGGGTGCGGCGGACCAGCGAGTGGACGCCGTCCGCCGCAATCACGAACTCTGCTTCGTGGCTACTACCGTTGGCAAAACTCAGTTCGACACTTGAGGCTTTTTTCTCGAAACCGATGAGGCGGTGATCGAGATGAAGGCGGCCGCGATTGACACCGCTTGCGAGCGCATCGAGGAGATCGGCGCGGTGGAACGTGCAAAGGGGTGCGCCGAAGCGCGCTGTCACTTTGCCCTGGTCGCGGTAGTCCAGCGGCGCGCCCGAATGCATGTCGCGCGTCAGCACACCGGGCGCAACATTGGCGACGGCTGCAATCCTGTCGCCGAGGCCGATCGCGCGCAGCACCCGGATCGCCTGCGGGCTGACATTGATGCCGGCGCCGATTTCGCCGAGGCTCGGCGCGCTCTCGAAAATCTCCGCCACGAAACCGAATTCGGCGAGCGCCGCCGCGGTCGCCAGACCGGCAAGACCGCCGCCGACGATAGCGATGCTGGGCGCTTTCATCACCGACGAATCCCTGTTTGCCCCGTCGGACGATAAATCATGGCATCAAACGCAGCACCGTCGCCGCCGCCTGCAACTCCACAAAGCGGAAGGCACGGCGTTCAAGGGCGAGTTCGTCGCGACCCCACTCCTCCATGTTCCAGTCCTCGTCGACGTGAGCGGCCTGCCACGCCTCGTCGGCCGTTAATCGCCCATGCGCGAGCGCGAGCGCAAGCAGCGCCGAGCCGGTCAGCGTCGTCACCGTGTTGACCGCGCCGAGGCGCCATGGATCGGCCGGGATCGCGTTCCGCGCGGCCGCCAGCGCCGCTTCGGGCTGTGTAACGAAGACCACACCCTCGCCGAGATTGAAGGGCGCGCCGAGCGTTTCACGCGCCCAATGAACGACCGGATCCCAGAGGCTCGCCTGACGTTCGGCAAGGCCGCGCGGCGAACCGGCGCGGTAGCAAACGAGATCGGAGCCGAGATATTTTTCGATTTCCGCGGCGACCGGCGCGGGACGATCGGCCACGCCATCGATGATCGCGTTGGCGAGCCGCGTCAGCGGCATCCGGGCGGGATCGATCATGTCGGCCTGCGCGCTCCATTCCGCGGCGATCGCCTCCCCCAGCGGCTGCGTCGGTGCAGCAAGCACCTGTCCGGCTGGAGTGCGAACCGGCTTGCCGTCGAGCCGCACCGCGTGGCCTTCGGGCGCAACCACCGTTTCGGCCTTGTCGTAGAAACGCTTGCGCAGCGATGGCCGCGCCCCGCGACGCGCGGCCTCCATGGGGTCTCCCGGAGAGGCGCTTTCGAATAGATCACGCATAAGACATCAGACCCTGGCGCATGGATAAGCGGGTAGCGGCGCCGCCGCCTTTTGCGGCGCCAAAAGCCTCGATTGAGGCTATATGACCAATATATTCAATGCCTTAGATATTCTAAAGCTGAAATGTCCTTCGCATCGCATCTTGGCATCCACAACGGCGCTTCCGTTAGCCACAGCGGGTGACAAAACTTTGTCATAACAACCCCAGGCGGTAGAAATGCCCACCGCGGTCGACTAATATTCCCGCCCGGAATCGGCAGCGGACAAGAATAAACGGGGGGAAGCCGATCCGCGCAGCGTTTCTTGTTGGGACGCGCCCGAGTTCCGTGGCGGCGCTGCGTGCAAGAGGAGTGGAATGAAACCTACCGACATTTCGGTCCCGGACTATTTCCACAAGGTCGTGGATTGCCAGTGGGCTTGCCCGGCGCACACGCCGGTTCCCGAATACATCCGGTTGATCGCGGCGGGCCGCTACGGCGACGCGTACATGGTCAATTGGGAATCCAACGTGTTTCCCGGCGTGCTGGGACGCACCTGCGATCGTCCCTGCGAGCCTGCTTGCCGTCGCGGCCGCGTCGAGAAGGAACCGGTCGCGATCTGCCGCCTCAAGCGCGTTGCCGCCGACTTCAAGGAAGATATCCGTAGCCGCCTGCCGAAGCCGGCCGAGAAAAAGAACGGCCGTCGCATTGCGCTGGTGGGCGGCGGCCCTGCGTCGCTCACGGTGGTGCGCGATCTGGCCCCGATGGGCTACGAGTGCGTCGTGTTCGACCAGGACCCGCTAGCCGGCGGCATGATGCGCACGCAGATTCCGAAATTCCGCCTGCCCGAGAAGGTGCTGGACGAGGAATGCAATTACATCCTCGACCTCGGCGTCGAATTCGTCGGCGGCAAGCGCGTCGACAGCATGAAGGCGCTGCTTGCCGATAATTTCGACGCGATCTTCGTCGGCTGCGGCGCGCCGCGCGGCCGCGACCTCGACGTGCCCGGCCGCAAGGAAGCGGCCAAGAACATCCATATCGGTATCGACTGGCTGGCCAGCGTCTCGTTCGGCCACATCGACAGGATCGGCAAGCGCGTCATCGTGCTCGGCGGCGGCAACACCGCGATGGATTGCTGCCGCTCCTCGCGCCGTCTCGGCGGCGAGGACGTGAAGGTCGTCGTGCGCTCCGGCTTCGAGGAAATGAAGGCGTCCCCCTGGGAAAAGGAGGATGCGATGCACGAGGATATTCCGATCTTCAATTATCTGGTGCCGAAGGAATTCACGCACGAAAACGGCAAGCTCACCGGCATCACCTTCGAGAAGGTCAAGGCGGTGCGCGACGCCAAAGGCCGGCGCGATCTGGTGCCGACCGGCGAACCCGATCAGCATTTCCCCTGCGACGATGTCCTCGTCGCGGTCGGCCAGGAAAACGCCTTTCCCTGGATCGAACGCGACTGCGGCATCGAATTCGACAAATGGAATATGCCGAAGATCGATGCCAAGACTTTCGCCTCGACCAACCCCAAGGTGTTCTTCGGCGGCGACGCGGCGTTCGGACCGAAGAACATCATCTGGGCGGTGGCGCACGGCCACGAGGCCGCGATTTCGATCGACAGGCATTGCCGAAACGAGGACGTGACCGTCCGGCCGGCGCCGCACATGGCGATCGCCAGCCAGAAGATGGGCATCCACGAATGGAGCTACGACAACGAGATCACGCTCGATAAACGCTACCGGGTGCCGCACCGGGAAAAGGTCGTGGCGCTGCGCGACATCAAGGCCGAGGTCGAGCTTGGCTACGACGTGGAGCTCGCTCTGAAAGAGGCCGAGCGGTGCCTCAATTGCGATGTGCAGACGGTCTTCACAGGCCAGCTTTGCATCGAGTGCGACGCCTGCGTCGACATCTGCCCAATGGACTGCATCACCTTCACCGAGAACGGCGACGAGGCAGACCTGCGCTCGCGCCTCGAGGCGCCGGCAAAGAACCTTTCGCAGGACCTCTATATCGGCAACAGCCTCAAGACCGGGCGCGTCATGGTCAAGGACGAGGACGTTTGCCTGCATTGCGGGCTGTGCGCCGAGCGCTGCCCCACCGGCGCGTGGGACATGCAGAAATACCTCATCGAAATGACTCACGCAGAACAAGCATGCCAATCCAGAGCGTAAACGATTTCGTCGTCCGGTTTGCCAACGTTAACGGATCAGGCTCCGCCAGCGCGAACGAATTGTTTGCCCGCGCCGTGTTGCGGATGGGCATCCCGGTCGCGCCGCGCAACATCTTCCCCTCCAACATCCAGGGCCTGCCAACCTGGTACGAAGTGCGCGTCACCGAGGCCGGCCATCTCGGCGCGCGCGGCGGCACCGACCTGATGGTCGCGATGAACCCGCAGACCTGGGACAAGGACGTCGCCGGCATCGAGCCCGGCGGATACCTGCTCTACGATTCCACCAAGCCGATGCCGAAGTCGAAGTTCCGCGACGACATCACCGTGATCGGCGTGCCGCTGACCGCCATCTGCAATCGCGAATACTCCGATCCGCGCCAGCGCCAGCTGTTCAAGAACATCATTTATATCGGCGCGCTTTCGGCCCTGCTCGAGATCGACGTGGACGAGCTGGAAAAGCTCATCGGCGAACAGTTCAAAGGCAAGGAAAAGCTGTTCGACGCCAACAAGCACGCGCTGCATCTTGGCCGCGACTGGGTGATGATGAATCTCGAGCACCCGATCGGGCTGCGGCTGCGGCGCGCCAACGCCGTCGGCGATCGCATTTTCATCGAGGGCAATTCGGCGGCTGCGCTCGGCGCGGTCTATGGCGGCGCCACGGTCTGCGCCTGGTATCCCATCACGCCGTCGTCGTCCCTGGCCGAAGCGTTCTCGCGCCATTGCCAGCGCATGCGGGTCGATCCGGCGACGAAGAAAAACAAATTCGCCATCGTGCAGGCCGAGGATGAACTCGCCTCGATCGGCATGGTCATCGGCGCCGGCTGGAACGGTGCGCGCGCTTTCACGCGCACCTCGGGCCCCGGCATCTCGCTGATGCAGGAATTCCTCGGCCTCGCCTACTTCGCCGAAATCCCGGCGGTGATTTTCGACGTGCAGCGGGCCGGACCTTCGACCGGCATGCCGACGCGCACCCAGCAGACCGACATCATCTCCTGCGCCTATGCTTCGCACGGCGATACCAAGCATGTGCTGCTGTTCCCGGAGGACCCGGCGGAGGCCTTCGAGTTCGGCGCCGCCGCCTTCGATCTCGCCGACCGGCTGCAAACGCCGATCTTCGTCATGCTCGATCTCGACATCGGCATGAACCACCGGCTGGCGCGGCCGCTGACCTGGGACGACAGCCACAAGTTCGACCGCGGCAAGGTCATGACCGCAGCGGCGCTGGAAGCCGGCAAGGAATTCGGCCGCTATCTCGACGTTGACGGCGACGGCATCCCCTATCGCACCTATCCGGGCACGCATCCGTCGAAGGGCTCGTTCTTCACCCGCGGCACCTCGCGCGACCGCTACGCGATCTATACCGAGGACGGCGCGGCGTATGCCGACAACATGCAGCGGCTGCTGCGCAAGTTCGACACCGCGAAGGACCTGGTGCCGCGCCCGCTCCAGGCCAATGCCGGCAAGCCGACGAAATACGGCGTCATCTATTATGGCTCGACCTCGCCGGCGATGGACGAGGCGATCGGCCTCCTGGAAGCCGGCGGCCACGCGCTCGACCGGCTGCGGGTTCGCGCCTTCCCCTTCCATTCGAGCGTGACGAGCTTCATCGGCGAGCACGATTTCATTTTCGTCGTCGAGCAGAACCGCGACGCGCAACTGCGCTCGCTCGTCGTCAACGAATGCAACATCGATCCGGTGCGCCTGGTGCCGATCCTGCATTACGACGGCACGCCGATCACCGCGCGTTTTATCGCCCGCGCCATCGCCGACCACATTGATGCGCTCAAGGTCACGCCGCTGCGGAAGGTCGTGTCATGACATACGTCGCCAAGCCCAAATTTCACCACCCCGACCTGCCGAAGAACGAGCTAGGCTACACCCACCGCGACTATGAGGGCGCAGTCTCGACGCTGTGCGCCGGCTGCGGCCACGACTCGATTTCGTCGTCGATCATGGAGGCCTGCTTCGAGCTTTCGATCGCGCCGCACCGGGTGGCGAAACTCTCAGGCATCGGCTGCTCATCGAAGACGCCGACCTATTTCCTCGGCAATTCGCACGGCTTCAATTCCGTGCACGGCCGCATGCCCTCAGTGCTGACCGGCGCCAATCTCGCCAACCGCGACCTTATCTATCTCGGCGTTTCCGGCGACGGCGACTCCGCCTCGATCGGCTTCGGCCAGTTCGCGCACGCCATCCGCCGCGGGGTCGACATGGTCTACATCGTCGAGAATAACGGCGTGTATGGGCTGACCAAGGGCCAGTTCTCAGCGACCGCCGACCCTGGCTCGAAGTCGAAGCGCGGCGTAGTCAACACCGACAACGCCATCGATCTCATCGGCATCGCGCTACAGGTGGGTGCTACTTTCGCCGCCCGCTCCTTCTCCGGCGACAAGAAACAGCTCACGCCGCTGATCAAAGCCGCCATCGAACATCGTGGCGCGGCTTTCATCGACGTGATCTCGCCGTGCGTCGCGTTCAACAATCACGCCGGCTCAACCAAAAGCTTCGACTATGTCCGCGAGCATAACGACGCGGTGAACCGCCTCGATTTCATCTCCGGCCGGGCGCCGATCAAGGTCGATTACGAACCGGGCAGCGTCGAACTGGTGATGCAGCACGACGGTTCGACGATCGCGCTGCGCAAGCTCGACGCCGACTATGACATCCACGACCGGCTCGCTGCCATGAGCTTCCTGCAGCAGCATGCCGCCAAAGGGCAGATCGTCACCGGGCTCCTGTACGTCGCGCCCGAGACCGAGGATCTGCACGGCCATCTCAACACCGTGGACGCGCCGCTCAATACGCTTGGCGAAAAGGAGCTGTGCCCCGGCTCCGCCGCGCTCGACAAATTCAACGCCGGCCTACGCTGATCGGCCAGCCGGCCGCGCGCCGGCGCGCCCGCGGCTCAACCTGCCGCCGCACGCTTGCTTTCCTCGTCGTACCACCACGGATCGAGAGCCCTTCCCGTCTCCAGGAGGCTCTTCATGCTGGAGAGCACCGCCGGCCAGCCCCTGCTGATGCTGTCGAACATTTTGCTACCCAGGTCGAAATCGTCGTGGACGATCGTTAGCCGTACCTGACCCTTGAACGGCGCAAGTTCAAAGGTCACGCGTGACGGTCGCTCATGCTTGAACTCGTCGGTGAGCGAACGCCAGGCATATGACAGCCGGCGCGGCGGATCGCTCTCAAGAATGACATCGCGGTGGACCTCCTTGCCGGCCGGATTCCGCGCCGTCATATGCTCGCCGATCTTGCCACCGGCGGCGACGCGATACCCGAACCAGTATTGCTCGGTCATGGCCGGATCGGTCAGCGCCTGCCAGACCTTTTCCGGCGTCGAGGCGATGTAGGTCACGTAGACGAATTTCGGCTTGTCACTCATTGCCCTGCTCCAGTGCCTTTTTCATTTCGCTCAGAGCCGCGAGCCGTGAGCGTTCGAATTTCCCTATCCAGCGCTCGGCGATCTCGTGAATCGGCACCGGATTAAGGTAGTGCAGCTTCTCCCTGCCCCGCCGCACGGTGGCGACGAGATTGGCCTCTTCCAGGATCGTCAGGTGTTTGCTCACCGCTTGCCGCGTCATATCGAGGCTCGCGCAGAGTTCACCCAGTGTCTGTCCGTTGTCGGCGCGTAGCCGGTCGAGCAACGCGCGGCGGCTCGCATCGGCTAGAGCCTTGAAAACCGCGTCCATCATCAGGGCCAACAATATGCAACCATTTGGTTGCCTGTCAAGCCGCAAGTCATTGCGGGCCGAAGCGGGAAATTGCGATGAACGTTATTCCTCCGGAGCGTCGACGATCGGGTCGTAGCGCGTGGCGTCGAGGCCGAGCAAATTCCACGATTGCTGCATGTGCGGCGGCAACGGCGCCGTGGCGTCGATAGCGCCGCCGCGCGGATGCGGCACGACGATGCGCCGCGCGAGCAGATGCAGCTTGTTCTGCATGCCGCCCGGCAACTGCCAATTCTCTATCGAGAAGTATTTCGGATCGCCGACGATCGGATGGCCGATATGCGCCATATGGGCGCGCAATTGATGGGTGCGGCCGGTGACGGGCTTGAGCGACACCCAGGACAAGAGCGGCCCGGACGTATCGACGACCGCGTAATAGGTGACCGCATGGCTCGCGCCCTTTTCGCCGTGGCGCGCCACGCGCATGAACGATTCCTCCTCGCGCTCCTCTTTGACGAGATAGGTCGAAATCCGGCCTTGCTGCACCTTCGGCACACCGGCGATCAGCGCCCAGTAGATCTTGCGCGCCGAGCGCGAGCGGAAGGTTTTCGCCAGGGCCGCCGCCGCGAAACGGGTCTTGGCGACGAGCAGGCAGCCGGCGGTATCCTTGTCGAGCCGGTGCACCAGCCGCGGACGCTGGCCGTGCGCATCGCGCAAGACCTCCAGCATGCCGTCGATGTGGCGCGTCGTGCCGGAGCCGCCCTGCACCGCAAGCCCCATCGGCTTGTTGAGCACCAGCACGTCCGCATCCTCGTAAAGCGTGATGGACTGCAGGAACGCGCGCGTCTTCTCGTCGGCTTCGCTGCCAAGCGCGCGCGGCTTCGGCTGATCGAGGCGGAGCGGCGGAATGCGCACCGTCTGTCCGGCCTCCAGCCGGTTTTTCGGCTCGGTGCGCTTGCCATTGACCCGCACCTCGCCTTTACGGATGACGCGCTGGATGTGGGAGAAGCTCAGGCCCGGGAAACGGGACTCGAGGAAGCGATCGACCCGCATGCCGTTTTCATCGGCCGTCACCGCGACATTCTGCACGGTGCCGGTGCTTGTCTTCTCCCCTTGAGGAAGCGGCCGGTCGTCCCGCGCGGCGCGATGCGCGACCGGACGTGGGGCGGCTTTATGCGGGCGAAATCCCTCACCCGGCTCGCGCCTCGGCCCACGCCCGTTCGGGGCGGCGCGCCGCTCCGCCTGACGCTCGCTACGTTCTCCGGCCGGAGCAGAAAATGTCTTGCGCTGATGCCGATGACCCCGGTTCTGGCGCGGTCCGGCGGTCTGCTTGCCGCCGCCAGGCTGCCGCGGCCCGCCTCTGCCTTTCAAGATCGGCTCCGATTGCGTTGCGACCTCGCCCGCCCGAAAAAGTTCGTCACCATTTCCTCGGCCGCAAGCTCATCCAGATAAAGCTCGAGCTCGGCGAGCTCTTCCCGCGTGAATGTCGGGACTTCCTCGCGATCGAGGAACTCAAGCAGCAGCGCTGCCGCCACTTTCTGCCGCTCCTCGGGCAATGCGCTTAACCGCATGATGGCTTCGGTCAATTTCCTGTTCATATCGCTCTCTCAAAATAGCAACCAGCCGGAAATCCGGCCGCAATCGTCATTCCCCGCTCCGCTCGCGGCGCAACTTCGCCCAATATTCAAGCCGCTTGCGGATTTCACGTTCAAAGCCGCGCTCGGGCGGATCGTAGAAGTGCTGACGGCCGAGCGACTCCGGAAAATAGTCCTGGCCGGAGAACGCGTCCTCAGCGTCGTGATCGTAAGCATAGCCGGAGCCATAGCCCTCATTCTTCATCAGCTTCGTCGGCGCATTGAGGACGTGCTTGGGCGGCAACAGCGAACCTGCGTCTTTCGCGGTGCGCATCGCCGCACCGAACGCCACATAGGTCGCGTTCGATTTCGGCGCCGTCGCGACGTAGATCACCGCCTCGGCCAGCGCCAGCTCGCCCTCGGGCGAGCCGAGAAAATCGTAGGCATCCTTGGCGGCGTTGGCGACGACCAGCGCCTGCGGATCGGCAAGCCCGATGTCCTCGACCGCCATGCGCACGATGCGGCGCGCCAGGTAAAGCGGGTCTTCGCCGGCATCGAGCATGCGGCAGAGATAATACAATGCGGCATCGGGATCGGAGCCACGGACCGACTTGTGCAGCGCGCTGATCAGGTTGTAGTGGCCGTCCTGTTTCTTGTCGTAGATCGGCGCACGGCGTTGCACCACCTCCTGCAACGCCGCCGCGTCGAAAATCTCGCCGGCGCGCGCGGCGCGCCAGACTTCCTCGGTCAGTGTCAGCGCGGCCCGGCCGTCGCCATCGGCCATGCGGATCAGCGCGCCGCGCGCTTCGCCGTCGAGCGGCAGTTTCTTGTCTTCGATCGCCTCCGCACGCTCCAGAAGCTTTTCGATCGCCGGGGCGTCAAGCGGCTTGAACACCAGGACCCGCGCGCGGGAAAGCAGCGGCGCGATCAGCTCGAAGGACGGATTCTCCGTGGTGGCGCCGACCAGCACGATGGTGCCGTCCTCGACCACCGGCAGAAACGAATCCTGCTGTGCGCGGTTGAAACGATGAATCTCGTCGACAAAGAGCAGCGTCCCCTGCCCGGTTTCACGGCGCGCCCGGGCGGCGTCGAACACCTTCTTCAGATCGGCGACGCCGGAAAAGATCGCCGATATCTGCTCGAAATGCAGTTCGGTCGTGCGCGCCAACAGCCGCGCCACCGTGGTCTTGCCGGTGCCGGGCGGCCCCCAGAAAATGAGCGAGCCGAGCGAGCGCGTCTCCAGCATGCGCGTGAGGATGCCGTCGGGGCCGAGCAGGTGCTCCTGGCCGACGACGTCGGCAAGCGCGCCGGGACGGAGCTTGTCTGCCAGCGGACGCGGCGCTTCGCGCTCGAGGCCCGCGGCCGCGAACAGGTTGGGGGCATTGGATTTGGCGCGCGAATTCATGGACGCTTTTATGGACGCTCTTCTTGCCCCTCTCCCCTTGTGGATGGAGAGGCGTCAACCAGGCGAGCAGCGGCTCATCCGGCGAACATGGCCGATATCTGCTGCCCGCCGCGATTGATGATCACGCGCCACTGCCGGCTGCCGGCGCGCGTGAGGCGGTCGAGATCGGCGGATTTTTCGATTTTCTGATTGTTGACGGAAACGACAATGTCGCCCTTGTGGAAGCCGACCGATTGCGCCGCCGAACCGTCGGCGACGCCGATGATGACGACACCCTCGGCCTGCGCGTCGAGGCGCAGTTCGTCGGCAAGAGCTGGCGAGAGATTGGCGACCGTCGCGCCGAGGAACGGCGAGCGTGCCTTGATCTCGACTTCCTCGCGCGGCGTATCGGGCGCGCTTTGCAGGCCGATAGTGACACTGACATCGTGGCCCTGGCGCAGCAACGCCGACCTGAGCGGTGCCGCCGAGCGGCTTGGTGGCGAAGCGATAGTCGAACGAGTTGGGATCGTCGACGATTGTGCCGTCGATGCTGACGATCACGTCCCCGGTCTTCATCCCGGCATGGGCGGCCGGCCCGGCCGGCAGAAGGTTCGCCACCAGCGCGCCGCTCGGCCGCTTGAGCCCGAGGCTTTCCGCAATCTCCGGCGTCACCTCCTGCAGCTTGGCGCCGAGCCAGGGACGCTTGACCGCGGCGCTGCCGCCCTTGGCCGACGCGACCACCACGCGCACCATGTTGGCCGGGATGGCGAAGCCAATGCCCTGCGAGCCGCCCGAGCGCGAATAGATCGCCGTGTTGATGCCGACGAGCTTGCCGCTGAGATCGACCAGCGCGCCGCCGGAATTGCCGGGATTGATGGCGGCGTCGGTCTGGATGAAGAACTGATAGTCGCTGATGCCGACCTGGGTGCGCGCCAGTGCCGAAACGATGCCGTGGGTCACGGTCTGACCGACGCCGAACGGATCGCCGATCGCCAGCACCAGATCGCCGACCTGCAGCTCGTCGGAATTGGCGAAATCGAGAACCGGAAACCGCTCGTCGACGCCCTTGAGGCGCAGCACCGTCAGATCGCTGTGCTCGTCCTTGAGCGCGATTTCGGCGTCGAACTCGCGCTTGTCGGAGAGCGCAACCTTCACTTCGCTCGCGCCCTCGATCACGTGGTAGTTGGTGACGACGAGGCCCGACGGATCGACGATGACCCCGGAGCCGAGCGAGCGCAGCACCTGCTCGCGCGGCACCGCGCCGAAGAACTGGCGGAACAGCGGATCGTTGATGAACGGGTTGCGGTTCTCGACTACCCGCGCGGCGTAAACGTTGACCACCGCCGGCGCGGCCCGCTTGACCACCGGCGAAAACGACAGCTGCAGTTCCGCGGCCGACGACGGAACCCGGCGATCGTCTGCGTCCGCGCGGCAACGGCAGCGCCGAAACTGCGAACAATCACAGCGACAAGGAATGCGGCACGGCCGCGAGCGATACGGCATGACAAGACCCCGAATCGACGCCGCCACGATATAGGCGGGCGAGCGGCCTTTAGAAGGCACCGCGAAAGCGCCGGCTCAGGGTGTCGGTGGACTATGCGGCGGCCGAAGCCGTCTCCTCGCCGCGCGCCTGGACCGGCCCGGAATCCTTGCCCTTGGCTTCGACGTCGCGATCGACGAACTCGATCACCGCGACCGGCGCCGAATCGCCGTAACGGAAGCCGGCTTTCATGACGCGGAGATAGCCACCGTCGCGATCCTTGTAGCGCGGGCCGATCACCTCGAAGAGCTTCTTGACCATCGCGAGGTCGCGCATCTGCGCGATCGCCTGGCGGCGCGCGTGCAGGTCGCCGCGCTTGCCGAGCGTGACCAGCTTTTCCACGACCGGGCGCAAATCCTTCGCCTTCGGCAGCGTCGTCGTGATCTGCTCGTGCTTGATCAGCGAAGCGGCAAGGTTGGCCAGCATCGAACGGCGATGGTCCGAACGCCGGTTGAACTTGCGGTGGGTCTTGGCGTGACGCACGGTCTGAACTCCTTGCCTTCGTTAGAAGGTCAGTAATGGTCCTCGAAGCGCTTGGCCAGTTCCTCGATGTTTTCCGGCGGCCAGCCGGGCACTTCCATGCCCAGATGCAGGCCCATCTGCACCAGCACTTCCTTGATCTCGTTGAGCGACTTGCGGCCGAAGTTCGGCGTACGCAGCATCTCGGCCTCGGTCTTCTGCACGAGATCGCCGATATAGACGATGTTGTCGTTCTTCAGACAGTTGGCCGAACGCACCGAAAGCTCGAGCTCGTCCACCTTCTTGAGGAAGGCCGGGTTGAAGGCGAGGTCCGGAATCGATTCCTGCGCCGCCTCGCGCTTGGGCTCCTCGAAGTTCACGAACACGTTGAGCTGGTCCTGAAGGATGCGCGCGGCGTAAGCGAGCGAGTCTTCCGGGCTCACGGCGCCGTTGGTCTCGATCGACAGCGTGAGCTTGTCGTAGTCGAGGATCTGGCCTTCGCGCGTGTTCTCCACCTTGTAGGAGACCTTGCGCACCGGCGAGAACAGGCTGTCCACCGGGATGAGGCCGATCGGCGCGTCCTCCGGACGATTACGCTCGGCCGGCACGTAACCCTTGCCGGTGTTGACCGTGAACTCCATGCGGATTTCCGCGCCCTCGTCGAGCGTGCACAGCACGAGATCGGGATTGAGCACGACGATATCGCCCACGGTCTGAATGTCCGCCGCGGTCACGGTGCCGGGACCCTGCTTCTTCACCACCATGCGCTTGGGCCCATCGCCCTGCATCTTGATGGCGATGTCCTTGATGTTGAGCACCATGTCGGTGACGTCCTCGCGCACGCCGGCGATCGAGGAGAATTCGTGCAGCACGCCGTCGATGTGCACGGACTGCACGGCGGCGCCCTGCAGCGACGACAGCAAAATCCGCCGCAGCGCGTTGCCAAGCGTCACGCCGAAGCCGCGCTCCAGCGGCTCCGCAACGACGGTCGCGACGCGACGCGGGTCGGTGCCGGCGCTGACCTGCAGCTTGCCGGGCCTGATCAGTTCCTGCCAATTCTTCTGGATCGTCACGTTATCACCCATCGCGTTGCGCGGCGCGAGCGCGTCGCGCGCCCCAGTCCGCTCCGTGGGGCCAAAATCAGTGCCATGATCGAGCGGCGGCAAATGTTCGATTTCCATCAAGTCTGTCCTATACCCGCCGCCGCTTGCGCGGGCGGCACCCGTTGTGCGGGATCGGCGTTACGTCGCGGATCGAGGTGATGGTGAAGCCGGCCGCCTGCAGCGAACGCAGCGCCGATTCGCGGCCCGAGCCGGGACCGGCCACCTCGACCTCGAGCGTGCGCATGCCGTGCTCCTGGGCCTTCTTGGCGGCATCCTCCGCGGCGACCTGCGCCGCATAAGGCGTCGACTTCCGCGAGCCCTTGAACCCCATCGTGCCGGCCGACGACCAGGCAATGGTGTTGCCTTGGACGTCAGTGATGGTGATCATGGTGTTGTTGAACGACGCACTCACATGCGCAACGCCGGAGGCGATGTTCTTGCGTTCGCGTCGGCGGACGCGCGTGGCTTCCTTACCCATTCCTGAACCCTTTCGGACCGCGAACCGGCCGTGCCGGTCGCCGTCACATCATCCCTGTTTGAGCGCTATTTCTTCTTGCCAGCGATAGGCTTGGCCGGACCCTTGCGGGTGCGTGCGTTGGTATGGGTTCGCTGCCCACGAACCGGCAGGCCGCGACGATGACGCAACCCACGGTAGCAACCAAGATCCATCAAACGCTTGATGTTCATGGCAACTTCACGCCGCAAATCGCCCTCGACAATGTAGTCGCGGTCGATCACTTCGCGCAGCTGCAGCACTTCCTGATCGGTCAATTGCGACACCCGCCGCTCCTCGGGTATCGACACTTTTTCCATGATTTCCTTGGCTTTGGCGGGGCCAATGCCGTGGATATATTGCAGCCCGACCACCACGCGCTTGTTGGTCGGGATATTGACGCCAGCGATACGGGCCACGTCAGTTGCTCCTTATGCGGGCCGGTTCAGCGCAACCCAGCGCTGCCCGGCCGCTATTCTGTCGGATTCGAATGTCACCTGAGAAGGCCACAAACGTAAAAAGCCAACGCATGCCTGCCGCCTGCGGCTTGGCATCGCTGCTTAATCTCCGAACCGGATATTCTAGGCTTATTAATGGACTCCAAGCGTCCTCGTCAACCTCAGCTAGCGATTTCGTGTACAAGTCCTTAGCGTCGGCCCTTGGAGACTGGCCCGCTTGGTCCGAGCCTTGGGCTTGATCTTCGACTTACTGGCAGCAGCTTTTCGGACCGATCGCACCGGCTTGCGGGCGGCTTGGCCCGGCGCGCCTTGGATTTTTTTCCTATTTCCGGCTTCTTGCGCGACGCGGCGGCTTTCGGCTTGGTCCGACTCTTGGTCTGATTCTTGGCGCGGGCCCTGACGGTGCGCGTTTTGACGTCTCGCTTGGGCTTTGCGGAAAGCTTCTTTTCGATATCGGCCGCCACCTCGTCGATTGGCGCCATGCCGTCCACCGACTGCAGAACCCCGTGCTGCCCGTAATACGCAATCAGCGGCGCGGTCAGTTCCCGATAGGCCAGCAGCCGCCGGTGCAGAATGTCAGGGTTGTCGTCGGGCCGCAGCGGTTCGCCGCGAGCCTGCATCTCGGCGATCCGGCTTTCGATTCGCCTGATCAGCGCAGCCTCGTCGACGCGAAGTTCGATCACAGCGTCCAGCGCGATGCCATGCTTTGCCAGCATGCGGTCAAGCGCCTCCGCCTGCGGGACCGTGCGCGGGAAGCCATCGAGGATGAAGCCTTTGCTCGCGTCCGGCTGCTCGATCCGCTCCTCGACGATCGTCACCACGATGTCGTCGGGGACCAGCGCCCCGCGGGCCATGATGTCCTGGACCTTGAGGCCGAGCGGGGTGCCGGCCTTGACCGCGGCGCGCAGCATGTCGCCGGTGGAGAGTTGGACAAGTCCGTATTTGGCGACGAGATGCTGGGCCTGCGTTCCCTTGCCCGCCCCCGGCGGACCCAGCAGTATCAATCTCATCTCCGCCGCCCCCGCAGTTTCGACCGCTTGATCAAACCTTCGTACTGATGCGCCAGCAGGTAACCCTGCACCTGCGCCACGGTATCCATCGTCACGCTGACCACGATCAGCAGCGACGTGCCGCCGAAATAGAACGGCACCGCCGCGTACGAAATCAGCATTTCAGGAAACAGGCACACGACCGCGAGATAAGCCGCGCCGATCACGGTGATCCGCGACAGCACATAATCGATATATTCAGCGGTGCGCTCGCCGGGGCGGATACCGGGGATGAAGCCGCCGTGCTTTTTCAGATTGTCGGCGGTTTCGGTCGGATTGAACACGATCGCCGTATAGAAGAAGGCGAAGAAAACGATCAGCGCGACGTAGAGCGCGAGAAACAGCGGCCGCCCGTGCGAGAGCTGGGTGGTGATCATCGTCAGCCAGCCCGGTCCCTGACCGGCGGTAAAATTGGCGATGGTGGTCGGCAGGAGCAGCAGCGACGATGCGAAAATCGGCGGGATCACGCCGGAGGTATTGAGCTTCAGTGGCAGATGCGAGGACTGTTCTCCCAGCATCTTGTTGCCGACCTGCCGCTTCGGATACTGGATCAGCAGACGGCGCTGCGCGCGTTCCATGAACACGATGAAGGCGATGACGGCGACCGCCATCACCAGGACGATGAGGATAAGCCCGGTCGAGAGCGCGCCCTGGCGGCCGAGTTCGAGCGTGCCGACGATCGCCGACGGCAGTTGCGCGACGATGCCCGACATGATGATCAGCGACGTGCCGTTGCCGATGCCGCGCTGGGTGATCTGCTCGCCGAGCCACATCAGGAACATCGTGCCACCGGTGAGCGTGATCACGGTCGAGACGCGGAAGAAGAGGCCGGGATCGGTGACGACGTTGGTGGCGCCTTCGAGGCCGACCGAAATGCCATAGGCCTGAAAGGCGGCCAGCACCACGGTCAGATAACGCGTGTACTGGTTGATGGTCTTGCGGCCCGACTCGCCTTCTTTCTTGAGGGCTTCAAGTGTCGGGGACACCGTCGTCATCAGCTGTACGATAATCGATGCCGAGATGTAGGGCATGATGTTCAACGCGAAAATCGCCATGCGGTGAATGCCGCCGCCGGCGAACATGTTGAACATCCCGAGGATGCCGCCAGCCTGGGAATTGAAGATCTGATTCCAGGCGTTCGGATCGATGCCGGGGAGCGGAATGTAGGTGCCGAGCCGGTAGACCAATAGCGCGCCGAGCGTAAACCAGATGCGCTTCTTCAGTTCCTCGGCCTTGGCCAGCGCTCCGAAATTGAGATTGGCTGCCAGTTGTTCCGCTGCAGAAGCCATCGACCGCTCCGAGCCCCTCTTACGCGTCATGGCCGGTTTGTCCCGGCCATCCCCTCTTGTGACAGCTATAAGTCGCCACCGCCCGGCACAAGACCGGGCCCGGCGACCATCACGCCGCCTCTTCGCCCGTTTCCCGCTTGGGCGCCAGGATTTCGACCGTACCGCCGGCCTTCTCCACGGCGGCTACCGCAGACTTCGACGCGCCGTGCACCGAAAGTGTGACCTTGGCCTTGAGTTCGCCAGCGCCAAGAAGCCGCACGCCGTCTTTGGCCCGGCGCAAAACTCCGGCCTTCACCAGGGCCGCGGCGTCGATCTTGGCTGCCGTATCGAGCAGTCCGGCGTCGATCGCCTCCTGGAGACGTCCGAGGTTGATCTCGTTGAGCTTGAGCGCGAACTTGACGTTGCGGAAGCCGCGCTTGGGCAAGCGGCGATGCAACGGCATCTGGCCGCCCTCGAAGCCCTTGATGCGCACGCCCGATCGCGCGGTCTGGCCCTTGCCGCCGCGTCCACCGGTCTTGCCCTTGCCGGAGCCGATGCCGCGACCGATACGCTTTCGCGTCTTGCGCGAGCCGGCACGGCTAGAGAGTTCGTGAAGTTTCATCGTCCCTACTCCACCACGCGAACCAGATGCGCGACCTTGGCGATCATGCCGCGCGTCGCCGGCGAATCGACCAGTTCGGCAATGCGGCCGATCTTGTTCAGCTTCAGGCCGATCAGCGTTTCACGCTGGGTATGTTCCCGGCGCAACGGGCTGCCGACCTGTCGCACCTTGACGGTCTTGCCGCTGTTTTTGTTCGTCGTCCCGGCGTTCATCGTTCACTCCTGCGGCCTTTAATCGGCCGCCTGCTCGGTAGCCTCGACGTCGCGGCGCCGCGATTGCAGCGCCGAAACCTTGACGTTGCGGCGCGCGGCGACCGCGCGCGGCGAATCCTGATGCTTGAGCGCGTCGAACGTCGCGCGCACCACGTTGTACGGATTGGAGGTGCCGAGCGATTTCGCCACGACATCCTGCATGCCGAGTGTCTCGAACACCGCGCGCATCGGGCCGCCGGCAATGATGCCGGTGCCGGGCGGTGCGGCGCGCAGGAAAACCTTGCCGGCGCCGTGGCGTCCGGCGACGTCGTGATGCAGCGTGCGGCCCTCGCGCAACGGCACACGGGTCAAGCCGCGCTTGGCGGCATCGGTCGCCTTGCGGATCGCCTCCGGCACCTCGCGCGCCTTGCCGTGGCCGAAGCCGACGCGACCCTTCTGATCGCCGACGACAACCAGGGCGGCAAAGCCGAAACGCCGGCCGCCCTTCACCACCTTGGCTACACGGTTGATGTGGACGAGCTTATCGACGAATTCGCTGTCGCGCTCTTCGTTCCGCCGCTCGCGTGGTTCACGTGCCATGTTGATCCGCCGTTTTCATCCGTTCTCTAGAAATTCAGTCCGGCCTCGCGCGCGGCATCCGCCAGCGCCTTGACCCGGCCGTGGTAGAGGTAGCTGCCGCGGTCGAAGATCACGTCCTTGATGCCCTTCTCCCGCGCACGCTGGGCGATCAGCTTGCCGACGGCCTTGGCCGCGGCGACGCTGGCGCCGGATTTCAAACCCTCCAGCGCCGCATCCTCCAGCGAAGACGCTGCGACCAGCGTCGCGCCCTGATCGTCGTCGATCAGTTGCGCGTAGATATGCTTGCTGGAGCGGAAAACGGACAGCCGTTTGCGCTCGCCGGCAGCAAGCCGCAAGACGCCGCGCACGCGCCCCTTGCGGCGCTCGATCCTGACGCTCAGCCTGCTCATTGCCAGCTCCGTTACTTCTTCTTGCCTTCCTTGCGGAAGATTCTTTCGGCTGCGTATTTGACGCCTTTGCCTTTGTAGGGCTCGGGCGGGCGGAAATCGCGGATTTCGGCGGCGACCTGGCCAACCTTCTGGCGGTCTATGCCGGTGATGACGATCTCGACCGGACGCGGCGTCGCGATCGTGATCCCTTCCGGGATCGGATAGATCACGTCGTGGCTGTAGCCGAGCGCCAGCTGCAGGTTCTTGCCCTGCACCGCCGCGCGATAGCCAACTCCGTTGATCTCAAGGCGCTGCTCGAATCCCTTGGTGACGCCGGCGATGAGGTTGGCGACGAGCGTCCGCGACGTGCCCCATTGCGACCGCGCGCGCTTGGTCTCGTCGCGCGGATCGACCTTGATCTGTCCGCCGTCGAGCTTGACCGAGACCTCGTCCGGCAGCACGACCGAAAGCGCGCCCTTCGGACCCTTCACCTTGACGGTCTGGCCCTCGACGTTGGCGGTTATGCCGGAGGGTACCGGAACTGCTCTTTTACCGATCCGAGACATCAGAACACCGTGCAGAGAATTTCGCCGCCGACATTGGCGTCGCGGGCGGCGTGATCCGCCATGACGCCCTTCGGCGTCGAGACGATGGCGACACCAAGGCCATTGTTGATCCGCGGCAGATTCCGGACCGACGTGTAGACCCGGCGGCCGGGCTTGGAAATCCGCTCGATCTCGCGGATCACGGGCTCGCCCTCGAAATATTTCAGCTCGATATCGAGCTCGGAGCGGCCTTCGCGCTCGGTCACCGAATAGCCGCGGATATAACCTTCCGTCTTGAGCACTTCGAGCACGCTTTCACGCAGCTTCGAGTTCGGGCTCGATACCTTGCTCTTGTTGCGCATCTGCGCGTTGCGGATGCGGGACAACAGATCGCCGAGCGGATCGTTCATCGACATCGTGCGATCCTCCTCACCAGCTCGACTTCACGAGGCCGGGGATCAGCCCTTTCGAGCCGAGGTCTCGCAGCGCGATACGCGACAGCTTGTGCTTGCGGTAGTACGCGCGCGGCCGACCTGTCAGCTCGCAGCGATTGCGGATGCGGGTGGCAGACGAGTTGCGCGGCATTTCGGCGAGCTTGAGCGTCGCGGCGAAACGTTCCTCGACCGGCTTGGTCTTGTCCTTCGCGATCGCCTTCAACCGCGCGCGCCGGCCCGAGAACTTCTTCGCCATCCGGCGCCGCCGGTTGTTCTTCTCGATCGAACTCTTCTTCGCCATCTAGTTCTCCTCGCTGCTCCGCGTCTGAGGCGTCAGCGGCCTCACTGCCGGAACGGAAAATTGAAAGCCGTCAACAAGGCGCGGGCCTCGTCGTCGGTGCGCGCCGTGGTGCACACGGTGATATCCATGCCCCACACCTCGGCGGTCTTGTCGTAATCGATCTCCGGGAACACGATGTGTTCCTTGATGCCCATCGTGAAGTTGCCGCGGCCGTCGAAGCTCTTCGGGTTGAGCCCGCGGAAATCCCGCACGCGCGGCAGCGCGATGTTGATCAACCGGTCGATGAATTCATACATGCGCGCCTTGCGCAGCGTGACCTTGCAGCCGATCGCCTGCCCGTCGCGCAGCTTGTAGGTCGCGATCGATTTGCGCGCCTTGGTCACGATCGGCTTTTGCCCGGAAATAAGCGCGAGATCGGACGCGGCGGACTCGACCTTCTTGCGGTCGGCGACGCCTTCGCCGATGCCCATGTTGATCACGACCTTGTCGAGCGCCGGAATCTGCATCCGATTCTTGTAGCCGAACTGCTCCACCAGCCGCCCGCGGATCACCTCTTCGAACTGGACCTTCAGCCGCGCCGGTACCTTCGGCTCGGGCTCGCGTGGCGCCGACGGCTGATCGCCCTTCTCGGGCTTGGCCGCCTTCGCCTTCTCGGCCTTCGCAGCCTTGTCGGCCTTGGCCGGCTTTTCAGCCTGGCCGGAGCCTTCCGGGCGCGCCGCCTTGTCGGGCTTCTTGGCCTTGTTCTTCTCGTCCTTGTCAGCCATCGATCTCTGCTCCCGAACGCTTGGAGAAGCGCACCTTCTTGCGATCGTCTCCCTTGCCGATGAACTTGAATCCCACGCGGGTCGGCTTTTTGTCCTTGGGATCGGCAAGCGCGATATTCGACAAATGGATCGACGACTCTTTGGAGATGATGCCGCCCTCGTGGGTCGCGTCCTGGCGCTGGTGGCGCTTGACCATGTTGACGCCGCGCACGAGCGCGCGGCCGGCGTCGCGGCGCACTTCGATCACCTCGCCGCTGCGGCCCTTGTCGCGTCCGGCGATCACGATCACGGTGTCGCCCTTTTTAATCTTCGCCGCCATCACAGCACCTCTGGCGCGAGCGAGATGATCTTCATGTGGTTCTTCGCCCGCAATTCGCGCGGCACCGGTCCGAAGATACGCGTGCCGACCGGCTCCATCTGCGGATTGATCAGCACGGCGGCGTTGCGGTCGAAGCGGATGACCGAGCCGTCGGCGCGCTTGATGTCCTTGGAGATGCGGACGATGACGGCCTTCATCACGTCGCCCTTCTTCACGCGGCCGCGCGGGATAGCCTCCTTCACCGAAACGACGATGACGTCGCCGATGGTGGCGTACTTCCGCTTCGAGCCGCCGAGCACCTTGATGCACATGACGCGGCGCGCGCCGGAATTGTCCGCCACGTCGAGATTGGTTTGCATCTGAATCATGGGCTACCCCACTTATTCCTTGTCCGGCGTCGTGCTCTACGACGCTTCCTTTTTCTCGCCACGCACCACGGCCCACCGCTTGAGCTTGGAGATCGGGCGGTGTTCCTCGATCCAGACGGTGTCGCCGACCTTGAACTCGTTGTTCTCGTCGTGCGCGTAATACTTCTTCGAGCGGCGCACCGTCTTCTTGAACAAGGGATGGGTGTAGCGGCGCTCGACGCGCACCACCACCGTCTTGCTCTGTTTGTCGCTCACCACGACGCCTTGCAGGCTACGCTTGGGCATCTCTAATCCTCTTAACCCTTCGGCGCGCGTTTCAGCCGCGCAACGGTCTTGAGCCGCGCGATGTCGCGCCGCACTTCGCGCACCCGCGAAGTATTCTCCAGCTGGCCGGTGGCGCGCTGAAAACGCAGATTGAACTGCTCTTTCTTCAGCTTGAGCACCTCGTCGTCGATCTGATCGACCGTCATCGTCTTTATGTCGGCTGCTTTCATCACACGCCTACTCGCTGATGCGCTCGACGAAGCGCGTCTTGATCGGCAGCTTGGCGGCTGCAAGCGCCAGCGACTGCTTGGCGACCTCCACCGGCACCCCGTCGATCTCGAACAGGATGCGGCCCGGCTTGACGCGCGCCACCCACAGTTCCGGCGCGCCCTTGCCCGAGCCCATGCGAACTTCGAGCGGCTTCTTCGACACCGGCACGTCCGGGAACACGCGGATCCAGACCCGCCCGGCGCGCTTCATGTTCCGGGTGAGAGCGCGGCGCGCGGCTTCGATCTGCCGCGCGGTGATCCGCTCCGGCTCCATCGCCTTGAGGCCGAATTGGCCGAACGAAAGGTTGGCCGCACTGGTAGCCAAGCCGTGAATACGGCCCTTGTGCGCCTTGCGGAATTTTGTTCGCTTTGGTTGCAGCATGGCAAACGCCTTTTCTTAAACCTTTTGTTCGCTCACGCCGCATCCCGGCGCGGCCGCCCGACATCGCCCTCGGCCATCTTCTTGTCCTGGGCCATGGGGTCGTGCTCCATGATCTCGCCCTTGAAGATCCAGACCTTCACGCCGCAGGTGCCGTAGGTGGTGAAAGCAGTGGCGACGCCGTAATCGACATCGGCGCGCAACGTGTGCAGCGGCACGCGGCCTTCGCGATACCACTCCATGCGCGCGATCTCGGCGCCGCCGAGACGGCCCGAGCAATTGATGCGGATGCCGCCGGCGCCGAGCCGCATCGCCGATTGCACGGCGCGCTTCATGGCGCGGCGGAACGCGACGCGCCGCTCGAGCTGCTGCGCGATCGATTCCGCGACAAGCTGGGCATCGAGTTCGGGCTTGCGAATTTCAACGATGTTGATCACCACGTCGCTGTCGGTCAGCGCGGCGACCCGGCGGCGCAATTTCTCGATGTCGGCGCCCTTCTTGCCGATGACGACGCCCGGACGCGCCGAATGGATGGTCACGCGGCACTTCTTGTGCGGCCGCTCGATCACGATCTTCGACACCGCGGCCTGCTTGAGTTCTTTCATCAGCGCGGCGCGGATCTTCATGTCCTCGTGCAGGAGCGAGCCATAGCTCGCCTTGCCGGCATACCAGCGCGAATCCCACGTGCGGTTGATGCCGAGACGCAGACCTACAGGATTGACTTTCTGACCCATGACTCTCTCCTGACGCCTACTGCGCCTGCGCCTGTGCTTCGACCTCACGCACCACAATGGTGAGGTGGGAAAACGGCTTGAAAATCGCTCCGACGCGGCCGCGCGCACGCGGCGAATGCCGCTTCATCACCAGGCCCTTGCCGACATGCGCCTCGACGACCATCAGATCGTCGACGTCGAGATCGTGATTGTTCTCGGCGTTGGCGATCGCTGAACTCCAGGCACTTGCGGACGTCGCGCGCGATGCGCTTGCGCGAAAACTCGAGATCGGCCAGCGCCGCGGCAACCTTCTTGCCGCGGATGAGCTGCGCCAAAAGATTCAGCTTCTGCGGGCTTACCCGCAGATTGCGGCTGACCGCCTTGGCCTCGTTGTCGGATAGCGCGCGGTCGCGCTTTTTCTTGCTCATCGACGTTCTCCCGGCCTCACGACGCGCCGCCTGCCGGCGCGGGGCTCGGCGCCGATGCGCCTTCGCCGCCCCCTCCGCCACCACCGCCGCCGGTGCGCTTGGCCTTGCGGTCCGAAGAGTGGCCGTAGAACGAGCGCGTCGGGGCGAACTCGCCGAACTTGTGACCGACCATCTCCTCGTTGATGGTGACGGGGACGTGCTTCTGGCCGTTGTAGACGCCGAAGGTCAGCCCGACGAATTGCGGCAGGATGGTCGAGCGGCGCGACCAGATGCGGATCATCTCGTGGCGTCCGGACGAACGCGCGGCATCCGCCTTTTTCAGCAGATAACCGTCGACAAACGGACCCTTCCAGACCGAACGCGTCATGATTGTTCCTCAGCGATCCTATTTCTTGTTCTTCCGCGCGTGGCGGCTGAGCATGATGAACTTCGTGGTGCTCTTGTTCTTGCGGGTCTTCTTGCCCCTGGTCGGCTTGCCCCATGGCGTCACCGGATGCCGGCCGCCGCGAGTGCGCCCGCCGAGCGGATGGTCGACCGGGTTCATCGTCTCGCCGCGGACGTGACCGCGCCATCCCAGCCAGCGGTTGCGACCGGCCTTGCCGATCGAAACGTTCATGTTGTCCGGGTTCGAAACCGCGCCGATGGTGGCGATGCAGCGACCGTGGACCAGCCGCTGCTCGCCGGAATTGAGCCGCAGGATCACATACGCGCCGTCACGACCGACGAGTTGGGCGTAGGTGCCGGCCGAGCGCGCGATCTGGCCGCCCTTGCCGATCTTGAGCTCGATATTGTGCACGATGGTGCCGACCGGAATGTTCGCCAACGGCATGGCGTTGCCAGGCTTCACGTCGACATACTCGCCGGACACGACCGTATCGCCGACGGCGAGCCGCTGCGGCGCCAGGATATAGGCGAGTTCGCCGTCTTCGTATTTGATCAGCGCGATGAAGCCGGTGCGGTTCGGATCGTATTCGAGCCGCTCGACCTTCGCCGGCGCGTCGAATTTGCGGCGCTTGAAGTCAATCTGCCGGTAGGCCTTTTTGTGACCGCCGCCGCGATAGCGGCTGGTGATCGAGCCGGAATTGTTGCGTCCGCCGCTCGAGCTCTTGCCCTCGGTGAGCGCCTTCACCGGCGCGCCGGTATGCAGGCCGGCGCGATCGACAAGAACCAGCTGGCGCTGGCCGGGCGTGACCGGATTATAGCTTTTGAGTGCCATCGCGCCCGCTCCTTACAGTCCCGTCGTCACGTCGATCGTCTGGCCCTCTTCGAGGGTCACGATCGCGCGCTTGGTATTCGATTGCAGCCCGTAACGGCCGCGAAACGCCTTCCACTTGCCGCGCCGGATCAGCGTGTTCACGCTCTTGACCTTGACGTCGAACAGCTTCTCGACCGCTTCCTTGATCTGCGGCTTGGTCGCGTGCGTCGCGACCTTGAAGATGACCTTGCTGTGCTCCGACGCACTGGTCGCCTTCTCGGTGATCACCGGCGAAAGGATGATGTCGTAGTGGCGCGGATCGGTGGTGCTCATTTGAATCGCGCCTCCAACGCATCGACCGCGGCCCGGGTCAGAACCAGTTTTTGCCGCCGCAGGATGTCGTAGACGTTGATGCCGGCGATCGGCAGGACGTCGATGTTCGGGATGTTGCGGGCCGCCGCGCGTACGTTATCGGCGACTTCGGCGCCGTCCACGATCAGCGCGTTCGACAGACCGAGCTTCTCGAACTGGCTGAGAAGCACCTTGGTCTTTGCCTCTTTCACGTCCAGCGCCTCGATGACGACGATGCCGTCGTCCTTGGCCTTGGCCGAAAGCGCGTGCTTGAGCGCGAGCGCCCGGACTTTCTTCGGCAGCCCGATCTCGTGGCTGCGTGGATGCGGACCGAACGAACGGCCGCCGCCGCGGAACAGGTTCACCCGCGCCGAGCCGTGACGGGCCGAGCCGGTGCCCTTCTGCTTGTACATTTTCTTGCCGGTGCGGTGGATGTCGGCGCGATTCTTGACCGCATGGGTGCCGCTCTGGCGTTTGGCCAATTGCCACACGACACAGCGATGGATGAGGTCGGTGCGCGGCTCCAATCCGAAAATGGTGTCGGATACCGTCACCGAGCCGGAATTCTTGCCGTCAAGCGACGTGACTTTCAGTTCCATGTCACGCGCCCTCCTGCGTTGCGGCGGCAGCCGGCTCTTCGCTCGCCGCGGCTGCGACGGCGTCGGAGAGCTTGAACTTGCCGGGTTTCGGCACGCCGTCCGGCAGCCGCTTCTTCACCGCATCGCGCACCGTGATCCAGCCGCCCTTGACGCCAGGCACCGCGCCTTCGACGAGGATGAGGCCGCGCTCCACGTCGGTCTGCATGACCTTCAGGTTGAGCGTGGTCACGCGGTCGACACCCAGATGACCCGGCATTTTCTTGTTCTTGAACGTCTTTCCGGGATCCTGACGGCCGCCGGTCGAACCGATCGAACGGTGCGAGATTGAGACGCCGTGGCTGGCGCGCAGGCCGCCGAAATTCCAGCGCTTCATGCCGCCCGCCCAGCCCTTGCCGGTCGAGGTGCCGGTCACGTCGACATATTGGCCGACGACGAAATGGTCGGCCGTGATCTCGGCGCCGACCGGGATCAGCCCGTCGGCATCGACGCGGAACTCCGCAAGCTTGCGCTTGGGCTCGACCTTGGCGACCGCGAAATTTCCGCGATCCGCCTTGGTCGTGCGCTGCACCTTGCGCACGCCGGCGCCGAGCTGAAGCGCCACGTAGCCATTCTTTTCCTTGGTGCGATGACCCACGACCTGGCAATTGCCGAGCCGCAGCACCGTCACCGGCACGTGCTCGCCGGTCTCGGTGAAGAGACGAGTCATCCCAACTTTCTGTGCGAGCACACCGGAGCGCATATTCTCAGTTCCTCTTGGTGCCTCAGAGCTTGATCTCGACGTCGACGCCGGCGGCGAGGTCGAGCTTCATCAGCGCGTCCACCGTCTGCGGCGTCGGATCGACGATATCAAGCAAGCGCTTGTGCGTACGCATCTCGAACTGCTCGCGGCTTTTCTTGTCGATGTGCGGCGAGCGGTTCACCGTGAATTTTTCGATCCGCGTCGGCAGCGGGATCGGCCCCCGCACCTGCGCGCCGGTGCGCTTCGCCGTGTTGACGATCTCGCGCGTCGACGCATCAAGAATGCGGTGATCGAACGCCTTGAGCCGGATGCGAATATTTTGGCCGTTCATTGCCGATTGCTCCAAGGCAAGGGCCGCGGCGAACCGCGGCCCGTTGCATTCCTTACTCGATGATGCTCGCTACGACGCCGGCGCCGACGGTGCGGCCGCCTTCGCGGATGGCGAAGCGCAGTTTCTCTTCCATGGCGATCGGCACGATCAGCGTCACTTCCATGGCGATGTTGTCGCCGGGCATCACCATTTCGGTGCCTTCCGGCAGCGTCACCACGCCAGTCACGTCGGTGGTGCGGAAATAGAATTGCGGCCGGTAGTTGGTGAAGAACGGCGTGTGGCGGCCGCCCTCCTCCTTGGTGAGGATGTAGGCCTCAGCCTTGAACTTGGTGTGCGGCTTGACCGAACCCGGCTTGCAGAGCACCTGACCGCGCTCCACCTCTTCGCGCTTCGTGCCGCGCAGCAGGCAACCGACGTTGTCGCCGGCCTCACCCTGGTCGAGCAGCTTGCGGAACATCTCGACGCCGGTGACGACCGTCTTGGTCGTCGGCTTGATGCCGACGATCTCGACTTCCTCGCCGACCTTGATGACGCCGCGCTCGATGCGGCCGGTGCAGACCGTGCCGCGGCCGGAGATCGAGAATACGTCTTCAACCGGCATCAGGAACGGTTGATCCTTCGGGCGCTCCGGCTGCGGGATGTATTCGTCGACGGCCTTCATCAGCTCGAAGATCGCTTCTTTGCCGAGCTTCGGGTCTTTGTCCTCGAGCGCCATCAGCGCCGAACCCTTGATGATCGGAATCTTGTCGCCGGGGAAATTGTACTTGGACAGCAACTCGCGAACTTCGAGCTCGACCAGTTCGAGGAGCTCGGGATCGTCCACCATGTCCACCTTGTTGAGGAAGACGACCAGCGCCGGCACGCCCACCTGACGGGCGAGCAGGATGTGCTCGCGGGTCTGCGGCATCGGGCCGTCGGCCGCGCTCACCACCAGGATCGCGCCGTCCATCTGGGCAGCGCCGGTGATCATGTTCTTCACATAGTCGGCGTGCCCGGGGCAGTCGACGTGCGCGTAGTGACGCTTGTCGGTCTCATACTCGACGTGCGCGGTGGCGATGGTGATGCCGCGCGCCTTCTCTTCCGGCGCCTTGTCGATCTGATCGTAGGCGGTGTAGGTCGCTTGGCCCTTTTCCGCCAGGATCTTGGTGATCGCAGCCGTCAACGACGTCTTACCGTGATCGACGTGCCCGATCGTGCCGATGTTGCAGTGCGGCTTGTTGCGGTTGAATTTTTCCTTGGCCATGGGGCTCTCCGTTCCGGCTCTCTCTGTACCCTTCGTGAAATCGTTATCAGGCGAACTTCGCTTGAACTTCTTCGGCGATGGCTTTCGGCACTTCAGCGTAGTGATCGAATTGCATCGTGAACGTCGCGCGTCCCTGACTCATGGAACGCAGGTTGTTGACGTACGAGAACATGTTGGCGAGCGGCACCATCGCGATGATGACGTTAGCGTTGCCGCGCATATCCTGGCCCTGAATCTGGCCGCGCCGCGAATTCAGATCGCCGATGACCGACCCGGTATAATCTTCCGGCGTCACCACCTCGACCTTCATGACCGGCTCGAGCAGCACCGGCCCGCCCTTCTGCAAGGCCTCGCGCAGCGCCGTGCGCGAACAGATTTCGAACGCCATCGCCGACGAATCGACGTCGTGCGAGGCACCGTCAATGAGGCTGACCTTGAGGTCCACGACGGGGAAGCCCGCCAGGACGCCGGAGCCCATCACCCCTTCGAGACCTTTCTCGACCGCGGGGATGAATTCCTTCGGCACCGAACCGCCGACGATCTCGTTCTCGAACTGGAAGCCGGCGCCGACCTCGGCCGGCTCGGCGACGATCTTGACCCGCGCAAACTGGCCGTGGCCGCCAGTCTGCTTCTTGTGGGTGTAGTCGACCGTCGCCGACCGCGTGATCTTCTCGCGGTAGGCGACCTGCGGCGCGCCGATATTGGCGTCGACCTTATAGGTGCGCTTGAGAATGTCGACCTTGATGTCGAGATGAAGCTCGCCCATGCCGCGGATGATGGTCTGGCCGGATTCCTGGTCGGTGTTGACGCGGAACGACGGATCCTCGGCGACGAGCTTGGCGAGCGCGACACCGAGCTTTTCCTGGTCGGCCTTCGACTTCGGCTCGATGGCGATCTCGATGACCGGATCGGGAAATTCCATCTTTTCCAGGATCACCGCCTTCTGCGGATCGCACAGCGTGTCGCCGGTGCGGACGTCCTTGAGGCCCGCCAGCGCCACGATGTCGCCGGCATAGGCCTCCTTGATGTCCTCGCGGTTGTTCGCGTGCATCAGCAGCATCCGGCCAACGCGCTCCTTGCGCTCCTTGGTCGAATTCAGCACGCCGGCGCCGCTCTCGAGCGTGCCCGAATAGATGCGGCAGAACGTGATCGTGCCGACGAACGGGTCGTCCATGATCTTGAACGCGAGCAACGACAGCGGCTCGCTATCCGACGACTTGCGTTCGACTTCATTGCCCTTGGAATCGATGCCCTTCACCGGCGGCACGTCGACCGGTGACGGCAGATAATCGACCACCGCGTCGAGCAGCGGCTGCACGCCCTTGTTCTTGAACGCGGAGCCGCAGAAAACCGGAAAGAACGTGCCGGAGATGGTGGCCTTGCGGATGAGGCGCTTGAGCGTCGCGACGTCGGGCTCCTTGCCTTCGAGATACGCCGTCATGGCGTCGTCATCGAGTTCAACCGCCGCCTCGACGAGCTTCTCGCGATATTCCTTGGCCTGGTCGACCAGATCGGCCGGAATCTCGACGTCGTGATATTTCGCGCCGAGGGTTTCCTCGTCCCACACCACGCCAACCATGCGCACCAGATCGACGATGCCCTTGAAGTTGCTCTCGGACCCGATCGGAAGCTGAATAGCAACCGGCCTCGCGCCGAGGCGATCGACGATGTCCTTGAGGCACTGGAAGTAATCCGCGCCGATCTTGTCCATCTTGTTGCAGAACACGATGCGCGGAACGTTGTAGCGATCGCCCTGCCGCCAGACCGTTTCCGTCTGCGGCTCCACGCCCTGGTTCGAATCGAGCACGCATACCGCGCCGTCAAGCACGCGCAGTGAGCGCTCCACCTCGATGGTGAAGTCGACGTGGCCGGGCGTATCGATGATGTTGAGCCGCTTGCCGTTCCAAACCGCCGTGGTCGCGGCCGACGTAATCGTGATGCCGCGCTCCTGCTCCTGCTCCATCCAGTCCATGGTGGCGGCGCCGTCATGGACTTCACCGATCTTGTGGCTCTTGCCGGTGTAGTACAGGACGCGCTCGGTCGTGGTGGTCTTGCCGGCATCGATGTGCGCCATGATGCCGAAGTTGCGGTAGTCTTCGATCGGATGAGTGCGGGGCATGGGGGAAATTCCTTCGCTGTCGCCGGTTACCAGCGATAATGCGAGAATGCGCGGTTGGCCTCTGCCATCCGGTGAGTATCCTCGCGCTTCTTGACTGCGTTACCCCGGTTATTCGACGCGTCCAGCAGCTCCGCGGAGAGCCGTTCGGTCATCGTCTTCTCGTTGCGCTCGCGCGCGGCCGAAATGATCCAGCGGATGCCGAGCGCCTGGCGCCGCGAGGTACGCACCTCGACCGGCACCTGATAGGTGGCGCCGCCGACGCGCCGCGAGCGCACCTCGATCGACGGCATGACATTGTCCAGCGCTTGCTGGAACACACTGATCGGATTGCCCCGGGTCTTGCCTTCGATCATTTCCAGCGCGCCATAGACGATGCCTTCGGCGACCGACTTCTTGCCGGCATGCATCACCGAATTCATGAACTTCGTGACCACGACATTCCCGAACTTCGGATCGGGAAGGATCTCGCGTTTTTCTGCGCTGTGGCGACGGGACATTGTCTAGGCTCCAATCACTTCGGTCGCTTCGCGCCGTACTTGGAACGGCGCTGCTTGCGGTTCTTCACGCCCTGGGTATCGAGCACGCCGCGCAGGATGTGGTAGCGCACGCCGGGCAGATCCTTCACGCGGCCGCCGCGGATCATCACCACCGAGTGCTCCTGCAGGTTATGGCCCTCGCCGGGGATGTAGCCGATGACCTCGAAGCCGTTGGTCAAACGAACCTTGGCGACCTTGCGCAAAGCCGAGTTCGGCTTCTTCGGCGTCGTCGTGTAGACGCGCGTGCAGACGCCGCGCTTCTGCGGGCTTTGCTGCAAAGCCGGCACTTTCTTCTTCGCGTGCTGCGTCACCCGTGGCTTGCGAATGAGCTGATTGACCGTCGGCATCGCGCGCCTGAACCTTCTGTTTCGAAGCTTTCGCCTCGGTTGTCTTGCGGGCTTGCGCCCTGATCGCGCGAACGCATTCGCGCAAACGAAAACGCGCTATCCGCTCGCTTCGAGCGGAAGGCGCTGGAAAACCGCAGAGGACCGCGATGCGTTTACCGCGGTCGTGCGTTTGGCAGTCTGACTTTGCGTAGTCAGAGGCAGCGTTTGAGCTTCCTTCGTCGAGGCGTCGCGCCGAAGCCCACCTGCCCACGAATGGGCGCCAAGAAAGCAATAACTTCCAATGGCTTACAGGAGACCCGGACAGGCCGTTCCGACGGGCGAAGCTCACCGCCTGCCGAAGAGTGCGCGCTGTGTATCGGCGCCACCGCGCGAAGTCAAGCCGATATGGTCACGAAACTGCGATGGCGCAAGGACAACTGGCATTTTCGGCCAGTCGCAGCGAGCCGGAAGTCCGGCGCGAGCGGCGGCTCTCGTCGCGCCCGCCGCAAGCCGGTCACGCCGGCTCCATGCCCTTGGCGCGGATGATCCGCACCACCGGTGGCGACGCCAGGAAAGCTACAAAGGCGCGGGCCGAGGGATTTTGGGCGGCGGTGGGAGCCAGACCCGCGGAATACAGCACGAAATTGATGAGTTCACCCGGCAACGGACCGACCAGGTGCGCCCCTTCCACCGGCTGATTTTCGATGATCTGCTGCATGCCGATCTCGGCCTCGCCGCTGGCAACGACGGCCCCGACCGGCCGGCCGATGGCGAGGACGGTCTTGTCCTTCATTTCCTCCGCGAGACCGAGGCGCTCGAGGAGCTCCGCCACATACAAGCCGCTCGGTCCTTTGCTGTAGGAGATCGATTTCGCGTCCCGCAGCGTCTTCTTGAACGCGGCGACGGTGCCGATGTCGGGCTCCGCGGCGCCGGTACGCACCATGAAGCCGACGATTGAACGCACGGCGTCGGTCGGCGAGCCGGACGCGATCTTGCCGGCCGCCACCAGTTCATCGATCGCCGGACGGGGCAGCAACGCGATGTCGAAGACCGCGCCGGCCTCGATCTCGGCCTTCATGTCGCGGGTCAGGCCGAAACGCGTTGCGACTTTTGCGCCGCTCGCCTGCTCGAACAGCGGCACGGCTTCGATGAGGAAACGGCGCATAGCGCCGCCGCTGAGTATCTCCACATCGGCCGATCGAACCGCCGATCCCGAACTCATATCGCCACCTGTGACTGCACGGTTCCGCCGGATGGTCAGGACGAAAGCGCGACACTCTAAGCCGCCTTGTGCCCGCTGTCCTTGCGCGGCTCGCGCCGGGCGGAGGCGCATGAAACGAAAAGGCCGCCCGCAGGCGGCCTTCCGTGCTTCGTAAAGTGCGCCCGGCCGCTATTCGGCAGCCGGCAGCGCCGCCGGTTCGGCGGCGGCCGCAGCAGCCCTCGCCGCGGCCTCCTTCTCGCGCTCGGCGAGAATGAGCTGGTCGCGCTTGATCGCGACCTCGCGCAGCCGGTTCATCATCGCGCCGGTTCCGGCCGGGATCAGGCGGCCGACGATGACGTTCTCCTTGAGGCCGTCGAGCGTGTCGGCCTTGCCGCCCACCGCGGCTTCGGTGAGCACGCGCGTCGTCTCCTGGAACGAGGCCGCGGAGATGAACGAGCGCGTCTGCAACGACGCCTTGGTGATGCCAAGCAGCACCGGATGGGCAGTCGCCGGCTTCTTGCCTTCCGCCGTCGCCTGCGCGTTGACCTCGTCGAACTCCACCTTGTCGACCTGCTCGCCCTGGATCAGGTCGGTCTCGCCGGAGTCTTCGATCTCCACCTTCTGCAGCATCTGGCGCACGATCACTTCGATGTGCTTGTCGTTGATCGCCACGCCCTGCAGCCGATAGACCTCCTGGATCTCGTTGACGAGGTAGCCGGCCAGCTCCTCGACGCCCTTGATCGCCAGGATGTCGTGCGGCGCCGGATTGCCTTCGACGATGAAGTCACCCTTCTCGATGACGTCGCCGTCCTGCAGATGGATGTGCTTGCCCTTGGCGACGAGGTACTCCCTCGCCTCCTCGTCCTTGTTGCTCGGCTCGATGGTGATCCGCCGCTTGTTCTTGTAGTCGCGGCCAAAACGAACCGTGCCGGAAATCTCGGCGATGACCGCCGATTCCTTGGGACGCCGGGCCTCGAACAATTCGGCGACGCGCGGCAGACCGCCGGTGATGTCGCGGGTCTTGGCGCTTTCGGTCGGGATACGCGCAATGACGTCCGCCGCCTTGACCTTGGAGTTGGGATCGACCGAGATGATGGCGTCGACCGCCAGCATGTAACGGGCGTCGCCGCCACGGCTGAGCTTGAGGATTTTGCCGTCCTTGCCCTTGATCACCATCGCCGGACGCAGGTCCTGCTGGCCGCGGGCGGAGCCCGAACGCCAATCGATGACGACGCGCTTGGCGATGCCGGTCGATTCGTCGAGCGTCTCGGTCAGCGACTGGCCTTCGACGAGATCCTCAAATCCAATCGTGCCCTCGACCTCCGTCAGGATCGGCCGGGTGTACGGATCCCATTCGGCGATGCGCTGGCCGCGCTTGATATGCTGGCCGTCATCGATCTTGAGCCGTGCGCCGTACTGGATGCGGTGCACGGCACGCTCCGTGCCATCCGGATCGAGAACCGCGACGATGAGGTTGCGGCCCATCGCGATCAGATCGCCGTCCGAGTTGCGGGCGACGTTCATGTTCTTGATCTTGACGGTTCCCTCGAAGTTCGACTCGATGAACGACTGCTCCGAGATTTGCGCCGCGCCGCCGATATGGAACGTGCGCATGGTGAGCTGCGTGCCAGGCTCGCCGATCGACTGCGCGGCGATGACACCCACCGCCTCGCCCATGTTGACCGGCGTGCCGCGGGCCAGATCGCGCCCGTAGCAATTGCCGCAAACGCCGGGCTGGGTGTTGCAGGTCAGCACCGAGCGGATTTTCACCTCCTGCACGCCGGCGGTGACGAGCTTCTCGACCTGAGGCTCATCAAGCAGCGTTCCGTTGGCGACCAGCACTTCGTTGCTCGACGGATCGCGCACGTCTTCGGCCGTAGTGCGGCCGAGGATGCGCGTTGCCAGCGACGCCACGACGGTGCCGGCATCAATGATGGCGCGCACCTTGATGCCGCGGGTCGTGCCGCAGTCCACTTCGGTGATGATGCAATCCTGCGCCACGTCGACGAGACGCCGCGTCAGATAGCCCGAATTCGCCGTCTTGAGCGCGGTGTCGGCGAGACCCTTGCGGGCGCCGTGCGTCGAGTTGAAGTACTCGAGCACCGAGAGACCTTCCTTGAAGTTGGAGATGATCGGGCTCTCGATGATCTCGCCTGACGGCTTCGCCATCAGGCCGCGCATGCCGGCGAGCTGGCGCATCTGCGCCGGCGAGCCGCGCGCGCCGGAATGCGCCATCATGTAGATCGAGTTGACCTGGGCTTCCGCGCCCTTCTCCACCGCGGGCTTGGACGCCGAGATCTCGCGCATCATTTCGTCGGCGATCTTCTCGGTGCACTTCGACCAGGCGTCGACGACCTTGTTGTATTTCTCGCCCTGGGTAATCAGACCGTCGTTGTATTGCTGCTCGAACTCCTTGACCAGTTCGCGCGTCTTTTCGACGATCGACTTCTTGGAGTGCGGCACCACCATGTCGTCCTTGCCGAACGAGATGCCGGCCTTGAACGCATGATGGAAGCCGAGCGCCATCACGCGGTCGCAGAAGATCACGGTCTCCTTCTGCCCGCAGTGGCGATAGACGGTGTCGATCATTCCGGAGATTTCGCGCTTCGTCATGAGCTTGTTGACGAGGTCGAACGAAATCTTCGGCAGCTTCGGCAGCACTTCGCCGAGGATGGCGCGGCCCGGCGTGGTCTCGTACCACTTCCGGAACGGCTTGCCCTCCTCGTCGACGCCTTCGTAGCGATACTTGATCTTGGTGTGGAGCCCGACCGCCTTCTCGTGCAGCGCGTGCTCGACTTCGCTCAAGTTGCGATAGAAGCCCTGCACGACGTTCTTCTTCTTGTGGTCGCGCTCGATTTCCTTCTCGGAGTGAAGCTCAAGCTTCCACTGCCCGGGACCGCCGTCGTTCATGATCGACAGGTAGTAGAGACCGAGCACGATATCCTGCGACGGCACGATGATCGGCGAGCCGTTCGCGGGATGCAGGATGTTGTTGGTCGACATCATCAGGACGCGCGCTTCGAGCTGCGCCTCGAGCGACAGCGGCACGTGCACCGCCATCTGGTCGCCGTCGAAGTCGGCGTTGAACGCCGCGCAGACCAGCGGATGCAGCTGGATCGCCTTGCCTTCGATCAGAACCGGCTCGAACGCCTGGATGCCGAGCCGATGCAGCGTCGGCGCGCGGTTGAGCAGCACCGGATGTTCGCGGATCACCTCGTCGAGGATATCCCAAACCTCCGGCTTCTCCTTCTCGACCAGCTTCTTGGCCTGCTTCACCGTCGTCGACAGGCCCTTGGCGTCGAGCCGCGAATAGATGAACGGCTTGAACAGTTCGAGCGCCATCTTCTTCGGCAGCCCGCACTGATGCAGCTTGAGCTCGGGGCCGACCACGATCACCGAACGGCCGGAATAGTCGACGCGCTTGCCGAGCAGGTTCTGCCGGAAGCGGCCCTGCTTGCCCTTGAGCATGTCGGCGAGCGACTTCAGCGGCCGCTTGTTGGCGCCGGTGATGACGCGGCCGCGGCGGCCGTTGTCGAACAACGCGTCGACCGCCTCCTGCAGCATCCGCTTCTCGTTGCGGATGATGATGTCGGGAGCGCGCAGCTCGATCAGCCGCTTCAAACGGTTGTTGCGGTTGATGACGCGCCGATAGAGATCGTTGAGATCGGACGTGGCAAAGCGGCCGCCGTCGAGCGGCACCAGCGGACGCAGATCGGGCGGGATCACCGGCACGTGCGTGAGGATCATCCATTCCGGCTTGTTGCCGGACTGGACGAACGCCTCGATCAGCTTGAGCCGCTTGGCGAGCTTCTTTGGCTTGAGCTCGGAGGTCGATTCCGCGATCTCCTGGCGGAGGTCGGCGGCCATCTTCTCCAGGTCGAGCGCCTTGAGCATCTCGCGGATGGCCTCGGCGCCGATCATGGCGGTGAAGCTATCGGGGCCGAGTTCGTCCTGCGCCTTGGTGTATTCCTCTTCGCTCAGGAGCTGACGGTCCTTGAGCGGCGTGAGGCCCGGCTCGAGCACGACGTAGTATTCGAAATACAGGATGCGCTCGAGGTCCTTCAGCGTCATGTCGAGCAAGAGCCCGATGCGCGACGGCAGCGATTTGAGAAACCAGATGTGCGCCACCGGCGCCGCGAGTTCGATATGGCCCATGCGCTCGCGCCGCACGCGCGACAGCGTCACCTCGACCGAGCACTTCTCGCAGATGATGCCCTTGTACTTCATGCGCTTGTACTTGCCGCACAAGCACTCGTAGTCCTTGATCGGCCCGAAGATGCGCGCGCAGAACAGGCCGTCGCGCTCGGGCTTGAAGGTGCGATAGTTGATGGTCTCCGGCTTTTTGATCTCGCCGTAGGACCAGGACAGAATCTTTTCCGGGCTCGCGATGGAAATCCGGATCTGGTCGAAGACCTGAGCCGGCGCCTGCGGGCTGAAAAGATTCATGATCTCTTGGTTCATCGTCTTCTCCGCTTGCCGACCGTGTCGGCCGCTGAATTTCGTGATTCTCTTCCACCGGTCACGATGGCCGGCGGCTAGCCCGGCCACGACGATTATTCGGCCGCCTCGGCGACGCCGTCGCCGCGCTGCTGCTTGGAATTGTGCAGGTCGACGTTGAGGCCAAGCGAGCGCATTTCCTTGACCAGCACGTTGAACGATTCCGGAATGCCGGCCTCGAACGTGTCGTCGCCGCGCACGATCGCCTCGTACACCTTGGTGCGGCCGGCGACGTCGTCCGACTTCACCGTCAGCATTTCCTGCAGCGTGTAGGCGGCGCCGTAGGCTTCGAGCGCCCACACCTCCATTTCGCCGAAGCGCTGGCCGCCGAACTGCGCCTTGCCGCCCAGCGGCTGCTGGGTGACGAGGCTGTAGGGGCCGATCGACCGGGCGTGGATCTTGTCGTCCACGAGGTGATGCAGCTTGAGCATGTAGATGTGGCCGACCGTGACCTTGCGGTCGAAGGTGTCGCCGGTGCGCCCGTCATATAGCGTGACCTGGCCGGAATGATCGAGGCCGGCGAGATCGAGCATGTGCTCGATGTCGGCTTCCTTCGCTCCGTCGAACACCGGCGTCGCGATCGGCACGCCGTGACGCAGGTTCGCGCCGAGCTCGAGCAAGACCCTTCTCGTCGAGCGACTTGATGGTCTCCTCGTCGCCGTAGACCTTCTTCAACAGCTCCTTGAGCGGCTTTGAGTCCTTCTTGCTGTTGTAGAGATCGACGGCGCTGCCGATCTTCAAGCCAAGTCCGGCGCAGGCCCAGCCCAGATGGGTCTCCAGGATCTGCCCGACATTCATGCGGCTCGGCACGCCGAGCGGATTGAGCACGATGTCGACCGCGGTGCCGTCGGCGAGGAACGGCATGTCCTCGAGCGGCACGATCTTCGACACCACGCCCTTGTTGCCGTGACGGCCGGCCATCTTGTCGCCGGGCTGGATCTTGCGCTTCACGGCGACGAAGACCTTGACCATCTTCATCACGCCCGGCGGCAGTTCGTCGCCGCGCTGCAGCTTCTCGACCTTGTCGAGGAAGCGCTGCTCGAGCCGCTTCTTCGATTCGTCGTACTGCTTGCGGATGGCTTCGATCTCCGCCATCACCTTGTCGTTCGGCGAAGCGAACATCCACCACTGCGAGCGCGGATATTCGTCGAGAATGACGCGGGTGATCTTGGTGTCTTTCTTGAAGCCCTTCGGTCCGGCGATACCCTGCCGGCCCTCGAGAAGCTCCGCCAGACGGCCATAGACGTTGCGGTCGAGGATTGCCTGCTCGTCGTCGCGGTCCTTGGCGAGCCGTTCGATCTCCTCGCGCTCGATGGCGAGCGCGCGCTCGTCTTTCTCGACGCCGTGGCGATTGAACACGCGCACCTCGACGACGGTGCCCTGAACGCCGGGCGGAACCCGCAGCGAGGTATCGCGCACGTCGGACGCCTTCTCGCCGAAGATGGCGCGCAGGAGTTTTTCCTCCGGCGTCATCGGGCTTTCGCCCTTCGGCGTGATCTTGCCGACAAGGATGTCTCCGGCGCGAACTTCGGCGCCGATATAGACGATGCCCGCTTCGTCGAGATTCTTCAGCGTCTCTTCCGAGACGTTGGGAATGTCGCGGGTGATTTCCTCAGGCCCGAGCTTGGTGTCGCGCGCCATCACCTCGAATTCCTCGATGTGGATCGAAGTGAAGACGTCGTCCTTGACGATGCGCTCGGAGAGCAGGATCGAGTCCTCGAAGTTGTAGCCGTTCCACGGCATGAACGCGACGAGGACGTTGCGGCCGAGCGCGAGCTCGCCGAGATCGGTCGAGGGACCGTCGGCGATGATGTCGCCCTTCTTCACCTGATCGCCGACCTTCACCAGCGGCCGCTGGTTGATGCAGGTGTTCTGGTTCGAGCGCTGGAACTTCATCAGCCGGTAGATGTCGACGCCCGGCTTGGTCGGATCCGGCTCGTCGGTGGCGCGGATGACGATACGGGTGGCGTCGACCTGGTCGACCACGCCGGTCCGGCGCGCGGCAATCGCCGCGCCGGAATCGCGGGCGACGACGCCTTCCATGCCGGTGCCGACGAACGGCGCCTCGGCGTGAACGAGCGGCACCGCCTGACGTTGCATGTTGGAGCCCATGAGCGCGCGGTTGGCGTCATCGTTCTCGAGGAACGGAATGAGCGCCGCCGCCACCGAAACGAGCTGTTTCGGCGACACGTCCATGAAATCCACCTTGTCCGGCGGGATGAGCTGCACGTCGCCGGCATGGCGCACGACGACGAGGTCGTCGGTGAACCGGCCGCGCGGGTCGATCGCCGAGTTGGCCTGGGCGACCGTGTAGCGGCCCTCTTCCATCGCCGAGAGATAGATCACCTCGTCGGTGACGCGGCCGTCCTTCACCTTGCGGTACGGCGTTTCGACGAAGCCGTACTTGTTCACCCGCGCAAAGGTCGCAAGCGAGTTGATCAGTCCGATATTCGGGCCTTCCGGCGTCTCGATCGGACAGATGCGGCCGTAGTGCGTGGTGTGAACGTCGCGCACCTCGAAGCCGGCGCGCTCGCGCGTGAGACCGCCCGGACCCAGCGCGGAGAGCCGCCTTTTGTGCGTGATCTCCGACAGCGGGTTGGTCTGGTCCATGAACTGCGAGAGCTGCGACGAGCCGAAGAACTCGCGCACGGCGGCGGCCGCCGGCTTGGCGTTGATCAGGTCCTGCGGCATCACCGTGTCGATATCGACCGACGACATGCGCTCCTTGATCGCGCGCTCCATCCGCAGCAGACCGATGCGATACTGATTTTCCATCAGCTCGCCGACCGACCGCACCCGGCGGTTGCCGAGATGGTCGATGTCGTCGATCTCGCCCTTGCCGTCGCGCAGATCGACCAGCGTGCGGATCACCGCGAGGATGTCTTCCTTGCGCAGCGTGCGCTGGGTGTCCTCGGCGGTAAGGTCGAGCCGCATGTTCATCTTGACGCGGCCGACCGCCGAAAGATCGTAGCGCTCGGGATCGAAGAACAGCGAGTTGAACATCGATTGCGCGGTGTCGATCGTCGGCGGCTCGCCCGGACGCATGACGCGGTAGATGTCGAACAGCGCGTCCTCGCGCGTCATGTTCTTGTCGATCGTCAGCGTATTGCGGATGTAGGCGCCGACATTGACGTGGTCGATGTTGAGGAGCGGCAGCTCCTTGTAACCGGCGTCGTTGAGCGTCTTCAGCGTCTTCTCGGTGATCTCCTCGCCGGCTTCGGCGTAGATTTCACCGGTCTTCGGATTGACGAGGTCCTCGGCGAGATAATGGCCGATCAGCTCCTCGTCGCTCAGCCGCAGCGCCTTGAGGCCTTTTTCGGCGAGCTGGCGCGCCTGACGGACGGTGAGCTTCTTGCCCGCCTCGAGCACGACCTTGCCGGTATCGGCGTCGACGAGATCGTTGATCGCCTTGTAGCCGCGCAGGCGGTTGGCGTCGAACGGCACGCGCCAGCCATCCTTGGTGCGCTTGTAGGGGATCTGCTTGTAGAAGGTGTTGAGGATCTCCTCGCCGCTCATGCCGAGCGCGTAGAGAAGCGACGTCACCGGGATCTTGCGGCGGCGATCGACGCGCGCATGAACGATGTCCTTGGCGTCGAACTCGATGTCGAGCCAGGAGCCGCGATAGGGAATGATGCGGGCGGCGAACAGGAGCTTGCCCGACGAATGGGTCTTGCCCTTGTCGTGATCGAAGAACACGCCGGGCGAGCGGTGCATCTGCGAAACGATGACGCGCTCGGTGCCGTTGACGACGAAGGTGCCGTTGTTGGTCATGAGCGGAATGTCGCCCATGTAGACATCCTGCTCCTTGATGTCCTTGACCGACTTGGCGCCCGTCTCTTCGTCGATATCGAACACGATCAGACGCAGCGTGACCTTGAGCGGCGCAGCGTAGGTCATGCCGCGCTGGCGGCACTCGTCGACGTCGTATTTGGGACCCTCGAATTCGTATTTCACGAATTCGAGCATCGACGTATTGGAGAAATCGGAAATCGGAAATACCGACTTGAATACGGCCTGCAGACCCTCGTTGGGCCGGCCGCCCGGCGGCTCCACCACCAGCAGGAATTGGTCGTAGGACGCCTTCTGAACCTCAATGAGGTTCGGCATCTCCGCGACTTCTTCGATTTTTCCGAAAAACTTACGAACGCGCTTCCGACCGATAAACGTCTGCGCCATTATGTCCTCTCGCTCAATCGATCCATCGAGCTCGAGCCGCCGGACTCGAGCCCCCGCCCCGAACCTCGTGAGTCCGGCGCGCCGAGGGCGATCAAGACGGCTCTCCAGAAGGCCGCAATCCATCGCGACCGTCGGGACAGGCGTCGAACCGCCTTATGTCTCACGATTCGGCCAATCGCGCCGAATCTCTGTATTTACGTCAGCCAGCTCTTGGTGATCACGGTGATTTGGGCAAATAATGGCCGAAATCACCGCTTTCCACCGCCGAACCGGCGTCAACAACCTCACTTAATCGCGAGTTCGGGTTGGTCCGCTCCAACCCGAACCCTGCTTAAGTAAGCATTGCTTACTTAAGCTCAACCTTGGCGCCGACCTTTTCGAGAGTCGCCTTGATCTTGGCGGCCTCGTCCTTGTTGACGCCTTCCTTGACCGGCTTGGGAGCGCCCTCGACCAAGTCCTTGGCTTCCTTGAGCCCGAGGCCGGTGATCGCGCGCACTTCCTTGATGACCTCGATCTTCTTGTCTCCGGTGGCCGCGAGCACGACCGTAAACTCGGTCTTCTCCTCGGCAGCCGGCGCAGCAGCGGCAGCTGGACCGGCCGCAACCGCAACGGCGGCAGCAGCCGAAACGCCCCACTTCTCTTCGAGCAGTTTGGCAAGCTCGGCGGCCTCCAGCACAGTGAGGCTGGAAAGGTCGCTTACGATTTTTTGCAGATCAGCCATGACATTTGTCCTTCGGTTCTAATCTTTGGGTTGAGGCAGCCTTACGCAGCCGCGCCCTCTTCGCTCTTCGAGGCATAAGCCTGCACGACGCGGGCGACCTTGGCGGCAGGGGCGTTCACCACCTGCGCGATCTTGGTTGCCGGCGCGACGAGCAGTCCGACGATCTTCGCCCGCAATTCGTCGAGCGACGGCAGGGCGGCAAGCGCCTTGACCGCGTTCGGGTCGAGTGCGGTCGTACCCATCGCTCCGCCGAGGATCACGAACTGTTCGTGGGTCTTGGCGAAATCGACGGCGACCTTCGGCGCCGCAATCGGATCGCCCGAGTAGGCGATCAGCGCCGGCCCCTTCAGCAAGGGGCCGATCGAAGCGACGTCACTGCCTTCGAGAGCGATTTTGGCGAGGCGATTTTTCGCAACCTTCACGCTCGCGCCAGCCTGCTTCATCTGCCGACGCAGAGTCTGCATCTGGGCGACCGTCAGGCCGGAATAATGAGCAACGACGACGACCTTGGTGGCCTTAAAGACCTCTCCAAGCGCCGCCACGAGCTCGCTTTTTGCCGCGCGATCCACCAGCTCTCTCCGATTGGCGGTCCCTTTAGCGGAATCCGCCGGGTTGATGCCGGCCGCCCCGCCAAAATCGTCGACGATGTCGACGAACAGGCAGGACGACGTTCACACCCTGCCCCCCGGACAGGCTCTCGCCTTCCGGGCTGTCGAGATCAGAACCGAAGGGCAATTCTCATCACCCTCGTCCTTCACCCGTCTATGCTGGCTCGTGCTCTTTTGGAGGCACAAATTAAGCCGTTGCCGGCGCCTGCAGTCTCGGACAGGACACGTTCACAAACTCCGCCAAGCTCTTCCTTCTCTTAGATAAATCCGCGCAGGATCGACGCTAAGAGCGGCCTCGCTTCGGTGGTTTTCGTGGAACGTGAAAAGGCGTGCCGACAACCAGGCCAGCACGCCCTTGGGCGCTATCTAGCGGCTTTCGCCGGATTTGCCAAGCGCTGTTTGATCACTATCCGGTAATCAGTGCGCCTGCTGCGAATCCGGGAACAAGCTGCCCGGCTCGACCTTCACGCCGGGGCCCATCGTCGAGGAAATCGCGACGCGGTTGATGAAGTGACCCTTGGCGCCTGCCGGCCGCGACTTCTGCACCGCGTCGGCAAAGGCCTGGATGTTCTCGATCAGCTTGTCCTCGCTGAACGATGCCTTGCCGACTCCGGCCTGCACCACGCCAGCCTTTTCGGCGCGGAACTCCACCGAACCACCCTTGGCGCCCTTGACCGCCGTGGTGATGTCCATCGTCACCGTGCCGACCTTGGGGTTCGGCATCAGTCCGCGCGGGCCGAGCACTTTGCCAAGACGGCCGACCAGCGGCATCAGGTCGGGCGTGGCAACGACGCGATCGAAGTCGATGGCGCCACCCTGCACCTTCTCCACCAAATCCTCCGCACCGACCACGTCGGCGCCGGCCGCCTTGGCCTCGTCGGCCTTGACGCCGCGGGCGAACACCGCGACGCGCACCGAGCGGCCCGAGCCGTTTGGCAGATTGACGACGCCGCGCACCATCTGGTCGGCGTGGCGGGGATCGATGCCGAGATTCATCGCCACTTCGATGGTCTCGTCGAACTTCGCCTTGGCGCGTTCTTTCACCATCTTCACCGCTTCGGCGAGCGGATAGAGCTTCTCGCGATCGACGCCCTCGCGGGCCTTGATCGTGCGTTTTCCGAGCGAACTCATGACTTCACCTGCAGGCCCATCGAGCGGGCGGAGCCTTCGATCATGCGCATGGCGGATTCGATCGTATCGCAGTTCAGGTCTTTCATCTTCTGCTCGGCGATCTCGCGTACCTGCTCCTTGGTGACCGAGCCGGCGACGTCGCGGCCGGGCGCCTTGGAGCCGCTTTCAAGCTTGGCCGCCTTCTTGAGAAAGTGCGACACCGGCGGTGTACGCAGCTCAAACGAAAACGAGCGGTCGGCATAGACCGTGATGGTGACGGGGATCGGGGCGCCCTTCTCGAGCTTCTGGGTCTGGGCGTTGAACGCCTTGCAGAATTCCATGATGTTGAGGCCGCGCTGGCCGAGCGCAGGACCGATCGGCGGCGACGGATTGGCCGCCCCGGCCGGCACCTGCAATTTGACGTAACCGGTAATCTTCTTCGCCATTCTCTACTCCCTTTAGTGGTGCGGCTATTGACGGCTGGCGACCGCCTCACCTTCCACGTGGCTCACACTTCGCCTCCTCCCCGCGTACAGGGAGAAGTTGACCTACAATTTCTCGACCTGGCCAAACTCCAGCTCGACCGGGGTGGCGCGGCCGAAGATCGACACCGCCACCTTGAGCCGCGAACGGCCCTCGTCCACTTCCTCCACCGTGCCGTTGAACGACGCGAACGGGCCGTCCGAGACGCGCACCTGCTCGCCGACCTCGAACGAGACCGAGGGTTTCGGCCGCTCGATGCCTTCCTGCACCTGATGAATGATGCGCTCGGCCTCGGCGTCGGAAAGCGGCATCGGCTTGTTGTCGGAGCCGAGGAAGCCGGTCACCTTCGGCGTATTCTTGATCAGGTGATAGGCTTCGTCGGTCAACTGCATTTTCACCAGCACGTAGCCGGGAAAGAATTTGCGCTCGGCGTCGACTTTGCGGCCGCGCCGCACCTCGACGACCTTCTCCTTGGGCACGAGGATTTCCTCGAACAGGCTGGAGAGCCCGCGCTGCTTGGCCTGCTCGCGGATCGAATCCGCCACCTTGTTCTCGAAGTTCGAGTAGGCGTGGACCGCGTACCACCGGTTGGTCATGAGATGAAATCCGGATCGTGAATGGAAACGCCGCTCAAGAGCTGATCCCCAACAGGAAGCCAACACCTACACGCATGATCTGGTCGGCCACCAGAAAGAAGATCGACGCGACGAATACCATCACGAACACCATGATGGTGGTGACGGTCGTCTCCTTGCGCGTAGGCCAAGTGACCTTCTGCGCTTCGGCCCGCACTTCCTGCAGGAACTTGAATGGGCTGATCTTCGCCATGCCGCTCGTCTGATGTGGACCATCTAAATAGGTATTCCCCGCCCGCCTTTCAGGAGGAGACCGACACAGCCGATCCTTTTTTGGGGAATGTTCGCCGCGGAAGTCCGTCACCGGGCCGCTGACGATGCCAGCTTCCTACTGCCGGACGCCCGGATCGTCAAGCGGGGAAGCGGCTAACCCGCTCAGGCAGCGGAAAATCCGGGCTTTGCGTGCTCTTTATACACAACGGCCCGGTTGGACGATTTCGGACGGGGAAAGGACGCGCTGGGGCTCCGTTCCCCGTGGCGGCACCCGATGCTCAAATCTTCCAAACCAGGACCGCCAAAACGAGGAGCGCCAGAAAGACGGTCTCCGCGACGAGCAGTCCGATCGCGCGCCCGCCCACCTCCGCCATTGCCTTCAGCGATGTTTTCATTCCCAAAGCGGCGATGGCCGTCACCAAGCACCACCGCGAGACGCTCTTGAGCACCGCGAGCGCCGGCGCCGGGATCACGCCCAGGCTGTTGACCACCACCAGCACCGCGAAGACGACGAGGAAGCCGGGCAACTGGCGCCCCGCCTTGCTGGTGTTGTGGGCGCGGAAGACAAACGACAGCGTCACCACCACCGGCAGCAGCATCGCCACGCGCAGCAGCTTGGTGAAGGTCGCCACGTTGCCGGTTTCGTCGGACACGCTGAATCCGGCGCCGACGACCTGCGCAACGTCGTGGATGGTGCCGCCGAGGAACACTCCCGACCGCCGCATGATCGAGATGGAAGAAGGCGATGATGACGGGATAGACGATCATCGCGATCGTGCTGAGCGCCGTGACGCCGATGACGGTGAAGACCGTATCGCGTTCGTGGTTTTCGCCCTTTGGCAGCACCGAGGAAATCGCCAGCGCCGCCGACGCCCCGCAGATCGCCACCGCGCCCGCCGTCAGGATACCGAACGGCCGGCTCAAGCCGGCGACGCGAGCGCCGAGCACGCCGAACAGGATGGTCGCCGTCACCGCGACGATGACCAGGATCACCGGCGTCGGCCCGAGCTTCATGATCTCGGAGATCGTTATCTGCGCGCCGAGCAGCCCGACAGCGATGCGCAGGATGTGCTTGGACGCGAATTCGATGCCGGCAACGCAGGGCCCCTCCTGGGAAAGAAAATAAAACGCCATGCCGAGCAGAAGCGCGAACAGCATCACCGGCCCGCCGTAGTGCTCTGACAGAAAGGTGGCAGCGACGGCGATGATCAGACTGACCAGCACGCCCGGAAAGTAAGCCTGCATGTTCGCGACAACGTCGCGACCGCGGCTCATCAAGGTCGGCTTGCCTTCGGAAACTTCGGTCACCGCAATCCTCCCCATTCACGCGCTGCAGATAAAGTCATCGCGCTCGTTTTCAACTCGTTGGGGGCAGGAACAGGGTAATCCAACAGCTAGGCTACGGCCACGATCACGTGCGCCTGAATTTTGGCGGCAACCTCGCCGCTGCCATGTCGGTCCGCAATTGCGGATGCGGCATAGTCGGTTGCAGCTTCCAGTTTTCCGTTGTCCCTGGCCTCGATCTCGTTGCGAAGCGGAGTACCCTGACAAAAGGCAACGGCCGGAAGCCGCGGCGAGGATGCGCGGCTTTGTTCGGCTCTCGTCTCGATCATCACGTGGGAGAAACCCGCCTCCTCCAGTTCGCTGCGGATCAACGCCGTATCGTGGTAGCCGTACGGCGTGCGCGCCAGAAAGCGCGGCGGATCGTCCGGAAAAATCCTCGCGAGAGCATTCGTCACGTCATCCGCAAATACATTTTCCTCGATGCGATCCCACACGTTGAACAAAAAATGCCCTCCAGGCTTTAGGACTCGCATTGCTTCGCGATAGGCAGATGAGCGGTCGGGAAAGAACATCGCGCCGAATTGGCAACAAACGAGATCGAAGACCGCATTTTCAAACGGTAGCGCCAGAGCATTCGCCTGGCGCCATGTGATGCGACCGTCAGGAGCTTGTTGCGAAGCGGCGTAGTCGAGCATCGGCTGGTTGAGGTCAGTCACGATATAGCTTGCGCCGGGGGGCAGCTTTGGCGCCACCGCGCGGGTGACAACCCCGGTGCCCGCGGCGGTTTCCAGAACGGCGCTTGGCGACAGGGCCGCCGCTCGTTGCGCAAGATCTGCCGCGAACGGCTCGAAAATCAACGGCACCATGTAGCGCTCGTAGTTTTCCGGAATCGAGCCGGAGAACACCTTGTCCGTTTCCAACATTGCCATCACCTGCCGTCCGTTCGGTGGCTCGCGAGATCGGGAGCCGCCCTCTAACTGTCTTATCTTATTGGTTTATTTTGACGGTGGCAGGAGTGGAGGGACTCGAACCCCCAACCCCCGGTTTTGGAGACCGGTGCTCTAGCCAGTTGAGCTACACTCCTACGGCCCGGATGAAATGCCCGTTGGCGGCGGGCAAAGCAAGTCCCTGCCGCGGCTAATCCCAACTCCTCCCATTGTCATTATAATGTCGGCCATCATGCAGACACGACGCACGCTTCTCCTTGGCGCCGCCGGCGCCGCAATCGCATGCCGCGCTTTGGCGGACGACATGACGGCGCTCGCTTACGTGACCGCGCTCTATAGCGGCTACAAGGGCAACGACTCCCCCGGCCATGCGCTCGATACCGAAACCGCGATCCGGCACTTTTTCGAACCGTCGCTGGCCGCGCTGATGGTCAAGGAGCGGAAGATTGCCGCCAAACGCGGCGAAGTCGGAGTGCTCGACTTCGATCCCTTTGTCGACGCGCAGGAATGGGACATTACGGATTTTGACATCGCCGCCGCGGATTTCGCGCCCGGCGGAGCCCGCGCGACCGTCAGGTTCGTCAATCTCGGCAAGGAAACGACGGTCACGCTCGACGTCGTCAAGATCAAGACCGACTGGCGCGTGAGCGACATCTACTGGCAGCACGACGGCAAGGTGGAAAGCCTGCGCGGGCTTTATGCGCATCAATGATGCGCTTCACCGGCCTTCGTGCGGTATTTGCCTCTGCTCCGGCAACGGACGGGTGGACGTCATGTGACGCGCGTCCCGGAAAAAAGTGAACCAGTACCAGATCAGGATGAGCGGAGCGCCGACGTCGTAGAGCACGTCGATTCCCGGTATGGGCTCCAGTGGAATGGCGACCGCACCCGCCGCCAGCGTGGCCCCGAGCCGGTAGCTCAGCGCCGTCAGCACGCGCTTCAATGGATTGGTGTCGGGCATCTTCGAGATCACGACGACGAAAGTGACCAGCAGCGCCGCCATCACGACGACGAAGATCAGCAAGTCACGAATGATTTCGGCAATCGTCGACAACATCGCCGTTCTCCCGCGTAAAACCAGGCCGCGCCCGGCTCACATCTGCCCGCCGTGAGATAGTGGTCCTCGCGCCCGAAATCGAGAGGCCCCGACACGAGGCGCGTCGCCCGCGATTTCAGGCTGCGCCGGCACGCAAAAAATGGTAGCTTTGCCGGCGGCTGGAGGGCTTCCGATAACAGGAGTGCCGAGATGTGTGACTACAGCCTCCACAACGTCAAATCGCGTCCTGCCAAAGTCGATGACAAGCTGACCACGCGTGACTTCGGAACGAGCACGCTGGGATTCGCGGCGTCGGAGGATGCTACCGTAGCGGTCTGTCTCCTGCCGGGGACGGAATTGTCGTTTGCCGAACCGGCTACCCGGTACAAGAGAGAGTTCTGGCCGCGGGGAAACATCGCGATCGGTCACAAGACTGCGATCTTTCGCCAGGTCAACAAGGATGAACAGCGGACGCATCACGATGCGCTCGAGTTTCCCGACGGCCAGATCGTGCTGCTGACGCACCTGCGCGCTGGCCAGCAGGCCACCGTGCTTCAGTTGCCGGCCCAGCCGAAGACAGCCGCCGACGCTGCAGCCCAACAACGCGTCGCCTATATCGGCTGAATTGAGCGGCGGAATCACGTAAAGAGCCGGCCGTTCCCGATCGCGGCCGTTCGGAAAATTGTAAACAAAATGCCGTGCCGCATGCGGGCGCACCCATCATGCCTGCGTAGCCGGAAGCGCCGGTGTATTTCCTTCTTTGATCTTGGCTCCGGCCTCATCGGTAAAGGGGTGCGTCGCAGGCGACTAGGATGACCGCATCTCCGATCCGCCTAGCCGGTCGAAGGCCAAGCCTTTCGCCTGAACCGGATGCGGCAGCGTTAGTTTGGGAAAATGAGACACGTCGTCGTACCATGCGCGAGCAATCGGCCCTTGGCGTCGGTGACGCAGCCTTCCGCCGTACCGACACGACGGCCGCAGTTGAGGACCCTGCCCTCTGCCCTGATCCGGCCGGTCTCCAGCGTGATGGCTCGAACGAGCGAAATCTTGAATTCAAGGGTCGTACTGCCGATGCCTTTGTCGAGCATCGATTGGATAGCCAGCCCCATGCAGCTATCGAGAAGTGTCGCCGTAAGGCCGCCGTGCACCGTGCCCCATGGATTAAGGTGAGCGCCTGTTGGGTCCAGCGTGATGGCCACGCGACCGCTTTCGGCCTCTACCACGTCGTAGCCTAAGGTCTGTGCAAACGTGTTGAGTGGTAGCGCCCCGCCGGCGAGGCCCTTGACGAACTCCAGCCCGCTCATCGCCTTCTGTTGCTCGGGACTGACCGTCCCATAGGTTTTAGTGGCGTGTTTCACCCTCGGTACTCTCAGTTCTGACAATGCAGAGAACACGAAACGGTAAGGTGGCAGCGAGGGCCACCCGAAACCTGCTCGCAAACGGCTGCGCCTTCACCAAGGCGATCGTTGAAGGAATTAGAACTCGGCAGGAGCCGACCTGCTTGGCGACGGCAACATAACGACGTCGAGCCTCGACGCGTTTCTTGAGCGTCGCGTTCGCGTGCTCACGGAAGGCAAGCAGACGCCCGTCATGAGCCGTCCGCCGGGCGAACCCGACTTCACGATCGCGCTCGTCAACCGGAAATAATTGCGACCGTTGGCGCACCGGCAGCGCGAAATGAGTTCAGCTCAAGTGAGAGCCGACGGCCAAGCGGTCGCCTTGCGCTAAGCGTACTAGCTCTTCTTTGCGCCGATAAGGACGAACGCGATTTTCACCGGCTTGTCGCTTTTGTTGCGCCAAGCATGCCGCGTCCCGTTTTGGACAATGATGTCATGCGGCTTGAGATGGACCTGTTGCCCGTCGTCAAGTTCGAGCCACACTTCACCGTCCAGCACGATACCGTAGTCCACGGTCTGTGTGGTGTGCATGCCCGGACTGTCAGGCTCCATGGCCGCCGCCAAATCCGGAACATGCTCGGCGAACTCGCCGAATGCCGCGCCCGGATCGACGGTCGTCATGACCGAGTCCGGCGCAAACTCCACGATCATCAGGCGGGTTTCGCCCGGCACCTGCGGTACATAGTTGCTTTTTTCGGTAACGACGTCGGTACCATCGACCGGAGCGGCCGGTACAGCCGCGGTCGACCACACCAGCGCCGCCGACTGTCCGGGAATATTCTTGAACGCTTTACCTCGGCGCGTTCCGCCGTCCGAGATAATCTTCGACTTGCCGCCGACTTTGCCGGTTACGACGCGACGTAAGCTCATTTGTTCCTCCCTCAAAACTCGCGCATGAAGCACGATTGAACACTAAACCGCGGACCGCTAGAGTTTGGCCGCAACTTCGGATAGCCGCTGCAGCATGTCTAGTTCTTGTCCTGGGACGATGTTGACCGCTATTTGTTTGTAACCGAGCGCCTTCATTCCTTGCGCTCGCTCAACCAATTCCGAGCGCGTGCCCGTGAACGACAAGGCGTGAACCACGTGCTCTGTGAGGTGCTTTTCCTCCGGACGCACAAACATCAGATGGCCACGGTGGTTGCTTAAGTAGCGGGCGTCGGCCGGCTCGTATTTTTCGTAGACCTTGCGATAGGCCTCGAGTTCTGCGGCGAATGGGAACGGTCCCTCCCCAGCAGGAAAGACCGAACCGAATTGATCGACCTCGACCAGATTATGAAACGCGATCGCCGCGAAGGGGCCCGCTTGTGCCATCGACCGCGGGCTGTTGGCAGGCTCGCCCTCGTCGAGAACGCAGCCGCCAGCGCTCGCTGCCACGTAAACGTCGGCGACGTTGCGCCCATTGTTCTTCCAGGCCGCCATGAAATCCTTCATGTCCGCCTCTTCACGTTGCGGCCAGCTGACGGTGCCGATCCAATTGGCGCCCATTTTGGCGGTCAGCGCACGGGCTTTCGGACCAAACGCCGAAACGAATGTCGGGATCGGATCCTTGATGTTGATCAGCCCAAGCTCAGGATTCAAAAATCTGATCTTGTGAGTGCCGCCCTCCTCGGACCACTCGACGGTTTTTCCCGCGAGCAGGCCTTCGACGACCTCGACATATTTTTCAAGGCGGGCCAACGGCACCGGACCCAATCCCATGGTCCGCCGGCCGGTATAGCCGGTAGAAACCCCAAACACGACACGACCGGGTGCCAGCGCGTTGAGCGTGGCAAGGGCATTGGCCGCCACCGGCGCTATGCGGTTGGAGGGTATCAGCACGCCAGCGCACAATTTGATGCGCGACGTTTTCATGGCGGCGGCGCCCATCGCGACCAGCACGTCGGCGCTGAGCAGGTGCGTGTCGTAGAACCAGGCGTAGTTAAAACCTAACTTCTCCGCGCGCTCGACCACCTCCCATGATTTTGCTTTGGTGGGCAGGCAAATACCGAACTCCATCTCTTAACCCTCCCTGTCCTCGCGCGTTGCCATCGCGCACGCTAAACACTATTCAGCTGATCCGAAAAATGACCTGCGGTGTCGGGCGGCGCCCGCAACGGATGGGCGCCAAACGATGCCGCGGAGCGGTCCGGCGGAGCGTCGCCGTAGAGCGTCGTTCGCTGCCGCGGCATCCGGTGGAGCGATGTGATCACGTCTTCCATGGCTTCCGGTGCCATCTCCTCACCGTGAACGGCGCCGGCGGCTCGGGTAATGCTCTCATTCATCAACGTCCCGCCGAGATCGTTGGCGCCGGCGTTGAGGCAGGCGGCCGCGCCGTTGCGGCCCATCTTCACCCATGAAGTCTGGATGTTCTTCACCAAGGGATGCAGCGCCAGCCGGGCGACGGCGTGCATCAAGACGGCCTCGCGATAAGTCGGGCCGAGGCGACTGAGTCCACGCAAGTTGATCGGCGACTCCATCGGCACGAACGGGAGCGGAACAAATTCGGTCAGGCCGCCGGTCCGGCTTTGCAGGTCCCGCAGCCGAATAAGGTGGCGCGCCCAGTGATGGTAGCCATCGACATGACCGAACATAATCGTGGCCGTGGTTCGAAGCCCAAGCCGATGCGCGGTTTCGACAATTTCGAGCCACTGCGCAGTGCTGATCTTGTCCGGGCAGATAACTGCGCGGACTTCGTCATCGAGAATTTCGGCCGCGGTTCCCGGCAACGAGCCGAGGCCGGCCTCTTTGAGCTGGGCGAGAAAAGACTGAATCGAGATGCCGAGCGTCGCTGCCCCTTGCGAGATTTCCAGGGGTGAGAAGGCGTGGATGTGGATTCTCGGGCACACATCCTTGATGGCGCGACAAATCGCAAGGTAAGTCGAACCGTCGTAGGAAGGATGGATGCCGCCTTGGAGGCAAATTTCTACGGCGCCGCGATCCCATGCCTCAACGACGCGACGCTGGATTTCCTCGAGCGTTAGATTGTACGCAGGCCCGCGCAGATTTTCGCTGAGCTTGCCCTTGGAGAAGGCGCAGAATTTGCAACGATAATAGCAGATATTGGTGTAGTTGATGTTGCGCGTGACGATGTAGCTGACGTCGTCACCGCATTGTTCGGCCCGCAAAGCGTTCGCCGCTTCGCAAATTGCGTGAAAGGCGTCGCCGCGACTACCAAAAAGCGTCACGATGTCATTGTCAGTCAGCGACCGGCCCGCCGTCGCGTGGGTGATGATCGTGTCGAGCTGTCGATGCGCGAATGCAGTGAAAGGTTCGGCGGCAGGCTTGCCGAGGGCCCCAGGTACCCAAGTATCGATGCGAGCGAAGCCTGCTCCGTCCGCCGCCCGTCTCACGGGCGTTTGCAGCGCAGGATCGAGCCACCGATCCGGCGCGCGAGCATACGCCGGATAGATCGCAAGACGCTCGACGAGGATCTTGCCGGCTTTGGAAGTCTCGCGCGCCAGTGCCTCAAGGTGCGGCCAAGGCCGCTCGGGGTTGACGAAATCGGGCGTCACCGGCGAAACGCCGCCCCAATCGTTGATCCCGGCGGCGACGAGCTGTCGGAGCGCTCCCGGCGAGAAGTTCGGCGGCGCCTGGATGTTCATCTCAGCTCCGAACACGAGCCGCGCCGCGGCGATCGTCCACAGATGCTCACCAAGCGACGGCTCTGGATGGTCTGCCATCCGCGTACCGGCTTTGGCGCGAAAATTCTGGATAATGACTTCTTGAATGTGCCCATATCGCTCGTGCAAATCGCGCAACGCGAGCAGAGCTTCAAGCCGCTCGCGGCGCGTTTCGCCGATCCCGATCAGAATCCCCGAGGTGAACGGAATCTCGGCTTCGCCGGCGGCGCGAATAACGTCCAGACGGATCGCGGGCGTCTTGTCCGGCGAGCCGAAATGAGGCCCGCCGCTGGCGCCGAGCCGCTCCGCCGAAGTTTCCAGCATCAACCCTTGCGATACGGAAACGCGCCGCAGCGACGATAGCTCGTCGGCGCTCATGACGCCCGCATTAAGGTGAGGCAGCAAGCCGGTCTGTTCAAAAACCAATGCCGCCATGGCGGCCAAATAAGAGAGCGTGGTTTCGTGCCCCAGCGCGCTCAATTCGGCGCGAGCGGCGCGATAGCGCTGCTCCGGCTTGTCGCCGAGCGTGAAAAGCGCCTCGCGGCATCCGGCCGCCGCGCCCGCTTTCGCTGTCGCCAACACCTCGTCGCTCGATAAATAGGCGCGCGACCCGCGGCGCGGCGGGTGAGCAAAGGTGCAGTAATGACACGATTCGCGGCATAGCTGGGTCAGCGGAATAAACACTTTTCGTGAGTAGGAAATTAGCGCCGTGGGCACGGTCGCGCAACTCAGCAGCGGCCGCCGTCAACGCCGACAGGTCGGAGGCTTCGTCCAGGACGAGAGCATCTTGAGCCGACAGTCGGCCTCTGCTCAACGCGCGTTCTAAAACCTTGTCGACTTTGTTCATTGCAACTCGAAGGTCACGGCGGCGGCGCTATTCCGCTGCACCAATAATTGGTCCAGAAATGCGGCTGCCCTTGTGTCCGAGCGGGTACTTGTGAACCGCGCAAGATCCGCCGGCTCATCGATGTCGAGCGCAATCGCGTCGTTGCGGACGATGGTTGGCTTCACACCTTTGCGGCGCGCGGCCGCGAGGTGCGGGAAGAAGCTATCCGGGCCAAACTGAAGCGGGACCAAATCTGCAGGCGAACACACAATGGCGTTTGAACCGCGCTCATCCCAAGCCGGCACGATCGTGAATGCCGGCGCGGTGCCGTGTGCGCTCAGCAATTTTCGATAACGTCAGGCGTAACGAGCGGTATATCGCCGGGGATCGTCAACATAGTCGAGCCCGCCGCACCAAGGCGGCGTGCCGCGGCGGTAACCGCGCCGGTGTGACCATCGCGCGCGCCTTCGGTCCAAACTTCCGCTCCCCAGCGCCTTGCGATTTCGCCGGCTCTTGGGTCCAGCGTGACGACCGCAATTCCTGCAAGGTCGGACACGCCCGCGAACGCGTGCATCACGTCCTGGAACATCGCGACCGCCAATTCTTGACGCGTATGCGGCGACAGCGCGTCAGCCAGCCGCTGTTTCGCGTGGGCAGCACCTTGACCGGAATGACCGCCCAGATTTCGGATGCGCACGTCGCCGATCGCCATTGTAACCAGCTCCATTACAACGGAAGGAACACCGGCGCTACCACACTTTTCTGCTTCGCCGCCAGACCATCGCGTCTGTCCTATTTCTTTATGACGGCGGCTTATTTATGTTTTTCCCGACAACATCCATCTCGGCCTACGTGCTTTAGACCAAATGCGCATGTCACGCGTGCGCGAGATGTTGTCGGCCAATCAAGGTCATTTTCGCGCAGTTGCTCGCGATCCGCAAGCGAAACCATCACAGCTTTCGCCGCAATAGCCGGAATAGGGAGCGTGGCGAGAAGAGGGGCGTCGCCGTCATCGACGACGTAGCCGTCGAGGATATCGGCGTAACGCTCGGCCACAGTTTCGGCGCTGATCCTGAGCCCAAGTTCCCGCATCATTTTCGCCGTCGGCCCCTTGATCGCTTGATCGCCGACGATCGGCGCAACGGCTACAACCGGCGCAGCGCATGCCAGCAGTGCTTCTCGTACACCTGGCACCGTCAGAATGGGCTCGATGCTGATAAAAGGGTTTGACGGGCAAATCACGACAGCACGCAACTCGGGGTGCGCAAGCGCCGCGACAAAATCAGGATGCGGCTTTGCCGTCGGCGCGCCGCCGTAAGAAAACTCCGTCACTTCCGGCCGACATTGCTGCTCGACAAAATAACGCTGGAAGTCGAGCCAGCCGGCGGCGGTGCGACGCGCGTGCGAACCGGATCGTCGCTCATCGGCACAATTTGGCGCCGACGCCGAGGCGCCGCCAAAATCACGGATGATGGAGGACAGCGGCTCGCCGGCGGAAAGGCGCCGGGTGCGTTCGACGTGAATGGCAAGATCGCCGTCGCCCAGACGAAACCAGGTTTCACCGCCAAGCCCGGCCAAGACCGCCATGAAAGTCCAGGTCTCGTCGCGCCGTCCCCATCCGGTTGCGGGATTTTCGAGACCGGCGAGGGTGTAGAGCAAGGTGTCGATGTCGGGGGATACGTGCAGGCCGAGATGCTCGAAATCGTCGCCAGTGTTGGCGACGACGATGAGCTTCTCGGCGGGACGATCGGTTCAAGCCCAAAGCAAGCTTGGCGCCGCCGACGCCGCCGGACAGCGCCAGAACGCGATCTTTTCGCCACTGGTCTTGCTCATCGGAACAAGTCTTGTTCGGTCGCGCAGCAACTGCCGCGGTTGAGGCTTGAGCGGTCCACGTAGCCCGCGCACGACTACGATGGGCGTCGCCTCGTCTGCCTGCCCCATCACGAGGAAGCCGCCGCGGCGATTTCGTCGGCAAAGCCGGTTTCGCTGACCTGCAAGGGGCGGCCGTAGAGGTCGGGCTGGCCGCGAAGGTCAGAAGCGCCGGAAGACCGGCGGCGCCGAGTGCGACGCCGACGGTGCCGAGCCGCCATGCGCGGCCGAAGCTATCATTGATAATGACGGCGACGGTTTTGCCGAGTCGCTGGCGCAGTCCTTCGTGCAACCAGGCCGATGCGTCCGGGTCTCGGGCAAAAGCAGCACCGGCTTGGCCCGCTGTGGGTCGACGTTCGATTGATCGACGCCGGCATTGGCGAGAACGAAACCCAGCCTGTGTTCGACGATCAGCACGCCGGGTCGGTGCCGCACACCTGCCGAGACTCGCCGAGGATAACTTCGACCAGACGTGGGTCCTTTTGCACTTGCGCGCCAGCGCGATCGCCTTTTCGCCTGGCGTGACTTCGAAAGGTGACATATCGTCCCTCGGCCTTCGAGACGATCTTTTGCGCCACCACCAGGACGTCGCCGTCAGCGAGCGCCGGCCCGCTGTTTTCGCAGATCTCAAAATCAGCGAGACAGGTCGGTCCCGGGTTCGATGAGGGGACTTCCGGCAATGCGGTAAGCGTAACGCCGTTCGGCCCGGTTTTGTCCATGCCGTTGTTTTCCTTATTGGCTGCGGGCCATCGACCGCCGCGCAAGAGGTGTGCAGCGCGGCCCGCATGTAGCGAAGCGTCGAAGTCGATCCCCGCTCATTTATCCTCGGGGATAGCCCGAGCCAGTGCAAATCGCGAAATGATCCGATTTGCCGGCGGTTTACGCCCAGCCGGCCTTCACCTTGACGGGACGAGTTCGGACGGCAACGCCAACGGCCGAAACCGAACGGAAGAAGCCTTCTGCCATTGCCCGACGGTATAGGCGATGTTTTGCAACTGACTGCGCAAGTCGATCTCGCCGATCACGGTTTTGAACGTGTGGCTTTTGAGGTAGTCTGTGACCGCCTCTCGATCGACCGTGCCGGCGCCTTCGAACGCTTGGGTGAGGACTTCGCCGTTTGCGTACAGGTAGAAACAGGCGTTGTAATCGGAATCAATGCCGGTGACTTCCTTATGCAGCTTCAGGAACGCGCGGGTCTTCTCGTTGTCAGGAACGCCGCCGAAGCCGATGACGTTCTCCGCTGCCGCGCCGTATTTCCCGGCAAAACCGGCGAACGCGCACCCGATGCCGTTGTAGTAGGCCTTCACGTTGAAGTTTTCGATTTTGGCCTGATCGGTCAAACCGAAGGTGTCGGGCGGATAAGAATAGGCGATAAAGGCGTCCGGGTTCGCAGCCTTCGCGGCTTTGATCACGGGCGCGTAATCCTGCGTGCCGAGCGGATAGGATTTGTCGTAGACCAGTTCGAAACCGGCGGCGGGAAACAGCTTGCGGCTGATGTTGGCGGATTCGATGCCGTACTCGTCGGCCACGTTGACCATGGCGATCTTATTGCCCATCTGGCCGCTCGATCGCAGTTTCTTCAGGACGTCGACGACGGCGGAGGTGTATTGAGTGGTTGTGCCGTTAGCGAAAAATAGTCGCGGATTTTTCTTGACCAGTTGCGCCCAAATCGGTAACGCACGCGACCGCGAGCTGCGGATAGCCGAGTTTCGCAAATGTCGGCACTGCGGCGACGTTAAAGCCGGTGCTATATAAGCCGACGATCCAATCGGCCTTGTCGACTGGCGAGCCGCTCGATCGCTTTGATCGCCTCGGGCGGCTGGGTGTGGTCGTCATACTCTATCAGTTCGACCTTGCGCTGGCCGCTTTTGAGCTTGAGACCGCCCGCCTGGTTCACTTGGTGGGCCCATAACTGCCACGGCGGAAAGAAGGTGGCGGCTGCGCCGGGGGCAAGCGGGCCGGTTTTCGCACCGACCACGCCAATCTTGACGGCGTTGTCCGCTCGCGCGGCCCGTATGAACGGAGCGGCGAGCGCCGTCGCGCCGGCATATTTCAGCAATTCGCGTCGTCGCATGAAAACCTCCCCGATTGATCTGATTTTTTCGGCTTTGCATGCCCTATAGCGCGCCGCGAGGAAGCGGTATGTCGTCAGGACTGAGGCAGTGTCCGTATCGCGGTTTGCACCCTGTCCTAAGCATTTAGGACAGCTTCGGAGCGGCACGTGCCAAGCCAACCGCTCGCGAAACTAATAAATGAGGAGGGGCCGTGAGCGCGGCCGCGACCGGTGCAGATGTCAACACTGCGGGTGGGCGGCGGAGCCGTCGGCTTCAACTGGCTTCCGGTTATTGTCGCCGAACGCCAGGGCATGTTTGCGCGACGCAATCTCGCGGTCGAGATCAAACGTCTGGGCGCCGTGGACAAAGTCACCGCCGCGGTCAAGGCCGGCGAACTTGACCTTGCGATTACGCCGCCCGAGGGCGCGATCCGCGATTGCGTGGGCGGCGGCAACCTGCGGATCATCGCCGGCAACGTGAACCGATTGCCGCTCTCGCTGATCGCCAATCCGCGCATTCGCCGGATCGAAGAGCTGCGCGGGGCGCGTCTTGGCACCTCGTCGCTCACCGAAGGCACTGCGCTCTACACCATGGAAGTGCTGCGGCAGCACGGTCTGAGCTATCCGGGCGACTTCGAGTTCGCCGTCGTCGGCGTTCACCCGGCGCGCTGGAAGGCGCTCCAAGAAGGAACAATCGATGCGGCGGTGCAGCTCATTCCGCTGAACTTTGTCGCCGAGGATGCCGGCTACAATAATCTCGGGGAGGTGACCGACTACATACCGGAGATCGTCTTCACCGGCCTCATCGTCGATCGCGCCGCGGCGGAAAAGCGCCGTGACCAAATCGTTGCTTTTCTTGAGCGCCGTCATGGAGGGGACGCGCTGGGTCTACGACCCCGCCAACGACGAAACACTTCTGGCGTTGACTAAGGAACTAACCCAAGCCGAGGGCAAGTACGCGCAAGCCTGGACTATATGCGGGCGAAGCGGGTGTTTTCGGCAGACTTTCCGTTCCCGACGTGGCCTTTGCCAAATCGATCGAGCTTATGCAGAAAGCCGGTTTGGCCGACGAGCAGCTTGTGGCCAACGCGAAAGCCGTTCTTGACGACAACTTTCGCGCTGCCGCGTTGTCGGCGGCCCCACGGGATGAACCTTAATTGTTGCATCTCTTTTCGCCAGACGTTGTCGTGGACGCAAGAACGGCCGTTCACGTGATATGCGGCCTCTTCTTCTTCCCGCACACCGTTGCAAAGCTTCGCCGCAACATCCCTCGCGCCTCTATCCTCTTTGACAAAGTCGGTCTGCGCCCGCCGCGCTTCTTCGTTGCGTTTACGGCGGCGATGGAAGTCATCGCCGCTGTCGAACTCATAACCGGCCTTTACCCGCGACTAGCAGCGCTGATCGCAGCAGCGATCCTGCTGTTCGTCGCCTCCTACGCCATCGCACGCGCACACTCACTGATGTGGCGGTGGCAGCACCCTGGGATCGAGTACATGGTGTTCTGGGCCATCGTCTGCTTATGCGTCGGTTTTCTCGCTTAGATTGCCATTGCGCCGGTCAGCCGATTTCGTCGGCGTAGCATCGTACTGAATTGTCGGGTATAATTTTGAAAAAACGGCGGCTTCCACCGGAAGCGTACCAAGAGCATTTTCGAGGGGAGGAGAAGCCATGATGATCGTTTCCCCGGCGCATTCCGACCGACAAATCAGCGTTTACACACAAATTTCTGCGAGGTGGTGAAATCCGTCGGCACAGAGTCTACGCGCAGTCCTGCCTCGCATTTTTGGAGAAATCGCTTTGCGCCGAGCATTGGGCAGTGTTTCGTTTCGCACCGGAAGCCCCTTGAAATGCCTGGCGACAGCAAGCGTGCACCATCAGACCGACGCTCTGGCGAATATCGACCGTTTTGTCGGTCGCTGTCACAGCGTCGATCCATCGGTAAAAGCTGCGAGCAAGCAGACTTTCGCGACCACGCTCGCCAAGCTCGACATCAACGATATTGATGACATGCAGTATCGTAATTGCTTCGAGCTGACGCGGGTGCGCGAACGCGTCAGCCTGTTCTCGCGGGTCGGGAATGATTTTTACCAGGTGAGCGCCTTTCGCGGTCCGCAATAGAGTCGCTTCACGCCCGCCGAGATGAATTTTTTTGCGGCACTCGCGCAAATCCTTTTGACCACCGCGTTAAAGCACGAGGTATTGCTGCACCAACAGCGCGGCACATTTTGTCATCTGGATATCAGGGGCATTGAACGGCTTCTCAAAATGCGATGGCCGGCTTTGAGCAATCGCGAGAGCGAAGTCTGCGCCCGCGCGGTCGTCGGCAAGACGATCGAAAGCACGTCAATGGATCTCAATGTTCAGCGCACCAGCGTCATTACCTATCGGCAAAGAGCCTTTCAGAAGCTCGGCATTTCGCGCACGATCGAGCTCGTCGCCCTCCTCAACGACATGTACGCCGAGCGCGTGCTGGCTTCATAACGGCTGGCGCCGAGCCTTCGGACCGGCCCTTGCATGTCCGCCCGTCCCCATAACTGAGGGCAGACAAATGGCACCTCTTATCCCTTGCTAAGAGTTGTACCAACAAACGTAAGGTGCTGGCATGCGCTCCGAACGAGACCTGCTCCATTTTGTCGGCAGCATTCCACTGCCAACCGAGGACGAGGTATTTCGGCGGCTGAGCGGTGAATTGGGCCGATACCTGCGGCGAATGCCCGACGGCGAGACGGGAGAACGTACTCTTTGGATCAGGTTTCAGCAAAAGAAGCTGTTTGAGCATCCGGCAATGGAGGCCGATCCGACGCATCCGCCATTGCCGGTCAGGCAAGCTGACGGAACCGTCCTGCGGCACATCCAGCTTATGCGATTGAAGCCCGCGGCCGATCCGGACGCGGTAGACTTTGACACCGGCTACGACCGCGCCGCTCTCGCTTCCTATGCCGTCTTTCGGAAGTTGCGCGACGCCGAGTTGATCGGCCGGATGTCCGTTTCCAGGTCGCGCTGCCGACGCCGATGGCGACCGGCCTGATGTATGTCAGCCCTGTCGGCCGCGAGCGCTATATCCGCGCCTACGAACGCTCGTTGCTTCGAGCGTTGAGCAATATCTTAGAGGCGATCCCGAGCGCTGATCTGTCGATCCAATTCGATGTATGCCAGGAAGTCCTGTTGTTCGAAAACTATTTTCCCGTTCGCGATCCGCAATATCGAACTGCAATATTTCAGCAGTTCGGACGCCTCCGTAAGGTTTCAACGACAGGTCGTGCTCGGATTTCACCTTTGCTATGGATCGCCCGGAGATCAGCCGCTTTTGCTTCTCAAGGACGCGGCGGTTTTGGTGCAGCTCATCAACGGCATCGCGGATTTTGCGCAAAGGCAGGTCGACTTCATCCACATTCCCGTTCCGAAAGCCGCTGACGACGA
>CAWKLA010000011.1:0-127934 GCA_963850245.1 uncultured Alphaproteobacteria bacterium | reverse complement strand
GCTTAGTCGCCGCATAGAAGCCGTTGGAGATCAGGTTGAGCAACACCCGCGTGATTTCCTGCGGGAACAGGTCTACCTCGCCCGCCGCCGGATCGAACGACCGCTCCAGCGTGATGTTGAAGCCCTGCTTCTCCGCCCGCGCGCCGTGATAGGCGAGGTTGAGGCTCTCATCGACCAGCGCGTTGATATCGACGGGCCGATGCTCGCCCGACCCCTGCGCGCGAATGTATCAGCATGTTCTTGACGATGCAGTCGGCCCGCTTGCCGTGCTGCATGATCTTCTCGAGGTTGCCTGGCAGCGTATCCGTGACTTCGCTCGATGTCGGCGCGCTGTCTGTCGTCCAGCGTGCACGCCGCCGATGGTCTCCCTCAATTCGTCGAGCAGTTCGACCGACAGCCGGAGAAATTGTTGACGAAGTTGAGCGGGTTCTTGATCTCGTGCGCGATGCCGGCGGTGAGCTGGCCCAGCGACGCCATCTTTTCGGCCTGGATCAGATCCTGCGCGGTACGCAAATCATCCAGGGACTTAGTCAGATCGTCGGTTGCGACTGCGGAGTTCGTTGAGCAGTCGCGCGTTCTCGATGGCGATGACGGCTTGGGCGGCGAAATTCTGACCAGCGCGATCTGTTTGTCGGTGAATGGTCGCACTTCCTGACGGTTTAAGAAGAGCATCCCGATCAGTTCGTTATCCTTCAGCATTGGCACGCCCAAAAAGGTCCGAATACCGCCAAGTTCAACAGCGGCAACAGTCCTTGGGTTTCTTTTTTCGGTGTAGGCCCGATCCTGAGCGAGATCGGCAATGTGAACCGGCGCTTTAGTCGTCAGCATGCGACCGGTAGGGCTGTCCGGGTCATTGGGAATACTTTGTACCGTTCGCGTTCTTCGACGAATGCAGGCTTGCTATTGTAGTTTGCAAGCACACGAAGAGCGCCGCCTTCCCATCGACAAATGTCACCAAAACTTGCGTCGCAGATACGGACGGCCTTCTTCACATTGTTGCAAAAACGGCTCAAGATCGCCGGGAGAACTGATGATGACCTTGCAGCACCTCCGACGTAGCCGTCTGCTGCTCCAATGATTCGGTTAGCTCGTGGGTGCGCTGCTGCTCCGCTTCGAACAAACGTACGTTTTCGATGGCAATGACCGCCTGGTCGGCGAAGGTCGTCACCAACTCGATTTCACGTTCCGAGAACGGGTCAACCCGGCTGCGCGAGAGCCCGATAACACCGACCGGCTCGCCCTCACGCATAAGTGGCACGCCAATCATCGAGCGGTGCCCTCCGATTTTGGCGTCCTCTTTCTTCTCGTAGAGCGGATCGGTCCATGCATCGTCAATCCGGGCGACGTGTCGGCTCATGGCGGTGCGGCCGACAAGCGTTCCTGGCCCCGGAGAAATTGGCGTTTGCCGCTCGATTTCCAGATAGGCTGGAACGATGCTGTAGCCAGCCGCGAAGCGGTAGGCACCACCTTCCAGTCGGAAGATCACAGCCTGGTTTGCACGGCAGAGCCGCGCAGCGGTATCGACCACGCTTTGCAGGATAGGCTGTAGGTCGAATTTCGAACGGCTTATGACGCTCAGCACCTCTGAGGTCGCGGTCTGTTGATCTAGCGACACGGTGAGGTCGTCGGTGCGTTGGCGAAGTTCATTGAGCAGCCGCGCATTCTCGATGGCGATGACCGCTTGGGCGGCGAAGTTTTGCACAAGTTCAATCTGCTTGTCGGTAAAGACCCGCGCTTCCTTGCTGTAGATCGCGATTGCGCCAACCAGTTGATCCTCCTTAAACATTGGTACGGCCAATACAGCAATGAGGCCAGCGTTATGGACCGCCGAAATAGCCAACGGATCTCCGTCGCGGTAAAGTTTGGTCTCGCGTACGTCTTCAATTTGAAATGGCCGCCCGGTTTTAGCGGCACGGGCAATCGGTACGTCCGGGCCAGGACGGAACAGTTTCCCAGTCCCCCAGTGCAGTACGTGGGCGGAGGGGAGATCACCGTGTACGGCGACTGAACGAAAGGCATCGCCTTCGCTGAGCCACATGTTGCCGTAGTGGGCGTCACATAGCTCGGTTGCCTTTTCGAGCAAAGCTTTAAAGACCGGATCGAGCGAGCCGGGTGAGCTGCTGATGACCTTTAGGACGTCGGCTGTAGCAGTCTGTTGCTGAAGCGACTCGCGCAACTCATTCAACAACCGCGTATTCTCGATGGCGATGACGGCCTGGGCGGCGAAGTTCTTGACCAGCTCGATTTGCTTCTCCGTAAAAGGGCGAACTTCTTCGCAGGACAAGGTGAACGCACCGATTAGTTCGCGCTCCTTTAGCATTGGGACATATAGCGCAGTCCGTATATGCCCAACCTCAACGGCCGTAACGATTCCCGGCTCGCGTTGTTCAGTATAGGCTGGCTGGGCAGCAAGGTCGGGGACGTGAACCACCGTTTTGGTAGCCAACATGCGACCGAAGTTGGTTTTCGGATTGGGACGTATCGGTGTGCGCATAAGAAGTTCAGCGAAGGCAGGCCGGGCCCACTTTAGAGCTACGTGGTGCAAGGCGTCGCCGTCCCAGCGGCAGATGCCTCCTCCCATTGCATCGCAGATGCGGACGGCGTTCTCCAACATGGCCTCGAACACTGGTTGAAGATCGCCGGGGGAGCTTGAGATGACCCTGAGTACCTCCGACGTGGCCGTCTGCTGCTCAAGCGACTCGCTGAGATCGTCGGTGCGCTGGCGCAACTCGTTTAAGAGTTGCGCATTCTCGATAGCGACGACGGCCTGGGCAGCAAAGTTTTGCACGAGCTCGATCTGCTTGTCGGAGAATGGACGGACCTTGTTCCGATAGAGGACAATGACGCCGAGGACTCCGCTCCCGCTCAACATGGGGACACACATTAGTGTGCGGGTGCCTCCAAGCTTGACTTGCATTACCACTGCTGGATGGCCATCAAGATAAGGCCGCGACACCATTAGGTCGTGGACTTGCACGGGCTGCTTCGTCATCGCCGCTTGCGCTAACGGACTCTCGGGATGGGGACGAAATAACTGCCCGCGAATTTTCTCGGTTAGAGCGATGGGCGAATTGCGTGTCGCGACGTTACGGAATGCATCGCCTTCGCAAAGCAATAAATGTCCGAATTGAGCGTGGCAGACCCCCGTCGCGTTCGCCAGAATGCTGTCAAACACCGGCTGTAGCTCACCCTGAGAACTGGATATGACGCGCAACACCTCCGACGTCGCGGTCTGTTGCTCCAGCGACTTGCCGAGGTCAGTAGTGCGCTGGCGCAGTTCGTTGAGCAGTCGCGCGTTCTCGATGGCAATGACGGCTTGGGCGGCCAAGTTCTCTACGAGCGCGATCTGCTTGTCGGTGAATGGACGGACTTCTTGGCGGTAAATGCTAATCATGCCGACCAGATGGCCTTGTCTTAGCATCGGCACGATAAGTAGCGTCCGAGCGCCCGCAAGGTCGGCGAGCCGTCTATGCGCTGCCTCTCCTTCGAGGTAAGCCACCTCCGTCTTGATGTCGGAATAGTGCAGCACTTGCTTCGTTACCGCGACGAGAGCAAGTGGATGTTTCGGACCAAGGTGAAACGTCGGTTCGCGCCGCCGCAGCTCAGCAAATGCTTGCGGCGCATTGTGCATCGCTGCGACCGGAAATGCTTCACCTTCAGGGAGATTAAGTATGCCGAAATTCGCCTCGCAAATCCGCGTGGCATTGGCGAGGATCGTTTGTAATATCGGATCGAGGTTGCTGGGCGAACTCGATATGACGCGGAGTACTTCCGAAGTGGCAGTCTGCTCCTCCCGAGCTTCGTCCAGTTCGCGGGTAAGCCGAGCGATTTCGGTTTCCTGAGTGGAATGGGAGGAACTGCGCGCGGCCTTTGGCGCATTGCCGCGCTTTGGCGCTGCCGTCTTGCGGCGTTGCGTTTTGACTGGCTTGCGGCTTGCTTTGGAACGCCGTTTCACTGGCTTCCCCTGGGCCCAGGACACGGCATCGTAGCCGGTCGAGGCAGCATATTGGAAGCGGCACCGGGGTCGCGATTCGGCGGATGCACATGGGGCACTCCACAGCACAATTCCGCCCCGTCTGCTCCCCAGCCATTGCGCGTGTTACGCTGAGCCGTCTCGGCATTCGGAGGCCCCTGTGGAAGCTGAGCGCAGACAGGTCACCGTCCTGTTCACCGACATGGTGGGCTTCACGACGTTCTCGGAGCGGTCGGGAGAGGAAGCGGCCTACACCCTAATGCGCAGCCTGTCGAAGCTGATGGGCGAAGCTGTCCGTGAGCAGGGCGGCATCGTTCAGAGTTTTACCGGCGACGGCATCATGGCGGTGTTTGGCGCGCCGGTCGCGTTTGAGGACGCGCCGTTGCGGGCATGTCGCGCTGCCCTCTCGATCTTGCAACGTCTCAAGGAAGCCGGACCTGAACTCGAAGCCAAACACGGCGTGCGGCCGCAGATGCGGATCGGCCTCAACACCGGGGCAGCGGTGGTCGGGTAAAGTGGAGGACGGTGCCGACGCCGGAGTCACGGTTCTCGGCGACACGGTGAATTTTGCCGCGCGCTTGCAGGCTCTGGCCGAGCCGGACTCGGTGTTTATGAGCGAAGCGACGCACCGTCTGGTGCAGGGGATGGTCGAGGCGAGCTTCGCTGGCGAACATCAGATCAAGGGCAAGGCCGAGCCGCAAAAGACCTACCGGCTCGATGCCATTCGCCAAGGGGCCACACGGTTCGAGGCGGCGGTGAGCCGGGGCCTGAGCGCCTTTGTCGGACGCGAACGCGAATTGGAAGTGCTGGAACGCGGACTGGACAAGGCGCGCTCGCAACTCCGCGTCATCGATCTTGTTGCCGAGCCGGGCATGGGCAAGTCGCGCCTGCTTCACGAGTTCCGCCAGCGCATCGGCAAGGACCGCGCCTTCATCCTGTCAGGAAGCTGCTCGCCTGACGGCCAGCAGACGCCGTTCCTGCCCTTCATCGAGGTGGTGCGTGGCTCGTTTCAGGTCAGCGCGGGCGAAGCCGAGAACGAGATTGCGCGCAAACTGGAAATGGGGCTGACCGTGCTCGGCCTGCACTCATTGCGAAACCTCGGCCTGCTGCTCCATTTGCTCGGCCTTAAAGCCCCTGACGGCTCGCTGACCGGCCTTGACGGCGTGCTGATCGGCCTGCGCACGCGCGAGCTTTGCAGCAATTGCTGGAAGCGCGCTGCCGCCTTTCGCCGGTGGTTATGCTGATCGAAGATTTGCACTGGATCGACAGCGTGTCGGAAGAGTTGCTGGGCAAGATCGTCGATAGCGAAGCCAATCTGCGGCTTCTGCTTCTCACACGCGCCGGCCGGAATACACGCCGCCTTGGCTCGACCGCGCGACGGTCACCAAGTTACCTCTGGAGCCGCTCCCGGCAGGCGACATTCGGCGCTTGGTTCAGGCGCGGCTCGGAGTTGAGGTCCTGCCCGAGGCGCTCGTGCGCCAGGTGACGGAGAAGGCCGAGGGCAATGCGCTCTTTGCCGAGGAGATCGTAAGCTTCCTTTACCGAGCGGGGCATTTTGCCGACTGCCACAGGCATCTTAGAATTCGATGCCGACGCAATAGCGGCGGCTCTTCCCGCGAGCGTGCAGAGCTTCTGACCGCGCGCGTAGATCGGCTCGCGCCAAAAGACCGCGCGCTGCTGCAAGCGGCCTCGGTGATCGGACGGCGGTTCGATCCGCAATTGCTGGCCGGTGGCGTTGGCGAGACGGACATCGATGCGCGGCTCGCCGCGATGCAGGCGCTCGATCTGGTCCTTCCGGAGAGCAAGTCGGGCGACTATGCGTTTAAGCACGCGCTGGTTCGCGACGCGCTCTATCAAAGCCTGCTGACCGAACCACGCAAACTCTGCATCTGAAGATCGCCGAGGAAATCGAGCGCCGGAGCGGCAATCGGTTGACCGAAGTTGCCGAGACCCTCGCTCATCACTACAGCCAGACCGATCGCGCCGACAAGGCTTTCACTTATCTCTCGATGGCAGGCAGCAAAAGCCTTAGCGTCTATTCGCTCGATGAGGCAGCGATCCACTTCACCGCCGCCCTCGCTCTCCTAGACAAAAATCCGGATGACGTCGAGACGGCAATGTTGCCGACTTCCTTAGTTTCCTATACGCTGCTATTGAATTTGAATGGAAAGGTTCAAGCAATGATCGATGTTCTTGAACGGTACATGGCGCGCATTGACCGGCTTGGCGACGACCTAAGAGCCGTCGTCATTAGACATCACTTTGTTTTCGCGCTTCTCTGGAACACGCGCTATCGCGATGCTGCCGCCGTGCAGCGCGAAAATTCGCCAATGGCGGCCGTCTCGGAGATACTCGATCAAAGGCATATTCGTTAGCGAGCGACATTCACGTCTCAATGATGACTGGGCCAAAGTCGCTGGCAGAGTTTGAAGCACTCAAACAGGAGGCGATCGAAGCCGCATCAGAAACGACTGATGCTTACATTCAAAACTGGCCGAGATTTGTGATTGGTTGGGAAGAATTTCATCGCGGGCGGATGGTCCAAGCGCAGGAATCCGCGCATCGAACTCATACAAATTGGTCAAGCACTAAACGATCCACGCTCCACTGGATTTGGGTTGCCGGTCTTATGTGGATCGCCTTGGTGTCGGATTCCTACACTGAAGCACTAGCATACAGCGAACAATCATTGGCGACTGCCATAGCCCCGTTAGAACTAGATGGTGCCCTTGTAGGCAAGGGCTGCGCACTGATTATGCTTCGACGGACTAGGGAGGGCGCAGCGATATTGGCGGAGGGACGCCGCAGATGCTTTGTCAACGGCGATCTTTATGCATTAGTCGGCAGCGAAGGCGTTCTGGGTGTGTGCAAAGTTCTTGAGGGACGCGTAAAAGACGGAATACGTTTGATTGAAGAAGCAATTGAGACCCAAGAAAACAAGGGCTATCGCACCGTCGCGGATTGGTATCGTTTGTTTCTAGCTGAGGTCTATCTGCAGATCATTTCAGGGCAAGAAAGGCCGCCTTTTCTAGTCCTGATTGAAGAATTTGTGGATTATTTTGAAGGCGATGGTGACTGGGCAATCAACCGTGTTGGCCCTAATGGCACGCGTCATGGAGAACCCGCATTCTGACCCAGCCGGAATTCATGTCGGACGCGCGCAAATGATTATCGGGCTACTCTACAAAGTCAAGAAAAAACCCGCCCTCGCGATTAGGCATCTGACTGAAGCACGGCGGATACTCTCGCAATTTGGACAGACCCCGATACTCGCTCGCGTCGAGACGGCGCTCGCGGAATTGGGACAATAATTCGCGGCGCATGAGTAAGCTTTTCCGTCCGAGCTAACCTTGCCGATCCAGCGTTTTCACATTGCCGATTTACCGGCCTGCCCCTTTTATACCGCCGATATCTCGCAATCGAACGTCGGTTGGTTGTGCATCATGCGCTTGGCAAATCGTCTTCATGTGTGGCGAGCATTTCTACTAAAGCAATGTCCTCTTGCGTCAGCGTTATTTTCACCGCGCGATCTCGGTCATATACGGACTCTATTTGGCGCAGAAGTTGATCCTTGTTTTCCACCGCTAAAAGCGTGGGGTCTTCTTCAACCAGCTTTTTGGCAATATCGGCTTGGAGTGCTCCGATAGTTCCGGGCAAGATGTCGTTGGGCTGTCCTCGCACGTAGTTGGTAACGGAGACATAGAATTTTTCTTCCGACTCCTTTGCCATCAGTTCCGTTGCCGCATCCCATTCCGCTTGCGTATCAAAGCCCCAAAATCGCGGGTCATATTCTGATACAATGCAAGTATCAAACGCTTCCCCCACAGCATTTAGGGTCTTACTCGGACATCCATTAGGAGCGTATCGTGTGAAGCAAGTGACGAAGCCGTCTTCGCCGATGTGCACCCACAAATAGTTGTTGCCATCTCTCAAGCATCTCTTTGTGGAAGTAGTCACTTCTGGATTGATATGTTCAACAACATCAAATTCCTCGAGACGACCATCGAAGAGTTGATCCGCTCGAATTTTTGACAACGGACAAAAATTTGTGGACATCGGTTTCTCCTATCGAGTTGCGTTGTAATCGCAATCGTTCTGTTGATCCTGACTAGAAGCTTGCGTTCGTACATTGCCGATGACGGCCTGCCCACCATCGTTCACATGGACATGCTCGACGCGCATAAATTGCTGGCCACCGAAACGCAGGCGTCGGAGAACTTCCATTTGCGTGGCATACGCCTTCATCAAACGGGCCGCAGTCGATCCAAACGCCGCAATTCGCCGCTCCGTCCCGAAGCCGCTGTCCATCTTGGCGAGGATCGCCATAGTGGCCGCATGGCAGCAGGCCATCTGGACAGCGAGCGCGCCTTCTAGTTCGTCTCTTGGCGCTGCGGCCTCGATCATCGCGAGAGCGGCATTGATGTGCGTTTCCGAAATTTTGCCAAGAGGCGAGCGAGCCGCAGCCTGAAGCTGGAGCATGGAAGCGTTCACGAAATCGCTCGACGTTGTTCCGAGCGCGTTATTGAGCCGTTGCCACCAGTTTTGGGTGTCGCCGTCAGGCGGGTACGTTTGTGCGGCGTAGCCGTCAGGCCGCGCCAGCTTGACACGGACTGGCGGAAGGCGACGCTGATCTGCTACCAGTGTCGGCATCTTGCTCGGCTTGTTTGTCATCCAGTTGTCCCAAAGGTCTGCACGAGAGAACGCAGCCACTTCCTCTCCTCGATGGCGTCTACCGTCCAGTCGCCATTGCGAAAATTTCCGTTTCTCGACCGCGTGGTGCGCCGGTGCTCAAACCGCCATGCAGTCGACATCGCGTCCGACCACGCAAAGCGGGGCGTCGGCACGGCGTACCGGCTCGGGTCTTTGCCCCGCAACGGGCAGCGCTCCGTAAATTCGCAAGTCGCGTCTCAACGCCTTGGTTCATGAGGTTGTCCTCGAATTTTCTACCGCCCCCTACTGTCGGACAGCCAGATCACGCTGATTCTTGGTTGCGAGTCACCATCAGTTTTCGACAGCTTTAAGGTTTAGCCTTGCCCTTCCTTTTGTTGATCCGTTTAGCAACGGAGCGTTGCGCTCGGCGATTTGTTGCTGCTGCGGACGAGCGATCTACATCTGACGGCGTTTGGCCTTCCTTTGACGGCGTATGTATTTCGCTATGGCCTTCGCGTCGATGTCGTCTCGGTCTTTATGGATGTCTATAACCACTCAACGGCCTTGTTCTTTACAACTACCGGCTTGCGATGGCGCTCGCGCCCTGCCGGGACGACATTTCGTCACCGGTCCCGTGTAGGCGGCGACTGCCTGCATCGATCTGCTCGGTGATTTTTCCATCCGTCTTATTTCGTATTGATAATGTCTTTTCAGTACGTCTGGCTGGTCTCTTCATTCAGGTCCTTTCTCTTCTCATCAAGTGGCATGTGTGAGGGTTCTTCGTGGGCACACTTCTGCCCTTGCGGGGCAAAGTGGGCTTCAGCGCTTTCGGTTGGAGCCGGGCCAACGCAGACACAGGGGATCGGCAAGTCATCTCGGTGTTCGGGTCAGCCGGTAAACACCATTGCTTGCTGCTTCATTCTGACGGCGGGGACATCGCAGCCGATCCCGCCGACCGCGCGTCCCGTTCCGCTCCTTCATGAGGGCGGGGTCCAATAACTTAGTTTCGAAAGTCTTTTTGCATTTCGGCGCGGAGCTTCTTCTCCTTGTTTTTGTTTGCGACCACCGCCTGCGCGAGCGACTTACTGGAGTGCGCTTCGTTCTGAGCGGTGCTAGGAAGTCCGTGTTGACCGGAGCCCACGACCGCCGGTGCCCTCCGGCTTGTTCTACGCCGGTCATGTTCCCGGCAAACGGCCCAACAGCGGGCTGGCTATCGTACGCTTTGTGCCTTTGTGACTGGGAATCGGAGTGCGCGCGAGCGCGTCGTGGATTGCGTCCACATATAACCGTTGCCTGTGGACGCAATCCTTAAACTTCTCACGTAGAAGCGCGACATTTGTTGATGGCATCGTGTCCAGCGCCATAACTTTCCTCGTGAGCGGCGAGACTACTTGGTGTTTTGTGATTTCGAACGCGCTAGACCCACCACGACGCGAAAGCTTAAGGAGTTGAACTGCTGGTGGTTTCGACGCCCAAAGTGAGCGACACATAGGATCGGCGCGGGCTGGTTGTAATCGCGTCAGGCGTCGTGTGGCGAGCGCAGTGATGCAATGCTTCCGCACTGCGACATAACGTTCCGCGCATCAATGTCAGGCGTTCGGATGAGTCGTCGCCCGTTCGCGCAACTAGTCGAGGGAGCGCGTCCCCCCGTCGAGCGTCTCGGTGACTGCGCATCTGCTCGCAGCAGGCGCGGTGCCCACGAGTCCGTCTTAGTTCAGCGTCGAGCTCCCTCGACTTCTCTCCAGCCCGGCTCAAGCTCGACCTATTCGACGACTAGATGCGCTGATCAGGCGTTGCCCCATCATCCGCTTTCGCCCTAACATTCGGTCGTTCCTCTTTTTGATCCGCTCTCGGAAAGTCGCTCATCACCGATGCGCCGACAACGCCATAGACCTACGCGCGCTTTCCCTCAGAGGCTGTGGCTCCTGTCGCGCGAATTAATTTTCGGGCGGTACTATTTGTCGGCCGTCAAGCAGTGTTTTCGTATCGCGAGAATATTCGTTGTCGCGCTCAACGGGCGGAAATGTCGTTTGGCTTGCTAAGGTGGAGAGGGCTGAAACAATACCGTATCAGGATCAGGAGACTTATCCTTGGTGAATAGGCGGAAAGAGAGGTTTGGACTGTTTCCTCTACACTAGAACCAGCCAAAGACTGCCGACGAATCAGTCCAGCCGAGACGGTTTCGCGGTCGCGCGCCGATCTGCGTACCACTTAGACCGACTGACGCCTGCTTCCTTCCACGGCTTGGTACGGGCAGCAGATTGGTCCTGTGGTGTCGCACCGCCGTCTCGGCGCTTAGCCTGTTTGGCGATCCGGTCACGCTCGCGCCGCCTGACTTTGCGCTGTGCCGCGTTCAGATCGACGGCACCGATGGTATTTATCTTTAAGCGATCACGTTCCTCAATGTGCAGGTTCAGACGTGCGGCCAGTTTGTCGGCTGTCCACCTGATAGGACGGGCGACGGCTTTCGCAGCTAGGCGTTCAAGCTCGGCCCTGTCTAGCCATGGGGCCCATCGGCGAGCCCACTGCTCGATACGAGAATAGGGATCAGCGACCATGGCAAGGTGATCGATCATAATCTCCAGAGCTATCACGGCCGTCATCGTCGTCCGGAAGTGGGCCTCCACGGTAGCGGTCATTGAAGAGACGATTTAGCTCGGCCACCCTTAGCGTCGCGATGGACGGACGACCCGACCGTCTGCGCCGCTGGCGACGGTCCGCTACTTGATCAACTCTGGACCAGCGCCGATTGAGGGCTCGTTCCTGCGGCGAGAGCGATTGTCGCGGTGCGCCAACCTGCGGATCGAGCGACCGCGCAGTCATGAGACGGTCTCGCTGGGCCCCGTGAGCGGAAGTCGTGCCGAAGGGCGCTCGACGCCTCGAACGTCGCCCTGTTCAACCGGCTGCGCCTGAGCTTCGACAAGTGGCAAGGTCGTCGACTCTGCGCCGGGTGGCTTACTGGGTGAGCGGTAGCTGTCGGGGGTATCCCCACTACCCCTCGCCTCGATATCGCGCTCCTTGCCTCTTACCCGGCGCGAAGGGAACGGCTCCCACGGGACAAACCGGGGCACTCCTCGATCTTCCCGCACGCGAAGACTGCGCCAGACGCCGAGAGGGCCGTAGATGGCGTCGTGATCTGCACCTTCATGCCGGGCGACGAGCAAGAATTCATCAGCGTATCCTCTACGGGACAAAACGCGGGCTGCCTCGGTGATCGCCTGCTCGCTGGCGGCGACGATCTTGGCTCCGGCGAAGAAGGCGTCGAAGCGGCCACGGCCTCTGGGCTTGAGGACAATCTCAAGGCGCGCGAGCGCGGCGACCGGCGGCGTCGGCGTGATCGGTCTGGCTGCGGATACTGGCTGAGTTGCGGGGCCTTGGTCAGATCGGGTAAGGAGGAGTTCTCCAACTGCCTCCGATTCCCTTTCTGCGCTCGGCCCGCTTACCGGCGGGCCGTTGCGTTTCATGCGGCATCTGCCTCAGAGGTACTGCCCATAGCCGGGCTCAGGCGCTTCTCTGCCCAATCAAGCGCGTCGCACCAGCGGTAAAGAACTCGCGGGCCAAAGCGATGGAACGGCGGACCGCCGCCTCTAGTCGCCTTTGTGGCCAAAGTCTTAGGGCTTGTCGGGTAGCCGCTCTCGGTGAGGGCTTCGGCAGTTTTGTCGCGCGTGAGCAGCGCGTCGAGCTTGTCCGGTATCGAGGACATTATGCAGCACCATCGTTTTGCGAGCGAACATGCTCAATTGCGATGGTGAGCTATCTTCCACACGATTCGGATGGGCGCATTAATCGCAAATTCGCGGCGAATTAATTCTCAGCGATTTATTTCGCTTTTCTTGGTCGGCCGCGTTTTACTTCGACGGCCAAGCGGCGAGCAGCCTCCCTGTAGGCTGGGCGAATAACAGCGTCACGGTCCGCGACAAGACCGGCGTCACGAATTTTCTTTTCGAACCCCTGCAGTGTCGACTGTCGACTTTCGCATCTTGCCGACCGGACGAATTCGAGAGCCATGCTGATCGCGTCATTGTAAGTCAGTCGTGGTCTAGAGATTCTCACATTGGCGCGTTCGTCGCCACGCGCCCAAAACGTTGGCGTCGGCTTCCCTTGTGAGTTTATCCATCTCGAAAATTCGGGTTCAGTGAGTTCGAGCGCCATGAGCCCGGGAAACCAAAGTTCAAAAGTGTTCGGCTTAGCGTCCCACGCCTTGGCCACGGCTTGGAACGCATAAACACAATTATCGTCATCCCAAGTTTCTGGCCGGGTGTTCGGTAGCGGTACAAGCCACAGCCACAGAACGTCTACGCTGCCATCTTGCAGTTGATCCGTTTGCGGTGGATCAGGAGAATCAGGAAACGCAAAAGCAACGAGGTTCGGCCGAGAGTTGAAGATGCCGCGCAGAACATCAGCACGCTTTGTACCGCTAGCAATCAAATCGCCACGCCACCATGCTGTTATCAGTTCATTCAGCAGTTCGGCGGGAGCGACCTGAGGCCTCACCTCTCGCGCCCAATGGTTCGCGACTTTAGCGAACGTAAGCTGGTGGTTTGCGGGAATTGGAAACATGCGTGATTGCAGCCCTGACCGACTAGCGCGCTGATTGCTTAAGATCGACAACTCTCGCTTTGGGTCTTTGTTGTCCCATTAATTCCAGCGTGCGATCTGCCACTGCGTCGGCAGCAGCAAGCAACACTGCGTCGGCGCTATGGATGTATCGGCTAGTGATCGTGCGGCCCTTGTGACCGACGAGCGCCGCGATCACAGGTTCGGAATAACCTAAGTCAGCCGCTAACGACGTGAATGAGTGCCGGAGCGTGTGTGGGGTTACTTCGGCGGGGATATCGCCGAGTTGGGTGATTTTCTTGAATACCTTTTTGTATCCCGACAGGATCACGTCGCCACTCCCGCGCGCCGCCGGAAATACTAAGCTACCTGACCGCGTTAGGCTGCGGAGCACGTCGCAAGCGGCATGAGATAGCGGGCGAACGGACTCCCCGCTCTTGCTATCGCGAAGTTTCACTGTTCGCCTTGGAAAGTCGATTTCATCCCAATGCAGTGACATTGCCTCGCCGGAGCGCCAGCCGGTAAGGGCAAGAAAACGAGTGGCGGCAGTTGCCGGTGGCCACATTTTGCCTTTCTCAGCCTTACTTAGCGCACGTCCGAGAGCCCCATATTCGTCGTCACTAAGCCGCCGGTCGCGCTTACCATCGGCGGGACGCATGACGCCATGAACCGGGTTGTCGGACCGCATTCGTGATCGTACCGCATAGGTAAAAATCGCACCCAACAGCCCTACGGCGCGGCTTGCTGCTCCGTTTCCCCCACGAACCCGCGCCAAGCCCCGCTTCTTGGCGGTTTTTGTCTTCCCAGCGGTCTTGCCGGATGCGACATCGCGCATGAACGTTTCGATGTCTTCCCGCGTCACGGCGGTTACAACCCGGCGACCAAGCAACGGCTTTATGTGTCGCTCGATACGACCGTAGTCGACCGCTAGCGTGCTAGACTTCTTTTGGACCCGGCGTGTCGAGAGACGACCAGCTTTGGCGTCGCCAAAATATAGGTCGCAAAGCTCCTCCACCGTCTTGGCATTCCGCTTGGTATGTTTATCGGAGGCGGGATCGGCGCTGCGCGCCACCTCGCCCAGAAGCCTCTTGGCTTCCTCCCGCGCTGTCTCTGGCGTCCATGGTGCGCCGTGCCTGCCGATGGTGAACCACCGCTGGCGACCCTCCTTATTGCGATAGAACAGCACGTAGGAGACGGCCGCACTTTGTTGGCGGCGCGCGCCGAAGCCCGGAACCGACGAGTCCCATATCGCATGGTTCGGCTGTAGTGCCCGTATCTGTCGCAATCCGATTCGTTGCCGATCTGCCATCAGTGCTGCCGTGGGGCCTGCTAGCTACCGACTCGCTAGCTAGCGCATAGCTAGCAGGATGGCGCACGGCGCAGCAAATCGGCGCAACGGCAATCGACAAGAAACGCAGTATTTAGGGGTGTTTTACAAAGCGAGACAACGGCCGACAATTCGAAGCAAAGCCGGGGACTTACCTTGCCAAGGTTGGGGTCGAGGGTTCGAATCCCTTCGCCCGCTCCAATATAAATCGATTGATTAGCCGATCTTGCCGATTTTGGCCTCCGGGGGTCATAGGGATTTTCGGATTACGGACGGCCCCTAGTTGCGTACCAACGATCCCGGCGCGAAGCCCCTCGAATTTCGGCTCGCCGGCAGATGATCCGGTGTGGCGAAGAATACAGTTGAGGAATACAGGCTGTCCCGTCCTCGCAAATGGCGTCCACAGAAAGCTATTGCGGCACAGCGGGAAGAGGACGAGACCCTCATTATAAAAGTCCGGTCCAAGCCCCGCCCCACTGCTGTCGGCTCCCTGGTTTTCGGAAATGGAAGAACAGAAATTAGCGACGTTCGTGTCGATCATCGACGCTTCAAACCGCATGGAAACCCATGGAATGCCAAGCCCGACATACGATGTTTACAAGCCCGCCAAGCCCTATTTCGATCTGGTTCGCGGCGCGCTGGGTGACCGCGTCGAGGGCGAGCATTTCTTCGATATCGTCGCCGAAGACATCGTTTATGAGGTCCTCTACGAGATCGCCGGCTGGCCCCGGATTGTCCGAGGACGTGCCGACCTGATGGCTCTGTTCAGGGGCTATTGTGAAAACATCGAGCTTCAGTCCGCCGACAAGCTGATCGTCCACAAGGCGGACGACGATCGGACTGTCGTCATCGAATACGAGGTCCACGGGACCATTCTTGGGACGAGCGTGAAATACGACAACCGATTTTGCTCGATCATCAGGATCGAAAACCGGAAGATCGCACACTGGAGAGACTATATGGACTCTCTCGCGGCCTGGAACGCACTGACGGCGCGCGCACGCTGACGGCACGCGGACGCTGACGGCGGGTCCGCGCCAAAGACAAACATCCTCCGGAACATCGAGAGACGCCGCCGGCTTGCGCGTCCCGGTATTTGATGGGAAGCGTTGCGGGCGGCGGTCCAGCCGGATTGCCGTCCTGCCGTTGCGTCTTTGCGAGGAAGGCATGCCCGCGCCGAAACCGCCCGCTTTCGAGACCCTGAGCCTCCATGCCGGCCAGCATCCCGATCCGGTGACGCGGGCGCGAGCCGTCCCGATCTACCAGACCACTTCGTACGTGTTCGACGACGCCGATCATGCGGCGGGTCTGTTCAATCTGGAGCGCGCCGGGCACATCTACACCCGGATTTCAAATCCGACGACTGCGGTGCTGGAGGAGCGGCTGGCGGCGCTGGAAGACGGCGTCGGCGCCGTGTGCACGGCGAGCGGCATGGCGGCGATGCACCTCGCCATCGCCACGTTGCTCGGCGCCGGCGATCACATCGTCGCATCGGCGTCGCTCTATGGCGGCACCATCAATCTCCTCACCCAGACGCTGCCGCGCTTCGGCATCACAACGAGCTTCGTGAAGCCGCGCGATCTCGACGGGTTGCGCGCCGCGATCGGCGAACGCACTCGGCTGGTGATCGGCGAGACCATCGGCAATCCGGGACTGGAAGTGCTCGACATCCCGAAGGTCGCCGCCATCGCGCATGCGGCCGGCATCCCGCTCCTGATCGACAACACCTTCGCCACGCCGTTTCTGTGCCGGCCGCTCGCGCTCGGCGCCGATATCGTCATGCACTCGATCACCAAATGGATCGGCGGCCACGGCATCGCGATCGGTGGCGCGATTATCGACGGCGGGCGTTTCGACTGGCTGGCCTCTGGCAAATTTCCGACCATGACGGAGCCGTATGCGGGCTATCACGGCCTCGTCTTTGCCGAGGAATTCGGCCCGTCGGCCTTCATCATGCGCGCGCGGACCGAGGGCCTGCGCGATTTCGGCGCCTGCCTGTCGCCGACCAACGCCTTCCAGCTGCTGCTGGGCGTGGAGACATTGCCGGTGCGGATGGAGCGGCACATAGAGAACACCGCGGCGGTGCTGGCGTTCCTGCGGCAGAATCCGGCGGTCGATTGGGTGCTGCATCCTTCGCTGGAAACCCATGCCGATCATGCGCTGGCGCAGGAATTGCTGCCCAAAGGAGCCGGCTCCATCATCAGCTTCGGCATCAAGGGTGGCCGCGCCGCCGGACGAAAGTTCATCGAGGCGGTGCGGCTCGCGAGCCATCTCGCCAATGTCGGCGACGCCAAGACCTTGGTGATTCATCCGGCGAGCACCACGCATCAGCAGATGGACGCCGCCGCGCTCGCCGTCGCGGGCGTCGGCGAGGAGCTTGTGCGCATCTCGGTCGGCCTCGAGGCGGCAAGCGACATCGTCGAGGATTTTGGCCAGGCGCTGCGCGCCTCGCAGAAGGCTTGAGCGATGCGCCTCGTAGTGGACGGCATCGAGACCTACGTTGGCACCGGCGGGCGCACGTTCGATCGGGCGCTGCCGTGCATCGTCTTTCTGCACGGCGCTGGGCTCGACCATTCCGTTTGGGCGTTGCTCGCGCGCTCTTTTGCGCGTCACGGCTTCGGCGTGCTGGCTCCCGACTTTCCCGGCCACGGCCGCTCGGCCGGCGCGCCGCTTTCGTCCATCGCCGCGCTCGCCGACTGGACCGCGGCGCTGATCGCCGCGGCCGGCGCGCCCGCCGCGCGTCTTGTCGGTCATTCGATGGGATCGCTGGTGGCGCTGGAAACCGCCGCGCGCCACCCGGACAAAGTCACCGCGCTGGCGCTCATCGCCACCACCGCGCCGATGCGCGTGTCGGACGACTTGCTCGGCGCGGCGAAGGCCAACGATCATGCGGCGGTCGACATGATCTCGATCTGGGGCAACGGCTATCGTGCGACGCTGGGCGGTTCGTCCGCGCCCGGCCTGTGGATGCTCGGCGGCGCCGAGCGTCTGCTTGAACGCGCGCCGCCGGGGGTGATCTTCACCGACCTTGCCGCATGCAACGACTATGGCGGCGCACTCGCCGCGGCGGCAAAGGTCACGGTCCCGTCGGTCGTGATCCAGGGCAGCCGCGACATGATGACTCCGGCCAAGGGCGGCCGGGCCGTCGCTGCGGCCATTCCGGGCTGCCGCGTCGCCATGATCGAGGGCGCCGGTCACATGCTGATGAGCGAGCGTCCCGACGAAGTGCTGGCCGCGCTGCGGGCGTGAGCCGTTGCATCGGCCGCGTCCAGATGCTCCACTATCGACGGCGCATCAGGAAACCGGGGAGCGCCGCGTGAACATCAACGAGCTGGTGGCGATCGATGTGCACACCCACGCGGAGGAGCCGTGCGGCACCCATCCCGACGACGGCTACGACGAGCTTCAGACCGCGATGGCGGCGTATTTCAATCAGCCGAACAATCGCCCCACCATCGAGGAGACGGCGAGCTATTACCGCGAGCGCAAAATCGCGGCGGTGATCTTTCCCGTCGATGCCGAGCGGGAGACCGGCTATCGCCGCTATCCGAACGAGGAAGTCGCCGAAAAAGCCGCGCTCAACAGCGACGTTCTGATCCCGTTCGCCAGCATCGATCCGGCGAAAGGAAAAACCGGCGCCCGGGAAGCGCGGCGGCTCATTCGCGAGTTCGGCATTCGCGGCTTCAAGTTTCACCCGTCGATGCAGGGCTTTTATCCGAACGACCGCAGCGCCTACGTGCTCTACGAGGCGATCGCGGAAGCGGGCCTTCCGGCGCTGTTCCACACCGGTCAGACCGGCGTCGGCTCCGGCATGCCGGGCGGCGCCGGCATCCGGCTGAAATATTCCAACCCGATGTATATGGACGATGTCGCGGTCGATTTTCCCGAGATGCCGATCATCCTGGCGCATCCTTCGTTTCCCTGGCAGGAGGAGGCGCTGGCGGTCGCGCAGCACAAGCCAAACGTCTATATCGACCTCTCCGGCTGGTCGCCCAAATACTTCCCGCCAATTCTCGTCCGCTACGTCAACACGCTCCTGAAGCATAAGATGTTGTTTGGTTCGGACTGGCCGGTGATCCGGCCGGATCGCTGGCTCAGCGATTTCGACAAGCTCGACATCAAGCCCGACGTGAAGCCGCTTGTCCTCAAGCAGAATGCCATGAAGCTGCTCGGCCTCGACGCCGCCAAAGCCTGAACGTTGAAAGCGCCTCAGACCCGCGCCACCGGCGGCACGTAGCCTTCCAGCTCCGGCGCCGGGAATTTCACCACCTGGCCGAGCTCGGCGGAGCGATAGAGCGCCATCAGCATTTCGGCGACGGCGACGCCGTCCTCGAAAGTCTCGATCGGCCGGCGCCGATGCCGGAACGCCTCGACCATGTGCCGGTTCTCTCCGACATAGCCGTAGATGTCGGCCTCGTTTTCGACGACCGGCATCAAACCCTGCTCGGCGTTCTGCTTCTCCACCAGATCCTCGCCCTGACCGCCGGACACGTCCCGCGACAGGAACACTTTCAGTCCGGTGTTGAGCGAGGAGAATTCCATGGAATATTCCGGCCCCAAAAGTTCGATCACGATGCGCAGGCCGGCGCCGACATAGGCCCACGAATTGGTGGCTTCGACCATGACCTCGTGGCCGTCGGCGTCGCGGAAGGTCAACGCGCCGCGTGCGAAGTCCTCGGCCGGCCGTGCGGCGTAGTCGATCTCCGGTCCCATCATGCGCTTGAGCCGCGCCACGTATTCCGGCCGCGTCCATTTCAGATTGCCGATCGTGGCGCTGGCGCTGATGAGTTTCAGATCGCCGCGCGGCGCGCCGGGCTTGGTCAGGAGGTAGCGGCCGACCTCAACGCTGTGGCACGTCATGTCGGAAAGCACGCCGCCGCCCTGGCGCTGGCCTTGCCAGAACCACGGCATATGCGGTCCGCCATGTTCCTCGGCCGCGCGCGCCAGATAGGGGCGCCCGCAGATCGGTACCGCGCGCCGCCACACGATGTCCTTGCCGCGCTGAACGGCGCTGGAGAAAACCTGATTTTCCAGATAGCCGTGCAGGAGCTTGGCGTCTTCGGCGAGGCGCAGCATCTCTCGAGCCTCGGCAAGCGTGCGCCCGAGCGGCTTTTCGCAAGCGACGCCGATCAGTTTGGTCCAGCCGGCTTTCGCCAGGCGATTGATCTCGCGCATGGTGTCGAGCCGGGCGAAATTCGGCACGCCGATCCAGACCGCATCGACCTCGCCGGAAATCAGCATGGCCTCGAGCGAAGAAAACGCGCGGCAGGGACCGAGTTCGAGGGCGTTTGCTTCCGCCGCGAGCGCTTCGCGGTTGGCGGCTGTCGGGCTGTAGACTCCCGTCACGGTTACATGGCGGACCGACACCAGCGCCTGAAGGTGGAACCTCGCGATGAAGCCCGAACCGATCAGGCCGATCCGTAGCGTCGCGATGGGTCCCTGGCCGTTCATGCGTCCCCCCGATGGTTTGTTTGCCCGTAGCTTGTTCAGCTCGGCTTATTGACTTTTGTCGCGCCGCCCGCGCTTTTCGCCGGGCGGACGTTATCAATAGCCCGTCAGTATCCCGCCGCCAACGCGCCGCGGGTGCGCGGATCGGCGGCGCCGACAAAACCCGAAGGGGTGACCAGGATCGAGTTGGCCGACGTGGTCCGCCGCTGCACCGTGACGGCGTCGCCGCGCGCCTCGATCGCCGCGATCAGCTCGGGCGAAATACCGGGCTCGACGAACACCTTGTCGGGCATCCATTGATTGTGCACGCGCGGCGCCGAGACCGCGTCCGCGATGTTCATGCCGCGGTCGATCACGTTGGTGACGACTTGCAGAACCACGGTGATGATGTGGCTGCCGCCGGGTGACCCCGTGACGAGGAACGGCTTGCCGTCCTTGAGCACGATAGTCGGCGTCATCGACGATAGCGGCCGCTTGCCGGGCCCGGGCGCGTTCGCGGCGTAGCCAAGCAGGCCGTAAGCGTTCGGCGCGTCCGCCTTGGCGGCGAAGTCGTCGAGCTCGTTGTTGAGCAGGACGCCGGTGCCCGCGGCAACCAGGCCGACGCCATAGCTGAAGTTGAGCGTGTAGGTGTTGGAGACGGCGTTGCCGAAACGATCTACGACAGAGAAGTGCGTGGTGTTGTGGCCCTCGTGGGGAAGCGGCGCCGCGGTCGGGTGAATGTCGCGCGCCGCAGTGGCATGGGCCGGATCGATGCCGGCGCGCCACTCGGCGGCATAACTCTTCGACGTCAGACGCTCGACCGGCACCTTCACTACGTCGGGATCACCGAGGAAGAAAGCGCGGTCGGCGTAAGCCCGTTTCATGGCTTCGATCATCAGGAACAGCGCCTGCGTCTCTCCCGCCTTAGTCAGATCGTAGCCTTCCAGAATGTTGAGCATCTCGATCAGCGCGACGCCGCCCGACGACGGCGGCGGCATCGAGACGATGCCGTAGCCGCGATAGGTGCCGCGCACCGGCTCTCGTTCGACCGGGCGATAGCCCTTGAGATCGTCGACGGTCATGACGCCGCCGGCCGCCTGCACCCCGGCGGCGATCTTTTGCGCGATGTCGCCTTCATAAAACGCGTGCGGCCCGCCGCGGGCGACCGCTTCGAGCGTGGTGGCGAGATCGGTTTGGACCAGGCGGTCGCCCGGCGCGAGTACCGAGCCATCGGCTCTCAGGAAGATTTGCGCCGTGGCTGGCCAGCGGGCGAGGCGGGCGCGCTCGATCGGCAACGTGTCTGCCGTATCGTCGGCGACCTCAATGCCGTCGCGCGCCAGCGCGATCGCCGGCGCAATCAGATCGGCCAGCGAGAATTTTCCGGAGCCGTATTTTTCCAGGGCGAAGGCGAGACCCGCCACCGTCCCGGGCACGCCGATGGCGAGCGCCGAATCGCGGGATTTTTGCGGGTCAGCGTTGCCCTGTGCGTCGAGAAACGATTTGTCGTTGATCGCCTGCGGCGCGGCCTCGCGATAGTCGATGGTGGTTTCCTCGCCGCCCGAACGATGGATGACCATGAAACCGCCGCCGCCGAGATTGCCGGCGCGCGGATAGGTTACGGCCATGGCAAAGCCGACCGCCACTGCCGCGTCGACCGCGTTGCCGCCTTTTTGCAGGACATCGGCGCCGACGCGCGCCGCCAGCCTTTCCTGCGCCACCACCATGCCGTTCTGTGCGGTGACGGCCGGCGCGCGCGGGAAGTCGGGAGCCAAGCCGCTGTCGCCCCGCGCCAGGGGGATCAACAACGGAGACAGAAGCGGCAGCGCAAGCAAGCCGCCAAGCGCGAGCGCCGTCAGCCTGCGGCGGGAAGGATTTTTCATGAACCGGACTACGCTCGCGTCGCGCGCCACAGTGCTGTCACTGCACCGGCGTCGGCGTCGCGCCGGGGGGCTTGGCGACGAGAACATAGCCGCGCGTCTTGTTGTCGTTCGACGCATCGGTCGTGTTCATGGCGTCAAACAAGTCGGACGCCGTTACCCAGACTGGCGGATATTTGTAGCGCGCGACGTCGAGGATGAGAAACCGGTCCGCCTTGGCGTCGTAGGCCGCGAGCGGCGAGATATGGCCTCCGGTCTGCTGCCCGATCGCTTTCCGCAGATAGTTCACGACCACGAAATGATCCTTCGACGCGAGATAGTCGCGCGCGGCGGCGCGGAAGGCGTCGAGGCTGCCGTCGGCGGCATGATGGACCTCGATCGTCACCGGATGGAGCGCGAGAAGCCCGCCGAGCTGATCGAGCGTCATGCCTTGGCGGGCGAGCACATCGCGCGGCAGCACGGCGTCCGTGCGCTCGTCCAGAACATTGTCCTGGGTGAAGACGTGATAGGGCTGATATTCCGGGCTGGTCGGGGCCGGCACGCCCGCCGCGTTGAGAACCATGACGATGCTCGCGACGCCGCAATAAGCTTGAGTCTTCTGCGTCACGAAATTGTCGGCGATCGAAAAATAGGTGGCGAACGCACCGCTTTCGAGAAAGTACCGCTCGCCCTCGTCGGAGTTCAGGTCGGTCAGATTGCCGGGCAGCGGCAGGGTATCCGCAAGCGCGACGGGAGGCTGCGCGACCGGAGCGAATAGGCAAAGCGTGAGCGCCAGGAGCGGCAGCAGGCGACGCGATATTTTCATTTCTCAAGTCCGTTTCTTACATCCGGTCAAATTTGCAACGGTTGGGCACTTCCAGCAAGGCCGGCGGCACCGGCGCGCGGCCTTTACTTCACGTCCTTGACCGCAACGACTTCGATCTCGACCAGAAAACCCGGATTGGCGAGACCGGAGACGCCGACCACGGCGCGTGCCGGCAGGTTCGGCTGATCGCCGCCGAAGAACTGCGTGTATCCTTCCATGAAGGCCTTGAAGTCCATCGGTGCGTGCGCGTCGTTGACGAGGAAAACCTGCATCTTGACTACATCGCCCATGCCCAGCCCGAGCCCTTCGAGAATGCCCTTGATCCTGGTGAGGACGCCGACGGTCTGCGTCTTGGTGTCGCCATAGGCCTGCGGACTTTTTGGATCGGCGTCCTTGTCGACGACCGGCGGCACCTGGCCGCTGACATAATAGGTTTTGACGTTGCCGGAGACTTCCACCGACTGGGCGATCGGGAAATTTGAATTCGGGATGGGATGTCTCACCACCTCCGCCTGCGCGGCGCCGCCGCCAAGAAGGAGTGCGATCAGGGCAACGGCCGGTCCGGTCTTCATGGTCTGCTCCGCTTGTTGTGGCGCCATTTCAATGGCGGACGGCTTTGACGTTTTCCGCCGTCACGGTATCGCGATAGTCATTGCCGAAATGCGTCCGCACATAGTTGACGATGGCCGCGACCTGCTCGTCGCTCATCATGATGCCTACCGGGGGCATCCCGTGCAGTCCGTTGACGACAACGAACACCGGATAGCCCGCGGCCTCGAGCGCCTTGTCGCCCGCGAGCGACGGATACGTCCCGGCGCCGGTCGCACCCTTGCCGTCAGGCATGTGGCAGGCCTGGCAGACATTGGCGTAGAGCGCTTCGCCGCTTTGTTCGGAAAAGGCAAAGCCGACGCTCAGAGGTGGGGGAGAACCCTGGGCGGCGAGTTGCTCCAGCGTCGCGAGGACGGCGAGCAGAAGAAACGCCAGCATCGCCGGGACGGCGAACAGCAGCGTGATGCCGTATGGAGAAAACTTGCGCCGCACTGGTTGGACCCGCCTCGGTGATATGGCTTCAGGTGTCATGGAATGGGATGACTTGGCTTCAGGTTTTGACGACACGTTCGTGTAGCCGCGTGATGGCGTTGAGCGCGGAGAGGATCGCGCCCTCCTGCCACACCGGAATGTAGGAAGCATGTTCGCCAGCGAGCACGATCCGCCCGTCGATCTGGCACAGGTCGTTGTAATGCTCGACGCGCTTCTGCTCGGTCCAGTAGCCGGCGCATCCGAGGGTGAACGGCACGCGATGCCATGCCACCGCGATGCCGTTTTCGAACTCGGCCGGATACTGCGGATGAACGCGGGAACCCAAAGCGACAGCGCGCGCGACCCTTTCGGCAGGCGTCATCGAGGTGAATTCGTACGAGTTCGATCCCTCGATGATGTAGGCGCCCAATAACACGCCGCGGCCGGTGCGATTAAAGCCGCTATTGGGATAGCCAATCTGCCGGATCGGCAAATCCGTGTAGCTGATGCCGCCATAGATCGCCTCGTCTTCCTCCCAGAACCGGCGCTTGAACTGCAAGCCGATCTTGATCGCCGACAGATAGGGTATCGAGTCGATCGCGGCCTTCATGCGCGTACCGACATCGGTCGGGATCTGGCTGAGAATGGAGAGCGGAATGGTGCAGACGCACCAGTCGGCTTTCGCCACCTGTACGACTGCGGGGTCGGCGGCATCGACGTAGCTGACGGTGACGCCGTCTTCGCCCTGCGCGATCCGTGTCACTTTTGAATCGTAACGAATGAGATCGCCGAGTTCCCTGCCGAACGCCTTGCCGATCATGTCCATGCCGCCGACCGGCTGGAACATCGTGGTCTGGAACGTGTGCAGCGAGAAGGTTTGCAGATATCGCCACAGCCGCGACTTGAGGATGTCGGACAGAGCGATCGGTTCACCGGGGACGGGCTCTGCGTCGAGGCCGCCGCCGGCGGGCTTGGCGTAACCGCGATATTCTCCCGAAATCAGGTTGGCCTTGTAGGCGTAATTGTCGTCCAACGCGCCCCACGATTTGAGTGCTTGCAGCAGGATTTCCCGGTCTTCCTTTGATACGGCCTCGTCCAGCTTGCTTTGCGTGGTCACCTTGGCAAGCAACTCGGCGACCTGGCCCTCGAAATCCGCTTTGATTTCACGAATGCGCTGCGGCTTTCCGCCGAACGCGCCCGACGCATGCAGAACGGCATTGTGGTTGAGCTGGACGAACGGCTCGAGCGCGACGTTGAGCCTTTTGCAGTAATCGAGAATGGCGCGATGATGATAGGGAATCCGCCACGGCCCCGGATTGAGATAAAGCCCTTCCTCGAATTCGCAGGTTTGCTTGAAGCCGCCGAGTTCGGTGAAGGTGTCGCCGCCGCGCAACGTCCAGTTACGGCCTCCCGGACGGCGATTGAATTCCAGGACCTGAACCTTGTAGCCGGCGTTGCGCAACTCCAGCGCGGCCGTCATGCCGGCAAGACCAGCGCCGAGAACCAGGACGGATGCGCCCCGCACGTCGCCGGAGAGCTTGATCGGCCCCCGGTAGGCGGAGTCCGCCGCAAACCCGAGGCTCGTCATGGCGTGATACATCGCCGTGCTGCCGGCGATCGTGCCGATCAGCGACAGAAGATCGCGCCGGCTTGGAGCGGTTTCGCTGCCAAACTGCATCGCTTAACCCCGGGGTGCCCCGGTCATACGACGCTCCCGCGGCCGCGAAGGCGGTCGTGCGTCTTCGTCGAAAAGAACGTCTGCCAGCGTCATCCGATCCCTCACGCTTTGAGGATACGTGGCGTCGGCCCACGCCTGCCGCAACCCGGACCGTGCGCCTTCCGGACCTTCGCTCCGGGATTGTAGCTAAAAAGCGGACCAATGTCGGGCAACATCGCCCAAGGCTTAACGTCAGCGCTCCGCCACATTGCCTCCTTAGACCAAGCGCCGGCTGGTTTTGCAAAACGATCAAAAGGGACAATCATGACCATCTTCACGGACGCCACACAGGCTGTGTCGCGCCTTGCCGCGCCATTGGCGGATCGCCTCTTTGCGCGAGCCGCTGCCGTAACCATTGCCGCCGCACTCATTGCCGCCATTCCGGCCGCCATCCCGGCGCAGGCGCAGTCATCGCAATGGCCGCCGGACCGGCGCCTCGTCGTCGTCATCGGAGAGGGCAGCGTCACCGTGGCGCCGGACTATGCCAGCATCAGGAGCGGCGTGACGACGCGGGCCAAGACCGCAAAGGAAGCAACGGACGCCAACTCGAAGACGATGGCGGCGATCGTCGCCGCGCTCCTCGGCGCTGGGATCGAGCAAAAAGACATTCAGACCTCGCGGTTTTCGGTGGCGCCGGTCTATGTCACGCCGCAGCCCGGCACCGAACAGAAACTGTCCGGCTTCAGCGTTTCAAATCAGGTCAGCCTCACGATCCGCGCGATCGACAAGGTCGGCGACATTCTCGACCGGCTGATCACGGCGGGCGCGACCGACGCCGGCAGCGTGGAATTTCTGCATTCCGATACCTCCAAACAGCTTGATCGCGCGCGCGAGGCTGCAGTCGCCGACGCGCGGCGCAAGGCTGGACTGTACGCCCAGGCATCCGGCCTGAGCCTTGGCAGCGTCGCCTGGATCACGGAAGACACCGACTACACGCCGCCATTTGCCAAGGCGGCGCTGCGCATGCCGGCAGCGATGGCGGCGTCGGTGCCGATCGCAGCAGGCGAGGATACGCTGCATGTGCGTATCACGGTCGGCTTCGAGATGACCCATTGATGCGGCGGCGTCACTGACGGCACCGGAGCGGGCTCGCGTTCGAGTCCGCGGGTCCGCCTCTGGCCACCATTCAACTTCACTGCCGCTGGAAAGGCGCCGCCAAAACCGCCCGAAGCGGACTATTGGTGACCGATTGCATTCTCGGTACACTATTCAAGTTATGACCGTGGATCGCCGCTTTGAGGGGAATCGCGAGGTTCGGTTTGCCTGATGTCCCCATCTGACGGCGAAAAGCCGATCATCGAACCGAAGCCGCAGGGAGAAGACGCCCCCGATCTAACCCATCGCGCCTTGCGACAGCGCATCCGGCAGCAGGAAATACTCGCCGAACTCGGGGTGAGCGCGCTGCAGGGCGCCGCGTTCGATACGCTGGTCGCCGATACGGCGCGACTGACCGCCGAGGGGCTGGGTACCGAATTCTGCAAGGTTCTTGAGCATATTCCGTCCGAAAACCGGTTTCTTGTCCGCGCCGGTGTCGGCTGGGGTCCCGATGTCGTCGGCGTCGCCAGCATCGGCGCCGACCTGGCTTCCCCCGCCGGTTTCGCGCTGCGCACCGGCAAGCCGGTCATTTCCAACCACCTCGAAATCGAGGAGCGATTTCGAACGCCTGAAATTCTCCAGCGGCACGGCATTCATCGCGCGATGAATGTCATCCTGCAGGGCGACGGCCGGCCGTACGGCGTTCTTGAGGTCGACAGCCGATCCGAGGATGAGTTCGTCGAGCAAGACCTCGCGTTCCTGCAGGGCGCCGCCAACATCCTCGGCATGGCGATCGAGCGCGAACGTCACGAACGCAACCTCAAGGCCGCGCTGGAACGTCACCAGTTTCTGCTGCGGGAGATGAACCACCGGGTAAAGAACAGCCTGATGATCGTCGCCAGCATGCTTCAGCTGCAAGCGGGTGAAATCGATGACGAGAATCTCACGCAGTTCCTCGGCGATGCTTCGCGCCGCGTGACCGCCATCGCGAGGGCCCATGATCAATTATACATCGGTGGCGACATCGAATGGATGGATGTCGGGAAATACATCGAAGCTGTTTGCAAGGATCTCGATACCAGCGTCGCGCAGTGCGAGATTCATACGACCGCGGAGCACGGCATTGTCATTTCCACCGACCGGGCAATTTCGTCGGCATTGATGGTCAACGAATTGATCACGAACGCGGCGAAGTACGCCTATCCCGGCGAGTCCGGCGGAAAAATCTGGGTCACGGTCGCCGCGGCCGGGGAAGACAAATTTTCGATTTCGGTGCGGGATGAAGGCAAAGGGTTGCCGCCCGGCTTTGATTTTCGCAAGGCGAAGGGGCTGGGCATGCGGATGATCAGCGCGTTTGCCCAACAGTTGAACGGCAGCCTCACGCTCCGCGCGCACGATCCCGGAACGGAAGTTCTCGTGTTCATTTCACGGCTGTCCCCGCCTGCGAATTCCAATCCATAACCGCAGCCGAGGCACCGCCGGGCTGGCGATGCCGCCGGGTTTGCCGTCGCATCGTCGGGTCGTCACATTGCCCCGGTCATGGTGCGCTAGAATTGCGGGGTTGGGCTTGAGGCGGACCGATTGGCGTGGCCGCCGAAGCTGTTGTTGTGCTCCTGTCGTGCGCCACTGGGTCTGATCGTGTACGTGTTTATTGATTGCGGTCGAAACCGGCGGGACGCGCGCGGAAAAGCGCAATGGTCCCGGCCACGGCGATACCGCCACCGCTGCGTCGTTGCTGCGCTAGCGGCCGTCGCTCTCCTGCCGAGCGTACTGCTGCCGGAATTGGCCGCGGCCGCCGGCGATGCGCCGAACCCAACATGGCCTTCCGTGCCCGAAGCGCTTCGCCAGCTGACGGACACCGGAGGGTGGCGCACGCAACTGGAACAGGCCGGGCTTAAATTCACTTTCAGCTATTACGGCGACGCGTTCGGCGATCCTTCCGGCGGCGTCGTCCGGGGCTTGGGATATGACGGCCGCTTCGGCCAGCTCATCGACGCGGATCTCGAAAAGCTCACGGGCTGGTCCGGCGCGAGTTTTCACGCCAGCATCCATGAAATCTTCGGCACCCAGTTCGGCGCTCACGATGTGCAAAGTCTGGCGACCGTGAGCACCATAGAGGCGCCGCCGTCGGTTCGGCTGTTCAATCTCTGGATCGAACAAAAAATCGGCAGTAACGCGAATGTGCGTGTCGGCCAGTTCACCGCGGCGCAGGAATTTCTGGTGAGCCAGAACGCCAATCTGTTCGTCAACGCCACCGACGGGTGGCCGCTGTTGACCTCGCAGGACCTTCCGGGTGGTGGCCCCAACTACCCGATAGGAGCGCCGGGGATTCGGCTGGCGTGGATGCCGACCGAGCAACTCACGTTGCGCGCGGCGGTCTTCGACGGCGATCCCGCCGGCGTTGGCGCCAGTGCCGGCAATCCGGTGTCGAGCGATCCCTACGGGCTTGCCTTCCGCGTACGGGATCCGCCGCTGCTGATCGGCGAAGTGGCCTATGCCTACAATCAGGCGGCGCGGCGTCAGGATCAGCAGGATCCGAACCAGGAAGGCAACGGTTCACAAACGCAGCAACAGGTGGCGGGTGGGCCGACGCGCGGCGGCGGCTTGCCTGGAACCGTGAAGCTCGGCGCCATGGTTCTGACCGGCCAGTACACCGAGCAACTTGTCGGCAGCCTGGCCGGATCGCCGGCCGTGCCTGCGCCGGCCTTGCAGCATTCCGGCGATGTCATCGCCTACGGCGTCATCGATCAAATGCTTTGGCGCGTCCCCGGTGGTCCCGGCGGGCGCGCGCTCAGCGGCTTCATGCGGGTGTCGGTGGCGCCGGACGATCGCAATGCCGTCAGTCTTTATGGGGACGCCGGACTGACCTTCCGCGGCCTTATCGAGTCACGGCCGAACGACCAGGTCGGTCTTGCCGTCGCGTACGGCCGCGTCTCGCCGCAGGTGGCGGCGCTCTATGGCGACGTCGTTGCAACCACCGGCATGCCGACGCCAATTCCAGATTACGAAACAACGATCGAGCTGACGTATCGCGCCCAGCTCGCGCCGAATTTGTCGCTGCAGCCCGATCTGCAATACATCATTCATCCGGGCGGCAACGTCGCCAATCCGCGCGATCCGAGTGGCGCGACCGCGATCCCGAATGCCCTCGTCGTCGGCCTGCGGACCATCCTGAGATTTTAAGGATCGCGACGATGAAACCGCCGCCGGCGCCGACGCCAATCTGGTTTCGCTTTGTCCTTCACATAATGGTGACGCCGGTCACATATCGGCGGCGCGTCACGATATTATCTACAATCAATTAGTTGTTTCGTTTTTTGTCGTCTTTGCCGGGACAGAGCAATGGGAGAGTTTCGATGAGGTTCCAGAAATTATTCGGCGTGTCCGCGGTGGCGCTATTCGTCATGTCCGGTGCAGGGACGGCGTTCGCCGATCCGAAGGGACTCTGGCTGGCGGAGGACGGCGTCAAGGTTCGCGTGGCCCCGTGCGGCGCAGCGCTTTGCGCGAGGGTGGCGGTTCCCAAGGCGCCAGTCGATCCGGAGACCGGCGGGCCCTGGACCGACAGACACAATCCCGATCCCGGCAAGCGCGGCCAGCCGCTGGTCGGTGTCGCCGTCCTTTATTCCATGATACCTGACGGCGTCGGCAAATGGTCGGGCTGGCTCTACAACGTGGAAGACGGCAAGACCTATCCGGGGCATCTCCTGGAACTCGACGGCAGAACGATCAGGGTGGAAGGTTGCGCCCTGGGCATTTGTGGCGGCCGGAACCTGGCGCGTTTGCAATAGCTGCGGGCAGATGAAATTAGGCGACAATTTTCCCGAGGCGGCGGGCGGTGCTGCGACAGAGCCGGCGGAGGTTCCGGGCCAGGTTGTGCTCGTCCTGCAGGGTGGTGGCGCGCCCGGCGTTTATCAGGCCGGCGCGTACCATGCCCTTCATGAAGCCGGCATCGAGCCCGACTGGGTGATCGGTACGTCGATCGGCGCCATCAACGGCGCCATCATCGCCGGCAATGAAGTCGGACGCCGGCTTGAGCGGCTGCGGGATTTCTGGACTCACGTCGAGACGCGGCTTCCCGGCCGATTGAGCCATTTCACGTCGCTCGTCGCCGGCGTGCCGGGTTTCTATCGGCCCAACCCGGCGCTGGCGTGGGGCGTCGAGGCCGAGGTCGGCATCGAGCGCGCCGCGCTTTATTCCATCGATCCGCTCAAGAGATTTCTGCCGGAGCTCGTCGATTTCGATCTGGTCAATGAGGGGACGCCGAGATTTACTCTCGGCCTCGTCAATGTGCGCAGCGGCCAGATACGTTATTTCGACAGCAAGCAGGAGACGATCGCTCTCGATCACGTGCTCGGCTCGGCCGCCATCCCGCCGTCGTTTCCGGCAGTCCGTATCGACGGCGAGTCGTACTGGGACGGCGGCATTTATTCCAACACCCCGATCGAGGTGGTGTTCGACGACAACCCGCGAAAGAGCTCGGTGGTCTTCGCGGTGCAGATCTGGCACTCGCGCGGGCCGGAGCCGGAATCCATCGCGCAGGTTTTCATGCGCGAGAAAGACATCCTGTTCGGCAGCCGCTCCCGGGCTCACATCGCACGCCAGATGCAGCTTCACCGCATGCGCCACATCGTGCGCGAACTCGTCAGCCTGCTGCCCGAAGAGCGCAAAAGCACGCCCGAAGTCAAAGAGCTCGCGAGCTGGGGCTGCGCGACCGCCATGCATCTCATCGAGATCAACGCCGAACCGATCGACGGCGAAACCAATGCGCGCGACTATGATTTTTCGAGCGCCGCGATCCAGGCGCGCTGGCAGGCCGGATACGCGGACACCCGCCGCATGATCGAACAGCAGCCGTGGAATGACCCGATCGATCCGATCGTCGGTGTTTCAGTTTATACGTCGGACGGCTCCGACTGATCGAACGTGCTGCGCGCCGTCATCCGTTGAACGAGGGACACACGCGATGTCCGAGGCATCCGATCCGCGTCTGCACCATCCGCACGTCGCCCGCAATCGCGAGCCGATCCTCGACGTGCTCAGGCGCGTGTTGCCGCCGCGCGGGCTGGTGCTCGAGGTGGCGAGCGGCAGCGGCGAGCATGCCGCCTTTTTCGCGAGCGGCTTGCCGTCGGTTTCATGGCAGCCGAGCGACATGGATGACAAAGCGCTGGCGAGCGTTGCTGCGTTTGCGGCGGATTCCGGAGCGCCCAACCTGCGCGCGCCGGTGCGGCTCGACGTGACCGCCGCGCATTGGCCGATCGACCGCGCCGATGCGATCGTCAATTGCAACATGATTCACATTGCGCCGTGGGCCGCATGCGAAGGTCTCATCGCCGGCGCTGAGCGGATATTGCCGGCCGGCGGCATTCTCTATTTGTACGGTCCGTTTCGAATCGACGGACGTCACACCGCGCCGACCAACGAGGAGTTCGATGCCAACCTGCGCGGGAGGAATCCTGCGTGGGGCATCCGCGATCTCGGCGACGTGGCTGCGTTGGCGAGACGCCGCGGTTTGACGCTTGCTGAAACGATACCGATGGCCGCCAATAATCTGAGTGTCATTTTTCGCCGCGCGCAATGACATCGTAGACGCCGAACATTTCGACGATTGCAGTTTTCACCAAATCTTCGAAAATCGCGGTTACATCAAGGGTACCGGCAAGAACAAAAAACCTCAAAAATCGCGGTTACATAAAGGGTACTGGCAAAAATAAATTTCAGCCATGCAAACTGCTGCCACCGAAGTATGGAGCGAAAGATCGTTCTCGCTTCAAGGCGTTGGCCGCAACAATTTTTTCACGCGCCGATCGTTTGGCCGCGGCCTGCGCCGCCGGCCCACGGTCCGTCTCGGGCGCGTGCTTGCGCCTGGCGAAAATGCTACCCAGATAGGACTTACTCGTGCCGGGTTTTTTCCGAAATTCTGGAGGGCAATCGATGTCGTTGTTGTTTTCACCAACCAAGCTGGGTTCACTTACGCTCAAGAACCGTCTGGTCATGTCGCCGCTGACGCGCAGTCGCGCGACCGGCAACGTGCCGAACGAATTGATGGTCGAATATTACGCGCAGCGCGCGCCGTCGGTGGGTCTGATCATTACCGAAGGGACTTCGCCGTCCCCCAACGGACTCGGCTATCCGCGCATCCCCGGTCTTTTCTCCGCCGCGCAAGTGGCGGGCTGGAAGCACGTGACGGATGCGGTTCACGCCAAGGGCACGAAGATTTTCGTGCAGTTCATGCACACCGGGCGAATCGGCCACCAGAACAATCTGCCGGCCGGTGCGGTCGTCGTTGGTCCGTCGGCCATCGCGGCCGCCGGCGAAATGTATACCGACGCTGAAGGGCCGAAGCCTCATCCGGTGCCGAAAGCCATGACGGAGGCGGACATCAAGACCGCCATCGGCGAGTACGTGCACGCCGCGAAGAGCGCCATGGCCGCCGGCTTCGACGGCATCGAGTTGCACGGCGCCAACGGCTACCTCATCGAGCAATTCATCCGCCCGACCTCGAACAAGCGTACCGATTCCTACGGCGGGTCGATCGAGAACCGGGCGCGCTTTGGGCTCGAAGTCGCCGCGGCGTCGATCGCGGCGATCGGCAAGGACAAGGTCGGCATCCGCCTGTCGCCGTATGGCGCCTTCAACGATCTGCCGCCGTATCCGGAGATGGAGGCGGACTACACCTATCTCGCCCGCGAGCTCAACCGCGTGGGCCTGCTCTACGTTCACCTCGTGGACCACTCGTCGATGGGTGCTCCGACAGTACCGCAGTCGATCAAGGATACGTTCCGCAAGGAATTCAAGGGAGCGATTATCCTCTCCGGCGGCTACGACGCCGCTCGCGCCGAGGCTGATCTCGCCGCGGGGCGGGGCGACCTGATCGCCGTGGGTAAGCCGATCCTTGCCAACCCCGACCTCGTGGAGCGCTGGCAATCTGGCGCGGCGCTCAACCCACCTGACTTTAACACGTTCTACACGCCCGGGCCGAAGGGTTATACCGACTATCCGGTACTGGCGAAGCAGCCGCAGCACGCCTGATCGCGGCGGAACGGCAATCAAACAGCGGCGTCGGCGACGACACTCGCCGGCGCTTTTTTATTTACGCCGCGACCAGACCGCCGCCGCCGGCGACGATGCCAAGATGATGATCGGCATCGCCGAACTGCGTGTCGATCATCGTCACGCGTTTGAAATAATGGCCGACCTTGGCTTCCATGGTCATGCCGATGCCGCCGTGGATCTGGATCGCCTGCTGGCCGACGAAGCGGCCGGAGCGGCCGATCTGCACCTTCGCCGCCGAAATCGCCTGACGCCGCTCGCGACCGTCCGGCTCGTCTGCCATCATGGTCGCCAGCATCGCCATGCTGCGCGCCTGCTCGACCGCGATCAGCATTTCGGCCGCGCGGTGCTGCAATACCTGGAAGCTGCCGATGGTGACGCCGAATTGCTTGCGCGTCTTCATGTACTCGACGGTGGTTTCCTGCATCGCCGTCATGGCGCCGACCGCCTCGGCGCACAGCGCGGCAATCGCTACATCTGCGATGCGTTCGATCAGCGGAAAGGCGGCGCCGGGTTCGCCGATTGCCGCGGTGGCTTCGGCGCGCACGTTGCTTAAAATTACTTCCGCGGCACGCAGGCCGTCGACCGTCGGATAGCCGCGCACCGAAACGCCGGGCGCGGTCGCATCGACGAGGAACAGCGCCAGCCCGTTGCGGTCGTTGCGCGCGCCGGAGAGCCGCGCCGACACGACGAATTTCTCCGCGCTTTCGCCGTGCAGGACGAGCGTCTTGGCACCATCGAGAACATAGCCGGAGCCATCGCGGCGCGCGGTGGTGGTCACGTCGGCGAGGTCGTAGCGCGCCTGCCGCTCCGCGTGCGCGAACGAAACGCTGAGATCGCCGGCGGCGATCGACGGGATGATCTTGCCCTGCAGCGCCTCGCTGCCGCCGGCCGCAACAATCCGCCGCCAAGGACGACCGTGGCGAAATATGGTTCGAGCACCAATGAGCGGCCGATCTGCTCCATCACGATCATGGTCTCGACCGGCCCGCCGGCCGATCCGCCGTACTCTTCCGCGAACGGCAGGCCGAGCAGGCCAAGATCGGCATATTGCTTCCACGCGATCAGGCTCCAGCCGCGCGGCTCCTCCGCGTAGCGCCGCCGCGATTCGAAACCCGTAATGGTCGGCGAAAAACCGCTCGCAGCTATGACGCAGCAGCTGCTGCTCCTCGGTCAGTTCGAAATCCATCTCACAATCCCAGTATCGCCTTGGCGATGATTTGTTTCTGAATTTCGTTCGAGCCGCCGTAGATCGACGTCTTTCGATAATTGAAATATTGCGGCGCCAGCGGCCCGGCCCAATCGGGACCGACCGGCGGCTCGTTCCAGCGATCGGTGTCCGCGTGCGGAATCTGATCGGGCAGCGCGTAAGGACCGACGACTTCCAGCAGGAGCTCGGTGATGGCCTGCTGGATTTCCGACCCCTTGATCTTGAGAATGGAAGAGGCCGGGTCGGGCTTGTCGTTGCCGTCGCGCCGCCGCTCGGCGGCGACGACGCGCAGTTGCGTCATCTCCAGCGCCTTGAGTTCGATCTCGACGGCGGCAATCTTGGCGCGGAACCGCTCGTCGGCGAGGAGCGGCTTGCCGTTGGCCTGCTCGATCGCGGCAAGCTCCTTGAGGCGGCGGATGCGCGATTTGGACGCGCCGACGCGTGCGATGCCGCTGCGTTCATTGCCGAGCAGGAACTTGGCATAGTCCCAGCCCTTGTTCTCTTCGCCGACCAGATTCTCGGCCGGCACCTTGACGTCGTCGAAGAACACTTCGTTGACTTCATGGCCGCCGTCGATGGTCTGGATCGGGCGCACGGTGATGCCCGGCGTTTTCATGTCGATCAGCAGGAACGAGATGCCTTCCTGCTTCTTCGCCGCCGGATCGGTGCGCACCAGGCAGAAAATCCAGTCGGCGAATTGCGCCAGCGTCGTCCAGGTCTTCTGGCCGTTGACGACATAGTGGTCGCCGTCGCGCTTGGCCTGCGTTCTCAAGCGACGCGAGATCGGAGCCGGCGCCGGGCTCGGAGAAACCCTGGCACCACCAATCGTCGAGATTGGCGATGCGCGGCAGGAACCGCTTTTTCTGCGCTTCGTTGCCGAAAGCGATGAGCACGGGACCGAGCATGTTGGCGCCGAACGGCAGCGGCTCGGGAGCCGGGGCCTGCTGCATCTCCTCGCGGAACAGATAAATCTCCACCGGTCCCCAGCCGGTGCCGCCCCATTCCTTCGGCCAGTGCGGCACCGCCCAGCCCTTGGCGTTGAGGATGCGCTGCCAGGTGATCGATGTCCTCTTTGCCGAGGCGGTCGCCCTCGATCATCTTGGCGCGGATGGCGGGCGGCAGGTTTTCTTTCATGAAGGCGCGCACTTCGTCGCGGAATGCGTTTTCTTCCGGCGTGAAGCGAAGGTCCATCAAGCCCTCCTAACGAATGCCCGTCATACTGAGGTGCACTCTGGGCCGTCGCCCTTCGAGGGCCGCTGCGCGGCCACCTCAGGATGACGGAACGACACGCTAGTGTATCTCGAACAGGCCCGCGGCGCCCATGCCGCCGCCGATGCACATGGTGACGATCGCGAGTTTGGCGCCGCGCCGGCGTCCTTCGATCAGCGCGTGACCGGTCATGCGGGAGCCGCTCATGCCGTAAGGATGGCCGATCGAGATGGCGCCGCCGTCGACGTTAAGCCGGTCCGGCGGGATGCCGAGCCGGTCGCGGCAGTAAAGCACCTGGCTGGCAAACGCTTCGTTGAGTTCCCACAGATCGATGTCGCCGATCTTGAGCCCGTGGCGCGCCAAGAGCTTTGGCACCGCGAACACCGGCCCGATGCCCATCTCGTCGGGCTCGCAGCCGGCGACCGCAAAGCCCCGGAACGTGCCGAGCGGCTTGAGCCCGCGTTTCTCGGCGAGCTTTGCATCCATCACCACGCAGGCGGATGCGCCGTCGGAAAGCTGGCTGGCATTGCCGGCGGTGATCCATTTGCCCTCGCGCACCGGCTTGAGCGCGGCCAGTCCTTCGAGCGTGGTGTCGGGGCGATTGCCTTCGTCGCCTTTGAGCGTCACCTGTTCCAGGCTCTCGGCCTTGGTGTTCTTGTCCACGACCTTCTTCGTCGTCGGCAACGGCACGATCTCGTCGTCGAAGCGCTTTGCCTGCTGCGCGGTCGCGGTGCGGCGCTGGCTTTCCAGCGCGAAGGCGTCCTGCGCTTCGCGGCTCACCTTGTAGCGCTCCGCGACGATGTCCGCGGTGTCGATCATCGGCATGTAGATCGCGGGCTTGTGCTCCACGATCCATTCGTCGTTGACCGGCACGCTGTTGCCGTCCTGCACCAGGCTGATGCATTCGAGACCGCCCGCGGCGATCACCGAGCCTTCGCCGGACATGATGCGCTGCGCCGCCAGCGCGATCGCTTGCAGGCCCGAACTGCAAAAGCGGTTCACCGTCATGCCCGATACAGTGACCGGCAGGCCGGCGCGGATGGCCGCCTGCCGCGCGATGTTCTGACCCGTCGCGCGCTCGGGCAGCGCGCAGCCGAGAATGACGTCCTCGACCTCGCCCGGATCGACGCCGGCGCGCGCGACGGCGTGCTTGACCACATGACCGCCGAGGTCGGCGCCGTGCGTCATGTTGAAGGCGCCGCGATAGGCCTTGCCGATCGGCGTGCGTGCGGTGGAAACGATGACGGCATCGGGCATTTCGCAGTCTCCTTGAGGCGGCGCGGACAACTTTGGCGCCTGGAAGCGGTTCGGACCGGCAATACCTTGTCCGGATTTTGTTTTTGCCGGAGGTTCGATTGCCGGGTCAAGCCGGGCCGGATCGACGTAACGGGTTGCCGGAAAGGTCGTCTGCCTTGCGTCCCCGGAATGGCTCTTTCAGCCGCCGAAGCCGCGATTGACCAGGACGCCGATGATGATCCCGGCGAGCGCTGCGGCGATGCCGATGGCAACGGTCTCGGCTACCGTGCGCAGCGTGTCGCGTTTGGCGATGCGCGCCCGGCCGATTCCCAGCCCTATCAGGAGGGCAAGCGTTACCACGCCTGAAACGACTCGTGCTTGTGGGATCGGCAGCCAGACGAAAGGCAGGATCGGCACCGCCGCTGCCGCGAAGTCGGCGAGCAGCATCCACACGGCCTGCTCGGACGGGCTCACCGCATCCTCGGGCGACGCTTTGAGCGCGAGCAAAAGCCCGCTCAAAGCCGCGCGATCGTCGCAAACGGCTCCGGTCAGGGCGGCGGATTGCTCCGGCGAGAGTCCGGCGGCGGCAAGGTGGCTTGGGAGCGCCGCGACGGCCGCGTGTGACGACGGGTCGGCTCGCTCCAGCGCTTCCTTGGCGGCGAGCGCGTCACGGGTCGTTTCGGCGTCGAGATAGACGCCGGCCATCATCGAAACGGCGGCGGCGACGGCGCCGGTGGCGCCGGCAATGACGACCGTCGCGGTGCTCGTCGTGGTCGCGGCAACGCCGAAGATCAGACCGAAGATAGACACCGTGCCGTCTTCCATGCCGAAAACGATGGTGCCGGCCGATTTGACCAGCGATGCGTGCACGCGCTGTAACGGCGCAGCAAAAATCATCGAATATCCCCGTCCAGCAAAGACACCCCGCAGGGTTTGCCGGGCGCATCACCAATTCGCGTTGCCTTACAAGACCCGCAAAGTCCAAGCAAAAGCTAGCCAGTAAAACTTGGCGAGCAAAATTTGGGGCCTTCCGGATCGGGCCGGAAAGACGGAGGTTAGCATGGCCGCGCGGCGTGAAGCATATGCCGGTCGGGGTGTCTCGCGAGCGCTTTCGGGCGCGGTCGTGTTGCCGGCGATGGATTATGGCGTTGCCGCCTAAAACCGGCTCCGGGCGCGACGCCTCCATTACGCGGCGGGACTTTCTCAACGGCGTTCCCATTGCCGTCGGGCGCGGTTGCGGGCGCGATGTTGCCGGATTTTGTCGGCGCTACTTTTGCGGAAGGCGAGGCGCCCCCGGATGGAGCTGGATATCCGCCGGCGTTGACCGGAATGCGCGGCGATCATCCGGGGAGCTTCGAGACCGCCCACGCGCTGCGCGATCCTGATTTCTGGTCGCGGGCAGGGCAAATCACACCGACGGGTGAGGATTACGATCTGGTCGTCGTCGGCGGCGGCATCAGCGGGCTTGCGGCGGCGCATTTCTATCGCGCGAGGTTCAAATCCGCGCGCATCCTCGTCCTCGATAACCACGATGATTTCGGCGGCCACGCCAAGCGCAACGAATTCGCCGCGGACGGCCACCTGATGCTGATGAACGGCGGAACGTATTCGATCGATAGTCCGCGGCCGTACAGCAACGTGGCCGACGGTCTTCTCAAGACGCTCGGCATCGATCCCGTCGCGCTGAAGAAGAAATGCGCGCACCCGGGTTTCTACGGCTCGCTCGGTCTCTCGCGGAGCATATTCTTCGACCGCGAAACCTTCGGCGCCGACAAGCTGGTCGCGTTGACCGCCGGCATTCCGTGGAGCGAGCGGCTCGCCGCATCGCCGTTGCCGCCCAAGGCGCGCAGCGACGTCGTTCGGATCGAGGAGGAAATGATCGACTATCTTCCGGGCCTGTCGTCCGGCGAGAAGAAATCGCGGCTGTCGCGGATGAGCTATCGCGATTTTCTGCTGAACGTCGTCAAGGCTGATCCGGCAGCTGTTTCGGTCTATCAGGCGCGCACCCACGACGAATGGGGCGTCGGCATCGATGCGGTTTCGGCGCTCGACGTCTGGGCCTTCGACTTTCCGGGCTTTCAGGGTCTGAAGCTTGAGCCCGGTCCGGCGCCGAGCATGGGCTACACCGCGGCGGGTTACGCCGACGACGGCTCCTACACTTTCCATTTTCCGGACGGCAACGCCTCCATCGCCCGGCTGTTGGTGCGCAATCTCATTCCGGACAGCCTGCCCGGGAAGAGCGTCAAAAATGCCGTCACTGCGCGCCTCGACTATTCACAGCTCGATCGGCCGCAATCTGCGGTTCGGATCAGGCTCAACAGCACGGTGTTGCGCGTGCGGAACGTCGGCGATCCTGCTTCGGCGACGGAGGTCGAGATCGCCTATGCGCGCGATGGTGTGTTCCATTCGCTGCGCGCGAAAGGCTGCGTGCTGGCTTGTTACAACATGATCATTCCGTATCTCTGTCCCGAATTGCCCGAGAAGCAAAAGACGGCGCTGGGATATGCGTCGAAGACGCCGCTCGTCTACGTCAGCGTGGCGCTGCGGAACTGGCAGCCGTTCAAGAATTTGGGCATCGCGCACGTCTATGCACCGGGCGCATATTTTTCATCACTAACGCTGAACCCTGTCATCGACATCGGCGAATACAAGAGTCCACGATCGCCGGATGAGCCGATGCTCGTCCATCTAACGCGCACCCCGGCCCAGCCCGGACTACCGGAGCGCGATCAGCACCGGGCGGGGCGGCTTGACATTCTGGGCACGAGCTTTGCGACGTTCGAGAGCAACATTCGCGATCAGCTGACCCGCATCCTCGGTCCGGGCGGATTCGATGCGGCGCGCGACATCACGGCCATCACCGTCAACCGGTGGCCGCACGGCTATGCCTACGAGTACAATCCGCTGTTCGATCCGGACTGGCCGAAAGGCGAGGAGCCGCATGTGATCGGACGGGCGCGCTTTGGCCGCATCGCGATCGCCAACTCGGATGCCGGCGCCGCGGCCTACACGGATTCGGCGATCGATCAGGCGCACCGCGCGGTGCAAGAGCTGTTTTAGATTTAGTCGTTTCAGGGCTGGGCGTGATGATCATTCAACGAACTTTTGCTGCGGCTGTTCTCTTGACGCTCGGTGTCGCGTCCGCGCACGCGCAGGCTCATTCCTGTTCCGCCGACGCCGTTGAGAAGGCGACACAACTGCTGCGCTTTCACGGCGGCGTTGCCGCGGGCGATCCGGCGGACGTCGAGAAGGACGTCAAGGTTCTGCCGCCGATCAAGGCGCTCAAAGGCAACGGCCGCTTCGATGTGCTCGAAGTCTGGGGCCACATCTACAAGGCGAACTATCGGATGCGGCTTATCTACGCGCAGATCAAAGGTTCGTGCGTGCTGATGGGGCAGGAAATCCTGGAAGCAAGCGATCCGTATTGATCGGTCTTCGTAAGGAAGACCCGGATCACGCCGCGCTGTCCTGCGGACTATCGGCGGTGGCCGGTGCTGTTTCTTCTGCGGTCTCCTGTGTATGGTGCTCGAGGCTCGGATCGCGCCATTCCCGCGCCAGTGTCAGGAGCGTGGCCTGGAAGCGCTTGAACATCGCAATGGTCGGCGCATCCAGCAGCTCCATCGGACCCGCCACGTCCATCACCAGATTCAAGGCACGATAGCGATCGACCGGGTCTCTCAGGATGTCCGCGAGCGTCGTCACCGCGTCGTCGCCGCAGAATTCCACGATCACCGATTGTTCGTGGATCATCCGGCTGCGCGTCTCTGCCGTCATCGAGTTGAACGGCGGCCGCGCGTGCAGGAGCCGGTCCGAGCGTTCTAGCCGGTCACGGCGCACCGAGCCGCGGGCACGCGCGAGCAACACCAGCATGCGGACGATGCCCTCGGCATAGCCGCCCATCTTCGCCTTCCTGATCGCCTCCTGCACCTGCGGGAACTTGTTGACGTCGTGCGTCTGCGCCGGCCGCTCTCGCGCCGCACCAATCTGTTTCATCCACGGCGTTCCATAAAGGGAATGGAAGGTCAGCTCGATCGCGACATCGCGTGCATCGCGATAGAGGTCCCAACTTCGCTCGATGCTGTCGGCATAAAGCCCCTGCAGCGCGACGAAGGGATTGTCCTTGGCCGCCGGCGAGCGCTCGCCGCGAACCGTCGCGGCAAGGTCACCGATCTGGGCAAACAGCGGATTCTTGCGTGAGAAGAAATAGTGCTGTTGCCGCATCGGATGCAGACGCTTCTGCGCCTGCGCTGCGGCCGGCGGGACCAGCGCGCGGATCAATGGCTGCCAGGTCAGTTCGTAGGTCTTGGTCGCCCACTCGGAAATTCCCGCGACCGCGGCGAACTCGATCTCTTCCTTGCGTTCGCCGCCGAGCTCGAGAATGTCGTCAATGGTACGGGCGTCGAAGGCGACGCTGTAGGCGCCGTCTTCCTGGGAGATCAGCATTTCGTAAAGGCCGGGCGCGAGCGATTCGATGGTCTTCACCACCGAGCCGATCTGCTCGTGCTGCTTGTTGGCGACCGATGCCGACACGAAGATGCCGAGATGGCCGATGCTCTCATGCAGCGTGTAGATGATGACGTGGCCGTGCGCCGCAATCTCGTTCACCGAACCATAGAGGTCCGGAATCCAGTTCAAGGCCTGCTGCGGCGGGGTGATGTTGTCGCCGTAGGAGGCGAACACCACGATCGGCGCTTCGATTTGCGTCAGATCGACCGGCGTGCCGTCGCCGAGGACTGCCTGGCCTCGGGTAAGCTTGTTGCCGATGAAAAGGTTTTCAACGATCCAGCGGATTTCGTTGTCGTTCATGAAATAGAAGCCGGACCACCAGCGTTCGAAATCAAGGAAGCGGCTGGCTTCGCTGTCGACATGGGCGAACAGGTCGAAATTCTTGCGGAACCAGGTCTTGCCCGGATTGAGCTGCTCGAAATTCAGCACCAGATTGGCGCCGTCGAATTTGCCGCCGTTCAAGTCCGCCGCGAGCAGAGCCGGGACGGCTCCGCCGGCGACGCCGCCGAAATAACGGAGCGGATTGCGGCCGTTCTCGCCCGCCCAATAGGACAACGGCGCTCCGGCGATCACGATCGGGCCCGTCAGACCGGGATGCGTGGCGGCGAGGATCATGGTCGCCCAGCCACCCTGGCAATTGCCGGTGACCAGTGGTTTCGGGCTGCGCGGATGGCGCGCATGGACCTCCCGCATGAACGCCGCTTCGGCCTCGCATACGTCCGCCAGCGTCTGGTTCGGCTCGGGCTCGGGAAAGAAAATGACAAAATAGACCGGGTGCCCATCCCGTAAGGCGACGCCGACCTCGGATTCGCTTTTGAAGCCGCCGATGCCGCTACCGTGCCCGGCGCGCGGATCGATGATCACCCAGGGCCGGCCATCTTCGCGCGGCGGCATCGTTCCCGCCGGCGGATGGATGCGAACCAGCGCGTAGTTGACCGGGCGATCGAGTTGGCGGCCATCAACGATCATGTCGTAGTCGAAGGCGAGAACCGGCTTGAAGCCCTCGGTCTCGCGCGCAATGCAGGCGTCGCCGCGCTGGCAAAGCGTATCGAGAAAAAGTACCCAGCGCTGCCCGCAATCCTTCATGTATTCGGAAAACGCGCCGGCCGCGCTCGCGACCGCCAGCCTGGGAATGAGTTCCAGCCACGCCGCGGTTGCCGCACGTGTCGCCTCGGCTTGGCTGCGTGCGATTTCATGCGCATGGCGGACGCTGAGTTCGCTCAGCAATGAGGCCTGCTCGCCGGCAAATCCGGCGTTCTGTTTGAGCATTTGCAGAAGGCGCTGCTGATGCTGCGTTATTTGGTCAGTATTGTTCATGGTCTGGGCTGCGGACGGAGAGCAAATTCCAATACCAGGCGCGCCACAACGAGCGCGCGATGACAGAACGATGACGGTCAGATTTCGTTGTGTTTACGTGTGTCGCATGAAAATGAGACGCGCCGATGATAGCTGGCGGCGATGGCTCATCGCGCAAACGGACTGATCGCTGCCGGGCTTTGCGGGCTACATGCCGCCGCTCAGTCCGCGCCGTCCTTGCCCAGCACCGAAATGTCCGACGGGTCGGCATACGCCGAATGACGCCAGCCGTTCTCGTCATAGTCGGCCATGCATTGCTCGACCAGCGCGTTCATCTGTTTGAGCGTGCCGTTGGCCTGCGCCTGCTGAAGCTGGAAGACGCGGATGAGTTCGTGGCTGCCGGAATAGTTCATCTCGTAGAGTTCGTGTCGTGCGCCGAACTCGCTGCCGATGGAATCCCACAGGAGCTTCATGATCTTGATGCGCTCCTTGTAGTCGATGCCGTTCGAGCCGCGCACATATCTGGCGAGATACTTGTCGATCTCGGGATTCTTGAAATCGAGCGCATTCGAGGGGAGATAAATCAGTCCCGAGGCGATCACCTTTTCGACGATATTGCGTATCTGCGGATAGGCCTCGGTCATGAACAAACGATAGGAGGCCGAGCCGCGGCTGTTGGGGAGGACCGCGCCGTCAACCCAAGGCTCCGGATTGAACACCATGGCGTCGGTGAGCGACCAGAACAGATTTCGCCAGCCGATCACTTCGCCGATCTGGGCCTGCACGCCACGGAACCCCTCGACGCCGGTCGCGCTCGCGGCCTTGTAGAGAAGGCCGGCGATGAAATCGAGCTTCACCGCGAGCCGTGTGCAGCCCTGCATGGTGAATCCCTGGAAGAAGCCGGATCGCGGATAGAAATTCTTCAGCCGCTCGATGTCGCGGTGAATGAAGACATTTTCCCAGGGGATGAACGCGTTGTCGAAAACAAAGATGGCGTCGTTCTCGTCAAAGCGCGATGTCAGCGGATAGTCCCACGGCGAGCCGGTGGCAGCGGCCGCCATCTCGTAGGACGGCCGGCAGATGAGCTTGATGCCGGGCGTGTTCATCGGCGCGATGAACATGACCACCATCGCCGGATCGGTGATTTCCGCGCTCATGTTCTGGCCGAGGAAATTGTATTGCGTCAGCACCGAATTGGTGGCCACGACCTTCGCGCCTGAGACGTAGATGCCGGCGTCGTTCTCCTTCTGGATGGTGATGTATACGTCCTTGACCTGATCGACCGGCTTGTCGCGGTCGATCGGCGGATTGACCAAAGCGTGATTGAGAAAGAGCACCGCCTCTTGGCCGCGTTTGTACCAGGCCCGCGCGTTGTCGGCGAACTTGCCGTAAAACTCGGCGTTGGCGCCGAGCGTGTTGAGGAAGGCGGCCTTGTAATCGGGACTGCGGCCCAGCCATCCGTAGGTCACGCGTGCCCAGGCGGCGATGGCGTCACGTTGCGCAACCACTTCGCTGGTGCTGCGCGCAACCTTGAAGAACTTGTGCGTATAGCCGCCGGAGCCGGTGTCGGTCGGCGCCGTCAGCACATCCTTCGTCTCCTTGGCGTGCAGGGCATCGTAGAGCAGCGCGACCGAAGCCGCCGAATTGCGGAACGCGGGATGCGTGGTGACGTCCTTTACCCGCTCGCCATAGATATAGATTTCGCGGCCGTCGCGAAGGGATTCCAGGAATTCCGCTCCGGTGAACGGGCGTTTCTTGCCCGCGACGATCGCTTCGGGACGTTCCGGCATTGCTTGCTCCAATTTCTTGCGTCCGCACCATACTCAACCCGGCGGCTCGCGCCAGACCGCCCAAAGCGTGAGCGCGCCGACCAGCACGACCGCAACCACCGCGCCGGCCAGTCCGATCTTGGCAAAGGCCACTGCGCCGCTGACGGCCCCGAGAATGAAACCTGTCGCGATGGCGAGAACGACGGCAAGCCGCTTGCGCAGATTCGCGAACTCGCGGGCGTTCTCCCGGTTCCCGGGGTCACGCACCCGTCGCCGCCACGCCAGCACGAGCTCGGTGATCTCGATGCCGAGCTGCGTCATGTTGCCGGTCATGACGTTGGTCTGCGGGGTGCCGCGCATCAGGAGCCGCACGATCACGCTCTGCGTACCCATTGCTGCCGCACCGAACAGACCGGCCAGGATGGCGCGCCAGTCGTTGGCGCCGGCGGCAGGCCGCCCGACTAGCATAAGGACGCAAAAGACGGCGATCAGCACGGTCTCGAACCCGAGTGTTATAGGCAGCGCGTCGCGGCCGCGCTCGCGGGCAAGACCGATGAATCCGGCGGTCAGCGCGACCGCCGTCAGGAAGGCGGCTACGGCGATGACCTTGCCGGCGATGCCGAAATCGTGAGCCACGAACTCGGCGCCCGCGGTGACGAAACTGCCGGTGACCTGCGCGACAAAAAGCCCAAACAGGGCGAGAAACGTGTAACTGTCCACGTAACCGGCGACAAAGCTCAACAGCGCCGGCACCCATCGCGGCAGTTGCTCGTCACGCACCGGCGCGGCTTCGGTCATCTGTGGTATCTGTTGGCTGCGTGCATGGCTCTGGAAATTTTATGTCTCTGGAAACTTCAGGACCGCGGAATTAGCGTGTTAGCCAATATTCTGGAGCCGCGCCAATGCACATGAGTCAATTCCATTATCTGCCGCTCGCGCCCGGCTTCTTTTCCATTCTGGTCGGCATTTTTCTGGTCATGCTGGTGGCTCTGGTAGTGCTCGGAGCCTTCCGCCACGCCTTTGTGAGCCTCGGCGTGAGCCCGAGAACGGCGATGCTTCTGCTGTTGGCAACGCTGGTCGGCAGCTACTTCAATATTCCCATCGCGGTTCTGCCGCCGGAGGCGCTGCAATCCGACACCGTGATCGACTATTTCGGCATGCAATACACCGTGCCGCAGGTCGAGAACCTTCACGGTACGGTGGTCGCCGTCAATGTCGGCGGCGCCGTCATCCCGACGATCATGTCGGTCTATCTCCTCGTCACCCGGCAGCTATGGGTGCCGGGCGCGATCGCGACCGCCATCGTCGCCGTGGTGCTGCACTGGCTCGCCACGCCGGTGGCCGGCATCGGCATCGCGGTGCCGGTGTTCTTTCCCGCGATCGTCACGGCGGTGGTCGCCCTGCTGCTGTCGCGCCGCGATGCCGCGCCGCTCGCCTATATCGCCGGCAGCATGGGCACGCTGATCGGCGCCGATCTCACCAATCTCGACAAGGTGAGCGGCCTCGGCGCGCCGGTCGCCTCCATCGGCGGCGCGGGGACGTTCGACGGCATTTTTCTCACCGGCATTCTCGCGGTGTTGCTGGCGGGTATTTATCGTCCCGGTCAAACCGTGACGCAGCCCTGACGCGGCCTGAACTGCGAAAAACGAAACGTAACCAAAGGATCATGTCATGCCCTGGTACGGCTATCTCGCGCATTTCTTCGCCGGCGCGTTCCTCGCCAACGGCGTGCCGCATTTCGTGCACGGCGTCAGCGGCAACAAATTTCAGACGCCGTTCGCCACGCCGCGCGGCGTCGGCGAGTCCTCCGCGATCGTCAACGTGATCTGGGGCTGGTTCAACTTCGTCGTCGGCGGCGTGCTGCTGCGTATTTTCTTCCCGCCGCTACCGCCGCCCGCGAGTGTCTCGATCGCCACATTGCTGGGGATGCTCGTGATGGCGATGTTTTTGTCCTATCACTTCGGCAAGGTGCGCAATAGCGCGCCGCATCCGTGAGTGTTCTCGTGAGTCTTCTGATGTTGAAAGATCCTGCGCGCGTTCTGGCTTTCCTCGCTTTCGGTCTTTTCGCCGGCGCCGCCGACGCCGGCCAGGAAGGCGCGGACATGAGGCTCGAAGACGTCGGCTTCGTCATGCGTCCGGCCACCACGCCGGCCCAGGAAAGGCGCCTGAAACTCCTGCCGCCACGCAAATTCGTGGCGCGCACGGCGAACGGCAGGCGTTACTACATCTACGCCGATCCCGATTATTGCAAATGCGCCTTTGTCGGCGGCGAACTGGCCATGAAAAATTACCGGGACATGGTATCGCCGCCACCACTGGCGCCGGCGACCGTCGGTTCCGGCGGCCCGCCGTCGGTAACAACCGAGATGATTGAGGAAATAGATCCCGGCGTCGAAATTCCGTTCGGCGACATCTTCGATTTTCCGAATTGAGGAGCCTTATTCGATGGCCGGGAAAACAGCACATGCGCCGGAGGCGGCGCCGGATTCGCGCGCAGTTACCGAATATCACGCGCACATCTACTACGATCCGGAGACGACGCGCCGCGGCGCCGAGCATTTGCGCAAGCGGATAGCCGCGGAATTTCCACAGGCGAAACTCGGACGCTGGCACGACGAGCTTGTCGGCCCGCATCCACAATCCATGTATCAGGTCGCTTTTCCGAGCGGTCTTCTGGCGTCATTTCTGCCGTGGCTGATGCTCAACCGTGACGGTCTGACGGTGCTGCTTCATCCCGAGACCGGCGACGACTATCGCGATCACACTGCGCATGCCGCCTGGCTCGGCGGCATGCTGCCGCTGCGACTCGAGGCTTTCCGGGACCGGCGCGCCGCTCGATAGGCCGATCGGTCACGGCGCGCGGTGGAACCAAATGTCCGAGTAATTTGTTAAAGATATCGGGATAGTTTTTCCGGGGGCTTAAGGAGAAATCGATGCGAAAATCATTGGCTGTTCTGGGTTTCGCCGCCGGTATCGGTCTTGCTTGCAGCCAGAACGCGGTCGCCGCTCCAGTAGACGCCGCGGCCATCAAGGAAGCGGTGATTGCCACGTCGCCCGTACAGCAGGCGCAGTATTCCGAGCACCACACCCGCCACGGTATCGTAAAGTGCTATCGCACGCTGGTGATCGGCCCCTATCGCTGCCACTACTTCCGCTAATCCGTTTCAGGGATTGCTTCGCTATCTTGGGTCGCGCACCGGGCGCGACCTGATGGCAGGCTAGGCAGAGTCCTCGACGTCGGTCTCCGGCCGGTCGTCGCCGCGCGACAACTCCTGGTGCCACTTGCCGTTCTCGTCTTCGTATTCGATGCCTTCGGTCTGGCCGGGCACGCGCTGTTCCGCGGCCGCGCGCCGCGCCGCGTCGAGCGCCTCGGCATGTCTCGGAAAACTCTCCGAGAACACGCCATTGACCGTGTAGGCCCAGCCGTCCTCGTGGCGGACGATTTTGTACGTAACGTGTGCCATTGCTCTCTCGCCAAATCCTGATGTTGAGTTCCCGGTGTTGAGTTCCAGTATCGGGTTGCGCGCGCAGGTGCGCGCCGGCTCTCGTCAGCGATTATAGCCCGTCGCGAGCGTGCCGCGAAATCCCCGGCGCACGAGCGAGATTAGCCGCCCGCCCGTGCCCGGCCACGCCCGATCGTCGCCGCACGCGTGGCAAGAAGTCGTCGAACGTGACCGCACGATTCAAGAAGCCGGATAGCGTTCGCGATCGGCACAGACTTGCATCAGTTCCGCAACGCCCGATTGTGCTTCAAACCGCGTTTGCGTTGACGCGAATCGATTTCGTCGGCGTGGGAATGGACGGCCGCCGCACCGCGGCAGGTACAACCGCCCGGGGGGCAGGTCGGCGGTGTGCAGGGAAAGACGCACAATCAAGCGTTGAGTTTCTTCATCTATATTAACAAGATTGTCGCAATCGCGACTCCGAACAGCCTTGCAGTTCTCCTTCGCAACTCTTTGAATGACAAAGCGACTCGCGTTACCTGCGTTATCACCGTTTTGCGACACTAAGGCGTTCACTTTGTAAATCCCGTTTGGCTGCTGCGATCTGCGTGGCGTGGATCAATTTGAAGCGGTACATCAGGGAAGCTGGACGTCCATGACTGCTCGCCCCGGATTGGTGATCGCCGAGTCCATCGCGCCTCCAACGCTATTGGCCTGCGATGTCTGCGCTGCAAACGGATTCGATCTTTGTCAGGCGATGTCTTTGCTCGCGCCCGAATCGGTGATGCGTATGGTCCCGGCGCGGCGGGTCGTTTTTCGCGAGCACGACCTGTACGACGAGGTGCCGTTTATTTGCGACGGATGGGCGGCGTGCGCCATCAGGTTGGCGAACGGTAGCCGGCAAATCCTGTCGATCCTGCTGCCGGGCGACATGGTGTCCGCGGCGCTGCTGTTCGATGCGCGCGCCGATTATCTGGTCGAAGCCATTACCGACGTGCATTACCGCACCTTCAGGCGGGTCGACGTGAAGGCAAACCTGTTCAAGCACCCCGATCTTTTCGAGAAATTTTCAAAGGCTTTCATCGAGGAGCGGACCAGGGCCGATCAGCTTGTCGTTGATCTCGGGCGCCGGACCGCCGAGGAACGGATCGCTCGATTGATTCTGAATCTGGAAGATAGGCTCTCACGCCGCGGCCTGGTGAATCAGGCGACGAAGGAAATCGATTTTCCGCTGCGTCAGCATCATATTGCTGATGCGACCGGACTGACTCCCGTCCACGTCAGCAAAGTGCTGTCGGAGTTCCGGCGCAGCGGCCTGGTCAAAATCAGCGATCGCTCGCTGGTCATTCAGGAGCCCGCAAGATTTCGGCGTATTGCGCTGGCGCGGCGATGACGTTCCGAATAATGCGCGCTGCACAAGGAGGATGTGAAATGCGAGGACAATCCTGGGTATTTCGCTTGGCGCCGCCGGAATACATGACAGCCTGCCGCAACTCGAGCGCGCAGGGGCGTGCCCATATTTCCGCGAGAGGAGGCTGCTGAACTTCTTTCACGACCTTTTGCGACGTTCCCGATATCAAACGCCGGATACGATCATCGTGGACTCTACGAGACCTCTCAATAACTTTCCTTTACTTCGCTCCCGCGATGTTGAAGAGGCGCGAGGTTGCCTATCGCGGATGTATGCCACGCCGGTTTTAATGCCCACAGATGGCGTGGACGTCTTCGAAGCGATTATCAACTCTTGCCAGATTCAAGGTGTCGCGCTGGTCTACGCCACCTTCGGCGCTGCTACAGCGTTTGAATTTCCAGCGACAGGTCTGGTTTCTCAGCTATTCCCCATCCGCGGCCGCGGAGGGAGCACGTGTGGCCGGGCCTCCGCCGGATTGACCGCAGGTGCCGGCGCAGTGTTTGCGTCGGATATGCCGCACAAAACACGGCTAAGCGGCGACTACGAACACTTCGTGCTCAGGGTCAGTGAGCAGGCATTGACGGAAAAACTGATCGCCATGACCGGGGCGACGATCAGCGAACCCTTGCGGATCGACCCTGAGCAGAACTTCAAACATCCTGCGGCAAAGATGCTTCAACAGTATGTTCCGCTGCTCGCGGCAACGCTAAGCGAGGCGGTCCCGCCATTTCCCGGCTGGTGGATTCGGCAAACCGAACAGCTCCTGTTGACGTTGATGCTCTGCGGCCACCGGCACAATTACAGTTATCTGCTGGACGAGGACGTGCCGGACGCCGCGCCGCATCAGGTTCGCGTCGCCGAAGAATATATCGAAGCGCACGCGGCGAACGGCGTTACCCTGGAGGAGCTTGCGGAACTCACCGGCGTAAGCGCCTTCAGCCTGTTCAGCGCGTTCAGGAAGTCCCGCGGCTATTCTCCGCTGGAATTCGCCGCACAGGTGCGCTCGGGACGCGGGAGACGGAAATGAGGACAGACGAGGCGCGACCGCTCGACCGGTACCCGCTCGTCAATACCTCCATCGCCGATGAAATGCAGGCGGCGCTTTCGCAGACCTACGCCAAGCCCGCCATTGAATTCATCGACGGCGATCGAGCGATCAGGACCACAGTCAATCATCGTCAATTGCGGCATGTCGGGCTTATTTACGCGTCGTTCGGCGCCAGCCTGCATCTTCGCTATCCGGAGACCGACCTCGCAGCACAGATATTTTCGGTCGGCGGAAAAGGCGAGGCGCGTACCGGCGGCGCCTCCGTCGCGATCAATCGGGATTGCAGCGTGGTGATATCGCCGCGCGAGCCGTTGGACGTAACCAGCGATCCGCAATTTCAGCGTCTGGTCCTGACGCTGAAATCCGGCAGCCTGGCCAGCAAACTGGCTGCGATTGTCGGCGAGCCCTGCGACGGCGTCCTCAAGTTTGATCCGGCGCAGAATTACACACTTGCCTCGGCCAGGGCTTTGCGCAGCCATTTTTTGTTTCTCGTCGAAACAATGAACGCGTTCGGTTCCTCCATACCGGGCGTCGCACTGGCAGAATTCGAACAAACTCTCATCGTCATGTTTCTTCACGCCAACCGGAACAATTACAGCGATCTGTTGGAACAAAACTCACCGGCCGCGGGTGCATGGCAGGTCCGCAACGCGGAGGAATTCATCGAGGCAAGCTGCCGGCAGGCGATTGCTCTCGAAGATATCTGCGATGCGGGCGGCGCCGGCGTCCTTTGTCTCTCCCGGGCATTCAAGCGGGCTCGCGGCTGCTCGCTCAAGGAATTCGCCGATCAGGTGCGGCTCCGGCACGCGCGGCGGCTGTTGCTCGATCCGGACGCTGCCACCACGGTTGCGGCGGCCGCCTCGGCCTGCGGATTCGCCGATCTCGGCTGGTTCGAAAATGCCTATATTCTGGCCTTTGGTGAATCTCCGGCCGCGACGCTTCAATCGGCGAGGGGCGCTGGCCAGCGGCCGCACTGAAATCCGTGCGGCTTCGCCGCTCCGCGTCGGTCGTTGACGTGCGTGGCGTGACGCGTCGTGCAATGCGGCCAAGCAATTTCTTAACAAAACTGCGGTAGGGATACGCCAACAGCACAGGGATTGCGTGCGATGTCGCTTTTGTACCGCGTTGCCGCCGATTGGCAGAAGGCTCTCCCCGCTCTGAGCGCGATCGGCATTGCCGCGTGGATCGCCGTGTTCCGGCACGACCCGACCAGCGAGCGCGCGTTGTTCGCGGCACTCCTGGTGATCTACTTCGTCCATCAGATCGAAGAGCACCTCTGGCCCGGCGGCTTCCGCCAGTTCACCGACGCCCACATGTTCCACAGCGGCGACGACGACTGGCCGGTCAACATTCCGGGCGTGGCGCTGGTCAATATCGGTTTCGTCTGGCTGCCGGTCGGCCTCGCGGTTGCATTTCCCGAGACGCTGCGCTGGGTCGGTCTCGGCTGGGTCGGCCTGACCCTGATCAACGGCATCATCCACATCGTAACCACAATCCGGTTCCGCATCTACAATCCGGGTCTCGTCACCTCCATCGTGTTGTTCCTGCCGTTCACGATCTATGTGCTCGCGCTCGAAGTCGAACGCGGCATGCTGACCGGAGGCGAAGTCGGGCTGATTGCGCTGTGCGGCGTCCTGCTGCACCTGCCGGTCGCGGCGCTGTTCGTGGTGCCGTTCCTGCGGCGTCGGTTCGCCGCGGCCTGAAGTTCGTCGTCGATCGCAGATAATTCCAGCACGCCTTGATCGCGCGTCAACGCGCCTTGACGGACTCGTCCGGTTCGTCGCCCGCCGGCGGCGCCGGCCAGACCTCTGGCGGTGTCGTGCCGCCCGCACCCAGCGAGCGCTGCACCATCACCACATCGGTCCAGCGTCCAAACCGGTAGCCGATCGAGGGAAGGTATCCGACCTTCGTGAACCCGCACGCTTCGTGCAACTGGATCGACGGCGTGTTGGCGGAGTCGATATAGCCGATCATCTGCCGGTACCCTGCCGCGGCGCAGGCATCGATCAGGGCCGGTAGCAGCCGTCGGCCAATACCGGAATGCAGGTGCTCGGAGTGGACATAGATCGAGTGTTTCAGCGTGAAGCGGTAGGCCGGCCGTTTTCGAAACAGCACCGCATAGGCGTAGCCGACGATCATGCCGCCGCGCTCGGCGACGATGTGCGGCAGGCGATGCTTCCGCATGTTTCGCCGGCGCCGCTTGAAGTCGTCGGGCTGCAGCTCCTCGTCTTCGTGCATGAACGAGCGCTCGACACCATAGGTGATGTGATGGCGATAAATCGCCAGCATCGGCTCTACGTCGTCGTCACGAGAGGGGCGGAGCGTTACCTCGGCATCATTCCCGGTCATGGAATATCGTGGGACGGATATCTGTTCCGATGCGGTCATGTCCGCGCACATCACTCACGTACGACGTAGGTGTGGAAGCGGATCTTTCCGGCCGCGTCGGCCTCGCGATAGACACCCTGTATCTCGGTTTCAAAGCCGGGAAACAGATTGCTGCTGCGCTCGAACGCCTTGAGATAGTCGATCATGGGTGACGCCTTCTTGCCAAGGCGTTCGCCGGGGACGATCGTCGCTATTCCGGGCGGGTACACGACGAAAAGCGTCGCGGCGACGCGTCCACCGATCTCGTCGATCGGCAGGTAATCGACGTTGTTGCGGACCAGGTGACGGGCCGCCTCGGCGGGCGACATTGCGGGTTCCGGAAGATGCTCGGCGGTGAACTGCGCCTTCTGCAGGGCGCTGATATCTTCCGCGCGAAAGAAGGCGTGCATCTCCGCGCACAGATCGCGCAGCCGCACACCACGATAGCGTTGCGGCCGCGCCGTTACGAATTCCGGAATCGCATGATCGAGGAGCGCGTTGTCGTCGTGCAGGCGCTTGAAGGCGACCAGCGTGCTGACCAGCGTTCCCGCCTTGCTCGCCTCAACGCCTGGCGTAAGCAGAAACAGCAGCGAATTGAGATCGTTCTTTTCCGGTACGACCCGGTTCTCGCGCAGGTATTGCGCGACGACCGGTGCCGGAATGCCGTGCGCCTCGTATTCGCCGGTGATGCGATTGAATCCCGGCGTCAGCAGCGTCAGCTTGTTCGGGTCCGTGATCGCGAAGCCCGCGATGGTATTCTTGAAGCCGTGCCAGGAAGCGCCGGGCGGGAAATCCCAGAAGTGGGCGTGGGTTGCGAGCGCGTCGGTGGCGAGACTTTCCCATGCCACTTCATGCACGCCGCCCTCCTGCGCGCTATCCGGCAGCCGAACGAGATCCGGCACAAAAGGATCGAAGAACCAGCGGCGCGTAGGGTCCGCTTCCTTGCGCTCGAATTCGCGCTGGACCGCCCGCAGTTTCTTCCGCAGTTCGATGCCGAGTCGTATCGTGTCGTCCCACAGCACTTCGCCGGAACGTCCCTTCATCATCTGGGCGCCGACATCGAGCGAGGCGAACAACGGATAGAATGGCGACGTCGAAGCGTGCTGCAGGAAACTCTCGTTGAAGCGCCGATGTTCGACCCGGCGCCGCTGCCCGCGAATATGCCGGTCCTTCACGTGAATCTGCGAGGCCTGCGAAAAGCTCGCAAGCTGCTTGTGGGTCGACTGCGTCGCGATGATGCCGGGCGCGTTTTCATCCAGGTTACGCAGGCCCATGGCGAAGCGGCCGGCATATATCGGGTGAAACTTCATGAACCCGGCCCACGCCTCGTCGAACACGATGTAATCGCAGAGTCGCCCAATGCGTTCCAGAATGTATTGCGCGTCGTAGATCGTTCCGTCGTAAGTGCATTGTTCGATCACGGCGGCACGGAACGGACGTTCGCGCCGCCAGGCGTCCGGATCTTTAACGAGAGGATTGGTCCGGATCGCCTCGCGAATAGCGTTCTCTTCGAGAGCCGAGGGCCGGATCGGACCGATCAGGCCGTACGCGTTTCTGTCGGTCGGCAGGTAAATCGGAATGCCGCCGGTCATCAGCAACGCGCCGTGGTGCGCGGCCTTGTGATTATTGCGGTCGAAAAGCACGAGGTCGCCATCGGCAATCAAAGCCGACAGCACGATCTTGTTGGACGCGGAGGTTCCGTTGAGAACGAAGTAGGTTCGTTCCGCGCCGAATATCGCGGCGGCCTCCTTCTGCGCCTGAAGGGCGGGGCCCTCATGGGTGAGAAGGTCGCCAAGCTCAAGAATTGAATTGTCGAGATCGTCGCGAAACACCGCTTCGCCAAGATGTTCCTTGAAGATTCGGCCGATCGGACTGCGGCTGTAGAATATTCCGCCATTGTGCCCGGGGCAGGTCCACAACTGATTGCCCTTTTGTGCGTAATCGACCAGAACCCCGAAGAACGGCGTCTTCAGCGTTTCGGCATATTGCGTCAGCCGGCTGACCAGGTTCCTCGCGATGAATTCGGGCGTCTCCTCGGCAAGGAAGACATACCCGTCGATGAAATCGAGAACCTCGACGGGCACGTCCTCAAATCGCTTTCGCCGCACCAGAAGGACGATTGGCATTTCGAGACCGCGCTGGCGCATGAGATTGATCAGCGACGCGGTCTTGCCCTCGAGCCCCTTCTTCCCCCAATCGACGACAAGACAACCGATGGCGGCATCGGTCTGCACTGCCATTTCGGCGTCTTCGACGCGGCGCGCGCGGACGACCTGGAATCCGAGCCGTTCGATGGCCGCGATGATCTGCTGGATGCGCAAACCTTCGAGGTCTTCGGAATCGAAAGTCGGTGCCGAGAACAGAAAGGTGAATCGTTGGGAAAAGTTCATGTGCCCGATCTGCTGAGAGATGCGCGCCACACCTTATGGCGTTGGGTGACGCTAATGTGACGGCGCGTCAGGACGCTGAAAGCCTATGCGTTTTGCGGCTTTCAGAGTTGGCGCCGTGGGACGGAAAATCCGGGGGGCCGGCAGTCGATGCGTCAAACCGGACGCCGCATTTCAAGCAATGTCGCCGGGCGATTTTCTCGCTGGGCGTCGATCCGCGGCAGTGCCTTTGCCGTGCTTATGCGGAAGGAACCAGGCGGCTCGCCGGGAGAATATGGTGTGATGTTTGATTCGGTGTCCGCAACGCACGGCGCTGCGGACACCGTTTGAGTTCACTTCATCTTGGGTTTATTTCACCGGCAATAGACGATGTGGCAAAAGTGCCCGTGGAGATTTCCACCCGCCACGATGCACGCACGCATGGCAACTGCCTGGGCTCTGACAAGCAAGATCCGGTTAGCCCAGCCCATTGCTCCGTTGCCGCTGCGGGCCACGCAGTGAAATGCGAATGCGGACGTTGACGCTGTTGAAACGAGTGCCAGCGCGACGATGGCGGCTGCGAAAACTCGGCTCATAAGTGACCTCCCGGTTGTTGGCTATAAAAAAACTCTAAATCATCTCCAGACTCAAATCAAGCCACGTGCCGCGGCTTGCAACCGCATCGTAGTCGCTTGGGACGTCAGTCCTGCTTCAGCATGCGATCGACGCTCAACGGCCCGCCGCCCGCGAACACGATGTAGAAAAATACGAAGCAGTACAGCACCGAGGCGTCGCCGGCATTGACCGCGGGAAAGAACGAACGGGGAAAATGCGCCATGAAATAGGCAACGGCCATATCGCCGGCGAGAATGAAGGCTACGAGGCGCGAATAGAGGCCGATCAGAAGAAGAAGGCCGCCGACGATCTCGATCACGCCCTGAACGTACAGCAGCGGCGTCAGCGGCGGACCCGCCGAAGGGAAGCCGAGGAATTTCTGCAGGCCGTGCTCGAGGAACAGCAGGGCGGTGATGATACGCAGAATACTGAGAATATAGGGTTGGCCTTTGTCGAGAGACGCGTAAAGTGCCTTCATGGCAGCCTCCGATTGGACTTCCGTTCCCGAGCAGCGGTCTCGCAACACATAAAGCAGTTGCATACGTGCGCAAGTCCACAAGACAGGCGCCCGGATCGCTACCGGAAAAGCGGAAATTCTCTTCCAGTCCGATCGGCCGGCCAGCTACGATGCATCGTGCGTAGACACGGGCGGACGATCCGTCGGACGCCATGAATGACCCGGCAATGCCGGCGATAAAAAGGGGAGGACGTATGCGGCTTTGTCGCTTTAATGACGACCGGCTTGGGCTCGTCTTTGGGCGACGAGATCGCCAACGTCAACGCCGCCGTGGCCCTCTCCTGGCGGTAGCGCGTTGGCCGCTGCCGTTCAGCGATCCGCTGTTCGCGCGGTGAGGTGATCGGTGGAGTTCGGCATCCAGTTTTTCCCCTCGGTCGGTCCCGATCAGAAATCGGCCGAGCAATATTGGGGCGAGGCGCTGGAACTCACGCGACTAGCGGAGCAGCTTGGCTTCGCCAACGTGCGCACGGTCGAGCATTACTTCCACCCCTATGGCGGCTACAGCCCGGACCCGCTGATCTTTTTGAGCGCTGCCGCCGCAATCACGAGCCGGGTGCGGTTGATAACCGGGGCGGTGCTGCCGATATTCAACAAGCCGCTGAAACTTGCCGGCCAGATCGGCATGGTCGACGCGATCTCGAAGGGCCGCGTAGAGATCGGGTTTGCGCGGGCGTTTCTGCCGCACGAATTCGTCCGCTTCGGTATTTCGATGAACGAAAGCCGCGCCCGCTTCGACGAGGGCCTCGAGCAGATCCGCCGCCTGCTCGAGGAGGAGAATGTCACCGCGCAGGGCCGCTTCCACAGCTTCGAGAACGTCACGTCGCTGCCGCGGCCGACACAAAAGCCGCGTCCGCCGTTCTGGATCGCGACGCTGTCCACCAAAGAGTTGTTCGAAAATGCCGGCCGCCTCGGCCACGGCATCATGGGCATTCCGCTGGTCGGCGTGCAGATGGCGGAACTCCTGAAAATCTACCGCGATGCCTGGACGGCGGCGGGCCATGCCGGCCGCGGCCGGGTGATGCTGGCGTTCCACATGTTCTGCGCCGAGACGCGGGAGAAGGCCGCGGCAATCGCACGCGAACCGCTCAACATTTATCTCAAGTCGATCGTCAATGCCGCTTCGGACTGGATGTCGGGCGTTTCGTCGGCGGACTATCCGAATTACCAGAAAATGATCGAGATCATCTCGCGGGAGACGTTCGAATCGCAGATCGAGAAGGGGGCGGCCTGGATCGGCACGCCCGACGACATCCGCAAGGCCGTCGCGGCCTATGAGGCCGAGGTCGGCGGCTTCGAATCCGCCTCGCTGCAGGTGAACTTCGGCATGATTCCGCGGCAGGAGGCCGCGGAGTCGATTACGCTATTCGCTCGCGAAGTAATGCCTTATTTTAAGGCGCGTTGACCAAAGGGAGACGCCCCATGTCTGCCACCGCTACGATCGCTGCCGTCGCCACCCCCGCGACGCGTCTTTCCGGGCGCGATATCCCGACGCTTCCGGTGCTCTACGATGCCGCCGGCGCGCTGAACTTCACGCCGGGCTGGGTGCCGCGCAAGAAGCCGATCCTGTGGAGCGAGCCGCGGCCGGATTTCTGGCCGGCGCACTGGACTTACGAGGATGCCAAGGCCGGGCTCGACGCCGCGGGCCGGCTGATCGACGTTTCGCTCGCCGAGCGCCGCAACCTGGTGATGCGAAATCCGGCGCCCGGCACCAATTTCGAAACCACCCGCACGCTGGTTTGCGCCTATCAGATGATCCTGCCCGGCGAGATCGCACCGTCGCACCGGCATTCGTCGCACGCGCTGCGCGTCATCATCGACGGCAAGGGTTCGTTCTCGATCGTCAACGGCCAGAAAATGCCGATGGAGACCGGCGACGTGGTGCTCACGCCCGGCTGGTCGTGGCACGGCCACGGCCACGACGGCAGCGAGCCTGCATATTGGTTCGACGGCCTCGACGTGCCGCTGACCCAATTGCTGGAGCCGATGTTCTTCCAGGAATACCCGCAGAAATACGAAAAGGTCGAGCGCGTGGCGACGAGTTCTCCGTACCGCTTCACCCGCGACGACATCGCGCGCGGCCTCGACGCCGCGAAGGCGGACGGTGACGGCTTCCACGGTCCGCGCATTACGCTTGCCGCGCCGGATATGCCGCCGATGGGCTTGTCGATGGAACGGCTGGGTTCGGGCGCGAGGACGCGGCGTTACCGCACCACCGCCAACACCATCTTCCAGGTTGTTGAAGGCAGCGGCGAAACGACCATTGGCGACAAGAGTTTCTCATGGCGACGCGGCGACACCGTCGTCGCGCCGTGCTGGCACGCTATCAGCCACCACGCGAGTTCGGACGCGCAATTGTTCACGCTGTCCGACGAGCCGTTGCTGCGGTTCTCCGGTTACTACCGGTTCGAGGCGCTGGACTAGGCAGACGGCTTTCGGCACTGCGCCAGACCTCCGCGCCGGCCGATCACACGCGCGGCGGCACATCGCCGAGATTGATGATGTCGTATTTCTCGTTCAGCGCGGCCATCAGCGCATCATCGGCCAGTTGCGCCTCGCTCAATCCGGCAAGCGCTTCGAGGAATTGATCGAAGCCCGCCGGCTGAAAAATCATCAGACAGCGCCCGGTGCCGCCGGCCGGCAGGTCGAGCGCATGCGGCACGCCGGGCGGGATGTGCACGCAAGCGCCGGGGGCCGCTTCCATCCAGTCGCCGTCGATGTGAAAATTCACCGGGCCGTCGAGAATGTAGAACGTCTCGGCGTGCTGGCGGTGCAGATGTAGCCCCAGCGCGAACTCGCGCTTGAGATTGTCTTCCATCAACGCGTAGGCGCCGCCGGTGTCGGCGGCCGCGACTTTGACGAAGGTGTGATCGCGCGTCCAATCGTAGTTCCGTCCGCCGCCGGGAGGCACAAAGCGATAGCGCTTGGCGGACATGATGGCCTCACGGGCACTAAGTCGCGCGCTCGAAGCGCAACGATTGACGCCGGCATCATGCCACGATTTCGGATGGCCTGGATGTCGGCAATGTGACGGAGAGGTAGGCTCGGCCGCCGACTTCGGCCGTCAACCGGTCCGCCCGACCGCGGATTGCCAGCGTTTGGTCAGGCGCCGGATAACATGCCAACGCGGTTGCGGCTTCGCCAGCTTGGTGCGATGCGGCGCGGTCGAGTTCGGCGGCGTGATCGGCGTGGTCTTGTCGGCCGACGCCGGCGCCTTCTCCTTGATCGCGGCCACCACATCGTCGGCGGCCAACGCGACCTCCTCCGACCGCGGCTTGGTGCGGTTTTTTCTGAGCGATCTTCTCAGCGCCTTGCGGCCGACGTTGCGCAGGAAGGATTGCTCGTGCGCCAGGTTCAATCGCTCGATGGCCGCGGACAACGGCAGCCATTCGACCGCCCTGATGTCGTCGCTCGGCTTGCCGAGTTGGGCGCCGATCGCCTGCATGCGCCAGAAATGGGCGATCTTCGGTCCGCTGCCGCCGACATAGGAGATCACGCCGAGATATTCGTACACACGCACCGACGAGCCGGTCTCCTCGACCGCCTCGCGGCGGGCTCCGGCAATTGGTTTCTCATTTGGCTTGAGCTTGCCCTTGGGCAGCACCCAGGCGTTGTCCCGGCGCCGCTGCACCACGGCGACCAAAGGCTTCGCGCCGTTGCGGATGACGATACCGCCGGCAGCCAAGATGGGGGGGCGCGTCGACTTTCCCATTCTGCCTACATAACCGATTCGAGGCCACTTGCGGAACTTCGCACGGCTGCGCGTTATATCGGCCTGTGCGCAGAGGGCAAGTGCCACTTACAAGTGCCACGTATACGTACTTTCCCATGCCGCGCGTTGAAAGCGAATGTGTGGCGTGGCTTCGTCTTCCCCGCTCCCCACAGGAGAGCCCCGGGAGGCCCGCATTTCGCTTCACGAAATTGTGCCTGCCTCTGCTATAAGTCCGCATGGCACGGCGACAGACATACGATCCGCGCACGGCGGCCGAGAAGGCTTTCAAGGCGGCGACAACCAAGCCCGTCGAAGGGCTCCCGAAGGTGCCGCCGTCGCCGCCAGGCGTCCGGGAGACGGTGTCGCTGCGGATCGATCGCGACGTGCTCGATTTTTTTCAGGAAGAAGGCCCCGGCTGGCAGGATCGCATCAACGCGGCGCTGCGCAAGGCCGCGGGAAAGTAGTCACCGGAGCATCCGATGCCGAACCAGACGCCCCACGTTACCTGGGACCATATCCACCTGCGGAGCCCCGATCCGGAGGCGACCGCCGCGTGGTTCGAGCGGATGCTCGGCGCCGAGGTGATCCGTTCCATGGCGCAAGGCAAGCCGCGGGTCGATCTGAAACTCGGCGGCGCCAATGTCTTCATCATGCCGGTCGCGCCGGGCGATGGCGTCAACGCGCCGCCGGTGACTCCCTATCAGGGGCTCGATCATTTCGGGCTCGCCGTCAGCGGCATCGATGCGCTGGCGGCGGAGCTCAAAGGCAAGGGCGCCGAATTCACGATGGAGCCGAACACCATTCGTCCCGGACTGCGGATATGCTTTCTGCGCGGGCCGCAGGGCATTTCGGTCGAATTGCTCGAGCGGAACGAGAAATACGTTTGAGCGGTGGGTGATGCCGCGCTCCAACGAGCGCGGCGCCACCGTTATTTTATCGCATTCTCGTAGGGATAGATGACGTCGCCGCTTTTGAATTGCGGCGGATAAACGATCACCTCGGTCTTGGTGTCGCGGAAGTCATCCACACTGTTGCCGGTGATGTTCTGGAACTGGGCTGCGAGCGTCCGCTCTTCCGCCCATTCGCCGAGCGGACCGAATTTCACGTCGCCGACCACGGTCTTGAACGTCGCCTCGCGAATGTACTTGGCGAGCACATCGTCATCGAGGCTCTTGGTCGCGGCGATCGCCTGACCGAGCACCTGCAGGTCGGCATAGGCCCATACCGGCATGTAGTAGCCAAGCGGATCGGTGCCGGCGGCTCCGGCGCGCTCCTGATATTTCTTCAGCAGCTCCATCGAGCCGGGAAACTCCATCGCTTTGACCGGCAGCCAGGTTTCGAAATTGACGATGCCGTTGAGCAGCGGCCCGAGCTGGGTCTTGAAAGCCGTGGCCTGCAGGCCGACCATCGCGCCGCCCCACATCTTCGGCTTGAAACCGAGTTCGCGGATCGCCTTGATCATGCCGACGGTGTCGAGCGGATAGGAGCAGATCACCAGCAGGTCCGGATTCCTCGCCTGGATCGCGCGAACAATCGGCGTGAAGTCCACGGTCGACGGCGGGTAGCTCTTGTCATAGACGATGTTGAATCCCGACGCCTTGGCATTCTCGCGGGCGCCCTCGCAGGCGTTCTGGCCGAACTCGGCATCCGCATAGGCGAGCGCGACGGTCTCGGGCTTCGGCTTTTGCACTTCGGCGACCTTGAAGAAGCCGCGGGTGAAGGCGGGCTTCGGGGTCGGACCGTTCGGGATCATCGCGAAATATTTGTCGTACTTGAAAGCGTTGTTGATGCCGGTGCCGAACAGGCTGACGAAAAGCTTTTTCCGGCCGATGGCGACCGGCATGGCGGCCGCGACCTGGGTCGAGGCGTAGCCGGAAACGATCAGATCGACCTTATCGACGTCGAGGAGCTTCGAATAGATCGCCGGAACTTCGGCCGGTTTGCTTTGATCGTCGTAGTAAACGAGCTTGACCGGACGCCCGAGCAGGCCGCCCTGCGCATTGACGTCGGCCTCCCAGACCTGCATCGCGACGAGCGACATCTTGCCGTTGGCGGCCAGCGGCCCCGTCAGCGACATGCCGAACCCGATCTTGATCGGCTCTTCAGCCTTCACCGGAACGGCGGCGACAACAAACAGCCCCAAGGCGGCAAAAAGGCACGTCAGGCTTGTCAGTTTCAGGAATTCGTGATTTCACGGGCATTTCGTTCCCTCGGGTCTGGCGGCGTTTGCGTGACATTGAACCGATGATAACAAGCCTTTATCGCACCATCCAGATTTGATCTGTCCCAATCGGCGGCGCGGGAGCGCAATTCGCCGCAGGTGCGGGGGGTCTGCCCAACGCCGGGGGTTGGTGGGCAGCGCGGCTCAAGGCTTCGCCGGGATCACGTCCGCAGGCGCGCCTTCCGCGCCGATATAGACGGTCAGAACGCGCACGGGCGCGCTGCCCGCGTCGGCGCCGAAATGCGGCACGTCCATCGCTTCCATGAACGCGTCGCCCTTGCGATAGGTGCGCTTGCCGCGGTCGCCATAGTCGACGGTGATTTCACCCTCGAGGATGTAGGCGAACATCGGAACGCCGTGCCGGTGCAGGATGGTCCGGCCGCCCGGCTCGATCGTGACGACCGCGGCGGTCACGTGCGCCGGGCCGCCGGTCGGGTAGTGCAGCATCTCGCCGAGGATCGTGGTGCCGGTCGACAAAAGCGGCATTGCCGGAGCATGGATCTCTTCGGCGTTGGCGCTTGACGCGGCAACGATCGCGATGAGTGGGAGCGCCACGGCGAGAATTCGGCGGTTCATGGAGGTTCGGCGCATGGACGTTCGTTTCATGGACTTTCGGTGCATGGTCAAGCTCGCATCACCCTTTCGTGGATCGCCGTGCAATGGCGCACGAGATTTTGCTGCGACAGCACGTATCGCTTGAGCGGCGTCTCGATGGCGTAGAAATAGATATTGGCGATGAAGCCGTAGATCCCGGCGTCGATGCTGGTCGGCTCCTGTCCGTGGACGTAGCCGCCGGCGGGAATGAGGTCGGCCAGGACTTTCAGATCGGCAAGGCCGCGTGCATAGGCCCCCTCCGGCGCGTAGCGGCCGATGCCCTGGAAGTGATAACGCTGAAAATTGAATTCGCGCGCTTTTTGCAGGCCTTCAATAGTGACGCTCGGATGCTCGCGCATCAGCGCATCGCGGAACAAGGGCCAATAGCGCTCATCCTTCCAGCGTGAATATGACATCACCCAGTAAAGATCGTCGATCATGCGGGTGATCAGCAGGCTCACGTCGCGCTGCCGCGCGCCGAGCGCCTCGTCGATGCCCAGCCGGTATTTGGCGATGAGATGGGCGATGATGGTTTCGCTGTCGCCGATCGTTTCGCCGTCGTCGACAATGTAGGGAAGCTGTCCGCGCGGCGCCGCCGACGCGTCGAAGATGTGCTCATGCGTGAACGGCACGCCGGTGAGCCGCATGAAGGCGAAGATCTTGAGTCCGTAACCGTTGTTGTCGGCGACGCCAAACAGCGTGGGGTATGAATAAAGCGTGATCATCGAGCTCTCTGCTCCGCGGAATTTGGGACGTCAGTGCGCGGCATGTTTGAGATGTGCGGCAAGGAACATGAACGCGTGCGCCGCGATGACCGCCGAGAGCGAAACCACGGCGGTTTGCGCGATGCCGCCCACGACGAGGGCGACCATCGCCGGCACCGAGCCGCTGGTGCCCACGCTCGGGCCCGAGCAGAACGATAACCGCCATGACGGCGACGAACCACGGCAGTAATGCGAGTACAAAAATCGCGAGCAGCCGCAGCGCCTGTCCCTTTGTGTCGGCGAACGCGTTGGGCGCGGTCGCGCCGGGCGTCTCCACGGCGATGGCGGGAAACAACACGGACAGCCGCAACGACACGGCGATCGCGACGATCAGAGCGACGACGAGAACGAGCAGAGTTGCCCATATCGAGAAGCCGCGCGCCTGCACCAGGCCGAGCAATTCGTAGGGCAGGCCGGCGATGACTTTCAGGGCGAGCAGCCAGCCGGCAAAGCGCCAAAACGCCGGCTCGCCGACATCGAGCACGTAGCCCGACGCAACTTCGCCGAGGACGACGAAGCGATGGATGGCGATGACGATCGGCGTCAGCAGGAACGCCCGGACCGCGTCCTCGACGAGGCCGAGCGCGGCACCGGACAACTCCGCGTCCCACAGGCGATGCGGCACGAGTTCCGCCACCGCTGCGATCGCGAGCACGATGAGCAACGCGCTGATGAGGATGGTGCGGAGCGGAAACAGCAGGCGCCGCCAGTCGCGGTACACTGCCGCAAGCGTCGGCAAGATCGGCAGGCGACGTTCCATCACGGCGGCACCTCGAAAAGCGAGTGTAGCAATCACGACGTGCGGCGAAACGGAGCGGACGATAACAGAGCCGGCTTTGGCCGAGAAGGCAGGGCGCCGACGGATCGGGAGTCTCGGTGATCGTGTCGTCGAAATCTTCGGCCGATTAGGCTTCGCCAATCCACTCCGCGGCTGATATGCCATTGAAGCCCACGACGATTCATTCGCAAAGGATGGTGGAATGACGGAGAATTCCAAGAAGAACGAGGCCAACGTTCAATTCGCCAAGTTGCAGCGCGCGGAAGACGCCAAGAAGGCGACGTCCGATTACGAATCCACCGCCGCGGCGCTGCGGGCGAAGACCGAGCGGCTCAAGGCGCTCCGCCTTGCGCGCGACGCCGCCGCGCCCAAGCAGGCGCCGGCAGCGGCGAAGCGAAAGAGCAAGACGAAGGGCAATGGCTCGAGCCTGTCGGACTTTCTCGCCGGACAGGCCAAGGAGGGCCGTAACGGCTGAGATTTGGAAGCGGTGAGCGTGGGGTTTGCTCGGCCGGCCATGATCCGGTGAGGAAGGCCGCGGCCGCGAAAGCAGGCGACGCGATCGCGGCGACACCGCACGGCGGACCAGGAATCGAGGCGATCATGGCGCAAGAAAAGCCGCCGATCATCGGCACGGCGGCGGTGGCCTGGGAGGATGCCTTTCGGGCGATCGGCGCCATGCCGCTTGTCGCCGGGACCGCATTCGTCATCGTGATCCTGATGGCGCTGACGAGCTTCTGGATCGTTTCCGATCCCTACGCGCTTGCCGCGAGTCATTGGCTGCCGGTCTATTCGATCGTTTCGGGCATCGTGCAGGGCCTGCTGCTCGCGCCGCTCGCCATCGCGGTGCACCGCTACGTGTTGCTCGGCGAAACGACGAGCCGTTATCCGCTCGATCCGTTCAGCGCGCGGTACGTGCGGTTCGTCGGCTTTGCCATCCTGGTCAAGATTCTGTGGTCGCTCCCGAGCCTGATCCAAAGCTTCATGCGGGACACGCCGGAGGATACCGGCGCCACGGCTTTGCTGGAACTCGTGGAGTTCGTCCTGTTTGTCGTCGTTGTCATCGTGACGGTCCGTCGCGTCATCCTGTTTCCGGCGATCGCGGTCGACGCGCCGGGCGCGACCTGGAGCAACGCGCGGCGCGACACCAAAGGGAGCTCGTGGCGCGTGGCCTTCATCTTCGTCTGCGTCGCGTTGCCGGGGACGATCCTCGGTGGCTTGCTCTACTGGGCTCTCTTGAGCGGCGGTTTGGGCAACGCCAACCAACTGTTTTTCGCGCTGCTCGGCGCAATCGTGGAGATTCCGATGCTGTGCGCCTTCGCGGCAGCGGCGTCGCACATCTTTCGGTCACGGGCCGACACGCTGGCGCAGCCGGTGGTCAGTCCCGGAGCGTAGTCAATTACTTGGCTGAGTAGGCAACCCAGCGCGCCCCGCATTGAGCTGAAGCAAAATCCGCTCGTCATTGCGAGCGAAGCGAAGCAATCCAGCGCGGCGCCAAGGAATGGATTGCTTCGTCGCGGAGCTTGTCATCGGGCCGGCCATTTCTGGCCGGACCCGTTGACTCCGCGCAATGACGGCCACTCGTCGTCACCGGACAAAAATGCGCGAATGGGTGTGATCGCGTTGCCTTCTGCCGTCACTTCCTGCCGGCGTAGGCGAGGCATTCAAGCTCCACGCGCGCGTTTCTAGTCACTATGGCGCATTCTACAAGGACAAATTGAGCTTGGTGATCAAGCGGTTCGGCCCCGCAGGGGAAGGATATCAGTACCATCACATCGTCACGCAGCGGCGTGAACGAAGACGGCATTCCACCCGAGCAGCTTCAGAACACCCGCAATATCATCCGCCTGCCAACCCTATTGCATGAGGCAGTCACGGATGAATATAAGAAGCGCTCGCCAAACCCAAACATGAATATGTACCAATGGCTGCAAACACAGCCATACGACGTTCAGCGCAAGGAGGGGCTCAACATCCTGCGCGATTTGCATATCCTGCAGTAGGCAGAAAACATGCGAATCTGTTGGAGCTTGCCGTGGAAATAGATGCGGCCATCATAGGTCTGGGAGAAAAACTGGATGCGTGGTGGGCCGGGTTTTGCCCGATGCTCGATTCTGGGGATCATGCTGCGCAGATCCACGCTTTGCTTCGCGGATTCGAATTAGCGAAGGAACTCGATCGCCTGAAGGCTCAGGGGTTGTCGGCTCTTGCAGCGCTGCTCAATCGTCAGGATGCCATCACGCAAGAAGAGCGTACGACTTCGCTCATCCGGGGTTTTGAATTCGGTGCCCGACTTGCCGATACTCTCCATGATGAATTTCGCGACACCGACGGCGAGACCGAGGTTTTGTGTCTCATGGACGCGATGGTCAAAGACCTAGATGCGATCGGCTTCGGCCGTGTGGCACTCAAGGTGCTTCTCGACAACCCTGATGCCGGCGTACGCGCCTCCACGGGTGCCTATCTGATTGATCTTATGCCCGAGCGTATTGTCCCGATGCTGCGTCACATCGACCAAACAAAGGATGGAAACAGCGCTCATTTCACCGCGAAATGGGCCGTCCTAGCTTGGGAGCGCGAAGGAAAGTCGCGGTTTAATTACCTGGCCGAGTCGGCGACCAAGCCCGGGCCGGATTAAGTCGAAGCAAATCCGCTGGTATCCAGCGTGGCGCCAAGGAATGGATTGCTTCGTCGCGGAGCCGTCTCATTGGCCACTTCGGCTCGGGCCCGTCGGCGCCTCGCAGTGACGGCCACTCGTCTTCACCGGACAAAAATGCGCGAATGGTTATGATCCGGGCGCCCAGTCACTGTTTCATTGACATTTGTCACAAAATATGCGACGATTTGCGTATGATTCATGTCTGGCGCTTGAGCGAGGCGAATACCGGCAACCTCGGCCTCGCCTTCACCGAAAGCGGCCTGCTGCTGGGGAAAACGCCGCTTATCGAGCGGCGTGGTGGACGCTTCGTCGTTCGTGCGCGGGCTGAGGTCGAGCGCCTGTTGGAGCGCGCCTATCAAACCGAGGTCGACGCGTCTCGGCTCATGCCCGGCCTTACAACCGTTGCCTCTGCGTTGAACGCGAACGATCCGTGCATGGCGCGGATTGCGGCTGTTCATTTGAAAGTTCCGGACTTGCCGAACGCGGCCGCGCGCGATGCCCTCGAGGCCGAGGATATTCTTGTAAAGTCGGCCAATTGGAATCCGGACTTGCATCCGCGCGCCGGCGCACCACCAAATCCCGGCTGGTTCGCGCCAACGGGTGACGGAGGAAATGATGCGTCGACGACGCGAACCGCTCAAAATGATAATTCCACACATCGCAGCGATCTGGCACTAAGCGCAGGCGACGGGCGCGCCAAGCTCCCGCCCGACCAACGCATCGACGAATTGGGCGATTTCTTGGAGTGGCTCGCTAACGCGAAGGCCGAAGACGAGAAGACGATAAGAGCCGAAATCAGGCGCTACTATTATGATGTCGGCGACACAATCGGAGGCGACGCGCTGAATGCGGCGCTGAGCGATGTGCTTGAACCAGGCGTCACGTCTCAGGCACGACAGGAAATTCTTAACGGCATTGCGCCCTACGCAAATGCGGACCCCGCGGAGGTAGCTCAAGCGCGCGATCTAACCGTCGGCACGGCGCTTCTCTTCTCAGGGACCGTCCCGCCGGTCGCGATTGTTGAAGCGCCGTCCGAGGCTTGGAAACTCGGCTGGGCTGCACGAGGCATTTACTTCAGTGAGAGGCTTGGCGCCAATTTACCAGCAACGTTCAAAACAATTGACGTCTTTGAGAACGGCACTGCGACCAGCATCAAATCGATCGACTTAAACGCTTCTACGTATCAAAGCGCGGCTCGTCTAACCTCGGCGCTCAATAGATATATCAATAAGCTAGCCGAATACGAGGGCAGCGCGCTCGAGAACCTTGTGATCACCAACGCGGATATCACAAGCCGAACCCTCAATATAGCAGTACCACGAGGAAGCGTGACGTCCGTTCAACGGATCGCCATCGACGCGGCGAAAGTATATGCCGAGCGCCTTGGCATAAGATTGATTGTCACACCTTTTTAGGGCCGATCATGCTTTTTAGTTGCACGTTAAAAGACGGAATTGTTTATCTGCCTACGGTGGCTAAAACGGAGGCCGGCTTTTATATGAACCGCGAACCCGTGGCTGTCGTGCCGGTTGCGAATACCGACACGCTACGCGGTGCATTACGAAACGTGATCAAAATGGGCAACCGCGTCATACCGACGCCGGCACGCGATGCGTATCCGCCGCCGGTACTGCCAAAGTACGCCGGAGCGAAGACGTGGTCTGCATTTATGCGTGGGGCCTCAGAATGGAAAATAACGGAGAACAATGGTGTTTATCAGATAATTCCATACCGTAGGGATCCAGAAGGTAGTGAAAGTTGGGTGGAGCACACCGAGCAGAAAATAGCGTTTCCGCTTGGAACGACGGCCGACGACGTGATCGAACGGATGATTTTGGTTTTGCAGGATGCTGCACGGTCGGCCACGGAAGACGCTTGACGTATCGCGTTACCGAGCGCGCCCCGCATTGAGCCGAAGCAAAATCCGCTCGTCATTGCGAGCGCGGCGCCAAGGAATGGATTGCTTCGTCGCGGAGCCATCTCATTGGCCGCTTCGGGTCGGGCCCGTCGGCGCCTCGCAGTGACGGCCACTCGTCGTCACCGGACAAAAATGCGCGAATGGGTGTGATCGCCTTGCCTTCCGCCGTCACTTCTTGCCGGCGTAGGCGAGGCATTCAAGCTCCACGCGCGCGTTCCGCGCGAGCCCATTCGTGCCGAAGGCGGAGCGCGCCGGCAGCCGGTCGGGCTTGAAATAGGTGACGTAGATCTTGTTGAAGGCTTCCCATTCCGCCATGTCGGCGAGCATCACCGTGCATTTGAATACGTCGTCGAAGGAGAGCCCGTGGGCGCCAAGCACCGCGGCGATATTCTCCATGGTGCGCCGGGTTTCGGCCTCGATGCCGCCGGGCACGACCTCGCGCGTACCGGGCGCGTTGCCGAGCGCGCCGGACAAATAAAGCACGTCGCCGACGCGCACCGCCTGGCTGAACGGCAGTTTGGCCGGCGCGGCGTCCGGTGAGGTATAAAAATCCACGGCTTGATCCTCCGGTTGGGCAGCGCGTGAAAATGTCGGGCCGGTGGACTGCAGGCGAGAGAACATTCGTCCGCTCCGGCCTACGCTTGCTTCGCGCCGCCTGCTAAGAAACACACTACGATGAACGACACCCAATTTGCAGAGCTGACGGCGTGGATCGCCGCCGCCGGACTGGCCGGCGAGGCCGAGCCCGATTTGCTCGCGGGGTTTTGCGAACGGCTCGTCGCGGCCGGATTGCCGATCACCCGCGCGCAGGCTTTGATCGACACCTTGCATCCGGTCTACGAAGGCCGGGTGTTCAGCTGGCACGCCACCGAAGGCAAGGCGACGCCGCGCGAATACGGCTCTTCGAGCGAGGGTGAAGCCGCGCAGCGGTGGCTGGCGAGCCCATTCTACCGTCTCGTACAATCCGGCGAGTCGCTGCTGCGCCGGCGTGTCGATGCGCAAAGCGTGGCCGAATTTCCCATTCTTGCCGAGAATGCGGCAGGCATGAGCGACTACGTCGCCATGGCGCAGCGCCTCACCGGGGCAGGCATCATCGGCGAGATGGATTGCGTCTATTCGTCATGGGCGACCGACCGTCCGGACGGCTTTGGCGACGCCGATATTGCCGACCTCCAAAGAGTAGTGCCGCTGTTGGCGCTGGCGCTGAAATCCGCCTCGCTGACGCGCATCGCCCGAACGCTGGTCGAGACCTATCTCGGCCGCGATCCGGGCCAGCGGGTGCTGGCCGGCGGCATCGCCCGCGGCGTGGCCGACCGGATCGAGGCCGTGCTGTGGTTCAGCGATCTGCGCGGCTATACGCGGATCACCGATACGTCGCCGCCCGAGCATGTGATTCCGCTGCTCAACGATTATGCCGACGCGGTCATCTCGGCGATCCACGCCAACGGCGGCGACGTGCTCAAGCTGATCGGCGACGGTATCCTCGCCATCTTCACCGCGGCGGACCGCGAAGCCGCCTGCCGGGCGGCGCTCGTGGCGGCGAAAGCCGTGCGCCGCAGTGTCGGCGAATTAAAACGCCGGCGCGCCGGCGACCAGTTGCCCGTCACCGACATTTATCTCGCGCTGCATTTCGGTACGGTGTTCTACGGCAATATCGGCAGCAAGGAGCGGCTCGATTTCACGGTCGTCGGCCCCGCCGTCAATGAAGTCAGCCGCATTGCCGCCTTGTGCCGCTCCATCGAGCAACCGCTACTGCTGTCCGCGAGCTTCGCCGCCGCCGCCGGCAGCGCCAAAAGCAAATTCGTCTCGGTCGGCCGCTATGCGTTGCGCGGCGTCAGCCACCCGCAGGAATTGTTCACGCTCGACCCGACGGCGGGTGTGTAGGGCGGGTGAAATCCCGTATGCCGAATTGCACAGCGCGAAGGTGGGAGCGAATTCTGAGCCTCTTCGCGTTCATCTCTCCCCGCTGCGCGGGGAGAGGTCGATGCGACGCAATCCGGGTAGGGGGCGTCGCCGCGATTCTGAGACTAGCCGATAAGCCCCCTCCCGCCCTCCCGCACGCGGGGAGGAGGCGACTTCGTCATTGCGAGCGAAGCGAAGCAATCCAGCGCGGCGCAAAGGTTCTGCTCTTCAGCATGGACCACCGGGTCAAGCTCCGGGCATGACGAAGGAATTGTCTCGCAGCCGTCGTCCTGAGGTGCGAGCGAAGCGAGCCTCGAAGGACGCAGGCCGATCATCCTTCGAGGCCCGCGCTCCGCGCGGGCACCTCAGGATGAGGAAGATCACAATGCCTTCCGCACTTCGTCATCACTTCGTCGCGCAATCCCACTCGGCATAGACGATGAAGAGTTCGTCCGGCATCATGGCGCCGCGGGTCGTGATCAGATTGCCTTCCAGATAAATGCCGCCCTGGGTGTCGGGGTCGACCACGTAGCGCTTCGGCATGAAGGTCCAGCCGGTGCCGATATGGTTGGTCCCGGTCCAGTTTGGCGCGAGATCGAGCGGATGCGGGCTCTTGAGAATGCGCGCCATGTTGTCCCTGGGCGCGCAGCCGCCGGCCTTGGCGATTTGCGCCGCCGGCGGATAATCCTGCGGCGTCGTGTAGGTAAAGTGATCGTCAGCCAGCGCCGCGCCGGCGATGAGCGAGCCTGGCAACGCGGCGACCAACCAGATCGTTCGGCAGGAGTAGCGCAGCGTCCGCGGCTTTGATTGGCGATTCACAGCGCTTTATTGCTCTCCTTCGCCTTGTCCGCATCGACATAGACCTTCGCGCCCATGTCGATGAATTTTTTGGACATCGACGCCATTCCGGCCTCGGCCTCGTTCTTCGAGACGACGCTGCGCGTCCCCTCAGGATGAGGGAATAAAGCCGTCTTCTCGTTGTCGCCGAGCGTCGCCGCGTAGTCGCGCACGTCCTGCGTGATCTTCATCGAGCAGAATTTCGGCCCGCACATCGAGCAGAAATGCGCCACCTTGTGCGCTTCCTTGGGCAGCGTCTCGTCGTGATAGGAGCGCGCGGTGTCGGGATCGAGGGAGAGGTTGAACTGGTCCATCCAGCGGAACTCGAAGCGCGCGCGGCTTAGCGCATCGTCGCGCAGTTGCGCCGCCGGGTGGCCCTTGGCGAGATCGGCGGCATGGGCCGCGATCTTGTAGGCGATGACGCCGTCTTTCACGTCGTTGCGGTCGGGCAGCCCGAGATGCTCCTTCGGCGTGACGTAGCAGAGCATCGCGGTGCCGAACCAGCCGATCATGGCAGCGCCGATCGCCGAGGTGATGTGGTCGTAGCCCGGCGCGATGTCGGTCACCAGCGGGCCCAGCGTATAGAACGGCGCCTCGCCGCATTCCTTGAGCTGTTTGTCGACGTTGATCTTGATCTTGTGCAGCGGCACGTGGCCGGGGCCTTCGATCATCACCTGGCAGCCCTTGGCCCAGGCGACCTTGGTGAGTTCGCCCAGCGTTTCCAGCTCGGCGAATTGCGCGCGGTCGTTGGCGTCGCGGATCGAGCCGGGGCGCAAGCCGTCGCCGAGCGAGAACGACACGTCGTATTTGCGCATCAGGTCGCAAATCTCGTCGAAGCGCTCGTAGAGGAAGCTCTCCTTGTGGTGCGCCAGGCACCACTTCGCCATGATCGAGCCGCCGCGCGAGACGATGCCGGTCACGCGGTTCGCGGTGAGGTGGATGTAGGCGAGCCGTACACCGGCATGGATGGTGAAATAATCCACGCCCTGCTCGCATTGCTCGATCAGCGTGTCCTTGTAGCACTCCCAGTCGAGCTTGACCGGATCGCCGTCCACTTTCTCCAGCGCCTGATAGATCGGCACGGTACCGATCGGCACCGGTGAATTGCGCAGGATCCATTCGCGGGTGTTGTGGATGTTGCGCCCGGTTGAGAGGTCCATCACCGTGTCGGCGCCCCAGCGGATCGCCCACACCATCTTTTCCACTTCCTCCTCGACCGAGGAACTCACGGCGGAGTTGCCAATATTGGCGTTGATCTTGGTGAGGAAATTCCGGCCGATAACCATCGGCTCAAGCTCGGCGTGGTTGATGTTCGATGGAATAATGGCGCGGCCGCGCGCCACTTCGCTGCGCACGAATTCCGGCGTGATGAACAGCGGCACCGAAGCGCCGAAGCTTTCGCCGTCGTCATGGGCGGCCTGTGCGCCCTCGAGCATCTTCTTGCGGCCGAGATTCTCGCGCTCGGCGATGTAGATCATCTCCTTGGTGATGATGCCGGCCCGTGCCCATTCGAGCTGCGTGAGGGGGCGTATTTTTCCCTCCCCTGAAAGGGGAGGGTCGGCGCGAAGCGCCGGGGAGGGGTCTGACCCCCGCCCTGACCCTCCCCCTTGCAGGGGGAGGGAAGGTGACGCGACAGCCCGCAGCGGCCTCGGCGTATTGGGGAAATTGCGCGCGAGGTGCTTGCCGGAGACGTTGCCGTTGTCCACCGGCTTGATCGGGCGGCCCTCATATTCCTCGACGCCGCCGCGCTCGCGCACCCATTCAATCCGCGTGCGCGGCAGGCCCTTTTCCACGTCGATCGCCGCGTCGGAATCGGTATAGGGGCCGGACGGATCGTAGACCGGAACGGGCGGCTCGCCGGACGACGCATCGAGCGCGATCTCCCGCAGCGGCACCTTCAGCTCGGGCGCCGCATCGGGCCGCGAAAAGATCTTGCGCGAGCCGGCGATCGGGCCGGTCGTGACCTTCGGCGTGGCGAGATCGGAATCGGCGAGGTGTTTGTTCATTGGGGCACTCCTTAGATATTTCTTGCGCGACTTTTTGCGCGCACGATCCGGTTCATCCGGGAAATTTGTTTGCGCACGATCATGCGCGGCGGTATCCGAAGAACGTCAGAAAGCCGCCGACGATGATCACGACCGCGGATGCGATCAGCAGTGCGGCCGGCTTGGAATAGATGTCGGACGCCAGTGCGGCCGTGGTCGCCGGCAGCACGAGGCGGATGATGCCGCCGATCACCAGCAGCCAGCCGAGAATGGTGATGATGACCCGCCAGTCGGACGTCCATGTCCGGTGCACGTTGAGGATGGCGAGGCCGGGGATCAGCGAGATCAGCCCGGAGAAATAAATCAGCGTCGGGCTGCGCACAGCCTCGGCCAGCAACGCGGTATAGAACGGTCCGTTGAGCAATATGCCGAGGCCGACGACGACGAAGGCAGGCCCGACGAGCCTGGCGATAAAAACGGCGGGTTGCATGGTGCGGCTCCTCCTTTTCTAAACGCGTGCTCACGCGATGCGTTCACCGCGAGGCTGCGATGTCATCTCAGTTCAAAGACGTGCCGGTGCTGGAAAGCATTCCTGTCCCTTCGCCGGCATGACCCGGATCAGGTTCAAAGGGTTTTCCGCCGCTACGGTCTCAGCTCCTGCCGGAGCTCCCCTCGGAACGGGTTTAATGTAGGCCGATGCCGGGGCGTGTCAACGCGGTGTCATGCCGGCGAGGCCTTTGGCCGGCGGCGAGGGGGTGAAACTCCGGGCGCCGGGCCTCTGGCGCCGGGGCCTTCCAGGCGGCATACTTTGTCCATGCCTGCAAAAGACACCGCCGCGGACGCCGACACCAAGGCGGCCGATCTGGAGAAAGCCCGCATCATCGTGGGCGAATTCGGTCTGCTACTTGGACCGGCGGGGAAGGAAAGCGAAACCATCGCCCAAGCGGTCGCCGAGGGCATCGCGCTTGGGCGCAAGGAAGGTTTCGCGATGGCGGCGAAAGCCTCGGGCCGCAAGGACCCGCCGCGCGGCTGATCTTGCCCGCGCGCCCCTGCCGGTGCGCGCTCAATGGATTGTCTTGTGGCGCGCCATTGCGTCGGTCCAGAGGCTGGCGCGGTCGTCGTCGAAAACGAGCGCCAGATCTTCCGGCACCGTCACCCATACGCCGTGCGCGAGTTCATTTTCGAGCTGCGCCGGCGCCCAGCCGGCATAGCCGAACGCCACCAGGCTTTTGTTCGGTCCCTTGCCGAGGCCGATGTCGCGCAACGGGCCCGGTGCGACGCTTAACGCCACATGGCCGTCGATGTCGATCGTGTCGGGGCGATTGTATTCGGCGCTGTGCAGGATGAGGACGGCCTTGGGATCGACCGGCCCGCCGAAGAAGACGCGCACGCTGCCGCTCACCCCGCTCGTATCGGCGTGGAGGTTAGACAAAAGCTCGGCGACGGAATGCATGGCACCCGGCCGGTTAATGACGATGCCGAGTGCGCCGCCCTGGTTATGCTGCGCCAGCAGAATGACGACGTGATCGAATTCCGCCTGGCGCAAGTCCGGCGAGGCGACGAGGAGTTGGCCGGCGAGCGACGTCGGTCCGGAGGCGTCCGGTGCGGTCGGCAGCGCCGCGTGCAGCAGCGACGCCGGCAGCAGGATCGCCGCGACCGCCAAGCTCCATCGCCTAACGCCTGACCAAACCACTTTCGACCCGCAGCGGCGTCACGCGCCGCCCCGGACATGTTCGCGCTAAGCGACGCGATGTTCAATACGTTAGCGTGGCGGGGCAGAGCATCGCCCGACCCTCCTTGGTGTCTTGGTGTTGTGCCGTACCAGCAGGCAGCGCGCGGAAACGGGCCGGCGGGCGATTGACTCGGCCGGACCTGCGGAATGCAGCAACGTTGCGAGGCTTGATTTGGCTTGATGCAACATTTCGCGATCTCGCGCTCCCTTCAAGTGTTCGACTATGCTAACGCGTCGAGCGTCTTCTTCATCACTGTCATGCCTGCCTCGATTGCGCCGGTGATGTTCGTGGTGAGCTTGTCGGGCAGGAAATCCGCAATCCAAACGACCGTGCTCGTTCCGTCGGCGTTGCTGATGACTTGAATGGCGCCGTTGTAGTGGGTCGCCACGCCGCCCTCAGACGTCCAAACGACACGACGTGCGTCCTCATCAACCGCCACAATCGGTTCGCGCACGACCACGCCGTTGCCGAACGTGACAATACGTGTCGTACCTTCGAGTTTCGTGTCGGTAACGAAGCCCGGCACCAACCTCGTGTGTAGCGCGCCGACGTCGCGCATTGCCGACCAGACGTTCTCGACCGACGCCAGGGTTTTGATCTCTCTTCGAACCGACGCCATATGTCGTCCACTCCCTTGTTCGTTGTAGCAACCAGCGCGCGCCTGGAAATGCTCGGCTATGCCGGCTGACTGCAGTACGCCTCGATGCGGTAGCCCTCGGGATCTATGACGAAAGCAGCATAGTAGTTGGCGTCGTAGTCTGCGCGCAGTGCCGGCTTGCCATTGTCGCGACCGCCTGCCGCAAGGGCAGCTTTGTGGAATGCATCCACGGACTTTCGCGTCGGAGCGTCGAAGCAGAAATGGAGGCCAGATTCCGGGTCCGGCTTGACCGGCTTTTTTGCATTGCCGATCCAAAATTCGACGTGATCGGCCCCGTAACCCAGTGAAGTGTCGCCTTCACTGAGACACTTGTAACCGAGCGGCTTTAGAGCCGCATCGTAGAACAATTTGGCGCGCGGAATATCGGTAACGCCAATCGATGTGTGATTGATCATCTGCGACCCTTTCACTGCCTGAGAAAGCCTCGGTTGGCCCAACGATCTTTGCACGCACGGGCGTTCCGGGACTTGGGGAATGTTGCTATTGGTGCACAATGACGAACCGATCACGCCCTGCTGATGACCAGTTCGGCTCGCATCCGCCTGAGCGCGGGCCGGTCTCGCGGACGATTGCCCAGGGGAGCGACTGGAGCGCAGCAGAGTATATCTGCTCCGCCGGCCCGAACGATCCGAGCTTTGAGGAGCGGCACGAGGGGTTCACTTTTGCCGCAGTTGTCGAAGGATCGTTCCGGTACAAGACAGACACGGGTACAGCCCTCCTGCATCCGGGCTCGTGGCTGCTGGGCAATTTCGGCCAATGCTTCTGCTGTGGGCATGATCACAGCCGGGGTGACCGCTGCGTCGCCTTTCACATAGGACCCGAACTCTTCGCCGAGATCGCATCCTCGATCGGCGATACCGCCAGGTATACGTTCAGACTACCGATGCTTCCTGTGAGCGATCGGCGATTGGCTCTGGCGGCCACCGCAACGTCGTTGGTTTCAAACAAAAGCGGTTTGCTGCGAGAAGAGGCGCTAATTCGACTTGTCGAGGCGGTCATCTCAGAAACGTCGCAGACGCAGACAGTGCCGCAGCTGGCATCCAGGAAGGACGAGCGTCGCATAAGCGCGGCGCTACACCGACTCGAAGATCGATTTGCCGAGGCGGTCTCGCTCGACGACTTGGCGGCTTCGGTCGGGATGAGCAAATATCACTTCCTGCGCACCTTCCGATCGATCGTGGGGCGATCCCCCTATCAGTATCTCGTCGATTTTCGGCTGCTGCGGGTAGCCGATCGAATGGTGACCGGTACAGAACCTGTCGTCGATATCGCCCTCGCATGTGGCTTTGGCGACATCTCCACGTTCGTCTCGCATTTTAGGAAACGTTTCGGGGAACCACCCTCGCGGTTTCGTCGACGCTATCAATAGCAACGCTGGTCCTGGGTATTTCTTTTACGTCCGGTCCGACCGTTGGGGCGATAAATCTTCGGTCCCAGGTCGCTTCTCTTGTTGGCACCTTGCTGCCGTCGGTAGCGTCCGCCATTCGGTCGCAATGGAGGTCAAAAGTGGGCAGTGGAGGCGAGAACTCTACGCAAGCCTGTGACGGCTCAAGGCCGAGACCTTTCAGACCTGAGAAATCACCGACAATCGATTCAAATATAACAAATCAGGACAGCGAAGGCCTCCGCAGCGCGGTGGGGTAGCCTACTTTGGATACTATGACCATACCCCCCAAAGGAAGGGGAGAAATAGAGTGGGGGTCAAAGAGCCGTGATTGCATCAAACAAATTGCAATGCGATGCCGCCGAGCGCGCCGAAGTCGGCGTGCAGCGTGTCGCCTTTCCTCGCGAACACGACGCGCGTGAACGAGCCGGCGAGAACGAGATGCCCGGGTTCGAGCGTCACGCCGTGCGCGCCCAGCTTGTTGGCGAGCCAGGCGACGCCGAGCGCGGGGTGGCCGAGTACGCCGGCGGCGACGCCGGTCTCCTCGATCTCCGAGTTGCGGTACATGATGCCGCCGACCCAGCGCAGATCGATGTCGAGCGGCCCGACCGGCCGGCCGCCGATGACGATGCCGGCGGCGGCGCCGTTGTCGGACACGGTGTCGAAAATCTTGCGCGGGTCCTGCAGCCGCGCGTCCACCACCTCGATCGCCGGCACGACATATTCGGTGGCGCGCAAAACGTCGGGCAGGCCGATGCCGGGACCCTTGAGCGGCTTGCCGAGAATGAAGGCCAGTTCGATCTCGACGCGCGGCAGGCAATAATTCTCGTGCGGCACGCGCGCGCCGTCGGCGATCATCATGGTGTCGAGGAGATGGCCGTAGTCCGGCTCGTCGATCTGCGAGGACCGCTGCATCGCTTTCGAGGTCAGCCCGACCTTGTGGCCGATAAGCCGCGCACCGGCCGCGATCTTGCGATTGGCGACCTCGGTCGAAATCGCGTAGGCGTCCTCCATCGTGATGTCGGGCCAGGTCGTGGAGAGTTGCGTTGCCTGCTTCCGCGCCTTTTCTGCGGCGACGAGCGTATCGGCGGCCTTGTTGCGATCGGCTTGTGACATCATGGCTGAATTTTACTCCGACGAAACAGTGATCCGGAAAATCTCTGAACAGGATCATGCGCTAAAGATCACGCGCGCCTGATGATTGGAAGCATGATCCTGGAAAAGAGGATAGCGGCCGCGAAAAAATCATGCGCTGTCGGCTACTGGCAGACGGCGCGGGTGACGACCGCTTCCCGATAGCATCGTACCCCCGGCATCTGTCCCGGCTGCAACGGCTTTGGATCGCATTTGTCGGCGGTGCGAACATCGAGCGGTTTGCCGTCGGCGAAGCCTTTGCCGCGGCAGCCGGTCGCCGCAGCAGCAGCGCAGTCCGGCGCGCCGTTCGGCGCCCGCACGCAGGCCTCGCGCACTTCCACGACCCGGGTGTTCGGCAGCCGCACGATCGCGGCCGCGGCGTCCTTGGTGGCCTCCATCGCGTTCTTCATCGCATCCGTCGTGGCTGCGGCGGCGCCCTTCGTCGCCTCGACCGCGTTCTTCATCGCATCCGTCGTGGCTGCGGCAGCACCCTTCGTCGCCTCGACCGCACCTTTCATCGCATCCGTCGTTGCGGTGGCGGCGCCCTTCATCGCATCGGTCGTCGCGGTCAGCGGGGTTTTCGCGGCGTCCGGCGGGGCGTCGGTGGCCGCATCTTTTGGCGCCTCCTTTGCAGCGTCCTTGGCGGCGTCTTTGGTTGCGTCCTTGGATGAATCCTTGGGTGTATCCTTGGGAGCTTCCTTTGCAGCATCTCTCGCGGTGTTCTTCGCAGCGTCCTTCGCGGTATCTTTGGAGCCTTGCTTTGGAGCTTCCTTTGGAACTTCCTTGGCGGCGTTCGTAGCAGGTGGGGAGGTCGGCGCAGTGTTGTCCGGCTTTTTGCCCGGCTCGCCCTCGCTCACGCGCTTCCTGTCGAAGACCGCAACCGAATCGTCCCACCAGGTTTTCATTTGCTGGAGGAAGCCCGGCTTGAACGCGGGCGACGCCTGCGATGAACCCTGGGGCGTCGCGGCGGGCGACGTGGTCGTGGCTGGCGCGGTCGACTGGGACTGCGGAGGCTGAGACGGCGAAGGCTGGGACGGCGAAGGCTGGGCGGCGGCGGGAGCCTGGCCCTTATCGTCGGCCAACGCACTGCGGTCGGTCATCGCCGAGAAGCTGCATGCAAGCAGCGTCGATCCCAGCAGCGCCAAGCCGAACAGCGCGCCACTTTTGGGCTTGCAAACCTTCCCTTGCTTCGCGGACCTCGTCATCCCGGCCGTCGCCTTCGAGGCACAGAACTGGAACGGCAGTGCGTCAGAATACCCGCACGACCACGATAAAGCCAACCACAACGCCGGCGGCGGCCAGGGCCGCCCACATTCCGAGCCGCTCCTCGATAATGGTGCGGGCGCGGGCGCCGTAGCGGTTGAGCAAAAAGCCCTCCAGAAAGAAGCGCGCGCCGCGGGTAATGATCGACAGCACGATAAACAATCCGAGGTTGAAGCCGGCAAAACCCGAGGTAATGGTCACGAGCTTATAAGGAATGGGCGTCAAACCCTTGAGCAGGATGATCAGAGCGCCGTATTGCGCGTAGCCGGCGCGGAACGCATCGACTTTGCCGCCCAGGCCGTAAAGCTGAATGAGCCATTGCCCGGCGGTGTCGTAGAGCACGGCGCCAATGAAATAGCCGAGCAGCCCGCCGGCCACCGACGTCACCGTGCAGATCGCGGCGAAGAACCACGCCCGATCCGGCCGCGCCAGCGACATCGGAATCAGCATGATGTCCGGCGGAACAGGGAAGAACGAGCTCTCGGCGAACGAGACGGCGCCCAGAACCCACGCCGCATGTGGCTTGCCGGAGGCGTCGACGCACCAATCGTAGAGGCGGCGGAGCATTGCGGCCTCCCTTAGAGCATTGCGTGCAAAAGTGAAAGCCGGATTTCGCCAGCCGATTTAGTGCGGTTCCATTGTGCCGCGGCGCGTTTGCGCAAAGGCGTCATATTTTGTTTGTACCCGGCATGGTTTGGTTGGCAGGGCGGGCGACTTGGTAAAGCGACAAAATGTCCTCTCGGCCGCCGCCCGCGGTTACGGAAAGGAAGTGACGATCGTGCGGATTAACCTCCTTCGCCGCGCCTTGCTCGCGCTGCCGCTGATAGCCCTGTGTTGCGGCGGCGCGCTGGCGCAAACGCCAGATCCGCTGCCGTCCTGGAACGAAGGCGCGGCAAAAAAATCCATCATCGATTTCGTTGCGAAGGTAACGACGCCGGGCTCACCCGATTTCGTGCCGGTCGAACGCCGCATTGCCACCTTCGATAATGACGGCACTTTGTGGACCGAGCAGCCGATCTACACTCAGGTCACTTTTATTTACGACAACCTGCGGAAGGTCGCGGCCGAGCACCCGGAATGGAAGAGCGAAGAGCCGCTGCGATCGCTGCTCGAACTGGAGCCTCAGTCGCTGGTCGGCGAAAAGGCTTTGCTGAGCGTCGTCGCCGTCGCGCACAAGGGCGTCACCGTCGATGAATTCTCCGCCATGGTGCTCGATTGGCTCGCCACTGCGCGCCATCCGCGGTTCAATCGTCCCTACACCGATCTCGTCTATCAGCCGATGCTCGAAGTGATCGAGTATCTGCGCGCCAACGACTTCAAGGTCTTCATCGTTTCCGGCGGCGGGATCGAGTTCATGCGGCCTTGGACGGAGAAGGTCTACGGCATTCCGCCGGAGCGCGTCGTCGGCTCTTCCGGCTTCGTGAAATTTCAGATGGGAGCTGACGGCAAGCCGATGCTGCTCAAACAGGCCGACGTCGAGTTCACCGACGACGGTCCGGGCAAGCCGATCGGCATCGATCGTTTCATCGGGCGCCGTCCGATCTTTTCTTTCGGCAACTCCGATCATGATCTGCCGATGCTGGAATATACCGCGGCTGGCGACGGCGCACGGTTCATCGGCTACGTCCATCACACCGACGCCGAGCGCGAATATGCCTACGACCGCGGTTCGAAAGTCGGCCAGCTCGACAAGGGTCTCGATATCGCCGCGGCCAAGGGCTGGACGGTCGCCGACATGAAGCGGGACTGGAAGGTCGTCTACCCGTTCGAGAAATAAAACGGCTGGAGCGAGCGCGGCTTTGTCAGCGGCGCTTGGGCATGCGCCGTCCCTCGAGGACGACGATCTTGCGGCGCGCGTTCTCGTCGGAGGTCTTCTTCGGCACCTTCTCGGCGATGCCAAGCAGCCGCTCGCGGCGATCCATTTCCTTCCAGACGTCCTCCGGGCGAATGCCGGAGGCGATCCAGAGCACGACCAGATTGTAGATCAGGTCGGCGCTTTCCTTGACGACGGCGTTGCGGTCGCCGTGCATCGCGTCGATCACGACTTCGATCGCTTCCTCGGCAAGCTTTTTCGCCATCTTGCTGCGGCCCGAGCGGAGCAATCGCGCGGTCCGCGAAGTCGAGGGATCGTCGTGCCGGCAGGAAAGCGCAGCGAGATAAAGGCGGGTGATCGAATCAGCCATGGCTCATCAGAATAACGTCATAATGTCGCAATTGGGTTAAAGTCCGCTCGTGAACGGAGCATGACCCCGCGAGGCTCCGCCGGCTGAATTCCCGTTATTCTTAAAGCATGTTGCCGCGCCGGGAGTGGGTCGCACCGTTTGCGATCTGGCCGCTCCGGCCCCGCCGAGCCTCATTCGTCCTGCGCCAGTAGCCCGGCATTGCCGCCCGCGGCCGCGGTGTTGACGGTCACCACCTGCTCCGCGGCAAAGCGGCGCAGGTAATTCGGCCCGCCCGCCTTTGGTCCGGTCCCGGACAGGTGCGTGCCGCCAAACGGCTGGGTGCCGACCACCGCGCCGATCATGCTGCGATTGACGTAGATATTTCCGTGCGGCATTCGCGTGGCGATGTGCTCGATGGTGAGGTCGATGCGCGAATGCACGCCGAGCGTCAGCGCGGTGCCGTTTGACGCGATGTCGTCAAGCAACCTGTCGAGTTCGTCGGCGCGCCAGCGCACCACGTGGAGAACCGGGCCGAACACTTCCTGCTTGAGTTCTCGCGCGCGGTCGAGCTCGATCACCACCGGCGCGACATAGGTGCCGCCGGCCGGTATCGTGCCGTCTTCATCCCAGCGGAAGCGCACGCGGCCGGCGCCCGTCATCTCGGCGATCCAGCTTTCGAGTTTTTGTTTGGCGTCGGCGTCGATCACCGGACCGACATGGGTGGAGATTTCGCGCGGGTCGCCGACTTTCAGTTCGCGCGCCGCGCCGACGAGCATTTCCAGCATGTCGTCGGCGACGTCTTCTTGCAAGCACAGAAGGCGCAGGGCCGAGCAGCGCTGCCCCGCCGAGCGAAAGGCGGACGTCACCACGTCGTCGATCACCTGTTCGGGCAGCGCCGTGGCGTCAACGATCATCGCGTTGATGCCGCCGGTTTCGGCGATCAGTGGAACGATCGGGCCGGCCTTTTCGGCCAGCGCCCGGTTGATCGTGCGGCCAACTTCGGTCGAACCGGTAAAGACGACGCCCGCGATGCCAGGATCGGCGACAAGCCTTGCGCCAATCGCGCCGTCGCCGGGCACGAGATGAAGCGCGGTCGCCGGGATGCCGGCCTGATGGAGCAGCGCGATGGCGCATGCGGCGACCAGCGGCGTCTGTTCCGCGGGTTTCGCAACGACCGTGTTGGCGGCCGCGAGCGCGGCGCTGACCTGGCCGAGGAAAATCGCCAGCGGAAAATTCCACGGACTGATGCAGACAAAGACGCCGCGTCCGCGGTAGCGCAGCACGTTGCTTTCTCCGGTAGGGCCCGGCGTGGGCTGCGGCGCGAGATGTGTGCGCGCTTGTGCCGCGTAGTAACGGCAGTAATCGACCGCCTCGCGCAGTTCCGACAACGCGTCGTCGAGGGTCTTGCCGCCTTCGGCTTGCAGCAGCGCGATCAACTGGCCGCGATTTTTCTCCAGCAGATCGGCAGCGCGCTGCAGCGCCGCGGCGCGGTCCTCGGCGGGCGCAGTCGCCCAGCCGGCAAAGCCGGCTGCGGCCGCGGACATCGCCGCGCGCACAATGGTCTCGTCGGCCTCGCCGACCACGCCGATGGCGCTGCCGTCGATTGGCGAAATTACAGTGCGTGAGCTGCCGGGCAGCGCGATGCCGTCGACGAGTGGTCCGGCTTCGACCGCGGCGATCGATCCGGCGCGAACCTCGGCACGGAGCGCGTCGAGGCTTGCGCGGTCGCCGAATTCGACACCGGCGGAATTCTGCCGCTCCGGCTCATATAGCCCGCGCGGCAACGGGATTCGCGGATTGCGCGCCTCACTCGCAGCGGCAATTCGCGCCTGGGGGCGGCGCAGAATTTCCGCGATCGGCACGCTCTTGTCGGCGGCGACCGAGACGAAAGAGGAATTGGCGCCGTTTTCCAGAAGCCGCCGCACCAGATAGGCGAGGAGATCGCGGTGGCCGCCGACGGGCGCGTAGACGCGGCACACTGCTTGCGGCAACTCGGCAAGCAGCGCCGCGTAGAGCGGCTCGCCCATGCCGTGCAGCCGCTGAAACTCGAAGCCGTCCACGCCGCCGGCATCCTCGATCACGCTGGCGACAGTGAGCGCATTATGGGTGGCAAATTGCGGAAAGATGCGCGCTCGCGCGCCGAGGAGCGTTCTGGCGCACGCCATGTAGCAGAGATCGGTCATGGCCTTGCGCGTGAACACCGGATAGTCGGGCAGCCCTCGCTCCTGCGCACGCTTGATCTCGGTGTCCCAGTACGCTCCCTTGACCAGGCGCACGGTCAACCGGCTGCCGAACACGCCGGCCGCCTGCTCGACCCAGCCGATTACCGCCAGCGCGCGCTTCTGATAAGCCTGCACCGCAAGCCCGAACCCATCCCAGCCGCGAAGCGACGGATCGCGAAGCACGGCCGCGACAACGTCGAGCGACAATTCGAGCCGGTCGGCTTCCTCGGCGTCGATCGTGAAGGCGAGCTCGCGGTCCTTGGCGAGCCGCGCCAGTTCGATCACGCGCGGCGGCAGTTCCGCAAGCACGCGTTCGCGCGAGATTGCCTCGAAGCGCGGATGCAGCGCGGTGAGCTTCACCGAAATTCCAGGCCGGGCGGGCAGGGGAGCGTTGCCGGCGCTCGCTCCGATTGCCGTGATCGCGGCCGCATAGGCGTCGAAATATTTCTCGGCGTCGGCCGCGCAGCGCGCGCCTTCGCCGAGCATATCGAACGAATACCGAAAATCGGCGTGACCGCGGGCGCGCGCCAGGGCTTCGTCGATCGTCTGGCCGAGCACAAAATGCGAACCCATCAGCCGCATCGCCTGACGTGTCGCGGTACGCAGGGCCGGCAGGCCGATCCGCCGCGCGATATCGTCGAGGATCGTGTCAGGCGTCTCGCCGGGATGGATGATGCGGGCGGCGATGCCGAGGGTCCAGGCCGAGGCCGACACCAGCAGCGCCGTCGACTTGATATCGCCGTCAAGCCAGCGTCCCGCGGCGAGCTTGTCCTCGATCAGCCGGTCGGCAGTCGCGGCATCGGGCACGCGCAGCAGCGCCTCGGCCAACACCATCAGCGCCAGCCCCTCCCTGGTCGAGAGCGAGTAGGCGTGTAGAAAATCCTCAATGCCGCCGAGACCGCCGGCTTTGGCGCGGATCGCCTCGACCAGCGCGGTGGCACGAACGTCGATCCGCCGCTCGGCGGCAGCATCGCGGCCGGCGCTGGCAAGAAACTGCGCGGCCAAGGCCTCGTCCGGCGGTGCGAACGGGGCCTGGAATACGGGCAGATCGAGGCCGGTTTTGTTCATCGTCGGCTCAGCATTGACGGCGCATACCTTGGCCGGGCAATGCATTTAACGACGAAACGAGGTCCCCGGCATGGCCTTTGTCGAGTTTACGCGTAGTGCCCGGTCAGCCGCCTCGGTGTCGTTCGTCGCGTGCCTTGCGCTCATTATGGGGTCTATTCTGGCGCCGTCGCCCGCCGGCGCCGCGACCGCCATACGTTTTGTGCTCGACCGCAAGATCGACGGACCGTCCGCGCCCTTCTTTGTCGCTATCGACAAGGGCTACTTCAAGGACGAAGGGCTTGACGTCACTATCGATGTCGCTCCCGGCGGTCCGCAGGAAGTCCTCGACCGCCTCGCCGCCGGCAAAGCCGATATGGGGGTTTCCGACGTCAACCTCCTGATCAAATTCCGCGATGCGAACGGCGCGCCGATCAAGGCCGTCTTCACCGTGTTTGACAAGCCGCCCTACGCCATCACCGCGCGCAGGAGCCGCGGTATTGCGGCACCACGGGATTTGCAGGGCAAAAAGCTCGGCGCACCTGCAACTGACGCGACCTTCGCGCAGTGGCCGGTCTTCGCCAAGGTCGCCGGCATCGACGCCGCGAAGGTCGCGATCGAGGCTGTGGGCTTCCCCGTGCTGGAGCCGATGCTGGCTGCCGGCGAGGTCGATGCCATCACCGGCTTCTCCTTCACCTCCTACGTGGATCTGAAAGCCGGCGGTGTGCCCCCGGACGATCTCGTGTTGCTGCCGATGGTAGATTATGGGCTCCAGCTGTACGGCGACGCGATCATGGCTGCGCCGGCGTTCGCGGAGGAAAAGCCCGATGCGGTGCGGGCGTTCCTGCGCGCCTATGCCAAGGCGCTGAAGGATGCCGTCCGCGATCCGGCGCAAGCCGTGGAAGTTTTGCTCCGCCACGGCGAGGGGCTTGGCAAGGACATCGAGCTCGAGCGGCTGCGCATGGCGATGCGCGATAACATCGTTACGCCGGCGGTGCAGGCAAACGGTTTCGGCAGCATCGACCCGGTGCGGTTTGCCGCGGCGATCGATCAGATCGCGCTCGCCTATTCCTTCAAGGCGAAGGACAAAGCCGCCGCGGCTTTCGATCGGTCGTTCTTGCCGCGGGCGGCGGACCGCAGGATCGACGACGCCGCCTCGCGGTAAATCTGCGGCAACGTCTGCGGCGCTAGGCCGTTTTCGCCAGATACGCGGCCAGCCGGTCGAACGTGCCGGTCCAGGTCGCCTTCATGCCGACGTGGGCGGCGCCGAACGTGTTGCGCTCCACCTCGGTCGCATTATGCGGCGACCAGCGGACATTGAGGTTGGTCTTGCCGCCGGGCTCGTCGCTGAGCGCGACGGTGATCAGCGTTTCCCGCGGCCAGGTCGGCACGATCGGGTGGCGGGTGATCTCTCCGGCCTGGTTGGAAAAGCAGTTCACGAACACCAGCCGCTCCGGCGGGGTGATTTCCTGATAGACGAATTTCCCCCACATTTTGTAGCCCTCGCCGGAACGCATGCCCATGTGGAATGAGCCGCCGGGCCGAAAATCCATGTTCATGGCGATCATGGTGAAGGTCTGCGGCGTCCACCACACCTTCATATGCTCGGGCTCGGTCAGCACCGCCCAAACGCGCGCGCGCGGCGCGTCGAGAGTCCGGGTGATGATAAAATCTCCGGTGGGCGCCTGGCCCTTGTCGTCAGCACTCATGAAACGTCGCTCCCCAGCGTCGATGCCGCCGGAACTCAGTTTGCCACAAGGACCATCCGGCCAACACCGAATTTATCGCCGGCATCGGCGCTCTGAGTTTGCCGCTTTGTGCTGACGGCGTCGGCGTCTTGGCGTAACGTGCCTGCTGGCCTGCATCGAACGCAGCTTTTGGAGTTCCGGGGCACACGAACCGCGGCAAGATTTTCGGATCGCAGCCGGTCATGTCGTTTCTGCGCACTTATCTTCGCGTCATCGACCTGCTGGCGCCCGAGGCGCGGCTCGCGGGCACGCTCGCGATCGCCAACATCGCGCTCGCGGTGGCGCAATTCGTCGAGCCGGTGCTGTTCGGCCATATCATCGACGCGCTGTCGGGCACGCTGCCGGCCGGCATCGGACCGGCGGCGCGCGTGCTGGCCCCGCTGATCGGCGCGTGGGTTGGCTTCGGCTTGTTCATCATCATCGCGGCCGCGCTGGTGGCGTGGTTTGCCGACCGGCTCGCGCACCGCCGCCGCAACCTCGTGCTGGCCGATTTCTTCGAGCACGTCCTGCAGCTGCCGCTGGCCTACCACGCCAGCGCGCATTCGGGCCGGCAGCTCAAGATCATGCTCACCGGCACCGATACGCTCTGGTGGCTCTGGGTGTCGTTCTTCCGCGAGCATTTCGCCGCGTTCGTCTTTATCGCCTTTCTGCTGCCGACGACGCTGGTGCTGAACTGGCGGCTCGCTTTGCCGCTGCTCGTGCTCTGCGTCGCCTTCACCGCGCTGACAGTCCTCGTCATGCACAAAGCCGACGCCATGCAGCGCGCGGTCGAGCGGCACTATTCCGATCTCGCCGAGACCGCCGCCGACACGCTTGGCAACGTCGCCGTGGTGCAGAGCTTTGCCAGGATCGAGCTTGAAGTGTCGGCGCTGCGGGGGCTGGTGAACTCCCTGCTGCGCGCGCAGATGCCGGTGCTGTCGTGGTGGGCCGTCGCCGCGGTGCTGACACGCACGGCCACTACCCTGACGCTGCTCACCATCCTTTTGGTCGGGACCTACCTCAAGCTGGTTGGGCTCGCCTCGGTCGGCCAGATCGTCAGCTTCATGGCCATCGCCGCGCTGCTGATCAGCCGGCTCGAGCAGGTGGTCGGTTTCGCCAATCGCCTGTTCATGGACGCACCGAAGCTTGGCGGAATTCTTCGGCGTGCTCGATACCGTGCCGGTGGTGCGCGACCGCCCGGATGCGGTGGACCCGGGCCGGTTGCGCGGCCTCGTCGAATTCAAGGACGTGTCGTTCTCCTATGACGGCAAGCGCGCCGCGGTCGCGGACGTGAATTTCACCGCGCTGCCTGGCGACCGCATCGCGCTGGTCGGGCCGACCGGCAGCGGCAAATCGACGGCGCTCGCGCTCTTGCATCGCACCTTCGATCCGCAGTCGGGGCTCATCGCCGTGGACGGCATGGACATCCGCGCGCTGACGCTGACCGGGCTTCGCCGCAACATCGGCGTGGTGTTTCAGGAAACGCTGCTTTTCAATCGGTCGATCGCGGAGAACCTGCGGGTCGGCAAGCCCGACGCCACCGACAAGGAGATGCGCGATGCCGCGGCGCGGGCGCAGGCGCTCGATTTCATCGATCACAAGCCGGAAGGCCTCGAAGCGCCGATCGGCGAGCGCGGCCGGTTGCTGTCCGGTGGCGAACGTCAGCGTCTCGCTATCGCCCGCGCGCTGCTCAAAGACCCGCCGATCCTCATTCTCGACGAAGCGACCAGCGCGCTCGATCCGGTGACCGAGGCGCGGCTGACGATGGCGCTCGACGAAGTGATGAAGGGCCGCACCACCTTCGTTATCGCGCATCGGTTGGCCACGATCCGCAACGCGACGCGCATCCTGGTATTCAGCAACGGCAGTATTGTCGAAACCGGGACCTACGACGAACTGGTGCGGCGCGGCGGCTTCTTCGCCGAACTGGCCGGCGCGCAGTTCCCGCCGCCAGCAGCGCCGGGAGAAGGCGAACTGGGCCAGCCCGCCGAGATAGGTCCGGTCGCGGCGAAGTGAAGCGGCCTGTTGCTTGGCGAATGCGAGCGCGGATCAGGCGCTCGCCGGCGGGTGGAACTTCACCAGGGCAATAATCCCGATGAGAATAAAAATTACCAGCACCGCGCCTTGAGCGATTGCGAAGGGCGGTTCGGCTTGCGTCGGCGCCAGCGCGTTCAGCGCGGCCACTTTGACGAAGCTTTGTACGACGAGGACGAAAACGTTGAGGTAGAGTGCCGCGATCGCGGTGACGACATAAATCCAGCGCCATGCGCCGGTCAGATGTTTGCCATAATAGGCGTACAGCGCAATCAGCAGGATCCCGCAAGAGATGATCCCCACGCCGATTGCCGGCGTGAAGCCGTGGATGGGAAACAGAAAGCCGGTCACGCTGGTCAGCACCGTGGTCAACAGAAACAGCGCGGTCGTAACGGGCAACCGGCTGGAAGCGAACATTCCGCCCACCGCGACCAGCCCGCTGCCGATCGCGATCAGCGTAATCACGACATGCAAAAGCGTGAAAGCCGGTATCGACATCCCCATGATCATTTTGCGTGTCCCTCAATCTCAGCGCAGGCGTTCGAGAATGCTGACATAGTTGGCGACCGCCGCGCCGCCCATGTTGAAAATGCCGCCGAGCCGCGCGTTCTTGAGCTGCATGTCGCCGGCCGCGCCGGTGAGCTGCATCGCGGTGATGGCGTGCATCGACACGCCGGTGGCGCCGATCGGATGGCCCTTGGCTTTCAGCCCGCCGGACGCGATTGATCGGCAGCTTGCCGTCCTTAGCGACGATCCCATCGGCGATAACGCGGGCGCCCTGGCCTTCCGGCGCGAGCCCCATCGCTTCGTATTCGATCAACTCGGCAATGGTGAAGCAGTCGTGCACCTCGGCGAAGGAAAGGTCCTGCAACGCGATGCCGGCAGAAGCCAGCGCACGCTGCCACGCGACCGAGCAGCCTTCGAACTTGAGAATGTCGCGCCGTGACATCGGCAGGAAGTCCTGTACGTGTTCGGCGGCGCGGAATACGACCGCCTTTTGCATCTGCAGGGCAGTCTCGACATCGGTGAGCACCAGCGCCGCGGCCCCGTCGGACACCAGCGAGCAATCGGTGCGCTTGAGCGGTCCGGCGACGCGCGGGTTCTTCTCGCTCTCTTCGCGGCAAAACTCGTAACCGAAATCCTTGCGGATTTGCGCGTAGGGATTATCCACGCCGTTCTTGTGGTTCTTGGCGGCGATGCGCGCGAGCGCGTCCGACTGGTCGCCCCAGCGTTGGAAATAAAGGCCGGCGATCTTGCCGAAGATGCCGGCGAAGCCGCCGTCGATATCGGCCTCCTCGCGCACGTAGGACGCCTTGAGAAGATTACGCCCGATCTCAGGGGCGGGCGTCGTCGTCATCTGCTCGACGCCGACGACCAGCACGATGCGGGCGGAGCCGGCGGCAATCGCCTTCAATCCCTGATGGACGGCGGCGGAGCCGGTCGCGCAGGCATTCTCCACGCGGGTCGCGCGCTTGAAACGAAGATCGGGCGAGGCCTGCAGGACCAGCGAGGCGGTGAAATCCTGCGCCGAGAAGCCGGCGTTGAAATGACCGAGCACGATCTCGTCGACATCCTTCGCCGCGATGCCGGCATCGGCCAGCGCCTCGCCGGCGACGTTGACGATGAGACTTTCGACCGTTTCGCTGGCGAGCTTGCCGAACGGCGTGTGGGCCCAACCTACGATGCAAGCGGTCATGTTCGTTTTCCCCTGTCAGATTTTGGTCGCTTTTCCATGGCTTAGCAACGCGGCGAAACATTGCGGAAATCCATGTTAGCGGGATTTAGCTTTGCCTTCGAGCGTTGCTTTGGTTTACATAGTGCGCCTGCCGGGCTTCCGGAACCTTTCGTGAACCCATCGCGGCTCTGCCGGATTTCCTTGGGCTTGCCTCTTGGGCTTTGCCTCAAGGCGCCAAGGGGCCCGACTAACGGAACGGACCGCGACACGTGCATCATTCGCTGTTTCTTCGGGCGCTGACGCTCGGCTCCGCCCTCGGTTTTCTCATAGCTGCCAACCTTACCGCAACGCCGGCTCATGCCGGCGCTTCGATTCTCGTCGAGGCTGATTCGGGCAAGGTGCTGCGGGCGGAAAACGCGACCTATCCCTGGTACCCGGCTTCGGTGACGAAGCTGATGACGATGTACGTGACGCTGCAGGCGGTGAAGCAGGGACGCGTCACCTTCGACACGCTGTTCACGGTCTCGCGCAACGCGCAGGCGCAATCGCCGACCAAAATGGGCTTTCCCGTCGGCACGCAGGTGACCGTCGACAACGCGCTGAAGATGATGATGGTGAAGTCGGCCAACGACATGGCGGTGCTGCTCGCCGAGGGCGTCGACGGTTCGATCGAGAATTTCGCCGACGACATGACGCGCACCGCGCATCGGCTGGGCATGTCGGAATCGAATTTCGTCAACCCGAACGGCCTGCCGGCCGACGGCCAGATCACCTCGGCGCGCGATCTTGCCATCCTGGCGCGGGCGCTGATCCACGATTTTCCGGAATACAGTTTTTATTGGCACATCCCGGCGATCAAGTGGGGCCGGCGTGTGGTCCGCAACTACAACACATTGCTGGGCCGCTATCCCGGCGCCGACGGCATGAAGACCGGCTTCATCTGCGCATCCGGATTCAATCTCGTCGCGACGGCGACGCGCAACGGCAGGCAGTTGATCGCCGTGGTGCTCGGCTCGCCATCCGGAGCGGCGCGTGCGGTCAAAGCTGCGGAGATTCTGGAAAGCGGATTTGCACAGAATCCGCTCGGCTGGCTCACGCCGGCGCTCGGGACGGTCGATGCGCTGACGCCGATCAACGCCGATCCGCCTAATCTGCACGATCAGGTCTGCGGACCGCATCGCAAGCGGCCGGCCGCCGAGGACGAAGACATGGACGCCGCCGGCGGCGGCGAGAACGGCGCCGGCGTGAACACGCAGTTCTCGGCGCTGCTTTCAAGTTTGCGGGCGCCGACGCCGAAGGGCGCGGCGCTCTTGAACGACACCGGGGCGATCGTGCCGACGGTGGTCTATACCGGGCCGACCCGAACGGCCTCGGAACTCGCTCACCTCAGCGCCATCGAGGCGGAGGGTCCTCGGAGCAAGAAAAAGCTGTCCGGGAAGGGCGCGACGGCGAAGGCGGCCGACGACAAAGCGGCCGACGCGAAAGCGGGCGACGGCAGCGGGGCGGACGGCAAGGCGACCGGCGGCAAGGCCAATGCTCGCGCGCACTGGACGCCGACATCGTCGTCTTCTCTGTCCGCCAGCCCGCCGCCCGGACTAGAAACGAAAGCAGCCGCTACCGCGCAGAAGAAAAAGCCGCACAAGGCCGTCAACGCCGATGCCGCCGGCAAGCCGGCCGCGGCTCCAGCAGCCGCTCCTGCCGCCGCGCATTAGCTGCTTTCTTTCAGTGTCGACAGCGCGGCAATCAAAACAATATCATGGCGGTTGTCGGCCACCGTTCGCCTCGACCACGGCGCCGGTGATGTAGCCGGCGCGGGGCGAGGCGAGGAAGGCGATCGTCTCGGCGATGTCCTCCGGCTTTCCGAGCCTGCCGATGGGAATGGCCTGCCGCGCAGCTTCGATCTGCTCCGGCGTAAGATCGCCGCGCACCGCCGGCGTGTCGGTCAATCCGGGCGCGACGGTGTTGACGGTGATGCTCATCGGCGCGGCTTCGAGAGCGGCAAACCGCGTGAGGTGGATGACGGCCGCCTTGGCCGCCGAATAGGCGGGACCGGTAGGGCTTTCCGGCGTGATGCCGGACATCGACGACACGGTGACAATGCGGCCGTCGGCGACGGGCTTGTCCCTGCGATGCCGGAGCATAGTGCGGATGCACAGGAACGGACCGCGCGAATTCAGCGCTTCGGTCCGGACCCAGTTTTCGGTCGTGGTGTCGATGATGCTCGGCCGACGTCCGGGCGTGAGAAACGGCCCGCCGGCGACGCAAGCCAGCACCGCAACGGGACCCAGAGCGGATTCCACATCGGCGAACAACTGCTCCACCGAGCGTTCATCCACGACATCAACCTGGAACGCGCTGTGGCCGTTGCCGAGCGCATCTGCGACCCTACGCGCTCCGCCGATATCGCGGTCGGCGACGGCGACGCTCAGTCCGTCGCGGGCAAGTGCGCGGGCGGTCGCCTCGCCGATGCCGCGGGCTGCCCCAGTTACAATCGCGACCCGTTTCACGTACTCCCCCCGGCTTTGCCGCGGCCCATCATAGCGTCAAACGATGTGTTGCGAAGGAAATTGAGCTTTGAAGTCCGCGCCTTCATCGAAGCAGGCCGTCGGACTTGCGACCAACGCCGCGATTGCTCAAAACCCCTTCCTTGCGCATGATCTCGCGCCCATAACCCGGGCCAGGCCGGCCCCAACAGAGCGCTCATGTTAGTTCTTCCGATCACGATCGCCGCCATTGTCCTTGTTGTTTTTGTTGCGCCCGTGCTGCTGGCGCAGCGCCATTCCGCGCGCGCGCAGGAAACCTTCGTGTCATCCGGCGTCGTCGTGCCGAAGGTGATACAGAATTCCACGATCGTTTATGGCATTGGCCTGGCAACGGTCGCGCCGTTATTCGCATGGGGCGTTGGCGGCGAGTTCTGGCCGGCGATCGTCTATGTCGGCTTCGTCGGGTTGGGCCTGTTTCTTATCTACGTCCTGCGCCGGCCGTGGCTGGAGTTTCTGGCCGGCGCTTTAGGACAGGACCGCTCCGTCACGGTGCACGAATTCATTGCGCGGCGGCACGGCAACGATCCGCGGCTCGCCGCGGTGGCGGCGGCGCTGACGGTGTTCGCGATTGCAGGCTTCCTCGTCTGCACGATGCTCGGCATGGCCGTGGTGCTCAAGCCGCTCCTTTCGGACAATGCAGAGCTCGCCGAACTTTTTATCGCGGCGACCTTCGTGGTCGTCGTGGCGAGTACCCTTTTCGCCGGGCACACCGGGACGATGCACGCGGCTCAACTTCAGATGGGCCTGCTGTATTTTGGACTGTTCGGAGCGACCGCGTGTTTGTTGTATCTTCAGGTTTCGGACCTCGGGGCGATGCCGGCGCGAGGCACCGTTGCGATCGCTGCCATACCCATCGTGGGCGCGGTGATCTATTTCCGCAGGCGCGTCCGATACGTCGACACCGATCCGATCCGATCCGCTGCGGCAGATTCCGCCGCCGGCGTTCGCGCCAAGCAGCCGCTGCCGTCGCGGCTGCTGAGCCGGCTTCAGAAAATTCTCAATTCACTGATTGCCATCCTGGGGATGACAGCGATCATCCTGGCGATATCGCTCGTGGGGATGGAATTCTACATCGACGGCATGTCCATGGTGGTCGGCGACAGCGTGGCCGAGGTGCAGGGCGGCCCGCCTGTGTCCATTTCACCGGTATCCAACGCGACGTTGATTTCTCTTGTCCTGCTGGCGCTGCTTCATCCTGTCGTCGACATCGTGAACTGGCAGCGGCTCGCGGCTTTCGCGAAAAGCCGGGAGGGGTATCCGCTCGGCGAAAGCCAATGGATGGCGGCGTTCAAAAGCTTCTGCACCTCGTATGCCGTCGAGGTGCCATTGATGGCTCTGCTGATTTGCCTTGCCGGCGCGGTCGCCGGGTTGACCGCGGCCATGCCGGCTGCGGGGCACGTGGCGGAGGTCTTTATTGGGCAGTTGATAGCGCAGGATAATTTTATGGCGAACGGCGTCCTGCTGTTTTTCTTGTTCGTTGTTTTTTCGCTGGCGGTTTCGGTGATGGGTTCGCTGTTCTGCGCCGGCCTCTGCGCCATCCGCTACGATATCGTGCCGCGGCTTTCTACCGAACCTGCGGGCGCGGCCGGGGACAAGCGAGCGGCGCGATGGACGACCTTCGCGGGACTTGGGGTCGCACTGGCCGCTTTCCTGGTATTCCATCTCGCCAGCGTCGAATTGCAGACGCCGTTTACAAATGCCGGATTTCTCGGGCTGGTTTTCGGGCTCGCCTCGGTCCAGCTGTCGTTCGTCCCCCTTATCCTGGCGCCGCTCGTCGCCGGCGGTACGGGCGGAACTGGAACTCTCAATGTGGGCTGGGCCCTCGCCGTCATGATCATCGGCAGCGCCGTCGGATTGGGTCTCGCCGCGATTGCGCCTCGTGACCGGACACGAATTGTGGCTGCCTTTTGTGGTGCCGGCTTCTCTTGGGTCGGCCGTGGTACTTTTTTTGATTGCGTGGCTTTTGCGCCCGCGGACCGCTTCGGCGAAGTAAGGCCGGTCATTGTCACGCCGGGCTGCGGCGATGGCCTAAAGTTCCATCCCAAAGTTCCATCTGGATCACCCCCGTCCGGCCGTCTCTGTCTGGCCGTCTTGGCCGTCGAAGGCTGGACAGCGTGCGGCAAAATCAGAACAAACCAGCCCGGACTGTCGGGAAATGCGCGGTTTCGAACGCGGCGTCCTTGAGCGTCGCCCCGGAAAAGATTCCTGTGGAATTCTCGTGGCCGCGCAGCCGCAGCCACATGCAATCCACGGCCAAATGTATCGACTTCGTTCGAGATGGGGCGGTGTGGGGAAAAGGGTTCTTTGGTGTGTCTTTTCTACACTATTCCGGCGCGCGATCCCATTGTTAGGTTGCCGTGCGCTTGCGAATTTCGGATTGGGGGATGAGCGCCATGAAAAAACTCGTTGTTGTTATCTGTTCGCTGCTGCTGGCCGTGGTGGTCGCTGATTCCGGCAAAGGGAAGGCTCCGACGGGGCTGACCGTTGCTGATTGGGGCAAGGGAAAAGCTCCGATCGGCAAGGGCAAGGGAAAAGCGCCGCCGCCGGTGGTGACGAAGGGCTAAAAAGCTTTGAGCGGATGCAGATGGTTCGTCCATTTGCATCCGCTCATCGCTATTCGCCAGTTTAGGCGGCCGAAATCAACGTAGATCCGGGGGATCGACGGAGGGGCGCCATGTCGATGGTACAAACGCATCGCCAGTTGGAATCAGCGGCCGTTTCGCACCGGCTGCGCGCCGTCCGGAACAAGACTTCCGTTAAAATTGGCTCCCGATTTGCCGTAGCTCTCGCGGCGATGGTGCTTTCGTGGTCCGGCGCCGCACTGGCGGCGGAGCCTCACGTGGTTCTGCTGCGCGGCTGGTTCGGTGTATTCTCGGCTGGTCTCGACAACGTCGCCGAACAGCTCAAGACGCAGGGGTTCGATGCCAAGGTCGCCGGGCACCTGACCTGGTCGGCGGAAGTTGCCGAAATTCTCAAAGAGCGGGCAGCCGGCAAAATTGCCCCGGTGGTTCTGGTCGGTCATTCGCAGGGCGCGAATAACGTGATCGACATGGCTCGCTCGCTCGAGTTGCATCACATTCCTGTCGACCTGATGATAACGCTCACGCCGTTCATGCAGGGCACGATCCCCAACAACGTCGTGAGGGCGGTCAATTATTATAATTCATCCGGCTGGGGGCAGCCGATCGCCGGGGATCCGGGCTTTCAGGGCAAGATCGTCAATATCGATCTGGCCAACGATCCGACTATCACCCATGTCAGCATCGACAAGAGCGTGAAAGTCCGAATCGAGATCGTGCAGGAGATTACCGCGCTCGCCGCCGCAAATAGCGCCACCGCAAATGTTGCGCCGACGGTAACGGCCGGGCGGCCGCCGACCGCCCGCTAAGTCTGACGGCCGACGCCGGTCCGGACGCTATCAGGGCATCGCGAGCTCCTGAGAGCAGCCGCCTATTTGCCGCGCTTGTCCGCCATTTTCAGAGGCGCGTCCGTCACGTCCTGCAGCGCCTCGAAGCTCAGCCCCGGCGCGATGTCGCGCACCACGAAACCGTCGGCGGTGATATCGACGACAGCAAGGTCGGTGTAAACGCGCTTGGCGACGCCGACCGCGGTGAGCGGATAAGTGCAGCGGCGCATCAATTTGCTCTCGCCGTCTTTGGTGGTGTGCTCCATCAGGAGCCAGATTTGCTTGGCGCCGACGGCGAGATCCATCGCGCCGCCGACCGACGGCATGTCAGCTTCCGATCTCGACCAGTTGGCGAAATCGCCGTTTTCGGCGACCTGGAAAGCACCGAGGATGCAGAGGTCGAGGTGTCCACCGCGGATGATCGCGAAGCTGTCGGCGTGATGGGTGTAGGACCCGCCCGGACGCAGCGTCACGTATTTCTTGCTGGCGTTGATCAGCCAGCGATTGATCTTGTCCTCTTCCGGCGCCGGGCCCATGCCGAGGATGCCGTTTTCGGAATGCACGACGACTTCGCGCTCTTCCGGGATGTAGTTCGCTACCAGGACCGGAATGCCGATGCCGAGATTGACATAGAAGCCTTCCGGGATGTCGCCGGCGGCTCGCGCGGCGATCTCTTCGCGCCCCCAGGGCTTGCAGGAAGCCAAGGCTTCCTTGCGCGAAACCAAGGCCTTCGAGCGGGCTTTTGCGCCGGTTTCCGTCACAGCCTCCTCATGTCACCGTCGGTTCACCGTAAGGCACGTGCACCACGCGATTGACGAAGATGCCTGGCGTACCGATCCGCTCCGGATCGAGGACGCCGAGGTCGACGATGTGCTGCGCCTGCGCGATCGTCAACTTCGCCGCCGTCGCCATGATCGGATTGAAGTTCCGCGCCGACGCGTTGTAGGTCAGATTGCCCCAGCGGTCCGCCTCCCAGGCTTCGACCAGCGCGACATCGCCGAAGAACGCCTCCTCGAGCACATATTGGCGGCCGCGGAACTCGCGTGTTTCCTTGCCTTTCGCGAGCAGCGTCCCGACCGAAGTAGGCGTGTAGAACGCCGGGATGCCGGCGCCGGCAGCACGCATGCGCTCGGCCATCGTGCCCTGCGGCATGACTTCGAGCTCGATCCGGCCGGCGCGATAAAGTCCTTCAAACACCACCGGATCGGTCGTGCGCGGATAGGAGCAGACGATCTTGCGCACCCGGCCTACCTCCATGAGCCGCGCCAGGCCGACCCGGCCGACGCCGGCATTGTTGGCGACCACGGTCAAGTCGCTGGCCCCCTGCTCGATGAGGCCCTCAATCAGCGCGTTCGGCTGTCCGATGCTGCCGAAGCCGCCGATCAGAACGACAGCGCCGTCGCGGATTCCGGCCATCGCCTCGGCGACGCTCTGGACGATTTTGTTGATCATCGCGACGTGATGATACGCTATCCGGCGGGGCGCAAGCACCCGTCGGCGGACCCTCGCGGCAGTGCCGCTATCGGGCCGCATGGGTATTGCGCTAGACCAGCATCATGGAGTGCGAATGAAGCGTGCTCGTGAAGTCAGGACGGCCGGCCACTGGGATCACGCCGGCGCCATCGATTCGGTCGTGCTCGACGCCCATGATCGGCATCGCCGCCGGGTTGTTCTGACCGGCGAGCGTGGGACGACGTTTCTGCTCGACCTCCCACAGGCGGTTTCCCTGCATGACGGCGACGGACTTGTGCTGGAGGATGGCGCTATCGTGCGCATCGTCGGACGGCCCGAACCGCTCGTCGAAATCGCCGCCGCAAGCGCCCACGAATTGGCGCGGCTCGCCTGGCACATCGGCAATCGCCACATCGACATGCAGATCGCCGGCGACCGCCTCCGCATCCGACGCGATCACGTGATCGAGGACATGCTACGCGGCCTGGGTGCGCGGCTTACGGTCATCGAAGTGCCGTTCGATCCGGAGCACGGCGCTTACGATCATGGCCACAGTCACGATCACGGCCATAATCACGGCCACGATCACAGCCATGGCGACGGGCATCATCATCACGACCATGACGAAGCCTAGGGAGCGCTCCAAAATTCTCCCCCGCAAGGGGAGCGAGGATGCGATCGCTTCCGCCGCGCTCTATCGCCTCATGGCTTGGATGTCGCCGGCTTATCCGGTCGGCGCGTTTTCCTATTCCGGCGGCCTCGAATGGGCGGTCGAGGCCGGCGACGTCCGGGACGCCGAGACGTTGCGGGAATGGCTGGCCGTGATGCTCGGCGAGGGCGGTGGTTTTTGCGATGCCGTGTTCTTTGTTCACGCCCACCGCGCGACCGCGGCCGGCGACGACACGGCGCTGCGCGCTGTCGCCGAGCTTGCCGCCGCGCTCGCGCCGTCGAAGGAGCGCTTTCTGGAAACGACGGCTCAGGGCCGCGCTTTTCTCGAGGCGACGCGTGCGGCCTGGCCGTGTCCGGCGCTCGACCGGTTCGCCGCCGTCTGGACCGGGCCGGTCGCATTGCCGGTCGCTGTCGGCGTCGTCTGTGCCGGGCATGGCATCGCCGGCACGCTGGCGTTGCCGGCGTTCCTGCATGCGCTCGCCGCCAATTGGATTTCGGCGGGCGTGCGGCTTATCCCGCTCGGCCAGACCGACGGCCAGCGCGTGCTTGCGGCGCTCGAAGCGATCGTCGCTGCGACAGCGCACCGCGCGGCGGCGACGCCGCTCGACGAGGTCGGCAGCGCGGCGTTTCGCGCCGACCTCGCCACCATGCGTCACGAAACGCAGTATACCCGCCTGTTTCGATCGTGATCAGAGGAGGAATACGTTGGTTCAGCTCGTCGAAAGCGACATCAGAAATCGCGAAGTGCTTTCATGGAAAGGTGTTCATGTCTTCCACTCTTATCTCTCTGTGTGCTCGGAAAAGCTTCGCATTTTTCTCAATCTCAAGGGTGTCCCGTGGCAATCGCATCTCGTGGACCTGACCAAAAATGAAAACCTGAGCGAGTTGTTTCTCGGCATCAATCCGCGCGGCCTGGTGCCGGTTTTGGTGCATGACGGCGCCGTGCATATCGAGAGCAACGACATCATCACCTATCTGGAAAAGACTTTTCCGCAGCCGCAACTGATCCCGACGAAATATGAAAATGAAATAGCCAGACTCCTTAAACACGAAGACGATCTGCACGTCGACATCCGGAACCTCAGCTTCCGCTTCGTTTTCGCGCCGCCGAAACCTCCGAAGTCGCCGGAAGATCTGAAGAAGTACGACGCGATGAGTTCTGGGACCGTTCGGGGCAAGAAGGACCCGCGCATCGCCCAGCAGATCGATTTCTGGTCGCGCTTCGCCGAAAGCGGCGTCAGCGACGAGGCTGCGCGTGTGTCGGCGGCCAGATTCCGCGAGGCTTTGGACGACATGGACCGGCGGCTCGCCACGCAGCCATACCTGCTCGGTGACAATCTCACCGTGCTCGATATCGCCTGGTTTATCTACGTAGAGCGGCTGTCGCTGGCCGCTTATCCGTATGCGCGATTGCACCCGCATGTGAGCGAGTGGTTTGCCAAGCTCAAGCGCCGCCAGGAGTTTGCCAAGGAGGTCCAGCTTCCCGCACCTATCATCGAACGGTTTGACGCGACGCGGCGCGAGCATGCCCGCGCTGGAAAATCCCTGGAGATGGTGGCCGGCCTTTGAAGAACAAAGCAACTCCGCCGATCGCGCGCTCGTGGATCGGCAGTGCTCTTTCAACGCATAAACGGCGCAGGCAGATTGGACTTGCGCCCCTTGTGTGGAGTTTTTGAATGCCCAATCCTCATAACGCCCCGTCGCATGGTCCATTGCGTGTGGGCGTCGGCGGGCCGGTCGGCTCGGGCAAGACCGCGCTGATGGATGCGTTGTGCAAGCGGCTGCGCGATCGCTACGAAATCGCCGCCATCACCAACGACATCTACACCAAGTGGGATGCCGAATATCTGGTGCGCTCGGGCGCGCTGGTTCCCGACCGGATCGCTGGCGTGGAGACCGGTGGTTGCCCGCATACGGCGATCCGCGAGGATGCATCCGCCAATCTCGCGGCGATTGCCGACATGCGGCAGAAATTCCCTGCGCTCGATCTCGTGCTCATCGAATCCGGCGGCGACAATCTCGCCGCGACGTTCTCGCCCGAACTGGCCGATCTCACCATCTACGTCATCGACGTCGCCGCCGGCGACAAGATCCCGTCAAAGGGCGGGCCGGGCATTACGCGGTCTGATCTGCTGGTGATCAACAAGGTCGATCTTGCGCCGCATGTCGGGGCGTCGCTGGAGACGATGGAACGCGAGTCGAAGAGGATGCGCGGCAGCCGGCCCTTCGTCTTCACCAATCTGCGCGAAGGCAAGGGCGTCGAAGAGATCGCGGGCTTCATCGAGCAAAAGGGCGGGCTCGGCGTGGCCTAGGCGCTCTGGTGCCGAGAAGCGCGCGGCGAAAAGCCGCCCGTCAGTATTTTGTAACGACCGGCGTGCTCGCGACCGGTGCGAAATTGTAGTTCACGCCCAGGCGGATGATGTTGGCGTTGAAACTGACCGTTTCTGGAACGTTGGGAGCGACGTAAAAGAGTTGGGCGCTGCCAAGATTGACAAACAGATATTCCAGTTTGACGGACCAGCGCGGCGCGAATTCGGCTTCGACGCCGCCGCCGACAGTCCAGCCGGGACGGAATGCGTTTCCGGACGCCGGCATGAGATTATCCCAGGCTCGAAGCTCACCGACGGCAAGGCCTCCGGTCGCGTAGAACAGCCATTCGCCGTGGTTTGGTGCATAACCAATACGGCCTCTGAATGTGCCGAGATCGTCAAGCCGGGCTCCGCAGGAATGTGGAGGTATGCCGCCGGTGCCGCAGGTGTTCGATTGGCCGCCAATATTGGCCCATGAAAAATCGCCCTCGACGCCGAATACCCACTGGTTCATTTGCCAGTTGTAGCCGGCGGTTCCGCCCAGCGTGCCGCCGAAGGTGGAGTATTTGCCGTCAAGCTCAGGCGGAGGCGTCGGTGGTGCAGGTGGCGCGACGGGAATGCCGGGATCGCTCTGATTCGAGCTTCCCCAGCCAAGGCCCCCGGCGAAACCGCCATAAGGCCCGGTCCAGGATGATGGCGGTGCGGCCAATGCCGGCCCGGCGAAAACCGCCGCGGCAACGGCCGAGATGAGCCAAGTTCTCACGAATGCCCCCGCAGCAAAATCGCCACCGTAACGACAAGTTTATGAAGCGCCAGCGCCCAAGGACGGGTGACTCGAAATTTGTTTGACCTGTTGCGCACAGGCAACGGCGGGAGCGGCAAAACGGCGAAAAATCGCCGGCGATTACGCCCGTCCGGTGTGTTTTCGCGCCGATTCGAGGTGGCCAAAACTCTGCACCGGCGCGCACATGAGGAAGCGGTAGCCTTCCTTGATGATGCGCTCGGCGTTGCCTTGTTCGACGTGTGGATGGCCGACCACGACGTTGTGCTTCTTGCAGGTGTCGACGACGCGCTTCATCCATTCGAGCACGACCTTGTGCTCGTATTGCCGCGGATACCCGAGCTCCTGCGACAGATCGCCTTCGCCGATCAGGATGCAGCCGATACCGGGCACGTTCTTGAGGATGTCGTCGAGATTTTCGACCCCGCGGGTGTCCTCGATTTGCAGGATGCAGAAAATCTCGCCCTGCGGATTGAGCGGCCAGACGTCGGCTTTCTGATAATACTCCTGTTGCGTCAGGCCCCAGTAGCGCGCCGCCGTGGTCGGCCCGTCGCCGCGGATGCCGACCGGCTCGTAATGCGCGGCGCTCTTGAGCCGCGGATAGCGGCAGGCGCCGACCGCGTTGGCCGCCTCTTCGACGGTGGAAATGTGCGGGAATACGACGCCGTAGCAACCCATGTCGAGCGCCTGCTTGGCCTGCCATTGCGCCATCTCGACGCCGTTGACGGGCACGCGGGCCATCGGCGTGACGCCCGGCACGACGGACGCCGCCTTGGCGATCTGCGCGCGGTTGAGCATGTATTGCAGGCAATCGCGCAGCAGCCGGCCGTCCCAGGGCTGATGCTCCATCTCGAAGACGCAGCCGTCGAATTTCGCGGTGCTCATCGCGACGGCGCTGGAGATTTCGGCTGGCGAAAAACAGGTCAGCGCATGCTGTCCGGCTTCGAGCGCGCGGATGACGCCGTTGAGCCGCGGAAGTTCAGCCATTCTCTGTCTCCAAGATTGGTCTGTATCGGCGGGCATCCTATATGAGCGGCAGCCCTGTTTGACAATCGCGCACCGCCCCGTAGCATCGCGCTCCTCAAACCCCAGCAGTGAATTTGTCATGATCATCGATTGCCACGGCCATTACACCACCGAGCCCAAGGACCTTCATCGCTTCCGCAAGGAGCAGACCGCCGCCGCCAACGCCAAGGACAAGGCGGCGATGCCGCCGCGCGCCGCGCTCAAAATGCCCGACGACGAGATCCGTGAAAGCATCGAGCAAAACCAGCTCAAACTTCAACGCGAACGCGGCACCGATCTCACGATCTTCTCGCCGCGCGCTTCCGGCATGGGGCATCATGTCGGCGACGAGAGCGTCAGCCTCGAATGGTCGCAGATCTGCAATGACCTGATTCACCGGGTCTGCACGCTGTATCCCAGGAACTTCATCGGCGTGTGCCAGCTGCCGCAATCTCCCGGCGTACCGCCGAAGAACGCGGTGGGCGAGCTCGAACGCTGCGTCAAGGAACTCGGCTTCATCGGCTGCAACCTCAATCCCGATCCGTCCGGCGGCTATTTCAACGCGCCGCCGCTCACCGACAAGTGGTGGTATCCGTTCTATGAAAAGATGGTCGAGCTCGACGTGCCGGCGATGATCCACGTGTCCGGTTGCTGCAATCCGGCGATGCATACGACCGGATCGTATTACCTCAACGCCGACACCATGGCGTTCATGCAGCTCATCCTTTCCGACCTGTTCAAGGATTTCCCGACGCTCAAGCTGATCATTCCGCACGGCGGCGGCGCGGTGCCGTTCCACTGGGGCCGCTTTCGCGGGCTCGCCTTGAATAACGGCCGTCCGGAACTCGACGAGATCATGAAGAACAACATTTTCTTCGATACCTGCGTCTATCATCAACCGGGCATCAATCTGCTCACCGACGTGGTGCCGGTCGACAACATCCTGTTTGCTTCGGAAATGGTCGGCGCGGTCAAGGGCATCGACCCGAAGACCGGCTTCAATTTCGACGATACCAAACGCTATGTCGACAAGGCGCCGAAACTGAGCGACGCCGACCGGCAGAAGATTTTTGAAGGCAACGCGCGCCGGGTCTTCAGCCGCCTCAAGACCAAAGCGGCGTAGCGGGCAGCGGTCCAGGGTTCAACCGCATTGGCAAAGCACCGGAGAAAAAACTCGCAGGGGAAACCCCACCTCATCAAGATCGGTGCGCGCGAGATCGAGACGCTGGGCCTGGAGCAGGGGTTTTGGACCGATCTCTATCATCGGTCGATGAGCATCTACTGGCCGGTTTTCTTCGCCAGCGCCGCGGCGATCTTTGTCACGCTCAACGCCATTTTCGCCGGCCTCTATTATCTCGGCGACGACCCGATCGCCAACGCTGGCCGCAAGAGTCCGCTGGAGCTGTTCTACTTCTCCATCGAGACCCTGGCGACGGTCGGCTATGGCGACATGCATCCGCAGACGGATTACGGGCATTTTATCGCCACGATCGAAATCTTCACCGGCATGTGCTTCCTCGCAGTGCTGACCGGGTTGGTATTCGCCCGGTTTTCGCGTCCGCGCGCCCGCTTCGTGTTCGCCAACCAGGCGGTGGTCAGCGATCACGAGGGCCACCCGACCCTCATGGTCCGCCTGGCCAACGCCCGCCACAACACGATCTCCCGGGCCAACGCGCGGATCTGGCTCATTCGTGCCGAACACACCAAGGAGGGCGACCAGCTCCGACGCTTTTACGAACTGAAACTCGATCGCGCCGATCATCCGATGTTCTTTCTGAGCTGGATGCTTTTTCACGTCATTGACAAGGCCAGCCCGTTATATGGTTTGACCTCGTCGGATCTCGCCGACAGCGACGCCCTGCTGGTGCTCAATGTCGGCGGCCTCGACGACAGTTCCGCGCAGCAGCTCTATGCCCGGCAGGTCTACTCGTGGCGGGACATCAAATGGCAGCACCGCTATCGCGACATCACCAGCGTTTCGCCGCAGGGCCGTTACCTGCTGGACTACAACAAATTCCACGACGTGGTGCCGGAATAGTCGAACCCGGGCGGGGGCGGGGCGGTTGGCCTGAAATGACGATCGAAGCTCCATCGCCGGCCGCGGCTCAGGGCATCGTCCACACCCGGCTCGAACGCATGGAGCGGGGCTTCGACGCCGCGCACTTCCTGTCGCTGATCGCGACGGCCGAATTTTTCTCCCTGGTGTTCGCCTACATCTACGTGGCCTATATCGTTCTGTTCCGTGGCGGCGGCGTGCACGGGCCGTTTGTCATCATCGGACAAGTCGTCGCTGCCATGATCGCGCTTGCGGTCGTGTGGACCATGTACCGCGTGCGAACGCGTCTGGTATTTCCAGCGGTCGGACTTTTTGTTCTGGCGTTCGCCATCAGCTATTCACAGCTCCTGTCGCCGGGCAACGCGCTCAACTACACGATGGTGCCGACCGTGGCTTCGTGGCTCGCGGTATTGTGGTTCTACGCTTGGCTTGCCGTGGTTCTGTTCGTATTCGCCCGCGCCGGCTGGCAGGTTTCGCGGCTTTCCGATTCCGAAGCGCTGATCGTGCGGGGGAAAGCGCCGGGCGCGGTGGCCGGATATCTGCTGCGGCTGTTCGGCATTCCGGCCATTTGCGCCTGGCTAAAGCCGGGACAGCGGCGCATTTCCGTCCCGATGTTTCTGTTCGCCACTGCCGTCTTCTGTCTTCTGATGCAGGGCTTGTGGAATTCGCTTTTTACATACCTGCCGGTTGTCGAACTCACGTCGAGAGACGTGATCGCATGCTATTCGATCGCGCCGACGGCGCCGGATTGCCGCAGCGATCTGATGATTCTGATTTTAGGCGCAGTAGGTTTTTATCCCGCGCTGTTCGGGTTCAATCTTCTTGTCCTTGCGGTAGCCCGGTATCTCGCTCGCCGCTTTACGCGGCTGTCCCTGGAGCGACTGATCAGCAACGACCCGCGGCCGCCGATTCTCTTTCTTCGCTCGTTTCGCGACGATCAGGTGCGGCTGCAGAAGCCGCCCCGGCCGCTGTTTCGGCGGCTGATCTCCGTCGGCGAGCCGCGTCCGACGCTCGATCACGTGCTGCTGGAAGAGGGGACGCCCCACGGGCCGGTCGTGGCGATCGGGGCGCCCGGTTCGACGCCGCCGTTCGGCGCCGCGCGTACCTACGTCACTGACGAGGAGTGGCGGGACACCGTGTCCGGCCTATGCAGCCGCGCCGGCGCAGTGGTCATGACGCTCGACGAGACCGAAGGCGTGCGCTGGGAATTGGGCCATCTGTTTGGCCAGAACTACGAGCGCAAGACACTGTTTTTGCTGCCGCCGCGGCTGGCGCCCGCGGCCGAAGTGGCACGGGTGCTGCCGGGGGTTCTGACGCACTGGCGGGACCCGAGCGATTGGGCGGCGCAAATCAGCGAGACCGCTCAACGCGAAAAGCGGTTCTGCATCGGCTGGTATTGGCGCGACGACGCTCAGGTCGAGGTATTCACGTCGCAGCACGATTCCTACCTGGCCTACCTCCTCGCCGTCCGATCGTTTTTGAGCCATTCGGCGGCTCGTTTCGAACCGGCGCCGGTAGTCCCGGCTGACGGCAGTCCGGCGCCCGCACCGCGGCCGAGGGTGTATGTCGGACTGGGCATCATGATCGCGATCGCCGGCATCGTGTATTTGATGCTGACGTTGAGCGCGCTCCAGGGAGCGCAGTTTTTTGCCGCTCCGCCGTTCGTGCTCATCGTGGCGTGGGCGTTGAGACGCACAGGATTGCCTTTCGCCGTGGTTCCGCTTCTGGCGGTCAGCTTCGCTCTGGTCGTGCTCGAGCTGGTGCCGGTTGTTAATTTCCTGGTCACCGGACAATTTGCCGACCAGGTGGCGGGGGTGTTTGTCGACCTTGCCATCATGCTCGGCTTGATCGCGTGGACAATGAAAGCGCAGTCCCGGTTGGCGGTGATCGTCCTCACGGCCTACCAACTGGTCGCTGCGGCGGGACCCGTCCTTCTCCTTTTGTCTGGCGCTGGTGCGCTGGCGACGGTCGCTTTGCCGATCGTCTTGAGAATCTGCGCGGTCGCGGCGGGGGTGTTTGCCGTCGTCAGGCTTGGAAAAGCAAACCGGGCCTGAGATGCGCGGCGAGGTGAGCCGTGTCGCCGCGGTATCACTTGTGTGCCTTCTTGCGCCGGCGCGGCAATCGCCCATTTTCGCTTAAAATGACTTTGAGGCTACGAGCTTAATCAGCCCGGAAGCCGCCAAAGAGATCGTCGAGGTACCCCCAATGTCCATCCGACCCGTCAAACGCATCGTTTCGTCGAAGCCCACGATCGAGGGCGCGGGCGTACACCTGCGCCGTGCCTTCGGCTTTGGCGATACCACCGAGTTCGATCCGTTCCTGCTGCTCGATGATTTCCGCAACGACCGGCCGGACGAATATCTTAAGGGCTTCCCATGGCATCCGCATCGCGGCATTGAGACCATCACTTATGTGCTGGCGGGCGATGTCGATCATGGCGACAGCCTGGGCAATCGCGGCACTCTGGGCGCCGGCGACGTGCAATGGATGACCGCCGGACGCGGCATCCTGCATCAGGAAATGCCGCGCGGCGACGCGAAGGGCCGCATGCACGGCTTTCAGCTCTGGGCCAATCTGCCCTCGTCGCTGAAAATGACGGCGCCGCGCTATCAGGACATCAAGGCCGCCGAGATTCCGGAGATTACCGACGATGACGGCACGCGCGTGCGGGTGGTCTGTGGTGACTTCTGGGGCAAGCGCGGTCCGGTCGAGGGAGTTGCCGCCGATCCACGCTATCTCGATGTCTGGGTGCCGCCGGGTAAGCGCAAGACGCTGCCGGTGGAACTCGAGCGCCAGGCCTTCGCCTACGTGTTCGAGGGCTCCGGCGATTTCCGCGGGTCATCAAAGCCTTTTGGTGTGCTCACCGAAAAGACCGATGGCGCCAACGAAATCCTGGTACGCGAGCAGACCGGCAACCGCTCGCTCGTGCTGTTCGACTCGGGCGATGAAGTGACTGTGCAGGCCGGTGACGAGGGAATCCGCTTCATTCTCGTTTCCGGCAAGCCGATCAAGGAGCCGGTCGCGTGGTACGGCCCGATCGTGATGAACTCGCAAGCCGAGTTGCAGCAGGCCTTCACCGAGCTGCGGAGCGGCACCTTCATCAGGTGATTATGCCAGTCAGTTTAGCATCTCGGCCGGGCCTTCCGCGGCCGTGACGCTAGGCCGGCTGCGCGGGCGCAGCGCGGCGTAAAAGACCGCGCTGCGGATCGTAGCCGATCACTGCCAGCAGAAAGAACAGCACCGTAGCGCCGGTCACGACCAAAGCGGCAACCGGCTCGAACGCGCCGTAGAGCGCGAAGCGGATCAACTCCACCGCATAGGTGAACGGATTGACGAGCGATATGTCGTAGAGAAGCTCGGAGCCGCCCTCGCGCAGCCGCCACAGCGGATAAAGCGCGGAGGAGAAAAAGAACATTGGAAACATTACGAAATTCATCGCGCCGGCGAAATTCTCCACTTGGCGGATATAGACCGACAGAAACAACCAGAGTGCGCCCAGCATCAATCCGGAGACGATCAGCGCCGGCAATACCGCAAGCCAGTCGACCGGCGCGAAGGTGATATCGAACAGAATGCAGACGGCGAGGAACACGTAGCAGGTCGCGACCGAGAGTGTCGTTCCCGCCACGAGCTTGCAGGCGAGCAGCACCCAGCGCGGCAGCGGCGCCGTCAGCAGGAGCCGCATCACGCCCATCTCGCGGTCGTAGACCATCGACAGCGACGACTGCATGCCGTGGAACAACAGGATCATGCCGAGCAGGCCGGGCACGATATAGACCTGATAGGTGACGTAGGTCTTGTAGGGTGGGATGATCGAGACGCCGAAGACGTTGTAGAAACCGGCGGCGAATACCGCGAGCCAGATCAGCGGCCGCACCAGCGCCGAAAGCAGCCGGCCCCGCTGCTGGACGAATTTCGCCATCTCACGCACCGTGATGGCCTGCAATGCGCGAAGGACGTGGGTGAGGCGCATCGTGTCCTACTTGCCCAGATGGCAGGGCGATTCCGGCTCGTCGTCGCCGAGCGTGTCGAGTTCGTTGGTGCGGTGAAGAAACCCTTCGATCGGCGCACTGGCGACGACCTCGTAGGGCGCCGCCAGCAGGATCGCTTGGCGTAGCTGATGATCCCAGGGGCGCACGCTCATCGCCAGCCCCTTGTCGCCGTCGAAACTGCCGTCGCCGAGGATGAAAGCGCGCAGCTTCCCGAAGTCGGCGGAGTCGGTCCGCAGCGCCGCCTGCTCGATCATCTTGACCGCCATCCACGCCGCCCAATCGCCGCTTTCCATGCGGCGGCCGCCGGATTTCCGCTCGAAACGCGAATTCAATTGCGGCCCGCCGTAGCGTTCCCAGGTCCAGTGCCACGCCACCGGCTCAAGATCGATCCCGCCGACGACCGGGCGGGCGCGGGCCAGCCGGTAGGGCACCGTGCGGGCGAAATCAAAGGCGTCGTCGGCGATAAAGACCGCATCGAAATCGCGGTTGATAGCGCTCAGGAGCGCCGGATCGTTTTGCTCGCGGTCGCGCGGGTCGGAGCCCGGCTTGAAGTGCTTGGTCGCGACGATCCGGGCACCGAATTTTTGCGCCGAATGCGTGAAGGCGGCTGCCGTCACCGCATCGGCGGGCGAGGGGCCTTCGAAGACGAGAAGGTCGCGCCATCTGCGCGAGACGACAAACTGCGCGAGTCCGTCCATGAGCTGCGCGCGGCTCGGATAGACGTGGACGAACTCCACCGCGCACAAGCCACGCCGCAGCGCATCGTCCGGCTCGGAGACGTTGAACAACAGCGCGTCGCGTCCGTGCACCGCAGCGGCGAGCGGCTTGTACGCGGCAGCCGGCGCGTCGATCAGGAAAAAATGCGTGCCGCCATCGAGCGCCGCAAGCACGGCCGCCGGAATCTCGGCCGCCGACTTCGCGGTGATGCGTTCGAGCCTGAAATCGACCGGAAGCACCCGCGCCAGCGCCCCCGCCTCCTCGATGCCGACCACGGCGCCGATGAACGCAGGATTTCGGGTCTTGAGGACGATACGCTCGTAAGCGCGGGTCGGTTCGTAGCGCGGGTCGTTTTCGATCTCGACAAAGCCAACTCTTATTTGCTGTCGCGGCGGCGCGGCTGCGTCCTGTGCCAGGGCCGTGCCGAGCGTGCCGGCGAAAAGCGCGAGCCCCAGCGCCCACCGGTACGGGCTAGTCATCGACGACGATCCCATAGGGAATGCGGCCGACCGGCACCGAGATTTTTGCCTTGCGGGTCTTGGTGTCGATGACCGTGACGTCGTCGCCCTGGCCGTTGGCCACGTAAAGTGTCGCCTCGTCGCGCGAGAGCGTCACGCCCCAGGCGCGTTTGCCGACCAGGATATATCCCAGCACCTTGCGCGCCGGCACATCGACGACCGCCACATGCGCAGCGTGGCCGAGCGTCACATAGGCGGTCTTGCCGTCCCGGGTCATGACGAGGCCGACCGGCGTGACGTCGGTCTTGCGCATGCCGGGTGGCAGGAAGGCGATGCTGCCGGCTACGACAAATTTGACGCGGTCAATGATGTCGACCTGACCCGCGAGTTCCGCCGTCACCCACAGATCCTTGCCGTCGGGTGTCGCGGCAAGACGGCGCGGCCGCAGGCCGACGACAACGTCGCGCACGATCTTGCCGGTGTCGGCATCGATAGCGTGCACGAGATCGCCGGCCTCCGAGGTGACGTAGACGGTCTTGCCGTCGTCGCCGACCAGCACGCCCTCCGGTTCGGCGCCCGTCGGCACCTCCCGCACGATGGCGTCCTTTTCCATGTCGATGACCGCAAGCGACGATCCTTCCTCGTCGGAGACGTAGATGCGCCCGCGTTTCTCGTCGATGGCGAAGGCTTCCGGGCTCGGCCCGGTCTTGAGCCGGCCGACCACTTGAAGTTTTGCCACGTCGAGGATGTCGATGACATCGTCGTCGCCGCAGGCCACGTAGAGCCTGCTGTGATCGGCGTTGAAATGCATGTCGCGCGGCCGCCGCGCCACCTTGATGTCCTTGATCACCTTGTAGCTCGCGGGATCGATGACGATGATGTTGTTGGTTTTCTCGTTGCTGACAAAAATCAGCCCGGTATCCTTTGCCGCCGCCGCACTGCACAACAGCGCCGAAACAACAACGAGAGCGACCTTGAGCATCGCATCGCCTCTATTTGCATCGCCGGCAGGCTAAAGCCTATTAAGGGCGGGGGGCAAGGAGCCGGGGACGAATGGCAGGGCGCGACGGCGGGCCGGTGCTGCTCCTCGACCACGTGGTCAAGACCTACGGCGCGATTCGCGCGGTGGATGGGGTCGGCTTCGCGGCTTCCGCCGGCGAGTTCATTGCGCTCCTTGGACCGAACGGTGCCGGCAAATCCACGCTGTTCCAGCTGCTATCCGGGCTGTTCGTGCCCGATTCCGGCCGCATCGAGATCATGGGGCACGATATGCTGCGCGATCCGGTACCGGCGCTGGCGATGCTCGGCATCGTCTTCCAGCAGCCGACGCTTGATCTCGAACTTACCGTGACCGGCAATCTCCTGTTTCATGCCGGGTTGCACGGGATTCCCCGTGCGTTGGCGAAATCGCGCATCGAGAAGGAACTGACGCGGCTCGGGCTCGCCGAACGCGCGCATGACAAGGCCGGGAAGCTCAGCGGCGGCAATCGCCGCCGGCTCGAACTGGCGCGCGCGTTTCTGCACGAACCGCGCGTGCTGCTGATGGACGAGGCGACGGTCGGTCTCGATCCGGCAAGTCGCAGCGAACTCCTGAAACTGATGTTGAGCTTGCGGGCGGAACGTTCCGTCGCCGTGCTGTGGGCGACGCATCTTTGCGACGAGGTGCCGAACGCCGACCGGGTGATCGTGCTCCATCACGGCAAAATCCTCGCCGACACTACGCCGGCGGGGTTTGTCGCGAGCGCCGACACCGCGACGATCGAGCAGGCATTTCTGAAGATGACAGGCTCGCCGTGACGGCGCTCAGGCGCCGAGCATGGCCTTGAGGTGCCGCATCACCCTCGTGCGCAACGCGGCCTGCTCGTCGGGGCTCCACTTGCGAAAGCCCTCGCCGGTTTTGAAGCCGAGCTTTTTCTCGGCGACGAGTTTTTTCAGATAGGGCGACGGCTCCGGCCGGCTGTCGATGGCTGGCAGCACGATCTCGTGGATGGCGAGCGTGAGATCGGTCCCGACAAGGTCGGCATTCTCGAGCGGGCCGAGGACGGGCAGGCGGCGGCCGAACGAGGCCTTCACCACGTCGTCGACCGTCTGCGCGTCGCAGATACCTTGTTCCACGAGTGAGATGGCTTCGCGCCACAGCGCGTGCTGGAGCCGGTTGCCGATGAAGCCCGGCACGTCCTTTTTCACGTGCGCCGGCTTTTTGCCCGCCGCCTCATGCAGCGCCATGGTCCAGGCGACCGTCGCCGCCGAGGTCCATTGGGTTTCGATGACCTCCACCAGCGGCACCAGAAAGGGTGGGTTCCACCAATGGGTGCCGAGCGCCCGTTCGCGCTTCTCGAGCCCCTGCATGATCGCCGTGATCGGGATGACGGAGGTGTTGCTGGCCAGGATGGTATCGGCCCGCACGTGACGTTCGATCTCGGCAAAGAGCTTCTGCTTCAGCGCCAGGTTCTCGGAGATGGCTTCAACGACATAGTCGGCGTCGCGCACCGCGTCGGCGAGATCGGTACACGGACGCACACGAGCGACGGCGTTCACGTCCTCGCCGAGGTCGCGCAGGTTGGCCGTGATGCGCGATATGACGGCGTCGAGGTTTTGCGCCACCGCGTCGGTGATGGTCACCTCATGGCCGGCGACGCGCGAAAACCTGCGCGATGCCGTGGCCCATGAGGCCGGCGCCGACGACGGCAATGCGGGCTTTCGCCGCCATGGTCAGCCTGCCGTGTAGCCGCCGTCGGCGTAGAGGATGTGGCCGGTGTAGAAGTCGGAGGCTTTCGAGGCGAGGAACAGGAGCGGGCCGGCGAGGTCGGACGGCTCGCCGAGACGCCCTTTGGGCACGCGGGTGAGGAAGCCCTTGCGCACGGTGTTGGCGCGCTCGGTGTCCTCGAACATCCACTGCGTCAGCGGCGAACGGAATACCGTGGGTCCGAGCGCATTGACGGTGATCCCGCTTTCGCCCCACTCGCAACCTAGCGCCTTGGTGATGCCGTCAACCGCCGACTTCGACGCGCAATAGGCGGTGTAGCCGGCGGGATGACCGAGCAAGCCGCGCGCCGACGACATGAGAATGACCTTGCCGCCGCCGCCCTGCTTGATCATCTGCCGGCCGGCGGCGCGCGCCATCAGCCACGATTGCGTGACGTTGGCATCGATGATTTCCAGAAAGTCCGCTGCCGGCTGATCGACGATCTTGGACACCTTGTTGAGACCGGAGGCGACGACAAGAATATCGAGGCGGCCGAAACGATCGACCGCCGCCTTGACGATGGCGTCGCAGTTGGCTTCCGAACTGGGCCGCTTGGCGACGATTTCGGTCTTGCCGCCAAGCTCATTGCAGGCATCCGCGACTTTTTTCAGTTCGGCGGCATTGCTGGCCGACAGCACGACATTGGCGCCGGCGCCCGCGAGGACCTTGGCGGCCAGTGCGCCGAACGCGCCGGACGCACCGGTCACGATGGCCGTCTTGCCGCGGACGTCGAACAGCGAAAGCGGATTCTTCAAGAAGTCTTCGGACATGGTCTTATCCCGTTTTGATAGCGTCACCCTGAGGTGCGAGCCAACGGGTCTGGCCCGAATTGGCCGGCCCGATGACAAGCTCCGCGAGCCTCGAAGGGCGACGGCTCCAGCGCCGCGGCCGTATCCTTCGAGGGCCGCTTTGCGGCCACCTCAGGATGACGGGGTGTCACGTTGTCACTTCGGCGCGGGGGCGACGGCGACCAGGATCGAGCACACTTCGTTTGTGCGATTGACGATCTCCCGGTGCTCGTTCGGCCCGATGAAGCAGGAATCGTTTTTCTTCAGGACCGTTTCCTTGCCGTCGACGATCAGCGTCAATTCGCCGGCGAGGACGAAGTAGACCTTCTCCGGCGGCGAAGCGTCGGGGCCGGCGCCGCCGCCCGGCAGGAAATGTGAAATGCCCACGATCAGGCTCTTGGAGCCGCCGGCCTCGGCGCCGAACAGCCGCAAGCCGGTAAAGTCCCGATGATTGGGCGCCTCGTAGGTCTTGGCGTCGGAGAAGCGTTTGACCTGCATCAGAACTTCTCCCCCTTTTCGATCCGGTAAGTGCCTTTTGGATCGGCGATCGCGACCAGGCGGATGATGCAGCCGTCGCCGCGATCCCAGTTCCAGGGAAAGAACGCGAAGGTGCAGCGCTTGCCGGTGACCTTGTCGATGTCGCCGCCGACATTCTCGATGCCGAGGATGCCGTTCTTGAACAGGATGCGATGAACCGGCTCCCAGTCGGGGAAGTCGTCTTTCCAGTCGCGGCCGCCGGACCACTTTTTGTATTCGGCGGCGAGGTGCGGATGCAGCGGCCCGTTACGCTGCGGACCGATGGCGGTCGCCAGCGGATGATCGTTGGCCTGGGTGTCGTGGCCGACCACCTTTACTTTCTTCTCGACGAACCATTCGCCGGCCGACGGCACGAAGCCGGGCGCGTAACAGAAGTAGTCTTCGCTGTCTTCGTACTTCTTGTGCCAGCCGGTATTGACGATGACCACGTCGCGCGGCCGCACCACCTTGCCGGCGGCTTTTTCAAGATCGTCATAGGTGATCTGCTCCCACTTCTTCTTCGGGATCGACACCACGATGCCGGAGCCGAAGAAATGCGGCAGCGGCACCTCATCGATGAACGGCGTGCCCTGGACCACGTGCGCCGGCGCGTCGATGTGCGTGGTGTTGTGCATGCTGGTCGTGATGCGCTGCGACAGCACGCCCGACTTCGCCATGTAATGGATGCGCTCGATCTTGACGTCTTCGAAATAGGGCCAGTTCGGCGACTGGTACCCGAAGCGATGGGACAGATTGTAGAAGGAAAGCCCCATCGCGTTGTTCTCGTTCTCCTCGAACGAAATCCCGCGAATTTTCTTCGCCACCTTAGCCTCCGCGTCTCCTCCGGTCCCGCCGGCTTTCACGCGGCGTTTCGGACCCTCGAACTTCCCGGCTTCTGTACCGGGATATGGTACATCTGTATCGGATTCCGGTCAGCGCGACAAGCCGCTCTGCCCAGGCCGCTTTATGCCGCGGCCGCCAGAAGATGCCGCTCCAGCGCCTCCTTGGTCGCGCGCAACCGCGTCACGATCTGCCGCTGGTTCTTGTAGAAGCGCTGCGCCGGAACCGGCACCGAGATGGCCACCATGTTGCCCACCGGATCGCGGGTGACGACGCCGGCGGCGCAAATGCCGAACGTGTGCTCCTCGCGATCGATGGCGACGCCGGTCTTGCGAACATTCTTGAGGTCCTGCAGCAGGTCGTCCAGTCGCGTCAGGGTGCGGGGCGTGCGCTGCTCGTAGCTGGTGCCGATGAGCCGCTCGATCGCAGCGTCGTCGAGACCGGCGAGATAGGCCTTGCCGTTCGCCGTGCAATAGAGCGGAAACGTCTCGCCGACGGCGGACACCGTGCGCAACCGCTGCGATCCGATCACCTGGTCGATGAACACGAGATGATCTTTCTTGACCACGGCAAGATCGACGGTCTCCTTGAGTTCGCTGGAAAGCTGCATGAGATACGGCCGCGACACGGCGACGAAATCCGTGCGCGCCGAGGCGGCGAGGCGCAGGATGGTCGGCCCGAGCCGCACCCGGCCGTTCGGCGATGCGGCGATGAGGAATTTCTCGGCTTCGAGCGCGGCGACGATCCGCTGCACGGTGGATCGCGCCAGGTTCACGCGCTGCGCGATCTGGCCGAGGCTCAATCCCGCCGCCTCGTCCTCGAGCGCGCGCAGGATCGCCGCCGCGCGCGCGATCACCTGCACCTGGCTTTGCGATTGTCCCTTGGTTTCGGTCTTGTCGCTAAAAGTCCGCCCGGCCACGGCCTTCATTATCGTCCTCGCCCATCGTCCGCGTTCTTGTTGCTTAGTTTACCATTTGATACAGGATCGCCGGCATGCGGTACAGTAGATGCCGCAGAGTTGAACAGGGACGGGAACCACATGACGCGCAAGATCGCCCTCGAAGAGCATTTCCTCAGTCCCGGTCTCGACGAATATTGGCTGCCCACTGTCGCCGGCATCGATCCGGCGGCAGCGAAGGGGCTCTTCGCGCGCCTCACCGATTTCGGCGAGACGCGGCTGGCGGCGATGGACAGCGCGGGGATCGCGCGGTCGGTTCTCTCCATCGCCGGACCGGGCGTGCAGGCGGAGCGCGACGCCGGCACCGCGCGGCGACGTGCGGCCGAGTTCGAACGATTTCCTCGCGCGCGAAGTTGCAAAGCGCCCGGATCGCTATTCAGGCTTCGGCCATCTGCCGATGCAGGATGCCGCCGGCGCCGCTGGAGAACTGGAGCGCTGCATGGGCGATCTCAAGTTCTGCGGCGCGATGATCAATGGTCACACCAATGGCCAATACCTCGATCATCCCTCGCTGTTTCCGTTCTGGGAGCGGGCCGAGGCGCTCGGCGCCACGATCTACATCCACCCGACCGATCCGATCACCCCTTCGCCGGCACTCGCCGGCGTCGAGGGACTGCGCCGCGCCACCTGGGAGTGGGGCTTCGAGACCGGCTCGCATGCGTTGCGGCTGGTGTTCTCGGGCTTGTTCGACCGCTTTCCGCGGGCGCGGCTGGCGCTCGGCCATCTCGGCGAGACGCTGCCGTATCTGCTCTGGCGCTTCGACAGCCGCGCCAAGCTCTACGGCGTGAAACTGCAAAAGAAACCGTCGGACTACATCAAGCAGAATATCGTGGTGACGACCTCCGGCATGTCGTCGACCGAGCCGCTTGACTGCGCGCTCGCGGCGCTCGGCAACGATCGCGTCATGTTCGGCGCCGATTATCCGTTCGAGCAGTCCGCAGAGTCCGGCGAGTTTCTCGACAGGACGCCGCTCTCCGAGCCGGTGCGTGAGGCCGTGGCGTTCAAGAATGCCGTTCGCGAATTGCGGTTGCCGCCGCTGTAGCAAAGCCTAGGCAAGCGGGTCGGCGGGAAGGCCGAGCAGAAACTGGCCATGGTTCTCGTAGGCCGTATCGCTCATCACCTGGTGAATGCCGGCGGTATTGAGGTCGCGCAGCAGCCGGCCGAGGACGTTCGGGTGGTGCAGCCCGGTATTGCCCGAGAAATGAAACGCCATGGTTGCAATGCCGATCGCGACGTCGGTGGCATGCACGCAAATCGCGCGCACGTCCGCGATGTCGCGGCCGTCCGGCAATCCGCCGGCGCTGACCTTGTGGTACAATCGGTCGTAACGGTCATGCATCAGCGCCCGCGCCGCTCGTATTTTCAGGTCGGCCTCGGCGAGCTGCCGATGGAAGACCTGGCGTTCGTCGAGCTTTGACGATCGGTACGTACCACGGGTGGTCGTCGCGATCTTGATCAGTTCATCGAGGGCGCGGCGTGCCCCGCCGATCGCCACGCTGCCGTGTTCCTTGGCGACGTAGCTGAACGGCGGCAGCAAATAAGACGGACCGCCGCGGCGCGGCTTGGGTGTCAGCAAGTCCCACACGAAACTCAGATGCTCCGGCAGGTGATAGTTCTCAACAGAACAATCGACGCTGCCGGTGCCGCGCAAACCCATGACGCCGCTCCAATTGTCGTACAGCGTCACATCCTTTGCCGGCATGGCCGAGAACATCACGATCGGGCGGCCGCCGTTTTCCGCCTCGGTGCCTTCGACGATCGTTCCGCCGACCACCCATTCAGAATGGCGGATGCCGCTGTTGAACCGCCAGCGGCCGCTGAGCCTGTAGCCGCCGGGCTCGCGCACGGCGCGGCCGGCGGGAAAGAACGAGATCGACGCGGTCGGGATCTGGCCGTTGGCGAATACCTGATCGAGGCCCGGTTGCGTCAGGAAGACGCCAAGCGATGCAATGCCGGTCGCACCGACCATGGTGCACCATCCGCTGGTGAGGTCGTGATAGGCGAGGCCTTCGAGCACCATCATCTCGGTGACAGGATCGGCTTCGGCACCGCCCATGACCGCGGGAAGCTTCAGCCGGAACATGCCGGCCTCTCGCAACGCCTGCACGGCCTCCGGCGCTAGCGTCGTGAGTTCTTCGCTCTTGGCCCCGGACGCCTGCAGCGTCGGCCCGATGCGCTCGACCTCGTCGAGCAGAAACTTCCGCTTGGCTTCGCGATCCTTGGGAAATTCCTTTGTCATCTCGCTCTCCCCTCCCGACACGGCAATCACGGTCGTCGCCGCACCCTGTCTTTGATCCGCCCGTATAACCGGCCGCCGGCCGGCGTCAAAAGTGGACAATACTCATTTATGAATGATAGTCAATTATGGATAAGTCACGAATCTGTGCCAGCGAAGGGCTGGTATGACTCGTACCGCCGCCAGTTCCAGCCGCCATTGTTGGATTTTCGACCCCGCGGCTCCGAATGCGCTATGATATGATTATGATTCAGAATCGAATGGAAGGCGGATGCTGACGCAAGAGGCAGAGACGCGGGTTGATCGGCGCAAGCGGCGCAACCGCGAAGCCCTGATCCAGGCCGGCTACGAGGTGATGGCTCAAAAGGGCATCGACGCCGCCACCATGTCGGAAATCGCCGAGCTGGCCGATGTCGGCGCCGGCACGGTGTACAATTATTTCGCCTCAAAAGACGAACTGGCGATCTCCGTGATGGAGCAGGTCATGGAGCGGCTGGCCCAGCGCATCGAGGCCGTGACCAACAGCTTTTCCGATCCCGGCCAAGTCTACGCGTTCGGCATCCGCATCGTGATGAAGGCCGCGATTTCCGATCAGCGTTGGCGCTGGCTGCTGCGGCGCTCGGAAGTCATTGCCGGCGCCATGTATCGGGTGATGGGGCCGTATGCGATCAGGGATATCCGCAATGCCGTCGCGGCGGGACGCTATCGCGTCGAGGATGCGGCGTTGGCCTGGCGACAGGCCACGCACGCCATCGTCGGCTTCAGCCTCGCTGTCTGCGACAAGAATATTCCGCCGGAGAAGATCGACGAAGCGGTGGTGAACCTGCTTGGCATGGTGGGCGTCGATCGCGAAGAAGCCTGGGAAATTGCCCGGCGACCGTGCCCCGACCTTCCCGGCGAATAGCGAACGCGACCCTCGCTTAGCTGTTGCGCCGATGTTATCAGACGGCTAGTCCCACCCGCCCGTTCGGTTGCTTCAATGAATACCAAAATCCTCGTTGTCGACGGCCATGCCGAAATCTATCGCCAGCGATTGCAGGCGGAGTTTCCGGCGCTGCAATTTTTGCTCGCGCCCGGTCCGGCCGCGTTGCCATCCGATGCCGCCGACGCCAACGTGCTGATCTCCTTCGCCATGGGATTAAACGACGAGTTTTTCCGCGACGCGCGGAATTTGAAGTGGATCCAGTGCCTCGCCACCGGCGTCGATCATCTGTTTCGTTATCCGTCGCTGCGGCCGGAGGTCGTGCTGACCAGCGGGCGCGGCATTCACGGCGCGCCGATGCGGGAGACCGTCGTCTATCTCATGATGGGCGTGAGCCGCGGCGTCGCGCGGCTGGTCGAGGATCAGAAAGCGCACGTCTGGGACCGCCGGCTGTACGGTCTGTTCAACGGCAAGACGGCCGTGATCGCCGGCGTCGGCGTGGTCGGCATTGCCATCGGCCAATTGCTCAAGGCTTTCGGCATGCAGGTCGTCGGCGTCACGCGAACGCCGCGCCCGGTCGAAGGCTTTGACGACATCATCCCAACCGCGCGTCTGCGGGAAGCCGCGGGCCGCGCCGATTTTTTGATCAACGTTCTGCCGGCGACCGCGGACAATGCGCTTTTGTTTGACGCCGCGATATTCGCGGCGATGAAGCCCACGGCCTATTACATCAGCGCCGGGCGCGGCCAGACGATCGACGAAACGGCGCTGATCGCGGCGCTTCGCGACGGCAGGATCGCTGGCGCCGGTCTCGATGTTTTTCAGACCGAACCGCTGCCGGCGGACAGTCCGTTCTGGGATTTGCCGAATGTCTTCATCACGCCGCATCTCGGCGGCTACACCAGCGAGTATGAAGACCTCATCATGCCGTTGATCGTCACCAACATGCGCGCTTTCCTCGCCGGTCGTCCGGAAGAGATGCAGAACATCGTCAAGCGGTGAGCGTTATTCCGGCGGCGTGCCGTTGGCGGCCAGAACCTCGCCGGCGAGGTAAAGCGAGCCGGTGATCAGGACGCGCGGCGCGGGCTCGAGGTCGAGCTTGCCAGCGGTCTCGATCGCGCTGTCGACGTCGTCGCGCGCGAATGCGGGGATACCGATGCCGCGCGCGATGTCGGCCAATGCGGCCGCCGGCACGGCTTTGTCCTGATGGATCGGCACGGCGATAACGCGGCGTGCCAGCCCGGAGAAATTACGCAAAAATCCTTCATTGTCCTTGGTCGAAAGCATACCGACGACCAGCACCAGCGGCCGCGATACGCGCTCTTCCAGATCGGCGAGCGCCGCCGCAATGGCGCGGCCGCCATCGGCATTGTGGCCGCCGTCAAGCCAGAGCTCGCTTTCCGGCGGCAGCAGCGCCGCAAGCCGTCCGTGCGACAACCGCTGCATACGCGCCGGCCAGTCGACCTTGGTCATGCCGGCTTCGAAGGCGGCGGCCGGCAGTTTCAGGCCGGCCACGCGCAGCGCCGCGATCGCCGTGCCGGCATTCTCGAATTGATGGCGTCCATAAAGCTTCGGCGCCGGCAGATCGAGCAGCCCATCGTCGTCCTGGTAAACGAGACGGCCGCGCTCTTCGGTCGCCGTCCAGTCTTCCCCGGCGATGCGCAGCGGCGCCCTGACGCGTGCGGCCTGCGCGCTCGATGACGGCAAGCGCATCGCCCGCCTGGCTAGCGATTACCGCCGGCACGCCGGCTTTGAGTATGCCGGCCTTCTCGCCGGCAATGGCCTCGATGGTCTCGCCGAGAAAATCGCGGTGATCGAGCGATACGCGGGTGATGACGCTGGCGAGCGGATGTTCGACCACATTGGTGGCGTCGAGGCGGCCGCCCAGTCCGACTTCAAGAAGAACGATGTCGGCGGCGTGGCGCGTGAACAGAAGAAACGCCGCCGCCGTCTCCATCTCGAACACCGTGATCGGCGCGCCGCCGTTTGCGGCTTCGCAAACCGACAGGACTTCGGAGAGTTCGTCGTCGGCGACGAACTTGCCGCCGCCGGGGAGCCCGATGCGGAAGCGCTCATTGAGCCGAACCAGATTGGGCGAGGTGTAGACATGCACGCGCTTGCCGGCCGCTTCGAGGATCGCGCGCGCGAACGCGATGGTCGAGCCCTTGCCGTTCGTCCCGGCGACGTGGACGACCGGCGGCAAATGGCTTTCCGGATTGCCGAGCGCTGCCAGCAGGCGCTCGATGCGACCGAGCGACAAATCGATGCGCTTGGGATGCAGCGCGAGCAACCGCGCGTGAATGGCGCCAACCGAGGTTTCGCCGGAACGCGGCGTGTTCACGCCGGCGCCGGCAGACTGAAGCGCGGCTTGGTCGCCTCAGCCGGCGCTTTCAGCAACAGCCGGCACAGCCGGGCGATCGTTGCGCGCATGTCGTGACGATGCACGACCATGTCGACCATGCCGTGGTCGCGCAGATATTCCGCGCGCTGAAAGCCTTCCGGCAATTTCTCGCGGATGGTCTGCTCGATCACGCGCGGACCGGCGAAGCCGATCAGCGCGCCCGGCTCGGCGATGTGCACGTCGCCGAGCATCGCGTAAGAGGCGGTGACGCCGCCCGTGGTCGGATTGGTGAGCACGACGATGTACGGCTTGCGCGTCTCGTGCAGGTTCTGCACGGCGATGGTGGTGCGCGGCATCTGCATGAGCGACAGGATGCCCTCCTGCATGCGCGCGCCGCCCGACGCCGCAAACAACACGAACGGACAACCCTTCTCGACCGCGGTGCCGAGTCCCTTGATGACCGCTTCGCCCGCGGCCATGCCGAGCGAGCCGCCCATGAAATCGAAATCCTGCACGCCGAGCACCACGGCCATGCCGTCGAGCTTGCCGTAGCCGAGCTTCATCGCGTCGTTGAGGCCGGTCTTGCCGCGCGCGTCCTTGAGCCGATCGATATAGCGGCGCTCATCGCGGAATTTCAGCGGGTCGACCGGCACTTCCGGTACCGCGATGTCGAACCAGGTTTCGTTGTCGAACATCGATTTGAGGCGCGCGGCGGCGCCCATGCGCATGTGATAGTTCGAGCCCGGAATGACGAATTGGTTGGCCTCGACGTCCTTGTAGAACACGAGCTGTCCGGTCTCCGGACACTTGATCCAGAGATTCTCCGGCACCTCGCGGCGGAGCATGCCGCGGATTTTCGGACGCACGACGTTGGAAATCCAGTTCATGTTCTTTTCTTCGACATCGAGAGCCGCGTATGCAGCGGCATTTCCTACGCTCGTTTATATCGCATTCTGCGGCGATGAGGCTACCTTGTCCCGCGTCTTTCGCCGTTCGGGAGTTGTCAGTTACGCGCGGCACGATATGGTGACGCGACACTTCATTCTCAATGCGGGACGGCGGCGCCGTTCCGGGCAATGGATTGAAAAAAATGCATTCTGCGCGGGTGGGGTTTTCTGGACTCCTCGTCGGGCTGTTGTTGCTGGGCCTTGCCGGCTGCGGGCAGGGCCCGAAGGGCGATCCCGGAACGGTCGGACCGCAGGGGCCGACCGGCCAGGCCGGCGCCATCGGGCCACCCGGTCCACCCGGCCCGCCCGGCCAGCCTGGACCGCAAGGCGAGCAGGGACCGCCCAGTCCGAGCCTGCGCGTCATCCGCAAGGATTGCCTGACCGGAAACTGCGAAGCGTCCTGCGCCGGCAACGAATTGCTGGTGAGCGCCTATTGCGGCCCCGGAAGAAATCCGCCGACATTCGTCGGCGAACGCGGCATCACCTGCGGGATCGAGGCCAACGCCGCCAACACGCCGCTTGTCGCGGTTTGCGTGGCGATGCCGCAACCGTAACGAGCCGCCACAACGATCAGTGCGTCGCGAGCGCCACGCCCAGCGCGACGAAAATGGCGGCGGCGCCTTTTTGCACCAGGTCGCGAGCGGACAACGTTTCGTGGGACAGCTGCGGAAACAGCACGCCGAGCGCGATGCCGAACGCAAAGACGAACAGGGTCGTCGTGGAGCTGATGGCCTGCACGATGCTCAGCGGCGCGAACATCAGCGCGTAACGGTTGCCCAGTCCGCCGCCGAGATTGATGAGTTCGTTTGAACCGTTGATCGTCAACAGCGCGGTGGTATTCGTCCGCAGCACCGCGGCGAGCCCGCGGCGATAGGCGGGGATCGCCAGCAGCGCGACGCCGAAAATCGCCTCGCCGACAAACATCCAGAATGTCGTCGTCCAGAACGCGACGTCGATGGCGAAGATCTTGAAGATCAGTCCGGACAGCGCCGCCGCCAGTCCGCAGGCGAGCATCAGCAGCACGAGCCGCAGCTTGAAGCGGCGGACGGTCTCGCCGAAGCGTACCGAAACGATCAGGGTTCCGGCGATGATCAGTGCGCCTCCGGCCATTTGCATGGCCGACAGCCGCTCGCCGAGAAAGATGTAGGCCAGGACGTATCCGAACAGTGGCACCGACTGGAAGAACGGCGACACCACGGAAGCGTCCTCCGATTGCAGCGCGTGCAGATAAAGCAGCATCGCTCCCATGTAGAGGATGCCCGAAACGACGATGAGCGCGATGCTGCCGGCGTCTAGCTGGAAGACGGTAGGTTCGTACCAGCGCGATAAATGGCAGTGTCAGTACGCCGATGCATGCCGTGAAGAAAAGCAACACCGCGACATCGCTGTGTTTGAAATATTTCTCGACGAGATACTTGTCCAAGTGCGTCGAAATGGCCCACAGCACCGGGCCGGAAAACGCAAAAAAAAGCCACGTCATCGATATCCATTTCTCGTCGCCAGTCGCCGAAGGAACCACGCGCCGCGCCGCGAAGTTAACATTTATGGCCGCGCGATCGCGCCTTTCTGCGGCCATAAGCGGCCCCCGAGCGGGACGCAATTTGGCCTTTCTGACCAATAGAGTAACCGCAAATGCAGAGCCGGGAATTGTTGACCGGGCGGTAAGCCGAGGGTAACGAAGGCGTGGTACAGACATACCGGGTTGCGAGTGGATTGGGCGCCGGCGGGTCCCCATATCTTTCTGAAAGACCGGTCTCGAAGAGATCGGATGCTGGAAAGACGATGAAGAAAGTTCTGGCCACAGGTTTTGCGTTCGGCGCGCTGTTGACAGCGCAATGCGCCGTCGCGGCCGATCTTTCGCTCGCGCCGCTCTACAAGGCGGCGCCGCCCGCGCAAGTGTCGCAAGCCTACAACTGGACCGGCTTTTATTTCGGCGCCAACGGCGGCGGCGGTTGGGGTCGTTCCAACTGGAGCACCAACGCGACCGGGATTGGCTTGAGCGGCGGCCAGGTCGGCGGCACGGTTGGCTACAATCGGCAGCTCGGCAACGCGGTGTTCGGCGTCGAAGGCGATATCGACTGGTCGGGCCTGAACGGCAACAACACCACGCTTGGGTGTCCGAACGGCTGCAGCACCAGCGACAGCTGGCTTTCCACGGTGCGCGGCCGCGTCGGCTATTCGTTCGACCGGGTCATGCCTTACGTCACCGGCGGCCTTGCCGTCGGCGACATCCGCGCCGCGACGCCCGGTCTTGCCGGCGGCACCTCCACCAATGCTGGATGGGCGCTGGGCGGCGGTATCGAATTCGCGTTGCCCGGCAACTGGACCGCCAAAGCGGAATATCTGCGCGTCGATCTCGGCGGCTTCAACTGCACCGGTTGCAGTGCGCTGCCCGGCGACAATGTCTCACTGCAGCAGAATGTCGTTCGCGCCGGCGTGAATTATCACTTCGGCTGGGGCAAATAGAGCGCTCCGCCGCGGCCGCGCCGCGAAAAGCCCGGTCCAGAAATTACCAAAAATTAGCCGCGACGAGCGACGACATCGGGCTCCCGGCGTTGCCAGAAGCGCGCCAAAAATCCCTGACCGAATACTTCAAATTTTATTCAAAGCGGCAATCGCTTCTCAGGACTGAGGTGATACCACCGCGCGTCAGTCCGCGAAGGCGTCAAGGGAAACGCAGTGCCGACCCTCGCTTCCACCCATTTCATGATCGACCTGCCGACGCTGTTCGCGTTGACGGTTTTCATTTCCATTACCGGCGGCCTGTTGCTGATCTTTGCGTGGACGCAAAACCGCAATACGCCCGCGCTTGCCATCTGGGGTACGGGTTACCTCATTGCCGCCGCGGGCGCGGCCGCGCTGGCGACGCCCGGTATCATCCCCAACGCCTGGTCGATCTGCGGTGCCAATGCGCTTCTTTGCGGCGCCTATGGAGCGATGTGGGGCGGCGCCCGCAGCTTCGAAGGCCGGCGGATCAGCATCCCGCTCCTCGCCGCGGGCGCGGTCATCTGGATTCTCGCTTTTCAGTTCGGGGAATTCGCCCATTCGGTAACAGCGCGCATCAGCCTGGTGTCCGCGATCACGGCGACCTACGCGTTTTGCTCCGCCGGCGAACTCTGGTACGCGCGGGACCGCGATCTCTTGTCGCGCTGGCCGACGCTTTTGCTGGTCATCGGCCACGCCGGATTTCTTCTCGCCCGCATCCCGTTCGCGCAGGCGCTTGCGGCCTCGGCCGCCAGCGGTCAGGCGCAGGGCCCGGTCGTCACCGCGATGGCGTTCGAGGCGCTGTTCGTGGTCGTCTGCCTGCCGTTCCTGCGCGTCGCCATGTCAAAGGAGCGGGCGGAGCTGGAGCAGCGAAAGGTAGCGCTGACCGATTCACTGACCGGCGCCGCCAATCGCCGCGCCTTCTTCGAGCGCGGCGAGGCGCTGCTCGACTTGAGCATGGCCGAACGGCGGCCGGCGGCGCTGCTGGTGTTCGATCTCGATCGTTTCAAGGAGATCAACGACACGGCGGGCCATCAGGCCGGAGACCGCGTGTTGAAGGCCTTCTGCGATCTCGTCGCGATTTCGCTCCGGCCAGGCGACCTGTTCGGCCGGCTGGGCGGTGAGGAGTTCGGCTGCGTGCTCGCGGATACTTCCATCACCCACGCACTGCAGACCGCCGAGCGGGTGCGGTGCGAGTTCGAGGCGTTGCGCCTGCCGGGCCTCGAGATCAACCCGACGGTGAGCGTCGGCGTCGCCATGGCGAGCGAAGCGGCGCGGAAATTGCCGGCGCTGCTGGCGATCGCCGACCGGGCGCTTTACCGCGCCAAGGCCGATGGCCGTAACCGGGTCGCTCCGGCGCCGCTCGTGGTCGTTGGCCGCGACGCCCGCCGGACCGCCGAAAGACCGGCCGCGATCACGACGCCGCTCGTCAGTTAGAACGCGTATACGACTGCGCCACTAATCGTAGCTGGGCTGTGCCGGCGCCGCCCGTCTCGGTCCCGAAGGTTGGACGCGAGGCACCAGACGGTGAAGAGACCAGTCTGCCCCCCGGGCCGGCCGTCGGCTGATCCGGTCACTAGGTCCTCATGCGGAGTTCATCCATTTCGTTTTGGAGAAAACACAACTATAACTTGTATCGATCTCATTCCGCAGCTTGAGCTGATGTTTGAGTGGATGACGCTTCGATTCGCTTGAGCGCTCCAACATCAACGGTCGGCGGACGTCGACCGATACCGATGGCCTTCATGGTTTTGATCTGGCCGAGTTGCTTGAGGTCTTTGTCGATCTTGGCGTCGATCCGTTCCTCGAAATCTTGTTCGCGGTTGGCGAAATACTCCGTCGACAGTTCCTCGTCGAGCGTTACTTCATTGCGGCTTAGCGTGAGGCTCGTTTCTTGTGTCGCCTCGATGAGTTTGCACACCACCTTTAGCCACGCTTCGTCGCTATCGTAGTTCTTCCGCGGCGTCTTTTTTTTGAACATATTGGCCCAGGTCGGCCCCACTTTTTCCTCAAGATTGTCCTCGGTAACGGAACCGGGCGGTGCCGTTTCGATTTCGTCCCAGAGGTCCAAGAGCCGATCAAGGTTGCGGTTTCTGTGCCGATCCACCGCAGCTTCATGCTTTACATTCTTTGCTAGCGAGTTTCGTAGATATGTTCTGAAGCGACGTTTCCGCCACATGCAAATGGCGATGCTCTCGACCTTGTCGTTCTCGGTCGGCCCTTCGGGGTTCCATTCCTCGCGCAAATCGGTGAGCAGTGCTTCTAAATCGTTAGGGTCTTCTCCGGGAAGGATGAGTGCGTCGCTAAACGCGCCATGCTTAAGCGCGTTCTTGTTGTCGGTGGTTGCCATTGTTGGCCTCCAATTTCATGGATATGACACTCCGTCCCGCAAACATCGCAAAGGCAATATCCTAGCCGGGCACCAACTTGTGGCGCCAGGTTCGACTACCGGCACAGTTCTGATGCGTCGCCGACGTCACTGCCGTAAGCGCCGATCACGAGACGCGAGCTCTGTTTCGCTGGTTTGCTAGTGTTTACTCGTTCTTTTCTCCTTCTTCCTCATTTGCTCTTTCTTTTCATTGGCGATGAGACGTTTCGCTCATAGCCGTTTTCGAGCTGACGCCGATCTCGCGCCATCCCTTCTTCCGAACTGAAGCGATCCGCGATCACCACCTCCCAGTAAGGAGGAGCGGCAATCACGCCCGGCTGATTTTTCGCATTCAGGACGATGCTCCCGGGAGCATCGCCTGACGCGACGGCGCCGATTTTGTGATCGTGGCGGGTTAGCGGATTGCGCACTTCGCTAGCGACCGCACTTGCCGGTTACCCAGAGGCCACCGACCACGGCGTGGCTTGGGGTCGTCGATCCGATCAGTGCGATTCCCCACTGGCCCGTGAGGGATCGTGTGCCCTCCGCTCATTGGTTTACGAGCGGCG
>CAWKLA010000010.1:0-234715 GCA_963850245.1 uncultured Alphaproteobacteria bacterium | reverse complement strand
CGCCTGCTGACTATTTGCTTCGGCTATCCCGGCGGCTTTGTGAAGCAACCGCATGATGGCTTGCCCGGCGTTTTCAAGCTGAGTTGCTTCATTTGAGCCGGCATTCTTCGTTGTATGAACAAACGGGATTCAAGATCCAACTCGTAACCGTCTGACTGGCCGCGATCCATTTGATTACCCATGATACCCCCTGGACTGTTTGCGCCCACCCCGATATCGCCGCGGTCAATACCACCCCGTCATCGAGCCAGGTGACGCTTTATCCGTGATGGTCCGTGAGGCGGGCGTGCGGAACGCATCTGCCAGAAGCCGTCGCGCGCACCACACTCCCCCCCGTCCCCCACGGCAGAGGTTCATTCTTTGGACAGAAGATGGCGAGGAAATGGCGCCCAGGGCTGTTTCCCACCGCGCTGTCATTTCACATAAAAAAACCCCAGGCAGTCCATGCAGCCTGGGGTCTCTTCAGTTGTTGCCTCAACGCGGCTTCTAGCTAGGCGACGGGGCGTGTTGGGGGGCTGTCGTCGCTTTGCTCTCCCAGTACATTCGGGCTAGCTCGATACAGTCATTTCGGTTGTGACGCTGAGCACAAATCCACAGATCGTCCACAACTTATCCACAGAAACTAAACGCCGATGCAGCGGGGTCCGGCAGGCCGCTTCGTGATGCCGCTGCAATGCGGGGTGCCGTAGTTCCGTAACGATTGGCCGTCATGCGGATTTTATTTCGATGCTTTCGACCTGGACCTCCTTTTGTACTTTCGAAGGAGCGTCCGATAGTCGTTGAAGCAGGCGCGTTGCGATCTCCTTAAGCAACAACAGCCGATCGTCGCGACGAAGTCGCTCGCACGCCTCTAATGCGGACTCAACTTGGAGAAGGACGATTTGGTATTCAGCCGCTTCTGCCCAAGATCGTTTGCGGTCATCCATGAGGGCTCCTCGCGCCAAATCGCAAAATCGAGAAACGAATCACACAAGCATCGTTTCCAGAGCCTAGCGCATTCGACGGCGAAGGCGCCTCTATGTGTTTTCCCTGCCCTGACGGCCCAAAGTAGCGGAGCATCAGCGGCAGGCGCAGCGCGATCGAAACGTCGATCATGTCGGCGCCGACGGCCGCTCAAGTTCGCGGCGGCGACGTGCGAGGTCGACGGAGTTGGCCCTTAATCACCGACAACAACTCTTTACCAGACGATCCCTGAGGGAGGAATTCAAAAGGCGGAGCATTTCTCTTGAGGTCCTAAAGTACGGCGCAACCCGCCTCGGCACTTGCACATTCCCTCCGGTTCTCGGATCGCGCCCAACATGAGCCGGGCGCACCTTTGCGGAAAACACGCCAAATCCCCGGAGCTCAACACGGTCGCCTCGGGCTATTGCCGATCTAATCTCGTCCAGGATGGCGTTGACGAGCCCTTCGGCCTGGCGCTCGTGCAGACGGGGAGTTTGAGCGCGAATGCGCTGGATAAGCTCTGACTTCAACATGACGGGCGAACGCCTCCCGGGCCTCAATCGGAACAAGCATACGAAAAAGGCGCCCTGACCCACCGAGCAAAAAACGAGCCATCGAGGGCGCGACGGGCTTAGCGCCAGGGAGTAGTCGTTTTTGCGGGACCGGCCCGTGCATGGGGTAGGCCCGCTCAGGTGTGCCACTCTTCCCGCCTCCCGCTTTACGCGCCGGTGCTGTCGGGTTCTTGATCTTCACCCAATCCTTCGATCGGCCGAACCGATACGGTGAGCCGAGGCGTTTCGACACGATGCCCTCGCACCCGAGCTTGCAGGCATGATGGAACACGATCGAGCCCTCGACGTCGAAGTGCTTGTTGAACGCGATGCCCGGATGCTTGTTGCGGACCAGCTTCTTGAGCGCATCTTTGCGGTCCTCGATCGGTCGCCTGCTCAGGTCTTCCCCGTCGATCTCGATGAGGTCGAAGGCACAGAGCGTGGCGCGGGGCCCGTTACGATAGCTACGGATCAAGCTGAAGACGGCCAAACCGGTCCGGTCGCTGACGATGGCTTCGCCGTCGATGACGCAGGAGTTCACGGGCAAGCTCGCGACCGCCTTCACGACGAAAGGAAACCGGTAAGTAAGGTCTTTGCCGTTGCGACTGATCAGGCGGACCTTGTCGCCGTCACGTCGGGCGATGATCCGGAAACCGTCGTGCTTGATCTCGTGAATCCAGTCGGGGCCCCTCGGCGGCGCCTTGGCGAGACGGGGCAAGCAGGGCTCGAAGGAAGTGACCGGCAAACGCCACCGAAACAAACGCATAATGCCAAAGATAATCCTCGCAAGGTCGCTGTCGAGTCCGTGCGGGCGGCGGGCATTCGTTTACGCGGATAGGGACTTGTCGCTCGTTGCCGAGTCCCCACTAGACCTAGCGGCTGGACTTGGCGCGGCCGGCGAGCGTCGAATGCCCGCCCCATGAAGCGCAAGCCCGGACCGCGACCGACGCTAGGCGACCTGCACAGCGCCACGCCGTGGCTGTGGCTCCATTGCGAGAAGTGTCAGCACCACGCGCCTCTGGCGTGCGCTATCCCCGTCATCCGCTGGGGCGCCGGCGCGTCGAGCGACAAGCTGCGCCGCTGTCGTTCGGCCATGACGCGAAGTCGCCGGGCTCAGTACCGGACGTCAGCCCTAACGGAGAAAATGCCGCAAGCGGCGTCAAAAAAGGCGGTATCCAAGTGAGACATCCTTTTGTTTTCAGTGGTTCCCGCGACGGAAATATTTATGTTCCACACACATATCTCGATATTTTATCCCAATCTATCCGCTGCGGGGCGGTTATGGGGTGCAAGCTCTAGCCGTTCTGTTACGCATCACAGCGCTTTGCTTAGTGTGCGATCGAGGTAGGCGTGCACGGCATCGCGGATGGCATATACGTCGTTACGCGCATCAGCTTTCAGAAATCCTTTCTGGACTAGCACGTCGATTTCCTTTTCGCGTAACTGCACCGGCACGCAACGAAGGCCCATCCGTCGCCGTTCCCGGTGGGCGCGCATCCTCACAGCCGCCGCGGATGGGCGGATCGACGGCACCGTCCTGAGGTCAGCGTGGGACAACAGTGCGCCTCCATTAGGCTAACGGAAATTTCTGGACCCTGACCGCTCAATGCTTCCTTCGTGGGTTTTCCCACCCCGATGGCCCCTTTCACCGCGTTGACGGATCGTTGACGCATCTCAGATGCCGAACCGACGAGATATTCCAATAAAGCAGAATTCTACACTAGCCGTGAAAGGTTTAGGTAACCGTTGGAAGGTTGGCATCGGAGAATTCGAAGTCGACGCGCGCAACGCCGATAGATTGGGCGGAGGCCTCGCGGTCATCGCGACTGCACCCGAGTGCGCGGTCGCGTTTTGATACTCGGCAGAACTTGATCATATACTTGGACCGCGCCCGGCATTTCAACGGTAACGGCGAGGCCGAAGGGTATGGCTTCATCCACCGGCGTGCCTTGATCACGCTCGCGTTGGATCTGGACGGAATTGATGCACCGCGGCCGGCATTTCCAATCCGCCCCCGACGCCATCGACGATGCACAATTGTCCCGTTCTCCGATTGGGTGTTGGTGGGTTGCCCCGTCATTGTGTGTACGCCCGCGATTTCGAGCGCGTCCTGTGGTAGAGTACGGAATTTTGAGCTTAACCGCACGATAGGCGAGATATCCGGGTCGCGTCAGCACAAACCAAGCGAGTGTCGCGCGCACCTCGCGCGGCCCTGCGTTGCATTCCAAAGACCGCGGGTATCGGCACATCGAAGGTTATTGATCCGAGTGGACCGAGCGCACCGGTAGCCCACATCGTCGCGCGGTCTTCGGCGCATGCAATTGCGTCCTCTGGATCGACAAAGCCGTAGCCCAGATGACGGCAGACTTCCCGACGCCAATGCTCGTGATGCAACGTCGCGCTAGGATCGATCACGGATCGAATAAAATCGTCTGATCCGCGCCAAGAGGCGACGTGAACAAGCAGCGCCTTTAGCAATGCCGCCCACTCAACAGGAACATGCCAGCAATCAGGTCGGGATAGGCTTCTTCAAGCGCGTCGAAGATGCGGTGCGCCGAATGCGTCGCCAACGCCGCGGCGGCACTGGTGCCGGTGGTGAAGTGCAGTCCCATGGCCCCGTTTTGCCGAGAAGCGGCGACCTTGATGCCCCAAAACCGACTAGGCTGTGTATGGCTGAGAAGGAGTGGGGAGCGGCGCGACTGGATCAAGCCTTACCCGCTCTCGACCTCCGGCAAAGAGAGCATCGGGCTTGGTTGCCCGGCGCAAGCCGGGACCAATGCGAGAGGAAACGTTCGGCATCTCCTCTCCCTCGTAAGGCAGGAACGGACTCACACCTGGAAAAACCTGAGCAGAGGCGTCTCGGTGCCAAGCTCCAATGGTGAGGGCATTGACACTATCGGCCGGCGCCAACAGGCGCCGGTCGGCCTTGAGTGCATCGAGGCCTTGAAACGCCGCTTCGCTCGATCGGCAGTTGGTGCCGCTTCGAAGGCGGCCACATCGACGAACCCAGGGACTGGGATTTCGTCGCCGACATTGCCGGCACTGACCAGGAACAAGATGCCGTAATTGAAAGCAAGAAAATCTAGGGCGCGCGCCCAAGTCGATATCCTTCCTGAGAACGGTTTGATACGATCGCCCAATGACAGATTGACGGCGATGACGTGAGGGCCACCGCTCGCCCGCATCCGCATCACAGCCTCTACGATGACGTCGACAACAAGCCGATCATCGTCGAAGATTTCGCCGCCCCAGGCAGGCGCGTACATGACTGGCCGAAAATACACTCGCCGACTGATTGGCGATGGTCGATCATTCAGGTCACCGTGCAGAACAATCGATGCCTGGCCGTACCGTGTATGCGCTACCCCACGGCCTCGGCTTCAAGGTCGGCGGGATCGTCAACCGCCAATCGGTTGACGAGCAGCGGGTGAGCCTGGACCGGCACTGCGTCGAAAATTGCAGCGATCGGATCGTCGATCTGGGCGCCCGGTCGGACCTCGTCAATTGCCGTGCGATCCTCAGCCTGGATAGGCGTCCCTAACTCTGCGGCGCAATCGATGCCACGGGATCGGCGCCAGCAAGAGAAGAGGGGTTCAATTCTGTTATTCGTCGAATCTCAGCCGCCGAGACGTCGGCCAAAATGGCGTGATAGCCAAATTCGGCTCGGCGGGAGCGATCGATGATTGCCCCGCCGCTCCGGACAACATGGCTGGCAACATCGGTCTGAGCTGCCTGCGCGGTCGTCTCGTGCGCGCGAAATACTAATTCGATCTCGATTCGAACAAGCGCATCATCCGGTGCCCCTTCGACGATACCGCGGAAATATTCGCGATTTGCTGCCGAAACCCGATCAGCTGGCCCCCACGGCCGAATGCTCCGCAATTGTGCAAACAGATGCCGCCACGGCGTATAGTTCATTGGCACCGTGCCGGTGCGCACCCATGTTTGCCAAAGCGAAACAATCTCCCTCAGCGCATCAAGCTGTGGGACGAGCAGATAATATTCAGGATTATCGTCGAACTCGTCGGCGATCAGTTCCTCTTCGCCCGCGAATTCCAACCCTGCAATGCGCGACACCGCATTGGCGAAGTTCTGTACCGATCCGGTCACCTCGAAGACGAGGAGGCGCTCGGGTGCTAGCGAGTTTGCGTCCGCGCGCAATTGCAACGCAGCGTCCGGTCGGTCGAGAATGTCCCGCAGCCGCTGAAAAACTGGCCCATAGCTCCGGGCCTGCGTTCGGCGGCCAATCTGCCGTGGCGGGTCTCCCCCGCCACCCGATCGCCGCCTCCTGGTGGTACTTGGTTCATTCAGACGAAGGAGAGGTTTCTCCGGGTCGTGGGGCATCGGCTTCTACCAGCGCGACTCTGGCGCTCCAAAATTCGAGTTGCTCATAAAGGATATCCCTCAGCGTGCGTTTGCCGAGCGAAAGGATATGCTGACGTCGGACGGTCTGGCAAAATTCAACAGCTTCGGCGAAACTTACCCGCCCCAGCTTAGTAGCGAGCTTATCGGCCTCAATGCCCGACGGCTCTGGCCAGGATCGAATTGACGATCAAGAAAAACAGCAAGCGCATCGTGTGACGGCTGCGGCAAGGCAAGCCTTAGTTGAAACCGCCGCCAAACGGCGCGGTCGAGCAGTTCGGCGTGGTTTGTCGCCGCCACCGTTACGACGTAACTCGGAAGCTGATCGATCTGCATCAACAAGAACGAAACCACCCGTTTGATCTCGCCGGTCTCGTGAACATCGCCGCGTTCCTTTCCGATCAAATCAAACTCATCAAAAAACAGAACGCATCGCACCGTCCGCGCATAGTCAAATAAACGCGCCAAGCGCGTATTGGTCTCGCCGAGATAGGAGCCGACCAAGGCGTCGTAGCGAACCGTGAAAAATTGCACCGCCAACGCCTCGGCAATAACCTCGGCGACCGAGGTTTTGCCGTTGCCCGGCGGGCCCGACAACAGCACGCGGTGCCTGGGTTGCATCCCGTGGGCGCGAAGCAAATCCGCCCTGTACTGCTCTTCGATCAATTGCTTGATCAACTCGCTTACAGGCAACGGTAAAATCAGTTCTTCAATTCGGCGCCGCGGGACAGTTTCGAGGATCGTATCCCTTCCTGCCTGACTACTGGGCTGCGCGGCCGGCGGCGATACGCTTACGGTGTTGAGGGCGCGCTGCAGACGATCCGCTAGGATGTTGTGGTTTTTCCCACGCTCCTCGGCGACGGCCGCCTCGACGGATGACCGTAAGGCAGCGCGATCGCCGGTTGCGCCCGCTCGGACGATGGAGAGCAGAAGGTCACTTCGTGCCACGGCGCGTCACCCGAAAGCCGCAAATCAGTATAGCCAAATTAGTTAACATTTCTGGGCTGGCCTTGATACGCCAGAACGCGCACCTGGCTCATCTGGACAGCCACACTCGAAGCTCGACGACGGACGGGTCCAAGACCACGAGTGGTTTTGGCTCACGAAATCGTTTCCGTGCCGACATCGCCGCCGCCGGGGCACGGCACGTTTCGGTGGCCGTATCGGTGGCCGGCGCATTTTTGGACGTTTATTCGACGGCGGCTAAGTCTTTGGTGTGACTTGGTCGGAGTGGCAGGATTTGAACCTGCGACCCCCTCGTCCCGAACGAGGTGCGCTACCAGACTGCGCTACACTCCGACATAAGTCCGGGCTTATACAATCCGCGTCCGGGGGCTGCAAGCGGCCGCTGTTTTCGCTATGGAGGTCGGTAAGGTGATTATGACAGCCCTGCTGGCGACACGCGTTGCGCGGGCCGACGCCGCTTCGATCGCGGACGCGGTGCGTATCCTTGCCGCCGGCGGCCTGGTCGCCTTTCCGACCGAGACCGTCTACGGCCTCGGCGCGGATGCGACCGACGGCCGCGCCGTCGCGCGCCTTTACGAGGCCAAGGGCCGGCCGTCGTTCAATCCGCTGATTGCCCACGTCGCCGACGGGCAGGCGGCGGCGCGGCTTGCCCGCTTCGACGCCGACGCCGCCAAGCTCGCCGCGGCGTTCTGGCCCGGCCCGCTGACGCTGGTGTTGCCGAAGGCCGCGGACTGTCCGGTCGCCGATCTTGCAACCGCCGGTCTCGACAGCATCGCGGTGCGCGTTCCCGACCACGAGGTCGCCCACGCCATCCTCGTGGCGTTCGGCAAACCCGTGGTCGCACCCTCCGCCAATCGTTCCGGCCATGTTTCGCCGACAACGGCCGCGCACGTGCAGGCCGATCTGGGCGGCCGCATCGACCTCATCATCGACGGCGGGCCAACGACGGTCGGCGTCGAGTCGACGATCGTCGCCTGTCTCGGCGAGCCGATGCTGCTGCGGCCGGGCGGCGTGCCGCGCGCGGCGATCGAGCGCGTGCTTGGCCGGCCGCTTGCCGACGCTCCGGTCGGTTCGCCCGGCGAGGACGAGGCGCCGCTCGCCCCCGGCATGCTTGCGTCACACTATGCACCGCGGACGCGCATGCAGCTCAATGTCGAGAGCGTCGCGTCCGACGAAGCGCTGCTGGCTTTTGGTCCGGCGCCAATGACCGGCGCCCGGCGCGCCAGAACGACACTCAACCTTTCACCGCGCGGCGATCTCGTCGAGGCGGCGGCCAATCTGTTCTCGCACCTGCGCGCCCTCGATGCCGTAGGCGCCAGCGCAATAGCGGTCATGCGGATTCCAACCGACGGGCTCGGCGAAGCCATCAACGATCGCCTCAAGCGCGCGGCAGCGGAGCGTTAAAACATGATCCGGAAAAGTGGGTGCAGGTTTTCCGAAAAGATCATGCGTAGATGCAGCGGCGCAAAATCCGACTTATCTAACGGGGCGTAACGGACGCGCATCATGCTCAACAAATCCGCAACGGCCATGGACCGATCGCTACTCGCCCGCTTCACTGCAATCGTCGGCGAAAAATACGCCATCACCGATCCGCAGATGCAGGCGCCGTATCTCGTCGAAATGCGCGACCTGTATCACGGCCGGACGCCGATGGTGTTGCGGCCCGCGTCAACCGCGCAGGTCGTAGAGATTCTGAAGCTGGCCAACGAGACTTCGACGCCGATCGTGCCACAGGGCGGCAATACCGGCCTGGTCGGCGGTCAAACCCCGCTCCACAACGAGATCGTGCTGTCGCTGACGCGGCTCGACCGCATCCGCGAAGTCGACCCGACCTCGAATACGATCACCTGCGAAGCCGGCGTCACCTTGCAGCAGGCGCGCGAAGCGGCCGCAGCGGTCGATCGTCTTTATCCGCAACTCTTGCCCTCCGAGGGCACCTGCACCATCGGCGGCAACCTCTCCACCAATGCCGGCGGCACGGCTGCCCTGGCGCATGGCGTCGCACGCTCGCATGTGCTCGGCATCGAAGTGGTGCTCGCCGACGGCCGCGTGCTTCACGACCTCAACAAGCTGAAGAAAGACAATACCGGCTACGATCTGAAGAACCTTTTCATCGGCGCCGAAGGCACGCTGGGGGTGATCACGGCGGCGGTGTTGCGCCTGGTGCCGCGGCCGCGATCGGTCGAGACCGCGTTCGTCGGCGTGCCGTCGCCGGAGGCGGCGCTCGCGCTGCTTGCGATCGCCACCGAGCAGGCGGGCGGCAACGTTACCAGCTACGAATTGATGCCGCGCGAGGGACTGGAAATCGTGCTGCGCTACATCTCCGGCTGTCGCGATCCGCTGGCGGCGAAGCATCCCTGGTACATCCTCATCGAGCTGTCGTCGCAAAGCACAAGCGGGCTGCGGGACACGCTGGAGGACGTGCTGACGAAGGGCACGGAACAGGGCCTGGTCACCGATGCGGCCATCGCGGAAAGTCTCGAACAGACGAACGCGTTCTGGCGTATCCGCGAGAATTTCGGCGAGGCGCAGCGCTATGCCGGCGGCTCGATCAAGCATGACATTTCGGTGCCGGTCGCGGCCGTGCCGGCCTTTCTCCACGAAGCCCACGCCGCAGTCATAGGGCTTATCCCCGGCGCGCGCCCGCTGCCGTTCGGTCATCTCGGCGACGGCAACATCCACTACAACGTCACCCAGCCGGAGGGCGCCGACAAGGCCGACTATCTCAAGCGCTGGGATGAAATAAACGCCGCCGTCTTCGCCGTCGTGAAGAAGTACCACGGCTCGATCTCGGCCGAACACGGCATCGGCGTGATGAAGCGCGATCTCCTGCCCTCGGTGAAGGACCCGGTCGCGCTCGAGCTCATGCGCAGCCTCAAGGGCCTGCTCGACCCCAAGGGAATATTGAATCCCGGCAAGGTGCTGTAGTCAGTCGACCCGCGCGCCAGCGCGGATCGCCCTCTAGGCGCGCGGCGGCCGACGCCGTTCGTGGAACCACGCACGGTATTCCGTCATGTGCGCGCGCTGCGCCGACGGCGCATGCCGCTTGCACGTGGCCGCCTCGTCGCTGTTTTCCGCCGCACCCCAGCGCAGCTCGACGCAATCATTGACGTTGTATGCCATCTCAAGCGCCGTTGAGCGGTCGACGACATCCTTGAGAGCGAGCGTCCACGCCGAGCCATCGGTGCGCGTGTACGAGAACTTGCGCGTCGCCAGTTCGGACGCGAGCACGCTCTGCAATTCGGCCTTCACGTCGGCGACGCTCTTGCCCTGCGGCATTGCATAGCGGTCAGGCCGGCGCGCGACGCGCTCCGGGAAACCCCGCACGACATCGATCGCGATCAGCAGGCGCAGGTCGCGCGACGGCGTCGCAAAATCTTCCCACGCGCCCGTGGTCTCGAAGATCGACGGGCCTTCCGGCATGCCGGCGTCGCCACGTCCGCTGCCCTGGAACTTCCGCCCGTTCTCGACCGAAGTGACGCGCGCCTTGACCTGCTCTTCGAGCGCCGAGATCGCCTCTTTCATCGCGCGCACCGGATCGAGCGGCTGCGGCGACATGACGTCGTCCATGCGGTCGTAAAACTCTTCGACGCCGAGCTTCGATTGCTCGAGCGAGAAATCGGCATATTGCGGATTTTTCGCAATCTCCGCGTTGGTCAGCCGGTGCAGCGCGCCGTTCTTGTCGCGCACGATCGGCCGAAAGCGCTTGAATCCAGGACTACCAAGCGCGGGATCCTGGGCGAACAGGAAATTGCCGCGCCAGAAGCGCTTCACCGAGACCGTGCCATCGGGCTGTCCGTCGACGGCGATGAAGAGACCAGCCGCATCGCTGGTCTGCGGCACGTGCCGCACCAGCATCAGAACGTGCCCATACGGATCGGCGTATACCGTGCCGGGCCGCAGAGTCTCCGCCGTGAGCGGAACGGGATAATAATCTGTGTTGTCGTCGTTGGCCGCCGTCCGCCCCGATCCGGAATGCACGGCGTCGGCGACGGTCCGGCTCACATACTGGCCGAACGATGCCGCAAGCCCGAGCGACGATCTCGGCGGGGACCCGACTGCCGCGCGGGGGACTGCGGTTGCCTGAGGCGCGGCCTGGCCCGCCGGGTTCTGCTGGTGGAACATATCAAGCAGACCGCGGGACGGCGGTTGTTCGGATGCACTGGCTACCTGCTGAGGCGCGGCGGCCGCTTCCGGCGAAGCATGCGCCGGCTCCAAGTTCTGGATATTCCACCATGAGTGGCACGTCGGCGCCGCGCCGCCGCCGCCGCGCGAGCATTTCGAATAGCCGAACGGCAGCCCCATCTTGAACGCGAAATAGGCGCGCAAGAAATACGGAAGGTCGGCGCAGTCCGGCCGAATGACCATCCCCATCTGGTCTTCGCGCAGACCCAAATGGTTGAACAGGACATTGCGCGAGCGATCGCGCAGCACCTCGTGCAGCGCCTTCCACGACGGCGCTTCCTCGACCGGCGCGTCGAAAAGTTTCTCGACCCACGCGGAAAAGAGATTCTCGGTTTCGCGGTTCCAGGCGTTGCGGATCGGCCAAAGGCTGCCGTCGGTCGCGCGCGGCTTCGGCGGTTCGGCGCCGGCAACGGTGATTTCGCGCGTAACCGTGCTGCACTCGGCGGGAGCGCCGGGGCGCACCAGCTTTGCGTGCCAGGTTCCGACGGCCGGAGTGTCGACCTCGGCAAACCAGACGTAGGGCGGCCCATCGTGGCGCCCGCGCGAACTGGCCGCAACGTTTCCATCGGGCGCGATCAGCGAAAGTTCACCGTCGAGCGGCTTTTCGGCGGCGAAGATCACGCGCAGGGGCGCGCCCTTCCACGGCGCGACAGGCGACGACAGGACCGCGACGTCCGCAGGGTCTTCGCAGGTATCCACTGAACCCGCGGCTCGCGCGCTCACTCCCGAAAAAAGGAAGCCGAAACAAGCCCCTGTCATCAGAAGGAATGCTGGCGCAGCCGCGACAAACCGGCGTGCTGAAAGCAAGGTGGTCCCCTTCTCCGTCCAATTCCCCGCGGGAGATTAATGCCGGAGCTTTGGCCGAATGATGGCAGACCCGCCGCCGGACGGGTTCCGTCAGGACGCGTCGGCCACGCCGTATTTGTCGCCCCACTTGCGCATGGCGCGGAGAATAGGCCCCAACTGTTGGCCTTTCTCGGTCAATACGTATTCCGCCCGCGGCGGATGCTGCTCGTAGAAGCGTCGTGTGATGATGCCCTGCGTTTCCAGCATCTTCAGGCGGTCGGAAAGCGTGTTGGGGGCAATTCCGGCGAGCGAATCGAGCAATTCCTGGTACCGGCAGGCCTTGTTCAGAAACAGGTCGCGCAGGATGAGCGCGGTCCAGCGGCTCCCGATCACCGCCGCGGCGCGTCCAACCGGACAGTTCAAATCAACGACGGCTTCGGCCATGCAGCCCTGATAGGGAAACTCCGCATCAGACGCAAGTCACTAGTATATTGCAAGTGACAACGATTTATGTATCCTGCAGAGAAATCGAGAAGAGATCAAGCAAATCGCGAAAGGACCGAGCCATGCCCCAATCGCCAAACTTCCTGACGCCGTTTCTTCTGGTGATCGACCTGGTCGTGTTCGCGGCTCTGCTCAGCGGCCTCTGGCTGGCGCTGCGCCGCGCAAGGCTCCCGTCAACCACACGGAGACGAACGTGGCTCGCGGTGACGGCGGTGCTGGTGGTCTGGTACGGCCTCGTCAGTTACCTGTCGATGCAGGGCGCGTTCCAGGCCACGCTCGACGTAAAGTTCCCCGCGATCGTCGTTGCAGTGCTGCTGCCGATCATCGGCGGCCTGTGGTTGATTGTTCGATCGAGGACCATGACGGCCGTGATCGACGCCACTCCGCTCTCCTGGCTGGTAGCCATCCAGACCTATCGCGTTGCGGGCTTCGTGTTTCTGATCCTGTTGAGCATGCACCAGCTTCCCGCCGAGTTCGCGCTCCCGGCCGGCAAAGGCGACATCCTCGTCGGCCTGTTGGCCGTTCCGGTTGCGTGGATGATCCACAAGGGATCGAGAACAGCGATTCCGGCCGCCTATGCCTGGAACAGCCTCGGCATTCTCGACTTCATCGTGGCGCTCGCGACCGGATTTCTGACGTCACCGGGGCGCTTTCAGATGATGGCGATCGGCGATCCAAATCTTCTGGTCTCCGTCTATCCGCTGGTGATGGTGCCGGCCTTCCTGGTGCCGCTGTCGTCCATCCTCCACGGCATCTGCATCTGGAAGCTGCAACGGCAGTCGCGCATGGCAACGCCCCGCGCAGCACTGGCCTGATAATTTCGCTGACGACCGGTTCCCGGGGTGGAAGGAACGTTATGCCGCCACGCAGTGCATGGCGGCGGCTTTCTCGCGCGCGCCGCGAATAACCTGGACCGACTTTTCGATGGCCGACCACAAGCCGCTGATCTCCGCGGTCGAGCCGGGATCGGAGTCATAGCCTTTCACGCCTTCGGCTTCGCTCAGCGCCAGCGAGAAGCTAGCTCGGTGAGTGATCTGACCACCCCAGACCGGCACCTTGAGCTGCGCCAGGCATCGGCGCGCCAGGGTTACCGCCGGCGCTTCGGTCTCGTGACGCCTCGGCGGCGCGGCGTTGAAGACAACGGCGTAAGGCGTGCGGACCTGCCGCGAGAAGGCGATGGTTTCCTGCACGGCGTCGATATCAAACAATCCGGGCCGGCACGGGATGATGACGAGGGTAGCCGCCTCGATGGCTTCGATGACGCTCACCGAGTTGTTCGGCGGCGTATCGATGAAGATCCACTCGGCGCCGTTTCGCTTGGCCTTTTTGACGATATGGGCGATGTCGCGCTTGACGGTCTTCAGCGGCAGCGCGGACTCGGCGCGCAGTTCGTTCCACAGCGTAAGCGAGCCTTGCGGATCGTCGTCAACGAGCAGACACGGCCGGTTCGGCCTGTGGACATGGACGGCCAGATGCGCCGCCAAGGTACTCTTGCCTGCCCCTCCTTTGCGCGACGCAAAAGCAAGAACATTCATCGGCACGATCCAATGCGCAGGATGAGAAACGAAGTTGGCCGCGACAATTCACGGCGAATTTCTGCCGGAGCATTTTGTAATTAGAAGATGAACATCTCATCTATTCGACCGTCGCACAGTCGTCATAATTCCGTCGCCGAGCGAGCCTTCGGCTTGGGATCGACCGACAGCAACACACGGGACTCGTTTCAACCAGCACGCGATGGGCAAGGCCGCATCTCGCCGGCACGTCGATGCATCCAGCCGTCCCGCGTTCGCACTGGGGCGCCCGGACGGGCGGTCGCCGGGCCGAAGATCGGTGGAGCAATCGGCCCCGATGTATGAGAAAATGCGGCTACCGAGATCGACCTGGTTCCAGTGCAAACCCTTTAGGCAATGCGAAAATCCCGTTCCCGCCCCGCCAGGACAAAGCGCATTTCGCGTCCCGGGCGACCCCCACCCGCCAAGCGCACTCCCGACGCATCGCTCGAAGAGCTGCTGGCCTTCGAGCGCCTGCTTTCGGAGCTGTCGGTCCGTTTCGCCAATGTAGCGGCGGCTGACCAGGTCGTCGCGGAAATCGAGGGCGCGCTCAAACGGCTGCTGACGTTTCTCGGCTTCGACCGCGTCGCTTTCTGGGAGTTTGTCAGCGACGAAAAGCAGCACTTTCTGTGTTCGGCGGCGGTGGAAGGCGTTCAACCACCCGTGCCCGGCCCGATACCGGCGGATCTCGACTGGTTTGCCGGAGAGCTGCGCGCCGGGCGGACCGTCGTCATCCGGTCGGACAAGGACATCCCGCCGGAAGCGGCTGCGGCGGCGGAATACAATCGCCGCGCCGGCATCCGCTCCATCCTCGTCATTCCGCTGCCGGTCGGCGGACGCGTCGTCGCCGCGATCGGCTTTGGCGCGTTCCGGTCCACGCGGGAATGGCCGGCCGAGTTCGTCGCGCGGGTAACGGTTATCGGGGAGGTCATGGCCCAAGCGCTGGCGCGCACCCGCTCCGAGGCGGTGCTTCGGGCGAGCGAGGCGCGCTGGCAGTCGATATTCGCGTCCTCCAGCATCGGCATTTCGACCTTCGATCATAACCTGCGTTATCTGGCGACCAATCCCGCGTTCCAGGCGATGCTCGGTTACACCGACGAGGAATTGCGGGGCCTCACGCCTATCGATGTCACCGTCGAGGGAGGTCGCGAGAAGGCGCGGCTGCGGCTCGCCGACCTCCAGCAAGGCAAGGTCGATCACTATGTCGTCGTCAAGCAGTACCGGCGCAAGGACGGAACGCTGATGTGGGGTCACAGTTCGGTAGCCCGGGCGTCCGAATCCAGACGGGAAATGTTCATCGGAACCATGATCGACATCACCGAGAACAAGCGCGCGGAAGAACGGCTGCGCGCGACGCAGACGGAGCTTGCCCGCGTGACCAGCCTGACCGCGGCCGGGCAGATGGCGGCCTCGATCGCGCACGAGATCAACCAGCCGCTGGCGTCGATCGCGCTCGGCTGCAGCGCGAGTTTACGCTGGCTCGCGAAGACACCGCCCAACCTTGACGAAGTGAAAACGGCGCTGAACCGGATATCCGACGCGAGCGACCGCGCCAGCCAGGTGGTCGACGGCATCCGCGCGATGTTCAAGAACGACAGCCGGGAAAAGGTCGCGGTGGACCTCAACAAGGTGATCAACGAAGTCATCGCACTGCTGGACGCCGAACTACGAAGCCATCAAATTCTCGTCGAAACCGAGCTCAGTCCGAAACTGAAACCGATCATGGCGGACGGGGTCCAGCTGCGGCAGGTCATCGCCAATCTCGTCACCAACGCAATCGAGGCCATGGCTGCCGTGGACGATCGTGCGCGTACCTTGCGGCTCAAATCGGCGGTCAGCGATCCCGACGGCATCCTGATAACGGTCGAGGACAGCGGACCTGGAATTGACCCGGAAAATGTGGACCGCATCTTCCATCCGTTTTTCACGACGAAGTCGCAGGGTATGGGGATGGGCCTGTCGATTTGCCGATCCATCGTCGAGGCGCATCATGGGCGTCTCTCGGCACGCTCCGCCGCCGATCGAGGAACGGTTTTTCAGATTTCATTGCCGAGAGGGGACGGCGCGCCGGTTGCCGGAACGATTAAGCGCTCTGCCCGTCATCGGCCGGCGCAAGGCAGTGCACTCTAAGACAGCGCGCTCTAAAACAGCGACAGCTGGTCTTTCTTCCCCTTCGCAGGCGCATCGGCCGCGGGCGCCGCGGCTGCGCCCACCGTCGAGGCAACCGGTGCGATCAACTCGGCCGAATTGTTTGCGGCGCGATTGACGGCCGACGAGACCTCGTAGCATTCGAGCAGTTCGTCGGCCGCTGGCGTGATCAGCGAAGCGGCGGTCTTGGCGTCGACCGCCGCGCAGTCGAGCCAAAGATTGAATGCCTCCGGCGCCACGATCACCGGCATCCGGTCGTGGATGGCGGCGAGCGCCCGGTTGGCCCGCGTCGTCACGATCGCGGCGGTATCAACCTCTTCGCCGTTCGGTCCGGTCCAGGTCTCCCACAGGCCGGCGAAAGCCATCGGGGCGCCGGATTTCGGCCGCACGAAATACGGGCGCTTGGGTGCGCCGTCGCTCCATTCATAGAAGCCATCGGCCGGAATCAGGCAGCGGCGACGCCGCATCGCGTTGCGAAACGACGGCTTGTCGAGCGCGGACTTGCCGCGCGCATTGACCAGAAGCGAGAAAGTCTTCGGGTCTTTCACCCAGGCCGGCAGCAATCCCCAGCGCACCAGCGCGTAGGACCGCGCCCCGTTAGTGAGCCGCACGACGGGAATGGGTTGCGTCGGCGCCACGTTGTAGCGCGGCGGAAAATTGGGCCGCTCGCCGTAGCCGAACAAGGCCCTGACCGCGTCCGCCGGCGAGGTGATGACATAGCGCGCGCACATTGGGATAAGGTCTCTATCTCCCGTCGAGCGGATGATCCCGTTCGATAATAGCCAAATGGGATCGGTCTTTGACCACTACCAGCGGGTCATCGCGACGTTACCCGGCGCAGCCCTACCTCGCAGTCAGCGCCGCCATTTTCCGTGCCGGTCGCGTGCTCATTGTGCGCCGGGCTCAGCCGCCCGCGCACGGCCTCTATACGCTGCCGGGCGGCGGCGTCGAACTCGGGGAGACACTCGAACAGGCGGTGATCCGCGAGGTGCGGGAAGAAACCGGCCTCGAAATCGAGCCGGTCGAGCTTGCCGGATATCGCCAGATGATCGCGCGGGATGCGGAGGGACGGATCGAGCGGCACTTCGTCATTCTGCCGTTTGCGGCGCGCTGGATCGCCGGGCGAGGTTTCGCTCAATGAGGAGCTGGCCGAGGCGAACTGGCTTCTGCCATCCGAGCTTTCCGGGCTGAAAACCACCGACGGCCTGGCCGCCATTGTCGCCGCCGCCAGCCAGCGCATTGCCGCCTGACCGTGACGTTAGGTCCCGCCCAACCGAGTTCTGATCCGTGGCGTGCCGCATAGCCGAAGAATATGCTCTAAACCAACCCCGATGCTTCGAACCATCATCATTGTTTCGCTCTCGCTGTCCTTCGGCGCCACTTCCGCCAGCGCGCAGATTTTCGGTCTGCCGCCGGCGCAGCCTCGCTTTCAACAGCCGTTTCAACCGCAGCAGCAGTTCAGGCCTTTTGCGCCACAGCCGCAGCCGCAACCCCAGGCGCAGCCCAAACCCGCCGCGCCCGCCCAGCCCGGTCAGCCTCCGGCGCAGGCCCCCGCGCAAAACACGCCCGCACCCTATGACCGCGACTTGCAGCGGCTTGCGGAGATTCTCGGCGCGCTACATTTCCTGCGCGCCATCTGCGGTTCGAACGAGGGCCAGAAGTGGCGAATCGAGGCGCAAACCCTGATCGAAACCGAAGCCCCCGCCGGAGAGCGGCGCGAGCAGATGATCGCGAGCTTCAATCGCGGCTACCGCGCGTTTCAGCAGAGCTACCGCACCTGCACGCCCGCGGCCGATTTCGCCATCCGCCGATACCTTGTGGAGGGCGCCAGGATCGCCCGTGAGGTCACTGCGCGCTACGCCAATTGATCGTTTCTTCGATTTTAGGCGCTCGATTGCGTTTTTCAGTGGAACAGGCTGCCGAATTAACCCTTCCTCAAGGTTCGACTTAGCCCGCGCGGGCACCATGCTAACGTCGCCGCTGTCAGGGACGCTGCGGGCTGCGGCGATAAAGAATTCAATGAGCATTGCGACGCAAACTCCGGCGGCACACGACGCCTTGGCCGACCACGAACAGAAGCGGCTTGCACTCGGCTATCTGCAAGAGGCGTGGGTCGTCGCCAACCACGAAGGCATCGACGGCGATTGCCTGGCCCAAACCTCGCTCTTTCTGGCGCTCGCCGAACTGATCTCGACCTACGGCGAGGAAGCCACCGCCCGCTACGCGGAAAGCCTCGCGCTGCGCGTTCGCAACGGCGAATTTTCCGTAGACCTGTCGCGGCAATAACGGCGTCGGGCCCGGTTCGCCGCGGGTATCTGAGCGAACTTAGAGCACGGCCCGTCAGCACCCGGCCACAGCCGTATTATTGACCCCGAGCCGGCTTTGCCGTCGCGAACCGTGCGTTTCCCCGGGGATAAACATTGTCACAATCGGGCTCTAAAATTGGCGCGACCGCACAACCGGGAGCGACACAATGATACGAGATCGCCATGTTGTCTTCCCAACCTTCGCTTGGCGTTGGCTGGGCGCCTTCGTAGTCTTTGTTATCTGGTTCAGCACGAGTGCGGTTGCGGCGGACACGATAAGCGGCCAGGTCTTTGGCGGCGGAGCGCCAATCGTCGGTTCGACGGTCACTTTATGGGCGGCAGGCTCGAGTGCTCCTAGACAACTCGTTCAGACTCAAACCGATGCAAACGGCCGCTTCGTCCTGAATGCGGACGCAGCCGGCGCAAACGTTTATCTGGTCGCGAAAGGCGGCCGACCAGCTTCGAACCCAACGAGTGGTGACAATCCGGCCATCGCGTTGATCGCCGCGTTAGGCAGCGCGGTTCCTGCCAAGGTCGTCATCAACGAGATGACGACTGTCGCCTCGGTGTGGACTCATGCACAATTTCTCAACGGCGACGCCATCGCGGGAAACCCACTGGGTCTCAAGATCGCCGCCGACAATGTGCTGAACTTCGTCAATATCGAGACCGGCGGCTGGGGCCAAGCGATGCTCGGGCCGCTCAATAGCAGCCAGACGCCGACAATGGCCAATTTTGCAACGCTGGCCGATGCGCTCTCCGGCTGCGTTGTGCGGATCGCAGACGACGCCTGCGCCAAACTGTTTGTCGCCGCGACGCCCCCAAAAGGCGGAGTGCCGGCCGATACGCTATCAGCGGCTCAATCAATCGCGCGCTATCCCTGGTACCTGCCGAAGAGGGTCTTTGCGCTGCTCGACGAATTCTATCCGGTTCCACCGGGCAAGACGATGCGCGCGGTCCCGTTCATGCCGTACCTGAACTTCGCGCCAAGTGCTTGGGTGTTGCCGCTGAAGTTCGATGGCGGAGGCTACCGCGCCGGCGGCAAGGCGATGTTCGACAGTGAGGGCAATCTGTGGGTCGGCGACAACTTTACCATCGGCTGGCAGGCGCAGGACGCGCTATGGCAAGGCAACGCCACCAAGTTTGCTCCGAACGGACTTCCGCTCTCACCGAGCCCAACGGGCTTCGCCGGCGGCGGGATGCAAGGAGGCACCTTCGGCGCCGCAGTCGATGCCAAGGACAATGCATGGCTCAGCAGCTATGGCGGCAAATCCATCGCGGTGTTCGACAAGAACGGCAAGCCACTGACGCCGCCAGAGGGGATTACCTTCGGTGGCAAACTTGGGTTGATGCAGGGCATCATCGTCACGCCAAGCGGTGACGTCTGGGCTGTCGGTCTGTCAAAGAACCAGCTCGTGTATTTCCCCAAGGGGGACTACACCAAGGGCAAGCTTGTTTGCGAGGGCGACGACGCGGAACCCTGCAAGTCCTTTGTGTTGCCATTCCACCTTGGCATCGACCAACAGGACCGCATTTGGGTGAGCAGCTTTGGGTCGGACCACGTCGTCCGCTTTCCTTCCTCCGATCCGAGCAAGGTCGAGAAGTTCAAGTCCGGCTATAGCGGCGGCGGGCTCGCCATCGACAGCCGGGGCAACGTCTGGGTTACCAACCATTTTGGCGCCGGTTTGCGCGGTCTGGCCAAGCTTGTTGAGCTCGGCCTCGTGGCGAAGACCGGCGGTAACGTCGACGAGAAAGTGTCGCGAACGATGTTTGAGCAGAAAGGCGGTGCAGATGGCGGCAGCGTCACGTTGCTGCGCCCGGATGGCACGCAGTATCCAGGCTCGGCATTCACCGGGGGTGGTCTCCCGGCGCCATGGGCCGCCGTCGTCGACGGCGACGACAACGTCTGGTTCTCCAATTTCGCGGGCGCTCATAGCCCAATCGTTGAACTGTGCGGAGTGCGCACCGAAAACTGTCCGCCGGGGGTGAAAACCGGCGATCAAATATCGCCGCCCGGCGGCTATGTAGGGGGCGGCCTGCAAATGCAGACTGATCTCGCCATCGATCCGGCGGGCAACGTTTGGGTGATGAACAACTGGCAAGACATCGACAGCTGTTTTGGCGACACCGACGAGGTGCTGTCAACGCGGTGCGGTGGCCAGGGCGTCACGATCTTTTACGGAATGGCGAAGCCGGTGCGCGCTCCGCAGATTGGGCCGGCACGCGGCTACGATTAACGTCTGCTGATGCGGCATGGCCCCGTGTTGCTGCTCGGCAGTTGCTCGGTCGCTTTCGGAACCGAACAGACGTCCAACCGGTTTTGTGAGTACACACCCTAATCGCGCTGCGGATTCAGCGCGCGCAGCCCGTAGAAGCCGCACAGCGCCGTCTCGATATCGGCGGGGAAAAACGGCTTCTTGATGAATCCCGCGCCTTGCGTCCGCGCGCGCTCCACGACCGAGCGATCCGGCGTTGACGTCATCAGCACGAACTTCATGTCTTGCTGTGCCCGCCTAAACTCGGCGATCGTTTCGAGGCCGCTGAGACCCGGCAGGTGCTGGTCGATGAAGGCGATGTCGAACTGCGACCGCCGGGCGAGGTCGATCGCCTCGCCGCCAAGCGCAGCTTCCGTGACATCGAGCGGGAAACGCGTGGCGGCGAAAATCTTCCGCACGATGCCGCGCATGGTCGTCGAATTGTCCACCACCAGGACGCGGCTCGGCAGCCGCACGCGGGTCGCCCCCGCCAGAAGCCGTGTAGCCTCTTCCAGATCCGCGGGCATTGTTGCGAGAGCGTCAGTCCCGAACGGCGCGCTCGCGCCGGGCGCGCAAAGCAGCACCGTAAACGGCGGCTTGGCCGCAGCGTGCGCGACCGACGTCATTCGGGCGACCGCCTCCTTTCCCAGCGCACGGTCGAAAAACGCGAGATCGACACCGGACGCGGTGGAGCGAATGGCGGCCGCGACACCGTCCGCTTCGAGAAGCTCCATCGGTATCGGCGCGGCCGCCGCAGCCTGGCGAAACAAGTCGCGGTCGCTCGGCGACGCCGAGGCGATGACCACACGCAGGAAGAATAAATCGTCGGTCATGCGCTCAACCCCTGAACGCGTAAAGCGATCGTGTAATGACTGGCGGGAGCCGGGACAGGTCGAGGTCGGGATAGGTCGAAGTCTTGGCGATGGCGCGGGGATCAGGAAGCCGGAGCCGCCAACAATCCCGGCAACCTGCGATGGCATATTGGCCGGCAACATCGCCGCCAACCATTGTGATTTTTTTGACAGGCGGCCCCAATTTCTCAGGAAAACTCCGCAAACCCTTGAGGGAGCCCGTCCGGCAGCTTAGCTTTGGATGAGACTCAGGGAGTTTTTCTGCATGAAGGCCGCCCTTCTCCCGGATCGCGGTGTCGTCAAGGTCGTCGGCGACGATGCGCGGGACTTCCTCCACGGGCTCCTGAGCGCCAATGTCCTTACTCTTGCGCCCGGTGCCGCGCGGTTCGCCGCGCTGCTGTCGCCGCAGGGCAAGATCGTCGCGGATTTCATCGTCGCCGCGGCGCCACCGGAAGACGGCGGCGGCTATTTCCTCGATGTGCCGCGTGCGCTGGTACAGCCGCTGGTCGGCAAGCTCAACCTCTACAAACTGCGTTCCCGCGTCATGGTCGAGGACCTGTCCGAGATTCTCGGCGTCATGGCGGCCTGGGATGGAAGCGGCAAGGCGGCGTTCGGTCTTAGCCTACCCTGATCCGCGTCTGCCGGCGCTCGGGCTGCGCGTCATGATACCGCCGCATCGTGCCGCCGACGCGGCAGCGAGCCTCGGCGCTACGCTGGTCGCGGCGGACGAGTACGACGCGCACCGCATCGCCCTCGGAATTCCGCGTGGCGGCGTCGATTTCCGCTATGGCGACGCTTTCCCGCACGAGGCCGATATGGATCAGCTCGGCGGCGTCGATTTCACCAAGGGCTGCTATGTCGGCCAGGAGGTGGTGTCGCGCATGGAGCATCGCGGCATCGCCCGCACCCGCACCGTGCCGGTACGCTACGACGGCGCGCCGCCACAGGCCGGGGCAGCCGTCACGGCCGGCGAACGCCAGATCGGCACGCATGGGCTCGGCGCGCGCGGGTCATGGGCTGGCGGTGCTGCGTCTCGACCGCGTCGCCGACGCTCTATCCCGCGGCGAAGCGTCTCCTCGCCGACGGCGTTGCCGGTCCGGACCGGCCAAGCCCGACTGGGCGCGCTTTGCATTTCCTGACGGGTCCAAGGCGGCGGAATGACCGCTTCGGCCGACATCCAAGCTCGTGCGCTGTCCCTGGCCGAAGGATGATGCGCTTTACGTCGCCTATCATGACGAAGAATGGGGCGTGCCCGAATACGACGACCGCGCTCTCTACGAAAAGCTGGTGCTCGACGGTTTTCAGGCCGGATTGTCGTGGATCACCATCCTGCGCAAGCGGGAGAATTTTCGCCGCGCCTTTGACGATTTCGCGCCGGAGAAAATCGCACGCTACACGCCGAAAAAAGTCGAACGGCTGATGCAGGACGCCGGCATCGTGCGCAACCGCGCCAAAATCGAAGGCACGGTGCTCTCGGCGCGCGGATGGCTCGACGTCATGGCAGAAAGGTCCCGGCTTCTCGAAGTTATTGTGGGATTTCGTCGACGGCGAGCCGAAGGTGAACCGCTACAAGCACCATGCGCCAGATTCCGGCGGAAACCGCGATATCGCGCGCGATGTCGAAAGAACTGGCGGCGCGCGGCTTCAAGTTCTGCGGCCCGACGATCGTCTACGCCTTCATGCAGGCGGTCGGCATGGTCAACGACCACCTCGTCACCTGCTACCGCCACGAGGCGGTGCAGAAACTCGGAAAATCCTAGGCGCTCTTTGGTCGCGCGCCGGATCGCCGCAACGCGCCGCGTCGCGCTAGTTTTCGGATCGCGCGGTGGCGGCGCGTCGCCGCGCGACGCTGAAGAAGATCGCCGCCAGCAAGGTCAGCGTGCCGATGACGGTGTAGTGCACCGAGGAATTGGCATCGATGAAGGACGAGGCGCTTGACGTGGCCTGCACCAGGGCGGCGCCGAACATCGTGCTGATGAACGAGCCGCGTCCGCCGGCGACGCTGGCGCCGCCGAGCACGACGACCGTGATGCTCATCAGCGTGTAGTCGGCGCCGGTCGACGGCGAGCCGATGCCGACCTGGCCGGCGAGCATCAACCCGCCGATACCCGTCAACAAGCCGGAAATGACAAAAGCCAGCCACGTCAGCCGCTGGCTGTCGATGCCGAGCCGGGCGCTGGCGAGCGGACTTGAGCCGACGGCGCGGAAATTCCGCCCGAATGACGGTGCGGAACAGCAGCCATTCGGCGACGCCGACCATGACCAGCGTCAGCACAACGCAAGCCGGCAGGAACCAGATCTGAAATTGCGCGATGTCCGAGAGGACGTCGTCAATGGTGCCGGCGGCCGTCGGCCGCAGCAGCAGCGAGACGCCTTGCAGCCCGATGAAAGTCGCGATCGTCACCACGATCGCCGGCAGGCGCAGCGAGGTTATCAATAGCCCCTGCAACAGGCCAAACGCCGTGGTGCACAGCAGGATGAAGATCACGCCGGCCACCAGCGGCCCGGTCTCGACGCCGTCCGGCACCAGAAACGACGCCAGCACGACGCAAAGCCCGGCCAGCGGTCCGATCGAAAGGTCGATGGCGCCGACCAGCACCGTCGCAAGTTGCGCGCACGACAAGAATGCCAGGATGCTGAAGAAGGACAGCATGCTCTTGATGCTGACCGGCGACAGGAAGTAGCCGTTCAGCGCCTGCGTGCCGGCGAGAATGACGATGGTGAGCGCAGCCAGCACCAAAGCGGGGAAATGATCGCTGGCGGCGAATTTGCTCCAGCGCCGGTCGCGCGCGGCGGCGGGCGCTTCGCTGGCGCGCGAGACGGTCGCGGTGAGATTGGCCTCGGTGATAGCCGCGTCGGTGACCGCCGCGCCCGTGAGCTCGTGCACGATGCGGCCGCGCGCGAAGATCAACACGCGATCGCAGAGACCTTCAAGCTCGATGCCGTCCGACGACGAAACCACCACGCCGAGACCCTGATCGGCGATGGCGCGCAGCCGCTGATAGATTTCACTGCGCGAGCCGATGTCGACGCCCTTGGTGGGCTCGTCCACCAGAAGGACCGTCGGCTTCGCCGATATCTCGCGCCCGAACAGCACCTTTTGCTGATTGCCGCCGGACAATTCGAACAGCTTGGATTCGGTCGAGGCGGCGCGGACGCGCATGTCCTCGGTGATGGCCTTGGCGCGGCTTGCCTCGGCGGTGCGATCGACCACGCCAAGACGCGAAATCGCATCCAGAAATCCGAGACTGTAATTTTCGCGCAAGGTCAGATTGAGAAACACGCCTTCGCTGTGACGATCGTCGGGGATGAAACCGATTCCGGCGCGCCGAAAAGCGCCGGGGCTGTCGCCGGTGACGTTGGCGTCCTTGACCCGCAACTCGCCGCCACGGTGGCGATCGAGGCCGGCGGCGGCGCGGATGAATTCGCGCTGACCCTCGCCTTCGATACCCGCCAGCCCGACGATTTCGCCGGCATAGACCGTGAGATCGACGTTGTCGAAGCCGCGGCCGCTGAGCCTTTTGACCGCAAACAACGGCGCGCCCACCGACTGTCGCCTTCGCCGGGAAAATCTGTCCGAGCGGCCGGCCGGCGATCAGCGACACGATTTCGGCGGACGTAATCGACTCGGCCGGCCGGCTGTCGATGATTTCTCCGTCGCGCATCACCGATATGCGATCGGCCAGTTCGTCGACCTCATGCAGCCGGTGCGACACGTAAACGATACCGACGCCGTCGCTTTTCAGTTCGCCGATGAGATCGAACAGCTTTCGCACGTCGCCGTGCTGCAGCGGTTCGGTCGGCTCGTCGAGAAAAAGCACGCGCGGATTGGTGGCTAGCGCGCGCGCAATCTCGACGATGTGGCGCTGCGCGAGCGAAAGCTCGGAGACGCGCTTGTTGATCGGCATGCGCAGTTCGTCGGTCGCGATCACGCGCCAGGAGCCGCTCGGCCTCGGCACCGCCACCAGGCCCGCCGAGCGAAGGCGCCGCAAGCTGAAGATTTTCCAGAACCGTCAGATCGGGCGCCAGAGCCGGATGCTGATAGACAACCGCGACTCCGTCCTCCCGCATCTGACGTGGATCGGACGCTTTGACGTATTTGCCGCCGTAGTAGATAGCGCCAGCATCGGGCCGCAATACGCCTGCGGCAATGCCGATCAGGGTCGATTTCCCGGCGCCGTTTTCGCCGACGATGGCATGAACCTCGCCGGGCATGATGAGGACGTCCACGCCTTTGAGCGCCTTGACCGGGCCGAAGCTCTTTCGGATGTCGGCGAGTGTCATGATCGGCACGTGCGCCGTGGTGATCGGCGCTGCCGGAATGGCGACGTTATGCATAGCGCAACCGCCGGGCTATTTCGGGCAGCGCCACGCCGCCGAGCACGATGATCGCGTCAGCCAGGTCCTCGGCCGAACTGCCGAAGCCCAGCGCCGTCACCAGTTGAGCGAGGTAGGTCAAAAAGAAAGCGCCGACCACGGTGGCGACCACGCTGCCCTTGGTGACGCCGCCCAGCGGATTGCCGCCGACGACGACGGCGGCAATCGTGCCGAGCAGATAAGGCAGTCCGCACAGCACCGTGGGCGAGACCAGATAGCCAGACAGCATCACCGCCGCGACGGCGTATATGAAACCGGCGATCGCGTAGGTCAGGATACTGTAGGCATTGTGCGGCACGCCGACCGCCTGCGCTGCGGACGGATTGACGCTGAGCGCGATGAAGCGTCTCCCAACGGTCGTGAATGTCAGGACAAAGACGGTCGTGCCGGCCACGAGCAACAAAATCCAGACCAAGGTCGGGATGAAAAGAAATTGTCCGATGAAGAAACTGACCATCATCGGCGGCGACTGAACCGAGGCGCCGGTCGAGACAAAATAGGTCAGGCCGAACAAAATCGCGTTGACGCCGATCGTGGTTACCAGCGGCGGCACATGCAGCAGCGTCACGATCAATCCGGTTATGGCGCCGATGATCGCGCCGACCGCGAGCGCCGCAACGATCCAGAAAATAACCACACCAGCATTGGTGCTGCCGTCCGGCAGCTTGGTGACGACCACCGCGCAGAACGACATGATGCCGGCAGTGGAGAGGTCGAGGCCGCGCTGCTGGATCACCAGGTGCTGGCCGATCGAGGCAACGGCAAGTATCGCGAAATACGGCAGTGTCGAGAGTATCGCCGCGGTGCTGATCGTGCTTGGCGCGGCAAAGCCGCCGATCAAAACCAGCAGTGCGGTTGCGATGAGAGCCTTCGCCGCCAGCGGAAGCTCGGTCAAATCCAAGCCAAGTCCAGGCATTCGCAGACGGCTTATTCGTTCGTCCGCCATTTCCCGAATCCGGTCCCCTGTGCAGCAAAGAACTCAGCCCAACCCTTCCCCGTTTCCAGGGAAGGGAGGGCTGAGATCAGTCGCAATCAATGACGTTCGTTACCGGCTATTTGCCGCCGAGCGCCTTGACCTGCAGTTCCTTCGACAGCATCGACGACGGGATCGAATCCATCGGCATCGACTTGTCGCATTTCAAAGCCAGCGCCGGATCCTTCGACGTCGTGTCCTCGCTGATCGGAAGCTTGATCAGGCTCGGCTCGTCGTTGTCCATGCCTTGAGCCGCCGCCACGCCCTTGCGCAGTGCGTTCCGCACCATCCAGGTGTGGGCGTCGATGCTCATCATCTTCATTTCAGGATGCTCGGCGGCCAGGCAGCTCAGATCCATGAGCGACTGACCGACATAAGCCGGGAGCGGCCTGCCGGCGGCGACGAACGCGCGGATCGGGCCGACGGTCTCGCTATACACGCCGTCGATCTGCGGATACTTGGCAATGAGCGCCGCGGTCTTTTGCTGCGCCACCGCCGGATCCCACATCGTCGGCACCGGCTCCTGCTCCAGCACCTTGATGCCCGGATACTTGGCGAATACCGGACGCCATCCCGTCGTTTGCGCGGCCGTCATCGGATTGCCCGGCGTACCGCCGAACATGATGATGTTGCCCTTGCCGTTGAGCGTCTTGACCAGCCACTCCGCGGCCTGCTCGCCGACCTGGCCTGGCTCTCGGTGACGCGATCGATGTAGTCCTTGCCGAATCCGGGGAAGTCTTCACCGGTCGAGAACGGCACCGTCGCGATGCCGGCCTGCGTCGCTTCGCGCGTCGCCTTGAGGATCGCGGCGCCGGTGTCGAGGAAGGCGACAATCACGTCGTACTTCTGCGCGATCAGGCCCTCGATATCTGCGATCTGTTTTTCCGGCTTGAACTCACCGTCCGTGTAACGGACATCGGTGATGTTCTTGCACTTCGATGCCTCATCTTCGAATTCGACGCGCTGGATATGACGCCAGTAGTTGCCGCCCCAGCCGTCCGACAGCGCGACCTTGATCGGCTTGGTGCCGCAGAATTTGGATATCGGCTGGAAGTCGGCGACCGTGCCCTTCTTATCCGGATAGAGCTTGGCTTTGGTAACGTCGACGGCATAGCCGACGGTGGCCACGGCAAACGCCATGCCCAATGCCGAAGCGCCGACAGCTAGATTGCGTGGTGACAACATTACGTTCCTCCCCTGTGCATCTGATTTGATCCGGACCGCCTGAACGCGACGAGCCACGGCACCGCCGTTACCCCGCATTCACGTCAACCCGTTCCCAGATGACCGTTTGTGCGAAAGAAGCATACTCCTTTTGTGGCCGGTGCCAAGCTCCGCGATCGATATTCCAGTACCAGCGATGCGCTTAAAATATTTGCATAATTAACTGTGGGACATAGCCCTTTCGCGTGTGGGCGCAGCCCACTCGTGCGTCGGCGGCTGCGCGCGCGACGAAGTCGTCCTTGGCAGAACCAAAAAGACACGGTATTGTCACGCTCGCGCGCGATCGATTTCGGCATTACCGTCACCTTGCGCGACGCAATACCGGGCTGGCATAATCGCCGACACAACGCTTGGCGGCCAAGCATCAACTAGAAATTCAAATGGGAGGAACTCCATGCACAAGAGCACCGACCACATTCTGACCACCCATACCGGCAGCCTGCCGCGCGGCGCCGAACTCAACGACCTTTTGATCGCCGAAGAGGCCGGCGAGAAGGTCGATAAGGCCAAGCTTGACCGAAAAAATCGACAAGCGCGTCGCCCACGTCATGGAGAAGCAGCGCTGGGCCGGCGTCGACGTCGCCAACGACGGCGAGCAGGGCCGCGTCGGCTTTCAGACCTACGTGCCGAAGCGCATGAACGGTTTCGGCGGCGAGTTCGAAGCGGCCGTTCGGCAAGGAATGGATCGAAAATCCGCTCTACACCGAGAAATTCTCGCAGCGCATTCCCAAAACCGGAAAGGTGTTCGGCTGTCCGGAATGCGTCGGCGAGCTCAAATATCACGACAAGGAAGCGATCAAGGTCGAGCTGGCGCGCTACAAGAAAGCCGCTGCCGCCATCAAGCCGCCGTTCGCGGAAATGTTCTTCGCCGAACCGTCGCCGGGCATCATCGCGACAACGATGCTCAACGCGCACTACTCGAGTTACGAGGCCTATCTCGACGCCATCGCCCGCGAGATGCACTACGAGTACAAGGCCGTGGTCGACGCCGGCCTCGTCCTGCAGATCGACGCGCCCGATTTGGCGATGGAACGCGTGCTGCTGTTCCAGGACAAGACCGAGGCCGAGTACGTCAAGATCGTCGAGCTGCACATTGCGACGCTCAACAAGGCGCTTGCAGGGCATCCCGCGCGACCGCGTCCGCCTGCACATCTGCTGGGGCAACTGGGAAGGCCCGCACATCTACGACATCGGGCTCGAACCGCTGCTGCAGGCGTTCTACAAGGCCAATGTCGGCGCGCTTGAGCATCGAGTTCGCCAATGCGCGCCGCCAGCACGAGTATGCGGCGCTGAAGGTGCACAAATTCCCGGACAACATGATCCTGATTCCGGGCGTGATCGACTCGAAGATCAACCTGGTCGAGCATCCTGAAGTCGTCGCGCAACGCATCGAGGCCGCGGTGGCGGCCATCGGCGACCGCGAGCGCGTCATTGCCGGCGTCGATTGCGGCTTTGGCACCTTCGCGGGCTGGGAATGGGTCGCCGAGGACGTGGTGTGGCTGAAGCTCAAGACGCTGCGCGAGGGCGCCGACATCGCCACCAAGCGGCTCTGGGGCAAGAAGGCGGCGGCGTAGCTTTCCTCTTCGACCGGGGAAAGAAAAACTCACCCGCTTGCGAACAATAGGGAGCAGGCTAGCCTGCTCCCGGCATGGCAAAAGCACGATCCACGCGGTCGCCGCGCGCTTGGCAGCGAATGCTGTCTGGGCGGCGGCTCGATCTGCTCGATCCCTCGGCGCTCGACATCGAGATCGAGGATATCGCGCATGGGCTGGCGCGCGTGGCGCGCTGGAACGGCCAGACTCACGGCGCGCATATCTTTTCCGTGGCGCAGCATTCGCTTCTGGTCGAAGCGCTGGCCCGCGCACGAACGCCGCAACTCGACCACCGTCGCCGTCTCGCGGTGCTGCTGCACGACGCACCCGAGTACGTCATCGGCGACATGATTTCGCCGTTCAAGGCGGTGATCGGCGACGCTTACAAGGTGGTCGAGCACCGCCTGCTCGCGGCTATCCATCGGCGCTTCGGCCTGCCGGCCAAATCGCCGCCGGAACTGGAAAAGCTGATCAAAACAGCCGACCGCCAGGCGGCTTATTTCGAGGCCACGCGGCTTGCCGGATTCGAAGCTGCCGAAGCGCGGCGTTTCTTCGGCCGGCCGCCGGTCATATCGCCGGCGCTGGAGCGCGACTACCTCAAGCCGTGGCCGGCCGAGACTGCGCAGGCGCGATATCTCGAACGCATCAAAAAGCTTTTCGCCGACGACAGCCGGCCGACGTGACGGCCGGGAGGCAAGTTTGAGCCTTTCGTTCAGCGCGGCCATACACTAGGGTCCGCCAACGCGATTTTGAGCGATCCGGCTACGATGTTCGGCTTCGACTTCCTGGCCATTCTGTTGCTCGCTGCACTGGCCTTTCCGGTCATTGCCATCGTCGCGCTGGTCATGACGATTTCGCTTCGCGATCCTGTGCGTCGCCTCGACGCCAGATTGGCAAAGCTCGAGCGCGAATTCGCAAATCGAGAAGCGGCACCGGCGCAATCAGCAGCCGTCTCCGCGCCCGAACCTCGGCAATCGCCGCCGCCGGCACCTCAGCCACCGGCCCCAGGGGCGTCGGCGCAGCCGGAATCTCAAGCTTCGGCCTCACCCGCACCGCCGACTTCCGCACCACCTCCCTCACCGCAGCCCGGGCCTACGTCCGTTCCCGCGGTTCCGGCCGCAGCGCCGGCAGCGCAGAGAGCCGTCAGTTTCGAGGAACGGTTCGGCACACGATGGGTGGTGTGGGTCGGCGGTCTGGCGCTCGCGCTCGGCGGCATATTTCTGGTGCGTTACACGATCCAGCAAGGGCTCATCGGCCCCGCCGTCCGGGTCGCGCTGGGCGCGCTGTTGGCGATCATTCTCATCGCCGCCGGAGAATGGACGCGTCGCCGCGAAAAAGTGTCGAGACTTCCCGGCCTGCCGTCCGCGGATATTCCCAGCATCCTCACGGCGGCGGGGACCATCGTGGCTTACGCGACCGTTTATGCCGCTTACGCGCTTTACGGATTCCTGCCGCCACCGGTCGCCTTCATTTTGCTCGGCATCGTCGCGTTGCTGACGCTGGGAGCGGCCCTGCTCCACGGCCCGGCGCTGGCCGGCCTCGGTGTCGCCGGCGCTTTCGTTGCGCCGCTCCTGGTCGCATCCACCAAGCCGGATTATTGGTCGCTGTATATCTACATCGCGGTCGTCACTGCCGCCGCCTTCGCGCTGGCACGGGCGCGGCTGTGGCCGTGGCTTGCAGTCGTGGCGATGGTGCTGGGCGCGCTCTGGACTGTGCCGGGAGCCGATGTTTTTCCCGTCGAGGCGCTCGGCGCGCACGTATTCAACGTGCTCGCAGGCTTTGCGCTGGCCGCCATCTTCATCGTCTGCGGCTTGTTGTACGGACCGCCTGCCACGCCGGGCCGGGTCGATTGGCTCTCGACGCTCGCGCTATCGATTTATCTGCTCGCGGCGGCGATGCTCGTTCTGGCCAGCCACGAGGATCAAGTCGCGCTCACGGCGTTCGTCGTCCTCACCGCGGCGACCGTCGCCGTTGCCTGGCGCAGTGAAGCGGCGACCGGCGCCGTCGCGGTCGCGGCAATCCTTGCCGCAGTCGTGATGGCCGACTGGGCCGTCGAGATGAACCTCTCCAGACTCGTCGCGCCCTCCGGGCCGGTCGCGCCGGTCATCCCGGATCCGCAGCGTTACAACTACGGATCGCACCTGCTGCTGGGCGCCGCATGGGCGGCGCTGTTCGGCGTCACCGGTTTCCTCGCGCAGGGCCGCTCGACGCGGGCGCTAGTGCCCACGCTGTGGAGCGCGACCGCGGTGTTCGGGCCGCTGGCCGTGCTCATCGCCCTCTACTACCGGATCGCGGAGCTGGATCGTTCCTTGCCGTTCGCCGGCATCGCACTGCTTCTGGCGGCGATTTTTGGCATGGCGACGGAATCCCTGGTGCGCCGTGAAGCACGTCCCGGCCTCATGGCGTCGAGCGCGATATTCGCGACCGGCGCGCTTGCAGCACTCGCGCTCACGCTCACCTTCGCCCTCGAAAAGGGCTGGCTGACAATCGCGCTGGCGCTGATGGCGCCGGGCGCGGCCTGGGTGGCGGAGAAGCGTCCGCTGCCCGCGTTACGCTGGCTCGCCGCCGTCATGGTCGCGGTGACGGTCGCCCGCATCGGCTACGAGCCGCGCATCGTCGGCACCGATCTCGGCACGACGCCGATCTTCAACTGGCTGCTCTATGGTTACGGCATTCCCGCGCTTTCGTTCTGGGTTGCGGGATGGCTGTTGCGGCGGCGCGCCGACGATCTGCCTGCGCGCATTGTCGATGCCGGCGCCATTCTGTTCACTGTGCTGCTGGTGATTTTCCAGATCCGCCATTACGTCACCGGCGGCGACATCTACCGGCCGGAGTTCGGAGTCGCCGAAGCCGCGCTCAACGTCAATGCCGGACTGGCACTGACGATCGGGCTCGAGCGCATCCGCGGCCGCACTGGCAGCATCGTACACAACGCGGCCGCGCTGCTGATCGCAGCGCTGACGCTGTTGGCCATCATCTTCGAACTCGTCATGGTCGCCGGCCCGCGCTTCAACAACAATCCGGTCGGCGGGATTTTCTTCAACACGATCCTGCTTGCCTACGGCCTGCCGGCGATATTGGCCATCACATTGGCGCTGATCGCCCGCACGACCCGCCCGATGCCCTATCGAATCGTCGCCGCGACCACCGCGGTGACGCTCGCCTTGTTTTATCTCACCCTCGAAGTTCGGCGGCTGTTCCACGGCCCGATCCTGACCGGACCGACCAGCGACGCGGAGCAATACACTTATTCGATGGTTTGGCTGGCGTTCGGCATTGCGCTGCTTGCCGTGGGCTTTTTCCTTCGCTCGCAACCGGCGCGCCTGCTCGCGCTTGGCGTGATCTCGCTGACCGTCGGCAAGGTGTTCATCGTCGACACCGCGAGCCTGACCGGAATTTACCGCGCGCTGTCCGTGATCGGGTTGGGCGTGGTGCTGCTCGGCGTCGGCTGGCTCTATCAGCGTCTTATCTATCCACGCACCCTCCCCCCGCAGCCAGCTAATCCCTCGAACAGTCAGTAGCCGCGCGGCACCCGAACGTCACACTTGTGCCGTCCGCCGTGTCTATACGGGGCTCATTCAGATATAGTTGATTCCATGATTCACGTTTGCTCGCTCGCACGCCTGCAAGAGACGATCGAAGGCACCGGCGCACGGCACGTCGTGTCGCTGATCGGTGACGACATCCCGCTCGATCGGCCGAGCTCCATCGTCGAGGAAAATCATCTGTGGCTCCGGCTGCATGACATTTCCGCGCCGACCGACGGTTACGTCATGCCGGACGAGAACCATATCGCCGATCTGCTAAAATTCGTGCGCGGATGGGATCGCCGCGCGCCGCTCGTGGTGCATTGCTACGCCGGCATCAGCCGCTCGACCGCCAGCGCCTTCGCCAGCGTCTGCGCGCTCAATCCGCATCGCGACGAGGAAAGCATCGCTCAGGCGTTGCGGCAGGCCTCGCCGACGGCGACGCCCAACATCCGCATCGTTTCGCTCGCCGATCGCCTCCTCGGCCGCAACGGCCGCATGGTCGCCGCCGTTGAAACGATCGGACGCGGCGTGCTGGCTGCAGAAGGCACGCCGTTCCGCCTCGAACTGGAGTGACGGTCGCGGGCGAGACTGTCGTAAAATTGACGGCCGTATCAGTCGTTGATCGCGGGCCGCAGATTGGCCATCGGTGCCGCGTCCGCCGGTGCAGGCGCCGGGGGCCGCAGATTGGCGATGGGCGCCGCTTCGACCGGCGCCAGCGGTGGCGCAGGGACGCCGCTGGTGACAACACCATTCGTGACGGCGGTTTGCAAATCCAAAGCAGGTGCCGGAGCGCGGCTTGCAGAGTCATTGCGCAGCCGGCGCGTATGCAGGCGGCCCGTGACGTCATTGTTCAGGTCGAGACCCGGCGCCGCACGGCCGATGATTTCGGCCCGTGGATTGTGCTGGAAGAAGTCGCAATACGCGAAGCCCAATCCGGAAACGGAACCGCGAAAGCTCCGATAGTCGATTTTCTGCACCCTGAAACACGGCTGCAGCGGCATGCCCGCCAAGTGCGCGCACATCGCGGTGCCGTCGACGCGGATCGTGCCTGGCGGCAAGGAAGCAAAGCGCGTCTCGCCGCGGCCAGCCGGCCGGATGGTGCCGACGACGGAACCATCCGCGAAGATGCGGCCCATGCCCGCCGTGCCATCGAAGCAGGTGTATGAGAACAGCTTGCCGACGACGAACGCTTTTGCCTGATCCGGTCCGAGCTCTTCGGCAATCGCCGAGCCCGCACTCAGGACGCCCGCACAGACAAAAGCCGCGATACGCAGAAACATCGGCAACTCCACTCTCAACACGAGGGTCAAGTTAACAAAATTTCTTAACTGTCTCCTTACCATAGCCCCTCGCACACTATCGGAATTTCAGCTGAATATCCTTGTCAAAATCCTCGCCGCTTACCGAATTTTTACCACAGTTCTTCCGCGCACCTCTCCGGCCACGATACGCGCACCGGCTGCGATGACATCGGCAAGCCCGATTTCAGTCGTCATCGCAGCAATCTTGCTGCGGTCCAGATCGGCTTCAAGGCGCCGCCACGCCTCCTGCCGTAACGACAACGGGCACATCACGGAATCGATCCCAAGAAGCGACACCGCGCGCAGGATGAACGGCGCGACTGTGGTCGGCAAGTCCATTCCGCCCGCAAGTCCACAGGCGGCGACCGCGCCGCCATAGCGTGTCATCGAAAGAACATTGGCGAGCGTGGTGGAACCCACAGCATCGACGCCGCCGGCCCAGCGCTCCTTGCCGAGCGCGCGCGGCGCGCCGGTGAGTTCCTTGCGGTCGATTACCTCGGCGGCGCCAAGACCCTTGAGATAGTCGGCTTCGCTCAGGCGTCCGGTCGAGGCCACAACCGTGTAGCCGAGCTTGGCCAGGATCGCGATCGCCACCGATCCCACGCCACCGGCCGCACCGGTGACGATGATGCTGCCGCGCGCCGGCACGATCCCGGCCCGCTCCAGCGCCATCACCGAAAGCATCGCCGTGTAGCCCGCGGTGCCGATCGCCATCGCATCGCGCGCGCTGATGCCGGCGGGCAATCGCACCAGCCAGTCGCCTTTCACGCGCGCCTTCTCGGCGTAGGCGCCGAGATGGGTCTCGCCTAGACCCCAGCCGTTGAGAATAACCTTGTCGCCGGATTTCCAGCCCGGATGCGACGACGATTCCACTGTCCCGGCGAAATCAATGCCGGCGATCATCGGGAACCTGCGGACCACCGGCGCTTTCCCGGTGAGCGCTAGGCCGTCCTTGTAGTTGAGCGTCGAATACTCGACGGCGACCGTGACGTCGCCGTCCATCAAATCTTTCTCGTCGAAATCGGCGAGCCGAACGGTCTGTCCAGTCTCTGCCTTATCGACAACAATCGCCTTGAACGTGCCCACGCGCTTTCACTCCGCCCGCGCCCGCGCCGCCGCCCATAGGACCTAGACCAAATCACGCCGGATAACTGTGTTCACCCGGCAACACCTGCAGGATAAGCGCGGCGCCCCCGGCGCTCTCCGGAACCCGCCGGGCTCTCAGAGCTTGGCAGTGGGTATGTCGGCAGCGGGCGACACGGCCGCTTGCGGCATCTTTGCCGCCGCTTCGGGGCCCTTGACCGGAGCCGACGGCTCCTTGTCCGGTTCTGCATTTTGCGCCGAGCCGCCGGCAGGTTTCGGCGTAGCCGGCACAATTCCCCAGACCGGGGCGTCCGAGCCGTCGCCCCAGGCGCGCGGCCGATAGAATGTATGCACGCCGAGCTGGTACATCTTTTTCATTTCATGAACCCAGCTCGGGTGCACCCAGTAGGCGTGATAGTGCGTGGCGTGGCCGACCTCGGTCAGCCAGATCTTGCCGTCGAGCATATCCTTGGCGATATGCTTGGCCTGCTCCCACATATCGACTTCGTCGATGCGGCTGAGATCCTTGCCTTCGCAAGCGAAGGTGAACTGGCACGCGAGATGACGGTGGGCGTTCTGATAAACGACGCCACAGACGCTGTTGGGATAGAAGCCCGAGAACACCCGGTTCATCACGACTTGCGCCACCGCCATCTGTCCGCGCATCGGCTCGCCGCGGGCTTCGAAATAGACGGCGTCAGCGAGACACTTCTCCTCCTTGGCGAGCGCCTTGCCGGAAAGCCCGAGCCGCTCCGCCGGACTCATCAGGCGGTTGACGTCGTCCTTGCCGGCGACGGTCTCGCCGCCCGGGCCGGTATCCGACGGGCCTTCCAGGGCGGAGAGCTTGATGTCGGGATCGGACGGCGGCACCAGAACAGGCTCCTCGCCCGGCGCCCATCGCTCCAGTCCACCGCGCGACCCCAAGGCGCCGCCGCCGAAATAAACCTGGTTGTTCCGCTCCGCCGCATCCTCGTCGAGAAACGATAGCGAAACATATGGCGAGCGCGCCGCTTCGTATTGCTCGTTGTCACCCGCCGCGGGAATCTCCGGCGGCCTGTCAGCAACCTCGTCCTCCGCCTCCACCTGCGGCTCTTTCGGCATGGCGGACATCGGAGTCACGGAATTGGTCACGTCATCGTCCTGCGCGCGGTCGCCGGGCAGGTAGCCGAAGGCATCGACCGGAATATCAACACTCGGATGGCTGATCTGCTCGGCGCTCTTTGGCCGCGGAGCGTTCATGACCGGAGCCGGCGGGCTCGGCGGCTGCGACGACGGTGCTTCGATCGGCTGCAATGGCGGCAAGCTGCCGGCGCCGCTCGACGCCGGCGATGCGTCCGGCGCCGTTATGCGATTGCCCTTGAGGCGGCGGTTGACGGTCGGATACGCGACCTGCAGCGCGGGCTGCGCCTGCGGCGGCTCGTTTCCGGTCCAGACCTTCACATCGAGCGAGCGCGGATCGAAGTTGACCGTCTGCGCGTCGATCGGTTCGGCCATCGCCGTACCGATCGGGTGCGGGAAGCTGAACATGGCAGCGTGGATCGTGCCGAAAGGCGACGCAATAAGGTGATCGCGCCAGCGCTCGGATATACCGGGCTGTCGCGCGAGAAAGGCCGCAAGATCCTGGTAGCCGATCGATGTCGGCACTAACGCCGCACACAGCGCGCTAAACCAGAATGGACCAGAGACTGCAGCAATCGGCAGACTACGCAACGCCAACATCACCCACTCACGCCGCTGTTCTAAGACGCGACGCTTCCCCGTATTTTTCAGCAAACACTGCGGCGGTGGCGCGAATGCGACACGTTTAAATATTGTCGGGTTAACCTTGCGGACGTGTTAACTCGTGAAGACGAGAGCCGCAGACGCCGCTATCGGCGCGCGTTTCCTGCACCAAACACCCGGCGCTGCAAATTCAGGCTGCGATGAAAAAACATGAAAACTTGCGGCAAAGTCGCGGCGCAGCGACGACCAGCAAGCCAGGTTCCAAATTCATTAACCAAACTGCAATGCGCACACGGAATAATTGCAGTCGATCCGAGGCATATTGCGATGTCCATCACACCGTTTCCATACCTGACGGTTGGCATTGCCGCCGTGTGTCTGCTTCTGGCGGTCGCCGGCGGCGTTGCATTCTCGCGCTCGCGAAGAAGATTCGATCTTCTGGTCGATGCGCTCGATTACATGTCGCAGGGCCTGTGCATGTTCGATGCCGCCGGGCGCATCGTGCTGCGCAACCGGCAATATCTGCGCATGTATCAACTGTCGGCCGACGTGGTGAAGCCGGGCTGCACGCTGCGGGAACTCATCGAGCAACGCAAGCGAACCGGATTGTTCACCGGCGATCCCGAACAATACTGCAAGGAGATCATTGACAGCGTCGCCAACGGCAAGCCCTCGCAGTGGGTAGTCGCGGCCAGCGACGGCCGCACGATTCACGCCATCAACGTGCCGATGCCGAACGGCGGCTGGGTCTCCACCCACGAGGACGTCACCGAACAACGACTTCTGCAGCAGCAGCGCGACGACATGGCCGAGCAGCAGAAACGTCGCGCGATCGTCGATGCGGCGATCGCGGCGTTTCGTTCCGGGATGGAAGCTCTGCTCGGCACCTTCGGCGAGAGCGCGGCTGCGATGCGTGCGACCGCCGTTACGCTTTCCGCCGCGGCCAATCACGGCTCGCTCTGCGCGACGAGCGCAGTCGAGGCATCAAACAACGCATCGACGGGGGTCAAGACGGCCGCCAGCGCCGCCGACGAGCTCTCGAACTCGATCACGGAAATAGCCCGCCAGATCGCGCAGACCAACAGCGTCGTGCATATCGCTGTCGGCGAGGCCCAATCGACCGACGGCGAAATGACGTCGCTCGCCGATTCGGCGCAGAAGATCGGCGATATCGTCAAGCTCATTCAAACCATCGCCGAACAGACCAATCTGCTCGCGCTCAACGCCACGATCGAAGCGGCGCGCGCCGGCGATGCCGGCCGCGGCTTCGCCGTCGTCGCCTCGGAGGTCAAATCGCTGGCGGTGCAAACCGCCAAAGCCACCGAGGCGATCGGCGGACAAATCCTGGCCGTGCAGGGCTCGACGACGAGCGCGGTGGGGTCGATCCGGCGCATCACCCAGCGCATGCACGAGATCGAACATTATGCGTCGGGCGTCGCCGCCTCGATCGAGCAGCAAAGCGCCGCGACCAGCAATATTTCATCGAACGTTGCGAGCGCGGCGCGGGCCGCGCAGACCGTGGCGGAAGTGCTCAGCGACGTCGCCGGCGCCGCCACCCAGACAAACGTGTCGGCCGATATCGTGCTCGATACCTCCCAGTCGGTGGAGGTGGCGGTCGCCGATCTGCGCCGGCATATCGAGAAATTTCTCGCCGCCGTCGCTGCGGCCTAGCTTTACGCGGTGGAGCTCGCGGCCTTCCCCAGCGCGGCCTGAGCGGCGGCCAGACGCGCAATCGGCACGCGAAACGGCGAGCACGAGACGTAATCCAGCCCGACCGCGTGGCAGAACACGATCGAAGCCGGATCGCCGCCATGCTCGCCGCAAATGCCGAGCTTGAGCTTGGGCCGCACCTTGCGGCCGCGCTCGGCGGCGATGCGAACCAGTTCGCCGACGCCTTCCTGATCGATCGAGACGAACGGATCGGCCGGCAGAATGCCCTTCGACGTGTAAATACCCAAAAAGCTCGCCGCGTCATCGCGGCTGATGCCGAACGCGGTCTGCGTAAGGTCATTGGTGCCAAAGGAGAAGAACTCGGCGGTCGCCGCGATTTCGCCGGCCTTGAGGGCTGCGCGCGGCAACTCGATCATGGTGCCGACCTGATATTTGACCGAAGCCTTGGTCTCGGCGGCGACCGTTTCCGCCATGGCATCGATCCGCTCCTTGACGAGATCGAGTTCGGCCTTGCTGGCGATCAGCGGCACCATGATTTCCGGCGCGACGGCTTTGCCGGTCGCGCGGCCGGCCTCGACCGCGGCCTCGAAAATCGCGCGCGCCTGCATTTCCGCGATTTCAGGATAAGCGATCGCCAGGCGGCAGCCGCGGAAGCCGAGCATCGGATTGAACTCGTGCAACTCCCGTGCGCGATCGGCGAGCTTTCTCGGATCGGCGCCCATCGCCTCGGCCACTTCCGCGATCTCGGCGTCGGTCTGCGGCAGGAACTCGTGCAGCGGCGGATCGAGCAGGCGAATGGTGACCGGCAGCCCGCCCATGATCTTGAACAGCTCGACGAAGTCGGCACGCTGCATCGGCAGGAGCTTGGCGAGCGCCGAGCGGCGGGTCTTCTCGTCTTCGGCCAGGATCATCTCGCGCACCGCGCGGATGCGATCCTCCTCGAAGAACATGTGCTCGGTGCGGCACAGCCCGATGCCCTCCGCGCCGAACTTGATGGCGGCGCGCGCGTCCGCCGGCGTATCGGCGTTGGCGCGCACCTTCAGCGTTCGCGCGGCGTCGGCCCATTTCATCAGCGTACCGAACTCGCCGGCCAGTTCGGGTTCGCGCATCGGCACCCGGCCGACCAACACCTGCCCGGTCGAGCCGTCGATCGTGAGCGTCTCGCCCTTTTTGAGCGTCACGCCGCCGGCGGTCATGGTCTGGGTGCGGTAGTCGACGCGCAGCGCGCTGGCGCCGGAGACGCAGGGCTTGCCCATGCCGCGCGCCACCACCGCGGCATGCGAGGTCATGCCGCCGCGGGTGGTGAGGATACCCTCGGCGGCGTGCATGCCGTGAATGTCTTCGGGCGACGTCTCGACGCGAACCAGGATCACCTTGTGCCCCTGGCTCTTGAGCAGTTCGGCCTCCTCGGAGGAAAAGACGATTTCGCCGCTAGCCGCGCCCGGCGACGCCGGCAGGCCGGTGGCGATGATGTTGCGCTCGGCGTCGGGATCGATGGTCGGGTGCAGCAACTGGTCGAGCGCGGCGGGATCGACGCGGGTCACGGCTTCCTGCTTCGTAATCAGTTTCTCCTGCGCCAACTCAACGGCGATGCGTAACGCGGCCTTGGCGGTGCGTTTGCCGTTGCGCGTTTGCAGCATCCACAGCTTGCCCTGCTCCACCGTGAATTCGAGATCCTGCATGTCGCGGTAGTGCTTCTCCAGGGCCGTGTACATGCGCTTGAGCTCGGCGAATGCCAGCGGCATCGCCGTTTCCATCGAAGGCTTGTTGGAGCCCGCCTCCTCGCGCGCCTCCTCGGTGATCTCCTGCGGCGTGCGGATGCCGGCGACCACATCCTCGCCCTGGGCATTGATGAGAAATTCGCCGTACAACTTCTTCTCACCGGTCGACGGATTGCGCGTGAAAGCGACGCCGGTCGCCGACGTTTCGCCCATGTTGCCGAATACCATGGCCTGCACGTTCACCGCGGTGCCCCAGCTTTCGGGAATGCCGTGCAGGCGCCGGTAGGTGATGGCGCGCTGGTTCATCCACGAACCGAACACGGCGCCGATCGCGCCCCATAACTGCGCGTGCGGGTCCTGCGGAAACGGCTTGCCGCTCTCCTCCTCGACGCGTTCCTTGAATTGCGCGATCAGTTGCTCCCAGTCGGCGGCGTCGAGATCGGTGTCGAGCGTATAACCGTTGCGATCCTTGTGCTCGTCGAGGATTTCCTCGAAGTGATGGTGCGGGATGCCGAGCACGACATCCGAATACATGGTGATGAAACGCCGGTAGCTATCGTAGGCGAAGCGCTTGTCGCCCGACTTTTCCGCCAGCGCCGCGACGGTGACGTCGTTGAGGCCGAGATTGAGCACGGTATCCATCATGCCGGGCATCGACGCGCGCGCGCCTGAACGCACCGAGACCAGCAGCGGATTTTCGCCGCCGCCGAACTTCTTGCCGGTGATGCGGCCGACTTCGGCGAGCGCCGCCTCGACCTGCGGCTTGAGATGCTTCGGATAGGTTTCGCCGTTGGCGTAAAAATAGGTGCAGACCTCTGTGGTGATGGTGAAACCGGGCGGCACCGGAAGGCCAAGCGACGCCATTTCGGCAAGGCCCGCGCCCTTGCCGCCAAGGAGATTGCGCATGCCGCCGCGACCCTGCGCCTTGCCGCCGCCGAAGGCATAGACCCATTGGCCCTTCTTCGCCTTGGCCGCCACGGACGGTGTCGCGCCGGCTTTTGACCGGCGGGCCGGACGCGCACGGCGCGACGCCGCTCGCTTCGATTTTTTCACGGGCTGACGGGAGATTTTCGAGCGCGACTTCGCCATGATTTCTCGTTCGGTTTTCGCCGGGGGGTTCTCCTTAATGCAGATGCCGGCGACGAATGCAACGCCGGCATTGTGCCGCGGCGCTTCAGTGGAAGTTGATGAAATGGTGGACGCTGTTGAGACCGACCAGGCCGGTGAAAATCAGATAGATGGCGACGATGAAGTTGAGCAGCCGCGGCATGATCAGAATCAGAATGCCGGCAATGAGGGCCACGAGCGGCGTGATATGAGCAGCGGTGATGACCATGATGTCCTCTGGGCTCGGGAAAGAATGGTTGGCACTAATGCGGCGGGCGCAAACCGGCAAGGCCCGGCAGCTTCATAACGCACAGGACGGTGCTTGGTTCTAGCAGGTTTGGCGAAATTGGGTACTGCATGTCCGTCATACCGGGGCTGAGTTCAGCAAAAGGCCCGCTTGCGGCATTCCGGAATGACGGATGGGCTATCCTTCGATGCGCGAGAAATCGGCGACGGCACGCGTGGCCGCGCGGATTTCATTGAGGAGCTTCAACCGATTCTCGCGGACAGGCTTGTCGTCGACATTGACCGTGACCTTGTCGAAAAAGGCGTCGACGTAAGGGCGGAGTCTAGCCATGTGGCTCATCGCGCCTTCAAAATCCTCATTCTTAACGGCCCGTGTTGTCCCCAACCTGGCGCGCTCAATCTCGAACGCCAAACTCTCTTCCTCGGGCTGTTTGTAAAGCTCCCTGTCTGGCGTACCCGCGTAAGTCGTTTGGTCCTTTTTTTCCTCGATGCGGATGATGTTGGCCGCGCGCTTGTAGCCGGCGAGCAGATTCTTGCCGTCCTCTGAATCGAGGAACTTTCCCAGCGCTTCAACGCGGCGGACGATGAGGAGAAGGTCATCTTGACCTTCGAGAGCAAACACAGCGTCCACAAGATCGTGACGTGCGCCCTGCTCACGGAGTTGCACTTTCAGACGGTCCGATATGAAATTCCTAGTACCACCCGCGGTCCAGGCGTCGTACGCGGACTGCACCGTATCGCGGACGGAAGCCTTGGGCAGCGACCATCCTTCAATGCCTTGGCGGACCGCCACATGTTCTTGAGAAATGTAGCCGGCGATCGCGCGTCCGAACACATCGGCCAGGGAAATTCGTAATTCGTTGCCGACAACCATTCTGATTATTCCCAACGCTGCCCGCCGCAGCGCATAGGGGTCTTTGCTCCCGGTCGGCTTCTCATCGATCGCCCAGAAACCGACCAGCGTATCGATCTTGTCGGCCAGCGCCACGGCGATCGAGACCGGATCGCTCGGCACCAGATCGTCCGGCCCTTTCGGCTTGTAGTGATCCTCGCAGGCGTGGGCGACGGCTTCGTCCTCGCCCTGTTCCTCGGCGTAGTATTTGCCCATCAGGCCTTGAAGCTCGGGAAATTCGCCGACCACTTCGGTGAGCAGGTCGGCCTTGCAAAGCCGCGCGGCGCGCCTCGCCTTTTCCGCGTCGGCACCGACCAGCGGCGCGAGTTCACCGGCCAGACGTTCGATGCGCGCGATACGATCGGCCTGCGTGCCGAGCTTTTCGTGAAACACGATCTGCTCGAATTTCGGCAGCCGGTCTTCGAGACGCATCTTCAGATCGGTCTCGTAGAAGAACTTGGCGTCGGACAGACGCGCGCGGATGACGCGCTCGTTGCCGGCGACGATGGCCTTGCCGCCGTCCTCGGCCTCCATGTTGGAGACAAGAATGAATTTGTTGACCAGTTTGGCATGCGCGGCATCGCGCAGCACAAAGCATTTCTGATTATTGCGGATGGTGGCCCGGATCACTTCCTCGGGGATGTGCAGAAAGCCCTCGTCGAATGAGCCCATCAGCACCACCGGCCATTCGACAAGACCGGCGACTTCGGCGAGCAGGCCCTCGTCCTCGACGAGTTCGAGCCCTTGCGCAAAGGCCAGTTGCTTCGCTTCGGTGAGAATAATGTCGCGCCGCCGTTCGGCATCGGCGACCACCTTGGCCTTGTCGAGTTTGTGCAGGTAATCGTCGAGCCGGCGCACGGTGAACGGCGCCGGCGCGAGGAAGCGATGGCCGCGGGTTTCATTGCCGGCCGCGATCCCGTCCACCGAAAGCGGCACGATATCGGGCTCCTCGGTTTCAGGTCCGAAAGTGGCGACGATCGAGTGCAGCGGCCGCACCCAGTTGAGCGCACCCGGCTCGCTGGACTGCACGCCCCAGCGCATGGATTTCGGCCACGGGAAGGTCTTGATGACGTTGGTGAGGATTTCGCCGACCACGTCGATCGCGGCGCGGCCCGGCTTTTCGATCACCGCGATGTAAAAGTCGCCTTTCTTGTCAGGCTGCACCTTCGCTTCGCTGATCGATTTCAGTCCCGCGGCCTTGAGAAAGCCGGCGATGGCGTTCTCCGGCGCGCCGACGCGCGGCCCCTTCTTCTCCTCGCGGACGTCGGCTTGACGCGCGGGCACGCCATGCACGGCGAGCGCAAGCCGGCGCGGCGTGACGAAAGCCCTGGCGCCCTCGTAGACCAGTCCGGCGTCAACCAGCCGGTCGGTCACGGCTTTGCGCAAATCCTCCGCCGCCCGCGCCTGCATGCGCGCGGGAATTTCCTCGGAAAAAAGCTCGAGCAGAAGATCGGGCATTGACCTGCGCTCTACAGTTTCTTGTGGCTGCCGTCGCACCTCGGCTTCTTCGCCGATCGCTTGCAGGCGCAGAACCACACTTTTTCGGTCTTATCCGCCTTGAATTCGATCGGCGTGAATGCGGTGACCTTGTGCGATCCGTCGCAAAACGGTTGCTTCTGCGAACGCCCGCAGGCGCACCACCAATAGCTCTTGCCGGCCTCGACCTCGACCGTGATCGGCTGCCGTCCGCCAATTTCAGGCATCTCGCTCATTGCCAATTCCTCCGCCTTCTGTTGCCAGCCACGCCTCGCCGCAAGCCTTGGCGAGTTCGCGCACCCGCAGAATGTAGCTCTGCCGTTCGGTGACGGAAATCACGCCGCGGGCGTCGAGCAGATTGAAAACGTGGCTGGCCTTGATGCACTGGTCGTAGGCCGGCAGCGCCATGAGATGCCGCCCGCGATTGCTGGGCTTTTCGCCACGCCCGTCATTCGCCCAGCCGGCTTCGAGATATTTCCGGCACGCCTGCTCGGCCATGCGGAACTGCTCGAACAGCATGTCGGTGTCGGCATATTCGAAATTATGCCGCGAATATTCCTGCTCCGCCTGCAGGAAAACGTCGCCGTAGGTGACTTTTTCCTTGCCGTCGCGGCCGTTGAAATTCAGGTCGAAGACGTTCTCCACGCCCTGGACATACATCGCCAGCCGCTCGAGCCCATAAGTCAGTTCGCCAGCGACCGGCGCACATTCAAAACCGGCGACCTGCTGGAAATATGTGAATTGCGAAACTTCCATGCCGTCGCACCAGCACTCCCAGCCCAGCCCCCACGCGCCGAGCGTCGGGCTCTCCCAGTCGTCCTCGACAAAGCGGATGTCGTGGATTTTCGGATCGATGCCGATCGCGTAGAGCGATTTCAGGTAGAGGTCCTGCAAATCGTCCGGCGACGGTTTGAGGATCACCTGCATCTGATAATAGTGCTGCAGGCGATTGGGATTTTCGCCGTAGCGGCCGTCCTTCGGCCGGCGCGAGGGCTGCACATAGGCGGCGTTCCAGGATTTCGGTCCGAGCGCCCGCAGCGTGGTCGCCGGATGGAAGGTGCCGGCGCCGACCTCCATGTCGTAAGGCTGCAGGATCACGCAGCCCCAATCGGCCCAATACCGCTGCAACGCCAGGATGAGGCCCTGGAACGAGCGCTCGGGACGCATGTAAGGCGGCAAATCGTCGGCGGATTTCGAATTCATCGGGACGTTGTTGGTGGAACGCCCGCTTGCGGTCAAGCCACTTCGGGCCGGCCGCATCGGCTCACGACGACGAAACGCTAGTCGGGCCGGTATTCACCGGTATGCGGATCGGGCCGCAATGTCGGCAGTGCGCCGCGATCGACCGGCTCAACGGCGGCGCGCTGCCGCACTGCGTCGAGTTCGGTATTCACGCGCTGCACCTCGCGGACGCACCAGCGCACCAGGACAGCCGTCCCCATCAATCCAAGAGCCAAGGCGAATACCGGCATCTTGATCTCCGTATCGCTCAGAGGCGTACTGCTCGGAGCCGATTCTACCCGAAACTGGGCTGCGGGCTAAAGCCCGTAACGCGCCCAGATGGCCCGTACTTCAAGCGCCGAAATCATGTCTTCCGCAAGGCCGAGCGGCGGGAACGCACCGGCATCGACGCCAAAGGCACGGCGACCGAACAGGCCACGGTCGGCTGTCACGAGCGGCGTGTACACCTTGTCGCCGAAGCGTTCGCGCAGCGAAGAGCGCAGATCGCCGATGGCGTCCACCAGGCCGAAGTCGAGGGCGCGCCGGCCGGTCCAGTATTCCCCGGAGAACAGGGTCTCTTCTGGACCGGTGAGTTTTTCCCCGCGGCGGGATTTCACCAGCGCGATGAAATCGCGGTGGATTTCCCGCTGCAAGGTCTTGAGCCGCTCGACGTCGCTTGGATCCTCGGGCAGGAAAGGGTCGAGCATCGCCTTGTGATCGCCCGACGTATAAAGCCGGCGCTCGACGCCGATCTTGGCGATCAACTTGTCGAAACCGAACGAGCCGCCCACCACGCCAATCGAACCCACGATCGAACTTGGATCGGCGATGATCTCATCAGCGGCGCACGCGAGCATATAGCCGCCAGAGGCGGCGGCGTCCTCGACGAATGCGATCACGCGGCGATCGTGTTCCTTCGCCAGATCGCGAATGCGACGGAAAATCAGGTGCGATTGCGCCGGCGATCCGCCCGGTGAATTGATGACTAGCGCGACTGCGGAGGCGTTGGGCACTGCAAAGACCCGCTCGAGCGCGCGCGCCATTGCGGCGATGCTCAAGCCCGGCCGCAGCGGCGTCGAAAGGCCGATCACACCCGTGAGCCGCAGCACAGGCACGACCGGGCGATCCCTGCGAAAACGCTGCGGGATAAATCCACGCAACGTTTCACTTGCGCGCGTCCATCCCCGCCTCACGCGTTCGCCCGTCCACCGCTCGCTCATAAAATCCACATAGGGTGCGCCGCGAACACTCTCAAGTAACCGATTGTTAAGCCGCCGGGCCGCTAACTTCACTTTCTATGGCGTCAGGGACGGAACGGGCGGGCAATGAAAATATATGTGCTGTTGATGCTGATCGGCGTCATCGTCGGCTTTTCCTATCTTCCGATCCGCCGCCAGACCAAAGCGGTCATTCCGGCCGCCGCCGATCCGGTCGTCATTTCAATCCGCGGCTAAAGGTAGCACGGCACCGTCGCGGAGCACGGCTTCCGCCTGCGCCGTCGGCTTCCCCGCTTCGTCGGTCAGCACAAGACCCGGCAGCAGCGTCAACGGCGCCCGGCTGGCCTTGGCGGCGCGCACCAGCATCCTGATCGCGGGAGCGGGCGGCTTGGCGTGAACCGGCAGGATGGTCAGCGCTCCGAAGTCCACTGAAAGAGCCCCGAGCGCGGCTTCGAGGCCGTCCGCTCGCCAGATCAGCGTGAGAATGCCGCCGGGACGAAGAAGCCAGGCCGCGGTCCGCACCCAGCGATCGAGCGAATCCGGCGCGGCTTCATGCGCGAGGCGGCGGCCGCGATCGGGTGAAGGATTTTGCGCGCTGTTGAACGGCGGATTCATCAGCACGTGATCCGCGGAGGCAGGTGCCAATCCAGCCGCGGCGAAAGCCTCCGCCGGCGCGGTGACGTCGAGGCAGACAGAGCGCACGCGGTCGGCCAACTGATTGCGCAACGCATTCTCGCGCCCGAGCGCCGCGAGCGCGGCGTCGATTTCGACCAGCGTCACCGCAAGACCGCCGACACGGCGGGCGACGGCCAGTCCGGCGGCGCCGACGCCCGCGCCGAGTTCGACCACGCGATCTCCCGGATGCACCCCTGCGGCCGCGGCAAGCAGAACCGCGTCATGACCGACGCGATGACCCTTGAGCGGTTGGCGCAGAACAAGCCGACCGCCGAGGATGGCGTCCTCGCTGACGTCAGCCGCGTCAGCGGCCATCACGGCGGATCTCGCTGCCAAAGCCGGCGTCCTCGAGCAGTTCCTGCGCGGCGTCCAGCTGGTCGTCACCGACAAGAACACGGCGCGGAAAAATTCCGATCGAGCCTTCCAGGATGCTCATGTTCTGATCAACCACCATGTGATCGATCCCCGCGCCCTTGAGAAGCGCCTCGATCGCAGAGATCAACACGGCATCGTTGGTGCGTACCAGCTCGCGCATGACGGTCAGCTCCGGCGCCGTTCCGTGCCCGGCCCGCGCAGTGCGAGATAGGCGAGAAGCTTCATTTCACGCCTGCCGCGCGTCACCGTGTCGAGGATCAGCCCGACCGCGACTGAAAGGAAGGCGAGCAGCATGAGCCCGGTCGAGAGCAACGCAGTGGGAAGACGTGGAACCAAGCCTTCTTCCACGTAGGTCACCAGGATCGGGATCGCAAACCCGATCGACATGATCGCGAGCGCCACCCCGATCGAGCCGAAGAATGGCAGCGGCCGTTCGGCGCGGTACAGCTTCAAGATCGTCCAGAGAATGCGGAAGCCGTCGCTCCAGGTGGAAAGCTTCGATTCCGATCCGGTGGGCCGCGCATAGTAGGGCGTCGCCATCTCGCCGACCGGCAATTCGAGCTCTAACGCATGGACCGTCAATTCAGTTTCGATTTCGAAACCGCCGGAGAGAATGGGAAGCGATTTCACGAAGCGGCGAGAGAACACCCGGTAGCCGGACAGCATATCGGTGAAGGAGCGCCCGAAAATGCGCGTGACAAAGCCGGTGAGGAGCCAGTTGCCGGTGCGGTGGCCGCGGCGATAGGCCTGTCCTTCGCTGTCACTCTCCACCCGGGTGGCGACGACCATGTCGAGCTGCTCATCGACCAGCCTGGCGATCATCGTCGGCGCGCTCGGCGCGTCGTACGTCGCGTCGCCATCGACCAGCACATAAACATCGGCCTCGACGTCGTTGAACATGCGCCGCACGACATAACCCTTGCCCTGACGTACTTCACGGCGCACCTCGGCCCCCGCCGCGCGCGCGGCCTCGGCGGTGCCATCGGTGGAATTGTTGTCGTAGACGTACACGGTCGCCTCGGGCAAAGCCGCGCGAAAGTCGGCGACGACCTTGGCTATGGCGCGCGCTTCATTGTAGCAGGGTACGAGCACGGCGACGTTCAAGTTAAGCCACCCCAATTCGGCGCAGGCCGCAATGTTCGCCACCGCCAAACGGCGGCAGGCATACCCGCGACAGGCATCCATATAAACGAAATGGCCGGCAACCGCTCAGTGGATTGCGAGATATAAATTCGAGGAAAACGGCCCCAGCAGCAGGCCGGTATAACCCACCGCCGCGCTCCTGCCGACGGGAGCCGCCAGCCGCCACAGCTTTTTGCGGGTGATGAAGATCAGATTTTGCTCGTCGGCCCATTCCGCCTTGTTGGAAAGACGGCAGGCCAGTCTGAAAGCCGCGTCCTGGTAGTGGGCCAGCGGTATCGCCGTGTGATGCTCGATCGGAAAAAACCGGTTCGGAACGCTGATGAAGACGCGTTTCGCCACCCGCGACAATTCGCGGACAAACGCAAGCTGTCCTTGATAGCTGCCGACATGTTCGAGGACCGCATTCGACGTGGCGATATCGAAACTGCCGTCGGGAAACGGCAACGGCGCGCCCGGCTTGATCTGGAGATAGCGAACCGCCGGAAACGACGCCTTGAATTCCGAACCGAGACCGAGGCCGCAGGCGGTGATGTTCCCCTGCAGCGCGTAGGATTCCTCGAGCACGTTGGCGCCGTCGGTGATGACGTCCGAAACGCCGATATCCAGAATTTTATCCGACGGCGTCGGCCGCATGCGCGCCTGGAAGTCGCGAAAGATACGCTGCCTGGCGCGAATGAAAACTTGCCGGGCCAAGCCGCCTTGAACCACGCTGTAATATTGCTGGTCGATCGGCTGCGGCTGCGCGAGATCCAAGCCGTCCCCCTAGCAAAAGCGGACTATCGACGCCTCGAGCGGCACCAGCCGGCACGATTAACGGATAATTAAGCATGATTCAATCGCGAGCGGGCGGCAAGCGGGCGTATGCCTAATGCGGCGCGCGGCGACGGGATTCCACCTTCGCCGACCGGCGGTCACGAATTGCGGTGACGAGCCAGGCGATGTTCGCCGCGCCGGCGACGATGGAGCCCGGCACGACCGGGGCGAGATAACGCGGCTCCAAATGCACCGCGGCGTAAGCCGCGAAGAAGGTCAGATACGCCGACCAGAGCCCTAATGCCGCGATCCCGCCCGCGGTCCAGCCGTCGCGAACGATCCGCAGCGGCGTGACGATGATGAAAGCTGCGAAGATCGCGATCGATGCCGTCTCGGCGAGACGGTGAACAACCACGGCTGGGATCATCCACCAGTTTCCGGCACGCACCGCGCGATCCCTGGCGAAATCGCGGTCGCTGCCGGTGTTCCACAGCAGGACGTCCCGAAGCGTCTCGACCGGCCGCACCGCCTGATGCAGCTGCGTCTCGGTCAGATGGATCAAGGCATGGCGCACCATGGCCGCGGGGTGATGAATCCAGGCGGCGAGATACGCCGCGCTCGACTCACGCGCGATTCGTACCGCGCTCCAGCCGTAGTCACGATGTAATATTTCATTCGCCTTATGGGCCTCCTCGAGCTCTACCTGAAGTCCGAATGACGTGAAGACGCCGCGTGCTACCTCGTCGAAGGTGTCGGAGCCGGCGAAGATGGTCGAATCGTAACGCGACGCTCCGCCAAGCGCGTAGAGCAGTGACCATTGCGAAACACTCGTCACGATCGGCGCGCCGACGCGCACGCGATTCCATTCGCAATACGCCCGCTGCGTCACGATCAGCGGAGCAAAGACCAGCACGAATGCGACCAATCTGCGAAGCCACGAGCGCTCCCGCATCGCCGCGCCCGCTGCGAGCGGCACGAAACCGATCGCGACGAAGGCAATCACATCGCGCATCAGGAAGGCCAGCGTGATCAAAACGCCGGCGGCGAAGAACCCAACAAGGCGAGGTCGCTCCGACACGAGGACAATGCCGCTCAGAATGCAAGCCGCCGCCGTCGTCGTACTTGCGCACAGGCTGTCGGACAGAATGGCCTGGTCGAGAACAAACTGCATCGCGGTGGCTTGCGCCGCGGCGACGCCAAGGCTTGCCCAAGAGCCAAGCCCGAACCTCCGCGCCAGCCGGTAGACCAGGATCGTCGCCCACACCGAAATCACGAACTGGAACAGCACGACCGCCCAAGCCAGCGTGCCCCGGCAACGATCTTGGCCAGCGCGATGACCGCCGGATAACCTATCGGTCGCGCCAGGGTCATCGGAATGACGGCCGTGCCGAGATCGACGTGCAGAAAATCGCCGGAAAGAATTTGATCGGCGTACTCGATGTATCCCCCGCTGTCCGTCATCATTGTGGGGCCGAACAGGAAGAGTGCCGCGAGCTTCACGCCGATCAGCAGAAGCAACCCGACAGCCGGAAACGCCGTGTAGTGCGAAAGCCGCGGTTTTGCGGGCAAATCGGTGATCATCGTTTGCACCATGGCGCCGGCCTCGCGCTCGTGCTCACGAAAGGTTTCGCAGGTGCGACTGTCCGCACACTTGCCGCATCACCATAGCGTTTCTATGCTGGCGCGTCCTTCACGGAGGAATTGCGTGGCTGTCGTTGTCCCCTTTGAGAGTCCCAATAAGCCCTCGATTGAGCCTTTGCTCCACCTCGTGGCCGCCGACATGGAGCGCGTCAATGGCGTGATCCTGGCGCGGACGGGCTCCGAGGTGACGATGATCCCGGAGGTCGCCAACCATCTCATCAATTCCGGTGGCAAGCGGCTGCGGCCGATGCTCACGCTCGCACTGGCGCGCCTGACCGGCTACAGCGGCGACGGGCACATCAAGATCGCCGCCGCGGTCGAATTCATGCACACGGCGACGCTGCTTCACGACGACGTCGTCGACGAGAGCGAGTTGCGGCGCGGCCGGCTCGCCGCCCGCATGCTCTGGGGCAATGAAGCGAGCGTGCTGGTCGGCGATTTCCTGCTCGGCCAGGCCTTCAAGATGATGGTCGAGGTCGGCAGCCTGCGAGCGCTGGATATCCTGTCGTCGGCCGCCGCGGTGATCGCCGAGGGCGAAGTCATGCAGCTCGCCGCCGCCAAGAACACGGCGACGACCGAGGATGAGTACATCGCCGTCATCCGCGCCAAGACCGCCGAATTGTTCGCGGCCGCCTGCGAGGTCGGTCCCGTGCTTTCCTCGCGGCAGAAAGCCGAGCAGGCCGCGTGCCGTTCGTTCGGCATGAATTTGGGCATCACCTTCCAGTTGATCGACGACGTGCTCGATTACGGCGGCGCCGCCGCAAAGCTCGGGAAAAACGTCGGCGACGACTTTCGCGAAGGCAAGATCACGCTGCCGGTGGTGCTCGCGTTCCGCCGCGGCGGCGACGCCGAACGCGAATTCTGGCGGCGAACGCTGGAGCGCGGCAAGGCGACAGACGCCGATCTCGAACACGCCATCGGGCTCATGACCAAGCACCGTGCGCTCGAGGACACGATCGGACGCGCCCACCATTACGGCGCGATCGCGCGTGATGCGCTGGCGCTGTTTCCCGAATTCGCCGATGAAATCGGCGCTGGCTGAGACGGTCGATTTCTGCATCGCGCGGACGCACTAGCGAAGCGAACGGATTACGCCAAAGCGTTTGAACATGATCTTTTCGGAAGAGCGGCAACCACTTTTCCGGATCATGCCTTAGCCGTCACGCGCTGCCCAAGGTCGTCGCTTTTACCCACCAGCCGGGTTGTTTGACCGACAGGAGCTTTTCCGCCGCCACCGCTTCGTCGGCGCCGGCGAACAGTCCGAAGCAGGTCGCACCGGATCCCGACATCCGCGCAAGGCCGCATCCGCCGACCGCGCGCAACGCTGCCAGCACGTCGGCGATCACCGGCTGCAGGGCCACGGCCGGCGCTTCCAGATCGTTGGATTGCCCAGCCAGAAGCTGCACAAGCTCTTTGGCGTCGCTCACGTTGCCGAACGCCGCGACATCGAGCGCAGCCGCGGATGACGACGTCGGTTTCCACTGCATAAAGACCGACTTGGTCGGGAGCGCCACGCCCGGATTGACCAGCACCGCCGGCAGCGGCGGCAGCGTGATTGGGCGCGAAAGCACCTCGCCGATGCCCCGCATGATCCGCGGGCGGGGATCGAGGCAAACCGGCACGTCGGCCCCGGTCGCACGGGCCGCCGCGTAGAGGTCGGGATCGTCGGGCGCCAGACGGTTGGCTTTGGCAACGACCCGCAGGGCCGCCGCGGCATCGGACGAGCCGCCGCCGAGACCGGCGGCCACGGGCAGGCGCTTGTCGAGCTCGAACGCGCCGAGAGTGACATCCGGCCGTCGCGCAACGAGCGCGCGGGCGGCCTTCAGGACAAGATTGTCGTCGCCCCCGCCCGCGGCTTGCGCGCTCGGCCCGTTCACCTTCAGCGACAGGCCGCCCCCGCAGGAAAAGCTCAGGAGATCGCCGAAGCTGGCGAAGACGACAAGACTGTCGATCTCGTGGAAGCCGTCGTCACGGCGACGCAGCACCCGCAGCGTCAGATTGACCTTGGCCGGCGCGTTTTCCAGTAGCGGAACGGGCAAGTCCCTAGCCGCCGTCGCCGGCCTTTTTCGCCTTGGCCGCATCAGCCGCGGAGGACGTGTCGTCGGGCAGCCCCGATTTGAGCTTTTCCTCGATCTTCGGCAGGTCTTCCGCCTCGGGCTTCAGGTCCTTGGCGTGCGACCACTGGAAGCGCGCTTCGAGGACCCGGCCGACCCGCCAATAGGCATCGCCCAGGTGATCGTTGATGGTCGAGTCCTCGGGCTTCAGCTCGACGGCGCGTTCGAGTTCCTTCACCGCCTCGTCGTAGTTGCCGATGCGGAAATTCGCCCATCCAAGCGAGTTGACGATGTAGCCGTCGTCGGGCCGCTGCTCCACGGCGCGGCGGATCATGTTCATGCCGTCGTCGAGATTGACGCCCTGATCGACCCAGGAATAGCCGAGATAGTTGAGCACGAGCGGCTGGTCGGGATAAAGCTCGAGCGCCTTTTTCAGATCCGCTTCGGCGAGCGGCCATTGTTTGGAGCGCTCGTAGCAAATGCCGCGGAAATAGAACAACACCCAGTTCGCCTTTTCGGGAACCGCGATGTCGGCTATCGCCTTGCCGTAAGCGTCGGCGCATTGGGCGAATTCCTTGCGGCCGCGCAGGATGTTCGCGAACGCGATGATCGCCTCGGTATCCTTCGGGTGTTCGGCGATGAGGTGTTCGAGCCGCTTCTTCGCCTCGTCGGTGCGATCGAGCGCGTCGAGGTCCGAGGAGATCTGAATCTCCGCGTTGCGGTGGAGCGACGACGACGGTGGGATGCGGTCATAGACCTTGATGGCGAGATCGGGCTTCTTGATCGCTTCGTAGAGATCGGCGAGCGCCAAGAGCGCCATCGGCTGCGTCGGCTCGAGATAGAGCGAAAGCTGCAGATAGATCAGCGCCAAATCTTCGCCGCCGCGGCGTCCGATCGAGGCGCCGAGCCCGTAAAGCGCTTCGGCGGCGCCAGCCTGTGGTGAATCGACAAGCAGCGGCAGTTTTTCCCCGGCCGTAACCTCCTTGACCTCTTCCACGACGATCGGATGGTTCGGGACCGTCTTCTCGAATTCGGCGTAGACCTTCAGCGCATCTTCCTTGCTGCCGGAACGCGAAAGGAAGCGGCCGTAGGCCTCGACGGTTCGCACCGCCACCGGATCGGCCTTGTAGGCCCGCTCGTAGCGCTTGCCGGCGTCTTTCTTGTTGTTGGCAAGATCGAGGATCATGGCGGCGTGCAGGTCCTTGAAGATGGCGTACCAATCCGGACCGGCGAGATGGTCGAGCGTGTCAACGGCGGCCTTTGAGTCGCCGGCGCCTGCAAGCGCCCACGCCGACAGCAGCGTCGCCGTCAGGTCGGTGACCGGCCCGCGGACCGACTGCGCGAAGTTCTGGCGGGCGACCGCGTATTGTTTCTGCTTGAGCGCGCGTACACCGACGACCAGCCGCGCGATGCGATCATTGCGATCGATCACCAGCAGCCTGTCGGCCAGCCGTCCGGCCTCGTCGATTTCGCCGTCGCTGAGAACGGAGAGGAAAGCCCGGCTGAGCAGTTCCGCATTGCGCGGATCGCCCTTCAGCACGTTGAGGTAATAGGCGGACGCCGTGGCGGTATCGCGCTCGACCCCGGCGTGCCGGGCGGCCAGGTAGCTGCCGGTCATCGTCGAATGCACGACTTCCTGCGTCGATGGCGTCTCCGCCCGCGCTGATTGCAAGCCGAACAGAACAACGGCGCCAGCGATAGCAGCGCGCCGGGACAGCAGCGAATAAATCACGAGATCTCCATTGGCGAACTTGAAATCGGCAAAAGGAATCAGCGCCGGACACCGTTTGCGCGCTTAAGAATGATCCTTTTGCCATATCCCTGCAAGGACCCAAGCCTCTCTAGGCCTGAAGGGAGGCGAAATCGCGGCAGCGGCGGCGGTCGCTTCGACGCAGCCCGGGGACCCAAGCACGCTACATATTTGGATAATTCGGGCCGCCGCCGCCTTCGGGCAGCACCCAGTTGATGTTCTGATTTGGATCCTTGATGTCGCAGGTTTTGCAATGGACGCAGTTCTGCGCGTTGATGACGTAGCGCGGCTTGCCGGCTTCCTCGATCCATTCGTAGACGCCCGCCGGGCAATAGCGCGCCGACGGACCAGCATAAACGTCGTGTTCCGACGATTTCTGCAGGGCCGGATCGCGCACGATGAGGTGGACCGGCTGATCTTCCTCATGGTTGGTGTTCGACAGGTAGACCGACGAGAGCCGGTCGAAGGTGAGTTTGCCGTCCGGCTTCGGGTAAGCGATGGGCCGGCAGCTCGCCGCGGGCTTGAGTGAAGCGTAGTCCGGCTTGCCGTGACCGAGCGTGCCCAGCAGCGAAAATCCGAGCGTGTTGGTCCACATGTCGAAGCCGCCCAGCGCCAGGCCGGCGAGGGTTCCCAGCCTCGACCATAGCGGTTTGGCATTGCGCACCCGCCACAGATCGTGGCCGATCGGGGAACCGCGCCACGCTGCGTCGTAGCTGGTGAGCTCGTCATGCGAGCGTCCGCCCGCAAGCGCCACCGCGACACTCTCGGCTGCGAGCATGCCGGACAGAATGGCGTTGTGGCTGCCCTTGATGCGCGGCAGGTTCATGAAACCCGCGGCGCAGCCGACCAGGGCGCCGCCGGGGAAAACCAGGTTCGGCACCGATTGCCAGCCGCCTTCGGTGACCGCGCGCGCGCCGTAGCAAATCCGCTTGCCATTCGTGAACGTGTCGCGCACCAGCGGATGCGTCTTGAAGCGCTGGAACTCCTCGAACGGCGACAGATACGGATTTTGATAGTTGAGGTGGACGACGAAGCCGACCGCCACGAGATGATCACCGAAATGGTAGAGGAACGAACCGCCACCGGTGGCATTGCCGAGCGGCCAGCCCATCGTGTGCTGCACGAGACCGGCGCGGAAATTCTCGGGCGCGACCTGCCACAGTTCCTTGATCCCGATTCCGAACTTCTGCGGTTGCCGGCCGTTCGCCAGCCCAAATTTCTCGATCAGCACTTTCGAAAGACTGCCGCGCGCGCCTTCGGCAAATAGCGTGTATTTGGCGCGCAGTTCCATGCCGCGGGCGAAGCCCGCCTTGTGTTGTCCGTCCTTGCCGATGCCCATGTCGCCGGTGGCGACGCCCGCGACCGCACCATTCTCGAACAACAGTTCGGCGGCGGAGAAACCCGGATAGATTTCGACCCCAAGCGCCTCCGCTTTCTGCCCGAGGTGGCGGCAAACGTCGCCGAGCGAGACGATGAAATTGCCGTGATTGCTCATCAGCGGCGGCAGCAGAAGGTTCGGCACCCGAACCGCGCCGGACGGTCCGAGCACGTAGAAGCGATCGGAGGTGACCGGGGTCCGCACCGGGGCTTCTTCATTGCGCCATTCCGGGATGAGGCGATCGAGCCCGATCGGATCGATGACGGCGCCGGACAGGATATGCGCGCCGACCTCGGAGCCTTTCTCGACGACGACGACGGAAGTTTCCGGCGCGATCTGCTTGAGCCTTATCGCGGCGGCAAGGCCGGCCGGTCCGGCGCCGACGATGACGACATCGAATTCCATCGCCTCGCGGGCGGGAAGTTCCGCTGCATTCATGACTTGCTCCGCAATTGGCGTAACCACGGTGACTTCGAACGGAGATATCTTGACGGCTTCCGTTTTACCGCCACTTGGTGCCAAAGTGTTTCACGCTTTGCCGGGTCCGAAAAGGCTCCAGCGAGTCGCCATCGATCGAACCGCACGCGATGAATTCCGCCACCCGAGACGCCCGCGACCTTATCTCTTTTTACGCCGATGCCGGGGTGGACGCGGTTATTGGCGAGACGCCCATCGACCGGTTCGCCGACGCTCCGCAAATTGTTCCGTCTGCCGAAAGGGCGAGGCCCGATAGTGAAGCGGTCAGGGCCAAAGGCCCGGCGACACCGTCGCGAGAGGCCCCCTCTCCCGACAGGCCGCGGCGATCCGACCCACCCCTCGCCGGAGAGGCCACATTGGCAGCAGCCGCGGCGCCGCCGTCGCCGGAAGCCGCGATCGTATCGGCCCGCGAGGCTGCCCGGAGCGCCGAAAATCTCGAAACGCTGCGCGGGCTGCTCGAGACTTTCGACGGCTGCATGCTCCGGACCACCGCAACGCAGCTCGTTTTCGCCGACGGCAATCCCGAAGGACGCGTCATGTTCGTCGGCGAAGCGCCGGGGCGCGATGAAGATATCGCCGGCATTCCCTTCGTCGGCCGCTCGGGAAAATTGCTCGACCTGATGATGGGAGCCATCGGGCTCGATCGCACGCAGGTCTATATCGCCAACGTCGTGCCCTGGCGTCCGCCCGGCAATCGCACGCCGACGCCGCAGGAGACCGCCACCTGCCTGCCGTTCATCCGGCGCCAGATCGAACTCGCCAATCCCGACATCCTGGTGTGTCTTGGTCAGCCCTCGACGCAGACGCTGCTCGGCACCAGGGAAGGGATCACGCGCACCCGCGGGCGCTGGTTCAAATTCGACACCGGCGCGCGGGAGATACGCGCGCTCGCGACCTTCCATCCCGCCTTCCTGCTGCGCAGTCCCTTGCAGAAGCGATTTGCCTGGCGGGATTTTCTGGCGATCAAGAAAGCGCTTTCGGCGTAAGCGCTCGCGAGCGCAATTATCGGCTATTGCGCCGGCCGGATCACGCCCCATCCGATCAGCAGCGGCGGCAGCCGGCCGCGTACCGGCCGTGCGAAAGTGTGCGGCACTTCGGGAACGAGATCGGGAAAGCGCGCCTTGATCTCCGGAGGCGGCGCCGGATTGGTATCGGCCGCCTGCCACACCACCACGGCGCCCTTCTTGCGAATGGTCTCCGGAGTGACCCAGGGCGAGTGCTGGGGCTCGGTATCGAAATAAACGCTCGGCCGGCTCGGCGCGGCGAGCGCCACCAGCTCGGCGAGACGCGTGTCGCCGCTGACGATCGCCAGCGGCTGTCCGGTCCGGCGCGCAAAGCTCTCGGCGAAGAAGCGTCCCATCGCCCCGGCCGGCTGCGCGACCTTGAGTTCCGTGCCGGTCGTCCAGGGCAGAACCGCAATCACGATCGGCACGAGGATCGCGGGCACGAACAGAAGACCGGCCCAGGTTTGGCCGAGGATGCGCTGATGATGAAGCTCGACGCTGTTGCCGGCGGCGACGATGACGGCCAGTCCCGAGAGCACCAGGAGCGGCGCGGCGCCTCCGATCGGTGACGGAGCGCCGACCAGTACGGTCACGATCGTCGCCAGCAAGGCCGGCACGAGGGCGAATGTTCTGACGAAAGTCAGCGCAAAGGGAGCCGGCGGCGGGCGCGCGATGGCGGGCGCCGGGACCAGCCGGGTCCGCGGCCAGCCGACCGCGAGCAGCACCAGTACGGCAAGACCGGCATGGGCGAGAACGAGCGCGCCAAGCAACCGCAGCGAGGCCGCGGTGTTCGCGCCGGCGATCCCGGCGACGCGCAGCCGGTCGATCACCGGCCCGATGGTGAGAAGCCCCGCGCGTTGAAGCAGACCGAAATGCCAAAACACCATGGCCACAACGACGGCCGCGGCAATCCACGCTTCGATGCTGCGGACCACCGCGCGCCCTCGCTCGGTGGCGGCGGTAAACAGGATCAGGACGCCCAGCAGAATAAGCGCGCCCTCGCTGGTGATAAGCAGCAGCGCAACCGCGCCGGCAAGCGCATACCAGTATTCGCCGCGGCGTTGGGCGACGGCGCGCCAGTAGAACAACAACGCGGCCGCCCACAGCGCCATCGCCAATATCGGCGGACCGAAATTCGGCGTCGGCACGGTGAACACAAAAATGCCGACCATGAGCAACACCGCCATGGCCGCGTGCGTCGCGCCGACAATCGAGCGGCCAAGCGCGAACACGCACCAGTAGGTGGCGACCACGCAAATCTGGGCGAGGGCATAGACGCCGAACAATCCGGCGGCGCGAAATGCGATCTCCGCGAGCCAGTAAGCAAGCGGCGGGCCGAAATCGCCGTTGGTCTGGAGTTCGTGACCGATCGCGAGGATGCGCCCCAGTTCCTCGGGCGGTGCCGCGTAGAACAGCATCGGCACCGCGAGCCACAGCACGGCTTGCAACAGGGCGGCCAGCCAGAACACCAGCAGGGGCCGTGAACGCAGACCTTCGACGTAAAGGGGTACGTGAAACATCGGGCCCCGCGCGGGAGGAACAGCAGTTCGGAAATGATTTTAGTTGAATAGCTCCCAACCCCTCTCCCCCGGGGGCATGGGACGGAGCCGCCAATTCTTTTCCTACCCTGTGAAGGGCAAGAACGAGCGGGTCAAGCCGACAGGGGCAATTCGGCCGCGAAAGCGTCGCCGGCCTCGTCCAACAGGTCGGCGAGCGATCCCGCGACCGGCGCGAACGACCGGCGGTGATGAATTGTCGGACCGAGCCGGTCGAGCGCCGCGAAATGTTCCGGCACGCTGTAGCCCATGTGGCGTTCGAAACCGTAACCGGGATGCGCCGCGCCCAAGCGGGCCATCAGCCTGTCGCGGGTCACCTTGGCGACGATTGACGCAGCGGCGATCGACGCCACGAGCCCGTCGCCGCCGATCACGGCCTGGCAGTCGCAACTGGCTTCGATACGGTCGCGGCCATCGACGAAGACGAGACGCGGCTTCAACGGCAGCGAAGCAACGGCGCGCGCCAGCGCCCACAGCGAGGCCCGCAGGATGTTGTCGCGATCGATCCGCCACGGCGGCGCCATGGCCACCGCGACATGCGCCCGCGCGCAAATGCGCTCGTAGAGCACCTCGCGCCGCGCCGGCGTCAGCCGTTTGGAATCGTCGAGCCCCCGCGGCACATTGTCGGGATCGAGAATGACCGCCGCGGCAACGACCGGCCCGGCCAGCGGCCCGCGGCCCGCCTCGTCGCATCCGGCCACCGGCCACACGCCGCGCTTGAGCGCGGAGCGCTCGCGGCGGAACGTCGGCCGGATGATCTCCTCGTCGAGCGGCAACCGCGCCGGCTTTTCGGTACGACTCATGCGGCCATGATGACCACGGCACGATCACGTCCGCAATGCGAACCGCACCTGCGCGAGAATTGCGGGGATAGCCAGCGGCAGCGCCGTGGCGCGTTCAGCCGAACAGGCTGAGCTGCGCTGAGGCGGCTTGCGGCCGGCGGAAATGCGCGGTCGTGGTCTTTACGCTTGTTATGTTGAAGCCCAGGCGCTCGCAGGCAACTTCGAAACGGCGGCCGATCATCCACGCGATCGGTCCCTTGCCGGTCATGCGAGCGCCAAATGTGGAATTGTAGTCCTTGCCGCCGCGCATATCGCGGATGAGCTTGAACACATGGCGGTAGCGGTCGGGAAAATTCGCCATCAGCCATTCGCGGAACAGGTCGCGGACTTCGAGCGGCAGGCGCAGCAGCACATATCCGGCATGGCGCACGCCGGTAGCGGCGACCGCTTCGAGGATCCGCTCGATCTCGGCATCGTTGAGCGCCGGGATGACGGGCGCCACCAGCGTGGACGTCGGAACCCCGGCATTGACCAGCGCGCGCAGCGCCTCGAGCCGGCGCGGCGGCGCCGAAGCGCGCGGCTCCATGGTGCGCGCCAGCTTGCCATCAAGCGTCGTCACCGAGATGGCCACCTTCACCAGGTCGCGCTTGGCCATGCGGGCGAGGATGTCGATATCGCGCAGCGACCAAAGCCGATTTGGTGACGATGCCGACCGGATGGCCCGGAGTTCTCCAGCACTTCGAGAATGCGGCGCATGATCTGATGCCGGCGCTCGACCGGCTGATAGGGATCGGTGTTGGTGCCGATGGCGATGACCTTCGGCACATAGCCGGGCGCCGCCAATTCGCGCTCGAGCAATTCCGGCGCATTCGGCTTCATGAACAGCTTGGATTCGAAATCGAGGCCCGGCGACAGGCCGAGATAAGCGTGCGTCGGCCGCGCGAAGCAATAGACGCAGCCGTGCTCGCAGCCGCGATAGGGATTGATCGAGCGGTCGAACGAAATGTCGGGCGAATCATTGCGGGTAATGATCTTGCGCGTCGCATCGACCGTCACGCTGGTCTGGAACGGCGGCAGGTCGTCGATGTTCTGCCAGCCGTCGTCGAAGGCGACGCGCGCCAGCGTCTCGTAGCGGCCGGAAGCGTTCGAGTGCGCGCCGCGGCCGCGCCGGCGCTCACCGCCGACGGCGGTTCCCAACTCGCCCGCCGGCGCGGAGGGCAGCGGCGCCGGCGGGCGTCTGACAACGGACGATCGGGTCATGGACCGAGAATAATGCGCGCCATAGAACAAAACAAGAACAATTCTCCGTGAGTTCGGAAACGCTTTGAAACCGTGGTCTTTGGCCGTAAGTGTGCGCGAGCCGCATACCTTGGACGCCGGGGCGCCACGATCGGTCGCGAATGCTGAGCGTCATCATCGCAACCCTCGATTCGGAACGGGCGCTGGTGCGGACACTTGTTCCGCTGGTTTCGGGCGCAACGGCCGGCCTTATCACCGAGGTCGTGGTGGCCGATGCCGGCTCCGTGGACGAGACTGCAGCGGTGGCCGACGTCGCCGGCTGCAATTTTCTCGCGGTCGAAGGTTCGCTCGGAAAACGCCTGAAGCATGCGGTGGCGTCGGCGCGCGCACCGTGGCTCTTGTTCCTGCGGCCGGGGACTGTTCTCGACACGCCCTGGGTCGGCGATGCCCGGAGTTTCGTCGAACAGCCGGCGCGCGATTTCGGCGCCGCCGTGTTCCGGCGGGCGGCGCCGGCGCGATCGGGGATCGGCGAAGCCTTCTCGCAATTCGTTGCCGCACTAGGCGGACGGCCGCGCCCGGAGCAGGGCCTCATCATCTCGCAAGATTTCTACGAACGGATCGGGGGACATTCCGAACGCGCCGACGATCCCGAGACCGATCTCCTGCGCCGCATCGGCCGGCGCCGGATCGCGTTGCTCTCGACGAGCGCCTTCCAGGTCGGCCGGCCAGATACTTGACTTAGTCAAGTATCTGGTTGACGCTGGCTGCATGACCGTCCGCGATCGCGAGCAGCGCATCGCCGCCGTCCGCCGCTTCAACCGTTTCTACACGCGGCAACTCGGCGTGTTGCGCAAGACCTATCTCGACAGCCCGTACTCGCTCGGCGAGGCGCGGGTGCTTTACGAGATCGCCAACGGCGACGCACCGAGCGCAAGCGACATCGGCCGCGCGCTCGACCTCGACGCCGGCTATCTCAGCCGGACTTTGCTCAGTCTCGAAAAGCGCAAATTGATTGCGCGAAAGGCGTCCGCAAGCGACGCCCGGCAGCGCCATCTGGCGCTGTCGCCGGGCGGCAGAAAGGCGTTCGCTCCGCTGGAACGGCGCTCGCAGCACGATACCGCGGCGACGCTGGAGAAGCTTGTCTCGCGGCGACCAGGACCGGCTGATCGCGGCCATGAGCACGATCGAAACGCTGCTCGGCGGCGCCGCGAAACACGATCCCGCGCCGGAGCGAAAATATATGCTGCGCGCGGCCAGGCCGGGCGATTTCGGCTGGATCGTCAAACGCCACGCCGAGCTTTACGGCGAGGAGTATGGCTGGACCGCGCCGTTCGAAGGTGTTTGCGCGCAGATCGTCGCCGATTACGTCAACACCTGCGACGCCAGGCGCGAGCGCTGCTGGATTGCCGAGATCAACGGCGAGAATGTCGGCTCGATCATACTGGCGAAAGAGAACGAGAGCGTTGCGCGAATCCGTCTTCTGCTGGTGGACCCGAAAGCGCGCGGACTCGGCCTCGGCGCAAGGCTCACCGACGAAAGCATCCGCTTCGCCCGGCGTGCGGGCTATAAAAAAATCACGCTGTGGACTCACAGCGTGCTCACGGCGGCGCGCCACATCTACCGCAAGGCCGGCTTTACGCTGACGCGCTCGGAGCGGCACCGGCGCTGGGGCCACGCCGTGGTGAGCGAGCACTGGGATATGGATTTGTAATTTGCAGGCGCGAAAACCCGCGGACGGTAACGCCGCCGGATCCCGTCAGCCCGATCGGGTCTGCGTCTTCGGGCGCCGCAGATGCTCGTCGAGCCGCGGCATGATCTCCACGAAGTTGCACGGCCCATAGCGGTAATCGAGCTGGTGCACCAGAATTTCGTCCCAGGCGTCCTTGCAGGCGCCCGGCGAACCCGGCAGGCAAAAAATGTAGGTCGTGCCGGCAACGCCCCCGGTCGCCCGCGACTGGATTGCCGACGTGCCGATCTTGGGAAAACTCACGACCAGGAACAGCGCCGAGAACGCATCCATTCTCTTGTCGAACAACGGCTCGACCGCTTCGGGGGTGACGTCGCGGCCGGTAAATCCAGTGCCGCCGGTGGTGATGATGACGTCGATGACCGGATCGGCGATCCACATTTTCACCCGGCCTTGGATCGCCTCGATGTCGTCCGGCACGATGCTGCGCTCGGCGACGAAGTGACCGGCAGCGGCGATGCGCTGCACCAGCAAGGCCCCGGATTTGTCATCCTTCAGACTGCGACTGTCGGAAACCGTAAGCACCGCGATCTTGAGCGGGACGAATTCCTTGCTGCCATCGATCCCAGGCATGGGAAGCCCTTACGACTTGATCGTGCGTCGATCCCCGGCAAAGCGGAGACCAACAATTTTGCCACTATACTACAAAGAGGTCGCCGAAAGCGTATCGCAGGCGTTGACGTTGCCGGAGTTGAATCCGTTCATGAACCAGCGCTTGCGCTGTTCGGACGAGCCGTGCGTGAAGGCGTCCGGCACCACATAGCCTTGCGTCTCCCGTTGCAGGCGGTCATCGCCGATCGCAGACGCCGTCTGCAGGGCCTGATCGACATCGCCGGGATCAAGGAAGCGGTGCTTCTGCTGCGCCCGGTTCGCCCAAACGCCGGCTAGACAATCGGCCTGCAGCTCGACGCGCACTTGCAGCGCGTTGCGCTCGACCTTGCTCGCCGACGCCTGCTGCGCCTGCATGACGCGGGGAAGGATGCCAAGCTCGTCCTGCACGTGATGCCCGACCTCATGCGCGATCACATAGGCCTCGGAAAATTTGCAGGCGTTGTTGTTCGAGCAGCCGCCGAACTTTTTCTGCAAATCGTCGAAGAAGGACGTATCCAGATAGATGCGCTGGTCGCGCGGACAGTAGAACGGCCCCATGGCCGACTGCGCCATCGCGCAGGGCGTCGGTTCGGACCCCGAGAACAGACGCAGCTTCGGCGGATGATAGGTCTTGCCGGCCGCCGAGAAAATTTCGGTCCACCGATCCTCGGTATCGCCGAGCACCAGAGCGACGAACTTGCCGGTCGCGTCGGTCGGCGTCCCCGGAGTGACCGGCGGCGCCGGGCTGGTCTGCTCCGTGGTCGATCCACCGCCGGTGAGAATCTGCGCGCCGTTGAGCAGCACGCTCGGATCAATGCCGAAATACCAGCTGATCAGCCCGATGACGATCACCGTTCCGATACCCAGGCCGCCCGCTCCGCCCGGCAATCCGCCGCGCGACCCGCTCGCTCCGCGATTGTCTTCGACATTGTCGCTGGGACGGAAATCATCGGTACGCATCTGTCATTCTCCTTCGCAAATCCATCGCCCGTTCTGGTTTGTTTGTTTCATTTCAAGCCGCCCGATCGGCCGGTGCGGAATGTAATTAACCAAACATTTCCCGGCATTTATTGCCTAGTACGACGACGTTTTAATTAAGCCGATTTTTACCTTGCCGGGGCATCATCTGTTTGTCGGTTGTAGGTCCCGCGTCGCCGATAGCGTCGCCTGAGTCAGAGTTTTGAGTCATGGTTGTGTCGCGTCGCGGGGCGTCCGTAAGGGCGCCCCGCGTGAGTTTTCAGTCCGGCGCATCCGCGCGTATCGTCGTCGGCGATTGCGTTGCCGAAATGGCGAAACTTCCCGCCGCTTCCGTCGATCTGGTGTTCGCCGATCCGCCGTACAATCTGCAGCTCCATGGCGACCTCAAGCGTCCCGACGATTCGCGCGTCGATGCCGTCGACGATGATTGGGACAAGTTCTCCAGTTTCGCCGCCTATGACGATTTCACCCGCGCCTGGGTCACCGCCTGCCGCCGCGTGATGAAGCCAAGCGCCACGCTGTGGGTCATCGGTTCTTACCACAACATCTTCCGCGTCGGTACGATCCTCCAGGACCTCGACTTCTGGATCCTCAACGACATCGTCTGGCGCAAATCGAACCCGATGCCGAATTTCCGCGGCCGCCGCTTCACCAATGCGCACGAGACCCTGATCTGGGCCGCTCGTGACGCCTCGAAAAGGAATTATACGTTCAATTACGAGGCGCTGAAAGCGGGCAACGACGACGTCCAGATGCGCTCGGATTGGCTCATTCCGCTCTGCACCGGGGAAGAGCGGCTCAAGGGCGATGACGGCAAGAAGCTGCATCCGACCCAAAAGCCGGAAGCGTTGCTGGCCCGTGTCATTCTCGCGGCGTCGCGGCCCGACGACCTCGTCCTCGACCCGTTCTGCGGCACCGGCACGACCGGCGCCGTTGCTCACCGGCTGCAACGGCGGTTCCTCGGCATCGAGCGCCTCGCCGAATACGCCGCGGCCGCCGAGCAGCGGATTGCCGGCACCGAGCCTTTGCCCGAGCCCGCGCTCGCAACGTTCATGACCGCGCGCGAGGCGCCGCGCGTGCCGTTCTCGGCGCTGCTCGAGCGCGGCCTGGTGACTCCCGGGATCAAGCTCGTCGACGCCCGCAAACGCCATCGCGCCCTGGTGCGCGCCGACGGCGCGATCGCGCTTGGCGAAGCGGTCGGCTCGATCCATCGCATTGGCGCTCTGGCGCAAGGCCTCGAAGCCTGCAACGGCTGGACCTTCTGGCACGTGGAAACCCCGCAGGGCCTCACCGTTATCGACGCGCTGCGCGCGAAGGTGCGCGCCGAGATGGGCGTGGAGTAGTTTCGCCCCCCTCCCCCAGCGCATGCGCCAGAACCTTGCGCATGAGGCTCGGCAACGCCTCGCCGCCGATCTCCGCGATCGCAATCCAGCGCATGCCGCCGGGCGCGCGCGCATCGGCCGAAACCTCCGCCACATAGACCGCAAGTTCCAGCGGGAAGTGCGTGAATACGTGCCGCACGACGCCGGCACGCCGATGCCAGCGAATTTCGTTTTTGTCCGCGCCGCGCTCTGAAAACCGAGGGGCATCGCGGAGTGCTTCGCTGTCGTCGAAATCCTTCGACCATTCGGTCGTCGGCACTTCCGTCATGCCGCCAAGCAGACCGCGCGGCGGGCGCGTCCGCACCAGCACATGGCCGTCCGCGCGCCATGCGACGAAAGCAGCGCCGCGCCGGAGGGCGCCTTCACGCTTCGGCACGCGGCGCGGAAACGTGTCGGCGTCACCGCGGGCGCGGGCCTGGCAGCTTTCGTTCCAGGGGCACAGGGCACAGGCCGGCTTCTTCGGCGTGCAGATCGTGGCACCGAGGTCCATCAGCGCCTGGGCGAAATCTCCGGCCCGCGCTTGCGGAAACAATTCGCGCGCCAATCGTCGCAATTCGGCCTTCGCGCCCGGCAGCGGAACGGCAACGGCGAAGAGCCGCGCGACGACACGTTCGATATTGCCGTCCACCGGACTTGCCGGCGCATCGAATGCGATCGCGGCAATCGCGGCGGCCGTATAGTCGCCGACGCCGGGCAGCGCGCGCAGGGATGTTTCGGCGGCCGGAAATTCGCCGCCGTGCCGTTCGACCACCGCCCGCGCGCAGGCGTGCAGATTGCGGGCGCGGGCGTAATAGCCGAGCCCCGCCCAGGCCTTGAGAATGTCGTCGAGCGGCGCCGCGGCGAGCGCGCGCACGTCGCCCCACCGCTCCAGAAAGCGGGCGTAGTAGGGGCCGACGGCGCGGACCGTCGTCTGTTGCAGCATGATCTCGGAGAGCCAGACGCGGTAAGGATCGGGCCGTTCACCGCTTTTCGACCGCCACGGCAAGGTCCGGCCGTGGCGGTCGAACCAGGCGAGCAGCGCGGCCGGTTGCGGGACTGAATTGGACCCGGCGGCCTTCGCACGCTGCCGCCCCGGCGCCTTCGCTGCTGCCGTCATGTCCGCTTCCGTCTCGCCCAAGGATGCACGCGTGCCGTGGATTTGAAGTTCGCGCAATTAAGCGGCACTCTTGCCACCGTGAACAAGCCCCACCGCTCGCCGGCGAAGCCCTTGCGCGACCTGCTCGGCAAGGTGGTCGGCGATACGTTCAAGCGCCAGGGCTTTGCCTCGGCCGAATTGGTGACGCGCTGGACCGAGATCGCCGGCGCTGAAATCGCGGCGCATAGCGAGCCCCTCAAAATCCAATGGCCCCGCGCCGACGAAGCCGGCGTCCGGCCGCCGGGAACGCTCATCCTGCGCGTCGAGGGTCCCGCCGCGATCGAGATCCAGCACCTCGCGGACCTCATCTGCGAACGCGTCAATCGCTTCCTCGGCTGGCGCGCGGTGGAACGCATCGCGTTGCGGCAGGCTCCCATCCGGCGGCTTCCCCGCCGGCCGATCCGATCCGCCGATCCCGAAGCGGCCGCGCGCATCGCCGCGGGCATGCCGGAGGTGGAGGACGACGATCTGAGGCAGGCGCTGGCGAGGCTTGGCGCGGCGATCAAGCGCACCCCGTTGGACCGAGCCAAGTAGAATACGGCCAGGTAGAGCCGGGCCTGATACAAGCGGGCCGGATACAAACCGAGGCCTTGGCGAAACGGCGCGCTGCTGCCACATTCGTGCCGCACCATTTGCCATCAGGATGCAGGAGTAGACCTTGACGCTTACCCGTCGTCGTGCGCTTTCGGCTACCGCGGCCTTCGCCTTGGCCGGTGCTGGAACATTCTCCCCACACTCGCTGCGGCAAGCCAGGGCGGACGAGACCGACAAGGAGATACTGGCCAAAGCCGGCCCCGACGGCGACGTCGTACTGGGATCGGACAAAGCGCCGGTGACGATCATCGAATACGCTTCGATGACCTGCCCACATTGTGCGCACTTTTCCGAGACGACCTTCCCCGAATTGCAGAAGCGTTACATCGATACCGGGAAGGTACGCTTCATATTCCGCGAATTCCCGCTGGATGCACTTGCCGCGGCCGGCTTCATGCTGGCGCGTTGCGCCGGGAACGACAAATTCATGCCAGTCATCGAAACGCTGTTCGCCAAGCAGCGCGACTGGATGGTGGAAAAGCCGATCGAGCCGCTCCGGGCTATCGCCAAGCAATTCGGCTTTACCCAGGAGACTTTCGACGCCTGTCTGGCGAATCAGAAGGTGCTCGATGGCATCCAGGACGTGCGCGACCGCGCCGCCGAAAAGCTCGGGGTGAATTCCACGCCGACCTTTTTCGTCAACGGCCAGAAGCTGAGCGGCGACCAGTCGATCGACGCTTTGGCAAAGGCCATCGACCCTTATCTCAAGGAAGGATAAGGCTTTTTTGACCTTGCAGGCGGCCGCCAACCGGCCGCATAGGCAGTTCCGCCGGGGATGGACGGACGGAAGGTCTGGATAACGCCGCGGGACTGTTGCGCTGACAGGCCCGACGATTCATTCTCCGCGCCGATGCGGCACCCCCGACTCAGGCCTAAGGGCATGAGTCGACTGCGATTCCTTCATCGCCGCGGCAGAAAAACGGAAACAAGACGCGAATGAAGCTCACGCGCCTACGTTTGATCGGCTTCAAATCCTTCGTCGAACCCACCGACTTCGAGATCGAACCCGGCTTGACCGGCGTGGTCGGTCCGAACGGCTGCGGCAAGTCCAACCTCGTCGAAGCCGTGCGTTGGGTCATGGGCGAGGCCTCCTACAAGGCCATGCGCGCCTCCGAAATGGACGACGTGATCTTCTCCGGCAACACCGGTCGCCCGGCGCGCAACCACGCCGAAGTCAGCGTCATGGTCGACAACAGCGACCGCAAGGCGCCGGCGGCGTTCAACGAGGCGGACGCGCTTGAAGTGTCGCGCCGCATCATGCGCGAGCAAGGCTCGGTCTTCCGCGTCAACGGCCGCGAGGTGCGCGCCCGCGACGTCACCGTCCTGTTCGCCGACGCCTCGACCGGCTCGCGGTCGCCCGCTTTGGTCCATCAGGGCCGCATCGGCGAAATCATCCAGGCCCGGCCCGACCAGCGCCGCCGCGTGCTCGAAGAGGCGGCAGGCATTTCCGGCCTGCACGCGCGCCGTCACGAAGCAGAACTCCGGCTCAAGGCCGCAGAGCACAATCTTGCCCGGGCCGAGGATGTCATCGGCCAGCTCGCCGCGCAGATCGCTTCGCTCAAGACCCAGGCCCGGCAGGCCGCGCGCTATCGCAATATTTCCGGACAGGTCCGCCGCACCGAGGCGTTGCTGTTCCACCTGCGCTGGACCGCGGTGAAGGCCGAAGTCTTCGACGCCGAACGTAGCAAGGACGAGGCGGTCCGCGTCGTCGCCGAGCGCACCAGCGAGCAGACCGTCGCGACGACGCGGCAGACCGATGTCGCAGCCGGACTTCCAGCCTTGCGCGAGGCGGAAGCCACCGCCGCCGCGGCTTTGCAACGCCTCCTTGTTGCCCGCGATGCGCTGGAGCGCGAAGAAGCGCGCGCCAAGGAGCGGATCGGCGAACTCGATCGCCGGCTCGAGCAGTTCGCGGCCGATCTGGCGCGCGAGCGGACGCTGGCGGCCGACGCCGCCGCCGCGCTCGAACGCCTCGACGCCGAGGAGACGATGCTGCGGGCCGAAGCGCAGACGAGCGCGGCGCAGCTTAGCGGCGTCAACGATCGTCTGGCGCAGGCCGAGGCCGCCTTGGCGGTATCGGAGAAATCGTTTGCCGAGTTCGACCGGGGCGCTCGCCGACCTGACGGCGCAGCGCAATCAGCTTCAAACGGCGCTGCACGATCACGCGCAGCGCGCGGAACGGCTGGAAGCCGAACTCGCGAACATCGATGCCGGCCTTGCCGCGACCGGCAGCGGCGAGCCCGATCTTCCCGCTTTGGCCGCGGCGCTCGCGACCGCGCAGGCCGAACTCGCCGAAGCGGAGAGCGCCGCGCGAGCAGCGGAGGTCGCGCACACGCAGGCGCGCGCCGAACTCGACGCCGCCCGCGCTCCGCTCGCCGCCGCCGAACGCGGCGTGCAGCGGCTGGAGACCGAAGCGAAGACCATCGGCAAGCTCCTTGCGGTCGAGAACAAGAATCTGTGGCCGCCGGTGACCGACGCGCTCAACGTCACCAAGGGTTACGAGAAAGCGCTCGGCGCCGCTCTCGGCGACGATCTCGATGCGCCGATCGATCCCTCTGCGCCGATGCGCTGGGCGGGCGCGGCGATCGATCCGGCCGATCCGGCGCTGCCTGAAGGCGCAGAGCCGCTATCGCTCTTTGTGAAAGCACCTGCGGAACTGTCCCGCAGGCTGGCCCAGATCGGCGTTGTCGAACGCGCCGCCGGGCCGGGCCTCGCGGCGGCGCTCAAGCCGGGCCAACGGCTGGTGTCGCGCGACGGCGATTTCTGGCGCTGGGACGGCTTTGCCGTTGCCGCGCACGCGCCGACCGGAGCGGCACGGCGGCTCGCCGAACGCGGCCGGCTACAATCGATCGAGGGCGAACTCGCGACCGCCCGCAGCGAAGTCGAAGCCAAGCACCGCGTTGTCGAAGCGGCCGAAGCCGCGCTCGCGACGGCGGTCGCGGCGGAGACCGAAGCCCGCGCGCGCTGGCGGGAAGCGCAGCACCGGACCGATACCACGCGCGAAGAGCACGCCGCCGCCGAGCGCGAGATCAGCCGCAACGCCGCCCGCATTTCGGCACTCAAGGAAGCGAAGCAGCGGACCGCCGCCGGCCGCGACGAGACCGTAGCCGCGCGCGGCGAAGCGGAGAAAGCGCTCGCCGCGCTGCCCGCCACCGCCGATCTCGAAGCCAGGCTCGCCCAGGTCAATGAGGACATCGCCAAGGACCGCGCGGCGCTGGCCGAGGTCCGGGTCGAAGCGCAGGCCATCGCACGCGACGCCGAGCGGGCCGACCGCAGGCTTCAAGCGATCACCGGCGAGCGCGCCGCGTGGGATGAGCGGAAGAATAACGCGGCCGCGCAGATCGTCACGATCGAACAGCGCAACGAGGAAGCGCGGACCGAGCGGAGCGGACTGGACGCCGCGCCGGAGAAATTCGCCACCCAGCGCCAGGCCCTGATCGGCGAGGTCGAGACGGCAACGGCCGCGCGCAGCGCAGCCGCCGACCGGCTGGCGGCGGGCGAGACCGAGCTTGCCGCCGCCGACAAGGCGGCGCGCGCGGCGCTCGAAGCCGTCGGCGAGGCCCGCACCGAAGCGGCGCGCGCCGAGGAGCGCCGCGACGGCGCCAATCGCCGCCTTGCCGACATCGAGCATGAAATCCGCGATCTATTGGACGTGGAGCCGGCGGGCGCCGCAGAGATTGCTGAGATCAAAGCGGAAGAAGAACTGCCGGAGATCGCCGACGTCGAATCGAGGCTCGATCGCATCAGGCGCGAGCGTGAGCGGCTGGGGTCCGTCAACCTGCTCGCCGAGCAGGAGCTTAACGAAGTCGAGGCACAGCACACCAAGCTGACCGCCGAGCGCGACGACCTCATCGAGGCCATCAGGCGGCTGCGGCAAGGCATCCACAGCCTCAATGGCGAGGCGCGCGAACGCCTGCTCGCTTCGTTCGCGACGGTCAACACCAACTTCCAGAAGCTGTTCAGCGAGCTGTTCGGCGGCGGCACCGCCGAGCTGCAACTGATCGAGAGCGACGACCCGCTGGAAGCCGGCCTTGAAATCCTGGCCAAGCCGCCCGGCAAGAAGCCGGCGACGCTGTCGCTGTTGTCGGGTGGCGAACAGGCGCTCACCGCGCTGGCGCTGATCTTCGCGGTGTTCCTCACCAACCCGGCGCCGATCTGCGTGCTCGACGAGGTCGATGCGCCGCTCGACGACTACAATGTCGAGCGCTTCTGCGACCTGCTCGACGAAATGACCCGCTCGACCGACACGCGTTTCGTGATCATCACCCACAATCCGATCACCATGGCGCGAATGAACCGGCTCTACGGCGTCACCATGGCCGAGCGCGGCGTGTCGCAACTGGTGTCGGTCGATCTCGAAGGCGCGGTGAAACTGCGCGAGGCGAGCTGATCGCCTCGCGCCGTTCGCGGCTCAGTCGTTCCCGAGCTTGAACAAACGCCGCGCGTTGGTGCGGCCGATCTTGAGACGATCGTTCTCGCTGATCGGGCAGGTATCGAACCAGTTCGCAGCATGATCGATGTTCTCGAACGGCCAGTCGGTCGAGAACATGATCCGCTCCGAGCCGACTTCCAGCATGGCGTTGAGCAGCGCCGGCGTATGGAAATTGCCCGAGGTCGTGACAAAGAAGTTCTCGCGGAAATATTCGCGGATCGGCTTTTTCGCCGGATAGGTGTTTCGGTCCGTGATCCAGCCGTTGGCGTTGTCGACGCGCCAGAGGGCGAAAGGCAGATTTTCTCCCATATGGCCGAGGATGATCTGAAGCCGCGGATGCGCGTCGAACAGGCCCGAGCCCATCAGCCGTAGCGCGTGCACCGCGGTCTCCTGCGCGAAGGCCCAGATCGGGCCGAGCAGCCATCGGTGTCCCTCGTAGATCTTGGCGTCGCGCGGCAGCGGATTGCGCGGATGCAGATAGAATGGGACATCGAGACGCTCCGCCGTCGCCCAAAACGGCCGGTATTGCGGCAGATCGTAGTAGACGGCGGTATCGGCGTCGCCGACCTGCGAAAAGCCGTTGACCAGCGCGCCGCGAAAACCGAACTCCTTGACGCAGCGTTCGAGTTCGCGCGCCGCCAGCTCCGGATCCTGCATCGGTAGTGCCGCCAGCCCCTGAAACCGGTCGGGCCGCTTGCTGACCTGTTCGGCGAGATAATCGTTGGCCCGGCGCGCGATGTCATGGGCATGTGCCGTATCGGGAATGGCCTGCACCGCCGGCGCATTGAGCGACAACAGCATCGTCTCGATGCCGTGCTGGTCCATTTGCGCCAGCCGCCGCTCGTGCAGATCGAGCGCCCGGCTCTTCACTTCCTCCCAAACGCGATCAGGAAAGTAACCACGGGAATCGGCAAGCGTCTCCGGAATAGCGAAATGTTCTTCGAGTGCGATCTTGCCTTTCATGATTCCTCCCATCGGCCCGCCACCTATTTGGCGCCGGCCTTATTAATCTTAAAACGGGGTTCCGATCCAGCGGTTAGCGGGCTTGCGGCGCGCGCCTGCCCTGGCATGGTTTTGGCGACCACGCTGCTGGGCGACCTTCACTGTCCCAATTCGGGGCAGCAGGCCCGGATACGCGTGCTGATGAACACCCACCAAAACTACACCCTGGCATCCCGGCCGCAGACGAGCCGGGCCTTGCGCGGGTGGGCGGTGCTGTCGCGCGGCACGTTTTCCGGCGTGATCTTCCTGACCGACATCGCCCTGATCGTGGCGATGTCTTGCCTGACCGGCGTCGTCTATCACCTCGTCGCGTACGGCAATCCCGGCATCATCTCGGCCTTCGTCCAGATCGGCCTCTTGGCGGCGAGCATCTTCGCCATTTCCAACCTGTTCCGCCGCGAATACCGGCTGCCGAATTTCTTCAGCTTCAAGCCGCATGCCCGGCGCACGATCCAGCTCTGGAACGTGACGCTGATCTGCCTTTTGATGCTCGGCTTTCTCGCGCAGATCAGCGTCGAGTATTCGCGGGCCTGGACGCTGCTGTTCTACACGTCGACGCTCGCCGCGTTGATCGTGGAGCGCTACTTCATCGTCCGCATCACCGCGCTCGCACGCAGCGCGGGGCTGTTGTCCGCGCAGCGCATCTTTCTGATCGGCACCGGCGCCAATGTCGGCGCCTTCGTCAACCGCTACGAGCCCTGGACGCTCGGCATCAATATCGTCGGTTGCCGCTTCCTGACGCCGGTCGTCGCCAGCGCGCCCGCCGAACAACGGCGCGCCATCCTCGATCGCGATCTCGCCGAAGCGGTCGCCAGCGTGCGGAGCCTGGCGCCGGACGCGATCTTCTTTCTGCTGCCGTGGTCGGCGACCGAAACCATCGACCGTTGCGCCGAGACTTTCCTCACGCTCCCGGTCGAGATCCATCTCGGCCCCGAGCAGGTCCTCTACAAGTTCGAGGAGGCCAAGCTTTCGACGCTCGGCCCGGTCGCCAGTCTCCAGTTGACGCGGCGGCCGCTGACCCGCAGCGAAATCATCCAGAAGCGGGTATTCGACCTCGTGTTCGCCGCCGCCGGCCTGCTGCTGACAACGCCGCTGCTCCTCTTTGTCGCCGCCCTGATCAAGCTCGACAGCCCCGGGCCGATCTTCTTCCTGCAGCGCCGCTACGGCTTCAACCAGCAGCCGTTTCGCATCATCAAATTCCGCACCATGCGCACGCTCGACGACGGCGCCGTGGTCCGCGCAGGCGACCGCGCGACGACCCGCGCCTGACCAGGGTCGGACGCTGGCTTCGCCGCTGGAACATCGACGAGATTCCGCAGCTCTTCAACGTGCTGACCGGCGACATGTCGCTGGTCGGTCCGCGGCCGCATGCGTTGTCGCACGACCGCGAATACGAGCGGCGCATCTCGCAGTATGCGCGAAGGCACAACGTCAAGCCGGGCATCACCGGCTGGGCGCAGATCAACGGCTATCGCGGCGAGACCGATACCGACGAGAAGATGCGAAAGCGGGTAGAGTACGACCTGTTTTACATCGACAACTGGTCGCTCTGGCTCGACACCAAGATCATGGCGCGCACGGTGCTGTCGCGCGCGGCGTATCAGAACGCCTACTGACGGCCGATCGCAGATCGCCTGCGGCCTGGGCTGGATCAAGGCTTAAGGGAATACGGAAAAGGTCGGCTCGCGGTCTTCACCAGACCGGAGGAGTCCGCGCTTCAGCCGACGAGAACTGAAATAACGAAGACTGCGCCGATCGTCACCAGCGCCGTCGAAAGCCACAGCACGCCGATCAGCAACCACACCGGGCGCGGCTTCTGCATCGTCGCGGCCGGCAGGTCGCTCCACGACTGCAATTCCGGGTCGGCCCTGCGCAGCGCGTCGGACGCCCGCTCGATGGCGGCGATTTCGCGCGCAAGCTGGTCGTCGTCCTTTGCGGCAAGCAAGCCGGAATCGTCCACCTTGACCTCGCGACCGTGATCGGCGTTGAGAATCTGGTCAACGACGGCGCCGCTTTCCGCACCGTCGAAAGGAACGTCGGGACGTCGATCGGACATGACACGCGCCTTTTGCTGGTTCGGTTATTCCTAACCGACGGGAGCCAAGCGCGCGATATTCATCGCCGGCTAACCTTAACGTCACGGGTGAATCGGACTATTTAGGGAGCCCAGAGCGGGCGCTATACTGACGCAGGGATAAGCGGGCCATAGCCCGGCACGACGCTGGAGGATTTCGCCGATGGGTACATCGACACTGATTGTCCTGGCTATCATCGTTATCGTCGCGCTGTGGGTGGTCGCGATCTACAACGGCCTCGTATCCATGCGGCAACGGGTCAACCAGGCCTTCGCCGACATCGACGTGCAGCTGCGGCAACGGCACGACCTCATCCCCAACCTGGTCGAAACGGTGAAGGGCTATGCCGCGCATGAACGCGGCACGCTCGAGGAAGTTGTAAAGGCACGCAATGCCGCCGTCGCCGCGCAAGGCACGCCGCAACAGGCGGCGGCGGAGAACGTGTTGTCCGGGGCGCTGCGCCAGCTCTTCGCGCTGTCCGAGGCCTATCCGGATCTCAAGGCCAATGCCAACTTCCAGCAATTGCAGTCGGAACTGAGCGACATCGAGAACAAGATCGCGGCAGCGCGCCGCTTCTTCAACAACGCGGTTCAGGAATACAATACCGGCATTCAGAAATTCCCGGCCGCTCTGTTCGCCGCAACGCTCGGCTTCGCGCCGAAGGACTTCTTCGATCTCGGCGACGAGCGCAAGACGGTCGGCGAGGCGCCGCAGGTCAAGTTTTGAGGACACGATTGCGAACGCAAGTAGTCCGCGATGGCCGCTTATGGGCTCTATAGCCACATCAGATCGAACCGGCGCCGGTCGATCGCGCTTCTGATCGGCCTGTTCTTTCTCGTTTATGTGCTCGTCTTTGCCGGTGCACTGACCGCGGAAGCGTTGTCGGTTGACGCCGACGTCAACACGCTGGTGCAGCGCGCGCTGAACGATCTCATTACCGCCGCACCGCTGGCCACAATCGGCACCGCGGTGTGGATCGTGATCGCCTATTTTTTCCATCAAAGCATGATCGATGCCGTGACCGGCGGGCGCGAGGTCACCCGCACCGAAGAGCCGCGGCTCTACAATATCCTGGAAAATCTCTGCATCTCGCGCGGCATCACCATGCCGAAGCTCAAGGTGATGGAGTCCGACGCGCTCAACGCGTTCGCCTCCGGCATGAACGAGAAGCAATATTCGATCTCCATCACGTCGGGCCTGCTCGGCCGGCTCAACGACGCCGAGATCGAGGCGGTGCTCGGCCATGAACTCACGCATATTCGCAACGGCGACGTGCGCATGATGGTGATCGCGGTCATCATTGCCGGCATCGTGTCGTTCGTCGCCGAGCTGGTGTTCCGGCTCTGGTTCTACAACGGCTTCAGCTTTCGCGGATCGCGCTCCAACGACAACCGCGGCGGCGGCGCCGGCATCGCAATCCTGATCGCCGTCGCGCTCCTCGTAGTCGCCTACCTGCTGTCGTTCATGATCCGGCTTGCGCTGTCGCGCTCGCGCGAATTTCTTGCCGACGCCGGTTCGGTCGAGCTGACCAAAAACCCCGACGCCATGATCTCGGCTTTGCGCAAGATCGAAGGCCGCGGCGAATTGCCGGGAGCGACGTCGGCGGTCATGGAAATGTGCATCGACAACCCGCGTGAAGGTTTCGGCGAGCTGTTCGACACCCATCCGTCGGTGGAAAGCCGGGTCGCGGCGCTGGTCAAGTTTGCCGGCGGCCATGACATCGGCCCGATCGCCTTGCCCCCGCTCGACCAGGACCAAGATACCCCGGCGGAGCCGGCCGGCGAACCGGAGAGCGCGGGACCGTGGGGTTCGCCGCCGAGTAGCGGCACGGCCGCAAGCCCACCGGCGGACATCGGAACGCCAACTGATTCGCCGTCCGGCCCGTGGGGCCCTCGCACGGGTGGCTAACGCCGAAGCCCACTTCCCGGCGTCGACTTTCCAACAACCGCCAAACCCGCCGCCGCGGCCCGCAAAAGCCAACGGAATTAACCATATTGGATTGCAAAGCGGGATGCGGACCCGCCTGGGCCGCGCGCTGCACACGTTAACGCTTCCAAACGCGACCCGGGATGTGTAGAAACGTTAACGGGGAAAACGGCGTGACACGCACGTTTCAGCCGCAGCCATCCTGCGGAATTAGCGCGGGAAACGGCACGGTTCGCGGCGGCGCCGGGTCAACAAGGGATCGGCCATGGCCAAGCCAACAGTGGTCGTCGTAGGTGCGGACAAGGGCGGCGTCGGCAAGACAACGGTTGCCCGGACGCTGCTCGATTATTTCACGGCACACCATGTGCCGACGCGCGCCTTCGACACCGAATCGCCGAAGGGCACGCTCAAGCGCTTCCATCCCGACGTCTGCGAAATTGTCGACGCCACGTCGGTGCCCGACCAGATGCGGATCTTCGACACGCTCTCGACCACCGACGCCAGCGTCACCATCCTCGACGTGCGCGCCGGGCTGCTGTCGCCGACGCTGCGTTCGCTGCGCGATATCGGCTTTCTCGACGCGGTGAAGAAGGGCCAGCTCACGTTCGTCGTCTTCCACATTCTCGGCTCGTCCATCGCCTCGCTCAACGAGATCGAGGACACGTCGCCCTTCATGGCTGACGGCAAATATTTCCTGGTCAAAAACTTCATCAACAACACGAGTTTCTTCGAGTGGGACCAGGCGACGCACGCCTCGTATTTCCGCAAATTCAAGGACGCCGTCGAGATCACCATCCCGAAGCTCAACGAAATGGCGTATGAGCAGGTCGAGCTGGCCTCGGTTCCGTTCCTCACCTTCGTCGCCAACAAGGGCCCGAAACAGGAACCGGCCAATTACTCTTTCGTACTTCGCGGCTATGTCCGCCACTGGCTCGGCAATGTGTGGGCCGAGTACGATCGCATCAAGCTCAATGAGATCGTATCCAGCGGCAACGCCGCGTCCGGTACCCCGCGCGTTCAGGTCGTCAGCCGGTCATAAGCCAGCGCGGCTGTGATGACACAGCCAACTCCGCTCTACATCGTCACATCGCCGCGGCCGCGGATGGGCAAGACGTTGCTTGCCCGTCTCCTGATGGAGTTTTTCCGCGCCAGCGACCGGCCGCTGGTCGGCTTCGATCTCAACCCCGGCGAGCCCTTGCTGGCGGGCCGCTTTCCCAAGCTGGTCTGGACCGTCGATATCACCGACACCCGGGGCCAGATGGCGCTGTTCGATCGTCTCCTGGCTGACACCACCAGCACCAAGATCATCGATCTGGGATACGGACCGTTCGAGCAGTTCTTCTCGGTCATGCGGGAAATCGGCTTCGTGCCGGAAGCCCGGCGGCGATCGATCGAGCCCATTGTCTTCTACATTCCAGATCCGACGGCAGCGACCATGCGGCTCTATGCCGATCTGCAGCGCCGATCGCCCGCCACTTTCGTTCCCGTGCACAACGAGTCGGTGTCGCTGATGTTCTCCCGGCAGGACTTCCCGCCGACACGGCCCGAGTATGGTGAAATCCGCATCCCACGCCTGTCGCCGATCGTGCGCGGCGTGATCGACCGGCCCAACTTCTCCTTCAACGCCTATATGGCCAAGCAGCCGGGCGGGCCGACCGAGGTGCATACCTGGATCGACAACATCTATTCCGAATTTCGCAATTTCGAGCTGCGGCTTCTGATGGGAAAATTGAGTTCATCGCTGGGCGGCTTGCCCGCGCCGACGCCGGTCCCTGCGCCGCCACGCGCACCGCCAAAAAAGCAACGCTGGCTGTTCTCCTAGAGCGCAATCACTCTTAGAGCGTAACATAGAGGTAATCGAACGGACACTGGGCCGGCGCAAGCGCCGGCCCAGTCCGCAGTCTGTCAATCGATTACGCCGCGGCGCGCTGCCAGAGCCGCTTCGAGGCCAGCGCCGCGCCTTCCGAGAGCGCCTTGAGCTTGGCCCAGGCGATCTGCGGATGCACCCGCCCGCCGAGGCCGCAATCGGTCGAGGCGATGACGTTCTCGCGACCGACGACTTCGGCGAAACGGCAGATCCGGTCGGCGACGAGTTCGGGATCCTCGATCAGGTTGGTCGAGTGGGTGACGATGCCCGGCAGGATCTTTTTCCCGGCCGGAAGTTTGACGTCCTTCCACACTTTCCATTCGTGCTCGTGCCGGGCGTTGGCGGCCTCGAACGAATAGTAATCCGCCTTCACCGCCAGCATGAGATCGACGAGGTGCTTCATCGGGATGTCGGTGGTATGCGGCCCGTGCCAGCTCCCCCAGCACAGATGGAAGCGGATCTTGTCGGCCGGCAGCCCCCGGATCGAGTGGTTGAGCGCGTCGATGCACATCTTGGTGTAGCGCCGATAGCCTTCGACACTCGGCTCGTTCTTCTGCTGATCCCAGTTTTCACCGATCGCCGGATCGTCGAGCTGCACGCTCAGGCCGGCATCGATGATCGCCTTGTATTCTTCGTGCATCGCGTCGGCGCAGGCGTAAAGCAGTTCTTCCTCGCTCTTGTAATACTCGTTCGGCATGCGCGAGCAGCTCGCCGGCGCGATCGAATTCATCCACGCGCCTTCGGTGCCGAGGCCGGCCGCCTTGAGTCCGGCCTTGAGATACTCGATATCGCGCTTGATCATGTCGTGCCCAACGTACTTGATCGGGCCTTTGACCAGCGGGCTATGCTCGGTCATGAACTGCTCGGGCAACCCGCATCCGGAATGCGGGTCCATGTAGGCCTCCTGGAACTTCGTCATGTCGCGGCGATCGTGCCAATCGCCGACCACGAAATCCTTGGGCGCCATCGGTGTCTTGGTTTGCGCCGAGAGGGTGGTCATCCATAGCCCGGTCTTGACGACCTCGACGCCGGACAGGCGCTTAACCACATAGGACCACCACGAGCCGTAATCGTAGGCCCAGCCCATGGTATGGCCGAGCTCGCCGTCGTTGATCAGGTCGACGCCCGCTTCCTTCTGCAGGCGGACCACGTCGATCACGGCATTCTTCAGCTCTTTCTCGAAGCCGGCTTCGTCGAACTTCTGGCCGAGCGTACGCTTTTGGCTGAGCTCGAGAAGCTTTGCCGGGCGCGGCAAGCTGCCCACATGGGTCGTCAAAATCCGATTAGACATACTTTTCCTCCCGATTTTCTGTTGACGTTGCGCCGGATGTGCGCGCTGACGGCGTGCCATCCGTTATGGTCTTTGTATCAAAGACCGTTCGCTATCGGCAAGGCGTCGCGGCGCATTTCGCTTGATGCCGTCGCTGCACGCGACTGGTCTGCCCGCACAAACGGGCCGCGGCCCACGCGCAAAGGGCGGGCCGCCGTTATGCGACTTTGATTTCCCGTGCGGTCTCGCCGAAGCGCTCGAACCGAAGCTCGGCCGCGGGACACGGCCGGCCGAACAAATAACCCTGCGCATGCGTGCAGCCGGCGGCGCGCACGAGCAGGAGCTGCTCCTGCGTTTCGATGCCTTCGGCAACGGTGTCGATGCGGAGACTGCGGCCGAGACCCGCCACTGCCGATACGATTGCCGCGCAGTGGTGGCTTTTGGCGAGTTCGTGCACGAAGGACCGATCGATCTTGATCTTGTCGAACGGGAACATGCGCAAATAGCTGAGCGAGGAATAGCCGGTTCCGAAATCGTCGAGCACAATGGAAATACCCATCAGGCGCAGTTTGTGCAGCCTCTCGACATTCTCGACATTGCCCTGCAGCAGCACCGACTCCGTAATCTCGATCTCAAGTCGTTCCGGCGCCAGCCCGGATTTGCTCAGCGCCTTGCTGATATTGTCCACCGGACAGGACTTGCGAAACTGCACGGCCGACAAATTGACACTGACCTTGATGTACGAGGGCCAGTGGGCGGCGTCCTTGCAGGCCCGGCGCACGACCCAATCACCGATCGGGTTTATCAGGCCGGTCTCCTCCGCCAGCGGAATAAAATCGACCGGCGAAATCATTCCGCGCTGGGGATGCCGCCACCGGATGAGCGCCTCGATGCTGGCCATCTCCCCGCTATGGATATCGATAATGGGATGATAGTGCAGCTCGAGCTCTCCGTTCGCCAGTGCGTTGCGCAACTCGATCTGGTTGGCGCGCCGTGTGCGCGCCTCCACTCCCATTGCATCCTCGAAGAATCGGTAGGCGTCGCGGCCCTCGGACTTCGCCTTGTAAAGCGCGAGATCGGCATTTTTCATGAGCTGATCCACGTCCGTGCCATGTTCGGGCGCGAGCGCGATGCCGATGCTGGTGCCGATGTTGATGTGATGGCCGTCGAGATCGTACGGCGCCGCCACGGCTTCCAGAAGCCTGCTGGCCATCGCGATTGCGGTCTCGCGCTGATCGCCGTCCGCCGTCGCCAGGATGGCGAATTCGTCGCCGCCGAGCCGCGCTACCGTATCGGTTTCCCGGATGCACGCCTCCAGCCGGTTCGCCACGACTTTCAGGAGTTCGTCGCCGACAGGATGCCCGAGCGAATCGTTGACCGTCTTGAACAGATCGAGATCGAGCATGAACACGGTGAACCGGTTGCCGTAACGCCGCAGGCGCGCACCGGCATCCTCCATCTTCTCCAGCAGGACCGCCCGATTGGCGATGCCGGTCAGGCCGTCGTGACGGGCCATGTAGGTGATCTGCGTTTCGGCCCGCTTCTGCGCGGTGATATCCTGATGGATCGCGACCCATCCGCCGTCCGGCATCGGACGATGATTGACCGCGTATGTGCGCCCGTTGCGCATGGCGTTCTCGACATAGTACGGCTCGCGAATACGGACTTCCCCAAGTCGCTTTTCGATGTATCCACTCGCATCCTCCGGACAGTACCCGGACACAACGCGGGCCTCCAATATCGAGCGCAGCGTCGTGCCGGCCTTCGCCTGATCGGGCGTAAGACCGTACATTTCGGCGTAACGCTCGTTGCACACGGTCAGCCGCTCGTCGCGATTGAACATGCACAGCCCGTACGGCATGTTCTTGAGCGCCGCATCGAAGCGGAGATTTTGGGCCTGCAGCTCCGTCTCGCGCTCGCGAAGTGCAGCCGTTCGCTCCTGTACAAGTTGATCCAATCCGCGATTGAGCTGTTCGAGTTCGGTGACCATGAGCGCGATCGAGCGGTCGGTGCGGTGGCGGTCGCCGTCGGCCTTTTCGTAAGCTTCGGAAACAAGCGCCAGCAGCGCTTCCAGATCGAATTCGCCGGAGCGTTTTGTCGCCTTGGCGATCTGCCTGGTAAGGAGTTTATGCACCGGCGTGGTCCGCCGCCTCCGCGATCGTGGTGACGGTCATCGTCTGGTTGTGCAGTTCGCAGACACCGGACACACGATGCGGCGATATTTCGCCGTACGAGTAGAAACCAAGCTGCGGCATTCGCGGTCCAAATTCCGCGCCCGCCGCCTCGAGTTCGTCCGCGGTGTGCTGGCCCATCAACAGCCGGCGCCCAATGCAGCTGACGAGGATCGCGACCTGATCGCCGCTCCGTTCGTTGCCAACCCCTTCGACGGCCTGGCGCGCGGCCATCGCGGCGCCCGCGGCCAGGCGATCAAAGTTGCCGTGCATGAGCTGGGCCGTCCAGCCCTCGGGGACATCGCCCGCGAATGTCATCGACCGCGCGTCGCGATCGACCGCAAGAATCGTTCGAACGATGTCGTGATCGGGCCGCTCCGGATCGAAAATGCGAAGCGGGAACAGCAGCCCGGAACCCGGAAGACCCCTCGCCTCCTCCGGGCCCAGATAGCGCTCGTAAAGGTCGAGCGCCGGCCAGCCGTCGAACTCGAACAATACATTGCCGCGCGAGCGGGTGATGCGCCGCCGCGGACCGAACTCGTCCCAGCCGCCGGCGCTGCCGTGGCCGATGCGGATCGCCGGCCCGTAGAAGCCGACCGCAGCGACAACATGTTTGCGCGGCGCGCAATCGGCGCCGACGAGCGTTTCCGCGAAATCGGCGCCATCGCCGGCCAACCCGCCTGTGACAGAAACGCGCTCGCCGACGGCACCGACAATGCCGGCAACGAGTTCGCTGCCGTTGACATTGAGGCCGTCGGAAAGCACGAAAATGCCAACGAGATCGGGCGCCGCCAACACCCGGCCGATTTTTTCTCCGCACGCGCGCGAGCTTTCCGGCGACGGCGTCGCCTCGCTGGCGACACGTAATTTGGTCCCATCGAAGCGGATTGCAGCCGCTGCGATCTCTGCGTCGGTGACGTCGCTGTTGCAGATTTGACCGCCGGTGCTGCAGCCAAGGATGTGAGCGGCCGGGAACATCGCACGAAGTTCGCGATAGCGCTCGCCGTGCGCCAGCGCCTGTCGCGCGCCGAAGAAAAAAACAAGATCGGCACCGGCCGTGTTGGTGAGATTACCGGAGGAAGCCCAGCCGGTGGTCTCGCCCCAGGACAGTTGAGCCACACGCATGGCGTCATTCCGCCGTCAAAATTATTGTTGTCTGGCGCGAAGCTTTAGCTGCAACACCTGAAAATTCGGTATACCTTAAAAAGAACTAATTATTTCATTTCTCGTAAACCGTGTTCGTCACGCCGTTATTTGCGAATACGCACGAGGTCTGTCGCGCCAAATCTGTTGGGGACGCGTCGGTTGCGCCAAGCCCGTCGCGCGCAGCCTTCTGCGCCAAACCCGCGCGCCTGTTTTCCCCAGCAACAATGACCGTCGGCGCGAACGCGCCTGTCGACCGCACTTTAGGCTTTCGTTATCGAAACAATGGGCAAGCGTTCGCCGACGCGGGACTCCGCAAGACCGGCTGCATCCATTTGCTTAGCCGCCGGCGATGAGCGGTCCAGCTTGACATTGGGCGTAGTTCGGCCGTGAGATTGTCGACCGGAAAATGCAGGCAGGGCTGGCGATCAAACGCGGCCGTCACCAAGCCGAAACAGTCGGGGTGCCGGATTTGTCTCAGACGTTGCTGAACCTCAAAGGCCGCACGGCCGTCGTAACCGGAGCTGCCGGCGGGATTGGCCGGGCGATCGCCTCTTCGCTGACGCGGCGCGGCTGCAACGTGGCGCTCGCCGACATTGACGACGGCCCCCTTGCGCAAGTGGCAGCCGAAATCGGCGCAGCGGACGTACACATCAGCCGGCATCGTCTCGACGTCGCCGACCGCGACGCGGTCGCAGCTTTTCCGGCACGCGTGATTTCCGAACACGGCGGCGTGGATGTCCTCGTCAATAATGCGGGCGTGGCGCTTGGCGGCACATTCCTCGAAATCGCCGAACGCGATTTCGAATGGCTGTTCGGGATCAATTTCTGGGGCGTCGTGCGGATGACGCGCGCGTTCCTGCCGCATCTGCAAAAGAGTGACGACGCCTGGCTTGTCAATCTTTCGAGCCTGTTCGGCCTGATCGCCCCTCCCGGACAGACGGCTTATGCGGCCAGCAAATTCGCCGTCCGTGGATTTTCCGAAGCGCTCCGCCGCGAGCTCGAGCAAGCCCAGCCGCGCATCGGCGTTACGGTTGTCCACCCCGGCGGCGTCGCGACCTCGATTGCCAAGAGCGCGCGCCTGCCGGACAATCTGTCCGCCGAAGAAACGACAAAGCGGCGGAAGTATTTCGACTCTCACCTTACGATGCCGCCGGCAGTCGCCGGTGAGATCATCATTCGCGGCGTCGAGCGGCGGAAGGCGCGCGTCCTGGTCGGATCCGACGCCAAATTCGTGGCACTCGTCGAGCGGCTCATGCCGGTGAGTTACTGGAATTTTCTCGGGCGGAGATCGAAGAAATGAACATCATCGCCTCGATCGTCGGAATCGCCATCGCGATTTTCATCGTTCTCGCCATCGGCCTCGTGCTGTTTTCGGCCTGGACCGCACGCCAAGTGGAAAAGCGGTTGCCGCCGCGGGGCCGTTTCATCGACGTTGACGGTGCGCGCATCCACTATCTTGACGAAGGCTCCGGCCCGGCGCTTCTGCTGGTGCACGGCCTTGCCGGCCAGATGCACAATTTCACCCATTCGCTGTTCGACCGGTTGAAGCGCGAGCACCGTGTTGTCGTCATGGACCGGCCGGGCAGTGGCTACTCCACGCGGCCCGCTGACGCATCGGCGGCCCTTGGCGCCCAGGCACAGACCATTGCCCGCTTTTGCGAGTCGCTTGGGCTCGAGCGGCCATTAGTAGTCGGCCACTCGCTGGGCGGAGCCATCGCGCTGACGCTGGCGCTGAATCATCCTGAGCAGGTCGGCGGCCTCGCGTTGATCGCGCCGGTAACCCACCCGATGGAGCGCGTGCCGCCTCCGTTCGACGGGATCGAGATTACGTCACCACTCGTCCGGCGCATCGTCGCATGGACGCTGGCCACGCCCTTATCGATAGCCAATCGCGCGCTTGCTCTCGAGACGCTTTTCGGTCCGCAGGCCGTTGCATCCGACTTCGCGACCAAGGGCGGCGGATTGCTAAATCTGCGGCCGTGCAACTTTGTCGGGGCATCGTGCGATCTCATCGCCGCCGACCTTACGGATATGCCGGCGCGCTACAAAAGCCTCACGCTTCCGGTTGGCATCCTGTACGGCACAGACGACCGCATTCTCGATCCGGCGGCGCACGGCACGGCGCTGGCGGAGAAACTTCCCGGCGCCGATCTGGAACTGATAGAAGGCGGTGGACACATGATACTCATCTCCTCGGCCGATCGCACGGCCGCGTTCATTGAGCGCATGGCACAACGCGTCGCCGCGGCCGACGCGCCGCTGGCTCCGGTCGGCTAGCGCGCCAAACGCCGATGGAATGATCGAACCGCGATGCAGGAACATTTTGACATCATCATCGTTGGCGGCGGGTTGTCCGGCATCAACGCCGCCTATCACATCCAGAATTCATGCCGCGGCAAGTCCTACGTCATTCTCGAAGGCCGCGATGCCATCGGCGGCACCTGGGACCTGTTCCGCTATCCCGGCATTCGCTCGGATTCGGATATGTTCACGTTTGGCTATCCGTTCCGGCCGTGGCATTCGAACGCGGCGATCGCCGACGGGGAATCGATCCGCACCTACATTCGCGAGACCGCGGAAGCCTACGGCATCGATCGCAAGATTCGCTTCGGGCATCGGGTTAAAGGTGCGTCGTGGTCGTCCGCCGACGCCGTATGGACCATCGAGGCCGAGCGCGGAGCGGACCACGAACCGGTTCGCTTCACCTGCGATTTTCTGTTCGGCTGCACCGGGTACTACGACTACGCAGCCGGCTACACGCCTGAATTTGCCGGCATGGCCGATTTCAAGGGACGCGTCATCCACCCGCAACAATGGCCCGAAGGTCTCGACTACAAGGACAAGAAGGTGATTGTGATCGGCAGCGGCGCGACCGCGGTGACGATCATTCCCGTCATTGCCGAAACCGCCGCGCACGTGACCATGCTGCAGCGCTCGCCGACCTACATCGTTTCACGGCCGACGGACGATGCGCTCGCCAAATCGCTGCGCCGCTATTTGCCGACCGGCATCGCGTTCAGCATTGCGCGCTGGTACTACGTGCTGTTCGGACTTTATTTTTTCAATCTGTCACGGCGCAAGCCTGACGCGGTGAAACAATGGATCGTCAGTCAGGCGCGAGCGCAACTCGGCGCCGACTATGACGTCAAAACCCACTTCACGCCACGCTACAATCCCTGGGACCAGCGGCTGTGTCTCGCGCCCGACGCCGACTTCTTCAATGCTATCAAGGCGGGCAAGGCGGACGTCGTGACCGATCAGATAGCGACCTTCACCGAGACCGGCATTCGGCTGCAATCGGGACAGGAACTGACCGCCGATATCGTAATCACCGCGACGGGCCTCAAACTGCAGCTGCTCGGCGGCATCCGGATTTTGGTCGATGGCCGGCCGGTCAAGCTCGGCGAAACGATGAACTTCAAAGGCGTCATGTTCAGCGATGTGCCGAACCTGTTCGGAACGTTCGGCTACACAAACGCTTCCTGGACGCTCAAAAGCGATCTGACTTCGGCCTATGTCGCCAGGCTGATCAATTACATGGACCGCCACGGTTACGTGGTATGCACGCCCCGCCAGCGCGACGCATCAGTGGCGTCGCAGCCGCTGATCGATTTCTCATCGGGCTACATTCAGCGCGGCCTCGATCAGCTCCCACGCCAAGGCTCCAGGAAGCCGTGGCGGCTTAATCAGAACTATGTGTGGGACCTGCTGAGCCTGCGGTTCGGCTCCGTCAACGACAGCGCATTGGAGTTTTCGCGGCGAAGCGAAGCTGGCAGCAAGGCGGCATAAGCGACCGGAGCGATCGCGGACCGGCGCGCGCTCCGGACGCCTAGTTGCTGCTATCCCGCGAGAGCGACCTCACGATGAAGATCGATCAGACCGGGCACCGTCTCCGGCGGACGGCGACCAAAGCCGCATTCCGTCGCCACGCCAAAATCGCTCACGACCTGCTTCGCCGCGGCGAGCCGCCGCCGCGCGCCGTCGATCCCGTCGGTGCGGTGCACGAGGCCGAGAAAGAGTTCGGTGCCTTGCCCGAGCTTGAGGCCCTTGAGCGGAGCAAAATAAGCGACATCGTCGCGATCGCGCGGCACCGGCAAGTGGACCCACGCGATCGGGTGTTTGATGGCGGCGACGAGGGCGTTCGTCAGATCCACCATGAGCTTGGTGTCCTTCGGCTCGATGACGTGCTTGTGCCCCGGATCACCGTAGCAAAGGTGCAATCCGAGTTCGGCGTCGGCCGGCACGTGCGCACTTGCACGCGCGATGGATGCGACCATGGGCTCCATCGGGATCAGCTTCACCATTTCGGGATTTTCCAGGACGAAGCAGATTTCAGCAGCGATATCCCACTGAATGGCAAGATCCTTATGGGGGATCGCCGCCGTGATTTCGTCGATCTCCTTGTTGAGGCTCGCCTCATAGGCTGTCCACATTGCCGGGATCGCCGCGGGCTCGCTGAATGTGAGCACGACTGCGATCGGTGTCGGTAGGCTGACCTGAAAGCGCGTACCTGCCGAAATCCTGCCCGCAGCGCGGGCCTTCTTGAAATCCTGGTACGAACTTATCGCCGCGGCGGCGTAGCCCAGCGGGCCAAACTCGATGGCCGCACCAGGTTTCACGTTGTAGAGCTGAAAGAGATAACCGCCTTGCAGCGGCCGCGTGCTGCCGGGCTCAAGGCCCTTGGCTTTTTTCATCACGTCAGCTTGCCAGCCGATCCAGTCCTTTCGCGAGCCCGTCTCCCCGTCGGGGATACGTTTGATCAGACCGCCGAGCCTGGAGGCGACCGCATCGAACACCGACGCGGGGGAATCCAGGGGAACGCTGCCGACAAGCAAAATCGAGCGCGTGGTGGCACTCGCCATGTCACTTCCTCCCTATTCCGTTTTTATTGGGCTTTCGCCCATTCGCCATCTTAACAAGTTTTTGCGGGACGAGGGACGATCGAGGATTGCATGGCAGGACGGCGCGCACCGACGGCTCGGCGCCAGCCACGGCCCGCAGCCGCCGCACCCCTCGGAAGTTTCAGCCGATCAGGCGCTTCGTGCGCGCCGCCGCTAGTGGCCGTCGAAGCTCACCAGCGTGCGCACCGGCACGCCGAGCTTCCTGATTTTCTCCGCGCCGCCAAGGTCCGGCAGATCGATGATGAAACAGGCCGCCAATACCTCGGCGCCGATCCCCTTGAGGAGCTTCACCGCCGCCTCGGCAGTGCCACCGGTGGCAACGAGATCGTCGACGAGAATGACGCGCTCGCCCGTGACCACGGCGTCCTCGTGCACCTCCATCTCGTCGATACCGTATTCCAGCGAATACCCGATGGTGACCCGCTTGAACGGCAGCTTGCCTTTCTTGCGGATCGGCACGAAGCCCGCCGAGACCTGATGGGCGATGGCGCCGCCGAGGATGAAGCCGCGCGCCTCGATGCCCGCCACCTTGTCGATCTTGCCGCCCGCCCACGGGTGCACCAGTTCGTCGACTGCGCGACGGAAGGCCCGCGCGTCGCCGAGAAGGGTCGTGATATCGCGGAACACGATGCCCGGCTTAGGGTAATCCGGGATCGCGCGGATCGCAGCCTTCAGATCATTCTCTAGCTCGACGATCGTCATCGTTGGGGAGCCCAATTTCGGCAGCCGGCATTGCCGGCGGGGAAGCTCGCAGCCGGCCGCACTGTGGCGAACCATGACGGCGGACGCAACCCGAGAAGCCCATTAACGACAACGGGGCATGGGGCGCACGTGGAGGCCGACTTCTCGGCCGCCACCACGATAGGCCGGCCCAAATCAGGCGTGCGGGGCGGTCGGCGCGCGACCCTCAAGCTCCGGCGGGTGGTGAACGTCGTGCCAGACCCGCTTCTTGGTCAGGTAAAGCAGGCCGGTCAGCACGATCAGGAACACGAACACCTGGAAACCCAGCCGTTTGCGCTCGTCGAGCTTCGGTTCCGCCGCCCACATGAGGAACGCGGCGATGTCCTTGCTGTATTGTTCCACCGTGGCCGGGGTGCCGTCGGTATATTCGACCTGGCCATCAGAGAGCGGTTTCGGCATGCCGATGGCATGGCCCGGAAAATATTTGTTGTACTGCGCGCCGGGCGGCAGCGTCACGCCGGCCGGTGGCGGATCCTCATACCCGTTCAGAATGGCCGCAATGTAGTCCGGACCGTCCTCCTGGTACTGCGTGAACGCGTCGATGATGAACCAGGGAAAGCCGGCTTCGAAGCCGCGCGCCTTGGCGAGCACGGACATGTCCGGCGGCAACGCCCCGCCATTTGCAAGCCGCGCGGTCTGATCGTTCGGAAACGGCGGCGGGAAGCGATCGGCAAGCTTGCCCGGCCGCTGGAACATCTCGCCCTGATCGTTCGGCCCGGCGGTGACCTGGAAGGTCGCCGCGATCGCCGCCGCCTGGGCCTCGGTAAAGCCCGGCCCGCCCGGATCGGCGAGATTGCGGAACGCCAGGAGCTTGAGGCTGTGGCAGCTCGAGCAGACCTCGCGATAGATTTTGAAGCCGCGCTGAAGCTGCGCCGGGTCGTAGAGGCCGAACGGGCCGTGGAACGACCAATGCTGCCGCGGCGGCGCGTCTGCCTCCTGCGCGGAAGCCGTGCGCATTTCCGCCACCGAAAGCGATGCGGCGAGCGCGACGGCGACAACGAAACTGCGATAGGCGTGCTGACGTGCGTTCATGGCCGCGCCTCCTAAGCCTTCGCGCCTGAGGGCGACAACACCGATTCCGAGATGGAGTTCGGCAGCGGCTTTGTCGTCTCGAACAGGCCGAGGAGCGGCAGGATGATAAGCAGGAACACGAAGTAATAGGCCGTGAGGATGCGCGCCGCGATCACGTAACCGCCCTCCGGAGGCTGCGAGCCGAGATAGCCGAGCCCGATCACCACCAGGAAGAACACGATCAGGAACTGCCGGTAAAGCGGCCGGTATTTCGCCGAGCGCACCCGCGACGTATCGAGCCACGGCAGGAAGGCAAGTAGCACGATCGACGCCAGCAGCGCGATGACGCCGAGCAGCTTGCTCGGGATCGCGCGCAGAATTGCGTAGAACGGCAGGTAGTACCATTCCGGCACGATATGCGTCGGCGTCTGGCCGGGATTGGCCGGAATGTAATTGTCGGAGTGCCCGAGATAATTCGGGATGTAGAACACGAACCAGGCGAGGAACAGACAGAACACGCCGATGAAGAACGCGTCCTTGACGGTCGCGTAGGGCGTAAACGCGACGGTGTCCTTCTCGGCCTTCGGCTCGACACCGGTCGGATTGTTCTGTCCGACCATGTGCAGCGCCCAGACGTGCAACACCACGACGCCGGCGATCACGAACGGCAGGAGGTAGTGCAGCGAATAGAAACGGTTGAGTGTCGGATTGCCGACGGCAAACCCGCCCCACAGCCACGTGACAATCGTGTCGCCCACCCACGGTATTGCGGAAAACAGATTGGTGATGACCGTCGCGGCCCAGAAGCTCATCTGGCCCCACGGCAGCACGTAGCCCATGAAGCCGGTGACCACCATCAGCAGGAACAGGATGACGCCGAGAATCCACAGCACTTCGCGCGGATCCTTGTAGGAGCCGTAATACATGCCGCGAACGATGTGGAGGTAGACGGCGACAAAGAAGAACGAGGCGCCGTTGGCGTGCAGGTAGCGTAGCAGCCAGCCGTAATTCACGTCGCGCATGATCGACTTAACGGACGTGAAGGCGAGATCGACGTGCGGCGTGTAGTGCATCGCCAGCACGATGCCGGTGACCATCTGCGCCGCGAGCATGAAGGTCAGGATGCCGCCGAACGTCCACCAATAGTTCAGGTTGCGCGGCGTCGGATAGACGATGAAGGACGAGTAGACGAGGCCCGCGATCGGCAGCCGCCGCTCCAACCATTGCATGACGGGATTTTGCGGCTTGTAGACCGAATTTGCGCTCATGATCGAAACCTTATGCGTTGGCGGGCGCGCGGGCCCGGCGCAGGCTGTAGCGGTGGAAATGTAAGGCGAATCACGCCGCGAAGGCTCCGCTGCGAGATTGTGGTCACACCCGTCTCACCCTCGTCCGTCTTGCCGGCTACTCCATCCGCGCTGCGAACCACCCCGAAAGGCCATGCGGCGGCGGAAGGCCCGTCGCGTCCGACCTGGGGGTGATCAGAAGCGACGCAATCCGGCGCGTTTTATTGGCACCCTTACCGAGAGAGTGCAAGTGTGCCATCGAAACATCCCGAAGCCGTGCCGGACCGGCCCGGAAGCGCCCACAGGAACCGCCCGCGGGAGGCTCGGATAGCAGCTTCGGGCGGCCAACCGGCGTCCAGCTTTTGTCCATATCCAGCCATGCGCCTCGCTCTCTACGAACCCGACATTCCGCAAAATACCGGGACGATCCTGCGCCTCTGCGCCTGCTTCGGAATCGAGGCGCACATTATCGGCCCGGCCGGGTTCCCGACGACTGACCGGGCTTTTCGCCGTGCCGGTATGGATTATCTCGATGCCGTTGCGATCGTGCGACACCGCGCGTGGCAGGACTTCGAGGCCTGGCGTGGCGCCGCGGGCCATCGCCTCCTGCTGTTTACGACTGCGGCGCCCCTCTCCTATCTCGACTACCGCTACGCGGCCGACGATATCCTGCTTTTTGGTCGCGAATCTGCCGGCGTGCCGGCGGCGGTTTCGCAGGCGACCGATGCGCGGTTGAAAATTCCGATGCGCCCCGGATTGCGCTCGCTCAACGTCGCGATGGCCGCCGCGATGGCGGTCGGCGAGGCGCTGCGGCAGACCGGAGGGACCCGCGCCTCGCTTTGACGGGACAGCGCGGCGCCGTGCCGCGGCCCGGATTGTGACAGATCAAGGCATCCACGATCCCAAAACTACCTTTGGTCTCCGTGTAACGATCTCGACAAGAAAGCCATGCCGGCGCAATGGTGCGCCGAAGCTCGCCCAAGCCATTTCGGACCGACCATGGACGCGAACCTGACCGAAACGCGCAAGACCCGCGCCAGCACTTGGTTCGCCACGCTGCGCGATCGGATCGTGGCCGCGTTCGAGGAACTGGAGGACACCCTCCCTGCGAGCGCACCGTTGGCCGACCGTGCGGCCGGGCGTTTCGTCCGCACGCCCTGGAACCGCACCGATCACACCGGCGCGCCGGGCGGTGGCGGCGTCATGGCAGTCATGCACGGTCGCGTTTTCGAGAAGGTCGGCGTTCACGTCTCGGGGGTTTTTGGCGAGTTCGCCCCCGAGTTCCGCAAGGACATACCCGGCGCGGCGGACGATCCGCGTTTCTTCGCCACCGGCGTCTCGCTGATCGCACACATGCACAATCCGCACGTGCCGGCGGTGCACATGAACACGCGCTTCGTCGTCACCACAAAATCGTGGTTCGGCGGCGGCGCCGATTTGACGCCGGTCCTGGCCCGACGCCGCACGCAGGAAGACCCCGACACGATCTCGTTTCACGGCGCGATGCGGACAGCCTGCGACGCGCACGCCGCGGTCGCGCCGTACGACAAGTTCAAGAAATGGTGCGACGAGTATTTCTTTCTCAAGCATCGCAACGAGCCCCGCGGCATCGGCGGCATCTTCTATGACTGGCTCGACAGCGGCGACTTCGACGCCGACTTCGCCTTCACCGAGGCGGTCGGCCGCGCCTTCCTCGCCATCTATCCCGAGCTGGTGCGCCGAAACTTTGCCAAGTCGTGGACCGACGCGGAACGCGAGGAGCAACTGGTGCGCCGCGGTCGCTACGTGGAGTTCAATCTGCTTTATGATCGTGGAACGATTTTCGGACTGCGGACCGGCGGCAACGTCGAGTTGATCCTGTCCTCGATGCCGCCGGTGGTGAAGTGGCCATAGCCGTCGAACCGGGCTTCCCGCCGTCAATCCATCGCAAATGGCCGCAATCCTGTCCCGCGGCCGAAACCTGAAAATGGGTATGGATTTCAGCCCACCGCCTCGGCTATGACGCCGGGCTTGCCGAAACCATCGCCGCCGTTCTAATCAAATTCCAACAACGTCTTACGCTATTTCCCACCCAAGGAGACTTCCATGAAACTCGTGCGCTTTGGCGCCCCGGGGCGCGAAAAGCCCGGCATTCTTGATGCCCAGGGCCGCATCCGCGACCTCTCGAAAGTGGTCCCCGACATTGCCGGCGAGACACTTTCCCCCAAGGGGCTGTCGAAGCTCCGCAAGCTCAAGCCCGACAAGCTGCCGCTCGTCCGCGGCACACCGCGGCTCGGCCCGTGCGTGGGCAATACCCGCAATTTCATCGCCATCGGGCTGAACTATTCCGACCACGCCGCCGAGGCTGGCATGCCTATCCCCAAGGAACCGATCATCTTCAACAAGGCGCCGTCCTGCATCTGCGGACCGAACGACGACACCATGGTCCCGAAGGGTTCCTCGAAACTCGACTGGGAGGTCGAGCTTGGCATCGTGATCGGCAGCCGTGCCCGCTATCTGTCCAAGGACAAGGCGCTCGATGTCGTCGCCGGTTATTGTCTCGCCAACGACGTTTCGGAGCGCGTCTTTCAGATCGAACGCGCCGGGCAATGGACCAAGGGCAAGAGCAGCGAAACCTTCGGCCCGATCGGGCCGTGGCTGGTGACCAAGGACGAGATCAAGAACCCGCAAAATCTGGACATGTGGCTCGACGTGAATGGCGAGAAACGTCAGCGCGGCAATACCTCGACCATGATCTTCGACTGCCGGCACATCGTCTGGGCCTGCTCGCAGTATTTCGTGCTCGAACCGGGCGACGTTATCATCACCGGCACGCCGCCGGGCGTTGGGCTCGGCATGAAGCCGGAGCCGAAATTCCTGAAAGCCGGCAACGTCGTCACCCTCGGCATCGAAGGGCTTGGCGAGCAGCGGCAGAAGGTCGTGAAGTTCAAGGCGTAAGGGCACGCCGCGAGCGGGCGCGCGTCATCAACGATCGGTCATGGACGAACAGATCAGTCCATGACCATCCCGCCATCGACGTGATAGGTGCCGCCGGTTAGATTCCGCCCGAAGTCCGAGGCGAGGAACGCGACCATGTTCGCGACGTCGCGTGGCTCCTGCGGACGCTTCATCGGGATCCAGGCGACAAAGTCGTCCTTGGCCTGCGTAAACGAAACACCACGCTGGGCCGCCATTTCCTCGACCAGGCCGTCATGGAGCGGGGTCATGACGATGCCCGGACAAACCGTATTGACGGTGATGTCATAGGGCGCGAGCTCCGCCGCGAGCCCCTGCGTGAATCCCATGACGCCGAATTTTGACGTGCAATAGGGGATGGCGTTCGCATAGCCCTTCTTGGATGTCACCGAACCAAGATTGATGATCCGCCCCCGGCCGCGTTTGATCATGCCGGGCACTACCGCGCGGGCTGCCAGAAACTGCCCCTTGAGGTTGATGTCGAGCACCCGATCCCAATCGGCTTCGGTGATGTCGACGAACGGCTGCCATTTCGTCACGCCCGCATTGTTCACCAAAATATCGATCGGCCCGAATTCCTTCTCAACCTTCTCCACGAGGGCGAAGGAAGACTTCCAGCTCGTCACGTCATGCTCGAAAACCTTGGCCTTGTGGCCCACGTCCGTGATCCGCTTGATCGTGGCCGCTGCGGTCGAGGGGTTGATATCGGCCACGGCCACCTTGGCGCCGGCCGCGGCGAGAACCTCCGAAATGCCGGCGCCGATCCCGAGACCGCCACCCGTGACGATGGCGACCTTTTCACGCAAATCCCACATGCAATCCTCCCTTGCGGCTTTACCCGTCATGCAAGCCGTTACCCTAGTGGAAGCACCTGGAGTCGCCAACGCTGGCGCCACGTGCGGGCTGCGCGATAACGGAGCAAGGAAGGGTTGTCCGGGGCTTGACTGAAGCCGGTACACGCGATGAACGGGCTGTGCAAGCCGGACACATAGCCGTGGAATCTTGGAATCGCGCGCACGGACACTTGACTCGGCGCAACCCGCGACGTGTGCTACATGTCCATGGGGCGAGGGATTTTTATGTGCGGGACGTTGTTTTCGCGATCCGATCGGACCGCCGGGTACGGCTTGTGCCAGGCGAGATCGGCCGCGCTTTTCGGCCTCTTCCCTGTTGTTGGATCAACGCGAAGACAGAACCTGCTGTCGGCGATTCGGCTTGGGAAGAGGGGGATATGGTAAACAACCCCTTAGGTCGGACTGGGCCGTCGCACCCCGGGAACGGCGCTCGGAAAAACAAGAGTTGGTTGGGTTCAAGGCTGGGTTGGGCTGACCATGAGTCTTGATATCAGAGAGCTCATCGCCGAAAGGGAAGCCGAGCGGTACCAGCTCCACTCGACCTATCTCAACGAGCAGATGGTCCATGTGCTCAAGACCATCGGCTTCGACAGGCGCTATCAGCGCGGCGTCGGGCAATATCTCTACGACGAGCAAGGCGCAAAGTTTCTTGACCTTCTGAGCGGCTGGGGTGTGTTCGCAATCGGACGCAATCATCCGACGGTTCGCGACGCCCTCAATGCCGTGCTCGACAGCGAACTGCCCAATCTCGTCCAGATGGACGTATCGGTTCTCGCCGGCATTCTGGCCGAGCGGTTGGTGCGGTTTGTGCCGCATCTGGACAAGGTGTTTTTCGCCAATTCCGGCGCCGAGGCCGTCGAGGCGGCGATCAAATTCGCTCGTGTCGCGACCCGCCGCACCGGTATCGTCTATTGCAGTCATGCCTTCCACGGTCTGACCTACGGCTCGCTGTCGCTCAACGGCGACCAGAATTTCAGGGCGGGTTTCGGTCCCTTTCTTCCCGACTGCTTCGAGGTCCCCTTCAACGACCTTGCGGCGTTGGAGGAGGCCTTGGCGTCCCGCGCGATCGCCGCCTTCATCGTCGAGCCTATTCAGGGAAAAGGCGTCATCGTTCCGGACGACGGCTATCTCCAGGGTGCGCTTGCGCTGTGCCGGAAATATGGGACCTTGTTCATCGCCGACGAGATCCAGACCGGGCTAGGCCGGACCGGGCGGTTTCTCGCCAGCGAGCACTGGGGCATCGAGCCGGATATGGTTCTGCTCGCCAAATCGCTGTCCGGCGGGCACGTGCCGGTAGGCGCGGTTCTGACCCACAAATGGATCTTCGACAAAGTCTTCAATCGCATGGCCCGCGCGGTCGTGCATGGATCGACGTTTTCCAAGAACGATCTCGCCATGGCGGCGGGGATCGCGACGCTGGAAGTGATCGAATCCGAACGCTTGATCGAGAAATCGGCGCGCGTGGGCGAACGGCTGCTGGGCACGTTCGATGAAATGTCGCGCCGCCACGAACTGATAAAATCGGTTCGCGGCAAAGGGCTGATGATCGGCATCGAATTTGGATCGCCGCGCTCTTCAAGGCTCAGGGCATCGTGGAACATCATCGAGACGGCGAGCAATGGTCTGTTCGCCCAACTGATCGTCATCCCGTTGTTTAGCGACCACAAGGTGCTGACGCAGGTTGCCGGACACGGCAGTCACACGATCAAGCTTCTGCCGGCGCTGAACATCACGGACGAGGACTGTGCCTGGATCGAGCGATCGTTCGAGTCCGTCATCGCGGGCGCCCATCGCACCACGGGCGCGGTTTGGCGGCTCGGAAGAACGCTCGTCAAGAATGCCGTTCGCGCAAGCTCCGCGGCGCCACCGCGCGATCAAGGGCGCGTGATGGTTTCCGACCAGGTGATGGGATAGATTTCGCGTTCGCGATTTTTCGCCGACGCGCCGCCCGTGACGCCGAGAATTACTTGACCGCCTGCGGGTTGAGCGGCGACCCGGTACCGCCGGTAATGATCAGCGGCGAGCCGCAGAAGAAGAACTCATAGATGGCATCGGCCTCGCAATCCTCGGCCAGTTCCTTGACGTAGAACATCTCGCCCATCGTCAGACCCATGGCCGGAATGACCACCCAGTGCCACGGCTGATTGACTTCGCTCGTCTCATTCGGCCGCACCTCGACGCCCCAAGTGTCGGAGCAGATCGCGGCGATCTCCTTCGCCTGGCACCAGTAACAATTCTCGAACCGCACGCCGGGGGCGTCACCGCCGGCATAGGCGCCCCAGTTCTTCTCCTTCAGGCAGCGTTCCATTTGACCGGTGCGGACGATGACGAAATCGCCTCGCCCGACCTCGACATTCTGATCCTTGGCGCACTTGTCGAGCTCGTCGTTGGAAATGGCCTCGCCGTCGCGCAGCCACGCGACGCCGCGAAACCGGGCGATATCGAGCAGCACGCCGCGACCGACCATTTTGTTCTTCGCGTGCTCGATGCCCAACTTGCCTAAACCGTTGCTGTCGACCTCGCGCGCATCGAAGCCGTTATACATTCTGTCTTCGTAAAAGATGTGGCCGAGCGAATCCCAGTGCGTGGCGCATTGCACGGGCATATTGATAGCGTCATCGGCGTAGCGGATGCCGGGAATCCTGTCCTGCCGGCCGGCGACCGCATCAGTGCCGGTGGCGAGCATGGTATGGATCGGATTCCAGCGGCCGCCGAACAGTCCGGTTTGCGGCCCGTTTCGATCGAGCGGGATGCCAAGGGCGAATACCTTGCCCGTGCGAATTAAGCGCCCGGCGCGGACGATATCCTCGGGCGTAATGTGGTTGAGCGTGCCGATCTGATCGTCCTTGCCCCAGCGACCCCAGTTCTTGAGCTTTTCCGTAGCTTCGACGATCGCCTGTTTGCCGACGGTGATATCCATCGCAACGCCCTCCCCCGCTTACGAATGTTTCTTGAAAACGCGAATGCGAAACTCTGCGCCAGTGCGGATCGCCGGGCAAGACGAGAATGAATTGAACGGCGGTTACGTAGCGCGCAAAAGTTACGAGAACTTCAGGGCGCGGTATCCGGCACGCGACGAGAACGCCATCGGGTCCGGCCGCAGCACGGCCGGCCCAATGATCAACGCGGCGAGCCGCGCGGGACGATGGAAAACTACGCCTCGGCGCCCGCAAGCTGCGGGACGGAAGCGGGCGCCTCGGCGGCGTTCGGCTCGAGCGCGGCGGCGACCGCTTCCTCGACGCGCTCGAGCCAGATGAATTCCATATCCCGGCGCGCAACCTCGGGGATGTCGTCGTAATCACGCCTGTTGCGCGCCGGCAGCATGACGCGCCTGATGCCGGCCGAGTGCGCCGCGACGACCTTTTCCTTGATGCCGCCGACCGGCAGCACCAGCCCGCGCAGGCTGATCTCGCCCGTCATCGCGGTATCGCTGCGTATGGTCCGATCCGTCATCAATGACGTGAGCGCCATGAACATGGCGACCCCCGCGCTCGGTCCATCCTTCGGGATCGCGCCCGCCGGCACGTGGACATGGATATCGCTCTTCTCGAATCGGGTGGCATCGATGCCGAGCGCGGCGGCGCGGTTCTTGACGATGGACAGCGCCGCCTGTGCGCTTTCCTTCATCACATCGCCGAGTTGCCCGGTCAGGATCAGGCGACCGGAGCCCGGAATCCGCGTTGCCTCGATAAACAGGATATCGCCGCCGACCGGCGTCCAGGCCAAGCCTGTCGCCACGCCGGGCACGCTGGTGCGCATCGCCATCTCGCTTTCGAAGCGCGGCGCGCCGAGGATCGCGGTGAGGTCGCCCCGCTCGATGCGGATCGGCCCGCTTTGGCCTTCGGCGACTCGCACCGCCGCGCTGCGCAGCACCTGACCGATCTGGCGCTCAAGGCCGCGCACGCCGGCTTCGCGCGTGTAGTTTTGCACGATGTCGCGGAGCACATCGTCGCCGATCTCGACCTGGCCCGGCTTGAGGCCGTTGGCTTCCATCTGCCGGCGCAGCAGATAGCGGTGTGCGATTTCGAGCTTCTCCTCGCCGGTATAGCCGGCAAGGCTGATGATCTCCATGCGGTCGCGCAGCGGCCCGGGAACGGTATCGAGCATATTGGCCGTGGTGATGAACACCACGCGGCTCAAGTCGAACGGCACGGCCAGATAATTGTCGCGGAACGTGTTGTTCTGCTCCGGGTCCAGCACCTCGAGCAGCGCCGCGCCGGGATCGCCCTGGATGCCGGCGCCCAATTTGTCGATCTCGTCGAGCATCATCACGCAGTCGCGCGTGCCGCTCTTGCGGATCGCCTGGATGATGTTGCCCGGCAGCGCGCCGATATAGGTGCGGCGATGGCCGCGGATTTCCGCCTCGTCGTGAACGCCGCCGAGACTGACGCGGACGAATTTGCGGCCCATGGCGCGCGCGATCGACTGGCCAAGCGACGTCTTGCCGACGCCGGGAGGCCCGACGAAGCACAGAATCGGGGCCTTGCCCTGCGGTGCGAGCTTGCGCACGGCGAGATATTCGATGATCCGCCGCTTGATCTTGTCCAGATCGTAATGGTCCTCGTCGAGGATGCGCCGCGCCTCGACGATGTCGATCGGCTTCTCCTCCGGCAACGCCCAAGGCAGCTCGATCAGCCAATCGAGATAAGTGCGCACCATGCCGTATTCGCCGGCGGCTTCGGGCATGCGTTGCAGCCGGCGCAATTCCTTGCGCGCCTGGTCTTCAACTTCCTTCGGCATGCCGGCATTGCCAATCGCCTTTTCGAGCTCGGCGATCTCGGCGGCCTTGCCCTCTTCGCCCTCGCCGAGTTGCCGCTGAATCGCGGCCATCTGCTCGCGCAGCAAAGCCTCGCGCTGACGCTCGTCCAAAGCCGTCTTGGTTTGCCGGCCGATTTCCTGCGACAGCCGCAGAACCTCGATGCGATGGCCGAGCAGCTTCAACACCTTGTCCATGCGCGCGGACAGGTCGAGCGTTTCGAGAATCTCCTGCTTCTCTTCGGGCTTCACGTCCATGTAGGCGACAGCCAGATCGGCGAGCGCCGACGGCGTCTCGATCGACTGGATCGCGGCGAGCAGGTCGGGCGGCGCCTGCGGCAGCAGCCCGATCGCTTCGAGAGTCTGCGCTTTCAGCGTGACGAACCGCGCCTCGATTTCGGCCGTGCGCGCATCCGGCTCGGGAACCTGCAGCACGCGCGCAACCAGGAACGGCCAGCCGGTCAGATATTCGACGATCTGGAATCGCTGTTCGCCCTGGCAGATCAGGTGATGCGAGCCGTCCGGCCCGGTGACGTAGCGCACGATGTTGGCGAGCGTACCCATGCGGTGCATGTCGATCGGACCCGGATCGGCCGCCTCGGCGTCGCGTTGCAGCAGAATGCCGACCTGACGCTGATCCCGCACCGCCTGTTGCGCGGCGGCGATGGACTTCGGACGACCGAGCGTGATCGGCAGCACGAGGCCGGGAAACAGCACAGTGTTGCGCACCGGCACGATGATCAACGCATCCTGCGGCAGCGGCGGCAGGGTTGAAGCGCCTTGCGCGGCTTCGTTTGACGACAGCATTTCGACCTCAGCCACGGCTCGTCCCTTTCTGCAGGGTGATCACCAGACAGCCGTCGGCAACGGCGCGGCGCACGCCGCCATACCGACCGGCCGGCAGGCGCAGCCGCCGGTAAAAGCGGCCCTGCGGCAGTTCCAGGCGATGAATGATCGCGGTGCGCAGGACGGGCGGATAAGTCCGCGAGCCGGCGATCACCAGTTCGCCGTCTTCGATAGCAACTTCAACGCTTTCGGCGTTGACGCCGGGCAAAGCCACCAGCGCCAGAACCTCGAATTCAGTCTCTAGAATATCGGCCGGCGGCTCCCATGCGGGTTGCCGCGCCTGGGTGCCCGCGGGGCGAAACACCTCGCGGTGCATCCGTTCCGCGCGCGCCAGCATCTCGCACGCTTCCGACCACATCCAATCGCGGGCCACATCGCGGGCCATGGGAAATCCCCTCCAGCTTTGGATGGGTTATGTGTGCAATCATGACGCGGATTTCAACGCCGTCACAGCGGGATAGACAGGCTAGTCCGCGGCAGCGGCCTTGACGCCCGCCTGGCGGACCCCATCGGCGAGCGCGCGGACCAGTCCGCTGACCGCCGCCTCGGCTTTCCCGGTAGCCTTGCCGTCGGCGCCGAGACTGGCGCGCACCGCCTCGACCAAAGCCGAGCCGACGACGACGCCGTCGGCGCCAAGCGCAAGCGCACGGGCCTGCTCGGCGGTGCGCACGCCGAACCCGACACAGACCGGCAGCCTGGTGTGCCGCTTGATGCGCTTGACCGCCTCCGCAACTTTCGCGGTATCCGGCGCGGCGGAGCCGGTGATGCCGGTGATCGAGACGTAATAGACAAAGCCAGACGTGTTCTTGAGGACCGTCGGCAATCTTTGATCGTCCGTCGTCGGCGTCGCCAGCCTGATGAAATTAAAGCCGGCCTTGAGCGCCGGCAGGCACAATTCCGTGTCCTCCTCGGGCGGCAGATCGACGACGATCAGACCGTCAACGCCGGCGCTACCGGCGTCGGCCAGGAATTGTTCGACGCCATAGACGTAGATCGGATTGTAATACCCCATGAGCACGATCGGCGTCGCGTCGTCGCCGCGACGGAATTCGCGCACCAGCGCGAGCGTCCGCTTCATGTTCTGACCGCCGGCAAGCGCACGCAAGCCGGCCGCCTGGATCGCCGGACCGTCGGCCATCGGATCGGTAAAAGGCATGCCGAGCTCGATCACATCCGCGCCCGCCTGAGGCAGCGCCTTGAGCACTGCGAGCGAGCTTTCGTAGTCCGGATCGCCCGCCATGATGAAGGTGACCAAGGCGGCGCGGCCTTCGTCCTTGAGCGCGGCAAAGCGCCGATCGATGCGGGTCGTCATCGCGCTTTGCTTTTCAGATGCGCAGCCACGTTGGCGAGATCCTTGTCGCCGCGGCCGGAGAGATTGACCACCATCAGGTGGTCCTTCGGCTTCTTCGGCGCGAGATCGAGAATTTTGGCGATGGCGTGCGCCGGTTCGAGCGCCGGAATGATGCCCTCGAGCTTCGACAAAAGCTGGAACGCATTCAGCGCCTCGTCATCGGTCGCCGAAAGGAAGGTGACGCGGCCGGCATCGTTGAGCCAGGCGTGTTCGGGCCCGATGCCCGGATAATCGAGGCCGGCGGAGATCGAATGTGCTTCGTTGATCTGGCCGTCTTCGTTCATCAGCAGATAGGTCCGGTTGCCGTGCAGCACGCCCGGACGGCCGCCGGCGATCGACGCCGCGTGCATGCCGGTTTCGAGACCGTGGCCGGCCGCTTCGACGCCGTAGATCTCGATCTGCCGATCGTCGAGGAACGGATGAAACAGTCCCATCGCGTTCGATCCGCCGCCGATGCAGGCGACGAGCGAGTCCGGAAGGCGGCCTTCGGCCTGTTGCATCTGCTCGCGGGTCTCGCGGCCGATGATCGACTGAAAGTCGCGCACCATCATCGGATAGGGATGCGGTCCGGCAATCGTGCCGATGCAGTAAAATGTCGAGCCGACATTAGTCACCCAGTCGCGCAGCGCCTCATTCATCGCGTCCTTGAGCGTCTTCGAACCGGACTCGACGGGAACGACCGTGGCGCCGAGCATCTGCATGCGAAAGACGTTCGCGTTCTGCCGCTCGACGTCGACCGAGCCCATGTAAACGATGCATTCGAGGCCGAAGCGCGCGCACAACGTCGCGGTGGCGACGCCGTGCATGCCGGCGCCGGTCTCGGCGATGATGCGCTTCTTGCCCATGCGCCGCGCCAAGAGGATCTGGCCGAGCACATTGTTGACCTTATGCGCGCCGGTGTGATTGAGCTCCTCGCGCTTGAGATAGATCTTGGCGCCGCCGCAATGCTCGGTGAGCCGCTCGGCGAAATAGAGCGGCGAAGGGCGGCCGACATAGTGCGCGAGGTAGCCGTCCATCTCCCGGCGAAACGCCGGATCGGCTTTGGCGGCGGCGTAGGCTTTCTCCAGCTCCAGGATGAGCGGCATCAGCGTTTCGGCGACGAAGCGGCCGCCGTAAATGCCGAAGTGGCCGCTCTCATCGGGTCCGGTACGGAAGGAATTGGGTTGCTGCACGGTCATCGTGAAACTATCTCATGCCAGCCGCATTCATGTCTCTCCCTCTCCCCCGCGGGGAGAGGGTCAGGGTGAGGGGGTACCAAGCTATCGATCTTGCGATCGCCCCCTCACCCGGCGCTACGCGCCGACCTCTCCCCGATGGGGAGAGGTGAGGAGGAATAAACACGCGCAGCCGCTTCGCGCGCCGCGCGCACGAAGGCGCGAATCTTGTCGAGGTCTTTCTCTCCCGGCGCGCGCTCGACCCCGGAGGAAACATCGACGCCGGGTGCGTTGGTGATGCGCAAAGCCTCGCCGAGATTGCCGGCATCGAGACCGCCCGAGAGCATGAACGGCACGCCGGGATCGGCATTCTCCAGAAGCCGCCAGTCGAACGCCTTGCCGAGGCCGCCGGGCCGCGTCGCCTCGCGCGGTGCGCGCGCATCGAACAACAGACGATCCGTAGCTGTCACATATTCGCTGACGGCAGACAGGTCCGCCTTGGCCTCGACGGCGATCGCCTTCATCACCGGCAGGCCATAGCGATTCTTCAACGCCGTGACCCGCGCCGGCGACTCCTTGCCGTGAAGCTGAAGCCAATCCGGCTGCAGCGATTCAACGACCGCATCAAGCAGCGCGTCCCCGGCATCGACCGACAGCGCCACTTTCTGCGCGCGGCCTCGCACGCGTTCGCCGAGCGCCCGCGCCACGTCGAACGAAATGTTCCGCGGCGACGGCGGAAAGAAAACAAAGCCGACCATGTCGGCGCCGGCGTCGAGTGCGACGTCGAGCGATTCCGGCGTAGAAAGACCGCAGATTTTTACAATGAGCGACATGCTCTCGTTTGTCCTCAAACGCCGCCCTTCTACACGGCCGCGCCCGGCTTGTCTCGCCCGCACCGTCATCCGATCAGATCGGGTCCAAATATTTGGTCGAGGCGGCGATCGTTACTGGACCGGCGGCTTGAGCCGCAGCCGCGGCGGCGGATTGACCCGCTCCGGTATGATCGTCGGCTTCTCGGCCGCGCCCTCCAGAACCGCCAGCTTGACCCGGAGCTGCTGCAAATCCCGCTCGAAGCGCCGCGCGGTTCCGCGCCATTTGCCCTGCCGCAGCCAGGACGCCAGACCGCCGATCACGACGCCGACGATCAGCAAAAGCAGAATCAGGGCGAACAGCGGCAGCTTCGCCGACGCCGCAGGCTCGGCGGCGTTGAACGGGTCGAACGAAATCGTGATTTCCTGCCGGTTCGCCATCGCAAAGGCGATGATGACGACGGCAAGCGGCACCAGAACGATCGCCGCAACGATCCTGTTCAACACGTTGGACCTCCGCTGGCCGAATAGCGCGGATCAGGCCGGGCTCGTCGTCTGATTGAGCCGCTCGCGCATTTCCTTGCCGGTCTTGAAGAACGGCACGCACTTCTGATCGACGGCGACATGGGCCCCGGTCCGCGGATTGCGCCCGGTTCGCGCCGGCCGTCGTTTCACCGAGAAGGCGCCGAAGCCGCGCAATTCGACGCGGTCGCCGCGCGCCATCGCCGCGATGATTTCTCCGAGGATGGCGTTGACGATCTTTTCGACGTCGCGCTGGTAAAGATGCGGGTTCTGCGCGGAAATACGCTGCACCAGCTCGGATTTGATCATGTTTGCCTGCCGCGGCTCAATTCGCGCCGGCAGGGTGCCAAAGGGCCAACAAACCGTCAAGATTAAGCCGCTCGAAAGCCTGCGCTGATCCCCAATCGTCGAAGTGGCGCGCCAGCGTCGTCAGGCCCAGGGCGTCGAGCGTCGCGGCGGCCGCGGCGTGGAGGAATGGCAGGTCGCCAAGGCGGCTGCGAAGCTGGTAGTCCCGCACCGGCAGCTTGGCGTCGACCTTCTTCTCGCTCGCGAGCCAGGCGATGGCGGTGCGCTCGTCGCCAAGCTCGTCGACGAGCTTCAGCCCGACGCCTTGATGGCCGGTAAACACGCGACCGTCGGCCACGGTCTGCAATTCGTCGTCGTTGAGGTGACGCCGGTCCTGCACCAGACCGCGAAACCAGGCGTAGGAATCCTTGATGATCGATTCGATGGCCGCCTTTGCCTCCGGCGAGGTCGGTTCGAAGCCGTCGGGCGCGGCTTTGAGCGGCGAGGATTTGATCGTTTCGACCTTGACCCCGATCTTGCCCAGCAGGTCGGCGACGTTGGGGTACTGAAACAGAACACCGATCGAGCCGACCAGCGAGGTCTGCTTGGCGATGATGTGATCGCCGGCCAGTGCGGTGATGTAGCCGCCGGAAGCGGCCAGCCCATCGACGACGATGACCATCGGCTTCTTTTCCTTCAGCCGCATCAGCGAGTCGTAAAGCTGCTCGGAGCCGGCGGTGGTGCCGCCGGGACTGTCGACATGGACGATCACCGCACGCGCCGTCGTCGATTTGGCGAGCTTGTCGAGTTGCTCCACGCGCTCGCGATCGTCGCGGATCAATCCCTGGATGGTCACGCGCGCAATGTACGCGCCGGCGCCGGCAAAGCCGGTCCGGTTGCTCAACAGCTCGGCAAAGCCGCCGATCGCGAGCAGGATGACGAGGATTGCCAGAACACGCCAGAAGGTAAGCTTGCGCCGCATGCGACGGCGGTCGACGATCAGGTCGGCGTCAAGCGACATGGTACGAATTTCCTTTTGCGGTTTCCGCGGGGACAGATCGTTATCGAGGGCCGGGCCGAGTGGCCCGGCCCGTTGCGCCGGCCCGGATTATCAATCCGCCGTTTCTTCCTTCTCGTTTTCCTCGCCCTTGCGCTTGAGCGCGGTGCCGAGGATGTCGCCGAGCGTCGCGCCGGAATCGGACGATCCGTACTGGGCGATCGCTTCCTTTTCCTCGGCGACTTCGAGCGCCTTGATCGAGACCTGGACCTTGTGGGTCCGGCGGTCGAACTGGATCACGCGGGCGTCGACCTTCTCGCCGACCGCGAAACGCTCCGGCCGCTGCTCGGAACGGTCGCGCGCCAGCTCCGAACGCTTGATGAAGGACTCGTATTCGGTGCCGACGATCTTCACGTCGATGCCGCCTTCCTTCACCTCGGTCACCTCGCAGGTGACGACCGAGCCTTTCTTGAGTTCGCCGGCAGCAGGCTCGCCCGACGCTGACGCCGCAGCGGCGCCGCTCTCGGCGAGCTGCTTGATGCCGAGCGAAATGCGCTCCTTCTCGACGTCGACGTCGAGCACCTGCGCCTGGGCCTTGTCGCCCTTCTTGTACTCCTCGATGACCTGCTCGCCGGGGCGTTTCCAGTCGAGATCGGAGAGATGCACCATGCCGTCGACATCGCCGTCGAGACCAAGGAACAGGCCGAACTCGGTCTTGTTCTTGACTTCGCCCTCGACCACCGAGCCGGGCGGATATTTCTCCAGAAACACCTCCCAGGGATTGCGCATGGTCTGCTTGAGGCCGAGCGAGATGCGGCGCTTGACCGGATCGACCTCCAGCACCTGGACCTCGACTTCCTGCGAGGTGGAAACGATCTTGCCCGGGTGCACGTTCTTTTTGGTCCACGACATTTCCGAAACGTGGATCAGCCCCTCGATGCCGGGCTCGAGCTCGACGAACGCGCCATAGTCGGTGATGTTGGTGACGCGGCCCTTGAAGCGGACCCCGACCGGGTATTTGGCCTCGATGCCCTGCCACGGATCTTCCAGCAACTGCTTCATGCCGAGCGAGATGCGGTGGGTCTCGTGGTTGATCTTGATGATCTTGACCTTGACCTGCTGTCCGATGTTGAGAACCTCGGACGGGTGATTGACGCGCCGCCAGGCGATGTCGGTGACGTGCAGGAGGCCGTCGATGCCGCCCAGATCAACGAACGCGCCGTAATCGGTGATGTTCTTGACCGCCCCGTCGATAACCTGGCCCTCTTCGAGGTTCTGCACCAGTTCCTGACGCTGCTCGGCGCGAGTTTCTTCCAGGACCGTGCGGCGCGAAACGACGATGTTGCCGCGGCGGCGATCCATTTTCAGGATCTGGAAGGGCTGCTGATTGTTCATCAGCGGCGACACGTCGCGGATCGGACGAATGTCGACCTGGGAACGCGGCAGGAAGGCGACGGCGCCGTCGAGATCGACGGTGAAGCCGCCCTTGACCTGGTTGAAGATGACGCCCTGAACCTTTTCGTTGTTCTGGAATGCCTTTTCGAGCTTGCCCCAGCTCTCCTCGCGGCGCGCCTTGTCGCGCGACAGCACGGCCTCGCCCAGCGCATTCTCGACCCGTTCGAGATAGACCTCGACGGTGTCGCCGACCTTGATCTCGTTGGAGCGGCCGGGCCCGGCGAATTCGCGCAGCGCAACGCGGCCTTCCGTCTTCAACCCGACGTCGATGACGGCGACGTCCTTTTCGATCCCGACGACGGTCCCTTTGACGACGGACCCTTCCTGCAACTGACCATCGCTGAACGATTCATCGATCATACTAGCGAAGTCTTCGCGCGACGGCGCGGCGGTAGCGACTTGAGCCATGGATACTCCGAGCCCCGTGATGAAAATGATCCCGAACGCGCAGCAGCCGCCGGTTTTGCCGGCGGGCGGGGCCAGAGCCAGACGATCAGGACAAAGCTTGGTCCGGAGCCTTAGCGAGGCGCGTGAACGGGCGTTCCTCCAATGACGAAAACGCGGTCAGCCGCGCTTTCGGCCCGTTCGGACGGCTTCGATGATATCGACGGCAGCCCGGAATGCCGCGTCTATACCCAAATGCGTGGTATCGAGCAAGTGTGCGTCCGGCGCGGCCTTGAGCGGCGCGGCGGTACGGCGGGAGTCCCGCTCGTCGCGCCGCAGCAGGTCGGCCAGCACCTCCTGCTCATCCACGGGCTCGCCACGCGCCTTGAGTTCGTGTGCCCGCCGCGCGGCGCGCACTTCGGGGCTGGCGACCACGAACAGCTTCACGTCTGCTCCCGGCGCTATGACGGTGCCGATATCGCGGCCATCGAGGACGGCGCCTGGGCGCTTGGTCGCGAATTCGCGCTGATAATTCATCAGCGCCTGGCGCACCTCCGGGATCGCCGCCACCACCGACGCGGCTTCGGTCACCGGCTGCGCCTTGAGCGCGCTTTCATCGAATTTTTTCGGGTCGAGCGCGATGGCGGCTTCGATCGCGCGAGCAACGTCGTCGGGCGGATAACCGGCGTCGAGCATCGCCTTGGCCACCGCGCGGTAGAGCAGCCCGGTGTCGAGGTGATGCAAGCCGTAGACCGACGCCACCTGCTTGGCGATCGTCCCCTTGCCCGAGGCCGCCGGTCCGTCGATAGCGATAATCATCGTCACATCAATACTCTCGCTTCGGCGGAGCGGTTGTTCCCCGGCCGGGGAACGGCTAGATCAAACGGCGGCGCGAGAGATTCCGCAAGCACGAAGAGCGGTGTTTCGCGCCAAGGAGCCCGTGAAGTGAGACTCGGACGACGGCTGCGAAAGAAACGCTGGTTCCAGAAGACGATCGGGATTCTGGCCGCCGAATATCTGCGTCTGGTGTGGAAGACAAGCCGCGTCACCGTCGAGCCGGCGGATGTCTACCAGCGCTACGATTCCGAAGAGCCGGTGATCGTTGCGATGTGGCACGGCCAGCATTTCATGCTGCCGTTCCTGCGGCTGAGCTACCGCGCCAAGGTGCTGATCTCCCGCCATAGCGACGGCGAGATCAACGCGATCGCCGCGGAGCGTCTCGGCATCGACACCATTCGCGGATCGGGCGATCATGCCGGACAGTTTCATCTCAAGGGCGGCATCAACGCATTCAAAGGCATGATGGATTTGCTCGCCGAAGGGTGGAACGTCGCGCTGACCGCCGACGTACCGAAAGTGTCGCGCCGGGCAGGTCTCGGCATCATCAAGCTTGCAAGCCTGTCCGGCCGCCCTGTCTTTCCGGTGTGCCTCGCGACCAGCCGGCGGATCGTACTCAACAATTGGGACCGCACGGAAATCAATCTTCCGTTCAGCCGCGGCGCAGCCGTGGCCGGCGAGCCGATCCGCGTGCCGATGAACGCGGATGCCGAGACGCTGGAGCATTACCGTCGCGCGCTCGAAACCGCACTGAATGCGGCGAGCGAACGCGCCCACGCCGTCGCCGACCGGCGAATTTCAGGCAACGGCGTCGCGTGGTCGGCGGTGCGCGATCCCAGGCTCAGTTCAGATCCGCCCCGAGCCCGCGCATAAGCTCGACGAATCCGGGAAAGCTCGTAGCGATGAAACTCGCATCGTCGATCTTTACCGGCTCGGTGCTCGCCAATCCCATCACCAGCGCCGACATCGCAATACGATGATCCATATGCGTTGCGACAAGACCGCCACCTGTGGCGCGGCCCTGCCCCTGCACGATCATGTCATCGCCCGCGATCTCGACCGTCACGCCGTTGACGCGCAACAGGTCGGCGGTGGCGGCAAGGCGGTCCAACTCCTTCACCCGTAATTCTTTGAGCCCGTGCATCACCGTTGCGCCCTCGGCGAAGGCGGCCGCGACCGCAAGCACCGGATATTCATCGATCATGGCGGGAGCCCGCGCCGCCGGAACTTCGACGCCGCGCAGTGCACCGGCGCGGACGCGCAGGTCGGCGACTTCTTCGCCGCCTTCGTTGCGGACCGCAAGCCGCTCGATCGAGGCACCCATTTCCGCGAGCGTGACCATCAGGCCGGTGCGCAGCGGATTCAACATGACGCCTTCCAGAATCACATCCGAGCCCGGCGTGATCGCCGCCGCGACCAGCGGAAACGCCGCGGACGAAGGATCGGCGGGCACCATGATCGGCCGCGGCGACAGCTCGGGCTGACCGGCAAGCGTGATGCGGCGGCCCAGCGCGCCGTGCGGCTCGACGCGCAGGTCGGCGCCGAAATGCGCGAGCATCTTTTCGGTGTGGTCGCGCGTCGCCTCGGCTTCGACGATGACGGTTTCGCCGGGCGCGGCGAGACCGGCGAAGAGCACGGCGGATTTAAGCTGCGCCGAGGCGACTTTCGGCTCGAACACGATAGGAATCGGATCGCGGGCCCCGGCGAGCGTGAGCGGCAGGCGGCCGTCGCTCGATGTCAGGGTATGCGCTCCGATGCGTTCCAGCGGCTCGAGCACGCGCCGCATCGGCCGCTTGCGGAGCGAGGCGTCGCCGTCGAACGTCGCCGCGATCGGGCAGCCGGCGACCGCCCCGAGCATGAGCCGGCACCCGGTCCCCGAATTGCCGAAATCGAGCGCGCCCGCAGGTTCGGCAAAGCCGCCGACGCCGACGCCATGGACGCGCCATTCGCCGCCGCCGGCCCGCTCGACGCGCGCACCGAGCGCCTGCACGACCTTTCCGGTATTGAGCACATCCTCGCCTTCGAGGAGGCCAAAGATGCGGGTCTCGCCGACGGCGAGCGCGCCGAGAATCAACGCGCGGTGCGAAATCGATTTGTCGCCGGGCACGCGCACGCGGCCCTTCAGCGGGCCGTTGCGGCGGGCGGAAAGCGGGGCGGGATCGGTGTCCATGAAACGACTTCGACTTTCTCTATCGGGCGGCGGAGAACGCGTCATGCCGATGCTCGCCGCCGCAACTCATCGCGCTCGGAACGGGTGCGTTCCGGCGCACCGAGCTTGCGGCCGGCGCGGTGACCCTCAAGTGTCGCCTCGTAGACCGTGCGCGGCGCCACCGCGCAGCCAATCGCCTCGACGCTGCGGCCGCGCTCCCGCAGCAGGTGGTAGATAGCATTTTCCGAACTCCGCGACGTTGCCATCACGATGGCGTCGGCGGTAATCGGGCGAGACCTCGCCGGCTGGTAGATGTTGGCGATTTCGACCTGGACGCCGTTGATGTTTTTCACGGCGTGATCGGTGATCATCTCGACGTCGGCCTCGTAGAGATATGTCAGGATCCAGTGAAGATAAACTTCCGCCGTCGTTTCCCATCCGATCATCGGCCATTTGGTGAAAATCCTGACCCGGGCGCCGAGCTTCGCCAGTTTGACCGCGGTCAACGGGGCGGCCACGTCCGCCATTTCGTCCACGACGAGTACGTCGCCTGACACCTTCACCTTGTCGAGGGCGACCTCGTCCCAGGTCACGCAATTTCCGGTTTCCCAACCCGGCAGCGGCTTGCCAGTCTGGCCCTGAAAGCCGTCGCGGCGATAGCGTGCCCCGGAAGCGACGACAATGTGGTCAGGGCGCTCGGCGGCGAGCACGCCGTCGATATTCTCGGCGGTCACCGGGCTGTTGGTCTTGATGATCGCACCATTGCCCGCTGCCTGCTCCGCCAGCCATGTGGTGATCGTTCCGTATTGCTGGCGGTGGGGCAGCGCGCCATACGCGCGAACGTGTCCGCCGACTTGCACTTCGCGTTCGTAGACGACGACGTGGTTGCCGCGCCCCGCGGCGACGCGCGCATATTCGAGGCCCGACGGTCCCGCGCCGACGACCAGCACGCGTTTCGGCGACGGCACCTTGCGCGTCGCGCCCACGCCCCAGACCGCCTCGCGTCCGACCACGGGGTTATAGGCGCATTGCACGCGGCTGCCCCGGATCACGGCTCTCCAGCAATAATTGGCGGCGACGCAGCGGCGGATATCGTCCGGGCGGCCCTCCTTCACTTTTGTCATCCACTGCTCGTCGGCGATCATCTGCCGCGCCAGCAGGATGGCGTCGGCATCGCCCGACCCGACAAGCTCATCGGCAACGGCCGGATGGCTTACCCGGCCGACCAGAAGAACCGGCTTCGTCGAGACGGTCTTGATGGCGCGGGTGTATTCGCGCTCCCATCCCTGCTCGAAGGTCATCGGCGTATGAATCCAGGAGTGGTGAACGCCGGCGGATACGCTCACATAGTCGATGTCGGTCTCGCGCTCGAAATCCGCATGGATGCGCTTGATGTCCTCGATTTCGAGATCGCCCTCCCAGAACGACGTCGAGTTGATACGGTATCCGAGGAACGGCCGGTCGCCGATCCGTTTGCGAATCCGCCGCATCGCTTCGATCGAGAATCGCAGCCGATTTTCGTACGATCCACCCCAGCGGTCCTTGCGCTTATTATAAAACGGCGAGAGGAACTGCCACGGCAGATAGCCGTGCGCGACATGGAATTCGACGCCGTCCAGCCCCGCGGAAATGGCGCGCTTCGCGGCATCTTCAAAGCACTGCAGGATGTATTCGATCTCGTGCTCTTCCAGCTCCTTGGGCGTCGGACCGCCGGGGATTTCGCCGGCCGGAATCTGGCTCGGCGCCAGCATGTAGGGATTGTATTCGTCGGGGTCGCGCGCGGGATCGGTCTTCAGGAACGGCGTCGGCGAACGCAGTCCGAGATGCAGGAGCTGCACCGAGAGCGCACAGCCGTGCCGCTTTACCGCCCGGGCCACGTTGGCCAGGCCTTCGAGCTGAGAGTCGTTCCAGAGGCCGGGAAAGCCGAGCGGCGTGTAGATCGTGTCCTTGTTGATCAGATGGCCGCCCAGGATGATCATGCCCAGGCCGGTTTTGGCCCGCTCTTCGTAATAGGCCACCGCCTGCTCGGTAAAAATTCCCTCATGCGGGCTTCTTACCCAGGTCGGGCAGACTGGACCGAAGACGACACGATTTGGCAGCGTAGTGTTACGGATTCGCAAGGGTGAGAGCAGATGACGATAGGCGCCGATGTCGGTCACAGTCGTTTTCTCCCCTGATGGCGCTTTGATTCGCAGGCCGGCATTTCACTCTGCTTAAGACCTGCGCACGATTATTCGGCCCTGCCCGGGACATGCCTTTCGGCGTGTACCCCCGGCAATCTGCTATTGACAGGCGCAGCACGACTAGCCAAGTGAAGCACCCAAATTGAAGGATTTCCGGCCGTGGCGAAAACGGAACTTGGCACCAAGCGCGTCTGTCCCGAAACCGGACGCAAATTCTACGACCTCAACAAGGATCCGGTCATTTCTCCCTATACCGGCAAGGTAGTGCCGGTGGAAACGCCGACGACCCGCTCCCGCCCCGAACCGGCGGCGGCGCGTGCGGCTGCCGCGCCCGCTCCGGCGGAAGAGGTCGTGACGCCGGAGCCGCAAGAGGCCGAGCTCGTTTCGCTGGAGGAAGCCGATGCCGAGGCGCAAGGCGCCAAGGGGCCGGTGGAGACCAGCGAGCCGGATGTCGAGGAAGAGGTCGAGATGGACGAAACCCTCGACGATGCTGCCTTCATCGAGGAGCAAGAGGAAGAAGACGCCGACGTTACGGATATCATCGGCAGCGACATTGAAAACGAAGAGGAAAGCTGATCGGATTTCGTGGTTTGGGGCCATAGCTCAGCTGGGAGAGCGCCTGCATGGCATGCAGGAGGTCGGCGGTTCGATCCCGCCTGGCTCCACCAAGTCAGTTTCCGGGTTCTTTTTCCAAATCCCTTTGCGGTCGAAGTCTCGTTGAGTTTCCAAGTCTCTTTGCGGAAGCAGATCAGGTTTCATCCGATGGCGTCGTTTCGACCGATGTGCGCCCTCGGCGCGCGCCGTGGCCACCCACTCGCTAAGGCGATTTTAGGACGTCATTGCCGTGTCGGGCACGGGCTTCGGTTCAAGGCGTAGGCGCGTATCGCGCAAAGACGTAGTCGCGAGCTTTGGCAGGCTGGTGACAGGGGAAACAGGTTTCGTGCAACGCTTTGTCGCCAGGCTTCCCATCCTTGAAGTCACCAAACCCCCAGCCGCCCGTAGCGGCATACTTTTTTGAGTCCTTGACCATAAACTGAACGTTTGCCGCCGACCCGACGACAAAAGACTGAGCACCGGGGAATGGACCGGTCAGGACCTTGTCATTGTCTTCCGACGGGACGCGATTGAAATGCAAGGCGGCAATGATTGTGCCGTCGGGGAACGGTATCTTCCCTTCCTTGAAGGCGTTGATCGCTATCTCGTTGCCGAGTTGGGCACGCAACTGTTCGAGCTTGCCTATCATCAACTGATTCACGGCGATCAATTTCCAATCGCGGTAGCCGGGCGGAATTGTTACGCCATAGATCGGCGAGGCTTCGCTCCCCTGGCTCTCCGCCGTGCCCTGCGCTGTCGACTTTGTGATGTACAGCGTCCACACGGCGATGGCGGCACAAAAGCAAAAAGCGCCAAAAGCCCGCGCGGTAGCATGAAGTGTCATGTTAATCTTCCCTTGTTGGCGGCCGACTAAAAGCACTCCGTGGGCCACCATATTCGTTTCGCTGCGAGGTCTGTCACTGCTCATGCCGTAACGAGACGGCCGGTCACAAATGCACATCCGAGGTCCGGTACAGGCTACAATTGGACGCGCCGTCGGGCAGACAAAATCCATTCCATAAAATTGTTCGTCTGTCCGTTACGGAGCGCCGCAAAATCGACCGCACTTCGCCGGGAGAAACCGTGATGAACCGTCGGACCTTGATCAGGGCTGCCGCCGCCAGCGCCGCCCTTCCCTTTCTCAGTCAAGTAGCCCGCGCCCAGACACCGCCGAAGACGAGCAATGTCGTCTTCGTCCACGGACTGTTCGCCGATGGCTCCTGCTGGTCGAAGGTCATCGCCCGCCTCCAGCCGAAAGGCATCAATTGCACAAGCGTGCAGAATCCCCTGACATCGCTGCATGAGGCATCGGAGGCCGCGCGGCGGGCGATCGCGGCGCAAGCGGGCCCGACGGTGCTTGTTGGCCACTCCTTCTCAGGAATGATCGTGTCGGAGGTCGGGGTGGATTCGAAGATCACCGCCCTCGTATACGTCGCGGCGCGAGCGCCCGATGCCGGTGAAGACTATGCGGCGCTCGCAAAAAAATACCCGACGCCCCCGGCCACCGCCGGCATTATTTTCGACGACGACTGGGGCCATTTGTCCGAGGAGGCATTCCTGAGCGATTTCGGGGGAGACTTGCCGCCGGACGAAGCGCGCGTCCTCTATGCGGTCCAGCAGCCGTTCAAGAAGTCGTTGACGACGGAAAAGACGACGAATGCCGCGTGGCGCAGCAAGCCGACCTTCTATGCGGTGTCCGCCCAGGACCGAACGATCAATCCCGACCTGCAGCGATTCATGGCCAAACGGATGGGTGCGAAGACGATCGAGATCGAAGCGAGCCACCTGGCACTGATCTCCCACCCCGATGCGATAACGAACCTGATACTGGAGGCACTCGCCGTCTGAACACCGTAGGATCAGCCGTGCCGCGCCCCGATCATGGCTTCTTTTCACATACGCCGATTTCACATACGCCCGATGGACCGATGAGCAGGCCCAAGGCTAAACTCGCGCGGTCGAACATGGGGGTCCATTGTGGGCGCTAGCCTCTCGCCGCCGCCGCCCCGAATTCGCTTGCGCGTCGGTGTCACCGGCCATCGGGTTCCGCCGAAGTTGCCGACCGAATCCGAGGCACCGCTGCGCGCCCATCTCGATCGCATTCTCTCGACCGTCGTCGAATCCGCGCGCCGTCCAGACCGCGACTTCGCCGGCGATGCGTCCGCCAATGACGGGAGCGAGTTCGTTGTCGTGTCGTCGCTGGCGGAAGGCTCGGACCGGCTGGTCGCGGAAGCAGGGCTCGCCGCCGGCTACGTGCTCGAGGCAGTGCTGCCTTTTGCCCGCGCCGAATATGCCCGCGACTTCCACGCGCCAGAATTGCAGGCCGCGTTCGAACGCTTGCTCGGGAAGGCCGACGCGGTTTTCGAACTGGACGGCGACGGGGGCGACCGTTCGCGCGCCTATGAGGCCGCCGGCTTCGTCATGTTGGCGAATACCGATCTTCTGATTGCTATTTGGGACGGCGAGGAAGCGGCCGGCGTCGGCGGCACGGCCCAAATCGTCAGCCGCGCGATCGCCGACGGCATACCCGTGATCCGCCTCGATCCGCAGAACCCGGGCGGCATGCAGATTTCGCAGCCGCAAGCCGGCGACCTGCCGGCCCACGCCTATGGACAGCCCGCGCGCACTTTTCAACCCGCCGAAGACGCGACCGTCGCGCTCGTGGTCCAGGATATTCTGGCGCTGCCGGATGAGCCCGGCGTTTCGCTGCAGCAATATCTGCAGGAAGTGGAACGCCGCTGGAATTTTTTTCCCTGGTATCCGCTGCTGCTGTGGGCGTTCGGCGCGCGCAAACCGCGGCTGACCGATTTCCGCCTTCCCTCGCCGCTCGCTGACACCACGGCGCAGTGGCAGGATTATTTTTCAATCTTGCCAAAAGACCGTACGCAACGACCCGCCATCGAAGAGATCCTGCTGCCGGCGTTTAGCGCCGCCGATCACCTGGCCGTTTTCTATTCGCTCGTTTATCGCAGTTCGTACGTGTTCAACTTCCTGTTCGCCGCCATCTCAGTCGCACTAGCTCTGAGCGGAATCTTCGTTCACGACCCGAACGAGAAGGCCGGGTTTGTGGCCGCCGAATTCGCAATCATCTTTGCTATCCTTGCAACCTGGTACTACGGCAACAATCTGCAATGGCATCGGCGCTGGCTCGACTACCGCCGGCTGGCGGAAAGTCTGCGCCATTTTCGCATCCTCGCTCCGCTCGGCGCCGAAGGTCCGATCGATCGTCCGAGCCGTCGCGGCGAGGCGGAAGGGTTCGATTGGGTCAATTGGTACGCCTGGTCGTTGCGGCGCCAGCTTCCCCTGCCCGACCGCGTGGTCGATAAGGCTTATCTCGCCGCGGTGCGCGACACCGTGCGTTCGGCGGAAATCGCTGGGCAGGCCTCCTACCATGCCGCCAATGCGCGCCGAATTGCGAAGCTCGACCACCGTATTCATCACACCGGCCAGGCCTTGTTCGGCACGACGGCTGCACTGTGCGTCATCTTCCTGATCGTATGGGGCATCGACTACCTTGCCGACACGAAATATCTCCATCGCCCCTGGATCCTCGGCTCGTTCACCTTTCTCACCGCACTTCTGCCGACGGTCGGCGCGGCGCTCGGCGCGATCTACGCCCAGGGCGACTTCAAGACGGTCTCGGAACAGTCCAAACGCACCGCAAAACGGCTGGCCGCGGTGGACAAAATCCTTGCCGAAGAGCCGCTGGAATTCGCGAGGTTGACGGATCGCGTGCAGAAAACGTCGGATATCATGATGGCCGATCTGGAAGAGTGGCAAACGGTCTTCCGCACCCGGCCGCTGTCACTGCCCGCTTGATGACGGCGCGGATGCGCCACGGCCGGTGGCGGCTGCCTTTGAACGCTTCGCCTCGCGAAAATGCCCCCCTGTTGCTTTGAAACCACGGTCGCGCCCTTGACCTTGTTCCCGCATGGCGACTAGCCTTCAACGATAAGGCGCGTTGGGGGGCGTTATGTGGGTCCGCGTGTGGCTTGCCGGCGCGTGGCGCGGCGGCAGGCGGCGTACTGACGAGTGGCGAGCCGGCGGATGGCTTGCTGCTGCATTTCTCGCAGCCTTGTCGAGCGCGTGCGCCGTCGTCGATCCGATCGATTCACGTTACGACACTGTCGCTCGCAGCCTGGCGAAAGGCCGGAACGAGTCCATCTTCCTGAATCTCATCCGCGCCAGCCATGACTATCCGCTGAGCTTCGTCACCGTAGCCAACGTCACGCCCTCGATGACGAATGTCACGTCGTTCGGATTGCCGGCGTTTTTGCTCGGGCCACCGGCAATATTCGGAACCGCCGTGGCGGGAAACGCCGCCTCGTTGCCGACGTCATCGCCCGGCCGCGACGCCGTATTCGGCAGCAGCACCGCCTCCAACTCCACTTCAGTCGCCACGAATTTCAGCGTGTCGACGCAGGAAACGAGCACTTTCTATGGCGGCTTCCTCAAGCCGATCGATCTTCAGATTCTCGATTATTTCATTCGCCAGGGCTACTCGCGCGAGCTGTTGTTCTGGCTGTTCACCGACGCCGTGGAAATCAGCGCCCACGGCAGGACGTTCGGCACGCGCTACAGTCCGCCGAGTGACTATGGTTGTCCCGACGGCGATCCGGGACATCGCTGCTTCACCGAGTTCGTGCAGATCGCCGTGGCCGCCGGGCTTACCGTCGAAGAGAAGTCCCTGCAACAGACCGGCGGCGGAGGTGGCGGGGGCGGCGAATCGAAATCCTCGGGCGGCGGCAAGGCCACGACGATCATCTTCCCGCGGTTCTGCTTCAGCAAGGTGTTGCAGGACCAGGCCAGACGGGCGATGCCCGAGGGGCAATGGGAATACATCGCCAAACGTTACTTTGACAGTCCGCTCGCCAATTTCAATCCGGTGTGCGGATCGCACTGGGACCCCACCGCCGATACCAAGAAATGGCAGGCGGATACCTTCGATTTCTCGGCCGGCGCGACCCATTTCAAGATCGTGCCGCGTTCCGCTTTCGGCGTTTTCGAATTTCTCGGTCTTTTGATCAAGATGCAGACGCAAAACCTCCAGCCGTCGCCCAACGCGCATATTCCCGAGGATCGCAGGCAGGATATGCAAAGGGCGCCGTTCCTCTGGACCGCGGCAGCCAACGAAGACAGGCAACTCTTCGACGTTGTGCTTGCCAATGGGCAACAGCGCTGCTTCGTCCACACCTGGTTCTATGACGGCGATTATTGCGTGCCGGAAACCGCGACCAACACCAAGCGGATTTTCAGCTTGCTGGCGCAGCTGATCGCCATCACGACGGCAGCTACCGATCTTTCGATCACGCCGGTCGTCCGCGTCATTCAATAGCGGCGCGAGGTGCACGCAAACCTCCGCCCCGGATCGAGTCCGGGCCGGGTATTTTTTGGATCGTGCTGATTTTAGTGGCGCATGATCTTCTCGGAAAACCGCCACCACTTTTCGGGATCGTGCGCTAGTCCCAAAGCTGCTGGGAAGCGAGATCGGCACCCTGACGCATGGCCTTGAACTTCTCCCACACCACGGTGCGGTGCACCTCGGTGTTGTAGAGAGCCTGCGAGGAGAATCCGCAGTCGGCTCCGGCGATGACATTCTCGCGCCCAACCAGCCGGGCGAAGCGGAGAATACGCTCGGCGATGAGTTCGGGATGCTCGACGATGTTGCTGGCGTGCGTCACCACGCCGGGAACCAGTACCTTGCCCTCGGGCACCTTGACCTGTTCGAACAGATGATACTCGTGCTCGTGGCGGGGGTTCGCGGCCTCGAAGCTGTATGAGCCGGCATCGATCTGCAGCATGTAATCGATGATCTGCTTGAGCGCCGCTTCGTAGATGCGCGGGCCTTCGTTGATGCCGTAGCAGGTGTGGAACCGCACCCGCTCGGCCGGAATGCCTTTCAGGGCGGTATTGATGGCTTCGACGTAGATTTGCGCGCGGCGTTTCTTCTGCGCGTCGTCGAGGCCGACTTCATAGAAGATATCCGGGAGGAACGGATCGTCGATCTGCACGAGAATGCCGGCATCGACGATCGCCCGGTATTCCTTGGCCATTTCTGCGGCGAGCGCGTGGAAATACTCTTCGTCCGACTTGTAATACTCGTTCGACCCGACGCCGGACGGCGCGGTCGCCGGCAAGAAGACCTGCTCATTGGCGACACCGGCCGCTGCCGCCGCGGCCTTCACGTTGTCGATGTCGATCTGCACGAGCTTCTCGCCGCGATACTTGACGGGACCGACACAGACGACCGGCGCAAGCTGCACGATGGCACCGCCCGTCATCGCCCGCTTGAAATACTCGGCGTAGTATTCGGGAAAAGCCGCAACCTCCTGCTCGAAAAGCTTCATCTTCATGTGCGGGCGCGATTCAAAGCCATCGAGCCGCTCGCGCACGTAGGTGAAGAAGCCCGGCTTGGAGAATTCACCGTCGGTAACGATGTCGATGCCGCAATCGACCTGCTCGCGCACGGATTCGGCGACCGCCGCCCGCAGCGCGTTTTGAAACGCCTTCTCGTCGTACGGCTGCCCGGCATATTTCGCCTTCATCACGTCGAGCAACTGGTGCGGCCGCGGCAGGCTGCCGATGTGGGTGGTCTGGATACGATCGGTGTTTTGCTGGATCTGCATGATTGGATTCCAAATGTCGTTGGCCAAATCGCGTTGAGGGCAGGCTTCGGCGGACCGGCTCCATCCGCTTCGCTAGCCGCATATTGCTCGCGACTGTCGAGGCAAATCGGCGCGGGCGCCGGTGACCGTTGAAGTTCGGGCTTGTAACGTTCGAGCTTGGGACAATTTGCACGCATCCAACCATGGCCGACGCCTCAGTGCTGCCTTTTATGCTATGTTAGCGTTGAAAAGTGCGGGACGGGAGCCGGGTGAGAATGCGTCTAAAATGGATCGGGGCGGCACTGCTTGCTGGCCTCGCCATCAATACGGCCGGTACCGTTTCGGCACAGCAGTCGTCGCCGGCGGGAACGCCTTCCATCATGAGCGATGAGGCAGACACGGTGCCGGCCCCGCCGCCGAAGCCGTCGCACCGGCGCGGACAGAAGCCGCCGGCGGCCTTCGAGCACGATCCCGATCTCGATGCGGCGGACCAGTTCGCGCCGTCGCAGGTCGATCAGACAATGCCGGGCGCCGTGTCGATGCCGAGCGGCGGTTCGCATGGCCATGCCCGCGCGGCCGCGCCGGCCAACGACGCGGCGCCTGAAGCCGGGGCGCCGGTAAAACCTGCACGGCAAAAACAGCGCGTCATCGCCTGCGACGGGGTGTTCGGCCCGGACTCGAGCCACGCCAAGCTCGCGAGTGCGTTCCAATCGAGGAACGTCACCTTCACGCAGGTCGATGCCAGTTCCGGCGGCAAGGCGATGGCGAGCGTGCTTTACGCCAAGACGCCGAAGCAGCGGCTGGAGGTGTGGTGGTCGAAACCCGCCACCCGCAGCGACACCCACCTGATCGTCATCAACGGACAATCGGATTGGGTCGCACCGGGCGAGCTTCATCTGGGACTGACGCTGGCGGAGTTGGAGCAGATCAACGGCAAGCCTTTCAAGCTGTCCGGGTTCGATAAGGATCGCATGGCGGCCCTGATCGACTGGAACGGCGGGCAACTCGGCGCGCTTACCGGCGGCTGCAAGATCGGCATCAATCTGCGCGCCGACCCGAAAACCGCGTCGGCGGCGGTCGGCAATTTACCGGCCGATCGCGCCTACACGTCGAGCGACGCGGCGTTGCGCGCCGTCAACCCGACCGTCAGCGAAATTCTCATCGCCTATTGAATGCGGCGCAATGTCAGCGTGCCGGCCCAACATCAGCGCGAGGGACGCAAGACGTCCCGGCGATGTTCTGATTTCTAGCGTTGCTTTCGCCCGCCGCTTCCCGGATCCATCGCTCCGCCCTGCTGCGCGCGCATCGCCCTGACATCCCGCGCCATTTCGAGGCAGGTCAGCAGTTCCGTGTAGCTCGAGTTGCCGCCCATCCGGGCTTCGTTGACGCACGAGGTCCGGTCGGAAGCGGTGAATTCCGACCACTTCTTGACCAGTTCGTCACGAGTTCGCGCGCTCACTCTCCAAGCAGTTCTGCTTCTCCTTCGCAATGGCCGGATCGTGGAACGTCACGCCGCCCTGCTTGGCGATGCCTTCGCAGACCTGTTGGACATTAAGTTCGGGCACGCCGTCAGCGACCGCAAACGGCATCATCAGTTGGAAGCCGAGCGCCAGCGCCTTGGACAAGATCATGACCTGAACTCCGTGAATTTATAAAATCACTATACCACCGCCTCCGGTCGGAACCAGCGAGCCAACGGCGCCTGCCGAAAAGATTTCGCGGCTCGACTCCGTCCGCCATCGCTACAACGCCAGCCCGCGAATTGGCCTCGCGATAAGCACACCGATTGCGCCACTCCGATATGGGTTAATTGGGGGCATTGGTAGAATCTCGGCCCGCAATGATTCTCATGGAGGCCGAGTGGTAGGGGCGCGCCCTTTGAAAGACTGGTCGAGGACGCGTGCGTAGACGCTGCATTGCAGCCGGATGCGGACTAGAGCCTCGTGTTGCCCAAGTCCGAAAAGTGCCACAAGCGGACATGGGCTGAACTGCCTCCAGCGTAACGTGCGCTTAGGTCAAGGATGGAGGAATACGCGCTTTGCCGTCTCGTCGAACGGCCGCACTTGAAAGCCACGCACAAGCTTAACCAACCGTTCCGCACCTTCCGAAAGCCGTACGCGACCATCAGGGAACTTCAGGATGAGAAAATCTCCGCTGTTCGTGTCCCCTGCCGTCGCGGTCCAGAGCTTCTCGCCAGATACGGCATCCCATACAGCGAACGATCGTAAGTCCAAAGGAGCCCAGACGTATTTCCAGCCATCGCTCAAGTGTAGATTGGGCCGGGCGAGCAAAACGCGCCCGGTTGCGGTGTCGATCAATTGACGTTGATCGTTGATTTTGAGTTTGCCGTCCGGCGATGTGACAGCCGGCGCATTCCAGATTTCAATATCCGCATCCGCAGGCGGAACACTAGCTAAAGGAAGGCCCATTCCACTGGAGGTGTTCCACGCAGCCCAGCCTGCTTGCGTCCGCGCGAACACTGCATTTCCCGTGACGTCGAGCCGAATTTCAAGTGCTTTGGCGTCAGTCGGAAAGAAGAGCGTTTTGCCGGATCGCACCACGGAAATTCCGAATTTGTACCCTTGGTTGTTAGCCAGCACTTCCTGGAATCCGATGGCGAATGTCGTCAAGTCGCGTGACCAACCAAGGACGTCGCTGTCGTGAATATCGTCGAGCACAGCAAGCTGACGTACCGTGGCCGGGTCCCTGATTGTCACCTTGTCGGGCGAAGGGCTAACGACGATCAGTCCCCTCGCCATGGACAGGCCAGCTACCTGGAAATCCTGGCAAGGACGACTCCATTTGACGACCGGGGGCGTCGCCTGGGTATCGACAACGATCGAATTGATAAACGAGTCCGAACCGTCGAGCTCCGTCGGTGCAACAATCAGGTTGCGTCCGTCGAATGCAAAGGCACCATGCGGCTGACCGCAAAAGGTGTTCAACGTCTTTCCCGGAACATCGACCAAAATCCTCTTCTGAACAACGTCGATGTAGTAAAACCGGTACGCTGCAAAGACCTCATCCGGATCGTGATCCTCACCCCGGACAGTCACTTGAACGATGTTCTGTTGGTTGGTCGGCTCGACCCGCGCGACTCGATCCAGGTCGACCAGCTGATCGATCTTCCGATCTGATAAGTATTTCCCGGGCGACTTGCTATCGTAGGGCGCGACGTTCCCGTCCGGCCATTTTCCTACGATCCAATTCCAGCGCGGATCGTTGGATGCGGGCGCCGCGGTCTCGGCTTGCGCAATCGGCGCTCCGGTTTCAGCATCCCAACCTGAGACTTTTTCAGAGTCATCGTCGACAGCATACTTGGCGAATACCCTGCTCCCGTCCTTCGAAATCGCCACGCGCGCAATTCGGCCCGGCGCGACAAGGCTTCGCAGCACAGCTCCAGTCTTCAAGTCGGACAAATATATTGCGCTTGCGCTCGCGGTCAGAAACCAGCGGCCGTCACGAGCGATCTCAATCGCCCCGGGGACGCTACTGTCCCCCAGTTGCAGCACGACTGAAAAGCCCGAAAGATCGTCAGCCTTGGCTTTCGACACCGCCGATCCGGAACAGATGACCGCCAGCGTCGCAGCTAGGACAGACCGCAATGAAAAATATCCGCTTCCCATCTTTCTCATCCAAACGCGCACTTTTCAAATCGAGTGTAATGGACGTCATCTATCACCCGGTAGCCTAAGGCACGCTTCTCGGATCCATAAAAATTGTCCTGACCGAACTCAGCACCGTCCCGAACGGTTGTGCTTGATTGACGATACTATGTGGCACGTCAAATGGGACAGCGGCAGAAGCCCGCTATGGGTCATTAGCGTCAGACGGCAGAATCCGGGTCAAGGTCTGTTCTTGCGCGAGCAGCCGACATCCGCCCAACGGCACCAATCGAGAGCCAGAAAAAGGGATTGACCCAACGCCCGCCATTGGAGAACTGATGCCGACCGGCTCTCTCCAAGCCTTCCGCACCGCGTTCCCGGAGCCACAAAAATGACCGGGATACACCGCCGCCGAGCCACACTCTGACCGCCGCCGGGCGGCGTCGATTGACCATCGCAGCGGCCGCGTGCAGTCTGCGGACTTCTCAAGCCGTGCAGATTCGGCGTTGTGTCGCGCTTTCGCAGTCGTTTTGGTTCGCGCGGGAGGAACCGATGTTCGGCATCAGCGACTTGTTTCAGTGGGAACGTTTCGTAACGCCCACCGTCATTAAAGTTTTCTATTGGCTCGCGGTCATTATTTCCGTGTTGCTTGGGGCGGCCGGCGCGGTGTCGTCACTTGCCACCATGGCGTACAATCCCTTTGTCGGCATGATCTTCGTCATCGCCAGCATCCTCGGCGCCTGCATGGGCGTGATCATTTCCCGCATCCTGGCGGAATTCGTGCTGATCGTATTCCGCATCAACGAGCACCTCGGCGCGATCCGCAATCAGGGCACCGGATTGCGCGGCCAGCAGCAGGATTTCGGATAGCGGGCGTCAGGTTGCGAAACGGAAGTGCATGACGTCGCCGTCCTGCACGACATAATCCTTGCCTTCGAGACGCAGCTTGCCGGCGTCGCGCGCGCCCGCTTCGCCGCCGCCCGCCACATAGTCGTCGTACGCAATGGTCTCGGCGCGGATGAAGCCGCGCTCAAAGTCGGTGTGAATGACGCCCGCTGCCTGCGGCGCCTTGGCGCCGCGCGTGATGGTCCAGGCGCGGGTCTCCTTCGGGCCGACGGTGAAGAAGGTCACGAGGTCGAGAAGCCCGTAACCGGCGCGGATCAGGCGGTCGAGCCCGGCTTCATCGAGGCCGACCGCGCTGAGATACTCGCTGCGTTCGCCGCGCGACAGGACCGCGATTTCGGATTCGATCTTGGCCGAGATGACGACGACCGCGGCGCCTTCCGCCTTCGCCCGTGCTTCGACCTTCTGCGAAAACGCGTTTCCCGTTGCGGCGGAGGCTTCCTCGACATTGCAGACATAGAGCACGGGCGCCGCCGTCAACAGCCCGAGCATGTGAAAGGTCCGCTCCTCTTCGGGCTTGCGCTCGACGAGGCGCGCGGGCTTTCCCTCGCGCAACAGCGCCAGCGCACGATTGATGAGGTCGAGAACTTCCTTTGCTTCCTTGTCGCCGCCCTTCGCCTTTTTGGACAGCGTGTCGACGCGCCGCTCCAGGCTGTCGAGATCGGCGAGCATCAGCTCGGTTTCGACCGTCTCGATGTCGGCGACCGGATCGATGCGGCCCTCGACATGGGTGACGTCGGTGTCCTCGAAGCAGCGCACCACATGGGCGATGGCGTCGACCTCGCGAATGTTGGCGAGAAACTGATTGCCCAGCCCCTCGCCCTTCGACGCGCCGCGAACAAGACCGGCGATGTCAACGAATGTCAGCCGCGTCGGCACGGTCGTGGCCGATTTGGCAAGCCCGGCCAGCGTTTCCAGCCGACCGTCGGGCACCGCCACCTCGCCGACATTCGGCTCGATCGTGCAGAACGGATAGTTCGCCGCCTGCGCCGCCGCCGTTTCGGTCAGCGCATTGAACAGTGTCGACTTGCCGACATTCGGCAAGCCGACGATGCCGCATTTGAAGCCCATGGAATTTCATTCACCTGTCTATTGCGGCTCACGCTTCGTCAGAATCGTTACCGGGCGGCGAAGCGCCTTCCGGCCGGTCGCCAAATCCCTTGGCGACCATGGCGAGGTGAACCTTGTTCTGAAAACTCGCATCCTGCCCCTGAACGAGAAGATCGACATTGTCGGCCAGGATTCGCAGGAGCGCCTCGAGCCAGTCGCGTTCGCTCTTGGCGAAATCGCCGAGCACGTATTGCTCGACCCGATCCTTGACACCCGGATGACCGACGCCGATGCGCACGCGGCGATAATCGTTGCCGATGTGCGCGGTGATCGAGCGCAAGCCGTTATGGCCGGCGATACCGCCGCCGACCTTGACCCGCACCTTGCCCGGCGGGAGTTCGATCTCGTCGTGAAACACGCTGACCTCGCCGGGCGCGAGCTTGTAAAACTGCACCGCCTCGGCGACGGCACGGCCGGATTCATTCATGAAGGTCCCGGGCAGCAGTAGCAGCACGCGCTCGCCGCCGATCGGCCCCTCACAGGCCACACCCTGGAAGCGCCGGCGCCACGGTCCGATACCGTGGCGCTCGGCGATGGCCTGAACCGTCATGAAGCCGACGTTGTGCCGGTTGCCGACGTAGCGTGCCCCCGGATTTCCGAGTCCGACCAGGAGCAGCATGGGCGCAGTCTCGTGCGGGAGTTGACCCTCACTTCTTCTCGGCGGCGCCGCCGCCGGACGCTCCGGCCGCGCCCCCGGCCGCAGCCGGCGCTGCACCAGGCGCGCCGGTCGCCGCAGGACCCGCAGCCGCCGCGGCGGCGGCTGCAGCCGCTGCGGCAGTGGCAGCCTCTGCGGCTGCTTTGAGTTCTTCCGCATAGCCTGACGGCGGCACGACCGTGACCAGAGTGATGTCCCTGCCTCCCGCTACGCGCACACCTTCAGGTAGGGTGATGTTGCTCAGATGCCTCGAGTGATTGATATCGAGGCTGCTGACATCGACGTCGATGGATGTCGGAATGGCATCGGCGCGGCAGCGCACCTGGATCGAGTGCGTGACGATCGACACCGTGCCGCCGCGTTTGACCCCGGGCGACTGCTCGGCGTTCTTGACATGAATCGGAATGTTGACGCGGATCGTCGCACCCTCGCCAAGCCGCATGAAGTCCACATGCAGCGGCAGGTCGCGGACGGGATCAAGCTGGAAGTCACGCGGAATAACGCGATGCGTCACCCCGTCGACCTCGACGTCGTGAACCGTGGTCAAAAAATGCCCGGCATAGATCCGCAGTTTCAGCTCGTTGTAGTCCACCGAGATCGGCAGCGGCGGCTTGCCGTCGCCATAGATGATTCCCGGTACGCGGCCGGCGCGGCGCTCTGCCCTGGCGGTCCCCTTACCGTCCAGTGAGCGCGATGCCGCCTTGATCAGATTGACGGTCGCCATGATGTATCCTTGTCGTTTAGGCCCAAAATAGGTGCGTTTGGATTACCGCGGCAGCCTCCAGGGGTGCCAAAAGCTCTTAAAGATGGCCGCGGTGGCGCGCTTATAGCGGCGCGGAGCCTAAAAAACAAGGAAGGCTGCGATACGAAGTTTAACCGTGTCGGCAGCCGCCGGGCGAAGCGACGGCCAAGCGCTCACGCGGCTGGATTGGCTTCGCCGAGCCGCGCTTCCAGCGCCGCGATCCGGGCCTTGAGCGCTTCGTTCTCCTCGCGGGCGAGTCGGGCCATATCCTTGACCGCCTCGAACTCCTCGCGCTGAACCACGGCGAGGTCGCGCAGGATCCGCTCCGCCTGATTGCGGAACAGCGTCTCGAACTCGCGCCGGACGCCTTGCGCAACGCCCGCCGCATCGTTCATCAATCGCGCAGCCTCGTCGAAAAACCGGTTCGTCGTCTGGACCATGTCTGCCTCCGAACCTCCGCCTGCGAACTTTTGCGTCCGAAACTTGAATGGGAGCGCCAATCGCAAGCTGGCTTGTTCATATCGGCACACAATGGCAATGCTGCGGCGCTGTCGCAAGGTGCGAGTTGTGCGCAGTTGCCGACGATGAAGGAAGGCGCGACGCGCGCGCCCGGAGCCCCTGATGTTCATCCTGCCGGCCGTACCGTCGGTTTTGCCCTTCCCGGCGATGAATCCCGTCCTGATTTCCATCGGGCCATTTGCCATTCGCTGGTACGCGCTTGCCTACATCGTCGGCATCCTCGCCGGCTGGTTCTACGCGCGGGCCATCATCGCTTCGCAGAAGCTGTGGGGCGGGCCGGCGCCGATCACCGTCACCGAGTATGACGACTTCATCATTTGGGTCACGCTGGGAATCATTCTCGGCGGCCGCATCGGCTACGTGCTGTTCTACAATTTTCCGCACTTCATCGCCCATCCACTCGAAATCTTCGAATTGTGGAACGGCGGCATGTCGTTCCACGGCGGATTTCTGGGTTGTGTCGTCGCTACCGTCGCGTTTGCGCTGCGCCGCGGCCTGCCGATCCTGTCGCTCGGCGACGTGACAACGGCGGTAGCCCCGATCGGCTTGTTCCTCGGCCGCATCGCCAACTTCATCAACGGCGAATTGTGGGGCCGACCGACCGACGTGCCGTGGGCCATGATTTTTCCGAACGGCGGGCCGATCCCGCGCCACCCGAGCCAGCTTTACGAAGCCCTGCTCGAAGGCCTCGTCCTCCTCATCGTGCTTGGGGTGATCGTGCGCCTCGGCGCACTCAAGCGACCGGGGCTCGTCACCGGGGCCTTCGCCGTTGGCTACGGCGTGTTGCGCAGTTTTTCTGAATTTTTCCGGGAGCCCGACCCGCAACTCGGTTTTCTGTGGGGCGGCATGACGATGGGCATGCTGCTTTGCATTCCGCTGATCATCGCGGGGATCGGCGTGATCGCCTTTGCACTGACACGCCAACCGATCGCGAAAAATGGCTGATGAATTTTCGCCGCTCGAAACCGAAATCCGCCGGCTGATCGCCGTCGCCGGACCGATGCCGCTCGCCGACTATATGCGGCTTTGTCTCACGCATCCGAAACACGGATATTATCTCACCCACGAACCGATCGGCGCCGCCGGCGACTTCATCACCGCGCCCGAGATCAGCCAGATGTTCGGCGAGATCATCGGTTTGTGGATGGCCTCCGTCTGGAAACAGATGGGCGCGCCGGAAAACGTGCGCGTCGTCGAACTGGGACCCGGTCGCGGGACGCTGATGGCCGACGCAGTGCGCGCGGTGCAGATCGTCAAGGATTTCCGCGCCGCCATGGTGCTCCACCTGGTCGAGGTCAGTCCGAAACTGCGAGAGCTGCAGCGGCAACGACTGCAAGGAACCGGCGTGCCGATCATGTGGCACCCCACGCTCGACGACGTTCCGGCCGGCCCTATCATCATCGTCGCCAACGAGTTCATCGACGCGTTGCCCATTCACCAGGCCGTGCGGAAGGCCGATGGCTGGCACGAGCGCGTCGTCGAGATCGCTCCTGGCGGTGAGCTTTCAATCGGCAGCGCGCGCGATCCGCTGCCGCATTTCGACGCCACACTGCCGCGCGCGCTGCGCCAGTCTCCCGAAGGCTCGATCTATGAGTGGCGGCCCGACACCGTGGCGATCGAACTCGGTCGCCGTGTCCGTACCGGCGGCGTCATTCTCCTCATCGACTACGGCCACGCCAAACAGGGACTTGGCGAAACGCTGCAGGCCGTCGCCGGTCATGCCTTCGCCGATCCGTTGCGCACTCCGGGGCAAGCCGACATCACCGCGCATGTCGACTTCGCCGCTCTGGCGCAAGGCGCGGAAATCATCGGCGCCCGCGCCCACGGTCCGGTGTCGCAGCGCGATTTCCTGCGCCGGCTCGGCATCGACAAAAGGGCGGCCGCGTTGAAATCGCGCGTTCCGGCCGAGAAGGCTTCCGAGATCGATAGCGCACTTGCGCGCCTTACCGACTCAGGGCCGAAAGGCATGGGCGACTTGTTCAAGGTCCTGGCCCTCGCCGATCCGGCGTTCGGTGCGTTGCCGGGCTTCGAGAAGTGAGGGCGGCCTCAAAAATGACGATGAACCGATGATGATCAGGCGATGATGATCCAGGCCAAAACGCTCGCACTTCCCGGAATCCGGCACGCCTTCTTCACGCGTGAGGGCGGCGTGTCCGGCGGCCTCTACGCAAGCCTTAATGGCGGCGTCGGTTCGAACGACAGCGCCGACCATGTTGCCGAGAATCGCGCACGCATGGCGGCGGCTCTGGCCGTGAACCCCGACCGCCTGCTCACCGTCTACCAAATTCACTCGCCGAACGTCGTCATCGCCGACGCGCCGTGGACCGTCGCCGACCGCCCGCGAGCGGACGCCATCGTCACCCGCACACCCGGCCTGGCGATAGGCGTCAGCACCGCCGATTGCGGTCCCATCCTGTTCGCCGATACTCGGGCCGGCGTCATCGGCGCGGCACACGCCGGCTGGCGTGGCGCGCTCACCGGCGTCGCGGAGGCGACGATCGACGCGATGGAGAGGCTCGGCGCCGTGCGCGACAAGATATGCGCGGCGCTTGGCCCGATGATCAGGCAACAGAGCTACGAGGTCGGTCCCGATTTCATTGCGCGATTCGCCGCCGAGGATGCCGGTAGCGACCGGTTCTTTGCGCCTGCGCCTCGCAACGGCCATGCCCAGTTCGATCTGGGCGGTTACATCGCCTCGCGACTCGCGCGGGCCGGCGTCCGGCAGATCGAGGATGTCGGGCTGTGCACGTATGCGGACCCGGCGCGATTTTACAGTTTCCGCCGATCGACCCATCGGGCCGAAACGGACTACGGCCGGCACATCAACGCAATCGCGCTGGAAAGCGCATAACGATCCCGAACGGCAAAAGCGGCATTTGCCGCCCAATTCATCCGCGGCGCGCTTTCCCAGATCGCGGCTTTCGCTAACTCGCTGTTTGCTATCCGAAATTCGACGGGGACAAGCCCCCTGAATCATGTTGCCAGCCCGTTGAGCGGCTTGTATCAGGGCGGGGCTTTTTATGCGTGATCCTGTCGGAGGGTAAGCACCCGGCGGGATCATGCGGTGAGCCCCGGGGCGCGCAGGAGAGCGAATTGGCGACTAACAACGGAGCCATCAAGCTCGTCTCCGGCAATTCCAACCCCGCACTCGCAGAGGGCATTGGCGCCTATATCGGCACACCGCTGACCAAAGCGGTGGTGCGGCGCTTCGCCGACATGGAGATCTTCGTCGAGATCCAGGAGAACGTCCGCGGCGCCGACGTTTTCGTCATTCAGTCGACGTCGTATCCGGCGAACGATCACCTGATGGAATTGCTGATCATCATCGACGCGCTGCGGCGTGCATCGGCGCGCCGCATCACCGCGGTGATTCCCTACTTCGGCTACGCCCGGCAGGATCGCAAGCCCGGACCGCGCACGCCGATCTCCGCAAAGCTCGTCGCTAACCTGATCACCCGCGCCGGCGTCGATCGCGTGCTGACGCTCGACCTTCACGCCGGGCAGATCCAGGGCTTCTTCGATATTCCGACCGACAACCTCTTTGCTTCTCCGGTCATGGTGCGGGACATCAAGCAGCGCTTCGATCTCAACAAGGTCATGGTGGTTTCGCCCGACGTCGGCGGCGTGGTGCGCGCCCGCGGGCTCGCCAAGCGAATCAACGCGCCGCTGGCAATCGTCGACAAAAGACGCGAACGGCCGGGCGAGTCCGAAGTGGCGAACGTCATCGGCGAAGTCGATGGCCGCATCTGCATCCTGGTCGACGACATTCTGGATTCCGGCGGCACGCTATTGAACGCCGGCGAGGCGCTTCTGGAAAAAGGCGCCGAAGCCGTCTACGGCTATATCAGCCACGGCGTGCTGTCGGGCGGCGCAGTCGCCCGGATCAACAATTCGAAACTCAAAGAATTGGTGATCACCGATTCGATCCAGCCGACCGACGCGATCAAGGCTTCCCCCAACATCCGCGTGCTCTCGATCGCAACGCTGATCGGCGAAGCCATCAGCCGCACCGCGTCCGAGGAATCGGTCTCCAGCCTGTTCTTCGACTGACGCGCCCGGCTCCGTCGTCATTGCCTCTCGTCATTGCCCCGTCGCAAAACGCCTTCTGCAGCACCCCCGAGTCAACTTGTCGCAGGATTGACTGTGGACGGTCATGCCGTCCGCATTGTGCGGGAGCGGCAAATCACTTCATGAGTGCCAACACGGTCGCCGGTTCAAAGTGAAGGCTTTGGCGGGAGAATCGAGCCGTTTATATTGTGCGTGCGGACTGATTCGCGGCATTGAGTCAACCGGCGGGTGCGACTTGTACCTGCGGCAAATCGCAGCCGCGTCTGTCGATGTTGTGTGGCGTGCGCATTTCCACTCCCAACCGACGCTGTGGAGGCGGCATGTCTCTCATCGAAATCGCACGCGACCCTCGCACCAACCCGCTCGACGTTGTGGAACACATGGCGGCCGGCAACAGTTGGCCGTTCGAACGCGCCGGCGAGGACGAGATATCGATCGTCGTCACCGGGCGATGGACCAACTACCAGATATCATTCACATGGATGGGCGAGATCGAGTCGCTGCACCTTGCCTGCGCTTTCGACATCCGGGTGCCGGCCGCGCGGCTTTCCGAAGTGCAGCAGCTCGTCGCCCTTATCAACGAGCAATTATGGATCGGGCATTTCGATATCTGGATGCAGAACGGCGTGATCATGTTCCGCCACGCGCTTGTGCTCGCCGGCGGCGTCACTGCCTCGGACCGGCAGTGCGAAGCCGTTCTCAGCAGCGCGCTCGATTCCTGCGAGCGCTATTTTCCGGCGTTCCAGTTCGTGGTCTGGGCGGGCAAGTCCGCCCGCGAAGCCATGGACGCGGCGCTGTTCGAGACGGCCGGCGAGGCCTAGGCGGCAACAATGCCATCGGCTGGTGAGAGCCCGGACCTGCGTCGTCTGTCCGGCCTGCTCGTCCTGGTCGGCGCCGGCAATATGGGCGGTGCGCTGCTCGATGGTTGGCTGCGCGCTGGCCTCGACCCGGCCAAGACTGTCGTCATCGAACCTAGTCCTTCGCCGCAGATCGCCGCCCTTGCCCAACGCGGCGTGCGGATCAATCCGGGTGCGGCAACGCTGAACCGGATCGCGGCGCTCGTGATCGCCGTGAAGCCGCAGATCGCCGATCAGGTATTGCCGGCGATTGCGCCGATGATCGGCGCCTCCACGCTGGTCGTCTCGATCATGGCCGGGCGGACGCTGCGGTTCCTCGCAGCCGCCCTGTCGAATGCGGGCGCGCTGGTTCGCGCCATGCCCAACACGCCGGCCGCGATCGGCCGCGGCATCACGGTCGCGGTGCCGTTGCACGCGGACGAAGCCCAGCGCGAGCTCGCGCACGTTCTCCTTTCGGCGACCGGCACGGTCGAATGGATCGAGGACGAGAGCGCGATGGACGCAGTCACGGCGGTATCGGGATCGGGGCCGGCCTACGTCTTCCTGTTCGCCGAAGCGCTGGCGCAAGCCGGCGCCGCGGCCGGCCTGCCACCGGCTCTCGCCGAGAAACTTGCGCGCGAGACCGTGGCCGGCGCCGGTGAAATGCTGCACCGCTCCACGCTCGATGCGGCGGTACTGCGCGAGAATGTCACTTCGCCGGGCGGCACCACCGCAGCCGCGCTCGAAGTGCTGATGGGCGACAACGGCCTTTCGCCGCTGCTGAACGAGGCGGTCGCCGCCGCGACCGCACGCTCGCGGAAACTCGCCGGTTGACTCAAAGCAGCCAACTCTAAGCCTTGGAACTGCTCCAAGAGCGGCCTACATTTGGCTTATGTCGCGATCTGTCTCGCGTGGCGTTCGCGTAACTCGTGCAGGAGTTTGGTCATGGCTCGCAGTCCCGCCCGCAAAGCCGCCCGTAGACCCTCGCGCGCCGCATCCGCCCATTCCGCGCCCGCCGGCAGCCCAAGCGTTCCGACCACCGAACGCGAGAAGATCATCGCGGCGTTTCTGGCGCTCCTTGCCGAAAAGCCGTTCGAAGCGGTCGGACTTGCCGACATCGCCGGAGAGGCCAAGGTGTCGCTGGCGCAGCTGCGCGGCGAATTTCCGTCCACGCTTGCGATCGTTGCCGCCCACATCAAGGAAACGGATCGCGCTGTACTTGCCGAAGATCTCAGCGACATGGCCGAAGAGCCCGAGCGCGAACGTCTGTTCGACATCCTGATGCGCCGGCTCGAAGCACTGGCGCCGCATCGCGAGGCCGTGCGTTCGCTGCTCCGCTCGGCGCGGCGCAACCCGCCGCTCGCCTTGGCACTCAACGGACTGACGCTTCGCTCGCAGCAATGGATGCTGACGGCCGCCGGGATCGGCGCGTCCGGTCCGCGCGGCATGATCCGCGCCCAGGGCCTCGCCGTGTTGTTCGTCTCGGTTCTGCGCACCTGGATTGACGACGACGACCCGGGACAGGCGCGGACCATGGCGGCGCTCGATCGCGCGCTCGGCCGCGGTCAACGCCTGACCGGCTTCCTCGACGATCTTTGCGCGATCCCTTCGGGCCTTGCCCGCTTGCGGCGGCGCCGGCGGCGGCGGGATGAGGATGCCGAAGACGCTGCGGTCGCGTAGTCACGTGGTTAATCGCACTGCGAGGTTAAGCTTAGAATCGCTTCAAACAAGGGTTTTTCCTGTTGCAATGGCCTTTACCCAGCTTTAAGTAGCGATAGTTACAAGCGGTACTAATAGCCTAGCGCAGAGTGGCTTTGCCCCCATGATTGTCTGCTCCTGCAATGTGCTGACCGATCACGACGTGCGGTCGACGCTTTCCGGCGAGGATGCGGCTCCGCGCACCGCCGGCGACGTTTATGGCTGTCTCGGTTGCAGCCCCCAATGCGGACGATGCGCCAGAACCATCCGCCGGATCATGAACGAGGCGCTCGGCACGAACGGCTGTTGCGAGGCGGGCGGCAGCGGCTGCTAAGCTCTCCGGCGCGAGCGGCGATCGTTTAGCCATCTCGGCGTCATTCGACATTCTCTGGAATCGTTATAATGTACGTTCAAGCCTCACGTGTTGCGTGCGGCAACGTTGATTTCTTGGAGCACGATCATGAGAGGCGATCCTGGCGTCATCGATTACCTCAACAAGGGCCTGCGGCACGAACTGACCGCGGTCAATCAATACTGGCTGCATTACCGGCTGCTCGACAATTGGGGTTACAAATCGCTGGCCAAGCAGTGGCGCAAGGAATCCATCGAAGAGATGGAACACGCCGACAAGCTCATCGAACGCATCATCTTCCTCGACGGCTTTCCGAACATGCAGGTGCTGGACCCGCTGCACATCGGCCAGACCGTGAAAGAGGTTCTGGAATGCGACCTCCGCGCCGAGATGTCGGCGCGGGCGCTCTACGAGGAAGCCGCCACCCACTGTCATGCGGTCAAGGACTACGTGTCGCGCGATCTGTTCGAGAAGCTGATGCACGACGAGGAAAGCCACATCGATTTTCTCGAAACCCAGCTCGACCTCGTCGCCAAGCTCGGCGTGGAACTTTACGCCCAACATCACATCGGCAAGCTGGACGACGATCACTGACGCTGCCGATTCGCATTGTTCGCGGCGCGAGTGACCCGCCGCGCGTCAATCTTTGTTAACGAAAACGCAACGATTTCGGCCGTGACGGCGCACTTTTGCGGCGATTTGCCGATATTGCGCGCTGATGCGGAAATTTGTGTCGCGGCAAATGCTAACAATTACGGTTAAGAGTTAAGGTTAAGGGGCGCTTAAGGATTTCCTGAGAACCTTCGCTTCGTTCAACGTCGCATGGCCGCTTGGTGGCCGCGTCGAGAAAGGGACGAAGCCAATGGTCAGCGTAAAATCATTTGCCGCCGCCGCAGCAGCCGCCGTCGTCAGTACGGCAGCCTACGCCGCCGACATGCCCATGCCGCCGCCTCAGATGGTTTATCAGCCGGCGCCGCCCTGCTGCGAGACGGGCCGCTGGTATCTGCGCGGAGATATTGGCGTCGGCGTACAGACATTCTCCTCATTCGATCACTCGCAGACCAACTCAGCCTTTCCATGGCCGGCGTCGTGGCAGATCGTCCAAAAGGACATCCAGGACACGTCCATTTTCGGAATGGGCGTCGGCTACGAATGGAACAGCTGGCTGCGGTTCGATGTGACCGGTGAATATCGCACCAAGTCGATGTTCAAGGCGACCGGACAGCTACACCAACTTCTGCGGTGGCGGCGGAACCTGTTTCGACGTCAATACCGGCAACCATTCGGCCGCCGTGTTCATGGCCAACACCTATATCGATCTCGGCACCTGGTGGTGCCTGACGCCGTTCATCGGCGCGGGCGTCGGCGGCGCCTACAACAGAATCACCGGCGTCCAGGATAACGGCATTATCTCCGACGGCTCGGTCGGCTTCGGTTACACGCCCAGCGACAACAATTCCTGGACCCTGGCCTGGAACGTGCAGGCTGGTCTCACCTACAACGTCAACGACAACCTCAAGATTGATTTCAGCTGGCGCTATCTGAACCTCGGCTCGCCGCAGACCGCGGTCGTCGTCTGTCAGAACACCGGAGCCTGCCCCGGCGCCTTCTACACGCTGCACGACATGTCGTCGCAGGATTTCCGCGTCGGCCTGCGCTGGATGTTCCCGGCTGGCGGTGGCATCGGATTGTTCCCCGTGGCGCAGGCTGCCTTTGCGCCGCAATACGCCCCGGCACCCCAATACGTGCCCGCGCCGCCTCCGCAATACGTGCCGCAGCCGCAATATGCGCCGCAGCCGCAATACGTGCCGCAGCCGCCCCTCTCGACCCGCGGCTGACGCGCCGCTGTGAAGTCTGGCCGCATTGTGCGCGCCAAGAAGATGGATGAAAGAGCGGCCGATGCGTTGGGTGCTGAGCTCTCTGATGGTCTTGGCGCCCGCGCCGTCCGCTCTTTCAGCCGTACGACGACGTAATCACCAGTCGAAGCGGATGTCTTCAGCGGGCCCGGCTTCCATCATGCGTCGCATGCTCCCTGCTTTTGCTTTGATGAGCGGCCTGGTTTCACCCGCACTCGCCGCCGACTACGATCTTCCGGTCCTGCGCGGCAGCCAGCCCGTCGCTCCCATAGCCCCGATAGCTCCCGTGGCGACCGTGGGTCCGGCGACCTTCGTGCGCTGGAGCGGTCTCTATTTCGGCGGCCAGTTCGGCTACAACGAAGCCAACGCAAATTTCGCCGACGCGACGCAACCGCTGGTGCATTTCAGCTTGCGCGAGCTTGCGCTTGAAAGCGTGGCCGCTCCTTCTCAGTGGGCGGTGCTGGGCCGAGGAAGCGGCAGCGCCTTCGATGGCGGCGGTTTTGTCGGTTACAACACGCAGTGGCAGGATCTGGTCATCGGCGTTGAAGGAAACTACACGCGGACCAATCTCGTCACGAATGCACCCGCGACACCGATCGGCCGTATCACGTCGGCCGGCGGTGCCTCCTACAGTGTCAATCTCAGCGGCGCCGGCACCCTGGATCTGACGGACTATGCCACACTGCGTGGGCGCGCCGGCTGGATACTCGGCGACTTCATGCCCTATGGCTTTGCGGGTTTCGCGGTGGGGCGGGCGAGCTACAGCGTCACGACGCTGGTCTCCGGCCAGCAGAGCACCGCAACGCCGCCGTTTCCAAATCCAGATGCAACATGTACGCCCAGCGCGACCTGCATCAACTACTCTTTCGCGAACAGCGCCGGACAAAGCAGCGCGCTGCTGTATGGCCTTTCCGTCGGCGTCGGCCTCGATTGGGCGATGACCCAAAATATTTTCCTGCGCAGCGAGTTCGAGTTCATTCAGTTCGCGCCGCTGGCCAACATCAATGTCTCCATTGTCGGCGCCCGGGTCGGCGGCGGCCTCAAGTTCTGATCAAATTTCCCATACCGGACAGTAGCGCTGCTGGAGCCGCTTGACGGCGCGGCCTTTGTTGCCTAGTTGCAGCAGCGGGACACCCCTCCCCAACGAGGGGCGCCTATCTGGAAGGATAGACAATGACGACAGACCTGCCCGCATTGCGGCCGACCGTGCCGCATTTTTCTTCTGGCCCATGCGCCAAGCGCCCCGGCTGGACCCCGCAAAACCTCGACGGCGCCGTGCTCGGCCGCTCGCACCGCTCGAAAGCGGGCAAGGCGAAGCTCAAGCGCGCCATCGATCTCACTCGCGAAGTCCTTGCCGTTCCGGCCGACTATCGCATCGGCATCGTGCCCGCCTCCGATACCGGCGCGGTCGAAATGGCGCTCTGGTCGCTGCTCGGCCCGCGCCCGGTGACGGTCGTCGCCTGGGAGTCGTTCGGCGAAGGCTGGGTCAACGACGTCGTCAAGGAGCTTAAACTCCAGAACGTCACCACGCTTAAAGCCGGCTACGGCGAACTGCCCGATCTGAAAAAGGTCGATCCGGCAAGCGACGTGGTCTTCACCTGGAACGGCACCACGTCGGGCGTGCGGGTGCCGAATGCGAACTGGATCGCCGCCGATCGCGCCGGTCTCACCATCTGTGACGCGACCTCGGCAGCGTTCGCGCAGCCACTGGACTGGCCGAAACTCGATGTCGTGACCTTCTCCTGGCAGAAGGCGCTGGGCGGTGAAGCCGCGCACGGCATGCTGATTCTTTCTCCGCGCGCGGTAACGCGGCTTGAGAGCTACACGCCGCCGTGGCCGCTGCCGAAAATCTTCCGCATGGCCAAGGGCGGCAAGCTGATGGAAGGCATTTTCCTCGGCGAAACCATCAACACGCCGTCCATGCTGTGCGTGGAGGACTATCTCGACGCGCTGGAATGGGCGAAGTCGGCGGGCGGCTTGAGCGGCCTTCAGGCCCGCGCCAACGCCAACGCCAAGGTCATCGCCGACTGGGTCGCCCGCGCGAAGTGGATCGATTTCCTCGCCGGCGATCCGGCCGTGCGTTCCAACACGTCGGTTTGCCTCAAGGTCGTCGATCCAGTGGTTGGCCGGCTCGCTCCCGAGGCACAAGCAGCGTTCATCAAGGGCATCGCCGCCGCCCTGGAAAAAGAAGGCGTCGCCTACGACATCGACGCTTATCGTGACGCGCCACCCGGCCTGCGGATCTGGTGCGGATGCACCGTCGAGCGTGGCGATGTCGAAGCACTGACGCTCTGGCTCGACTGGGCCTACGCCAAAGCCAAGGACGCTCTCGCCAAGGCCGCGTGATTTTCCCTCTCCCGAGGAGAGGACTTTTGTCCCGCATCAACATTTCCGGAATCCCGATCATGCCCGCCAAAGTTCTCATTTCCGACGCGCTGTCGCCGGCCGCCGTGGCGATCTTCAAGGATCGCGGCGTCGAGGTTGAATTCCAACCCAATCTCGGCAAGGACAAGGACAAGCTCGCTGAAGCGATCGATGGCTTCGACGGCCTGGCGATCCGCTCCGCAACCAAGGTCACGCCGAAAATCCTGGAGAAGGCGAAGAGCCTGAAGGTGATCGGCCGCGCTGGCATCGGCGTGGACAACGTGGACATTCCCGCTGCGACGGCCCGCGGCATCATCGTGATGAATACGCCGTTCGGCAATTCGATCACGACCGCCGAGCACGCGATCTCGCTGATGCTGGCGCTGGCCCGGCAGATTCCCGAGGCCGACGCCTCGACCCGCGCCGGAAAATGGGAAAAGAACAAATTTCTCGGCGTCGAAATTTTCGGCAAGACGCTCGGCGTCATCGGCTGCGGCAATATCGGCTCGATCGTCGCCGATCGTGCCATCGGCATGAAGATGAAAGCGATCGCCTACGACCCATTCCTGTCCGAAGAGCGCGCGCGCAATCTCGGCGTCGAGAAGGTCGACCTCGAGGACTTGCTGCGCCGCGCCGATTTCATCACGCTGCACACGCCCCTGACGGACAAGACCCGCAATATCATCAACGCCGAAGCGCTCAAGCTGACGAAGAAGGGTTTGCGCATCATCAATTGCGCCCGTGGCGGACTGGTCGATGAAGAGGCTTTGTTCGAAGCGCTTTCGTCGGGGCGGATCGCCGGCGCCGCGCTCGACGTGTTCGCGACCGAACCGGCTTCGGACAGTCCGCTGTTCGCGCTGCCGAACGTGGTCTGCACCCCGCATCTCGGCGCGTCGACTACGGAGGCGCAGGAAAATGTCGCGCTGCAGATCGCCGAGCAGATGTCCGATTATCTGGTGCGCGGCGCCATCACCAACGCCGTGAACTTTCCCTCGATCAGCGCCGAGGAAGCGCCGAAGCTCAAGCCGTTCATCGCGCTCGCGGAGAAGCTCGGCTCGTTCGCCGGCCAGCTCACCGAAACCGGCATCCGGGGCGTGCAGATATCCTACGAGGGTATCGTTGCGAACATGAACACGCGGGCGCTGACGTCGGCGGCCATCGCCGGCCTTTTGCGGCCCATGCTGCAGGACATCAACGTAGTCTCGGCGCCGGCCGTCGCCAAGGATCGCGGCATCGTCGTCGAGGAAACGCGGCGCGAAGCCGAAGGTGATTACGAGAGCCTGATCACGCTGACGGTCACGACCGACCGCCAGTCACGCCACGTATCGGGCACGGTCTACGCCGATGGCCGCCCGCGCATCGTGAACATCAAGGGCATTCGCATGGACGCCGAGTTCGGGCCCTCGATGATCTACATCACCAACCTCGACAAGCCGGGCTTCATCGGCAAGTTCTCCTCGACCCTCGGGGATGCGGGCATCAACATCGCGACCTTCCATGTCGGCCGCAATGCGCCGGGCGGCGATGCCATCGCGCTGATCGAGATCGACGGCGAAATGCCCGCCGACGTGCTCGCCAAGGTGGGCGCGTTACCGCAGGTGCAGCAGGTCAAGGCGCTGCGATTCTGATCCGGACGAACGGCCACCCTCGCCGCGCGCACCGACAAGACGGAATTGTACGTGTCGCATGCGCGACTTTTTGGCGCTGTGCGCTGTCGAAGCAGCGGCCTTCCTGGCAATGTGGTTAACCTGAAAATCCTGTGAATACATAGACTTAAACGTCATTCTCGGATTGTTCGGGCGGTCTGTTCGCCTTGCTTCATGGCGCGGCATCCAGTATCCGAAACGGCTGCGGCCCTAATCCGATCCCGATTCATCTTTTTCTTTTGCCGCTCGCTCCCGGGGATAATTCCTGATGGCCAATGTTGTCGTGGTCGGCTCCCAGTGGGGCGACGAAGGCAAGGGCAAGATTGTGGATTGGCTGTCCGAGCAGGCCGATATCGTGGTCCGCTTTCAGGGTGGCCACAATGCCGGCCACACGCTGGTGATCAACGGCACGACCTACAAGCTTTCGCTGTTGCCCTCCGGCGTGGTGCGGCCTGGAAAACTCTCGGTGATCGGCAACGGCGTCGTGCTCGACCCCACCGCGCTCATCGACGAGATCGCCCGGCTGAAGAAGCAGGGGGTCGACGTCACGCCGGACAATTTGCGGATCGCGGAGAACACGGCGCTGATCCTGCCACTGCATCGCGAACTCGACGCCATCCGCGAAAACGCCAGCGCGGCGCTCAGCATCGGCACCACGCGGCGCGGGATCGGCCCGGCCTACGAAGACAAGGTCGGGCGGCGCTCCATTCGCCTGATGGATCTCGCCGACGGCGCCACGCTCGACCACAAGATCGAGCGCCTGCTGACGCACCACAACGCGCTGCGCAAAGGTCTCGGCCTCGATCCGATCGACCCGCGGCAACTGCGCGCGGAGCTCGAACAGGTCGCCCCCCAGGTGCTGCCCTATATGGATTCGGTGTGGCTGCTGCTCGAACAGAAACGCCGCGAGGGTAAGCGCATCCTGTTCGAAGGCGCCCAGGGCGCCCTGCTCGACGTCGACCACGGAACCTATCCGTTCGTGACGTCGTCGAACACCGTCGCTGGACAGGCTGCGACCGGATCGGGGCTCGGTCCGAGCGCGGTCGGCTACGTGCTCGGCATCTGCAAGGCGTACACGACGCGAGTCGGCGCCGGCCCATTTCCGACCGAGCAGAAAAACGAGATCGGCCGCACCCTGGGCGAGCGCGGCAAGGAATTCGGTGTCGTCACCGGCCGGCCGCGGCGATGCGGCTGGTTCGACGCCGTCCTGGTGCGCCAGAGCGTGCGGACCAGCGGTATTCACGGCCTGGCCCTGACCAAGCTCGACATTCTCGACGGATTCGACGAGATCAAGGTTTGTGTCGGCTATCGCCTCAACGGCCGCGAGATCGACTACTTGCCCGCCGGCGAGCATGCCCAGGCCCAGGTCGAGCCGATTTACGAGACCATTGCCGGCTGGCGGGAAGCGACCGCCCGGGCACGTTCGTGGGCCGATCTGCCCGCGCAGGCGATTAAATATGTCCGCCGGCTGGAGGAATTGATCGGCTGCTCCGCGGCCGTCCTGTCGACGAGCCCCGAGCGGGAAGACACGATCCTCATGCAGAACCCGTTCGAGACGTGAAATCCAGATGAAAAATCAGCGAGTCCGGCGTAAGCTAAAGTGATGACCGATTATCACCCGCTCATCGCCCGCGCCGTCGAAGGCCTCGACAAGGGCAGCGGCGAAGCCCGGCGTGCCCTCTATGAACGGGCGCGTTCGGCGCTGGTAACGCAGCTTCGCTCCGTGGATCCGCCACTTTCGGAATCGGAGATCACCAAGGAACGGCTCGCCCTCGAAGACGCGATCCGCAAGGTCGAAGCCGATGCGGCGCGCAAGGCCAGAGCCGAGCTGCGGGAGCCGCGGCCTGTCGCCGCGGCACAGCCGCGCCGCGAGGCGGTAGCGCGGCCACAGCCGAGGCGGCCCGAGCCGCCACTGTCAAGACCGGACCCCGAGCCTCCGGCGGAAGCCGAAACGCCGCGCGCGGGTCCGCCGCCGTCGGCGCGCGAGCGGCTGTTGGGCGCCCGCACGTCAACGTCGCCAAGCCGGGACGGCGCCAGGGGCTTCCGCGATGTCGTTAGCGAGGTGCAGGGTCTTGGGACTGCGACAGCCAGGGCCGCGCAATCGGCGCGCAACACCCGCGACTCCTACGGGCCGGCTGCGGCGCAGGCTTATCCGCCGGCAGACGAAACGCGGTCCTTGAGCCAGCTCGAGCCGGAACCCGAAGAAGAGGATTTGACCGCCGCGCATTTCGACGCGCGGCACGGGCCCAGCCACGAGCCGTCCTATCAGCACGACGATTACGACGATCAGGATCACGATCACAGTCACGAAGGGCTCCTGCCCGCCCGGCATCAGACGCCATTCACGGCGGACGATGAACATCATCAGCCACGGCCGCCGCGCTCGTATGTCGGGATCGCCAAGCTCGCGGTGGCGCTCGTCGTCTTCGTAGGGCTGCTGGCCATGGTATCGTGGCAGTGGCCGCGCATTGCCGGGGCTTATCAGTTCGTCACCCATATCGGGTCCAAACAGCCGAACCAACCGAGCCGCGAAGCAAATTCGCAGCCGAAATTCTCCGGACGGGTGCCGCAGGACCAAAACAGTCAGAGCACCCAGGCTGGCGCTCAAGCAGGCCAGACGGCGCCTGCGGTGGCGCAGCGTGTCGTTCTGTACGAAGAGGACCCCAACGATCCGCAGGGTAAGCGCTATGTCGGCTCGGTGATCTGGCGAACGGAGACGGTTTCGCCCGGACCCGGCCTCGCGCCGGAGCTCGCGGTGCGCGCGGATGTAGAAATTCCCGAACGCCGGATCACGATGACCTGGTCGCTACGCCGCAACACCGACAAGGCGCTGCCGGCCAGTCACACCGTCGAGGTCATGTTCAATCTGCCCGCCGATTTTCCCGGCGGCGGCGTGGCCAACGTTCCAGGAATCCTGATGAAGCAGTCGGAGCAGGCGCGCGGCACGCCGCTCGCCGGCCTCGCCGTCAAAGTGACGAACGGCTTCTTCCTGGTCGGACTGTCAGCCGTCGACACCGACGTGCAGCGCAATATCGAACTGCTCAAGGAGCGGCCGTGGTTCGACGTGCCCATCGTCTATACCAACGGCGGTCGCGCCATTCTCGCGATGGAGAAGGGTCCGCCCGGCGACCGTGCCTTCGCCGAGGCCTTCGCCGCGTGGGAGAAGAAGTAACGCGGGCGAGCGCACGCCGGTTGCGGCGGGCGCCCGGCATGCGTCGTTGGGAGCAGATGCGAGCATGAGTGCGAAGAAGAAATCGGCGGACGCGAGCCTGTTGAAAGCCGCCCCGCATCCTTTCATCGCCTCGGCGCTGCGCAGCCTGGAAACCGAGCGCGAGGGTTTGGCCGCGCTGGCGACGGCCATCGGCGATGGGCTCGGCGCTTCGTTCGTCGCCGCGGTTGACGCTATACGCGACGTGCGCGGCCGCCTGATCGTCACCGGCATGGGAAAGTCCGGCCATATCGCGCGAAAGATCGCCGCGACGCTCGCTTCGACCGGCACGCCGGCCTTTTTCGTTCATGCCGCCGACGCCAGTCACGGCGACCTCGGCATGATCACGTCCGACGACGCCATGCTGGTGCTATCGTGGTCGGGCGAGACCGGCGAACTGCGAAGCGTGATCGACTATTCGCGCCGGTTCGGCATTACCTTGATCGCGGTTACCGTCAGCGCGCAGAGCACGCTCGGCAAAGCCGCCGACATCGTGCTGGCGCTCCCGCCAGCGCGCGAAGCGTGTCCGCACAATCTGACGCCCACCACCTCGACGCTGATGCAGCTTGCGCTCGGCGACGCGCTGGCGATCGCGCTGCTGGAAAGCCGCGGATTCACCGCGATCGATTTCGGGGTCTTTCATCCCGGCGGCAAGCTCGGTGCCGCGCTGAAATTCATCCGCGACGTCATGCATCCGGGCGCCGCGGTGCCCCTGATCGCGCGCGGCGCTCCGATGTCGGAGGCGATCGTCGAGATGTCGGCCAAGGGCTTCGGCTGCGTGGCGGTCGTCGACGCCGACGGAAAACTCGCCGGCGTCGTCACCGACGGCGATCTGCGCCGTCACATGCGTGACGATTTGCTCCAGGCGTCGGTGGACGAAGTGATGACGGCATCGCCGAAAACCGTTCGGCCGGACCAGTTGGCCAGCGAAGCGCTGCAATTGCTCAACGCCTCGAAGATCACCGCGCTCATCGTCGTGGAGAACAAACGACCGGTCGGCATCGTGCATTTCCACGATCTGCTGCGCGCCGGGCTGGCGTAACGGCCCACGAGTTGAACAGCGCGCGTCTGCCACCGGCCGCAACGGAAACGCCCATGCGCACGCGCCGAGCAACGTGATCAGGGTGTTTGCCGACCGGGCCCGCAACCTCGGCGCGTTCGATCCGTTCCGGCGCGAGATAATCTTGGGCTTGGCGCGGCAATCGAAAATATCGTGCTGGCGGCACAGGCATTCGGATTGGCTGCGGGCGTCGCACCCGTCGAGGGGAAACTGTCGCTTTCGCCCGACTCGCCATGACCCGCGACACGCAAATTTCGACAGCGCCGGTGCTCGGTATCCTGCTCGTACCCGACCGCCTCGATATGCGCGTCGCCATACAGGCCGGCCGCGCGTGGCAGCGGCTGCATCTCGCTGCGACAGCCGAAGGGCTGGCGGCCCAGCCGCTCGATCAGCCGGTAGAATGCATCGACCGCGACGCCATGCTGGGCCGTCCAGACAGTTTCGGACCGGCTATTGCGAAGTTCGCCGCAGCGCCGGACTGGGAGCCGACATTCACGTTCCGACTGGGCATCGCCGAACGCGCTGCGGGCCCAAGTCCGAGACGAGCGCTGGACGAGGTTTTGAGAACCTAAAAGCGGATCATGCGCGCGCGATCACCGCCACCGGACCGCCCCCCGGGGGTCCCTGGTGCTCGGCGCCTCCGGATACATAGACCGCTCCGGTCCCCGACAATCCGCCGATCATTCCGCCGACGGCGGCGCGGGCGTGACGCGTCGAACCGACATCGGAATCGTCGAGCATGGTGTGGCGGAACCCCCGGACGCAGCCGTCTGGCGAGGCTTCTGCCTTGGCGAAGATATTGACCAGCCGGTCATTCGTCCGTGCATCCGCCAGGCCCAGGCCGACGCCTTTGAGCGCTTCGAGCACGGCCGAGAGGTCGATCGAGTCGCGCATCACCGCATGACCGATCACGAACGGGCTGACCGATGATCGCGAGTTGCCCATCACGATCACGACGTTGTGCATCAGTTCGATACCGGCGGAAGCGGAGGCGACGGACGAAAACAGATCCCAGTCTTTGAGCACCCGGCTTTCGTCGATTTCGCCGTCGATCTCGCCCAACGCCCGCGCCACGCCGAGTGCCGACGCGCCGCGGGAATAACCCATCGACGTATAGGCGCTGGTGGTCACCGTCTTGCAGCCGCGTCCCATCGCGGCCTCGATGCGCTCGCTGGTCAGCAAAGGACACTTGACCTGCACGAAATGCACATCCTGCGGATCGTCGATGCCGGCGTCGCGCATCGCCAGATGGACCGCGTTGACGGTCTCCTCGATCTGGATTTTGCGGCCGATCTCCTCCGGAAGGAAATCGCGGGTGTGGGCGATGCCGATGCTCAGCCGTTTCTCGTCCGAGCGCGCCGGCCGGAACCGCGGCGGCCGGACTGCGTGCAAACACGGTCAGGTGCGGACTGAGCACCCCTTCGGTGCCGCCGGACATGACGAAGGCGATCTTGTCCTCGACCGCGCGCGCGGTAAGTCCCAAACGCGGCGCGAGAGCCTCGCACAACGCAGCCATCGCGTATTCGCGGGTGAAATCGTTGACCCCGCCGTTGCCTTCGGTCTTGCCAAGCACGGCAAGAATGTTCGAGGGGACAAGCTGGCCCGTCTCGACGAGCCGCATCAGCCCGGACACGTCGCCCGGACCCTTGGTCGGAATTCGCACCACATCGACGGAAATCGCTTGCGTTGTCATTGCGCGTCGCCACTCGGCCAGAAGATCAATCTGCGCTCGGTCCAGCCGATCAGGTAGAACATCGTGATGCCGGCGCAGGCGGCAGCGAAGATCGCGGAAAACAGCGTCGCCGTTTCGAGATGGGCGGACGAGATGATGATGAGATAGCCGAGGCCCTGCGTCGCGCCGACAAACTCGCCGACGATGGCGCCGACGACCGCGAGCGAAGACGAAATCTTGAGCGCGGAGAACAGGTAGGGCAGGCAGAACGGCACACGCAGCTTGCGGAATTCCTGGCCGCCATCTGCGCCCAGCGTCTCGAATAGCTCGCGGTATTCCAGATCGGCGGCCTTGAGGCCCTTGACCGTATTCACCAGCACCGGAAAAAAACAGATCAGTATGGCCGCCACAATCTTCGACCACCAGCCGGTGCCGAGCCAGATCACCAGTAGCGGCGCGATCGCCACGATCGGCGTCGTCTTCACCGCGATCGCGATCGGGAAAAAGCCGTCCTCGAGCGTGTGAAACCGAACGAACAGGGTGGCGATGGCAAAGGCGAGCGCGCTGGCGATGAGGAAGCCAACGAGCGCCTCGATGAACGTCACCGCAAACTGCACGGCCAGCGACCGATCGACGGTCGCGGCGATCGCGGTCGGCGACGGCAACAGATATTCGGGAATATCGCCTATCACCACGATCGCTTGCCAGGCGACCAGCAGCGCCAGTCCGAACGCCAGCGGGGTGAGCGCGCGCGACGTCATCGATTGCCCCTCACCAAAGCGCGAATCCGCCCGATGACCGCGCCGGCGTCGGCGTCTTCTGGCGCGCGGGGCCGCGAACACGCGACGGCCACGTCCTCAATCAGCCGCGCCGGCCGGTTGGACAGCACCACGACGCGGTCCGACATGGTGACGGCTTCCGAAATCGAATGCGTGACCATCAGCACCGTCGTCAGCCGGGTTTCCTTGCTTTCCCAAACCCGGATCAGCTCTTCGTTGAGTGCGTCGCGGGTGAATTCGTCGAGCGCGCCGAACGGCTCATCGAGCAGAAGAACGTCCGGATCGCACATCAGCGCCCGCGCCAGCGCTGCGCGTTGCTGCATGCCGCCCGACAATTGATGCGGATAGGCCTGCGCGAAGTCGCCGAGCCGCACCAGATCGAGCATACGCAGCGCGTTGCGGCGTTCGGCCGGTTCGACGCTGTTGCCGCCGCGTTGGATCTCGACCGGCAGAAGCACATTTTCGAGCGCAGTTCGCCACGGCAGCAATAACGGCTTCTGGAACATGAATCCGGTCCGCAGGTCAGGCGCCAGCTTCGCGATCTCGCCGCCCGCCGGCTTGACCAGGCCAGCGATTGCCCTGAGCAATGTCGACTTTCCGCATCCGCTCGGCCCAAGGAGCGAGACGAACTCGCCGCGATGAACCGTCAGGCTCAAGCCGTCGATCGCGACCACGCCGCCAAAGCGCACCTCGAGGTCCGCGATCGAAAGAATGGGTCTGGACGGCGCCACCGGCGCGCCGTCCAGTCGATCGGCGGTCACGAAGGGCTTCATGACGATCGCGTTCATGACGACCGCGTTCATGGCGCCGTGACGAAGGCCTTGGTGACGTCCACAGGCTGCTTCTGGAAGCCTGCGGCAAGCAGAAGCGCTTGCGCCGAGGCCCAGCCGGCCTCGTCCATGGAACCGACGGGCTTGGCGTCGGGCTTGAGCAACGGCACGCTCGCCTTCATCATCGCCAGTTCGTGCTCGTAGGTCAGCTTGTCGCCGTATTTGACGGTGATTTTTGCCGCCTCTTCAGGATTGGCAATCGCGGTGTCCCAGCCCTTGAGCGTGGCCGCGACAAATTTGCGGACCTCGTCCGGGTGATCCTTGAGCATCTTCTCCGTCGTGAACAGCGTATCGGCATAGAGGTCGATGCCGTTATCGGACGGAAAGACGATATTGACGTCGAAGCCTTTTTCCTTCGCCGCCAGCACTTCGTTGATCAGATAGCCCGGCCACACGTCGACCGCGCCGGTGAGCAGCGGCGTGATGTCGAACTTGACCGGAATCTCCGTCAGCTTTGATTTATCGATTTCCGCCTTGGCGAGCACCGCGCGGTATATCAGTTCCTCGTTGCCCCCGATCTTCACGCCGACTTTCTTGCCGACATAGTCGGCCGGCGTCTTGATGCCGGACTTGGCCAGCGAGAACAGCACGAACGGATTGCGCCGGTATATGACCGCCAGGGCGACGACGGGCACGCCCTTGCTTCGGGCGATGAGAATCTGGTCGGCGCCGGTGACGCCAAACTGCTCGCTGCCTCCGGTGATCATTTGCACGGCCGGAAAATCCGGACCGCCCGGCTGGATGTTCACGTCGATGCCTTCGGATTTGTAATAGCCCTTTTCCTTGGCCACATAGAACCCGGCGAACTGCGCCTGATTGAGCCACTTAAGGCGCAGGGTGACTGACTCGTCGGCGCGCGCGGCGGTGCAAAGACCGCTCAGTGCCAGCAAGACGGCAAACGCGACTGTTCGATAGCGCATGATCACTGCCCTCCTTGAGGAGCCCGGCAATCCGCAGTATGGGTCTCGGCCAGCGAGCGCTACTAGAACCAAATTCCGGGCACAGCGTGCGGAAAATCAGCTCGCTCGCAAAATCATCGGCAGCGGCGAGCGGAAGCGGAAACGGGCGTCATGCGCAAAACCAGACAAAACCGGGCCAGCGGCCGGCGCAGTCGGCGACAGAAAATGCCGCCACGCACCGCCGCCCGCGGCGCGGTGGCGCCCAGCCTGCCGACATCACGCAAGCGCCTGCGTCCGCCGCGCCTGTTGACCTATGTCGACGCAGTGGCGCGGCACGGCTCGATCCGCAAGGCCGCCGATGCGCTCAACGTCGCGTCCTCGGCATTGAACCGCCAGATCCTCGATCTGGAAACGGATTTGGGCGCGGCGCTGTTCGAACGCCTGCCGCGCGGGGTCCGCCTGACCGCTGCGGGGGAAGTCTTCCTGGCCTACACACGGCAGGCGATTTCGGAACTCAAGGCGGTCGAGTCTCAGGTCGAGCAGTTACGCGGGCTGGTACGCGGTCAGGTCGGCATCGCCGCGGTCGAGTCGGTCGCAGGCGAGTTGCTGCCGTCCGTCATCACGCAGTTCCAGGCCAAGCATCCAAGCGTGCGCTTCAATGTACGGATCGGCGCGCCGGAGGAACTGGTCGCCGCCCTGATCGGCGATCAGGTCGATCTGATCCTGACGCATTATCCGCCGCCAAAAAAGCATGTGGCCGTCGTCGCAGCGGCTGAGCAGGCGCTGTGCGCCTTGATGGTTTCGGATCACCCACTCGCGGGCCGCAGCGAATTACGGCTGCGCGATTGCCTCGCTTATCCACTGGCCTTGGGCGACGCGACGCTCGCCGGACGCGCCTTGATCGAGCAGGTGTTGGCGCAAGCCTCGTTTGATCTCGATCCGCGGCTGGTGTCGAATTCCGTGGAGACCATGAAGGCCTTCGCCCGCCTGAACAGAGGCGTCTGTTTTCAGTTCCGCAAACCGGGCAAGGCGCACATTCCGTCGAGCGACATGGTCGCGCTGCCGCTGATCGATCACGCGCTGCTGCAGGCAAGACTTATCCTGGCGACCCGCCGCGGACGCGTGCTGCCGATTGCCGCCGCCGCGTTCGTGGAACTGCTCAAAGCCGCGCTGGCGTGACCGCCGCGGGTGCGGCGCGGTGACCTAATACAATCCGCCCTGCACCGTGCTCCGATCCTCGGGCCGCGGCGCGGCGCGCGGCGGCAGCGGTTGCTGCTGCGGCACGGGATTGTTGGCGACCGGAGCCGTCGCCGCGACGGGCGCGGGTGCAGACGCGGCAGCAGTGGACCCATCGGGGGCCGGCGCCTGCGCCTGACTGTTTTGCTGGTGCGCGATAAACTCCTCGTAGCCCGGAGCGCCGGGCCGTGGCGGCACGTCCTTGGGCATGCCGCCGGCCCAAGTCGGCCAACTGTCCGCGACGGCTCCGGAAAACGACGAGCACGCGCCGAGCGTCAGGCAGGCGCAGAGCACTACCGTTGGAGCAAACAACCGCTTGAACATTCCGGCCGTCAAATTCGAGCCTCGACAGCATTGACACTGGGATCGGACAACTGAGATCGGGCAGCGCCAGACCGCCATCATACCCGATCGCCCCGAGCGATCCCCACCGGCCCCAGAAAAAAGCAGCCTTCATGGCAGGACTGTGTCCGCATGGCAGAACCGCGCCGCCCAAAGTTCCGGCGCGAGCACTGCGTCCCGGCTTCTATCTCTTTGACATCAATGATTTACTAATGGGCCTTCCGTTGCCTCAGCCGAGGTTTCGGCATAGTCGTTGGGGCCAATGGAAACGAGGTTTTGGACTTGCTTCCGGAACGACGGCATGGCGATCCCAGGTCATCGCAGCGCGCGTCACGCATGGCGCCGCTGCCGGTGGCTGTCATTTTGACCGGGCTCCTTGCCGGACTGGTGGCCGGATGCAGCGGTCTCTCGGCAATGAACGAAATTCCGACGACAGGACCGGACCCGGCGCTGAACAAAATGGTCGCCACCTACCTGAATGACCACTTCAAGGACCGCTCCGCCTACGACGCCTTCGAGATTTCGGAATATCGTTGGGTTCACACCGGCAGGGGTTGGAACTGGCTCACCTGCATTCGCTTCCAGGATCACGGCCACACCCGGGTGTATGCGGTATTCGTCAGGGAAACCGTGGTCGACGCCCGCTATGCCGTGCTCACCGACGACTGCAGCTCGCCCGCCTATGCTCCGTTCGATCTGATGACGGGCGCCGGTGGCGTAACCGCGCCCGGCGCATTGGCGCCGTTGCACTGAGCTTCCCGTGATCGCAGGCAGATAAACAATGACGCGCACGCTGGTGACCGGAGCGTCGGGATTTATCGGCCGCGCGGTGGTGGCGTCCTTTGCAAAAGACGGCCAGACGGTCCGCGCCGCCGTCCGCACGCCGCCGCAGCCTGCCTTCGCAGCGAACGTCGAAGTCGTGCAGTGCGGAGATTTTTTGCAGCCGTTCGATTTCGGCCCTCTGCTCGCGGATGTGGACCAGGTCGTCCATCTCGCCGGCATTGCGCATACTGGGCCGGGCGTCGATCCGGAAACCTACGATCGCGTCAATCGGCAGGCGACGGCGGAGCTTGCCGCCGCCGCGGCTGCCGCCCGCGTTCGGCATTTCGTATTCGTCTCCTCGATCAGGGCGCAAAGCGGGCCGTCGGCCGACCACGCCTTGACCGAACGCGACGAGCCCGCGCCGACCGACGCCTATGGGCGCTCGAAGCTCGCAGCCGAAGCGGCGGTGCGCGCCGCCGGCGTGCCGTTCACGATCCTGCGGCCGGTGCTGCTCTACGGTTCCGGCGTGAAAGGCAATTTTGCCGTGCTGCTGCGCGCGGCCCGTTCGTTCTGGCCGCTGCCGATAAAGGATTTCGTCAACCGGCGCTCGCTCCTCGGCATCGACAATTTCGTCTCGGCGCTTGAGTTCGTTCTTTCGTCGCCGCAAACGATCGGCCAGACCTACGTGGTCGCCGATCCGGGAATTCCGCCGACTCTTCCAGACCTGGTGGCGACGATGCGCAAGGCACAGGGCCGGTGGCCGCTGCTGCTGCCGATGCCGCCGCACTTTATGGAAAGTACGCTGCGGCTGATCGGCCGCGACAAAGCCTGGGAGCGCCTGGGCGGCAACCTGCGGGTCGATCCCGGCAAGCTCATCGCCGCCGGCTGGCATCCTCTGCACGACACGCGCGCCGGCCTTGCCGAGCTGGTTCAGGCATGATCGCGTTGACGCAGCACCATGCCGCCGGCGACGCCGACGCCGAACACGTAAAGCCAGCCCGACGTGAAATCGAACAAATGGGAGTTGAAGAGCGAAGCGACGAAGTTCTGCACGACGACGATCGAGCCGATCCACGCCGTCATTCCGGCGCCGCGAAGGAACAACAACAAATGCGCCATCCACATCGCCAGCAAGACGGCGACGCCGACGAGGCCGAGCTGGATGCCGACGGCAAAAATCTGGTTATGCGGATTATCTGTGTAGGTCGATGATGCGCCGCCGTGGCCGGTCTCGGAGTTGCGAAACTGCTCGGGAATCGAACCCGTGCCGTGGCCGATGACCGGCGCCGTCTCGACGAATGACAGCGACTTCCGCAAGAACTCCATGTGCAGCCCCGTCGAGTTCACCTCGTCTTTTGCGCGATAGGCCTGCAACTCATCGACCGACGTCGTCAGCTTGTTGCGCAGATAAGGTGACCCGTACCAGACCGCGAGACTGACGACCACGCCGGCCAGCACCGCGCCCGCCAATCCCTTCCAGCGGAACTCCCGCCAGCCCAGCATCAATAGCAGCACCGGCGCGACAAGGAGTGCGGTGCGCCCGGTCACGACAAAAACGATGTCGGCGAGAAACAAAAACGCCACGGCGACTAAGCCAAGCGCCGAACGCCAGCGCTGCACACGGCCCGCCTCGCAGGCATAGCCGAAAAGCGCGAAGGCGCAGAGCATGAACTCCACGCCCTGAAAGATGCGGTCCTTGGTTGGAACGCCGAACTCCCGCCCGCGCCAGGAAAGCCCGGGGATCAGCGCCAGGCCCCACGACACCAGCAGCAGTGTCAGCGCTCCGGCAAAAAATCCATACAAGACCCACATGCCGCGCTCGGAGCGGCGAAAGTGGATCAGCAGCATCGGGATGACGAGAAGGCGGTGGAATCCGCTGAGGCCGCCGAGCCGCTCCGCCACGCTGACATCGGCCCACAGCATGCCGACCGCCGCCAGCACCCAGAGCAATACCGGCAGGAAGCCGGCGGGTATCGCCAGCCCTTGCCGGACGGCGGCACGATCCAACGTCGGCAGCACCGCGACGATCCAGAGCGCGATGAAAATGCCGGTCGCGGACGTTGACCACGGCAGCGTCACGGCGACGCCGACCGCGAGCCAGTCGATCACCCGGAGCCAGCGCGTGCGATCGATGCCGGGCAGCGCGGTCAAGCTGGTCATGCGAAGCGTCACCGCAGGTCAGGTTTTGACTGGCTTGCTTGACCGGACCGCCGGCTCGGCGGACTCCGCCGAGCGGCGGACCATACCCGTCGTCGAGTGTCCCGGCACGAGGCCTACCAGGACGACGGCACCGCCGCCCGCTTCGACCAATTCGCGGCCGACGACCTGATCGATGGTGTAATCGGCGCCCTTGACCAGTACCGCCGGACGCACGCGTTTGATCAACTCGAGCGGCGTGTCCTCCTCAAAGACCACGACAAGATCGACTGCTTCGAGGGCGGCGAGCACCTCGGCGCGGCCCTCCGCGGGATTGATCGGCCTGCCGTTTCCCTTCAGCCGCGCCGTCGAGGCGTCGCTGTTGAGACCGACCACGAGGCGATCGCAAGCCGCGCGCGCCTCGGCCAGCAGTTTGACGTGGCCGCGATGCAGGAGATCGAAGCATCCGTTGGTAAACCCGACGCGCAAGCCGTGCCGCCGCCATTCGACGATCCGCTCATCAAGCATCGACCAGTCGAAGATGATCTTGTCCTCGGGCGCCAGCGAAGCCGCCGGAAGGATGCGGTGGCGCAATTCGGCGAGCGAAACCGTCGACGTGCCGCGCTTGCCGACGACGACCGCCGCCGCGGCATTGGCCGCGCGCATGGCGAACTCGTACGGGGTCTTCATCGCCAGCAGCACCGCCATCACGGCGGCGACCGTATCCCCGGCGCCGGAAACGTCGCGCACCTTGACCGGATAGGCGGGAATATGGATCGGCGCCTGTCCCTCGACGTGGAGGCTCATACCCGCTTCGCTCCGCGTCACCAGCACCGCATCGCTTTCCACCATGTGCGCGAGTTCGGCGGCCGCGGCGGCGATTTCGGCGTCGGTCGCGACCGGGCGATGAACTGCCGCGGCCAGTTCCTTGGCATTCGGAGTAATCAGCGTCGCGCCGCGATAGACCCGGTAATCATGGCCTTTCGGATCGACGATGACCGGCACGCGGAGACGGCGCGCCGCGTCGATGATGGCGCGGACGACGGGCTCGGTGAGCACGCCCTTGGCATAGTCGGACAACACCACGGCGCCGGCTTTCGCTATCGCCGCTTCGGCATGGGTGACGATCGCGGCCTGGCTCTCCGCACCAGCGGGCTCCGTGGTCTCCCAATCGGCCCGCATCAGATGGGCCGAATGGTGTTCCGAGACGAAGCGCACCTTGCGGGTGGTTTGACGGGTCTTGTCGATGACGAGATTAGGGGTGACGGCGCCAAGCTCTGCAAGCGCTTTAGTCACCGCGCGGCCGGCGTCGTCGTCGCCGACAAGACCGACGAAAATGCACTGCGCCCCAAGCGCCGCAATGTTGCGCGCGACGTTGCCGGCGCCGCCGACCTCCACCGCGTTGTGCCGCACGCTCAAGACCGGCGTCGGGGCCTCCGGCGAAATCCGCGTCACATCGCCATAGACGAAATCGTCGAGCATGACATCGCCGACGCAAAGGATCGTCTGCCGGGAAACCAACCGGAGCGCCTCGTCAAAATCGAACATTGCCGTGCCCCCGCCGCTCACGCGTCTCTCCTCACCGATAGCGATCGGCGCGATCGAGATATCCGCTGACGTAACGTTTCACGCCCTCCTCGACCGAAGCGAAGTCAGCAGTAAATCCGGCGCGGCGCAAATTGGCAGTCTCGGCCTGCGTGAAATACTGATAGGCGTCGCGGATCGAAGGCGGCATGTCGATATATTCGATTTTCGGTTCGCGGCCGAGCGCCGTGAACATGGCCGTCACCAGATCGCGGAAGCTGCGCGCCTTACCGGTGCCGACATTGAAAATGCCCGACACCGCCGGCGTCGCCAAGAGCCATCGGACGACGGCAACCGCATCGTCCACGTAGATGAAATCGCGCTTTTGATCGCCGTCGGCGATGCCTGCACGGTGCGATTTGAACAGACGGATCGGCGTCCCGGCCTTTGCATCGTCGAAACGCTTGGCGACGAGGCTCATCATCTCGCCCTTGTGGTACTCGTTGGGGCCAAACACGTTGAAGAATTTAAGCCCGGCCCATTGCGGCGGCAGCCGGTCCTTGCGCGCGACACGCTCGACGACCGCAACATCGAACATCTGCTTGCTCCAGCCGTAGAGATTCAGCGGCTTGAAGCGCCGAAGCGCCGCGCCCGACCAGTCGTCGGAAAAGCCTGCGCGCGCCATCGCCATAGGTGGCGGCCGACGAGGCGTAGATAAACGGCGTGTGCGACGCCGCGCACCAGTCGAACAACCGCAGCGACAGCCGAAAGTTGGTCTCCATGACGAGATCGCCGTCGGTCGCGGTCGTCGTGGAAATCGCGCCCATATGCACCACCGCATCGAGCTTACGGCCATCGAGCCAGTGCAGCAGGTCGGCCGGAGGCACGAAGTCGGCGATCTGGCGGCCGGCGAGGTTGCGCCATTTGCCGTCGCTGCCCAGGATATCGCTGACGGCGATGTCCATCCGCCCGGCCCCATTGAGGCTCGCGACTATGTTCGACCCGATGAAGCCGGCCCCGCCGGTGACCAACAACATCGACGCTGTGTTACCGCGTGAGGTTACCGCCGACCCCCGTTTGCCCCAGTCTCGGTCGCGGTGCAACACTGGACACCCCAACCCGGACAAGCTAATTCCCGGGCAGTTACCGGTTAAAATGAATCCATATTCACATCATCAATGAATATGGATTCGGTGGACCACATCGCGGGTGGAGGAGCGACCGGCTTGGAGTCGAGCCCAATACTGATCGTGCCGTATATGTGGATCGGGGATTTCGTCCGCTGTCATTCGGTCGTGAACGTGCTGCGCCGACGCTTTCCCGACCGGCCGGTCGACCTTCTGGCAACGACGCTCTGCGCGCCGCTTGCCGACTACATGCCGGGCGTCCGCAGGGCGATCGTCGCCGACCTGCCCCGCGGCCGGGTGGCGCTTTCGCAGCAGACCGCGCTCGCCGAGCGGCTCAAGCGCGAGGGCTACGGCACGGCGCTGACGATGCCGCGCACCTGGAAGTCGGCGCTGGCGCCGTTTCTCGCCGGCATCCCCGAACGCGTCGGCTTTGCCGGCGAAGCGCGATTCTTTCTGATCAATGATGTGCGCTTCGGCGAGCGAAAACTGCCGCGCATGGTGGACCGCTGCGCCATGCTGGCGCTGCCCCGCGGCGCCGAGCAGCCCGCGCAATGGCCGATGCCAGAACTGAAGGTCGCCGGCGGCCGAAGCCGCAGCGTGGCGCGAGCGGCGCGGCCTGCCGGCGAACGGCCGCCCCGTCGTCGCGCTGGCTCCCGGCGCCGTCGGACCATCGAAACGCTGGCCCGCGCGCGTCGTATGCGGCACTTGCCCGCGAGCTTACCGCCGACGGTTTTTCGGTCTGGATACTGGGCGGCCCCGGTGAAAAATCCTTGGCAAGCGAAATCGTCGGCGACAGCGGGGCCCGCGATCTCACCGGAACCGACCTGCGCGACGCCATCCTCGCGCTCGCGACCGCCTCGGTCGCCATCTCCAACGATTCGGGGCTGCTCCACGTCGCGGCGGCCCTGGGGACGCCTTCGATCGGGATTTTCGGTCCGACGAGCCCGTGGCACTGGGCGCCGCTCAATCCGCTCGCCGCGGTGATCGAAACCACGACGGCACTCGACTGCCGGCCATGCCACAAGCCAGAATGCCGCCTCCTTCACCATCGCTGCATGCGCGACATCGTCCCGGAACAGGTCCTGGCCGCGACCCGCAATGCACTCGCCGCGGCCGCCGCGAGGCCGGAAGTGCCGGCATAACGCCGTGTTCATCAAATCGGCGTATGGGCTGGTCGTTTAGGAAACGGGTTGCAGAATGGCGGTCCTTGTCACCGGCGGAGCCGGCTATATCGGCAGCCACATGGTGCTCGATCTGGCCGATGCCGGCGAGCAGGTCGTCGTGCTCGACAATCTTTCCACCGGATTTGACTGGGCGGTCGCCAAGGATGTGCCGCTCGTCGTCGGCGAGAGCGGCGACCAGGCGCTGGTCGCTCGTCTGATCCAGCAATACCGGATCGACACGATCATCCACTTTGCCGCGTCGATCGTTGTGCCGGACTCGGTGCGCGATCCGCTCGGCTATTACCGCAACAACACGGTCAACTCGCGCGCGCTCATCGAGTGCGCCGTGAAGAACGGCGTTCGCCATTTCATCTTTTCCTCGACCGCCGCGGTCTACGGCAACCCGGCGAAAATCCCGGTCACCGAGGACGCCCCGCTGCAACCAATTTCACCTTACGGCTGGTCGAAGTTGATGACCGAGATCATGCTGCGCGACGCCAGCCGCGCCTACGGTCTCGGCCATGTGATCCTCCGCTACTTCAACGTCGCCGGCGCCGACCCGCAATGCCGCGCCGGTCAATCGAGCAAAACGTCCACGCACCTGATCAAGGTCGCAGTGGAAGCGGCGCTCGGCACGCGTCCCAAGCTTGACGTGTTCGGGCTCGATTATCCGACGCCGGACGGCTCGTGCATCCGCGATTACATTCACGTCAGCGATCTCGTGCGCGCGCATTCCGACGCGCTGCGGCATTTGCGCTCGGGCTCACCGTCGCTGACGCTCAATTGCGGTTACGGCCACGGATTCTCGGTGCTTGAAGTGATCGACACGGTCAAGCGCGTGTCGGGCGTCGATTTCAAGGTCGAGGCGGCGGAGCGGCGCGAGGGCGATCCGGCCCGCATCGTCGCCGACTCGCAACAGGTGCGCGCGGTGCTTCGCTGGCAACCGCGTTTCGACGATCTTCCGACGATCATAGCCAACGCGCTGACGTGGGAGCGCGACCTGATGAAGCGGCGCACGAAAGAACAGGCGCGCGGAGAACGCGGCGCGGCGGCGGCCGCAGGTTCCGTCCGAACCTGACGGCGCCGAAATCACTTGAAAATTCCGCGCCTTCCGGGCATGCAACCCCCCAGGGCGCAGGCCTCGCTTCTATCGGCCGCGGCGGGACACAACGGAACGCGCATGAGAGATTCGACGGCCGAAGCCTCGGACGATTATTCGACCACCGCGCTGGTGCGCCGGCTCCTGGTGGACGAGGCGCTGACATTCTGGCCGCGCTATACCGTCGCCTTCCTGTTGATGGGCGTGGCCGCCGCCGGCACGGCGCTCAGCGCCTATCTGCTCGGCACGATGACCAACCAGGCCTATGTCGAGCGCAATTTCCACAACATCCTGATCATCGGTTTGTTGGCGATCGTGATCTTCGCGGCCAAAGGCGTCGCGACTTACGGCGCGACGGTAATGCTCTCCAGGATCGGCAACCGCATCGTCGCCAACAACCAGCGGCGCATGTTCGACAAGCTCTTGCGCGAAGACATGGGTTTCTTCGCCGACCGTCATTCGTCGGAATTCATCGCGCGGCTCACCACCGGTGCCAACGCGGTAAGCCAGGTCATCAATCTCCTCATCACCGCGATCGGCCGTGACCTGCTGTCGGTCATCGGCCTGACGATCGTGATGGTGACGCAGGACCCGGTGATGTCGCTCGTCGGCTTCGTCGTCGCGCCGCCGGCGTTCCTGGTGCTGCGCAAACTGGTGCGACGCGTGCGCGGCATCGCGCGGACCCAGTTCACCGGTGGCACGCGCATCATCGAGACGATGCAGGAAGCGCTGCAGGGCATGCGCATGGTCAAGGCGTTCTCGCTCGAGGACGAGATGCGGCGTCGGCTTGGCGCCAGCGTCGACGGCGTCGAGCGGGATTCGAACAAGATGGCGCGCGTTTCCGCCCGCGCCAGCCCGCTGATGGAAACGCTCGGCGGCCTCGCCATCGCGCTGGCGACGATCTATGGCGGCTATCGCATGATCGAGACCGGCGCGACGCCCGGCCAGTTCGTGGCCTTCCTGGCGGCGTTCCTGCTCGCCTACGAACCGGCCAAGCGACTCGCGCGTCTCAACATCGACCTCAACAACAGCCTCGTCGGCGTCCGCGTTCTCTACGAAGTGATCGACAGCCCGCCGGGCGAGCAAGACGATTCCGACCGTCCGCCGCTGAAGCTTGCGACCGCGCGGCTCGAATTCGCCGACGTCCGCTTCGCCTATCGCGCGGACACGCCGGTGCTGCGCGGCATGAGTTTCGTCGCGCAGCCTGGAAAACTGACCGCGCTGGTCGGCCCGTCGGGCGGCGGCAAGTCGACCGTGCTGGATCTCATTCTGCGTTTATACGAGGTCGATAGTGGCGCGGTCCTGATCGACAACCAGAACATCGCGGGAGTATCGCGCGAGTCGCTGCGACAGCAGATCGCCTATGTCGGCCAGATCGTTCAACTGTTCCGCGGCACCATCCGCGAGAATATCGGTCTCGGCCGTGTCGGTGCGAACGAAGCCGAGATCGTCGCCGCCGCGAAAGCCGCGCACGCGCACGATTTCATCATGAGCTTTCCCACCGGTTACGACACGCCTGTCGGCGAACAGGGCTTGCAGCTTTCCGGCGGCCAGCGCCAGCGCATCGCCATCGCGCGCGCCGTCATCAAAAACGCACCGATCATTCTGCTCGATGAGGCAACCGCGGCCCTGGATTCAGAATCGGAGCGCCACGTGCAGGAGGCACTCGCGGAATTGTGCAAGGGGCGGACGACGCTGGTCATCGCGCACCGGCTTTCCACCATCACTCACGCCGACAATATTCTCGTCGTCGAGGCCGGCCTCGTGGTCGAGTCCGGCCGTCACGACGAGCTCCTGCGCAAGGGCGGCCGCTACGCGTCCTTCTACCGCCTGCAGCTTCGGGAACAGAGCCCGGCACTGGAATCCGTCGCGGTCGGATAAAGACGACGGATGCCCGGCGGCCGCCCTTTGGCGGTGTCGCTACTGCAACAGCCCTTCCGCCTTGAGCGCTTCCTGCACCTTCGGCCTGGCGGCGATGCGATCGACATAGGCCACGACGTTGGGCGCTTTGCTGAGATCAACGCCGACCCGCGGTGACCAGCGCAGAACGGTGAACATGTACGCGTCGGCGACCGTGAATTTATCGCCCATCAGGTACTGCTTGCCGGCGAGTTGCTGGTCGAGCCACGCGATGCGCCTGCCGAGAACTTCCCTGGACAGCGTCTTGAATTCCTCGGGCGTGGTCGGACGGAACAAAGGACCGTAGGTCTTGTGCATTTCGGAACCGACGAAGCTCAACCATTCCTGCACGCGGTAGCGGTCGGTCGTGCCTGCCGGCGGTACGAGACCGGAGCCGGGTTTCTGATCGGCGAGATACTGCACGATGACTCCGCCTTCGGTCAGTTTCTGCCCGTCATCGGTCTCCAGCACCGGAACCTGTCCCTTCGGATTGACGCCCCAAAAATCCTTGCCGGTCTCGGTCTTCTTTTGCGCGATGTCGGCGCGCTCGAACTCGAGATCGATGCCAGCTTCGCGGGAAACGATATGCGGTGAAAGCGAACACGCGCCCGGCGCATAATAAAGTTTCATGACGTGGAAGCTCCCTGAAACACCTTGTTTGCGTCCTTGGCCGGATATGCCGGCCGCTCACTGCTATATCGGGAAACCGTCGGCGGCAACCGCAACGGAACTACGATGACGCCGGTTCTTTTCCGGAACCAAGCCGGGGCTGGCGGGTTGAAGGGGGAGCCTGGTCAAATGGGAGCTTTGCATGAGTGCTCGGCAGATAACCCTCCGCGTGCAACCGCCAGTTCCGTTCGGCGACGTCACCATGGTACCGCCCACCCTGAGCGGACGGCCCGAGGCGGAAGCGGCCCGCGCGATGGCAGCCGCACTCGCCGATGTCGAAGCACCGACGGCGGCTGATGTATTCAACAGGCTCCGGCAATCATTTCCGCTAGCACCACTGACGGCACGCGTCGCGGCGCTCGGCGTCATGATGGAGCGCGTGCGCCGCTCATTCTGAGATTTTTGTCGACGCGCGAAAAAAACTTCTAGAGCCCGAGATAGGCGCTTCGGACGCGATCGTCGGTCAACAATTCGCTGCCGCTGCCCGAAAGCATCACGCGTCCGTTTTCCAGCACATAGGCCCGGCTCGCAAGTTTAAGCGACAACGCCACGTTTTGCTCGACCAGGAGGCAGGTTATGCCCTCGCCGTTGAGCTCGCGGATGGTATCGAGAACATTGCGAACGATAACCGGCGCAAGACCAAGCGAGGGTTCGTCGAACATGATCAGTTGCGGCGCGCCCATCAGGCAGCGGCCGATGGCGAGCATCTGCTGTTCGCCACCGGAGAGCGTACCCGCCGCTTGCCGCAACCGCTCCCCAAGTTTTGGAAACATCGCCAATACGCGCTCGCGGTTCTTGGCGCGCTGCGCGCGGGCGCGCGGCAGCATCGCGCCGATGTCAAGATTTTCGGCGACGGAAAGCGTAGGGAACACCTGCCGCCCTTCCGCCACCTGGCCAAGACCGAGATTACAAACCTGGTGACTGGGCCAGCGTGAAATATCCACGCCACGGAATTCGACGCGACCGCGCGCCTGCGGCTGCATTCCGGCGAGCGCGCGAATAAGCGTGGTCTTGCCGGCGCCGTTAGCTCCGACGATGGCGACGATCGCGCCCTCCCCAACGTCGAGCGACACGGAGTTGAGCGCCTGCACGTCGCCGTAGAACACATCGAGGTTTTCGACGCGCAGCATCACGGGATCAGACCGCCTCCGCGCCAAGATAGGACTGTACGACGGCGGGATCGCGCACGACGGTTTCGGGTGCGCCCTCGGCGATGGCGACGCCGTGATCGAGAACAAGCACGCGGGATGCGAGCGCCATCACTGCGCGCATCACGTGCTCGATGAGAAGGATCGTCACGCCGTCGCGGTTGAGCGATTGCAGGATCGCGACCATGCGATCGGTTTCGGTCGGGCGCAATCCAGCCATGACCTCATCGAGCAGCAAAAGCTGCGGCTCGGTCGCAAGCGCGCGGGCGACCTCGAGGCGCTTGCGGTCCGGCAGCGTCAAAGTCGAAGCGATCCGGTGCCTTTTGTCGAAGAGTTCGAGTCGCGCCAACAGCAACCGCGTCTGCGCGCGTGCGTCGTCGACGCTGCGCCGATGCAATAATGCGCCGATGACGACGTTGTCCTCGACGCTAAGTCCTGGAAACGGCCGCACGATCTGGAAGGTGCGGGCGATGCCGCGCCGGCAGACGGCGTCGGCCGGCAGTCCATGGACCTCTTTGCCTGCGAACCTGATCGAGCCCGCGTCCGGCGCCATCGCGCCGGCGATCATGTTGAACAACGTCGTCTTGCCGGCGCCGTTCGGGCCGATGACGGCGAAGATCGCGCCTTGCGGCACCGCCAAGCTTACCTGATCGACCGCAACCAAGCCGCGAAAGCGCTTGCTCACGCCGTCGAGCGTCAACAGCGCCGTCATTTGCCGGCCTTTCCCACGCCGAGCCGACGTGCGAGCGGCGGCCATACGCCGTTGGGCATCGCCACGATAACGATTAAAAGACAGATGCCATAAAAAATCTGCTTCGCTCCCGGCAGATCAATACCGGACGCCGACATACCGGAGCTGAGCGCTTCTGCAAGCCCGGTAAGCACAAAGGCGCCGACAATCGGACCGAACAGCGTGCCGACGCCGCCGATAATGGGACCGAGAATGATCTCGATCGAACGCGAAATGCCGAACACCTGCCCCGGAAACAGGTTGTTGTAGAAGAACGCGTAAAAAACGCCGGCGAACGAGGTCACGGCTGCCGACGTCATGACCGCATACATCTTGTAGCGGAAGGTATCGATGCCGGCGGCGCGCGCCGCCTGTTCGTCCTCGCGGATGGCGAGCCAGAAAAATCCGACGCGACTGCGGATAAGAAAACGGCAGAGCGCAAATACCGCAACCGTCGCGGCGAGGATGACGTAGTAGAACATCGTCGGATCGCCGCGCAGCCGCCACAAATCGTTGTGGGCGTATTGCTTGACTTGCAGAAACAGTCCGCCCGAGCCGTTGACGAAGTTCCAGTTGTCGAAACCGATGCGGGCAAATTCGGCAAAGGCGATGGTGAGGATGGCGAAATAGACACCAGCAACGCCGAAGCGAAAGGCAAGGAAACCGATAACCGCCCCCGCTGCAGCCGCAACGGGCATAGCCGCCAACAGGCCGAGCCAGGGGCCGATCCCGAACTGAGTGAACAGAATTGCCGCGACGTAGCCGCCGAGCCCGAGATAGAGCGCGTGCCCGAGCGACAGCTGTCCGGCAAAGCCCATCATGATGTTCCAAGCCTGCCCGGTATAGGCGAAATACAGAATGATGATCAGGATGGTGAGGAGATAATCGCCGACGATCCACGGCGCCGCGAGGAACGCCGCCAGCAGCAGCGTAAGCAGAACAATGCCGCGCGGCGACGCTTCTGCGATCAGGCGCGAGATCATGCAGGCGTCCTGCCGAGAATGCCTTGCGGCCGGAACAACAGCACCAGCACGAGAATGCCGAAGGCAAACATGCTCTTGATCGATGGCGTGAACATAAGACCGGCAAGCGCTTCGGTGACGCCGATGAGCACGCCGCCGACGAGCGCGCCGGGCATCGATCCGAGGCCGCCGGTGATGACGATGACGAAGGCAAGGAGCGTATAGCTCGGCCCCAGCATCGGGGTCGCATCGACAAGCAGGACCAGCATCGTGCCGGCAGCGCCGACGCAAGCCGCACCGATGCCGAAAGTGAGTGCGTAGAGCCGCTTGACGTCGAGCCCGACCACCAGCGCGCCGGTATGATTGTCGGCGCAGGCGCGGATCGCCTTGCCGACCAGCGTGAGGCGGAAAAATGCGAACAGCACGGCAGTCACGACGATGGCCGCCGCGCCGGCATAGACCTTGGCGGCGTCGACGATCATGGGGCCGATCTGAAAACTTTCGTAGCCATAGGCCGTTTGCACCGATCGCGCGTCCGGACCGAAGACGATCAGGAGCGCGTTGGCGATGATGAGCCCCAGCGCCACGAGCAGCAGAAACTGCGAATGCTCGGGCCGGGTTACGAAGAGATTGATCAAGCCGCGCTGCAGCACGTAGCCGAAAACAAACATCACCGCCGCGATCGGCACGAGCAATATCAGCGGATCAAGGTGAAGCCCGGTGCAAAGCACGACGGCGATGAACATCGCGATCGTCATCATCTCGCCATGCGCGAAATTCACGACGCGCACGACGCCGAAGATCACCGAGAGGCCGAGCGCCATCAGGCCGTACACCAGGCCGGTCAGCACTCCGCCAATCGCGACGTTCAGATAGACATCAAATGGCACCGCGGCGCCTTCAGCCGCGGCTGGCGTATGATGGCATCGGCCATTCCGGCTTACCCTCGGCGGCGGCCGGCGGCGCCAAGGTTACGAGCTTGCTGCCTCGATTTTGGAACGCGCCTTGCCGCACCTTTTCGTTTTGACCCTTGGCATCGAAGGTAATGCCGGGTCCGATGCTCACATTGTCGGTAATGTTGGTGGTGCGGATGGCGTCGGCGAGCGCCTTTGGATCGGTCGATCCGGCGCGCTTATAGGCGTCGGCGACCACCAAAATCGCCTCGAAGGTGAAAACATGGTTAGTGTTCAGATTGACGCCGGGATAGGCCTTGGCCAGTTCGTCGGCGAGCACCTTCGTGAGTCTTTTGTGCGGATCGTACCACGGCGCGAAGGTGATCGGCCCGTCGGCGTATTTGCCCAGGGTCTTGAAATATTGATCCTCGTAAAAGCCCGGCCCCATGCTCAGGATCGCCTGTGGAGTCCAGCGCTGCTTGATCAGTTCGCGCGTCAGCAGCAGCGCGTCGTTGAGGCGGCTGACCACGAGCAGGGCGTCGGCGTTGGCAGCCCTGGCTTTCGCCACCTCAACGGAAAGGTCGCGAGCCGCCGGATCATACGCAATCTCTTCGGCGATCGTGTAGGGCATGTCGAACTTCGGCATGACGACGCCGATGCCTTTGGCCATCGCCGTGCCGAACGTATCGTTGACGTGCATGAAGACAACGGTCTTTGGCGCCGAGCCCGTCAGGGAAAAAACATCCTTCTGGTCGATGAAGGCATCGCGAAGGATCATCGGCGCGGTCGGAAAATTCCGGAACACGAACTTATAGCCCTGCTCGGTGATGGCGGGCGCCGCCGCTATGTTGATGACGTGCGGAATCCCTTTCTGTTCGGCGACCTGGGCGATCGCGGCAGTCTGTCCGGAATCGAAGGCGCCGACTAAGGCCTGGACGCCATCGCCGATCAGTTTCTCCGCGCGGGCGCGCGCGGTATCGACGTTCGATTCAGTATCGCCGTTAATGATGGTGAGTTCCGGCAAGCCAAGCGACTTGAAGATCGCCGGCGCGATATCGACGCCGCGCTGGCAATCCTGGCCGATGCCCGCTTCGTAGCCAGTACGCGGCAAAATCACGCCAACCTTCAGAGGGCCGCCCTGGGCGCGCACGATATTGAACGGCGCGGCTCCGGCAACGAATGCGGCCGCTCCGGCGCCGGCGGCAAAGGTGCGGCGCGTGACGCGCACTGAATTCGACCGCGATTTCTTTTGCATGGCGAGATCCTCCCTGGGGCTGATGCGATCCGACTTTTACACGATGATGCCGGATTTGTTGGGGCGGCTACAAGTTCGAGTGGGTCACATTACATCCTGACGCCGCCGGCCATATTGTTGACCTCGACAACAATTAAGGTCAATACCAATCTGGCCGTTAACGGAATGCCGTAAATGGCGGGTGGCTGTGCGAGGACAGGATCCAGGTGGCTGCGACGAAGAACCGCAAACGTTTGGCGCTAGCCTCCCGCAGTGCAGCGCCAAGACGCCAAAGCGCGCGCCCGCCGGTAAAGCTCGATGCGCTCGACAGCCATCTCGGTTATTTCATGCGGCGGTTTCAGGTCTGGGTTTTCCAGGATTTCATCAGCACGCTGGCGAGTATCGACATCCGCCCGGCACAGTTCTCGGTGCTGGCGGTGGTCGGCGCCAACCGCGGGCTCTCGCAAGCAGAGCTCGCCTCCTCCCTGGGCATCGAGCGGGCGCGGCTTGTGCGCCTCCTGCACCGGCTCGAAGCGCGGGGCCTCATCCAGCGCTTACCGTCCTCGGCCGACGGCCGCCGCCACGCCTTGCAGCTCACGCCGCAGGGACGAACGTTGCTGGCGCGCGCCAAGGCGCTGGCGGCGCGGCATCAAACGAGATTGATCGAAAGGCTCGGCGCAGAACGTCATCAGATGGTGCTCGACGCGTTGCGTGATTTCAAATGAGCGTGCATTCAATGCCGCGGGCGAAGCCAGTCGCCCGGTTCGCTCAGGATTCGCCCGATCAGCTCGCCAGCACTTTCTCCACCGCGGCCGCGATGCGCAACAGCGCGTGATCGTGGCCGTTGCGCGCCAGCAGCATCAGCCCGACCGGAAGCTTCGCCGGAAGCGGCAGCGAGACGCCGCATAGATCGAAGAAATTGCCGACCGACGTATTGCGCAGCAGCATCGCGTTGCGCCTGGCGAACATTTCAGGATCGGCGACCTCGGCGATGCCCGGTGCGACAATCCCCGTCGTCGGCATGACGAGCGCATCGAGAGTCGAGAGCCGCAGGTCCATCGCGCGCACCAGACGCTCGCGGGCATAGAGCATGCCGATATAGTCCGCGGCCGACACCGCGCAGCCGCGCTCGATGCGCGTGCGTATGTTCGGATCCATGTCGGCCCCGCGCCGCGTGAGCCGGTCACGATGGATGGCGCACGCCTCGGGCTGCACGATGCCGCCATAGGCATTGACCTGCCGCATCTCGTCGAACAGCGGCAGGCTTTCCTCGGTGAACCGCACGCCGGCCTTTTGCAGCCGCTCGATCGCGCCGACGAATGCCGGCCCAACGGTCTCGTCCAGATTTTCCAGCGGGAAACCCTGCGCGATACCGAGAGCGAAGACCCGCCAGCGGAAAAGGCTCGACGGCTTCGAATTCCTCGCCCGACATGACGGCATCAGCTTTGGCGCAATCGGCAACACTGCGCGCCAGCGGCCCGATGGAATCGAGCGTCGTGCTCAGGGGAAACGCGCCCACGGTCGGGACGCGCTGGCGGCTCGGCTTGAAGCCGGTGATGCCGCAGAGCGCCGCCGGAATACGCACCGAACCGCCGGTGTCGCTGCCGATCGCGATTTCGCACATGCCGTCGGCCGCGGCGACGGCCGCACCAGCCGACGATCCGCCCGGCACCCGCGCGCGATCACGCGGATTGCCGGGCGTGCCGAAATGCGGATTGGCACCGATCGCGCCCAGCGCAAACTCGGTCATGTTGGTTTTGGCGACAATGACCGCGCCCCCGGCGCGCAGGCGGCGCACGACGGGAGCGTCGGCGGTGGCGGCCGGCGCCTCGTCGGCGAGGATTTTCGAGCCGGCACGCGTCGGCTCGCCGGCGACGTCGAACAGATCCTTGATACTGACGATGGTGCCGTCGAGCGGCCCGAGGGAGACGCCATGCGCGGCGCGAGCATCGGCTGCATCAGCCGCGGCGCGCGCGGGTTCGGAATAAACCGTGAGGCAGGCCCGCGCCCCCTCCCCGTTCGGATCGGAGATCCGCGCCAAAGCCTGTTCAAGCCGGTCGCGGCAAGAAAGAGGTTTCATCAAACGCCCCACCACAGAACGCGGCATCACGCCGCCGTTGCGGACCATATACCGATCCTGCCATCATCGCCGAGTCACTGACGCCATCAGGGAACGACGATGCCGGACGGAAAGCCGACGCTTTGTTTCATCGGCTTCGGCGAAGCAGGCCAGGCCATCGCCGCCGGCCTGCGCGAGACCGGCGTCGAACGGATCGCCGCCTGGGACATCCTGTTTCCGCAAGCCGAGGGCGAAAGGCTCAAACGTGCGGCCGCCACGATCGGCGTGCGCTGCGCGTCCTCCGCCGCCGACGCCGTGCGCGATGCCGAAATCGTCGTGTCGGCGGTGACAGCCGCGGCCAGCGTCGACGCGGCCCAATCGGTCAAGGGGAATTTGGCCGGCGTGCCGTTCTTCCTGGACATCAATTCGGTCTCCCCCGGCCGCAAGCAGGAAACCGCGCAGCTCCTCGGCGGCGAGGCGCGTTACGTCGACGTCGCCGTGATCGCCGCCATCCATCCGGCTCGGCATCGCACGCCGATGCTGCTGGCCGGTCCTCATGCCGAGGCCGCCGCGGCCATTCTGAAACCGCTCGGCATGACTGTGAGCATCGCCGGCACGGAGATCGGCGCCGCCGCGGCGATCAAGATGGTGCGCAGCGTCATGATCAAGGGGATCGAAGCCCTGACGCTCGAGTGTTTCCTCGCCGCCGCGCGGGCCGGCGTGATCGACGAGGTCGCCGCGTCGCTCAAGAATAACTATCCCGGCCTCGATTGGTCGAAGGTCATCCCTTACAACATCGAGCGCATGGCGAGCCACGGTGAGCGCCGGGCCGCCGAAATGGAAGAAGTCGCCGCAACGCTCCGCGAACTCGGCGTCGAGCCGCTGATGACGTCGGGCACGGTCAAGCGCCAGCGTGAAATGGGAGAAATCGGCGCCCAGCAATCGGTGCGCAGCGTGCTCAAGGAGGATCGCGCGGCGATGCTCAATGCCATCAGCAAGGCGGCGCGCGATCGACACTAGGTGCGGAGCGCGCCCCAGCCTCGGCGAAGCCGAACACTCAGCCGCGCTTGCGGATAAGATCGGCGAAGTAGTTGTAAGACGCCTTGGGCGTGCGCTTCTGGCTCTTGAAATCGACATGGATGATGCCGAAGCGCCGGCTGTAGCCTTCCGACCATTCGAAATTGTCGAGCAGCGACCACGGGAAATAGCCGCGGAGCTTGGCGCCTGCGGCGATTGCCGCACGCGCCGCCACAAGATGCTCGCGGAAATAAGCGATCCGCTCGTCGTCATGCACAGTGCCGTCGGCCGCCACGACATCGTTGTAGCAGGCACCGTTCTCGGTGATGTAGACGTCCGGATTGCCGTAATGGTCGCGAAGCCGGATCAGAACTTCGGTGAGGCCGCCGGCATCGATCGGCCAGCCCATCGCGGTAAAGCGCGTGCCGGCGGGCACCGGGCCATAATTTGCTCCGACGAGGCTTTGCGGCGCGTCCACCATGTAAGCGGGGCCGTAATAGTTGAGGCCGAAGAAATCCACCGGCTGGTGGATGACTTTTAGATCGCCGTCGGCGATCAGCGGCGCAAGCTCACCGGCAAAGGCAGACGGATAGACGCCCTTGAACAGCGGATCGAGAAAGGCGCCGTTCCAGAACGCATCATACCGGTCCGCGCCGCGCCGATCTGCTTCGCTATCTGACGACGGTCGCACCGGCGACAGGTTGAGCACGGTACCGAGGCGAAAGTCGGAGCGCTCGGCACGCAGCGCCAGCAGCGCGCGGCCCTGCGCCAGATTCTGGTGATGCGTCGCCGCCAGCATGTTCGGCAATCCGGTCAGTCCCGGCGCATGACCGCCGGCGCCGTAACCAAACAGGGCATGGACGTTGGCCTCGTTGAACATCGCCCAGTGCTTGACGCGATCGCCCAGCCGCCGGGCGACGATCGTCGCATAGTCGGCGAATTGCCCGGCGCTGTCCCGGTTCACCCATCCGCCGCGTTCCTGCAACGCCTGCGGCAGGTCCCAGTGGTAGAGGCAAAGCCACGGCGTAATCCCGCGGGTGATGAGTCCATCAACAAGGCGGTCGTAGAAGTCGAGGCCGCGATGTTCGACCGTACCGGTGCCGGCCGGCAGAATACGCGGCCACGCCGTCGAGAACCGGTAGGCATTGAAGCCGCCGCGGGCGAGCCATTCGATGTCCTCGACCCAGCGGTGATAGTGGTCGCAGGCGACATCGCCGGTGTCGCCGCCCTTCACCCGGCCCGGCGAGTGCGAATAGACATCCCAGATGCTCTGGCCGCGACCATCCTCTTCGACCGCGCCCTCGATCTGATAGCTCGAAGTCGATGCGCCCCAGACGAAATCCGCGGGAAAAGCATCTTCTTCGGCCATGGCGGAACCCGGACCCGACAAACGCCCCAAACCGACGGCGCCGGCCAGAAGGGGCAGCAATTTCCGACGCGACAGTCTCAGCATTTTAACGCCGTTTCTTCTTCTCGACCGCGGCGCCGGCAGCCGCGATGGCCGGCTTCGCCTGCACTTCGCCGTCGGTTTTCGTCGTGCCGCCCAGCGGCCAAAGGCCGCTGATTTGCGCCCGCATCATCCAGTATTCCCAGTTCTTCGCAAGAACGGTCGGCTTAACATTGGCGTCGCCGGCGAGCTTGACCTCACCGGGTCGCAACGGCGCCGGCGCACCAAGCGCGTAGGCTCGCATCTGGTATTCGGCGTTCTGGCAAAGGTAAATCGAGCGCAGGACAAGCTCCTTCAAGCTTCCGCCAACCACCGTCGCGCCGTGCCGCCGCATCAGCACGACCGAATGCCTGCCGAGCGCTCGCGCGAGCGAATGCCCTTCCTCCTCCTTCACCACCAGGAGATTGGTGACGCCGAATTCGTCGTGCTGGTCCCAGAACGGCGTCTGTTCGCCGAGCGTGGCGCCGACATGGAAGACGGGAACGATCGGTTTGCCGGCGACGCAGAACGGCAACAGGGCCGCGGCGTGGTTGTGGCATACCGCCATGACGTCGCTGCGCGCCTGATAGATGCAGCCGTGAATGACCCGTTCCGAATACGGGTGCGCGGTTTGGCGCTTCACCGGCTCGGAATCGAGTTTGTATTCGATGATGTCGTCGGGCTCGACCAGAAGCGGGGAGCGTGAGCGCGACAGCAAATACCGGCCCGGATCGGTGGGATGGCGCACGCTGACATGCCCGAAGGCATCGAGCACGCCTTCGTTGGACAGGATGCGGTTGGCAAGGACGAGTTCCTCGATGGCGTTGTTCAAGCTCTCCGGCACGATTTAAATCCTTATTATCGCTCAAGCATTGGCCGGGGTTCCTTTGGGGGAATTCCGGACTGCCCTTCGGTTTGCCTCCGACGTTGGCACGATTTGGCGGCGCACTCCATGCCGCCATCGGCATCGGCCGCACACCCAATTCGCCGGTGGGTATCAACGTCTGCCGCCGCGCGACGCCCGCTCGATACCTTGTTGCGTCATTCAACGTTCATCAGTTTGCGATGAACTTGCTCCAGATCGTCCCGGTTCAAGAATGAGCAGACAGCTCAATCCTCTAGGCCAAGCTGACGGCGACTTCGCCGGGCAGCGTGGCGAATGATTCGGCCGATCGACAGGAGCCATCATGACGGACCAGAATCCCACCGACGAAGCACCCGCGAACGAGGAGCCTTCCCTGGTGAGGGCATGGGCGCAGGACCCGAACAAATTCGAAACCTACATCGCCGAGAAACTGAAGAGCTATGCGCAGCAGAATATCGCTTCCGCGCTCGAGTTCGTGCAGCGACTTGGTGAAGCCAAGACCTTCCAGGATGTCATCCAGATCCAGACCGAATTCATGCAGATGCAACTGAATTCCTTCGGCGAGCAGGCCAAGCAATTCAGCGAAATCTACATCAAGGCGGGATCGGGCGCGTTTGACATGCCCTTCCATATGCCTTCTTGAATTGGTGAAGCTCTTGTTGAATTGGTGAAGTTCTTGTTGAATTGGTGAAGTTCTTGCCGCCGCTGTCGCGGCGGTTTCCTCCCTGCTTTTTGTGGCAGGGCCCGTAGCAATGGAACAGGCCGTGTCAAAACGCAGAAACGGTGCTGACCGCGGACCCGATCCGGCCGATGCGAAAGCGGCCGGCTCCCGCGACCGGGCGAAGGCCGGGCCTGATTTCGTGACCGTGGCAGCGACGATCGGTGTGGTCACTGCGGGTGTCGCCCTGCTGGAAGTGGCGCTGGTTCCCGGCTTGCTGATCGGCGGCGCCGCCGTGCTGGCGCCGAGATACTTGCCGAAATATTTGCCCAAGGTGCGCCAGCGGCTGCGGCCGATATTCGAGTCAGCCGCCGCCCAACCCGACGCGGCGCCGCCCGGACAGCCGGGCGTCAAAACGTCATTGGCCGCCGCCCCCGCCCGGCTGGGAATCAAGCAGGCCGTGGCCAAGACCATAACCTTTCGGATCATCGTCACGGCCCTCGATTTCACCTCCAACTACGTGGTCATCGGCGAAGCGACCACGGCGGCGGGCCTCTCGACCTTCGCGTTCTTCGTCGGGCCGATTCTCTACCTCGCCCACGAAACCGGCTGGAATTATTTCTCCCGTTCCGAAACCATCGAGATTCGGCTCTTGCAGCGGCAGCGTCCGGACGCAAAAGGGCTGACAATCAGTCGCGCGCTGGCCAAGACCATCACGTTCCGGACCATCGCCACGGTGATCGATTTTACGACGCTGTACGTCGTCGTGGGCGACATTGCCACGGCTGCGGGTCTGTCGGCCTTCGCCTTCGTCGTCGGGCCGTTTGTGTATCTCGGTCACGAGAAGGCCTGGGAATATTTCAGCTCGTCCAAAAAGTTCAGTTCACCCGTTCTCAGTCTCCCCGCGCCGACGAAACTGCTGCCCGCGCCGGCCTGACGCCGCGCCGAGACTTAACGCGACTTTCGTTGACGTTCTGATCGCGCCGATCAATTCGCGGCTTTCCTCGGCCCGCGACCGGACGGCGGTCGGTCGGCAGGCTCCAGCCGCGATCCTTGCCGAACCATTCCGCGAGAAACGAAACCAGCAGGCGAATTTTCTGCGGGATGTGCGGTGACCGCGCGTAGAGCGCCATGACCGAACGCGGCACTTCGCATTGCGGAAGCACCCTGACGAGCGTGCCGGCCGCGAGATCGGCGGCGATGCAATAATTGGGCAGCAGCGAGATGCCGAGGCCGGCAAGCGCCGCTTTGCGCAGCGCGATCGCACTGTTGGAATGAAACACGCCGTCAACCCTGACCGAGCCGCCGCCGTTTCCGGGAAACCGCCAGACCCGATCATGCTCGTCGGAGCTGAGATGAGCCAGGCAGGAAAAACGCGCGAGATCCGCCACGCTGTCCGGCAAGCCTTCGCGGTCGATGTAGCGCGGGCTTGCGCACAACACCGACTTCAGCGTCGCGATGCGCCGGCTCAGCACGGTTGAATCGCGGATATCCGCAATCCGGATCGCAAGGTCGAAGCCTTCTTCGACGAAATCCCCGGGACGGAACGTGAAGTCATTGAGCGCAAGCGAAACGCGGATCTGCGGATGCACCCCGGAGAAGGCGATCATCGCGTCGGACAGGCACATCACGCCAAACGACTTCGGCGCGAGTACCCTGATCGCCCCGAGTGGCGTGGTACCGCCGCGCGCGATCTCGCGCTCGGCGGCCTCCATGTCGTCGAGCACCCGCTTGCAATGCGCCAGATAGGACTTGCCTTCCGCGGTAAGGCTGACGCTCCGGGTCGAGCGGTTGAGAAGGCGCACCCCGAGGCGCGCCTCCAAGCCCATGATGCGGCGGGAAATCAGCGCGCGCGACAATCCGAGCTGCATTGCCGCCTTGGTGAAGCTGCCGACGTGCGCGACGCGGACGAAGCTCTCGACAAGCTGAAACCGGTCCATGACGAAACCAATTGTCTACTTACGTGCAACAAACTTGTTCGCATTTAGTGACTTATTCGGCGAGCGAGTCAAACCCTATAGTCGTGAAGCGGCACGAACCGGTTGGGTTCCTTACAAGCCGCGACAGAACAGGGAGGATTTTGGTGGCCGGTGAATTGCGCGCCATAAGGACCGACGTCGTCGGCAGCCTGTTGCGGCCCCGACCCTGGCTTGAAGCGCGAGAACGTCTCGACGAGGGAAAGCTGTCCCCGGACGCCTTTCATGAGATCGAGCTTGCCTGCATTCGCGATCTCGTCAAACTCCAGGAGACCATCGGACTCGATGTCGTCACCGATGGCGAAATCAGCCGGCTGAATTTCCAGGACAGTTTCGGTCTCGCGGTCTCGGGGTTCGACGCGGTGCCCGATACCCTGCGAGTCCACGTGCGCCGCTCCGCCGGAGGCAATGCGCTGCAGCGATGGGACATTCCCGATCTCGCCGAGACCGGCACGCCCGTCTCGCATCGCCGGCCCGCGGCGCGGCGTCTCGAACTCGTCAACAACGTCGCGCTCGCGGAATACAAACGGGTCAGCGCCGTCGCCCGCAAACCCGTCAAGGTGAGCCTGATTGGTCCCGATCGCATCCTGCAGCGTTTCGACAGCCAGGCGTCGAAGGCGGTCTACGCCGACATGGACGCGTTCTGCGCCGATGTGGTCGCTATCCAGCGGCGCATGATCGGGGACCTCGTTGCCGCCGGCTGCCGCTACGTTCACATCGACGCACCTGGCTTTACCGCCTATGCGGACGGTCCTTCGCTCGCCGCCATGCGCGCGCGGGGCGAAGACCCGACGATCAACCTTTCAAGGTCCATCGCCGCCGAAGCCGCCGTGGTCTCCGGATTCGACGGGGTCACTTTCGGTCTCCACCTGTGCCGCGGCAATCAACGCAGCATGTGGCATCGCGAGGGAACCTACGACGCGATTGCCGAACGCCTGTTCAACGAACTGCCTCACGACCGCTATCTGCTCGAATACGACTCACCGCGTGCAGGCGGTTTCGAGCCGTTGCGTTTCGTACCGAAGGGCAAAATCGTCGTTCTCGGCTTGATCAGCACCAAGGTGCCGGAGCTGGAAACCGTCGACGACCTGAAGCGCCGGATCGATGCCGCGGCAAAATATGTTAGCCTCGATCAGCTCGCGCTCAGCCCGCAGTGCGGATTTGCTTCCGACGTTGTCGGAAACCTGATCAGCGAAGACGATCAGAAACGCAAACTGGAGCGCGTGGTTGAAACGGCGCGCCAAATCTGGGGAGCTCAATAAAGTCTGGGGGAGATTAATCAAGCCTGAGAAAACCCAGCAAAGTCCGGGCAAGCAACCGAGCGCGGGGAAACGAACGGTAAAACAAGGGAGGATTTGACATGTCGACATCTGCAGCACAGGCCGAGTTACGCGCGGCGCACAATCCGCTGTTCAACAGCAACAAGCTCAAGCTCGGTTTGTTCGGCGTCAATGTCAGCAATGGCTGCGCCATCACGACAATCGAGCCACGGCACAAGGTCACCTGGCCGGGCAGTCTGGCGATCGCCAAGGCCGCCGACCGCTACGGGTACGAGGCGCTGGTTCCGGTCGCCCGCTGGCGCGGCTTCGGCGGCGAGAGCAATTTCAACGGCACCTGTTTCGAAACCTACACCTGGGCCGCGGGACTGGGGCAGGCGACCGAAGACATCTGCGTCCTGACGACCTCGCATGTGCCGACCGTGCATCCGATCGTCGCGGCAAAGCAGTCCACCACCGTCGATCACATCACCAACGGCCGGTTCGCGCTCAACATCGTTTGCGGATGGTTCTCGCCCGAACTGGAAATGTTCGGCGTGCCGCAAATGGAGCACGACACGCGTTACGACTATGCGGCCGAATGGATCGAGATCATGAAGATGCTGTGGTCGCGGGATGAGGAGTTTGATTACGAGGGCAAGTTCCTCCGCATCAGCAAGGGTTTCGCGATGCCGAAACCGATCCAGCAGCCGTTCCCGGCGCTGATGAATGCCGGCGGCTCGGGCAAGGGCCGGCACTTCGCGGCGAAATACTGCGATCTCGCCTTCGCCTTGCTGACCTCGCACAATCTGGAGGACGGCCGCGCCCAGATCGACGCCTTCCGCCGCCTCGCCCGTGAGGAATACGGCCGCGAGCTGCAAATCTGGGGCAACTGCTACGTCGTCCACGGCGACACCAAGAAGGAAGCCGAGGCCGAGCTCAATCGCTACGTGGTGGAAAAAGGCGATGAGAAGGCCGTGGACACGCTGACGCACGTGATGGGCATGCAATCGCTCGCTCTGCCGCCCGAGGTGATCGGCCAATTCCGGTTTCATCTGAAAGCCGGCTGGGGCGGCTATCCGCTGGTCGGCCCTGCCGAACACATCGTCGATCAGCTCGGCAAGCTCAGCGACATCGGCTTCGACGGAATCCTGTTGAGCTGGGTCGATTACAGCGCCGGGCTCGAGCGCTGGAATCGGGAGGTCATGCCGCTGCTCGAACAGGCCGGGCTGCGCGGGCCGGCCCGCCGCCGCGCCGCGTCCGAGGCCGCGTGACCGACGCAGAACGGTAGCGCGCTTCGCAGGCGACTACCGCCTATCTGCCCGATCCCGGCCGGCGACCGGGCGGGCCGTCTGCGTGCGCGGCGGGTACGGCGCGCATAGCTGGCGCACATACTTGCCGTGGATGCGCTTCCGCCTAAAATGGCGGCGGGAGCGAAACGCATGAGCGATTGGCAAGATCGCCCGATCCCCATTGTCGGCGGCGGTATTGGCGGGTGCGCTGCGGCGCGCCGACGCCGCAGGCGCCCATTGCCACCACGGAACGGCTTTTCGGCGAACAACTCGATCTCGCGAGCAGCGCAGGCATGGCGCCGTTCGACACCGCATGATTTAAGGCTCAACGATTGTCATCACAGGAGAGAATTCATATGGCTGGCAGTAAGCGGGCGGGATACAAGCTCGCGACATATCGAACAAGCGAGGGTCCGCGCGCGGGCGTTGTCATCGGAGAGGAGGTCTTCGACGCCGCCAAGCTCACCGGAAAGGCAACCTACGCCACCGTGGCGGGCATCCTCGCCGACTGGAAAACGGCCGAAGGCGTACTGCGGAAGGCCGCGGCCGGTGCCGCCAAAAGCCGCGTCAAGCGCCAGCCGCTCGCCAAGACCAAATTATTGGCTCCGCTGCCCCATCCGCCGACGATATTTTGCGCCGGCGCGAACTATGCCGATCATGCTGCCGCGATGGCGCGCAAGCAGGGAATGCCGGAGCCGGCCGATCCGCACGAGCAGGGATTAAAGCCCTGGCACTTCATCAAGGCGGCGCGCACGCTCACCGATCCGGGAGCGACCGTTAAGGCCAGCCACTACGCCAAGGAGTTGGACTGGGAGATCGAGCTTGCCGCCGTCATCGGCCGACCGGCCAAGGACGTGACCAAGGAAAAGGCGCTGGCCTACGTCGCCGGGTACGTCGCCGCCAACGATCTTTCCGCGCGCGATCGCGGCCGCCGGCCCGGCGTCGAAGCAACCTCGTTCTTCAAGATGGACTGGAGCAAGCACAAGAGCTTCGACGGCTCCTGCCCGCTCGGACCCTGGATCGTGCCGGCGAGCGACATCGCCGATCCGCAGGATCTGGACCTCAAACTGTGGGTCAACGGCAAGCTGAAGCAGGATTCCAACACCCACAAGATGCTGTTCACCCTCGCCGAGCAGATCGAACAGCTCTCGATCAACATGACGCTGCATCCCGGCGATCTGATCCTCACCGGCACGCCGGCGGGCACCGGCGCCGAAAGCGGCGAATTCCTCAAGGCGGGCGACGAGGTGAAGATCTGGATCGAGGGGATCGGCGAGCTCAGCAACAAGATAGCGTGATCGCACCGCACCCGGCACGCGACCGCGTCCATTTGCCGATCCAACAAGAGATAGAGTTGGAGACGGTCGCGTGATAGAATTTTGTTTCAGGCACTGGTGAACGCAAATGCCGGAAAAATTCGTCGCCAAGATCGATGAGTTCAAGGACGGAGAGCGCCGTATCGTTTTCGTCGGCGACAACGAGATCGGCGTGTTCCGGCACGAAGGCGAGTTCCACGCCTACAGCAATTTTTGCCTGCACCAGGGCGGCCCGGCCTGCGAGGGGCTTACCATCGCCGGCGTCGAGGAGCGCCTTCGCCCGGACAAGACCTCCATGGGGCTTTTCTTCAGGGAGAACGAGATGCACTTTGTCTGTCCCTGGCACGGCATGGAATACGATATGAAGACCGGGGAGTGCGTCAGCGACCGGCGCATGAAACTGAAAAAATACAAGGTCGTGCAAAAGGGAGACGAGGTTTATGTCCTCGCCTAGACGCGCCACCAAGGACGCCCTCCAGCGCGCGGCGACGGCCGCCCGCGCCTCCCGCCCGGCAGAAGAGGCGGCCAAGCCAAGCGTCAAGAACGCGACGGCAGAGGCGAAGCGGCTTGCCGCCGCCTTCCAACGCGGCATCGCCGACGGCCGGTTGGACGTCGTTACCCCGGAAGCATTGCAGGCGGTGATCGCGGCCGCGTGCAGGCTCTACACGGCGCGCCGGGAGGCTGGCGAAGAATTCATGCCGGTGGCGAAGAATTCGATCTCCGCGACCGACGTGATGGTCACGGCAAGCGGATTGCTGCGCGCCGCCGACCTCGCCGCGTTCGAACTCGGCATGTGGCAGGGCTGGACCGGACGCTAGGAAAAAGCGGAGCACGTCATGGATCGGAGCAAGTTATGGATCTGATTTCCGACCGCGGTCGCCGCGTTACAATCGAGGAACTCAACACGTCGCGGCTCCTCGCGCATGCCCGCAAGCAGGCGCACAAGCGCAACTTCGACGATATTCTGATCGTCGACGTCGATGCGCATCACTACGAGAACGAGAATTACGACGAATTCCTGCCGTTCATGGAAAACGACGTACTGCGGCAGCTCACGCTGTCCACCCGCGCCAAGAAGCATCAAGCCGGCATCGTGCCGGCGCCCACTGGCTACCAGGACATGGGCGGCCGCGTGACGCGCTATCCGATGCGCTCCAGCGAAAAAACCGAGCCCGGCAAGATCCGCGACGTGCAGCTCGGCCATCGCTGGATGGACGCCATGAGCGTCGATTACTCCTGCCTGTTTCCTACCGGCATGCTCAATATCGGCATGCACCCGCAGAAGGAAATGGAGGCGGACCTGTGCTGGGCCTACAACCGCTGGCTCACTGAAAAGATCATGCCGGAGGCCGACAACCGCTTCTTTTCCATGCTGTGCCTGCCGTTTTCCGATCCCGAGGCGGCGCTGCGCCATGTCGAGACTTTCGGCGAGAGAAAACACGTCGGCGGCTTCATGGTGACGACCGTGCGCTCCCACATGGGCGTGCACGACAACGCCTACATGAAGGTCTATCGCGCGATGGAAGAACGCGGCCTGGTGCTCTCGTTCCATTCCGGCGTGAACTGGGACGAACCGATCTTCCGCAGTTGCAACCGTTTCATCTCCGCGCACGCGCTCGGCTTCACCTGGTTCAACGTCATCAATTGCACCAACTGGGTGATCAACGGCATCGGCGAACGTTTTCCCAAGCTGCCAGTGATCTGGATCGAGTCCGGGCTGGCATGGGTTCCGTTCCTGATGCAGCGGCTCGACCACGAATACATGCTGCGGCCGTCGGAAGCTCCGCTTCTGAAAAAGAAGCCGTCGGAATACATGCGCGACATGTATTACTCATCGCAGCCGATGGAGATTCAGGATTACGACGCGATGGAATGCACTTTCCGCATGATGAACGCGGAAACCCAGTTGCTGTATTCGTCCGATTATCCGCACTGGGACTTCGATCTGCCCTCGACGATCTGGGACCTGCCGTTCCTTTCGGAAAAGGGAAAGCACAACATCCTGGGCGGCACCGCCGCACGACTGTTCAAGCTGCCGCCCCGCAACAACAAGCAGAAAGAAAATCTGCGGAAGTTCGGCAACCTCGCCGCGGACTAAAATCAAGCCGCTGGTTCCAGAAACGACACACGTATCGCGTTACTGCATGGCGATCGCAGAGCGCGTGCGTCGCTGCCTCGACCATCCCGCGCATTGATGATAAGGATAAATCAAGTGCCGGATGAACGGCCCTCGCCGGCACGCAATAAATGTGGGCCCCCGGGAGGAATTCATGTCGGCTACGCTCGTCAATCTGATCATACAAATTATTGCCGGCGCCATCGGCGGCAATGCGGTCGGCGCGGCGTCTAAAGACATCAGCGCGGGCACGCTGGGCAACACCATAGCCGGGGCCATTGGTGGCGTCGGCGGCGGCCAGATTCTCACGGCGCTCATCCCGATGATGACGGGTGCCGGCGCCAACGTCGACGTCGGCGCTCTCGTCAGCCAGGCCGTCGGCGGCGGCGTCGCCGGCGCGATCCTCGCGGCGATCGTCGGCGTGATCAAGAACAAGATGATGGCCTAAACAGCCGGCTGTCCCGTTCTCGCTTTGCGGGACTGGCTTCCGCGCTGCTCGCAGACAGAGGCGTCGGTCCATGCGGCCGGCGCACGATTTGACGTGGGCGCCTACCCCTTTTTCAAGACGCCGGGAAACGCGAAGAGAATAATCGGCGCGTCTCTATCGCGTACCAAACAAGCAGGCCGGGCACGCCTAGCACCAGATCGGGAATGCGTTTGACCAACGATAGCGTGAGCGACAACTGGATCGGCACACCGAGCAACTGGCCGATGAGGATATAGCCGCTTTCCTGGACGCCCCAGCTGCCGGGAATGAAGAATGCGGCGCTGCTGATGCTGGCGCCCAGGCTTTCCAGAATGACGGCTTGCTCGAGCGTCACCGGCCATTGCATGAAATGCAACGTAAGCCAGACTTCAAGCGTGCCCAGCATCCAGGCGAACGTGTGCATCAGCAAGGCGGCCACGGCGTAAGACGAGCGGCCCTTCCAGATCGAGTCCATCGCACGCTGAAAGCCGGGCTCGGCGGTCTCCGAGCGGGAATTCATCCGCGCCGAAAATGCGGCGAACGCGCGGTCCATCAACCGGCCGCCCTCGTAGCGCTGCACGACATAGAAGCCGCCGAGAACAATCACGGCTGCCACTATTCCGACGACAGTACCCGGCCAAACCGCGCTTTGGCCGATGAAGCGGGCCAGCAGCGTGACGCCGACAAGAGCGAACAGCACCTGCGCGACGGTTTGCAGAAAGAGATCGGCGATCACACCGGCAATGGCGAGCGCGCCCGACACTCCCCAAAACGTCATCATCCGCGCCGCCACCAGCCCGCCGCCGATACTCGCGACCGGTAGCAACACATCGATCGCCTCGCGGACCCAGCGCAGGAGCAGAAAAATCGGAATGGAAACCGTGGTCAGGCGTGCGAGCAATCGGCTCCAGGCAACGCCGTTCATTGCGATCATCGCCGCGCGTACCGCAACGACGGCGGCCGCGCCCCAGCCGACCTTGGCAAAGCTCTCGACGACTTCCGCCAGGCTCGCGGTGGAGACGAGCCATGCTGGTCAGCGCGAGCCCCAGCAACAAGGCGAGGAGTGCCGCGATCCTCCCAACCATCCTGGCGTTGGTCCGGCTCATTCGATATCGCCGCAGCCGATCTCCCGCCCACAGCCCCGAATTTGGCGCGGCGGCGGCCGCCGCCGGGCTAGGGCACCGCAAGCCCGAGTGAGTTGAGATAGCCGCCGTTGATGCGGCCGTTCTCAAATCTTGCGGCTTCCAGATAGGCGTTGAGGATCGCCAACGCCTGCTCGCGCGGCGGCAAGTCTTCCGGCTTGATGTCGGCGCTGCCGGCGCTGGCGATCAGATCCCAACCGGCCGGTTTCTCGATCGAAACGACGGCAGTGTTCGAGTCGAGATTCTTGTACGGCCAGAAGCACCAGCCTACGCCGAAGCGCTCGTTCAGCCGGCGAAACCGATCGTTCCAGTCGTCGGTGAGTTCGCCGGTTTCGCCGATCAGCAGCGGCACCCTCCAGCGATTGCTGAAATTCAGGTAGCCCTGCAGCGCGTCGCGCGTCGGTGTCGCCCAGAATTTGTGATAGGTGTAGACTGCGTTGGCGTCGAACGGACGGCCGAACATCGAAAAGCTGGTGCTCCATTGGCCGCCGGCCAGAAACACCAGATGGTTGGTATCGACCTCGCGGATGGCGGCCACGATTTCGCGATAGAGCGGCTCCAGCCGCGGATTGAGATAATCCTCGTCGCTGTAGGGTGAGATCGGTTCGTTCAACAGGTCGTAGCCGAGGATGACCGGATCGTCGCGATAGCGGGTGGCAAGCGCCCGCCACAAATCGACGGTTAGCCGGCGATAGCGCGGCACGTAGAATGTAAGCGGGAAGCCGGTGCCGTCATCGTGGTTCACGCCGGTCTGCCCGCCAGGCGCCGCGTGCAGATCGAGGATGACACGCAGTCCCGATTCCCGGCACCATTGCACCAGCCGGTCAAGAAGAGTCCAGCCTTCCCCTTCGAAACGGTCCGCCTGCGCCTCGCCCGGCTCGACGAAAAGCCGCCAGTGCAACGGCACGCGCACGGTATTGAAGCCCGCCGCCTTGATGAACCGGATGTCCTGTTCGGCGACGTATCGCTCGCGGAATTCGCTCCAGAAGCGCGACGCCTCCTGCGGCCCGATCAGCGCCTCGATAACGCCGGCAATCTCGCCCGGTGCGCGCGAACGCTCGAACTTGAACATATAGCCCTCGGGAACCAGCCAGTTGCCGAGGTTGATCCCCTTGATGTCGAAGCGGTCGCCGCGGCCGTCGACGAGGCGGGTGCCGTCGGCATGAATAAAATCGCCGGACGCGGCCCAGCCGGGTGCCGCCGCAAAGGCCACGACAATGGTGAACAGCAGGATGCTGAAGGCGCGGAAGGCAAAGCAAGTGCCGCCATCACGAACGAGCAACCCGGCATTGCGAACGCGCATTCACAAAGTCCCTTTGGGAGCGACGGCGCCAATCCCGATATTGCCCGCCGGTTCGCCGGCGGCGGTTGCCGAATAGGGATTTTCCGTCTTCGGATTACAAGCTACTAAAACAACAAAGCTCCGCCAACGAAAATCCCTCGGCGAAACACCCTCGCGAGCCGCCCACAATACTGATGTCCGTCATTTCAAGACCGGGGTCCACCACTTGATACCCAGTATGCCGTTCTTCCAGGCGGTTTTCCTCGCTGCTTCGATTGCCGTCATTGTCGCCGCGACACAGTGGCGGCACCGGCATCCGTTTCTCCCCTTCGTGTTCGTTGCTTCGGGCTTCGGCCTGGCGACGGGGCTATCCGTCAGCCTTCTCGGCAAGGCATTCGGAACCGGATTTTCGGAAGGAATCTATTCGCCCGGACTGGTGGTCGTCGGCGCCGCTTTCGTCGCCGCGTTCGCCGCCAACACGGGAGCGACCGATCGGTTGGTGGCGATTGCTGACCGCTGCCGATCCTGGATCGGATCGGCGCGGCTCGCGGCGCTCGCCGGTCTGATCGCCGGCGTCGGCGCGTCGGCATCCACCGCGTACGCGCTGCTGACGCCGCTTCTTCCCGCCGCCGGCACGACCGCAGCAAAACGCGGAACCGCCCCGCTCGCGTTGGCGTTGGCGATTTCGGCGAGCCACGGTCTCGCAGCGTTCTCGCCGGTCGTCATCGCCGCCGCTTCGATCCTCGACGCCGCCTGGGGCCGCGTCGCATGGTTCGGTTTGCCGGTCGCGGTTTTGTCGGCGGCCTTAGGCGCGGCCTGGTCGCGATGGCTGCCCATGCCTGACCCGGCCGCGGAGTCACCGGCGGGCGTATCAGCGAACGAGGACGATCCGGCCGCACGGCGGCGAAGCGGATGGTCGGCGATCGTGGTCATCCTCGCGACGGCGATCCCGCTCGCGTTCCTGATCGTTCAATCCATAGGCGCCTTCCCGACCGAGCCGCTTGGCGGCGGCACAACGCGCGAGCTAGTGCTTGGCGTCGGCCGCCCGCTGATCCTCTTTCTGGTCGGCGTCGGCATCGTGCTGATCGGCACGTGGCGCGCGGGCCCGAAGCTTTTTGGCGATTCAAGCTGGACCGCGCGCGTCCTCGGCAGCGTCGCGGGCATCGTGTTGACAGTCGGCGTCGCGGGCGGCTTTCAAAGGCTCTGCCAGGAAACCGGCATGGCCGAGTTGCTCGGCGAACGCCTGCTGGCCTGGCACCCGGACCCGGTATTCGCGCTCCTGATACCGTTCCTGGTCGCGGCGACGATCAAGACCTTGCAGGGTTCTTCGCTGGTCGCAGCGATCACGGCCGCGGGCATGGTGCAGCCGATTCTATTTTCGCTTGGATTGGAGGGAGTAACCGACAAAGCCCTCGCCGCGCTGGCGGTCGGCGCCGGCGCGATGACCGTTTCGCACGTCAACGACGAGCTTTTTTGGCTGGCCGGCAACAGCGCCGGACTTGCCCCCCTGCCCACCTTGGCCAGGTTCACGGTCGGTACGCTACTTCAGGGCCTCATCGCCATTGCGGCGCTGCTCCTGTTGCACGCGTCCGCCTCAAGCTTCTGAAATCCGCCGCTCCATCCAGCCAAGCGCCCGCTTTACCCACGGCCCGTCCGCCTCGCCGCCGGCGTAGCTTGCGGTGAAATGGTTGCGGCCTTTGAGCACCATGCGCTCGGAGTCGCCGCCCGCCGCCAGCAACGCCGCCTCCATGCGTTCGGCCTGCTTCATCAAATGTGGGAAGTCCTCGTCGCCGTGAGCGATCAGGAACGGCGGGGGCTTGTCCTCGATCTGCTCGATCGGGCTGGCGCGTCGCTCGTTGCCCGCCGCGCCGAGAAAGCGCGGTCGTGCGCTCAAGCCGGATTGCGGTCCGAAATCGTACACACCTGAAATCGGCAGGCAGCCGCAGATCACGCCGCGGGGCACGCCGGCGGCAGCCTGCCAGTCGCGGCGCACCGCAAGCAAGGCGGCGTAGTGCCCGCCGGCCGAATGACCGCCGAGGAAAATCCGCGCCGGGTCGCAGTCGAACGCGGCTGCGTTGTCATGAAGCCAGGCGAGCGCCGCGATCGCATCGTCCACGCCAGCGGGAAAGAGATTTTTGGGAGCAAGCCGATAACCGACGGTGGCAAAGGTCACGCCCGCCGCCGTGAACGCGGGCGCCATGAACGCCATCCATTCCTTGTAGCCGTTGGTCCAGCCGCCGCCGTGCATGAAGGCCAACAGCGTCCCGTTTGGCGCCGGCGCCCGGAATACGGCGAGACTCTGATAGGCGTCCTCGCCGTAGCGCCGCTCGGCCCCCTCCGATCCGGCGCCGAGTTGCATGACCTTGTCGCCGTAGACGCGGCCGTTGTCTGACGGGGGCTCCTGCGGCGGATATTCGTCGAGTTTCATGATCTGACCGTCGGCATATTGCACCGCCTATAACGCAGGATCCCGCCAGCCGCCAATCGCCGCCGCCTGTCGCCGGCAGAGATTTGAGCTTGCCAGTTCGGCCGCAAGGCGGCTATTGGCTGGTCATGGCAAAGACCAAAGTCGTTTTCAAAATGAAGCGCATAGCGGAGGGCGATTGGCAAATCATCGCCGAGTATCCGGGCGTCGAAGACCGCTACATCACCGGGCTGAAGAGCAAAGCCGAAGTTGACGAGTGGCTCAACGGTACCCGCCGCATCGACTGGCTGAGATCGCAGGGCTATGCCAAATAGCGCGACTAGCGCCGCAAGGAATTGGCTCAACTGATCGCCGGATCATGGTCCAGCCTGAATTACCGCAGCCAGCCGAGGGCGAGAACCGCAAGCCCGAAACAGACACAGCCCACCAGACGCCGAAGAAACGAAAGATCATCTTTTACGCGGTGGACCTGTTGCTGATCTTCGTCCCCCTGGGCGCGATCCTTTATTTCATGTTCGACCCACCGGCCTTCGACGCCTTTCTCAATTGGCTGGTCAGTGTGCTTTAGACCCCGGGGCGGGCGGCACTGCACGTCCGCCGCGTGCTAACCTGATCCACCCGGCCCTCGCCTGACCTGAATGCCCATGAGTTCCAGGACCAAAGCACCCGAGGAATTGCGCAGTTACCGCTGGCTCGGCCGCGACGATCTGCGGGCCTTTGGCCATCGCTCGCGGCTTCGGCAATTCGGCTACGACCGCGACGACTGGGCCGGCAAGCCGGTGATCGGCATCCTCAATACCTGGAGCGACATCAACGCCTGTCACGGCCATTTGCGCGACCGCGCCGCGGACGTGAAACGCGGCATCTGGCAGGCCGGCGGTTTTCCTATCGAACTGCCGGCCATGTCGCTCGCCGAGCCGTTCGTCAAACCGTCCACCATGCTCTATCGGAATTTCCTCGCCATGGAATGCGAGGAGCTTCTGCGCAGTCATCCGATCGACGGCGCGGTGCTGATGGGCGGCTGCGATAAGACCACCCCGGGCCTTGTCATGGGCGCCATCTCGATGGGATTGCCGGCGATCTACGTGCCGGCCGGCCCGATGCTGCGCGGCAACTGGCACGGCCGCACGCTCGGCTCCGGTTCCGACGTCTGGAAATACTGGGACGAGAAACGCGCCGGCCATATCGGCGAAAAGGAGTGGAGCGAAATCGAGGGTGGCATCGCCCGCTCGTTCGGCACCTGCATGGTCATGGGCACCGCCGCTACCATGATGGCAATCACCGAGGCGCTGGGATTGACGCTGCCAGGCGCATCGTCGATTCCCGCGCCCGACGCCAACCATCCGCGCATGTGCGCCGCCGCGGGCCGCCGCATCGTCGACATGGTGTGGGAGGACCTGACGCCGCAACGCATTCTCAGCTTCGCGGCGTTCGATAACGCCATCAGGGTCCATATGGCGCTCGGCGGCTCGACCAACGCCATCATCCACGTCATCGCCATGGCGCGACGCGCCGGCATCGCGCTTGGCATGACGCGCTTTGACGAGATTTCGCGAACCGTGCCGGTGATCGCCAACATCACCCCATCGGGCAAATATCTGATGGAGGACTTTTTCTATGCCGGCGGCCTGCGCGCGCTGATGGTCGCCATGCGCGACCGCCTCGATCTTTCCTGCATGACCGTCACCGGCCGCACGATCGGCGAGAACATCGACGGCGCCACCGTGCATCTGCCGGACGTCATTCACACGCTCGACGCGCCGCTTTATCCCGAGGGCGCGACGGCTGTGCTCGTCGGCAATCTCGCGCCGCATGGCTGCGTCATGAAACCCGCCGCCGCCGACCAGCGTTTCCTCAAGCACCGTGGCAAGGCGATCGCTTTCGAGAACTACGATCACATGGCGCGCGAGGTTGAACGCGACGATCTCGACGTCACGCCGGATCATGTTCTGGTGCTGAAAAACGCCGGGCCGAAAGGCGGACCCGGCATGCCGGAATGGGGCATGCTGCCGATCCCGAAGAAGCTCGTCAAAGCCGGCGTGCGCGACATGGTGCGCATTTCCGACGCGCGCATGAGCGGCACGAGCTACGGCGCCTGCATCCTGCATGTTGCTCCAGAAAGTTTTGTCGGCGGTCCGCTGGCGCTGGTGCAGACCGGCGATGAGATCGAGATCGATGTCGCGGCACGCCGCATCCATCTGCATGTCGGCGACGATGAACTCGCACGCCGCCGCGCCGCCTGGACGCCGCCGCCGCCGCGTTATGCCCGCGGTTACGGCGCCATGTATTCCGCCCATATCGGCCAGGCCGACGAGGGCTGCGACTTCGACTTTCTTGAAGGCACCGCGGCCATCGCCGAACCGGAGATTCACTGATGCCGACAAAATCGGCTCTGCGCGCGGCAATCGCCGCGGTGCTGCTCGCGATCAGCGTTACGGTGGCGAGCGCGCAAAGTCCGGCGTTCCGGGTCGATCCGTACTGGCCGAAACCGCTGCCGCACAATTGGATCCTCGGACAGGTCGGCGGCATCTACGTGGACGCGCAGGACAACATCTGGGTGTTTCAGCGGCCGCGCTCGCTGACCGATGATGAGAAGGCGGCAGCGCTCGATCCGCCGCGCGCCAAATGCTGCGTGCCGGCGCCTTCGGTGCTGGTGTTCAACCAGGCCGGCGACGTCGTGAAGTCGTGGGGCGGTCCCGGCAAGAACCTCGGCTACGACTGGCCGCTTTCGGAGCACGGCATCCTCGTCGACCCCAAGGGCTTTGTCTGGCTCAGCGGCAACGGCGAGGGCGACAACATGGTGTTGAAGTTCACCACCGACGGCAAATTCGTCAAACAAATCGGCAAAAGCGGACCGCCGACCGGCAGCACGGATCTGAGCCAGTTCGGGCGGGCCGCCGCGCTCGAATTCGACAAGGAGACGAACGAAATCTACGTCGCCGACGGCTACGGCAATCATCGCGTCGCGGTGCTTGACGCCGACACCGGCGAGATCAAACGGGTCTGGGGCGCCTACGGCAAGCCGCCGACCGATGATGACTTGCCGGCCTACAATCCGGAGTCGCCGCAATTCGCCAACCCGGTGCACTGCATCGCCATCGGCAAGGACGGCTTCGTCTATGTCTGCGACCGGACCAACAACCGCGTCCAGGTATTTCGCAAGGACGGCAGTTTCGTCCGGCAGTTCGTCATCGCTCCCGAAACGCGCGGACCGGGCACCGCCTGGGGCCTGGCATTCTCGCCGCTCGACAAGAAGCAGAATTACTTTGTGCTGACCGACGGCACCAACGAAACGATTGACGTTATCCGGCGCAGGGACGGCGCGGTCGTTGGCAATTTCGGCCGATCCGGCCGCAATGCCGGCGAATTTCATTTCGTGCACGTCGCCAAATTCGATTCCCGCGGCAATCTCTATACCGGCGAAGTCGACAGCGGTAAGCGCCTGCAGAAGTGGGCGCCGGTCGAGTAGCGTCACCCCGCCGGCAGCATCACCGCGCGGCACTCGCCGAAGCCGATCCGGGGGTAGCCGGGCGTGGCGCAAAAGCCGCGGAAGATGATTTCGTCGCCGTCTTCGATGAAGCCGCGCTGCTCGCCGGTGGGCAGCGCGATCGGCTCGCGGCCGCGCGCGGTCAGTTCGAGAAGACTGCCCCAGCTTGATTTATCCGGACCGGAAACGGTGCCCGAGCCGATCAGATCGCCGACCGCGAGATTGCAGCCGTTGCTGGCGTGATGCGTGATCATCTGCGCGACGGTCCAGTAAATCGTCGCGAAGGAGGCCTGGGTGAGGCGCACCGGCGCGATACCGGCCCGCCGCATGGCCTCGGTCGCCAGATACGCCTCGAGCGTGACGTCGTAGCCGCCGTGTGCGCGATCGTCGGCGTCAGCGAGATACGGCAGCGGCGCGGGATCGCCTTCCGGCCGGTCGAACGCGGCGACGCGGAAAGGCGCAAGCGCCTCGCGCGTGACGACCCAGGGCGACACCGTGGTGGCGAAATTCTTGCCGAGGAACGGCCCAAGCGGCTGGTATTCCCAGCCCTGCACGTCGCGCGCCGACCAGTCGTTGAGCAGGCAGAAGCCGAAGATATGCTCTGCGGCCCGGCCGATCGGCACAGTTTCGCCAAGGGCGGTCGGCGTGCCGACATACATGCCGAGTTCAAGCTCGAAATCCATGTTCCGCGACGGACCATAGCTCGGCACCGTTTCGTTGGCGGGCTTGCGCTGACCTTGCGGGCGCTTCACCGGCGTTCCGCTCACGCGTATCGAGGAACTGCGGCCGTGGTAGGCCACCGGCACGTATTTGTAGTTCGGCAGCAGCGGATTATCCGGCCGGAACGCGCGGCCGGCGTTGGTGGCGTGGAAAACCGACGCGTAGAAATCCGTGAAATCGCCGATGGCGACCGGTAAAAGCATTTCGGCCTTCGCCATCGGAGTGAGATGCAGTCCCAAGCTCGTGTCGCCATGATCGGCGCTCAGACCGCGCGACAAGGCAAGCCGCAGTGCAGACCAGGCCGGCGGTCCTAACGACATCAGACGATTGAGATTTGGCGCTTCGCACGCGGCGGCCGCCGCCGCGGCGGGACCGCCGAGGGACGGCGCTGCCGCGGCGATGTCGAGTATCTGATCACCAATGGCGACGCCGACGCGTGGCGGCAGGTTGGCCGAGGGGCGAAACACGCCGAGCGGCAAATTCTGGATCGGGAAGTCGGCGTCGGGCGCATTGGCACTGGCGACGAAGCTTCGCCGCGCGGCATCGTGCGTTTCATTGATCACGGCCAATTTTCCTTACGGGTTGTCGATCGCGACGATCACGACGGAACGGTGCTGCCGCGGCGCTCCGTTTCGCGCCGGCGCAGGTTCTCGCCGATGCGCCGTTTGCCTTCGGCGTCGATGACGCGGGCGAGTTCGGAATGATGCGCCATCAGCTTGCGGAAATCGGCCAAGTCGAGAATGAGCAACGTCGACGGCTTGGACGTCGAGACGTTCGCGGTGCGAATCGAATCCCCGAGCAACGCAAGCTCGCCGAAGAATGAACCGACACCGAGACGGACCGGCGTCGGCTCGACATCCACCTCCACTTCGCCCGCGGCGATGAAATACATGCAATCGCCGACCCTGCCGCGGCGGATCACCGCGATCCGCTCCGGGACTTCCACGCGCCGCAGCATGTGGGTGATTTCGGTGATCGACGTCGGGTCGAGGGTCTGGAAGAACGGCACCTTGCTGACCAGATCCCACGTTTCGATAAAGCTGCGGCGCCGGCTCTCGGCGGCAAAGCCGGTCGCCAGGATACCGGTCCACAATCCGAAGGTCGCGATGCCGCAGATCATCACCAGCGATGCCAACAGATGTCCCGCCGCCGTTTGTGGAACCTCATCGCCATAACCGGTGGTGGTCAGCGTCACCACCGCCCACCACAAAGCCGCCGGGAGCGTACCGAACGCGACCGGCTGACCCTCGCGCTCGATGACGTACATGGCCGCCGAGGCGAGAAACAGCACGATCAGGAACAGCACCAGAACGCTTGCAAGCGATCTTGCTTCGAGCACAAAGACGCGGCCGAGCTGGGCAAAGCCAGGCGAGTCCTGCCCGAGCTTGAGCACCCACAGCGAAGCGAACAGCCATGCGGTTTCCGTATCCGCGCCGAAAAGAAACGCGATTGGAACCGGCAATACACCGAGCAGATCGACGAACCCGGAAATCGAGAACACATGCTTCGACGCCCCGCCAGCGGCAGCACGGCGGCGCACGCGCATGGCGCTGTCGATCGCAAAGAAAGCGTAGCAACACCACAGGCAAACGCTCAGCCAGCGGGCCGCCTTGCCGCTCTGGAATTCCGGCAGCGTCACCATCGTCATGGCAAAGAGGCCGACGGCAAGGACCAGGTAGCGCGCCAGGCCCAAAGCGCCGAAACGGCGAAGCGGTGCGCTATACTGTACGAGAGTGGAGAGTGCGCCCTGCGACATCACGTTTGCTTGGCCACCGGCGGTTGCAGTTCTTGGCCTGTCCGGAATCGGCAAATTACGCTGTCGGAGTTCGCACCACCAGTCGAATTTGAGTGATAGACCGCCGATCTCGGCGCGGAGGGAATGATGCACTGGAGCGACCTTTTCAACAGCGGCGCGTCGCTGTTCATCGTGGCGACCGCCTCGACCAAGACGATGGTGCCGCTGCGCATTCTCGCTATCGTTACCAACTGCATTCTCGTCGCCTTCTACGGCTCGACCCACGCCTGGATACCCATGGCGCTGCAGGTGTTCGCGCTGCCGCTCAACGCCTGGCGCCTTTACCAGATGGTCTTGTTGATCCGGAATGTGCGTGACGCCATCCGCGCGGAACCGTCGCTGGACTGGCTCAAGCCGTTCATGGCGGAACGCCATTTCAGGAAGGGCGACCTCCTGTTCGCCAAGGGCGAGACGGCCGACCGCATGTTCTACACCATGAACGGGCGCTACGTGCTCGTTGAGCTCGGCATCGAAATCCCGCCCGGCCAGGTGGTCGGCGAACTCGCTATGCTGGCGCCCGACAACCGCCGCACGGCGACCCTGGAATGCATCGAGGAGGGCATGGTCCTGTCGATCACCTATGAACAAGTCCAGGAGCTTTACTTCCAGAACCCGACATTCGGCTTCTATTTTCTGCGGCTGGCGACGGCGCGTCTGTTCGAAAATCTCAACCGGATGCGGAGCGAACTGGAACGCCGCCTGGCGGCGGTCGCCAGCGTGCCGACAAATCCATGATATCGTTGCCATTTGATCGAGTCGCGGCGGGAGCGCCATGACGCAGACGCAGCAGTTTTCACGCCTCAAGCTTGCGAGCTATCTGCTCTGCCCGTCGCTGTTCGTGATGATCGCGCTGATGGTCGTCGAAGCGATGCTCGCCGCCGCGACCACATGGCTCGTCATCAACGCCGGCTACAAGGTCGCCAACGGCCATTTCCTGCTCAACGACCTGATCTGGATCCTGACCGCGCAGTCGGCCTCCTATGTGGCGGGCGTCATCAGCTGGATCTTCGCCGAGCGCGCGGGCTATCGCGGTTTTGGCCAGTTCATGCTGCGCTTCGCGCGCGACAACCGCGGCAAGGTCAAGCTTTTCGGCGACAAGCCGGCGCGCGAGCAGGTCGAGCCGTTTCTCACCGGCGAAACATTCCAATGCTTCTTTAATCTGATCTACGAGCTGGAATTCACGCTGAAACTGTTTCTCGGCCTGGTTTTCAACGCGCTCGTGCTCGGTTCGGAAATCGACGTAAGCCTGCCGTTCGCCTACGTCGCGGCGTTCGCCGCGCTGTTGCTGATGCAATGGGCGCTGCAAAAGCCGATCGCGCGGACGTATCTGGAAAACCAGCGCATGAACAACCGCGTCACCGCGCAAGGCTATACGGCGTGGGACAATGTGTTCAGCGGCAATCGCTACAATCTGCGGCTTTGGCTCGCCGGCTTCAAAGGCCGGCTGCGCGAAGCGCTCACCGCTCAGGTCCGCGCCATCGTCGCCCGTGAAGGCATGAGCGCGATGAGCGGCATTGTCAGTCTCGCCATCGTTTTCGCGACCATCACCATGGTGGCCGTACGGCATGTGGGCGACACGGCGCTCCTGATCGCGCTGGCGACGACGCTGCCGCGGCAGATGGAAATGACATACGAGTTGCACCTGCTCGCCACCGGCTGGAACGATTTCATCGCCATCTGGACCCGATTCGGCGGCGTGGCGGCCAATATGCTGCCGCAGCCCGACGCGGCATTCGACGGCCGCATCAAGTTCGACCGGCTGGTGCTGCGAGAAGGCGACGACGCCAATGTCGTCTCGTCGGTGAACGATGCGGTGCGCATCGTGCAAGCGAAGCCGACCGGCCGGATCAATATTCGCGGCGGCAACGGCGCCGGCAAATCCTCATTGCTGGCGAGCCTCAAGACGGAATTGCGCCGCCGCGCCTTCTATCTGCCGGCCTCGGACCGGCTCGCGTTCCAATTCAGCGGCGACGTGGTTCCCGTCGACGTCGAAGGCGACGACGAGGACGAAGTGGTCGTCCTCACCGAATCGATCGACAAGAAGCTCGGCTTCTCGACCGGCGAGCGGCAGATCAGGTCGCTCGAGGAGATCGTCAACGCGACCGACGCGCCGGTCTATCTGCTCGACGAATGGGACGCCAATCTCGATGCGGCGAACAAGGCCAAGGCCGACGCGCTGGTCGAAGCGCTGGCGCGGCGCGCCCGGGTGGTCGAGATTTCGCACCGCGACCGCGCAGCGTAGACGAACTATCCTTCCGCCGGGGCTTGTCATGGACCGTATCGCAGCAGCCTGGAGATGGACGCTTGCCGAGATCGGCAGGCACAGGATGCAATTACGGCTTTGCCTGCGCGTCACTGTCGCGGCGATGGCAGCTTTTATCCTCGCGCAATTCGTGGCCATCCCGCTCGGCGGGCTGTGGGCGGTCTTGACGGCTATCGTCGTTACCCAGATGAGCCTCGGCGGATCGCTGCGGGCGACGATTGAATATTTCGTCGGAACGCTCGGCGGGGCGATTTATGCCGGCGCAATTGCCGCCCTGGTCCCGCACCACACTGAAATCTCGATCCTGGCCGTGCTTGCGCTCGCGGTCGCGCCCCTTGCACTGCTTGCGGCCATCAACCCGAATTTTCGCGTCGGGCCGTTCACGGCGGTCATCGTGGTTTTAGGGGTAACAGCCACCCACACCGACCCGATCACCTCGGCGTTCTATCGCGTGCTCGAGGTCGGGCTCGGGGGCGTCATCGGCCTGCTGGTTTCTTTCTTTGTGCTGCCGGCGCGTGCCCACGTACTGGTGATCGTCGCCGCGTCTCGCATGCTCAACCTGCTGGCGGACGCCCTGCCGGTGCTGTTCGCCGGCTTCACCCAGGAGATCGATGTGGAAGCCGTCCGGCGGCTGCAGATCAATCTCGGCGCCGCTTTCGCGCGCGTCGAGGGAGTTGGCGCCGACGCCAAACGCGAACAGGCGACGTACCTCATGACGGACCTGGATTCCAGGCCGCTGTTGCGCACCCTGCTCCGCTTGCGCCACGACCTCGTCATCATCGGGCGGGCCGCTGCCGTGCCGCTCCCCGAGGAATTCCGGACCCAGCTCGCACCACCGCTCGCTAATGTCGTTACGGCGGCGGCCGATTACCTGCGCGCAAGCGCGGCGGCGCTCACCGCGGAGCGCGAGCCGCCCCCGCTGGACGCGTTCGAGGTTGCGCTGCAGGCGTTCAACGCTTGGCTCGACCACGCGCGAAAGGAACGGCTGATGCGCGACATGCCGAGCGACGCGGTGGAGCGCGTCTTCGCGCTCGGATTTGCGCTCGAGCAGCTTTACCAGAATTTGATCGATCTTGCGCGCTGCGCGACGGAATTCGCGCAGCCGGGCGTCGCATCTATTGCAAAACTGACAAAGGCCCAAGCGTAGGACCTACGACGAAACCGCGGGCCTCAGATCAACTTTCAGATCAGCTTCAGACCAATTTGGCGTCCAATGTGATTGCGGCGTTGAGAACCCTGGAGACCGGACAGTTCTTTTCGGCTTCGCCGGCAAAACGCGCGAACGCAGCCTCGTCCAGGTTCGGCACCTGAGCCCGCAGAGTCAGTGCCGACCGGCTGATCCGGAAACCCTGGCCTTCCGGCTCCAGTGTGACCGCCGCCTCGGTCGTGAGTTCCGTCGGCGTAAAGCCCGCGGCCTGCAGGCCGAATGCGAGCGCCATGGTGAAGCAGCCGGCATGCGCAGCGGCGATCAGTTCTTCGGGGTTGGTGCCCTTCTCGTTCTCGAAGCGGGTCTTGAAGGAATACGGGGTCTCGGCCAGCACACCGGAGTCGGTTGAAAGATTTCCGGTGCCGGCGCGGCCCGTGCCATGCCAAACAGCTTTCGCCTTGCGGATCATTTTAAGTCTCCGTTGCTCAGAGTTGAAATTTGTAGGTGAAACTTGCGCGACGCGATCGCCGGGCAGCCGAGTCGCCGCGAGCATCCCTTACATGGCCACGATGGGACGCGCTTCAAGCACGGGCTCGCGCTGAACGACGCCGGAGAACGCCGAACCCTCTTGGAACCACGACGCCGGCGCCGGATGACCCCAAAGGGTTTGCCGTCGCTGGTCGGTCAGCGACCAGCGGATCGGCGCGTGGTCGGGATCGGCGGTGAGATAATCGGAAGTGAACAGCTCGACGCGATGGCCGTCGGGATCGCGGATATAGAGAAAGAACGCGTTGGAAATGCCGTGCCGGCCAGGACCGCGTTCCATGTTGTCGAGATAGCCGCTGGTCGCCATCACGTCGCAGATGTGAATGATGTCGAGCACGCCCGGCGTCCACAGCCCGATATGATGCAGCCGCGGGCCGGCGCCGTTGGTGAAGGCGATGTCATGCACATTGCCCTTGCGGTGCATCCACACTCCCCACAGTTTCGGGTCGGCGCCGTCGGTCTCGGTATATTCGGTAAGCCGGAAGCCAAGCTCCCGGTAGAAATCGTAGCTCTGCTGGACGTCCGGCGTGAAACAGTTGAGATGATCGATACGCTGGATGCGCGCGCCCCGGTGGGCGCTGTATTGTTGCAACATGCACTCCGCGCCATCCATGTGCGCGTAGAGATCGAGCGGCATCCCGAGAACGTCGGCGGTCCGCAAGGTGCGGCCCTGGTGCGGCAGTTCCGGGAATGACGTGGGGAGGTTCCGGCGGCCGAACCAGAAGGCGGCCCGGTCGACATCCTCCTCGCTGGCGAGCTTGTAGCCGAGCGCGCGCACGTCCGCCTCGCGCGAGCGCCGCAGCACGATCGAATGATGGTTGCGCTCCTCGACGCCGCGCAGGAACAGTGCATCGTCGGTCTCGTCGCTGACCAGCAGTCCGAGGCAGTCGACATAGAACGCCCGCGAACGGCCCAGATCGCGCACGCCGAGTTCGACGTGGCTGGAGCGCACCACGTTGAAAGGCGGGTCGAAGACCGGCTCGTGGATCGGCATTTGGGTAGGCGCCGTTGACGGTTCGTCCAGCGACTTCTAACACATCGCGCGGACAGCGGAAGCCTGCCAGCCGCTGCCGGAGGAGGAGACCTAGATGCGGCTTGCGAGTTATAATCTGCGCGGCCGGCCGAGCTTCGGCGCGGTGGTCGGCGACGGCCTTGTCGATCTGCGCGCCCGGCTGAGCCGCTTCACCACGCTCCTCGAAGTCTTCCGTGCCAATGCGCTGGAACAGGCGAAAGCAGCCGCCGCCGGCGTGCGGGCGGAGGTACCGCTGGCGGAGGTCGAGTTGCTGCCGCCGCTCGCCACGCCGGAAAAGATCCTCTGTATCGGCATCAATTACACCAACCGCGAACGCGACTATGATTTCGCCGACCCGCCGCAATATCCGAGTATGTTCTACCGCGCGCCGAATTCGGTGGTCGGCAGCGGACAAAAGCTCATCCGGCCGAAAATATCCGAACAGCTCGACTATGAGGGCGAGATCGCGATGGTGATCGGGCGCGAGTGCAAGCACGTGCCGAAGGAACGCGCGCTCGAGGTGATCGCCGGTCTGACGCTGTGCAACGAGGGCACGATCCGCGACTGGATGCACCACGGCAAGTTCAACGTCACCCAGGGCAAGAATTTCGATGCGACGGGCAGCATCGGACCGTGGATCGAAACCGACGTGGACCTGACGAAGCCGCTGCACCTCATCGTGCGCAAGAACGGCACGGTCACCCAGGACGACACCACGGCGAACATGATCTTTTCCTTCGCCGATCTCATCGTTTACGTCACGACGTTCATGACTCTCAAGCCGGGCGATATCATCTCCACTGGCACGCCGGTCAAGATCGGACCGAAAGTCGACGCTCCGGTCTGGCTCAAGCCTGGCGATACGATCGAGATCGAGTGTCCCGGCATCGGCGTGCTGCGCAATTCCGTTGCGGACGAAGCGTGACGACGGCCCTCCGCGCGGCGTGCGTCATTGGCTGGCCGGTCGAGCACTCGCGTTCGCCGCTCATCCATAATTACTGGCTCAAGCATTACGGGATCGCCGGCGAATACCGCCGCGAGTTGGTGCCGGCAGAGGAGTTCGCGACGTTCGTGCGCTCGCTCGCCGCACGCGGGTATGTCGGCGGCAACGTCACGGTTCCACACAAGGAAGCGGCATTCACGCTGTCGGAACCCGACGAGAAGGCGCGTGCGGTCGGCGCCGCCAATACGCTCTGGCTGGAAAACGGGACCTTGCGTTCGACCAATTCCGACGTCGAGGGTTTCCTGGCGAATCTCGACGCCTGCGCCCCGCACTGGGGTCGAGGCGTGGACAAGACGGTGCTGCTCGGCGCCGGCGGCGCCGCTCGCGCGGTGATCCACGGCCTCCTCTCGCGCGGGGTCGAACGGATCGTCGTCGCAAACCGCACGGCCGGTCGCGCCGAAGCGCTGCGCGAGGCTTTCGGCAAGCGGCTGCAGGCTGTCGGATGGGACGACGTGGGCGCGGCGCTCACCGACGCCGCACTGTTGGTCAACACCACGACGCTCGGGATGAAAGGACAGCCCGGTCTCGCGATCGATCTCACGCAATTGCCTGGTCACGCGATTGTCGCCGACATCGTCTATGTGCCGGTTCTGACCCCGCTACTGGCGGCGGCGAAAGCACGCGATCTGCGGGTCGCCGACGGACTGGGCATGCTGCTGCATCAGGCGGTGTGCGGCTTTGCGCTGTGGTTCGGAGAAAAGCCGGAAGTCACCGCGGAATTGCGCGCGCTGATCGAAGCCGATTTGGGTTCCTCCGAGGTAAAGCGCCACCGATAACGCAGTTGTGTTTGTACCCGCGCGTTTGTGTTTATCGCCGCACGAGCACAGCCGATACCGTCCTGCCGCGAGAGATTGCAGCAACAGGTATCGGAGAGCGACCATGAGAGACACGACAATCGGAATTGCCGCCGGCGCGTTCGCCTTGTCGCTGGCTGCATCGATCGCCATCGCCCAAACGCCGGACGTCATACGGGTGCGCGGCACGATCGCCAACATCAATGGCGCCACGCTGGACCTGAAGAGCCGCGATGGCACGCCAATCCAGGTGAAGCTGGCCGACGACGCGCACGTGATCGCGGTTGACAAAAAAACGCTCGCGGACGTGAAGCAGGGCGTCTTTGTCGGCATCACCGCCATGCCGCTGCCGGACGGCACGCAGAAGGCTGTCGAAATTCATATCTTCCCGGAAGCCATGCGCGGCACCAATGAGGGCCACCGGCCTTGGGACCTCATGCCGAACAGCACCATGACCAACGCCAATGTCGAAAGCGAGATCGTCAGCTCCGACGGCAAGGAACTGGTTCTGAAATACAAGGACGGCGAGAAGAAATTCATCGTGCCGGCGAACATCGAAGTCGTAATGTTTGCTCCGGCGACGGCCGCCGATCTCAAGCCGGGTGAAAAGGTGTTCGTGCCGGGCGCCAAGAAGCTACCCGACGGCACGGCGCAGACGGGATTCGTCATCTTCGGCCGGGACGGCATCACGCCGCCGATGTAGGCCCGGGCGGTCGCGAAGTCCGAGCCCCGGCTCGCCTCAACCTCATATGGCACGGCAATTGCTCTGATTGCCGTGTCACTGCTGCTTGCAAGCAACAGGAGGTTGTCCATGACGCGAGCCGAACTCTGCGAGAAAATCCTCGATATCAAGCGTGAGAAGGGTTGGAGCTGGAAGCATATTTGCAGCGAGATCGGCGGCATGTCGCCGGTTCTCGTCACCGGCGCCCTGCTCGGCCAGATGAAGCTGACGAAGCCGCAGGCGGCAAAGGCGGCTGAATTATTTGGACTTACGAAGAGCGAACAGGCCCTGCTCAACGAAGTGCCCTATCGCGGCTCCGCCATGCCGCCGACCGACCCGCTGATCTACCGCTTCTACGAACTGGTGATGGTCAACGGTGCGGCACTGAAGGCCCTGATCGAGGAGGAGTTCGGCGACGGCATCATGTCGGCCATCGACTTCGACATGCTGATCGAACGTCAGCCCGACCCGAAGGGCGACCGCGTCAAGATCTCAATGTCGGGAAAATTCCTGCCGTACAAATATTACGGCGCGGAGGGGAATGCGCAGGCCTACGGCTATAAAGAAGAATAGCCCCAGCGCACCCCCGCGGGGAAACGCTCACCAGTAGCGCGGGCGGCAATGACGGTGAAAATGATCGTCGATCCAGCACGCGCCATAACTCACCGGCGGTCCCCAGAATGGCCTGCCGAAAACGCCGCCGATGACGCCGCCAGCGACGGCGCCGACCGGTCCCGCGACAACAAGGCCAGTGCCGGCTCCCGCCGCAGCGCCGACCCAGTCGGCGCGCGCGAAAGACGAAGCCATCGTTACGGCGGCCACCACGCTTGTCGCCAAAATAAGATTACGCATCAACCCCATCCCCCTTTTCAAGAATTGACCCGCGCCGAGCAAAGCCCGGCGCCAAATCCCCCGAGGAGGCACCTCTCTCATAAATTCGTGGCAAACATCCGGCGGCTTTGCGGCGGGCTCAGCGGTTCCATCCGTCCGACGACGAGTTCCGTCAGCTTGCGATCACGCGACGATCGATTTCGCCGATATTGTTGATGCCGGTCAGCGCCATGCTGACGTCGAGTTCCTTGCGGATGATGTCGATGGCCTGCGTAACGCCGGCACCGCCGCCGGCGCCGAGTCCATAGATGTAGGCCCGGCCGATCAGGCAGGCGCGGGCGCCGAGCGCGAGTGCGCGCATGACGTCCTGGCCGGAGCGGATTCCGCCGTCGAACAGAACCTCGATCGACGAGCCGACCGCCTCGACAATCGGCGGCAATGCCGCGACAGAGGACAGGGCGCCGTCGAGCTGGCGGCCGCCGTGATTTGATACCACCAGGGCTGCGGCGCCCGTCTTCGCTGCCATGCGTGCATCCTCGACGTCGAGGATGCCTTTCAGGATAAGCTTGCCTTGCCACTGACTGGCGATCCACTCGACGTCTTTCCAGCTCAACGATTTGTCGAACTGGCTGGTGATCCAGCGCGACAGCGAATTGACATTCTCCATGCCGCGGACGTGACCGGCAATGTTGCCGAAGGTTCGGCGTTTGCCGCGCGCGACGCTCATCAGCCAGGCCGGCTTGCTCGCCATGTCGAGAAGGTTCCCGAGTGTCCATCGCATCGGCACGGTCATGCCGTTCTTGATGTCACGGTGGCGCTGGCCGAGGGTTTGCAGATCGACCGTCAGCACAAGCGCGCTGCATTTTGCCGCCGCCGCGCGCTCGATCAACGAGCGCGCAAAGCCGCGGTCTCTCATGACGTAAAGCTGGAACCAGAATGGCTTGTCGACGGCCGCGGCGACATCCTCAATCGAGCAGATCGACATGGTCGACAGCGTGAACGGAACACCTGCCGCCTGCGCGGCGCGGCAGGCCAAAATCTCGCCGTCACCGTGCTGCATGCCGCAAAGTCCGATCGGCGCCAGCGCGAGCGGCAGGGACACCGGTTCGCCGATGATCGTCGTGGCCGTGCTCCGCTTCGACACGTCCACGAGAATCCGTTGGCGGAGTTTGATGGCTTGGAGATCGGCGCGGTTGGCGCGCAACGTTTGTTCTGAATAGGAGCCGCCATCGGCATAGTCGAAGAACGCGCGCGGAACCCGGCTGCGGGCAGCGTGGCGCAAATCCTCGATGCAGGTGATCGCTTTCATGGCTGGCGTTTCCCCGTTCTCGCGCCGTTGTTGTCCGATAGCATAGAATATGATGGAACACGGATGTCGGCGGGCGCGTTGCCCACGATCTTAGCAACCTTCCCGGCAACCTTGGGACCGACCATGAATGACCCGGACAAGAGCCATTCGCCGCGGCGCGGCCCCGCCGATTCCAAGCGCGGCGACCCCGGTGCGGCCGACAAACGCCGGCGAGAAGTGAGGCGCAAGGAACGGCTCGACGACCAGCTCGATGCGGGGCTGGAGGGCACGTTCCCAGGCTCGGACCCGGTGGCGGTGACGCAGCCGCCGCACAGCCCCTACGACAGGCGCAAGCCTTAAGCGGTCCGAAGCGGCACACAGCCGGTCTGAACGGCAATCCATTGAATTTCAACGAAATTTCGCTCAAATGCGATGGAGAAACCATTAACCGAGTGGGTAACAATAACGAACGTTTTTTGAGGCAGATGACACCCGGTTCGGGGTAATGTTACCTCCGGTAGATCAGCGGCGGGGATTTATGGCGCGTAAGTATTTCGGCACCGACGGTATCCGCGGCCGCGCCAACGCCGTCATCACGCCGGAATTGGCGCTGAAGGTCGGTCAAGCCACTGGCGTGGTTTTCCGTCGTGCCGGCCAGGACCGTCACCGCGTGGTGATCGGCAAGGACACCCGGCTGTCAGGCTATATGATCGAAACCGCGCTGATCGCGGGATTCACTTCTGTCGGGATGGACGTGTTGCAGCTCGGCCCGATGCCGACGCCCGCCGTCGCCATGCTCACGCGCTCGATGCGCGCCGATCTGGGCGTGATGATATCGGCGTCGCACAACCCGTTCGACGACAACGGCATCAAGCTGTTTGGACCGGACGGCTACAAGCTTTCCGACGAGGTCGAACGGCAGATCGAGACGCTGATCGACGGCGACATGACCAAGCTGCTGGCGAAGAGCCGCGAACTCGGCCGCGCCAAACGCATCGACGGCGTCCACGACCGCTACATCGAATTCGCCAAGCGCACGCTGCCGCGCAATCTGTCGCTTGAAGGCTTGCGCGTGGTGATCGACTGCGCCAACGGCGCGGCCTACCGGGTCGCGCCCGAGGCATTGTGGGAACTCGGCGCCGACGTCATCTCGATTGGCGTCGAGCCGGACGGCTTCAACATCAACGACGACTGCGGCTCCACCGAGCCCGACGCGCTCTGCCGCAAGGTGCGCGAGATGCGTGCCGACATCGGCATCGCGCTCGACGGCGACGCCGACCGGGTGGTCATCGCCGACGAACAGGGTCATCTGGTCGACGGCGATCAATTGCTGGCGGTCATTGCCGAGAGTTGGCGGGAGGACGGTCAGTTGGCCAAGCCGGGCGTCGTCGCCACGGTGATGTCAAATCTCGGTCTCGAGCGCTACCTGCAATCTCTCAAACTTTCGCTGATCCGCACCCCGGTCGGCGACCGCTACGTCCTCGAGCAAATGCGTGAGCATGGCTACAATCTCGGCGGCGAACCATCGGGCCATATCATTCTTTCCGACTACACCACGACCGGCGACGGCTTCGTGGCCGCGCTGCAGGTCCTTGCCGTGGTGAAAAAACAGGACAAGCCGGTCTCGGCGGTGTGCCACCGGTTCTCCGCGTTGCCGCAGGTTCTCAAGAACGTGCGCTATCGCAGCGGCAAGCCGCTGGAGAATTCCGATGTGCTTTTGGCGATCGAGGACGCGGAGCAGCGCCTTAACGGTCACGGCCGATTGGTCATAAGACCGTCGGGAACCGAGCCGGTCATCCGCGTCATGGGCGAAGGCGACGACAAGGCCTTGGTCGAGGAAGTCGTCGACGGCATCGTCGACGCGCTCACAGCCCACGCCGCGTAGCGGTCCCCTGCCCGACTTTAACCTCGCACCTTGAGGAATTGGGCGAACGCCTTCAGCGTGATTTCCGAGACGTGATGCTCGATACCTTCGGCATCCGCTTCCGCCGACTCGGTCGGAACCCCCAGCGCGCAGAGAACGTCCACAACGAGCCGGTGGCGGACGCGCACCCGGTCGGCGAGCGCCCGGCCTTTCTCGGTCAGGAACGCGCCGCGATACGGACGCGCCGTGACGAGACCGGCGCGCTTGAGGCGTAGGATCGTCTTGACGGCGGTCGCGTGAGATACGCCGAGGCGCCGGGCGATGTCCGTAGGCCGCGCCTCGCCCGCGCTGCCCAGGAGATCGGCGATCAGCTCGACATAATCCTCGAGCAGCGCGGTCGACTGCGCCGAACGCGTCTTGCCGAAGCGGCGCGCCTGGGTGCCCTCCGCGGGCAGCTTGGCCGCCCCGCGCCCGGGTTTGTGCTTGATCGTATCCATCTCTGCCCGGGTCATCTGGCTTTTCGCCGGCGTCCGATGGCTTGGCCGGTCTCCGATGGCTTTCGCCAACCCCGAAACATATTTTTCTCATCGTGTCAAAATGTAGCCAATGCTACATTTTGTAACGTTGACGGCGATATGTAGTCATGGCTATGTAAAACAAGCCGTCTTTTCAGGTTCATGTGTCGTGTCCGGCGAAATGGCCGATTTGAACGCCCGCTCCAGGGCATCGTTGACCGAGCGCACCGTCGCTACCGCCCAGCAGATCCTGGCCGGAGAGCGCCGCAGTTGGCACGGCTATGCGGTATTCGTAGGCCCGGCGGTCATCGCCTCCATCGCCTATGTGGACCCTGGGAATTTCGCGACCAACATCCAGGCCGGCGCCAGGTACGGCTATGGATTGCTGTGGGTCGTGCTGCTCGCCAATCTGATCGCGATGCTGTTCCAGGCGCTATCGGCCAAGCTCGGCATCGTCACCGGCCGCAACCTTGCGGAAATGTGCCGGGACCATTTCCCCCGGCCAATCGTGCTCGGCATGTGGCTGGTGAGCGAGATAGCCGCCATGGCCACCGACCTCGCCGAATTCCTCGGCGGCGCCATCGGGATTTCGCTGCTGCTCAACATTCCGCTTTTTGCCGGAATGGTCGTGACCGCGATCGTGACCTACGGCCTGCTGATGTTCCAGGCATTCGGGTTCAGGCCAATCGAACTGATCATCGGCGGCATGGTGAGCGTGATCGCGCTCTGTTATCTCGCCGAAATGTTCATCGTCCCGATCGATTGGCTTTCCGCGGCCTTCCACACCGTCGTGCCGCAGATTGCCGACGCGCACGCGTTGCTATTGGCCGTCGGCATCGTCGGCGCGACGGTCATGCCGCACGCCGTATACCTGCATTCGGGCCTCACCCAGGATCGCATGCCGGTACGCGACGACACCGAACGGCGCAAAGTGCTGCGTTTTTCAAATCGGGAGGTGGTTCTCGCATTGACCGTCGCCGGATTGGTCAACATGGCGATGGTGATGACCGCATCGAGCGCGTTTCATGCCGGCCATCCCGAGGTCGCCGAGATCGAGACGGCGTATCACACCCTGACGCCACTGCTCGGCGCCGGTGCGGCCGCGGTATTTTTGATCTCGCTGATCGTCTCCGGAATTTCCGCCTCTACGGTCGGCACCATGGCCGGGCAAATGATCATGCAGGGCTTCGTCGGCTTCAGCATCCCGGTCTGGATTCGCAGGCTGGTGACGATGCTGCCGGCTTTCGTCGTCGTCGCGATCGGCGTCAATGCCACCAAGGCGCTGGTCGTGAGTCAGGTTGTGCTCAGCATCGCGCTGCCGCTGCCGATGATCGCGCTGATCATCTTCACCGGCAGCCGCGATATCATGGGCGGCTTCAGGAACAACAGGCTCACGCGCGTTGCGGCGTTGATCGGCACTATCGTGGTGATTGCGCTGAATTTTGTTCTGATCGCGCAGACGTTCGGCGTCGAGGTGCCCGGCTTGGCCGGCAACGGCTGAATATCTGGGCTGCTGGTTGGACGCGCGCCCGGATACGGGCTTTTGCGGCTACCTGAAAATAACCGGCCCGGACCGCTTTCGCAGCAAACACAAATGATCGGGCGAGACCGCCGTCGCAGTCTCGCCCTTGTTCGTCAAACGGTCTTCAAATTCTCTGCGGCAGACTTGCCGGTCTTGCGGTCAACAACGACCTCGAACGCAACCTTCTGTCCTTCACGCAGCTCACGCAGGCCTGCGCGTTCAACGGCGCTGATGTGGACGAAGACATCCTTGCCGCCGCCGTCCGGCTGGATGAATCCGTATCCCTTCTGCGCGTTGAACCATTTTACTGTGCCGTTGCTCACGGGTAGCTCCTCTGTAGAGTCACGATTTGAGCCGCGCGAGGTGCACGGCCCGGTTCGCTCGAGATTCTGGTGAAAGATCGTCAGTCAGGCGCGCTATCGTCGCTGCAAGGCCTAGTCGTTCGGCCGAAAACTCGATCTGGCCTATCTAGCCGCAAGCCGCTTTTTTCGCAAGGGTGAGGCCGCTCAATTCGCTTGCAGACGATGCCGTCTCGCGATGTTGTGATTCCAAAATGTCATATTTCTCGTCACGGGACGATCTCGGCGATCAAGCCGGAATCATACTGCGTGAAGAATAGGCGGCCGTCCGTCATCGCCACGATGCAACGTGCGCCGCTTGCCGGCGTTGGAATGTCATACTCCGCGATCAACGCGTCGGCCGCGTCCATTCGACCGATCTTGTTGGCGAAGTTTTTCAGTGAACCAGAGATCGCCGACGGCGCCGACCGCGATACCGACCGGCATGCTGCCGGCGGCGGGAAGTGCGAACTCGCGGAATGCGCCGGCGCGCGGATCGAAGCAGCCGATCTTCGATGCGCCGTTTTCACAGAACCACAGATTCCCGTCCGGCCCCTCGACCGCGATGTAGGGCTTGCCGCCGTGCGTCGGAATTCTGTGCTCGCGGATGACCGGCTTGCCGCGTGATCGGGTCGCTGACGGCCGCGTGGAAATCCCTGCACCGGGCATGCGGCTAACCTGACGGCGTCCGCTTCGCCGCGTTCGCGGCTTCCCAGATGCGTGCCGGCGTCAGCGGCATGTCGATATGCTCGACGCCAAGCTGATGCAGCGCATCGAGCACGGCATTGACCACCGTCGGCGGGGCGGCGATCGTTCCCGCCTCGCCGATCCCCTTGATCCCGAGCGGATTGGTCTTGGCCGGAACTTCGAGCATTTCCGAGACGATCGGTGGAAAGTCGCCGGCCCGCGGCATGCAATAATCGAGAAAGCTGCCGGTGATGAGCTGGCCGGAATCCTGATCGTAAATGACGTTCTCGAACAACGCCTGGCCGACGCCCTGGGCGATGCCGCCGTGAATTTGCCCCTCGCAGATCAGCGGATTGATGATCATGCCGAGATCGTCGACAGCGACGAATCGGTCGATGCGCACGGCGCCCGTCTCCGGGTCGACTTCCACTTCGCAGACCTGGCATCCATTCGGATAGTTCGGCGCGCCTCCCGGCACGCCGGACCACGTGCCGACACCGTCGAGACCGAGACCGAACTTCGTCACCGGCCCGGCGGGGGCAAAAAACGCGTGCGCCACATCGCCGATCGACATCCGCTTGTCGGTTCCCATGACCGTGAACGTGCCGGCATTGAATTCGATGTCGCCCGGCGCCGCCTCCATGAGCGCGCCGGCCATTTCCTTGCCGCGTGCGATGATCGCGTCGGCGGCGACGCGCAGTCCGTTGCCGCCCACCAGCGAGCTCCGCGCCGCGAACGTGCCGCGTCCGAACGCAACTTTTTCGGTGTCGCCCTGGATGTAGTTGATCGCCTCGAACGACACGCCGAGCCATTCGGCAACGAGTTGCGAAAACGCCGTGGCGTGGCCCTGGCCGTGGGAATGGGTGCCGGCGATGATGGTCACCATGCCGCCGGGATCGAACCGGATCTCCATGCGCTCGTTGAAAACACCGCCGAGCTCGATATAGGGCGTGACGGCGCGTCCGCGCAGCTTGCCGCGGCGCTCGCTGTCCTTGCGGCGCGCCGCGAATCCTTTCCAGTCGGCGGACGCCAGGCACACGTCCATCAGCTTCTCGAACTCGCCGCTATCGTAGGTGTGATGCGTCGGCGTGTGATAGGGCAGCGCCTCGGGCGCGATGAGATTGCGCCGCCGCAATTCGACCCGGTCGATTCCTGTGACCTCCGCCGCGCGCTCGACGAGGCGCTCGATCAGATAGATCGCTTCCGGCCGGCCGGCGCCTCGATAGACCGAGGTCGGCGCAGTGTTGGTGAAGACGGCGTTGGTGCAGATATGGATGGTCTGCACGTCGTACAGACTTGGCACGAACATGATCGACCAGAACAGCGGAGCGGTCGCGGCGCCCCACCAGTAGGCGCCTAGCGCCTGATAGGCGTTCGAGCGGATGGCGAGGAACTTGCCGTGCTCGTCGAGCGCGAGTTCGCCGTGGACGATCTGGTCGCGTGCATGATTGTCGCCGAGCAGGCTTTCGCCACGCGTCGCCGTCCATTTGACCGGCCGGCCGCAACGCTTCGACGCCCACAACACCAGAACGTCTTCGGGATAGAGATTGGCCTTCATGCCGAAGCCGCCGCCGACATCGGGCGAGATCACCCTGATTTTCGACTGCGGCACATGAAACACATCGGCCGACAGCGTTGCACGCACGCTGTGCGGATCCTGCGACGTGGTATAGAGCGTCAATCTGCCGTCGGCGGCGTCACACATGCCGATGGCGCAGCGCGGCTCGATCGGGTTTGCGGTGATGCGATTGTTGACCAGCCGGACCGATACCACGTGCTTCGCCGCGGCGAAGGCGGCATCCGCCGCCGCCTTGTCGCCGAACGCGATCGTCACGCCGATATTGCCGTCGGGACAATCCGGCCAGATTCTCGGCGCTTGCGGCTTTATCGCCGAGTCGAGATCGACGACCGCGGGCAACGGCTCGTAGTCCACGGCGACAAGCTCGGCGGCGTCGCGCGCCTGTGCTTCGGTCTCGGCGACGACAAACGCAACACGGTCGCCGACGCAGCGAACCCGGTCGGCGAGAAGAACCGCACGGGTGGTTGGATACCCTTTGGGACCACCCCATGAATCCGGCATGAAGAACGGCGGAATGCCGCCGACCTTGTCGGGCGCAGCATCGGCGCCGGTGAGCACGACGAGGACGCCCGGCGCCGCTTTCGCCGCAGCGACGTCCACGTGCTTGATCACCGCGTGCGCGTGCGGCGACAGCACCGCCACGCCAAAGCATTGCCGGGGCAGCGAAAAATCGGCGACATACTGGCCGGCGCCGGTGGCAAAGCGTTGATCTTCGACGCGGCGGACGGCCTGTCCGATGCCGAATTTCGTCATGACCCGTTCTCCCGTCGGAGGACAGACGCGTTCCCGAGCGCTGCCGGGACCGCAGGTGGTTCAAGCACAGAAGGCGCCGTCGACCATGAGAGCGGTGCCGCTGGTGTAGCTGCTGCGGTCGGAGGCGAGGAAACAAACGGCCTGCGCGATTTCTTCCGGCCTGGCGTGACGGCCGAGCGGTATCTGCTCGTCGAACCATTCGCCGGCATCGCGTCCCATCAGCTCGGTCATCGTCTTCTCGGCGGTGCGCATGAAGGGATTGTCGACCGGTCCGGGATTGACGCTGTTGACGCGGATGCGGCGCGGGGCAACCTCTTTGGCGACGCAGCGCATCAGTCCCATCAGCGCGTGCTTGGCGGCGACGTATGAGCAATTGCCGGGCACGCCCTTGATGCCGACGATGCTCGACGTGATGATGATGCTGCCGCCGTCGTTCATTTGCGGGATCGTGTATTTGCAGGCGAGGAAGCCGCCGCGGACATGCGTAGCGATGATGCGGTCGAACAGGTCTTCGGGATATTCGGTTATCGGCATCAGCGGGCCGTCATTGCCCGCGTTGCTGAAAAGCACGTCGATCTTGCCCCAGCGCGCCACCGTTTCGTCGACATATTTGCGCGTCTGCGCGGCGTCGGTGACATCGGCGGCGACGAACGCCGCCTGGTCGGTGCCGAGTTCGCGAACGGTGCGGGAGAGCCTGTCGGCGTCGAGATCGACCAGCATCACTTTCGCGCCTTCGGCAAGCAAAGCGCGCACGGAGGCGAGGCCGAGACTTCCGGCCCCACCGGTCACAATGCATGTTTTTCCTTCGACTAACCCCAATATCTCCTCCCCCTGTGCTTCAAGCCGGGCGGCTGGACGCCGCCTCGTTCTCCGGCACTTATTCAAAGATCATAAGCGAGCTTTTGCGATCTCGGAAGTCCACCGCGGGGCGACGCCCGCGACGCATGGTTGAGCTTTGGCGGCGAATTGCCGTACGCTTATCCACGTAAAGGGCGGTGCCTACGGAAATCCCGCTCATTCGGACAACGAACCCGCGGGAGAAAACGTCAATGCGCATTATCGATCTGTCGGTCGCGCTCAAGGCCGGAATTGTTTCCGATCCTCCGAGCATGCTGCCGAAAATCGACTACAAGGCCCACAAGGAAGGCGCCGTGGAGTTCGCGGCAATGTTTCCGGGACTGAAACCCGAGCAGCTTCCGGGCGGCGAAGGGCCCGCGATCGAACAGGTCACGATCACCACCCACAACGGCACCCATCTCGATGCGCCGTGGCACTTCGCCAGCACCATGGACGGCGGCAAGCCGGCGCTGAAGATCGACGAGGTGCCCCTGGAATGGTTCTTCTCCTCCGGCGTCAAACTGGACTTCCGCAGCAAACCCGACGGCTATGTGTGCAAGGCCGACGATGTCAAACGCGAACTCGACCGGATCGGCTATGCGCTCAAGCCGCTCGACATCGTCGTCGTGAACACCTCGGCCGCCGCCAAGTATGGTCAGCCGGACTTTCTCGATTCGGGCTGCGGCATGGGGCGCGAAGCCACGCTGTTTCTTCTCAAGCAGGGTGTACGCGTGACCGGCATCGACGGCTGGAGCTGGGACGCGCCGTTCTCGTTCACGCGTAAACGGTTCGCCGAAACCGGCGACGCCAGCCTCATTTGGGAAGGCCACAAAGCCGGGCGCGAGATCGGCTATTGCCACATGGAAAAGCTCACCAACCTCGACCAGCTACCGCCGTTCGGATTCAAGGTGGCCTGCTTCCCGGTAAAGGTCCATGCGGCTTCGGCGGGCTGGACCCGCTGCGTCGCGCTCCTCGACGACTGACCGGCACACGCCGCGAGGCGATCGGCACGCGAGGTCACCCGTGAATCGGACGGCAAGACCCACATCGTGCATCGCGCGTGAAGGCGCGACGCTTCAGGCGGTGACCTTGATGGGACCCGGCATCATGTCCAGCGCCGGCAGGTCAATTGGCGGCAGGGTCGAAACCGGTTTGGCCGTTTGCTCTTCTTTTTTGGTATCGCTCCGGGGAGCCTGATGACTGGCGCGATAGGTCGATTGCTGATTGGTCCGGTAATCTGTGGAGGAAACTTCGCCGGTGACGGTCGCGCCCTGCTCGATCGTCAGCGTACCGAAACTTACACTGCCATCGACGCGGCCGCCCGCGCGCAAAACCAGAAGGCCCTTCACATCGAGCTTCTCGAGAACCTGCCCAAAGACTTCGGCGTTCCCGGCGACGGCAATTCTGCCGCTGATCGTGCCCGTCTTGTTGACGATCAGATTGTCGACGCTGATATCGCCTTCAAGCAGGCCGCCGACCACGACGGTGTCTGCCAGAAGAACCGCGCCCTTGATGATGACGCCCTCACCCACGACAAGCTTGTTGGCTTCTGGAATAGAACGCCCCTTCGCCGACATCATGCTACCTCTCTCGTCGGCCGGACTTGTACGGCACGACGTGATCTGATCGAAAATCTACGATCATTGCGCGTGCCTGGACGACCGGTTTGCGTGTCGTCGGCCGCTTATCCACAGATAACCACAGCGCGCCTGGCCGGAAAAGTCGCAAGATTGCTCGGTCGGCGGCGTCCGGGAAGTGAGACGTCCCGATCGGCCGGGTTACGCCGCGCGGCAGTGAACGAGAGGTAGTCGCATGCAACAGACCGGGAATTTCATTGGCGAGACGTTCCGGCGGGGCGATCCCGGTTACGAGACCGCGCGCCGTGCCACTTGCCGCAACGCGCGCCTGCCCGATCGTTATCCCGACATCATCGTCCAGGCGACGGGTGAAAAGGATGTCGTCGCGGCCATCCGTCTGGCAAACGCCAACGGCTGGGCGGTAGGCGTACGTTCGGGAGGACATAGCTGGTCGTGCAACCACGTCCGCGACGCCGGCATGCTGCTCGACGTCTCGCGTCTGAACGCGGTCACGATCGATGCTCCTGCGATGCGCGCGATGGTCGGTCCGGGCTGCCGCGGCAACGACGTGGACAAACTCCTCGCCGCACAAAAGCTCTTCTTTCCCGTCGGCCATTGCCGGGGCGTCGGGCTCGGCGGCTTTCTGCTGCAAGGCGGCTTCGGCTGGCACGGTCGGGCGCTTGGGCCGGCCTGCGAGAATGTCCTGGCCATCGATTATGTCGGCGCCGACGGTGAACTGCGCCATGCCAGTCCGAACGAAAACGCCGATATGTACTGGGCCGCGCGCGGCGCGGGCCCCGGCTTTTTCGGGGTGATCACCCGCTTCCATCTGAAACTGCACCCGCGGCCGAAAGTGATCGGCAGCAAATTTGCCTTCTATACCGTCGATCGCCTCGAAGAACTCGTTCGCTGGGCGCTTGTGGTCGGACCCGACGTGCCGCCGTCGATCGAGCTGATGCTGTTCATGTCGCGGAGCACGCCTTTCATTCGCGGTCCGGGCGTCATGATCATCGCACCGGTTTTCGCCGATAGCCTGTGGGCGGCCTGGAAGGACCTGTCGTTCATGAAATCCCGCCCGCGTGGCGCCAAGCGCGTCACGCCGTTCATGCCGATGCGGCTGGCGAAGATGACCGAAGGCGTGATGCACCATTATCCGGACGATCACTACTATGCCGTCGATAACATGTGGACACACGCGCCCGCTGCTGACCTTGTCGCCGGCGTCAAGCGCATCGCCGAGACGCTGCCGCCGGCGCCATCCCACATGCTGTGGATGAACTGGGCGCCGAAAGCGCCGCGCGCCGACATGGCCTATTCGGTGGAGGACAACATCTACGTCGCGCTCTACGGGATCTGGAAGGACGCCGAAAACGACGCGGGAGCGTCGACATGGGCCGTGAGCCGCATGAAGGAGCTGGCGCCGATTTCCACCGGCATCCAGCTCGCCGACGAGAATCTCGGCGCACGGCCTGCCCGCTTCCTCGCGGACTCCAATCTCGCCCGGCTCGATCGCCTGCGCGCCGCGCACGATCCGTCCGGGCGTTTTCATCCCTACATGAAGAACGAAGCGGGCAGCGCATGATGCGAAGCAGACCCGTTGCCGGCCGGCATCTCGGCTGGAGCGAGGCCGATCTCGCATCGAAGCCGTACGCGGATTTCCTGAATCCGAAGCTTAGTCCGCTGCCGGACCACATTCGCGACGCGCTCGACCGCGGTCCCGTCGCTGAGCCGCGGCTGCCGCCGGTGCAGGCGGCCGCGCAGAGTTTGTTCGGAGCCGCGCCGGTGCTGGAGGACGGCTTCGCGCTAACGGCGGACGGCGCCATGCATGTCGCCGCGCGCACCGACATGCCCGGCGTGACGCCGGAGATGATCGACTGGTGGTTCGGCTGGCACAGCGACGGTCCGGAACGCTACAAGCTCTGGCATCCCAACGCGCACGTTTACGCCGCGTGGAGCGCGCCGCCGCCCGCCGGCGCGCGCGGCCGCGCCCGCTATGTCGGGCAAACATCGATCGTGGACGAATATATCGGCAGCAACCTGATCCGCGCCGCGATCCAGTTCGTGCAGCCGCGGCTCCTGGGACTGGCTGATGCAAGTCTGGACGATCCGCAACAGGCGACGATCGTTTGCGCCCGGACCGGGCTTGGCGATTTCCCCATCGATGTCGGGTACCTCGCGCATCACGTCCGCCACACGCCGACCGGAAGCGAGATGCGGTCGCGATTCTGGATTGGCGGCCCCTACGCCGCCGGCCGCGACAGCACGCTCGGCGCGGTGATGGCACGCGGGGCGCGGCTGGTGATGCGCCCAAGCGAATCCGACGCCCGCGCTTTGCTGGTGCATTGCGCCGAGGAAATGCAGCACTTGGCGAGCTTTCTGCCGGCGCTGTTTGCGAAGTTCCGGTCGCCGGACTGAACGCAACCTGTGCCCGGTCGCAGATGTTGCACAATGGCCCCATACAATCGTCTCGTCGGCGTCGCGGTGCCGACGATGGGAAGCCATGCGAGATCGCCATGTGGTTCGAAGGCGCTGCGCGCTTGCGAATAGCTGTCCTGTTCTTCGCTGCCGCGGCGCTGTCTGTTGCCAGTTCGGCGGCAGTGCGCGCGCAGACCCCTTTCTACCTGCCGACCGATCAGGAGCTTCCCGGCCGGCCGGGCACCCTCATCCGGGCCGAGCCGATGCAAGGCGGGCCGGACGGCGCCGCGGCCTATCGCGTCCTCTATCGCTCCGTCGGACTTCACAATGAACCGATCGCCGTATCCGGGGTAGTCGTCATCCCCCTGGCAGCGCCTCCCGACGGAGGACGCCCGATCGTCGCGTGGGCGCACCCGACCACCGGTGTCGTTCCGCGCTGTGCGCCATCCCGCGCGCTGTCCGTGTTCCAGCAGATACAGGGGCTGCGGGAAATGCTCGAAAGAGGCTACGTCGTCGCCGCGACGGACTATCCCGGCCTCGGCACGAAGGGGCCACACCCGTACCTGGTCGGCGTCAGCGAGGGCCGCGCCGTTCTCGATGCCGTACGCTCGGCACGCGAGTTGCCCGAGACCGGCGGCAGTGGCCGCTTCGCGGTCTGGGGACATTCGCAGGGCGGTCAGGCGTCGCTTTACACCGGAATTCTCGCGAAGAGCTATGCGCCGGAGCTGGACCTCGTTGGCGTGGCCGCCGCGGCGCCGGCCACCGAACTGGCCACCCTCATGACGGAAGATCTCGACAGCAACGGCGGGCGAAATCTGACCGCCATGACGCTGTGGTCCTGGGCGCGCGTCTTTGGCGCACCGATGGATCGCGTACTTGAACCGGCGGCCATACCCGTCGTCGACCTGCTGGCCGAGGAATGCATCGAATCAATTTTCGATTTTATCCTTCGTCAGAAAACCGCTCGGCCGCTGGTGAAAGCCTTCCTGTCGGTCCCCAACCCGGTAGAGCTGGAGCCGTGGCGATCGCTGGCCGCCGACAACACGCCCGGCGTGTTACCCGGCGAAATTCCGATCTTTCTGTCGCAGGGAGCCGACGACCACCTCGTTCGCAGCGAGGTAACGAGGGACTATATGGGCCGGCTCTGCCGAGCGGGGAGCAGCGTGAACCTCGTCATGTTGCCGGGGGTCAATCACGGCTTTATCGGCCGGGACAGCGCCGGCCGCCGCGGTCAATTGGATGGCCGACCGGTTCGCCGGCGGGCGTCCACCCAGCGATTGTCCGTGAATCCGATGGAATATCTGGCGCCGCACCGTGGAAATTTCAAAACGATGCACTACGTTCAGCGGGTCCGCCTTCCGGGCCAAGGCTTAGCGCATTCATGACCGAAGAACGCGTCAACCGTAAGCTCGCGGCAGTCCTCGCGGCCGACGTAGTCGGATATTCGCGGCTGATGGGGGCCGACGAGGCGGGTACGCTGGCCGCCCTCAAGCATCACCGGCAAGTGATTTTCGACCCTGCCGTGGCCGCCCATAACGGCCGCATCGTCAAGCTGATCGGCGACGGCACCATCGTCGAGTTCGGCAGCGTGGTCGATGCCGTGAATTGCGCGCTCGCGGTGCAGCGCTCCGACGGCGCGCTGCCCGACGAAGCCCTGCACCAGCCGAGGATCGTGCTCCGGATCGGCATCAATCTGGGCGACGTCATCATCGAAGGCGACGACATCTACGGCGACGGCGTCAACATCGCCGCACGCCTGGAACCGCTCGCCGAGCCCGGCGGGGTCTGCGTCTCCTCCATCGTCAACGAAAGCGTCGGCAACCGGATCGACGTGCGCTTCACCGACAGCGGCGAGATCAGCGTCAAGAATATCGAGCGGCCGATCCGCGTCTGGAAATGGCATCCGAGCGCGACGCCCGACCTCGCCAAAGCGAACGGCGGAAAGCCTGCGTCCAATGCCGCGACGACGTCGATTGCAGTTCTTCCCTTCACCAACATGTCGGGCGACCCGGAGCAGGAATATTTTTCCGACGGCATCTCCGAAGACATCATTACCGACCTGTCGAAGATCGCCGGCCTGACGGTGATCGCGCGCAACTCGAGCTTCACCTACAAAGGCCGCTCGGTCGATATTCGCGAAGTCGGCAAAGAGCTCGGCGTCCGCTCGGTGCTTGAGGGCTCCATCCGCCGCGCCAGCAATCGCGTGCGGATCACCGCGCAGCTGATCGACGCGACCAACGGCGCCCATCTCTGGGCCGATCGCTACGATCGCGATTTGACCGACATTTTCGAAGTGCAGGACGACGTCACGCGCCAGATCGTCGAGGCGCTGAAAGTGACGCTCAGTCCGGCGGAGCAGCTGCGGCTTACGGATACGGAAACGAAGAACGTTGCCGCATACGACTGCGTTCTGCGCGGCCGCGAGTTCATGCTCGGCAAGGACAAAAACGCCGAGACCTTCGGACAGGCGATCAAATACTTCCACGAGGCGCTCGAGCACGATCCGAACTATTCGGTCGCTTATGCGTGCCTCAGCTTCGGATACATTTTCGACTACCAGAATCGCTGGACCGACGATCCCGACAGCTCGCTGCCGCGCGCGGAGGAATACGCGCGCAAGGCGATCGAGACAGGCCCGAATGAGCCGCTCGCGCACTGTGTCAACGCGCTGTGCGCGTCGTTCGGAAAAGACCTCGACCATGCGATGGCCGAGATCGACATCGCGATTTCGCTCAATCCCAATTTGGCCCTGGCGCATAGTCTGCGCGGCAACATTTGCACCTATGCCGGGCGTCCGCTGGAGGCGATACCGCAGATCGAGCAGGCGATGCGCCTCGACCCATCGATGGCCCCGCAATCTCTGCACTTTCTCGGCATGGCCTATCTGCTCGCCGGTAAATACGAAACGGCGGCGGTTCTGCTCAAGCAGCGGATCGTTCTCGTCCCCAATACGGATTTCACGCGCGCCATTCTTGCCTCCACGCTCGGTCATCTCGGCGAAATCGACGAGGCCCGCCGCGTGTGGGATGAACTCAAAAAGATCAATCCGAACTATTCGTTTGCCGAGCACATCGGCCGTCAGCCCTTCAAGCGCGAAGAGGACAAACGGCGGATCGCCGAAGGTCTCGAGAAAGCCGGGCTGCTGAGCTGAGATCGAAATACTTCGCGGCTGAAATCGCCGCTCAATTCAGCGTCAAATCCTCACTCGCCGAGACCGATCGTTCGCAGCGCGGCTTTTTAAAGTTCCGTCCAGCACAACTATTTGTTCCTGGAACCAACAGCGGCGGCTTTACGTTTCCGCAGCAGAAGGCAATCGCTGCGGGCGACCTGTTGACATTGCCGGCTGCGAAAACATGGAGAGGAACAATGTTAAAATCTGCCGTTATTTCTGCCGCGGTCATGTTCTTGCCGGTCGCGGCTCAAGCCGCGCCGAACGACGTGCCCAACGCCAGAATGGCGTCCGCCATACCGCAAAGTGCGATGACGGTGACCGACTGGTACAAGCAGGACGTTTACGATCCGAACGACAACAAGATCGGCGAAATCATGGACGTTCTGGTCGATCAGTCCGGGACGATCACCGCCCTGATCGTGGGCGTCGGCGGTTTTCTCGGCGCCGGCGAAAAGGACGTCGCCGTGCCGTTCGATTCGGTGCGCATGTCCACGAAGGACAACAAGAAGACTCATCTGGTCATGAACACGACCAAAGACAGCCTCAAGAGCGCGCCCGGCTTCAAATACGACAGCGGCACGACGAGCTGGGTGCCGGACAAGCGTTAATAAGATCGACGACTTGAAAGAAAAGCCCGGCTTTGTCCGGGCTTTTCTGTCCCGCTTCCGACGCCGCAGACGTCAGGCAGGCAATGCACAAGGGGAGCAAGCAAGCCGGGCGATCGAGCCCGACCGATATAAAATAAAAGGCTGTCCTTGGGGACAGCCTTTTATTTTCGCACTGCATGGTTTTCCGGCTCGACGCAGGCTATAGGCTGATCGCCGGAACGAAACGCCGTTCCATCGGAGCTCGAAAGAAGCTTCACTATCGGCCGCAGCGGGAGCAGCGCCCGCGCCGCCGCGGGGAGGATCGTGATGGGTAGGTCGAAAGCCGCCGTGCTGGCCGGCATGGCATTGTCGCTTTCTTTCATCGTCGCCGCGGAGGCGAAGGACAAGACGGTCGGCGTTTCCTGGTCGAACTTCCAGGAGGAGCGGTGGAAGACCGACGAAGCCGCGATAAAGGCCGCGGTCGCGGCCGCGGGAGACAAATATATCTCCGCCGACGCGCAGTCGTCCGCCCAGAAGCAATTGGCCGACATCGAAAGCCTGATCTCGCAGGGCGCCAACGTGCTGATCGTGCTGGCGCAGGACGCGTCCGCCATCGCACCCGCAGTGCAGAAGGCGGTGGACGAAGGAATTCCGGTGATCGGTTATGACCGTCTGATCGAGAATCCGAACGCGTTCTATATCACGTTCGACAACAAGGAGGTCGGGCGGATGCAGGCGCGCGGTGTCTTTGCGGTCAAGCCCGAGGGCAATTACGCCTTCATCAAGGGATCGTCCGCCGATCCGAACGCCTACTTCCTGTTCGCCGGCCAGATGGAGGTGCTCAAGGACGCCATCGACGCCGGCAAAATCAAGAATGTCGGCGAAGCGTTCACCGACGGCTGGCTCCCGGCCAACGCGCAGAAGAACATGGAGCAGATCCTGACCAAGAACAGCAACAAGGTGGACGCGGTCGTCGCGGCGAACGACGGCACGGCCGGCGGCGCGATCGCCGCGCTGGCGGCGCAGGGCATGGCCGGCGCCGTGCCGGTTTCGGGGCAGGACGGCGATCACGCCGCGCTCAATCGCATTGCGCTCGGCACGCAGACCGTATCGGTGTGGAAGGACGCCCGCGCGCTCGGCAAGAAGGCCGCCGAAATCGCCGCGCTGCTCGCGGACGGCAAGAAGATGACCGACATTCCCGGCGTCGTGAAATTCGCCGGCGGGCCGAAGAAGGTCGAGATGAACGCGCTGTTCCTGACGCCGATCCCGATCACCAGGGACAACCTCAGCGTCGTCGTCGATGCGGGCTGGATCAAGCGGGACGAGCTTTGCCAGGGCATCAAGCCCGGGACCGTCAAAATCTGCGATTGACCGCGTCGCGAGGGGTCGACGCGCCGCGGTTTGACGATCGCAGTGACACGCCATTTACTCGTCCCTTCCGGCAGCGGCATCGACCGCGCCCGGCGGGAGGACGCGAAATGACCGAAGCGCCGGCTCCGGCTCGGCAACCTGCCCGTCAAGGCGGCCTGCGTTCACTCGGCGCCCTGCTTCAAGCCACCGAGCTCGACACGCGAATGCTCGGCATGGCCGGCGCGCTGCTGCTGATCTGGATTGCGTTCCATGTTCTTTCCGGCGGGCTTTTCCTCACGCCGCGCAATTTGTGGAATCTCTCGGTGCAATCGTCATCCGTCGCCATCATGGCGACCGGCATGGTGCTCGTCATCGTGACCCGCAACATCGATCTGTCGATCGGTTCGATGCTCGGCTTTATCGGCATGGTGATGGGCGTCATCCAGGCCGTGCTGTTGCCGAAGCTGATCGGCTTCGATCAACCGGCGACCTGGCTGCTGACGCTGGCCGCGGGGCTTGCGCTTGGCGCGCTTCTTGGCGGCCTGCAGGGCTTTGTGATTGCCTATCTCGGCATACCGTCTTTCATCGTCACCCTCGGCGGCCTGCTGGTCTGGCGCGGCGCCGCCTGGTGGGTGACGAGCGGTCAGACGGTCGCGCCAATGGACAGTACGTTCAGGCTGATGGGCGGCGGTCCGGAAGGCTCGATCGGCGCGACGTGGAGCTGGGTGGTCGGCCTCCTGGCGTGTATCGCCATCGTCGCGCTGTTGGCGCACAGCCGCGCCCGGCGCAAAAAATTCCACTTTCCGCTACGACCGATGGCGGCGGAAATCCTGCTTGGCGGCGTCGCCTGCGCGCTGCTGCTGGCCGCGGTGGCGATCTTCAACGCCTATCCGTGGCCGGCCGGCATCGTGCGCCGCTATGCGGAGGTGAATCAGATCGCCCTTCCGCCCGGCGGACTTTTTATTGCGCATGGCATCGCCGTTCCGGTCCTGATCGCGATCGGCGTCGGGGTGGCAATGACCTTCCTCGCGACGCGCACGCGCTTCGGCCGTTATGTCTACGCCATCGGCGGCAATCCCGAGGCCGCCGAACTCGCCGGCGTCAACACGCGCTGGGTGATCATGAAGACATTCATGCTGATGGGGGTGCTTGCCGCCATCGGCGCCGCCATTTCCATCGCCCGGCTCAATGCGGCGACAAGCTCGGAAGGCACGCTGGCCGAATTGCTGGTGATCGCCGCAGCCGTCATCGGCGGGACGTCGCTGGCGGGCGGCGTCGGCACCGTCGCCGGAGCCATGCTCGGCGCCGTTCTCATGCAATCGCTCCAGTCCGGCATGGTCCTCCTCGGCGTCGACACGCCGCTGCAAAGCATCGTCGTCGGCGCCGTTCTCGTGATCGCGGTCGGCCTCGACACCGTCTACCGGCGGCGGGTGCGGTAACGTGTGAGTCCGAAAAATGGAAGCCACATCCGGACCAAACGATCTGATGCACACGGCGGGCACCCCGCTCCCGCTCGTCGAGATGCGTGACATCTCGATAGCGTTCGGCGGCATTCACGCCGTCGATCGCGCCTCGATCGATCTCCATCAGGGCGAGGTGGTGGCCGTTGTCGGTCACAACGGCGCCGGCAAATCGACGCTAATCAAAATACTTTCCGGCGCCTGCCAGCGCGATTCCGGAACGATCGCCATTCGCGGGGAAGAAGCGACGATCGCCAATCCGCGCGACGCCAAGAAATACGGCATCGAGACGATCTACCAGACGCTCGCGCTCGCCGACAATATCGACACCGCCGCCAATCTGTTTCTGGGCCGCGAGCTTCGAACGACCTGGGGCACGCTCGACGACATCGCCATGGAGGCCGAAGCCCGCAAAGTCATGGGCCGCCTCAACCCGCATTTCCAGCGCTTCAAGGATCCCGTCAAGGCGCTATCGGGCGGCCAGCGTCAGTCGGTGGCGATTGCGCGCGCCATCCTGTTCAACGCCAAAATTCTGATCATGGACGAGCCGACCGCGGCGCTCGGACCGGAGGAGACGGCGCAGGTCGGCAAACTCATCACGCAACTGAAGACCGAAGGTCATCGGCATTTTGCTGATCAGCCACGACATTCACGGCGTCTTCGATCTCGCCGACCGGATTTGCGTGATGAAGAACGGACGCGTCGTCGGCACCGCCCGCGTTGCCGACGTCACCAAAGACGAAGTGCTCGGCATGATCATCCTCGGCAAGTGCCCGCCGCGCGCCGTGCCGGGACCGGGCGCGATTGGATAGTCTCGTTCCGCTCAGACGAGTTTTGGATATTGCGGCTTGTAGACATGCTGCCGGATGAACGCCACCATGTCGGCCGGCCGATCCACGCGGGCGAGCCCCGAATCGAACACGAGCTTTGCTACGCGCGCGGCTGTCTGTATCTCGGTCTCGAGAATGTTCGATTGCAGCGGATATAAAAGTCCCTGCTTGAGCAGATCGGGCGACACTTGATCCGCCACCGCGTGTGCCGCCTCGATGAACATCTCGTCGGAGACGCGCTTGGCTACCGTGGCGTAAATCGCCATCCCGACCGCCGGGAAGATGTAGAAATTGTTGGCTTGGCCGGGCAGGAACGTTTGGCCGTTGAAATTCACCGGCGCGAATTGCACGCCGGCGGCGTAGATCGCCTTGCCTTTCGACCAGGCATAGGCCTGCTCAGCCGTGCACTCGGCATGTTCGGTCGGGTTCGAAAGCGCGAGGATCACAGGGCGTTGGTTGATCCGCGCCATGGTCTCGACGACCTTCTGGGTGAAGGCGCCGCCGATCGTGCTGACGCCGATAATGGTGGTCGGCTTGATGCTTTCGATGGCGGCGACGAAGTCCCTGGTCGGCGCGTGCTGGTGGGCATACGGCTTCTGATAGTCGAGGAGATCTTTCCGGGTCGACTCCAGCAGGCCGTTGACGTCGAACATATGGACCTGCGACTGCGCGTCCTTCAGCGCCATCCCCTCCGCGGCGAGCGCGGAACACAGCAGGTCGGCAAGACCGATACCGGCCGATCCCGCGCCGAGGAACAGATACTTCTCGTCCTTGAGCTTCGTGCCCTTGAGCTTGGCCGCGTTGATCATGCCCGCAAGCGTGATGCCGGCGGTGCCCTGCACGTCGTCATTGTAGACACAGTACTTGTCGCGGTAACGCTGCAGCAGATGCACCGCGTCGCTGCCCGTCCAATCCTCGAAATGGATGCAGCATTTCGGGAACACCTCCTGCACCGCCGCGACAAATTCATCGACAAAGGAATACAGCTCCGCGGTCGGCGGGCGCGTCTTGCGCAGGCCGAGATACAATGGATCGTTCAGGTATTGCTCGTTGTTGGTGCCGGCATCGAGAAACATCGGCAGCAGATATTGCGGCGGCACCCCGGCCGCCGCCGTGTAGAGTTGCAGCTTGCCGATCGGGATGCCCATGCCGTTTGCGCCAAGGTCGCCCAGGCCGAGAATGCGGCCGCCGTCGGTCACGCAAATGATCCGCACGTCCTTTTGCGGCCAGTTCTTGAGAATGTCCTTCACCCTGCCCCGCCGCGCGATCGAGAGATACATGCCGGCCGGCTGGCGGAAGATGTGGCCGAACTTCAGGCAGGCCTCGCCGATGGTCGGGTCGTACACGATCGGCAGAAATCGCGCCGGGTCCGACATGATGGTCCGGTAGAAGAGCGTCGCGTCGTGGTCGAGCAGATTGACGAGATAAATGTAGCGATCGATGTCGGTGTGCTTGTGACCGAGCTGCATCATGACGCGACGAAGCTGCAAATCCTCGGTCTCGGTAACATCAGGCACGAGGCCGACTAGACCGAGCGCCTGTTTTTCGGCTTCGGTAAAGGCGGTGGATTTGTTGCGCGATGGATCCCGAAGCAGCTCCACGCCGTGCTCGACGGCGTTCGTCGCGGACATTGTCACACTCCGTGGTTCATGAGTGAAGTTTGTGCTTTTCGCTACTCGCCGGTCGCAACGTAGGGTTTGACCATCTTCGCCGGGTCGACGACGCGATCGAATTCGGCCTCCGTCACGAAGCCGAGCCGAAGCGCGGCATCCTTCAGGGTGAGATCGTGGTCCATCGCATAGTGCGCGATCTGCGACGCCTTGTCGTATCCGATAACCGGCGAGAGCGCCGTCACCAGCATCAGCGACCGGTCCACATATTCCTTGATCTTCTTTAAATTCGGCCGCGTGCCTTCGATCAGGTATTTGCGAAAATTCGTGCTTCCGTCCGTCATGATCGTGATGGAGTGGGTGATGTTGAAGATCATCAACGGCTTGTAGACGTTCATTTCGAGATAACCGCCGGCGCCGCCAAAGCCGACCGCGACGTCGTTCGCCATCACCTGGACGGCGATCATCGTCAGCGCCTCGGCCTGGGTCGGATTAACCTTGCCCGGCATGATCGAGGAGCCCGGCTCATTCTCCGGAATCATCAATTCCGCGAAACCGGCGCGAGGCCCGCACGACATCAAACGAATGTCGTTGGCGATCTTGTAGAGCGACACCGCAAGCGTGCGAAGCGTGCCGGACAGCTGAACCAGCGCGTCATGGGCGCCCTGCACGGCAAACTTGTTGGGCGCGGTGATGAAGGGCAAGCCGGTGAGCCGGGCGATCTCTGCTGCCGCAGCTTCCGCAAAGCCGGGCGCCGAATTGATGCCGGTGCCGACCGCTGTGCCGCCCAATGCCAAATGATACACGCCTTGCAGCGCCGCCGAGATCCGCACCAGATCGTCCGTCAGCATGGCCGCGTAGCCGGACCATTCCTGCCCGAGCGTCAGGGGCGTGGCGTCCTGCATGTGGGTCCGCCCGATCTTGACGATATCGCTCCAGGCTTCCGCCTTTGCGCCGATTGCGTCACGTAGGGCAGCGATCGCGGGCACCAGGCGCTGGGTCACATTGACGGCCGCGGCGATATACATCGCCGACGGAAATGTGTCGTTCGACGACTGCGCCATGTTGACGTGGTCGTTCGGGTGAACCACCGTCGTGGTCCCGAGCGGAACGCCCGCGATCTGGCAAGCGCGGTTGGCGATGACCTCGTTCAAGTTCATGTTGAACTGCGTGCCGCTGCCGGTCATCCAGACGTGCAGCGGAAACATGTCGAGGTGCTGGCCAGCGAGGATTTCGTCGCACACCTGAACGATCATCTTGTAGCGCTTGTCGTCGAGTCGCTTGCCGGCGTGATTCGCGATGGCGGCGGCTTTCTTCAGGATGGCGTAGGCGGAGATCATTTCGCGCGGCATCAAATCGGTGCCGATGCTGAAATGCTCCAGCGAGCGCTGGGTTTGAGCACCCCACAGCTTGTCGGCGGGGACTTCGACGACACCGAGGCTGTCATGCTCAGATCTCGTAGCCGCCATGCGACCTTCCCTTAACGCTCTGAGTTGACGGAAGTCCGTACGATCGTTCGATATCCAGGCGCTCTTGCCGGGGCAGAGCGATACGCTTTCTCCCAGACGCCGGACTAGCCTGAACGAATCTCGAATCAACGCGAGTGTTAGCTATTTTCACCTCTGCGGGGAAGCTGCCGCAAGAGGTTGAGGCGAGAAGATGACGGCTTTCCCCTATTAGCGCCGCAGTTCACGCGACGTTGGAGATCGAGCGCGGCCTGGTCGAGGAGTGCCCGATGACCCGCGGCGCGGGCCATCGATCTCACGTCGCCTTTTTCACCTTGGGGATCGCCCACGATCCATCGAGGATCGAGGGGTCGCTTTCGTTCGGCCAATACATGCGCAGCATCAAAACAAACTTGCCTCCCGGTGCGGGCAGCCAATTACTTTCCCACTCCGCGCCTGGGGAGTCTTTCTGCACGTAAATGTCGATTGATCCGTCGGGGTTCGCCTTCAGATTTTGACGGGGACTGATCGAATACCTGTTGATGGGATTGGCAACGAAGAAAAAATGGCTGTCGTACATCGTGACGGACCAGAAGCCTTCGACAGGCGGCGTCTGACCTTTGTCAAAACGGATGACGTATTTTTTCGATCCTTCATAGTCGTCGCCATCTACGTCCTTTTGCGAGACCGGATAGACGGCGTCCTGCGGCCGGTTCGCACCCAGCCCAATGGCGGTTACGAGCGCGCGCACCAGATAATCGGTGCCGTAAATCCCGGTCCTGGTGGTGAAGCTCCAGCCATTGATATGCTGCACGGCCTCGTTGGTCTTGAACTGCAACATGATGCGGTCGAACGCGACCTGCGGAATGCGCTTTATCAAATCCGCTTGCAGCTTGCCGGCGTCGAAATCCTCGCCGGGAACCAAGCCCGATCTTCGCAAATCTCTTGAGCGCGGGAGCATCCGCCGCCGTCGGCGGATTGGTCTTCATGAGTTGAGCGAGCAGCGTGAAATATTCCTTCGCATCCATCCGGTTCACCTGATCGCGTACCGGCGTCTGCAAGTCGATCGATGGATCCACCTTTCCTTCGGGCGGCGTGTAGGGCTTGCCGTAGGCGCTCAACGGCACCAGCTTGCATTGGTCCTGCAGTTCGTGGACGGCCTTGTAGTCCTCGGGCGTGCCGGTGCAGTAAATCCGGCCTAAAATCCATACGATGCTGGTGGGCGATTTGTATTCCTTGACGCCTGCCGGAAGCGTGCCTTTCCAGTTCGGTCCGGTAATGGCGTATGTCTGGCTTGCGGTGCCCGTCGTGCGCTTGCCGGGAACCTGAAAGACGGTCGTCCATCCATCGAGCATGGGGAACAGGAAATAGCGGTCCTTCATGTCGGGGATGCTCAACACCCATGGTTCCGCTTCCACGTCGATCCACGCCGTCGTGTACAAGGTGTCGGCGTTCGGGGCCGTCACGTCCCGGAATGAAGCATTCGGGTACTCGCGCGCCTTGATGAGCTGACCCATCGGACCGCGACTGCCCTGGGTGGTCGCTGTGTTGGTCATGACCCTCCGCGTCATTTCCATGGTCACCAGCGGATAGCCGTAGATGTACGCATCCATGGCGAGCCAGAAGTCCTCCAGTCCTTCGCCGATATGGAGCTCGCCCAACTCGGCTCCGATCGAAGGGCTTGCGGATGCGGCGAGCAACAAACTCATGCCGCCGATTGTCGCGTCGCGCCGGGTTATGCTCATGGCATCCTCATGTTCGTGGCTTCATACTCGTGGGCTTCGAGAGCCGTCAGCCTCTTGCAGCGATCATTCTGTGACGTAAGACTGTGCGGGGGCAACGACCTAGTCGCATTCGGAAGTTCTGGCAACTTCGATCCGGATCGTGATACCGGATCCATTTTTATCTTCCACTCGGCCATGGGGTCAGCCGACCGATGAGTTCAGTAAACTCAGCAAGATGGGTTGGCGTTGCCGCACATGTGGTAGCGGATCAAATAATAGTCGGATAACAAGTGCCGGCCGGTCACACTGTTTAGCCCCGTAAACGCAAACGTCCATGTCCCAAGTGCTTTTAGTTCGTTGCGAACCGTCGGATCTATGTTTCCTGAATTTACGTCATCGATCAGGTGCTCTTTCGGAGACGCGCCGTCGATCTTGACGATCAAATCAATCCAGCCGGCCAAATTAAAATCGTGCGCGCTGCATAGTCGTAGCGCGTCCCCGTCACCGAAACGAATCCCGGCCGCTGGAATGCATTTTTTGTCAAAATCGGGAGTAAGTGCAACCTCGGCCGCATAAAGGTGGTTTCGTATCTTGTCCTCACCCAAACGCCAGATATAAAAAATGACAAGCGAAAAGGAACAGAGAAGCGTAAGCGCATTTACTTGAGACCTACGAACAAAGCTCAAAAATGCAGCCACAAAAAAGCAGCAGAGAGCGACGACCGAAATTAGTAGATTTGCTGTAAATAGGTAGCCGGTAGTGAATGTTCCTATCACTAGGAGTCCAACACAGATGGCAAGCGGAATGAGGAAATAGAACGCAGCTAGGATTGCAGTGCGAGTTGCTTTAGCCATTGCACAGCTCTTTGGTAGGCACTCCCATACCGCCTACGTGTTGAACTATTTGCATGGCAGCAAAACGCGCACGCGGAATTAGCGTTTGCTCTCCGGTTTGTGTCAGGCGATTGCGTCGGAACCCCAATTTTGCAAATTCGCCGCGCCTGAACGGCATAACGGACAACCAAAGCAGGACGCGTTCTAGGCTTTTGCCTCTATTTACGATCAACGCAGAAATCATCCTGCGTCGGACTATGAGATAGTGGCAATCACTGGCCATCAGACACTCAGAGAAGTGAAGCGTTATACACGCACAGCACAGCGGCGAAAGCTGGCCGATACTGCAATGCAGAAGCTCAAATAAAGAACGCCAAGGTGTCCCGCTAACCTGCGACGTGGGTCATTTTTTGCAAATAATCGAATTATTGCAAAGCTGATTTTTGCGCGTGGCGCTCCCTAGGGGAATCGAACCCCTGTTTCAGCCTTGAGAGCGCGTTTAGTTCGTCCATGGCCGTCCACGCGCGTCTGGACAATCCCTTGCCAATCAATAATTTAGCATACTCGCGTTTTGTTCTGTCCAGCGTCGTTTATCCGTGGATATTGAAAGTCTGTTGAAAGTGAGCTGCCGCATCTAAGAGCTATGCATACGCAAAACCATGGCGCGCAAGGTCAGGGACAGGGCAATCGATTCTCGCGAAGCCAGACGCAAGCTGGCACCGCGGGACGCGTGCCATTGGCGATCGATCGAACGCGGATTGCATCTTGGTTACCGCCGGGTCAAGAACGGCGCCGGCACCTGGTGGGCACGACACTATCTCGGCGATCAGCGATACGAAACCGAAGGCCTCGGTATCGCCAACGATCTGAGCGACGCCGATGGCGTCGCCATCTGGATTACTGGCAGGCACAGGAGAGAGCCCGGAATCGCATGGTGCAGCGCGCTCACGCGGCGGCTGGCAAAACAGGCCCTTACACGGTCGCCGACGCGATGGACGCCTATCTGCAGTTTTTAAGTAATGATGGCCGCGCGTCCTACACCGTTCGTGACGCCCGTTACCGTGATCAGGCATTCATTCGACCCACGCTCGGCAGCACTGAGGTCGCTGCTCTCACGGCCGAAATGCTCCGGCAGTGGCGCGACAATCTGGCGCAGATTCCAGCCCGCGTTCGCACCAAAAAAGGTAGCGCGCAAGTGCACCGAAAGATCGCCGATGTTGACGGACACCGGGCGCGCCGATCATCGGCGAACCGGATATGGGGCCTTCTACGAGCCGCGCTCAATCATGCTTTTCGCGATGGCAAGGCATCTTCTGATGTAGAGTGGCGGAAAGTAAAACCTTTCAAGAAAGTGGACTCGGCGCGGGTGCGCTATCTGACGATTGCGGAAGCCAGGCGCTTAATCAACGCCGCTGAGAAGGGCTTCCGTCTTCTCGTTCAGGCGGCGTTGCAAACCGGCGCTCGATACGGCGAACTCTCACGGCTTACAGTCGGCGATTTTAATCCGGATGTGGGTATTGTTTCGATCCAGCAAAGCAAATCTGGCAGCGCGCGACACGTCGTGCTAACCGACGAAGGCATCAAATTCTTTCGCCGCGTTTGCTCTGGACGAGCCAGCGACGAAATCATGCTTTGCAAAGCGAACGGGTCATACTGGGGTTTTGCCCATCAGATCCGACCAATGGAAGATACCGTAGAGCGTGGAAAGGTCGAACCGCCCATCTCATTTCATGGACTACGACACACGTGGGCTAGTCACGCGGTGATGAATGGAATGCCGTTAATTGTAGTTGCCCGAAATCTTGGCCACGTCGATACCCGCATGGTTGAAAAACATTACGGTCATCTTGCGCCCAGCTACGTCGCAAATGCCGTTCGCCAGAGCGCCCCTAGATTTGGGTTCAAATCCGACTGACGGCCTGCCAACACGAATACGGCTCAGGTCGCGTATCCACAGTATCAGAAGAATGGAGGATCGACTATAGCACCAACCGACCACACTCGAGCCTCAACGGACTCACACCCACCAAATTCGCAGCACGCCCCAAGGAGGGGCAAAACTGGAACAGATTCTCCTTATAAACGAGGACAAATAGGGGAGCAGGTCAGATGGAAGCCAAGTCTGATCCTTTGGCTTTGGACAGCGCCAAGTCATGCTTGTTCAATACGAGCAGTTGGGGCCCATTTTGCGACGTCACCCTGACCTTGAAGCAATCACGCCGGTCCGACGAAGGCGCGTGGGTAAAGATCGACGATTATCCGTGCAGGCAAGCTTTTCGGCACTTCATGAATCTCCTCAACAGAGCTGTGTATGGAACCGCATTTCGTCGTCACGGCAAACGTCTTCGTGTCTTACCAGTTCTGGAAAAAGGCGAGGTTCGCGCTCCGGCGTTGTGTTCATCGGAACGTGGCGCATCAGGTCGATGGCATATTCACTGTGCCATCGAGTTGCCATCCTATTTGAATGCCGCTGTCCTCGAAAAATTGATCCGCGCGTGTTGGGCAAAGGTCGAGTGGGGTTACAGTAGAATTCTTGTCCGCGACGGAGCCAACGCGGGCTGGATCAACTACATGTTGAAAGACCGCCAAAAGTCACAGTTCGACGGCTTTCTCGACTGCATAATGATAGAGTCTTGGCACAATCCAATTGCTGACGCGTAGTCGTTCTTTGGAATTAGACTCTTCGTAGTCTACGGTTGAGCAAGGGCGATTGCTTTGCAAGCGCCTTGTTTCCCTTTGCCGCGCGATCGATCGGCTCGCGGCCTCGCGCGCGCGGGTCAGGTTAGCGAAGATGGTTGATCAGGCCCTGATCCCTGAGCGCGCACAGCTACATGACCCCCAATGGGCGAATCGCACCCTCGCGGGGCCATCGGAGGCGACCCGGTAGCTCCGCGGAGCGAGCGGCATCGTGCAGCGCAGACAGGTCCGGCCGCGCCAGTCGAGTCCCGCGGCGGTGAATTGCCAAAACGAAAATTCTTTGCCGCGCGATCGATCGGCTCGCGGCCTCGCGCGCGCGGGTCAGGTTAGCGAAGATGGTTGATCAGGCCCTGATCCCTGAGCGCGCACAGCTACATGACCCCCAATGGGCGAATCGCACCCTCGCGGGGCCATCGGAGGCGACCCGGTAGCTCCGCGGAGCGAGCGGCATCGTGCAGCGCAGACAGGTCCGGCCGCGCCAGTCGAGTCCCGCGGCGGTGAATTGCCAAAACGAAAATTCTTTGCCGCGCGATCGATCGGCTCGCGGCCTCGCGCGCGCGGGTCAGGTTAGCGAAGATGGTTGATCAGGCCCTGATCCCTGAGCGCGCACAGCTACATGACCCCCAATGGGCGAATCGCACCCTCGCGGGGCCATCGGAGGCGACCCGGTAGCTCCGCGGAGCGAGCGGCATCGTGCAGCGCAGACAGGTCCGGCCGCGCCAGTCGAGTCCCGCGGCGGTGAATTGCCAAAACGAAAATTCTTTGCCGCGCGATCGATCGGCTCGCGGCCTCGCGCGCGCGGGTCAGGTTAGCGAAGATGGTTGATCAGGCCCTGATCCCTGAGCGCGCACAGCTACATGACCCCCAATGGGCGAATCGCACCCTCGCGGGGCCATCGGAGGCGACCCGGTAGCTCCGCGGAGCGAGCGGCATCGTGCAGCGCAGACAGGTCCGGCCGCGCCAGTCGAGTCCCGCGGCGGTGAATTGCCAAAACGAAAATTCTTTGCCGCGCGATCGATCGGCTCGCGGCCTCGCGCGCGCGGGTCAGGTTAGCGAAGATGGTTGATCAGGCCCTGATCCCTGAGCGCGCACAGCTACATGACCCCCAATGGGCGAATTGCACCCTCGCGGGGCCATCGGAGGCGACCCGGTAGCTCCGCGGAGCGAGCGGCATCGTGCAGCGCAGACAGGTCCGGCCGCGCCAGTCGAGTCCCGCGGCGGTGAATTGCCAAAACGAAAATTCTTTGCCGCGCGATCGATCGGCTCGCGGCCTCGCGCGCGCGGGTCAGGTTAGCGAAGATGGTTGATCAGGCCCTGATCCCTGAGCGCGCACAGCTACATGACCCCCAATGGGCGAATCGCACCCTCGCGGGGCCATCGGAGGCGACCCGGTAGCTCCGCGGAGCGAGCGGCATCGTGCAGCGCAGACAGGTCCGGCCGCGCCAGTCGAGTCCCGCGGCGGTGAATTGCCAAAACGAAAATTCTTTGCCGCGCGATCGATCGGCTCGCGGCCTCGCGCGCGCGGGTCAGGTTAGCGAAGATGGTTGATCAGGCCCTGATCCCTGAGCGCGCACAGCTACATGACCCCCAATGGGCGAATTGCACCCTCGCGGGGCCATCGGAGGCGACCCGGTAGCTCCGCGGAGCGAGCGGCATCGTGCAGCGCAGACAGGTCCGGCCGCGCCAGTCGAGTCCCGCGGCGGTGAATTGCCAAAACGAAAATTCTTTGCCGCGCGATCGATCGGCTCGCGGCCTCGCGCGCGCGGGTCAGGTTAGCGAAGATGGTTGATCAGGCCCTGATCCCTGAGCGCGCACAGCTACATGACCCCCAATGGGCGAATCGCACCCTCGCGGGGCCATCGGAGGCGACCCGGTAGCTCCGCGGAGCGAGCGGCATCGTGCAGCGCAGACAGGTCCGGCCGCGCCAGTCGAGTCCCGCGGCGGTGAATTGCCAAAACGAAAATTCTTTGCCGCGCGATCGATCGGCTCGCGGCCTCGCGCGCGCGGGTCAGGTTAGCGAAGATGGTTGATCAGGCCCTGATCCCTGAGCGCGCACAGCTACATGACCCCCAATGGGCGAATCGCACCCTCGCGGGGCCATCGGAGGCGACCCGGTAGCTCCGCGGAGCGAGCGGCATCGTGCAGCGCAGACAGGTCCGGCCGCGCCAGTCGAGTCCCGCGGCGGTGAATTGCCAAAACGAAAATTCTTTGCCGCGCGATCGATCGGCTCGCGGCCTCGCGCGCGCGGGTCAGGTTAGCGAAGATGGTTGATCAGGCCCTGATCCCTGAGCGCGCACAGCTACATGACCCCCAATGGGCGAATCGCACCCTCGCGGGGCCATCGGAGGCGACCCGGTAGCTCCGCGGAGCGAGCGGCATCGTGCAGCGCAGACAGGTCCGGCCGCGCCAGTCGAGTCCCGCGGCGGTGAATTGCCAAAACGAAAATTCTTTGCCGCGCGATCGATCGGCTCGCGGCCTCGCGCGCGCGGGTCAGGTTAGCGAAGATGGTTGATCAGGCCCTGATCCCTGAGCGCGCACAGCTACATGACCCCCAATGGGCGAATCGCACCCTCGCGGGGCCATCGGAGGCGACCCGGTAGCTCCGCGGAGCGAGCGGCATCGTGCAGCGCAGACAGGTCCGGCCGCGCCAGTCGAGTCCCGCGGCGGTGAATTGCCAAAACGAAAATTCTTTGCCGCGCGATCGATCGGCTCGCGGCCTCGCGCGCGCGGGTCAGGTTAGCGAAGATGGTTGATCAGGCCCTGATCCCTGAGCGCGCACAGCTACATGACCCCCAATGGGCGAATCGCACCCTCGCGGGGCCATCGGAGGCGACCCGGTAGCTCCGCGGAGCGAGCGGCATCGTGCAGCGCAGACAGGTCCGGCCGCGCCAGTCGAGTCCCGCGGCGGTGAATTGCCAAAACGAAAATTCTTTGCCGCGCGATCGATCGGCTCGCGGCCTCGCGCGCGCGGGTCAGGTTAGCGAAGATGGTTGATCAGGCCCTGATCCCTGAGCGCGCACAGCTACATGACCCCCAATGGGCGAATCGCACCCTCGCGGGGCCATCGGAGGCGACCCGGTAGCTCCGCGGAGCGAGCGGCATCGTGCAGCGCAGACAGGTCCGGCCGCGCCAGTCGAGTCCCGCGGCGGTGAATTGCCAAAACGAAAATTCTTTGCCGCGCGATCGATCGGCTCGCGGCCTCGCGCGCGCGGGTCAGGTTAGCGAAGATGGTTGATCAGGTGGGCGCTCGGATAGTCGAGAACATCAGGTAAGAGAGTTCACAATACCCCCGTTGCAAGTGCTTCTGCAGGAGCTAAATTGAATGTGCTGCGGATGGGGATTAGCCCCGCCGGAATCGGGCAAGGAGGCCCGCCGCCATGAATGACGTCCTATTATTGTCAGAGATCGGCCAAGCGCTTTATGGCGAGAATTGGCAATCCAAGCTGTCCGCCGATATCGCTGTTTCCGTTCGAAGCATGCGCCGCTGGGTAAACGGGACTGATCAAATCCCGTGGGGCGTATGGTTTGACGTTTACCGTCGCCTTGAGGCGCGCACACTCGCACTCGATCATTGGAAAAATCAACTTTATGAGCGCGTCGTACTCAGGGAATATCAGCTCGGGCCGGCGGAAAAGCTCGACCAGGAAACACACTGGCGAATTGAGGCCCACGAGCCACTAGACGGCCGACATTCCAAAAAGGATTTTGCGGTGCTCAAAAGCCTCGCCGACGTAAAGGCGTTTATGAAGAGACATCCCGGCTATCTTTCGGGTGACGATGCCAAACGGCGCCACCGAGGAAGATCGAGCCGAGTTCGGAAAAATGAATATAGCAAGGGTCTAGTCTAGGACAGTTGCAGACCGGCGCGGCGTCGTAGCTAACGGCGAAGCGTCGCGGCCGGTGGGGGTTGCTGCGGTCCGCAGCGCTGCGCAGCTAGCGTGGAAAGATATTGTTGCCGGGCCGCGAGCGCGTCCATTTCTGTTCCCGCGGCACCCTTCGCGTCCATCGCAAACCATACCGGTCAGACCACAAGCCCCACCACGCCCGCGGCAACGTTCTGTGCGATCTTTACGTGATTTCGTCTGCGAGCTTTTGTGCTTGGGCGTTGTTCGCCTGAATCTCGGCCTAGATCATGGCGCAATCGCTCTGCGTGTCTTGCGGCTGCACTACCGAGATTGGATGCGGATCGCGCCTAGCACAGGCTGCCAGGACAAGTCCAATGGCCAGCAACGATGCCACTCCGGTACGCATAGCAAAAAACCCCACAGCTCCCCGCCCTCATACTTGGGACAACCATAGCGCGAGAGCAAGAATAAGTTTCCACCCAGCTGGAGATTGAGGATTGAGCAAGAAATCCGGGCCAGTGCCGGCCGGCCCGGGCATTAATTGCCAACGCGTCGGCGCAAAAAGGACGGCCGAAATGGTCACTCTTAGCAATTTATTAACCACGTCTGGTGCGGGCGTCTCGATACGGTACGCTGGACGTCAAGACTGACCTTTCTGGACAAACTAGCCTAAGAACTGAGAGCCCCGGTGACCCAACACTGGGGCTCTTGCTTATTGAGAGACCACACGCGCTCCGGCTTCTCCCTGCCAGCCCGGCGCCAATCACAAAGTCGTGGATGTGTGATGAGTGTCATTTTCCGGAATTACAAAATTTAGAGAACGGGGGCGCGCGTCGAAGAAGGGACTTACCGTGTCGACAACGGAATTTCGTGATTTCGCGGACGAATGCATGGACTGGGCGAGTACCGCTCGCAGCGATCGCGAACGCAAAATCTTCCTGCAGATGGCCCAGACTTGGCTTTGGGCGACCGATCGAGCCGACGGCAAATCAACTTTAGAATTCCCAGCCATTGCGTGGGATAATCGTTCATGGCGAAATTTTTGCGTCCCCTAGCTGCGTCGGTCCTATCGGCGCAAATGGCCGTCCTCTGTGCGGCATCACCGGCATCCGCTATCAGCGCGGATCTCGCGAAAAAGTGCCGCGCCATGGCCATTAAGGCACACCCGCCCGGAAGCAAGGCCTACGCGCAAGCCGAACGGGATTTCTTCGGCAAGTGCGTGTCAAATAATGGTCAGATGCCGGACGCCGACGCACCAAAAGATTCAGGGCATTAAAACGGCCGCGGTTGGACCGGGGCGGACCGCCCGGCAATATGTTCGCGCGGGCCGTGACGCGCGGTCGATTTCACAATCGCCCGGCGCGGAGCTGATCTAATTCCGTTCTAGCGAAAGCTTGTGTTCCTGGAGGGTGCGCAAGTTGGCTTGCAGAAGTTTGAGCGTTCGTTCCGCGTCGGACGTCTCAATGCCGGCGGCCCTCAGGCGAATAATTCGGCCTTTTTGTTCCCAGACGATCCGCTGTGCCTCTGCGACGTAGCGCGTTGCCCGGCTGAGATCGTCATTGTCGGCGGCCATGCCCGACACAACCTGCTCGAAATGCCAAAGTTCGGACTGAAGGTGCGCTTGCGCCTTCTAGGCTGTGCATAACTCGGCCGGGCAGCGCGCCGCTCGGCGCGGCCTAAAAAAGGTATTGGTGTAACGTCCAGCCAGAAGCAGCAAATTGGCCAATTGCGAGCAGGAACCTGCATACGACGATGAAAGCGAGGGTGGCAATTGCAAGAGAGACGACGACGTAGTCGAAACAATCCGAGAGTTTATGGGCCGCGGCGTTGTCATAAAGACAGTCATCAACGGAATGACATTCAACGG
>CAWKLA010000009.1:0-82987 GCA_963850245.1 uncultured Alphaproteobacteria bacterium | reverse complement strand
TTGGTTCATGGTTTTGCCGCTGCCAATTGCCGCTCTGTGGAGTTGGGGCATGTGGTCGCGAACTGTCCCTGCGCAAGAACGCTACAGCGATGGCAGCGACTCTGGATCCGCGATTGCGAAGCAGTGTTACCGAGGTACCCGGACCCTGATCGATGTCGACGAAAGCTCGATCGCGGTGATGCCATGCCGGCGAACGTCGCTTTGCTGCTGCGAAACCGGTCTCCGCAATCGGGCGCGGGTGAAGTCGGCGACCTTGCGAAAGACGAGACGACACTGCATGCTTACCGCACGAGAAAGGCTCGAGGATCGACTTCGACGGGCGTTTGCCGAGCGCGCCCGGCAAGGCTGAGGCGTCCCGCAATTCGGCGATCTTGGTCAGGCAGTGTCAGTTGATTGAAGGGATCAATGAATCTACGAGTTCCTTTTTCTGTAAACAGCTCGATGGCTTGCGTAAGGAAGGGCGCTATCGTGTCTTCGCCGATCTCGAGCGCCAAGTCGGCAATTTCCCTCGGGCAGTACTTCACACGCGCTCGCGGACGCCGCGAGTCACCGTCTGGTGCTCGAACGATTATCTGGGCATGGGCCAGCATCCGGCCGTGCTTGCGGCGATGCACGAGGCGATCGACCGCTGCGGCGCAGGCGCCGGCGGCACACGCAACATTTCCGGCACCAATCATTATCATGTCCTGCTCGAGCGTGAGCTCGCCGATCTGCACGGCAAGGAAGACGCGTTGCTGTTCACCTCCGGCTATGTCTCCAATTGGGCGTCGCTGGGAACTCTTGCGTCGCGCATGCCGGGCTGCGTCGTGCTTTCCGACGCAATCGAACCATGCCTCGATGATCGAAGGGATCCGCCATAGCCGCGCCGAACGCGCATCTTCGCCCATAACGACCCTGCGGACCTCGATCGCAAGCTTGCCGATCTCGATCCCGGTGCGCCGAAGCTCGTCGCCTTCGAATTCGTCTATTCCATGGACGGCGATATCGCTCCGATGGCCGAATTCTGCGACGTAGCCGAGGCGCATGGCGCCATGACCTACCTTGACGAAGTTCACGCTGTCGGCCTCTACGGTCCTCGCGGCGGCGGAATTGCCGAGCGGGAGGGCCTCAGTGACCGGCTGACGGTCATTGAAGGCACGCTGGCGAAGGCTTTCGGGGTCATCGGCGGCTATATCGCCGCATCGACGGCGCTGTGCGACTTCGTTCGCAGCTTTGCATCTGGCTTTATCTTTACGACGTCGCTCCCGCCGCACGTGGCTGCAGGCGCGCTCGCCAGTGTTCGTCATCTAAAAGCAGAGGCAGAGCGCCAGCCGCGTGCAGAATCGTGTCGCTGAGCTTCGGCGGCGGCTTGACGATGCCAGAATCCCGCATTTGAGGAATTCCAGCCACATCGTGCCGGTGATGGTCGGCGATCCCTTGCTTTGCAAACACATCAGCGACGTACTGCTCGAGCAGCATGACATCTATGTTCAGCCGATCAACTATCCGACCGTCCCGCGCGGCACGGAGCGGCTGCGCATCACGCCATCGCCCTTTCATACCGACGCTGATCTCGATCATCTGGTCGAATCATTGTCCGCCATCTGGTCACGTATTGCCGTCGCGCAGAAGACCAAGGCGGCCTAGAACATGATCCGGAAAAGCGGAGCCCTGTCTTGCGAAAGATCGTGGTCCGCCGAAAATGCTAGAATCTCACGCGATGCAATCCAAAAAGATTGCGCTCAAGAAGATCGATCCTAGGTTGTAGGGAGAGCCAAAAGAATTAGGCGGACGAAGCCGCCAGTCTGACAGGAAGAAAGCGTTTGTTTTCGGTTCGTCGACCCGTGAAAGCCGGGATCGTGTCCTAGAAACTGTCTGTTGCGATATCCCGAGGCGGGTCGACGAATATGAGAAATTTCTTTCAGGTGCAGCTCTTTTATTGGCTCGGCGTCATCTGCGCCATCTATCTGTTCGCCGTGATCAAGACTTTGATCCAGACATACTGACCTTTTTTTCCAGTGCAGCGTCGTTCGCCTCACGGCCATTTCACTACCGGCGGCATCGAGGACAGGATCGACTCGACATTGCCGCCGGTTCGCAGGCCGAAAATCGTCCCGCGATCATAAAGCAGATTGAACTCCACGTAGCGGCCGCGGCGCACCAGTTGCTCCTCGCGTTACCCCTCGGTCCACGGCTTGGCAAAGTTCCGGCGCACCAGCTCGGGATAGATGGCGAGGAAAACGCGGCCGACGGCTTCCGTGAAGGCAAAGTCGGCGTCGAAGTCACCGCTGTCGAGCCAGTCGTAGAAGATGCCGCCCACGCCGCGCGGCTCGTTGCGATGCTTGAGAAAGAAATACTCGTCGCACCACTTCTTGAACTTGTCGTACGGCGCGACTGCGGCGTGTGCATCGCAGGCGGCCCGCATCGCGGCGTGAAACGAGACCGTGTCGGGGTCTTCCTGCGTGCGCCGCTCGGCCAGAACCGGCGTCAGGTCGGCGCCGCCGCCGAACCACGATTTTGTGGTGACGACGAAGCGGGTGTTCATGTGTACGGCGGGTACGTGCGGATTGTGCATATGGGCGATCAACGAGATGCCGGTGGCAAAGAAGCGCGGGTCGTCCGCGGCGCCGGGTATGTCATTGCGGAACTCGGGGGCGAACTCGCCAACGACCGCTGAGACGTGAACGCCGACTTTCTCGAACACGCGGCCGTGCATGACCGCCATGACGCCGCCGCCGCCCGATGCGCCGCTGTGATCGGTGCGGTTCCAGTGCGTTCGCACGAATTGGCCGGGCGCGTCGTCAGCGAGCGAGGCGCTTGGGGGGAGGGCGTCCTCCAGCTCCTCGAATGCGGCCACGATCTTGTCGCGAAGCAACTCAAACCAAATCCGGGTCTGTTCTTTGCGGGTTTCGATCACGCCAATATCCATGAAGCAGGTAGTATTCTTGGTGATCATCAGTGTCGTCGGAAACGTTACGACGACGCACCCGACAGACCGATCCGACTATCCCACAGTCGAGACCCTTCAAGAACGCGGCGTTAATTAAAAAAGCCTGCCGGAATCCCGATAGGCTAATCCGTCAGCCTTCATCCCGGAATGTGCCGATTGGGATTTCCGGCGACTTTTAATGAGCTGTCCTTATGACGCGTCGGGATGGCTGTCTGCAAGTTTTGCAGCTTCTTACCGAATGCAATTCGTCAGGGTGGGTGAGCAGGCGCGCGGCCGAGGGCTTGAACGTCCGCGAAATTGTGCCGCCCTGGCGAGGGGTCTGCCGGTGTAATTTCTGTGAAACGGCGCCCGGATTTCCACAGAACCGGCGAGCCACCAATGGAACGTTAATTCTGCCTAACTAATTGAAAATATATCACAATCGTAGTTTGGAGATATTTCGAGATTGGTCGCTGCGAGTAATCATAATCCGTGTGTCGGGGGTTCGAGTCCCTCCTCCGCTACCATAAATCACTTCAGCGACGCATGCCGTAGACGCCAGCTTGCAGCGCGGCGTTTCTGCCGATGCGGTCGCGCCGGACTCATTTCTTCTTCGCGTTGAGTGCCGGTAGAAGAAGTTTCAGAAGCGCCTCATCAGAAAAAGGGTTCTGACCTGAGATCAGCTCGCGATCTTGCAGGACGTAGCTCCCCCATGGAGCGACGACACTTACGTCGCCGCCCGCCGTACGCAAGGCGAAGTCCGGGTAGAACAGAACCTTGCCACCAATCTCAAGAGGCTCCCGCTGCTGCTCTTCCGCTGTCGAAAAGATAGTCATCTTGTATCCAGAATATATCCAACCTTGAGCCTTTGTCCGCGCTCCAGCGGCATCGCCCGCCGCCAGTGCGGCGACCACCTCCGTCGAATTCGGAAGAGCCGAGAGTAGTGAAATCGGGCCGTGGCAGAGCACTGCCGTGGGTTTGGACGTGCTATGAAAGTGTCGCATCACGATGCCAGCGTCGGGATCGTCGAGAAGATCCATCATCGGGCCATGGCCGCCGGGGACGAAAACGGCGTCATATTGATCCAGACCCGATGCGATGACATCCGATATGCGAGTTGGATTTTTGAGCCCCGTCAGGCTGTCGCGGAATTTCAGATAGTCCTGAAGTTTGGCCTCATCCCCACCAAAGAACTGCGCTATGGCTGAATTGACGTCCATTTGCGGCGTGTTGCCTTTGGGGTTGGCGAAGGTGATTTCGTAGCCCTCCTGCATCAGGGCACGAACCGGAACCGTCAGCTCGTTGAGGTAGTAGCCGGCACCCGCATAAACTTTGCCATCTTTCAAGGGCAAGCCGTGACCGCTCGAGACCAGGACCAGGACTTTTCCTTTTGCCGTCATCTTGCTCTCCTTTTTTGAATCGATGAATCACGCCGCTTCATTGCCTCCCGGCGGCCCACAACAAGCTGTGTCCTCGTGTTTAGGCCAGTACACTAGCAGAGGTCCCGGGAGACCGCCGACTGTTCAATGTCGCGGTAGGGTCAAAATCGGGTGACGACGTGTCATGAAGAGGTCGTCTTTACTCCCGCGAGTCTCGACGTTAGGAGGCGGTTGGAAACGGGCTTCTGCTACCAAACCCGGAACGCCGGGAAAAAAGCAGTACCACCTCTCAGAACGGCCTCGAGACGCGCGCGCGGCTCCGCCAGATCTGGCGCTCAAGTTCGCATAGCCGTTCGTCGACGCTCACGTCCGGCGCTGTCGGGGCGGTGGCGCTTTCGATGCCTTGGGCGAGCGCGCGCACGAGGTCGGCGCGCGCGATGACGCCGACCAGTTTGCCGTCTTGGATCACCGGCAATCGCTTGACGCCGAGGTCGTCGAGCAGGCGGCAGGCGTCGCCAAGCGACGAAGAGGCTGCGACGCTGACGACATTTTGCGTCATGACCTCCTTGACCTTTCGCTCATGAAACTCGGTGGATTCAGCAGGCAAGCCGTCTTTCTCGATCACCAATTGCAGCCAGCGCGGCCCTTCCGAGCCGTCACCGTTCCGCCGCCGCCGCAGCAGATCGTGCTCGCTGACGATGCCGACGACGTGCTGCTCCTGGTCGACCACGGGCAGGCCGCTGATCTTGTGCTCCAGCATCAGCTTGGCGGCTTCCAGAATCGAAGCGTCGGGTGCGACGGTCACGACCTGATGCGTCATGAAATCTCCAACGATCATTTTGACGCTCCCGTCTCATTCTTCATGTCAGATCTCGCCAGTTCGTCGAACGCCAGCAGCAGCGCGGCGACGCGATTGGCCGCCGATCGCCAGTCCGACAGCCGTTGATAATTGTCGACCAGCCAGTTGAAGGCGACCTGCACGGTGACGAACGCGGCCGATGCCTGCGTGAGTTCGCCGAGCGTCATTGTGCCGGCAAGGTATTTCGGGGCGCAGAGAACCCACGCGAACACCGGAGCGAACAGCAGGTCCGTCTGGGAGACGAACGTCGTTCCCATGAGCTGCCACAGCAATTGCCGCCAGCGAAGGAGAACCTGATGGAAGGCGCCGCGTATCGCCTGGAGTTTCTCGGTGTCGTCGGGACCCGCTTCCGCGCGCGTGCCGGACTCGCGGATTTGATTGGCCGCGGCAAGAAACTCGGCTTCGGCCTGGCTTTGCGTCTGTACCACGGCAGGCAGGTTGCGGCCGATCACCATCATCGCGCCGGTAAACGCGAGCGCGTAAATTCCGACGCCGACGACGAGATATCCCGGAATCGTCAGCTCGATCCGGCCGATCATCAGCGTCAGGCTACCGCCGACATTCCACAGCACGCCGGTGAAGATGAGCGCGGTCAACGCCGAGGTGATGAATCCGAGCGTCAAATCGACCGGCGCGTCGGTTGCCAGACGGGCGTCGTAGGCAATGCGGTATTCGGCATTCTGGTATTCGCCGCTCACCGATGCCAGACGCCGATAGCGTTCTCGTGACAACCAGCGGTCCAGAATGTTTGTCGTCAGCCACTCGCGCCATTTGCGCTGCGTCGTCATGCGTGCCCACACCGAAGTAACCGTCAAGGCGACGCTCAGACATGCGAGGGGAATAAAGATCACAACCTGGTCCCACAGACCGCTGCTGTCGCGGCGCGCCAGCGCGTTGAAAAAATCCCGGTTCCAGTAGTTCAATCGATACTGGACGGTGAGCTGCGAGATTCCGATGAGCAGAAGGCCGATCGTCAGCGCCCAACTGGTGATCGCGGTCTTGCCGCGCCAAAATCCGGAGGCGCTCGACCAGAAACGGGCGAGGCGGCTTCGGTCCGAGTTGTTCGCCTTGACCATCGTATGTCCGCACGCTGCGATTGGAGGCGTGACGCTATTCCGAGGCTATTTGCAAGTTCGCCGACGCCGACCTTATGAGCCGCGCGTACCAGCGAAACGACGCTTTCGGTATCCTGCGCTGTGTGGGGTAATCGACATAAACCAGCCCGAACCGCTGGCTATATCCCGAGCCCCATTCGAAATTGTCGAGCAACGACCAGATGAAATAACCGCGGACGTCGGCACCGGCCTCGATCGCCTCGAACATGGCCGACGTGTAGGCGTCCAGATAGTCGATCCGCGGCTGGTCCAGCACGGCGCCGTTGGCGTCGATCCGGTCGTCCGATGCGGTGCCGTTCTCGAGGACGTAAATCGGCAGGCCGTATCGCTCATGAAGACCGATCAGGGTTTCCCGAAATGCATCCGGCTCGACCGGCCAGCCCATGACGGAGCGACGCACGCTCGCCGGCGCATCGCCGAAGGCGACGCCCAGCGGGTTGGCGTCGGACGCTTTCACGTAATGCGGCGCGTAGTGGTTCAGTCCGAACCAATCCACCGGACGGCAGATGCGCGCGAGATCGTCCGGCCGCATATGCGGCGTCATCGCCTCGACGATCGAAGCGGGGTAACGGCCCAGCAATTGCGGGTCGGGAAATACGCCGTTCCAATAAATGTCGAATTTTAGCGCCGCGGCCCGATTTTCTGGACCCGGCCCCGCCGGCCGGCAGGGTTGGCAATTGTGTATCGCGCCGATAGAGGCGGCCGGAACGGTTTCGCGCAGCCGGTCCACTGCCGCGCCATGCGCGAGATTCACGTGATGGATGGCTTGCAACAGGCTCGTCAGGTCTGAAATCGCCGGCGCCATTCCGCCCATGCAATAGCCGTAGAGTGTGAACACCGACGGTTCGTTGAACGTGGCGAAGTATTTTACGCGGTCGCCAAAGCGGTGGCCAATCAGTCCGGCATAGTCTGCGAACCATTGCGCGCTGTCGCGGTTCGTCCAGCCGCCGAGGTCTTCCAGTCCCTGCGGCAGGTCCCAGTGATAGAGGCAAAGCCACGGCTCAATCCCCGCCGCGATGAGTGCATCGATCAGCCGATCGTAGAACGAAAGTCCCGCCTCGTTGGCGGCGCCTCGGCCCGCCGGCATGACCCGCGGCCACGACACCGAAAAGCGATACGCCTTGATGCCGAGTTCGCGCATCAGGCCGACATCCTCGCGATAGCGATGGTAGTGATCGCAGGCGACATCGCCGGTATCGCCGTTGGCGATACGCCCGGGATGGTGGCTGTAGGTGTCCCAGATACTCGGTCCGCGCCCGTCCTCGTTGGCGGCCCCCTCGATTTGATAGCTCGAGGTTGAAACGCCCCATACGAATCCGGGAGGCAAAGCGGTGCGCGGCGGACTGTCGGCCATTGTGGAGACCTGAAGCTGAGCATTGACGATAAATTGCTAACGCCGATTTCATAGGCTCGGGTTGATATCAATCAAGCGTTTCTTCGGGTTCGGTCCCGGTGCGGTGCGGGATTGACTCGATCTTCGTGAGCCCCGACAGTTTTTTCGCGGTCAAGCGGCGCGTCGCGGAAGCACAAAGCAAACGGGCGGAAAACGGCTCATGACGTGCAAAGACCTATGACGCGTGACGACCGGTGAGGCGCGATGCCATGAATTCAGGAGGGCGAGCACCGCGCCGTGACGAATACCGTCACCACCATACACGATAGCGGCGTCGGCCTGATTGGCGATATCGGCGCGACCAATGCCCGCTTCGCGCTGGTTGCGCCCGGCGGCGGCATGACGACGGCGCGCGTATATTTGTTGACCGATTACGGGTCGCTCTCCGAGGCGATCGAGGCGTATCTGACCGCCGAATCCCCGCCGGTGCGGCCGGAGCAGGCGGTGCTGGCGGTTGCCTCGCCGGTGACGGGCGATGAGGTGACGCTGACCAATCATCCCTGGACCTTCTCGGTTGAGGCGGTGCGCCAGCAATTCGGTCTCAAACGGCTTCGCGTCATCAACGACTTTGCTGCCAACGCAGCGGCGGTGCCGCACTTTGCGGAGGCGGATCGCATTCAGATCGGCGGCGGCGAGCCGATGAGCGGAGCGCCGGTCGGGGTGATCGGTCCCGGTACCGGGCTTGGCGTGAGCGCGCTGGTTTTCTCGGCTGGCAGAGCCATTGCCGTCGCCAGCGAGGGCGGTCACGTCACCATGGCGCCGGCCAGCGGGCAGGAGAGCGTGATTCTCGACCTCATGCGCAAGCGGTACGACCACGTTTCGGCCGAGCGTGTGCTGTCCGGCGCCGGCCTGGTCAACCTCTACAATACCTGGTGCGAATTGACCGCCACGCCGGCGGCGTCCTACACGGCCGACCAGATCACCAGCCCCTCGACCTGGAGCAAGGATCCGCGCGCGCGCGAAGCCACCGCGTTGTTTTGCGCGATGCTCGGCACGGTCGCCGGCAATCTCGCCCTGACGCTGGGTGCGCGCGGCGGCATTTATATCGCCGGCGGCATCGTACCGCGGATCGCATCGTTCTTTTCACAGTCCGAATTTCGTTCGCGGTTCGAGACCAAGGGTCGGATGCAATCTTACCTCGCGGCAATCCCGACCTATCTCATCGTGCGGCCGCTACCGGCGCTGCTCGGAGCCGCGGCTTTGCTGGATGACGATCAGTAGACGCGCGGCAAAAGGGCTTGCTCGGACGCGAGGTCCCGCAGTTCAAATTTGCTGGATCTTCACGTCATCGATGAGACGTTCGACGTCTTCGCGACGGCATAGCTCCGTTCCCGGCATCAGCAGCGCCGCCGATCCGGCTGCCACGCCATAGCGAAACGCTGTTTCCATCCGGTGGCCGGAAGCCAGACTCCAGATCATGGCTCCGAGGAAGCTGTCGCCGGCGCCCACAGTACTTATCGGATTGATCGCAAGAGCCGGTGCGCGGAGAACCTGATCGCGGGTGACCAGCAGCGCGCCCTGCTCTCCGAGCGTGAGTGCGACGACTTCGGCGCGGCCGCCGTCGATGAGGGAACGGCAAGCCCTGATCCTGTCGGCCTGCGTGTCGAGCGGCGCGCCGATGAGCAATTTGAACTCGTTCAAACTCGGCTTGACGAGATAGACGCCGGCCTCCAGCGCCGCATGCAGTGGCGGCCCCGAAGTGTCGACAACGAACTTTCGGCCGGCCTGCTTCGCCATCCGGGCAAGGCGGCCGTAGAAATCGTCGGGAACACCGGGCGGCAAGCTGCCGCTGCCGATAACGAAGCGCGTGCGCCGGTCGAGTTCGACCGTCATGGCGAGGCAGGTGTTCCATTCCTTTTCGGTGAGATGCGGCCCCGGCAGGACGAAGCGGTATTGAAAGCCGGTGGCGTGTTCGATGACCGTGAGGTCCTCGCGCGTCTCCTCGGCGACTGGAATGGTCAATCCCGGAACGCCTTCCTGATCGAGCAGGCGGCGCAGCAATTGTCCCAGCATTCCGCCGATCGGATAGAGGGCGGTGACATCGGCGCCGAGCCGCTTCATCACCCGCGCGGCATTGATGCCGCCGCCGCCCGGATCGCGCCGGCCGTCGGCGCAGCGGAGCTTGTGAAAAGGTTCAACCCGCTCCACCGAGACGGATAGATCGATCGACGGATTGATCGTGAGCGTGACAATGTCCGCCATACTCAATCTCGCCTTGGCCTTGCTGAGCGTCGCTCGCTACGCTCAACACATCACGGCGCTGCTTCGCGGGCCTATTCCCATGCGAACGCAACCAGCAGCATGCCGATACGGCCGTCTCCCCACAGCGGCAGTACCAGCCGCGAATATCACCCGCTCTGCACGAGAGCCGCCGGCGGTCGCCGCATGCTGGTAATAGGTGAGGGCGCGGCCTTCGACCGTGGCGCTGCATTGAGAAATCAGGAATTGCAGCGGATGCCGCACCTCGATTTCATCGAGGAATTTACCCGCTGGATCGGCGCCGTATTCCCGCTTGATCTCTTCTCCGACCACGCCGAAGCCGAAACGGAATCGCACCGGTTTGTCGGTGGCATCGATCATCGCCAGCCGGTCCGAAAGGCCTGGCAGCGTCGACAGGTTGACGTCATCCCAAAACGGAATTTCGGCTTCGCGGCGCTTGAGCCCCTCCCAGAAGGTCAGTGCGCGGGCGAGGTCATGCTGCAGCTTCGGCGGCGGAGCGAAGGGTCCTTTGGATGTCGTCACGCGTCAGCTCTCCCGTCGAGCGTCCCGCGACCGCTCTCGCCGCGGAGACTGCGCTGCGCTACTTCAGTTGCAGCAAGCGCGTCTGAATATCAGTGATATTCGCCGCCCGCCGCACTGGCAAGGATGGCGGTTTCGAGGAAGGCGTTAAGCCGCGTTAGTTGCGGGTGGAGGATGCAGCGCCTGAGGACGCCGTCGCGGTGTTGTTCTTCGGATCGATATCGTCCATCCGCACCAGGATGTCCTTGATCGGATTGTCCGCCCACGCGTGCGTCACGAAGTTTCGGTGCGACACGTCGCCGGCGGGCAGGAATGACACCATGCCCTGGAGGTGGTCGTGCCGCAGCTCCGCGCTGTAAGGGACCGACTTTTCGCGCAGCAGGCGCTCGAGATCCGCATTGTGGTGCGCGGTGTGCGGTGTGTACGAGCTCACAAAGAACGTCGATCGGTTCTGGGCGATCCAGTCGGCGAACTTGTCGATGCCCGCGTAAAGCGAGTCGAGGAGAACGAGGCCGCGCACGCGCGACCGCACGCCGCCGCGGTCGAGGACCGCCAGCGTCGGCCCGAAGCCGCCGCTGTAGGAGACGATGACGATCGGCATCCTGGAGAAGGTGAAGGCCGCGCGCGGATCGCCGTACTGTCGCGCCAGCTTGACCGCCGCTTCGTCGAGGAATCGCTTGAAGCCGTTCGGCTCCCAGAACTTTCCGGCGCTCGAGTCGGCGGCGTCGACGGCGAATTGCGGCGCGACCAATACCGCGTTAGCTCCGGCCGCGCTGATCTGCGCCGGCACCAGCTGCCGATCGCGCACGTCGGTGGCGAGATTGGCGCCGTGACCGTGGAAGAACACCACCATGACCGCGGGCTTCGAAGGATCGAAGCCGGCCGGAATGTGCAGGAGCACACGGTCGTCGTTGAAGGTCTGGGACTCCCACAGCACATGGCCGCGGAAATTGACGTGGCCGCGGTGGTTGGCGTCACCCGCATTCAGGAACGGCCGCTCGGTTCCCGGCATCGTGCCGTGATAGGGGAACGGCGCCGTCTCGAAATTCACCAGCGACGTGACCGCCCTGACGTTCGACGGCATGTGCGACGGAATTTCTTCCGCCGGGGGCGGTGCGTCTTCGAGCGATGCGAGGCGAACCGGCGGCTTGAGGCTCGGCTTCGGCTCGTTGGCGGCTTGCCGGACTTGAGGCTGCGCTTGCGGCTGAACTTGAGCCTGTTTGGCTGGCGGTTGAGCCTGTTTGGTGAAAGTCTGAGCCTGCGCCAGCGCTTGCTTGCCGGGCGCCGGCGCCCGGACGCGCTCAGTGACGCGTGTCTGCTGCAGGCGGCTCCACTCGCGGGCGACGATGCTCGCCGGACTCTCGCCGCCAAGATTCGCACCCAGCGAGCCCGTCGTGCGCGGATCGTTCGCCCGCGCATAGGTCGAACTGCTGAACGGGTCGGATTTGTTGATCTCTGAATTGGCCTTTGCGACGCCTGCCGCCGAATAGGTCGCCTCCGCTGGGGAGACCAGAATCGGGGTCCGGAATTCGCTGAAAACCAGCCAGCACCAACCGACCGAACCAACGAAGAACAGGATTGCCGAGATATGGAGAAGCCGGCGCTCCAGGCTGTCTCTTAGGTCGCTGAGACGGCGGGCTGGCTTTCTGTTCGGCTGAAAGTGCGAGAGCGGGTCGGCAAAATGACTGCGAGGCGGGTCGATATGACCGCGTGGGGTTGCGATGTGGCCGCGCAGGTTCTCGACGTGGCCGCGCAGGGTTTCAATGTGAGCGCGCGAGGGAGCAAGGCGTTGCCCGGTGTGCTCAAGACGTCGCCGCACCGCCGGTTCGGCGGCGACATGGCGCACGCGCACAGGCATAGCCGGACTCGGATCCGGCCTGCGAAACGCTCGCAGCGTTGGTCCACGAACTGTGTCTGGCACTTTTTCCCCACCCGACGCGCCGAGTGTCGGGGACGACTATGTCCCCATTTTGACGCACTAGCGGCCGGGCTTAGGCGGGGAGTTCGAACAAAACGGGAAGATTCCCGCGACACGGCAGCCAACAGATCCGGTCGAATCGCTATTCACGCGCTTTCGCGGCTTTTTCTGCGATCGAGCGGTAGTGTCGGCAGGGTATTGGTCGGCTGGTAAATGCGGGGTTAATTCCTGGTCGCTGGTCGTCGGCGCGATCTTCTGGGCGAGCAGAAGGTTAGATTCATTTCGCCGGAATCGGTATCCGAGCTTGAAGTCGAGCGGCTCGGCCTTGCGGAACAGCTCCGTCATCCCGGATTGGTAGCCGTATTTGAAGATCGAGAGCGGGCCGACGTAACGTCCGAACGGCTGGAGGCGCCATTTTTTCTGATCGAAATAGACCAGCGGAACGCCGCTGTCGTCCTCGATGATCGTGGCGCTGTGATCCAGCAGGAAGTTACGCACGTTGCTGAAGCCGCCGCCGTGCAGAAGATAGGACGCGCTCTTGATGAAGCTGTCGGCCGGACCGAGCTTCGCCAGGAAGGCCGAAAAGCCGCTTCGCTCGAAGGAGCCGTTGGAGAGGTTGGTGCTGAAATAGTAGAGGGTCTGCTTCGGACCGTCGCCGTTCGAAAACACGACTTTCGCGCCTGGCGCCGCGCTGCGGGGCTTTGCCGGTTTCTTGTTGCTCCCGGCTGCCGCGGGGTCTTCAGGCGTCTGGAATTCGCCGTGCTCGTCCAGGCTCACCAGGCTGATTTCGTGGATGGTTTTGCCGCTGCGCGCCATGAACACCAGAATGACCGGGAGCGTCCCGTAAACCGGCCCGCTGCGCAATTGGGTCTGCATTTTCAGCGTGATGAAGAAGCTGTAGCTGAGCAGCGTCCCCATCGCGACTTCGAGATTTTGCAGCGTGGCGTCGACCTGCTGACGGCTGAGACTTGTCAGTTGCGGAATTTCGCCCGCGGGCTCCAGGCCGGCCAGAACGTATGTCGAAGCGGTGGGAAAGAACGAGGTCGCATAGAGAAAATCCGGACCACTGAACATGTAAAGCATGGTGTCATGCTTTTCGGTCAGGTGCTCCTTGGAGAACGCCCGGACCTTCGAGAGCGTGGAGCTGTCCTCGCGCGCAAATATCGCATCGAGATTGCGGGCGTGCTGCTGCCATGCCGGGTCCTTGGTCAGCGGCTCGAGCGGAGAGCCGGCCGACGGCGGCAACCCGGCCAAAAATCGCGCGGTATCGTTAGGCGTTGCCGGTTCGGCGCTTCGCGCGGGCGACGTACCGAGCGCCAGTGTGGCCGTCAAAAGGACCGCCGCGATCATTTTAGGCATGGATATGGACATCTTTTTCAGGCCACTGTTTGCGAAGCGTCCGAGGTTACGACATTCGATAGCTGGCGGGAGACGTAATACACGAGAAGTCCGGCGCTCATCATAGCAAAGCCAGCCAGAGACTGCAGCGGCCGGTTGACGACGAGATAGTACATCATGAACAACGTTACACTCAGAAAAATAAGCGGCGTCACCGGATAACCCCACGCGCGGTATGGACGCGCCAGATGGGGGTGGGTAATCCGCATCTTGATAAGGCCCAGAACGGCAAAAAACGAGCAAAAAGTGAGGCTGAACTGGATGAAATCCAGCACCTTTTCGAAGCTCTGCGTCAGCAGCAGGAGGCTCGATACCACAACCTGGAAGATGATCGCGACTGCCGGCACGCCCTGCTTCGACCGCCGCGAGAATACCCGCAGCACTGACAGGTCCTCGCCCATCGTCATGGCGACGCGCGGTCCGATCCAGATCATGGCGCTGATCGAGGAAACAAGCCCGATGCAGATTAGCGCGCCGACGATGCGGCCGCCGAGGCTGCCGAAAATGTGCTTGCCGGCGATGACGGCGACGTCGAGCTGACCCGCCATTTCCTTCATCGGCGTGGTCATCAGGAACACGGCGTTGAGCGCGACATAAAGGACGATCACGATCAAAGTGCCCACGAACAGTGCGCGCGGGACGTTGCGGTTCGGGTCCTGTATTTCGCCGCCGATATAGATCGCCGCGTTCCAGCCTGAATAGGAATACATCACGAACACGAGGCTGATGGCGAAAGGCGCGCCGGCGATATGGACGAGGTCCACGGCGCTGGGCGCGAAGGAAATCTGTTGCGTGTCGCCGAGCGCCAATCCGGCGATGATGAAGGCCACAATGAGGATCAGCTTCAGGGCGGTCCAGGCATTGTGATAGACGCCGCCGGCGCGCAGGCCGGACAAATGCACCAGGGCGGCGATCCAGATCGCGCCAAGCCCGAACGCCGTCGGCCATCCGCCGATGGGTTCGAGAAACGCCGGCGGCGGCGCCAAGTTCGGCAGGCTGGCTGTGAGGTATGAGCCGAACGCCATGCCGGCAAGCGCCGTCGGCGCCGCGAACCCGACGGTCGCCGACAGCCAGCCGGCTACGAAACCAAATGCTGGATGATAGATGCGCCGTAGAAAATTATATTCGCCGCTCGACCGCGGCAGCATCGCTGCAAGTTCGGCGTAGCAAATCGCCCCGCAGATCGCGACGATTCCGCCGACGACCCATAGCAGCAACAGCGAGAAACCTGACGTTATGTCGATGACCTGAAAACCGAGGCTGGTGAAAACGCCGACGCCGATGGTGTCGGCGACAACAATGGCCGTCGCCGTGATCCAGGAGATCGTGCCGGCAGACAGCCCGCTTGAAGCGGTTTGGGTCATTGCTGAACTACGATCCCCCATGCGGGCCGCATTACAGGGTGCAACTTGTTAAAGTTCAAGACGTTTTTGTTCGCAACCGGCGCTGAAACGCCTTGACGCGCGAGCCTGCGGCAGTACCGAGACTATCCAAGTGAGGCGGCGTTATGGCTGAACGCGCTTGAGATGCCGTGACCCCTGCAATTTCGGTGTGAATCGAAGGTACGGGCAAACCGCCACATAAACGGCTGTTCACGTCATTGCAGGACGCAAGCGGCGCAGCATGCTTCGTTTGGCGCGCGGCTCCTTGTTATTCCGGCCCTCGGTATTGCGCGGGGAGAACGTCCGGATCAGTTGCTGAACAAAAGTTAATTTAGCGACGGCCAGCGGGCCGAGCACGAACGGATACAAATCGTGCAGTCCCATGCTGCGATTGAGCGAATTGACCGCGAACGTCAGCGCCACCCACGACTCGACCAGATGCGCCATGTCGGTATCGAGCGGATGGAAATCGAATACCGCGCCGGGACTTTGTTGCAGCTTTGGATTGACCGCCAGGCCGGCCACGTGCGCGATTTCGAGCGTATCGATCATGTGAAAATAGTGCGCCCAGGTCTCGGCAAAATCCTCCCAAGGGTGTGAACTTGCATACGCCGAAATAAAACGCTCGGACCAGTCGGCGGGAGCGCCCTGCGCGTAATACTGCTGGAGCGCGGTCATATAGTCCCGCTGCTCGTCGCCGAAGATGCGGCGGAATTCATCGAGAAGCGGCGTGTCGGCGACCAGCCGGTCCCAATAATAATGCCCGATCTCGTGGCGGAAATGACCGAGCAGCGTGCGATAGGGCTCGCCCATCTGATTGCGGCGGCGCTCGCGTTCTGCGTCGTCGGCTTCGGCCAGATTGATCGTGATGACGCCGTCGGCATGGCCGGTCATGATGGGCGAACCAGAGGGTTCGACATCGGCCAGAAATTCGAAGCCCAGACCGGAGGGGTTCTCGGCCGGCGTCTCGAGCGGCAGGCGAAACTGAAACAGCGTGTAGAACAAGCGGTGCTTCGCCACTTCGAGCGCCCGCCACTTGTCGAGATTTTCCGGTAGTGACAGGTCGGGGATCATCCGGTTGTGGCGGCACGCCGCGCAGTAGATGTCCGGCGCCGCCGCCGGCACGAGCCAGTTGCACACGCCGTAAGTGGCGTTCGCGCAATAGCGATAGAGATTCGTGTCGGCGAGCGCCCGCCACAGCGTCTGCTCGGCGGTGCTGGCGCTCTCGTCCGGCTTCAGCGCAGTGATCGTCTCCCGGTCCGGCAAATAACCGAGCGACAGCCCGCAGCGTTCGCAGCGCGTATTTTCGAAATAAAGCGGCAGGCCGCAGTTCTGGCACTGAAAGAGCTTCATGTCGTCGTTCGCTTCATGTCGTTCACGCCGGGACGCTGACAGCGGTCGGCAGCACGGCCGCGAATCGCCTAACCACAATATCGCGCCAGAGTTTCCCCCGGTTCGCCAAGTCACCGCGATTTCGAGCCAATCGCTGGCCGGGTTGTAAATGAAGCGCCTACGGGCTGTGTGAGTTCGCCCAGTCGCCTGAACGGGTTACAAGGGTCCGGTAGCTACGGGAATCGGAGGACTTTGTGGTCGGAACTACCCATATGGCCGCCTACAGCGACGCCCTGGTCGTGCTGGGGACCGCGGGCGTGGTCGTGCCGCTAGTGTTGCGGGGCGGCGTCAATCCGGTGCTCGGCTATCTCGGTGCCGGCGCGCTTTTGGGCCCCCTCGGTCTCGGCTCGCTCACCCATGTCATCCCGGGGCTTTATTGGGTCACCGTCACCGACGCCGAAAACGTCTCCGGTTTTGCGGAACTCGGTGTCGTCTTCCTCCTGTTTCTGATCGGTCTTGAACTGTCGCTGGCACGGTTGTCCGCCATGCGCCGCCTGGTGCTAGGTCTCGGCGGTCTGCAAGTGCTGCTCACCACCGCGTTGATCGCCGGCGGCGCGATCGCCCTCAAACGGAGTCCCTCGGAGGCGATCATTGTCGGCGCGTGTCTCTCGCTGTCGTCAACCGCCATCGTGCTTGAACTCCTGTCCAGCCAGGAACGCCTGACTTCGAGCGTCGGACGGGCGAGCTTCTCGGTTCTGCTCGCGCAGGATCTTGCCGTCATTCCGATCCTGCTGTTTGTCTCGATCCTGGCTGCACACAGCGGCGAATCGATTTTCAGAAGCCTCGCCACGGCGCTGTTGCAGGCCGCGGCCGCGGTCGTCGTCATCGTCGCTTTCGGGCGCGTCCTGCTGCGTCCGCTGTTCCGGCTGGTTGCGCTGGCGCGCTCCAGCGAACTCTTCATCGCCGCCGTCCTGTTCGTGATCGTCGCCGCCGGTGTGATCGCGAACCAGGCCGGCATGTCGATGGCGCTGGGTGCTTTCATCGCCGGATTGCTGCTGGCGGAGACCGAATACCGGAAAGCCATCGAAGCGACCGTCGCGCCCTTCAAGGGCATCCTGCTCGGCATCTTTTTCTTCACCGTCGGGATGAGCATCGACTTCCGTGAATTCGTACGCGAGCCGCTCCTGCTGCTCGGCAGTGTCGTCGGCCTGATCGCACTCAAGTCGATTTTGTTGACGGTGCTCGGCAAACTCTTTCGTTTGTCGTGGCCGGTCGCGGTTGAAACCGGCCTGCTGCTTGGCCCTGGCGGCGAGTTTGCGTTCGTCGGCCTTGGCGTGGCGGCAACGGCCGGCCTGGTCGATCCCCGCATCGCGAGCTTCACGCTGGCGGTGACCTCGGTCACGATGGCGCTGACGCCGGTTCTATCGATGAGCGGACGTTTCCTTGCGGCGCGGCTGCAGCCCATCAAGCCGGATCGCGACGGCGAACTGAGCGCGCGGCCCACCGCCGGACGAGGCCACGCGATCGTCGTCGGCTACGGGCGCGTCGGCAAGGTCGTGTGCTCGCTGCTAAAGGAACACGGAATTTCCTATATCGCCGCCGATTCCGACGCGGCGACCGTCACGCGCGATCGCCGCGATGCTCATGACGTTTATTACGGCGACGCGGCCGATCCGAATTTTCTGGAGTCCTGCGGGCTTGCCACGGCAGCAGGCGTCATCATCACCATCCACTCTCCGGCTCAGATCGATGAGGTGGTCGCGCATGTGCGCGAGATGCGGCCTGATGTCCTCATTGTCTCGCGTGCCCGCGACGCCGATCATGCCCGTCACCTCTATGCGCTCGGTGCGACCGACGCGGTTCCGGAAACCGTCGAGGCGAGCTTGCAGCTTTCCGAAGCGGCGCTGGTCGGTTTGGGCGTAGCGACCGGACTGGCGATCGCCTCCATCCACGAGAAACGCGACGAGATCCGGCATTCGTTGCAGGAGGCCGCCCGCGAGGCCGGGCTGGAGAAAATTCACGCGATCAAGTCCAAGGCGCTTACTGCGCGATAAAGGCGCTCACTGCCCGATGACGGCGCTCACTGCCCGATGACGGCGCTTGCTGGCCGATGAACGCGCTCGCCGCCCGATGAGGGCGCCTGCTGCGCCCTCAGTGCTGCCGCGCGCTGCGGCTGGAAAGATCGACCACTTTCGCCGGCCGCACCGCCGGAAGGAGCGAGGGGAGGCGGCGCGCGTCTTCCAAAGCGCGCAGAAAGTCGGCGAACCAGGCCTGCACCGATGACGCCTTGAGCTTCGCGATCATCGCGTGCCAGCGCTCGCGCCGTTCGTCGAGGCGCATGGTGAGAGCGGCCGCGATCTGATGCGCCATGCCCTCGATGTCGTGGGGATTGACCAGCAGCGCGGCGTCGAGCTGCTTGGCGGCGCCGGCGAATTCCGACAGCACCAGCACGCCCGGGTCGAACGGGTTCTGCGCCGCAACGTATTCCTTGGCCACGAGATTCATGCCGTCCTGCAGCGGCGTGACGAGGCCGACATGCGCTGTCCGGTAAAAGCCGGCAAGCGTCAGTTGCGAGAAGCTCTTGTTGAGGTAGCGGATCGGCGTCCAGTCGACCTCGCCGTGACGGCCGTTGACTTCGCCGATCAACGCGGCGAGCTCGGTCTTGAGATCGCGATAGGCGCGGATGGCGCCGCGGGTGACGACGGCCACCTGCAGCATCGACACTGTGCGCTTGAGCTGCGGTTCGATCTCGATCATGCGATCGAACGCGCGCACGCGGTTGGCGAGGCCTTTCGAATAGTCGAGGCGGTCGACGCCGAGAACGAGCTTCGCGCCTTGCATGCTCGCCAGCAGGCGCGCCACGTCGGCGCGGGCGATCGCCCGGGTCGCGCGATCGCTGAACTCCTCGACATCGATACCGATCGGGAACGTGGCGAGCTGCGTCGTGCCGAATGGCGACGCGACGGTTCCATCCACCACGCTGATGCCAAGCTCATATTGGAGATAGTCCTCGAAATTCTGACGGTCCTCGTCGGTTTGGAATCCGACAAGATCGTATGCGAGCATGGCATTGACGAGATCGGCATGATTGGGCACCGCCGCCATGGTCCGGCGGTCGGCCCAGGGCGTGTGCAGAAAAAATCCGATCGGGCCGCCGATGTGCAACCGGCGCATCTCCGCGCCGAGCGGCAGGAAGTGATAGTCCTGAATCCAGAACGCCGCATCCGGCCCCGAGAAGCGCAGCAGCGCACGGGCCATGAAACTGTTGATTTCCCGGTATGACGCGTATTCGTCGGTCGTGACCTGAATGAGATCGGATCGCGAGTGCAGCGCCGGCCACAACGCCGAATTGGCGAAGCCTTCGTAATAGCCGCGATAGTGTTTGGCCGGCATGTCCACGGTGGCGAGCGCGCCTCTGCCGAGCGTCTCCATGCGGGCGATTGGATCGTGACTGTTCGCCTCGTCAGCGGTCTCTCCGCTCGAGCCGACCCAGATCGCACCGGAATCCTTGACCATCGGGATCAGCGCTGCCGCCAATCCACCGGTAACCGGCTCGTCCGATTTTGCGCGCATGACACGGTTGGAAACGACGATCACTGTCACAGGATCTACCTCCAGGTTCCGCGCTCCAACAACGAACTGGCGTCGCCTTCGGTTCCATTTTTTATATTCGTTCATGATTGTTCGAGCGCGATTGTGCGCGAAGGTGCGGGATCATCATTGAAGACAAAAGGAACTTCACGATGCAATTTTGTAAGAAATTCTCGATGCAATGTTATTGAAAGAGCCGAAGTCTCTATGCGTCGTGCGTCAGTCTCTATGCGTCGCCGTAGGCGATTGTCGAAAGCAAACTCACTTCGGCGTGCCGGCTGTCGAGACGCGTGTGCTGCACCACGATCGCCACGTCCGATTCGAAGACTGACGAATAATCGGTATCGCGCGGAATTGCCGCGGGCTCTTTCAGATCGTTGAAGCGCAAATGCAGCGTTCGGCGCGCCGCAACCGTTACGCGGTACGGTCCCACGGGCTCGCGGTCAGCGAAGAATATGGTGATCGCCACGTGGGCGTCGCGGTCGCCGGCATTGAGAATGCAGGCGGTCTCGTGGGAAATCAGCGCGCGGTCGGAAAACGAACTTTGCGAAGGAATGTATCCTTCCGCTATGGCCCAGCGCTTGCGGCCGATCGGTTCCATCCAATGTTCCCGTCAAAGCAATTTGATATCGCGGACGCGGACTTTGGGCGCGCGCACCAAAAACCCCGACACGCGCGTTTGGTTCCGTCATTGGAACTTTTGCGACGACCGTCGATTGATTCCGTGCCGGGCGCGTGCGTGTCGCTCGAATAAAAATTTAGATCATTCGGAACAGTTCCATGCGGGCACTCACCGTTGCGCCTGGTATCGCCAATTCGGCGCGGGTCGACGACGTCGCCGATCCGCCGCTTTCGGACGGAGCTGTGCTGGTGCGCGCGCTGGCGATCGGCGTGTGCGGCACCGATCGCGAGATCGTTGCCGGACATTATGGCTGGGCGCCGCCCGGTCAAACGCGGTTGGTAATCGGTCATGAATCTCTCGGCATCGTGCGGGAAGCGCCGGCGGGCTTCGACTTAAGGGCCGGCGATCTTGTTGTCGGCATCGTGCGCCGCCCCGATCCGGTTCCATGCTCTGCGTGCGCCGCCTGCGAGTGGGACATGTGCCGCAACGGCCTTTACACGGAACGCGGCATCAAGGAGCGCAACGGCTACGGATCGGAGTTTTTCCGGATCGAGCCGGACTTTCTGATCAAGGTCGACGAGTCACTCGGCATCGCCGGCGTGCTGCTCGAACCGACCAGCATTGTCGCCAAGGCGTGGGATCACACCGAGCGAATCGGCGAACGCTCGCGCTCCTGGTACCCGAAAACGATGCTGGTCACCGGCGCCGGTACGATCGGGCTACTCGCTGCGCTCATGGGCGCACAGCGTCGCCTCGACGTTCACGTACTCGATCACCATGAGAACCCGAAGAAGCGGCAACTGGTGCGGCAGCTTGGCGGCACCTACCACTCGGACACGCTCGCCGATGTCGGGATCAAGCCCGATTTGCTCTTCGAATGCAGCGGCGCGCCCGGCGTGGTCCGCGAGGTTCTCGGCAGTACCGCGGCGAGCGGTATCGTTTGCCTGGTCGGCGTCACCCAGCCCGGTCACGACTTCGATGTCGACGTGGGAGCGCTCAATCGGACGATGGTGCTCGACAACGCGACCGTCTTCGGCACCGTCAACGCCAACCGGCTGCACTATGAAATGGCCGCCGACGTGTTGCGAAAGGCGGACAAGGCCTGGCTGAACGCCCTGATCACGCGACGCGAGCCGGTCGAACAGTGGACGCTGTCGCTGCGGCCACAGCCCGATGACATCAAGGTCATCGTCGACTTTTCCTGACATGTTTTCCTGACATGGCGCGCATCGAAGATTACGCGATCATCGGCGATTGCAGGACGGCGGCGCTGGTCTCCCGCGAGGGATCGATCGACTGGCTGTGCTGCCCGCGTTTCGATTCGGAGGCCTGTTTTGCGGCGCTGCTCGGTTCACCCGAACATGGCCGCTGGCTGATCGCGCCTCGGGGGCAGGCCACGATCACACGCCGCTACCGGCCGCATACCCTCGTGCTGGAGACGCTATTCGAAACCGACGACGGCGCCGCCACGCTGATCGATTTCATGCCGCTCGCGGGGCGCCATTCGACCATCGTCCGTCTGGTCGTGGGTACGCGCGGCAGGCTGACCATGCGCGCCGAGTTCATCCTGCGTTTCGGATACGGCGCGATCGTGCCCTGGGTGACCCGGCTCGAAGACGGAACGCTTCGCGCCGTCGCCGGCCCCGATATGCTGACCCTGCGCACGCCGGTGCATTTGCGCGGCGAGGATATGACCACGATCGGCGAATTCACCGTCTCCGCCGGCGAGACCATTCCGTTTGTCCTGAGCTATTTCCCGTCGCATCGGCCGTTGCAGGCCGGATTTGATCCAGTCACGGCGCTTCACGACACCGAGACGTTTTGGCGGGACTGGTCGGCAAAATGCCGGCCCGCCGGCGAGTGGTCGGACGCCGTGCTGCGCTCCATGCTGACGCTCAAGGCGCTGACCTACGCGCCGACAGGCGGCATGGTCGCCGCTCCCACCGCATCGCTGCCGGAAAAAATCGGCGGCGAGCGCAACTGGGACTATCGCTACTGCTGGCTGCGCGACGCCACGCTGGTTCTGCTCGGCGCGATGCGTGCCGGTTACTTCGACGAGGCGCAGGCATGGCGCGAATGGCTGTTGCGCGCGGTAGCCGGCAGTCCGGGCCAGTTGCAGATCATGTACGGCATCGCCGGCGAGCGGCGGCTGACCGAATGGATCGCGCCTTGGCTGCCGGGTTACGAAAATTCGGCGCCGGTGCGCTTCGGCAACGCCGCTCACAGCCAGCTTCAGCTCGACATCTTCGGCGAGATCATGGACGTCCATCACCAGGCGCGGCGGAGCGGATTGTCGACCAACTCGTCGGGCTGGGCGGCGCAGCTCGCCTTTCTCGAACACCTGCAAAAAATCTGGCGGGAGCCCGACGAGGGGATCTGGGAAGTTCGCGGCCCGCCGCAGCATTTCACCCATTCCAAGGTCATGGCCTGGGTCGCGTTCGATCGCGCGATCCGGAGCGCGGAGACTTTCGGACTGGAGGGGCCGCTGGATGCGTGGCGGAGATTGCGCGACGAGATTTGCGAGGACGTGTGCACCAAAGGCTTCGACCAATCCCTTGGCAGCTTCGTGCAATCCTATGGATCGAAATATCTCGATGCCAGCTTGCTGCTCATACCGTGCGTCGGCTTCCTGCCGGTGTCCGATCCGCGCGTGGAGGGAACCATCGCCGCAATCGAGCGGCGATTGCTGCGCGACGGTTTCGTCGTCCGGTACGACACAGCGGCGACCGAAGACGGTTTGCCGCCGGGTGAAGGTGCATTTCTCGCCTGCAGTTTCTGGCTGGCCGACGTCTTTATACTTCAGGGCCGCACCGCCGATGCCGAACGCATGTTCCGGCGGCTGATGGCATTGCGCAACGATGTCGGATTGCTGAGCGAGGAATACGATCCGTGCGCGCGGCGACTGGTCGGAAATTTCCCGCAAGCCTTCTCGCACATGGCGCTGGTCAGCACCGCCTATAACCTCGCCGACGGTGAAAAGCCGGTCGAGCAGCGAGCCCAGGCGGAGCGCGAGACGTCGGAAAAGGCAAGCGCGGGCGAATAGCCGAACGCTGTCACGCGGCCGGCCTGCGCGATGATAATGTTACAGAATGATGCTCGGATTGCGGATCGCCTGATCGCATTCGATCAGGTTCACCTGCTTCGCCTGGATCATCCAGCCGCGTTCGCCCCGCACGACGCGGTGACCGGCCCAGCCGGCAAGCAAGCGGGTCTCGTCGCCCCAGAACTCGCTGATGAGGAAATTCGACCGCACCATGCGCGCATCGTCGCGTGCGGAGCCGCAAATACTTCGACGTTGGTGATAAGCCGCACCGTGCGCGAGGCTGGCGCCTGCGACCAGGCGAAGCCGGTGCGCATCCGGAAGATGCGATCTTCGAGCCGGCGGCGATCATCGAACATGACCGCGATCTCGCGCCGCGGGTCGCCGCCGGCCGGCGTCGACGGCACCCAATAGATGCACTCGGGCGCGTACATGGCGAGCCACTCGTCGTAACGAAGCTGGTCGAGGAGCCGCGCCTCGCGCTCCAGCAGCCGGCGGAATTCGTCGCGGACGGCGACGTCGGTGACCGCGCGCGCGTCGTCCTGCCAGTCGGAAAAATTGGCGATGAGGTCGCGATAGAGCGCGTCGTTGACGTAATACGAACTGCGTGACGGATCGAGCGGCGCCGGCGCGTTCACCTTCACGGCTCCCGCTGGATGGCGAGGTTCGCGTGCGCCTTCATCAGCCGCTTCCATTCCTTGAAATGCTCGCGCATGAAGGCTTCGTCGGTCGCCGGCGCCGTGATCGTGCCGTCTTCGTGGGTCTTGATCCGGCCCGGAATGCCGAAGCCGCGATTCATGTAGACCCACTCGTCTTCGATCGCCATCAGGCCGCGCTGTATCTGCTCGAAATTGGCGATGTCGTCGACTTCGCCGAAATTGGGAAAGCCTTCCTGCGTCCGCATCCGCAGCGCGTTGATGTCGGTAACGGCCTGGTCGCCGAGGCTGCCGTCTTCGTCGACGATCATGGTGCCGTACCAGATGGCGTTGGTCTCCTCGACGCTGACCGGCTCGAACACCTGGATGTGATTGCCGAGCAACGAAAGGTTCGGAAAGACGTTGATGTTGACGGGCTCGGAGCCGGCGAGATCGAGCAGCGCAAAGGCGCGATCGCCGTAGCGCCTGACGAACTCGGCTTCGTAATGCTCCATGCCGGGATGCGCGCTCTCCAGCGCCCACAGTCCGCCCGGCCGCTTTTCCAGGTTCGGCCGCTTGTCCTTGAAGTGATTGCCGTGGCCGGTATAGCGCATGTACATCGGCAGGCTGTCGGGCGAGTTGCGATAATAGGCCATGCCCTTGGCGTTCTCGCCGGCAAACCGGTTCTCGGTCTCCAGCAGCGAACGGTGCGAATAGGCGACGTGATAGCCGTCGCACGAATTGTCGTAGGCGAGTTTCCAGTTGCCCTTGTACCGGAACCGGTTGGCCTCGCACACGACGACCTTGCCGCCGGGATTGCGATCGAGCCATTCGTCGATGATCTTTGCGATCGATCCAAGGTGCTCGGTCAGCGGCAGCGCATCCATATTGAGCGTGCCGAAAATGAATCCGCGATAGGATTCAACGCGCGGCACCTGGGCGAGATTGTATTTCGCGTCGCGCAGGTCGGCGGCATAGCCGTCCGGCCACGGCACCCCGCGCAGCTTGCCGGTGTTGAGGAAATTCCAGCCGTGATAGGGGCACTGGAACGACTTGCTGTTGCCCTTCTCCCAGCGGCAGAGAGTCGTGCCGCGATGGGTGCAGCGGTTGTAGAGCGCGCGGATCTGCCCTTCGGCGTCGCGCACGATGATGAGCGGACGCAAACCCATCCGCCGCGTGATGAAATCGTTTGCCTGCGGGATTTCGCTTTCGTGGGCGAGATACGTCCAGGTACCGCCGAAAATGCGGGTCATCTCGGCCTGGAAGATGGCCGGATCGGTATAGATCAGCCGGTGCGCCTTGTCCTCCTGGACCAGATAATCCCAATCGTAGAGCGCGGTCCCGCCGAGCGGTGTCGGGGGCGGTCCGATCTTTTCCAGCGCCGTCATGCTGCGCTCCTCATTCCGCGAGCCGAGCCGATTTCGGTCCAGCAAGGCTCAGAAGAAATCGAAATACTCATTCTGTTCCCACGCGCTCGGCTCGTCGCCTGATGCCGTCGCGCCGGCCTCCAGCGAGCGCAAATATCGGCCGGCTTCGCTTCGCTTGAGCTTGACGAAATAGTCGATGAAAGTATCGCCGAGCGCACGGCGGAACAACGGCTCTTTCTCGAGCGCATCGAGCGCTTCCGGAAGGCTTTTCGGCAGCATCGGGCGCTCGGCGGCGTACGGTTCGTCGCTCGGCGGCGGCAGCCCAAGCTTGCCGTCGATGCCGGCAGTGCCGGCGACGATTTGCGACAGAATATAGAGATAGGGGTTGGCGGCCGGCTCGCCGATGCGGTTCTCCAGCCGCGTCGCGCGATCGGCGGGGCCGCCGAGCACCCGGATCATGGCGCCGCGATGATCGTACCCCCATGTCGCTCGATCGGGCGCCAGCGAGTTTGGCCTGAAGCGACGATAGCCGTTGACCGTCGGCGTGGCGAAAACCGTGCCGGGCACGGCATATTGGAGAAGCCCCGCCAGATACGATTGGCCGAGCGGCGAGAGGATTTCGCCTAGTTTCTGCGGCATGAACAGATTGGCGCCGCTGGCCGCGTCTGTCAGCGACTGATGCAGATGCCAGCCGCTCGAATAAAATCCTTTCAGCGCCGGTCTGCACATGAACGTCGCGAAGTAACCAAGCCGCCGGCAGATTTGCCGGGTGGCGGTGCGGAACAGCAGCACGTTGTCGGCCGCTTCGAGAGCTGCGCCCGGCGCGAACGTGCATTCGACTTGTCCCGGGCCCCATTCGTTTTCGATCGAGCGCAGCCCCAGCCCCAATTCTTCGAAGGCCTCGCCGAGCGCGTCGAACACCGGCTGCATCAAATCCATGTTGGATTCGGAGTGGTAGTGATAGCCGGGTTCGACCGGATGGACGGCGACCGGGCGGCCGCGGATTCCCGGCGCGCCGATATTGTCGTCGCCAAGACGATCCTCGGCGACGCGCAGCAGATACCACTCGATCTCTGGACCGACGGTGCAATTAAAGCCTCGTTCCCTGAGCCGCCCGAGTTCCCGGCGCAAAAGCTGGCGCGGGGAGAAATGAAACGGCCTGCCGTCGTTGAAATATTCGTCACCGAGAATCCAGCCGACGCCCGGCGCCCACGGCAGCGTGCGGAAAGTCGACGGATCGGCGACGATGGTCAGGTTGGGCGAGCCCGTCATCTCGTCGAGCCCCATGCCGCCGCCGCGCGTGAACGAAGCGAAGACGCGTGCGCCGGCGGAATCGAGCGTCGTCGTGGCGACGCCGATATTGTAGCCGGCGGTCAGGGCGGAAACGAAGGCCGGCACGGTCAGCGTTTTCGCGCGCGAATAGCCGTGGGTGTCGCCCCAGGCGAGCCGGACGAAACGCAGCTTCTCGGCCTTGACGCGCTCCAGGACTTCCGAGGCGAGCTGGGATTGCGTGTCGCTCCATAAGCCATGCTTCTCGATGAACGTTGATGGCTCGTGCATGGTCGCGGGGCCGGATGTAACTCGTGGGGAACAAACCTGAGAAAGATGTCGGTGCTAACACGGCTGACGGCGGCGTTCCATCGCGGCGCCCGGACGGATCGCGCGGCTGCACCCGGCGCGGCGCCCGGCATCAGCCGCGCTTGAGAATCTTCAACATCAGGTCGGTGAGGCGCCCGAACGGCGGATAGAGAAAACGCGAGGCATTGAGGCGGCTTTGCAGGAACACGCCGCGGCGGTGCGAGAAGGTCTGGAATCCAAACTCCCCGTGATAGGCGCCGATCCCCGACGCGCCGACGCCGCCGAACGGCAGATTCTCCGCGGCGAAATGAAACAACGTGGTGTTGACCGAGGCGCCGCCCGAAATCGTCCGCCGCAGCACCTCGTCGCGCTTCGCCGCGTCGGCGCCGAAATAGTAAAGCGCAAGCGGCCGTGGGTGGTTATTCACGTAATCGATGGCCTGATCGATCCCGCGATAGGTTTTGATCGGCAGCACCGGTCCGAAGATTTCCTCGCGCATGACGGCAAGATCGTCGCCCGGCTCGATCACAAGCGTCGGCACGAGCTTGCGCGTCTCGGCGGTCAGCGTCTCTTGCGCCGGATTGATCTCGATGACGCGGGCGCCGCTCGATTTGGCGTCGGCCACGTATTGAGCGATGCGCCGGTAATGCCGCTCGTTGACGATCGAGCTGTAATCGGGATTGCGCGCCAGCGTCGGATAAAATTTTTGCACGGTGCGCGTCGCCAGCCCGACGAATTCGTCGAGGGCGTGCTCCGGCAGCATGACGTAATCCGGGGCGATGCAGGTCTGGCCGGCGTTGAGGAGCTTGCCATAGACGATGCTTTCGACTGCGCTCGGCAGGACCGCGTCCTCGCCGAGGATGCAGGGCGACTTGCCGCCGAGTTCCAGCGTCACCGGCGTCAGATTCTCGGCCGCGGCCTGCATGATCAGCCGCCCTACGGCTGTCGAGCCCGTATAAAGCAGATGGTCGAACGGCAGCCGCGCAAAAGCCTGGCCGACCTCAGGTCCGCCGATGACGGTCGCGACCTGATCGGCCGGAAACAAACCGGCGAGCAGATCGGCCAGAAAGTCGGACGTGCGCGGCGTCAGCTCGGACGGCTTGAGCATGACGCGATTGCCGGCCGCGAGCGCCGCGACAAGCGGCACGATCGCGAGGTTGAACGGATAGTTCCACGGGCTGATGATGCCGACGACGCCGACCGGCTGATAAAGAATGCGGGCAGACGCAGGCGCCAATTCCAGCCCGACGGATACCCGCTTCGGCCGCATCCAGCCGGCAAGATGGCGCAGCGTGTTGCGGATCGCCGCCTGCGCCGGAAAGACTTCGCCGAGTTCGGTTTCGTGGCGCGAACGATTGCCGAAATCGGCCGAGATCGCCGCCGCCAGACGATCGTCACTGCGACCGATCGCGTCACCGAGTTTCTTCAGGTCGGCGCGCCGCTGCTGCAGCGACGGCGCTCCCGCGCGCAGGAACGCCGCCCGCTGCGCGTCGAAAATGCCGCGCATGCTCGTCACGCCGGGCAATGTCTCGTTCATAGCGGGGGGCGCTCCGGGTAGTCCGGCGTTTTCCTTGCAGCCGTTTCGATCGCCGCCATGGCGGCGAGCGCGACATGGTCGCGCCACGGCCGTGCAATCACCTGCACGCCGATCGGCAGGCCGGCACTGTCCCGTTCGCATTCCCGCGCCACGAGATCGACGGCGTCGCGGCTCGCGGGCCGGTCGCTTTCCTCCCCGGGGCGTACGCGCGTCACCGGCACGACGCCTGCGGGAAAGCCGCTCACATTCGCGATGGGTGTGTAGGCGCCCGGTATCGGCATCAGTTCGGTGGCGCCGTGCCGTACCGCCGGCAGCGCGTAGGCCGGACAAACAACGACGTCGATCGGACCGCCATCGGCGGTTTCGAACGATCGCAACAGCTCGTTGCGGAAATCGGCGATGGCCTCGATGGTCTGCCAATATTCGTCGGCGCTGCCGGAAGCAAAGCGCCGCAGGTCCCTGACCGTGCGCCGTTGGCCGCGAACGTCGAACGCAAAACCGGCAATGCTGCGCAGCCACAGCGGCAATCCCGCGGCCAACTGGAGCGCGCGAACGCGGGGATCTACCTCGTTACCGCGCAGCAGCCGCCGGAACGTTTGCGTGCGATCGGCGGAGAGCGCCGCAAAAAGCAGATCGGTCGCGCGGCTCAGGGGCGGCGGTTTCCAATCGATCTCGCGCGCTCCCGCCGCGGTCAGCGCCGCGCAGGCTTCGACGACGGCGCGGCGGGCAGCGGGCGCTACCGGAAACTCACCGTCGTCCGTGAACGTGGCAAAGCGCAACCGGGTCAGATCGACGGCCGCCGGATCCCCCAACTCCGGCCCGGGAACAACATACGGATCGCGGGCCCGGTCGAGCACCCGCAATCCGAAGACCAGGTCTTCCACGCGTCGTGCCATCGGTCCGACCTGGCTGACGATCGCGGTCTGGCCGACCGGCAGGCCGTGCGCGCAATGGTCGGGTGTCCGGCCCGCGGTCGGCCGGATCGACGTGATTCCGCAAAAAGCCGCGGGAACACGCAACGAGCCGCCGATGTCGTTGCCGAGCCCAAGCGGCGAAGCGCCGGCAGCAATGACGGCCCCTTCGCCGCCGCTGCTGCCGCCGCACGATCTTTCCAGATTCCACGGATTGTTGGTGCGGCCGTAAAGCGGATTGTCGGTCTCCGTGAAGATCATGAGCTGCGGCAGATTGGTCTTGGCGATCGGAATCGCGCCCGCGGCTCGCAGCGCCGCGACGTAGGGATCGTCGCGGGTTTCGATTTCGCCGCGGCGCGTCGTCAGCCCGAATGTCGACGCAGTGCCGGCGAGATCGAAACATTCCTTGATTGTTACCGGCAGTCCGGCCAACGGCGGCAGCTTCTCGCCGCGCGCGCGGGCCTTGTCGATATCCGCCGCGGCCTGGCGCGCACTCTCCGACAGATCGACGGTGACGGCATTGAGCTTGCCGTTGACGGCGTGAAGCCGCGCCACGAAATGCTCGACGGCTTCGAGCGACGAGAAATCCCCGGCGGCGATGCCGGCTGCGATTTCCCGTGCCGACATGTCTCGGAGGTCGCGCGATGTGCGCGGCGCTGCCGTGGTGGCTGAAGCGTCGGTAAGCGTCATGTTCCGGGTGCCTCGGAGAAAAGCGGGCCCGTGGGCGCGGTCAGTTAAGCTCCATCCATTTAATCGGCTTTGTCAATTTGCATCTTCGCCCCAAGGCCCGATGCATCTTCGCAACCCGACCTGGGCGGTGTCGTCTCGCACTGCACAATGGGCTTTGCCGGGCGTCGTCGAACTGTCACGCCGTCGCAGCCCGGCGGGGAATCGCCCGCTTCTGTCGCATCGCACCATGAGGTTCTGATCGTTTTTTTGGCCGCCGGCTGATGCTTGCGCAATTTGTGAGCGGCAACGGGTTGTTCATTGCGCAGTCAGACAATGCGGCTCATATTCGACGTTAACAAAAAGACAAACGGGAAACGCCGACCGCTGCCGTAAAATAATGGAGGGGCCGATGTGCAAAAACATCGCCGTGATCGCCGCTTCGATAGCACTGATGTCGTTGGGTTCGCTCGTGTCCGCGCAGGCAGGAGGCGGAGGAACGAGCGCCCCGTCAAAGTATAACGGTTCGGTGCAGACCGTGAAATACAATCAAGGTCACAATCGTCTGCCGGCGCAGGCAGCAGATTACAGAATTACGGAATTTTCCTCTTCATCGGCGAAGGTCTCGACGCCCAAGCGCTGAACGGGCTGGCTGAATTTCAGCCGTCGGCGCGGATAAGATAAAGCGTCACGGTTGATTGACGCTGACGCCTTCCCGCGATTCCTGCTGGGCCTTTTCCGGGTTCGCATTGGCTACCCACGCGCGCACCGTCGGCAGCACGTTCGGCAGGAGTCTCTCGACCTCGCGTTTGGTCATGCCGGGCCGGATGCGAGGGTCGTAGAGCGTATTTGCGAGATATTGATCGTAAATATCGAAGAAGCCCATCTGGACGTCGTCATTGAACATCGTCCAGGGGATCGAGTTGTCGTCGTTGATGAGCCCGAGCGCCTGTAGCAATTCCTCGTAGGCGCAATCGCGAAACCGGAAATCCCCGGCGTCGACCGGAAGAATGACCTCGGCGCGCCGGATGCGAAAGCTCGCATCCTTGCCGATCCCCGAAAGGCACTGCGGTTGCAGCGCGTTTTGAATCTTCTTGCTGTCGGTGGCGCCGTAGCGGGAGCGGATTGTCCGGCCGAAGTCGGATGTCTCCACCAGCATCACCAGAAGATTTGCTCGTGCGCGGTCGGTCGTGATCGCCACGTCGAGATGATTCACGTGGGCGCGGATGTCCGCGACGATCGCCGCGATTTCCGCGCCACGATCGGGCTTGCCGCCGTTGACCACAAACACCCGGACCGGCTCGTCGAATTTACGGACGCGCTCGACCGGCAGATCAAACTGCAGCTCGGCGCGAAACGCGGTTCTGTAGAAGCCGTCGCTGATTTCGTCGTTGGTGAAATTGGTCCGCTGCGACGCGCGCCGGACGACGATGTCGGAATTCTCCGCCCCGGCGGCGCCCGGCATTCCCGCGGCCGTTAGGGCCGCGAAAGCAACAATCGTTACAACCCTGTGGCCCATGAATTCGCCTCGGCAAGCCCCTCGCGGAGGCCCTGCGCCGAAGTGAATCTGTCGGCCGGGACGTAGGAATTCGAGACAGAAAAGGCCGCCGTATCATATAGATTTAATAGTCGTGCGGCCCATCCGTCCGGGATCAGCGGCGGCGCAACAGGCCGACGATGCCGTTGGGCGCCAGCATCACGAAGCCGACCAAGAGGCCGCCGACGACCAGCAGGTTGACCTCGGACGAGATGGTCACGGTCGCGATCTGCTGCACGGTCGCGAGCAGCAGCGAGCCGATCAGTGGGCCAAGCCAGGTCTTGGTGCCGCCGATCATCGCCATCGCGATGGTGTTGACGGCATAGGCGAGATTGAAAGCAGAAGCGGGCTCGAGAAAGCTGACATAATACGGCAGCGGGGCGCCGGCCATTCCCATCAGCGCGCCGCTGATGCTGGTGGCCACGAGTTTCAGGCGCAAGGTGGGCACGCCGGTCGCTTCGGCCGCGACTTCATCGTCGCGGATCGCGGCAAAGCCGTAGCCCAGCGATGAGCGCTCCACTGCGCGCGCCACGATGACCGAGAACGTCGCGACGATCAGCATCAGCAGAAACAGATATTCGATGAAGCTGCCGAACCACGGACCGCGCTTGGGGTGGAGCAGATAGACGCCCGCCGAGCCGCCGACATAGTCCCAGTTGGTGATGAAGGTTTCGGTGACGACGGCCAGCGCCAGCGTCGCGATGGCGAAAAAGATGCCTTTGAACCGCAGCGTCAGATAGCCCATGCCCAATCCGACCAGCCCCGAAACAACGGCGGCTGCTGGTATCGTCGCCGGCAACGGCAGCTTGAACGCGGTCACCAGCGCGACGGTCGTGTAGGCGCCGAGCGCGAAGAACGTCGAGACGCCGAGATTCATATAACCGGTATAGCCGCCCAGAATGTTCCATGCGGTCGCCAGCACGACGTATTGGAGGACGACGTAGCCGGCGAAGAAGAAGTAATCCATGTTGAGCCACGCGGCGACGCCGAAGACGAGCGCGGCGATGCCAGCGGCGACGGCGATGAAACTCCAGTTCCCCATGACGCGTCAGCCCCGCCCGAACAGGCCGGAGGGCCGCCACGCGAGCGTCGCCAGCAGGACGCCGAACGCGACCGCGGGTGACCACGAGGCGCCGATGAAGATCGTGGAAAGGTTCTCGACCAGGCCCAGGGAAATCGCCGCGACGATCGTGCCCGGTAGGCTGCCGAGGCCGCCAAAGACGCAGATCGCGAAGACGCGGCCGATGAGATCGCGGCCGATAGCAGGCTGCAGAGGCTGAATGACGATGATGAAAGCGCCGGCCATCGCCGCGCTGGCGCAGGCGATGCCGAACGCGATGCGTTTGATACGCACCGGCGACGCCCCGACCAGCCGCAGCGCGAACGGGTCCTGCGCCACTGCGACGACGGCGCGGCCGATGAACGTCTTTTTCAGAAACAACTCCAGCGCGAGCAGCATGAGCAGCGCGCCGGCGAACGGCACGGCAAGCCGCAGCGGCACCGCGATCGCGCCGAAATTCCACGTCGTGGTGATGTAGGGCGCCTGCACGTAGCGGAAGTCCACGCCGAACAGCATGATGAGGAAAACTTCGGCGAGGAACATCAGCCCGAAGAAAAAAGCCAATCCCCGCATCGCGTCGTCGCCGCGACTTTCGAAGAAGTGATGATAGACCCGGTAGAGCAGGGTGCCGGCGCCGTAGAAAACCGGCGTCAACAGCAGTCCCGCCAGCAGCGGATCGATGTGGAAGGTGCGGCTGAGCACGAGCACGCAATAGGCGCCGACGACCGCGAAGGTCGGATGGGCGATATTGACGATGTCGAGCAGGCCGAAAGCGATGGTAGCGCCGACGCTGAGCGCTGCGTAGAAGCCGCCCAGCAACAGTCCAGCGATCACGGCGTTGACGAGAAGCGGGTAGGTTATCGTCATCACGTTATTTGGTGCCCGATCGCCGCGATGAGATGAAATCGGCTCACGCCGCCTGCGCAGCGCGAGCCGATCCGGTGGCAGGAATTGTTAATGGCGGGCGTCCTGGAACGGTATCAGGTTGCCGCTCTTGTACTCAGCCGGCGAGACCACGACCACCTTGTCAGTGCCCTTGAACTGTTCGATGTCGTTGCCTTTGACGTTCTGGAATTGCGCGGCGAGCATGCGCGGCGCGGCCCATTCGCCATTCTCTCCGAACTTCACGTCGCCGATCAGGGTCTTGAACGTGGTGGCGTGAATGTAGGGACCGAGCTTTTCACCCGCCGTGCTCTTGGTGGCCTCGACCGCGTCGCCGAGGATTTGCATATCGGCGTAGGCCCACGGCGCCGCGTAGTAGCCGATCGGATCGACGCCCGCCGCCTTGGCCCGCTCCTGGTAGCGTTTGAGGAAATCCATAACGCCGGGAAATTGCAGCTTGGGAGCCGGCAGCCAGACATTGAAATTGACGAAGCCGTTGAGCTGTTCGCCCAGCACGCCTTCGGCATCCGATGTCTGCAAGCCGGTCATGCCGCCGCCGACGATCATGGCTTTCAGGCCGACTTCGCTGATGGCGCGGACGATGGCGATCGATTGTCCCGGCTGGGTGCCGATCGCAACGATGTCCGGATTCGTCGCCTGAATCTGCCGAACCACCGTAGTCAGATCGGTCATGCTCGGCGGGAAGCCCTGGTCGTAGACGATCTGCAAGCCGGCGGCCGAGGCGGCGGTTCTGATGCCGTTCATGATGGCATGACCGAATTCCATTTCGGGATAGACGGCAGCGACCGTTTTCGGCTTCGGATTTATCGTCATCGCCGCATCGAAGAACGGCTGCATGATCGCCAAAGCGGGCTTTTCGCCGGCCGGGAATATTCCGAAATACTTGTCGTATTTGAACTTGGCGTTATTGGCGAGACCGAAGAAGCCGATCAGTACCATGTCGTGCTGCATGGCGATCGGGATCGTCGCGGCGATGATCGGCGTGGCGTAGCCGCTGCTGATGAGATCGACCTTGTCGATGTCGAGGAGCTTGGCGTAGATCGCCGGCACGTTCGCCGGATTGCTTTGATCGTCGTAGTGGACGAGCTTCACTTGCCGGCCCAGCAGGCCGCCCTTGGCGTTGATGTCCTCGGCCCACATCGTCATGGCGAGAAGCGCCGATTTTCCGGTGCCGGCGAGCGGGCCGGTTTCGGCCATGCTGAAGCCGATCTTCAACGGCTCTTCCGCGGCGGCAGGCAAGGCGAATGCCGCCGCGCCGAGCGCGGCCAGCAGCCCCAGCGCGGCGGTGCCAAACGTGCGTCTGGATCGCGTTGTCATCTTTCTACTCTCCCTGGTTCACTTTCTGGTTTGTTGGCCGGTAGGCCGTGTCGCTTGCGCAGTTCGGTCTTGAGCACCTTACCGTAGTTGTTCTTCGGCAGCGTCTCGAGGAAAACGTAGCCGCGCGGCCGCTTGAAGCGCGCAATCGCGGAAAGGCAGAGCGCATCCAGTTCTTCGGCCGACACCGTCTGGGCCGGACCCGGGACGACGCAGGCGACGACTTCCTCGCCCCAGTCCGGATGCGGACGGCCGATGACCGAAACCTCGAACACGCCGGGGTGGCGCAGCAACACTTCCTCGACCTCGCGCGGATAAATGTTGCTGCCGCCGCTGATGATCAGGTCCTTGGAGCGGTCCTTCAGGGTGAGAAAACCCTCGTCGTCGAAGGCTCCCATATCTCCCGTGTGCAACCAGCCGCCGCGCAGGGCTTCGGCGGTCGCGGCGGGATTTCTCCAATAGCCGGTCATCACCGGTTCGCCGCGAACCTGAATCTCGCCGATTTCGTCGTTGGGCCGCTCGCGATCCTCATCGTCGGTGACGCGCACTTCGACGTTGGCGCGCGGCAGCCCGACCGAGCCCATGATCTCGCGCCAGCGCGGACGGGAGCGGTCGGCGTGAATGTCCTTGGACAAGGCCGTGATGGTCATGGGCACTTCGCCCTGGCCGTAGATTTGCGCGAACTTAGGGCCGAGCAGATCGAGGCCGCGGAGCAGCGTTTCAAGATGCATCGGCGCGCCGCCGTAAATGATGGTGCGCAGGCCGCGATGATCGGCGGCGGCAAATCCGGGATGATTGAGCAGGCGGCTCACCATGGTCGGCGCCGCGAAGAAACTGACATTGCCGTGGACCGATAGCAGCGCCGCGATCTCTTCCGGCTCGAAGCCAGCGCTTTCCGGAACGACGGTGCCTGCACCCATCGCGATAAAGGGCAACCCGTAGCAGCCGGAACCGTGCGACATCGGCGCGGCGTGCAGGACCCAATCATGCGGCCGCACCGGTTCGATCTCGGCGAAGTAGGCGAGCGTCTGCGCCATCATGATGCCGTGAGTGAGCATCGCGCCTTTGGGGCGGCCGGTGGTGCCGCTGGTATAGAAAAGCCAGGCAAGATCGCTCGGCCGGCGCGGGGTTGGATCGATGCCGTCGCCTTCATACAGCATCTGCCAATCGGCGCTGTCCGTCGCGATGGTGCGGCCGTGCCGCGCGGCGTCATCGGCGCGATCCGGACTTGCCAGAACCAGCGCCGCCTCGGTGTCGCCGATGATGTAGCCGAGTTCCTCGCTGTGGAGCTTGGCGTTCATCGGCACGGCGACCAGCCCGGCATGCCAGATCGCAAACAACGCTTCGAGGAATTCCGGCCGGTTGGTCATGGCGATGGCCACCCGGTCCTCCGGCTTGCACAGCGTGCGCAGGTTGCCGGCCATGGCGCGCGAGCGCGCGGCCCATTGCCGATACGTTGAATATGTCGAATTGCCGAGCGCGATTGCCGGCCGGTCGGGCGCGGCGCGTCCCCATTTGTCGACCCAGCCAGCGAGGTTCATCGCGCGCGCGGCCGTCTGGATCAGGGCGCCGGCTTGGCGTCGATGAGCACAGCGGCGAGAAGGCAGGGCTTGCCGCTGCGATTAACCCAGGCGTGATTGGTGCCGCGCTGAACGATGCAGTCGCCGGCATGAAGCTCGACCTCGCCTTCCTCCATCAGCATGTGCATCGATCCGGAGATCACGACGAGATAGTCGATCGAGTCGGTCTTGTGCATGGTCGGATGCCGGGCGGAATCTTCCGCGCGCGGCTTGTTCGTACTGCCGAGCTGGCCGAAGGTGGCCGCGGCGTCGATCTTGTTTTCGGCGCTCTCGGGCGGAATTTCAACGACGCGGAAGATCGTGCCCGACGGCGTCGGATCGTGACGCATCGGCCGCAGCGAACGATCCTTCGCACCGTCATTGTCCACCGGCATTTCGTCGGTCACCCAGACTTCCGTGACGCCGAGGCCCGGCCAGCCCTTGATCGGGGTGGCGTTCGGTGCGTGGTCATTGAACAGGATGGTGGCCTTGCCGGCAGCGTTGTGACCGGTGACGACGCGGCGGATCTTCTGCAGCATTTTTTCCTCCGGAGTTGATTTGAGTTCAGGCGCGTACGATGCGGTTGCGCAGCACGCCGATTTTTTCGACCTCGAGTTCGACGACATCGCCGGGTTCGAGAAAGCGGCCGGTTTCGAGGCCGGAGCCGTTGCCGACCGTGCCGGAACAGAAAATCTCGCCGGGATGCACGGTCTCATCGCGGGTGACGAAGGCGATGCAGTCTTCGTAGGTCCAGTGCATTTCGCCCGAATTGCCCCGGCCGCGCTCCTCGCCGTTGACGCGCACGATCATCTCCAGCGTGTAGGGGTCGGGGATTTCGTCGGCGGTGACGATGCAGGGGCCGAACGGATTGGAATTGTCGAAATCCTTGCCTTTGCCCGGCCCGAGATTGCTCAGCATCTCCTGGGTCTGTTCGTCACGCGCGGACAGATCGTTGAAGATCGTGTAGCCGAAGATGTGGGCGCGGGCCTTGTCCTTGGCGATGTTGCGGCCGGCTTTGCCGATGACGCAGGCGAACTCCAGCTCGTAGTCGATGGTTTTCGAATAGGCCGGCCAGACCACGTCCTGATCGGTGCCGCATACCGCGAAGCGGCTTGGCTTGTAGAAGCTCGGCCGCTCGTACCAGATTTTAGGCACCGTGAAGGCGCCGGCCGCCTCCATCTCGCGCATCGCCTTTTCCGGATCCGGAGACGCTGCCGCGCGCACGCTGCGCAGGCGTCCGAAGGCCTGAATGAGATGCTTTTCGAAGCAGAGGAAGTCGCGGATTTGCTCCGGGAACGGCAGCGGCGAAAGCAATTTTACCGAACCGGTCTCGATCACGCCGCGGCCGCTGCGCTGCGCTTCGGCGGCAATTTCCCGGGCGCGGTCGAGCGCCGTATCGCCGGCTTCGATCAACGCCTGCATGCTCGCGAAAGCGGGACCGGCCGCGCTTTGGGCGGCGGCGAAATCGACGATACGGCGATCGCCGTCGATGAAGGCGCCGAGCCGCGCCGCCCCCGCGGCCGCAAATGTCACAAGCCTCATTCGCCTTTGCCTCCCGACATGCAGTCGCCTTAAGTGCGATCTTGCGCCTTGGATACGATCATGCGCTTACGCGCGATCTTGATCACTCGTATTATTATATTTCATTGAATGTTGAAATTCCGGTAGAGTCAAGCTGGCGGGCGGCCGGCGGTGGGTCTTCCGCAGCGGAGTGCCAGACGATCATGAACAGGCGACCATGAAGGCGAAGAACGCATCGGCCCGTAAGCCGCTCCGCGCTGTGGCGCCGACGGGCAGGGCGACAGGGGCAGGCAAATCGGCGCCGCGCAACGGACGCAGCGTCGCCCGGCGCGGCGACACGACGCGGCTCTCCATTCTCAACGCCGCGGAACGCTGCTTCGGCGAAAGCGGTTTCGACGGCGTATCGCTGCGCACGATCACCGAAGTCGCCGGTGTCGATCTGGCGCTGGTGAATTATCACTTCGGCAGCAAGGAAAACCTGCTGCACGAAGTCATCGCGCGCCGCGCCCGCCTTGTTCACGAGGACCGGGTCGAGGCGCTCGAGCTGGCGCGGCAAAAGGCCGGCACGCAATCGCCGTCGATCGAGGCGATCGTCACCGCCTTTCTCGAACCGCTGTTGCGCCGCCTCGCCACCGGCGACGCCGGCTGGCGGCACTATGGCAGTCTCATCTCGCAGCTCGACGTGCTGCCGAAATTCGTGGCCCTGGCCAGTGACGTGCTCGACCCGACCGCGCTGCACTTCATCAATGCCTTGCGGCTCGCGCTGCCAGATGCCACCGAGCGATCGATCTATTGGGGCTACATGTTTCTGCTCGGGTCGATGGTGCAGGTGATTTCAGCGACCGGTCGTATCGAGCAATTGTCGCGCGGACTTTGCCGTTCCGACGATATCGACGGCGCATTGCGCGAACTCATCCCCTTCGTCAGCGGCGGATTGCGGGCGCTGGGCAAGGCCGCGTAGAAAACGGCACCGCAAGCGGGCAGGGGCCGGCGCCGCCCACGGCCTTGAATGCGACAGATCGTCCCGAAATTTTTCCTACGCGCGCGGACAGCCGACAAACCAGCCATTTCACGCTAGGTTCTGATCGACCACGTGGCTGGATCGGATTGAGAACCGCGACCGACGATGGATCAGATCACGCCTGCGCCCACAATTGCCGCCGCGGCAAGCGGGTATGCCAAGGTCTTCGTCTCGTATTCGCGCAAGGATTTGCCGTTCGCGCAGATGCTGGTCGCGGCGCTGGTCGAGCGGGGCTTCGACGCGTTTCTCGATAAGACCGACATCGCCCCCGGCGAGCCCTGGAAGGAACGCCTGGCTGGGCTGATTGCCGCCGCTGACACCGTCGTCTTTGTCGTCAGCCCGGATTCGGTGGCGTCCAGCGTTTGCGCCTGGGAGCTGGAAGAGAGCGGACGCCTCAGCAAGCGCCTGATCCCCATCGTCGCGCGGCGCATTGCCGATTCAGATGCGCCGGCGCTGCTGGGGCGGCTGAACTGGGTATTTTGCGGCGACTGCGACGACAGGGATGCGGCGCTGACCGCGCTCGATACCGCGCTTCACACCGATCTCGACTGGGTGCGCGAGCACACCCGGCTTGGTGAAATGGCGCGGCGCTGGAACGACAAGGGCCGCAGCGGAAGCGCCACCCTGCGCGGCGCGGACCTAGATGCCGCGGAGCGCTGGCTCGATCGGCGGCCGGCGGACGCTAATGCGCCGACCGACTTGCATCAGGATTTCATCAGGGCGAGCCGCCGCGCACAGTCGCGCCGGCGCAACATCCTGACCGGAAGTCTCGCCGCCGGCCTGTTGGCGGCGCTGGTACTCGCGGGCCTTGCTTATTGGCAGCGGGGCATCGCCGTCGAGCAACGCGACAAAGCGCTGTTGCGGCAGTCGCAATTCCTTGCCGACGTGGCATCACGCAGGATCACGCGGGGCAATTCGGTCAACGCCATGGCGCTTGGCATCGAAGCACTGCCCGATAGCGCCGCCGGCGTCGACCGGCCGTATTCGGTCGCCGCCGAAGCGGCCTTGTTCAATGCCCAACGGCACCGCCAGGAGCAGTTTGTATTCGCGCCGCCGGGTTGGACAACGCCGCCCGGTGGCGGCGCGATTTTTAGTCCGGACGGTCATCTCGTAGCGATGCCGTGGGAGAACACGGCGCGCGTGGTCGACAGCACGACCGGCGAGACCGTCGCCGCGCTCGAGCACCCCAAATATGTCGGGACCATCGCGTTCCGGCACGATGGCCGGCGGGTGGCGACGACCTCGGGAGACAGAATAGGCCGCATCTGGAATGTCTCGACGGGAATCCTGATCAGGGAGTTTTCGAGCGACGGCGAGTCAATGTACCGGGTATCCTTCAGCCCGGACGGCAGTCGGGTCGCCGCCATCGTGAACGATAAGACGATTTACGTCTGGGATGCGGAAACCGGTAACAAAATAGCGGCGCTCACGGGACACACGGACACGATCAGCAGCTTTTCGTTCAGTCCCGATGGCCGGCGCATTGTTACTTCTTCCTATGACCGGACGGCGCGGGTCTGGGATGTTGAAACCGGCCGGGAACTGGTCAAGAATTCCAGCCATGAGCCGGAAAACGCGGACGTCTGGAGTGCCGTCTTCAGTCCGGACGGCCGTCGTGTGTTGAGCGTCGCCAAGACCGCTCACATCTGGGACAGCGAGACCGGCGCACCGATTGCGACGCTGGATCACGGGACCGGCGGAGGCATTCTGCACACCGGCAAATTCAGCCCGGACGGAAAGAAAATCGTCACCGCTTCGTCGGACCACACCGCCCGGATCTGGAACGCCGACAGTGCGGAAACGATTGCCATCCTGCACCACGATCAGAATGTGAGTACGGCGACGTTCAGTTCGGACGGAGAACGAGTGATTACCGCGTCCAACGACACCACGGCGCGGATCTGGGATGCCGGCACCGGAAAGCTGATCGCCACGCTGGCCGGCCATTCGGGTGAATTACAGAACGCGTCTTTCAGCCGCGATGGGCGGCTGGCGCTCACGAATGCCAAAGACGGCACGGCGCGTGTCTGGGCAACCCGGCCGATACGGGCGGTCGTTCTCAATACCAAAGGATACACTTTCAATAGCGCCTCATTCAGCCCCGATAGCCGCCGTGTGGCTACAGCCTCCTGGGATGATACGGCGCGCATTTGGGACGCCGAAACCGGCGACCAGATAAAGGTATTCAAGGGACACTCGGATACCGTGAATGGCGCCGTCTTCAGTGCGGACGGGCAATTGCTGCTGACTGCATCCGCGGACAAGACGGCGCGTATCTGGAACACCGAGACCGGCGAGCAAGTTGCGGTGCTGGAGCACGACGGTCCGGTGCGTACGGCGAGGTTCAGTCCGGACGGGCGACGCGTCGTGACAAAGGTCGGCCACGGCGCGAGGATCTGGGATCGCGAGACCGGCAAGGTCATCGCAACGCTGCCGCCGTATGACAAAGTCAGTTACACCGCGCCTGTTTTCAGTCCCGACGGCAAGCAGGTGCTCACCTCCGGCGATTATCGGGCGGACATCTGGGACAGCGAAACCGGCAACCACGTCGTCACACTTGGCTGGGCATACGCTTTGGGTGATGTTTGCGGCTTACAGCCCGGATGGACAGCGGATCGTAACGGCGTCCGCCGACAAAACGGCGCGCATCTGGGATAGCGCAACCGGAAAGCAGCTCATGCTGCTCCAGGAGCACGAGATCGTTGAGAGCGCTGCGTTCAGCGCCGACGGGCGGCGCGTGGTCACGTCATCATTCGATCGTAACGCGCGGATCTGGAACGCCGAAACTGGCGAGTTGATCGAAATTCTGAAGGGACATTTAAGCCAGGTGCAAACCGCGCGTTTCAGCGCCGACGGCCGCTACGTCGTTACGATGTCCTACGACAACACGGTGCGGCTATGGGACAGCGCCACGGGAACCGAAATAGCGGTTCTCGACGGCATCGGGCCGGACGAAAATATTTTCAATAATTTCTATCCTTCCTTCAGTCCGGATGACCGCCTGGTTGCGGCCGCTGGTACAGACGGTGAGGCTCGGCTTTGGCAGCTCTTTCCGACCACGCAAGCTCTCGTTGACATGGCGAAGAAAGCGATTCCGCGCTGCCTGACCACGAGCGAGCGAACGGCGGCCTTTCTCGACCCGGAGCCGCCCGCCTGGTGCATCGAGGCGCAGAAGTGGCCCAACCAGACGCAAGCGTGGAAAGATTGGCTCGCCAGCAGGCAAGCCGGGAAAAATCCGCCGTTGCCAAAAGCCGAGACGCAATAAGGACTTTTGCCGGCGCCGCGACAGCGGGCGCCAAATGGGCTAGCCTGCTGTTCGAACGACTTTTGACATTTTCCCATAACACTTTCGTGGACCAATCGGCTCATATTGCAGCGTCCACAACCCAGGGAGAACAACTATGGGATTACTCGATGTCCTCAACGGAATGCAGAACGGTCCGCACGGGCCGCGCGGCACGACCAGTTCGAGCGGCAGCAGCAGCGGAGGCATGTCGCCGCTGACGATGGCGATCCTCGGCCTTCTTGCCTACAAGGCCGTGAAAAGCTTCACCAGCCAGTCCGGGACGGCGGCCTCGACGCCGGCTCCCGCTCCGGCGCCAGCGCCGGGTGGACAAGCGTCGGTGCCGGGCGCCGGCGGCTTGGGTGACCTTCTCAAAGGCGGCCTCGGCGGTCTACTGGCCGGCGGCGCCGCGGGAGGCGCGCTCAGCGGCGGTCTCAACGACCTCCTCAAGCAACTCCAGCAGGCGGGCCAGGGCGACGTCACCAAATCCTGGGTCGGCAACGGGCCGAACAAGGCGATTGCGCCCAACGATCTGGCCAAGGCTCTCGGCGCCGATCAGATCGATACGCTGTCGGCGCATTCCGGAATGTCGCGCGACGATTTGCTGGCCGGTCTCAGTCAATATCTCCCGCAGGTCATCGATCACCTGACGCCGGAAGGGCGGGTGCCGACGGAGCACGAGCTGTCGCGCGCGCTCTAGCCGCGGCTCTGTTGGATTGATAAAAAGAACGCAGCGCGCCGGCATCGTGCCGGCGCCGCTCCGACCCCGTACGGCGCCCGTCCCCTTATGATGGAGCGGGGTGGTTATCTGTGGTGATGCTTCAGATAATCGTGCAGGGACGCTGATCCCGTTTCTTTCAGCAATGTCTTGAGCATCATGTCCTTGCGGCGGCCTTTTGCGAAACCCGGGCCGTACTCCTTCCGCAACGCGGCAACTTTGGTATTTCCATGCTTGCGTTCGATGCGTCCGCTCTTGTCGCGATGACGATTGTCGAGACCCTTTTTCGACTTTGCCATGGAAGCTTCCTCTCTGGTAACTGCCAATCGCCGGAGCGACTGACGTCCGCTCCGCCGACCGCGAACAGAATATCCGGCCCGGCGTGAATTGCAATTTGTCGGGCCGGGTGCGGATCAAAAATCTGTTTGGAGGAGCTTATGAGACGCCCGATCCTGAGAGCCTCTACGCTGGTCTGCGCCGGCCTCTTTACGGTCATAACAATCGGACCTCACGCCATGAGCAAAGAACCTCGCTTTCCGCAGCTCACGATGGATCAGCTCACCGGGCAGCAAAAGTCGCTGGGTGAGCAAATCATGGGCGTTTCCAGCATCGGCCTTGGCGGTCCCTACAATGCGTTGCTGCGGAGCCCCGTGCTCGGGCAGCGAATGTTCGACCTGTTGCATTATCTGCGGTGGGAGACATCGGTGCCGCTGCGGCTCAACGAGTTCGCTATCCTGATCGTCGGGCGGCATTGGCGTTCCCAGGTCGAGTGGTTCGCGCATGCGCCGCTCGCCATCAAGGCGGGGCTGTCGCCGGACATCGTGGCAGAGCTCAAGGCCAACAAGCGGCCCTCGAACATGCCGGCCGAGGAAGCGGCGGTTTATGACTTCGTGACAGAGCTTACGACGAAGCATGAAGTGTCGGACGATACGTTCAATCGCGCCAAGGCGCTTCTCGGCGAACAGCAGATTGTCGATCTGACGGCGGTCGCGGGCACCTATATCGCCATAGCGATGCAGCTTGCGATGAGCGAAGCGAGCGTGCCACCCGGCAAGGAATTGCCGTTCAAGCCCGGCGAACCGTGACCCGAACGAAAGTATCGCCGGCCGTCGTCCTAAGCCGATCCCCACACTTCCTGCGCCGTCTCGACGACGAGACGGAGCTTCGCCATCTCGTCCTCGACCGTCATGGCGTTGCCGCCGATGCCGCTTGAAAAGCCGCACTGCGGCGACAACGCGAGCTGTTCGAGGGGTGCGTAGCGGCTGGCTTCGTCGATGCGGCGCTTCAATTCGTCCTTGGTTTCGAGCGCCGCGTTTTTTGTGGTGACGAGACCGAGCACCGCGATCTTGCCTTTCGGCAGAAATCGCAACGGCGCAAAGCTGCCGGCGCGCGGCGAATCGTATTCGAGAAAATAGCCGTCGACCGCGATCTCGTTGAACAGCAGCTCCGCGATCGGATCGTAGCCGCCCTCGGCGACCCAGGCGCCGGCGAAATTGCCGCGACACAGGTGCATGCAGACGACCATATCGTCGGGCCGGCCGGCGATCGTGTCGTTCAGCAGCCGGGCGTAGGTCTTCGGCAAAGTATCCGGGTTCTCGCCGATATTGCGGACCTGCCCGCGCAATTCGGGATCGCACAGATACGCCATGTTCACTTCGTCGATCTGCAGATAGCGGCAGCCGGCTTGAGCGAGGTCGTGGATCTCTTCGCGATAGACCCGCGCCAGGTCAGCGTAGAAATCGTCCATGTCCGGGTAGGCATAGGAGTCGATCGCTTCGCGGCCGCCGCGGAAATGCATGGTGGTGGGCGAGGGGATGGTGATTTTCGGCGTGGCATGGGCGACCGATTTCAGGAACTTGAAATCCTCGACGAAAATGCCTCGCGGCCGGCCGAGCTTGCCGCTCACCTGCAGCGTCGGCGGCGAGTGGTCGCGCGTACCGTCGGCGGAGTGAAAGCGCACCTTGAGCTTGGCGGCGACCTGCTTGACGTTGTCGAATTTGACCAGGAAATCGCGCTGCCAGAATGTACGGTTGTATTCGCCGTCGGTCACCAGCCGCAGCCCGATGTCCTCCTGTATGCGCACCACGCCGCGGATCGCCTCCTGCTGAATGCGTGTGAGTTCGGCCGGAGCGATTTCACCCTTGTCGGCGGCGAGACGCGCGGCGACCAGCGCCTCCGGCCGGATAAGGCTGCCGACATGGTCGGCACGGAACGGTGGCTTGGTTGCTGCAAGCTTATTCGGTGCAAGCATGGTTCGGATGCCTTAAGGAGCCCGTTTCAACGGTGATGGCAGCGGTGTACAAGGATCGCAACGATTGTACGAAACCGCCGGCGCGTAGCCAACGAGACTTGCATACGAGACTTGCAGGCGGGATTGCCAGGGAGATGGGCATGAGCGCACCGGGCGTTCCGCAGGCTTTGGGTTATGTCGGGGTCCGCGCCAAGGATTTGAGCGACTGGGCGAGCTACGGCTCGGGGCTGCTGGGGCTGCAGCGCATCGACAAGTCGCGATCCACGCTTGCTTTCCGCATGGACGATCGCAAACAGCGCATCATCGTCGACGCAGACGGCGGCGAGGGGATCGGTTTTTTCGGCTGGGAGGTCGCGGACGCGGCGGCGCTCGATGCGCTTGCGGCGCGGCTGGAGAACGAGCGCGTCAACGTGGCGCACGGCGCCCGTTCGCTCGCCGACGAACGGCACGTCAAGGACCTGATCGTGCTTAACGACCCGGTCGGCAATCGGCTCGAGATTTTTCACGGCGCCGAAACGACGGCGGAACCGTTCAAGCCCGGGCGCTCGATTTCGGGCTTCCGAACCGGTCCGCTCGGTCTCGGTCATGTTGTGCTCAACGTCGATACGGCGGCGACGGTCGATCGGATTGTCGGCGTTCTACTGCGACACGCTCGGCTTCCGATTGACGGACTATTACTCCTTTCCCTTTGTAGCGCGCTTTCTTCACATCAATCCGCGCCATCACAGTCTGGCCTTCGTCCAGAGCGGCAAGAACACTGTCCATCACGTCATGATGGAGCTCTTCAGCTTCGATGACGTCGGCCAGGGTTACGATCTTGCGCTGGGCGAGGAGGGCCGCGTCGGCGTAACGCTCGGCCGCCACACCAGCGATTTCATCACGTCCTTCTATTCCTTTACGCCGTCGGGATTCATGGTCGAGTACGGCTGGGGCGCGCGCGTGATCGATGTCGATACGTGGCAGGCGCACGAGCGCAAGGAGGGACCCAGCATGTGGGGCCACGATCGCGGCTGGCTTTCGGCGGAGGATCAGGCCAAGGCCCGCGCGCTGCGCATCGCCAACGCAGCGGGCGGCTATCGCCGGCCGGTCCAGGTCATGGACGGCAATTACGAACTCACGTCCGGCGTCTGTCCCTGGTGGGACAGCATCAGGTCGAAGACCGCTGCGCGGTAAGGCAAGGCGCGGGCCCGGCCAACGCCAACGTCGCCCAGACGCCGATCAGGACCAATCAGCATGGGAAGAAATCGTCTCGAGGCGTTCAGCGACGGCGTTATCGCCATCATCATCACCATCATGGTGCTGGAACTCCACGTTCCGCATGGCGCCGACTGGAACGCGCTCGCCGGCATCGCTCCGAGCTTTGCAAGCTACGTGCTGAGCTTCATCTACGTGGCGATCTACTGGAACAATCATCACCACCTGCTGCATACCGTGACGCGGGTGGATGGCCTGATCCTCTGGGCCAATTCGTTCTTGCTGTTCTGGCTTTCGATCATTCCGGCGGCAACGGCGTGGATGGGGCAAAATCTTTTGGCGCCGGTGCCGACCGCGGTCTATGGCGCCGTGTTGTTGATGCCGGCTATCGCCTATTTCCTGCTGCAAAGGGCGATCATTCACGGGCAGGGCGAGAAATCGGTGCTGGCGGAAGCGCTTGGCTCCGACCTGAAAGGCCGATTATCGCCGCTGTTCTACCTCGCCGGCATCGCGCTCGCCTTCGTCAATCCGTGGCTGTCGATGGCCGCCTATGTGCTGGTCGCGATCATGTGGCTCATTCCTGACCGGCGCATCGTCAACGCCATCGGCCGTGAATGATGACTCGCCGTCCTCGCGCCCCTAAACGGCATCAAGACTGGCGCATGCAGCGCAGTTTGTTGTTCGCCATGGTCGTGACCATCCTTGCCGGCATGTCGTTGAGCCGCATGGCCACGGCCGACGATTGGCGCCTGTATCAAAACGATCGCTATGGCACGACGATCGACTATCCGGACATTTTCAAGCCGGAACCGCCGCCGGATAACGATGACGGCCGGAGCTTCAAAAGCGCAGACGGCGCGGATTTTTCGGTTTTCGCTTCCTACAACGCGCTCGACTTCGATCTTGCAGGTTTCCGGGAGTTCATCGTGAAGAACCTGGACGCCGGCGCCGTCGTTACCTACCAGGCGCACGGCGACAACTGGTTTGTCGTTTCCGGAACGAAGGGCACCGGCCGGATATTTTACGAGCGGCACATTCTTTCCCACGGCGCACAGATGACCGAGGGGTTCGTCATGTCGTATCCGGCGGCCGGCAAGCAGAAGTACGATCCGATCGTGACGCGGATGGCCAAATCGTTTCGCCCGGGCACGGGCTTTCAGACGCCGGACAAGCATTGATTGCCGGTTTTCACGGAGCTCGCGTGGCGCTCCGTGAAATGATCAGCGCACCAGGACGTTGCTGAACTGCCAGGGATCGTCGCGGTCGATGCTCTCGGGGAAGAGCACGCCGCGGCCGTCGGCCGGCGTCCATTCTGTATAACGTCCGACGACCGGCCCGAGGTAGGGCCGCTGGACTTCGAGGCAGCGCCGGAAATCCATCTCGTCGGCCTCGACGATGCCGCGATCGGGATTTTCCAGCATCCAGACGATGCCGGCCAGCACGGCCGAGGTGACCTGCATGCCGGTCGCGTTCTGATAGGGCGCGAGCTCCCGCGTCTCCTCGACGGAGAGCTGCGATCCGTACCAATAGGCGTTCCGGGCGTGGCCGTAGAGCAGCACGCCGAGTTCATCGACGCCGTCGACGATGTCGCGCTCGTCGAGGATCTTCCACTCCGGCTGCTGCCGCCACGCCGCTCCCGCCATCTCGTGCAGCGACAACACGGCGTCGTCGCACGGGTGATAGGCATAGTGGCAGGTCGGCCGGAACACCGCTTCGTCGCCTTCGCGCAGCGTGAAATAGTCCGCAATCGAGATCGCCTCGTTGTGGGTGATCATGAAGGCGTGCTGCGCCTGCGCGGTCGGCGTCCACGAGCGCACGCGGGTGGCGGCGCCGGGTTGGGTCAGATAGATCGCGGCGTCGCAGCCGAACTCGTGCCGGCGGCCGTTCGCCGGCATCTTCTTTTCGTGGGTGCCCCAGCCCAGCTCCGCCGGCTGCAAGCCTTCGGAGCAAAAGCCCTCGACCGACCAGGTATTGACGAACACGCCGCGCGGCTTCGGATCGCGCGCGCGCTGGGTGTCGCGCTCGGCGATGTGGATGCCCTTGACGCCGGCACGCTGCATCAGCCGCGCCCATTCCTCGCGCGTCTTCGGCTCGTCGAAGGTGAGCCCGAGCTCGGTGGCGACGTCGATCAGCGCCTGCTTGACGAACCACGACACCATTCCGGGATTGGCGCCGCAGCAGCTCACGGCGGTGACGCCACCCGGCCGGCGGCGGCGCAGGTCGAGCAGACTCTCGCGCAGCGCGTAGTTCGAACGCGCCGAGATCGACAGATTGCGATCGGTATAGAATCCCGGCCACGGCTCGACCACGGTATCGATGTAGAAAGCATCGACGTCCTTGGCGAACGCCATCAGTTCGACCGAGGAGGTGTCGACCGAAAGGTTGACGATCATGCCGCGGCCCGGTCCTCCGGCGAGGAGCGGCGTCAGCACGTCGCGATAGTTCTCCTTGGTGATCGCCTCGTGGATGAACCGAAGCTTGCGCTCGTCCAGCAGTTGCCGATCCTCATCCTCGGGCGCGATCACGACGAATTTGTTACGGTCGAACCCGATATGGCGCTCGATGAGCGGCAGCGTTCCACGGCCGATCGAACCGAATCCGATCATGACGATCGGACCGTCGAAGCGCGCGTGCAGTGGCCAGGCGGTGGTTGCTTTGGTCATGGCGTTCATCTTCGTGGTTCCCAATATTCGAGTGATAGTCAAGCTGCGTGACGGGAGTCATGACGGTCGAGGTGCGCGATGAGCGCATCGAGGCTCGGCGTCGGAGCGATACGGCCCGTCGCGGTCACGAGACCGCGCGCACCGTCGAGCGCGCCCGGCACGAGTTCGCTCGCCAGCAGCCGGTCGCGGTCGTAGGGGCCGGGCAGCCACAGCGTGCCGGTCTTTTCCGACGAGAAACCGAAACGCCCGTAATAGCCGGCGTCGCCAACCAGGAGCACGGCGCGATGCTTGCGCCGCCGCGCCGCCGAGACGGCGCGGCGCATCAGGGCGCCGCCGATCCCGCGGCAACGCCATGCCTCGTCGACTGCAAGCGGCCCGAGCAGCAGGGCCGGGCGGCCCGGCCCGGCGCAGACGTGCCAGACCCGGACCGAACCGACGACGTCACCGCCGTGTTCGGCGACCAGCGAAAGCCCGTCCGCCGGGCAACGGCCCTCGCGCAGCCGCTCCGCGGTCTTCTGGAAGCGCGCGGCTCCCCAGACGCGGTCGAGCAAATCCTCGCGCGCATCGCCATCGGCGAAAACTTCATTGCGAATCGTGACCATGACACACTCCTTCCGCGCTCGCGCGGCGGCATCAGTTCGAGGAGGGTTGATGGTGGGAGCCGGCCGCAGCCGGCTCCCGACGAGGTCGGACGCCAACTCAGATGTGGAACGTCTTCAGCGGCGGAAAGCCGTTGAAGGCCACAGCGGAGTAAGTCGCCGTATAGGCGCCGGTTCCTTCGATCAGCACTTTGTCGCCGATCTCGAGGCTCACCGGCAGCGGATACGGAACCTTCTCGTACAGCACGTCGGCGGAATCGCAGGTCGGCCCGGCGAGCACGCAGGGACCGACCTCGCCGTCACGCGAGGTACGGATCGGGTAACGGATCGATTCGTCCATCGTCTCGGCGAGGCCGCCGAACTTGCCGATGTCGAGATAGACCCAGCGCACGTCGTCGTTCTCGCTCTTCTTCGAGACGAGGACGACCTCGGCCTCGATCACGCCGGCGTTGCCGACCATGCCGCGGCCCGGTTCGACGATGGTCTCCGGGATGCGGTTGCCGAAATGCCGCCGCAGCGCACGGAAGATCGCCGCGCCGTAGGTTTTCACCGTCGGCACGTTCTTGAGGTACTTGGTCGGGAAACCGCCGCCCAGATTGACCATCGACAACGTCATGCCGCGCTCGCCGCAGTCGCGGAACACCGCGGCGGCGGACGCGAGCGCACGATCCCAGGCGTGCGGGTTGCGCTGCTGCGACCCGACATGGAACGAGATGCCGTAGGCTTCGAGACCGAGCCGGTGCGCGTGCTCGAGCACGTCGACCGCCATCGCGGGCTCGCAGCCGAACTTGCGCGACAGCGGCCACTCCGCCCCGACGCAGTCGGAGAGGATGCGGCAGAACACGCGGCTGCCCGGCGCTGCGCGCGCGATTTTCTCGACCTCGGCCTGGCAATCGACCGCGAAGAGGCGAACGCCGAGCGCATAGGCCCGGGCGACGTCGCGCTCCTTCTTGATCGTGTTGCCGAACGAGATGCGGTCGCCGGTGGCGCCGGCGGCGAGCGCCATCTCGATCTCGGGGACCGAGGCGGTGTCGAAGCAGGAACCGAGGCCGGCGAGCAGCGACAACACTTCCGGCGCCGGGTTGGCCTTCACGGCGTAGAACACGCGCGTGTCGGGCAGCGCCTTGGCGAAGCCGAGATAGTTCTCGCGGACGACATCGAGATCGACGACGAGGCAGGGCCCGTCGCCCTCACGGTTGCGCAAAAAGTCGCGGATGCGCGTGTTCATGGCGCTCTCCTCACCAGGTTCAATGGGCCTTGCGGCCCGGATTGAAGTTCGAGCGAAAGCGATTCGCCCGGCGTCAGCGGATGAGGGTCGGCGCCCTGCCGCGCGGTGGAGGCGCGGACACAGGCGACGGGCTCTACACCCGAAGATGCTGCCTTGGCTTGGAGCGGGAAAACCCGTTCCGCACGGCCGGCAAGGATGGACAAGCCTCTGCGGTGCCGACCTTTGGAGGGCCGACGAGACCAGAGAAGCCCGCTCCGTCGTTGCTTTAAGCCGCGTCCCCCGTTGAGCGCGGGGTGCGCCGGTTTCGCCTCCGGCTGCCGGTTAAGTGGTTCGAAGCTCTCGGTCGAGAAAACCCTGGAGGATTTTTCTCGGCGTCTGCTCCGGGCGGCTGTCCGGCCTCTTGTCCGGATGCCCACCAACCGACACGCGGCCACAGGCACGTGCGAAATTGGGCAATCGGCACATAAGCGGATTAGTCGAGCGACGCAATACTTTTTTTGCCCTGACCGGGATTTTTTGGTGCGAGCGCGTCAATTTGGTTACGCGAGCGTTACGACGGCGCGTCCGCGCATCGTCGCGCCGCACTTTTGCCATCCGGTTTTGTCTCGCCGCGCGAGATGAAAAAGCGGAAGACAATCAGTCGGCGGCGGCCGCGCCGGCCGACGCGCGCCATGCCGCCAGCATCGCCGCGATCGTCGCGAGCGCAGCGGCTGCAAACACTGCAGGGTAGCCGAAGGCGCTGGCGACGATGCCGCTGATTGGTCCGGAAAGACCGAAGCCGACGTCGAAGAATGCGGCGTAGGCGCCGAGCGCCGCGCCGCGATTGGCGGGCGGCACCCGCCGCACGGCTTCGATCCCGAACGAGGGGAAGAGAAGCGAAAATCCGATCCCGCTGAGGATCGCGCCGGCGAAAGCGACCGCCGGTCCGGGCGCCAGCCACAGCATGACCTGGCCGACGCACTCGATCAGCAACGACCACGCCGCGACCCGCGCTCCGCCGAAGCGGTCGGGCCAGCCGCCGAAGAGCACGCGGGTCAGAATGTACGCCGCGCCGAAGCTGGTCAGGATGAAGCCTTCGCCGGCCCAGCCCTTGAAATGAAAGTCGAGCGCGGCGAAGGCGCCGATGGCGCCGAACCCGATCGTCGCCAGCGCCAGCCCGGCGCCGAATGGCGCAACCCGGCCGGCCACGCGCATGAACGGCATCCGCTCGCCGCCGGGCGGCGCCGTCGCCGGGACGAGGACTGCGCACGCCGTCGCGAGCATCGAGAAAATGACAATGCCGATCGAAACGCCGCCGAAGCCGCCCAACAGACCGTCGGCGCGGTGCGCCATGAGCTGGACGCCGATCGGTGCGCCGACCGCGACGCCGGCATACAGGCCGATGCCGGCCCACACCATGACCTTTCCGGTATGGGGCGCGCCGGCGACGCTGACGCCCCAGGTGAGCGAGCCTGTCATCAGCAGGCTCTCGGCGAAGCCGAGGACGAGCCGGCTCGCAAGCAGCATCCCCAGCGACCCGTACGCTCCGAGCGCCGGCAGGGCCGACAACAGGGAGATCCCGCCGGCTGCGATCGCCACGACCCCGCCGAGCAGCACGCCGTATTTCGGTCCCCTGCGGTCGCAAAGGGTGCCGGCGAACTGGCGCGTCACCAATGTGACCAGCGATTGAAGGCCGATGGTGATGCCGACGGTCAGGTTGTCGAATCCGAGAACGTCGTGAACGAACAGCGGGATCGCCGCGAGCGGCATGCCGATGGTGAGATAGGTGCAGAAAACGATGAAAACGAAAGGCGCGATGCGTAGCAAAACGGGTTGGGCGGGCGCGGTCGCCACGGCTGTCTTACCCATCAATTCCTCGACTGGTTTCATTGCAGCCAATCTGCGCGGCCCCAGTCATGATTTCCAGTGCAATGATTAAAGTATATAATTGCGTCCAATGCACTCCATCGATTTCAATCTGCTGATCGCGCTTGACGCCCTGCTCGACGAAGGCAGCGTGCTCGGCGCCGCGCGGCGGATGAATCTCTCGGCTCCGGCGATGAGCCGGACGCTGGGGCGTATCCGCGAGGCGTTCGGCGACGCGATATTGGTTCGGGCTGGCCGGCGGATGGTGCCGACGCCCCGAGCCATCGAACTTCGCGGCCGGGTCGGCGATGTGATCGCGGAAGCCCGCCTGCTGATGCGGCCTGAGGGTCATGCCGATCCTTCGACCTTCGTTCGCGGCTTCACCATCCGCGCCAGTGACTATGTTGCGGGCGTTTTCGGCGCAACGTTGCAGGCGATCGCGGCACAGGAAGCGCCGCAGATCACGATCCGGTTTGCCGACCAGGGCAAGGAGGACGTGATGGCGATGCGCGACGGGCGCATCGATCTCGACATCGGCGTTCTCGGCGGCATCGGACCGGAAATTCGCGTGCAGACGCTTTTGCGCGATCGCTTCGTCGCGGTGGTCCGTGCCGGTCATCCGCTGCTCAAAGGCCGGATAACCGTGCGGCGTTTCGCGGCGGCGACGCATGTGAGCGCCTCGCGGCGCGGCCTGAGCCGCGGCCCCATCGACGATGCCCTCGCCGAACAAGGCTACACGCGCGATGTGAGATTTGTCGTGCCCGGCTTTCACGCCGCGATGTTCACGGCGGCGGCCTCCGACATCGTCGCGGCGGTGCCGCTGGCCGTTGCCACCACCGCCATCCGGCTCGGATTGAAAGTTCGCGTTCTGGAGTTGCCGGTTTCAACGCCCGCAGTCGCCATCGCCCAGGCCTGGCATCCCCGGTTCGACAAGGACGCCGGTCATCGCTGGCTCCGGCTGGCGGTTCGTCGCGCGCTCACCGCACAGCGTGGTGCGTGACGACGGGAGGCGATTTCAGGCCCTGTCGGCGTCCGGGCAGCGTGGCGCCGAATCCAATCGTGTCCTACCATCAGATTTCGGCCGCCTGGCGAGCAGGCCGACGGTGCCGGTTATAAAGCCGGCCGACGTCATCATCGCCGACGAGGCGGCCTCCTCATGCCGGAAATGGAAATCAACCGCCGGCCGATTGCGTCGCGATCGGCGGGATGGGCCAAGGCGTCGGCGGCATTTCTCGCCCGAACGAGCGTGACGCCCAATCAGATCTCGGCCGTCAGCGTCGTCTTCGCCGCCGCCGGCGCCGCTTTGCTGGCGCTATGGCCCAACACCATCGGCCTGATCGGCTGCGCGCTCGCCGTTCAGGCGCGGCTGGTGTGCAATTTGCTCGACGGCATGGTCGCGATCGAAGGCGGCAAGAAATCGCCGGTCGGGTCGCTCTACAACGAATTTCCCGACCGCATCGCCGATTCGCTGCTCATCGTCGCTTTGGGCTACGGCATCGGCTGGCCGGCACTCGGCTGGTTCGGTGCGCTCGCCGCGGCGTTGACCGCCTATGTCCGCGTGTTCGGCGGCTCGCTCGGTCTGGCGCAGGATTTTCGCGGCCCGATGGCCAAGCAGCAGCGCATGGCCGTTCTCACCATCGCGTGCGTCGCCGGCGCCGTCGAATATTTGCTGAGCGGAACCCATTACGCACTGATCGCCGCCGCCGTCGTCATCGCCGCCGGATCGGTCGTGACCTGCGTGACGCGCACGCTCGCCATCGCCGCGCAACTCGGGCGGGCATAGCATGTGGCTGTCATACATATTGATCGGATCGGTCCGCGCGCTTCTTGGCGCGACGCCGTACTGGGTAGGTCCACCAAACAAGGATCGACAGCAAATCTATTTCGCCAATCACACGAGCCATATCGACACCGTCGCACTCTGGTCGGCGCTGCCGCCCGATCTGCGCGCCAAGACGCGAACCGCCGCCGCCGCCGATTATTGGGGTACCAGTCCGCTCAAGCGCGCGATCGCGGTGAAAGGGCTCAACGCGATCCTGATCGACCGCAAGCGGACGGACCCGCAAGCCGATCCGCTGCGCCCGCTCTACGACGCACTGGATGCCGGCCAGTCGATCATCATTTTTCCTGAGGGTACTCGGCAGCCACAGCCGCTTCCCGGCCCGTTCAAATCCGGTCTCTATCACATGGCGCAACGCTATCCGGACGTCGAACTCATCCCCGTCTATCTCGAAAATCTGTATCGCAGCATGCCGAAGGGGACGTTCTTTCCCGTTCCGCTGATCTGCGCGGTGCGCTTTGGTGCGCCGCTCGAACGTATCGCCGGCGAAGACAAATCCGCCTTTCTCGAACGCGCGCGCGACGCTGTCATAGGGCTCGCCAAATGAACCCCAATCAAAAGCTTTATTGGCTCATCGGCGGCGTCGTCGTCCTGCTGATGGTCGCTTCGGCGATCGGATACATCATGCGCGCCGGCGCTAAGGATGAGAAAGCCGTCGCCGTCATCGACAATCTCAATGCGCGGGTGCGCGCCTGGTGGGTGATGGTGGCTGTCTTCGCCGCCGCGTTCCTGCTTGGCCGCAACGCGACGATCGCCATGTTCGGGTTCATTTCGTTCTTCGCGCTGCGCGAATTCCTCACCCTGACGCCGACCAAGATCGGCGATCACCGTGCGCTTTCGGTGGCGTTCTTTGTGATCATCCCCATCCAGTACCTGCTGATCGCGTCGAGCTGGTACGGCCTGTTCTCGATCTTCATCCCCGTTTACGGCTTCCTGTTCTTGCCCGCGATTTCGGTGCTCGCGCACGACACCGAGCACTTCCTCGAGCGCAGCGCCAAGATTCAATGGGGCCTGATGATCACGGTCTATTGCATCAGCCACGTACCGGCGCTGTTGCTCCTCGATATTCCCCACTATGGCGGCCAGACGCCGCTGCTGATGTTCTATCTCATCCTCGTCGTGCAGATGAGCGACGTGATGCAGTATGTCTTCGGCAAGCTGTTCGGCAGGACCAAGATCGCTCCGGTCGTCAGTCCGTCCAAGACCGTCGAGGGTTTCATCGGCGGGGCGGCGAGCGCCACGCTGATCGGCGCTGCGATGTGGTGGATCACGCCTTTCCGGCCGCTGCAGTCCGCCGCGATGGCGTTGGTCATCGTGCTGATGGGTTTTATCGGCGGCCTCGTGCTCTCGGCCGTCAAGCGAAGCCTCCGGGCCAAGGACTGGGGCTCGATGATCGAGGGGCATGGCGGCGTCATGGACCGCATGGATTCGGTCAGCTTCGCGGCGCCGATATTCTTTCACGCGACCCGGTATTTCTTTACCTGACCGCCTTCGCTCACCCGCGCCAGTAGCGGTCTTCCCAGCTTCGCGACAGCCGCATCGCCGAAAGGATCAGGCCCGCCATCGAATAGGTCTGCGGGAAATTGCCCCAAAGCTCGCCGGTCTGCGGATCGACATCTTCCGAGAGCAGGCCATAGCGATTGCGATGGCTCAGCGCGTCGATGAACAGGTCGCGCGCGGCCTCGCGGCGTTGCAGCGACCACAGCGCGTCGATCAGCCAGAAGCGGCAGATCAGGAACGCCGTCACCGGCAGTCCGAAATCGTCGGCGCCGGCATAGCGCATGACGTGCTTCTCGCGCACCAGCTCGCGCTCCATCGCCGCGACCGTCGAGATGAAACGCGGGTCGTCCACTTCCACAACGCCGAGGTCGGGAAGCAAAAGAACGCTGGCGTCGAGATCGTCCGATCCGAACGCCGCGGTAAACGCGCCGCGCTTCTCGTTCCAGGCGCGCTCGAGCAGCGCGGCGTGGATCGGCTCGGCGACCGCATTCCAGTATTCGGCGCGGTCGTCGTGACCGATGCGCGTTGCGATCGCTGAAAGCCGCTGGCAGCCGGCCCAGCACATCGCGACCGAGTGCGTGTGGACGCGCTGCCGGCCGCGGTATTCCCAGATGCCGGCGTCAGGCTCCAGCGCCTTTCTCGCCGCGCGGTGCCCCAGTGTCTCCAGCAGACGAAACAGGCCGTCGTCGCCGGGCCGCGGCAGGCGGCGATCGAAGAACATCGGCATCGCCGCGAGTATGACGCTGCCATAAGTGTCGTGCTGCGCCTGATCGACCGCGGCATTGCCGACCCGCACCGGACCGTCGCCGCGATAGCCGCCAAGATCGGGGGCGATCCGCTCTTCCACGTCGCTCGTTGGCACGACGCTGTAGAGCGGGCGCAGTTCCTGGTCGGGCTTCGAAGCGATCGAGATCGTGAAGGAAATGAATTCCTCCATGGTCCGCGTCGCGCCGATGCGGTTGAGCGCCTGCACGACAAAATAAGCGTCGCGCAGCCAGCAATAACGATAGTCCCAGGTGCGGCCGGAGCCGGGCGCCTCGGGGATGGAGGTCGTATGTGCCGCGATGATGCCGCCAGTTTCCTCGAAATTGCTGAGCTTGAGCGTGATCGCCGCACGGATGATGGCTTCCTGCCAATCGTACGAGATCGACAGTCGCCGCACCCATTCCATCCAGTAGTCGCGGGTGCGATCGGTAAATTCCCGGCAAGTCGATTGCAGATCGCCGGTGAACGGCTCGTCCGGACCGAACACCAGGTGCAGCGGACGCGTGAGCACGAAGGGCGCTTCGCCGTCGATCAGCGACAGCGGCGCGTCCGTGGTCAGGCGGATCACCACGCCTTCGTTGAAATAGCGGATGTGGTTGCTGCCGAGCGACCGCTGCGGCAGCGGCTTTCCGTAGTCGCTGGTCGGCCGCATCCGGATGGTGATGCGCGGCAGGCCGGCAATCGGTTCGATGATGCGAAAGATTTGCGGCGGGCGATGCACACGACCGAACTGCCGGAAACGCGGCACGAAATCTGTAATCCTGACTTTGCCGCCCTGATGATCGGTCAGAATGGTGGAAACGATCGCCGTGTTGCGCACGTACTCGGACTGAAACTCCGCCATGTCGTCGAGTACGACGTCGGAGAAGCCTTTCTCCTCCTTGCCGGCCACCAGGCGGCAAAAGATCGGATCGCCGTCGAAGCGCGGATAGCACCACCAGACGATTCGCGAGCACGGATCGACCAATGCAGCCGTTCGTCCGTTCCCGATGACGGCAAGATCCAGCCCGTGGTCAATCATTCCGCGGCGTCTCCGCGGTAGGCCACGATTCGCGCCAGCCACGAGCGCACGTCTTCCGGCTTTTCGAAGTGACCGTTCACGCCGGCGACAACGCGGCCGACCGAAAAGCCCAAGCCGCTGAATTCGGGAATAACGCCGAACACCGGCTCGTCGGTGACGTCGTCGCCGATGAAAATCGGACGCCGTCCGGCGAACGGATGGTACTTCATCAATTCGCGCACCGCCGTCGCCTTGTTGATCCGCGCCGGTTTGACTTCGACGACGGCTTTGCCCGGCAGGATGTCGACGGCCGCTTCGGGGTATTGCGCGCAGATTTCCGCAACTGCGGCGCGGAGCGCCGCGCCGCGATCGAGCGCAAGCCGGTAGTGCAGGGCGAGCGAGTAACCCTTATCCTCGACAAGGATGCCGGGCCCGAGCCGCATCAGGGCGGCGAGATTGCGTTTCAATTCCGCGCTCAACGATCCGGTGCGGACTTGCGGCTCGGTACCGGGTACCGGCCGGAGCTCGGCGCCGTGGCCGCCGATGGCCGCGAGCTGCAAGGGTGCGAAGATCAGGTCGATGTCGTTGAGAAGGCGGCCACTCACCAGAGCCAGCGCACCGTCGGTCAGGTTGCGCAGGCGTTCGATCGTCTCGCGCAGCGGCGGCGGTACCCAGACTTCCGACGGGGTTGGCGCGATATCAAGAATGGTGCCATCGATATCGAGCAGAATTGCACACTTGCGCAGATCGGAAGTGAGCGTGGTCGCTGCGATGTCCATGTTGAGATTCGCGACGTGTTCCCGGCTTTGCACGGTCATATCCGATCATGGTTCGACAAATGACAACGGCAGCAATGAGAAAACCGACAAATCGAGCCGTACTCCAGTCCGAAAACCAAACGAAACCCGAAAGCGGGGTTAATGAGAGCCGACTTGAGCGCCACAACGGCGTCAGCGGTGTCCGTAATGGCCTCGGCTCAAAAAGTGGCGTTGTTGGGGACGTTGCTGCCGCGACGCAGGACTGCGCCGCTGAGTTCTCGAATTGTTGATGCAGTGACCTGTCCGCGCGGACGGATTCCTCGGCGACGCCATTTTGTGAGTTGCTCAAGCCCAATCCGGAACGCTGCAGAACCGGGGCGCTGGTGCTCTCTCAGGCGAGGCAGCCGCCGTCCCGAATCCAAATCGCCGCCGGGTGCGTTTTGAATCATGACAGGATGCCCCAAGCGCGGTCTTTCTTGTTAACGTTTTGTGCGATGAGGAGTTCCAACTACCAATCCGCTTAGGAGCGTCGGGGCTTGGAGGCACGATTACCACCCGAGACTTATTCCGTGACATGTATTCCGTGACATGTATTCCGCGGCCTGGACCGGCGGCCGTCAGGGGGGCCTGGAAATGAGGCGCCGACGCGACCCGCATTGGGATGACCGATGATCGATAGACTTGTCAGTGGGTTGGAAATGCCGCGGCGGCTCCGGGCGCTGGTGCGGGCGCGTGAATCGAGCCTGATCGTGCTCGCGGCCCCGGTTGGCGCAGCGGCTGGCCTGATCGTGTTCATCATGGGCGCCGGCGTCGATCTTCTCCACCAGGTCTTCTTCCACTTGCCGCCCGGCGTGCGGCTATCCGGCCTGGCGCACCTCGATCCCATCCTTGCGATCTCGGTGCCGGTGGCCGGGGGCGTCGCTTTCGGCATCGCCCGCGAACTGATCACTCGCTGGCGGCCTGAGCGGGAGATTGACCCAATCGAGGCGAATGCGCTGCACGGTGGCCGCATGTCGCTTCTCGGCAGCATCATCGTAGCGGCGGAAACGGTTTGGTCGAGCGGTGTCGGCGCCTCGGTCGGCCAGGAGGCCGGCTATACCCAATTCGCCGGCGGCGTCGCCTCGCGTCTCGGCATGGCGTTCCGATTGAGGCGTGCCGACCTGCGCATTCTCGTCGGTTGCGGCGCTGCCGGCGGAATTGCTGGCGCGTTCGGCGCGCCGCTGGCAGGTGCCTTTTACGGTTTCGAACTGATCATCGGCGGCTATTCGCCAAACAGTCTCGCGCCGGTCGCCGTTTCGGCCCTGATCGGGTACCTCGTCGCGCACGCTCTTGCCGCGACGGAAGTCGGAATTGTCGCGCCGACGCTGATGACCGTCGCGCCCCATGATCTCGTCATCTCTGCCGCGATCGGCGTCTTTTCCGCCGGCGTCGGCATTTTGACGATGCGGGGCGTGGCGGCATGCGAAGCGTTGTTTGTTGGTCTCAAGCTTCGGCCGGCGCTCCGCACCGGTATCGGCGGACTTCTGGTCGGCCTCATGGCGATGGTGGCGCCGCAGGTAATGTCGTCGGGTCACGGCGCATTGCAACTTTCCGGAATGCTGCAACTTTCGCTGTGGACCGTGGCGCTGCTGTTTGTTCTGAAAATCGCGGCGTCGATCGTCTCGCTGGGATCCGGATTCCGTGGCGGGCTGTTCTTTTCGTCGTTGCTGATGGGCGCCTTCGGCGGACACCTGCTGGCGGCTGCGCTGGCGACGGTTTTGCCGAGCTGGCATTTCGACACCAACGCCTACGCCGTGATCGGCATGAGCGGGCTGTCGGCCGCGATCATCGGCGGGCCTTTGACGATGACTTTCATCGCGCTGGAAACCACCGGCGACCTCTGGCTGACGACCGCGGTGCTGATCGCGGTGATCATCTCGTCGCAGGTGACGCGCGAGGCGTTTGGCTACTCGTTCGCGACCTGGCGTTTTCATCTGCGCGGCGAGACCATCCGCAGCGCCGCCGACGTGGGCTGGATGCGTGATCTGACCGTCGCCAGGATGATGCGCCATGACGTGCGGACGGTCCCGGCAGCGACCACCGTCGCTGCCTTCCGCGAAGTTTTTCCGCTCGGGTCGCCGGCACAGATCATCGCCGTCGATAGTCAGGGCCGCTATTCCGGGATGGTCGCCACGGCGGACGTGCATGCGGCGGAGGCTTCGCTCGAACAGCCGATCACGGCGTTCCTGCGCTCCCGTAACGATGTGTTGCTGCCCGGCATGGCGATTAAGGAGGCGGTGCTTGCATTCGACCGTGCCGAAGCGGAAGCGCTCGCCGTCGTCGATTCCTACCCCGAGCGCCGCGTGATCGGGCTTCTCACCGAGGCTTACGCGCTCCGCCGCTACGCGGCGGAACTTGAGAGGCGGCGCAATGAGCTGGTCGGCGACGGATAAGCTGAAAGCCAGCCGCCGCGGGCGCCTTTGCGGGCCATTCTCTTGACAGTCCAATATCCACAAAATACAAATTTTGGAAAATAATGGAACGGGCCCGCCGCGCTCGCCGGTGGAGTTTCACCCGGCGGAAGACCGTGCCATGGCGTATCGGAGAATGATACGGTCCGAGGAAAATGGCGCACGATGAAATGAGCCTGAAAGGGAGGATGTGATGTATCAGCTTAGCCGAACGGTTCCTGTCAACGAACCAAAAAAATCGTTTCTCAGCCGGCACGACGTATGGACCGGCCTGTTGATGAAGGCCAACAACGCGCTGCCGTACGTGCCGGAGATGAAGAAGTGCGAAGTGGTGGAGCAGGGCGACGGCTGGCTCGTCCGCGACATCATGCTCAAGGAAATACCGCTCCGCGAAAAGGTGACGTTTGAGCCGGAACAGCGCGTGATCTTCGATCGGATCCGCGGTTCGGAGCTCGGCCGCATCGAGAACATCATCGGCGAAGACGCGAACGGCAATCTCACCCTGACCTTCGCGTTCAGTCTGAAGAAGGATGGCGTTCCGGAGGGCAGCGATGCCGAGAAGGCGCACTTCTCGCCGATGGAAACCGCCTATCTGAACGCCGTCGCCTCGACGCTTGCGGCGGTGCGGCGTACCGTGGACGAAAAGGGCCGCGAGCACCTGCCGCCCAAGACGCCGACCGACACGTCCGGCGACGTCAAGTGGATTTACGACTATTACCGCGCCGTCGATGCCATGGATATGGAACGGACGCTCGCCCAGCACACCGACGACACGACGCTGACGTTCGCGAACCATCCGACCGTGCACGGCAAGGAAGGCTACAAAGCCGCGATCGGCCATCTTTGGGGCAGCATCAAGGGCCTGTCGCACAGCATGACCGGCGCCTGGTCGATGCATGACGGCAAGGTCGGCGTCGCCGAGGCCATCGTGCAATACACCCGCCTCGACGACAGCCTGGTCGCGATCAAGTTCTGCACCGTGCTGCGGCGTCGTGGCGACAAGATCGCCGACATTCGCATCTACGGCGACGCATCGCCGTTATAGGCGGAGCCTGTTCTTTTGCTCCGACAGGCCGGTAAGCCGGGGATAGCCGCGTTTTCGCGGCTATCCTACTTTCATGAGGATGCGCTTGTTGCCAAACAACCGATGGTGACATATTGCGTCGGAGCGGCAGACGACGTTGTAAAACCATGTCACGCCAGGGAGGAACCGGCTCGCCATGAACGTGGATGAGCGCATTGCCCAGCTTACGCAGAAGATGCTGCGGCGGAAATTGTTCGCCGTCCTCTCCCAGCCTTCGCCGACACCCGAAAAATTGAAGGCCTTCATACCGGCGCATCTCGAATACATGATCGGACTTGAGAAGCGTGGCGTTCTGTTCGCGTCCGGACCGCTCGGCGACGGCACCGCCGGACCGCCGAACGGCGCCGGGCTGACTATCCTGCGCGTCGCGAGCGCCGCGGAAGCGCGCGCGCTGGCCGACGCCGATCCGCTGGTCGCCAACAGGCTTCGCACTTACGAGCTCAAGGAATGGACGCTGATGGAGGGGACGCTCGGTTTGCGTATCAATCTCTCCGATCAATCGGTCGAAGTGGCGTAAGGAAGCGGAAATGGAGACCGTTGGTTTCGTCGGCGTAGGCAAGATCGGCATGCCGATCTCGGCGAATCTCATCAAGGGCGGCTATCGCGTCGTCGGCTATCGCCGCAGCTCGCTCGAGGAATTCGAAAAGCTCGGCGGCGTGGCGGCCGGCTCGCCCGCCGAAGTCGGCGCACAGGCCGACATCGTTTTTTCATGCCTGCCGACCGATGAAGCGCTCAACGACGTCGTGCAAGGTCCCGAAGGGCTGGTGCATTCGGCGCGGCCCGGGCAGATCGTGGTCGAACTGGGTTCGTATCCGCTCGCGATCAAATCGAAACAGATTGCGCCGCTGGCGCAGAAGGGCGCTTTCTTCATCGACGGTGAAGTTGCCGGGACGCCGGGCATGGTGCTGGCGCGTAAGGGCGTCGTCTTTCTTGCCGGCGATGCGGGTGCCTGCAAAAGGCTCGAGCCTGTGGTCGCGAGCTTTGCCGATTCCTGCATCTACTTCGGCCAGTTCGGCGCGGCGAGCCGCGTCAAGCTCATCAACAATCTGCTGGTCTCGATCCATATCGCCGCCACCGCCGAGGCGATGGCTCTCGGCGTCAAGGCCGGCGTCGACGTCGAGCTGATGATCAAGGCGATCGCCAACGGCAGCGGCGGATCGACCCAGTTCGGTATCCGCGCGCCGTGGATGGCGGAACGGCGCTTCAAGCCGTTGCAGGGGCCGATTCCCGGCCTGCAGCATTACATCGAGATGATCGGCGATTTTGCCGACAGCGTCGGTGTGGCGACGCCGCTATTGGATCGCACGGCCGAATTGTTCGATCGGTTTGTGGCGATGGGACTGAGCGACTGTGACGGCGCCGCCATGATCGACGTTATCAGTTCGCTGCCACGAGAAAGTTCCGACAAAGCCCATGCTCAACAGGCGACGGGCAAAGTTGATAAAGGAGAGTTCTGAATGATCCGCGTCCACAAGATCGCTCACGCCACCTACGAGACCCCCGATCTCGACAAGCAGACCGAGTACTACACCGACATCCTGGGGCTGACGGCCATCGCCAAGGAAAAAGACGCGGTGTATCTCGCGTCGACCGTCGATCATCACTCGGTCGTGCTGCGTCGCGGCGCAAAAGCGCAATGCGTCAGCCTCGCCTTCCAGATACCACCCGACGCCAGCCTCGCCGACTTCGAGAAACAGGTCGTCGGGCACGGCGTCAAAACCGAGCGCAAGAAAGATCCCGAGCCCTCGATTTCGGAAATGGTCAGCTTCGCCGATCCGAAGGGCACGATCATGGAGGTCTTCAAGCGTGACGCTTTCGCGCATCAGAAATTCACGAGAAAGGGCATCGTGCCGTACAAGCTCGGCCACGTCGCTTTCCACGTCACCGACGTCAAGAAAGTCACCAAGTTCTATTGCGACGTGCTCGGCTTCCGCGAGTCCGACTGGATGGCGGACTTCTTCTCGTTCCTGCGCTGCGGACCCGACCATCACACCATCAATCTGATGGAGACCGGTTCAAATCGCCACTTTCACACGGCGTTCGAACTGCGCGACTGGGCCCACATGCACGAGGCCTGCGACTTCCTCAGCCTCAATGGCTACAAGCTTCTCTGGGGGCCGGGCCGGCACGGCATCGGCCACAATCTGTTCGCGTACCATCGCTCGCCGAACGGCCTGATCACCGAAACCTTCGCCGAACTCGACCGCATGAACGAGGAGCTGGGTTACTTCGAGCCGCGGCCGTGGCACCGCGATGCTCCGCAACGCCCGAAAGTCTGGGAGAAGGACCCGTCGGCGTCGAACCTGTGGGGCATCATGCCCGGCGACGAGATGATGAACTAGGTTCGCGGATCATCACGAGCGCAGGCGGCAATTGCTGAAAGCCGCCGGCGCTCGCACCGGCGGCGTAACGAAGCGAAGCGGGCAGGGGCGAAGCGAAGCCGGCGCCGTCTGCGCGCCCTTACTACTCGTTCTTGCCGCCAATCTGCTTGAGCTTGGCGAATACCGCCTCGACATTGAGGTCGTCGGCTTTCTTCGCGGCGGCCGGTTCCTGTTCTTCGGGCTCCACTTTCGGCGCTGTCGTGACCGAAGCGGGCAGCAGCGTCGCGCCCTGCGACTCGACCGGGACCGGCTTTTCCTTCGCCGCGCGCTGGACCTCGAGATCGAGGTCGATCTGCGAGCAAAGTCCCAGCGTCACCGGATCGAGCGGCGTCAGGTTCGCGGAGTTCCAGTGCGTCCGCTCGCGGATCGCCTGGATGGTCGACTTGGTCGTGCCGACCAGCCGCATGATCTGGCTGTCCTTGAGTTCCGGATGGTTGCGCACCAGCCAGAGAATGGCGTTCGGCCGGTCCTGACGGCGCGATACCGGCGTGTAGCGCGGGCCCTTCTTCTGCTTCGCCTCGGGCAGGCGGACCTTGGGATCCGCGATATGCAGCTTGTGATCCGGATGGGCTTCCGCATCGGCAATCTGTTCGCGGGTCAGTTGTCCGGTCAGGACCGGGTCGAGTCCCTTGATTCCCTGCGCGGCGTCCCCGTCGGCAATCGCCTTCACTTCGAGCGGATGCAGGTTGCAGAACTGGGCGATCTGGTCGAACGACAGAGCCGTGTTCTCGACCAGCCAAACCGCGGTCGCCTTCGGCATCAGGGGGGCGATACCCATATGCAAATCTCCTCTGTGCTCCGCCCGCCCGTCCGGGCGAAGCCACTTACGTCATCAGCGATGACTGAAAAGCCGAAAGAATATAGGCGGCTCGCCGGCCCGGCGCAACCGGACCGGTGATTCCGCTGACCTGGCGCGGACTTACGCCATATGCCATGCCCATTGCGAATTGGCCCGATTTTGGCACAAAGAAAGCGAGCGCGGTCGCGCCAAGGGGTCGGTAAGAGATGCCGGAGGGGGAAATCGTGCCTGACAGGGGGCTGATCGTGCCAGAGCGGAGCTTTGCTTGACCGAGACGGTCGCCGAAATCCTTGACGCTTATCGCAGCGGCGCGATCAAGCCGGAAGACATTGTCGCGCGGAGCTTCGCACGCATCCGCGCCCACAACGATCCGGCGATTTTCATTGCGCTGCGCGACGAGGCCGAGGTTCTCGCGGAAGCGCGGGCGCTCGGAAAGCCCGGAGACAGGACGCGTCCGCTCTACGGCATTCCGGTTTCGGTTAAGGACAATATCGACGTCAAGGGTCTGCCGACCACCGCGGCGTGTCCGGCTTACAGCTATCGTCCGAACCGCGACGCCACAGCGGTGACGCGGCTGCGCGAAGCCGGCGCGCTCATCCTCGGCAAAACCAATCTCGATCAGTTCGCAACCGGCCTCGTCGGCGTGCGCACACCCTATGGGATCGGCCGCAATCTGTTCGATCCGAAGCTCATTCCCGGTGGGTCGAGCACCGGTTCGGCGCTCGCGGTCGGGGCCGGTTTGACGCCGCTCGCGCTTGGCACCGACACCGCCGGTTCGGGCCGCGTGCCGGCGGCCTTCGCCAACATCGTCGGGCTAAAGCCAAGCCGCGGTCTTGTTCCGAACGTGGGAGTCGTGCCGGCCTGCCGTACGCTCGATTGCGTGTCGGTCTTTGCGCTGACGGTCGACGATGCGTTGGCGATGCTGGAAGTGATTTCAGCTCCCGATGCCGGAGATGCGGGTTCAGGTCCGCGGCCGGTGCACGCGGCCGGGCCGATGCCGGAAGGCTTGAGGCTCGGCACGCCGTTGCCCGGCCAGGCGCTGTTTTTCGGCGACCGCGTGTCGGAGGCGCTCTACGACGCGGCGCTGAAGCGCTTCGCCGATATGGGCGCAAAAATCGTTCAGTTCGACATCGAGCCGTTCTACGCCGCGGCACGGTTGCTGTACGAAGGACCGTGGGTCGCCGAGCGCTACCTCACCGCGCGCGCGCTGATCGCCTCCGCGCCGGAATCGCTGCATCCGGTGACGCGGCAAATCATTCTCGCCGGCGCGCACGGCACCGCCGCCGACGCCTTCGCGGCGTTCTATCAGCTCGAGGATTTGAAGCGCATCTGCGACCGCACTTTCCATAACGTCGATGCGCTGGTGCTGCCGACGGCGCCGACGATCTACACGATCGATCAGGTGCTCGCCGACCCGATCGGGCTTAACAGCCGGCTCGGCACCTACACCAATTTCGTCAATCTGCTCGACATGTGCGGGCTCGCCGTGCCGGCGGCGATGCGTGCCGATGGCACGCCGTTCGGCGTGACGCTGCTGGGGCGTGCGGGCGAGGACGTGGCGCTGGCGGCGATCGGCCGCGAATTTCATGCCGCGACGGGGTTGCCGCTCGGCGCGCTCGACTACCCGCAGCCGCCGCTGTCGCGGCGGCCGGCCGCGCCGGCGGAGGGCGAGATTCCGCTCGCCGTGGTCGGCGCTCATCTGTCGGGCATGCCGCTCAACCGCGAATTGCTCGCGCTCGGCGCGCGACTGATCGAGCGCGGTGCGACCGCACCGCATTACCGGCTTTACGCGCTTCCGGGCACGCAGCCGCCCAAGCCGGGCTTGCTGCGCGTGGAGAATGGCGCGGGAGCGGCCATCGAGATCGAGGTCTGGGCGCTTTCGGAAAGCGCGTTCGGCCGGTTTGTCGCGGCGATACCGCGGCCCTTGTCGATCGGCACGCTCGAACTTGACGGCGGCCGCTCCGTCAAGGGCTTTTTGGTCGAGGCCGAAGCGGTCGGCGGCGCGCGCGATATTTCAAGCTTCGGCGGCTGGCGCGCATTCATGGCGCAGCAAACAGTCACCGCCTGAGCGGGGCTGTCTCGTCGACAAAGCTGACATGCGCGGCGACGACGCGCCAGCCTTCGGGAAAGCGAACCCAGGTTTGCATCTGCCGGCCGACCTTTCCGGGAACGCTGGCGCGATGAAACAACGTCGAAGCGACGGCGTGGTCGCGGCCATAGGTGCTGATGACGGTTTCCGATATCGTCCGCGCCAGTCCGGCCGGCGAACGGGCGACGCGAAATGACTCGATCGCCGCGTGGCCGTAGAGATTTTCCCCGCCGCCGTAACGGATGGTGCGCGGATCGCGGTGGAACATCGCGTTGAGCGTTGCGACGTCGTTGTCGCCCAATGCCTTTTCATAGCGGTCGAATTCGGCGCGTACTTCGGCAACGACCTCCGGCAGGTCGATCTCCATCTCGTTCTCCTTCAGGGATGTCGGGAATTGCGTGCGGTCAAAAGTCCTTTGGCGGCACCGACGCCACGACGCCTTGTGCCTCGAGCGCGTGCGCGATGCGCAGCGCCACGTCTTCGCGCCACGGGGCCGCGATCACCTGCACGCCTATCGGCAACGGCGCAAGCGGCACCGGGACGGCCACGACTGGAAGTCCGATAAACGAGATCGGCTGGGTGTAGAGGCCGAGATTGGCGCGCACCGGCAACTCGACGTCGCCCAACATGAAGGTCTGCTGGCCGATCAGCGGCGCGGTGCTCGGCGTCGCCGGAGCGAGAATAGCGTCGACGTCCGCGAACAATTTGAGCACCTCGCCCTGATACCAGCGGCGGAATTTCTGCGCCTTCGCGACCAGCGAAGCCGGGAACATGGCGCCGGCGATCAACCGGTCGCGCACGGCCGGATCGAAATCGCGCGCGCGATGACGCAGCCGGTCGAGATGCAGACTGCCGCCCTCGCTCGCGGTGATGATATAGGCCGCCGCCCGCGCGCGTTCCGCTTCCGGGATATCGATGTCGCGATTGGCGCCGAGCGCGTCGGCGACGCGGTCGACGGCGTAGACCGACTCCGCGGTCCGGCACTTGAAATAGCCGCCGGCGACGGCGATGCGCAGCCCGTCGATGCCGCGATCCAGAAGCGGCGTCAGCGGGTCCGCAATGCGAACGGCGCAAACCGGATCGTCCGGGTCGTAACCCCGCATGGCGTCATAGGCCAGCGCCAGGTCGCGGGTGCTGCGCGCCAGCGGGCCGACATGATCGAAGCTCGCCGCGAACGGAAAAGTGCGGGCGCGGCTGAGCCTGCCATAGGTCGGCTTGAGCCCGAACAGGCCGCAGAGCGAGGAGGGCACGCGGATCGAGCCGTTGGTGTCGGAGCCGAGCGCGAACGGCACCAGTCCGCCGGCTACGGCGGCTGCCGATCCGCTCGACGATCCGCCGGACATGCGGTGAAGATCATGCGGATTGCGCGCCGGACCGTCGTGAACATTCTCGCCGGTGAAATCATAGGCGTATTCGCCCATGTTCAGCGCACCGACCAGGATGGCGCCGGCGCCTTCCAGCCGCTCGACAAGCGTTGCGTCGCGGGGCGATGGAGCCGCGTCGCGGTTGATCTTCGAGCCCGCAAGCGTCGGCATGCCGGCGATATCGAACAGATTTTTCACCGCGAACGGCACGCCGGCCAGCGCCGGCGCCGGTTCGCCCCGGGCGCGGGCGTCGTCAAGCGCCCGGGCACGCGCCAGCGCGCGCTGCTCGGTGACGGCGGTGAAGGAATTGAGCAACGGATCGCGGGCGCGGATACGCGCCAGCGTCGATTCAACGATGTTCAGCGCGCTGACGCGGCCCGCACTGAATGCAGCGGTAACGTCCGCCGCGGTCTTCCAGGAAAAGTCGAACGCGACCGTTTCAAGCACGGAACACCGGGGCAGGCTCGCTTTCGTCAGAAAGCGAGAACGCGTCGACCAGTGCTGCGTGGGTGAAAAGCAGTTGCAGATTGCGCCTCACCCCGTCGTGCCAGGCGGGATCGAGTGGTACGGCGAGGATTTGCGCGCTCGCCGCGACCTGAGCCGCGACGGGATCGGGCTTTTCGGCGCGCTGCGGACGCGCCGGCGTCTTGACCCGACGTCCGGCCGTGGCCTTGCCAGCTTTGGCCTTGCGAACTTTCGATCTGCGCTTCATGCGACCGGAATTTCCCCAATGATTTCATCTAAACCGTTGATTCCGGAGAATTGTTACATGCGGCTCCAAGGCCGCCAAGGGGCCGTTAAGGGCCGTCGAGGGCCGCAATAATCGCCGACGAAGTTCCTTTCGACCTGCCGTCGATTTGACCGCTTCGCCGGAAACCGAATTGACTTTTCCCTGACGGCTGGCCCTGTTCTTGCACGTCTTTTTTGACGCGTCTTGTACTTCACGTTTTTGGCGTAGCGATGCAGGGGGTCAGAATGCCGACCGTAACCTTAGAGGCCGAACCGTCGCAATTGTCGGTTGATCTTGGGCGCGCCGCTCTTGTCATCATCGACATGCAGCGCGATTTTCTCGAGCCGGGAGGCTTCGGCGAAGCATTGGGCAATGACGTTTCCCGGTTGCAGGCCGCGGTCGATCCTTGCCGGCAAGTGCTCGACGCCGCCCGCCGCCTCGGCATGCTGGTTATTCACACCCGCGAAGGGCACCGCCCCGACCTTTCCGATGCGCCGCCGCACAAAGTCGTGCGCGGCGATCCCGCCAGCCGCATCGGCGCGCCTGGTCCGATGGGACGCATATTGGTGCGCGGCGAACCGGGCCACGACATCATTCCCGAGCTCTATCCGCTCAAGGACGAGCCGGTCATCGACAAGCCGGGCAAGGGCGCCTTCTATCAGACCGACCTGGAACTCATGCTGCGCAATCGCGACATCGATACTTTGTTTGTTTGCGGCGTGACCACCGAAGTATGCGTGAACACGACCGTTCGGGAAGCCAATGACCGCGGGTTCCGTTGCATCGTGCTATCGGATTGCTGCGGCTCCTATTTTCCCGAATTTCACGCCGCCGGGCTGGCCATGATCAAGGCCCAGGGCGGCATCTTCGGCTCGGTCACTGGCTCGAAGCCGCTCCTTCACGCCATTGCGTCGGCGCCCTGAAGTTCCGGACCTGCTGCGTTATTGGGCGAACAAACAGGCTTTCCCGGCCCGCTCCGGTCCGGCGTCGATCCAGGCTGCCGCTTTTTTTGACAGTTGATTGATCGTTATTTGATCGGCTGTGTTTGCGGTCGTCTCAGACGCGACCGTTTCAGAAGCCCCGCGCCGACGAACAAGTTGATTTCAATACCGTTTCGCCCCGTTTTTGGTGTTGTCCACAACCCTCACATGGCCGCGCCTGATTGGCACGCGCTTTGCGAGGCCAGAGGGGCAATCGGAGACGGTTGCAGACATTGCCGCCGGGAGCGGGGACCTCTCACGTCGCGCATCATCCTCGTTGAAGGACGGGGACCGATCGCCCTGTGAGCAAGCCGCCGCGCGTTTGAAAATCGCCATAAGGGGAGCGCGCAATGACCGTCACAGCATCCACGACGCCGTACCGTCCGCATCTATGGATGGCCGGCGATCTGAATGCCTTCTTCGGATTCGGAACAAACATTCTCGTCAACATGCTGGTGCTCACCGGCCTGTTGCGGTTCGTGGTCAAGATGCCGGACGCGATCGTGTTCGGCAGGATACTGCCGGCACTCGGACTGATGCTGTGCCTGTCGACGTTTTACTACGCCTATCTCGCCTACCGGCTGGCGAAGACAACGGGACGCAGCGACGTATGCGCGTTGCCTTCCGGGGTCAGCGTGCCGCACATGTTCATCGTGACCTTCGTGATCATGCTGCCGATCGCGCTGAAGACCAATGATCCCATCAAGGGCTGGGAAGCCGGTCTGGTATGGGTCTTCTTCCAGAGCTTCATCCTGATGATCGGCGGCTTCATCGCTCCGTTCATTCGCCGGATCACGCCGCGCGCCGCCCTGCTCGGCACGCTCGCCGGCGTCTCGATCACGTTCATCTCGATGCGTCCGGCGCTGGAAATGTACATGACGCCAGTGATTGGCCTGACCTGCTTCGCCATCATCATGGTGAGCTGGTTCGGCGGATATAAATATCCGATGGGCATCCCCGCTGGGCTCGTCGCCATCATTGTCGGCATGATCATCGCCTGGGGCTCCAATCTGTTCGGCCTCAACTACGGCGGCCTGAGCACACAGGGCATCACCGACGCGTTCACCAACTTCGGCTTCTCGGTGCCGTTACCCGCCATCGATCACATATTCGGGGGCTTCCAGTACCTGGGCGTGATCCTCATCACCGCGATACCGTTCGGTATCTACGATCTGGTCGAGGCGATGGACAACGTCGAGAGCGCGGAAGCTGCCGGCGATCCCTACCCGACGACCCGCGTTCTGACAGCTGACGGCGTCGTCAGCCTGATCGGCTGCCTGATGGGCAACCCGTTCATCAACGCAGTCTATATCGGCCATCCGGGCTGGAAGGCGATGGGCGGCCGTATCGGCTACTCGGCTGCGACCGGCATCATGGTGATCATCCTGGCGTGGTTCGGAATCATCTCGCTGCTGCTGGCCATCGTGCCGGTCGTCGCGATTTCGCCGATCCTGCTCTACATCGGCATGCTGATCGGAGCGCAGGCATTCCAAAGCACTCCGACGGCCCACGCCCCGGCGATCGTTCTGTCGCTGGCGCCGCATCTCGCCGGCTGGTGCAAGACGCTGATGGACGGCGCCCTGGCCGCGGCCGGGACAACGGCGGCGGCTATCGGCTTCGCCAAGCTCGGCGGTTTCGGCGTGCTCTACGCCGGTCTGCAAACGCTCGGCGGCGGTTCCATTCTCACCGGGCTGGTGCTCGGGGCGATTGGCGCCTTTGTCATCGACAAGAAGTTCCTCGAGGCCTCTGCGTTCGCGTTGTCAGGCGCCGTGTTGACTTTCTTCGGCTTCATGCACGGTGAATCGGTCGGCATCGCGGTGTCGCCGGTCGTCGCGATCGCCTACGTGATCGTCGCGGCGTTCCTGTTCGCGCTGAGCCGCGTTCCGGCGAGCGAACTGGACAAGACGGCGCCGCACGAGGCGGTGGCGGCTGTGCCGGCGGAATGATCCGCTAGCTCGCGTCGCGAAAAATACGGCGCCTCTCCCTGAAACTCAGGGAGAGGCGCTTTTTTTATTCCGCGGCGGCTTTGGTCGCGCCGGCCTTATGGATCGCGTTCCAGATGCGGTTCGGCGTCGCCGGCATGTCGATGTGATCGATGCCCAGCGGCCGCAACGCGTCGAGGATCGCAGTGATGACGGCGGGCGGCGCGCCGGTGGCGCCGGCTTCGCCCGCGCCCTTGATGCCGAGCGGATTGGTTTTCGCCGGCACCTCCGCCAGCTCTGACAGCATTTCCGGAAGGTCATCGGCGCGCGGCATCGCGTAGTCCTGGAAGCTGCCGGTCACGAGCTGACCGTCCGCATCGAACACGATCGATTCCATCAGGGCCTGGCCGACCCCTTGCGCCACGCCGCCGTGGATCTGCCCCTGGCAAAGCAGCGAGTTCATGACCTTGCCGACATCGTCCACGGCCGCGTAGCGCGCCAGCGTGACCACGCCGGTGTCCGGGTCGATCTCGACCTCGCAGGCGTGACAGCCGTTGGGGTAATTCGACGGCTCGGCTGCAAAGGTGCCGGAGGCTTCGAGGCCGACATCGAACTGGGGCGGCAGGAACATCGGCCGGTGCAGCGATTGCGCCACCGCGGTCAGCGGCAAGGAGCGGTCGGTGCCGACGATATGGAAGCTGCCGTTCTTGAACTCGATGTCGCCGGCGGCCGCCTCCATCATCATCGCGGCCATCGGCTTGGCCTTCTCGATGATGGCGTCGGCGGCGCGTTTGAGCGCGTTGCCGCCGACATGCATGCTGCGCGAGCCGTAAGTGCCGCGGCCGACCGGCACCTCGTTGGTGTCGCCCTGGATGAAGCTGATCGATTCGAGCGGCACGCCCAGCCACTCATGCACCATTTGCGCATAGACCGTCTGGTGGCCTTGGCCGTGGGAGTGGGTGCCGGCGATGATCATGAGGGTGCCGCTCGGGTCGAAGCGGATCACCATGCGTTCGTTGAATATCGCGGCTTCCTCGACGAAATAGCCGACGCCGCGGCCGCGCAGCTTGCCGTGCTTCTTCGAACTCGGCCGCGCGTTTCGGAAAGCCCTTCCAGTCGATGAGCTGGAGGCAATCGTCCATCACCCGCATGAAATCGCCGCTGTCATAGGCGATGCCCGAATGCAGTTTGTAGGGCATGGCGGAGGGCGGGATGAAATTGCGCCGCCGCAGTTCGATCGGGTCGACGCCGATGAGGCGAGCGGCGCGCTCGATCAACTGCTCGATCAGGAAGGTCGCTTCCGGCCGTCCCGCGCCGCGGTACGGCGCCATCGGCGCCGTATTGGTCAGAACCGCCTGGGCGGCGGCATGCACCGCCGGAATGTTGTAGACGCCCGGCGCCAGCTTGAGCGCGAACAGCGGCACCACGATCGACGCCTCGAACAGATGCGATCCCATGGCGTGCAGCGCATTCATGCGCATGCCGAGAATTTTTCCATGCTCGTCGAGCGCCAGTTCGCCGGTCACGACCTGGTCGCGGCCGTGCGCGTCGCCGAGGAACGATTCTGAACGCGTCGCATTCCACTTCACCGGACGGCCGTCGCAGCGGCGCGATGCCCAGCACACCAGCGCATCTTCCGGGTAGTTGCCATTTTTCATGCCGAAGCCGCCGCCGACGTCGGGCGAGATCACGCGCAGCTTGTTCTCGGTGATTTTCAGCACGTTGCCGGCGACGTGGGCGCGGGTCCCGTGCGGGTTTTGCGACGTCGAATACAGCGTGTAGCTGCCGTTGTCGGGATGATACTGGCCGATCGCGGCGCGCGGCTCGATCGTGTTGGCGCTGACCCGGCTGTTGTTGAGCTTGAGTTTCACGACGTGCTTGGCGTTGGCGAAGGCGGCGTCGGTAGCCTCCTTGCTACCCATCATCAGCCCGACCGCGACGTTATTGGGCGCCTCGTCCCACACGGCCGGAGCGCCGGCTTTCACCGCATCCTCGAGCGTAACCACGGCCGGCAGCACCTCGTAGTCGACTTCGACCAGCTCGGCGGCGTTCCTCGCCTGCGTCAGCGTTTCCGCCACGACAAAGGCGACGCGTTCACCGACCGACCGCACTTTGCCGACGGAGAGGATGGAGCGCATCGTGCGGTATCCCTTGGGACCGCCCATGTCCTCGGGCATGATCGGCGAGAAGCTGCCGAGCTTGTCGTGCTCGACGTCGGCACCGGTCAGCACGGCTACGACGCCTTCGGCGGCCTTGGCCTTGGCGGTGTCGATGCTCTTGATCCGCGCGTGCGCGTGGGGCGACATGACCACCACCCCGTAAAGCTGCTGCGGCAGGTTGATATCGTCGACATAACGGCCCCGGCCTGTGATGAAACGGGGATCCTCAAGACGGGAAACCGGCTGTCCAATACCGAATTTTGTCACGTATTGCCTCCTCGCCCTGCGGCGGTCTTTTGATCACGAGCGTTGCTCCCAGCGCTCATGCTATCAGGATCGTCTTATACCGACGAACGCCGGGGATGAGAATGCCAGAGGCTAATCTTGGCTGAAAGCGGGCAAGCCGCCCAAAGCGGTGCCGCCGATGGCGGTATCGCGGCATCCGGCGATCTGTTCGGCCACCCGAAGGGCCTCACATACCTGTTCGCGACCGAGATGTGGGAGCGCTTCTCCTACTACGGGATGCGCGCGCTGCTCGTCCTTTACATGACGAAATATCTGCTGCTGCCGCCGCACGCGGCGGGCGTCGTGGGTCTCGATAGCGTCAGGAACGGCCTGGCGGCGATATTCGGCCCGCTCGACGTGCAGCCGTTGTCGTCGCAGATCTACGGCTTCTACACGGCGCTCGTTTACCTCACGCCGATTTTCGGCGGGCTTCTTGCCGACCGTGTGCTCGGTCAGCGCCGCACCGTGGTGATCGGCGCGATCCTCATGGCGATCGGCCATTTCATGATGGCCGTCGAGCCGCTTTTTCTGTTTGCGCTGCTTGCGCTCATCCTTGGCAGCGGCGCGTTCAAGCCGAATATCTCCACCCAGGTCGGCGGTCTCTATGCGCCGGGCGACCACCGCCGCGATCGCGCCTATTCCATCTTTTATGTCGGCATCAATGTCGGGGCGTTTCTGGCGCCGCTGGTTTGCGGCACGCTCGGCGAAGCCGCTGGCTGGCATTACGGTTTTGCTGCGGCCGGCGTCGGGATGCTGATCGGGCTTTCGATCTATCTCTACGCCATGCCGTTGTTGCCGGCGGACGAATTGCAGAAGGCCAAAGCAGCGCATGTCGTCTCGCGACCGCTCGATCGCGGCGAATGGCGTGGTGTCATCGCCATCCTGGTCCTGTTCATCCCGACCACGCTGTTCTGGGCGACCTACGAGCAGGGTGGCAACACGATCGTGCTGTGGGCCGACGCCAACACCGATCGCGTCGTCGGCTTGCCGGGTTTTGCGTTTGAAATTCCGACGACATGGTTTCTCGCCTTCAATCCCTTCATGATCTTTGCCTTCACGCCATTCGTCGTCGCGCTGTGGACGAGGCAGGCGGCGCGCGGGTCCGAGCCTTCGACGCTGTCGAAGATGGCGGTCGGCTGTTTCCTTGTCGCGCTCTCCTACCTGATCATGGCGGCGGCGGCGTGGCACGCCGGCGCAGGCACGGCGAGCTGGCTTTGGTTGTTCGCCTATTTCGTCGTCATCACGGTCGGCGAGCTTTATCTGTCGCCGATCGGGTTGTCGCTGGTGACCAAGCTCGCACCGGCGCGTTTCCTGTCGATGATGATGGGCGTGTGGCTGGCGACGAGTTTCATCGGCAACTTCCTCGCCGGGTGGCTCGGCAGTTTCTGGAGCCGGATGGAGAAGCCGGAATTTTTTCTGTTGATCGCGGCGATCGCCGCGATCGCGGGCGCGGCGATCTTCCTGGCGCGATGGCCGCTGGGCGGGATATTGCGGGAATAAAAAAGCCTCCCCCCGGAGGCGGGGAGAGGCGTAACGATTTGTCGTTGAAAACTAGCGCGAGATTTAGTGCGCGGCGGCGACCGCCGCGGCCGCTGTCGGATTTTCCATGGCGGTGATTTGGCTCTTCACCGCCTTCTGCACCTTCTCGAAACGCGCGCACCTCGATTTGACGAACCCGCTCGCGCGAGACGCCGAACTCTTCGGCAAGCTCTTCCAGCGTGATCGGCTCGTCGGCGAGACGGCGTGCCTCGAAGATGCGGCGTTCGCGGTCGTTGAGCACGGTCAGTGCCGCGCCCAGCGCCTTGTGCCGGTTCTCCGACTGCTCGGATTCCGCCAGACGGCTCTCCTGGCTGACGCTGTCGTCAACCAGCCAGTCCATCCACTCGCCGGAATCGCCGTCCTCGCGGATCGGCGCGTTGAGCGACGCGTCTCCGCCGAGCCGGCGGTTCATGTCGATCACGTCCTGCTCGGTCACGCCCAGCCGCTTGGCAATGAGCTTGACCTGGTCCGGCCGCATGTCGCCTTCGTCGAGCGCGGAAATCCGGCTCTTGGCTTTGCGGAGGTTGAAGAACAGCTTCTTCTGGTTCGCGGTGGTGCCCATCTTCACGAGCGACCACGAACGCAGGATGTATTCCTGGATCGCTGCCTTGATCCACCACATGGCGTAGGTCGCCAGCCGGAAGCCCTTTTCGGGCTCGAAGCGCTTGACCGCCTGCATCAGACCGACGTTGCCCTCGGAGATGACTTCCGAGATCGGCAAGCCGTAGCCGCGATAGCCCATGGCGATCTTGGCGACGAGCCGCAAATGGCTGGTGACGAGCTTATGGGCGGCGTCGCGGTCGCCGTGTTCGCGCCAGCTCTTGGCCAGCATGTATTCCTGCTGCGGCTCCAGCATCGGGAACCGCCGAATCTCTTCCAGATACCTGGTGAGGCCGGTTTCACCCGACAGAACCGGCAAGGCTGCAGTTTGGGCCATGTAAGCGCCCTTTCCTCAGTTGATCGCCCCCGCTCCTGCGGCAGGCGTTGATGCCGTCGCTCCCATAGCCAACGGCGCGGATTCTTTATCTCGCATCCGCAGCATACACGGTCAGACCGGGGAAGCGTTAGTCAAAGCGCCATCACATCGCCGCGACGCCGTTTTGATCGGGTTGGCCAAGCAGAAAAACTGCTTGAATGCCAAGCCCTTAACCACCGCTCGTATCATTCGGAATGGCTGCCAGCTGCTCTCGCAAACGCGCGAGATAAGGCGGCAGTTCCGAACGAAACTGTAAAATCTTACCGGTAAGGGGGTGTTCGATCGACAGTATATGGGAATGCAGGGCCTGTCCGCCAAGGGCCCGGAGGGCGGACTGGGCGGGAGCGGGCAGGAGAGCCGCCTTGGTGCGAAACCCTGGTCCGTAGACACCATCCCCCAGCAGCGGATGCCCGATCGAGGCCAGATGCACCCGGATCTGGTGGGTGCGGCCGGTTTCCAGCCGGCAGGCGAGGAGGCTCGCGATCGGTTCCGGCGTTTTACCGGACCGCCCGCCGGCCTTACTGGGGCCGTAGCGCTCCAAAACCTCCCAGTGGGTGACCGCTTCGCGGCCGTCCTCGCGAATCGGCCATGCGGTCGCGCGCGACCTTGTGCCGGTCGATCGGCCGGTCGATGGTGCCGCGCGGGCGATCCGGCGCGCCCCAGACGAAGGCCAGATAGCTGCGTTCGAACGGGCCCCCGTTGCGGCCGTGACTGGCAAACTGCGCCGCCAGCGCTTTATGCGCGCGGTCGTTTTTGGCGACGACCATCAGCCCGCTGGTGTCCTTGTCGAGGCGATGGACGATGCCCGGCCGCCGCTCGCCGCCGATGCCCGACAGGCTCGCGCCGCAATGCGCGATGAGTGCGTTGACCAGCGTACCCGTCCAATGCCCGGCTGCCGGATGCACCACCAGCCCCTTGGGCTTGTCGATGACGATGATGTCGTCGTCCTCGAAGACGACGTTGAGCGGAATCGCCTCGGCGGCGGGCTTCGCCGGTGTCGGGCTCGGGTACGTCGACGACGATCGCGGCGCCGGAATTGACGCGGTGGCCGGGATCACGGATCGTGCGGCCGTCAACGGCGACCGAACCGGCCTCTATCAGCGCCTTGAGCCGCGTGCGTGAAAGTTCGGCGACCCGCGCGGCGAGCAGGCGGTCGAGCCGTCCGCCGGGCTCGTCGTCCAGGATGTGGATCGTTCTCGGTGTGGAAGTCATCGTGATTCTTTGGGTGCCGCAATGGCCAAACTAGCCGCCGCGCCAGCGCAAGGCGAATGGGACGAAAGCGCTGCTCAGCGCGGTGAGCCGGCGGCGGCCGACGCCGATGCCGTCGCCGCGGGCATTGCCGCGCGGGTGCGCTGGCTGATGATCATATCGGGGCTGACGACGCTCGTTGCCATTGCCGCGGTGATCGGCGTCATCGGCTACCGCGTTTACCGGTCCGGCGGAAGCAGTGTTGTGGCCAGCGCCGACGCGATCGTCACCTTGCCGAAAGGCGCGCGGGTAATCGCCAGCGCGGTCGCCGACGACCGCATCGTGGTGACGCTCGATGTCGCGGGCCTGACCGAAATCCGCATCTTCGACGTCAAGACGTTGCGGGAAACCGGCCGGATCAGGTTCGCGACCGAGCCCTGACACGGCCGCCGCGCGCGAAGTCAGGCCGCGTCATTGCCGGACTTTCGGGCGTCGGACAGCGCTTTCCACGTGGCGGTACCGAAATCGACGATGTGCTCCTCCTTGCAACGCTCGCAGCGATAGGTCCGCATATCGTTGCCCGACATCGTGCTCTTCTCGATCATGATCATGTCGCGGCCGCATCTGGGGCAGGCCGTCGGCGACGCTCGCACGGCGGGCCGGCGTCTGAGCCATGAAGGCAGTTTCATCCGCGCTCCTTTAACGTCCCCATCGATGCGGCCGGCGCTTGCACACCCGCGCTATCGGGGCTATTTCGGTGCGCCAGCTCCCTTCGTCTAGCGGTCTAGGACGCGGCCCTCTCAAGGCTGAAACAGGGGTTCGATTCCCCTAGGGAGCGCCAATACTTTCAACGGGTTGCCCGGAAATTCACACAACATCGATCTCGCTTCTTCAACTTTTCTCCAACTGGCCCATACTCGGTTTCGAAGACGGAATTCGGCATCAAACTTGCCCCTGATAGACGCAGTGGATAATACAGATCGTTGGATGTTGTATTGAGGATCATTAGGCGCGGCAGCTCGTCGGCGTCATAAACATACGGAAGTCGAACGGCGCTAGTAACCTTCACTGGCTAGCGTCACCTCAAGTATTTCCCAACTGACCCCTCTTTGACCTTTGAGCGGCTTCTCGCCACGCTGTATGATTGGTGTGTCATTCGGCGTGCAAAATTTGGAAGCCGTTTGACACCATATGCACAATCCGCACGTGCCCGCCGTACACATGAACACCCGCTTCGTCGTCACCACAAAATCGTGGTTCGGCGGCGGCGCCGACCTGACGCCGGTGCTTGACCGCCGGCGCACCCAGCAAGACCCGGATACATTGTCCTTCCACGCCGCCATGAAGGACGCCTGCGATGCACAGGCCGCAGTCGCGCCGTACGATAAGTTCAAGAAGTGGTGCGACGAGTATTTTTTTCTCAAGCATCGCAACGAGCCGCGCGGCGTGGGCGGCATCTTCTACGACTGGCTCGACAGCGGTGACTTCGACGCCGACTTTGCCTTCACGGAAGCCGTCGGTCGCGTTTTCCTCGCCATCTATCCCGAGCTGGTGCTCCGGAACTTTGCCAAGCCGTGGACCGAGGGGGAACGCGAGGAGCAACTGGTGCGCCGCGGCCGCTACGTGGAATTCAATCTGCTCTATGATCGCGGGACGATTTTCGGCCTGCGAACCGGCGGCAATGTCGCGTCGATCCTGTCCTCGATGCCGCTGGTAGTGAAATGGCCGTGAGGCGAACGACGCTGCACTGGAAAAAGAAAAAAGGTCAGTATGTCTGGATCAAAGTCTTGATCACGGCGAACAGATAGATGGCGCAGATGACGGCGAGCCAATAAAAGAGCTGCACCCTAAAGAAATTTCTCATATTCGTCGACCCGCCTCGGGATATTGCAACGGACAGTTTCTAGGACACGATCCCGGCTTTCACGGGTCGACGAGCCGAAAACAGACGCTTTCTTCCAGCCAGACTGGTGGCTTCGTCCGCCTAATTTTTTTGGCCGTCCCCTACAACCTAGGATCGAACCTCTTGAGCGCAATCGTTTTGGATTGAATCGCGTGAGATTTCTGCATTTTCGGCGGACCACGATCTTTCGCGAGATAGGGCTCCGCTTTTCCGGATCATGTTCTAGGCCGCCTTGGTCTTCTGCGCGACGGAGATACGTGACCAGATGGCGGATAATGATTCAACCAGGTGATCGAGATCAGCGTCGGTATGAAAGGGCGATGGCGTGATACGCAGCCGCTCCGTGCCGCGGGGGACGGTCGGATAGTTGATCGGCTGAACGTAGATATCATACTGCTCGAGCAGTACGTCGCTGATGTGTTTGCAAACCAAGGGATCGCCGACCATCACTGGAATGATGTGGCTTGAATTCCTCAAATAGGGGATTTTGGCATCGTCAAGCCGCCGCCGAAGCTCGGCGACACGATTTTGCACGCGGGTGCGCTCTGCGTTGCTGCTTTTTAGATGACGAACACTAGCGAGCGCCCCCGCCGCGACGTGCGGCGGCAGCGACGTCGTGAAGATAAAGCCCGATGCAAAGCTCCGAACGAAGTCGCACAACGCCGTCGATCCGGCGATATAGCCGCCGATGACCCCGAAAGCCTTTGCCAACGTACCTTCAATCACCGTGAGACGGTCACTGAGACCGTCCCGCTCGGAAATTCCGCCGCCACGATGACCGTACAGACCGACCGCATGAACCTCGTCAAGGTAGGTCATCGCGCCATGCGCCTCGGCTACGTCGCACAATTCGGCAATCGGAGCGATATCTCCGTCCATGGAATATACGGATTCAAAAGCGACGAGCTTCGGCGCACTGGGATCGAGATCCGCAAGCTTGCAATCGAGGTCTGCAGGATCGTTATGGGCGAAGATTCTGGTCTGGGCGCGACTATGGCGAATCCCTTCGATCATCGAGGCGTGGTTTGATTTGTCGGAAAGTACGACGCAGCCCGGCATGCGCGACGGGAGAGTCGCCAGCGACGCCCAATTGGAGACATATCCCGACGTGAACAACAACGCGTCTTGCTTGCCGTGGAGATCGGCGAGTTCACGCTCGAGCAGCACGTGATAATGATTGGTCCCGGAAATGTTGCGTGTGCCCCCGGCGCCAGCGCCGCAGCGGTCGATAGCCTGATGCATGGCTGAAAGGACGTCCTGATGCTGGCCCATCCCCAGATAGTCGTTGGAACACCAGACGGTCACTTCGCGGCGACCGCGAGCATTGTGAAATACTGCCCGAGGGAAACTGCCAACTTGTCGCTCAAGGTCGGCAAAAACGCGATAGCGCCCTTCCTTTCGCAAGCCATCGAGTTGTCTGCGGAAAAAGGACTTGTAGTTCATTGATTCCTCCAATCAACTGATATTGCCTGACCATGTTCGCCGCACTGCGGCGACGCCTCACCTTGCCGGGCGCGCTCGGCAAACGCCTGTCTCAATCGATGTTCTAGTCTTCCGCGTGCGGTATGCATGTATGTCGTCTCGTTTTTCGCAAGGTCGCCGACTTCACCCTCGCTCGATTTAGGAGCCCTGTTTCGCAGCAGCAAAGGGGCGTTCGCGTGCATGGGATCACCTCGATCGGGCTTTCGTTGAAATCGTCAGGGTTCGGGTATCTGGTTACACTGGTTCGCAATCGCGGATCCTGAGCCGCTGACATCGCGGCAGCGGCTTGCGCGTGGCCGGTTCGCGACCGCATGCCCCAACCCCAAAGAGCGGCAATTGGAAGCGGCAGAACCATGAACCAATGCTCCAACAGGCCGAGCGCCATCAAAGATGCCAGCAACATGTAGCCGGACGACGAAAATGCGCTGGCATCAGCGGCCAGCGCGCGGGTAACGACAAGCGCGGTGAGGACGGTCGCAGCCGTAACCGTTACGGGAAATAATAGGCTCACCGGTCTTTTGCTAAAAAAGCTCGCGAGATAGCTCATGCGATCGGGAAGGAACTCATCGTTTAGCACCGGCACGCCGAGAAAAAGATTGAGCTTGGCGCTGACGCGCATCGCCCAAAGAGTAAGGAAGGTCCAGGCGCCGAATTGATTCACCGCGTTCCAAGTCACCGCAAATACGGCCAACCCGGAAAGAAGAAGCGCGATTTCATGATAAACGAT
>CAWKLA010000008.1:182500-917622 GCA_963850245.1 uncultured Alphaproteobacteria bacterium | reverse complement strand
ACCTCATCATCTCCAGGAATGGCGTTGAGCACGTCCCCTTTCGCCTTATCCTGAACTCTATGAGCTAATATGGACGTCTATTGGTCGCCGTCCGGCGCCTCCGAGCGGCAGGCGGATCGCCGCAGCGACCCGCCCCCTTGTTCGTCAATAACGACTGGGAATCTCATCTCTCCAGTGTGAAGGCCACCTCGTACAAGCCCGGATGGGCTTCACCGTAGGCCTTGTTGCCCTGGATCATTCCCTTGGCCATGAGATGTTGGATGACCCGTTGCGCCGCCGCCTCGTCGGCGCTCTGCGCGTAATTGACGACCCGCGTGCCGTCGAGGCTCCGATGCAGGCTTGCGGAAATCCAGCCGTCGACCTCGCGGGCGACTTGAGCGGCCTGGGTAAGATAATCGATCAGCGGCTGCTGCTGACCCTCGGTTACTGTGAAGACGTTGATCTGCGTGGCGATCGGTGTGTTTGCACGAATGATAGGCATGTCTGCACTCCTTTATGAGTGCGAGCCGCCGAGTTTGGATCATGCCGAGGAAAGCCCAGACACGCGCCAAGCCCCAGCGATACTCGCCGTTGCTTGTCGCGGGTTCGCCCAATCGGGCGACACGGAGCCTCTCATGGCGAGAGGGAACGGGCTTACCGATGCCGCTCTGGTCCTTTTCGACGGAGCGACTTTACGCCCGACACAAAGGGCATCGCAATCCGCTTGTGGGCGTTGGCGGATTCCAAAAAAATGGGCATTGGGAGCGGCGTTCGGATCGGCGCTGAACAGAGTTATGGCGTCGAACCGGCCACGACTCCGCGCAGGGCCACGTCCCTCAATAGCTTTACAGTGCGTCGTGACACACGGCACAGGCATGAATTAAAGAGTTGCCGGAACGGCAACGACGCGTGGCGTCGGCGCCCGCGCCCGTGGATTTCAAGAGGCTTGCTCTATGAACGAATACGACCTGAACGACCGTGTTGCGATCGTCACCGGCGCCGCCCAGGGCATCGGACTGAGCGTCACCAACCGCATCCTCGCCTCCGGCGGCAAGGTGGCGCTCTGGGACCGCGACCAGGATTTGCTCGGCAAGACGGTCGCCGCGCTCGGCGACCGCGTGCACGGCTTCACCGTCGATATCGCCGATCTGGCTGCCGTCGAAGCCGCCACCGCCGCAACGGTCGCCCACTTCGGCAAGATCGATATTCTGGTCAACAATGCCGCGATCGTCGGACCGAATGCGAACACCTGGGAATATCCGCCGGAAGCCTTTCGCGACGTCGTCAATGTCGGGCTGATCGGCACCTTTTACTGTTGCCGCGCCGTCGTTCCGCACATGATCGCGGCGAACTACGGACGCATCGTCAATGTCAGCTCGGTCGCCGGCAAGGAAGGCAATCCGAAAGCGCCGGCCTACAGTTCGATGAAAGCGGCGGTGATGGGATTGACCAAGTCGCTCGGCAAGGAGCTGGCCGGCTACAATATCGGCGTCAATTGCGTGACACCGGCGGTGGCCAAGACGACGCTGGCGATGAGTCAGGCGCCGGATTTTCTGGCCATGATCGTCTCCAAGATTCCGCGCGGCCGGATGCTCGAACTCGAGGAAGCGGCGGCGATGATCTGCTGGCTTGCGAGCGCGGAAAACTCTTTCACCACGGCCGCGGTGTTCGACTTGTCCGGCGGCCGGGCAACGTATTGATCGGCAGACGGGATAGATGAGCGTGATGAAACTCTACTACGCTCCCGGCGCCTGTTCGCTCGCGCCGCACATTGCGCTCGAAGAGACCGGCGCGCGTTTCGAGCTTTCGCGCGTCGATCTCGCCGCCAACCAGCAAAGCAGCGCAGAGTATCTCCACATCAATCCGAAAGCCCGAGTGCCGGCGTTGATCGACGGCGATTGGGTTCTGACCGAAGCGCCGGCGATCCTCCGCTACATCGCGGCGCGCCATCCGGCCGCCGGGCTTTGGCCGTGGGACCCGCGTGAGGAGGCGCGCTGCGCCGAGTGGCTCAACTGGCTGTCATCGACGATCCAGGTGGCATTCGGCCATGTCCGGCGCGCGGCGCGCTACGCGTCCGATCCGCGGGCGGTGGAGGATGTCGCCGCCACCGGAAAGAATACTTGCCGCGAACTTTGGCGCGCGGTGGACCAGCAGATCGGCGGCGGGCCCTGGGCGCTCGGCGACCGCTACAGCGTCGCCGATCCGCTGCTGATGGTTTACTGGACGTGGGGGCGCGGGCCGGTGCTGGGTTTCGACATGCCCGGTGAATTTCCGCACTGGACGGCGCACGCGCGACGGCTGGCCACGCGCCCGGCGGTGAAACGCGCGTTCGCGACCGAAGGACTCACGCTGCCGAACTGAGCAACGGCGTCATTGCGAGGAGTGCAACGACGAAGCAATCCAGAACAGCGCTTCAGAACTGGATTTGCTTCGCGGAGCCTGTCATCGGGCCGGCCACTTCGGGCCGGGCCCGTTGTCGCATGACGCCCGCGTTCACGGTAATGACGGCCTAGCTCAGCGCGGCGATGACTTCGCTTGCCTTCGTCACCGCGGCGACGTTCTGCATGGCGTACTGCACTGAAGCGCGGTGCCAGTCAGCGTTCATGGTCGAACAGCAATCTTCCGGCACGATGACGAAATAGCCTTTGTCGGCCCCGGTACGGGCGGTGTGTTCGATCGACATATTGGTCCACGCGCCGGTGTCGATGATGGTGTCGCGGCCGCCCGCCCTGAGAACTGTTTCCAGCTTGCTGCCCTCGAAGGCGCTCATGCGGATTTTTTCGACGATGAGGTCGCCGGGTTGCGGCTCGAGGCCTGCGGCAGGCGCCGCGCCCCAGGTGCCGCGTACCATCGCCTTGGCGTCGGCGAGCCCCTCGAACAGCGGAGCGTTCAGCGTAAAGCCGGGCGCGCCGGGCTCGACGATGAACCAGACATGGACGATCATCACCCCGCGCCGGCGGCAGACTTCAGCCAGCCGGCGGATATTCTCGACGACGTTTTGCTCGCGCGCGTGCTGGGGTGAGCCCGAAGAGGCAAAAGCGCCGCCTTCCATCATCACGTCGTTCTGCATGTCCTGGATGATCAGCGCGCAGCGCGAAGGATCGAGCGCGAGGCCTTGTTTGCCGCTGGCGCGCTCGGACGTGGATGCTGCTGCATGATCGGACGATGTCGCCGCCGCGCCGCCGGCCGACGCGCCGGCGCGCATAAACGGCTCGATGCGGGGACCGACCTTGGTGCGCACCGCATAGAGCGAGTGGGTGGCGCACATGAACAGCGTCCGCCAGTCCGATTTGCCCCAGTGCAGGTTGGCGACCAGTTCGGGGACGCGAACCTTGCCGAGCAGCGCGCCCGTCGGTGCGTAGACCCATACGCCGCCTGGCGCCGTCACCCAGATGTTGCCGGCGGCGTCGCATTTCATGCCGTCCGGCACGCCGGGCTCAAGCTCGGAGCGGATGCCGGAAGCGAAGATGCGATCGGGACCGAGCGTGCCGTCCGCATTGACGTCGAACACCCGGATCAGCGCGCGCACCGTGTCGTTGACATAGAGCAGCCGCTCGTCGGGCGAGAAACAAAGTCCGTTGGGCTGTTCGAACAGGTTCCGGTCGACAAGAAGCTGCGGCTCGCCGCCGCCCGCCGCCACGCGGTACACGCCCTGGAAGCCCTGCTGGCGCGGCCGTTCGACTCCATAGACCGGCATTCGCCCGTACCACGGGTCGGAAAAGTAGATCGAGCCATCCGAACGCACGCATACGTCGTTCGGACTGTTGAGCTCCTTGCCCTCGAAATGCGACGCGAGAACTTCGCGGCGGCCATCGCGCTCGCGGACGAGGCTCGACGTCGCATGTTCGCAGATGATCAGGCCGAGGTTGGCGTCGTACGTCATGCCGTTGCATTTGTTCGACGGCCGCATGACTTCGCGCACGCCGCCGCGCTCGTCGTAGCGGCGGCGCACGTCGGCCGGCATGTCGGAGAAAAGCAGGAATTGATCGCGCGGGTGCCAGATCGGCCCCTCGGTGAAAGTAAAGCCGCCGGCGAGACGGTCGACCGGGGCATTGAGATCGATCAGGTCGGAAAACTCGCGGCGGAGCGCGGTGTGACTCATAGCACGCTCCCCTGGTTACGCCGCGAACCAGTTACGGCGCGGCAGCGATTGCACGATTGGGCCGGGGATCGAATCCTGCAGGCGGCCGACCACCTGTCCCGCCTCGATCATCGCCGCGCGGTCGTGGATCGGCAGCACGAAGCGCGAGCGGTTGACGACCTTCTTGATCGCGGCCTTCTCCTGCCGCTTGGTCGTGCCGTGATTGCCGGTGACGCGCGGCTCCATGTCGCTGATCTCGTGGAAAGGATCGACGAGCTGATCGTTGATGTCGTAGAGCACGTCGCCGCAGATCGTTGCGTCGCCTTCATTGGTCTTGACGATGATGTTCATCGATCCTTCGGTGTGGCCTCCGGCGGCCTCGCAGATGAGACCCGGCATCAGCTCGACCGGGCCGGATAGTTCAAGATCGAGAAAACGCAGAGCGCTTTTGGTGTGCAAGCGGTCGATGAGGTGCTTGATGTCGACCGCCGGGTATTGCGGATGCATGAGGCCGGAGACCGAGTATTCAAGCTCCTTGCGATTGACGACGACCGCCGTGTTCATCGGGAACAGAGTCGTCCTTGCCGGCGTGATCGATGTGCAAATGGGTATGCAGCACGTAACGCACGTCGCCCATCCGTAGCCCGTGTTTCTTGAGCTGGTTCTCGATCATGGTCTCGTGGGATTGCAGCCCGCGCATGCCGAGCGTTTCCATGATCTGATTCGAGCGATAACCGGTGTCGACGACGACCGGCCAGGTTCCTCCGAGGATGAGAAAACCGAATACCGGCACGCGGCGGACGCGACCGCAATCGCGCCCCAGCACCAGGAAGCTCGATTCGAGTTCGATATCGCCGTAGTCGAGAACCTTGATCTCAAGCGCCATACTTTCCTCCCCGCTCGGGTTGCACGCCCCCGAGTCAATTGAGCCGATAAACTCTTGCCGCCGTATCGCGAAACGCCGCGCGGGCCACGTCCTCGCCGAGCGGTTCGATCGCCTCGCGGAAAGCCGTGATCAGGTCGGCATAGTTGGTCCACAATTTCTCGACCGGGAAATTCGAGCCGAACAGACAGCGCGTCGGGCCGAAGATATCGACGGTCTCGCGCACGACGGCGGCGATGTGGCCGGGATCGTTCTTGTGGATGAACGTGCCGAGCGCCGAGAGCTTGGAAACGATATTCGGCTGCGCGGCGAGCAGCCGCATGCCTTTGCGCCATCGCGCCATGCCGTCCTTCGAAAGGTCCTCCAGCATGCCGGCATGCTGCAGGATGAACGTCACCTTGGGGGCGCTGGCGGCGAGCGCGGCGGCGCCCTCCATCTGCGCGGCGAAAACCTGCAGATCGAAGGTCCAGCCATAGTCGGCAAGATGCGCGACGTTCTTCTGCAACGTCGGGTCGCGCGCGAGATCGGGGCCGGCAGCGAACCGGTATTGCGGGTTCTCGTGCCATTGCAGCTGCATCCGCAGCCCGCGCATGCCGCGATATTTGGTCAGGCGATCCAGTTGCGGCCGCACGTCCGCGGCGAGGAAATCGGCGTAGCCGACGATGCCCTGCGGAAACCCGGTTTCGTCGGCGGCCTGCTGCACATAAGCGACCTCGTCCTCGAAGGCGTCCTTCGGCCAGTTGCACTGCACGTAAACGGACTGCGTCACGCCGGTGCCGGCGAGATCGGAAAGGTATTCGCCGATCAGATAGTCGCGCCGGATCGCCTCGTAGGGTCCGAAGATGCGCGGCTGCATCGGCCCATCGAGCCACGGCAGGTCCTTGCGGCGCCAGATGTGATGGTGCGCGTCGATGATGTCCGTCATGCTGCCTTCTCACTCGCCATATCGAGAACGTTGTCGCAGATGCTTTCGATCGAACCGCCGTCGGCGAGCCTGTCGAGATAGGGCCGGGCGGCGACGAGACCAGCCGTGCGCGCTTCGAAGCCGGGATCGGCGGCGAGCGGCGTCAGCCAGATGATCCGCCAGCACAGCCGGGCGAAGCGCGCGACGGCGTCGGCCATAGCGGTCGGATCGCCACGTTCTAGTCCGTCCGAAAGCACGACGAGCGCCGCGCCGCGCGCCAGTGCGGCAAAACGCGGCACGGCGAGAAACGCATTCAGCGCGTCGCCGATCCGCGTGCCGCCGTCCCAATCCGCGACCATCAGGGAAGCGCTGCCGAGCGCCTGTTCGCGATTGCGCAGGCGAAGCGGCCGCGTGATCCGCGTCAGTCGGGTACCGATGGTGAAGACCTCGACCGAGTCGGCGGCGCGAACCAGAGCGTGAGCAAAGGCAAGATGCGCTCGCGTGCGTTCTTTCATCGAGCCGGAAACATCGACGAGGACGACAATGCGGCGCTGCCGCAGCCGCCGCTTGCGGCGGCGCAGCCGAACGAACTCTCCGGCATGACGCATGGCGTCGCGGAACATGCGCCGCGCGTCGGTGCCCGGTCCGCTTCGCGCCGAGCGCCAGCGATAACCGCGCCGCAGCGGCACGCGCGTCGGCAGCCGCCGGGCGAAGCGCCGCAATGTTTCGGCCTCGTCGCCGGGCGCGAAGTGGCGCGCCGAAAGCCTCTCGGCAGCAGTCGCCTTGGCGCCCGACTCGCGGGTCTCGTCGCCGAACAGCGGTTCGGGACCGATCGAGGAATCCTCCGCGGCGCGGATCGGCTCCTCGTCGCTCGGTTCGCCCTCCAGTCCCGGCGTCACGATGCCGAGAAAATGCGCGTCGAACAGCGCGTCGAATTCGGCGAAGCGCTCCGGCGGCGGCGCCAGCGTCGCGCGCGCCGCACGGCGGATGTCGCCGATCTCCTGCGGACCGAGAAGTTCGATGGCGGCGAGCCAGGACATCGTCTGCTCGGGGGCGACGGCAAAGCCCGCGCGGCGCAGGAGTCCGGTGAAGCCGAGGAAATGGACGACCGGCTGTGTCGCGTCGTTCATGCCTGCGCTTCCTCGATGATGGCGTCGATCCGCGGCGCGATGTGAACGAGATCGTCCTCGTCCTTGAGAACGACGCCGAGCGAGCGGCGGAACGCGTCGGGCCAGCGCGCGCCCTGCTCGTTGAGGAGCGTGGCGGCTTCGGCCCATTCGACCGCTTCGGCGATGCCGGGAAGCTTGGCGAGCGGCTCGCGGCGCAATCGCCCGACGGCGGCGACGACGGCGCGCGCGGCGCGTTCGCTGACGCCCGAGGCGCGCATCATGATGATGCGCATTTCGCGCTCCGGCGTCGGATACTCGATCCAGTGATAGACGCAGCGGCGGCGCAGTGCCTCGTGCAGCTCGCGGGTCCGATTGGAGGTGAGGATGACAACCGGCCGCTCGTAGGCACGAATGGCGCCGCGCTCGGGAATCGTGATCTGGAAGTCGGACAGGAACTCGAGCAGGAAGGCTTCGAATTCGTGGTCGGAGCGGTCGATCTCGTCGATGAGCAGCACGTTTTCCTGCGGCCGGCGCAGACAGGCGAGCATCGGCCGCTCGATCAGGAATTCATCGCCATAGACATTGACGTTGGCAGAGCCTTCGCCCTGCTGACGCAGCGCCAGCATTTGCCGCGGAAAGTTCCATTCATAGAGGGCGGCGGCGGCGTCGATGCCCTCGTAGCATTGCAGGCGCAGCAGCGAACGGCCGAGAACGCCGGCGATCGCCTTGGCGGCTTCGGTCTTGCCGACGCCCGGCGCGCCTTCGAGCAACAGCGGTTTGCCGAGCGCGAGCGCGAGATAGGCGGCGGTCGAAAGCTCCTCGTCGGCGAGATAGTAGGCGGCGCGCAACGCATCCTCGAGCTCGCGCGGGCTGCCGATGCCGACAATGGTATTGCGCACCGGCATGGAATTTACCGCGCGCGAACCGGCGCGGACGCGCCGCCGCGGGCCTTGAGCGCCCGCAGGACTTTCTCGGGCGTGATCGGCAGATCGTTGATGCGCACGCCGACCGCGTTGAAGATCGCATTGGCGACGGCCGGCAGCACCGGATTGGCGCACATCTCGCCCGGCCCCTTGGCGCCGAACGGTCCGTCGGGCGCCGGGCGCTCAAGAACCAGAATGTCGTGCGGACAAATGTCGCCGGGACCCGGCATCAAATATTCGTTGAAATCGCGCGGACCGTTCCGGGTATCTGGATAATATGGCTCCGGCGTTTCGTAGAGTGCGTGGCTCATGCCCATCCACGCGCCGCCGACGAGTTGTTGCTCGACGAGCTTCGGATTGATGGCGCGCCCGATTTCGTAGGCGCTGGTCATTTTCAGCACCGTCACGTCGCCGGTCTCGTCGTCGACTTCGACCTCGGCGATCAGGCAGGCATGGGCATAGCAGGTCGCCGGCGACATTTCGCCGGTCTCCGGATCGACGTCGGACAGCGGCACCAGAAAGATGCCGCGGCCGGAAATCGTCTTGCCCTGCCGGAACTGGGCCGCGATGGCGACGTCGCGAACGGAAATCGACCGGTGCGGTGCGCCTTTGACGCGGATAAGGCCCTTGCCGTCGGTTTCGAGATCGCCCGGATCGACTTCAAGCTCTTCGGCCGCGGCCTCCATCATGACTCCGCGCGCCTCGCGGGCCGCCACCATCACGGCGTTGCCGACCCGGTGCGTGCCGCGCGATGCAAACGATCCCATGCAATGCGGCCCGGTGTCGGAATCGGCGGTGTCGACGTAAACGTCCTCGACCGGCACGCCGAGCGTCTCGGCGCAAATCTGCCGCGTAACGGATTTCATTCCCTGCCCGAGATCGATCGAGGACAGGGCGACGGTGAATTTCCCGCTCGGATTGGAGTGGACCAGCGCCTGACTCGGGTCGCCGCCGAGATTCATGCCGATCGGATAATTGATGGTGGCGACGCCGCGTCCGCGATGCCTGGCCATGATTAGCGCCTCCTGGTGCCAAAGACGGAAGAAAAGCGCGGCGCTCCGTGCGTCGATCCCGCGGGCGAAGCCGGCGGTGGCGGCGGTGCGCTTCGCGGCGGCGGTGCGGGCGGTGTTGGGCGCGGCGGCGAAGCGGCGGCCGGCCTTTCGTAGGCGACGCGCTGTGGTGTGCTTGCTGGCGTGCCAGCCGGTGCGGCGGGGGCCGGCATCCGGGCTGCGACGGCAGGAGCCGGTGCGCGGGGGGGCGCTGCCGGAGCTGGCGCCCGCGACCGGTCCACGGCCGCGCCAGGATGCGTCGCGCCGCCTTCCTTGCGCGACGACATCTTGCGGAACTCGTCGCGCAACGGCCAGTTGGCTTTCTCGGCCGCGACCTGCGCGCATTCGATCAGCGCGCAGTTCTTCGCCTCGCGCCGGTGAGCCTTCATGTCGCCATCGCGGTAGGCATTGAGAATGCGGTATTCGAGCGGGTCCATGCCGATCGCCGTCGCGCCCTTGTCCATGTGACATTCGAGCGCGAAGTCGAGCGCTGTAACGCCGAATCCGCGCATGGCGGTCGCCGGCGTCCGGTTGGTGTAGACGCAGTAGATGTCGCCGAACACGTTGGGGATCGTATACGGCCCGGGAATATGGGCCGCGCATTTGACCACGGCGTAGCTGGAGAGCCGTGTGTATGCGCCGCTGTCGAAATAAGCCGTCACCTTGCGGGCAACGATCCGCCCGTCTCTCATGATGCCGTCCTTGACGTAAATGCGCTCGGCGCCGCGCGGCGAACCGAACTGCATCTCCTCGTGCCGGCTGAACCGGTAACGCACCGGCGCGCCGGTCAGTCGCGCCGCGAGAATGCTGAGCGGCTCGGTCATCGTGTCGACCTTGCCGCCGAACCCGCCGCCGACAGTGCCGCCGATGAAATGCAATTGGTTGGACGGGACCGCGTTGATCTTTGCGGACGTGTCGAGCGAGAAGAACAGCGCCTGCGTGGAGGTGTAGACGATGAAACGGCCGTTAGTGTCCGGCACCGCGATCGAGCCGTTGGTTTCGGTCGGCGCGTGCTCGATCGGTGACATCTGATAACGGTCTTCGAGCACGACGTCGGCTTGTTTGAATGCCGCTTCGGCGTCGCCGTAGCGTAGCTTCTGGTGATCGTATTTGCCGTAATACTCGAAGGTATTCTTCGGATAGGTGGCGTTGACCGAAGGCGCCCCCGGCTTCAGTGCCTCCTCGACGTCGAAGACCGCGGGCAACTGATCGTAGGAAATCCGCACCAGCGCCATGGCCTCGAGGGCCGCGCGTTCGCTGGTCGCGACGATGCCGAGGATCGGCTCGCCCTTGTACCGCACGATGTCCGATGCGAGCGAAGGCTCGTCGTCCTTGCCGAACTGAATGAGGCTGAGCAGCGTGTTGAGATTGACCGGCACGTCGGCCGCCCGGATGATCCGCTTTACGCCCGGCGCGCGCGCGGCCGCCGCATCGTCGATCGAGCGGATTCGTGCATGCGCATGCGGGCTGCGCAGGATTTTCAGGTGCAGCAAATTGGCGAACCGGTGATCGTCATAGTATGGCGAGGTGCCGGTGACGTGCCCCAGCATGTCCTGGCGCTGTGTCGGCTGGCCGATTTCGACGAGATTGTCGTCGCGCTCGTCGGCGAAGATGTCCTTGCGGAATTCCAGCATGGCGTTTTCCTCAGGCGCTGCGGCGGCCGTCGCCGCGCGCGGCATCGAGTATGGCGTTGATGATCGGCTCGTAGCCGGTGCAGCGGCAGATGTTGCCGCCGATAGCTTCGATCACATCGTCGCGGGACGGGTTGGGATTGCGGTCGAGCAGGGCTTTGGCCGCCATCAGCATCCCGGGCGTGCAATAGCCGCACTGGGCGGCAAACCGTTCCATAAACGCTTTTTGGAGCGGGTGCAGGTCGGCGCCCAGGCGCAGCCCTGCCGTGGTCTCGATCGAGTGTCCTGCGCAGGTCTCCGCGAGCGTAATGCAGGAAAGCCGGGGCGAGCCGTCGATCAGCACCGTGCAGGTGCCGCAGGTGCCCTGCCAGCAGCCGCCCTTGACCGACAAATCGCCGACCCCTTCGCGCAGCACATCGAGAAGGTTGGCGCCGCCTTCGACGAAGGTGGCGACGTCTTCGCCATTGAGACGGAATTGAATCGGAGTTTTCATCGACATGCTCACGAATGGCCGTCGCCGAGCAGAACCCGGCGCAGGTAAACGGGGAGGATTTCACGCCGCCACCAAGCGCTGGCGATGGCATCGTCTTCGGGCGACGTGCCATCGGCCGCGACGGCGAGCGCCGGAGCGATACCGCCGGCGTCGAGCGAGCGGCCTTCCAGCGCGCGTTCCACCGCCTTGGCGCGCAGTGGCGACGGACTCATGCCGGCATAGGCGATCCGGGCGCCGGCGATCCGCCCGTTGGCGAGCGGAGTCTGGACGGCGATCGACAGCACCGAGAGACCCTTGGGGCGGACCCGTGTCACTTTCGTAAAGCGGAACGTGTCACTGGCTGGCCGCTTGAATGCCACGGCGGAGACGAGTGCAGCGCCGCGATCACGCCGACTGAGGAAATCTTCGAGCGGCAATTCGCGCTGTCCGAAACCGCCCGCGAGCGTCACCGTGGCGTCGAGCGCGAGCAGCGCAGTCGCGAAGTCGCCGCGTCCGGCGAACAGATTACCGCCGACGGTCGCCGCCTCGCGCAACGCCGGGCCGCCGACCGCACGCGCTACCGGATGCAAGAGCGCGAGGTCGCGCTCGGCAAGAATCGCGACCATCGTCACGCCGGCCCCGATCTCGATGCGGCTGGATGAGGCCGCGATGTGCAGAAAAGCCGGATCGGTCGAGCGCACGATCGTCTCGATCTCGGGCGCGGCATTGTTGACCTCGCGCATCACCAGCGTTCCGCCGGCGAGAAAGCGGGCGCCGCGTTCCTGTGCCAGCGCGTTCGCCGCGTCGGCGAGACGGGGGAATGTTTTCACCGTGACGGTCAAGCGTTGCCCTCCGTTGCCGAAGTTCCCGTCAGATGCGCCCGCACGGCGGCGAATCCGGCTTCATAGATGTCTTCGCTGACCATGCGGGTCATCGCCGCCTCCTCGCCCTGGCGCGTCGTGAAAGTGCAGCGCCAGTCCCAGAACGTCCGGTCGCCGTCGGTGACGGGCGCGAGGCGTACATGGGCGACATAATTGAAAAGCGGAACCGGGGTATCGATCAGACAATAGCTGAATGTCTGTTCCAGATCGGACAGGGTCAGCAGACGCTCGCGCAGTTCCGAGCCGTCGCGCAGGAAGAAATGCCGTACGCAGCCGACCTTGTCGGAACTCTGATTGCGCTCGATCGTGCTCTTGCCGACTGCCGGATGCCAGCGATCGTGACCGTTGAAATCGCGCAAGAACGCCCACACCCGGTCGGTCGGGGCGTCGATGATCGTTGAGCGGACAATGCGGATCAACGCGTCATCCTCCGAATTGCCGCTTCAGGGCGTCGAAGCCGCCTTGAAAGACGCCTCCGCCGATATTGCTGACGAGTTCGGTCTCGCGCTCCGGCGCGCAGTCGAATTCCGCTGTCCACTCGACAAAGGTCCGTTCGCCGTCGGTGACCGGCGTGAGACGCAACGTCGCGACGTAATTCTCGACGCCCATGGGCGATTCGAGAATCGCGTAGGTGCAGAACAGGTCGAAGTCGGACAGACCGAGAAGTTTCTCGCGTATACGGTCGCCGTTGCGCAGCCGGAAATCGCGCACGCAACCGATCTTGTCCGACGGCTCGCCGTTTTCGATGCGGCTCTCCGCGATGCCGGGATGCCATGACGGCAGCCCGTTGAAGTCGCGGACCCGCGCCCAAACGCGGTCGGAGCGGCCGTTGATGACGCTCGAAACATAGACCCGGGCCATGTGCCTGCTTCCCTCGTTTCCTTTCTATATGGGTGGCTATCGGCCCTTATTCCGACGATCCGCCGCCGCCACCACTGCCGCTACCGCCCCCACCGCCGCCACCTTCCGGGGGCTTTCTCGGCGCCGTGTCCTTGCGGATGCCCTGCATGTCGCGCGCCTCGCGAATGAGGCCGGGCATGCGGGAAAGGCTGCCGCCCTCGATGCCGATCTCGGCGAGGATCTGGTCGATCATCGGTGCCTGCACCCGGTAGCGCAGCGCCGAATCGATCACCTCGTCGGTTGCGCTCCGCCCACTGCCGTCGCCGCGGCCGCCGCCATTGAGGCCGTCGACCTGCAGGATGCGGATGCCTTCGATCTTCTCCATCGGCTTGACGCTCTCGCGGACGATGCCCTCGATGCGCTCGAGTAGCCGGCGGCGGAACAGCGAAGCACGGGCAGCGTCGGTGAGGACGTTCTCGGCTTCGTTGAGCAGCCGCTGCGATTCGGCCTCGACCGCGGCGCGCACCTGCTCGGCGGCTGCGGCGATCCGCACCTCGTCGGCTTCCTTCTCGGCGATCAGCACTTCAACCGCGCGCCGCCGCCGTGCCGCTTCGCTTTCGCGCACCGTCTTGACCCGCTCCTCGGCTTCCACCGCATGGGCGCGGGCCGCCTCGGCCTCGGCCTGTGCCGCCGATTGCTCGCGGGACTTGCGGTGGATTTCGATGGAGCTTTCCAGACGCGCGTTCTCGACCGCGGTTTCGCGGGCGATTTCGAGCTGACGCAATTCGCGGTCGCGCAGGATTCGCGCTTCGTCGATGCCGCGCTCGGAAGCGATGCGCGCGCGCTCCACTTCCTCGCGGGCCGCGATCTCGGCTTCCTGCAGGGACTGCCCACGGGCGACCTCGAATTGCTCCACGGCGCGCCGGCGTTCGAGCCGGGCGAGATCGAGCGTCTGCTCGCGCACCACGTCGGTGCGGCCGACTTGCTGCGCTGCGACGATATCGGCTTCCTTGACCCGCCGATCGGCGTCGGCGCGCTCGGCGAGCTTGGCCGCAATGACGATCGAACGGTCCTGCTCGGCGATCTCGACCACCCTTCGGCGTTCGACATCGAGCACGTCGCGTGTCTTCGATGATTCGATCCGCTCGCGTTCGAGCGCGAGCTCGGTCGCGATCCGCGCCGCCTCGACTGCTTCGCGCCGCCTGATCTCGGCGTCTTCGATGGCCTCCTCGCGCGCGATGTCGCGCGATTTGGTTTCCTGCTCGGCGGCGATTCGCTCGGCGGCGAGGCGTTTCTCCTGCGCGATGCGGCTGGCTTCAACCGCTTCGCGGGCGACGATTTCCGCCGTGTCGAGCGTGCGATTACGGGCGATCTCGAGCGAACGCACTTCTTCGTCGCGCGATATCCGCTCGGCCGAAACCTTGCGGTCCTCCTGAATCCGGACCGTCTCGACGATTTGCCGCGATGCGATCTCGGCGGCTTCGACCGCCTCGTTGCGGGCGATCTCGCGCGCCCGGGTGTCCTGATCGGCGGCGATGCGATCTGCGGCCAACCCCTTGTCGAGGGCGATGCGGGCTTTTTCGGTGGTCTCGCGGGCGTCGAGTTCGGCGACCTCGATGGCCCTGATGCGCCCGATCTCGCGGTTGCGCGTCTCCTCCTCAGCGGCGATGCGATCGACGGCGATCTTCTTCTCCCGCGCGATGCGAGCCGCCTCGACGGCTTCGCGCGCGGCGATCTCTTCCTCCTCGATCTTGCGGTTGCGCGCGATATCGAGCGCCCGGACGCGCTCTTCCTGCTGGATGCGCGCCGCGGCAGTCACCTCGCGCGCCGCGATGTCGCTTTCCTCCAGCGCCCTGCCGCGCTCGATTTCGAGCGTCCGGGTGGCGAGCTCCGACGCGATGCGGTCGGCGGCCAGCGCCTTTTCCCGCTCGATGCGGGCGGCTTCGGTCGATTTCGCCGCGGCGATCTCTTCCTCGTCGATGGCGCGGTTGCGCAATATCTCGCGCCGGCGGATCTCTTCCTCGAGCGCGATGCGCTCGTCGGTGACGACGCGCTCCTGCGCGATGCGCGCCCGCTCGGTGGTCTCGCGGGCGGAGATATCGGCTTGCTCCAGGTTGCGCGTGCGTTCGATTTCAAGACGCCGGTTCTCTTCCTCCATGGCGATACGGGCCACGGAGACGGCCAGTTCCTGGGAGATGCGCACCTTCTCGGTTTCTTCGCGCGCCGTGATTTCGGCCTGTTCGATATTGCGCTGGCGTTCGATCTCAAGGCGCCGGTTCTCTTCCTCCTTGGCGATGCGCGCCACTGAAATGGCCAACTCCTGGGAGATGCGCGCCTTCTCGGTTTCCTCGCGTGCGGTGATCTCGGCCTGCTCGACATTGCGCTGGCGTTCGATCTCGCGCCGCTGGTCGTCCTCCTCGCGCGTGATCCGCGCCTCGGTAAGGATGCGCTCCTGGGCAATGCGGGCACGCTCGACCCGCTCGTGCGCGGCGATCTCGGCCTCGTCAACCTGGCGGCCGCGCTCGATCTCGCGCTCGCGGATGTCGCGCTCGGATACGATGCGCGCTTCCGCCAATGCACGCTCGTGCGCGATGCGGGTCTTCTCGACCTCCTCGCGGCCGGCGATCTGGGCCTGTTCCGCCTCGGTGTCGCGTAGCGACCGCTCGCGGGCGAGTTCGGCGCGCTGCACCGCGCGCCGGACTTCGATATCGCGCTCCTGATTGAGGCGCGCGGTTTCGCTCTCGCGGTCGATTTCGAGCGCCTGCTTCTCAGCCTCGAGGTTGCGGCTGCGGATCAGGATCATCGATTCCTGTTCGATGTCGTTGCGCAGCTTGCGGCGTGCTTCGATGTCCTCAATGAGCTTGGTCAAGCCTTCGGCGTCGAAACGGTTCGACGGATTGAAGAACTCGAGATCGGTCTGGTCGAGATCGGTGATGGCGACGGATTCAAGTTCGAGGCCGTTGCGCTTTAAGCCTTCAAGCGCTGATTCCTTAACCCGGGTGACATAGTCGCCGCGGCGTTCGTGCATTTCCTCCATCGTCATTTCGGAAGCGACCGAGCGCAATGCCGACACGAGCTTGCCGGAAAGCAGCACGTCGAGTTCGGCGACGTTCATGGTGCGGCGGCCGAGCGTAGCGGCGGCGATGGTCACCGCTTCGCGCGTCGGCGGGACGCGGACGTAAAACTCGGACTCGATGTCTACCCGCATCCGGTCCTTGGTGATGAGGGCATCTTCCCGGTTGCGCACGACCTGCATGCGCAGCACGTTCATGTTGACCGGGGTGACCTCGTGAATGAACGGAAAGACGAAGGCGCCGCTGTTGATGACCACCTTTTCGCCGAACAGGCCGGTGCGCACGAAGGACACTTCCTTCGAGGAACGCCGGTACAGCCAGTTGACGAAATAGACGACGATCGCGATGACGATGACTGCGACGATCAACCAGATAATCAGACTGCCGAGGATGGCGACGGACATCTTACTTCCTCCCCGCCCGCCGACCTTTTTGGTCGGACCGGGCCTTATCAGTTGACTTTAGGCCTTCTTGATCGCTTTGAATTTCGCAACCTGCGCACTCAAGGCGCGCTCCACCGGTAAGCGCTCCATCGACGAAGCGCCGTAGAAACCATGACAATGCCGGGCGCGCGCCAGCACGTATTCGGCGTCGGCCGGCTCCGCGATCGGTCCGCCGTGAACCAGGATCAGCGCGTCGGGATTGACCGCCAGCGCCGCCTCCGCCATCGCGTCGGTCAGCGCCGGACAATCCTCGATCCGTGTCGCCGTTGCCGCTCCGATCGAACCACCGACGGTGAGACCAAAGTGACAGACCAGGATGTCCGCGCCGGCGCGCGCCATCGCGGCGGCCTCCGCGATGTCGAACACGTAGGGCGTGGTCAGCAGGTCTCGCGCATGCGCCTTGGCGATCATCTCGACTTCGCAACCATAGCCCATGCCGGTTTCTTCCAGCCCGGCGCGGAAGCGGCCGTCGATGAGCCCGACGGTCGGAAAGTTCTGCACGCCGCTGAAGCCCAGCCGAACGATCTCGTCCAGAAAGACATCCATCTGCCGGAACGGATCGGTGCCGCATACGCCGGCGAGCACCGGCGTATGGGAGACGATCGGCAAAACTTCGCGCGCCATCTCGACGACGACGCCGTTGGCGTCACCGTACGGCATCATACCGGCGAGCGAACCGCGGCCGGCCATGCGATAGCGCCCAGAATTGTAGATGACGATGAGGTCGGCGCCGCCGGCCTCTTCGTTCTTGGCCGAAATGCCGGTGCCGGCGCCAGCGCCGATGATCGGCTGGCCTTGCGCTTTCATGGCGCGGAAGCGGGCGAGGATTTCGGAACGCGGGATGCGCGGCATGCGGCTATCCCCTCGCTCGCCGGCGGCTGAGCCGGTTGCCGAACAGCCGGCGGAACTCGGCGGCGATTTCCGCCGCAAAACGCGGATCGTTGATGTGCTCCGGCATCCGGATCAGGCGGCGCGCGCCGGTTTGCCGAACCGTCGCCTCAAGCGCGCGGAAAAGCTCGGCGTCGGCGTTCGGATCCGAGAACGGCCGGCCCGGCGAGTCGAGCGCCGACACGCCGCCCTCCGGCAGGTAGAACCGCACCGATCCGTCCATGCGATTGAGCCGCTCGCCGATCCAGCGTCCGATGCGCGCGTTCTCCTCGGGCGTCGTGCGCATCAGCGTCACGGTCGGATTGTGAACCTGCAACGTGCGGCCGCGGTAGCGCTCGGGCACGCTGTCCATGGGCCCGAAATTCACCATGTCGAGCGCGCCGCACGAGCCGATATAGGGAATGCGCGTGCGGGCGATCGCGCCGAACCGGTCCTCGGTGGCCGGCAACGATCCGCCGAGCAGCAGGTCGCAAACCTCGGTTGTGGTTATGTCGATGACGCCCGCAAGCACGCCGGAATCGACCAGCTTCTCCATCGATTGCCCGCCGACGCCGGTGGCGTGGAAAACCAGGCATTCGAAGTCGTCTTCGAGCGCGTCCACGATGGCGTCGACGCAGGGCGTCGTCACGCCGAACATGGTGAGGCCGATCGCCGGCTTGGCGCCGCCGCGCCCAGTCGGTCTTCGATCGCGCTCGGTGTTGGCGGCCCGTGCCTTCACCATGCCGACCATGGCCGCGGCGCCGTTGGCGAGGACCTGGCGTGTCACCGAGTTGAGACCGGCAACGTCGGTGACGGAGTAGAGCATCATGATGTCGGACGGGCCGACATAGGGCGCGACGTTGCCGGACGCGACCGACGAGATCAGCACCTTGGGCACGCCGATCGGCAGCGCGCGCATCGCCGGTGCGACGAGCGAACTGGCGCCCGATCCGCCGGCCGATATCAGGCCGCCGACCGGCTCGTGCCGGCGGACCCAACCCTCGAACGCTTCCGCCATCGCGGTGATCGCGGCGCCGCGGTCGCCGGTGAACACGGCGTTCGGACCGCCGCGAAAGTATGCCGCGACATGGTGCGGCGGCACGTCCGCGGGCGACGGTCCGCCGGACGTCGACAGATCGACCAAAAGCACGCGGACGCCGGCCGAGGCGATCTGATCGCGGATGAAGCGCAGTTCCACGCCCTTGGTGTCGAGCGTGCCCGCCACGATCACCGGCGCGGTGCCGCCGCGATGGATCGGCCGAATTTCGACGGCGGGGGTCGCATCGGCCGCGGCCGGTTCGGGCGCCACTGTCCGGGTACGTGCGCTGGTCTCGATCTGGGCCGCCGGAACCGGCTGCGACCATCGCGTCGGCATCGTCGGGTTCGAGATGTAAACCCGGATCGGGCCGCGCGGCCGCGCCGGTCGCTGCTCGCCCGGCGCAACCGGAGCTTCGCCGGCATTCTCCTCGGCAGGCTCCTCCGCGCCATGCTGACCGACGCCAAGGAGCCTTTGCTGGAGCTCGCGGTCTGCTTCGAGCCTCGCGGCTTCCATGACCCGGTTGACCCGGCCGTTGATCATGATCGCGACTTTTTCCGCGACCGTCGTTGCGACACCGATATTCTGCTCGACGACGAGCACGCCGATGTCGCTTTGCTCGCCGATATCCAGCAGGATTTGCTCGACCTGCTCGACGATGACCGGGGCCAGCCCTTCGGTCGGCTCGTCCATGATAAGCAGATGCGGGTTCAGCAGCAGTGCCCGCGATATGGCGAGCATCTGCTGCTCGCCGCCGGAAAGCTGATTGCCGCGATTGTTGCGCCGCTCCGCCAGCCGCGGAAACGTTTCGTAGATGCGCGAAATCGTCCAATGCGAGCGGTTGTTGCCGCCGGCCAGACGCAAATGCTCGTCGACCGTGACCGAAGCCCACAGCCGCCGGCCCTGGGGGACATAGCCGAGGCCAAGCCGCGCGATCTCGGCAGGGCTGCGGCCGACGAGTTCCTCGCCCATGAAGCGGATCGAGCCGCTGGCGACCGGTGTCAGGCCGACGATCGCCTTGCACAGCGTCGTCTTTCCCATGCCGTTGCGCCCGACCAGCGAAAGCACGCCGTGTTCGAGCCGCAAATCCACGCCCTGAAGCGCATGGCTGCGGCCGTAGAAGACATTGAGTCCCCTGATCTCCAGAAGGTCGGCAGGGCGACGCTCAGCCATGCCCGCCTCCCAGATACAATTCCTGCACCTCGGGATCGGCTTCGATCTCGTGCGGCGCACCTTCCTTGAAGATGCGTCCGTTGTGCATCATCGTCACGCTCTCGACGACGCGCAGCGCCACGTCCATGTCGTGCTCGATGATGATGTAGCCGATATGCGCCGGCAGCGCGGTGAGGATGGCGACCAGGTCGCCGCGCTCGGTCGGCGACAGGCCGGCCGCCGGTTCGTCGAACAGGATAAAGCGCGGCGCGCCGGCAAGCGCGAGCGCGATTTCGAGCTGCCGCTGCTGGCCGTGCGCCAGTTCGCCGACGATGCGATCGGTAACGGCTTCGAGGTGAACCAGCGAGATGAGATCGGCGACCGACTGATTGATGCCGTCGTTCGCCCGCGTGCGCAGGAAGGAGAACCGCCCGCGCGAGACGCCGCGGCAGGCAAGATACACGTTCTCGCGCACGGTGAGGTTATGGAACAGCAGCGATATCTGATAGGTGCGCCGCAGCCCGCGGCGGATACGCTCGTGCGGCGGCAGCGTCGTCACGTCCTCGCCGAAAAAGCGCACGGTTCCCGACGTCGGCGGGAAATCGCCGGTCACGCAATTGAGCAACGTCGTCTTGCCGGCGCCGTTCGAGCCGAGCACCGCCCGCCGCTCGCCCGGGCGTACGCTCAGGGTAATGTCGGTCAATGCCGCGAGCGCGCCGAAAAGCCGGCTCACGCCGCGCAGTTCGATCGCATTGCCGGTCCCGGCCGCCGCCATCCGCTCGGCGATCGTGCTCACTTGTCGCTCCTCTCGCTGGAGCCGTATGCACGGGCCGCCCATCGTCGCCACAGGCCGATCACGCCGTCGGGCGAAAACAGCACGATGATGAGGAAGCCGAGGCCGATGAGGGTCTGAAACCGCCGTCCGTCGAGGCCGACCGCGACCAGCGCGTCAAGCGCGAAGGTGCGCAGGATCACATAGATGATGGCGCCGACGAACGCCCCGATCGGATGGCCCAGGCCGCCGACCACGGCGATGATGAGAAGGTCGATCGACGCTTCGATCCCGTTCGAGCCGGGCGAGATCTGGTTGTTGAGCCACACCATCAGGATGCCGCCGATCGAGGCGATCAGCGCCGCGAAGGCGTAGGCGGCGACCCGGTGCGCGGTGACGTTGTAGCCGATCGCCTCCATGCGCCGCGGATTGTCGCGCACGCCCTGCAGCGCCAGCCCGAACGGAGCGCGCGATATGTAGACGACCACCAGGTAACTCAGCGCGGCGAAAAACAGGATCAGATAATAGAGCGGGATCGGGTGTTTCCAGTTGATGCCGAAGGCGATCGGCGCCGGAATCGTGGTGAAGCCGGCGAAGCCGTTGAAGATCGGCCAGTTCTGCAGGGTCAGATAGAAAAACGCCGCGGCGATCGCGAGCGTGATCATGATCGTGTAGATGCCTTCGGTGCGCGAGGAGAGCAGGCCGGTCAGCGTTCCAAAGATGACGGCGATCACGATCGCGATCGGGGCTGCAACCCACCACGGCCAGAACAGGCTGATCGTTGGCAGCGAACTCACGCCGAATACGGTGATCATGTAGCCGGACACGCCGGCTACCGTCATTTGCGCGAGGCTGACCATGCCGCCATAGCCGGCGAGAAACATCAGCGACAGCGCGATGATGCCGAGGATCATGGCCCAGCCGAACACCTGCACGAGAATGAAATCGCTGGCGATCGCCGGCATGATCAGCAGCAGCGCGCCGAGTATCAAAATCGCCGCATGCCGCGAAACCCAGCGCGACAGCGCGCCGCTGCGCTGAAGGTCCTGCGTGCCGAGGGGGGCGACGCCCGTGGTCTGCATGACCGCCATCAGCGTCTTCCCAGCAGGCCCTGCGGGCGAATGGCGAGCACGATGACCATGATGACGAAGGTCAACACCGTGGCGTAGTTCTGGAAGTAGGTCTGGCCGATCTGCTCAGCACAGCCGATGATGATCGCGCCCAAAGCGGCGCCCGGGATCGAACCCATGCCGCCGACGATGACGACCTGCAGCGACACCAGAAGAAAGTGCTGGTCCTCACCGAGCGAGATCGATTGAAAGGTGCCGCCGACGATGCCCGCCATGCCGGCAAGGCCGGCGCCGAAGGCGAACACCAGAATGAACAGCAACTGGACGCGGTAGCCGAGGACCGACAGCATGTCGCGGTCGTCGACCCCGGCGCGAATCATGACGCCGGCCCGCGTGCGATTGAGCGCGAGCCACATAGCGACGCCGATGACGACGGCGGCGACGAAGATAACGAGCCGTACCAGCGGGTATTGGAGGAACACCGCTTCGCCGCTCGACTTGACGGCCAGCACGATGGGCATCGGCACCGGACCCAGCAGATAATCCGGCGTATCGATCTGAATGGCGTTGCCGCCCCAGATCCACACCATCAGATCAGAGAAGATGATCGACAGTCCAAGCGTCACCAGTGTCTGACGCAGATCCTGCCCCTCCATCCGCCGAAAGATAAAGAACTGCATGGCGATGCCGACGATCGCGGCGCAGATGAAGGCGATGACGAAGCTGAACAACCACGATCCGGTCCAGTCACCGGCCTCGTAACCCATGTAGCCGCCGAACAGATAGAGCGAGCCGTGCGCGAGATTGACGTTGCGCATCAGGCCGAAGATCAGCGTGAAGCCGGTGGCGACCAGAAAATACAGACCGCCGAGCGTGATGCCGTTGAGCAGGGCGTTGATGAAGAGCCGCTTCTTGCCGAACACGTCCTCGAAACCCGCCGGCCAAGGAGCCAGAACGAGCCACAGGAAAAAAATCACCACAATTGCGATGACGAGAGAGGCGATCGGATGATGTCCAATCCAGCGCCCGAACGCGTCGCCGCGCCGCGTTCCGTCAGCCGCCCCTTCGTTGTCAAACGCCGTGGCCAACCTGAAGTCCTCCGACCTGCGGAAAAAACTACCCGAGCGGAAGCCCGGCGACATGTTCGATAGTCTGATTTTCGCAAAGGCTTTTCGCAGATGCGGAATTTCCGCGGCGGCCTATTCGTTAACGACGCGCGCGATCGTGCGGTATTGGGTGGGCGCGATGCCGACATGGGCGGAGAAAAAGTGCGTGAAATGGCTTTGCGAGGAAAATCCCAGCTCGTAGCCGATGTCGGTCACCGACGCCTGCGACCCCATCAGCCGGTCGAGCGCCCGCTCCACGCGCATGGTGTTTGCATAGAGGGCAGGGGTTACGCCGGTGTTTTCGCGGAAAAGCTTGAAGAAATGCGGACGGGAAAGGCCGGCATCGCGCGCCACCGTATCGAGCTCGATGCCCTGGGCGATGCCGTCGTCGAGAATACGAAGCGATTTGCGGACGCGAAAATCGACCGCCTGCTGAGGCCGCACGGCGGCGCCCGGCCGGCGGCCGGACGTCCAGGATTCGTCGAAGCTGGTGTCGAAGAGCTGGTTCAAATAGCGATGGACAATCCGATAACTCGCGGTCGTCACAAGCGAATGGGCAAGGCTCGCGCAAATCGAGCGCAGCGTCGTTCCTACTCTGATTCCGTTGCTGCCGAAGCGCAGGCTGCCGCGCCCATCCTGGTCGCGATCGAGCCAGCGATCGGAGATATACGCTACCAGGAAAACGCCCGGCTTCTCGTCGGAACAGGGCTGAAAGGAATGTGGTTGCCAGGGGTTGATCGCCACGGCCGAGGTTTCATCGACCAGATGCGGAACATTCGCGATCGTCACGATCGCCGGGGGGCCGCCGATATGGAAAGTCAAATGACCTTCACGGTGGGCGTGCGTGCGCATCGGCTTGTCCAGCCGGTACACCGTCACGCGGCCGAACGATCCATGACAGACCGCCAGTGCGGTGCTCATGTTAGGCCTCCCTACGCGCAGCTTGTTGTTTTGTTGGATTAAACGACGGTTGGGCGACTTTGACAAGTAGTCGCCTCCGGCGTCTCAAAGCCCCGGTGCGCTACATTTCGCCACCCTTTTTCTGAAGAATCAGACTGCCAGACACGATGCCCGCCTCGGCGAATGCCGCGGGCGGGCTTGTGGCATCCGCCCGCCCGCTGATACGATTTGGGCTCGGTCGGGGCAGGGGCAATGCTCAAATCCCCCGAAAGAACGCTTAAGCGTATTCGACCGGCAAAACGGCTCCGTCTCAACGGCGCTCGGACACAAGGAGGAACCCCATGCACAAAACTCTCGGACTATCTGTGGCTGTCGCATTGACGGCGGCCGTCGGCACCGGGGCGGCGAACGCCGCCGACAAACTGAAGATCGGCGTCACTGCGACGCTTGAAGGCACCTATACCGTTCTCGGTGAGGACGGCATGCGCGGCTACGATCTCGCGGTCGCAGCGCACGGCGGCAAGGCCGGCGGCAAGGAAATCGAGACCATCGTCGGCTCGACGGACGCCAGCCCGGATTCCGCGGTTCGCGCCGCCAAGAAACTGGTCGAACAGGACAAGGTCGACGTCCTCATCTCGCCGCTGTCGGGCTCGGAAGGCATCGCGATCCGCGATTACTCGAAGACCCAGCCGCAGATCACGGTCATCAATGCCGGCTCCGGCGCGCTCGAGACGACCTACGGCGATCCTTCCGCCGGTGTCTCTCCGTCGCCGACCTTCTACCGCATGAACCTGGACGGCGCGCAGTGGCAGGCCGGCCTCGGCGATTACGCTTACAACGTCAAGGGTTACAAGAAGATCGCGACGGTCGGCGAAGACTATTCCTTCGTCTACACACAGGTGATGGGACTGACGGTCGAGTACTGCAAGGCCGGCGGCGAGATCACCAAGCGCTTCTGGGTGCCGCTCGGCACCAAGGACTTCGCATCGGTTATTTCGTCACTGCCCGATGACGTCGATGCCATCTATCTCGGCCTCGGCGGCGCCGACGCCGTGAACTTCCTCAACCAGTACCAGCAGGCCGGCGGCCACGCCCATCTGCTCGGCGGCTCGATCATGGTCGACCAGACCGTGCTGTCGTCGAAGGGCAAGGCCAAGGAAGCCATGATCGGCACCGTCGCCGCCAGCGGCATGGCCGACAACGACCCGAGCCCGGGATGGCAGGCGTTCGTGAAGGCCTACCAGGCGCACCCGAAGACCGGCTTCTTCAAGAACGCATTCGCCAGCCCATCGCTGCTGGCGATCAACTACTACAACTCGGCCGACGCGGTGTTCAAGACGCTCGACGCGGTCAACGGCGATCTCTCGGACGGCAACAAGAAGTTCCGCGACGCGCTCGGCAAGATCGTGCTCGATGCGCCGAACGGAAAGATCACGCTGGACGAGAACCGCCAGGCGATCGGCACCAACTACGTCACCGAGGTGATCAAGGCCGACAACGGCGACCTGATCAGCAAGGTGGTGAAGGTGATTCCGAACGTGCAGCAGCGGCTTGGCTTCACCAAGGCGGTCTTCGACAAGTTCGTTCCGCCGGGACGCGACAACCCGCCCTGCAAGAAGTCCTACGAATAATCACTACAGCCGGAAGTTTCTCGGCCGCGCTTGTCGCGGCCGAGATTCTCCAACCCCGCGACGGAAAGGCCGGCCTAGCCGGCCCACTCCGGGCGGGGTTTTCTTTTTCTGTGGGTTGAATGGCGCGGTGGGCAAAACGGCCTTCGCGCATCGCGTCGCCGCGGGACCGGATGGACGTCAGGCCGCCGAAACGACCGGTGGCTGGAACAAAAAAGGGAAAAGCGCGCCACGGCGGGATAACCCGCACTCGAAGTTTCGAATATCGAACAAAACATCAGATACGATTCATCCCACCCGCGCATTGCGCTAACGCAATGTCGCGTCTTTCGATCAATGCGAATCTTATGTTTGTCCTTCGCGCTTGCGCCACACGGCGCAGCGAAGCAAGATGATCGTCAAGGGATGGCCGTGCGATCGTTCTTTTCGCCGAGCGTCCGATAAAAAAGCGCCGTCCGATTTCCCGCATCAGCAGGAAGCGACAGCGACCAGGGAGGGTCCGCAATGAGCGGCGTGGTACGTTTCGATTTCATGCACTTCATGCCGTACGTGCACTTGCCGGAAAATCACAAAGAATACAAATCCACCTGGGTCGACTTCCCGAACAAATTTTACGATCCCAAGCGCGGTCATGCGCTGTACCAGCGGTATCTTGCCGAACTGGTGCTTGCCGACAAAGTCGGCTTCGATGCGGTCGTGGTGAACGAGCACCACAACACCGCCTACAGCATGATGGCGGCGCCGAACCTGATTGCAGCGGCGATCATTCCGCAGATCAAGAACGCCAAGATTTGCGTCTGGGGCACGCCGCCAAATCTCGAATATCCGAACCGGCTGGCGGAGGAATACGCCATGCTCGACGTGATGTCGGAAGGGCGCCTCGAAATCGCGTTTCCCCTCGGCACCGGCATGGAATACTGGGCCAATCCGATCAACCCGGCGAGCGCGCGGCATCGCCATCGCGAGTCGATCGACATCATCCTGCAGGCCTGGACGCAGGACGGGCCGACCACCTACTACGGCGATTTCTTCACCTACCGCTACCTCAACCCGTGGCCGCGGCCTTATCAGAAGCCGCATCCGCCGTGCTACATCGTCGGGACCGGTAGTCAGGAAACCATCGAGCTCGCGGCCAAGCTGGGCTTCGGCTATTCCTCGGTGTTCGTCACCAAACAACGTGCGCTCGAACTCAATCAGCAGCTGCGCCGGCTTGGGGCCGAGCACGGTCATCATATCCGGCCGGAGCAGCTTCCGGTTCAGGTCATCGCCTATGTCGCGGAGACCAAGGAAAAGGCCGAGCAGGAAGCGGTCGAGCATATCCGCTTCTTCTTCGAAGACGCGCTTCGCACCACGCCGACTTTCCTGGCGCCGCCCGGATATCTGTCCGTGGAGGAATTGAAGAAACGCGCGGCGCTTGCCGACAAGCTGCACGGCGCGTTCAGCTTCGACAACATCAACGAGTCGTTCTTCGTGGCAGTCGGGACCGCCGACCAGGTCGTCGGCCAGTTCGAGGAATGGGGCGAGCGCCTCGGCACCAACCACTTCAACATACTCGGCGCCATCGGCGACATGCCGCACTGGAAGGTCGTGAAGAACCTGAGTTTCCTTGGGCAGGACGTCATTCCGCGCATGCGCGCCCGCGCCGCCGCCGAACGCCGCGTCGCCGCCGAATAGCGAAGGAGAATACGATGGCCCGCCCAGATCCTATCGCCGGGTTCGAACGTCAAACCCACACCATCAACGGCGTCAAGACGATCGTGCTGACCGCCGGCCGCGGTCAGCCGCTGGTGTTCCTGCATGGCGCCGGAATTTGGCACGGACTGAAATTCGCCCTGCCATGGGCGGAGAAATTCCGTGTCATCGTTCCCATCCATCCGGGATTCGGCGAAGCCGACGACGAACCCGCAATGACCGACATGCATGACTATGTCATGCACTATCTCGATCTGTTCGACGCGCTCGGTCTCGACAAATTCCGGCTGGTCGGCTTTTCGCTCGGCGGATGGCTTGCGGCGAAGTTTGCCGCCGAGCACGGACACCGGGTCGAGCGGCTGGTGCTGGTGGGGCCGGCCGGCCTGCGCGGCAAGGAGCAGCCGAAGGGCGATCTTTTCACCATCCCGCCGGAGCAGATTCCGTCGCTGTTGGTTTCCAACTTCGACGTCATCAAACCGTACTTGCCGGACAACCCCAACGATCTCGATTTTATGGGGGCCCGCTATCGCGAGGGTGGAACATTGGCGCGGCTGTTGTGGGAACAGCCCTACGACCGGAAACTGCCGCGCTACCTGCACCGTCTGACCATGCCGACCTTGTTGATGTGGGGTGAAGATGACCGGCTTCTGCCGGTGCAGAACGCCGAGCACTGGCGGCGGCACGTTCCCAAGGCGGAATTCCAGACCTTCAAGGGCGCGGGTCACCTCGTCCTCGACGAGAAGCGGGAAGCCGTAGACGCGGTACAGCGCTTCCTGTCCTGAACGGGACATCGGCTGCTTCAACGATTCCGATTTCGCGGCTGCGACAAGCCGCGGTATCATGGATGTAACTGTCGGCGTCTAGTCTTTTTAGTTCGCTGTTGCGCAGTGCGGAAGAATTTGATTCCGAAATGACGGAATGCGCGCTCCTCCCGCGTTTGTGATTGTGGGTTGTCGCTCCGGCTGTTAACCTTGAAAGCTGATCGGCGTTGTCCGCGCCGGTGCAACAGCTGGGGGAAATATCATGGAAGGTTTGAAAACGTACGCGCAGCCGCTCGGGCGGCTCTTGATGTCCAGCCTCTTTATCTGGGCAGGCTACCAAAAGCTTTTCGTATTTGGTCCCGCCGGGACCGCGAAATATTTTGAAAGCGTTCACATACCGATTCCCGATATTGCGTCGTGGGTCGTCATCATCATCGAGCTTCTCGGCGGCATACTGATTTTGATCGGCTTCCAGACGCGCTGGGTTGCGCTCATCCTCGCCATTTTCTGTCTGGTCACCGGCTTCGGCGTGCATCTGCCGGTCGGCGACACTCCCAACATGACCAACTTCTACAAGAACCTCGTGATGGCGGGCGGCTTCCTGTACGTATTCGCCGCCGGCGCCGGCGCGCTGAGCGTGGACGGTCAGGGCAAGTAGACGCGGCATCCTCGAAAACCTGGTTCGTGCCGACGGGGCGGAACATGGTTCCGCCCCGTTAACTTTTGCGCGCCCCGTCGCGGCACACTTCCGTAAGGAATTTGGCGGTAGAACCCGCGGGTCCTGCGTTTGCCGATCGGCACGCGCTCGAACGAGCGTCGGATGTGTCGCGGGCGATGTCATGGCTGACCGACTTTACATCGAGGACTTCGAGGACGCGGAGCGCAGAGAGCGCAAACGGACGCGCGTGACGCGCAATGCGAAGATTCTCGTGCCGCGTCTTTCGTCGGTCATTTTTTGCACGGTCGAAGACATCACGAGCGTTGGCGCCCGCCTGAAGCTGGCGAATACTTTCGGTGTGCCGGAAACCTTCGAACTTACGTTCGAGCATGGCCGCACCCGGCGATCCTGCCGCGTTGTGTGGCGAACCGGCGACAAGGTCGGCGTGGCGTTCGAGACGGCGGAGCCGCAGGCCCAAGCGGGCTGACGGGCCGAAGCGCGATCTTATCCCGGAGCCGTCGCTGGCTTTCCGCGGCTGCGTTCAGAACTGGCTATCAGAACTCGGCCACAGCCCGGATCAGCCGTTCGATATCCTCCGGCCGCGACAGCCGGTGATCGCCATCCTTGACCAGGGTGAGAACGACATCGTCGCTGGCGAGCCGCGAGACCAGCTCGACGGCGTGCTGCCACGGCACATCGGGGTCCTCGACCCCTTGCAGGATGCGCACCGGGCAACCGGTTTCGATCATGCCGCCAAGCAGGAGATGATCGCGTCCCTCCTCGATCAATTGCCGCGTCACCAGATAAGGCTCTGGCGAGTATTCGGAAGGCCGTGTCCAGACGCCCTTTTCTTCCAGCTCGCGCCTGATCGCCGGCGTGAAGCGTTTCCACATCAACTCTTCAGTGAAATCGACCGCCGGCGCGATCAAGACCAAACCCCCGATCGAAGCCGGCGACGCTTCTGTACCGGCCCCCGTACCGCCTGCTTGCCGCTGTCGCAGTGCGCGCACCATCAGCAGCGCCAGCCATCCCCCCATCGACGAGCCGATCAGGATCTGCGGGCCGCGGCAGCAGGCATCGAGTACCGCCAGTGCATCGGCCAGCCAGCGGCCGATCGTGCCGTCCGTGAAGGCGCCGCCGGATTCGCCGTGGCCGGAATAGTCGAACCGGACGCAGGCACGTTTGGCTTGCCCTGCCCAGCGCGCAAGCGCCTCGGCCTTGGTGCCTTTCATGTCCGACTTGTAACCGCCCAGCCAGAGCAGTCCGGGCGCCGCCCCGGCCTGCGCGCGCACGGCGAGGCGGCGGTGCGCGCCGCCTGCTCCAACGTCGAGGAATTTCAGGCTGTTATCGTTCATCGACGCGATCTCGACGGACGGGAGGGTGGGGGAGCGGTGACGCGGTTGTATCGTTCTGTTTCGCCGTAAATACCGCCAATACGCAAGGCAATGTGCCGCATTCTCGTTGACTTACACCCAAAAACTCCCGATCTTCCCCGCTTGCCGATTAGCATCGCGGATACGTGTCCGTCGTGGTCCGTGTATGGATATGAAGGCTTGTCGCAACCACTGAGGAGAGAAGAACCATTCGTCGCCCCATTAGAACGCCGCAGCCCGCCGCCAAGGAGGGTCCGCGCATCAACGAGGAGATCCGCGTTCGCGAGGTCCAACTCATCGACAAGGATGGCGCCAACAAGGGCGTCACTGAAATAAATGCTGCTTTGGCCATGGCGCAGGAAGCCGGCCTCGATCTGGTAGAGATCGCGCCGAACTCCGTGCCGCCGGTCTGCAAAATCCTCGACTTCGGCAAATACAAATATCAGGCGCAGAAGAAAGCCGCCGAGGCGCGCAAGAAGCAAAAGGTCGTCGAGATCAAGGAGATCAAGCTGCGGCCGATGATCGACGATCACGACTACGAAGTGAAAATGCGATCGATCGAGCGGTTTTTCGAGGAAGGCGACAAGGTCAAGGTGACGCTGCGCTTTCGCGGCCGCGAGATGGCCCACCAGGAATTGGGCTACAAGCTGCTCGACCGCGTCAAAGGCGATACCGCGAAAATCGCCAAGATCGAGCAGGAGCCGCGTTTCGAAGGCCGCCAGGTGGTGATGGTGCTGGCGCCGCGGTAACCGCCGTCAGCGGTTGCCATTTTTCGTTCGCTCTGCCATAACCGCGCCCTCCCGCCGCCCGGCTGACAAGGGCTGCCGTGGCGGCGGCGACGTGCTCCAAGCACACAACGCTCATTTGATGAGCATTTTTCGGCCCGCCGAGCATTTTTGCTCGCGGCCAAGGAGAGCCAAAATGCCCAAGATCAAGACCAAATCGGGCGCCAAGAAACGCTTCAAGGTGACCGGTGGAGGCAAAGTCCTCTACGCCCAGTCGGGCAAACGCCACGGCATGATCAAGCGATCGAAGAAGCAAATCCGCCAGCTTCGCGGCACCAACGTGCTGTTCAAGACCGACGGCGACAACATCAAGAAATACTTTTTGCCGAACGGTTGAAGCCTGGCCGCTCGCGGCCTTCGTCGTCTTCATTTTTCGGATTTTACAGGAGATCAGCCATGGCACGCGTCAAACGCGGCGTCACCTCTCATGCCAAGCACAAGAAGGTCCTCAAGGCCGCCAAGGGTTATTATGGACGGCGCAAGAACACCATCCGCGTCGCCAAGCAGGCGGTGGAAAAGGCCAATCAATACGCCTTTCGGGATCGTAAGCGCCGCAAGCGCACGTTTCGCGCCTTGTGGATCCAGCGCCTCAACGCGGCGGTCCGGCCGTTCGGCCTTAATTACAGCCGCTTCGTTGCCGGCCTGACCAAGGCCGGCATCGTGATCGACCGCAAGGTGCTTTCTGACCTGGCGATCCACGAGCCGGTGGCATTCGAGGCGATCGTCGGTCAGGTCAAGTCGGCGCTTGCCGCGTGAGCCTGCCATGATCGATCGCGCCAAGATCGGTCTAACCAAGATCGATCGCATCCGGGGCCGGTCGCATCTAAGGCCGGTCGCGTCATGATTGATCGCGCATACGTGCAGAGCATGGCGCGCTACAATCGCTGGCAGAACGAGAATCTGTACGGCGTCGCCGACCGGCTGCCCGCGGACGAGCGACAGCGCGAGCGCGGCGCGTGGTTCGGCTCCATCCAGAAGACGCTCGGTCACATCTTGTGGGGCGACCGGATCTGGATGAGCCGCTTTGCCGACGTGCCACGCCCGGACTGTGGCATCGCCGAGTCGGTCTCGCTCTATCCCGACTGGGAGAATCTGAAGGCCGAACGCAAAAATTTCGATCGGACGATGATCGATTGGGCCGACAACGTCGACGCCGATTGGCTCGCCGCCGATCAGACCTATTACTCCGCCTCAACCAAGCGGGAATGGACACGGCCGCGCTGGATGCTCGTCACCCATATGTTCAATCACCAGACACACCACCGGGGTCAGGTGCATTGCATGCTGACCCAGGCCGGGGGCAGGCCGAGCGATACCGATCTGCCGGTCATGCCCGACTGATGGCCGCGGACCCACGACGATGACCGACACAGCGCAACTCGAACAAAGCATTCTCGCCGAGATCGCCGCCGCCGGCGACGAAGCTGCGCTGGAAGCGGTACGCGTCGCGGCGCTCGGCAAGACTGGTTCGGTCACGGCGCTTCTCAAGACGCTCGGTACGCTGTCGCCGGAGGAGCGCAAAAGTCAGGGCGCGCTGATCAACGGCGTCAAGGATCGCGTCAACGCCGCGCTCGGGGCGCGCCGCGACGCCTTCAAAGGCGCGGCGCTCGAGGCGCGTCTCAATACCGAAAGCATCGACGTGACGCTGCCCGTGCGCGAGGCGCCGGCCGAGATCGGCCGGGTGCATCCGATCACCCAGGTCGTCGACGAACTGACCGCGATCTTTGCCGATATGGGCTTCGCCGTCGCCGAAGGACCGGACATCGAGACCGAAGACTACAACTTTACCAAGCTCAATTTTCCGGAAGACCATCCGGCGCGCGACATGCACGACACGTTTTTCTTCAATCCGAAGCCGGACGGCTCGCGGCTATTGTTGCGCACCCACACCTCGCCCGTGCAGGTGCGGACGATGCTGAGCCAGAAGCCGCCGATCCGGGTCATCATTCCGGGGCGCACCTACCGCTGCGACAGCGATCAGACGCATACGCCGATGTTCCATCAGGTCGAAGGCCTGGTCATCGATCGAGGCTCGCATCTCGGCCATCTGAAATGGATTCTGCAGGAATTCTGCAAGGCGTTCTTCGAAGTCGACCAGGTCAAGATGCGGTTTCGTCCCTCGTTCTTCCCGTTCACCGAACCGTCGCTCGAAGTTGACATCCAGTGCCGGCGTGACAAGGGCGAGATCCGTTTCGGCGAAGGCGACGACTGGCTGGAAATCCTCGGCTGCGGCATGGTGCATCCCAACGTCATGAAGAGTTGCGGTCTCGATCCGGACGAGTTTCAGGGCTTCGCCTGGGGCATGGGGATCGATCGCATCGCCATGCTCAAATACGGCATGCCGGACCTGCGCGCCTTCTTCGAGGCGGATGTGCGCTGGCTGTCGCACTACGGCTTCCGTCCGCTCGATCTGCCCACGCTGGCGGGGGGCTTGAGTGGATGAACCTGGAAACGATACGGCGGCGGTGACCCGCATGTCGCTGATCCGCGCTGTCGACCGCGTGCTTTTCCACACCGTCACACGCGGTTTGCGCAGCGAACACGCCGAGCGTTACGTCAAACACCTTGCGGTGGATCACGAAGACACCAGCGTGCCGAACGTCATCGGCCGCGGCTTCCAGATCATCGACAGCAAGGCGAGCGGCCTTCTCACCCACACATCGATGATGATAGCCGCGCTCGGCATTTCCGGCCGGGTGGTCGCCACCGATTATTTCGAGCAGGGCGTGATCGTGGTGGAGATCATGCTTTATCTGCTGGTGGCGCTGGGCTGCCTGCGTTGCCTCTCCATGTTCCAGAACGATCTGGACCGTCCGGTGAAGGAGGCGGCGCGCGACGAATTGATCCTTCGTCACAAGCTTTTCGGGCTGTGCAATCGTGCGACCATCGCGCTCACCCTCCTTGTCCTGCTCAGTCTGCCTCTTCTTTTTCTCTACGTTCCGCAGGGGTCCTGATCGTGATGACGCGTACCGTTAGGTTGCCCCGATGATGAAGTTCACTCTCGGCTGGCTCAAGGAGCATCTCGACACCGATCATTCGCTCGGCGAGATCGCCGACAAGCTCACCATGATCGGGCTCGAGGTCGAGCGCATCGAGGACAAGGCGAAGCTGTTCGCGCCGTTTGTCATCGCCCGCGTCACCGAGGCGAGGCAGCACCCCAATGCGGATCGCCTGCGGGTGTGCATGGTCGATACCGGCGCCGGTGCTCCGATCCAGGTAGTGTGTGGCGCTCCGAATGCGCGCGCCGGAATGAAAGGCGTATTCGCGCCGCCCGGCGCCTTCATTCCCGGCAAGAATACGACGCTTGGCGTCGGCAAGATTCGCGATGTGGAGAGCCGCGGCATGCTGGTCTCCGAAGCTGAGCTGCAAATCTCGGACGATCACGAAGGCATCATCGATCTGCCGGACGACGCGCCGGTCGGCGCGAACTATGCGCAGTGGGCGGGACTTGACGATCCGCTGATCGAAATCAATCTCACGCCGAACCGCGCCGACTGCACCGGCGTGCACGGCGTCGCGCGCGATCTCGCCGCCGCCGACATGGGAAAATTCAAGGGGCTGAGCATCAAGCCCATCAAGGGCGAGTTTCCGTGCCCGGTCGCGGTGAAAATCGAGACGCCCGAACTGTGCCCTGCCTTCGCGCTTCGCCTGGTGCGCGGCGTGAAAAACGGCTCGTCGCCGGAATGGTTGCGGAAACGGCTTACGGCGATCGGATTGCGTCCGATCAATGCGCTGGTCGATATCACGAATTTCATCACCTTCGACCGCGGCCGGCCGTTGCATGTGTTCGACGCCGCCAAGGTGCGCGGCAATCTTACCGTGCGGCGCGGCCGCGCCGGCGAGACTTTATTGGCGCTCGACGGCAAGACCTACACGCTCGACGAAACGGCGTGCGTCATCGCCGACGAGGATGGCGTGGAGTCGCTGTCCGGCATCATGGGCGGCGAGAAAACCGGCTGCTCGGAAACGACGACCGATGTGCTCATCGAATCGGCGCTGTGGAACGAGATTAACATCGCGCAGACCGGCCGCAGGCTCGGCGTCAATTCCGACGCCCGCTACCGCTTCGAGCGCGGCGTCGATCCGGCCTTCATGCTGCCCGGGCTCGATCTCGCGACAAAAATGGTGCTGGAGCTTTGCGGCGGCACGCCGTCGGAGGCGGTGGTGGCCGGAAGCGTCGATATCCCCGAAGCCGTCGTTGATTTTCCGCTGTCGGAGCTCAAGCGCCTTGCCGGGCTGACGGTACCACTGTCGGAGGTGCGCCGCGTGCTGGAGCACCTCGGCTTTTTCGTCGCCGGTCAGAACGAGCGGGTCAAAGTCGCGGTGCCGTCATGGCGCGCCGACGTCCGCACCAAGGCCGATGTCGTGGAAGAAGTGGTCCGTATTTTTGGCGTCGACCGGGTGCCGTCGACGCCGTTCGAGCGCGGCGACGCGCCGCGCAAGCCGGTGCTGACGCCGATCCAGGTGCGCACCCGAAAGGCCAAACGCGCGCTGGCGGCGCGCAATCTGGTCGAGGCGGTCACGTGGTCGTTCATCTCCAAGGCGCCGGCCGAACTGTTTGGCGGCGGCAAGCCGGAGCTTGCGCTCGCCAACCCGATCGCGGCCGAACTTTCCGACATGCGGCCGAGCCTCATCCCCGGTCTGGTCGCCGCGGCGCAGAAGAATGCCGATCGCGGCTTCAACGATGTGGGATTGTTTGAAGTGGGCCAGGTCTTCCGCGGTGATCAGCCGCAGGACCAGTTGACGGCCGCCGGAGGCGTGCGGCGCGCGCTCGCCAAGCCAACCGGCATCGGCCGGCAATGGTCGAAGTGCGACGGCGAGGTGGATGCCTACGACGCCAAGGCCGACGCGCTTGCCGTTCTGGCCGCCGCCGGCGCGCCGGTTCAAGCACTGCAGATCGTTCCGGGCGGTCCAGCATGGTTTCATCCCGGCCGCTCGGGCGCCATCCAGATCGGACCGCAGAACGTGCTCGGCCATTTCGGCGAACTGCACCCGAGCGTGCTCGAGGCGCTCAAGGCCGACGGTCCACTCGTCGTCTTCGAAGTCATTCTCGATCGGATTCCGGAGCCGAAAACGAAGGCAACGCGGGCCAAGTCCGCGCTCGAGCTGTCGCCGTTCCAGCCCGTCGATCGCGATTTCGCTTTCGTCGTCGATCGCACCGTTAAGGCGGCCGACATCGTGCGCGCGGCGCAAGGAACCGATCGCAAGCTCGTCGCCGGCGTCAGCGTGTTCGACGTCTATGAGGGACAAGGCGTCGAGCCGGGCAAAAAGTCGGTTGCGATCGCGGTCACGATCCAGCCGCGCGAGCGGACCATGACCGATCAGGAGATCGAGGCGCTGGCGGCAAAGATCGTCGCCGAGGTCGGCAAGCGGACCGGCGGCGTATTGCGCGCTTGAAGCTTCAGCGCGGTTCGTCGCGCATGATGCTCAGCCAGTTGCCCCTCTGAACATCCTGCCGTCGCCGCGGCTCGGGCGCCCGTTGCGGCCTGCGCGGCGGTGGCCCCGAACCTCCCGGCGGCGGCTCCTTCGCGGGTCCGAGCCGATGGATCACCGCGTCCGCGGCGCGTTCTCCGGATTCCCACGCGCCACCAACGGTGCCCCACAGAGTCTCGTGAACGGCTTCGCCCGCAAACCACAGCGTGTTCTGCAGCGGCTCGGCCACGATGCGGCGCGCGCCTTGTCCGCCCGGAGCCGCCGCGGAGAACGCGCCAAGCGCCAGCGGCTCATGGTTCCAGCGCGTTGCATGGGAGCGCTTGATCGCCTTCTTCACGTCGGCGCCATAAAGGCCGGCCAGCCAGTCGGCGGCGAAATTGACCATCGCCGCTTCGCCGCGCGCGGCGAGGTCGCGGCCGAACGTGCCGGCGACTTCGATCATGCAGAGCTGCGTGCCGGAAACATTGGCGAGGATCGCAGCAGTGTGCGCGTCGGCTGATTTCTCGAACACGAGGTCGTCGCTTTCAAAGCCGAGCGGATTGCCCGCGAGCTCCAGTGCGATGTGATCGTAGCTTCCGAGCGTGAGCTTGCCGAAGGCGTCGGCGTGCCGCTTGGGAAGCTCGGGAAGGAACTTGATCGCACCCGACGCAATCAGATTGGTGGAGACCGTGACGATAGCGGCGCGCGCCGTGATCGCGCCCTTCGGCGTCTCTACGAGCAAATCACGGCGCAAGTCGATCGTGGTGGCGGGAGTCGACAGCTTGACCGGGATCGCTTCGGCGAAACTTGCGATGAGCGTGCCAAATCCCTGGCGGCAGAACGAATCTACATTCCGCTCGGCCGATTTCGCAAAATCGACGGTGGACACCTGGGTCAAATCCTTGCCGCAACTGAACGGGCCAAGGGCGAATTCCACCGCCGGCCGCCAGTCGCCGAGGTCGTTCGGCAGCGCCTGGGCGCAAGCACCGTCACCCTTACGCGCCGCGTCGGCGATGCCGCGGTTAGCGCGGACCTGCAAGGCCAGGAAATCCTCTAGCTCGCCTTCGCGCGCATAGCGTCTGCCGATCCGGACCTTCTGGCTGGCCGGTGCCGGATACACCTCGATGTCGCGCCGCGCCGCCAGTCTGGTTACTGGATTGAGATCGGGCGTATGGATCCAGTGCGCGCCGAGATCGAATGGAACGTCGAACATGCGGGTATCGGTCACGCAGCGGCCGCCGATGCGGTCGGCGGCCTCGATCAATATGAACTTCCGCCCGGCGGTGGTGAGCCGGCGTGCGGCGGCAATCCCCGCGGCACCTGCGCCGACGATTACGACATCGGTCGCGGTCGAGCCCGGGCCGCCGGCTCCGAACGCAATCGCTGGCGCCGCCAGCGCGGCCGAAGCGGCAAGGAAAGAGCGGCGGCTCACTCGCGACATGGTTTCCAAATTCTTGCTGCGCGGCAGATTGCCCGAATGCCCCGCGGCGCGCAAACGTTGATCCGGTTCCGGCAATGCCACCGCCGGCGTGAACCAAATCGCAACGGCCTTCGACTAAAATCAGGATCAATAAAGACGCGGAAAATCGCGGGCGTGTTCGGGAGGTTTGCGTGAGCGTATTGCTCGACGGCATTGGCCGGTTGATTGCCGGTTATCTGCAGAAACCGGTGCATGGCTATGAGCCGTTCACCCCAAGCGATCCGGACGCCTTGCGTCATTCGCTCGAGCCCGGCGACGTCCTTCTGGTCGAAGGCAACAACAACATCTCCGGCGTCATCAAGTATCTGACCCAATCGACCTGGTCGCATTCGGCGCTGTATGTGGGGCCGATCGCCGGTTGCGCGACCGAAGACGGCGAGCCGCACGTGCTTATCGAAGCCAATGTGGGCGAGGGCGTGGTGTCGGCCCCGCTGTCGAAATATTTTCGATTTCACACCCGCATCTGCCGTCCGGTCGGGCTGACCGAGGCGGATTGCGAGACGGTGTGTGCCTATGCCACCGGCCGCATCGGCTTCGCCTACGATCTCAAAAACATCGTCGATCTGATGCGTTATCTTCTGCCGCTGCCGGTGCCGCAACGCTGGCGGCGGCGTCTGATCGCGCTCGGCTCGGGCGATCCCTCGCGGCTGATCTGCTCGGCGCTGATCGCCGAGGCGTTCCGCGCCGTGCAATATCCGATCCTGCCCAAGATCACGCAGGCGCGCAGCCGACAGGCGATGGAACAGATTCTGGAGATCAGGCATTCGTCGCTGTATTGCCCGCGCGACTTCGACATCTCTCCCTATTTCAACGTCGTGAAGCCGACCATCGCCAACGGCTTCGACTACAAGGCGCTGCAGTGGGTCGATCCGGACCCGATTGCCGCGGTGTCGATGGGGTTCACCCCGGCAGCCGCCGGGGCGGACGGGAACGCCGGAGCCGTGGCGGCCTGAACGGCCCTTGTGCTTGCCGGGCGGCGCCCTTACCTCTGCCCCTCCTGTGGAGGGATTCATGCTCGACGATGCGGGCAAAGCGCTCAGTCAAATGCTTTCGCCGCCGCTGCGCGCGGTGCTGTGGAAGTCGATGGGGCTCGCCCTCGCGCTGATCGTCGTGGTTGCCATCGCGGTCGATCGGCTGATCCTCTGGCTGGTCGGAGCTGGAAGCACCGCCATCGAGCATGGTCTTGGGCCGCAGGCGCATATGCCGGCTGCCGCGCTGGCCTGGATACTCTCCATCGCGGCCGGATTGGGCATCGTCGTCGGCAGCGTGTTTCTGATGCCGGCGGTGACAGCCTTCGTCGCCAGTTTCTTTGCTGATCAGATCGCCGACGAGGTCGAGCGTGAATCCTATCCGGCCGATCCGCCGGGGACGGCGCTGCCGCTGTGGCTCGCACTGCTCGAAGGCGGCAGGACGGCATTGCTCGCGGTCGTGGTCTACGTCGTCGCGGTCGCGCTTCTGTTGTTCCTCGGCTTCGGCGCCGTGATCTTCTTTCTGGCGACGGCCTGGCTGCTGGGACGCGTTTATTTCGATCTGGCTGCGCTGCGCTTTCGGCCGCCGCTTGAAGTGAAGGAATTGCGCAGGCGCAATATCGGCACCGTCTACCTCGCCGGACTTTTGATCGCGGCTTTCGTCTCGATCCCGATTGTCAATCTGGCGACGCCGCTATTCGGCATGAGCCTCATGGTGCATGTGCACAAGCGGCTCGGCGCGCGTGGGCTGGTGGCGCGGCGAGCGGCTTGAGTCTCGGCTTTGTCTGAGCGCCGGGCTTATTGTCCGGCTGCGGGTGTTGTGGAAGCTGACGCGTCCAGCGACGCACTCGCCGCCTTGGCGCCGCGAGAAGCCTCCTGCCTCGGAGCCTTCTGGTCTCTCGGGTAGAGGTCGACCTTCGGCGGCTTCTGTTCCGGCCGGTAGTCGGTGGAGGAAAGGCCGCCGGCGATGCTGGCGCCCTGCTCGATCTGCAACAAGCCGTAGCTGATATTTCCGTCGACGCGGCCCGTCGAGCGCAGGATCAGCAGACATTTGACGTCGAGCTTCTCGAACACCTTTCCGGAAATCTCGGCGTTCTCGGCGACCGTAATTCTGCCTTTGATCGCGCCGGTTTCGCCAACGATCAAATTGCCCACGGTCACGTCGCCTTCAACTGCACCGCAGACCACCAAAGTATCGGGCACCGAGATCTCACCCTTGATGGTGACTCCCTCGCCGATATAGAGCCGGTTTGCGTCAGGAATGGTGTGTTCGGTCGACGACATCGGTTACCCCTTTTCCCGCAATTTTCCACAAGCAGCCTCGGGAATTATTACGTGACGGTTCCATCTTTGTCATCGCCGCGGGGACCGGGAAGCCCGGTTTTCCCCGCTCGTTCACAGGTATCGTTGTCGCGGCTTAAATTCCTAACGCCTCGCCGCACTGACTGCGGTCGAGGATCAGCGCCAAACCTCGTCCGCAAGCTCGACGACCATGCGCAGCTTCGCCCATTGCTCTTCTTCGGCGAGCATGTTGCCCTCCTCGGTCGAGGCAAATCCGCATTGCGGCGACAGGCAAAGCTGATCGAGCGCCGCAAATTTGCTCGCCTCGTCGATCCGGCGTTTGACGTCGTCTTTCTTTTCCAGCTCGCCGGTCTTGGTGCTGACGAGCCCCAGCACGACAATCTTGTTTCCCTTCGGCAGGAAACGCAGCGGCTCGAAGCCGCCGGCGCGCGACGTGTCGTACTCGAGGAAATAGCCGTCATAGTTCAGCTGACCGAGAAGAATCTCGGCGACGGGCTCGTAACCGCCCTCCGAAATCCAGGTCGAACGGAAATTGCCGCGGCAAATGTGCGTCGTGACCACCATGTCGGCGGGCTTGCCATCGAGCGACTTGTTGATCATGTCGGCGTAGTCCTGCGCCAGACGGTCGGCCTTGAGCCCGCGATCACGCGCTCTCTTCAGCTCGACCTGCGAACACAGATACGCCCATGCCGTGTCGTCGAACTGCAAATAGCGGCAGCCGGCGTCGTAGAACGCGCGGATGGCCTGGCGATAGGTTTTTGCCAGATCGTCGAAGATCGCGTCGCGTTCGGAGTATTCTTTGGTGAGGAGAGCGTCCGGCTCCAGGCGGAAATGCAGGATTGCCGGACTCGGAATGCACATTTTCGGCGTTACCTTGGTGTGAGCCTTCAGAAATTTGAAATGCTCCAGCATCGGATGGTTCGAGAAGCCGAGCTTGCCGTTAATGCGGGGCCTGCTGTGACGGGTCTGAACGCCCTGGAACGGCAGGCCGTGATCGACCTCGTAGATTTCCACGCCGTCGAGCATCCCGAAAAAATCAAAGTGCCACCAGGAGCGGCGGAATTCGCCATCGGTCGTGACCTTCAGTCCGACCTCTTCCTGCTTCTTGATGATCGTCTCGATCTCGCGGTCTTCCACCTCCTTGAGCTGGGCGCTGGTGATCGTACCCTTCTCGCGTTTCGCGCGCGCCTCCTTCAAGGCGGCGGTACGCAACAGACTGCCGACCACGTCGGCGCGAAACGGCGGTTTATTCCTGGGCATCGATAAGCTCCTGTTTCAAGTTCGGGAGCTAACAAGCGGGGGCGGCGCGTTTCGTCAACAGTAAACGCATTTGCCTGCAAAACGATGGGCGCGATCCCAATAAAACAGGTGCGCTTTCCAAGGGCCTGCCGAGGCTCCGGACGCGGCTCCGGCCCGCCTTTCGCTCCCGCCCGCCATACTCGCGCCATGTCGTTACTTCTGCTAGTGGGGGCCGTCTGCGTCGGGCGGTTTGGGCGAGGTATCAACGGATGAACGGGCAGCGGGTCTGGAGCGCGTGATGCTGAAGGGATTGCGTGCCTTTGCCCACTTTTTCAACGAGAAGATCGGCTTCAGCCGGCTGGGCGTGGTGCTTAGTCTCACCGTCATCACCATCGCCGTGGTGGTGCTCTTCCGCATCCTGCGCGATCTCGACGTCGATGCGGTGGTCGATGCGCTGGAATCGACCGACTGGCGGACCCTCGGCATTGCCGGCGCGTTTGTCGCAGCCGGCTACCTGACGCTGACCTTCTACGATCTGTTTGCGCTGCGAACGATCGGGCGTTTCGAGGTGCCTTATCGAATCGCCGCTTTGGCCAGCTTCACCAGCTACGCGATCGGACACAATGTCGGCGCCAGCGTGTTTTCCGGTGGTGCGGTGCGCTACCGGATTTATTCCGCCTGGGGCCTGAGCATCGTCGAAGTCACCAAAATCTGCTTCGTCGCCGGGCTGACATTCTGGCTCGGCAATGCGGCCGTGCTTGGACTCGGCGTTCTCGGAGCGCCGCAGCCGGCGGTCGACATCGACCAGATGCCGATCTGGCTCAACCGCTCTGTGGCGGTCGCTATTCTCGTCGTCCTCGGCGCTTACATCGCCTGGGTTTGGACGAAGCCGCGGGTGATCGGCCGCGAAGGCTGGAAGGTGGTCCTGCCCGGCGGACCACTCACGCTGGTTCAGATTCTGCTCGGCATTCTCGATCTCTCGTTTTGCGCGCTCGCCATGTACATGCTGGTGCCCGACGAGCCGCATCTCGGCTTCATTCCCGTCGCGGTGATTTTTGTGACCGCCACCGTGCTGGGCTTTGCCAGCCACGCGCCGGGCGGGCTCGGTGTATTCGATGCCACGATGATGGTGGCGCTTTGGCAATTCGACAAAGAAGATCTGCTGGCCGGATTGCTGCTGTTCCGGCTGCTCTACTACATCATACCGTTCGGGATTTCGTTGCTTATTCTCGGCGGCCGCGAAATCTGGCGCGGCCACGTGGCGCGGCGCGACGCGGGTCCGATCGCTGCACCCATCGCCGCGGCAGCCGTCCTGGTGCAGGAAAATTCGGACATGGCCCAGACCGGCGGCCGCACCGGCTGACGTCGCGCCGGCCGGCAAGGCGGCCAATCCTGGCGATTGGTCCCGTAGGGCTTGTCTGTCCGCGGGGCTTGTCCCAAGAGTCCTTCCATGAGCTTGAACGAAGTGCGCGCCACGCCCCGTAGCAGCCGATGGCGCGGTATCAGGTTCGTGATTGTCGTGGCGGCGCTGGTCTTTGCCGGCCTGGCGCTGCTTGGCGCTCTGACTGCCGGTTTTGCGGTGTCCGGCTTTGTGATTATCACGGCTGCAGCTCTGCTTGCCGGACGTGCCGGCGCGGACGACGAGCATATGGCGAGGCCGGTCGCGATCGCCGAGCGTGCCGGCGAACGCCTCGACGCGGTCGTCGCGGGCTTGCCGGATCCGGTCATCGCCCTCGACAGGAACGGACGTGTGCTGACGCTCAACGAGGCGGCGCGCTCGCTGGCGCCGGCCTTGCGCCAGGGCGAACTGGTCTCGCTCGCGCTGCGTATGCCGGAACTGATCGAAGCCATCGGTCGTGCTTACGCCAGCGGCGAAGAGCAACGCGTCGAATATTCCGAGCGCGCGCCGATCGACCGCTGGTTTGAAATGATCGTGAAGCCGGTCAGGCGCGAGACGAAACTCGCCAGGCCCGATCTGGTATTGTTGACGTTCCACGATCTGACGCCGCTGCGGCGTGTCGAGGAAATGCGCGCCGATTTTGTGGCCAACGCCAGCCACGAATTGCGTACGCCGCTGGCGGCGCTTTCCGGTTTCATCGAGACTTTGCAGGGTTCGGCCCGCGACGACGCCAATGCGCGTCACCGGTTCCTCGCCATCATGCAGGAGCAGGCGCAGCGCATGGCGCGCCTCATCGACGACCTCCTTTCGCTGTCGCGGATCGAGCTCAACGCCCATCGCCGCCCCGATACGCGTGTTGACCTCGTGCCGATCGTCCGCCAGGTCGCTGACGGCCTCGAAACGCTGGCGCGCGACCGCGGCGTAACGGTCCATGTCGAGGCGGTGGATGAAATGTCGGTTCCCGGCGACCGCGACGAACTGGTGCGCGTGTTCGAGAACCTGGTCGAGAACGCACTCAAATATGGCGCGGCGGGCAAGTCCGTCGATATTACACTTGCCCAGGGCATGTCGCCTGACGGCGAACCCGAAGCGCGGGTGGCCGTGCGCGACTACGGGCCGGGGATCGCACCGGAGCATGTGCCGCGGCTGACCGAGCGCTTTTACCGTGTGGACGTACGCGAAAGCCGCGCCCAAGGCGGTACCGGGCTTGGCTTGGCCCTGGTCAAGCACATCCTCAACCGCCATCACGGCCGGCTGTCGATCGAGAGCCTGCCCGGGTCGGGCGCCACTTTCACGGTTTACCTGCCCACTGCGAACGATGAGGTTTTTGAAAAAACGCCTTAATAAATAATGGCTTATATTGTCATATAACTGTCATGCAGGCCTCATAGAACAGTGACGTGCTGATACTAAGGGTTTCGCGGCCGCGGCCTTGGCGTGATCGATCGATCCTTCCCCGTGGCGCGTTGCTAACAACGATAAAGACGTCAAACAGAACGAGGATCCCGATCGGGATCGAAAGCCGGCGCTGGCATATCGCCCGTGTCGCCCAGAAATTCTGCTGACAGGAGCATCTCAGTGAACCAGCTGAAAACTTTGGCCGTTGCCGGCTTTCTGGCCGCTACGGTATTGCCCGCCGCTGCCGTCGAAATCTCCGGCGCCGGTGCGACGTTCCCTTATCCGGTCTACGCCAAATGGGCGGACGCCTACAAAAAAGAAACGGGCTTCCAGCTCAACTATCAGTCGATCGGCTCCGGCGGCGGCATCAAGCAAATCCAGGCCAGAACGGTCACCTTCGGCGCGACCGACGCGCCGCTCAAAGGCGAGGATCTCGACAAGGGCGGCCTCGTCCAGTTCCCGATGGTCATGGGCGGCATCGTCCCGGTGGTGAATCTTGAAGGGGTCAAGGCCGGAACTCTCGTCCTCGATGGACCTACACTCGCGAAGATTTTCCTCGGCGAGATCAAGACCTGGGACGATGCGGCAATCAAGGCGATCAATCCCGGCGTGACGCTGCCTTCGCAGCCGATCGCGGTCGTTCACCGCTCCGACGGTTCCGGCACCACTTTCAACTTCACCTATTACCTGTCCGGCATCAGCCCTGACTGGAAATCCAAGGTAGGCTCCGCGACTTCCGTGGAGTGGCCGGTCGGTATCGGCGCCAAGGGCAACGAAGGCGTCTCCAACAACGTCAGCCAGACCAAAGGCTCGATCGGCTACGTCGAGTACGCCTACGCGCTGCAGAACAAGATGGACTACACGAAAATGGTGAATAAGGACGGCAAAACCGTCAACCCCACCAGCGCATCGTTCCAGGCCGCGGCCGCCAACGCCGACTGGAGTTCCGTGCCGGGCTTCGGCGTGATCCTGGCCAACGAGCCGGGCGCCGAATCGTGGCCGATGACGGCGGCGACCTTCATCCTTATCCCCCGCCAGCCGCCCGATCCGGCCGCTGCGGGCGAGGCGCTCAAGTTTTTCACTTGGGCCTACGAGAAGGGTGGCAAGATGGCCGAGGAACTCGACTACGTGCCGATGCCGGCCAAGGTTGTGGGAGCCGTCGAAAAGGTTTGGGCCAGCGAGATCAAGGACGCCAGCGGCAAGCCAATCTATGCCGCCGGCGCCATGGCTCACTGAGGTTGCGGCACACCAAGTTTGCGATGCAGGGCATAAGGCACGGCACGTGTGGCTGTTTGCGGATGCCCCGTTCCTAAAGCTAAACCGGCCAGCCGCATGGACTCTTGTGCGGCGGCCGGTGAACGTTTTGACTAAGGCGCCTCGTGCTGGTCCGAACGGGCGCCTCGATGAACACGGTCCGGAGTTGATCCGTGGTTGACTTAGCGCTGCAGGAGCGGGCGACGGTTTCCGCCGAGGCGAAAGCCCGCGCCAAAGTGCTGGATCGTCTCAGGCTCGGCGATGCCGCCTTCCGCCAGCTGACGCGCGCCGCGGCCTTCGGTGTGCTCCTGCTTCTGGGCACCGTTATCGCCTCGCTGATCCAGGGATCGCTGCCGGCGCTCCGGGCTTTCGGCTTCCAATTCATCACGACCGACCGGTGGAATCCTGTCACCGAAAAGTTCGGTGCGCTGGCGCCGATCTACGGCACGCTGGTTACCTCGATCATCGCCATGCTGATCGCGGTCCCGGTCGGACTGATGATCGCTTTTTTCCTCACCGAGCTGTGTCCGCAATGGCTGCGGCGCCCGATCGGAATTGCGATCGAGTTGCTGGCCGGCGTTCCAAGCATCATCTACGGAATTTGGGGACTATTCGTCTTTGCGCCTGTCCTGCAGGACACGCTGCAGCCGTTCCTGATCAATACGCTGGGCAACGTGCCGTGGATCGGGCCGCTTTTCGCCGGCCCCCCCTACGGCATCGGCATCCTGACCGCAGGACTGATCCTCACCATCATGGTGCTGCCGTTCGTGACGGCAATCTCGCGCGACGTGTTCGAAGCCGTGCCGGCCGTGCTCAAGGAAGCGGCGTACGGCGTTGGTTGCACGACCTGGGAGGTCGTGCGCTACGTTGTGCTGCCCTACACCAGAGTTGGCGTTATCGGCGGCGTGATGCTCGGGCTTGGCCGCGCGCTCGGCGAAACCATGGCCGTCACGTTCGTGATCGGCAACGCGCACCGGATTTCGGCCTCGCTGCTGGCGCCGGGCACCACCATCTCCGCCACCATCGCCAATGAGTTCACCGAGGCGGTCGGCGATCTCTACACGTCTTCATTGATCGCGCTCGGCCTGATCCTGTTCGTTATCACCTTCATCGTGCTCGCCGCGGCCCGTTACTTGCTGAGGCGCATCGAGCTGCGGATCGGATGAGGCCATGAGCGCTCGCTACGCCGCCCGCCGCCGCAACAATGCCGTCGCGTTGACGTTGTCCCTTTGCGCCACCGCTTTTGGTCTGGGCTGGCTGGTGCTGATCCTTTCCTCGCTGCTGTGGCACGGCCTCAGCGGGCTTTCACTCTCGGTATTCACGCAGATGACACCGCCGCCGGGTGCCAGCGGCGGGCTGCTCAATCCGATTGTCGGCAGTCTCATCGTGACCGGACTGGCGGTGGCGATCGGCACCCCGATTGGCATTCTCGCCGGCACCTACATGGCCGAGTACGGTCGCTACGATCCCCTCACCAGCATCGTGCGTTTCATCAACGACATCCTCTTGAGCGCGCCGTCGATCGTAGTCGGGCTGTTCATCTACGAAGTGATGGTGGCGCCGATGGGCCACTTCTCCGGTTTAGCCGGCGGCGTCGCACTTGCCGTCATCGTCATACCCGTGGTGGTGCGCACCACGGAGGACATGCTGACGCTCGTTCCCAACGCATTGCGCGAGGCCGCTACTTCAATTGGTCTGCCCCGTTCGATGTCGATCATACGGATCGGCTACCGCGCGGCGCGCGCCGGCATGGTCACCGGCGTGCTGCTGGCCGTTGCGCGCATCAGCGGCGAGACCGCTCCACTCCTGTTCACCTCGTTGAACAATCAGTTCTGGAGCACCAACCTAAACGCGCCGATGGCGAGCCTCCCGGTCATTATATTCCAGTTCGCGCTCAGTCCGTACAAGGATTGGCAGTCGCTGGCTTGGACCGGGGCTCTCATCATCACCTTGGCGGTCCTTGTTTTGAGCATCACCGCACGCAGCCTTGTGTCATCGGGTAGGCAATCATGAGTGTAGCATCTGTCGCCGTTCCCTCCGTCTCCGCCGCGCCAATCGACCAGGCGGGCCTTGCCCAAAAGATAACGATCCGCGATCTGAATTTCTTTTATGGCGATTCGAAAGCACTGAAATCCATCACCCTGCCGCTGTACGAACATAAGGTCACCGCCTTTATCGGCCCCTCGGGCTGCGGCAAGTCGACGTTGTTGCGTGTGCTCAATCGGATGTACGATCTCTATCCGAACCAGCACGCGACCGGCGACGTCATCCTCGACGGCATGAACATTCTTTCGCCGAAGCAGGACCTCAACCTGCTGCGGGCGCGCATCGGTATGGTGTTTCAGAAGCCGACGCCGTTCCCGATGTCGATTTATGAAAATGTCGCGTTCGGTATCAGGCTGTATGAGCGGCTGCCGAAATCCGAGCTTGACGGCCGCGTGGAGACGTCGCTGCGGCGTGCGGCGATTTGGGAAGAGGTCAAGGACAAACTCGCGGCGAACGGGCAAAGTCTGTCCGGCGGCCAGCAGCAGCGGCTGTGCATCGCGCGTACCGTCGCGGTGCGGCCCGAGGTCATTCTGTTCGACGAACCGTGCTCGGCGCTCGATCCCATCTCGACCGCCAAGATCGAGGAGCTGATCGACGAACTGACGGACGACTACACGATCGTGATCGTCACCCACAACATGCAACAGGCGGCGCGGGTGTCCGAATTCACCGCCTTTATGTATCTCGGCGAGCTGATCGAGTTCGACTCGACCAGCAAGATGTTCACGGCGCCGCAGGATCAGCGCACGCAGGACTATATCACCGGCCGGTTCGGGTGAGGATCATGAGCGACATCACAACCAGAGGGGATCACACCGCCAAGGCATTCGATGTCGATCTGCAGGAAATCACCCGGAAGGTTGCCGAGATGGGCGGCCTGGCGGAGCGGCAGATCATGGACGCCAGCCGCGCCCTCGTCGAGCGCGACACCGATCTGGCCGAGCACGTGATCGGCACCGATCCCGTCATCGACGCGATGCAGCATGAGATCGAGGAAAAGGCGATCCTGACGATTGCGCGGCGGCAGCCCATGGCCGTTGATCTGCGCGAGATCGTCGGCGCCATGCGGGTGTGCAACGACCTCGAGCGGATCGGCGACCACGCCAAGCATATCGCCAAGCGCGTCGTCGCTCTCGACCTTGATCTTCACCCGCAAAAACTGATCCGTGGTGTCGAACATATGGCGTCGCTGGTCTCGGCGCTGCTCAAGCAGGTGCTTGACTCCTACGCCAGTCGTGACGTCGCCACGGCGCTCGCGGTTTGGAACGGCGATGAGGAAGTCGACGCGCTCTGCACGTCTCTGTTCCGTGAGCTTCTGACCTACATGATGGAAGATCCGCGTAACATTACGTTCTGCATGCATCTGATGTTTTGTGCGAAGGACATCGAGCGCATTGGCGATCATGCGACCAACATTGCGGAAACGGTCTACTACATGATCGAGGGCCGCCCGATTGCCGATCAGCGCCCGAAGGGCGACACCACGACTTTTGGAGCAGCTCCGCTGCATAAATAGGTAGGAGACGGGGATGGGTGCCAACATCCTGATCGTTGAGGACGAAGAACCGCTGACCACGCTGCTGCGCTACAACCTCGAAGCGGAAGGCTACGAGGTGGACGCCGTGGCCCGCGGCGATGACGCCGATACTCGGCTGCGCGAAACCGCGCCCGACCTGATCGTGCTGGACTGGATGCTGCCCGGCCTGTCCGGCATCGAATTGTGCCGGCGGCTGCGGTCACGTCCGCAGACGCAGGCGCTCCCGATCATCATGCTCACGGCGCGGGGCGAGGAAAGCGAGCGCGTCCGCGGGCTTGCGACCGGCGCCGACGATTACATCGTCAAGCCGTTCTCGGTGCCCGAGCTCCTGGCGCGGATTCGCGCGCTGCTGCGACGCGCCAGTCCGGAACGGGTCGCCACGGTCCTGCTGATCGGCGATCTGGAACTCGACCGCGAGAAGAAGCGGGTGTCGCGATCGAGCCGGCCGGTCGATCTCGGGCCTACGGAATTCCGGTTGCTCGAATTTCTGATGGAGCGGCCGGGCCGTGTCTTCTCGCGCGAGCAATTGCTCGACGGGGTCTGGGGCAGCGATGTCTATATCGACGAGCGCACGGTGGACGTGCATGTCGGCCGTCTGCGCAAAGCGCTCAATCGCGGCCACGGCGCCGACCCGATCCGCACCGTCCGCGGCGCCGGCTATTCGCTCGACGATCGCTTCGGCAAAGCGAGCTGAGGCCAAGCAAGCCGAGAACGGCCCGCGCGCGAATGCCGGGTTGCGCGGTGATCCGTTAAAGTAAAATCAGCGCTGCTGGCGCCGATCCCGGCGGCGATCGCTTGCCGGTTGATACGCTACCCGCGAATGGTAGGCGCAATAGGGCAGGCCGCCGATCGTGTTGCCGCCGCAGAAGAAGAAGTCGGTGGCGCCGGGATCGCCGATCGGCCAGCGGCAGGTCTGCTCCGTCAATTCGAGAATGGTGCGGCGCTGACCGATCGGAATGATGTTCTCGATCAGTTCGGGCGTGACTTCCGCTTCGATCTCGTAGGCATGCGCGAGCGCGGTGTTGCCGCGGATCGCACCCCGTCCGATGCGCAGCATGTGCGTGGAGGTGCGGGACTTGCGCGGACGCGGCGCGGCACTCGAAGCGCTTTTCGCGCGGCCGGACAGTCCGAGCCGGTGCACCTTGCCGATGACGGCGTTGCGCGTAATGCCGCCAAGCTCTCCCGCGATCTGACTCGCCGACAGGCCGTCAGACCACAGTTTCTTCAGCAACTCGACCCGCTCGTCGGTCCACGACATGCGCCAACCTCCTCAAAGATGCGACCGCGGCCTGACAGAATCCCCCAGCGAGCCGGGATGCGCTTGCCGCCCGACACGTAACGCTGAACCAACGCTTTTAAAGGACTGTCCGCCGCACGAGATGTCGTACTTGACAATCAAAAGCCTACAATATGGTGCGAGTCGGGCGCAAGAGTCGGTGGACATGCGTCCACATATTCCTGCCGGATGTGGACGAATACGAGGCCGAGCCGCGCACGGCCGTCGTCTTTAGCGTGTTGACCGGTCACGGCCGTGGAAATAAAATGCTTCAATCGTGCCGCCCGGAGAGGCGGCACATTTCGTTTCGGCCGCGCAGATGCTCGCTGCGCAACCGTTCGCGGACGCAACCGTGACATCGCATCTGTTACCGACCTATTCGCGCGTTCACCTTGCTTTTGAGCGGGGCGAGGGCGTTTGGCTTATCGCCACCGACGGCGAGCGCTATCTCGATTTCACGTCCGGCGTCGCGGTGAACGCGCTCGGACACGCACATCCGCGGCTCATCGCCGCTCTCGCCGAACAGGCGCAGAAGGTGTGGCACGTCTCCAATCTCTACGAAGTTCCGGAAGCCGAGCGCGTTGCGCAGCGGCTGTGCGACGCCAGCTTTGCCGACGTGGTGTTCTTCTGCAATTCCGGCGCCGAGGCGATGGAATGCACGATCAAGATGGCGCGCAAATATCATTCGGCGAACGGCGCGCCGGAACGATACCGCATCATTACTTTCGAAGGCGCGTTCCACGGCCGCACGCTGGCGACGCTCGCCGCCGGCGGACAGAAAAAATATCTCGACGGCTTCGGTCCGGTCGTCGAGGGCTTCGATCATGTGCCGTTCGGCGATATCGAGGCGACCAAGCGCGCGATCACGTCAGAAACCGCCGCCATACTGATCGAGCCGATCATGGGCGAGGGCGGCGTGCGGGTCGTCGAGCCGTCGTTCCTGCGGGCGCTGCGCGAACTTTGCGATCGGCACGGCCTGCTCCTCGCCTTCGACGAGGTGCAAACCGGCATGGGCCGCACCGGCGAATTGTTCGCCTACCAGCGCGCCGGCGTCGCGCCCGACATCATGGCGCTCGCCAAGGCGCTCGGCGGTGGATTCCCGGTCGGCGCGTGCCTCGCGACCCGCGAGGCGGCCAAGGGAATGACCGCCGGCACCCACGGCTCGACATTCGGCGGCAATCCGCTGGCAATGAGCGCCGCGAACGCGGTGCTGGATGTGATGCTGGCGCCGGGCTTTCTCGAGCGCGTGCGGCAAAACGGGCTGCTCTTCAAGCAACGGCTGGCGGAAATCAAGGATCGCTATCCATCGCTGATCGCCGAAGTGCGCGGCGAAGGCTTGCTGGTCGGCGTGCGGGCGATGGTGCCGCCCGGCGAACTGGTCGATGCGCTGCGCGCCGAAAAGATGATCGCGGTCGCGGCGGGCGACAATGTCGTGCGGCTGCTGCCGCCGCTCATCATCAGCGACCAGGAAATCGCCGAAGGCGTCCGGCGTCTTGACCGCGCTCTCGCGCAGCTCATGCAAACGCATGGGAAGACGGCGGCGGAGGAGGCGGCCCGATGAGTACGGTCCGCCACTTTCTCGACCTGATCGAAGTCCCGGTGGATGACCTTCGCAAGATCCTCGACACGGCGCGGGTCATGAAGACCAAGGGCTCGCGCAAGGATCGCCCGATGGCCGGCAAAACGCTGGCGATGATCTTCGAACGGCCTTCGACCCGCACGCGCGTCTCCTTCGAGGTCGCCATGCGTCAGCTCGGCGGTGACGCCATCATGCTCACCGCTGACGAGATGCAGCTCGGCCGCGGCGAAACCATCGCCGATACCGCCCGCGTCCTGTCCCGCTACGTCGACGCCATCGTGATCCGCACGCTCGATCCGCGCGCTGTTGCCGAGCTTGCGGCCTTTGCCACAGTGCCGGTGATCAACGGCCTGACGCGGCGTTCGCATCCCTGCCAGGTGATGGCCGATGTGATGACTTTCGAGGAGCATCGCGGTCCGATCCGTGGCCGCACCGTCGCCTGGACCGGCGATGCCAACAATGTGCTGACGTCGTGGATGCACGCCGCCGAGCGCTTCGCGTTCCGGCTGCGCGTCGCCAGCCCGCCGGAACTCGCGCCGAAGAAGCCGCTCGTGGACTGGGTCAAATCCTCCGGCGCGGCGATTACGATCGTCACCGATCCCGACGAGGCGGTGAAGGGCGCGGACTGCGTTGTGACCGACACCTGGGTGTCGATGGGCGATCGCAATGGCGCCCGCCGCCACAACCTGCTCAAGCGGTATCAGGTGAACGCGCGCCTCATGGCGCGGGCCAAGCCGGACGCCATTTTCATGCATTGCCTCCCCGCGCACCGCGGCGAGGAGGTGACCGACGAAGTCATGGACGGTCCGCACTCGGTCGTGTTCGACGAGGCCGAGAACCGGCTGCATGCCCAGAAGGGGATCTTGAGCTGGTGCCTGGCCAACGGCCGGGAAGCATAAGGGCCGGGCCCCATAGAGGGCTCACAATTCCTCGGTCGTCACTTATATTCGCGGGCGATGAACAATCCCAACCTGGGCATTCCGGTTCGAGAGCCGGCGCAAACCGGCCTCGACGATACGATCCTGCCGTTCGAGGTCCGCACGCTCGATTTGCGCGGCCGGATCGTGCGGCTTGGACCGGCGGTCGATGCCATTCTGAGCGGCCACGATTATCCGCTGCCGATCGCCAAGCTCCTTGGCGAGGCCATCGTGCTGACCGCCATGCTCGGCTCTTCGCTCAAATTCGACGGCAGGTTCATTCTGCAGACGCAGAGCGACGGCCCGGTTCGCATGCTGGTGGTCAATTTCACTTCGCCGGGAAAGATACGGGCCTGCGCGCGCTTTGACGCAGAGCGGGTCGCCGCTGCGATCGCCGCGAATGAAGCCACGCCGGGACAATTGCTCGGCCGGGGTCATCTTGCCATGACCATCGATCAGGGCCCGGACATGAGCCGCTACCAGGGGCTGGTTCCGCTGGAGGGACACGACCTCGAGCGCGCCGCGCACGAGTATTTTCTGCGCTCCGAACAGATACCGACGCGCGTGCGGCTTGCGGTCGCGGAGGAGTTCCGCGGCGGCGAAAACGGTGCGCGCCGGCGCTGGCGCGCCGGCGGCATTCTCCTGCAATTCCTGCCCAGGTCGCCGGAACGCGCCCGGCAGCCCGACCTCGATCCCGGCGATGCGCCGCCCGGCACGGAGCCTTACGCGCCGCCGGAAGATGACGCCTGGGTCGAAGGCCGTTCGCTCGTCGAAACCGTCGACGACATCGAGTTGATCGACCCTGCGCTCTCCAGCGAGCGGCTTGCCTATCGCCTGTTCCACGAACCAGGCGTGCGCGTCTTTCCGGCGGCGCCGGTCGAGGCCCGATGTTCGTGCTCGCGCCAGAGCGTCGAAGCCATGCTGCAGAGTTTTCCGCAGACGGATCGTGACGACATGGTCGAGAACGGCAAGATCACCGTGACCTGCGAATTCTGCAGTTCGACTTATGTGTTCAATCCGGCGGAAATAACGACCGAAGACGCCGCGCCGTAACGCCAAATGCTTTCCTCAGTTCAGCGTGGGCCTGCTTTCGCTCGAATCGAGCGAAAAGGCCGGAATTTCGATGTCGAATTGCTCGCCGCCGGCGGTCACCATGCCGTAACTGCCGACCATGAATCCCGACGGCGTTTGCAGCGGTACCCCGCTGGTATATTCGAACGACTCGCCCGCTTTGAGCACCGGCTCCTCGCCGACGACGCCGGCGCCGCGCACCTCCTGCCGGCGGCCGTTGGCGTCGGTGATGCGCCAGTGGCGGGTCTTCAACTGCACGGTGTCGTCGCTATTGTTGGTAATCGCGATGGTATAGGCCCAGAAGAAATAGCTGTTGTCCGGCGACGAGCGGTCAGGCACGAACTTCGGCGTGACCATGACCTCGATGTTACGGGTGACGGCTCGATACATTGCGTAAATCCCGGCGCCGTTTCCACCCGATCCTGAAGCAGGTTCCTCCATCGGACACCGCGCTCCCCCGCCAGCCTCGATCATATCCTCGCACGAGTGAATAGCCCCAGGCCAGAAGTTGCAATAGCGTCAGGGGGCCGGTCTGTGCCGGAATGTCTTGCGAACGTCGGAGGCCCGACACTATAGATTGGCGGGGGCGCCGAAGAATGGACTGAGCCGCTGCCGCGGCGACCAGCAATGGTTCCAGATTCATGGCGATGCCTTCTCCGCCTGCAGCGGCTACCACCGAGCGCGATCTGCGACTTGATCTGTTCCGCGGCATCGCGCTGTGGCTGATCTTCCTCGACCATATTCCGGAAAATGTCGTGAACTGGTTCACGATCCGCAATTATGGTTTCAGCGACGCGACTGAAATCTTCATCTTCATCTCCGGCTACACGGCGGCCTTCGTCTACGGCCGCGCGATGCGGGAGCGCGGCTTTATGCTGTCGAGCGCGCGCATCCTGCGCCGTGCCTGGCAGATCTACGTCGCGCATATTTTTCTGTTCACGATCTTCATGGCGGAAATCGCCTATGTCGCGTCCACATTCGAAAATCCGCTCTACGCGGAGGAAATGAAAATCCTCGATTTCCTCAAGCAGCCGGATGTCACCATCTTTCAGGCGCTGTTGTTGAAGTTCAAGCCCGTGAACATGGACGTGTTGCCGCTGTACATCGTGTTGCTGCTGCTGTTCCCGCCGATGCTCTTCCTTCTGCTCCGGCAACCGAACCTCGCGCTTGCCGGATCGGCGGTGGTCTATGCCTTCGCATGGCGACTTGACTGGAACTTGCCGGCCTATCCGAACGGCGTCTGGTTTTTCAATCCGTTCGCCTGGCAATTGTTGTTCGTGTTCGGTGCGTGGTGCGCGATCGGCGGTGCGCAGCGGCTCTCGGCAGTGTTGCGTTCGCGGCTCGTATTGGCGGTCGCCATTGCCTATCTGCTGTTCGCGTTCGCCATCACGCTGACATGGCATTTCGAATCGCTCGACCGCTTCGTGCCGGTCTGGCTGAAGGACTGGATGTATCCGATCGACAAGACCAATCTGGACGTCCTGCGGTTCGCGCATTTCCTGGCGCTGGCGTCGGTGACTGTCTACTTCGTCCCCCGCCAGTGGCCCGGCCTGAAATCGGCCATTCTCCGGCCCGCCATCGTCTGCGGCCAGCATTCGCTGGAAGTCTTCTGTCTTGGCGTATTTCTGGCCTTTGCCGGCCAATTCATCATCGCCGAATCCTCCGGCGGGCCGCTGCTTCAGACCGCGATCAGCGTATTAGGCATTTTGATCATGATCGCTGCCGCAAACCTGCTTTCGTGGTACAAGGGTATCGAGGGGCGGAGCCCCTCATCGCGCGTCAAATCCCCGGACGCCGACCTCGCGGGAGGCGAGGCATGACGGCCATCATTGCAGTGTTGGCGACCATCGCGTTCGTGAACGGCGCGGCTGCGGGAGTGCCGGCGCAGGAATGTGACGTGCCGGAATCGCTCATCCCGGTCGCGAGCGATCTGACGCGCGTCAGCAGCGAGATCAGGGATCACCATCGGCTCAACATCAGTGTCGTCGGCTCGAAGTCTTCCGCGCTGTCGGGCCCCGACGGTGCGCGGTTTTCCTACCCGGCGCAGCTTGAACAATCGCTACGAGAGCGGTTGCCGGGCAACGAAATCAAAGTGACAGCGCATATTCCTTCCGGGCAGACGACGGCAGAAATGGCCGCCGGCTTACCGAGGATCTTGTCCGACGACCGGCCCGAGTTACTGATCTGGCAGGCCGGCACGGTCGATGCGCTGCGCGGTGTCGAACCGGACGACTTTCGCGCAAGCCTCGATCAAGGCCTCGACGCGATCAACAAGGCCGGCGCCGACGTCATCATGATGAACATGCAATACAGCCCGCGCACCGAATCCATGCTGAGTGTAAGCCCTTTCGCGGATGTCATGCGCTGGGTGGCCGAACAGCGCGACGTCGTGCTGTTTGATCGGCTGGCGATCATGCGTTACTGGAGCGATGAGGGCACGTTTGACCTCTATGCTGCAACCAACGGATATGCTATGGCCCGGCACGTTCATGAATGTATCGGCCGGGCCCTGGCTACGCAGATCATTAACGCCGCCCATCTCGAAGCAACGAAGCTGCAACTGACGCGCTAATGGCATTAACCAACAAAACAAAAGCCGGATGCTTCGCCAGCGTGGCGGCGGGCGTATTTTGTTTGGTTATGAGCGCGCCCGCCGATGCGCAAATGATCGGCGCGCGGTCACCGACGCCGGCGGCGAGTTCCGCGCCCGCGTGCGGCTGGCCAACTGAACTGGCACGCTTCAATCATGCGCTGCGCCACACTGCGCGGCGGCTCGCGAACGGCGAACCGCTGACGATCGTTGCGATCGGTTCTTCCTCGACCGGCGGAGCGGGCGCAAGTTCGCCCGCTGCGAGCTATCCGAGCCGCCTTGCCGTCGAACTCACGCAACGTTTCCCCGGGCACGACATCACGGTGCTCAACCGCGGCGTCAACGGCGAAGAGACCGAGCAGACGCTGGCGCGGTTCGAGACCGACGTCATTGCCGCGCATCCTGCTTTGGTGCTCTGGCAGGTAGGAACCAATTCGGTCTTGCGCGACCATCCGCTCAAATCGCATTCCGTCCTCCTGCGCGAGGGTATTGCGCGGCTCAAGGAAGCCGGCGCTGACGTCGTGTTGATGGATATGCAGTATACGCCGAGCGTGCTCGCCAAATCCGAGACGCCCGGCATGGAAGATCAGATAGCGTTCACTGCCAAGGAAGAGAATGTCGATCTGTTCGGCCGCTTTGCGCTCATGCGCTATTGGCACGAAGTACAGCACGTCCCGTTCGATGTTTTTGCTTCGCCGGACCAGTTGCACATGAACGACTGGGGTTACGCCTGTGTGGCGAAACTTCTGGCCACTGCGATCGCCGAGGCGGCGACGCGGCCGGTGGCATCCGCAGCCGACCATTCCAGGCGTTAGAACGCAATCGTCTCAGATTGAATGATTTGTCGCGTCGGCTTTGTGCCGACGCATGATCTTCGGAAGATGGCCTCCGCTTGGACCCGAGTCCGCGGCAAATTTTCAAACCGTCTCCAGGGCCGTCAGCACGTCCTCGACGATGTCGTCGGGATGCTCGAGCCCGACCGAGAGGCGTACCAGGCCGTCGCTGATGCCGAGTTCGGCACGTTGCGCCGGAGCCAGCCGCTGGTGCGTCGTCGTCGCCGGATGGGTGATGAGACTCTTGGCGTCGCCGAGATTGTTGCTGATACGAACGAGCTTGAGCGCATCCTGAAATCGGAATGCGGCGCTCTTGCCGCCTTTGATGTCGAAGGCGACGAGGGTCGAGCCGCCGCGCATCTGCTTTTGCGCGACCTTGGCCTGAGGGTGGTCGGGCCGGCCCGGATAGATCAGGCGCGCGATCTTTGGATGCTCAGCCAGCGCGACCGCAAGCGTCGCCGCGCTGTCGGTCTGTCGCCGCACCCGCACCGGTAGCGTCTCCAATCCCTTGAGCAATACCCAGGCGTTGAACGGCGACAACGACGGTCCGGTCTGACGCAGCAGCACGTGAATGTGCTTCTGGATGAATTCTTCCGAGCCGAGGATGATGCCGCCGAGACAGCGACCCTGTCCGTCGATATGTTTGGTCGCCGAATAGACGACGCAGTCGGCCCCGAGCGCGAGCGGCGACTGGAAGATCGGTGTCGCGAAAACGTTGTCGACGACGAGGGTAGCGCCGGCATCGTGCGCGATCTTGGCCACGGCGGCGATGTCGATGATTTCAAGCGTCGGATTGGTTGGCGTTTCCAGAAAAAAGGTTTTGGTGTTCGGGCGCACGGCGTCCCGCCACTGGTCGAGATCGGTGCCGTCGACCAGCGTCGAGGTGACGCCGTAACGCGGCAGATAATCCTCGACGATGTAGCGGCAGGAACCGAACAGCGCCTTGGCGGCTATGACATGATCGCCGGCCTTGACCTGGCCGGTTAGCGCCAGTGTTACCGCGGCCATCCCGGTCGCGGTCGCACGCGCAGTCTCTGCGCCTTCGAACGACGCCATGCGTTCCTCGAACATGGCGACCGTCGGATTGGAGAAGCGCGAATACTGGAAACCTGGCTCTTCATTCTTGAAACGGCGTTCGGCCTGGGCGGCGCTGTCGTAAACGTAGCCCTGGGTCAGAAACATCGCTTCGGACGTCTCGCCGAAAGGCGAGCGCAGCGTGCCGGAATGAACAAGACGGGTTTCGGGACGATAACGATCACGCGCCGACGCGGACATCTGGCCCTCCTGGTTGGCCAAAAACAAAACCCGGCCGGGAGGAATAATCCTCAGGCCGGGCTCACGCGTCCCCGGCCTTTTAGCAAGTTGTTTTACGTGGCTTGCAAGCCGGCCGGCTCAAATGACCACGGGATAAATTGGCTCTTACGCCCCGCCTGTCTTTCCGTCAAGCCGGGCATCGGGTTAGATCGGTGACGCAGCAATTTCGCCGCGGCGTGCGGTGAAACGACGTGGTGATCGCGTGCCGCTTTCCCTTGCGCCTTCCGACCAGGGCATCCTTCCCGACCGCATGATCGCGGCGCTGGCCGGGGCAGGGGGAATCGTGCCCACACGCCCATTCGCGCCCGACCAAATTCAGCCGGCCAGTCTCGACCTTCGACTGGGTGCGACCGCCTACCGCGTGCGTGCGAGCTTCCTGCCGGGTCCGGGCACCGCGGTCGCCCGCCGCATTGCCGAGTTGAAGCTGCACGAATTCGCGCTCGGCGGCGGCGCTGTGCTGGAAACCGGCTGCGTCTACATCGTGCCGCTGATCGAAAGCCTGGAGCTGCCGGCGGACATCGCGGCTTCGACAAATCCGAAAAGTTCGACCGGGCGGCTCGACGTCTTCACCCGTGTGATCGCCGACGAGACCCGGGGCTTTGATCGCGTCGAGGGCGGCTATCACGGGCCGCTCTATGCGGAGATCAGTCCGAAGACTTTCCCGGTACTGGTGCGCGAAGGTTCGCGGCTGTCGCAGATCCGCTTTCGCCACGGCGACGCGTTGCTCGACGCGGAAAAGCTGCGCGCGCTACACGCGCAGGAGCGTCTTGTCGATCGCGCCGAGGCGGTAATGGGTGACGGCGTCGCGGTCAGCGTCGATCTTTCCGGCGGCGCGATGGCGAACGGCGAGAACATCGTCGGCTATCGCGCCAAACGCCACACTGCCGTGATCGACGTGGAGCAGCGGGCTGCCTACGACATTGCCGAATTCTGGGAGCCGATTGCCGCGCGCGCTGACCGAAGTCTCATTCTCGATCCGGATGAATTTTACATTTTGGCTTCGACCGAGGCCGTGCAGGTGCCCCCGGACTATGCCGCCGAGATGGTGCCGTTCGATCCGCTCGTCGGTGAGTTTCGCGTGCACTATGCCGGCTTTTTTGACCCCGGCTTCGGCTATGCCGGCTCCGGCGGTCTTGGCGCCCGCGCCGTTCTGGAGGTGCGGTCGCGGGAGGTGCCGTTCATTCTCGAGCACGGTCAGGTCGTCGGCCGCCTGGTCTATGAAAAGATGCTGGCCCGCCCCGATGAGCTTTACGGCGCCGGCATCGGCTCGAACTATCAGGCGCAAGGCCTGAAATTATCCAAGCACTTCCGCAGTTGAACGGATGGGCTTGCCGGCACGGGAGCGTCCCGAGGACGGCAAGCAACCCGGCGCAGATTTTATTAGATAAGTTTGGATACTGACGTTCAGCGGAACAAATTCTTGTGGCATTTCGCCGTGAAGCGGGCTTTTCTCTGCGCCGGGGGCGAGTCACGACGCAGCGCGAGGCGGGGCATGCGCGTACTCACCGTGATTTTCGACGCTGTTGTCTTCGCCGCTCTTTTGCTCGCCGCGACCGGCAATACGGTTGCGCACGCGCAGCCGGGTTTTGACCGGCCGGGCGGCGATTACGCCAGCGGCCCGGTGCCTAACGGCGATCCGGCCGTGTGCGCAGCCCGTTGCGAGCGCGACAAGGCCTGCCGGTCATGGAGCTTTTCCTATCCATCGGCCACGGGCGAAGCCATGTGCTGGCTCAAACGCGAGGTAGTGCCGCGCGTTCGCTCGGCCTGCTGCGTGTCGGGCGTGCGTGGCGCGGGTGTCGTCGAGCCGCACCTTGGCGAAGTCGAATTCGACATCGACCGCGCCGGCGGCGACTACCGGTCTTTCGACACGACGCCCGATCCGCGCGGCATAACTTGTGCGGTGGCCTGCCAGGGCGAACAACGCTGTCGCGCCTGGACCTACCGGCGGCCGGGTTACGGCGCGGCGGTACCGCGCTGTTATCTCAAGGAAGCCATCAAGCCGCCGCGTACCCGCCCGTGCTGCATTTCCGGCGTGGTGCGTTAACGCGCGTTATTGAACCGCGGTGAAGAACCGCGACAGCCGCAAACCGGCCGGCCACGTCCATACCGGCTGCCGTGCCACGGCAAGATCCCACGATCCGACCAGCGCTTCGACGCGTCCGACAAGGTCGTCGACCGGGAGGATGCCGACGCCGCCGCGACTGACCGCGATGCGGCTGTCCGCCGAGTTGTCGCGATTGTCGCCCATGACGAAAAGGTGGTCGGGCGGGATGACGGTTTCGGGCATGTTGTCATAAGCTCCGGGCCCGTCGTGCTTGAAGATCGTGTGGGATCGGTCGCCGGGCAATGTTTCGACAAAGCGCGCGACCGGCTGCAGCGTGCCGTCCTCGGCTTCGGCCTGACCGACGCCGTCGGCCTTGAGCGCGACCGGTTCGCCGTTGATCCACACCCGCCCGTTCCGCAGCGCGATGCGATCTCCGGGTAGTCCGATCACCCGCTTGACCCAGACCTGCGACCGATCGCCGGGCCAGCGGAACACCACGACGTCGCCGCGGTGCGGCAGCGCGGCGAGCACGCGTTGGCTCTGTGGGATCGCGATGAACGGCGGCAGCGACGCCGCGCTGTAACCGTAGGGATATTTGGTGGCCAGCAATTCGTCGCCGATCTGCAGCGTCGGCTCCATCGAGCCGGACGGCACGTAATAAGGTTCGGCGATCGCAACCTTTGCCGCCATGAACACAAGCAGCATGACGGCCATATCGACGATCGGCTTGAACCAGCGCTGCATGGCGAATCCTTCGCGTTGCGGAATTGCTTGTCAGCCCGTGCCGCCGACCGTGATGCGGTCGAGCCGCAGCGTCGGCTGGCCGACGCCGACCGGAACGCCCTGGCCGTTCTTGCCGCAGGTGCCGATGCCGTCGTCGAGCGCGAGGTCGTTGCCGACCATGGAGATACGGTTCAGGTCGGTCGGGCCGTTGCCGATCAGCATGGCGCCCTTGATCGGAGCGCCGCGTTTGCCGTTTTCGATGCGGTAGGCCTCGGTGCACTCGAACACGTATTTGCCCGAGGTGATGTCGACCTGGCCGCCGCCGAAATTCACGGCGTAGATGCCGTTCTTCACCGAGGCGATGATCTCCTGCGGATCGCGCGTGCCGGCGAGCATGTAGGTATTGGTCATGCGCGGCATCGGCACATGCGCGAAGCTCTCGCGGCGGCCGTTGCCGGTCGGCTTCATGCCCATCAGGCGCGCGTTCTGCCGGTCCTGCATGTAGCCGACCAAGATGCCGTCCTCGATCAGGACGGTCCGATTGGTCGGTGTGCCTTCGTCGTCGATCGAGAGCGAACCGCGGCGGGCAGCGATTGTGCCGTCGTCAACGACGGTGACGCCCTTGGCGGCGACGCGCTCGCCCATGAGCCCGGCGAATGCCGAAGTCTTCTTGCGATTGAAATCGCCCTCGAGCCCGTGGCCGACCGCTTCGTGCAGCATGACGCCGGGCCAGCCGGGGCCGAGCACCACGTCCATCTCGCCGGCCGGGGCAGGTACGGCGTCGAGGTTGGTCAGGGCCTGTCGCACCGCGCGGTCGACAGCGTCCTGCCACGTATCGGTGACGATGAAGCGCTGGTAGCCCTCGCGGCCGCCGTAGCCGGCGCTGCCGGTCTCCTGCCGGTCGCCGTCGCCGACCACGACCGAAATGTTGACGCGCACCAGCGGGCGGATATCGCGATAGGTCTCGCCATCGGCGCGCAGCACCTCGACCGCCTGCCAACTCGCGCCGAGGCTGACCGAGACCTGGCGCACGCGCGGGTCCTTGGCGCGCGCATAGGCATCGATGGTCTCAAGCAGCCGCGCCTTGGTTTCGAACGCAGGCGTGCCGAGCGGACTATCCTCGCCATAGAGCTTGACGTTGGTGCGCGGGGGCGGGCCGGCGTAGCTGCCGGAATAGCCACCCTTGACGGCACGAACCGCGTCGGCGGCACGTGCGATCGCCGCTTCGGAAATATCGGACGCGTGCGCATAGCCGACCGCCTCGTCCTTGACCGCACGCAGGCCGAACCCCTGCGACGTATCGTAGGTCGCCTGTTTCAACCGGCCATTATCGAAGACCAGCATTTCTGCCTGGCGATATTCGAGGAAGAGTTCGCCGTCGTCGGCGCCTTCGAGCCCGCGGGAGATGATCTTGGCTAACCGTTGCCGGTCGAGGCCTGCGCGATCGACCAGCGAAGAGGGGGCAGAAGCCATATGGAACTCCCGGGCGTTCTTATTGGTTCAGGCGTTTCGCCACTACAGATAAGCGATGCGCCCGCGCATTTCTACGGCCCGAGACCTGTGTTCCGGTTAAGCCTGTCGCGCCCGGCGCGCGCGAGCTACCCCGCCAGCCGTTCGATCGCTGCGCCGCAGCGCCCGAGCTTGTGTTCCAGCCGTTCAAAACCGCGGTCGAGGTGATAGACGCGATTGACGATCGTCTCGCCCTCGGCGGCGAGGCCCGCGATCACCAGCGACACCGACGCACGCAGATCGGTCGCCATCACCGGCGCGCCCTTGAGCCGCTCGACGCCTTCGATTGTCGCCTGCTCGCCGTCGAGATGGATGCGTGCGCCCAGCCGCGCCAGCTCCTGCACATGCATGAAACGGTTCTCGAACACCGTCTCGACGATATGCGACGTGCCCCGCGCGCGGGTCATCAGCGCCATGAGCTGCGCCTGGAGATCGGTCGGGAAAGCGGGGAAGGGCGCGGTCGATACCTCGACCGGCGCGATGAAGCCGCCGTTGCGCGCGATGCGGATGCCCTGGTCGGTCGGCGTTACGGTGACGCCCGTGGCCTGCAAAACGTCGAGCGCGGCCTGGAGCAGTTCCGGCTGCGCGTTCTGCAAGAAGAACATCGCCTCCGGCCATGGCGACCGCCATCGCATAGGTGCCGGTCTCGATGCGGTCGGGCAGAACGCTGTGGCGCGCGCCGTTGAGCCTGGTGACGCCTTCAATGACGATGCGCTCGGTGCCGGCTCCGGCAATGCGCGCGCCCATCTTGTTGAGGCACGCAGCCACGTCGGCGATTTCCGGTTCGCGGGCGGCGTTCTCGATCACGGTCGTGCCGTTGGCGAGCGACGCCGCCATGATCGCTGTGTGGGTGCCGCCGACGGTCACCTTCGGGAAGACGATTTCCGCGCCCTTGAACCCATGCGGCGCCTTCGCCACCACATAGCCGCTGTCGATCTCGATCTGGGCCCCGAGCCGTTCCATGGCCATGATGAGGAGGTCCACCGGCCGCGTGCCGATGGCGCAGCCGCCGGGCAGCGAAACCCGCGCTTCGCCCATGCGCGCCAGGAGCGGCGCCAGGACCCAGAAGCTCGCCCGCATCTTGGAGACGAGGTCGTAGGGTGCGGTGGTGTCGATGATGTGGGCGGCGGAAATATGCAGCGTCTGGCCGTGGTCGGCGGTCTCGCCGGCGCGTTTGCCGCTGACCGTGATGTCGACGCCGTGGTTGCCGAGTATGCGCTCCAGGAGCGCCACATCGGCAAGGCGCGGCACGTTATCGAGGGTCAGGGTCTGGTCGGTCAGGAGGCTGGCAATCATCAGCGGCAGGGTGGCGTTTTTCGCCCCCGAGATCGGGATGACGCCGTTGAGCCGGCGGCCGCCGAGAATGCGAATGCGATCCATGAAATGCCCCCCTGCGGCCTCCTTGCGGAGACCCGGACCCTAATCGCGGCCCCGATTGCGGCGAAAGTCGGGAGCCTGCGGCTCAACCGTGGCAGCGCCCGGCGAGGGCTTCCCGTCGGCCTCGCGGTCCTCGCTCCGCCCGCGGGTCTGCGCCTTGCGGCGCTTGAGGTTTTCGCGGAGCGCCGCGGATAATCGCGCGGTTCGCGCCGCCTGCTTTTGTGCCTTGCCGGGGGAAACCATCGGCGCCGTGTCCTTACGGCAGGGGGATCAGGTGCGGCGCGAACAGGCCGAGGAACAGGATGCCCAGTCCGGCTACGCCGAGCAGCCCGGAGAACCAGGCCAGCGCCATCATGCTGGTGATCACCGCCGCCGACGCGAGCACGATGCCGATCTGGAACGCTGCCGACGCGAGCTCATAATGGTGATATCGCGCCAGCGAGAGATCGCGGCTCTCTTCCGCCTCCTTGGCGCGCTCGGCAAGCTCCTTGCGGCCTTCATGGGTCTCCGGTTCGGAATCATAACGCGCCGCGGTTTTTTGCCAGGCGTCGATCTGCTTTTCCATCGCCGCCTTCGCCGCCGGATCGCTGGCGTTGTCCGCTTGAAGTTTCAGCTCCTCGGTCGCGGTGCGTACCATCGTCATGCGCACCGTCTTGGCCTGGAAGAAGGACCAGAGATTCGCCGACTCGACGTTGGCGCTGATCGCTTCGGTCTGCGCGCTCTTTCCGAGCGTCTCCGAGAACGAAAGAAACAGCGCCAGAACCGCGATGATGAGCGCGATCTTTCTGTTCGAGTGCGCCGCGTGTTCGGCGTGCTCGGCATGTTCCATTGTTTCGTGCGCTTCCGGCATGATTTGAGCCCCCAGCTCCTCGATTCCCTCTCCCCGGCCGCTGGGCCGCGGAAGGCGCCGACTTTGACGAAGGGTTCCCTGCGCGTAAACCCCTCATCCGTCGCTCTCCCGTGCCGGGAAAGGGTTTTCAGGCCCGCGGATGGGCGCTGCGATAGGCCTCGATCAGGCGTTCGGCATCGACCTCGGTATAGATCTGCGTCGTCGCCAATGAAGCGTGGCCGAGGAGTTCCTGGATCGCGCGCAGATCGCCGCCGCGGGCCAGAAGGTGCGTGGCGAAGGAATGCCGCAGCGCATGCGGTGTCGCGGTCTCGGCGAGACCAAGCGCGCCGCGCAGCCGCGCCATCGCGAGCTGGATGATGCGCGGCGACAGCGGACCGCCCTTGGCGCCGACGAACAGCGGACCGGCCTGCGGCAGATCGTACGGGCAGAGCGCGACATAATCGGCGACAAGCTTCTGCACCTGCGGCAGCACCGGCACCATGCGCTGCTTGCGGCCCTTTCCGGTGACCGTGACGGCATCGCGGCCGCCGGCGAAGTCTTCGCGTTTGAGCAAAAGCGCCTCGGAAATGCGCAGTCCGCTGCCGTACAGCAAAGCGAGCACGGCGGCGTCACGCGCATGCACCCACGGCGCGCGGTCGTCGTCCGCCGAGAGTTCAGGTTCGGCGATGCGCCTCGCGGCGGTGACGGGGAGCGGCCGCGGCAGCGTCTTGCCGATCTTCGGTGCGCGAACGGCGGACAGCGCGCCGACACTGCCCTTGCCGTTGCGTTCGAGGTAACGGCCGAAGCCGCGCAGGCCGGCGAGCGTGCGCATCAGCGAGCGGCTGCCGACCCCCTCGGCGCGCCGCGCCGCGAGGAATGCGCGCACGTCGGCCGGCCGCAGCGCCGCGAGGTCTTTCAGCGAGGCGGTACCGCCGAGATGCTCGGTGAGGAAAGCAAGAAACTGGAGCACGTCGCGCTGATAGGCTTCGAGCGTTTTCGGCGAATAACGCCGCTCGTCGCCGAGGTGGCGCAGCCACGCGGCGATCTCGGCGGCGACTTTGGGGGCAACGCCGTGCAGTTCCTCGTTGCCTCTTCCTGAAAGGGGGAGGTCGGCGGCCCGAGGCCGCCGGGTGGGTGTCGAATCTGGAGCGCCCTTCGTCAAGTTGACCCCTCCCGGCGCGTCTATCCGCGCCGACCCTTCCCTTCCAGGGGAGGGTGCAGTTGCCGCCACCTTAGCCTCGCTGCCCTTTCCCCTTCCTAAACCGCCCGGAATCGGCGGAAAGTCGGTCATGGCCAAACGTGTCGTCGATGTCCTTGTCCCGGTCGCTCTCGACCGGGCCTATTCCTACCGGGTGCCTGAGAACCTGACGCTGGCGCCGGGCGACATCGTCAGCGTGCCGCTCGGCGCGCGTGAGGCGACCGCCGTGGTCTGGGCGGATAACCCAAGACCCAATCCCAGGCTCGACAACCGGCTCAAGGATGTCGAGGAGAAGCTCGATCTGCCGCCGCTCAAGCCGGAACTGCGCAGCTTCGTCGATTGGGTCGCGAATTACACCGTCAGCTCGCGCGGCATGGTGCTGCGCATGTGCTTGCGGATGGGCGAGCATCTCGGCGCCGCGCGCGAGCGTGTCGGCGTGCGCCTTGCCGGCCCGCCGCCGCAGACGGATGACGGCGGCGCGCAGCCGCGCGCTCGCGCTCCTCGCCGACGGCATGGTGCGCGGCAAGAGCGACGCGGCGCGCGAAGCGGGCGTGAGCACTGGCGTGATCGATGGGCTGATCGACGAAGGCACATTCGAGACAGTGGTGCTGCCGCCGGAGCCGGTTGCGGAAAAGCCCGATCCGGATTTTGTGCAGACGGATTTCACCAGCGCCCAGAGCGCCGCGGCAGAGCAACTGAAAGCCACCGCGGCGGACGGCTTTTCGGTGACGTTGCTCGACGGCGTGACCGGCTCCGGCAAGACCGAGGTCTATTTCGAGGCGGTGGCGGACGCGATCCGCCGCGGCCGCCAAAGTCTCATTCTCATGCCGGAGATTGCGCTGACCGCGCAATTCCTCGACCGCTTCGCCGCGCGCTTCGGCACCCGGCCGGCCGAATGGCATTCGGAATTGTCGCCCCGCAAGCGCGCCCGCACCTGGCGCGCGGTTGCCGACGGCGAGGTTTCGGTCGTGGTCGGCGCACGCTCGGCGCTGTTCCTGCCCTATGCCGATCTCGGTCTCATCGTTGTCGATGAGGAGCACGATCAAGCCTACAAGCAGGAAGACGGCGTGCGGTATCACGCCCGCGACATGGCGGTGGTGCGCGGCCACATCGCCCGCATCCCGGTGGTGCTGTCGTCGGCGACGCCGTCGCTGGAGAGCGAGGTGAACGCGCGGCGTGGCCGCTATCGGCGCGTCGCGTTGCCGGAGCGCTTCGGCGGCCAGCTTATGCCGTCGGTCGAGGCGATTGATCTGCGCCATGAGCGGCCGCCGCCCGGCCGCTTCATCGCGCCGACGCTTGCCGGCGCGGTGCAGACCGCCATCGAGCGTGGCGAACAGGCGCTGTTTTTCCTCAATCGCCGCGGCTACGCGCCGCTGACCTTGTGCCGCGCCTGCGGCTTTCGTTTCTCCTGTCCGAACTGCGACGCCTGGCTGGTCGATCATCGCTTCCGCAAGCAGCTTGTCTGCCACCATTGCGGCTTCGCCATGCCGCATCCGGCGGAATGTCCGAAATGCCAGGCGGTAAATTCGTTCGCCGCTATCGGCCCCGGTGTCGAGCGCCTGGAGGAGGAGGTGCGCGAATTGTTTCCGCGGGCGCGCATCCTGGTGCTGTCGAGCGACCTCGTCGCCACGATGGAACGGCTGCGGCAGGAACTCGACGACGTCGCCGCGGGCCGATTCGACATCGTGATCGGCACGCAGCTCGTCGCCAAGGGCCATCACTTCCCGAAGCTCAACCTCGTCGGCATCGTCGATGCCGATCTCGGCCTTTCCAACGGCGATCCGCGCGCAGGCGAGCGCACGTTTCAGCTTTTGCATCAGGTGGTCGGCCGCGCCGGGCGCGACGCCGGCATCGGTCGCGGCTATTTGCAGACGCACCAGCCGGAGCACCCGGTGATGCGCGCGCTGATCGCGCAGGATCGCGACGCTTTCTACGACGCCGAAATCGCGATGCGCGAAAGCGCGCACTATCCGCCGTTCGGTCGGCTGGCGAGCCTCGTTGTTTCCGGCCTCGATCGGCACGACACCCAAGGCTACGCGCGGGCGCTGGCGCGCGCCGCACCGAACCTCGACGAGGTGCGCGTGCTCGGCCCCGCCGACGCGCCGCTTCGCTGGTGCGCGGCCGGCACCGGCTGCGTCTGTTGATGAAAGCGCCGCGCAACTTCGATCTGTCGGCTTATCTGCGCGACTGGCTCGCGGAAGCGCCGAAGCCGAAAGGCTCGATCAAGCTCGACATCGACGTCGATCCGCAGAGTTTTTTGTGATAGCCGTAGCGTCGATCAGGGCGGATTGGGGGGGGGCGACGAATGTCTGAAACAAAGCCGGTCCTCGGCGCCAATCAGCAATTTTGCAGCAGCTGCGGGCAGGTCATTTCAAATCTGGCGCCGGCGTGCCCGCACTGCGGCGCGCCGACCGGCGTGAAAGTCTGGCCGGCGGGCGCCAGTCCCAAGAGCCGCCTCGCTGCACTCTTGCTGTGCTGGTTCTTTGGGATATTCGGCGTGCACCGGTTTTATGTCGGCAAGATCGGCACCGGGATACTTCAAATCATCACCATCGGCGGCCTGGGTATCTGGACGCTTGTCGATTTCATTCTCATCATCGTCGGCGCGTTCAAGGACAAGCAAGGCAGGCCCGTCGTCGTCTGGGTCGATTAGCAAGCTGCGGCTTGACGGTGCCGGGATATCCGGCATCGTGTAACCGATGACGGCAACCATCCAGACGATATTGCTGCTACTGGCCGTGCTGGTGGTTGTCGCGGTTGCCGCCAAGCGTCTGAACACCGCGCCCTCGATCCTTCTCGTCGTTGCTGGCATCGCGTTGGCGCTGCTTCCCGGCTTGCCGCGGATCGAGCTTGCGCCGGAACTTGTGCTGCTCGGCATCCTGCCGCCGCTGATCTATTCGGCCGGCGTCGCCATGAGCTGGCGCGAGTTCCGCTTCAATCTCCGTCCGATCGCGCTGTTCGCCTTCGGCTGCGTGCTGTTCACCAGCGCCGCGGTCGCGGGGGTCTGTCATTACGTGCTGGGCATGCCTTTCAGCGCCGGCCTCGTGCTCGGCGCCATCGTCGCGCCGACCGATGTCGTCGCACCGCTCGCCATCGTGCGGCGGGTGGGTTTGCCGCGGCGGCTGGTCGTGGTGCTCGAGGGCGAAGGCCTGGCCAACGACGCCACCGCTCTGATCCTTTATCGCTTTGCCGTCGCCGCGGTCGGCACCAGCGTGTTCTCTTTCGGCGAGGCTGCGGCGACATTCGCCCTCATCGTCATCGGCGAAATCGCCTACGGCCTCGGCATCGGCTGGTTCAGCCTGCGGCTGCGCCGGTGGGCGGGCGATCCGCGCGTCGAGATCACACTGTCGCTGTTGACACCCTATGCGGCGTTCCTGCTGCCGCAGCATTTCGGTGGATCGGGTGTGCTGGCGACGGTGGCCGCCGGCCTTTACGTGAGCTGGAACGGCCCGCTGCTCATTCCGGCAACGACGCGACTGCAGGGGATATTCTTCTGGGACCTGCTGGTCTATCTGCTCGAAGGCCTGGTCTTTCTGGTCACGGGCATGCAGATGCGCACGCTGATCGACCACGCCGATGCGGTCTTTCTGCGCGATCTGGCGATCGCCGTGCCGCTCGTCATCGCCGTACTGATCGTTACCCGCTTCATCTGGACTTATCCGGCGGCCTATGTGCCGCGGTGGCTCAGCCCGGCGCTGGCGCGGCGCGATCCGGTGCCGCCCTGGCAGTGGTTGTTCGCGCTGTCGTTTGTCGGCGTGCGCGGTGTCGTCTCGCTCGCCGCGGCACTTGCTATCCCGCTGACAACCGTCGTCGGCACGCCGTTTCCACGGCGCGATTTTATTCTCTATGTCACGTTCGCGGTCATCGTCATCACTCTGATCGGGCAAGGGCTGGCGCTGCCCGCGGTGGTGCGCTGGCTGGCGTTGCCCCACGACGCCGAGGACGAGCGGCGGCGCGAGCAGGATGCCGAGATCGCAGCGCGCCTCGAAGCGCTCAAGGTCGGGCTCGACCGGCTCGACGGGCTCGCGGCCGACGGTCAAACGGACCCGGATGTCGTCGCGATCCTGCGCGCCCGTCACGACGATCGCGCCGGGCAGTTGCCGCGCGTGATGGGAGACGGGTTCGACACCGTTGCGACCGCGACGGAATTGCGAAGCGAGCTGATCGCCGCCGAGCGCCAGTACATTTATCGGCTGCTGCAGGACGGCAAGATCACCGACGAAGCGCGCCGCCGCATCGAGCGCGAACTCGATCTCGAGGAAGCAAGCATCGCGCTCAAACGCGACAGCGAAAATGACGCCAGCGCGCCGCTGTGAGCGGATTATTTTTTGCCTGAGCGCCGCCGTTTTGGTTCCACCGGCTTGCGCGGCGCGGGTTTCCTGCCGCGCGGCGCAAGTTTCTTGCTTTGCGCGATAGCGTGGGCGCGGTTGGCCCAGGCCGCGAGTTCCTCGGGGTCGTCGTAGAGCCGCTCGGGCAGGCGCCAATAGGACAGCGAAGCACGGCCGACGCGGCCTTTGCTTTTCGCGCGGGTATAGACGAACGGCCGGCTTCCTTCGCGCTCGAAATCCGGAATGCTGGTTTCGTTCACTTTCAGATAAATCGCGCCGTCGAAGACAAGGCCGAACATCAGCCCGTCGGACCAGATGCCGGCGCCGCCGAACATGCGCTTCACCGTCACCGGACCGAACGGTGCGAAAAGTTCGCGGATGAATTCCGGGTCCACGCGGCTGATCCTCACGGCGTGGGCCGCAATCTAGCGCGTACCGGGCGGCGGCGAAATCCGCCGCTGTCAGTGCCGAATTCGAGCGCTTATGCGAACCGGGCCGCCTGCCGGCCCTACGTTATCTTGATGGGGACGGCGCCGAGGAAATCCCGCTTGCCGATTTCGATACCGCAGTGACGCAGGATGGCGTAGGCGGCGGTGAGGTGGAAATAGTAATTCGGCAGCACGAAATGGTTGAGGTAGTCGCCACCTTTCATCTCGGCCTTGTTGGCTCCAAGCGGAAAGGTGATTTCGCGGTCGACGGACGCGTCGATCTTTTTGGTGTCGAGCGTTTTCAGGTAGGCCGCCGTTTTGGCCAGGCGTGCCTTGAGCTGATCGATGGTGGTCTCGGTGTCCTCGTAGCTCGGCGCGTCCACGCCGGCCAGGCGTGCGCACCCGCGCCGCGCCTGATCGGTCACGACCTGCACCTGGCGGGTGAGGTTGAACATGTCCGGCGCCAGCCGCGATTGTAAAAGCACGGTGGGATCGATTTTCTTGGCAGCCGCGAAAGCCTCGGCTTTGTCGAGAACGCCTGACAATGCATTCAATCCAATTTCAAAGACCGGGACGGACGCCTGGGACAATGACGACTGCATGGAATGACCCTCCGCTTTTTGATTGGTTCGTGCTGAACTTCGGCGAATTTGGCGGTGAACTTGGGGCCTGCGAGCATGATGCGACGCGGCGCGTACGAAAATCGGACGCTGCGCTAATCCTTTTGCGGCAGCATGAGATCCTCGGCCTTGAAGTAATGCCGGGCGTGGGCGACCAGTTGGGCGTCGGTTGGATGATCGACGGTCTCGATGCCGACGATGTTCTTCATCAATCCCGGATCGTCCCGGCTGATGTGCTTGACCAGTTCGGTCTTGGCGTTGGCCGGTCCGGTGATCAGGACCGCGCCGGCGTCGGCGAAGGACTGGGCGACCGCGTGCAGGAATGCCTGATCTTCCGCCGCATGTCCGCTGCCGATGGAATTCGCCTTGTGGTGAATGTGGCGCGTCGGATGATCCGGATGCAGCACCAGCTTTTCGACATCGGTCGGACTGAAATGGAATACCCGCGCCTCATGGTGGTCGATCCAGACGACGGCGTGGAAATGATGGGTGGTCATATACGGCTCCTGATCCGGCGGCCGCGGTTTTACGACATTGCCCGCGTGCCTGGCGCGGCACGTTGATAGCGTAGCGGCACGTCGTCTGCATCAACGATCATCTTGCCGATCGGCCAGAGCGCGATTCCGGCAAGCTTCAAATGCGCCCAGGCGAACGGAATGCCGATAATCGTTATGGCAAGCAGGAACGCCGTGACCAGATGGCCGAGCGCCAGCCACCAGCCAGCGAGAACGAGCCACACAATATTGCCGACGAACCCCAACAGCCCGGTGCCCATATCGGTGCTGCCGAGGAATTCAGCCCGCGACACGGCCTTCCGCCCGAACGGCAGCAATGCGTAGGAGCCGATATTGAATGCCGCCCGTGCCCATGGAATCCCGATGATGGTGATTGCCATGATCACGGCGGCGATAAACCAGCCGACGGCCATCCATATGCCGCCAAAGATCAGCCAAAGGATATTCAGCAGGAGGGAAAGGGGGGACATGGGTGCGCTCGCGTGCTGCCAGACCTATTGCGATAGGGCGCTGGCGTTGGGATACGGCAACGGCGGTGATCTAGTCATGGCGCGGTCGATCCGCCAGTCCACCAGGCAAGGCGTGCCGCATGCGGGAGATCGACAGCGCCCGCCGGCACGCGCGCCTATTCGTGCGTCGGCAGCGTGACGAAAAGGCGAAGGCGCGCGTTCGGAACAAGTGCACGGTTATCCCGCGGGGCTACTTCCCGCTCCTCGGCCGTGATAAGGTTGCGTCGATCGAGCCCGCACAATCAGGAGAAACATGATGACGAAATCGTCCATCGTTGCCGCCATGCTTTTATCGCTTGCGATAGGCGTGGGACCGGCCTGGGCGGAGGATCCCGCACCCGCCCCGGCCCCGGCTCCAAAATCCACGACCTCGTCCGCGAGCAAGAAAGCCATCTCCAAGGCATGCTCGGATCAGGCCAATGCCAAGGGGCTGCACGGCAAGGAGCGGAAGAAGTTCAGAGCCGAGTGCAAGGCGCACGGCGGCAAGGCGCCGGAATAATAACGCCTAGATACCGACGATGGCCTGACCGCAATTGGGACTGATATTCTGGCCGGTCACCGCGTCGCACTCCCGGCTGGCGAGCCACGCCACCGCGTACGAAATTTCCTCCGGCAAGACCTGACGTTTGAGGGCCATGCCGGAGATGATCTCTTCGAAAATTTCGGGCGTGACATCACCGCGGGTCATCGGCGTATCGGTGAAGCCGGGGGACACTGTGTTGACCGTGATCGAAAAAGGCGCGAGTTCGCGCGCCCAGGCACGGGTGAACGCGGTGAGCGCACCCTTCGCCCCGGTATAATGGCTCATCGCCGGCGCGCCGGTCATGGCGAATGTCGATCCGGTGTTGATGATCCTGCCGAACTTGCGCTTCTTCATTCCGGGAACGACCGCCTGCACCGCGAAGAACGCGCCTTTGACGTGCGTCGCAAAGAGATTGTCGAAGAACGCTTCGTCGATGTCCTCGATCGCCGCCATTTGTCCGCTGATGCCGGCATTGTTGACGAGAATGTCGACCTTGCCGAACGTCGCTTCCGCTTTCGCCGCCGCGGCTTTCACTTCGCCGGCGACGCGATTGTCGGCCTTGAGGCAAAGCGGCTCGACACCCGCGCGCCGCAATTCGGCGGACGCCTGATCCAGGTTGTCCTGCTTGAAGTCGGTAACCGCCACCTTGGCGCCGCGTCCGCCAAGCACGCGCGCGTGCGACAGGCCGAGCCCCGTCGTGCCGCCGGTGATCAACGCGACGTATCCATCCAGACTCTGCGACATCTGCTTCCTCCCGATTTGTTTTTGACGAAGAGCGCGTTTGCGTCTTAGCGCAACTGAAAGACCAGCTTGCCGCGGAAGTGGCGCGCCTCACTGACGCGATGGGCTTCGGCGGCTTGCGACAAGCTGTAAAGCTTGATCTCGGGTGGGCGCACGGCGCCCGTCGTGACCAATTCGGCGACGCGTTCGAGCGGTGCGCGGGCGCGGCCGACCGCGGGGCGAAGCGATGTCACGTCGTCGCGGTCGGGCTTTGGCGCTTGTGCGCCGGAGGCGATGAACGCGGCGCGGCCGCCGGGCCGGAGCACCGCGAATGATCTTCGCGCCACCTCGCCGCCCACCGTGTCGAACACCGCGTCGCAACCGCTCACGGCGCGGGTGAAATCCTGCGCGGTGTAGTCGATGACTTCGTCGGCGCCGAGGCCGCGCACATAGTCGATATTGGCCGTGCTGGTGGTGGTAATCACATGCGCGCCGATGTGTTTGGCGAGCTGGATCGCAAAGCTCGCCACGCCGCCGGCGCCGCCCTGGATCAGGATCTTCTCGCCGCGTTGCAGTTTCAAAGATGCCTCGACGGCGGCGATCGCGGTCAGGCCGGCGAGCGCCACGGCGGCGGCGTCGACATGGGAGAGGCCATCAGGCTTCCGGGCGACGATGGTGGCCGTGATCGCGATCTTCTCGGCGTAAGCGCCTTCCCGTCCGCCTTCGAGCACGCCGAACACGGCGTCGCCGATTTTCAGGTCATCGACGCCGGCGCCCGGCGCGGCGACCGTTCCGGAAAAGTCTCGGCCCAGCACCAGTGGAAATTTGGCCTCGGAATATTGACCGGCCCGCACCTTCCAGTCGGCGCCGTTGACGCTTGCCGCCGCCACGTTGACGACGATCTGGCCTGGCCCGGCGACCGGGTCCGGCAAATCGCCGTATTGCAAAACTTCCGGTCCACCAAATCGCTCAATGAAAGCCGCCTTCACAGATATCTCCTCCCCGGATGTCCGTAGCTTTTCGTGCGCGGGCCCGCGCCATCAGAACTCTGCTGATCACCGTGTAGGAAAGATACACGAACAACGCGAGGCCGATCAGCGCCAGCAGCGCCGCAAGTGCCACGTCCAGCCGCTCACCCGACCCCACCATGCGCTCGGCGCTGTCGATCTCTCGCTCGGTTTTGCGGAACCGCACCAGGGCCACGACGATCATGATGGCTCCGAGCCCTATGAGAATCAGGCCGGCGACGTTGCCCACAGTCTGTCCGCCGATATTCAATACGCGGCGTGCCAGCGTCTGGCTGGCGATCTCCAGGAACAAATCGAACTTCTCGACCAGAAAGCCGAATGCCATGATCGCAATGGCGGTGCGAACCCAGGCCAGAAAGGTCCGCTCATTGGCGGCGTGATCGCCGTATCGCTCTATCATCGTTTGTTCTCGCGCTCGGGGGCGACGCGGGGCCGCATCCCAATGATGACGCATGTCGCCTTTGCCGTCACGCCCGGCAGAAACAACCTGGCCGATGAAAACCGTGGTCCCGATTTCACCGCTCCTCATCCGCACTTGCACTTGCTATAGCTTGTCCGTGCAGGAGGACTTGCAATGGCGCACGGTGTTTTCGTTGACGGTGTGTGGCACACGCAATGGTACGACGCCGCAGCCAATGGCGGGCGTTTCGTGCCGGCCGAGCCCGTCTTTCGCAACTGGGTGACGCCGGACGGCAAGGCCGGACCGTCGGGCGAGGGTGGCTTTGCCGCCGAGCGCGGGCGCTATCACCTCTATGTCTCGCTGGCCTGCCCGTACGCGCACCGCACCGTGATTTTCCGCAAGCTGAAGGAACTCGAGAGCGTCATCTCGATGTCGATTCTCGATCCGGTCATGGGCGAGCAGGGTTGGGAATTCGGAACGACGCCCGGCACCATCGCGGACACCGTCAATGGCAAGCAGCGCCTCGGCGAAATCTATCTGCTGGCGGATGCGCGTTATACCGGGCGGGTTTCGGTGCCGGTGCTGTGGGACAAGGAGCGGCGCACCATTGTCAACAACGAGTCGCCTGAGATTATCCGCATGCTCAATTCGGCGTTCGCGGCGTTGACCAACGACCGTGCCGATTACTCTCCGGCCGAACTGCGCGCCGAGATCGATCGCGTCAATGCGCGGGTCTACAGCGACGTCAATATCGGCGTCTACCGTGCCGGCTTTGCGACGACGCAAAGCGCCTATGAGGAAGGTTGCCGGGCCGTGTTCGCGGCGCTCGACTGGCTCGAGGATCTTCTATCGCGGCAACGTTATCTGGTTGGCGAGCGGCTAACCGAGGCGGATTGGCGGCTCTTTACGACGCTCGTTCGCTTCGACGCGGTCTATAACAGCCACTTCAAATGCAATCTGCGCCGGATCGCCGATTATCCCAATCTGTCGAACTATCTCCGCGATCTCTTTCAGGTGCCGGGCATCGCCGACACCGTGAACATGGATCACATCAAGCGGCACTATTTCATGAGCATGACGGCCATCAATCCAACGCGCATTGTGCCGCTCGGCCCGGAGCTGGATTTCTCGACGGCGCACGACCGCGGCCGGTTTGAAAAGCGGCACTGACCGCTGCATCGAGAGCCGCACCGGTCAACATTTCCGCGCCGGGGGCTATGTGACATTTTTATGAAAACTGTTTGGTCACGGCGCTTCCGATGAGGCGGCGCTTGACGAGCGGCAAGAATCTTTCAGATATGAGCAGGGGCGCCGTTTCGTTTGACCAAAAACTTCAGAAAGATTCCGTCACCATGTCTCAACTCACCACATTGCCGGCTGGCGCAATCGCCGCGGTCCTTCTGATTTGTTCCGCACTTGCGACGTCGCCGGCGATGGCCGCCTCCGACGCCGATGCGGCCGCCGCGCTGAAGCAGGCCACTGCCACCTGCAAGGCGCAGGTCAAGGAGCAGGCGCAATACAAAGAAATATCGCTGTACGCTCGGCACAAGATGGTCAAGCAGTGCGTCAAGGACGCGCTGGCCGCCGGCCGCTGACGTTTCCGAAACTGACGCTCAGGAAATATCGCGAACGGCGGCGTCGAGCAGTGCCGCCGCCAAGCCGTCAGATGCCGGTTTCAGTGAGCAGCAACGCATCGTCCGCCGGATCGACGATTCCCGCAAGCGCGGTGCCGCATTCCCTGCAGTCGAAGCGGTAGCTTTCGAAGCCGCACTCGTCCATGTGGGGCACGGGGCTTCTGGCAAAGGCAATTCCAGCTCCGCATACCGGGCATGCAATAAGCAGCGCGGGCGGAGCTGGCGCTATCTCTTCTACATCGATGATCACAAGATCGTCGTTCATTGACATCGCTTGTTACGCCGAAAAGCTTCAACGTACACACGCGTATAAGCGATGTTTCGAAAGATCGCCTGAAGCCCACCCATGGTTTTCTATGGCCTGGGTTCAGTTTCAGGTAACCATGCAACGAAGGGCCGCGACCACGAACCCCTGGCGGGGTGCGCCGCGCCGGCAGGCGGCGCGGGTGGCCGATCATCACCCGAATGGGCCTGCGCAATCAGCGGCGGACTGTTGTTTGACCGATCGGTGCTTGGCCAATCAGTCTTTGCTGGTCTGTTTTCGGCGGGTCAGGCTGCCGCCGCATCAACGAAAGGGCGGCTGTTTCCTTGTGACCGGATCGTCGCGCGGGAGTCCGTCGGTTGCAGGCTCGCCTCGGTCCCCGCATTCGACGGACGCTCGAACAATCTGCGGCGTTCAAGCTCGCTTGAATAAAAGAATGGATACTTGCGGTACCATCCTTCTCTGACCGTCGGAAAATCCACCGACATCAGGCTGATGGGCTTCATCAACTGCGGGTACGGACGCGCGTCGCACAGCACCTGGTGACCGAACGCCCGACGATAATAGGCCTGATGCTCGACCCTGATGGCCGCCAGAAGATCGTCGGCGTGGAAATACTCCGCGGCCAACACGCAGGCGCGAAGCGTCACATAGGGCAACCCGCGATGAAAGCGCGAAAGTCGTTCATCGGCGACAAACCGCGTCGAATCGACCATGACTCGTCCGGCATCCAGACGCGGCTGCAACACATCGGGAAACACGTGGAGCGACGGAAAGTCCGGATGTTCCCGCGATGCTATGTGTAGCCGCAGCGAGCTCGCCAATTCGCCGTCGACGTAAAATCCGAGCAGATACGCGTTGTCGTCGCTGTCGTCTGCGTCGGTGAATCGTCCGGTCGGATTGACGGAGATCGCCCCTTCCCGCAGGTAAGCTGAATACCGAAGCCGGAAGATTGCTTCGCGCTCTTCCTCGGTGTTGGCGGTCCGGCACTCGGTTCGTGCCGCGAGGTCCATAAGGCGTTCGGAAAAACTTTTTACGGGAATGGGAGCAACTGAAATAGACGATCTCCTTACTTCGGCACTCATACTGCCTCACCTTCCACGCTCAATCAGCCTCAACTGACGTGATGAGGTTAACAGTTTGTTAATCTGATTACAATTTCCGCGGTGTATTAGGGTTAATCTGCGGCGTGTTTGCGGCTTGTTTGGTCGATAGGGAACTGCGCAGTTTCAGGAATCGCGCCGGTTCAGTTCGATTTGCCGCTCACGCAGCGTCGCTTCTGATTTTGTCGGGCCACGGCGACAGATGCGCCGGCGCGACGTAGGACGCGTAGAGCAGCTTGCGCAACTCGGCAGCCGGCATGGGCCGGCAAAGCAGGTAGCCCTGGACTTCGTCGATGCTGTCCTCGCTGGCGAGAAGCTCCAGTTGCTCCTGAGTTTCGACGCCCTCGACCACGACCCGCAGCCCCAATTGAGCGCTCAATCGCGTCATGCCGCGTAGCAGCGTCACCCTGCGCTCGTCGTCACCAAGGCCTTGCAGGAACGACTGGTCGATCTTGACCTTGTGGAATGGGAAGCTGTGCAGATAGCTGAGACTCGAATACGCGGTGCCGAAATCGTCGAGCGAGATTTTTACGCCAAGCTCGACGAGCTGGCGCAAGTCGGCGCGGGTCCGTTGCGTGTTTTGCAGCAGGGTCGTTTCGGTGATCTCGATCTCTAATCGGTGTGCCGGAAGGTTGGTGGCGGCGAGCGTCTCGCGCACCAGCGCCGGCACGTTGGAGCGATCGAACTGAATCGACGACAGGTTGACCGCCACCGAGGTTTCGCCGGGCCAGCGGCGGCATTCCAGGCAGGCCTTGTAGAGCGCCTGATTGCCGATTTCGACGATGAGGCCCATCTCCTCGGCCACCGGGATGAACTCGGCAGGCGATACCATGCCGCGCTGCTGGTGCGGCCATCGCAGCAGCGCCTCGCAGGTCTCGATTCGCCGGGTCTTCAGATTGTAGAGCGGCTGATAGTAGAGCTCGAAGTCCTCGCTTTCGGTCGCGCTGCGCAAATCGAGTTCGAGAGCGCGGCGCGCCTGTGCGCTGGCCTCCATCTTCGACTCGAACCACCGCCACATTCCTCGCCCTTCGGTCTTCGCCTGATAGAGGGCGATGTCGGCGTTGCGCAAGAATTGTTCGGGATCGATCGGACTCTTGGCGACGGCGATGCCGATGCTGGCGGTGACGACGACCTTGTGCCCATCCAGATCGTAGGTGCCGCGGAGGGTCTCGATCGCCCGCGCGGCGAGGGCTTCGCACTGGTCGAGCGACGTGATCGGCGCCTGCAGGATGACGAACTCGTCGCCGCCAAACCGCGAAATGACATCGGCGTCGCGGATGTTGGCGCGCAATCGCTCGGCGACAGCCTCGAGCAGCATGTCGCCGCGGGTATGGCCGAGCGTGTCGTTGACCTGTTTGAACTGGTCCAGATCGATGAAGTGAATGGCGCACATGTTGTCCGGTCGCCATTGCGCGAGCGCCAGCTCCATGCGGTCACGCAGGACGTTCCGATTGGGCAGCCCGGTCAAGGGATCGAAGCGCGCCAGATGATTGATCTTGGCCTCGGCGATCTTTCGTTCGGTGATGTCCTCGATCAGAACGACCATGCCGCCGTTTTCCATAGGCTGCACGGTGAATTCGAGCGTCCGGCCGTTCGAAAGTTCGGTGACGAATGCCGCGTCCTCGCTGCCGGAAAGCCGCTTTTCAAGGTTGGCGACAAGGCCCTGGGCGTTGGCTTCCGAGAGCAGGTCGGCCTTGACGATGCTTTCCGCCAGGTCGCGTACGGACAGGCCCTTCAGCTCGAGGTCCGGCGCCAATCCGGTTTGCTGATTGAGCCTCTGGTTCGCGACGACGATCCGGCGTTTGGAATTGAACATGCAGAGGCCGTGCGGCATGTTGTTCAGGGCAGTGTCGAAGCGCTTCGCCAGGAGCGACATGTCGCGCGAGGTGACAACCGCGTCGAGCAATGTGCCGCGCAGCCGATCCGCGATGAGCTTGATCCCGTAGAATGTCGGAATGAGCAGCGTGGCGAACAGCCAATGATACAGATTGCCGTACAGCGCGAGCGCCGCCGCGATCGGCGTCCACGTGCACAGGATTTGCACGATCACGAACCGCGGATTGGCGAAGTTTCTTCCGAAGATGCCCGCAGCGTAGGCGATCGTCATCGTGAAGCTGACGAGATGCGCGAAGGAATCGTTCGTCCGCGAAAACGCGATGTAGCACCAGAGCCCCATCAAAGCGAGGATGACGGATGCGCCGGCGCCGTAGCGATATTCCCAGCGTCGCGCGATTTCAGCCGTCGTAACCGAGGCGCGTCTGCGCAAATACATGCGCATCATGATTCCCCGCACGCACGCGACGACAAAGATCGCGATCGCGCAGTACAGGATCAGCGGCTCGCCGGTCTTCCAGTAGGTGATGAGAACCGAACCGATGACAAAGAAGATTCCAACGAAGAGGGTTTGCCCTTCCTTGAAAAGCGAATCGACCAGCGGAATGTAAATTTCCGGCGGCAGAGCTTCGTGCGGCTGGCGAGTTCGGAGAGCTGAACTCATTCAAATTCCACCGTCAGCGCTAAGTGAGTGTGTGAATCCTGGCGCGACTATCGGTTAAAAGGTCTCTCCATCGAGTAAATATGAATGCCCGGTTTCCGTTGAATTCAACGCATTAACGAAAGTTGTCGCCGGCCGTTAGCGGATCGTTATGCATGTTTTCGCGGCGATGCCTGAAAACAAACGATCGGCCTGCCGGCGCCGGTTGCCACGCGGCGAATTCTGCAACCCAGAGTATCCCCGCGGGGGTCGCCTAGCGGATCTTCCCGAAATCGCCGTGACGGCCCAGCCCGTCCTTGAAACGCGTGGCGCCCGATACGCCGTCGGCGATCAGCGCCTCGCGTCCGTTGTACCATTCCTGGATCAGCGCATCGCGCACGGGAAGGCCGTGGCTCTTGATGGCCGAACGACGGTCGGCGCGCACGCACACCTGCGGGAAGCGCGCGATGTCATGGGCGAGTTCTTCTGCCTTCTGCCGCGCGCCGCCTTTTGGCGTGAGGTATTCGCACAAGCCGATGGTCAGGCACTCCTCCGCCGGAACTTTTCTGCCGGTGAGAATGATCTCCAGCGCGCGGCCCTGGCCGACGATGCGTGGCAGCCGCACGGTGCCGCCGTCGATCAGCGGCACGCCCCAGCGCCGGCAATACACGCCGAAGTACGACTCCGCCGCCATGACACGGAAATCGCACCACAGCCCGAGTTCCATGCCGCCGGCAACGGCCGGCCCCTCGATGGCCGCGATGACGGGCTTGTCCAGTTCGAGCCGCGACGGGCCCAGCGGTCCGCGCGGAATTTCGCCGGCATTGCCGCGCGGCCCCGCGGTCGGGATATCGAGTTCGCCAAGCGGATGCGCCGCGTTCAACGTACTGACGTATTTGAGATCCCAGCCTGCGCAGAACGCGCCACCCGCGCCGTAGAACACAGCGACCGAGGCGCTCTTGTCGGCGTCGAATTCAAGGAACGCCGCCGTCAGGGCATCGGCACTTGCCGGGTCCATCGCGTTGCGGGCTTCGGGCCGATCGTGGATCACCGTCCAGACCGCGCCGTTTTTCTCAATTCTGACCGTCATGTTGGATATCCTCCCCGTCGTTTTGAAGGTGGTGGCGGCCCGGCGTCACCGAGCTTCGTCCGGGAACCGCGGTTGTCCGTGAAAATCCGTGCTGCCGCGAATGGCGGAGCCGATTGCCATGCTGGCGGCGAACCCGAACATTGGCAAGCTCTCCAGGATCGGGAGCCTGTTTCGTCAATCCAATGTCGGGCGCATACTGCCAGACGGGCTTGCTGCAACCTGATCGTAAGGAGCGCGCGTTGACCAAGCGAAAAGCTACGGCGGCGGTGATCGGTGCGGGCGATTTCATCGGCTCGGCTATCGCCAGGAAATTTGCGGCCGAGGGCTTCACGATCTTCGCCGGCCGTCGCAATGCCGACAAGCTCGCGCCGCTCGTCGCCGCCGTCGAAGCCGCCGGCGGCGAGATCGTCGCGCGCGGTCTCGATGCGCGGAAGGAGGACGACATCACCGCCTTTCTGCGCGAGGCCGACGCTCACGCGCCGCTCGAGGTCTGCATTTTCAATGTCGGCGGCAACGTCAATTTTCCGCTGCTGGACACGACGGAGCGGGTGTTTCGCAAAGTCTGGGAATTGGGCTGCTATGCCGGGTTTCTCAGCGGGCGCGAAGCGGCGCGTCTGATGCTGCCGCGTGGCAAGGGCTGCATCTTTTTCACCGGCGCCACGGCAAGCGTGCGCGGCGGCATCGGCTATGCGGCGTTCGCCAGCGCCAAGCACGGCCTGCGTGCCGTCGCCCAGAGCATGGCGCGAGAACTCGGACCCAAAAATATCCACGTCGCGCATCTCATCATCGACGCCGGTGTCGATACCGCCTTCGTGCGCGAGCGCATCAAGCAGCGCGGCGGCGCCGAGGCCCTCGATCGTCTCGAACCGGACCAATTGATGAACCCCGCATCGGTCGCCGAGGCCTATTGGCAGCTTTATCGGCAGCCGCGCGACGCCTGGACTTTCGAACTCGATGTTCGTCCTTACGGTGAGGTCTGGTGAAATGGCGAAGGTGGAGTTTCACTTCGATTTCGGCAGCCCGAATGCCTACCTGGCGCACTTGGTGATTCCGGATGTGGAGCAGCGGACCGGCGCAAAGTTCGAATACGTGCCGGTGCTCCTCGGCGGCGTCTTCAAGATGACCAACAATCGCTCGCCGGCCGAAAGCATGGCGGGGATAAAGAACCGCCTCGAATACGAGCAGCTTGAGCGAGAGCGCTTCATCCGCCGTCACGGCATCACGCAATTTGCTTGGAACCCGTTTTTCCCGGTCAACACGCTGTTGATCATGCGCGGCGCGGTCGCCGCGCAGTTTGAGGGCGTGTTCGCGCGCTACGTCGATGTTGTGTTCAAGGCGGTGTGGTCCGGTCAGAAAAAGATGGACGATGCAGAGGTGGTGCGCGAAGTGCTCAAGCAATCCGGCTTCGACGCCGATACCCTGCTTGCCCGCACCGCGGAGCCGGAAGTCAAGGACCGGCTGTTGAAGAATACGCAGGAATCGGTTGCGCGCGGCACTTTCGGCGGTCCGACTTTCTTTGTCGGCAATGAAATTTTCTTCGGCAAGGACCGGCTGCGCGATGTCGAGGAAGAAATCGTCCGTGCCGTCCGTTAAACCTGCAAGTTTCGCCTTGCTTTAGGAGTTGCCGACAGCGATGCCTAAAAACCCCCAGCCCATCATCGAGGCCCGCTACGACCAGATGTTTCCAGTACTGGAGCCATCGGAGATCGATCGCATTCGACGGTTCGGTTCTGTCCGCTCGTTCGCGGTCGGCGACACCGTCATGAAGGCAGGCGATGTCGCCTCGGGCTTTGCCGTCATGCTGGCTGGACGAATAGAGTTGGTGCAGCGCGACGGATCGGGCCAGGAGATACCCATTGTCACCCAAGGCGCCGGTGCGTTTTTGGGCGAACTCGCACAATTGGCCGGCCGGCCGGCACTGATCAATTCCTACGCCCGCGAGCCGGTCAAGGCGCTGATCATTCCACCGGAAAGGTTGCGGGCGCTGATGATTGCCGAGGCGGAGCTCGGTGAGCGGATCATGCGGGCTCTGATATTGCGCCGTGTCGGCCTGCTCGAAACCGGAGCCGGCGGACCAATCATCGTCGGCCGCGCCGATGACGGCGATGTGCTTCGGCTGGAGAATTTTCTCCGCAGCAACTCGCATCCGCGTCGAAGCCTCGATCCTGAAACCGATGAGGAGGCCAAGGCGCTGCTCGACCGTTTCAACGTCGATCCGGGCGACCTGCCGATCGTGTTATGTCCCCAAGGGGAGTTGTTGCGCAATCCGACCGAGACCAAGCTCGCCCGTTGTCTCGGGCTGGTCGGACCGATCGACTCCAGTCGAATTCTACGACGTGGCAATCGTCGGAGCCGGGCCGGCCGGCCTTGCGGCCGCCGTCTACGCGGCGTCGGAAGGACTTTCGGTACTGACGTTCGACTGCCGCGCCAGAGGCGGTCAGGCAGGGGCGTCCGCCAGGATCGAGAATTATCTGGGCTTTCCGACCGGCATCAGCGGCAACGCGCTGATGGCGCGCGCATACAATCAGGCGCAGAAATTCGGGGTCGAAATGGCGATCCCCGACGAAGTGACCGGTTTTGAAACCGCCTCGATGTCGCGCTCCGAATATTTCGTTCTGAAACTGGAGAACGGCGAGCGCGCCAAGGCTCGTGCCGTCGTGATCGCCAGCGGCGCACGATACCGCAGCCTTGAGGTCGCCGACCTGGATGAGTTCGAGTCTTCGAGTGTCCATTACTGGGCCTCGCCGTTCGAGGGAAAACTTTGCGCCGGCCAGGAAGTCGCTTTGGTCGGTGCCGGCAACTCGGCGGGCCAAGCGGCGGTCTTTCTGTCAAGTCAGGCGGCCAAGGTCTGGCTCTTGTGCCGCGGTGACGATCTGGCAACCACCATGTCGCGCTATTTGGTCGACCGGATTAGCGGATTGCCGAACGTGGAAGTTCTGACACATACGCAGATCACCACCCTCGAAGGCACCGACGGCGTTTTGCATGCGGTTCGCTGGCAGCATCGGGGTTCGGGCGCCGAAGTGCGGCGGTCCATCCGCCATCTGTTTCTTTTTATCGGCGCGGCTCCCAACACGGATTGGCTTGCCGGTTCCGGCGTCGCGCTCGATTCCAAAGGGTTTGTTCTCACCGGCCCGGATGCCGGCGGCAACCACCGGCAGCTCGAGACCACGCGCCCCGGCGTCTTCGCGATCGGCGACGTGCGGTCCGGTTCGGTCAAGCGGGTCGCCGCGGCGGTCGGCGAGGGGGCGCAGGTCATGGCGGCATTGCACCGCTACCTGGCTGCTTCGGGTGACGAGGTGGCGGGCGCACTGCCCGCGGCCGAATAACGAGGTCCACCGCGCCTGGCGAACGCACGCCCGGCGCACTCGGAAGACGAGGACGCGACGATGGCTAGCGACGGAGAAAAAGTCTGGTTGGTCGCGGGCCTGCGCACGCCCTTTGTTGCGGTGGACGGCCCATTCGCCGGGCGCGACTTGCTTGGCTTGTCCGTTCCCGTCGTCAAGGCGATGGCGGCACAGGTGACCGGCGCCATCGACTTCGCCGTATGGGGCTCGGTGGTCGTCAATCTCGCTTACGCCAATCTGGCCCGCGAGGTGTGGCTTGAGGCAAAACTCGATCCCCATGTGCCGACCTTCACCACGATCATGCAATGCAGCACCAGCATGGTCGGCGTATTCGAAGCAGCCGGAATGCTCGGACGAGGGCGCGCCGCGCTGGCGATGGTCGGCGGCGTCGAGAGCATGAGCCGCGTCCAGATCGGACTCGGGCAGAATATTTCAGTGCTGCTTCGCAGATTGTTTCAAGCGCGCAGCGCGGCAGACCGGCTCGCTGTTCTGCGCCGGCTGCGCCCTTCCGACATCCGGCTGTTCGTGCCCGAAGTGAAAAACCGCGTCACCGGCAGGAGCATGGGCGAACACACCGAGGATATGGCGAAGGAATGGGACATCGGCCGCAGCGAGCAGGACGAGCTTGCACTCGAGGGCCATCGACGGGCGATCGCGGCGCAGGATCGCGGGTTCTTCACGGACATGATCGTCCGGCTGGATGGAATCGACAAAGACCACTTTCCTCGTCGCGATACGTCGATGGAAAAACTCGCCAGGCTCAAGCCCGTGTTCGACCGGACCAGCGGACGCGGCACGCTCACGGCGGGCAACAGCTCGCCATTGACGGATGGCGCCGCTGCCATTTGGGTCGCCAACGACGACGGCGTGGATCGGCTGCCGCAATCATTGCCCCGCGCGCGGCTTGTGGATTTCGAATTGGCAGCTGTCGATATCTTCCACGAGGGTCTGTTGATGGCGCCCGTCACCGCCATACCGCGGTTGCTGGCGCGGCATGGGCTGACGTACGACGACATCGCCCTGTGGGAAATTCACGAGGCTTTTTCGGCGCAGGTGCTCTGCCATATCAAGGCGCTCGAGGATAAGGCTTTCGTCCGCGCCAAAGCCGGTGTCGATAACACCTTCGGAAAATTTCCGCGCGAGCGGATGAATCCAAACGGTGGCAGCGTCGCGCTAGGGCATCCGTTTGCAGCCACGGGCGCGCGGATTCTGAGCCAGGCGCTCAAGGAACTTGCAACATTGCCGCCGGGTAGTCGCGCGATCGTCAGTATTTGCTCCGATGGCGGTCTCGGCACGGTCGCCTTGCTGGAGCGTTGAAATCCGGATTTTACGCGGGCGGCGGTGCTACGCTCCGCGGATCGTCGGCCCCTTGGCGTTTCCGCAAGGTATCCAGCCGGCGGCGCAGGCCGCGCTTTCTTTTGATCGGGCGCACGCCTCCGCGCGACCGCCGGCTTTCGATCACGAACCGCCATTCTTCCAGCTCGCCTCTCATGATGGCGGCGAGCCATTGCATGTTCGATGCGACGTGGTCGTAATCGCGGGGCGCGGTGAGTATGGCGCGCCTGGCGCGGAACAGGAGCGCGGTGGTTTGCGCCGAGCGCTCAACCAGCCGGGCGAGATCGGCGTCTACCCGCAAACCGTTCAGCGAGGTCATGGTGAAGGGCAGGAGCGAGAGCAGGAGGATGGCCAGCGGTTTCCAGCCGACGGCGTCCAGGCTGCCGGCCCGCACGGCGGCGATTGCGAGCAGCGCCGCTACGCCAACTGCAGCGAAGAGCGAGCCGTGGGCGGCGAGCGATAGCCGCCTTTCCACCAATCCAAGCTGCCGGAAGGTACTGCGATGATAATCGATCTGCTGCGGTATTTCGACTTCCGTCAGATGGTCGGCGGCGGCGGCGATCGAAGCCTCGTCGATCTTTCCTTCCGGCGGGCCCAGTGCATGCGCCGTGCGCGCCAAATACCAGTCGACCCATGATTTCCGTCGCTGGACCAAAGACGGAATGCGCCGGCCGGGACCGAGGCCGAATGAATAGCGAAAACTCAGCCAGCGCAGACGTTCCGCCACGACGCGGTAATCCAGCCAGCGTTCCTGCCAGCGATGCCGGGTGCGAAATGCCGCGTCCACGAGAACCAGCACGCTGGCCAGGATTTGCAACGCGATCGACACCGGGGCCAGCCACGGGATCAGCAACCCAGCCAGTCCGATCAGCCCCGACAGCCAGGTGCCGGCAATGACGATCAGATATTGACTGACGGCGCTGGAACGAAAGCGGCGGCCATACTGCACGGCAAATCCGTCGATGACATTGCGCGCATGCTCGACGTGTTCCAGCCTTTTGGCGTTGGCCGCCGCGAGGCTGATTGCAGCCTCGTCTGCGGACGCCCCGGTTTTTGCGGCCGCCGCGGGCGCGAACATGCGCCGGACTTTGGGCCGACGCGCCAGGGTCTTCAGCAAAAGCGGATACTCGAAACGCCAATCGGCCGACCGCGGCGTCTCGGCGACGAGTTCTGTCAGGCCCTGTCGTTGCAGGTGCTTTTGCGGAGGGCTGACGAGGGTATGAACGAATTCGGTCAGATCGACCGGCAGCGGTTTGCGGTTAAGGTCTCCGGCCACCGGCGGTTCGACGTCGTCGCCGTGCGGCATCGCAAGCAACGATGGCTCAGCCGGTGCGGCGGGATCGATGACGATGACCGGGATCCCGTTATCGACTGCGATTTGCACAACGTCTCCGGTACCGGCGCGGCCGCGCGCGCGTCCGCCATCCCAGACCGCGACGAGAACGTCGATGTTCGAAAGGATGATGTCGTTGGCGCGTTCGTAAGCGCGGGGGCCTTCCTTGCGCTGGCCCGGGAGTTCGAGCAGCGTTTCCGTCCGTGACAGCAGTTCCGCGGCGACCGCCGCGGCTGCCGGCGAAAAATCGTTCCGAAACTCTTCACGGGCGAACGGGATGACACAGAAAATCTTGACTGCGCGTTTGTTCGCCGCCTGCATCCCGAGAAGATCGGCGCCTTCCGCGCCCATCGTGATCAGACGCGTGACCGGCGGAGCCTTGGAGAAAAAAGCCGCCTCGCGGGTAGCCGCCGGCGTCAGCGCCTGTTGCAGCGCTTCGAGCAAAGTTTCGATGCTGCGTTCGATCCCCTCGGCGGCGTCTCCGCCCAATGAAATGTTGCGGTGGCCTTTCAGACCCACGCACAGAACGGGGGGCGGGAGCAATTCCTCCAACATTTGCGCCGTTGACAGACCTTTTGGACTTCTGCCGATCACGTGGGTCGATGATTCGGGCCGATGATTTGGGCCGATGATGCGGCCGAGCCATAGCGCGCTCGCGGCTTAAATCCGCGTGCGGTTTACTGCATCTCCGCCGGCAGCAGCCATTGGATGGACTGAACCTTCTTCCTCATCTCCGGATCGATGAATGGCAGAATGGTTTTGCTGAAAGCCAGCGCCAGCTGGCGATACTCGCGGTCGCAATCGTCGGCGCGTTCCTTCGGCAGCCACCCGATGTCCACGAAATCCTTGAAGGCTTCGCGATTGCCGCCGTAGCCGAGACACAGTGTGTTGTAGAGGCGCTGGCTGGCGGTGCCGTGCTCGTCGGAATAGGCGCACAGCGGGTCGCTGAAACAGCGCTGCACCACATCTTTTGGAGGATTGGGGTCGTTTGCCGTCGGCGGGTCGTTGCCGCCCTTGGCCGCCATTTGCCAGAAATAGGCAAAACCCTTGATGATCGTTCGCTGAACCTCGGGATTGAATTGCAGCGCGATGAAAGCCGCCACCTGATCCGCGGCGTCCTCTTCGCGTCCGAATACGGGAACGTCGAGCATGTCGAACAGGGCGTGTCCGGTTTCATGCATCAGCGTTCCCGCCCACATTCCGGTAATAACGTTGGTGCGGGTGACGCCCTCGGGCGTCGTCGTCTTGGGCGAATACTGCAGGACGTCGTTGTACCATTCGTAGCAGAAGTGGAGCGCGCGATCGTCCGACGAATAGAACGGGCTGTCGCTGTGGAAATCCGGCTGGCAATTGAGAGCGACCAGCGTCAGCGGGTGAGGCAAATGCAGCGGCGACAGAAACTGGCTGTAGACCTCGAGGATGTGTCTTGATTGAAGCGCCTGGTACGCGGTCTTGTTCTTGTCGTTGGGCTGCATGTAGCAGATGGGAAAACCGGGGTTTTCCAGGCCGGGAATCGGTTTGTATTTCGGCCCCGGATCGCTCAGGCAAGAATTATCTGCGGACGCGTAGGTGACCGAGATCGCCTGGACCGCCAGCAGGATCGTGAGCGCGGCGGCAAGCCTCAGGAATTTCATTGCGACGCTCCGCTTTGCGATGAACGGTCACGCGGGGAGATGGCTTTTAAAAAAGACACCGGTGCGGTCGCCGCCATCATTTGCTCAGTTCGTCCGGCAAGAGCCATTCCGCAGCCTTGATCTGCAGCAACACGTCAGGATCGATGTAGGGCATGATGCGCAGACTGAAGGCGGCGCGAACCTGCTGATATTCGTGACCGCATTGCTGGGCGCGACGGTCGGGCAATAACGGATCCTGACCCTGCGGCGCCTGCGTCCAGCCGCCGAAATCATTGGGGTCGCCGCCATAGGCGATACAGAGGAAATTATAGAAACGCTGACCTTCCGGCGACGTCGTGTCGGCAAACGCGCTGCCCGTCCATGTCCTCAGCGAGAGCAGAAAGAACTCGGCCGAGCCGACCATGGTCGTGTGCGCGATCTCGCCGGAGAATTGCAGGAGAACGAACGCGGCCAGCCGATCCGCCGCATCGTCTTCGCGTCCCCAGACCGGGACCTGCAGCACATCGAATACCGCATAAGCCAGCTCATGCAGCACCGCCTGCGTAAATGTCCCGACGATTACCATTCGCTTGAGGGGATCGTTTCCCTGAACGCCTGCCGCTATTTTTTGTATGCCGTCGACGAGTTCGTAACAGATCGTGACCGGGCTGGCTGGCGTGCCCGTTGCCGGATTGGCCGGCACATACGGGCGGCGCTGGGCGCCGCCGCAGGTATCGACTTGGATGTTGATCGGCCGCGGCAGCTTCAGCGGGGCAAGGAATTGTTGAATCTCCTCGAGCGGCTTGCGCACCCGCAGCCACTCGTAGGTGGTCACATATCTGTTGTATTGCGTGGGATCGGCGGCCGTCGAATTGTTCTTCGGCGGCAGATATTCAACATGGATTTGCGGATTGGGCTGCAGCGTCGCAGTTTGCGCTACGACGGGCGCCGCTTGAGCGACCAGCCAAATTACCAGGAAGCCAATCGCGGTCGAATGGCGCATGCGTTTCCCACCCATCCGATTGATAGTTCCAAGCCGGCAGACTAGGCAGGGTCCATTGTTTGGGTCAAGCTGCGCGCCGCCAAAAATGCGATGCGCGCATCGGTCGCCCGGCGTCTCGTTGCAAGCGGACGGGTCGCCGACTAGAATTTCGCGCGTACGGAGGAGAGGGCGGATGAAGTCGATCGCGATTTTTGTTGCTTTGTGGCTGTTGTTGCCGATGTGCGCCCTCAAGGCCGAGGAAACGCCTGATTCGTCGAAAGAGACGCCGTCGTCGGAAGCGACCTACGCGGCCTGCATCAAACAGGCGCAGGCTTTGCAGGAGCGGTTTGCCGTATGCACGACAAAAGAGTGTCGTGACGCGGTCACAAGCGATTTCAGAACCTGGTCCGCGAAGTGCTTTAAGGAATAGTCGCAGCAGCGGCCGGCGGCGGCGGCCTTTTCAATATCCGGCCCCGCCTGTTTCTGAGAAACCGCTTCGTTCAAAACCACTATCGTTCAAAATTTGGCCGGCATCAGGGCGACATTCTCGCCCAAACTCAGCGCACGAACCTTCCACTCGCCGCCGATCTTCTCGTAGATGGCGATCCAGTGATCCTTGAGGTCCGCCACGCCCTCCGATGTCCTGACCACTGTCTTGCCATGTCCGAGCACCCACACCGCGGCGCCGAGTTCATGAACCTCGTCGACCTTGCTCTCGCGGGTGAAGTTGTCGCCCAGCGCCGGAATGGTCTTGGCATAATAGTTTCGGATCTTTTCCCGCCCGGCCAGAATATCGCCCGCCGAGGTCGAGTAGACCGCGCCATCGACGAATAGACCTGCCAGCGCGTCGGCATCCTTCTTCATCAGCAAATCGGTCTGACGCTGCACGAGCGACTCGATCTGCTGCACCACCTCCGCCGGAGCCGCGGTCTTTTGTTGCGCCGCCACCGGGCCGGCAGAGGCCGTCACGGCCAAGGCTGCCATGACCAAGCCTGCCACGGCGAAGATTGTAACGATCAAGAAACGGAACATCGGGGCGAGCCTCCAAAAGCGCGTGCGGGCAACGTGCGGTGACGCATCGCATCGGCGGCGCACGATAGCAAGCATTCCGCCGCGACAACAGTCCGCCGGGTCTAACGCTTCTGGTACGGATGGAAGATGTTGCGGTTCTGACGTAACGTTGAAGTGACGACGATTCCCTGGCTTGCGAGCGCTAACGTGCGGACGATCTACCTGGCGGGTCCGGATGTTTTTCTACCCGATGCAGTCGATGTCGGGCGGCGCAAAAAGGAGCTTTGCGCCAAATACGGTTTCGAAGGTCTCTATCCGCTCGACAACGAAATTCGTTTGACGCTGGAAGGCGAGCGGCGGGATCGGCTGATTTATCGCGCCAACGAAGCAATGATCCGTCGCGCCGATTTAGGCATCTGCAATCTGACGCCGTTCCGCGGTCCCGGCGCCGACGCCGGAACGGTGTTCGAGCTCGGAATGCTGGCGGGGTTGGGGAAGAAAATTTTTGGCTACACCAACATCGTCGACGACCTGCTGGAACGCAGCAAGCTGATCGATACGCTCACGCTGGATCGCACCGACAATGAATGGCGCGACTCCAGCCGCATGATTGTCGAGAATTTCGGCAATGCCGACAACCTGATGATCGACAACGCGCTGCTTGAACATGGCGGCCACGCGATGGTCCGTCATCGTGCCGGCGCCGATGATGTGTTTTACGATCTCACCGGCTTCGAGACGTGTCTGCGGCTTGCGGTCGAAGCGGCTGCGGACTAGTCGGCGGCCGCGATGGCGTGAAAAAACGTGCCGGTGACGCGGCCGCGCCGGCCGCCGGTCGTCTTCCATTCGCGGCCTTCGGCATCGGTAATTTCCGCCAATGGTTCGTCCGATCCGGGCGACGTCAGCGAGGCGTAGTGGAATTCGTGGCCGCGTATTTGCGTTCCGGCGCGACCCAGCACGCTGGCGGAGAGGAGCCGCGCGGTGCGATAGCCGAGATGAAGTTTGCGCCGGGCGAAGCTTGTCGCGTGGCCGAGCAGGCCGGTCATGGCGTGGCGGCGGCCCGCCGCATCTTCCAGGCCTTCGCCCAATACCATGTAGCCGCCGCACTCGCCGTGCACCGGGCGCGTCTCGGCGAAACGGCGCAGTCCGGCGGCGAATGTTCGCGCACCCGCGAGCGCATCGGCATGTAGTTCCGGATAGCCGCCGGGCAGCCAGCAGCAGTCGGCGCCGGGCGGCGGCGGTTCGTCGGCAAGCGGCGAGAACAATTCGATCTCGGCGCCGGCGCCGCGCCAGGCGTCGATCAGATGCGGATAGACAAAGCTGAAGGCCCGGTCGCTGGCGAGCGCGATGCGCTGTCCGGGCGGCGGCAGCGCGCCTGGCATTCGGCGCGATCGAGGCGGTCGCAAACGTTCCCGCGCAAGCGATTATGGCATCGAGATCGAAATAGGTTTCGGCCGTTGCGGCGAGGCGATCGATCAACGCGGCGAAGTCGGGATGCTCGCTGGCCTGCACCAGGCCGAGATGCCGCTCCGGCAATGCAAGCGCCGCCTCCCGCGGCAAAGTGCCGAGAACCGGGATGCCAAGCGCGGCGATTGCGTCGGCAACAAACGCGCGGTGCCGCGAACTGCCGACGCGATTGAGAATGACGCCGGCGATGCGGACGGCCGGGTCGTGCGTGGCAAAGCCGCGCACCAATGCCGCGGCGGACTGGGCCTGCCGCGCGACGTCGATCACCAGCACGACCGGCAATCCAAAGTGCGCGGCAAGGTCCGCCGTCGCGCCACGTCGCCCCGGCGCCGCGCCCGCGTCAGCGGTGCCATCGAACAGGCCCATGACGCCCTCGATCACGACGAGGTCCGCGCCGTCGCTCGCCCGGCCTGCGAGCGCGTCGAGAAGTTTTCCCGGCATCGCCCAGCTGTCGATGTTGACGCTTGATGTGCCGGTGACGGCGGCATGGAAAGCCGGATCGATGTAATCCGGTCCGGCTTTCGCGGCGCGCACGATGACCCCACGCCGCCGCAGCGCCGCCAGCAGAGCCAGCGTTGCCGTGGTCTTTCCCGCGCCGGAATGCGGCGCGGCGATGATGAGCCCGCGCGCGGTCATCTAGACGCTCGCCGCGCCGCCGAAACAGTGCACGCCGATCATCGCGGTGCGCTCCGGTGATGACGATGGCGCCAGCCGGGACTAAAGGTTGGCCCATGGAGCGGCATGAACGGCCATTGCGCCGGGGATGGACCACCGGCACCTGTGCGACGGCGGCGGCAAAGGCGGCGTTTGCTGCTCTGGTCACCGGAGAATTTCCCGATCCCGTCGAGGTGACGCTGCCGCGTGGCGGACGCCCCGGCTTCGCGCTGGCGCTGACGCGGCGGGAAGGGAATTCCGCAACCGCCGGGGTGATCAAGGATGCCGGCGACGATCCCGACGTCACCCACGGGGCGCTGGTCTTGGCGACGGTGCGTCTCGGCGCACCAAGGACCGGCGTTACGTTTCGCGCCGGCGAGGGCGTCGGCACGGTGACGCGCCCCGGTCTTCCCATTCCGCCCGGCGAGCCGGCGATCAATCCGGTGCCGCGGCGCATGATCCGCGATGCCATCGCCGAAGTTGCCGACGCCGCCGGCCACGCTGCCGATGCCGAGGTCGAGATCGCCATTCCCGGCGGCGCGGCGCTCGCCGCGAAGACGCTCAACGGCCGGCTCGGCATTGTCGGCGGCCTGTCGATCCTCGGCACCACCGGGATCGTCGTTCCCTATTCCTGCTCGGCATGGATTCATTCGATCCATCGCGGGATCGATGTCGCGCGCGCCGCCGGCGTTACCCACATCGCCGGTGCGACCGGCGCCAGTTCCGAAGCCGCGGTGCAAAAGCTCTATGGCCTGCCGGAAATCGCGCTGATCGACATGGGCGATTTCGTCGGCGGCATGCTCAAATACGTGCGCGCGCATCCGCTGCCGCGGGTCACCATCGCCGGCGGCGTCGCCAAAATGACCAAGCTCGCGCAGGGCCTCACCGATCTTCATTCGAAGCGCGGCGAAGTCGATCTTGCGTTGCTTGCAGGTTTCGCCCGCGCCGCCGGCGGGTCCGAAGACCTTTGTGCGCGCATCGTTGCGGCCAACACCGCGGCGGAAGCCTTTGCACGCGGCGCGTGGCGAAGCCGTCGCGCTCGGCGATGAAGTAGCGCGCGCGGCAAGGCAAACCGCAGAGCGCGTCGTCGCCGGCCGTGACGTGGCGATCGAAGTCGTGCTGTTTGACCGCGATGGCGCTCTAGGTCGGCCGCGCGCCGTTCTCTGACGCATAGGCGTCTGCTCATGCGGGCCCTCCACGAAACCGGCGCCGGTAATCGGGGTCGTAGAGCGCGCTGTCGCGAAAATCCTCCGCGGCCAGCGCGCGGCCGACAAGAATGAGCGCGGTGCGCTCGATACGCGCGGCCGCCGCCTTCGCCGCGATGTCGGCAAGGGTGCCGCGCAGGATGCGTTGCGCCGGCGCACTTGCCTGCACCACGATGGCGGCCGGGCAGTCGGCGCCGTAGAATGGCGTCACCTCGTTGACGATGGTCTCGACGGCGTGGATCGCAAGGTGGATGACTAGCGTCGCGCCGGTGGCCGCAAATGACGCGAGTTTTTCCGCCTCCGGCATACGCGAGGCGCGTCCGCCGACGCGGGTCAGCACCACGCTTTGCGCGACTTCCGGTATCGTCAGTTCGCATTCGAGCGCCGCAGCCGCGGCGGCAAACGCCGGCACGCCGGGCGTCAGCGTATAGGGAATGCCGCGCCGCGCCAGCCGGCGTAGCTGCTCGGCGAGCGCCGAGTAGATCGAGAGATCGCCGGAGTGAAGCCGGGCAACGTCGAGGCCGGCGGCGTGCGCGGACACAAACTCCGTCTCGATCTCGTCGAGCGACAGCGGCGCCGTGTCGACGATGCGCGCACCGGCCGGGCAGTAAGCAAGCAGTTCGGCCGGCACGATCGAGCCGGCATAGAGACAAACCGGACAGCGCGCGATGAGATCGCGGCCGCGCACCGTGATCAGGTCCGCCGCGCCCGGACCGGCGCCGATGAAATGCACGGTCACGATACGATTCCCGGCACCGTCCGCGGCGCAGCTTCCTGCATCGAGGCCGCGAGCGCGCATGTCGCCGTGCCGACCACGAGCCGGGCCGCGATCAGGTTGGCGGCCGGTCCGGCGGCGGCGAGTGCCGCCGCCTCGGCGACCGAGGGTACGCCCGTGAGCGCCAGCGAGCGTTCCGACCTTGTCTCCGTGCGGCCGCTCGCCGCCTTGAGGGCCGTCTCCGACACCACGATCACGGCGACACCAAGCTTCTCCGCGGCGCCGCGAATGCCGGCCTCGGTGCTCTTTGCTTCGATGGTGGCGATGACGTCGAGCGACGCGGCGGCGATGTTGGCATGCGCGAGCGCGGCACGGATGGCCGCTTCGATGTCGGGCGCGGGCGTGCCGCGCCGGCAGCCGATTCCGGCGGCGATCATGATTTTGTCCAGGCCCATTGCGTCACCGGCATTGCCGGCCGCCAACCGGTTTTGCTGCCCACCGCGCCGGCGCGCGAAATGGCGATGCGTATAAGCTCGCCGCCGCGCGCGGCGTGCTGTGCGATCAGCAGCGCTTCGGTTTCGAGCGTCACCGCGTTGACCACGAGACGGCCGCCTGGACGAATAGCCTCGACCGCGGCGTCGATCACGCCGGGTTCGCCGGCGCCGCCGCCGATGAAGATGGCGTCCGGGCCAGCAAGGCCCGCGAGCGCGGCAGGCGCCGTACCCTCGACGATCTCCAGGCCGGGCACGCCGAAGGCGGCGGCGTTGCGGCGAACACGCGCCGCACGGTCGCCGCGCTTTTCCACCGCGATCGCGCGCATCAGCGGATCGGCCAGCAGCCATTCGATCGCTACCGAGCCGGCGCCGGCGCCGATGTCCCACAGCAGTTCGCCGCGCTGCGGCGCCAGCGACGACAAAGTCACCGCGCGCACCTCGCGCTTGGTGATCTGACCGTCGTGCTCGAACAGATTGTCGGCTAGTCCCGGGCTTCGCGCGATGATGCGCGCGCCGGGCGCAGCCTCCACCTCGATCGCCAGCGTGTTGAGCGGTTCGACCGGGCCAAGATCGAAGGCCGCCGCCGTCGCCGTCCGCATGCGCTCACGAGGCCCGCCGACGGCTTCGAGGATTGTGAGCCGGGAGCCACCGAAGCCCGATTGCGTGAGAAGTCGCGCCATCGCTTCCGGCCCGCCACCGTCCGAGGTCAATGCGAGTATGCGGACGCCGGGTTGCAGATGCGGGCGCACCAGATCGAGCATGCGGCCGTGCACCGAGAGCAAAGTGGTTTGCGGCAGCGACCAGCCAAGCCTCGCCGCCGCCAGGCTGAACGCCGATGGCGCCGGCACCACGATCATCTCTCGCGCGTCGATCTTTTGCGCCAGCACCGCGCCAACCCCGTAGTGAAACGGATCGCCCGAGGCGAGTACGCAGACCTGGCGGCCGCGATGGGTCATCACCTCGTCGGCTGCGCCGTCGAACGGGCTCGGCCACGGCCGCGTCGCGCCGCGAATGAGCGGAGCCGCGAGGCTCAGGTGACGCCGTCCGCCGAACACGATCTCGGCGGCGCCGATCAGCCCGCGTGCCGCCGCGCTCAGGCCCTCGATGCCGTCCTCGCCGATACCGACGATGGACAGCCAGCGCGGTGTTGCGGCAGTCTCACGGTGGATCGCGTCAGGAAACGGCATGACAGCCATCCCCGGAAAGATTCTCATTCTCGGCGGCACCACCGAGGCGCGGATGCTGGCGGAGCGGCTGGCGAGCCGCCTCGATCTGGACGTTACGCTGTCGCTCGCCGGCCGGACGGCTTCGCCCGCGCGCCAGCCGGTCCCGGTGCGTATCGGCGGCTTTGGCGGCGCCGCCGGGCTTGCCGCCCATCTGCTTGCGCGAGCGGATCGGCGTGCTGATCGACGCCACGCATCCTTATGCGGACGTCATCTCGGCGAATGCCGTCGCCGCCGCGGGTGAGTCCAGTGTGCGATTCATCGCGTTGCGGCGGCCGCCATGGGTTGCCGCTGCCGGCGACCACTGGACCGAAGTGAACAATGTCAGCGAGGCGGTGCAAGCGCTGGGTAAATCGCCCCGGCGCGTTTTTGTCGCGCTCGGCCGGAACGAACTCGCGCCGTTCGCCGCCGCGCCGCAGCACATTTATCTGATCCGCAGCGTCGATCCGGTCGATCCGCCATTGCCGCTGCCGCGCGCGATCTACGTGACAGCGCGCGGCCCGTTCACCGAAGCCGAAGATCGCGCGCTGATGGCGGCGCACTGGATCGACGTCGTGGTCGCGAAGAATAGCGGCGGTTCCGCGACCTACGGCAAGATCGCCGCCGCCCGCGCCGTCGGCGTCGAGGTGATCATGCTGCGCCGGCCGCCGGTGCCCGAAGCGCCGAGCGTCGCGACCGTCGAAGAGGCGCTGGCGTGGCTCGATCATGCGCTGACCTCGGCGACGGCGCGCGGCGTGTAAACGAGCGGCGAACGCCCTGGACGCTGGACGACCCTGGTTTCCCGCGAACCGACGATGATCAGCGTCGCCATGTCGGCCGCGGCTGCATCGGCATTCTCCAGCGTCGCGACATTCACCGATTCATGCGACCGCCCGACGGCGTGGCCGAAGACGACCGGCGTCGCTGGCGGCAAATGCCGGCGCAACCGCTCTATCGCGGCGCCGAGCTGCCACGGCCGCGCGCGCGACACCGGATTGTAGAGCGCGATGACGAATCCGGCGCTCGCTGCGGCATCGAGCCGCCGCTCGATCAGATCCCACGGTTTCAGATTGTCGGACAGCGACAGCGCACAGAAATCGTGGCCGAGCGGCGCGCCGATCCGCGCCGCGACCGCGAGCATGGCCGTGATCCCCGGCACGATGGCGACATCGAGCGCGCGCCAGCTTTCCGGCCCGAATTCGATCTCCTCGCACACCGCCGCCGCCATCGCGAAGACGCCGGGATCGCCGCCGGATACGACCGCCACGCGCGCGCCCTCCGGCGGCGTGACGCAGCGCCGCCGCCGCGCGCGAGCCTTCCTCGCGATTGTCGGACGCGTTACGGGTTTGACCCGCCCGCACCGGGACGCGATCGAGATACGGTCCGTAGCCGTACAGCGCTTGCGCGGCTGCCAACGCCTCGTCGGCCTCCGGCGTGAGATAACGGGCATCGCCCGGCCCCAATCCGACGACGGCGAGATGGCCGCTCACGGCCGTTCCTCCCAGCCGGGCACCAGCACGATGGCGAAGTAGGGCGCGTCGTCGTCCGGCTTGGTCGCGAGCGGAATCATTTTCGCATCCGCCATGGTGCCGCGCTCGACATAGATGGCGCGCGGCAGGCGTCCGCTCGTTTCGAGCGCGCGGCGTACTTTCGGCAAGTGCCGCCCGACCTTCATCACGACCGCGGCGGCGCTGTCGCGGAGGCGCCGCGCCAGCTCGTCTTCCGGCAGTGTTGCCGGCAGCACGGTGAACACATCGTCGCCCTGCGCGATCGGTATCGCCGCGGCCGACCAGCATCCGGACATCCCCGTAACGCCGGCGACGATCTCGGTCGGAAAGCGCGGCGCCAGCCGTGTGTGCAGATGCATGTAGGAGCCGTAGAACATCGGATCGCCTTCGCAGATCACGGCGACCACGCGTCCGGCTGAGAGATGCGCCGCGATCGTGGTTGCCGCTTCGTCGTAGAAATCGCGGATGGTGTCGCGGTAGCCGTCGCTGCATTTCGGCAATTCGGTGGTCACCGGATAAAGCAGCGGCAACTCGGTAACGCCGGCAGAAAAATGCCGCGCCGCGATCGTGCGCGAGTGGCTGGCATTCCCCGCCTTGGCGAAGTGCGCGATCACGTCGGCTTCGCCCAGCGCGCGCGCCGCTTTCAGCGTCATCAGTTCGGGGTCGCCCGGCCCGACGCCGACGCCCATGAGCTTTCCAGTGTTTGTTGGGCCGCTCATAGTCCGGGCCTCGCCAGGGCGTTCACGGCGGCAGCGGTCATGGCGCTGCCGCCGATGCGCCCGCGCACGATGAGGAACGGCACGCCATGCGAGTCCGGCCGCGAGCGCGTCTTTCGATTCCGCCGCGCCGACAAAACCGACCGGAATTCCGAGGATCGCCGCGGGCTTCGGCCAACCGGCGGCGATGAGATCGAGGAGGCGGAACAGCGCCGTCGGCGCGTTGCCGATGGCGACGACGGCGCCGGCGAGGCGATCCCGCCACAGATCGAGCGCCGCGGCCGAACGCGTCGTGGCGAGCTTTTGCGCCAAAGGCGCGACTTGCGGGTCGTTGAGCGTGCAGATCACCTCATTGCCCGCGGGCAGGCGCGCGCGGGTAATGCCGTGCGCGACCATCTCCGCATCGCACAGGATTGGCGCGCCGGCGTGGAGCGCGCCGCGCGCCGCGGCGACGAGATTTGCGCCGAACACGATGTGCTGCGCCGCCTCGACGGCGCCGCAGGCATGGATCATGCGCACCGCGACGTCGGCTTCTTCGGCGGAAAAGCGCGAAAGATCGGCTTCGGCGCGGATGATGGCGAACGAGCGCTCGTAGATCGCTGCGCCGTCGCGAAGATAGGCCGCGGGCTCAGGCAAGCGCTCAGACGTGGGCTTAGACATGGGCGACCTCGCGCGTTGCCTCGCGCGCAAAGTGCGCGATCGCCTCCGGAAGTTCATCCGGCGAGACGATGCCGAACGGAATATTGTGCGCGCCGCCGTTGGCGATGAGTTCGCAGCCCCGCGGCGCGCCGACGATGGTGAGCGCCGCGCTCCCGGCGTGCGCGCAGCCCTTGATGCAGCCCGACAAATGAATCTGGAACGACGCGCCGAGATAGGGCGCCGCCGCTTCGGCGATGCGCGGCGCGATGGTCCGCGCCGCAATGTGCGCGGAGGAGCAGATCGGTGCGCCGGCGCAGGCGAAGACATGCCGGCGCGGATCGTCGGCGCTGACGACGAAACCGAGTGCGGCGGCAGCCGCGATAAATCCGGGCACGGACGGATGTGCCAGACCGACAATCATCACCGCCCGGCCTGGTGCAGCGCGGATGCCGCTTGCCCCGGCATCGCCTGCGGCCTTCGCCAGTCGTTCGAGCACCGTCGCGTCGGCGTGGCCGAAGGCGAGACCGACGCCGCAAGCAAACGATCCGCCGCGCAGCGGGTGTGCGCCGATCACCTCGGCCTCGGCCGGGCGGCGCGATTGGCGCGGCACGATGCCGGCGACGAGAAGATCGGCGATGGCCGCCCGGAACGTCGCCACGCCGCCGGAGGCCAGCACGTCGCGGGCGCGCGCGTCGCTGCCGGACCGCGCGATCACGTCGAGCAGCCGCAACGCAGCCTCCACGCCGTCATGGACCGCGACCGCGCCGAGTTCGGTCGCGCCAACGCCGTCGCCGCCGATGCCGGCGTGAAGCACTGGACCTTGAGGCGCTGCCGCGGCGCAAAGACGGACGTCGGCGGCAATGCCGTCGAGATGGAGCCCGCCGCCGTCGATGATGACGGAGACTTTAGGAGCGAGTTTGTTCGCCAGCGAAGTTCCGGCCAGTGCATCGGTCAGATCGGCGGCGAGCGCGGTGGCGTCCACGATTTCCGCGGCATCGAGACCGGCCAGCGGATTGCTCAGCACGGGAACGCCGTCCGCGGTTGCGATGCCGAGCTTCGCTACGGCGTCGGCGAAAAGCGGTGCTGACTGCGCGCTCAGCCCGCGGACCTGAATGCTGCTGCGCGTGGTGACTTCGATGACGCCGTTGCCGTGCTCCCGAGCCGCCGCGCAGAGTTGCTCGAATGCGGCAAGCGCGACGGTGCCGATCGGCCGCAACCGCACCAGCAATCCATCGCCGGTCGGCATCGGTGCCGAAAGGCCGGGACAGGCGCCGCGACGGAGCGGTTGATTCATGACACGGCCTCCGCGCGCAAAGCCGCGAGACCGGCGTCGACGTCGTTGCGTCGTGGGTGCCAGAAGCCGCGCCGCCGCGCGGCATCGAGCCGATCGGCGATCGCGCCCGCGGCCTGCGGATTTTCGTGCAGCAAAAACGCGCTCACCGTGGCGTCCGCGACATAAGCCTCGTGCAGCAGATCGAACAATTCACTCGCGACCGCGTCAGTCGTCTCCGCGAACGCGACGAGTCGATCGACGGTTTCGGCCAGTTCGGCAGCGCCCCGCGGACCGTGCCGCATCTGGCCGGCGATAAAGACCGGGTTGATCGCGCGCGCCCGCACGATGCGGGCGAGCGCCGCCGACAGCGTCCGCGCGCGCGGCCGTTGCGGGTCGGTGACATCGAGCATGATCAGATCGGCGGCGCGGCCGAGCATCTTTGCCGCTGCGGCAAAGCCGCCGACAAAGGCGGCATCCTCGCCGCCTTCGAGAAGATCGCGGCCGGGATCGTCGCTCGGATGCACGAGAAGGTCGGCGCCGGCGACGCGTCGCGCGAACGCGCCGGTGGCTTGGCTGCCATCGCCGGCAGCGCCGCCGTAGCTGTGCGAGGCGGCCTCGAGGTAGGCCGTTCCGATGGTTTCGGTGTCGGCGCCGCGGCCGAGCAAATCCTCGATGCCGGCGCCGTATGATCCCGGCGCGGTGCCGAAAATGCGATCGAGCCGCGCGGCGCGGCCGCCGTTCGTGGCGCGCCGCGCCGCGGCGAGCGGATTTTCGTCGCCGGTCTCGTCGCGCGCCGCGACCGCCTGCACCGCGGCGTCGATCAGCGCGATCTGCGCCGGGAAAAGATCGCGGAACAGTCCGGAGATGCGCCAGGTCACGTCGACGCGCGCGCGGCCGATCGCGGCGGGCGGCAACACCTCGATGCCGGTGACGCGACCGCTCGCGGGATCCCAGATCGGCCGACAGCCCATCAGCGCGAACCCCTGGGCGATCTCTTCGCCGCCGGTGCGCAGCGTGGCGCTGCCCCACAGATCGATCACGATCGCCCGCGGCGCCTCGCCGTGAGTCTGCAGGTGCATTCGCACGACCTCGTCGGCGGCGAGCCGGCCGAGATCCATCGCGGTCTGGGTCGGCAGCGTGCGCGGATCGGCGGTGAAGAGATTGCGGCCGGTCGGCAGCACGTCGCGCCGCCCGCGGCTTGGCGCGCCGGCCGGGCCCGGCGCCACGCGGCGGCCGTCGAGCGCGGCGAGCAGCGCGTCGCGTTCGGCCTCGGCGCTGGCCAGCCATAGCGGATCGTCCGTGCCGCGGGCGGCGGCCGTAAATGTGCAGGCCGTCCTTGATGGCGAGGTCCTTGAGATCGCACAGCCAGGCGTCGATCCGGCGCAACGCATCGTCGGGCGCGGCGGCGCTGCCGATCCCGGCCTCGCGCGCCAATCCGCTCCGCTGCGCGCTCTCGACGATCAGTTTCGCCAGGCGCTCGCGCCGGCGGCGATCGAGGCCGTCGGCTTGGGCATATTCGTCGATCAAGCGCTCGAGCTCGCGCGCATCGCCGGAAAGCCCGCCGGCGGCAAACGGCGGCGGCAGATGGCCGATCGTCACGCCGGCGATGCGGCGCTTGGCCTGCGCCGCTTCGCCCGGATTGCTGACGATGAAGGGATAGATCACCGGCAACGGCCCGGTGACGATTTCCGGAAAACATTCCGCGGTGAGCGCGACCGCTTTGCCGGGCAGCCATTCCAGTGTGCCGTGCGCGCCCATATGGACGAGCGCATCGATCCTGGCTTTGTGCTGCAGCCACAGGCCGAAGGCGACCAGAGCATGGCGCGGCGGCAGCGATGGATCGTGGTAATCGGCGCGGCGCTCCGCGGAGCGGCCACGATCGGGCGGCAGCGCGGCGATGATGTTGCCGAAGATTTCGCGCGCGGAACCGGAACGCGCCGTTTCTGACATCGGGATCGGCCGCGGGTTCGCCCCAGGCTTCGGTCAGGCGTCGCGACCGCAGCCGCCGGCAGCTCCGCCAGCAACGTTTCGTATTCATCGAGCGTGAGCGTCGCCTCGTCAGCGCCGGCGGCGAGCGCGGCGAGCAGCGCGCGCGGAATTGTCGGGTGCGCCGGAAACCGTGTAACCGGCCGCCGCGAGATCGTCGAGCAATGCCGATCGTGCTGGCCGGCACGTCGAGGCCGACCGCATAGCCGGTGCGCCCGGGCGCGCCGGGATAGTCCGGCATCAGCACGGCGACGCGACGCTCCGCGCGCGGCAATGCGCGCAACCGGACAAGTGCAGCGATCCGGTCCGCGACCATCTCGATCCGGTCGGCTTCGGGCCGGCTCGTCAGTGCGGTGAAGGCCAGGTCTTCGTGCGCCGGCAACGGGTCCTTGAACGCGACGGCGCCGGCAAGGATGCGGCCGTCAAGCTCCGGCAGCACGATGTGCATCGCCAGATCGGCGGCGCCTAGTCCGCGCGCGCTGTCGCGCCAGGCCGCGCGCCGCGTCGTGGCGCTGACGACTTGCAGCACCGGCACATCGCCTGCGTCGAGCGGCGTCGGTTCGCCGCCATCGCCGCCTGCCGCGAACGCCGTCGTCGTGACGATGACGGCGGGCCGAAGCCGCGTAAAGGCGTCGCGAAGAAATGCCGCGACTTCGGTATCCTTGAGGCTGGTCACGACGAGCGGCGCCGGCGCGAGGCCGCGCGCCGTCAGCGCAGCGCACAAGCGCGTCGATCGGCGCGGTGTCGGCATGCAAGCAGCAGCGCGCGATAGAAGATGATCGGCACGACCGCTTTGCCCGGATCGAGCGAAGCGGCAAGCCGGTCGAGATCGAGCGGACCTTCGCGCGGCAGATAGCCGGCGAAGCGCGGCACTGGAATCGGCTCGCCCTTTGGTTCGCTTTTGCGCTCATCCGGCGAAACCTCGAGGGCGGCGTGGCGGGCGAGCTGGCGCAGCAACGCGCGCAGATTCTCGCGGCCGCCTTCGCGAAAATAACGCAGCAGGCGATCGAGTTCCGCCGGCGGCAGGGTCGAGGCGGCGGCGAGGCGGGCGTCGTCGCGGTCCTCGCCCGGCAAAACGGCGAGCACGATGCCGCGCTCGCGCGCCAGCGCCGACAGCCGCTCGATCCCGTATTTCCACCAATCGAGGCCGCCGAGCAGACGGACCACGATCACCCTGGCGTGCGCGCCGACGCGGTCGATCCACAGATCGACCGACATCGGGTGACGGAGGTCGCGCAGGTGCGCGAGGCGCACGCGCGGCAGGGCCGAACGCTCGGCGTCCCACGCGGCAGCCAACGCGGTGAGGTCGCTGTCCGCGAACGACAGAATCGCGATGTCGCCGGGCGGCTGGCCGAGGTCGACCGCTTCGACAATCTCGTCGAGGTTCGTCGTGCTTGCGGCCAACAGGTGCATAATTCACTTCGACATTGGTTCGAGCAGATTTTCTTCCGGCGTCGTGCTTCGCGTCTGTTCCACAAGCGCCCGCGTGATTGCCTCGCGATCAAGTCCTTTCAGCCCGATCACCACCAGCCGGCCCTCGCGCGCCTCGCCGGCGGACCACGGCCGGTCGTATTGCTGCGTTACGCGCGGTCCGACGGCCTGGACCAGGAGGCGCATCGGCTTGTCGGCGACCGCCGCGAATCCCTTGACGCGCAGCACGTCGAACTTCTCCGCCAGCGCGGTAACGCGGCGGGCGAGCGCAGAGGGATCGGCGACTTCCGCCAGCGGCACGACGAACGAATCGAAATCGTCGTGATCGTGATCTTCCTCGGCGTCGTGCCGGGTGCGGCGGTTGCCGATATCGTCCTCGGTGCCGACGCCGAGCCCGAGCAGCAGCTTCTGATCGACCTTGCCGTCCGCGACCGCGATCACCTTCACGCTGCGCGGCAATGCTTCGGCGATCGCCGCCTGGGCCTTGGCGAAGCCGTCGGCGTCGATGAGATCGCGTTTGTTGAGCACGACCAGATCGGCGCACGCGACCTGATCCTCGAACACTTCTTCGATGGGATCGTCGTGCGCCAGCGCTGTGTCGGTGACCCGCTGCTGCGCCAGCGCATTGAGATCGTGCGCCACGCGGCCGTCGGCCAAAGCCGCGCCGTCGACCACGACCACGACGCCGTCGACGGTGACGCGGCCCTTGATCGCCGGCCAATGGAACGCCTGCACCAGCGGCTTCGGCAGCGCGAGCCCCGACGTTTCGATGACGATGTGCTCTATTCCTTCGCGGGCGAGAATGGCGTCGAGCGCCGGCACGAATTCGTCGGCCACGGTGCAGCACAGGCATCCATTGGCGAGTTCGACGATATTCTCCTCGGGGCAAGCATCGTTGCCGCAACCTTTGAGGATTTCGCCGTCGATGCCGACATCACCGAACTCGTTGACGATGACGGCCAGGCGACGGCCCTGCGCATTGGCGATCACGTGGCGGATGAGCGTCGTCTTGCCGGCGCCGAGAAAGCCGGTGACGATGGTGCAGGGGACGCGCGAGAGCGTGCCGTTCATACGTCAACCTCCTGAAAGTCGATGGGCGGAACCCGCGCGATCAAGCCGCGCTTGAGCGGAGCCGGGCGTCCGCGCCAGGGAAGGATGCCGTCGGCGGCGCGCGCGAGCATCCGCGCGCCTTCGACCAGGGCTTCGGCGCAGGTGACGTCGAGTCCGCCGAACACATAAGTCCACGAGCCGTTGGAACGCATGGCGGCGCTCGGGCCGCGCGAACAATTGGCGAGGCACTTCATCGGACGCACTTCGACCTCGGTACCGGCGGCGGCGTGCGCGGTGGCCGCCGCGAGGATCGCACCCGGCCGCAATGCACTGTCTGGCTCGCCGACCGGCCTGCAGGTCACGCACACATAGACGATCGGGGCGCCGGCCGTGGCAGCACGTTCGGTTTCAATCGTGCCGAGCGGGGCGGTCATTGCGCCTCCTGCACGCGTTCGGCCAGCGGCTGATCAAGCCGCTGCCAGCGATAGATGAAATACGAGATCGCCCAGCTCGCGATGAAGACCCCGACGACGAGATAGCCGGAATTGGCGAGGCCCTCATTGAGGTCGCCGATGCCGTCCCAAAAAACACCTTCAAGTCCGAGCTTGCCGCCGATCAGGCCGAGCGCCTCGATGCCGCCGATCAGGAGGGCGACCACGACGGAGATCGCGGTGATCGTCAGATTGTACCAGATCTTGCGGATCGGATTGAGGAACGCCCAGCCGTAAGCGCCGACCATCAGCACGCTGTCGGTCGTGTCGACCAGCGTCATCCCTGCGGTGAACAGCGCCGGGAAGACCATGATGGTGCTCATCGTCATGCCGCCGGAGACCTGGCTGGCCGCGACGGTGAAAAGGCTGATCTCGGTCGCGGTATCGAACCCCAGTCCAAACAAAAAGCCGATCGGCGCCATCTGCCAGCTTCGCGACACCATGCGAAACAACGGACGAAAAATTCGGGCCAGGAAGCCGCGGCCGGACAAAAGATGATCGAGCTCATGGTCGGCGACCGGCTGGCCGCGGCGCGCATCGCGAAAGCTCTTCCAGATGCTGCGAAGGATCACGAGATTGATCGCCGCGATCGCCAGCAGGAAAAACGCCGACGCGCCGGTGCCGATGATGCTCCCGACGGTCTTGAATTGCTGGAACCGGCCCTCCAGCGCGAATGCCGCCGCCGCGATTGCTGCGACCGCGAGCGTGATCGCCAGCGAATGGCCGAGCGAAAAGAACAGGCCGACCGAGACCGGCCGTTTGCCTTCCTGCATCAGCTTGCGCACGACATTGTCGATGGCGGCGATGTGATCGGCATCGACGGCGTGGCGCAGGCCGAGCACGTAAGCGAGGAACGCGGTTCCGATCAGCGTCGGCCGGTCCGCCAGCGCGATCGCCGCCCAGCTCCAGGCGGCGACATTGACCGCGAGCAGCAGGACATAGATCGCCACGATTTTCGCGCGCTGTTCGGTCGACGTGTCGTCGACCGTCTTTCTCAGGAAGGTGAGCACGAAAAGTCCTCGCGTAACTTGCCGCCGGCGCGAGCGAGGACCAAAAGACTTTCGTCTTTCAGATCATCCACCGGTACACCCCGACCGATGTTTGTCGCGTCGACTCGTACGACGGCAGGTCTCCTGGCTCGCGGATCGACGCCTCATCCTGCCTTCCCGGGGGCACGAAGCCGCCAGTGGCTTAGTCGGACAAGACTTCACGCTCACAGTTGCGGGGGCAGCTGCGGATTGGGACCCGAAGTTCCGTCACCGCATTCCCTTTTCACCCTTTAGGTGGGACCGTCGGGTCTAGTGATAGATTTCAAGGGCCTAGCCTGTCAATCTGGCGATCCCCTCGCGTCTGCCCGTGCCGGTCATGTCAAGTGTATCGAAACTCACCTTCGTCATCGGCGGCGCGCGCTCGGGTAAGAGCCGCTATGCGGAGGCCATGATCGCGGCCTTGCCGCCGCCTTGGGAGCCGCCCTGGGCCTATATCGCGACGGCCGACGCAGGCGATGAGGAAATGGCGGCGCGCATCGCGGCGCATCGCGCGCGCCGCGCCGCGGATTGGAAAACCGTCGAGGCGCCGCGCGATCTTGCTGCGGCGCTGGCGGCCTGTGCCGCGACGCCTGTGCTCGTCGATTGCCTGACGCTGTGGCTGTCGAATCTCATGATCGCCGAAGCGGACATCGACACGGAAATGCTGAAGCTGGAAACGGCGCTTGCGGCCGCCGCGGCGCCGGTTGTCGTCGTTGCCAACGAGGTGGGATTTGGCATCGTGCCGAGCTTTCCGCTGGGCCGCCGCTTTCGCGACCTGCAGGGCATCCTCAATCAGCGCATTGCGGCGCGCGCCGACCGCGTGGTTCTCATGGTTGCCGGTTTGCCGGTGCCGATAAAAGGAACGCTATGAGCGAACCATCCGATCACACCGAAGCCGACCGGCATCGCGCCAAAATGGCGAAGCGCAAAGCCGTCCAGGACGCCGAAGTCGCCGGCAAGACGATCGAGAAGGGTCTTCTGATCGTGCATACGGGCGCCGGCAAGGGAAAGTCGACGGCGGCGTTCGGTCTCGCCTTGCGCATGCTGGGCCGCGGACACCGTGTCGGCGTGGTGCAATTCATCAAGGGCGCATGGCACACCGCCGAGCGCGACGCGCTGGCGAAATTCGGCGAGCAGGTCGTCTGGCACACGATGGGCGAAGGTTTCACCTGGGAAACGCAGGACCGCGCCCGCGACGTTGCCGCGGCCGAACGCGCTTGGGCGAAGGCGCGCGAACTGATGGCGGACGAAAGTTTCGGCCTCGTCATTCTCGACGAGCTCAATATCGCGCTGCGTTACGAGTATCTGGACCTTGCAGCCGTCGTTGCCGCGCTTGGCGAACGCCGGCCCGGTCTGCATGTCGTCGTCACCGGACGAAACGCCAAACCGGAACTTCTCGCCGCCGCTGATCTCGTCACCGAGATGACGCTGGTGAAGCATCACTTCGCCGCCGGGGTGAAGGCGCAGCCGGGTATCGAGTTCTGAGTCGTGCCGGCGCGCACGCTCATGTTCCAGGGTACCGGCTCGGATGTCGGCAAGTCGCTGATCGTCGCCGGTCTGGCTCGCGCCTACACCAGGCGCGGCTTCGCCGTGCGGCCGTTCAAGCCGCAGAATATGTCGAACAACGCGGCGGTGACGGACGATGGCGGCGAGATCGGACGCGCCCAGGCGCTACAGGCGCGCGCCGCCCGCATTCCGCCGAGCGTCCACATGAACCCGGTTCTGTTGAAGCCGCAGAGCGAGGTCGGCGCTCAGATCGTCGTGCAGGGCCGCGTCTATGGCAGCGCGAAGGCTGCCGCTTACCAGGAGATCAAGCGCGACCTGCTGCCGTACGTGCTCGACAGCTACGCGCGGCTGCGGAACGCGGCCGACATCGTTCTTGTCGAAGGCGCCGGCAGCGCGGCGGAAGTCAATCTTCGCGCCAACGACATTGCCAATATGGGATTTGCGCAAGCCGCGGACGTGCCGGTTGTGCTGATCGGCGATATCGATCGCGGCGGCGTCATCGCGAGCCTCGTCGGCACGAGGGCCGTGCTGGCGCCGGAGGATGCGGCGCTGCGTGCGCGGGTTCATCGTCAACAAATTTCGCGGCGATCCGGCTTTATTCGCCGAGGGTATGGCGGCGATCGCACAGGCGACCGGTTGGGAGGCGCTCGGCCTCGTGCCGCATTTCGCCGACGCGCGCCTGCTGCCCGCCGAAGATGCGCTTGCGCTCGAGAGGAGCGCCCGGTCGAAGCCGGACGCGCGGGTTCGGATCGCCGTTCCGATCCTGCCGCATATCGCCAATTTCGACGATCTCGATCCGCTCGACGCCGAGCCGGATGTCGAACTCGTTTACGTGCGGCCCGGCGCTGCGCTTCCCGGCGACGCCGATCTCGTGGTGCTGCCCGGCTCGAAGGCGACCATCGCCGATCTCGCCGCCCTGCGCGCGGCCGGATTCGATATCGACCTTGCCGCGCACCGGCGCCGCGGCGGGGTGATCCTCGGCCTTTGCGGCGGCTATCAAATGCTTGGGCGCAGCGTTGCCGATCCGGGCGGAATCGAGGGCCCGCCCGCAACCGCCGAGGGGCTCGGCTTGCTCGATGTCGCAACCACGCTGTCGGCGGAGAAGCGGCTCGAAGCGGCATCCGGTACGACCGGCGACGGTGCGCCATTTCACGGCTACGAAATGCATATGGGCGTGACGGAGGGCCCGGACTGTGCGCGCCCCTTCGCGCGTCTTGCGGACAGCACACCCGATGGCGCGGTCTCGGCCGACGGCCTGGTGATCGGCACATACATCCACGGCCTGTTCGCCGACGACCGGCAGCGGGCGGCATGGCTCGCCCGCTTCAAGGGTGTTGCGAAGGTCGGGCACGACGATCTGGTGGAACAGACGCTCGATGCGCTCGCCGCGCATCTCGACGCACACCTCGATCTCGATCGTCTCCTCAGACTAGCGCGATGATGACAGCGGTCACGCTCGCCAGAATCGCGATCAGGATCGCGTCGGCGGAACGGTAAAGTGCGAGCGCGTTGCGAATGTCGGCGGCATTGGCCTCGCGGCGTCCATCGCCCATGACGGCATCGCGGACCAGCACGCCGCCATAGGAGCGCGGTCCCGCCAGCGAAAGGCCGAGTGCACCCGCCATCGCGGCTTCGGGATAGCCGGCGTTGGGCGAACGATGCCGCGCGGCGTCGCGCCGTACGGCACGCCAGGCCGTGCCGCCCGAACCGTCCCCATTCAGGGCCGCGGCGGCGACGAGAAGGAGTGCGGAAAGCCGCGACGCGGGCAGATTGACAAGATCGTCAAGCCGCGCGGCGGCCCAGCCGAAGTCCACGTAGCGGGGCGTGCGGTGGCCGATCATGCTGTCGGCGGTGTTGATCGCCTTGTAGAGTGCGCCGCCAGGGAGCCCGCCGATGACCAGCCACACGACCGGTGCGACGATCGCATCGGAGAAATTCTCCGCGAGGCTTTCGATGGCGGCGCGGGCAATGCCGGCGGCATCGAGTTCCCCGGTGTCGCGACCGACAATATGCGCGACCGCCGCGCGGCCCGACACGACGCCGCTTTTTTCGAGGGCGGTCGCGACGTCCGCGACATGCCGGTGCAGACTGCGTTGCGCGACGAGCGTGCTGGCGATGACGCCCGTTATCAATAGTCCCAGCGGAAGTCGCAGAAGTCCCCATTGCAGGACCCATGCGACCGTACCGACGATGCCGAGAAGGAGCAGCACCGCGACAATTCCCGCGGCGCGCCGGCTCTGTGGGCTGGCGGTTTCGCGATTGAGCCAACGCTCGAGCCCGTCGATCAGATGTCCGATCCACATTGACGGATGTCCGATCGCGCGCAGCAAGCGCTCCGGGTAACCGAGAAAGAGCTCGATCAGCATGGCGACGAGGGCGAGCGCTACGGACATGATCCCGTTGGGCGGCGAAGACGAGCCGCTGCTGCACGGCGGCGATCTCGGCGCCGCCCGGCGCCTGTTTCCCGGCGCGCCTGAACCTTTCCTCGACCTCTCGACCGGGATCAATCCCAAACCCTATCCGGTGCCGCGGTTTTCGGCCGATTTGTTCGCTCGCCTGCCCGATACTGCTGCGGTTGCCGCGCTCGCGGCGGCGGCCGCGCGCACCTATGCCGCGCCCTCAGCTGCGCATGTGGTGCCCGCGCCGGGGACGCAGATATTGCTGCCTTTGGCGGCGCGTCTCGTGCCGCCCGGGAGGGCGGCCATTTTGGCGCCGACCTATCCCGAATATGTGCGCGCTGCTTCGCTTGCCGGGCACGGCGTCAAAACCGTGCGCAGCCTCGACGACTATGGCGATGCCACACTGGTCATGGTCGCAAATCCAAACAATCCGGACGGCCGCCTCCTCGCGCGCGCGGACTTGCTGGCGCTTGCCAGGGACCTCGGCCGCCGCGGCGGCCTGCTCGTGATCGACGAGGCGTTCATGGATGTGGGGCCGCCCGGCGCCAGTCTCGCGCCCGATGTCGCACAGGGGAACGTTGTCGTGCTGCGCTCGTTCGGCAAATTCTTCGGACTGGCCGGACTGCGTCTGGGTTTTGCGCTTGCCGCTCCGGCGACCGCCGAGCGGCTTCGCGCCGCGCTCGGTCCGTGGGCGGTATCCGGTCCGGCGCTTGCAATCGGCACGCAGGCGCTGGCCGACGCGAACTGGATCGAGCGGACGCGAGTTCGGCTCGATAAGGCGTCGAGGCGGATGGATGGCATTCTTTCCGATCTGGCTCTTCCTCTTGTCGGCGGCACCAGCCTGTTCCGGCTGGTGCGAACCCCTGCTGCGGGCGCTCTGTTCCAGCATCTGGGACAAGCCGGCATCTGGGTGCGCCGTTTCCCGGACAACGAGAACTGGCTCCGGTTCGGCCTGCCGGCCGGCGAGCCGCAATGGAAGCGGCTCAAGAACGCGCTCGTTTCCTTCTGGTAATCGTTAACGCGCGACCGCAGTCGCTGTCCCAAAACAGGTCAGTTGCGCTGGCACTCGCCTTGCTCGCCTTCCGGCAGCGTGCCGTGCGTGTGCCGATAGCGGAAAATCGCCGTCGAAAGCCCGTGCGTCGCGCTAAAATGAGGGCGGAGCCCGGTTGAACTCAATCGGCACGCTCCCGCAGGGAGAGAGTTGTGTTAACCAATAGTCCTGCCGGAAAGTCTCCTGCCGTAACGTCCTGGGCGTTGCGGTCGGCCGCATTGGCCGGCATCGCCGCGGTTCTGTCGGTCATCACCTTGACGCCGGCGGATGCCGGCGGCGTCGGCGTCCTGAGTTGCGTCGGCGGCGCGCGAAGTTTCAACTGCGCGGGGCAGTGGGGTATCGCCGGCGACCCCTATGTACGAGGCGTGCCGGAAGTTCTCGGCGAGGCGGGCAAGGCGCAAGCCGCAGCCCGCGATCGCAAATGGCAGGCGCACTGCCGTCCGGTGGTCGAACGCGATTACTTCGGCGTCGCCCGCTACCAATACGCGGCGCCCGGTTGCGAGTACGGCGTCGGCGCTGATTGAACCGCGCGCGACTGACGCGCGGCAGTGTCATTGAGTGTGATTGCGTGCCCGGCCCGCTTGCCTAGCGGGCCTGGTCGGCCGATTTGGTGGCGCCCTGCGGCCGGCGCGTCGCCGACGTTGTCGTCTGTCCCGGCATGTATTTGGCGACGATGGCAGGGTCGAGTTGTTTGACGGCATCGTCCGGCAGCCGATACCAGGTCTCGTTTCGTCCGAGGAATTCAAAGCCGAGATAGCCGCGAACCGTCAGTGTCTGACCGTCCGGGCTCAGCGTCATCACCGCGTGGTAGATGTTGCCGTCGCGCGGATCGAGAATATTGCCGTCGGTATATCTCAGACCGGCCCGCTTCATGTCCCTGATGAGCGGGAGGCCGAGGAAGGGAGCGCCCTTGCGATCGTCCGGACAGGCGGTACAGGCGCGCGGCGTTGGCGTGCCGTCCTGATGCGGAAACAGCTTCGCCGTCACGCCTTCATAACTTCCGTTGTGATCAAAAAACAGGAACCAGACGACCGGCTTCCCTGTCGTCTCGTCGGTCTTTTGCCAAAGGCCGGCCACCGACGGTTCGGCGGCGGCGGGCGCAACGGTGGCGAAGAGTGCAATCAGCCCCGCCGCAACGAGTCTCGTCCAGTTCGTCGCCACTTGCTTCTCCATCCTTGCCGCCAAAACGATCGCCGGATGCCCATCGAGGCTGGGATATTTCATTCCACAATGCGGTGATTTAACGACGGTTTTGGTGGCCGGCCCGCCCAAAATGCGGCTGTCAGGGCCCATTTCCCGCTTGCCATGACCGCCGGGCATTCCGATGATTGCCGAAAGCCGCCGGGCCAAAAGCGGTTGGGCGTCGGGTGCTGTCGTCGGGATTCAAAGGTTTTATGTCACGCATCCCCTTGCGTTCGAATTCCAGCCTGGCGCTCAGCAACCTGCGGGCCGTCGTTATCCTCATCGTGCTCGCCTTCCACTCAGTGCTGGCCTACGTCCAGTGGAATCCGTTTCGGCCGGCGAGCTTCGACGATCCACCCTACGGCTGGCGCGCTTTTCCGATCATCGACAATGATCGATGGATCGGCTTCGATATTTTTTGCGCGTGGCAGGACGTTTACCTGATGTCGCTTCTGTTCCTGCTGTCCGGCCTGTTCGTTTGGCCAAGCCTCAAACGCAAGAATGGCTGGGGCTTTGCTCGCGATCGCGCACGGCGGCTCGGCATTCCCTATCTACTGGGGATTCTCGTTCTTTTGCCGTTAGCCTTCTATCCGACCTACCTCGTCGGCGGCGGCGATCCGAACGTGACCGTCTATTTGCGCCACTATCTCGGTTTGCCATTCGTGCCCAATGGGCAGGTCTGGTTTCTGTGGCAGCTACTGGCTTTGAATATTATCGCGGCCAGCGTGTATTGGCTGGCGCCCGGTATTCTGGAAACTCTGGGCAAGTGGTCGGTCACGGTGGGCCGGCGTCCCGCCGTCTATTTTTTCACGCTGCTTGCGATTTCCGCCGTCGCCTATGTGCCGTTGGCGCTCGCATTCACGCCGTGGGAGTGGTCCAATTCCGGAATCTTCTCCATTCAATGGTGCCGGCCACTGCTTTATTCCGTGTACTTTTTCGCCGGCGTGGGGATCGGCACCGCCGGCGTCGATGTCGGACTCGTCGCCATCGACGGTGAACTGGGGCGGCGATGGAAGCTGTGGCTGGTGGTCGCGCTCGGATCTTTGTTTCTTTGGATGGGCGTAACCGCCCTGACCATGAATGGCCCGGTACCGGTTGTCCTCAACATTGCCGCCGCGCTGTGTTTCGTCCTGGCATGCGCCGGCGGATCTTTCTTTTTGATTTCGTCGAGCCTGCGCTTTGGCCTCAAGCGCTCGTGGCTGCTCGATAGCCTCTCGATAAATGCCTACAGCCTTTATCTCGTTCACTACGGTTTTGGTATCTGGCTGCAATTCGCCCTGCTTGGTTTTGCGCTTTTCGCTCTGGCCAAGGGCTTCATTGTCTTCGCCGCTACGCTGGCCCTGAGCTGGATAACGATACTGGTGGTTCAGCGCATTCCGTTCGGCGCGCAACTCATCGCCGCGCCGCCGCGCGCCACGCCGGCGAGCAAGGCGAGCGGCGAAGGCGTCATCGCAGCGCCAGCCGCGCCGCCTCGGCAATAGCCGCAATTCCAGTGTCGATGTCGGCGGCGATATGCGCGCGCAAGACGCGCCGACCGCGCTCGGCGAGCACCTGGAAGTCGCCCGCGGCCTGCGCCGCCTCGATCACGCCGAAGCTCGCACGACGTCCCGGAACGGCGAGATCGTGCGCCGGCCGTGCCGTGATCTGAAGAAAAACGCCGGTGTTCGGGCCGCCCTTGTAGGCCTGCCCGGTCGAATGCAGGAAGCGCGGCCCAAACTGCAGACACGTCGCGGCGCGCGTTCGGTCGCGGATGATCGCGCGCAGGCTTTGCAGCGCCGCGAGCCGCGTGGCTGTGGCGTCGAGATAGCCGATGAGCGCGAAGTAATCGCCGTCACTGAGCCGCGCGAAGTGCGCCTTGAGCCAGCTTTCAAGCGTGGCGGCCGCTCCAAGCTTCCGCAACGCGTCGGCATTGTCCGGAGTGGTGTAAAGCGCGATGCCGTCTTTCTCGAACACCGGCTTCTCCGGCGGAAGCGCGCCGGTTTTCTCGAAAGCGTCGGTCACTGCGCGTGTTGCGAGCTTGCTCGCTTCCACGTCCGGCTGGTCGAACGGATTGATGCCGAGGATCGCGCCGGCGACGGCGGTCGCCATCTCGAAGCGGAAGAACTCCTGAGCGATTGTCGCTGGCGAGCGAAGATGGATCTGCACCAGCGGGTGCCCGCGGCGCTCCAGCGCATAGGCGGCCTCGTCCTGCGCGGCATCCGGTTCGCCCTCGTCGCGGAGATAAACGAACAGCCGGTCGGCGCCGTAGGCCGAAACGTCGCCGAACGGTTCGTCGGCGATTGGAATGACGCCGTGTCCCAGCTTGCCGGTCGACTCGGCTACCAGTTGTTCGATCCACGCGCCGAACGCTGCGATGCGCGGCGAAGCGATGACGGTCAGCTTGTCGCGCCCGCTGCGGGCTAAAACGCCAATCGCGAGGCCGAGCGATACGCCGGGGTTTTCCGCCGGCGGCGTCTGCGGCCCGCAGGCTTTCGTCATGGCGGCCGCCAGTTCGAGGAAGGCGCGGACGTCGTGACCGCTCGCCGCCAGCGGCACCAGACCAAATTTCGACAGCACCGAAAAGCGCCCGCCGATGCTCGGGACACCGAAGAAGACCTGACGGAAGCCCCGGTCCTTTGCGGTCCTCTGCAATTGCGAGCCCGGATCGGTGATCGCTACGAAATTCCGCCCGGCGGCGTCGCCGAGGGCGGCGGAGACGCGGGCAAAAAAATAATCCATCAGGACGTTCGGCTCGAGCGTCGTGCCGGACTTGCTGGATACGATGAAAGCCGTGCGGCCGACGTCGATGCCGCTCTCGAAGCGCCGCACCTGATCCGGGTCGGTGGAATCGAGCACGTGCAACTTGGGATAGCCGGGCGCCGATCCGAGGCTCTTGGCCAACACTTCGGGGCCGAGGCTCGATCCGCCCATGCCGAGGAGGAGAACGTCGCTAAAGCCGCTCGCGCGCAGCTCGCGGCCGAAGTCCCGGAGCCGGGCGGCGTCGGATAGTTCGTTGCCGACGATGTCGAGCCAGCCCAACCAGCCGGCTTCGTCGCCGCCGGTCCAGAGCGAAGCGTCTTTGCTCCAAAGCCGGCGCGTTTTTTCCGCCGAGCGCCACGCTTCTTGCGCCAAAGCCAGCTTGTCCGCGAACGGCGCCGGCAGCGCGATAGTCTGTCGGTTTATTGTGTCGTCCAAACGCGCCTCAAAAAGCTGGCCGATTCGGGTTATGCGGCCTTGGTGTGTTGATCGCAACCGATCTCAATCCGCTTCTCAATCCGCTCCCAGGGCGCGAGGTTCCGGGTTCGCGAACTTCAGGCCGGCCTGGAGGGGCGTAATAGTGTTTGAACAATGCCGCGTCGATGTTATGGGAGCGCATCAAGCCCGCGGCCGCCGACGGGGATCGGGGCCGCGGTTTCAATGACCAGTGTGTGACAACTCCAACGTAAGTCGGGCATCGCGGACATGCGGCTGAACGTGCCAATTTCCGTCGGCGGGTGGAGCCGCTTCTTCACGCGCTGGGACATTCTCGCGGTTCTTTTGATCCTCGGGCTGTTGGCGTTTCTGGCCGAGGGCAGCCGCCACGTTCTCCAGCCGCTCGCCGAATTGCAGCGCCAGCCGGTGTCGCTCGATCCGGCCAACCTGCCGGGATACGCCGCCCGCACGACGCTTCGCATGCTGGTGGCGATGGCGCTGTCGCTCCTCTTCACGTTCACCTATGCGACGCTTGCCGCGAAGAACAAGCGGGCCGAAAAACTGTTGGTCCCGCTGCTCGACATCCTGCAGTCGGTCCCGATCCTCGGCTTTATCTCCATCACCGTCGTCTTCTTCATGGCGCTGGCGCCGGGACGCGTGCTGGGCGCGGAATTCGCCGCGATCTTCGCGATCTTTACCAGCCAAGCCTGGAACATGGCGTTCAGCTTCTACCAATCGTTGCGCACTGTGCCGACCGAACTCGTCGAGGCAACGCGCAATTTCGGGCTGAGCCCATGGATGCGATTCTGGCGCCTCGACGTGCCGTTCGCGATGCCGCAGCTGATCTGGAACATGATGATGTCGATGTCCGGCAGCTGGTTCTTCGTCGTCGCGGCGGAGGCGATCAGCGTCGGCAACACGACGATCACGCTGCCCGGCGTCGGCTCCTATATCGCGCTGGCCATCGAGCACCGCGATCTCACGGCTGTCGGCTACGCGATCCTCACCATGCTCATCGTCATCCTGATCTACGACCAGGTCCTGTTCCGGCCGCTGGTCGCGTGGGCCGACCGCTTTCGTTTCGAGCAGGAACCCGGGATGCTGCCGCCGGAATCGTGGGTGCTCACCGTCATGCGGCGCTCAAGGCTAATCGACCGTATCACCTATCCGTTTGCGTCGCTGTGGCGCCGTTTGCTGGTGGCGCGCTGGTCCGGCAGCGCCGCACCCGTCAGCAAGGCGCCCGAGAAACAGCACATCTGGATCACGCTGCAATGGACCATGATCGTCGGCATTCTCGCCGCCGTCGCGCTCTGGCAGTTCGCGCGCTTTGTCATCCAGGGCATCACACCGTCCGACGTCGCCACGACGGTGCTGCTCGGGCTCGCGACGTTGAGCCGCATCGTCGTGCTCATCGCGCTGGCCAGCGTGATCTGGGTGCCGATCGGCGTCTGGGTCGGCACCCGGCCGCGCGTCGCCAATCTGGTTCAGCCGGTCGCGCAATTTCTTGCCGCCTTTCCGGCGAACCTGCTGTTTCCGATCGCGGTGTCAGCGATTGTCGCGCTTCGGCTCAATCCGAATATCTGGCTGAGCCCGCTGATGATCCTCGGCACGCAGTGGTACATCCTGTTCAACGTCGTCGCCGGCGCCAGCGCGATTCCCGCCGAGCTACGCGCGGCCGGCGCCAATTTCCGTGTCCGCGGCTGGCTGTGGTGGCGGCGCATCGCGCTGCCGGCGGTGCTGCCTTACTACGTCACCGGCGCGATCACCGCCTCGGGCGGCTCATGGAACGCCAGCATCGTGGCCGAGGTCGCGAGCTGGGGTAATGTGCACCTCGAAGCGCAGGGCCTCGGCGCGTATATTGCGCAGCAGACCGCGGCAGGCGACTTCCACCGTATCGTGCTGGGCATCGCGGTGATGAGCCTGTTCGTCGTTCTCATCAATCGGACGTTCTGGCGTCCACTCTATCTCTACGCGGAACGGAAGTTCCGGATCGGTTGAGGACTTCCTCATGAGCGACGCACTTCTCGATATCCATGCGCTCCGCCAAACCTTTCCGCGCGCCGATGGCGGCGAGCTTCTGGTGCTCGACGGCATCGAGTTGCAACTTGTGCAGGGGCAGATCGTCGGGCTGCTCGGCCGCACCGGGTCCGGCAAATCCACTTTGCTGCGCTCGATCGCCGGCCTGATGCCGGCCTCCGCCGGCACCATCACCTACCTCGGCCAGCCGGTGCTCGGACCTGCGGCGGGCATCGCCATGGTGTTCCAGGGCTTCGCACTGTTTCCATGGCTGACGGTGCTGGAAAACGTCCAGCTCGGTCTCGAGGCGCTCGGTCTTCCCGAAGCCGAGATCAGGAAGCGCGCGCTCGCGGCCATCGACCTCATCGGCCTCGACGGCTACGAGTCCGCGTATCCGCGCGAACTATCCGGCGGCATGCGCCAGCGCGTCGGCTTTGCCCGCGCGCTCGTCGTTCACCCGAACATCCTTTTGATGGACGAGCCCTTCTCCGCGCTCGACGTGCTGACCGCCGAGACGCTGCGTACCGATTTCCTCGAACTGTGGAGCGACGGCAAGCTGCCGATCAAAGGCGTCATCCTCGTGACCCACAATATCGAGGAGGCGGTGCTGATGTGCGACCGTATCCTGTTGTTTTCTTCCAATCCCGGCCGGATCATCCGCGAGATCACGGTCGATCTCAAGCAGCCCCGTAATCGCCTCGATACGCAATTCCGCGATCTGGTCGAGAAGATTTACGTGGCGATGACGGCGCGCACTGCGGTCCCGCCGAAGATCGGCGCCGCGGCCGGAACGGTTGCGACCAGCATCAATACCATTCTGCCGCGGGTCTCGGCCAATCTTCTGTCCGGCGTTCTCGAGACGCTGGCGGCCGAATACAACGGGCACGCCGATCTTCCGGTCTTTGCCGACGAACAACATATCGAAAGCGACGACCTGTTTCCGGTCGCGGACGCGCTGCAAATGCTGCGCCTCGCGGAAATCGAAGGCGGCGACATCAAGCTCACCGACACCGGCCGGCAATTCGTTGACGCCGGCACCGACGATCGCAAGAGGATATTTCAACGCCAGCTTCTCACCTACGTGCCGCTGGCCGCGCACGTCCGGCGCATCCTTCAGGACCGCGCCAATCATGTCGCCCCGAAGAGCCGCTTCTTCGACGAGCTCGAAGACCACATGAGCGCCGACGACGCCGAGTCGACGCTGCGCTCGATCACGGCCTGGGGCCGCTACGGCGAAGCATTTGCCTACGACGACGATACCCAGACCTTCAGTCTGGAAAATCCGACCTGAGATCAGGCGGCGCTGCGCCGCGCCTTCATCGCGATCGAGAGCAGCGCCCGCTCGGCGATGGTGTCGGCGAGGGCGGAGGTGCGCCGCGACGCCAGCACCGCGTCGGCCAGTTCCGCCATCAGGACGGTCAGCCGCGCCGCGTTCCATTGCCTGAGTGCTGCCCCGACTGCATCCTTGCGGCGGAAATGCAAAGGCGGCTGCACGCTGTCGATCGAGAACGGTGCGCCGCTCTCGATCGCCGTGCGCCATTTGTGCAGCTGCGCGAGCTGGCGCTGCGCGGCAAAAAAGATCGAGCCGACGGAACTCCCCGCGGCCCGCACCTTGGCAAGCTGCGCCTCGAGGTCGGACGGCCGTCCAGCGAACGCGGTATCGATGAGTTCGTCGAGCGCCAGCGCCGAGGCGTCGGACACCACCGCAGCGATATCGTCGACGTCGATCTCGGCGCGGCCGTGGGCATAGAGCGCGAGTTTGCGAAGCTCGTTGCGCGACGCCGCCCGGTCGCCGCCGAGAAGCGGAATAAGCATGGCGCGGGCGTCCGGCTTGAGCGCGAGGCCGGCCGCGCGCATCTCGCTATCGATCAGCCGCACCAGATCGCGCTCGGTATCGGCGTAGCAGGGCAGCGCCGCAGCGTTCTTCGCGCGTTCGCACAGAACGCGCAGCGGCGCATTGCGGCGCAGATCGCCGGCCTCGATCACCAGGCGGCATTCGATCGCCGGCAGGCCGAGAACCGCCTCGACCGCAGGCGCGATGTTGCGACTTCCGGCTTTCGCCCAGACGGCGCGCCGGCCGCCGAAGAGCGGAATCGTCTGCGCCTCCTCGGCGAGCCGCGCCGGATTGGCCGACAGCTCTTCGGCTTCGATCCTTACCAGCGAAAACGGATCGTTGACGTCGTCGACCGACGCTTTGATGAGCGCCGTGGCGCGTTCGCTGACGAGACCGGCGTCCGGCCCGAAAATGAGCACGACCGGGCGCGCGGGGTCGGGGCGTGCGAGAAATGCCTCTGCGTCTGATGCCTTGATTGCGACCATTGGAACAATCGTTTCCGACCGGGTCAAATTTGTAGACAGTCATCCTGAGGTGCGGGCAAAAGCGAGCCTCGAAGGATGAGCGGCCGTCGCCCTTTGAGGGCCGCTTGCGGCCACCTCGGGGTGGCGGAACAGAAAACTAGGTGCCGGCGACGAAGTACGATGCGAGCCGGTTCCTGATCGCCTGGGCGAGAACCTCAACCGCATGGTCTTCGGCATCGCGTTGCGCGCGCTGTTTGGCAAACCGCTGCTGTGAACCCGGAATGTCATAATCCACATGCGCAAACGTGCTGTCGCTGACCGCGATCTTGCCGGTGGCCAATTCGACCAGAGAGAAAATCGCGTTGACGGACGAGATCTGTGTGTTCGGCCGGCCGGTGGTGGGGTCGAGGTAGGCCGTGAATTGCACGTTCGTGATAAGAATTTTGAGCTGATAGGTCGGCGCGAACGCATGCTGGCCGTTGTGCAGATCGAATTCCAGGGCGTTGCGCAAGGCGACCGCAACGCGCTCGGTCGGCGTTCCCTTGGGTGCGGTAATCGCCGGAATTTCGATCGCGGCAAACTTGTCCTGTACGCCTTCGCCATTGGGCGCCGCGCGGTAAAGCGGCTGCCAGCAGCCGGCGGTCAGGCCCGCGGCGATAAACACCACGGCAAGCCGCATCGGCCACGCTGCACCCAAAAAATCACGCCACGACATTGACGATCCGTTGCGGAACGATGATGACCTTCTTCGGCGCCTTGCCGTCCAGCACTCTTTTTACCGCGTCGAGCGCAAGAACGGCGCTCTCGATATCGGCGTTGGCAGCGCCCCGAGGAACGGTGATGTCGGCGCGCTTCTTGCCGTTGACCTGCACCGGCAGCGTCAGCGTGTCCTCGACCAGCAGATCGCGCTCGACCTGCGGCCAGGCCGCTTCCGCCACCAGCGTCTGGTGGCCGAGCATGGCCCAGCATTCCTCGGCAAGATGAGGCATCATCGGGTTAAAGAGTTGCACAAGAACGTTAACTGCTTCGCTCATCGCCCAGCGCAGGTCCGGGGTGAGACTGGAACCACCCGGACCGCTTGCCCCTCCGTCCGACCCCTCGTCCGATCCGACGTCGCCGACCGCCCCCGAGAGCTTGTTGGCGAACTCGTAAATCGCAGCCACACAAACATTAAAGTGCAGCTTTTCGATGTCATCTGAGACCCTGGCGAGGGCGGAATGGGTCGCCTTGCGCAGCGCCACGGCCGCTGGCGAGAAGGCGGCCGGCCGCTCCGCGGGCGCCGATTTCGCCACCTCGGCCACCTCGCCGACCAGCCGCCACAGCCGCTGCACGAAACGCCACGCGCCCTGCACGCCGCGCTCGGTCCATTCCACATCGCGCTCGGGCGGCGAATCCGACAGCATGAACCAGCGGGCCACGTCGGCGCCGTAGCCGCCGATGATCTCGTCGGGATCGACCGTGTTGCGTTTCGACTTCGACATTTTCTCGATCGGGCCGATCTCGACCGGCTCGCCCGTCTCGATCAGCGTCGCGGTGCGCACGTCGCCCTGCGTTTCGATCTTGATCTCGGCCGGCGACGCCCATTCGCCGTCCGTGGTGCGGTAGGTTTCGTGCACGACCATGCCTTGCGTGAACAGGCCGGCGAATGGCTCGTCGACGCCGACATGACCGGTCTTCTTCATCGCGCGGGTGAAGAAGCGGCTGTAGAGCAGGTGCAGGATGGCGTGCTCGATGCCGCCGATATACTGATCGACCGGCATCCAGGTATCGACCATCGGACGGTCAGTCGGCGCGGTCTCGATCCAGGGATCGGTGAAGCGCTCGAAATACCACGACGAGTCCACGAACGTATCCATCGTGTCGGTCTCGCGCAGTGCCGGTGCGCCGCATTGCGGACATTTGACGTGCTTCCACGTCGGATGATGGTCGAGCGGATTACCGGGCCGGTCGAACGTCACGTCCTCCGGCAGGGTCACCGGCAGATCCTTCGCCGGCACCGGCACCACGCCGCACGACTCGCAATGAATGATCGGAATCGGGCAGCCCCAATAACGCTGCCGCGAGATGCCCCAGTCGCGCAGGCGAAAGTTCACCTGTCGCTGGGCGACGGGCTGGTTCGCACGTTCGTCACCCTCCCCGGGAAGGGGAGGGTCGGATCGCTGCAAGCGGTCCGGGGAGGGGTCATCTTGAGCGCCGTTGACCCCCACCCCGACCCTCCCCCTTCCAGGGGGAGGGAGAAACGTATTTTCCAGCCGCTTCGCTACCTCTTCTTTCGCCTCCGTGATCGTCATGCCGTCGAGGAAGCGTGAATTGATCATGCGGCCGTCACCGTCATAGGCGGTGTCGGTGATGACGAAGGTCTTCGGATCCTGGCCCGGCGGGCAGACCACCGGGGTGTTGCCGAGGCCGTATTTGTTGACGAAATCGAGGTCGCGTTGATCGTGCGCCGGGCAGCCGAAGATCGCGCCAGTGCCGTAGTCCATCAGGATGAAGTTCGCGACGTAAACCGGCAGCGTCCAGCTTTTGTCGAACGGGTGCAGCGCGCGGATGCCGGTGTCGAAACCCATCTTCTCGGCGGTATCGATCTCGGCCTGCGCGGTGCCGCGATGCTTGCATTCCTCGATGAAAGCCGCGAGCGCCGGATTTTTCTTCGCCGCCGCCGCCGCGAGCGGATGATCCGGCGCGAGCGCCATGAACTTCGCGCCGAACAAAGTGTCCGGCCGCGTCGTGAACACTTCGAGTTCCGTCTCGCCGCCCGGCGCGGTCCTGGCGTCAAGCGCGAAGCGCACCAGCAAGCCCTCCGAACGGCCGATCCAGTTCTTCTGCATCAGCCGCACTTTTTCGGGCCAGCGGTCGAGCGTCTCCAGAGCATCGAGGAGCGGCTGCGCATATTCGGTGATCCTGAAGAACCACTGCGTCAGTTCGCGCTGCTCGACGACCGCGCCGGACCGCCAGCCGCGGCCGTCGATCACCTGCTCGTTCGCCAGCACGGTCTGGTCCACCGGGTCCCAGTTGACCTTCGATTTACGCCGCTCGACCAGATCGGCGCCGAGAAAGTCGAGGAACATCTTCTGCTGGTGCTTGTAATAGGCCGGATCGCAGGTCGCGATTTCGCGGCTCCAGTCCAGCGACAGCCCCATCGATTTGAGCTGCGCCTTCATCGCGGCGATGTTCTCGTAGGTCCACTTCTTCGGATGGACCTTGCGCTCCATCGCGGCGTTCTCCGCCGGCATGCCGAAGGCGTCCCAACCCATCGGGTGCAGCACGTCGAAGCCCATCGCGCGCTTCACCCGAGCCACCACGTCGCCCATGGTGTAGTTGCGCACGTGCCCCATATGGATGCGCCCGGACGGGTAGGGGAACATTTCCAGCACGTAGTACTTCTTGCGCACGTCGTCGTTCTTCGTGGCGAAGATGCCGCGCTCGTCCCAGATTTTCTGCCAGCGGGCCTCCGCCTCGGCGGCGTTGTAACGTTCGATAGCCATTGGAGGTGCGATGCTTCCCGACGCTTTATTTAGGGCATGATCCCGAAAAATGGATGCTGGTTTTCGGAAAAGATCATGCCAATGAAGGCCCGGGACGTGACACGAAAGGCCGCGGGGGGTCAATTGCGGGCTTTCGCAGCTGGCAAAAGGGGTGGCCGGCGGCATGGCGGGTGATGAAACCAGCTCGGAAATCAAGCTTCTCGACGACGCGACGCGTCCGAAGGCTCCCCGGATCGAAGGCATCACCGAGGCACAGCGGCGCCATGGCAAGAGCCTGGCGCTGATCCACGACTATCACCTGGCGCAGATGAACGAGGTGCGGTCGATGATGGAGCGGGTCGAAGCGGGCGAACAAGGCGCGGCCGCCCTGGTGGACGCCATTTCCTCGATGCAGATGACCGCCAATTATCGGAAGTTCGGCAACCTGTGCGGCCGCGAATGTCACCTGCTGGCGCTACATCACTCGATCGAAGACGAAAGCATCTTTCCCATTCTCCGCGAGGGCAGCAACGGCCTGCGCAGCGTCGTCGAGCGGTTGAGCCAGGAGCACGAGATCGTGCATCAGTTGCTGGAGAGGCTGCACGCCCAAGCCATCAAGGCGGTCAAGGAGCCCGGCCCAGAAACCTTTGCGGCGCTGAAGACGGTCTTCCTCGCGCTCGATCGTGTCGTGCGCTCGCATTTCGGATATGAGCAAGAAGAGCTGGAAGAGGCGCTCGGCTACTTCGCCGTGCCGTTGTAGCGGACGAGCGTTTCCCTCCCCCGCGGTGCTTTGTGCCGGCAACTGGCACATCGTCGTCATTGCGGGGAGAGAAGCGACGAAGCAATCCAGAATGGGGGACTGGATTGCTTCGCCTACGCTCGCAATGACGTGAGGTCTGTGCCTTTGCTGAAGTGACGACCCGGTCAGGCCGCCTGGACCGCCCGCTCGGTTTTCAGCTTGAGGTCAACCGGCACCGGTGCGCGCAGAATATCGAGCACCGGGCAGTGCGCGTCGACCACTTCTTTCAGTTTGGCGAGATCGGCGGCGGGCGCGCTGCTTTTCAGCTCGACGGTGCCCCGGACCTCGTTGAAGCCGGCGCGAACGCCGTCCTTCACGGCGAAGAAGCCGCGCAGATCGAGCGAGCCTTCCAGTTTGACCGAGACGCTCTCGAGCGGGATGCCGAGCGCAGTCGCGTAGGCCCGGTAGGTGATTTCCTGACATGTGCCGAGCGCCGCCAGCACGAGTTCGACCGGATTCGGACCTGCGTCGGTCCCGCCAAGGTTCGGAGGTTCATCGACGGTCAGGGAAAACTGCCGGATTTTGGCTTCACTTCGCAAGCCCTCGACTTGACGCGAGTCGGATGAAAAAACCGCGACCGCGTGATCGGCGTTAGCGCGCAGATCAGACTGCGTCGCTACGATGATGTCTTTCAGCGCCATTGTTTCTCTCCTGGAAGCGGCAATCATGAAGTTGCCTGACGCCCATCATATGTTTTCAGGAGCGAAAACTCTTTAGCTGTTTTTCCAAATTCTTGGGCAATTCATTTGGTGCGTGGAGCGATGAGAAGAAGTTTTTGGTCGGGCGCGGAATCTGCTGCCGGCAACAGGGTTACGCTTGTACGCCGCCCTCATCGAGGAACTTCTGCACCGCTTCAAACAGTTCGAAGCGGTTCGTTTCCATCATGACGCTGTGCGTGCCTTCGGCCAGTTCGACGAGGCGCTTGCCCGGCGAATTGACGAACAGCGGAAACAACGTCCGCGCCATCGAAGCCGGCACGTCGACATCCCATGCGGCTGTGATCAGCAAGGCCGGTACCGTGATCTTGGCCGGATCGTAATAGGGTTTGCCGGCCCACCAGGTTTCGATGCAGTCCTGCACGACGCCGTTGGGCGCGCGGATAACCGGCGGGTCGAGCTTGCCGCCGTCCGGGTCGGTCGCCCAGGTCGCATCCGCCCAGGTTTTGAAGACGCTCGCCGGAATATTGGCGGCCTTCTTTTCCTCGGGCACGCCGGCATACCAGCGCGCGTGCGCCTGTGCGCGTGTCACGGTGCGGTAGGCGTCGATCCGGCCCAGATCGGTTTGCTGGAGCCGGCCGGTCTGGCCGATCCAGATCGGCGAATAGAGCACCAGACGTTCGACCTTGTCCGGGTTTGCGATCGTGTAGGTCGGCGTCGAGAAGGTGCCCCATGACCAGCCGAGCAGAACCAGCCGCGGAACGCCGCGCCGCGCGAGGATGAAATCAACAACGGCGGTGATGTCCTTGACCGCAGTATCGGTGCGCACGATCGGCGGATTGGCGTCGGGCTTCTGCGCCATCTCCTTCGGCCGAGTGGATTTGCCGTAACCGCGCAGATCGAGCAGATAAACGTCGTAGCCGCGCGTTGCGATGTAATCCATCCACGAGAGGCCATCGAGCTTCAGATCGAACGTGGTGTGCGCCGGATAGGTCGCGCCGTGCACGAACAGTACTGTGCGCTCGGGCCGGAAGTTCGCCATGCCGGCGGGCCGCTTGTTGCGCACGAAGATTTCGATGCCGGGATCGTGCGCCGGCACCATGAACTCTTCCACGGTCAGTTTTTGTTGCACACCGGCACCCCCTATTCCCCCTCACCCGCTCGCTGTGCTCCCGACCTCTCCCCGTCGGGGAGAGGTGGACCAGCATTGACACCTCACGCCGAACCGAGCGTTGAGGCAATCATTTCCTGCACGCCATCGAGGTTGTCATACACGTCAATATTGGTGACGCGGACAACATGGAATCCGAGAGAATTCAAAATTTGCGTTCTCTCGGCGTCGTGCGTCACTGCCTCTGGGTTCGAATGGGTTGGTCCATCGATCTCGACAATCAGTTTGCCGGCTATCGTGACGAAATCGACGATATAGCGATCGATAGCGTGCTGCCGCCGAAATTTCCAGCGGGCCAGTCGGCGATTGCGGAGAGCCTTCCAGAGGATGACTTCAGCGCTCGTCTGCGATGCTCGAAGCCTTCGCGCCGTGGTCTTGAATTGTCGCATCCGTTTCATTTTCCCTCTCCCCAGTGGGGAGGGGGAGCCGAGCGAGCAAAGCAGCGAGGCGGGTGGGGCTGGCGTTCCAATCCGCACCGATCCGCCCGCGCTCGCGTTTAACGCCTACAACATCGATGGCAAAACCCGGTCCGGCGGCCGATGACCGTCCATGAAGGTCTTGATGTTGATGATGACCTTCTCGCCCATATCGACGCGCCCTTCGATTGTCGCCGATCCGAGATGCGGCAACAAAACCACCTTGCCGGCGCGCGCCAGCTTGACGAGCTTCGGACTGACCGCGGGCTCGTGCTCAAAAACGTCGAGGCCGGCGCCGGCGATCTCGTTGGTTTCAATCAGGCGGGCGAGCGCGTTCTCGTCGATGACCTCGCCGCGCGCGGTGTTGACGACATAGGCTTCGGGCCGGATCAGCTTGAGCCGCCGTGCCGACAGCAAATGATAGGTGGCGGGCGTGTGCGGGCAATTGATGGAGATGATGTCCATGCGGACCAGCATCTGGTCGAGACTCTCCCAATAGGTGGCGTTGAGCTCTTCCTCGATGCGTGGCGCGACGCGGCGGCGATTGTGGTAGTGGATTTGCAGTCCGAATGCCTTGGCGCGGCGCGCGACGGCCTGGCCGATGCGACCCATGCCGACAATGCCGAGACGTTTGCCCCAGATGCGATGGCCAAGCATCCAGGTCGGGCTCCAGCCGGTCCATTCCTTGTCGCCGGTAAGCACCTGCGCCCCTTCGGCCAGCCGACGCGGCACTGCGAGGATCAACGCCATCGTCATGTCGGCGGTGTCTTCGGTGAGCACGCCTGGCGTGTTGGTCACGGTAATGCCGCGCTGCAGCGCGGTCGCGACATCGATATGGTCGACGCCGTTGCCGAAATTGGCGATCAGCTTGAGCTGCTCGCCGGATTGGCCGAGCACCGCCCGGTCGATCTGATCCGTCACTGTCGGCACGATGACGTCGGCGACCTTGGCCGCTTCGGCGAGGTCTGTCTGGCTCATCGGCTTGTCGTCGAGGTTGAGGCGCGTGTCGAACAGCTCGCACATGCGCGTTTCGACGCTGTCCGGCAGCTTTCGGGTGACAACAACCAGCAGCTTTTTACCCGATGCCATTCGCTGCCCCGCCGCTTGCCAGGCCCTTTGACGTTTCCGCCCGTTCAGGTCTCATTAACCGCCCTCGCCGACACTCAGGACCGGGGGGCGGCTCATCGTTTCTCTCTAGCAGATGGCTGCGCTCCGACAAAGCGGGCCGGGCTCCCCGGCGTTCCCCGCTTCGCTTCGCATTTGGGCACTTGGTTGATGGCAATGCCGCAGCACGGCGGGTTCATGATCGTCACGGTCCGGGCCGCGAGGATCGCTTTGATGGTCGCTTTCTTGGCGACCATCGTCTCCGTTTCGTTCGCCGCGACTGCGCGTGCGGGCAGCGATGCGCCGACGAGCGGCCTGCCGGTGCCGCGCTTCGTCAGTCTCAAGACGGATCGTGTCAATGTGCGCGGCGGGCCCGACAAGGACCACGACGTTGCCTGGATCTACACACGCGTCGGCTGGCCGGTGGAAATCACCGCGGAATTCGAAAACTGGAGGCGCATCCGCGACTCCGACGGCACCGAGGGATGGGTCTATCACTCGCTGCTCTCCGGCAAGCGCACGGCGGCGGTGCAACTGAAATCGAAGACCGAACTGGCGTCGCTGCATGCCAAGCCCGACACGCAGAGCCCGGTGACGGCGCAATTGCAGTCAGGCGTTCTCGGATCGATCAAGCACTGCACGGGCGGCTGGTGTCGCCTCATCGGCGATGGTTTCGATGGTTGGATCGAGCAAAACCGCCTTTGGGGCGTCTATCCGGACGAGAAAATCGAATAGTCCGGTGATCGCCAGCGCTTCTTAAATTACTGGCGCTTCTTGCGCCGCAGCCTGACCACCACGTCGATGCGGGCGATCTCGTAGCCTTCCGGCGGAACCGGGGCCTTGCCGACCACGACGTCCGACGATGGAATGTCCATCAGGTCGTTGCGATCTTCGATGAAAAAGTGATGGTGCTCGGAATTGTTGGTGTCGAAGTATGCCTTCGAACCGTCGACTGCGACCTGCCGCAGCAGGCCGACGTCGGTGAACTGGTGCAGCGTGTTGTAAACGGTGGCCAGCGACACCGGCACTTTGGCGTGGTTCGCTTCCTCGTAAAGCATTTCCGCGGTCACGTGCCGGTCGCCCTTGCCGAACAGGATCCAGCCGAGCGCCATGCGTTGCCGCGTCGGCCGCAGACCGACCTCGCGCAATTTCGCTTTCACGTCATGCCACGGGCAGCCGGTGAGATCGCCGGAGCTGGTTGGAGCCGCAGGCGCCGGAGCCCCGGAGGTGTTTGGACGTTGAATCATTGCCATACCTGATGCCGCATTACCGTGATTTCTAAGGCGGATGGCAGATCGTTACAAGTGAAATCATTATAAACTAGCCCGAGGCCGCCGCAACGCGGCGCCGGCAGCGACCGGCAACCCGGGGAGGTGCGGCTTTGCCACCCTGACCCCATGTGTTAGGGAATCGCCGGTCAAGCATTGGGACGTCAGGGGCGGCGGAGTCGGAGATGCAAGAGCGGCGTGCAAACTTCGAGTATGAGGACCTGCTGGCATGCGGGCGGGGCGAGCTTTTTGCCCAAGGGCCGCAACTGCCGTTGCCGCCGATGCTGATGTTCGACCGCATTTCCGAAATCGCGGAAGTCGGAGGCGAATACGGCAAGGGACTGGTCCGCGCCGTGCTGGAACTCAAGCCCGATCTCTGGTTCTTCCCTTGTCACTTCAAGGGCGATCCGGTGATGCCCGGATGTCTTGGCCTTGATGCGCTGTGGCAGATGCTCGGCTTCTTTCTCGGCTGGCTCGGCGCTCCCGGCAAGGGGCGCGCGCTGGGCATGGGCGAGGTCAAGTTCTCCGGCCAGGTACTGCCTTCGATGAAGAAGGTGGTTTACGGCCTCGACATCAAGCGTGTGATGCGTTCGAAACTTGTGCTCGGCATTGCCGACGGCTGGCTGTCGGCCGACGGGTCGGTGATCTATCGTGCTCTCGATCTCAAGGTCGGGCTGTTTCACGACGCCGCGCCGCAGACCGGCGAAGCCTGAACCGGCCGCCGCTCGCAGCGGAACGAATTTAACGAGGCGAAGATGAGACGGGTGGTCGTCACCGGAATGGGCATCGTCTCGTCCATCGGCAACAGCACCCAGGAGGTTCTGGCTTCGCTGCGCGAGGCCAGAACCGGCGTGGTCCGCGCCGACAAATATGCCGAGCTCGGATTCCGCTGCCACGTCCACGGTGCGCCGACGCTCGACCCGACGGAATCCGTCGATCGCCGCGCCATGCGCTTTCTCGGCGGCGGCGCCGCCTGGAACCATGTCGCGATGGAGCAGGCCATCCGCGACTCCGGTCTCGAGCCGGACGAGATTTCGAACGAGCGCACCGGCATTGTCATGGGTTCGGGCGGCTCTTCGACGCGCACCATCGTCGAGGCTGCCGACACTGCCCGCACCAAGGGTCCGAAACGCGTCGGACCGTTCGCGGTGCCGAAGGCGATGTCTTCGACCGCCTCGGCAACGCTGGGCACGTGGTTCAAGATCAAGGGCGTCAGCTATTCGATCTCGTCGGCGTGCGCGACGTCGAACCATTGCATCGGCAATGCCTACGAGCTGATCCAGTACGGCAAGCAGGACATGATGTTCGCCGGCGGTTGCGAGGATCTCGACTGGACGTTGACGGTTCTGTTCGACGCCATGGGGGCATTGTCGTCGAAATATAACGACACGCCCGCCAAGGCGTCGCGGCCCTACGACACCGACCGCGACGGCTTCGTCATCAGCGGCGGCGCCGGCGTGCTGGTGCTCGAAGAACTCGAACACGCCAAAGCGCGCGGCGCCAGGATTTACGCAGAACTCGCCGGCTATGGCGCCACGTCCGACGGCGTCGACATGGTCGCGCCGTCCGGCGAAGGCGCGGCCCGCTGCATGCGCATGGCGCTGCACGGCGTAAAGCCACCGGTGGACTACATCAATCCGCACGCGACCTCGACGCCGGTCGGCGACCTCAAGGAGATGGAGGCGATCCGCGAGGTGTTCGGCGCGGGCGAAAAGTGTCCGCCGATCTCGGCGACCAAGTCGCTCACCGGACACTCGCAGGGCGCGACCGGCGTGCACGAGGCGATCTATTCGCTTTTGATGATGAACAACGGCTTCATCAGCGAGAGCGCCAACATCGAGAACCTCGATCCGGCTTTCGCCGACATGCCGATCCTGCGCGAGCGCCGGGACAACGTGACGCTCGGCTGTGTGCTGTCGAATTCCTTCGGCTTCGGCGGCACCAACGCTTCCATCGTGTTCAAACGGCTGGATGCGTAAGTTTCCCTTCCCGAATGAAACTGAAATGGGTGTGTCGGCATGCAGGGTTTGATGCACGGCAAACGCGGCTTGATCATGGGGGTCGCAAACGACCACTCGATCGCCTGGGGTGTCGCCAAGACGCTGGCGGCGCATGGCGCGACGCTCGCTTTCACCTTTCAGGGCGACGCCCTCGCCAAACGCGTCAAACCGCTCGCCGCGTCAGTGAAGTCCGATCTTGTGCTGCCGTGTGACGTCGAGGATATCAGTTCCGTCGATGCGGTGTTCGCCGAAATCGGGCGGACCTGGGGAACGCTCGACTTTTTGGTTCACGCCATTGCTTTTTCCGACAAAACGCAACTCACCGGGCGTTACGCCGATACCACGCGTGAGAATTTCCTGCGCACCATGTTGATCTCGTGCTTCGCCTTCACCGAAGCCGCCAAGCGCGCCGCGGCCCTGATGCCGAATGGCGGCGCCATGCTGACGCTGACCTACAATGGCGGCGATCGCGCGATGCCGAACTACAACGCCATGGGTCCCGCCAAGGCGGCGCTGGAATCGTCGGTGCGCTATCTCGCGGTGGACTATGGCGGCCAGGCGATCCGGGTGAACGCCATCTCGGCTGGGCCGATCCGCACGCTGGCAGGTGCGGGCATCGGCGATGCGCGCATGATGTTCGCGTTCCAGCAGCGTCATTCGCCGCTGCATCGTGGCGTTACACTCGAGGAACTCGGCGGCGCGGGCCTGTATCTTCTTTCCGACCTCTCGTCCGGCGTCACCGGCGAGGTTCATTTCGTCGATTCCGGCTACAACGTTATCGCCATGCCGCATCCGGACGCGTTGCGGGCCGACCGCCAGGGCGCCGAAGATTTGGGGCAATAGATCGACGACAAAGCGCGTGGTGAATTCCCGGCAGCGCGCGCTCGCCCGCAGGAGGTGATCCAGGAACAGGTCGCGGTCCACGTGGCGACTTCCTTTGCCCGCCTCTTGCCTCGATCCGCCATACACGCCACATCTGCGCGGACCATGCCTGCCTTGCCAGCCATAGAAGCGGACCGCCTCGTCAAAATCTACAAGAACGCACCGGCGGTCGACGGCGTCTCGTTTACGATCGCGCCCGGCTCGATCACGGGACTGCTCGGCGGCAACGGCGCCGGCAAGACCACCACCATCTCGATGATCATGGGGCTTCTCTCGCCGACATCCGGCAGCGTGAAAGTGCTCGGCGCGCAGATGCCGGACCAGCGCTACCGGGTGCTGCAGCGCATGAATTTCGAAAGCCCGTATGTCGAAATGCCGATGCGGCTGACGATCCGGCAGAACCTGAAGGTGTTCGGCATGCTTTACGGCGTGCGGAACCTCGCCGAGCGGATCGAAGAGCTTGCCGAGGCGCTCGACCTGACCGAATTGCTCGACCGGCCGACCGGCAAACTTTCCGCCGGCCAGAAGACGCGGGTCTCGCTCGCCAAGTCGCTCATCAACTCGCCGGAACTGTTGTTGCTCGACGAGCCGACTGCCTCGCTCGATCCCGACACCGCCGACTGGGTGCGGTCGCATCTCGAACGCTACTGCCGCCAGCGCGGCGCCACGGTGTTGCTCGCCTCGCACAACATGGCCGAGGTCGAACGGTTGTGCGAGCGCGTCATCATCATGAAGCAGGGCCGCATCGAGGACGACGACGCGCCGGCGCGGCTGTTGTCGCGCTACGGCCGCCGCACGCTCGAGGAGGTTTTCCTCGACGTTGCGCGCGGCCGCGACGAAGTGCGCGAGGCCGCGCAATGAGCATGACCATGGAGGGCGCGCTGGCGTTTTCGCCGCGCCGCGTCGCGGCGATGATGCTGCGCTACTGGTATCTGCTGCGCTCGTCCTGGCCGCGGCTGATCGAGCTGATCTATTGGCCGACGGTGCAGATGATCACCTGGGGCTTCATCCAGTATTACGTCGCGCAGAATGGCGGCCTTTTTGCCAAGGCGGCCGGCACGCTCATCGGCGCCGTGCTGCTCTGGGACATCCTGTTCCGCGGGCAGCTCGGTTTCTCGATTTCGTTCCTCGAGGAAATGTGGTCGCGCAACATCGGCAATCTGATGATGAGCCCGTTGCGCCCGATGGAATTCGTCACCGCGCTCATGGTCATGAGCATCGTGCGGCTGGCGATCGGCGTCGTTCCGGTGACGCTGCTGGCGATAATCTTTTTCGGCTTCAATCTTTACGGTCTCGGCTTCGCGCTGGTGGCGTTTTTCATCAACCTGATGCTCACGAGCTGGGCAGTCGGGATTTTTGTTTCCGGGCTGGTGCTGAGAAACGGACTCGGCGCGGAAAATCTCGCGTGGTCGATCATGTTCCTGTTCATGCCGCTGACTTGCGTCTACTACCCGGTCACTACCTTGCCGGTCTGGCTGCAGCCGGCGGCATGGGCGCTGCCGCCGACCTATGTGTTCGAGGGTATGCGCGCGCTGCTGATCGAGCATACTTTTCGCGCCGACCTCATGCTGCATGCGCTCGGGCTCAATGTGCTGTTCTTCGCCGCGGGCGTTTTCGGCTTCCTCAAGCTGCTGCAGGCCGCGCGCCGGCACGGTTCGCTGATGCAAACGGGCGAATAGCCGCACTCCGGGGCCGAAAACGCGCGGATCAGGCCCGGTCTCCCCATCTTAAAGAAGAAGGAAAAAATTGCTTTTATGATCGTGATATGACAGATCAGTCTGATATTGCTGCAATGCAGCAAGACGGCCGGGGATCTAAGATGGCGATCGGGGAATTTGGCGGCGCGCCCGCGATGCCGGGCGGCGCCTTGTTTTCGATGCCGCTCTATTGGCTCTATGAGATGAGCCACGCGGCGCTGAACCCGTCACGTGCGGTCGCCGATGCGACACGGTTGCTTTTCAAGAACCCGCTCAATCCGCTCTATCTGACCACTTTCGGAAAATCGATCGCCGCGGCCGCCGAAGTTTTCGAGCGTTCGACGCGCCGTTACGGCCGGCCGGAGTGGCGCATCCCGTCGACGCTGGTCGGCGGCGAGCGCGTGCCGATCCATATGACGACCGTATGGGAGCGGCCGTTCTGCCGGCTGACGCGCTTCGAGCGTGCGATCGAACACCAGCCGCGCCGTCCGCAGCCGCGGCTACTGATCGTCGCGCCGATGTCGGGACACTACGCGACGTTGCTGCGCGGAACGGTGGAGGCATTTCTTCCCAATCACGACGTGCACATCACCGACTGGCAAGACGCGCGCACGGTGCCGCTGTCCGAAGGGCGCTTCGATCTCGACGATTATATCGACTACGTGATTTCGATGTTTCATGCACTCGGCGCCGATACCCACGTCGTCGCCGTTTGCCAGCCGGCAGTGCCGGTGCTTGCCGCCGTCGCGCTGATGGAGGCGGACGGCGATCCCTATGCGCCAACCTCCATGACGCTGATGGGCGGACCGATCGACACCCGCGCTAACCCCACGGCCGTCAATGCGCTGGCCCAGAAACGCGGCATCGACTGGTTCCGCCGCAACGTCATCACCAAGGTGCCGTTCCCCAATCCCGGATTCATGCGCGACGTGTATCCGGGCTTCCTGCAGCTCAACGGCTTCATCAGCATGAACCTCGATCGGCATATCGAGGCCCATCGCGACCTGTTCAGGAATCTGGTGAAGGGCGACGGCGACTCGGCGCAAAAGCACAAGGAATTCTACGACGAGTACCTCGCGGTCGTGGATTTGGCGGCCGAGTTCTATCTGCAGACGGTCGATACGGTCTTCGTGCGGCATGCGCTGCCGAAGGGCGAGATGATGCATCGCGACCGCCGCGTCGATCCGGGTCAGATCAGGCGCACCGCGCTCCTGACCATCGAAGGCGAGCACGACGACATTTCGGGCGTCGGGCAGACCGAGGCAGCCCATCGCCTGTGCGTCAACCTCCCCGCCGACCGGCAGGCGCACTGGCTCCAGCCTGGCGTCGGCCATTACGGCGTGTTCAACGGATCGCGCTTTCGCTCCGAGATTGCGCCGCGCATCGCCGACTTCATCCTGTCGGCCGGCCAAAACGCGCGGCGCAAGCAAAACGGCGCCGCCGGACGCCCGGTGCCCAGCAGCGCAACCCGCACGCACGCCGACAGCCTCAACTGAGCCGCAACCGGACGTTGGTGACCGCCGGACTTGTGCCCGGTTTACCGCACAAATCCGTCACCGGATGGCCGCCGCTGCGGCAAGCTTCTGAGATTTCAGCGCTATTTCGGAATCATCGGCGTCAATTTTTGGGGTGCCATATTCGCCAAGATATGAAGATTTATTCATTGCTTAAAATACGTTATGTAGGGTAGTGCGCTCAGTCTGGCCCCAAAATGTTGTATACTTGCGCCGCCCTAATCAAAGGCACTAGCAAGCTCTTCGGATATGGCACACTCGGCTCCGGGTGGTGGAGTTCGGGGTCGTCGGCCATGTCGTATCGTGCACTTCTTTACCGTCGGCCGAGTGAGCCTCAGGCCATCGAAGTGGTCTTCGACCGCTCGATCTATCTCGTGCGCGTCCGGCGTCATCGGCAGGCCCGCCGCTATACCCTCCGCATCCAGGCCGCGACCCGCGAAGTCATCCTCACCATTCCGCCGCGCGGCACGCTCAAAGAAGCGCGCGCGTTCGCGCAAAAGCACGGCGGCTGGATCGCGGCGCGGCTCGGGCGGCTGCCGAAGGCGGTGCCGTTCGCCGATGGCATCGTGGTTCCGCTGCGCGGCACGCCGCACCGGATTGCGCATCGGCGCGGCGCGCGCGGCACGGTATGGACCGAGGCGGACGAAAGCAGCGAGTTGCTGCTTTGCGTCGCCGGCGAGGCGCCGCACATCGACCGGCGCGTCGGCGATTTCCTGCGGCGCGAGGCCAAGCGCGAACTCGAAGCCGCGAGCCGGCATTTCGCCGGCGCGCTCGGCGTTACCATCAAGCGGGTGTCGGTACGCGATCAGGCGAGCCGCTGGGGATCGTGTTCGACTGCAGGAGTCCTGTCCTATTCGTGGCGGCTCATCCTGGCGCCGAGCTTCGTGCTCAACTATCTCGCCGCGCACGAGGTGGCCCATCTCATCGAGATGAATCATTCCGCGAGGTTCTGGCGCCTGGTGCAGCGCCTTTGTCCGGATCATGAGCGGGCCAAGATATGGCTCGACGTCCACGGCAGCGATTTGCATCGCTACGGATCGCCCGAAAGCGGTCGCGACGCCTAGCGGGCCCTCGTCGTCTGAGGATGCGGATCAGACCCGCTCCGATTTTCCGGAGCGTGCCCTAATGCGCCGGCGGCGCCTGCACCGCCACAACATTGCCTGGTGTCGGCAAGAAGCCAAAGGACAGCTTGGTCGCCACCGCGATTAGCGCGACTGCCAAAACAACGCGCAACGCGGTTTCCGGGATGCGGACGGCAGCATAACTGCCGATCAAAATTCCCGGCACCGACCCCATGATCAGCAGCGCGAACACCTGCAGGTCGATCGAACCCAGCAGCCAGTGCCCGATGCCGGCAACCAGCGTCAGCGGCACCGCGTGCGCAATATCCGTTCCGACAATTCTGACGGTCGGCAGTTGCGGGTACAGCAGAATGAGACAGGTCACGCCGATGGCTCCGGCGCCGACGGAGGATATCGAAACCATCGTTCCGAGTGCACCGCCAACCGCCACCGTCAGGGCTGCGACATGCTTTGGCTCCAGGCCGCGCAGCCGCGCCGCATAACGGGCGACGATCCGATCGCGGAAGATCAGCACCACGGCAGTGACGATCAGCGCCAGCGTAAGCGCCGCATTGACAAAATTCCGGCCGGCCGTGCCGTTGATGTCCAGCGCACTCATCGCCGCGATGGTGAGCACCGTCATGGGGATGCTGCCGGTGGCAAGCCGCCGCACCACGCGCCAATCGATGGTGCCGTTGAGGCCGTGAACAATGCTGCCGGCAGTCTTTGTCGCCGCCGCATGCAGAAGGTCCGTGCCGACTGCGGCCGCCGGATGAATTCCAAACAGCAGGATCAGCACCGGAGTCATCAAAGAGCCGCCGCCGACGCCGGTGACGCCGACCAGTAATCCGACAACAAAGCCGGACAAAGTGTATAAGAATTGCATCGAGTTAACCGCGCTCACAGCGTAACCTCGCCGCCATCACGATCGGATTTTGATCGTTAGTGCGCTGGATCTCTCATCGACATTGCCAAATATTAATCTAAGCGGTTTTCAGCGCTCGCGCATCGGCACAAGGCGAATCTTGTTGTGAATTAAAAATGTTGCAGTGCATCGCAGCATCGGCGTGAAAATGTTTTTCCCGATGTGAATGCGCGATCTGAATGGAAGTTCAAGCGATTGTCGTTCAATCAACGCTGACGACCCTCGGCCCGCCGCCGCGCCGCCGCAACCCTCGCAAAAGTGGGCGTTTTGCCGCACCGGGTAACACTAACCCGTGAACTCCATTGCATCGGAGACGCGTACGCAATATGTGCGAAACATAAGGCAGACCGAGCGGCTCCCCATCCCCCCCGACACCCCGCCGCCCGGTTTCATAAGCCTGAGTTGAGGCAACAACTTGAGAACCCCAGGCGCGTATCTGCTTGGGGTTCTCTCTTGTTGAAAATCGGGGGACGAGCGGCTCCGGCGCGCGCCTATTGCTTCACCAGATCGCCAAGCAGGCTCGCCGCAACGGCCAGTTTCGACAATGTGAGTCCGGAACCAGCGATCTCGTGGATCGCTCCGCGGATGCGTTCCACCTCGCCTTTTCGCGGCGCTACCCACGCCTCGACCGCGCCAGCGCCGGCAGCGCCGTTGCCGACCATCGCGGCGGTCAATCGCCGTTCGGCGTCGCCGATCGAATCCCGCGCCCGGTCGAGCGCCAGCCGGTCGAAATAATCAGCGATCGGGATGGCGGTCGCGGCGCTGGCGATTCGATCCAGACCAAAGAACGCGCCGGTGGCGAAATACGTCGCCGCGACTTCGCCTACCGCTTTGCCGGTGCGGTCGGCGACCAGGACGATGTCGGTCGCTGACGCAAGCGGCCCGAGATTGCCGATGCGGATGGCAAGCTCCTCCGGCACGCCGGCATCCGCCAGTTCCTTCCGCCGCGCTGTGCGCGCGTTCGCCGCTTCCGGCGATAGCGCATCGTCGAGCGAAGCCGCGACCGCGGCGATGCCGTCGCGATAGTGCGCAACCACGTCGGCGAGACCCTTCGCCAGTTCGACGTTGCGCAGGAACCAGATGATGCGGTCGAGCAGCAGGTCCTGCACCGCCGCGTAGAGATCGAGCTGCAGCTTTCCCGGAATCCGGTTGTCGAGCTCGTCGATCGCGGTGTTGAGCGCCGTCATGCCGTAGCTGTCGCGCACCGCGGCGAAGGCGGACGCGATCGCCGCCGGCGCCGCGCCGGTCTGATCGGCGATGCGCACGATCAGCGAGGGGCCGCCGCGGTTGATCATCGAATTGGCAAGCTGTGTGGCGATGATCTCGCGGCGCAACCGGTGATGCTCCAGCGCGTCGGGAAACTGTGCGGCGATCTCCTTCGGAAAATAGCGGCCGAGCTCACGGCCAAGATAAGGATCGTCGGGCACCGGGGATTCCAGCAACTCGTCATAGAGCGTGAGCTTGGCGTAGGCGAGCAGGACCGCGAGTTCGGGACGGGTAAAGGTCTGCGACCGCCGGCGGCGTTCGGCGAGCACGGCATCGTCGGGAAGAAATTCGACGGCGCGGTCGAGCAGTCCGCGCGTTTCCAGCGTCTGCATCAGCCGCTGCAGAAAGCCGAAATCCTCCATGCCGCGCCGTTGCGAAAGCGACAGCGCAAGCGGTTGAAGATAATTGTTGCGCAGCACGAGGGCCGCGACCTCATCCGTCATGCCGGCGAGCAGCGCATTGCGGCCGTCGGTCGTCATCCGGCCATCCCGTACCGGGATGCTCAGCGCGATCTTGATATTGACCTCCATATCGGAGGTATTCACGCCGGCCGAATTGTCGATGGCGTCGGTATTGAGCCGCACGCCGCGCAACGCCGCTTCGATGCGGCCGCGCTGCGTCATGCCGAGATTGGCGCCTTCGCCGATCACCTGGCAGCGCAGGTCGCGGCCGGCGATGCGGATGGCATCGTTGGCGCGATCGCCCGCCGCCTCGTCGCTCTCGTCGGAGGCGCGAATGTAGGTGCCGATGCCGCCGAAGAACAAAAGATCGGCCGGCGCCGTCAGGATCGCCCGGATCAATTCCTGCGGCGTCAGACGCTCGCCGACGCCGAACAGCTTCCGCGCTTCCTCGGAAAGCCTGATCTCCTTCGCGGTCCGTGGATAAACGCCGCCGCCCTTGGAGATGATCGTCTTGTCGAAGTCCTGCCAGCTCGAACGCGGCAGGTCGAACAGCCGCTTGCGTTCGGCAAAGCTGCGATCCGGATCGGGATCCGGATCGATGAAAATGTCGCGATGATCGAAGGCGGCGATGAGCTTGGTTGTCGTCTCGCGCAGCAGGCCGTTGCCGAATACGTCGCCCGACATGTCGCCGACGCCGACCACCGTGAACGCCGTCCTGCCGATATCGACGTCCATCTCGCGGAAATGCCGTTTGACCGATTCCCAGGCGCCGCGCGCGGTGATGCCCATTTTCTTGTGGTCGTAACCGGCGGAGCCGCCCGATGCGAAGGCGTCGCCGAGCCAGAAATCGTGGGCGATGGCGAGTTCGTTGGCGATGTCGGAGAAGGTCGCGGTGCCCTTGTCGGCGGCGACGACGAGATAGGGATCGTCGCCGTCGTGGCGAACGACATTGGCCGGCGGCACGACGCCGGTTGTTCCGAGCCCGATATTGTCGGTGATGTCGAGCAGCGTCGAGATGAAGAGCTTGTAGGACGCGGTGCCTTCCGCCTGGATCGCCTCGCGCGGGCCCCCTGCGGGCAAATGTTTCGGTACGAAGCCGCCCTTGGCGCCGACCGGCACGATCACCGCGTTCTTCACGTTCTGCGCCTTGACCAGGCCGAGGATTTCGGTGCGGAAATCCTGCGGCCGGTCGGACCAGCGGATGCCGCCGCGCGCCACTTTGCCGAAGCGCAAATGCACGCCTTCGACGCGCGGCGAATAGACGAAGATTTCGTAGAGCGGCCGCGGCAGCGGCAGCCCGTCGAGCTTGCCGCTGGTGAACTTGACGGCGATGAGATCTTTCGGCTGCCCGTCGGGACCGAGCTGATAATAGTTGGTGCGGATCGCCGCCTGCACCGCGTTGACGAAACGGCGAAGGATGCGATCCTCGTCGAGGCTGTCGACCGCCTGCAACGCGGTTTCGATCGAGGATGTGATGAAGACCTCGCGCGCCGTGCGTTCGTCCGGCGGGGCGCCGAGATGCGGGTCGAACCGGGTGTGGAACAGGCTCGACGATCTGCGCGGCGACGCCGGCGTGCTTTCGCAACGTCGCCCACATGTAATCCTGCGAGAACGGCACCCGGACCTGGCGGAGGAAACGCGACAGCGTGCGGATCAGGGCGACGTCGCGCCAGACAAGTCCGGCGCCGAGCACCAGCGCGTTGTAGCCGTCATTCTCGGCGCGTCCGCCCATCACCGCGAGGAAGCAGCTCTCGAGCCGCTCCTTGACCGCGGCCAGCTCCAGCTTCTGGCCCGAACTGCTTTCGAGCGTCATGTCGTGGAACCAGACATCGGCGGCGTCGTGCGGGGTGATGTGGTAGGTGCGCTCGTCGACGACGCGGAAGCCCATATTCTCCAGCACGGGCACCCGTTCGGAGAGCGGGATCGGCCGGCTGCGGCTCAGGACCTTGAGGCCGGCACTTGCCGGCTGCGCCTTGCCATCGCGATAAATCTCTACCCCGAGCGGATGCTCGGCGGTGAGCGCCTCGACAACGCGGATGTCGGAAACGGCGGAAGCCGCCGTGTAGACTTCACGATAGTCCACCGGGAAGGCTTCGCGGTAACGGGCGAACAGGGCGCGGCCGCTCTGCGACGGATGCGCCAGCGACAGCGCCTCTTCCAGCTTGTCGGTCCAGCTCCGCACGATGGCTTCGACGGCACGGTCGAGAACAGCGCGCTCGACGACCGGCGTTTCGCCCTCGTACCGGCCGATGATGAAGTGGACCCGCACCAGCGGGCCTTCCGGGAAAAACGGATAGAAGGCGCGCATGCGCCCGTTGAAGGTCCTGGCGAGATAGTCGCCGATCTTCGCCCTGATCTCGCTGTCGTAGCGGTCGCGCGGGATGTAGACCAGAACCGACACGAAGCGGTCGAAGCGATCGCGCCAGGGCAGAACCCGCACGCGCGGGCGCTCGTCAAGCTGAAGGATCGCTAGCGCGAACTCGTAGAGCGTGTCTTCGTCGATCTGGAACAGCTCGTCGCGCGGATAGTGCTCCAGCACATTGACCAGCGCCTTGCCTGAATGGCTCGACGGATCGAAACCGGCGCGGCTGATGACGCGATCGACCTTGCGCCGCAGATAGGGAATGGCCCGCACCGAGCGCGTATAGGCGGTGGAGGTGAGCAGCCCGCACAGCACACATTCGCCGACGAGCTTGCCGTCGCGGTCGAAACGCTTCACCCCGATATAATCCAGAAAGACGCGCCGGTGCACGCGCGAGCGCGCCGCCGCCTTGGTCATGATCAGGAGCTTCGGCTCGTTCAGGAACTCGCGGATTTCCGGCGTGATCGTCACAAGCTGGTCGCCGCGGCGCAGCAGCCGCATCTCATGCGACCGCAACAGGCCAAGGCCTGTCTCGAATTTGGGTTCAAGGGCGTCTTCGCTGTCGGTGTAGGCATAGTCGCGCGCGCCGAGCAGGGTGAAATTGTCCGCCGCTATCCACTGCAGAAACTGGATCGCTTCGGCGATCTCCTCGGCGGGCAGCGGCGGCGGGTTGGCCTTTAATTCCGCGGCGACGTCGCTCGCACACGCCAGCATCAGCCGCCAATCCGCGACGGCCACGCGTACATCAGCGAGGACTTCCTGCAGTGCCGCGACGATCTCCGCCCGCTGTCCGTCATCGTCGAGGCCGGCGACATGAATGTGGATGAAGCTTTCGCGGCGGCCTTCCGCTTTGTGCGTTCCCTTGAACGCCGTCAGCCTTCCCGCATCGTCGCGCTCGACGGTGAAGACCGGATGCACCAGCAGCCGGATGTCGAGCACGCGTTCGCCGATCTCGCCGAGCACCGAGTCGACCAGGAACGGCATGTCGTCGTTGAGAATTTCGAGCACCGCCAGATTGGGCGCCGAACGCAGCGACGTAAAAGCGATCTTGGGCGCTCCGGGCTTGCGCTCGAGCAGGAACGACCACGATTGCTCGGCGAGTGCTGCGAGCTCTTCCGAACTGTAGTGCTCGAGATCGTCGGGCACCGCGCGGCCGTACAGCTCGGCGAGAAAATCCTGCGGGATATCGCGCCGGCGTCCGGCAAGCACCGCGGTTGCCGCGCCCACAAGCGTCTCTTTCGAGGGATCCTCATGGGGGCGTGGAATGTTCTGCACGGCCATGTTTTCCCCTCTCGGCTCTCGCGGGCCCGATTCGTCCTGATACTACTCGCGCGGCGCGCCCATCCGCCACTGCAACAATCTATAATGCGGGCTCGTCCACCGCCGCGTATTGAGCAAATTTCACCGCCGCAACGGAGCAACAATGGGCAAACGAACGAGCAAAACCGCCGCTATCAGCCGGACTCCCGTCGCCCGGACGGTCAAACCCCGGCCGCCCGCCACGGCGGGCGACGACACGGCCATTACCGCTTTGGACCTGCCGCCGGAGAAACTTTCGCCGGAAATGGCGGCGTATTTTGCCAAATGTGAGGAAAAGCTCGGTTTCGTGCCGAACGTACTCAAGGCCTATGCCTTCGACACGAACAAGCTTTCGGCCTTCGTCGCGATGTATAACGATTTGATGCTGGCGCCGTCGGGTTTGAGCAAGCTCGAGCGCGAGATGATCGCGGTCGCAGTTTCCGCGCACAACCGCTGCTATTACTGCCTCGTGGCCCACGGCGCGGCGGTTCGCCAGCTTTCGGGCGATCCGGCGCTCGGCGAACTGATGGCGATGAACTATCGCGCCGCGCGGCTGTCGCCGCGCGAGCGCGCCATGCTCGACTTTGCCGTGAAGCTGACCGCCGAACCGTGGCGCGTCGAGGAGGAGGATCGGGAACGGCTGCGGCGGTTGGGTTTCGGTGACCGCGACATCTGGGACATCGCCGCCGTTGCTCGGCTTCTTCAACATGTCCAACCGGGTGGCTTCCGCCACCGACATGCGGCCAAACAGCGTTTATCATGGCCAGGCGCGGTAGCGCGTCGCAAACAGCGATGGCGAATCCTGCGCGATCGCCTATCATGATGTACTTCGCCGTTCTTCGGAGGCTTACAATGCGCGCAGTCGTGGCGGCCGTCGCGGCCAGTCTTGCCGTCGCCGCCCTCAACGTCGTGCCGGCCAGTGCGGCGCCGCCCCCCGCTACCGCCCCGGCCACCCCGCCGCCGGCGAAGCTTGCACCGGCCGACATTCAGGCGACCTTCTTCAACGGCCAGCCGTTTACGGCAACGACGCCCTCCAGCCTCAAGTTCAAGATGACGTTCATGGCGGACGGCAAGATGAAGCGCCAGCCCATCGGCACCGGCAGCAGGGGCGAGGGTACCTGGAAGCTTTCGAAGGACGGCTTCTGCACCGCCTGGAAGGGCGCTCAGGACCACTGCTTCACGGTGGTCAAGGCCGGCGACAATAAATGGTCGGTGCTCAAGGGTTCGACCATCATGGCGACGTGGAGCAAATAGCTAGCGGTTTGCTTCGTCCGCTCTCAAACGGCGGAAACGGCTGAACTGGAATTGCTGGATGGCGCCCGCGGGCGTCCGATGCGCTTGATTGCGGCTTTCGATCGGCTCGAAGGATGGGCCGAGCGCCCTGGCGAGCGCCGCCGCGTCATGACGGACCACCGGCAGCCCGCTGCAACGTTCGGGACCGTCGGGAGCGAATGTCCCGATGATCACATGTCCGCCCGGACGCACGGCGCGCAGCAAACGCTCGACATAGGCGGCACGATCTTTTGCTTCAGTCAGGAAATGAAAAGCGGCGCGATCGTGCCAAACGTCGTAGGTCCGGGTTGGCTCCCAGGTGGTCACGTCGGCGGCGATCCATTCGACGCCGGCGCCGCGCGCGCCAAGCCTCGCTTTCGCCGTCGCAAGCGCCTTTTCCGAAAGGTCGAGTACGGTGATCGCCGTGTATCCCTCGTCGGCAAGCGCGTCCACCAGCCGCGACGCGCCGCCGCCAATATCGATGATCGAGGCATCAGAGCCGGCGCCGGTCGCGCGAATGAGATCGAGGGAGATTTCCGGGCTTTCCTGGAACCAGCTGACGTCGCGCTCGCCCTTGGTTTGGTAGACGTTTTCCCAGTGGGCGTGCCGTTCGTTGTTGCTCATGATATTGGCCCGGCTCGAAGAACTCATCGTCCGTCCCTATCTGGCAATGAAGGTCAGACCTTTCAATCAGCAGGAGATCGCTTGTCTTCGCCTCCAATTCTCGACAATAAGCAACCGGATGCGCCATCGGTGTTCGAACCGGCCGCTTTGCTGCGGGAAGCGCGCCGTCAGAAGGGATTGGCCACCGTCGATGTACCGCCGGTCTGCGTCCTTGATCCGGATGGCGACATCGTTCGCCGCCTGAAAAGTGTCGGCGAGGCCAGGCGTTTCGACGGTTGGCCCTGTTACCACACCGATCTGTACAGTTTTCCGCTCGCGGGTCAGACCGCTGGCATCGTTGCGTGCGCGGTCGGTGCGCCTTTCGCGGTTCTGGTCGCCGAAGAACTCTTTGCATGCGGCTGCCGCATCCTGATCAGCCTGACCTCGGCCGGGCAAATCGTGCCGGCCGGTAGCCCTCCTTATTTTGTCGTGATTGACCGGGCGCTGCGGGACGAAGGAACCAGCTATCACTACGCCGCTCCCGATGTCTTCGCCGAAGCCGATCCTCACATCGTTGAATTGGCGATGCGAGCTATCGAGGACGCCGGCCTGCGCGCCTATGTCGGCCCGAGTTGGACAACGGATGCGCCGTTCCGCGAAACTGCTGCGGCAGTCGCAGTGGCCCGCGCCAAAGGCGTGCTGGCGGTCGAGATGGAGGCAGCGGCGCTCTACACATTCGCGCGGCAGCGTAACAGGACGGTCCTTTGTCTCGCGCACGTCACCAACACGATGGGGCTCGCCGACCTGGATTTCGAGAAAGGCGAAGCGGAGGGAACGGCCGAGGCGTTGACGATCCTCGACGTGGTTGCAAGAGCCCTGCGTTAGGCGGACACGATCGATTTTCTAACCAACGAGGGAAAGCGCCGGCGAGACATCTTTCGACGTTGCTTGGCGGCGCCAAAGGAGAGCATCGATACCCAGGCTGCGCCCGGGCGGGTCGAGCAGGAAAAGCAGTTCCAGGACGACCAGGAACATATAGGTCCAGGGCCATTCGTTGGGCGCATTGTAGAGTCCCAACCAAAGGTTGATCGCCATCAGCGCACCGAACGCCGAGCTCAGCCGTGTGAACAATCCAAGTATGAGCGAGCCGGCGATGGCAACCTCGATCGCGTAGACCAGCGGCCCGAACACGGCGATATTAGGCAGGACGATGTCGCGCACCAGGTTGCTTTGCAGCTGCGTCGAGGCATGCTCGACCATCACTTCCATCCAGTGGATCAGGCCCCAGTCGTAATGGGGCGGCACCTTCCAAAGCGACTGCTGCCACCACATCATACCGACGATGATGCGGAGCAGACAGATACCGATGTGCCGCACCGAGCGTTGTGTTGGATCGCCGCGCCAAGCCAGCACCGCGGCTACGGCGGCACCGAGGAGCAGAAGCCAGAACACCGGCGTCAACCAGCGGTCGTCCGTGAGGAACGACCACGCATTGCCCAAGGGATTCTCTCTCATGCGCCGGACTTTCGTAATCGGAATATTTCCGCACGATCACGATCAGACCCGATCAAGTGCCGCGCCTCTCGCCGCAGGTCTGACTACAGGCTGTTCGAAGGCTTTGCGCTCTTGAAGATCGAGCCCGGATTGTGACAACAGCCAGCGGTGCACGCTAGCCCGCACCGCCAAAAGCGATCATCAAATATCGGTGACGCGTCGAAGGGCCCTAAGCGTCAGGCGTGCGCCGCGAGATCGTGGATCGTCGGGGTTTCGCCGGTCAGCGGGTTTGCCGGATCCCAGCTGTAGCGCAGCGTCTCGAACCGCATCGCGCGTGCGTCAAGCATGACGAGGCGCCCGACCAGACCCTCGCCGAAACCAACGATCTCGCGTACCACCTCGAGCGCCGCCATGGAGCCGACGACGCCAGCGAGTGCGCCGAGAATTCCGGCCTCGGCGCAAGCCGGAACGGTGCCGGGCGGCGGCGGCTCCGGAAACAGACATCGATAGGTCGGATTTGGTTCGCCGTCGGCGCCACGCTCGTGGGCGCGAATGGTGGTGAGCGTGCCATCGAACGGACCGAGCGCCGCGGTCACCAGCGGTTTGCGCGCGAAGTAGCAGGCATCGGCGACGAGATAGCGGGTGGCGAAATTGTCGGAGCCGTCGGCGACCAGATCGTGGCGTCCGATCAGATCGAGCGCGTTCTGCGCCGTGAGCCTCGTCCCGTAAGTCTCGACTTCGACGTGCGGGTTGAGCCGGTGGATCATGGCGGCAGCGCTGTCCACCTTTGGCATCCCCAGATCAGGCGTGGCGTGAATAACCTGACGCTGGAGGTTTGACAGCGCGACCACGTCGTCATCGACTACGCCGATCGTGCCGACGCCCGCGGCGGCGAGGTAAAGCAGCACCGGCGCGCCGAGGCCGCCAGCGCCGACGACCAGCACGCGGGCGCGGCGAAGCTTGGCCTGTCCGGGCCCGCCGACCTCGGGCAGCACGATGTGGCGCGCGTAGCGTTGCAACTCGTCGGTGCTGAGCATGGCTTTCAAGATAAGCGTGAATGGCGCCCGTAACCACCCGCGCCGGTTCGCTTTTTATGCGCGACGCCGGAGCGCGCCGTTAGCAGCCGCGAGACGATTGGCGATCGCGCCGCGTTCGGATAGGCTTTCGTCCCGGCGAGTGGGCTATGACCTTCAAAGTGGCGATTTTTGTCGGCATTGTCGCGGGCGCGTGGATGCTTGCAACGGATGCCGACGCCCGCAATCCGGCAGCATCGCCGGCCGCGCCATCCGTGGCGGCGAAAAAGCCCCCTTCAAAACAGGCGAGCCGTCGCAAAGAGAACAGCGATCCGATGGCCGCGGTCCCGGTTTTCTCCGCCGAGGCCGTCGGCTGGCGGCTGGTCGAGGATCCGGTGACGGGCGCGCGCCTCGGCGTGCCGGAAAAGCTTGTGCCGCACGTGAACGCATCACGCTCCGGCAACCGCTGGACGTCGACGCAGGGCCAGATTCAGGTCGAGACCTTTCGCCTGACCGAGGCGGCGCTGCCGGCGCTATTTGATGAGCAAAAGAAAACCGCGCACCGGCAGATTGCGTCCAGCGCGCTCAAGCCCGACTCTTTCACTATCGCCGGCGTACAGGGTCTGAAGAACTTTGTTGTTCGCGCCGACGCGCGCGGCAGCGAGGTGCGCGGCGTCACCATCCTCTACGACCAGGCGACCGAGGGCACGATGGAACCGGTTTCCATTGCGATTGCCAACGCATTCACCGGATTTCCCGATCCCAGTGCACCGGCGCCGCCAGGCCTGCGGCGTGCGGTGGAATATGGGTCCGCGATCGTGGTCAGCAGCGATGGCGATCTGATCGCGCCGGCGCACACCGTTGACGACTGCCAGGCCATCACGGTACCGCCGTTCGGTCATGCCGCGCGCATCGCCGAGGACAAGACGAACGGCCTCGCGTTGCTGCGGCTCTATGGTGCACGTAATCTTTCCCCTGCCGCACTCGCCGAGGATGCCGCCCAGTCCGGCGACGTCGCGCTGGCCGGCGTTGCCGACCCGATCGGACAGGCCGGCGAAGCGGCGGTCACTATCGCGATCGCGCGCCTGGCCGGGCAAGGCATCGAGCCGGCGCCGAAACCCGGCTTTGCCGGTGCAGCCGTCGTCGATTCACAAGGCCGCGTGGCCGGCATGGCGGACCTCAAGACAATCGCTGTCGCCGGCGGCGGCGCCCCAAGTCAGTCGGCGACGCTGGTGCCGAGCGGCGCGATCCGCGCGTTCCTGCAGGCGCAGCATGTGCCGCTCGCCGCGGCCGGAACAGCACCGGCGGCCCAATCCGTGGTGCGGGTGATCTGCGTACGGAAGTGACTATCTGTTCTCGAACTTCGGCGGCCGCTTGGCAATGAAGGCCGCCATGCCTTCCTTCTGATCGGCCGACGCAAACAGCGAATGGAACACCCGCCGTTCGAACCGCACGCCTTCGGCGAGCGTCGTCTCGAACGAGCGATTGACCGCTTCCTTCGCCGCGAGCACCGACGGCAGCGACATCGAGGCGATGGTTTCGGCGAGCTTCATCGCTTCGTCCATCAGGCTCGCCAGCGGCACGATGCGGGCGACGAGGCCGCCACGCTCGGCTTCCTGCGCGTCCATCATGCGGCCGGTGAGGATCATGTCCATCGCTTTGGCTTTGCCGACCGCGCGGGTGAAGCGCTGCGTGCCGCCGATGCCGGGAATGATGCCGAGCTTGATTTCCGGCTGGCCGAACTTCGCGTTGTCGGCGGCGATGATGAGATCGCACTGCATGGCGAGTTCGCAACCGCCGCCGAGAGCAAATCCGGCGACCGCGGCGACCACGGGCTTGCGCACCGTGGAGGCGCGATCCCAGGTCGCGGCGAAGTCGTCGAGGAAAGCGTCGGCGAAGGTCTTGTCGGCCATCTCCTTGATGTCGGCGCCTGCGGCGAAAGCCTTTTCCGAGCCCGTAATCACCACGCAGCCGATCTTGCCGTCCGACTCGAACGCATCCAGCGCACGGGTCAATTCATGCATGAGCGCGCGGTTGAGCGCGTTGAGCGCCTGCGGGCGATTGAGCCGGATCAACCCGACCTTGCCGTGGCTTTCGACGATGATGTTTTCGTAGCTCATGGTGTGTCCCGGAATTGTCTTTGCCGGGGTCATTTCTGGCATACCGGACAATAAAACGTCGAGCGCCCATTCTGCACGATGCGCTTGACGGTGCCGCGGCAACCGGGCGTCGGACATCGTTCGCCTTCGCGGTCGTAGACGCTGAAATGGTGCTGGAAAAGGCCGAGGTCGCCGTCGGTGCGTTTATGATCGCGCAGCGAAGAGCCGCCGGCCTTGATCGCGTCGTTGAGCACGGCCTTGATGCCGTCCACGAGCCGTTCGGCGCGATCATTCGGCTCGCCGGCTTTGGTCGCGATTGTCGCGGCGGTGCGTTTCGGCGACAGCCGCGCGCGGTACAGGGCCTCGCAGACATAGATATTGCCGAGACCGGCCACGATTGTTTGGTCCAGCAGCGCGGCCTTGAGGCTCGTCTTCTTGCCCGCGCAAGCGCGCGCCAGCATCGCGGCGTCGAAGGCATTGCCGAGCGGCTCGGGGCCGAGCCGGTTCAGAAGCGGCTCCGCGTCGAGCTTGCCGCGCGCGACGATTTTCATCGAACCGAAGCGGCGCGGGTCGTTGAAGGTCACGATGGCGCCCGAGGACATGTGAAACACCACGTGATCGTGCGCCTTGTGCTTGCTGCGTTCGTGATGGTAGCGCCCGAGCGTCCCGTCGCCGGTGGCTTCGCCGGGTTTGGCGTCGCGAAAAACATGAAACGAGCCGGACATGCCGAGATGCATCAGCAGCACGTCGCCGGACGAGAGGTCGGCCAGCAGATACTTCGCCCGCCGGCCGAGGCCGGTCACCGTCTTGCCGCGCAGACGTTGTACAAAATCATTCGGCAGCGGCCAGCGCAGATCGCCGCGGTGGACCTCGACCTTGGTGAAGCGTGCGCCTTCCATCGCCGGCTCAAGACCACGGCGCACCGTCTCGACTTCGGGCAGTTCGGGCATCGCTCGACCGGACCTTGCTTCGCAACAGGGTTAATTTTTCCAGAGATAGCGTCGTTGACGGTGCCGCGCTATGGTTTGGTCAAACGGGGAAAGTAAACAATGGACGACACGGCGTCGTTCGGCGCGCGGGAAGTGCCGCTGGCGGACAAGCAGGCGCTGGTCGACGATGTGTTTCACAGCGTCGCGCGCCGCTACGACCTGATGAACGACCTGATGTCGCTCGGGCTGCACCGCGCCTGGAAAGAGGCGCTGGTTACTGCAGTCAATCCGCCGAAGCATAAACCATTTGCTCTGCTCGATGTCGCCGGAGGCACCGGCGACATCGCCTTTCGCGTCATCGCGGCGGGTGGTGCGGAAACACGCGCCACCGTCTGCGACATCAATCCGGACATGCTCGCCGTTGGCCGCGAGCGCGCCGGGGCGCTGGGGCTTGGCGAGGCGGTGATCTTTTCCGAGGCCAACGCCGAGGCTTTGCCGTTTCAGGATCGCAGCTTCGATGCCGTGACCATCGCGTTCGGCATCCGCAACGTGCCGCGGATCGAGGCGGCGCTGGCCGAGGCTTATCGCGTGCTACGCATCGGCGGTCGGTTTCTTTGTCTCGAATTCTCCGCGGTGACGGTTCCCGGTCTCGACACACTCTACGATTTCTATTCGTTTAACGTCATTCCCGTGCTTGGCCGTGCCGTCGCCGGCGACGCTGAATCCTATCGTTATCTGGTGGAGTCGATCCGCCGCTTCCCGAAGCCGCAGGAATTCGCCGGCATGATGCGTGCGGCCGGTTTTGTACGCGTCTCCCATCAACTCATGACCGGCGGCATCGTGGCGCTGCATTCCGGCTGGCGTTTGTGATCTCGGCGCTCGCGAGTTTCTTCCGCCTCGGCCGCGCCGGCTTCGTTTTCGCCCGCGAGGGCGTTTTCGGCGCGATCGATCCGGCGGTGCTGCCGCCTTCGGCGCGGCCGCTGATCCGCGTTGTGCGCCTGGTCGAGCGGCCGTCGAGTGGCGAGCCCGGCACGCGGCTCTCGACCGCGCTCGGCCGGCTCGGTCCAAGCTACGTCAAGCTCGGCCAGTTTCTGGCGACGCGGCCGGACGTGGTAGGTCCGGTGCTGGCTAAGGATCTCGAGCGGCTTCAGGATCAGATGCCGCCGTTCCCGCAGGAACAGGCGGAAGCTGTGATCGCGGCGTCTTTTGGCAAACCCGTCAGCGCGATTTTTGCAAGTTTCGGCCCGGCGCTCGCCGCCGCTTCCATCGCACAAGTGCACCGCGCTGAGGTGGCGACCGCGAATGGTCCAAGGGCCGTCGCCGTCAAGGTGCTGCGGCCCGGCGTCGAGCGTCGTTTCCGCGTCGATCTGCGTTCTTTCATGGATCTCGCGCGCCGCGCCGAAAAACTTTCCGCCGAGGCGCGGCGGCTGCGCATGGTCGAAGTGGTCGACACCTTGCGGCGTTCGGTGACGGTGGAGATGGATTTCCGTCTCGAAGCTGCCGCGCTTTCGGAAATGGCCGAGAATACCAGGGACGATCCGGACTTCCGCGTCCCCACGGTGGACTGGGACCGCACCAGCAAGGACGTCCTCACGCTGGAATGGATCGACGCGACGCCGCTGTCGGACCGCGCGCGCCTGCAGGCCAAGGGGCTCGATCTGCCGCAGCTTGCCCGCGCAGTGATCCAGACCTTTCTTCGCCACGCCTTGCGCGACGGCTTCTTTCACGCCGACATGCATCCGGGGAACCTGTTTGCTGACGACGACGGCAAACTGATCGCTGTCGATTTCGGCATCATGGGCCGGCTGGGCGTGAAGGAACGCCTGTTCCTCGCGGAAATCCTCTACGGCTTCATCACGCGCGACTACCACAGGGCGGCCGAGGTTCATTTCGAGGCCGGCTATGTGCCGGCGAACCATTCAGTCGAAAGTTTTGCGCAGGCGATCCGCGCCATCGGCGAGCCGATCCACAACCGCACCGCCGAAGATATCTCGATGGCGCGGCTTCTGACGCTGCTGTTCGAGGTGACGGGCCTGTTCGACATGCGCACCAGGCCGGAATTGCTGCTGCTGCAGAAAACGATGGTGGTGGTCGAAGGCGTGGCGCGCTCACTCGATCCGAAGCTCGACATGTGGTCCACCGCCGAACCGGTCGTGCGCGAATGGATGACGCGATATCTCGGACCCGCCGGCAAGATCGAGGGCGCCGTGCAGGGCGTGGGCGAGATCGGCCGCTTTGCCAGCCAGGTGCCGGGTCTCCTGACGCGCGGCGCGCGCGTGCTCGACCGGCTCGACGATGTCACCCGCGACGGCCTCACCTTGTCGCCGCAGACCATCGCCGAGATCGACAAGGCCGATACCCGCCGCAACCGTGGCTCCGTCGTCGCTCTGTGGGTGATCGCCGCTCTGCTGTTGTGGATCGTGCTGCTGCTGACCCGGTGATTGCGTTGATTGCAATGCAATCATCAGGGTGCTAGAACGGCGTCTTGAGGGCAGGCGCGATGGCCAGTCTCACGGTTAGGCAACTCGACGACAAGCTCAAGCGGCTGCTGCGGCTGCGCGCGGCCCGGCACGGCCGCTCGATGGAGGACGAGGTTCGCGTCATCCTGCGCCAGGCGGCCGAAGAAACCGGCCGCGAAGCGCTGGACCTCATCAACCCGCCCGCGCATCCGGTGCCGCACCAGTCGTCCGCGGCGGCGAAGGAAAAGCAGCGCGTCCTTCTCATCATCGGCGGCGGCATCGCCGCCTACAAATCGCTCGATCTCATCCGCCGCCTGCAGGACCGCGGCGCGCAGGTGCGCGTCGTTCTCACTGCCGCCGCGCAGCATTTCGTCACGCCGCTTGCGGTAGGTGCGCTGGCGGGGGAGCGTGCCTACACCGATCTGTTCGATCCGCACAGCGAGTTCGATGTCGGCCATGTCCGCATGGCGCGCGATACCGACTTGATCGTGATCGCGCCGGCGACGGCCGACCTTATCGCCCGAATGGCGCACGGGCTTGCGGATGATCTGGCCACCGCCATTTTGCTGGCGACCGACAAGCCGGTCCTGATTGCGCCGGCGATGAATCCGCACATGTGGCAGGCGAAGGCGACGCACCGCAATCTGGCGCAGCTTGCGGCGGACGGCGTTCGTGTCGTTGGCCCGAATTCCGGCGAAATGGCCGAGCGCGGCGAGGCCGGGACCGGGCGGATGGCCGAGCCGCTGGAAATCGTCGCCGCCGCCGAGGCGATACTACGCGGCGCCGGATCGCTCGCGGGCAAGCGGGTGCTCGTTACATCGGGACCGACGAGCGAACCGCTCGATCCGGTCCGGGTTCTCGCCAACCGCTCCTCGGGCAAGCAGGGCCACGCCATCGCAGCGGCGGCAGCGGCGGCCGGCGCCGAGGTTGCCCTGATCAGCGGCCCGGTAAACCTGCCCGATCCGTCCGGCGTGGCGGTGGTTCGCGTCGAAACTGCGCGGCAAATGCTTGCGGCGGTCGAGAAGGCCTTGCCAGCCGATGTCGCCGTATTCGCGGCGGCCGTCGCCGACTGGCGGCCGCTTGAGGCGAGCAAGGGCAAGATCAAGAAACACGGCCGGCCGCCGACGATCGAACTCGTCGAGAATCCCGATATTCTATCCACCATCGCCCATCGTAAATCGGGCCGCCCGCGCCTTGTCATCGGTTTTGCCGCCGAGACCGATGACGTCGTCGCCAACGCCAAGGCGAAGCTGGCAAGAAAAGGCTGCGACTGGATTCTCGCCAACGACGTTTCGCCGGCGACCGGGATCATGGGCGGCGACACCAACACGATCCAGGTCGTCACCGCGGACGGCGTTGAGTCCTGGCCGCCCCAGACCAAGGACGAAGTTGCGCGCGCGTTGATCGAGCGGATTGCCGACACGCTGACGGATAAAAAGCGATGAGCGGCAGTGACCAGATAGAAGTGCGGATCGTGCGGCTGCCGCATGGCGCCGACCTGCCGCTGCCGGAATACCAGAGCGCGCTGGCGGCCGGCCTCGATCTTCTGGCCGCCGTCCCAGAAGACGCGCCGGTCGAGATTGCGCCCGGAGCGCGGGCGTTGATTCCGACCGGCGTGGCGATCGCGTTGCCGCCCGGCCACGAAGGTCAGGTCCGGCCGCGCTCGGGCCTCGCCGCGCGGCACGGAGTAACCGTGCTCAACACGCCCGGAACCGTCGATGCCGACTATCGTGGCGAGCTGCAGGTCATTCTGATCAACCTCGGCACCGAGGCATTTGTCGTTCGCCGCGGCATGCGGATCGCGCAGATTGTCGTCGCGCCAGTGCGGCGGGCCAAACTGGTCGAGACCAAAAATCTCGATGCGACCGAGCGGGCGGTCGGCGGTTTCGGTTCCACCGGTACGTCGGCAAAGAGTAGCAATCGCGGCGATTGATCGGGTTCCCTACGCCGCGGCAGTCATCCACCGCACCGTTCACGATCTGGACTCTTTCGGCGCGAATCCGCTTGAGAGTAAAGTCAAGCGATTCGCGAGTGCGCTCGCGAGTGGACCCGCTGGCGATGGCGGTGACAGCCAGCAGAGGCGAAGGGGCATGCCGGATACGATCCGGAGGAGCGGGGGCTTTGCTCGTCCGTGGCGCGGCGGATTTTCAATAGCCGTTGGCGCATTGCTTCCGCTGCCGGCGCGCGCTGCCGAACAGCCGAAAATTGTGCTGCACGAACTCGTCGTTGATGCGACACGCAGCATCGACAGCCACCAGGTCGCGGTGCTCGTGCTGCTGGTCGGTTTGCTGACGTTCGCGGTGGTCACGGCCATCATGCTGCTGCGCACGCGGGCGCGGTTGTCGCGACTTGAGACCTCGTCGCACGACGAGGTGGCGGCGCTGCGTACCGACATCGATCGCGCCAACGCGTTGCTGCTGTCGGAACCGCAGGTGATGGTCGACTGGCCGGCGGCTTCCGACGAGCCCAGCATCGAAGGCGATCCGGAGATCGTCGGCGCTTCGGCGCCGCACCGCGTGCTGGCGTTTGGGAGTTGGCTTGATCCGGCCAGGGCCGCCGCGATGGAGCAGGCCGTCGACGCGTTGCGCACCCGCGGCGAAGCTTTCGCGATGGCGTTCACGACGCTCGGCGGCCGCCCGATCGAAGCGCAGGGCCGCGCCATTGCCGGCCGCGCCGTGCTCCGCCTCAAGGATGCCGGCGGCGTCAAACGCGAACTGCTCGATCTTGCCGGCCGTCACGAGGCGCTGCTGCAGGAGGTCGCTTCGCTGCGCGCCTTGGTCGAGAAATTGCCGTCGCCGGTGTGGATGCGCGACGCCGCGGGACGATTGAGCTTCGTCAACGCGGCTTACGCGCGGGCGGTCGAAGCGACCGGGGCCGCCGACGCCATCGCGCGGGACCTCGAACTTCTCGACAGCTCCTCCCGCCAGAGTATCGCGCGGGCCTTGGGCGCTTCGGGCGCTTATTCCGGCCGGTTGCCCGCGATCGTCGCCGGTGCGCGGCGGAGCTTCGACGTCTTCGATTTTCGCACCGACGCCGGCAGTGCCGGCCTCGGCGTCGACGCGACGGAAGCCGAGACGATGCGAAGCGCGCTTGCCCGCATGATCGACGCACACCGCCGCACGCTCGATGCGCTTTCGACCGGCGTCGCCATGTTCGACGCCAGCCAGAAACTGACCTTTCACAACGCCGCGTACGCGGCGCTGTGGAATCTCGATGCCGCTTACCTCGAAGGCGGCCCGACGGACTCCGCTGTGCTCGAGGAGTTGCGCGCCGCACGCAAGCTGCCGGAGGAACAGGATTTCCGCCAATGGAAAACGCAGCTTCATGCCGCGTATCGCGCGCTCGAGGCGCGGGAGCACACCTGGCATTTGCCGGACGGCAGGACGTTGCGCGTCGTCACCACCCCCAATCCTGACGGCGGCGTGACTTACTTGTTTAACGACGTAACCGAAGGGCTCGATCTGGAGCGGCGCTTTCAGGAACTGATCCGCGTTCAGGGCGAAACGCTCGATAACCTGGCGGAGGGTGTTGTCGTGTTCGCCAGCGACGGTCGCCTCCGGCTCTCCAATTCCGCCTTCGCCCGCATGTGGGCACTACCGCAGCAGACACTCGACGAACGGCCGCATATCGAGACGATCTCGGCGCTGTGCCGCCCGCTGCACGGCGGCGGCGACACCTGGCAGGCATTGCGGCAGGTCGTTACCGCCATCGACAGCCGCGAGGCGATATCCGGACGCCTCGAGCGCCGCGACGGCACTGTCGTCGATTGCACCACCGTGCCGCTTCCGGACGGCGCTACGCTCGTGACCTTCCACGACGTCACCGACTCCGTAAACGTCGAACGCGCGTTGCGCGAGCGTAACGAAGCGCTCGAGGACGCCGACCGGATCAAGATCGATTTCGTCCACCACGTATCCTACGAGCTGCGCTCGCCGCTCACCAACATCATCGGCTTCGTCCACCTGCTCGGCGATCCGAGCACCGGTCCGCTGGCGACCAAGCAGCGCGAATATCTCGACTACATCACTGTCTCGACAAATACGCTGCTCGCGCTGATCAACAACATCCTCGATCTGGCGACCATCGACGCCGGCCGCATGCAGCTCAATCTCGGCCCGGTCGACATCCGCGAAACCATGGCAGCCGCCGCCGAAGGCGTGCAGGACCGTCTGGTCAGCGCCGGCTTGGTCCTGGAGATGCAGACCGCCGCCGACATCGGCAGTTTCGTCGCCGATGAACGTCGCGTCCGGCAGATTCTTTTCAACCTGCTCGCCAACGCCGTGAGCTTTTCGCCGCCCGGCGGGACCGTTACGCTGCTCGCCGAACGCCGGGCCGGCGCGCTGATTTTCGCGGTGACCGATCATGGGCCGGGGATTCCGCCCGACATGCTGGAGAGAGTCTTTGACTGGTTTGAGACAAACTCACTCGGCTCGCATCATCGCGGCACGGGCATCGGCCTCTCGCTGGTGCGTTCGTTCGTCGAACTGCACGGCGGCACCGTGGAAATCACCTCAGTCGTCGGAGAGGGCACGACCGTGACGTGCACGTTCCCGATCGGCGCGGCGGTTAAATTGACCGCTGCCTAGTATCGCGGCCTAATATAATGAACACACGAAGGGGGGGCCGCATGCACTTCTATCAGAATTTCGATTTGACCAATGAATTCAATATCCTGCGGCTCATTTGCGGCCTGTTCCTGCTGCCGCATTTCTATTCCAAGGCGAGCAACCTCGAATTCACCTACAAGCTCTACCAGGACTTCCGGCTTCATCCGCCCAAAGCCTGGATTTACGCTTGCATGACGCTCGAGATTGTTTGCGCGATCGGCATGATCTTCGCGATCCAGACGCGCTACGTCGCATCCCTCGAAGCAGTGTTCCTGTTCGTCGCTGCCTGGGCCGTGTGGCGCCACAGCGGGGGAAAATGGCTGTGGCAGATCGGCGGCTACGAGTATTGCCTGTTCTGGGCGATCTGCTGCGTCGTCGTTGCCATGCACGGTTGATATGTTTCCACTACCGGCCGGCGCGACCACTTTCAACGTAACCTTGCCCGACGAACAGGCGACGGCGCGGTTTGCCATCGACATCGCCGCGACGCTGGAGCCGGGCGATCTGGTGACGCTGTCGGGCGACCTCGGCGCCGGCAAGACGACGTTTGCGCGCGCGCTGATCCGTTATCTCGCCGGCAACGACACGATCGAGGTGCCCAGCCCGACATTCACACTGCTGCAGAGCTATGAGCTGCCGCGCTTCGCGCTGGTGCACGCCGACCTCTACCGATTGTCCGGCGCGGCGGAACTCGCCGAATTGGGATTCGACGACCTGGCCGTCGGCACCATCGTGCTGCTGGAATGGCCCGATCGCGCCGCCGGTTTCCTGCCGCCGGACCGCCTCGACATTACCTTCACGCTCGCGCCGCAACTCGGCGCTGATGTCCGCAACGCGCGGGTCCTCGGCTATGGGTCCTTCGCCCGGCGCGTTGCGCGGATCGGCCAGATACGGGACTTCCTCGAGGAAGCCGGGCTCGGCGACGCGCCGCGGCGGCGCATGGAAGGCGACGCGTCGACGCGCATCTACGAGCGCTTGGAGGTTGATGGACAGACCGTGGTGCTGATGAATGCGCCGCGCCGTCCCGACGGTCCGCCTGTCCGCGACGGCAAACCCTACAGCGCCATCGCGCACCTCGCCGAGGATGTCATTCCCTACGTCGCGCTCGCGCAGGGTCTGCGCGATCGCAATCTCTCGGCGCCGGCGATCCTGCATGCCGATCTCGACCACGGCCTGATCATCATGGAGGATCTCGGCAACGAGCGGGTGGTCGCCGGCAATCCGCCGGCGCCGATCGCGGCGCGCTATGAGGTCGCCGTGGATCTTCTGGTGTCGCTGCATCGCCGCAAGCTGCCCGATCAGCTTCCCGTCGCGCCGCGTCGCGAGTACCGGATTCCGTCCTACGACATGGAAGCCTTCATGATCGAGGCCGAGCTTTTGCTCGACTGGTATCTGCCCAGCGCCGACGCGGCGGCCGCCGCCGGCGTGCGCGAGGAATTCGTTGCGCTGTGGCGCGAAGCGCTCCAGCCGGCGCTTGACGCAACCCCGACATGGGTGCTGCGCGATTTTCACTCGCCCAATCTGCTGTGGCTCCCGGACCGGGAGAGCGTGGCGAGGATCGGGCTGCTGGATTTTCAGGACGCGCTGATCGGTCCCCCGGCCTACGACGTCGCCTCGCTGTTGCAGGATGCCCGCGTCGACGTGCCGGAAGAGCTCGAAGTGGCGCTGCTCAGCCGCTACGTCCGCACCCGGCTCAACGACCAGCGGTTCGACCCCGCCGGGTTCGCGAGGCTTTACTCAACCCTGGCGGCACAGCGGGCGACCAAGATCCTGGGTATCTTTGCCCGGCTCGACCGCCGCGACGGCAAGCCGCAATATCTGCGTCATATCCCGCGCCTATTGGGCTATTTGCAACGATCCTTGGCGCATCCGGACCTGGCGCCCCTCAAGACCTGGTATGCCGCCAATCTGCCGCGAAAAGATGCTCCAAAAGACGGCCCGGGCGATTGACCCAGTGATGGGGTATGCTGCGGGCGAATCGGCCGATGCGAGGGTCGGCCGGGGGAGACGATGACACCCAACCGCGCCTTCGTTTTGGCAGCCGGCCTCGGCACGCGGATGCGGCCGTACAACGGCCATATCCCGAAGCCGCTGGTGGAAGTCGGCCACAAGTCACTGATCGATTATTCGCTCGATCGTCTTGCCGTTGCCGGCGTCGAAACTGCCGTCGTCAACGTCCATCACCTGGCGGATGCGTTGGAACGCCACCTGGCTACACGCCAAAAGCCGCAAATCGTTATCTCCGACGAGCGTGCGGAACTGCTCGGGACCGGCGGTGGTATCGCCAAGGCGCTGCCGCTGCTCGGCGGCAAACCGTTCTTTCTGGTCAATTCCGATACGGTCTGGCTCGACGGCGTCAGGCCGAACTTCACGCGGCTTGCCGAAGCGTTCGATTCGAAAGCGATGGACGCGCTGCTGTTGCTGGCGCCGACGACCGACAGCATCGGTTACACCGGGCGCGGCGACTTCGCCATGCTCCCTGACGGCCGTTTGCGGCGGCGTGCCGAGAACCAGGTGGTGCCGTTCGTTTATGCGGGCGCGGCCATCCTGACGCCGGCCCTGTTCGCCGATGCACCGGCCGGCGCGTTTTCGCTCACCAGCCTGTTCGATCGCGCCGGCGACGCGGGCCGCCTGTACGGCTTGCGCCTCGAAGGCATTTGGATGCATGTGGGCACGCCGGAGGCGGTCGCGGCCGCGGAAGCCGCGCTCGCCGCTACGCATTAGAATCAGCTAACTCAGCATCATCCCGAACTGCCCGCGCGTTATGCGGGCCGCGAAGGATGTGCGGACGAGATAACGGGCCGCCGCTCGTCGCGGCGTGCTTTGCGCACATCTTTGGGTGATGGACTATCAACGCCATGCAGCCTCGCGTCTTCAATATTCCAGCGTCGGCGCCGTTTCTGCCGACGCTGATCAAGGCGATCACCGGCGGCAAGCTCGGCTTCCGCCTTGCCGACGATCCGCTCGCGCTCGCCGCCGTCACGCTCTATCTGCCGACGCGACGTGCCTGCCGGCTCACCCGCGATGCCTTTCTCGAAACGCTGGAGATCGATGCTGCCATCCTGCCGCGCATCGTCGCCATCGGCGATATCGACGAAGACGAGATCGCCTTTGCCGAAGCAGCGATGGGCGCGATTGCCGAGGAAGCGTTGAATCTTCCGCCGGCGCTCGGCGGTCTCGAACGGCGCCTGTTGTTGACGCAACTGGTGCGCAAGTGGGCAAACGCGCCGGAAGTCCACGGCGCGAGCGGAAGTCCGCTCGTCGCCCAGACGCCGGCCGCGGCTTGCGCGCTTTCCGACGATCTCGCGCGGCTCATGGACGACATGACGATGCGCGACGTGTCGTGGACAAAGCTCGACGGCCTCGTGCCCGACTTCCTCGATCAATACTGGCAGCTCACGCTGAAGTTCCTGGACCTCGCGCGAAGCAACTGGCCGGCGATCCTGGACGAGCGCGGTTTCATCGAACCGGCGAGGCGCCGCGACGCGCTGATCAAGGCCGAAGCCGCGCGGCTTGCGCGCAAGACCGACGGCCCCGTGATCGCCGCGGGTTCCACCGGCTCGATTCCGGCCACCGCGGAATTGATCGCGACTATCGCGCGCCTGCCGCACGGCGCCGTCGTGCTGCCCGGTCTCGACACCGATCTGGACGATGACTCCTGGCGACTGATCGCCGGGGATGAGCGCAAGGGCATTCCGCCGGCGCCGGGACACGCCCAATACGCGCTGCAGGCCTTGCTCGCCCGCATCGGCATCACCCGCGATGCTGTCGAAAGCCTCGTCGAGCCGTCGGGCCGCGAGCGGCTGGTGTCGGAAGTATTGCGGCCGGCGGCGGCGACGGATCTGTGGCGGCAACGCACGGCCGCTGCCGGCTTCGAGGCGCATGCCGACGCGGCGCTGCGCACCATTACCATGATCGACGCGGCGACCGCCGAGGACGAGGCGCTCGCCATCGCGGTCGCGCTGCGCGAGGCGGTCGAGGAGGAAAAAACCGCCGCGCTCGTCACGCCGGATCGGGCGCTGGCGCGCCGCGTCACCGCCGCGCTCGAACGGTGGGGGATCAGCGCGGAGGATTCCGCCGGCGATCCGCTCACGGACACGCCGGCTGGCATCTTCGCTCGGCTTGCCGCCGAGGCGGCGCTTGGCGAACTCGCCCCGGTGAAGCTGCTCGCGCTGCTCAAACATCCGCTGTTCCGAGTCGGCCAGCGCGACACCGCGCGCGCGGTCGCGGCGCTGGAGCGCGCGATCCTGCGCGGACCGCGTCCGCGGCCCGGCACTGCCGGGCTTGGGAGTGCACTCGAAATGTTCCGCGTGCAGCTCGAAAAAGCGCGCGGCAAGGAGCCGTCCGAACTGCACCGCTCCGATCCGCGCATGAATCTCACCGGCAGCGAACTTTCCGCCGCGCGCGATCTTGTTCGAGGGCTTGCCGACGCGCTGCGGCCGCTGGAAAGCATCGGCAGGAACGAGCGGGCGTTCGGCGAGATTGCCGCACGGCACCACGGCGTTGTCGCGGCGTTGTCGCGCGACGGCGACCGCGAGTTCGCCTTCTCCGGTTCCGACGGCACGAAGCTGGCCGAGGCTTTCGACGAATTGGCGACGAGCGATGCGGCGGCGACGCTGAACATTCTGCCGTCCGATTATGTCGAGCTGTTTTCTGCAGCGCTGGCTGGCCGCGTGGTGCGGCCGCCGCCGCAAGCGGGGACGCGCGTGCGCATCCTCGGACTTCTCGAAGCGCGGTTGATCGAGGCCGATCGCGTGGTGCTCGGCGGCCTTGTCGAGGGCGCGTGGCCGCCGGAGAGCCGAACCGACGCGTGGCTCAGCAGACCGATGCGCCAGCAGCTTGGGCTCGATCTTCCGGAGCGCCGCGTTGGACTTTCCGCCCATGATTTCGCGCAAATGCTCGGCGCGCCCGAAGCGATCCTGACCCGCGCCGCCAAGATCGGCGGCGCGCCGACCGCGCCGTCGCGCTTCGTCCAGCGCCTTGCCGCCGTAGCAGGCGCGCAGCGCTGGCAGGCCGCGCTTGACCGCGGCGAAGTCTATCTCGCGTGGGCGCGCACGCTTGACCGGCCGGAAAGCGTGCAGCCCGAAGCGCGCCCCGCGCCGACGCCGCCGCGCGCGGTACGGCCGAAGCGGCTTTCGGTGACTGAGATCGAGCACTGGCTGCGCGATCCGTACACCATCTACGCCAAGCACGTGTTGCGGTTGGCGCCGCTCGACGAGGTGGATGCAGCGCCTGGCGCTTCGGAGCGTGGCACACTCATCCACAACGTGCTGCACGAGTTCAGTGTGCACTTCGCCAACCGTCTGCCTCCCGATCCGGCGGCCGAGCTGATCGCGATGGGGAAACAGCACTTCGAGAAGCTCGAAGAATTCCCGGAAGCCCGCGCATTCTGGTGGCCGCGCTTCCGCCGTATCGCGCAATGGTTCGGCGGCTGGGAAGCCGGACGGCGCGCGAACCTCACGCTTGTTGGCGCCGAAGTCCGCGGCCGGATCGAAATTCCGCTGACGGACGGTGCATTCACGCTGAGCGGCGTTGCCGATCGCATCGAACGCGATGGCGATGGTCGCTACGTGATCCTCGACTACAAGACCGGCTCGGCGCGGACCGAAAAGCAGGTTCGCAGCGGACTGGCGCCGCAGCTCACGCTCGAAGCGGCCATGCTACGCCGGGGCGGATTCGACAACGTTCCGCCCGGTGGCTCGGTGTCTACTCTTGCTTACGTGCTGCTCAAGGGCGGCGCGCAGGCCGGCGAGTTCACGCCGCTCGATTTCAAGAAGGAGGGCACGCCGGACAGTCAGGCCGATCGGGCCTTTGAAAAACTTTCGGCCCTGGTGCACCGGTTTGACGACGACAAAGAGCCCTATCGCTCTCTGGTGCATCCGATGTGGAAGGCGCGCTACGGCGATTATGATCACCTCGCACGCGTCAAGGAATGGTCCGCCACCGGCGGCCCCGAAGACGAGATTCCGGGCGCGCCATGAATTCACGATCGCCGAGGATCATTCCGCCCGACGTGCTGCAATTGCAGCGCGAGGTCTCCAATCCCACCGCCGCGGCGTGGGTTGCCGCCAACGCCGGATCGGGCAAGACGCACGTCCTAGCGCAGCGCGTGATCAATCTTCTGCTGGACGGCGTGCAGCCTGAGAAAATCCTCTGCCTGACCTTCACCAAGGCGGCCGCGGCCAACATGGCGAAGCGCGTGTTCGACGAACTGGCGCGCTGGACCACGCTTGACGACGACGCGCTCGACACTGCCATCGGTCCTCAGGGCGGCAGGGCAGGAGCCCGCAGGGCGCGGGCGCGGCAACTTTTCGCGCGCGCGCTGGAGACGCCGGGCGGTCTCAAGGTGCAAACCATCCACGCCTTCTGCACCCAGCTTTTGCATCAGTTTCCGTTTGAGGCGAACGTCGCGGCCCGCTTCACCGTGCTCGACGAGACCGCGCAGGCGGAGCTCCTGGAAGAATTGACGCTGGCGGCGTTGCTCGAAGGCGCCGCCGAGCCCGACAGCGCGCTCGGCCGCGCGCTCGGCATCGCCATGACCGCCGGCGCCGACCAGACGTTTCGCGACGTGGTGCGCGAAGCGATCGGCCGCCGTGACGCCTTCATCCGCTGGCGCGGCAACGCCGGCAGCGTCGACGCGGCGATCGACGGCCTGTCGCGCACGCTGGGGCTCGATCCGCAGGACAGCCTCGAAAGCATAGAGGCCGAGTTCTTTACCGATGCGTTAATCGCCATCCTCGGAATGGCCGGCCATCGCCGCCGCACTGGCGGAAGGTAACAAGACGGATTGCGAGCAGGCGAGGCGCTTCGACGAGCTAACGTCGTTGACGGGATCGAGCCGCATCGAACTTTATCTGGAAATTTTTTGCACCGACGAAGGCAGCCCGCGCAAATCCATCGTCACCAAGGCGATCGAGGACGCTGCTTTGGTCGCGCTTCTCGGCGCGGAGCAGGCGCGGGTTTGCCACATTCTCGATCGGCGTAACGCCGTGATCTGCCGCGACCGCAGCAAAGCGTTGCTGACGGTCGTTGATGCGGTCCTGACCCGCTATGCTGCCGAGAAAGGGCGCCGCGGCCTGCTCGATTACGACGACCTGATCGACAAGGCGCTGGAGCTGCTCGACAAGTTCGAAGCGGCCTGGGTCCATTTCAAGCTCGATCTCGGCATCGACCACCTCCTCATCGACGAAGCGCAGGACACCAGCAACAAGCAATGGGACATCGTCTGCCGGCTGGTTGCGGAATTCACTGCCGGGAAAGGCGCGCGCGAGGTCAGGCGCACGGTCTTCGCAGTCGGCGATGAAAAGCAGTCGATCTTTTCGTTCCAGAACGCGGCGCCCAAGCAGTTCGCCGCCATGCGCCGATATTTCGAGCGCGCCTACCGTGACACCGGTGTCGAATTCGTCTTTCGCGAATTCAAGCATTCGTTCCGCTCGGGCGAGAGCGTGCTCGCCGCGGTCGACGAGGTGTTCAAGGCACCGGGCATGGCGGCGAGCGTCACCTCGGACAATGATGGATTTCCGCCCCACATCGCCTTGCCGGATTCACCGCCGAGCCTGGTCGAAATCTGGGACCCGGAGAAGCCTGACGAACGCGTCGAGATCGAGGGCTGGGACGCGCCCTTCGACACGGTGAGCGAAACAAGCCCGCGCGTAAAGCTGGCGCAGCGGATCGCCCGCACCGTTCGCCGCCTGGTCGAAAGCCGTACGCCGGTCGGCGCCGATCGTCGCGCCGTGCGCTACGGCGAAGTTCTGATCCTGGTGCGCCAGCGCGGGCCGTTGTTCGAGGCGATAATCCGCGCGCTCAAGAACCAGCACGTCGAAGTTGCCGGCGCCGACCGCCTCGTATTGACCGAGCACATCGCAGTCATGGATTTGATGGCGCTCGCCGACGCGCTGCTGTTGCACGCAGACGATCTTGCGCTGGCGGCGGTCCTGCGCAGTCCGCTGTTCGGCTTTTCCGACGACGACCTGTTCGTGCTGGCCGCAGAACGCGGCCGCTCGTCGTTGCGTGTGGCGCTGACGCAAAGGTCCGCCGAGCGGGATAAATTCCGCGCCGCGGCCGCGTATCTCGACGAGCTGGCGGATGCCGCTTGCCACCTGTCCCCTTTCGCTTTCTATGCGCGCGTGCTTGGCGCCGGCGGCGGCCGGCATCGCTTCCTGGCGCGCCTCGGCGCTGAAGCAAACGATGCGCTCGACGAATTTCTCAATCTTGCCCTCGATTACGAGCGGCGCGCGACGCCGTCCCTGCAAGGTTTCGTCGCCTGGTTGCGTGCGGCGCGCGCCGAGGTGAAGCGCGACATGGAGATCGCGCGCAACGAAGTGCGTGTCATGACGGTTCATGGCGCCAAGGGGCTTGAGGCGCCCATCGTCATTCTTGCCGATACGATGACACAGCCCTCCGGCCCGAAGCCGCCGCGGCTGCTGAGGCTTGCTGACGATGCCATGATCTGGGCGGGACGCAAGGACGACGATGTCGAGGTGGTCGCGGCCGCCCGGGCGACGGCTCTCGCCGATGCGGAAAACGAATACCGGCGGCTCCTCTACGTTGCGATGACGCGCGCCGCCGATTGGCTGATCGTTTGCGGCGCCGACGGCGAGCGCAAGCGGCCGACCGGCTGCTGGTACGATCTTGTTTTCGAGCCGCTCAAGTCCTCTCTCGTCGAAGAGCAGGAGGACGGCGAAAAAGTCCTGCGCTTTCGCAAGACGGCGGCCGATATCGCCGACCGCTCGACGGCGCCGGACGAGCCGGCGAAGACCGGCGAACCCGAAAAAATTCCGCAATGGCTACGTCAGCACGCGTCCGCCGACACGGCGCGGCCGATGGCGGTGTCGCCATCCTCGGCGTTCGATGAGGAGATCGGCCGCGAATTCGCGCACGCACATGGTTCGGCCGTCGATCGCCGCAAGGCGCTGGCCCGCGGCCGCATCGTGCATCGGTTGATGCAGTCACTGCCCGATATTCCGCCGGCCGGCCGCAAGGACGCCATCGCGCGCTATCTGAACAAGGCCGCGGCGGATTTTCTTCCTGCCGAGCGGGACGAGATCGCGCAGCAAGTCCTCACCATCCTCAACGATCTGATTTTTGCCGAAGCGTTCGCGCCGGGCAGCCGCGCCGAAGTGCCGATCGTCGGCCAGCTCGCCGGCAATGCCGGCGCTTCGCTCGCCGTGTCCGGTCAGGTCGATCGATTGGCGGTCACACCGGACGCCGCAATAATCGCAGACTTCAAGACCGACCGCGCCGTCCCGGCGCGCCTCGCCGACGTGCCGAAGCCGTATATCGGCCAGCTCGCACTCTACCTTGCGATTCTCGGCCGCATTTACCCGGAAAAAACGATTCGCGCCGCATTGATATTCACCCAGGGTCCGCGGGTGATCGAGGTCCGCGGGGCGGCGATGGAGGCGGCTTTGGCGGAAATCCTCAAGCAAAGCAACGCCCAAAGTCACGCTCCGGTGAAGTTCCCTTGACGCGCAAGGACTCCATTCATAGGTTTCACGCCCTGCCCTAGATATCATCGGAACAGCGAGGATTTCCATGGTCGACAAAACAACCGACGCAACGTTCGATCAGGACGTGCTCAAGGCGAACGGACCGGTGGTCGTGGATTTTTGGGCGGAGTGGTGCGGACCGTGCCGCATGATCGCGCCTGCGCTGGAAGAGATTTCCAAATCACTCGACGGCAAGGTGAAGATCGTCAAGCTCAACGTTGACGAGAATCCGGGCACGGCGGCCAAGTTCGGCATCATGTCGATCCCGACGCTCATGCTGTTCAAGGACGGCCAGCTCGCTTCCCGGCAGGTCGGCGCCGCGCCGAAGCAGAAGCTCGAACAGTGGATCACCGCCTCGGTCTGAGGCGCGTTGTTTCCTCCGTCACTTTGAAGTCATCGGCGCGGTTAGCGGGCGCAGCCGTGCGCTTCTGACGGCTAGTGCCGGAAATGCCGTATGCCGGTGAACACCATGGCGACGCCGTGCTCGTCCGCGGCCTTGATGACTTCGTCGTCGCGCACCGATCCGCCCGGCTGGATCACCGCCGTCGCGCCGGCTTCGATGGCGACCAACAAACCATCGGCGAAGGGAAAGAAGGCGTCCGAGGCGACGACCGATCCCTTGGTCGCGGGCGTCGCGAGGCCGGCTTCTTTCGCCGCGTCCTCCGCCTTGCGCGCGGCGATGCGTGCGGCGTCGACGCGGCTCATCTGCCCGGCGCCGATGCCGACCGTCGCGGAATCCTTGGCATAAACGATCGTATTCGACTTCACATGCTTGGCGACCCGGAAGGCAAACACCAGGTCGCGCAATTCCGTGTTGCTCGGCGCCCGCCTGGTAACCGGTTTCAACGCCATCGCATCGACGACGGCGTTGTCGCGCGATTGCACCAGCAACCCGCCGGCGACGGTCTTCGCGGTCAGTCCGCGCGCGCGCGGGTCGGGCAGGCCGCCGGCGATCAGAAGCCGTAAGATTCTTCTTGGCGCCAACGATGGCGATCGCTTCGTCGGTCGCGTCCGGTGCGATGATGACCTCGGTGAAAATCTCCGTGATGGCGCGCGCGGCGTCGGCGTCGAGGGTTCGATTGAGTGCGACGATGCCGCCGAACGCCGACACCGGATCGCATGCCAGCGCCTTGCGATAGGCGGCCACGAGGCTGTCGCCTTCGGCGACTCCGCACGGATTGGCGTGTTTGACGATGACGCAGGCGGCGGTCCGCGCCGGATCGAATTCGCCGACGCATTCATAGGCGGCGTCGGTGTCGTTGATGTTGTTGTAGGATAGTTGCTTGCCCTGCACCTGCTTTGCGGTGGCGACGCCTCGGCGCGGTTCGGTCGTGCGATAGAACGCCGCCGACTGGTGCGGGTTCTCGCCGTAGCGCAATTGTTCGATCAGGCGGCCGCCGACGGTGCGATAGTCCGGCGCCTCGTTGCCGAGTTCGTTGGCGAACCAGTTGGCGATCGCGGCGTCATAGGCGGCGGTGCGCGCAAACGCCTTGGCAGAAAGCCGCCGGCGCAGCGCAAGCGTTGTCATGCCGCCATGCTGCGCCAGGTCTTCAAGCACCAAGGCGTAATCGGCGGGCTCGACGACGACGGCGACATCGCCGTGGTTCTTGGCCGCGGAGCGGATCATCGCCGGACCGCCGATGTCGATATTCTCGATGCAGTCGGCGAAGCTCGCGCCGCGCGCCACGGTCTCCGCGAACGGGTAGAGATTGACGACCACGAGGTCGATGGTGCGGATGTTATGCGCGCGCAGCGACTTCGGCATGCCCGGCATTGTCGCGGATGGCCAGAAGTCCGCCATGCACCGCCGGATGCAGGGTCTTGACGCGGCCGTCCATCATTTCCGGAAAGCCGGTGAGATCGGAAATATCGACCACGGCAAGGCCGGCGTCGCTCAACATCTTGCGCGTGCCGCCGGTCGAAACGAGTTCGACGCCGTAGCCGGTCAGCGCGCGGGCAAATTCGACGATGCCGGTCTTGTCGGAAACGGAAATGAGGGCGCGTGCCGCCCGGCGCAGATGCTCGGTCATGGCGCTCTTCTAACCGCTTCGCGTGCTTTAAGCAGCGGAAAATTCCCGGTCACAACGGCAGCCGGGGCTCCGCCTCGCGGGCGCGGCGCGTGCTGCCGGCGGTCGCGAGCGCGGCGGCGCTGGTTTGCTGAAAGCTCCAGGTCACGCGCGGCTCCAGCCGGGCATGGCCACTGACGACGATCTGCACCGCGCGGCGCGGGCCGCCGTTTCCGGCGAGATAGACGTCGTCTTCGAGCTGCACACGATGTTCGCCGGCGTGGAAGGTCCAGGCCTCCTTGTTCGGCATGATCAACAGTGCACCGCGCCCGTCGGTGAGCCGCGTTGCCTTGATCGAGGGATGCAGATGGAAGCGCACCGTGTAGTGATCCTGCTCGGTACGCACCTGCGGCCCGCCGTCGGCGGCCAGCAGGAGGTCTTCGCCTTCGAGACGCATGCCGTCGGCCGCCAGCGTGACGCTGCGCTCGTGCAGGATGCCGTAACGGTTCGCGTAGCCATCATGATTGGCCCAGACGGCGATCGCATCGTCGCGGTCTTCGCGCGACACATTGACGTGGCTCGGCCCGCCCACCAGCGGCGAGCCGCCGAGCACGCGGCGAAAGGTCGGCATTTCGACGATCTGCGCAGAGGACTGGTTATTGACCGTTACCGTCGAGTGCGCGGGCGTCGCGCGCGCCAGCGGCCGCCATTCCTCCCGCGCCATCGCCGGCATCCCGGAATTGACCACGATGAGGCTCTGCTTCGGCGACGAGAACTCGAACGACAGGCAGCCGGCATGCGCCTCCAAGCTCGATTCGATCGGCGGCGCGCCGCCGGTATCGATGATCAGAACCGCGCCGCTCGCCTCGATCCGCTGATAGGCGGAATAGGGCGCGTTCGACAGCGGCGCGCCGTGACTATCGTCGTAAGCGAGAAGCGTGAGCAGAAGTTCTGCCGGCGTCGCGCCCATGCCGTTGAAATGCGCAAACGTTCCGTCGGAATGGCGGAAGAAGCGCAGCATCGGCATCATGCGTTCGATCGCGGCGAGCAGCGCCTGCGGCGGCGCGATGTTGCGCGACGCGTAGACCTGCCGCAGCGGCAACAGTTCGATCAGCACCTCGATGATCGCGCCGGGATCGCGGCTGATATGGCCGCCATCGGGCAGGATCTGCCGCTCGAGTTCGCTTTTCAGCCGCGCGGTCGCCGCCTTGATGTGGCGGGCCTGACCGGCGATGCAGAGCGAGGCGAAGCACAGCGCGATCGCCGCCTGCACGCTCGCCACGCCGCGATGGCTCTCGCCCGCGGTGTGACGCAGATAGCGTATTTGCCGCACCAGGCTGCGCAGGAAGCGCCGGTAGAAGCGCACGTCGGCATCCTGCAGCAGGAGCGGCGCCTGGCTGAGCCATGAGATGACGCGCCGTGACAGCACGTCGGGGCGCCATGCGATCGGGTGCCAGGCGCCCTGCAGCGCAATCCATTCGTCGACCAGCGCGCGCGCGTTGGCGCGAGCGATTCCGGAATCCGCGGCGCGCAGATGGCGCAGCCAGCCGAACCCCGACAATTCCGCCGCCCAATCGTCGGACGGCGGCGTCATCTCGAAAATCGAGCGGCGGTCGCAGACCACGACCTTGCCGGCGAAGGCGAAGCGTCCGGAATAGATTTCGGTGGCGCGGGTGGCGTCGGCGGTACGCAGATCCTGCGGCGCGATCAGGAGCCGTTCGGCCTTGAGCTGCCACAGCGGCCAAGGCACCACCGGATGGCCGACGACCCGTCCGCCAAGCTGCCGCAGGCCACTGCGCAGCAAAAGCCAAGACAGCTTCGCACGATTCGCGACTGAAACGCGCGCCATCGCCGCGCCCGACCCTCCATCGGCGAGGTCGCCCAGCCGTCCCGCCGCGCTCCTTCCTATAGCGGAACGGTGCGTGAACAGCTAACGGCAGCGCTTTTTGTAGTAAACGCTAGGGCCGGATCAGCCGCGCCGCATAGAAACCGTCGATCCCGGCCAGCCGCGAATCAGGGTCCGGAAGGTGGCAGGGCAGGGTTCGGAGGTCCCCCGCGGCGGTAATGAACTCGCCGTGGCCGAAAACCTCCGAGGCGGCGATCGGCGCCCGGCGCACCCCCGGTTCCTGGGCCAGCAGGCCGGCGACGATGTCCTCGCCTTCCTCGGGCTCCAGCGAGCAGGTGCAATAAACCAGCGTTCCGCCCGGCTTGGTCAGCGTCACGGCGTGCTCGATCAGGCGCTGCTGCAACGCAGCGAGCTTGGTGATGTCGGCCGGCTGCTTGAGCCACGGTATGTCGGGGTGGCGGCGGATGGTGCCCGTCGATGAGCACGGCGCGTCGATCAGCACAGCGTCGAACGGCTCGGCCGCCCATTCGGCCACGTCCGCGCAAACAAGCTCGGCCGTGAGCGACAGCCGGGTCAGATTGTCCTGTAGCCGGGCGAGACGCGCCGGCGAGCGGTCGACCGCGGTGACGCGGGCGCCGGCGGCGGCAAGCTGCGCGGTCTTGCCGCCCGGCGCGGCGCACAGATCGGCGACGCGAAGCCCCGCGACGGCGCCGAACAGCCGCACCGGCAAAGCCGCCGCGGCGTCCTGGACCCACCATGCGCCGTCGGCGAAGCCGGGCAGGCCGGTTATCGTGCCGTGCACGATCGCGCGCACCGATCCGGTCGGCAATACCCGGCCGCCAAGCCGCTCCGCCCAGACGTCCGGGTCGTTCTTGACCGTCACGTCGAGCGCCGGCTCGCGCCCGTTGGCCACGGCGATGTCACGGGCGGTCGCCTCGCCGTAGGTTTTCACCCAGCGCGCCATCAGCCATTCCGGCGTATCGAGAACCGCCGTATCGAGACCACCCAGGCGTTCGGGGCCTTCGCGTGCGATCCGCCGCAGCACCGCGTTGACCAGCCCGGCATAGCGCGCCGCGTGACGGTCGCCCTGCACGACGCGGACGGAGAGGTCCACCGCGGCATGATCGGGCACGTCGAGAAAAAGAATCTGCGCGGCGCCGATCAGCAGGGCCGCGTCGACTTGCGGCGCCTTTGCCGGGGCACCGCGTTCGAGGAAGAGGCCGATGAGATGACGCAGCGTGCCGAGACGCCGGAGCACGGTCGCGACCAGCGCTCGCGTCAGTGCGCGGTCGCGTTCGGCAAGAGCAGCTAGTCCGGCATGGGCCGTGGCGCCGTCGAGCTGTTCGTCGAGCGAGCGGTTTCTGCGCAGCACGCCATCGACGATGTCGGCGGCGATGCGCCGGGCCGCCAGGCCGGGAACCGTGTCGTCGTGGTCGTTCGAACGTGTCTTGTTCGAACGAGTATTGGCTTTGGGTGCTGCTGCCATCGGGCCTTCTTGGCACGGATCGGCCGCTGCAGGCGAGCGGCCATCCACGGACGATTGGACGCTGCGATCCTCCTTGCAGCCGCGCCGCCGTTACGCCAAGTGATGGCTATGTCGACTGACCGAAATACGCCGCCGCCCGCGACCGATGTTGCGAAGGAATCCGCGGGAGAAAAACCGCCGCTGCCGGCGGCCGCGCAACGGGCGCTGGCGGAAGCACAGGCGCGCCGCGCCGAGCGCGAGCGCCATCCGGTCGATCACGCGAAGGAAATCCAGGGCCGCAACGGTCCGGACCCGACCCGCTACGGCGATTGGGAAATCAACGGATTGGCTTCTGATTTCTAGCGGTGCGGTAGCGACCGGGTTTGATGCCGGCCGGGCGCTGCTTTTGCTGGAAGTCTTTCGGGAATTGCTTCGCTGAAGTCTTTTGTCAGGTGTCGGACACCGGGATTTTTTTGAAGTGTCCCGATGTCCGACCCTGATCCCCCTGCCAGTCATCGAACTTCGACGCCCGATGACTGACCCCCAGTATTGCCGCCCCCAAAATTCCCTGCCGCAGAATGAGCTGCCGCAGGATTACCAGCCCCCAAACACCCCAGAATTACCGCGTTACTGAACGACGACCCGCGTCCCCACGCTGACGCGATCGTAGAGATCCTTGATGTCTTCGTTGTACATCCGGATGCAGCCGTAGGACACGAAGTGGCCGATCGAGCTCGGCTGGTTCGTACCGTGAATGGCATATTCGCCACCCGAGAGCACCATTGCCGCATAGCCCATCGGATTGGCAGGCGAGCCGGATGCAATCACGTTCGGCAGGTTCGGCTTGTCTCGCTTCACCTCGGCCGGCGGCGTCCAGGCGGGATGGATGTATTTGCCGTAGATAAACGACGTGCCCGACCACTGCTTGCCCAACCGGCCGACGCCGACCGGATAGCGAATGGCAGTGCCAAATCCGGTGACCAGATAAAGATGCCGTTCGTTGGTGCGCACCACGATGGTGCCCGGCATGAAGGTCTCTTTCATCGTGACCGTCTCGCCGCGCGCGTATGCCGATTGCGGTGCGATCGCAAACGCGCAGGCGGCAGCAGCAAGAGTCGCCGAAAGCAGGATTTTTGCTCGCATCGCCGAAGCCCCCACCCCAAAAGCGCCGGACGCCCAACATCCATCCGTCCGGCCGACTGAGGGGCATCCTAGCCGAACGCGCACGCTTCCCCAGTATCCAGGGCGCAACACCGTGATTTTTTCGGCAGGTGTGTCGTGAATGCATCACACGGGAGGACCGGCTGCGATGCCCGCCTTCTCGCGTTGCCAAAGCCTTGGCGTGAAGGCCCGCTAGTTCAGGCGCTTTTCTTGTTTTGCCGATGGGTGACGAGGTCGTCGACCACCGCGGGGTCGGCGAGCGTCGAGGTATCGCCAAGACTGCCGGACTCGTCCTCGGCGATCTTGCGCAGGATTCGGCGCATGATCTTGCCGGAGCGGGTCTTCGGCAGGTTCGGCGCGAACTGGATGAGATCGGGCGAGGCAATCGGTCCGATCTCCTTGCGCACCCAGGCGGTAAGTTCCTTGCGCAAATCCTCGGTCGGCTGCTCGCCGCTCATCAGTGTGACATAGGCGTAGATGCCTTGGCCCTTGATGTCGTGCGGATAGCCGACGACGGCCGCTTCCGAAACTTTCGGATGCGCCACCAGCGCCGACTCCACTTCGGCGGTGCCGAGCCGATGTCCGGCGACATTGATGACGTCATCGACGCGCCCGGTGATCCAGTAATAGCCGTCGGCGTCGCGGCGACAGCCGTCGCCGGTAAAGTATTTCCCCGGATAGGCGCTGAAATAAGTGTCGACGAAGCGCTGATGGTCGCCATAGACGGTGCGCATCTGGCCGGGCCACGAGTCCGCGATGCAGAGATTGCCGCTGACCGCACCCTCGAGCACCGCGCCCTGGGCATCGACGATCTGCGGTAGCACGCCAAAGAACGGCAGCGTCGCCGAGCCGGGCTTGAGCCGCGTAGCGCCCGGCAGCGGCGTGATGAGGATGCCGCCGGTTTCCGTTTGCCACCATGTATCGACGATCGGGCAGCGGCCGTCGCCGACGACGCGGTGATACCATTCCCATGCTTCCGGATTGATCGGCTCGCCGACCGAGCCAAGCAGCCGCAGCGACGCGCGGGAGGATTTCTTCACCGGCTCGTCGCCGGTCTGCATCAGCGCGCGGATCGCCGTCGGCGCGGTGTAGAAGGTGTTGACCTTGTGCTTGTCGATCACCTCCCAAAAGCGCGAGGCGGTCGGATAGCTCGGCACGCCCTCGAACATCAGCGTGGTGGCGCCGTTCGCCAGCGGTCCGTAGACGATGTAGCTGTGACCCGTGACCCAGCCGACGTCGGCCGTGCACCAGTAAACTTCGCCGTCGTGATAGTCGAAGACGTATTGGTGCGTCATCGACGTGAAGACGAGATAGCCTCCGGTCGTGTGCAGCACGCCCTTCGGCTTTCCGGTCGAGCCCGACGTGTAGAGGATGAATAGCGGGTCCTCGGCGTTCATCTCCGCGCAAGGGCATTCCGCCGTCACCATGTCGGCGGCGTCGTGATACCAGACGTCGCGGCCCGGCAGCATGTCGACCGGCGCGCCGGTCCGCCTGACCACGATCACATGATCGACGCCGCCCGGGACCTTCTCGATCGCCGCATCGGTGTTGACCTTGAGCGGCACCTTGCGGCCGCCGCGCAGGCCTTCGTCGGCGGTGATGACGACCTTCGACTGACAGTCCTCGATCCGGCCGGCGAGGGATTCCGGAGAGAAGCCGCCGAACACCACGGAATGGATCGCGCCGATGCGGGCGCAGGCGAGGATGGCGTACGCCGCCTCGGGAATCATCGGCAGGTAGATGGTGACGCGGTCGCCCTTCTCGACATTGCGGTTACGCAGAACGTTGGCGAACCGGCACACATGGTCGTGCAGCTCGCGGTAGGTGATCTTCTTCGAGTCCTTGGGATCGTCGCCTTCCCAGATGATGGCGACCTGATCGCCGCGCTCGGCGAGATGGCGATCGATGCAGTTGTAGGCGGCGTTGGTTGTGCCGTCCTCGAACCATTTGATCGAGACGTGATGCGGATCGAATGAGGTGTTCTTGACCTTGGTGAAAGGCCGGTACCAATGGATTCGCTTGCCGTGCTCGGCCCAGAAGCCGTTCGGATCGGCGATCGAGCGCTGATACATCGCGCGGTAGCTGGCGGCGTCGGCGAACGCGCGCTTCGACCACTCCGCGGGCACCTCATAGACTTTGTCCGACATACTGTCCTCCCGGCGACACACTCAACGTTCCGCATTCTCTCGCTTTGCGGCCAATATTCAAATCCGCCTTTCGGCGAACAAGCCTGCACGCGCCGCGCGCCTTAGCGCGCGGGCAGGCCGCCCATCTTGCAGACGAGCTTCCATTCCTCCGCCGTGACCGGCTGTACCGACAAGCGCGAATATTTCACCAGTGCCATTTCCTTGAGCTTCGGCTCAGCCTTGACCGCCGCCAGCGTCACCGGCTTGGGCAGCGGTTCGATTGCGGCTGTGGTCACCGCGACCCAAGGCTCGCCCTTTTCGGCCGTCGGATCGGCATAAGCCTCGCGGATCACTTCGCCGATACCGACAACCTGCTTCTCGTCGCCGGTGTGATAGAAGAAGAACTTGTCGCCCGACTTCATTTCCTGAAGATGTCGCCGCGCGGTGAAATTGCGCACGCCGCTCCAGGCCTCGCCCTTGGCGCCGCGCTTGACCTGGTCGTCCCAGGAAAATTCTTCCGGCTCGGTCTTCAACAGCCAGTACGCCATCATCATTCCTCCGCCCTGAACGGGCGCGCCAACAGGGACTCGATCGCCTCGTCCACGTTCATTCTTCCGTCGAGCAGTGCCGCCACCGCGGCTGCGATCGGCATGTCGACGGCGCGCTCGCCCGCCATCTCCAGCAGAACCGAAGCCGTGAACACGCCTTCGGCAAGCCCGCCGTGAATGGCTTCGGGCCTTTGCCCGCGCCCGAGATTAATGCCGAAGCTGAAATTGCGCGACTGCGGACTGGAGCAGGTCAGGAGCAGATCGCCAAGGCCGGAAAGACCCATCATCGTCTCCGGCCGCGCGCCGTAGGTCCGGCCAAAACGCACGAGTTCCGCGAAGCCGCGCGTCGTCAGCGCCGCCTGCGCGCTAGCGCCCAGTCCGCGGCCGGCGACGACGCCGGCGGCGATGGCGAGCACGTTCTTGACCGCGCCGCCGATCTCGACACCGCGAACGTCGGTGGAATGATAAGGCCGAAAATTCGCCGAACCGATCGCTCGCGCCAGTTCGCCGGCGAGCTTGTCGTCGGTTGCTGCCAGCGTCACCGCCGTCGGCATGCCGCGCGCCACGTCGGCGGCAAAACTCGGTCCGGACAGGATCGCCGGTGTCGCGTTTGGCGCACATTCGGCGACCAACTCCGCCATGAATGTCCGGGTGCCGCGCTCGATGCCCTTGGCGCACACGATCACCGGCGTCCCGGTCGCGATGGCGGACGACAGCGATGTCGTCACGGCGCGAACCGCCTGTGCCGGCACGACCAGGAGGATCGCCTGCGCGCGCGTCGCGTCTGCGAGGCCCGAGGCAAGCGTGATGGTCTCGTCGAGCCGCACTCCCGGCAGGAACGGACTTTCACGCGTGGCTGCGAGTTGGGCGGCATTCGCGGCCTCGGGCTCCCACAGGGAAACCGCGCGGCCGGCGCGGGCGCAGGTCAAAGCCAGCGCCGTGCCCCAAGCGCCCGCTCCGACGACGAGGATTTTGTTGAAAGCCATCCCGGATACCATGCCGCATATTTCGGCCGCTGAGCGTCGGCCTATCAGAGGGAAAATTAAACACTCATAATGACTTACCGCGCAGCAATTTGGGTACGTCGCCGACGAGGCCTGCGGCTTCCCGTATGAACAAACGCTTGAGATTGGGCACCCGGTCCACCATGCCGAGGCCGACATCGCGCACCACGCGGAGCACCGGTGAGCGGTTGGAGAACAGCCGGTTGAGCCCGTCGGTCGCAAGACCCATCGCCATGGTGTCGAAGCGCCGCCAGCGCTGGTAGCGCTCAAGCGTGGCCGCGTCGCCTGGATCGAGCCCGAGGCGTGCGGCGTCGACGATCACCTCGGCGAGGGCGGCGACATCGCGCAGGCCCATATTGAGGCCCTGTCCGGCGATCGGATGAATGAGATGCGCGGCGTCGCCGACCAGCGCGATGCGCTCGGCAATGAACGAGCGCGCGACAAAGAAACCAAGCGGATGAGCGCGCCGCGGGCCGACTGTAGTGATCTCGCCGAGATGCAGCTTGAAGCGCCGTTCAAGCTCCGCATGGAAGGCGTCGTCGGGCAGCGCGATGATGCGGTCAGCCTCGCTTGTCGTCTCGGTCCAGACGATCGACGAGCGGCGGCCTTTGAGCGGCAGGATGGCGAACGGTCCGGCCGGAAGAAAGTGCTCGACGGCGCGGCCTTCGTGGTCGCGTTCGTGGCCGACATTGGTCACGATGGCCGACTGGCCGTAGTCCCAGCCGTGCACGGCAATGCCGGCATGTTCGCGGATCGAGGAGCGTGCGCCATCGGCCGCCACGAGCAGCCGGGTGTCGATCGTCGCACCGTCCGATAGGGAAGCGCGAATGTTAAGCCGCTCGCCGGGGCCCGATTGGCGCGCAAAGTTTCCGACCGCCGCGGTTCTGAGCTGCACGCCCGCGGCTCTCGCCTTCGCTTCGAGCGCGGCGATCAGGAAGCGGTTCTCGATCATATGGGCGAAAGGCTCGCCCGGCTCCACCTCGCCGCCGAAGGTGAGAAATACCGGCCTCACCACGTCGTCGACCCGGCTGTCGGTGACGACCATGTCGAGGATCGGTTGCGCTCCGTCGGCGACGGCCTCCCAAACGCCGAGCGTCTCGAACAGCCGGCGCGCCGCGGCGACGATTGCGGACGCGCGCTGGTCGTCGTCATGGCCGCGGCCAAGCGTCGGATCGGCGACCGTGACCGAGACCGACGGTCCGAGCGCTTGTCGCAGCGCGATCGCGAGTGAAAGACCGGCGAAAGCGCCCCCGGCGATCAGGACGTCAACGTGGTCGTCTGCGCGGTTTTCTACGCTGTTCATGGACGATACGCCTGCACTCTCGGACTTCGGTCGTGACCCGATTCTCGGCTTTAATTCTTGGCCACTGTCGATTGGCAGCATAGCATCGGCCGCCGTGCCTGCGAATTCGTATGAACGGCCCTCGAGGCCGTCATTTCCCCCGCGACGCTGATTGGAATTTGCGCATGTCCTCTGCCATTCAGGACGTTCTGGCCATTCTCGACCTCGAAACGCTCGAGGTGAATCTTTTCCGCGGCCGTTCGCCGCAATCGCGCTGGCAGCGCGTATTCGGCGGGCAGGTCATCGGCCAGGCCCTGGTGGCGGCTTGCCGCACGGTAGAGGACGTGGCGACGCGTCCGCCGCATTCGCTGCACGCTTATTTCCTGCTCGGCGGCGATCCCAAGGTGCCCATCATTTACGAAGTCGATCGCATCCGCGACGGCAAGAGCTTCACCACGCGGCGTGTCAACGCGATCCAGCATGGCCGCGCCATCTTTTCGATGTCGGTGTCGTTTCACGTGGCGGAGGATGGGCTGACGCATCAGCTCAAGATGCCGGACGTACCGATGCCGGACGCGCTGCCGAGCGAAGCCGAAATCAAGGACCGGATATTGCCGCGCATGCCCGATCCGGTGCGGCGCTACTATCAAAGCGAACGGCCGATCGAATTGCGGCCGGTCGAGTATGGCCGCTATCTCGGCGAGAAGCTCGAAGGCGGCCGCTATCACATGTGGATTCGCGCCACCGGCCGCTTGCCGGACGAGCCGGCCATTCATCAATGCGTCCTCGCCTATGCCTCCGACATGACGCTGCTCGACGCGGCGCTCATTCCGCACGGGCGGACGGTCTTCAACGAGGACATCATGGCGGCGAGCCTCGACCACTCGCTGTGGTTTCACCGTCCTTTCCGCGCCGACGAATGGCTGCTCTACGCGCAGGACAGCCCGAACCTCGGCGGCTCGCGCGGTTTCTCCCGCGGCTCGATCTTCGCGAGCGACGGCACGCTCGTCGCCTCGGTGGCGCAGGAAGGTCTGCTGCGCCAGCGCCGCCCCCAGAACCAAGCCGATTGATCGTGCATCGCGTGTCGGACGAGGATATCGTCCGACCCTCAAATCCGGGACCGATCCATGAAGCTCGTCATTGCCGTCATCAAGCCCTTCAAGCTCGAGGAGGTGCGCGACGCGCTCACCGCGATCGGCGTTCACGGCATGACCGTCACCGAGGTAAAGGGTTACGGGCGGCAGAAGGGCCACATGGAAATCTATCGCGGCGCCGAATACGCCGTGAACTTCCTGCCCAAGGTCCGCATCGAGGTCGCCGTCCCCTCCGATCAGGCGGAAAAGGTCGTGGAGGCCATCGGCACCGCCGCCAAGACCGGCCAGATCGGCGACGGCAAGATCTTCGTCACCCCCATCGACCAGGCCGTGCGCATTCGCACCGGCGAAACCGACGTCGACGCGCTCTAGACGCGGCAAAGCGGTTGGGCTTCCGGTCTGTTCGGGTTCCTCCGTCGGGCGCGCTTATCCACATGCGGGCCCGCCGAAAATAGCCGCCAGCCTAGTAATTATGCACCCTGTCTGTTGTTTGGGCGCGCGGTCCGACGGCGCCCTGCAACCAGTCGGCATTGGTCGAGGAAAACACTCGAATGACCGTGGATTGCCAGCACGTTAGAGCCCCTTTGACCGAACTGGCACGGCCCTTGATTACTGAACGGCGCCGAACTGCGCTGGGACCACATTTCAACGAGGTCGTCGCTAGCGTGTGCCGCCCGATGAGTGTCGCGGCACATCGAGCGATGGGGAGATTGAACCGATGAAAATTGTCATGGCCATCATCAAGCCCTTCAAGCTCGACGAGGTCCGCGACGCGCTGACCAAGATCGGAATGCAGGGACTGACCGTGACCGAGGTAAAGGGCTATGGCCGGCAGAAGGGACATACCGAAATCTACCGCGGCGCCGAATACGCCGTGAGCTTCCTGCCGAAGATCAAGCTCGAAATCGCCTGCGCAGCCAATCAAGTGGACAAGGTCATCGAGACGATCAGCACCGCCGCGAAGACCGGACAAATTGGCGACGGCAAGATTTTCGTATTTGGTCTCGACCACGCGGTTCGCATCCGCACCGGCGAGATCGACGCCGCAGCCCTGTAGCAACCCGCACTCGACTCGACACGGACAGGAGTGGAAATCATGAACTTCAAGAGATTCTCGCGTAGCGGGCTGCTCGCTTTCGTAGGGGCGCTGTTGCTGGCGATCCTGCTGAGCGCGCCGACATTCCATGTGTCGTTCGCGGAGGCCACGGCGACCGAGGCGGCAGCGGCGCCTCCTGCGTGCGACGCCAAGGTCCTGACGAATTGCTCGCCGAATTCCGGCGATACCGCCTGGATGCTGACCTCGATGGCCATCGTGCTGATGATGACCATCCCGGGCCTCGCCTTGTTCTACGGCGGCATGGTGCGCAAGAAGAACGTCGGCGACACGGTCATGACGAGCTTCGCCATCACCTGCCTCGTCACTATTCTCTGGCTGTTCTTTACCTACAGCCTTGCCTTCCGCGCCGGCACGCCGTTCATCGGCGGCCTCGATCGCGCTTTCCTGCAGGGAATCGTGAGCGACATAGCGAAGGGCATCGGCAACCCCAATCCGCTGGCGCCGACGATTCCCGAAACCGTCTACTCGATGTTCCAGCTGACCTTCGCGATCATCACCTGCGCGCTGATCGCCGGCTCTTTTGCGGAGCGCATGAAATTCTCGGCGATGCTCTGGTTCATTGGCCTATGGGCCATCTTCGTCTATTCGCCGATCGCGCATTGGGTCTGGGGACCGGACGGGGTGTTGAACTCCGCCAACGAAAACGCCTGGTTCAAGGTGCTCGACTTCGCCGGCGGCACCGTGGTCCACGTCAATTCCGGCACTGCCGGCCTGATGGCGGCCCTCATGCTCGGCCGGCGCAAGGACACCGCACCGCCGCACAACATGGTCTACACCTTGATCGGCGCCTCGTTACTGTGGGTCGGCTGGTTCGGCTTCAACGCCGGTTCCGCTGTATCCGCCGGATTGCAGGCCGGCATGGCGATGCTTGTCACCCACCTCGCTGCGGCGACGGCCGGCTTCACGTGGATGATCGTCGAGTGGATCATGCGCGGCAAGCCGACGGTGATCGGCATCTGCTCCGGTGCCGTGGCCGGTCTCGTCGCCATAACGCCGGCCTCCGGCTTTGTCGGACCGATGGGAGCGTTCGCCATCGGCATCGCCGCCGGCATCATCTGCTATTGGGGCGTCACCGGCCTCAAGCATTTCTTCGGCTATGACGATGCGCTCGATGCGTTCGGCGTTCACGCGGTCGGCGGCGCGACGGGCGCGATCCTCACCGGCGTATTCGCCGTGGCGGCCTATGGCGGCACCGCGGGGATGATCGAGGGCAATCCCCATCAGGTGCTCAATCAGCTCGGGGGCGTCGGTCTCGTCTTCGCCTACGACGTGGTCGTGACGCTGATCATCCTCAAGATCGTCGACATGGTCATCGGGCTCCGCGTCAGCGAAGACGTCGAGCGCGAGGGACTCGATCTCGCGCTCCACGGCGAGAGCGTTCAGTGATTTGACCGAGTGCGGGCGAAAGCCCGGCAAACCTTACTGCTAACGAGCCTTATTGCCGAGAGGCCCCGGCTACCGCCGGGGCCTCTTTGCGTTTGTCAGGTGACGCACCCCGCGTTGCTCAAGCCGGCGCGGCTTGTGGCGTGGTTGACCGTCCAAATCCCGACAAAGGGCCGGAACGGGGTCCGGAAACGGGACCGCGCCACTTGAGACAACCTGCGATCTGGACAAAGGCCCGCCGGAATGGCTATGCCACCTCAACGCTGCCAAAACCGCCGCGTCTTGGGAGGAAACCATGTTGCGTAGCTACGTTTTCGCCGCCGCCGCCGTGCTCGGCCTGTCGGCAATCGACGGTGCATTTGCCGAGGACACGGTCAAAATCGGCTTCATTCTGCCGATGACCGGCCAGCAGCAATCCACCGGCAAGCAGGAAGCCGCGGCGATCAAGCTTTTCCAGGCGCAGCACGGCGACACGGTCGCCGGCAAGAAGGTCGAGGTCATCATCAGGGACGATGCCGCGGTTCCCGACAACACCAAGCGCATCGCCCAGGAACTGATCGTCAACGACAAGGTAGCGGTCGTCGCCGGCTTCGGTGTTACGCCGGCCGCGCTCTCGGTCGCACCGCTCTCGGCCGAGTCAAAGACGCCCGAGATCGTGACCGCGGCCGGCACGTCGATCATCACCGAGAAGTCGCCCTACATCGCGCGCACGAGTTTCACGCTGGCCCAATCGACGGTGCCGATGGCCGATTGGGCGGCCGAGAACGGCATCAAGAAAGTCGTGACGATGATCTCCGACTACGCGCCCGGCAACGACGCTGAAAAGTCCTTCACCGCGGAGTTCAAAAAGAAAGGCGGCGAGATTCTGGAATCCATCCGCTTCCCGCTCGCCAATCCCGATTTCGCGCCCTTCCTGCAGCGCGCCGCCGATCAGAAGCCCGACGCGATCTTCGTCTTCGTGCCGTCGGGGCAGGGCGGCACTTTCGTCAAGCAGTTCGTCGAGCGCGGCCTCGACAAGGCCGGCATCAAGATCATCGGTCCGGGCGACGTTATGGATGACGATCTGATCAACGCTATGGGAGACGCGGTCATCGGCACGGTGACGGCGCATATGTATTCCGCCGACCACGATTCGGCCGCCAACAAGGCTTTCGTCGCCGCGTTCGAGAAGGCGAATGGCGGCATGCGGCCGAACTTCATGGCGGTCAGCGCCTATGACGGCATGAACCTCATCTACGAAGCGCTGAAAAAGACCGGCGGCAAGACCGACGGCGATTCGCTGATCCAGGCGATCAAAGGTATCGCCTTCGAGTCTCCGCGTGGCCCGATCTCGATCGATCCGCAGACACGCGACATCGTCCAGAACATCTACATCCGCAAGGTGGAGAAGAAGAACGGCGAGTTGTACAACGTCGAATTCGCCACCTACCCGGCAGTCAAGGATCCCGTGAAGGCTGCGGAACAGAAGTAGAGACGCCATCGCGCAATCCCCCGGCGCGGACGGCCGCCGGGGGCAAGCCGCGATCACGGGCCGTGCAATCAAGCAGGACTGCGGTTATGAATCCGGCGTGCCATCCATCTGGGGACCAGCCCGGTATCGCTGGCTTCCGGAGTGACGATAGAGTAGCCGGCCGCTCATGCTGACGATCCTGTTCGACGGAATAGCCTACGGCATGCTGCTGTTCGTGCTGGCATGCGGCCTTTCGATCACCCTCGGCCTGATGAATTTCATCAATCTCGCCCACGGCGCTTTCGCCATGGCGGGAGGCTATTGCACGGTGATCCTGGTCAACCGCATGGGCGTACCGTTTCTGCTCGGGCTGCCGATTGCGTTTCTGGTGACCGCGGCGCTCGGCGGATTGTTCGAGCGCACGCTCTATGTCCACGTCTATGCCAGAAGCCATCTCGATCAGGTGCTGTTTACGATCGGCCTGGTGTTCATGTCGGTGGCCGCCGTCGATTTCGTGATGGGTTCCTCGCAGCAATTCGTCGTTATCCCCGAGGCGTTGCAAGGCCAGTTCAACGTGTTCGGTGTCGGCATGAGCAAATATCGCCTGCTCATCATTCTGATCTGCGGCCTGCTTACCGTCGGACTGCAGTTGGCGATCGCGCGGACACGCTTTGGCAGCCGGCTGCGCGCCGCCGTCGACGACCAGCGGGTGGCGCGAGGGCTCGGCATCAATGTCGGCGCGGTATTCGCCATCACCTTCGCGTTCGGCTCTGGACTTGCCGGGCTCGGCGGCGCGCTCGGCGCGGAAATTCTCGGTCTCGATCCGACCTTTCCGCTCAAATATCTGATCTACTTTCTGATCGTGGTCACGGTTGGCGGCACGACCAGCATCACCGGCCCGTTCCTGGCCTCGATCCTGCTCGGCGTCGCCGACGTCGCCGGCAAATATTACGCGCCGAAACTTGGTGCGTTCGTGATCTATACGATCATGATCGTGGTCCTGATCTGGCGGCCGCAGGGCCTGTTCGCCCGTACTGCGGCACGGTAGGCGCGATGAGCACCGTCTCCGATGACGTCTCGGCTTACCTTGCCCGCCGGTCGCGCTGGTCGCCGCTGGAGATCGCGTTCTGGGTTTTCGCCTTCGCGACCATCTGGCTGTTCCCGAGCAAGCATCTGATCCTGACCGAAACGGCGATCCTCGCGTTGTTCGCGCTCTCGCTCGACCTGATCCTCGGCTATGCCGGCATCATCTCGCTCGGCCAGGCCGCGTTTTTCGGCCTGGCTGGATATTGCGCCGGCCTCCTTGCCAAATACGGCATTGTCGACGAGCCGATCGTGGCGCTCATCCTGTCGGGCCTTGTTGCGGCGGCGCTCGGGTTCATCACCAGCTTCCTGGTGCTGCGCGGCTCGGACCTGACGCGCCTGATGGTGACGCTGGGCGTCGCGCTGATGCTCGGCGAGCTTGCCAACCGCTTTTCCAACATTACCGGCGGCGCCGACGGACTCCAGGGCATCAACATCGCGCCGATCTTCGGCCGGTTTCGGTTCGATATGTTCGGCCACACCGGCTACATCTACAGCCTTGCCGTGCTGTTCGTGTGCTTCGTCGTCGCCCGGCGCATCGTCTATTCGCCGTTCGGTCTGTCGCTGCGCGCGCTCAAGGGCAACCCGCTGCGCGCTGCCGCGATCGGCATTCCCGTCAACCGCCGCCTGATCATGATCTACACGGCGTCCGCGGGATTCGCCGGCATTGCCGGTGGTCTTCTCACGCAGACGACCGCTTTCTGCTCGCTCGACGTGCTTTCGCTCGAGCGCTCGGCCGATCTTCTCCTTGTGCTGATCATCGGCGGCACTGGCTATCTCTATGGTGGCCTGATCGGCGCCGTGATCTACAAATTCCTGCAGGACTGGATCGCCAGTCTCACGCCGCAATACTGGCAGTTCTGGATCGGCTTCGTGCTGGTCGTCATCGTGCTGGTCGGCCGCGAGCGGGTGGAACGATGGACGACGGCATTGCGTGAGGGCACCTCGCGTTTCGTCCTTCGCCTCGTGAAGCGTCCCGCGGCCATCAGCGGCGCGCCGGCCAAGGGGCTTTGAAACCATGCCGATTCTGCAAACGATCGGCCTGGAAAAGCGCTTCGGCGGCATCGTCGCCGCGCACGACGTTTCATTGTCAATTGAGAAGGGCGCCCGGCACGCCTTGATCGGGCCGAACGGGGCCGGCAAGACCACGGTGATCAATCTGCTCACCGGCGTGCTCAGACCGACCGCCGGCAGCATTATCCTCGACGGCAAGGATATCACCGCGGTCGTGCCGTATCAGCGTGTCCGGCTCGGCATGGCGCGGACGTTCCAGATCAACCAGCTGTTTTTGGACCTCACGCCGCTCGAGTCCATCGGTCAGGTGATTTCCGAGCGCATGGGCACCGGAGCGCAATGGTGGCGGGTTCCCGGCAGCAAATCGGTGGTTACCGACGAGATCGCCGAGATCCTTCAACGTTTCCGCCTCACCGACGTCATGCACGCACGCACGGCCGTCTTGCCCTATGGCAAGCAGCGTCTCCTTGAAATCGCGCTCGCCTTCGCCTGCCGGCCGCAGGTGCTGTTGCTCGACGAGCCGGCGGCCGGCGTGCCTGACGCGGAGCGCCAGGAGCTTCTTGCCACCATCGCCGAACTGCCGGCGGAGGTGACTGTTCTGCTGATCGAGCACGACATGGATCTCGTGTTCTCGTTTGCCGATCGCATCTCGGTTCTCGTCAATGGCGGGTTGCTGCTCGACGGCGCGCCCGAAGAGGTCGCACGCGATCCGCGGGTCAAAGCGGTCTATCTCGGCGAAGAACTCGATGGCTGATGTCCTTGACATCGAGCAACTCTCGGCCGGCTACGGCGAGGCCGTGGTGCTGTCGGGCATCTCGCTGTCGCTTGCCGAAGGACACGCGCTGGCACTGCTCGGCCGCAACGGCATGGGCAAAACGACGCTGATCAACACGATCGTTGGCGTCACCCGCTATTTCTCCGGCAAGATCACGCTCGGCGGCCTCGACATCACCCGGATGCGTCCCGACCAGCGCGCCCACGCCGGCGTCGGCTGGGTGCCGCAGGAGCGCAATATCTTCAAGTCGCTCACCGTGCACGAGAACCTGACAGCGGTTGCGCAGCCGGGGCGATGGACGACCGCGAAAGTCTACGAGATGTTTCCCCGGCTCAACGAACGCCGTCAAAATCTCGGTAACCAGCTTTCCGGCGGCGAGCAGCAGATGCTGGCGGTCGGCCGCGCGCTGGTGCTCAATCCGCGCGTGTTGCTGCTCGACGAGCCGCTCGAAGGCCTGGCGCCGATCATTGTCGACGAATTGCTGAAGGCGCTCCGCCGCATCATCCGCGACGAGGGCATGTCGGCGATCCTGGTCGAGCAGAACGCGAAAAAGATTCTGAATGTCACCGATCACGCGGTCATCGTCGAGCGTGGCGCCGTGGTCCACGCCGCCGATAGCGCTACGCTGCTGAATGATCGCGCCGCCCTGGAGACTCACCTCGGCGTCACCGACACCGGCCCGCGCCGTTTCGGCCGGGCGCGGCACTGAGCCGCGAATCAACTCCGGACATTACCGGGCCGGCCGCTTCTCGAAGACCTCGCGCTGCCGCCCGCGCTCGATCCCGGCGGCGGCAATTTTATTGGCCTTATCATCACGCCACCACCAGAGCCGCGTCATCGCCGGGCAGCGGCGTCGTATCAAATTGATTTAATTAGAGAATTGTGGGCCGCCTTTATTCCATCAACCTGCCTTGGTTTACCATCGCCGCGTGAATTGCTCGTCGCCAACGCTGGCGCGGCCGTCTAAAATAAACTTTGGCTGAGGGAGCGGCGGGAGAACCATGTCTACGTCCTTGATGACGGCGCGACGTTTCGCGCCTCTGTTCTGGTGCCAGTTCTTCTCTGCGTTCGGCGACAACTTCCTCAAGACCGCGCTGGTCTTTCTCATTCTGTTCCACATCGCCGGCGGCAACGCCGAGGCGTTGATCACGCTTGCCGGCGCCACCCTGATCGCGCCGTTCTTCTTCCTTTCGGGAATCGGCGGCGAACTCGCGGACCGTTTCGACAAGGCCCTGGTGGCGCAGCGTCTGAAGTTCGTCGAAATCGGCGTCGCGGCTTTGGCGGTAGCCGGCTTTTACTTTCATTCGATCACGCTTTTGTTCGTCGCCGTCGGCATGTACGGGACGATCGCGTCGCTGTTCGGACCGATCAAGTACGGCATCCTGCCCGACCACCTCAAACCCAGTGAATTGACCTCGGGAAACGCGCTGGTCGAGGGCGGCACTTTCCTGGCCATCCTGCTCGGCACCATCGTCGCGGGGCTTGCGGCAAAAGAGGGCGGCGACCCGATCCACTTCGCCTGGCTGATGATGGTCTCGTCGGCGGCGTCCTGGATCGCCAGCCGATTCATTCCGCCCACCGGCGAAGGGGCGCCCCACCTCATAATCAACCGCAACATTTTCGCCTCCACCGGACGCCTCATCAAATACGTGCGCGCCGAGCCCCGGCTGTGGTGGGGGTCCCTGGTGTCGAGCTGGTTCTGGCTTGTCGGCGCGCTGGTGATGTCGTTGTTGCCGCCGCTGGTGACATATCGTCTCGGCGGCAGCGAAGCCGTGGTCACCGTCTTCCTGACGATCTTCTCGGTCGCTGTGGCGCTCGGTTCCGGCCTTGCCGCGTGGCTTTCGCACGGGCGAATCGTCCTGCTCCCGACCCTGATCGGCGGCGTGCTGCTGGGGCTTTTCTCGCTCGATCTCGGCTGGGTGACGTCGACGATGGCGACGCCGCCGCATCCGCTTGGCGTCGGCGCGTTTTTCGCCACGCGCTCCAGCATTCACGTCGCCATCGACCTGGCCGGGCTTGCCATCGCCGGCGGTCTTTTCATCGTGCCGACCTTCAGCGCGGTGCAGGCCTGGGCTGGCGCCGATCACCGCGCCCGCGTGGTCGCCGCCGTCAACGTGCTCAACGCCGCTTTCATGGTCGTCGGCGCGATCGTGCTTGCCGTGCTGCAAAAGCTCGGTCTCGGCACGCCGCTGTTGTTCGCGCTGATCGGCGTCGCCAACCTCATCGTCGCCGTCGTGATCGCCCGCACCATGCCGGCGAGTTGGCTGAACGATCTTCTGTCCATCATCTTCCGCGCTTTCTACCGCCTCGAGGTCGAGGGGCTAGAGAACGTCACCAAGGCCGGCGATAACGCCATCATCGCGATGAACCATGTGAGCTTCCTCGACGCGCCGGTTGCGATGGCGCTGTTGCCGAAGCGCCCGGTCTTCGCCGTCGATGTCGGCATTTCGCAGCGCTGGTGGATCCAGCCTTTCCTGCCTTTCGTGCGCACCATGGCGCTCGATCCGCTCAAGCCGATGGCGCTGCGGACCATCATCAACGCCGTCCGCGACGGCAATATGCTGGTGATATTTCCCGAAGGCCGCATCACCATCACCGGCAGCCTGATGAAGATCTACGACGGCGCGGCGATGATCGCCGACAAGTCGGACGCGATGGTGGTCCCGGTTCGCCTCGACGGACCGGAGCGGACGATCTTCAGCCGCTTGACCAACTCTCAGGTGCGCCGCCGCTGGTTCCCGAAAATCAAGGTGACGATCCTCGAGCCGGTGAAGCTCAACGTCGATCCCGAGTTGAAGGGACGCAAGCGGCGTCTGGCCGCCGGCGCGGCGCTCTACGACGTGATGTCGAACCTGATGTTCCGCACCACCAGCCTCGATCACACGGTCGTCGAGGCGGTCATCGAAGCGGCGCATCTCAACGGCGGCAAATGGCCGGCGATCGAAGACCCGACCAGCGGCAAGCTGACCTATAAACGACTGCTGCAGGCGGTGCGCATTCTCGGCGCGAAACTGATGCCGCTCGCGGCGGAAGGCCGGCCGATCGGCGTCATGCTGCCGACCTCGAACGGCGCCGCCGTGACGTCGCTGGCGCTGATGTCGGGCGGCCGCGTGCCGGCGATGATCAATTTCAGCTCCGGCGCCGCAAATGTGCTCGGCGCCTGCCGGGCCGCGCAGGTGGACACCATTCTCACCGCCCACGCCTTCATTGAAAAAGCCCGGCTCGAAAAGCTAATCGCGGCGATCGAAAAGGACGTGCGCATCGTTTATCTGGAAGACATCCGCAAGGCGGTGACGACCAGCGACAAGCTGTTCGGCGCATTGCGGGCGAGGCGGCCGCTGGTCGCGCGCAAGCCCGACGACTGGGCCGTCATCCTTTTCACCTCGGGTACGGAAGGAACGCCCAAAGGTGTGGTCCTCTCCTACCGCAACATCCTGTCGAACGTCGCCCAGGTCGAAGCCCGTATCGATTTCGGTCGCGAGGACCGACTGTTCATGGCGCTGCCGGCGTTCCATTCGTTCGGCTTCATGGGCGGCATCGTCCTGCCCCTCATCTCCGGCGTGCCGACCTATCTTTACCCGTCGCCGCTGCATTACCGCACGGTGCCGGAATTGGTCTACGGCATCTGCGCCACCTACATGTTCGGCACTGATACGTTTCTTGCCGGCTACGCGCGGATGGCCAACCCGTACGACTTCCGCTCGCTGCGCTACATCGTGGCCGGCGCCGAGCCGATCAAGGAAACGACGCGGCGCGTCTATCTGGAAAAGTTCGGCCTGCGCATTCTCGAAGGTTACGGCGTGACCGAGACGTCGCCGGTGCTGGCGCTCAACACGCCGATGTTCAACAAGTTTGGCACCGTCGGCCGGCTGCTGCCGGGCATGCAGGCCAAGCTCGAACCGGTGCAGGGCGTGGACGAGGGTGCGGGAAGGCTCTTCGTCAAAGGCCCCAATGTGATGCTCGGGTATCTGCGGGCCGACAAGCCCGGCGTTCTCGAGCCGCCGGCCGAAGGCTGGTACGACACCGGCGATATCGTCGCCATCGACGAGCAGGGCTACATCGCCATCAAGGGCCGCGCCAAGCGCTTCGCCAAGGTCGGCGGCGAAATGATCTCGCTGGCGGCCGTCGAGATGCTCGCGGCCGAGCTTTGGCCGAGTTACAACTCGGCCGTGGTCGCGATTCCCGACGCCCGCAAGGGCGAACGCCTCGTGCTGGTGACCGACAAACACAGCGCAACGCGTGCGGATTTTCAGACTTACGCGCGCGGCAAGCATGCGTCCGAACTCATGTTCCCCTCCGAAATCATCGTGATGGATAAGTTGCCGTTGCTCGGCTCCGGCAAGCCCGATCTCGTAACGCTGCAGAAATTCGTCAACGAGCAGACGGCGGCCAAAGCCACCGCCGCGGAATGATTTCCGACTGACGCCGCGGGAGCCTCGCCGGAAACCAAACGCGGGCTTGCGTGGCGCGCGTTTGCCTCGCATATGAACGTGGCAACGAGCGCCGCAAGGTTACAGATCAGTCATGTTTGAATCGTTCAGGAATTTCGTCGCCGAGTTCGTCGAGGGCGACAAACATCCAAGCCAGTTCGCGGAAAACGACTACCGCCTCGCGGCGGCGGCGCTGCTGGTGCACGCCGCCTCGATCGACGGCGAGATGTCACAAAGCGAGTCCGACAAGCTCCATTCCGTCGTCAAGCGGCGCTTTGCCCTCGACGACAAGTTGGCCGACGAGCTGATCGACAAGGCGACGCAAGCCGAGCACGAAGCCGTCGATCTCTATCACTTCACCAGTCTGCTCAACCGCATCCTCGACGAGGAAGGCCGTGCCCGCATCGTCGAGATGATGTGGGAGATCGTCTATGCCGACGGTCAGCGCGACGAGCTTGAGGACAATCTGCTGTGGCGTGCCGCCGATCTTCTCGGCGTGTCCGCGCGGGAGCGGATCGAACTGCGGCGGCGTGTCGCCGGAGAATCGGGCGAATCCGGCGCATGAGGCCGGTCGCACTGATTACCGGCGCGTCGGCCGGCATCGGCTCCGAGCTTGCGCGCGTCTTCGCAGCGAACGGCCATGACATCGTGCTGGTGGCGCGGCGTACGGATCGTCTGAACGCGCTGGCCGACGAGATCGCCGCAGGAGGCAAATCGCGGCCAATCGTGCTCGGCGCCGATCTGGAAAAGCGCGATGCGGTGGCCGGCCTCGCCGCGCAACTGAACGCGCACGAGGTCGAGCCGCAATTCGTCGTCAACAATGCCGGTTTCGGACTGCTCGGGCGGGCGGAGACGCTCGGCCGCGACGAGCAGCTCGCAATGATCGATCTCAACATCCGCGCGTTGACCGAGCTGTCGCTCGCTTTCGCCGATAGTCTCGCGCGCCATCGCGGCGGCATCCTCAACGTGGCATCGGTTGCTGCGTTCATGCCGGGACCGGGCATGGCGGTCTACTACGCCAGCAAGGCCTATGTGCTGTCGTTCAGCGAAGCCCTGCATCAGGAACTTTCGCCGCGGGGCATCAGCGTCACTGCGCTTTGTCCCGGCCCGGTGCCGACCGAATTCCAGTCGCGCGCCGGCCTTTCCGGCGAGCGGATGGGCGGCCTGCTGACCCTCTCCGCCGCGCGTGTAGCGCAGATCGGCTATGACGGATTCAGGCGCCGCAAGCGCGTGGTGGTCGCCGGCGCCGGCAATCGGATCGGTGTTGTTCTGCTGCAATTCATGCCGCGCGCCTGGCTTCTGCCGCTGCTGGATTGGGGCATGCGCCAAGCCGCCAGCCGCCCATAACACCATCCCAAACCTTGAATTTGCGCGCGAACGCGGTACCAACAGCAGGGGGGCGTTTTTCAATTCTTTCGACCATGCCACAGCCGATCCTGATCGTTCTCCACCAGGAGCACTCCACGCCCGGAAGGGTCGGCTACGCCTTGCAGCAACTCGGATACGTTCTTGACGTGCGGCGGCCGCGCTTCGGCGATCCGTTGCCGCAGACCATGCACGGCTACGCCGCGGCGGTGATTTTCGGCGGTCCGATGAGCGCCAACGATGCGGACGAGTTCATCCGCCGCGAGATTGACTGGATCTCGGTGCCGCTGAAGGACGACAAGCCTTTCCTCGGAATCTGCCTTGGCGCGCAGATGTGCGCGCGGGCGCTCGGTGCGAAAGTGTCGCCTCATCCGGAGGGGCGGGCGGAGATCGGCTACTACCCGATCCGGCCGACGCCTGCGGGGCTGAGCGTCGTCGATCCCTGGCCGGAACAGGTCTATCAGTGGCATCGCGAGGGGTTCGAGTTGCCGGGTTGCGCCGAGCTTCTGGCCGAAGGCGATATGTTCGAGGTTCAGGCGTTCCGCTATCGCCGCAGCTACGCCCTGCAATTTCATCCCGACGTGACGCACGCCATGATGCACCGCTGGACGACCGTCGGTCACGGGCGCCTGGAAATGCCGGGCGCAAAACCCCGCGCCGCGCACTTTGCCGACCGCGAGGTCTACGATTACAGCGCCCGCGCCTGGCTTGGCGGATTTCTCAGCCAGTGGATCGGAAGCGGCAAGCCGGCGTGACGCAATCGGCACCGGGGCGTCGCGGGCCGCATGGCGACGCCTCAAGACCGCTTGTTTCTGTTCAATCCCGGTACGAGGGATCGATCCGGTCGATCTTGCGCAGCAGCGCCGGCCAAGCCAGCGCGCCGCCCATCTCGCGCAACACGGTTTGCGCCTGTTGCCGTCCGGTTGCGAGAATTTTTGGATCGATGGGGACGAGCGCGCCGCCGCCGGCCTGCGCGCGGACCTGAATCGTACACGCCGATTCGAACGTGTAGAGAAGCAAAAAGGCGTCCGGCACGTTGTCGGCGACGGTGATCAGTCCGTGATTGCGGAGCATGAAGAAGTTCTTGGCGCCAAGGTCGCGCACCAGCCGCGGCTTCTCGTCGTCGCGTAGCGCCACGCCTTCGTAGTCGTGATACGCCAGCGAGGCGAGCACGAAGATGGATTGCTGTGAGATCGGCAGCAGGCCTTCTTTCTGCGCCGAGACGGCAGCGCCGTTGAGGCTGTGCACATGGAGGATGCACTTGGCGTCTTCGCGCGCGGCGTGGATGGCGCTGTGAATGGTGAAGCCGGCCGGATTGATCTGGTAGGGAGAGTCCATGACCTTTCGGCCCGCGAGATCGACCTTGATGAGGCTCGAGGCCGTGATCTCATCGAAGGTCATCCCGTACGGGTTGATCAGGAAATGGTGCTCGCGGCCGGGGACGCGGGCCGACAGGTGCGTGAAAATGAGATCGTCCCAGCGGTAATGCGCCACCAATCGGTAAGCGGCTGCCAGTGCGACGCGCTGCTCCCATTCTTCAGGCGTAACGAGATCGCGGACGCTGGTCGAGGATTTCGCCTTTGTCATGCTCGGCATGTTGCTCGCTGCCATATCCTGGCTCCCATGTTCTCCAACGATCGGGGATCGATCCGCCGTCGGCCGGATTGACATCCGATCCGCCAATATAGACACTGACTATATCGGAATATAGACAGTGTCAATATCGCACTCGAGCCCTTGTCACTGGAGCCGCCGTGCCGAAGAAACTCCGCCGCACCCCGCAGCCCTATCATCACGGCGACCTTCGCCGCGTTTTGATCGACACTGCGCTGGAATTGGTCACCGAGGAGCAGGACTGGACCTTCTCGCTCCGCGAAGTGGCGCGCCGCGCGGGGGTAAGCCACTACGCGCCGTACAATCATTTTCCCGAAAAGCGGGATCTTCTCGGCGCCGTCGCCGCGGTGGGCTTCGAGCGGCTCCGCGACGGCCTGCTGCGCGCCACAGCCGGAACCGACGAGCCGGAGGCGCTCCTCGCCGCGATCGGCCGCACCTACGTGCGTCTTGGACTGGAAAACCCGGCGCTGTACCGGCTGATGTTTGGTCCGGCGCTTGCCGAGGCCGGGCATGGCGACCGCCCGACGGTCGCCAGATCAGCCGGCGACGAAGCGAGGGCGGTGCTTGAGGAAGTCATCGGTCGTGGCGCCCGTTCCGGCATTTTTGCGGTCGCGCCCGACAATCCGCAGGATCAGATCCTGGCTGCGCTTGCTTTCTGGTCGGCCGTGCACGGCTTGACGATGCTGATCATCGACAAGATTCCAAAAGCGCATCTCTCGATCGATGACATGATCGAGAGGCTATTGCGCACGGTGATTGATGGTCTGCGCAAGGCCGCCGTCAGATAGTCGCGCCGGCCGGCGCTTGTGCCGCTGCGGCTCGCGACGATGTGCGGCAAACGATCAGATAATCGCGGGCGTTACTGGGCGCCGGCGAGCTGCTGGGCGAAATAGGCGACCGTCTTGGTGTAGACCTTCGACGCGTTCCATTGCAGCAGCACCTTGAAATTGTCGGTGTCCTCGCCCCACGGCTGGCCGGGCTGCCAGCCGTAGCCCTTGAGATAGTTGGCGGTGGAGGCGAGCACGTCGGGCACGTTGCGAATGAGGTCGCGGTGGCCGCTGCCGTCATAGTCGACGGCGTATTTGAGATACGAAGACGGCAGGAACTGCGTCTGGCCGATCTCGCCCGCCCATGCGCCGTGCATGTCGTTCGGGCTCATGTCGCCGCGATCGACGATCTGCAAGGCAGCGATCACTTCGGGGCGAAACTTGTCCGGCCGGCGGCAGTCATAGGCGAGCGAAGCCAGCGAACGAATGGTGGCGAACTTGCCCGAATTGGCGCCGAAATCGGTCTCCAGTCCCCAGATGGCGACGATGACCGGACCCGGCACGCCATACTGCTGTTCGATCCGCGCGAAGATCGGCGCATATTGCTTGAGGAGCTTCGAAGCTTTCGCCATCCGTGGCGGCACCATGCGGCCGGAAAACTGCTCAAAGCTCTGCCGGAAGACGCCCTGGGAATGATCGCGCTGGATGATGCCCGGATCGAAAGTAAGACCGCCCAGCGCCGACTGGATCGTCTGCTGCGAGATGCCCGCCGCGGCGGCTTCCTGCTTCATGCCTTCGAGCCACGTAGCGAAATCGCCACCGCACGGCGCCGTCGCCCATGCCGGGACACCAGCATATCCGAGCCACAACACCAGGAATGCCAGTACGGTCGTGATCGGTCGCATGGGTCTCGATCCTCACTGCTTTCGACGATGAATACTCGTACGGGTCGCGGATAGGACGTTGCGACCGCTAAACAATCCAGCAGCATAACATTCCGGGGGCATAAATGTGGCACTTGTTCGCAATGGCACGCCCCGGCGCCGCGGCGCGTCCGCTGCTGGGCGTGTGAGGCAGTGCGTAGAAGGCCGGGCGTGGCTCGCCGGGTCAAAGCCCGTACAACGAGCGAAGGCTGGTGGAGCCGAGGGGATTTGAACCCCTGACCTCCGCAGTGCGATTGCGGCGCTCTCCCATCTGAGCTACGGCCCCCGCCGCGGGCACAATCAAACCGATAACGTGCCGGCAGTTGGCGAGTTCGGGCCATTTAGGGCCGGGACCCAAGGCTGTCAAGGATGGGCGCTCGGCTTGTTCGCGCGGCGCCAAATGGCTAGGTTCGCTCCATCCTTCACCAGCGAAAGTGGTCCATGCGCGCCCTTTTCCTTGTCATCGATCTTGCCCTCGAGCTTTACATCTGGATCGTAATCGCGGCGGCGATCTTTTCCTGGCTGGTGGCATTCCACGTGGTGAATACGCGGAACCAGGTCGTCGGCATGATCGGCGAGTTTCTGTATCGCATCACCGAGCCGGCGCTGCGCCCGATCCGCAATCTGCTGCCCAACCTTGGCGGCATCGACATTTCGCCGGTCGTGCTGTTCCTGATCATCATTTTCATCCGCTACGTCATCGAGCTTTATATTCTGCCGAATGTCTTTTGAGCGACGCCGGGCCGCCATGGACGGAGTCGGCTGACGCTGTCCTCGTCGACGTGCGCCTGACGCCGCGCGGCGGACGCGATGCGCTCGACGGCATCGAGCGCCGCGACAACGGTCAGGCTGTGGTCAAGGCACGCGTGCGCGCTGCGCCTTCCGACGGCGAGGCCAATGCCGCGCTCTGCCGGCTGATTGCTGCCGCGGCCGGCGTCGCGGTACGTGATGTCTCGATCGCGGCCGGTGCAAAATCGCGGGTCAAAAGGGTTCGGATCGAGGGCCGCGCGGCCGAAATCGTCGCGGCGTTGCGTCAGCATCTCGCCGCCGACCGCTGAACGGTCCGTGCCGCAAGCATCGCCAGCATTGCGGATCGGGATTTCAGCTATTCCAGCCGAAGGCGACTTTATCGAGCACGCGCGTGCCGAATTTTTCCGAGGAGCGGGCGACGGTCTTGCCGCCGAGCGCCCGGTAGAATTCCACTGCGGTGTCGTTTTCCGACAGCGCCCAAACGATCAGAGACTTTAATCCGCTCTGCGCGAGGTCGCGGCGGGCCGCGGTGAACAAGCGCCGGCCGAACCCGAGACCCTGAAATTCAGGCCGCAGGTACACCTCGTAAATCTCGCCATCATACTGAAGGCTGCGTGCGCGGTTGCGGCCGTAATTGGCGTAGCCCGCAACCTTGTCGCCGAATTGCAGAAGTGCGATGCGGCTGCCTTTGCGAATCGCGCTGTCCCACCAGGCCGGACCGCGGCGATTGATGAGCCGCTCAAGCTCGGCGCCGGGAATGATGCCCTGATACGCCGCCCGCCATGCTTCATCGTGGGCGTCCGCCACCGCGCCGGCGTCGTACGGCTTGGCTCTGCGGATTTCGATGAGGACTGTGCTCATGGCGTGATCAAAGCAAGCGATTCAGGTGCCTTCAAGTCCCACGATTCACGATCGGTTAACGGTGTCGATTATTACCGGCCGCGCCAGCGTTGTCTGGAAAAAAACGCGCGCCGATTCACAATCTAACCGCCTGTTGCAGGCGCGACACGGTTTCATGACAGCCAGCCGAAACCATTGGCGAGACAATGTTTCCGGAGTTGGCGCCGGTGTCGCCAGCAGTCAGCGATTGCGGTGGAGGTATCCGGTGCTTCCGCGGCGCGCCTTTGTCGGGCCGCGGCGCGCCGAGCGACGTTACACGCGCTCGGCTTCCTTGCGCCGCTCGTCCTTCTTGCGCTCGTGCGGATCGAGCAGCTTCTTGCGCAAGCGAATCGATTTGGGCGTCACTTCGACCAGTTCGTCGTCCTGGATGTAGGCGAGCGCCTTCTCCAGCGTCATGCGGATCGGCGGCGTCAGGCGAATCGCTTCGTCCTTGGAATGGGTGCGGATGTTGGTCAGCTTCTTGCCCTTGAGCACGTTGACCTCGAGATCGTTGTCGCGCGTGTGCTCGCCGACGATCATGCCCCGATAGACCTTCCAGCCCGGCTCGATCATCATCGGGCCGCGGTCTTCGAGATTCCACATCGCATAAGCGACAGACTCGCCCTGGTCGGTCGAGATCAGCACGCCGTTGCGCCGCCCGGTGATGTCTCCCCGGTGCGGCCCATAGCCGTGAAACAGGCGATTCATCACCGCGGTCCCGCGCGTGTCGGTGAGAAGCTCGCCGTGATAGCCGATCAGTCCGCGCGTCGGCGCATAGAAGCTGAGCCGCACGCGACCGCCGCCGGAGGGACGCATCTCCACCAGCTCGCCTTTGCGCTCGGCGAGCTTCTGCACCACCACCCCGGAATGCTGCTCGTCGACGTCGATGACGACTTCCTCGACGGGTTCGAGCAGGTCGCCCGCGGCGTCGTGCTGAAACAGCACCTTCGGCCGCGACACGGAAAGCTCAAAACCTTCGCGCCGCATGGTTTCGATGAGGATGCCGAGTTGCAACTCGCCGCGTCCGGCGACCTCCATGGAATCCTTTTCGGACGATTCCGAAATTCGCAGCGCGACGTTGCCTTCCGCCTCGCGCAACAGCCGCTCGCGGATGATGCGGCTTTGCACCTTGTCGCCTTCGGTTCCGGCGAGCGGCGAATCATTGATGCGGAACGTCATGGCGAGCGTCGGTGGATCGATCGGCTGCGCCGGCAGCGGCTCGGTGACTTCCGTCGCGCACAGCGTGTGTGAGACCGTCGCATCCGGCAGGCCGGCGATTGAGACGATGTCGCCGGCGAAGCCCTCGTCGATCGGCGTCCGCTCCAGCCCGCGGGACGCCAGCACCTTGGTGACCCGGCCCTCCTCGACCAGGACGCCGTTGCGATCGAGCACCTTGATCATCTGGTTCGGCGTTACCGAGCCCGAGGAAATGCGACCGGTGACGATGCGGCCAAGATAGGGATTCGAACTCGAGGATTGTTCCCAGCATCCGGAACGGACCTTCCTCGACCTTCGGCTCCGCCACGTGGCGGACGACGAGATTGAACAGCGGCGCCATGCCCTGGTCCTTGGGACCGTCGGCGTTCGACGCCATCCAGCCCTGCTTGGCCGAGCCGTAGAGAATCGGGAAGTCGAGCTGCTCCTCGGTCGCATCGAGCGCGGCGAACAAGTCGAACACTTCGTTGGCGACTTCGGTGGGACGGGCGTCGGGCCGGTCGACCTTGTTGATGACGACGATCGGCTTAAGCCCGACCTTGAGAGCCTTGGTGACCACGAATTTGGTTTGCGGCAGCGGGCCTTCGGCGGCGTCGACCAGAACCAGCGCGCCATCGACCATGTTGAGGATGCGCTCGACCTCGCCGCCGAAATCGGCGTGGCCGGGGGTATCGACGATGTTGATCCGGACGTCCTGCCACAGAATTGACGTGACCTTGGACAGAATGGTGATGCCCCGCTCGCGTTCGAGGTCGTTTGAATCGAGCGCACGCTCCGCAACGCGTTGGTTCTCGCGAAAAGAGCCCGATTGTTGCAGCAGGCGGTCGACCAGTGTGGTTTTGCCATGGTCGACGTGAGCGATGATGGCGATGTTGCGCAGTTTCATTTGGGGGCGGTGCTAAATTGTTGCGGGCCCCGAAAGGGGGCCCGTGCTTTGCGCCCGGAATATAGTCAGCCGCCGCCAGTTAGCAATGCGCACCTGCGCCGGCCGGCGATTGTGGTGAAAGCCGGCCGAAATTGACCGATTCGGCCGGGTTCCGCGGCGAACAACACGGCCGGCCAGGTAGGGGAGGGTCCTTTGCGCTGGCGCTCAGCATGGGCGTCGTCGGGCACCATATGATTACGTTTTCGCGTGAAGCGCTGCGCGGCGAGCAGAATGCGTCATTCTACTCGGCGCAGCCGCGGCGGGCCGCCGCGGCGTAGGCCGGTCAGGCGGCTGCGGCCTTCGACGCGTCCGGGCCGGTGTCGGGCGTGGAATCGGGCGTAGTGTCAGGCTTCGCCTCAAGCTCGGGCTCGGTCTTCGCATCAAGCTCGGCCTCGGGCTGTGGTTCAGCCTCGGGTTCGGGCGTCGCTTCAAGCTCGGCCGCGGGCGTGGCCTCAAACTCGGGTTCTGGCGTCGCCTCCGGCTCGGGTTCGAGCGTGGCTTCAGGCACAGGCTCGGGCTTGAGCTCCGACTGGGCGTCCGCGGCGCCCTGGCCGAGCAGAACTGCGCGGCGGCTAGCGATCGCGAAGCGAACCTGATCCAGCGCGAGCGAGAACGACATCTGCATCGACTGATCGTACTCTTCGCGCTCACCCTGATGGATGATTGCGACCACAAGCTGGTCGACATTGGTGTGCATTTGATCGAGCGCCTCGAGGGACGGCGCGGCCGGCGCCTTGCGTACGAGATCGAGCACGCTTTGCAACAGGCGCAGTCTTCGGGTGCGGCGGTTGCGGGTAAAATAACTTGCCACCCCGGCTATCGCCGATCCGAAGATCGGGAAAACCAGCAGGCCGTAGAAGATAGCGTCGCCGTAGCGGTCAAAGAACGTCTTCTGATCGTCGCCCAGGTAAGCGAGCGCCCCGGGGTGCACCAGCACGCTGGCGTCCTTGTCGGTCGACGGCGCTTCGATCTTGATCTCGTGCGGCATCGCTGCCGCGAGCGCGAGCCGCGACGAATAAATCAGTTTGGCCAGCGCGGAGATGGCGTCGTGACTGAACCCTTTTCGGGCCACCAGATATTCGGCGAAACTCAGACTCGTGAGGCTGTCGTCCGGGGTCGGCGGATTGCCGCCAAAGGTGCCGGCATCGATGTCGACGGATTTGAAAGCAGAATCGCGTTTGTTGATTCCTTCCGCCTGATCGATGGCGATGAAAGTCGGCGCGCGTCCGTCCTGCGTGGCGGCCGCAATGGCATCGTTGATCGCATGTCCGGTTGATGGGCCTACGGCGAACAGCACATCGACCTGCTTGGCCTTGATGGCGTCGGCGGCGTTTTTCGGATCCACGTACGAGACCTGTACCTGGGCGAGCGGGACGCCGTAGTGGTTGAGGACCGCGTCCAGCAAGTCCTTCGTCGCCGCGCTGCCGGTCACGATGCCGACGCGATGCCCGGCGAGTTTGGTGATCTTGTCCAGCTTGTTGGCGTCGTCCGCATCGGTGGAAGTGGTATCGGCGTCCTTGCCATCCTTGCCGCCGGAGGCGTCGTCGCTGGTGTCTGCGTCTTCGTCCTTGTCGGCGTCGGCGTCGCCCTTCTTGGCGACCTTGGTGCTTTTCGCGCCCTTGCCGGCCTTGTCGTTCTTTTCGCTCTTCTCGCTTTTTTCGTTCTTGGCGCCTTTGGCGCTTTTGGTCGCGGTTTTGGCGGCGACCGCGCCTTTCTTGGAGTCTTTGGCCTCCTTGCCGCCCTTGCCGGCTTTTTCTCCCTTGTCGGCACCGGCAGTTTCTTCCTTCTTCGGCGGCGGCGCTGCCTCTTTCTTGGCAGGCACGGTCGGCGGCGGCGTCGGAACGATGAGCGCCATCACGTTCTGGCGCACGATGGCGACCACCGGCCAAACCAGGGAATTGCCGGTCGTGCTGGGCAGGATGGCGAGGTCGGCTTTGTCGTCGGCCAGTGCTTCCGCGCTCTGCTTTGGTCCATCGGTGACGACGAGATGGAGCCGGATCTTGTCGTGTTCGCTGGCGAATCGCCCTGCCAGCAACTGAACGAATTTCACGTCGGTGCTGCCGGCGGGGCCGGCGGCTATCCTCATCTCGGTCGGCGCGATGCTGATATAGATGGCGCTGTAGATGCCGGCGCCGATGAGGAGCGTTCCCAATATCGCGACGAGCCACGTGTTCCGCAGGAACATCCGGACCCTGTTGCGGACGATGTGCTCCAGCGAATCGATACCCATGGCCTTGCTCAATGTCGGCCCCGACGCCTCCGACGGTGCTTCGCCTGGTTTCGCCCGGCCGAAGCGCTGGGCGAGCCAGAGCTTCATGGCAAGAGGCGGACGGCGTGGCAGTCTCGGCGGCATGGTAAATCTTAACACGGCCCTGCTGATTTGCCGCTATGGCGGGTCGCCAGCAGAGCCATCCAAACAATGGCCTTGGTTAATCGCGGGCGGCGGCGGAAATTTGACTGGGTGGCGTGCGCCATCCTGACGCGGCTCGTTTCTCCAGGCTGCGCCTTCAAGTCACGCCTCGCCCGACTGATCCGATGGCCCGAACCGGCTAATTGCCGGCATGGCGGATTTGAAGTCCGACCAAGGCGGCGGCACATTACGTCAACAATGGCGGGGCCGCCGGGCTTACGAGAACGGCGCACGCCCCGACCGGTCCACGGATGGAGACTACACATGGCGCAAAAGCTTTCCGGAGATGCACGCGGCCGTGCCTTGGCCCGGCTTTCGGGTTGGAGCGAGGTCAAGGGTCGCGACGCGATCAGCAAGAAATTTATGTTCGCCGATTTCAACGAAGCCTTTGGCTTCATGGCGCGCGTCGCCTTGATGGCGGAGAAGCTTGATCATCATCCCGAATGGTCGAACGTCTACAAGACCGTGGACGTGACGCTGTCGACCCATGATGCCGGCGGCTTGACCGAGCTTGACGTCAAGCTCGCCGAGGCGATGGACAAATACGCGAGCTGATCGTCCGTCGCGGGCCGGCGGGGCCAGCCGCAATGTCTCCGGAGCGGGCCTTGCGGGCGCCGCTTTCGGAAACCACCTATGAGCGCGATCGGGCTGGGTCGAATGATCGGCGCTCCAGATTTGCTGGCGCGTTGATCGTTTCGGGCTGCCGGGCTTGGGCCGGGAAGGCCTTGCGAGGATTGCATGCCGTTTCGATACCGAACCGCGTCGTGGGTGGACGCCGAGGCGCTGGCGAGCCATGCCACCGCCGACGAGGAAAAATTCCGCCGCCGCTTCTGGCGCAAAACGCGCAAGCTCGCGGCACGATTGCCGTTCGCGGAAGATTTGATCGCCGCGCATTACTGCGCGTTTGATCGCGAGACGCCCACGCACGTGAAAGCTGCGCTGGTCGGCGCGCTGGCTTATTTCGTACTGCCGGCCGATCTGATCCCGGATGTGCTCCCGTTGATTGGCTACACTGACGATGCCGCAATGCTCGCGGCCGCCATCAAGCTCGTCGCGTCGCACATCACGCCCGACCATCGCGAGGCCGCGCGGCGCGCGCTGACGCGCATGCGCGGCGACGCGTGATCACGGGCGCAGCACGATCTTGCCCATGACCTTGCGGTCGGCGATGGCCTTGAGCGCCGCCGCGGTTTCGGCCAACGGATAGACCGCGTGCACGTGCGCGCTGAGCTTGCCCTCGGCGGACCATCGGGCAATGTCGTTCATGAGCGCGCGCTGGCCTCTGGGATCGCGGGTCGCCCAGCCGCCCCAGAGCACGCCGCGGATGTCGCAGCTCTTGAGCAGGACCAGGTTGAGCGGAATCTTCGGAATGTCCCCGGCGGCGAAGCCGATCACCAGATAGCGTCCCTCCCAGCCGAGCGAGCGGAGCGCCGGTTCCGCATACGGGCCGCCGACCGGATCGTAGACGACGTCGATGCCGTTCGCGCCGCCGAGCCGCCGCAGCGCGTCGCGCAAATTCTCGCTCGCGTAGTTCACGGTTTCGTCGGCGCCATGCGACTTGGCGAAGGCAAGTTTTTCCTCGGACGAGGCGCAAGCGATGACGCGCGCGCCCATGATCTTGCCGATCTCGATCGCGGCAAGACCGACGCCGCCGGACGCGCCGAGCACGACCAGGGTTTCGCCCGGTTGCAGATGGCCGCGCGTCGCGCAGCCCATAGAGGGTCGTAGCGTAGGTCACAGTGAGGCCGGCGGCCCGCTCGAAATCGAGATTTTCGGGCATTTTCACCAGCTGGTCCGCAGGTGCGGCGATGGCTTCGCGCGCCGCGCCCCAGCCGGTCGAACCGATCACGCGATCGCCCGGAGCAACATCGGTCACGCCGGCGCCGACGCTTTCGACGATGCCGGCGAACTCGGACGCCGGAGAAAACGGAAACGGCGGCTTGTGCTGGTATTTGCCGGCGATGATCAGGAGGTCGAAGAAATTAAGCGCGGCCGCCTTGATGCGCACGACGGCCTCGCCGGGACCGGCGGAAGGTTCTGGAATATCGGCAAGCTCGAGGTCGTCCGGCGTGCCGAAACGTCTGCAGAGGATGGCTTTCATGGCGATCTTTCATGCTGGTGGTCGAAGCCGCATGGGCACGATTCATAAACAGCAAACGCGCGCTTATTGAAAGGCGGCCTGCCGTCCGGACCGCCTTCGCCTTGCCGAATTCGTTCCCTAGTGAGCAGAAATCGGTTAAAGTTGAAGGGCTTGGATTTACCCGAGCGCCGTAACCGGGGATACCATATGGTCATCCATCGTTGTTGGCGGCTTTTCCTGCCGCTGCTTGCAGTGGCTGCGTGCGCCGCTCCAGCGCTCGCTCAGCAGCCGGCTGATTCAGCGCCTGCTGCCGCACCCAGCACCAAAAAAACGCTGAAGCCAAAGCCTGCCACGCCGCCTGCGGATCCTGCCGCCGCGGTCGCGGGCGGCGCCAAGCCGACGCTGCTTGGGCAATACGGCGATTGGGGCGCCTACACTGCCTCGCCCGGCGGCAAAAAGGTTTGTTTCGCGATCGCCAAGCCCGCGACATCGGAGATCACCCCGACCGGCAAGACGCGCAATCCGCCCTACATGTTCATTGCCTCGCGGCCGGGAGACAAGGTGAGCAACGAGGTCTCGATCATCATCGGCTATCCGTTCAAGCCGAATTCCGATGCAACCATCGCGGTCGGGTCTTCCTCGTTTGCGCTCTATACCCAGCAGGACGGCGCCTGGATCAAAAACGCGACGGAAGAAACCCAGTTGATCGAGGCCATGCGCGGCGGCGGTAACGCGGTGGTCAAGGGAACCTCCGCGAAAGGCACGCGCTCGACCGATATTTTCTCGCTTAACGGGCTTGCGAAGGCCATCGACCGCACGAATCAGGACTGCAAGTAGCAGGAAGGGTGCACGCAAACAGCGATGCGTCAGAATACGTTCAACCCTCACCCTGAAGTCACGCAGCGTTGGATGGGGCCCGCATCCTTCGAGGCCCGGCTGCGCCAGGCGCCTCAGGATGAGGGTTTGCAAGGGCCTCGAATGCAAAGCGGGAAGGCCGCAATTTAGGGGGCCGCACCGAGGATAAATCCTCGCCCTTTCGGTCGGGACGAATTATCTAGGCGCCAGACCTGTCGAAGCCTCGTTCAAGGAAACTCGTTCAAAGCGCGTTGTTGTTTCGGACCGATCATGACCGCTCCTTTCGCCGCCAGCCAGCCGGAGGACATTGCGCCGGCTGCTTCTATCGAGAAGCGGCCGCTGGAACATTATGTCGCGCCAACCAAGCCGTCGCTGGTTGGGCTCTCGCGCGTCGCGCTTGCCGACGCGCTTGGCGAGGCCGGCGTGCCGGAGCGGCAGCGGCGCATGCGGGTGCAGCAGATCTGGCACTGGCTCTATGTGCGCGGCGTCGAAGATTTCGACGCGATGACGACCTTGTCCAAGGAACTCCGCGGTGCGTTGGCGCTGCATTTCACGTTGGCGCGGCCGGAGATCGCCGCCGAGCAGATTTCCGTCGACGGCACGCGCAAATGGCTGTTGCGGCTGCCCGGTGAAGTCGACGGCCGGCCCCATGACGTCGAGTGCGTCTACATTCCGGAAACCGATCGCGGCACGCTGTGCATTTCGAGCCAGGTCGGATGCACGCTGAATTGCTCGTTCTGCCATACCGGCACGCAGCGGCTGGTGCGCAATCTCACGCCCGGTGAGATCGTCGGCCAGGTCGTGCTGGCGCGCGACCGGCTCGGCGACTGGCAGCGTGCAGCGGCCCCGGCCGGTGCCGATCCCGAGAAGCGCCTCGTTTCCAACGTGGTGATGATGGGGATGGGCGAGCCGCTTTATAATTTCGAGGCGGTCCGCGATGGTCTCAACGTCGTCGCCGATGGCGACGGTTTGAGCATCTCCAAGCGGCGCATCACGCTGTCCACGTCCGGCGTGGTGCCCAACATCGCGCGTGCCGGCGATGAGATAGGGTCCATGCTTGCCATCTCGCTCCACGCCGTCACCGACGAGTTGCGCGACGAGTTGGTCCCGCTCAACCGCAAATACCCGCTGCGCGATCTGCTGGCGGCCTGCCGCAGCTATCCCGGCGTTTCCAACGCGAGGCGGATCACCTTCGAATACGTGATGCTCAAGGGCGTCAACGATTTGCTCGCCGACGCCCGGGCGTTGGTGCGTCTGGTCAAGAACATCCCCGCCAAGATCAACCTCATCCCGTTCAATCCCTGGCCGGGCAGCAAGTATGAGTGCTCGGACTGGGAGCAGATCGAGAAGTTCTCCGAAATCATCTTCAACGCCGGCTATTCCTCTCCGGTGCGAACGCCGCGCGGCCGCGACATCCTAGCCGCCTGCGGCCAGCTCAAGAGTGCGACCGAAAAGCTTTCTGCGCGCGAGCGTCTCGCGCTCCGCGCGATGGCGATGACGGACTAAAATAGTTCATGGCGGTTATCGGCCGGCTCCTTTGGATGATGTTTGCTTACGCGTTGGCCTGCGTCGCTGCATCGTTTGTGTTCACCATGGGAGCGCTGAATCCGCACTGGGACGACGTCGCGGCAGCCGGTCTGCCGCCCGCGGCGATCTGGGCCATCGTCGCGGTTGGCGCGCCGATCATCGGCTTTGTCGCTTTTCTGCCGGCGCTGTTGATCGTCGCGGTCGCGGAGGGTTTCGGCTTGCGCTCGGTGCTGCTCTATGCCGCGATGGGCGGCGTACTTGCGATGGCGCTGTCTTACGGCATGGATCTGAATGGCGAGATCGGCCAGCCTGCGACATACTTTGTACACGAGCGCGAGGTGCTTGCGGCTTCCGGCATAGCGGGCGGTCTGGTGTACTGGCTGTTTGCCGGCCGCACCGCCGGTGCATGGAAATGATCGCATGAACCGCGCCGGGCTGATCATCGCACTTGCGATCGCCGTTGTTGTCGGTGTCATCTTTGGCGTCTTTCCGCAGCTCGATCTGGACATTTCGGGGCTGTTCTACCATCCGGCGACGCACAAGTTCGCGGGGTGGGAAAAGGACTGGGTCGAGCATGCGCGCGGCGCCGCGACCTGGCTGATCACGCTTCTGGTCGCACCGGCCTTTCTTGCCGTCGCCGGCAAGCTCGCCATGCCGCAACGGCCGATGCTGATTGCCGGCCGCGCGGCCTTGTTCCTCATCGTGACGATCGCGCTTGGTCCGGGCATGCTCGCCAACGGCTTGCTCAAGGAGCATTCGGCGCGCATGCGTCCGGAGGACGTCGTGCAGCTCGGCGGGACCGAGCGCTTTACCCCATGGTGGGATCCGCGCGGGCCGTGCCCCGAAAATTGCTCGTTCATCGCCGGCGAACCTTCCGGAGCGTTCTGGACTCTGGCGCCCGCAGCGCTGGCGCCGCCGCAATGGCGCGCGCTCGCCTATGCGGGGGCGCTCGCGTTCGGCGCTGCGATGGGCACGCTCCGCATTGCCAGCGGCGCGCATTTTTTCACCGATGTCGTGTTTGCCGGTGTCCTGATCTTTCTCGTGGTGTGGACGGCGCACGGCCTGATCTACCGCTGGAGGGCGACGCGCCTCACCGACGCATCAGTCGAGCGGCCGCTTGAACAGATCGGCAAAGCCCTGCGCGACGGGCTTGTCGCGCTGGCCCGGCGGCTTACCGGCCGCAACATCGAACGCTCGTAAAGGACCGGGCAGGCGACGGGCGCGGCCCTGCTCCAACGGCTTGCGTCGCTCACACGCCCGCCTATAGTCCGCGCGGATTTTCAGGCGGTTTTCGCCGGGCGCAGGGTTTTTCGAATGGCCATGGATGACGCGAACAAACGGGACGTGAAAAAAGTCGTGCTGGCCTATTCCGGCGGCCTCGACACCTCGATCATCCTGAAATGGCTGCAAACCACTTATGGCTGCGAGGTCGTCACCTTCACCGCCGACCTCGGGCAGGGCGAGGAACTCGAGCCGGCGCGGGCGAAGGCGCTCATGCTCGGCATCAAGCCGGAGAACATCTTCATCGAGGATTTGCGCGAGGAATTCGTCCGCGACTACGTGTTTCCGATGTTCCGCGCCAACGCGCTCTATGAGGGCCAGTATCTGCTCGGCACTTCCATCGCGCGGCCGCTCATCGCCAAAAAGCAGATCGAGATCGCCGAGAAAGTCGGCGCCGATGCCGTCGCCCACGGCGCCACTGGCAAAGGCAACGATCAGGTGCGCTTCGAGCTCGCCTATTACGCGCTCAAGCCCGACGTGAAAGTCGTGGCGCCGTGGCGCGAGTGGGACTTCCGCTCGCGCGAGGCGCTGCTCGCCTTCGCCGAGCAGAACCAGATACCGATCGCCAAGGACAAGCGCGGCGAGGCGCCGTTCTCGACCGACGCGAACCTTCTGCACACCTCCTCCGAGGGCAAGGTCCTGGAAAACCCTGGCGACGAGGTGCCGGATTATGTCTACTCGCGTACCGTCGATCCAGAGCAGGCGCCAGATGAGCCGGGCTTCATCACCATCGATTTCGACAAGGGCGATCCGGTTGCGGCCGACGGCAAGGCGATGTCGCCGGCCACGCTGCTCGCGCATCTCAATGCGCTTGGACGCCGGCACGGCGTCGGCCGGCTCGATCTGGTCGAGAATCGCTTCGTCGGCATGAAGTCGCGCGGCATGTACGAGACGCCGGGCGGCACCATCCTGCTCGCCGCGCACCGCGGCATCGAGTCGATCACGCTCGATCGCGGCGCCGCGCATCTCAAGGACGAGTTGATGCCGAAATACGCCGAGCTGATCTATTACGGCTTCTGGTTCTCGCCCGAGCGCGAGATGCTCCAGGCCGCGATCGACCGCAGCCAGGAATTCGTCTCCGGCCGGGTGCGGCTCAAGCTCTACAAGGGCAATGTCGGCGTGGTCGGGCGGGAAAGCAAATATTCGCTCTACGATCAGGACCTGGTGACGTTCGAGGAGGGTGCGGTCGCTTACGACCAGCGCGATGCGGCAGGCTTCATCCGCCTCAACGCGCTGCGGCTTCGCACGCTAGGGCAGCGCAAGCGCAAGCTGAAACTCTGAGCCGCAAAAAGCTGTGGCACCGGTAACGACTTGCTGCCGTCATTGCCGGACTTGATCCGGCAATCCATCGAACGGCGCGGCTGCATGGATGCGCGGATCGGGCCCGCCCACGACGGGATCAAGAAACCTACACCTGCCGCTCGACGAGCTTCATCTTGATCTCGGCGATCGCCTTCGCCGGATTGAGATGTTTCGGGCACGCCTTCGTGCAGTTCATGATGGTGTGGCAGCGGTAGAGGCGGAACGGGTCTTCCAGATCGTCGAGCCGTTCGCCGGTCGCCTCGTCGCGCGAATCCGCGATCCAGCGCTGGGCCTGCAACAAGGCTGCCGGGCCGAGATAGCGATCGGAGTTCCACCAATAGCTCGGGCAAGAGGTCGAGCAGCAGGCGCAGAGGATGCATTCATAGAGCCCGTCGAGCTTTTGCCGGTCGTCGTGACTCTGCTTCCATTCCTTCTGCGGCGTCGGCGATACGGTCTGCAGCCACGGCTTGATCGAGGCGTGCTGGGCGTAGAAATTCGTCAGGTCAGGCACGAGGTCCTTCACCACCGCCATGTGCGGTAGCGGGTAGATGCGCACCGCACCGCCGATCTCGGCCATGGACTTGGTGCAGGCCAGCGTGTTGGTGCCGTCGATATTCATCGAGCAGGAACCGCAGATGCCTTCGCGGCAGGAGCGGCGGAAAGTCAGCGTCGGGTCGACGTTGTTCTTGATCCAGAGCAGCGCGTCGAGAACCATCGGCCCGCAATCGCCGGTATTGACGTAATAGGTATCGATCCGTGGGTTATGGCCGTCGTCGGGGCTCCAGCGATAGACGCGGAATTCGCGCTCAGATTTCGCGTTCGCCGGGTGCGGCCAGGTTTTGCCTGGGCCGATCTTGGAGTTTTTTGGCAGCGTGAACTGGACCATAGAATCCTCAATACGACCGAATCTCAATACACCCGTTTTTTGGGCTCGATATACGACACGTCGTTGGTCATCGTGTAGGTGTGGACCGGCCGGTAGTCGATGGTGACTTTGCCGGTGCTGTTGTCGAGCCACGACAGCGTGTGCTTCATCCAATCCACATCGTTGCGATCGGGGAAATCCTCGCGGGCGTGCGCGCCGCGGCTTTCGGTGCGGTTGACGGCAGAGTCCACCGTAACGACCGCCTGCTCGATCAGGTTGATGAATTCCAGCGTCTCGACGAGATCGGAGTTCCAGATCAGCGAGCGGTCGGTGACGCCGATGTCGGCAGCGCCTTCGAAGACCTCGTGAATGAGCTTGGAGCCTTCCTGCAACACTTCGCCGGTGCGGAACACGGCGCAGTTGGTCTGCATCACGTGCTGCATCCGGGCGCGCAACTGCGCCGTCGGCGTGCCGCCGGACGCATGGCGATATTTGTCGAGACGGGAGAGCGCGCGGTCGGCGGAATCCTTCGGCAGTTCCGGCTGCTTGTCGCCGGGAGTAAGGATCTCGGCACAGCGCAAAGCCGCAGCGCGGCCGAACACGACCAGATCGATCAGCGAGTTCGAACCGAGGCGATTGGCACCGTGGACGGAAACGCAGGCCGCTTCGCCGAGCGACATCAGGCCGGGGACGACGTGGTCCGGATTGCCGTCTTTCTTGATCAGCGCCTCGCCGTGATAGTTCGTGGCGATGCCGCCCATATTGTAGTGGACGGTCGGCACGATCGGCACCGGCTCGTGCGCAAGGTCGACGCCGGCGAAAATGCGCGCCGATTTGGTAATGCCGGGCAGCCGCTCGGCGAGGACTTTCGGGTCCAGATGGTCGAGGTGGAGAAAGATGTGGTCCTTCTTGGGCCCGACGCCGCGCCCTTCGCGGATTTCGATGGTCATCGCGCGGGAGACGACGTCGCGCGAGGCGAGGTCCTTCGCCGAGGGCGCATAGCGCTCCATGAAGCGCTCGCCTTCCGAATTGACCAGATAGGCGCCTTCGCCGCGCGCGCCTTCGGTGATGAGCACGCCGGCGCCGTAGACGCCGGTCGGATGGAACTGCACGAATTCCATGTCCTGCAGCGGCAGTCCGGCGCGCAGCACCATCGCGTTGCCGTCGCCGGTCTGGGTGTGCGCGCCGGTGCATGAGGCATAGGCGCGGCCGTAACCGCCGGTCGCCAGGATCGTCATCTGCGCGCTGAAGCGATGGATCTTGCCGTCGTCGAGGTTGATCGCGACCACGCCGCGGCAGCGGCCGTCGTCGTCCATCATGATGTCGATGGCGAAGTATTCGATGAAGAACTCGGCGGAGTGGCGCAACGCCTGCCCGTACATCGTGTGCAGCATGGCGTGGCCGGTGCGGTCGGCGGCGGCGCAGGTCCGTTGCGCGGTGCCCTTGCCGTAATGCGTGGTCATGCCGCCGAACGGACGCTGATAGATCTTGCCGTCCTCGCGGCGCGAAAACGGCAAGCCCCAGTGCTCAAGCTCGTAAACGGCCTGCGGCGCGTTGCGGCACAGATACTCGATGGCGTCCTGGTCGCCGAGCCAGTCGGAGCCCTTGACGGTGTCGTACATGTGCCAGCGCCAGTCGTCCTCGCCCATATTGCCGAGCGCGGCGGCGATACCGCCCTGGGCCGCCACCGTGTGCGAACGGGTGGGAAAGACCTTGGTGATGCAGGCGGTCCGCAGTCCCGCCTCGCTGCATCCGACGACCGCGCGCAGGCCCGCGCCGCCGGCGCCGATGATGACGACGTCATAGGCGTGATCTTCGATCGGGTAGGCGCGGCCGTTGGTGGCCGGTCCTGCGTTCCCGCCGTTGGTTCCGGTCGCTGCCATGCTCACAATCCGAACGAAAGCTTGAGGATGCCATAGGCGCAGGCCAGCCCCACGGCGATGGTGAAGAACGCGTTGGCCATGATCAGGATCAGCTTGGCGATTTCGTCGTGGACGTAATCCTCGATGACCACCTGCATGCCGATCTTCATGTGGACGGCCGTCGAGCCGATAAACAGGAGCATGATGATGGCGACGAGCGGGGAGCCGAGAATCTGCGCCACGGCAGCCTGGTTGCGTCCCAGCAGCATGATGACGATCACGATTGCGGCGATCGTCAGCGGAATATTCGCGACGGCGGTCAGGCGCTGGCGCCAGAAGTCGCGGGTACCCGATCGCGCGGTTCCAAGGCCCCGCACGCGCGCCAGCGGTGTCCGGATGTGCTTTGCGGGAGCGTCGCTCATCGCGATCCCCCCATCGCCAGCAAGCCGAATATCCAGAGCAGGGCGGTGATCGCGACCGAGCCGATCAGGTTGGCTGCCGCCAGCCACTCGCGTTCGCTCGGCCCAAAGCCGCGGCCGGTATCCCAGATCAGGTGGCGGATGCCGCCCAGCGTGTGGTGGATCAGCGCCCAGGTGTAGCCGAGCAGGATCAGCCGGCCGACGATCGAACCGGCGAACCATTCGAATTTCGCGTAGGCGTTGGGTCCGGAACCGGCGGCCATCAGCCACCATGCCAGCAGCAACATGCCGAAATAGAGCGCGAGGCCGGTGATGCGATGCACGATCGACATCGCGGTCGTCAGCATCGGCCGGTAGATCTGCAGGTGCGGCGAAAGCGGCCGTGCGGCGGGGGTCTCGGCCATGATGTTCATCCAAATTCACTCGACGCCAGCGACACACTGTTGCCAAGCTTGGACCACGTTCCTAACCAATCCGGCCGCTGGCTGCAATCCGTGAACAAAACGATCCCTCAACTGCGGGCGCGTGTTCAACTTCGCGTTATGCGAAATATCAGCATTGAAAAAGCAAGCGCAATTGGCATTATTGCAAGGTAGGCTTCGTTAAACACGAAGGTTGGCTAATTCCAATGAGATTCGATCTCGCCGATCTCAGCCTGTTTCGTCATGTCGTCGAAGCGGGCAGCATCACCCACGGCGCGCAACGCTCGAACCTGGCGCTGGCGGCGGCGTCGACGCGAATCCGCAACATGGAAGAGACGCTCGGCGTCGCGCTGGTGACGCGCGGGCGGCAAGGCGTTACCCCGACCCAAGCCGGCCGCACCTTGCTGCAGCACGCCCGCACGATCCTGCGGCAGGCCGAACGCCTCCATGAAGACCTCGGCGCCTACGGCGGCGGCCTCGCCGGCCAGATCCGCGTGCTGTCGAACACCAACGCGCTGACCGAATTCCTTCCGGAAGCGCTCAGTTCGTTTCTGGCGCGCCACCCTAATGTCAGCGTCGATCTGGAAGAGCGCCTGAGCGACGAAATCGTCGGGCTGATTGCGGAGGGCGTTGCCGACCTCGGCATCGTCGCCGGCACTGTCGATGCGCGGGCGCTGGAGACCTTTCCGTTTCGCCGCGATCGCTTCGTGCTCGTTGTCGCGCGCGATCATCCTTTGGCGGGGCGCGCGAAGGTCGGCTTCGACGATGTGCTCGGGCACGATTTCGTCGGTCTCGATCGCGCCAGCGCGTTGCAGCGCTTCCTCGCCAGCAAGGCGATGCGTATCGGCCGGCCGTTGCGGCTGCGTATCCAGTTGCGCAGCTTCGATGCCGTCTGCCGGCTGGTCGAATGCAAGGTCGGAATCGGGATCGTGCCGGAAACGACCGCGCACCGCCTTGCCAAGACCATGGCGATCAAGGTCATTCCGCTGACCGATCCGTGGGCGGTGCGCGAACTGACCATCTGCATCCGCGGCATGGACGAACTGCCGCTCTATGCGCGCCAGCTTGTCGAGCATCTGCGCGGGCAGCAATGATGCGTCTGGACTCTGTGCGTCGTCGCATATTTGTCGTGCGAATTTGCGTTAAGGGCCGACGTATTTGTGACAGCGCCCGCGCGCGCGGTTCGGTTCGGATGGAGAGAAGCATGAGGCGGCGACTAAGCGGGTGGGGCGCCGTCATTGCTGCGCCGGTGATCCTGCTGGCTGCGTCACAGCAGGCCGAGTGCAAAATTCTGTCGCAATGGGTCGAGCTCGGCGCCAACGGTGCCTCGAGCGTCCGCGCCATCACCGAGGATGCGTGCCCCGCCGTGATGTTCGATGGTACGGCCGTGCCAATGAACGTCCGCGCCGAGCCGGGGCAGGGTTTCGCCGATATCAAGCCGGCGCAATTCGCCGTCCGTAGCTGCGAGGTTGCCGTTCCCGCCGGTGCGATCGCCGCCACGCTCAACGGCACGCCGCTGCCGCTTGCGAGGCCAAATCCGCAGCGGATCGTGATGTTCGGCGACAGCGGTTGTCGGCTCAATCCCAACTATCCGACACAGGCGTGCAACGATCCCAACGCCTGGCCGTTCCCGAAGGTCGCCGCGGCGGCGGCCGCCGCGCGCCCCGATCTGGTGATTCATGTCGGCGATTACGTGTACCGCGAGAGTCCCTGCCCGGAAGGCAATACGACCTGCGCCGGCAGCCCCTGGGGCTATGGTTGGGACGTGTGGAATGCGGATTTCTTCGAACCGGCCGCCCCGCTGCTCGCCAACGCGCCGTGGCTCGTGGTGCGCGGCAATCATGAGAATTGCGCCCGTGCCGGCGAAGGATGGCTGCGCTTTCTCGACCCGCTGCCGATGGATGCCGCGTGTCGCGACCTGGAGAACAGCTTTTTGGCGCAGTTGGGCGACTTCGGCGCGGTCGTGGTCGACAGCAGCAAGGCCGGCGATCCCAAAAACGATCCGGCAGAGCTTATAGCGACGCTGCGCCAGCGGTTCGCCGACGTGCGCGACAGGATTCCCGACAATGCCTGGCTGATAACGCATCGGCCGTTGAACGGGATGTTCGTCATGCCGGGCACGCAGGCGAGCACGGTTTCAAACAAGGTACTGCAACTTGCGCTGGGCGACGAACTGCCGGCGAGCGTGCGCATGATCGTCTCCGGTCATCTGCATTATTTCCAGGCGGTGGACTTTGCCGGCGTGCGGCCGCCGCAGCTCGTGGTCGGTACCGGCGGTGACGATCCCGAAGTGCTGCCGCCGAAAACGCTGGTGGGCGCCGACGTCAACGGCGCCAAGGTCGTCAATGCCGCGTCCCGTACCGGTTTCGGCTACATGGTCTGGGACCGGATCGACAAGACGACCTGGAACGGCACGCTATTCGACGTTGCCGGCACGCCGATCGAGCATTGCCGCCTTGCCGATCGTACGTTGAGCTGCGGTTCTTGAACGCGCCGCGCGTCAGCGCGGCATCACCACCCAGTAATCGAGGTCCAGGAGGATCGCCGGATCGTATTCGTCGTCCGTTTTGAACGGAAAATCCTCGCAGGAACGGTCGCGGGTCGCGATGGTGCGCAAGCGCAAGGCGCCGACGTCGTCACGGCCCGGCAATTCGGATTTCGCCAGGACTTCCGACCACGCGAACACGGTGCCGCCGGCGAATAACGGCGCCACATGCCGGCCGCCGTTGATGGCGGCGAGATGGAAGGCATTGGCGAGGCCGTTGAAGGACAGCGCGCGGGCTAGTGAAATGACGTGGCCGCCGTAGATGAGCCGGCGTCCGAAGCGGCCCCGGCCTTCGACATATTGATTGAAGTGAATGCGCGCCGTGTTCTGATAGAGGCGGGTCGCGATCATGTGCTCAGCTTCTTCGACGGTCACGCCGTCAACATGATCGATACGCTCGCCGACGGCGTAATCGCCGAAGCGATAGGGACTTCCAGACAACGCGAAGTCGTAAGCCTTTATGTCGATCGGCGGACAGGCTTCGCTGAGCACCTTCGGGTCCAGCACCGTCGGCAGGCGCGGCACGTGATCGCCCGGCGCGGGTGCTGCTTCGTCGCGCTTTCGCACCATGACCCAGCGGACATATTCGAGCGCCGGCGTGCCGTCCTGCTTGTAGCCGGTGGTGCGGACGTAGACGATGCCGGTCTTGCGGCTGGAATTTTCCTTGAGGCCGATGACCTCGGAGAGCGCGGAGAGCGTATCGCCGGGATAAACCGGGCTGCGGAAATAGCAGCCGGCATAGCCGAGATTGGCGACGGCATTGAGCGAGACGTCGGGGACCGTCTTGCCGAAAACGATGTGAAAGACCAGGAGGTCGTCGATCGGCGACCGCGGATAACCGATCGCCTTGGCAAACTCGTCCGACGATTGGACGGCAAAGCGCGGGCCGAACAAGCCGTTATAGAGCGCGACGTCGCCGGTGGTCACCGTACGCGGGGTGGCGTGACGGATCACCTGGCCGATGCGGAAATCCTCGAAACAATTGCCGGGACTGGTCTTTGACATTGGCGAACCCTTTGATCGTCCCCGGCAAATCAGTGCGCGTTCATAGCCGAATGAATGCCGCGCGAAAAGCGTTCACGCAGCCGTGAGGAGACCGCTGAAACCACAGCTCCGGAGCGTCCGTATCTCGGTGTGATGGCGCGGTCCCGCGTCTCCCGGCGGTTCGCCGGCAAGCCTCGATAACAACGCTCAACGTCAAAATATGGAGCTCCTCATGTCCAAGCGTCTCACTCTGCTCGCCGCTGCGGCGATCCTTGCTTTGACCGCCGGCTCGGCAATCACCACCAATGCGGCGATGGCGGAAAACACGGTCACCGTCGGCGGCGCTCCGATGTTTCCGTCGAAGAACATCGTGCAGAATGCGGTCAATTCGAAGGACCACACCACGCTGGTCGCTGCTGTCAAGGCGGCGGGCCTCGTCGATACGCTGCAGAGCCCGGGCCCCTTCACGGTGTTCGCGCCGACCAACGAAGCCTTCGCCAAGTTGCCGGCCGGCACCGTCGACAATCTGCTCAAGCCGGAGAACAAGGCGACGCTGACCAAGGTGCTGACCTACCACGTCGTGCCCGGCCGCATGACTGCCGCCAATTTGATGAAAGCTGTCAAGGACGGCGAAGGCGAAGCCAAGCTCAAGACCGTCGCCGGCGACTGGATCATCGTGAAGCAGGCCGGCCCCGGCAAGCTCAGCATCACCGACGACAAGGGTGATGTCGCCATGGTCACGATCGCCGACGTCCTGCAGTCGAACGGCGTGATCCACGTCATCGACACCGTTCTGCTGCCGTAAACATCAAACGGCAACAGGGAACGTGCCGGAATTCGATCCAAACGGCACGATCCGCCCTGTCTTCACCCTCTCCCCGCTCGCGGGGAGAGGGACGGCGCAAAGCAAACAACTGCGGCTTACGTGAATGTGACGCGCGTGTGTGCGGGCCGTTTGCTAGAGCTTCGTGCACAGGGAGCAAATAAGATGAGCCTCCAGGCAACGATTAGTCCGGCGATCGCACCGCCCTCCGTCGCGCGCCCTGTCATTCATCCGGTCTGGGTGCGCGCAACGCACTGGATCAACGCGCTGGCTATGCTGCTCATGATCGGCTCGGGCTGGCAGATTTACGATGCCTCGCCGCTGTTCGGCTTTGTGTTTCCGCGCCAGATCGCGTTGGGCAATTGGCTCGGCGGGGCGCTGCTGTGGCATTTCGCGGCCATGTGGCTCCTGATGGTCAACGGCCTCGTCTATGTCGTGCTCGGCTTTGCGACCGGCCGTTTCCGCCGCAAGCTCACGCCGATCCGTCCGAGCGAAGTCGTTCACGATCTCTTTGCGGCGCTGCGCGGCAAGCTCTCGCATGACGACCTCTCGGTCTACAACGCCGTGCAGAAGCTTCTATACACCGGCATTCTTCTGACCGGCGCCGTGATCGTGCTGTCCGGCCTGTCGATCTGGAAGCCGGTGCAGTTTCACCTGCTGACGAGTTTCTTCGGCGGCTACGATACCGCGCGCTACGTTCATTTCGCCGCGATGGCGGCGATCGTGGCCTTCCTCGTCGTTCATGTGACGCTCGCCGTTCTGGTGCCGAAGAGCCTGCGCGCCATGATCATCGGCCGCTAGGAGAAATCGCATGTCACGTCAGCGCAAACCGCTACCCGGCGTCGATCCGGACCTGCTGCTGAAGGATGCGGCGAAGCTCCTGCCCGAACCGTCGCGGCGGCTGTTCCTGCGCGGCGGCGCGAGCCTTGGCGCGCTGGCCGTGCTCGGCGGTTGCGATATCGTCGACGGCGATACGTCGGAGCGCGCGCTCCGCGTCATTTCGACATTCAACGACCGCGTGCAAGCTCTGCTGTTCAATCCGAATACGCTGGCGCCGGAATATCCCGAGAGCAAGATCACGCGGCCATTCCCGTTCAACGCCTATTACAGCGAAGACGAAGCGCCCGACGTCGATGCAGATCAATACCAGCTCGAGATCGGCGGTCTGGTCGACAACAAAAAGCCGTGGACGTTGCCCGAGCTCAACAAGCTGCCCGAGGTCTCGCAGATCACCCGCCACGTCTGCGTCGAGGGCTGGAGCGCCATCGGCTCCTGGCAGGGCGTGCGGCTGTCGGATTTTCTGAAAATGATCGGCGCCGATCTGAGCGCCAAATACGTCTGGTTCCAGTGTGCCGAGGGTTATTCCAACACCATCGACATGCCGACGGCGCTGCACCCGCAGACGCAACTGACGCTGAAATTCGACCACCAGACCCTGCCGCGCGCCTACGGCTTCCCGATCAAGATCCGCATCCCCACCAAGCTCGGCTTCAAGAACCCGAAATACGTCACCGCGATGTGGGTGCAGAACAACGACGCCGGCGGTTATTGGGAAAACCAGGGCTACAACTGGTTCAGCGGCCTTTGACCGGCTGCGCCTTATTATCCGGCGCGTATTATTTGCCGTAGCCGTGATCGTGCAGGATTTTGTCGAAGGCCTCGCCGGTACGGCGCTGCAGATCCTGCAAGCGGGGAATCAGAAGGGCCGTCATGTCGGACATGACCTGCGGCATCTCGTGCAGCGCCTTGGTTCCGGTCGGCGTGCGGTAGAATGCCGCCAGTTCGTGCAGTTCGGCGACGTTGAAATGCCGCGCATAGATCGGCGGCGCCTCCTTCATGGCGTCGCTCACGAACGCGAGCTGGATGCGCTCGAACTCGCCGCGCATTTCCGCGATCGTAGCGTCGTCGATCTTGTTGGCGTGCGCCTGCTGTTCGACCATGGGCCAGAACGCGGCGGTGACGCTGCCGGTGAGCTGCTTCATCATGTCCGGTGAGAGCACGGCGAGGAGGTCCGAGGCCGCGGCGAGCGCTTCGGGGGAGGGTGGGTCGTCGGCGCGCGCCGTTTCACCCGCGACGAAGAAAACCGACGCAACCGCCAGGACGCGCAAGATTCGCATGACTGTGCCCTTCCGCATTCAAGCCGCCACTCTAGCACTACGGCGATCGCATTTGGCGGTAACGCTGCGCGATCGCGGCCGAAGATTTCGGGGCGGCTTGCCAAGGCCAGCGTAGCGCTTTAGCAATCCCGGCGCCCTTTCCGCCCTTCATCTGTGAGACACAGTTCCATGGCCACGCGAAAGCTCCTTCTTCTGCCCGGCGACGGCATCGGCCCCGAAGTGATGGCCGAGGTCAGGCGCCTGCTCGGGTTCCTGGCCAAGTCCGGCATCGCCAGTTTCGAGGTCGAGGAAGGGCTTGTCGGCGGCGCCTGTTATGACGCGCACAAGGTTTCGATCACCGACGAAACGATGACGAAGGCGCATGGTGCCGATGCCGTCATTTTCGGCGCTGTCGGCGGGCCGAAGTGGGACGACGTGCCCTACGACGTACGGCCGGAGGCGGGGCTTTTACGCCTGCGCAAGGACCTCGGGCTCTTTGCCAACATCCGGCCGGCGATCTGCTATCCGGCGCTCGCGGCATCTTCGAGCCTCAAGCCCGAGGTGGTCGAGGGGCTCGACATCATCATCCTGCGCGAACTGACCGGCGGCGTTTATTTCGGCGAGCCCAAGACCATCACCGACCTCGGCAACGGCCAAAAACGCGCCGTCGACACGCAGGTCTACGACACCTACGAGATCGAACGCATCGCGCGGGTCGGCTTCGAGCTGGCGCGCCAGCGGCGCAACAAGGTCACATCGATGGAGAAGCGCAACGTCATGAAAACCGGCGTGCTCTGGCGCGAGGTCGTCAGCGACGTGCATGCGCGCGATTACAAGGACGTCCAGCTCGAGCACATGCTGGCGGACGCCGGCGGCATGCAAATCGTGCGATGGCCCAAGCAGTTCGATGTCATCGTCACCGACAATCTGTTCGGCGACATGCTGTCGGACATCGCGGCCATGTTGACCGGCTCGCTCGGCATGCTGCCGTCGGCCTCGCTCGGCGAGGTCGATGCCAAGACCAAGCGGCGCAAGGCGCTCTACGAGCCGGTGCACGGCTCCGCGCCCGACATTGCCGGCAAGGGCATCGCCAATCCGATCGCGATGCTCGCCTCGTTCGGCATGGCGCTGCGGTATTCCTTCGCCATGGGCAAGGAAGCCGATCTGCTCGACGCGGCGATTGCCGCCGTGCTGGCCAAAGGCCTGCGCACCGCCGACATCAAATCGGACGGCGCGAAGATCGTCACCACCTCGGAGATGGGCGAGGCGGTCGTCAGCGAGCTGGAGCAACTCGCGGCGTAGCGCTGGCGGCGCGGCCAGCCTTGTGCGTGCTGACCGTGCTCACAGGGCATCGCGGTAAAGCGCTTGATCTTTCGCTCCGCTGATCGCTTCAAAGTCGCCGGAGCGTTGGGTTCAATTTGAATTGTTTTCCCAAGAGGCAGAAACGAAACGAGGCAATAGTCGGATTCTTTCAATTACATAGCCATAACTATTTGATTCAGTTGACAGAATCTCGTAACTATGGCATTAGCTTGGATGGCGGGAAACGCCGGAACAACCTCCGCCGCTTACGATATGGCGGCAGTCGTCGATACGGTCACCCAGTGGATGGTGGCCTGTAGGTTGGCGACGGACATCGAGGCCGGGGCCCGCCGCTTTTGATTTACCGCTTGTGAAAATCAAAGCGGTGAAATCCATAGAAATCAAAAATGTCGATTTGATCCGGTAATAGTTCCGCCTCGTGATAGCGGTAGGGAACGAACGTTACACCGTAGTTCTCGTGTCGACCTCGGTAACGTGCCATGCGAGGCTTTAGTAATCTTGCATTCTCGGGATTCCAAAGCGTTGGCGGTAAAATATCGACTGCCTGATAAAACGGGCTCGCGACAACATCAGCGATTTGGAGCCCTGCGTTCTTCGATGGAGCTTCGATTTCCAGCAAGTTGTAATCCATAACCTCCCAGCGAACGGTCCTTTTGTTCAGAAAAGTTGTGCCAGCTCTCGATTGAACCTTTAAAATTTCGTTGTAGGCGAACGTATGGCCGTAGGAATGACCATCGCGTCGGCTAAAGGCAATTTTAACACGACGCGCTTCTCCATACGTCCTTATGGAATGCGATAGAACGCAATGGGTCACGCGCTCCAATAACAGGCGGATACAAAAATTATAAAAGACCTGTTTGCTTGTAAGGGGATTACCTTTGGCTGCCGCCCGTTCGTTGCGATGCCGCCTCATGTTCTTTTTGTTTGACAGCATCGCAAACAAGCTGACCGGCAATTTGGCCATTTCCCTGCAAGCAATTGGCTTTTGCCTTGGCTTTAGCTCTCGATAATGCAACTCAACTCTTTGGGGGTTGCCGACGGCGCCAAGAATTGACCTAACCCAACTGACGGGAGCCTGTTCATTCGCTGCCTCGATAAGGGCAGCCCCCATTACGAGCCATTCGCTTGCGCCCCGACTGTCAATTGGACGCACACGCTCTATGTTCGGGTCGCCGGCTTCGTCGATGTACGCAATGTAGTCGTAGGACGGTCTCATGGTCGCAAAGCCAAAATCTCAGATCCAAAAATTCCGTGATGCCGCCAGCAAAGTCAGCGCGCACGATTCCGAACGCCGTTTTAATTCGACCCTCAAGAAGGTCGCCAAAGGCGCACTGTGTGTGTGTCCCGAGTGCGGGCACGTCTTTCAGGGGAACGGCTGGGACGGCATCGACGCGCCTTGGCGTGCCCGCCACGGGGCGGTGATGCCGTACGAGGAAGCTTGGCCCCTAATTCAAGCCGGCACTTACCAGCCTAAGGCGTGAGCAAATCTACGGTTGAAATGGATTCCGTCACAACTTTTTCGAATCCACAAGGGTAAGAGGTTGCAACGTCCACAAACCCTATGATGATCAGTACGGGTTGTTGGGATTAAAGCCCGGGACGAGGAACGGCTGTGCAAGCGGCAGCCCGCCGACGCCGGCCAGATCAGGCCCGTAGAACGAGTACGGCCGTCCGGGATCGCCGCCCGGCGGGAAGGCGTAGTCCATCCGGCTGCCGTAGCCGACGGGCACTTCCGTGCCGGGATTAAGATACGAGCGCCGCGGCACTGTGATGACCGTCGTGGAGCCGTCCGGATTGTGGATGATCGTGCGCGTCGGCTGGATCACTGTGCCGCTGGCGGAACGGATCACTTGGGGCTGCGGATATCGCCTGGTTTGCGAGGTTTGTGCCGATGCAGCGTCCGTTGCGACCGCCGCGACGGTGCTGATAGTCAAAAACGCAATGATACGCATGGCCCCTCGCTTTTCGCCTGCCCCAATTTAACTGGCTTACACCACCCATAACAGCCATTTGGTAACGGCGCGCATTATCAGAGGTTCCTGCTTAGGCTTCCGTTGTTTCGCGGCGATGACGCGATCTAATTCCGGCCTCAAGGTTACCAATCTGATATTACAGCATAAATTGCCATTTCAACCGCCGGCCGATGTGACGCCACGGTTCGGCCGGATGCCGATGGATTTGTCACACCCGCAAAAATTCGATGGTCTTTGGCGATGAAGATCACGCCAAGCAGCGCGTCGCATCGGTACGAACCGAGATTGTATTTTTGAGCTTTCCACCTTAGAGGATGGCGCGCGCCGGCCCCGGACCGTGGCGGCGAGCGCATATCGTTTCGATGGAGTGTGAGGATGGGTTACAGCGTCGCCGTCGTTGGCGCGACCGGTAATGTGGGCCGCGAAATGCTCGACATTCTTGCCGAGCGGGAATTTCCCGCCGACGAGGTGGTCGCGCTCGCTTCGCGCCGCAGCCAGGGCGTCGAAGTCTCCTACGGCGACCGCACGCTCAAGATCAAAGCGCTCGAACATTTCGACTTCTCGTCGATCGATATCTGCCTGATGTCGGCGGGCTCCGCCGTATCGAAGGAGTGGTCGCCGAAGATCGCCGCGGCGGGCGCGGTGGTGATCGATAACTCGTCGTGCTGGCGCTACGATTCCGACGTGCCGCTGATTGTGCCCGAGGTCAATGCCGACGCGGTGGCGGGTTTCCGCAAGCGCGGCATCATCGCCAATCCGAATTGCTCGACGATCCAGCTCGTCGTCGCGCTCAAGCCACTGCACGATCGCGCCAGGATCAAGCGCGTCGTGGTCGCGACCTACCAGTCGGTCTCCGGCGCCGGCAAGGAAGCGATGGACGAACTGTTCTCGCAGACCAAGTCGGTGTTCCAGCTCGACGAGGTCGAAGCGAAGAAATTCCCGAAGCGTATCGCGTTTAACGTCATCCCGCAGATCGACGTGTTCATGGAGGACGGCTTCACCAAGGAAGAGTGGAAGATGGTCGTGGAGACCAAGAAGATCCTCGACCCGAAGATCAAGCTCGTCGCCACCTGCGTGCGCGTGCCGGTTTTTCTCAGCCATTCCGAAGCGGTCAACGTCGAGTTCGAGGACCCGATCACGCCGGACGAAGCGCGCAATATCCTGCGCAATGCGCCGGGCTGTATCGTCATCGACAAGCATGAGCCGGGCGGCTACGTGACGCCTTACGAGGCGGCCGGCGAGGACGCGACCTATATCAGCCGCATCCGCGAAGATGCGACGGTCGAGAACGGGCTGGCGATGTGGATCGTCTCCGACAATCTGCGCAAGGGCGCGGCGCTCAACGCCATCCAGATCGCCGAAGCCCTGATCAACCGCAAGCTGATCACCGCAAAACGCAAGGCGGCGTAAGCCTGCCGCATGCGGCGCAATCCAGTCAGCTATTCACTTCGTCATCGCCGGACTGATCCCCAGACTACGTCATTGCCGGGCTTGACCCGGCAATCCATGCGGCGAGTGCTCTTCCCCCTCACCCTGAGGAGCATGCCGACGAAGTTGGCATGCCTCGAAGGGCGGCCGCTGGGGCTTCGGGCTGCGCATCCTTCGAGGCTCGCTAACGCTCGCACCTCAGGATGACGGTCAATTGAAAGCCACCAAATACAGTCAACCCCACGTCACCGGCGTAAACTTGCCCGTGGTTTCGTCGCGGACCGAAAGCTCACCGGCGGCGACGCCGAAATAGGCGCCGTGGGCCGCTACGGTCCCGTTCTCGATCAGCCTGCGCAGTCCCGGAAAGGTCAGCAGATTGTCGAGCTGTTGGCGACATTCGCCTGTTCGAGCCGCGTGAGATAATCCGGCCACGCCAGATCGTGCTGCGGGCCGGCTTTTGCCGCCGCCGGCGCCATCAGCCGCATCCAGCTGCCGATGAAGTCGCCGGGCGACAGCGGTTCGGCGTTTTCCGCGAAGGCTTTCACGCCGCCGCAATGGGCGTGACCAAGCACGACGATGTGCTTTACCTTGAGCGCGGCTATGCCGAACTCCAGCGCCGCGGAAACGCCGTGGGCGTGCCCGTCGGGCGCGTAGGGCGGTATGATATTCGCCACGTTGCGCACCACGAAAAGCTCGCCCGGGCGCGCGTCGAAGATGGCCTCGGGCGAGACGCGCGAGTCGCAGCAGCCGATGACCATGACTTCCGGCGATTGTCCGATTTCCGCAAGCTCGCGGTAGCGCGCCTGTTCGCGGCGCAGGCGGCCGTCGAAAAAGGCGTGATAACCTTCGATGAGACGTTCTGGAAACGGCATGCGAAATATTGTTCGTTGGAACCCGTTATACGTCGCGCCGTCCGCTCGGCGGCGGGTTCGTGCCTTAGCCGACCGCGGCACATTTGCAAAGAGCGTCGGCAGGCTTGGCTCGATTGGCACGTTGCCTGCAAGGCCGCTACGTTACCGCCGTTCGTAAAATTGTCTTAGAGGGAACATCATGACCATCCGCCCGCGGCGCAGCGTCCTCTACATGCCCGGATCGAACGCGCGCGCCATGGAGAAGGCGCGTGAGCTGCCGGTCGACGCCGTCATTTTCGATCTCGAAGATGCCGTCGCACCCGATGCCAAGGCGACGGCGCGCGAACTGATCATTCAGGCGCTGAAAAAGGGCGGCTTCGGCAACCGCGAAGTGCTGGTGCGCATCAACGGCCTCGATACCGCATGGTGGATCGACGATCTGGCTGTTGCCGCGGCGGGACCCGACGCCGTGCTGGTGCCCAAGGTGTCGACGCCGCAGCAGCTTCACCAGGTGGCGAAACATCTCGTTGGTGTAAGCGCCGAAGCGCGCGTCCGGATCTGGGCGATGATGGAGACGCCGCTCGCGATGCTCAACGCGCGCGACATCGCCGCCGCCGCGCTCGATCCGGAAAGCCGGCTGACCGGCTTCGTCATGGGCACCAACGATCTCGCCAAGGACACCCGCGCCCGGCTCGTGCCGGGCCGGGCGCCGATGCTGCCCTGGCTGATGAATTGCGTAGCGGCGGCGCGCGCCTTCGGCCTCGACATTCTCGACGGCGTCTACAACGAACTCGGCAACGCCGACGGCTTCGTGGCGGAATGCCGGCAAGCGCACGAGCTTGGCTTCGACGGCAAGACCCTGATCCATCCCAGCCAGATCGCGCCCTGCAATGCCGCCTTCTCCCCCAGCGAAGATGAGGTGGCCTGGGCGCGCAAGATCATCGCCGCGTTCGAGCTGCCGGAGAACAGGACCAAGGGCGTCATCCAGGTGGACGGCCGCATGGTGGAAATCCTGCACGCCGACATGGCGCGGCGGACGGTGGCGATCGCCGATGCCATCGCGCCGCGACCTGAGCGGTGCGCGAAGGATGAGCCGTCTTAAGTCTTCAGCCGGTAACCGGTCTTGAATATCCACCACACGATGGCGAGCGCGGCGGCGACGAATGCCAGGATGGCGACCACGCTGATCTCGATATTGACGTCGGCGAGCCCGAAAAAGCTCCAGCGGAAGCCGCTGATCAAATAAACGATCGGGTTGAACAGCGTGACCGTTCGCCAGAACGGCGGCAGCACGTTGGTCGGATAAAATGTGCCGCCGAGAAAAGTCAGCGGCGTGAGGATCAAAAGCGGCGCGACCTGCAGCTTGTCAAAACCGTCGGCCCAGATGCCGATAATGAAGCCGAGCAGGCTGAAGCCGACCGCGGTCAGAACCAGGAAACCCAGCATCCAGAGCGGATGCTCGATCCGTATCGGCACGAACATGGCGGACGTGGCCAGGATGATCAGTCCGAGCACGATCGATTTGGTTGCCGCCGCGCCGACATAGCCGAGCACGATCTCGAATGCGGACGCCGGCGCCGAGAGGACTTCATAGATGGTGCCGGCGAAACGGGGGAAATAGATGCCGATCGACGCATTGCTCACGCTTTGCGTCAGCAGCATCAGCATCATCAGCCCCGGCACGATGAACGCGCCATAGCTGACGCCCTCGACGGTGCTGATGCGCGAGCCGATGGCGGCGCCGAAAACGATGAAATACAGCGACGTCGAGATGACCGGCGAGACGATGCTTTGCAGCCAGGTGCGCTGGGTGCGGGCAAGCTCGGCCTTGTAGATCGCGGCGACGGCGTGAAGGTTCATTGGCGCTCCTTCAGCAAGCCGACGAAGATTTCCTCGAGCGACCGTTCCGTCGTCGACAGGTCCTTGAAGCGCAGACCGGCGGAGCGCAGATCCTCCAGCAGGTCGGTGATGCCGGTGCGCTCGGCCTGGGTGTCGTAGGTGTAGATCAGCTTCCGGCCGCCGTCGTCGATGGTCAGGCGATGTTTGGCGAGCGACGCCGGCAGCGCCGTGATCGGATCGCGCAGTTCGAGCGTTAGTTGCTTTTGACCCAGCTGTCGCATCAGCTCGGCCTTGCCCTCGACCAGAATCAGCTCGCCGTTATTGATCACGCCGACGCGGTCGGCCATCTGCTCGGCTTCCTCGATGTAGTGCGTCGTCAGGATGATCGTGACGCCGGATTCGCGCAGCGTCCGCACCATCGCCCACATGTCCTTTCGCAACTCGACGTCGACGCCGGCGGTCGGCTCGTCGAGAAACAGGATGCGCGGCTCGTGCGACAGCGCCTTGGCGATCATCACCCGGCGCTTCATGCCGCCTGACAGCGTGGAGATCTTGCTGTTCTTGCGATCCCAGAGCGACAGGTCCTTCAGAATTTTTTCAATGTAAGCCGGATGGGCCGGCTTGCCGAACAGGCCGCGGCTGAACGACACCGTCGACCACACCGACGAAAACATGTCGGTCGAAAGCTCCTGCGGCACCAGGCCGATCAGCGATCGGGTGATGCGATAGTCGTCGATAATGTCGTAGCCGCCGACGGTGACGCGGCCGCGTGACGGTCTGACGATGCCGCAGACGATGCTGATCAGCGTCGTCTTGCCGGCGCCGTTCGGGCCGAGCAGAGCGAAAATCTCGCCGTTGCGGATCTCGAGGTTGATGTCCTTGAGCGCCTTGAAACCGGACGCATAGGTCTTGTCGAGATGCGCGACGGAAATGGCGGAGGTCATGGCGAACTCTGTGTCATCACCGGGCTCGACCCGGTGATCCATCTTTTCAGTGAGATGGACAGATGGATTGCCGGGTCAGACCCGGCGATGACGAGCCGCATGGCGTTGCGTTAGACTCCACGGTCACGCCCAGGGCCGAGCCGCTTTGGCCTTTTCCTCGAAGCCGCCGATCTTGTCCGCCTTGACCATGGTGAGGCCGATATCGTCGAGGCCGTTGAGCAGACAATGCTTACGGTGCGCGTCGATCTCGAACTTCACGATGCCGCCATCGGGGCCGCGGATTTCCTGCTTTTCGAGGTCTACCGTCAGCGTCGCGTTGGCGCCGCGCTCGGCGTCGTCGAACAGCTTCTCGAGGTCTTGCGGCGAAACCTGCACCGGCAGGATGCCGTTCTTGAAGCAGTTGTTGTAGAAAATGTCGCCGAACGAGGTCGAGATCACGCAGGTGATGCCGAAATCCTTGAGCGCCCACGGCGCGTGTTCGCGCGAGGAGCCGCAGCCGAAATTATCGCCGGCGACCAGCACTTTCGCCTTGCGGTAGGCGGGCTTGTTGAGCACGAAATCCGGATTCTCGCTGCCGTCGTCGCGATAGCGCTTCTCGGCGAACAGGCCGCTGCCCAGTCCGGTGCGCTTGATGGTCTTCAGATATTGCTTGGGGATGATCATGTCGGTGTCGACATTGATCATCTTCAGCGGCGCGGCGACGCCTTCGAGCACGGTGAACTTTTCCATATCCCATCCCGCGAGACGCGAAACGCGCTGTGCGCGTGCGTCAACTTGCCAAATTATTCTCTAAATGGCGCTTCAAAGGCCGCCGGTCAACCCTGCGCGGTTGGTGCCGCTCTGGCCGGCTCGGCCACGGTCGCTTCCGCCTTGAACCTCGATTCGCGGTCGAGCGTGCACACCTGGATGCGATACTCGGTGTAGTACTTCTTCCGCGCCAGCTTTTGCGCCGCAATGTGTTCGGGATTGAGCCGCCAGGCGCGCAGGCCTTCCTCGTGCTCAAACTCGACGATTGCGACCCGCTCGCCGTCGTCGGCGAAAAAGTCCTTGTGCGAAATGTAGCCCGGCATGGTGCGGGCAATCTCGCTCATCCGCTCGGCCAGCGCGACGTATTCGTCGCGGATTCCCGGCCGCAGCCGCGAGCGGAACACCGTCACGATCATGGCTGGACGCTCCTTCCAGTGTCGTGGTGAGCCGTACCGACCTGCTTTTCGACCCTGGCAATGCCGCCGAGTTCGGTAACCCAGGTCCGCGCCGATCGGAACCAGATCTGCCGCCGCGGCACCAGCTGGTCGCGCTGCTTGAGTATTCCGACGCGCAGCATGTACGCATCCTGCGGACCGTCGCCGGGCGAGGTCGAATAGATCGGCGCTCCGCACTTCGGGCAAAACGCCTGGACGCGCAGATTGCCGCTGTCGGCGGTGGTCTTCAGATAGGTTGTCGGCTGGCCGGTCATTTTGAAATCTTTGCCGGCGACCGCAACCGAAACCCGAAAGGCGCTGCCGGTCCCGGTCTGGCAATCGGTGCAGTGGCAGACCGTGACGCGTTCCGGATCGACCTCGGCCTCGACGGTGATCGAGCCGCAATGGCAGGAGCCTTCCACTTTCATGACGTGGTTCATGATCTGGCCTCCGTCGAATCCGCCACCGATCCTTCGATTGTTTCCATATCCTCGTCCGACAGGCCGAAATGGTGGCCGACCTCGTGCACCAGCACATGCCGCACGATCGCGCCCAGCGTTTCGTCGTGCTCGGCCCAGTAATCGAGGATCGGCCGGCGATAAAGCCAGATCATGTTCGGCATCTGTATCGGATCGCTCTCAGAGCGGAACGGCAGCCCGACGCCCTGGAACAGGCCGAGCAGGTCGAACTCGCTTTCGGCGTCCATCTGATCGAGCACTTCCTCGGTCGGGAAATCCTCCACCCGGATAACGACATCGGCGCACAAATCGCGAAACTGGCGCGGCAGGCGCTGGAACACGTCGCCGGCGAGAACCTCCAGTTCGGCGAGCGAGGGCGCCTTCACGGGCTGCCAGGCAAGCGGATCGGATGCGGTATCGGCCATAATTTCAGTGTAGCTTGGAATATTGACAGGACAGAACACGAGTCAGCGATGTCACCGAAACAATTGATCGTAACCGCCGGCCTTGTCGCGTTGGTCCTCGGCGGTGCGGCGTCATCGGGCGCGGCGCAGCCGGCGCAGTCGCGGCCGCCGGTTGCGCATCCGTTCATCGAGATCAATCCGCGTCCGCTGGTCCGCCGGCGCTGCACGAGCTGGTACATGGTGCAATACCGGCCGAGCGGAACGGTGCTGTTCCCCGAACGGCACTGCTGGTGGGTGCGCTGACTCTCATTGCGAGGAGCCAACGGGCTGTCCGGCCCGATGACAGGTTCCGCGACGAAGCGATCCGGACTTCACTGTCAAACTGGATTGCTTCGCTTCGCTCGCAATGACGTTCGGGCACATGCTTTTGGCGTTAATCTGATTGTCACGCTGTTCTAGGGCAGGTTCATGCACTCGAATTTCTATCTGAGGAAAGGCATCGCGTACATTCCCACAATGGGGAAAATGGAAAAGGGCTTTTATCGCGGGGTCGAGCCGGTGGCCGTCGTGGCTGCGTCGAATACTGAAGAGCTGCGAAAAGCGATTCAGTCGACCATCGCACGTGGCAACCCAACCGTGCCCATGTTGCGGCGGCGTGAATGGCCCCCTCCGGTCCTTTTGAAATATGCCGGGGTCGGATCATGGTCGGCGTTTGAGCGCGGGATGTCTCTTTGGAGCATTAGCGATCAAGATGGTGTCTTTCAGATCGCTGGGAAGAGCAAACAGCCTGATGGTATGTGGAAGGACGATCCAGAACTAACGATCTCCTTCCCACCCGGAACGACAATCGACGACGTGATCGAGAGAATGATCACGATCTTGCAGGATGCCGCACGTTCCAAGCCAAAAAAGTCTGAAGGTTTGACGGGACGTTGCTGAAGATTGCCTCGCCACAGACTGCCATGGAAATAGACGAATCCATCATACAGCTAGCACGAGCACGGACCTTAGGCGTCGATCTCATAGTCACGCCGTTCTAGGGGGCATCATGATCTGCGATCTCTACTTGAGGAACGGTACCGTCTACGTTCCGACCATGGGAAGAATGGACAAGGGTTTCTTTCGGGGGGTCGAACCAGTCGCCGTTGTCCACGCGTCCAATATCGAAGAAGTGCGACAATCGCTGCAGGCGACGATAGCGCGTGGGAACCCGATCGTGCCGATGTTGCGGCGGGGTGAATGGCCCCCCCGGTCCTTCAGAAATATGCCGGAGTCAAATCATGGTCAGCGTTCGAGCGTGGCATGCTTTATTGGAGTATCGAGGAGAAGGACGGCGTTTTTCGGATTTCGGGCCAAAGTAAACAAGCTGATGGAATGTGGAGAGACGATCCGGAGCAAACGATCATTTTTCCGGCCGAATCGACAATCGACGACGTGATCGACCGCATGATTTCGATCATGCGGGATGCCGCGGGCTCTGATTCGAAAAAAGTCTGATGGTTTGATGGGCCGTTGCTGGAGATCGCCCGGCCGGGGCCTGCCATGGAAATAGATGCATCCTCGCCATTGCGAGCAGCGAACGGGTCCGGCCCGAAGTGGCCGGCCCGATGACATGCTCCGCGACGAAACAATCTAGACTTCACTGTCAAACTGGATTGCTTCGCTTCGCTCGCAATGACGGGAAGCGCTTAATGCCAGTCGCGTACGTCGACGAAATGCCCGGCGATCGCCGCGGCCGCGGCCATGGCCGGCGACACCAGATGGGTGCGGCCCTTGTAACCCTGCCGGCCTTCGAAATTGCGGTTTGAGGTCGAGGCGCAACGCTGGCCCGGCGACAGCTTGTCGGGATTCATGGCCAGGCACATCGAGCAACCGGGCTCGCGCCATTCGAAGCCGGCATTGAGGAAAATCCGGTCGAGCCCCTCGGCTTCGGCCTGCTCTTTGACGAGGCCCGAGCCCGGCACGATCATCGCGCTGACGCTGGCATGCACCTTCTTGCCGTCGACCACGCGCGCGGCGGCGCGCAAATCCTCGATCCGTCCATTGGTGCACGAGCCGATGAACACGCGGTCGAGCGCGATGTCAGAAATGTTCTCGCCGCCCTTCAATCCCATATAGGCCAGCGACCGTTCGGCGGCCTCGCGCTTGTTCGCGTCGGTGATGTCTTCGAGGCGCGGCACGCGGCCCGTCACCGAAACAACCTGCTCGGGGTTCGTGCCCCAGGTCACCAGCGGCGGCAGCTTCGCCGCGTCCAATCTGATCTCGCGGTCGAAATGCGCGCCGTCTTCGGATTGCAGCGTTTCCCAATAGCGCAGGGCGTCGTCCCACGACTTGCCGCGCGGCGATTTGGGGCGATCTTTCAGGTAGGCGTAGGCCTTCTCGTCCGGCGCGATGAAGCCCGCCTTGGCGCCGGCCTCGACCGACATGTTGCAGACCGTCATGCGGCCTTCCATCGACAGCGAGCGGATGGCTTCGCCGGCATATTCGAGCGCGTAACCGGTGCCGCCGGCGGTGCCGATCTCGCCGATGATGGCGAGGATGATGTCCTTAGCGGTGACGCCGTCCGGCAGCTTGCCGTCGACCACCGCGCGCATGTTCTTCGATTTCTTCTGGATCAGGGTCTGCGTCGCCAGCACGTGCTCAACTTCGGAGGTGCCGATGCCGTAGGCGAGCGCGCCGAAAGCGCCGTGCGTACCGGTATGGCTGTCGCCGCAAACCAGCGTGACGCCGGGCAGCGTAAAGCCCTGCTCGGGTCCGATGATGTGGACGATGCCCTGCCGCTTGTCGAACTCGTTGAAATATTCCAGCCCGAACAGCTTGGCGTTCTCGGCGAGATAGGCGATCTGCTGCTCGCTCTCGGGATCGGGATTCTTCTGCTGGCGGTCGGTGGTCGGCACGTTGTGATCGACCACGCAGAGCGTCTTTTCCGGCGCGCGCACCTTGCGGTGGGACAGCCGCAAACCCTCGAACGCCTGCGGGCTCGTCACCTCGTGAACGAGATGCCGGTCGATATAGATCAGCGCCGTGCCGTCCGGCTCCTCATGGACGAGGTGATCGTCCCAGATCTTGTCGTAAAGGGTGCGGGGCTTGGCCATGGCTACGAAACTCCACCAACGCTGCGGAGTATATAATCAACAAAACCCGGTTCGGAATTACTTCGTCGGTTTTTCCTGCGGCAGCGCCGGCTTCGCCCTGCGTGCCGTGATCCTGGCGCTCGATAATGCGCGCCGACTTGCCGCGGCGGCCGCGCAGATAATAGAGCTTGGCGCGGCGCACCTGGCCGCGGCGCACGACCTTGATCGAGTCGATCATCGGCGAATAAAGCGGGAAAACGCGCTCGACGCCTTCGCCGTAGGAAATCTTGCGCACGGTGAAATTCTCGTTCAGCCCGGCGCCGGCGCGGCCGATGCAGACGCCCTCATAGGCCTGGACGCGGCTCCGCTCGCCCTCGACGATCTTGACGTTGACCACGACCGTGTCGCCCGGCTGGAAGTCGGGGATTTGCTTGTTGGCGGTGAGCTTTGCCACCTGTTCATTTTCGAGTTGTTTGAGCAGGTTCATGGCGAATTTCTCCGGCGGCTGCGCACATCGGGCGCAATCTTTTTCAGGGGCTAATCGGGTTGGCGCAGCTTCTACGCTACCGGGCGGCCTTTGTCACGCTCCGGTCACTCGTTTTCCTTTCGGGCGGACCGGCCATGCCGGGCCCACAGATCGGGCCGTGCGCTCGCGGGTCAGCCGTTCGGCCTCGGATTGCCGCCAGGCGGCGATCTTGCGGTGGTCGCCCGACAGCAGAACCTCCGGGATCGGCCGCCCCTCCCATAGCTGCGGACGGGTATATTGGGGGTATTCAAGCAATCCGGCGGCAAAACTCTCCTCGGCCTGCGATGCGGCCGCGCCCATGACGCCGGGCAGGAGGCGCACGCAGGCGTCGATCAGCACCATGGCTGCCACCTCGCCGCCGGAAAGCACGTAGTCGCCGATCGACACCTCCTCCAGCGCCCGGCCGGCGATGAGGCGTTCGTCGATGCCCTCGAAGCGGCCGCAGACCAGAACGACGCCTTCCCCGGCGGCCAAGGCCTCGACCCGCCGCTGAGTCAGTGGCGTTCCACGCGGCGAAAGCAGCAGCCTTGGGCGTTGATCCGGCTGTCGATCGGCCGCCGTGGCGTCGATGGCACGCGCCAGCACGTCGGCCTTCATCACCATGCCGGGACCGCCGCCGGCCGGGGTGTCGTCCACGCTGCGGTGTTTGTCGGTCGCGAAGTCGCGAATATCGACGACATCGAGCGACCACGTGCCGGCAGCGATGGCCTTGCCGGCGAGGCTCGCGCCGAGCGGGCCGGGAAAGACATCGGGGAAGATGGTAAGCACGCTCGCCCGCCACATGGTCAGCCCGCACCGGCCCGCAGCTCGCCGCGGATGCGGGCGATGATCTTGCCGAGTTTGTTCAGACCCGTTCCGTCGCGGCCGACGCCCCAATAGGTGTCGGTCGGCGCGGTTTCGATCAGTTCCTCGTCGCCGGTGGCGAGCAGCAGGGCCTTGAGCTCGGGATGCAGCTCGAATTTGCGGCGGACGGCGCGATACATCACCTCGTCCTTGATGGCGTCCCAGTCGGGCCGGATCGCGGCTTTGTTCTTGTCCGCAAGGCTCTTGGCGATGATGGGCTTCTCGGCCTTGCGGATCGACTTGCGCAATTCGTGGTCGGTGAATTTTTGCGCCTGGTAGTAATTCTCGACCGTCGGCCACCACGCGTCGTCGAGATCGATGCCGAACGGCGCGAAGTTCGAGAACTCGCGGTGCGTATCGGACTTCGAGAAAAAATGGATGGCCATCGTTTTCACTCGTGACTTTCGTTCGCGGTTCGCGGCGTCAGCCGGTCTTGAACAGCCCCTGCCGCGGATCGACGACGATCTTGCCGGCGGCGATATCGACCGTCGGGACGTGCGTGGTGTCGAACGGCACCAGTTCGGTATTGCCGCCAGCCTCCGGTCGCACCTCGATCAGATCGCCGGCGCCGAAATTATGGATGGCGACGACGGTGCCGAGGTTGCGGCCGCCCTGGTCGACCACCGCGAGGCCGACCAGATCGGCGTGATAGAACTCGTCCGGCTCGTCGGTCTCCGGCAAGCGCTCGCGCGGCACATAGAGCTTGGCGTTGACCAGCGCGCTCGCCGCGTTGCGATCGCGGATGCCGGAAAGCCGCGCAACAAAGTGGTCTTTGGCCGGCCGCATCGCCTCGATCTCGATGACGCGGCCGTCTTCGGTCTCGAACGGCCCATAACCGGCGATCGCGCCGGGGTCGGACGTGAACGAGTGCAGCCGCACTTCGCCGCGCAAACCGTGCGCGGCGCCGATTTGCCCGAGGCAAACGCGAGCGGCGGAAACCCGAACGTCACCGCTGCGCGCGCCGCCCGGCATTTGTCTCGAGCCTTATGCAGCCGGCGCTGCGCCGGCGGCGGGGGCGGCTGCGGGCGCCGCCTTGGCGGCCTCGGCCTGTGCCTTCCGCTCTTTGCGCGGGATCGCCTTCTCGGGATTGTTGCGCTTCGGGCGCTTCATCACGCCGGCGGCGTCGAGAAAGCGCATCACGCGATCGGACGGCTGTGCGCCCTTGGTCATCCAGGCCTTGACCTTGTCGAGGTCGAGCCGCAGCCGTTCGGTCTTGTCCTTGGGCAGCAGCGGATTGAAATAGCCGAGGCGTTCGATGAAGCGCCCGTCGCGGGGGCTGCGGCTGTCGGCGACGACGATGTGATAGAACGGCCGCTTTTTAGTTCCGGCCCGCGCCATGCGGATAACAATCGACATTCTTTCGTTTCCTTTCTTGCGGTGATTTCAGAATTTTTCGGTGAGGAGGATGCGGCCCTTGGCGCCCACGGCGGTTTCGCCCGCCTGGTTGCGGATGCGGCCGCGCAAGTCGATGACGTCGCCGCCGAGTTTGGCGTTGGGTTTGACCGAGACGACGAGCCATTCCAGCGTGATCGTCTCGTCGGCGTAGACCGGCCGGCGAAACCGGACCCAGAATTCCAGGCCGAGCATCGCGCCGCGCGTGGAAAAGTGGGAGGCGGTCAGCGCCAGCAGATGCGCCGTCGTCTGCGGGCCGCTCGCGATCAACCGGCCGAAGCGCGATCTGGCCGCGAGTTCGGCATCGTGATGGACGGGGTTGGTATCGCCGACGGCGTGCGCGAACGCGCTCGTCGCCTGCGGGTCGAGCGACACTTCGGCGGAAAAGCGCTCGTGCGGCCGGGTCTGCATCGCTGTCTGCATCATTTCTTTTTTCCCAGGCCCGGAAGTCCGCCGGGCAGTTTGGGACCAAGACCTGGAAGTCCGCCGGGCAGACCCGGCAGTCCGGGAAAATTCGCCGGCAGGCCGGGCATATTGGGCGGCAAGCCGCCCGGCATTTTCTCCGCGAGCTTCGCCATCTGTTCGGGGCTGGGCATGCCGCCGCCGGGAAGACCGCCACCCAGTCCGAGCATGTTCGCGATGCCGGCCATCGGGCCGCGCTTGGCGCCGCCCATCGCCTTCATCACGTCCGCCATGGTGCGGTGCATTTTCAGGAGCCGGTTGATGTCCTCGGGCTTGGTGCCGGAGCCGGCGGCGATGCGCCGCTTGCGGCTCGCCTTGAGAACATCGGGATTGCGCCGCTCCTGCGGCGTCATCGAATCGATGATCGCCATCTGCCGCTTGAGAACTTTTTCATCGAGATTGCGCTCGGCAAGCTGGTTCTTGATCTTGCCCATGCCGGGCAGCATCGTCATCAGCCCGCTCATGCCGCCCATATTCTGCATCTGGGTGAGTTGCTCGCGCAGGTCGGCGAGATCGAACGCGCCGCGGCGCATTTTTTCGGCGACCCGCGCGGCCTTTTCCGCGTCGATCGTGGCGGCGGCCTTTTCCACCAGCGCCACGATGTCGCCCATGCCGAGGATGCGGCCGGCGATACGCGCCGGATCGAAGTCCTCGATGGCGTCGAGTTTTTCGCCGGTGCCGATCAGCTTGATCGGCTTGCCGGTAACGGCGCGCATCGACAAGGCTGAGCCGCCGCGGCCGTCGCCGTCGACGCGGGTGAGCACGATGCCGGTGAGGCCGACGCGCTCGTCGAAGCTGCGCGCGAGGTTGACCGCGTCCTGGCCGGTCAGCGCGTCGGCGACGAGCAGCACTTCGTGCGGCGACGCGGCGCGGCGGACTTCCGCCGCCTCGCTCATCATCGCTTCGTCGAGCGTGATGCGGCCTGCGGTATCCAGCAGCACGACATCGTAGCCGCCGAGGCGTCCCGCCTGCAGTGAGCGCGTCGCGATCTGCACCGGCGTCTGTCCGGCGACGATCGGCAAGGTATCGATGCCGACCTGCCGGCCCAGCACGGCGAGCTGCTCCATCGCCGCCGGCCGCCGTGTGTCGAGCGAAGCCATCAGCACCTTGCGTTTCGTCGTGTCGGCAAGGCGCTTGGCGACTTTCGCGGTGGTGGTGGTTTTGCCGGAGCCTTGCAGTCCCACCATCATGATGGCGACGGGGGCCGGCGCGTTGAGGTCGATCGGCTGCGCGCTCGAGCCGAGGGTCTCGATCAGTTGATCGTGCACGATCTTCACGACCATCTGGCCGGGCGTGACCGATTTGATGACCTCGACCCCGACGGCGCGCTTCTTCACCTCGTCGGTGAAAGCGCGGGCGACGTCGAGCGCGACGTCGGCTTCGATCAGCGCCCGCCGCACTTCCTGGAGCGCGGCATCGACATCGGCTTCCGAAAGCGCGCCGCGCCGGGTCAGCCGGTCGAGGACCGCATTCAAGCGTTCGGAAAGACTGTCGAACATCCAAGCTTCCTTATCCGTCATGCCCGGGCTTAACCGGGGCATCCATGCGGCCAACCCGCTGCATGGATTGCCGGATCAAGTCCGGCAATGACGAGTGACGCCCGAGGGCGCATCGCGCTGTCGGGCGGGGACCTCCGGCCTCGCGGACCGGTCGGCGGTGACTGACTTTGGTTCTCTTGCGAGAGCGGGCCGGAAAATAGGTGCGGAGCCCGCTTCCGTCAACCGTGGCGTAATGCCCGGCGGCCGGCGGGGCCAAATTGTATAATGCTCTCCGTATGTCGCGCTATTACACCGGTCCCGTCTCCGATCATTTCGATGGCGAACGCTTTTTCGACCCCCACGGCGCTCCGCTGCGGGGCCGGCGGGATCTGCTGCGGTGGATGGCCGACCGCTTCGGCAGCGGCACGAGGGCGAAATGGCCCGCTTCGGCGCCCTCGCCCTATGCCGACCGGCCGCCGGCGCGCGTCGAAGGCGCGGCCTGGCGGGTGTCTTATGTCGGCCACGCCAGCTGGCTCCTGCAGACCGCCGGTCTCAACATCTTGCTCGATCCCGTGTGGTCGGAGCGGGCGTCGCCTTTCCGGTTCGTCGGGCCGAAGCGCGTTAACGATCCGGGTATCGCGTTTGCCGACCTGCCGCCGATCGACGTCGTTCTCGTCTCGCACGCGCACTACGATCATCTGGATGTCGCGACGCTATCGCGGCTCGCCAGGGCGCATCGCCCGCGCGTCATCGCGCCGCTCGGCAACGACACCATCATGCGCAATCGCGATCCGGCGATCGCCGCCGAAGCCTATGACTGGAACGATCGCACCGAGATCGGCACTGGCGTGGCGGTGACGCTGGTTCCCACCCGGCATTGGTCGGCGCGAAGCCTGTCCGACCGCAACATGTCGCTATGGGCGTCATTCATCATCGAAGCGCCCGGAGGAAAAATCTATTTCGTCGCTGATTCCAGCTATGGCGACGGCCGCACGTTTCGCGAAGCGGGCGAACGTCACGGCCCGTTCAAGCTCGCTTTGCTGCCGATCGGGGCCTATGAGCCGCGCTGGTTCATGAGCGATCAGCATGTGAATCCCGCCGAGTCGGTGCAGGCCTTCATCGATTGCGGCGCCGAGTCCGCGATCGGCCACCATTACGGCACGTTCCAGCTTACCGACGAGGCGATCGACGCGCCGCTTCACGCGTTGGCGGACGCACTGAAAGCGGCGGGAATTTCGCCGGAGCGCTTCCGGGCCTTGCGGCCCGGCGAAGTGTGGCAGGCGTAAATCCGGCGCGCTGCGCTATTTGACCATCACGTAGACATCGACGACGAGATGATCCTCATTGGTGGTCAGAGGATCGGTCAAGTATTGCTCGATGAACATGTCCTTGGCCTCGAGCCGGCGCTCGTCGAGATAGTTGGTGATCGCCTCGTAGGTATTGTCGAGCCCGTTATACGATCCGCGATGGACGAATTTGAGCGCATGTCCCTCGGGCGACGTGCCGATGGAAACCTCGCCCTGCGGCGGATTTTTCGGCGGCTCGGCAATCGGAATGGCGGCCTGGAACGCGAAGCCGTTATCGTCGGTCGAAGTGAAGATGGTCATTGGCTCGCCGTCGATCTTGAGGCCTTCCTTGCCGATATAGCCCTTGATCGTCTTGAACGAGCTGGTGATCGTCGCGAAGGCGTTATCCCAGGTGCCGTTGCCTTTCACGTACGCAATCGGTTTTGCCGAAAGCGTCGTATCCTCACCGAACGGGTCGGTCTGCTGGGTGACGGCGAGGCGGCGTGGTATCGGGCGTCGTCGGCGCCACCGGTGGCGTTTGCGCCGGAGTTTGCGCTGACGAGATACGCGGCGCGGCGAGCAAAGCGATCGCCAAGCCGATACAGAGCGCAAAGCGGGGAAGCATCAGATTCTCCGTACGTGCCGCCGGCCGGCATGCGTCCGGCGCCGCGTCCTTGGTATTTTCGTCCCTGGCTTGAATTTCTAGCACGCCGGCAGTCGCCCGCCCCGAACGATAGTTCCACTGGCGTGGAGGTCAGGATTGCTCATATAAGTTCCGCACATTTGGGCTTTATCATGAGTGCGCTGGCCAATCGCGACTTTGTCAAGATGAACGGTCTCGGCAACGAGATCGTGGTCGTCGATCTTGCGCCATGCCGCGGTTCCGATTCGGGCGGACGAGGCGCGTGCGGCGGCGCATCAGGAGCCCTACGACCAGCTCATGGCGCTTTATCCCGGGCGCGCCGGCCATGACGCTTCGATCCGCATCTACAACAATGACGGCTCGGAGGCGGGGGCCTGCGGCAACGGCATGCGCTGCGTGGCTTCTCTCATCAGCGCCGAAACCGGAAAGACGGCGCTCAATTTCGAGACGACGGCCGGCCTCGTCTCGTGCTGGTCGGCAGGCGGGGGAATGTTCACCGTCGACATGGGCGTGCCGCGCTTTCGCTGGAACGAGATTCCGCTCGCGCGGGAAATGCCCGACACCCGCGCCATCGACCTGCAATTCGGGCCGCCGGCAGCGCCGATCTTGCGCGCGCCGTCCGCGGTGAGCATGGGCAATCCTCACGCCATCTTCTGGGTCGACAACCCGCAGGCGTTCGATTTGGCCGCGATCGGTCCCGTGCTGGAGCACGATCCGCTGTTTCCTGAACGCGCCAATATCACGCTGGCGGCGACGCCCGCGCGCGACCGGATCGTGATCCGGACCTGGGAACGCGGCGCCGGTCTCACCAAGGCCTGCGGTTCGGCGGCTTGCGCCACAGCCGTCGCTGCCGCGCGGCTCGGCCGGACCGGCCGGAAAGTGACGGTCACGCTGCCGGGCGGCGACCTCACCATCGAGTGGCGCGAGAGCGATGATCACGTGTTGATGACGGGACCTGTCGAGTACGAGCATACCGGGCGTTTCGACGCCGCCGTGTCGGCCGGAGCGGGGGCGTAATAGGCCATGAGCGTCGAGGTCGTCACCTTCGGCTGCCGGCTCAATTCAGCGGAGTCGGAGGTGATCCGCCGCGAGGCGGAACGCGCAGGGCTGCGCGACACGGTCGTGATCAATACCTGCGCCGTTACAGCCGAAGCGGTGCGGCAGGCGCGGCAGACGATCCGGGCGTTGCGCCGCGAGCGTCCGGAAGCAAAGATCGTCGTCACCGGCTGCGCCGCGCAGACTGAACCGCATACTTTTGTCGCCATGCCCGAGACCGATCGGGTGCTCGGCAATATGGAGAAACTCACCGCGGCGGCATGGGCGCGTACGCGCGCCGATTTCGGTGTCGCCGACGCGCCGAAGGCGATCGTCAACGACATCATGGCGGTGAAGGAAACCGCCGCGCACCTGATCGAAGGCTTTTCCGGCCACACCCGCGCGTTCGTCCAGGTGCAGAATGGCTGCGATCACCGCTGCACGTTCTGCATCATTCCTTATGGCCGCGGCAATTCGCGCTCGGTGCCGATGGGCGCCGTGGTCGCCGACATTCAGCGTCTCGTCGCCAACGGTTACAGCGAGGTCGTGCTCACCGGCGTCGACATCACGAGCTACGGCGCCGATCTGCCGGGAGCGCCGCGCCTCGGCGCGCTGGTGAAGCAGGTTCTCAAGCACGCGCCGGAGCTGAAGCGGCTGCGTCTGTCGTCCATCGACTCGGTCGAGGCCGACCGCGACCTGATCGATGCCTTTGCGCAGGACGAGCGGCTGATGCCGCATCTGCATCTTTCGTTGCAGGCCGGCGACGACATCATCCTCAAGCGCATGAAGCGCCGCCATTCGCGCCGGGACGCCGTCGCGTTCTGCGATACGCTGCGCCGGTTGCGCCCTGATATGATATTCGGCGCCGACATCATTGCCGGCTTTCCGACCGAGACGGAGGCGATGTTCGCCAATTCGCTGGCGCTGGTCGAGGATTGCGGATTGACGCACTTGCACGTTTTTCCGTTTTCGGCCCGCGCCGGCACGCCGGCGGCGCGCATGCCGCAGCTTTCCGGCACGATCGTGAAGGAACGGGCGCAGCGTTTGCGTCAGCGTGGAGCGCTTGCGTTACGGAGCCATCTCGATGCTGAGATTGGAACGCTCCGCCGCGTGTTGGTCGAGCGCGGCGCGAAGGGCCGCACCGAGCAGTTTACCCCGGTGTCGGTGGCGCCGTCCGCGATGCCGGGCGCGATCCTCGAACTGCGAATGGCCGCGCACGACGGCAAGCAATTGCTGGCGGCCTAGCGCTGCACTTTATTCCGCGGCCTGCGTCGTGCCTTCGCCTTCCCACCCGCACGCGGTCAACGCCGCGCGCATGTGTTGCGGCACCGGGGCGGTGACGCGGATCGGCGGGCGATTTTTCGACAGCGGCACGACGATCTCGCGAGCATGCAGATGCAGCACCGGGCCGCCGCTGCGCGGCGCCGTGCCGTAGATCGTATCGCCGAGGATCGGCCAGCCCATTTCCGCGCAGTGCACGCGGAGCTGATGGGTGCGGCCGGTCACGGGTTCCAACGCGAGCCAGGTGCGAGTGCCCCCGCGCCCCATCACCCGCCAGTTCGTGACCGCCGGCTGTCCGCTCGGGATCGTGCTTCATCCACCAGCCGCGCGTCTCGTCGAGGCGGCCGAGCGGCAGTTCGATCGCGCCCGCGTCGGTCTCGGGCGCGCCTTCGACCACCGCCCAATAGGTCTTGTCGATGGAGCCGGACTTGAAGAGCCGGCCAAGCTGGGCGAGCGCCTTGCGATGGCGGCCGAGCACAAGGCAGCCGGAGGTGTCGCGGTCGAGCCGGTGCGCCAGCGCCGGCGCCCGCGGCAATCCGAAGCGCAGCGCGTCGAAATGATCTTCCAGGCTTTCGCCGCCCTTGGGGCCGCGATGCACGGCAAAGCCCGCCGGCTTGTCGATCACCAGCATGAGCCCATCGCGGTAAAGGAGCCGCGACACCATCTCTTCCGGGGTCATGGTTGCCTACCTTGGCGAAACCGCTATCACGGGCACGGCATGGACGACAGCGTGAAGGATAATTGGTGGCGGCGCCTGACCGGCGGGCTCAGGCGCACGTCCTCGGCCGTCGGCGGCGCGATCTCCGACCTGGTCACCAAGCGCAAGCTCGATGCCGAGACCATCGCCGAGATCGAGGATGTGCTGATCCGCGCCGATCTCGGCCTCGACACGGCGCGGCGTGTCGCCGAAGCGCTCGGCGACGGCCGCTACGAAGCCGGGATTTCGCCCGACGGGGTCAAGGCCGTGGTCGCCGCCGAGATCGAGAAGGCGCTCCTTCCGGTGGCGCAGCCGCTGGCGATCGACGCCGCGAAGAAACCGTTTGTCATCCTGGTCGCCGGCGTCAACGGTTCCGGCAAGACCACTACCATCGGCAAGCTCGCGGCGAAGTTCCGCGCCGAAGGCCGCTCCGTGATGCTGGCGGCAGGCGACACGTTTCGCGCCGCCGCCATTGAGCAGCTCAAAATCTGGGGCGAGCGCACCCACGCGCCGGTCATCGCGCGCGGCGCCGGCGCCGATGCGGCGGGGCTCGCGTTTGATGCCGTGCGCGCCGCGATCGATCAGAAGGTCGACGTGCTGCTGATCGACACCGCGGGCCGTCTGCAAAACCGCACCGAGCTGATGGACGAGTTGGAAAAGATCGTGCGGGTGATGAAGAAGGTCGATCGCTTCCGCGCCGCACGCGGTGCTGCTCGTGCTCGACGCCACCGTCGGGCAGAACGCGCTGTCGCAGGTCGAACTTTTCCGCAAGGCCGTCGGCGTCACCGGGCTGGTCATGACCAAACTCGACGGCACCGCCCGCGGCGGTATCCTTGTCGCCATCGCGGCGAAGTTCCAGGTTCCCGTGCATTTCATCGGCGTTGGCGAGAGCGTGGATGACTTGGCGCCGTTTTCCGCGCGCGACTTCGCCCATGCCATCGCCGGCCTCGATTCCTGATCGATGGTATAGTCACGCCGCGCTGGAGAGCCGCCGCCCACATGACCGAAACGACCAAACCGCAGCTCAATCCGTTCCTCAAGCTTGCCTTCGATCTCGGCCCGCTGGTGCTGTTCTTCTTCGCCAATTCCCGCTACGGCATTTTTGTCGCCACGGCGACGTTCATGGTCGCCGTCATCGCGACCCTGGCAGCGTCCTATGTGCTGACGCGGACGCTTCCGATCATGCCGGTCGTCACCGCGATCATCGTTCTGGTGTTCGGCGGATTGACGCTGATCCTGCACAACGATCTTTTCATCAAGATCAAGCCGACGATCATCTACGCGCTGTTCGGCGCGGTGCTGCTCGGCGGATTGTTCTTCGGCAAATCGTTCCTGGGCGTGGTGTTCGATTCGCTCTTTCACCTCACCGACGAGGGCTGGCGGCGGCTGACGCTACGCTGGGCGCTGTTCTTCTTTGCGCTCGCCGTCCTCAACGAAATCGTGTGGCGCAACACCTCGACCAACGTCTGGGTGGATTTCAAGGTATTCGGCTTCCTGCCGCTGACTTTCGTGTTCGGCGCGCTGCAATATCCGCTGCTGAAAAAGTACGCCGCAGAGCCGGTAGCTGCGCCGGAATAGCGCGCACGGCTACGATCCGGCGGCGAGCGCCTTCTCGATCTCGGGCCTGATGACCGAATCGAAATTCTCCGGCGTGATCGGTCCGACGAGCTTGTAGGCGATGCGGCCGTCGCGGCCGATGACGAAAGTTTCCGGCACGCCGTAGACGCCCCATTCGATCGCGGCGCGGCCGTTCTTGTCAGCGCCGGCGGCCGCGAACGGATTGCCGTAGCGGCCGAGAAAACGCCGGGCATTCTCCGGGTCGTCTTTGTAGTTGATGCCGATGACGCGGAGCCTCGTGTCGTGTGCGAGTTCCATCAGCAGCGGCGCTTCGTCATGGCATGGCACGCACCATGACGCCCAGACGTTCATGACCGTCACCGCGCCCTTGAAGCGCGCCGGATCGATGCCGGGCACCGGCTCGCCGTTGCGGTCGAGGCCGGCGACCGGGGGCAGGGTGGTCTGCGGCGCCGGCTGGCCGATCAGCGCCGAAGGAATGCGCGAAGGGTCTCCGGAAAACAGGCGGAAGAGGAACAAAACCACCAGCGCGAGGAAGACCACGAGCGGCGCGAGCACGATGACGCGGCGGGTGCCGACTTTGGCAGCTTCCTTCGCAGCTTCCTTCGTGGCCGCCTTCTTTGGTGGCCTCGTTTCCCGGTTCCGTCACAGGCCTTCCTTCGCTTGTCAGATCGCGGCTTTCGAGCCCGCCGCCAGCGAGCGGCGGGTGACGCCCTGTTTCTCGAGATCGGCGATATTGCGCAGCTGCGTCCGGTAGTCGACCATGACCCACGCCAGCAACCCGCCGATAACGCCGAAGGCGGTAGCATAGGCCGCGATGATGAAGCCGGTGTGTGTTGCCGCTGTTTCCATCGTCAGCTCACCGCGCTCGCCTGCATTAGCCGCAGCGTGCGCACGCGGCGGCGCAGTATTTCGTTGCGCATCGCCGCGAGAAGAAGCGCGAAAAACGCGATCGTGAACGCTCCGGTCATGATGAAAAGCGGAATGAGGATCGATGAGTCGATCGTCGGTGCGCCCATGCGAAACACCGAAGCCGGCTGGTGCAGGGTGTTCCACCACTCGACCGAGAATTTGATGATCGGCAGATCGATCGCGCCGACGAGCGTGAGGATCGCCGCGGCGCGCGCGGCGCGCGACGGATCCTCGACCGTGCGCCACAGCGCGATGACGCCGAGGTAGAGCAGAAACAGCACCAGCACCGACGTCAGCCGCGCGTCCCACACCCAATAGGTGCCCCACATCGGCCGCCCCCACAGCGAACCGGTGATGAGGCACATGAGCGTGAACGCGGCGCCGATCGGCGCTGCCGCCTTGGCGGCGACGTCCGCCAGCGGATGGCGCCAGACCAGCGTGCCGAGCGCGGCGATCGTCATGATCCCCCAGCCGAGCATGCCGAGCCAGGCGCCGGGCACGTGAAGAAACATGATCTTCACGGTCGCACCTTGCTGATAGTCGTTCGGCGCGACCAGCGTCTGATTGATGCCGAAGGCGAACGCAACCACCGCCAGCCCGCCGAGCACCGGGATCGCGCGGTTGGCGAATTTCAAAAACTGCGTCGGATTGGCGAGATCGGCGATGGCCATGGGCAGTTCCCCGTCCGGACGATCCACTTCGGAAACCCGGCATCCACCCCGGATCAAGTCCGGGCAAGCCTTTTCGGATCATGCTCTAATCCGCTTCGCCTTTCCGGCACAATGGCGGATAACGCCGCGCGCTTTCGATTTCGCGAATGGCACGGCTATTCCATCTCCTGGCGCAGGGCGGCGGCGGCGGCAAACGGCCCAACCACCAGGCTTGCGAGCGTCAGAGCGCAAAGGATCGTGAAAGGCGTGCCGAACGGCACCGGCCCCGCGACGGCCGCATTGGCCGCGGCGACGCCGAAGATGAGGACCGGAACCGTCAGGGGCAAGACGAGAACCGCGACCAGCAATCCCCCGCGGCGCAATGTCACTGCGATGGCGGCGCCGATCAGGCCGATGAAGGTCAGCGCCGGCGTGCCGACCAGGAGGGTCAGCACCAGGGCCGCGGCGGCGGGCGCGTCGAGGTTGAGAAACAGTCCGATCAGCGGCGCGGCGATGACAAGCGGCAAGCCGGTAGTCAGCCAGTGCGCCAGACCCTTAACCGCCACGACGACTTCCAGCGGCGCGCGCCCCATCAGGATAAGATCGAGCGAACCATCCTCGTGATCGCCGGCAAACATCCGGTCGAGCGCCAGCAGGCTTGCCAGCAGCGCCGCGAGCCAGAGGATCGCCGGTCCTATCCGCGTGAGCAGTGCGAGATCGGGCCCCACCGCGAACGGCACGAGCGTTACCACGACCAGAAAGAACAGCACGCCGATCATGGCGCCGCCGCCGACGCGCACGGCGATCCGCATATCGCGGACGAGGATCGCGGTGAGTGAAATCATCGCTGAACTCCCTCAAGCGGGGAGGGAACGGCCGCAGCGCGCGGCGTCTTGGCTGGATCGAGAAACAACTCCTTGGCGCCGTCGAGCCCGAGCGCGCCATGTGTCGCCGCGACGATGATGCCGCCGTCGGCGAGGTGTGCGCGCATGATGACGCCGAGTTGCTCTTGTGCCGCGGCGTCGAGCGTGCTGGTCGGCTCGTCGAGGAGCCACACCGGACGCTTCACGGCGAGAAGCCGGGCGATCGAAAGCCGCCGCCGCTGGCCTGCGGAAAGGTAGGCGGCGGGCAGGTCGATGAGCGCGTCAAGCCCCACCGTGGCAAGAGGTTGCCGGACGTCGGCCGCGGTGCCGAAAAAACGCGACCAGAAGCGGAGGTTCTCGCCGACGGTGAGCGCCGGTTTCAGCGCATCCAGGTGGCCGAGATAGTGGGCCTGCTCGCCGATCGTCAATTCCGCGTCGCCCCCCGCCAGATCGAGCCGCCCGGCGGCGATGCGCACCAGGCCGACGATCATCCGCAACAGGGACGATTTCCCCGCGCCGTTACGGCCGCGAACGGTCAGGCTCTCGCCCGACTCGACGGAGAAGTTCACCCCGGCGAAAACGTCGCGGCCGCCGCGCCGACAGGCGAGATCAGAGGCCGAAAGCCGCATCAACGAAGTCCTGTGCAGACGGCGAAATGGGGCCGGTTCGATCGCGCGATTCGCGCGACCCAGCTATTCCGGGCATGTTAGCTCTCCAATCCTTGCCGATCTGGCACAATTCTAAAAAAGACCCTATAAGCCGAAACGCGGCCAGCGGCGCGTTAGCGACGCCTTCCGTGTCCGGCACCAGCGCTCCGTTGGGCCTGTTTCGGCAAGAAATTAGCCTGCGATTGGTGCCGGCGGGCGGGCCGGCAGGATGGGAAAATAATCATGACGTCGCTCGACAGCTTCAAATGCCTCAGGCCGCTCAAGGTCGGCTCCAAGACCTATGCGTATTACAGCCTGCCGGTGGCCGAAAAGAACGGCCTCAAGGGGATTTCGCGGCTGCCATTCTCGCTCAAGGTCCTGCTCGAGAATTTGTTGCGCAACGAGGACGGCCGGACGGTGACCAAAGAGGACATCCTGGCCGTCGCGCAATGGCTCAAGACCAAATCCTCGGATCGCGAACTCGCGTTCCGGCCGGCGCGGGTGCTGATGCAGGATTTCACCGGCGTCCCCGCGGTCGTCGACCTCGCCGCCATGCGCGACGCCATGAAGATGCTCGGCGGCGATCCGAAGAAGATCAATCCGCTGGTGCCGGTCGATCTCGTCATCGATCACTCGGTGGTGGTCAATTATTTCGGCTCCAACAGCGCGTTCAAGAAGAACGTGGACGAGGAGTACAAGCAGAATCAGGAGCGCTACCGGTTTCTGAAATGGGCGCAGCGCTCGTTCGAGGATTTCCGCGTCGTGCCGCCCGGCACCGGCATCTGCCACCAGGTCAATCTCGAATATCTTTCGCAAACCGTCTGGACCGCGAAGGCGAAGATCAAGTTCGCCGACAAGACCGTCGCCACCGAACTGGCCTATCCGGACACGCTGGTCGGCACCGACTCGCACACCACGATGGTCAACGGATTGTCGGTTCTCGGCTGGGGCGTCGGCGGCATCGAGGCGGAAGCCGCCATGCTCGGCCAGCCGTATTCGATGCTGATGCCGGAAGTGATCGGCGTGCGGTTCAACGGCAAGCTCAAGGAGGGCGTCACAGCGACCGATCTCGTGCTGACAGTGACGCAGATGCTGCGCAAGCGCGGCGTCGTCGGCAAGTTCGTGGAATATTTCGGGCCGGGCCTCGCCAGCCTGTCGATCGCGGATCGCGCCACGCTCGGCAACATGTCGCCGGAATACGGCGCCACCTGCGGCTTCTTCCCGATCGACGAAGACACGATCAAGTATCTGCGCGACACCGGCCGTTCCGCGGAGCGCGTCGCGCTGGTCCTCGCCTATGCCAAGGCGCAGGGCATGTACCACACCAAGGCGCTGCAGGATCCGGTCTTCACCGATATCCTCAAGCTCGAACTCTCCTCCGTCGAGCCGTCGCTCGCCGGACCGAAGCGTCCGCAGGACCGCGTGCCGCTCAAAGAGGTCAAGAGCGGCTTTGCCCAGTCGATGGACAAGGAATTCGGCAAGGCCGGCGAGATGGACAAGCGCGTGCCGGTCGAGGACCGCAACTACACGCTCGGCCACGGCGACGTGGTGATCGCGGCGATCACGTCGTGCACCAACACGTCGAACCCGAGCGTGATGATCGCGGCGGGACTGCTGGCCCGCAAGGCGGTTGCCAAGGGCCTTTCGGTCAAGCCGTGGGTGAAGACCTCGCTGGCGCCCGGCTCGCAGGTGGTCGGCGAATATCTGAGCAAATCGGGCCTGCAGAAGGATCTCGACGCGCTGGGCTTCAATCTCGTCGGCTTCGGCTGCACCACCTGCATCGGCAATTCAGGCCCGTTGCCGGCGGAGATTTCCAAGTCGATCAACGACAACGATCTCGTCGCCGCCGCGGTCTTGTCCGGCAACCGCAACTTCGAGGGTCGCGTCAACGCCGACGTGCGGGCCAACTATCTCGCGTCGCCGCCGCTCGTGGTCGCCTATGCGATCGCGGGCTCGATGCAGATCGACGTCGCCAAGTCGCCGCTCGGCACCGACCAGAAGGGCCGCAAGGTCTATCTGCGCGACATCTGGCCGTCGAGCCGCGAGATCGGCGAGTTCATTCGCAAGAACGTCACCAAGCAGATGTTCGTGCGTAAGTACGGCGACGTGTTCAAGGGCGACGCCAACTGGCGCAAGATCAGCGTCAAGGGCGCGCTGACATTCCCGTGGGACAGCAAATCGACCTACGTGCAGAATCCGCCCTACTTCTCCCACATGTCGAAGCGGCCGGAGCCGCCGACGGACATCATCGACGCGCGTGTGCTCGGGTTGTTTCTCGACTCCATCACCACCGACCACATCTCGCCGGCCGGCTCCATCAAGGTGGATTCGCCCGCCGGCAAATACCTGGTCGATCACAAGGTCAAGCCGCTCGACTTCAACCAGTACGGCACGCGGCGCGGCAATCACGAAGTGATGATGCGCGGCACCTTCGCCAATATCCGCCTCAAGAATCAGATGGTGCCCGGCGTCGAAGGCGGCTTCACGGTGCATTATCCGTCACGGGAGCGCATGACGATCTACGACGCGGCGATGCGCTACAAGACCGAGCATGTGCCGCTTGTCGTCTTTGCCGGCAAGGAATACGGCACCGGTTCGTCGCGCGACTGGGCCGCCAAGGGCACCATCCTGCTCGGTGTGCGCGCGGTGATCGCGCAGTCGTTCGAGCGCATCCATCGCTCCAATCTCGTCGGCATGGGCGTCGTACCGCTCGTATTTGAGGAAGGCACGTCATGGCAGACGCTCGGCCTCAAGGGCGACGAGCAGGTCACGCTGCGCGGACTGCACGCCGATCTGAAGCCGCATCAGCGGCTTATCGCCGAGATCGTCGCCGCCGACGGCGGTTTGAAGCGGGTCCCGCTGATTTGCCGCATCGATACCGTCGACGAACTCGATTACTTCAGAAATGGCGGCATTCTGCAGTATGTCCTCCGCCATCTTGCTGCTTGACGGAAAGGCCGGCTCACCGCGAAGTGAGTAGCAGGTGACTGGCGCAGCGAGTATTTAGGGCTCATTCAGCAAATCGAGGGGGCGATCGGGGTGGAGATTGGAATGCTGCGTTACCGCGTCTCGCCGGCGCCCATCGTCGCTGGCATCCTGGTTGCAAGCTGCGCGCTCGCGAACGCCAGCGAGCCGCGCGCGGTTATCGAGCTGTTCACCAGTCAAGGTTGTTCCTCCTGTCCCCCGGCCGACAAGCTGCTCGGCGAACTTTCAGGCGATGCGTCGCTCGTCGCGCTGAGCGTACCGGTCGATTACTGGGATTATCTTGGCTGGAAAGACACGCTCGCCAGTTCCGGGCATTCGGCGCGCCAGCAGGCCTACGCGCACGTGCGCGGCGACCGCGAGGTTTACACACCGCAGATCGTCGTCAACGGCTCGATCCATGTTCTCGGCAGCGATCACTCGGCAGTGGAGCGCGCCATCACGGTAACCGGCCGCAACACGTCGATCATGTCGGTGCCGGTGGCGATGTCGGTCACCGGCGGCAATCTGAGCGTAAAAGTTACCGCGGGCAGGCAACACGCGAGTGGCGAAGTCTGGCTCTGTCCACTGGCGCGGTCCGTGCCGGTTGAAATCGGCCGCGGCGAAAATCGCGGACGCACCGTGACATACCATAATGTCGTGCGGCGCTGGATGAAACTCGGCGACTTTGCCGGCAGCGATCAATCCTGGAGCGTTCCGATCGCCGACGTCGTTTCAGGCGACGTCGACGGCGCCGCTGTTCTGGTACAGCAAGGCACCCACGACAAGCCGGGCGTCGTCCTCGGGGCCGCCTTCGTGCCGATCCCGCGGCAGACGACCGAGACAAGCGCCCCGGCGACCGCGGCGGCGCATTGATTGTTGCCCGCTGACACGCGCTGAAACGCGGCGCTTACTAAATACCGACGCGCACTGAACATCGAGCCGCCAAGTCTATGCGGATTTACGCGTCATACGCGGGCTTGACCCGCGCAGCTTTGCTGAAGTGCAGCGCGCGCGGTTGCCAACTGACCTCATCCTGAGGTGCGAGCGCTTAGCGAGCCTCGAAGGAGGGTGGGGTTCGTGGTGACGCCCTTCGAGGCTCGGCGCTTTCGCGCCGAGCGCCTCAGGGTGACGGCTTTGTTTCCCAGGACAAGACACATGGAACTCGGCGCGCGCTCGCGCAGGTCGTTCCAGCGGCGCGTTCGCATGGATCGCCGGATCAAGTCCGGCGATGACGAAGTCAATCGGCCGCCGCCAATGACGTTCGATAAAAACAAAAGGCCGGCATCTGCCGGCCCTAACGTTTTGGGGATTGAACTTTTGAAAAACTCTGGCCCGATCCGTTCACACCCCGGGGGGCTGGGGGGCTGAGGAATCCGGAATGCAATCCGGACCGGGCCTTGAGGCAACGATTGTTGTTTCGCATTTCAGCTTGGCGTGTGATTGACCGAAATAGGGCCGCTTTATGATCCGCCTAACGAAACCGTGATTCTGCTGGTCAAAAATGCCGCACCCGCGGAGACTCGACGGCGGCGAACGTTAATACTTTCTGCATGAAGATTTTCGCCGCGACGAAACATCTGCGCCGGTGTGATGGCGGCGCGACGTGATGGCACAGCCGACGCTCCCTGCCGGCTAACGCGACGCCAGTTCCAACACGCCGTGGTTTCCGACGCCGCGTCAGTTCCGACCGACGCCGGTTCCGATGTGAGGGGACAGGCCGCCGGAAGGCTCTTGCCGCCGCGGCCATCCGGCGCGATGATTGACCGTGAAGCTTCAGTGACACGGCTTCTGCAGCAAAGGAGGCGCCGCATGAGCTTCGGCGAAATCGACCCGAGCGAGTGGCGCGGGGGCGAGCAGCGCGCGCCCGTCCCCGCAACGAAGGTCACCTTTAACCGCCGCGAGTTGGACCGCATTCTCAGTCTCTACGGGCGCAAGGTCGCCGCCGGCGAGTGGCGTGATTACGCCATCGATTTCCTCAAGGATCGCGCGGTATTTTCGGTTTTCCGCCGCGCCACTGAGTTCCCGATATACCGCATCGAGAAGAATCCGCGCCTGGAGCGCCGGCAGGGCGCTTACAGCGTCATTTCTGCGACCGGTCATATTCTGCGCCGCGGACACGAGCTTGAGCGCGTGCTTGGCGCGCTCGACCGCTCGCTCAGCGTGGTCGCGCGCTGACGTTTTCGAGGCGGCGAGCGGAACAAGGCAACTGGGCAAAACAAAACGCCCCGGCCGCGAGGCCGGGGCGTTTGCTTTATTTTCCTGCCTGATCGCTTAGCGGCGGTCGCCGAACAGGCGCAGCAGCATCAGGAACAGGTTGATGAAGTCGAGATAGAGCCGCAGCGCACCCATCACCGCCTTGCGGCCGGCAATGGTGCCGTCATCCTGCGGGCTGTACATCTCCTTGATGCTTTGCGTGTCATAGGCGGTCAAGCCGACAAAGATGAGCACGCCGAGCACCGAGATCACCCAGTACAGTCCGCTCGACTGCAGGAAGATGTTCACAAGGCTGGCGATGACGATGCCGATCAGGCCCATGAACAGGAACGAGCCGAAGGCCGTCAGGTCCCGCTGCGTCGTGTATCCGTACAGGCTCATCGCGCCGAACGTCGCCGCCGAGATGAAGAACACGCGGGTGATCGACGCGCCGGTATAGACGACAAAGATCGACGCCAGCGAGAGTCCGAGTATTCCGGAGTAAACGAAAAACAGTGTCAGCGCCGAGCCTGCCGAAAGCCGGTTGATGCCAAAGCTGAGAAGCATCACCAGGCCGAGCGGCGCCAGCACGAAGAGCCACATCAGCGGGCCGGTGAAGATAGCCTGGCCGAACGCCGTCAGACCGCTGATCTGATTGCCGACGATGTGAATTGATTCGCCGCCGGCGGCTTGGAAGGTGAACCAGGCGACCAGTCCGGTCAGCGCCACGCCCGCGGTCATGTAGTTGTAGACGCGGATCATGTACGCGCGCAGGCCTGCATCGATCGCTACCTGATCGGTGCGATAGCCGGTCCGCGCGGTCGCGATATTCCGGTCAAAGTCCGACATGGAGAAGTACCCCTGAGTTAACCCGGCTGGGCGGGCAATTGCGCCCGGCACACCGGATCCTTGTGTGGCTGGAATCTAGTGCCAAATCGGGCTGCGCGCCAGATGGAAGGAAGGCAATATTTGCAGGAGGTTACCGTTTCTTCACAATCGCGGCAGACTACAAATTCCTCAAGACCTCCGCGGGCTTGCGCCCGAGTGCGGTGAACGTGCCGGCGAGGCCGAGCAGCACTGTGACGAGAAGCGCAATGAGCGCAGTCGCGGCCGCCGGCAACGCCGCCCAGACGAACGAAAACTCCATCACCCGCGTGACGATGAGGCCCGCCGCAACGGAACCGGCAAAGACCCCGAACAGCACGGCCGCAAGTCCGATCAGCAGATACTCGACGGCGTAGGCGGCGAGGAGCCGGGCGCGCGTCGCACCCAGTGTCTTGAGCACGACGGCGTCGTAGATGCGAAAACGCTGCCCCGCCGCGAGCGCGCCGCCCAGCACCAAGGCGGCGGCGATCAGTGTCAGGAGGCTGGCGCCGCGCAGCGCCAGCACGAGATTGCCGACAAGGTGGTCCACCGCGTCGAGCGCGTCTTTGACGCGCACGGCCGATACGGCCGGGAACGCGTCGGCAAGCGCCTTGATCAGCGCCGTTTCCTCCGTGGCAGTCCCGCCGTCGGCAAAGGTCAGCGTCGCGATGTCGGTGTGTGGCGCACCGGCGAACGTGCCCGGCGAAAACACCAGGACGAAATTGATGCCGAGGCTTTGCCAGTCGACCGCCCGCAGATTGGCGATGCGCGCAGTCAGGTTGCGGCCGAGAACGTTGACGGCGACGGTATCGCCGATTTTGAGTTTGAGATCGTCGGCCGTCTTGCGCTCCAGCGAGACCAGCGGCGGCCCGGAATAATCGGCGGGCCACCACTCACCGGAGACGAGCCGCGAGCCCGGCGGCAGCATGGGCGAATAGGTGATGCCGCGGTCGCCGCGCAGCACCCAGGCCGAGCCTTCTCCCGGCTTGAGGTCCTCCGCCTTTACGCCGTTGGCGGCGGCGATGCGGCCGCGGAGCATCGGCACCCGCTGCAGCAGCGAGCCCGGTGCATGGTCGTGTACGAAGGCGTCGAAACGTTCGGTGTCGGCGGACGGTATGTCGATGAAGAAAAACGACGGCGCCTTCTCCGGCAGCGCCGCGGCGAATTGGCGATGCAGGTTGCCGTCGATCTCAACGACGGTAACGAGCAGCGACAGGCCTAGTCCGAGCGAGAGCACGACGCTTGGCGTCAGCGCGCCCGGCCGATGGATGTTGGCGATCGCCAGCCGCGCGACGGTCGAACGCTGCCGCGGCAAGCGGCGCGCAATCGCCATCGTCAGCATCGCTACAAGCCGCAACGCGACGAAAATGACAGCAGCCGAGGCGACAAAGATCGCCGCGAGCGTTCGATCGTAAGCAAAAATGATTGCCAGTGCGGCGAGCACCACGACAATCACCGCCGTCGCGACGACGTAACGGCGTCGCGGCCAGGTACGTTCAGTGGAGAGCTGGTCGCGAAACAGCATCGATACCGGGATATCGTGCGCGCGGCCGAGCGGCCACAACGCAAAGGCCAGCGCGGTGAGCATGCCGTACACGATCGACAGCACCAGCGTCGCCGGATGCAAAGCGGGCGCGATGGGAAGCGGGATGATGCGGCCGAATATCCAGACCGCGAGGTACGGCAGCGCTGCGCCAAGGCAGGCGCCGATGACTGTGGCGAACAGCGCCACCAGCGCGATCTGCGAGCAATAGATGGAGAAAATGTCGGTGCTGGTCGCGCCCAGCGCTTTCATCGTCGCGATGACATCGCGCTGGCGCGCGAGGTGGCTTGCCACGGCGTTCGCCACGCCGACGCCGCCGACCAGAAGCGCGGTCAGGGCGACCAAGGTGAGGAATTGCGTGAAGCGTTCGACGTTGCGCTCGAGCTGCGGCGACGCCTTGTTGCGCGTGCGGATGTCCCAGCCGGCATTCGGGAACTCGGTCGTGGTCGCCATCTTCGCGGCGACAATGGCGAGATCGCTCGAAGCGGCCGGCGGCAGCCGCAGCCGGTATTGCCAGCGCACCAGGCTGCCGGGCTGTAATAGTTCGCTCGCGCGCAACGCGGCCTGGCTGACAAGAAGCCGCGGTCCGAAACTTATTCCGGCGGAGAGGCTGTCCGGTTCGTTCTCGATCGCTGCACGTAGCTCGATCGTCGCTTTGCCGATGCCGATCCGGTCGCCAAGCTTGAGATTGAGACGCGTGAGCAAAGCGCGGTCGACGGCAGCGCCGAACGCGCCATCGTGCTGTGCCAACAGCGCCGGGAGCGGCGTGTCAGGTGCCGTCGTCACGGTTCCGAACAGCGGATAGGCATCGTCCACCGCTTTCATCTCGACCAGCGTCGTCTGTCCGTCGGCGGCGCGCGCCATCGTCGGCAGCGTGGCGACGGCCGCCACGTTGCCGAGCTTGTCGAGAAAGGCACGCTCTGCGTCATTTGCTTCGCGCTGCACCAGCGAGAAGGCGAGATCGCCGCCGAGAATGATGCTGCCGGCGCGCGAAAGTCCGTCGGCGAGGCTCTCCGCGACCGAGCCGACGCCGGCGATCGCCAGCACGCCGAGCGCAATGCAGGCGATGAAAACGCCGAAGCCGCGCGCGCCGCCGCGCAACTCGCGCAAGGCCAAACGCAGCGCGGTCGGCGTCATGCGTTTCTTCGCCATCAGCGGCGCCGAATCTTCGATCCGTCCCGAATGGATGTGCAGCACCCGGTCGCAGCGCGCGGCCAACGCGGTGTCGTGCGTGACGAGCACCAGCGTCGTGCCGTGCTCGCGGTGACCCCGGAACAACAGCTCGATGATCTCCTGCCCGGTTGCTTCGTCGAGATTGCCGGTCGGTTCGTCGGCGACGACGATGGCGGGATTGGGCGCGACAGCGCGGGCCAGCGCGACGCGCTGCTGTTCGCCGCCCGACATTTCGGCGGGATAGTGGTTCAGCCGGCCGCCCAGTCCGACGGCGATCAGTTCGCGCTCGGCGCGGGCAAATGCATCGCGCTCGCCGGCGAGTTCAAGCGGCACGGCGACGTTCTCCAGCGCCGTCATGGTCGGGATGAGGTGAAAGGCCTGGAAGACGATGCCGATATGCTTGCCGCGAAAGCGCGCCAGTTCGTCCTCATCAAGCTTGCGCAGGTCCTTGCCCGGCGACGACGACCGAGCCGGTGTCGGCCCGCTCCAGTCCGGTCATCACCATGAGCAGCGTTGACTTGCCCGATCCCGACGGACCAAGCAGGCCGATCGCCTCGCCGCGTCCTATATTCAGGTCGATATCTCTGAGAATGTGAACGCGGGTGACGCCGCCGCCAAGCGAGAGATTAACCCCGCCAAGCGCGATGGCGGTTTCGGCAAAAGGATACCCCGACGTGTCATTCATGTTTTTGGCTAAGGTCCCCTCGCCGAACGGCCGTGCACGATCATATGGGGGCGCGGCTGGTCTGCGCCAAACCCTGCGTGCGGCTGTTTGTAGCGTTGCATTGGTTGCCGGAGCCGCCATTCCGGTGGCGCATGCGACGACGCCGGCGCCGGTGCGGATCGTGGCGCTCGGCGACTCTCTGACCGCGGGTCTCGGCCTGCCTGAACGGGAGGGCTTTGTGCCGCGGCTCCAGGCCGCGCTCGCCGCCAAAAACGTCGCCGTGGAAATCGTCAATGCCGGCGTTTCCGGCGACACCGCGACCGGCGGCCTGGCGCGGCTCGATTGGTCGGTGCCGGACGGCACCGACGCCGTCATTCTCGAACTCGGCGCCAACGACATGCTGCGTGGCATCAAGCCCGCAGGTCACGCGTGAGGCGCTGGATGCGATCCTGCGCCGCCTGACCGAACGCCACATCGCGGTGCTTTTGTGCGGGATGCGCGCGGCGCCCAATCTCGGGCCTGACTACGCCCAGTCGTTCGAAGGCATTTATCGCGACCTCGCGGCCAAGTACGACACCCTTCTCTATCCGTTCTTCCTCGACGGAGTTGCCGGCAACCTCGGCCTTGAACAGCACGACGGCCTGCATCCGGCGGCGGCCGGGGTTGACGTGATCGTCGGGCGGATACTGCCGAAGGTCGAAGAATTAGTCGGACGCGTCCGCAGCCAGCATCCATCGTGAGGGTTGCATGCGGCATGCGATCCCCGCATGCTGCAGTGCTACTGCGATTCGTCGAGATCCTGGCCGATTTCCTTGCCGATTGGGCCGCAGGTGTCATGCCACGTCTGTTCACAGCTCTCGAAATTCCGCGGCATATCGGCGAATCCCTGGCCATGATGCGCGGCGGCCTGCCCGGGGCGCGCTGGATCGATCCGCAGAACTACCACATCACCCTGCGCTTCATCGGCGACATCGACGACGCGCTCGCGCGCGACATCGCCGGATTGCTCGGGCGCGTTCAGCGCCGGCCGTTCGACCTGCGGCTGGACGGACTGACATCCTTCGGCGGCCGCAAGCCGCGCGCGCTGGTCGCTCCCGCCACCGCGATCCCACCGCTGCTGGAGCTGCAGGCGGAACAGGAACGGCTGTTGCAGCGCCTCGGGCTTGAGCCCGAGGGGCGCAAATACATTCCGCATGTCACGCTGGCGCGGCTGCGGGATTCGTCGAGCCATCAGGTCGCCGACTATCTGAGCGCTCGCGCGCACTACCGCTCGGCCTCTTTCGAGGTTTCGCGCTTCGTGCTGTTTTCGTCGCGCGCTTCGGTGGGTGGCGGGCCTTATGTCGTCGAGGCCGCCTATCCGCTCGGTACGCCGGCGCTCCGCTACGCGCAGACGTTCTGAACCGGCGGGAAAAATTACGCTCGCAGCATCCGCGATTGCAGATCGAGCATCGCCGTCGCGAAACCGTGACCGTCGGCCATGATCTCCTTCATCACCGACAGCGGATTGGCACGCGAGGATTCGACTTCGCCGACGACGCTGCCGAAGTCGAAGCTGAGTTCGGCGTCGAACTTGCGCGCAAGCTGTTGCATGCGGCGATTTTCAGCGAGGCAGGCCATGTGCAGCAGGCGATAGCCGCGGTTGCGCGCCGCCAGCAACGTGCGGCCGAGCAGTGCCGAGCCGACGCCGTGACTTTGCCACGGCTTCTCGACGCTGATCGCCGCTTCCGCCTGGCGAGGAAACCGCGAACCGAGCTGCCGCAACTCCGCGGCGCCGCGCATTTCTCCGTCGATGAAAAAGCCGTGCACGACGGCGTCGAGCGAGAGCGACAAATCCACGTAGTTGCGGATGAATTCGTCCGATACGCCGCCGCCGAACCGATTGTGGCGGCTTGCCGAGTCGAGCCGCAACACGTGGTCGCGGTATTTATCGGTCTCGCCCACCCACAATTTGCGGATAACGCCGCCATCGGGAAGAATGTCCTGCATTCCAAGGGTCTCCTGACTTTGTCTTCAACTGAAACCCCTCCAGAACGCGTCCTCCGCTTCGGCCACTGTCGAGACGAGCGTCTTCGCGCGCTCATCTCGAATCAGTAGATCATGTTGGGTGGCGCCAAAGAATGGCAAGCAGAGGCATCGAGCGAGATGCCCGCATTCCGAATACGCATGGCTAATAGACGAAATTCATGACCTTCCCGCGACGCGATCGAATGCAACGCGACCTTTTGGCACGCGAAGTGCAGCGCTATCGCCGGGCGTTGCCGCTTCCGCCACGTTTCGCGCACACCGGTTAACCACGATATGTCCAGCACCATCACAGCGCGATACACCGCCGGCGTCGCCCGCGGCATGGTGGAGCGTGACGCCTCACAGGTCGCCATCCTCGAGAAGCTGGCGCGGCTGGAAGAGCGGATCGTCGACTATCGCCTGGCACGCAAATCGTCTTCGCTCGGCTGGTTGTTCGCCGGCCGCGAGAAAAAGCAGACGCCGCTGAAAGGACTCTACATCTACGGCGAAGTCGGGCGCGGCAAGACGATGCTGATGGACTTGTTCTTCGAGGCAAGCCCGGTGCAGAGAAAACGCCGCGTCCATTTCCACGAATTCATGATCGGCGTGCACGAGCGCGTGCACGCATTCCGGCAGCAGATGAAACTTGGCGCGCATGCCGACGAGGATCCGATCGAGCTGACGGCGATCGACCTGGCGCGCGAGGCATGGCTGCTCTGCTTCGACGAATTCCACGTCACCGACATCGCCGACGCCATGATTCTCGGCCGGCTGTTCACCCAGCTTTTCGAACGCGGCGTTATCGTGGTCGCGACCTCGAACGTGCCGCCCGAAGAGCTTTACCGCGACGGACTGAACCGCGCGCTGTTCGTGCCGTTCATCCATTTGCTCGAACAATACATGGACGTGGTGCGGCTCGCCTCGCGCACCGATTTCCGGCTGGAGAAGCTCGCCGGCCTGCCGGTGTGGTACGTGCCGGCGGATGCGGCGGCCGACGCCGCGCTCGACGATGCGTGGCGGCGGCTCGCCGGCGGCCACGACGGCGTTCCGCAGGAGCTGCCGCTCAAGGGCCGCTCGGTGCGCGTGCCACGCGCCGCCATGGGCGTGGCGCGTTTTTCCTTCCACGATCTGTGCGAGCAGCCGCTCGCCGCGGCCGACTATCTGCGGATCGCGCGCGAATACCACACCATCATCGTCGACCGCATTCCGGTGATGACGTTCGAGACGCGCAACGCCGCCAAGCGCTTCATTATCCTCATCGACACGCTCTATGACATGAACGTGAAGCTCATCGCCTCCGCGCAAGCCGAGCCCGACGGCCTTTATCGCGGCGACGAGGGATACGAGGCCCAGGAATTCAAGCGAACCGCTTCGCGTCTGATCGAGATGCGGTCCGAGGCCTACTTGGCGCGGCCGCACGGCGCCGCCCATTCGCAATTGTCCGGCTCGTCGAGCGGCATCGTCGAGACCTGACGCGGCACGGCCGGTTTCGCCCGTCGCCGGGTTTCGGGTTGCCGCGAGCCGCTTGAACGTATCAGCCGAAAGGGCTAATGACCGCGGCAGCCGGGGCGTCTTTTTCAAGGATTTTTGTGCGATGGCGCGAAGCAAAATTGCATTGATTGGCGCGGGGCAAATCGGCGGCACGCTGGCCCATCTGGTCGGCCTCAAGGAACTGGGCGACGTCGTTCTGTTCGACATCATGGAGGGCACGCCGCAAGGCAAGGCCCTCGATCTCGTCCAGGCTTCGCCGGTTGACGGCTTCGACGCCAAGATCACCGGCACCAATTCCTACGAATTGATCGAGGGCGCGGCGGTGTGCATCGTCACCGCCGGCGTGCCGCGCAAGCCCGGCATGAGCCGCGATGACCTGCTCGGCATCAATCTCAAGGTGATGGAGCAGGTCGGCGCCGGCATCAAAAAGTACGCGCCCAACGCATTCGTCATCTGCATCACCAATCCGCTCGACGCGATGGTCTGGGCGTTGCAGCGCTGCTGCGGGTTGCCGAAGCAGATGGTCGTCGGCATGGCCGGCGTGCTCGAACTCGGCGCGCTTTCGCTACTTTCTCGCCGACGAGTTCAACGTTTCCGTCGAAGATGTGACGGCGTTCGTGCTCGGCGGTCACGGCGACACCATGGTGCCGCTGACGCGCTATTCGGCGGTCGCCGGCATTCCGCTGCCCGATCTGGTCAAGATGGGCTGGACCACCGCGGCGCGGCTCGACGCCATCGTCGATCGCACCCGCAACGGCGGCGGCGAAATCGTCGGCCTGCTCAAGACCGGCTCCGCGTTCTACGCACCCGCGACGTCGGCCATCGCCATGGCCGAAAGCTATTTGCGCGACAAGAAGCGGGTGATGCCGGCGGCGGCCTGGCTTAACGGCGAATACGGCGTGAAGGATCTTTATGTCGGCGTACCTGTCGTGATTGGCAGCAAGGGGGTCGAGCGTGTGGTCGAGATCGAGCTCAACGGCGCCGAACGCGGGATGTTCGAGAAATCCGTTCAGTCGGTCGAAGGCCTGGTCGAAGCCTGCAAGAAGATTGCTCCGAACCTCGGCAAATGATGTACTGACGTTCCCACCTTCCCGTGTTCCCCAAACGGTGTCCGGAACACGTGAGCGAGACGCATGAACATCCACGAATACCAGGCCAAGGCCGTGCTGCGCGAATTCGGCGTGCCGGTGCCGCGCGGCATTCCGGCGCTGAGCGTCGACGAGGCGGTGAAGGCCGCCAATGAACTCGGCGGTCCGGTCTGGGTCGTGAAGGCCCAGATCCATGCCGGCGGCCGCGGCAAGGCCGGCGGCGTCAAGGTCGTGAAATCGGTCGATGACGTCAAACGCGAGGCCGAGCGTCTACTCGGCTCGACGCTTGGTGACGCATCAGACCGGGCCGCACGGCAAGGAAGTGCATCGCCTCTATATCGAGGAAGGCTCCAGCATCGACCGCGAGTATTATCTCTCGGCGCTGGTCGATCGCACGACCTCGCGGGTGGCTTTCGTCGCCTCGACCGAAGGCGGCATGGACATCGAGGAAGTCGCGCGCACGCATCCGGAAAAGATCATTTCGTTCTCGATCGATCCGGCTACCGGCTTCATGGCGCATCACGCCCACCAGGTCGCATACGCGCTTGGCTTGGGACGCGACGTTGCCAAGCAGGCCGAGAGCGTGCTGCCGAAGCTCTATCAGGCGGTTATCGCCAAGGACATGAACCTCCTCGAGATCAATCCGCTGGTGGTCACCAAGGCGGGCGCGCTGATCTGTCTCGACGCCAAGATGGGTTTCGACGACAGCGCGCTCTATCGGCATCCCGATATTGCGGCCTTGCGCGATCCGACCGAGGAGGATGCCAAGGAGATCGAGGCCTCGCATTACGATCTCAACTATGTCGCGCTCGACGGTACCATCGGCTGCATGGTCAACGGCGCCGGGCTCGCCATGGCGACCATGGACATCATCAAGCTCTACGGCGAAACGCCCGCGAACTTTCTCGATGTCGGCGGCGGCGCCAGCAAGGACAAGGTCACCGCCGCCTTCAAGATCATCACGTCCGATCCGAACGTGAAGGGAATCCTGATCAACATCTTCGGCGGCATCATGCGCTGCGACATCATCGCCGAGGGCGTCGTCGCTGCGGTGAAGGAAGTCGGCCTGCGCGTTCCGCTCGTGGTCCGGCTCGAAGGCACCAACGTCGCGCTCGGCAAGGAGATCATCAGCAAGTCGGGCCTCAACGTCATTCCCGCCGACGATCTCGACGACGCGGCGCAGAAGATCGTCGCGGCGGTCAGGAAGGGCGGCTGAAAATGCCGATCCTCATCGACAAGAACACCAAGGTCATCTGCCAGGGATTTACCGGCAAGAACGGCACGTTTCATTCCGAGCAGGCGATCGCCTACGGCACCAAGATGGTCGGCGGCACGTCGCCGGGCAAAGGCGGCACCGTCCATTTGGGCTTGCCGGTGTTCGAGACGGTGGCCGAAGCGCGCGACAAGACCGGCTGCGACGCCAGCGTGATCTATGTGCCGCCGCCCGGCGCCGCGGACGCGATCTGCGAAGCGATCGACGCCGAGATCCCACTGATCGTCTGCATCACCGAAGGCATTCCCGTGCTCGACATGGTCAAGGTCAAGCGCGCGCTGTGCGGCTCGAAATCGCTGCTTGATCGGACCGAATTGTCCGGGCGTCATGACGGCCGGCGAATGCAAGATCGGCATCATGCCCGGCAGCATTTTCCAGCGCGGCAAGGTCGGCATCGTCTCGCGCTCCGGCACGCTGACCTATGAGGCCGTCTTCCAGACCACGCAGGAAGGCCTCGGCCAAACCAGCGCCGTCGGCATCGGCGGCGATCCGGTCAAGGGCACCGACTTCATCGCCATCCTGGAAATGTTCATGGCTGACAAGGCGACCGAAGCGATCATTATGATCGGGGAGATCGGCGGTTCGTCCGAGGAGGACGCTGCGGCATTCCTGGCCGACGAGGCCAAGCGTGGCCGCAAGAAACCGACCGTGGGCTTTATTGCCGGCCGCACGGCGCCGCCCGGCCGCCGCATGGGCCATGCCGGAGCGATCATCGCCGGCGGCAAGGGCGACGCGGGCTCCAAGGTCGCTGCGATGGAAGCGTCGGGCATCAAGGTTTCGCCGTCGCCGGCGCGGCTCGGGAAAACGCTCGCGGAATTACTGAAATCATGATTCACTTCTTAAGTCTTTCCCTTGCCGCATCGAGTCCTTAAATAGGGTACAAGAGAAATCGCCCCGCACCGGGCCGGGCTGATTCGTCGCTTTCCGTACCTCTTGGGTTCCCCGTTACCTGATTTCTCGAAGCTCGGGATACGCACATGTCTCGCCAGGATGCGAACGCCGCTTTCGCTCTCACTTCTTTCCTCTACGGCGCCAACGCCTCGTACATCGACGATCTGTACGCGCGCTACGAGACCGACCCCAAGTCGGTCGATGCCGAGTGGCAATCGTTCTTCCAGAGCCTCAAGGACGACGCGCGCGACGTAGCCGAGAATGCGCGTGGGCCGTCGTGGCAGCGGTCCGACTGGCCGCGGCCGGAGCGTAGCGAACTCATCGCGGCGCTCGACGGCGACTGGAACGAAATCGGCAAGGCAGTCGGGGCCAAGGTCAAGGCGCAGGCGCAGGCCAAAGGCGTTGAACTTTCAGTCGCCGATGTCGAACGCGCGACCCGCGATTCGATCCGCGCGCTCATGCTCATTCGCGCCTATCGCGCCCGCGGCCACTTCCACGCCAATCTCGATCCGCTCGGCCTGCAGCCGCCGAACAACGAGGCGGAGCTCGATCCTTCGGCTTACGGCTTCACCGAGGCCGATCTCGACCGGCCGATTTTCCTCGACATGGTGCTCGGTCTGCAGTTCGGCACGATCCGGCAGATCGTCGGTATCCTGCGGCGCACCTACTGCCAGACGCTCGGCGTCGAATTCCTGCACATCTCCGACGCCGCGCAGAAGGGCTGGATTCAGGAACGCATCGAAGGCCCCGACAAGGAAATCACCTTCACCCGCGAAGGCAAGCGCGCGATCCTCAACAAGCTCGTGGAAGCCGAAGGGTTCGAGAAATTCTGCGACGTCAAATTCACGGGCACCAAGCGCTTCGGGCTCGACGGCGGCGAATCGATGATCCCGGCGCTCGAGCAGATCATCAAGCGCGGCGGCGCGCTTGGCGTCCGCGACATCGTGATCGGCATGGCGCACCGTGGCCGGCTGAACGTTCTCGCCCAGGTCATGGCCAAGCCGCATCGCGCCATCTTCCACGAGTTCAAGGGCGGCTCCTCGACGCCCAACGAGGTGGAAGGCTCGGGCGACGTCAAATACCACCTCGGCGCTTCTTCCGATCGCGAGTTTGACGAAAATAAAGTGCATCTGTCGCTGACCGCCAATCCGTCGCATCTTGAAATCGTCGATCCGGTCGTGCTCGGCAAGGTGCGCGCCAAGCAGGACCAGCACGGCGCCACGCCGGAAGATCGCCGGATGGTGATGCCGCTGCTGATCCACGGCGATGCGTCGTTTGCCGGGCAGGGCGTGATCGCGGAGTGCTTCGGGCTTTCCGGATTGCGCGGCCACCGCACCGGCGGCTCGGTGCACTTCATCGTCAACAATCAGATCGGCTTCACCACCAATCCACGCTATTCGCGCTCGTCGCCGTATCCGTCCGACGTCGCCAAGATGATCGAGGCGCCGATCTTTCACGTCAACGGCGACGATCCCGAAGCCGTTGTCTTCGCCGCCAAGGTCGCGACCGAGTTCCGGCAGAAATTCCAGAAGCCGGTCGTCATCGACATGTTCTGCTATCGCCGTCACGGCCACAACGAGGGCGACGAACCGTCGTTCACGCAGCCGCTGATGTACAAGGCGATCGCCGCGCACCGCACGACGCTGGAAATCTATGGCGACAAGCTCATCGGCGAAGGTGTCGTCACCGCCGGCGAAGTGGAAAAGATGAAGGCGGATTGGCGCGGCCGGCTCGATGTCGAGCTGGAAGCCGCGCTGAGCTACCGCGCCAACAAGGCCGACTGGCTCGACGGCCGCTGGGCCGGGTTCAAGACCGCCGGCGACGGCGACGATCCGCGCCGCGGCAAAACCGGCGTCGACATCGGCACGCTCAAGGAGATCGGCGAGAAGATCACCACGCTGCCCGACGGCTTCCATCTTCACCGCACCCTCAACCGCTTCCTCGATGGCCGGCGCAAGTCGATCGAAACCGGAGCTGGTATCGACTGGGCGACCGGCGAGGCGCTGGCTTTCTGCTCGCTGCTGCTCGACGGCCATCGCGTCCGGCTTTCCGGCCAGGACAGCGAGCGCGGCACCTTCTCGCAGCGCCACTCGGTGCTGATCGATCAGGAAACCGAGCGCCGCTACACGCCGTTCAATCATCTTCGCGACGGACAGGCGCGCTACGAAGTCATCAACTCGATGCTGTCGGAAGAGGCCGTGCTCGGCTTCGAATACGGCTACTCGCTCGCCGAGCCGAGCGCGCTGACGCTTTGGGAAGCCCAGTTCGGCGATTTCGCCAACGGCGCGCAGGTGCTGTTCGACCAGTTCATCTCGTCCGGCGAGCGCAAGTGGCTGCGCATGTCCGGTCTCGTCTGCCTGTTGCCGCACGGCTACGAGGGCCAGGGGCCCGAGCACTCCTCGGCGCGGCTCGAGCGCTTTCTGCAGATGTGCGCCGAAGACAATATGCAGGTCGCCAACTGCACGACGCCGGCGAATTACTTCCACATCCTGCGCCGCCAGCTCAAGCGCGACTTCCGCAAGCCGCTGATCCTGATGACGCCGAAGTCGCTGCTGCGCCACAAGCGCGCGGTGTCGCGGCTCGACGAAATGGGACCGGAGACGTCGTTCCACCGGCTGCTCTGGGACGACGCCCAGATGTCGCCGGACGAGAAGATCAAGCTCGTCGCCGACGACAAGATCAGGCGCGTCGTCATCTCTTCCGGCAAGGTCTATTACGATCTCTACGACGAGCGCGAAAAGCGCGGTATCGACGACATCTACCTGCTGCGCATCGAGCAGCTTTATCCGTTCCCGACCAAGGCGCTGATGAACGAGCTTTCCCGCTTCAAGCAGGCGGAGATCGTCTGGTGCCAGGAGGAGCCGCGCAACCAGGGCGGCTGGGTGTTCGTCGATATCTTCCTGGAATGGGTGCTTAACCAGATCGGCGCCAAGCATCGCCGCGCCCGCTATGCGGGCCGGCCGGCTTCGGCCTCGACGGCGGTCGGTCAGATGTCGCTGCACCTCGCCCAGCTCAAGAATTTTCTCGATGAGGCTTTGAGCTAACCAACAAATCGCGGGGATGTAGCAATGGCTGAGATTCGCGTGCCCACCCTCGGCGAATCGGTGACCGAAGCGACCATCGGCAAGTGGTTCAAGAAGGCGGGCGATTTCGTCGCCGTCGACGAGCCGCTGGTGGAATTGGAGACCGACAAGGTCACGATCGAGGTGCCGGCGTCCGCCGCCGGCGTGCTCAGCGACGTCGCGGTCAAGGAAGGCGACACGGTCGCCGTCGGCGCGCTCCTTGGCGCCATCAAGGAAGGCGCCGGGGCGGCGCCGTCGAAGTCGCCGGAAAAGTCGGCGGAGCCGGCCCCGCAGGCTGCGCCTCCGCCGGCCGCGGCGAAGCCCGCGCCCGCCGCTCCGCCGGCTGCCACGGCGCCGCTGGCACCGTCGGTCCGCAGGATCGTGGCTGAGACCGGTATTGACGCGTCCGCCGTGCCTGGTTCGGGGAAAGACGGCCGCGTCACCAAGGGCGACATGCTCGCCGCCATCGAGCGGGCGGCGGCGCAGCCGACGCCGGTGGCCGCGCCCGCCGCGTCGGTGCAGGTGCGCGCACCGTCGCCGCCCGACGATGCCGCGCGCGAGGAGCGCGTGCGCATGACCCGGCTGCGGCAGACCATCGCGCGCCGGCTCAAGGATGCGCAAAACACCGCCGCCATGCTCACGACCTTCAACGAGGTCGACATGACGCATGTGATGGCGCTGCGCGCACAGTATCGCGAGCTGTTCGAGAAGAAGCACGGCGTGAAGCTCGGCTTCATGGGCTTCTTCGTGCGCGCCTGCGTGCAGGCGCTCAAGGAAATCCCCGCCGTCAACGCCGAGATCGACGGCACCGATATCGTCTACAAAAACTACTATCACATCGGCATCGCGGTCGGCACCGAACGGGGCCTCGTGGTGCCGGTGGTCCGCGACTGCGACACGAAATCGATCGCCGAGATCGAGAAGGCGATCACTGATTTTGGCCGCCGCGCGCGCGAGGGCACGCTCAAGATCGACGAGTTGCAGGGCGGCACTTTCAGCATCACCAACGGCGGCATCTATGGTTCGCTGATGTCGACGCCGATCCTCAATGCGCCGCAGTCGGGCATTCTCGGCATGCACAAGATCCAGGAGCGGCCGATGGTGGTGGCCGGCAAGATCGAGGCGCGGCCGATGATGTATCTCGCGCTGTCCTACGATCACCGCATCGTCGACGGCCGCGAGGCGGTGACGTTCTTGGTGCGGGTGAAAGAGTCGCTGGAAGAGCCGGCGCGCCTGGTGCTGGATTTGTAGCTGACCACTCACCTCTCTCCGGCGGGGAGAGGTCGCGAGCGAAGCGAGCGGGTGAGGGGGCTCGCACCTTGCAGTTTCGCTCCCCCTCACCCGATCCTCGGGCTTTGCCTTCGGATCGACCTCTCCCCAAGGGGGCGAGGTGAAGAAAGGTGAGCGTGCGAAAATGGCCTACGATCTCATCGTCATCGGCACGGGTCCCGGCGGCTATGTCTGCGCCATTCGCGCCGCGCAGCTTGGGCTAAAAACGGCCGTCATCGAGAAGAACGCCACCTTCGGCGGCACCTGCCTCAATGTTGGCTGCATCCCCTCGAAGGCGATGTTGCACGCCTCAGAGCTTTTCGAGGAGGCCGGTCACAATTTCGGGCAGATGGGGATCAAGGTCGGCAAGCCGAGCGTCGATATTGCAGCCCTGCTCAAATACAAGGAGCAGAACGTCGACAGCAACGTCAAAGGCGTGGCGTTCTTGTTCAAGAAGAACAAGATCGACGCCTTCCACGGCACCGGCCGAATCGTCGCGCCCGGCCAGGTCGAGGTCAAAGAACCGGATGGCAAAACGCAGACGCTTGAGACCAAGAACATCGTCATCGCTACCGGTTCGGACGTGGCGCGTCTCAACGGCACCGACATCGACGAGAAGCGTGTCGTGTCCTCGACCGGCGCGCTCGACTTGACCAAAGTGCCGCAAAAGCTTCTCGTCGTCGGCGGCGGCATTATCGGGCTCGAACTCGGCTCGGTATGGCGGCGGCTCGGCGCGCAGGTCACAGTCGTTGAATTTCTCGATCACATCCTGCCGGGCGTCGACGGCGAGGTGGCGCGGCAATTCCATCGGCTGCTGCAAAAGCAGGGCGTCGCGTTCAAGCTCTCCTCCAAAGTCACTGGTGTCGACACGTCTGGAAAGACGCTCAAGGTGAAGATCGAGCCGGCCGCCGCAGGCGGCGGCGAGGCGGAAACGCTCGAAGCGGATGTCGTGCTGGTGGCCATTGGGCGCGTGCCTTTCACCGAGGGCCTTGGCCTCGAAGCGGCCGGCGTGAAGAAGGACAATCGCGGCCGCGTGATTGTGGACGGGCATCTGCGCACCAACGTCGCCGGGATTTACGCGATCGGCGACGCGATCGCGGGACCGATGCTGGCGCACAAAGCGGAAGAAGAAGGCGTCGCCGCCGCGGAAATCATCGCCGGCCAGGCCGGTCACGTGAACTATGACGTGATTCCGAACGTCGTCTATACGTCGCCGGAAATTGCGGCGGTCGGAAAGACCGAGGAAGAACTCAAGGCCGCCGGCATCGCCTATCAGGTCGGCAAATTTCCCTTCTCCGCCAACGCTCGCGCCCGCGCCAACCTCGCGACCGATGGGTTCGTCAAAATCCTCGCCGACGCCAAGACCGACCGCGTGCTTGGCGTACACATCCTGGGGCCCGACGCCGAGACCATGATCGCGGAGGCGGCCATCGCGATGGAGTTCGGCGCATCCTCCGAGGACATCGCGCGCACTTGTCACGCCCATCCGACGCTGAGCGAAGCCACGAAGGAAGCGGCGCTCGCGGTCGCCAAACGCGCCATCAATTTCTGACCTTATGCACCGTCCTGCAGGTCTGTTGAATCCTGAAATCTTGACGCTAACCTTGCCGCAATGACAACACGCCAGCATTGGCCCGTTATTATCGTCGGCGCGGGCCCGACCGGCTTGACCCTCGCCGGTCTGCTTGCCCGGTATGGCATCGACGTCCTGCTGATCGAGCGCAATCCGCAAACCGTGCAGGAGCCGCGCGCGGTATCGATCGACGACGAGTCGCTGCGGACCATGCAATCGGTCGGCATCATCAACGAATTGGTCCCGCTCCTGGTGCTGGGCTACGGCTCGGAGTATTTCTCACCCAGCCGCCGGCGCTTCCTCAAGGTCAAGCCGACGACACTCGAATACGGCTTTCCGCGCCGCAACGCGTTTCGCCAGCCGCAGCTTGAGCGCCTGCTGCGGGACAATCTCCAGCGCTATGCCAACGCCACGGTCTTGTTTGAAACCGAGCTTGTCGAATTTTCTCAGTCGGAGAAGGAGGTAAAGCTGCGCGTTCTCAGCCAGGGCGCGCCCGCCGAACTGTCATGCGATTTTCTTGTCGGCTGCGACGGCAGCCGCAGCCTCGTGCGGCAGACGCTCGGCATCGAGATGCACGGTTCGACCTTCCGCGAACGGTGGCTCATCGTGGATGTCGAGGAGACCACCGATCCGTCGCATGACACCAAGGTCTATTGCATCCCGGAGCGGCCGTGTCTTTCGCTTCCCGGACCCGGCGGCACCCGGCGCTTTGAATTCATGCTTCACGACGGCGAGCAGGATACCGACGTGCTGGCGCCGGACAATGTCAACGCGCTGTTGCGGCTGTACGGCAACGACGACAAGGCCGTGCTCCGCCGCAAGGTCGTCTATACGTTTCACGCCCGCATGGCCGACCGCTGGCGCACCGGGCGGGTCTTCCTCGGCGGCGACGCCGCGCATCTGACGCCGCCGTTCGCAGGGCAGGGCATGAACAGCGGCGTGCGCGATGCACACAATCTCGCCTGGAAGCTCGCGGCCGTCGTGTCGGGTCATCTCGGCGACAAGTTGCTCGACACCTACGAGGCCGAGCGGCGGGATCATGCCGCCGAAATGATACAACTCGCCATCCGCATGGGGCAGGTGATGATGCCGCGCGGGCGTTGGCAGGCGCTGGCGTTTCAGACGTTCTTCCGGGCGCTCGCGCTCTATCCCAGCCGCGCGGTCCTATTTCGCGGAAATGAAATACAAACCCAAGCCGCGATTCCACCGCGGCTTTCTGCTCCACGCAGACAACCCCGTCCGGCACGTCGCTGGTTGGCAAGCTGTTTCCGCAGGCGCTGGTGATGACTGCTTCCGGCTTCGCGCTGCTCGACGACGTGCTGGGTGACGGTTTCGCGCTCCTGGCGCCGCCGGGCACGCCTGCAGATGCTCTGGTGCGTGGCCGCCCCGGCGAAGCGAGCAGTCCGCCCGTGCGCGCCGTGGCGGTGCAGGACAGAGAGGATACGTCGGCCGTCGAGGCCCCGATTATCGCCGCGCGGGATCTGCGCGGCGATCTCGCGCGGCTGCTCGCCGGCCAGCCGGCGGGTCTCTATCTGCTGCGTCCGGATCGTTACGTGGCTGCGTTTTTTCCCGTCGCCGACGCCGCGTCGGCGCCTGCCGGCATCGCCAGGCTCACCGCCGAGACGCGCTAGGCGGCATCTTTACTCGACCACGATCTTGACTTCGCTGCCCGGCCTCAAGCGGTCGGTGGCCTCGAGCCCGTTGATGACGCGGAAGCGCTCGACCTGGTGGTCGGCCACCGCCATGCGGGTCGCCAGCTTTTCGACCGTGTCGTTGGGCCCCACCGTCACGATCTGCAGACGCAGCGGCTTGGCGTCCTCGATCTCGGCCAGGCTCATGCGGCGGAACGTGCCGACCGACTCGCGGAAGACGCGATCGCTCTCCGGCGTGCTCTTCTTGGTCGCGAAAATAAACCGGTACACGTCGCTGCCGAAGCGAATGGCGTAGAGGCGGAAGTCCCACTGATCGCCCTTGGCGGCGGCGGTGGCGGCGGCGAAGCCGTTGATGGTGGTATCCTCGACCGAGCCGGCATCGATATTCTCGATCCAGCCCGACGTCAGGTATCCGGCGAGCGTCTGCTCCGACGGCACCCGCACGACATCGAGCCGCAGCGCCTGACCGCCCCCATGCTTGACGCCGAGCACGGCCTGCGCGGTGTTGTCGAGGGCGAAGCCTTCCGGCGCGGTAAAGGTAAAACCAAGCCGCGGATGCAGGAAGCGGCGGCCGCGCACAAAGCCTTCGCTCGGGTCTTCACCGAACACAATGCCGTTGATGCCGGTGAGATAGGCTTCCCGGTCCCTGCCGAGAACGGCTCCGGTCGTGTTCGGGACATCGTACTGGCGGGCATTGGCGATCGCGTTGGTGATCCGCTCGGGTGTCGCCGGGTGCGACGACAGGAAATCCGGCGAGCGCGGGTCGATGGCGGCCGTGTTCTGCTGCGGCTTGAGCTCGGAATTGTGTTCCATCGACGTGAGGAACCGCACCGCGCCGTTGGGATCGTAGCCGGCGCGGGAAGCGATGCCGATGCCGATGGCGTCCGCCTCGAATTCCTGGGCGCGCGAGAAGCTCGCGAGCGCGAGCTTCGACTTGGCGAGCGCCAGGGCGCCGACCTCGGGATCGGTGATCACGTCGCTGACGACGCGGCCGACTAACGCGGCCTGCTTCGCCTGCTCTTCGCGGATGGCGGCGTGGCGGGCGACGACGTGGCCCATTTCGTGCGCCAGCACCGACGCCAGTTCCGATTCGTCGTTGGCGAGCGCGGCGATGCCGCGGGTTACGTAGAGCTGGCCGGTCGGCAGGGCGAAAGCGTTGATCGACTGCGAATTGAGCAGCGTGATCTTGTAGTGCAGGTCGGGCCGTTCGGACGCCGCGACCAGGCGCTCGACGGTCTGCTCGACCATGCCTTGCAGCTTCGCATCGTTATAGACGCCGCCATAGGCCGCGAGGATGCGCTGATGCTCGCGCAAAACCGCCGGCGACATATCCGTGATTTCCGGAGGCTTGGTCGGGGTCGGCAACAGCGTCTGCGTCCCGCCGCCGGGAGGCGAGGCTGCGCTGCAGGCGGCGAGCGCGAAGCGCGAGGACGATCGCGCCGGCTTGCGCCAGCGCCAGTCTCATCCTTCCCGTGGTAGCCGAATGGCTCACTGTCCTTACGTCCGTGACTTCAGCGTCGCGCCAGCGCGCATTCACTCCCGATCGGCGAACTCTATCTGCTCGGGCCGCACCGCTTCGATCCAGGGCCCGCCGCGTTCCTCGATCCAGCCGCGCACCCGAACGCGATGACCGGCGAGCTTCTTTGGTTCGAATCCCGCCGCCGCGAAGCTACGCTCATTTCGCTTCGAGATCGTAACGGTGAAATCCTCGGTCCAGCGCCGGCCGAAATTCACATATATGGTCGCGCCGCTCTCGCGCACTGACACCACTTTGCCCTCGACCAGCGCGAAATGACCTTGTTCGGCCAGCACATCGTCGGGGCGGTCGGCGCTGAGCAGGTCATAATACGGGTCGGCCCACAGGCCAAGCCTGGCTTGCCGTGCTGCGTTTTCGCGGCTCAACAATTCGATGTCGCAAGCGCGGCTGCCGGCCCGCGCGGCGACGCGCGCCGCGCCCGCCGCAACAAGATCCGCCTGCGCCAAATGTTCCACGCCGTCGCGCATGGTAAAGGCGTAAGCCACGACGCGACCGTAGCGGTCGGTCTTCTGCTGCCCGGCCTGCTTGAGCACGATATCGGCTCCCGCGAAGAGCGTGGCGAGCGCGTCCTTGGCCGCGATGCCACCCGGCGCCGCGCCGGATTCCTGCGGCAGCGGCAACGGCGGTACTTCGATCGCAGCGAGGCGAACTTCGCGGCCGTCATCGAGCATAAAGGTCCGTCCATCGATGATGCTGCTGGCGGTGCCGTGCACGATGGTTTCGCCACTGCACGCGGATGCCGTTTGTGCCCGCTCCTGCGCGATCGCGCCGGAGCCTGCCCAAACCGCCGAGAATCCGGCCGCAACAAAGCCAGCCAAAACCCCGTCCCACCACCCGCGCATCCGCCCCAAGCCAAGGGCCCGAATGCGGCGGTCTTGCGGCGATTCCGCCGTCCCGCCGGTCGCGGGATCAATAAAAACCGCGTGTCACCCGGCCTTGCGCTGTTTTGCGTGGTTCCGCGCCCCTTTGGCGCTCTCTTTGCCGGTTTCGGCCTGCGCCTTGGCGCTCTCGGTGCCGGCGGCTTTCTTGCCCTGGATCGGCAGCAGCATTTCTTTCTGGCCCTCGTTCTTGCGGCCTTTCTTGCCGTGCACGGGCTTGGCGGCGGCAGCTCGGGGAGTGGCTTGCGGCGCGCCCTTGGCTGCGGGCTTGGCGCCCTGCTTCTCGGCCTGCACGGAGCGGCGCAGCGCGTCCATCAGATTGATGACCTTGCCGGTCGGTTGTTCCTTCGGCGCTTCGATCTTTTCGCCCTTGGCCTTCTTCTCGATCAGTTCCTTGAGCGCGTGCTCATAATGGTCTTCGAATTCCTGCGGCTTGAAGTGACCGGTCTTGGTCTCGACGATGTGCCGCGCCAGATCCATCATGTCTTTGGTGAGTTTGACGTTGGGAATGTCGTCGAAATATTCGCCGGCATCCCGCACCTCGTAGGGAAAGCGCAACAGCGTTCCCATCAGGCCCTTGCCGCGCGGCGCGATGGCGATGACGTGCTCGCGGCTGGTCAGCACGACGCGGCCGATCGCGACCATCTTCATCTGCTCGATGATACTGCGGATGACGACAAAGGCGTCCTGGCCGACATTGCCGTCGGGCGCGATGTAATAAGGACGGATGTTGTAGAGCTCGTCGATCTCGCTGCGCGGCACGAACTCGTCGATGTCGATGGTCTTGGTGCTTTCGAGCGCGACCGATGCCAGCTCGTCGTCGGTGATTTCGACGTACTCGCCTTTGGCGACCTCATATCCCTTGATGATCTGCTCCGACGGCACTTCGTCGCCGGACTCGGCGTCAACCTTGCGGTAGCGGATGCGGTTGCCGGTCGCGCTGTTGATCTGGTTGAAGCTGACTTTCTCGCGCTCCGAGGTCGCCGGGTAGAGGGCTATCGGGCACGACACCAGCGAAAGCCGCAAATAGCCTTTCCAGTACGGACGCGGTGCCACGATCTACTCCTGCCGAACCAGCCTTTGACAACAAACTTAATCATACCGCGTTCCAGCCTCCGCGGGCAGGCCGCGTGTTTCGTTGTTTCCTGTTTGTTCCAGTCAACGCTCTTTTAGGGTAAAGTAATTGCACAATCGATTCGAAAGCCGGAATCACCATGTCAGCCGCGCGCAAACACCCGCCGGAGCCCGAACTCCGCACCTTTTACGCCACTTTGCTGGTGACGCGGGCCGAGGAATGGTGGATCGAGGCCGAAACGGCGGAGGAAGCGCAGGCGCTCCTCGCCTCCGGCCAGGGGCATCGCGCCGCGCTCGGCGAGCGGGTGCATGTCGAGCTGGAAGAAATGCTCGAGGAAAGCCGCAGCTAGCGCGCTGCTTGTCGCTCGCCGGCGGCCCTATCGAACTTCAGCCTGTCGCCACTTCCGCGTAGGCCCGCGGCAGCAGGCGCGCCAGCAGCTCGGCCCATTGCCGTTGCCCGCTTTCGCCGGCGATCAGATCCTGGCGGATCTCGATCAGGGCATGCGGCAGGCCGTGGCGCTCGCCGTGCATGGGGATGGTGAAATCGGTCGTGTCGCTGACGTGATAAGGTTCGTTGTCGCCGACGATCAGGTCTGGCTGCTCGCCGAGCAGCGCGAGGAGCTGGTGCGCGAGACGCGGATCGCGATTGTAGAGGAGCGCGGCATGCCAGGCGCGCGCTTCGCCCTTGAACACCGGCGTGAAGCTGTGCAGCGCGATCAGGGCGGTCGGGCGGCCGGCTTGGCGGCGGCGTTCCAGTTCCGCTTCGATGCGTTCGTGATAGGGCCAAAAGATTTCGCGCGCGCGCGCCGCCTTGGCGGCTTCGCTGAGACCTACGTTGCCGGGGATCGGCGTGAGTTCGCTGATTTCCGGAATTGAAGCCGGGACGCCGGGCGGCCGGTTGCAGTCGATGACGAGGCGTGAATAATTTTGTTGGATCAGCATCGCGTCAAGCATATCGGACAGCGTGCGGGCGACCCCGGCGATGCCGATGTCCCAGGCGATGTGGCGTTCGTATTCGGCTTCGGCGACGCCCAGCCGGCCGAGCGCCCGCGGCAGGCGGTTGCCGGCGTGATCGGCGACCAGCAACAGCGGTGACGGCCCGCCGGCGTTATGGACCGTCACCGGGTCCGGCTCGTCGGCCGCCAAGAGCGGCTGCGCGGTTTCGTTCATCGGCGCCCAGGCTTGCGGGGCCTCGTTTGGAACATTTGGCCCGAGAAATGCATTGCAACGCGTACCGTACCGGGAACCGGGCGCGAAATCATGGCTAAGCCGCGACTCCATAGTTTCGCGGGCTGGAGAGTCTTTCGATGAAAATCCGCGCCGGCTACCAGATCACCTACGAATGCCCGAACCCGACGCCGATGATCCTGATGCTCAGCGTGCATCCGTCGCGCGCCGCGGACCTCGTGACTGGTGACAAGCTGCACCTTAGCCCGGCGGTTGCCGCCAACAGCTACCACGACGGTTTCGGCAATGTCTGCCACGTCGTCCGCGCTCCCGCCGGCAAGATCACCTTGTCGACCGATTTTTTGATCGACGATTCCGGCGCGCCCGACGACGTTGCGCCGGGGGCGGTGCAGCATGATCTCGAGGCACTGCCGGTCGAGACGCTGGTTTATCTGCTGGGCAGCCGCTATTGCGAAACCGATCGTTTCACCGAGCTGGCATGGTCGAAGTTCGGCAACGTCGCCAAGGGCTGGCCGCTGGTCCAGGCGATCTGCGACTATGTGCACGACCGCATCGAGTTCGGCTACGCGCATGCGCGCCCGACCAAGACCGCCTGGGATGCCCATGAGGAACGGCGCGGCGTGTGCCGCGACTTCGCCCATCTCGCGATCGCGTTGTGCCGCTGCATGAACATTCCGGCGCGCTATTGCACCGGCTATCTCGGCGACATCGGCGTCCCGCCGGACCCCGAGCCGATGGATTTCTCCGCCTGGTTCGAGGTCTATCTCGGCAATCGCTGGTACACGTTCGACGCGCGGCACAATACGCCGCGCATCGGCCGCATCCTGATGGCGCGCGGCCGCGACGCCACCGACGTGGCGATTTCGACCTCGTTCGGGCTCTGCACGCTCGCGGGCTTCAAGGTGACGACCGACGAAGTTCGCGCCGGGGCGGCGGCGACAGCCGCGTGGTAGCTGTCCATTCTCGTCCCGTATCGTACAATTCCACCTGGCGCCCATCGCGCCGGGGAGGAGGCGGCAACCATCCGCTTGCGATCATGATCATCATCCGGCTCAGCAAGATCGCATTGGTGGCCGCGCTGGCGACGTATGCGGGCATCGTCGCCTACGACAACATCGTGGACTACGGCTCGAACTACGAATTCGTACGCCACGTCTTGAGCATGGACACGATATTCCCCGGCAACGCGCTGATGCACCGCGCGATCACCGACAAGAACGCGTGGGCGGCGGCATACGGACTGATCATCGCCACGGAGGCATTGACGGCGCTGCTTCTTGCCATCGGCTCGCTGGCGTTGCTGGCGCGGCTCACGGCGCCCGCCGCGCGCTTTCATCGCGCCAAGGTCTGGGCGGTGGCCGGGCTGACCGTCGGCTTTGGTCTCTGGTTTTTCGGCTTCCTCGTCGTCGCCGGCGAATATTTCGCGATGTGGCAGTCGAAGGAATGGAACGGCCAGGAGGCGGCGTTCCGCATCACCATGGTGATCCTCGGCGTGCTGATTTTCGTCAGTCTTCCCGACAGCGACCAGGCGTGACGTCTTTGCCGGCGAGCGCGCGGCCGATGCGGTAGGAATCGCGCGGGAATACGGCTATGGAGTGCGCGGCTCCAGCGATAAACTGCGAAATGGAAATTGGTCCCGTAGCTCAGCCGGATAGAGCAGCGGTTTCCTAAACCGAAGGTCGGAAGTTCGAGTCTTCCCGGGACCGCCACTTCGTCGCTCACGCGACGGCGCGCTGCGTGCGTGCTAAACCTTTTGTGCCGGGCTGTCAGGTCAAAGGGAGGCACAGACTTCCATGTCTACAGCTCACATGCAGTTCACCTCGCAGATCGCCGGTCCGCCGCAACTGATCTTCGATCTCGTCGCCGACATGCCGAACTATGGGCGATGGCTGCCGGATTCGGACGTGTTCGGCGGAACCGTCAACGTGACGCCTTACCCGGTCCGCCTCGGCACGACCTACGTCGACGCCGGGCCGGTGGAGAAGCCGGGGAAGGTGACGGAATTCGATCCGCCGAAGCACATCAGTTTTCATCACACGGTGCAGGTCCGGCAAAAGCTGCTCAACACCGATATCGATGCCCGGATCCGCTATACGCTGACGCCGAAAGATGGCGGGACATTTGTTCTCCGCGAGCTTGATCTCGCGATGGACTTGCCGGCGATCTACAAGCTGGCCTCGCCCTTCATCCTGCGATCCTTCCGCAAAGAGAACGTGCGGACGCTCGCGTGCCTCAAACAATATGTGGAGCGGCAATCGAGATGAACGTCGCCGGTAAGATCGTGGTCATTACCGGCGGCGGCAGCGGCATCGGCAAGGCGATGGCCAGCGCGTTCCACCGCGCCGGCGCCGCGAAGATCGTGGTGGCGGATATCGACGCGACGGCGGCGGACGAAGTGGCGGCGGCGATCGGCGGTCGTGGGTTTTCGTGCGACGTCACTGATGAGGAGCAGATCAAAGCGCTGATCGACACGGTAGAGCGCGACCACGGGCCGATCGATCTGTTCTGCTCCAATGCCGGCATCGCGTCGGGTTTCGATCCGCGAACCGAAAACGCTGCGGCGGCGCCGAACGAGGTATGGAGCCGGGCGTGGGCGCTCAATGTCATGGCGCACGTCTATGCGGCGCGAGCGCTGATCCCGCTGATGAAGAGCCGCGGCGGTGGTTATCTGCTCAATACCGTTTCCGCCGCCGGATTGCTGTCGCAGATCGGCAGCGCCGTCTACTCGACGACCAAACACGCTGCGCTCGGCTTTGCCGAGAACATCGCGATCATGCACCGCGACGACAACATCAGGGTATCGGTGCTGTGCCCGCAGGGCGTCGATACGCCATTGCTGCGCAACCTGCCGGCCGGGCCGCAATCGCTCGACGGCGTTCTTTCAGCAGACGAAGTCGCGCAGGTCGTGCTGGACGGACTTCGTCGCGGAAACGTTTCTCATCCTGCCGCACGCCGCCGTGCGCCGCTACGTGCAAAGGAAGGCGGAGGACGCTGATCGCTGGCTGGAAGGAATGGCGAAGCTCAAACGCAATGTGCTCGGTTCGGCATAGCCGTCGCGGCATCGCGGTTGTTCGCCGCTTAACGGCGGATTAACCCTAACGCGCCCATAACGTCGTTGGAATTAACGCGGGGTCCAACGATGCGGCGCTATTCGCTGGTTGCTGTCTGTGGCGCAATGCTGGTGGGGAGTATCGGCGTCGCCTCGGCTGCCGACATGGGGCCTCCGCCGTTCGAGCCGCCGCCGCCGGTCGTGTACGCGCCGATGCCGCAAATTTTCTCGTGGACGGGATTCTATGTCGGCGGCAACGCCGGCTGGGGATGGACCAACACGTCGGGGACCTTCAGCACGGCGGCCGGCACGGGTTCGTTTTCCGGCACCGGCAACGCCTTCCTCGGCGGTGTTCAGGCCGGCTACAACTGGCAGACCGGTCCGTTTGTGATCGGCGCCGAAGTCGACTTCCAGGGAACCACGGCGAGCGGGTCGGTCAATGCGTCGGCCGGTCCTGCGATCACCAGCACGGAAAAGCTGCCCTGGTTCGGCACGCTGCGCGGCCGCGTCGGCTACGCGGCCGATCGCATCCTGTTCTACGCCACTGCCGGCGGTTTGTATGGCGACTGCAGCCTGAGCGGAACCGTGCCCGGCGTCGGGTCGTTCTCCAATTCCACGACGTTCTGGACGTGGACCGCCGGCGCCGGCGTCGAGTGGGCGTTCTACGGCTGCTGGAGCGCCAAGTTCGAATATCTGTATGTCGGATCGCCGAGCAAATTCCCGGCCGTGCCCACCGTGACCACGGTGGCGCTGGACAACAGCTCGAACACCAACCTCTTCCGCGCCGGAATCAACTACCACTTCTGACGCGGCTAGCCGACCGCGATCAGCGCCGTCTCTACTCCGCGGCCCTGCGCGTTTCGAAGAAGCGGTTGGTCGGCCGCGGCAGGCCGAGATTTTCCCGCAGCGTCTTGCCCTCGTATTCGCGGCGAAAGATGCCGCGGCGCTGTAACTCAGGAACCACGTTGTCGGCGAATTCGTCGAGCCCGCCGGGCAGATACGGGAACATGACGGTGAAGCCGTCGCAGGCTTCGGTGACGAGCCACTCCTCCATCTCGTCGGCGATCGTCTTCGCCGTGCCGACCATCGCCAGACCGGAATAACCGCCGAGCCGCTGGGCGAGCTGACGCACGGTCAGTTTTTCGCGTTCCGCCATTTCGACCACGCGCTGGTGCGCGCTTTTGCTGGCGTTGCTTTCCGGAATCGGCGGCAGCGGCTTGTCCGGATCGAAGCGCGATGCGTCGTGGCCGAGCGCGATCGACAATGAGCCGATGGCGTTGTCGTAATAAACCAGACTATCGAGCTTGGCGCGCTTGGCGCGAGCCTGCTCGACCGTTTCGCCGACGACGACGAAGCAGGCCGGCATGATCTTCATATGGTCGCGCTCACGGCCGGCCTTCACCATGCGGCCTTTCACGTCGGCATAAAATTCGCGGCCCGCGGCAATGTTGCTCGGCGGCGTGAACACCGCCTCGGCGGTTTCCGCCGCAAGCTGGCGGCCGGAATCGGAAGCACCGGCCTGAACGATGACGGGCCAGCCCTGGATCGGCCGCGCGATGTTGAGCGGCCCGCGCACCGAGAGATATTTGCCCTTGTGATTGAGCACGTGCAGCTTGTCCGGGTCGAAAACGAGGCCCGCTTCGACGTCGCGGATGAAGGCGTCGTCGGCCCACGAATCCCAGAGGCCGGTCACGACGTCGTAGAATTCGCGCGCCCGGCGATAGCGCTCGGCGTGCTCCATTTGATCGGTCATGCCGAAATTCAGCGCCGCATCGGGATTGGATGTCGTGACGATGTTCCAGCCGGCGCGGCCGTTGCTCAGATGATCGAGCGAAGCGAAACGCCGCGCCACGTGATAGGGCTCGTCGAACGTGGTGGAGCCGGTAGCGACCAGCCCGAGATGCTCGGTAACGACCGCGAGCGCGGAGAGCAGCGTGAACGGCTCGAACGACGTGACCGTATGACTGTGCTTGAGCGCGTCGAGCGGCATGTTGAGCACGGCCAGATGGTCGGCCATGAAGAAGGCGTCGAACTTGGCGCGCTCGAGCGTCTGCGCGAAACCCTTGATATGCGAGAAATTGAAATTGGAGTCCGGAAAGGCGCCGGGATAGCGCCATGCGCCGGTGTGGATCGTCGTCGGCCGCATGAATGCGCCGAGACGCAATTGACGTGTGCCGCTCATGTTTTCCCACTCACCTTGATTGCATAAAGCTGGTGAGGAACCGCCGCCGCGTCAATCCTTCGCACCGCACAAGTGCCAATGCTTTCGCGGTGCGTTCGATCCGGAAATGCCGCTTCCATGAAAGCGCCGGGCCGCAGCATGGTCCTACCGGCGGGCCGGCGATGCCGGCTCCGGATATTTCCCGGCTGGGAGCGGTTCCGGCCCGATCACTTGGCCACTGCGTCGGCTCCGGCCTTGGCGACCTGCGCGTCCTGGGATGACAGCGCGCCGGAGACCCCGATCGAGCCGACGATCTTGCCGTCGATCAGGATCGGGATACCGCCCTCGAGCGGCGTGATGTCCTTGATGGCGAGCAGCCGCAATCCGGCGCCGCCGGCGGCGATGGCGTCGTCGAGCGCCTTGCTCGGCCGCTTGAATGTCAGCGCCGTGCGCGCCTTGCCTTCGGATGCGGTGATCGACGCGAGCTGAGTGTTGTCCGCCTTGTGGAACATCACCAGGTTGCCGCCGCTGTCGAGAATGGTAATGGCCACCTGCCAGGAATTCTTGGCCGCTTCGAGCTCGGCCGCCGCCATGGCGCGCTTGGCATCGTCGAGTGTGATCGGAGGTCCGTAGGGCGGCGTCGTCGACTGGGCGAGGACAGGGGCAAAGGCCGATCCGGCCGCCAGGGCGAACACAGCCAGCGCGCAGGCCAGCGCGAGCATCCGGGACATTCATCACCTCCTCAGCCAGCCGCCAGACACGGCGCGCGTGCGGCACAATAAGCGGCAAAACCGGCCGGTGGAAGCCGCCCGGTCGCGGCTGGGGCTCGGCGAAACGTGATCGAACGGCGGCTGCATCGCGCGGCCGCCGTGATTATATTGCCGCTGTCACGCAGGAGGAGCCGAGATGTTCACGTTTTCGAGGAAGGTCGAAATGCCGAGCGCGAACGAGTCGCTTCCGGGCCGCGCGACGCCGATCCCGACCGCGCGGGAGCATTATGTGAACGGCCATCCGCTCAAGGGCCCTTATCCGGAGGGGCTGGCGATGGCGATGTTTGGCCTTGGCTGCTTCTGGGGCGCCGAGCGCAAGTTCTGGGAACTTGGCGATGGCGTCTACGTGACCGCGGTAGGTTACGCCGGCGGCTACACGCCAAACCCGACCTACGAGGAAGTGTGCAGCGGGCGCACCGGCCACAACGAGGTCGTGCTCGTCGTCTACGATCCGAAAAAGATATCCTACGAGCAGCTGCTGAAAGCCTTTTGGGAAAACCACAATCCCACCCAGGGCATGCGGCAGGGCAACGATGTCGGCACGCAATACCGGTCCGGCATCTACGTCTATTCGCCGGCGCAGCGCGCCGCTGCCGAGGCCTCGCGGGCAAGCTACGCCAAGTCGCTCTCGGCCGAAGGTCTCGGCGCGATCACGACGGAGATCCGCGACGCCCCGCCGTTCTATTTTGCCGAGGATTATCATCAGCAATATCTCGCAAAGAATCCGCGCGGCTATTGCGGCCTCGGCGGCACCGGAGTGGCTTGCCAGATCGGCACCGGCGTTGCCGCGCATTGACCCGCCACGCTGATTGACGGCACAGTCGCAGCCGCGATTGGCAGGGGATTCGATGCAGCGGATCGAGCGCGGCTTTCAGGCAGTCATTGTTTTCACGCGATGGCTGCTGGCGCCCTTTCTCGTCGGTCTGGCGCTCAGTCTCTTCCTGCTGATGTTCCGGTTCTTCGCCGACTTCTACCATCTGGCGAGCCGGCTGCTCGACGAGACGTGGCACGAACTCATCGTCGGCGTGCTCAACATGATCGACATCGTGCTGACCGCCAATCTCGTGCTCATCGTGATTTCATCGGGCTACGAGAATTTCATTCACAAGATCGAGGGCCGGCCCGATTTGCCCGAGGGTTTGACGTCGATCGATTTCGGCGTGCTCAAGCAGCGGCTGTTGGGCTCGATCGCCGTCATCGCCTCGGTTGATGCCCTGGCCTGGTATCTCGACCTCGAGACCGCTTCGGACAACACCAAGCTCATCTGGGTCATCTCGTTCCCGCTCATGTTCGCCGTCGCCATGCTGATACTCTCCCTCGCTGACCGGGCGACGCGCCGCAACGGCACGTAAAGCTGCTGCAGAGTACGGACGACGGCTTTGGGCGCGGGATTTCGCGTCCGTTTCCGCGGTATGCCGAAAAATAGCCTCCCCGAATGCCCGGGCTGAGCGGCATTTTCACCGCCGTCGTTTCGGTGGTGAGGGATTGTTAACCATAACTGGCGTTAATCGGTGCTCAACGATTGTCGAAAGCACCGGATCGCGCGCATGCGAGTCATCCGCTCTTTGTTTCTGCTGCTGAGCGTTTCGATGGCGGCCGCCGGATGTGCGCGGCAGCCGGTTGCCTACACGACATACCCGCCGGTTGCCGCCGGACCTGCCGCTTATGGCGGGCTTGCTCCCGGCGGCATCGACAACGTCGTTTACGGCGGGGGCCCGCGTTACGCCCGACCGGCCTACGTGCCGCCGCCGGGCTATGGCCCGCCACCCGCTGCGTCGGTCGCCCTTGCGCCGCCGCCGCCTCGCATCCCGGTGGCCTTTGTGCCGCCGCCCCGCGTTCCCGTCGTCGTGCCGGCAGCCTACGCGCCGGTGGGGCCGGTCGGGCCGGGAGGGCAGCCCGGCTATACGCTCGATTCCGGCGACCGGCTGCGCGTCGTCGTATTCGGGCAGGAGGGATTGACCAATGCCTACTCCGTAGACGCCGGCGGCTCGATCGACATGCCGCTGATCGGTCCGGTATTCGCGCGCGGCGCGACGACCGACGAACTGGCGGCGCGAATTTCGGCACGCCTGCGTGACGGATTCATTCGTGAGCCGCATGTGGCGGTCGAGGTCGAAGCCTACCGGCCGTTCTTCATCCTCGGCGAGGTGACGCAGCCGGGCCAATACCCGTATGTCGCCAACATGACCGCCGAGACGGCGGTCGCGATCTCTGGCGGCTTCACGCCGCGGGCGTTTCGCCGGAGCGTCGTCGTCAACCGCAATGACTACGGCCGTCAGGTCCGCATGGCGGTGCCACTCACCTTCCCGCTGCGTCCCGGCGACACGGTCAACGTGCAGGAACGCTGGTTCTGAGCCGCTGCGGCCGTCGGTGGTTTCCGCCGGCCAGCAATTTCCTTCTTCCGGTCAGGTGTGTTCCGCGGCCGCGGCTGCTGCTGCAGTTTCCGCGTAGGCCTCTTCCGTGCTCGCCAGGCCGTTGAAGAATAGATTGAGTGCGACCGACACGATCGCGGCGAGTAGGATGCCGGATTCCAGCAGTGGGTGGAGCACGTCGGGCGTGTAGCGGAAGAAGTTGGGCGCGACCAGTGGGATCATGCCAAAACCGACCGAGATCGCGACGATGAACAGGTTGTAGCGGTTGGTCTTGAAATCGACTCCGGTGAGGATGCGAGCGCCGGTAGCGGCGACCATGCCGAACATCACGATGCCGGCGCCGCCGAGCACGACGACCGGCACTGCTTCGACCAGGGCCGACATTTTCGGCAGCAGGCCGAGCGCCAGCATGATCACGCCGCCGGTGGCCGTCACCCACCGCGACCGCACGCCGGTCACGGCGACGAGCCCGACATTCTGCGAGAACGACGTGTAGGGGAAGGTGTTGAAGATGCCGCCGAGTATCGTGCCGACGCCGTCGGCGCGCAGTCCGCGCGATATCGCGGCGCGATCGATGAATTGGCCGGTCATCTCGCCGAGCGCGAGGAACATGCCGGTCGATTCGATCATCACGACGACCATCACGATGCACATGGTGATGATCGGAACGATCTGAAATTTCGGCACGCCGAAACGGAACGGGACGACGACATCGACCCAGGGCGCGGCCGCGACCCGGTCGAAATGCATGACCCCGAGCGCCGCGGCCAGCGCCGCGCCCGCAATGATCCCGAGCAGCACCGACACGTTGGCGATGAAGCCGGAGAACCAGCGAATGAGACCGAGGATCACCAGCAGCACGAACAGCGCGATCCCCAGTCCCTGAAGCTGGCCGTAATTTGGATTGGGAAACGCCCCCGACGCGCCTTCGACGACCTTGGTCAGGGTCGGCAAACCGCCGCCCGCCCAATTGATCCCGACCCGCATCAGCGAGACGCCGATGACCAGGATGATGGTGCCGGTCACGACCGGTGGAAACAGCGGCAGCAGGCGGCCCATGAAGGGCGCGACGATCACCCCGAAGACGCCCGCGGCTATCACCGCGCCGTAAATTCCGAGAATGCCGACATCGGGCGCCGCTGCCATCGACAGCATGGGGCCGACGGAAGCAAAGGTGACGCCCATCATGACCGGCAGGCGGATGCCGACGCCCGGGAATCCGACGCACTGGATCAGTGTCGCCAGACCGCAGGTAAAGAGGTCGGCACTGATGAGGAAAGCGACGTCCTCGGGAGGCAGCTTCAGCGCGCGCCCGAGAATGAGCGGGACTGCGACGGCGCCCGCATACATGACCAGAACGTGCTGGAGGCCAAGAGTTACAAGCTGAGGAACCGGCAGAAATTGATCTACCGGATGCACGTCCTTCGCCATCGGTCAGTCCCCCAAAGTGTTGCCCCAAGTGTTGCCCGGCACCGTGGAAGGGGAATTATGACAAATCGTTCCGACGTTTCCTATGGGCTGTAGACTGTTGTCCAGCGGGGAAAAATGGCGAAGCGATCCCGAAACGCCTGAGGCCGGCCCTTGCGGACCGGCCCCAGCTACAAAAAGGCGCCGCAGCGCGATGAATTATTTCTTCAGATGCTTGTTCAGGAAGTCCAGCGAGCGTTGCCACGCCAGCTTTGCCGAGGCTTCGTCGTAGCTGCCACGCTCGTCGCAATAAAAACCGTGCTGCGCGCCGGCATAGACGTAGATTTCACAATCGCCGCCGCGTTTCTGTTTGATCGTGTCGACGTCGCTCATCGGAATCGAGGCATCCTTCTCGCCGAAATGCAATTGCGTCGGCACTTTGGGTTTTTCGTCGGCATTCTTGGCGATCTGCCCGCCGTAATAGCCGATGGCGGCCGAAAGGCCGTTGAGCTTGGCGGCGGCAAGGAAGGCCAGAGTTCCGCCGAGGCAAAACCCGATGATCGCGGCCGGGCCGCTTTTCTTGGCGTCGTCGATTGCGGCCTGCACGTCTTTCATCATCGCGCCCCAATCGGGGTTGGCAACGAACTTGCGCGCATTGGCGATTTCGTCCGGCGAATAGCCGCACTCGAAATTCGGCTGCTGGCGATCGAACAAAGCCGGCGCCACCGCGGCATAACCGTCGCCCGCAAGGCGGTCGCATACCGCGCGAATGTGATGATTGACGCCGAATATCTCCTGAATGACGACGACGCCGCCCTTGACCGGCCCGCTCGGGTCGGCGCGGTAGGCGCCGAGCTTGAAGCTGTCCGCGGCGACGAGTGAGAAATGCTTGCCCAAGACGATCCTCCTTCAACGGAAAAACTGCGCTACGCGCGCCTAGCTAGCATATATCGGCGGCAATGTCGGTTGAATGGTGGAAGCGGCGCGCTAGCGCCAGTACAGATCCGACCGGTAGCCTCGTTGATAACCGGCGGAGCGCCGCGGCCTGCGATCCGGGCCAGAGGCGACGCGAGGCTCCCCGCTGGGGGTCACAACGATGAAGTCGGTTCCCTCGCCGGTTTCTCCGCCGAGGCCCTGATCCGAAACGATCAGGGAAGAGCCCGGAATGAACAACTGGGAAATCCGATCGATGGTGTCCTGAGGAATGCCGATGCGCGCCAGCGCCTCCTGCGGAGTTTGCGGTGGCGGCGGCGGGTCATCGGTCTGCTTTGCCACCGGAGCAGCACCGCGCGCCGTGAGCTTTGGCGGTTCAGCGATGCGCGCCGCCGACGCCCCTTCGCCCGGAAGCGAGATCACGTTCCAGCGGAAGCTCGAATGGTCAGGCAAATATTCCAATGCCGTGAAGACGTGCGTTCCGAGGCGCTGTTCCGGACGCTCGATGGTGATCGGCGCATTGAACAGCGGCGAAAAATCCTGCCGCACGAAAATCTTTTTCTCCTTGCCGCTGACGAACACGGCGATCGGCGACTTGGAGGCATGCGCGATTTCGGCAGGCTTCGGCGCCGGCATCGGGACCGCCGGCGCGGCAACGGCGGGTTCGGTGATGACGCTGTCGCCCGCGGCGGCTGTCTTGGTTGCATCGCCTGCGGCGAAACGTTCGGCCGCCTTGCCGGTATCTGCCGCTGCCGGCGCAGGCGTCGTCGCCTTTACTTCGTTCGTCTGGCTCGGCGCGTCCGTTGCTCTGCCGTCGTCGTCGGCGGAGAGCGCCGTCCGCAGCGCTTTGATGGTCGGCTGCGCCGAAGCGGCCGGATCCGGCGCGGGCGCCGGATCCTTGTGCACGAAGAGGTGCGGATCGGAGAATTCCCGCGGTCGAAGCTCCTGACGTGCGATAACCACGCGAGTGCCAAGCCGGGTCAGAACCCACAGTCGCGTCGCGAAGTCGTGCGGCATGCGGATACAACCGTGCGAAGCCGGATGGCCGAGATTGCCGCCGACGTGGAGGGCCACGCCGGACCACGTGATGCGCTGCATGTAGGGCATCGGCGCGCCGCTATAGATGTTCGAATGGTGCAGCAGGCTCTTCTGGATCACGCTGAAGACGCCCATCGGCGTCGGATGTCCCGGCACCCCCGTTGCAATCTGGGCATCGGTCACGTGCTCGCCGTCGCTGTAGAGGTGCAGCGTCTGCTGATCGATCGAAATGACGATCTGCACCGGCCCTTTGCGAATGTTTCCGAAAGGCTCCTTGCTGACCTGCGCCGGTTCCGGCGGCTTCGGGTTCATTTTGCGCCAGCTTTTGCTCGGCGCGTGAGCCGAGGCGGCCGAGGCGATCGCCAGAGCGCAGGCCAGTGTGACCGTGCCAGTCATCGCGCCAATGGCTCGAGATGCCATCCGGTTGCCCGGGCGATGACGGAGCTGCCGAGAATTGGGCCGCGCGAGGTCGGTGCTCAATTGGGCCACCCAGCTGAAAATGAACGCAAGACTAGAAGGGCAAAGTTTAGTCGAGACGGCGGTTCTCCGCCACGGCTCAACCCGGACAACCATCCCTTCCAGGCAAATAAGGGCTGGGTGAGACAAATTTACAGCGGTGCCTCTTTACAGCCCCTTTAAAGCGGTGCCTCGGCCGGGGTCCGCAGCAGGGGTCCGTTGGCAGGTGTGATGCCGAAGGCGTCCGCCAGTATCTCGTAGGAGCGCCGCCGGGCGGCATGATCATACGTCATGGTCGTGATCATCAATTCGTCGGCGCGGGTTGCCTCGACAAGCGCCAACAGCCGGCGTTTGACCGTTTCGGCGTTGCCGACCACCAGGCGCTCCCGATGCCGCTCGATCCGGTCGCGGTCGACCGGCGTGTAGGGGTAGGCGGCGGCCTCCTCGGGCGATACCAGCGGACCGAATTCGCCTTTTGAGCGGCGGACAAAATGCAGATAGGCGCTCGCCGCGGCACGCTCGGCCTCGGCGTCGGTGTCGGCCGCGATCGCTGCCACCGCCAGAATGGAATACGGCTCCGGCATGGTCTCCGACGGCTTAAAGTGCTCGCGATAGGTCAGCATGGCGCTGGCCGCGTCGTGCTCGGCGAAATGGTGGGCGAAGGCGAAGCCCATGCCGACCGCGGCGGCAAGCTCGGCGCTGTAACCGCTCGATCCAAGCAACCAGATCGGCGGCAGCGCGACGTCGGCCGGCATGGCCTGGAGATTGCGGAACGGGTGCTCGGCGGAGAAGCCGCGGCGCTCAAGCAGAATGAGTTCCTGAAACCGCTCGAGAAAGTCGTCGGCCTCCCGCGCGTCCTGGCGGCGCCGCAACGCGTACGACGTGACCGGATCGGTCCCTGGCGCGCGCCCAAGGCCAAGATCGATGCGGCCCGGAAACAGTGCTTCCAGCATCTTGAAGCGCTCGGCCACCATGAGCGGCGCATGATTGACCAGCATCACGCCGCCGGAGCCGACGCGAATGTGCGTCGTCGCTGCGGCGACCTGCCCGATCATGATCTCCGGCGCGGAGCTGGCGATGCTGGCGAGGTTGTGATGTTCCGCGAACCAGTAGCGTTTGTAGCCGAGCCGGTCAGCCAGCCGCGCGAGGTCGATCGAATCCCGCAACGCCACCGATCCCGGTGTGGCCGTGGTAACGGGGGACAGATCGAGGACGGAAAGCGGGATCACGCGGGCTCTGCGAACGGGTTCCTGGTCGGACTTCAAACGTGAAGCCAGAATAGGAACTTGGGAACGACCGCGGCGCCGTTCAATCCCGCGCGCAGGCCTGCCGGCTACGGGCTGACATAGGGGCCGCCGACCGCCGAGGTCTGCTCCGCGGGCCGATCGGGAGCGACGTAAGCGTGGCGGACCCGCACCACGCGCCTCGGAGTGAACTGGGCCTGCGCCTGTAGTTGGGTTTGGTAATTGGATTGCTCGAAGCCGTTGTTCTGGCTGAAGGTCCGGACGGGGACCGCCGCCGCCATTCTCCGCGCCGGCCGCGGCCGGACCGCCACGCGCGTGGGCCAAGCGTTCTTTCCAATGATTGGTCTGACAATGGTCGGCCTGACGACGCGGGCGACGCGCCTCGGCACGCTCGCCTTTGGGGCTACCGCATTGGGGCGCTGGGCTGTCGGCTGCGCCGGAGTCCAGTCCGCACGCCAGTCTTTTCCAGGATTCAACGTAGCGACGCCGGGCGCCGCGGCCGGTTCCGTATTTGCCGCCGGGTCGGCGTCCGATTTGCTTTGCTGCTCGAGCGCCGCGGTGCCGCTGGCCGGAACCGGCGCGCTGTCTTGAGGCTCTGTGGCTGCCACGGCCGGTGTTTCCTGCGGCGGCGCGGAAGCCGGCTGCTCGCTCGCGGGCGCGGTAGCGGCAACGGACGCGTCGGCCGGTTCGGCGGCCGGCAAAACCGGCCGATCATTCGGCTCTTCGACAGCCGCAGTTCCTTCCGGCAAGGTCGTGGGGCGTGCCGACGAAAACGTTTCGATATCGTCCTGCAGATCGGGTCCGGGCGCCGGCGCACGCGGCGTCTCCGGAACCGACGGCGCGAAGGCTATCAGAAAGCGCCGCTCGAATGGTTCTTCCGGCATCATTGCCGCGACGGGTTTCGGCGAATTGTCGGGGACAAGTTGGATCGGAGCTCCGACGGGCTGCGCGCGATCGAGCGGCTCGTGGCTGACGCGGAAAGTGGCGAACAGACCGAACCCGAACATCAGCGCCGCAACCGACACAAACGTCGCCGCGACCATCAGGCGTACATCAGGAAACATTCGACCCCGCTGAATGCCCGCGTGCGATCCGCAACAAAAGCACGCATCACATTCGGCGACAGATCATCGCGAGGACATGTTGGCCTCGCGTCGGCCACGACCCTCGGCCGACGCATCGCCGGATCGCAAACAGGTTCCAAACCCGCCGAATCCAGACGATTCACATTAGATGAGTTGGCGGGAAACCAACATTAAAAATTCGGTTTGGGTTTTTGCCGATGCGGACGGTGTGGAACCCGGTGCAGATGGTCTGTGTCACACAAGCTCCGTGTCACACGTTGTGCGCGCCACTTGTCCCGTGTCACGCATGTTCCGCGTCTGGCGTGATGCGGACTGTGTGCGGCGCTAGCGACGCGTGCGCTAGCGCGCCGCGCGACCCGGCGCCGACGCCGCCACTGCGGGCGAGCCGGCGAGAACAACGATGCGCGTGCCGACATTCACTCTGCTGTAGAGGTCGGTGATGTCCTCGTTGGTCAGGCGGATGCAACCCGAGGAAACAAAGTGTCCGATGGTTGACGGCTGGTTGGTGCCGTGAATGCGATACACGGTGTTGCCGAGATAAAGCGCGCGTGCGCCGAGCGGATTGCCTTCGCCGCCGGCCATGAAGCGCGGCAGATAAGGCTGGCGCTCGATCATTTCTTTCGGCGGATGCCAATCCGGCCATTCGCTCATGCGGCTGACGCGCTCGGTGCCGGACCAGGTGAAACCTTCGCGGCCAACGCCGACGCCGTAGCGCAGCGCCTTGCCGCGCCCCAGCACCAAATAAAGATAGGTGTTCGGGGTATCGATAATGACGGTTCCCGCGGGCTCGGTGGTGACGTAGTCGACGAGCTTGCGCCGAAACTGATCCGGGATGTTCGGCGCCGATCCGTGTTCGGGCTGATCTTCCGGCGGCAGGCCGGCGACGGTCGCGCCTGGAGCGGTGGCTTGGCCGCCGACGGAGCCTGTGACGTCGGCCGGTGCGGCCCCGCCACCAACAAATCCCGGCGGCCGCGGCGCCGGCTCGCCGTTCACATAAGCCGGCGTTTGCGCTGCGGATCGGTCAACCGGAGCCGCATAGGCAGGCCGCTCCGGCGGGTAGGGCTGCGGGTATTGCGGCGGATATTCCGGAGAGTATCCCGCCGAGTCTTGCGGCGGGTATCCCGGCGCGTATCGCGGGGGGTGTCCCGGCGCGGATTGCGGCGGATATTCCTGACCCGCCTCTTCCATTCCGTCGCCGTAATATGGCCCGGCCGGCGGGCCGGCGACGTCCGCCGGTGGAACCGGAGCGTCGTAATCCGCCGACCGCGGGTAATAACCGGGACGAGGCGGGTAATAGCCAGGGGGCGGCGGCGGATAGTAGCCTGGCGGCGGCGGATAATAGGCCTGTGCCGAAGCCACACCTGAAAAGCCGGCGACGGCCAGCGCGATCACCGCGACACGAATACTCAAGCTCACTGCAAGTTCCCCAATCCCACGAACAAGACGTTGTTTTGCTTTCAACTTTGGGCAGCAACAAGGCGGCATCGCGCGCGGAGCTGGGCAAAACCTCGACGGCGATGTCCCAACCGTGCAGCGTGCCGAGTCATGGATAACAATTAATGAAAGAACGGCCGCCGGGATGGCTGTGGCCCCTGTTTCCGGGCCGGGCAAGCTGATAACATCCAACCTAAATTCGAGGCCGAAAGGTGGGGACCTTGCGACCAAACGTGCATCCGGCGTTACTCGCCGGCGGTGTTGCTGTGTTTTGTCTTGTCCCGCTGACGGACGGACACGCGCAGACCGCTGCCATCGACGATCTGAAGGGAAAGATCTTCGACGCCCGCATGGCGCAGCAGACTTTTGCGGGCGGGCTGAAATACTGCGAGAATCTCAACGGAAAAAGTTTCTACTATCAGCTGCGCAATCGCATCCTGAATCTGGACGAGTACTTTCATTCGCTGGAAAATCTGGTCAAGGCGCAGGTGTTCAATCCGCAGAAGCGGCGGCCGTGGACGCTGGAGGACGCCAAGGAACGCTGGGAAGAGGTGAAGAAGCAGGCCGCGGAAGACAAGCAGAAATGCGAACTCGTGCGGCAACTTCCCGAGCTGGAAAAGCAGCTCCAGGAGCTGCAAAAGAACGCGGCGACGTCGAACGCCGCGGTGTCCGAGAAGAAGGACTGATGGCGCCCGATCGCGAACGCGCCATGTAGATTCCATACAATCGGCTTTCATAGATCCGGCTTCCATACGAGGAGCAAACAAGGGACCGCTTCGGGCTCGACCTGCGGCTTCGGGGCTGGCCGTGACGCGGTAACGATGGCCCGCAAACGCGGGTTGCCATCGCACGACGATGTGGTGGTAAGATTGTTTCTAAACCTAGCCGCCGAGGCTTTCCCGGTGCGAGGCCGGGACGAAGGAAACAATATCAGATGGCGACAGCCAGCGACTGGAAAGTGCCGGCCTCGGTGCAGCCGAAGCCCGGGGATTATTCTTACGATCTCGGCGCGGCGCTCGCCTGCATGGTGTCGCTGCGGGCGACGGTGCCGGCGGACGCATTCACAGCCGAAACGCTTGGCACCGAGCGGGCCGGCAACGGCGTCATCATTCGCAGCAATGGTCTCGTCCTCACCGTCGGCTATCTGATCACCGAAGCGGACACGATCTGGCTGACGCTCAACGACGGCCGTTCGGTGCCCGGCCACGTGCTCGGCTACGATCAGGAAACCGGATTCGGGCTGGTGCAGGCATTGGCCAAGCTCAACATGCCGGCACTTGAATTCGGCCAATCAGCCGCCGCCTCGGTCGGCGAGCGTGTCGTGGTCGCCGGCGCCGGCGGCGCGCAGCATTCCGTCGCCGCGCGCATTGCCGCCAAGCAGGAATTCGCCGGCTATTGGGAATACGTGCTCGACGAAGCAATCTTCACGGCGCCATCGCATCCGAACTGGGGCGGCACGGCGCTGGTGGGACCGGCGGGTGATCTGCTCGGCGTCGGTTCGCTGCAACTCCAGCACGCCGTCGAGAAGGGCGGTTCGCAGAATATCAACATGATGGTGCCGATCGATTTGTTGAAGCCGATCCTGGACGACTTGCTCAAATACGGCCGGCGCAACGCGCCGTCGCGGCCGTGGCTCGGCTTCTACGCGACGGAAGTGGAAGACAGGCTTGTCGTCGTCGGTCTGGCCGATCGCGGTCCCGCGAAGCGGGCTGACCTGCGCACCGGCGACATCCTGCTGGCGGTTGCCGGAACTGAGGTCAACGATCTGGCGAGCCTGTTCCGCCGCATCTGGGCGCAAGGCCAGGCTGGCGTCGAGGTGCCGATCACCGTTTATCGCGACGGCGAGACCAAGGAAATGCGGGTGAAGTCGGGAGAGCGCGACCGCTTCCTCAAGGGGCCGAGCCTTCATTAAAAAGCTCGCGCTGAATAAGCCTAAGCTGAAAAGCCGGCGCTGAGCGCGCGCAAGCCCTCACGATAGGTCGGATACAGCAGGGTCACGCCGAGCTGTTGTTTCAGCTTGTCGTTGCGGACGCGCCGGCAGTCCTGCCAGAAACTCAAAGCCATCGGCGACATCGAAGGCGCCGCTTCGGCGAACGCGATTTCCGGCGGCGGGTCGCGCCCCAGCATTTGCGCGGCGAAGGCGAGCGGGTCGCCCGCCGGGCTCGGCTCGTCGTCGGCGACATTGAAGATGCCGGTGGCCTTGCGCGCGAAAGCCGCATCGACGGCTTGCGCAATGTCGGCGACATGGATGCGATTGAAGACCTGGCCGGCTTTGACGACGCGCCGCGCCTTGCCACCAGCGACTTGCACCAACGCATTCTGGCCGGGTCCGTAAATGCCGGCGAGCCGCAAGATGGCGGCTGCGGCCCCGGTGCGCGTACCGAGTTTCAGCCATGCCTGCTCGGCGGCTGCGCGTTCGCGGCTGCGCGCAGAACCGGGCCGCGGCGGCGTCTCTTCATCAACCCACGCGCCGTCGTGGTTGCCGTAAACGCCGACGGTCGAGAGGTAGACGATCGAACGCAAGCGGCGTGCGTGCAACAAGGCGTCGCCGAAGGCGGTGAGGACGGCGTCGCCGCTTTCGCTCGGCGGAATCGAAACGAGCGCCAGCTCGGCTTCGCCGATCGCGTCTTTCACTTGCCGCGTCGCCGCGGAACCGTCGAACACCAGCGCCCGCAACCGTCCGGCAAAGTGCGCGCTCAGGTGCGCCGCGCGTTCGGCGCCGCGCACAGTACCGACAATGTGTTCAAAGCCGTCGCCAAACGTGCCGATGAAATATTCGGCGGAATAACCAAGCCCGAAACAGAGCAGCGTGGACATCGAAGCCTCATTTCTCCGGCGCGGCGTCCCATTCGGCGGCGACCTCCGGGTCGTGCTCTTCGCACCGCCGGTCGCGGTGGCGTTCCAGCCGCGTGCGATCGAGACGGCCGAGCGCCCATATCGCCGCGCCGCGAACCAGCGCCGCCGTGTCGTCGAGCAAACGCTCGGCCTCGTCCGCCAATGCCGGGCTTCCGGAGTTGCCGATCGCGATGAGCACATTGCGCACGAACCGGGCCCGCCCGACCCGCTTGACTGCGCTCTTCGCGAACAGCGAGCGAAAACCCGCGTCGTCGAGCCGCGCCAGTTCGGCGAGTTGCGGTGCCCGTAATGCCGACCGCGCCGCGAGCTTTGTCTCATGCCCGGCTTGCGCGAATTTGTTCCACGGGCAAACCGCGAGGCAATCGTCGCAACCGTAAATGCGATTGCCGATCAGCGGGCGCAGTGCACGCGGGATCGGACCCTTGTGCTCGATCGTGAGGTAGGAAATGCAGCGCCGCGCATCGAGGCGATAAGGAGCCGGGAATGCCGCCGTCGGGCAGATATCGAGGCAGGCCTGGCAGCTGCCGCAGTGATCGAGTTCGGGATCATCGGGCGGCAGGTCGAGCGTGGTGAAGATGGCGCCGAGGAACAGCCACGAACCATGCGCGCGCGAAACCAGGTTGGTGTGCTTGCCCTGCCAGCCGATGCCGGCCGCCTGCGCCAGCGGTTTCTCCATCACTGGCGCCGTGTCGACGAAGACCTTGACGTCGCCGCCCGCCGTCGCGACGAGCCAGCGCGCCAGCGCCTTCAATCGCGGTTTGATGATTTCGTGATAATCGTCGCCTTGGGCGTAGACCGAGATGGCCCCATGCGCCGGTTGTTTCAGGACTGCCAGCGGATCGTCATGCGGCGCGTAGCTCATGCCGAGCATGATGATGGCGCGCGCATCCGGCCACAGCGCGTGCGGATCGCCGCGGCGATCGGCCTTGCTGGCCATCCACGCCATGTCGCCATGACCGCCGGCGGTGAGGAACTCGCGTAACCGCTCCGCCGCGTGCGGGATTGAATCCGGACGCGCGATGCCGACCGCGTCGAATCCGTGAACGCGCGCCGCTTCGGCAAGTGCGCGCCTGATCGCGGTCGCGTTCAGAAGTCGAGGTTGGCGTAACTCGGCGACGGTGCCAGGCCGGGCAGCGTCTCGCCCAGCAGCGTACGGAACGACGGTCGCGATTTGATCCTCGCGTACCAGGCCTTGGCTGTCTCGTCTTCGTGCCACGGCACATCGCCCAGATAATCGACCGCGGACAAGTGTGCCGCCGCGCTCAGGTCGGCATACGTCAGTCGGTCGCCGGCCAGCCAATCGCGCCTGCGAATGAGCCAGCCGATATACGTCAGATGATATTTAATATTACTCCGCGCCGCGCGCATGGTCTCGGTGTCCGGAGGGCCGCCGCCGTCGGCGGACGGCATGTATCGCTTGTAGACGCGCTCGGTCACCAGCGGCCCGCTCGCTTCGGCGAAGAATTTGTCGTTGAACCAGCTCGTCAAGCGCCGGACCTCGATGCGCTCGGCGGCTTCGGCCGGCAGCAGCCGAACCGAAGGCGCTGCGGTTCCGCGGGTCTCATCGAGGTATTCGGCGATGATGGCCGCCCCCGGCACCGGCGGCACGCCTTCTTCCACCAGGACGGGCGTGGTTCCCGCCGGGTTGAGCACCAGGAATTCCTGGCGGCGCTCCCAGACCCGCTCCTCGACCAGCCGCGCCGTAAGGCCGAGCTCTTCGAGAATCAGCCGCACGAAACGGGAATGCGGGCAGAAGGGGTAATGAAACAGCGTCAGCATGCTCGCGGGCGCGTTGGAAGTTTATGACCGAAGGGTTGCGGTATGACGACGGTCGCGAATTCGAGGCATTCCCTTACAGGCCAAGCGGGGCCGATGGCAACGTGCCCAATCGCACCGTGCCCAATCGCACCGTGTCCCAGTTCCGCCTGTTGAAGGCAAGGCCTTGGCCGTTGCCAGAATCCCGGCCGTGAGCCACAAGTTCGACGAACCACGCTGCCAGTCCTTTTGCGGACAGGGGCCGTCGCTTGCGCCCCGCTCCGCCGCGGAGTTGATCCATGACATTCGATTTTATTAAGGCGATCATTCTTGGCGTGGTCGAGGGGTTGACCGAGTTCATTCCCGTTTCCTCGACCGGGCATCTTCTCCTGATGCAGCGGTTTTTCGGCTTCGGCGACGACGATTTCGGCAAAAGCTTCGCGGTCCTGATTCAATTCGGCGCCATCCTGGCGCTGCTGTCCATCTATGCGGGACGGCTGTGGCAACTGTTCCTCGGCATGTTCAACGATCCGCAGGCGAGACGTTTCATCATCGGCGTGCTGATTGCATTCCTGCCGGCCGCGGTGATCGGGGCGGTGGCCTACAAGCTCATTAAGGAGGTTCTGTTCAACCCCTGGATCGTCTGCATCTCGCTCATCGTCGGCGCCGCGGTCCTTTATTTCGTCGATCGGCTCGATCTCAAACCGCGTTACAACGAGGCGACGAAATTCACGCTGCCGATGTATTTCATCATCGGGTTGGCGCAGTGCGCGTCGATGATCCCCGGCGTGTCGCGTTCGGGGTCGACGATCGTCGCCGCAATGCTGCTGGGCGCCGACCGCCGCGCCGCCGCCGAATTCTCGTTCTGGCTGGCGATGCCGACCATGGCCGGCGCCTTCGCCTACGATCTCTACAAGGACCACGGCCAGTTGACCCACTCAAATCTCGCGATCATCGCGGTGGGCTTCGTCGTCTCCTTCATCGCGGCCTGGTTCGTGGTGAAGACGTTTCTCGGCTACGTGTCGCGCAACGGCTTTTCGCTGTTCGTCTGGTGGCGCGCCGTGGTCGGCGTGCTCGGCCTCATCGCCCTTTCGCTAGGGCTGTAAAGCCCGACTCTGAAAAACTCACGCGCGGCCAATAAGGCCGTCGATCCAGGCGGCGAGCGCGTCGAGCACTTCGCCGCGCACTTCCGCATCCTTCCGGCCGCTCCGGGCCGGCACGTGGAAGGAATGATCGGCATCCTGAAACAGCTTGAGCGTCGCACTGTCGCCGAGCGCTTCGCACACCGGCTCGAGTTCGCCGAGCTCGGCCAGCGTGTCGCGGGTGCCTTGCAGGAACAGCATCGGAATCCGGACGTCGAAGAGATGCTCGGCACGCTCCCGTGACGGCTTGCCGGCCGGGTGCAGCGGGAAGCCGAGGAACGCCAATCCGCGCACCCCGGGCGGGGGTTCCAGCGCCTGGGTCTGTGATGTCATCCGGCCACCGAACGATTTGCCGCCGGCAATCAACGAAAGGCCCGGCAAGGCGTGCGCGGCCGCGGCGACGGCGGCGCGCACCGTGGCATGGGCGAGCCGCGGCGGATCGGGACGTTTGGAGCCGCGCTCCATGTAGGGAAACTGGTAACGCAACGTGGCAATGCCGCGCTGCCCGAGTTCCACCGCGACCGACGCCATGAACGGATGATTCATTCCGGCGCCGGCGCCGTGCGCCAGCACGTAACACGCACGGGCGCGCGGCGGCGTCAGCAACAAGCCGGAAACGCGAACGCCCTGATCGCCGGTAATGCTGACTGGCTTGGCTGCGGTATTGGGCAACGGCAACTCCGGAACGCCCGACCACAGCGAGCTTACCGCCGCAAAAGTTCGTATTCCAAGATTTTGTGCCCAGGATTTTGTGCCCCAGATGTGATGTCCAAACACGCGCCGCCGGATGTAAAATGAAACGGCAATCAGAAGGAGCGATCCATGTGCCGGAACATCCGCACGCTGTTCAATTTCGAGCCGCCGGCAACGGACGAGGAAATCCACGCGTCGGCGCTGCAATTCGTGCGCAAGCTGAGCGGGTTCGCCAAGCCCTCGCGCGCCAATGAGGCGGCGTTCGACCGCGCGGTCGACGAAGTCACCGCGGCGGCGCGCCGGCTGTTGGCCTCGCTGGAAACCGCGAGCCCGGCGAAAAACCGCGAAGAGGAGGCGGCAAAGGCGCGCGAACGGTCACGCGAGCGGTTTGCCTGATCGCGCGCGCCGCAACGCCTATTTTCGTCGCGGCTTCTTGCCGGCGCCGGGCTGCAACTGATGGACCGTGGCGGAGACGCCGGCGCTGCGGCGGAGTGCGTCCTTGAGGTCCACCGGGCGGCCGTATTTCTTCAGGAGGTCGCGGAACGCTTCGTCCGCCAGTTCCTGAAAGTCTTTCATCTGATCATGGCCGAGGAGATCGAGCGCCCGCCATGTCTCCTCGTCGAGTTGCACGCGTTTGCCCGGCATTTGCTCGCCTTTTCAGGTGCCGGCCCGACGGCCCGGCGGCTGCAGATTTCCTGCTTTTGGCCGCGCCAGTCCATTGGAGGTCATCGACGGGACGTGGCGCATTGTTCTAAGCTGACGGCGCCGGCGTGACAACGAACACGCACTTTCAGGCACAGGGAGGTTCAATCCAATGGCGAAAACCCAATCGGAAAGCGTTTATCGGATCATCGACGTCGTCGGCGTCAGCGAGAAGTCCTGGGAGGACGCGGGCCGCAAGGCGGTGGAAACCGCGGCCGGTTCGCTGCGCGATCTGCGCGTCGCGGAAGTCACCAAGATGGACATGCGGGTGGAAAAAGGGAAAGTCACGGCGTTCCGCACCCGCGTCGCGCTCTCGTTCAAATACGAGGCGTGAAGCGCTTTCCGGCATCTTTGAACGCCGAAAGCGCCGGGCGCCGCTACGCCATGTGGCTGCGGAATTGGCCGGTCTTGCGAAAGCGCCAGAGATAGTCCGGCACGATCGAGCCCATCGAATTGGGAATGATGCCGAGGCCTTCGAGCCTGCGGCCTTGTTCCTGCGCGGCTGCCGAAACCACGTTGTCGGATTTGAGCAGCTCGACCTGATCGGGCGTCAGCGGCGGCTTGGGCAGGTATTGCAGGAATGCCGCCTGCAGCTTCATCAGGGCGAACGGCACCGGCACCAGCAGGCGCCGGCGCTCGACGGTCGCGAGCATGAATTCCATCAATTCCTTGAAGGTGCGGACGTCCGGGCCGCCGAGTTCGTAGGTCGTGCCGGGCTTGGCCTCGCCGTCGACCGCCTTGGCGATGCCCTCGGCGACGTCGCCGGCAAACACCGGCTGATATCGCACATGGCCGCCGCCGGGCAGCGGCAGCACCGGAGAGAGCCGGGCGAGGGCGGCAAAACGGTTGAAGAATTCGTCCTCCGCGCCGAAGACGATGGACGGCCGCATGATGACCGCTTCGGGCTGCGCCGCCAGCACGGCCTGTTCGCCCGCCGCCTTGGTACGCGCATAGTCCGAGGGTGAATGCTCGTCGGCGCCGATCGCCGAGACATGGACGACCCGCGCGCCAGCGGCCGTGGCCGCACGGGCGACCGCTTCGGCGCCTTCGGCCTGGACGGCGTCGAACCGCTGGCGGCCGCGTTCGAACAGGATGCCGACCAGGTTGACGACGATATCGGCATCGCGGACCGCGGCCTCGATCGAATGCGCGAACCGCACGTTCGCCTGCACCGCATGGATCTGGCCGACGCGGCCGAGCGGCTGCAAATATCCGGTCAGTTCCGGCCGCCGCACGGCGACGCGGATCAGATACTGCCGGTTGGCCAGCGCGCGCACCAGGTGGCGGCCGAGGAAACCCGAGCCGCCGAACACGGTGACCAGCGTGTCAGATTTGCTTTTCACTGCCATGGTTGCTTTTCACCGCCCTGGCCGGCCGAAATACAGGAACGATTTGGCGCTGTATAGAGGGCCGAGCATGATCCCGGAAGGCGGAAGCCGGCTTTGGGAAAAGATCATGCGGAAACAGGATGCTGGAGCCGGGCTCCGGATGCGGTCGCACCGGTCAAGCCTCTAGCGCGTTCGATTGACAACGAGAAGACGGCTCCGTACCTATCCCGGCATTGCCCAGGTGGCGGAATTGGTAGACGCACTAGTTTCAGGTACTAGCGCCGCGAGGCGTGGAGGTTCGAGTCCTCTCCTGGGCACCAAAATAGATTTCCCAATTTCTTGAACAACTTGCGAGTGAACCGAGTCATTGACTTGGGACTCGAACTCGCCACGGCCCATTGATATCACACGTAGAGTCCACAGCGCGCGCGAGTGTGAGTACGATTTTGCCCTGAGTGAATCTTCGCACTCACATGTTGTCCCCACGACAGCGGTTGCGCATTTTCCGATCCGTGATTTCAATGAAGCTCCATTGGCTAGCCCGGTCGAGTGTGCAGCTTGCGGCTAGCGGCCGCACGCACATTTTCAGCTACTTTCTCAGCGTCCTGTCTGCTGCACCAATGATTGCGATTAAAGCTGTCCGAGAATCCTACCCTCACACCCCTGTTCTCGAACCAATCCACTTTTCGGGTGAAGTAGGAGCTGAACGACTCGCCGACGGCAATCTTCTTTGGTAAGCCCCCACTGAACGGCCCTGTGGTATATTCGAGCCTGTTTGGAAAATCTTCTAATGGGTTGAGCACGCCGTATTCGCGCCGAAGGTGCCTGTTGAAAAATGCGCGCCAATTCTTCCACCACATTTTTTTGCGATGATACAAACTCGCACTATGGAGCGTGATGTCGCCCGGGCCAAAATTTGTTGCGGTCAACGTCAGGAACTCGGGGCGGTAACCGGGCGCGCCGGGTTGAATAATGACGGTGGCACTGAATGTGACCCGAACTTTTGCCTTCGGATAGATGAATTTCGACCAGACGTTCCACACGAAGCTGCCGAGTGCTACGGCGAGCGAACATAGACTGATTATGAGTGCCCAATCGCTCGTTGTCATGGCTTTGTCCCCGACCATTACAATAGCCCGAGCCATCGAGCGCCGATTACCGCGAGCACTAAAAAAACAAACGCGATGATTGCCGGAATGCCGGATGCAGCAATTTCCAGATCGCGCCATTTAATAAATAGCGCGTGCTCAGTTCTCTTCTTCAGGGGCATGGTCACACCTCCCAGCAAAATTGAGTGGTGCAACCAAGGGGTAGGGGGGCACAAAAAATGATTCGGCGCAACGCACTCAGCACCTTTAGCCCCCTTACCCACATTTGTGGGGCTAAGTGCTTGTAATCACTGGGTCGGAAATACCTGTTCAGTATGTCGGAATGCTAAGCCGCTAAACATACCATCCAACATCATGAGCCAACTTGAATCTTTCCGCGCGCCAGGGGCGTCAGATGCGGTTTGCGACATATCGCGTGGATATGTCCAAAAACCTTGCTGTGAGTACGAGCGTGAGTAGCCCACTTTCCACACTTGAAAAACTATCTTATTTACAGGCACCTGGAGGCTCAGTGTGGAATCTTTCCTGGGCACCAGCCGCTGAATTGGTACCTGTCCCGCCTTGGCCTTCCTCCAGGAAAAATCGCGCCGGCTTGACTGACTCAGCCGCAACAGGGATCGCTCGATGATCGGAGTGTCGATCAAGCGCAAGATCATCGCGATCGCGCTGATCCTCATCGTGCTGATGACGGCCGCGGCGCTGCTGTCGATGGCGCTGGTGGTGCAGGTCAGCGCCCGGCTCGAGGATCTCACGCAAAGCTACGTTCCGGCCTACGCCGCTTTGGCGCGGGCCAACATCCACTCGCTGACGCGCGGGGTGATGCTGCGCCGCCTGGTGATCGAGAAAGATGCAGTCTTCCGTCGATGCCGCGCAAGTGGCCGCCCTTACCAAAAATTTCCGTGCCGAAGGCGATGCCGTCGATACGGAACTGAAATCCGCACGCCAGTTGATCGACGGCCTGATCGAGAAGGGCAGCCGGTTCGGCGACACCGCGCGGCTCTTGCGGCTCGGCAACCACCTCTCCGACTTCATCGACGGCACCCGCGGCCGCCTCAACGACGAGATCGCGCGCTTGCTGCCGCTTCTCGATGCCGGCGACGAGAAGGCGATTGCCGACGGCCTCGAACGCGTGGACACGTTGCGCGACGAGCTCGATCGTCAGCTCGACACCGTCCGCACCGAAATGATCGATCTGTTGAAGGCGGATGCGGCTGCGACCGCGCGCAAGCAGCGGATCGTTCTGCTTGTCGCTATCCTGCTGACGGCGCTCGCCGCGGCGCTGGGCCTCGTTTTCTCCGTCATCGTCAGCACCGGACTGACGCGCCCGGTGCGCCGGTTGCTGGAGGGGGCGCGCGCGGTCGAGGCCGGCAAGCTCGATGAAACGCTCACCGTCACGTCGCAGGACGAGATCGGTCATCTGACGGTTGCCTTCAACAGCATGGTCGAGCAGCTCCGCGTCAAAGAACGTATCCGCGAGACCTTCGGTCGCTATGTCGATCCCCGCATCGTCGAGGGCCTGATCAGCGGTCCGGCGCTCGCCGCAGAGGGCCAGCGCCGCGTGATGACGGTGATGTTCTGCGACGTCAAAGGCTTCGTTGGCGTGAGCGAGGAAATGACTCCGCAGGGCCTCGTCAAGGTGATGAACCGGTATTTTGCGACGATGTCGGAGCCGATCCACCAGCATGGCGGCATCATCGACAAATATATCGGCGACGCCATCATGGCCTATTGGGGGCCGCCCTTCACCGAGATTGCCGATGAGGCGCGATGCGCCTGCCTTGCCGCGCTCGACATGCTGGAACGCGTGCCGTCGTTTCGCGAGGCGTTGCCGGACATCGTCGGGCTCCGCAACGTGCCGATTTCAATCGACGTCCGCATGGGCATCGCGACCGGCGACGCGGTTGTCGGCAGCGTCGGCTCCGACGTGATGATGAGTTACACCGTCATGGGCGAGACGGTGAATCTGGCCTCGCGTCTGGAAGGCGCCAACAAATTGTACGGCACCCGCACCCTGTTGCTGGAAGCGACCGCCCAGGCGGCCGGCGCTGCGATCGAAACCCGCGAGATCGATCGCGTCTTCCTGCCCGGCCAGGGCCGCTCGCAACCGGTATTCGAGATCATGGGCCGCGGCGGCGCCCTGTCGCCGGAACAGAAAGAACTGCGGACCCGTTATGCCGAAGGCCTTGCGGCGTATCGGGCGCGGCGCTGGGAGGAGGCGCGGCTCGCGTTTGGCGCGGCGCTCGCCGCGGTCGCCGATGATGGACCGTCATTGACCATGCTCGATCGCATCGGTCGCTTCGCGGCATCGCCGCCAGCGGACGATTGGGACGGCGCCTGGCGCATCGAGCAGAAATGACCGGCACGGGGTAATAGGGAAGACAGAGCTATGACGAAGCCGAACGGTAAAACAGCTTTGGTCACCGGCTCGACCGACGGTGTCGGCCGCGTCGTGGCGGAAATGCTGGCGGCTGCCGGCTGGCGGGTTCTGGTGCATGGCCGCGATCGCGGACGCGGCGAGCGCGTCGTTGCCGCAATCAAGGCCGGCGGCGGCTCCGCGGAGTTTATCGCGGCAGATCTTTCTTCGCTTGCGGAAGTCCGGCGTCTCGCCGATGCGGTGCAAAACGCGACCGGCCGGCTCGATCTCCTCGTCAACAACGCCGGCATCGGCAGCGGCGGGCCGCAAGGCACGCGACAGACGAGCGCCGAGGGCCATGAACTGCGCTTCGCGGTGAATTATCTGGCCGGCTTCCTGCTCACCTATTTGCTGTTGCCGCTGATCAAGAAAAGCGCGCCGGCGCGGATCGTCAATGTCTCGTCGCTCGGACAGGAGCCGATCGCGTTCGACGACGTGATGTTGACGAAAGGCTACAGCGGCATGCGCGCCTACCGCCAGAGCAAGCTCGCACAGATCATGTTCACTATCGATCTTGCGGGTGAGCTCGAAGGCACGGGCGTCACCGTCAACGCCCTGCATCCGGCGACGTTCATGAACACGGCGATGGTGATGCAATTCGGCGGCAAGCCGATGTCCACCGTCCAGGAAGGCGCCGACGCCATCTTCAGGCTCGCCGCGTCCGCCGAAATGGAAGGCCGGACGGGTCTTTATTTCAACGGACAAAACGAAGCCTCGGCGAACCCGCAAGTCTACGACGCCGAAGCGCGGCGGCGGCTCAGGACGCTGAGCCTTGAACTGACCGGGGTGGCAGCGAACTAGCTCGCGGCATTACGCCGATCCGGTCCATAGCGATCAGAATGTCGCCCGCGCTCCGGCGTAGGCGGCGAAAGGCATGCCCGGCACGAACGTGCGCGGGTCGCTCAGATTCAAATACGGAAACGATCCGGTATCGAAGAACGTGCCGTAGACATAATAGTGCTGATTGAACAGGTTCTTCACCAGCGCAAACACCTCCACGTGTTTCGACACCTGATAGGACGAGTGGAGGTTTACGGTCCAGTAGGCCGGTATCTTCTGGTTCTGGTTTGACTCGTCGCCAACCAGATACTGACCGCCGATGACGCTGAGATCGATGCCGAACTTCCACGGATCGGTGATGCGGTATTCGCCGCCGAGCTTGAAACGGAAATCCGGGATGCCGGGCAGACGATCGCCGGGAAGGACATTGATGGTTCCGGTGAGCGGATTGGCGAAAGGGTTGAACGGAGAAGAAAGTGTCAGGGCGTTCTGGAAAGTGGCGTCCACCGAGGTGAAGTTCGCATAGACGTTCCAGCGGTCCCATTTGTACGACGCTTGCGCCTCGATCCCCTGCCGCAACGTATTGCCGCCGTTCTGAAAGAATTGATGCCCGATGATCGGGCTTGCGACGTTGATGATGTCGTCGGTGTTGAGTGCGTGATAGACGCCGACGCTCCAGTTCAGGAGTCCTTTGGCGATGTCGTAATGGCCGCGAACCCCGGCCTCGAAGGTGTGTGAGACTACCTGCTTGAGGGTAGGGTCGCCGACCAATGCGCTGTCGATCAGACAGGGCCGCAACGGATCGGAGCATGCGAGCTCGAGCGGGGTCGGCGCGCGGTTCGCTTCCGAATAGCCGCCATAGACGGTAATGTTGGGCGTCACCTTGTACGTCGCGCCGGCCGTTGGGTTGAAGCGGCTGTAACTGTGATTGCCGTTGAGCAGTGCGTCGTTGCCCAGTTCGTCCTGGAGGTTGATCTGGGCGAAGTTGAAGCGGCCGCCTGCGGTCACCGACAGCCGCGATGTCACGTCGAGAGTATCGGTGGCGTAGAGGCCGGCATAAAGGGTCTGCGCGCCTAGTCCCACCGGCGCCAGGTCGCCGGAAGGCTGATCGATGAAGAGCCCGGTACCCTGCACGACCGGAAATTGATTGGCGTTGATGGTGCCAAGTTCGCTCGTCGATGAGAACTGCACCAGTCCGCGATCGATGCTGAGGCCCGCCACGAAATTGTTGTTTTGGCCGAATATACGTTCCGACGTCGCCGCCTGTCCGGAGCCGCCGAACGAATTGGTCGCGGTCCAGGTGCGGTCGATCTCGCCCAGCACGCTGGTGCCGAGGGCTCCCGTCGCCGCCACCGTCTGTCCGGTCGTCGTGATGAGATTTGACAGCGAGCCGTCGAGATTGGGGAAGCAAAGCACGGCCGGATCGGGGCATCCGGTATTCTGCGCGTCGGTGCCGTTGCCGTCGACGTGGTTCTGCCGGAACGAACGAAAATAGGCGTTGGCCTGATAGGTCCAGGTGTCGGTCGGTTTCCAGCTCGCACTTGCGGTGAGGAAAGCGAGTTGATTGCCGGTGGTTTGCGGCACGGTATAGGTGCTGCTCCAATTCTGATTGAGCATCTCTACCGGGGTCGCAGCCGCCGCACCGAAACCGTTGGAGGCGCCGGTAAAGGTGACGTGGAATTCGGTTTGATCGCCGCGCGCACCGAGGTCCGCATAGATCCGCCGCAACTGCGACGGCGAATCCTGCCGCCAGCCGGCGTCGTCGATCGCGTCGGCGGTGATGTAGCCGGACAGGTTTCCGACCTGGCCGCCGGCCTGGAGCGAAGCGCCCGCGCGTCCGAACGCGCCGGCCATGACCTCACCTTCGACACCGTGATAGGTGTACCCGTTCTTCATCTCGAACGAGAGCGCGCCGCCGATGGCGTTGAGGCCGTAGATCGGATTGCTCGGAACCAGCGTGAGCTGGTTGATGGCGTTCTGCGGGATGAAGTCCCAATTGACGATATCGCCGAAGACTTCGTTGATGCGCACGCCGTTCTGATAGACCGCGAGCCCTTGCGGCGTGCCGATGACCGGCGATGCGACGAAGCCGCGATAGTTGAGATCCTGCTGGAATTGATTGCCGGTCTGGTCGCCGAGCGAAACGCCGGGCAGCCCGCGCTCGAGCAAGTCCAGCAGGCTCGGCGCCTTGGCGGGATCGAAATCGGTCGCCGACATCGTCTGCACGTTGGAAGGCACCTTGTCGCGGTCGATCACGCCGGGCTCGGCAGGCGCCGGCGTGCCTGAACTCGGCGCCGCATTTCGCACCGGCGCCACCGTCGCGGCGGGCGGTCGTGGCGGCGGGCGCGGCGGCGCGACCGGCGTGGTGGCGATGACGCGGATTTCCGGAAGCGTGACCGCGCCGGAGGCCGGCGCAGTGTTCGATGTTTGCTGCGCGGTAGCGGCGGCCGGCGCCATCACGGTCGCGATCAGCAACGCCCGTAGCGAGCCGCGAAGTGCGGCGGACGCACTGACGCTACTGGCGCTCGAACTCCGCCACATGGCCGACCGGTCCCCCCGACCCGGACAACAGGAAAATTCTGCCACGATCGGAGCGCCGGGTCATGAAAGATTTTTGGACCGATCCGGCCCATTGGCCGGTTTTGACGCGCCATGGGGGTTGCGATACTGCATTCCACATGACCATCCGACTGCATCGCGGCGATCTGCCGGACCTGTCGCGCTATACCGGCGCGGTGGCGATCGACACCGAGACGATGGGCCTGGCGCTCGGCCGCGACCGGCTGTGCCTCGTCCAGTTGTCGCCCGGCGACGGCTCGGCGGACGTGGTGCAAATCCCGCCGCACGCCACCGATGCGCCGAACCTCAAGCGGCTGCTCGCCGATGCTTCCAAGCTGAAGATATTTCACTTTGGACGGTTCGATCTCGCCATGCTGTGCAACGCCTTCGGCGTGATGCCGGAGCCGGTCTATTGCACCAAGATCGCGTCGCGGCTGACCCGCACCTACACCGACAAGCACGGCCTCAAGGATCTCGTGCGCGAGGTGCTTGGTCATGACCTGTCGAAGCAGCAGCAATCGTCCGACTGGGGCGCGACGGAATTGACCGACGCGCAGATTTCATACGCGGCTTCCGACGTGCTTTACCTGCACGCGCTCAAGGATCGGCTCGACGCGATGCTGGCGCGCGAGGGGCGTGACAAATTGGCTGCGGCCTGCTTCCGGTTCCTGCCGGACCGCGCCCGCCTCGATCTGGCAGGCTTTGCCGCCGAGGATATTTTCGCCCATTCGTAGCCGGACCTGCGGCGCCCACGTCCTGCGACGTTTCGGTGTCGCATTGGTGGAGCAGGCTTGGCCCGCCGGGTCGCGGCCTTGCGGACAGGCCCGATTTGCCAATATTCCCTGCGGGATGAGCCGCCAAACATTGGGTCGGCCGGCGCCGGCGCTGCCCGGCCGGGGCCACATTCGCAGGCGACAATTCCCAGGGGGAACCGCTAGAACGAGCGGCGGTCCCGAATCGGGGCACCGGTCTTTGGGGGAATGCCGCTGAGCAGTACCTTTCCAATCGGCGATGGGAGACGCGTCGCCTATGCGACGGTGTCGAGCGCTGACGCCGAGAAGCGGTATCGCGCGGCGATGCGCCACAGCAAGCATGTGCAGTGGCTTCGCCTCGGTGTTCCGGCCGTTCTGGCGGCCGCTCTGGTCTTGGTGGTTGGCGCCAACTACATGCCGACGGTCGGGGGGCTCCGGCTGCCGGGCGAGCTTGGCAAGATGGTGATCAAGGGCACCAGGGTCACGATGCAGCAACCGCGCCTTACCGGCTACACGGTCGATTCGCGGCCCTACGAGTTCACCGCCAATTCCGCCGAGCAGGACATCACCAGGCCGGACCAAATGGAGTTGCACCAGATCCAGGCCAAAATGGAGATGGAAGACAAGAGCACGGTCAACGTGACGTCGGCGTCCGGCCTGTACGACATGAAGACCGAGATTCTCAATCTCAGCGAAAGCATCCATCTGATTTCTTCGACGGGCTATGAGGCTCGCCTGACCGACGCGGCGATCGACGTGCACAAGGGCGTTCTTGTTTCCGAGAAGCCGGTCTGGGTGAAGCTCACCGGCACCGTGATCAACGCCAAACGGCTTGAGGTGCGCGACAGTGGCTCGGTCATCCTGTTTGGTGGTGGCGTAACAATGGTCGTTCAGCCCGACCAGGTGAGCGCGGCGCAGGCGAACGAACGATGATGCAGCGGCTTTGGCTCTTTGCATTGATGATCGCGCTGGGTTCGTCGGGCGTTGCGCTGGCGCAAAACCCGGCCGCGCCGAATTCCGCGGCGCCAAATCCGCGCTCGTCGATCCAGGGCATCCTGCAGGACCAGCAGAACCAGGATCTTCCGGTTCAGATCGACGCCGCCTCGCTTGAGGTGCAAGACAAGAACAAGATGGCGACGTTCTCCGGCGACGTGCACGTCACGCAGGGCGAAATGACGATGAAGTGCCAGTCGCTCGTCGTCTTCTATGGGCCGGAGCGCGGCGCCGGGCCCACCGTCGCCAGCGCGGCGCCGGCAAATCCACCGGCGGGCGCGGGTCCCAAGCAGGGGGCGATGCCGCAAGGGTCGCAGGATATCCGCCGCATCGAGGCGCGGGGCGGCGTCACTGTCACCACCAAGGATCAGAATGCGAGCGGCGACCTCGGCGTCTACGATCTCAAAAAGAAGACGATTACGCTGACCGGGAATGTGGTGGTCAGTCAGGGCAAGAACGTCCTGCACGGCGATCGCGTCGTGGTCGACACCGTCAGCGGCAATGCCCATTTCGAATCGGGTTCGGCGACGCAGAATCGTGTGCGGGCGCTCATTCTGCCCAGCAAAGGCGCGAATGGGGGCGGTTCGTCGAACGTCCTGTCGGTTGGGCAATCCAAGCCGAATTAGGGGCAGCGACGGAGCATCGCCGCGGAAAATCGGATAAAACCCTGAACCTGGAGGGCGGTGGGCCTTCCGCAATTCGATCCGAACCCTCCGAGGCTGGCCGGCTTGATCGACATTTTTTCATATCTTCGCCGCCGGCGCGCTTCGGCGCCGCGCCAGCCTTATGGCGACGAGGAGGCCATCGATCTCTCCAACATGGGAGGGGCGATCAACGGCACCTATGTCGATATCGCGAGCGTGTCCGCGCCGGAGCAGAAGGCCCGCGGCAGGCCGCCGCCGCGGCGGAGGCCGCCGCCGGACGATGCACCGCAGCGCCAGCCTGTTCCCGAAGGCGCTCCGGCTCCTGCGCCGCGGCCGCGCCGGCGCCCGGACGGCAATGGCGCCATCCCGCCCGAGCGCAGAGGCGTGCTGTCAGTTCACGGCGTGGAAAAGAGCTTCGTCGGCCGCAAGGTGGTGAAGGGCGTGAGTTTCTACGTGCGCCAGGGCGAGGCGGTCGGCCTGCTGGGCCCGAACGGCGCCGGCAAGACCACCTGCTTTTACATGGTGACGGGCCTCATCAAGTCCGACAAAGGGCGCGTCGAGCTCGACGGCCACGACGTGACGGCGCTGCCGATGTATCAGCGGGCGCGTCTCGGCATCGGCTATCTGCCGCAGGAAGCCTCGATCTTCCGCGGCCTCAACGTCGAGGAAAATATCCGCGCCGTGCTGGAAGTGGTCGAACCCGATGCCAGGCGCCGGGCGCGCGATCTCGATGGGCTGCTCGAGGAATTCAACATTACCCGGCTCCGCAAGACGCCCTCGATCGCGCTGTCGGGCGGCGAGCGCCGCCGCGTCGAGATCGCGCGCGCGCTGGCGACGCGGCCGAACTACATGCTGCTCGACGAGCCGTTCGCCGGCATCGATCCGATCGCCGTCGGCGACATCCAGGCGCTGGTACGCCACCTGACCAATCGCGGCATCGGCGTGTTGATCACCGACCACAACGTGCGCGAGACGCTCGGCCTTACCGATCGCGCCTACATCATCTATTCAGGCGAGGTTCTGATGGAGGGCCGGGCCACCGACATCGTCAACAACCCTGACGTGCGTCGGCTCTATCTGGGCGAGCAGTTCCAGCTTTAAGCCTGTCTGAATTCGGTTGACGACACGGCCGCGGAATTGCTTTAGAAGGCTAGAAGCAAGAATCGGACCAATTTAGCCCTTCCCGCCCATGGCGCTGACCCAAAGACTGCAGATCCGCCAGAGCCAAGCCCTGGTGATGACGCCGCAGCTGATGCAGGCGATCAAGCTGCTGCAGCTGTCGAACCTGGATCTGGTGACCTATGTCGAGGCGGAACTCGAGCGCAATCCGCTGCTTGATCGCGGCGCGGAGGAGGAGCGGGGGCCAGCCGAAAGCGACGGCTTCGACGGGCCGGAGCGGCCGTCCGCCGACGGCGAGACGTGGAATGCCGAGCCGGCGGAGCCGCAGCCAAGCCCGGCCGAAGACGCGCTCGACGCCCGCCGCGAAGACATATTCCCCGACGATCCCGAGGTCAGCGCGCCGCGCGCCGCCGAAAACCCGGCCGGCTATTCGGAATGGGCGGGGGTCGGCCCGGGCGGCCGCGAGGACGGCGAGTACAACCTCGAGGCCTTCGTGCCGTCGGAAATCACGCTCGCGGACTGGCTGCGCGAGCAACTCACGCTCGCCGTCGCCAATCCGGCGCAGCGCATGATCGGCCAATATCTCATCGATCTCGTCGACGAGGCCGGATATGTCGGCGGCGATCTTGAATCGGTTGCGGAAAAGCTCGGCACCGGCGTCAGCGAAGTCGAGGCCGTGCTCCGCATTCTGCAAGGTTTCGATCCGGCCGGAATCTGCGCGCGCGATCTCGCCGAATGCCTGACGATACAGCTCAAGGAACGCGATCGCTTCGACCCGGCGATGCAGGCTTTGATCACGCGCCTCGACCTTGTGGCCAAGCGCGATTTTGCGGCGTCTGAAAAAAGTCTGCGGCGTCGGCGACGAAGACCTCGCCGACATGATTGCGGAAATCCGCCGGCTCAATCCGAAACCCGGTCTCGCGTTCGGATCGGCGGTGGTGCAGCCGATCGTGCCGGACGTGTTCGTGCGGCCGGGACCCGACGGTGGCTGGATCGTCGAACTCAATTCCGACACCTTGCCGAAAGTTCTGGTCAATCAGACCTACTACGCCGAGGTGTCGGCGACGACGCGGCGCGACAACGAGAAGTCTTATCTTGCCGAATGCCTGCAGAGCGCGACCTGGCTCGTGCGCGCGCTCGACCAGCGGGCGCGGACGATCCTGAAAGTCGCCAATGAAATCGTGCGCCAGCAGGACGGCTTTTTCGCCCGCGGCGTCGAGCACCTTCGCCCGCTCAATCTCAAGACCGTCGCCGAAGCGATCAGCATGCACGAATCGACGGTGTCGCGCGTCACCGCCAACAAATACATGGCGACCAATCGCGGTATCTTCGAGCTCAAATATTTCTTCACGTCGGCGATCGCGGCGTCGCACGGCGGCGAGGCGCATTCCGCCGAAGCCGTGCGTCACCGCATCAAGCAACTGATCGACGCCGAGACGCCGGCCGAAGTGCTGTCCGACGACACCATCGTCGACAAGCTGCGCGAAGCCGGCATCGATATCGCGCGGCGCACGGTGGCGAAATACCGCGAGGCCATGCGCATTCCCTCGTCGGTGCAGCGGCGGCGGGAGAAGCAGGAGGCGGCGGTCTGATCGCGCGATCCGGCGCGGCTAACCGGCGCGTTGATTTGCCCCCAGGCACGCCTACATCGCGTTTAAAGACAGCTCGTTAGGCGCGCTCGCCGGGGTGAAGCGCCGCAGGGCGCGGTTAAGCCTGTTGGCCTGCAACCGCTTGCGGATCATTGCAACGCTTCCCCGGCGGAGGCAGTCTTGAGCGGTGATTTGCAAGGAGACCCGCCAAGGAGACTCGCATGTCATTTCGTGTTTCGGGTAAAAATCTGGATGTCGGCGAAGCGCTGCGCGAGCGCATTGTCGCGCGCGTCAGCGAAGTCATGAGCAAATATTTCGACGGCGGGTATTCCGGTCACGTGACGGTGGAGCGGGAGGGGTCGGGGTTTCGCACCGAATGTGACGTGCACCTCGACTCGAAGGTCACGCTGCATGCCGAAGGCAGCGCCAACGATGCCTACGCAAGCGCCGATCAGGCGGTGCTCCGCGTCGAAAAACGGCTGCGCCGTTATCATGGCCGGCTCAAGCACCATCGCTCCGCGACGGTCCGGCCGGAACTCCCCTGACGCGAATGCGTTACGCCGGAAGGCCATTGACGCCGTTGTTCCCGCTTCTTATGTTCCGCCGCCCTGACCGAGTACCCGGACGGAGGGCACCGGCTTTCGGCAAAGACAAACGAAGATAGCGCGAGGCTGCGGCCTCGCTCGCCAGGTTCTCATCATGCCGCTCACCGATCTCATCGCGCCGAATGCGATCATCCCGGCGCTTAAGGTCAACAACAAGAAGCAGGCGTTGCAGGAGCTCGCGGCGCGCGCCGCCGTGCTGAGCGGACAGAACGAGCGCGCGATCTTTGAAATCCTGACGCAGCGCGAGAAGCTCGGCTCGACCGCGGTCGGCAACGGCGTGGCGATACCCCACGGCAAGATGCCGAACCTCACCCGGCTGTTTGGATTGTTCGCGCGCCTCGACCGCCCGATCGATTTTGAGGCGCTCGACGGTCAGCCGGTCGATCTTATTTTTCTTCTGCTCGCGCCGGAGGGTGCCGGCGCCGATCATCTGAAGGCGCTGGCGCGGGTGGCGCGGCTGCTTCGCGACACCACCGTCGCCCACAATCTGCGCGCCTCGCAGGATGCCGAATCGCTCTACGCGGTCCTGGCGATGCCGTCGGCGTCGGCGGCGTAGCGCGTTTCACACGGAAAGCTTCTGCAATCCTCTTCTCGTGCGCGCTCACCTCGAGCTAGTGCACGCTCACCGTTTCGAGCTGCTGGCTCACGGCGTTGGCGATGGCGGCTTCGCGGCTGTCGGTCAGCATGATCGGTGTGCCGTCGGCGGCATGTAGCGCGAACAGCTTCAGGCCGGGCTCGATATCCGGCACCTGCGGAAACAGGGCGTGCACGTCCTCGGAGCGGATGGTCTTCACATAGGCAATCTCTCCGTCGCCGAGCTGCGCGAGCGCTTCGGGCGATATCTCGATCTGCTCCAACTCGAGACGGCTTAGGTCCGACGACATGGCCGGGTACTCCTTCTTGCGATAACGCGGACGAGTGTTCTTTGGTTTCTTCACTCGAACTCCTTGATCGAGATCGATTTGACGATTCGCTCCGGCTGCGGGCGAACGAGATCGATCGATAGCAACCCGTTTTTCAGGTCGGCGCTCAGCACTTCCATGCCCTCGGCGAGGACGAAGCTGCGCTGGAATTGCCGCGCCGCGATGCCGCGGTGCAGGTATTGGCGGCTCTTGTCGTCCTGCTGCCGTCCGCGAATGACCAACTGGCTTTCTTCGAGCGTCACGTCGAGTTGTTCGCGGGTAAAGCCCGCGACCGCGAGCGTGATCCGCAGCCGTTCCGGGCTATTGGCATCGCGCGCCACGCGCTCGATGTTGTAGGGCGGATAGCCATCCGCCGCCTTGGCGACCCGATCGAGAACGCGCTCGATCTCGTCAAAACCAAGCAGAAATGGACTCGAAAGCGACGAAACCCTGGACATTGGTCTCAAAGCCCTTTGCAAGCGACTTTGTGCGGCCCTTACGGCGCCCTTTCTCACTATATGGGTTGGTGAATAACGGCGGCAAGGCAGAGCCGGAATGTGCCAGCCGCGGGCCGCCGCTAGCATCTGCCTTATTTGAGCCGCCCCGGAAGCGCGCGTTCGGCCTCGGCCACCAGTTGCGCCTCGTGCCGGCCGACGAAATTTGCGCCGATCGCCAGAGCCACCAGGGCGGCGATGCCGATGACGATGACCAGTGGCCCGGCGACATGCTCGACCTGGTGGCCCAGCATGTAGGCGGCGAACCCGAACACGCTGGCCCAGGCAAAGGCCCCGACGATGTTGGAAAGCAGGAATTGCGGCCACGGCATGCGGTTGGCGCCGGCCAGGATGCCGGCGAGGCTGCGCAGCAGCGGCACGAAGCGCGCGATGACGATGATCTTGCTGCCGTGGCGGAGGAACAGATATTCGCCGAGCTTGATGCGGCCTTCGGTGATCCGGACATAGGGCCCGAAGCGCAACAGCAGGCGATAGCCGAATTCGCGCCCAATCACGAAGCCGATGATCTGACCGGCGATCGCAGACGTTGCCGCGGTCGTGATCACCGAGACGATGTTGAGATCGTGCCCGGTGCCCGAATAGATCCCGGCCAGGATGAGGACCGTTTCGCCGGGAAACGGTAGCCCGAGGCTCTCGAGCCCAATGACGATGGCGACCACAACGAGGCCGTAGTCGTGAACGAGATGAGCGATGAAATGCGTCAAGGCGGGTTACAGACCACGGGGGTGCCGGCGCTACACTGACCGACTTTAGAGGGACCGACCTTACAGGCGTTTTGTGCCATATGGCTACAGCGTGCGGCGCTGCAATGGCGCCGCCGGGGATTTGCGCCTAAACCGTGCGGGGGCGGCCGTGACGGTAAGGGGGGCTGGATCGTCGATGCGGGGCGGTAAGCAGCGGCTTTTGGCCGGCATTAGGGCTCGGTTCCTGGTCGGGTTCCTGGCGGGGCTTTTGGCCGGGTCCGCGATTATTCTTGGCGGCTGCGCCCATAACGCGGCCTCGGAAACGGGCGTTCCCGGCGACCCCGACGTCAACATTGTTCCGGCCGAACTACAAGAACGACATTCTCGGCGCGATGCACGCCTATCTGAACGACCCGACCGGCATTCGCGACGCCAGCATTTCGGAGCCGGTGATCAAACCCGTCAACGGCATCCAGCGCTACGTCGTCTGCGTGCGGTTCAACGGCAAGAAACGCGGCAACGAATATGCCGGCGTCAAGCAGGTCGCCGCGGTCTTCCTGGTCGGGCGTTTCGATCATTTCGTCGAAGCGGGGGCGGAGAAGCCGCGAGAAAAGGAAGGGGAAAGGGGGCGGGAACGGGCGCCGACCCAGTGCGCCGGCGTGAGCTTCGTGCCGTTTCCCGAGCTGGAAAAGTTGTCGCGCTGAGCCGGCGTTGCGGCGCGCAGTTGCGCGCGCGTAACACCACCGGCAAATTGCGATCGAAAATCGCCGCGCCTGGCTTGAACCGTGGCGCCTCGCGTCGGGAGGCCATATCTTTCGCGCCTGCGCTCCGCGAACGATGAGGGAAGCATGAGCTTCGTGCGAATTGCGATCTGTGCCGCCGCGCTGATGATGCTGTCGGGCCTCGGCGCCCAGGCCGCGCCGGCGCGCCTCGCCGGCAACGCCGACCTGCGGCAAGGACCGGGTTCCGGATATCCCATCATCGCCATCATTCCGCGCGGCAGTCTCGTGGACGTCGGCGGCTGCCAGGGACGGTGGTGCACGGTGGTCTGGCGCGGCTGGACCGGCTATGCGGCGGCGCCCTTCAATCTGGCCATTCCGGGAGGTTCACCGCCCGGCCTTTACCCGCCGCCGGGCTGGGAATATCCGGGCTACGGGCCCTATTACGGTCCCGGTCCCTACGCGTCCTACTGGCGGCGCCGGTATTGGTGAGGGCACGCTTCCGAATGATCCTAGGCGCTGTGGAGCGACGGTAGCTACCGGTAATCAGCTGGAGGCCAGGAAACTCTCGGCCTGGGTGCGGGTGGGAAATCTTCCCAACTCACAATAACTGGGGTCGTGCTCCGCCGTTTCCGGTGACCAAAGCACGACAAAATCGTTGCCCTCGTGTTCAATCACTTCCGTAAGGTCGTCGCTCGTCTGCGGCGTCATATGCCTTGCGTCGCAACTGGGGCAATCGTCCTCGCACATGCACGACCATTCATCGGTCCAGTCGGTGCCACAGCGGGCACAAGTGTAGTGGTTCCGATACCAAGCCATCACGTTGCTCCTCGCGCGCTCGCCCCGAAGAAACCCACTCAGCTTCCAGCGCGTAAACGATAATTTCCGCGAGAGACGAAATCGAGATAACCGCGATCTCTCAGGAATTGTAACTGTTGCCGTATTTTGGGTTTCACGTTTTGGTTTTCCGGGTAAAGAACACTCAGATGATCCGCAAAGGCATAAATATCATCGAATTAAATTCACGCCTCCCAATGGATTCTATGCACTTCATCACCTCTATCAACCAACCTCTAGCTTCTTGTCCCTGGTCCCGCAAAAATAAAGTGCTTTGCCATCTGGCGAGAACCGCATCCTTTGATTCGGGCTGGCCGTTACGAACAATGAAGATTTTTCCGGACTGCGGAACTTGGCTCAGTAAAATGTTTGACCCAACCCAGCCGGCGCGCCGGGCCGTGGGCGCTAAAGGCTTCCTCTTTTCAATGATTTCACGTACGAAGAAATGTTTTGGTACAACAAAGAAATTAGATACACTTAGGCTCTTTCGATCGTAGTTCAGAAGAAAAAGATTTGGATTGTTGTTCGCTGCCAAACGTTCACATTTGGTACGAAACGAGCCATCAAGCACCTTCCCGCCGAACGCGCTCTTTTGACTCTTCAGTTCGTACTCTTCCTTGCAGGCGGCGCAAACGAAATCGGCGACGGGACTGTTATTGGGGAAGCGATTTAACTTCCGGCTGCCGCAATTGGGACAATACACCCAATCGTGAACCCAACGTTCTGTCCATGCGCGGGCGCTTTGCGAGCCGCTTGCATATGGAGTTTGGGCTTCTTCAAAGCCTAATTTCACGATCCATCACCGCTTAAGGAATGAATTTGCCTATGGGCTCCCCGCAAAGCAACGCCCCGCGGCGCCTCATTCCCCTGTTTCGCCGCCGCGGCGCCTTGTTGTAACGTGCACCGATGAGGACGTGGCCGATCGCAGGGACCCCGCTTCAGAAAACGATTTTCGCTGCGGCGGTCAGCCTGGTCGTTGCTGCCACTGCCACGGCAGGTGCCACCGGCACCGCGCAAGCCGCCGATAAAGCCGCTAAGCCGGAAGCGATTGTCGCCGGCAAGACGGTCCATTTTCCGGATGGCTACTGGAGCGCTCTGCCGCAGGTCGGTCCGGACAACAAGGTCCAGCAATGCGTGGTGGTCGCACAGCGTCCGCGCGCGGCGGCGGGCGGCGCGGTCGATACCGTTTTGAGCGTGATCATCGGTCGCGGCACCGGGCTGGCGTTTTCGCTCGGCGACGGCAAAATCCCACCGGATGCCATCCTGGACGACGAAGCAGAGATCGTTCTCGGCGACCGCACGTTCCCGGCGGTGGCGTTCACGGCCGGAGCGGGGACTTTGGCTTTCCATCCCGGCGATGCGGCAGGCGTGCTGGCGGCGCTGGCAAAGACGGGCACGGTCAGATTGCGTTCCGAAGGCGACGGCCTCGACACCGGCGCCATCACGCTGGATTTGCCCGCCGAGGCGCTCGGCTGGCTCAAGCAATGCGGCCAGCAGTTCGACATCGCCATCGACCGGCCGACCGACCCGAAGGCGGGCGAGCTCCCGGTACCGCGGCCGCGCTCGCCGGACAAAGCCGCCAGCCGACCGACGCCGTCCGGGCCGTCCGGTGGCGACAACAACCAAAAAATCTCCGGCTGGGACGCATCCGAACTGCGTGGACCGCACGGCGACGTGCAGGTCTGCATGATCCGGCGCCACTACGCGACGGGCTCGGAGCCCGGCGCGCGCCAGATCGCGACATTCCTGATGGTCAGCCGCGCCAAGGGGCTGGCGATGGTGCTCAAGGACACCAACAACAAATTGTCGGAAGGCGACGCGGTCGACGCCACGCTGACGATCGATGAAAAACCGTTCGACGGATTTTCCGCACGCGTGCTGGGCAGCGATGAAATCGGCATCTTTCCGCTGCACGGCGCGGCATTGGCGCAGGCGCTGGGCGACGGCGTCACCGTGGTTTTCAAATCGCCGAAGGTGAACGACGACCTGACGTTTCCGATTCTCAGCGGCGTCGTGCCGTGGCTGCGGGCCTGCGCCCGGCGCTGGGGATTGGAAATGGAGCCGGGAGAGCTCAAGCCCCTGATGTTCCGGCAGTGATCCTGGTGTGATCGAGGCGTGCACGCCGGCGTCCCGCGGCCAGTCGGGCCGCGATGCGCCAGGGCAGGAGAACAACGACGAAGCCAGCTACCGTCAGCATGACGAGTATCACCGCGCGTCGCGGCCAGGGTCCCAGCGCGCGGACGAACGGCGGAACTTCATTCGCGGCTGCCGGATTGCCGAGATAGCCGTAGTCGGCGCCCAGCCAGATATCCAGCGGCAGCACGAGCGCGACATAGAGGCCGCTAACGATCAACGCCCGGCCGAGATCGCGCCAGCCCGGACGAAATCCCCGAACGACGACATCGTAGACGGCGCAAGCGGCGATGATCGTGTGCGCCGTCCAGAATGCCCAGAACACCAGCGAGGCCGGTCCGGCCGTGAGCGCGGGTTGCACGAAGGCCTGCAGCGTCAGCGCGCTGGTCCAGAAATACAATGTGGCCCGCGCCCAGCGTTGGCCCGTCAGCAGCGCGAATGGTGCCACGAGGCCGTTGAGATCGCAGATTTGCAGCGGCAGTCCGGTGCGCGGATCGAGGCCGTGCCAGTTCCACCACGTGTTGTAGGCAAGCCAGTAGCCGACGGCGAACGCGGCAAGCGTCCGGCGCAACGCCGCTTCGCCGGACGGACTCGATATCCGACCGAGCAATGCCGGCGCTGCGATCAACAGAACGCATACGACGAGCGTGAAAGCGTGCAGCCCGCTATAGGGAACGAAAGCGTCCATCCCGGCCCTCCCGTTCCCCTCTCCCTTTGTCGGCGGGAGTTCGGGGTGGGGTTGGACGGTAACGCCGGGACGTGACAGCTTTTACCTGCCCCCCATAAGGATCAGGAAACAGAATGCCGGACTAGCGCCCGCGTGGCTTCCAGCCGCCGCGCATGCCGGGCCGGCCGAGTGTCGAGCGCGGGCCGGAAGATTTGCCGGGGATCGATTCGACGCCCGGACCCATTTCATCAAGGCCTGGCTTGCCCGGTTGTTTTCTCCCTGGTCCCGAACGAAGCGGCGCAACCTCGTGATAGAGGGCGATGCCCATCTCGTCGAGCGCGGGCTTGTGCACCTTGCTCGGCCGGTCGCGGCCTGAAGACGCGCGGCGACCTGGCGCCCGCCCGCGTCCGCCCGTCGCGCCGGCCGGCGCGGGATGTTTGGCGGTCGGATCGTCGGTCACGGCGAGTTCGGTGGCCCGCAGGCGCTTGAGCTCGTCACGCAGGCGCGCGGCTTCCTCGAAGTCGAGATCGGCGGCGGCGGCGCGCATGCGCAATTCCAGATCGGCGATCACCGCCTCGAAGTTATGGCCGATCGTCGCCGCTTCCTCGAACTCGCCGCCGCCGCCCGCGGCGCCGGTCGAGATCAGGACGTGGTCGCGCTCGTAGACGCTTTCCAGGATGTCGGCGATGCCTTTGCGCACGCTCTCCGGCGTGATGCCGTTCTCGACATTGTACGCCTCCTGCTTTTCGCGCCGCCGGTTGGTTTCCGCCATGGCGCGTTCCATCGAGCCGGTGACGGCGTCGGCATAAAGAATGACGCGGCCGTCGATGTTGCGCGCGGCGCGGCCGATGGTCTGCACCAGGCTCGTCTCGCTGCGCAGGAAACCTTCCTTGTCGGCGTCGAGGATGGCGACCAGCGCGCATTCGGGAATGTCGAGGCCTTCGCGCAACAGATTGATGCCGACCAGCGCGTCGAAGGCGCCGAGCCGCAGGTCGCGGATGATCTCGATGCGCTCGATGGTGTCGATGTCCGAATGCATGTAGCGCACGCGGATGCCCTGCTCATGCAGGTATTCGGTCAAATCCTCGGCCATGCGCTTGGTCAGCACGGTGATGAGGCTGCGATAGCCTTTCTGCGCCACCTGCCGCACCTCGCCGACGAGGTCGTCCACCTGCGTGCGCGCCGGGCGGATGTCGACCGGCGGATCGATCAGGCCGGTCGGGCGAATGACCTGCTCGGTGAACACGCCGCCGGATTCGTTGAGCTCCCACGGTCCGGGCGTGGCGGAGACCGCGACCGTCTGCGGCCGCATAGCGTCCCATTCCTCGAAGCGCAGCGGACGGTTGTCCATGCAGGAGGGCAGGCGGAAGCCGTACTCGGCCAGCGTCGCCTTGCGGCGAAAGTCGCCGCGATACATGCCGCCAAGCTGCGGAATGGTGACGTGGCTCTCGTCGGTGAAGACCAGCGCGTTGTCGGGAACATATTCAAACAGCGTCGGCGGCGGCTCGCCGGGTTTGCGCCCGGTGAGGTAGCGCGAATAATTCTCGATGCCGGCGCAGGCGCCGGTCGCCTCCATCATTTCCAGATCGTAGAGCGTGCGCTGTTCGAGCCGCTGCGCTTCCAGCAGCCGGCCGGCGCCGTTGAGCTGCTCGAGCCGCATCCGCAACTCGTGCTTGATGCTGGCGATCGCCTGCAGCAGCGTCGGCCGCGGCGTCACGTAATGGGAGTTGGCGTAGATTTTCACGAATTCCAGTTCGTCGGTCTTCTGGCCGGTCAGCGGATCGAATTCGTGGATCGATTCCACTTCGTCGCCGAACAGCGATACCCGCCAGGCGCGGTCCTCGTAGTGGGCGGGGAAAATCTCGACGGCATCGCCGCGGACCCGGAACGAACCGCGATAGAAGTCGCCGGCGGTGCGCTTGTATTGCAGCGCGACCAGATCGGCGAGCAGCGCGCGCTGGTCGAGACGCTCGCCCTTCTTCAGTGAGAACGTCATCGCCGAATAGGTTTCGACCGAGCCGATACCGTAGATGCAGGAGACCGAAGCGACGATCACGACGTCGTCGCGCTCGAGCAGCGCGCGCGTCGCGGAATGCCGCATGCGGTCGATCTGTTCGTTGATCGAGGAATCCTTCTCGATATAGGTGTCGGTGCGCGGGATATAGGCTTCCGGCTGGTAATAGTCGTAATAGCTGACGAAATACTCGACCGCATTGTCGGGAAAGAAGCTCTTGAACTCGCCGTAGAGCTGCGCCGCCAGCGTCTTGTTCGGCGCCAGGATCAGGGCCGGCCGCTGCGTCGCCTCGATCACCTTGGCCATGGTGAAAGTCTTGCCCGAGCCGGTCACGCCGAGCAGCACCTGGGTCCGGTCGTTGCGCTGCGCGCCTTCGACCAGGTCGGCGATCGCCTGCGGCTGATCGCCCTTCGGGTCGAAATCGGATTTGATGACGAGGCGGCGGCCGCCTTCGCTTTTTTCCGGCCGCTCCGGCCGGTGCGGCACCCAGATTTTGCGCGCGCCTTCGCCCTGGAATTCCGGCCGGCCCTCGCGCAGCAATCGGTCGAGCGATTGCTGGCTGGCTAATCCCGCGACCGTTCCAATTCCAGCGGACGCCGTGCGGGCGAGTTGCAGATGGGCCGGGCCCATGTCGGGCGTGATGACGTTACGCGGGTCGGCGGCGGTGCCGCTTTCGTCTTCGTCTTCGATCCCGAGTGCCTTTGCCAGATCGGGATCGAGCTCGCCGGGCGGCACCGGCGTCTTGCCGACATAGCCCTGCTGCGGCGCCTCGTCGAAGCCGCGCACCACCGAGGCCCGGGCGCGATGCGCGTTGGCGAAATCGGCGCGGCGGTCGAACGAATTGTCGGGCGGCGGTTGCAGCCCGGACGGAGGCGGCTTGGCTGGGGCTAGCCCGGCTGGCGGTAGGTTGGCCGGCACATCGCCCGATTTCCCCGGCTCGGCCTGTTGCGGGGAAGGGAAGGTGTCGTGGCGAGACGGTTCAATGCCGGTCTGCGATCCGACGCCGGCGCGGCCGCGTCCGATGGCGGGATTGAGCAAATCCGCCAGCGCCGCATCGAGCGGCGCTGAATCCGGGCGCGAAGCCTTGGCGCGCGTCGGCTTGGCCGGGTCTTTTTTCGAATGTTTGGCCGGATCGCGCCCTTTCGGCGCGTTCGGTCGATCGGGACCTTTCGCCATGAGCCCAATATGGGCCGAGTTTGCCGGCCGGGAAAGTACCGGCGGGCGCCTCAAAAACCGTGCACGACCTGCTGCACATGCTCGACCTCGGGCGGCGAGGCGAAGCAATGGCCGACGAGTTTTCGCCATTCCTGGAACTCGGCCGAGCCGCGGAACGCGACGGTATGATCTTCCAGCGTTTCCCAGTTCACCAACAGCCGGTAACGGCTGGGATTCTCGATCGAGCGCCGCAGCTCCATGCCGCGGCAGCCCTTGGACCGTTTGAAAATCGGCGTGGCGCTTTTCACGGCGGTTTCGAACTCGGATTCCATTCCCGGCTTGACTTCGATTTGCGCGATTTCAGTGATCATGACCTGTCCCATCACAGCGAAGGGCGACCCTATATCACGCTTGCCGGCGCCGAGAAGCGTCCGCGCTGCGTGGGCGCGATGCCGCGATCGCGGCGCTGCTTCAATTTTTTACCGGATCGTAACGCAAAATTGGCTCTGATCGGGCCATGGTCCTGCTCGATGGCCTCACAGGCGCGCGGAAGTTTGGCGCAGCGGCTCTGTTGCGTGGTCGCGCCGCAATTCCGTCGCCGGATCTGATCGACAAGGCCGCGCGATCGTTCGTCGCGATCGCGGCCTTCGCGTACATCGTCGATTTGCTGCGGCAAACCGGCGACGGCCTCACCGACGGCATAGAGCGTCCGCTCGGCGACGATTTCATCAATTTCTGGTCGGGCGCGTACCTGGCCTGGCACCAGCGCGCCGCCGAAATCTATAACTTCAGTGCCTTCCACGCCTTCGAGCACGGCGTCGTCGGCGGCCAGCTGATGAACTATCACTACAGCTACCCGCCGACGATGCTGGTGTTGACGGCGCCACTGGCGTTACTGCCCTACATTCCGGGCCTCGCGGTCTGGCTCGGCGCCGGATGGTTCGCGTTCTACCTCGCGCTGCGCATGGCGAAGCCGGGAAAGGGAGCGCTCCTGATGGCGCTGGCGACGCCGGCTGTGTTCGTCAATTTCGTCGCCGGGCAAAATGGAACCTGGACCGCGGCGTTGTTCGGCGCCGGGCTCGGCTTTCTCGACCGGCGTCCGGTGTTGGCCGGCGGCCTGTTGGGGCTATTGGTCTACAAGCCGCAACTCGGCATCCTGATTCCGGTGGCGCTCGTCGCCGGCAGGCATTGGCGGGCCTGCGCGGCGGCGGCGGTGACCGGCGGCGGGCTCTTCGCGATTGCCGCCATATGGCTGGGGCCGGGCATCTTCGCCGACTATTTCGGTCTGCTCGGCACGGTGAGGCAACTCATTCTGGAAGACGGCACCGGCGTCTGGCACCGGATGCTTTCGGTATTTGTTGCGGCGCGACGCTTCGGCGCGGACGTGCCGACCGCGTACTTGGTGCAAGCCATTTCGGCCGTGCTCGCGGCGCTCGCCGTCGCTACCGTCTGGTTCCGCGGCGCGTCGTTTGGCGTCAGGAATGCGACGCTGCTGCTCGGCACCTGTTTGGCGACGCCGTATCTGCAGGATTACGATCTGGTGTTCGGCGCGCTCGTTGTGGTCTGGCTCGGACAGGATGCGGAGGTCCGCCGCACTCCGGAATTGCCGCTGTTTCTCGCCAATACCGCGCTGTTGTTGATCCCGCTTTTCGCGGCGTCACTGGCACGGCTCACCGGCCTTGCGCTTGGACCTTTATTCATTTTGCCGCTTTTCTTCATCGCCGTGAAAAGCGGACTTGCCAAGCGGCAGCCGGCGGCGCTTGCCGTGCCGGCACAAGCACCTTTCGATGCCCTTCGAAGTGTTGGTGAACTCTGCGATGTAGGAGGCGCCGGCGCACAATCAAGCACCGCCCGGCGATGACAGGGATGCGCCCGCCGCGCTATAGGAACCCCTGCTGACGCGCTAAGGTGATTTTTTTCAACAGTTCAGAATGGGCCCCCGCCATGATCGATCTCTATTACTGGACCACGCCGAACGGTCACAAGATAACGATTTTTCTCGAAGAGGCCGGACTGAAGTACAATATTATCCCAATCAACATCGGCAAAGGCGAACAGTTCAAGGCGGACTTTCTGGCGGTAGCGCCGAACAACCGCATTCCCGCCATCGTCGATCACGCGCCGGCCGACGGCGGCAAGCCGATCTCGATTTTCGAGTCTGGCGCGATCCTGCTCTACCTTGCGGAAAAGACCGGCAAGTTCCTCGGCAAGGATTTGCGCGCGCGCAACGAGGCGCTTGAGTGGCTGTTCTGGCAAATGGGCGGGCTCGGTCCGATGGCCGGCCAGAACAATCATTTCAGCGCCTATGCGCCGGAAAAAATCCCGTACGCCATCGACCGCTACCGTAACGAGGTCAATCGTCTGTTCGGGGTGATGAACAAGCGGCTCGCCGATCGCGGCTTTCTTGGCGGCGACTATTCGATCGCCGACATGGCGAGCTATCCGTGGGTCGTGCCCTGGGAGCGTCAGGGCCAGAATATCGAAGACTTTCCGCATCTCAAGCGCTGGCTCGAAGCGATCAAGGCGCGGCCCGCCGTGGTCAAGGCTTACGAGTGGACGCCGAAGATCAATCCGGGCGCGGGCGGCATTCGTACCGCCGAAGAACGCGCCATCCTGTTCGGCCAGACCGCCGCTTCAGTGGGGCAGGCGGCGTCGAAGCACTGACGCCGGTTGTCGCGCTCAGTTCTGCCGCACGATGACGTGAGTGCCGACGGAGACGCGATCGTAGAGGTCGATCACGTCTTCGTTGACCAGGCGGAAGCAGCCTGACGAAACCGCGTGGCCGATCGTCTCCGGCGCGTTGGTGCCGTGGATGCGGTAGACCGTGGCGCCGAGATACATGGCGCGTGCGCCGAGCGGATTGCCCGGGCCGCCGGCCATGAAGCGCGGCAGGTAAGGCTGGCGCTCGATCATTTCCGGTGGCGGATGCCAATCCGGCCATTCGGACTTGCGCGAGATCTGCAACAGCCCGGACCAGGTGAAGCCGTCACGGCCGACGCCGATGCCGTAGCGCAGCGCCCGCGTCTCGCTCTCGATCAGATAAAGATGCCGGTCGGCGGTGTCGATGATGACGGTTCCGACCGGATGCTGCGAGCGGTAGAACACCGCCTGGCGCTGATACTGATCGCCGAGATTGTCGGTCGTGTTGCCGTGGTCGACGCCGGGCGGCGGTTCCTCCATCGTCGGCGTGAAGGCGCGCGGCGCCCGTGACTGCGCCGCGGCCGGCGTGCTGACGACGTACATCAAGGCGGCGCACATCAACAGCGCCGCCGCGCCGACCCGTATCAGATTACGCACGTACCAAATAAAGCTCATCGTCCGTCCCCGTCGCTTCGTTCCAGTTCCAGTTTCAGTTCCAGTTTCAGTTTCAGTTTTTCGAACCGCCTATTGCGAGGCGCCGCCGAGATATCCGGTGATCTTCCAGCCGCTGGCGTCTTTGCTGTAGCACATCTGGTCGCCGCCGAGGCTCGACATCGTCTCAAAAGGAATGAAGCCGGCTTTGCCGGAAGGTGTCGCGATGTGCAGGAACGCCTGCTGGCTGCCCTCGTCCGGCGGGCCGTTGTCAGGCAAGACGCGCACCAGCGTCAGACCCAGTTTGTCGATCACCGGTGCATCCGGCTTGCCGGCGCTGCGCACTTCCACGCCGTCCCGGGCGGGAAAGCCCCATTCGGGCGGCTCGGTGTGCGTCGACTTTATCAGTTCCTCGAACGCCTTCGGATCGACGTTGGGCTCTGCCGGTGCGCAGATCACGTTCTGATGCTCGGGCAGCGGCTGGCCGGTCGGATCGTTGGCATAGGCGGCCAACATGTCCCATCCGGAGCTGTCCTTGGCGTCGAGGTCGATCGCACTGGCGAGATTGGCGATGCCGGGCTTGTGCTTGTCGGCCACATCCTTGTCCTGCATCCAGAAGAAGCCCTGCGCCACGACGAGCTTGGCGAGGGCGGCACGATCCTTGTGTTGCGCGACCTGGCCAAGCTGGGTGCGGAAGGCGGCAAAGCTCGCATCGGTGTTGGGCACGGGCAGCCCCACCGCGACGGCCGGATAAGGCTTGATCGCCGGCATCGGCGGCGGTTTGAAACCGCCCGGGGGCAACGGTATCTGCGGCTCGGATTTGCTCTGGGTGAAACCGGTCTCGGGAACGAGCATCACGGCGGCGGTGAGGAGGAGGGCCGCAGCAATGAGAGGGCGTCGCATTGCGTAATCTCCGGTGCGAATCCCGGCGCAAATCGCGGGAGGCAATGTGGCCTCCGATATGCGTAAATTGCGACCACGGTGCGGCAATCCCGCTTGGGCCGCAGTCTCGAATGCCGATTTCCGCCCCCGCGGGAAGCGGTAATCTGCTTGGACTCCAGAGGATCGCGTTTCGTGAGCGAGCCAAAAGTTCTTTTCGTTGGTCCCGGCGCCATCGGCGCTTCGGTCGCGGCGTGGGTCGCGGAGAGTTACCCCGCGGTCTTCATTATGGGCCACGGCGAGACCCAGGCCGCGCTGCGCCGGAACGGCATTACCACGTACGCATTTGCTGACCCGGAACGGACGCGGCGCACGGTGCGCGTCGCGACCGTCGAGCGCCCTGGCGATATCGGCGACGTGGATATCGTCGTCCTGGCGGTGAAGAATTACAGCCTGGAGGCGGTCGCGCGGCAATTGCGCGCAGAACTCGGCGACCGGCCGATTGTCGTGTCGCTGGCCAACGGCATCGACAATCAGCGCATCCTGCCGAAATTCTTCACCAGGGTGATCTACGGCATCGTCGGCTACAACGCCCGCCGCGACGAACCGGTCGTGGTTGGATACCAGCGCAAAGGGCCGCTTCTGATCGGCACCCCGGACAATTCGTTGCGCGCCGAACTGCAACTGGTGCAGTCGATCCTGGCGCGTGGCTGCCCGACCGAAATCGTGGATCGTTTGGAGGATGCGGTCCACACCAAGATCGTGATTAATCTCACCAACGCGCTCGATGCGCTGCTTGGGCGCGGCGCGCGGCCGCTATCGAACATCGCCGCCTATCAACTGCTTCTATCGCAGACGCTCTGGGAAGGCGTTCGCGTCATACGCGCCGCCGGCTATCGCGAGCACCGTATCGCAGGCATGCCGCGTTTTGCACTGCTGCATGCGCTCGCCGTGCTTCCCGGCTGGGTGACACGAGCGAAATTCAAGCGCGAAGTGCGCGCCATGCGGATGTCGAGCATGACCCAGGACGTGGTGCTGCGCGGCGCGCAGGATACCGAGCTCGAATCGATTACCGGCTACATCGTCGGCCTTGCCGCGGAGCATGGCGTGCCGGTTCCCTATAACCGCGCGATCTATCGCCTGGGCAAGGAGCGGTTTCATCCGGGATTCGAGCCGCTCGATTGCGAGGATGTCCTCGCAGCGGTCGAACGCGAACGCGCAGCGGCCGCCGCATAGGACGCGCCAGCAAGACTTTGACTCCCCACCACGTTTTTCTTCATAGTGGGCCGCCGGTATTGCGCTCTCTTTTCGGGTACCGTTCCGCACGATATGAAGCCAGCGCCCTTTCGCTATGTTGCCGCTCGGACCGTCGAGCAGGCCTTGGCGCTCAAGGCCGAACACGGCGATGAGGCGCGTTTTCTGGCCGGCGGCCAAAGCCTCGTTCCGACCATGAACTTCCGGCTGACCCAGCCGGCGATGCTGATCGACATCAATCCGCTGACCGAACTCGCCGGAATCAGAAACGGCGCGGCGGACCGCGTGCGGATCGGCGCGCTCACGCGTTACCGCGCACTCGAACGCGAGCCCGCGACCGAGCGGAAACTGCCGCTCGTCCATGAGGCGCTGCCGCATATCGCGCATCCGCAAATCCGCAATCGCGGCACCATCGGCGGCAATCTTTCGCACGCCGATCCGGCCTCGGAAATGCCGGCGATCGTGTTGACGCTCGGCGGCCGGTTGCGCGCGCAGTCGGCGACAGGCGAGCGATGGATCGAGGCGCGGGATTTTTTCGTCGGCGCGCTGACCACGGCGCTCGAGCCGGACGAGATGCTCGCCGAGATCGAGCTGCCGGTCGCGCCGCCGCGTTCGGGCGCCTGCTTTGTCGAGATGTCGCGGCGGCGCGGCGATTTCGCCATCATCGGCGTCGCCTGCACGGTGCGGCTCGACGACGAAGGAAAATGCGCCGACGCGCGGATCGGTCTTTGCAACGCCGGCGACGGGCCGGTCTTTGCCGAAGCGGCGAGCGCCGTGCTGATCGGCGAGCATGTCGGCGCTCCGGAAATCGCCGCCGCGGCTGCGCTGGTGCAGGACGCCATCGATCCTGGCGGTAGTATTCATGGCAGCAAGGAATTCCAGCGTCATCTCGCCGGCGTGTTGACCACTCGCGCGCTGACGACGGCCAACGACAGGGCGCGGCGTGAGCACTGACGACCACGAGATCACCGTGACGGTCAACGGCACGACGTACCGCCGCCGGGTCGAGGGGCGATTGCTGCTGAGCGATTTCCTGCGCCACGATCTTTTGCTGGCCGGGACGCACGTCGGCTGCGAGCACGGCGTCTGCGGCGCCTGCACCATCCTGTTCGACGGCGCCGCAGTCCGCTCCTGCCTGATGTTCGCGGCGCAGGCCGACGGTCACGAGATCATGACGGTCGAAGGCCTTGCCGCGGATCGCGACCATCTGCACCCGCTGCAGGAATTGATGCGCGATTGTCACGGACTGCAATGCGGCTATTGCACGCCGGGCATCCTGATGACGATGAAGGCGTTCCTCGACGAGACGCCGGCCCCCGACGAGGCGCAGATCCGCGAGGCGCTGTCCGGCAATCTGTGCCGCTGCACCGGCTATCAGCACATCGTCGAGGCCATGCAGCTTGCTGCCGAGCGGTTGCGGAGATAATGGGCGTGACGACGCGAAATTTCGGCGCTCCGATCCGTCGCAACGAAGACGCGCGGCTGTTGAGCGGGCAGGCGCTGTTCGTCGACGACGTCGAGCTTCCGGGGATGCTGTATGCGGCCTTCCTGCGCAGCAACGTCGCCCATGCCCGTCTGCGCTCGATCGACGTTTCCGCGGCGCGCGCACGCGAAGGTGTCGTCGCGGTCTACACCGCCGACGACCTGGGCAAGTATTGGGCTCACGGTCCGCTTCTCGTGCCGCCGCCGCCGATCAAGGGCGTCGTCTTCAACCAGCGCACGCAAGTGCCGCTCGCCAAGGGCAAAGTGCGTCACGTCGGCGAACCGCTGGCGGTGGTCTTGGCGCAAAGCCGTTATCTCGCCGAGGACGCGCTCAACGACATCACGGTCGAACTCGATCCGCTGCCGGCCGTCGTCGATCTGGAAAAGGCGCTGACGGACGCCGCGGCCACGGTGCACGATGACGTGCGTCACAACGTTGCGGCGCATGTCTGGCAGGGCCGCGGCAACTATGCCGCCGCGCGCGGGCGCGCGGATCGTGTCATCGCCCGCCGCTTTCACTACGATCACGGCGCGTCGATGACGATGGAGACCCGCGGCGTCGTCGCCAACTGGGACGCGCGCGCCAATCAGATGACGATCTGGGACACCACCCAGGCGCCGGTGTTCTTTCGCAACGGCATTGCCGGGATGCTCGGGCTGAGCGAGCGGCAGGTGAGGGTCATCGCGCCGTTTGTCGGCGGCGGTTTCGGCCCGAAGATCATGCTGTTCTACCCGGAAGAGGTCGTGATCCCGTGGACGGCGATGAAACTCAACCGCCCGGTCAAATGGATCGAAGACCGGCTCGAACATTTCTTCGCCACCACGCACGAGCGCGGGCAGACGCACGACGCCGAGATCGCCCTTGCCGCCGACGGCCGCATCCTCGGCATCAAGGACGTGTTTCTGCACGATACCGGCGCCTACAATCCGTATGGTCTGACAATCCCGATCAACAGCCAATGCACTCTGCTCGGGCCGTACGTGGTTCCGAACTACGACAGCACGTTTACGGCGGTCTTCACCAACAAGCCGATCGTGACGCCCTATCGCGGCGCCGGCCGGCAGCACGGCGTGTTCGTCATCGAGCGGCTGCTCGACATCGCGGCGCACGAACTCAATATCGATCGTGCCGAAATCCGCCGGCGCAATCTCATTCCGGCCGATGCCTTCCCGTACAACAACGAGATCATCTACCAGGACTTCACCGAGCTTTCCTACGACAGCGGCAATTACGAACCGATCCTCGACAAGGCGCTTGAGATGATCGGCTATCAAAAATTCCTCGCCGAGGAGCAGCCGCGGCTACGCGCGCAGGGCCGTCACGTCGGCATCGGCGTCGCCTGTTATGTCGAGGGCACCGGCATCGGCCCGTACGAAGGCGCCAAGGTCCAGGTGCAGGCCAACGGCAAGGTGAGCCTCGCGACCGGCATCGGCACGCAAGGGCAGGGGCACTTCACCGTCTTCGCGCAGATTGTCGCCGATCAGCTCGGCGTCGAAGTTACCGACGTTGACGTCGTGACCGGCGACACCGACCAGTTCTATTGGGGCGCCGGCACCTTCGCCAGCCGCGGCGCCGTGGTGGCCGGCAACGCCGCCAACGAAGCGGCGAAAGTGGTGCGGCAGAAAGTCCTCAAGATCGCGGCCGAGCATTTCGAATGCGCCGAGGAAGATCTGGAAATCGCCAACGGCGCGGTGTCGGTGGTCGGCGTGCCCGGCCAGTCCGTCAAGCTCGGCGAACTGGCGCTCAAGGCCAATCCGATGCGCGGCGCGGTGAAACCGGGAACCGAGCCGGGGCTCGAATTCGACGCAGTATTTCGGACCGCCGAGCGGCGCGACCGCGAGCGGCGTGCATGCCATGATCGTCGAGGTCGATCCGCAGACGTTCGCGCTGGAGGTGCTCAAATATGTCGTGGTGCACGACTGCGGCACGGTCATCAATCCGCTGATCCTCGCCGGGCAGATTCATGGCGGCGTCGCGCAGGGCATCGGCAATGCGTTCTATGAGCACCTTGTGTTCGACGATGACGGGCAATTGCTCAACGCCTCGCTCGCCGACTATCTGGTGCCAACGGCGCTCGAAGTGCCGCACATGGAGCTCGCGCATACGGTGACGCCGTCACCGCTCAATCCGCTCGGCATCAAGGGCGCGGGCGAAGCCGGTGCTATCCCGGTCGGGCCGTTGTTCGCGCAGGCGATCGAAGATGCGCTCGGGCTGTTGCAGCAAAAAGTCGAACTCAATGAAATTCCGCTCAGTCCGGGCCGGCTGTTCGAGCTGACGGCCAAATTGCGGCGATGATCCTCGTCACCGGCGCAGCCGGCAAGACCGGCAAAGCTGTCGTTGCGGCATTGGCGGCCAAAGGCGCCGGCGTGCGCGCCTTGGTGCGCAACCCCGCGCACGCGGCTTCACTTGAAGCGCTCGGCGCCGCTGAGATCTGCGTCGGCAGGTTTGAAGATCCGCGCGCGCTGGCGCGGGCCGCCGACGGGGCGCGAGCGGTCTATCACATCTGCCCCAATGTCAGCGCCGGCGAAGTTGCCTACGGACGCGCGATCGTCGCCGCCGCGCGCGCCCACGGCATCGGGCGCTTTGTCTATCACTCGGTGCTGCATCCGCAGATCGAGGCGATGCCGCACCACTTTGCGAAACTGCGGGTCGAGGAAATGCTGTTCAGCGCGGGCTTCGACCTGACGGTGATGCAGCCGACGGCGTACATGCAAAATATCCTCGGCGCCTGGCGCGCGATCGTCGAGCATGGCGCGTTCCGCAATCCCTATCCGGTCGAGACGCGGCTGAGCCTTGTCGATCTCGACGATGTCGGAGAGGCCGCCGCTTTGGTCCTCACGCAGGACGGCCACAGCGGCGCAACCTACGAGATCGTCGGCACGGAGCCACTGAGCCAGACCGAAGTCGCCGCCGCGATCGGTACGGCGCTGGGGCGGAGCGTTCCTGCCGAGACGGAAACCATCGCGGCGTGGGACAGCCGCGCCGGTGCGGCCGGCATGGGCGAGCACGAACGCGCCACGCTCGCCGCCATGTTTCGCTACTACGCGGAACACGGTCTGGTCGGCAATCCCAATACGCTGCGGTGGCTGCTCGGCCGCGCGCCGAACGATCTGGCGCACTTTCTCGGCCGCGTCGCCGCTTCGGCGATCTCAGCGGATTAAAACGTCAGGATTTCTGCGTCAGACCTACCGCGTCAGGCCTCGTGCGGTCAGGCTTCCTGCAACAGCCTTACGACATCGTCGGTCGTCGCCGTCTCGCCCAGCTTCGGAAAAATCTTCTCGACGCTATGACGGTGCGCCTCAACGTTCACGTCCGTCATCGCGTCCACGACGAGGGCGACATTGTAGCCGTGATCGTAGGCGTTGCGTGCGGTCGCCTCCACGCCGCTGCTGGTGGCGACACCGGCCAGCACGACCTGCGTGACGCCGCGCCGGCGCAGGATTTGTTCCAGCGCGGTACCGTAGAAGGCGCCGACCTGCTGCTTGGTCACGGTATAATCGCCCGGCTGCCGGTCGAGTTCGGGAACGAGGTCCGTCCAATCCGCCGGCGGATCGAAGTTGAATTTGATTTCGGTACGCCCCGGTGCGCGACCGGCCACGTTCACAAGAACGACCGGCAAACCTCGCTCGCGGAAAGCGCGCGCAAGCCGCGCCGCCTGGGCGACGACTTCACCGGCGGGGTGTGCCGTCGGCAATCCGACAAGGCCTTTTTGCAGGTCGATCACGACCAAAGCGGGAGTGGTGTCGAGCATTGCGAGCGACATGGTACTCACTTTCTTTTCGGGTTTCGCGGCAGGGTCGCCGCCGGTGGAAGCTGCCGCCGCCGACATGACTGGAATCGTGCGGTCGAACAGCGTGGCGATGAGGAGAAGGGCGCTGAGCGCGGCCATGACGGCGGCGAGGACGTGGAGGTCGTGATCCGTCGCCCGCTGTCCGTAGATCAAAGCGAGCAGGGCGGCGGCGGACATCGCACCGATATATTGCGCCGTTCGTTGCAGACCCGCCGCCATGCCAATCTCTTCGGCGGGCGCCTGAATGTAGACCGCCGCCTGTGTGGCCACGGAAAACGTGCCCAGCGGAACGCCGAAGCACGTGAACACGATCACCAGGACCCAGACGGACGTCGTGCTGTCCACGACAAACAAACCGATGTATCCGGCCAATGCAGCGCCGATGCTGATGGCGAACGGTGTGCGCAGCCCCTTGCTGCGCACACCCGTCAGTGACGAGACGGCCGCCACGACCGACATCGGCAGCGTGACCAGCCCCGCTTTGGCGCTGGAGAAGCCGAGTGCGGTTTGCAGCCATTGGGCGAAACCGTAGTAGACGCTGAAGACAATCAGAGAGACGGCAGCGGCGCGGAGATAGGTTACGGCAAGCGGGCGATTGCGCACCAGCATCGGCACGTCGATGAAGGGCTGCGGCCGCCGCCGCGAATAGGCGACGAGCGCGGCGCCAAAAACCGCGGCGCCCAGCAAAGCCGGCCAGAGCGGGTGGTCTTTCAGGTTCATCAGAAAAACCATCAGGCTGAGCAGGAAGGCCGCGAAAAGCCCGACGCCGATCCAATCCACCTCTTCCATCAGGCGCGCGAAACTCGCCCTCGCCTGATGGTCCTTCGGCAGCCAAAGCAGGATCAGGATCGCGGCCAACAACGCCAGAGGCGCGTTGACGGTGAAGATCGCGTGCCAGCCGAAGGCGTCGGTCAGGATGCCGCCGAGCACGGGGCCGGTGGCTGTCGTCGATATCGCCGCCATTGTGAGAACGCCCATGGCGACGCGCGGCGGCTTCGATCCGATGCGGTCTGCTTGCGTGCGGAAAATCCGCATCGCCGCCGGGTAGGCGCCCGAGGTCCCGATGCCCAGAAGGACACGCACCATCACGAGGCCCGTGAGCGACGACGCCAATCGTGCGGACACGCCGGCCGCCGCCACGAAGAAAAGCGACATCAGATAAATCCGGCGCGGACCGAACAGGTCCACCAGGCGGCCCATTGTCGACTGGGCGATGGCCGTCGTCAGATAGAGGCCGGCGATGAGCCATCCTGTCTCGGCGACGCTGGCGTCGAGGCTCTGTGCAATCGGCACCAGCGCCGTCGACAGCATCGTCGAGTTGATGGGGTTGAGCGTCGCGCCGAGCGCAAGCGGCGCCATGAACTTGAAGCCGAACGGGGCGGGGCTTCGCCCGTCGGCTGTTTCGCCGGTCAAGGCTCCACCAGGCGCTTGATGATTTCGCCGGCCGCGAATAGCGTTTCGCGTTCTTCGTCGTCCAGCCGGGCGACCGCCTGCGCCAGCCACGTCCGCTTCGCGTCCCTTGCGCTCTTTCGCACCGCCGCGCCCTTGGCGGTCAGTTCGATATTCACCTGGCGCCCGTCGGTCGGATGCGGCCTGCGCGCGACCAGCGCCATTTCCTCGAGCGCGGCGACGGTCGCACCCATCGACTGCGGTTTCACGCCCTCGGCGCGCGCCAGAGCGGCGGTCGTCGCCGGCCCGTCGGTGGCAAGCCGCGACAGGACGGCGGCCTCGGTCAATGAAAGCTCATGCGCGGCGGCGGCCGCACGCGCGCGCCGCACCAGTAGCCCGACGGCCTGAATGAAGTCGTTGACGGCGACATCCACGGTTTTCCGCGCCATGACGCCAACCTTACATAATAACAGGCTTACTTGCAAGTTAATCTTGCCAGTTAAACTTTCTATTTGGAACGAACAAACCCTCGCGCGCGCCGCGATGTTGCGCTATGGCTTGGCGATGCCGGGAAGCGATGTCGAAGTCGTGGTGGTTGGCGGCGGCGCGGCAGGGATTGCCGCGGCGCGGCGGTTATGCGGCGCCGGCGTCGATTGCCTCGTGGTCGAAGCCCGCCCGCGGCTCGGCGGCCGGGCATGGACCATCACCGACGCGTCCGGCTTCGCACTCGATCTTGGCTGCGGCTGGCTGCATTCCGCCGACCGCAATCCCTGGGTCGCCGTCGCGAAGGAACAGGGCGCCACCATCGACCGGACCGCACCGCCGTGGGAGCGTCCGTCACTCGATGGAGTGTTCCCGCGCGCCGAGCAGGACGAATTCCACGAGGCGATGGGAGAATTCTTTGCGCGCCTCGAACAGGTCGCGGCGAACGAGACCGATGTTCCATCCTCGGCGGCGCTCGAACCGGGCGGCCGCTGGAACGGCCTCATCAATGCCGTCAGCACTTATATCAGCGGCGCCGAATGGGATCGGGTTTCGGCCAAGGACTTCGACCGCTACGCGGACAGCGGGGTCAATTGGCGCGTGGTCGAGGGCCTCGGCTCGGTCATCGCCGCCGCCGGCGCCAACCTGCCAGCGATGCTCGATTGCCCGGTGCACGCGATCGATCACGCCGGCAAGCGGCTGCGGATGGAGACGGTGCGCGGCGCGATCGCGGCCGATCAGGCCATCGTGACCGTCCCCAGCACGCTGCTGGCGAACGAGACGCATCAAGTTCACGCCGGCGCTGCCGGCGAAAGTCCACGCCGCGCAGGGTCTGCCACTGGGGCACGACGACAAGCTTTTCATCGCTCTCGACGGCGCCGACGAATTCGAAACCGACACGCGCGTGTTCGCGCGCACCGATCGTGCGGCGACCCCGGCGTACCAATTCAAGCCGCTGGGGCGTCCGCTCATCGAAGCTTATTTCGGCGGCACTCTGGCGGCGGAACTCGAAGCGGACGGCGACGGCGCATTTTTCGACTTCGCGGTGTCGGAACTCGTCGGCGTGTTCGGCAGCGCCTTTCGCGCGCCGCCTCAAGCCGATCGGGATCCATCGCTGGGGGCTCGATCCGTTTGCGCTCGGCGCCTACTCGTATGCGCTGCCGGGTTTCGCCGACTGTCGCGCGGTGTTGGCCGCGCCGGTTGACGATCGTCTGTTCTTCGCCGGCGAAGCCTGTTCCACCCACGATTTTTCAACCGCGCACGGCGGTTTCAACACCGGCGTCACCGCCGCCGATCAGGTGATCGAAGCGCGCAGGAAGTGATTGATCCGCCGGAAGTCGCGCGCCGCAACGGACGATCAGGGACCCCAGACGCCGGCATGAAGCGCCGCCGCCTCATCCTCCAGCAGCGGACCGATCACTTCCACCTGCCGCTGTCCCGCGGCGAACACTGTCCGGCACGGCAAATCGAGCGTCGGGTTCTCGGCGTGGTTGCCCGTCATCGTCTTGAGCCGGCGTTCGGACAGCCCGTACACGACGCGTCCGATGCCGGCCCAATAGACCGCGCCCGCGCACATGCAGCACGGCTCGGCCGATGTGTACATGGTGCAGTCGGCGAGAAATTTCGGATCGAATTGCTTGGACGCCCGCGTGGCAAGCAGCCGCTCGGCGTGCCCGGTCATGTCGCGATCGGGCATGTAGCCGTTCTCGGATCTCCATCAGCACCTCGCCGGCCGCACTGACCAGCAGCGCGCCGAACGGATGGTTGCCGTGCGTGCGCGCGCGCTGCGCGACCTCGAAGCTGCGGCGCATGAATTTGTCGTGATCGAGCGGGGGCAATGGACCGTCCGGGTTATGTTCAATCGTCGCAGCCGAACTTTTCGACGATGGCGCCGAAGATGCGATCGGGCTTGAAGGGAGTCTGACAGAAACGGATGCCGGTCGCATCGAATAACGCGTTTCCCATCGCGGCGGCAATCGGGTTGTAGGGGCTTTCGCTCATCGATTTGGCGCCGAACGGGCCGATGGTGTCGGCCGTGTCGGCGAACAAAACCTCGGTACGCGGAACGTCGCCGAACTGCGGCAGGTGATAGTTGCGAAGCGTCGGATTGACGACGCGGCCGGTGTCGTCGATCACCATCTCCTCGTAGAGCGCGGCGCCGAGCGATTGCGCGACGCCGCCCTCGATCTGGCCGCGGCATTGCATGGGATTGATGACATGACCCGCATCGGCGGCGTGGACGCTGCGCAGAATCTTGATCGCGCCGGTGCGCTTGCTCACCGCGATGCGAAACCCCTGGACGTTGAAGGCGACGGAACGCGGCGTGCCGTCCGATCTTCCCTCGCCGGAAAGCCGCCGCCCTTTCGCGCACGCTGCGAGCGCGAGTTCGGCGAGGCCGACGCGCTTGCCGGGCCGCGCAACCGCGCCATCGACGAGCGACCACGCCGCCCGCGCGCCGCCGCCATACTCGACGGCGAAATCCAGGATCTGGTCGCGCAAGGCCTGGCAGGCGAGCTGCGTGGCGCGGCCGGCGACCACGGTTCCCGTGCTGCCGAAGGCGCCGGTGTCGTGGCCGCCATTGTCGGTGTCCGACTGCGAAACCTGGATGGCGTCCATTGTCGCGCCGAGCACGGTAGCGGCGATCTGGCGATGGACCGTGCTCGTGCCGTTGCCGAATTCGGCGGTGCCGACGACCAGCGCGATAGCCGCCGTCCTCCCGCAACACCGCGCGGCTTTCGGCGATGTGCCCGAAGGGCGGCGCGGTGTCGATCATCCCGAGCGCAATACCTTGCCCGACCAACCAATCGGCGGAAGCCGGCGGCGGCAGTCCGCCGCCGCGCTCGAATGCATCATTCACCAGCGCCAGGCATTGATCGAGACCGTAGCTGCCATATTCGACGTCGTGGCCTTCCTCCGAGCCGGTCGAGATCATCGGGTCGCCGGGATGCACGACATTGCGCTCACGGAACTCGATCGGGTCCATGCCGAGCCGCCGCGCCAGCTCGTCCATCGCCGATTCAACCGCGAAATTGGTTTGCGGCAGGCCGTAGCCGCGGAAGGCGCCGCTCGGCACGGTGTTGGTGTAGACCGCATAGCCGTCGATCTTTTTGTTGTCGCAGCGATAGACGGCGAAGCATTCGCCGCAGGCGTGATTGAGAACGGTGAAGCTGTGATTGCCGTAGGCGCCGGTGTTGGAGACGACGTGCATCTGCATGGCGGTCAGGTGGCCGTCGCGCCGCGCTCCGACCTTGATGCGTACCCGCATCGGGTGCCGCGTCGTCGCGCCGATGAACTGTTCCTCGCGGGTGAATTCGAGCTTGACCGGCTGGCCGGTTTTGAACACGGCGAGCGCGACGATATCCTCGACCAGCATTTCCTGCTTGGCGCCGAAGCCGCCGCCGACGCGCTCGCAGAGCACGCGGACCTTTGCCGGATCGAGATCGAACAGCGTGGCCAGCGCCCGCCGCGTGAGGAACGGCGTCTGGGTGCTCGACCGCATATTGAGCCGCTGCGCCTCGTCGAGCCAGCCGATCGCGCAGTGCGTTTCCAGATGCGCGTGCTGGACGCGGTGCGACAGATAAGTGCCTTCGTACACGACATCGGCCTCGGCAAATCCCTTCTCGACGTCGCCGATATCGCCGTGGACCTCGCCGGCGATGTTGCGCTTCGGATTGTGGATGCGCGCTTCCGGTCCCTTGTCGTGAATGACCGGCGCGCCCGGCTGCATCGCCGCCTCCGGATCGAACACGGCGGGAAGGATTTCGTAGTCCACGACCAGCCGGTCGCGGCCCGCTTCGGCGGCGGCCTCGCTCTCGGCCACCACCGCGGCGACGCGCTGGCCGACGAAACGCACGATCCTGTCCAGCACCGCGGTGTCGTCGGGATCGACGCTTGGGTTCTCATGGCGGGCGCGTCGAATAAAGCCTTGCCGGCGCGTCCTCGTAGGTCAGGACGGCGCGCACGCCCGGCACCGCGAGCGCGTCGTCCTTGCCGATCGATCTGATCCGCGCGTGCGGATGCGGCGAGCGCAGCAGCTTGAGATGCAGGAGACCGGCCGGTGCGACGTCCAGCGTGTAGCGCGCAGCGCCGCTGATCACGGCGCGCGCCGCCGGCGCCGGCACGCTGCGGCCGCAGGCATTGCCGGCTTCCGCGGTTTCGATCTGGCTGACGCCGCGAATGGCGTTTTCGATGGCGCCGTAACCGGTGCAGCGGCAGATGTTGCCCTTCAGTGCCCAGGCGAGATCCTGACGCTGCGACTGGTTCAGCGTCGACGCCGTCATGATCATTCCGGGCGTGCAAAATCCGCACTGGAAACCCTGCGCCTGCAGGAATGCCTCCTGCATCGGATGGAGTTCGCCATTGGGCGCCAGTCCTTCGATCGTCGTAATCGTTCGTTCCCTGGCGCGATAGGCGGGAAACAGGCACGAGTGTACCGGATCGCCGTCCACCAGCACGGTGCAGGCGCCGCAGTCGCCGGCGTCGCATCCTTTTTTCACGCCGAAACATCCGAGCTCGCGCAGGAATGTACGCAGGCATTGGCCGGCCCGCGGCTCGGCGGTGTGGTTCTTGCCATTGACGACAAAAGTCATATGGCACCCGCACCGTTGCCGGCGAGTTCGCGGCGAATCTCTTCCGCGAACAGCCGCGTCACATGCCGCCGCCATGCCGGCGCGCCATGGATGTCGTTGTAGTAAAGCTCCTGCGGAATTTCGGCTTCGAGTTTCGCGTCCAACGCGGCACGCGTCGGAAGATTTGGAAACGACAAACAGATCGGGCGCGGCGTCGCAGCGGTCACGGTCAAGGCGAACGATCCGTCGTCGGGCGACAGCGTGCCGATCACGAGCGCGCCGGAACGTCCGAGCGGACTGAGTGCGATCTGCCGGAATGCGGTGCGGCGGCGGAGCGACGACAGCGGCAAGTCGATGGCGCGAAGCAGTTCGCCCGGCTGGAGAACGTTGCGCAGTGGCGCCAGCACGAAGTCGCGCACGGTGACCTGACGCTCGCCGCCTTCGGGCGTCCAGATCGTGCACACGCCGTCGAGCGCCGCGGTGAGCGAGATCATCGGTCCGGCCGGCAGCGACATGCAGAGATTGCCGCCGACGGTCGCCATATTCCAGATTTTGAACGACGCGAGAAACGAGCGGCAGCACTGATTGAACAACGGCGCCGCGGTCCAGTTGGGCGGAAAAGACATTCCGTCCAGTTCGGCGATCTTGCAGGTCGCGGCGATCCGCAAGCCTTCCTCGCTCACCTCCAGCGGCGGCCATCCGAGATCGGCAATGTCGATCAGCCGGCTGATCTTCGTTTGCGGCTCGGAGAAAAGCCACGTGCCGCCGGCGAGCCATGCGTCGCCGGCGCTCCATGACGGCAACTCCGCGCGGTGGCGCGGCCTCGCGATGCCGGTGATTGTGTTCAGGTCCATTAGCGTCAAAACGCTGCACGATTCATGCCGTGCCCGACGCCGCGGCATTGGCTGGCAAATCCTCCTGATCCGACAATGGTTCAGGGCTTCGCAAAAGGGAGCTGAATCTTGCTAAGTGCATTGAACCATTGGCAAATTGCTTGCCTTGCTGCGTGTGTTGTGCGCAAATGCCCTGCGGTTAGGCAGAGGTGCGCGGCGCCGATCCATGGCCAGAAAAGTCCTGCAATTTCTAAGAGACGGCCGCACCGTGCGGCTTGACGGATTTTCCCCGCGCGCCACCGTGTTGGACTGGCTGCGTTTGCAGGAGCGATCGACCGGCACCAAGGAAGGCTGCGCTGAAGGCGATTGCGGCGCCTGCGCCGTCGTGGTCGTGCGCGAGCGCGACGGCCGCCTCGTTCACGAGCCGCTCAATTCGTGCATCACGCTGCTCGGCCAGTTGGACGGCGCCGAACTGATCACCGTCGAGGATCTTGCCGACGACGGCGTGCTGCATCCTGTGCAGGAGGCGATGGCGCGTCAGCACGGTTCGCAATGCGGTTTTTGCACGCCGGGTATCGTGATGAGCCTGTTCGCCCACTATCAGGAGTGCGACGGGCAGCACGAGCCGCGACGAACTCAACGACGTGCTAGCCGGGAATCTATGTCGCTGCACTGGCTATCGGCCGATCGTCGACGCGGCGCTGGAAGTCTGCGACGTCGCCGCCGACGATCGCTTCACGCGCGATGCTGCGGCGCGGCTGCAAGCGGTTCGTGCGCTTGACGACAAGGCCGATGTTTTTGTCGGCGACGCCGCAGTCGTTTTTTGCTGCGCCGGCGAGCGAGCAATCGCTGGCGCAGCTTTATGCGCAGCACCCGGATGCAACGATCGTCGCCGGCGCGACCGACGTCGGGCTGTGGATCACCAAAAAACTGACGCCGCTGGAAAAGATCATTCACGTCGGCCGTGTCGCCGAGCTTTCCGGCATCGAGGAGAGCGCGAGCGGCTATGCGCTCGGCGCGATCGTGTCGCTTTCGCGCGCCGCTCCGGTGCTCGGCTCCATCGATCCCGATATCGCGGAGGTGCTGCGGCGGTTCGGCTCGTTCCAGGTCCGCGCCGCCGGCACCGTCGGCGGCAACATCGCCAACGGCTCGCCGATCGGCGATCTGCCGCCGCTGCTGATCGCGCTGGGCGCCACGGTTGAATTGCGCCGCGACGATCGGCGTGCGCGAATTGCCGCTGGAGAAATTCTTCATCGATTACGGCAAACAGGATCGCCAGCCCGGGGAATTCGTGCGCCGGCTGCTGGTGCCGAAGCTGCCGGCCGGCGCCCTTTTTCGCGCCTACAAGATCACCAAGCGCACCGACGAGGACATCTCCGCAGTGCTGGCGGCATTCTGCTTCACCGTCGAAGGCGGCCGCATCGCCGACGCTAAAATCGCGTTCGGCGGCATGGCGGGAATCCCGAAGCGCGCGAAGGCGGTCGAGGAAAGCCTGCGCGATCTGTCGCTTACCGATACGCAGCCGCTGGCAGTCTGGCCGCCGAAGCCATCGCCAAAGACTTCACGCCGTTGACCGATCTACGCGCCAGTGCGGATTACCGCAGCCGTGTGGCCGGCAATCTGGTCATCAAGGCGCATCGCCGAAATTGGCCGGCATCAACTCGAGTGTCACCCGCGTCGCAGATCACCGGATCGTCGCCCATGCGGCCGAGTGATGCCGTCCTCGAGGCGCCGCTGCGCCATGTCTACAAGCCGCTGCCGCACGACAGCGGCGCCAAGCACGTCCAGGGCGCTGCCGAATATATCGACGACATTCCGGAGCCGACGGGCACGCTGCATATCGCCGTCGGCGGCGCGCCGGTGGCGCGCGGCGTTCTTCGGCGCATCGATCTCGACGAAGTGAAGAAAGCGCCCGGCGTCGTCGCGGTCATAACCGCGGCGCGACATTCCGGGAAAGAACGATATTTCGCCCGCCAGCGCCGACGAGCCGGTCTTCGTGCAGGACCGTGTCGATTTCCATAACCAGCCGGTGTTCGCGGTCGTCGCCACCATCGCGCGATGCCGCGCGCCGCGCAGTGCTGCGCGGCAAGATCGAAGTCGACGCCGAGAAGCCGAACGTCACCGTGCAGCAGGGCCGGGCGTCCGGCGAGGTCGTGATGCCGGACTACGCTTTCATCAACGGCGATGCCGCAGGCGCGATCGCGGAATCGCCGCGGCGCAGCACGGGAAAGATCTATATCGGCGGCCAGGAGCATTTTTATCTGGAAGGTCAGATCGCGCTGGCCGTTCCCGGTGAAGACGGCGCGGTGCTGGTCTATTCGTCGACCCAGCATCCGAGCGAGGTGCAGCACATCGTTGCCCGCGTCCTCGCGGTGCCGGACTCGTTCGTCACCTGCCGCGTGCGCCGGATGGGCGGCGGCTTCGGCGGCAAGGAAACCCAGGCGACGCAATGGGCGGTGATCGCGGCGCTCGCGGCGCGCGTCACCGGCCGCGCCTGCAAGTACCGGCTCGATCGCGACGCCGACATGGCGATGACCGGCAAGCGGCACGATTTTGCGGTCGAATACGCAGTCGGCTACGACATCGACGGCCGCATTCGCGCCGTCGATCTCGACCTCGACGCCCGCTGCGGCTGTTCCGCCGATGTCAGCATCGGCGTTGTCGATCGCGCCATGTTCCACTCCGACAACGCGTATTTCCTGCCGGTATCGAGAATCAATACGCGCCGCATCAAGACCAACACGGTGTCGAATACCGCGTTTCGCGGTTTCGGCGGCCCGCAGGGAATGATGGCGATCGAGCGCGTGATCGACGCGATCGCCTGGAATCTCGGCCTCGATCCGCTCGATGTCCGCAAGGCCAATCTCTACAGCCCCGGCCGGGACGTCACGCCGTACGGGCAAACCGTCGAGGACCAGGACACTGCGCCGCGGTTGATCGATCAGCTCGAACGCTCGTCCAACTATCGGCGGCGCCGCAACGAGATCAACGAATACAACGCTCGCTCGCCGATCCTGAAAAGAGGGATCGCGCTGACGCCGGTGAAGTTCGGCATTTCGTTCACGCTCACGCACCTCAATCAGGCTGGCGCGCTGGTGCACGTCTATCAGGACGGGTCGGTGCATCTCAATCACGGCGGCACCGAAATGGGCCAGGGCCTGTTTCAGAAAGTCGCCCAGGTGGCGGCCGAGGAATTCGGCATCGGGCTCGATCGCGTGCACATCACCGCCACATCCACTGACAAGGTGCCGAACACGTCGGCCACGGCGGCATCGTCCGGCACCGATCTGAACGGCATGGCCGTGCATGCTGGCGGCGCGCGAAATCAAGGCGCGGCTGACGCGTTTTGCCAGCGAGACATGGAATGTCGCCGAAGACCTGATCTCGTTCCGCGACGACCGTGTGTTCATCGGCAACGAAAGCGTCCTGTTCGGCGAGTTGACCAAGAAGGCCTATGCGGCGCGCGTGCACCTTTCGGCGGCCGGCTTCTACAAGACGCCGAAGCTGCACTGGGATCGCGACAAGGGCAAAGGCCGGCCGTTCTTCTATTTCGCCTACGGCGCGTCGTGCAGCGAGGTCGAGATCGACATCCTTACCGGCGAGATGAAAGTCCGGCGCGTCGACATCCTTCACGACGTCGGCCGCTCCATCAATCCGGCGCTCGATATCGGCCAGATCGAAGGCGCTTTCATCCAGGGCATGGGCTGGTTGACGACGGAAGAGCTCGTATATGACGACAAGGGCCGCTTGCTGACGCATGCGCCCTCGACCTACAAGATACCGGTCGCCTCCGATGTGCCGGTGGACTTCCGGGTCGCATTGTTCGACGGCAGTAACCGGGAAGAGACGATCTATCGTTCCAAGGCGGTCGGCGAGCCGCCGCTGATGTTGGGAATTTCGGTGTTTGCGGCGATCGCCGACGCGATACATTCGCTGCATCCGGGCAAGCCGGTGGCGCTTGACGCCCCCGCAACTCCGGAAGCGATCCTCAAGGCCGTCGGCCCGGTCGATGCGGCGGCCCTGCTGGCGCCGCTCATCGAGACGCGAAACGCTTGAAGACGCGAAACGCTTGAGACAGGCCTGAAATGGCAAAAGTCTGGACCCGCATCCGGGAGACCATCGAGCGGCACGGCGCCGCCGGTCTGGTCAGCGTGGTCGGCGCCGCCGGGTCGGTTCCGCGCGAAAGCGGCGCGCGCATCGTGCTGCGGCCGGACGGCGGATTTTACGGCACCATCGGCGGCGGCCGGCTGGAATACGAGGCGATTGACGAGGCGCGCGCGGCGCTGGCGGCGGGCCGCGGCAAGGCGCGGTTCCGCGACTGGCCGCTCGGGCCAAATCTCGGTCAGTGCTGCGGCGGCCTGGTGAAAACGCTCACCGAAACGTTCGACGGCAACGACCTCGCGACGGCGCGGCGTTTCGAGGCGGCCGAGAAAGTCGGGGCCTTCGAGACCGTCAGCCGTGTCGATGACGCCGGACGCATTTTTCGCGTTCTCGCGGTGCCGGGCGCCGCCGGCGGGGAAATGGCAACGGCCGTCTCGACGTTCGGCAAGATGCCGTTCCGCGAACGCTTCGGGGAGGTGACCACGCCGGTGCTGCTGTTCGGCGCCGGTCATGTCGGCCGCGCGGTCGTGCTGGCACTGGCGCCGCTGCCTTTCACCGTGCGCTGGATCGACGGACGGCCGGAGCAGTTTCCGCAACACGTTCCGCAGAATGTCGTCACCGTTTGCACGAATGCTGCGGCGCTCGAACTCACGCAAGCGCCGCGCGATGCGCTGGTCGTCGTCATGACGCACTCGCACGCGCTTGATTTCGACATCACCGTCGCGGCGCTGCGGCGGCGGACGTTCGACTTCGTCGGCCTGATCGGCTCCGAGACAAAGCGGGCGCGGTTCGCCAGTTTTGCCCGGCAGATGGGCATCGGCGAGAGTGAACTCGACCGCCTGATTTGTCCGATCGGCATTGCCGAGATCAAAGGCAAGGAGCCCGCCGTGATCGCGGCGGCACTAGCGGCACAACTCCTTGTCGTGAGCGAACAGGTCTCCGTGCCGCAGGAGAGCCCGGCGTTTCAGCCGGCGTAAAATTCGCTTCCGGCAGCAAAGCGGACATCACGCCGAAGTAACGCGATGTTCGTTATTGACCCGGAACGGACATCTGCAGCAACGCCGGCGACGGCACCGCGGTTCATCTGTCAGCCCCCGGGGCCGTCCGTCATGATGTAGCCCATCAGGTCGCCCAGGTTGTGCTCCAAATTTCGGATGATGTCCTTGACGACGTCTCCAATCGAGATCACGCCCACGACCTTGCCCGCGTCCAGCACTGGTAGATGGCGAAAGCCGCGCGCAGCCATCATTGCCATGCAGCCTCCCAGTTGGTCGTCCGGCTTGACCGTCACCGGGTTGCCCGTCATCACTTGGCCAACCGGAGTCTGCTTCGCATCGAGCCCGGGCAGTAGCACCTTTATGGCGCAGTCACCCTGGGTCACGATACCGACCAGGACGTCGTCGTCGATGACCAGCACCGACCGGACCCGGTTGTCGCGCATCTGGCGCAAGGCTTCGACGACCATGTCGCCGGAACGAACATGGATCAGGGCGCCACTCTTTTGGGCCAGAGCGTCTTTGACTGTGTTCATCGAGTCTTCTCTCGTGGACCCTGTCCTAGCCCGCCTAATCTAGCTCACTACGCGGCTATCAATCGAGGGGCTGCTGGGCTCTTTCGCGTCGCATCTCTGCCGACGAGGTGATCGAGTAGTGGACATTTTTTGCGGCGACTCATCATAGTCGTTCCCTTCACGCCTTCGCGAATTCCGCCATTGTCTCCTTCTCGAACGCGAGCGCCTTTTTCACGCTGTTGCGTTGATGCAGGCGATTATGGTGCCCGACGACGTTTGCATAGCCATCCACCTTGAAATCAAGCTGCGTGGCGCGGCGCGTGCACCAAAAGAAATGCGCGTCCGGGGCAGTGAAATGATCAAAGAAGAATTCGCGGCCGGCAAGCCGCTTGTCGGCGGCGGCGAAATTCTCCTCCAGCGCCTTCTTTGCCAACGTGCGCGTGGCTTCCTCCGAGTCAGGTGCGTCGCAGAATTTTGTCGGATTGAAGATGCGGGTCAGATGCGGATGAATGCCGCCGCTGAACCAGCCCATCAAAGAAATGGCTTCCAGTTCGTCCATTGACTTGGACGGGAACAGTTTGGCCGCGGGGTAGGTCCGCGCGATATAGGTGTTGATGGCGACGTTTTCGGTCAGCGCGCGTCCGTCGACAATCAGTATGGGCACCTTGTGCAGCGGATTCATCGCCAGATAATCCGACGTCATGTTGTCGCCCTTGCGCAAGTTGATCTTGCGCACCTCGAACAACGCGCCGACTTCGTTGAGGTTAATCAGCGGTACAAGCGAGCATGCGATCGGCGCGTAACAAAGCGTGAGTTTCATGAGGGCTCCCTTAACAAGGTTGATGGAAATCATACCGACTTCGCGTCAAGGTCGCCACCTCTGGACCTTTGCGAGTACAACGGTGTGGCGAAGTGCTGGCGGTCGTGGCGGGCCTTGAAAGCAGTCGCCCGCGGGCGCCCCCACCGAATTCGCACGTCTCGGTTGGCGCCGGAGGAGTGCAACGTGGGGGATAAGACCCCTCCTCTCATTGACGCATTGCCGCGCCGAGACGACGCTTGTCCTGGCCAGTAACTTGATGTCGTTTTTTGGCACGTTTCGACGGCTTCAGCCGCTCGCCGGTTTCGACGCTTTCGGGGTCAGAGCAGACGTCCGGCCAGAACGTTGAAAATGACGCTCATGAACACACTCTGACTGGGCGGCCCAATTTGCTGCGGTGCGATGCAACCGGAGCCTACAGTGGCGATAGTGGAGGGACAGCACGCAAATTTCGGTTTAAGAACGGGTCAGGCGCAGCGCAACTAACCTCGAATGTCGCGGGTAGGCCGTTCATCCAGGAAACCCTCGATCAGATGCGTTGAGCCAAGGCACACGATGTCAGAAATCCAGCAGCGCCTTCTCGATAGCAAGATGACCGAAATGGAGCAGGCCCGGGCCTGGAGCCCGCGTGTGATTTCAAAGTTTGAAAGCCTGATCAGAAGCAGCGACGATCTCGATCTTTACCGTGTCAATCCGCTCGCCTTCGCGCGCGGCTATGGCGTAGCAGAACCGGAAAGCATCGACCTGTTCCTGCACGCAACCCGCTGCGGCTTGTTCGACATGAAGTGGGACGTCCTGTGCCCCCAATCCGGCATGGTGCTCGACAGCTTCGGGGCCTTGCGCACCCTGAAGACCCATTATGTATGCGGGCTGTGCGACGTCTCCGGCGAAACCGACCTCGACGATTTCATCGAAGTCACCTTCTCGGTCTCGCCGCAACTCCGTCATCTGCCGTTTCACGATCCCGACTCGGTCTCGGTCGAAGATTTCCACTGGAAGCTGCGCTTCGCCTCCGATGGGCGGTTGCCAGGCCAGCAGACTCGCTTTCTAGAGGTTCTCCAGGGGTTGGTGCGCGGCCTGACCTTCTTGCCGCCTGGCACCCGCACCACGTTGAAGGCCGAACTCGGTCCCGGTGCCCTGTCGGGCGTAAATATCCAAACGCAGGCGGCACTCATGCTGCCGGTCAGCGGCGACCCCGTGACGACGCCGACGCTGCTGCGCATCATCTACGACGGGCGGCACTTTTTGCCAGCGCTCTCTGCCGTGCCGCCCGGGCCCGTCGTGATAGAGGTAGAGAATACCGGATCCACCCGCGGCGCGCTGCTGCTGATCAACTGGCCGCCCGAAATCGTCGCCCAGACGGTCAAGCCGGCGCTCGATTTCGAGCCCTACGTTTCCGGAGGCTCGTTGCTCGCGCGGCAGACATTCCGGCGCCTGTTCCGCTCCGAGCGTGTGGACGAAAGCGAGGGTCTTGGCATCCGGCAAGTGACCTTTTTGTTCACGGACCTCAAGGGTTCGACGGCCATGTACGAACGTCTCGGCGATCTCAATGCCTACGCCCTCGTCCGCGCACATTTCGCCTTGCTCGACCGCATCGCGCAGCAACATGCCGGCGCCATCGTCAAGACGATCGGCGACGCCGTTATGGCGGTCTTCTCCCGGCCGACCGACGCGGTGTCGGCGGCGCTGCACATCATTGCGGACATTGATCGCTTCAATCACGAGCGCACCGATCCGGACATAATCCTCAAAATTGGTGCCCATTGCGGCCCGTCGATCGCCGTGACCCTGAACGATAACCTCGATTATTTCGGCCAGACCGTTAATGTTGCCGCCCGCGTGCAGTCGCTGGCGGATGCCGGCGACATCTGCGTCTCAGAAGCGCTCTATACTGCGCCGGGAGTCCGCGATCTTCTCTCCGGCCGCGAAGTCGCCGCCTTCGATGCGTCGCTGCGTGGCGTCGAGGGTGCGGCATCCGTATATCGAATTGCGCACCGGTAACAACTTGATCGACGCCCACTAACTGAGATGTAGCGGTCGGTCGATTGACGCGCCGCGTGACGGCACTAATCCTGAGTAATATTGTTGGTCACAAACCGCCTTCGTTCTGTTGCGCAAGTGCGGTTTTTGCCCTTTTGCCGCCACTGGGTACGCCCAGTTTTGGCGATACCGATGGATCGGCCAGCTTGTCGCACCCGAACGTCATCGCGGACACAAACTTGCTGGTATAGAATTCCGCTCAGGCCTGTTCGCGCGCGGCGACGATCGTGACGCGCTGTTGGCCAGCGAAGATGCGGGCCAGCGAAAGGATGCCGGACGATGCGTCTTGATCCTGAATTCCTGTCGCGCCTCCAGTTCGCGTGGGTCGTGGGCTGGCACATCCTGCTTCCGGCTTTCACGATCGGTCTGGCGTCCTTCATCGCTTTCCTCGAGGGCGCGTTCGCGCTGACCAAGCGTCCGATTTTTCTGCACCTGTCGCAATTCTGGCTGAAGATTTTCGCGATTTCGTTCGGCATGGGCGTCGTGTCCGGCATCATCATGCCGTTTCAGTTCGGCACCAACTGGAGCCGATTTTCCGACGCCGCCAGCAACGTGATATCGCCGCTGCTGGCCTACGAAGGCTTGACGGCGTTTTTTCTGGAGGCGACTTTCCTCGGCGTCCTGCTGTTCGGCCGAAAGCTCGTGCCGCCATCGGTCCATTTCGTCGCCGCGGTGCTGGTGGCCGCCGGCACGCTGTCCTCGGCGTTCTGGATTCTTGCCACCAATAGCTGGATGCAAACGCCGAGCGGCTACGAACTGATCGACGGCCGTTTCTTTCCCAAGGACTGGCTTCATATCGTTTTTAGTCCGTCGCTGCCGTACCGGCTGGCCCACACGGTCGGCGCCGTTTACGTGACGACGGCGTTCGTCGTTCTCGGCGTGGGCGCCTACACGGTGCGGCGCGGCCAGTGGGTGGACGAAGGCCGCGTGATGTTGCGGCTCGCCTTGTGGTTCCTGGCGATTTTCGTGCCGCTGCAACTCGTGCTCGGCGATCAGCACGGCCTCAACACGCTGGAATATCAGCCGGCGAAGCTCGCCGCCATCGAGGGCCTGTGGGACGGCGGCCGCGGCGTGCCCGCCTCGATCATCGGCTGGCCCGACCAGGCGGCGGAGCGCAACCTCGGCGAGATCGCGATACCGGAACTCGGAAGTCTCTACCTCACGCATTCCTGGGACGGCGAAGTCAAAGGCCTCAAGGACTTTCCCGCCGATCAGCGGCCTCCCGTTGCGGTCGTCTATTTCGCCTTCCGGATCATGGTCGGCGTCGGCGTGCTGATGCTGATTGTCGTCGCCACCGGTCTGTTCCTGCTGGCGCGCGGCCAGCTTGACCGGACGCGATGGTACCTGCGGCTTTGTCAGTTCACGGCAAGTCTTGGATTCATCGCCGTGATCGCCGGGTGGACTACGACGGAAGTCGGACGGCAGCCCTGGACGGTCTATGGCCTGATGCGAACGGCGGATTCGGTCACGCCGTCGCTGACCGGAGCGAATGTTCTCCTGTCCTTGCTGATGTACGTGGCGGTGTATCTCATCGTTTATCCATTCGGACTCTGGCTCATGCTCCGCTTGGTCTGGCGCGGCCCGGTTCCGTCCGACGAGATATCGCCGATTGCCGCCGGCAAGCCGAAATCACCGATCGAAGCCTTGGCGTCTGTTACGCCGGAGGGCGCAGCATGACGCCGTCGCTCAGCCTTGTACCGATCTGGACCACCATCCTCGCGGTCGGCGTCTTTCTTTATGTAGCGCTCGACGGTTTCGACCTCGGCGTCGGGATGCTCTACAATTTTGCGCCCGACCGCCGGGCGCGCGAACTGGTGATGAACTCGATCGCGCCGTTCTGGGACGGCAACGAAACCTGGCTCATCCTCGGCAGCGTCGGTCTGCTGGCCGCGTTTCCTCTGGCGTTCGCCATCATCATTCCTGCGGTCTATTTTCCGATCCTGCTGATGCTGCTCGCCTTGGTGTTTCGCGGGCTCGCTTTCGAGTTCCGCTATCGCGACGCCGAGCGCCGCACGTTCTGGGATCATGCCTTCGCCGCAGGTTCCGCGCTCGCGGCTTTTTCCCAGGGCGTCGTCCTCGGTGCATTCATCCAGGGATTCGAAGTCGAGGGGCGGCAATTCGCCGGCGGTTCGTTCGACTGCTTCACGCCGTTTTCCATTTTCGCCGGGATTGCGCTGATGTTCGGCTACAGTCTGCTCGGCGCCGGCTGGCTGATCATCAAGACCGAGGGCGAATTGCAGGACTGGGCTCGGCGGCTCGGCCGCTATTGCCTGATCGGCGTGACGGTTGCGGTCGCCGTCGTCAGCCTGTGGACGCCCTACATCGACGCAAACATCGCGCACCGATGGTTTACCTGGCCGAACATCGCGATACTGGCGCCGGTGCCGCTGATAACGGCCGCGCTCGTCGTCTATGAATGGCGGTCGCTCAACAACCGGTCGGAATACGCGCCGTTCATTGCCGCGTTGGGCCTGTTCCTGATGTCGTATCTTGGCATCGCCATCAGCTTGTGGCCGATGATCGTGCCGCGGCATTTTACGCTCGATCAGGCCGCGGCGTCGCAGAGCACGCAGGCGTTTCTTTTGATCGGCACGCTGGTGCTGCTGCCGGTAGTGCTGCTCTACACCGGCGTGGTCGTACTGGGTGTTCCGCGGCAAGGTGCGCGCCGACATCGGTTATCACTAGCGCGTTTTCGCGCAACCAAGGCTCACGGAAGTGGCGACGGCGCAGGCATTAAATGGACGTGCGCGCCAACTCGTCCCCGACGTTGAGCCGTTCGCCGCCAGGCTTGCTGACGTAAACATGGCGCTCAAGCACTGACTGCATGTTTTCAAACATTGCGTACAGGTCGTCGCAATAGACGGACGGATTGTCGTAACCGTTGTTCTTGGAGAAGCGGTGCGGAAGATAGCCGCCGCCGCAGGCATTCATGAATTTGCATTCCCGGCACTTGGCGCTGAGATTGATCGAAGCCTCGCGTGCGTCTTTCCAGCGCGGCTCATTCCGCACATCGTCGATGGCATTGTCGAAGATGTTGAACGTCGTCCGCGTGACGCCGGAGCCTGCAATCCGCAGCACGTCGTGGGCCTCCACCGTCCCATCGGTCATGATCGTGCACAGTTCGATGGGCTTGTAACCCACGCCCTCGGTCGGCGCGTCGTTGCCGAGCAGCGCCGTGACCATGTCGGTAACGACGCGGATGTTGACCGTCCGTTTGTAGCGGTTTGCCTCCAGCCACAGGTCGAATAGGCCATTGTAGAATGGAGCGATAAGCGCCGGCTTCTCGTCGATCGTCGCAATCGCGTCGCTACTTTAATCAGTAGCTGCGCGATTGGCTGACTGTGGAAGGCGGCATGTTCCGGGACGTTAGCCGACATGCGCTATACCGAAACTGCCGGAGATAAAGATCGACAGAGGTTCTAGTATTTCAAAAAACCGCCGCGGCGAAATCCCCCGCCGTAACCCGCCCCCCGAATAAAACCACCTCTCCTGAAGTAGACCTCGGTAGCAGCAGGTTTGTCCGAAACAATGCCTTGATCCGAAATTTGTCCGCGGACATCGCCGAGCAGTGCGTCGATCCCTGGATGGTCGCTCTCGATTGTCGCGCCGGGCCCATGCAATTGCAGAAGAACTCGCGATAACCTTTAACGTCAGAACGGCTATAGAAGAGCTCCTTGCTTACGGTGAATATGTTTTTGCGTCCCAACACCGGTCTAACAGGCACCCGCGGCGGGCCGGCAACTCTGTAGAAGCTATACTGATTCCCGTACGTCGACAGTGTGACACAGTCCGGGCCGTATCGACAACACGCCAAGACAAGTTCCGGTCGCTTTGGAGAACGGACTTCGGCCCAGGCGGCTTTCAGGAACTCGCCGGGTTTGGCTTGCGCGCCACGGCGAGCACGGCCGGCCACGCAATCTGGTAGGCGCCCCCGCGCGCGAAGCGCTCAGCATCGTCGCGGATCGCTCCCTGGATGCGATCGAGTGCGTCGGGAGTCTGGCGCTCAAGCACCATCGCTGTCCGCACCGTGCTCTTGTACATGAAATCGAGGATGGCCTCGACCGACGGCGCGCGCCATTCGAGCGCCAACTCGACGACGGAGGCGTCCACGAAGCCAATTCGCGTCAGCGTGTTGCGACATTCGGCGGCGTCGCTGAAACGGAAGATCGGCGGCGCCGGCGGCAGCGACACCTGCATGTTGCCGTGCTTCTCGATTGCCTTGAGGACGATCGCGAAAAAATCGTGCCGGTCGGGACCCATCCAGACCGTGAAGGCATAACGTCCATCCGGACGCAGCACCCGATAGGCCTCAGCAATCGCTTTATCAGGGTCGGCGATATGGAGAATGCCGAAGGCGCAGACGACGGCGTCGAAGCTTGCCGCGTCGAACGCAAGGTTTTCAGCGTCGCCCTCGCGAAATTCGATCCCCGGATAGCGGCGCCGTGCCTCGCCGACCATATCCGCCGCGAAATCTACTCCGATCACATGCGCGCCGCGCGCGGCGGCGCTGGCGGCGACGTAGCCGGGCCCGCAGGCCACGTCGAGGACGCGCATGCCGGCACCGACGCCGGCGGCATCAAGAAGCGGCTCTGCGGCGCCGACGGTGATCTGTCCGGCAAACTGATCATAGATGTCGGCCTTGGCGCCCCAGCCCCGCCGCTCAAGTTCCTTGAAGTTTGGTGCGTCCGCTGGTCCGTGCTGCGCCATGGCATTGTCTCCATCTCGAAAGATCGAATGGCCGGTCGTGGGTGTTTTGGGCGAGTGGTCTTTTAGGCCGGCGCGCCACCGACGCTACTTCGGCGTCCGGCCTTCCAGTTGTTGGGCGAAAAAAGTCTGCGCCCGCACCAAAGCGTCGGCCTTCGCTGCAACATTGGCTTCGACGCTTTGCCGCGAGCGCCCCGGATCGTCGAAATCGTGCGTGGCGCCCGGATAAAGTTTGATTTCGATATCGCCCCCCGAGGCGCGACTCTTTTCAACCAGGGTCGCGCAGCGCTTGGGCGATACCTCTTCGTCGGCGTCACCCTGTAACACGCGGACGGGCGCGTAAGGCTTGTAACCACCATCCTCGAACATTCCCTTCAACCCACAGGCCGGATAAAACGCAAGAGCGGCGCGAAAGCCGGTCGTGGGGCCGCGCATCGCGGCTCCCGGCGTGTCGGCGGCGACCTCGGCCATGCTGGCGAGCGTGGCGCTGCCGCCGTTCGACCAGCCTTGCAGACCGATGTGATCGTTAATGACATCGCGGCGCGTGCGCAGATAGGCGAGGCCGCCATAAGCATCGAGAGGCCGCACGGTAATTTCATTCAGCGATTCCGGACGCTGATCGTAGCTGAACCGCGGAAAGCCGTGCGGGAATCCGCGCGGTCCAAATCCGTCGACCAGCACCGCGACATAGCCCTGGCTGGCCCAAAGCTCGCCCCACATGCGGTGCCGTTTGGACAACGTCGAAGCGTCGTAACGTCCATCCGCCTCCGACGAATAAGCACCGGCGCGGCCGTGCATCATCACGACCGCCGGCGCGCGGCCGCTCTTGCCGTGTGGGGCGAAGACATATCCGACGAGCGTGGTCTGACCGTCGAGACTCATAAACCTGGTGCGTTCGGGATTTGCCTCTTCGGCAGATGCGACCGCGCACCATTGCGGCAGGACCATAAGCGCGCTCGCGGAGAGCATTGCTGAAAACAAGAACTCGCGAATGAGGAAACCTCCCGGCCCGTCAACCACGCCGCTTGATGTCGCCCTGAAACACGCGCGTGACAATCGCATGTGCGGCAATCGCGCGTACGACAATGACATGTGCTGCAGTCGTCTGCGCAAACAATCTGACATATTCGGCGAATTTATCGAAGTGCGCCGCCTTAAAAGCGGGCGGCCTGACAATACGAAAGGCAGCAATTGACACTAAAACTTGCACATTAGACCGCCTTATGGAGCGAATTTATATTTCCAATTTTTTTGATCCGAACATCGGTGTTACGAGTCTTTCTCGCAAAGAAACTCCACTTTTGGGGAACATTCAGAATTTAACAGTGCGCGCGATCGAGAGATTGCGGGCAGGGAGATAGGTTATGAGCAAGGATCGTGATCTTCCGTCCAAGTCCAAGAAAGCTACTCTCGGGAAAGACCGTCGCGCCGCAGTGAATGCAGGGCCGTCACGCCGCGCGCTGCTCAAGGCCGGCGGTGCGTTGCTCGGCAGCGCCGCCGGCGCCGGCGCCATCACCGGGTTTCCGACCATCTGGGCGCAGGAAATAAAAGACATCGAACTGCGCCACGTCGGCGTTTCCTATTCCGTGGTGAAGGCGATCGGCGACCAGGCGTCGAAGGATCTTGGCTTCAAGGTCACGATGCAGAATCTCGACACGTCGGCGGCGATCAATCGCTTCATCACCCAGCCGGACTCGGTCGACATCGCCGACGTCGAAGGCTGGCAGTCGAAGCTCGCCACCAAGCGCGGCGTTCTGCAGGGCATCGAGGTCAAGAAGATCAAGGAATTCGATAACATTCTGCCGATCTTCACCAAGGGCGAGCTCGAGGGTCACAAGATTCCCCGCCAGGGCATCTCCCCCTACGAGGCCATGTACATCGCCAAGCCGACCGACACCGAGCTGCACGAAGGCGTGACCGACTACATGACCTTCCTGCCGCAGGTCTACAACGCGGACTCGATCGGCTATCGCCCCGACCTCGTCGGTCACGAAGTCACCGAGTGGAAGGAACTGATCGATCCGAAGTTCAAGGGCAAGGCCGCGATCCTTGACGTGCCGGCGATCGGCATCATGGACGCGGCGCTGTGCTTCGAAAGCGCCGACCTGATCAAGTACGGCAACAAAGGCAACATGACCAAGAAGGAGATCGACTTCACCGCGGACAAGTTGATCGAGCTTAAGAAGAACGGCCATTTCCGCGCGACCTGGACGACCTTCGACCAGTCGGTGCAGCTCATGGCAGCCGGCGAAGTCATCATCCAGTCGATGTGGTCGCCTGCGGTCGCCGCAGTGCGGGTGAAGGAAATCCCCTGCATCTACGCCCCCGTCAACGTGAAGAACGGCAAAGAGGGCTATCGCGGCTGGTGCAACGGCATGGGCCTGATGAAGCATCTGAGCGGCAAGAAGCTCGATGCCGCCTATGAGTATCTCAACTGGTATCTGTCGGGCTGGCAGGGCGCTTTCGTCAGCCGCTACGGCTATTACAGCCCGGTTCCGGCGACCGCCAAGAAGTTCATGACCGACACCGAATGGGCCTACTGGTACGAAGGCAAGCCGGCCCCGGGCCCGATCAGCGATCCCTATGGCGTTCCCATGGAAAAGGCCGGCACGGTGCGCGACGGCGGTTCCTTCGTGACACGCGTGACCAACATCTCGTGCTGGAACACGCTGATGGATGAAGCAGCCTACATGAACAAGCGCTGGAACGACTTCAAGGTCGCCTGATGCGAGCGGGCCGGCCGCCGTTCCGGCCGGCCCACATCCTGTTTCGATCGGCTCCTGAAATTAGCGTACGAGACTGACATCATGGCCTCGCGCGATGGCGTTTTGGGCTGGGTTTACATATCGCCGCTGATGCTGGTCCTGGTGCCTTTCTTTGTGGCGCCGCTGATCGTGATCATCGCGGCAAGTTTTCTGCAGAGCGACGGGTTCGGCGGCATCATCGTCAGCCCGACGCTGCAGAATTACATCGACATCTTCAGCTCCGGCCTGACGCTGAACCTCTATCTCGAGACCGTCAAATTCACGGTCCTGACGTGGCTGTTCTCGCTGATCATCGGCTTCTGGGTCGCGTATTTCCTGGTCTTCCACATCCGCAACCCGCTGCTTGCGATCGGCCTTTTCCTGCTTTGCACCGTGCCGTTCTGGACCTCGAACATCATCCGCATGATTTCGTGGATACCCCTCCTCGGCAAAGAGGGTTTGATCAACATGGCGTTGATCAAGGTCGGCGTCGTGCATGAACCGCTCGAATTTCTGCTGTTCTCCAGCTTTTCGGTCGTCGTCGCCTATGTTCACCAGCTCACGATCTTCATGATCGTGCCGATCTTCAATTCGATGGGCCGCATCGACAAGCGCGTGGTGGAAGCGGCGCTCGACGCCGGCGCCAGCCGCCTCGACATCATGCGGCTCGTTATCCTGCCGCTGTCGAAGAACGGCATCGCGCTCGGCACGATCTTCGTCGTCTCCATCGTCATGGGCGATTTCTTCGTCATCAAGGTCATGAGCGGCGGCGGTTCGGCCTCGGTGGTCGGCGCGCTCTACGAAGACATCGGCGTGCTGCAATATCCGTCCGCCGCCGCCAGCGCGGTGGTGCTGACGATCCTGGTGACGCTCATCGTCACCGCGATCCTGCGGACCATCGATGTGCGCAAGGAGATCGCGCTGTGAGCGCCGCTCCTTCGACAAGAGCCGTTGCGTCGCACGCGATCGCACCGCGTGCGAGCGGCCGGCCGTGGACCTTCTACGTGCTGCTCACCGTCTTCATTCTTTACGTGCTCGCCCTCTATGGGCCGATGATCTGCATCTACATCCTTTCGTTCCAGGATGTCCGCGGCGGTCTCGTTTTCCCCATGAAGGGCTTTTCCCTGCACTGGTTCGTCGACCTCTTCACCCAGGTGCGAACCGGCGACGTGAAGGGTTCGTTCGATCGCTCGGTGAAACTCGCAGTGATCGTCACGATCATCACCGTCGTCGTCTCGTTCCTGGCCGGTCTCGCCTTCCGCCAGCGCTTCCGTGGTGACGGGGTCGTCTTCTATCTGATGATCGGCAGCCTCGTCGCTCCGGGCCTCGTTCTCAGCATCGGTGTCGGCCTGCTGATGAGTCTGATCGGCGTCCAGGCCACCTGGTATACGTCGGCCGTCGGCGCGCAATTATCGTGGACGCTGCCCTTCGGCGTGCTGGTCATGTTCGCGGTGATGTCGCGCTTCGACCGGGCCTGGGAAGAAGCCGCTTACGATCTCGGCGCGACGCGGTGGCAGACCATACGCCTCGTTGTGATTCCGATTTTGGCGCCCGGCCTCGTCGCGGTGGCGCTGTTCGGCTTCACGCTGTCCTACGACGAGTTCGCCAGAACCCTGCAGACCGCGGGTTCGCTCAACACGCTGCCGCTCGAAATCTGGAGCATGACGCTCAACGTCACCTCGCCGTCGCTCTACGCGCTCGGCACGGTGACGACGATCATTTCATTCCTGATCATCGGCGTTTGCCTCGGAACCATCGCTCAGATCCAGCAACGGCGAGCAAGCCGTGTCCCGGCTTCGTAAAGGGGAGGCTATGGCGGTAGGGTCCGGACATATCGAACTTGCAGGCGTCGTCAAAACCTTCGACGGCTTCGTCAACGCCGTCGACGGGGTGAATCTCAAAATTCCGGACGGCGCGTATTGCTGCCTGCTCGGTCCGTCGGGCTGCGGCAAGACCACCATCCTGCGCATGATTGCGGGACACGACGATCCGACCGCCGGCGAGATCCTGATCGGCGGCGAGAATGTCGTCGGCCTGCCGCCGGTGGCGCGCCGCACCGCGATGATGTTCCAGTCCTACGCGCTGTTTCCGCACCTGAACGTGCGCGACAACATTGCGTTCGCGCTTCAGGTGCGCGGCATGTCCAAGGCCGACCGGCACAAGGCCGCCGGCGCCATGATGGAGAAAGTCAGGCTGTCGGAATTCGCCGACCGGCTGCCGGCGCAATTGTCGGGCGGCCAGCAGCAGCGCGTGGCGCTGGCGCGAGCGGCGATCACCGAGCCGCGGGTTCTGCTGCTCGACGAGCCGCTGTCGGCGCTGGACGAATTCCTGCGCATCCAGATGCGGCAGGAACTGCGCCAGATGCAGCGCGATCTCGGCATCACGTTCGTCCATGTGACGCATACGCAGCTGGAGGCCATCGCACTCGCCGATCTCGTGGTGGTCATGGAGAAGGGAAAAATCCGCCAGGCCGGCGGCGCCCGCGATGTTTATGACAGCCCGAACGATCGGTACGTGGCGGAGTTTCTCGGCGGCCAGAACGTGCTCAGCGGCCGCATCCAGTCGGTGAACGGCCAGCACGCCGTGATGGCCCAGCCCGCCGGTTCCGGCATCCAGGTGCCGCTGACCGAGGGCGTTCATCTCAATACCGGAGATACAATTTTCGTCGCGGTGCGCCGCGACGACATCGATCTGATCCGGCCGGGCGACCAGGCGACCGCCGGCACGGCATCGGTGACGAGCCGCGTCACGGCCATCGAGTATCAGGGCTATTTCGTCAAAGTCATGCTGGACGCCGGAAGCAAGGAAGACTTTGTCGTCTACGTGTCGGAGCGGAAGTTCTTCAGCAATCCGTTCGGCGTCGGCGATGTGGTGCTGGCCACCTGGCCGATCGAACACGCGCGCGTCCTCGCCTCGCGGTGACGCCAACCTCTCTTGCAGTGAAGTTCAAAGCGAACCGAAGGAGTTGCAACCGTGAGTGATTATCAGATTTTCGAACTCGGCGATGTGGTCCTCCAATGCAAGGCGACGCTGCGTGGCGCGAAGCTTGCCTACAAGACGTTCGGCACGCTGAACGCCAAGCGCGACAATGTGATCGTGTATCCGACCTGGTATTCCGGCCAGCACTATGAAAACGAGTGGCTGGTCGGCAGCGGCATGGCGCTCGACCCGGCGAAATACTTCATCATCATTCCCAATCTGTTCGGCAACGGCCTCTCGACCTCGCCGAGCAACACGCCGGCGCCGTGGAACGGCCCGAAGTTTCCGAACGTCACCGCCTACGACAATGTTCGGCAGCAGCATCGGCTGGTGACCGAGAAATTCGGGATCGAGAAGGTGAAGCTGGTCACCGGCTGGTCGATGGGCGCGCTGCAAACCTACCACTGGGGCGCGCTCTATCCCGATATGGTCGAGCGGATCCTGCCGTTTCAGGGATCGGCGAAATGCTCGCGCCACAATTTCGTATTTCTCGAGGGCGCCAAGGCGGCTCTCATGGCCGACGCCGCCTTCAACGACGGCTGGTACGAGAAGCCGCCCAACAAAGGGCTGCGCGCATTCGGCCGCGTTTACGCCGGCTGGGGCTTTTCGCAGACATTCTACCGGGTCAAGGCCGACATCGAGAAGATGGGCTACGCCTCGCTCGAGGATTTCCTTATTGGCTTCTGGGAGGGATTGTTCCTGAACCGGGACGCCAACAACCTCCTGACCATGCTGTGGACCTGGCAGAACGGCGACGTCAGCAACAACGAGCTCTTCCACGGCGACCTGGCCAAGGCTCTCGGCGCCATCAAGGCGAAGGCCATCGTCATGCCGGCCTCGACGGACCTCTACTTCCCGCCCGAAGACAACGTTAACGAGGTCAAGCTCATGCCGAACGCCGAGCTGCGGGTGGTCGACACCTATTGGGGGCACTTCGCCGGCGGTCCAGGCACCAGCCCCGACGATATCGCGTTCCTCGACAAGGCCCTCAAGGAATTGCTGGCAAGCTGATCCACAACCTCCTTTTCACCATTTGAGGCTCAAAATGCCCAAGACACTCGTCAAGATCGATCTTTCGGAATCGCCTTACAAGAATCCGGCAATTCACAATCGCTGGCATCCCGACATCCCGATGATCGCCTGGGTCAAACCCGGCGACGATTTTCTCATCGAGACCTACGACTGGACCGGCGGCTTCATCAAGAACAACGATTCGGCCGACGACGTGCGCGACATCGATCTGTCGATCGTGCATTTTCTGTCCGGACCGATCGGAGTCGAGGGCGCCGAGCCTGGCGATCTCCTGGTGGTCGATCTGCTCGATGTCGGCGCCTTGCCGGAAAGCCTGTGGGGCTTCAACGGGTTCTTCTCCAAGAAGAACGGCGGTGGCTTCCTGACCGACCACTTCCCGTTGGCGCAAAAGTCGATCTGGGACATTTCCGGCCTGTATACCCATTCGCGTCACGTGCCCGGCGTGAAGTTCGCCGGTCTCATCCATCCCGGCCTGATCGGCTGCCTGCCGGACCAAAAACTGCTCGATACCTGGAACAAGCGCGAAGTGGATTTCATCGCCACCAATCCGACACGCGTGCCGCCGCTGGCCAATCCGCCGTTCGCCGCCACGGCGCACGCCGGAACCGCGAAGGGAGACGTCAAGGCCAAGGTCGCGGCCGAGGGCGCCCGCACCGTTCCGCCGCGCGAGCACGGCGGCAACTGCGATATCAAGGATCTCTCGCGCGGCTCGAAAATCTACTTCCCGGTGTACGTCAAAGGCGGCGGCCTCTCGATGGGAGACCTGCACTTCAGCCAGGGCGACGGCGAAATCACCTTCTGCGGTGCGATCGAGATGGCGGGCTGGCTGCACATCCAGGTCGATATCATCAAGGGCGGCATGTCCAAATACGGGATCAAAAACCCGATCTTCAAGCCGTCGCCGATCACGCCGAACTACAACGACTACCTGATCTTCGAAGGCATCTCGGTCGACGAGCAGGGCAAGCAACACTATCTCGACGTTCACATCGCTTATCGGCAGGCTTGCCTGAACGCGATCGAATATCTGACCAAGTTCGGCTACACCAAAGCGCAGGCCTATGCGATCCTCGGCACCGCGCCGGTCCAGGGCCACATCTCCGGCGTCGTCGATATCCCGAACGCCTGCGCGACGCTTTGGCTGCCGACCGGCATCTTCGACTTCGACATCATGCCGAGCGCCGCCGGACCGACCAAGCACGTCAAAGGCGGGGTCGATATCCCGATGTCACCCGACAAATAATGTCTTTCACCGCGCTGTCGCGCTGGTGACAAAGGAGCTGCCATGCCGGTCTACGAATATCTGTGCGAGCGTTGCGGCTCATTCACGCAAATGCGGCCGATGGCGGAAAGCGCGCTGCCATCGGAGTGTCCGGACTGCGCAACAATGGCGCCGCGCGTCATCCTGACGGCGCCGCATTGCTCGACGCTGTCCGCTACCACCCGTGCCGCCCATGCCACGAATGAGCGCAGCGCCAACGCGCCGCGTTCACTCTCCTCGATGGGTTCGGGCCACGGCGCCGGCTGCTCGTGTTGCTCGGGAATATCGAGCCGCCGGGTCAAAAAAGGAAAGGGCGGCACCAAGAGCTTCCCGACCAGCCGGCCCTGGATGATCTCGCACTAGCCCGCGAGGCGGCGCCGCGCTCGCGGTCTGATCGAAGCTCCGGCGAGAGAACGTCGCGTGCCGCTATGGCCACGTCAGGCCGCGGCGCCGGCTCTGCTGGCGGCTGGCGCGGTGAACGTCTGCTTCTCGCCCGGACCGATGGAAGACAGCCCGACATAATGGGCGAGGTAGTCGTGAAGGGCGTCCACCGCGGGCGATGTCACGCCGGGCGCCTTGTAAAGCAGCAGATCGACCTTCGGCAGCGGCAAAAATCCCTCGGCGGCGGTCAGTTCGCGCAAGCCGGTCACGAGTGCGCAACGTCCGAGCACCGTTACCGCCATGCCGCCGAATACCGCAGCGTGCAAGCCGCTAACGCTTTCGCTCACGCAGGCGATCTGCCATTTGCGGCCGGCGCGCTCTACATGGTGGATCGCATGCTCGCGATAGAGGTTCCCGGGCGGCAGCAACGCCAGCGGCACCGGATCCTCAAGGTGGGCCTGGGAGTGTTCGCCGACCATCCACACCAATTGTTCCTGGTGCACCACGAGGCCGCGGGTGAAATCGTTCATGCGGGTGACCAGCGCGATGTCCACCTCACCCCGCAACACGCGATCGACGGTCGGCGTCGAAAGCGCGCAACGCACCTGGACCTGGATTCTCGGAAACGCTTCCTTGAACACCGAAAGCACCGGCGGCAGCATGTACGCGGCGTACAGATCGGGGACGCCGAGCACGACGTGGCCCTGAACTTCCGGCGAGGACAGCCGCGACAGCAATTCGTCGTGCAGACGGATGATCGATTTCGCGTAGGCCAGCACCATGTCGCCTTCGGGCGTGAGCGCCATCCGGCGCCCCTGATGATGAAACAGCGACTTTCCCGTGATCTCCTCAAGCCTTTGAAGTTGCAGACTTATCGCTGGTTGCGTGCGGCCCAGACGGCGCGCGGTTTCGGTAATACTGCCAGTGTCCGCGACCGACATCAGCGAACGAAGCGTGCGGATATCCAGACTGAGAAGATTCATGGCGTCCTATTCTGCCTGTGACCGGACCGACGACGGACAATAAGCTGGACATGCAAGTTTCGTGCTATCCGCACCGATATAACGCTCAAACTTTGAGCAACACAAGAGAAGGTCAGTGCAAGTACCCGGTATCAGCCGAGCCTCCTATTCATCGTAGGGTCGTTGCAGGGTCGTTTTCTCGGGCGAATAGCCGCTATCGGGACGCGGCTCCCGTCTCTCCGTACATTTTCTGTGCCAACCGGCGTCAGGCGCCCGCGGCGAGGACGCGATCGACCTCCGCAAGCGCGCGGTCCTTCTCGGGCCTCGCCATCAGCGAGGCCTCGAAGCCATTGCGGACAATGGCGATGACCTCATCGCGCCCAAGTTGCAGCGCGTCCGAAACGGCGCGGTAGTTCTCGTTCACATAGCCGCCGAAATAAGCCGGATCGTCGGAATTGACCGTGACCACGAGCCCCTTGTCCATCATGCGCCGCAGCGGGTGGTGCTTGAGGTCGTCGATCACGCGCAGCCGCAGGTTTGAGAGCGGGCAAACCGTCAGCGCCATCCGCTCGCGCGCCAACCGTCCGACGAGCGCGTCGTCATCGAGCGAGCGATTACCATGATCGACCCGCCCGACGCCGAGCAGGTCGAGCGCTTCCCACACATAGCTCGGCGGCCCTTCCTCGCCCGCGTGCGCGGTGAGGAACAATCCCGCGTCGCGCGCCCGCGCGAACACGTGCTTGAATTTGCTCGGCGGGTTTCCGGTCTCCGACGAATTGAGTCCGACGCCGACGATCTTGTCGCGAAACGCCAGTGCCGAATCCAATGTCCTCTCCGCATCGGCCTCGTCGAGATGGCGCAAGAAGCACATGATCAGGCTCGCCTGAATTCCGAGTTCACGTCCGGCATCGGCGATGGCGCGGTGCAGCCCGCCAATCACGGTGGCAAAGGCGACGCCGCGCGCGGTGTGGCCCTGCGGATCGAAAAACATTTCGACATGCCGGACATTGTCGGCATGCGCGCGTTGCAGATACGCGTACGCGAGATCGTAGAAATCCCGCTCGGTGACCAGCACCGACATGCCCTGATAATAAATGTCGAGAAAGTCCTGAAGGTTGCCGAACCGGTAGGCCTGACGCAAGGCTTCGACAGAGTCGTAGGCCAGCCGCACGCCGTTCCTTCGCGCCAGCGCGAACATCATTTCCGGCTCCAGGCTGCCTTCGATGTGAATGTGCAACTCGCACTTCGGCAGCCGTTTGATCAGGGTATCGATCTCGTGCATCCTGTTCCTTCTCCGGGCCTGGAGGCGGCGCGCCACAAGCACTTGCCACGTGGACGTACCAAAGCAGCCTGACGGCGGGAAGTGGTGAAGCCGAAACGTACCGCCGCGGCATGATCCACTGACGACGAAGCCGAAACGAAGGCATGATGGAACACGCAGCGATCGAGGCCGCCGAAGTGCTGATGAACGAGCATCGGACCGGCGCCAGGTTCCGTCCGTTCGCCGCCGCTTTCGGAATCGCGAATGTCGGCGATGCTTATGCGGTGCAGCGCGAATATGTCCGCCTGCAGATGCGGAGCCGCGGCACCGGCGCCGCCGGATACAAGATCGGGCTTACCTCGAAACGCATGCAGGAAATGTGCGGGATCGATAGTCCGATAGCGGGCGTGGTTCTCGCCGACCGTGTTCACGCATCGGGCGCCAGCGTCCGCCCATCCGACTATGGCAGGATCGGCCTCGAGTTCGAGATCGCGGTTCGCATCGGCCGTGATGTTTTGCTCGACGAGCATCACCTTGGGCTCGAAGCGGTCGCCGCCGCGGTCGATGCGGTCTGCCCGGCGATCGAAATCGTCGACGACCGCCATGCCGACTATAGCGGTCTCGATGCTTTGTCCCTGATCGCTGACAATTCATGGAATGCGGGAATCGTCCTCGGCGAATTCGTGCAATCCTGGCCCGATCTCGCCGCGATTGAGGGCGTGGTGTCTGTCGATGGCGTGCCCACCGATCGCGGATCGGGGCGAGACGTTCTCGGCCACCCGTTCCATGCGGTGGCATGGCTTGCCGGCCATCTCGCCGGAACGGGAACCGGATTGCGCGCCGGTGATTTCGTCATGACCGGAAGCCTGGTGACGACTAAATTTCCGGATCGGCCGTCTGCCTATCGTTTCGAGGCCGCGGGTCTCGGCGCGATCGAGCTCACGTTACGCCGATAACGCATTCACCAAAATCTCAGGGGCAGGGGAGATGGACTTTGGATTGACAAACCGGCGCGCTCTGGTGACCGGCGCGTCACGCGGCCTCGGGCGGGCGATTGCCGAGGCGTTGCGGTCGGAGGGCGCGGCCGTGGCGATTTGCGCACGCAATGCCGAACGCATCGAAGCGGCGGCGAAGGAAATCGGCGCCGTCGGTATTGTCGGCGATCTCTCCGTCTCCGGTGCTGCGGCCGAGATTTTGCGGCGCGCGAACGAACGTCTCGGCGGCGTTGACATCCTCGTCATCAATACCGGCGGCCCGCCGGCCGGCACGTTCGACACGACGGGAGACGATGCGTGGCGCAGCGCCTTCGAAGGGCTCTGGATGAGCACGGTTCAACTCATCCGCGGCTGCTTGCCGGCGATGCGCGAGCGCGGCTGGGGGCGGATCATGATCGTCACGTCGGTTTCGGCGGACGAGCCGCTGCCGAACCTCATGATCTCGAACGCGCTGCGTCCAGGCTTGCACGGTCTGATCAACGCGCTCAGCCGCGAAGTCGCGGGTGATGGCATCACGGTCAACGCACTGATGCCGGGTTATACGCTCACGGAGCGCATTCGCTCGCTCGGCGTTGATGTCAACGCCATCGCGGCGCAGATACCGGCCCGGCGGCTGGGGCGTCCGGAGGAGTTCGGAGCGCTGGCCGCGTTTCTCGCTTCCGAACAGGCCGCGTATATCTGCGGACAAGCCATCGCCTGCGATGGCGGATTGCTGCGGTCGATCTGAAATCTGCTACAGCGCCGGCTCGCCGGCGATGTAGGTTTGCCGCACCGCGCGGTCGTCGCCGAGCGTCATCAGGACGAACAGTTCGTCTTCGAGATTGCGCGCCACTTCCATGCGGTGCGCCATGGCCGGCGTGGCGCGGGCGTCGAGCACGACGAGATCGGCGAATGCGCCGGGCGCGATCGTGCCGATTTCGTTTTCGAGGCCGAGCGCCGCCGCATTGGCGCGCGTCATCAGGTCGAACGCGGCGAGCGCCGGCAGATTCTGACCGCGCAACTGCATCACCTTGTAGGCTTCAGCGGCGGTGCGCAGCATGGAATAGGAGGTGCCGCCGCCGACGTCGGTGGCAAGCGCGATGCGCACGCCGGCCGCGGCGAGACGCTGATAATCGAACAGCCCGCTGCCGATGAAAAGGTTCGACGTCGGGCAGAATACGGCGACCGCGCGGCTGTCGCGCATCAGAGCGACTTCGTCGTCGGTCAGATGGATGCAATGCCCCATTAGCGAGCGAGGGCCGAGCAGGCCGAAGCGGGCATAGACGGCGGTATAGCTCGGATCGCCGGGAAACAGCCGCTTCACCGTCTCGATTTCGTTGTGGTTCTCGTCGAGATGGGTCTGCATCAGGACGGTCGGAAATTCCTTCAGCAGTGCACCCGCCGCCGCGAGCTGCTCGTCGGTCGAGGTGATGGCAAAGCGCGGCGTCACCGCATAGCGCTGTCGGCCTTTGCCATGCCAGCGGCGGATGAGCTCGCGGCTGTCGGGAATCGCGGTGCCGCCGGGCGCCAGCAGCCCAAGCGGGCCGTTGCGATTCATAATGGCGTTGCCGGCGATCATGCCCGCGTTGCGCTTGTGCGAGGCGGCGAACAACGCGTCGGCCGAACCCGGATGCGCGGTGCAATAGGCGACCGCGGTCGTCGTGCCATTGCGCGCCAGTTCGTCGAGGAAGAACTCGGCATTGCGCGCGGCGTGCGCTGGATCGGCGAATTTCTGTTCCTCGACGAAGGTGTACTTCTCCAGCCATTCGAGCAGCTGCGCCCCGTAGGAAGCGATCACCTGCGTCTGCGGGAAATGGATGTGCGGGTCGATGAATCCCGGCAGGATCAGCGCGTCGGCGAAAACCTCCACCGGTATTCCGGCCGGCAGCCGCGGTGCGACCTCTTGCGCCGGCCCGACCGCTTCAATCCGGCCGTCCTTCACCAGGATGATGCCGTCTTCAATGAAGCGATAGCTTTGCGCATCGCCTGCGCCGCCCGGCGCCCGCAGGAAGGTCAGAAGCCGGCCGCGGATCGCACGCACGCTCAACTCCGCCGTCTCGTCATTGCGCCGGCGCGCCCGCAGCAAGCCATGAGGCGAGCACGAGGCGCTCGTCGTTCGTCATGTCGGTGATATTGCCCGGCGGCATGGCGTTCGAGCGGACTGCAACGATCTCGATCAGTGGCGCGTGCCGTTTGATCTGGTCGTCGGAATCGAGCAGCACGCCTTTCGGCGCGGCCGGGATGCCGTCCCAGACCGGCTCGGTGGCATGGCACATGCTGCAGCGGGACAGGATGATGTCGGACACGGCGGCGAACTTCGGCGGCGGCGGCAGCGCGCCGGTCGTTGTGGTGCGCGGACCGGCGGCCGACAACCAGGCGATGGCCGCCATGCCGACGGCGGCGACGCCCCAGGTCCACCACGGACTGCCCTTGCCCTCGTGGCGCGAATTGAAGAAATGCCGGATCACCGGGCCGATGGCGAGCACGATCGCGACGATCACCCAGTTGAAACGCGTCGCGAAGAACAGCGGATAATGATTGCTCAGCATCAGAAAGACGACCGGAAGGGTCAGATAATTGTTGTGAACCGAGCGCTGCTTGCCGAGCGCGCCCCACCGCGGATCGGGCTCCTTGCCGGCGATCATCGCCTCGACGGTCTTCTTCTGGTACGGAATGATAATCACAAAGACGTTCGCCACCATGATGGTGCCGATGAGCGCACCGATCTGGGTGAAAGCGCCCTGGCCGCTGAAGACGTGGGTGAAGCCGTACGTCAGCGCGACCAGAAAAACGTAACCGACCAGCGCCAGCGCGATCTCGTGGCGACCGAGCGGCGACCGGCACAGGCCCTCATAGGCGAGCCACGCGACCACCAGGCTGACAAAGGCGATACCGGCGGCCTGCACCGCGGTGAGGTTGAGCACCGACTTGTCGATCAGAAAAAGATCCGCGCCGAGATAATAAACGAGGACCAGTAGCGCGAAGCCCGACAGCCAGGTCGTGTAGGCTTCCCATTTGAACCAGGTCAGGCTGTCCGGCATCTGCGCCGGCGCGACCAGGTATTTCATCATGTGGTAGAAGCCGCCGCCGTGAACCTGCCACTCGTCGCCCTTGACGCCCGCGGGCAGTCCGGGTCGCGGCTTGAGGCTCAAATCGAGGTGGATGAAGTAGAACGAACTGCCGATCCACGCGATGCCGGCGATGACATGCAGCCAGCGGAGGATCGCGCTCGCCGATTCAGCGAGTATCAGCTCCACGATATGGGGCTCCCCTTGTCCCTAACCCCGGAAATCCAGAATGGCAGAACCGGCGCAGCCAGTGCAAGCGCCGCCTTGCCGTCGTTTTGGGCAGTTTTCTTTCATGCCCTCCTTTTGCTCGCGGCGATTTTGTCGGATGATGCCGGGCGAAAAGGGCCAAGGAGCGATCCGATAGTGGAACGATCCTTGCAACGAAACCGGCAAGAAGCCTTGTAAAACGCAGGGAAGTACGGCGACCTCCATGCTCGATGCGTCATCACAAGCCGGTTCCTCGCGGTCCGGGCCGTTGTTGAGTGCCATTTCTATAAGCAAACGCTATGGCGATTTTCTCGCCAATGATGGCATCGATATCGACCTCTATCCGGCCGAAATCCACGCTTTGCTGGGGGAGAACGGCGCCGGAAAATCCACCCTGGTGAAGGTCATGTACGGCCTGATCCAGCCGAGCGCGGGCGAACTGCGCTGGATGGGGGAAAAGGTCGTGCTGTCCGGCCCGTCCGAGGCGCGCACCTTGGGCATCGGCATGGTGTTCCAGCATTTTTCGCTGTTCGAGAACCTCACCGTCGCGGAGAACGTCGCGCTCGGCCTGCCGCCGACCGAGTCGTTCGCCGCGATGTCGCAGCGGCTCGAGGAAACCGCGCGCGTTTACGGCCTGCCGCTCGATCCCAAGCGCGAAGTGTGGCGGCTCTCGGTCGGCGAGCGCCAGCGCATCGAAATCGTGCGCGCGCTCATGCAGAATCCGAAGCTTCTCATCCTCGATGAGCCGACGGCGGTACTCACGCCGCAGGAGGCCGATCAGCTCTTCGTCGTGCTGCAGCGGCTGCGCAGCGAAGGCCGCGCGATTCTTTACATCAGTCACAAGCTCGAAGAGGTCAAACGGCTCTGCGATACCGCAACGATCCTGCGCGGCGGCAAGAAGGTCGCGACGTGCGATCCGCGGCAGGAAACCGCCGGCTCGCTGGCGCGCATGATGGTGGGCGGCGAGATCGGCGAGGTGAAAGCGGCGTCGGGGCGGAGCGCGACAGTGCCGCGACTGCTCATTCACAAATTGTCGCTCGAACCGGACGATCCCCACGGCACGCATCTGCGCGAGATATCGCTCGAGGTGAGCGGCGGCGAGGTCGTCGGCATTGCCGGTGTTGCCGGTAACGGCCAGGACGAATTGTTCGCTGCGCTGTCCGGGGAACGCCTGTCGCCGGGCGAGGGATCGGTGGTCATCGACGGAGCGGCCGCGGGCCTGCTCAATGTGACGGAGCGCCGGCGTATGGGCGCGGCCTTCGTGCCGGAGGAGCGGCTCGGCCACGGCACGGCGCCGCGCATGAAGCTGTCGGAGAACGCGCTGCTCACCGGTCACGCCGCGAGTGGCATGGTCAAAAAGGGCTTCATCAACAAACTTGCGACGCTCGCGCATGTCGACCGCACCACCAAGACATTCGACGTGCGCAAAGCCAAGCGCGATCCGGAGGCGGTGAGCCTTTCCGGCGGCAATTTGCAGAAATTCATCGTCGGCCGCGAAATCCTCCGCGAGCCCGGCGTTCTCGTCGTCAGTCAGCCGACCTGGGGCGTTGATGCCGGCGCAGCGGCGACAATTCGCCAGGCGCTGATCGATCTCGCCGCCCGCGGCACGGCGGTGCTGGTGATCAGCCAGGACCTCGACGAACTGGCCGAGATCGCCGACCGCATCGCGGTGATGTTCCATGGCCGGCTGTCGGCGCCATTGAGTGCGGAGGAGGCGACGCGCGAAAAGCTCGGATTGCTGATGGGCGGCGCCAACGCAGCCGGGCAGGGCGGCGAGCAAGAGGCAAAGCATGCAGTTGGTGCTTGAACGTCGTCCCGAACGCTCGGCAGTCATCGCGATCGCCTCGCCGCTCATCGCCGTCGCGCTCACGCTTGTCACCATGGCGATCCTGTTTGCGATTATGGGCAAGAACCCGATCGCGGCGCTCATCGTATATTTCGTCGACCCGCTGACGGACCCGTTCACGCTGCAGGAAATTGCCGTGAAGGCGACGCCGCTGGTGATGATCGCGGTCGGTCTCGCGCTTTGCTACATCGCCAACGTCTGGAATATCGGTGCCGAGGGACAATTCATCGCCGGCGCCGTGTGCGGCAGCTGGCTCGCGGTGCGCACCAACGGCATGGATGTTGGACATTGGGTGTTGCCGGCGATGCTCATTCTCGGCGCGCTCGGCGGCGCCGCTTACGCGATGATCCCCGCGATCTGCAAGGTGCGCTTCGGCGCCAGCGAAATCCTCACCAGCCTGATGCTGGTCTACGTCGCCGATCTCGGCATGGACTATCTGGTGCGCGGACCGTGGCGCGATCCCAACGGTCTGAATTTTCCGACCACGGCTGAATTCGATCCGGTCGCTACGGTGCCGACGCTGTTCGAGACCGGACGGCTGCATGCCGGCGGCATCATTGCGCTGGTCGCCGTGATGCTGGCGACCGTCCTGCTTGGCCGGATGATCATGGGATTTGAGATCCGGCTAGTCGGCGCCGCGCCGCGAGCGGCGCGCTTTTCCGGCTTCAATGCGGATCGGCTGGTTCTGATCACCTTCGCCATTTCCGGGGCGCTCGCCGGGCTCGCCGGAATCATCGAAGTTGCGGGACCGGTCGGACACCTGCAACCCGGCATTTCGCCGGGCTACGGCTTCACCGCCATCATCGTCGCGTTCCTCGGGCGGCTCAATCCGGTGGGCATCCTTATCGCCGGGCTTTTCCTGGCGCTGACCTTCATCGGCGGCGAGGGAGCGCAAATCTCGATGAAGGTGCCGCTCGACCTCACCAAGGTGTTTCAGGGCATCCTGCTGTTCTATGTGCTCGCCTGCGATTCACTAATCATCTACCGCATCCGTCTCATCAGACCCCTGCCAAGGCCCGCGCATGCTGCTGCTTGAAGCCATCATCATGTCGGTGATCGCCGCGTCGACGCCGCTTCTTCTGGCGGCGACGGGCGAATTGCTGGTCGAGCGCTCCGGTGTGCTCAATCTCGGCATTGAGGGAATGATGATCGTCGGCGCCGCCTGCGGCTTCGCCGGCGCTTATCTGAGCGGCTCCACGCTCGTCGGCGCGCTGTGCGGCATCCTCGCCGGGACGGCGCTGTCGGCGATCTTCGGCGTCCTCACCATCGGGCTCGCGGTCAACCAGGTGGCCGCCGGCCTGGCGCTGACGATCCTCGGCATCGGTCTTTCAGGACTGATCGGCGCTGGGTTCGTCGGCGACAAAATCACGCCGGCGCCCGATCTCTACCTGCCTTACCTGACCGACATTCCTTTCATCGGCCGCATCCTGTTCGGCCAGGATGCCTTCGTTTATGTGTCGATCGCGCTGGTGATCGGCGTGTGGATGTTTCTCTATCGCAGCCGCCCCGGCCTGGTGCTGCGCGCGGTCGGCGACAACCACGCTTCGGCGCATGCGCTGGGCTATCCCGTGCTGCGTATCCGCATGCTGGCGGTGCTGTTCGGCGGCGCCTGCGCCGGCCTCGGCGGCGCGTTCCTGCCGCTGGCCTACACGCCGTTCTTTATTCCGGGCATGACCGCAGGCCGCGGCTGGATCGCGCTTGCGCTCGTGGTTTTCGCCTCGTGGCGGCCGGCCCGGCTGGTGGCCGGGGCCTATCTGTTCGGGGCCGTGAGCATCCTCCAGCTTCACACCCAGGCGCTCGGATTCGGCATCCCTTCGCAGCTGATGTCGTCGCTGCCCTATCTTGCCACGGTCATCGTTCTCGTGTTGATTTCAAGAACGCGCGGTACCGCCGGGTCCGCTGCGCCTGCGTCGCTGGGTCTGGTCTTCGTGCCCGATCGCTGAGTGTAAAGAGTGTGCTGCGGACGTTTCGCGCCGCGGAGAAACTGAAGAGACGTCCGTCGAAATCAAAACAGGCGTCCGTCTCTGCCAACCCCGGAGTAAGATCATGAAGAAATGGAACGTCGTGGGAATTGCCGCGGTCGTCGCGATCGCTGCCGTAACATTCCACGCTTACGCGGCCGACAAGCTGAAAGTCGGCTTCATCTATGTCGGGCCGATCGGCGACCTCGGCTGGAGCTACCAGCACGACCTCGGCCGCAAGGCCATGGAGAAGGCGCTCGGCGACAAAGTCGAGACGACCTACCTCGAAAACGTCCCCGAGGGTCCCGACGCCGAACGCTCGATCGAGCAGTTGGCGCGCACCGGCCACAAGCTCATCTTCACCACCTCGTTCGGCTTCATGGACGCGACGCTGAAGGTGGCAAACAAATATCCCAACGCGTTCTTCGAGCACGCTACCGGCTTCAAGCGCGCGAAGAACATGAGCACCTATGCGGCGCGCTTCTACGAGGGGCGCTACATCCAGGGCCAGATCGCGGCCAAGATGTCGAAGACCGGCGTGCTCGGTTACATCGTCTCGTTCCCGATCCCCGAGGTTATCTCGAACATCAACGCGACGATGCTCGGCGCCCAGTCGATCAACCCGAACATGAAAGTAAAGATCGTCTGGGTGAACAGCTGGTTCGATCCGGGCAAGGAAGCTGACGCCGCCAAGGCGCTCATCGATCAGGGCGCCGACGTCCTGACGCAGCACACCGACTCGCCGGCTGCCATGCAGGTCGCCGAGCAGCGCGGCATTCACGCCTTCGGCGAATCATCCGACATGATCAAGTTCGGCCCGCACGCGCAGCTCACCGCCAACACCGATTATTGGGGCGGCTACTACACCAAGCGTGCTCAAGACGTCCTCGACGGCAAATGGAAGTCCGAAGACACCTGGGGCGGCATCGATTCGGGAATGGTCGTGATGGCGCCCTACACCAACATGCCCGACGACGTGAAGAAGATGGCGATGGATACCGAGGCCTCGATCAAGAGCGGCAAGTTCCATCCCTTCAAGTGCCCGATCACCGATCAGGACGGCAAGGTTGTCGAATGCAAGGGCGGCGATCGTCTCGATCCCGGCCAGATCCTGAGCATGAACTGGTACGTCAAGGGTATCGACGACAAGATTCCGGGAAAGTAATTCTCCCTGTTTCCCAATCGTCTCCAATCAACGCGATGGCCGGGCTCACGCCCGGCCATTTTGTCTTTCAGGGTACGATCGCAAGTTCCGGAGGGTTGGGGACGCTCAAGCCCAGACCCGAGTTCGTGTCGCGGCGAAAAAATCCTCTCGCGCAGACATTTAAGGCTGTTCCACATCTTCTGTTGCCGCGGCAAGGTTCAAAGCTGGAAGTTCAAAACGCGGGAGGTTCAAAAGAATGTCATGAGACATCAACATTTCGCATCTGTTATCGTCCCCGCGGTCGTTCCTCCAGATTTTTTTAAAGGGAGATAAAAATGTCCAATCATTTTACCGGGCTTAGTCTCGGTCCGCCTCTCGGAGACCAGCGCCTCGATCTCTGCGACCTTTACGCCTTCCAGTCTCCCATGGATCCGGCGAGGACCGTGATCATTCTCAATGCCAACCCGAATGCCGACGCGCTCCATCCCGATGCCATCTATCGCCTCAACATCGACACCAATGGCGATTGCCTCGCGGAAATCGCGATAAGCTACGTGTTCTCAAAGCCGCAAGGCGGCAAGCAGACCGTCAGCGTATTCGTCGCCAAAGGCGCGGAGGCTCTTTCGGTCGAGGCCGTCGGAACGAAAATCATCGCCGACGCCGAAGTCTCCTTCGGCGCCAAGCCGAACGTCGTCAAATCCGGCGCCTACACTTTTTTTGCCGGTGCGCGCAGCGACGCCTTCTTTTTTGACTTCGACGGCATCAAAAATCTGTTCGATACCTCGGGCGGCAGAAATTTCACCGCCCCTCACCTCGGCGGCAAGTCGCCGTGGACCGGCGTCGATTCGAACACCGAAGCCAATGTCGGCTCGACGGTCATCGAACTGCCGACCAGCGAATTCGGTCCCAAACCCGAAATCAGCATCTGGGGCCGATGCAGCGTGCGCGAGAACGGCAAGCTGTTGCACGTCGATCGCGCCGGCCATCCGAGCGTCAGCAGCTTCTTCAACACCGACGACACCAAGCTGGAATACAATGCCAGCGAGCCGGTGAACGATCGCAAGCGCTGGATGGATATGTTCGTCCACCTTATGGGGCATACCGGCAACTACACCCGCGAGGAAGCGATCGCGGCGATCGACGCCGACCGCATTCTGCCCGACATGCTGAACTTCAATCCTGCGAAGCCGGCGAAATATCCGAACGGCCGCGTCTTTACCGACGATGTCATCGATCACCGGCTGGCTTTCCTCTCAAAGGGTGACATCCCGCCGAGTGGCCTCAAGCCGCACACCGACATTCTCAAGGAATTCCCGTACATCGGAACGCCGCATCCGAAGAAGAGCTAGCGGACTTGCGGCGGGCGACGGCGGCCGCGCGGGGGCGGCTGCCGGGTTCCGGCAGGCCGCCCGATCTCAGCGGGTGGCTTGCTCAGCGCAGATAATCGTGGACCACCTTGCCGAGGCCCAGGGTCAGATCGGCGATAATGTGCGTCGCCGAGATGACTTCCAGCACCGGAAGTTCGGCGACCGGAGCCAGCGCGTGGGGATGAAGCTCGAGCGCGCCGGGTCCGGTCCACGCGCCCTTTAAGTCGATGTCGTCGAGATAATACTCGACGATTTCGCATATGCGCGGCGTGCCGTCGACGTGCGGGATGATCTTCAGCAGATAATTGGGCGCCTCGAGCGACGCCTTTATCGCTTTGAGGTCGGCCGCCTTGTGCTTGTAACCCATCGTGCCGGTGGCGACGCGCACCGGGCCGTAGTCGAGCGTTCCGACCAGCGTGTCGATCTCGGCCCGCAAGGTCGGTTGGGCCAGCTTCTTGGGGAAACCCCACAACTCGCGCCCGCCTGCGATCGGCGGCTCGTCGTTGAGGAACATGCAGAGCGAATAGCCGCCCTTGCGGCCGTTGAACGAGACCGGAATGACCTGGCCGGTCTCGGTGTAGTCGCCGAAGCCGGTAGAATCCGGCATGCGGATGAACTCGTATTTGACGATGGGTTCGTCCACCTGCAGCGGTTCGGGCACCACCGCACGCAATTTATCCAGTCGGTCCGATAGGTGATGACGAGAAATTCGCGCTGCAGAAAGCGGTACGGTCCGGGCGGGTAAGCGGGACTGGTGAGCGGCATGGCAAAGGCGCGCTTGCGCACATCGTCTTCCTTCATGGTGTCCTCTCGGTTTGGGCCGCCGCAGGACGCGCCGGCCGCCGCGGCCTAGTCTCGCTCGTGTTCGGCAATGTCGAAGACGCAGACACCATCGGCAGTGCGCGGACGCTCCAGCACGTCCGGGTATGCCAGCGTCCGTACGGTGTCGTCGTATCCGGCGCGCCAGTGTTCCACCATGCTCAGACGCGAAAACTCGTAGTCCTTCGAATCGCCTTCATAGCCTTTCGCGCGATAGATGAGATGGATCAGATTCCAGACCTTGCTCTGGGAAAACTCGCGCAACACCGCAAGTTCGGGATCGTCCGCCAATTCAGGAGGCAGCCTCTTCAATAACGAGGAGAAGCAGTTGCGGACGCTTTGCATCTCGATGAACCGCTGGGAGTTCTCGCGCGTGCGGCTCGAATAGATGATTTCCTTTTGCCGAGTGTTCACGTCCGCCATATTGCGCGGAAACTCGCCGCGCGACGGCCAGAGATCGACTTGAAACACCAGCGTGTCTCGTTGCGGGCGGGCGTCCACCACCCAGCGCAGCGGCGTGTTGGAGACGAGGCCGCCGTCCCAATAATACTCGCCATCGACCTCAACCGCGGCAAATGCCGGCGGCAGCGCGCCGCTTGCCATGATGTGTTCCGGCCCAATGCGGTCCGTCGTGGAGTCGAAATACCTGAAGTTGCCTGTCTGCACGTTGACGGCGCCGACGCTCAGACGCGTCGGCCCATCGTTGATGCGATCGAAATCGATTAGCCGCTCCAATGTGCTCGCGAGCGCGCGCGTGTCGTAATAGCTTGTCGCCTGGGGGGAGCCGGCGGGCCACCACCAGGGCGTCACCGGCCGTAGCGCAAAGAAAGCAGGCGTGCCGCTCAACAGCGCGCGCCCGGCCGCCCATTGATTGAGCAGGCCCCGCGTGGTTTCGAAGTTCAATGCCGGCACGAGACTGCTGGCGAATGTCCAAAATCCGGGCGCCTGTGGCACCCGATGGACGCCGAAATTAACTTCTTCGCTGGGCCACACATCCGGCGCGGGCCACTCCACGAAAGGCTGCGTGATGCTTTCCCAAAACTCCCGCAGTTTGTCGACGCGGGTGCCGGGCGGATTGCCGGCGATAATGGCGCAATTGAACGCGCCGATCGATATGCCGGCAACCCAGTCGGGTTCAATGCCTGCCTCGACGAGCGCCTGAAAGACGCCGGCCTGATACGCACCGAGCGCGCCGCCACCCTGCAGCACCAGGGCGATGGATTCGAACGGAAGCTGTTTCCGCTCCGGCTGCGGGTATGTGCCGCTCTCGTCTGACATGCTCACCGCCTCAGCTTGGTGGAGTGAAGCCGTACCAAATATTCCGCTGCCTCACCGCCATCATGCTCGAGCAGGCTGAACGAACGGTCAACGGCAGTCCCTGCCGCATGATGCACACCCCCGTGGCGTGGGCATGACGTTGATGCCTGGCGCAGGGCCCGGCAAAACACCGGACCAAACATCAGCGTCCCGCGTACACCTCAAGCTCCGCCAGGAAGTGGTCTTTGGCCGGCCGGGGCAGCCAGGTGCTTTCGAAGGCATTGCGCGTCAGTTGCACCAATTCCTTCGGGCCGAGATCGGCCTCCTCCTGGGTGCAGACGAAATTCTCGTTCATGTAGCCGCGGAAATAGGCCGGGTCGTCGGAGTGCACCGTGGCGCGGATGCCGAGGTCCAGCATGCGCTTGATCTCCTTGGCCTTGCTGCCGTTGGTGACGAAGGCGTTGGAGACCGGGCAGACGGTGAGCGCGAGTTGCCGCCGGGCGACTTCGTCGGAAAGCCGCTTGTCGTCCAGCACGTTGACGCCGTGATCGATGCGGTCGACGCCGATCTCCTCCAGGCATTGGCGGATGTGTTCGGTCGAGTTCTGCTGGTCGACGTCGCAATGCATGGTCAGGAAATAACCTTCGCGCCGGGCGCGCTCGAAGACCGCCTTGAATTTCACCGGCGGATTGTTCTTTTCGTCGGAATCCAGTCCGACGCCGATGATCCATTCGCGATAGGGCAGCGACTGCACCAGCGTCGTCATGGCGAATTCCGCGCTCCAGTCGCGGAGGAAACACATGATGAGCTGGCTTTTGATGCCGAGGATGCGTTCGGCGTCGAGTTGCGCGCGGCGGATGCCGCGGATCACGACGTCGAACGGGACCCCACGCCCGGTGTGCGGTTGCGGATCGAAAAACATTTCCACATAGCGCACGTTTTGCGAATGAGCTTTGGCAAGGTAGGCGAAGGTCAGGTCGTAGAAATCGGGCTCGTGGACGAGAACCCTCATGCCCTCGTAGTAGATTTTGAGAAACGAGGGCAAATCGTGGAAATTATAGGCGGCCCGCATCTCGGCCGCGTCCTTGTAGGGGAGCGACATGCCGTTCCTCCGCGCCAGCTCGAATTTCATTTCGGGTTCGAGCGTGCCTTCGATGTGAACATGCAGTTCGCACTTCGGCATCCCGGCGATGAAGCCGCGAAGATCGTTCATGATCACCTCCTGTCGACCGGCCTGACCTATTCGTCGCAGATACTATAGCGTCTCCGGCATCGGTGTCGCCTTGCCGTCGGCCAGCGCAAATTGCGGGATGTGGCCGAGGCCGCGGACCAGGCCGGCATCGGCGCCGAGGGTCTTCTCCCAATCGTGGCCTTCGGTCAGGATCACCCCCGCTCCGACAATCTCGGCGCCCGCCGAGCGCACCAGCGCCAGCGTCGCCGCGAGACTGGAGCCGGTCGCCACGACATCGTCCACCACGACGACCCGCCGACCGGCGAGCAGGGGGATGGCACGCCGATCGAGCATGAGGCGCTGCTTGCCCGCGGACGTCACCGACTGCACCTCCTGCACCAGGGCGTCGGCCAGATGGATCTTCGGCGACTTCTGGGCGATGACATACTGGTCGAGGCCGAGCGCGCGCGAGACCTCGATCACGACCGGGATGCCGAGCGTCGCCGCGCCGACGACGATGTCCGGCCTGAGCGGACCGAGTCTCGCGGCCAGCGCCTTGCCGATACGCTCGCCGAACTGCACGCCCATGTCGATCACCATCAGCAGCGAGATCGCGAGCCGCTGGTTGATCGGCACGATCGGCAGCGTCACCGGCTCGCCGGCGATATCGACAGTGTAGGTCTGCATCGTTAGCCCCCGAGGAACCGGCCCGAACTGGGCAACCATTTTATGCCAAAACGCCCGCCGCGTTTATGGATTGAATCTGTGCAGTGTCAGCGCAGTCCTTGTGCAGGGCTGCATCAGCCTCCGTGCAACGTGCGCGCCGCGGCCGAGTGCCGCCGCATCAGATCGGCGACGTCAAGGCCGGGGATTTGGCCGTTCTCGACGATCCAGCGGCCGCCGACCATCACCCGGTCGGCGCGGTGCGCGCCGCAGAGAACGAGTGCCGCGAGCGGATCGCCGCTGCCGGAAAATCGCAATTCGTCGAGCTTGAACAGCGCGAAATCCGCTTGCGCGCCGGTCGCAATTACACCGATGTCGGTTCGTCCGACGCATGCCGCGGAACCTTCGGTCGCCCAGCGCAACGCATCGAGGTGGCTGACCCTGGTGACGCCGTAGCGGCTGCGCTGCAGCAGGAACGCCGCACGCACCTCCTGCATCAGGTTCGACGCATCGTTCGAGGCCGAGCCGTCGACGCCGAGGCCGACGCGCATGCCGGCCTCTTCCATCTCGCACACCGGGCAAGTCCCCGACGCCAGGGTCTGATTGCTGCACGGACAGTGCGAAACGGTGGTGCCGGCGCGCGCCAGGCGCTTGATCTCGCCGGCGTCGAAATGGATGCCGTGGGCCAGCCAGGTCCGATCGTCGAGCCAGCCGCAATCCTCCAGATAGTCGAGCGGCCGGCAATTGTGCATCTCCTGGCAGAAGCGGTTCTCGTCCTCGGTCTCGGCGAGGTGGGTGTGCAGGCGCACGTTGAGCCGCCGCGCCAGCTCGGCCGTCGATCGCATCAGCGAGGTCGTCACCGAGAACGGCGAGCAGGGCGCGAGCGCGATCTGCACCATCGCGCCGTCGCCAGCTTCGTGGTAGCGCGCCACCACGCGCTCGGAATCGGCGAGGATGGTGTCCTCGTCCTGCACCACGCTGTCCGGCGGCAAGCCGCCGTCGCGCTGCGACAGGTTCATCGAGCCGCGCGTCAGCAGAACCCGCACGCCGAGACGCCGCGCCGCCTCTACCTCGATGTCCATGGCGTCTTCGAGGCCGGCGGGAAAGACATAGTGATGATCCGTCGTCGTCGTGCAGCCGGATAGCATCAGTTCGGCCATCGCCAGTGTCATGCCGAGATCGTGCGCCTCCGGCGTCAGTCGCGCCCAGACCGGGTAGAGCGCCTGCAGCCACGGAAACAATTCGCGGTTGATCGCCGCGGGAAGCGCGCGGGTAAGCGTCTGATAGAAGTGATGATGCGTGTTGATCAGTCCCGGCAGCACGACGTGCTCATCGGCGTCGAATGTCTTTACATCCGCTGTGCTCGGAGTGCGGCCGGCGGCGACGAGTTCGACGATACGGCCGTCGCGCACCACGACGCCGCGCTCGGCCCCGTCCGCCAGGATGGCGAGCGGGTCCTTGATCCAGAGCGCGGGGTGTTTGTCGTTGGTCATGTGAAGCGTTCCAGGAAAATGCGGTGCAAACGGCATGCCTGGTTTGCGGCCGATAATCTAATTCCTTCATCGGAGTCGTGGCGTTGCTGAACGGTCACGTTTTCTGCCCGTTCTCTTTTTTGGCAATAGCCTGTTGCAACCTCGGTACCTCCAGCGTCTTGACCAAGGTGGTTTCGGGGTCCTCGATTGGCCAGTGAAGATATTTTTCTCTCGCCATCTGCTCGATCGTCGATCTGTTTTGGCGAAATTTATCGAGCCGCTCTTCATTGGTGAGGCTGGTCGTTACCCCGAAGTTATCATCCAGCGCTTCTCGGCTGATTGCACAGCGTGCGCCTCGTCCGAGCGACTCTCCAACAAACGTGACAATATCCCGCTCAAAATCATATCGGGCACGAGCGTCACTAAAAGTCAGATCGATTCCGGGAATTATGCTTCGAACATCGCCCACGGTCTTTAAGACTGCGTCGCGAATTTCTGGCGGAATTTGGCTTAAGCCTTCGGCGAGAGATTTCCGCCAAATAGGGCCTCGATTGAACGCTTCATTCCAGGAAGATTTAAGGTCGTATGGTCTCTTGTCATTTAGTATTTCAAGCAGTGCCGCTGATTGGCGAACATCTTTATCTCGCTTGGCGGTTCCTTCTTGGCGGCGGCGCGAAATTATTAATTTATGAATTGCGAAACGGTGAGGTGATGGGACGAGCACCCGAATTCCGGCGTTATGTAGGACTATTGCGGGCTCAGGGTCGTGGATTAGAAAATCCAGGAACCGGAGGGGGTCTGCGTCGGTTTGAAATGCGGGAAGGTACTGAGGAGCGTCGCTATCCTGCCCCTCGTTTGGGGTGAGGAAGTCGACCCGAAGTCCTCCCTCGGAAACGTAGCTTGTGACATTGTGTTCATGAATATGGGGAACGGCACGGAATGTTTTGTCCACCTTTTTAAGCACGTCGAGCACGGGAGGCGTTTGATCGCCCACGGCTACTGACACGTTTCTGAATTGGGCTATGTCGATGTCCCCTGTCTGTAAAGTTGAATGTGGGAGTTGCGCGCCGAGCATTGGCGCATACGTTTGAAACGCGACGGTCCCGACAAGGATTCCGCGAAGACGAAATACCCCAGCCCTTGCCAAGGCCTCAATAATATCTCCGATTTCTTTGACCGGCCGTTGAAGTCCGAATGCACGGACGAGGTTCGACACGAGTGCCCGGCGTTCGCGTTCATCTTCCCGTATTTGCTTGTGTCGCGAAATCTGCTCCAGAAGCTCGGGTGTTTCAGGGCCGACGTATTTTTGTACGCGGCCGGCGTCGGATGACCGTTGAAAGTACCAATATCGCTTGTCGTTGATTGTTTTGGGGACAAATGTGCCGTCCTCGGGAAATGCCTCGTTGAATGCCGCCGCGCTGCAGCGGTCAAGGAGTTCCGCGTAGGTCGTCTGCATTAGAAGGGGAGGCGGAGGCATGGGAACATTTCTTGTCTTATACGCATTCTGCAAATTGCGTATAATTTAAACCGCTCCGCGTCTCAAGTCATTTTATACGCAACCTGTAAATTGCGTATATTTTACGTAAGGTGCTGAAAATAAGGCGATACTCCGCCCAGAAGGGCGCGTCAGCGGCTTCCAATTCCAGCCGACCTTCCCTCAATTTCCGGCGGCGAGCGGCGGCCAGCCGACCTTGCTGGCCCGGTGGATTTGGCGGGCGACCCGCAGGATCGTCGGCTCTTCAAATCGTGGCGCGACGATCTGCATGCCAATGGGCAGCCCGTCCCGCGACAGGCCGGCCGGCGCGGTCGCGGCCGGCAGGCTGACCAGCGTGATCAGATAAGCCGGCGCGATCCAGTCGATATAATTTTCAAAGCTGCGGCCGTTGATGCGGTCGGGGAAATTCTGCTCGACCGGATAGGGCTTCACCGGCGCCGCCGGCGTCAGCAGAACATCGTAACGCTCGAACAGTTGCTGGAACCGCAGGAAAACTTGGTGGCGCGTTCGCTCCGCCGCGGCGAAGTCAATGGCGTTTAATTTCAGCCCGGCCTCGACGCTGCCCTTGAGGTTGGGGCCAAACTGGTCGATCTGGTCGAGCCGCTCATATTGCTGGCCGACCATCCAGAACCCGCGCCAGGTCTGGTAGGACGCCCGTCCGTCGCCGACGCTGAATTTGATCTCTTCCACCTGCGCGCCGAGTTTGCTCAAGGCGTGACGCGGCCTCGCGGCAGATCGTGTCGATTTCCGATTCGACCCCGATGTCGGCGATGTCGGAGACGTAGGCGATCCGCAGGCCCTTTATGTCCTCGCTGCGTTCGAGTTCGGCCAGCACGCTTTGCCAGGGTGGCGCTACCGAAATCGGCGAGATGCGGGTGAAGCCGACCAGCGAGTCGAGCATCAGCGCGGCGTCTTCGGCGTCGCGCGCCAGCGGGCCGTGGAGTTGCCCGGGGTCCCACGCGAGCGCCATCGGATAGCTCGGCATCAGCCCCGGCGTCGGGCGCAGGCCGACGATGCCGCAGAACGCCGCCGGGATGCGGATCGAGCACCCGAAGTCGGTGCCCTGGGCGATCGGCAACATGCCGCTGGCGACGGCGACCGCGGAGCCGCCGGAGGAACCCGCCGGGCTCAAGGCCGGATTCCACGGATTGCGGGTCGGGCCGAACAGCATGTTGTTGGTGTTGGCGCCGCAGGCGAATTCGGGCGTGTTGGTCTTGGCGAGCACGATGGCGCCGGCGGCCTTGAGGCGGCGCACGGCTTCGGCGTCCTCCTCCGGCACGTAGTCCTTGAACAGCGGCGAGGCGAACGTGGTGCGGATGCCGGCTGTGGTGGTGACGTCCTTGATGCCGATCGGCAGGCCGTGCATCGGGCCGAGCGGTTCGCCTTTCATGACGGCGGCTTCCGCCTCCCGCGCACGGTCGCGGGCCTGGTCGGCAACGAGCGTGACGATGGCGTTGAGTTTCGGATTGAGCGCTTCGATGACCTCGAGATAGGCGTCGAGCACCTCGACCGGGCTGACGGCGCGCGTGCGGATGAGGCGCGCCAGCTCGCGCGCGGATTGGCGCGTCAGACTGTTGTCGGTCATGTTGTTGTTGAACTTGGCTTGTTATCAGACATGCGGATCTACTTCCCGGACCAATGAACGAAACGTCGCTCGACGAGCAGAAACCACAGATTGAGACAATAGCCGAGTGCGCCGGCCGCGAAAATCGCCGCGTACATCCGCGGCATGTCGAATAGCTGCTGCGCCTCGAAGACGCTGTGGCCAAGGCCGTCCTGGGAGCCGATGAACATCTCGGCGACCACGATGATGACCAGCGCGAGCGACACGCCGTTGCGCAGGCCGACAAAGGTCTGCGGCAGCAGATTCGAGCAGCATCACGTCGAACAGAACGCGCCAGCGCGAAGCGCCCATGACTTTTGCCGCGAGGAGCCGCGTCTTGCGCGCGTTCATGACGCCATAGGCGACGTTGAACAGGATCACCAGCATGGCGCCAAACGCGGCGACCGATATCTTCGTCTCGTCGCCGACGCCGAACAGCACCAGGAACAGCGGGAACATCGCGGAGGCGGGCGTCGAGCGGAAAAAATCGATGACGAATTCGAGCGAGCGGTAGAGCCGTTCGGACGAGCCCAGCACGATGCCGAGCGGGATGGCGATAATTGCGGCGATCGCGGTAGCGGCCGCGGTCCGGTACACGGTCTTGACGAAATCGAAGCCGAGCGGCCCGCCGTCCATCCCGCGCCACAGCGAATCGAAAGTCGCGGCTGGTGACGGCAGCAGCACTGGATCGACCCACTGCCGCCATGAGGCCAGCGACCAGATCGCCAGCAGGCCAACGACGCCGACGATCGGCAACAGCGCCTCGCCCCTTTGCGTTTTCATGGCCGCCGAACCTCGCGCTGGAACACCTCGAGGCACGCGGCTTTGGTGCGCACGAAATCCGCGTCGGAGAGGGTGGCATCGGTGCGGGGCCGCGCCGCGGTGACCGGCGGGAATGCGGCAATCCGGGCGGGATGCCGCGACAGCAGCAGCACACGGTCGGCGAGAAACACCGCTTCCTCGAGATCGTGCGACACCAGGATCGTGGTCGTGCCGGTCTCCAGAAAGATGCGCTGCAACTGCTCGCGCATGAACAGCGTCATCTCGTAGTCCAGCGCCGAAAACGGCTCGTCGAGGAACAGGATTTCCGGCTCGACCACCAGCGCGCGCAGGATCGACACCAGTTGCTGCTGTCCGCCGGACATCTGATAGGGATAAAGGCCGAGGTCGAGCTTGATGCCGAGATGGGCGACCAGCGCCTCGGTGCGGGCGCGGCGTTGCGCCGGCGGCACCCGCATCAGCTTGAGCGGGTAGGCGATGTTGTCGAAGGCGCGCATCCAGGGGAACAGCGCCTCGCGATAATTCTGGAACACATAGCCGAACTTGATCTCGTCGAGCCGCCGGCCGTCGAAAAGAATTTGGCCCGCTGTCGGCCGGGACCAATCCGGCAATCATGTTGATCAGCGTGCTCTTGCCGCAGCCGTTCGGCCCGAATACCGCGATCAGTTCGCCGCGCGGAATATCGAGATCGAAATTGTCATAGATGACGGTTCGATCGAAGCGCTTGCTCAGTCCGCGAACGGTGACGTGGGGCGGCTTGGCTGCTTCCGCGGCCGGCGGCGGGGTTGCGCCGGCCGTTTGCGGAAGCGCCTGCGGCGCGGCGCTCATCGGGCGTCACCTGCCGGGACGACCAGCACCAACAAAGCATGTGCCCTGAAAGCGCGTGCCGACTGAGCTCGCCATGCGCGAATCCATCAGTACGGACTTGGAGATATTTTCGAACGTCGACCTTTTCCGGCACGACGCCGATATCGTGGCCGAAATCGGCGAATTTCTGCAAATCGTCGATCTGTTTGGGGCTCATATCCTTGACCATGGTGTAGCCAAGCATCGGAACGGTATCGACGACATTCTCCGGCGTCATGGTGTTCTTGAGGAGGTGTCTGCGCGCCTCCTGCGGGTCGTTCTTGATCAGGACAAGCGCCTTGGCCCAGGCTTGCGCGAAGCGCCTGGCGACGTCGGGACGCTTGTTGATGAATTCCGACGAGAAGGCGCAGCCGGCGGCAAAAGGGTCCGCCTCCGGATCGCCGAGAACGTATTTGGCGATCACGCCGGCTTCGACGGTCTTGGCGAAGCCGAGCTGGTTCATCACCGTCGCGTTCGGCTCGAGCGTGTAGCCGCCGTCGAACGTGCCGGCCTTCATGGCGTTGATGTGCTGGCCCATGTCGAGCTGGTCGATCGTGTAATCGCCGTCCTTGAGGCCGACCTTGGCGAGAATGCCTTTCGCCGTGTTCAGGTTCGCCGGCCCCGGCGCCGACATCAGTTTGAGGCCCTTGAAGTCCTTGAGCGACGTAACCTTGTCGGCGAGGCCCGCGCGCACGACGAATTGCTCCATCCGGTGCGTCGCATTCTGGCCGTTCATGGCGACGTACATCGCCACGCCGGGCTTCTTGAGGTCGGCGTTGAGCCCTTCCAGCGTCACCAGCACGACCGAGACCTCGATCTGATTGGTGATCAGCGCCGCGACGTTCGGCGGACCGCCCATCAGGACGATCGTTTCCGGATCGATATCGACTTCCCGGAAATAACCGAGATCGCGGGCGACGAAATAGGGCAGCGACGAACTGACCGGAAAGACGCCGACTTTCACGTTGTCGGCGGCCCGCGCGGCCGCGGGAAGGCAAAAGGCGGCCGCGGCGATGGCGGCAAACGCGGCTCGGCGCGTGAACATCGGATTAAACTCTACTCGTTCGCGTCAATTTGTTCGCCTCAAGACCATTTCCGTCATCCTGAGGTGCGAGCCGGCGGGACACGGCGGTCGGCTCGATGACGAGGCTCGGCGAGCCTCGAAGGAGGACGGTGAAAAATAAGCAAGCCGCGTGCCGGATGAGGCGTCATTCGCCCGCGTCGATGATGGCGATGCAGGGCCCGCCGCCCTGCGGCCCCTGGTGCATGGCGTCCACGGAGACGAACACGGCGGCATCGCCGATCGCCGCCGCGGCCAGGCCGCCGACCGCGGCCTTGATGTGGCGGTGCCACGACACGTCGGAATCGTCCAGCATGATCTGCCGGCGCCCGCGCAATTTTCCGGTGCGGTCCGCCTCGCACTTCATGAAGCAGTTGACCAGCCGCCCGTTGAGGTCCTCCGCACGGGGCCGCGCCGGCAGATCGAGCCCGGCGTTGCGGATGGACTCGTAGATGCCGTCGATATCGAGGGCGTCCTTCATCACCGAATGGCCGATGCGGTAGCGGCCTCCGGCGCCGGCCTTGTTGCCGAGCAGAACGATTTGCGCCTGCGTCAACTCGACGCCCGATGAACACGACGCGACGGCGGAATAGAGATCGAGGTTGCGGCAGATTTCTTCGGCTTTGGGCATCTTGATTTCATGGAGCCCCACGGCGATGCCGAGGCCGGTCGTGCCGTTCGAAACGCCCATCGAATCGTGCACCTCGCAGGCGACATGCTTGCCGCGCGCCTGCGCCTCCAGCACCGGTCTCGACCGTCAGGAGCGGCGTCTTGGTTTGCACGTAATGCACGTCGGCCGGATCGTCGATGCCGGCGTCGCGCATGGCGGCGCGCACGCCCTCGGCGACCTTCTCGACCATCGCCGGGCCGGCCGATATCCTCCGGCAGAATCTCGGCGCTCATTGCCGTGCCGATGACGAGCCGCGATTTCGTTGCCGTGCCGGTCTTGGCGTTGCGGGCAAAAACCGTCGCGTGCGGGGTGATCACGCCGTCGCAACCGCCCGACCAGACCATCGGAATTTTCGCGATCTCCGCTTCGGAGCGGCTGCCATGCTTGCGCAGCACCGCGCGAAACGCCTGATCGGCGAGGATGCGGGTGAAATCGTTCACGCCGCCGTTGCCTTCGGTCTTGCCGATGACGGCGATGACCTCGTCGGCCTTGAACTGGCCGTTGCGGATGCACGCCTCCACGCCCGACGCGTCCTGCACGTTCTTCAATTCGACTTTGGCAACCTCGATAGCCATTACGCTTGATCCTCTTTGGTCTTGGTCAGATCTGGAGAGTGTTCACGCCGACCGCGTCCACGGCTTGACCTCGCCGCCGATCATTTTCTCGAAGCCCTCGCCGCGATCGATCATCGGCAACTTGCTACTGCGTGCGGATTTCAGTTTTTCACGGAGCGCGGCGGTTGCCCCGGCGTCGATCGTGGACGCGTTGTCGCCGCCGCCGGCCTTGAGGACGACGCCATAATCGTCCCGCGCGGCTTCGAGCGAAACCTTGCCCTCGGTCACGTCGCGCGCCACGAGTTCCGGCTCGCGTTCGAGCGGATCGCCCCAGCCGCCGCCGCCGGTGGTCACCACGCGCACGATCTGACCGGCAAGCACCGGCTCGCCGTCGACCAGGCCGCCGAGATCGTGGGCGTTGCCGAAAGCGTCTACGGTCACGCAGAACGGCGTGCCGGCCTTGCCGCCATTGAGGCCGTAGCAGCCGAGCCGCACGCGGTCGGCGGTGACGATGGTGCGGCAATCGACCAGCGCGCGGTAATGCTTGTCGTAGCCGAGGCCGCCGCGGCGTTTGCCGGCGCCGCCCGAATCCGTCCGCAGCGCCAGTTTCTCGACCAGGAGGGGAAACCGCGTTTCCGTGAACTCCGCGGGCTGGTTGCGCGAGTCCGGGACGATGTGGATGGCGTCGTTGCCGTCGCCGTAATAACGCCCGCCAGAGCCGCCGCCCAAAACCTCGCGGGACAGAAACGCCTTGCCGTTGCGGTCGATGCCGTAGAAACCGGTGTAGCGGATCGTTTCCTGATCGGCAGGCATACGGCCGAGCGCCGCCTGCGCCACCACGCCGGCGAGAAGGCCGAGACAGCGCAACAGCACGAACGAGCGCGCGTTGGTCGCGGCCGGCCATTCCGGCGTGATCAGCGTACCCTTCGGCGGGAACACGATGTCGAAGACTTCGCACACGCCTTCATTGACGTGGATTTCTGCGGCGCGTTCGGGCGTGTCGGCGAGGTTGCGCAGGATCGGCGCGATCCATTTGATCAGAAAGGCGCCGCCGGCATAATCGGCGGGCCAGTTGATCGGTCCGGTGGATTGCGGATCGGTGCCGGTGAAGTCGAGCGTGAGGCGCTCACCCTTTTTTTTCAGCGTCAGCACGAGCTTGTGCAGCTTCGGATCGGTGACGCCGTCGTGCTCGACGTAATCTTCCCAGCGGTATTCGCCGTCGGCGATCTTCGTCAGCAATTCGCGGCGGAAAATATCGCGGCAGGTATCGAGGATCGCCTGGAAGCAGGCTTCCACGGTCTCGCGGCCGAACCGCTCGAACAATTCCGCCATGCGGCGTGCGCCCATCAGGCAGGCCTGGACCTCGCTGTCGAGATCGGCGGCCAGTGTTTCGGGAACGCGGGTGTTGCGCTTGATGATGGTGAACACGGCGTCGTTGCGCACGCCGGCGTCGTAGAACTTGATCGGCGGGACGGCGAGGCCTTCCTCGAACACCGTCGTCGCCGTGCCGGGCATCGAGCCGGGGACGCGGCCGCCAATGTCGTCATGGTGGCCGAACGCCTGGATGTAGGCGACGACCTCGCCCTGATGGAACACCGGCACCGTGCTGCACAGATCGGGGAGGTGTCCGATCGATCCCTCGGTCAGGTAGGTATCGTTCATCAGGAACACGTCGCCGGGCCGCATCGTGTGCGGCGGGAAATCGCGCACCACGGCGTTCGGCATCGCGGAGTAGGAGCGGCCGGTGAGCTTGCGGCAATAGCGATCGAACAGGCCGACGCGATAGTCGTGCGCCTCGCGGATCATCGGCGAGCGCGCGGTGCGCTCGATGGCGTATTCGATTTCGGCCTCGATGGAATTGAGCGTGCCTTCCACGATCTGCAGCACGATGGGATCGACTTCGCGCCGCGGCAGATCGGGCGCGGTGGGCCACGGCCATTCCTTGCTGTGCACGTTCATCATCGCCGGTACTCGAAAGAGTTCTCTGGAAACACCGACCCCCACTCTATCTCTCCCCCTTGCAGGGGGAGAGAAGCGCAAGCCCTGCATCCGGGCGGTTCCGTCAATGCGGAAACAAGCTGCAGTCTGCTTCCTCCCCCTGAAAGGGGAAGGACCGAGGTGGGGGTCAAAATTGTCGCCCGGCGCATGAGCATTGTGGAGCAAATACCTTCCTAGCTCTTCGCGGACTTGACGATCAAAATGCCGTGCGGATCGACGGTCAGTTTCTGGCCCGGGAAAACGACTGTCGTGGAGCCGAATTCCTCGACGATGGCCGGTCCCTCGAGCGTGAAGCCCGCGGCGAGCGCGGCGCGTGCGAACACCGGCGTGTCGCGGAATTGGCCGTCGAAATAAACCGGCCGACTGCCGGGCTTTGGCGCCGCGCCGGACTTTTCCAGTTCAGGAATGCTCGGACGATCGATCCGGCCGAACGCGGATACGCAAAAATTCACCAGCTCGACTTTCTGCTGGCCGGCATAGTTGTAGCCAAAAGTCTTGCGGTGCGCGGCATGGAAAGCATCGATCAGGCCGGCGACGAATTGGGCGTCGATCGTGCCCGCGGGAGCCGGCACCCGCACTTCCATCGACTGTCCGGCATAACGCACGTCGGCTTCGCGCAGCAGCGCGATTTTCGACGGCGCGATGCCGTCCTTCTCCAGTGTCGCGATGCCGTCTTTTTCGAGCGACGCGTAGATGGCCGCAAGAGCCGGCAGATCAACGGACTCTTCGTGCATCACCTTGGTGACGATGTGATCGGTGCGCCAATCGACCGCCAGAAGTCCGAACGCGGACAGGTTGCCCGGATTCGGCGGCACGATGCAGGTCTTCATCCCCATCAATTCCATGACCGCCGGCGATTGTGCCGGCCCGGAACCGCCAAATGACAACAGCGCGAATCCTGCCGGATCGATGCCGCGCTGGATGGTCATCTGCCGGATGGCGTTGGCCTGATCCCAATTGGCGATTTCGACGATGCCCTCGGCCAGTTGCTCGGCGCTGAGATTGCCGGGCAGGCGCGCCGCCAGCGCTTTCAGTCCGCCGCGCGCGCGTTCGACGTCGAGCTTGATGCCGCCGCCGATCAGCGCCGGCGGAATGCGGCCGAGGACGAGATTGGCGTCGGTGATGGTCGGCTCGCCGCCGCCGTTCGGGTAGCACATCGGGCCGGGCACCGCGCCGGCGCTACGCGGGCCGACGCGGAGTTTGCCCTCGCGGGAAATCCAGGCGATCGACCCGCCGCCGGTGCCGATGGTCTTGATATCGAGCATCGGAATGCGCACCGGGAAACGGCCGACGCTGCCGCCATTGGTGATTTTCGGCCTGGCGCTTTCGATCAAACAGAGGTCGGTCGAGGTCCCGCCGGCGTCCAGCGTCACCAGATCGGGAAAGCCGGCGATTTCGGCGATCACCGCGCTGCCGAGCGCGCCCGCCGCGGGTCCCGACAGCGCTGTCGTGATTGGCTTGCGCATCACCTGATCGGGGCTGGCGACGCCGCCCGACGACTGCATCACCAGAAACGGCTTTTTGTTCAGCTCCGGGCCGAGCTCGTCGCGGATGCGATCGAGATAGCGGCTCATGTGCGGCTTGATGAACGCGTCCACCAGCGTCGTCACGGCACGCTCGTATTCGCGATACTCGGGCAGCACGTCGCAGGACAGCGACAGAGTGCAGTCCGGATATTCCGCGCGCACGATTTCCGCCGCCCGGCGCTCATGCGCGGGGTTGGCGTAGGAGTGCATGAAACAAATGCCGACGGCGTTGATGCCCGCGTCGCGAAAGAACCGCGCCGCCGCGCGGACGCTTTCTTCGTCGAGCGGCCGCAACTCTTCGCCGAGGAAGTTGAGGCGGCCTCCGGCCTCCCGCACGTAACGAAGCGGGACGATGCGCTCCGGTTTCACCCAGAAATACGAATTGCCGTAACCCTCGGGCACCGCCTGGCGCGCGATTTCGAGGATGTGACGAAAGCCATCGGTGACGATCAGGCCGAGACCGGCAATCTCGCCTTGCAGCAGCGCGTTGGTGGCGACCGTGGTGCCGTGCGCCAGCACGGCGAGTTGGTCGACGCCCGCGCCCCATTCGCCGAGGATCGCATGAACGCCGCGAACCAGCGCAACGGCGGGGTTCGCCGGCGTCGACGAAACCTTGGTCACCCGCATCGAGCCCGATTTGTCGTCGACGCAAACGATGTCGGTGAAAGTGCCGCCGGTATCGATGCCGATCCGCAGGGTCGGACTTCCGTCCATACTCGGTTACTCCGTCGTCCCGCCGTTCCCGCCGGTCAGCCTGCGATATTATGCGCAGGCCGCGCGGCTAGAGTCCAAGCCGCATCCGCTTACTTTTTCAGCTCGAACAAGATGTCCTGCGCGCCCTTCCACAAGGTCATTTTGCCAAGCGGCGTGAGGTTCTCGCGGCCTTTGGTGATGGTCAGGAAGTGGTTGCCGGCGAGCTGTCCGACCTTTGAGGAAAACGACACCGCGCCGTAGGCCAGCAGAATTTCGGTCTCGCTGATGCCACCCGGATAAAGGATGATCTCCCCCGGTGCCGGATGGCTGGTGGGGTTCTCATAACCCAGGCCGAAGTCGAACTCGCCGAGCGGAATCCAGCACCCCTCGCCGCTCCAGCGCACATGGATGATCTGCTGCCGGTAGGGCAGGAGGCTCAGAAACTTCGCGCAGGTTTTCGGCGCCAGCGCGTCTTCGGTCTGCGCCTCGAAGTCGTACGGTCCCGCTTTGATGTGAAGAATGGTCATTGGGTTCCAATCCTGTCGAGAAAAGTCGAAAGAACGCGGGCGGCGAGATCGATATCGGCTGGCGAAGCGAACTCGTCGGGGTTGTGGCTCACGCCGGCGCGGCAGCGCACGAACAGCATCGCAAACGGAATGATCCTGTCGAACGCCATCGCGTCATGGCCGGCGCCGCTCGGCATCCGGCGCGGCGTCGCTCCGCAGGCCGCGGCGGCGGCCGCCAGCTGATCCGACAGCCGCTCGTCGCATTGCGCTGCTGGCGCCTGATGGCCGGGCGTAAACCGCTGCGTCACGCCCCGGCGTTCGGCGATCGCGGCGATGGTCGCCTTGATGTCCTCGACGGCCTTCTCCCGCTCCGGATCCGACGGACTGCGGATATCGAGGCTGAAGCGGACCCGTCCCGGAATGGTGTTCGGTGCCGAGCGCGGTACTTCAAGCTGGCCGACCGTGGCGACCAGATTGGGCCGCGCCCGCGCTCGCTCCTCGACGGCGAGCAGCATCTCGGCTGCTGCGGCGAGCGCGTCCTTGCGCATCGGCATCGGCACCGTGCCGGCGTGGCCGGCGACGCCGTTGACCTCGAAGGTTCCGCGGGTGACGCCGTCGATGGCCGTCACGACGCCCAGTGGGAGACCTTCTTTTTCCAGCACCGGACCCTGCTCGATATGCACCTCGACATAGCCGATGGATTGCTGCGGCGAGCGCTTCTCTGCGGCGAGGCGCGACGGATCGCAGCCGAACACGGTGAGAGCCTCGCGCCGCGAAATGTTGCTCTCATCGAGTTCGTCGAGGGTTTTTTCATCGAAGGTGCCGGCCAGCGCCCGCGACCCGCCGAGCGTGCTGGCAAAGCGCGAGCCTTCTTCGTCGCCGAACGCGATCACCTCGATCGCGAAGGGGAAGCGCTTGCCGGACTTGAACGCAGCCTTCACCACTTCGATGGCGGTGACGACCCCCAGCGGGCCATCGAAGCGGCCGGCGTTTCGCACGCTGTCGATATGCGAGCCGATCATCAGCGTGTGGGAGCCGCCGTCGGCGGCCTCGTAGCGGCCGACCACGCTTGCCAGCGGATCGATGCGGACCGACATCCCCGCGTCGCGCATCCAATAGGCGACGAGGTCGGTGGCCCGGCGGTGGGCAGGGCCGAGATAAAGCCGGGTCAGACGCCCGGGCTCGTCGCTCAGCGCGGCGAGTTCGACGAGCCGGTTCGAGATCGGCTCGCCGAATGCCAGATGGTCCGCCACCTTCTCGAGCATGATTCCCCTCGGATTCTGCGCTTTAATGGCGGCATCGCGACGCGGGGTCAATTGCACGCTTTGACGGCGCGCAGGGGCCAACAGATCGACACTTGAAGGCCGGGCGGCGCCTCTGTCATGGTGGAACTGCCGGGCTCCAAGAGTGCCGTCCTTCAGTGAGAGCCGAAATGTCCCCCCCTTCCGCCGAATATCCACGCGACCTCGCCGGCTATGGGCGAACGCCGCCCGATCCGCGCTGGCCCGGTGGCGCGCGCGTCGCCCTCCAATTCGTGGTGAATTTCGAGGAGGGCGGCGAGAACTCGATCCTCCACGGCGACGCCGCGTCGGAGGCTTTCCTGTCCGATGTTCTCGGGGCGCAGCCCTGGCGCGGCCAGCGCCACATGAACGTGGAATCGATGTTCGAATACGGCTCCCGCGCCGGCTTCTGGCGGCTGTGGCGGCTGTTCACCGCCCGCAACATTCCGGTGACCGTGTTCGGGGTGGCGAGCGCGCTGGCCCGCAATCCCGAGGTCGTCGCCGGCATGCGCGAGGCAGGCTGGGAGATCGCCTCCCACGGCCTCAAATGGATCGACTACAAGGATTTCTCCGAGGCCGATGAAGCAGCCCACATGCGCGAAGCCATCCGTCTGCATATCGAGGCGACGGGAGAACGGCCGTTCGGCTGGTACACCGGCCGAACTTCCGGACACACGCTCGACCTCGTGCTCGCCGAGGGCGGCTTTCTCTATTCCTCCGATTCCTACGCCGACGATCTGCCCTATTGGGTGAACGGGCCGAAGGCGCCGCATTTGATCATCCCGTACACGCTCGACGCCAACGACATGCGCTTCATCAACCCGCAGGGCTTCACCAACGGCGACGATTTCTTCGCCTATCTGCGCGACAGCTTCGATTTTCTCTACAAGGAAGGCGAGCGCACGCCGAAAATGATGTCGATTGGCCTGCATTGCCGTCTCGCCGGCCGGCCCGGCCGCGCCGCGGGGCTGATGCGGTTTCTGGACTATGTCGGCGGCTTTGACCGGGTCTGGATCGCGAGGCGCCTCGACATCGCGCACCACTGGTATCGCGAGCACCATCGCGGCGCCGTCGCGCCGGCGTGACGGGCGCATGTCCCGACGGCGCGGCTAGAAAATCGCCCCGCTCAGCTTCCGCTAGTTGCCCGGCAATGTTGAAATCGTCCACGACCTGATTTGCTTGGCGATCGGAACTTCGGATAAATCGCTCGCATGGAACCGGTCCCGCTCGATGCTCTCAATGCCGCCGACCGCAGCACCTTCGCCGCCGCGATCGGCGAGGTGATGGAGCTTGCGCCCTGGGTCGCCGACCAGGCCTATGCGGCACGGCCGTTCGTGAGCGTAGCTACGCTTTACCGCGCGATGACGGATGCGGTGCGCCAGGCCCCGGACGAGCGCCAGCGCGCGCTGATCGACGGTCACCCGGACCTTGCCGGCAAGGCGGCGCGCGAGGGCAAGCTGACGGCCGATTCCACCGCGGAGCAGGCGGGCGCGGGGCTCGACCGTTTGAGCGAGGAGGAATTCGCCGCCTTCCACCGCCTCAACGACGCCTACCGGGCGAAATTTGCCATGCCGTTCATCGTCTGCGTCAGGCGGCACGGCAAGGACTCGATCCTGCGGGAGTTCGAGCGCCGGCTCAAGAACGACCCGGCGACCGAACGCAAGACGGCTCTCGCCGAAATCTTCCGCATCGCCGCGTTGCGGCTCGATCAGCGCGTCAAGGGACCGGATCGTCTCAAGGTGCACGGGCATCTCTCGACCCACGTGCTCGACGTCCATGGCGGCCATCCGGCGGAGGGGGTGTCGATCGAGCTCTGCGAGATTGCGGCCAGCGGCAGCGCGCGCACGCTCAAGCGCGTCGTCACCAATGCCGATGGCCGCACCGACCAGCCGCTTATTGCCGCCGTGCCGATCCCGATTGCGATCTATGAGCTGCGCTTCTCGGTCAGCGACTATTTCGCGCGCCGCCGCGCGCCGATGGCCGACCCGCCGTTCCTGGGTGTCGTGCCGGTGCGTTTTGCGGTGGCGGAACCCGAGGGCAAATACCACGTGCCGCTTTCGGTCACGCCGTGGGCCTACTCGACGTATCGCGGCAGCTGAAAATCCGCCGGACGACGGAACCTGTAGCGCGGGCGCGCGCAGCGTTACGCGTGGCGTAACGCTGTTCGGCTATACCTTCGTATGGTTCCCACCATCCTTGCGACATTCCTAATCGACCTAGGTGCAATTGAGCGAAGGCTTTCATTCTCTTTATTCTTATTTCGTCTAGGGTGGGGGGTATTATGAAAATCAGCTTAGCACCAGCAACATTGTTGTTTTGCATCGCACTCGCACCGCTGCCTGCGGCTGCCGGCCAGCAGGAAGACCAGTCGGCGTGCATGAATGACGCGATGACGATCTGCTCGCAATTCATTCCGGATCGGGAGCGCGTTGCAGGCTGTCTGATTTCCAACTCCACCCGCGTCTCGGAAGCGTGCCGCGTTGCGCTCACGCATTTCGATCAGTCACGATCGCCGCCGGCCGCAGCGGTCGCCGCCGAAAGGCCGGCAGGCGCGCCGGTCAATCCGCGCACTACGTCGCGGACCAAGTTGGCCACGACCAATCAGCCCGCCGCCGGGGTCACCGGCAAACGAACGGTAGGGGCGCCGATCAACCTCGCCACCGTCAACGCGGCAGCGCCGCGAACCAAGACGGCCAAAGGCAAACCGGTAGCTTCGCGGACCAGCGCCACCCGTTGATCGCTAGGGCTCGACCGGCAGGCCGGCGAGCCCGATCACTTCAAGCAAACATCGCTATTTCTCGAGCGCCGCGATTTGTGCCTGGAACCAGGCGAGATCGCGCTGCCACTCGGGATTGTCCGGCGCGAGCTTGGCCAGCCGCGCCATGATCTCTTCTCCCTTTCGAAGCGCGGCGATTGCGGCGGCGGTGTCGCCGGACTGCTTATACACGTCCGCGAATTCCGAATAGAGAGCGGCAAGATCGCGTTGCCACACGGCGTTGTCGGGATCGGCCTGGGCCAGGCGCTCGGCAATGGCGAAGCTGTCACGAAAAGATTTCAGCGCGGCGGCAAGATCGCCCTGCGCCGCCTGCACGTCGCCGATCTTGGTATAAGCCACCGACAGATCGCGCTGCCAGTTGGTGTTGCCCGGATCCGATTGCGCCAGCCGTTCCCGGATGGCGAGGGATTCGAGATATGACTTGAGCGCGCCGGCGGCGTCGTCCTGCGCCAGTTGCACGTCGCCGATCTTCTCGTACGAACTCGCACGATCGCGCTGCCAGCTGGCGTTGCCAGAGTTTTGCTTTGTCAGCGCTTCGATGACCGGAAGGCTATCGTTGTAGGCCTTAAGCGCGCCGGGGAGATCGTCGCTCGCCTCGAGCGCTTCACCGACCTTGATGTACGATACCCACAGATCGCGCTGCCAGCCGGTGTTGGTGGGATCGGATTGCACCAGGCGGCCGATGATTTGTTGTTTGGCCTGATAGGATTTCAGCGCGCCGGCGAAGTCTCCCTGCGCCTTGAGGATGTCGCCGATCCGTTCGTTGCTGATGCCAAGGTCATACTGCCATTGCGTATTGCCGGGGTCGGATTGTGCCAAATGCTCGGCAATGGCGAGGCCGTTACGGTAGGCCTTCAGAGCACCGGCAAGGTTGCCCCGCGCCAATTGCACGTCGCCGGCCTTGTCGTAGGAAATCATGAGGCCGCGCTGCCAGATGGCGTTGCCCGGATCGGATTTCGCCAGGCGGTCGAAAATCGCGAACGCATTCCGATAGGAGTTCAGCGCAGCGGCGAGATTGCCCTGTGCCACCTGAACGTCGCCGACCTTCTCGGACGACACGGCCAGCATGCGTTGCCAGTCGGAATTTCCTGCATCGGACTTCGCGAGCTGGTCGAATATCGCGAGTTCCTGCTGGTAGGAGCCGAGCGCTGCGGCGAGGTCACCTTGCGCCCGCTGCGCATCGCCGATCTTCTCAAAAGCGATGGCACGATCGCGCTGCCAGCCGGCGTTGGCGGGATCGGATTGCGTCAGGCGGCCGATGATCTGTTCCTTGGCCTGGTACGCTTTCAGCGCACCGGCGAGGTCTCCCTGCGCCATGAGGATATCGCCGATCCGTTCTTCGCTGATGCCGACGTCATACTGCCATTGGGCGTTGGTAGGGTTCGCCTGCACCAGCCGCTCGCCGATAGCGAGGTCGTCACGATAAGATTTCAGGGCGCCGGCAAGATCGCCCTGCGCGACTTGGACGTCGCCGACCTTGCCGAGAGCCACCGAGAGTTCGCGCAGATAGTCCGCATTGTTGGGACTTTCGGCCAACAGGATAGTGAAGATTTGCGTGGCCTGTCGTGCGGCGGCGAGCGCGCCCGTCGTTTCGCCGACCGCCAGCAGCGTATCGACCGTTTCGAGGAGGGACTCGCCTTCGCTGCGTTTGAGATCGGGCGTGACCTGGCCCGAACTGATGAGTTGCTCTTGCAGCCCGCGCGCCCGGTCGAGGATGTCCTTGACCAGATTGGCCGGAATCCCGATCGAGTTCTTGAATCTCTGCGCCAGATCGAAGACGAGACTGTTGGCGGTGTTTGTTGCGGCAGCAAGCGCCTGCTCCGCGCGGTTTCGCTGCGCGACGGCTTCCCGTTCCTCGCGATACGCAAGCACGCCGGCTGCCGTCGCCGCGATGGCGAGGACGAGGAGGGCGGCGGCCGCGCTCCACGCCAGCGTGAGCGCGCGGCGCTGCTGGCGCACTTCTTGGGAGAGCAAATCCTCCTTCGGCATATTGTGAATGGCGGCGGCGAAATCGGCGGCAAGCTCGGTGAACTTGGCGTCGCCCTTGTTGGCCGCGTGGTCGGCGCCCTCGCGGTAGGCGCGCAAATCCACCCATTTCGGCTCGCTCGGAAAACGCCGCGCCAGCACCTCTGGCAGCGGCACGGTCTCGCGCCCGACGAAATCGCCGGCGGATTCGTCCCAGACGAGCTCGCCCGCGGTCAGCCCGATCAGCAGCGTGTCGATCGAGTTGCGTTCGAGCCAGGAAGCCACCTCCTTGTTGACCCATTTGGAGGCGGCGGCTTCCGGCGAGGCGAGCAGGATGAAATGGCGCGATTGCCCGAGCGCCTGCTCGATCATCGGCCACAGATGCGGTGTAGCGGCGAGGCTGGTGTCGTCGCGGAACAATCGCAGCGCGCGCCGCCGGTACCAGGGATTGCCGAGCTTCTGGATCGCCGATTGCAGCGCCGCCGCAATCGGTTTGTCTTTGGCATGGCTGTACGAGATGAACGCGTCGTAGAGCGTCATGGTGAAATCCGGCGCTGACGAGCCGAAGATACTTTGGGGCGCCGCCCTCTGCCACGGGCTTTTGGCGCGCGAACGGCCTCTCTGGTCCCCCGATCCACGGCCGTCGGACGCCACCTGGAGCTATTGCTGGCGCATTACTCCATGCCCTAGTCTGCGGCCGCGCCCGGCCACGCCGGTGCGCCGAGAAAAATGGGAGGTTCGCCGGTGGCCACGACGCGTCCGCTATCCGAAATTCTGCCGAAGGAAATGACCGAGCTGCGGGTGCGGCCGATCTTCACGCTGCTGCTCGACGTCGCGCCGCCGATCAATGTCGGCAAGACGCCGGGCGTCGACCGGCGCGTTGGCGTCATCACCGGCGGCCGCTTCGAGGGCGAGCGCCTGCGCGGCACGCTGTTGCCCGGCGGCAGCGACTGGCAGGCGATCAGGCCGGGCGACGGCGCCTGGATGCTCAATGTGCGGATCGTGCTCAAGACCGACGATGACGCCATCATCGGCATGAGCTATCCCGGCATCCGCCACGGTCCGCAGGAGGTGCTCGACCGCATCGCCCGCGGCGAGACGGTCAAGGCGACGGACTATTATCTGCGGATCGCGGCGTCGTTCGAGACCGCGTCGGAAAAATACGGCTGGCTCAACAACATTATCAGCGTTGGCTCGGTCATCAGGCTGCCGGAGGGCCCGATCTATCAGATGTTCGAGGTGCTGTAGCGGGCGGAATAAAGCCGAGGCATTGCGTGCAGGTGGTCCGTAACCCCTGCCTCGATCTTCCTGTTGCGGGAGGAACGAGGACGCGGCCCACTTGCGTTCCGCTGCGGCAGTTCCGCGTGGGCAGCCCGTTCTTCTCTTCCCGGAAAGGGACGGACAGGGGGTCGCTGCTGACACCGGGGAATGATCCAAGTAGTAGTTAACCGGAAAAAGGGGGAGCGCGCTCATGTCCGGATTTTGGCATAACTTCGATCTCAGCAATGGCGTCAACATTCTGCGCCTGATCTGCGGGTTGTTCTTTATCCCGCATATCGTCGGCAAATTCACCGAGCCGGCGACGCTGAACTTCTTCAAGGCCGCCAAGTTCAATCCGCCGGCGACCTGGATGTATGTAGCCGGCGGGATCGAGACGCTGCTGACGATCGCCCTGGTGTTCGCCATCTACACGCCCTATGCCGCGGTCATCGCGGCGCTGCATCTGTTCGTCGCCGGTGCGGCGACCTATAAAGTGACCAAGAAATGGATTTGGGTGATCGGCGGCGTCGAGTATTGCGTGTTCTGGATGCTGGCCTGTGTCGCGCTGGCCGTGCTGACCTGGCCGAAATAACGGATCGGCCGAATTTAAGAGACCGGCCGGAACAAAAGACCGGCCGGAATAACCACCGGATCGACGCGGCGACGAGGCGAAATCCGGCGCAGAAGTTTGGTAGGAGTAGCACGTGATCAAAGCGGGAATTGTCGGGCTCGGCTGGTGGGGCAAGACGCTTGTCGAGTTCGGCGGAAAATAGCGACGCCATTCGTTTCGTCGCCGGTACCACGCGCACGGTGACGCCCGAGGTCGAGGCCTTCGCCAAGCAAAAAGGCCTGCATCTCACCGCGAGCTACGACGGCATGCTGCATCACGCCGGCGTCGACGCGGTGGTGCTGGCGACGCCGCACTCCATGCACGCGACGCAGGTGATGGCGGCCGCGGCCGCGAACAAGCACGTGTACTGCGAAAAGCCGTTCACGCTCACCAAGCGCGAGGCCGAAGACGCGGTGGCGGCGGTGCGCAAGGCCGGCGTCACGCTCGCGGTCGGTTACAATCGCCGCTTCCACCCGGAGATGGTCAAGCTGCGCGACATGATACGCGACGGCGAACTCGGCACCGTGCTGCATGTCGAAGCGACGATGACGTTTCCCAACGTGCTGTTCATCAATCCCGCGCACTGGCGTGCCGACAAGTCGGAGACGCCGCTCGGCGGCCTGATGCCGATGGGCGTGCATGCCATCGACGGCATGATCGATCTTTGCGGTCCGATCGATCACGCCTTCGCCCAGAGTTTCCGCCGCGCCGCGCCGATCGACGCCGAGGACACGACGTCCATCCTGGTGCGCATGAAAGAAGGCATGACCGGATATCTCGGCACCATGACCACGACCGGCCCGGGTTTCAGCTTCCAGGTGTTCGGCTCCAAGGGCTGGCTGCGGCTCGAAGGCCTGACCCACGTCGCCGGCGCTTCGTCCGAAGAGCGGCGCACGCGGCTGTTCGGCACCTGCAAATTTCAGCCGGTGAAGGGCGAGGCCAAGGTGTGGCAGGCCGCGTCGATGGACATCTCGCGCGTCGCGCTCGAGGCTTTCGCCAAGGCGGCCGCGGGCGGACCTGCCTATCCGATCCCGCTGGATCAGGTGATTCAGGGCGTCGCCGCGACCGAGGCCATCATCCGCTCCGCCGGCTCCGGCAAGGTCGAGCAGGTCGCGTGATGCACACCGCAAATTCTCTAGCGTCACCCTGAGCGGCAGGTGGAGCGGGTCTCGAAGGACGACGGTTTTCACCGCGCATCCTTCGAGGGCGGCTTCGCGGCCACTTCGGGATGACGGACGACAGCAAAAAGGAAACAGAAAATGGATCTCGGCAACGGCCTCGGCCACCTGACCTATTCGACGCTCGTGCACCCGGCCGACGACTGGGAGCAGTTGTGGAATTCGCTCAACACCTATCTGCCGAAGGTGAAAGAGCGCTTCTCTCCCAACCAGAGCTTTGGCGTCTGCATCCGCCTCGCGGCGAAAACGGCGGAAACGCTCGCCAATAGCCCGGCCGAGCGCGACAAGCTGAAGAAATTTCTCGCCGAGAACGACATGTACATCTACACCGCCAACGCCTTCGTCTATGGCCACTTCAAGGGCGACAAGGTGAAGGAGCAGGTCTACGAGCCGGACTGGCGCGGCGAAGAGCGTACGCAATACACCATCAATGTCGCCAACGTGCTGGCCGATGTCTGCCCGCGCGGCATCGCGCCGTCGATCCAGAGCGCGCCGCTCGGCTTCAAGCCGCGCGTCACCGGTGACGACGTCATCAACAGCTATACCGACCACGTGCTGCGCGTCGTGGCGCATTTGATCGCGCTCGAAGCGAAGACCGGCTCGCACCGTGCAGCTGGCGCTCGAGCCGGAGCCGTTCTGTTTTCTCGAAACCACCGACGAGACCATCGCCTATTTCCGCGATCATCTTTATTCCGGCGCCGCGGTCGAGAAGCTCGCCAAGCTGGCGCGCGTGCCGATTTCCGAGGCCAACGCGGCTCTGCGCCGGCATCTCGGCATCGTCTACGACATCTGTCATCAGGCGGTTGAGTTCGAGGACATCCCGGCGCTCGCTGCAGAAGCTGGTCAATGCCGGCGTGCCGATCCTCAAATTGCAGGAAGCCGCGGCGCTGCATATTCCGGAAGTGACGCAGCGCGCCGTCGATACGCTCAAGCGCTACGCCAAGACCATCTACCTCACGCAGACTCTGGAAAAGCGCGACGGCAAGATGACCCGGTACCTCAATGTCGACGATGCGATCGCCGCCTTCGAGAAGGATCCGGGGCCGCGCGAGTGGCGCACCCACATCCACGTCCCGGTGTTCCTCGACGATCTCGGCGAGTTCCGCACCACGCGCTTCACCATCGCCGAAGCGCTGCGCTTCCATAAGCAGAACCCGGTGTCGCGCCACCTCGAAGTCGAGACCTATACGTGGGACATGCTGCCGGACAGCCTCAAGTCGAACGACATCGTGGACTATATCTGCCGCGAGCTCGAATGGGTGCGCGGCCAGCTGGTGCCATGATAGCGAGATAGCTGCACTGGACGCTCACTTCCCGGAGAAAAGGCGTTTTCCCGAGGAGAGAAATGAAAGTTGGATTTATCGGGCTTGGCCGCATGGGCCAGGCCATGACGCGCCGCCTTATCGAGGCCGGGCACGAAGTCGGCGTCTTCAATCGCACGCCCGAAAAGATCAAGCCGCTGATCGACGCCGGCGCGAGCGCGGAAGCCTCGATCAAGGCGGCGGCGACTTTCGGCGACGCCGTGTTCACGATGGTGTCGGACGATGCGGCGGCGCTCGATGTCGTCACCCGGCCGGGCGGAATCAGGGAGTCGCTGCCGAAAGGCGGCATTCACATCTGCGCGGGCACGCACAGCGTCGCCGCCATCGAGCAACTCACGGCCATCCACGACGAGGCCGGACAAATCCTGATCGCGAGCCCGATGCTGGGCCGTCCCGAAGTTGTCGCCGCGGGCGCCGCCGGCATCGTCGTCGGCGGGCCGCAGGATGCGGTCGCGCGCTGCCGGGCGTTGTTCACGGCGATCGCGCCGCGCGTCATCGATGCCGGTGTCGAGCCCGCGGCGGCGGCCGTCATCAAGATCGCCAACAATTTCGTGCTCGGCTGCGCCATCGAGGCCATCGGCGAGGGCATTTCGCTGGTGCGCAAATACGGCGTCGCGCCGGACGTATTTCATCGCGTGTTGACCGAGGGGCTGTTCAACTGCTGGGCCTACAAGACCTACGGCCAGTTCATCGTCGACGAGCGCTATCTGCCGGCCGGCCAGCGCGCCGTGAACGGACTGAAAGACGCCAACCTCGCGCTCGCGGCCGGCGAGGCCAAGGGCGTGCCGCTCCCCAGCGGCAATGTCTGGCGCGACCGCCTCGTCGGCGCCGTCGCCCACGGCGAGGGCGAGCATGACTGGGCGGTGATGGCGCACGATCAGGCGCGCGCCAGCGGATTGGTGAAGTAGCGGCGGCCCGCGCGTCATGCCCGGCCTTGTGCCGGGCATCCACGACTTACGGCCAATCGGCGTCAAAGACGTGGATGGCCGGGACAAGCCCGGCCATGACGGCTCAGACGCTTAAACAAACGCCGCCTTGAAATCCTCGACGAATTTTCTGGTCGTGATCGGCTCGCGCTTGACGATGTCGCGGATCGGCTGGGTGTTCTCGGTGGAGAAGCCGCCGGCATTGCCGATGCGTGCGATGCCGACGAGGTGAGCGATCAGCCAGTCCGGCATGTTGCGCGCCTTCATCGCCGCCTCGTTCTGCTCCACCGTCACCGGAACGTAGGCGATCTTGCGGCCGAGCACCTGCGAGAACACCTCGGCGAACGCGCCGTTGTTGGTGGTCGCTGCCGGTGAAAATATAAGTCTTGCCGGCATGCGGCGCCGGATCGGCGAGGATGCGCGCGGCGAGCGCGCCGGTGTCGCGCACGTCGATCAGCGCCAGCGGGAAATCCGCCGGGTAGGGCATGACGAACTTGCTGTCGCTCTTGATCGAAGCCGCCTGGCCAAGGACGTTCTGCATGAACAGGCCGGGGCGCAGGATCACCCAGCCGATGTTCGCGTTGCGCAATCGCTCGTCGGCGGCGTAGTGGACGCGGCCGGCGGGCACCGGCGAATCCGGCTTGGCGACCTCGCGGCCGGCCGAGAGCCGCACCAGATATTTCGCGCCGGCCTTGAGCGTGGCGTCGATGATGTTGTCCTGCTGTTCGGCCATCTGCGGGCCGATGCCGGGCAGCACGAACACGGTGTCGGCGCCGGCCAGCGCTTTCTCCAGCGCGGCGCGGTCGTTCAATTCGCAGATCGCGATCCTGGCATCCGCGCCCAGCACCTCGCGCGCCTTGTCGGGATTGCGCACGACGCAGACCGGGTTCTGCCCCAGCGCCTTGAGTTCCTTGACCACCGCCCGGCCGGTATTGCCGGTGGCGCCGATTACAGCAATCGTCATCGTCGTTTCCTGCCCATTGTTGGTTTCCGTTCCAGCTTTATCAGCTTTGGCGTTTCCTAGAAAATCCCGGTTTGCGCCGTCTGCGCCATGCGCTAATTGTCTGGCGGCCATCGTCTTGCGCGGGTGGTCTTTGCCATCGTGCGCAGGTCCAATCCGCCTTTGCCCCCGGCAGCCGTAACGAAGTGAGGAAACACCGATGAAATACAACCGTCCGCAAGCGACCGCCTCCTGGGGCACCATGGCCAAGGACTGGGAGAAGGGGATCGACTACGATCGCCTGCACAAGCAGCGGCTCGCCCGCGCGCGCGAAGCGATCCGGCACGCCGGCCTGGGCGCCGTGCTCGCCTTCAACTTCGACAATATCCGCTACATCACCGGCACCCATATCGGCGAGTGGGCGCGCGACAAGTTCATGCGCTACGCGCTGTGTCCGGTGGTCGGCGAGCCGCTGCTGTGGGACCCGGCCCCGCCGGCCAAGCGCATCTCCTCGCCGTGGATCGCCGACAACGTCGCCGCGCCGATCTCGACCATGCAGGGCGGCCTGCCGCTGCAGCTCAACGTCCAGGGCGACTTCGCCAAGCAGATCAAGAAAGTCCTGATGAAGCTCGGCATCGACAAGGAGCCGATCGGCATCGACCTCATGGAACTGCCGATGCTGCGCGCGCTGGAGAAGGAAGGCATCGAGGTGGTCGACGGCCAGCAGGCCATGCTCGACGCCCGCGAGGTGAAGACCGCCGACGAGATCGAGCTTCTGAAAATGGCCTGCTCGATGGTCGACGCGACCTACGTCGACATCGCCCGCGCCATCCGCCCCGGCACGCGCGAGAACGAGCTGGTCGCCATCGCCAACGACCGGCTGTTCCGCATGGGCTCCGAGCGGGTCGAGTGCGTGAACTCGGTGTCGGGCCAGCGCGGCCGGCCGCACTCGCACACTTTCTCCGACCGCATCATCCAGCCCGGCGACATGGTGTTCCTCGACATCATGCATTCGTTCAACGGCTACCGCACCTGCTACTACCGCACCTTCATCTGCGGCGAGCCGAACAAACATCAGATCGACGCCTACGAAACCGCGTCGAAATGGATTTCCGCATCCATCGACATGATCCGCCCCGGCGTCACGCCCGGACCAGGTGGCGCAGGTGTGGCCGGACGCGCAGGAATTCGGCTACCGCGACGAGGCCGAAGCGTTCCTGCTGCAGTACGGCCACGGCGTCGGGCTGTCGCTGTGGGAGCGGCCGATCATCTCGAAGCGCTACACCGGCCAGAACACGCCGCTGAAGGAAGGCATGGTGTTCGCGCTGGAGACCTGGAAGGGCGCCGAGGACGGCTCCGGCGCCGCGCGCATCGAGGAAGAGGTCGTCGTCACCAAGGACGGCTGCCAGATCATCACCAACTTCCCGTCCGACCGGCTGATCTCCTGCGGCCTGCCGGGCTGCGAGGTGTTTTAGTTTTCGCTGCTTTCCGGCGGCCTGGCCGGCTGCGAGGTGGTTTGGGTTTCCCTCTCCCCTTGCGGGAGGGGTGCACGTCATTGCGAGCGCCAGCGAAGCAATCCAGTTCTGAGATGCCGCACTGGATTGCTTCGTCGCGTTCGCTCCTCGCAATGACGAGGGAATCCGAAGCGCGCAACACGTGCGAGGCGGCGAGCCGAGAGACCAAAGCCCTCACCCTGAGGCGCTCGGCGTGTAAGCGCCGAGCCTCGAAGGGCAGCGGCCGAAGCGTTTGGGGCCATGCATCCTTCGAGGCTCGCTGGCGCTCGCGCCTCAGGATGAGGGCGAACACTTTTTCCCGTCAGCCTGCATGCTGGCCCAGCCGCGAGGTATTTTTAGTTTCCCTCTCCCCTTGCGGAAGAGGGTAGCGAAAATCGAGCGCGGCGAGATGAGCCGGGTGAGGGGTTGTCACCCTGAGGCGCTCGGCGCGAACGCGCCGAGCCTCGAAGGGCGACGGCTGAAGCGTTCGGGGCGCGCATCCTTCGAGGCTCGCGGCTGCGCCGCTCGCACCTCAGGATGAGGCAATCGGGGGCAAGATGGGCGCCTTCACCTCAGGATGAGGTCAGCTGGAAACCGCGTAACACCGTCATTGCCGGACTTGATCCGGCAATCCACGCCGAGCCGCACTTCGGTATGGACCACCGGGTCAAGCCCGGTGGTGACCGTGCATATGCTGAAGCGTTCGGGTCGCGCATCCGTCGAGGCTCGCGGCTTTGCCGCTCGCGCCTCAGGATGACGGCGAACACTTTCGATCGTCACCCTGAGGCGGCCGCGAGGCGGCCCTCGAAGGGCGACGGTAGAAGCCTTCGGGCCGTGCATCCTTCGAGGCTCGCGGAGCCTGCCATCGGGCCGGCCACTTCGGGCCGGACCCGTTGGCTCGCACCTCAGGATGACGGTGACTATATTAGCGACATTGGCCGACCCGATTTCGCCGCAAGTGGCCTGCCCCATTTCACCCGCAAGGACACCAAACACTTGTCCCGCACGCCCGTCACCATCCTCACCGGCTTCCTCGGCAGCGGCAAGACCACGCTGCTCAACCGGGCGCTGCGCGATCCCTCGATGGCGAACACCGCCGTCGTGATCAACGAATTCGGCGAAGTCGGTCTCGATCACATGCTCGCCGCGCGCAGCGACGACACCATCATGGTGCTGGAAAACGGCTGCCTGTGCTGCACCGTGTTCGGCGATCTCGTCACGACGCTCAACAATCTCTATCACGCGCGCGAGGCGAACGAGATTCCGCGTTTCGATCACGTCGTGATCGAAACGTCCGGGCTCGCCGATCCGTCGCCGCTGATCCAGGCGTTTTTGTCGGACCCGACGCTTGGCCGGGCTTTATCGCATCGGCACCGTCGTCGCGACGGTCGATGCCGTGAACGGCCCCGGCACGCTCGACAACCACGTCGAGTCCGTGCGCCAGGTCGCGCTGGCCGATCGTATCCTCCTCACCAAATGCGATCTGCTGCGAAATCTAGATGAGCAGAATTCGTCGGAACCGAACTTCCCCTCCCCTGAAAGGGGAGGGTCGGCGCGTGAAGCGCGCCGGGGAGGGGTCAATTTTCCTGCGCCCGAGGAATCGACCCCCACCCGGCAGCCCGTGGCTGCCGACCTCCCCCTTTCAGGGGGAGGCGAGCATCAAACCGCACCACACGATATCGATCCCGGCGAGCAGAAAGCCGAAGCGGCCGAGGCGGCGCTGGTGGCGCGGCTGCGCCGGCTCAATCCGGCTGCCGTGATTTCGCGGATCGACGACCCGGCCTTCAATGCCGGCGCGCTGTTGCGCGCCGAGGGTCTTGATCCCGCCGACGCCAAGGCGGATGCGCGCGCCTGGCTCAACGCCGCCGCCTACGAGCAGCAAGACCACCACGATCACGATCACCACCACGATCATGATCACGACGATCACGACCACCATCATCTCCACGATCGCGATATCGCCTCGTTCTGCTTCGTGCGCGAGGCGCCGATTTCGCGCGAGGCGCTGCGCCTGTTGCTCGACGCCTTGCAGCAAAATCTCGGCCCCAATCTGCTGCGGGTGAAGGGCATCGTGAATGTCGCCGAGGAGCCCGGCCGGCCGGCCGTGATTCAGGGCGCGCAGCACCTGCTGCACAATCTGTCGTGGCTGGAGCGCTGGCCGGACGCCGACCATCGCAGCAAGATCGTCTTCATCACCCAGGGCTTCGATCGCGCCGAGGTCGAGGATATGATCGCGCTTGCTCGACCGGGTGGCGACGCGGACCGCCGCGGCGCGGGCGCGCGCGCAAAGCGCGCAGTAGAATCCGAACGTAAAGACCGCCAACCGCAAACAATGCGGTGAACTATTTGTTGGCGCATGATCTTTTCGGAAAGCCGGAGACCACTTGTTCCGGATCATGCGCGTAGGGGAGCGACATGCCGGAGACGGGATACGATTACATCATCGTCGGCTCGGGCTCGGCCGGCTCGGTGCTGGCCAACCGGCTGTCGGCGAAACCCGAAGCCAAAGTGCTGTTGCTGGAAGCCGGCGGCTCGGACAAATCGTTTTTTGTTCGCATGCCGGCCGGCATCGCGAAGCTCACCGGCCCTCGATACAACTGGGGCTACGAGACGGCGCCGCAAGCCTCGATGAAGGGCCGGCGCATGTATTGGCCGCGCGGCCGGCTCCTCGGCGGCTCGAGCGCGGTCAACGCCATGGTCTATATGCGCGGCCAGCCGGCCGACTACGATCATTGGCGCCAGCTCGGCAATGCCGGCTGGAGCTATGCGGACGTGCTGCCGTATTTCAGGAAAGCCGAGCGCAACGAACGCCTGCACGACGAATTCCACGGCACCGACGGGCCGCTCAATGTCGCCGAGCGTCCCTACACCAATCCGTTGAGCCACGCCTTTGTCGAAGCGGCGCAGCAGGCCGGCTTGCCGTTCAATCCGGATTTCAACGGCGCGGTCCAGCTCGGCTGCGGCCTGTTTCAGGTGACGCAGAAAGGCGGTTCGCGCTGGAGCGCGGCATCCGCCTATTTGCATCCGGCCGCGACGCGCGAAAATCTCACCATCCTGACCAAGGCGCTGGCGACCCGCGTCGTGATCGAAAACGGCCGCGCGGTGGGCGTGGAGTATGTGCGAAAGGGCAGGCGGCACGTCGCCCGCGCCGAGCAAGAAGTGTTGCTCGCCGGCGGCGCCATCAACTCGCCGCAGCTTTTATTGCTCTCCGGCGTCGGGCCGGCGGACGAATTGCGCGCGCTCGGCGTGAAGGTGACCCACGACCTTCCCGGCGTCGGCAAGAATTTGCAGGATCATCTCAACGTCAACATCGTCCGCCGCGCGACCAAAGGCAGCGCGCTCGACAGCAAGAATCGCGGCCTCGCGCCGGTCGGCGTGGCGTTGCAATTCCTGCTGTTCGGCACCGGGCCGGGCACCAGCAACATTGCCGAAGCCGGCGCGTTCGCGATCGGCGATCCCACCGCGGCGACGCCGGATATCCAGTATCATTTCATTCCCGCCCAGGTCGTCGATCACGCCCGCGTCCCGATGGACGGCGATGGCGTCACCTTGCACGCCTGCTGCCTGCGCCCGCAAAGCCGCGGCGAAATCCGTCTCGCCTCGACCGATCCGATGCAACCGCCGGTGATGGACCCGCGCTATCTCGGCGCCGATTACGATCTGAAAATCCTGATCGCGGGCCTCCGCCGCGGCCGCGATATTCTGGGCGCGCCGGCGTTCGAGCCCTGGCTCGGCGAGGAGCGGCTTCCCGGCGAACGCCTGCAATCGGATGCCGAGCTTACCGACTTCATTCGCGCCACTGCGGAGACCGAGTATCACCCGGTCGGCACCTGCAAGATGGGAAGCGATCCGCTGGCGGTGGTGGACGAGCGCCTCGCCGTGCGCGGCGTCGATCGGCTGCGCGTCATCGACGCCTCGATCATGCCGACGATCGTCAGCGGCAATACCAACGCGCCGGTGATCATGATCGCCGAGAAGGGCGCCGAGATGGTGCTTGCCGGGAGCGGATAGCTCATGATTGATAGCTCGGAAATCGAGCGAGGCGGGCAATGGATCTCATTCTGCGGAACGCGCGTGCGGTAGGCGCCGAGAACGAATTGACCGACATCGGCATCGCCGGCGGCCGGATCGCCGCGATCGAGCCGCGGCTCGCGGCCGAGGGCGAAACCATCGATCTCGGCGGTCGCCTGGTGTCGCCGGGCTTCGTCGAGACCCATATCCATCTCGACAAATCCTGCATCCTCGACCGCGTCAAATCCGTCAAAGGCGATCTCGACGAAGCGATCGCCGAGGCCGCCAAGGCCAAGCGCGGTTTCACGCCGGAAGATGTCCATGCCCGCGCGCGGCGCACGCTCGAAAAGGCGATCCTCCAGGGCACCACCCACATGCGCACGCATGTCGAGGTCGATCCCGGCGTCGGCCTGCGCGGCCTTGAAGGCGTGATGCCGCTCATCAAGGAATATGCCTGGGCCATCGACCTTCAGATCTGCGTGTTCCCGCAGGAAGGTCTGCTCAACAATCCCGGCACCGACGAGCTTATGGTCGAGTCGCTCGATCGCGGCTGCCACACCGTCGGCGGCGCGCCTTACGTCGACAGCAGCCCGCCCGGCCAGATCGACCGCATCTTTGAACTGGCGCGCGAATACGACCTCGACGTCGACATGCACCTCGATTTCGGGCCGACCGCCGACGGCATGGACCTCGACCATGTCTGCAAACGCACCGAGGAATTCCAATACGGCGGGCGTGTCGCGATCGGTCACGTCACCAAGGCGGCGAGCCTGCCGATGCCGGCCTTCGAGGCGGCGGCGAAGCGGCTCGCCGATGCCGGCGTGGCGCTCACCGTGCTGCCGTCCACGGATCTCTTTCTGATGGGCCGCCAGCACCAGCACGACCACAATGTCACGCGCGGCGTCGTGCCCGCGCACAAGCTGCTGCATCACGGCGTCAATTGCTCGCTCTCGAGCAACAACATCCTCAATCCGTTCACGCCCTACGGCGATTGCTCGCAGATGCGCATGGCGAACCTCTACGCCAATATTTGTCAGGTCGGGAAAAAGGCCGACATGCGCGAATGCTTCAACATGGTCACGCGGCGTCCGGCCGAGATCATGCGGCTGAAGGATTACGGCCTTGCCGTCGGCAAGTCGGCCGATCTTGTCGTGCTCGATTCCGAAACGCCGGACATGGCGGTCGCCGAGCTGACGCCGGTGCTGTACGCCTTCAAGCGCGGCCGCAAGACCGTATCGCGCCAGCCCGCCACATCTGCACCGGCCGCAATGATCCCTAACGATCCCTACAACGCGTTCTGCCGCCATACCCACGTCGAACTGCAAGGAGCGGCGGACGGACCGCTGCGCGGACTGACCTTCGCCGTGAAGGACGTGTTCGACATTGCCGGTCACCGCACTGGCAACGGCAATCCGGTATGGCTCGACACCCATGCGCCGGCGGCGCGCACCGCGTCTGCGGTCGAGCATTTGCTCGCGGCCGGCGCGCACATGATCGGCAAGACCCAGACCGACGAACTTGGCCTACAGCCTCAACGGCGAGAACGTGCATTACGGCACGCCGACGAATCCGCGCGCGCCGGGCCGGATTCCCGGCGGCTCGTCGAGCGGATCGGCGGCTGCGGTCTCCGGCGAACTCGTCGATTTCGCGCTCGGCACCGATTGCGGCGGCTCGGTGCGCTTGCCGGCGAGCTATTGCGGCATCTACGGCATCCGCACCAGCCACGGTCTGATCCCGATCGACGGCGTCGCCGATCTGGCCGCGAGCTTCGACACGGTCGGATGGTTCGCTCGCGACGCCGCGAACGATGGCGCGGGTCGGCCGCGTCCTGCTGCCGGAAGGTCCGGCGTTTCGGCCGAAGCGGTTGTTGATCGCGGAAGACGCGTTCGCGTTTGCCGGCGCCGAGATAACCGGCGCGCTTGCCGGCGCGGTATCGCGCCTTGAGGCGGTGCTGCCGGATCGTCGGCGGATCGCGGTCTATACCGGCGACCCTTCGGCGTGGTCGGGCATTTTCCGTATTCTTCAGGGCGACGAAATCCGCCGGCGGCACAGCGCCTGGATCGACGCGAACCATCCAAATTTCGGCCCCGGCATCGCCGAACGCTTTCGCTGGACACGCACCATCGATCCCGCCGAGGTCGCGCGCATGCGCCCGCTGCGCGAGGATGTCGCCCGGCATATGGACACGCTTCTTGGTGACGACGCTGTGCTGTGCCTGCCGACCGCGCCGGGCATCGCGCCGAAGCTCAACACGCCGGCCGCCGAGCTTGAGGTGTTTCGATCACGCGCCTTCGCGCTGCTGTCGATCGCCGGGCTCGCCCGCTTGCCGCAGCTTTCCTTGCCGCTCGGCACTTTGGCGGATTGCCCGCTGGGCGTTTCGCTGATCGCACCGCGCGGGCGCGATCGGGGTTTGCTGGACTGGGTGTCGGACGTGCTGCCTTAGGCGAGGCTGTTACCAGCTGCCGTAATATCCCGGCCCTGGCCCCGGTCCTGCATAATAAGGGCTTGGAATCTGATTGCCCTTGGCGGCCATGCATTGGGCATAGACGGTGTCGTATCTGCCCTGGATCGACCCGCCGGCGGCGTACGAATTTCCCACCCCGGCGGCGCTGCCTGCGACCAGGCCGGAACCGGCGCCGACCGCCGCACCCGCTCCCATATGTCCCGATGCCGAGCCGATCGCCGCACCCGCGAGAGCGCCGAGCGCGGTGCCGAGCGCCGCACTGCCGACCGCGGCCTGATTGGCCGCCTCGCCGGGGGATTGATAGCCTATGGCCTGCTGGGCCGACGCCTGACAGTACTGGTCGTCTCTCTGGAACGCTTCATACGACTTTCCCTTGCCGGGCATGGCCGCGAGCGACGGAGCAGCCGGCCCTGGCGAGGCGCAGCCTCCTGCGGCCAGGCAAAAAGCGCCCGCCACAAGGAGACAGAAACGTTTCACGAGCATCGCACACCCCACCTTGCCCGCCCCGGGTAAATCGTGGCGATATAAGAATAACAATGGCTTAACCGACTTGTGCTGCGATCAGCGCCCCACCCGCTGCGACACTGCCCTAAAGGTTGGAGAAAATTGTGGCAAACCCGGAGGCGGTCCGGCCCGGGCTATCACGTTGAAATCATTTTCTTCTCGACGCCGACGCCGGCCGCGACCGCCCGTTCATATTCAAGCGGCACGGTGGCGGAATCCTGAAGCGCGATACCGGTCGAATCGAACAGGGTGATCTCGTCGTCCGAGCGGCGGCCCGGCTTCTTGCCGGTGACGACTTCGCCGATCTCGCCGGCGATGTCCTGCTCGCGTATCAACCCTTGGGACAGCGGGACGTTGATCTCGCCGTCGGTGCGGCACTGCCGGATGTCATCAACAAAAATCCTCGCGCGTTGCAGGATACGCGCATCGAGTTCCTGATCGCCGCCCTTGTCGGCGCCAAGCGCAGCAATGTGGGTGCCTGGTGCGATCCATTCGTCTTTCACCAGCGGTTCCCGCGCCGGCGTCACCGTTACGACGACGTCGGCGCCGCGCACGGTTTCTTTGAGGTCGCGCGAGGCGTGAATCGGGAAGCGCGGATATTTCGGGCCTTGCGATTTGACGAATTCGTCGAGTGTCGCCTGCGAGCGGCTCCAGATCCGGACCTCGTCCCAGTCGAACACCGTGGCGCAGGTCGCAAGCGTCCCTTCGGCCATGTGACCCGCGCCGACGATCGCGAGCCGCTTGGAATTCTTACGTGCCAGCCATTTCGCCGAGACCGCGGCGGAAGCACCGGTGCGCATCACCGTGTGGTACGAGCCATCGCAGATCGCGAGCGGAAAACCGGTTTCAGGATGGGTGTAGATCAGGATCGAAAACACCGTCGGCAGATCGAACTTTTCGCGGTTGCGCTCCCGGATCGACACCCATTTGCACGCCGCGGCTTCCGGCTCCTCGATGTAGGACGGCATCGCCTCCCATTCGCCGGGATATTTAGCGAGAACGATGTGGCCCTTCGGGTCCATGTAGTAGCGACCCTCGCCATGCATGCGGTAGGCCTGCTCGACGCAACTCACGTATTCGGCCGGCGTGACCAGCCCCATCATGTCGGTGCGGCCGAGGATCAGTGTCTTGCGGCTTCGCCAGCTTTCCATATGCCACCCCCTGCGCGTGTCTCTGCAATCGCCTCAGGTTTGCTCCCGGGCGTCTTCACCATGCAAGTCTTCGCCATGCAAGTCTTCGCCATGCAAGTCCCGGGCTAGTTTCCCGCCAGGCCCAGTTTGGCGTAATGCTCGGCGATATCGTCGCTGGTCGTCAGCCAGACATCCGAGCGCCGGGCGATGTATTCCAGCGCCTTTTCCAGATACTTGTGACGAAACGGCTGATTGATGATGAAGGGGTGGAGCGCCAGACACATCACCCGTCCGGACTTTTCGCTGTCCTTGTAGAGCTGATCGAACTGATCGACCACCGTCTGGTAGAACGCCTCGCCGGAGAGGTTCTTGCCGACAAACAGCGTTATGTCGTTGATCTCTATCGAATAGGGCACCGAGATCATTCCCGACACGGTCAAAGGAAACGGCTGCTCGTCCGCGCACCAGTCCAGCAAGTAACTCAGGCCGAGCTCTTTGAGGAGACGCGGTGTTTCAAAGGTCTCCGTCAGCGCCGGTCCGAGCCAGCCCTTGATTTTATGGCCGGTCGCCGAGGAGATTTTCTGCACCACCTCCGTCAGATATTTGCGCTCATCGTCGATCGTCATGCCGCTCTGGAAAGTCGAGTTGTTCTTGCCGTGCGCGAGCCACGCCCAATTCCGTTTTTTGCCGGCCTCGATGATTTGCGGGTAACGCCCACAGCAATCGGAATTCAGCAGGACCGACGCGCGCATCCTGCAACTGTCCAGCGCTTCGATCATGCGCCAGATGCCGACACGTACACCGTAGTCGCGCCAGCCGAAATTGAGCGGGTCGGGAACCAGTCCTGCCGTGCCGCCAAAAATGCTGGTCGACGGCTTGTCCACCTCGAAGTGCTCGATGTTCAGGCCGATGTAGAACGCAACACGGGCGCCGTTGGGCCAGGTCAGCTTCGGCCTGGCGTTGATCGGGGAGTATTTGTAGAGCGCGTTGTCCATGACTTCTCCAGTACGGTCCCGGTTCACTCGTGATACGACCAGGCCCGCGCGCCGGCCGCGAAATCGTAGACCGGCGTCGGGCAATCCTTGTCGGCCTTAACATCGATCACTACCGTCTTGTCGGCGGCGAGTGCCTTGGCGAAGGTTTCGGCTAGCGTTGCCGGATCATGCACCGTCATGCCTTCCGCCCCCAGCGCGCGTGCAAAGCCGGCCCAGTCGTGATCTGGCACGCTCGTCAACTCGGATGGTAGCGCGCCATATTGATGAGCGCGAAGCCAGACGTTGCCGAGGGCGGCGTTGTTCATCACCACGTAGATGACGGGCAGGCGATAGCGGGCGGCCGTCTGCACGTCCATGCCGTGCATCTGCATGCAGCCGTCGCCGGTGATGACCGCAACCCGGCGCTGCGGTTTCGCGCATTGCACCCCGATCGCCGCTGGAATGGCCCAGCCCATCGGTCCGAGATTGGTCGCGGAGATATAAGTCCGCGGCTCGTAGGCGCTCCAATAGTGGCCGGCGAACGCGCGGTGCGCGCCGGAATCCACCAGCAGAATGCCGTCGCGCGGGAAGGCGGCGCGCAGCGCCGCCACCGCCGCGGCGGGATGGATCGGCCGCACTGCGCGATGGCAATTCTCGGTGTCGTACAGCCGCGGTCCCGCCTTGACCTTCGCGATCCAGGATTGTCGTGCTGGCCGGCTTTCCGTGAGCGCGTCCGCCGCGTCTTCGCTGCGATTGAGCAGATCAAGGAAAGCGTGACAGCTGCCGGGCACGACGTGACCGGCTTCGCCGCCCGCGGTGATTTCGTGCATGTCGGTATTGACGTGGATCATCTTCGCTTTTGATTTTCCACGCAGCGTCCAGTGCATGGTGTCGCGCTCGTTGAGGCCCGATCCGAGGATCAACAGCACATCGAGGTCGCCGGCGAGTAGCGCCGCGGTTGCGTGTCGCGTCCCGGCATAGCCGAACACGCCCAGCGAGAGCTCGTGGTCTTCGGGAAACACGCCCTTGGCCCGCAGCGTCGTCGCCACCGGAATCGACCAGCGTTCGGCAATCGTCTTCAGCGCCGCGGCGGCAAAGTCGTGCTCGATGCCGGCGCCGGCAAGGATGGCGACGCGCGTGCCCTGGCCAAACAGCGCGATCGCCCGTTCGGCCGCTGGCAGGCTGAGCGGCATAACGCCGTCGAAGAAATCGGAAACCGGGACGTACTTCGCGCTGCAGTCGGAAACCAGGACATCGTGCGTGAGCGAAAGATGGACCGGCCCGCTTGGCGCCGCGAGCATCGAGGTCAGTCCGTGACGAAACCAGTGGTCGAGGTTCTTCACGCTCGTGACGGTCGTCGAAAGCCGCGTCACCGGCCGCATTACCGAGGTGTCGTCCAGCGAAGCCTGGCTCGCATCCTGGAATTGGCCGAGCCCTTCCATGTCCACCGGGACTTCGCCGCTGAGCACCAGGAGCGGTGACGAGTCGGTCTTGGCGGCGGCGACCGCGGTCGTCATGTTGCAGAGACCGGGACCGCCGATGCCGAGCACCGCACCGAAGCGCCCGCTGGCTCGGGCATAACCGTCCGCCATGAAGGCGGCACCGCCCTCATGGGCAGCCACGATCGGCTTCAGTTCGGGATGGCGGGCGAGCGCGGGAAGGAAAGGGATCGATCAGGCCGCCCGGCACCATGAACAGGTGGTCGATGCCTTCGTGTACCAGTGCGTCCAGAATAAAATCCGTGCCGGCGGTCATGAAAATTCATCCTCGGAAAAGCATTGCAATGGTGGCCGTCGCGATGGTCTCTCGCGCGGACTCTCTTGTTTGGAGTCCTTAGCCGGGCTTGTGGAATGCCCGGTTTCGCAGCCCCTTATCAAGGGCCCGGACGGCGTTGTGGCGCAAAAAAAGCAAATGCGAGTGGTCGATCCGCGGTAGAAAGATAACGTGAGTTGGCGAGACCGAAGAGGTTCGGATTCCTAATCCCCAGATTGGTAATGTGCCTGAACCTCTTGGACACGATAGCAATGGTCGGAAACGTGTTTGTTTGGCCGCGCTCTCGAGCACCTTACAACCTCCCATTTGAATTGCCGCGGTGCTTAAGGGGCCATCTTTCTTACATATTGTCGTATTCTTGATAATGTTCCGGCTCGTACAGATCGTGCAAGCTAGTCGATTGATGCTTCTTGAAATGAGTGGGGAGACCCGCATGTGCGATCTCTTCAATTGAGCCCAGCGATAATTCACATGCCTTACACTGAAACGAGGTCGTCAAATATTCGACCTCCATATAAAGCTCGCCCTCGGAGTATTGCTCGGGCAACTCCTTAAATCGTGTGCCTGTTAATGTGCCCCTTCCGCCGCACGCGGGGCATATGCACGCGTATTGGTTGTGGCCTGGAAGGGAAAGCATCGAAGATGCAGCCTCTAGCAATCTCTTTTTTTCGTCTGCGGGCTTTGCTTCAAACACTTTGTGGTGTGCTGCGATTTTAGCCTTTACGGCACTCAGTACGCCCTCATTGAGGGTTTTAACTAACTCAGCAGCCATAGCGGCACCCTGTTTTCCAAGAAAACTCTCCAGAGGCTTGCCGAGGAATTCGTGCAACACTGCAACCGTGTCATAGAATTGTGCCAACCATTTTTCAGTCCCCAGGTTTTCGTAGGGAAGGTCCGCCGTATGAACGTGAGCATTGCGCTGTAAAGCGAGAAATTCGCAAAGCTCGCGGTGCTGCTTTTGAAACGGATCGATTATTTTTTCTAGACGGATGTAGACTGCTGCGTGAGCTGGCAGAGATCGTGGTTTCGCAAACGAATAGCCGCAGGCGTAGAGGAGGTTCGCGTCCTCTCGAGGGTCTGCATTCAAAACTGGATGCACCTTAGTCAGCGCGCTTCGGCCTAGGCATTCAAGTGCCAGTGCGGCAAAAAATGCAAACTCTGTCGAAGAATGATCATGCTCGCTAGCATGGTCCATAAACAACTTTGCCTTTATCCAAAGCCCCCCTGAATGCCAAGACTGCATTATCAGGCGCTCCCTATTAATATCCGCTTCAACACTCGGTTCGAGTTCTAACTGGGCGCTCTTGCCGCGGGCGTGTATCATTCGTCGATTGTTGATCACCAGAAGACTTTCAGGCTCCCAATCAATCCTCGTCTGAGCTGCGCCGCTTATGCGAAATTCTATTAGGGCCTCCAGCCCACGCGCTTCGGCCGTCATTGGTCGCATGCAATCCTTGTCGTATCGAATTGCTAGGTAGCCATCCCTGCGCTCGGCAAGCGTGCAGAGCTGCGGTCGAAGGTGCCCGGTCTTCCACAACGCCTGACAGGCTAAGTCCTCTTCAGCGGGATTGAGATCCCAAGCGCGAGTGTCCTGTAGCAGGGTCGGCCGTTTTCCATCTCCCGGGTTGACGCAGTACAAGGCCAGATAATGGGCTGGTTCGTTCCAATGCGCGGTGTCGGTATGAAATGGAAAGGCATCAGTCCCGTATCGACTCGATAGTGTGTTTTGTTTCGCGAACCGAACTGGTTGCGGACTGATGTCACGCACTAGGTCCGGGCTGCGCTGATCCACGCGGATAGGCCCGAATTGCTGAACTAGATCGATCAAGCAATTTTAAGAGACGTCGCGTTCCAGCAAATAGCCCACACGCTCCAGTCCGCCAACATTAAGAGACATTGGGCATGTCCTCGTCACCCATTCGCTTGCAGTGCCTCCCGACAGCAAGTTTTCAGTTTTTTGCAGCAACCCAACAATTGTTTATGCTTGTTTCGACAAGCCCCTTATCAAGGGCCCGGACGGCGTTGTTGAGGAGAGATTTCACTGGGAATCCCGGTTGACGACGGGGGCCACGTCGTGCCGAAACGTTTTCTCGATCTCGTCCATCAGCGCATTCACCATGCCCATTTTCCGGAACGTCGCAAAATCCTCGAGTACCGAATCCTCCCAGATTTTTCCCTCGAAAGTTTTTTTGCCGCGAAATTCAAGATAGACCGTCCGCGCTTCGTCGGTTCGATTGAGAAACATCAGTGAATGGGCGAAATTGGTCCTGATCCAGGTCAGATCGGGCGCCAGCTCCACGGCACGGCGCGACGTCGCAAGCGCTTCGTCAAAGTTTCGGGCCAACAGAGCGTACCACGATACGCTGCCCAACTGTCCCGCCGTGGCGGCGCCGGGCTTGCCCTTGGCCGCGACCTCCTCGCGTTCGGTATCGGCTGCCAGCCGCTGACGGATGCCGAAAGCGTCGCGATAGCAGGCCGCGGCGTCGGTGTGTTGGCCTTCGGCGTCCAGCGCCTCGGCAAGATACTCATCCGCGTAGGCAACATCCTTCTGTCGCTGCGCGTCAGCGGGCTTGGCGGCAGCCAGCTTTTGCCGAACCGTGAGGGCCTCTTTGTCCACCGTTATGGCTTCGGTATTCTTGCCGGCGGCCGAGAGGGCTTTGCCAAGACGCTCGTCCACATAGGCGAGAGCATTGAGCCGGTCGCCGTTTTCCGGCTCTGCGGTCGCGAGCTTTTTCCGAATGACGGCGCATTCCCGGTAGGCCGCAATCGCGTCGGATCCTTTGCCATCGTCCCTCAGAGCGTCCCCCAGCAGCCGCAAGGCATAAGCAACATTTTCCTGAAGGTCGGCGTTGCTGGGTTCGGCGGCCGCAAGTTTTTTCCGGATGGCGAGATCGTCGCGCGCATTGCGTGAAGCCTCAACGGGATTTCCTTCGGCAAGCCATTCTTCCGCGAGTTTCTCCTGGACGTAAGCAAGCGCACTCTGCCGGCTGGCATCATTAGGGTCGGCGAGCGCAAGTTTCTTGCGGATCGGCAACGCCCGCCCAAAATCGGCAAGAGCATCGGTCCTTTTGTGCAAAGCCAACAGAACACCGGCGTTGATCTCGTAGAGATACGCCAGGTTTTTTAGCTGGTCGGCATTCTCCGGATCGTTGGCAACCACGGAGGCAAGAATGGCGCGCGGCTCTTCGAGAGCGGCGCGCGCCTCCTCGAGTCTGTCGAGCGCCTTGAGTTCCCGGCCGATATCGAGGAGATCAAGCGCGTATGCCACGCGCCAGCGCGGGTTGTCGGGATTGTTTCTGGCCAGGTCATCGTTGATCCTTGCCGCCTCTTTCAGGAAGACGATGGCTTCAGCCGGTTTCTTGGCAAAGAGGTCGGACGATTGCTTGGTAATCCACGCATACCATTCGTAGGTATCCGGCTCCGGCGGTTTCTCGTTCTTGTACTGATGCCATAACTTCCAGGGTTGACTTTGATACGGCCATTTCTCGGCCGTGAAGCACCATTCCGGCGGCGCTTTGGAAAGGGCGAAGTCTGCGCGCTCGGACGGAACGAGACAGCGCGGGATGGTGGTCTTCAGATCGGCAACGAGGCTCTCGACGTTCAATCCCATTGGTGCGGTGCGCAGCGATTGCGATCCGGAGCCGATCAGCAACCGCCGCCCGTCGGCGCTGGCCGCGACGGTCCAAACCCCGCCGGTGGACACGGAGACGACGGCGGCTTGCTTGCCGTTTTCGGCGTTCCAGATACGTGCCGTGCTGTCGAGAGATCCGATCAACAGATATCGCCCATCGGCGCTGTAGGCCACATCCATCACGCGTTCCCCGAGTCCGGGAAAGGACGCGATCTTGTCGCCGGTTTCACTGTCGAGTATCGCGATCTCGAGCGAGCTCGTCGCGATGTGGCGCCCGTCCGGACTGAAAGCCGCGGCCCAGATCGGGTCATGCGAGATGATTCCGGGGCCGGCGGGCTTGCCGGTTTCGGCGTCCCACAGCCGCACGGTCTTGTCCAACGGCGACGCCGAAACCACGCGTTTGCCGTCGGGGCTGAATGCCACTCTGGCCACCCCGCCCTCGTGCCCGACGAGGGTTGTCAACAGTTTGCCCGTCTCGGCGTCAAAGATGGCCATTTCGTTGTCGCTGAACGCCGTTATGATCCGCTTCCCGTCGGGGCTGAAAGCGACGCTGGAGACTCCGCCGCCCTGATGACCTGAAAGGGTGACCAGCACCTTGCCGGTCGCAGCGTCCCATATCCGGGTAGTCGAATCTTCCGATGTCGTGGCGACGCGCCGTCCGCTCGGGTCGAAGGCGACGGCGTTGATGGTCCCGCCGTGCCCGGTAAGAACAGCCGTTACTGCGCCGGTATTCGCGTCCCAGATCCGCGCGGTACTGCCGTCGGCTGGCGCCGCGACACGACGTCCGTCCGGCGATATGGCGGCGCGCCAGACGCGGCGAAATTTTGCGCCGTGATCCGTCGTGATGTTGACCGCATCGTCCGCCCACAATCGCGCCGTTCGATCCTGCGCGGCGGTCACGATGCGCCGGCCGTCGGGGCTGAACATGGCCTTCATCACCCATTTGGTATGCCCCGACAGCGTGGCGACCGGCCGGCCCGTATCGGCATCCCAAATTCGCGCGGTGCGATCGGTGGAAGCCGTGACGATGAAACGGCCGTCGGCGCTCGGCTGCACCATCATCACCGCACCCGAGTGTCCCGCCAGGACGGCGATCGAGGCTCCCGTCTCGTCGTCCCAAATGCGCGCCGTCTGATCGTACGAAGCGGTCACGATGTGGTTCGTTCCGGGGATGTAGGCGACCGAAAACACCATGCTGGCATGCCCCTTGAGCACGGCGATCTTCTTCCCGGTCGCGATGTCCCAAACCGTCGGCATGGCATTGTCGGAGGTGGTGACGACGCGCGTGCCGTCGGAGTTGAAAGCGCCGCCCCAACGAATGTCTTTATTGTTTCCGGAATTGTCTCCGGAAAATTCCGAAATCTGGGTACCCTTGCCGGCGTCCCAGACGCGGGCAGTTCCATCGTCCGACGCGGTCAGCACGAGGCGTCCATCCGGGCTGAACAGCACGCTGGAAACGACTTCGGTATGGCCGGGCAGCACGCGGATGGTTTGGCCTGAGCTGGTATTCCAGATCCGCGCCGTCTTGTCCTGCGAAGCGGTAGCCACCTGACTACCGGCGGGATTGAACGCCGCGCTCGTCACGCGGGCGGTGTGCCCCTTCAGCAGGAAAAGGGTCTTTCCCGTCCGCACATCCCACAGCCGCGCGGTACCGTCGTCCGACGCAGTCACGATGAGCTTGCCGTCAGGGCTGAAGTGGGCGTCGTTGATCGTGCCGGTATGTCCTGAAAGCACGGTCAGAAGCTTGCCGGTCGATGCCTCCCATATTTTCGCGTTGTTCGAGTCGGCGGTGGCGAGGAGGCGGCCGTCCGCGCTGAACGCGACGGCGTGCACCTCGTAAGTGTCCATCGGCAGAACCGCACGCTCGCGAAGATGCAGGCGGCCGTTGATGAGTGCCGCCTCCACTTCGGGCGTGACCTGCTGGTCGGCGGCTTCGATCGCCAGCAGCGTGCCGGTCGCGACGTCGCCGTCGCTGATGCGCTGGTCGGCCACGGCGGCGAGCGCGCGGCTGCGCGCCTGCACGGCCCGATCCCGCTGCGCGTCCGCTTCGCGCGTGGACTCTTCTGCGCGCCGGGTCTGGGTTTGAGCGATGAGCGTTTGTGCCTTGGCTTCTGCGGCGCTCTCGATCGCCAACTCCCGCTCGTGGAAGGCCTGCCGCTCGGCGTAACCCGCGGCGACGGCTAAGACCGCGAACAGAACCGCCGCCGCCGCGGTAAACGTCTGCACCAGGCGCGCGCGGCGTCCCGATTGCTTGATGAAATCGCGGGTCGGTGCGTCGAGTTCGTCGCCCCACCTTTTGGCGAGGTCGACGGCGTTGGCGAGATCGGGGTTGCGCAACAACAAAAGCCGGCGCGCGCCCGCGCGCGCCTGGCTCCAGCGGCCGAACTCCCGCTCGACGATCGCTCTGGTCTCCAGGTCGCGGCGATCGGCGGCAAGTTGATCGCGCGCACGCTGCCATCGGCTGATCAGCGCCTCGTGCGCGAGCCGTACCGTCGCCGCCACACCGCCCTCGCTCGAAGCGACTAGCAGGCGCGCCGCGATGAATGCGTCGATAAGCGCCCGCGCCGGGCTGCCATCGGCAAAACTTCTGAGCGACGCCGATCGCGCAACCGGTGTCTGGTCGGTTATCGAACTTACGGTCGTCAGCGCACGCAACACCCGCGGCAGCGCCGCCTGCGCGGGCGCGGGCAGGCCGGCCACGATCTCGTCGGCACGCTTGGCGATGGCGCCTTCGAGGCCTCCGAGCGCCTGATAGCCGGCGTGTGTGAGCACGGTTTCGCCGTGCGCTTTGGCGTTTTTGTAAAGCTCGTCCAGCGTGAACGAGAGCAGCGGCAGCGCCCCCGGCGCGGCGGCGGCGTCCTCCGCCAATACCGCATCGAGTCCGAGCCCGGTTTCCGGATGCGCCGCGAAGGATAATCCCGCCGCTTGGGCCGGCTTGCGGATCATTTCCGCAAGCTCGGCCGGCGACGCGGCGGCAAGATCGATTCGCCCCTGACCCTCGGCCAGCGCGATCAGCTGAGTGATTTCCGCGGCGCGATGCCAGAAGTCGGCGCGCACGGTGGCAATCACCCAAACCGACCCGGATCGCGCCAGACCGGCGAGAACTTCAACAAACAGGCGCCGGTCGTCGGGAGTGATGCCCGTAACCGTGAACAATTCCTCCAGCTGATCGACGACGAGAATGAGTTTGGCGTTCTCGAAGGCGAGCAGACGGCCCGATTTGCGCCCCGCTTCGGTCAAACGGGCGAGTGCGTTCTCGATCAGATAACCCGGATCGCTGGCCGCGGACCGCAAATGCGCCGCGAGACGGGCAGCGTCCTGCCCCGGAGCGATCAGTTCGGGCAAGCCAACGTCCGGTCCGGCGGCTCGGGTCAGCGCTTTTGCCAGGCCGAGGAAAATATCGGCGCCTTCAGTTCCCGGCCGAAACACCACCCGGCGCACGAACGCCGCGCCACTGATGCGCTGCGGTTTCATCAGCCGCGGCACGACGCCGGCCTTCACCAGCGATGACTTGCCCGATCCGCTCGCCCCCGACACCAGCAGGAAGGCACGGCCGGCGTGCGCGTTGGCCGCGAGCTGCTCGATCGCCTTCGTTACCGCCGCGTCCCGCCCGAAGAAGATCGGCGCATGTTCGAACTCGTAAGCCTCCAGCCCGCGGAACGGTTCGCCGAGCCAGATCGGTTCTGTGCGCAACTCGCCGGCGGAGGCATTCTTGATGCGTCGCTCGATCAGTTTGCGAAGCAACTCCTCGAGCCGCTGGGCGAATTCTTCCAGCGTGCGGTATTCGTCATAGGCGGCAAGGAACACACCCTGGTCGGCGAAGTGCCGCTTCCAGAAACTGTTCAGGGCGCCGAGCTGTGCCATGCTCCTCGCCTGGGCATCGGGATCGCGTGGATCGATCGGCGCGGGACTGATATTGCGGAACGCCAGCAGGTCGGGCGCCTTCTTCACCCGCGCGATCTTGAGCGCTTCTTCGTATTCCCATTCGGTCCCGGTTACCGGCGCGCGGCCGTCAATGCCGCGATATTCGCGCTCCGCGGTTTTCTCCGGGAGCGGCGTGCCGAGCCGGGACCACAGGATCAACACGACGATGTCGAAATTGCTCGGCGGCTCTATCGCATCCTGGAAATGTGCCGACGCGAGCATCGCCTCGTGCTCCCACCGATATGTCTCGATGGAGAAGAAGCGGCCGTAATCCTGCGACAGTTTGTCGACGATAAGCGCCGCGCGCAGTCGTTCATCCGGCACGTCGGATGGCGACGAGACAAATATCCTGAGGCGCTGCGGCATTCCACCCCTTGGCGCTATCGGCTCAATGGTGGCGCATCGTCCGCCCTGGTGCAATTGGCAGGTTGAAGCACCCGGGCGGCCCTATTTGCGGCTTTGCCGGTGGAGCCGTGCCGAAACGAAAGGCTTGAATTTGAGCCCGCAAAAGGGCGTTGTATCGAAATGAACAGCCAAGCGACCAGCGCGCCAGATGCGGCGGACAGGTACATCCGCGAACACTTATGTGACTAAAATTCATATGTGATTTCGAAGCACGCCCGACGTCGGGCTCTCGGCTGGCAATCTCGCATTCTGGAATACCGTCTCACCGGTGTCATCCGCGCCAGAGATTCTGCGCACTTGCGCGTTTTGCACTAGATTGGCTTCGGTGTTTGTGTGGCGGTCAATGCTTCGTCCTGGTTTGGGTGCGGGCCCGTGATTCTGCGTTCTCGCGCGTTTTGCGGTAACCTGGTTTCAGTGTTTGTGGGGCGGTCAATGCTTCGTCCGGATTTGCGGGCTTGTGGGGAGCAATCCCGTTCGCGTCCCGTAAATTGGCTTCTCGCCGCACTCAGCTTCGTCGCGGCGCTCGCGATGGCCATGCCGTTCGCCGACGCCGAGCAACCGACCGCAAAGATCGCCGTTGCCCTTTCACTGACGGGCGCGACCGCGTCGGTCGGCGGCCCCGAGCTTAATGGTATCCGTCTCGCGATCGAGGAGGCCAACGCGGCCGGTGGCGGCCCGACGATCGAACTCGTGGTCTACGACGACAACAGCAACATCGAAACGGGCAAGAAGCTCGCGCAGCAAATAGGCGCCAGCGACGCCCTGCTGGTCGTGGGACCGGCCACGACACCCATGTCGCTCGAGACCGGCCATATCTACTCCGACGCGGGGATCGTGAACATCGGCGCGACGCCGACCGGAGACGGGGTGACCCAACCGGCGAATTTTTTCCGGGTGCCGCCCAGCACCAGCGACGTCGGCGAGATGCTGACCAGCTACCTGCGCTACATCCTCGGCGGCAGAAGGGCCATCGTGCTCTACAAGGATGACGGCTACGGGACTGCGGTCGCGGACGGGTTCCGTCGCGCTGCCCCGGCTCTCGGGATCACCACCGAATACGCTGCGTTCAAGACGGCCGCCGAGGCTGAAGAGGCGGCGCGTCGGGCTGCCGCCGATCCCGGCAGTCCGGCCATCTTCATCTTTGCCTATGACAAGGACACGCTGCCTGTGCTGATGACGCTCCGGCGTCGGGGCGTCAGCGGGCCGGTCCTCGGCACCACGACGATGGCGGGCGAGGTCTATAGTGCCTTGTTCGCCGACCAACCCGAGGAACGCCAGAAGCCGGGCTTCTTCACGGATGGGGTATATGCGGCGACGCCGGTGATCTTTGATAGCGGCAACGCTGAGGTGCTCGCATTCGCAGATCGTTTCCGCGCCCGGTTCGTCCACGAGCCGGACCTTTTTGCAGCGCAAGGCTACGAGGGCGCCCGCCTTGCAGTAGCTGCGGTGCGGGCTACCGCCTCCGATCGCAGCGCCGCGTCGGATTTGCGCACCCGCCGTGCCGCCATTCGCAGTTATCTTCTGTCGCTCAACAGCCCGACAACCGGCATACCGGGTTTCAACGGGCCGCTGTGGTTCACGCCTAACCGAGGCCATCAGCAGGCACTTAGAATCGGACGGTTCCAGAACGGCGTGTTCGTGTCCGCGCCCGGCCAACTCGTTCCCGTTCACAACGCCGATCCCGCGGAGATCGCGTCCGGGGCCGTGGTGGACCTTGGCAATGGCCGCCTCATGCGCCGTCAGCAGGTGGTCTATACCGGCATATTCCTGAACGAGATCTCGCGGATGGACATCGCCCAATCAACGTTCACGGCGGATTTTTACCTGTGGATGCGTTTCGCGCGCGCGGCCGGCGCGGGTGAAGCCGACCCGACCGATATCAGGTTTCCGACGCTGGTGCGCGGCAGTTTCGACGCGACGCGGCCGTCGGAGCAAGGCGATCTCGATGACGGCACAACGTATCGGCTCTGGCAGGTGACCGGCGATTTCAAGAACGATTTTGATCTGCACCATTACCCCGCCGATCGTCAGAGCCTGGTCATGCGGTTCTTCAATGCTCGCGCGGCCTCGGACCGCATCGTCTATGTGCAGGACCGGCGATCGACCGGCATGGCATCATGGGTGACACCCGGGGCTGCGGCGCATGCCGATGCAGGCGCCGGCGCTGCGACGGCCGCGCCGGCGGAAGGGGCGAGCACGACGTCAACAGCCATCGACGGGTTCAGCAGCCCCGTCGCGCCCGCGGCGTTTCGCAATCTCACGCAATGGGCTCCGGTGCGGGCGGACGAAGGCCGGGACAATCTCGTCACCCAATCCGCGCTCGGCGATCCGAGACGGGTCGGTCAGGAGAGGGTCCGCGAACTTTCCGGCTTCAGCCTTACTGTCGAGGTCGGTCGCCGTGTGTTCGCAACGCTGGCCAAGACGTTGCTGCCACTGGGGCTGATGGCGCTGATCATGTTTGCCTCGCTGTATTTCTCGGTGGCCCTGGTCAAGGAGAAGATCACCGTAGCCATCACGGCCGCACTATCCGGCGCGGTGCTGTTGTCATCGATCAACAGCCAACTCGGCAATGTCGGTTACGTGATCGCCATCGAATACGGCTTCTACGTGTACTTCGCCCTGTGCCTGCTGTGCATCGTCGCGGTGATGGTTGCGGATCGATTGCGCGGGGCTGGACGCCAGCCCATGGCCGCCGCGGTGGAACGTTCGGGGCGTTACGCCTTCATGCTCGGGCTTGCCGGCACGGTCTTGGCCAGCGTCGTCGCCTACGCGCGCTGGTAGCTCACCTGCATCAACTGTCCTGCATCAACTGTCGATCGCGTGGCCAGTTGGTGGGCACTACCTCGGACGCCAGGAGTGGCTCTCACCACTCTTTCCGCGAAACCGAGAACCTCAAGTTTCACCACAAGTAGCTATCGCAGTGGGATCGAGGCGGACGGCAACTTAAGACGGAATTTGGCGCGCCCGAAGAGATTCGAACTCCTGACCCCCAGATTCGTAGTCTGGTGCTCTATCCAGCTGAGCTACGGGCGCTTGCGCGTCACACGGATAATTTGCCGGCAATCGGCGCGCGCCCTAGCTATAGGCTTCGGGCCATATTGGCAAGCGTGGGCGCCGCCCGGCGCGACGGCGGCGCCGACAAGCACTATATGAGGGCAAGGGCGGTTATCGCCCTGGAAACGCGGAGGAAAGCACGTGTGGCGGCCGCCGCAACGCATCAGGTTCACGGCCTCGGCGGGACGCATTCCCTCGGCGTCGGAAGCCGCGGCTTCACGCTTGTTCTCGGCCGTCGATATCGGGCCGGTGTCGCTTGCCCAGCGCACCTGGGTTCCGGCCATGGTGCCGTGGCGCGCCACCGAGGACGGCTTTGTCACCGACGAAGTCATCGAGTGGTACGAGCGCTTTGCCAAGGGCGAGCCCGGCGCCATCGTGGTCGAGGCGACCGGGATACGCGACGTTCCGAGCGGTCCGCTGCTGCGCATCGGGCATGACCGTTTCCTGCCCGGTCTCACCCGCCTGACTGAAACGGTGCGCCGCGCCAGCGGCGGCCGCACGCGCCTTCTGATCCAGCTCATCGATTTCCTCGCCATTCGCCGCCGGCCCGACCCGAAGAAGTTCTTCGAGCGATTTCTCGTCATCACCGATCGGCATCGGGCCGCGTTACCCGGTGCGGCCGATGCGGAAATCCGCGTCCGGCTCGGCGCCATGAGCGACGACGAACTTTCCCACGTTCTTTCGCCAGATGAACGCGAAGCGCTGCAATTCGGTTTTCGTGAGCGCGTCACCGATATGCAGCACGCGCACATTCGCGATCTGCCGAAAGTGCTTCCCGGCCTGTTTGCCGACGCGGCGGTGCGCGCCGGCAAGGCCGGCTTCGACGGCGTCGAACTGCATTACGCGCACGCTTACACGATGGCGTCGTTTCTTTCCCGCACCAACACCCGCGACGACGGCTATGGCGGAGCGCGCGAAAATCGCGTCCGGCTGCCGCTCGAAGTTTTTGCCGAGGTCCGCCGCCGCGTCGGCGAGGAGGTTGCCGTCGGCTGCCGGTTCCTGGCCGACGAATGCATTGACTGCGGCAGCGACGTCGGCGACGCGTGTTTCTTCGGCGCCGCTTTCGCGCGCGCCGGCATGGATTTCCTGTCAACCTCGCGCGGCGGCAAGTTCGACGATGCCAAGCAGCCGGCGGTCGGCGCCGCGGCCTATCCCTATACCGGGCAAAGCGGCTACGAATGCATGCCGCAATTCATTTCCGACGAACGTGGGCCGTTCGGCCGCAACGCCGAACCGACGGCGGCGATCCGCCAAGCGGTGCACGATGCCGGCTGCGCGGTGCCGGTCGTCTGCACCGGCGGCATCCATAATTTCGAGATGGCGGAGGATTATCTCGCCCGCGGTGTCTGCGACATCATCGGCGCGGCACGCCAGACGCTCGCCGACCCGGATTGGTTCCGCAAATTTCACCTGGGGGTCGGCGCCGAGGTGAGGGTGTGCGAATACACCAATTATTGCGAAGGGCTGGATCAGAAACACAAGCCCGTCACCTGCCAGCTTTGGGACAAGTTGGCTTCGGCCGGAGCAGAAAGACGCACGCCCGACGGCAAGCGCCGCCTCACCGCGCCAGCCTGGCAGCCGCCGACTTAAACGTTACGATCCGGACCGATCGCGCGCTAGCGTTGAGGCGAGGAAACCAGCTGACGCGCTTCGGCCAGTTCGGGCGGGTCGTCGCTGCCGTCGAACAAGGCGATGACCTCGCGGAGTGCTGTCGTTGCTTTTTCAGGTGTGCCCGCTGTGCCGAGGGCGCGTGCCAGTCCGATCGCCGCCCGCAACTGAAATGCGCGGACGTGCTGGTGTTTCGCCGCGGCGATGGCGGCTTCGAATGCTTCTACGGCTTCGTCCAAACGCGGCGGGCCGAGCCGCAGCAGACATTCACCGCGCGCCCGATAAACCTCCGGCAGATAGAAGCCGACACCCGGCTCGTTGACGGAGTCCACGATTGGGTCCAGCAGTTCCAGCGCGCGTGCCGTATCGCCGGACGCGAGCCGGACGCCGGCGAGCAGACAGGCATAGTATTGCGGCAGCGGGCCCATGCCGGCGGTTCGCGCGAACTCCGTCTCCATGCCGCCAAGTCCGTCGGCCAGTCCTTCGTCGTAAGCCCGCGCCCATCCACTCATGAAGACGCTGATCGATCGCTGCGGCGGCAAATTGAATCGGTCCGCGATTTCGATCGCCAGCGACGTGCAGCGCAGGACGGCCGGACGATCGCCGATGATCTGGTACGTCGTCATCGCGTTCATGAATCCGAACGCCAGGCTGTTTGGATGATTGAGCGACCTGGCCAGCGAAAGTCCGCGTTCGATGGCGGCTGCCGCTTCGCGCATCCGGCCCATCTGCGCCAGCGCCAGCCCAATCACGGTATGCGCGCAAACGCCCGGATCGTGGCCGCCGAATTCCGCGGCGAGCCGGCCGTGCCGGTCGGGATCGTAGTGACGGATTCCCTCGCGGCCGTCGCTCAGGGAGCGCGGCGCATCGCCGCGAAAGAACGACGTCGACCAGCGGCAATGGATGGCTTCGAGTATCAACGATTCGTCGCCGGAGCGCTGCGCGAGCGCGACCAGTTCTTCGGCGCGATCGCGGGCCGCTGCGGTTCGGCGGCTCAGGTTCGCGCAAAACCACAACCCCCAGATGGCCTTGAACAGCGCCTCGACATCGCCGAGCGGCTCGGCGATGTCATAAGCGCGCTGATAGTTGCCCTCGGCGACTTGGCCCTGGAGGCCTTTGTAGACAAAGATCGCCGGTCCGCGTTTGAGCAAAACGGCGAGTTCGCGCCGGTCGCGGTCGGCGCTAGGCGCCATGCGCGCCGTTTCCGCCAGTGCGGCGTCGAAATGCGCGACCGCTTCGGCAAAGGCCGAGCGGGTGACGGCACGGTCGCCCGCGCGCTCGCTGTAGATGCTCGCGGAAGCCGGAACTCCGGCCTGGCTGAAATGATACGCCAGAATTTCCGGCTCGGTCTCGGCCAGCGCCGGAAAGCGTTCCTCGAGCGTGCGGGCGATGCGTTCGTGGAGCTGCTGCCGGCGCGAGCGCAGCAGGCTGTCGTAGGCGACGTCGCGGGTCAGCGCGTGACGGAAGCTATATGTCGGCTCCATGGCGCGGCTTTGCGGAAACACCAGGCTGGCTTCTGTCAATCGCGTCAGCGCGCCCTCGAGTTCGCCGGCGCCGACCGGTGCGACGGCGGCGAGCAGCGCCTGCGCAAATTGCCGCCCGATCGCGGCCGCGATCTGCGCGATCTCCTTGGCCGGGCCGAGCCGGTCGAGCCGCGCCATCAGCGAGTCCTGCAAGGTCGCCGGCACCGCGAGACGATCGAGCGTAGGGGATTCCGCCATCGTACGCGTCAGCTCTTCGACGAACAACGGCACGCCATCTGTCCGCGCCAGAATGTCGTCGACGACTGCCAGCGTGAGCGAATGCGCGGGGGCGATTCCGGCGACGATCTCGGCGCATTGGGTTTTGCTCAGCCGGCTGAGCGCGAGCGTCAGCACGTGATCCCGCCCGGTCCACGGCGAAACAAATTCCGGCCGCGCGGTGACGACGAGGAGGACGCGCGCCGACCCGATCGAATCGATGAGGCGCGTCATCAACTCCAGCGTCGTCGGATCGATCCAGTGGGCGTCTTCCAGGTCGAGCAATACCGGGTCGCGCTCGGACAGATGCAGGATGTAATCGACCAGGGCGGAAATTGCGGCGTTCTTGAACTGCGCCGGTGCGAGTTCCAGCGGCGGGTAACGGCCCTCGGCCGGCAGCGAGAGAAGATTGGCGAGCAGCGGTGCGATCGGCGAAATCGGCATGCCCGCTTTCGCCAGCCAGGCGTCCAGCTTGTCGAGCTTTTGCGCGGCCTTGTCTTCAAGCACGAACCGGGCTGCCTGCTCGATCTGGCGCAGCACCGGATAGAAAGCGGTGTTGGTGTGATAGGGCGAACATTGCACCACGATGCGTTGATGCGGCTCGCTGCCGATGCGATCGAACAGCGCCTCGACCAGCCGCGACTTGCCCATGCCCGGTTCGCCGGTCAGCAGTACGGTCTGGCCTTCGCCGTGTTGCGCCAGCCGCCAGCGCTCGAGCAGCAAACCCATCTCCTGCGCACGGCCGACGAACGGCGCGAGGATTGTCGCGCGTGCCGCCTCGAAGCGGCTCGCCAGCGGCGCTTCCCGCAACACCCGCCACGCCGGCACCGGCTTGGCGAAGCCTTTAAGCAAATGCTCGCCGCGGCTTTCGTACTCGAAGGTTCGCCCCAGCAGGCGGTAAGTCGCGTCGGCGACGACGACGGTGTTCGGATCGGCCAGCGTTTGCAGGCGTGCGGCGAGGTTCGGCGTTTCGCCGACGATCGATTCCTCGCGCGCGGCGCCGGTACCGATGATGTCGCCGACGACGACCAATCCTGTTGCGATGCCGATGCGGGTCTCCAGGCGGTGGCCGTCAGGCCGCGCGATCCGGCCGATCGCGTCGATGATGGCGAGCGCTGCGTGCACCGAACTCTCGGTCGAGTCCTCGTGGGCCTGCGGATAGCCGAAATACGCCAGCACGCCGTCGCCGAGGAATTTGGCGATATAGCCGTCGAACCGCGCAATCGCGCCGGCGCAGGCGTCCTGATAGCGCTTGATCAGGTCGCTCATGTCCTCGGGATCGAGCGCGGTGGCCAGCGCCGTCGAACCGACGATGTCGCTGAACAGGACGGTGACCTGGCGACGCTCAGCTTCCGATGTCGGTGCGGCCTTGAGCAACGTCGCGGGCGCTTCGGGCGTGGCTTCTGCCTGCGGCGTGACGGCCGCGCCGTGCAGGGTGGCGATCGCCTTGAGGAGCTTTCGCCGATGGCCCAGCGAAATCCCGAGCTTTTCGAAATCCGCCTCGGTCAAATCAGGAAGAATGTCGAGGTCGACGTCGTTGCTTGCCAGCACGCCCGCCAACGCTTCGAGGCCAAAATGTTTCAGCCAATTCTCAAGGTCGAGCATGCCGTGTGCCGTCTTACCATCCGGCCGCCGACGCTACCGGACTTTCCTCGCGCCAATCCGCCGCAATGATGCGTTGTCCGGTGACCCCGTTCGACTTTGTGCTCGCCAGCCATCGCAGCGGCGGCACCATGATCGACGGATCGAGCAGGCCGGCGCGCAGATGGTCGGGAAAACTTGAGGGGATCATTCCGGTCAGTGTCGCGCCTCCCGGCAACAGCGCGTTGACGGTTATTCCTGAATCGGCGAGGTCCTGCGCCCAGATGACGGTCGAGGATTCCAGCGCCGCCTTGGACGGTCCGTAAGGCGAAAAACCGCGCCGCCGCATCGTGTCGGCATTTATCGTAACATTGACGATGCGCCCCCAACCCGCCGCCAGCATGGCCGGCGCCGCGGCGCGCGCCATCAGAAACGGACCGACGACGTTGGTATCGATGACGAGCCGCCAGGTGTCCGGCGCCGTTTCCCAGAATTTCGTCGGCTGGGTCATAAAATTTTCGCTGACATATTTCATGCCGCGGCCGGCGTTGTTGACGAGAATATCCAGCCGGCCATAGCGGTCGAGCGCGGTCGCCACCGTGCGCGCGCAATCGTCCTCCCGCGCGACGTCGGCGACCACGGGGAGCACGCGGCCGGGTGCGGCTTCCGCTGACACACGCTCAACCTCGCCCGCTTCGCGTGCCGCGGTCGCTATCACTGTCGCGCCGGCTTTCGCCAGTCCGAGCGTCATGGCGCGGCCAAGCCCCCGGCCGCCGCCGGTGACGACGGCGACCCGCCCGGCAAGCGGCTGGTCTTCACCCATGAGCGTCCTCTGATCCATCTGTCATGTTTGCAGCCGAGGGATGAGGCGCACCGCATTGCCGCGTTGCATGGCCGTGCGTTCCTCTGCCGAAAAATCGATCTTCTGCAACGCAGCCGCCATCTGCACGGTTGAATTGAACGGTTCGTCCGAGCCGTAAAGCAATTGCGAACTCGGCACCAGCTTGCGCAAGCCGGCCATGCCGGCTGCGATTCATTCCGATGCTCGCGAGATCGTAATATTGCCGCCTCAGTTCATATTGCGGCCCGTTCGGCAGTTTTACTTTTTTTGCTTCGGGATCCATGCCCGCCGCCGCCGCGTCAAGCCGCTGCACGATCGGCAGCAGCATTCCGCCGCCGTGAGAGAAAACGAAGCGGATGTCGGAGCATCGCGCGAAGGTGCCGCTGAACAGGAGGCTGGTAATCGTCCTGGTCGAGTCCATCGGAAATTCGATGATCGGCGCACTCACTCCGGGGATGGAATTGCCGCAGCACGTCATGGTGGGATGGACAAAAACAATTGTCTTGCGCCGATTGAGTTCGTCGAACACCGCCGCGAATGCCGGATCGCCGAGAAGCTTCCCGGCATAGCTCGTCAACACCCCGATGCCATCGAGCTTGAGCACGTCGAGCGCATATTCGATCTCGCGCAGACTGCCTTCGGTGTCCGGCAGTGGAATGGCGGCGAACATGCCGAAACGGCCCGGGACATCGCGCATCATCTGGGCGCCGAATTCGTTGCACAAGCGAGACCTGGCGCGTGCAGCATCGCCGTCGTCGAACCAGACCGCCGGAGTCGTCATCGAGTTGATGGCTGTAGCGACGCCGGCCTGATCCATCTTCTCGACCGTTGCGGCTACGGACCAGTTCTTGACCCTGGACGCTATGCCGGGGCCGATGTCGTTTGCGATCCGCTCGAAATTCTCGGCCAGATACTGGGGCGGGTAGATGTGATGATGCACGTCGACGGCGCGAGCCGCCGGGCTGGCGGCTTCCGCGCGGGCGGCGATCGGCCGGAGCGCCGCCGCCGCGCCGGCAGCGGCCATCCCGGCAAGAAAGCCGCGCCGCGAGTGGCACAGGCATGCCGCGCCACCGCCCAGGTCTCGCTTGCGATAGCGCAGTCCCGACCGAAAATTCATGGCGCTCTCCTGTCGCTTCGGCGCGCGGCCGTCTCGATAATCGTGCGCGGTCTTGAGCGCCGGCGAAATCCGGGACAATCTAGCAGCGACGAAACACAATGAGAATGCAGGGGGAGGGAACCAATGGACGTACGTACCAGAGCCGATCAGCTCCGGGAGGCGAGCAATCCGTTATTCAACGACCGCAAGCTGAAGCTAGGGACGTTTTGCACCAATCTTAGTGGCGGCTGCACCATGTCGTCGATCGACGGAATTTTGCAGGCCAAGTGGGACAGCGCCGTCACCCTGGCGCGGATGGCGGACGAGATGGAGTTCGAAGCCATCGTGCCGGTCGGACGGTGGAAGGGTTTCGGCGGCGCCACCAATTTCAATGGCGAAGGCTTCGAGTGCTTCACGTTTGCCGCCGCGATGAGCGCGCTGACGAAATATTCCGCCGTCTTCGCCACGTCGCACGTTCCGACCATGCACCCGGTGATGGCCGCCAAGCAGGGCGCCACCATCGATCACATCGGCGGCGGCCGTTTCACCCTGAACGTGGTGACCGGGTGGTATCGCCCCGAGATCGAGATGTTCGGTGCGCCGTTGCTCGAGCACGACACCCGGTACGACATGGCGGTCGAATGGATCGATATCATCAAGCGGTTGTGGACCAGCGACGAAGAGTTCGACTTCGACGGCAAGTTCTACAACGTCAAACGCGCGCTGATCGCGCCGAGACCGGTGCAACAGCCATACCCAGCGATCATGTGCGCCGGCGCTTCCGCCAAGGGTCGCCAGTTCACCGCGCAATTCGCCGACGTCAATTTCGTCAATCTCGAGGCCCACGACCTTGACAGTTTGCGCGCACGCGTCGACGCCTCACGCAAGACGGCCTGGGACGAATGCCAGCGCGAGATTCAGGTCTGGACCAACGCCTACATTTTCCAGGGCGAAACCGAAGCCGAGGCGCGCGCCTTTTACGAAGAAACAGTTTTCAAGAAGGGCGACTGGGAAGGCGTCGAAAATCTCGTCAGCGTCATGGGCATCAATTCGCAGTCGATTCCGCCGGCGGTGCTGCAGCATCTGAAGGAGCACTTCATCGCCGGCTGGGTAGGCTTTCCGCTCATCGGCACCAAGGAGCAGATTGTCGACGGCCTGCTGCTGCTCGAACGCGCCGGCTTCGACGGGATCGTCCTGTCATGGCCGCGTTTCGTCGAGGGAATGCAGCAATTCCAAACCGAGACATTCCCGCTGGTGAAGCAGGCGGGGCTGCGGTGAAATCCTCACGGCCGTCAAATAAGACAAACGCGCCGAAATCGCTGCCGCTGTGGGCGACGATGCACGCCCACGGCGATCGTGCGGTCGAAACGTGGAGCGGGACCGCGGTTCAGGAGGCCGCGGCGGTTAGCGTGTTTTCGCTCGCCAGTTTTCGCATGGCGTTGAGCGTCGCGCGCACCGCCATCAGATAACCTTCCTCCATGCTGCTGGTAAAATCGTTCTCCTCGGCGCTGCCTTGCGCGACGCCTTGGATCGAAAGCGTGAAGGTGAAACGCAGTGCCAGGTCGCCATCCTCGTCCTCGACGATCTCGTTGAGGATGGTGCCGGGCACGCGCCCCGACGTGCGCTCGAATTTGACCATGCGTTCCGGTTCAAACGTCACCGTCTCGGTGATGACGTCCCCCTTGTCGACGATCTCGCGGATCAGGCCGTTCTTGCGCCGTTCGATGACCTTGCAGCTGGTAATGACCGGAACGAAGGGCAACGGATTCTCCGCCTTCATCACCAGACCGCGCCAGACCAGGCTTCGTGTCAGCGGCAGTTCTTTCGGATCGTTGTTCACCTTGATCGTTCTCGACGCGTGTACCATGCGTTATCTCCCTCGCTGTGCCGCGACTTGGTGCGATTTGACGGCCGGGTTTACCGGCGCGCGACCTTGAATGGCTTGAACTCCACCCGGGCGCCCTGACCGAACAGGGTCCGCTCATAAGCCGGATCGAGGCCGGGTATACCGGCGCGATCCCCCGCAGTCTGGCGATCGTTTTTAAGATCGCCGAACAGTGTGAACAGCCCGCCGCCAATCTTGATGCTGTCGACCTTGACGATCGGGCCCGCTTCGCCCGGTGGCGCTCCGACCCGTTCGCGCTCGGCGACAATTTTGTCGTCGACCAGCCATGCCACACGATCGCGGCTGCGGTCATACCGGATCGCGTAATGGTGCCACTGGCCCTGCCGCGTCGGCGCCTCGATCGGGATCAATTCCGTGAACGCTGGATACGGATTGTCCTTGCTCACGCCGAACGGCAGCCTCTCGTAAAGCGGCACGATCCGGCTGCCGCTGACGAAGAAGTCGAACACCATCCAGGTCTTCAGATCGATGGTGTTGAGCGCACCGCAGCCGAGGCGCACGTCGCCGGGTTCGGCGCCGTATGGATTACGCTCGGTGCCGAAAGTGGTGACGCGCATGTTGGTCGCGACCGAGATGATCCCTTCTTTGCCCGGCGCGAATTCCGCGGTCGAGTAGACCAGCGCCTTGACGTTGTCGTGGCCGTCGCGCCGCCCGAGCGTGAAGCGCCGCGCCTCGACGGTAAGCGTTCGCTCCGGAGCCCCGGTACAGGTCACGACGGTCGCTGGATCCCAAAGGTCGCAGGCGGGCACGCGGTGCCGGTACCACTTGTCGCCGGGCCACGCGCCCGGCGTTGCGAAATCATCGTAGATCGTCTCGACCGCGTCATCCGCCCCGGCATTCATTGGCTGTTTTCCCGCCCTTTGCAGGTCGGCAAATTAGCCCGGAATTGCGCGCGGGTGAAACCGGTAACGTCCTGCCGGCGAATTATGCCGCCAGCAGGCGTTTCACATCCGGCCAGCTTTGCGTGCCGAACGTCTTGAGGTCGGCGGTAAGGTCCGGCGGGCACATGTCGAGCAGCGACGGCATGAAGCTCGGACGAGATTTGATCCGCTCGAACCATTCCGTCAGGCGGGGCCGCGTGATCGTCCACATATCGGACATTCCGAGCATGTCGAGCCGGTTCACGTACGGCGCCATCGCGATGTCAGCGAGGGAGAAGGTGTCTCCCGCGAGCCAGTTTCCGTGCCGCAACGTGTCTTCCATTTTCTGCAGGTAGCTATCGTAGAGTCGGAAAGTTCGGTCCACACCCGGCGCCGCCATGCCCTGACGCACGATCTCCTTCTTGCGCGCGTGCCAATGCGCGGTGACGGAAATCGGCGGCGTGCTTTCCAGAAATTCCGTCAATTTCTCCGGCGACAGCCGCCCGATGATGTAACGATGGCAGGAGGCGAAGGTCAGTTCGGCGCAGGCCGGATGCAGCGACTCGTCGACGGCCTTGGTCCATAACCGCATCGCAGCGCGACCCTCGGGCGTCGGCGGGCTTGAGCGGTGGATCGGGGAATGTCTCGTCGAGATATTCGCAGATCACGGTCGACTCGAGGATGACTTTGCCGTCGTCGATCAGTGTCGGGACGACCGCCTTGGGATTGAGCTTCTGGTAAGCCGGATCGAACTGATCGCCGCGCAGAATATCGACATAGATGCCGTCCCACGGCACCGATTTTTCGGCCAGCACCAGGCGCACCTTGGCGGCGCAAACCGACGATCCGTGATGATAGAGCGTGATCATAGCGGTGTTCCTTCCCTGCATGGTTCGGCCGTTGGGCCGGTTTTGTCAGTTCACGACGCGCATGCTGCGAGTGACAGAATTCGCCGCAGGTGAGGCCGGTCGTAGACCAGGCGTTGCTCCCAGGGCGGCTGGTCGCCGTATTGTTCAGTCAGGTATTTGAGCAGCATGCGCACCTTGGCGGGCACTTGCGGCGAGCGGCGATAGAACGCGCTCAGTAAAGCTGACTGCACCATGAAGTGATCGAACACCGGGACGAGCGCGCCGTTTCTCAATTCGTCCACGATCGAATAGATCGGAAGGATGCTGACGCAGTCGCCGCTCAACGCCGCTTCGCGGATCATCCAGATGCTGTTCGAGAGAACGACGGGCCGGATCGGCGGCGTCCGCACCGTTCCAGTTGGACCGGTGAAGGTGATGTCGCCGATCGGCAGGATGTAGTTGTTGTGCGCGAAGCGATGCGACGCGAGTTCGCCGGGATGGTTCGGCCGGCCGTGGCGCTCGAAATAATCCGGCGCCGCGACCAGCAGCCGCCGCAATTGGACGATCGGCTGACGGATGATGTCCTGTCCGCCGATCTCGCTCGGCTGGATGCAGATGTCGTAGCCTTCCTGGATCGGATCGTAGATGCGATCGTTGTGATGCAGCTCGATCAGCAATTCGGGATGCTGCTGCTGGAACCGGCAGACGTCCCGGCTGAGCTGATGCGCCAGAAACGACGCGATGCAGCTCAGCCGCAGCGTCCCGCTCAGTCCGACCGTCATCGAGCGAACCGCCGACTGCGCCTCGTCCAACTCGGCCACCACCCTGGCGCATCGTTCGAAATAACTGGCGCCCGCGTCCGTCAGCGTCAGCCGCCGCGTCGAGCGGACCAGAAGCTGCGCTTTGAGCCTGTCTTCCAGCTCCTTCACGCGCTTGGTGATGACCGATTTGGAAACGCCGAGCCGGCGTGCGGCGGACACGAAGCTGCCGCCCTCGACGACGCGAACGAACATGCGAATCCCGGCCAGCTCGTCCATGATCTACTGTTCTCGTTATGAGAACGATCCGTTTCTAAATTGGCTGATTATCAAATTTTATGTGCTGATCTAATATCAACTGACCTACCCAAAAGCAAAAACATATTCGGGAGGAGCGGATGGCTTGCCGGCGTGCCGCCGGATTACCCGGTGCGGGGCCATCGCTCTCCCAACAGGAGGCGAGGCCGTGATCGTCAATCCGACCACCAAAAGCGTGACCAAGCTGGAAGGTCTGCACCTCTTCCATTCCGACATGTCCAACTGCTCGATGCGCGTGCGCATGGTGCTCGTGGAAAAAGACCTGCCGTGGACCAGCCACCATCTCGACCTGCGCAAGAAGGAAGCCGTGACGCCGGAATACTTCGGTATCCACCCCAAAGGGCTGGTGCCGACGCTGGTGCACGACGGCGTGGTGCACATCGAGTCGAACGAGATCATCGAATATCTGGACGAACGTTTTCCCGATCCGCCGCTACAACCGAAATCGCCGGAGCAACGGAAGGAAGTGCGCGACTGGCTGCGCGTTGCGACCGAGATCCATGTCCCGGCGGTGAAGACGCTGATCTACACCCGAAAGATCGGCAAGGTTCTGCGCAAGAACGAAACGGAAGATGCGCAGTACCGCGCGTTGCAGCGCGATCCGGAATTGCTTGCCTTTCACAGCGCTGCGACCAGCGGCAACGGCCTGCCGCAGGAAAAGATCGACGCCGCCGAGCGGCGGCTCCTTGACCTCTTCGGCAAGGTCGAAAGCGAGCTGGAACGGCACGAGTGGCTTGTCGGCGATCGGTTTTCGCTGGCCGACATCGCGTGGGTGCCGTTGCACTTCACGCTGATCGGAGTCGACTTCCCGTTCGAGCGTTTCCCCCGCGTGAGCGCCTGGGCCGATGCCATCCGGGAGCGTCCGAGTTTCCAGGAGGGCGTGCTGCGGTGGTGCGCGAAGTTCTGAAGGTACGGGAAAGAGAGACAAACAATGCGCCCGGACTAATCGGGCCGAATAGGTCATTTCCGGAACTCGGCGCGATGAGACGCCTGAGGGAATAAAGGGAGGAAGAAACATGACAATAAAATCGATACTGGCGAATGCTCGCCGGGGCGTGAAGGCCGATCTTCATCGTCGCGACGCCGTGAAACTGATGGTCGCCGGCGGTGTCGGCGTCATCACGTCTCCCTGGGTGTTTCAGACGGCAAGGTCCGCCGGACGCCCAGTGAAGATCGGCATGGTCAGCCCGCAGACTGGCGCAATTGCGTCGTTCGCCGAGGCTGATCGGTTTGTGCTCGCCGGCGCGCAAGCGGCGCTTGAAAAAGGCGTCACCATTGCCGGTGAAAACCATCCCGTTCAGATCATCTATAAGGACAGCCAGTCGAACGGTAACCGCGCTTCCGAATTGGCCGCTCAACTGATGGAATGGCGGCCAACGACGAGCAGCATGGATTGCCGGGCTTTTTCGCGTCAAAGGGCTTCAATGTCCATAATGTGGGCTTCTATCCTGCATTGTCGGACGATTTCACTGCGCAAATTTCCGAACTAAAGAAAGCCGATTGTGAAATCGTCTGCGGCATCTTCAACCCGCCGCAATTCGCGATCTTCTGGACGCAGTGTGCGCAGCAGCGCTATCGGCCAAAAATCGTGACGCCGCTCAAGGCGCTGCTGTTTCCTACCGCTGTCGAGGCGCTGGGCGACCGCGGCGTCGGCATGTCGACAGAAGTGTGGTGGTCCCACCATGCGCCGTTCAAATCCGGACTCACCGGCGAGACCGCGCAGCAGTACTGCGACGCCTACGAGGCTGCGACTGGCAAGCAGTGGACCCAGCCGATCGGCTTCCAGCATGCCAATCTCGAAGTTGCGGTCGATGTCCTTAAGCGCGCGCAAAAGCTCGAGGCCAGCGCAATCCGCGATGCCATCGCGCAGACCGACTATAATTCCCTTATCGGCCGCGTCACCTGGAAAGGTGGCCCCACCAATCCGGTTCCAAACGTGTGCACGACTCCGCTCGTCGGCGGACAATGGAAGAGAGGCAAGAAGTTCAAATACGACCTCGACGTAGTCTTCAACAAGACTACCCCGGCGATCGCGCTCGATAGCGCATTCGAGCCGGTCCAATATTCGTGATCCACTGACGAACCAGAAGACCAACTGCCAAGCGGCATGCTTGTCGGCGGGCAATGGTGGCCTCTCATGGAGGTTTTGCGCGGAGGCAACGGCGCGCCAAAGGCGACGGCGCGCCCAGACGTACGGTACTTCTTTGATCAAGGCAGGCGCCAAAGCTTGCCGCAACAGTACAAGGGAGATTTTGCAATGGCCGTTCGCACCACCGTCGTCGGATCATGGTGGCCTTACCCGGAGCTGGAACGGGATTTGGCCGGCTATCATGCCGGCAAGCTTTCTCCGCAGGAGGGTGAAGCGGTTCTCAATCGCGCGGCGACGAAAGCGATCCAGGAGCAGCGGGATCTCGGTCTCGACGAATGGACCGGCGGCGAATACTACACCTTCGATTTTGTCATGCACATGCACAAGTGCCTGACCGGGCTGGAAATCGATAAACCTCAGGCTGACGACGTTTTTGATTACGACGACATGGCCCATGCGAAGGTCGTGGGGAAGATCACGGCGCCTGACGGTCTTGGCTATCTTGCGGCCTACCGGCGGGAAAAGTCGCTGCCGGGTGGGCGTGCGCAAAGCCGCGGTGGTCGCGCCGTATGAAGTCGTGGTCGCCGGCCGCGATCAGCTCGACGCCGTCACCCCGCAAATGGCCGCGGTTACCGAGGTGATAAACCGTGAGCTGCGCACCATGGCCGACGAGGGGTGTCCGAACGTGCAACTCGACGCGCCGATTTTCAGCTCCGAAGTCAATATGGGAATGATGACCGCGCAACAGGCGGCCGACCTGATCGCGCCTTGCTTTGAGGGCGTCAAGGCGACGCGGTCGCTGCATTTTTGCAACGGCAATCTGGCCGGCCGGCCGATCTCCCACGCGCTCCACTGCGCGCCGTGGGTCGATATCCTGCAACGCCTCGATGGCGTCGTTGACGTGGCGGTCTTCGAGACCAAATATTTCTTCCAATACCTGGAACGGGACGCGTTCAAGAACATGCCGAAAAGCATGCAGCTCGCCGCCGGCATCGTGGACGAAGCCAACTACCGCGTTGAACCGGTCAAGAAGATCCGCGAAAGGATCGCCGATTGGGCAGAGAGTTCGTAGGCGAAGATCGCCTTTGGGTCTCGCCGTCTTGCGGCTTTGGCCGCCATCCGTCGCGCAACATCCCCGTGCTGCGTGCCAAGATAGAAAACATGGTCGAGGCCGCTCGCACGCTTTGACCCGTCGCATGCACAAGCGGTGGACCTGCGAAGAATTGAGACGGTGTCGAAATGACAAATCAAAGACAAATCGATCACTGGATCGGTGGCGAATTGGTACCGCCGGTTACCGCCGATTATTTCGATGATCGAAACCCTCTGGACGATTCACTCTACGCCCGCGTCGCTCATGGCAGCAGGCCCGACGTCGAGCGCGCGGTCGCGGCAGCCGAGCAAGCCTTTGCGAGCTACAGCTCAACGCTCGCGAAAGAGCGTGAGCGCATCCTCGGGCAAGCGGCTGCGCTACTTGAGGAGCGGCGCGATGAGTTTCTCAGTGTCCTTGTAGACGAGATCGGATCGCCGATCCGCAAGGCGCAATTCGAGCTGTCGCTCGCGGTCAGCCTTATGCGCGCGGCCGCCGGCATGGCGCGACAAATGAGCGGGAAAACACTGCCATCGGACGTGCCGGGCCGCATGAGCATAACCACCCGTTCCCCGCTGGGGGTCGTCGCCAGCATCACGCCGTTCAATGTGCCTCTGATCAAGGGCGTGCGGCTGACAGCAAATCCGCTGGCATTGGGTAACACCGTTGTGCTGCTGCCATCCGAAGAGGCGGGTGTTGTTGCCGCGCTCCTCGCCCAGCTTTATCAGGACGCCGGATTGCCCGCGGGAGCATTGAACGTCGTTTATGGCATCGGCGCCGAGATTGGCGACGACCTGACGACGCACCCTGACGTTCGTTTCGTAAACTTTACCGGATCAACCCGCGTCGGCCGGCATATTGCATCTCTGTGTGGGCAGTCGATGAAACGCGCGACGCTCGAACTCGGAGGCAAAAGTCCACTCATCGTCCTCACTGACGCCGATCTCGACAAGGCAGCCGCGGCAGCGATTCATGGGCTCTTCACCTATCAAGGTCAGGTGTGCATGGGTTCGAGCCGCATCTTCGCGGAACAACCGATTTCCGAAGCGTTCACGGCGAAACTTGTCCAGGCGGCGAGTGCGCTCGGCATGGGCGATCTCCGCGATCCGAAGACAACGATCGGCCCGATCATCAATGACCGGCAGCGGAGCCGCGTTCGCGGCCACATCGAAGATGCCCTTGCCAAAGGTGCGACGCTGCTATGCGGCGGAGGTTGGGACGGCAATCGGTGCCAGCCCACCGTGCTAACTCACGTGTCGGAAGGCATGCGCTGTTTCGCCGAGGAGACCTTTGGTCCTGTGGTGTCGATTTATTCCGTCGAATCGGCCGACGATGCGCTCGCGCTTGCAAACAACTCGCAATACGGACTCAGCGCCAGCGTGTTCACGTCCGATCTATCGAACGCCATGAACCTGGCGCGGCGCATTCGCTCCGGCATGGTGCACATCAACGGATCAGCGCTGCACGACGAGCCGCATGTGCCATTTGGCGGCGTTGGCGACAGTGGCTTCGGACGCGAAGGAACCGAAGAAGATATCGCCAACATGACCGAGTTAAAGTGGATCACTTTGCCGAATTGACAATTGGGAGCATGTTTTATGGGAAGTCTCGACGGAAAAGTCGCGGTGGTGACCGGCTCGTCGCAGGGAATTGGCGCGGCCCTCGCGCTCGCTCTGGCGGAAGCCGGCGCCAAGGTCATCGTGTCGGATATTCAGGATGCGTCGGATACCGCCCGGCAGATCAACGATAACGGCGGCGAGGCCGTCGCGATCACCGCCGACGTTACCAATAACCAGTCGCTGACCGAGCTTATTGCCACCGCCGAAACCGCGTTCGGACCAGTCAATGTCCTGATCAACAATGCGGGCGTGTTCGGAACGCTTGAGCTCAAGCCGCTTTCGCAAATCACCGAGGACGAATGGGACCTGGTTTTCCGCGTCAACGCCCGTGGCGTTTTCCAGGCCACCAAGGCGGTCCTCTCCAGCATGAAGCGGGCGGGAGGGGGATCGATCGTCAACATCAGTTCGGGAACGATCCTGCGCGGCGCACCGATGCTGCTGCACTATGTGAGTTCGAAGGGCGCGGTGTTCGCCATGACGCGTTCGATGGCCACCGAGCTCGCCGCCGATAATATCCGGGTGAACTCGATCATTGCCGGCTTCACCGCGAGCAAGAGCGTGCTCAATCATCCGACCATGATGGAAAAGATCCGGCCGCATACGCTTAGTGCGCGGATGATCAAGCGCGACATGACGCCCGACGATCTCTGTGGCACGGCGGTGTTCCTGGCGTCCGACGCCAGCGGATTCATCACCGGCCAGGCGATCAACGTCGACGGCGGCGCCGTCACCTATTAGGCGTATACTTGCAAGTATGGCGCGCGGGGCGCTCTGCAAACGCTACGCTGATTCCTGCGCGGGGCAGATGAGCGGACAATGAGGGCGATCATGACGGCAGCCGAACGGTATGCGGCGCGCGTCGATGCGGTTCTGGCGCAGCGCACGCGGCTCCGCGGATCCGAGCCGTCGGGCGATCTCTACGGCGAACTGGAGCCCGATCATCCGCTGCTCAAGTCCGACCCGCGCCGGCCGCTCGATGCCAATCTCAAAGCGATCGCCGCCTTGCTTGAGTTGTCGGACGCAATCGTCGATGTCGGCGGAGGGGCAGGGCGCATGTCGCTGCCGCTCGCGTTGCTGTGCCGCTCGGTCACCAACGTCGAACCCTCGCCGAGCATGGGCGCTGCGTTCCTCGCCAATGCCAAAGCCGCCGGCATTTCCAATGTCGGCCTGGTTCGCGCCGACTGGCTCGCGGCGGATGCACCGCAAGGTACGGTCGCGCTCGCCAACCATGTCACATATCTCACGCGCGACATCGTGCCGTTCATCGAGAAACTGGAGCGCGCCGGCTCGCACCGCGTCATCCTTACGGTCAACGCGCCGCCGCCGCCCTCCTGGAACCGCGAGCTGTTCCGGCTCGTCCACGGCGAAGCCGAGGAAGTGGTGCCCGGCCATGCCGAAGTCATGAACGTACTGTGGGAGATGGGGCGGCTGCCCGATCTGAGCATGCTGCTGCCGCAGAACCTGCGCTACGTCGTGCCGCTGCCGAACCGGGAAGCCGCGCTTGCGCACGCCGTACAACGCGTCGCCAACGAGCAGTGGGCCCATTGGCCTTTCACCGCCGCGTTCGAGGCGAGCAGCCGGGCCATGGTTGAGCGGCATTTTGACGAGCTTTTCGCGCAAAGCGCCGATGGCTTCGTCCCGCGCTGGGTCAATTTGGGGCGCGAGGTCCTTATCACCTGGCAGCCGGGCAAGTAGGGAAACCCCTCGCTTGTCCCGGGAGGTTTCCAGATCGCGCCCAGTGCGGCGCGATCACGCCTCGTAATTGTGGACGAAATCCTCGGGCACGTTGGGGCCCCAGGCGTAAAAGGAATCCTCGGGCGGGTGGTCGCCGCTCTTCCAGTCGCAGGTCGCCGAGATGTAGTCGATGTCGGCCGCGTATTCGCTGAAGCTGCCCCACGGGTCCTGGACGTAGTGGAAGAAATTCGAGCCGAGCACGTGCCGGCCCAGACCCCAGCCTTTAGCGAAGCCCTTGTCGAGCATGTGCATGGCGCCGGCGCCGATCTCATCGACCGAGCCGACATCCCAGCTGAAATGGTGATGTCCGGGCGCATCCGAGCGTGCAAAGGCTATCATGTGATGATCGCTGCCGTGGATGCCGTGCATAAACGCGATGTTGTCGCCGGATTGGTCGGACAGACGCATGCCGATCACCTTCGTGTAGAACTCGATCGCCTTGGGGATGTCGCGCGTGAACAGCAGCACGTGTGTAAGGCGGCGAGGCTTGGTTCGGGGCAGTGTGCTTCGGTACGGTGCACCGCGCTCGTCCGCGGGCAGCGACTTTTGCGCAAAGCGGGTTTTCTCGTTCGGCGACGATTTTTCCGCGACCTTGATTTCGATCAGGTTGCCGTCGTGATCGCGGAACCACAGCCCGTTCGAGTCGGTGCCCTGCGGTGGATCGAGGCGCTTTACGCCGCAAGCCTGCAGGTGCTTCGCGAACCGGTCGATGTCGTCCTCGAATGCTCCGAACGAAAGATAGCTGAACTTCTTGCGCGGGCCCTCGCCGATCGTTCCCCAGGTGTGGGAATGACCGAATGTGTTGAGCGCCAGCAGGTTTCCCTTCGGGCGAACGTCGAGGCCGAATTCGCCAAAGAAGTTTTGCGCGACGTTGAGGTCGGGAACGACAAAGTTGAAATGATCGAGGGAGTGAATCCCCAATTCACCCGGCCGACGGGTTGCCCCGATAAATCCTTGGATCGCGGTCATCGCATCTCCCTCCGTATGAGCGGGCGTCGTCTCTCTCCGGAGCGCCACCCGTAATCCAATATCTATGTAGCCTTGCCGATATTTAATCCCTCGGAGAAAATTTCTGTCAAGTGAAAATATTTTTTCATTGACATCATAGTCTTTGCCGGTCAGCCTGCATCAATGAGCAGGATGGCGAGCGTAGAGCAAGCCGTGACCCAGGCCGATCAAGCCTACGAGGCCCTTTTGGCCGAGATACTCGACGGCCGCCTCGCCCCCGGGGCCAAGATCACCATCAGCGAAGTGGCGGTGCGGTTGGGGTTCAGTCCCGGCTCGGTGCGGGAAGCGCTGTCGCGTCTTGCCGCGGAAAAATGGGCCATCGCCACCGCGCAAAAGGGCTATTCGGTCGCGCCGGTTTCGATCGAGGAACTCAAGGATCTGACCCGGACGCGCATCGTCATCGAGCAGCTCTGCCTGCGCGCCGCCATCGCGCATGGCGACGTCGAATGGGAGACATCCGTCGTCGCCGCTTACCACCGGCTGCATCGCATCCCGGTGATGGTTCAGGAAAGCGCGTCGCGGGTGAACGACGCCTGGTCGGCCGCGCACCTGACCTTCCACACGGCGCTGACGGCCGGGTGCGACAGTCCGTGGATGCTGACATTGCGGGCGATGCTCTATGCGCAGAGCGAGCGTTACCGGCATTTGTCGGTGGCGCTGGCGCGCGAAGATCGAGATGTCGACGCCGAGCATAAGGGAATTCTCGATGCCTGCATCGCTCGACAGGCCGACCGTGCCTGTGCGCTGATCGAACAGCACCTGACGCGAACCATGGAAATTCTGGTGACGTCCCCGCGATTGCGTGACGGACCGCACGATCTCAATGCGGTTGCGGCGCAGCGGCGGATAGAGGAAATGCCACGCACAAGATCAAATAGCTAGTTTTGTTGGGAGGAGACATCGCATGACCAGAACCGCAAGCGTACACAATCTGGCGCCGCCGTCGGTGCAGGAGCTGGTGGAGAGGACGCGGGAAATCGCGCCGCTGATTCGCAAGAATGCCGCCGCGGGCGAAGCCAATCGGCGCGTCGAAGAGGAGACCATCCAGGCCGTCAAGAAAGCCGGCCTCATGAAGGTCTGTACACCGAAGCGTTACGGCGGATGGGAAATGAATACGCGCGCCATGCTCGACGTCGGCGCGGCCGTCGGAGAGGCCGACGGTGGATCGGCGTGGGTGGTGAACCTGAACAATATCTGCTGCTGGCTTACGAGCCTGTTTCCCGTCAAGGCGCAGGACGAGGTATTTGGCGCCGATCCCGATGTCTGCGTGTCCGGCGTGCTCAACCCGACGGCGACAGCAAAGAAAGTGCCCGGCGGGTTCCGCATCACCGGCGCGTGGTACTACAATTCTGCCGGTTGGCACGCCCAATGGGCCGTGCTCGGCATGCCGATCGTCAACGACGCCGGCGAGACGGTCGATCAGGGACTGGCGCTGATCCCGATGACCGATCTGGAGCGCGTCGATACCTGGTTCGTCGCGGGCATGAAATCGAGCGGCAGCATCTGCCTGAAAGCAAACGACGCCTTCATTCCCGACCATCGAATCCTTTCGATGCCGCGCGCAATCGAAGGCGACTATCCGACCGAGATGCGCGACCAGGAGGCCTTCTATCGATCGGCGTTCATTCCGATCCTTTCGATCATCCTGGTGGGACCGCTGCTCGGCCTCGGCCGCGCGGCACTGGAATTCGTCCGGCAAAAGGCCGGATCGCGCACGATCGCCTATACCTTCTTCGAGAAGCAGACATCATCGGTGGGCTTCCAGTTGCAGGTCGCGGAAGCGGCGATGATGATTGATACCGCGCACCTGCACGCCTATCGCGCCGCCGACGACGTCGACAACGCCGCCGCGCGCGGTGTCTATCCCGATATGTTCATCCGCGCCCGGGTGCGGTCGGACGCCGGTTATGTCGGCGAGAAAATCACCCAGGCGATCGAAAAGCTGATGTACGCGCACGGCTCCGCGGGCTTTGCCGACAACAGCCCGCTGCAGCGCATATGGCGTGACGCCGCTGTGGCATCGCGGCATGCGGTCATCCTTCCACCGATCGGTTACGAACTGTTCGGCAAGGCCCTTCTCGGGGTCAAAAACGACATAACGCCGCTGATCTGAGTGGCCGGTCGGAGAACGCCGCGTTCCGCGGTTAAGGACGTGCCGGAAAAACAGGCACTGGTCCACAATCCGGGTCAATCTGCCCTGTATCCCGGGCGAGGTCCGGTGTAGTAGCATGCCAATAGCCTGTCATGGTCGCGTCTGCGATGATGGGCCAAGCGGAGCCAGCCCAACTCAGCGAAGTGGGCGGCTCCTTCAAACGAGGGAGGGAAGAAAATGCGTACCAAGTGGGGACTAAAAGGCCAGCGTACGGAAAAGGTCGACAAACAACGCCGCACGCTGCTGAAACTTGCCGCCGCCGGCGGTGCCAGCGCGATCGCTTCGCCCTGGACGTTTCAATCGTCCCGCGCCGCCAGCAAGACCATCAAGATCGGCATGATCACCCCGGAAACCGGCCCGATCGCCGCCTTCGGCGAGCCTTCCAAGTGGGTTGCCGCCGGTGTCCAGAAGGCCTTGGCGGACGGCATTACCGTTGCCGGCCAGAAATACAACGTCGAGATCATCAACAAGGACAGCCAGTCGAACCCCAACCGCGCTTCGGAAGTGGCTGCCCAACTCATCAACAACGACAAAGTGGATATCATGACCGCGTCGTCGACGTCCGACACGGTCAATCCGGTATCCGACCAGTGCGAACTAGCCGGCGTGCCCTGCGTGACCTCCGACGATCCGTGGCAGGCCTGGTTCTTCCCGCGCAAGGGCGACCCGAAGAAAGGTTTCGAGTGGACCTACCACTTCTTCTGGGGCTTCGACATGCTCGGCAACGTGTTCGCCGACATGTGGCTGTCGATGCCGACCAACAAGGTCGTCGGCACAATGTGGACCAACGACCCGGACGGCAACGGCGCCAACGACGAAAAGCTGGGACTGCCGACGCTGTTCAAGTCCAAGGGCTTCGAGGTCCACAATCTCGGCCTCTATCCGCCGCTGTCGGACGACTTCACGGCGCAGATTTCGGAACTGAAAAAGGCCAATGCCGAAATCGTCTGCGGTATTTTCAATCCGCCGCAATTCGCGACTTTCTGGACGCAATGCGCCCAGCAGAACTTCAAGCCTAAGATCGTCACGCCGCCGAAGGCCGTGCTGTTCCCGACGGCGGTCGAGGCGCTGGGCGATCGCGGTGCGGGCATTTCGACCGAGGTGTGGTGGTCGCATCACTCCCCGTTCAAGTCGCCCCTGACCGGACAGACCGCGCAGCAATATTGCGACGCGTATGAGGCGGCGACCGGCAAGCAATGGACGCAGCCGCTCGGCTTCAAGCTCGCCAATCTCGAGGTCGCGATCGACGCCCTCAAGCGCGCGAAGAAGCTCGAACCGTCCGCGATCCGCGACGCCATCGCCACGACGGACTATCAGTCGATCGTCGGCCCGATCACCTGGAAGGGCGGACCGACCAACCCGGTGCCGAATGTCTGCACCACGCCGCTGGTCGGGGGGCAGTGGAACAAGGGCAAGAAGTTCAAGTACGACCTGGACATCGTGTTCAACAAGACCGCGCCCAACATTCCGCTCGACGTTCCGTTCGCGCCGATCAAGTATTCCTGAATTGTCGCTACGTGTGCCAACAAACCGCCGCCGCGCTTTTAGCGCGGCGGCGCCGAATTGCAGTTTGTCATGACGGTCCTCCTGGAACTTGAAGGCGTTTCGAAATTCTACGGCGCGCTCAAAGCCGTGGATGGGGTCAAGCTCGTGGTCAACGACGGAGAGGCGCTGGGCGTGATCGGCCCGAACGGCGCCGGCAAGTCGACCATGTTCAACCTGATCACCGGTGACGCTGCGCCCTCGAAAGGCCGGGTCATGTTCGGCGGCTCCGACATGACGACGATGCCACCACACGCACGCTCGCGCCTCGGTATCGGGCGCTCGTACCAGATACCGCACCCGTTCGCGAACATGACCGTGTTCGAGAACCTTCTGGTTGGCGCCATCTTCGGCGGCCGCAACAGCGAACGGGAAAGCTACAATCGCTGCAGCGAAGTGCTCAAGATCACCGGGTTGTACGACAAGGCGAACAAGCCGGCGCGCACGCTCACGCTGCTTCAGCGCAAACGGCTCGAACTCGCGCGCGCTCTCGCGATGCAGCCGAAGCTGCTGCTGCTCGATGAAATCGCCGGCGGGCTGACCGAGCATGAGTGCGGCGAGCTGGTGAAGACCATCAAGGAAATCCACGCCAACGGCACGACGATCGTGTGGATCGAGCACATCGTGCATGCGCTTGTTTCGGTGACGAGCCGGCTGGTGGTGATGAATTTCGGTCAGGTTCTGGCGGAGGGAGATCCCCGCGAGGTCATGGCTAACCCCCGGGTGCGCGAAGTCTATATGGGCATCCCGGTATCATGACCCTGCTGCAGACCCACAATCTGTCGGCCTTCTATGGCGACTTCCAGGCTTTGTTCGACATCAACGTCACGGTCGAGCAGGGTGAGACCGTTGCGATCATCGGCGCCAACGGCGCCGGCAAGACCACGTTCTTGCGCGCCGTCGCCGGCGCGTTGCAAACAACCTCCGACATGGTGCGGTTCGACGGCGAGCCCATCGGACACCGCACCGCGCACGAGATAGTCCGACTAGGGATTGCAATGGCGCCGGAAGGCCGTCGGCTGTTTCCGAGCCTCTCGGTGGAAGAAAATTTGCTCCTCGGCGGCCACAGCAAGCGTCCGGGCCCGTGGAACCTCAAACGCGTCTACGAGCTGTTTCCGCGGCTGCGGGAATTGCGTCGTCTCCCGGCCACGGATCTGTCGGGCGGACAGCAGCAGATGACGACGGTCGGACGGGCGCTGATGTCGAACCCGCGGCTTCTGCTGTGCGATGAGCTGTCGCTCGGACTGGCGCCGGTTGTCATCCGCGACATTTACGATTGCCTTGAAAAGATCACGGCCGAAGGCACGACGGTCGTGCTCGTCGAGCAGGACATCAACCGCGCGCTCGATGCTTCGGCGCGCTTCTATTGCTTTCAGGAGGGCCGGCTCGCACTGACCGCGCCCACCAAGGGCTTCGACCGCGCGGCGATCAGCGCGGCATATTTCGGCATATAGGGCGGTCGCCAAAATGGAATGGCTCAATACCTTCATACAGGGCACCCTGCTCGGCGGAATCTATGCCCTGTTCGCGATCGGCCTGTCGCTGTCGTTCGGCATCATGCGGTTGGTCAATATCGCGCATGGCGATCTGATCGTGCTCTCGGCCTATGTCGCCATGGTCGTCGGCCAGGGCACCGGCCTCGACCCGATCACCTGCCTGGTGATCGTCGTGCCGATCATGTTTGCGCTTGGATACGCGATGCAGCGGGGACTGTTGAATCAGACTTTGAGCGGCGGGCTGTTGCCGCCGCTGCTCGTCACCTTCGGAATCTCGATCATCATTCAGAACGGGCTGTTGCAGATCTTCGGCGCCTATACCCACCGCCTCCAGGAAGGTGCGATCGAGACCGCGAGCCTGCAATTTCCCGGCGGCATCTCGATCGGGGTCTATCCGCTGGTGGTCTTTGGCGTGGCGCTGCTCGCGCTCGGCAGCCTGCAATTATTGTTCTACCGCACCGGCCTCGGCCGCGCCTTCCGCGCCGTGTCGGACGACGCCGACACCGCCGAACTGATGGGAGTCGATAACCGCAAGCTCTACGCGCTCGCCTTCGGCATCGCGATGATCTTTACGGCGATCGCCGGCACGCTATTTGCGATCCGCACCAATTTCGATCCGGCCGCGGGTCCGATCCGGCTGATCCTGGCCTTCGAGGCGGTGATCATCGGCGGACTGGGCAGCCTGTGGGGAACGCTGATCGGTGGCATGGTGCTCGGCATCGCCCAGGCGGTCGGCGCGGCGCTGTCGCCGACCTGGCAGATTCTCGCCGGTCATATCGCCTTTCTGATCATCCTGATCGTTCGACCCAGCGGGCTGTTCCCGCGCACGAGGGACTGACATGGAGACCGTACGGGTCGAGCGCGCGACCAGGGCCAGCCGCGTCTTCGCCGTTGTGGCGGTTGTCGCGCTCGCGACGCTGGTCGCGTTGCCGTGGTGGGGCGACGCCGGCGAAATGCGCCTCATCGCCGAGATGGCTTATTATCTTGCGCTGGCGCAGCTGTGGAATCTGCTGGCCGGCTACGCCGGACTCGTGTCGGTCGGCCAACAGGCCTATGTCGGCCTCGGCGGTTATGCGTTGTTCTATCTGACCGGCGCGCTGAACGTGAATGTGTATGTCGCGCTGCTGATCGCCGGCCCGTTCGCGGGACTGCTGTCGATTCCGGTTTCGTTTGCGGTGTTTCGGCTTCGCGGCGCGTACTTTGCCATCGGCACCTGGGTCGTCTCCGAGGTGTTCGCGCTGTCGGCCAGTCTCATCTCGGCGCTTGGCGGCGGCTCGGGCCTGTCATTGACGCCGGCGATTGTCCGGCAGATCTCGCCCGACCGGGCCAGCCGCGAAACGATACTCTATCTCATGACGCTGGCGATCTCGGTCGTGGTTCTGGCGGTCGTTTATCTGTTGCTGCGCTCGCGGCACGGCTTGGCGTTGACGGCGATCCGCGATTCCGAACCGGCGTCGGCGAGCCTTGGCGTCAACACGTTCCGTACCAAGTTCATTATTTACATCGTCACTGCCGCGTGCACCGGCCTCGTTGGCGCGCTGATCTTCCTGCAGAAACTCCGCATCTCGCCGGAGGCCGGCTTCAGCATCAACGACTGGACGGTCGTCGTGATCTTCATGGTCGTGATCGGCGGCATCGGCACGCATCGAGGGGCCGTTCATCGGCATGCTGGTCTTCATCGTGTTGCGCGAACTGCTGGCCGATTACGGATCGTACTATTTGATCCTGATGGGCGCGCTCGCGATCGCGGTTATGCTGAAGGCGCCCTCGGGGATTTGGGGCTGGGTCAGCCATCGTTTCAACATTCAGCTGTTTCCGGTGGGCCGCCGCTTGGCGCTCGCCGACACGCCGCGCTAGAGGTCGCTGCCGCGGGCAGGCGAGGCTGGTTCAGCCCTGCGCGCGGGCGCCACGGCGGGCGTTGAGCTCGACGGCGCGGTCGGGAATGGTGAAGCGGAGCGTCGCGCCGATCGTGCCTTCGACGAGGCGGATTTCGCCGCCGTGGGCCCGAACCAGTTCGGCGGCGATGGCAAGCCCGAGCCCGGTCCCGCCGGGACGGGTCGAACCCTGGAACGCCTCGAACAGATGCGTCTGGGCCTTCCCGGAAAAGCCCGGCCCGGTGTCGGAAACCTCGATCACCACGACGGCGCCCTCGCGCCGCCCGGTGATGCGGATCTGATCGCGGCCCGGATCGTGCGCCGCGCGGCCTTCCAGCGCTTGCAGGGCGTTGCGTGAGAGATTGAGCAGGATGCGAAAGAGCTGCTCATAATCGGCCTCGACCACGAGGCCGCGCTCGACGGCGCTGATCCAGCGGATCGAGAGGTCCGGAGGAATCCCGAGGGTCTCCTGCACTTCCCCGACCAGCGGCTCCAGCAGGATCGATTTTCTTTCCGGTGGCGGCTCCTGCACGCGCCCGTAGGACAGCGTCGACTGGCAGAAGTCGACGGCGCGTTCCAGCGCCCGCATCAGCTTGGGCGCAAAGCGCTGCACGTTCGGATCGGGCAGCGCGAGCAGGCGATCGGAGATAAGCTGCGCCGAGCCGAGCAGGTTGCGCAGATCGTGGTTGATCTTCGACACCGCGAGCCCGAGCGCCGCGAGCCGGCTTTTTTGCTGCAGCATGGAGGCAAGTTCGGCCTGCATCGTCGCCAGTTCGCACTCGGCGATGCCGATCTCGTCGCCGCGCGGCGACGGCACGATGATGCGGCCAGGGTTTTCCGGGTCGGCGCGAAACGCCATCATGTTGGCGGTGATGCGGCCCATTGGGCGCACGAACATGTAATGCAGCGTCAGATAAACCATCGTCGCGGTGATGCCCGAGATGAGCAGCGACATGAGCAGTAGATCGACCGAGTAGTGCAGCAGCGCTTTACGCAGCGGCGGCTCGTCCATGATGATTTCGACAAAGTCGCCGCCCATCGGCGCCGGGCCGACGACGCGCATCACGTTGTCGCGCGTGTCGAGCATCAGCATGAACGCGTCCACGATCCAGTCGAAGGTGTAGACGTTGCGCATGTCGAAGTCGTGGGTGATCGGCGGCGGAGCGCCGCTGACCGCGAGCAGCCGGCGTTGCGTTCCCATTTTCATGGCGACCGCGCGGGCACCGATCGAGTCCAGAATCTGCTTGGCCAGGCTTTCGGGCACCATGCCGCTCGGCGCGGCGTCGAGCACCAGAGCTGCGGTGTAGGCGCTGGCCAGCTTGTCCTTGAGCCAGTTGACCCGGAAATTGGCGACCAACGGCACATAGATGAGTATTTCCGCGATCATCACGAACAGGACCGTGAGGACGAGGAGTTTTCCGGAAAGCCCGAGGCGTGCGGCGCGGACCGGCTTTGGCCCGGCGCCCAATTCATCGCTCATGACGAGAGTCTATCTGCATCGGGCGATCAACGCCAACGACGCAACCAACCCATGATGCGGCGCGTTCCAAGCGTCGTCAAACCCTGGGTGAAATAGGTGATTGCCGCGCGTTTTCCCACCTCGGCGTAGGTCGGGTAGGGCACAACCATCCCCGCCAGCGCCCGGATATTGAGCTTTTGGCTGATCGCCAGCGTCCACGGGGCGATCGATTCGGCGGCATGGGCGCCGACGATGGTCGCCCCCAGGATCAGGCCGTCCCGGTCGGTCACGACCTTGATGTGGCCGTCGGTCGTCCCGTCGACATGCGCGCGGTCGTTCTCGCGGTACGACCAGCGCAGCACGCGAATGATGCCGGAATGCGCCCGCGCCTCCTCTTCGAGCAGGCCGACATGGGCGAGTTCGGGATCGGTAAACGTTGCCCACGGGATGCTCTCACGATCGATCTTGACCGGTGTCCCGAATAGTGCGTGCCGCATCACGATCCCGGCGTGGTACTGGGCGACATGCGTGGAATTAGGCCCGCCGGCCACGTCGCCCGCGGCGTAGATGCGCTTGTTGGTGGTGCGCATGTAGGCGTCGAGGGTAATGCCGCGGGGCGTGATGGCCACGCGGGCGGCGTCGAGGTTGAGCTCCTCGACATTCGGCTGCCGGCCGGCCGCGATGAGAAGATGCGAGCCTTCGATTGTCTCTTCCGTACCGTCCGGCGCCGCGAACACGAGCTGCACCTTGCCGAGCGTGCGGCAGACCTTCTCGATCGCGACCCCGGCGCGCAGCCTGACCCCTTCGCGCTCCAGCGCACAAAGCACGACCGCGGCGGCTTCCGGATCGGCGCCCGCAAGCGGCTTCTCCAACTCGATCACCGTGACCTCGGAGCCGAGCCGGCGGAACGCCTGCGCCAGTTCAAGTCCGACCGGACCGGCGCCGACGACGATGAGATGACGCGGCGCTTCGTTGACACCGAAGATGGTCTCCTCGGTGAGATACGGCACGCCGAGCAAGCCGGGGATCGGCGGAATAACCGGCGACGATCCGGTGGCAATGACGAAACGGCCCGCCCGGATCGTGGCATCGCCGGCGACCACCGTGCGCGGATCGACGAAACGCCCTTCTGCCGTAATGACATCGACGCCAAGGCCGGCGAGACGCTCGCGCGCCGCATTCGGCGCCAGCGCGTCGACGACCCGCCGCACGTACGCCTTGACCGCCGGGAAGTCGACCGTCGGACGGCCGGTCTTGATGCCGAATTGCGCGCTGGTGCGTGCGGCGTTGGCGCGCTCCGCCGCCGCGATCAAGGCTTGCGCCGGGACGCTGCCGCGATTGAGGCTCTCGCCGCCCAGCCGGCCTTTTTCGATCAGCGCCGCCGAGAAATCGAACGCGGCTGCGGCGGCCGCGACGGCTATTCCGCCGGGGCCCCCGCCGATCACGCAAATTTCCGGTTTGAGCTCTCTGTTGTCTTGCGCCATCAGCCCGCTGAACCCACCGCAATTGAGACGAATCCTGGCGGAGATTCTTTGCACTCGCGCATGACGCGGACTTCTTGATGGCGGCCTGAAATAAAGAAGGCTGAAAAGCGGGAACCCTCGACCGGCAGGTCCTCGGTTCCGTCACACATATCTATTCTCCGGTATTCTATACTTTCCGACCGGCCGGCAAGCCGCTCCAAAGCGGCAACGCATCGCATTGACGAGCCAGAAGGGGTCTCGTATAAGCCGCGCCAACTGCGCGCCCGCGCGCTGAAAATTCGTGCCCAATCGATAAGCAGCTGCAAGTGGACGCGGGTCTGGCGTGCAGCGGAGAAAATCCCGTGAAACGAACTTACCAGCCGAGCAAATTGGTGCGCAAGCGCCGGCATGGTTTTCGCGCACGCATGGCGACCAAGGGCGGCCGTAAGGTCGTTGCGGCGCGGCGCTCGCGCGGGCGCAAACGTCTCAGTGCGTGAGGGCAGCGCCCGTTCCGCCGTCATCGAGCGGCTAAGACGCCGCAGCGATTTTCAGGCCGCAGCAAAGGGTGCGCGCGCTTCCGGCCGGGCTTTCACGGTGCAGGCGCGGTCACGCGACGAGGGCGAGGCCGTCCGCATCGGGTTTACCGTATCGCGACAAGTGGGCAATGCCGTGGAGCGCAACCGCGTCCGTCGCCGATTACGGGAGATCGTGAGGCTGTCGGCCGCATCGGGCGCCGCTCGATTATGTCCGGGCCATGACTATGTCCTGATCGGCCGGCGGGCCGCGCTGGCCGCCCCGTTCGGCGAGTTGTTGCACGAGTTCGATACCGCGCTGGCGCGGATTGGCGCATCCGGGAGCAAGGGAACTGGTGGCGCACCGCGCGACCCCCTACATGAAGCGGGTTCGCCCTCCCGGTCGCAAAATCAACGCCGCAAAAAGCCGCTAAAGTCGCCCGTCGCCCCTCCGCAAGAGCGCTGAATGATCGAGCACAAGAACACCATCCTTGCCATCGTGCTGTCGCTCATTGTCGTGGTCGGCTGGCAATATTTCGTCGGCTATCCGCAAATGGAAAAGCAGCGCCGCGAAGCCGAGCTCAAACAGCAAGAGCAGGCGCAGTTGCAGCCGGGCGCGGCAAAGTCGACGACGCCGACACCGCAAAACGGCACTCCGGCGGTGCCGGGCGCGCCGGCCGGCGCCGGGTTACAGCCGGAAAATGCCCGCGGCGCGTTGGTCGCGGCGTCGCCTCGCATCGCCATCGACACGCCGCGGCTCAACGGCAGCGTCGATCTGAAGGGCGCGCGCATCGACAATCTCTCGCTCGAGCAATATCGCGAGACGATCGATCCGAAGTCGCCGGCGATCGTGCTGCTTTCGCCGTCGGGATCGCCCGATGCCTATTACGCGGAGTTCGGCTGGGTGCCGGCGGCCGGCACGACGGAAAAGATGCCGGGGCCGGATACGATCTGGACGCAGGACGGCAGCGGCGCATTGCAGATCAATCATCCGATCACGCTGAGCTACGACAACGGCTCGGGGTTGCTGTTCCGCCGCACCATCGCGGTTGACGACCGTTATCTGTTCACGATCAAGGATGAAGTGCAGAACCACGGCGCCAATCCGGTGACGCTGTTCCCCTATGCGCTGATTTCACGCCACGGCACGCCGAAGACGCTGGGCTATTACATCCTGCACGAGGGCCTGATCGGCGTCATGGGCGATCAGGGCCTTCAGACGGTAACCTACAAAAAGATCGAGGAGAGCAAGGAGCAGCACTGGGACGTCACCAATGCCTGGCTCGGCTTCACCGACAAATACTGGGCCGCGGCGCTGCTGCCCGATACCGACGCCAGGGTGCACGCCCGATTTTCCTCGGGCGAGGCCGGCAATCAAAAGACCTATCAGACCGATTACCTGCTCGAGCCGAAGACCGTTGCGCCGGGCACGACCACCTCGGTCAACGCGCGGCTGTTCGCCGGCGCCAAGGAAGTTTCGGTGGTCGGCATCAACTTCCCGTTCGCGTCCGCCGGCGGCTACAACGAAGCGCTTGGGCTCAACCATTTCGACCTGCTGATCGACTGGGGCTGGTTCTATTTCCTCACCAAGCCGATGTTCCTCGCTCTCGATTTCTTCTTTTATCTGGTCGGCAATTTCGGCGTCGCCATTCTCATCGTCACGGTGCTGGTCAAGCTCTTGTTCTTCCCGCTCGCCAACAAATCCTATGCTTCGATGGCGAAGATGAAGGCGGTGCAGCCGGAAATGGCCATGATCCGGGAGCGCTACGCCGACGACAAGATGAAGCAGCAACAGGCGATGATGGAGCTGTACAAGAAGGAGAAGATCAATCCGATCGCCGGCTGCCTGCCGATCGCGATCCAGATTCCGGTGTTCTTCTCGCTGTACAAGGTGCTGTTCATCACCATCGAGATGCGCCACGCGCCGTTCTACGGCTGGATCAAGGACCTCTCGGCGCAGGATCCGACCAACGTTTTCACGGCGTTCGGGCTTATCCCGTTCGATCCGACGACGCTGCCGCTGGTCGGCAGCTTTATGCATCTGGGCATTTGGCCGCTCATCATGGGCGTCACGATGTGGGTGCAGATGAAGCTCAATCCGCCGCCGCCGGATCCGACGCAGCAGATGATCTTCAACTGGATGCCGCTTATTTTCACCTTCATGCTGGGAAGCTTCCCGGCCGGACTGGTGATCTATTGGGCGTGGAACAATACGCTCTCGGTGCTCCAGCAGAGCGCAATCATGCATCGCAACGGCGCCAAGATCGAACTGTTCGACAATCTCAAGCGAACTTTCATGAAGCCGAAGCAACCCGCCGAGTGATGCGGCGTTTCCTTTTCCCCCGTGCGGGAAAAGGAAAAGATCAGCGGCTCACGCGCACCAGCGCCTTGCCGAAATTCTTTCCTTGCAGCAGGCCCATGAACGCTGCGGGTGCGTTTTCGAGGCCGTCGGTAATGTCCTCGCGATAGCGGATGCGCCCATCAGCGATACCCGCGCCAACGGCCTTGAGGAAATCGGCATAGTGCTCGGCGACGAATTCCGTATTGATGAAGCCGCGGAGCGTGAGGCTCTTGGTCAGAACCTGGCGCATGGTCACGGGCAGCATGTTCGGTCCGCTCGGCGGACCGGCCATGCTGTATTGCGATATCAGCCCGCAGACCGGGACGCGCGCGTAGAGATTGAGCAACGGCAGGACCGCCTGCCAGATCGCGCCGCCGACATTCTCGAAATAGACGTCGATGCCTTTCGGGCAGGCCGCCGCGAGCTTTGCCGCAAGGTCGGGCGCGCGGTGGTCGATGCAATCGTCGAAGTGCAGATCCTCCACGACGTAGCGGCATTTGTCGGCGCCGCCGGCGATGCCGATGGCTCTCGCTCCGGCCATTTTGGCCAGTTGCCCAACCAGCGAACCCACAGGGCCGCTCGCGGCCGCGACGACGACGGTTTCGCCCGGTTTCGGCTTGCCGATCACGTATAGGCCCGAATAGGCGGTGAAACCCGGCATGCCGAGCACGCCCAGTCCGGTCGTGATCGGCGCCAGCGCCGGGTCTAGCTTGCGCGTCGCCGGCCCATTCCATGCGGCGTGCGTACGCCAGCCCGTATGTGCCAGTACGATATCGCCGGCGGCGTAGCCCGGACGATCGGACTTCAGCACCTCGCAGACGCTCTCGCCGGTTATCACTTCGCCGATCTCGAGCGACCGCGCGTAGGATTTCCGGTCGTCCATGCGGCCGCGCATGTAGGGATCGAGCGACAGATAGAGCACCCGCAACAGCAGGCCTCCCGGCGGCAGCGCCGGCATCGGCGTCTCTTCGAGACGGAAGTTCTCCGCCACCGGCGGGCCGTCGGGCCTCGACGCCAGCACGATCTGTCTTGCGGCCGGCTGATTCATGGTTCTCTCCCGGGGTGGCGCTTGTGCGCGCACTCTAGCGTACGGCGCGGGAGAAGGAATAAGCGGGAATTCGTTTGCGATGTGAGCGGGAAACGCGAAACGGGAGGCCGAAGCCTCCCGCTGCTGTGGTCCCCAAGAATGGAAGTCTTAGCTTCTGCCGACGACGTCGACCGAGACGTGGGCGAGGCCGTCAAAGCCCAGGGCGCGGGCTGCGGCCGGTGTCAGATCGATAATGCGCCCGGCGACGAACGGCCCGCGGTCATTGATCCGCACGACGACCGAACGGCCGGTGGCGCGATTGGTCACCTTGACCCGGGTGCCGAACGGCAGCGTGCGATGCGCCGCGGTCAAACCGGATGCTGCTGCCTGCTCGCCGTTGGCGGTCTTGCCGCCGGAATAAACCGAAGCAATGCCTTCTTGTGCCGATGCGATCACTGGTAGAGCGATAGTAGACGCTACAAGTAGCAGACGCGAAAACAAGCTTAGTCAGGCTATTACAAGCCATGATTGGCCTTTTCAGTTGTTGATGGGATGGGTGAATCGGTCCAATTAACTTGGACAGATCCGGGGGTCTGTTGACCCGATATTGTGGAAATTGTGCGGCGCGTCAATTTTAATTGTTGCGGCGCATCAGGCGATCGGGAACTTTTCTCGGAAATACTTTAAGTTTGAATGATTTATGACGCAGCCGACCGTTAACCGTAACCCCGCAAATCAGCGTTCCGGTCGGGCCGGGGGGCGGCCAGAACCGGGCCCAAAGCCCGTCACTGCATGATTCGAGCGTCGTTATCCGGGCGGCGTTATTCCGCGGCGACGGCCGTCGGCAGCACGTGATCCTTGAACTGATCGCGCAGGGTCGTCTTCTGGATCTTGCCGGTCGCGGTGTGGGGGATGGCGCCGACGAACACCACGTCGTCCGGCATCCACCAGCTGGCGATCTTGCCTTCCAGGAAGCCGAGGATCTCTTCCTTGGTTGCCGATTGACCTTCTTTGAGCACGATCACCATCAGCGGCCGCTCGCCCCATTTCGGATGGTTCACGCCGATGACCGCGGCTTCGGCAACCTTCGGATAACCGACGGCGAGATTCTCCAGATCGATCGACGAAATCCATTCGCCGCCGGATTTGATCACGTCCTTCGAGCGATCGGTGATCTGCATGTAGCCGTAGCGGTCCATGGTGCCGACATCGCCGGTATCGAAGAAACCGTCGTGATCGAGGATAGGGGTATTGTCGTTGTAATAGGCCTTGGCGACGGCGAACCCGCGCACCTTGATGCGGCCGAAGGACTTGCCGTCCCACGGTGCGTCCTTGTTGGCATCGTCGGTGATTTTCATCTCGACACCGAACGGCGTGTAGCCCTGCTTCTGTTTCACGTCGAATATGGCCTCGGCCGGCAGCGCGGCATATTCGGGCTTGAGCGTGCCGACGGTGCCGAGCGGGCTCATCTCGGTCATGCCCCAGGCGTGGAAGACCTCGACGCCGTAATCCTCCCAGAAGGTCTTGATCATGGCGCGCGGCACCGCGGAGCCGCCGATCAGCACGCGTTTGAGATTGGGAAGCTTGCCGCCGGATTTTTCCAGGTATTGCAGCAGCAGCAGCCATACCGTCGGCACCGCGGCGCTGCACGTGACATTGTATTCGGTGATCAGTTCGTACACCGACGCGCCGTCGAGCCTGGCGCCCGGCATGACCAATGAGCAGCCCGCCATCGGCGCGCTGTAGGCGAGGCCCCAGCCGTTGGCGTGGAACAGCGGCACGATCGGCAGAATGATGTCGCGCGACGACATGCCGAAAGCGTCGGGCTGCAGCGCCAGCATGGTGTGCAGGATGTTCGAGCGATGCGAGTAGAGTACGCCTTTCGGATGGCCGGTAGTGCCGGAGGTGTAGCACATGCCGGCGGCGGTGTTTTCATCGAACGACTTCCAGGCGAAATCGCCGTCGGCTTCGGCGAGCCACTCCTCGTAGGGTACGGCGTTGCGCAGCGTCGTCGCCGGCATATGCGCCGCGTCGGTGAACACGATGTAACGCTCGATGTTCGGCAGCTTGTCGGCGATTTTCTCCAGCAACGGCACGAAAGTGAGATCGGTCATCATCACGCGATCGCCGGCGTGATTGACGATCCAGATGATCTGCTCGGCGAACAGGCGGGGATTGACGGTGTGATAGACCGCGCCGATGCCGAGAATGCCGTACCAGCTTTCCAGGTGCCGCCAGGTATTCCATCCCAGCGTCGCGACGCGATCGCCGAGTTTGATGCCGTCGCGCTCGAGTCGCTGCGCCACGCGCAGGGCGCGCGCGCGAATTTCACGGTAGTTGGTGTGGTGGATCGGCCCTTCGACCGAGCGCGTGATGACCGGGCGGTCGCCGTGATTGATCGCCGCATGATCGATGACGCGATGGCAAAGAAGCGGCCAATCCTGCATGAGCCCGAGCATGGAATTTCCTCCGAGAAGCGTTGCTCTGTCTTCGTTCTTGTTCGTTGCGCCAAGCCGCGGGCGGCTCCGGCGCGGCTGCCAATGTAGCGGGGCGTCGCGGCGATGAAAATGCCGGACTGCACGGAACGATGTCCAATATGTTCGTCGGCGCTTGAACCCGGCACTTGAACGCTGGCGTGTTGGCCGCTTAAACGTTAGTCTTCGTCCCTAACCGATTGGGGACCGCCATTCCGCCGGGAATCTGCTGCGTGAAGGCTTTTGTCCTCATTATCGGGCTGCTGGCTTCTGCCCAGTTTGCTGCGGCGCAAGATGCCGTCAAAAAATCCTCGAAGGCGGCGAAATCCGCGCCCGACGCGACGGTTCGGCTTGTGCCGCCGCAGCAGCCACCTACAGCACATGCCGCGTTGCCGGCGGGCATCCCCGAGCAATTTTCGCCCCCGCAGGAAGCTTATGCTTCGTTTCCGGAACCGGCCGGGGGGGCGGCGGCGGTCAAGCCGTCCGCCTGTCAGGAGCGGCTGGCAAAACTGGCGGCGTTCAAGCCCATGCCCCTTCTCGTCGGAGCAGGCGAGTGCGGTGCGGTGGATGCGGTGATGCTCGACAGCGTGACCCTGACCGATAAGACGAAAGTCTCCGTCAGCCCGCCGGCTACGTTGCGCTGCACGATGGCGGAACAGGTTGCGATCTGGGTCCGCGACGATGTGGCGCCGCTGGCGCAAAAGCGCGGATCGCAACTGCGCATGCTCGACAACTTCGATTCTTATGAGTGTCGTGGTCGCAATCGGGTCCGCGGCGCCACCCTCAGCGAGCACGGCCGCGCTAATGCTCTCGATGTGCGCGGCTTCAAGCTCGCCAACGGCGAGATGATCCGCCTGACGGACGTGGATGTGACGAAGGCTTGGCGCGAGAGTGTGCGCGCCAGCGCCTGCGCGCGCTTCTCAACCGTGCTCGGGCCGGGTTCCGACGGCCATCACGAAGAACATATCCACGTCGATCTGGCCGAACGCCGCAACGGTTACAAAACGTGCGAGTGGGAGGTCCGCGAACCGGTCAAACAGGCGGCAGCGACGCCGCCCGCCGCAGCGGCGGAGCGACCAGCAGCGGGGCAGCAGGCGGCAGAGGCGCAAACAGCGGAGCCGCAGGCAGTGGTATCAGCGGCCCCGCTTTCCGGGCCGATTCCGCTGCCTCGCAAGCGCCCCCGGGCGGCGGACCGAAGTAAGTCGTCCAAAAGAGCGCACGCGCAACACACAATCCAGCAACACCGATCGCAACTCTGAACCGATTTGTTGGCGTGATGCCGCGATCTTCGCCGCGACTAGCCGCCGGGATTATTTGCCGAATTACTTCCCGAATTACTTGCCGATCATCACGTCCGAGGCCTTGATGACCGCCCACGCCTCGTCGCCTTTTTGCAAGGCAAGTTCCGCGACCGCCTCGTTGGTGATCGACGCCAGCACGACGACGCCGTGACCGAGATCAATGCGTACATGCGACGTAGTGGCGCCCTTCGTCACCTCGAGGATTTTTCCTTTCAACTGATTGCGTGCGCTGATTTTCATTTTTTGGCTCCCGAAAAAATAATGGTCAGTGATATTGACCGCGCCGATATATTCTTCATCACGGCGGGCCGAAAGATGACGCCGGTTGTTTTCACCAAAAAACCCGTTTTCTAAAAACCCGAAGGAACAGATCGTGACCGTTCACGGCCGATGATTGACCGTCGTGACGCGCCAGCCGGAGGCATTCTTGCTTTGATAGTGGTCGAGGCGGGTCAGCGAACAATTGTCGATCAGAAAGGCGAAGCCGCCGCGAGGCGGCAGGCCGAGAGCGATGGCGATGGCGGCCCGGATCGTGCCGCCGTGAGCGACCGCGACGATGTCGCGGCCCTGATGCGCCTTTGTCGTCCGTTCGATCGCGCCGTCGACACGCTTGATCAAATCGACGAAGCTCTCGCCATTCGGGGCGCGCTCGTCGGCCGCCGCGTACCAGAACGAATCCGGCTCCTGCGTGCGGTCCATCAGAAAGGTGTGGCGGTCGAGGCCCTGCCAGTCGCCGAGATGTTGCTCGGCAAGGTCTTTGTCCTGCTGAAGCTCGTGCGGCGCCTCGAAATCGCCTGCCGCGAGGATGGCCTGTGCGGTCTGGTGCGTCCGCGCCAGGTTGCTCGTGACCCACACCGCCCGGCGCGGCAACAGCGCCGCGAGATTGGCGAAGAGCTGCCGGTCGCTGCAATCGCAGGAGAGGTCCTTTTGCCCATAAATCCGGCCCTCGTCGACGTGGACCGGTGCGTGGCGAACCCACCACCATCGCGTCCGTACGAAGCCGTCTTTGGCGGCCTTGCTCGCCACGATGTGGTCCAATGTAGCGGTTGCAGACGTGGCAGACAAAGACATCTCCTCATTCCGATGCGCCTGATTAGGGACTGTCATGCCCCGGTTCAAGCGCGAACGGCGTGGCTGGACTTGCCCTCTGAGACATTGACTGCCGCAGCCACAATAGGGCTGTAAATAACCACCAGAAACCGGCCAATGCCCGGCCAGACGACCACGAGACTTCCATGCCACCGCCGCTTAGCAATCTCGCCGCCCGCGACGTAGAAACCCTGGTGCATCCCTACATCAATCTCGCGAGCTTTCGCGAGACCGGGCCGCTCATCTTCGAACGCGGGCAGGGCGTTTACGTCTACGACACCGACGGCAAGGCCTATATCGAAGGCATGGCCGGCCTTTGGTGCACGGCGCTCGGCTACGGCAACGAGGAACTGGTCGAAGCCGCCGCCACGCAGATGCGCAAGCTTTCCTTCGCGCATCTCTTCACCGGCAAGAGCCACGATCCGGCGATCGAATTGGCCGAGAAGCTCAAAGAGATTGCGCCGGTGCCGATCTCGAAGGTGTTCTTCTGCAATTCCGGATCGGAGGCAAACGACACCCAGGTGAAGCTTGTCTGGTACCTCAACAACGCGCGCGGCAAGCCGAAGAAGAAAAAGATCATCAGCCGTGTGAAAGCCTATCACGGCGTTACCGTCGCCGCGGCTTCGCTGACCGGGCTTGCCGGCAATCATCGCGACTTCGACATTCCGTTACCGGGCTTTCTGCACATCGGTTGTCCGCACCATTATCGCTTCGCTCGCGACGGCGAGACGGAAGAGGCGTTCGCCACACGGCTCGCGGAAGAACTCGAAGCGCTGATCTGGAAAGAAGGACCCGATACGATCGCGGCATTTATCGCCGAGCCGGTGATGGGCGCCGGCGGCGTCATCGTGCCGCCGCGAACTTATTTCCAGAAAATCATGGCGGTGTGCGCCAGGTACGACGTGTTCGTGATCAGCGACGAAGTGATCTGCGGGTTCGGACGGCTCGGCACCGTGTTCGGCTGCGAGAAGCTCGGTTTCAAACCGCAGTCGATCTCGGTCGCGAAGGCACTCTCCTCGGCCTATCTGCCGATCGGCGCCGTGATGATTCCGGAGCTGATGTACGAAGCGCTACTCGCCGAGAGCAAAAAGATCGGAACGTTCGGCCATGGTTTCACCTATGGCGGCCATCCGGTCTCCGCCGCGGTCGCGGTGAAGACGATAGAGATCTATGCGCGCGATCGCATCATCGAGAAAGCCGCCAAGCGCGCGCCGCTGTTCCAGGCTCGGCTCAGCGCGCTCGGCGATCATCCGCTGGTCGGCGAGGCGCGTGGTCTCGGCCTGATCGGTGGCCTCGAGCTTGTCGCCGACAAGGCCAGCAAACGCCCGTTCAACGCCCAGCACGGTGTCGGCGCTGCTGCGGTCCGGTTTGCCGAACATGAGGGCCTGATCGTGCGCGCCGTGGCGGGCGATGTGTTAACGCTATCGCCGCCGCTCGTGATCACGGCGCCGGAAATCGAGGAGCTTTTCAACAGGCTGGCCCGCGCCCTCGACAACACGCTGGATTGGGTGACGCGTGAAGGTCTGGCGCAGCCGTGAGGCGGCGTGTCCTCCGCAGGGCCAATCGACGCAGGCCAGGCGAATCAACGCCCGATTCATGAATCCGACGCTACATAGCCCACGATGAACGAGCCCCTATCGACAAGCGCGCCAGCGGAGGCGCCGGAGCCGCCTGCCAAGCGGCGCGTCACCCGCCGCCGCGTCCTTGCCGGCAGTGTCGGGTTGGTTGGCCTATCCGCGGCCGCAACGGCCGCCTACGCCACCGGGATCGAGCCGCAGGGGCTCGTCGTTACCCGCTACGCGCTCAACCCAACGGGCTGGCCGGCAGGCCGCAAGCTTTCCGTGACGGTCGTCGCCGATATTCATGCCGGCGGACCGGACATGACGCTGCCGCACATTCGCCGCGTCGTCGATACCGCCAACGCGCTCCAATCCGACCTGATCGTTTTGCTGGGCGACTTCAACGCCACGTATCGATTCGCGACACGTATTCCCAACGCGATGTGGGCGGCTGAACTGGCGCGGCTTATCGCGCCGCTCGGAACGTGGTCGATACTCGGCAACCATGATTGGTGGCACGATGTCGCCGACGTCCGCCGCGCGCTCCGCGACGTGCGCATTCCCATCCTGGAAAACGATGCGGTGATGCTCGGCCCCGAGGGGCAACGCTTCTGGCTCGCGGGTCTTGGCGATCAGATCGCGTACAGGCTCGGACAGGGCCGCTTTCGCGGCGTTGACGACCTGCCGGGAACGCTCGCCCAAGTCGGAACGGACGACCCCGTGCTGCTGCTCGCCCACGAACCGGACATCTTTCCACGCGTGCCGTCACGCGTGGCGCTGACGCTTTCCGGCCACACGCACGGCGGCCAGATTCGCCTGCCGTTCATCTGGCCGGCCTTCGTTCCGTCCCGATACGGCGCGCGTTTCGCCTACGGCCATGTGGTCGAAAACGATCGTCACCTGATCGTGTCGGGCGGCCTCGGTACGAGCATCGTTCCGGCGCGCCTCGGCGTGCCGCCGGAAATTGTTCACATCACGCTTGGCGCGTAAGCGCGTTCCAAAACGATTCGCTGACAACCGCACAAAGAAAAATGGCGCCGAACGGGTCGGCGCCATGTCGTCAGTTTGTCCATTGGGAGGTAAAAACTTCAGTTCGGTACCGAACTGCCGCCGCCATACGCCATGTGCGCGTTGAAGATCCCGTCCGGATGCGGCGCCAGCACGATGACGATCGTTCCGATCTTGACGTGATTGTAGAGATCGATCGCATCCTCGTTGGTCATTCGGATGCATCCCGAGGAAACCGCCGAGCCGATGTGCTCCGGCTGATTCGTGCCGTGGATGCGATAGAGCGTGTCTTTGTTGTTGGCATAGAGATACATGCCGCGCGCGCCCATCGGATTATGCGGGCCGCCGGTGACGAAGGACGGCAGCGGTCCGAGACGCGCCTGTTCGCCGGGCGTCGGAATCCAGGGCGGCCACTCTTCCATGCGGCCGACCTTGGCGATGCCGCTCCAGGATTGCGCCTGCTCGCCGACGGCGACGCCATAGCGAATCGCCTTGCCCTGCGGCAGCACGTAGTAGAGGTACTTGTTGTCGCTATCGACGACGATGCTGCCGGGCGCTTCCTTGCGGTGATATTCGACGATGTGCCGGCGATAGTTCTCGGAAACTGCCGATTGGTTGTACGGCAGGTTGGACATCAGGTCCTTGTCTTTTTGCTTCCAGCCGACCTCGGTCGACGGATCGAGCGTGCCGCCGGCCATGTCCTGAACGCAGCCGCCGAGCGCGACAGCCGCAATAACAAACACTAGACCGCGAATGGCCATGAGTTACCCACCAGTTTCCCGCCGTCCCAGCCTCAATCTGCCCCGATTTCCTTACCGAAATCGTTTTGATCATTCCAGCGAAGAGGACGGTTAACGGCAAAGTCGCCGACAGGTGTTGCAGGAATGTCGCACTCCTTAACCGGGACTTAACCATAAGTCGTGTCAGCTTGGGGAATACGAGAGCGCGGCCGGCGAATGTCACCTTGGCGGACGATTTGCCGCCCATTTCCGCCGTACTCGCGAAATACGACCGGCACCGTCGCAAACGACGAAGGGAATGGGGTTCTATGATGCAAGACGTTACCGCCAAGTCGGCCAAGAAGATCGGCAATCAACGCAAGCCTAGCAAGTCATCCAACGAACAGATCGCGCTTCATCTTCGCTACCAGCAGATCGGGATCTCCGCGGTAGCTGCCGCTGCCCGTTATCAGAGCGGCGCGAAAAATCCGGCCCACGCTTCGGCCGCGATTCTTCTGGACGAGCGCGGCGCGGCGATCGCCTGATCGCCGTTATCGCCGGCCGCGCGGCCGGCTGTATGTGACAAAGGGGGACGCTACGTCCCCCTTTTCGATTCGTGCCGCGGTGCGATCGAACGCGCAGCGCCGCCGTTCTGGAAACAAAGCGGTCAGGGCGATACGGTCGGCCGATGGACACCGAGGGCGAGTTTTCCAGAACCGAGATCGACGAGGGTCGCCGTCTGTTCGCCGGCGAGTGGGATTTTCTCTCGGCGGCGAGCTCGATCGATTCGCTGCCGCGGCCGAAAGGGATCGAGATCGCGTTCGCCGGCCGCTCCAATGTCGGCAAGTCGAGCCTCATCAACGCGCTTACCGGGCGGAAAGCGCTTGCGCGCACCTCGAACACGCCGGGGCGGACCCAGGAGCTGATCTTCTTCGGCGGCGCAAGCCGGCTCGTGCTGGTCGATCTGCCGGGCTACGGTTACGCGGCGGCGGCCAAGAGCAAGGTGTCGGCGTGGACCCGGCTGATTCACGATTACCTGCATGGCCGCGCGGCGCTCGCCCGCGTCTATGTGCTGATCGATGCCCGTCACGGCCTCAAGGCCGTCGATGAAACCATCCTCGACACGCTGGGCAAGGCGGCGGTCAGCCACCAGATCGTGCTCACCAAATCCGATCAGGTGAGCGAAGCGGAACTTGCCGCCTGCATCGAAGGGGTGAAGGCAGCGTTGCGGAAACGCGCCGCCGCGTTTCCCGACCTGATCGCGACCTCCGCCCGAAGCGGGGCGGGCATTCCGCAGCTCCGCGCCGCGGTCGCACGCCTGCTAACGGAACGCTCCCGCTGACGCATTGTCGTTCGCGCCTCGCGCCGCTACATAGGCAGCGCCGAGCCGGCCGCCGCGAAACGGGAAGACATCCTCCATGAGCCACAGCGACGACGTTAGCCCGGAGGTGCAAGCACGCATCCTCTCCGAGGCCCTGCCTTACATGCAGCGCTACGACGAGGAAGTCATCGTCGTGAAATACGGCGGTCACGCCATGGGCAAGGAGCATCTCGCGCGCGAGTTCGCCCGCGACATCGTGCTGCTGGAGCAGACCGCGATCAATCCGATCGTCGTGCATGGCGGCGGCCCGCAGATCGAGTCGATGCTCAAGCAGGTCGGCGTCGAGTCGCAGTACTCGGCCGGCCTGCGCATCACCGACGAAAAGACGCTGGAAATCGTCCAGATGGTGCTGGCCGGATCGATCAACAAACAGATCGTCGGCTATATCAACGAAGCCGGCGGCAAGGCGGTCGGGCTTTGCGGCAAGGACGGCAACATGGTGATCGCGCGCAAGCTGACGCGCGCCGTCGTCGATCCGGATTCGCATATCGAGAGGGTGGTCGACCTCGGATTCGTCGGCGAGCCCGACAAGGTGGACGTGACGGTGCTCTCGCAGATCCTCGGCCGCGAGCTCATTCCGGTGCTGGCGCCGGTGTGCGCCGCGGTGAATGGCGGGACCTACAATGTCAACGCCGATACTTTCGCCGGCGCCATCGCCGGCGCGCTCAAGGCCAAGCGCCTTTTGCTCCTGACCGACGTACCCGGCGTGCTCGACAAGTCGAAGAAGCTCATCAAGCAGCTCTCCGCCAACGAGGCGCGCAGCCTGATCGCCGACGGCACCATTTCCGGCGGCATGATTCCCAAGGTGGAAACCTGCATCGAGGCGCTCGATCGCGGCGTCGAAGGCGTGGTCATTCTCGACGGCAAGGTACCCCATGCCGTGCTGCTCGAACTCTTCACCGAGCTTGGCGCCGGGACGCTCATTCACAACTAGATATTTGTCCTAGTGTGTCAGCGGTTGAGGATGGCTCGGCCGCGCCAGCCGGCGGCGGATTTCATCGCAGAGTGAAACAAAACCGGCCCCGAAGCGGCGTGACAGCGTCACCGCCAAGTCGTTGATCGGGCAGAAGGCGATGGCGCAGAGAATAGCCAGCGGCAAGATCGCGATCCCAACGATCCATCGCTGCAATTCCGGCGCGACGTGAAATGACGCGAGCAGAGCGAGGCCGCGCGGCGCCACCGTATAGATGACCGCGGCCTGCACCAGATAGAGCGGGAAGGAAATCCAGCCGAGGAAACCGGAGAAGCGGCTTTCGAAGAAGCGGCGCACCGGCGTACAGAATATCGCGCCCGCGGTCAGACAGGTTCCGCCGCCGACATAGACCGGGCCGAACCAGGTGTTCGGCAGCAGGATCAACAACAAGCCGGCGACGCAAAGCGCCGCGCCGGCCCGGTTGGCGATAGCCGGCCGCACGCTCAGCAAGAAGACATCGGCGATCAGGATGCCGGCGACGAAAAGAGCAAAGAAGCTCTGCAGGCTTGCCAGCGCCGCGAACAACACACCCAACGCCAGCGTCCGCGCCTCAAACCGCCGCAGCAGCGCAACGACCGCAAACACGATAAACGAGCCGTAGAACTCGTAACTCATCGTCCATAACGGCGGATCGTAGGTCTCGGCGCCGGAATAGGCGACGAACACACGGAGCAGCGAGAAGCCGAACAGTTGCTCGAGCGTCGGCGTGAACGTGAGGAACGCATCGAGCGGCGGCGGGCGAAACACCGGCGGCTGAATAATCCCGAATACGAGCATGAAATAAGTGATGGCGCAGATCGCGAATATCGGCACGGCCAACCGGAGGTATCGCCCGGCGGCGATCCGGGTCAGCGCACGTCCATCGCCGCGTTCGAGATAGCGGATCGACAGGGAAAACCCGGAGATCACGAAGAAGACGCATACGGCGAGCGTGCCGTTGAGGAAGAAAACCTTGGCCCATAGGCTGCGGTCGGCCATCAAGCCGTTGGCGGGCAGACCGTCGACGAAAACGTGATGCAGCAGCACGACGACCGCCGCCCAGCCGCGCAGGCCGTCAAGAAATCGGAGGCGCCCCGCATCGCTCGTCGTCGTCGCCGGCTGTTGGGCTTGCATTCGCCGATCGTCGCCGAACGCCGTTAAGACCGCGAGAATGGGCATGGTTAACGGTCGGTTTGGCGATTGCGGCTACGCGCACAACCCGGCCTTTACCAATGAGCGGCTAAGTGTTTGCGCAGATCAGACGCTGCGGAGGCGCGGTTGGATTTCTCGCCGGGCATTACGTATTTCCTGGGCCAGCTCCACAAGGCCTTCTTCGGGCCCGGCTCGCACATCTCGCTGCTGTCGCTGTTGTGCGCGCTTTTGATCGCCGTCGTCTTCGTGGTTGCACGGCGCTATCGAAAGGGCCGCCGCGTCCGCGTGCGGACGCTGATGCGGGCGCTGTTTCCGAAACGCATCGTCATGAATCGGTCCACGGTCGCGGACCTCGGCTATTTCTATTTCAACCTGTTCATGTTCGGCATCATTTTCGGCTGGGCGCTGCTGTCGTTCGAGGTGCTAAGCCACGGCGTCGCGCGATCTCCTGACGGCGACATTCGGCCCGCGGCAGCCGACGTCGTTGCCCCCATTCGTGACCCGGACCGTGATGACGGTCGCGTTGTTCCTGGCGTACGAGCTCGGTTATTGGCTCAATCATTATCTCTCGCACCGGGTGCCGTTCCTTTGGGAATTCCACAAGGTTCATCACTCGGCGACGGTGCTTACGCCGCTGACGAATTTCCGCGTGCACCCGGTCTACATGTGCATCTTCCTGAACATCCTCGCCGCGTTTACCGGATTGGCGAGCGGCGTCGGCGAGTATGCCTTCGGCCAGACGACGCATCAGTTCGGTCTGTCCGAGAACAACATCATCCTCGTGTTCTTCATCTATCTCTACGTACACTTGCAACACACCGAGCTTTGGATATCGTTCACCGGATGGCTCGGCCGCCTGTTCATGAGCCCGGCGCACCATCAGATTCATCACTCGCGCAATCCCGAGCACTTCAACAAGAATTTGGGCAGTTGCCTCGCGGTCTGGGACTGGATGTTCGGGACGCTCTACGTTCCCGCGGCGGAACCGGAGAAGCTCGAATTCGGCGTCGAGCCCGATCGTGAGTATGCGCATACGGTCCGCGGCGAGTTTATCGCGCCGTTCGGCCACGCCGCCCGGCAGCTCGCGCCGCTGATCGGCCGGCAATCGGCGGACGTTCCGGTTCCCGTCGCCGGTAAGATTGCGGTTCGGCAATAAGCCGGCTTCGCCGTCCGAGTTCCCGAGAGAATAAGGTAGCCGGTTGCGGCGCGCGCCGTCGGCGGGTATGCGTCAGGCGTGGTTTCTTTCCGGGTTTCCTCTCCCCTGACCTCGCATTCGATCTTTCCCGTCGCGCCCGGGATTGCCGCGGCCGTGGTGCTCGGGGTTTCCGACGTGCTGGTCAAGATCGTCGCCGGCGCGGGCTGCGACGTCCTCACCATGCTGTCGTTTCGCAGCGTGATCGGCCTCGTCTTCATCACGATCTGGCTGCGGCTCGGCCCGACGCCGCCGACCGATGCGCGCGTGCGCTGGATATCGATCGGTATCGGCGTGCTGTTCACCGTCCTCATCTTCTGTCTGTTCAAGGCCATCGAGCTGAACGATGTTCCGACGGCGGTTCTCACCTATTTCGTCTATCCGTTGTTGACCGGGCTCGCCGCCGCGGCGACCGGGCTCGAGCCGTTGCGCTGGCGCGGCGTGGTCTGCGCGCTGGCGGCGTTCTTCGGGCTGGCGATCATGATCGGCGCCCATCCGGCGGGCCTCGTACTCGGCGGCATCGCTTATGCGCTCGGCGCGGCGTTGTGCCGGACCGGGGTGCTGATCGCGACGCGCGCATTTCTGGTCGGTGCCGATGCCCGCCTGACGACGTGGTATTCGGTGATTGCGCAGACCGCGATCTTCGTGGCGTTGTCGGCTTTCACGAAGACCTGGCAACCGCCGCTGACCAACGGCGGCTGGGTCGCTCTCATCGGCCTGAGCATCGCCACGACCGCCGGCATCGTTTTCATCTTCGTCTCGACGCTCCGGGTCGGTCCGTTTCGTACCGCGCTGATCATGAATCTGGAGCCGCTGATCGCGATGGTGCTGAGCGTGCTCACGCTCGGCGAAGTGATCACGCCGCTGCAGGCTCTTGGCAGCGCCATCATGCTCGCGTCACTGGTTGCGTTTCAGCTATGGAAATAACGATCAAATAATCGGCAATCGCCGCGACCATCTGTCATGGTTGTTTCACACGAGCCGTCACAACTCGGGCCAACTTGACGCAGATGCTCGGCCGCAACAATTCCTGTTCACGCCATCGAAGTGAGGGACCATGCGCGGGTTCCATAGCCACGCGTTCGATCCGAAGACGCTCGTCGTGTTGGAAACGGCGTTCGACGAGGCCTGGCTGACGCTCAAGGAGATCGGCAACTCGACGGTGCGACCGGAAGAGCTGGCGCGCTCCGTGCTCAATCTCGCCATGGAGGGCGAGCGCGACCCTGTGCGCCTACACGACGAAGCGCTCAAGTGTTTGCTTCCGGCGGCGTCATGGCGGGAGGCGAATTAAGCGGCCCGTGAGTCTGCGAACGGAGCCTCAGGAACGGGCGATCAGCATCGCGATGCCGGCAAGGGTCGCGGCGGCCAGCGTGCCGATGAGGACCGCCTGCACGAACGGTATCGATTTGCGTAACGTGCGGCGCATCCGCTGCTCCAGGTCCGCCAGTTGCTAAAATCGATTCGGCGGGCAACAAAGCGTCCTCGCCACCAAGTGTGGCAACAACAAGTCGCCGGGAATGAAGGAACGCAACGTGCGCGGCTTTGGCGCGGTCGAGACCTGGGTATTCGATCTCGACAACACGCTTTATCCGCATCACCTCAATCTCTGGCAGCAGGTTGACGATCGCATCCGCGATTTCATCGCCGACTTCCTTGGCGTCAGTCCCGACGAAGCGTTTCGGGTGCAGAAGGATTACTATCGACGTTACGGCACCAGCATGCGCGGGTTGATGGAAGAGCATGGTCTCGATCCGCACGAATTTCTGGAAATGGTGCACGAGATCGATCATTCACCGCTCACGCCCAATCCGGCGCTCGGCGCGGCGATTGCCGAGCTTCCCGGACGCAAGCTCATTCTCACCAACGGCACGCGCCAGCATGCCGAAACGGTGATGCGCCGCCTCGAAATCCGGGAGCATTTCGAGGACGTGTTTGATATTGCCGCGGCCAAGCTCGAACCGAAGCCGCGTCCCGTTGTCTATGACCGCTTCCTCGCCCGCCACGGGGTCGATCCGCGGAAGGCGGCGATCTTCGAGGATCTCGCCCGCAATCTCGAAGTGCCGCATGCGCGCGGCATGACCACGGTGCTGGTGGTGCCGGCAGGCGCCCGCGAAGTCGTTCGCGAGGACTGGGAGCTTGCGGGTCGCGACGAGCCGTATGTCGATCACGTCACCGACGATCTCGCCGGCTTTTTGCGCGGCATCGACCGGCGCGGCCGCGCCGGCTGAAAGCGCAGGCGCCGCTCAGAGATAGCCGGCCAGTACCCCGATATGCCAGGCGACGGGGATAAGAACCGCGATGGTGACGCCGGAGCCGCGCCGATAGACGATTTGGGCCTGATTATCGCCGCGCAACGCGCCCAGGCCGCCGTAGATGATGGCGTAAATCAGAATCCAGAAAGCCAGCTTGTACCAGGCCAGCCAATAAAAGACGCCGGCGGCCAGTCCTATGCTCATCGTGATCATCGCGCCTCCTTCAGCCGCGTTGCATTCAATGGGCTTATGCAAAAAAGGTTCCAAGTCTGACGCAGGCGCTATGATGCCGGCGGACGGCGCTTGACATCGCGCAGGCGCACTCCGACAAACCGCGCATCGGGGACCCAAGCTTCATGTCAGCCGCCGAACTCGCCAAGACACCGCCAAAGACACCGCCCAAGACGCCACCCAAGACGCCACCCAAGACGCCACCCAACCACAAACCCGCCAATGACCGAGACCACGTCGCTTGCGCAAACCATCGACGCCGCCTTCGAGCGGCGCGACGAGGTCGGCGTTGCGACCAAAGGCGCCGTGCGCGAGGCGGTGGACGAGGCGCTCCTTCTGCTCGACCGCGGCGCGGTGCGAGTGGCGGAGAAGGCGACGGACGGCGCCTGGCAGGTCAATCAGTGGCTCAAGAAGGCGGTGCTGCTGTCGTTCCGGCTCAACGACATGGGCGTCATCCCGGGCGGTCCCGGTCACGCGGTGTGGTGGGACAAGGTCCCGTCGAAGTTCGACGGCTGGGACGAACAGAACTTCCGCACTGCCGGGTTTCGCGCGGTGCCGGGCTGCGTCGTGCGCCGCTCCGCCTTCATCGCTCCCGGCGTGGTGCTGATGCCGTCATTCGTCAATCTCGGCGCCCATGTCGATCGCGGCACCATGATCGACACCTGGGCGACGGTCGGCTCCTGCGCGCAGATCGGAAAGAACTGCCACATTTCCGGTGGCGTCGGCATCGGCGGCGTGCTCGAGCCGTTGCAGGCGGGGCCGGTGATCATCGAGGACAATTGCTTCATCGGTGCGCGCTCGGAAGTGGCCGAGGGTGTGATCGTGCGTGAAGGCGCCGTCCTGTCGATGGGCGTATTCATCGGCGCCTCGACCAAGATCGTGGACCGCGGCAGCGGCGAGATTTTCGTGGGTGAGGTGCCGTCCTACGCCGTCGTGGTTCCGGGAAGCCTGCCGGGCAAGCCGCGCGCGAACGGCGAAGCGGGGCCAAGCCTCGCTTGCGCCGTGATCGTCAAACGCGTGGACGAGAAGACACGCGCCAAGACCAGCATCAACGAATTGCTGCGGGACTGAAGGCGGCGCGTACACCGATGGATTGGGCCTATCTTCTCAACGGCTTTCACGGCCGCATCGGCCGCCAGACTTTCTGGATCGCGATGGCCGTGCTCACGGTCGCCGAGATCGTGGTTCATCTCATCGCCGAAGAATTGCAGGGCGACCGGCTTGGCGCCATTGTCGACCTGGCCTTCACCTATCCCGAGTTCGCCATAGCCTTGAAGCGTGCGCACGATCGCGACCTGCCGGTGTGGCTGTTGGGAATTTTCTTCGGCGCCAGCGCTGTACTCGACCTCTTCACGGTGCTTGGGATCTCCGGCACCGACGAAACCCCGAGCATGCTGTCGCTGATGATCGCCGTGCCGTTCGCGGTGTTTGGGCTCGCCTTGCTCATCGAGCTTGGTTTTCGCCGCGGCACCGTCGGGCCTAACCAGTACGGTCCCGATCCGCTGGCCAAGGTTTGACAACCGCGAAGTTGAACCGAGTCTGGCAGACGTCAGGCTTTCCTGCATTGAAGTGCGGGGCGCGCGATGCGGTGGATTTATTTCTTGGGCGATTTCGGCGGCCGCATCAGCCGCAAGGTGTTCTGGCTTGCGACTCTCGCGGTTCTTGTCGCCGAAGTTTTGTTCGCGACGATAGCGGACATGACGGCGAGCGGGTTGGCGAACGAGTTGGCGGGCGACATGGCGGGCGAAATCGTCTTCCTGATTCTCCTGTATCCGCAACTTGTGATCTCGGTAAAACGCGGGCATGACCGCAATATCGCTACCCGGGTGATTGTTGCCTGCTTTGCCCTGATCGCGGTATCCGATTTGCTCGACCTCCTGGGCCTGCTCGAAATGCGAACCAATCTGAAATCGTACTCGGCGGCCAATCTGTTTTCGTTCGCGGTGATCACGGTTGTGGGAATCGTCAGCCTCGCCCTCCTGATCGAACTCGGCTTTCGCAGAGGCACCCGGGGCCCGAACCGGTTTGGCCCCGACCCGCTTGAAAGGAACTGACAGAAGTGCCCGCCGATCCCGTCGTTATCGCCCGAGACTTGATCCGCTGTCCGTCGGTGACGCCGGAGGACGGCGGTGCGCTCGCCTATCTGCACGATGTTCTCGCCAAGGCGGGCTTTGCAGTCCATCGCATGACGTTCACGGCGCCCGGCACCGCGCCGATCGAGAATCTCTATGCGCGCATCGGCACGGAAAAGCCCAATCTGGTGTTCGCCGGCCATACCGACGTGGTACCGCCGGGCGACGAAGCGGCGTGGCGGCATGCACCTTTTGCCGGCGAGATCGCGGGCGGCAGCCTTTACGGACGCGGCGCGGTCGACATGAAGGGCGGTATCGCCTGTTTTGTCGCCGCCGCGCTCGATCATATCGGCGCCAACGGCGGCAAACCGAAAAAAGGCTCGCTGTCGCTGCTCATCACCGGCGACGAGGAAAGCGTCGCCGTCAACGGTACGATCAAGCTGTTGCAATGGGCGGCCGAGCGCGGCGAAACGTTCGATCACTGCATCCTCGGCGAACCAAGCAACGTCGCGGTGCTCGGCGACACGATCAAGGCCGGCCGCCGCGGCTCGCTCAACGGCACCCTCATCGTCACCGGCCGCCAGGGCCATGTCGCCTATCCCGATCGTGCCGACAATCCGATCCGCGGGCTCACGACGCTGATTACGGCATTGCAGGCGCCGCTCGACGAAGGCAGCGCGCATTTCGATCCTTCGCATCTCGAATTCACTTCGGTCGATGTCGGCAACCCGACCGTCAATCTCATTCCGGGCGAGGCCCGCGCGCGCTTCAACATCCGCTACAACGACTGCCACAGCCAGGCCGCGCTCAAGACGCTGATCGAGGAGCGGGCACAAGCCGCGGCGGCCGGCAGCGTGCGTTTTTCGTTCGACTGGCAGCCGTCGAATGCCGATGTTTTTGTCACCAAGCCTGGACCTTTCACCGAGCTTGCGGTTGCCGCGATCGCCGAAGTGACAGGGCGCACGCCCAAGCTCTCGACCTCGGGCGGCACTTCCGACGCACGCTTCATCAAGGATTATTGCCCGGTGCTGGAATTCGGCCTGGTTGGGCAGACCATGCATCAGGTTGATGAATGCGCGCCGGTCGCGGACCTCGTCACCCTGACGGCGATCTACCGGCGCATCATCGACAAGTATTTCGGCTGACTGCGGCGGGATCAGTAATCTACCCGGACCAGATAGAGGCCGTGCGGCGGAGCGACCTGGCCGCAGGCCGAGCGATCGCGGGCGGCGAGCGCGGCGGCGAGGTCGTCGGCGCTCCATTTGCCTTCGCCGACATGGACGAGGGAACCGGCCATCGAGCGCACCTGATGCTGCAGGAACGAACGCGCGGCTGCGCGCACGCGCAGTTCGTCGCCGTAGCGGGCGACGTCGAGCCGGTCGAGGGTCTTCACCGGCGAACTCGCCTGGCATTCGGCGGAGCGGAAGGTCGTGAAGTCGTGACGGCCGATCAGCCTTTGCGCGGCATCGTTCATGGCCTGATCGTCGAGCGGACGCGGCACGCGCCATGCGCGGTTGCGCTCCAGCGAGAGATCGGGGCGGCGATTGACGATGCGGTAGAGATAGTGGCGCTTGACCGCCGAGAAGCGGGCGTCGAAATCATCGGTGACGCGTTCGGCGGTCAGCACGGCGACCGGATGCGGCCGCAAATGCGCGTTGAGGGCGTCGCGCACGGTGTCGTCGTCCCAATCCTTGCCGAGATCGACATGGGCGACCTGGCCGAGCGCGTGAACGCCGGTGTCGGTGCGCCCGGCGCCCGCGACGATCGTGGGCTCGCCGGTGAATGCGTGAACGGCGTCGGTGATCACGCCCTGGACGGTGAGCTGGTTGTCCTGCGCCTGCCAGCCGACGAAGGGGGTGCCGTCATATTCGATGGTGAGTTTGTAGCGGGGCATCGCTCAGCCAAGGACAAGGCCGCGCGCGACCGGCGTTCCGCGCAGGAATTCCTCGGTGCGCATCGGCTGCCGGCCGGCGCGCTGCAATTCCACGAGGCGCACGGCGCCTTCGCCGCAGGCAACAGTCAATTGTTCGTCGAGCACCTGGCCCGGCTTGCCGCTGCCGGTTCCCCTGGTTGAACGCAGAACCTTGACCCGTCCGATGTCGGCCATCTCGAACCAGGCGCCGGGAAATGGCGACAGCCCGCGGCAATGGTCGTGCACCTGTTGCCACGGCTTGGTCCAGTCGATGCGCGTTTCGGTCTTCTCGATCTTGGTCGCGTAGGTTACGCCGTCGGAAGGCTGCGGCGTCAGTTGCAGGGTGCCGCGCTCGAGCGCCGCCAGAGCAACCACCATGAGCTTGGCGCCGTGCCGCGCCAGTTCGTCGTGCAATTCGCCGGCGGTGGTGTCGGGGCCGATCGGGACCCGCGCCTCCAGAGCGACCGGGCCGGTATCGAGACCTGCTTCCATCTTCATGACGGCGACGCCGGTCTCGCGGTCGCCGGCCATGATGGCGCGCTGGATCGGCGCCGCGCCGCGCCAGCGCGGTAACAGCGAAGCGTGGATGTTGAAGCATCCGAGCGGAAAGGCATCCAAAACCGCCTGCGGCAGGATCAGTCCGTAAGCGATGACCACAGCGGCGTCGGCGCCGTGTGCGCGTATCGCGGCCGCGGCCGCGGGGTCACGCAATGTCTTCGGCGTGAAGACCGGAAGCCGGAACCGCGTTGCTTCGCGGGCGACCGGGCTTTCGCGCAATTCCATCCCGCGTCCGGCCGGCTGCGGCGGCGCGCGTATAGACCGCCGCGACATCGTGCCCGCTGCCGACAAGCTCGAGGAGCGTGGGCACCGCGAAGTCCGGTGTCCCCATGAAGACGAGGCGCAGCGCCAATCACGCCTCCACGGTCTTCGCTGTCTTGTTCGCCGTTTTGCTGGCTGTCTTGGTGGCAGCCTTGGCTGCCTTGGTGAATTTCTTGATGACCCGGTCGCGCTTGAGCCGCGAAATGTGGTCGATGAACAGGATGCCGTTGATGTGGTCGATCTCGTGCTGCAGGCAGGTCGCGAACAGCCCGGCGGCTTCGATCTCGTGCGATTTGCCGTCGAGATCGAGATATTTGACCTTCACCGCCTGCGGCCGTTCGACTTCCTCATAGTATTCCGGGATCGACAGGCAGCCCTCTTCGTGCGTCGATTTTTCGTCGGCCGCCCAGGTTATCTCGGGATTGATGAAGACCTGCGGCGCGTGGGCATCGTCTTTCTTCGACAAATCCATCACCACGACACGTTTCGGTACGCCAATCTGGATTGCGGCAAGCCCGATGCCGGGCGCGTCGTACATGGTTTCGAACATGTCCTCGACAAGCGCGCGCGTTTCGGCGTCGACGCGCTTGAGCGGCGCAGACACCAGCCGCAGCCGCTTGTCGGGGATTTTCAGGATTTCACGGAGCGCCATTTTTCACCGGGTTATTGGCGGCGATGTAAGCGGTGCATAAAGCGCGGTCAATTGTGCGCCCTGTTGCGCCACCCGGTATTCGTACGTTATACACGTTCTTCATTTGTTCTTAACGGCTCATGGGTGCAAGTAGGGGCCAGTACCCGCTCGATGGCACCGGCTCTGCGGCCTCAGGTCCCACCGAATCGCGTAGAACCAGCGCATGATCGATATGACCGATATAACCAATATCGCCATCCTAGCCGTTCCGATCGCCGGCGCCGCATTTATCGCGGCCATCGTGCTGGCGATCCTGCTTTGGCGCGCGCGCAAGCCGCCGGCCGAGGACCCGGTGCTGGCGGAACTCAGCCGCGCCCAGACCGAAGCCGCGGCGCGGCTCGAGGGCGCCATAAGGCTGCTGGCGAACAATCAGTCGCAGCTCCAGCGCAGCGTCAACGAGCGCCTCGATTCGGTTTCGCACCGCCTCGGCGATTCGCTCGAAAAGACCAAGCAAAGCACCGCCGACAACCTGCAAAAGCTCGGCGAGCGGCTTGCGGTCATCGACCGCGCGCAGAAGAACATCACCGAGCTTGCCACCCAGGTGACGTCGCTGCAGGGCGTGCTCGCCAACAAGCAGTCGCGCGGCGCGTTCGGGCAGTGGCGGATGGAGGCGATTGTCCAGGACGGCCTGCCGAAAGGCGCCTACGCGTTCCAGCACACCCTCGGCAACCGGACGCGTCCCGACTGCTGCGTGTTCCTCCCCGACAAGCGTCCGCTGGTCATCGACGCCAAGTTTCCGCTTGAAGGCTTCACGGCGTACCGCGAGTCCAGGTCGGACGACGAGCGGAAAGCGGCGGCCCAGCGCTTGCGCGCCGATGTCGGCAAGCATGTCGCCGACATCGCGGACAAATACCTGATCCCCGGCGAGACGCAGGAAATGGCTTTCATGTTCGTGCCGTCGGAGTCGATCTACGCGGAACTTTACGACGGCTTCGACGATCTGGTGCAAAAGGCTTACCGCGCCCGCGTCGTCGTGGTATCGCCGTCGCTTCTCATGCTGGCGATCCAGGTGGTGCAGCAAATCCAGAAAGACGCCCGCATGCGCGAGGCGGCCGGCCAGATTCGCGACGAGGTCGCGCGTCTCGTGCGGGATGTCGGCCTGCTCGGCGATCGCGTGCGCAAGCTGCAAAACCATTTCAATCAATCGAACGAAGACATCCGGCAAGCGATCATTTCGATCGACAAGATCGAAGCGCACGGGGAACGCATCCAGCAGGTCGAATTCGCTGCCGAAATGGGGGGCGCCGTGGCGTCGCCCGGTTCGAACGTGATCCCCGGGCCGGTCCGCAAGCTGGAGGCGGGGGAGTAGCGGCGCATGCCGGGGACGCGCGATCCCGCGACCAAACCGCCCGCGCGTCCATCGATTGCCGACACGCTCGCGGTGTATCTGCAGCGGCGCGTGCTGATCGTCATGTTCCTCGGCTTTTCCTCCGGCCTGCCGCTTGCTCTGTCAGGTTCGACGCTGGCCATCTGGATGCGCGAGACCGGCGTCAATCTCGGCACGATCGGGCTGTTCGCGCTGGTCGGCACGCCCTACACGGCGAAGTTCCTCTGGGCCCCGATCGTCGATGCGCTCGACGTGCCCGTGCTGTCGAAACTTTTGGGACGCCGCCGCGGCTGGCTGCTGCTGTCGCAGCTATTGCTGATCGCGGCGATCGTTTTCCTTGCCGTCACCGATCCGTCCGGCTCGGCGCTGGTTGTCGCCTTCGGCGCGCTGCTGGTCGCCACCGCATCGGCGACGCAGGACATCGTCGTCGACGCCTTCCGGGTGGAAAGCCTCAGCGAGAACGAGCAGGCCGCCGGCATGGCGTCCTATGTCGCCGCCTATCGTATCGGCATGCTCGCCTCGACCGCGGGCGCACTGTTTGTGGTGAGCGGGTTCCAGAGTTTCGGTCTCGGTCATCATGCTTCGTGGAGCGCCGGCTACATCGTCATGGCCGGGTTTGCCCTGATCGGCATCATCACGACGCTCGTTGCCGCGGAGCCCAAACAGTCCGCGGCGGCTGAATTGGCCCATGCCCGCGAGAATGCGCTTGAGCGCGTCGCGGAGGCCGCGGTCGGGGCCTTTTCCGAGTTCCTGTCGCGCGACATGGCGTTCGTCGCGCTGGCTTTCGTGGTGCTCTACAAGTTCACGGATGCGCTGTCGGGCTCAATGACATCGCCTTTCGTGATCGATCTCGGCTTCTCGCGCAACGAATACGCCGCCATCATCAAGGGCGTCGGGCTTGCCGCGACGCTGATCGGCGGCTTCGCCGGCGGGTTCGTGGCGCGCGCCTATTCGCTGCCCGCCAGCCTCCTGCTTGGCGGCATCCTGCAGGCGCTCGCCAATCTGGCGTTCTCCTGGCAAGCCGTCGTCGGCCTGAATGCGGCCTGGCTCACCTTCGCTATCATTGCCGAGAATTTCACCAGCGCGATCGGAACCGTGATTTTCGTCGCCTATCTTTCGGCGCTGTGCCGCAATCCGTTGCACACCGCGACCCAGTACGCGCTTTTGACGGCGCTGGCGGCCTTCGGACGCACCTATTTGTCATCGGGGGCGGGTTTTATCGCGGCCGCGACCGGCTGGGCCTGGTTCTTTGTGATCTGCGCGCTGGCCGGTTTGCCGGCGCTGGTTTTACTCGCCTGGTTGAACAGGCGGCATCATTTCGACACCCTGGTGCCAGGCAGCCCGGTGCCGGGCCTTAAGTAGTTCAATGGCCGGTGGTTAGTGATCTGCCGGGGTGGGGTGTGCCGCATTTGCGTCACAACTGCGTAATCCGGTCCGGGCAAAAAAAGACCCGCAAAAAAGTCTTTTTGTAAGGATCGGATAGCTATAATTCGTGCCTCGATTGCGGTTTTCCTCGAACTGGTGCCTTCGCGTCCCCCATGGACATGATTCTAGTCAAAATTTTTGCGACTGCGTTGGCGCTGAGTGAGGTGACGACACAGTCGCAGGCAGTGAAGACCCATTTCGATCCGGTGCAGGACCGCGCAGAGGTGGTGCAGCTTCTGCGTGACGGCTGCGCTCACATGCGTCAGGCGTTCGATATCGAGTCCATCAATCTCGACGAACTCATCGCCACCGCTCTCACCGACTCGAAGTCCCCCGGGGCCGAAATCAAGGCCTTTCACGGCATCAATTTCGCCGACCTGAACACCGCCTACCATCAGTTCTGCAAGAACGAGAACGTCGAGCAGCCGGTCGTCGATATCGGCCAGGTCATCGAGTTCTATAACAACGCGGCCGCCGATCTTCCGGACCCGACGCGGCTCAAGGGCCGCAAGCTGCCCAGCATGAGCACGGTGCTCGACGGCAAGGGCGCCAATTTCGCCAACGTGTTCGAGCAGCGCAACCGCCGGGTCTGGATTCCGCTCGCGAGAGTTCCGGACCTGGTGCAGAAGGCGTTCATCGCCGCTGAGGATCGGCGCTTCTACCAGCATCACGGCGTTGACGAGCGCGGCATCATCCGCGCCTTCATCGGCAATCTCGCCGATTCCGGCCGGCCGCAGGGCGGCTCCACCATCACGCAACAGGTCGTGAAGAATCTTCTGGTCGGCGAGGACGTGACCTACGAACGCAAGATCCGCGAAATGATCGTGGCCTCGCGGCTCGAAGCGACGCTGAGCAAGGAAGAGATCCTCGAACTCTACCTCAATTCGGCTTATCTCGGCCGCGGCTCGTGGGGCGTCGAGATGGCCGCGCGCAGCTATTTCGGCAAGTCCGCAAAGGATCTCAGCCTTGCCGAGGGCGCCATGCTGGCGAGCCTGCTCAAAGGCCCGAGCTATTTCAATCCCGACCGGCATCCCGACCGCGCCAAGGAACGGCTCGCTTACGTGCTCGGCCGCATGCAGGAAGACGGCACCATCTCGACGGAGCAGAAGGACAAGGCGCTCGCCGCGCCGCCCAAGCTCGTCGTCTTCGAGCGGCCGCGGCGCGATAGCGGCCTGCACTTCATCGATTTCGTCGGCCGCGAAGCGAGGGCGGACGGCATACCGACGCTGACCGCCGAGCCCTACACGGTGCATTCGACCATCAACGCCGCGTTGCAGCGCGAGGCCGAAGCCGCGTTGCAGGAGGGGTTGGCGCGCTTCGAGATGTCCAACGGCCGCACGCAGTATCGCGGGCCCGAGGCGAATATCGCCGACGCGGTGCAGAAGCTCGGCGTCGCGAAACCGGGCGCGACCGCCGGCGCGCTGCCCGCGTGGCAACAGGCGCTGCAAGAGACCCGACTGCCGCTCGCCGACGTGCATTGGGACCCTGCGGTAGTCCTCGATCGGGGCGGCAAGCGCGGTGACGGCGTGATCCGGGTCGGCTTGCGGGACGGACGCGTGCTGCCGCTCAATCAGGTCGGCGCGCAAATCCGGCGCGCACTGAACGTCTACGACGTTGTCTATGTCCACGTCATTGAAGCAAGGGCGGCGGTCAAACCTAAGAATGCTCAAGGCGCGCCTGCCGCGCCGGCCGTCGGCGGTCAGGTGCAGTTGCGCGTGCGCCCGACGGTGCAGGGCTCGGCGCTGGTGCTGGAGAACAAGACCGGGCGCATCCTCGCGATGGCGGGAAGCTTTTCATACATGGCAAGCCCGCTCAATCGAACCTCGCAGACGCGGCGTCAGCCCGGCTCGGCGATGAAACCGCTGACCTATCTGACGGCGCTGCAAGCCGGCCTGCAGCCGAATACGCTGGTGTCCGACGACACGATCACGCTGGCCCCGATCGGTGCCAGCGGTCACGGCCGCGACATCATCGCCCGCAACTACAGCAGCAACATGCGCGAGCAGGATTTCTGGACCCCGCGCAACGCGGACGGCAGCTCCGGCGGCGCGCTGACCCTGCGGCGAGGGCTCGAGAACTCCGTCAATATGGTGACCGCTCACCTGCTCGACGGCGGCATCAGTGTGGACCCGGAAAAGAGTCTCGACGAGGTTTGCGCGACCGCAATGGCCGCCAAAATCTACACCGAATGCGTCCGCTATTATCCGTTCGTTCTTGGCGCCCAGCCGGTCCGCATGATCGATCTCGCCGGCTTCTATGCGGCGGTCGCCAACGAAGGAGCGTTGCCGCAGCCGCACGCTATCGAGTTCGATCGAGACGGACGGCCACACGGTGTTTCAGTATCCGAATACGCCGCTGCCGTTCATCGCCGCCGCCGACCATGCCGCCTTCTATCAGCTCAAGACCATGTTGCAGGGTGTCGTGGCGCGCGGCACCGCGCGTGCGATCGGCGGCCTGTCGCCGTACGTCGCCGGCAAGACCGGCACGACCGAGGACGCGGTCGACGGATGGTTCGTCGGCTTTACCAACGACGTGACCATCGCCGTGTGGGTCGGTTACGACAATGGCGACGGCAAGCGCCGTTCGCTGGGCGGCAGCGCGACCGGAGCGCGTGTCGCACTGCCGATCTTCGAGCCGATCCTTCAGGCCATCTGGGCCCAAGGCATCGCGCCGAAAGCGCCGCTCAACGGGCCATCCCAGGAGGCCAAGCGGCACCTGATCGATCTGCCGATCGACTATTACTCGGGCACTCGCGTGAACGCCGGTGGCAACTTCGTCGAGCACTTCCGGCTCGAGGCCGATGGCCACCTCAACGAGACGCAATATCAGCTTGTCTCCCAGCAGGACAGCTACGGCTACTCCGAGCGCAGTTCCGATCCCGCCACTGCCGAACAAAGCTGGGGGTCGTGGGGTTGGGGTGGCCAGGGGCGCGGCAGTTCGTATTATCCCGGGGCGCCGCAACAGCAGCAGCCGGTGGCGCGCGGGTTTTTCGCTCCTCCATGGTCCTCGCGGAACGATTCTCGCAGCTTCTTCTGGGGCGACCGACCCTTCTGAACCTCAAGCGATCGAAAGAAACTTGAAATGTCGATACGGCACGCGATCGCGCTTGTCGGCCTGATGGGGTCGTTGTCCGCGGCGAGCGCGGAGGAATTTCACATTGAAGACGTGCCCGCGCAAAACTGGAATCTGGCGCAGCTCAAGCCGGGCACCATTGTGTTCAGCGACGTGGGAAGCGGCGGCAATGGCGATACCGCGAACCTGATCCCATTCGGTGATTGGGGACAGGCGCGCCCCGCGCAGAAAAAATTCCTCTCGCTGTTCCCCGGTTACACCGAGCCGACGGTCACCAAGGCACCGAGCGCCGACGCGGCACCCGCTCCGGTGCTCGAGAAGCTCACCATGTATGTGGCGCAGGCGCGCTTCGTGCTTGATCGGCCGCCGAACGCAATCGTCCTCTCGCGCTATGTGACGACGCCTTTTCTTGAGAAGGTCGATCCGGCGATCAAACACAAGCACATCGCGACGGCCGACGTGAATCCGCTCACCGATCCGCAAGGCACCGGCAACGCCAATCCCGATCGCAAATGGTGCACCGGGCGCGCGACGCTCATCTGCATCGATTCCAGCTACAAGCTGGAGGGCAAGATCCCGCTCGGCATCCTGCTGGTCAACAAGCTCCGCGATACAGCCAAGAAGATTTCCGACCACATCGATTTTCAGGGTGAACTGTCGGCGCTTTCCGCCGCCGACGTCGATCAGGCCGGGCTGAAGGAATTGACCGGCCTCGATACGCCGGTCACCGGCGTGCTGGAGCAGAATATTTTCTATGTCAATCAGATCATGAAATTCGGCAAGCTCCTCGCCGTCTTCCAGGAGCATCCGGCCGACGCCAGCAAGACCGTGGTGACCGCCTACATGGTGCTGGCGATCGAGGAAAGCGTGCTCGACAAGAAGAAGGACTTCGAGAAGGTGCCGGTGCTGCGCAACCTGGTGCCGTCGCAGGTGCTGATGGGGAAATCCTCGTTCAACTCGGGCGATTCGATCAGCGCCGGGTTGCCGCAATACGCCCGCAACGAGATCAGGACCATCGCCGGCCTGCTGGCGGAGAAATAGCCGGTATCGGCGCGCGCGCGTACGCTGCTGCGTCGTTGCGCCGCCCTGCTGATTTTCTCCATTCGTGCCTGCGTTGCCCTGCCGTCGCACGGCGTCGGCCCGGCCGACGCGCATCTTTTTCGTTGTCACCCGCCCGAATGGGCTTCGCCGCGGCTTTGCCTCGCAATATCTTTCACTGCCTTGGGGCGAGCCGCGAGCCATGCACAAGACGACGGGAAGCTGGGATTTCTGGATCGACCGCGGCGGCACCTTCACCGACGTGATCGGCCGGCGGCCGGACGGTCATCTCGCGACCCAAAAATTGCTGTCGGAAAATCCCGGGGCCTATGCGGATGCCGCGGTCGAGGGCATCCGGCGCCTGCTCGGGCTGGCGGCCGCGGAGCCCATTCCGGTCGCGCGCATCGGCGCGGTGAAGATGGGTACCACCGTCGCGACCAACGCGCTGCTCGAGCGCAAGGGCGATCGCACACTCCTCCTGGTCACCCGGGGCTTCCGCGACGCGCTGCGTATCGGCTACCAGGCACGGCCGAAAATCTTCGCCCGGCACATCGTCAAGCCGGACATGCTCTACGAACGCGTCGCCGAAGTGGACGAGCGCGTCCGCGCCGACGGCACGGTAGAGCGCGCTGTGGACCTCGATGCCGTGCGTGCCGAGCTTTTGCGCGCGAAGGGCGACGGCATCCGCGGCGTCGCCATCGTGTTCATGCACGCCTACCGTTTCAGTGAGCACGAACGGCAGGTCGCCACGCTCGCTCGCGATGTCGGGTTCGAGCAGGTTTCCGCCAGCCACGAGGTGTCGCCGCTGATCAAGCTCATCGGCCGCGGCGACACCACGGTCGTGGACGCCTACCTGTCGCCGATTCTGCGCCGCTATGTGTCGCAAGTGTCGGGGGACTTGAACAACGGAGGGGTAGCGGGTGCCTCGTCGGCTCCCTCGAGGCGGCGCAACGCAAAGCCTCGCCTGATGTTCATGATGTCGTCGGGCGGCCTTACGGCGGCGGAGTTGTTTCGCGGTAAGGACGCGATCCTGTCGGGTCCTGCGGGCGGCGTCGTCGGCATGGCCGAGACCGGGCGGCAAGCCGGATTTCCGCGGCTCATCGGCTTCGACATGGGCGGTACATCGACCGACGTGTCGCACTTTGCCGGCGCCTACGAGCGGGCGTTCGAGACCGAGGTTGCCGGCGTGCGCATGCGCGCGCCGATGATGCTGATCCACACGGTCGCCGCCGGCGGCGGTTCGATCCTGCACTTCGACGGCGCGCGATTTCGCGTCGGACCCGACTCCGCCGGCGCCGATCCCGGACCGAAATGCTACCGGCGCGGCGGCCCGCTAGCGGTCACCGACGCCAACGTTATGGTCGGAAAACTCCTTCCCGACTTCTTTCCGAAGATTTTCGGACCTGCGCAGAACGAGCCGCTCGATGCCGCCGCCGTCGGCAAAGCGTTTGCTGCCCTGGCGAAAGATGTCGGCGACAAGTCCGCGCCTGAACAAATCGCCGATGGCTTCATCAAGATCGCCGTCGAGAACATGGCGAACGCGATCAAGAAAATATCCGTGCAGCGCGGATACGACGTGACCCGTTATGCGCTCAACTGCTTCGGCGGCGCCGGCGGCCAGCACGCCTGCCTCGTCGCCGATGCGCTCGGCATGACCAGCGTGCTGATCCATCCGCTGTCTTCGCTGCTGTCTGCGTATGGTATGGGCGTCGCCGATATCCGCAGCGTCCGCCAGCAGGCGATCGAGGAGACGTTCGGCGACAAGGGGCGTGAGGTGCTGCTGCGCGCGGCGCGCAAGCTGGCGCGGACCGTGATTGACGAAGTCGCGGGGCAGGGCGTCGCGGCAGACCGGATCGCGCTGCATGTGCGCGCCCATATTCGTTACGCCGGGACCGACACGGCGCTGATCGTCGATGCCGGCACGCTTACTCGTTCGCCTCGGCCACGGACGCGGGGTAAGCAAACGCGAGCAGGCGACGCCCGCCAGTCTGCAAAAAATGAAAGCCGCGTTCGAACGCGCGCACAAGGCGCAGTTCGGCTTCGTCGATCGCGGCAAGACGCTCGTGATCGAGGCCGTTTCGGTCGAGGCCGTGGGCGGCGGTGCAAGATTTCAGGAGCGGGCGCAAAAGGTCCGGCGAAGGCCGCTTCCGGCCCCCGCGCGCCGCACGCGGTTCTTTTCCGGCGGCAAATGGCGGCGCGCGACGGTGTTCATGCGCGAGGCGCTTTCGCCCGGACACAAGGTCGAGGGGCCGGCCATCGTCGTCGAGCCGCACCAGACCGTGGTCATCGAGGATGGCTGGCAAGCCGAGCTGACGGCGAAAAATCACCTCGTGCTGCGGCGGATCAGGAAGCTGGTGCGGCCACGCGCAGTCGGCACCCGTGCCGATCCGGTGATGCTGGAGGTGTTCAACAATCTCTTCATGTCGATCGCCGAGCAGATGGGCGTCGCGCTGCAGAACACGGCCTATTCGGTCAACATCAAGGAGCGGCTCGATTTCTCCTGCGCGGTGTTTGACGGGGACGGCTCGCTTGTCGCCAATGCCCCGCATATGCCGGTACATCTCGGCTCGATGGATCGCGCGGTCGAGACGATCATCCGCGAGAACGCCGGAAAGATCCGGCCCGGCGATGTGTACGCCATCAACGCGCCCTATAACGGCGGCACGCATCTTCCCGACATCACGGTCTGCACGCCGGTCTTCGCCGCCGCGGGCCGCAGTCGCGGGATTCTGTTCTGGGTGGCGTCGCGCGGACATCACGCCGACGTTGGCGGCATCTCGCCTGGATCGATGTCGCCGAACGCGACCTCGATCGATCAGGAAGGCGTCTATATCGACAACTTCAAGCTCGTCGACCGTGGCCGCTTCCGCGAAAAGGACATCGCCGCGTTGCTGACTGGCGGCCGGTTTCCGGCGCGAAATCCGGTGCAGAACATCAATGACCTGAAGGCGCAGATTGCCGCCAACGAAAAAGGCGTCCACGAACTGCATAAAATGGTGCGCCATTTCACGCTGCCGGTGGTGCGCGCCTACATGCGGCACGTTCAGGACAACGCCGCAGAAAGCGTGCGCCGGGTCATCGACCGCCTGCACGACGCAAGCTTTGCCGTCGAGATGGATCAGGGCACCGCGATCAAGGTGCGCATCAGCGTGGACAAGAGAAAGCGCGAGGCGACGGTGGACTTCACCGGCACCAGCCCGCAGCAATCAAACAATTTCAACGCGCCCGAGCCGGTAACGCGCGCCGCGGTGCTGTATGTGTTCCGCGTCATGGTCGACGACGATATCCCAATGAATGCAGGCTGCCTGCGGCCCATTCGCATCGTCGTGCCGGAAAAATCCCTGCTGTCGCCGGAGTTTCCCGCTGCGGTCGTGGCCGGCAACGTCGAGACGTCGCAGGAGGTGACCAACTGCCTGTTCGGTGCGCTCGGCGCCATGGCGGCGGCACAGGGCACCATGAACAATCTCAATTTCGGCAACGCACGCTACCAATACTACGAGACGATCTGTTCCGGCTCACCGGCCGGTCCCGGCTTTCCCGGCACCGACGCCGTGCACACCCACATGACCAACACCAGGCTGACCGATCCGGAGATTCTCGAATTCCGCTATCCGGTGCTGCTGGAGGACTTTCACATCCGCGCGGGCTCCGGCGGTCGCGGCCGCTGGAAGGCCGGCGACGGCATTCTCCGCGCCATCCGCTTTCTGGAAAAAATGGAATGCACGATCCTGTCCGGCCATCGCCGCGTGGCGCCGTTCGGGCTTGCTGGCGGTGCGGATGGTCAGATCGGCGAAAATCGGGTGCGGCGCGCCGATGGGCGGATCGAAAGGCTTTCCGGCTGCGACGCCACGGTGCTCCACGCCGGCGATGCCATCATCATCCAATCGCCGACGGCGGGTGGATACGGTAAGCCCGATTGAGATTCGCGAGGGCCGGACGGGGCCTCAGCGGCGCGACCAGCGCGGGCAGGGAATCAAAACAGGCGCCGGCCGACCGCGCAATTGCCCTGATAATTGCCGCCCTTTTCGTCGCCGTTGGAGGGCGCCCATGTCAGTTGGAACTGGCCGGTGATTCGGTCAATGACGAGGTTCTGGTTGACCGTCAAATCCTTGTCGACGGCGGCAATAACGGTCTCGGAAAACTGCTCCGTTTCAATCTTGCTGCCGAAACCGATATTCAAAACGGTGTGTTTGGCCGGATCGATCAACACGGAAAACGAGACGCCGCCCTTGGGGCTCTCACAGCGCAGGATCAGTTGGTCCGCCAGTAGCGGCGTGGAGCACAGGCAGAGCGCCGCGGCGACCAGGAGGCGCAGTGTCTCTTTCCGCCGCGAATGCATGGATGCCGGCCCTTGAACGCCCCGATGCCGGGGCTTTGAACGGCGCCCCGCGACGTCACTATGTGGTGGAACGGTTAATGAAGCTGAAAAGAGCCCCGGCGGAGCCGCCCTGGCCGGCTATGCTGCCACAGGAAAGCCACCTCGGCGGATAATGAGGGTTCGGGAAGGGTCCCACTGTGGGGGAATAGCGGTGATCCGCGCCACGCTCGTCCGCGCGCTTGTGCTATCGGCGACATTCGCCGGCTTTTTGACGCCAGGCCAGTGCCTGAGCCAAGAGGCCCGTCCGTTGCCGGCGAAGGCGACGCACGAACTGCCGCGCGAACTGCTGTCGCGGCTTCGGCAAAAGAACATGCCCAAGGCCTCGCCGATCCTGCTGCGCATCTTCAAGGAAGAAGCGGAGCTTGAAGTCTGGAAGCAGGACACCACCGGCCACTTCAAATTCCTCAAGCTTTACCCGATCTGCCGCTGGTCGGGCGACCTTGGTCCGAAAATGCACGAGGGCGACCGCCAGGCCCCCGAGGGCTTCTATCCAATCACGCCTGAGTTGATGAACCCGAATTCCAACTACTATCTCGCGATCAATACCGGATTTCCCAACACATTCGACAAGGCGAATGACCGCGACGGCACCTTCCTGATGATTCATGGCAACTGCGCGTCGATGGGCTGCTATGCGATGACCGACGGGGGGATCGGCGAGGTTTATTCGCTGGCGCGCGATGCCTTTCTCGGCGGCCAGCAGTCGTTTCAGGTCCAGGCCTTTCCGTTTCGCATGACGCCGGCGAATCTGGCGCGGCATCGCACCAATCCGCACATGGCGTTCTGGAAGATGCTCAAGATCGGGAACGATCATTTCGAGACGACGCATCTCGAACCGAGGGTGGCGGTGTGCAATCGCCACTACGTGTTCGACGCGCAACCGCCCGCAAATTCTTCGAAGCCGCTGGTGTTCGATCCGGTCGCTGAATGTCCGGCCTTCGTCGTCAACCCGAAAATCGCCCGGCCGGCGCTTGAGAAACACAACGCGGACGAAGCCGAGTACGCGCAACTGGTAGCCGACAATGTGTCGGTCGCGCCGATCCACAGCGGTCTCGATGGCGGGATGAACAAGGTCTTCTTCGGCCAGTTCCCGTGGATCATCGTGCCGCTCGCGAGAGTGCTGACGGACGGACTCGATCTGCCGACATTGCCGGCCATCCCCTATGCCCACAACGAGGGTTCGCTCACGAGCAGATATTTTGGTTCGCTGCTGGGACGGCAGCTGGCCACCCGGATTCAGGCATCCCCCATCGAACCTGCCATGCTCCAGTCCGCTCTGAACCCGTAGCAAAGATTCCTGCGGAGCGATCGGCGATCGCGTCAACGGCCAAAAAAGTTCCCTTGCGCCATTGCGGCATTGTGAATTGTTGCACTTCTCGCCGCGGACGGTTACCTCCGGCGGTTTCGGAGATCCCGCCCCCATGCCGACTTCGTTCATTTCTCCTCATGTGTTGCCGATCCTGCTTCTCATCGGCTCCAACGTTTTCATGACGACCGCCTGGTACTGGCACCTGCGTTTCAAGGAGGTGCCGCTCCTGACGGTTATCCTGATCAGCTGGGGGTTGGCTTTCGTGGAATATTGCCTTGCGGTCCCGGCCAACCGATTCGGCAGTGCCGTCTATACGGCGGCCCAGCTCAAGACGATGCAGGAGGTGATCACGCTCGTCGTGTTTGCTGGTTTCTCGGTCCTTTACCTTAACCAGCCGATCACCTGGAACCACGGCGTCGGATTCGCCTTGATTGCAGCAGGTGCGTTCTTCGTCTTTCGTTGACCGCACTGCTACCGGAGTCAGGCAGCCACAGCCCAAAGCACCGGCGTTTCAGGCTCGGGAACAAACTGCCTCGGCCGCAGTTAGTGGCGTTGGGTGATAGTGTGCCCCGCTCCCGCGGCCGCGCGTCCAAAGCCCGTGGCGCAGCCTTTGCGCCCAGGAGAAAGGCAAGATGAAGCGGCTTTACCGGAAAGGCGAGGACTCGCCCGCCATTCGGTTTTTGCTGGCCTGCAAGCGGATCCGCGAACACGCCTATGCCCCCTATCTGATCGCCACCGGCTGTGCGGCGGCCGGTTTTCTGGCGCAATGGTTCGGCCAGAGCTTCTATGAAGGCGCGCCTTTCATCACGCTCTATCCCGCTGTCGTCACCGCGACCCTGTTCGGCGGCTTTGCCGCCGGGCTGTTTGCCGCCGCGCTCGACGGCATCGCGCAATGGCTGTGGTTCATCCCGGTGGCGCACTGGCTGGCCATCGTAACCTACATAGCCGATGCCCTGATCTGTGTTGCTCTGATCGACTTCATCAATCGCAGCTTCGATTTGATGCTCATCCTGCTCGAGCATGAGAAACGCGAATCGAGCCGCCAGCGGATGCTCGGTCACGAGCTGCATCACCGCATCCAGAACCTCTTTGCCGTGATCCAGGGCGTGATCCGGCTCAGTATGGCCGGCAGCGGCAAGGTGGAAAAGTCGGAGTACCGGGAACGGCTGCTGGATCGCATTCATGCGATGGGAATCACCAACCGGGTGATCACCGATTCCGGGGGTGACGTGACGCTACGCGATCTCATTGCCAGTGAAGTCGGACCGTTCGACGGACGCATCAAGGTCATCGGCCGCACCAGCGTGATCCTCGACGTGCAGATGGCGCAAAATCTCGCCCTGATCCTCCATGAACTGGCGGCCAACGCCGTCAAATACGGTGCGCTGTCGGCGCCGCGCGGTTCCGTCGAACTGCGTCTGCATTGGCGCAAGCCGGAGCTGTCCCTGCAATGGAAGGAAAGCGGCGGCCCGCCGCCGCAGCCGTCGATCAATGGCGGCTTCGGCAGCCGTCTGCTCCATTCGTTCGCCAAGCGCATCGGCCACGACATCGAGGTGCAGTATGAACCGAGCGGGCTGCGCTATTCGATGAAGGTCAACTTGAACCGCGACCAGTCTGAAACGCCGGTGCCGGGTGAACAGCAAGCCACCGCGGAAGCCAGCGAAGGTCTGGCCTAGAAAATCCGTCTATTTTGGAAAGAGCTGCATAGCCTCCTCGGCGAGTACGCCGCCCACGATCACGATGGGATCGAATTTCGCCTGGGCGGCAATCTCGCGGCTGGTCACCATGATCTGATCGATCTTGGTGGCGAGTTGAGCCATCGAGGCCGCGAAAACAAGGCGGCTAATGCCGCACCAGAGAATTGCCCCCATGCACATGGCGCAGGGCTCTCCGGACGTATAGAGCGTGGCGCCACGCAGAGCCGGTGCGTTGCGATCAGCGACGCATCGCCGGATCGCGACCATCTCGCCGTGCGCCGTCGGATCTTCAGTGGTGCGGCCGAGATTGCGTCCGCGAGCGATGACCGCGCCGTCGCGCACGATGACGGCGCCGAACGGATAGTCACCCTGGCGCGCCTCCTCGATCGCCATTCGCATGAACCGCTCATCCTCCGCCGTGGCATGCTCGTCTTCCAGGGCAGATTTGCCGAGCGTCACGGTTGGCAGGACCGCCACCGTGGCCGCGAAGGTGATGCCCGAAATAATGGTCCGCCGATTTGGAAGGGCGGAATGACACTCTGGGCAGCGACAGGTTTGGTATTTCATGACACAGCCTCCCTGCCCAAATCATGCCGACTCGGATTGTCGATCGCAACCACGGCATGGCTAAAACACGTCGGCGGCAATCGATTCATATCAAATTACATCGAGTTGCAATTGCTTCGTAGTCCGCCGCTACTATAATGCCGAAAGTCTCATTCCTGGTTCCGTGCGGGTACCTGGCACACTGCCTCAGGCGCGGAACGCATCGGCAGGAGACGCGCATGTTCAGACATTTTCTGGTTTGTCTCGTCACTACGGCGACGCTCGCGTTTGCGGTCGCCGAGGCGGCCGCGTGCCCCAGCGGATATCATAAATGCGGCAGCTTCTGCTGCGGCGATTAATTCGCGATTGCGGTTACGATGAAGCGGTATCTGATCCTAGCGTTGACCGTGCTGGTCGTCGCCGCACCGCTGCTGTTTTATTTTTGGTACACGCGCGACACCGACGAGATTGAGCGCGCAATCGTCGGGATCGGATTCGACCCGTTGGTGCCTCCCAATAAGGCGCTGACGCTCGGCTCGTTCTATTACATATCGCTCGACGGCAGCCACCCTCGTCCGGTCTGCAGCGCGAGCCCCACGGCTGTGGCTGCGATGACCGAGACGTCGCCGTTGCCCGAGTTCATGGCGTCAAAACTGATCAGCGCGCACGCCAACCTGCACAACGAGATGTTGCGCGCCGTAAAGGCGGAAGCGGCGCTGGAAGACCAACTGACCATCGAATATTCATTCAAGGACACCAAGCTCTTCCAGCTCAACGGCGCGGACCTGGTATCGCTGGAACGGTCTCTTTTTGAAGAAACGAACTGCAACACGGCAATATCCGAATACATCAACAATGTCGGCCTGATCTGTCAGGTCCAATCCGCGCTCATGGCGACGGTGAACTATGCGATCAAGCGGCGGGACGGTCGCAGTCTGTCGGCCGAGGATATCGAAAAGATCAAGAGTGCGCTCGAAACGACCACCGCCATGACGGGAATGACGGTGAAAGAATCGACCATCGAGGGCGTCGGTCTGTTTTATGGAATCATGTTCAAGCCGAAATGCGTGACCAATAGCGACGCCGGTCTGGTGTATCCGCAGTCGAGGATGGACTGGGCCTTGCTGCATGCAAGGCTGCTGTGGCGAAGGGTATTTTCCTGAAAATCATCGGAGGCGATGGACGGGCATCATGTCCGCATGGGCGCGAGTTGGCCTGGTTCGACGACCAGATCGCGGCTTTGACGAAATAATTTCCCGGGGCAAATCGCCAATCCCCGATCCGCTAACGGCCGCACTAGTGTGCGTTGAGTTCCGCGGTGACCGGGGGAGGGCGGCGCAACAGCCAGACGAGGCAGGCAAAGACCGCGAACATCAGCGCCAGCAGCATGAACACGTCGGCAAAGGCCATGACCACGCCCTGCTGGCGGGTGAACATGAAGAGCTGTTTGAGCGCCATGTTCTGCGCGTCCGAGCTCGGAATGCGCGCGGCGAGGTTGTTGAGCATTTCGACGGCCGGGCGGCGCGACCAGGTGATCGAGTCGTGCAGGCGCGCGAGGTGCAGGTCGATCCGCTTGTTGAGCACGGTATTGAGGCCGGCAAGACCCACCGCGCCGCCGAGATTCCGCGTCAGGTTGAACAGTCCGGACGCATTCTTCAAGCGGTCGGGCGGCAGCGTGCCGAGCGACAGGCTGGTGATCGGCACGATCGCGAACATCATGCCGAAGCCGCGCAGGATTTGCGGGATGAACAGTTCGCCGAAGTCCCAATCGTGCGTGACGAAAGTCATCTGCCAATTGCTGATGGCGACGACCGCGAAGCCGAAGCCGAGCATGTAGCGCGCGTCGACCTTCGACATCAGCCGGCCGACCAACGGCGCGGTGAGGAACATGGTCGCGCCGGATATGAACAGGGTCTGGCCGATCATCAGCGCGTTGTAGCCGCGGATCTGGCCGAGATAGATCGGATAGAGGTAGGTGAGGCCGTAAAGGCCGATGCCGAGCACGAACGAATACATGCTGCCGAGCGCGAAATTGCGATCGACGAAGGCGAAAAGATCGACGATCGGCTGTCGCGCCGTCAGCACGCGGGCAAAGAAGATCACGGCCGAAGTCGCCGATATCGTAGCGGCGAATGCGATCGTGGGATCCTCGAACCAGTCGTAGCGCGGACCCTCTTCCAGGACGTATTCGAGCGCGCCCAGAAATAGCGCCATGAAGATGAGGCCGACCACGTCGAACCGCCGGAACAGCGAATAGTCCGGCTTGTCGAAATCGATCAGCGTAATGGCCGCGGTCGTCACGATGATGCCGGGCACGATGTTGATGAAGAACAGCCAGTGCCACGACGCCATGTCGGTCAGGTAGCCGCCGACCGTCGGACCGATGGTCGGCGCGAGCGTGGCGACCAATCCGATCATCGGGGTGATGATCGGCTGCAGCCGGCGCGGGAAGATGGAATAGGCGGAGGCAAAGACCGTCGGCACCATGCCGCCGCCGATGAAGCCCTGGATCGCGCGCCAGAGGATCATCTGGCCCATCGACGACGACAGTCCGCACATCAGGCTGGCGACGGTGAAGCCGCCGGCGGCGGTGGCGAACATGGCGCGCGTGCCGAGCGCACGCGACAGGAAGCCCGAGAACGGAATGGCCACCACTTCGGCCATCAAATACGAGGTCTGCACCCAGGTGATCTCGTCGCTTGAAGCGGCAAGTCCGGCCTGAATCTCCGACAGCGACGCCGACACCACCTGGATGTCGAGAAACGCCATGAACATGCCGAAGCACATCGCCAGGAAGGCGAGGACGCGAAGCGGATCGACGCGCTCAACCTCCGCCGGGGCGAATACGGCCTGTCCGGGAGATGTAATGGCGGCCGCGGTGGCCATGGCCGAGCCTCGCCCGATCAGCGCGCCGATGCGCTCTGCGCTTGCGGCGGCGTGCCGTTTTCGGCGAATGCGCTCGGCTTGGTGTTCACGCTCACCACGACCGACATTCCGGGCCGCAGCAATCCTTCGCTGGCGACTTCGGCCGGGACGTGGATGCGCACCGGTAGCCGTTGCACGATCTTGGTGAAGTTGCCGGTCGCGTTGTCCGGCGGCAGCAGCGAGAACACGGCGCCCGACGCGGGTGAGAAGCTTTCGACCGTACCCTTGATGCGGTGTTCGGGAAGCGCGTCGACGGCGATGAAGACCGGCTGTCCGGGCTTGAGGTGCGCGAGCTGCGTCTCCTTGAAGTTGGCGGTGACGTAGACCTCGGCGAGCGGAACCAGACTGGCGAGACGCTGGCCGGTTTGCACATAGTCGCCGGTCTGCACCGCGCGATTGCCGATCACGCCGTCGAGCGGCGCGCGGATGACGGTGAACGACAGATCGCGCTCGGCTTTGGCAAGCGCGGTCTTGAGTTCATTGAGGGTCGAGATGGCTTCCTGCTGCTGGCCCTTGAGCACGTCCACATTGGCGGCCGCGGAATCGATGGCGGCCTGCGCGCCCTCAACGCCGGCCACGGCCTGGTCGCGGTTCGCCTGCGCCTGTTCCTGCAACTGGCGGCTCGAAGCGTCGCGCGCCACCAGCAGGTTCTGGCGATTGAGTTCCAGCTCGGTGCGCCGGGCGGCGGCCTGGGCGGCGACGAGTTGTGTCCTTGCTTGCAGGACGGCGGCTTCCTGCGCGGCGATCTGATGACCCATCCGCGAGATCGTCGCCGTCTGGGTCGCGACTTTCTCGCGCGCCGAATCGACGGCGAGCCGGTAATCGACATCGTCGATGGTCGCGATCACGTCGCCGGCGTGAACGTAGGTGTTGTCGGTGACGGGAACGCTGGCGACGTAGCCGGCGACCTTGGCGGCAAGCGTCGTGTTGTAAGCCTGCACATAGGCGTCGTCGGTCGACACCGTGAAGCGGCCGACCGTCCAATAATCGTAGCCGTACCAGCTTGCGACGCCGGCGCCGATCAGAACGGCGGTGCCGAGGAGGAGCTTGCGCAGCCGCGAGCGCGGCGACTTCTTTGGTGCAGCCGGCGGCGGTTTGATCGCGGCAACGGTCGGTGCCTGCGGCGTTGGTTCAGCCGGTTCTAGCCGGAGCGTTTCCTGCTCCTGCTGTTGGCCAGCCGGTGCGGGCGAAATTTCAACGCGGGGTGTTTCAACGTCAGTGGAACCGGGAGCGCCGTTATCCTGAGTGCGATACACGCGCCGTACTCCTCTGTGGCCTTGCTGGCCCCGATCGAATGACCGAACGGTTCGGTCAGTTAATAGGCCAGGATAAGGCCGAAGTCAATATTGACCGAACGGTTCGGTCAATATATATCGACTATTGGATTTGCGAACGATTCCACCTTGTTAAGGCCCCATGCCGGGCCGCCTGCGCGCGAGAGGGCCTTGGATAATGAGCGAAGTCGGGGTTTTGGAGCGGACGGCGGCGACGGCGGGTGATGAGGACAGCGCCAAGCGACGCCAGATCGTCGATGGCGCCCGGGCGGTGTTCCTTTCCCAAGGCTTCGACGCGGCCAGCATGAACGACATCGCCCGCGCCGCCGGCGTCTCCAAGGGGACGCTCTATGTGTATTTCAGGCACAAGGAGCAGTTGTTCGAAGCCATCATCGACCAGGAATGCGAAGCGCAGGCCGAGGGGATTTTCGATCTCGATTCGAACGATCACGACGTCGAGGCGGTGTTGACGCGGCTGGGCCTGGCTTACGTGCGCTTTCTATGCCGTCCGGAAAAAGCCTCGGCGATCCGCATCGTGATCGCCATCGCGGAGCGGATGCCCGAACTCGGCCGCAGGTTCTACGAGAGCGGACCGGCGCGGGGGATCGCGCGACTTGCTGCCTATATCGCGGCACAGGTCGACGCCGGCGTTCTTGTCGTCGAGGACAGCGAGATCGCCGCTGCGCAGTTCATGGAAGCCAGTCAGGCGATGATATTCAAATCGATGGTGTTCAACTTCGTCCGCGAACCGAGCCAGCAGCAGATCGAGCGCGTCGTCCGGGTTGCGGTCGCGGTCTTTCTTGCGGCGTACCGACCGCCGGCCAAGGCTTAACGGAAAGTCGCGAGGTCTTAGTCAGTCCGCGTCGGCACCTGCGGCTTTTCGGGCGGCGGTTCTTTCGCCCCCGGTTCTTTCGCCCGGTTTACGCGAAATCGAATACCGCATGTCGGCGGTATTGCCCTGCCAGAAGAAGGTATAGTCGATGTTCAGCGTGCCGCCGTCCGACAGCGGCAGCACGACGCTGCAGACGACCTGCTGCTTGCTGCTCGAAATCGTCTTGATCGGCTCGTCGCGCAGCGGCTCGACCTTAAGCTGGTCGAGGACATTCGACAGTGTCTGCCTGGCGCGCGACGAATCGCATTCCGGCAGCGTGAACCGCTCCTCCACCCCGCGATAGATCAGCACCGCGGCGAAGGCGAGCGCGGGGATGCCGATGAGCCGGAATACCATGCGGTTCGAACTGCCGGGCCGCGATGGTGGCGCCGACCAGCGCGAGGGACGCTTGGGAGCGGGCGGTCCGGGAGAGGAGTTATCCGAGGCCATCCGCGTGCCCGCTCACTCGGCCTTGACGATGGCTTCCGTCATTTTCTTGGCGTCGCCAAGCAGCATCATCGTGTTGTCGCGGTAGAACAGCGGATTGTCGATGCCGGCGTAGCCGGACGCGAGCGACCGCTTGTTGAACATCACCGTGCCGGCCTTCCAGACCTGGAGCACCGGCATGCCGTAGATCGGCGACTTCGGATCGTCCTCGGCCGCGGGATTGGTGACGTCGTTGGCGCCGATCACGTAGGCCACGTCGGCCTGCGCGAATTCAGAGTTGATGTCCTCGAGCTCGAAGACTTCGTCGTAGGGCACGTTGGCTTCGGCGAGAAGCACGTTCATGTGGCCCGGCATGCGGCCGGCGACCGGATGGATCGCGTATTTGACCTCGACGCCGTGCGCCTTGAGCTTGTCCGCCATCTCGCGCAGCGCATGCTGCGCCTGCGCTACCGCCATGCCGTAGCCCGGCACGATGATGACCTTCGAGGAATTCTTCAGGAGGTAGGCGGCGTCTTCCGCCGAGCCGATCTTGACCGGCCGGCTCTCATGGGCGTCGCTCGGGCCCGCGACTTCGCCGCCGAACCCGCCGAGGATGACGGAGATGAACGAGCGGTTCATGCCCTTGCACATGATGTAGGACAGGATCGCGCCCGAAGAGCCGACCAGCGCACCGGTGATGATCAGCGCCGAATTGCCGAGCGTGAAGCCGATGCCCGCGGCCGCCCAGCCGGAATACGAATTGAGCATCGAGATGACGACCGGCATGTCGGCGCCGCCGATCGGGATGATGATGAGCACGCCGAGCAGGAATGAGGCGGCCGCGATCAGCCAGAAGGTGGTGTGAAGCTGCGCCTCGTAGAACCAGACGATGAGCGCGACCAGAGCGACCGCCAGCGCGATGTTGATAAGGTGTCGGCCGGGCAGCGTGATCGGCTTGCCGCTCATACGCCCCGAGAGTTTCAGGAAGGCGATGATCGAGCCGGTGAAGGTGATGGCGCCGATGGCGACGCCGAGCGACATTTCGATCAGGCTTTGCCCGTGAATCGCGCCTTCCGCGCCGATGTCGAAAGCCGCGGGCGCGTAGAGCGCGCCGGCAGCGACCAGCACGGCCGCCATGCCGACCAGCGAGTGAAAGGCGGCGACCAGTTCCGGCATCGAGGTCATCGGCACGCGGCGGGCGATCACCGCGCCGATTCCGCCGCCGATGGCGACGGCGACGATGACCAGCACCCAGGCGACCGAGCCCGCGGGCGGATGCGCCGCGAGCGTCGTGGCGACCGCGATCGCCATGCCGATCATGCCGAACAGATTGCCGCGCCGGCTGGTCGTCGGATGCGAGAGGCCGCGTAGCGCCAGGATGAAAAGGACTCCGGCGACCAGATAGGCCAGCGCGGCGAGATTGGCGCTCATGTTATTTTTGCTTCCGCTGGAACATGGCGAGCATGCGCTGCGTCACCAGAAAGCCGCCGAAGATATTCACCGAGGCGAAAACCAGCGCCACGAAGCCGAATGCGCGGGCCCAGATCGGTCCGCTGTCATTGGCGACGAGCGCGACGCCGACCGCGAGCAGCGCACCGACCACGATCACCGAAGAAATCGCATTGGTCACCGACATCAGCGGCGTGTGCAGGGCCGGCGTCACCGACCACACGACGTAATAGCCGACGAAGACCGCGAGCACGAAGATGGAAAGGCGGAAGACGAACGGATCGACCGCATCGCTGACTGCGTGGATCGCACCGCCGCTGGCGGTGGTGATGATATCGAGCTGCGCCAGGACCGAGAGAGTCACCATGCCGGCTTCCTTGTCTCTACGCCGCGCTTTTCGGCTTGAAGTTCGGATGAACGATGGCGCCATCGCGGGTCAGCGCGGTCGCCTTGATGATGTCGTCGTCCCAGTTGATCGCGAGCGCCTTCGTCTTCTTGTCGATCAGGAGTTCGAGGAACGCGTAGAGGTTCTTGGCGTAAAGGCTCGAGGCGGTGGCGGCGAGCCGGCCCGCCACGTTGCTGTAGCCGATGATCCGCACGCTGCCGACGTCGGCCACCGTGTCCGCCTTGACGCCTTCCACATTGCCGCCGCGCTCGACCGCAAGATCGACGATCACCGAGCCCGGCCGCATCGAAGCCACCATCTCGCTGGAGATCAGGCGCGGCGCCGGACGTCCGGGAATGAGCGCGGTGGTGATGACGATGTCCTGTTTCTTGACGTGTTCGGCGACGAGAGCGGCCTGCTTCGCCTGGTATTCCTTGGACATTTCCTTGGCGTAGCCGCCGGCGGTTTCGGCTGCCTTGAATTCCTCGTCCTCGACCGCGATGAACTTGGCCCCGAGACTCTCCACCTGTTCCTTGGCGGCCGGGCGCACATCGGTTGCAGTAACGACAGCGCCGAGGCGGCGGGCGGTCGCGATGGCTTGCAGCCCGGCGACGCCTGCGCCCATGACAAATATCTTGGTTGCCGGCACGGTCCCGGCCGCGGTCATCATCATCGGCAAAGCGCGGCCATACTCGGCGGCGGCGTCGATCACGGCACGATAGCCGGCGAGATTGGCCTGGCTCGAAAGCACGTCCATGACCTGCGCGCGGGTGATGCGCGGCAGCAGTTCCATCGCAAACGAAGTCAGGCCGGCATCGGCCATGGCGCGCAGCGCGTCTTCATGGCCGTACGGGTCCATGATGGCGATGACGATGGCGCCGCGCTTGAAGCGCGAGAGCTCGGAGGCCAAGGGCCGCCGCACCTTGAGCACGATATCGGCGCCATTCACCGCGTCGGCGGCCACCGCGGCGCCGGCCGCGGAATAATCCGCATCGAGGATTCCGGATTTCAGCCCCGCGCCGGGTTCAACGGCCACTTCGGCGCCGAGCCCGACGATTTTCTTGACGGTTTCGGGTGTCGCGGCGACCCGCGGCTCGCCCGCATCGACCTCGGCAGTAACCGCAACTTTCATGAGTCCTCCGACGCCTGCCCGGCTGCGCGGTCGGGTCGAAAAGATGGCTTACGATCGACGAGCCGTCGGCACCGGCGAGAGCGCCGAGTTACGCGGACCCGCGTCCAGTTCAGACCAGGAAGTACGCCATCAGGATCACAATGACGACGACGGCGCCGAGGACGACTTTTACCAGGGTCAGGAAATTCTTGTACGTCTGCTCATGCGCCGGATAATCGTTGCCCGTAGCAGTGGCGTATTCGAGCTCACCATGGTCGGCCATCGCATCCCTCTAAACCTTGCCGTGTCCGTCGCGGACTTAGCGTAATTGTGCCCGCAGGGCAACGGCAACCGGGCGCATGGTGCGGACCAATTCTCAGATGTTGGGGCTTTCCGCGGCGGCATTCCGCCCCGCGATCAGGCCTTGGGCGATGGCGCGCGGCAGGCCATGCAGGCTCAAGCCCCCGGCCGATTCGCCGCCGCAATAGAGACCCGGGATCGCCGCTCCGGTCATGTCCAGTACCCGGCAGCGCGCGTCGATGCGCAGCCCGGCGCGGGTGTCGTGGATTACCGGCGTCGCCCACGCCGCGTGGAACGGCGGCCTGGCGATCTTGTGGCGCGGCCGGGGCTTGCCGAAGTCGGCGTCCACGCCGGTTTCGACGAAGCCGTTGTAGCGCGACACCGTTGCCGCCAGATTTTCCGGTGGCATCGGCACGCGCTGGTGCTTCATGACGATCTTGGCGGCAAGCGCTTCGATGCTGTCGGCGCTGAAGAAAAAGCCGGCGCCCGTATCGACTTGCGGCGGGGCCAAATCCCACGACTCGCGCGCGGCGGCGTCGGCGTCGAAGATCGCCCAGATCGGGCCGCCGCCATTTTGCCCGTCGCCGATGCCCGCAAGCGCGGCGTTGATGAAATTGCTCGGATCGTATTTCACGGCCGTGGCGTTGCGATAACTTCCAGGCTCATAGTGCGAAACGCTGCCGTACAGGTTGGGGGTGAATTGGCGGCCGGTCTCGTCGTAGAACCGCTTGCCGAGCATGTTGACGAGGATGACGTCCTGCCAATCGGCGACCTTCAGGCCGATGGCGCGCGCCTTGTCGAAAACCGTGCTGCCTGGAAACCATCGCAGGTTGGCATAGCCGTACTGACAGCCGATCGAGCCCGCCTTGGTGACGCCGGTACCGTACTCGCCGGCGAAGTTGGTCAGCCCCCACAGCGAAGCGCCGATTGCCATCGCGGCGAGTTCGCCGCTCGCGTCCTGATCGGACCACGGCATTCCGGCGAGACCGCAATATTCCTCGGTGAGGCGCGGATCGAACATGCGGCGGAAATTGACGTTTCCCGTCGATCCGCCGGTGCCGACGACGACGGCCTTCCTGGCCTGGATGTTGAGTGCCGACCCATCGCGATCCACCGCGATGCCGGTGACGCGGCCGGACGGCGGGGCGTCGCGATGAATCGACGTCATCCGATGCCGGAGCAGAACTTTCACGCCGGCCGCGAGCGCAGCCGCGTGTAGCGGCTGCATCAGTCCGTTGCCGGACGATGTCGTCGCCTGCAGTTCAGCCTCGATGGGCTTGCCAGTCTGGATCGCCGGCCAGTTCATAGCCGCGCAATGCAATGTGCGCGGCGCCGACATGCCGATCTCGTGTCCGCTGAGATTGTCCGGCGCCTGGTCGATGACCTTGACGCCGTGGGCGAGCAGGAAATCGAATGCCGCGACGGCATTGTCGGCGTAGGTGCGGGCGATTTCGTGATCGTTGTAGCGATAGGGCGGCGCGCCGTTGGGCTCGACCACCGACCAGTCGATCAGATCCCGGAACAGCAGGTCGGCCGAATCCTCGATGCCGTATTTTTTCTGGTAGCTGTTGCCGCCGCCGAATGAAATGTTGCCGCCGCTGCAGATGGCGTGACCGCCGGTGTGGTTCTCTGCTTCGACGAGAATAACCGATGCGCCGGTCTCGCGGGCGGCGATGGCTGCGGGCAGGCCGGTCGCGCCGGCTCCGATCACAACGACGTCGGCGGCATCGTCCCAGCGCGGAGGCACAATCACATATCCAGGACGAGGCGCTCGCTCTTGGAGCCGCAGCAGCAGATCATGACTTTATCGTTGGCGGCCTGCTCTTCTTCGCTGAGCACTGAATCGCGGTGCTCGGGAATGCCGGAGATGACGCGCGTCACGCACTCGCCGCAGATGCCAAGCTCGCAGGAATAGTCGACGTCGACGCCGGCGTCGTAGAGCACTTCCAGAATCTTCTTGCCCTCCGGGATGTAATATTCCTCGCCGGAGCGCGCGAGTTCGACCCAGAAGCCGCCCGTTGTCGCCGCTTCGGCCTTGGGCGTGAAGTATTCGACATGCACGTTGTGATGCGGCCGGGCGGCGGCCGCCGCCTCAAATGCCCCAAGCATCGGATTGGGGCCGCAGCAATAGAAATGCGCGTTCGCGGGCGCCTTGCCGATCGCACCGGCAAGATCGAGAAACTTGCCGTTGGCCTCATCGTCGAAATGTAGATGCACGCGCTCCGGTCCGATCTTCTCCAGCGTGGCAAGGAAAGCCATGTCGGCGCGCGAGCGGCACGAATAATAAAGCTCCCACGAGCGGTTCTGCCCCTCGAGCTGCTGCGCCATGCACCAAACCGGCGTGATGCCGATGCCGCCGGCAAACAGAACGACATGCTCGGCGTTTTCGACCAGCGGGAAATTGTTGCGCGGCGCGCCGATCTTCAGCGCATGCCCGACCCGCAGGTCGTCGAAGATGTAGCGCGAGCCGCCGCGGCTCGCGGCGTCGAGCTTGATGGCGACGACGTAGCTGTCGGGATCGTCTGCCGGATTGAGCAGCGAGAATTGGCGAATGAGTCCGTTCGGCAAGTGGATGTCGATGTGTGCGCCGGGCTTGTAGGTCGGCAGCTTGGCGCCGTCCGGCCGGCGAAACGTATAGACGTTGGTGTCGCGCGCGACGGTCTCGATCTCGGACACCTGCACGTCGATCAGGGCCGCGGAGCGGGCGCTTTCTGGTGCGGGAACGGTACTTGCTGGTGCGGTCATTGTGTTCATGGGGCTTAAATAGGCGGGTCTGGCGGGGTTCCGCAACCCGTTGTTTGCATTCCGCGGCCGGTCAGTGCCGTCCGCGATTAATCGAACATTTCCAAGGTGATGGGCGCCGTTTGCTGGGCCGAATTGATTTAGCGTTGCTCCTGGCGCAACGCTTCGATCGGTTGATCTTCACGCGCCGCATTGGCAGCGTAGTCCGCGAACACCCGTCCGATCATCACGACGACCGGCCCCGGTGTCGCCTGCGCGGCGAGCAACGCCGGGAGATCGGCGATGCTCCCGGCGATGGTCTCTTCGTCGGCGCGCGTGACGCGGGCGACCGCGACCGCGGGCATGGCCGGATCGAGGCCCGCCGCGAGCGCCTTGGCGACAAGCTCGGGCAAGGTCTTCGCCGGCATGTAGACGATCGTCGTCACCGCCGGATCGGCAAGGCTCGGCCAGTCGATATCGTCCGGTAGCTTGCCGTCGCGGCCGTGGCCGGTGATGTATTGCACCCGCCGCGCCTCCAGGCGTCGCGTCAGCGATACCTTGAGCCGGCTGGCGGCGGCTTGCGCCGCCGTCACGCCCGGCACGACATCGAAATCAATTCCGGCGGCCCGGCATGCGGCGATTTCCTCGTCGGCCCGGCCGAAGATCATCGGATCGCCGCCCTTGAGCCGCACCACCCGGCGTCCGGCTTTGGCAAGCGACACCATCAGCGCGTTGATGTCTTCTTGTTTGCAGGATGGTGCGTAGCCGGTCTTGCCGACCAGCATCTTTCGCGCTTCGCGGCGCGCGAAATCGAGAATCTCCGCCGACACCAGATGGTCGAACAAAATGACGTCCGCGGATTGCAGCGCGCGCACCGCGCGCAATGTCAGCAATTCCGGGTCGCCGGGCCCGGCGCCGACGAGGACGACCGAACCGGCTTCCGCCGTCTCGGCCGGCGTGAGCAACGACTTCGAAGTCGTTGTCCGTCGGCAACGTGTCGGGCGCGGCGATGGCGCGGTCGGTGAATTTCTCCCAGAGCGTCCGGCGGCGGCGGAAGGGGAGCGCGAGCGCCGCAATGCGCGGACGCCACGAACGCGCCGCATCGGCCCAGCGCGCGAACCCGCTCGGGATCAGCGCCTCGATCTTGGCGCGGATCGCTTGGCCGAAAACGGGCGCCGCGCCGTCGGTTGAGATGCCGATGACGAGCGGCGAGCGGTTGACGATCGCGCCGAACGAGAAATCGCAATAGGCTGGCCGGTCGATGACGTTGACCGGCACGCCGGCGGCGCGGGCGGCAGCGGCGAAGCGCGCGGCTTCCGCGTCGTCGGCGCATTCGGCGACGGCGATGGCGGCGCCGGCGCAATCGGCCGCCGTCCACGATCGCTCGTGAACGACAACAGCGCCGGCGGGCGGATTCGTTGCAAGCGCGTGCATTTCTTCGCCGGGCGTCGGTGCGAACACATCGACGCGGGCGCCGGCGGCCGAGAGGAGTTCGGCCTTCCATGTCGCCGCAGGGCCGCTCCCGGCCACGACGGCGCGTTTGCCGTCGAGTGCGAAAAATGCCGGCAGCCGCGACAGCGGACCCATGCGGGCCTTGCCAATCTCGATCGGTGCTCGGCTCATGCGGACGTCCTTAACTCCTGACTGTAGATAGAATTTTCTCCTGCCGGCGGCAACGACCTCGCGAAACTATGGAATGATATGGTTGGCCGTGTGATTTTCATGGAAAATCCATCCGCGCCAACGCTTGCAGGGCGAAAAATTCAAGTCAGACACGTCCGGAATCTGGCGGGCGCCCGGCGGGGTTCCGCCGAGCGCCCTTAGACAGGCATCAGTCAGTCTATAAGCCGGGTTCTGGATGGCGTGCGAAAACGCTTCGCACACGTGACGGCCATTCCTCTTGGACGCCGGTTGCCCGGCGCCTCCAGCAACCTACCCGGACGGCGGTTCCAGACATCGACCTGAGATCGAGGCGCCTGAGCGCCCGGCCTCGTGCCGTCCCTATTCGGTCTTGCTCCCGGTGGGGTTTGCCCTGCCGCCGGCGTTGCCGCCGGCGCGGTGCGCTCTTACCGCACCTTTTCACCCTTGCCGCGGTATACGCAACGCGCCGCGGCGGTTCGTTCTCTGTGGCACTTTCCCTAGGCTCGCGCCCGCCGGACGTTATCCGGCACCGTTTGTCCGTGGAGCCCGGACTTTCCTCCCCGGCAACCTTTCGGTTTCGCCGGAGCGGCCGTCCGACCGACTGACACGGACAGGGATGGGGAGGTTGCACCCCGGCGTCAAGAGGCCGGAGACATCAGGGTAAAGTCTCAGGAGGCGAGCCGCGCGAAATCGCGGGCGCGGGCGGCGATCGTCCTGACCCGGCCGCTCTGCGCGATCAGTTCACGCAAGGTGATACGCGTCGAGTGATCGCTGATGCCGTCGATGCGTGCGGGGCGAAAGTGGCGCTGAAACGCCTTCACCACGTCAAGCGTCTTTGAATCGAACGTGCCGGTTACATTGATGCCGTAGCCGTATTTGGCGAACGCACCCTGCATCTCCCTGACGGTGTCGCCGCGATCGCCGAGCGTGAGGATGGCGCCTTCTTCGCTGATCGCCGCCGGCTTCACCCAATGGCCGACCCCCGAATCCCAAAGTCTGTGCCACGGAAATTTCTCCCCGGGATCCAGCTTGCGCGAGGGCGCTATGTCGGAATGTCCCAGCACCCGCGTCGGCGGGATCGTGTTTCGCGTCTGGATACCGCGGCAGAGTGCGGTCACGGCGGCGATCTGGCGGGTCGGGAAATCAGTGTAGCCGTAGTCGTGCCCCGGATTGGCGATCTCGATGCCGATCGAGCAGGAATTGACGTCGGTTTCGCCGGCCCAGAAGGCCGAGCCGGCGTGCCAGGCACGACGGCTCTCCGGCACCATCTGGATGACGCGGCCGTCTTCAAGAACGAGATAGTGCGCCGATACTTCGCTGCCGGGGGTGCACAGGCGCTCCAGCGCCAGGTTGGCATCGGGCATGCCGGTATAGTGCAGCACAATCATGTCCGGGCGGACATTGCCCAAGCGTTCGCCATAGTTGGGCGAAGGCCTGACCTCGGCAACGATGCTGGATTCCGCTGGAAATTCCTTACGCAACATTTCCATGACACTAAGTTGCCTCGTCTTACCGACAAAGCGGTTGCCTGATATGCGTCCGTAGTCCTGTGGAAAAGTCGGATCGTTGCCGGGTTGCAACGCATCGCGGCTTCGCCGGGGCAAGCATACCGATACCCGGTATCTAAGCACTCGCTGCGCCCCGTGTTCCGGGCCACCGGCGAAGATTAAGACTTCAACCTTTCCTTAAGCTTACCCCGCACTAATCGAGACCGGGGTGGTGCGGCGCGTCGCTGCGCCGGCCGGTTGGCGTCCATAATGGCCATGATTGCCGAAGTGCTTGTAAAAACCACCGAAATACCGGGCGTGCGGGATCCAGACTGGGTGCGGTCATCCGCCCTTTGGTGCGGTGAGGAACGACATGGACCGGTTCGAGCCCCGTTGCGCGTCGCCCGCCCAATCAGGGCCGCGGGGAGCGCACATGCGATGACCGGAACCGACCGCGGAATTGCCAGCGCCGGACCGGCGCCTCACATCCCTGTCCTTGCCGGCCGCGCGGTGGAGTGGCTCGCGGTCCGCGACGGCGGAGTCTATGTCGACGCAACATTCGGCGCCGGCGGCTATAGCCGCGCAATTCTGGCGACGCCGGGCGCGCGCGTCATCGGCATCGACCGCGATCAAAGCGCGATCGCGCGCGGCGCCGATCTCGTCACGCAAGCGCATGGCCGTCTCGATCTGATCGAGGACCGGCTGTCCAACCTGCAATCGATCGCCGGCGCGGCGACGGTCGACGGCGTCGTGTTCGATCTCGGCGTCTCGTCCATGCAGCTTGACGAAGCGGAGCGCGGCTTCTCGTTTCGGTTCGACGGGCCGCTCGATATGCGCATGGGCCGGCAAGGGCCGACCGCTGCCGACGTGGTTGCCATCGCGGGTGAGCGCGAACTCGCGGCCATCATCGCGACGCTCGGAGAGGAGCGTCATGCCCGCGCAGTCGCTCGCGCGATCGTGCGGGCGCGGGCCGTGCAGCCGATCGATACGACGCTTGCGTTGGCTGAGATCGTCGCGAAAGTCGTGCACGCCCGCGACGGCGCGATCCACCCGGCGACCCGGACGTTCCAGGCGCTGCGCATCTTCGTCAACGAGGAGCTCGCCGAACTGGCGGAAGGACTCGTTGCCGCCGAGCACATCCTTAAGCCCATGGGCCGGCTTGTCGTTGTCGCCTTCCATTCGCTCGAGGACCGCATCGTCAAGAATTTCCTCAACGAACGCTCCCGCGCGCCCGCCTTCTCTCGGCATCAGCCCGAGATCACGGCGGCCCCGCCGACTTTCAGCGTCCTGACGCGCCGTCCGGAAACCGCGGACGACGCCGAGATCGCGGCCAACCCGCGCGCCCGTTCGGCAAAGCTGCGCGCGGCGGAGCGGACCGATGCCGCGCCGCGCGAAGCGGCGATTGGAACGATGTTGCCGCGGCTGCCTTCACTCGCCGACGTCATGCGGGGGCGCCCATGATCCTGCGCGCTCTCAACCTCGTCGTGATCTGCGCTCTCATCCTCGCCGCGGCCTACGTTTACCGCATCAAATTCGATTCCACCGTGCAGGCCGAGCGCCTCGCCAAGATTCGCGGTGAGGTGCGGCGCGAGCGCGACGCCATCGCCGCGTTGCGCGCGCAATGGGGCGAGCTTGAAAATCCCGCACGCATCGAGGCGCTCACCAAGCGCTTCCTGCAGCTCAAGCCCATCACGCCGTATCAGTTCGACCAGCTCAACCAGCTGCCGGATCGTCCGCCGCAATTCGTCAAGCCCGACAGCGCCGATCCCATCGGCGCCGTCATCGAGAATCTCGAGGAGCCCGCGCCCATAACCGGGAGCGTCCCGGCGCAGGCGCCGGGCGCGGCGCCGTCATCCGACGACGCTGACGAAACGGCTGCGCCTGTCACCAAATCGGGGCGGGAAGACCGATGAGCGCCATCGCCGAGGCAGCTTCGCCGACATCTACCGCGCCGCTCGTGGGGGCGCCCGTCGAGTCATGGCGGCGGCGGTTCGTGCGCAACATGCTCTACGGCAACAGGGTCGATCGCAGCGCCAAGGCTCGTGCCCGCGTCGGGCTGGCGATCGTCGCTTTTGCGGCGGTCTATTCCGTCATCGCGTTGCGGCTCGTCATGTTCGGCATCGCGTCGGACAGCCGGACGGTGCATCGGGTCGGCGGCGGCGACGCCATCGCGACGGCGCGTCCGGACATTCTCGATCGCAACGGCGAAGTTCTGGCTACCGACGTGCGCGTGCCCTCGCTCTACGCCGAGCCGCGCCGGTTGATCGACGTGGACGAAGCGGTCGAACTCCTCACTGCCGATCTGCCCGATCTCGACGCGACGGAGCTCCGCGAGCGGCTTTCGTCGAAGCGCGGCTTTGTCTGGCTCAAGCGCGACATCACGGCGGAACAGCAGCGAGCAATCTACAAACAAGGTCTTCCCGGCATCGGCTTTCTCAATGAGAACAAGCGCGATTACCCGAGCGGTCCCGAAGTCTCCCATGTGATCGGCCACGTCAATATCGACAACCAGGGCATCGCCGGCATGGAACGGTGGCTCGACGGGCACGGTCTCGCCGCGCTGCATATGGCTGGCCTCGCCACCGACCGCCTGCAAAACCCGGTCGATCTCGCCGTCGATCTGCGCGTGCAGCACGCGCTGCGCGATGAACTGCTCGCCGCCCGCGCCAAATTCAGCACGATCGCCGCCGCCGGCATCGTCCTCGACGTTCGCACCGGCGAAATTGTCGCGATGGTTTCGGTACCGGACTACGACCCCAACAATCCGCACGAGGCCCTCGACCCGACGCGCATCAACCGATTGACCACCGGCGTCTTCGAAATGGGATCGACCTTCAAGGCGTTCACCGTCGCCATGGCGCTCGATTCCGGCAAGGCCACGTTGAAGTCGTCGTTCGACGCGCATAACCCGCTGCATTACGGCAAGTTCGACATCCATGATTTCGAGCCGATGCAGCGTGCGCTGTCGGTGCCGGAAATCTTCACCTACTCGTCGAACATCGGCGCGGCGCGGATCGCGATGGCGGTCGGCATCGAGGGACACAAGGCCTTCCTGAAAAAAATGGGTCAGCTCGACCGGCTGCGAACGGAATTGCCGGAAAGCGCCGAGCCGATCGTTCCCAAACGATGGGGCGAGCTCAACACCATCACCATCGCCTTCGGGCACGGGTTGTCGGTCGCGCCGTTGCAGGCAGTGATGGGGGTCGCAGCGCTGATGAACGGCGGCATCTTGATTCCGCCGACCTTCCTCAAACGATCCGAGGCGGAGGCACAGGCGATCGGCAAGCGCGTCATCAAGCCCGAAACAAGCGAGCTCATGCGCTATCTGATGCGGCTCAATGTCGAAAAGGGCACCGCCTCGAAGGCCGACGTGAAGGGTTATTACATCGGCGGCAAGACCGGAACCGCCGACAAGGTGGTGTTCGGCCGCTATTCCAAGACCAAGGTGCTGACCGATTTCATGGCGGTAATGCCGGCGGACCAGCCGCGGTACGTGCTGCTGATCATGCTCGATGAACCGCATGCCACGCCGGAGACGCATGGTTTCAAGACTTCGGGCTGGAATGCCGTGCCGACCGGAGCGGCGGTGGTCGCACGCATCGCGCCGCTGCTCGGTATCCAGCCGCGCATGAACCTGCCGCCGGCCGATCAATTGATACTGGCCTCGGTAAAGGAAAGCAGGTAAGGCGGGGGCCGCGTTGGAGCGCGGTCGCGTGGCGTGATCCGGTTGCCGCTCCGACATCTTCGATGGAGCATGATCGCTTCGGAAAACCGCTTTCCACTTTTCCGGATCGTGCTCTAGAGCGAACCGCCATGAAGCTTCGCGACGTTCTTCCTGCCGACGCCGAAATCGAGACGCCTGCCGCCGCTCTCGACATTGGCGGCGTGTCCGCCGACTCGCGCGCGATCAAGACCCGGCGATATTTTCGTGGCGATCGAAGGCGGCAAGACCGACGGCCTCAACTTCATCGGGCCGGCGATCGCCGCCGGTGCTGTGGCCGTGGTGGCGCAACGGCGGCCCGACGCGCCGCTACGCGAGGGCGTCGCTTTCGTGCAGACCGGCAATCCCCGGCGCGCGCTGGCGCTTATCGCCGCAAGGCTTTACCCGCGGCAGCCGCCGACCATTGCGGCCGTCACCGGCACCAGTGGCAAAACCTCGGTTGCGGCGTTCACGCGCCAGATCTGGGCGGCGCTCGGCTATCAGGCGGCGAGCGTCGGCACGGTCGGCATTGTTTCGCCGCGCGGCGAGACCTACGGCTCGCTCACCACGCCCGACCCGGTGGCGCTGCATCGTTCGCTCGATGCGCTCGCGGGAGAGGGCGTGACGCATCTTGCGATCGAGGCGTCGTCGCACGGGCTCGATCAATATCGTCTGGACGGGCTGCGCATCGCAGCAGCGGCGTTTACAAACATCACGCGCGATCATCTCGATTATCATCCGAGTTTCGAAGCTTATCTCGCCGCAAAGCTCCGGCTGTTCGAGGCGCTTGTCGTGCCGGGGGGCAGCGCGGTCATCGATGTCGATCATGCGCGCGCGGACGCGGTCGTCGCCGCCGCGAAAGCCCGCGGTCTCAACATCATCAGCATCGGACGTGCGGGAACCGGAATCCGGCTTGTCGAATCCGCCATCGACGGCTTTACCCAGATGCTTCGGATCGAACATGGCGGCAAGAGCTTTCAGGTGCGGTTGCCGCTGGTCGGCGAATTTCAGGTCGAGAACGCGCTCCTGGCTGCCGGGCTCGCAATTGCGACCGGCGGCGATCCGCGCGCGGTGTTCCCGGCGCTCGAACATCTGACCGGCGCCAAGGGACGGCTGGAGCTTGTCGGTTCAAGTCGCGGCGCGCCGATCTTCATCGACTATGCGCACAAGCCCGATGCGCTCGCGAAGGCACTGGAGGCGTTGCGGCCCGCCGTGAGCGGCCGGCTGGTTGTCGTGTTCGGCGCCGGCGGCGACCGCGACCGCGGCAAGCGGCCGTTGATGGGCGCCGTCGCCGCTGCCAACGCCGATCGCGTGATCGTCACCGACGACAATCCGCGCAGCGAGGACGCCGCCACCATTCGCGCCGCCATCATGGCGGCGGCAACCGGTGCGGTCGAGATCGGCGACCGCAGCGCGGCGATCCGTACCGCGATCGCCGAACTGCGCGCCGGCGACGTCCTGCTGATCGCCGGCAAAGGCCATGAAACCGGCCAAATCATCGGCGACCGGGTGGTGCCGTTCAGCGACCATGAAGCCGTCGCCGCGGCGCTTAAGGAGCTTGCCGCATGAGCGCCCAGCCGTTGTGGACGGTCGTTGAGATGGCGGCGGCGATGGGCGCCGAGCGACAGGGCGAGCTGCCGCAATCCGTATCGGGCCTCTCGATCGACAGCCGCAGCATCGGCCGCGGCGACGCATTTTTCGCCATCGCCGATCGACGCGACGGCCACGAATTCGTCCCTGCCGCGCTCGCAGCCAAGGCAGGTCTTGCCGTCGTCGCCGTCGAGCGGCGCGCCTCGATGCCGGCGGGTGCGCCGCTGTTGGTTGTTCCCGATGTGCTTGAGGGCTTGCGCGCCCTCGCCGCCGCGTCCCGGGCGCGGACGAACGCCAAGGTGATCGGTGTTACCGGCTCTGTCGGCAAGACCAGCACCAAGGAAGCGTTGCGGCTCGCGCTGTCTCAGGACGGCGAAACGCATGCGTCGGTCGCCTCCTACAACAACCATTGGGGCGTCCCGCTGTCGCTCGCGCGCTGTCCGGCGAGCGCGCGCTATGCGGTTCTGGAAATGGGGATGAATCACCCCGGCGAGATCGAGCCGTTGTCGCGCCTCGCGCGCCCTCACGTCGCGATCATCACGACGATCGCGCCGGTGCATCTGGAATTTCTTGGCACGCTCGCCAAAATCGCCGACGCCAAGGCCGAGATCTTCCTCGGACTTGAACCGGACGGCGCCGCCGTCCTCAATCACGACATCGCGCAATTCGGGCGGCTGAGGCGCCGTGCGAAAGAAGCCGGCGTCGGACGCGTCGTGTCGTTCGGCGAGCATGCCAAGTCCGACGCGCGTTTGATCAAATACGCACTTCACGCCGAATGCTCGACCGTCCAGGCCGATATCCTCGGCACCGAACTAACCTACAAGATCGGCACGCCCGGCCGTCATCTCGTGCACAATTCGCTCGCGGTGCTCACTGCGGTCGCGCTCGCCGGAGCCGACCTCGCTTTGGCGGCGCTGGCGCTCTCCGAGTTCAAGCCGACTTCAGGGCGCGGGGCGCTGATCGAGGTCGAACTTCCGGGTGGCCGGGCGGTCGTCATCGACGACAGCTACAACGCCAATCCCGCTTCCGTTGCGGCATCGCTCGCGCTGCTTGGCCAGACGCCGATCGGACCGCAAGGACGGCGTATCGCCGTGCTCGGCGACATGCTCGAACTGGGCCCGCGCGGGCGGTCGCTCCACCGCGGCCTCCTGGAGCCGGTGGCCGCGAATTCGATTGACCTGGTGTTCTGTTGCGGGCCGCTGATGCGCGCCTTGTGGCAGGCCCTTCCCGCCGGCCGTCGTGGCGGCTATGCAGAGGACTCCGCCGCGCTCGAGGCGCAGGTGCTGTCCGCGATCCGTGCCGGCGACGCCGTCATGGTCAAGGGCTCCCTCGGTTCGCGCATGGCGCCCATCGTCAAGGCGCTGCAACGGCTCTCGGTGCGCCGGGACAATGCGGAGCCTGATACGTTGCAAACCGCGTCCGCACAGGGTTGAGGCGATGCTCTATTGGCTGGTCGATCTGTCGGACAAAGTCACCGTCTTCAACGTTTTCCGCTACATCACGTTCCGCACCGGCGGCGCAGTCATCACCGCGCTGCTGTTCGTGTTCCTGTTCGGCCGGGTCATGATCGACCGGCTGCGGCTGCTGCAGGGCAAAGGCCAGCCGATCCGCGCCGATGGTCCCAAGTCGCACCTCATCACCAAGGCCGGCACGCCGACGATGGGCGGACTGATGATCCTTTCCGGCATGGTGGTGTCGACCCTGTTGTGGGCCAACCCGAGCAACCCTTACGTCTGGGTGGTGTTGATGGTGACGCTCGGCTTCGGGCTGGTCGGCTTCTATGACGACTATCTGAAAGTCACCAAGCAAACACACAATGCGTTTCCAGGTCTTGCGCGCATCGGCATCGAAGCCTTGATCGCCGCGGTGGCTTGCGCGCTTTTCGTCGAGCTCGGGCGGGGACCATTCTCCACGTCGCTGGTCCTGCCGTTCTTCAAGGAACTCGTGATCAATTTCGGCTGGTTCTATGTTCTGTTCGCCATCTTCATCGTCATCGGCGCCGGAAACGCGGTCAATCTGACCGACGGTCTCGACGGGCTCGCCATCGTTCCGGTGATGATCGCCAGCGCGAGCTTCGGCATGATCGCGTATCTCTCCGGCAACGCCGTGTTCGCCGATTATCTGCAAATCCATTACGTGCCCGGAACCGGCGAACTCGCGGTGTTATGTGGCGCGGTGGTGGGAGCGGGACTGGGCTTTCTCTGGTTCAACGCGCCGCCGGCGTCGATCTTCATGGGCGACACCGGCTCGCTCGCGCTCGGCGGCATGATCGGCGCGATTTCGGTCGCCACCAAGCATGAGATCGTGTTGGCGGTCATCGGCGGCCTGTTCGTGCTCGAAGCCGTCTCCGTGATCGTCCAGGTGCTGTCGTTCAAGCTGACGGGAAAGCGCGTCTTCCGCATGGCGCCGATCCATCATCACTTCGAGCAGCTCGGCTGGACCGAGCCGCAGATCGTCATCCGCTTCTGGATCGTCTCCGTCGTGCTTGCGCTGGCGGGGCTTTCGACCCTGAAGCTGCGGTAATCCCCCCGTGATACCGATCACGACCTTCGCCGGCAAAAAGGTCGCCGTGTTCGGCTTGGGCGGCTCCGGGCTGGTGAGCGCGAGCGCGCTGCTGGCCGGAGGCGCCGACGTCATCGCCTTTGACGACAGCGCGGACAGCGTAGCGAAAGCCACCGCTGCCGGCATTCCCACCGCCGACCTGCACGATGTCGATTGGTCGCGGCTGGCGGCGCTGGTGCTGACGCCCGGCGTTCCGCTCACGCATCCCCTGCCGCACTGGACCGTGGAACTGGCGCAACGCGCCGGCGTCCCGGTGATCGGCGACATCGAGTTGTTCTGCCGCGAACGCCGCCATCTGGCACCCGACGCGCCTTTCGTCGCCATCACCGGCACCAACGGCAAATCCACCACCACGGCGTTGATCGCGCATCTCGCGGCGGCCGCGGGCATGGACGCGCAGCTCGGCGGCAATATCGGCACCGCGATCCTGTCGCTGGCGCCGCCGCAGACCGGCGAAATCCAGCCCGTCCGCGTTCACGTCGTCGAATGCTCGTCGTATCAGATCGATCTCGCGCCTTCGCTCGATCCCTCGGTCGGGATTCTCATCAATCTCAGCGAGGATCATCTCGATCGCCACGGCACGATGGAGCATTACGGTGCGGTGAAGGAACGGCTGGTCGCCGGTGTTCCGGATAACGGGACCGCCATCGTCGGCGTCGACGACGAATGGTGCCGCGCCGCCGCCGATCGCCTTGCGCATTCCGGCAAACGGGTGGTGCGGGTGTCGGTCAGGCACGCCGTCCCGGACGGAATTTATGTCGAAGGACAGCGGATCGTGCACGCCGCCGGCGGCAACGCCGCGCCGGTTGCCGACATCGGCGGCATTGGCGCGTTGCGCGGGCTGCACAATGCGCAGAACGCCGCCTGCGCCGTAGCGGCGGCACTGGCGCTCGGTCTTTCGCCCGAAGCGATCCAAGCCGGGCTGCGCTCATTTCCCGGACTGGCGCATCGCATGGAGGAGGTCGGCCGCCGCGACGCGGTTCTCTTCGTCAACAATTCGAAGGCGACCAATGCGGACTCCGCCGCGCAAGCGCTGGCCTGCTTTGGCGACATATTCTGGATCGCCGGCGGCAAACCCAAGACCGGCGGCATCGAATCGCTGCGGGAGTTTTTTCCGCGCATTCGCAAGGCTTATCTGATCGGCGAGGCGGCCGATGAGTTTGCGGCAACGCTGGCGAACGCCGTTCCGTACGAAATCACCGGCACCCTCGACAAAGCCCTCGCCGCCGCCGCGCGGGACGCGCAAGCCTCGCCGGCGCGGGAGCCGGTCGTCCTGCTCTCGCCGGCCTGCGCCTCGTTCGATCAGTACCGCAATTTCGAGGTCCGCGGCGACGCCTTCCGGGCCCTCGTCCGCGCACTGCCGGGAATAAAGTGAACCGACTCGCCCTGAGGGCGGCGGCCATCTTCGAGGCCGCGCCGCCCGCGCCTCGCGATGACGAGGAAAATGCGCTTCTTAATCCCCTAGAAACCATCGCGGTGTCACCACTGGGGCCGGGATTTCCATTGGGGACCCCCTTCCTGGGGACGTCATGGCTTCGCGCGCGCAGCCTACGCCGTTAAGCGAGTGGTGGCGGACAATTGACCGGCTGACGCTGGCGGCGCTGGGCGCGCTGATGCTCGGCGGCATCATCCTTTGTCTGGCCGCGAGCCCGCCGGTAGCCGCGCGCATCGGCATCGACCCGTTCCATTTCGTCAACCGCCAGGTGTTCTTTCTTATTCCCGCCGCCGCGGTGCTGCTCACGACATCGTTCCTGACGCCGCGCCAGATCCGCAAATTGGCGCTGATCGTTTTTGCCGTCAGCCTGATCCTGGTTGCCGCGACGCCCTATTTCGGCGCCGAGATCAAGGGTGCGCGACGCTGGCTGGTGATCCTGGGCATGAACATCCAGCCGTCTGAATTCCTCAAGCCGGCCTTCGTGGTTCTGATCGCGTGGCTGTTTGGCGAATCCAGCAAGCGCCCCGACATGCCGGCGAACACGGTCGCGTTGGTTCTGCTGGCGGTGGTCGTAAGCCTGCTCGTGATCCAGCCGGACTTCGGCCAGACCATGCTCATCACTTTGGTGTGGGGCGCGCTGTTCTACATGGCCGGGATGCGCTTCATCTGGGTGCTCGGCCTCGGTGCGACGGCGAGCGTCGGCCTGCTCACGGCTTTCTATACGGTTCCGCATGTCGCGCAGCGCATCAACCGCTTCCTCGATCCGGCGTCCGGCGACACCTTCAACATCGACATCGCGACCGAGTCGTTTGTTCGCGGCGGCTGGTTCGGGCGCGGTCCGGGTGAAGGCACGATCAAGCGCATTCTGCCGGAAGGCCACACCGATTTCGTTTTCGCCGTCGCGGGCGAGGAATTTGGCGTTGTGCTCTGTCTCATTCTGGTGTCTTTGTTTGCCTTTATTGTCATCCGCGCTCTGGTCAAGGCGATGCGCAACGAAGACGCGTTCGTCCGCTTTGCCGCAGCCGGTCTCGCGATCCTCTTTGGGCTGCAATCGACCATCAACATGGCCGTGAATCTGCACCTCATGCCGGCGAAGGGAATGACGCTGCCGTTCATTTCGTATGGCGGCTCGTCGCTCATCTCGCTCGCTTACGGCATGGGAATGCTCATCGCGCTGACCCGCGAGCGGCCGCAGGCGCACCTTTCCGCCGGTCCGATGCTCGCTGCGAGCGCGGCGTGATGCTGGCGCCGCGTGGCGCGCCGGTCTTGGTCGCTGCCGGCGGAACCGGCGGGCACCTGTTTCCGGCCGAGGCGCTTGCCGCGGCCCTGATCCAGCGCGGCATTGCCGTTCATCTCGCAACCGACCGCCGCGCAGCGCGCTACGGCGGCGCGTTTGTCGAAGGCGCCGTTCACGTCATCCCCAGCGCGACGCTGCGTGCGCGCAACCCGATCGCACTATTGCGGACCGCGACGACGCTCACCGCCGGCTTCGCTCAGGCCTGGGCGTTGATCGGCCGCCTCAAGCCCGGCGCGGTGGTGGGCTTCGGTGGTTATCCGACGCTGCCGCCGGTCCTCGCGGCGGCTTGGCGCGGTGTTCCAACCGTGGTGCATGACGCCAACGCAGTGATCGGCCGGGCGAACCGGCTGCTGGCGCCGCGGGTCAGCGCCATCGCCACGAGCTTCCCCGACGTTTTCCGCGATCAGCCGGTACTGGCCGCCAAGGCAACGCTGACCGGCAATCCGGTACGGCCCGCGGTCGTCGCGGCGGCGGCCGTGCCTTACCCGGCGGTGAACGATCCGCTGCGCGTCCTCGTTTTCGGCGGCAGCCAGGGCGCCCGCGTCATGGCCGACGTGGTTCCAGCTGCGATTGGCCAAATCGATCCGGCGCTGCGTGGGCGACTGGCGATCGTGCAGCAGGCCCGCGACGAGGATCTAGGGCGCGTCCGTGGCGCCTACGACAGTCTCGGTGTCAGCGCTGAAATCGCGCCCTTTTTCCTCGACCTGCCGGCGCGCATGGCGGCGAGCCATCTGATCGTGGCGCGCGCGGGAGCCTCTACCGTTGCCGAGCTTTCCGTGATCGGACGGCCGTCGATCCTGGTGCCATTGCCGCACGCGCTTGATCAGGATCAATTCGCCAACGCCGGCGTCCTGCAAACTGCCGGCGGCGCCGTCCGGCTGGTGCAGGACGACTTTACGCCGCGGCGGCTCGCCACCGAGATCGCCTCTTTTTTGGCCGAACCGCAGCGGCTGACCGCCATGGCTTCGGCCGCCCGCTCGATCGGCCGGGTCGACGCCGCCGACCGGCTGGCCGATCTGGTCCTGACGGTGGCGGCGGCCGGCGCAAACCAGTAGGTTTGCGGTTTCGGCATTTTCGCCGCAGGGAGACCCCATGAAGCTACCGCGCGACATCGGTCCGGTGCATTTCGTCGGCATCGGCGGCATCGGCATGAGCGGCATCGCCGAGGTCATGGTGAACCTCGGCTATGTCGTGCAGGGCTCCGATCAGGCCGAGGGCGCCAACGTCAAACGGTTGCGCGAAAAGGGCGTGAAGATCGCGATCGGACATGCCGCCGGCAATCTCGGCAATGCCGGGGTCGTCGTCGTCTCATCGGCCATCAAGCAGGACAATCCGGAACTGGTGGAGGCGCGCGCCGGTCGGCTGCCGGTGGTACGCCGCGCAGAGATGCTGGCGGAACTGATGCGGCTCAAAAGCTGCGTCGCCATCGCCGGCACGCACGGCAAGACGACGACCACGTCGATGGTGGCGGCGCTGCTCGATGCCGCCGGGTTCGACCCGACGGTGATCAATGGCGGCATCATCAACGCCTATGGCACCAATGCGCGGCTCGGCGCCGGCGAGTGGATGGTGGTCGAGGCCGATGAATTGGACGGCACGTTTCTCAAGCTTCCGGCGGATATCGCCATCGTCACCAACATCGATCCCGAGCATCTCGATCACTTCAAGAGCTTCGAGGCGGTGCAGGATGCGTTTCGCGCCTTCGTGGAGAATGTGCCCTTCTACGGCTTCTCGGTGATGTGCACGGATCATCCGGTGGTGCAGAGCCTCGTCGCTCGCATCGAGGATCGCCGTGTCGTCACCTATGGCGAGAACCCGCAGGCCGACGTGCGGCTCGTCGAGGTCAGCCACGCCGGCGGCACATCGTTGTTCACCATCGCGTTGCGCGACCGGTCCGGCCAGTTTGTGCGCGAGATCAAGAACATTGCGCTGCCGATGCCAGGGCGCCACAACGCGCTCAATGCCACGGCGGCGATCGCGGTCGCCTACGAACTCGGCGTCGACGACAGCCGCATCAAGGAAGCGCTCGCCCAGTTCGGCGGCGTGCGGCGACGGTTCACCCGGACCGGCATGTGGAACGGCGTCACCATCATCGACGACTACGGGCATCACCCGGTCGAGATCGCGGCGGTTCTCAAGGCGGCCCGGGAATTGACCAAGGGCCAGGTGATCGCCGTCGTGCAGCCGCATCGCTACACGCGGTTGGCAGCTTTGTTCGAGCAGTTCTGCACCTGCTTCAACGATGCCGACGCGGTCATCGTCGCGCATGTCTATCCGGCCGGCGAAGCGCCGATCGAAGGCGCCGACCGCGACGCCCTGGTGCAAGGATTGCGCACGCATGGGCATCGCCATGTCATCCCGCTCGACAGCCCTGAAAGACTAGCCTCGCATGTCGCGGGAATGGCGCAGGCCGGTGATTACGTTGTTTGCCTCGGCGCCGGATCGATCACGCAATGGGCCTACGCTCTGCCGGGAGAACTGGCGGCGGAGTAAAGCATGACCGGGAGAGGCTGCCGCTTCTTCTGAAAACAACCGCGCCGCATCGACAATTTCGCGAAGAATACATGAGCAAAGACTGCCTGGCGGTTCGCCACGTTACCTTCGAAGATCTCGGACTGCTCGGCCCGCTGGTCACCTCGCGCGGCTATGACGTCCGCTATCACGACGCGGGCGTGGAGCCGATCGACGCACAGACGCTCGGCGCGCCCGATCTCCTGATTGTGCTGGGCGGTCCGATCGGCGTCTACGAGCGCGACGCCTATCCGTTCATTGCCGATGAGGTCGCAGCGATCGCGGCGCGTCTGCGGGCGAACAAACCGATGCTCGGCATTTGCCTCGGCGCGCAGATGATGGCGGCGGCGCTCGGCGCCGGTGTCGCGCCGGGCCCGGTCAAGGAGATTGGCTGGGCGCCGCTGACGCTCACCGGCGAAGGACGCGCGTCAGTTCTCGGTCCGCTCGGCGTCACGCCGGTTCTGCACTGGCACGGGGATAATTGCGAGTTGCCCGCGGGCTGCACGCGGCTCGCCTCGACGCAGCATTGCCCGGTGCAGGCTTTCATGCGCACGCCGTCGCAGCTCGCGTTGCAGTTTCATCTGGAGACGGAGCCGGCGCGTCTGGAAAGCTGGCTGGTCGGCCACACCGTCGAGCTCGGCAAGGCCGGTATCGATCCGCGCGCGTTGCGCACGCAAGCGCGAGAATTTGGGCCGGCGACGCGTGACCTCGGAGAAAAAGTCTTCTCGGCGTGGCTCGATCGGGTGGTCGGGGCGGCTGCATGAGCTTTCCCGATATCGCGGCCGATCTGCGGTCGAAGATGCCGGCGTTGCGCGGGCGGCTGTTGCCGAACCAGTCGCTCGCCGAGTTGACCTGGTTCCGGGTCGGCGGGCCGGCGCAAGTCTTGTTCATGCCGGAGGACGAGGAGGATCTGTCCTACCTGCTCGGCAAATTGCCCGGCGATATCGCCGTCACCGTGATCGGCCTTGGCTCCAATCTTATCGTCCGCGACGGCGGGATTCCGGGCGTGGTGGTGCGGCTTGGCCGCGGCTTTGGCGAGGTCGCCGTCGAGGGCATGCACGTGCGCGCCGGCGCTGCGGTTCCGGACGTGAAGGTCGCCCGCGCGGCACAGGAAGCCGGCATCGCCGGGCTTTCGTTCCTGCGCGGGATCCCGGGCGCGATCGGCGGCGCGCTGCGCATGAATGGCGGCGCCTATGGCGGCGAGACCAGGGATGTGTTGGTCGAAGCCCGCGGCGTCGATCGCCGCGGCGCGCTCCACGTCTACGCCAATGCCGAGATGGATTTCAGCTATCGGCACTGCGGCGTTGCCGACGACGTCATCTTCACCCAGGCGGTGTTCCAGGGCCGGCCCGGCGATGCCGCCGTCATCGCGGCGGAGATGGACAAGATCACCGAGTCGCGCGAGGCGACGCAGCCGATCAAAAGCCGCACCGGCGGTTCCACTTTCAAGAATCCGCCGGGGCAAAAAGCGTGGCAGCTAATTGATGCCGCCGGTTGCCGCGGCTTGCGCCTTGGCGACGCGCAGGTATCGGAGTTGCACTGCAATTTTTTGATCAATCTCGGCGCTGCGACCGCGGCCGACATCGAGACGCTCGGCGAGACGGTGCGCCGGCAGGTCAAAGAACATTCCGGCGTTGAGCTGGAATGGGAAATCAAGCGGATCGGGGTGTCGCGCTAGGCCGCCGCGTCGGGCGGCGGCGAGAGTGGCTGTTCTCGTATCGCGCTCTGGTCTCTCAGCCTTCGAACGTCATCTTGCCCGCTTCCGCCTCGTGCAGGATGAATCCCTCCAGCGGATCGAAGTTTCCCGCCCACGGCGCCTGTGCCAGCACCCGACGCGTATCGGCATATCCCGCCCGCCATCGGTTCTGGATGCCGGTGCGGCTGAAATCGATGTCCTTGGCGTGGTCCTCGCCGGCGAGTGCCGGTGCCAGCAGGCGGACGACGTGCATGCGCGTGACGCAGCCATACGAGGCCAGTTCCCGAACCTCGGGTGTACGCGCGATTTCGGGCGGCAACTTTTCCGCAAGTTCGCGGATGATATGGCGCAGCTTGTGCAATTGCTTTTGACGCGCGATGTGACTTGCCGCGCGGCTCGCATATTGAAGATCTTTTTGACGCGCCAGAACCTTCGCGATCGAGTCCGGCTCGGGTCCGTTGGGGGCCCACATGTGGACCGCGAATATCAGCCCGCTGCGCCGCGGATAGTCGTCGAATATTGCTTCCACGGGCGTGTTGGAGAGAATGCCCCCATCCCAATAAAGATCGTCGTCGACGCGGACGGCGGGGAAGGCCGGCGGCAATGCCCCGGACGCCATCACGTGTTTTATGGTCAGTTCGCAGTCGCGACTGTCGAAATAACGCATCTCGCCGGTCTGCACCTTCGCGGCTCCGACCGTCAGACGCGGCTGGCCCTTGTTCAACAGTGAGAGGTCGATCAACTCTCCGAGTGTCCGTTCCAGCGGTTCGGTCGAATAATAACCGGAACGTTCGGAGCCCAATGAGACCGGGCTGAAGAAGGCCACGAGGTTAGGCTCGAAGAAATTCGTGAGCCCACCGGCGATTGTCATCATGTTCGCAGTCCACGGGCCGAGTAACGGCGCCGCTGCCACAAGCTGCGCCAGTGCCGGGCGCGTGACCCGGCGCCAGAACTCTTCGAGGCGTCGCAAGCGCAATTCAGGCGGGTTGCCGGCGATCAGGCTCGCATTGATGGCGCCGATCGAAGTGCCGATCACCCAGTCCGGCTCGATACCGGCCTCGCTGAGCGCCTGGTAGACGCCGGCCTGATAGGCGCCGAGCGCACCGCCCCCTTGCAACACCAGGACGATCTGGCCCAGTGCGCCGCGATCCAGTTTTTGAGATTCTATAGTTTGTGCCATGGCCCAAATTTGCGAGTTGGATCAGGGTTGCGCCGTTCGCGCGGAGAGCGGCAACGAAGCCGGCAGTTTCAGCGCGGTTCCGAGGAGAGCTGCCAGCGCAAGGGCTATGGCGGTTGCGGCAACGCAGGCCGGCCAGCCAAAGCGTTCGAAGACGATGCCGGGTATCACGCTGCCGGCAATGCCGCCGACATAGTAGCAGGCGAGGTAGATGCCGCTCGCCGAGGCGCGATCGGTCTCGGCCGCCCGGCCGACGAATCCGGTAGCTACCGCCTGGGCAAAAAACGTCCCGACGCCGACCAACGCCAGACCGGCAAGGATTGGCGCTAGCCGGGGCAGCAGCAGAAGAGGCAGGCCCGCCAACGCCACCACGATCGCCGCGAGGAACGCCGATCGCGCGCCGATCCGGCGAACGAGCGTTCCGGCGAAAGGGGTGGTGATGACTGACGGCACGAAGACGAAATAGACCAGGCCGACCGACATCATCGACAGGGAGATCGGGCCGCGCACCAGCACGAAGTTGACGTAAGTGAAGGTGGCGATGAATGCGAACAGGATCAGGAAGCCGATACCGAAGGTCGTCCGCAGCGCCGGATTACGCAGATGTGTCCGCAGAACGGTCATCGGACCGCCCATCGTCGTCGTCGCCGCCTGCATTGGCTCCGTTCGCGACAGGCCAAAATAAACAACCGCCGCACCGGCAAGGTTGAGCGCCGCAAACGCGTAGAAATTGCCGCGCAATCCGATACTGTCGGTCACGGCGGCCGCCATCACGCGGCCGACGAGGTTGCTCATCACGTTGCCCGTGACATAAGCGGCGAGCGCGCTTGCCACGTCGTCTGCGCCCGATTGCTCGGCAAGATACGCCATCGTCAGCGTGAAAGCGGTCGACATGCAGAGTCCTTGCGCAATGCGAAGCGTCATGAACCACCGGATATCGGGCGCACTCGCCAGTAACGTTGTCGGGATCGCCAGCAGCGCGAGACTGATCCAGATGCCACGGCGCTGGTTGAGCCCGCGGCTGGCCAGCGCGACGACCACGCCGGCCGCGGCCATTCCGATGGTGCTGGCGTTCACCGCGACGCCCATCATTGCCGGAGTCGTTTGGTATGCCCGAACGAGCTCTGGCAGAATGGCCTGAGCGGCGAACAGGTCCACCAGCGTCAAAAAGCTGATGAGCCCGACGATCAGGAGTCTCCCCACCATGACATCACATGCTTTCGTCGGGGCTCATGTCCGGGGGAAGAAGATCGGCCGAGATCAAAACCGCCGCGTGTTTGGTATTGTTCTTCCACCAGTGCGCCAGCGGTCCGAATTCGGCGGTCACGTCGCCGGCGCCATGCTCGATGGGGACGGCGCAGCTGCTGCGATATTCGGTGATCGAACCGGAAATGATGTAGATGTTGGCGGGACGCGCCTCGTGACTATGCCATGGCACAATGCCGCCCGGCTCGACGACGAGCTTGCGCATCCGCATCTTGCGGCCCGCCAATCCGCCTCCCATCGGCGAGAGATCGATCGAGGCGATGATCGTGTCGGTGACGCCCGATGGCTTTGTGGGTCCGGGTTTGGTGAGGTCGACGCCCTCTTTGCCGGCGGGGCAATCCCCGGCATGAGCGCCGGCAGAGACCAGCACCAGGGCTAAGCCTGCCAGTACTGCGGCCATCCGTGTTCGCTGAGATGTTGTTTGCATGGTCAACGTGTCCTCTTTTTTTGGCGTTCTGCATTTGCAGATGGGCCTCAAAGGCGGCGCACCATCCAACGAACAAAAACAAAACTGAACTGCCGATTGGCTCAGGATTCGATAGCTGTTGGCTATGGACGCGAGTGTTGAGATCGCCCTTGTCGGTGGCTAAGTTGCTGCGATGGTGTATTCGCACACTCTCTCCGAGACGTTGGCCGAGCTCAGGCAGGGAGTGCGCGCGCCCCTTCGTGTCCTTTATGACGCGCTTGTGATGCGCCTGACGGATTCAGCGACAGCAGAGGGCGCGCTTGGCGAGGGAGATACGTTCCCGGAATTTGTGCTTCCGGACGTGGAGGGCGGATTCGTCCGCTCCTCGGAACTTTTGAAGCCCGGGCCGCTGGTCATCAACTTCTATCGGGGACAATGGTGTCCGTTTTGTTCAGCCACCGTTGAGGCGATGTCGGCTGCCACACCTGCGATCACGGCGGCCGGCGCGACGGTGATCGGTGTTTCTCCGGAACTCGGCCATCTGTCATTTGCCAAGAGCCGCGAGCGCGGCATCAATTTCAGAATGCTGAGCGATCTTGATAACGGGCTCGCCCTGCAATGCGGGCTGCTGTTTCGTCTGACCGACGACATCATCGGGGACTATCGTGCCCACGGACGTGATCTGTCCAAGGTGTACGGCAACGGCAGCTGGTTCCTGCCTATTCCGGCGAGCTTTCTCGTTCTGCCAAGCGGGAAGATCGAGCGCGCGTACGTGAACCCTGATTTTCGCTACCGGATGGATCCGAAGGATATCCTCCAGGCCCTTGAAGGCTTCAAGCGAGGATAGCGGCGAGGTCCGTAGTCCAATCGCGCGACCGCGCCAGTCTGAGGAACGCGTCAGTGGCGGCCGAGAACGGCCGTCCCGCAACCGTTGCGAGGCTGACCTCGCGGTCGATCTCCACCCGTTCGATCGGGCGAGCGACCACTCCTTCCGGCAGGGCAACGCTCCGCGGCGCGAAGGCCACACCGAAGCCGGCGCGCACAAGATTGAGGAGTTGGTCGGCGCTATCGACGCGATGGCGAAAACGCGGCATGACGCCGGTCGCCGTACACAATTGGCGCAATCGCCGGCAGCCGCTGCAGTTCGTGCGCTCGATCAGGTCTTCATTATCGAGGTCCTCAAGCACGAGCGCCGTCTTGGCCGCCAGCCGATGGGAGCTTGCCATCACGAGACGGAAATTCTCTCGAAACAGCGGCCAGGTCCGCATGCGCTCGGCAACGGCGCCGCCGTCTCCCAGCACGACCAGATCGGCGTTTCCCTTCAGCATGGCGTCGCAAACCTGGATTTCCGGACCGGCCTCGACGGCGAGTTCGAAATTCGGCACGCCGCTCCGCACGCCCTGGAGGACATGGGTGAAAAGGCGGCTCGATACGGAGTTGGTGAATCCGAGCCGCAGGGGCGCGATGTCGCCTCTCTTGAGCGCCTCGGCCAGCGCGCGCGCCGACTGCGCCGCCAGATAGCTTTGCTCCAGATGTGGCAGCATGGCGCGGCCTAGCTCGGTCAGATGGGTGTTGGCCCGCTCGCGGTGAAACAATGGTCCGCCCAGTTCGTCTTCCAGTTTCTTGACGGCGCGGGTCAGGGAGGGCTGCGTCACGTTGCATTCGTCCGCCGCCTTGGTGAAGTTCAAGGTCCGCGCGAGGACGAGGAAATAGCGAACTTGATGCGTCTCCATCGGTGGCCACCTTTTGCCGGCAACGATCCGCATGTGAGGCCGACCCCCTGGCTTGCCGGAGCCGACCGGAACAATGTTACCCGAACCGCTCGACCTTTTGCCAATTGTGGATTCTATTGGTGACCCAGCGAATCAGCGGAGCTAGCTGAGGCACCCGGCTGGGCATGACCAAGCACGTCGCCGTTTTGATGGGAGGCTGGTCGGCGGAGCGCGAAGTTTCTTTGCGCTCGGGCAAGGCCTGTGCCGACGCGCTCACGCGCCTCGGCTACCGGGTCACGCCGATCGACGCCGGCCGCGATGTCGCGACGGTGCTGACCGCGCTCAAGCCCGACGTCGCGCTTAATGTGCTGCACGGCCGGCCCGGCGAGGACGGCACGCTGCAAGGCGTGCTGGAAGTTCTCGGGATTCCCTACAGCCATTCCGGCGTGCTCGCCTCGGCGGTCGCCATGCACAAAGGCTACGCCAAGGCGATCTTTCGTGCCGCCGGTATCCCGGTCGCCGAAGATTTGATCGTGTCGCGGATCGAGGCCGCGGAACGGCATCTCATGTCGCCGCCCTACGTCATCAAGCCGATGGCGGAAGGTTCCAGCGTCGGCGTTTTCATCGTCACCGAGGAACATCCCAATCCGCCGCAGGAGCTTTATCGCGACGATTGGGCGTTCGGCGAACAAATTTTGATCGAGCGCTACATTCCCGGCAAGGAACTGACCTGCGCCGTTCTGGGCGAACGGGCGCTCGATGTCATCGATATCGTGCCGACGACCCAGTTCTACGACTACGAGTCGAAATACGCCGCCGGCGGTTCCAGGCACATTCTCCCCGCGCAAATTTTACTAAATGTTTACCAGGAGGTCCGCAGACTCTCTTTGGCTGCCCATAACGCGCTTGGCTGCCGCGGCGTGAGCCGCGCGGACTTTCGCTACGACGATCGGGGAACGGGAGAGCTGGTCTGTCTTGAGATCAATACACAGCCGGGCATGACCGAAACTTCGCTGGTGCCCGAGCTTGCTGCGTACGCGGGCATCACTTTCGACGAGCTGGTGCGATGGATGGTGGAGGACGCCTCGACCAACCGCTGATGCGGTCGGGGCCAGGGCCGGGATCAGGCAGAACGGAAGCGCTCGACGCGGCCACTGACGAACTGCGCCTTGCGTACGCCGACCGGTTCGCCCGCTATCGCCGCTGGATCGGACGCTGGGGCACGCGGCTCGCGCGGCTGCCGCACGGCGTCGGTATTGCCGCGTCGGTTCTGCTACTCGCCGGCGCTGTCGGTTACGGCGCGGTTATCGGCGGTCACGTCGCCAGTGTCGTCGATTGGCTGAAGGATGCCCGCGACCAGGCGGCCAATGCGGCCGGTTTCCGGATCGCTGCCGTGTCGCTCGTTGGGCCGAAGGAAGTCAGCCGCGAGGAAATCCTCACCACCGCCGGCGTGACCGGCCACGCGTCGCTGCTTTTCCTCGACGCCGGCGCCGCGCGCGAGCGCCTGATGGCGAACCCGTGGATTGCCGACGCGGCTGTTTTCAAGCTTTACCCGGATCGCTTGCAGATCACGATCACGGAGCGCCAGGCCTTTGCGCTCTGGCAGCAGGATGGCCGCGTCAGCGTCATCGCCACCGACGGGACGGTGCTCGAGCCGTTTGTCGAGGATCGCTATCGCGGTCTGCCGCTGGTGGTCGGAAAAGGCGCCGAGCGGCAGGCCAGCGATTTCCTCGTCATCGTCGAGCGCTATCCCGAAATCCGGTCCGCGTTGCGCGCGTCGGTTCTCGTTGCGGAGCGCCGCTGGAACCTGCGGCTCAAGAACGGCATCGACGTACGGCTGCCGGAAAATAACGTCGAGCAGGCGCTGGATCAGTTGGTGGCGCTCGATCGCGACAAGAAACTTCTGTCACGCGACATCGTCTCGGTCGATCTGCGATTGCCCGACCGGGTCACGGTACGCCTTTCCGATGCGGCGGCGCAGGCTCGCGAGGACGCCCTCAAAGAGAAGAAAAAGAAGAAGGCGGGCGACGCATGAGCGCCTTGCATTACGGCCTTACTCCCAAGATGAAACCGGTGTCGCCGCGGCGCACGGCGCTTGTCGCCGCGCTCGATGTCGGGTCGAGCAAGGTCGCCTGCCTGATCGCCCGGCTGCGGCCGCACCCGCCGCAGCAGGTCCTTACACGCAGAAGCCACGCCATCGAGGTGGTCGGTTACGGCCACGCTGCGGCGCGCGGCACCAAGGCAGGCGGCGTGGTCAATCTGGCCAAGGCCGAAGAGGCGATCCGCCAAGCGGTGGACGGCGCCGAACGCATGGCGTCGGTCGAGATCGAGTTGGTGGTGCTTTCGATTTCGGCCGGGCGGCTCGCCAGCGATCTGTTCGCGGCGGAAATCAAGATCGCCGGCTCCGAAGTATCCGAGGGCGATATCGGGCGGGTGTTGTCGGCCGGCAACCGGCATTCGATGCGCGAGGGCCGCGCCGTCCTGCATTCGCTGCCGATCGGCTACTCGATCGACGGCGGCAACGGTATCCGCGATCCGCGCGGCATGCTCGGGTCGCGGTTCGGCGTCGACATGCATGTCGCGACTACCGACGTCGCGGCGGCGCGAAATCTGATGCTGGTGGTCGAGCGCTGTCATCTTTCCGTCGAGGCGATGGTGGCGAGCCCCTACGTCTCCGGTCTCTCGGTTCTCGCCGATGACGAGGCCGATCTCGGCGCTGCGGTTATCGACATGGGCGCCGGCACGACCACGGCGGCCGTGTTTGTTGGTGGCCGTTTCATGCATTCGGAAGGATTTGGCCTGGGCGGCCACAACGTCACGCTTGACATCGCACGCGGCCTGCACGCGAGCGTCGCCGACGCCGAGCGAATCAAGACGTTCTATGGCAGTGTGTTTGTTGGTGGATCGGACGAACGCGACATGATCAAGGTTCCGGCCGTCGGCGATGAGCGAGAACAAGCTCAGTTCGTGCCGCGGTCCGCGCTCGTTCACATCATCAAGCCGCGCGTCGAGGAAATTCTGGAAATGGTGCGCGACCGGCTTGCGGCATCTCCGTTCGCCGCCGAAGCGCGCGGCCGCGTGATCCTTACCGGCGGCGCCAGCCAGATGACCGGACTTACCGAACTCGCCGCCCGCATCCTCGGCCGGCCGGTGCGCATCGGGCGGCCGCTGGGAATCGCTGGATTGCCGGATGCGGCCAAGGGCGCCGCCTTCGCCGCGGCGACCGGTCTGCTCGTCTATCCGCAGGCAGCGCACCTCGAATACTTCGAAACCCGCCACAGGCGGTACCCGATGAATGGCGCGGGAGGCTACTTCACCCGCGTCGGACAATGGCTTCGTGAGAGTTTCTGATGGCCCGCAGACACGAAGCCAACACGTTACGGCTGACATCGCAGCGGCCGGCGGCGGACCGGCCGGAGGCGGGCGTCGATGACGCCCGCACATGAAAGAAGAGGCAACCATGACCATCAATCTGAAAATTCCCGACATCCGTGAGCTGAAGCCACGCATCACAGTGTTTGGAGTCGGCGGCGCCGGCGGCAACGCCGTCAACAACATGATCAGCGCCGGTCTCCAGGGCGTCGACTTCGTGGTCGCGAACACCGACGCGCAGGCGCTCACGATGTCGAAGGCCGAACGCATCATCCAGATGGGTGTGCAGGTCACCGAGGGTCTTGGCGCCGGCTCGCAGCCGGACGTCGGCTCCGCCGCTGCGCAGGAAGTGATCGACGAGATTCGCGATCATCTCCTCGGCGCGCACATGGTGTTCGTCACCGCGGGCATGGGCGGCGGTACCGGCACCGGAGCCGCCCCCGTGATCGCCAAGGCAGCGCAGGAAGCCGGCATTCTCACCGTCGGCGTCATCACCAAGCCGTTCCATTTCGAAGGCCAGCGCCGCATGCGCATCGCCGAGGGCGGCATTACCGAGCTGCAAAAGTGCGTCGACACGCTGCTTATCATCCCCAACCAGAATCTGTTCCGTGTAGCGAACGAAAAGACGACGTTCGCCGATGCGTTCGCGATGGCCGACCAGGTGCTCTATTCCGGCGTCGCCTGCATCACCGATCTGATGGTCAAGGAAGGCCTCATCAACCTCGACTTTGCCGACGTGCGCGCTGTGATGCGCGAAATGGGCAAGGCGATGATGGGGACGGGCGAGGCGGAAGGCGACAAGCGGGCGATGACGGCCGCTGAAGCCGCGATCTCCAATCCGCTGATCGACGACGCCTCGATGAAGGGCGCGCGGGGACTTCTCATCTCCATCACCGGCGGACGCGATCTCACCCTCTACGAGGTTGACGAGGCGGCGACCCGCATCCGCGAGGAAGTCGACCAGGATGCCAACATCATCGTCGGCGCGACGTTCGACGAAAGCCTCGATGGCATCATTCGCGTGTCGGTTGTCGCTACCGGCATCGACCATGCGCTCGCGCATCGGCCCGCAGCGCCGGCGCCCGCCGCTGTCGCGGAGGCTCGTATCGCCGAAGTTGCACAGCGGTTGCGTGCCGACAACGAGCGTCACGTGGAGCGCGTCGAGCGTCCCGAGCCACCCCGGATGGCGGCCCCGCCAGCCCAGGCGCCGGTCTCCGCGCCTGCCGCCACGCCGGCTTCGGTCAACGCGTCCATCGAATCGGCCAAGGCTGCCGTGGCCGCGGCCATCCTGCCGCAAAATATCGGCGGTTCGGAAGTGACCATCCGTCCGCTCGGCCCGAAGCCGTCGCTGTTCATCGATCCGCCGGCAAGCGCGAGCGCGCCGGAGCCGCATGAGCCGGAAGCTTTCATTCCGCCTCAGCCGGAACGCATGCCGACGCGCGGGATGCGTATGCCGCGTCTCGAGGAGTTGCCGGTTCCGGCGCAAAACGAGATTCGCGCCCGGCGCGGCGAGCTTCCCGAGGAGCATCCGGAGAAACGGCGGACGTCGCTGTTGCAGCGTCTCGCCGCAGTCGGCCTGGGCCGTCGCGAGCAGGAGCAGGAAGAGGAGCCGGTTCCAAGTCCGCGGGCGGCGCCGAGCATGCCCCTGCCGCCGGTCGCGGAACGGCCGCCGGGACGCCCCCCCGCACCGCGGCAAGAGTTCGCGGCAGGAGATGCGGCCGGAGTCGCGGCAAGAATCACGGCAGGAACCGGTATCCGAGTATGCCAAGCGCGGCGCGCCTCAGGGTCTCGACCACCACGGCCGGCAGGCGCCTGTGCATAACCGGAACGAGGAAGACCAACTCGACATTCCGGCCTTCTTGCGCCGGCAGGCGAATTAACGCCCGCACCGCGATATGCTGATCTGATCCCGCCGACAGCCGCGAAACGGCTGCCGGTGCGGGGATGTTCTTATTAAGAATTTGAATTTTCGAGATATTTTTGTATTGGCAGACTGCCCGCGCCGGTCGGGCCTAGCCGTTGCGACGGGCGCCATCGGGCGCTCTGGGCATCCGTTCGCGCCCGGCGTATTGCTGACATGAGTGCGGCCAGAACAAGGTAACATTTGGTAAGAAAGCGTGAGTTGGCCGCGAATCGCGTCACCGGTATTGTTTAACCGTCATCGGGGATGTTTGTGTCGGGGTGTTCGTAACGGGTCTGGTGGGTGTGGACAGATTCCGTTGGTTCAGACCTTGGCATTCCTCAGGGTGGGGTGGGCTCGGTTGCGCTTGCGATCGAGCTAAGAGGCTAAGGTGGTGGGCATGACTAGGGGCATGCAAGCCGGCAGGCAGACGACCCTGCGCGAGCAAGTCAGCATTACGGGCATCGGTGTTCATTCCGGTTCGCCTGTTACCGTCATCCTTCATCCTGCGGAACCGGACACCGGCGTCGTATTCCTGCGAACCGGAATTGACGGTCAGAAAGATCGCGAGCTTCCCGCAAATTTCCGCTCCGTCACCGCGACCGAATTCGCAACCGTGCTCGGCGATCAAAATGGTCCGGCCGTATCGACCACCGAACACGTGCTCGCCGCGCTCTATGCGCTCGGCGTCGACAACGTGCTCGTCGAGATCGACGGTCCTGAAGTTCCGATCATGGACGGCAGCGCCGCGCCATTCGTCGATGCCATCGATCGCGCCGGTATTGCCGCGACGACGTCGCCACGCCGCTGCATCAAGGTTCTCAAGCCGGTGCGGGTCAACGCCGACGGCTGCTACGGCGAATTGCGGCCGCATGTCCGCGGCCTGCGCCTCGAAACCGAAATCGAATTCGATCACCCGCTGATCGGACGCCAGAATCTTGCGCTCGACATCGAGCCGAATCTTTTCCGCCGCGATCTGGCTCGGGCGCGCACGTTCGGCTTCATGCGCGACGTCACCAAATTGTGGAGCGCGGGATATGCGCTCGGCGCCTCGTTCGAGAATACGGTCGTCATCGCCGAGGATCGCATCCTCAATGCCGAGGGCGTGCGTTTCCCCGATGAGTTCGTGCGTCATAAGGCCGTCGATGCCATCGGTGACCTGGCGCTGGCCGGCGCGCCGATCGTCGGTGCCTATCGGTCGGTCCGCGGCGGCCATAAGCTCAATCACGCCGTGGTCACCGCATTGATGTCGGATCCGACCGCTTGGACCTACAGCGAGATGGACGAACAGGTGCGTCGCCCGCGCGGCCATGCCGATCTGGCCGCCCCGGCGCCGGTCTACGGCCCCGACGTCTCTTGATTTCCTTGGCTTTTTTGCCTTAATCCCGGCTGAATGTCGGCCTAATTAACGTTGGGCCGCCGAAGACTCCCCGCGTCGCCAGAACGGTGTAAACATGGCGGCGGATTTAAGCGGCGGGACGGGATATTTCAACGCTCTCATGATGTTGCGTTTACGAGGATCGTGGCGATCCGGTTGCAGGCTGCGCATGCTGGCCGGCCTGCTGGCGCTCGTGTTTGTTTCCGCGCCGATCATGGGCTGCAGCCTCTTCAACAAGGAAGACGACTACGTTCCCGAGGACCCGGCCGACAAGCTCTACAATGAGGGCCTCTATCTCCTGAACAAGAAACAGGACTACGAGGGCGCGGCGAAGAAATTCGACGAGGTCGACCGGCAGAATCCGTATTCCGACTGGGCGCGCAAGGCGCTGCTGATGTCGGCTTTCGCGTATTATCAGGCGCAGAAATACGAAGACTGCATCAATGCCGCCAAGCGTTACGTCACCCTGCATCCCGGCAATCCCGATGCCGCCTACGCTCAGTACCTGATCGGCGCTTCCTATTACGATCAGATCCCGGACGTGAATCACGACCAGACGCGGGCTGACAGGGCCGTCAGCGCGCTGGAAGAGGTGGTGCGCAAATATCCGGAAACGGAGTACGCCCGAAACGCCAAGAAAAAAATCGACATGGCACGCGACCAGCTCGCCGGCCACGAGATGGAGATCGGACGCTTCTACATGAAGAAGCGGGACTTCACCGGCGCGATCAACCGTTTCAAGGTGGTCGTGACCCAGTATCAGACGACGCGTGAGGTCGAGGAAGCGCTGGCGCGGCTCACCGAAGCCTATATTTCGCTTGGCATCCTCGACGAGGCGCAGACCGCCGCCGCCGTGCTCGGTCACAATTTCCCGGACAGCCCCTGGTACAAAGACGCTTATAAGCTGCTCAAATCCGCCGGCGGCGAGCCGACCGAAAACAAGGGCTCGTGGTTGAGCCGCGCCTTCAGCCGTGGATAAGGCGCGCCTTCGAGGGGCTCGGCTGGACGCCTGTTGACGACGCAGGGCCGACGACAGGACGGGGAATCACGACTATCATCCACCCTCCGTCGCTCATCCGCCGCCGGTCATCATGCTCGTCCGCCTTTCCATCCGCGACATCGTCCTGATCGATCGCTTGGACATCGATTTCGGCACCGGTCTCGCGGCGCTGACCGGCGAGACCGGCGCCGGCAAATCGATCCTGCTCGATGCCTTTGCGCTCGCGCTTGGCGCGCGTGGCGACGTGGCGCTGGTGCGTGAGGGCGCCGAGCAGGGGCAAGTGACTGCGGCGTTCGATATCGCCAACGATCATCCGGCGCGCGCTGTGCTTGAGGCCAACGATCTCGGCGCGGATGTCGAGGCCGGTGACGAGCTGATCGTCCGCCGCGTGCAATTCGCCGACGGCCGCACCCGCGCTTTCATCAACGATCAGCCGGTGAGCGTGCAGGTGCTGCGCGCGCTCGGCGCGGCTCTGGTCGAGATTCACGGCCAGCATGACGACCGCGCCTTTGTCGAGGCGGCGACACATCGCGCCTTGCTCGATGCTTTCGGCGGCCTCGACGATGCCGCGGCGGAGGTCAGGCGCCGCTGGGACGAGCGGCGCGAACGCGAAGCCGCGGTCGAGTCTCATCGCGCCGATGTCGAGCGCGCCCACCGGGAAGCCGAATGGCTTCGCCATGCGGTCGGCGAGCTCGGACGTCTCGCGCCACAAAGCGGCGAGGAGACTTCGCTTGCCGAGCGGCGGACCACCATGATGCAGGCGGAGAAGGCCGCCGAGGATTTGCGCGCGACGCACGAGGCTGTCGCCGGCCCGCATTCGCCGGTGCCGCCGCTTGCGACCGCGGTGCGGCGGCTGGAGCGGCGGGCTGCGCAGGCGCCGGCGCTGGTCGAGCCGGTGGTGAAGGCGATCGACGCGGCGCTCACCGCGCTCGACGAGGCGCGCGGGCATCTCGAACAGGCGCTGCGCGCCGCCGAGTTCGACCCCGGTGAACTCGAACGCATCGAGGAGCGCTTGTTCGCACTGCGCGCCGCCGGGCGCAAATACAATGCGCCGGTCGATGAACTGGCCGCGCTGGCACGGCGTTATGAAAGCGATCTGGCGCTGATCGACGCCGGCGCCGAGCGATTGGCGGTGCTGGAAAAGGAAGCGCAAGCGTCGGTGACGCGCTACCGCGAGGCTGCGCAGGCGCTGTCGGCCGGACGCAAGCGCGCCGCCGCGGCACTGGACAAGGCGGTCAACGCGGAACTCAAGCCGCTCAAGCTCGAACGCGCACAATTCTCGACGCAGATCGATACCGGCGGCGAGGGGCCCGACGGTCTCGATCGCGTCGAATTCTGGGTGCGCACCAATCCCGGCACGCGGCCGGGTCCGCTGATGAAAGTCGCTTCCGGCGGCGAACTCGCCCGTTTTCTGCTCGCGCTCAAGGTCGTGCTTGCCGACCGCGGTTCGGCGCCGACTCTGATCTTCGACGAGATCGATACTGGCGTCGGCGGTGCCGTCGCCGACGCGATCGGCTTGCGGCTGGCGCGGCTTGCTTCCGGTGTCCAGGTAATCGCGGTGACGCACGCGCCACAGGTGGCGGCCCGCGCCGACCGCCACTATCTCATCGCCAAGGACACGCTCGCCAAGGGCAAGCGCGTTGCGACCCGCGTCCTCGAATTGCAAGCCGAGCGCCGGCGCGAGGAGATTGCCCGAATGCTGGCCGGTGCTGAAATCACCGCCGAAGCCCGCGCGGCCGCCGAACGCCTGATCCGCGCGGCGGGATAGTTTGTTCCCATGGCTCGCCGCGAAAAGACCGAAACGCCGGTCGGCGATTTGACCGAAAAGCAGGCGAAGGCCGAGCATGCGCGGCTCGCAGCGGAAATCGCTGACCACGACCGGCGCTACTATCAGGAAGACGCGCCGACGGTTTCGGACGCCGCCTATGACGCGCTCCGCCTCCGCTACGGCGCGATCGAGGCGCGCTTTCCGCAACTGCGCACGGCGGAAAGTCTGACGCAGCGGGTCGGCGTCGCGCCGTCGGCGCGCTTTGCCAAGGTCCGGCACGCGGTGCCGATGCTGTCGCTCGACAACGCGTTTGCCGAAGCGGATGTCGTCGATTTTGTCGGCCGCATTCGCCGCTTTCTGCGTCTCGGCGATGATGAGCCGATCGCGTTTTCCGCCGAGCCCAAGATCGACGGCCTGTCGATGTCGCTGCGCTACGAAGACGGCGATCTCGTCAGCGGCGCGACGCGCGGCGACGGCAGCGAAGGCGAAGATGTCACCGCCAACGTGAAGACGCTGAAAGACATTCCGCAGCGGCTCAAGGGCCGAGGCGTGCCCGCGGTCTGCGAGGTGCGCGGCGAAGTCTACATGACCAAGACGGCGTTCCTCGACCTGAACCGCAAGCAGGCGGCGGCCGGGAAGCAGCTCTATGTCAATCCGCGCAATACTGCGGCCGGCTCGCTGCGCCAGCTCGATGCCTCGATCACGGCGTCGCGGCCGCTCGGTTTCTTCGCCTATGCCTGGGGCGAGATGAGTGACATGCCGGCGGACACCCAATCCGGCATGGTCAAATGGTTCGCGTCATGCGGCTTCAAGACCAATCCGCTGACCAAGATGTGCCGCTCGGTGGAATCGCTGCTGCAATTTCATCGCGAGATCGAGGCCGAGCGCGCCGGCCTCGACTACGACATCGACGGCGTGGTCTACAAAGTCGACCGTCTCGACTGGCAGGAACGGCTCGGCTTCGTGTCGCGCAGCCCGCGCTGGGCGATCGCGCACAAATTCGCCGCCGAGAAGGCGACCACTGTGGTCAAGGATATTGAAATCCAGGTCGGCCGCACCGGTGCGCTCACGCCGGTCGCCAAGCTGGAGCCGGTGACGGTCGGCGGTGTCGTGGTGCAGAACGCGACCCTGCACAACGAGGATGAAATCAAGCGCCTTGATGTCCGCATCGGCGATACGGTGACAATTCAGCGCGCGGGTGACGTCATTCCGCAGGTCTTGAACGTCGTGCTGGAAAAGCGAAAACACGGCGCCGCGCCGTATGAATTTCCGAAAAAGTGCCCGTGCCCGCTCAAGACTGACGTCGTGCGCGAGGTTATCGCCGGCGGCGAGGAGGGCGTGCGCGCCTACTGCACCGGCGAGTTTGCCTGTCCTTTCCAGCAGATCGAGCATTTGCGCCATTTCGTCTCCCGCCGCGCCTTCGACATCGACGGTCTCGGCGAAAAACAGATCGAATTTTTCCACGAGCAGGGCTGGGTCGAGGAGCCGGCCGACATCTTCACGCTCGAGGAGCGCAACAAGAAAATCCATCTGGAGGAAGTGGAGGGATTCGGCGAGACGTCGGTGCGCAACCTGTTCAACGCCATCGCCGCGCGCCGCGAAATCCCGCTGGAGCGCTTCATCTACGCGCTGGGCATCAGGCATGTCGGCGAAACGACGGCAGTAGCACTGGCGCGCGGCTACGGCAGCTGGACCGCCTTTCATGACGCCTGCCTCAAGCTCGCCAAGGACGACGAAGAAGCCAAGGAAGAGATGGATGCGCTCGATCAGATCGGCGACAGCGTGATCGAGAGTCTGAGCGACTATTTCGGCGAAGCGCACAACCGCCGCCGCGTCGAGCGGCTGGCGCAACAGGTGCAAATACGCGACGCCGAAAAGCCGCGCGTCAATTCCGTCGTCGCTGGCAAGACCGTGGTGTTTACCGGCACGCTGGAAAAGATGACGCGCGACGAGGCGAAGGCGTCGGCCGAGCGCCTCGGCGCGAAGGTCTCGGGCTCCGTTTCCAGAAAGACGGACTACGTTGTTGCCGGCCCCGGCGCCGGCTCGAAGCTCACCGACGCCGGGAAGCTCGGTGTCAGGGTTCTCACCGAGGATGAGTGGCTCAATCTCATTCGTTAGGGATCGTTGTTGCCCTCGTCATATTCGTCCGACCAGCATCAGGACGACAACGATAACCAGGACGAGGCCCAGTCCGCCGCCGGGGTAATAGCCCCAGCCGGACGAGTACGGCCACGTCGGCAATGCGCCGATGAGCAACAAAATTAGAACGATGATGAGTATTGTTCCGAGCATGATGCGTCCTCGCTCCAGCCCGCGAAGAAAAACGCTGCGCGAGAGCAAAAGTTCCCAGCCGGATGAAACAGCTAATGCCGCCGCAGCGGGATGGTCGCCGCGAGCAGCCAGGCGCGTGTCGGCGTATCGAGCATGGGCGAGATCATTTCGCGCACGCGCGCGTGATAGGCGTCGAGCCATCTGTGCTCGGCATCGGACAGGAGCGACGGTTCGATGAGGCGCTGGTCGATCGGCACCAATGTCAGCGTCTCGAAGGCGTTGAGCGGCTTTTCGGCGCCGGGAACCGGCGCGGCTTCGGTCACCAGAATCAGATTCTCGATGCGGATGCCGTAGGCGCCGGTGCGATAATAGCCGGGCTCGTTGGAGAGGATCATTCCGCGCTTGAGCGCCGCGCCGCCGAGCTTGGAGATGCGCGCCGGTCCTTCGTGCACCGAAAGATAGCTGCCGACGCCGTGGCCGGTGCCGTGATCGAAATCGAGCCCATGCTGCCACAGATATTGCCGCGCCAATGAATCGAGCTGCGCGCCGGTGGTGCCGTCCGGAAATACCGCGCGGGCGATGGCGATATGACCCTTGAGCACGAGGGTGAAGTTTTGCCGCATGTCGGGCGTCGGCGGCCCCACCGCGATCGTGCGGGTGACGTCGGTGGTGCCGTCCTCGTACTGGGCGCCGGAATCGAGCAGAAAAAGTTCGCCCGGCACGATGCGGCGATTGGTCTTCTCGGTGACGCGGTAGTGCACGATGGCGCCGTTGGGGCCGGCGCCGGAAATGGTCGGGAAGGAAATGTCCTTGAGCACGCCGGTCTCGCGCCGGAAGGTCTCCAGCGCCTGCACCGCTTCGATCTCGGTCAATTCGCCGCGCGGCGCCTGGCGATCGAACCAGGCGAGAAATCGAACCAGCGCCGTGCCGTCGCGCAACTGCGCCGCCCGCGCGCCGGCGATCTCGGTCGCGTTCTTGATCGCCTTCATCGGCACGACGAGGTCGGCGCCGCGCACCAGCGTGCCGCCGTTCTCGACGATGAGGCGCGCGATTGCGTCGGGGCAGGCGGCGGGATCGAGCCGCAGGCTGTGATGCTCGCCGCCGAGCGTGGCAAGATCGCGCTCGAACGCCGCGTTCGGCCGCACGTCGGCGATCTCTTCCAGGCGGGATCGCACGTCGTTGCCGAGCTTGCGCAGATCGACAAACAGCGCCGGCCGGCCCGTTTTCGGCACGGTCGCGAAGGCGAGCGCGACCGGCGTGTGCGGCACGTCGCTACCGCGAATGTTGAACAGCCACGACACCGCGTGCGGATCGGACACCATCAGCGTATCCGCACTCTGGTCGAGCATCTCGCCGCGCAGCCGGGCGATCTTGCTCGTAGCGTCCTCGCCGGCATAGCGCAGATCGTGCAGCACGACTGGGCCGAGCGGCGGCTCGGGCCGGTCAGTCCAGATGATGTCGATCGGATTTTCTTCGACCGCGACGAGACTGCCGCCCGCGTCGGCGCAGGCTTTGGCGAGCCGTTCGGCGCCGTCAACCGTGTGCAGCCACGGCGAAAAGCCGAGCTGCGCGCCCGCCGGCAAATTGGCTTTGATCCAGGCGTGCGGCGGCTGGTCGATCAGATGTTCGATCGAAAACAGCGCGCTATCGACTTCGTCGCGGACCTGCACCTGATAACGGCCGTCGACGAAAAGCGCGGCGCGCTCGGCCAGCACGATGGCGATGCCGGACGAGCCGGTGAAGCCGGTGAGCCAGGCGAGCCGCTCGTCGGAGGGCGGAACGTATTCGTTCAGATAACGATCGGCGCGCGGCACGACGAACCCGGCGAGACCGCGGCGCGCGAGTTCCGCGCGCAACGCGGCGAGGCGCGGCCCGCAGGCGGCGCGATCGGCGCGATCTTCGAACGATTGAAAATGAGCTTCGAACATGGAGCGCAATCTAAGGCTGACCCGGAGAAGTAGATACCGGGTTTCCGAATCGATCACGTTCGGTCTACGCGCTGCCGGGCGCGGAGGCAACGAAGCGGCGCGTGCGGTCACGCGAGGTCCGGGTGAACCTTCCGTCGCGTGAAAACCAGCGTGCTCCAGCCGGCGATATCGGTGCGCCGTTCGAGCGCGAGCGGCCGATACGACGCGATCACGGCATTGGCCTGCGACGGCAGCACGCCGGAGAGAACAATGCGGGCGCCGGGGGCCGCCAGAAGGCGCAGCGGCGCGGCCATGCGCAAAAGCGGCCCGAGCAGGATATTGGCGAAGATGAGATCGTAAGGCGCACCGGCGCGGACCTGCCGCGTACCGACACCGTTTGCTTCGATGACCTCGACCAGGCCGCCGCCGCGGTTGAGCCGGACGTTGCCGCGCGCCGCTGTCACGGCACTGGCGTCGATATCGGTTGCCAGCACGCGGCAATGCAGCGCGCGGGCAGCCGCGATCGCGAGCACGCCACTGCCGGTACCGACATCGAGGATGCGCAGGTTTTTTCTCCCTCGGAAAGAGAGAGCGTGGCGAGCGAAAGCGAGCCGGGTAGGGGTTGTTTGGTCGGGGCGCTTGTGGCGACCCCCACCCCGACCCTCCCGCTTGCCGGGGGAGGGAGCAACTGTCGGCTTGCTCAGTGTCCTGCAAATCCTGTCCAGCGCGAGAAGACAGCCGCGCGTAGTGCCGTGATGGCCGGTGCCGAAAGCAAGCGCAGCTTCGATCTCGATGCCGATGCGATTGAGCGGAACGCCGGCGCGGTCATGCGCGCCGTGGACGATGAAGCGGCCCGCGGTAACGGGCGCCAGTCCGGCGAGGCTTTTTCGCACCCAGTCGGTTTCCTCGACGGTCGCGAATTCCAGCCCCGAGGCAACCCGCGCGCCGGCAGCTTCGGCCACGGTGGCGCGCAGCGACTCCCGGTCGATCTGCGCGCGGAAATGGACGGCGACCTGCCAGCGGCCGCCGCCTGCATCGAACAGGCTCACCGCGAGATCGTCGGCGTCATAAAGTTCCGCAAGGCTGTCGGCGATCCGATGCGCCGTTTGTTCATCGGTTTCGAGCTCTGCGACCGACGTTCCGCGGCCGGCACGCGCGCCGGATCGCGTTGATCCAGCGTTGGTTTCTTGCGGAATGCTCACAATTCACAACCTGTTTGCGCGGCCAGTTCGTCGGTCCGGCGTCGGGCTTTTTACACATCTTCATACCGGACTTGTCCCCTGTTTATCCGCATTGACGGCGCCCGGTCTGCCGCAGGCCGAATGCCGATCTGCCTGTTCCGGTGCTCCAACAGGTTCCACGAGTTCCAACCGACTCCAGAGTTCCAAAAAAGTTCCATAGCCACACCTGTGCCAAATTCCACACCGGAATACCGGAATGGCGTTACAATGTTGAGTGATTCTGAAATTTGCATGGGGTACCGGCGAGCGTCTGCGAGTTTCGGAATCAAGGGGACCAAACAATCAATCTGCCTGATGGCCAACTTGGGAGAGCTCGCATGAATGTCGTTGTCTTTGCTTCCCGTAAGGGTGGTTCGGGTAAGAGTACGCTTACGGCGCATATCGCCGCGCACGCCCACAGACCGTCGCGGGCGTGTTTGCTCATCGACGCCGATCCGCAGGGATCGCTCACGCTGTGGCACAAGCTGCGGAAGGCCGAGGATTTGCCGCTCAAGGTCGCGATGCGCGGCATCGGCGACATCGTACGTGCGGCAAAGCGCGACGGCACCGAATGGGTCTTCATCGACACCGCGCCGAATATGTCGGCGAGCGTCACCGAGGCGATCCGCGCGGCGACATTGGTCGTCGTTCCGTGCCGCCCCGGCGTGTTCGATCTTGAAGCCGTCAGGGAGACCGTTGATTTCGCGCGGCAGATGCGCAAGCCGTACGCTGTCGTCATCAACGGCGCGCCGCCGCGGCGGCAGGATACCGAGTCGCCGATGGTGACGCATGCCCGTGAATCCCTGCTCGGCCTGAACATTCCGGTGTGGGGCGGCCAGATCACCCAGCGGGCGAATTTCACGCTGGCGCTGGCGGAAGGCGAGGGCGCGAAAGAATACGAGGCGGATTCGGTTGCGACGTCCGAAATCGGCCGGCTGTGGGGAGCGATCGAGAAATCGGTGAAGGCGATCCACGGCGCCCGCGACAACGCCGTGATGCACCGCGTCGCGGCCTGACAGCAGGCCGCGCCGGTTCCTAATACTGACCGAACGGCCGATACACCGCGACCGGTGGCGGCTGCGGCGGCAGGCCGGGCTGCGCGTAATAATAACGCGGCGGCTGGGCGTAATATTGTTGCTGGGGCTGACCGTAATATTGCTGCGGCTGCCGGTAATAGCCCTGCGGCGCATATTGCGGCTGCTGCTGCGCGTAGCCTTGTTGTGCGTAACCGGGTTGCTGCGCGTAGCCTTGCTGCTGTGCGTAGCCGGGTTGTTGTGCGTAGCCTCGTTGTTGCGCGTAGCCGTCATAGCCGGGCGGCGGGATCTGTGCCGGCTGCGCCGCGACGGGCTGTACCGGCAGGCGGCGGCGCGCGACTTCCGGACCGGCGAGCGGCGTCTCGCCCGAGATCACCACCCTGGTGTCCTTCATGCCTTCCGCTTTCACCAACTCGAACAGCGCCGTCGCATTGGCGGGGGAAAGCCGCACGCAGCCGTGCGACGCGGCGCTGCCCAGGTGGCGCACATCGAGCGAGCCGTGAATGGCGTGGCCGATCTTGGTGAAGAAGATCGAGTGCGGCATCGGCGCGTCGTCCCACTCCTTGGAGAAGTGGTCGGCCTCCATGCGGAACGGCGTGTAGCTTCCGTTCGGCGTGTCGTAGCCGGCGCGCCCGGTCGACACTGGCCAGACGTAGCGCGTCGCGCCATCGACGGACACCGTCATCCGCTGCGTATTCTTGTCGACGTTGACGACGATGTTGGCGCTCGCCGGCGCCGCGAAGCCAAAGGTCAGGAGTGCGAGAAGGAGCGAAGCGGGAGCGATGGAACCGGAACGCATGAACTACACCCGATGGAAGGCACCACGATCAGCTTGGCGACTTTCACGCCGTTATTTGGTTCAAATCAAGAGCGTAATCGCGCCGATCGGCCAAAATGGTGAACTCGGGCGGCAAAAATTCGAATGAAATCCGGCGGTAACGGTTAGCGCCCGGCATCGCTATCACGATTGCGTTGGCCGCCCGATGAAGTGTGCGGCCGCAGCTAATGCCGCTTGAAATACTGCACCGCGCGCTCCTGCTTTTCGGCGGCGGCGCGGGAGGCGAAGGTGCCGAGATTGCGGCGGCGGCCGGTCTTCGGATTTACCTTGCGCGAATAAAGCCGGTATTTGCCGGAGGGCAGTTTGCGGATCATGGCGGAAGTCCTTGCGGGTCAGTCGCGGTATTGACGGTCAAGCGCGCCGGCGGCTTTCGGTTCCGGCCTTGCCCTAACCCAATCCCGCGCGCTTCAGCCGGACCAGCGCCTGGTCGAGCGACGAAAGAAACGCCGAGCGGTCGCGCGGCGCGAACGGCTTCGGGCCGCCGGTGACGGCGCCGGCGCTGCGCAGCGAGTCCATCAGGTTGCGGGTCGCCAGCGTTTCGCCGATCGAGGCTTCGGTGAACGCCTTGCCGTTCGGTGCGATCACTTCCGCGCCGGCCTTGACGCAGCGGCTCGCCAGCGGCACGTCGGCGGTGACGACGACGCTGCCGCGCGCCGCGCGCTCGGCGATCCAGTTATCGGCTTCGTCCATGCCGGAACCGACCACGACGCGCTGGATCATCTCATCCCGTGGCACCGCGATCGGGCTGTTGCTGACGACGAAGACTTTCAGCGCGACGCCCTTTTGCGCATGCCGCTCGGCGACGCGATAAATCTCCTGCTTCACCGGGCAGGCATCGGCGTCGATGAAGATGGTGATGGGGTTCACAGTGCGGTTTGGTCATTGCAACGGCGCCGCGGATGGTACTCGGCCTAACCCTGGTGGACTAGATAAACACGGGCGCGGCAATCTTACTTACTCCAGTGGCCTTCTACCCATTCCCATTGCAAGCGGCGATAGTCATATCGCCAGTGAGCTCTAATCCATTTCGTCTTTCCAAGCGGCGGTAGCGTCTTCATGTTTTGAAGCCGGTCGATCGGTTTGATCGGCCGCAAAGGCCGAATCGATCTGATTCGTTTCATCTGTCTGCCTCGGCTATCGCGGTTTGCGCCCAGCGCCGTTGTGGGCCGGGCGAGATATTGTGTAGCCCTGACCCGGCTGCGGTGTTGGTGGAAGCGGTTCACCGCGGACCACCGTGCGTTCTTTGCCGGTATGTCCGCCACGTTCCCCCCGGATTTCATACTCGCCAGACCGCGGCGCGGGCTGTCCAAGTTTCAAGATTTTTGCCATGAATTACAATCCTTTAGCATAAAAATCGTTCGCCATTGAACGATCTCGTCGTCAGATATATCTGACGATTGCCAGCGCGTCAAGTGTAATGATACAACTACGTTCGAAACACCGAACGGGGCGGCCACGTTAATGCGCGGCCGCCCCGTTAGACTCACATCAAGAGACAAGAGGAAACGGGAATGGGACTTGGCGCAGAACTCAAAAGACTGCGAATCAAGAAGAACGAGTCACTTCAAAAGGTCGCCGACGCTGTAAATGCTTCGAAAGCCCACATATGGGATATCGAACGCGGTGCCAGTAGCAATCCGAGCATGGATTTACTCAATAGGTTGGCAAACCATTTTGGTGTGTCAGTATCGTCTTTGGTAGGAGTGCAACCTCCAAAAGAAATGCACAATGAATTGGTGGCCCTTTATCGCGATCTGAAGAATTCAGTGAGTTGGATCGAGAGACAATACGAACTCTAGCAAGACGACTTAGCGAGAAGAGAGAAGGTCGATAACAGGTGGCAATCTCGCGACTCGATCTTGACGGGAAGGGTGGTGGTTCTCCAGACGGCTTGGTATCAATAATTTTCAAGGCCGAGCCGTCGCTTTCGATTCCGGTTCCGATCGAAGAATTTTGCAAAAAACTCGACATTGTTTCAATCGAGTACGCGCGCCTGGATGGCCTCGAGGGAGCGTTGATAACGTCCCCCGAGCGGGATGTAGGCACAATTTTAGTGAAAGAAACGAGCCACCGCTTTCGGCAGCGTTTCACGATGGGTCACGAATTTGGTCATTTTCTAATTCCAACGCATGTGCCTGACCCTGATGGACGTTTTCTTTGCTCCAGAGCGGATATGCTTTTGCAGCCCGCTCGAGAGCAGGACAAACGTTCTCGCATGGAGGCTGAGACAAACCGTTTTTCTTCTTTGCTTTTAATTCCGCCGCATCTCCTTCGGCGAATATTAAAAGGGCATCCAAATCTAAGACAGCTTACTCAACTCGCGTCTGAATTTGAGGTTAGCAAAGAAGCTATGGCGCGTGCGTATTCTTTCTATCACGACGAGATACTAGCTTTCGTTGTGACTGAGAACGGAATTCGTGAGGCGGATTTATAAGCACTTAAAATTTCCTTACGTTGTAACTAACCTCGGCGGGCCGGTGTCCTCGGGCTGTTTGCTCTCACGAGACATATCCTGCGGTGTCCGCGTTACGGACATCTCGGAGTGTTTGCCTAATCATTGGGTAAGCGTCGAGCGCGGTAAGCCCGCCCCAAAACTGTACGAACAAGTTATGAGGCAACGAGACAATTTCGCAATGACAATGCTTTGGATGGAAAAAGAGAGTGAAGGTGACGACGACGAGTATTCCGATCCGGAAGAGAATTTGTCGTCAAAGCAGCGATATCAGGACCGCATAGGTCGTTTTTTGCGTTGATTTTCCTGCAAAGTGCTAAGAAGAACTCAGTCCAAATTTTTGTTTAGCCCGTCAAGCCGACATGTGGACTAGTCTCGTTCTGTACGGGCTAAGACAATCTCCCTCACACCCTCTCCACAAAACTGTCCACCACCCGCTTCTCGCCGGCTTTGTCGAACTGGATCGTCAGCTTGTTGCCGTCGATCGCGGTGATGTTGCCGTTGCCGAATTTCAGGTGGAAGACGCGGTCGCCGAGCGTGAAGGCGGAGACGGTGCCGGTCGATTTCGCCACCAGTTCGCCCTCGATGGTCAGCGGCAGCCGGCGGGCGGTGGGCGCGCGTTCGTCGCGCTGGCGCCAGGGCGAAGGCGACGATTCGTCGTCGCGCGCGCTTGCGCCGCGGCTTCTCGCTTTCGGGGGCAGATCGGACAGATCGTCGTCGGCCTCGTAGCGCGTGCCGTCCTCGGTAAAGCCGCCGCCTTTTTTCGCCTGCGCGCGCTGCCAGCCGGGCGTCGAATAATTGGAGCCGAACGAGGTCGTGGCGTCGAAGCGCGAGGCGCCGTAGCCGCCATAACCGCCGAAGCCGCCCTGCGACTCGGTGACCTCGACGTCGGCTTCCGGCAGCTCGTCGAGAAAGCGCGACGGAATGTTGGTCTGCCACAGCCCGTGCATGCGCCGGTTGGTGGCGAAATAGATTTTCGCCCGCTTGCGGGCGCGGGTCAGGCCGACATGGCCGAGGCGGCGCTCCTCTTCGAGGCCGGCGCGGCCCTGATCGTCGAGCGCGCGCTGGTTCGGAAACACGCCTTCCTCCCAGCCGGGCAGAAACACCGTGTTGAATTCGAGGCCCTTGGCGGCATGCAGCGTCATGATGTTGACGGCGTCGGCTTCGGCCGCCTTCTCGTTGTCCATCACCAGCGAGATGTGTTCGAGAAAGCCCTGCAGGTTCTCGAATTCGTCCATGGAACGCACGAGTTCCTTCAGGTTCTCCAGGCGTCCGGCGGCGTCGGCGGAGCGATCCTTCTGCCACATCTCCGTGTAACCGGATTCGTCGAGCACGATTTCGGCGAGCTGGGTGTGCGGAAGGCTGTCGCGCTGCTTGCGCCAGCGGTCGAGCGATTCAAGCAGACCGCGCAGCGCGCCACGCGGCTTGGGTTTCAGCTCGTCGGTCTCGAGGACGGCGCGGGCGGCTTCCGTCATCGGCACGCGGCGCTTGCGGGCATGATCGTGCAGAAGCTGCACCGTGGCGTCGCCGAGCCCGCGCTTCGGCACGTTGACGATGCGCTCGAAGGCGAGATCGTCGGCCGGTGAATTGATCAGGCGGAGATAGGCGAGCGCATCGCGGATTTCGGCGCGCTCGTAGAAGCGCGGGCCGCCGATCACGCGATAGGGCAGGCCGAGCGTGACGAAACGATCTTCGAACTCGCGCATCTGGAACGAGGCGCGCACCAGGATGGCGATCTCGTTGAGCGGATGGCCGCCCTTTGGGCCGTCGCGCTGCAACTGCTCGATCTCCTCGCCGATCGAGCGGGCTTCTTCCTCGGAATCCCACGCGCCGGTGACGGAGACTTTTTCGCCGGGCACGTCGTCGGTGCGCAGCGTCTTGCCCAGCCGGCCTTCGTTGTGGGCGATGAGATACGAGGCGGCGGCGAGGATATGTCCGGTCGAGCGGTAATTGCGCTCCAGTCGAACTACCGTCGCGCCGGGAAAATCGTGCTCGAAGCGCAGGATGTTGTCGACCTCGGCGCCGCGCCAGCCGTAGATCGACTGGTCGTCATCGCCGACGCAGCAGATGTTCTTGGCCTGGCCCGGGCCGGCTATCGCTTCGCCCTCTCCGCTTGCGTTGCTACCCTCTCCCGCAAGGGGAGAGGGTAAAGATGCATCCTCCGCGGCCGCGCTCGGCACGCCGACCTCTCTCCGCTCGGGGGAGGTGTTGTTTGTGCTGCTCTTCGCTCCCGTCCGCTGTGCCAGCAGCCGCAGCCACAGATATTGCGCGACGTTGGTGTCCTGATACTCGTCCACCAGGATGTATTTGAAGCGCGCCTGATACTGGCGCAGCACTTCGGGCTGCTCGCGGAACAGGCGGATGTTTTCCAGCAGCAGATCGCCGAAGTCGGCGGCGTTGAGGATTTTCAGCCGCTCCTGATAGGCCTTGTAGAGCTTGAGGCCCTTGCCGTTGGCGAAGACGCCGGCCTCGCCCGCGGGAACCTGCTCCGGTGTAAGCCCGCGATTTTTCCAGCCGTCGATCAGCATTGCCAGCACGCGTCCCGGCCAGCGCTTCTCGTCGATATTATCGGCGGCGAGGAGCTGCTTCATCAGCCGCACCTGATCGTCGACATCGAGGATGGTGAAATCGGGCTTGAGGCCGACCAGCTCGGCGTGCCGGCGCAGGATCTTCACGCCGATCGAATGGAAGGTGCCGAGCCACGGCATGCCCTCGACCACGCCGCCGACGATCTCGCCGACGCGGTGCTTCATTTCGCGCGCCGCCTTGTTGGTGAAAGTGACCGCCAGAATCTCGCCCGGCCGGGCGCGGCCGGTCGCCAGGATGTGGGCGATACGCACGGTCAGCACCCGCGTCTTGCCGGTGCCTGCCCCGGCAAGGACCAGCACCGGGCCGTCGAGGGTTTCGACCGCAAGCCGCTGCTCGGCATTCAGTCCGGCGAGATAGCCGGCGGAGCCGGGCGCCGCGGCGCGGGCGCGTGCGGCAATGCCGCCGGGCGCGGGTGCGGGCGGTGCCGGATCGAGCGGGTCGAGGCTCTGCTTGAGCGGGTCAGCCAAGGCGCAAAATGTCCGTGATTCTCTGGAGCCTAAGATGGCACCTGGACGCGGCTTTTACGAGGCTTGATCGGCGGTCCGGCGACGCATTGTCCCGGCAATTCAAGCCTTTTCCGGCATCGCGATGCGGCGGCCGACGCCGTCCGGCACCGGCAGGTTCGCGTGCGCGGCCTTCATCCGTTGAAGCTGCGCGGCGACGAAGTCGGGAAACGGCGCGGTCTTTCGCGCCACCATGTCGACGTGGAGCACCATGTTTTCGGAGGTGGCCGACAGCCAGCCCGCTTCGGCGTGAAAAAGCTGCTCGAAATAGTGCATGCGCTTTAAGTCGTAATCGAGCAGCTGGAAGGTCACGCGCACCGGATCGCCGGCGTGGAGTTCCCGCAGGTAGCGGACATGGGCCTCGGCGGTGAAGGTAGAATGTTTCGCGTCCTGCAGATACGCGAGACCGCAGCCGATCAGCTCATAGGCCTCGTCCACGGCCCGGTCGAACAGCACGTTATAGTAGGCCATGTTCAGATGGCCGTTATAGTCGATCCAGCCTGGCTCGACCTGCATCACCGAGGACACGAAGGGCGCGAAGAAAGCGGGTTCCAGGTCGAGGCGATCGAGCATCTTGTTTCTGTCGCGCGCGGGCGTTGGGGGCCCGCAAATGTGCCGGATTTCACCGGCGATGCAAGGCCGGATGCAGGGCCGACGCAAGGCTAGGGCGAGGCCGGCGCAAGTCCGTGGCGCGCGCCCTTGACGGTCAGAAAAGCTGCGGCCACGGTGTGAGGCGAACAAAGAGAACCGCGATGGTGATGACCGAAGCCCGGGAGACGCTCAAGCCCGACCGCAATGCGGTCGAAACCGTGATCGCGGCGCTGGCGGCAATGGTCGGCAACCGGCTGGTAACCTCGCAGGCGGTCCGCGAGCAGCACGGCAATACACTGACCTGGATCGGCAACCAGCCGCCGGATGCCGTGGTGTTTCCGCAGAGCACGGAGGAAGTGCAGCAGATCGTGCGGCTGTGCGCGGCCGAACGCGTGCCGGTGATCGCGTTCGGCACCGGCACGTCGCTCGAAGGCCAGGTCAACGCGCCCTATGGCGGCATCTGTCTCGATTTTCGCGACATGAACCGCGTGCTCGCCGTGCATGCCGAGGATCTCGATTGCGTCATCCAGCCCGGCATCACGCGCAAGCAGCTCAACGAGCATTTGCGCGATCAGGGCGTGTTCTTCCCGATCGATCCCGGCGCCGATGCGTCGCTCGGCGGTATGGCGGCGACGCGGGCTTCCGGCACCAATGCCGTGCGCTACGGCACCATGAAAGACAACGTGCTGGCGCTCAAAGTGGTGCTCGCCGACGGCGAGGTGATGACCACGGCGCGGCGGGCGAAAAAGACGTCCGCAGGCTACGATCTCACGCGCCTGATCGTCGGATCGGAAGGCACGCTCGGCGTCATCACCGAGCTGACGCTGCGCCTTGCCGGCATTCCCGAAGCGGTCGCGGCCGGCGTCTGTCCGTTTCCGTCCGTCGAAGCCGCGTGCAACGCCGCGATCCTCACCATCCAGTCCGGTATCCCGGTGGCGCGGATCGAGTTGCTCGACGCACTGCAGGTGCAGGCCTGCAATCTTTATTCGAAGCTCGGCCTGCCGGAAACGCCGATGCTGTTTCTGGAATTTCACGGCACCGAGGCGGGCGTCGCGGAGCAGTCGCGGCGTTTTGGCGAGATCGCGCAGGACCTCGGCGGCGGGCCGTTCGACTGGGCGACCAAGGCCGAGGACCGCACGCGGCTATGGCAGGCGCGTCACGATGCCTACTGGGCGCAGCGCGGGCTTCGTCCCTCGACGCAGCCGCTGGCGACCGATGTCTGCGTGCCGCTGTCGCGGCTGGCCGAATGCCTGACCGCGACGCAACGCGACATCGCCGACAGCAAGCTGCTGGCGCCGATCGTCGGCCATGTCGGCGATGGCAATTTTCACGTCGGACTGTTGGTGGACATGAACGACGAGGAGGAACTTCAGCGCGTCCATGCCTTCCTCGATCGACTGGTCGAGCGGGCCCTGGCGATGGACGGCACCTGCACCGGCGAGCATGGCGTCGGCCAGGGCAAGATGAAATACCTGCCGGCCGAACACGGCGAGCCGGCGCTCGACGCCATGCGCGCGATCAAGCGGGCCCTCGACCCGCTCAACATCATGAATCCGGGCAAGATCGTCAGGTTGTAGAACGCGGCAGCGGAGGGCCCTGGAAGGCGCCCGCCGGCGTGCAAAAGCGACACAGAATCGCCTGCAAATGCAGCTAATCGCCGCCCCGAAGACGTGCATTCCGCAGGGGCATGCTCTAGGCTTTGGCCGGCAGGCGCGCGGAGTTGTTCAAGCGACCAAAAAGGGAAGCTCTTGCCGTGCAGACGACGCTGCTCGGGTTGGCCATCGCACTTATACTGGCGCTCGTCGCGGCGCTGGTGGCGCCCTATGTCGTCGATTGGAATGTGTACCGTTCCTCGTTCGAGGAGCAAGCGAGCCGGCTGACCGGCCTCACCGTCCACGTCAACGGCGCGATCGACGCTCGTATCCTGCCGAGCCCGCGCATCAATCTGCGCGATATCGAGATCGGCGAACCCGGCCGTCCGCCGCGCCTGCGCGCCAGCGCCATCGAGCTTGAAGTCGGGCTCACGCCGCTGATGCGCGGCGAGGTTCAGGCGAGCGAGGTTCGCCTCCTCGCGCCGCGGGTCAGTCTCGGGCTCGACAACAATGGCGCTGTCGACTGGCCGCCTCTGTCGCCCGCCTTTAATCCGGAGGCGCTGACCATATCGCGGCTTGCCGTCGAAGACGGCCGCATTACGCTTAACGACGCGGCCTCCGGCTCGCGCCTCGTGTTGCAGAAACTGTCGTTCGACGGCGACATCCGCTCGTTTCTTGGTCCGTTCAAGGGCGAGGGTGCCTTTCAGGTCGAAGACGAGCCATACAGATACCGGATCTCCGGCAATCACGTTGACGACGACGGCGGCATCAAGATCCACCTCGGAGTCGATCCGTCAAAGCATCCGCTGAGTACCGAGATCGAAGGCACGCTCAGCTTTGAGCGCGGCGTTCCAAAGTTCGACGGTGCGCTTTTGTTGGCACGGCCCGTCGGAGCGACGCTCGCGGGCGGCGAGCGGGTGATGAGCGATCCCTGGCGGCTCGGCGGTAAGCTTGTGGCCACGCCCGCTTCAGCCTCGTTGCAGGAGATCGCGCTTCAGTACGGACCGGAAGAACGGGCGGCGATTTTCAGCGGCAAGGCGGAGCTGAAATTCGGCGCGCATCCGCATCTCGACGGCGAGGTCACGGCGCGCCAGGTTGACGCGGACCGCATGCTCGCCGCACCCGACGTGACGCATCGGCCGCCGCTGGTTCTGTTCAAGAGCTTCGCCGAGGCTTTCGTCGAGACGGTGCGACTGCCCGTGCCGGTCACCGCAGGCGTGTCCATCGACGCGGTGACCGCCGGCGGCACCACGATCCAGAACGTGCGCGCCCATGTCCGTTCCGACGACAAGGGCTGGAGGCTGGACGATCTCGCTTTCCGCGCGCCGGGCCTGACCGAGGTCACCCTGAGCGGCCAGTTCGGCGATGGCCGGCAGGGTCTCGCGTTCGGCGGGCCGGCCAACGTCGAATTGTCCGATCTGAAAACGCTGCTGGCATGGCTAGAAGGCCGCGACGATCAGTTGCCGGGTGCACCCGAAAGTCTCAAAGCGCACGGGCAGGTGACAATCGCAAGCGACCGTTTCGTTCTCGATGGCCTCTCGGCCACCGTCGATCAGCAGAATGTTGAAGGGCGGGTGACTTACATCTGGGCGGCCGGCAAGCGGCCGGCTTCTCTCGACGGTGAGCTGCACGCGGCAAAGATCAACGTCGACGCGCTTTGGGGATTTGCCGAAGCGGCGGCCGCGCGCGGCGCATTCGATGTGCCGCACGACGTCGCACTCGTCCTCGATGTCGGCCGGGCGACGTTTGCCGGGGTCGATGCGCGCGCGGTCAACGCCCAGGTCAAGTTCGACTCCGGAATATTGCACATCGACCGATTGACGATCGGCGATCTGGGCGGTGCCGCCGTCGACGTCAAGGGGCGCCTCGACGAGTTGTCGTCGCGGCCGCGCGGGCAACTGACGCTCGACGTCAACGCGACAACGCTCGCCGGCCTGTCCAGCATCGCGGGTCAGTTCGCGCCGCGCGTCGCGAGTGCCTTGCGGCCGTTCGCCGACCGTTTGGCACCGGCAAAACTGCACAGCGTCCTGACCGTCGATCGGGCGGGCACCGCGGCGACCGTCGCCAAGCTCGATCTTGGCGGCAATCTTGGAGCGCTGCGGCTTACGCTGAACGGCGAAGCGACCGGATTGCCGGCGCACGTCGAAGCGGCGGTCGTTCGCGCCACCGGCCGCCTTGACGCCGACGACGGTGGCGCACTGATCCGGTTGCTCGATCTCGACAGCGTGGTCGGGGTCGATCAACTACCCGGGCAGATGACGTTGACTGCCAGCGGGCCGCTCGACGGCGAGGTTCGCGTCACGGGTCTTGCCACCGCCGGCGGTTTCTCGGCGACAGCACAGGGAGGGTTGCACCTCAGCGCCGATCCGGGACCGACGGGCAGCCTGCAGGTCAAGACTTCCGCCGCCGATCTTCGGCCGCTTCGCCGCACGCTGACCGGACAGCCCGGCGCCGGCCTTGCGACCACGGCGAGCGCCATCATCGGCTTCGCCGGCCCCGACCTGACGCTGACCGATTTGGTCGTCAATGTCGGCAAATCGGCGCTGCACGGGCGGCTTGATCTGAAATTGTCGAACCCGGTCGTCGTCGCCGGCGATGTCAGCGCCGACGATGTCGACGCCGCCGCGGTCGCGGGCATGCTGCTGGGATTGCCGAGCGGCGCGCCAAATGCCGCCAAGCCGTGGTCGCCTGCGCCAGTCGGCGCCGGCGCGTTCGGCGCGGTTAGCGGCGGGGTGAATTTCAAGTTCGATCGCACCACGCTGACGCCGTCTTTGATCGCCCGCGACGTCAAGGGCGCCGTGCAATTCCAGTCGCCCGAAATCGTATTGCGTGACCTCGACGGAAAACTTGCCGGCGGACGCCTTACCGGAGGGCTTACCTTCCGTCGCGATCCGCAAGCCTTCGCCGCGCAAGGCCATGTCGAACTCACGGGAGCAAACGCCGCAGCGTTCCTCGCATCAAACAGCACCGCCATCGACGGCCTGCTGACGGCGAAGCTGCAGGGCGAAAGCCAGGGACTGAGTCCCGAGGCCATCATCGGGGGCTTCCACGGCGGCGGCACGATCGCGCTCAGCCGGGCGCAGTTCGGCGGCATCAATCCGGCGGCGTTCGATGTCGCGATGCGCCTTGCCGATCAGAGCGGCACGATCGACGCGCCGAAAATCCGCGCCGCCGTGAGTGCCGCCATGGACGGCGGCCGGCTGGCGGTGCCGAAAGGCGAGGCGGAGGTGACCATCGCCGCCGGGCAAATCCATTTGAGCAACGCAAAATTGCAGGCGCAGGGCGGCGCGGAATTGTTGCTCGATGGCGTCGTCGACCTCAACGCTCAGGTCGTCGATGCGCAGATCACGCTGTCGCGACAACCCGAGGCGAATGCCCTGATCGAAGCGCGGCCGGAACTCGCCATCCGCGTGAAGGGTCCGCTGGCGACGCCGGAAAGAAAGATCGACGTGGCGGCTCTGGTCGGATGGCTGACGTTGCGTGCAACGGAGCAGCAGACGCGGCGGCTCGAATCGCTCGAGGCCAATCGGCGTCCGGAGGTGATCGCGGACGCCGCGCGCCCGCAGCCGCCTTTCACCCGGGTCATTCCGCAGGGCACGGTGCTGGAGATCAACAACCACGCCAACGTGGCCGCCTCGCCGGTAATCGGTATCAGCGCCTATGACCGCTTGCGGCCTGAACCCGGCGCTCCCGCGGCGGCCCCGCCGCCGCTGCCACTACCGTCATCGGCGGCAGTCAAGCCCGCGGCGCCCAGTCCGGCTGTCGGCGCCGACAAGGCAACCGCGGCCGCCGGCGCTGCGCCGTCGGCCCCTGCGCCACCGCCGCAATCCACCCCGCAGTCGAGCCTGCGCTCGTTGCTGAATTCGCTATTCCGCTCGCAGAACTGAGGCGACGGGCGGCGAGGCAACCACCAGTTCGCCCTGGGGTTTCGTCTCGTCATCGTGGCTCGTCCTCGCCTGGTAGTATTCCAGCACGAACAGCCGTATCGCCGAAGACAGATTGCCGTGCTGGCGTTCGGTGTCGATCGCGCCGACAAGATCGGCCAAAGTCACGCGGCGGCTCGCCGCAATATCCTTGAGACCCCGCCAAAACGCATCCTCGAGGCTGACGCTGGTCTTGTGGCCGGCGATAACGATGGAGCGTTTGACGACCGGCGATTTCATTGCCCGTCTCCCGTTTCGATCCGGTGCTGATCAAGTCCTTCGCGGGCCTTGTCGCTACGCGACTGATCGAGAGCGCGTTCGGCTTTCGAGCGGCCGTGCGCGAGCCTGTTGGAAGCGGCCGTCTGCTCGGCCTGACGCCGCTTGGCCTGTTTGCGCGCAGTGCGGAGATTGACGATGTCGACCATGCAAAGTCCGCGATACCCAAATCAGCGTCGTCCTCATCCGCTTAGTCGGAAAGAATTGCGCCGATATGGTGACGCCCGACGCCGCGGTCGGGCTTCGCGGGCCGATCGCTCAAAAAATACCGTGCGAAAGCCTGCGGCTTGAAAAGGTGAAGCCCGGAACTCGCAGCCCGAAAACGCCGTGATTGCGCGGTGCGTCTTATTTCTTTCGGAAACGATCGAGGCGCACGACTTCACCGCCAGTCCCGGTATCGGGCGTCGGCGGAGCCGGGATTTCCGGCTTGCTCTCTTCGGCGACCGCAGGAGAAGCCGCGGTCATGGCCGGCACCGGCTTTTCCGCCGACGGCGGGCCGGCTTCCGCGGCCGGTGCGCCCTCGATGGTTTCGAACTGGAAGCCGAACTGCACCGCGGGATCGTAGAAAGCGGTCACGGTTTCGAACGGCACCAGGATCCGCTCCGGCACGCCGCCGAACGACAGTCCGACTTCGAAAGCCTGCTCGGTGACGATGAGATCCCAGAATTGATGCTGCAGGACGATCGTCATGTCCTGCGGATAGCGCGACCGCATGCGGTCTGAGAGGCGCACGCCCGGCGCGGTGGTGTTGAACGTGATCTTGAAATGATGCTCGCCGGGCAGTCCTTTTTTCGCCGCGTCAGCGAGCACGGTGCGCACCACCCCGCGTAGCGCCGCCTGCGCGAGAACGTCGTAGCGGATGTGATCGGTGGCCATCGGCGAAAATCGTATCGCTTCGAGTCGCTTAAGACAGATATGACGCGAATCATAGAGGTCCAGCCTGCCACTGTCCCCTGCCACGCTGTCGCTGTCCTCTGGAAAGTGGAGGCTTCTGTTGCCAGGTGCCTCCGAACCCCGCCTGACGGAGCTTAACCCATCAGGGCTTTAAGATCGGTCTTTCGAGCCGCTTACGCGGCCAGAGCAACCGGAGCATAGTTGTCGTTGGCAACTATGAAATGGCCCGGTAACGGCGGAACCATGCCGAGCAAAAGCACGCCCTTTACGCCCTCGTCGATCCTATTTCGACCCCGTTGGTGGAGTCGCCGGGTACTGCCCCCGGGTCCGAAAGGTTTATTGCGACGGCCATTTATCGCCATATCCGGCTTGCGCCGGCACGAGCAATATAAGCTCAAAACCTTGACGAAAAAAGAGGTTTAGGTTCGGCGTGCAGGAAGCCGCCGAAACGGCGAACAGGGGCGGTCGAGCCGTCCCGCTATTCGCCGTTTGCAGTAAAGCGGCCTTATTGCAGGCTCAGCGCGACAAAGCGCGTCTCGCCGTCGGGATTGGACACGAGCAGGACCGCCACTTTCTTGCCCTGGGTCTTGAGCTGGTCGATCCGGCTCTGCAAATCGGTCGGATTGCCGACGCCCTGGTATTGCACTTCGACGATGACGTCGCCGGGCGAAAGCCGTTTGTCGGGCGCCGACGAGGCCACGCTTGGATCGACGGCGGTGATGAGGACGCCCTTGACGTTCTCGCGCACCTTGAATTTCTTGCGCAGGTCGTCGGACAGGCTGGAAAGCTCCAGGCCCAGCGTCTTCTGCACGCTGGACTTCGGCGCTACTCCGGCGTCCTTGCCGGCATCCGCTGACGCCAGTTTCTCGCCATCCTCGAGACGGCCGATCTTGACCTTGTGGGTCTCTTCCTTGCCCTTGCGGATGACGACCACGTCGACTTCCTTGCCGACCGGCGTGTCGGCCACGATGCGCGGCAGGTCGTGCATCTCCTTGACGTCGTGACCGTCGAACCTGATGACCACGTCGCCCGGTTCGATGCCGCCGGGCTTTGCCGGACCCTTGTCGTCCACGCCGGCGACGAGCGCGCCATGTGCCGGCTTGATGCCGAGGCTTTCGGCGATGTCGTCGGTGACCTGCTGGATGCGTACGCCGAGCCATCCGCGCCGGGTCTCGCCGAATTGGCGGAGCTGGTCGATGACGGCGACGGCGCTCGACGACGGCACCGCGAAGCCGATGCCGATCGAGCCGCCCGACGGCGAAATGATCGCGGTGTTCACGCCGATGACTTCGCCGTTGAGGTTGAACAGCGGGCCGCCGGAATTGCCGCGATTGATGGCGGCGTCGGTCTGGATGTAGTTGTCGTACGGACCCGAATTGATGTCGCGGTTGCGCGCCGAGACGATACCGGCGGTCACGGTGCCGCCGAGACTGAACGGGTTGCCGATGGCGACGACCCATTCGCCGAGCCGCAGCTTGTCGGAATCGCCGAACTTAACGGCCTTGAGCGGCTTGTCGTATTTGACGCGCAGCAGAGCGAGATCGCTCTTTGAATCGCGGCCGACCAGCTGGGCCGGAATCTTGGTGCCGTCGTTGAGGATGACGTTGATCTCGTCGGCATCGGCAATGACGTGGTTGTTGGTGACGACAAGGCCGGTCGGATCGATGATGAAGCCGGAGCCGAGCGAGTTGATGCGGCGGGGCGTGCGGTCCTGATCGCCGGGACCGCCCTGGCCGCGCTTCTTGAAGAATTCATCGAAGAATTCCTCCATCGGCGAGCCCGGTGGCAAATCGGGTATGTTGCCCATCCGCGAATCCACTTTTTGCGACGTCGAGATGTTGACCACGGCGTCGATCACTTGCTCGGCGACATCCGCGATGTTCTCGGGCCCGCGCGCCGCGGCCGTCCAAGCCGGCAGGACGACGATCGCCGCTGTCAGCGCGGCCGCCAGCGAACCGTGCCGCACCAGCCTGGCGAGGGGGCGGGACATGAACAAGCGAGACGTGGAAACCATGGGAGTCCGTGCTCCTGGAGAAGTTAAAGTCGTTGAAAACGTGCCTAGGTCATACGCCAGACGCAAGGCCATTGCGAGGCGCGCGGTGCAATTAGGAGCCGGATTGGGGCGGAAAAGCGACCCAAAATGCGCGCCGTTTTTGCGGTTCCCGTTTTAGTGTCGCACCAGCCAGACAATGACAACGCCGACCAATGCCGAGAGGAGGCCGACGACGCGCAATCGGCCGTCCGGCATGTCGAGCGCAGCGACGATCGCGCGCTTTGCACCAATCGGGAAGGCGGCGAACAGAATGCCTTCGATCACGAACAATAGCCCGATCGCGACCAGGAAATCGGACATGCGCGTCCTAGACGTAACGGCGGACGCGCAAGATCATTTCGCGGCGGACGGCGCGGGTGGAGCGGCAGGCGTTGGCCCCGATGCAGGGTGGCCGGACGGATCGGAGAAATAGCGGAAGAAATCCGAATCCGGCTTTAGCACGAGGCGCGTGTCGCCACGCTGCATGCTCTTTTCATAGGCCTGCATCGAGCGATAGAAGCCGAAGAAATCCGGATCGCGGCCGTACGCATCGGCGAAGATGCGGTTACGTTCGCTGTCGCCCTCGCCGCGAACCTGTTCGGCATGGGAGGTGGCGTCCGCCAGCAGAACGGTCACATCGCGATCGGCCCTGGCGCGGATTTCCTGGCTCTTCTGGCTGCCCTGCGCGCGGAATTCGGCCGCTTCACGCTGGCGTTCGGTCTGCATGCGCTGATAAACCGCCTGGCTGTTCGGCTTCGGCAGATCGGCGCGGCGGATGCGCACATCGACGATCTCGATTCCAAACGGCTTGGCGTCGAAATCGAGCTGATCGCGCATTTTTCTCATCAGCTCGTCGCGCCGGTCGCGCACGACGTCGGACAAAGTGGCGGCGCCGAGCACGCGCCGCAGCGCCGAGTTGAGCAGAATGGAGAGCTGCGCATCGGCGCCCAACGCTCCCACCGTCTGGTAGAATTTGAGCGGGTCGGTGATGCGGTAACGGACGAAGGCGTCCACCACGAGGCGCTCGCCGACCAGTTCGGCTTTGCTCGAATTGTCCTGGCTCGAAAGAGTTATCTCCTGCGCCGGCGATTCCACGTTGAGAATGCGCTTGTCGATATAAATGACGGCGTCGATGAACGGCACTTTCACGTTCAGGCCGGGCTCGGTGATGACCCGGACCGGTTTGCCGAGCCGCACCACCAGCGCCTGCTGGGTCTGGCTCACGGTGAACAAGGTGCTGTAGCCGATGACGATAGCGATCAGCAGGATGACGGCGATCGCGCCGCCGGTAAGACCGGGCCTCATTGGTTGCCTCCCGCCGACGGAGCAGAAGGATTGCGCGGCGGCTGTGGGCGCGGTTGAGGCAATTCGGTGAGCGGCAGATACGGCACCACGCCCGATCCGACCCCGGCATCGATGATCGTCTTGCTGTTCTCGCCCAGAATGCGCTCCATCGTCTCCAGATACATGCGCTGCCGGGTCACGTCGGGAGCCTTCTTGTATTGGTCGTAGATCTGCAGGAAGCGCGAGGTCTCGCCCTTGGCTTCTGCGACGGTCTGCTGGCGATAGGCGTCGGCGTCCTGGGTGATCTTGGCGGCGCGGCCGCGTGCTTCCGGAACGACACGATTGGCGTAGGTCTGCGCCTCGTTCTGCGCGCGTTCTGAATCGGAGCGCGCCGCCTGTACGTCGAGGAATGAATCCAGGACCTCGGCCGGCGGATTGACCTTCTGAAGCTGGACGTTCTGCACCAGGATGCCGGCACCGTAGGAATCGAGCGTCTTCTGCATCAATTCGCGGACCGACGTTTCCACGTCGCTCTGCTCATCCAGCGGTTTCTTCGAGCCGCCGCCGCCGGTCAGCAGCCGCTGGACATTCGAGCGCCCGATCACCTGGCGCATGGCGCTTTCCGCCACCGCTTTCACGGTGCCCTCGGGATTTTGAACGTCGAAAAGATAGTCGGCGACGTGGTTAGGCATCACCCGCCACAGCACGGAAAAATCCACGTCGACGATGTTTTCGTCGCCGGTCAGCATCAGGCTTTCTTCCGGCAGTTCGCGCACCGACGTGCGGCGGCCGACATCCTCGACGGGACGGATGCCGACATCGGTCTTGTTGACGCGCAGCGCCGGCGGCGTCAGCGCGGTCTCGATCGGATAGGGCAGGTGGTAGTTCAGTCCGGGCTGGACCTCGCGGACGAATTTGCCGAAGCGGAGCACGACGCCGAGCTCGTCGGGCTCGACGCGGAAAAAGCCGGAGAAGCCCCACAGCACGACCGCGGCGAGCGCGATCAGCGCTATGCCACGGCCGCCGAGGTTGCCCGGGAGCATGCCGCGCAGCCGGTCCTGGCTGCGGCGCAGGAATTCCTCGAGATCGGGCGGGCGCGATCCACCGCCCGGCTGTTGCGGCCCCGAACCCCAGGGGCCTCGCGATCCGGAGCCCCAGGGGCCACCGCTGCCGGACTGGTTATTCCACGGCATCAAATTCTCCTCGGGCCGGCGCCACCGCCGGCTTGGTTTCGGGGGGTTATAGGGGAGCGTTCCGCCCCTTACAACGCGCAGTCATGACGCGCGCTGGTAGGTCACATAAGCAAAATCGGCGTCATCGCCCGCAGCCGCTTTGTGTTCATCACGGGCGATTTCGTGCCAGACCCTCCCATCGATCGCCGGGAAACGTGCATCCCCGTCGACCGCGCGGTGGATATAGGTGATGGCCATGCGCGCGGCCAGTGCCATGACCTGGGCATAAATATCCGCGCCGCCGATCACGGCGATTTCGTCCACCTGACGGCGCAGCGCGTCGCCGCGAGCCGCGGCGAGGGCCGCATCCAGGCTGGGCGCCACGACGACGCCGGGCGCGTCAAAAGCGGGGTCGCGGCTCACCACGATGTTGGTGCGGCCGGCAAGCGGCTTGCCGATCGAGAGAAAGGTCTTGCGCCCCATGACGACCGGCTTGCCCATGGTGACGGCGCGAAAATGCTGCATGTCCGATTTGAGCCGCCACGGCAGCGCGTTGCCGCGGCCGATCACGCCATTCTCGGATACGGCGGCGACGAGGGTGATGATGGGCATCGTTTTGTTTGCACGAGTATCGAAGAAGCGGATGGCCGGGTCGAGCCCGGCCACAACTGACGACACAGGACGAACTAAACCGCCACGGCGGCCTTGATGTGAGGATGCGGCTCGTAACCCTCGAGCGAGAAGTCCTCGTAACGGAAAGCGAACAGATCCTTGACGGCGGGATCGATCCGCATTGTCGGCAACGGCCGCGGCTGGCGGGACAGTTGCAGGCGAGCCTGCTCGAGATGATTCAAATAAAGGTGCGCATCGCCGAACGAGTGGATGAAGACACCGGGTCTCAGCCCGGTCACCTGCGCCACCATCAGCGTCAGCAGCGCATAGGATGCGATGTTGAACGGCACGCCGAGAAAGACGTCGGCCGAGCGCTGATAGAGCTGACATGAAAGCGCGCCGTCGGCGACGTTGAACTGAAACAGGCAGTGGCAAGGCGACAGCGCCATCAGATGGTTCTCCGCCGGATTCCAGGCGGTGACGATCAGGCGGCGCGAGCTGGGGTTGCGGCGGATCTCAGCCACCACGTCCGCCATTTGATCGATCGAGCCGCCATCCGGCGTCGGCCATGAGCGCCACTGGCGGCCATAGACCGGGCCGAGATCGCCGTTCTCGTCCGCCCATTCGTCCCAGATGGTGACGCCGTGATCGTCGAGATATTTGACGTTGGTGTCGCCGCGCAAGAACCACAGCAGTTCGTAGATGATCGACTTGACGTGAAGCTTCTTCGTGGTCACCAGCGGAAATCCCTGGCCCAGGTCGAAGCGCAACTGGTGGCCAAAAATGGAGCGGGTGCCGACGCCGGTGCGGTCGTGCTTTTCGACGCCTTCGGCGAGCACGCGATCCATCAAGTCGAGGTATTGACGCATCGGTCTTTCCAGTCTTCTCGACAGAATCGGCGGCTGATTTGTCACGAAGCTTACACCCGCCGGGCCGCGCCCGTTAAGCGGATGGGAACACTTATTAAGTAAAAATACAGCTTCAGTCTTCGCGCCCGTCCGACTTCGCGTCCGTCCGAAATGCCCGATTTTAAATCACTCCATCTGCCAATCGCGATGAAGGCCATGGTGCTTATTGCAGCACTGGGCCTTCTGTCTGTTGCTGCCAATGCCTTCTGCCTGCAACGGTTTGACGCCCTCGACAAGCTCAATGCCGTCGTGACGCGGCACCTCGCGCCGGCGCGGCTGGCGCTCGCCGACGCCAAGGCGGCGATAGAATCGTTTGGTATCGCAACCTACAAGGCCTATTCGGCTTCGGACTCTGAGCAGGCCAGCGAAAGCGCCGAGGAGATCGAGGGGCAATACGCCGCCGCCGTGCGCGCCCTGAAGAATGTGCTGACCTACTACCCCGCCGCGGAAACCGATGTGCGGCGCATTTTCGACAAGCTGGAGCTCGCCCACACTGTCGCCGTCAATCTGAAGGGCGCGGTCAAGGCCGGCAAGAAGGACGAAGCCACGCGCATCGTCGATTTCAAGTTTGATCCTGCGCGCGACGATGTGACCGGCCACATGGACCGGCTGATCAATATTCTCGGCGCGCAGACGCGCAGTGCGGAGGCGGAGGTCGCCGAACGCACCGCCTGGATGTTTCGCACCACCGTCGGCATTCTGGTCGGCGGCACCATTGCGGCGCTTGTCATCGCGTTTCTGCTGACGCGCTCTTTTGTCACCCGGCCGCTGCGCGGCATGGCGCGTGCGATGACGCTGATGGCCGAAGGCGATCTCGGTGTTCCGGTTTCGGGCAGCGATCGCGGCGACGAAATCGGCGCCATGGCGCGCGCGGTCGGCGTATTTCGCAACAACGCGGTGGCGCTGCGTGATGCCGAGCGGGCGCGCGCGGCGGAACGCAAGCGCGCGGAGGCGGAGAAGTCCGCGGCTCTGGAGGCAGTCGCTGCGGCGTTCGAAAAAGATATTCTCGCCATCGCCTCCTCGATCGGACATGCCGCGACCGAGCTTGAAGCGTTTGCCCGCGGTATGGCTGCGGTGCTGGATGAATCGCACCGGCATGCCCGCAAGGCCGCATCGGCGGCGGAGGACACCACGACGAGCGCGACCAGCGTCGCGTCCGCGATCGAAGAATTATCGGCCTCGATCGCCGACATCGGCACTCAGGTCGCCGGCGCGTCCGACATCGTCGAGGAGGCGACGCGCCGCACCGACAGCGCGGTCGCCAACACCTCCGCGCTGGTGACGACGGTCAAGGATATCGACCAGGTCGCCGCACTGATCACGGCGATCGCGAGCCAGACCAACCTGCTCGCGCTCAATGCCGCGATCGAAGCGGCGCGCGCCGGCGAGGCCGGACGCGGTTTCGCGGTCGTCGCGCAGGAGGTCAAGGCGCTGGCCGGACAGACCACGAAAGCGCTGGCCGAGATCAGGGACAAGACGATGTCGGTCGGTCATGTGATCGAAGTGGTGCAAAACGCGAACGCGGAGATGGCGAACTCGATGCTGCAGGTCAGCAGGATTTCAGGCGCCATCTCTGATGCGGTCCATCAGCAGAATTTCGTCGCCAGCAAGATCGCCGAGACCGTGGACAATGCAGCGATGCGCACCGGAGAGGTATCCGACAGCATCGCCGGCGTCAGCGATCTCGTGCACCGTTCCGGACGCGGCGCGGATCAGGTGCTCGCCGCCGCCGCCGAATTGAGTCGCCAAGCGGCGGCGCTGACTCGCGACGCCAGCATGTTCACCAGCCGCGTGCGCGCTGCTTAAACACCGTTTCCCGCGCTCATACGATCAGCGCGGCGATGAACGTCACCGCGTGGGCGTAAATCCCCGGCACTTCGCTCTCGCGCGGGCCGCCGACGGCAAGCGCAAGCGCATCGCCGTGTCTTGCCTGCTGGACGCGCAGCCAAAGCGCCGCGTGCCTGAGGATGTCGGGATTTGCCAGATCGGCAACGAACACCGGCTTGCGATAGCGGTGGGCGAGGTCCTGCGCCAGCGCCGTTCCCGGTGATGCGTCCAGCCCGCCATCAACGACGATCAGGCAGGCATTGGCGTCGCGGACATTCCACTCGGTGCGCTGCGCCGGATCGGCCAGTGGCGTCTCCTTCAGCTTTGGATATTTCGCCAGCAATCCGGGTGGCTTCGGAAAGTCCTCGGCCCAGCCGCCTTTTGGGCACCAGCCGCCATAGTCGATGCCGCTCTCGATCGCCGTGTCGAGCGCGGCGCGGTCAACGCCCGATTGTCCGCCGGTGAGAAGTTTCATTGCGCTGGAATCCTCGGCCGGGCCCGTCGAGAGTGATGCATGTTGCACCGCACGCTGTGCGTTGTTTCTTTCTTCCGCACCTTGCGGGACATCAAAAGCCAAGCATTGTTGCGCCGCACAGTCACTGTCTTGATAACAAACTCCAACGGGTAGAGACTCTTTTTTGCGCCGGTGAATCGGCGCGAAAGTCCGCCGCCTTGGTGACGCCCAAGGAATAATCAAGAAAAGGCGAACCAGGAACAACAGCGGGAGAACTTCCATGGACAGGCCGGTCGAACAAAAACAACCTCCTGAAACTTCGGCGCCGCCACGAGCATCCAACGAACTCATCAGACTCATTCGCAAATTACGATGGATGGGACGGGAAGAGGAAGCGGCGGGACTGCAGAAGGAACTGCACCAGCGGCGCGCCACGGATGCGGATACGGTGCTCGCAACTCCGGGCGATACCGATTGATTTTGGCGAACGCCACAAGGCTCGATTTGCCCAAAAGAGCCTGGGCCCTTCACACCGCGCCGATCTGGCAAGATTTGCAGCGAAGCGCGGTTTAATCCAGCACTTCAATCCAGCATGTGGCTGACCATGCCGTCGGCGAGCTTGGGCTCGAACCAGGTGGATTTCGGCGGCATGATCGCGCCGGCGTCGGCGACCGCCATGAGGTCGTGCATCTGCGTCGGATAGAGCGCGAACGCCACCGCCATCTGTCCGGATGACACGAGGCGGTGCAGTTCATCCAGCCCGCGGCCGCCGCCGACAAAATCGATGCGCTTGTCGCGGCGCGGATCGGTGACACCAAAAATCGGCTCGATGATATTGCGAGCCAGGAGCGTGACCGGCAGCCGCGCCACCGGGTCGTCCTGCGCGGCCGCCGCTGCGAATTCGGGCCGCAGATTCAGACGGTACCAGCGGTCGCCGAGCACCATGCCGACTTCGCCCGCGCTCGCCGGACGCACCGGCTCCCCGCTTGCCTCGATCGTGTAGCGTTCGCCGATTTGCGCCAGTAGCTTTTCCGGGCTGCGTCCGTTGAGGTCGCGCAGCACGCGGTTGTAATCAAGGATGGTCATCTGCGCCTGCGGGAGCAGGACAGCCAGGAAATACGAATGCGCGCCTTCGCCGCCACGGGCTTTCGCAATGCGCTCGGCCGCGGCGGAGCGATGATGGCCGTCGGCAATATAAAGTGCGGGCAGGGCGTCGATGGCGCGGGTAAGCGCGGCGGTGGTCGCTGTGTCGTCGATCACCCAGAGCTCATGGCGCACGCCGTCGTCGGCGGTTACATCGACCGCGGGCGGGCCCGCCGCCGCGCGCGCCAGTATCGCGTCGATGCCCGGCGCATTCGGGTAAGCCAGCATGACCGGTCCGGTCTGCGCGTTCACGGCCTCGATCTGGCGGACCCGATCGTCTTCCTTGGCAAGCGTCGTCAGTTCATGCTTGCGGATGCGGTTCTCGGCATAGGCGGCAACCGAAGCGACCGCAGCGAAGCCGGTTTCCACATGACCGTGCCAGGTGAGCCGGTAGACGTAGTAGCCCGGCTTGTCGTCGCGCTGCAGCACGCCGGCCGCGATCGCGCGCTGCAAATTCTCGGCGGCCTTGGCATAGACCGCGCTGTCATAGGGGTCGATGGCCGGCGCCAGATCGATCTCCGCCTTGGAGACATGCAGGAAACTCCACGGCTTGCCCGTGGCGCGCTCGCGCGCTTCGGCGCTCGAGAGAACGTCATAGGGCGGCGCGAGAACTTCAGCCGCGCGACCCGGCGCCGGCCGTAACGCGCGAAAGGGCTTTATCAGGGACAAATCAATGCTCTCTTGTTCAACGTCGTTGAAAATTGTGGTGCGCCGATTTTCTTTTCAGGATTTTCTTTCGCGCAAATTCGCATTACGTCAAGTCTGTGAGCGAAACCGAAATCATTCTTATTTCCGGCCCGACCGCGAGCGGCAAGTCGGCTCTAGCGCTGGAGCTGGCGGAGAAGCTCCGCGGCGTGATCATCAACGCCGACTCGATGCAGGTTTATCGCGACCTGCGCGTCATCACCGCACGCCCGACGACCAAGGAAGAGCAGCGCGCGCCACACCGTCTCTATGGCCGCGTCGATGCGGCGGAAAACTATTCCGTGGGACGCTGGCGCGCGGACGCCATGGCGACGCTCGAATCGACAAGGCGCTATGGGCGCGCCGCAATCGTCGTCGGTGGCACCGGCCTCTATTTCAATGCGCTCACGCGCGGGCTGGCCGAGGTGCCGCCGATTCCGGCCGAGATCCGTGAGGGGGTGCGGGCGCGGCTGGCGACCGACGGTGTCGCTGCTTTGCATAACGAACTCAAGGAACGCGATCCGGCCGCGGCGGCGCGGCTGATGCCGGGCGACCGCGCCCGCATCACAAGGGCGCTCGAGGTGGTGCTGGCCACCGGCCGTTCGTTGCTTGACTGGCACGAGGAGGGCAACGCCGCGGCGATCGACGCCGCGCGCGCAGCAAAGATATTTCTGATGCCCGAGCGTGACGAATTGCTGCGCCGGGTCGATGCACGCTTCGACGCAATGATGAAGGAGGGCGCGCTCGACGAAGTCCGCGCGCTCGCCGCCCGCAGCCTCGATCCGGAACTGCCGGCGATGAAGGCGCACGGCGTGCCGTGGCTCATCCGGCACCTTCGCGGCGAAAGCAGCCTGGAAGTTGCGGTCGAAGGCGCAAAGCGCGATACCCGCCAATACACCAAGCGCCAGGCCACCTGGTTTCGCAACCAGCTTCCCGAATTCACCTGGGCCGAGCCGCAGGACGCCATGGCCGCCATCGAGACGCAGTTGCGAAAACTGTCGGAGTGACAGCACGAATGACAGCGTGCCGCGTCCTGACGTTTTGCCCTATCGTATTGGCGGGTCTCCGGATCGGCCGCTAAATCGGCGGCGTCTTCGCCGGAGAGTTTAGTCAAAATTCTGTGATAGCGCGGCGGGTGTCAAAACTTGGCCGTGGGCGGCGTCGACATTCAGATGCCAGGATTGGAGCGTGCCTGCAGGTCCTAACTCCCCTAGTCGGAAGGAGGAAAGTCGTGCCTCAATTCGATCCCGAGCTCATTCAAATTATGCGAACGGTTCTTGAGGACGTCATGACGAGGGTGCCGTTGGAAATGGTCAATTCGGGAACCAAGGCCTATCTGGCGGAATGTATTCTCAAAGCTGCCGCTCAGGGACAGACCAGTTACGCCGACCTGCTCGCCGCGGCTACCGACCATATTCAGGTCATCGCTTCGATGTTCACGTGAATGACTTTTCGCTGACCCGGACGGCGTCATGTCCGCAAGAGCTAAGACGGTTCTTATCGCCGGTGCAGGCATCGCGGGACCCACCCTAGCTTTCTGGCTGACAGCCGCGGGGTTCGAGCCGACCCTGATCGAACGCGCGCCGGCGTTACGCGCCGGCGGTTACGTCATAGATTTTTGGGGTCTCGGATACGAGATTGCCGAGCGCATGAATTTAGGGAAAGAGATCAATCGCATCGGTTATCACCTCCGTGAAATACGGATTGTCAATGAGCGAGGCGAACGGATAGCCGGCTTCGGCACAAAGGTGTTCGATGAGTTGACCGGTGGGCGCTTCGTGACGCTCGGGCGCAGCGAACTCTCGCGGCTGCTGTTTGAGAAGATCAAGAGCACGACCGAGGTCGTTTTCGGCGATGAGATTGTCGCCATCCAAGAACAACCGGATTGTGTGCGCGTTCAATTCAAGCACGCCGGTGAACGCTTTTTCGATCTGGTTATCGGCGCCGACGGCCTGCATTCAAATATTCGCAAGCTCGCGTTCGGTCCACAGAAGCAGTTTGAAAAGAAGCTCGGATACGCCACGGCGGCGTTCGAGGTTCAGGGGTACCGTCCGCGCGATGAAAATGTTTACGTGATTTGTAGCGAGCCGGGCCGAATGCTTGGGCGTTTCTCCTTACGCGAGGATCGAACGCTGTTTTTGTTTGTATTCGCGACCGGCATTGACTCGCTTCCCGAAAATCTCGCCCTGCCGGCGCAAAAGTCGATGGTGCGGAGGATATTTGGCGGCGGTAGGTGGGAGTGTCCCGGCATCCTTGACGAATTGGATCGCACCGCGGACCTTTATTTCGACAGCGTCAGCCAAATCAAGATCGACAGTTGGTCGCGTGGCCGCATCGCTCTCGTCGGGGATTCGGCATTCTGCGTATCCCTGATGGCCGGACAAGGCTCGGCGCTTGCGATGACGGCCGCCTACATGCTCGCAGGCGAACTCGCCAAGGCAGGGGGGCAGCACCAAGAGGCCTTCCGCAATTATGAAGCACATTTGCGAACGTTTATCGACGCCAAGCAGAAGGGCGCCGAGCGGTTCGCCGGGGCCTTTGCACCAAAGACTCAGTGGGGGCTTTTCCTGCGCAATCAGATTATCAAGGCATTCGTCATCCCGGGACTGGCGAGAATCTCGTTCGGCCGAGAGGTCAGCGACGCCCTGCGGCTTCCCGAATACACCTGGCCGGCGGTGTGACCCAGGGAATGAACTTTGGCGAGCGGCAGAAACGCGTCAATCCCTCGCCGATTGCGCCCGCATTTCCGGCTCGGGTAATCGCGACCTCTTGCCGGTCACCGCTGCCTCGGCGTTTTTACCACCGCTCAGGTTGCGATACGCTTCGCACGGTTTCCGATCTTGGCGAATGCTGTTGGGGCACGAGTGTGGTTAGTTACTCGGGTTCCTCGACGGGAGGCATCGTTTGGATTTCGAGAGAGCGATCGTCGAATTCGGTACGGAAGCGGTGTTGCGATATCGGACCGTCGCGGAAACCCGGCACGACAACGAGCTTCCCGAGAGCTTCCTGCGCAGCTTCGTTGCACTCCGTCTTCATGAGCGGTTCGGCTACCCGGTGCATGTCGAACGACTTTACACTGCGATGGCCGTCGATCTCGGCATGCCGATAACTCCGGACCTCGTTACCGTTCTGGGTGCTTTCCGCGCCGATGTAGCCGTCTATCAAAGCGGCCGGCCATCCGCCGTCATAGAGCTGAAGATTTTCGATGCGGCGTCGCCCTTGCCGTCTGTTGGCCTTGAGCTCGACAAGGCGCAAATTCTGGCGCGCTTCGCCGAGCTGCGCATTTTCGTCGGTGTGATGATCTGCCCAATTATCGTGTCGCTCGAAGCAAGGATCGAGCGATTGCATGATGCCTTCGGTGGCAACATGTATGTCGGCGAACGCCAAGACTCGCGCGATCGCCAATGGCAATGGTGCTTTGCATGCGCATCCGTCGGCGAGCGCGCGGGCGTCTCTTCGTTCTAGTGTGAGATATATTGCAGTCCGGCCGAATAGGCTGCGCCGCCGATCACGCAGGGAATGCCGAGCTCGATCTGACCGGTGGCCGCCGCGACGACGCACCCCATCGATACGGCGCCCTGGCCAACCTGGCCCCAGCCGGTAAGTTCGCGCCGCGCGTTCGGGCCCTTTTGCTTGAGCTCGTCGATCGCTGCGATGGATTCCTTGCGCATGCGCACGGTATCGACGTTCTCTGCCGTTTCGATCACATCGTTGAGCACCCTGGCGACGTCCTCGGGCTGGCTCTTGAGCGCGCGCTTGAGCATGGCGAGCAGGTGCAGATCGCGCACGGCGTTGCTGGCGAGCGTGAACTTGGCGGCGCTTCCGGTCGTGAGACTGTCCACGTCATCCTTGTCGTTGGCGAGCGGCAGTAGCGCGACGATGCGGCCGATCGGCCGGTAGGCGCCGGTGGCCAGATAGTATCCCCACAGCACGTCGATCAATTCCGGGCTCGGATCGAGCGCAACCGTTTTTTCACGCTCGCCGCCGATCCGCAGGCTGGTCTTGATCTTGTCCATCATGCCGGGCTTGGCGTTCCGGTAGGCTATCTGATCCAGCGTCGGCAATTTTCCGTCGACATATTTTTCGATCATGGCGCGCCGGGTCGGCATGCGATCCGCATACTTCAGCAGCAGCACCTTCCAGTTCGGCAGGCCCGAATAGGCGATGGCGCGTACCAGGGCCCAATGGTCGGCCGGCGCGATGGTCAGCATCTTCACGATCAGCGCGTCGGCGCGCTCAGGATTGGCGCCGAGCACGCCGGCGATAAAGCCGATATAGGCGCCGGAGGATTCCGCGTCCTTGAAAGCCTGCAGGTCGCTGAGACCGTGCACGAGGACCGGAAGGGCGTCCGGTTCGGGCTTGCCGCGATAGGCATTGATCCATCGCAGCATCGAGTTGGTCGAATTCGGCGCGGCGTTCGCTGGCTGCGGCTCCGCGCCGGCCGGCTCGGCAGAGACGGCGGCGAGAGCGGCTGCAAGCACGATGAAGGCGAGAAGGCCCTTGGGGGCATGCCGCCAAAATCCCCAAACCTCGGCAAACAAATTACACGCGAGCAACTCTCCGGCACCCATTTTCCCCTCCGGTTGAGCAGTCGATGGCGCCCGTGATCCCAAGGACGATCCCCCCTGGACGCCGCAACGCTTTAATAAAGAGCAAGCCGCGCGGGCGAATTGCTGGCCGCTCCGGCGCGGAATCGCGGCCGTGCTGTGGCGCTGGAAAAGAAGTTAAGAAATGCTTTTTGCGCGCCAGACCGATTTCAAACGCGCGTTTGAAGCGTGCGGCAGGCCGGCTCTGCCGGATTCCGGCCGCATTTGGCTTGACCGATCTTGCCACAATGCTTATACAAAGCGATCTGTGAAAGAAGGGCACTTCTCGTGCGGCAATTCGTGGTCACGTCGCTGATTCTCGTAGGAAGGCGCACCGCCGGGGGTGGATAAAATCCACCTGCGAGACGTGGCGGTGCGCGAAAAACAGGGGCTCTTGAGCCCCTTTTTTATTTTCCGGCGACGTTCCTGCGAACGGACCCGTTCGCGAAGAGACAGAGTGAAAGAGTGGAGCAAGTCATGACCGAAATGACCGGCGCAGAAATGGTGATCGCGGCGCTCGCGGATCAGGGCGTCGAATACCTGTTCGGCTATCCCGGCGGCGCCGTGCTGCCGATCTACGACGCCCTGTTTCAACAGGAAAGAGTGAGCCACATCCTGGTCCGGCACGAGCAGGGCGCGGTCCACGCGGCCGAGGGCTATGCGCGCTCGACCGGCAAGGTCGGCACGGTGCTCGTCACCTCGGGGCCGGGCGCCACCAACGCGGTCACCGGCCTGACCGACGCGCTCTGTGACTCCATTCCGCTCGTCGTCATCACCGGGCAGGTGCCGACCCACCTCATCGGCAACGACGCGTTCCAGGAATGCGATACCGTCGGCATCACGCGGCCCTGCACCAAATACAATTATCTGGTGAAGAACATCGCCGATCTGCCGCGCGTGCTGCACGAGGCGTTCCACATTGCCGCCAGCGGGCGGCCGGGTCCGGTCGTGGTCGACATCCCGAAGGACATCCAGTTCGCCACCGGAACCTATTCCAAGCCGAAGGAATTCCAGCACCGCGGCTATCGGCCGAAGGTCAAGGGCGACCTCGACAAGATCAAGGAGGCCGTCGATCTCATGGCGGCCGCCAAGCGGCCGCTGTTCTACACCGGCGGCGGCGTGGTCAATTCCGGCCCCGCCGCGTGCGACCTGCTGCGCGAACTGGTCAAGCTCACCGGCTTTCCCATCACCTCGACGCTGATGGGGCTCGGCGCATTCCCGGCCGCCAGCCGGCAATGGCTCGGCATGCTGGGGATGCACGGCACCTGGGAGGCGAACTGGGCGATGCACGACTGCGACCTGATGATCGCAGTCGGCGCGCGCTTCGACGACCGCATCACCGGCCGGCTCGACGCCTTCGCGCCGCACTCGAAGAAAATCCACATCGACATCGATCCGTCGTCGATCAACAAGAACGTCAAGGCCGATGTCGCGATCGTCGGCGACTGCGCACACGTGCTCGAAGATATGGTGCGCCTGTGGCGCGCGAGCGGCGTCGTTGCCGACAAGAAGGCGTTGCAGCCGTGGTGGGACCAGATCGCGACCTGGCGGGCCAAGAATTCACTCGCGCTTCCGCAACTCGAATGAGGTCATCAAGCCGCAATACGCGATCCAGCGCCTCTACGAACTCACCAAGGATCGCGATACCTACATCACGACCGAAGTCGGTCAGCACCAGATGTGGGCGGCGCAGTTCTACCATTTCCAGGAGCCGAACCGCTGGATGACGTCGGGCGGCCTCGGCACCATGGGCTACGGACTGCCGGCGTCGGTCGGCGTGCAGCTCGCGCATCCGGATTCGCTCGTCATCGATATCGCCGGCGAGGCTTCGGTTCTGATGACCATGCAGGAAATCTCGACGGCGGTGCAGTACGAGCTGCCGGTCAAGATCTTCATTCTCAACAACCAGTATATGGGCATGGTGCGCCAGTGGCAGGAATTGCTGCATGGCGGGCGTTACTCGCATTCCTACACGGAAGCGCTGCCGGATTTCGTCAAGCTTGCCGAGGCGTATCACGCCCACGGCATCCGCTGCCGGCATCCGGGCGAACTCGACGAGAAGATCCGCGAGATGATCGACGTGAAGAAGCCGGTGCTGTTCGATTGCGTCGTCGATCCGGCGGAGAACTGCTTCCCGATGATTCCGTCCGGCCGCGCCCATAACGAAATGCTGCTGGGCGACGCCGCCACCCGCATCGAGGACGCCGTCACCGAAGCCGGCAAGGTGATGGTGTAGGACCGCCAAAGTCGGAGGAAATCACGTGAGCACGACCGCAACCTCGCACTATCCCGCCGCGCCGGCCAATCAGGGGATCGAGAGCCGCACCCTATGCGTGCTGGTCGATAACGAGCCCGGCGTGCTGGCGCGCGTCATCGGCTTGTTCGCCGGCCGCGGCTACAACATCGACTCGCTCACGGTTTCCGAAACCGAGCACGAGAAGCATCTCTCGCGCATCACCGTCGTCACGCGCGGCACGCCGATGGTGATCGAGCAGATCAAGAACCAGCTCGAACGGCTGGTGCCGGTGCACCGCGTCGTCGATCTGACCACCACCGGTCCCGCGCTGTCGCGCGAGCTCGCCATGGTCAAGGTGCGCGGCAAGGGCGAGCAGCGCATGGAGGCGCTCCGTCTGGCGGACGCCTTCCGGGCCCGCGTCATCGACGCCACCAACGAGAGCTTTGTGTTCGAGATCACCGGCGCGTCGGACAAGATCGAAAGCTTCATCAACCTGATGCTGCCGCTCGGGCTGGTCGAAGTTTCCCGCACTGGCGTGGTGGCTATCGGGCGCGGCCCGGAGGGGCTGTAGCAGCGCCGCCGGGGGCTGGTTAAAATCCATAACCTACGCTAAATAGGTTACTAGCGGCCGGTCAGCACGACGGCGCGCGAGAAAGGGCCTCAGCCATGAAACCCGGTCACGTCCATCTGCCGTCCGATTGCCGCGCTGTCAGCGACGTACTTTCGCGGATCGGCGACAAATGGTCGGTCCTGGTCGTGACTAGGCTCGGCGGCGGGCCGTTGCGTTTCAACGAACTGCGCCGCGCCATCGGCGGCATCTCGCAGCGCATGCTGACATTGACGCTGCGCGGGCTCGAGCGCGACGGCCTGATCACGCGCACCGCCTATCCGACCATTCCGCCGCGGGTCGACTACGCACTGACGCCGCTCGGCCGCGATCTCCTGATCCCGGTTTCGGCGCTCGGCACCTGGGCAATCCGCAACCAGCCGAAAATTGCGCGCGCCCGCGAGCAATTCGACGAGGTTTGCGTGGCGAGCGGCAAGCCGCCGATCAACGGCGCGCGGGCGCGGAGCGCGCACGCTCCGGCGCGCGCCGAGGTCGACGCGTGATCGCGCCGGAGCGTCTCGCGCGGTCGATCTAACAAACATTTTGCTGGTGCATTGACGTTCCGGGAAAACGGCTTTCACTTTCCCGGATCATGTTCTAGAAGCAGCACGGCAACGAATGGCCGGCGAGTGGCCGGCCGCTGTAGGGGTGAGAACCAATGCGTGTTTACTACGACCGCGACGCCGACCTGAACCTGATCAAGGGCAAGAAGGTCGCCGTCATCGGATACGGCAGCCAGGGCCATGCCCACGCGCTCAATCTGCGCGATTCCGGCGTCAAGGACGTCGCGGTGGCGCTGCGCAAGAATTCGCAGGGCGTGAAGAAGGCCGAAGGCGAGAAATTCAAGGTCATGGAAGTGGCCGAGGCCGCCAAATGGGCCGACGTGATGATGATGCTCACGCCGGACGAATTGCAGGGCGACATCTACAACAATCACCTGCATGCCAACATGAAGAACGGCGCGGCGCTGATGTTCGCGCACGGCCTCAACGTTCATTTCAACCTGATCGAGCCGCGCGCCGACCTCGACGTGCTGATGATTGCGCCCAAGGGGCCTGGTCATACCGTGCGCTCGGAATACCAGCGCGGCGCCGGCGTGCCTTGCCTGCTCGCGATCCACAAGGACGCCTCCGGCAACGCCCACGATCTCGGACTTTCGTATGCCTCCGCGATCGGCGGCGGCCGCGCCGGCATCATCGAGACGACGTTCAAGGAGGAATGCGAGACCGATCTGTTCGGTGAGCAGACCGTACTGTGCGGCGGCCTCGTGGAATTGATCAAGGCCGGCTACGAAACCCTGTGCGAAGCCGGCTACGCGCCGGAAATGGCGTATTTCGAGTGCCTGCACGAGGTGAAGCTGATCGTGGACCTGATCTACGAGGGCGGTATCGCCAACATGAATTATTCGATCTCCAACACGGCCGAATACGGCGAATATGTTTCCGGGCCGCGCATCATCACCGCGGAGACCAAGGCGGAAATGAAACGCGTGCTTGCGGATATTCAGTCCGGCCGCTTCACCCGGGACTGGATGCTGGAGAACAAGGTCAATCAGACCTCGTTCAAGGCGACCCGCGCCAAGCTCGCCGAGCATTCGATCGAGCAGGTCGGTGCAAAGCTTCGCGACATGATGCCGTGGATCAAGCAGCGCGCGCTAGTTGATCGCAGCCGGAACTGATCCACGGCTGTTCTGGCTTTGACGGCCTCGCGGGTGCTCGCTCTTTGGGATCAAGCAGCGCGCTCTGGTTGACCGCAGCCGGAACTGACCCTGCTTCCCTGCCGGATCAAACAAATCGCACTGATTGACTGCAGCCGGGCTGGTTCCACTTCCTTGCAGGATCAAAAACAATCCGCGTCGACAGACCGCGGCGGGAACCAATCCGGATCACTCGGGTGGTCGCCCACGCCGAAGGCGTTGGGCGATAGTGGGCGGGATGCGAAAGCGACGGCGGCGATGCAATCATTTATGCGTCGTCGCCAAAATAATCATTTGAGATCTCCGAAAATATTTTCGTCTAAGACATTCTGAAACAAAAAAATCCGTCAGTGAAAGAACGGGTTCCACGCCGCCGCCCCGCATGACGGTACAGCCTGTCTCTCCCGATGAACCGGGCAAATGCGGCGGCTTGTTTAGAATGCATCTTGCTAAGGCCCGTTGCCTTGCTAGCATCTCGAACGTTGGCGGTGCGCGCCTGACCCTGGTTCGCGCTGCAACAATTTGAAACGCAATAATTTGCGACGTGACAAACAATCCGTCGGCTTCGCGCACCGCATATGGCGCTGCGCATCGACCGGCCGCCGAAATCCGGCAACGTCACGGAGATGAGAGGCGGCAATCCGTGACCTGAAACAACCGCTATCGGAGGAAGTGATGCTCACTGTCAAAGTGAACGGCCAAGAGCGCACGTTCGACGGCGATCCGTCGATGCCGCTCTTGTGGTATCTGCGCGATGGACTTGGCCTGACCGGCACGAAATTCGGCTGTGGCGTTGCGCTCTGCGGCGCCTGCACGGTCCATCTCAACGGCGAAGCGATCCGCTCCTGCGGCATCATCATGTCGGACGTCGCCGGCAAGTCGGTGGTCACCATCGAAGGTCTCGACCCCAAAGGCGAACATCCCGTCCAGGTCGCGTGGCGCAATCTCAGTGTGCCGCAATGCGGCTACTGCCAGGCCGGCCAGATCATGCAGGCCGCCGCGCTTCTCGCGAAATCACCGGCTCCGACCGACAAGCAGATCGACGATGCCATGTACGGCAATATCTGCCGCTGCGGTTGCTATCAGCGCATCCATTCGGCCGTTCGCGCCGCCTCGAAGGGGGCCTGACATGACTTATCATCGCAACCAGCAAGATGTCGTCATCACCAATGTAAGCCGCCGCAACCTGCTCAAGGGCGTGGCCGGCACCGGCGTATTCGTTCTCGCCGCCCAGTTCCCCGCCATGCGCGCCGCTATGGCGTATGCCGACGGCTCCGACGGGATGCCGCACGGCGTGGTAGCGAACCCGCACATTTTTGTTTCGATCGACAAGGACGGCATCGTCACCATCGTGGCGCATCGTGCCGAAATGGGTAACGGCGCCGCGCGTACCTCGCTGCCGATGATCGTCGCCGATGAGCTCGATGCCGACTGGTCACGCGTGCGTATCGTCCAGGCGCCCGGAGACGAAGAGACCTATGGCAACCAGGACACCGACGGCTCGCGCAGCGTTCGCCATTTCATTCAGCCGATGCGGCAGGTCGGCGCCGGAGCGCGCAAGATGCTGGAGGCTGCGGCGGCCAAGCGCTGGGGTGTGAGCCCCAACGAGGTCGAAGCGCGTTTCCACGAAGTCGTGCACGTGGCTTCGGGCAAGAAGCTCGGCTACGGCGAACTCGCCGCCGATGCCGCGGCCATGCCGGCGCCGGCGCTCGATACCTTGCAGCTCAAGAAGCCCGGCGCCTTCCGCTACATCGGCAAAGGCGCGATTACGATTATCGATCTGTTCGACATCACGACCGGCAAGGCGACTTACGGCCAAGACGTCATGCTCCCGGGCATGAAGTTTGCCGTTGTCGCGCGGCCACCCGTGGTCCAGGGCAAGGTGGCTTCGTACGACGCTTCCGCAACCATGAAAGTGCCCGGCGTCGTGAAAGTGGTCACGATCGACGGCACGCCGCCACCGGCCGCCTATGCGCCGCTCGGCGGTGTCGCAGTGATCGCCGACAACACCTGGGCGGCGCTCAAGGGCCGCGAGGCGCTCAAGATCGCCTGGGATGACGGACCGAATGGATCGTTTGATTCCGTCGCCTACAAAGCGATGCTCGAGGACAATGTCCGCAAGCCGGGGCGGCTCGAACGCAATGAGGGTGATGCCGACGCGGCGCTGAAGTCCGCCGCCAAGGTGATCGTCGCCGAATATTACTCGCCCCACCTTGCCCACGCGACGATGGAGCCACCATCGGCGACGGCACGCATCACGGACGGCAAGATGGAAGTGTGGACGTCGGTGCAGAGTCCGGGCGGTGCCCGCGACGACATTGCCAAGCGTCTCGGCCTCGACGCCAAGAATGTCACCTTGCACAACATGCTGCTCGGTGGCGGGTTCGGCCGTAAATCCAAATGGGATTTTGCGATCGAAGCGGCGCTGCTGTCCAAAGCGATGGACGGCGCGCCGGTCAAGGTGGTGTGGACGCGTGAGGACGACATCCAGCACGGTTTCTACCACACCGTGACCGCTGAGCGCCTCGAGGCGGGCCTGGACAAGGACAACAAGGTCGTAGCCTGGCGGCATCGCAGCGCGGCGCCGAGCTTTATGGCCAACTTCGTGCCCGACCCGAAGTATCCGGGTTCCATCGAGCTCGGATTGGGATTTGTCGATGTGCCGTTCAACGTGCCCAATATCCGCCTCGAGAGCGGCGAGGCGCAATCGCATGTGCGGGTCGGCTGGTTCCGATCCGTCAACAATGTGGGGCATGCCTGGGCGACCCAATCGTTCGTTGACGAGATCGCTCACCAGCTCGGGCGCGATCCCAAGGACTTCCTGCTGGAGCTGATCGGCCCGGCGCGGATCGTGGATGCGCCGAAGAAAGCCACCACGGAATGGTTCAACTACCTCGGACCGTACGACACGTTCCCGATCGACACCGGACGGTTGCGGCGGGTCACCGAGCTTGTGGCTGACAAAGCCGGTTGGGGCAAGAAATTGCCCCCGGGTCACGGGCTCGGCATCGCGGCGCATCGCAGCTTCCTGAGCTATGTCGCCACCGTCGTCGAAGTCGCCGTCGACAACAAAGGCAACCTTTCGGTGCCGCGCGTCGATACCGCGATCGATTGCGGCTTCTACATCAATCCCGAGCGCATCCGCTCGCAAACCGAGGGCGCGGCGGTTATGGGCCTCTCGCTCGCCAAATACGGCGAGATCACGCTCAAGAACGGCCGCGTCGAGCAGAGCAACTTCAACGACTATCCAGTTGTGCGGCACGACGAGTCGCCGGGTGCGACGAACACCTACATCGTCGAGAACGGCGTCGAAGTGCCGGCGGCGGGCGTGGGCGAGCCGGTCGTGCCGCCGTTCGCGCCGGCGCTCTGCAACGCGATCTTCGCGGCAACCGGCAAACGCATTCGCCGGCTGCCGATCGGCAATCAGCTCGGGTGACTGTGGCCGGTTGCGTTAGACTTTTCCACGATGGAGCGGCACCTACGGGTGCCGCTCTTTTGTTTCTTTCCGATCGCCTCCTTTGACGAATCCTTAAGTCTCGAAAATCTTCCATCTGCCGCCGCCGCGCGGTAAACCGAACGCGCCCCTCGAAACCGCCTGCAAGCCGGCATGACGCTACCCGACAAGCCCGAAGTCATTCCGCCCGAAGTCGTTCCGATCGATCGTGCGGAAATTGCGATCGAGCCTTGGCGATGGGAATTCGCGCACGCGCGCCGTGCGGAGATCGAGCGGCACTTTGCCCGCCGCAAGCTTGCGCAACCGGCGTTGTGGAATGGCCGGTTGCTGCTGCTCAACCGCTATGCGGTACGCGACGGCGTGCTGCGCGGTTCCGGCTTCGAGGCGGATTACGCCAGCTTCCTGGCGTGGCGCGATTGGGATTTTCCCGACGCCGGCGTGTTCAACGTTTTCGCCGCTGCGGCGCTGCGATCCGCCGATGGCGCTTATCTGGTCGGCGTAATGGCGGCGTCCACGGCCAATGCCGGCACGATCTATTTCCCCTGCGGCACGCCCGACCTCGTGGACGTTACCGCGGAGGGGATGCTCGATCTCGCCGGCAGCGTCGCCCGCGAGCTTCTGGAGGAAACCGGCCTTGACGCCGGCCGGCTCGAGGCGCAGCCCGGCTGGACCCTGGTGCACGACCGCGGCTTATCTCGCCATGATGAAGCGCTTTACGGCGGCCGAGAATGCCGAACGGCTCCGCTCGCGCATCCTGCGCTATCTTGCCGGCGAGCCGCAGCCGGAGTTTTCAGATATCCGCATCGTGCGCGGGCGCGACGATCTCGATCCGGCCATGCCGCCGTTTCTGATTGCGTATTTCGAGCACGTTCTGGCCGTAGCGCGGCCGCCGCCATTCATGCGAGGCGAACATGCACGCGAGGCAAACATGAAGCTTCCAAAGATTCTCAAAACCTGCCGGGTCGATGACGGCGCTCACTTTCGCCTCGCCGACTGCGATCCCACCGAGAGCTTCGGGCTCGACATCAGCAAGGACGACGTCAAGGCGATGCTGGCCGACGGCATCGCCCGCTTGTCGGCCTTGCAGGAGGGACTGTACGCCCAGGACCGCCGGGCGGTGCTGATCGTGCTGCAGGGGATGGATGCTGCCGGCAAGGACAGCGTCATCAAGCACGTGATGTCCGGCGTCAATCCGCAGGGCTGCGAGGTTCACTCGTTCAAGGCGCCGAACGACGAGGAATTGCAGCACGATTTCCTGTGGCGCTGCGCGGTGCGGCTGCCGGGGCGGGGACGCATCGGGATTTTCAACCGCTCGTACTATGAAGAAGTCCTGGTGGTGCGGGTGCATCCCGACAGGCTCGTGCCGCAGAAGCTGCCGCCCGATCCTACCGGCAAGGCATTATGGAAGGAGCGCTTCAAGGAAATCTGCGCGTTCGAGCGCCTTCTCGTGCGCAACGGTACGCTGGTGCTGAAATTTCATTTGCGCATTTCCAAGGAAGAGCAGCGGCGGCGCTTTCTGGCGCGGCTCGAAGAGCCCGCCAAGCGCTGGAAGTTTTCCATGAACGACGTCGCCGAACGCAAACGCTGGGACGATTACATGGACGTCTACGAGGACATGATCCGCAATACCGCGACGCCGGAGGCGCCGTGGTTCGTCATTCCGTCCGACCACAAGCACGTCACGTGGCTGGTGGTTGCGGGCGCGATCATCGAAGCGATCGAGAGCCTGGCGCCAAAGCCGCCCAAAATCTCAGGCGAGAAGCTGATCGAACTCAAGGCAGCGGAGAAGGCGCTGCTGGCCGAAGCGCCGAAGGCGAAGCGGAAGAAATAAGGTCGCAGTTTTACTCCGCGGCTTCGGCGGTCGGGTTCGGCGGGAATTCGGTGACCGCGCCCGCTTCGTTGTCGACGATCATCAACAAATCGAAATAGCGGATCGTCGGCACTGAGCCGGTGCGCGCCTTGATGTTCGCGATCCATTCGGCGTTGTGGCCCCGTTGCGCCGCTTCCCTGGAAGGCCAGATATAGAACGCACCGCCTGAACCGTCGTCGCCGGCAATATAGTGTTTGCGGATGAGTTCGGGGTTACCGCGCCAGCGCGGAATAGTGGTGCGGGCATCCTCGAGAATCTGCTCGCGGGTGAGACCGGGCGGATAGTTGAACTGCACGTATTCGACGATCATAGGTCAGTCTCCCTGTCATTTTTTTCATTGTAGCCCAAAGCGGCCGCCCTTGCGCCCCCGCCGGGTATTCCGTTAAAAGGGCGCGGGTCCCACATACGGTTTACGCGGCATTTACCGCGATCCGGGATGGTAGATCCGAGGACAGATGATGGCGATGTGCCACCAGATCAGCGCGATCAGCCGGGCCGCCGAAACGGCCGCGCCGGGCGCTGTCCTCATTCTCGGCGGGCTCCTGCTCCTTATCGCCCCCTGAGGGCCGGCTGGGCGTTTGCGCCTGGGCACTCAGGGGTTGACCGAGCCACCGGAACCCAAAGAGCGCCCAGACCCCGATAGCGGCGGGCGCAGACGAGAAGGACCAGAATCATGAACGCTCCAACCCAGTCCGAAAAGGACCGCGTCGTCATTTTCGACACCACCTTGCGCGACGGCGAGCAATGCCCCGGCGCCACCATGACCCACGAGGAGAAGCTCGAAGTCGCCGAATTGCTCGACGAGATGGGCGTCGACGTTATCGAGGCCGGATTTCCGATCGCTTCGGACGGCGACTTCGCCGCGGTCAACGAAATCGCCAGGCGCGCCAAGAACGCGGTGATCTGCGGGCTCGCCCGCGCCGCACAAAAGGACATCGACCGTTGCGCCGAAGCGATCCGGCCGGCCAAGCGCCGGCGTATCCACACCTTCCTGTCCACGTCGCCGGTGCACATGAAATACAAGCTCCAGAAGGAGCCGCACCAGGTCTACGAGATGGTGATCGCGCAGGTGACGCGCGCGCGCAGCCACACCGACGACGTCGAATGGTCGAGCGAAGACGGCACCCGCACCGAGCATGATTTCCTCTGCCGCTGCGTCGAGGCCGCGATCAAGGCAGGCGCCACGACCATCAACATTCCCGACACCGTCGGCTATTCGGTGCCGGAAGAGTATTTCGCGCTCATCAAGATGGTGCGCGAGCGCGTGCCCAATTCCGACCAGGCGTGCTTCTCGGTGCACTGCCACGACGATCTCGGCATGGCGGTGGCGAACTCGCTCGCCGGCGTGCGCGCCGGCGCCCGGCAGATCGAATGCACCATCAACGGCATCGGCGAGCGCGCCGGCAACGCCGCGCTGGAAGAGGTCGTGATGGCGATGCGGGTGCGCAACGACGTCATGCCGTTCTGGAACGGCATCGACGCCAAAATGCTGACGCGGGCGAGCAAGCTCGTCTCCGCGGTCACCTCGTTTCCGGTGCAGTACAACAAGGCGATCGTCGGGCGGAATGCGTTCGCGCACGAAAGCGGCATCCACCAGGACGGCATGCTCAAGCACACCCAGACCTACGAGATCATGGTGCCCGAGGATGTCGGCGTGAAGCAGACTTCGCTGGTCATGGGCAAGCATTCCGGACGCCATGCCTTCGTCCACAAGCTCGAAGAGCTGGGCTATCGCCTCGCCGCCAACCAGCTCGAAGACGCCTTCGCGCGCTTCAAGGCGCTCGCCGACCGCAAGAAGCACGTCTACGACGAGGACATCGAGGCGCTGGTGGACGAGGAAATCGCCACCGCGCAGGACCACATCAAGCTCGTCTCGCTGTCGGTGATCGCCGGCACGCGCGGGCCGCAGCGCGCCACCATGAAACTCGACATCGACGGCAAGCCGATGATGGAGGAATGCGACGGCAACGGTCCGGTCGACGCGGTGTTCAACTGCGTCAAGGCCATGGTGCCGCACGACGCGGTGCTGGAGCTTTACCAGGTGCACGCGGTGACCGAAGGCACCGACGCGCAGGCCGAGGTCTCGGTGCGCCTGTCGGAGAACGGCCGCACCGTGACCGCCAAGGGCGCCGACCCCGACACGCTGGTCGCGTCGGCGAAGGCCTATCTCGCCGCGCTCAACAAGCTCGTGGTCAGGCGCCAGCGCGGCCAGGCCGAAGCGATCGTCGTCGGCGAGCGCCGCCTGCATTCGACCGATGTAGGCTAAGTTGCGATCTGCTTCCGGTTCGTGGGCCGAAACGGTCCGCGAACCGGCAGACCCGCCGCGCGGCGCGCTATTCCGTCTTGTTCACCACGAACGAGCGCTCGGCGAGCAAGCGGTTCTGGTACCAGATCTGCTGCTTCCATACGCCCGGCACGATCTCCCAGGCATTGTCGAAGCTGTAGCCGATCAGGCAAAGCGCGCCGATTTTCATGTTCGGGAAGGCGATGTTGGCGGCGTGCATCATCTCGCCGGTATTCGGATTGCGCATGCCCTGCGGCGGGAACGCAAGCACGAGGTAGAGCGTCACGCCGTCGCCGGGCGGCGTGCCGTCAATGCGGAACTCGATGCCGAATTGGGTTCCGACCTTTCCGGCCACGTCCGGCGCATCCGATACGAAATGCCAGTCGGATTCCGTGCCGATCGTGCCGGTCGGCGACGATTGGCCGGCATGGGCGGGCGAACTGGTCGACTGCCCGGTATAGGTTCCGGCATTAGTGACCGTGACGCCGCTGACCGTCGCGCCCTTTTCGGGGATGGTCGCGGTGGTTTGCGCCGCGGCGCCGCTTGCCGCCGCCGCGAGCAGGCACAGGGCGAGGAAGGCCGTACGCACCAGCGGTTTCCCCTCAAAATTGGCTGCCGATTCGGATGGCGATTTTCCTCGCTTGGAATCCCGGACGCAATGCCCTAAATACGGCCCGCGCGGTGGTTCGAGCCTTCGACCGGCCGTAGGTCCAAGCCCGTCGCGCGGTCATGGTGGAAGTGCCTAACCTCGATCTTCCCCGGTTAGGGCGCATAGCTCAGTTGGTAGAGCAGCTGACTCTTAATCAGCGGGTCCTAGGTTCGAGCCCTAGTGCGCCCACCAATCAAATCAAAGACTTGCGGAAAATGGAAAGATAACGCCGCCGATGCGGCAACTCAATCCATGACAATTCGCGTGCCGGCGGCGCCGTTCAGCAGCCGCTTGAGGTGAAAGCCGGCGAGGTGATCGTCGGGGTACTTTCCGACGTGCGCGGCAAATGCCGCCAATGCGGAAGGATCGTTTGCCTCCAACTTGGCGAATGCCGCCACATAGCCGTTCGTCGCCTCGTTTGCATTCCGGTCGCCGGAGATCGGCTCGAAAGCGCGCAATGGCTCGGTCCTGCCGCGCAAGACGAGATCGCCAACCGGCCGGCCGTCGAAAATCCGGCACTTTCCCCGCCAGGGTCGCGCTCACGCAAATGCGGGTGCCGAGCTGCTTGTTGGCGGTTTCGAGCCGCGCGGTCACGTTGATGGTGTCGCCGTACGCGGTGTAATCGAAGAACCGCTCGCCGCCGAAATTACCGACCAATGCCGGTCCGGCATGGGCGCCGATGCGTGTGACGCCGAGCGCGATGCCCTTTTGTTGCCAGCGCCGGCAAAACTCCTGAGCGCATTCATCCAGAGCCACGGCGCAGGACACGGCACGGGCGGCGTGATCGGGCTGCTCGCCCGGCGCGCCAAACAGGACGTGAAGGGCGTCGCCGATGATCTTCGCCACCGTTCCATCGTGGGCGAACACGACGTCGGTCATGCCGACGAGATAATCGTTCAGAAGCGGACCGAGAACGTCCGGTTCGAGCGTCTCCACCAGTGTCGTGAAGCCGGCAATATCGGTGAACAGCGTCGCGATCTCGCGGCGCTGGCCGCGCAGATCGGGCGCACCGGTATCGCTGGCGAGCCGCTCGGCCAAGTTGGGCGAGAAATAGCGCGACAGCGAAGCGTGCGCGCGCTCGGCCGCCGCCTGTCGCTCCCGTGCCTCGCGCAGGATCTGGATATGCCGGATCGTCTTGGCGATGGTCGCTTCCAGGTCGGGGAAGTCGATCGGCTTGGTGAGAAAGTCGAAGGCGCCGCGATTTATGGCGGTGCGAATGTTGCTCATGTCGCCATAGGCCGAGACGATGATGGTCGAAATCTTTTCCTCGCCTTCCTGGAGTTTCTGCAGCAGCGACAGCCCGTCCATGCGGGGCATGTTGATATCGGTCACGACCATGTCGACGTCGCTGTTGCCGCCAAGCGCCGCCAGGGCATCGACGCCGTCGCGGGCAAACAGGAACGCGACCGTACCGTCGCGAATCTGATGCCGGAATTTCTGCTTGATCAACGCTTCCAGATCCGGCTCATCGTCGACGACAAGAATTTGCGCCGTCATGCGGCATTTCCGATGCGCAGGTCGATTTCGCTGCGCAGGCTGCCGAAATCGATCGGTTTGGTGAGGAGCGCTTCGGCGCCTTGTTCCAGCGCCTTGCGCTTGGTCTCCGCGTCGCCGTAGGCGGTGATCATGATGATCGGCACGTTCGGACGCAGGCTTTTCGCGCGCGGCAGCAGCTCGAGCCCGCTCATGCCCGGCATATTGATGTCGGAGAGGACGAGGATCAGTGACCGGTCTTTCGCTTCGGCGATCCGCTCGAGCGCCATCGCCGCAGACTGCGCGAAATCCATGGCAAAGCGGCCGGCACGCAAATCGCGCCGGAATTGTTGACGAAACAAATCTTCGACGTCCGGTTCATCATCGACGACAAGAATCAAGAGACTCACAAATTCCCTCCAGATTTGGCAATGCTTGCTCCGGCTCCGCGCGGCAACACGATGCGAAACTCGGTGAACTCGCCCGGCGCGGTGTCGACCTCGATAGACCCGGAATGTTGCTTGACGATGATATCGTGGCTCAACGATAGCCCAAGCCCAGTCCCTTCACCGGCCGGTTTGGTCGTGAAGAACGGGTTGAACATTTTCTCCCTGACCTGCGGCGGGATGCCGGTGCCGTTGTCACGGATCCTGATTTCTACACTGTCTCCGAGATTTCTGGTCGTCGCCGACAACTTCGGCTCGTAGCCGCCGTTCGTCTCCGCCTTGCGTTTGGTGGCCGCGTAGAAGCCGTTGGACACGAGGTTGAGCAGGACGCGGGTGATTTCCTGCGCAAACAGCTCCGCCTTGCCGGCGTCCGGGTCGAACGAGCGCTCCAGCGTGATATTGAAGCCTTGCTTCTCGGCGCGCGCGCCGTGATAGGCGAGGTTGAGGCTTTCCTCGACCAGGGCGTTGACATCGACAAGCTGATGCTCGCCCGAGCCCTGCCGCGAATGCAGCAGCATGTTCTTGACGATCGAATTGGCGCGCTTGCCGTGCTGCACCACCTTTTCGAGATTGCCGCGCAGCATGCCGGTCAATTCGGCCACCTCGGTGCGCTTTTCGTCACCGACCTCGACGCTTGCGATGATCTCCTGCAATTCGTCGATCAGCTCGGCGGAAAGCGAGGAGAAGTTGTTGACGAAATTCAGCGGATTCTTGATCTCGTGCGCGATGCCCGCTGTGAGCTGGCCGAGCGAGGCAAGCTTCTCGGTCTGGATCAGGCGGTTCTGCGCGGTGCGCAGCTCGGCGAGCGAGCGTTCGAGGTCGTCGGTGCGCGCGCGCAATTCGGCCAGGAGCCGTGCGTTCTCGATGGCGATCACCGCTTGGTCGCGGAATGATTCGGCCAGCGCGACTTCGGCTGCGTCGAAAGTGCCCGGTTGAGTCCCGCCGAGAAGGAGCACGCCGATGCACTCGCTGCCGCGCACCATCGGTAGATAAAGCGTGGAATTCAGCCCGTACATCTTTTGGATGTTTCGCTCGTCTTCCGGCAGATCGATCGTCGACCAGTCCGGAAGGTGTTGATTCTTTTTCGACACGATGGCCCGCGACGGGAAGTTGGCCTCAGGATCGATCTTTATAGGATCGGGATTGAGGACGGGAGCCAATCCCTGCGGTCCGGCGATCGCGCGCGGCCGGAATGTGGCGTTGTCATCGCAAAGCAGGATGGCTGCCATCTCGCGGCGAAGCAGCTGTCGAGCGGTCAGCACGACGGCATTGAACACAGGCTGCACGTCTGAAGGTGAACTGGCAATGACTTTTAAGATGTCGGCTGTCGCCGTCTGCTGCTCCAGCGATTCGCGCAATTCGGTAAGCAATCGCGCATTCTCGATGGCGATCACCGCCTGGTCGGCGAAGTTCGTAAGCAGTTCGACATGCTTTTCGCTGAATGGCCGGACTTCCTGACGGTAGACCGCCATGAGTCCGATGGCTGTGTTTTCCTTGATCAGCGGCACGATGATGAAGGAGCGCGCTCCGGTCGTTCTGGAAAAGTCGCGGCTCGCCACGTCGTCTTGATACATCGCCGCGCCGAGATCGGCTATCTGCACCGCCCGTTTCGTGGCGATCGCCTCTCCCGTGGCACGACCGAAAGGGCCTGTCGGTTTCCAGGTCGGTTCACGCCGCCTCAGCTCCACATAGCTTGGCGGCGCATTGTGCATTCCCACGAGCCGGAACGCATCGCCCTCGCTCAGCGAAAGAACGCCGAAGCTGGCCTCGCAAATGCGGGCGGCACTTTCCAGTATTTTCGCGAACACAGGCTGCAAATCGCCGGGCGAGCTTGAGATGACGCGAAGCACGTCCGCGGTTGCGGTCTGCTGTTCCAGCGATTCGCGCAGCTCGTTCAAAAGCCGCGCATTTTCGATCGCGATCACGGCTTGATTTGCAAAATTCGTTACCAGTGCGATTTGTTTGTCACTGAACGGGCGCACTTCCTGCCTGTGCAGCACGAACGCTCCGATTAGCTCGTCATCCTTGACCATGGGGACGCCGAGCCATGTTCGCACGCCGCCGACTTCGACGCCCGACACCAGCGCCGGAACGCGACGCTCGGTGTAAGCCGGATGTTCCGCCATGTTGGCGACGTGGACGACGGTTCTGGTCGCCACGACATCGCCAAGCGGGGATTCCGGGGCTGCCGGACTGTACTGGGCCGAATGCCTGTGTTCGGCGAGCGTAGCCGGCATGTTCTGCGTCGTCACGACCTGCAGTCCGCCGGGCCCCGCACGATAAATCGTACCGAACGTGGCGCCGCAGATGCGGACGGCGTTTTCCAGCATCGATGCGAACACGGGTTTGAGATCGCCCGGTGAATTGGAAATCACCTTGAGTACATCGGCGGTCGCGGTCTGCTGCTCGAGCGATTCGCGCAGTTCGCTGAGCAGCCGTGTATTTTCGATGGCGATCACCGCCTGCGCGGCGAAATTTTGCACCAGCAAAATCTGTTTCTCGGTGAATGGCAACAATTCCCGCCGATAGATGCCGAGCACACCGACGAGTTCGTTCTCTTTAAGCAAAGGCACGATCAGGAGCGTACGCGCGCCGGCGCTTTCGACGAGATGAACGTAAGGCGCGAAGCGTTCCTTATACGACGGATGCTCCGGCAGGTTCTCGACCTGAAAGAATCGCTTGGTTTCCACGACGCGTGCAAGCGCTGACAATGGATGGGGGCTTATGAGGGGCTGGCGCCTGCGGTGTTCGGCGAACTCCGCTGGCGCGTTGAACATAGCGCCGATGCGGAACATGCCGTTATCAGCCAGCTCGAGATTTCCGAAGCTGGCCCCGCAGATGCGGGTCGCGTTCTCCAAAATCGAATTGAACACCGGCTCAAGATCGCCGGGTGAACTCGAAATGACACGCAGCACCTCGGCCGTAGCAGTCCGTTGCTCCAGCGATTCATGCAGTTCGCCCAGCAACCGTGCATTTTCGATGGCGATCACCGCCTGGTCGGCAAAGCTTTGCAGCAATTGCAATTCGGCGGGATCGAATGGCTGCAGCACATTGCGGTAGACCATCAGCGCGCCGATGGCGCGGCCACCAGTGCGCAGCGGGGTGCCGACCATCGTGCGAATGCCGGCGCGGCGCGCGACGGGCGGACCGGGCCAATCGGCGAACTCGGGCGCGACGCGGTCGAGATCGGGCCAGTGGATTTGCCGATCTTCACGAACGACCGTGCCCGGCATGTTGCGGCCGCTGACGGTCGGACGTTTGGCAGGATTGGCGTAGATTTCGCTGCCGACTTGTTCAGCGCCCTGGCCGACGCCGACGGATAGCCTGAACTCGTCGCCCTCGGCAATGCGGAACGCTACGCCGACGGCGTTGAACAGGCGCGCGGTGGTCTCGGCGATCTTGCGCAGCGAGCCTTCGGCGTCGCCGGGCGAGCCGGCGATGGCGCGCAGGATATCCGAGGTGGCCGTCTGCTGTTCCAGCGACTCGCCCAGCTCGTTCAAAAGCCGGGCGTTTTCGATCGCGATCACCGCCTGATCGGCAAAGCTCTGCAGCAATTGCAACTCCGCCGGTTCGAACGGCTGCAGCACATTGCGGTAAACGATCAGCGCACCGGTGGCACTGCCCTTGCGCCGGAGCGGAGTGCCGACCGCGGTGCGAATGCCGGCGCGGCGCGCGACGGGCGGACCGGGCCAATCCGCGAACTCGTCGTCGAGGTGGTCGAGATCAGGCAAGTGGATTTGCCGGTTTTCGCGCACCACCGTGCCCGACATGGTGCGGCTGCCGACGGTCGGGCGCTCGACCGCGTCGGTATAGACGCTGGTCCCGACCTGCTCAGCGCCTTGCCCGACGTCGAGCGATATTTTGAATGCGCCGTCTTCAGCGATACGGAACGAAACGCCGACAGCGCTGAACAGTCGTGCGGTTGTTTCGGCGATCTTGCGCAGCGCGCTTTCCGCGTCGCCGGGCGAGGCGGCGATGGCGCGCAGAATATCCGAAGTGGCCGCGAGCTGGTCGCGCGCGAGGCCCAATTGGCGCTGCAAATTGGCGGTTTTAGGGGCAGTGTTCTTGGGAACAGCGCGCTTCAGGGCAGCGCGCTTGGGGGCGGCGCGCTTCGGGGCAGCACGCTTGGGGGCGGCGCGCTTCGGCCGGCCGCTTTTGGCCGTCACCGCGCGCTTTCCGCGCGCCGGTTTCGGCCGCGCCTTGCCGGCTTTCCTGCGCTTCAATCCTGCCCCCCGCACCAGAGTTCGGCCGGACCATACTACGACACTCCCTCGTCGGGGAGGTCTAGGCTGAGCGGATGGGCTCAGGGCAGCCGCACTTCGCCATTAGGCCCGGCATGCTATTCGGCCGCCGCGTTTGATCGCGGCGCCGACGCCGTTGCCGAGGGATATTACGTCGTTGGTGGCGCCGCCGGCATTCACCGCGTCGCCGGCGCCGTTGCGGAGCGAGATCGCATCGCGGAAACGCGCGCTAGCCTTGCTTTGGCTCTTCTACCGTCGTGATGCCTCGCAGCAGACGGCCGAGGAGGTCCGCGCCGGTGATGATCCGCCGCTGCGGGCCCCACACCAGGATCAGGTCGTTATCGATAACGTCGTCGCCGGGTCGTTCCGGCGCTACCTTCATCTGACCGATCACGTCGCCCAGCTTGGTTTGCAGGTTGCGGATGATGATCGGCCGGTGCCAGTAGACGACGGGGTCCGACTCCAGTTCGTTGAACAGCGCGTCCCGCAGAAAATTATGTGAGTCGAGCACGAATGTCGGCTCGCCTTGCGGGTCCGTAACGATCACCCATTTTTTGCCCGAGGCGTCGACCTGCCTGAGAAACGGATCGCTCGGCGTTCGATCGAATTTCGGCAGCACGCATCTGCTGTTGTGTAGCGGCAGGCTGATGATGCTTCTCGCATCCACCGGTTCGCCCTCGTCGGTGACCGGTATATCGTCCAGATCGAGAAAATTTCGCGCGCCCGTCGCCTCCAGACGTCCGATATCGCCACCGCTGGCGGCGCTGCGGGCGATCAGGGCGCGGACGTCTTTCTCGGCGAGGTAGGAAATTCCTTCTTTGCCGAGCCACCAGTCGAGCAGCATCCCGGTCGGCTTGGCCAGCGGAAACAAGGCAACCAGATAGAACTTGAGAAACGGCAGGAAGCGCGACGTCATCCGCAAGGCGTTTCGCGAGAAGTAAGCCTGCGGAAAGATTTCGCCGAGCAGCGTGATGACGACGGCAGAGAACAGGAACGCCTTGACGCCGGCCAGGACGGAATCAGACAGGAGTGTCAGCAGCACGTTGGTGCTGATATTTCCCCAAATCACCGTGGCGAGCACCTGATTGGAATTCTTGCGCAGTTCGAGGACGCCCGCCGCATCGGCGTTGCCACCGTCGACTTCGATCTGAAGCCGCAATTGGCTGAGGCTGAAGATCGCAAGCGTAAGGCCGGAGAACAGCGCGGATTGGACGAGGCAGGCGACGATGCCGAGCCAGGTCCAGTAAATGGGGATGGTCGACATGGTTTTTTGTCTCACGTTTGGATACGGCTGCGGACGTGCAGCGGGGCCACCATCCTGAATCTGATCGTATTTCCTTCGTGTGACAATTTAAGATGGGCCGCGCATGGCGAGGCCGGTTGCGGCCGGGCCTTTGCGTGCATTAAGCCAAAGCGCTCGCCCGCTCAAAACGTCAAATCAAGGTGACCATGTTTGACCGTTAGCGGCGGCTTGTTCGCCTCATACTCGACGCGCCGGCCACCCGGATGGTATCCGGGCCAGCCATTACAGTGTCCCATCTCGTGCTGGCGCATCAGCGCGATCAACCGGCCATCCTTCTCGTCCTGCGGCAGGACGATGTAGCAAACGCCTTTGCTCACCCACGCGCAACTTGCCGCGGGCCCGTGACATAATTGGATGATTTGCAGGATCGACAGCCGCTGCTCGACCACGTGGCCTGGGTAGGGATGGTCATACTGCGCCGGCGGTTCAATGAGCACCATCATTGTGGACGGCGGCAATCAGTTCACGACGCGATGGCTGTTATCGCACGGCTCGCTGGGCAAGTAGCAAAACTCCCTGCTGCCCTTGAGCATGGTGTAGGCCTCCCAAAGCGTCGGCGGGCGGGTGAATGTGCCGGGCGGTCGGCGTGCGGGCACGTTATTCCCCGCCGCCGCAGCGGCGGTCGCGAAAGTGACGAAGATGCCGGCGAAAATGATGGCCTTGATCTTCACGGACATGATCCTGCTCCGCGGCTGCGCAACATCAGGCGGCAGTGATTTTTGATGCACCTGCAATGCGCCCGCTTTGCGGCCGCGAAAAATGCCAAGGCACTTCGCAGCGACTTTCAAGGTTGCAACGGGCCGCATTGCCCCCAAGCGAAACACCCATGAGGCGAAGCATCAGAAGTCGAGGCTACGGGACCGTTTCTTTCGGAACATTTCCCAGGCCGCGCTAGGCCGACCGGCTCCCGGGCTGCGTTAGGCGGACCGGCGCGATCAGGTCGGGATTTCAGATCGGGCAAGAATCGCCAGACAAATCACCGCACGGAAATCCGGCCGCCGGAGGCTTCTCAGATACACTTATCTTTGAGTTGATCATCACGTCTTCATCCTGTGCGCGAAAAAAGCAAAAGTCGTTCCCGCGCCGCGAGTATGAACGGCAGATGAACAACGTTGCTATCTGGTCGTCGCGACGGCCCGCGGTGCGTTGCAAAAACGCCCGTCTCCGCGGAACGTCCGCGTCACGCAAGGATTGAGTCCGCGGGAGAGTCAAATCGATCCTGCTGCCTTAATTGCGGCTGGAGCACATGCAAGGATTCTTCTGTCCTACCTATGCAAAGCGCATGAAAAGTGCTACCAGACTCAAGCTTCACTTATCGAACATGCTGTTGAACACGCGTACGGCTCCCTTGATGGAATACTGTCCGGGAGCGCGTCTCTGGTCACCGAACCATTTGCTCGAAAGTATGGGAGAACACTAAAATGGCGCGCGCGAAGCAAGCTTCGAAGCGAACTCGTCGGCGGAAGACCCTGCCTGCTTTGGGAGTCGCCGGGATTGCCGGCGTATCCTTCTCGCTGGCCGGCGGAGCGTCCGCATCGACTGGCGGACCGGTAACTGACATTCAGTCGCAGAATTTCTCGACGCCTCACGAGATCTTCCTCGGTGAGGAAGAAATCTCCGACGTGAGCCTGGCGACCTTCTACGTTTTCGATAAAGAAAACGCTGCAAAGCCCCAGCTGGGCGAGAAGCTCGCCTGGTGGCGAGGCTGCGGTGGATGCGGCCGTTGCGGCGGCTGTGGCTGGCGCGGTTGCGGTGGTTGCGGCGCCTGTGGCGGCTGCGGCTGCTGCTTCTCGTGGGGACGTTGCCGCGTCTGCTGAGCTAAGGCTCCTGGCGGCACTGTTCGCGCACGTAGATCTGATGGCCGGCTTGACCAGCGTCAATCCGGCCATCACATATTTCATGACCATTGCCTCCGAGGTGGAATGCGTGGTGCTATGCTGCGCATGACGCCCGTGAGGCGTTTGGCTTCATCGAGAAACGCTGGCGCGTTGGTCGCTTGACGGCGCACGCGGCGCCCAAGAGCGTTCGGAACCGAAGAACACTGCCCCGCAATGGTGATCCACACTGGTGGCGACAAGCGTAAAGGCGTCAGTGCCGCGGTTGCGGCAGGCCGCCGGCGGCAAGACCTTTGCGCATCACGACAGCAAGGACGTTCCGCGGTTCGCTCCGAATTTCAACGTCTATGTACTGCCGCCCGATGTGGTGTGCCTCTATTCCGACGACCGGAAGTTCTTTCTGCACGGTTCGCTGTATTGCGCGCTCGCATCCGCGATAGGAGCCGGCAAGAGCTTTCGCGATATCTTCCGCGGGCTGGAGCGGGAGTTCCCTTCCGACAAGATTCACGAGGCGATGAACCGGCTACTCGATCGGCGTTTCATCGTGCCTTCCTCGCGCACCGCCGGCGACACCGCCGCGGCCTATTGGGCGAGCCTCGGTTTGTCCACGGAGGCCGCGGAGAAGAGCCTGCAGAAATGCCGGGTACGGATCGAGTCGATCAACGTGGTGGGGGCCAAGGAACTCACCGCGGCGCTCGAGGCTTTGGGCGTCCGCGTCGTCAAACGCTCGGCCGATCTCACTGTCACTCTGGTGAACGATTACCTGGAAGTGCAATTGCTTGAATTGAACCGCAAGCACTTATCGGATCATTCGCGCTGGCTGCTTGTCCAACCCTCCGGCATTTTTCCGCTGGTGGGGCCCATATTCACCCCGGGCAAGGGTGCGTGCTGGCAGTGCCTTGCCGACCGAATGTCGCGAAACCGGGAGGTCAAGGCGCTACTCGAGCGCAGCGACGCCCGCTGCGTCTCGGCTTCACCGCTGGCCCGGCAACCACTCGGCCAGAACTCCATCCAACTGGCGGCGGTCGAGATCGCCAAGGCGATCGCGACCGATTTCCGCACCGAACTAAACGATCACGTCGTCAGCCTCGACCTCCTGGGCTCGACCATCGTCAAGCATTACGTTGCGTCGCGCCCGCAATGTCCGGCCTGCGGCCGCAAGAAAATCCGCGATCCGCGCCGTGCGCCGGTCCCGATCACGCTCAGCGGCGGTGGCAAGGTCGTCATGACCAGTGGCGGTTACCGCAGCGTTACTTCGGCGGGCACTGTCGCGCGCTTCCGCAAGCATGTGAGCCCGCTCACCGGCGTCGTTTCGCGCCTCGAGCGCATCCAGGCCGACTTGCCGCTCAACACCAACTACCTCGCCACCCACAATTTCGCGGGGCCGGCTGGCTCGGTCAACGAACTCCGGGCGGGATTGAACGGTGGCAGCTTCGGCAAGGGCAGCACGGCGGAGCAGGGTGAAGCCAGCGCGCTGATGGAGGCGATCGAGCGCTATTCCGGAATTTTCCAGGGCGACGAGATCAGGGTGAAGCGGCGCTTCGCCGATTTCGCACCGGGCGACGCCATCCTGCCGAACGATGTCCTGTTGTTCAGCGACACGCAGTATCGCCTGAACCGGGTGCCGTCGCACGATCACGGCGGAACACCGACGCCGGAAGTATTCGATCCGACGGTCGAGATGGAGTGGTCGCCGGTCTGGTCGCTGCGCGACGAGCGCTTCAAATATCTGCCGACCAGCTTGTTGTATTTCTTCTACCGGGGCGACTCTCCCACGGGCCATATCCACGCCGATTCTAACGGCTGCGCGGCCGGCAACACGATCGAGGAAGCGATCGTCCAGGGATTCCTCGAACTGGTGGAACGCGATTCGTACGCTATCTGGTGGTACAACCGGCTCAAGCGCGCGGAAGTCGACCTCGGCGAATTTGACGATTCCTACATCCGCGATTTGCGCGATCAGCTTTCGCAAACCGGCCGGCGGCTCTGGGTGCTCGACATCACCAGCGATCTCGGCATTCCGAGCTTCGCCGCGATGTCGCATTCAACCGAGAACGGAAAAGATTTCATCGAGTTCGGTTCTGGCTCCCACTTCGATGCGCGTATCGCCATGCTGCGGTCGTTGACCGAGCTGAACCAGTTTCTCTCCATCGGTCTCATGGGGTTGCGGAGCGGTGATTCCGCCCAGGAAAACTCCGATTCATGGCAGCTGGCGAAGAATCCTTATCTGATCCCGAGCGGCAATCCGGCGATCCGGCCGGACCTTGGCTCCGAGTTCGGCCGTCTCGACACCCGCGAACAGGTGATGGCGTGCGTTGACATCGCCAAGCGGCAGGGCCTCGATTTCCTGGTTCTCGATCAGACCCGTCCCGACATCGAAGTTCCGGTCGTCAGAGTGATTGTGCCGGGGCTCCGGCATTTCTACCGGCGCTTCGCGCCCGGCCGGCTGTTCGACGTTCCGATCAAGCTCGGCTGGCTCGACCGGCCGGTGCCGGAAAGCGGGCTCAACCCGCTGTTTCCAAAGACCTGAGGTCTGCCCGGCTTGCGCGCTCCTGCAAGAAAGCGTGCGCGACACCCGGCGACGGCGACTCTTTCCGCCCGGCTGGGCGCGCACGTCACGCTTGAAGCGCAGCGGGCCGGAGACGTCGTCGCCGTCTTCAACGGCTTTTCGGTTGGCCTTGGAAAGTTCAGCGCGGGCGTCGCGGCCGCCGCGCAGAAGCTGCGCAAAGGTCTGCCGCTTGCTTCGCTCTCGCCCGGCGAAGGCGCTCAAAACGAAATTGCGCTGCTGGTCCGGCGCCTGGCGCGGCGCGGCCTGCTGGAATACCGGCTCGGCCGCGCGCGAGACGCCGAGGACCTGATTGTTATCGAACCTCAGGTCGCAGCTTATTGGCCGCAGGTGCCGAAGCTCCGCGATACCGACACTCTCGTGCTGTCGCGGTTCGCCTATATGCGCCGGCGCGGCAACGAGATGGTGCTGGAATCGCCGCGCGCCGGTGCGTTGTTCAAGATTTGCGATCCGGAGATCGCGGCGTTGATCGCGTCGCTCTCGAAACCGCAATCGATCAAACAGATGCGGCGGCACAGCGGCTTTCCCGGTCTCGCGTTGCTCGCGGTGCTGACTGATTGCCGGATCGTTTTCAAGGTTGACGCCGCCGGCGACAATAGTGGGCTCCGCCCGGACGAAGGCGGCAACGACCTCGTCCTGTGGGACTTTCACGATCTCCTGTTTCACGCGCGCAGCACCGAAGGCCGGCACGCCAACCCGACGGGCGGCGCTTATCCGTACGTAGGGCTGATCGAGCCGCTGCCCGCCGTGCGTCCGCCCTGGCCGGGAAAGAAGATCGACCTGCGCGCATTCTCGAATACCTCTTCCGAGCTGACCTCGCCGGTAGCGAAGCTCCTGCGCGAGCGGCATTCGACGCGCGACTTCGACAGCGAGCGGCCGATCACGCTCGCCGAGTTGTCGCGATTTCTCGATGGCGCCGCGCGCGTGCAATCGAACTGGACAACGACGCTCGATCCCGGTGGTGCCGGGCCGACGCTCGCCTACACTTCGCGGCCATATCCTTCGGGCGGCAGCAGCTACGAGCTTGAACTCTATCTCGCCGTCGACAAATGCGACGGCCTTGCGCGAGGATTTTATCACTACGACCCGGCCGAACACACGCTGACGCCGCTAGTAACGCGTCCGCAGGAGTTCGAGGCGCTGCTCAAAGGCGCCGAACAGGCGATGGGCGCCGCCGCCGTGCCGCAGATTTTGCTCGTCATCGCCGCGCGCTTCGGCCGGATTTCATGGAAGTACAGCTCGATCGCCTATGGTCTCATTCTCAAGGACGTCGGCGTGCTGCTGCAGACGCTTTACCTGATGGCGACCGATCTGGGACTTGGCGGATGCGCGATCGGGACCACCAATATCGATTTGTTCGAGCGGATGACCGGGATCGAATTTCACGTCGAGGGCGCGGTCGGTCAATTTGCGCTTGGCCGTGGCATGGAATCGGCGGCTTCCGATCAGCAAGCCGACCCGTCGCAGGCCGGCGAGGGCGGGTAGGGGCCAGTCGCGGCCCGCGCCCTTACCAATTCCAGCGCCGGCTTTTCGGGTCCGAAGGATCGCGTGGCGTCGTGCGCTCGAAATAGCCGACGGCTTTGTTGCTCCGCTTTCCCATCAACGCAAACATGGCGCCCTGGGGGTCGACGCATCGGGCGACCCACCCGCCCGGCACTTCCACCAGTTTGTCGAGGACCCTGCCGCCGCCGGCCACGACACGCTCCACCGCCGCGTCGATCTCGCCGACATCGAAATGGAAGAGCCAGAACGGGATCGGCACGTTTGGAGGCTTGGTAAACATGCCGCCGATGATGTCGCCTCCGGCGGAGAACATCTGATAAGTGCCCAAGGCGCCGGCGCTGGCGTCGCCTTTCTGCCAGCCAAAAACCTCGTGATAGAAGGCGAACGCCTTCTCCCAATCGCCGGCGAACAATTCATGCCAGCAAACGCCTCCCGGTCCGTCCGGCACGGGAGTCTGTTCGGCGCCGGGGTTGTGCCATTTGAGCAGCGCCAGCGCCGCCATTTGCGGGTCGGCGACGACCGCGAGGCGGCTGATGTTCGGGATGTCCATCGGCGGCACGTGTACGGAGCCGCCAAACTTCACGATCCGCTCGGTGACGGCATCGACGTCGTCAACGCCGACATAGCCGATCCAGATCGGCTTCGCGCCCGCTCGCCGCGCATCGTCCGGCAGGCTCGTCAATCCGCCGACCGCGACGTCGCCGACGGTGAACAACGTATAAGCCGAACCCGGCGTCGATGCGTCCTGCGTGCCCCAGCCGACGACCCTGGTGTAGAAGGCCGTGGCGGCCGCCATGTCCATGGTCGTCAGTTCGTACCAGACGAAACGGCCACGATAATCGACCATGGACTGCTTATCCGTTGAGGGCTGAGACGGAACCGCGCGCCCGCCTCGAGCAGTCGTTCCGGGGCTCGGGCGTGCGCAACTAACAAGCAAACGGCGCGCGAGAACTCAAGCTCTCTGCGCATACCCGGCCGGCGGTCCAAATGCGCCGCTTTTCAACGCCTTGCCGAATAAATAGGCCGTAGATACCTATCGCGGATGCCGCCATGCCCTAGGTGCGTTGCGCAGGTGCGTATGGTCACGCGCGACGGGGGGTGTTATCGCCTCCCGTTAATCCACCGGACAGCAAGAGCGCCCACGGAATGCATTCCCCGTCACCCGGTTCCACCACCGCACAGATCGACTTCGCATTTCCAGCGCCTCCCGAGGCCGGTCGTACGATCGAAGTCGCTCCGGGGGTCTTGTGGGCACGGCTGGCGCTGCCGTTCCTGCTCGACCACGTCAATATCTATTTCGTTGACGACGGCGACGGCTGGGCCCTGATCGACACCGGCCTCGGCGACAAGGCGACCAAGGTCGCCTGGGAGGCTCTGCTCGACAGCGTGCTGAAAGACCGTCCGCTGACGAAAATCATCGCCACGCACTTTCATCCCGACCATGTCGGCGCGGCGGGCTTTCTGCTCGAGCGTTTCGATGTTCCGCTCTACATGTCGGCCACGGAATACCTGCAGAGCCTCAACCTGCATCTCGACCCCGGCGCGCTCGAAGCCGAACACTACCGGCGTTTTTACCTCGATCATGGGCTCGACGCCGTGACGACACAGAGCGTCGTCACCAGCGGGCACGCTTACCTCAAGCTGATGTCGGGACTGTCGCCGACCTACTATCGCGTCGTCGCCGGCGACACGCTTCGCATCGGCGGACGCGACTTCGAGGTGCTGACCGGCGGCGGGCATTCGCCCGAGCAGATCATGCTGGTGTGCCGCGCCGACAAGCTGTTCTTTTCCGCCGATCAGGTGCTGGCGAGGATTTCGCCGAATATCAGCGTGTCTGCGATCGATCCGGAAGGCGATCCTCTTGGACAATATCTGCGATCGCTGGATGCGATCGGCGGCGGCGTCCGCAGCGACCACCTGGTGCTTCCCGGTCACAACCTGCCGTTCCGCGGACTGCAGACCCGCATCGACGCTCTGATCGCCCACCATCACGCACGCTGCGATCTGATCCTGCGGGCCTGCCGGACGGCGCCCCGCTCGGCAGCCGAACTGGTCCCCTTCGTTTTCACGCGCAAGCTCGATCCGCACCAGATGGGCTTCGCGTTCGGCGAGGTGCTCGCGCACGTGAACTACCTGCTGCGCCGGCGCTCGCTGAAGCCGACTGCCACCACCGACGGCATCCGCCGCACAGTCGCCTGATCGTCGCCGCCGCCGAATGCCAGCGGTGCGGTCCCGTATCGACGGCTGGCCTCAATAGTGGCTAATCTCCCAACGACCGGAACGATAGCAGCCGCCCTCATGGAGCAGCCGCGCGCCGACCAAGGGGGGAAACAATGGCCAGCAACGCCAAACTGAACGAACTTCGCCGCGCGACCAATCCGCTGTTCAACGATCGCAAACTGAAACTCGGCACGTTCTGCACCAATCTCAACGGCGGCTGCGCGATCACGACGATGCCGGGCACGCTGGAAATCACGTGGCCGAACACCGTCCGGCTTGCGCAGCTGGCGGACGAGATGGAGTTCGAGGCGGTCGTGCCGGTCGGTCGCTGGAAAGGCTTCGGCGGCGAGACCAACTTCAACGGCGCTGGCTTCGAGTGCTTTTCCTGGGCGGCGGGGATCGGCGCCGTGACCAAATACCCAGCGGTGTTCGCCACTTCGCATGTCCCCATGTACCACCCGGCGCTGGCCGCCAAGCAGGCGGCGGTGATCGATCACATCAGCAACGGCCGTCACGCCATCAACATTGTCGGCGGATGGAACCAGGGCGAGCTCGATATGTTCGGCGCCAACATGCAGGATCACGCCGGCCGCTATGCCATGGCGGCGGAGTGGATCGAGATCATGATCGGCCTGTGGACGTGCGAGGAGGATTTCACCTATGAGGGAAAATACTATCAGGTGAAGAAAGGCGCGCTGGCGCCGAAGCCGATCCAGAAGCCCTATCCCGCGATCATGAACGCGGGCGGTTCGGAGCAGGGGCGGCACTTCTCGGCGAAATATTCAGACATCGCCTTCATCCAGTTCGACACCCACGATCTCGATTTCGCCAGGAAGAAGGTCGAGGCGTACCGGCGCCTGGCCCGCGAGGAATATGGGCGCGACATCGGTATCTGGAGCTTCGGCTATGTCGTGCAGCGTGAGACCGAAAAAGAGGCAAAGGAATTCCTGCACCACTACGTGCATGAAAAAGGCGACTGGGTCGCCGCCGAAAATCTCATGCACTTGCTCGGTATCGGATCGCTCGCGGTCGCCGACTTCAAAAAGCTGCAGGCCCATTTCATGGCAGGGTGGGGCGCCTTTCCGCTGGTTGGCACCAAGGAACAGGTCGTCGAGGGACTGGCCAATCTTGTCGAAGGTCGGCATCGACGGCGCGCTGCTGTCATGGCCGCTCTACGAGGAGGGCATGATGACATTCCAGAAAGAGACCTTGCCGCTCCTCGGGCAGGTCGGGCTGCGCTGACGGGCACGGCAGCCGCGAACCATCGCCATGACTGAAGCATCGCCATGACTGAGGCACCATGACTGATGACGCCGACGCCATCATCGTTGGAGCGGGGCTGGCCGGGCTGGTCGCGGCGGCGGAGCTTGTTGACGCGCGAAAGAAGATCATCGTCATCGATCAGGAACCCGAACAGTCGCTTGGCGGCCAGGCGTTCTGGTCGCTAGGCGGCCTGTTCCTCGTCGATACTCCCGAGCAGCGGCGCATGGGCATCCGCGACTCGCATGCGCTGGCGCTCGAGGACTGGATGGGGACGGCCGCCTTCGATCGCGACGAGGATTTCTGGCCGCGCCAATGGGCCGAAGCCTATGTCGCCTTCGCCGCCGGCGAAAAACGCGCATGGCTGCGCGAACGCGGTTTGCGGTTCTTTCCGGTTGTCGGCTGGGCGGAGCGCGGCGGCGGCAATGCGGTCGGCCACGGCAATTCGGTTCCGCGCTTCCATCTGACCTGGGGCACCGGGCCCGCCGTCATCGCGCCCTTCGTCGAGCGTCTGCGCCAGGCCGAGAAGGACGGGTTGGTCACGTTCAAGTTCCGCCATCGCGTCAACGAACTGACGAAATCCGGCGGCGCGGTCGACGGGGTGCGCGGCGACGTTCTTGCTCCAAGCGACGTCGAACGGGGCCGGAAAAGCTCGCGCGAGATCGTCGGCGCCTTCGAACTGAAAGCCCAGGCCGTCATCGTCACGTCCGGCGGCATCGGCGGCAATCACGACCTGGTACGGAGCAACTGGCCGGCGCGCCTCGGCCCAGCGCCGAAGCGGATGATCACGGGCGTGCCCGATTATGTCGACGGCCGCATGCTGGCGATCAGCGAGGCCGCCGGCGGCACGATCATCAACCGCGACCGGATGTGGCACTACGTCGAAGGCATCAAGAACTGGAGCCCGATCTGGAGCGATCACGCCATCCGCATTATTCCCGGACCGTCCTCGCTGTGGCTCGACGCGCGCGGCAAGCGTCTCCCGGTGCCGCTTTATCCCGGCTTCGATACGCTCGCGACGCTCAAATATATCGGCGAGACCGGCTACGATTATTCCTGGTTCATCCTGACGCGAAAGATCATCGAGAAGGAATTCGCGCTGTCGGGCTCGGAGCAGAACCCGGATTTCACCGGCAAGAGCTGGCGCCAGGTCATCGCCCGCGCGCGCGGAGGTATTCCCGGGCCGGTCAAGGCGTTCATGGACAAGGGCGAGGATTTCATCGTCGAGCACGATTTGGCGCGGCTCGTCGAGCGCATGAATGCGCTGGTCGGTGGCGCGCCGTTGCTCGATCTCGCGACGGTGCAACGCGAAATCGTCGCGCGCGATCGCCAGCTTGATAACGCCTACGGCAAGGACATGCAGATCGCCGCCATCCGCGCCGCACGGCGCTATCTCGGCGACAAGCTCACGCGGGCGGTTGAGCCCGCACAAACTCCTCGATCCCGCCGCCGGACCGCTGATCGCGGTTCGGCTGCACATTCTGACGCGCAAGACGCTCGGCGGACTGCAAACGGATCTCGAAGCCCGCGTCCTCGGCGCGGACGGACAACCGGTGGCGGGCTTGTACGCGGCGGGCGAGGTGGCGGGCTTCGGCGGCGGTGGTTTGCACGGTTACGCGGCGCTTGAAGGCACCTTCCTCGGCGGCTGTATTTTCTCCGGCCGCGTCGCCGGCCGGGCCGCCGCGCGAAGTGTCGGGTAGTCGCAGACTGCAAAATGTGAGGGCGGGCGAGGTCCCATTCGTACCGCAATGCGAGGCAGATGAATCACGGCGCCCGAGCGGCAAAGCGATTTATTGGTGGGACGAAAAAGTCGTGACCTCTCGGCCGGTTTCGATTACCACGTGCCGGTCATGACAAATACAGATACAAAACGCATCGACGGCAAGGCGCGCGCGGATCGTTTGGTTGCCGACGTCGCCGCCGCCACCGCGAAGTTGAAAGCCTCGGCCGGCATCGCGCCCGGGCTGTGCGCCGTACTGGTCGGCGAGGACCCGGCGAGCCAGGTTTACGTTCGCAACAAGGGCAAGTCGGCGACCACCGCCGGCATCCAGAGCTTTCAGGAAACCCTCCCGGCCACGATCACCGAAGCCGAGCTGCTGGCGTTAATCGCCAGGCTCAATGCCGACGACCGCGTGGACGGCATTCTGGTGCAACTGCCACTGCCGAAGCATATCGACCCGCAACGCGTGATCGACGCAATCGATCCAGGCAAGGACGTGGACGGATTCCACGTGGAGAATGTCGGGCATTTGTGGAGCGGCGGACTAAGCCGGGCGCTGGTGCCGTGTACGCCGTATGGCTGCCTGCTGCTGTTGCGCGATGTGCTGCCCAATCTCAGCGGCGCCGAAGCCGTCGTACTCGGGCGCTCCAACATCGTCGGCAAGCCGATGGCGGCTTTGCTGCTGGCGGAAAGCTGCACGGTGACGCTGGCGCATTCCAGGACGCGTGACCTTCCCGCCGTCCTGCGCCGCGCCGACATCCTGATCGCCGCCGTCGGACAGCCAGAACTCGTTCGCGGCTCCTGGATCAAGGAAGGCGCCGTCGTCATCGATGTGGGCATCAACCGGGTTGCGGGCGCGGAAGGAAAATCGAGGCTGGTCGGTGACGTCGCCTTTGCCGAGGCGCAAGGCATAGCCGGCGCGATTACGCCGGTTCCCGGCGGCGTCGGCCCGATGACCATCGCCTGCCTTCTCCGCAACACGCTCGTCGCCGCCTGCCGGCGCCGCGGCCACCCGGTCCCGCACATTTAGGGCATCGGCCGGCGCGGCCCGGCCGTGCGTCGGCGAGGACTGGCTTCGCGCGTCGCCAGACCATAGACTCGCGCCTCGCCTTTGCGAGGTAAGCCGGAATGACCGCTACGACCGCCGAAAAAATCGTCACCCTGAACGCCTGCTTCGGCAGTTATCCGCACACCCGTGCGTTGAAGGAGGGCGACATCAAATCCGATCGGGTGAAGCTGCAATTCACCGAGATCAACCCGGTCAACCGGGCGTTCATGCCGATGGCGCGCGAGCAGAAATTCGATCTGAGCGAGATGGCTATCGTCACCTATTTGCAGGCCAAGGCCTACGGCAAGCCGCTTGTCCTGATGCCCGCAACGATGATGGGGCGATTTCAGCACGGCACCATGCTGTACAATTCCGATCGCGGAACGCTGCGGCCGGAGGATCTTCCCGGCCGCACGGTCGGCGTGCGGGCGTTCTCGCAGACGACGGGCGCGTGGATACGCGGCATTCTGTGGAAGGATTACGGGCTCGATCTCGGCTCGGTGAAGTGGGTGACGTTCGAGGACGCTCACGTGGCCGAATACCACGATCCGCCGGGGGTCGTGCGCGCGGCGCCCGACAAGGACATCACCAAAATGTTGCTGGAAGGCGAACTCGACGCCGCGATTTTCGGCGGCGTGATGCCAAGTGAGCCGCAGCTCAAAAGCGTCATTCCCGATCCCGACACGGCGGCGAAGGAATGGTACAAGAAACACGGCATCGTGCCGGTCAATCACATGGTCGTGCTCAAGGAGAGCCTGGCGAAGTCGGACCCCGGTGCGGTGCGCGAGGTCTATCGCATGTTGCTCGGCAGCAAGAAGGCCGCCGGGCTGCCGAAGCCTGGCGCGGTCGACACGATCCCGTTCGGCTTTGACGCCGTGAAGCCGGCGCTCGAACTCATGAGCAGCTATGCCTTCGAGATGAAGCTCATTCCACGGCGCTATTCGGTGGACGAGCTGTTCGACGATACGACGCGCGTGCTGCAAGCGTAGCGGGCTGGAGACTGCCGCGATGAAACTTCAATCGCTCGGCTATGTCGGCGTCGGCACCAGGGATATCGACGAATGGGCGACCTATGCCACACGCTTTCTCGGCATGCAACTGGTCGACAAGAGTTGGGGCAGTCTGGCGCTGCGCATGGACGATCGTAAGCAGCGTGTCGTGGTCAGCGCGGACGGCGATGAGGGCCTGGGCTTCTACGGCTGGGAAGTCGCCGACGCCGCGGCGCTCGATGTGCTGGCGGCGCATCTTGAACAGCGCGGCGTGACGGTGGCGCGCGGCTCGCGCGCGCTGGCGGAAGAGCGGCGGGTCAAGGACCTGGTCGTGTTTGCCGATCCGGTCGGCAACCGGCTGGAGGCATTCTACGGCGCCGAAGTCGCGACGGAGCCCTTCCAGCCGGGCCGCTCGATTTCGGGCTTTCGCACCGGCCCGCTCGGCATGGGGCACGCGGTGCTCACCGCCGAGCGGCTTGATGAGGTGCTGCCGTTCTACACCGACATTCTCGGCTTTCGCCTGAGCGACTATATCCTGCGGCCGTTCACGGCATACTTCTTTCATCTTAATCCGCGCCATCACAGCCTTGCCTTCATCGAGACGGGCAGGAACGGCGTGCACCATTTGATGATCGAGCTTTGTTATCTCGACGATGTCGGCCAGGGCTACGACCTGGCGCTACGCGATCCGGAGAAGATCGGCACGACGCTCGGCCGCCACGCCAACGATGAGATGACGTCGTTCTATTCGGTGTCGCCGTCGAAGTTCATGGTCGAATACGGCTGGGGCGGCCGCAGCATCGATCCGGATAACTGGACGCCACAGGAGCGTACCGACGGCCCGAGCCTTTGGGGCCACGACCGCGCCTGGCTCCCGCCGGAAAAACGCGAGGAAGCGCGCAACCTGCGCATCCGCGTCGCCGAAGCCGGCGGACGCGTCCCGCTCAACGTCATGGACGGCAATTACCAGCGCGCCAGCGACGTTTGTCCGTGGTGGAACGCGAGCGTGACGGCGCGCAAGACCGGCTCGTGAGCCGGCCCGGGCCTGTTCAGCAATTCATAAGCCGATCAATAGCTGCGGCGTGCGGCGGTCCACTGGCCGGAGCACTGGCCGGAGGCAGTGCTCCAAAGCCCGCCGCCGCTGTTGCCGGAGAGCCGGCCCGCACCGCTGGCTTGCTGGCCCGCTTCGGCCACAGCGACGCGGATCAGTCCGGTGGCGTTCACGGCACCCGCTACCTGGTAGCTCTGGTCGGCGCCCACCACGTGTCCGCCGATGATGCGGACCGAATATCTCAGCCCGCTGCCGCAACCGCCACGCAACGTGTAGATGACGACACTCCAGATGCCGTCAAAGGAATTCACCCGCGGCGCCGGCCGAGGCGCCGCCTGGGACGGGACCGAGGCACTGGTCACAAGCAAGGCTGCAGCAGTCGCGAGAAAGATCGAGCGGAAAACTTTTTTCATCGGCTTGCTCCGGTTTTCTCAATATGACTGGGATGCGGTTTCGGTCCGCTCGGAAGCGGCGGTGGCTCGGGGCTGAATGCGGTCGCGCTTTGCCCCTGTTCGTAACCGACCTGATACAGCGCCTTCATGTAATCCGGATCGAACGGGCCCTTGGCGGCAACGTTGAAGCTCGCGGGGATCGACGCGATGTTGAAGTCGGCGCCACTCCGCTTCGCCACGATATACGCACGATCGATCATCAGGCCGGTGTCCATCGGGACCGCCATGCCGATCGATTGGGTGAGAATGGTCGGAGCGAAACGGTCGATTACCTTGAAATCGCGTTGCATGCCGGTGTTCACGACGATGTAAAGCTTGGTCGCCGGCAGGTGGTATTGGCTGGTGCTTTGCATCAAAGCCGGGGGCGCCACGAAGAATTGTCCGCCAAGGCCGCCATCGACGTGCATCTCCTGGAAACGTTTGCCGTTCGCCTCGACGTCGATCAGCACCGGCGGAAATCCGCCCGGCACCGCGGCCGACGCGAGCAACACCGCGCTGAACAGCTTGGTCGCTTCGGGGCCGCCGTGAGCGGCGATCGCACCCATGTTCCAGACGACCGAGCGCTGGGAATCCAGATCGGTGGTGACCACGAACAGCCGCCGGCCGGCGCGGTGCGCGGCGGCAATGTCCGACATCAATTGCGGTGTGATCTGTTTGCCGATGAATTCCCGAAGCGGCCAGGAATTGACGAAACTCTCTCCGGTGCTGCCGCCGGCCTCGAAGACGTCAGCCGCCGTGATTTCGGTATAGGCCTTGTGCAAGGCCGCGTCGTAGTGCGGACCCGCAAAAATGAACGGCGCCATCAGCGCGCCGGTGCTGACGCCGGTGACAACCGCGTAGTCGGGGCGCTTTCCAGCAGCTGTCAGTCCGTTGAGCAGGCCTGCGCCGAAGGCGCCGTCCGATCCGCCGCTCGAGAGAATGAGCCAGGGACCCGGGTCCAGCGGCAGCGCGTTCCTGTAGTCCGACTCGGAGTCGGCCCAGAAGCGTGCGTCAGGCATGCCCGGAATTGCGGCGACCAGCGCCTCGGCGGCCGTATACGGCACGCGTGGCGGCAATTCGGTCGATTTGGCCTCGGGTGGCGGATTTGGCGTTTTGGGGGGCGTGACCTTCTTCGCCTGAATGATCAGGCTCGGCTGCGAAACCGTCTTTGCCGGCCCCGTCAAACCCTGCGCTTGCGCAGATGACGCTGCCAACCCGAACGTCAGGAGACACGTCGTTGCGACAAGGGCTGCGGCCGCATGGAAAGTTCGCCGCGGGGGCAAGGTCTTAGAAATGATCATGATCGATAAGCACCATCCGTAGGGGTCACCGCGCGACCCAGAGCAGATAGGGCCAGCACGCACAAAGTGCAATTCGAGCCTAAAGTCCACCGTTAAATGCTGGAGCTCACTGGCCTGTTTACGCGTGCCGTTCCGCTCTTTCTGTGACACGGATCACGTTACGCGAGACGCCATGGCGGGAATTCCGCATCTTCGCACGATGAGTGGCGGAATCACGGCCGAAAGGTGCCAGTGCCGGCACACTATTTCAATCGCTGTTAGCTCAATAGCGTTTTTATGGCTCAACCGCGGCGGCTGCCCGGTTACCACCTTGTCGCGCCGGTAGAATTGACGAACGCGGCGGTCGCGTGGAAAGCGACCGCCGCTCTCGATCGATCAGTTAAGATCAACGCGCGTATTGGGTGCGTGGCGCCATCACGCTTTGCAGCACGCCGTAGACGACGGCGGCAACGAGGAACGCGGCGATCGCGGTCGAATATTCCGGCGCATACTCGCTGACGAAATAGGCGACGACCGAGCCGCATGCCCAGGCGATGAAGGGAGCGAGCCGCCATTCGGCCGTTGCTTCCGAATTCACCCGCATCAGGTATTGGTCGACCAGGATGATGGCGCCGATCGGCGGCACCAGAATGCCGAGCAACGTCAGCCACTGAATGAAGAAGGCCCACACGTTACCGGCAGCGACGATGATGCCGATCACGCCAAGTGCGATCGCGAGAAGCCGCATGTGGCTTCCAAGGATGCGCGACCAGCCCGTCGCTGCATTGTAGAGGCAATGCGAGCAGACCGAGCCGAGATTGCAGTAGAGGAAGATGAAGGCAATCACCGACAGCCACGCGATCTGCATGCTGTTCATATAGCCGAACATGTTGTCGGCGCCGAACGGATTGGCGTTGGGCGTTGCCAGCGCTGCCGTCATGATGCCGCCGACCAGCATGGCGACGAGGTTGGCGAAGGGAAAGGCGCTGAACGTCGAGATCAACGAGCCTTTCAGATCCTTGGCCCAGCGGTTGAAGTCGGCTGTCACCGTGCCCGCGTCGACGAACAGCGTCAGCACGATGGTTAGTCCCACGCCCATCGACATGGCGCCTTTGCCGTCGGCTCCGGCGTAGGACATCACCGCCGACCAACCGTGATTGGCCACCGAGTCCGCCGCGACCCAGATTCCGAGCACGACAAACAGCGGCACGGAGACGAGGCCGATATAGTGGAGACCTCTGACTCCGACGAAGGTGATGGCGATGTAGAGCACGCCGGCGATCACCGTCATCAGCACATAGTTCAAGTGGTATGTCGAACTGATGAGATTGCCGGTGATGCCCGTCTGCACCGCGTACCAGCCGAGCAGAAGGGTGGACAGCAGGCCGGACGAAAACACGTAGCCTTTGCGGCCGAAGACGATGCTGGCGATGAGCGCGAAGTTCATTCCCTTCTTGGTGCCGAGTGCGCCCAGCGCGCCGACATAGGCGAACATGATGATATTGCCGATGATCATGGCGACAAGCGCGCGCTGGAAACCCATCCCGAGCACCAGCACAGAACCGGTCATCGCTCCCGTGATGATCATCGGGAACCCGATCCACACCATCGTCACCGAGAACAGACTCCGCCGGGCCGAAAGTGGAACCGGTTTGTGCTCGTATTCTTCGCCGAGCACGTGGTCTATTTGCTCCTCAGCTTCCGCCACCGAACCGGCGGAGGAAAGTGCTCCTTTTTCCGCAGACATCGCCCACCTCCAATTTGCCCGGCAAATTGTTTATTCCGATCAGCAACAAAAAAGCCCTTGGCGCGCCACGTGACGCTGCCAAGGGCTTCTTTGCCGGTATTTCGAGCTTCGTTGCTCGAAATCAAGGAGCCGCATTACGGCTCATGTTTTCGATATCGGCAAAAATTCTACGGTCTTTTTGTTCTTTCCGCGTGCAAAAAAAAGATGAGAACTGCAAAAAAATGCAGCAAGCCGCTGGCGCGGATTGATGCGATTACGCGTGCCGCTCGGCGACGAATTTGGCGCCCTCGATCAGGATGGCCGAGTTGGCGCCGAATGGCGCCAGCGCCTGCTCGGCCTCGGCGACGAGTTCCGCCAGCCGCGCCCTGGCGCCGGGCGCGCCAAGCAGATCGACCATCGTCGCCTTGCCCGCCTCGGCGTCCTTGCCAGTCGATTTGCCGACCAACGCGGGATCGCCTTCCAGATCGAGAAGGTCGTCGGCGATCTGGAAAGCCTTGCCAACGGCCGATCCATAACGGGCAAGCGCTTGGCGCTGCGCGGCATTCGCCGAGCCGAGCATGCCGCCGGCCTCGCAGGCAAAGCGCAGCAGCGCGCCGGTCTTCATCGCCTGGAGGGCGAGCACCTCTTTCTCGCCAAGCCGCTGCGGACCGCTGCCGCCAAAGCGTCCCTCGGCGGCGAGATCGAGCATTTGTCCGCCGACCATGCCGCCAAGCCCGGAAGCACGGGCCAGTGCGTTGACGAGTTCGATACGGACGGCCGGATCGGGGTGTGTCTCCGGGCGCGAGACGATGTCGAAAGCGAACGTCAGAAGACCGTCGCCTGCCAGGATTGCCGTGGCCTCGTCGAATGCCTTGTGGGCAGTCGGCTGGCCGCGCCGTAAATCGTCGTTGTCCATGGCGGGCAAGTCATCGTGCACCAACGAGTAGCAATGCACGCATTCGAGCGCCGCGCCCGCCATCAGGGCCTGCGACCGCGGAACTTTGAAAAGCGCCGCCGATTCCACTACCAGGAATGGACGAAACCGCTTGCCGCCACCGAGGCTTGAATAGCGCATGGCCTCGATGACCCGCTCGGGGCGGCTCAACTCGCCGTCCACCGGTGTCCGCGCCAAAAGACGGTCGAGCAAATCCTCGATATCCTTGGCCGTTGCATCCAGTCGCGAAAGAAAAGAGCTGTTTCTGCCATTCATTGCTGTATTGCCCGGCCTAGCACGGTCCCCAAGTGCCCCATCTGGCTTTATAATCGCGGATAAGGGCCTGCGGCGTGCCGCTGGTTCCAACCCGGCGTCCGTGAATGGCCGCCCCCAAAAATCGAGCCGCAAGGGCTATCTGTGACGAACGTCCTCATAGCGTCAATGGTGCTGGCGATCTGGCTTTACCTGCTGGCCGGGCGAGGCGGCTTCTGGCTCGGCAGGGAGTTCGATGACGCTATTCCGGCGGGGCAGGGCGCCGGCAAGCCTTGGCCGGCTGTCACGGCCGTAATCCCCGCGCGGGATGAGGCTGAAAGCGTCGGTCAGACCGTCTCGGCGCTGATGCGGCAGGATTATCCCGGGACGTTCAACGTGATCGTGGTCGACGATCAAAGCCGCGACGGCACCGCGCAGATCGCGCGGGACGCAGCCGCCGCGCTCGGTGCCGCCGACCGCCTCACCGTCCTGTCCGGCCGGCCGCTGCCGGCGGGTTGGACGGGAAAGCTTTGGGCGCAACACCAAGGCGTCGAAGCCGCCGAGGCCGTGCCGCATCCGCCCGACTATCTCCTCCTGACCGACGCCGACATCCTCTACGTCCCCGATGAGCTGACCAGGCTCGTCGCCCGCGCCCAATCGGGCGGCAATGTGCTCACCTCGCTCATGGCGAAGCTTCGTTGCGAAAGTTTCGCGGAGCGCATGTTCATCCCGGCATTCATCTTCTTCTTTCAAATGCTCTATCCGTTCGGCTGGTCGAACGATCCGCGCCGGGCCACGGCTGCCGCGGCCGGGGGCTGCATGCTGGTCCACCGCCAAGCGTTGCGCGAGGCGGGCGGCATGGCGTCGATCCGCACCGCGTTGATCGACGATTGCGCGCTGGCGAAGAGGCTCAAGGCCCACGGCCGGATCTGGATCGGATTGACCGACGGCGTCAGCAGCGCCCGCGCCTATCAGGTGCTGGGGGACATCCGCCACATGGTGACGCGCACCGCCTATGCGCAGCTTCGCTATTCGCCGCTCCTGCTGGCGGGAACGGTATTGGGGCTGGCACTCACCTATCTCGCCCCGGTGCTGCTGGCGGTCTTCGCCGGCGGGTCAGCGCAAATCCTCGGCATTGCGGCGTGGCTGCTGATGGCGGTGGCCTTCCAGCCGACGCTGCGCTTCTACCGCGTCTCACCGCTATGGGGGCTGGCGTTGCCAGCAATTGCGGCAATCTATATGGCGTTCACCGTCGATTCCGCCTATCAGCATGCCCGCGGGCGCGGCGGCATGTGGAAGGGCCGCTCCCAGGCCAACGTGCAGGGCGACAACGTCTCGGAACTGCGATGAACGATGTGAGCATGAGCGACGCCGACACCTGGCGGTCGGGAAAGGGACACCGGAACGAGAATTTTCCGGTCGCCTCGTTCATCATTCATCCGCGCCACCGCGCGATCATTCTGGCGTTCTACAATTTCGTGCGGACCGCCGACGACATCGCCGATCATGCGACACTCGCGCCGGCGGAGAAGCTCCGCCTGCTGGACCGCCTCGGCGCCGGGCTTGTCGGCGACAACGACGACGACGCGACCGCTGTCCGGCTACGCGAAGAACTCGCCGCCCGGACGATGTCGCCGCGGCACGCGCAGGACCTGCTGGCGGCGTTCAAGCTCGACGTGACGAAGCTCCGCTACCGCGACTGGGACGATCTCATCGGTTATTGCTCGCTGTCGGCAATGCCGGTCGGCCGCTTTGTGCTCGACGTGCATGGCGAGAGCCGCAGCACCTGGCCCGCCAACGACGCATTGTGCGCGGCGCTGCAGATCATCAATCACCTTCAGGACTGCAAGGACGATTACCGTAATCTGGATCGGGTCTACATTCCGCTCGATCTGCTCGCGGCGCACGGCGTCGGCGTTGAATCTCTGAATGCGCCGAAGGCATCGCCGCCGCTGCTGGCGGCTTTGCACAGTCTTGCGGAGCGCACCGGGCGGCTCCTCGGCGAGAGCGATGTGTTTCCGCTGCAGATCAACGACCGCCGTCTCGCGCTCGAGGTTTCCGTCATCAATACGCTGGCGCATCGGATCACGCGGATGCTGGTAACGCGCGACCCGTTGAGCGATCGCGTGCATCTCTCCATGCCCGCCGTCGCTGGCCTGACGCTGCTCGGCATTGTCGGTGGCGCGACGCGGCGGATCGGCCGGCGGCCTTCAACCACGACACAAGAGCCGCGGGGTGCGTAAGTGACGAACCCCAGTCCGGCGGCCCAGACGGCCGCCCGCAGCTCGTTTTACACTGGCATGCGAATCCTGCCGCGCGCGCAGCGCGAGGCGATGTACGAAATCTATTCGTTCTGCCGCAAGGTGGACGACATCGCCGACGATCTTGGCCCGCGCGAGGGACGGCGCGAGCGGTTGGCACAGTGGCGCGCGGACATCGACGCGGTCTATCGCGGCGCGGCACCGCCGGCTCTTGCCGGGCTTGCCGAAGCAGTGCACGGCTTCGACCTGAAACGCGAAGACTTCATCGCCATCATCGACGGCATGGAGATGGACGTTATTGCCGACATTCGCGCGCCGGATCAGCCAACGCTCGATCTCTATTGCGACCGCGTCGCCTGTGCGGTCGGGCGGCTTTCGGTACGCGTGTTCGGCATGGAACACGATGCCGGCATCGCACTCGCCCATCATTTGGGCCGGGCCCTCCAGCTCACCAATATTCTGCGCGACCTGGACGAAGACGCCTCGCTCGGCCGGCTGTATCTGCCGCGCGAAAAGCTGCAGGCCGCGGGTATCACGTCGACCGATCCGGCCGAGGTTCTGGCGCATCCGGCGATCGGCGAACCCTGCGCGGGCATTGTCGCGCTGGCGGAGGCCGAATTCGTTGCGGCCAAGGCGATCATGGCGAAGAGCCCGCGCCGCGTCGTGCGGGCGCCGCGCATCATGGGCGAAGCCTATCACATCATTCTCGATACCCTGGTCGCGCGCGGCTTCGCGCCGCCACGTGAGCGGGTTCGTCTGCCGCGCGCCAAGCTCATCTTCATCGTGTTGCGCAACCTCGTCTGATGAGCGGAACAGTTCACATCATCGGCGCCGGTCTCGCCGGCCTGTCCGCTGCGGTACGGCTTGCGGCGCGGGGCCAAAACGTCGTTGTGCACGAGGCGACCGCCTTTGCCGGCGGCCGCTGCCGCTCGTATCACGACGCGGCGGTCGGCATGACGATCGACAACGGCAACCATCTCCTGTTGTCAGGTAATCATGCCGCGCTCGACTATCTGCACAGCATCGGTGCTGAAAATCGCCTGATCGGCCCGGCCACGGCGGAGTTTTCCTTTGCCGATCTCGCGAGCGGCGAGCGCTGGACACTGCGGTTCAACGATGGCCGCTTGCCGTTCTGGATTTTCGATCCCAAACGGCGCGTGCCTGGAACGCGCGTGCTCGATTATCTGCCGCTGGCGCGACTATTGTGGGCGCCGCCCGGCAAGGCGGTGAGCGAGGTCATCGCGTGTGAGGGCAATCTCTATCAAAGATTGGTCGAGCCGCTGCTGCTCGCGGCGCTCAACATCGACGCTCCTCTTGGATCGGCGCGGCTCGCGGGCGCGATCGTACGCGAAACGCTCGCCGTCGGCGGGCAAGCGTGCCGCCCGCTGATTGCGCGCGAAGGTTTGGGTACGACGCTGATCGACCCGGCACTCGCCACCCTCGCGCAACGCGGCGCGAGCGTGCGTATGGAGCATCAGTTGCGCGGCATGCGTTTTGGCGCGGCCCGGGTGGAAGCCCTCGACTTCGGCACCGAGAGCATTGCTCTCGGTGACGGCGATGCCGTCGTCCTCACGGTACCGCCTTATGCCGCCGCGTCGCTGGTCCCCGGCCTCGACGTTCCGACGGCGTTCCACTCCATCGTCAACGCACATTTCCGCATCGAGCCGCCCGCGGGGCAGCCGGCGATCCTCGGCGTCATCAATGGCACGGTGCAATGGCTGTTTGCGTTCCCCGGCCGGCTTTCCGTCACCATCAGCGCCGGCGATCGGCTCATCGACTCGCCGCGGGAGGAATTGGCGAAAACGATCTGGAGCGAGGTCGCGCGCCTGACCGGACTCCCACCGGCGCTGCCGCCCTGGCAGATCGTGCGCGAGCGTCGCGCGACCTTCGCCGCGACGCCGGCGCAAGACGCAAAACGCCCCCGTGCGGCGACCAAATGGAGCAATCTCGTGCTGGCCGGCGATTGGACAGATACCGGCCTGCCCGCTACCATCGAAGGCGCGATCCGATCAGGCAATCGCGCCGCCGACACGATCGGGAAGCTGCCATGATGGAAGGTTCCGTCGAACGACGCACGGAGCGGCCCGTGCCTCCTCCCGCACTGGACGGCGCTCTCGAGGAGCGCATTCAAAAAGCGACGAACGCGCTTTTGGCGGAGCAGCGTCCCGACGGCCATTGGGTGTTCGAACTCGAGGCCGACGCCACCATTCCGGCCGAATACGTTCTGCTGCGGCACTATCTCGACGAGCCGGTCGATGCGGCTTTGGAAGCGAAGATCGCGGTCTATCTGCGCCGCATCCAGGGCGACCATGGCGGCTGGCCGCTGTTCCGCGACGGCGCGCTCGATGTCAGCGCGACGGTGAAGGCCTATTTCGCTCTCAAGATGATCGGCGATTCCGTCGATGCCGATCACATGCGCCGCGCCCGCGAGGCGGTGCGCGCCCGCGGCGGCGCCGAGCGCGCCAATGTTTTCACGCGGATCATGCTAGCGCTGTTTGGCTTCATCCCGTGGCAGGCCGTGCCGGTGATCCCGGTCGAGGTCATGCTGTTGCCGCGGTGGTTTCCGTTCCATCTCGACAAGATTTCATACTGGAGCCGCACCGTCATCGTTCCGCTCCTGGTGCTGATGGTGAAGAAGCCGCGTGCGCGTAACGCGAAGGGCGTCCGCATCGACGAGCTTTTCGTCGCGCCGCCGGACAGCATCGGACCGACACCAAAGGCGCCGCAGCAGAAAGCGTCGTGGTTCTGGTTCTTCCGCGGCGTCGACAACGTGCTGCGCGCAACCGAGCCGATGTTCCCCAAGGCGACGCGGCAGCGCGCCATCGACGGTGCGGTCGCCTGGACCATCGAGCACCTCAATGGCGAGGACGGGCTCGGCGCGATTTTCCCGGCGATGGCGAACAGCGTGATGATGTTCGACGCGCTCGGCTACGCCGAAGATCATCCGCATCGCGCCATCGCGCGCAAATCGATCGAGAAGCTTTTGGCTGTCCACGAGCACGAGGCATATTGCCAGCCCTGCGTCTCGCCGATCTGGGATACCGGGCTGGCCTGCCACGCCTTACTGGAAGTCGGCGGCGAGCACACGGTCGCGCAGGTCAAGCGCGGCCTCGATTGGCTGGTGCCGAAGCAGGTGCTCGATGTCCGCGGCGACTGGATCGCAAGGCGGCCCGATATCCGCCCGGGCGGCTGGGCCTTCCAGTACGCCAACCCGCACTATCCCGACGTTGACGATACCGCCGTCGTCGCCATGGCGATGGATCGCCTGCAGGACCTGTCGGGCCGTGCCGACTATCGCGACGCGATCTCCCGCGCCCGCGAATGGATCATCGGCATGCAGAGCGAGAACGGCGCCTGGGGCGCGTTCGACGCCGACAACGAATATTATTATCTCAACAACATACCTTTCGCCGACCACGGCGCGCTGCTCGATCCGCCGACCGAGGACGTCACCGCGCGCTGCCTATCGATGCTGGCGCAGTTCGGCGAAACCGCCGCGAGCAGTCCCGCGGTGGCGCGCGGCGTCGACTATCTGCGGCAGACCCAACTCGCCGAGGGAAGCTGGTACGGCCGCTGGGGCATGAATTACATCTACGGCACCTGGTCGGTGCTGTGCGCGCTCAATGCCGTCGGCATCGATCACGGGGCGCCGGAGATGCGCAAGGCCGTGGACTGGCTTGTCGCCATCCAGAACGACGACGGCGGCTGGGGCGAAGACGGCGCAAGCTACAAGCTCGATTACCGCGGTTACGAGCGGGCGCCGTCAACGGCGTCGCAGACGGCCTGGGCGCTGCTCGGGCTCATGGCCGCCGGCAAGAACGATCACCCAGCGGTTGCCCGCGGCATCGCGTATCTGTCCGACGACCCAGGGCAGCGATGGCTTCTGGGACGAGCCGCGCTATACCGCGACGGGTTTTCCCCGCGTGTTCTATCTGCGCTACCACGGCTATTCGAAGTTCTTCCCGGTATGGGCCATGGCGCGTTACCGCAATCTCAAAAGCGGCAACGCGCCGGCAGTAGCCTGGGGAATGTAGCGGCTGACGTAGCGGCTTGCGGGTCCCAAGGCCATTAAGGGGTCGGCCTTATGTGGTCGTCCCCTTGGGCCGTTCCCGTACCGTCGGCGAGCTTACGCCGCGCTGACGGTCGGTGTCGGCGCCGTCTTAGCTGCCTTCTCGCGCGCTTCGTTGGCGCGCATTTGCGACAGCGTCTGCTGCACTTGGCCGTCGAAGACGTATTGCGCCGGGCGCTGATTTTCGAGCGGGATCTCCGGCGCCATCGGCCCTTCGGTCTTCACGCCGCGCCAGGCGATCGCCAGCGCTTCCAGCGGGTGATCGATCATCGCCTCCGTCGCGGTCGCCTCGTAGCCGCAATGCGCCATGCAGTTCGCGCACTTCTCGTAGCGGCCGGTTCCGTAGGCGTCCCAGTCGGTGTCTTCCATCAGCTCCTTGAAGGTCTTTGTGTAACCTTCGCCGAGCAGGTAGCAGGGCTTCTGCCAGCCAAAGATATTGCGCGTCGGCATGCCCCAGGGCGTGCAGTGGAACTCCTGGTTGCCGGCAAGAAAGTCGAGGAACATGGCCGAGTGGGTCAGATTCCACTTCTTGCCTTTGCCGAGCGCGAAGACCTTGCGGAACAGCTCCTTGGTGTTGCGGCGGGCAAGGAAGTGCTGCTGGTCCGGGGCGCGCTCATAGGCATAGCCGGGGGAGATCGAAACCCCGACGCCAAGCTCCTCGGTGAGATCGAGAAATTTGGCGATATCGGCGGGCGGATGGCCGTCAAAAACGGTGCAGTTGACGTTGACGGCGAAACCTTTGGCCTTGGCGGCCTTGATCGCGGACACGGCCTTTTCGAAGCCGCCTTCCAGGCACACCGATTTGTCGTGATGCTCTTTGATGCCGTCGAGATGCACGGAGAAGAACAGATACGGCGACGGCTCGAACAAATGCAGTTTCTTCTCGAGCAGCAGCGCGTTGGTGCACAGCGAGACGAATTTCTTGCGGGCCACGATGCCCTTGACGATCTCGCCGATCTCCTTGTGAATCAGCGGCTCGCCGCCCGGAATGGCGACCATCGGCGCGCCGCACTCATCGACCGCGTCGAGGCATTCCTGGACCGACAGGCGCTTGTTGAGGATCGCGTCCGGATAATCGATTTTACCGCAACCGAAGCAGGCGAGATTGCATCGGAACAACGGTTCCAGCATCAGCACCAGCGGATAGCGCTTGCGTCCGGCCAGCCGCTGCCGAAGCACGTAAGCGCCGACGACCGCCTTCTGTCGAAGTGATACAGCCACAATCCCATCCTTCTTCTTGGTATTGACGTTCTTACCGCCCCGAGCGGTCAAACCTTGGCGGTTGCCCGCTGCGCATTCCTGACATCCGTCAGTTCGGGCGGCAGGCGAAATTCGATGGTTTCCTGGCGGCCGGTCAGTTCGGCGACGTCAACCGGTCCGAGCCGGCGCAACGCGTCGATAACGTCCTCCACCAGAACCTCGGGCGCCGAAGCGCCGGCCGTGATGCCGACCGTGTGCGCACCGTTGAACCATTCCTGCTTCACCTCGCTGCCGTCGGCGATGAGGTAGCAGGGAATTCCCGCCTCATTGCCGATTTCGCGCAGGCGATTCGAGTTCGAACTGTTCTTGGCGCCGACCACCAGAATAACGTCCACCAGCGTCGAGAGTTCGCGCACCGCGGTCTGCCGGTTTTGCGTCGCGTAACAGATGTCGCGCGTTTCCGGTCCGACAATGTCGGTGAACTTCTTATGCAATGCGGCGATGATGCCGCGGGTATCGTCGACGCTGAGCGTCGTCTGCGTCACGTAGGCGACCGGGGTGTCGTGGGGAATATCCAAGGTGTCGACGTCGTTCTCGGTCTGCACGAGCGTCACCGGCTCGGAAATCTGCCCCATCGTGCCCTCGACCTCCGGATGCCCGGCATGGCCGATCAGGATGAGGCGGCGCCCCTGCGCCACGTAGCGCTTGCCCTGATTGTGCACCTTCGTGACCAGCGGGCAGGTGGCGTTGAGCACCGGGAGTTCGCGCTGTGCCGCTTCCTCCTCGACGCTCTTGGCGACGCCATGGGCGCTGAAGATGGTGACCGCGTGCGGGGGAACCTCGGAGAGGTCCTCGACGAAGTGCGCGCCTTTGGCCTTGAGGCTCTCCACGACGTGCTTGTTGTGCACGATCTCGTGGCGCACATAGACCGGAGGGCCGTATTTCTGCAGGGCGCGCTCGACGATCTCGATGGCGCGGACCACGCCGGCGCAAAAACCGCGAGGTTGAGCGAGTATTACCTTCATCCATGACCTCCAGGGGCGCCGAACTGCGGCCTTGCGCCGCAACGGGAGCCGTCCGTCGCTTTCACGTCCAATACTTTGGCTACACTACCGTGACAACCAAATTGGGTCACGATGCCCCGCCAATCAACCCCGATCCGGACCCGTTAGGGCGTCCCCTCCGAGCCTTACCAATTGTAACATGGGGTGGAAATGCATCATTTGTCCAGCTTGCCATGCCTGGAGGGCGTACCAGCCCCTGCGATTCACCGCCTCGGGCGCCCCGCTAGGAAAATATCCTGATTCACTTTTCGGGCATTTCAGGGCATTTAATGGCGCCCGCTGGCTTGCCCGGGCAAGTCGTGACCGATATGCACGCGCATTGGTTCCGCCGCGCCACTGGCTCCGCCGCGCCACCCCCGTGGCGCCGCGCAATCGAGTTGAACGCACGCATCTTCATATTGTTCTGATGTTAACCCCTCAAACGCCGGTTTCCCTTACCTAGAGCCCATGAAAACCATCACCGCTTTCGTCGTACGCGCGATTGGCTTTTGCACGCTCTACCCCCGCCGGGTCATTTTGGGGGCGCTCATCGTCACTGTCGTGTCGTCGTGGTATGCGGCGACGCATTTCTCGGTGACCACCGACATTAACCAGCTGATTTCAACCAGCAGTCCGGGACGGCAGCGGGAACTGGCGTTCGAAAAGGCCTTCCCGCAATTCGACACCATCGTCGCGGTCGTCGACGCGCCCACCCCGGAATTGACCCAGGAAGCGACCGCCGCGCTCGTGACGCGGCTGGCGTCGGAGAAGAATTACTTCAAGTCGATCGTCGAGCTTCAGGGCGGCTCGTTTTTTGCGCAGAACGGCCTGCTGTTTCAGAGCGTCGAGCAGCTCGGCCCGCAGATGAACCTGCTGACCCAGGCGCAGCGGCTCATTCAGGTGCTGGCAAGCGATCCGAGCCTGCGCGGTGCGGTTCGCGCATTGCAGTTCGGTCTATTGGGCGTGCAGTCGAACAAGATCGCCCTCGACAACATGGTATGGCCGCTCACGCTCGCGGCCAAAACGATCGAGCAGGTGAACGAGAATCGGCCTGCGAGCTTCTCCTGGCAGGCGCTGATCCAGGGACAGGAGCCGAAGACTTCCGAGCTTACGCGATTTTTGCAAATCGTCGCCGTGCTCGATTTCTCCGAGCTGCAGCCCGGCCTCAAGGCGACCGGCGCCATTCGCCAGGCCGTGACCGACCTCAACCTCGCTTCCAATTATCAGGCGCGCGTGCGTCTCACCGGCCCGGTGCCGATGAACGATGACGAGTTCGCGACGATCAAGGAAAATGCCGGGCTGAATGCGAGCATTACGATTGCCGTCGTCCTCTTCATCCTCTGGCTGGCGCTGCGCTGGGGCCGGATCATCCTTGCGGTCTTTATCAGCCTCATCGTCGGTCTCTCGGTGACCGCGGCGCTCGGCATCGTCATGGTCGGCGCCTTCAACTTGATCTCGGTCTACTTCGCCGTGCTGTTCGTCGGTCTCGGCGTTGATTTCGGCATTCAATACAGCGTCCGCTATCGGGCCGAACGACATGAGGTCGATGGTCTCTTCGAAGCGCTTCTGCATGCCGGCCGGCGCGCCGGCGCGCCGCTGACGCTGGCGGCGCTGGCCACGGCCGCGGGTTTCCTCGCCTTCCTGCCGACGGCGTATCGCGGGCTGTCCGAGCTCGGGCTGATTGCCGGCGTCGGCATGTTGATCGCGTTTCTCACCAGCATCACCCTGTTGCCGGCACTCTTGAGCGTGCTCAAGCCCGGCAGCGAGCCGCGGCCGCTTGGCTATACGTTCCTCGCGCCGGTGGACGAATTCCTCGAACGCCATCGCGTGCCGATCCTCATCGTGACCGTGCTCATCATCGTCGGGGCGTCGCCGCTGCTGCTTTGGCTGCGCTTCGATTTCAATCCGATGAATCTGCGCGACACGCGAACGGAATCGGTCGCGACCTATCTTCAGCTCGAACGCGATCAGGCCGGCAGCAGCAACAATATCGCCGCACTGTTGCCGACGCTGGCGGAAGCCGACGCGGTTGCCGTCAAGCTTCGGGCGCTGCCGGAAGTCTCGCGGGTCACCACGCTTTCCACGTTCATCCCGACGGACCAGGACAAGAAACTGCCGCTGATCAAAGCCGCGGCGGAGACGCTCGATCCGGCGCTCTCTCCGGCCACGATCAGCCCGCCGCCGACGGACGCAGACAACGTCGCTGTCCTCAACAGCACCGTCACCGTGCTCAATCAGCTGGCCGCCGCCGCGCCGGGTCCCGGCGCCGACGCCGCCAAGCGCCTTGCGGCGGCGATGGCAACGCTTGCGAAGGGCGATCAGTCGGCGCGCCAGCGCGCCGACACGGCGTTCGTCCAGCCGCTGAAAACAGCGCTGGACAACCTGCGCGGCCTGCTCAAGGCGCAGGAGGTTACCCGGAGCAACCTGCCGCAGGAACTGGTCGACCAATGGATCACCAAGGACGGGCAGGCGCGCCTCGATGCGGCGCCGAGCGGCAATGAGCGCGACAACGCGGCGCTGCGGAAGTTCGCGCTCGCCGTGCAGAAAGTCGAGCCCAACGCGACCGAGGGACCCATTTCGATCCTCCAGGCGCGCCGCACGATCATCACCGCGTTCCTCGAGGCCGGCGCGTGGGCGCTGCTGTCGATTGCCGTGCTGCTGTGGATCACGTTGCGGCGGCTGGGCGACGTACTGCTGACGCTGATCCCGCTGCTGGTGGCCGGCGTGGTCACGCTGGAAATCTGCGTGCTGATCGATATGCCGCTGAACTTCGCCAACATCATCGCGCTGCCACTGCTGCTCGGCGTCGGCGTGGCGTTCAAGATCTACTACATCATGGCCTGGCGCGAGGGGCAGACCAGGTTGCTGCAATCGGTGCTGACGCGCGCGGTGACGTTCAGCGCGTGCGCGACCGCGACCGCGTTCGGCAGCCTTTATTTCTCGAGCGATCCCGGCACGTCGAGCATGGGCAAGCTGCTCGCCATCTCGCTGCTCACGACGATGACGGCAGCGGCGTTCTTCCAGCCGGTGCTGATGGGCAAGCCGCGCGAGAAAGAACCGCGCAAGCACGAAGCGGAGAGCCCGGCAGCAGCGGTGCCGGGCGGAATGAACCGGACGCCGGCCTAGTGCTGCTTCGCCGCGCCGCTCGCCTTGCGGGTCGGGTTGGGATTGAAGCGCGGGTCGAGCTCGCTGTAGGCCGACTCCGGCAGGCGCGTCCAATACTGGTTCTTGCCCAGGAGTGAAATGCCGAGATAGCCGCGCACGACGAGCGTCTGGCCGTCCGGCGTCAAGGTCATCATGGCGCTGTAGATGTCGCCGTGACGCGGATCGAGGATGGTCCCGTCGGTATATTCCACGCCGTTCCGCTTCATGCCGCGGATGATGTCGAGTCCAAGCCACGGCCGGCCGCGGCGATCGTCCTTGCACAGGTCGCAAACCACATTCGGATTGTCGCCGGGCTTCATGAACATCCGCACGATGGCGCCTTCGTAAACGCCGCCGTTGTCGCGAATGAGAAACCAGGCGTTCGGCTGATGGCTGTCCTCGTCGAGGGATTGCCACAGCCCGGCTGCGGACGGCTCGGCGCCAAGCGTCTGGCCCGCGCCGAAGAGCAATAACAGCGCCGCCACAACCGTCAGGTGTCTCACTCGCATCTTGCTTCTCCTAAGCTATTTTTCACGCGCCTTGCTCGACCGCTCAATCCGGGTGGTGAAGTTATTCAATAAGCACCCGATCCGGCAAGCGGGGTTCGAACGATTGATGGGACCCTAAGCAGCGTCACTATCGCCCGAAAAAGGTGGCCGGAGCATGAAAGGCAAGATATGACACCGCGCACAGGCTGGGCCCCTCCGCCGCCGCAATTGCCGCATCGGCACGATCCGTTCGTCCTTCGATCGGGATTGTGGCGATGCCGTCACCATCGCGGCGGCGAGACCGGGGGCTGAGAGGGAGAAAAACGCCTATGGCCAACAAGATTATCATCAGTTGTGCGATCACCGGGTCGATCCACACCCCGACCATGTCGGACGCGCTGCCGATCACGCCCGATCAGATCGCGACGCAGGCGATCGATGCCGCCAAGGCGGGCGCCGCCATCCTGCACCTGCACGCGCGCGACCCCAAGGACGGCCGGCCCTCGCCGGACCCGAATGTGTTCATGCAATTCCTGCCGCGGATCAAGCAGGCGACCGACGCCGTGGTCAACATCACCACCGGAGGCGCGGTGACGATGACGGTGGAGCAGCGCATTTCCGCGGCGCAGCTGCTGTCGCCGGAAATGTGCTCGCTCAACATGGGATCGATGAACTTCGCGCTCTATCCGATGGCGCGGCGCTTCAAGAACTGGAAGTACGATTGGGAGGAGAGCTATCTCACCAATTCCGACACTTACATCTTCCCCAACACGTTTCGCGACATCGAGAAGATCTCCAGTATTCTCGGCGAAGGCCACGGCATCAAATTCGAGCACGAATGCTACGATGTCGGCCACCTCTACAATCTCGCTCATTGCATCGATCGCGGGATGTTCAAGCCCCCGGTCTTCGTGCAGCTCATCTTCGGTATTCTCGGCGGCATCGGCCCCGATCTCGACAACCTGCTGTTCATGAAGCGCACCGCCGACCGGCTGTTCGGCGATCAATATTACTGGTCGGTGCTGGCCGGCGGACGGCATCAGATGAACTTCGGCACCAATGCCGCGATGATGGGCGGCAACATCCGCGTTGGGCTTGAGGATTCGCTCTATATTGGGCCGGGCAAGCTCGCCAAGAGCAATGCCGAGCAGGTAGCGAAGATCCGCCGGATCGTCGAGGAACTCGGTTTCGAGGTCGCGACGCCGGCCGAAGCGCGCGCCACGCTTGGGCTGAAGGGCGCCGATCGGGTGAAGTTCTAGGGGCGGGGGTGCTCCCGGCCTTGACCGCGATAGCCGCCCGAAGCTAAATCGCGGCCTTCAATGGGCGGTTAGCTCAGCGGGAGAGCACTTCCTTGACATGGAAGGGGTCAGAGGTTCGATCCCTCTACCGCCCACCATCGCTGGTTCGCATATCGCTGGTTCGCAAGACGAGACAAGCACGCTACGCCGGGCGGCTGAGGGCCCACGGCAGGCTGAACGCGTGGTCTGGTTGCCGCTAGCCGAGCGCCGCCAGCCGCAGCCGGCTGGCAATCGTCACCCATTTGCTACCAACCGCAATCCGCCGATCACATCCCTTCGGCCTTCTTGCGCTTGTTGCACGCGCTCCAGTATTGCGGCCACTTCTGCCCGGCAGGAATCTTGCCGGCGGCCTTTTCGGCCCGCCACTCCGCGCCGCAGGCGCGCTCGCGCGCATACATGGCCGCGCGTCCGCCGGACGGCTTCGCGGCGGGTGCGTTGGAGGCGGCCGGTGGCGGAGGCGTCGGCGGAGCTTCGGCGGCAGGGGCGCCCTCGGACATGCACTGCTTGGAGAAGTCGCGATACTTCATCCCGTTGGTCTGATTGTTCGCCTTCATGTCCTGCCACTGCGCGGCGCATTCCTTCATGGTCTTGGCCTGCGCGGGAACGGCAACGGCGGCGGCGAACGCGGCGACGAACAATCCCGACGCGATCAACAGGTGGGCTTTCATGGCGGCAATGCTCCTATTTGGCGGTGCGGCGCCCGATCCAGCGCCTTTCAACGACCGCGCTCACGAACCCGTGGCGTCGGTTACGCACTTCTTGGTGAAACTTGTCTTCGCCGCGCCGGCGAGTTTTTTGTCCGCGGCCTGGGCGTCGCAGGACGCCTGCGCGTCCTTGGTGCATTTCGTCATGAAGCTGGTCTTCGCCGCGCCGGCGAGGTTCTTGCCGGCGGCCTGATCGGCGCAGGAGGAATCCGCCGTGACGCCGGTGGCGTCGGACACGCACTTGCCGGTGAAGCTCGTCTTCGCTGCGCCGGCGAGCTTTTTGTCCGCGGCTTGCGCGTCGCAGGACGCCTGCGCGTCGCTGGTGCACTTCGTCAGGAAGCTGGTCTTCGCGGCACCGGCGAGCTTCTTGGCGGCGGCCTGATCCGCGCAGGAATCCGCCATCGCCGCGGTGGTCAAACAAAACGACGCGAGAATAATTGCAATCGTCTTCACTATTTCCTCCCGCCTTAAGTTATCAAAAATCGGCGAGATCGGGCACCGGCCGCGATCTCAGATCGGCTTGATCGCTCCATTCGGCGACGCCTTGTCGACGATGTCCGGCAGATACTGCGCCATGAGCTTGAGCGCCTCGTCGACCGGCAGGCCGAGACGGCGGGCGAAATCCTGCACCTGGCTGTTGCCGAGAACCGCCTTCAACTGGTCCGCGGTGATCGGCTGGTTCGCTCCGGGACCGAGCCATGATTGCACCTGCGCGCCGAGGCCGCCCTTTTCCAGCGCTGCAACGAGCCCGTTGAGATCGTGATACTGCGTTTGCGCCAGGATGGAGTTGATCATCGCCGGCAGACCGGCCGACTCGGCTTGCCCGAGGAGGTTCTTGAGCATGTCGCCCAGTCCCAAACTATCCAACAAGCCCATGTTCGCTCTCCCAGGCCGCCGTTACCGCGGCCGCTAATGACTGACCGTTAAATCACCGGCCGCTATCCACTGCGCAGAAACAAGCGCAGAAACAACAAAGCTGCGCCGATGCTATATCGAAGCAATAGGCGCAGCTTAGTCGAAGACTGTTCGTTGTGCCAGTGGCCGACGTCCGGCCACCGGCAATTTGTCGCTTATTTATGCAGCAGTGAGTCGGGAACCTTGCCGCCGTTCTCGGCGAGCTTCTGCATGACTTGTTTGTGCAGCCAGATATTCATGGTCGCCGAATCGTTCTTGTCGCCGGTGAAATGCAGTTCGTCGGCGAGCTCTTTGCGTGCCGTGAGGCTGGAGTCGAGATTGAGCAGCTTCATCAGGTCGACGATCGACTTCTGCCAGTCGAGTTTTTCTTTGTTGCTGGCCGCGAGCTTGGTGAGAATGGCCTCGACATCGACCGTGGGGGCCCCGCCTGCTGCCGGGGCTCCGCCCGCCGCCGGGGTCGATGGCTTGCCAGCCGGTGCCGCGCCCGGAGCCGCTGCCGGGGCCGCGCTGGCGTGACCAAAGATTGACGATACGATTTTGCTCAGAATACTCATGACGGTCTTCTCCCTTTTCCGTTCTCAAAAATTCCGTCGCCGAAGACGAAGTCTCAGGCTCAGACTTGCAGGCTCAGACTTGCAAGCTCAGACTTGGTGCCTCAGATTTGCGGCCGCAAATTTGCAGCCAACATTTGGTTTCATTATCAGCGCCTTAGCGTCGGCAAATGCAGGCGGATTGACCATAACGGTCCGATCCGACAATTCTTTGACATGCAAGAAGTTGGAACTATGCCTCGTTCTTCGGTGTAATCAGGCCGAATGCGGCGATCGCCGCCAGCGCCAGCGAGATCAGTACATTATAACCGGCGAGCGAAAGGCCGAGAAGGCGCCAGGCCGCCTCGTCGCACCGCACGATATGGACCGACTGCAACTGATCCAGCAGCGGGCCTTTGGTGGAAAAATTTGACATCGGGCCGGAACATTCGGCGGGGCCGGGCCACCAGCGCCACTCGACGCCGGCGTGATAGGCGCCGAGCACGGCGCTGCCCAGCATCGTTGCGATGATCGCAACAAAGCCGACGGTAATCAGGGCGCGCGGCGCCCGCACGATCGCCGCGATCACCATCAGCAGCGAGAGCGGAATGACGATGTGGTAGGGCAGGCGCTCCTCGAGGCAGAGCGGGCAGGGCGCGAGCTTCAGCACATACTGGAAATACCAGGCCCCGAGCAGCGTGGCGGCGCTCAACACAAAGATCACGAGCGCCGTCGCCGCAGCCGGCTCGCGGCGAAGTTGCTCGGTCCAGTTCGCCTTCATCGCCACCACGGTCATCGGGTAACGCCAGTGGAGAAAACGCCACCGCGGCCTGCGTGGCCGCGGCACTTTGCCGATCCCGGCGGCGGATGCAAGCCCGGAACGCGGGCCAGGCCGGCGCGACCACGATAATTTGATTTTCTTTTGCCCCGTCGGCGACCCGGCGATATAGATACCGGCCGGGCACGATCCGGGAAAAGCCGGCGCCGGACGTGATCCGGGGGTGATATCCGGTTTTCGAAAGGTCGTGGTTCGGCTAGAGCGCGATCCGGGATAGTGGTATCCGATTTTCCGAACTGATCATGCTCCACGCGAGCACGATCCGGAAAAGTGGTAGCCGGTTTTCCGAAAAGATCGTGCTCAACTAAAATAACAGGGCGGCGATTGCTCTCGGTTTGGCGATTGGCGCTCGATGCCCGTGTGGCGGAACTGGTAGACGCGCACGACTCAAAATCGTGTTCCGCAAGGAGTGGGGGTTCGATTCCCTCCACGGGCACCATTACCAAATTTGCTCCTGATTTGGCCCCGCGCCCTCCTGAAAATATTCGGCCAAAAAGTGGCACCGAAGCTGTCCTTCCCGCTGGCAGGGTTGCGCAGACTGACGTCTGGCGACCGCTCATGATCCGCCTTGGCGACGATGCCGAGAGGGCGCCGGTCGTTTGCAATAGCGGGTCAGCAAAGTGACGCGGGTGGCCTTTTTGCCGTACCGCGTCACGCTGTCCTGTCCAGCTATGTGCTAGAGTGGAACCCGAGGCTTGGGAGCATTTCCTGAAGCAGCGCGGTTCATCACGTCTGCCGGCGGCGCTGGGCGCGGCGGCCGTGTGGCTGGTGCGCAGCAATCAGGAAAAAGGCAGGCGCTTGCGCCGTCTGGCGCCAAATGCCCCCGGTGAGGGAATCGGACGGAGTCGGAAGCTCGGCGATGCCTGAAAAATTCCTTTTCGTCAGCCACGTCAGCGAGGATCGGGCGGCGGCGCTGGAGATCGTCAAGGAGCTCGAGGCGCGGGGTGTGCGATGCTGGATCGCGCCGCGCAATGTGCGTCCCGGCAGGCCGTTCGATGATGAGATCGCCGACGCGATCGAGGGTAGCCAGGCGATGCTCCTGATCTTCTCCTCGCGCTGTAACGACAGCGAATATATTCGCCGCGAAGTGACGGTCGCGGGCGAGAGCCAGAAGGTCGTCATCCCGTTTCGCATCGAGAACGCGCAGCCGAAACACGGTCTGCGCGTGCGGCTCTCCGATTTACATTGGCTGGATGGGTTTGCATCGCGGCAAATGGCAATCGACGAACTGGTCAGCACGTTTCCGCCAATAGCGCCGGGCGCTGACGAAAGTCGCGGCGGGGCGGACGGGCATGAACTCGGAAGCGGAGTCAGCGGCGCGGCAGAATGCAGACGAGCAGCGCACCAACGGCGAAACCGATATAAAACGGCGAGAGGAAGAGAAACGCGACGACGGGCCCGCTAGACCGCCGCCGACGCTTAAATCGCGATCCGCGCTGGTGGCTGTCTTGCTGATTGGAGTCGCGGCGCTCGGCGGGATTGGTGCGTGGCTTTTCATGGCGCGGCCAACGCCCCTTTCGACTGCGCAAGGGCCCGGACCTACCCCGCCGGCTGCGGTTGCGCCACTCGCCGCCGCGACCTGCAAGCCGGCAACCGCGAGCTTCCACGATGATTTCCACAAACAGAATCCCGGCTGGAGTTTCACTTCCACCGACCGGGAACACTATGCCGACGGCCAACTGGTCCTGATGCCGCCGCCGGTCCAGGGCGTCTCGGCCAGATATTCGCCGTCGCTCTACGAGAACGCGACGATCTGCGCGAACATCAAATCCCCGGCGCAAATCAAGACACCGGACGGTACCGCAGGCGTCATTTTCTGGTCGGTCAACAACGACAATTACTACGTGGCGCAGATCATGCCTGATGGCACGTATACGATCGACCGAAAATTCGCCGGCACCTGGATCAGTCTGGTCCCCCGCACGCCGAACGAGCGCATCGCGCGGGGCGCCAATGCCGTCAACGAAGTCGGCATCGTGCTGGCCGACAATATCGGCGCCCTGTTCATCAACAAGGCCAAGGTGCAGGAATTTCGCGGCCAGCCGCCGACGGGCGGCGCCTCCATAGGGCTGCACGCGGAGTCGGAAACGGGACTCGCGGACGATTGGCGCTTTTTGGATATCGTCGTGATGGACAACGGCAAGTCCAAGCCGGTTGTGCTGCCACCCTCACCGTCGGGGCCGACGATTGCCGACTGTCGGCCGGTCAACCCCGGCGATTTTCAGGACACTTTCACGAAGCCGGATCCCGGCTGGGGCTTGGGTGATCCGGCCACGTTTTATATCGACAGTCAATTGTCGCTCAAACCCGATGAAGATGCTGGCCTGAAGGCGTTGTATCTTCCCCTGGTCTTCAAGAACGTGACCTTGTGCGCGACGGTGAAATTTCCCAACCAAGCCGTCGATTTGGGTGAGGACGCGCCGAACGGCGGGCTGGCGTTCTGGGCCAGCGACCTCGGCAATCTATACAAAGCGGCGATTTTCCCAAACGGGAGTTTCAACGTCGCTCGCATGGTCAACAACGAATGGCGCATGGTCGTTCCCCGGACGATGTCGGATGCGATCAAAAAAGGCATTGGCGCGGTGAATGAATTACAGGTCGTTCTGAACAACAACACCGGCCTGTTTTATATCAATGGAGTCCAGGTCCGTGAATTTCGTGGCCAGCCGCCGAAAAACGGCGGCGCGATCGGGCTCTATGCGCATTCGGAAACTCACGGCTCAAACGACTGGCGCTTCCTCAAAATTACGGTCGTCGAAAATCAATGAACCGAACTATCGGGACGAAGTGTCACGCACGCGTCGCAAATGAACAACGTTGATATCTCGCGGCCAGTCGTGTACGAGATTTTGGCTCATTCCGGGAACTGCGAAGGCCCTCGTTTGATCGAGCGGCGATAAATCCAGGGTGATTGAGCATGCCGAAAATCGCGCTTTTGGTGCTCGTGGCGTTCGTCGGCTTGGCGTGCCGACCCGATCCGGGCTTCGCCGCTTCGGATACGGACTCGAGCCGTGGCACAACAGCTCACCAGAGATGCTACGATGATTCGATCAAGGGTGACAGCGCTGCCGCGCTCGCCGATTGCAGTCAGGCGATCACGTTCAATCCGAACGATGAGGGGGCCTACAGCAACCGCTGTGCCGCCTATCGCAATCTCGGAAACCTGGCTAACGCGATAGCCGATTGCACCCAGGCGCTCAAAATCAATCCCAAAGATTTCGCGGCCATGGTCAACCGCTGCCTTACTTATTACGACAGCCGCGACTATGCGAACGCGATCGCCGACTGCACGCAATCGATGAAGCTCGAGCCCAACAACCCCAAGTCCTATCTTTTTCGTGGTGAAGCGTATACCGCCCTGAAAAACTATGATGCCGCGGTCAGCGATCTTACCGAGGCCATAAGGCTCAATCCGCGCTACACGCCGGCCATAAACAACCGGGCCGTCGCCCTTGAGAATCTCGGCCGGACCGCCGAGGCGATCGCCGACTATCAAAGAACGCTGGCCATCGATCCGGCAAATCAGTTTGCCCTGGCGGCATTGAAGCGTCTTGGCGTCGCCAGCAACCAATAATCGAATGGGCGCCCTCCGCTTCGGTCAGTGATGCGCGGCGGGGTGCGCCAGGATTTTGCCGCCGGGCCGCGCATCGGTAAGGCGGATGGCGCAAGCCGATGACAAGGCTTGCCGCCATACGCTATTGACCCGCCGCGGTCCCGTTCAGACCGAAAGAGATCGCCGGCGTCATCGACGCCGTGCGTTTTGTTTTACTGCGATGCTGTGGACGACCGCGATGCGTTCAAGGGAAACGGCGTCTCAACTCAAGAACTCGACGCGGCCGTTGTCCAGATCGTAGCGTGCCGCAAGTACTTTGACTTTGTTCGCCTTGATCAAGTGTGAAACGATTTCGCTTTCGGTGGCGACCTTTGCGGCAGTGCGCATCGCGCTTTCGCGAACCGTGTTGTCGATAAAATCACCGGGCTTGCCGTAAACCGCTTTGGCAGCCGGGACGATGGCGTCGACCATAGGGCCGATGGAGCCCGGAAACGTCGCGTGCTTTTCAACGACCGAGCACGCTGCGGCAACCGCCCCGCACTTTTCGTGACCCATGACGACAATCAGCGGGACGCCGAGATGCTCGACGCCGTATTCGAGGGTTCCCATCGTCGCGGTATCGACCATGTTGCCGGCATTGCGCGCGACGAAAAGCTCGCCCAATCCCATTCCGCCGAACAGGAGTTCCGGGGGAACGCGGCTGTCGGAGCATGTGACGATCGAGGCCCACGGCGCCTGCCCGTTGGCAACCTGGCCACGCTGCTTTGAGAGCTCTACCGCGCAGACCTGAGGGGCGGTCACGTACTTTTCGTTGCCGGCCTTTAGCCGCTCTATCGCCTCGTCCGTCGTGACGCTTGTCGTGTTGCCCGCGGCCAAGGCCAAGCGGCTTCCGAAGAGGCTGCCGGCGGCCACGCCAGCTGCCGAAAGCGTAAGAAACTTGCGGCGGTCGAGCGCCAGTCGGTCACATTCAGTGCACATGCTTGGTCCCTTGTTTGGAAAGCTGACAGGAGCGTCCATTTAAGCGTCGTGTGCTTAAGTTCTTGCTAAAAGTACCTCCAGCAATTCCATGTCTACGCTTCCCGTATGGCACCAAGCTGACATTTCGCGTCTGCCGCCGACGCTGCCCCCGCAAATGCTTCTCGGTTTCAAAGCGTGCGGGCGGCCTCGACCATGTTCTCCATCTTGGCGCGCAGCACCGGAATGTTGCGTGCCGGATGGCGGCCGAACCCGCACGACGGCGAGACCCAAAGCCGCTCTTCGCCGACAACGCGCGCCCAGTCTGCAATACGCTCGCGGATCTTCTTGACCGGCTCGATCCAGTAGCTGCCTTCGTCGACGATACCGGCCGCGAGCTGCATGTTCCTCGGCATTTTCTTGAACGAGTCGCGTTCGATCCACTGAAAGAAGTATTTGACCTCGAACGCCGCGATATCGACGACGCCGTCGAGGCGTTCCAGAATGTCCACCCACGGCGCGCAGTGCAGCGCGTGCGAGATCGGCCGGCCGCGCAGATTGCCGTTGCAGAAGTGCAGCGACTTCGTGGCTTTGACGCCCTCGAAACACGGGGCGATCAAATCGGCGGCCTGTTGCGCCGTCATCATCCCCATGTTGACCTCGGCGCCGAAAATCGGGGCGTCGAGTTGCACGTTGGCGCATCCCTCGTCGGCCATGGCGCGCAGTTCGCGATTGATGATTTCGGTGATTGCCGGCATTTGCGGCGTGACGGCTTCGAGCTGGTCGCGGCCGGCAACGACGACCTCGTAAGGCGCAACCACGGCGGCCTTGCGCACGCCGCCCGGCAGCTTCTTCTCACGGCGAAACGCTTCCAGATAACCGAGGCCGTGCGGCGCGGTGATCTTGCCGACGACCTTGGCGTGGGTCATGTCGTCATAGTCGAAGACGTCATCGGCCTGCGGCTTGTCGACCTCCAGCCCGGTTAGGCATTTGTGCATGTGCAGGATGAAGTTGTCGGTCTGATATTCGCCGCCGGTCCATTCGTCGAGACCGAGCTCGCGCTGCTCCAGGATCGCCTTGGCTGCGGCGCGATTGAGGATCGCCTCGCTTTCATGCGGCGAACATTTACCCGCGTGGTGGCGGGCCAGATCTTTTTCCATCTCGGGGTGAAGCCACCATGATCCGACAACCGTAGTACGAACGGCCATTTCCAGTCCTCCCGTTGCAGATTTTTTGAGTGTTTTGAGAATTGCTGTGGTGGGAACGTGTCCCCGGCCGTTAACGGCCGGGGACGATTGCTGCGACCGATTTTCGCGCACGGCGGGGCTTAAGCGCACCGCCGCGTTGCGATGAGCGTTACGCCCAGCTTGTCTTCAGCTTGGCCGTCACGTAGTCGGAGTCGGGGTAGCCGACGCCGCCGACCGCGTGGAACCAATCGCCCTGCCACTGGCCTGCCGTGTAAAGCCTGTTGAGCAATTGATTGCGCATGTCGTACTCGCCGAGCATGGTCTTGTAGGTGTGGCTCTTGATGTGCGCGGCGATGGCCTCACGGTCCATCGAACCCGTGCCTTCAATCGCCTGCGTCAGCAGTTGGTTATTCGCGTAGTACAAGGGGCTGCCGTTGAAGTCGGCATCGACGCCGGTGACTTCCTTGTGCAGCTTGTAGAAGGCGCGGGTGTCCGGGTTGTCCGGGACGCCGCCCCAGCCGAGAATGTTTTCTGTCGCCGCGCCGAATTTTGCGTGGTAGCCGGGGAAGGCGCAGCCGATCCCGTTGAAATAGACCTTCACGCTGAAGTCTTCGATCTTGGCCTGCTCGGTCAGGCCGAAGGTGTCCGGCGGATAGGACCAGGCGATAAAGGCGTCGGGATTGGTCGCCTTCGCGGCCTTGATCACCGGCGCGTAGTCCTGCGTGCCCAGCGGATACGATTTGTTGTAGACGATATCGAAGCCGGCCGCCGGGAATTGCGTCTTGCTGATGTTGGAGATTTCGATGCCGTATTCGTCCGCAACATTGACCATGGCGACTTTGTTGCCGATCTCGCCGCTGGCGCGGAATTTCTTGAGGATGCCGATTACGGTCGCGCTGTACTGGCTGAGTGTGCCGTTGCCGAAAAACAGCAGCGGGTATTTCTTGACCAGCTCCGGGCCGAGTTCGGTGACGCAGGCGACCGGAATCTGCGGGTAGCCGAGCTTGGCGAACGTGGGCACCGCGGCGACGTTGAAGCCGGTGCCGTACAGTCCCGCGATCCAGTCGACCTTGTCGACTGAAGCCAGCCGTTCCACCGCCTTGATGGACTTCGGGAGGCTGGGTGCGGTCGTCGTATTCGATCAGTTCGACCTTGCGCGGCCCGTCCTTGAGTTTGAGGCCGCCATTCTGGTTGACTTGCTGCGCCCACAGCCGCCACGGCGGAAAATGGGTGACGGCGGCGCCGGGGGCGAGTGGGCCGGTTTTTGCGTCCTACTACTCCGACCTTGACGATTGTTTGATCCGCTCTCGCGGGACCTACGAATGGAATAGCCAGCGCCGTGGCGCCGGCGAATTTCAACAAGTCGCGTCTGCGCATTTTCGGGCCTCCCTTGGCACTCCCTTGACACGTTCCGGGGTCGTTGCCCCGTCTTCGTTGGTACACGGACGCGCGCCGCATTCGCGGCTTGGTGCAGTCGGCGTGTACGATGGGCAAAATAACGCAATCCGGCCTGTGGCGCACGGACATTCGCGGCCGTGGGCAGCGGCGGCCCGATGCGGTCAAAGAAGAACATGGGCGAACGCTGTGGGCGACGCTATAATGCGGCGCAACCGCCGAAGGCTGCGTTGCGTCGTCTTCATACGGGGATCAGAACCGTCCGGGATAATGCAGCGCGACCATCGCCGGGCCGAGGCCAGATCGAAGCCGGGCCGAAAAAGTTCGTTGCCGAGTTCCGCATTCCGATCTAGGACCAGCCTCGCAGGAAGCCAGAAAGCCAGAAATGTCAAAACAAGCGATGCGCGACGAGACCGAACGCCTCGTGAGAGAGGCGTTGGAGCGGAAGACCGTCACCGTCAAGCAAGGCAAGACCCGCATCGAGAGCAAATGCGGGAAGTGCGGCGCCCCCAATCGCGTCTCGGCTGCTCCCGGCGAAGTCCGGGTCGCCTACACGTGCAAGGAATGCGGCGACAAGCAACGGACGTTGTGACGGCCGCAAGCCTCGCGGCCGGCGCCACGCCGTAACGGACCGACGGCCCTCGCCGCCGCGAGGGTGCGATGTCGATCGAACGGTTCACCCGAAATGAAATTCGCGCATTTTTCGCACGTCTGGGCCAAGCCCGGTCTGACGCCGCATGAGCGCTACGAAGAGCTCTGGCGCGAGCTGCAATTGTGCGACGAAACCGGGTTCGATTACGCCTTCTGCGTCGAACACCATTTCCGTCCCGACGAAAGCTGGATGTCGTCGCCGAGCCTCTTTGCGGTCGCCGCGGGCGCCCGCACCCGGCGGCTGCGCGTCGGGCCGATGGGGTACATCGTGCCGCTCTATCATCCGCTCCGTCTCGCCGAGGAGATCGCGCTGGTCGATCAGATGCTCGGCGGACGGATGGAACTCGGCCTCGTTCCCGGCATCAATCCGGATTATTTCCGGCCGTTCGGCCTCGATTACGGCGCGCGCAAGTCGCCGACGCTCGAATTCGTCGATTATCTGCGGGCGGCCTTCGGCGACACCCAACCGTTCTCTTTTCACGGCGAGGCGTTCCACACCGACAGTGCCGAGCTTGCGGTCAAGCCGGTGCAGCGCCCGCATCCGCCGTTATGGATGATGAGCCGCGATCCGCAGACGCTGGAATTCTGCGCCAGGGAAGGGATCAACCCCGGCTACTTCCTGGTCTATCCGCGCGCCGATGCGGCGCCACGCTATCGCAAGTTCCTGGAAGACTGCAGGCGCACCGGCCGGACGGCGAAGCCGCACATCGCCTATAGCTCGGTGTGTTATGTCGACGAGACCGACCAGAAGGCGCTCGATGTCGCCCTGTTCCGGGCGAGCCGCGCCTATGAGGGCTTTCTGGCGCCGCCGAAGCCGGGCGAGTCTTTCGAGGAGCGCGCCGCCGCGTTCGCGCGGATGTTCGTCGGCCGCGGCGAGCCGGGCGCCTCGGAGATCATGATGAACATTTTCAACCCCGATTATCTGCTCGAGCACGAGCTGGTCTTCATCGGTTCGCCGGAAACCGTCGCCGCCAAAATCCACGCCGCCGCCACGGCGGGCGTGTTCGACACGTTCATGGGCGAGTTCAACTTCTCCGACCTGCCGGAGCCCGACCTCATGCGCTCGATCCGGCTGTTCGGGGAGAAGGTCATCCCCGCGCTGCGCGACTACGAGCCGTTTTGATTTCTTTGGATCATTGCGCCTGCGCCAGTTCGGGATGCGCCTTCAGCCGCGCGGTGTTGAGCCAATGGATGGCGAAGCACACGACCGCCGCGGCGGCGAATGGCAGCGTCGACCACATGTAAAGCTGCTGGACCGGAAGGCCGACGAACAGCGCGCCGGCGAGCGGCCCGACGATCGACCCGAGGCGTCCGAGGCCGAGTTGCCAGCCGGATCCGTTGGCGCGGAGCGACGTCGAATAGAGCATCGCTCCGACGACGTTGAGGCCGATCTGGACGCCGAGCACGATGAAGCCGGCAAGGAATGTCGTTATCAGCAGCGCAGGCTTCGAGGTCACGCCGGCGAATCCAATCGAGCCGACCACCGGGATCGCGAGCACGAGGAGAAACGCGATACCGAGGAAGCGATGCCGCTGCAGCCACCAGCAAAGACTCAAGGCGCCGACAGTGCCGCCGACCTGCAGGAGCGCAGCGGCGAGCGCCGCGGTCGTCGGCGGCAGCTTGGCGGCGGTCAGCAGCGTCGGAGTCCAGCCCGACAGGAAGAAATAGCCCATCAGGTTGAGCGCAAAGAGCAGCCACGACAGCGGGGTGATCAGCCACAGGCCTTCGCCGAACAGATAGACCGGATTGGACGATCGGCGATTGTTTCTCGTCCTCGATGACAAAGCGCGCGTTCGCCGGCACGGTGAACCCCGGACGCAGCACGGCAATCAACCGCTCCATCCGCGGGCGCTGGCTCTCGTGCAGCGCCATGTATTTGATCGATTCCGGAAGGCCGACAATGGCGGCGAGCGCAATGACGATCGGAAGGATGCCGCCGACCAGAAAAATGATCTGCCAGCCATATTGCGGCGCCAGCGCCGCACTGATGAAACCGGCCAGTGCGCCACCGAGCGGCACGCAGCCGACAGCAATGATCGGCAGCGTCGCGCGCGACTGCCGCGGCGCCGATTCCGTGCACAACGCCACCACATTGGGGATCACGCCGCCGATGCCCAATCCGGCGAAAAGCCGCAGCCAGAACAATTGCGTCAGATCGGCTGAATAGGCGGCGGCGATCGTCAGCACGCCGAACAGCAGGTTGCCGGCGATCAGCGCCGGCTTGCGTCCGAATCGGTCGCCGACCCAGCCGAACAGCGCCGAGCCGAACAGCACGCCGATATTGCTGGCGCTCAGCACCGGTCCGAGCGCGCTGCGCGGAATGCCCCACGCCGCGACCAGATGCGGGGCGGCAAAGGCGATGGCGGCGATGTCGTAACCGTCGATGATGGAGATCAGGATCGACCAGATGACCAGCCTGACCTGGAACGGGCTCAGTCCGCGTTCGTCGAGCAGTCGCGAAACCTGAATCACCGTCTCGCCGGCCATCGTTTTCCCCTCTTGTCGTCTCTGTTTTGTGCCGATGGCGGCGCCGTTGGCCCACACGTTAGGCCAGCTCCATCGCGAAGAAAAGCGACGATCGGGAGAAAGCTGCGGAGGTGGGGACGCTCAGGCGACGACCTCGATCACCCCCATCATGCCTTTGTCCTCGTGATCGACGGCGTGGCAGTGATAAACGAAGCGCCCGACGATGACGGGATCGGTGAATGGGATGACGACCTTCATCAGGCCGGGTCCTTGATCGGTCGCCGGCGGCACCGAGGCCGTGTCCCGCAGACTGTGATCGTCCACGTGTTCGTCACCGATCACGGTGACGAGGAACGGCGTCTGATGGATATGAAAGCTGTGATACTGCTGATCGGTATTGACGATCGTCCATTCCTCGGTGTCGCCGAGCTTGACCTTCTGGTCGATTCGAGCCTCGTCCACGACGCGGCCGTCGATCATGAACACCTTTCGATCCGGGGTCCGGGAATAGACCAGCGTTCGCCGCCGGGCGATCGGCGCGGCTCTCACCTCGTCGAGCCATTGATCGCCGTGCAGGCGCTGGCGCAAAACGTCGCTCTCGAGCTCTTGGCCGGGCGTCCGCGATCCACTGGAGGCGATGACGGCCAGCTGCTGCACCGGTTCCGGCGGCCGCCATGCCTCGTTCTGATACGAGATGGTGCGCATCGCGTATTCGCCGGACTGCGGTCCGATGGCGATCGCGTCGATCCGTTCGCCGGGGCCGATGAAGAACTCGGTGACCTTGCGCGGCTGCGTGAGCGGATGACCGTCGGTCGCCAGAATATAAAGCGGCATCCCCTCGATCCGGAATTTGATGAACAGCGACGCGCCGATATGGGCGATGCGCCAGAACTGCAATTCGCCTGCGCCAATCTGCACGGCGGGATTCAATTGGCCGTTGATCGAGATGATCCTGTTTCCTTCGCCGACTTCGACATGCTTGATGAGGAAAAATCGCTCCGGCAGGCCCTGCAGAAATGGAAAGAGCCGCTCGGAGCCATCGACGACAAGTCCGCCGGACATCCCGCCCAGAATTTGCTCGTTGACGACGCCGTGCGCATGCGGGTGGTACCAAAACATGCCTGGGCCTTGACGACCGTGAGCGGGAATATCGACCTGATAGCGGAACGTTTCACCGGGATGAACGTGGACAAAGACATTGTCCGAGTTCCCGAGCGGCGACACGCTCATTCCGTGATAATGCAGGTTTGACGGCCGATCGGGCAGATCGTTGTGGAACGTGATCCGCATGGTGTCGCCGAGACCCGCCCGGAGCAGCGGCGGCAGGTAGGACCCGTTGTAGAGCAGCCCGGGAAACCGATAGTCGCCGATCCGCGCCGGTCCGGGAGCAGCCGTGATCGTCGTCTCCAGTACGCCGCCTGCGCTGCGGATCTCCGGCGGCTGAGCAAGCGGCTCGGGAGCTTGAGCCTTCGCCAATGCCGGGGTCCGTAGCCCCAGCAGCGCCGGAGCCGATGCCAGCAGTTTCCCGGTGGCCAGCAGCCTGCCGGCCCGCCCGGCAGCCATCAGGAACGAGCGGCGATCATGCTTCCGCGGTTGGGAAGATTTCATGACGTTCCCCGATTGCAAACGCCCGGAACAGCGGATGCACTATGAAGGCTGTGCTCGATCACGACACTGCACGACGTCGTGAGCCGCATCGCGGCTTCAATCGCGTGCCGGATTCGCGCAGGCTTCTACTCGAATCCCTCGTTGGCCGATTGTCGATTTTTGACGGATTTATTCGGCGGCTTGCGGCGGTGCGCGGCGGGCACCGTTACGCCCCCGCACCGAGCGCGCCGTCCCCGCGCTCGCCTCGCGGCTTTTCATGTTGGCGTACATGCGCCGCAAGCCGGTTTTAAGCGCCGCCACCTCTTCGGGCCGCACGCCGGCGATGGCCGCCGTCTCGTATTCGAGGGCCAGCGGGATGAGACGTTCGACTTGCGTTTTGCCTTTGGTCGTCAGTTTGACGACGACCTCACGCGTGCTGCTGGTGGAGCGCGTCCGGCTGACGAAGCCGAGCGTCGCGAGTCGCGTCACCAGACGCGACAGTGTCGACGCGTCGATGCTGGTCAGGCCGGCAAGATCGATCTGGCGCTGTCCGCCCTGGCTGGCCAGAGCCGCCATGACGCGCCACATGGCTATGCTCAGGCGATGCGGCGTAAGCGCTTCGGCGCCAAACTGCTCGGCAATGATGGTGCCGACGCGGTTCACGAGATACGGCAGGTAATTGTCGAGATCGAGCTTGGCGGAATCCTTCACGAACCTGAACATCCCTGGCGCGAACGTGCCCTCGTCTAATTGAATTCCCGGTAGCGGTCAAAACCGGCCGCGCGGCGGGGGCGTTCTTGGGGTCATTTAATGCATTTACAACTGATGCATTGACAACTAACATGCTTGCCAGTTCGCGCTGACAATGGGTGGTGTATCGTTGCCGGGTTCCAAGGTCCGATAGAGACCGGAACCCAACCTGGGAGGAACCTGCATGGCGACGTACGTACTCGTTCACGGTGCCTGGCATACCGGTGCCGAACTCGAACCGACCGCCGCTCCGATCCGCGCTGCCGGTCATGAGGTGCATACCCCGACGATTGCCGGCAACAAGCCGGGCGATCCGAAGACGATCGGCCTTAAAGACGCGATCAAATCGATCGTGGATTATCTCGCCGAGAAAAATCTGAAGGACGTCGTCCTGGTCGGACACAGCTATGGCGGCATGGTCATCACCGGCGTGGCCGATCAGGCGCCAGAAAGGATTCGCCGCCTGGTCTACTGGAACGCATTCGTTCCCAATAACGGCGAAAGTCTCAACGACATGGTGCCGCCGCCTTATGTCGCGCTGTTTGAGGCGGTTTCGGCCCAGCGCGGCGACAGCTCGGTGGTGTTGCCGTTCCCGATCTGGCGCGAAGCCTTCATCAACGATGTCGATCTGGCCGCCGCGCAGAAGGCTTACGACATCCTCAATCCGCATCCGGTGAAGACGTTCTCCGACAAGATCTCGCTCAAGACAAATCCGGCGGATATGCAAATTGCCAAGTCCTACATCAACTGCACCGAAGACACCTCGTTGCCGCATCACTATCCGTGGCATCCGCGGCTGTCGCAGAAATTGGGGCTGTTCCGGCTCGTTCAAACGCCCGGCAGTCACGAGCTTTGTTTCTCAAATCCCAAGCGGCTCGCGCAGGCCATCATGGAGGCCGGCCGCGACTGATCCGACGTCGGAAAGCAACTGAACAGGGGGTGCGACCCGCAGGCCGCACCCCGCATCAACACAGTGACCGAGGAGACGATTATGGAATTCGGCTACTTCACGCTCAGCGACAATCACTACGAAAACAATCCGCGCACTTCCAATCAGTTCGTCGCCGACATCACCGCCGAGGCGTTGCTTGCCGACAAGCTCGGCATGCATTCGGCGTGGATCGGCGAGCATCATTTCAACTCGCTCGGCGTCCTTTCGTGCCCGGACCTGGTGCTGACCTATGTCGCCGCCAACACCAAGCGCATCCGCCTCGCGCCGGCGGTGACGGTGCTGCCGCTGCATCATCCCATCCGCGTTGCCGAGCAATGGGGCACGCTCGACCTTCTTTCCAACGGACGCGTCGATTTCGCCTGCGGCCGCGGTTACGACCAGCGCGAATATCTGCCGTTTCACGTCTCCTTCGAGGACAACCAGGGGATTTTCGAGGAAGGCCTCGAACTCGTGCGCCGGCTTTGGGCGGCCGAGGACCGCATCTCGCACCACGGCAAACATTATTCGTTTGATGACGTGCGCATCACGCCGAAACCGGTGCAGAAGCCGATCCCGACCTATGTCGGGTCGTTCTCCAAGCCTTCGATCGAGCTGGCGGCGCGACTAGGCTGCGGCCTGATCGTGGCGCCGTTCGCAGCCGCCATCAGCTACGGCGGTCTCAAGCAGGTCGCCGACCTCTATCACGAGACCTGCGCCAAATACGGCCAGAAGCCGGGCCGGCTGATGTGCAGCTACTTCACGCACTTCGCCGACAACAAGGCGCAGGAGGATGCCCAGCGCGCGCGGCAGATCCGCTACTACAAGGAATGCGTGATCCCGGCATTCCCCGGCGATCCGAAGACGGCGCCGCCGAGCTATCGCTATTTCGTCGGCATGGTCGAGCGGTTGCAGAAGGTCAAGCCGGAAGACCTGACGGAAAACTCGGTGCTGCTCGGCTCGTCGGAACGAATTATCGAGGTGCTCAAAAAAGTCGAGGCCGCCGGATTCCACGAGGTGATCCTGTATTTCAACGTCGGCCTGAAGCCGCACGGCCAGGTCAAGGACGAGATGGCGCGCTTCATGGCTGAAGTGGCGCCAAGCTTCGCCGGCGCGCACAAGGTACAGGCGGCGTAGGACCGGGTTACCTCGGAGCCTGACGAACGAATCGACGACGCGACGCCGGCGGCTTGGCCGGCGTCGTGCGCTTTGTGACGACGGGTCTGCTAGAGGGGACGTTTGTTTGAGAGGACGTCTGCTGAAGGCGCGTCTGTTTCAGCAAGTGTCAGGGACTCGTCACGCGTGCCAGTCGAGCGGGACCGAGCGCGGCCGATTTTGAAGAGGTCTTACGCGAAGCAGTCTTTACTCGAAGAACGACCGCATCGCGGTGCGCTGCTGTCCTTGCTGCCCGAACCAGCCGCCGAACGACGTCGGCGGGGTGGTGTTCTTCACGATCCTGGGCTTTTTCACGATCGGGCGCGGCTGGGTAGTCGGCGACAAGCTCGCGGTCTGCGCATTTTGAGCTTCGGTCGCGCCATGACCGTCCGCGGCGACCGCAGCTTGCGGCTTCGAGGACGGAGGTGCAGCCTCAACGCGGCTGATCACCGTGGTTGCCACGCGATGATTGTGGGCCACGTGGCGCTTCACATGAGGCTTCGAACAGGTCGAATGCAGGAAGGCGAAGGCAAAGTCGTCGCAATCCGGCTTCTGCGGCAGGCTCGACGGCGCATGCGCAATCTGGCGCGCCATCTTTGCCACCGGGGCCAGTTGATCGGCCGTCGTTGCGGCCAACACTGACTGGCCATCAAGCATCTGCTGGCCGAATGTCGCTCCAGCGATCAGCGTGCCGATGGCGGCGCAGGCGAGGAGCGTTCGTTTATTCAGGATGCGTGCGAAGGACATGCGGCCAAACTCTCCCTGACGTCCGTCACACGAGGCGGACCCCACAGCACGCACGCTAGGAAGGAAGAAGCGACCTCTCCATTGAACTAAGGTCGCCGCGCACTGTCGAAACGGATGGCAAGCCAATACGAAGGTATCGGTGCCGTTCGCGTTTACGGAACCCGCGTCGCGAACCTGAATTTGCGCGGATCAAAAACAGTCCGTTATCGCCCGGTGCGACTTTCGACTAACGGGCGGTAACGAAAACGGCGACCCGACCGACCAGCGGTCAGGACCGGTATCGGTCAGGTTCGACGAGATTCCGTCCGATCAGACCGGGTCGGACCGCCATAAATCTGTGTCATTAATGCAACACGACGAACGTTTTACAAACCGTCATGCCGACAGCCCATCTTTGAACAAAATTTAACGAAAACTCTGAGACCATCGGGGAACGCCAGCCGAGTGGACTAGGGGATCTCGGTGGGCGACGGATGGAGCGTCTCATGAAACATGGCTTCGCAACTCATCAGCTGCCCGATGAGTACTTCGTCCTTCAAATGGATGGACGGGTGAAATCGGGACATCGTCGCTTTGTCGATGCTTTGCGCGCGGCTCTGCAACTGAGAGAACAGTTTCCGAATCACGACGTCAAAGTGCGGGCTGCGCCCTCAAGCGCCGCCGGCGAAGTGCTGCACTGAGCCGATAACGGTTCAGCCGGGTCAGCGGACGCTCGCGTTACGCTGCCACCGATTCGCACAACGAGCCGCCGCTCGCGGTTTCGCGGAGCAGGGCGGTCTCCTCGCTGTGCGGCGTTCCGTGTGCTGTTTTCCCTCGTCTGATCCGGCGCCCGCGCTACCGGCGCCGCAGCCGCCCCACGATTCCCTGCGGCAGGAACGTCACGATCAGCACGAACAGGATGCCCAGCCAGAGCAGCCAGCGGTCGGGGTGAAACAAGGCCGACATGAGCGGCATCCCGGTCATCGCACTGCTCACCGCGCTGAGCGCATTCTCCAGATAATATTCCGCCAGGACGACGACGATGGAGCCGACGACGGCGCCATAGAGCGTCCCCATGCCGCCGATGACAATCATCAGGAGGATGTCGATCATGAGCGAGAACGACAGCGTGGCTTCGGGGCCGTTGTAGCGCAGCACCAGCGCCATCAGGCCGCCGGCGAGCGACGCCATCACGGCGGAAATGATGCAAACCCACGTGCGGTAGGCGACGACGCGGTAACCCATCGCCTCGACGCGGAATTCGTTTTCGCGGATCGCGCGCAGCACCAGGCCGAACGGCGAGTTGACGATGCGCAGCATGATCAGGAACAGCACCAGCGCCACCGCGAAGGTGATGTAATAGGTGATGACCCGGCCGTTGATCATCACGCCCATGACAGGATCGGAGAACAGCCGGAAGCCGGGCCGAAGGATCTCCGGCACCGCGAAGGTCAGGCCGTCTTCGCCGCCGGTGAGGCTTCGCCATTGCTCGGCGACGATCTGCGCGAAGCTCGCGACGGCAAGCGTGATCATGGAGAAAAAGATTGTGCGGAGCCGAAGGCTCAAGAGGCCGATCACCGCCGCGATGACCATCGACACGACGGCCCCGGCGGCGGCGCCGAGGATGACAGCGCTCCAGCCGACCCAGCCCTTGGCGAGCATGATGGCGACGCCATAAGCGCCGATGCCGAAGAACATCGTATGCGCGAACGAGACGATGCCGGTGAAGCCGAGCATGAGATCGTAGCTCGCCACCAGGATCACGAAAATGCAGATGCGCGAGGCGACGCCGAGTGCCTTGGTGCCGGGAAACAGGAACGGAGCAAACAACAGCGCAGCGAGAAGCACGAGCAGCGTCACGTTGAGAAGGGCGCGGCCGGGCGGGTCATCCGAGACGATCCAGCTCAGCCACGAAAAGCGTTGTCGAGCGTCGGCGGACGCGGGATCGGCCGTGCGGGGCGCCGTGCCGGCAAGATCGCCGGCGGCGGCGGCCTCGAGCGTCTCGTCGATCTGTGCCGCCATCGCCGCCTCAATGATGCTCGGTTATCGGAAACAGGCCGCGCGGCTTCCACAGCAGGATCAGGGCCATGAGCAGGATGTTCGATCCGAGCGCCAGCTTCGGCGCGAGGAACGCGACATAATTGTTGGTCAGTCCGACCAGGATGGCGCCGATAAAGCAGCCGCCGACCGAACCGAGCCCGCCGATGATGAGAATGATGAACACCAGGATGGTCATGCTGTCGCCGATCTGACTCCCGACCACGGCCTGGTACTGCGCCCACATCATGCCGCCCATGCCGGCGAGCGCGGTGCCGGCCATGAACACGCCGACGAATACGCGCCTGATGTGATAGCCGAGCGCCTGGATCATTTCGCGATCCTCGACGCCGGCCCGCACCACCAGCCCGAGGCGGGTGCGTGTCAAAAAAAGATGCATCGCGAGCGCAACCGCAAGGCCGACGCACAGCGCGAACAGCCGGTAGGTTTCGATCGACGACGAGCCGATGAACACGCTGCCGCGCAGCATAACGGGCTTCGGCAGCGGCAGGGCCTGCGGCCCCCAGATCACGATGACGAGTTGCTCGATGACGGTCAGCGCGCCGATCGTGATCAGGATCTGGCGCAGCGGCGCGCCGTAGACCTGCCGGATGATGACGCGCTCGAAGACAAAACCGAGCGCGCCGCTGGCGGCCGCCGCGGCAACCAGGGCGACCAGCAGCGCGGCGAGATTGAGCGTGAGCGAAAGCTCGTTGGTCCACCCGGCGAGCGGCTGCAGCACCGTCAGCGCGATGTAGGCTCCGACCGTGACGAACGCCGCGTGGGCGAAGTTGAGCACATCCATCAAGCCAAAGATCAGTGTCAGGCCGGCCGCCACCATGAACAGCATGACGCCCATCGTCAGCCCGGCCACCGTCAGCGTCACCCAGGGTCCCGGTCCGATCGCCGGCAGCGCCGCGACGACGACGAGCGGCGTCAGCACGTAGGGCGCCCAACGGTTCATTTTGCCGAGCCACTTCGCGTTCATACGCTGTCCGCCATGCTCAGCCCCAGCAAACGATGCTGCAGGGCGTGGTTGGCGCCGAGCGCCGTCATGTCGCCGGCATGGACGGTAACGCCTTCGTCCATGACCGCGACGTCGTCGCCGACGGCTTCGGCGACGCGGAAATTCTGCTCGACCAGCAGGATGGTCGTGTGCTCGCGCTTGAGCCGCAGCAACGCCTCGACCAGCTGGTCGACCATCGCCGGCGACAGGCCCTTGGTGGGCTCGTCGATCAGCAACAACCGCCGCGGCTCGATGATGGCGCGGCCGATCGCCAGCATCTGCTTCTGTCCACCCGACAGCGAGCCCGCGGGCGATTCCCATTTCATCTTCAGCGCCGGAAAGCTTTCGAGCGCCCGATCCAGATGGTGCTGATCGAACCCGCGGCGCCCGGTCGCGAGCAGCAAATTCTCACGCACCGTCAGCTTGCCGAAGATGCCCATATTCTCCGGCACGTAAGCGATGCCCAGACGGGCGATGTGCGGCGTGTCGAGCGCGGTGATCGGCCGGCCGTCAAAAACGATCTTGCCGAGGCGGGCCTTCCACAGGCCCATGATGGTGCGAAGCGTCGTCGTCTTGCCGGCGCCGTTGCGGCCAAGCAGCATGGTCACCCGGCCGCGCCGGGCGGCGAGAGTGACGCCGTGCAGGATGCGGTAGCGGCCGATATTGGTGAAAACGCCGTCGAGCCGGAGCAGGGTGTCGTCGGCGGCGGTCTTGGTGCCGGTTGCGGTGGCACTCTCGGTGGCGCTCATGGCCGTGTCCCGCGCCGCATTTCGCCGGCGCCGTGAGCGCCAAGATAAGCCTGTTGCACGAGCGGCAGCGCCACGACCTCGGCCGGCGGCCCGTCGGCGATCAGCATCCCGTCCTGCAGAACGATGATGCGGTCGGCGAGACGCGTCACCACGTCCATGCGGTGCTCGACCAGCAGAACCGTCTTGTGGGTTTCTGTTTTTATTCCCTCGATCAGTTCGAGGATCGTCGGGATTTCGTCGAGGCTCATGCCGGCGGTGGGTTCGTCGAACATCAGGACGCGCGGCTTGAGCGCAAGCAGGATCGCCACTTCGAGCTTGCGCTGATCGCCGTGCGACAGCGCCGCCACGGTCAGGTCGGCGCGCGCCGTGAGCTTGACGCGGTCGAGCCAATGCCGCGCCTCGTCGCGCACCACGGTGTTGCGCGCGGCGATGCTGAGAATGTCGAAGCGGATTTGCGCAACCGATTGGACGGCGAGCCGCACGTTCTCGAATACCGTGAGGCTCGGATAGAGGTTGATGAGCTGGAAGGCGCGACCGAGCCCAAGCCGGGTGCGGTGCGGCGCGCCGAGCCGGGTGATGTCGCGGCCGAACAGGCTCACGCTGCCGCCCGTCGGCCGCAATTGTCCCGAGATCAGATTGAAGTAGGTGGTCTTGCCGGCGCCGTTGGGGCCGACAATCGCGGTCAGGGTGCCCTGATGGAAGGCGCAGGTCACCGAATTCACCGCGACCTGGCCGCCGAAACTGATCGTCAGATCGCGGGTCGATAACGCAGTCACGCCGTCGGTCATTCCGCGATCCTGCTCACCAACCGGGAGGCCCGGCGCCCCATGCCCGCCCTGTCAGCGCTTGTTGACGATGGGGATCTTCATCTCGTCCATGGTGATCACGTGCGTCAGCTCCGGAATGGCCCAGGGCACATTCGGATCGACCTTGATCTTGAAGGCATACATCGGCTGCAGGAGCTGATGATCCTCCTTGCGGAAGAGCACCGTGTCCTTCGGCGAGTCGAACGCCATGCCTTCCATCGCCGCGATCAGCTTCTCCGGATCGGTCGAGCCGCCGGTCTTTTTCAGGGCAAGGACGACGGCCTGCGCGGCGATGAAGCCGCCGCAGGTGAAGAAATCCGGCGGCGCGCCGTTGAAGCGCTTCTTGTTCTCGGCGACCAGCGCGTCGTTCACCGGGTTCTTCGGTATCTCGTAATAGTAGTAGGCGGCGCCCTCCATTCCGGGGAAATCCTTGTAAGCGGCCAGCGCCGGCAGGATGTTGCCGCCGGTCGATATTTCAATGCCCAGCCGCTCCGGCCCCATGGCCTTGAGCGCCGCCAGCGGGTTGCCGCCGGCCCAGTTGACGAAGACGATCTTGCGGCCCTGTTCCTTCGCCAGCGCATCAAAAACGCGCTGAACGGACGCGGTGAAGTCCGTGGTCAAAGGCGGCGCGTATTCCTCGAAGACCAGCTTGGCGCCGGTGGGCGCCAGCGCGGTCCTGAAGGCGGTGACGAAATCGCGGCCGAAGGCGTAATCCTGCGCCAGCGTCGCCACGACGGTGCCCGGCTTGCCGATCGCGAGCGCGTTGGAGACGGCGTCCTGCGTGGAATTACGTCCGGTGCGGAAAATGTAGCGGTTCCACTTGTCGCCGGTGATCGAGTCGGCGACTGCGGGTTCGACGATGAAAATCTTCTTGTTGTCCTGGGCCACGGGCAGCATAGCGAGCGCTACGGCCGAGCTCGTGCCGCCGACCGCGATGTCGGCGCCGTCGTCGTTATAGGCTTCGTTGAGGAGATTGCGCCCGACGTCGGGTTTGGTCTGGCTGTCCTTCTCGATCACGACCAGCTTGTGGCCGTTGACCATCATCGTTCCCTCGGTCGCGTAGGCCAGCCCCATGGCGAAGCCTGCGGAGGTCTGCTTCGCATAAGCCTCCAGCGGTCCGGTCTTGTCGGCGATCAGCGCGATCTTGATGTCGCTCTCGGCGGAGCGCGTCTGTCCCGACCAGAGTCCCGCCAGCGCCGCGAGCGCTATGAGCATGGCGCCGCGCACCACCCATCGCCGACTGCCGCCGTCCGCGGATTGTCCGTGGCTCATGCCGACACCGGACTGCCGAGACCCCGCACGCATCTTGAACTCCCTTTTGGCCGAGCATGCCGATCGAGGGTCGTTTGGGAACGCAATTTTGAACCAAGCGAATGCAATCGCGTCCCAGCCCTCAAGCCCGAGGAACCAAGCTTGGTCTGAATCAGCGTGACGCACAAGCCTGATCGGCGCCCGAGTGTTGCCCAGCGCGTTCTTCTCGACCGCCCAAAACCGATCCAACAACAATCAGGGATCGAGTTCGGTGTCCCAATAGAGATAGTCGAGCCAGCTATCGTGCAGGTAGTTGGGGGGAAACAGCCGGCCGTTGCGATGCAGGTGCTGCACGGTCGGCTGGAAGGGCCGTTGCGACGGCCACATTTTGGATTCGTCCGGCGTCAGGTTGCCCTTCCTGAGATTGCAGGGCGAGCAGGCCGCGACGACGTTGCCCCAGGTTGTATGTCCGCCGCGCGAACGCGGCAGCAGATGATCGAACGTCAGGTCGTCCCGTGCGCCGCAATATTGGCAGGCGAAGCGGTCGCGGAGGAATACGTTGAACCGCGTGAATGCCGGGTGCGTCGATGGCTTCACGTAGGTCTTGAGCGACACCACGCTCGGCAGCTTCATTGCGAGGCTGGGGCTGTGAACGGCGCGGTCGTAGTTGGCGACGATATTCACGCGGTCGAGAAACACCGCTTTGATGGCGTCCTGCCATGACCAGAGCGAGAGCGGGTAGTAACTCAGCGGGCGAAAATCCGCGTTCAAGACCAGCGCCGGAAAGCCCGATGGCGATACTTGAGCGTTCAAGACCGTTCCTACCCGACTCAGATGCCGCACTGCGGCGTCGGGTACTAGTTTATAGTTAGTGGTGACAGGATTGTGAAGCCCGTCCCGAGGCTTACGGGGAGGGCCATTTTTCCCGGCACGCGCCGGGATGCCGATCGCGTGTTGGCTTTTGACGCCCCACCGCCGGTCGTCGCCTGCGGCTCAGCGGCCGAAATTCCGGGCGAGGAATTCGCCGCCGTGGCGAAGCCCCTCCGGGTCGATGCCGTGGCCGACGCCGGCGGACAAATGCCATTCCGCCGGCACGCCCAGCGCCACCAGCGCTTGGGCCGTCTGAAACATCGCCTCTGGCGGAATGAGCTCGTCGCGGTCGCCGTGGACCAGAAGCACGGGCGGACGTGACGTGATCTCCGCGGCGACGGTTTCTGGATTGCCGTCAGGTGGCAGGACCAGCAGCCCAGAATAGCCGACGATCGCGGCCGGCGCGACCGCGCGCCGCAGGCCGACATGGAGCGACATCATGGTGCCCTGGCTGAAGCCGACCAGCGCCAGCGCCGACGGCGGCAGGCCGACGCGGGCAAGTTCGGCGTCGATGAATCGCTCCAGCGCCGGGGCCGCCGCGTTGACGCCGACCCAGCGCTCGTTTGGATCGCGAAACGTCAACGCGAACCATTGCCGTCCGACCGGCGCCTGTCCGCAAGGCTCGGGAGCGTGCGGCGAAACGAACGCGGCGTGCGGCAGGAATTGCTGCCAGACCCGGCCGATCTCGATGAGGTCGTTACCGTCGGCGCCGTAGCCGTGGAGGAATACGACAAGCTGTCGCGCAGTTCCGGAGAGCGGCGCTAGCCGCGGACCGTCGATCTCAGCGGCCATGCCGTTTCCCATCCGCTTCGGCGTCGCTTGTCGCGAGCGCAATAACTTCGCTTTAGCCGGGCCAGCGCGCGCCTGTCTACGTCAGAGTGCAGTTGGGACCGGCTCGCAATCGACTATGCGGACAAGAGGGTATCGCCCAGGAAGCGGCCCGCGGCCGGAACCCCTGGAAGAGCGAAGAAGTAACCGCCGCCGACCGGCTTGATGTACTCCTCGAGCGCTTCGCCATTGAGCCGGCTTTGTACCGTCAGAAATCCGGTCGCGAGATTCGACTGGAAGCACACGAACAGCAGGCCCATGTCGAGCTGGCCGGCGCTGTTGCTGCCCCGCGCAAAATTGTAGGGCCGCCGCAGGATCAGGCTGGCATCCGTCTCCGGCGTTCTCGGATTGGCGAGCCGGATATGCGCTCGCAGCGGAATGCGCAGTCCCTCCGGATCGTTTGCGTAATCCGGAAGGTCATGCTCGCTCTCGGCGCCGAGAGGAGCGCCGCTCATTTTGGCGCGTCCGATGATCTTCTGCTGTTCGTTGAGCGGCGTGCGATCCCATCGCTCGACAAGATTGCGGATGATGCGGACCACCTGATAGCTGCCACCGGCCGTCCATGCAGGCTCGTCGGTGCCCGGCTGGACCCAGACGTGCCGGTTCATCAGTTCGGTGTCGGATGCCGCGAGATTGGCCGTGCCGTCCTTGAAGCCCAGAAGGTTGCGAACGGTCTCCTGGCCCAGTCGCCGCACCGTATCGGTCGGCAAAAAGCCGTCGATCTTCCAGCGCACGGTCAGCAAGTCGGGCGTGTTCTTGATGATGTCGCGCAACGCATGAATGACAGTTTCCTCGCGATTGGCGCAGAATTGAATCAGGATATCGCCATGGCAAAGACTCGCGTCCAGGGAATTGTTGGGAAATCGCGTCATCCCGACGAGATGCTTCGGCTTGAGATGCGCAAGACCGAACCGGTCGTCGAAGCAGGACGCACCGAGCGCCACGGTCACGGTCAGGTTGTCCGGCACCACGACCGGACCGAGCAGGCCGGAATCGGCTGGCGGCAGGAGCGGGTCGCGGACGGGGACCGGACCGCCCGCCATGAGAAACGCGATCCGCTCTGTGAGGAGTTTGAACAAACGCTCAAGATGCGCGCGATTGCCGGCTAGCACATCGAACGCCACCACGGCTGCGGCGGCGGGCTGCGGCGTGACAATGCCGGACTGATGAACGCCGAGGAACGGCTGGAACTCGTGCGCGGTCTCGGTGTCGTCGGTTTCCGCCGCATCGATAGGGGTTGGCGCAGTCGCCCCGAATGAAACCGCGCCGGTCGGCGGCGCCGAGCTTGAGCAGCGACCGCCGCGACGTGCGGACGGGCGCGAGCGCGGAAACGCGCTCCCGATCGGGTCCGCTGTCGTGACGCCTCGTCATTCCAGTCCCAATTGGCCGCGTAGCGTCGAGAGGTCCTCGGCCAGCGTCGTGATCGGGCCCTTCATCGCCTTGCGGTCGCTTTCCTGGACCTTGTCGTAGCTCTGGAACCCATCGCCGACTTTGTACTTCGCCAATATGGCGTCGACCTGTTTGAAGTTCTCGTCGACGCGCTTGACGAAGGCGGCATTGCGCTTCGCCGCGAGCGGCCGCAGCAGAATGTAGATTTTCTGCGCACCGTCCACGTTGGCCTGGAAATCCCAAAGGTCGGTATGGCTGTAGCGGTCTTCTTCGCCGGTGATCTTGGTTGCGGCGACTTCTTCGATCAGCTCGGCGGCGCCGGCGACCATCTTCCCCGCCGGAATTGTCAGGTCCTTGATGCGGTTGTGCAGTTCGTTGACGTCGCCCAGAAGCTTGTCGGCTATCGGTTGCGCGGCCGCGGTGTTTTTTTCGACAAACAGCAGTTCCTCGAGTTTGTGGAAACCCGTGAAACCGGGATCCGCTTCCTTTTTCTCGAAGTCGTCCGCGCGCACGTCGATCGCCTTGTCGAGATCGTCGAACAACTCGGCGACCGGCTCGATCCGCTCATAGTGGGTGCGGGTTGGCGCGTAGAGCGCTTGCGCCTTGGCGAGATCGTTCGCCTTGATCGCGGCGACAAAGGCCTGCGTATCGGCGAGGAGCGCATCGACCTCGCGCGACACGTAGAGCTTGTATTCGGCCAGCGGCCCCGCAAGGTCGAGCGCGCTGACTGCGGGCGGTGCTGCGTGCGTTGCGGCGGCCTGAACGATCAGCTTTCCCTTGGGATTGTTGAGGAGGCCGCAGGTCATCCGGTATTCACCCGGCGACAGCGTCGCCGAGAGCGTTTGGGTGAATCCGGGAAAAATATTTTCGCGTTCTTCGACCACCATGACGCCGTCGAGAATTTCCCACTCGAGCGCGCGCCGGCTGGCGTTCTTGATAGCGAACGTCGATTTGCCCTCGGTTACCGTCAACGAGTCCGGTTCGCAGCCCTTGTCGGTGACCGTCACGTTGACGGGCATTGCTTCAGCTCGCGGCGCTGCCGTCGGCAGGAGGACCAGAAGTCCTGCTGCGGTCGCCATGGCAACGAGCGCTCGATCAAAACCCATCGGCATCAACTTCCTCATTGAACATTGGAGCCAACCGGGGACGCCGCCGCCGGCAGGCGCTCGCGCGTGAAGAACAACAGCAAAACCGGAATCAGGAAGGCAAAATAGACGACGAGTTCGCCGACAGTCGGCGCCTCCTGGTAGCCGAAGAAGCCGGCGAGCAACGTGCCGACGAAACTATCGGCCGGCAGAATGTTGCTGAGGTCGAACGTGGGCCCCTGGAGGCTGTTCCAGATCCCGGCTTCATGAAAAGCCCGCACCGCGCCGGCGAGCAGACCGGCGGCGACGAATATGATGAAGACGCCGGTCCATTCGAAGAACCGCCGCAGGTTGATACGCGTGCCGCCGACGTAAATGGCGAGGCCGATCCCAAACGCGGCAATCAGGCCCAGCGCGGCGCCTATCAGGATCGACCAGCCCTGGCTTTGCTGGACGATGGCGGAGAGAAAGAAGATCGTTTCCAGACCTTCCCGGCCGACGGCGAGGAACGCCAATGCGGCGAGCGCAAACCCGACCGTGGCTCTGTCGAGAGAGCGCGGCGTCCACCGAGGTTCTCAGATCGGAGGCAACCGAGCGCGCCGCTTTGCGCATCCAGAACACCATCGATGTCAGCATCGCGACGGCGATCAGCGCGACGCAGCCCTCGAACAATTCCTGCTGTCGTTGCGGAAATTCCGCTCCGGCAAACTGAAGGGCCGCCCCGAGCGCGATGCAGGCCACGATCGCGGCAATCACGCCGATCCACACCGCCGGGAGCCATCGCCGGCGATCGGTCTGCGCGAGATAGCTCGATACGATGCCGACGATGAGGGCGGCCTCAGTGCCTTCGCGCAGCATGATCAGAAAGGCGACGAACACGGCAGTTCCTCTTGTACGGCGCGCATATTTTCGAGGCGGCGCCGCCTTTGCAAGAGAAAATGACGCGGGTCACGAAGATTTAATGAACACAATCAATAGGTTAGAAGAGTTATAAACTGCGAGGGCGAGCCGACCTTCACGAGGCGGTTCGCCGGCCGCCGAGGAACCCGAGCTGACGCACTGCGGCGCAGACGGCGATCAATCCGATGAGCCACAACAGGTTGAGAAGCCCAAGGCGGATGATGATCGGTAGCTTGAATGCGCCGCCGCCGCCCAACGGGAACGTGAACGCGAACAGCACCACCTCGTAGGCCGCATAGGCGCCGAATATTGCGATGCTCAGCGCGGCGGGGCCGCTGCTTCGCTGGGAGTGCAGCAGAAGTTTGGACTCAGCGGTGGCCAGCAGCGCCGCCACTCCGATTGCGAAACCCCAGAGCAGGGTATGCAGATCGAGAGGATAGCCGAGCGCGCCAAAGCCGATCACCTGATTCACCAGCCATGCGCCGGCGACCACTATGAGCGCCGGTACGAGCGGCAACAGCGCGCTGGCGAGCACGGCAAAAGCCGCAAACGGCGTCGCGCAGGCAAAAGCGAAACTCGCCAACGCACACGAGCCGGCCAGCAACACGAGGCAAAACAGCGGCGCCAGCCGTGGTTCAACGGGAGCGAACCACGGCGACACATTTGCGGGAGGGCGCAGGTCGAAAGACATCGTCATCTTTCCCGCTGGATCTCTGGCGCGTCGTAACGGCGGCCAATTCTCACATCCGCATTCGCGTACCTAGAATGCGGTGTGAAGGCGGGCGGCGAAGGCGTTCACCGGGCCGCGCAAGGTGTTGTAGGCCGGATTGGCAACGAACTGATAGTCGACGCTAACCTTTGTCGAAGGAGTGATCGCGTAGCTGTAGTAAGTCTCGAGGATCTGCTCCAAACCATAATTCGTCAGCGAACCATCGCCGACCAGGATGCCCAAGCCGCCGGCGTTGAAATACGCCTGATGCACCGGGGCAAGGCCATTGACCACTCCGGCGATGCCGATCGTGTCGTCTGGCCGGCCCCATTGCTTGCCGGCGATCGAAACACCGGCCTGTATGGTGCGGTCGATGTCGGCGAAATCCCACGGCTCGACGGTGCCGTCGGCCCAGCCGGCGCGGGCGAATACGCCGACGCTGTCGTTGACTTGTTGCTCCAGGTTGACGCTGATGCCGGGCCGGTCCCGGTAGGTGCGCAGCGACGCGAGCGCGTTGCTGGCGTCACCGGCAAACGGCTGGCCAGGTTGCGACAGATTGATCGCATCCTGGAAATCACCCATCCGCCCGTGGATAAGGAAGCCGGTGACCTTGATCTTGCCGGGCTGGCCCCACCATTCGTGGCGTTCCTCGATCTCGCCGACATACTGAAGCTGGCTGAATCCCTCGTCGAGACCGTAGGCGAACTGGTTCATGCCGCCGCCGGCGGGGGTTGCCGACATGTCGAAAACGCCGCCGCGGAGCGTAAAGCGGCCCTGATACCATTCGGCGGCTGCACCGTAACTGTAGCCCCAGGCGTCGCCGGCATAGTCGAACGTTCCGGCATTGATGAGCGCCCAGTTGAGAAAGTCGGTCTTCGGATTGTTGGCGTATTTGTTGGTGTCGAAAATATCGACGATGGCGAACTTGCCGACCGTCAGCACCAGACGGTTCTCCGTGACCGATTGGGCGAACTGATTGATGTCGGCATCGACTTTCTGCGTGGCGCCACCGAGATCGATGGTTTGCCGAACGAAATAGCGCTGCACGCGTGCGTAGGGATAATCCTGACCGAGCTTATAGGCTTCGCCGCTGAGATAGCCCGCGACGCCGCGTGTTTCGGCGAGACCGTGGCCCTGGTCGATCTCGGGATCGACCCAAAACTCGGCGCCCTTCCACAACCGCATGCCGGCAAACAAAGTCGCATCTGCCGTTTCGCGGCCATTGGCGACGGGCTGCAAACTGTTTGGGCCCATGAACGGCGAGCGGAATGACGGCGTGCCCTGCCACACGAACGTGCCCTGGCCGTGGAAATTGACGTTATCGGGATCCGGCAGCGACAGCGCCTTGGTCACGAACGCGCCGCCAACGGGCGCATCGTTGTTGAACTGATAGTTCACGCCGGCGCGGACCTCCTGGAGCGGGAAATTGGAGGTGAACGGCTGCGCTCCACCGGAGAACTGATAGGTCTTGTTGCCGTAATCGACGAACAGATATTCCGCGCGCGCGGTCCAATGCGGCGCGATGGGCGCCTCGACGCCGGCGCCGGCCGCCCAGCCCAGTCGCCACACAAACGGCGACTCGCTGTTGCCCGTCGCGTTATTGGTCAGCGTTTGCTGGTTATAGGTCCAGGCGAATCCGCCCGTCGCATAAAACAGCCAGCTTCCCGGCGCGTAGCCGATGCGGCCGCGTATCGTGCCGGACGAGAGCATGGCCTCGCTGAAATTCTCCGCGCCGAAGGTCGGCGATGTGAAATTGACGCTCGGTCCCGTGCTCAGTCCCAAAAGGCTCGGAAAATTCGGGAACGTGGCGTCGGCCTCGGCGCCGACGACGATGCGGTTCGGCAACATATAATTGTAGCCGCCCTGGATACCCGCCAGGAAACTTCCCGCCTCGTCGAAGGTGTTGATCGTCTGATAGATGCCGCTTGAGCCGGAGACGCCAGGCGTCGACCAGTTCGATGTTCCGAAGGCCGCGCCGATATGGCCGCCTGCGTAGAATCCATTCCAGTTATAAGCCGGGCCAGAGAAGGGAATCGCGAGAGTCTTCGTCACCCAACTGTCGTCGGCCGCGGCGCTTCCGGCAAACATGATGGCTGCGGCAGATGTCGCCAGCCAAAGCTTGAACGAGCCTCGCGATTTGACGACTGCGCGCATCGGCGTCTTGCCGATCGCGGTGCGGGTGAAAGTCTTGGTCGATAGGAAAGTCTTGGTCGATAGAATGCGTAACAGGTCAGCCATGGCGGCCTCCATCCGTGGGACAACGTGCTCGGTCACCACAGCGGAAGCCCGCCCCGATCGCGCACCCCGCACGCCGGAAGGATGACTTCTGTTCAGGCAGGTCTCCTGGCTCGCGGGTCGTAATCCTTCTCCGCCTTCCCAGACTTTGCACCGCAAAGCCCAGTGGCATTTGAGAGAAGGACTCACCGCCGACAGTTGCGGGGGCAGCTCCGGATTTGGCGCACCGCCGAAACGGCGAGCCGCACCGAATTCCCTCTTGGCTGATCAACGCGATCAGCACACCTGAACGAGTCGAACTTTGAGAGCGGGACTTGTTGATGTCAACCCGCCCGATTTTACTTTGTCGAAGGCTGTTGCCGTTTGGCCACGCGGCGACTTGCAGTTTTGGAGAAAGCGCTGAAGCGTCCGCGCGCGAAAAATCCGTCGCAAGAAACCGGCGTTCAATCGAACCAATAGATGTACGAGAAATTTTCGTCATCTTTGCCCAGCCCCCGCTGACAAAGACTAAAAACAATCAGCAAACAGAAACGTCAACGTCTATGTTTTAGAATCACTTTAGATACACGCTCGCGAAAGAAGAGATTCGTAATTTTAAATCGTTCCAATGTATCCGCTCGACGTCAGGTTCCAGCGTCCGTCCGCGCTGCTGACGCGCGTGACGGACAGCGGCGCGATGTCGATGCGCCGGAACGACTGCGGCGTTGCCTCGATCGCGCACACGATTGCCGCGCGGATGACGGCCGGATGTGTCACCACGATGGATTGCCGGTGATGGTTTTGTTCGGCGCCGAGCCACGCGGCAACCCGCTGCAGCAATTCGAGAATCGATTCGCCGCCATGCGGCGCCGCCGCGGGATCGTGCAGCCATGCCGCGACCGCCTCGGGTTCGCGGGCGTGCACCGCCTCGAATGTATCTCCGCTCCAGCGGCCATAATCGCAGTCACGCAACGCCGGCTGCACCTCGGCGTCGAGACCGAGTGCTTGGGCCGTCTGCCGTGTCCGGAGTTCCGGGCTTGACCAGCAGCGGTCGGCCTTCGGCAGATAACCGGCGAGCGCGGCGGCCCGCATCGCGCCTTTGTCATCGAGCGCTTCGTCGGCCGGGAAAGCCGCTTCGCGGATGGCTGGGGTCGAAGCGTGACAGATCAGCACGAGACGTGCGGTCATGCGGCGGCGCCGGCTTCGCTACCCGCCGGCTCCGCGACTCTCGCTTTATGTCGGCAGTCGTCCATCATTCGCCGCACGCTGGGTCAACGCGCCGAACAATAGGCCAAGCGTCGCCCACATGATGAATTGCGCGCCGAGCGAAGCGATGCGGAACTTCCACAGCACCACGGCGGGAAATTCGTCTGGAACCTCGTTAACCGCCGGCAGCAGCAACGCGGCGACGGCGACGATCACGATGTAGCACGCAGCCACCGCCAGGTTGGCGTTCCACTCGCCGAGCCGATCAGCAAACAAACGTTTCAGTGCCGCGGCACCGACCATGGCCGCGAGCGAGATCGCGATCATGACAAAATAGAGCGCGGTGCGGGCGCCGATGGTTTCGGGGTCGCCGACCGACGGTGGATTGGCCGGATATTTCAGGTTCGGTACGAGATAGATCGCGATGAAGCCCGTGGCCGCGAGCAATGCCGCCACCGCCTGCGGCGTAAGCGCGCCGGGAAGTCTCCCGTATGCGAAGGCGAATGCGAGGCCGAACAGACCGCCGAACGCCACGCTGTAGACCATGACGGCGGTGAGCAGGCCAAGACCCGCCTGCACCGGCCGGCTGACGAGCTCGGGCTCATCTTCATCGGACATGTGCATGTGCGGGCCCTTCGCCTTCTCGGCGGCGGCCTTGGCCTCGTCCTGCTGGGTCTCGAACGCGATGGCGCGATCGACCTGCGGCTCGCCGTAGACTTTCAGAAAGCCGAAAGAGAGCAGGCCCGCGACGATGCCCACAAGCATCCCGCGGACGAGAAGCGTCCTCACCATGGCAGTTGGCCCCTGTCGGTTAGTGACAGGGAAAGCCGAGGAGGTGCCGTCCGTCGTGCACGAACTCGTGCACATACTTGCCGCTGATCAGGGAGGTCGCCCCTTGCTCGGCGCCGACGAAATAGATCGCCAGCAACAGAATGAGCCCGGCGAAAATCGCCCAGGGCAGCCATTCACGGAGCGGAATCGCTGTGACCGGAAGTGCCGGTGCCAGTGTGGTGGTGGTCATACTCATCCTCCTGGGATTGCGCGTCCCGTTAGAGTGGTGCCAATCACGAAGAGGGTCTGGCTCTCGACCGAAACGAATCACGGGTCGATTACAGTGGCGCGACCGCGCCGGAGTTTCACCGGCTTCCTCATTTCGCGTAGACGTTTGCAGGATAAGAAGACGCACGGTGCGTTGTCAACGCGCGCGCCGCTTTGACTTCGGCTTAGGTTTGGACTTGGACGTGGGCTGGGACTTGAGTTTGGACTTGAATGCCGCCTTGGGCTTTTTGCCAGCTCGGCGCTTCGGTTCGGCGGAAGGCTTCGCTGGCGCCGGCCGTTTTGCGGCGGCCGATTTTGCCTTGGCCTCGGCCGCGGCACGGTAATAGGTCCACAGGATTCGCGCCGCGACCGCCCGCCAGGGCCGCCACGGGTCCGCCAGAGCCTGCATCTCCTTGGCGGTCGGCCTTGCCGCTAAACCAAACGCGACGCGGGCGGCTTCCTGCAGCGCCAAGTCGCCGGCCGGCCACGCATCGGCGTGACCGAGGCAACTCAGCAAATAAATGTCGGCAGTCCACGGGCCGATGCCGTGCACGGCAGTTAGCGCCGCGTGCGCCTCTTCGGCGGAAAGGTCGCCGAGTGCGGCGAGCGTGAGTTCGTCGTCCTCGACCGCACGCGCGATCGCCTTGAGCGCGCGGATTTTGGGCCCTGACAGCCCGAGCCGCGCCAGCCGCGCCGGGCGGGCGCTCAGGATGGCGGAGGGTTCGAACGGATCGAACGCCGCGGCAAGCCGCCCCCAGATGGCATTCGCGCTCGCGGTTGAAAGCTGCTGCGCCACGATGATGGCGGCCAGGCCGGCGAAACCATCCTCCCGGCGCCGCAGCGGTGGCCGCCCGGCCTCGGCAACCAGCGCGGTGAATCGCGGATCGGCTTTCCCGATCGCCGCCAATGCGGCCTCGAGATCGGCTTCGGTGTGGATATGGGTGTGCTTCGTCAATGTCCCGTCGCCTTATTGGCTGTATGCGAAACGCGTGCGGCAAGCTTACCTGACGCGTGAGCTGCCGTTATTAGTCGACCTTGCCGGTCACGGAAGCAATCGCCGATGTACACGCGCATCTTTCGCTTCGCGCCAAGCCCCAACGGTTATCTCCATCTCGGCCACGCCTATTCAGCCTTGCTCAACTACGACATCGCGCGCGAGGTCGGTGGGCGGCTGCTCCTGCGCATCGAGGATATCGATGTTTCGCGCTGCCGGCCGGAATACGAGGCGGCGATTTATGAGGACCTCGCCTGGCTCGGTCTCACCTGGCATACCCCGGTGCGGCGGCAGAGCGAGCATTTTGACGATTACGCAACTGCCCTGGCCAGGCTCGAGGCGGCGGGGCTCGTCTACCCGAGCTTCGAGAGCCGCAGCGAGATCAGCGCGCTCGTCGCCGAGCGCGATCGCGAGGGCCACTGGCCGCGCGATCCCGACGGCGTCCCGCTCTACCCGGGCCGCGCCCGCAAAATGCCGCGGGCCGAACGCGAGCGCCGGCGGCGCGAGGGTGAACCGTTCACGCTGAGGCTCGCCATGGATGCGGCGGTCGCACGCGCCGGCGTGTTGACCTGGACCGAAACCGGCGCGGGTCCGCAGGGCCAGTCCGGCATTGTCGCCGCGTCGCCGCAGATGTGGGGCGACGTCGTCCTCGCGCGCAAGGAGGCGCCGACGAGCTATCACCTCGCGGTCGCCGTTGACGACGCGCTCCAGGGCGTGACGGAGGTTGTTCGCGGGCAGGACTTGTTCTGGTCGACCAGCATTCACCGGATGCTGCAGGCGCTGCTCGGGCTGCCGGAGCCGATCTATCATCATCACAAGCTCATTCTCGACGATGGCGGCCGCAAGCTGTCGAAATCCACGCTGGCGACCAGCCTGCGCGAATTGCGCGCCACCGGTGCGATGCCGACTGACATCAGGCGTATGGTCGGGCTTGGCCGCTGAAGGTCTGGTCGCCAAAGGCTCGGTTTCTAAGGGATTGGCCGTTAAGGACTTTGGCGACTAATCGGCCTCGCCGAGCTTGTTTTGTTTGATCCGCATGGCATGCTGATCGGCGGGACAAGCCATGGCGCGTCTGAAAACGAGAAAAAAAAAGTCCGCGGCCAAGCCGGCGCGACGCCGGCCGTCGCGGCGCGCACCGGTGGCGCACGCGACGGAAGCGTCGTTCGTCGCCTACGCGCACGATATCCGCACCACGCTCACCGGCATCCTCGCGCTCGGCGAATTGTTGGCGAGCTCGAATCTCGGCGAGCGCGAGCGGCGCTGGGCTTCCGACATCAAGGCGAGCGCCGAACATCTGGCGTCGCTCACGACGCTGATGATCGATGCGGCGAGAGCAGACGCCGGGCCGGTGATCCTTCGCGAAGAAATTTTCCGGCCACGTCGTCTTGTCGAGGTGCTGGCAGCGTTGCTTTCGTCGCGCGCGGAAACGAAAGGCCTTACCGCGGAACTGACAGTCGCGGGCGCGTTGCCGGAAATGCTGGTCGGCGACGCGGTGCGGCTGCGGGCGGCGCTGGAAAATCTCATCGACAACGCGGTGAAGTTCACGGAGCGCGGCGCGGTACGCATTGATGTCCGCGCGGCCCGCGCGCCCCGCAAGCGCCTCAAGCTGGTCTTTACCGTCACCGACAGCGGCATCGGCCTGACGCCTGCCGAGATCAGGCGTCTCGGCCGCCCGTTCACCCAGGCGAACGCCGATATCGCGCGCCGTTACGGCGGCACGGGATTAGGACTGGCCGTTGTTAAGGCGCTGGCGAAGCGCATGGGCGGCGATCTGAGCATCACCAGCAAGCACGGCCGCGGTTCGTCGTTTCGTTTTTCGGCGGTGCTCTCGCCTGCCGCCGAGGACAAGGCTGAAAATACTCTGGAGCGGCGGCCGGCGGCTCCGCCGCGGCGGCTCACGGTTCTTTGCGTGGAGGACAACCCGTACGGCCGGGTTATTCTCAACACCATCCTCGCTGAACTCGGGCATCGCGCCGACTTTGCCGGCTCCGGCGAGGAAGCGATCGCTGCGGTGTCGCGCGGTTACGATGCAGTGCTGATGGACATGACGCTTCCAGGGATCGACGGTCTGGAGGCGACGCGCCGGATTCGCGCGCTCGCGGGCCGCGCCGGGCAGACAGCGATCATCGGCATTTCGGGGCGCACCGATGCCGGCGACGAAAGCGCCGCGCGATCCGCCGGCATGAATGTCTATCTGCGCAAGCCGCTGAGCCCGAGCGCGCTCAGCGAGGCGCTGGCGGCGGTCGCGCCGGCCGCTTCTCCAGCGCCTGGTCCCGAACCATAGCGAATACTTTAGTTGCCCGGCGCGGTGTCTTCGACGATGCGCACCACGTCGGCCATGATGCGGTTCAATTCGAAGTCCTTCGGCGTGTAGACCTCGGCGACGCCGGCATCCTTTAAGGCGCTGGCGTCCTGCGGTGGAATAATGCCGCCGACGACGACCGGCACATCGTCGATGCCGGCTTCCTTCATGCGCGCCATGACGTCGTGCACGAGCGGCAGGTGCGACCCGGACAGGATCGAAAGCCCGATGACGTGCACGTTCTTTTCCGCCGCAGCCGCGGCGATCGCTTCCGCCGTCAGGCGGATGCCGTCATAGACAACATCCATGCCGGCGTCGCGGGCGCGAGCGGCGATTTGCTCGGCGCCGTTGGAGTGGCCGTCGAGGCCAGGCTTTCCGATCAGGAATTTCAGGCGCCGGCCGAGCTTCCTGGAAACGCGATCGACCTCGGCGCGGATGTCGTCGAGCCCTTCGGCATCGTTGCGCATCGCGGTGCCGACGCCGGTTGGCGCCCGGTATTCGCCGAACGCTGAGCGCAGCGCGAAGCACCATTCGCCGGTGGTGACGCCGGCCTTCGCACACGCGATCGACGGCGGCATGATGTTGGTGCCGGTCTGCGCCGCCCGGCGCAAAGCTGCCAGCGCCGCGGCGACCGCCTCGTTGTCACGCGCGGCGCGCCACGCCGCGAGCCGTGCGATCTGACCGATCTCCGCTTCCTCCGAGACGGTCAACACCGCGTCGGCGGCATCCGCGAGCGGCGACGATTCGGTTTCGACGAAGCGGTTGACGCCGACCACGGTCTGCTCGCCGCGCTCGATTGCTTCGACACGCCGCGAATTCGACTCGACGAGTTGTTGCTTGAGATAGCCGGACTCGACGGCGGCGACCGTGCCACCCATCTGTTCGATCTGTTTGAGCTCTTCCCTTGCCGCCTTTTTCAGGTCCGCGACCTTGGCGGCGATGACCGGCGAACCGTCGAAAATGTCGCCGTATTCCAGAAGGTCGGTCTCGTAGGCGAGGATCTGCTGCATGCGCAGCGACCATTGCTGGTCCCACGGCCGTGGCAGTCCGAGCGCCTCGTTCCAGGCCGGAAGCTGCACGGCGCGGGCGCGGGCGTCCTTCGACAGCGTCACCGCGAGCATTTCGAGGAGGATGCGGGCGACATTGTTCTCCGGCTGCTGCTCTGTAAGGCCGAGCGAATTGACCTGCACGCCGTAGCGGAAGCGCCGGTGCTTCAGATCGGTGACGCCGTAGCGCTCGTGCGTGATCTCGTCCCACAGTTCGGTGAACGCGCGCAACTTGCAGACTTCGGTGATGAAACGCAGTCCGGCATTGACGAAGAACGAGATGCGTCCCACCACCTCGCCGAATTCATCCGCGGCGCACTCGCCGGACGCCTTTACCGCGTCCAGCACGCCGATGGCGGTGGCAAGCGCGAAAGCAAGCTCCTGCACCGGCGTCGCACCGGCTTCCTGCAGGTGGTACGAGCAGACATTCATCGGATTCCACTTCGGCATCTCCTTGGTCGTGAACAGGATCACGTCCTTGGTGAGCCGCATCGACGGCGCGGGCGGAAATACATAGGTGCCGCGCGAAAGATATTCCTTGATGATGTCGTTCTGTGTCGTGCCGGTGAGCCTCGTGCGCGGCACGCCCTGCTCGTCCGCGAGCGCCACGTAAAGCGCCAGCAGCCACGCGGCGGTGGCGTTGATCGTCATCGACGTGTTCATTTCGCCGAGCGGAATGCCGTCGAACAGCATTCGCATGTCGCCGATATGCGAGATCGGCACGCCGACCTTGCCGACTTCGCCTTTGGCCAGCGGATGGTCGGCGTCGTATCCGGTCTGCGTCGGCAGGTCGAAGGCGACCGACAGGCCGGTCTGCCCCTTGCTCAGATTCTTGCGGTAAAGCTCATTCGATGCCGCGGCCGTCGAATGCCCGGCATAAGTCCGGAAAATCCAGGGCTTGTCGCCTCGCGGCTTATCGCCTCGTGGCTTGTCGCTTCGGGTTGTGTCGCGGCGCGGCTGGTCGTCCATCGGTCCGCCGGGTGTTCGGGTGTATTCAATGTGACGCGTATTTTATTGCGATGCAACATCGCGCTTTGACGGGCCTTTCGGGCCAGGAGGCGCGCTATTTCGCCAGCGCGTTTTCATAGGGATAGACGAGTTCGCCACTCTTGAGGTCGGGCGGGTAGACCACGACCTCCGTCCCGAGGTCGCGAAATTCGTCGATGCCATTGCTTTTAATGTTCTGGAATTGAGCGGCAAGCATCCGGTCGTCCACCCATTCGCCCTCCTTGCCGAAGCGAATGTCGCCGACCACGGTGTCGAAGGTGGCCGCGTGCATGTAGTCGGCGAGCGTTTTGTCGTCGAGGCTCTTGGTCGCCGCGATGGCATTTCCGAGCACCTGCAGATCCGCATAGGCCATGACCGGATAGAAGGCGAGCACGTCGGTTCCTGCGGCTTTGGCGCGCTCCCGATATTTCTTCAGGAATTCAACGGCGCTCGGCGATGCCAGCGATTTGACCGGCATCCACGTCTCGAAATTGACGATGCCGTTGAGGAGTGGCCCGAGCTGGGTCTTCAGCGCGGTCGATTGCAGGCCGACCATCGCGCCACCCCACATCTTCGGCTTGTAGCCGAGTTCGTGGACCGCCTTGATCATTCCGACGGTGTCGAGCGGATACGAACACACTACCAGCAGATCGGGATTGCGGGCCTCGATCGCCCGCACGATCGGCGTGAAATCGACGGTGGATGGCGGATAATTCCTGTCGTAGACGATCTTGAAGCCGGACGCTTTGGCGTTTTCGCGCGCGCCGTCGCACGCATTCTGGCCGAACTCCGCATCGGCGTAGCTGAGCGCGATCGTCTGCGGCTTCGGACTCTGGGCCTCGGCTACCTTGAAGAAGCCCAGTGTGAATGCCGGCTTTGCGTTCGGGCCGGTGGGTATCATGGCGAAATACATCGGATACTGGAACGCATCGTTGATGCCGGTTCCGGAGAGCCCGATAAAAAGTTTTTTCCGCGTGATCGCGATCGGCATCGCAGCGGCGATTTGGGTCGAGGCATAGCCGGAGACGATCAGGTCGACCTTGTCGACATCGAGCAGCTTCGAATAAATGCCGGGAACTTGCGCCGGATTGCTCTGGTCGTCGTAGTAGACAAGCTGCACCGGCCGTCCCAGCAGCCCGCCCGCGGCATTGACGTCGTCTTCCCAGATCTGCATTCCGAGCAGGGCCATTTTGCCGTTGCCGGCGAGCTTGCCCGTGAGCGACATGCCGAAGCCGATTTTGATCGGATCGGCCGCGCCCGCCGGAGCAGCTGGAACGGCCACGGCCGCGACGAGCGATGCCGCCGCCGCGAACGCCGGCGCCGCACCGGTCAACAGGCGCAATTTCGCGAACATTTACTTCTCCATGTCCTTCGACCGGCAGTTTAAACATTAACGATAGTCAAACGTCACACCCGATTTTAACCATCGGGATTCTCCGGGCCTTAACCGATCCCGGGCCAGTTTGCCGGCATGCAAACAGCGTCCGTCACGACATCCGACGAAATCGAAGCCGCCTGGCGCTTCCTTCTGTTCAACTGGATCGTCGTCGGCACGCTGGCCGCGATGCTGGCGTTCAGCGTCCTGGTCACGGATTTCTCCATCGCCCCGGTCGGAGTGCTGATTGCCGTCGGCTACGTCGGCATCTACGCGGGCTTCGCGCACGCCAACGCGCGCTCGCCAACGCGGCGCGATCCCCAGGTCATGTTCGTGCTCGGCGCCATCGCGCAGATCGTCCTGACCACTGCGGTCATGGCGCCGATGACATATGTGGCGGCGGCCATCGATTTGCCGATGCAGGATTCCGCGCTGCTCGCCGCGGATCGGGCAATGGGCCTCGACTGGGCGGCCTATGTCCATTTCGTCGACGACCGTCCGTCGCTCGCGAGCTGGCTCAATGTCGGCTACGCCATGATCGGCTGGCCGCTGTTCGCCATTCCGGTCGTGCTGGCGGCGAAGCGGCGCTATCGGCGCATCGAGGAATTCACTTTCGCTTTCGGCGTGGCGCTTGCCGCGACGACCATCATCTCGGCGCTAGTGCCGGCAATCGGTGTCTATCAGCAGGTCGGGCTCGATCCGGCCAGCCTCAAAAACATCAATCCCGGCGCCTATCTCGATCAGCTCCGCGATCTGCCGCCGACCCGCGAGGGCGTGCTGCGCCATCTCGAGCTGTTGGGTCTCGGCGGCATCGTGACATTCCCCAGCTTTCACGCCGCGTCCGCCGTGCTGTTCGGCTGGGCGTTGTGGGCGGTGCGCTGGATGCGGCCGCTCGCGCTGTTGATCAACGGCGCGATGCTGGCGGCGACGCCGCTCAACGGCGGCCACTATTTCATCGACCTTATTGCCGGCGTGGCGATTGCGGTGCTGGCGATCGTCGCGGCGCGCCGGGTCGGGCAGATCATCGCGCGCCGGCAAAGCGGCTTCGGCCGCGCCGCGCCGATGCCCGCTATGGTGCCCGCGGAATAGGGCGCGTCGCCGCAAGCGCGCGTTGCGCCACCAGGGCCAGCACGATCAACACCGCGACGAGCCCGACCTGGGTTTTGACGTAGGGGAAGATCAGGATGAGTGCGCCGGCTGCGCCAAGTCCGGCCACCTCGATCGGGTGAAAGCCCTGCTCCAGGGCGAACCGCAGCAGGAACGCGACCGCGACCGCGAGCACCACCAGATCGTACATATAAAGGTAAGGCGTAACGACGAGCGTGCCGGCGGCGAGCGCCGCGGCCTTGAGATCGAATGGCGCGCGGCTGCGCCACAAGCCGATGACCGCGATGGCGACCGCGAGGCTCCCGGCGGCCTGTATGGTCCACGCCAGGCGCTCACCGCCGCCGTATGAGCGGACGAGGCCGAACAGGCTTTGGAGGCGGCTCCAGTCGGCATGGCCTTCGGTGAGCACAACGCGGCTCGTGATCGGCATCCAGTGGACGAAGGCTTCCCAACTGGCGCTGCCGAAGGCGAGCCAGGACAAAACAGCAAGCCCGATCGCGACGCACGCCGCAACCGCAATCGTCCGCCAGCGTCGGTCGGCTATCAGCACCAGCGGAAACAACAGGCCGAATTGCGGTTTGTAGGTGAGGAGTCCGAGACAAACGCCGGCAAGGGCCGGCCGCTTTTCCACAAGGCCGAGCGTGCCGCCGATGAGCGCGGCGGTGAGGAAGCCGTTCTGGCCGGCGGTGATGTTCCAGATCGTGGCGGGAAATCCGAGCGCAACCAGAATCCCGGTGCGCCGGCCGAGAATGCCGGCGAGCGCCGCCGCATAGGCGGTGAAGGTCGCCACAAGCCAGCCGATAGCGGCGATCAGATAGGGCAGGGTCGCCAGCGCGGCGGCAACAAAAAGGAACGTCGGCGGATAATGCCAGCCGTAATAATCCTCGAAGTCGTGGCCGATAACGCGGACTTCGGCCTGCTTGTGGACCGGCCAGTCGTACGCTGCCGCCGGATCGCCATCGAGCGTCAGCCGTCCGGCAGCGACAACATTGACGAAGTCGTTGGCGATCACCCGACCTTGCGGGTCGATCGGAAATTCGCCTTTGAGGTAAGCGCCACCGAGAACGATCAGATAGCCGAGCCCGAGCGTCAGGCCGATCAGGCGGATGATGCGCGTGGCCGACGGCTGCGTCGCCGCCGGCGCCTGGATGATCGCCTGCGTGCTCACGTAGCGACGCCCGGTTCGGCGAAAGCGCGGCGTGCGATCAGCGCGGCAACGATGACGACGCCGATAAGCCCCACCGGCACTTTCACGGCCGGCAGGATGAAGATGAGGATCGACAGGCAGGCGATGCCGATGCCGGTCAGTTCGTTCGACAAAAAGCCCCGCGTGCGGCCGAGCCGGAACAGGAAAGCCAGCGGCACGGCGAGAACGGCGAGATCATAGGTGTAGAGATACGGCGTCGCCAGCAAGGCAGCGGTGCCGAGCACGGCCGCCTTGATTTCGTAAGCGGCGCGGCTGCGCCAGACGAGGGCGACGACCAATGCCGCGGCCCCCGCGACCACGGCTTGCGCGGTCCACGCCAGCGTCTCGCTGCCGCCGAGCGTCCGCACCAGGCCGAACGCGGTTTGCAGCTTGCTCCAATCCGCCTTGCCTCCGGTAAAAACGGCCTGCGAGGATTGGCCGATATTGCCGAGGAACGCGAGCCAGCTCTCGCTGCCGAACGCAAGCCACGATGCGAGCGCCATGAGCGACGCAACAATGCCGGCCGTCACGATCACCCGCCATTGGCCGGCGGCAACGAGCGCGATGGGAAACAGCAAACCCAGATGCGGCTTGTAGCTCAGCAGCCCGAGCAGCACGCCGGCAAGGATCGACTGGCGGCGTTCGATGAGAATGAGCGTGCCGCCGAACAACGCCGCACTGAGAAAGCCGTTTTGCCCGACGAAGAAATTCGCCAGCACCGGCGGAAACGCGGCGGCGAGCAGATACCCGATGCGATCGCCGATGATGGTGCGTATCGTCGCCAGATAGAGCAGGAAGGTTCCGGTAGTCCAGGCCAGAAAGGCGATCGTATAAGGCAGTGAGGCGAGCGCGGCGGCGACGAACAAGAACGGCGGCGGGTAGTGCCAGCCGTAATAGCCGTCGAAAGCATGGCCCAGCGCGGCGTCTTCGGCGAGCTTGTGGGTCGGCCAATCGTAAGCCGCGGCGGCATGGCCGCCGAGCACCAAGCGTCCGGCGGCCCAGACGTTGACAAAATCCGTAGCGACCCCGCCACCGTCACTGGCGACGAGCCACATCCCCGTGAAATACGAACCGGCGAGGAACACCGCCTCGGCGAAGATGACCGCGAGGCAGATCGACTCGACAATGCGCGGCGGTTGCGCCGCCGCGCCTCGCCCGGTGGATATCTCGAACAGGGCCATCGCCCGCGCGGCCTCGCTTGGTCATGGCGAAGCTAGGCAGGCGGCGTTGAAGAAGGATTAAACGCGTCTTATCAGCCGCAAGATGATGAGCAATATGACCGCGCCGATGAAGGCGTTGATGATCGCGGCGATGATGCCGCTACCGATGACGATCCCTAGGCGTGGCAACAGCCAGCCGGCGATGAACGCGCCGACGATGCCGACGATGATATCGCCGATCAATCCATAGCCACTGCCCTTGACGACCAGCCCGGCCAGCCAGCCGGCGACGCCGCCAACGATGATCCAAACGATAATGCTTTGCGGTTCCATGTCTGCCCCCAACTGTCCCCACGTGCCGGGCTAAAGAGGCCTCGGCACTTCCATTGCCGGGCGACCTTAAGGCCTGCTGCTACCTCTGTCAGTAACCGTTCGGGATGGGAACCCTTGCCAAGCCCCAACTGGTTATTGCGCTGCAACATCAAGTGCGGCACACTAAAGTTGCAAATTCGGCCGATCAACGGGGAGCCGTCAGCCATGGCCGTCGCGCAGAAAAGACCGTCGGCAGCGCCGCTGAAGGACCTCTACGACATCGGCGAAGTTCCTCCGCTCGGTCATGTGCCGGCGAACATGCACGCTTGGGCGATCCGCAAGGAGCGTCATGGCCCGCCGGAAACGGCGATGCAGCACGAAGTGCTGCCGACCTGGCCGATCGGCGACGACGAGGTGCTGGTTTATGTGATGGCCGGCGGCGTCAACTACAACGGCGTGTGGGCCGGACTCGGCCAGCCGATCTCACCGCTCGACGTTCACAAAAATCCTTTTCATGTCGCGGGCTCGGACGCTTCGGGCGTCGTGTGGGCGGTTGGCTCGAAGGTCAGGCGCTGGAGCGTCGGCGACGAGGTGATCATCCACTGCAATCAGGACGACGGCGACGACGAGGAATGCAATGGCGGCGATCCGCTGCTGTCGCCGTCGCAGCGTATCTGGGGCTACGAGACACCGGACGGCTCGTTCGCGCAATTCTGCCGCGTGCAATCGCGCCAGCTCATGCAGAAGCCGGCGCACCTGACCTGGGAAGAGGCGGCCTGCTACACGCTGACGCTCGCCACCGCCTACCGCATGCTGTTCGGCCATCCGCCGCATACGCTCAAGCCGGGCGACAATGTGCTGATCTGGGGCGCCTCGGGCGGGCTCGGCGTGTTCGGCCTCCAGCTTGTTGCCGCTTCGGGCGCCAATGCCATCGCCGTCGTGTCCGACGATTCCAAGATGGAATACGTGTTCAATCTCGGCGCCAAGGGCGCCATCAACCGCAAGGAATTCAACTGCTGGGGCGCCATGCCCAAGGTCGGCACGCCCGAATACGACGCCTGGGTGAAAGAGGCGCGACGCTTCGGCAAGGCGATCTGGGACATCACCGGCAAGCGCGACGTCGACATTGTGTTCGAGCATCCGGGCGAAGCGACGTTCCCGGTCTCATGTCTGGTGGTCAAACGCGGCGGCATGGTCGTGTTCTGCGCCGGCACCTCGGGCTTCAACATCACCTTCGACGCGCGCTATGTCTGGATGCGGCAGAAGCGCGTGCAGGGCTCGCACTTCGCGCATCTGAAACAGGCCAGCGCCGCCAACCGTTTCGTCATCGACCGCCGCATCGATCCCTGCATGAGCGATGTGTTTCCGTGGGAGAAGATTCCCTACGCGCACGAATTGATGCGCACCAACCGCCACAAGCCCGGCAACATGGCGGTGCTGGTCAATGCGACGCGCCCCGGCCTGCGGAATTTCGAGGACGTGCTGGAAGCCGCGTCGCTGCCGGAACTTACCCGGCAGTCGAATAACGCCCGGGTTTGACGGTATCGGCTGAGCGCGCCAGTTCGCGCACGCGGGCGATTGCGGCGTTCAGCTCGCCCCCATAGACGAAAATCCAGGCGCTGTAATAGAGGAACACCAGCGCGATCATCGCCGAGGCGAGACCGGCGTAATACGTCACGTAGGTGTAGGCGAAATCGGCGAGATAGTGGCCGAAGGTGAAGCCGCAGGCGAGCCACAGCACCAGCGTCGTTGCTATCCCCGGCCAGACATCGCCGAGGCTCCGCCGTCCGGCCGGCAACCACATGTGCAGAATGAAAAGCGCGAAAGCGAGCACCATGCCGCCGATGACGAAGCGCGCGAAATTGAGATGGGGCTGGAGCGGCTCGATCCAGGGCGCGTAACCGGCCACGGCTTTGAACATCAGCGGCCACAGCACCACGAGAAACGCGAGCACCAGCAACGCGATGGCGCTGACGAGCACGTAGCCGATCGATTCCAGCCGCAACAACCAAAAGCTCCGCTGTTCGCGCAATCCATAAGCGCGATTAAGTCCAATGCGCAGGCTTTCAACGCCGCTGGAGGCGAAATAGACGGCAAAGACAGCACCCAGCGTCAGGACGCCGCTGCGGGTGGTGGTGAGGACGTTGTGGATTTCGCCGGCGATCGGGCCTGCAACCTGATGAGGCCACGCCGCAAACACCAGCCGGGCGACCTCGTCGGCGAGATTGACCGAACCGATGAAGCCGGCGATCGCCGTGACCACGATCAGAAACGGGAAAACCGCCATCAGGATCGACAGCGCGATGTGGCTGGCGATCGCCCAGCCGTCATCGCGGTTGAAGCGAAGGAACGCCTCAAATGCGACCTCAAAGCAAAGGCGGATGGTACGCAATGCGGGGGCTGCCTCGGCGGAGTTCTGCCGCAACAGATACGTCATTCCACCGCGTCATTCCATCGTGGCCGGCATAACCGTCAACGCGCCGGCCGCCAGGTCGTTTCACGTATAGTCGCCGCCATTGTCGACGATGAGGAACTGCCCGGTCACGGCGTCGCTATCGGGCGACGCCAGATAGATCAGGGTGCCGACCAGTTCGTCGGCGAAAACGTCCTTCCTGATCGCGCGTGTGCTCAACACGAAATCATGCAATCCCGGCCGTCCTGCCATCGACGCCGCGACGGAATTGTTCATCACCAGCCCCGGCGCCAGCGTATTCACCCGGATGCCGGACGCGCCAAGCTCCCGCGCCATCGATCGCGTCATCGCTGCGATCGCGCCTTTGCAGGTGACGTAATGCAGACGGTGCGACAGGCCGGACAGCATCGTCGTCGAACCGAGATTGATGATCTTGCCGTAGTTATTCCGGCGCATCGCGGGAATGGCGGCCCGGGTGCAGAGGAAAGTGCCTCGCACATTGACCGCCATGAACTCGTCCCATAGCTCGGCGTCGATGTCTTCGATGGCGACCGGCGGGATGTTCGAACCGACGGCGGCGTTGTTGACGAGGATGTCGAGCCTGCCGAATTTTCCCTCCGTTTCCGCAACCATCGCCGCAACTGCTTTGGCGTCGCGAACATCCGCGAGGAGGGCGTGGGCCGTCCCGCCGGCGGCGGCGATTTCGGCGGCGACCGGACTGCAATCCCTCGCGTCGGCGACAACGACTTTGGCGCCCTCGGCGGCCAGCGCCTTGGCGAACACCGCGCCCAGCGCCGCTTTGGGGCCGGCGGCTGCGCCGGTGACGATAGCGACTTTCCCGTCCAGACGCGGCATGGGTTTTCCTCTTGGGCCTTTTTCGGCCTTTGGCTTGGAAGTTTGCTTCACCGCAATCCGGCTTGCACCAGAAGCGGGTAGGTGACGTTCTTGAATTCCCGCATCCCCAACTCGAAGCGCGGCCATGACAACAGCACTCCGTCGAGACCCATGGCGGAGAGCGTCTTGAGGCCGTCCACCACCTGTTCCTTGGTGCCGATCAGCGGATAGCCGCCCCAGCCGGCGATGAACAGCTCCTTGAGATGTTTCAACGCCTCGGCCGAGAAGGTCTTGGCGTTGAGACCGAGCGTCGCCAGCGCGAACGTCACCGCTTCCCAATCGCCCTTTTCATCGACGATGTACTTGTCGAAGCGGCGCGCTTCTTCCTCGGTCTCGGCCTGAATGATATTCGCAGACGTCCAGACCGCGATCTCGCGCCCGTATTCCTCGCGCGCCAGCTTGCGATAGGCTTCCACCTGCGCCTTGTTTTTCTCGAAGTCCGGCGAGCCGAGAGCGGTGAAGACGAGGTCGCAATATTTGCCGGCGAAGTGACGCCCGCGCTCCGAGCCGCCGGCATTCATGATGGCCGGAAAAGGCTGCTGGATCGGTTTGGGCTGCAGATAGCCCTTCACGATCTTGTAGTACTTGCCTTCATGATCGAACTCGTCGTCCTCGGTCCAAAGCCGCTTGACGATGGCGAGCCATTCCTCGGCCATGTCGTAGCGCTCGTCGTGCGGCAGCATCTCGGCCCCGAACATGTCGATCTCCGGCTTGTTCCAGCCGGTGACGATATTGAGGATCATGCGGCCGTCGGAGATATGGTCGATCACGGCGCCCTGCTTCGACGCGACGATCGGATGGTTGATCGAGCAATGCGAGGTGGCGACGACGCCGACGGCGTTGGTCGAGGCCGCTATTCCCGAGGCCCAGGTGTAGGTCTCGAAGCCGGGTCCGGCCGGATTGAGTTTGCCGCCGAAGCCGCGCCAGCGCGCCACCGGCACCAGCGCCTCGAACTCCATTTCGTCGGCGAGCTTCGCCAGCGCCACCGTATTCCGCCAACTGATTTTCAGCCGGCCCTCGATGTCGGCCATCAGGCAACCGTAGTCGAGATTGGTCTGGAACGTGCCGAGCTTGAGCTTGCGGTGGTTGAAGACAGGATTGACCGATTGCCGATTGCGATGAGTGATTGCACCCTGGGGCAACGCCCTCTCCCCCGTTCGTTTCTGTGTAGTTCGCCCAGACAATGGCGACGCAATCCGGTCTGTCAACGCGTTGCGTCAATGTCTGCGCCGCTGCGGCCGGGGCGGGACGGACGATTGGCTTTTTGTGCACTGCACGCGTAAGGTTGGCTGCCGCCGGGATCGTCCAAACGAGCTCATCGGAGCCCCTGTTATGTCGCTTGCCGCTTCACGCCATGTCCGCCGAAAAAGAACTGATCGGGACGTTGAACCAGGCGGTCGCCGCCGTCGATGCATTGTTCGCCGACGCACGCCGGGCGGTTGCCGAGCGTGTGGTGCGCGAGGGCCGCGCTGTCGCGCGTGCGCTGGATCGCGAGCAACGCGCCACCCACGGCCTGGCCTGGTTCGCGACCTACGTCGAGGCGCTGCGTCAGCTCGCGTCCTACGTGCAGCGGCTCTCGGCGATCGGGAATTTCGGCGAAGTCGAGGAGCTTCTGGTCCGCATCGGCGCCGGAGAATACCTGGCCCAGATCGTCGGCGGCATCCCGATGAGCCAGGGCGAGATCGTGCGTCTCGCCGACCTGGGGCTCGGCCCGGCGGCGGTGGCGGCACGGATGAATCCCGCCGTCGAGCATCTGATCGCCTACGGCAACACTGCGCAGCGCCGGGCCCGGCTCGCCGAATTGATGCGCGAGCGGCAGGAGCCGACCATCGGCGCGACCGGGCTCGAGGAAACGCTCGACTCGATCCGCGAGGAAATGCGCAAGTTCGCCGACGGCCAGGTCGTGCCTCATGCGCAGGAATGGCACCTGCGCAACGAATACATCCCGCTCGATATCATCACCCAGATGTCCGAGCTTGGCGTGTTCAGCCTCACCATCCCCGAGGATTACGGCGGCATGGGGCTGGGCAAGGAATCGATGTGCGTCGTGTCCGAGGAACTCTCGCGCGGCTATATCGGCGTCGGCAGCCTCGGCACTCGCTCTGAGATCGCCGCCGAACTGATCCTCGGCAGCGGCACTGAAGAGCAGAAGCGCAAATGGCTGCCGAAGATCGCGTCCGGGGAAGTGCTGCCGACGGCGGTTTTCACCGAGCCGAATACCGGGTCCGATCTCGCTTCGCTCAAGACGCGCGCGGTGCGTGAGGGCAACACCTACAAAGTGTACGGCAACAAGACCTGGATCACCCACCCGGTGCGCGCCGACGTGATGACGCTCTTGGTTCGCACCAATCCGGCCGAGAAAGGCTATCGCGGCCTCTCCATGCTGCTGGCGGAAAAGCCGCGCGGCAGCGACGAGCGGCCGTTCCCGGCGGCCGGCATGTCGGGCACCGAGATCGAGGTGCTCGGCTATCGCGGCATGAAGGAATACGAGATTGCCTTCGATGGTTTTGCGGTGAAGGCCGAAAATCTCCTGGGCGGCGTCGAGGGGCTCGGCTTCAAGCAACTCATGGCGACGTTCGAGTCGGCCCGCATCCAGACCGCCGCGCGCGCCGTCGGCGTTGCCCAGTCCGCGATGGAACAGGCGATGGAATACGCGACCACCCGCGTGCAGTTCGGCGAGCCGATCGCCAATTTCCCGCGCGTCGCGGACAAGCTGGCGATGATGGCGGTAGAAATCATGATCGCGCGTCAGCTCACCTATTACGCCGCCCGGCAGAAGGATTCCGGCCGTCGCTGCGATCTCGAGGCCGGAATGGCCAAGCTCCTGGCGGCGCGCGTCGCCTGGGCGGCCGCCGACAACGCCGTGCAGATTCATGGCGGCAACGGCTTCGCGCTCGAGTTTCCGGTATCGCGGATCCTTTGCGACGCGCGCATCCTCAACATTTTCGAGGGCGCAGCCGAAATCCAGGCGCACGTGATCGCGCGGCGGTTGCTCGACGGGTCGAACTGAGCGGACAGGTCCGCGGCCGGCACACTTCGGACCTGAGCCATAGGCGCGCCTCGGGGTGTGACCGAACGTGCGGTTGAACCCCGCCGCGATGCGCTCTAAGTAGCCTTATGGCTCATTTTCTGTCTCACGGACTTGTTCCGGTCGCCATCGGCGCCGTCGCGGTGGTTTTGCTGCTCGGCCTCGTCAACATGATGCGTGGCGGTTCGAGCAATACCTCGCAGAAGCTGATGCGGCTGCGGGTTCTGCTCCAGTTCGTCGCCATCGTGATCATCATGATCACGATCTGGGCGATGTCCAAATAGACCGACTGATGGTCAAATAGAGTCTTGGCAAACTCGGATATCGGGGAGGCCGACGATGGTGGTCCTCAACAAGATCTATACCCGAACCGGCGATGACGGCACGACGGCCTTGGGCACCGGCGAGCGGCGCAAGAAATACGACTTGCGGATCGCGGCCTACGGCACGCTCGACGAGACCAACGCCGCGCTCGGAATTGCCCGGCTGCATACGGTCGGCGAGGCCGCGCTCGACCGCGCGCTGTCGCGCATCCAGAACGATCTGTTCGATGTCGGGGCCGACCTGTGCACGCCGGGCAAGGGTAAAGGGCCGGGCGGCGCGCGGCTCACCGTCACCGCCGCGCAAGTGACCTGGCTGGAAAGCGAAATCGATCGTCTCAACGCCGAACTGGAGCCGCTGCGATCTTTTGTTTTGCCGGGCGGCTATCCGGCGGCGGCCTATCTGCATCTTGCCCGCACGATATGCCGGCGCGCCGAACGGCTGATCGCCGAGCTCAGGGACCAGGCGGACGAGAGCGTCACGCCCGAAGTGCTGCAATACGTCAATCGGTTGTCCGATTATTTGTTTGTCGCCGCCCGCTATGCCAACGACAAGGGCGCGCGCGATGTGCTTTGGCAGCCGGGGCAGAACCGCTAGGGCGCGGCCGCGGTCGGGGGAGAGCATCCGGGCCGCGGCCAGCATGCCGGCCGGTGCGCCCCAGATGCTTCCTTGGCTATTCAGGTACTTCCCTGGCTGTTCAGGTGCTTCCAAGCCGGTTCGGCCGCCTCCCGTGGCGTTGACCGCAAGCGCGCCCGCCGTTACGTTCCCGCACCGCAGCATCGCCGTGCTCCAGGCGCGTCGGACCCTGCGGGCAAAGACCGGGACAGTCGAAGCAGGCCATGAAGATTCTCGTGCCCGTCAAACGGGCGGTCGATAAGGACGTGAAGATTTGGGTCAAGTCTGACGGCTCCGGGGTCGAACTTTCCAACGTCAAAATGTCGATGAATCCCTTCGACGAAATCGCCGTCGAAGAGGCGCTCCGGCTCAAGGAAGCGGGCAAGGCGACGGAGATCATTGCCGTTTCAATCGGGCCCGCGCAGGCCGCCGAGACGATCCGAACGGCACTCGCCATGGGCGCAGACCGCGGCATTCTGGTGAAGACCGAGGGCAGCGCGGAACCGCTTGCGGTTGCAAAGATCCTCAAGGCGATCGTCGCCGCGGAACAGCCCGGTCTCGTCATCATGGGCAAACAGGCAATCGACGACGACTCCAATCAGACCGGCCAGATGCTGGCGGCGCTGCTTGGCTGGCCGCAGGGCACGTTCGCGTCCAAGGTGGCGGTCGACGGCGAAGCGATCATGGTCACCCGCGAAGTCGACGGCGGCCTGCAAACGGTGAAGCTCAAGATGCCGGCCATCGTCACCACCGACCTGCGCTTGAACGAGCCGCGCTACGCATCGTTGCCCAACATCATGAAGGCGAAGAAAAAGCCGATCGACGAAAAGACCGCCGCCGATTACGGGGTCGACACCAAGCCGCATCTTGAAATCGTCAAGACTACCGAGCCGCCGGTGCGCAAGGCGGGCGTCAAGGTCAAGACCGTCGCCGAGCTCGTCGAGAAACTCAAGAACGAAGCGGGTGCGATCTGATGCCGACCCTTCTTGTCGCCGAGCACGACAATAAATCGCTGAAGGACTCGACCAGCAAGGCGCTGACCGCGGCCAAGGCAATCGGCGCCGACGTCCAGATCCTCGTCGCCGGCCATAACTGTAAAGCCGCTGCCGACGCTGCGGCCAAACTCGACGGCGTCAAGAAAGTGCTGCTGGCCGACGCGCCGGCCTACGAGCACATGCTCGCCGAGCCCACTGCCGCACTGATCGTGTCGCTGGCGGGCCCCTACGAGACGATCATGGCGCCGGCCACGACGAGCGGAAAGAACATCATGCCGCGCGTTGCGGCTTTGCTCGACGTGATGCAGATTTCCGAGATCATCAAGGTCGTAGCGCCGGATACCTTCGAACGGCCGGTCTATGCCGGTAACGCCATCCAGACGGTGCGCTCGCTCGATCCGAAAAAGGTCATCACGGTGCGCACCGCGGCATTCCAGGCGACAGGCGATGGCGGCTCCGCCCCGATAGAGCCAGCGGCTGCGGCGGCCGACCCGGGCATATCCGGCTTCGTCGGCGAGGAATTGTCCAAGTCGGAGCGTCCGGAACTGACTTCGGCCAAGATCATTATTTCCGGCGGCCGGGCGATGCAAAGCCGGGACAACTTCACCAAATATATAGAGCCGGTCGCCGACAGGCTCGGCGCCGCGGTCGGCGCCTCGCGCGCCGCGGTGGACGCTGGCTATGCGCCGAACGACTGGCAAGTCGGACAGACCGGCAAGGTTGTGGCCCCGGACCTCTATATCGCCGTCGGCATTTCAGGTGCTATTCAGCATCTCGCCGGCATGAAGGACTCGAAAGTGATCGTTGCTATCAACAAGGATGAGGAAGCCCCGATCTTTCAGGTCGCCGACTATGGGTTGGTGGCGGACCTCTATCAGGCCCTGCCGGAACTGGCCCAGGAGCTCGAGAAGCACGGCCGTTGACCCGGGGCTGCAGGCCGTTCGAAGAAGGTAAGCGAAGATGGTCGAAGTGAAGGACCGACCGAAGACGCGCGGCGACCATGGCGGCGGCAAGGCTCACGCCATCCGCCGCGTCGGCGTGATCGGCGCCGGACAGATGGGCAATGGCATCGCGCATGTCTGCGCGCTATCCGGCCTTCACGTCCTGCTCAACGACATCGTCGCCGAGCGCATTTCCGAGGGCATCGCCGTCATCAGCGGCAATCTGGCGCGCCAGGTTAGCCGCCAGCGCATCACCGAGGAAGAGCGCGACGCCGCCATCAAGCGCATCAGCCCGGCAAAGACGCTCGCCGATCTCACCGAGTGCGACATGGTGATCGAGGCGGCCACCGAGAAGGAGGAGGTCAAGCGCAAGATCTTCTCCGCGCTGTGTCCTTCGCTGAAGCCCGAGACCATCGTCGGCACCAACACGTCTTCGATCTCGATCACGCGGCTCGCTGCCGCCACCGACCGCCCGGAGCGCTTCATCGGCATTCATTTCATGAATCCGGTGCCGCTGATGGAGCTGGTCGAAATCATCCGCGGTATCGCCACTGACGACGAGACCTTCGAAACGACCAAGCAGTTCATCACCAATCTCGGCAAGCAGATCGCGGTATCGGAAGATTTCCCGGCCTTCATCGTCAACCGCATCCTGCTGCCGATGATCAACGAAGCGATCTACACGCTCTATGAAGGCGTCGGCAATGTCGAGGCGATCGACACGGCGCTACGGCTGGGCGCGCACCATCCGATGGGTCCGCTGGAACTCGCCGACTTCATCGGGCTCGATACCTGCCTCTCGGTGATGCAGGTGCTGCACGAGGGTCTGGCGGATTCGAAATACCGGCCGTGCCCGCTGCTGGTGAAATACGTTGAAGCCGGCTGGCTCGGCCGCAAGACCCAGCGCGGCTTTTATGACTATCGCGGCGAGAAGCCCGTTCCGACGCGATAACCGCCGCGATCGGACGGAGTCGCAACGCGGCCCGTTCGCTACTTCCCGAACGACGCTTTCCGAACAATGGATGCCCGGCACGTAACGAGCGGAGCAACGCCGCGCTCCGTGCGCTACGGTCGGGCATGAAGACGGCCTGGTTTATCGGCGGCTTATTGGATCAGTCCCCAAAACAGACCGACGATGCAGACAAAGGCGAGCACGAAAATCAGCGTGCGGATGTAGGGAATGCCGGCCAGGAAGACCGCGGCGTGCGCCACGCGCAGCCAGAAATAGCTTACGGCCCAGAACGCCGTCATCGGTGTGGCCTTGCCGGCAAGCTGGATCAGGATAATCAAGGCCGCGAATGGCGCGAATGTCTCGGCGGCGTTGAGATAGGCCCGATGCGCGCGTTTGCCCCAGTTCGGCACCGGCCGCGGCGTCGGATCGGTATAATCCGGGGGCGTCAGAAATCCGTTGGTCATGACTTGCGCCACGATATACGGAATCCACAGCGCCGCGGTGAGCATGGCCGTAAAGGCCAGATATTTCATTTCGACAGACATTTTGCTTTTCTCCCCTTATAACTTGTTCAAAGTTTTCCTCAGCGCGCCAATACTACCGCAGATCAAACAACATCCGCGATCACCTCTTCGATCAGATGAAATCCGTCCTGGCGATCAATCGCAGCACGAGGCCGAAGGCTTTGTTTCCGGTGAAGATTTCGGCTCCTGATAAGCTGCGTTGGGATCGACTGCGGCGCCGTCATACTTGTCATGGTGGCGGACCCACGCCATGCCGTATCTCAGGCCGGCCTCGTCGCGGCCCTTCGGCGCGATGTCGAGGAAATTGTAAGCGCCGATGAGGATGTCGAGACCGCGTCCGTAGCTCGAATAGGTGTGGAACACCTCGCCCGCGGCGTTCTTGAAGAACACGCTGGCGCCCGGCCGCTCCTCGCTGGGGAATTCCGTCTCCGCGTAATTGTAGATCGTGACTCCGGTCGCCTTCTCTTCCGGCGACGCCGATACCTGATAGTCGAAATTGAAGTCGTTGCCGAATGACGACACCCACTTGAAGTGCCAGCCCATGCGGCGCTTGAACTTCTCGATCTGCTGCAGCGGGGCGCGCGAGACCACGACCAGGGCGACGTCACGTTGCGCAAGATGGACGACCGAGCCGTCGAAATGATCGGCCAGCAGCGAACAGCTTGGGCAGCCCTCTTCCCAGTCGGGACCGAGCATGAAGTGATAGACGATGAGCTGGCTTTTGCCGGCGAACAGATCGGCCAGGGTCTGCTTGCCGTTGGGACCGTCGAACACGTAATTCTTCTCGATCTTCTCCCACGGCAGTTCACGCCGTTTGCGGCTCAAGGCGTCGCGGGCGCGGGTGAACGCCTTTTCGTCGGCAAGGTGCGCCTTGCGCGCCGCGAGCCATTCGTCATGGGAAACGACCCTATGCGGTTCCATGTTCAGCTCCTGTCTGTTTCTGCCGGTCCGGCGAGGAACGGGTCGATCACTCCGCCGGCGTCATCCAGCCGACACCGGCGCCGCCCGGTTCTGCCAGGATGACGATCCGGCCGACGCCGGGCACGTCGAATGCCGGCTTCATGACCGTGGCGCCTGCCTTGGCGGCTTTCTTCACGCGCGCGTCGACGTCATCGACGGCGATGTAGGGCATCCAGCTTTCGGGAACGTCCTTGTATTCCGCGCCGCTGATATCGAAGATGCCGGCGACCGGTGTGCCGCCGGCATTGGCGAGCCAGTAGGTGCCGCCGTCGGGCATCGGCATCGAGTTCGAAGGTCCAGCCCATCGCGTCGGCGTAGAAGTTCTTGGCGCGCGCAACGTCGCGCGTCATCAGTTCGTTCCAGTGAAAGTGTCCGTGTGACCATGCCATCGAATTGCTCCAGCGTTGGCGATCGCGAGATGCGTTGCGGATCAAGCTTCCTGCAATATTGTGTCGCTCATACGAACAGCTTTTCGAGCTTGTCGAACGCGCCGGACCAGCCCTGGTTATGGCCGTCGCGCGTCGCCTCGTCGGCGAACTGCTCGTGCGTCAGGGTGAGCAACGTGCCGTCGCCGTCCGGCTTGAGCAGCACCGTCACCAGCGATTCGCGTTCCGGGGTGGAGTGCCAGGCCCACGTGAACACCAGCTTCTCGTTGGCGATGACCTCGCGATAAACGCCGCCGACATCGTGCGGCTCGCCGTTCGGCGAGCGCATCAGGATCAGATAACGGCCGCCCTTGCGGGGATCGCTTTCGGCCCGCACGGTGACGATTTCGCCAGGTCCCATCCAGCGCTTTATTTTTTCCGGATCGGTCCAGGCGGCGAAGACTTGGGCTGGGGACGCTTTGAGGCGTCGCTTGATGGTGAGACTCGGTTTGACGGCGGTGTCGACGGACATGACTCTTGCTCCTCCAAAAAATCGGCGAGGCGTGACAGCGCCTCGGACCAGAACCGCTCGTAGCGATTGAGCCAGGCGATTGCGCCGTGCATCGGCGCCGCATTGAGACGGCAGGTGACGGTGCGGCCTGATTTGGTCCGCGACACCAGCCCCGCGTCGGACAATACGTCGAGATGTTTCATGATCGCCGGCAGGGAGACACGAAACGGCGCCGCGAGCGCGCTGACCGAAATATCCGGCTGCTCGGCAAGCCGCGCCAGCATCGACCGCCGCGTCGGATCGGCCAAAGCGGCGAAGGTGCGATCAAGCGGGCCGTCGTTGCTATACTTAACCATATAGTTAAGTATAGGGCGGCAAAGATCGCTGTCAAGCGACGCTGCCCCGGCGGGATTTCCGATCGCAATGGCGTCCGGTCGCGCCGTTCGATATCTTGGATTTATGGAACCGCGCGGCATTTACCGGGAGCGTAACGGCGACGGCGATCAGCCGAGCGTTCACGTCAAATACGACGAGCACCAGGAACTCGACGTGCCCGAAGACCGCTATCGGTCGAGAGGCTATCAGCCGCCGTTCGATCAATTGCCCTGGAAGGACGAAGTCGCCAACGACACCTAGGGCTGCGGCGCGCCGCCGGAGCAGGCTGCGCGAAGCGCCTCCCGCTGCTCGTTGCGGCTGCAACATTTCCAACGCCGGGACTTCGTCGTTTTGGGCTTTTGCCCACGAATGTTTGCTGCGATCTGCTTATCTGCCGTTGACAGCCCACGCTTCCATTGTCACGTTTGCTGCGCTTCAACGCATGCAAAGCGCGGCGGGAACAACCGCCGCTATAGGCGCCTCGAGCGCCCGGGAGGATATCCATGACGCGAATCGGGAAAGCGATGCTGCTTGCGGGAACGATGGTGCTTCCGCTTGGAGGTTTTGCTGCCGCGCAGGAGACCGGCGGGGGTGGCGGCGGGGGCAACGTGGCCAATGTGCAGATACCGACGGTCACCCAGGCGATGCTCAACAACGCGGCGAGCGACAGCAAGAATTTCCTGGCGACCAACGGCAACTACAATCAGACCCGCTTCCACCCTGCCAATCAGATCAACACGTCCAACGTCAAGAACATGCACGTCGCCTGGATTTTCCAGACCGACGTGAGAGAGTCTACGGAGACCTCGCCCATCGTCGTCAACGGCGTGATGTATGTCACCACCTCGTTCGATCATGTCTATGCGCTCAACGCGCAGACCGGCGAGCAGATCTGGCACTACAAGCACGACATGGGTCCGATCACCGTCTATTGCTGCGGACCAAATAATCGCGGCGTGGCGGTGCTCGGCGACAAAGTATATCTCGCCACTCTCGACGCGAAGCTCGTCGCGCTTGACGCCAAGACCGGCAAGCCGGTTTGGTCGGAGCAGATCGCGGACCCGTCTTTGGGCTACAGCGAGACCATGGCGCCGACTGCTGTCGACGGAAAAATCCTGATCGGCACCAACGGCGGCGAATACGGCATCCGCGGCTTCGTCAAGGCGTATGACGCCAACGACGGAAAGCTGTTGTGGACCTTCTACACGACTCCGGAGAACTCGGTCGGCGTCTGGGCGACCAAAGATGCGACCGGCCGCGACATGCATCGTGACATTGCCGCCGAGAAGGAGGCGCTCGCCAAAAGCGGCGATCCCTACAAAACACTCGGCGGCGGCGTGTGGCAGAATCCTTCGGTCGATCTCGCGACCAGGCGTATCTATTTCGTCGTCGGCAACCCTTCGCCCGATCTCGACGGCGCGGTGCGGCCCGGCGACAACCTCTATACCGACTCGCTGGTTTCGGTCGATCTCGATACCGGCAAGCTTGCCTGCCACTTTCAGTATGTGCCGCACGACGTGTGGGACCTTGACGCCGTAAGCCCCACCGTACTGGTCAATGCGAAGGACAAGGATGGCAAGGCCATCCCTGCCGTCCTTCACGCCGGCAAGACCGGCTACGTCTATGTGCACGATCGCAAGGATTGCAGTCTGATCCGCTTCTCCGAGCCGATGGTGTCGCAAAAGGACCGGTGGGTGCTGCCGACGCCGACCCAGCCGCTCGATGCAAAATCGGCGCGCATGTTCCCGGGCGCCAATGGCGGCGTGGAATGGTCACCTATAGCGACCAACCCGGGTCTCAGCCTCGCCTATGCGATCAATCTCGAGCAGGAGATGACTTACACCGTGGCAAGCGCGGCCTATCCCGAGGGCAAACTCTGGCTCGGCGGCGCGTTCACCAACGTCCCCGGCGGCGTTCAGGCCGGCAACGTGACGGCAGTCGACTACGACACCGGCAAGATCAAATGGCAGGTGAAAACGCCGCAACCGATGATCGGCGGCATTCTGGCGACCGCCGGTGGTGTCGTGTTTGCCGGCGAGAGCAACGGCTGGTTCAAGGCCTTCGACGCCAAGAATGGCAACGTTCTCTGGAAATTCCAGGCGGGCGCCGGCGTCAATGCGCCGCCGTCGTCCTATACGGTCGGCGGCAAGCAGTTCATTGTGGTGGCGGCTGGCGGCAACGTGCAGGTCGATTCCAGGCGCGGCAACAGCATCGTCGCGTTTACCCTGGACTGACGAAACCTGGTTGGGCTGTAACGATGGCTAGGACGGGACCGGCAACGGCCCCGTCCGATTTTTGTGGGGACGTTTGGCGGAATGAGAAGACTGTCTACTCTGTTGGCACTCGCACTGACGATCCTCCCGGCGGCGGCACACGCGGAAAGCATCGAAGAAAAGGCGCAGCTGTGCGCGGCGTGTCACGGTGAAAGCGGCGTACCGCAGCAGCAGGTTATTGCGGTGCCCGTCATCTGGGGGCAAAATCTGGGCTATCTTTTCTTCCAGTTGCGGGATTTCAAGTCCGGCGCACGCAAGAACGATCAAATGACGGCGGTCGTGGAGGGCCTTGATCGCGCCGATCTGATGCCGCTGGCGCAATATTTCGCAAAAAAAGCGTGGCCCAATTTGCAACAGCCGCACGCCACGCCGGACGAGGCGGTGCTGGCGCAGCGCGCCAACACGTCCGTTGTCTGCACCAGTTGCCATCAGCAGGGATTCATCGGCGACGGCACCCAGCCGCGGCTTGCCGGCCAGGAGCGTGGCTATCTGGACAAGACGATGACCGACTTCCGCAGCGGCGTCCGGGGCAACAATCCCGGCATGCACGATCTGATGCTGGCGATCTCCGAAAAGGACATCGCGGCGCTGGCAACGTGGCTCGCCGGGATGAGATGACTATCGGCCGAGCAGCGCCCGGGCCTCCGCGTTCGTGGCCAGATCGGTGGCCGTCTTTCCCTCTTTGTCTTTAAGCGAGCGGTCGGCGCCGCGCTGAAGCAGGACGCCGACTGTTGCCGCGTCGCCAAGCGAGGCGGCGATCATCAGCGCGGTGCGGCCGCGATTGTCGGCGGCGTCAAGCGCGGCACCGCGCGCAACGAGAAGATCGATGACGCGCTCGATGGCGCCGGCGCCGACTCCCTCGTCGTGCCCAGCGGCCCACATCAGGGCGGTGAGGTCGTTGCCATAACGCTCGCGCGGATCGATTCCGGCATCGAGCAGCCGCTGCACGATGCCGTCGAAGCCGCGCGACGCCGCATAGACGATCGCCGTCTTGCCGGTCGTGTCGCGCACCTTCGGATCGGCCCCATGAGCAAGAAGAGTCTCGACGATGCGGTCGTTGCCCTTGAACGACGCGGCGATGAGCGGCGTCAGCCCGGAGCGGCCAGTGAGGTTCGGGTCGGCGCCGTCGGCCAGCAGCAGGGCGACGGTCGAATGCTTTTCGGCTTCGGCCGCGGCGAATAACGCCGTGCCGCCGTCGACATTGCGGGCGTCGATTGGCGCGCCCTTGGCGAGGAACAATTCAACGAGCTGGCGGTGGCCGCCGCGCGCGGCGTGGGCGAGCGGCATGGCGCCGCGGCGGTCGCGCGCCAACAATGATGCTCCCACATCGAGGAGCCTGTTCGCCAAGGTCTCGCAACCCCGGTCGGCCGCGGCGAACAGCGCGATGTTGATCTGTACCGACACGGCGTCGGCTTTGACCAGGTCGAAGTTGCGTTCGATTTCGCCGCAGTCCGCGTGGCCATGCGGCTGTCCGGTTTGCGCATGCGCCGCCGAAATCGCGGCTAACGCCAGCGCGTAGGCAAAGGCGCGGAGAAGAAGCAAAGCCATGCGCAATTGTAGCGCCGATTGAGGCCGGCCGCGTGCCACGGGTTAACGTTCTGTCAACCATGAGGCCGCGTCAACGCGCTCTTAAGGCCGGCGGGCTAAACAAGCCGTAGAAGTGGACCTGAGCTTCCGGACCTCAGTTTATGGACCTGAGTCTCGTCACCGCGATCATGGGCGCCCAGACCGGCATGATGCAGCTTGCCGTGGCGGCGCGGCTGGCGCGCATGAATGCGGACCAGGGCGCCTCGGTGGCAAATCTGGTCAATGCGGCGCAACAGAGTTTCGCGCCGCTGGCCAATGCCGCCGCCGGCATCGGAACGAACCTCGACGTCACAGCATAGGTTCGTCGACCCGGGCCCGGCCTTTGCTCGCAAACACGATCACCAGTCCAGCGAACGCGGTTGCGGCCATCACCAGGTAGATCGGCAGCGTGCTGGACGAGCGCAGCAGGCCGACGCCGGTCGACGACAGCGCGCCGATCCCCATTTGCAGAAAGCCGAGCAGGGCGGCGGCGCTGCCGATGTTCTTGCTGAACGGCGCCAGCGCGATCGCCGCGGCGTTCGGATACGCGATGCCGCAGAACGGCAGGTACAACAGCAGCAGCACGACATTTGCCGTGAGACCGTACCAGTCGAACCAGGTGCCGACCACGATCGCCAGCATGATGACGTTCTGGCAGATCAGCGCGGTTCGAAAAATCCTGGTGTCTTGGTAACGCCGCGACAGCCAGACGTTGATTTGGCTGCCGCCGATGAACCCGCCGGCGAGGATCGCGAAAATCAGCCCATAGGCGCGCGGACCGACGTGAAACGTGTCGATGAATATGATCGGCGAGCCGGCGACGTAGACGAACAACCCGGCGAACGAGAAAGCGCCACCGACGGCATAGGTGTAAAACTGTGGAAGGCTGATAACCCTGCCGAATCCGGCGAGGACGGCGCGCGGCCGCAGCGAGATGTCAGGGTTGGCCTTGCGGCCTTCGGGAAGAAGAGCCGCGATCAGGACGATCAGCAGCAGCGCGAATGCGGCGAGAACAACGAATATCCATCGCCAGCCGATCGTGGTGGCGAACAGGCTGCCGACTGATGGGGCGAACAGCGGCGAGACGCTCAGGATCAGGATCAGCAGGGAAAGGATCCGGGCGCTTTCCTGCACCGGAAAGAAATCGCGTACCATTGTGGTGGCGCCGACCTGTGCAACGCATCCGCCCATCGCCTGAAGCAGGCGGAACGCGACGAACACACCGGCCGAACCCGCGGCGATGCAGCCGAACGAAGCCGCGATAAACAGGCTCAGGCCCGCGTAAAGCGGCCTTTTACGGCCGAAGCGGTCCAGCAGTGGTCCGTAGAAAAGCTGCCCCAGCGCCAGCCCGATGAAATAGCCGGAGACCGAGAACGAAATCGCGGCCGGCGTGGTCCCAAGGTCCTGCGCGATCTCCAGGAATGCCGGCAGGTACATGTCGACGGAAAAAGGACTGACGGTGCTCATCGCACCGAGAATGAGAATGATGAGCAAATTGCCGCGGCGCGAGCGTGTCATTGCCTGACCGGACTTCGGATGCTGGAGGGTAAGTGGCGGAGCGGAACCCTCCTAACACGAGAAGGGCTTGTCCGGCCGGTCACGAGCCGCCGATCGCGGCGCTTATCAGCTTGACGCCATCCGGGCTCGACCACTCCGCCGGTCCGGCCATTTGGCCGATCTCGCAGCCGGAGCGGTCGATGACAAGCGTCGTCGGCATGCCGAATGCCCTGCCGGCGAGTTTTAGTTCCTGAAACACCTTCGCGCTCCGGTCGGAAAAGTAGGCAAGGTGCGTCACGCCGATGTCCTTGAGAAAGGTCAGCGGCTTTTTCGGGTCGCGGGTGTCGATGTTGATCGCGACGACCTGAAAGTTCGGTCCGCCCATGCTGCTTTCCAGCGCGTCGAGCGACGGCATCTCCTTGCGGCAAGGCACGCACCACGTAGCCCAGAGGTTAAGCAGCACGGTGCGGCCGCGCCAATCGCTGAGCTTGCGATCGCGGCCGTCGGCGTCCTTGAAAGCGAGATCGGGCACCAGGAAGGGCTTTTGCGCCGTCGTCAGGGCGGCGACCTCTCCCTGCGCCAGCGGTGCTATCCGCGCCGCGGTCTTGACTGCCGGTTCACAGGCGGCGACAGCCGGATTGCCTCGCAGGCGCCCCATCCCGTATACCCCCGCCAGCACGGCTGCGGCCACGATGGCGCACAAGACCGCAACGACGATCACGCGGCGGCGGCGCACCTTGTTGTACGGCTCGGCAGACGGCACGGTCATTGGCGGTAGAACCTCGGCAGCGAACGCATCATGAGCAACAAAATGTGGGGCGGACGTTTCGGGTCCGGGCCCGATCCGATCATGGAGGAGATCAACGCCTCGATTGATTTTGACCGCCACCTGTACCGGCAGGACATTGCCGCGAGCAAGGCCCACGCGGCGATGCTCGCCAAAAAAGGCATCATCGCGGCGCAAGATGCAAAGCGCATCGCTCACGGTCTAGACACGATCCTGTCAGAGATCGAAGCGGGCAAGTTCGAGTTCAAGCGTGCGCTCGAAGATATTCATATGAACGTCGAGAGCCGACTAGGCGAGCTGATCGGCCCGGCGGCAGGGCGGTTGCATACCGCGCGCTCGCGCAACGATCAGGTCGCGACCGATTTCCGGCTCTGGGTCCGCGACTCGATCGATACGATCGACGCGGCGCTCGACCGCATACCAGCGCGCGCTCGCCGAAAAAGCGCTCGAACATGCCGCAACGGTGATGCCGGGATTCACGCACCTGCAAACGGCGCAGCCCGTCACGCTCGGTCACCATTTGCTCGCTTATGTCGAGATGGCGGCGCGCGACCGCGGCCGTTTCGCCGACGCGCGCCAACGGCTCAACGAAAGCCCGCTCGGCTCGGGCGCGCTCGCCGGTACGTCGTTTCCGCTCGATCGCGCCATGACGGCGAAGGCGCTCGGTTTCGCGCGCCCGACGGCGAACTCGCTCGATGCCGTCGCCGATCGCGATTTTGTGCTGGAAACGTTATCGGCGTGCGCCATCGCCGCCGTGCATCTGTCGCGGTTCGCCGAGGAGATCGTGATCTGGTCGTCGCCGCTCGTCGGTTTCGTCAGTCTCTCGGATGCATTCACGACCGGCTCGTCGATGATGCCGCAAAAGCGCAATCCCGACGCGGCGGAGCTCGTTCGCGCCAAAGCCGGCCGGGTGGTCGGGGCGCTCACCGGGCTTCTGGTGGTGCTGAAGGGATTGCCGCTCGCGTATCAGAAGGACATGCAGGAGGACAAGGAAGGCACGATCGACGCCTTTGCCGCGCTGGCGCAGTCCATAGCGGCGATGACCGGCATGGTGCGCGACATGGAGCCCGATGCGGCGAAGATGCGCCAGGCGGCCGGCGAGGGCTATTCCACCGCCACCGACCTTGCCGACTGGCTGGTCCGCGCCCTCAAGCTGCCGTTCCGCGAGGCCCACCATGTCACCGGCCGGATCGTTGCGAAGGCGGCCGAGGAGGGCGTCAGCCTCGACCAGCTGCCGCTCGAGGCCATGCAGGCGATCGAGCCGCGCATCGGCAAGGCCGTCTTTGGCGTGCTTTCGGTCGATCAATCGGTGAAAAGCCGGGCGGTTTTCGGCGGAACCGCGCCGAAAAACGTCCGCGCCCAGGCCAAACGCTGGCTGAAACGGCTCAAGGCCTGAATTGGGTAGCGGCGAATAACGGGCTGGCAAGGTGTTGCCGCCAAAATCTCGCCGCGCCGATGCGATGTGATATATTGGCTTGGGGACTTTCCGCGGGTCTGGGGAACTTTTTTGGCCTTCAATCGTCCAAATATCCGTTTCGCACTGGCGCTGCTCGCCGCGGCCGCCTTTGGGCTGGCGGCTTGCGGACGCGCTGGGCCGCTGGAATTGCCGCCGGGACCGGCGGTCGGCGCAGCGCCGACGGCGGCAACGCCGCCTTCGCCTTCCCTGATGCCCACTTCGCCGATCGGTGGTCCTCCCGGCAGCGGCGCTCCGTTGTCCCAGGAGGCGGCCCAGAAGAACGGCTTCGACGCCTACGGCAATCCGATCGCACCGGCGGGTGAAAAAAAATCGTTCTTCCTCGATTTCCTGCTGCAATAAAGCGGTCCGCGGACGGCTAGCCCGGATCGAGCCCGGGACTGGCATTTTCCGGATCATGCATTAAACACCAGCGATGCATCATTTCGCCTATCGCAACGGCGTGCTGCACGCCGAGGACGTCGATCTTGTCACGCTGGCCGATACAGTCGGCACGCCGTTCTATTGCTATGCGACCGCGACGCTGGAGCGGCACTATCGTGTGTTTGCCGACGCCTTCGCCGACGTGGACGCGCTTGTCTGCTACGCGATGAAGGCCAATTCCAATCAGGCCGTGATCGCGACGCTGGCCCGGCTTGGCGCCGGCGCCGACGTCGTCTCCGAGGGCGAACTGTTGCGGGCGCGCAAAGCGGGCGTCCCACCGGAAAAGATCATGTTCTCCGGCGTCGGCAAGACCGCGCGCGAACTGGCGCTCGCCGTCGAGCAAGGCATTCTCTGCGTCAACGTCGAATCCGAGGCGGAGCTTGAGCTTCTCGCCGATATCGCCGCCAGCAAGGGCCGCGCCGCGGATATCTCCATCAGGGTCAATCCCGATGTCGATCCAAAGACCCACGCCAAGATCGCGACCGGCAAGGCCGAGAACAAATTCGGCATTCCGATCAGCCGCGCCCGCGACGTCTATGCGCGGGCCGCGAAGCTCAAGGGCGTCCGCGTCGCCGGCGTCGATATGCACATCGGCAGCCAGATCACCGAGCTCGATCCGTTCAGCGACGCGTTCGCGCTGCTCGCGGACTTCGTCCAGGTGCTGCGCGCCGACGGGCACACTATTCGGCACGTCGATCTGGGCGGCGGCCTTGGCATTCCCTATCGCGAGGACAACGAGCCGCCGCCCGATCCGAGTGCTTACGCCGCCGTCGTCAAGCGCGCGACGCGCGATCTCGGCTGCCAGCTCATCTTCGAACCCGGCCGGCTGATCGTCGGCAATGCCGGTATCCTGGTGACGCGCGTTCTCTATCTCAAGCGCGGCGAAGCCAAGACCTTCGTCATCGTCGATGCCGGCATGAACGATCTGGTTCGTCCGACGCTCTATGACGCGCATCACGACATCCGTCCGGTGCGCGAGGTGGCAGCCGGCGCGCCGCGGATCGTCGCGGACGTGGTCGGGCCGGTGTGCGAGTCGGGTGATTTCATCGCGCTCGACCGCTCGCTGGTCGAGCCGAAGGCCGGCGACCTCCTTGCCATCATGAGTGCCGGCGCCTACGGCGCGGTCGAGGCCGGAACCTACAACACCCGCCCGCTCGTGCCGGAAGTGCTGGTGCGCAACGGCGAGTGGGCGCTGGTGCGGCCGCGCATGACGGCCGAGGAACTCATCGCGCTCGATCGCTTGCCGCAGTGGCTATGAGGCGTCTGCACCGCTGCCGTGCGGCCGGGTGTCGGCGTTGCCAGACCTGAAAGCGGGTCGGCCGACCAACAAATCTTGACGGGTCTTGCACTGCGATTTGCGGGTACGGAAATCCGGTCAACAAAATGGATAAAAACGACCTGAGGGGTTTAGCGAGCGCGTAGCGGCCCCCGGCACACAGTGGCGCGTGACCGATGTCGCGCAACGCAAACTGACCAGGGGATAGACGCCGTGCCTGACAACAAGAGCAAGGACGCACGCATCTTTTCGGTGGAGACCAACTTCCAGAAAATGGCGCGGCGTCCCGGTGGCATTCAGCGCGAACAGGCGCTGATGAATGCGGAGACGGAATTGCGACGCATGTTCATGCAGCGGAACCGGTTGTCTCCCGCCAAATCGGCGCCGCCCAAACCGCCGGTCCCCGAGACACCGGAGCCGGTCGCCAAAACGGTCGCCCAGGCGGTTCCCAAGAAACCACTCGGCCCGACAGCCGCTAAGAAGACACTGGCAACGAAGTCGTCGTCGCGCTCGTCGGGCTGGTTGTCCACGGCGTGGGGCCGCAGGATTTGACCACCTGAAAGTCTGCGACCGTTTGACCGGGCCGTGCCGCGAATCACGACGATTGCATTGCGCGTGGCTGGTCTGCGGCGCGGTCGGACCGGCGATCTCCCCATCGTCGCGCGCGCCGCGGCTCAATGACGCCGGCTGGCTCCGCAACCTGCAATGCCCGCCGGCGCGACCGAACTCGTTGTTTGTAAAAGGCGAATGGCTCCGGCGCGGCCGCGCCTCAGGCTGTGAAAGCCGATCGCTCATAATCGCCGGTCAGGCTGGCTCTGATTTTGCTTGTCATACATCGCGGCGTGCGGCTTCCTCTCAGCTTCCACGCCTTGAACCCGCCGCCTTGTTAACGTGTTGTCGGGTGAAGATTTCCTCGCGGAGACCTTGGTGACGGATACTCCATCGAACCATCCTGCTGCACCGGATCGGAGCGCCGAGACGGCCGCCCGATCGCAGCTTGGCATGGCGGTGCGGCGCGCACGCTGGACGATTTTCTGGGAGCGGCTGTGGCCGGCCCTGGCGCGGCTCGTCACGGTCATCGGATTGTTCCTGACCGTGTCGTGGCTCGGGCTTTGGCTTTGGCTGCCGCCACTGGCGCGCGCGGCCGGCCTGTCGGCCTTTGCGATCCTCGCGCTCGCGGCGATCGTTCCGTTTCTTGCGCTGCGCGTGCCGGCCGCCGTTGACGCGTTGCGCCGGCTCGATCGCGGCAGCGGCGTTCGCCATCGGCCGGCGACGACGATCGCCGACGAACTTGCCGTTACGTCGGCGGACCCCTATTCGCTCGCGTTGTGGCGCGCGCATGTCGAGCGCACGCTTGCCCAGGCCCGCGCGTTCAGGGCCGGATGGCCGTCGCCGCGCCTTTCGGCACGCGATCCCTATGCGCTGCGCGGTCTGGTCCTGATCGCAGCGATCGCGACCTTCATCGCCGCCGGGGGCGAGCACTGGAAGCGCGTCGCGGCGGCGTTCGACTGGCAGGGTGTCGTGCTGCCGGCGAACTTCCGCGTCGATGCCTGGGTGACACCGCCCCCCTACACCAGCAAGCCGCCGATCGTCCTCGCCGGCATGCATCCGGGCGAGGTTGCGCGGCAGGACGCCGGCGCGGGCGAGCCGGTGTCCGTTCCGGCCGGCAGCACGCTCGTCGTGCGCGCGACGGGCAAGCTCAATCTCGACATCACCGGCACCGGCGGCGTCACGCCGGCCGCCGAGAAGGTCCAGGCGCCCACGGGCACGCAGGAGTATCGGTTCAAGATCGCGACAACGGGTGCCGCGACTTTGCGCGGCGTCGGTGAGGACCTGACCTGGGCGTTCAACGTCATTCCCGACAAGCCGCCGACGATCTCGCTCGCGAAGGATCCCGAGCAGCAGGCGCGCGGCTCGCTACTCTTGTCCTACCGGATCGAGGACGATTACGGGGTCGTCGAGGCCCGCGCCGCTTTCGCCCGCAAGGACGAGCCGGCGGCGAAAGGCGAGGCCGCTCGTCCGCTGTTCGGTCCACCCGAGTTCGCGCTGGTGTTGCCGCAGGCGCGCACCAAAAGCGGCACCGGGCAGACCATCAAGGACCTCACCGATCATCCCTGGGCCGGCGCCGAAGTGACCATGACGCTTATCGCCCGCGACGAGGCCGGCAACGAAGGCACCAGCGAAGCGGTCACGTTCCGGCTTCCCGAACGCGTCTTCACCAAGCCGCTGGCGCGCGCGCTGGTCGAGCAGCGGCGCAATCTGGCTCTCGACGCCAACGCCCGCCCGCTCGTCACCACCGCGCTCGACGCGCTGGCGCTGGCGCCGGAGAAATTCACCCCTAACCCCGGCATCTATCTGGGGCTCCGTTCGATCTTCTGGTCGCTCATTCGCGCCAAGACCGACGACGATTTGCGCGAAGTGACCAAGCGGCTTTGGCAAATGGCGGTCGGCATCGAGGACGGCGATATCTCCGACGCGCAAGCCAATCTGCGCAGCGCCGAGGAGGCGCTGCGGCAGGCGCTCGAACGCGGCGCTACCGACCAGGAAATCAAGCAGCTCATGGATCAGCTGCGCGCCGCGATGGATCGCTTCCTGCAATCGATGCAGGAACAAATGAGAAATAGTCAGCAACTCGCCCGGCCGCTCGATCGCAATTCGCGGACGCTGAGCCAGCGCGATCTGAAGAGCATGCTCGATCGTCTCGAGAACATGGCGCGCAACGGCTCCAGGGACGCGGCGAAGCAGCTTTTGCAGCAGCTTCAGCAGATGATGGAAAATCTGCAGATGGCGTCGCCGGACCAGAACGGCGACGACATGGACGACATGATGTCGCAACTCGACGAACTCGGCGACATGATCGGCAAGCAGCAGGAATTGCGCGACCGCACTTTCCGCCAGGGCCAGAACCAGCGCCGGCAAAACGGCCAGCGCGGCCAGCAGGGAAAGCAAGGGCAGGGCCAGGACCAGCAGGACGAATCCCTTAACGACCTCCAGCAAAACCAGCAGGCGCTGCGCGACCGGCTCAAGAAGCTGCTCGAAGAACTCAAGAACCGCGGCCTTGGCCAGAACGGGCAGGGCCAGCGCGGCGAAGGCCAGAACGGCATGGACCAGCTCGGTCAGGCCGGCGAAGCGATGGGCGAAGCCGAGGGCCAGCTTGGCGACGGCAATTCCGAAGGCGCCGTCGACTCCCAGGGGCGCGCGCTCGACGCCTTGCGCAAGGGCGCGCAGGGTCTTGCCCAATCCATGCAGCAGCAACTCGGGCAGGGGCCCGGTCCGGGGCAGAACGGCCGGCTCGGACAGCCGCGCGCGCAACGCGACACCGACCCGCTCGGCCGTCCGCTGCGGGGGCGCGACTATGGCGACGATGTCACGGTGAAGGTGCCGGGCGAGATCGACGTGCAGCGCGCGCGCCGCATCATCGAGGAACTGCGCCGTCGCTTTGGCGACGTGCTGCGCCCGCAGGAAGAGCTCGACTACATCGAGCGGCTGCTCAAGGATTACTGAGCGGCGCCGCGCCGGCCGTGCGGTTTTTCCCGCCGCAATTGTTAATTTCTTCCAACTGAATGTTAACGCTTCCTTGCTAGCAACGTCTGCGTCGTCCGCATTCCGCCTGCGGCGGCCGCAGAGGTATTTGTGGCATCAATCGGTTCCGAGCACGCTGCGCGTCCGCTCTTGCGCACGTCCGTCCCCTGGGGCGAAGAAATCCAACGTGCAATCGCGCGGGGGCGCGCGCTTCTTGCCGACGACGGCGACTCTTCCCTGATCCATCGTCTCGCCGGCGCGGCCTTTCTCATCCGCGTCATCAGCGCTGCGATAACCTTTGTGTCGCAGATCCTGCTGGCCCGCTGGATGGGCAGTTTCGATTTCGGCATCTTCATCTACGGCTGGACCTGGCTGTTGCTGGTGGGCGCCATGGTCGATCTCGGGCTCGGTTCCTCGGCGCAACGATTCATCCCCGAATACACCGAGCACAAGCAGTTCGCTCTGCTGCGCGGATTTCTCAGCGGCAGCCGCTGGATGGCGCTGCTGTTCGGGACGATCGCCGGCGCCGCCGGTGCGCTTGCCGTGAGGCTGCTGAGGTCGCACGTCGATCCGGCGGCGGTGATCCCTCTCTATCTGTCCTGCGCCTCGCTGCCGATGTTCGGTGTCTGGTCGGTGCAGAGCGGCATCGCGCGCTCCTACAACTGGGTCAATCTGGGACTGTCACCCGTCTACGTGCAGCGCCAGCTCCTGTTGCTCGGGCTGATGGGTCTCGCCTACGCGCTCGGCCTGCGCACCGACGCAGTGACGGCGACCGCCATCGGCGTCGTTGCTCTTATCAGCGTCGGCATGGGCCAGATCGCGGTTCTCAATCGGCGGCTGTCGGGCGTAGTCGAAAGCGGCCCTAAAGCCTTTGCAGCGCGGACGTGGCTGGCGATCTCGCTGCCGATTTTCATGGTCGAGGCGTTCTATTATCTGTTGACCTATTCCGACGTCATCGTGCTCGCGCAATTCCGGCCAGCCGACGAGGTCGCGATCTATTATGCCGCCTCGAAAACCATCGCGCTGGTCTCGTTCATCTACTACTCGGTGTCGCAGACGATCGCGCACAAGTTTGTCGAATACGACGTCAGCGGCGATCGCGAAGGGCTGATCGCCTTTCTCAAGCTGTCCGTGCGGCTCACGTTCTGGCCGTCGCTCGCGGTGATCGTCGGCCTGCTCGCGCTCGGCCATCCCCTACTGCGATTGTTCGGCCACGAATTCGTTTCCGGTTATTACCTGATGTTCATCATCGCGGTCGGACTTCTGGCTCGTTCATCGGTCGGGCCGGCGGAACGGCTTCTCAACATGCTGGGCGAGCGGCAATCGTGCGCGCTGGTTTACGGCGGTTCGTTTGCGCTGAGCATCGGCCTGTGCATCGTGCTGATCCCGCGGCTGGGACTAGCAGGTGCCGCAATCGCGAGCTCGGTGGCGCTGGTGTTTGAGTCGGCGAGTCTCTTCATCGTCGCCAAGCGCCGCCTGGGGCTGCACTGCTTCATTTTCGGCGGGCCCAAAGCTTAAAGGCGCATCCATGGCGGTCAGAGCCTCGGCCGATCAGCCGCCAGCCGTCGCGCTCGATAGCGCCGCCTCAGCGATCGCCAGTGCCCGCCGCGCCGTCCTCGCCGATCGCTATGCCGCGAATTCATTTGCCGTCGAGTGGCGTGATCTGACGCAACTGGCGCCAATCGTCGACGAGTGGCGCGCGCTTGCGGCCCGCTCTCTCGAGCCGAACGTGTTCTACGAGCCGGCCTTTGCGCTCGCCGCGGCGTCGGTATTCGGGCGCCATGCCGGTGCGATGCTGGTGTGGTCGGGGACCGAGCCGCGCCGGTTGCTTGGCTTCTTTCCGGCGCGCGTCGAAAAGCGGCGCTACGGCATTGGTCTTCCGGTGCTGGTCGGCTGGACGCATCCCTACGCGCCGTTCGGCATGCCGCTGGTCGAGCGCGAGGCGGCCGAGCCGATCACGGCGGCCTGGCTGGCGCACCTCGCCGCCGATACGACGCTGCCGGGATTGCTGCTGCTGCCCTATTTGCCGGTGGACAGTCCGTTCGCCGCAGCGCTGGAGGCGATCGGCAGACGCGCGCAGATGCCGAACGCCGATTTCGATCGCCACGAACGGGCGCAACTGGCGCCGACCGGCGACCGGTCGCGTTACGTTGAGGAGTCGCTCAGCAAACACCACCATAAGGAGTTGCGCCGGTGCTGGCGGCGTCTGACCGAGATCGGCGCGGTGTTGCTGACCACTGCGACCGAGCCCGCGGCCGTGGCCGTAGCGATCGACGATTTCTTGGCGCTCGAAGCGAGTGGCTGGAAGGGCAGGGCCGGTACCGCCGCGGCCGGGCGCCCGGGCCTCGACAATTTCATGCGCGCGGCAGTGGGTAATCTTGCGGCGGAAGGCAAGGTGTCGATCGACAGCATGCGGATCGACGGGCGCTCGATCGCAACAACGATCGTTCTGCGCACCGGCTCTTGCGCCTGGTTCTGGAAGATCGCGTACGACGAGGACTTCGGGCGTTTCTCGCCTGGCGTCATCCTCAGTGCCGTAATCACCGACGAACTCGCCGACGACGTAACCATCGCCCGCACCGACTCGTGCGCGACCGCCAACCACCCGATGATCGATCGGCTCTGGCGCGAACGGCTGGCGCTTTGCAATCGCCTTATCGCTGTTCGGCCGCAAGCGCCGTTTTCGGTCGCCCGTCGCCTGGAAGGGCTGCGTTCGGCCGCCATCGCCGGCGCCAGGAGCGTTCGGGACCGGATTCATCCCCGAAAACGGCCGCAACGGTCCGCTGGCGACCATTCATTAACCGTAAAACAACCCTTCCGCGATTAACATCAATCAGCTCATCCGGACGCGCATGCCATGCTCAGCGGTCATACCCTGACCAAGACTATCCGCCAGTGGGGCGTCGTCGTTTGGAGCGGCATCCTCGGCTTTGCTATCGGCATCGCCTGCTTCGCCTTCTTCGGCCTCGATGGAATCTTCGGCGCGCTGAACGCGCTGCCCGCGATAGCGGTGGTCGTCATCCTGTCGGGTCTTCTCGCGCTTGCCGCGCTCGCCCTCGGCGCGCTGTACGCGGTTTCGCTGGAGCGCTGGCGCAACCGGATGTCGAGGATTGCGCTCAACAACATGACGCAGGGCCTGTGCATGTTCGACAGGTCGGCGCGTCTCGTGCTGTGCAACATGCGTTACATCGAAATGCACAATTTGCGGCGTGAGCAATTGCGCGGCGGCATGCCGCTACGCGAGATGCTCGTCATCCGCAAAGATGTGGGCACGTTCTCCGGCGATCCTGACGTTTACGCCGCAAGCTGCCTCCGGGAGGCAACCGAAGGCCGCACGGTATCGCGAACGATCAAGTTCGACGACGGGCGGATGATCGCGTTGGCGCAGCGGCCGCTGCGGGGCGGCGGCTGGGTGACGACGCATACCGACATCACCGACAAGCTCGCGGCCGAGGAGGAGCGCGATTCGCTGCGCATCCGCGAGGAGCGTCGCGTGGCGATCGACGCTGATATCGCTTCCTTCCGCGGCCGGGTCGAGAACGTCATCAAGGTCGTCGGACAAAGCGCCGCGGCGATGAAGTCGGCAGCCAAAAGCCTCCTGACGACGTCGGACCAGACGCTGCATCGCGCCGAAGGCGCGGTGCATGGGTCCAACAACGCCTCCGCCAACGTCGAAACGGCGGCCGCTGCGGCGGAGGAATTGTCGGCTTCGATCAAGGAGATCAGCCGCCGCCTCGGGCAGACGAACCAGATCGTGCGTAGCGCGGCCGCCGACGCCACCGCGACCAACGACGACATCACCGCACTGGCGAAGGTCGCACAGCGCATCGGCGACGTGGTCAAGCTCATTCAGGACATCGCCGAACAGACAAATCTTCTGGCGCTCAACGCGACGATCGAGGCGGCGCGCGCCGGCGACGCCGGGCGCGGCTTCGCCGTTGTCGCGTCGGAGGTGAAGTCGCTGGCCGTGCAGACGGCGAAGGCGACCGAGGAAATCACCAAGGAAATCCTGTCGGTTCAGAGTTCGACCGGCGATGCCGTCACCGCGATCCGCGCGATCACGGAGCGGATGCAGGAAATCAACGCCCACACGTCGGAAGTCGTCGGCGCCATCGCGCAGCAGGAAGTGGCGACCGGCGAGATCTCGCACAACGTGGCGAGCGCAGCGATCGGCAGCAAAAACGTCGTCGCAACCCTCGGCGAGGTCGCAAGCGGAATGACGCAAACGCGCAGCTCGGCGCAAACGGTGCTCGCGGCTTCAGAAGAAGTCGAGAACGCCACCGTGCGACTGCGCGGCGAGGTCGAGGACTTCCTCCGCACCGTGTCGGCCTAGCTATCCCGAACGAACGCTCGGCCAAGGCACGACGGCCAGCCTCAACGGTCAGCCTCAACGGCCCGCCGCATAACCTTGCATGCCGCGCGGATTGGCGGCGGCACGGCGTCGTTTGCCGTCTCGGACCGCTGCCGTAAGCCGGCCTTCCGACCAGTCCGGACCGACTTCGACGATGTGGCCGCGGCGTTTGAGTTCGGCGACGGTCTCCCGCGGCACGCGGCCCTCGACGACCAGCACGCCCGGTCGGGCCGTGCGTGGCCAGAACGACGACGGGAAATGCTCGGAATGCCAGGCCGGCGCGTCGATCGCTTCCTGAAGATTGAAGCCGGCATGGACGTGACGCAGGAAAAACTGGGTGATCCATTGATCCTGCTGGTCGCCGCCCGGCGTGCCGCAGGCGAGGTAAGGTTCGCCGTCGCGCAGCGCCAGCGTTGGTGTGAGCGTCGTGCGGGGCCGTTTGCCCGGCGCGAGCGCGGCGGGGTGGTCTTCGTCGAGCCAGAACATCTGCGCGCGCGTGCCGAGGCAGAAGCCGAGTTCGGGAATGACCGGCGACGATTGCAGCCAGCCGCCCGAAGGCGTGGCCGAGACCATGTTGCCGGCTTGATCGACGATGTCGAAATGCACGGTATCGCCGCGGGTACCGCCGAGCCTGCCGACGGTCGGTTCGCCCGCTCCGGCGGCCGCGCCCGCATCCGGCGCACCCTGGCGCGAGAGCCGGATCACTGCGCCGAAACCCTCGATCGATCCGGGGTGTAGCTGCAGCGAAGCGGTGTCGCCGATGAGCCGGCGGCGTTCGGAATTGTAGGCGTCGGAGAGAAGCGTGGCCGTCGGCACCGAGACGAAATCCGGATCGCCATAGAATGCTTCGCGGTCGGCAAAGGCGAGTTTTGCGCACTCGACCTGCAAGTGGATGAAGTCCGCGCCGGCGGGGTCGAGACGGTCGATCTCGAAACCCTTGAGCAGCGCAAGTTGCTGCAACATCACCGGACCTTGTCCCCAAGGGCCGGTCTTGCAGACCGTGTAACGCCCGTAGTCGTAGGTCAGCGGCGCTTCGACGCCGGGCGTCCAGCGTGCCATGTCGCCGCCGGTGAGCACGCCGCGATGGCGGCCGCCGCTTGCGTCCATCACCTCTTGCGTGCGGCAGAAGCGATCGATCGCGTCCGCGACGAAGCCCCGCGACCAGGCGCTTCGTGCCTGCTCGATTTGCGCGATCCGATCGCCACCGGCGCTTTCGGCCTCCGCAAGGATGCGGAGATAAGTCGTTGCCAGCGTCTTGTTGGCGAACAGCGTTCCCGTCGCCGGTACCGCCCCGTTCGGCAGATACACCGCCGCCGACGTCGGCCAATGCTCGCGGAAAAGGTCCGCTACCGTTGCGATGGTGGCATTGGCGCGCTCAACCAGCGGATGGCCGTTTTGCGCATATCCGATCGCCGGCGCGATGACCTCGCGCAACGGCATGGTGCCGTAGTCGCGCAGCAGCAGCATCCAGGTTTCGAAGGTGCCGGGAACACAGGCGGCGAGAAGGCCGGTGCCGGGCACGAGGTCGAGGCCCTCGTTGCGATAGTGCGCGATGGTTGCGCCGGCCGGCGCCGGTCCCTGGCCACAGATTACTTCCGGTTTGCCGCGCCGCACGTCATGAACGATGACCGGCACGTCACCGCCCGGGCCGTTGAGATGCGGTTCGACCACTTGGAGCGTGAACGCGGTGGCGACCGCGGCGTCGAAGGCGTTGCCGCCTTTCTCCAGCGTCGCCATGCCGACGGCCGTCGCGATCCAGTGGGTCGAAGCGACGACACCGAAGGTGCCGTCGATTTCCGGACGCGTGGTGAAGGGGTTGGGATTGATGACACTCATGCGGGCGGCAAAATAACACGCCGCCCGCGCGCTGCCATCCGATCGCTGTTCAGCTCGCGCTGGGAGCCGCCGGCGCGAATTTCATCGCCACGCCGTTCATGCAATAGCGAAGGCCAGTCGGCTTCGGGCCATCGTTGAAGACGTGTCCCAGATGCCCGCCGCAACGGTGGCAGGACACGGCCGTTCGCGTCATGCCGAACGAGGTGTCCCGCGTCTCATCGACCGCCTTGTCGAGCGGCGCCCAAAAACTCGGCCAGCCGGTCCCGCTGTCAAACTTCGTTTTCGACGCATAGAGCGGCAAGTCGCAGCCGGCGCAGGTGAACGTGCCGGCGCGGTGCTCGTCAAGGAGCTTGCTGGTGAACGGCCGCTCAGTCCCCTCGTGCCGCAGCACCTCATAGGCCTCGGGGCTGAGAAGCTTCTTCCACTCCTCGTCGGTGTGCGTGACTTCGTAGTTTGTCGGGGGTTTGGCGGCATGCGCCCAGGTGAAGCGGCCCAATATGAGCGCCGCCAGTCCGGCCGCGCCAGCAAACAATGCGTGCCTGCGTGTGAGCATTCTGCTGTCCTCCACGAGCGCGATCCTTGAACGTAACGATCATGCTCCAGCGTCAAATGACCGTCCGTCTATAAAGGAGGTTACATCGGCCGTCACGACTGGAAGCGGTCACGAACACGGCAACACTTGGTGAAGTGCGCGTCGCCGGCGATGACGCACTAGCGAGCCCGAAGGGCCTCACAGCGTCTTAAATCTTGCGGCTATCATAAGCCCAATGAAGCAGTGCCTGGCGCTGGCGCGGCCGGCAGGTGACGTCACCTGGCTCGCAATGGCGCTGGATTTGCCGCACGTGGCGGCGGATGGCCTTCCAGCGCTTGATCTGCCGGGCGTCCTCGTCGGGCATCCGGCGGCCAGCGTAGTAGCGGCAATACCACTGAAACCAGCCGCGCGGATCGTCCGGATGAATCCACCCCTTTTTGCGCCAGACCGACAAGGGCTGGCTGGCGTCGACGCCAAAGTAGTTCAGCGCGTTGTCACGGCGCTTGCCGGCGAGTTTCGCGCTGCCGAACCAGCTGCGCGGAAACTCCTTGGCGCAGTCGGTCATGTACTTGCCGCCGAACACGCCAAGCCGCAGCATTTCCGCGGGAGTTAGTTCGGGGTTGAACTCGGGATCGAAATTGCGGCCGGGCGGCGCCGTCAGGATGTAGCGATAGCCGCGCTGCATCTTGTCGTTCACCGTGACGGTTTTGCCTCGCATGGAACGATCCTGCCGAATCTCTCCCGCATATTCTTGCTGCGAAACATCTGCTTTGTCGCAAAATATTCCACGCATAAAAAAACCGGGCCTCGAGGGGCCCGGTTCTCAAGTTCGCCAGCGTGGGGGCGCCGGCTATCACCTTCCAGAGGGGAAGAAACTGCACCACGCCGTTGCTGATCTGGGAGGATCCGAGGCAACTGCGTCGCACAGCAATAAGGGAAATATGCAAAGGGCTTCCGCGCCGCACAACGCGGTGAGTCACATGCCAGCCATGCAATACGTCATTGCGCGTTGCGGAATTTTCGCGTCGTGCGCTCGCGCGGGCGATGCCGGAGGCTAGTGGTTCCAGCGTTGCGCGTTGGCGACGAGAAAATCCCGAAACGCCTGGACGCGTGCGACGGATTTGAGTTCTTCCGGATAGACGAAGTAGGCGTCGAGCGCGATCGGATCGCTGTCGGAGAAAAGTTGCACGAGACCGCCGTCGCCCTCGACCAGGTAATCCGGCAGCATGGCGATGCCGAGGCCGCGCTGACAAGCGCGCAATATGCCGAGAATATTGTTGATGACGAGATGTGGCGTGCGCGGTCCCTTGCCGTTGCGCGCCACTTCGGTGAGGTAGAGCGAGCGCTGCAGATAGTTCGGAACATTGCCGCCCAGCATAAGCACGCGATGACTGTCGAGGTCTTCGAAGGTGCGCGGCGTGCCGAAGCGTTTGAGATATTCCGGCGACGCATAGACGTGAAAGTGCACGGAAAACAGCTTGCGCTGGATCAGGTCGGGTTGTGTCGGCTGGCGCAGCCGAATGGCGACATCCGCCTCGCGCATGGCGAGGTCGAGTTCCTCTTCCGTCGTCAGCAGCGTGATGTGGACTTCCGGATAGATCTCGAGAAACTCCCCAAGCCGTGGCGTCAGCCAATGCACGCCGATGCCCGGCGTCGTCGTCACCTTGAGGTCGCCGTTCGGTCGGTCGCGGCTGTCGGTCAGCTTGGCGCGCGCAGCCTCGAGCTTCATGAACACGTCGTGGGCGGTGCGAAACAGCAGATCGCCTTGCTCGGTCAGCAGCAGCCCGCGCGCATGCCGGTGGAACAGCGATACCGCGAGTTCCTGCTCGAGCGCGCTTACCTGCCGCGAGACCGCCGATTGTGACAGCCCGAGCTGCTCGCCGGCGTGCGTAAAACTGCCGGCTTCAGCGGCAGCGTGAAATACTTTGAGTTTGTCCCAATCCATTTTCGTACTTCCTGCCGTTCAGTAATCCGGGAGAGACGAAAATCACTCGGCCGCGATGCGCGGCTCGGCTTCGCCATGCGCCGCCAGAAATCTTTCGGCTTCGAGCGCCGCCATGCAGCCAAGGCCGGCGGCGGTGACGGCCTGGCGGTAAATGTCGTCGGCGACGTCGCCGGCAGCGAATACGCCGGGGACCGACGTCGCGGTCGAATGCGGTGCGGTCTTGATGTAGCCGGAGTGCTTCATCTCGACTTGCCCGGCGACCAGCTCGGAGGCCGGCGAGTGGCCGATCGCGATGAAAATGCCGTCGATCGGACGCTCGGTGATCTCGCCGGTTTTGATGTTGCGCAGCACCGCCGCCTTGACCTTGAGCGGATTTTCGCTGCCGACAATGTCGTCGAGCACGGTATGCCACAGCACCGAAATCTTCTGGTTCTGGTACAGGCGCTCCTGCAGGATGCGCTCGGCGCGGAAGCTGTCGCGCCGGTGCACGACCGTTACCTTGCTGGCGAAGTTGGTCAAGAACAGCGCCTCCTCGACGGCGGTATTGCCGCCGCCGATCACCAGAACTTCCTTGCCGCGATAGAAAAAGCCGTCGCAGGTCGCGCAGGCCGAGACGCCGTAGCCGCGGAATTTCTGCTCCGACGGCAGATCGAGCCAGCGCGCCTGCGCCCCCGTCGCTAGAACGAGCGTTTCCGCGAGATACACATCGCCGGAATCACATTCGAGCCGGAACGGACGGCGCGACAGATCTACCTTGCTGACGTGATCGGAGACGATTTTCGTCCCGACATGGACCGCCTGCTTCTGCATCTGTTCCATGAGCCAAGGCCCCTGGATCACGTCGGCGAAGCCCGGGTAATTCTCGACGTCGGTCGTCACAGTGAGCTGCCCGCCCGGCTGTATGCCCTGGATGAGGATCGGATCGAGCATGGCGCGGGCGGCGTAGATCGCGGCCGTATAGCCGGCAGGGCCGGAACCGATGATCAGCAGCTTGGCGCGGGTGATATTGGTCAACGGTTCATCCGTCCTTTGAGGCTGGCCCAGGAGGAGCCCTAAGAGGCCGATGCGGCGCAGGTGGCCTGACCGGAAGCCCCGTGAAGTCGGCTACATCGCTCTCCCCGCCATGTCCCGAGCCCGAGAGCCCAGCACCGACAAGGCCTTGTGTTGCAAAGATGTAAGGATTTTAGGCAGCTATGCAAGATACGCAATCCGGGGCCGCAATGGTCGGTGGATAGCTTTGGCGGCGCGCCGGAAAGGCGGTTCGGGACAAAGAAACGCCGCGGAGGCGGCCCCGCGGCGGGAAGCGTGGTTAAGGGCTGTTCGGACGAGCCGCTACCCCAGCGACTTCTTCACCCGGTCGGCCGACATCGGCAGGTCGCGGAGCCGTTTACCGGTCAACTGTCCGATCGCATTGGCGACGGCCGGGGCAACCGTCGGCACGGCGACCTCGCCAATGCCGGTCGGTGATGCGTCCGAGGCCACGATCTTGGTGTGGATCTCCGGCATATCGGCCATCCGCAGGACCGGGTAGCTATCGAAGTTTGTGGCTTGAGGCGCGCCGTCCTTGAACGACAGTTCCTCGAACAACGCGGCACTCAACCCGAACACTAGGCCGCTCTCGATCTGAGCGTGGACTTGATCGGGGTGCACAACGACGCCCGGATCGATCGCCATCCAGAGATTGTGGACGCTGATTTTCCCGGTTTGCTTGTCCACCGACGCTTCGGCAACGCAGGCGGTGTAAGTGCCATCGTAATTGCAAAAGGCAATGCCTTTGCCACGGTCCGATCGTTTCTTGGCGAAATCGGACATTTCCGCCACGGCCTTGATCACAGCGGTGGCGCGCGGGTGATTCTTGGTGAGTTCCAAACGCAGCGCGAGCGGATCGCGTCCCATGGTTTGGGCTACTTCGTCGAGAAAGGCCTCGGCGGCAAACTTGTTGTAGCCGGTGCCAATGGCCCGCCAGGGCCACACGCGTACTCCGTTTTGTTTGCGAACGCCCTCGGCAAGGATACTCAGGATATCATAACTCGTCGGCTCCATCCCCTCCCAGCCGATGATATCGTCGCCGCCGCTGGCCTCGAACGCAGGCGGATTAGCGAGGGCGTCAACATTCTCGGAAACCAGCCGATGATACCAGGCGATCAGATTGTTGTTGCCGTCGAGACCCGCCTTCAGCGCGTGATAGGTCATCGGTCGCGTGCGCGCCGCGGCTAAATCGTCTTCGCGCGTCAAGATCAGCTTCACCGGCTTTTTCACGATGCTGGCTAGGATTACCGCTTGGATGGCGATGTCGGGCCCCAGCCGTCGGCCGTAACCGCCGCCGAGAAACTTCTGGTGCACGACGATCTTGTCCGGCGTGGTCTTCAGAATGCCGGAGACGATGAAGGAAATGAGTGCGGCGAACTGCGTCCCGGTCCAGATTTCTGCCGACTTGCCGTCTTCGGCTACCACCGCAACCGCATTCATCGGCTCCATCTGGGCGTGATAGACGTATTGGGACGAATAATTTGCCTCCACTATCTTTGAGCCGACAAGGATCTCCTTCGTCGGCCCGATCTTGTGGGCAACACGCGTCTGCGCCTTGGGGTCCTTTGCGGTAGCGGCATATTCCTCCATGGCTTTGGCAGAGTCGAAATCCTTGGCCGGGCTCTCGGCCATGTCCCAAGTCACTTTCAGAGCATTGCGGCCCGCCCGCGTCGCCTCCACGCTGCCGCCAATGACGGCGACACCAAAGGGAAGCGGAATGGCCGCCGCGATGTCTTTCATCTTGGCGACATCGTCCAGGTTGGCGACCATGGCCTTGGCGCCTTCAGCCGGCGCTTGCAGCACGGCGGCATAGACGGTGCCCGGAACGTCGACGACGTCTATTCCATACCGCGCCGTGCCATTGACCTTGGCGGGAAGGTCCAGTCGCCGGACATCGGCGTGGCCGATCAGCTTGAATTGCGACGGCTTCTTGAGGTCGGCCGCGGTGATCTTCGGCGGCTCCGCAGGAATGGTGGCAAATTTCGCAATATCGCCGTAGCTGATACGCTTGCCGGACTTTGCGTGAATGACAAATCCGTCCGCGGTCGTAAGCTCGGCGGCCGGGACTTTCCACTGCGCTGCCGCATTGTCGATCAGAACCCGGCGGGCCTGCGCGCCCGCAATGCGCAGCGAATTAAAGTAGCCGGAGACCGAGGTGCTGTAGGCAGTGACCTGCGCCCCGTGAAACACCGGATGCGGATTTCCATAAATCGGGGGAATCGGCGGCGCGTATTCAACCTTGACTTTCGACCAATCGGCGTCGAGTTCCTCGGCCAGAACCAGCGGCAGCGAAGTCCACACTCCCTGGCCCATTTCAGCGGACGGGCAGAGCAGCGTTACCGTGTTGTCCGTGCCAATGGTAACCCAGGCATTGAGCTTGCTGGCGTCGGCGGCCAGTGCTCGGGCGCTCCGGCCGAGAAGGCCGCCGCCCAGCGAAAAGGCGAAGGTCAAGCCGGCGGCACCTTTGACAAAGTCCCGACGATCCATCGGATTCTCGAGTTTGTGATTGGCTTGCGCGGTCATGGCTCAGCCCTCCTTAGCGGCGCGCTCGATAGCGCGAACGATGCGTGGATATGTGCCGCAGCGGCAGATGTTGCCGTTCATGTGTTCAACGATCTGCTCGCGTGTCGGATTTTTGGTTTTCGCCAGCAGCCCGGCGGCCTGCATGATCTGCCCCGATTGGCAGTAACCGCATTGCGGTACCTGCTCGACCAGCCAGGCCTTCTGCAGCGGATGGTTCGAATCGGGCGACAGGCCCTCGATCGTCGTCACCTTCTTGTCGGCGACTTGCGAAAGTTGCGTCTGGCATGAGCGCACGGCTTTGCCATCGACATGGACGGTGCACGCGCCGCACAACCCGGCGCCGCATCCGAATTTCGTGCCAGTAAGTTTGAGATGTTCGCGAACGATCCAAAGAAGCGGCGTATCGGCGTCAGCCTCAACGCTCGCGGGTTTGCCATTGATCGTAAAGGCAACCGTCGTCATGAGTACCTCCCCTTCGTTCGGTGCTCGTGTCCGGATATGGCTTTGTTTTTTGTTGGTCCGCGCCGCCATCAACGGGCGCGGTTTCTTACGTCCGCATTTCGGACGTGCTCAATTTTGATTCGTAGGCGAATTTCTGGAGCGATACAAGACGAGCGGATGCGTCGCCTCGGCTAAGACGCGTCGTCCCACGCACGGGCGTTGCCCACCGCACTACAAAGTGTGGGCTATTTCCACTCGACCTTGACGATCTCGTAGGCCTTGGCTCCGCCAGGCGTGACGACCTCGACCTGGACGCCCTTCTTCTTGCCGACCAGAGCGCGGGCAAGGGGCGAGGTGATGGAAATCTTGCCTTTCTTGGCGTCCGCCTCGGGCTCGCCGACGAGCTGCCACACCGCCTTTTTCTCGGTGTCCTCGTCGATCAGGGTCACGGTGGCGCCGAACGTGATGGTCTCGCCGGACAGCTTCGACACGTCGATGATCTCGGCGCGCGCCAGCTTGTCTTCCAGCTCGGCGATGCGGCCCTCGTTGAGCGACTGCGATTCCTTCGCGGCGTGATACTCGGCGTTCTCGGAAAGGTCGCCGTGCGTGCGCGCGTCCGAAATCTGCTGGATGATGCGGGGCCGTTCCACCTGCTGGCAATGCTTGAGCTCGGACTTAAGCGTGCTGTAGCCCGCGGCCGTCATCGGAATCTTGTCCATCGTTCTCTGTCTCCGTAGCTCGTAGAGACAAAGATCGAGTTGCGGGCCGAAGCATCTCCGGCCCCGCGGCTGAAACCCTGTCTCTACACGCGCCGTCGCTCCGGCCGGTCCGATCTTGGGATCAGTCCGATAGTGGATCAGATCTTGGATCGGAGGCGGCCGCAAAATAATTTTGCAGCGCACACACCTCAAGGTCACCCCCGAGGTAGGCCTTGATACCCTGCGCTGCGGCGACGGCCCCTGAGAGAGTGGTGTAGTACGGCACTTTATGCAAGAGGGCTGCGCGGCGCAGCGACCGGCTGTCTGCCAGCGCCGTGGCGCCCTCGGTGGTGTTGAAAACAAGCTGGACTTCGCCATTCTTGATGGCATCCACGATATGCGGCCGCCCCTCGGCGACCTTGTTGATCTTGACCGCCGCGACGCCCTGTTCGGCCAGAAAACGCTGGGTTCCCGATGTCGCCAAAACCTTGAAACCCAGCCCGGCGAGGAGGCGGACGGTTTCAAGAATGCGTGGTTTGTCGGAATCCTTCACCGACGCAAAGACGGTTCCGCTTTTCGGCAGCCGGGTGCCGCCGCCGAGCTGGCTCTTGGCGAAGGCGACATTGTAGTCGCGGTCGATGCCCATGACCTCGCCGGTCGATTTCATCTCCGGGCCGAGCACGGTATCGACCCGGTCGCCGAAGCGGGCGAACGGAAAGACCGCCTCCTTCACGCCGATGTGGCGCGCCGCCGCGAACTCGAAGCTCTGCGGCGGCAATGCAAAGCTTGCCAGCGACTTGCCGGCCATGATCCGCGCCGCGATCTTTGCCGCCGGAACGCCGGTCACCTTGGCGACGAACGGCACCGTACGCGACGCGCGCGGATTGACCTCGAGCACGTAGATCTTGCCGTCCTTGATCGCGTACTGCACGTTCATCAGGCCGCCAACCTTGAGCACGAGCGCAAGCGCACGGGTCTGCCGGTCAAGCTCGGCAATCATCTCGGCTGAAAGGTTGTGCGGCGGCAGCGAGCAGGCGGAATCGCCGGAATGAATGCCGGCTTCCTCGATGTGCTCCATGATGCCCGCGATGTAGGTGTCCTTGCCGTCTGCGATGCAATCGACATCGACCTCGATCGCATCGGTCAGGTAGCGATCGATCAGCAACGGCCGCCGCTCGGAGACCGCAAGCTCGGAGGGCCGGCCTAGATCGGCGGTGAGGCGCACCAGATAGCGATCGATCTGGGCCCCGTCGTGCACGATCTCCATGGCGCGGCCGCCAAGCACGTAGGACGGGCGGATCACGATCGGATAGCCGATTTCGTCGGCGATCGCGCGCGCCTTTTCCGGCGACGTGGCGATGCCGCTCTTCGGCTGCAGCAGCTTGAGGCGGTCGAGCAGTTGTTTGAAACGATCGCGATCCTCGGCCAAGTCGATGGCGTCCGGCGAGGTGCCGAGGATTGGCGCTTTCGCTTTGGCCAGCGGTTCGGCGAGCTTGAGCGGCGTCTGTCCGCCGAATTGCACGATGACGCCGTGCAACGTGCCGTTGCGGCGCTCGGCGTCGATGATCTCGATCACGTCTTCGGCGGTGAGCGGCTCGAAATAAAGCCGGTCGGAAGTGTCGTAATCCGTAGACACTGTCTCCGGATTGCAATTGACCATGATGGTCTCGTAGCCGACCTCCTTGAGCGCGAAGGCCGCGTGAACGCAGCAATAATCGAACTCGATGCCCTGGCCGATGCGGTTCGGTCCGCCGCCGAGAATGACCACTTTCCTTTTGTCCGACGGTGCGGCCTCGTCGGCGCCGCGGCCGGCGAACGGCGTCTCGTAGGTCGAATACATGTAGGCGGTCGGCGAGGCGAATTCGGCGGCGCAGCTATCGATGCGCTTGAACACCGGACGTACCCCGAGGGCGCGGCGCCGTTCGGCGATCTCCTCAACGGGGAGTCCTGTCAGCCGGCCGAGGCGGGCATCCGAGAAGCCGCTGGCTTTGAGCCGGCGCAGCGCGCCGGCGGTGGCGGGAAGTCCTCTGGCGCGAATTTGCGCCTCGGTCTCGATGATCTGGCGGATTTGTTCCAGGAACCACGGATCGATCCGGCACGCGGTGTGGATGTCGACGTCGCTCATGCCGAGCCGCATTGCCTGCGCCACCTTGAGGATGCCGTCCGGCGAGGGCGTGCCTAGCGCGGCGCGGATCGCGTTCTTGTCGTCGCCCTGGCCGAGCCCGGGGATCGCGATTTCGTCGAGGCCCGTCAGTCCGGTTTCGAGCGAGCGTAGCGCCTTCTGCAAGCTCTCCTGGAAAGTGCGGCCGATGGCCATCGCTTCGCCGACCGACTTCATCGACGTCGTGAGCACGGGCTCGGCGCCGGGAAACTTTTCGAACGCGAAGCGCGGCACCTTGGTGACGACGTAATCGATCGTCGGCTCGAACGAGGCGGGCGTGGCGCCGCCGGTGATGTCGTTGGCGATTTCGTCGAGCGTGTAGCCCACCGCCAGCTTGGCGGCGACCTTGGCGATCGGGAAGCCGGTCGCTTTCGACGCCAGCGCCGATGAGCGCGAGACGCGCGGATTCATTTCAATGACGACAAGTCGGCCGTCGGCCGGATTGACGGCGAACTGCACATTCGAGCCGCCGGTCTCGACGCCGATCTCGCGCAACACCGCGATCGAGGCGTCGCGCATGATCTGATATTCCTTGTCGGTCAGGGTCAACGCCGGCGCCACGGTGATCGAATCGCCGGTGTGCACGCCCATCGGATCGATATTCTCGATCGAGCAGACGATGATGCAGTTGTCGTTTTTGTCCCGCACCACCTCCATTTCGTATTCTTTCCAGCCCAGCACCGATTCCTCGATCAGCACTTCGCTGGTCGGCGAGGCGTCGATGCCGCCTTCGACGATCTCGATGAATTCGGCCTTGTTGTAGGCAATGCCGCCGCCGGTGCCGCCGAGCGTGAACGACGGCCGGATGATGGCCGGCAGCCCGATATCGTCGAGCGCTTCGAGCGCCTGGATGAGCGTCTTGATCTGATGCGAACGCGGCGTCGCCAGTCCGATCTTGGTCATCGCCTCGCGAAACAGCTTGCGGTCTTCGGCCTTGTCGATCGCGGCGGCAGTGGCGCCGATCATCTGGACGTCGAACTTTTCCAGCGTGCCCATGCGGCGCAGCGACAGCGCGGTATTGAGCGCGGTCTGGCCGCCCATCGTCGGCAGCAATGCGAAGCCGCCCGGAATGGCGTACCGCTCCTTGGCGATGATCTTGGCCACGATCTCCGGCGTGATCGGCTCGATATAGGTCGCGTCCGCCAGATCCGGATCTGTCATGATCGTCGCCGGATTGGAATTGACCAGGACGATCCGGTAGCCCTCGGCCTTGAGCGCCTTGCAGGCCTGCGTGCCGGAATAATCGAATTCGCACGCCTGGCCGATGACGATTGGTCCCGCGCCGATGATGAGGATCGAGGAGATGTCGGTCCGTCTGGGCATTGCTTCCGTTATGCAAGAAGGCACAAAAAAGGGCGCGCTTTCGGCGCGTCCCAAGCGCGTTCAGGCTGAGCGGGTACCGGTCAGCGGCCCGGAAAGCGCGGCTCTTTCAAGCGTGAGCGTGCGTTCGGACGTAAAACCGGCGACCACTTTTGCTGAAACGTACGCCGTGTGAGCGCCGAGGCTTCGCCCCGCGCGAGCGGTCTTTAGACGAGAATCGGTATTGAGGGAAGGGCGGTCGCCCGCCTGCCGTAACTGGCCAGACAGGGCTTTTGGCCGGCGTCACCGCGGTTGTGCGTAAAAGGTCCGCCGGGCCTGGTTATGGCCGATATTCGACGGCGCCACGCGCGCATCGAAGCCGGCGGCATCGAGCTTTTCGGTCATGGCGGCCGTGGAATAGCGCGTGAGCCCGAGTTGCGAGCGCAGCCGCCAATAGTTCGACAGCCGCGTCCGCAGCAGGCCCCAGAGGGCGGCAAAGAAGAAGCCGTTGTTGAACCCGAACCGCAACAGCGCGATGGCGTCCCTCGCCGCCGGAACTTCCGGAGGAATGACGTCGCCGACGACAAGAAGGCCGCCGGATTTCAGCTGGCGGTGAAAAAGCGCGAACAGCGCGCCGGTGCCGGCGGCGGTGAGGTATTGCGCAACCGAGTGCATCACGATGAGATCGAGCGAGTGCTCCGGCAGTCGTGCGATTTCGTGCGGCTCGATCACGCGAATTTTCGGATTGTCCGCAAATCGACGTTGCAACTCCTCGCGCACTCCGGGTGCGGCTTCGCACAACAACAGTTCACCCGCGGCGGCGGCGACGATATCGGCATGGAGCGCTTCGCCGGCGCCGTAATCGAGCACGCGCGCCTCTGGCCCCGGCACCAGCGCAGCGATCTCCTTCGCGATCAGCCGGTAGTGGACGTCCTTGTGCCGTTCATTGACGTAGATGGAGTGCGGGCTGTCCCAGAACGCGAGCCAGTCGGTGATCATGCCCGCCACAAAATCGTCAGCGGACCCTCCGCACCGAACACCGGATCGGTGGCGGGCGTCGGCACTTTCGGAATGGAGACGAGCGCCTCGGCGTGCTCGGCCTTGCTGCCGCGCGAAAGGTTGTATTTGCCGCTCGGCGGATAGGCGCCGATAACCACAAGATTGGAACTCTGATCGAGGCGCTGATGGCCGGTGCCCGCCGGAAGGATCACGACGTCGCCGGCCGCAAGCTCGATCGCATCGCCGTTGTCGCCGCCGAAAAGCACTTTGACCCGCCCTCGCGCTATCCCCATCACCTCGTGAATCATCGGGTGGTAGTGGGTGTAGGCCGACACTCCGTTGCGCCACATGCCGCCCCAACCATTGGCCGCAAAGGTTTTTTCGATGATCAGCTCAGGATCGGGCGAGCCCGTGAGGTCGACGCCGCCGCGATAAAGGACAAGCGGCAAGGAATTGTTTGGGATATTTCCGTCGTCGGCGAATGTATAGGTCATGGGTGCGGGACGCGTGATGACACTGGGCATGTTGGACGCGAGCTTGTTTTGATGATGGTGCGTGTGCGGTAGTTTTACCCCATAGGCGGTTGAAATTGTCTAACGCCAGATGCGGCAGTTTGCCCGTTTATGCTCCCCTGAATTCACGCATCCGCTCGACGAAGCGTTTGAACAATCCATGACTGTCGCGCGGGCCCGGCGAGGCTTCCGGATGGTACTGGACCGAGAACACCGGCTTGTCCTTGAGCGCGAGGCCGCAATTGGAGCCGTCGAACAGCGAGACGTGGGTCTCTACCGCGCTTGCCGGCAGGCTTGCGCCGTCAACCGCGAAGCCGTGATTCATCGACGTGATCTCGACCTTGCCGGTTGCGAGATCCTTCACCGGATGGTTGGCGCCATGATGACCCTGGTGCATTTTCATGGTCTTGCCGCCGATCGCGATCGCCAGCATCTGGTGACCGAGGCAGATGCCGAAGGTCGGCACCTTGTCGATCAGCGTGCGGATCACCGGCACGGCGTATTCGCCGGTCGCCGCCGGATCGCCCGGACCGTTTGACAGAAAGATGCCGTCGGGCTCGAGCGCGAGGATGTCGGCGGCGGACGTTTGCGCCGGCACCACCGTCACCCGGCATCGATTGCCGGCGAGTTGGCGGAGGATGTTGCGCTTGATCCCGTAATCGATGGCGACGACGTGGAATTGCGGATCGTCCATTTCGCCATAGCCCTCGCCCCATTGCCACGGCGTCTCCTGCCAGGTGAAGCGTTGCGCGGTTGTCACCAGCGGCACCAGATCCATGCCGACAAGTCCGGGCCACGCGCTTTGCCTCGCGCGCGAGCGCGTCCCGGTCGAAGCGTCCGGACGGCTCGTGCGCGATCACGGCGTTCGGCATGCCCTTCTCGCGGATGAACGCGGTGAGCGCGCGGGTGTCGATGCCGGCAAGCCCGATGATGCCGCGGCTCTTGAGCCATTGGTCGAGATGGCGCGTGGCGCGGTAGTTGGACGGCGCGGTGATCGCCGAGTGCAGGATGACGCCGCGCGCGCCGGGCGTCGCCGCAAGATTCACCGTCTCGATGTCGTCGTCGTTGGTGCCGACATTGCCGATGTGGGGAAACGTGAAGGTGATGATCTGGCCCGCGTAGGACGGATCGGTCAGGATCTCCTCGTAGCCGGTGATGGCGGTGTTGAAGCAGACTTCGCCAACGGCGTGGCCAACCGCGCCAAAGCCGAAACCTTCAAGCACGGTGCCGTCGGCGAGCACGAGGAGCGCCGTCGGAACGGGCTCCGACCAGCCGGAATCGCCTTGTTCGAGCTTCATGAGCGGCCTACATAGCCGCAGGCCCAGGCGGCGTCAAAGAGGTCGCGGCGACGTGGATTTGCTGACCGCATTCGGTCTGTTTGCCGTGACCGCGATGCTGATCTGCTATGCGCTGGAGGATCGCGGCGCCGTCTTCGTGCTGGCGTTCGCGGCCGCTTGTGCACTGGGATCGATCTATGGATTTATGCAGGGCGCCTGGCCGTTCGGTCTTGTCGAGGCGGTCTGGGCCGTAATTGCGCTACGGCGGTGGTGGGTGCGGGCGCGCGGCGTCACCGCGCAACAGTGAAGCGAGGTCGATGTGCTCCGCGACGATATCAACAATGCGCTCAAGGGCGCCATGAAGGCCGGCGACGCGCGCCGCGTTTCGACGCTGCGGCTGGTCAATGCCGAGATTTTGAAACGCGAAACCAGCGCCGCCGAGCGTGTGACGCTCACCGACGCCGAGATTCTCGACGTCATGGGCAAGATGATCAAGCAGCGTCAGGAGTCGCTCGAGATTTATGACAAGGCGGGGCGGACCGACCTCGCCACGCAGGAGCGTGAGGAGATCGAAATCCTCAACGCCTACATGCCGAAGCATTTGTCGGATATCGAAGCCGGTGAGGCCATCTCGGCGCTGATCAAGGAACTCGAAGCCGCGACGATCAAGGACATGGGCCGGACCATGGCGGCGCTCAAGGAGCGTTTTGCCGGGCAAATGGACTTCGGGAAGGCGAGCGCCATGGTGAAAAAGCTGCTGGCCGGGTAATCGTCACGCCCGCTTCTGTGGATAACCGGGACAAAGGCCGCGGGTGGCGGCGCGGCAGCCTGCCACCCCCTATTTAATCCGGTTCCAAGCTACACTTGCGAATCACCATGCGATTCTCGCCGCAATTCCTCGACGAGCTGCGGGCGCGGCTTCCGGTCTCGGAAGTCGTCGGCCGCCGCGTGAAATTGCGCAAAGCCGGCCGCGAGTGGAGGGGGCTATCGCCGTTCAACAAGGAGAAGACGCCGTCCTTCTTCGTCAATGACCAGAAGGCGATGTGGTTCGACTTCTCGTCCGGCAAGAATGGCAACATTTTCGACTTCGTCATGCAGACAGAAGGCGTGAGCTTTCCTGAAGCCGTCGAACGGTTGGCCGGACAAGCCGGCGTCCCGATGCCGGTCATGACGCGCGAGGCGCAAGCCTACGAGGAACACAGAAAGACGCTGCACGACATCGTCGAGCTGGCAGCAAAATTTTTCGAGGCGAATCTGGCGTCGCGTTCCGGTGCTCGCGGCCGCGGTTATCTGGCCGACCGTGGTATCACCTCGACGACGCAGTTGAGATTCCGGCTGGGCTACGCGTCGTCCGATCAATACGCGCTCAAGGAGCATCTCGGCGCGGCGAAGATTCCGGTCGAGGACATGGTGGAAGCGGGCCTGCTTGTCGCCGGCGAAGACATTCCGGTGCCTTACGACCGCTTTCGTGACCGCGTCATGTTTCCGATCAGCGACTGGCGCGGACGCGTGATCGCCTTTGGCGGCCGCGCCCTCGACAAGGATGTGCCGGCCAAATACCTCAACTCGCCGGAGACGCCGCTCTTCCACAAGGGCGCGACGCTCTACAACATCGCCGCCGCGCGGACGGCCGTTCATAACGCCGGCAAGCCTTCGCACGCCGAGCACAACAACTTTGCCGGCCAGGTGATCGCGGTCGAAGGCTACATCGACGTCATCGCCATGGTGACGGCGGGCTTCGAGGCCACCGTGGCGCCGCTCGGCACCGCGCTGACGGTCGATCAACTGGCGCTGATGTGGCGGTTGGCCGACGAGCCGATCCTCTGCTTCGATGGCGACGCCGCCGGCCGCCGCGCCGCCTATCGCGCGCTCGATCTTGCGTTGCCGCTGGTCAAGCCCGGCAAGAGCCTCAAATTGGCGGCGCTGCCGGACGGGCAGGACCCGGACGATCTGGTGCGTTCCGGTGGCCGCGAGGCGGTGGAGGATGTGCTGGCGGCGGCGCGTCCGCTCGCCGACATGCTGTGGACGCGTGAAACAGAGGCCGGCCCCTTTACCACACCGGAGCGGCGTGCGGCGCTCGAGGCGCGGCTCGGCGAGGTGACGGCGACCGTCGCCGACGAGACGGTGCGCCGCTATTACCGGCAGGATTTTGCGACCCGGCTGCGGGCGCTGTTCGCGCCGGTGGAGGTCTCAGCGCGCCGCCGTACCGGGGAAGGCCGCCCTGGCGAAAGGCGTGCTTGGGAAAACCGAGGCCGCGGCGGCGAGACCCGCAACGCCCCGTCGCGCGCCGCGTTTGGCCGTGACGAAGGTTTTGGCGCGGCGAGCCCCAACCTTCTCGACAGTCCGCTGCATCGCGGCCATCGCACCGCGATACCGCGCCGCGAAGCGCTCATCCTCCAGGCGGCGATCAACCACCCGTGGCTTTTGCACGATCACCTGGAGGAATTGGCCGAAACCGAGTTCCGCCATGCCGATACCAGGAGGCTCAAGGCCGCATTGATCGACGCCCACGCGCACCGGTTCGGCCATGAGGGCGGACAAGAGGAGGGTCACGGGACGGCTATCACGAGGCCGGCCATAGGGTCGAGGTCGACCGGGTCGAGTTGGTGGCGGAATTGAGCCGGACCGGCTTCGCCGAATTGCTCGGACGTATTGAGCGCACCATCACCACGCGGTCGGTCTGGGGCGCGCGGGCGGAGGCCGCCGCAGGCGATGTTTTGCTGACCTGGAAGCAACTTCTTGCCTTGCATAGGCAATGGCATTCCCTAACTAGGGAGCTGAAGGACGCGGAACTGGCGCTCGGTCAGGACAATAGCGAGGCGAACTACGTCCGGCTTCGCGATGTCAAATCCAGGTTGTCCACAATCGATGGCACCGAGGCCCTGATCGAGGGGTTCGGCGATCAGTCCGGCAGGCCTTCGCGCTCGATGTAGCGCGCCCGCCGCGGAGGATTTATGGGCACGAACCGGCCGCCACGCGCTGGACGCCTCGGTAGCGAGGGAATAAGACGGCGCTCGCGGTCAACAGGGTTAGTCGGAGCTTAACGGAGTTCCGGGACAAGTAAGGGGCATTGATTCGGGCGGCGCCGGCCGGCGCTGCCCCTTTTTGGCCGTGGTGACAGGCTTTTGAGCCCGGGACCCGGCTGGTCTGGAAGTTGCCTGCCGGGTCTGTCCGCCATCGGTGGATCGGGACCGTAAGGCAGGGACCCGAAACGGGAGCCGTCCGCGAAGCTGTGGACAGTCTCCCTAGGGTAGGGACACAGAAGTGCCGCGCGGCGGTAGGGACAGGCGTTCGTGGAGATAAAAATGGCGATCAAGAGCGTGGCTACCAAGACCGTTGCGGGCAAGACCAAGGTTCTCGCGACGCAAAAGGCTGGCCCGCAAAAGGACGGTGAGGCGCCGGAAAAGGACGCCCCCGACACGCCGGACGCACCGCTGCCGTTGCTCGATCTCTCGGACGCCGCCGTCAAGAAGATGATCAAGCAGGCCAAGAAGCGCGGCTACGTCACCTACGAACAGCTCAACTCGGTCATGCCGTCGGAGGAAGTCACCTCCGAGCAGATCGAGGACGTGCTGGCGATGATGAGCGAGATGGGCATCAACGTCGTCGAGACCGAGGAAGCCGAGGCCGACGAGGAAGAGGGCGCCCGCGAGGAGCCCGAGGAAGAGGAGACCGAGGGCGGCGATCTGGTCGAGGTTACGCCGAAGACGCCGGCCAAGTCCGAAGCCAAGGAGCCGGCCGAGCGCACCGACGACCCGGTACGGATGTATCTGCGCGAGATGGGCTCGGTCGAGCTGCTGTCCCGCGAAGGCGAAATCGCCATCGCCAAGCGCATCGAAGCCGGCCGCGAGGCGATGATCGCCGGGCTGTGCGAGAGCCCGCTGACCTTCCAGGCCGTCATCATCTGGCGCGACGAACTCAACGAAGGAAAAGTCTTTCTCCGCGACATCATCGACCTTGAGGCGACCTATGCCGGTCCCGACGCCAAGAACGTGGCGCCGGCCGGTGCGCCCGGCGATCCGGCGGCGGCTGGCGCTATTCCCGGCGTGCCCGGCTTCGCGCCGCAACCGCTGCAGGCGGTAGCGCCGCCTTCGGCGCCTCCGGCCGCGACGCCGTTCAAGCCGCAACCGGCGGCGAACGGCGCCGACGGTGACGAAGCCGCGCTTGAGGCGGCGATCGGCGAAGCCGAGATGGACGAGGACGATCTCGAAAATTCGATGTCGCTTGCCGCCATCGAGGCCGAGCTCAAGCCCAAGGTGCTGGAGACCTTCGACAACATCGCCAACGAGTTCAAGCGGCTGCGCCGCCTGCAGGAGCTCGACATCCAGGGCAAGCTCAAGAACGAGACGCTGTCGCCGGCGCAGGAGCGCAAGTCGAAGAAGCTCAAGGAAGACATCATCCAGGAAGTGAAGTCGCTGCGGCTCAATCAGGCGCGCATCGACGCGCTGGTCGAGCAGCTTTACGACATCAACAAGCGCCTGGTCGGTCACGAAGGCCGGCTGATGCGGCTCTCCGAGAGCCACGGCGTCGCCCGCGAGGACTTCCTGAGGAACTATCAGGGCTCCGAGCTCGATCCGCGCTGGCTCAACCGGGTGTCGAAGCTCTCGGCCAAGGGCTGGAAGAATTTCGTCGGCCGCGACAAGGACCGGATCAAGGATTTGCGCGGGCAGATCCACGCGCTCGCCACCGAAACCGGCCTCGAAATCCCCGAGTTCCGCAAGCTCGTGCACATGGTGCAGAAGGGCGAGCGCGAGGCGCGCCAGGCCAAGAAGGAGATGGTGGAGGCGAACCTCCGCCTCGTGATCTCCATCGCCAAGAAATACACCAACCGCGGCCTGCAATTCCTCGACCTGATCCAGGAAGGCAATATCGGGCTGATGAAGGCGGTCGACAAATTCGAATACCGCCGCGGCTACAAGTTCTCGACCTACGCCACCTGGTGGATCCGGCAGGCGATCACGCGCTCGATCGCCGATCAGGCGCGCACCATCCGCATCCCCGTGCACATGATCGAGACCATCAACAAGATCGTGCGCACCTCGCGCCAGATGCTCAACGAGATCGGCCGCGAGCCGACGCCGGAGGAACTGGCGGAAAAGCTCGGCATGCCGCTCGAGAAGGTGCGCAAGGTTCTCAAGATCGCCAAGGAGCCGCTGTCGCTCGAAACTCCGATTGGCGACGAAGAGGATTCGCACCTCGGCGATTTCATCGAGGACAAGAACGCGATCCTGCCGATCGACGCCGCGATCCAGTCGAACCTGCGCGAGACCACGACCCGCGTGCTGGCGTCGCTGACGCCGCGCGAGGAGCGCGTGCTGCGCATGCGGTTCGGCATCGGCATGAATACCGACCACACGCTGGAAGAAGTCGGCCAGCAATTCTCGGTGACCCGCGAGCGCATCCGCCAGATCGAAGCCAAGGCGCTGCGCAAGCTCAAGCATCCGAGCCGGTCGCGCAAGCTGCGGAGCTTTCTGGATAACTAAGGCCGGGCGGCTCTCCGCCGTGGTGCTGCGTCACATGCTGACAACGGCGGCCATCGCGGCCGCCGTTTTCGTTGGAGCGTCGGTTGCGTCCGCCGGGCCGCAATCGGCCCAGCGCCCCGGCGAGAAAGCGTGCCGCGAAGCGGTGAACGGGCTCGTCTCCATGCTCGACGCCAAAATGGACGACAGCGCCAATTATCGCGACACGTATGCAGCGGTCGTCGATACGTGCGGGCCGGTCGCGACCAAGGCCAGGCCGAAAACAACGGCGGTGCCGGCGAGCCGCGACGCCTGCCACGATCTCGCGGCCGCGATGGTCGACCTCATCGAGGACGGCAAAATGGATACCGCCGCGTTCGTGAAGGCGCGCAATGATTTCGCGGTGGCCTGTCCGCCGCGGTGACGCTACCTGTTGACCGTCACCCTGAGGTGCGCGCCAAAGGCGCGCCTGAAGCGGTCGACGCTGTCTGCGCGGCATCCTTCGAGGCTCGCTGCGCTCGCGCCTCAGAATGAGGAAACGCGGGAGCGCACGCTACAGCGCCGGCCGAAATGCGGCCCGCACGTGCCTGAGCGCGCGCATCCTTCGAGGCTCGCTGCGCTCGCGCCTCAGGATGAGGAAACGCGGAGGCACACGTTACTGCGCCGCGGCGGACGCCGGGAGCGCGCGTTACAGCGCCGCGACGGCGGCGACCTCGACCAGCAAATCTTCACGCACCAGCCGGTCGACGATGAGAAGGGTGTTGGGCGGGAAGGCGCCGCCGTGAAACAGGCCAGGAAATTCGCGGGCGCGGTACTGCGCGAATTTCGGAATGTCCTGCGAGTGCACGAGATAGCTGGTGAAGGAGACGATATTGGCAAAGCCCGCGCCCTGCGAGGCGAGCGCCGCGCCGATATTGGCGAACACCAGCGCGAATTGCGTCTCGATGTCTGCGGGCACCCTGCCGTCCCGATCCATGCCGACCTGGCCGGCGATGAAAAGGAACTCCGTCGCTTTCACGCGCGCGATATTCGAATAGGCGGCCACCGGCTTGCCGAGGCTTTCCGGATTGATGTGCTTGATATGCGGCTTGGTATCGGTCACGGGTGCCTCCGTTTGTTTTCCCATCCCGCGACGGGAGGAGTCGGCATCTTATCCGGTCCAGGCTGATCCTGCTTGAGTCTGCGCCGGCCGCCTCAACCGGCCCAAGCGAGTTTCGGTGCGCCGGGATCGATACCGGTTTCGCCAATCACGCAATTGCGGCCGGCAGATTTCGCCATGTAGAGCCGGCGGTCGGCACAGTCGAACAGCTCCTCATAGTCCGAGGCATCGTCTGCGCAACTCGCGAGCCCGATGCTCACGGTGACGAGCGGTACGTCGGCTTCCATGTGGGTTGCGACATCGCGCCGGATACGCTCGCCGAGCGCCAGCGCCGCGACGCGGGTCAAATCGTCGGCGATCACCACGAACTCCTCGCCGCCATAGCGGAACACGGTGTCGCCGGGCCGGACCGTCGCGGTGATGATGCGCACGATACGCTGCAGGACGATGTCGCCCGAAGCATGTCCGAAGCGATCGTTGAAACTCTTGAAATGATCGATGTCGATGATGAGCAGGCTCAGCGGCCTTCCGGCCAGCACTGCCTCTTCGACGCGCTTGCGCCCAAGATGCTCGAGGCGGCCGCGGTCGAGCGCCCCGGTCAGCGCATCGCGGCCCGAGCGCGCCAGCAAATCCTCGTAGCGCTCGCGATAAGTGAGAAGGTCGAACACATCGGCGATGCGCGGCGGGCGCTTGGTGCGGCGGCGTGGCAGTTCCACCCAGCGCAGATAGACGGCGCCCAGTGCGCTGTAGATCGCGACCGCCGCCATTTTCGAAGCCCAGCCGCCGAACAGCACCGCGAGCGGCGCGCCGGTGAGATAGCGCAGCCCCGCATAGAACGCGAATTGATCGAAAGTCAGGACGAGAATGCCGGTCAACGCCAGCCGCGGCAGCACGCGGCCGCCGACGAAGGCGCGGGAGCGTTCGTAGATCAGGATCATCATGATGCAGTCGGCGAACAGGATCAGCGTGCCCCACACCATCAGCGCGCCCATCTCGTCGAGGAACCCGAAATCGGCATGACGATTTGCCGCCAGGGCGTCGGCGCCGTGCTGGCGGGTGAGGAAGGCGAGCGCGAACAGCAGCAGGTTGCCGATCAGGAGACCGTAGATCGGTTGGCGCACCACCACCGCGTCCTCGCGGATGTAGACCAGCAGGAGCAGCATGAGCTTGCCGGTGAACAGTACCGTCGAGCCGGGCGAGGCGACGATGCCGAACGGCAGCGGGACGTAGAGGATGCTGGCGAGATAAGTCTCGAGGAAGTGCATGACCCCGAGCGCGCAGAAGAAGGCGCCGATGCCGAGACGATGGCGGGCGCGAAACAACGCCGCCAGCACGGCGAAGTAGATCAGCGCGTCGGCGACGAGGAGCAGCGCGTTCGCCGCGTTGGGGGTCAGCAGCTGGCCGATCGCTGCGCTGGTCTGGGACATCGCCAAAATTTCCCGGCGAGTCCGGTAAGATCACTTCCGATACGGGCGCTCGCCGGCTTTCCGATACCAGCGGTGGGTTAACGGAGGCGGAACAGAGGGCCGCGGATTGGGCGGAAAGGTAAATTCAATGCTTCCCGGGCCGCGATTCTATGGAACCGGGCGTCCGCCGGACGGCGTCTTCAGCCTAGGGGCCAGGTTCAATCAGCCTGCCGCTGAATAGTCGCGCTCTTTCTTCTTGGCGCCGGCGCGGGCGATGCTCTTGATCTTGAGCGGCGGCCTGCCGGATTTCTCGGCGATGTCGCGGTCCTGCTCAATGAGGAATTCATGCGCCGGCTTGTCGCCGTCGAGCCCGCCGGTCAGCGTCCGCGGCACCTTGCGGTTCGAGCGTTGCGAGCCGTCCTCGTAGACGACGTCGAACATGACGAATTCGGAATTCAATCCCGGCTTTCTCGGCATGGTTTTTCTCGCTGTTTTGCTTCTTGTACGGTTCTTGGCTTTTTTTGCGCTTGATCTCTTCCGAAAATCGGCAGCCACTCCGGATCAGTTCCGGGCAGGCTTTTCGGGATCATGCTTTGTTGTGCAGGCTCGCGCCCGCATACAAAAGAAAATACCGGCGCCAGTATGGCGCCGGCGTTTCTCTTCGGCGTTATCAAGTCCGAAAGCCGCGCGCGGCTTTCGCGATCACACCGTATTTCGGGCTCGCGCCCTTAGACAGGAAGCGATCAGGCCGCTTGCAGGTTGGTTGCGGCGGACTTGCCACTGCGGCGGTCGGCCTCGATGTCGAACGAGAGCTTCTGGCCCTCGTTGAGGCTGCGCATTCCCGCGCGCTCGACGGCGGAGATGTGAACGAACACATCCGGGCCGCCGGCGTCCTGCACGATGAAGCCGTAGCCCTTTTGGGCGTTGAAAAACTTAACGGTACCTGTAGCCATTGAAGGCCTCCATTTGAAACGCATCATGCGTTCGTGGCCGCGCGAACCATTCGCACGGTCCAAATCCGGATTTTGCGTGTTCTTGAGAAAGGCCCTTCGGAGCGGTCATGCTCCAGCTTTTTACGTGGAGCATCATCTCCGGAAACCGATATCCAATTTTCAGGATCATGCTGTACGGGGCGAAACGGCAAGGCAAGCTCAATCGCGAATGGCGCGTATATAGAGCGACTCCGCCCATTTGGCAATCGGTGCCGACGCTCTCGCACGGGGCGGGTTAACGATTTATTTGCCGCGTTCTCGCCAACTTCCGCGCGCTTTGACAAGAGATTGCCGCTTTGTCGTTTCGGCGGCTGCACACGAGGGTGCAACAATGTTGCGGGCAATCGCATTTTGTTTGTTAGCGCTCACCGTGCCGGCGCGATCCGAGACGGCCACTGTGCCGGCGCGATCGGAGAAGGCCGCTGTGCCGTGCGATCGAGAGGCTGCTGTGCCGTGCGATCGGAGAGGCCACTGTGCCGGCGCGATTGGAGAAGGCCGCTGTGCCGGTGCGATCGGCCATGACTGCGGAGGAGCGTGCCGCGATCGACGCCCTGATCGAACGACACGCGAAGGCCAATAGCATGCCGGTCGCGTTCGTGCGCCACGTCATCCGCCGGGAGAGCAATTTCAATCCGCGCGCCGTCGATCACGGCAATTACGGCCTGATGCAGATTTGGCTTGGTACCGCGCATGCGCTCGGCTACCGCGGCGATGCGGCGGGCCTGCTCGATCCCGATGTCAACATGAGCTACGGAATGCGCTATCTTGCCGGTGCCTATCGTGCCGCTCACGGTGACGAAACGCGCACGATCGTGCTTTATTCGCGCGGTTACTACAGCCGCCCGTAAATGGAGAAAGTCGATGCCGCGCGAGCTGCGTTATTTGGTGCTGGCCGCTTGCGCCGCGGTCGTGCTCGCCCAGCCCGCATTCGTCCGGCCGGCGACGGCGCAGTCGCCGCATCAATACCCCAGCCATCGCGGCCATTATTATCGCCATTACGGGTCTGAATATCAGCAACTTTACGTGCAGGCGACGATCGCACAGGTTTTCCTTTCGCCGTTCTACGGTCCGTTCGGCGGCTATTACGAAGCTGCCGCGTCTTCGCAATATTACGGCCCGAACGAGCGCCGCTATTTCGGCCGCTATCTCGGCGGCGACCCCTGGACGACCTGGTAGCAGTTATGTCGTTCCTCAGTTCACTCCTCGGCCGGCTGGCGCCCGCCCAGCCGGAAAAGGTCGCGGACCCGGTCGAATACAAAGGGTTCGTCATTCGCGCGGCGCCGTTCAAGAGCGAGGGCCAGTACCAGACGGCGGGGACCATCGAGCGCGAGGTTGACGGCGTGCGCAAGGAGCACCGGTTCATCCGGGCCGATGCGTTTGCTTCTTACGACGATGCGGTGACATTCACGCTCGGCAAGGCGCGGCAGATCGTCGATCTGCAAGGCGACCGGGTGTTCGGATAAGCGCCGCCTGAAGCCGCGTCGCGGACGCTTCGGGCCGGCCCCGGCGACGGGTGTAAATTAAGCCTTAGCCATAGCCCCCGCCGGCTCTTCCGCTTGCCGGCCGGACCCCCATATTTACACTTGGCGGATGCTTTCGGGGTCCGCCGGGCGCCGGGGTTCCTCACCAGTTTGATCTGGATCAGCGAACAACCGGACGCTCTATTTACAACCCCATGACGATGTTTCGACCGCGCCGTAAGGGCTTTCGGAATAGGCCGAGGGAAGGGATATGAATTTCGAGAAGTATACTGACCGCAGTCGCGGTTTCGTCCAATCCGCCCAGTCGCTCGCGATGCGCGAGGGACACCAGCAATTCGCGCCCGAACACCTGCTCAAGGTGTTGCTTGACGATCCGGAGGGGCTCGCCGCCGGTCTGATCGACCGCTCTGGCGGCAACTCGCGTCAGGCTTTGTCCGCCGTCGAGGCCGCGCTTGCCAAGCGCCCCAAGGTTTCCGGCGGTGGCGCCGGACAGGTCTATCTGGACCCGGCGCTGGCGCGCGTTTTCGAGACCGCCGAGAAGGCGGGCGAGAAGGCCGGCGACAGCTTCGTCACGGTCGAGCGGCTGCTTCTGGCGCTGGCGCTGGAGAAGAGCAGCGAGGCGGGGAAGATCCTCGCCAATGCCGGCGTAACGCCGCAGAACCTCAACGCCGCCATCGAGGCACTGCGCAAGGGCCGCACCGCCGATTCCGCGTCGGCTGAAAACGCCTATGAGGCGTTGAAGAAATACGCCCGCGATCTCACCCAGGCCGCGCGAGACGGCAAGCTCGATCCGGTGATCGGGCGCGACGAGGAAATCCGCAGGACGATTCAAGTGCTGTCACGCCGGACCAAGAACAATCCGGTGCTGATCGGCGAGCCCGGCGTCGGCAAGACTGCGATCGTCGAGGGCTTGGCGCTGCGCATCGTCAACGGCGACGTGCCCGAGAGCCTGGAAGACAAGAAACTTCTGTCGCTCGACATGGGCGCGCTCATCGCCGGCGCGAAATATCGCGGCGAGTTCGAGGAACGCCTCAAGGCCGTCTTGCAGGAAGTGACGTCGTCTGCCGGCGCTTACATCCTGTTCATCGACGAAATGCACACCATCATCGGCGCCGGCAAGGCCGACGGCGCAATGGACGCCTCCAATCTGCTCAAGCCGGCGCTGGCGCGCGGCGAACTGCATTGCATCGGCGCCACCACGCTCGACGAATACAAGAAGCACGTCGAGAAGGATGCCGCGCTGGCGCGGCGCTTCCAGCCGATTTACGTCAATGAGCCGACGGTCGAGGACACCATCTCGATTTTGCGCGGGCTCAAAGACAAGTATGAAGCCCATCACGGCGTGCGGATCACCGACGGCGCGCTGGTTTCGGCGGCGACGCTTTCCAATCGCTACATCACCGACCGGTTCCTGCCCGACAAGGCGATCGACCTTGTCGACGAGGCGGCCGCACGGTTGAAGATGCAGGTCGATTCCAAGCCGGAAGAGCTTGACTCAATCGATCGCGAGATCATCCGGCTCAAGATCGAGCAAGAAGCGCTGAAGAAGGAAGACGATCCCGGTTCGCGGTCCCGCCTCGGCGGCCTCGAAACGGAACTCGTGGCGCTGGAGAAAAAGTCGGCCGATCTGACGGCGCGCTGGAAATCCGAGAAGGAAAAGCTGTCCGGCGCGCAAAAGCTCAAGAACGAACTCGACCAGTTGCGGGTCGAACTCGCCCATGCCCAGCGCCGCGGCGATTTCCAGCGTGCCGGCGAGATTTCCTATGGCCGCATTCCCGAGATCGAGAAACGGCTCAAGGCGATGGAAGCCGGCGAGGGGCGCGGCGCGATGGTCGAGGAGGCGGTCACCGCCAACCACATCGCGCAGGTGGTCTCGCGCTGGACCGGCATTCCGGTCGACCGCATGCTCGAAGGCGAAAAGGAAAAGCTCCTGCACATGGAGGAGCAGATCGGCAAACGCGTGATCGGCCAGGCCGACGCCGTCAAGGCAGTGTCGACCGCGGTGCGGCGGGCGCGCGCCGGCCTGCAGGATCCGAACCGTCCGATCGGCTCGTTCATGTTCCTCGGACCGACCGGCGTCGGCAAGACCGAGCTCACCAAGGCGCTCGCCGAATTCCTGTTCGACGACGAGACCGCGCTTATCCGCATCGACATGTCGGAATACATGGAGAAGCACTCGGTCGCGCGACTGATCGGCGCTCCTCCCGGCTATGTCGGTTACGAGGAGGGCGGGGCGCTCACTGAAGCGGTGCGGCGGCGGCCTTATCAGGTCGTCTTGTTCGACGAGATCGAGAAGGCGCACCCGGATGTCTTCAACGTCCTGCTGCAAGTGCTCGACGACGGCCGCTTGACCGACGGCCAGGGCCGCACGGTTGATTTCCGCAACACGCTGATCGTCATGACGTCGAACCTTGGCGGCGATATCCTCGTTAACCAGCCCGAGGGGCAGGATACCGAGGCCGTGCGCGATCAGGTGATGGCGATCGTGCGAGCGAGCTTCCGGCCGGAGTTCCTCAACCGGGTGGATGAGATCATTCTGTTCCACCGGCTGCAGAAGTCGGAGATGGGCCGTATCGTCGACATTCAGATGAAGCGCCTGGCGCGGCTTCTGGAAGATCGCAAGATCGCCATTACGCTCGAACCGACTGCCCGCGACTGGCTCGCCGACAAGGGCTGGGACCCTGCTTACGGCGCGCGCCCGCTCAAGCGCGTGATCCAGAAGTATGTGCAGGATCCGCTGGCTGAACTGATCCTCTCCGGCCGCATCAAGGACGGCGAGAAAGTCGTCGTCGCGGCCGGCAAGCAGGGGCTCAAGTTCAATGGCGAGGTTGCAGCGGCGGCGTAGCAGCGATTTCGTTGAGGCGCTCGCGCACGTGCCCGACAAAGTAGCGGGCTTGCCCCTTCGGCAGGCCCGCCACGACGAGCGGGTCCAGCCCGCCCGAGCTTTCCACGCTGATCCGGTCCCAGACCAAGCCGCGGATATGCGTGACCTCGGCGATGTGCGACATTGGGAGGTGCGCGTCCGTGCGCCGCCACGGCGTAAGCCAGAAGCCGACGATGTTGGTCGAGATGCCGATGTGGTCGGCGGTCATGCTGGCCGGGAACAGCAGGGCGGTTAGATTGAAGTGCAGCAGCGCCCACAGCCGGCTCGAACGTACTTCGAGGCGCTCGTCAGCAATATACTCGTCCACGAAATTGTCCTGACCGGATCGCGCTCCGGCGTAATGGTTCAGCGGCTCTGTGCGACGCGTCCGGGCGCGCGCGCCATCACCGAGTCGAGTTGTTCGCGGGTCTTTTCGAAAAGGGCAAGTACTGTACCGTCGAGGACGCGTCCGCGCGGCAGCTTGATGCGCATCGGATCGACAAAGCGGTCGTTCACCAGAATCTCGTAGTGGACGTGGGCGCCGGTCGAGAGACCGGTCGAGCCGACGAAGCCGATGACCTGTCCCTGGCGGACGCGGCTGCCGACATTGAGGCCGCGCGCGAACGCGGTCATGTGGCCGTAGGCGGTCTGGTAGCCGTTGGCGTGGCGAATGCGGATGTATTTGCCGTAGCCGCCCTTAAGGCCGATTTCGTCGATGGCGCCGTTGCCGGCGGCGAAGATGGGAGTGCCGAACGGCGCCGCCCAATCGACGCCGGTGTGGGATTTCATGTAGTGGAGCAGCGGGTGATTACGCTCGCCGAACCCGGAGCGCATGATGCCGATGGCGACTGGTTTGCGGACGAGGAACTTCTTGGCACTCTTTCCGGTCTCGTCGTAATAGTCATACGCGCCGTCGTCGGCGGTCTGATAGTGGTAATACCTCTTGGTCTCGCCGCCGACCGTCAGCGAAACGTAGCGCACCTCACTCTTGCCGTCGTTGTTCTCGTCGTCCGAGTACATGACGTCGAACGAGTCGCCGGCCTGCACCTTGCGCTGAAAATCGACATCGTAGGAGTAGATGCGGATCATCTCCTCGATCGCGGGGGTAGGCACGTTATTGCGCAGCGCCGTTTCGTAGATGCTCTGATAGAGCCGCACGCCGCTGCCATCATCGCTGGCGTCGTCCTCGTCCCCCTCCGCGATACCCGCGGCGACATTGCGGATATCGACGGCAACGTATTTGCCGGTGTCGGAGATCGCGGCCGCCGCCTCGACGCCATTGTCGCCGGAAATGATCAGGCGCAGCGGCTTCATGTGTCCGAGACCGACAGACGCGGTGAGCACCCGCAGCTTCTGGCCTTCCTTCACCGCGCCGTCTTTGGCGTGGGCGCCGAGCGCAACAAGAATGCCCTTGATCTCCTCCGGGGTGCCGCCCAGCTCGCGGAGAATGGAGCCGACGGTCTCGCCCTTCTTGACGATGACAGCGTGCTCGCTCCAGTCGTTACTGCTGCTCGCTTTTGGCAGGAGCGTAATGTTTTCGGGAACGACACGGGCCGCGAAGCCGAGATAGGGGTCGGTTTCGCCCTCGGCGGCGTAGTTCAGCCTGATGCCGGGCGTTGCGCTCGAGTCGGCGTTGGCCAGTAGCGGTGAGCTTGCGGTTTTGCTGGCGACGTCGCGCACGCGGGCAATGACTTCCTCGATCGGCAGCAGCGCGGATTGTTTGACTTTCGGCAGCAGCGAATTGAGGTCGCACACTGCCGACGTCGCCTTGGATTTGGCGCCGGCGGACGAGAAATCGCAGGTGACGAAGGTCACCTCGGCGTCCGGCTCTGCCGAGGGCGCGGGCTCGTCTGTATTCGCCACGCCGTCGGTCAAGAGCTTTTGCGGGTTGAACGGCGGAATGTTGGCGGAGATTTCCGAGAGCGACAGCGCAAGATTGCCGGTGACGCGCACAAAAGTGCGGGTGCGTACCAGTTCGCGCTCGCGCACCCGCGTGCTGATCGGCACCCGCACGATCTGGCGCGCGACGCTCGATTCACTGACAGCGGCGATGCGGTCGGTCTTGTGAATTCCGCTCAGGCGGCTGCTCGCGAGCGGTCCGCGCAGGGACAGTTCGACGTGCTCCGGCGCCAACGCAAAATTCGTTTCGCCGTCCAGCGAAGCATAAACGGCGCCTCCCATCAGGGCGGCGCCGCACAGGCCGGTCAGGATCGTGCCAGCGAACCATTGAATAGAGAGCCGGCGCCGGTCGACCAGACCGCCGGTTCCCCCGTCAACCGAAAGCGGCGGTTCGTTGCCAAGATTGATGGTCTCGGCATCGAGCCTCCGATTTGCGCCGCGCAGCCTAGCTTGGTCCAAGACCACGATTCCCCTGCACCCGCGATCGCGTCGGACGAATTGTGCCGCCGCCTGTGAAGTGGACGGCACACAAACCTCCATCGGGCCAGTCAAAGCAGACCGGACCGCGAAGGTTAGATTTTCACTGGATAGTGGCGCTCCCCCAATTGCGCATCCCCGACGCGACAATACAAAGAACGGCGGAGGATTGTGGCCGCAGTGCGGCGTGGGTGCCGGGAATGCACCGCCCGAAGCCGCATTCTGTGGGATGTTCCGTGGGATCAGGCCGCCCCGCGCCGCCCCGGCAGAAATCGCCGTTTTCAGGGGTGATTCACAGGCCTGTATTTTCGTCTCCAAACCGTTGACAAGGTCCGGGGCCGAAGACTATATAGGCCGTCTTGGCGCGCCGCCGCCTGCGCGATGGCGCGTCTGCGAAGCCCCTCACTGTTTACGCGGTGAACCATCCGGCCATGACCTGTGGCCATGTCGGATGTACGGCTTCGACGGCTCCGGAACTTGCCGGAGACGGGTTCGAAAGGACCCGGGATGTTTGAAAAGTGAATCGGAAGAAAGAGAAACGTGGACGGCGGAGTCCTTGCGGGCCGCTTCCTCGAACGGAGAAGGTTTGGGCCTCACGGCTTGGGCTTTGTCCGCAAGAGTAGCGGCCGAAGAGACTTCGGCGGTCTTACGTTTCAAGGTTTTCTACATCGGCCGATCGCGCAAGCGGTCGGACGTGTAGGGACCTCGTCAAACGTTGTGATCAGCCGAGATCAAATCTCTTCAAACTTGAGAGTTTGATCCTGGCTCAGAGCGAACGCTGGCGGCAGGCCTAACACATGCAAGTCGAGCGCCGTAGCAATACGGAGCGGCAGACGGGAGAGTAACACGTGGGAACGTGCCCTTCAGTTCGGAACAACCCAGGGAAACTTGGGCTAATACCGGATACGTCCGTAAGGAGAAAGATTTATCGCTGAAGGATCGGCCCGCGTCTGATTAGCTAGTTGGTGAGGTAACGGCTCACCAAGGCGACGATCAGTAGCTGGTCTGAGAGGATGATCAGCCTCACTGGGACTGAGACACGGCCCAGACTCCTACGGGAGGCAGCAGTGGGGAATATTGGACAATGGGCGCAAGCCTGATCCAGCCATGCCGCGTGGGTGATGAAGGCCCTAGGGTTGTAAAGCCCTTTCGGCGGGGAAGATAATGACGGTACCCGCAGAAGAAGCCCCGGCTAACTTCGTGCCAGCAGCCGCGGTAATACGAAGGGGGCTAGCGTTGCTCGGAATCACTGGGCGTAAAGCGCACGTAGGCGGCTTTTTAAGTCAGGGGTGAAATCCTGGAGCTCAACTCCAGAACTGCCTTTGATACTGAGAAGCTTGAGTCCGGGAGAGGTGAGTGGAACTGCGAGTGTAGAGGTGAAATTCGTAGATATTCGCAAGAACACCAGTGGCGAAGGCGGCTCACTGGCCCGGTACTGACGCTGAGGTGCGAAAGCGTGGGGAGCAAACAGGATTAGATACCCTGGTAGTCCACGCTGTAAACGATGGATGCTAGCCGTTGTCGGGTTTACTCGTCAGTGGCGCAGCTAACGCATTAAGCATCCCGCCTGGGGAGTACGGTCGCAAGATTAAAACTCAAAGGAATTGACGGGGGCCCGCACAAGCGGTGGAGCATGTGGTTCAATTCGAAGCAACGCGCAGAACCTTACCAGCCCTTGACATCCCGGTCGCGGGAACGAGAGATCGATCCCTTCAGTTCGGCTGGACCGGAGACAGGTGCTGCATGGCTGTCGTCAGCTCGTGTCGTGAGATGTTGGGTTAAGTCCCGCAACGAGCGCAACCCTCGCCCTTAGTTGCCATCATTTAGTTGGGCACTCTAAGGGGACTGCCGGTGATAAGCCGCGAGGAAGGTGGGGATGACGTCAAGTCCTCATGGCCCTTACGGGCTGGGCTACACACGTGCTACAATGGCGGTGACAATGGGATGCAATGGAGTGATCCTGCGCAAATCTCAAAAAGCCGTCTCAGTTCGGATTGTGCTCTGCAACTCGAGCACATGAAGTTGGAATCGCTAGTAATCGCAGATCAGCACGCTGCGGTGAATACGTTCCCGGGCCTTGTACACACCGCCCGTCACACCATGGGAGTTGGTTTTACCTGAAGACGGTGCGCTAACCGCAAGGGAGCAGCCGGCCACGGTAGGGTCAGCGACTGGGGTGAAGTCGTAACAAGGTAGCCGTAGGGGAACCTGCGGCTGGATCACCTCCTTTCTAAGGATGATCCTTCAGAGGCGCCTCACGCGTCTCTATCGGATCTCTTGGAAACATCAGGGCCGGCCGGCTCAAACCGGTTAGGTCCACTGGCAGGACGCCGCCGTCTTCATTTCTCTTTCTTCGCGAACGAGCCCAGACCAGGGATCGGTATTCAGGATTTAGATGTTCGAACGCGTGGCCGTCTGGCCGCGCGATTTCGGTCTGACCCCTGATTACCGATCGCTGATACCTGGGAAGCGGGCTTGTAGCTCAGTTGGTTAGAGCGCGCGCTTGATAAGCGTGAGGTCGGAAGTTCAAATCTTCCCAGGCCCACCAACTTTCAACTCGCGCAAGCGAAGCGAAGGTTGCCACGCGCAGCCATGAGCAAGAAGGTTGCGCGTCTTTGGCGTGCGTCTTCGGTGCGGGTCGTCGGCGCTGCTGAAGCCGAACCAAGACTGCAAGACCAACCAAGACTTCAAGGCTAACCAAGACTTCGAGTTCAACCAGGGCTTCAAATCCAAGCAAGATTTGCTGACTGGTGCGGGGCCATAGCTCAGTTGGGAGAGCGCCTGCTTTGCAAGCAGGAGGTCGTCGGTTCGATCCCGTCTGGCTCCACCAGACATTCGGCCGATGCCAGCCCGCCGTCAGTTTTGAAAACTCGTTCGCGAGAATATAAATCCGCCCGCCAGGCTTCGGCCTCGGCGCGCGTGTTGTCTGACATCGTGAAGAGGAGATCGATCCGAGCGCTGGTCGCGGCTGTGAAGCTGCGAGCGGCGCGCTATCTCCAGGCATTTCCGCTTTCCAGATCCTTCGGGGCGCTGGAATGCGCGTGCATGCATTCGTCGGCAAAGCTTGACCGCACTGCCGTCGGGTCGATCTTAGAAGCAAGCTGGTCTTTCTAAATCATTGCCCGCCGCGGCGAAGTAAAATTCGCCGCGGATCATCGCCGAGAGGAATGGGCATTGATAATGAGAGCGATCAAGTGTCTTAAGGGCATTCGGTGGATGCCTTGGCGCTGAGAGGCGATGAAGGACGTACTACGCTGCGATAAGCCGTGGGGAGCTGCGAAGAAGCTTTGATCCGCGGATTTCCGAATGGGGAAACCCACCTTCGATACCAGGATTCAGAGATCATTGATCGGTCGATCGGAAAGCGATTCCGGCGCCGGTATGTAGGTCTCTGGATTTCTGTTATCCAAAGAAGGTATGAGACCTCTGAATAAAATAGGGGGTTTCAAGCGAACCCGGGGAACTGAAACATCTCAGTACCCGGAGGAAAGGACATCAACCGAGACTCCGCTAGTAGTGGCGAGCGAACGCGGACCAGGCCAGTGACGATCCAGAGACAACCGGAAACGCTTGGAAAGGCGTGCCTCAGTGGGTGAGAGCCCCGTACGGGTAATGCGAAGGATCGTCCTTGAGTAAGGCGGGACACGTGCAATCCTGTCTGAACATGGGGGGACCACCCTCCAAGCCTAAGTACTCCTCAGCGACCGATAGCGAACTAGTACCGTGAGGGAAAGGTGAAAAGCACCCCGACGAGGGGAGTGAAATAGACCTGAAACCGAATGCCTACAAACAGACGGAGCCCAAGGTTCGTCCTGGGTGACGTCGTACCTTTTGTATAATGGGCCAGCGACTTAATCTGACGAGCAAGCTTAAGCCGATAGGCGGAGGCGCAGCGAAAGCGAGTCTGAACAGGGCGTTAAGTTCGTCGGATTAGACCCGAAACCTAGTGATCTAGCCATGGGCAGGCTGAAGGCAGGGTAACACCTGCTGGAGGGCCGAACCGGTGTCTGTTGAAAAAGCCTCGGATGAACTGTGGCTAGGGGTGAAAGGCTAATCAAACTGGGAAATAGCTGGTTCTCCGCGAAA
>CAWKLA010000008.1:0-180000 GCA_963850245.1 uncultured Alphaproteobacteria bacterium | reverse complement strand
GAGGCGCTTGAGAATCTCCAGATCCTGACAGCGGCCGAGCCGGTCGCGCAGCCGCTCCGCCTCCTCGGTCCACATGCGGCCGTGGCGCGGCCACAGCGGTTCGACAAGTTCCATTTGATAGCGATGATCGACCACGCGCTGGCGGAGTTGGTGCAGCTCTTCCGCGCTTGCCGCGGTCCAGTCGTTGGGGATGCGCCGGCGCGCTTCGCGATAGCCGACGGCGAGTCGCGCGGCGATCGAGCGGAAGTCGAAAGGATCGAGCGGCCACTGCTCGGTCCCGGCTGTCGCTGCCTCGAGCCAGGTGACGATCGCGGCGCGCAGTTCCGGCGTCAGCACGGCCTGTTCCTCGGTGCCGCGTATCGCTTCGATGCGGCTGCGGATGGTCGCGGCAGTTCGCTCCGACAAGACCAGCGTCTTGCCGAGATCGTCGAAGGCGTTGAGCGCCGATTGGCCGTCGCGCGCCCGCCCCAGCGAGCGGGCATGGTCGCGCGCTTCCTGGCGCAGGCGCACCGCGTCGGGAATGAACGGCTCGAGCAGGCGCATCAGCGCCCGCCACTGCTTCATCGAGCGGCGGAAGTTGTGTACGGCATCCTGATCCGATCGCTCGGGATCGGTCATGACCGCGCGCGCATGGGCAAGGATGCTGCGCGCGATCGCGCGCAGCGCCGGCCCGATGGCCGCAGTAGGCTGTAGGGCGGGTTTCTCCCCCATATCCGCTTCTAGAAAGCCGTGCATGACATTCCGATGGGCCTCGAATGACAGTATGGCGAAAAATCGCGCCGAGCGCACTTCCCTTCTGCAGGGTCGCTTGCTAAATCACCCTCACGAATTCGGACCACGAATTTCGGGCCGAAATACGCATTGGCGCGGGGTGGAGCAGCCCGGTAGCTCGTCAGGCTCATAACCTGAAGGTCGTAGGTTCAAATCCTACCCCCGCAACCAATCTCTACTTGCCGCGAAACCAACGGTCCTGTCCTAGCCACCGTGGGCAAGGAACACGTTTGCGCGGCGCTGGAACCGACGGGCGTTTCATCACCAGAATCATTCGCCAGCCCTGCACGTCGGCTTCGCCTGGTCGAAACTCGGCGCCGACATCGAAGTCGCCGTATGTTCCGACAAGATGCATTCCCCTTGATTGGTCAAGGCGTGCGCGAACGCGAGCGCATGACGGCCGCTGCCTGAGGCTGTCTCCAGCACGGAACGTGGCGCACGATTGCTACTCGAGAACCGGGCATAGACGTCGTTGAGGAAGCTGATCTCTGTTTCGATGTCGCGATACGAGAATGCCTTGTCATAAAGATCGGCCTGATCGTAGACGTAGTCAGTGGCCGTTAGCAGCTGCGTTCCGCGCCAGTGAGAAAGGCAGGGCAAGTCTGATTTCATAAGTATACGACCGGAATGTCGGCCGGTCGTCGGTTCGCGCGGCGCACATAACGTATTGTTGCGGGGCGGCAACGGTGACGCGAAAACGCCCGCGCCTCGCCTTGATCGCGGGCGGACCGTCCGTGGCCTGCTAGTATCCTCCTCCTTGGCGATTGTTTCTCGCAAGAATTGTGGCCCGCCCGCTGAGTGTGTGGCCGTGTGATCTCTTTTATCTATCGTGGCGACGGGGGCGACGATGCAAAAGACGACGCAAAAAAAGATGACTGATGTTCATAGGGGAACGTTCGGCGCGAGGCGATTAGCCGGTTTGCTGGCGGGTGTGATTGCGCTGGGCGTCGTCGTGGCGTCCCCGACGGTTTCTTTGGCGGACGAGAACGGCGTCAGCTTCTGGGTTCCCGGGCTGTTCGGCAGCCTTGCCGCCGTTCCTCAGCAGCCGGGAGTGTCGATGACGATCATCAACTACTACACCTCCGTCGGCGCCGGCGCCGCCGTCGCCACATCGCGTGAAATCAGCGTCGGCAAGCTCAATCCGGTCGTCAACCTCAACCTCAATGCAAATGTGAATGCCAATGCCGAACTCGTTTTCATCAATCCGGGATACACCTTTGCGACGCCGGTACTCGGGGGCCAACTGTTCCTCGGGGCGTTTGGTGCCGTCGGCCGCGTTAGCACCGAGGTGAACGGAACGATATCGGCGGGCGTGGCCGGGTTCACCGCTACGCGGCAAGGCAGCATCAGCGACACCACGCCCGGTTTCGGCGACATCTACCCGCAAGCCATGCTGCGCTGGAACAATGGCGTCAACAACTGGATCGTTTATGCGACCGGTGACATACCCGTGGGCACCTATGCGTCCACCAACCTGTCCAATCTCGGCCTCGGCCATGGCGCTATCGACGCTGGCGGCGGTTATACCTATCTCAATCCCCAGACCGGCCACGAGATCACGGCGGTCACCGGGTTTACCTACAATCTCATCAACCCGAGCACGAATTATCAGAGCGGTGTCGACTGGCATCTCGACTGGGGCGCGTCGCAGTTCCTGACCAAGCAATTGCTCGTGGGCGCCGTCGGATATTTCTACGAGCAGGTCAGCGCCGACAGCGGTTCCGGCGATCGTGTCGGAGCCTTCGAGTCCGGCGTGATGGGAGTAGGCCCGCAAATCGGCTACATCATTCCGGCCGGTCCCATGCAGGTCTACGTCAATGCCAAGGCGTATTGGGAATTCGACGGACACGACCGGCCGTCAGGCTGGAACGCGTGGCTGACGTTGTCACTGCAACCAAGCGTGCCGGTCAATCCGCGATCCGCGATGCTGACCAAGTGATGATGTCAGCGGGTCGCGTAGCATTCCGACCCGTTGCCGCGGTGCTCAAACCGCTCGCCGTCGTTTTGCTGCAACAATTGTCGCACAAACTTCACGAGGGCTAGCCGCACACCGCACAACGGGAGGATCACATGGCGGATACGCAGCCGAAAGTCCTTTCCCAGCCGATATTTCACGAACCCACTTTCAGCGAGGACAAGCCGCAACCGGATCCGACCGGCTTCGAAACCAAGCATCCAAGCGACGATGCGACGTACAAACAAATCGAAAATTTGCTAAAAAAAGACGTCGTCAGCATCCCGCGCTCGCGCATCGACGACGACGAGCTTTTCGGTTTGAGTCAGGCTTACGGAGCCCACGGCGCCGAGGTGCTGGCGAAAATAAAGAAGGCGGGAAAGATCATCTTTCATTCCTGCGGCGATTCCGGCGCCGCCAACACGCGCGTGTATGCCGACGAGCTCCGCGTCGCCGATCAGCTTTCGCTCGATGCCGCGCGATCGGACGCCGCCAACCGGCCTGCCTTTCTCTTTCATCTGGGCGACGTGGTCTATAATTTCGGCGAGGCGCAATATTACTACGATCAGTTCTATGAGCCGTTTCGCTCCTACCCTGCGCCGATTTTCGCGATTCCCGGCAATCACGATTCGTTCGTCGTGCCAGGTACGCCGGACGATCGCAGGCCGCTGGTCACGTTCCAGCGCAACTTCTGCTCCGAGCAGCCGGTCATCACGGCCGAGGCGGGCTCACTGCACCGCACGGCGATGACGCAGCCCGGCGTCTATTACTGCCTCGATGCGCCGTTCGTGCGGATAATAGGCCTGTTCAGCAACGCGCTGGAAGATCCCGGCGTGATTTCCAACCGCAGCAGAAAATGGGCGAACGTCAACGACGTTCAGCTCGAGTTTCTCGCCGCGCAGCTCAAGCGCATCAAGCGCGAGAAATACAAGGGCGCGGTTCTGCTCGCGACCCACCATCCTGCATTCAGTTACGCGCCGCCGAAGCGCGATAGCGGCGCCGGAGGTCTCCACGCCTGCAGCTCGGTTATGTTGCGGGAGATCGACACGGTCTGCCAGCAAGAAGGCGTCTATCCGCACGCCTTTCTCTCGGCGCATGCCCACAACTATCAGCGATACACCCGCACGGTGAAGTTCGGGTCCAAGGAGTTCGACGTGCCCTTCATCGTTTGCGGTGACGGCGGCCACAACGTCAATCCGCTGGTGACCGCGAAAAAGGGCCAGCCGGCCGAGGAGCCGCAAAACGGCGTCAACGTGGATTATCTCGAATCGCGGCCGGCGCTCAAGGTCAAGGCTTTGCTGCTGGAAAAATACGACGACACGAATTACGGCTATCTGCGCATCCACGTCGACAAGGAGCAACTGCGCATCGGGTTCCATCAGGTCGGTGTGCGGACGTTGGCGCAGTCCCGCTATGACCTGGTCACCGTGAATCTATCCGACCACACGATGGTCGCGAACTAACGTCTGCAAGATACAGTTCCAAAAAGCCGCTTGCAACGCGACATCGCAAGACGGCCGGGCCGCACGATGTGCCCGGCCGTTGGATCCAAAAGCGATGCCCGGATGCTTCAGGCTCAAGAGATGCCTGAAGACTAAGGCGTGGCCTCCCGCAGCTTCGCCAGGATTTCGTCCATGTTGAAGGTAGCCGCCTTTTGGCGCTGCGGATATTCCCTGAAGGTCATCAGGAACTGGCCGACATAATCCTGCGCCGGAACCAGCAGGAAAGCGTGATCGAGAAGCCAGTCGTAGTAGGTGTTCGAAGTAATGTCGGCTCGTTCGTAGGGGTCGGTCCGCAGATTGAATATCTTTGGAACGCGCAGGTTGGTGAACGGCTCCGACCATATCCTCAGGGTACCTGGCGCCCGCTGCTCCAGGAACACGAATTTCCAATTGTCGTAGCGCAGCCCGGTCAATTGCTGGTCGTCGTTAATGTAGAAAAACGACTCGCGTGGCGTTTTCGGTGCTTGCCCCGTCAGGTACGGAACGAGGTTGTCGCCGTCGAGATGGACCTTGTAGGTCATGTCGCCGATCTTATAGCCGGTGAGCAGCTTGCTTTTCACCTCGGTATCGCCGGCGATGGCGAGAATGGTCGGCAGCAGATCGAGATGGGCGACCATGTCGTTGCTGACCTGGCCCGGCTTGATCTTCCCCGGCCAGCGGAACATGGCAGGCACCCGGTAGGCGCCCTCCCAGTTCGAGTTTTTCTCGTTGCGGAACGGCGTCATCGCGCCGTCCGGCCAGCTATTCATGTGCGGACCGTTGTCGGTCGAATACATGACGAAGGTGTTGTCCGCGATGCCCTGGTCATCCAGCGCCTTGAGGATCGTGCCGACGTTCTTGTCGTGGTCGATCATCGTGTCGTGGTACGGGCTCTGCCAGCGTCCTGACTGGCCGACGCTCTCCGGCTTGGTGTGGGTGCGGAAATGCATGTGGGTGAAGTTCACCCACACGAAGAACGGCTTGTTGGCACTCTTCTGCCGCTGGATGAAATCCACCGCCCGGCTGGCGATGTCGTCGTCGATGGTGACCATCCGCTCCTTGGTCAGCGGGCCGGTGTCCTTACACACCTGCTTGCCGACCTTGCCGAAGCGCGGTTCGATGGTCGGATCGTCGGTGTCGGAGGCTTTGCAATCCAGCACGCCGCGCGGTCCATACTTGGCCCGGAACGCGGGGTCCTTCGGATAGTCGGGAAGCTGCGGTTCTTCTTCGGCGTTCAAATGGTACAGGTTGCCGTAGAACTCGTCGAAGCCGTGCACGGTCGGCAAGAACTCGTTGCGATCCCCCAGATGGTTCTTGCCGAATTGGCCGGTTGCATAGCCGAGCGGCTTGATCAGCTCGGCAATCGTCGGGTCTTCCTTCTGTAATCCGAGCGTGGCGCCCGGCAAGCCGACCTTGGTCAGGCCGGTGCGCAAGCCGGACTGGCCTGTGATGAATGAAGCGCGTCCCGCGGTGCAACTCTGCTCCGCATAGAAGTCCGTGAACATGACGCCTTCTTTCGCGAGGCGATCGATGTTGGGTGTCTGATATCCCATCATGCCGCGCGAATAGGCGCTGATGTTGGATTGGCCGATGTCGTCACCCCAGATGATGACGATGTTGGGCCGTTGCTGCTGCGCCGAAGCCGGCGCGCTCGCGACCGCCGTTGCTGCAAGCAACACCGACAAGCCAAGCCATATGGTTTTCATCAGGTTCATTTTCCGTCCCCTGTCTGGCATCGTTGCAATTGGGTGCCGCACGAACGCGGACTCATGGCACACGGCGACGGCATCGCCAAGGATCGCATCGTCAAGAATTATTACGTTGACTTTTCCGCGCGCGGCTGTCCGCCGATTTACTCCGTTGCTGCGACGATTGTATTGCCCGCCGGCACATTTGTGAAATCGGCATCAAAAAATGCAGAGGCGACCAGAACGATCGAGATTGCGCTCTAGTCGTTGAGGACGACGCGCGCATCCATCGCCACGCGATTATACAGATCGACGATGTCGTCGTTCACGAGGCGGATACAGCCGGTACTGAGAAAGCTCCCGATCGTCTTCGGCGCATTGGTGCCGTGAATGCGCGAAGTTCCATCGTCGAGCCCGATCAGTCGTGCGCCGAGGGGATTGCCCGGGCCGCCGGGGAGCGTCGCGGGAGTTGAAGGTTTACGCTGCAGCAATTCGGCCGGGGCCTGCCATTGCGGCCATTCGACCTTGCTCGTCACCCGCCGAAGCCCGGCGATATCGGCGCAAGGCTTGCCGACGCCAACGCCATACCGCAGTGCCACCTGGTTGGGCTGGATCAGGTAAAGGAAGCGCTGCGATTTATCGACGACAATCGTGCCGACCGGATGGGTCGTCCGGTAAAAGATCGGCTGACGGCGAAAGACAAACGGCACGTCAGAGTCGGTCGAGCCGCCATCGACGCCGGGGGCCAGATCGCCGTCGCTTGCTGCTGCTACGCTCAGCCGCTTGTTGGTCGGCGGCGCCGCCGGTTTTTCCGCGACTTCTTTCTTTGCCGCATGGCGCCGGTGCTGCTGGTTTCTCGGTGATCTCCTTTTTCGCCGCGGGCGCCGGCGCCGCAGGTTTTTCTGCGATCACTTTATTCGCGGCAGGCGGCGGGGCGTCGTCGTGATGCGCCGGCAGGAACGCATAGACGCCTGCGGCAATGGTCGCAACGACGATCGCCGCTCCCGCGAGCGTAACGCGGTTCAACTGAAACGTTTGCGTGCGAGCGCCCGACACGGCCCTGCCGGCAGGACGCTCACGCCGAGGCGGTCTGGTATCGCGGGACCTGGAATCGCCAAGCCTGGAATCGCCAAGCCTGGAATTGCCAAGCCTGGAATTGTAAGGCCTGGAATTGCTCGAGACTTCGCGCGGCGCGCGTCTTTCGATGCCGGCCGGCGCGAATTCGGACTGTATGGTCCTGATCGCTGCGTTCAGCGCATCTGTCTGAACCCTGATGTCGTTATTTGAAAGCGGCGGACGCTGGGCGCGCAATTGATCCAGCAGCACTTGCTGCGTGCGATCAAAGACACTGTTGCGCCATTGCGGGTCGTCGAAGTCGCCGGTCTTCAGCGTGCGCCACAGGATCGCGTAATAATCTGGCATTCTTTTTCCGGGTCGTACTCCGCCAAGACTTGCCGCTCGACCCAAAACCTCGAATCAGGACCGGATCAGGCTGTGGGCCGGCGCGATCTAAGCCCATAACATGGCCGAACTCAAATTCCGCTCGGCCGCGAGTCGCAGACCGCTCTGGCACCTGGTTTTATCGGGACGGGCGGCGGTGGCCATCGGCAATATGTCGCGCGGGTCCGCGGGATCGTCCAATCCCGAGACATTTCGTTACGTCAGGTTTTGACGGATGTTCTTCGGCGCGATTTGAGATTTTTCTAATAAATCGCCGGCACGTAAAGATCCTTGGGAACCGGATGGCGTGTGTAGTCGGGCTTGTGCTCGCGCTCGGGCATCACGATCGGCTGGTGCGGCACGTCTTCGTAGGGCACCTGCTGCAGCAAATGATGCATGCAGTTCAGCCGCGCCCGCTTCTTGTCGACGCCCTCGATCACCCACCAGCGGGCTTCGGGAATGTTGGTGCGTTCGAGCATTTCCTCTTTGGCGAGTGTGTATCGCTCCCAGCGGCGCCGCGACTCCAGATCCATCGGGCTCAGCTTCCACTGTTTCAGCGGATCGTGGATGCGCATCAGAAAGCGCATGTTCTGCTCTTCGTCGGTGATCGAGAACCAATACTTGACCAGGATGATGCCGGACCGCACCAGCATCCGCTCGAAGTCCGGCACGGTATTGAAGAACTCCTGGCAATCCGCCTCGGTGCAGAAACCCATGACCCGCTCGACGCCGGCGCGGTTGTACCAGCTGCGATCGAACAGCACGATTTCTCCGGCGGCGGGCAAATGCGCGACGTAGCGCTGGAAATACCACTGCGTGCGTTCGCGTTCGCTGGGGGCGCTCAAGGCGACGACCTTGCAGACCCGCGGATTGAGCCGCTGGGTAATGCGCTTGATCGCGCCGCCTTTTCCGGCGGCGTCGCGCCCTTCGAACAGCACCATCAGCTTGAGCTTATGATGCACGACCCAGTCCTGCAGTTTGATCAGTTCTCGCTGCAGCCGGAGCAATTCCCGGAAATAGGTGCGGCGGTCGAGGTCATCCTTGGGCCGATCCTCGCCCAGCTCCCCCAGGGCGGCCTCGAGACGATGGTCGTCGAACTCCAGTTCGATCTCTTCGTCGAGGTTGTCGAGCATCTCGTCCTGGAGACGTTCGGCCAGAGGTTTCGGATCGACCGGTTGCGGATCGATCAGTTGCGGATCGGTCGGCTGTGGACCGGTCGGCTGTGGACCGGTCGGCTGTGGACCGGTCGTCTTGGAATCCATCGCATTTCGCTCCGTCGCTCACCGCCCCTGCCGGGCGTTCGAGCGAAAAGTGGGCCTGTGGAATCTTGGTGCGCGGACGTGACGCGCGTAAGACGAGACGGAATAATTAAATATATCAGCCGTTTAAGCAATTATTTTGCGCGTTTTTTCGCGGTCGCGAGAGCGAGCCGCAAGGCGCGATTTCCCAGTGTTTTGTAACTGTCATGAAAATTGGGAACTATGGGGCTACAAAAAGGCTGGCGAAAAAAGCGCCTTTGGGCCGCTCTTTTAGCCGTCCGGGCCCCCGAGAACCGTCGTAAAAACAGAGGCCTGTTACCGAAACATGGTGGAGAGTTGCAATGCATAAAGACAAACATGACGGCAATGGCAGTCTCGAAGATACGGTCGATCATGTGGATCACCTCGACAGCCACGAGACTGAGCCGGCCGAACAAGGCATCAGCGGATTAGCGAACAACGAGGTTGTCGCCACGGTTGCGACCGTTGCAGTGGTGGGGATTGGCGCTGCAGCCCTCGAAGCCGCCTTGCTGCCTGGCATTGTTCTCGGCGTTGCCGCCATGTGGGTACCGAAGTACCTCCCAAAAATGGGCGCGGCGCTCAATCCGATTTTCCGGTCCACCGTTCGCGGCGTCTACAAGGTCGGTCAGAAGACGCGCGAGATGGTGGCAGAGGCTCAAGAGCAGGTCCACGACATTGTCGCCGAAGTACACGCCGAGGGCGATGTCGATCAGGCCGCCAAGGCTGCTGCAGCGGCCGGGCACACGAACTGACGCAACTCTGCGGCCCCGGGGTCTGCGGCCGTCAGGGATATTAAAGCCGTGCGGAGCGTGTCGCGCTTTGGACCTGAGCATTGAACCCCGAAGCGCGACTGACATGAACATTGCGCCGTCGTTGTCCGCGACATCCGTTAGCGGCATGGCGGTGCTTCTTCATTCCGAGCAGATGTCATGACCAAGATGAATCTCAAGATCGAGCATCAAGTCCCCGGACGGGTCCGCATGAAGATTCCGGCCGGCAAAGGCAATGCGGAGCTGTTGAAGCAGATCAGCGACGTGTTCGCCGTCATCCCCGGGATCGAAGAGATTGTTACCAATCCGACGACCGGCAGCGTCGTGCTCCGTTACGACGCCGACCGGCACGACGAATTCCACGGCTCGTTCCGCCAGCACTATGACGCTCATGGTGGTAACGGTGCGCAGGCCGCCAATGGCGGGCTGCACGGCGCGGACACCGAACTCGACAAGCTGACCAACAGCATTGCCGCGGAGGCGGAGTTTCTCGCCAGCCATTCGCATTCGGCTCGCGCCGTGGTCGATTTCATCAAAAGCATCGATCAGGAAATCAAGCGACTCTCCAACAACAATGTCGATCTGAAAATCGTTTTTGCGGTCGGGATCATCGGACTGACCGTATTCGAGGTCGGAGCCACCGCGGCGACGCCGGTTTGGGTCACGCTCGCTATTTTCACGGTCAATCATTTCATCGAGATGCATGAGCGGCAGGCGCACGCCGCTCAAAACGTCCATCCAGGTCTCGCGCCGATCCGGGTCAAGGGCTGAGGGGGAGTGGGAAGGGGTCGGGGCTAGCGCGATGGAATTTTCGGTTCGGCATTTTATCTCCGGCCGCATCCGGCTTCATCTGCCATCGCTGTGTCGCAAGCAAAAGCTTGCCGAGGCTGCCGTCGGGTGGCTGGAGTCGCAGCCGGGCGTAAAGCTGGCGCGCATGAATTATGCCTGCGCCAGCCTGGTGATCGAATACGACCCCAGCTTCGAAGGCGTGTTGCGCGGCACGCTGGGCCGTCTCTCGCTCATGAGCCTCGACGACCTTCGCCTGCTGTTCGACGCCGCCGGAAAGAACGCTCAGCGCCGGCAAACTGCCGGCTGCGCTGCCGCGTCCGGTGCCAAAGCCGTCGCTCTGGAGCCGTACGCCGCTGGGGCTTCCGACCGTGTCGCTGCTGCTGGCTTTCAGCGCCAATCCTGTCGTTCGCGCCATCAACATGCCGCTGATGCTGTGGAACGCCTATCCGATCGCCCTGCGTGCGTGGCGCGTATGGCGGCGGGAAGGGCGACTCAACGTCGACTTCCTCGACACGCTCGCGATCACCGCCTCGCTGCTGCAGGGCAACCCGATGGCCGGCGCCATCGTCACCTGGCTGATCAAGCTCGGAGACTGGATCCGCGATTTGACCGCGGCCGGCTCGCGCCGCGCCGTCAGCGAGCTCCTCGAATTCCAGAGCCGAATGGCCTGGGTCATTCGCGACAACGTGATTGTGTCCGTCCCGGCGTCGCAGTTGGCGGTCGACGATCATGTCGTCGTCTATCCCGGCGACATCATTCCGGTCGATGGCGAGATCATCGACGGTCACGCCATGATCGACCAGAAAACGATCACCGGCGAGGGACTGCCGATCATGCGCGCGAAAGGCGAGGCGGTATTCGCCGCCACCGTCATTCGCGACGGACAACTGACGGTTCGCGCCATACGCGTCGGCACCTCCACGACCGCCGGCCAGATCGCGCGGCTGGTCGAATCCGCGCCGATCGGCGATACGCGCATGCAGAATCATGCCGAGAAGTTCGCCGATCGCCTCGTCATGCCGACCCTGGGGCTGGCGGTCGGAACCGCGGCGATCACCGGCGACTTCAATCGCTTCCTGTCATTGGTGATTGTCGACTACGGCACCGGCATCCGCGTCGCCGCGCCGACCGCCGTGCTCGCCTCGATGACGCATGCGGCGCGCGCCGGCATCATCATCAAGAGCGGCGCCCACATGGAGCGCCTCTCCGAAGTCGACACCGTGATTTTCGACAAGACCGGCACCCTGACCCACGGTGCGCCGCACGTACTCGACGTGATCAGCTACGAACGCGGCGTGACGGACCAGCATCTCCTCGGCCTGGCGGCGGCAGCGGAAACGCAGCTCAAGCATCCGGTCGCCGAGGCACTTCGCGTCAAGGCCCGCGAGGTGGGCGCCAACGTGCCCTATTGCGAGCAAACCCAATACCGGATCGGCCTTGGCGTCGAAGGTCAGGTCAACGGCTATTACCTGCATGTCGGCAACGAGCGGTTCATGCGGCAGAGCGACATCAATGTCAGGACCGCGGAATCGGATCGGGCGGCGCTCGATGAGCAGGGCCATTCCTGCATCTATGTCGCCGTCGATGGAACTCTCGCCGGGTTGATTCCGTTTACGGACCAGATCAGGCCCGAGAGCCGCGAGATCATCCAGCGGTTGCACGCGATGGGCGTCAAGAACAGCGTCATGCTGACCGGCGACAATGCGGTGGTGGCGCGGGCGGTCGGGCGGCGGCTTGGGCTGTCGCAGCAGTTCGCCGACATGCTGCCGGCGGACAAGGCCGAGGTCATCCAGCAATACCAGCGCCGGGGAAATGTGGTGGCGATGGTCGGCGACGGCATCAACGATTCTCCGGCGCTCAGCTTTGCCGACGTCGGCATCGCCATGAAGCACGGCGCGGAAGTCGCCCGCGAATCGGCGGATGTCGTGCTGATGGAAGATTCGTTGTGGAAGCTGGTGAAGGCGGTCGAGATTTCGCGCGGCGCGGTCGGGCTCATCCGCCAGAACTATGCGATCGTTGCCGGGCTCAATACCATCGCGCTCGGCCTTGCGCTGCCGGGGGGCTTGATCAGCCCGGAAATTACCGCACTTATCAGCAACGGCTCGGCGATTCTCGCGAGCCTCAACGGAATTCGACCCATATTGCGATATCAATGATCAAGGCCGACCCAACGATCACTCTGCCGCCGCGACAACAACAGGCGCTCCAACGCGCCATCAGGAGCCTGGAAAATCCCGACTTCGCCGCCCGGCTTGCCGATTATGCGGGGCGGCCGATTTCGCGGGCGCTGCGGTTGATGCCGAAGCCGGCGTCTGACGGCTTCAACAGGGTGGTCGAAGCCGCCATCCTGCGGTCCCTCAACATCGCCATCCGCTCGATCGAGCCGCATTCCAAGCGCCCGCCCGCCCAGCGGACATCGTCGATGCTGGCCGGAATCAGCGGTGGCGTCAGCGGGTTTTTCGGGTTCGCGGCCCTGCCGATCGAGCTTCCGGTGACGACGACGCTGATGCTGCGCGCGATCGCGGATATCGCGCGCCATCATGGTGAGGACTTGTCGACGCTGGAGGCCCGCCTCGCCTGTGTCGAAGTCTTCGCGCTCGGCGCCTCCGGAGGCACGCGCCGGACCGACGTCGGCTATTACGCGTCGCGCGCGCTCATCAATCGTTTCGCCGCCGATGCGACCGGAATCTTTCTCGAACGCGGTGTTGCCAATCTGTCGGCGCCGGTCGTCAGCGGCCTCGTGACCGAGATCGCCGCGCGTTTCGGTGTCGTGGTCAGCGAACGATCCGCCGCGAGCGCGCTGCCGGTTCTTGGTGCGGTCGGCGGCGCCACGGTGAACATCATCTTCATGAACCACTTTCAGCGCGTGGCCCGCGGCCACTTCGCTATCCGGCGGCTGGAGCGCCAGTACGGCCCGGCCGTTGTGCGTCAGCTCTACAACACCCACGCGACGTCACGACGCTCGATCGGGAGGTGAACAACTCTCCGATGGATGCCAAGGCCAGCGCGGTTTCCGGGACGGGATTACCGGCGACACCGCCGCCGGCACGTACCGCAATTGACCCGAGGGTCGCCGGCCTGCGGCGCATGCGGCTGATCGCTACGCTGCTGCTGGCGGCGATGGCGATCGTGTTCATCGCGACCTCGGTGGTGAAGCTCGATTGGCCGTGGATCCCGTACGTGCGGGCGTTTTCGGAAGCGGCCATGGTGGGCGCTTGCGCCGATTGGTTCGCGATCGTGGCGCTGTTCCGCCGGCCGTTCGGCTTGCCGATCCCGCATACCGGCATCGTCCCGAACAACAAGGATCGCATCGGCGGGGCGCTCGGGCGCTTCATCACCAACAATTTTCTCACCGCTTCGGCGATGAACGAAAGGCTCGCGCGCATCGACGTACTCGGTTCGCTGGGCCGTTGGATATCCGAGCCATCGAACGCAAAGCGGCTGGGGGAATATGCGGCCGTGTTGCTGCCGCGGGTCGCAAGCTCGCTGCCCGCACAACAGCTCGGCGAATCCGTCGGCAACCTCACGCGGCAGGCGCTGGAAACAATCCCGGCCGCGCCGGTGGCTTCCGGATTATTGAGAATCGTCTGGGCTCACGGAGAGGCGCAGGCCCTCATTTCCCACATCGTCGAGTACAGCGAAACCTGGCTCGACGACAACAAGGACTATCTTACCCGCAAGATATCGCAGCAATCCTCAAGTTGGATTCCCAAATGGATCGACAGGATGATTGCGGAAAAGGTGCTCGACGGCGTTTTGAGCACGCTCGGCGAAATGCGCAATCCTCGCCATCCCTGGCGGATTGAAATGCGAAAAGCGGTTCAGAAGCTGATCGACGATCTCGCGACCGATCCGCAGATGCGGGCCCGGGCGGAGGCCATCAAGGCCGAGCTGCTCGCCAGTCCGCTGTTGGCCGAGCAGGCCAAGACGCTGTGGGCGGAAATAGAGAGTGGTCTCAATTCGGCGCTGCCGGCCAATTCGGAAGCCATCGCGCACACCTGCGAGCAGGGGCTGCGCAGCATCGGCGCGTGGCTCGTCGAGGACGAGGAGCGAAAGGCCAGCCTCAACGCCAGGGTCTTGGCCGTCACACAGCAATTTCTGCTGCTCTACCGGTTCGAGATCGGAGGCTATATCGAGCGGGTCGTCCACGACTGGGATACCGCGACCCTGGTCGACCGGCTCGAGCTGCAGGTCGGCAAGGATCTGCAATACATCCGCATCAACGGCACGCTGGTCGGCGGGCTGGTCGGGCTACTGATCTTCATCGCGTCGAAGTGGCTGGCGCTTCTTTAAGGGGCCGGCCTTCGCCCGCAAGGACCATCAAAAATCGTTCACGTGACGCCTTTACGCTTGCCCGTCCAGGCAAGGGGGGCGGCAGGTGTGGTGGAATCGCCGTATCGGGTGGCTCTCCCGAATTTTCCTCGTCCGGGTCGTCGTTGGCGCTTGTCTGGCGGCGTCGATCATTCCCGCCTTTGCCACGGAGCAGCACGAACCGGAGACCCTGCGCGTCGCCGTCTATAACGTTCCGCCCTACGGCTACGTCGACAGTGACGGCTCGATTTCCGGCGTCAGCGTCGATCTGTGGCGCAGGGTGGCGGAGCTGATGGAATGGCCATTCAAGCTGGTCCCGGTTTCGGATATGGAGGCGATCCTCAGCGGCCTTGAGCAAGGCCGCTACGACGCCGCCATCGGCGCTATCACGATCACGCCGGAACGGGCGGCGCGCGTCGACTTCTCCTATCCCGCCCACCGGTCCGGGGTAGCGATCGCGACGCGAAGGGAAACGGGGCTGCTTTTTGCCCTCACGTCCTATGGGACGGCTATCACCGAGCTCGGCCCCTTGATTCTCGTCATTGTTACGATGCTGGTCCTGATCGGCATCGCGATGTGGATCGTCGAGCGACGCGCCCGCGCCCAGGGAACGGGGGCGGACTCCGCGGTGGTCAGCTTGCGCGACGGCATTTATTGGGCGGTCGTCACGATGACCACCGTCGGCTACGGCGACAAGACGCCGAAGACGACACTTGGGCGTGGTGTTGCCACGCTGTGGATGCTCAGCAGCCTCGTACTGGTTTCGCTGCTCTCGACCAGTCTGGTTTCGCGGCTGACGGCGGATCGCGTCGAATCCCGCGATCTCGCCGCATCGGTCGATCTCAACGGCAAAAAGCTCGCGGCGGTCGCTCACTCGTCGGGCGCGGAATATCTCGACCAGATGCATCTTCCGTACACGAAATACAAAGACCTGCCGGAGGCGCTCGACTCGCTGGTCAGCGGCAAGTCGAACGTCGTCGTCAACAGTGTGGGCGCGCTGCAGTATTTTATCGCCAAGCGCTATTCCAAAACAGTTGATATTCCGCAGGGTCTTCTTGCACCGGCCTACATGGCGATCGCGCTGCCGGAGCATAGTCCGATCAAGAGACCGATCGACCGGGCCTTGATCAGGATTACAAACAGCCCCGAATGGCGGGTGCTCGAGGATCGTTTCTTTGCTCGCTGATCGGTCTGTCCCGAGCGGGCGGATTGTGCAGCGAGCGCGGCCGCCGATCCCGTTTCCGGCTATTCCGCCGCGTCAGAAATTTGTGCCGCGGCGTCGTGGATCGGCGTGAACGCTTCGGCGGCACGGTCGTAAACCGTCAAATCGCCGCTTCCCACGTCGAAATAGGCGCCGAGGAGCTGGAGATGCTGATCGTCTACCCGGCTGCGAATTTCGGGAAACGTCATCAGGTTGTCGAGTGTCCGAACGATCGACGCCCGCTCCAGCCGGCCAAGATAGTCGGCATCGGTATTTGCACTCACCTCGTCGACCGTGCTTGCCGCGGGCTCGATCAGGGACATCCAGTTGTCGATGAAATCGCCGACGGTGGGGTGGCCGCGATGCTCGACAAAGGCGCGGACGCCGCCGCAATGCGTGTGCCCCATCACCACGATGTATTTGATCTTGAGGATCTGAACCGCGAATTCCAGCGCAGCCGAAACGCCATGGGTCAGTCCGCTCGGCGAATACGGAGGCACGAGATTGGCGACATTCCGCACCACGAACATCTCGCCGGGGTGGGCGTCAAAAATGACTTCGGGCGAGACCCGCGAGTCGCAGCAACAGATGACCATGACGTCCGGCCGCTGGCCGGTCTCGGCAAGTTTCTGGTACCGGCTAAGCTCGAGCGGCAACCGCGTATCGACGAAGGCGCCGTAGCCTTTGACTAATCGCGTGGGGAAGGTCATGCGGGAACCTCGTCGTGCTGTCGAATGCCGAGCGGCGCCGTCGACGGACCGGTCTCGGCCGCGAGGGCGTCTTTTTGGGGCGGGGCGGGTGGCCGCATCGGCCACGAAATTTCATCGAGAGCCGCCGATCGCTGCAGCATCGGCCGGGCTCCGAAATTGAGCTGGAAAAGGCCGCGATGCCAGATCCAGATGAACGAGAGGATGACGCTGATGACCGGCAACACCACGCCGAAGGCCACGAACGCTTCGCGGCTTTCGATGTGATTCATCATCCAGTTGAAATTCATCCCGAAGAATCCGCTGATGGCGGTCAGCGGCAGGAAAATCAGCGAGACAAGCGTCAGCCGGTTGATCTGTTCGCCCTGGCGCTGGGCGATCGCCGTGGCGCTGTCGTGCATGATGTCGGACAACCAGCGGCGGCGTTCGTAGATCTGGTGCTCGACGTCTTCCACCTGTTCGGCGTATTCGTTGAATTCTTCGGCGCCGCAGGTGTCCATGCCCGGCACCGCTTCAATTCCGACAATGGCCGAGCGCACGGCGCTGCTGAATCGATTGAAGCTCGCCATGATCGATTGAAGCTTGCGGAGCCGTTGCGCGACGAGCGCAAATTCCGACGTCGATGGGTCCTTGTCGAGCCGCGCGCGCAGCTCATCGAGCGCCAGATCAAGTCCCTGCAGGGCGTGATCCAGCGTGCCGACCAGAAGCTGAAGCAGAATTCCGGCGGCGCCATAGGGGCTGTCCTCCAGGCCCGCGACGCGCTCGCCGAATTGCTGGCGTATCTCGTCGAGCGCGGTGGCGTCACCGTGCCAGATCGTCAAGATACCATTCGGATTCGAGAAAACGTGGACTTCGTGAACGTCGCCCGCCGGGTCCGCCATCCAGGTGACGACGCGGAGCTTGTCGCGCCCGACATACATCCTGCCGGATTGGCCGAACCGCAGCGCCCAGCCGATTTCAGAACTCTCCAGTCCCATTTCGCGCAGAAGCTCAGTACGGGTCGCTTCGTCACCACCAAAAACGTCGAGCCAGAAAAAACGGCCGCCCTTAACGTGACCGCGCATGTCGGCGGCGTTCGCCGCCTGCCGCACACCTAATGTATCGATCACCATGGCAACCATGGGCCGGGGTTCCTCGTTCGGCGGGCAGCTCACGGCAATGTCACAGGCCGATCATTGAGAGTTTTGTGACAGGCATTCTCAACAATGATATGACGGCAGCCTCAGGTCGTTCACGGACGACGTCGCAAAAGACCATTGTAATGTCTCAGGTGTCGCAGGTTTCGAGTGCCCCCGAACGCACGGCTCGCCGCGTTCGTCATGAAACAAAAACGCGGCTGCTCCAGGTTCGCGAAGTGAGCCGCATCACCCCCCGGATGGTTCGCATCGTGGTCGGTGGCGAGGCGCTGGCCGGGTTCGTCAGCGCTGCTCACGACGATCATGTGAAGCTGTTCTTTCCGCACCCGGGCGAAGACAAGCCGGTGCTGCCGACGCCAAGCCCGAATGGGCCGGTCTTTCCGGAAGGTGCCGTGCGACCACCAGCGCGGGACTACACGCCGCGCCGCTACGATGCCGCGGCGAACACGCTGACGATCGATTTCGTCCTGCACGGCGATGGTCCCGCCGCAAGCTGGGTGGAGCAGGCGCGTCCCGGAAGTTACCTCGGCGTCGGCGGCCCGCGCGGTTCCTTCATCGTGCCCGACGATTTCGACTGGTACCTTTTTGCCGGGGACGAAACTGCACTGCCGGCGATCGGCCGCCGGCTGGAGGAGTTGCCGGCCGGCGCGCGCGTGATCGTGGTCGTCGAGGTCGCGGACGCTGCCGAAGAGCAGTGTTTCACCACGTGCGCGCATCTCGAAACCCACTGGCTGCATCGCGACGGCGCCGCACCCGGCGACGGCTCGCGTCTGCTGAAGGCCGTCTCCGGTCTTTCGCTGCCTTCGGGTGACGGCTACGCCTGGGTCGCCGCCGAGGCGGCCACCGCAAGGGCGTTGCGCCGGCATCTCGTCGACGAACGCGGACTGCGCAAGGATCGTGTGAAGGCGGCGGCTTACTGGAAACAGGGCGCCGCCGCTGTGCACGAGACTTACGACGATTGAAGGATCCGACGCCTGCGGCAGAGCCGCGCATCTTTTATGGCTGGTTCGTTGTCGCGGGAACCTTCGCCGTCACGTTTGTTGGCTTCGGGTGCGCGTATTCGTTCAGCACTTTCCTCTTGCCCCTGCAGCATGATTTTGCCGCCTCCCGCGGTTCGATTTCACTCGTGTTTTCGCTCGCCGGCTTTCTGTACTTCGGGCTTGGCGTCGTAACCGGACCGCTGGCCGATCGCTGGGGTTCGCGGCGGCTCGCGGTTCTTGGCATGATCCTGACGGGAATAGGACTGGGAGCTGCCAGCGTCGCGCGGAACGTGACGGAGGTATATGCGGCCTATGGGTTAGGGGTCGGGCTGGGCATCGGCTGTTCCTATGTCCCCGCGGTGGCCGCCGTGACGCGATGGTTCGTCAGACGCCGCGGCTTCGCATCGGGCCTCGCGGTGAGCGGTATCGGCGTCGGCACGCTCGTGGTGCCGCCGCTCACCGCGTTGTCGATCGACAAACTCGGCTGGCGCGAGACCTATCTGATCCTCGGTGTTTTCGCGATCGTCATCGGCGCAGGGATGGCGCTGTTGATCGAGGACAGTCCCCGCGGCCGAGGCTTGGGCGCAGACGGCGATCCGCCGCAGTCGAGCGGCGAGGTGATCGGCGCCGCGGGTCTTCCGTTGCGCCAAGCGATTACAACGCAGCGTTTCATCGGACTGTATGCGGCGTGTTTTATCTGTTCGTTCGGGCTGTTTGTTCCGTTCGTCCACCTCGTGCCCTACGCGCTCGATCAGGGCATACCGCTGTCGGCGGCCGTGCTGCTGGTCGGCGTCATCGGCGTCGGCAGCACGGCGGGACGTTTCTTTCTCGGCGGTCTTGCCGATCGGCTCGGCCGGCCGCTTTCGTTCCTGGCCATGTTCGTGGGGATGGGATTCTCGTTCGTTATCTGGCTGTTCTCAGCGGGCGTTTGGGGGCTCGGAATCTTTGCGTTTGTCTATGGCGTTTTCTACGGCGGATTCGTTGCGCTCGCGCCGGCGGTTGTGATCGATTATTTTGGCGGCCGAAACGCATCGAGCCTCATCGGCATTCTCTACACCAGCGTCGCGTTCGGCACACTGATCGGGCCGACCGCCGCCGGCTTCGCATTCGACATCAGGCACAGCTATACGCTGCCGATCGCCCTGAGCGTGGTCGCTTACGCCCTTGCGACGGCGGTACTCGCCATGACGTCGAAAGCGCCGCTGTCGCGTTAGGCGTGCGCGCGCAGGAGAGTTCGGCAGCCTAGGCCAGCGCCGCGTAAACAAGTACGCGAAACAGCTGGCGGAAATAATCGCGCTGCCGCGGCGCCTGCACCATCATCAGCGCGAACATTTCCTCCTTCGGCGCCACGCAGAAGTAAGTGCCGGCGACGCCGCCCCAGAAATACTCGCCCGGCGTGCCCGGCGTCTGGCCCATTCCGACGACGCGGCGAACCGCGACGCCGAGCCCGAAGCCATGTCCCGGCTGGAGCAGGGTGGGGTTGCCGATGAGGACATTCGGTCCGAGATGATCGGATGTCATCCACTCCAGCGATTTGCGGCCGATGATGCGCGCGCCGCCAAGTGAGCCGCCGAGATAGAGCATCTGCGCGAAGCGCGCGTAGTCGTCGATCGTCGAAACCAGCCCGCCGCCGCCGGACTCAAAGCGTGGCGGTGGCGTTACGACGTCAACGAGTTGCACCGGCGGGCCGCCGTCGGGATCGACCGGAAATGCATCGGCCAGGCGTCCGGATTTCTCTGCCGGGACGTAGAAAGCCGTGTCGCGCATGCCGAGCGGCTTGAAAATTCGCTCGTCGAGAAATGCGCCCAGTGTCTTTCCGGAAATGATTTCGATGACGCGGCCGATGACGTCGGTCGAATGACTATAATACCAGGCCGAACCCGGCTGGGCGATCAGCGGCAGCCTGGCGAGTTCGGCGACGAACTCGGCGGTGCTCAGATCGCGGGTCAGGAATTGCCGGGCGTTGGCGGGGTCGCCCGTAAACAGGTTTGCTTCATTGTAGCGGCGTTGCACCAGGGTGTTCCCGGTGAACGCGTAGGTCAACCCCGAGGTGTGCCGCAACAGATCCTGGATGGTGATGGCCTGCTCGGCCGGGACCAGTTCGAGGCCGCCGTTTTTGGTGACGCCGACCCTGGTGGCGGCAAATTCGGGCACGAATTTCGCGATAGGGTCGGATGCGAAGAGCTTTCCCTCTTCGAGCAGCATCATCAGCGCGATCGAGACGATCGGCTTGGTCATTGAGAAAATGCGGAAGATGGCGTCGTCGGGCATCGGCGGTCCGCCGGGCTTGAGCGCGCCGAAATCGCGCCGGTAGCCAACCTTGCCGCCACGCGAAATCAGCATCGATATGCCCGGTACGTGGCTGTTTTCGACTTCGCGCTGCATCACCGCGGAAAGACGATCGAGGCCGGCGGCGGAAAGCCCGGCGTCCTGTGGGGCGACCGGCGTCTGCAGGCGTGAATGCTCGTTCATGCTCGTTCCCAGCGCGTTGTCGGCGGCAGAGACAAAAGCCTGCCCCAGTCCCGGTCGCCAGGCAATGGCGGTGGGGCCGGAGACTGTGCCGTCGCCCGGATATCGTTCCGTGGCTACCGGGCCATGACGATAGCTTGCTAGAACGTCGCCGGGATGAAGTGGTTGAGGACCGCCAGTCCAACCAGCAGCACAAGACCGATGGTGAGGCTCCAGCCGATCAGCTTTTTCTCGATCGGCAGCAGTGGCTCGACGGGCGCGCGGTCGAGTTCTTCGCGGAGATTGGCCTGGGTCATGGAGGGCTCCGTTTCCTTGGCGCGATTCCGTTGGGATCGCGCTCAAAATGCTCAGCTCGCCAGCGGCGGCGTGATGCCGCCGAAGAACAGCCACGAGATCAAAAGCCCGACCCAGATGACAAACCCGAACAGGCTGAGCAGATAGACGGCGGCAAGCTTGCCGAAACCTTCCTGCCACAGCGTCTTGAAGTTCGACAGCACGCCGATCGAGAAGAAGGTGAGGATGAAGAAAATCACGCGGAAGGTGTTGGCCTCGCCGATCGCGGCCGGGACTTTCTTCGCGATATCCGCCGGCGTGCCAAGCGCGAGATAGAACCCGACGATGAACGTGATCAAGAAGCCGATGATGAATTTGGGGAACCGCTCCCAGATTTCGCGGATGTTGGCCTTGTTCTGGTCGGGCGTGACGTTGATGTAGTTGGTCCAGATGTAGCCGAGCACGAAGGCCCAGATGCCGATGAAGATGTCGATGAACACCTTGATCGTCGCTGCGGTGCCCAGGATCCAGCCCGGCTGGTAGTTGACGCCTTCGGCCGCGTTCTTGGCGAGGATCAGCGACTCGGTAATGCCGCCGGCGGCGACGGCGGCGCCGTCCGTCTTCACCGCGAGGCCCATCCAGGCACCGGCAACCAGCGGCTCATGTGACAAGAAAGCCTGCGCGATGAACGGCAGGATGAGCACCTCCACCACGGCGAAGATGACGACCAGCGACGACACCAGCACCGGCACCGTCGGCCGCGCGCGGATGGCGCCGCCGACGGCAATCGCCGCCGAGACGCCGCAGATCGAGATGCCGGAAGCCAATGGCGCCGCCCATTCGCGATTGAAGCCGAACCACTTGCGGGCGACGAAATAAACCACCGCCCAGTAGATCAGATACGCTTCGACGATGGCGGCGACGCCGCGCAGGATCAGGGACGTCGCCAGACCGAGCTTGCCGGCCGCGGTCACGGCGAAGACGCCGCCGAGAATGACGATGGCGACCTTGATGTAGAGTTCCGGCCGGATCGCTTCCTTGACCGTCTCGGCGAAGCGCGGAAAGAAATTGGCGATGATCAGCCCGGCGAGCAGCGCGAAGATGTAGCCGCCTTCGTTGGTGAGCTTCAGCGACCAGCTGATGCCGAATTTCTGCTGTTCGGCGGGCGTCACCGCCGCGAAATACGCGTAATTGCCGACGATCCAGCTGGCGTACGCGATCCAGAACACCGCCGTGAAGGCCAGCGCGAACTTCCCGACGTTGCGCCCGAGCGCTGCGATGCAGGCGCTAAGCACGACGAGGAGCGCGACGTAGGTCGCGACCAGCGCGCCGATGCCGCTGAGCGAGGAGAAGTCCTTCGAGGTCGCCTTGAGGGCCTGGGTGATGTTGCCCCAGACCGAGGTGGTTACCACCCAGCCCAGCAGGTCGACATTGACGAGCGCGGCCAGCGCAAGAATGAAAATCCCCAGGCCCAGCACGACCGCGAGCCAGTCCTCGGTGACCGGCGACGTGACCGCGTCGGCGCGCCGCGAGCTTAAATCGTTAAGGGTTGTGTCGGACATACTGTTATGCCGCCGGAAAATCCGGCGCTCCCAACCCTGAAATCGTTGATGGGGAGGAGGGAAGTCAATGAGACGCGCCGAAATAAGAGAATCTTGTTTGAGCGGCGTCGTCTAAAGCGAATGAATGTTTCCCGATGCGGCCGCGCCGTGAAACAAGTTTTCGCAGCGTCTAGGCGGCCGCCTGGCTGGCAAGACGGTCCATCTCGCGTTGCACGAGCTGCCGGTAAAGCCCCTCTCGCCGCAAAAGGAAATCCGGCGCGCCGTCCTGCACGACCTTGCCGAGCTGGAGCACGACAACACGATCGAAACTCCTGACCGTCGAGAGCCGGTGAGCAATGGCGATGACGGTGCGTCCGTGCATCAGCCGGCCCAACGCCTGGCGGATCGCCTCCTCGGATTCGCTGTCGAGCGCCGACGTTGCCTCGTCGAGCAGCAGGAGAGGCGCATTCTTGAGAAACGCCCGCGCGATGGCGATGCGCTGCCGCTGTCCGCCGGACAGCTTGACGCCGCGCTCGCCGACGAGCGTTCGCATGCCTTCGGGCAAGTCCTCGATAAATTCGCACCGCGCCGCCAATGCGGCCTCGCGCACATCTTCGTCCGAGGCATCCGGTTTGCCGTAGCGGATGTTCTCCATGACCGAGCGATGAAACAGCGAAATGTCCTGCGGCACGACGCCGATGGATTCCCGTAAGCTCTCCTGCGTCACGCGCGCGATGTCCTGTCCGTCGATCAGGATGCGGCCGTCCTGCACGTCATAGAAGCGCTGGAGCAGGGCGAACAGCGTCGATTTTCCGCCGCCGGAGCGGCCGACAAGGCCGACCCGTTCACCGGGCCGGAAGGTGAGGTTCAGGTTCTCGAAAATCTGCTGCCCGGCGCCGTACCGAAAATGGACGTTTTCGAATTTGACGCTGGCGCCGCCGCCGACGAAGGCGGTGGCTTCGGGATGGTCGCGCAGATTGTGCGGCACCAGCAATGTGGCGAGCGCCTCCGAAAGGCGGGCGATATGCTGGGTGATGTCGACCAGCGCGACCGCGAGATCGCGCGTGGCGTGCAGCACCGAAAGCGCCAGCGTGCAGATCAGGACCACGTCGCCGGTGGTCGCCGCGCCGTGCTGCCACAGCCGGATCGACCAGGCCAGCAGGCCAAGCGCCAGAATGATCGTCACGACGGCGTGAAAAATGCGGAGCTTCTCAAGATAGAACAGGCTCCGCCTGCGCGCCTCCATCTCGTGTTCGACCGTCGCGTCAAAGCGGCGACGCTCGCGAAGAAATCCGCCGAAGGCGCGGACCAGTGGCATGTTGCTCACGACGTCGGTCATTTCGCCGTCAACGGCCGCGGCCTTGCACGCGAAATCGTGGTGCAGCGGCCGCCCCGCGGCCGCGAGGCGAAACATGATGAAGACCATCGAGCCCGCCACGACGGCAAGGCTTGCGGCCATGGGCAGGCTGACGGTGAAGACGAGAGCGATTGCCGCGAATGTCGCCACGCATGGCGGCAGGACGTTCCAGACGAACATGTTCTCGCCGGTGAACACCGCATTTGACGTCGCGGTCACGCGGCTCGTCAGCGTGCCGGGCAAACGCTCGGCGAAATATTCTGGCGAGTGGCCGGTCAAATGGCCGAAAAGGTCTCGCCGCAGGTCGCCGGTCACGCCGACAAAAGCGGAATTCGAGACCCAGCCGGCGAGCCGCCAAAGCAGATTGTCGGCGGCAATCAGCGAGCCCAGGAGACCAAACGCGATCCAGACCCGGGCGCCGTCGTTACTGGACAATATGTCGACCAGAAACTTAACGCCGTATTGTGTGCCGATCGAGCAGGCGACGGCTGCGATCACGGCACAGAGAATGACGGCGTGGGGAATCGGCCGCAGCCGCACATAGCGAAGCACGAACGAGAAAGGGCGGCCGGCGTAATCACACAGATCAGCCATAGGAGTTTGAATCTCCGGGCGTCTTCAATCTCTACTCGCGGCGACTGATTGTTCCCCTGAACATCACCTCAACGCCGCCGGCGCGGATTCTATCCATCATTCAATTGTGAATTTTTGCAGCATCCAACGGGGCGAGCGGCGCCCGAATTGCCGTGTTTCCCGGTTCACGTTCCAACCGACGAAAAGTTCCCCGCGTTGCCAAAAAAAGTTCCCGCCGGATTTGAAACATTTGCCGCTTTAGATCGCTTGAATACTGAGCTGCCGGGAACCCTTCGCGATGCCGTCGTGTCTCGCAACGAAAGGTCCAATTCGATGCATATTGCTCAGATAGCGCCGCTGACGGAGGCGATCCCGCCGAAGCTTTATGGTGGAACCGAACGCGTTGTGTCGTGGCTGACAGAAGAGCTGATCGCGCTCGGCCATGAGGTCACACTTTTTGCCAGCGGCGACTCGGTGACGTCCGCCAACCTCGACGCAGTGTGGCCGCGCGCCTTGCGGCTTGACGGCGCGGTCCGCGACCCCAACGCGCTGCACATGCTGATGCTGGAGAAGGTCTATCAGCGCGCAGCCGAATTCGATTTTCTGCATTTTCATCTCGACTATTATCCATTCTCGTTGTTCTCGCGTCAGCTGACGCCGTTCGTCACGACCCTGCACGGGCGTCTCGATTTGCCGGAGCACCAGCCGGTTTTCGACGCATTTTCGTCGGTGCCGGTGGTGTCGATCTCGAATTCCCAGCGGCGGCCGGTGCCGCAAGCGCGCTGGGTGCGCACCGTGCATCACGGCCTGCCCGAACGCCTGCTCACACCGCAGCCGATGAAGCCCTCCTACTTCGCCTTCCTTGGCCGCATCGCACCGGAAAAGGGCATCGATCGCGCCATCCGCATTGCCGAGCATTGCGGCATGCCGCTGCGCGTAGCGGCCAAAGTGGACAATTTCGATCGCGAATATTTCGACGAGCAAATTCATCCGCTGATGAAGGCCGCGAATGTCGAATTCATCGGCGAGATCAATGACGCCAATAAATCGGAATTCCTCAGCGGTGCGACCGCGTTGCTGGTGCCGATCGACTGGCCGGAGCCGTTCGGCCTGGTGATGATCGAGGCGATGGCCTGCGGTACTCCCGTCATCGCGTTCAACCGTGGCTCAGTTCCCGAAGTGATAGAGGACGGTGTCACCGGCTTTATCGTCGAGGACATCAACGGCGCCATCGGCGCCGTGGATCGGCTGCATCTTTTGTCGCGCGCGAGAATCCGCCGGCGCTTTGAGGAACGCTTCACCGCGCGCCGCATGGCGCAGGATTATCTTTCGGTCTATCGGAGCTTGAGCGAAAGCGAAGGTCTTGGCCCCCGCCTGCGGTTGGTCACCGACGATGCGCCGGCATTGTAGCGCCGCCGCCTAGCCGGCTTCGGGCGCGTCCCGGGTTTCCGGCATCAGCAGCCACAACACGCCGAACCCGGCAAACGCGATGGCCGCCAGGCCGGTGAAGGCGGCCGGACTGCCCCAGTTATCGGCGATGTAACCGGCGAGCGTGGTGCTGAGCGAAGCGCCGATTCCGACGAAGGTACCGACGATCCCCTGTCCGAGATTGAAGCGCCCGGTGCCGCGGGTGACGTCGGCAATCACGAGCGGCACCAGCACGGCGAACACGGCGGCGGTTACGCCGTCGAGCAACTGCACGATCACCAGCAGCTCCGGATTGGTCACCGAGGCGAACAGAAGGCCGCGAACGGGCAGTGCGGCGAACCCGATCAGCAGCAGCGGACGACGGCCCCAGATCTGCGCGCGCTGTCCTATCCACGGCGACAGCGCGGCGACGACGATCTGCGGCACGACAATGCAGGCGGCGATCAGGACCGTCGCCCAGCGCGCGGAGCGCATGGTGACGACGCTGCCCATCAGCGGCAGCATCGCCGCGTTGGCAAGATGAAAGAGGAGGAGACAGCCGGCAAAGACCAGCAGCGGCCGGTTGTGCATCAAGACCTCGGGCTTGAGCGGCGACTTTTTTTTACTTCGCCGCGAAGCCGCGCCGTGGGCGCGTTCGGGGTCTATCTCCGCGCTGGCGATCTGGCGCAGCGCCAGCAGAGCCGGCAGGAGCAATATGACGGTGACGATGAAGACAGCGCGGGCCGAGATGAAATAACCGCAGGCGCCCATGGCTGCGGCAGCGAGGCCGTTGCCGATCGAAGCAAATCGGGCGTTGCGCCCGAGCCGCTCGCCGATCGCCGCGTGACCGACCAGCCCGAGACTGATCGCGGCGATCGCCGGACCCAGAACGCAACTCGCGAGCGCGTGAACAACGGCCGCCGAAAGAACCATCGGAAAGATCGGCGCCGCGGCGTAGACAAGGGCGCTGAAGCAAATAGCGGCCACGGCAACGCCGGCGACGAAGCGCTCGGAGCGCGCGGCGTCCACCAGCGCGCCGCCCGGCATCTGTCCGAACAAGGAAACGAAGCCCGATATGGAAAGGACGAGGCCGATATCGACCTGTGTCCATTTTTGCGTTGTGAGAAAGACCGAGACGAACGGCCCGAAGCCGGTCTGCACGTCGGCAACAAAGAAAACGAACCAATCGAGGCCGCGCAGGCTGCGCGGCGAGGGCGCGAGCGGCGGTTCGCTTCCCTCCGGCTGTTCGCCCGGGGAGACGGGAGGCGCCCCGGCGGAGCCACCGTCCTGATCTCGACTGTCGCCAAAGCGCCGTAATGGTTCTGCGGACAGACCACATCTCCCGCATTGTTGTTACTTGGCCAGTTTTTACTCGGGCAGTTGTTACTCGGGCAGGGGTTCGAGCTTGCCCAGCGCTCCGAGAACGAGCACGGGCTTTCCCTCTTTGTATTCGGGTGCGGTCCTGACCTGATCCCGGGTCAATTCGAGCGCGATCCGTTCACCCGGCTTGCCGGGCTGCGGGAAATGCAGCGCGTTCCAGTCCACCGCGATCTTGCGGCTGCCGACGCCAAGGAAGCCGCCGAAATCGATGATGGCGGCGCGAACCTGGCCGTCGCGGTCCACGAGCACGTCCACGATCCGGCCCATATCCTCGTCGGTTGAACTGCGCACGCTGCGGCCGAGAATGCCTTCGACCTCGTGTTTATTTAAAACAGTAACTTCCGGAATGGCGGTCGGCGGCGGTGCCGCCGGCTTGGCGGCGGCGGGCGGTCCGGCCTGGTCCGTGTCATCTTCGCCGAAGGCGGCGGGCACGGCGAGAGCGAGCGCCAGCATTATGGCCGCCGCCATCGCGCGTCGGGGAGTCCAGCGCATGCTGCCTCCGGCAGGGTTTCAGCCCACCAAACCGGGCAGGGGCGCTCTTGTTCCACACGAAATGCGCGGCAGGGCGTTCAGGCGGAATGAACAACCGAAACCTGAATGCCGCCGCTGGTCCGGGGCGTGTCGAGCGATACCGTCTGATGATGACGGCGAACCCGTAGATCGACGTGGGATGAGCCGAGTTGCAGGTTGCGCAACATGACTTCGTCGAGGAAGCCCGGCAGCCGGGGATTGTTCAGCCTGATTTCGTTGGTGAACGGATCGAACTCTAGCCCGAGGCTCGCTTGCAGGAGCGCAAACGGGGTCGCCGCCGCCCAGGCCTGCGGCGCGCAGGCGACCGGATAGAGCGTCGGACCATGACCGCGCTGGCGGCGGAACCCACAGAACAATTCGGGTAAGCGGCGATGATCCATGTAGGTGCCGGCGTGGAACAGTCCTTCGAAAATCCGGTCGATCGGCTGTTTCAGTCCGTAGCGGGCAAGGCCCAGCGCGATCAGCGCGTTATCATGCGGCCAGACCGAGCCGTTGTGATACGACATCGGATTGAAGCGGGCTTCGCCACGCGCCACGGTGCGGATTCCCCAGCCGGAGAAAAAATCCGGACGCAGCAATCCTTTGGCAACGAGCGCGGCCCGGTCCGGATCGGCGACGCCGCCGAACAGGACCTGGCCGGCATTCGATGCGCGCACCGCGCATCGCTTCTTCGAGCCGTCGAGTGCGAGCGCATAGGTTTCGATCTCCGGACACCAGAAGGCGGCCTCGAAGCGGGCGGCCAGCGCTGCGGCTTCTGCCTCGAGCCGGTGCGCTACACCGTCGCGGCCGATGCGCCATGCGCAGCGTGCCGCCAAACGCTTTGCCGCGTAAACATAGCCCTGCACCTCGGCCAACGCGATTGCGCCCTCGGCCAATTGGCCGTCGGCGTGGAACACCGCGTCGTGAGAGTCTTTCCAGCCCTGGTTGGCGAGGCCCTGTTCGCTGGCGCGAATGTACTCGACGAAACCGTCGCGGTCGGGATCGCCGGGGCCGTCAATCCATTCCAACGCCGCCTCGATGGCGGGCCACAACGCGGCGATCATGTCGACGTCGCCGGTCCGCTCGAGATAAAGCCCCGCCAGCAGAACGAACAGCGGTGTGGAGTCGACGCTGCCGTAATAGAGGCCGAACGGTACTTCGCGCAGCGCCGCCATCTCGCCGCCGCGCATCTCGTGAAGGATTTTCCCCGGCTCGGCGTCAGCGAGCGGATCGGTGGTTTTGGCCTGATAGGCGGCGAGGCGCTGCAATACGCCCTTGGCCACATCGGGACTCCACCACAGCATCTGGAGCGCGGTGATGAGGCCGTCGCGGCCGAAGGTGGTCGAGAACCACGGAATTCCCGCATACGGATAGCGGCCCTGCGGGGTTTCGGTCATCAGCATTTCAAGATCGGCGGCCGATCGGCAGAGCATCTCGTTGAAGAGTTCGTTCGACGTCTCGACACTGGTCCGCCCGCGCGTCGCCTCTCGCAGCGCGCGGCGTGACGCGATCAGTGCGCCGAGAAACGGCGCCGGCCGCGATGCGATCTCGTTGCAGCCGGCGGCGAGGAAGATCGGCCGCATCTCCCGCGGGCCGAGGCGTAGCACGTAAGTGGCGCTGTTGGTCGTCAGCCGATCCGGCGGCGGATCAAACGTCAGCACGGTGCGGCGGAGCCTGTCGTCGAGGCCGTGGTAGTTGAGCAAAACCTGATCGCGGCCGCGCAATTGCGCCGTCGCGGTGCCTCGCCGTTCGCGGTGGGTGCCGCGCACCTCGAACAAATCGGCAAAATCGCTCGCGAACAGGATTGACAGACGTATCTCGACTGGTCGGTCGCCGTAATTGCGAATGGCCAGCCGCTGATAGGCGGTGTCGCGCCACAGGAAGGTCGTGCGCAAAATGTGCACGGTGTCTTTTTCCAGGACGATCTGCTGGTCCGAAAAAACGTCGGGATTTGTCAGGTCAACCGCGAGTGCTGCATTGTCGTCGCGGAGATTGGAGCCGAGCAGAAGCGGCTGCGTGTCGTTGAGCAGAAGTTGCAGCCGGGCGAGATACCGTGTGTCGCGATAAAACAAACCGTCGGTGCCGCCCGGCGACGCACCCATGTCGCCATGCGTGTCGAGCACGATGAAGGTGTCATTGTGCTTGAGCGAGCGCCGCGGCCGCGACGTGGCTTGCGTGGCGGAGATATAGAAGGCGTCTTCGCCAACGGCAGCAGCGGCGGGAAGTGTCTGGGCGGCTTTGGGCGGCATCAGTCTTTCGCGCTGGCTGGGGATCGGGCGATCTGGATACCGATAGTTTGAGCGAATGATGGCACCCCGCGCGACGTTGAGTTGCGGAATTTAGGATGATCCGAAGGGGCATCCGGGGCTGGATGATCGCCTTGTCACAAACTTTTAGCAAAGCCATACTGATCAAAATTTGGGCAGGCTGAAAACAGCCAGCTGGTCAAAAAATCCGAGGGACGGAAAGCGAATGGCTGTCGAAACGACGGCGGTTGCGCCGGTGGCGGAACCGTCGACGACGACCGGACGTTGGGGCCAACTCATCGTCGGCGTCTTCTGCATGGTGATGATCGCCAACCTGCAATATGGCTGGACGCTCTTCGTCAATCCGATCGATCAGAAATATCATTGGGGCGCGGCCGCCATTCAGGTCGCCTTCAGCGTCTTCATCGCCACCGAGACCTGGCTGGTGCCGATTGAAGGCTGGTTCGTTGATCGTTTCGGTCCGCGCATTGTCGTCGCCTTCGGCGGCGTCGTTGTCGCCGGCGCGTGGGCTCTCAATTCCGTGGCCAGTTCGCTGTGGGAATTATACGTCGCGGCGGCGATCTCCGGCGTCGGCGCCGGCGCGGTCTACGGCGCCTGCGTCGGCAATGCGCTCAAATGGTTTCCTGATCTGCGCGGGCTCGCCGCGGGCTTGACGGCGGCCGGTTTTGGCGCGGGCACGGCCGCGACCGTGATCCCTATTCGTGAAGTCATCCTTGGCCATGGCTACGAGCATGCCTTCCTGTGGTTCGGGTTGGGCCAAGGGCTGGTCATCGTGCTGCTGTCGCGGTTCCTGCGCGCGCCGAAGGTGGGCGAAACACCGAAGCCGTCGATGCGGCTGACGCATTCGCTGCGCGATTACTCGCCGTACGAAACACTGCGCTCGCCCGTCTTCTGGGTCCTCTATCTGATGTTCGTCATGGTCGCGGCGTCGGGCCTGATGGCGACGGCGCAGATCGCGCCGATCGCCAAAGATTTCGGCCTCGCCGACCAGAAGGTTGACCTGATGTTCGTCACGGCGACGACGCTGAGCGCGGCGCTTGTCATCGACAACATCTTGAATGGCCTGGCGCGGCCGTTCTTCGGCTGGTTCTCCGACGTGATCGGGCGCGAGATCACGATGGGGATCGTGTTCACACTCGGTGCCGTCGCCTATTGGGGCCTCGGCGCTCTGGGACACACGCCGTATACGTTCATCCTGCTGGCGGGGCTGATCTTCTTTACTTGGGGCGAAATCTTCAGCCTGTTCCCGGCGATCGCCACCGACACCTACGGCGTGAAATACGCCACCGCCAACGCCGGCCTGCTCTACACCGCAAAGGGCGTCGCCGTCTGGGTCGTGCCGCTGGCGAGTGTCATCAGGAATTACACCGGCGACTGGCATCAGGTTTTCGTTATCGCCTCGATCATGAACCTGATCGTCGCCGCGCTGGCGCTGTTCGTGCTCAAACCCATGCGATGGCGGGTCACCCGGCACGGTTGAGGATCGTTCCGAGCGCTTGACCGCGGCGGTCGTGGGGCTTCGACCCCCTTTCTTGCCGCCTGGAAATCTGGAATAATGTATGCCAGTTGTTCGCGCGGACGCCTAAATGCCGAAAACAGGGACGGATACGGGGCTGGCCGAGCTGCCGGAGCGGCGGATTTCGGTCGATCCGCTCGCCAGCGCGTCGCGCTTCAAGGAGCAGGCGTATGCCGCGATCCGCAGCGCAATTGCGACCATGGACGTCTACCAGAGCCGTGCTGAGATCAGGCTCGACGAGCGGCGTCTGGCGCAGGACTTCGGCATCAGCCGCACGCCGGTGCGCGAGGCCATGGCGCAGCTCGAGCGCGAGGGCTTCGTGCGTTCGGAGCCACGCCGCGGCGTCTACGTGGTGCGCAAGACCAAGCGCGAAGTCATCGAACTCATCACCGCCTGGGCGGCGCTCGAAAGCATGGCGGCGCGGCTGATCACCGAGAATGCCGCCGACGAGGAGATCGCCGCGTTGCGGCGGATGTTCGCGACGTTCGAGAACGGCAAGGTGCGCGCACACCTCGATGAATATTCCGACGTCAACATCGAGTTTCACCAGGCCATCATTCGCATGAGCGGCAACGATGCGCTGATCAATCTCGCCGCCAACCTGTTCACGCACATGCGGATGATCCGCCGCAGGACGATCGGCGAAAAAGATCGTGCCGACCGTTCGATCCGCGACCACATGCACATCATCGAGGCGTTGGAGGCCCGCGATACCATGCGTGCCGAGACGCTGGTGCGCGACCACGCGCTCGGTCTGGCGGACCACGTCGCGAAATACGCGGACTATCTGGATTGAAGATGACCGTGCAACCAAACAATCAGGAAGACTTCTCATGACCGATCCAGCAGTGAAGGAGAAGCGGGACGCCGCCGGCCCGGGTCCGGGCGCACTCGAAGCGGAGCGAGAACTCACCGACGGCTTCCACCTCGTCATCGATGCACTCAAGCTCAACGGCCTCACTACAATCTACGGCGTGCCCGGCATTCCGATCACCGACTTCGGCCGGATGGCGCAGGCTGCCGGGATGCGCGTTATCTCGTTCCGGCACGAGCAGAACGCGGGCCACGCCGCTGCCATCGCCGGCTTCCTGACCAGGAAGCCGGGCCTCTGCCTCACGGTGTCGGCGCCGGGCTTTCTCAACGGCCTGACGGCGCTGGCGAATGCGACGACCAACTGCTTCCCGATGATCCTGATCAGTGGTTCGTCCGAGCGCGAAATCGTCGATCTGCAGCAAGGCGACTACGAAGAAATGGACCAGCTCGCCATTGCCAAGCCGTTGTGCAAGGCGGCCTTCCGCATTTTGCACGCCGCCGACATCGGCATCGGCGTGGCGCGCGCCATTCGCGCCGCGGTATCCGGCCGTCCGGGCGGCGTCTATCTTGATCTGCCGGCCAAACTTTTCTCGCAGGTGATGGACGCGGAAGCCGGAGCCCGGTCGCTCGTCAAGGTGATCGATCCGGCGCCGGCGCAGCTTCCGGCGCCTGCGGCCGTCAAGCGCGCCCTGGATGTTCTCAAGAGCGCAAGGCGGCCGCTGATCGTTCTCGGCAAGGGCGCGGCCTACGCGCAGGCGGACGACGCGATCCGTGCGCTCGTCGAGAAATGCGGCATTCCCTTCCTGCCGATGAGCATGGCCAAGGGCCTGCTGCCCGACACGCATCCGCAGTCGGCGGGCGCGGCGCGCTCGACGGTGCTCAAAGACGCCGACGTGGTCATGCTGATCGGCGCCCGGCTCAACTGGCTTCTGTCGCACGGCAAGGGCAAGACCTGGGGCGAGCCGGGATCGAAGAAGTTCATCCAGATCGACATCGAGCCGAGGGAAATGGACTCGAACGTCGAGATCGCGGCGCCGCTGGTCGGCGATATCGGCTCCTGTGTATCCGCTCTTCTCGACGGCATGGATGGCAAATGGCCGGCGCCGCCGGCGGACTGGATCGGCGCCGTCAACGCGCGCAAGGAAGCGAATGTCGCGAAGATGGCGTCGCGACTGATGAAAAATTCGATGCCGATGGATTATCACAGCGCGCTGGGCGCGCTTCGCACCGTCATCAAGCAGCGGCCGGATGCGATCCTCATCAATGAGGGCGCCAACACGCTCGACCAGGCGCGCGGCATCATCGATATGTACCAGCCGCGAAAGCGTCTCGACGTCGGCACCTGGGGCGTCATGGGCATCGGCATGGGCTTTGCCGTCGCGGCCGCGATCGAGACCGGCAAACCCGTGCTCGCGGTCGAAGGCGACAGCGCTTTTGGCTTCTCCGGCATGGAAGTCGAAACGATCTGCCGCTACAACCTCCCGGTCTGCATCGTCGTCTTCAACAATAACGGCATCTATCGCGGAACCGACGTCAATCCCGGCGGCGGTCCGGATGTTGCGACCACGGTCTTCGTGAAAGATGCGCGCTACGACAAGATGATGGAGGCATTCGGCGGCGTCGGCGTTCAGGTAACGACGCCCGATGAACTGAGCCGTGCCGTGAACTCCGCCATGGATTCTGGCAGGCCGACCCTCATCAACGCGGTGATCGATCCCGCGGCCGGCAGCGAGAGCGGCAACATCGGCAGCCTCAACCCGCAAAGCGTGGTTCGCAAGAAATGACCCGACGAGGAGAAAAACGAATGGCATCGCGAAAGAAAGCCGCCAAAGCAAAAGCCAAACCGGCGGCGAAGAAATCCGCCAAGAAGCCCGTCAGGAAGTCCGCCAAGAAATCCGCCAAGAAATCCGCCAATGAAATCGGTCAGGAAAGTAACGAAGCTTCGCGCAAAGACGCCGCAACGGAAAGCATCTGTGGCGAACGGCCTGCCGCGCCCGGCGTCACAGCCGTGGGGAGAAGCGGGCCGGGCGCTCGACGGCGTGCGCATCCTCGACTTCACCCACGTGCAATCGGGACCGACCTGCACGCAGCTTCTGGCCTATATGGGCGCCGACGTGATCAAGGTGGAACGGCCGGGCGGCGGCGACATCACGCGCAGCCAGCTTCGCGACGTGAAGGGCGCCGACAGCCTCTATTTCACCATGCTCAATGGCAGCAAACGGTCGATCACGATCGACAGCAAACACCCAAGGGGCAAGGAAATCCTCGATCGGCTGGTCAAGGAGTGCGACGTGCTGGTCGAGAATTTTGCGCCCGGCGCGCTCGACCGCATGGGATTCACCTTCGACCATATTCACAAGCTTAATCCGCGGATGATCGTCGCTTCGGTGAAGGGCTTTGGGCCGGGGCCCTATGAAGACTGCAAGGTCTACGAGAATGTCGCCCAATGCGCCGGCGGTTCGGCGTCCACGACGGGCTTCCGCGACGGGCCGCCGCTCGTGACCGGCGCGCAGATCGGCGATTCCGGCACCGGACTTCATCTGGCACTGGGCATTGTCGCCGCGCTCTATCAGCGCAACCGCACCGGCCGGGGACAGAAAGTGCTCTGCGCCATGCAGGACGGCGTGCTCAATCTGGCGCGGGTGAAATTGCGCGACCAGCAACGGCTCAAGCATGGGCCGCTCGCCGAGTACAGTCAGCATGGCGAAGGTGTCCCGTTCGGCAAGGCGACGCCGCGCGCCGGCAACGATTCCGGCGGCGGTCAGCCGGGCTGGATTCTCAAGTGCAAGGGATGGGAGAGCGATCCCGACGCCTATGTTTATTTCATCACCCAGGCGCCGGTATGGGCCGCGATCTGCGACCTCATCGGCAAGCCGGAATGGAAGACCGATCAGGACTACGCGACGCCGCCGGCGCGACTGCCGCGGCTTCGGCATGTCTTCGACACCATCGAAGAGTGGACCAAGACCCTGACCAAATTCGAGGTCATGGAAATCTGCAACAAGTACGACATCCCGGTGGGCCCGATCCTGTCGATGAAGGAGATCGCCGAGGAACAATCGCTGCGCGAGACGGGCACCGTGGTCGAAATCGATCATCCCACACGTGGGCCGTATCTCACGGTGGGCAACCCGATCAAATTATCGGACTCGATTGCCGACGTGCGGCGCTCGCCGCTGCTTGGCGAACATACCGACGAAGTGCTACGCGATGTGCTGCGTTATTCGGACAAGGAGATCGGTGAGATCAAGGCGTCCGGAGCGATCAGCGCTGCCGAGAAGAAAGCCGAGGCGGCGTAGGCGTAATAAAGTTCGACACGGGAATTCATTCGACACGGGCATTCAGCGGTCAGGCGTAGTTTCATGCGTATCGTTGTTCACGGCCAGCAGGCCTTCGGCAAGGCGGTGCTCGAAGCGCTGATCAAGCGCGGCGAGAATGTCGTCGCGGCTTACGTGGCACCGGAGAAGGAAGGCGCCAAGGCCGATCCACTCAAGGAAGCGGCGCTCGCCGCCGGGCTGCCGGTCCATCAGCCTGCCTCGTATCGCAAGCCGGAGGTTTGGGAAGAGTTCCGTGCGCTCAAGCCGGACCTTCAGGTGATGGCTTTCGTGACGCTGTTTGTTCCCGAGGACTTTCTGAACATCCCGACCCACGGTTCGATCCAGTACCATCCGTCGCTGCTTCCCGCCTATCGCGGGCCGAGCGCCATCAACTGGCCGATCATCAAGGGCGAGAGCGAAACCGGACTGTCGATCTTCTGGCCGGACAACGGCCTCGATACCGGCGACGTGCTGATCCAGAAAAAGACGCCGATATCGGCAACCGACACGCTCGGCACCGTGTATTTCGACCGGCTGTTTCCCAAGGGCGTCGAGGCCATGCTCGAAGCGGTCGATCTGGTCAAAGCCGGCAAGGCGCCGCGGATCAAGCAGGACGACAGCAAGGCAAGCTATGAAGGCCGCTGTGGCCCCGACAACGCCCACATCGACTGGGGCCGGCCGTGGCAGGAGATCGACCGCCTGATCCGCGGTTGCAATCCGGCGCCCGGCGCTTGGTCGAAGCTCGACGGGAAGACGGTCAAGATCTTCGACGCCAAGCCGCTTCCGGCCAAAGACCCCAAGGGCATCGCCGGCAAGATGGGCGAGATTGTCGCCATCGATCACGAAGGATTCTCCGTCGTTTGCGCCGACGGCCGTTTCAAGGTCACCCGCGTTCAGGCGGACGGCCCGAAGATCGCTGCCACTGAATTCGCTACCACCACCAAGCTCAACACCGGAACGAGGTTTTCATGACTCCGCCCCCGGCGAGCGCGGCCAAGACTTCCGCCGCCGCCTCGCAGCACGCCCAGCCGAAATCCGACATCGAAATCTCCCAGGCGGCCAAGAAGCGGCCGATTCTCGACATTGCACGCGAACGGCTGGGTATCGCGCCGCAGGATCTCGAGCCGTACGGCCACTACAAGGCCAAGCTGTCGATGGATTTCGTGAGATCGCTGCAGGGCAAGCCGAACGGCAAGCTCATCCTGGTCTCCGCGATCACGCCGACGCCGGCCGGCGAGGGCAAGACGACGACGACGGTCGGCCTCACCGACGCGCTCAACCATATCGGCAAGAAGGCCATGCTGTGCCTGCGCGAACCGTCGCTCGGGCCTTCGTTCGGCATGAAGGGCGGCGCCGCCGGCGGCGGCTATGCCCAGGTGGTGCCGATGGAAGACATCAATCTGCACTTCACCGGCGACTTCCACGCCATCACGTCGGCGAACAATTTGTTGGCCGCGATGGTCGACAACCACATCTACTGGGGCAACGCGCTCGGCATCGACCAGCGCCGCGTGGCATGGCGGCGGGTCCTCGACATGAACGACCGCGCACTGCGTTCGATCGTCTCGTCGCTCGGCGGCGTCGCCAATGGCTTTCCGCGCGAAGACGGTTTCGACATCACGGTCGCCTCCGAAGTGATGGCGATTTTCTGCCTCGCGCGCGACCTCGACGATCTGAAGACGCGGCTCGGCAACATCGTCGTCGCCTATACCCGCGACCGCAAGCCGGTTCGCGCCGCCGACCTCAAGGCGCACGGCGCCATGACGGTGCTGCTCAAGGAGGCGCTGTCGCCCAATCTGGTCCAGACGCTCGAAGGCACACCGGCCTTCATCCACGGCGGCCCGTTCGCCAACATCGCTCATGGCTGCAATTCGGTGCTGGCGACGACGACCGCGCTCAAGCTCGCCGACTATGTCGTGACGGAAGCCGGCTTCGGCGCCGACCTCGGCGGCGAGAAATTCCTGGACATCAAATGCCGCAAGGCGGGCCTGTCACCCGACTGCGCCGTGCTGGTCGCCACCATCCGGGCGCTGAAGATGCATGGCGGCGTGAAGAAGGAAGACCTCAAGACGGAAAATCTGAAGGCGCTCGAAGCCGGCATGAGCAATCTTCAGCGCCACGTCGAGAACATGCAGAAATTCGGCATCGTTCCGGTGATCTCGATCAATCGCTTCTCCGCCGATACCGACGCCGAGATCAAACTGGTCGAGGAGAAGTGCAAGGCGCTTGGGGTCGAGGCCTTGATGGCCGATCATTGGGCGGAGGGCGGCGCGGGTGCCGCGGATGTTGCGCGCGCAGTCGTCAAGATCTGCGACAGCGGCAAGAGCAAGCTGAAGCTGCTTTATCCCGACGATATGCCGCTCCTGGAAAAGATCCGCACCATCGCCAGGGAAATCTATCGGGCGAAGGACATCGCGGTGGACAAATCGGTGCGCGACCAGCTCGCGAATTACGAAGCGATGGGATACGGCAAGTTTCCGATCTGCATTGCCAAGACGCAGTACAGCTTCTCTACCAATCCCGACGCCAAGGGCGCTCCGACCGATCACGTCATTCCGGTGCGCGAAGTGCGTCTCTCCGCCGGTGCCGAGTTCGTGGTGGCGATCTGCGGAGAGATCATGACCATGCCCGGCCTGCCGAGGGTGCCCGCCGCGGACACCATCGACATCGGAGCGGACGGACGGATCGTTGGATTGTTCTGAAATCCGCGCCGGGCTCGCGACGCCGATTTGCGTCGTCGCGAGCGCCGGCGGGCGCCGACCCGGTATTGGCGCGGGCCGCAAACCGTCTCCGCGGCGCGTTGTGATCGTCGTGGTCCGAGAAGTCTTTCAGAAAGTTTTATTCGTTTTGCACCGCGTCAAAGGGCGGTATTTTTGCACTTTTCCGCTACTTGAAACGGCAGAAGCCGCAGTTATCGCCGCAAAACGCGATGCCGCCGCGGCGATGACGGTTATTTCGCCAGCGTCCCATTGGTAATGCCCCGATGTCCCAAACTCATCAGTCCCCCAAGGAACCGGAATTCGCAGAAAGCCGGTCGCTCATCGACGAACTTAACGGTGCGGTAGCTTCTGGGCGCGACGGCCAGCGCCGGAGAATCCTGGAGCGGATTGCCGATCTGTTTGCGGCCGGGTCGCGCGGCTATTCCAGCGACCAGATCGCGCTGTTCGACGATGTTCTGCAGAAACTCGCGGCGGATATCGAAGTGAAGGCGCGCGTAAGGCTGGCGAAAAAGCTGGCCCGCATCGAGCGCGCGCCGCCAAAGCTGATCCGCTCGCTCGCCTTCGATGACGACATCGAAGTGGCCGAGCCGGTTCTCGTTCATTCGCAACGGCTCAGCGACAGCGACCTGGTCGAGAACGCCTCGACCAAGAGCCAGGAGCATCTTCTCGCCATCGCCCAGCGTTTGAAGCTGAGCGAGCCGGTCACCGATGTGCTGGTCGAGCGGGGCGATCACCGCGTGGTCCATAAGGTGGTCAGCAACAGGGGCGCGCGTTTCTCGCTGGCCGGCTACGGCAAGCTGACGATCCGTGCGCGCCGCCATCGCAAGCTGGCGCTCGCGCTTGGTCAGCGCAGCGATCTGCCGCGCCAGTATTTCCTGAAACTGCTCGAGACGGCGTCGGCTTCGGTCCGGGCCGAACTGGAAGCCGCCAACCCGCAGGCCGCGGCTGAGATCCGGGAAACGGTCGACGAGGTCGCGACCGGCTTGCAGCACGAGGTCCGCAAGACGTCCCGGCAGTACGCCGTCGCCCGGCGCGACGTTAATCGCTGCTTCAACGCCAGCCCGCTGACCGAAGCCAGCATTCATGCGCGCGCGCATGCGCAGGAGTTCGAGCGCACGGTGATCGCGCTGGCGAAGATCGGCCGCCTGCCGGTCGATCTGGTCGAACGCGCCTTGCTCGACAAGGGCGACGACATGGTCCTTGTGCTCGCCAAGGCGGCCGGGTGCTCGTGGACCACCGTCAAGGAGTTGCTGCTGATGTACGTGGCCGAACGCAATCTGCAGCCCGACGATCTCGAGCAGGCCTTCGAACGATACAAGAGGCTGACCCAGGACACGGCCCGCCACATCATCAATTTCTACCGGCAGCGCGTGAAGGTCAGGGCGCAGAAAGCGGGCGGCGCCACGCGCGCAGCGGAAACTCAGCCGCAGGAATTGTAGTCGCGTCGGTGTCGACGGTCGGTATCGCGGGGCCGAACGAAAATCCTCGAACTATGCTACAAGCCGTCGGCCGTGTTCGACCGCTTGCGATGCGGCCGTCTGCGGGCCAATGGACAGGCAAAGGACCAGTTGATGTTGAAGTTTTACTACAGCGGCGCGCCCAACCCGACCAAAGTTGCGCTTTTTCTGGAAGAAGCCGGTCATCCCCTACGAGGCGATCCCGGTCGATACGCGCAAAGGCGAGCAACACAAGCCGGAATACCTCGCGATCAACCCGAATGCCAAACTGCCGGCGATCGTGGATGGCGACGTCACGGTGTTCGATTCAAACGCCATTCTGCTGTATCTCGCCGAAAAGACCGGAAAGTTCCTGCCGCCAAAAGGCGACAAGGCGCGCGGCGAGTTGTTGTCGTGGCTGATGTTCGTGGCGTCGGGCGTCGGTCCGTACTCCGGCCAGTCGGTGCATTTCCGCGTTTATGCTCCTGAAAAGATCGCCTACGCGCTCAACCGCTATGCCTACGAGGCGCAGCGGCACTTCGGCATTCTCGATGCGCGTTTGGCCAAGCAGAAATACCTGCTTGGGGACACTTACACGATCGTCGATATGGATGCGTGGGGCTGGGCGCGTCTTATCCCGACCGTGCTCGGCGAGGCCGCATGGGCGAAGTTTCCGAATCTCAAACGGCTTGTCGACGAAATCAGCGCACGGCCGGCGGCGCAGCGCGCGGTAGCGCTCAAGGACAAGCATAAGTTCAAGGCCGAGATGGACGACGAGGCGCGTAAGGCGCTTTACCGGCACCTCGACGAGAAAGTCGTCTAGCTCAAAACATTCCCATGCGCTCGCTGGCGATCGTTCCGGTGAGCAGCAGCACGCCGAACGCCATCACGACCACCGCGGCGCCGACCTCGATGCCGCGGAGCATCACCGCGCCGTAGCCGGGCCGCGACGCCGCAAACCGCTGCGCCACCGCCTTGGCGCCGACCGCAAGCGTGGCGATCGCGGCGACGGTGATGGCGGTGCCGATGCCCATGACGAAGGTCGAGGCGACGCCCGCCCAGAACAGTCCCTGCGCGAGCGCGAAGACGAGGACGATGATTGCGCCGGAGCAGGGCCGCAGACCCACGGCGACGATCGCGGAGAGACCGCGCCGCCAGCCGCCGGGACCGGCCAGTTCCTCCGGTTCGGGCCCGTGCGCGTGGCCCCACGGCAAAACATCTTCTTCGCGGTCTTCGTCGCTGTGATCGTGGCCGTGGTGGTGGTTGTGGCCGTGATCATGGCTGTGATGGTGATCGTGGTTGGGGCCGCGGCTGTGCTCGTGACCATGATGCGCGTGTGCAAGTTCGCGATCGACCGCCTGGCCATGATCATGATGAACGTGATCGTGATGGTCGTGATTGCCGTCCGCGGCTGCCGCCGGCACCAGTTCGGGCGATCGCACCGTTTGCAGCGTTCGCAGAAACGAGCGTCCCTTCACCCAGAACAATCGCGCACCGACAAGGACGATCAGCGCGTAACTGACCGTCTCGATGACGCGAACGGTGTCGCCCATCATTTTCGCCGTTGCGCCGATAGCGAGCGCGACGACGGCGACGAGGACCACGGCGGTGAGCGATTGCAGCACCGCCGAGGCGAACGACAGCACGACGCCGCGGCGCCACGTTTCCTCGTTGGCGAGGAGATAGGACGAAATCACCGCCTTGCCGTGGCCAGGGCCGGCGGCGTGAAAAATCCCGTAGAAGAACGAGATCCCCATCAGCCCCCAGAGCGCCGAGCCGTCGGTCTTGGCGGCACGGATGAGACCGGACAGTTCGCGATAGAACAGCGATTGCTTGGCGAGAATCCAGCCGAGGATCCCGGTGGCGGGTGGCGCCCGCATGGCGCCGAGCGGCCCGACCTGCGCGAAGGCGGCGTCCGCCAACGCGCCGGCGGCCGAAAGCGCCAGTACAACGACGATCGCGGCCAGCGCCAAACGGCCAAACGATCGTGCCCGGTCACGGGTCATCATGGACATTTCACCGAAATCCGGTTGGCGAAATTCGCACCCGTGCCCGCATTGGCTTCCGAGGTCATGAACGATTTGTCGAGCCGCAGCGTGGCCGAGAAATTGTCGTCGTGCGGTTTCTCGACCGCGACGGTGCATTGCGCCGGTGCGCTGACCAGCCGCACCGGGTCTTTCTCGGCGAAGCCAAAGTCGATGAAGAATTCCGGATCGTAGATCTCGACGTCGAGCGTCTTGGCGCTGACCGGCGTCTTGAATGGCAGCGTGAAATGCAGCGTCAGGACGGTTTCCTTGGGATTGTATTCGAGAAAGTAATCGACCGGATCGGCAAAGGCGTCCTTCCGCCGTTTGCCGTTCACCTTGGCGTAGGTGAAGTAGGCATATTCCTGCAGCGACTCGACGTTGACCTTGGCGAGCGGCGCAAGCTCTTCGCGCGTGAACTCGCCCTTGGTTTTTTGCTCCAGTCCCTGCGTGGCAAAACTGGAAAACATATCGTCGAACGTCCAGGCGTGCCGCACGCCGGTGACCGAACCGTCCGGCGCGTACAGAAGCTCCTCGGTCATCGTCACCCAGACGTGCGGATGCGCCTCGGCGCGGCCCGCCGCTACGACGCAGGCCGTCGCCGCGATGAGAAGGACGATCCGACCGATCATGAACCCCCGCCCGCACGCCGCCCCCGGCAGGGCGGCACATTCCAGCGGGAGTGGGGCGGAAACGAGGCTTGCCGTTGCTCCGCAGGCGGCCGCAGGCGGCTAAAATGCCGCGAAAAGGCAAGATGCGCGGCTCGAATTCACAAGAATGATCGATGGGTTGCGCTATGCTCGATGCATCTTTGAACGGGCGAAATGCATATGTTTCCGATTCCCAGGCGCGTATTCCTGACTCGCGGCGTTGGCACGCATCGGCAGCAGCTTTCGGCTTTCGAATACGCGCTGCGCGACGCGGATATCGAACAACAGAATCTTGTTTCGGTCTCTTCGATCCTGCCGCCGCAATGCGAACTGATCCCGCGCACCATCGGGATTACGGCAATGAGTCCCGGAGAGATAACGTTCTGCGTGATGGCCCGCGCGGAAACCAACGAACCCGGACGGCGCATCATGGCCGGGATCGGTCTCGCCCGGCCGAAAGACTCGACACACTACGGCTACATCTCGGAGCATCACGGGTTCGGCATGTCCGAAGTGGAAGCCGGCGAATATGTCGAAGACCTTGCGGCCACCATGCTCGCCTCCACGCTCGGTATCGATTTCGACCCGGACGCGGCCTGGGACGAACGAAAGCGGGTTTACGGAATGAGCAATCTCATCGTGGATACGCATTCGATAGCAGCGGCGGCGAACGGCGCGCCGCGCGGCGATTGGACCTGCGTCGTGGCTGTCGCTGTATTCCTTTTCACCGCCGCCAATCCAGCGTAGCCCGGCCGTGGTCGCGACCTTCGCCATTCCGCCGACATTCCTTGGCATCGACCGCCACGACCCCGACATGCCGATTTGTGTCGCCGGCATTCCGTTCGACCTCGGCACCACCAATCGGGCCGGAGCGCGTTTCGGGCCGTCCGCAATTCGGCACGCCAGTCGGATGCTGGTGGACGGCGACCATCCGGTACACTGGATCGATCCGACCACGTTGCCGATCGCCGACATCGGTGACTTCACGATTGCGCTCGGCGACATCGCGAAGAGCCTAGCCGTGATCGAGGAGCAGGCCGCGCGGATCGAGCATCTCGTCGCCTTCGGCGGCGACCACGGCATCACGCTGCCGCTTCTGCGCGCGCTGGCGAAGCGGCGCGGTGCGCTGGCATTGATCCACGTCGACGCGCATGTCGACACCTGGCCCGATAATTTCGGGCAGACCTTCGCGCATGGCACGGTTTTCCGCCATGCCATCGAGGAAGGATTGGTTGATCCGCAGCGGATGGTGCAGGTCGGCATCCGGTCGCCGGTCGAGCGCAGCGTGCATGATTGGACGCTCGCGCAGGGCGTCACGATCATTACCGCGCCGGACGTGCACGAGCGCGGTCCCGCTGCCGTCGCGGATCGGATACGCGGGGTGATCGGCGACGCCCCGGTTTACCTCAGCTTCGATATCGATGCTCTCGATCCGGCTTTCGCGCCAGGCACCGGCACGCCGGAAATCGGCGGACTGGCGAGTTGGCAGGCGCAGGCGATCCTGCGGCGGCTGCGCGGCTTGCAATTCGCCGGCATGGATCTGGTGGAGGTCAGTCCACCTTACGACGTCGCCGAAATCACCGCGCTCGCCGGAGCGACGATGGCGTGGGAATATCTTTGTTTGCTGGGCGCAGGATAAACAGGATCAGAAAATCGCGGCGGAAAACGCGGCGGAAAACGCGGCAGTCACGAAGGAATTCGAAGAACTCCAGGCACTCGGCCGCAAGTGATCGGCGGAGAGTTTTTCTAGACCCCCGCGGCTCCGCCGTCGGCGCGCGGGTCGTGCACCGCTTCGCAGGTGCCGTTGGGGTTCAACACTGCGGCGCCGGCATGACCCATCGTATCGGAATAAGGCTCGGACAGGACCTCGACCGCATGGCCGGCCGCGGCAAGCTGTTCGGCCAGCTTGTCGTCGAAGCGCGATTCAAGACGAAGCTTTGTCTGCTGCTCGCCCCAGGTCCGGCCGAGCACCCAGCGGGCGCGATCGACGGCGCCGGCGAGCGGTTCGCCGAACAGAACGTGGCGGGTGAACAGTGCAGCCTGGGTTTGCGGCTGGCCGTCGCCGCCCATGGTGCCGTAGGCCATGATGCGCCCGTCGTTGAGAACCGCCAGCGCCGGGTTGAGCGTATGGAATGGCAGCCGGCCGGGCGCGAGCATGTTCGAGGCGCCGCGTCGAAGCGAAAAGCTCGCGCCGCGGTTTTGCATCAGCACGCCGGTTTGCGGCAAGACGCAACCGGATCCGAACTCCCAGAAGATCGACTGGATGTAGGACACGACGAAACCGCTGGTGTCGGCGGCGCCCATCCAGATCGTGTCGCCCTCGCCGTAACCGAGCGGCCAGCGCGCCGCTTTGCGCCGGTCGATCTTCATCGCCTCGCCGGCGATGAAGCGCGGCTCCAGGCAGCGGTCGAGGGCGTGCGGAAGATCGCGCGGATCGGCCACGACCCGATCGCGCATGCGCAACGCGCGCTTGGTGGCCTCGATCAGTCCGTGGACGTGATCAAAACCCTCGGCCTGCGTCACGCCAAGCCGCGCGAACAGCGCGAGGATCATCAGCGAAGCGACGCCCTGCGTCGGCGCGTCGGTGTTGTAGATCGTGCCGGCGGGCAATGTGAGTTTCAGCGGCTCGGCAAGCGTGGCGTGATAGCGCGTCATGTCCTCGCGCGTGACCGGGCTGCCGATGCGATCGAGGTCGGCAGCGATCTCGCGCCCGACGTCGCCGCGATAAAAATCGTCGAGGCCGGCCAGCGCGAGATGCCGCAGCGTCGCCGCCAGCGCGTCCTGCTTGAGGATCGTGCCGACTTTCGGCGGCTTGCCGTCCACCAGAAACGTCTCGGCAAAGCCGGGCGCCGCCGCCAGTTCGGCGAGTTTCTCCGCGGTAAGTCGCGCCTGGCTGCGCGTCACCGTGTAGCCGTTGCGGGCCTGGACGATTGCCGGAAGCAGCAGCACGTCGAGCGGCAACTTTCCGTAGCTCGCCTTCGCCGCTTCCAGCGCCAGGATCCAGCCGCCGACGGCGCCCGGCACGGTGAGCGCGGCGAGCGGGCCGCGTGTCGGGATGGTTTCGTAGTCGCGATAAAGTTCGGGTCGCGCATTCTGGCCGGCGGGGCCGGACGCCATGACCGCGCGCACCCGGCCGGACGGCCAGCGGATCAGCCAGAACCCGTCGCCGCCGACATGGTTCATGTGCGGATAGACGACGCGCGATCGACGCCGCCATCGCGATCATCGCTTCGATCGCGTTGCCGCCTTCGGCGAGGATCGACTGTCCGGTTTCAACGGCAACGGCGTGCGGCGCGCAGACGGCGCCGCGGCGGTGACCCGCGGTGTAAAGCTCGGGCGCGCTCACGCCGTTGCCGCGGATTCGGCGAGCCCGCGTTTGCGCAACAGCGCCTCGGGGCTCGGCAGCCGGCCGCGAAAGGCCGTATAGGCGTCCACCGGATCACGCGTGCCGCCGGCCGCATAAATCGTGTCGCGCAACTTCTTCGCTGTTGCCGGATCGAAAATATCGCCGGTCTCTTCGAAGGCTTCGAACGCATCGGCGTCGAGCACTTCCGACCACATGTAGCTGTAATAGGCCGCGGCATAGCCGCCGCCGGAGAATACGTGGTCGAAGTGCGTCGGGCGGTGACGCATGGCGATCTCTTCCGGCATGCCGATGCGCTTGAGCTCGCCGGCTTCGAACGCGGTCGGATCGATCGGGCCGGGAGCGTCCAGCGAATGGAAGTCGAGGTCGACGATCGCCGAGGCCAGATACTCGACCGTGGCAAAACCCTGATTGAAATTGCGCGCGGCGATGAGCCGTTGCAGCAGTTCTTCCGGCATCGGTGCGCCGGTCTGATAGTGCCGCGCGAAACGCCGCAGGATGTCCGGCTGCTCGAGCCAATGCTCGTAGAGCTGCGAGGGCAGTTCGACGAAATCGGTGGCGACGTTGGTGCCGGAAATCCACGGATAGGTGACCGAGGAGAGGAGGCCGTGCAGCGCATGGCCGAACTCGTGGAACAAGGTGCGCGCGTCGTCGAAGCTGAGCAGCGTCGGCTCGCCGTCGGCGGCCTTGGCGAAGTTGCAGACATTGACGATGAGCGGACGGATATCGCCGGCGAGTTTTTCCTGGTCGCGCAGCGAGGTCATCCAGGCGCCGCTGCGCTTGGAGGGCCGCGCGAAATAGTCGCCGAAGAACAGGCCGATTTCGGCGCCGTCACTGCCGCGAACGGTCCAGACCCTGACGTCGGGATGCCAGACCGGAATGTCGGTGCGCTCAGTGAACGTCACGTCGAACAGGCGTCCGGCCGTGTAGAAGGCGGCCTCGATCATGCGCTCGAGATTGAGGTACGGCTTGATGGCGGCTTCGTCGACATCGCAGCGCTGCTTGCGCAGCTTTTCCGCGTAGTAGCGCCAGTCCCAGGGCGCCAGCGCGAAGTTACCGCCCTCGTTTTGCACCAGCGCCTGCAGTGCATCGCGATCGGCCTTGGCCCGGGCCCGCGCCCGCGTCCACACCGTGTCGAGCAGGTTGCGCACCGCCGTCGGCGTTTTCGCCATCGCATCGTCCAGCCGGTAATGGGCGAAGTCGGAATAGCCGAGCAGGCGGGCGCGCTCGGCGCGAAGGCCCACCATCTCGGCGATGATCGCCTTGTTGTCGGTCGGGCCGCCATTGTCGCCGCGCGATATGAAAGCGCGATAAATCTTCTCGCGCAGGTCGCGGCGCTTCGCGAATTGCAGGAACGGCTCAGCGCTCGAACGCGACAGGGTGACGACGTGACCTTCGAGGCCTCGCTCCTCGGCGTCGGATTTCATCGCCTCGCGCATGAAGTCGGGTAGTCCGGCAAGCTCCGCTTCGTCGTTGAGCGCGAGCGTGAAAGCCTGCTCGTCGGCCAGCACGTTCTGGCTGAACGCGGTGCCAAGCTCCGCCAGGCGCTCGACGATCTCGGCCAGCCGCGCCTTTCGCCGCGCTGTCGAGCGCTGCGCCGGCACGCCGGAACGACGTATGGTACCGCTCCAGCACGCGCGCCTGCTCGGCGGAAAGGCCGAGCGTTGCGAGGCCGCTGCATCAGCGCGTCGATGCGGGCGAACAAGGCGGGGTTGGTGCGAAACTTGTTCCAATGGCTGGCGACCTTCGGGGAGGTCTCGCGCTCGATTTCGAGGAGCGCATCGTCGCTGTCGGCGCCGACGAGAAGGCCGAAGACGTGCTCGACCCGGGCCAGGGTCCGCCCGCTCAGTTCCAGCGCCGCGATGGTGTTCGCGAAGTCCGGCGGCTCCGGGTTGGCAGCTATGGCCGCGATCTCGGCCTCGTGCTCGGCGAACGCGCGGGCATAGGCGGGCGCAAAGTGCTCGGGCCTGATCTGGGCGAACGGCGGGACCTCATCGGGGGTCGTCCAGTGCTGGAAAAAGGGATTTTCGGCGGTCGGGAGGGGGGTCATCGGGCAAGGCACCACGTGGAGTTGGGAGCTTTATATAGGAGTTTGAGCCTTGAAGTGGGCCCACGTTTCGGAGAGAGTGCGGCCGAATTGGAAGAGCCATGAACAAGCCCGAGCCCCAAATCCAGCGTCCGCGCCGTATCGTCTGGGAGAACGTGTTGACGGTCGTCAGCGCGGCGATCCTGATCGCCGCCGAAGTGTTCGGCGCCGCGTTCGCCGGCAGCTGGGCGATCGCCAATCTGCTTTCGCTCGGCACGATCGGCGCACGCACGCTCGACGGGTTGTTCGTGATCTGCGGCATCGTCGTCATGGTGCAGTTCATCCGCGCGGCGAGCCGCGTCGAGCCATTCACCGCGGTCGACTGATCGGCGTCGCCGCGCGCGCTTTGCGCGGCAGTCGGGAACTGCGCTGCGCTTCCAAACTGCGCTTGCAACTTCGTCTCAGAAGCAAAACGCTTGCGCCTCACGGCTGAATGGCTTATTGGCGAAATCGCCCAATTTCGCACGTGCCTGTGGCCGTGTGTCGGTCGGTGGGCATCCGGACAAGAGGCCGGACAGCCGCCTAAGGAAGAGACTCTACTTCCTTGCTCCCGCGACCGGCAGCCGGAGGCGAAACCGGCATAGCCCGCTCTCAACGGGCGACGCGGCTTAAAGCAACGACGGAAGGGCTTTTTTGGTTACTGCCGGCGTCAATGCCGGGGACACCGAAAGGGCTTGTCCATCTTTGCCAGCAGTGCGGAACGGGATCTCCCTCATCCGGACCAAGGCAGCAATCGCAGCGACGCAAGGGCCTCGCAGTCGAGGAACCGCGCGCGTCGCAGGAGGTTCACCTTGGCGGCTACGCCGCCTGTCGGATTAGGGAGTGGTGGCTATGACCGCGCGTATCCGCGAATTTTTGAAGCAACGTCTCGACAGCGGACCCTGCCTCGTCGTCGACCTCGACATCGTCCGTGAGAACTACCAGAACTTCGCCAAGGCGCTGCCGGACACCAAGGTGTTCTATGCCGTCAAGGCAAACCCGGCGCCGGAAATCCTCAAGCTGCTCGCCGGACTCGGCTGCTGCTTCGACGTGGCCTCGCTGCCGGAAACCCAGGCAGCGCTCGCGGCCGGCGCACCGCCCGACCGCATTTCCTACGGCAACACCATCAAGAAAGAGACCGAGATCGCCGCCGCGTTTGCGCTCGGCATCACGCTGTTCGCCGTCGATTGCGAGGCCGAGGTGGAAAAGGTCGCGCGCGCCGCGCCGGGCAGCCGGGTGATCTGCCGCATCGTTTGCGACGGCTCCGGCGCCGAGTGGCCGCTGTCCCGCAAATTCGGCTGTGAGCCGGCCTATGCCGCCGACATCCTGGAGCATGCGCACCGGCTGGGGCTGGTCCCGCACGGCGTGTCATTTCACGTCGGCTCGCAACAGCACAATGTCGAGGCTTGGGATCGTGCGCTCGCCTCCACGGCGGCCGTGTTTCGTGTCTGCGCGGAGCGCGGCATCGCGCTCGCCATCGTCAATCTCGGCGGCGGCTTCCCGGCGCGCTATGTGCGCAAGACGCCGAAGCTCGAATCCTACGGCAAGGCGATCTTTCGTGCGCTGCGCAAGCACTTCGGCAACAACCTGCCGAACACCATCGTCGAGCCGGGCCGCGGCCTCGTCGGCAATGCGGGCCTGATCGAGGCCGAGGTGGTGCTGATCGCCAAGCGCTCGCCCGAGGACGAGGTGCGCTGGGTGTATCTCGACATCGGCAAATTTCACGGCCTGGCCGAGACCATCGGCGAGTTGATCCGCTATCCGATCCGCACCACCAAGGATCGCGACGAGACCGCGCCGTGCATTGTCGCCGGCCCGACCTGCGACAGCGTCGATGTGCTCTACGAAAAAACGCCGTACCCGCTGCCGGTGACGCTTGCGATCGGCGACAAAGTCCTGATCGAGGCCGCCGGCGCCTACACGGCCACCTATTCCTCGGTCGGCTTCAACGGTTACCCGCCGCTGCGGCAATATGTGATCTAGTCCGGCGAGACGACCGGCACGACGCCGTCGCTGACGCGGCGTTCTGCCTTAAGCCGCCACCCACTCGATGTGCGCCTTGATCGCCCGGCGCGCATCGTCGATCCAGCCGTGCGGCCGCGCCTTCTCGATCATGGCCGAGAAATTCTGCTGCCATGCGGTGTCCTGCTCGACCCCGGGCCAATGCCGCAGCGCGTCCTCGAAAATCCAGGCGGTGTCGGCGTCGGGCAATTCCGCCTTGCCGGCGACGGCGCGCCGCGTCTGATCGATCTGGTTGCGATCGCCGGCGACGACGAGCTTGAAGGCGCGGAAATTGTCCCGGTCTTCGAATTCCAGTCCGCCGGCCGCGGAAAGCTTCAGAAACATGGCATCTCCTGACGCGCTGGCGATTATTTGAGGTCGAGCACGCCGGCCGCGCCGTCTTCCGTGCCGAAGGCAAGGAAGCGGCCGTCGGCGCTCCAGCCGAGTGCGGTGACCGGACCGGCGCCCGGTTTTCTGGCGAGGATTTCGGCGCCGTCCTGGATGCGAACCAGCAGCACCATGCCGTCGGCGTAGCCGGTGGCCACGATCTCCTGCTTTGGATGGCAGGCGACGGTTTCGACGCGATGCTCCGACGGCGCGAGCACCCGCGGCTCCTTGCCCATGGGACCATCCTTGCTCTGGAACGGCCAAAGGATGAGCTGCGACGCGCCTGACGTCGCGAGCCAGTGCCCGCCGACCGTCCAGCCGAGCGACGTCACCCGCGCGGAATAGCCGGACATGCGCATGTGCTTGCCATCGGCCAGGCGCCAGCCGTGCAGCATCGGCTCCTGCATGGTGGTGACGAGAAAGCGGCCGTCCGGGCTGACGGTGACGCCGAGATGCGAGCCCTTCCATTCGAGCTTTTCCGGCGTCGCCTGCGGTGCGTTGGGAAACCACAACGAGGCGCCGTTGTAGTGCGCGACGGCGAGCCGAAAGCCCTTCGGCAGAAAAGCGAGGCCGCCGACAGTCGAGGGCGCTTCGAATTCGCGAAGCGACTTGGCCTGCACGAAAGCCGTCTTGCCGGCGGACCAGGCGACGGCTTCGTCGGGCCCGATCGCGACGTGGTCGATCCAGCGGTGCTTCGGGTCGGTGGCAACGGTTCTGGTTTCACCATCGGCATCGGTGGCGACGACCTTGCCGTCGTCGCCGCCGCTGACGATGCGTTCGTCGTCGGCCGCGGCCGCAAGGATCGCACCGGCATGGACCGCGATCCGGCGCGGCTCGCCTTTCGGCTCTACCAGCAACAGCGCTTCCTCGCCCAGCACGAACGCGGCGGTGTGGCCGAGAAAGTGCGCGGCGACGACCGTCGCGCCGGCCGCCACCGGACGGGTGCGATCTGCGACGGAAGCGGTGTCGGCGCGGGTATCAGTCATTGAAATGCGACTCAGAAATCATTGGGCGCCGCTTCGCCGCCCCGAGATCCGGGCCATCCATTGCGCCGCCGCGCGGCGTGGATGCCCGGAGCAGGGGCAGGACGAAACGAAGCGGTCAGGCAATGCAGCTTTCAAAACCCTGCCGGATGGTTTCCTCCGGCAGATTGCGGCCGATGAAGACGACGCGGCTGTCGCGTTTTTCGTCCTTTTTCCACGGCCGTTGATGATCGCCGTCGAGGATCATGTGCACGCCCTGAAAAACGAAACGGTCGTCGTCGTTCTTGAACGACAGGATGCCCTTGGACGCGCAGGATATTCGGGCCTTCGGTCTGCACCAAATTCTGCACCCACGGGAAGAACTTGTCGGGATCGAGCGGCTTCTCGGTTCGGAGCGATACCGATTGCATGTCCTCGTCGTGATAGTGCTTGAGCCCCGCGTGCTTGTGCTCGTGCTTGTGGCCGTGATCGTGGTGATGGTCGTGGCCGTGATCATGGTCATGCGCGTGATGATGGTCGTGATCGTCGCCGGTTTCGAGGAATTCCGGCTCGATGTCGAGAATGCGGTCGAGGTCGAATGCGTTCCGGCCCAGCACCTCGTTGAGCGGAATCTGCGCGCGCTCGGTCCGGTGCACCTTGGCGTAGGGGTTGATGGCGCGGATGCGCCCCTCGACGTCGTGCAATTGTTCCGCGTGACACCAGGTCGGTCTTGTTGATCAGGATCACGTCGGCGAATGCGATCTGATTCTTGGCCTCCGGGGCGTCCTTGAGGCGATCGCTGAGCCATTTGGCGTCGGCGACGGTGACGACGGCGTCGAGCCGCGTCTTGCGCCCGACATTCTCGTCGACGAAGAAGGTCTGCGCTACCGGCGCCGGATCGGCGAGGCCGGTCGTCTCGACGATCACCGCGTCGAATTTGCCCTTCCGTCGCATCAGCCCGTCGAGGATGCGTACGAGGTCGCCGCGCACGGTGCAGCAGATGCAGCCGTTGTTCATCTCGAACACTTCCTCGTCGGCGCCGACGACGAGGTCGTTGTCGATGCCGATCTCGCCGAATTCATTGACGATGACGGCGTATTTCTTGCCGTGCGGCTCGGAGAGGATGCGGTTGAGCAACGTGGTCTTGCCGGCGCCGAGATAGCCGGTCAGTACGGTCACCGGGATTTTTTCGGACGAAACCTGTTCGGACATGCGGGGCCTCCCTGGCGGGCTATATAGGCGGTCTCGCGAACTCCCAAAACCCTCAAGATGACGCTCGGGCAGGCGGAAATGCGCATGTCGATCGATATCGGCCGCCGAATCCGGCCGGATGCGCGGGTTCTACCATGGTCGGGGCGAATGCTGCGACCGTTCCTGGCCGATAAAGGCCGGGCGATGACAATCATGCACGACGGTGATATGTTATAATATAACATATTCGTCTTCGCCATTGATTTTGCAGGTAAAAACGCGATGTCCGCCATGAAGATGCTTATCGCAACGGCGCTGGCCGTCATGGCCGCGCTGACACCGGCACATGCCGCGGACGGCAAAATCGCGCTCGTGGCCGCCGAAAATTTCTACGGCAATGTCGCGCAACAGATCGGCGGCGACGCTGTGTCGGTCGCGAGCATCATGAGCAACCCTGACCAGGATCCGCACCTGTTCGAGGTCTCGCCCGGCATCATCCGCGAAGTCGCCGCGGCGCAGATCGTTGTCTACAACGGCGCCGATTACGACCCGTGGATCGAAAAGCTCCTTTCGGTGACGCCGCGCCCCGGGCGGGTTGCGATCGTTGCGTCCGACCTGCTCGGCCGCAAGGCGGGAGACAATCCGCACCTTTGGTACGATCCCGCGACGATGCCCGCAGTCGCGAAGGCGCTCGCCGCGGCGCTCATCGCCGCCGACCCCGTCCATAAGGACGATTACGCGGCGCGGCTTAAAACGTTCCTCGCTTCGCTGGAACCGCTCAACGAGAAGATCGCCGCTATTCGCGGCAAATATGCCGGCGTCGCGGTCACGGCGACCGAACCGGTTTTCGGCGACATGGCCGACGCCCTCAAGCTGCAGATGCGCAACGATCGCCTGCAGCTCGCCATCATGAACGATACCGAGCCGAGCGCCCGCGATATTGCCGCGTTCGAACGTGACCTGAAGACGCGCAAGGTGCGGGCCGTGTTCTACAACAAGCAGGCATCGAACAAGCTGGTCCAGCATCTTCTCGATGTGGCGCGCGCATCGAACATTCCGGTCGTCGGTGTGACCGAGACGGCGCCGCCGGGCGTGTCTTACCAGGATTGGATGCTGATGCAGCTCGACGAGACGCAGCGCGCGCTGGCCGGACCGTCTTCATGAATGTCGTTGAGCTCGACCGCGCGACGATCACGATCGGCGGCCGCGATATTTTGAAAGACACGAGCTTTGCGATCCAGCGCGGCGAATTCATCGGCGTTCTGGGTCCGAATGGCGCCGGCAAGACCACGCTGATGCGGGCGATCCTCGGCCTGCTGCCGCCGAGCGCGGGAAGCCTGCGCGTTTTCGGCCGCGTTCCGCGCCGCGGCGATCCGGCAAATCGGCTATCTGCCGCAGGTGCGCACCGTGATGCCGGACCTCCGCGTGCGCGGCTTCGACTTCATCGCCAGTTCGGTGCGCGGCGACCGCTGGGGACTGCCGTCGCTGACCCGCGCCGACCGCGCCATGATCGCCGCGCACGCTGGATTCGGTGGGCGCGGGCGATCTCGCCACGCGGCCGCTTTCCGAAATGTCGGGCGGCGAGCGCCAGCGGCTCCTGCTGGCGCAGGCGCTGCTTGGCGAGCCGCAGCTTCTCCTGCTCGACGAACCGCTGATCAGCCTCGATTACCGCTATCAGGAAGCGGTGATCGGTCTTGTTCGTCGTTTTGCTCGCGAGCGCAATATCACGGTGCTGTTCAGCGCCCACGAGCTCAATCAGCTCATCGGAACGCTCGACCGCGTGCTTTATCTCGGCAACGGCCGCGCGGCGCTCGGAACCGTGGACGAGGTGGCCACCGCGCCGGTGCTGTCGCAACTATACGGTACGGATATCCAGGTGGTGCACGCCGACGGGCACATTTTCGTGCTCTCGCGCGGCGGCGATGTCGAGCGCTCCGATCATGCCCATGACGATGGCTCCGGACACCATCACCACGGCCATCATCACCATGCTTGAATACGACTTCATGCGGAACGCCTTCGCCGCCGCCGGCGTGGCCGCCGTCGTTTCGGGATTGGTGGGATACTTCCTGGTGTTGCGCGGCCAGACTTTTGCCGGTCACGCCCTCTCTCACATCGGCTTCGCCGGCGCGACGGGCGCGGTTCTGATCGGCATGGCGCCGGTATGGGGGCTTGTCGGCATGACGATCGCCGCCGGGATCGGCATGGGCATACTCGGCGAGCGCATCAGCGGCCGTGATGTCGCCATCGGCGTCGTGCTGTCGCTGGCGCTCGGCTTTGGCCTGCTGTTTCTCCACTACTACACCGCCTTCGCCACGCAGGCGACCGCGCTGCTGTTCGGCAACGTGCTTGCCGTCGACAAAAGCATGATCCTCACGCTTGCAGGGCTGGGCGTGGTCACCCTGGCGGCGCTTGCTGCGATCATGCGGCCTCTGATCTTCGCGAGCCTCCAGCCGGAACTGGCCGAAGCCAAGGGCGTGCCGCTGCGCTTCGTCTCCATCGCCTTCCTGACCATCGTCGCGCTGGCGGTGGCGGAAAGCGCGCAGATCGTCGGCATCCTTCTGGTCTTTGCGCTCATGGTCGGACCGCCGGCGACGGCGCAGGCGCTGACGACGCGGGCTATGGGGCGGGATGCTGCTCTCGGCCGTGCTGGCGCTGGCCGAAGCGTGGGCCGGCATCGCCATCGCTTACCATACCGACTGGCCCGTCAGCTTCTGCATCGCAATCCTGAGCGCGCTGGGCTATTTCCTTACCCGCGGCAGCTTTCTGCCGCGCCCGGTAAAACGGCGATGAGCGAGCAAAAGCCCCGTGCGGTCTGCGTCGGTGAAGTTCTGATCGAGCTGGCGCGCGGCGCGGACGGCCGGTTCTCGCTCGCCTGCGGCGGCGACACGTTCAACACCGCGGTCTATCTCGCCCGCGCCGGCATCGAAGTCGGTTTCGCCACCGCGCTCGGCGACGATCCCTATTCCGACAGCATCATGGCGCTCGCCGCAGCGGAAGGTGTTTCCGGGCACCTCGTGCTGCGCGTTCCCGGCCGGCTGCCGGGACTGTGCCTGATTGAAAACGGTCCGGCCGGCGAACGCGGCTTTCGCTACTGGCGCGAGGGTGCTCCGGCGCGCGATCTGTTCGAGCTCAACGACTGGATGCGGCTCGCCGACGGCCTGGTGTCGGCGCGGCTGATCTATTTCTCCGGCATCACCCTGTCGCTTTATTCCAACAACGGGCTCGGACGCTTCCTCGCTTTGCTCGAAGCCGCGCGTCAACAAGGCGCCAAGGTCGCCTTCGACGGCAATTTCCGCCCGCGCGGCTGGAAGGGCGATCTCGCGCGGACGCGGACGATCTTCGTCGAAACGCTCAAGCGCGTCGATATCGCGTTGCCGGCCTACGACGACGAAGCCGTGCTGTGGGGCGATCCGTCGCCGGAGGCCACGGTGGCGCGGCTGCAAGCATTCGGCATCGGCGAGATCGTCGTCAAGAACGGGCCGAACAGCGCGCTCGTTGCGACCGCCGGCGCGCAGGAATTCGTCCCGGTGCCGGAAGTCATGGTGCCGGTGGATACGATGGCGGCGGGCGACGGCTTCAACGCCGGCTACCTTGCCGCGCGGCTCGCCGGGACGGAGCCGGCACAGGCCGCGAGCGCGGCGCATCGGCTGGCCGGCGACGTGATCCGCCATCCGGGCGCTTTCGTTCCGCGCGCGGACGCGGCGATGCACTGAGCGTGGCGCGCGGTGCCGCGCCGGCGCGGTTTATGATGCCCCGAGACACGCCGTCACCAAAAAGGAGAGCGCATGAGCGCAGCAGAAATCTTCGACCTCACCGGCCACGTCGCCCTCGTCACCGGCGCATCGAGCGGACTTGGGGTTCGCTTTGCCGAAGTTCTGGCGGAGAACGGCGCAGCGGTGGTGCTGGTGGCGCGCCGCGCTGATCGTCTCGACGCGCTGCGAGCGCGCATCGAGAAATCGGGCGGGCGTTCGATCGCCGTCGAGGCCGACGTTCGCGATCGCGAGGCGATGGCGAAGGCGTTCGACGCCGCCGAGCGTGCCTTCGGCACGGTCACTGTGCTCGTCAACAATGCCGGCGTGGTGCATTCCGGACGCGCCGTCGAGCTTGCCGAAGAGGAGTGGCGGCGCGTTCTGTCGACCAATCTCGACGCGGTGTTTTACTGGGCGCAGGAGGCGGCACGACGCATGCTGGCCGCCGGCAAGGGTGGCGCCATCGTCAATATCGCTTCGGTCCTCGGACTGAGCGTCGACAAGGGCGTGGTCGCTTACGCAACGGCGAAGGCGGCCGTGATCCAGTTCACCAAGGCGCTGGCGCTTGAGCTCGCCTTCAAGGGCATCCGGGTCAACGCCATCGCGCCCGGCTGGATCGTCACCGAGATCAACGAGGAATATCTCGCTGGTCCCGGTGCCGCCATGAAGCGGCAAATTCCGATGGGCCGTTTCGGCGAGCCGCGCGATCTCGATGGGGCGCTGCTGCTGCTGGCGTCCGACGCGGGACGCTACATCACCGGAGCGACCATCGTCGCGGACGGCGGTCAGCTCGTGGCGCTGAAAGTCTGAAGCCGCGGCGCGAACGCGACGCGAGCGGTTATTTGATCGCGCCGGCGTAGGGATAGATCAGGCGTCCGGTCTGATACGACGGCGGCCAAACGATGATTTCGTGCTTCACTTCGCGGAACTGTTCCAGATCGTTGCCGGAGACATCCTGGAACTGGGTCCAGACCACACGCGGCGTGGCCCATTCGCCATCCTTGCCGAATGCGATCTTGCCGATGATCGTGTCGAACGAATTCTGCCGGATGTAATCGGCGAGTTTGTCCTGGTCGAGCGTGCCGGTCGCCTGAACCGCTTGCGCCAGGATCTGGCCACCGGCATAGCCGAACGGTGAAAAGGAATAGCCGAGCGGATCGACCCCGAAGCCGGCCGCTTTGGCCTGATATTTCGCCAGCATGTCGCGCAGGCCAGGGAAGTCGAACGTCGCCGAATTCACGAACAGATCCTGCTTGACGATCCCGTTGAGCGTCGGCCCGAGCTGAAGCTTCATGGCGGTCGCCAGCAACCCGATCAGCCCGCCACCGAATAGTTTCGGGCGGAAGCCGATCTCCTGCGCGCCGCGGATGATGGCGAGCGTGTCCGGCGGATAGGCCGCGGCAAAGACAACGTCGGGAGAGGTGGCCTGCACCGCGCGCAGGATCGGCCCGAAATCGGTGGTGCCGGGCGGGTAGCTTTTGTCGTAGACGATGTCGAAGCCGAGCGACTGCGCGTTCGCACGCGCCCCGTCGGTGGTGTTGCGTGCAAACTCCGCATCGGCTCCCATGATCGCTACGGTCTTCGGCCGCGGCGTCTGCTCGCCCGCCAGCTCGAAGAAGCCGCGCGACATGTCGACCTTCGGTTCCGGTCCGAGCGAGATCATCGAGAAGTATTTCGGATAATGGAATTGGCTGTTGGCCGCGACCGCGAAGAACGCCAGCGTCATCATGTTGTGCTGCATCAGCACGAGGATCGCGGGCGCGACCATGTTCGTCGCGTAAGGGCCGATCGTCAGGTCGACCTTATCGACGTCGATCAGCTTGGTATAAATTCCGGGCACGGTCCCCGGATTGCTCTGGTCGTCGTAATAGACGAACTCGACCGGACGGCCGAGCAATCCGCCCTTGGCGTTGACGTCATCCCGCCAGATCTCCAGCGCCAGCAATATCTGCTTGCCGTTGACCGCAACGCCGCCGGTCAGCGACAGGCTAAATCCAATCCTGATCGGTTTAGTTTCGGCGGCCGCCGGTGCGCCGTGAATGACAGTCCACAGCAGGGCCAATCCGGCCAACAGGCCTTTGAGGCGGCCGACCTGGGCAAGTCGCATCGCAATTTCCTCCCGTGGCACGCCGTCGTTCGCGACACGCCCTCGATCGATGGTAGGCGAGATTGCGTGATTGCCGCAAGCGCAGCGGCGTGCGCTTGACTGTTAGGCTTGCCGCGTTTCTAAATGCCGGCGATCTCGCACACCGAGACCGCAAAACAGCAAATGCGCCGAGCCATCCGGTGGCTCGCGACTTGATCGACGCCAAAGAGCTCTGATCGTTCCGAGGCTCGGGCAGGAACGGGAGGAGCAGGATGGCTATCGAATTCGGCGTGATCGATCATCTCGACCGGCAGAGTGTGCCGGTCCACGAGACCTACGACAGCCGCCTGCAACTGATCGAGCTCTACGAGCGGGCGGGCTTCAGCACTTTTCACATCACCGAGCATCATTTCACGCCGCTCGGCTTGGCGCCGTCGCCGCTGATTTTTCTGGCGGCCGCGTCACGGATCACAAAGCGCATCCGCTTTGCGCCGCTGGTTCTTCTGCTGCCGCTCTACAACCCGCTGCGGCTGGCGTCGGAAATCTGCATGCTCGACCATTTGAGCAAAGGCCGCCTCGATATCGGCGCCGGGCGCGGCATCTCGCCGTACGAACTCGGTTTCTACAACGTCAATCATCTCGAGGCGCAGGCGATCTACCAGGAAGCTTACGATGTGCTGATGATGGCGCTGACGCGTGAGACGGTCGATTATCGCGGGCAGTATTTCAAATATTTCGGCGTGCCGATTGAGATGCGGCCTTATCAGAAGCCGCATCCGCCGCTCTGGTATGCGTCGAGTTCGCCCGAGGGTGCCGCGTGGGCGGGTAGTCACGGCCACAATGTCGCGTTCCTTGCACCCACCAGCCGGGCCAAGGTTTTGATCGAGGCGTACAAACGCGGCCGGGCCGGCGCCGAAGCCATCGCCTCTCAGCCTTCACCAAAAATCGGCATCACGCGCCATATCTACGTCGCCGACACTGATGAAACCGCGCACACCGAAGGCACCGAGGGCTACTGGGCCTGGTATGAGAAATTCGCCATGCTTTGGCAGAAGTACGATCCGCGGCCGCCCGCCCCGCGGGAGGATGTCCTGCGGCGCGACGCGGCGCGCATCATCACCGGCTCGCCGCGATCAGTGCGCGACCAGATTGCGCACCAGATCGAGGAGACCGGCGCCAATTATTTCATCACCCGCTTCGCCTACGGCAACCTGACCCACGCGCAGAGCGTTCGTTCGCTTGAACTGTTCGTCTCCGAGGTCATGCCGCATTTCCGCGACGCAAAGCCGTCGTGACGCCCGAAACCTCCCCGGCCATTCCAGCCGGGTGGCGGCGACTGAGCCGTTCGGCCGACTGCGGATCGTGGGCCGGGAGATAGATCGTGGGATTCTGCGCGCACAGCGCTCGGATCGCACCGAGCGTCGCGAGCGCGGCGGCCTCGTCCGGGCTGACGCCGTCTAGCGTACCGCGCAGCATGGCCGATTCCAGATACGACGTATCGCCGGCCAGCATGATCTGCGCAGTTCCGTCCTGGACAATGACGGAGACGTGCCCCGGTGTATGGCCCGGCGTCGGCACCACGATCACGTCTCCCGCGCTGGTTACAGACGCGCTGCGCGCAAAAGGTCCGTATGGCGATTGCCGCCAGGCGATTTCTTGCGGGTCGAACCATTGCGGCCATCGGCCAGGCAGATAGCCGCGGATCGCTCCTAAAACGCCAGCGGCTCGCGCGAGCTCATCGGCGTCTGCGAGTATGCGGCTGTGCGGAAAGTGGGCGAGGCCGCCGTCGTGGTCGATATGCAGGTGCGTCAGCACGACGGTCCTGACGTCGAGCGCGCCGATGCCGCGCTCCTTCAACTGAGGACCGATTTCCTGTTCCGGCTCGATTTCGAAATGGACGCTCAACTGAAAATAAGGATGCCAGCGCGGCAGCGATTTCAGATGCGTCGCCGCGCCGGTGTCGACGACGATGACGCCCTCGGGATGTTCGATCGCCCAGGCGTAGACGGGTATCCAGTCGGCCCATTCCGCCGACACGATCGGCTGAAGTTGCCGCCAGAGGCCGTGACCGCGGCCTTCGATCTGAGCTTGTTTGACACGGACGCGGCCGGTTTCGATGGCATGAATGCGCATGGCGTTTCCTTGAGGCTCAACGGCGGCCGGTGCGGCCGAGATGGGTATCGCCAAAGCCAGTCGGATATTTGAGACCGAAGCCCAGCGCGCGGTCGAAGCCGATATGGGCGATCCAGATCAGGCCCGCGGCAGTCAATACCGGCACGCCGCCGATAAATCCGGACAACACGCACACTACGGCCAGCGCGTAAGTGTGCATGAGGTTGTAGCCGAACGCACCGGCGCGCGGTCCGGTGAGATAGGCGAGCATCGAAAGATCGGGCGCGAAGAACAGGAGCGCAAAGGCCGGCCAGGAAAAGCCGGCATGGGCGTAAAGCAGGAGCGCGGCTGCAAACGCGGCGAAACCTTCGAGCCGCAGCACGGCGCGCACCCCGCCGGCAGCAAACCGGGCCTCGACGGGTGCGGGCGTCAGTGCCGCTGGAAATTGCTGAACGGATGTCGTCATCGGAGCCACCTTCGAGGTTGCATGCCGGTATGCCTCCCTCAATAGACCCGCACGGCGGCCAACGTAATTGCATATTATCTTAGACTAGCTATACATTTTTGTATGACAAAGCGCGCGCCGAACTGGGACGAACTCCGCACCTTCGTGGAGGTCGCGCGCGACGGAAGCCTTAGCGGCGCGGCGCGACGGCTCGGTCTGACCCAACCGACCGTTGGCCGCCACATCGACGCGCTGGAGGCAGCGCTTGGGCTAACGCTGTTCACGCGGTCGCCGCGCGGGCTGACGCCGACGCCCGCTGCTTCGATGCTCGAGCCGCACGTCGAAGCGATGGCGGCCGCGGCCGCGGCGCTGGACCGTGCCGCGTCCGGGGAAGCGGCCGCCGATCGCGGAACGGTCCGCATCACCGCAAGCGATGTGATCGGCTGTGAGGTGCTGCCGCCGATCCTTGCCGCATTCCATGCGAAGCATCCCGGCATCGCCATGGAGCTTGTGCTGACGAATCGGAACGAAGACCTGGCCCGGCGGGACGCCGACATTGCCGTCCGCATGGTGCGGCCGACGCAAAGCGGATTGGTGGCGCGGCGCATCGGCACGTCGCGAATCGGGCTCTACGCGCACCGCGACTATATCGCCCGCTTCGGCATTCCGCGTTCGCTCGCCGATCTGACGGACAACCATTGCCTCATCGGGTTCGATCGCGACAACCGCAGCTTTCGGGGAGCCGGCGACGTGGCGCGCCGGCTCAAGCGCGAGGACTTCGGCTTCCGCTGCGACAACGATCTGGCGCAGCTTGCCGCGTTACGCGCCGGCGCCGGGGTGGGCGGCTGTCAGGAGAACATTGCGCGCCGCATGCCCGAACTTGTCGCCGTCCTGCCGAACGCGCTCCAACACGCACTCGAAGTCTGGCTCGTCATGCACGAGAACCTGAAAGCGACGCGCCGCGTGCGCCTCCTGTTCGACCACCTCGCAAGAGGGCTGACCGTATACGTCAGGGGCACGCGGTAACAGTAAGGCCTTCTCGCGGGTGCCAAATACCGAGAATTCCGTCGCTTCCGTCACATAAATTCATATTAATGTTTTATTCAACTGTGGCGTGCACAGTGCCGTTTTGGACCTAGCCAACAGTAGCGGGCCGTGCGCGAAAGAGGCGCGCCGGGCCCCTGAGTTGTCCTGGGATGGACACAGTGGATGCAGGCCAATCTCTTATCGCCGATCTGGAAGACGCGATCCAAAGCGGCTCGAAGGACCGCCGCGTCGAAACCTTGCGGCGTATCACCGATCTGTTCGTCGCTGATGCGGATCGGCTCAGCGATCAGCAAATCGACGTTTTCGATGACGTCCTCGGACATCTGATCAAGAGGATCGAGGGTAAGGCGCTGGCGGAACTCAGCCGGCGGCTCGGTCCGATCAACAATGCGCCGATCGAAGTCGTGCGGCAGTTGGCCCGGGACGACAACATCACGGTGGCCGAGCCGATCTTGACGTCCTCGATGCGGCTCAGTGACGGCGATCTCATCGATATCGCCAGCAGCAAAACACAGGCGCATCTCCTCGCGATATCGGCCCGGCAACAGATCACCCCGCCGGTTACGGACGTGCTGCTGCAACGTGGCGATCGCGACGTTCTCCACAAGCTTGCTGGAAATTCCGGCGCAGATTTTTCCGAGAACGGCTTTGCGACCCTCGTGAAGCATTCGGAGCGCGACGAACAATTGGCCGAGAAGGTCGGGCTGCGGCTCGACGTCCCGTTGCGGCTTTTCCGTGAGTTGTTGTTGCGCGCCACCGAGGCGGTGCGTTCGCGCCTTCTGGCCCTGGCCGGTCCGGAGAGCCGCAATCAAATTCAGCGGGTGCTCGCCGCCATCTCCGAAGACGCGCAGCAAGAGGCCGGCTTTCAGAGCGTACAGGATTACGCGAAGGCGCAGGCGCGCGTCGCCGCCATGCAAGCGGCCGGTCAGCTCGACGAAGCCGCGATCCTCGAGTTCGCGAAAACCGATCGTCGTGCCGATATCGTTGCGGCGCTTTCATTGCTTAACGGAGCGCCGATGCCGCTTCTCGAAAATCTCATGCAAAGCGAGCATCGCGAGGCGATCCTGGTACCTTGCAAGGCCGCGAAGCTCGAATGGCCGACAGTTCGGACGATCCTGAGTTCCCGATCGGTCAGCCGCACCATGTCGGATCTGGACGTCGAATCCGCGCGGACCGATTACTTCAAACTTTCCCAGAGCGGTGCCCAGAGGGTTCTGCGATTTTGGCAGGTGCGGCGAACGACCACGAGCGGCGCCTCCCCGTCGGACACCGCTGCGCAGCCCAACAAAATTGAATCGATCAGACGCGTGGAAAGATGAAATTGCAGCGGGTGTGAAGGGCAGAACAATCGTAGCTTTGAGCGGAGACGGGCCTTATGAGTGCGGAACAACGCGATTCTGTCCGCCGAACGGTGCGCCAGGGCGCAAGACTTGCGACCACCGAAGGTGCCGCGCTCGGGACATGCGTCATGCTCGACGTTTCGGCGACTGGCGCACGTCTCAAGCTCGACACGCCCGATCCGCTGCCGAAGAAGTTTGTTCTGCTGCTGTCGCACAACGGAGATTTGCGCCGGCTCTGCTCGGTTGCGTGGCAATCGGAAACGACGGTCGGCGTTCAATTCATCTCCAGCTAAGGTGACTAATATGTCGAGTTCTTCAGCCCGACCTGCTTCTCAAAAAGCCGCCTCAAGCCGGCGGACTTTGCGCGGGGTCCTGGCTGTATTGCTGTTTGCCGCAATCGTAGCCGCCGGAATAGGCGCATCGGCGTATTTCGGCCGGACGCCGCAGCCGGTCGTTTCCGAGACTCAATCGACGACGGTCTCCTCCATCTCGCGAAGCAACGATCCGATAACCGTGATAATTTCCTCGGCCAATCGCAACGATTGCCATCGCTATCAATTGCACAATACGACAGGGGCGATGAACGACAGGGGCGTCGGCGATTGCATGCGTGATCCCGACGAAGGCAGCGGTCAGGGCACGCGCATCGAGGAAATCTCAAAGGGCTTCCGCAACAGATAAAGCCGCGGCGGCAAAAATCACCGCGCCATTTCGATCAGACGCCCGCAATCAGATAAGTACGCCGGTAAAGCGCCTCTTCGATCAGCCGTCGGCGGCGTTTGCCTGCGCCAGCGCAGGCGACCCGCGGGCCGCGCCGCGCGCGTACCAGAGATCGTGGATGATCGTTCCGGCCGCCATGGCGACAACGAATATGATCACCGGCGATGACAGCGTGGCGAGATTCACGATCGCCGGTCCCGGACACAGTCCGACAAGGCCCCAGCCGATCCCGAACAACACCGAGCCGGTGACCAACGGGCGATCGATCGCCGTCTGCGTCGGCCATTGGTTCGCCGGCGCGAAAACCGGCGTCCGCGGCCGCAGCAGCGCATAGCCGATGCCGGTCACGGCGAGCGCGACGCCCATCACGATCGCGAGGCTCGGATCCCAATTGCCGCTGGGGATCGCGAGAATATCGAGAAAGCCCAGAACCTTATCCGGCCGCGTCATGCCGGAGATCAACAATCCCCAGCCGAAGACGAAGCCGCAGAGAAGACTTGAGAGTGCGCGCATGGTGCTAACTGCCCAGGACGTGTCGGGTGATGGCGACGACGACGATCGCCGCGGCCATGAACAGCGCCGTCGCCGTGATCGAACGGGGGGACAGCCGCGCGATGCCGCAAACGCCGTGTCCGGAGGTGCAGCCGTTGCTCAGGCGCGTGCCGATGCCGACGAGAAGGCCCGCCGCGGTGACGGTGATCAGGCTGGTCGGCATTTGCGGAACCGGCACCGCGTAACCGATCAGCGCGGCGGAAAGCGGCGCCGCGATCAGCCCAGCGATGAAGGTCGCACGCCACGTGCGGTCGGTCGAAACCGGATCGACGAGGCCGGCAAAAACCCCGGTCACGCCGGCGATGCGGCCATTGAGCAGCATCAACAGAACGGCGGCTAGTCCGATCAGCGCGCCGCCAATGGCGGCGGAGATCGGTGTGAAATTGGCCATGATACCTGCCTCGTGACGTACGCTGGAAACAAGCGGTGTATTTGCCCAAATCGCGGGCTAAACTGGACATTAAGTTGTGGCTTATGACGCCGCAACAAGAGGGAGGGCGTACGTTTTTCCATGCCGAGCATGAGTTACTCGCGCGCGATCTTGCACGAGAACAAAAGTGCTGCGATACGACTCATATCCAGAAGATTTTTTCGAACGCAAAAAATAAATCTGATTTTGGGCAGTGGGAGTGATCGAGGAAATGCGGCGCGAACTCGCGACCAGTGGTGGACTTGGCAAGACCGATGCGACGCATGACGGGGTGCTGGCGCGGGTGCGCGCCCTGATCCCGGGTATTCGCGACGGCGCGGCCGCGGCGGAAGAGGCGCGCACGGTGCCGCGTGCGACGATCGATGCACTGTTGGCCGCAGGCATTTCCCGCATTCTCATTCCGCCGCGATACGGCGGCTATGGGCTCAGCCTCGACACTTGGTTCGAGGTCGTCCGTGAAATCGCCAAGGCCGATGCGTCACATGCGTGGTGCGCGAGCCTGATGATCCATCATCCGCATTATCTCAGCCAATTCCCCGAGGCGGCGCAGAATGCGGTCTGGGCGGAGGGCACCGACATCTCCATCGCGGCTTCGATCCAGCCGATCGGTCAGGTTACGCCGGCCGAAGGAGGCTATCGGATTTCGGGCGAGTTCCCGTTTGCAAGCGGCATCAATCACAGCCGGTGGGTGATCGTCGGCTGCATGGTCGATGCGGAAGCGAGATTCTTTCTTGTCGGGCCGAAGGATTTCAAGATCAAGGACACCTGGTTCACCGGCGCGATGCGGGCGACCGGCAGCAATACGGCGGTGTGCAAGGACGTTTATGTGCCGGAAAGCCATACGCTCGCATTGGCGGACGTTCGCGAAGGCAAAACCCCGGGCGCGCTCCTCCACGACAATCCGATCTATCGCGCGCCCTGGATCAGTTACGCACCGTTGACGTTCGCCGCGCCGATGCTGGGGGCAGCGCAGGGCGCCTACGAACTGTTCTGCGATTGGACCAGGACGCGGCGTTCCGGCAGGGGTGGTTTCGCCATCGCGGAAGTCACCAGCGTCCAGGTGCGCCTGGCGCGGGCTGCCGCCGATCTCGATGCCGCCGACCTGCTGCTGCGCCGCGCTGTCGATACGGCCCGCGCCGCGACGCCGCCGACGCTCGCCTTGCGCGCGCGGACCATGCGCGACGCCTCGCGGGCGGCTGAACTGTGCGTCGGCGTCGTCGATGCCCTGATTGCCATGAGCGGCACCGCGGTCTTCGCGGCCTCGCATCCGATTCAGCGCGCGTGGCGAGACATTCACTTCGCCGCGGCGCATGTGGCGCTCAATCCCGAGCAGAATTTCGCCCACTTCGGCCGCACCGAACTCGGGGTGCCGCGCGACCCGCACCTGCCCTTTTTCTGATCGCAGCCTGGCGAGATGGCGTCATGAAGTTCTACGACTGCACGAGTGCCCCGAGCCCGCGGCGGGTCCGTATCTTCCTTGCCGAGAAGGGCATCAGCGTGCCGACTGTGCAGGTCGATCTGCGCAACAACGAACAACTCACGGCGGCGTTTCGCGCCATCAATCCGGACGCCACTGTCCCCTCGCTCGAACTCGACGACGGCACGCGGATCAACGATGCGATCGGCATTTGCGTTTACTTCGAGGCGACGGTGCCGCAGCCAGCCTTGATGGGCGAGAGCGCGACGGAAAAGGCGCTGGTGACGTCCTGGCAGCGGGAAGTGGAAAGAAACGGTCTCTACGCGGTGATGGAGGCGTTCCGCAACTCGACCCCCGGTCTCAAGAGCCGGGCGTTGCCGGGGCCGCACGATTACGAGCAGATACCGGCGCTGGCGGAGCGCGGGCGGCTGCGCGTTGCGCATTTTTTCGAGCAGATGAACGATCGGCTGGGACAGAGCGAATTCGTTGCCGGGCCGGGTTACAGCATCGCGGACATCACGGCGTTGATCGCGGTCGATTTCTGCCGCTGGATCAAAATGCCGATTCCGGAAGCGTGCAAGGATTTACGGCGTTGGCACGACGCGGTTTCGGCGCGGCCCAGCGCCAAAGCGTGACAACGAGAGAAGGCGTAACCACGCTGGAAAAGGCGTGAGCACGAGCAGGGCCCAATGAACGACATTCGCCAGACGCTCGACTGGCTTGCGGGCGGTGCGTTGTCCGGCGCGCAATCGCAGGACGTGCTGGCCGAATTGTGCGAGCGGCTGGTGGGATGCGGCATACCGCTGTGGCGGGTTGCGGTATTCGTGACGACGCTTCATCCCGATATCCTGGGCCGGCGATTCCTGTGGCAGGCTGACACCGGCGTGACGACGTCGGACGCCTTGTTCGACATCGTCGAGAGGGACGATTACCGCAAAAGTCCTTTCACCACGGTTTTCGAAACGCGCAAGCCGCTCCGCCGCCGCCTTGCCGACGCCGATTGCCCGGTCGATTTCGCTATTCTCAACGACCTCCGCGCCGAAGGCGTCACGGACTATGCCGCATTCCCGCTATTATTCACCGACGGCACGATCCACGTCGCGACGTGGTCGACCAAAGCCCCTGGTGGATTCACCGCCAAGCAGTTTTCCGACATCGAATTGATCATCGCGCCGCTGGCGCGGGTTGCGGAAATACGCGCGCTGCGGCGAACGGCCGGCAACCTGATCGATACCTATGTCGGCCACCAAACCGGCGAGCGGATACTCTCCGGCAAGATCCGCCGCGGTTATGTCGAAGCGATCCGCGCCGCCGTCTGGCTGTCGGACATGCGCGGATTTACCGCTCTATCGGAGCGGTTGCCGCCGCAAGCCTTGATTGATCGCCTGAACCTGTATTTCGGCTGCCAGGTGCCGGCGATCCTCGATCACGGCGGCGAGGTGCTCAAATTCATGGGCGACGGTCTGTTGGCGATTTTTCCGATCGCCGGCGACGCCGACGCCGATCCGGTTTGCCGGCGCACGCTCTCCTGCGCGCGGGAGTTCCGTTCGCGCATTGAGGACCTGCCGCGTCCCGCGGGGGATGAGGCCGCAATACGCTTCGGGCTCGCGCTGCATGTCGGCGAGGTGATGTACGGCAATATCGGCGGCGGCAATCGGCTCGATTTCACCTGCATCGGGCCGGCGGTCAATCTCGCTGCGCGCCTGGAGAAGGTGGCCGCGAAGCTGGGCGAAGCGATTGTCGCGTCCGCCGAATTTGCCGCACGTTTCCCCGACGAATTCCGTCAGCTTGGCGCGCACGCGGTCGCGGGCTTCGCCGCATCGCAAACGGTCTATGGCCTGATCCGCTGACGGTTTCGCCGCGCCCCGGCAGCATTGCCGGCCCCGCCCCAAAGCCTATATGTGATCGTACTTATAAGCCCTCTGGCGAAATCGAGGTCATGAGGGCAGACTGTGAGCCGGAGATTCCCGATGGCGCTGCGCGACGTCAAGCTCGAAGACAAATACGATCTCGGGCACGAGCGGGTGTTTGTCACCGGCTTTCAGGCGCTAATCCGGCTCTGTCTGATGCAGAAGGAGCTCGACCGTCGCAACGGGCTCAACACGGCCGGCTACGTTTCGGGTTATCGCGGCTCACCGCTCGGCGGTCTCGACAGCCAGTTCCTGCGCGCGGCGCCCTTCCTGACCAAGAACGACATCCGGTTCCAGGCCGGGATCAACGAGGATCTCGCCGCCACGGCCATCTGGGGCACCCAGCAGGCCGAGTTGCGCGGCGAGGGCAAGTACGATGGCGTGTTCGCCATGTGGTACGGCAAGGGGCCGGGCGTCGACCGCACCGGCGACGTTTTCCGCCATGCCAATCTCGCAGGCACCTCGAAATCGGGCGGCGTGCTCGCGCTCATGGGGGACGACCATACGGCCGAGTCGTCGACCACCGCCCACCAATCCGAATATCACTTCATCGACGTGATGATCCCGATCCTGAACCCGGCGGGCGTGCAGGAGGTTCTCGATTACGGACTGTACGGCTGGGCGATGTCGCGCTTCACCGGATCGTGGGTCGCGCTCAAGACGATGCACGAGACGATCGAGTCGACGGCGGCCATCGACGCCAGCTTCGACCGCATCAAGATCGTCACCCCGACCGATTTTGTGATGCCCGAGGGCGGCCTCAACATCCGGCTCAACGATCCCATCCTGGCGCAAGAGGCGCGGCTGCACGACTACAAGCGTGACGCCATGCTCGCGTTTCTGCGCGCCAACAAGATCAATCACACCATAACCTCCGGCGGACGCGAGCCGAAGATCGGCATCATCACCACCGGCAAAAGCTATCTCGACGTCCGTCAGGCGCTCGATGAACTCGGTATCGACGAGCTCGCCTGCAACCAGCTCGGCATCCGGCTCTACAAGGTGGGATGCCCCTGGCCGATCAGCCGGCGCGAACTCGCCGAATTTGCCGCCGGTCTCGATCTGATCATCGTCGTCGAGGAGAAGCGTTCGCTGATCGAAGTGCAGGTGCGCGAAGAGCTTTACGGCACCGCGAACCAGCCGGTTTGCATCGGCAAGCGGGACGAGGCCGGCAACTGGCTGTTCCCGGTCAAGGGCGCACTCGATCCCAACGAGGTCGCGATCTGCATCGGCGAGCGGCTGTTGAAGTATCACCGCAACGACGACATCGCCCAACACGTCGCGCGCCTGAAAGAGTTTCAGCGCATCGCCGCCGAGACGCGCGACATCGCGCAACGCATTCCCTATTTCTGCTCCGGATGCCCGCACAATACGTCCACCGTCGTTCCGGAAGGGATGCGCGCCTATGCCGGCATCGGCTGCCATTTCATGGCGCAATGGATGGACCGCTCCACCCTTGGCTATACGCAAATGGGCGGCGAGGGCGCCAACTGGGTCGGCGAAGCGCCGTTCTCCAGCCGCAACCACGTTTTTCAGAATCTCGGCGACGGCACCTACAATCATTCCGGCTACATGGCGATCCGCGCCGCGATCGCGACCAACACCAACGTCACCTACAAGATCCTGTTCAATGACGCCGTCGCGATGACCGGCGGGCAGGCCAACGATGGCGGCCTCACCGTGCCGCAGGTCGCTCGCCAGGTTGCCGCCGAAGGCGCCAAGCGCGTTGTCGTGGTGACGGACGAGCCGGAAAAATACGCCAGCGACATCGCATGGCCGCCGGGCCTCACCATCCATCACCGCGACGATCTGATCGAGGTGCAGAAGGAACTGGCCGCCATCCCCGGCGTCACGGTGATGATCTACGACCAGACCTGCGCGGCGGAAAAACGCCGCCGCCGCAAGCGGCACACGTTTCCGGACCCCGACAAGCGGGTCATCATCAACGAGCTTGTGTGCGAAGGCTGCGGCGATTGCGGCGTGAAGTCGAACTGCGTGTCGGTTCAGCCGCTGGAGACCGAATGGGGCCGCAAGCGCACCATCGATCAGTCGAGTTGCAACAAAGATTTTTCCTGCGTCAAAGGATTTTGCCCGTCATTCGTCACCGTGCACGGCGCCAAGCTCAAGCAGGGCACGGGCGTTGCCGCCGATCATGACTTGCCGGTTCTGCCCGATCCGAAACTGCCGGCGATCGACAAGACCTACAACATCATTGTCACCGGGGTCGGCGGCACCGGCATCGTCACCATCGGCGGCATATTGGGAATGGCGGCGCATCTGGAAGGCCGCGGCGTCGGCGTGCTCGACATGGCGGGGCTCGCGCAGAAGGGCGGTGCGGTATTCAGCTATGTCCGCTTCGCCGAGAAGGCGGAGGATATTCACGCGATCCGCGTTGCCGCGGGCGGCGCCGATCTCGTGCTCGGCGGCGACATCGTGGTCACCGGCACGCGCAAAGTGCTGGCCTCGGTCAAGCACGGCGCCACGCAGATGGTCGTCAACACCGCCGAATTCCTGCCCGGCGAATTCACCCGCAATGCCGACTTTTCGCTGCCGAGCGAGCGGCTGAAGCGCACCATCACCGAGGACGCCGGCGCCGACAAGACGCACTTCATCGACGCCACGCGGCTGACGACCGCGCTGTTCGGGCAATCGCTCGGCACCAACATGTTCCTCGTCGGCTATGCCTATCAGCTTGGCGCTATTCCGCTGTCGTCCGCGGCGATCGAGCGGGCGATCGAACTCAACGGCGAGGCGGTCGCGATGAACAAGGCGGCGTTCCATTGGGGCCGCCGCACCGCCGTCGATCGCGCGCAGGTCGAGGCGGTCGCGAAGCCTGGAGCGGCGAAGACCAGCGATGGGCTGCACCTGTCGGAATCCTTCGACGAGGTAGTCGAGCGCCGGGTGAAATTCCTCACCGCCTACCAGAGCCGGCGCTATGCGGCGCGCTATCGGGGCTTTGTCCAAAAGGTAAAGGCGACCGAGGCCGCACGAACCCCGGGCAAGCAGGAACTTGCCGACGCGGTCGCGCGCTATCTGTTCAAGCTGATGACCTACAAGGACGAATACGAGGTTGCGCGACTTTATACCGACGGATCGTTCCAAGAGCAGGTCGCCACGACATTCGCCGGCGAAAACCTCCGCCTGGAGTTTCACCTGGCGCCGCCGCTCCTGGCGCGGCTCGATCCGACGACCGGCCAGCCGCGCAAGATGGCTTTCGGTCCGTGGCTGCTGCCGGCTTTTCGCGTCTTGGCGAAGTTCAAGTTCTTGCGCGGCACGGCACTCGATCTGTTCGGCCGCTCGGTCGAGCGCCGCACCGAGCGCGGGCTGATCGCGGACTACGAGGCGATGCTCGACCACGTGCTCGCCGAACTGCGGCCGGAGAATCATCATCTCGCCGTCGGGCTTGCGGCTATCCCGGAAAAGATTCGCGGCTTCGGTCACGTCAAGCAACGCCATCTCACCGCCGCGAAGGCCGACGAGGCGGCGCTGCTGGAACAATTCAACGCCGGTTCGCCGGCGCTGCTCAAAGCGGCAGAATGAAATCCGCCGCCGGCTGGCGCCGGTGACGATCGGCGCGTCGTTTGCGCGCATTTTCACAACGCAGGCGATCGAGGAGGCTGAAACAATGAGCGATTTGCCGCCCCTCGCCACCGCGACCAGCGAGCCTGCCAGCGCGCCCACGCTCCAAGTTCAGCCGTCCGCCGTAGACACTCCGACGATAGCCGGCGCGACGGCAGTGATCCCGCGATCCGCCGGCGGCCGACGAAAAGCCGCCGGTGGCAGTGAAGCCCGGAGCCACCGTTGCCGGTACGTCCGGCGAGGCGATGCCGACGACGTCGGGTATCGGCGTCCTGCTCGTCAATCTCGGCACGCCGGATGCGGCGGAGCCGAAGGCGGTGCGGCGCTATCTCCGGGAGTTCCTCACCGATCCGCGCGTGATCGAACGAGACTCGCTGTTCTGGAAGTTCCTGCTGAACGGCATCATCCTGCCGCTGCGCTCGCGGCGCAAAGCGCGCGATTACCGGAAAATCTGGAATAACGAGCAGAACGAGTCGCCGCTCAAGACCATCACCCGCTCGCAGGCGGAAAAGCTCGCCGGCATTCTCGAGCCTCTCGGCAAGCACGTCATCGTCGATTGGGCGATGCGCTACGCCAGTCCGTCGATCGCCTCGCGGCTCGAGGCGCTGGTTGCGCGCGGCTGCGATCGAATTCTGGTTATGCCGCTTTATCCGCAATACGCGGCACCGACGACGGCGACGGTCGGCGACGAAGTCTTCCGCTTCATGATGCGGCAGCGCCGGCAGCCCGCGTTGCGCATCATGCCGGCTTACTACGACGATCCCTATTACATCGAGGTGCTGTCGTCCTCGCTCAAGGCCGAGCTGAAGGGGTTGTCTTTCACGCCCGATGTGATCGTCGCATCGTTTCACGGGATGCCGCAGGAATATGTCAGCAAGGGCGATCCGTACGAGAGCCAGTGCATACGCACCACGCAGCTGTTGCGCGAGCAGCTCAAGCTCGACGAAACCAAACTGATGCTGACCTACCAGTCGCGCTTCGGCCGCGCCCGATGGCTCCGGCCCTACACCATCAAGACGGTGAAGAAGTTGGCCAAAAAGGGCGTGAAGAATCTCGTGATGATCACGCCGGGCTTTTCCGCCGATTGCCTGGAGACGCTGGAAGAGATCGCCGTGGAGAACGCGGCGGTGTTCAAGCGCTATGGCGGCGAGAATTTTGTCGCCATTCCCTGCCTCAACGACAGCGAGGCCGGCATGCTGATGATCTGGCAGCTCGCCATGCGCGAGCTCAAAGGCTGGGTGTGACCGTCGCGCGGTCATAGCCGCGTGAGGCTGATTGCTGACGCCGAGCCCAGACGAAACGGGCTCAAAGCCCGGCGAAACGCCCGTAAATCAACCTCTCGTTAACCATATCCGTTCTAACTCCGTTAACCATCGGGGCCTGTCCGGCGGCCCGGGCCGGCCCATCGCGGTTCCGGCACGGCGAGAATCGGCGTGCCGGCACAGCTTCTTGACGGTGGTTTGCTTTGGCAACTTCCGAGGTGATGCGGATGGTGGCGGAGGTGTGTGCCCTGGGTGCGAGGAAGTCGCCCCTGAGGCGCCGCTGCCGCGTGCCGAACAGCGCCGCTTTCGCCCTTTTTATGGCGCTCGCGCTGCTGTTGCCGCTGTCAGGCCGGGCGCAGACGCCGGGTCCGACGTTCGGCGCCGTCGCCGCGGCCGATACCGTCAGCACCGGCAGCACAGCGAACTCGGGCAGCATGACGAGCTCAGGCAGCACGGCGATGCCGGGGAGCGATCTGCTGCAGCCATCGTCGCTCGGGGGTAACCCGACGACGCTGCCTCGCTTTCGCCGGCCGGGCGGAGCGAGGCCGCTTGCCGCCGAACAGCCGCCGCCCGATAAGTTCGTTGCGCCGACGCGCATCGGCGCCACGCCGGTCTATGGCAGCCCTAACGGCCACGGCGCCGGCAACACCGGATATGATTCCCTGAACACGCCGGCCAGCAGGAAAAAGAAAAAGCCGCCGCCGGTCGCGCCGGGCGCGGTCGTTCCGCAGGCCCCTGAAAATACTTTCACGCCGGTGCCGACGTTCGATCCCGCCGTGCAGAATAGACCGCCGGTGCCGACCCCTCCGCCGCCACCTTTGATCTATCCGAAAACCGCGGCGATCCGGCCCGGCGCAAGCTTGCCGCCGTCACCGACCGAACTACCGGTGACCAATCCGCCGCCAGAAGTGCATCCGCTGGCGGCGGCGAACAGGCCGGGCGCGATCGCGCCGGTTCCGCCGCTGGAATACTACAACTACTCGATCAGCGCATTGCCGCCGACTCTGCCACTGCCCAACACCTTCACCCTCGGTGCGCTTCCGCAACGGCTGTTGCCGATCCTCGCCGAGAAGGACCCTTACGCGGCGCTAGGCATTCGCGCGGGAACGTTCTTGCTGCTGCCGTCGATCGATATGTCGGCCGGCTACAGCACCAATCCGGAACGTGCCCCGGGCGGTCCGCCCTCGGCGTATGGTGTTGTCACACCGGAGCTTCGGGTTGCGTCGCTGTGGGCCAATCATTCGCTCACCGCCGATATCATCGGCGCCTGGACCCAATACGCCAACGGCGACCTGCTGCCGTCGCTCAATGTGCCCTTTCTCAACGCCAAGGTTGACGGCCGCGTCGACGTCACGCGCGACACCCAGCTCAATCTCGAGGTGCGCTATCTCATCAACACCGACAATCCCGGCAGCCCGAACTTGCAGGCCCAACTCGCCAAGCTGCCGCTCAACTTCGACGTCGGCGATACGATCGGCGTGGCGCAGCAACTCGGCCGCATGACGGTGTCGTTCAAGGGCACCTTCGATCGCGCCACGTATAATCCCTCGCAACTCACCGACGGCACCACGTCGAGCAACGACGACCGCAACTTCGACCAGTATGCCGGCATCGGCCGCGTCGGCTACGAACTCGATCCCGGCTTGAAACCGTTCATCGAGGTGGAAGCCGACCAGCGCATCCACGATCTGCAATTCGACATGAATGGGTTTGATCGCGACTCAAAAGGAGCGAGCATTTCGGCCGGCAGTGCCTTCAATCTGTTCGGCTCCCTCACCGGCGAGATGGCGATAGGGTATGTCGAGCGCTGGTACCAGGATGCGGCGCTGGAGAACATCAACGGCGTGATCGCGAATGGCGCGGTGCTCTGGGAACCGGACGGGCTCACCAGCGTCCGGCTGGGCGCGGTTTCACAAATCTACGAAACGACCCTGATCGGCGCTTCCGGCGAGTTCAGCCGCGACGTCAATATCGAAGTGGATCACGCATTCCGCTATTGGCTGGTCGGCATACTCAAATCCGGATTTGGCAACGACCAGTATGTCGGCTCGCCACTATCCGACAACCGCTATTTCGTGTCCGTCGGCGCGGTGTACAAGTTCAGCCGCGAGGTGCAGATGAGCGCGCAGGTTCGCCAGGACTGGCAGACGGCGACCCAGCCGACAAACGCCTACAATGCAACGACGTTCCTGCTCGGCATGCACCTGCAGCGCTGACAGCATTTCGTTGCGCGTCGACACTTGTGTTAGGTCTTCGGTGGGATCAGCGGCACGAGCAGGTAGGATTCGTACTCACCGCCGGCATGTATGAGGTGGCGTCCGCGGTTCACGCTGGCCTCATGGCGAAAATAGACCGGCACCTTGTCTTTCGGATAGCGGTTGATGTCGGTGCCCTGAACCGTCAGGCGCAGCGTTTCGCCTGCCTTGAAGTGCGTGCCCGACGGCCAGATTTCGATGTCGAGCGGCACGATCTCGCCCGGTGTGATCTTCTGCACACGCGTATGCGGATGGACCGGCTGCCATTCCGTGGATTTTTGTAGATCGAGTTCGCGGTGGGAGGCGCGCAGCCAACCGAGCGCTACCGGTCCGTCATCGAATTGGGCGTAATAGGCGAACGGCACGGGCGCGCCATCGGCATCGAGCTTATGCAGGCCGACGAAGACGTCCATGTCGTCGCCCTCGATACACGACATGAACACACGCAGCTTCATATACCCGGTGAGTTCGGTGTCGCGATCGAAGGTGATCTCGAAAGTCGCGCCGTCCGCCTTCGCCAGTTCGGCGACGACGGAATTGTAGGAGACGGAGGCCGTCTCGGCGACGGGCGTCCGCTCCAGCCGCCCGTTCGCCGCGTCCAGGTAGAGCCTGGTATATTGCGTGCGCGCGATAGGCCATTCGTTTTCCGCCCGCAGGCTGGCCACGCCGTTGCGCTCGCGCACCTCCAGCAGCACGTTCGGCCAGTTCTTCACGTCGTTATCGACGCCCTTGAGCACGTGATCGAAATAGTCGCGCAGGCGCCGCATGTTGTCGGCCACGTAATAGTGCGCCCATTTCTTCTGGCCATGCGCCAGCAGATATTTCTGCGCCGACGCGATGTGCTTGAAGCCCTCGAAAGTGCCGCGGGTATGCAGGCCCTGATCGGTCCAGCTTGCAACTACAAAAGCGGGAGTCTTGATCTTCGAGAAGTCTGCGGCTTTTGAGCGCCAGAAATCGTCGTACAGCGGATGCTCTTTCGTCTCGGCTTCGAGGTCTTCGATCTGGCCTCTGGCCGCGCCCCAGCGGTTCCACAGGGTCGGCCAGAAATGCGTGTCGGGAATCCCGCCGTGTGTGGCCACTTCACGGTAAGTATCGGTCCAGCCCTCCCACGGATTGATGGCAGCGAGGTGCGGCGGATTGAGTTCGGCTACCCGCCACTGCAACTGCGCAAGATACGAGACCCCCGACAATCCGACCTTGCCGCTGCTCCAGGGCTGCGTGCCCGCCCATTCGATCGCGTCGTAGAAATCCTGCGCCTCTTCCGGGGCGAGATAATGCGCCGTCCCTTCGGAATACCAGGTGCCGCGCACGTCGATGACGACGACCGCATAGCCGCTCGGTATCCAGAATACGGGATCGGGCGCCTCGAACGCGGTGTATTCGGACGTATCGCCATCCTTCACACCGGCATTGATGAATCGCTTGGGATCGAACGGCACATGCTTGCCGTACGGCGTCCAGGCGATGATCGGCGGCACCGGGTCCTCGTTGGCGGGCCGGAACACGTCGGCATAGAGCTTCACGCCGTCGCGCATCGGGATGGCGACATCGCGCTCGATGATCATCGCGTGCTTGTTCTCGATGATGCGCCGATAGACCGGCGGCTTGCCGCCGCGTTCTTCCGGCGTCGAGCGTGGCGGACGATAGCGATAGTCAGGATTTCTTGCCTGGCATCTGGCTTGTTCCAAAAGTGCATCAAGCTAGCACGCCGCAAGGCGCAGTGTGCCGGTGAGGCGCAGGGATTCGAGCGTCGCAGGATCGAGCTATCGGCGGCGGTCGCGCCGCCGCTAGCCGCCGTTGATCTCGTCGAGGATTTTCTTGATCTCGGCGCGGAAGCCCGGCGCGATGTCGTCGCGGGCGAGCGCGTAGGAAACGTTGGCGGCGAGGAAGCCGATCTTCGAGCCGCAATCGAAGCTGCGCCCGTCGAACTTCAACCCGTAGAAGGCTTGCGTTTTCGACAGCGCGATCATGGCGTCGGTGAGCTGGATTTCGCCGCCGGCGCCGCGGCCCTGTTTGGCCAGCACGTCGAGGATTTCGGGCTGCAGTATGTAGCGGCCGGTAAGGATCAGGTTCGACGGCGCCTGCTCGCGCGGCGGCTTCTCCACCATGCTGGTGATCGAGAAAACCTTGCCCTTTTTCTCGCCGACGCCGACCACGCCGTACTGGTCGACGCGTTCCGGCGGTACTTCCTCGACGGCGACGATGTTGGCCTTCTCGCCCAATTCGCGGGCGGCGTCGATCATCTGCGCGAGGCAGCCGCGCTCATGCTGCACGAGCACGTCCGGCAGGAGCAGCGCGAACGGCTCATGGCCGATCAATTCACGCGCGCACCACACCGCATGCCCGAGCCCAAGCGGCTCCTGCTGGCGCGTGAAGCTGGTAGAGCCTGGGCCGGGCAAATCTTCGCGCAGCAATTCGAGCGCCGGTTGCTTCTGCCGCTCCAGAAGCGTCATTTCCAGCTCAAACTGGCGGTCGAAATGATCCTCGATGACGCCCTTGTTGCGTCCGGTGACGAAGATGAAGTGCTCGATGCCGGCCTGGCGGGCCTCGTCGACGACGTGCTGGATCAGCGGCCGGTCGACGACCGGCAGCATCTCTTTCGGCATGGCCTTGGTGGCCGGCAAAAACCGGGTGCCGAGCCCGGCGACGGGAAAAACAGCCTTGCGGATCGATGTCATGCGGTGCCGTTGGAGCGGGGGCAGGGAGTAATGATACGAGACGCTTTGTTGCCTGATTCTTTGCTCAAGTGTGGGACATGCCTAAACCCGCACCATGGCCGACCGCCCCGCTCGATGTTCTTTGGTTACCGCAAGCCGCCGGACCTGATAGGGACGCGCCCTGCGGAGGGCCCTCGCTAGAATCGAAGCCGAACCCAGGAAACTGTAACATCATAGGGACACCTTCGCCCGACTACAAATCGGGACCGCCGCAATCGAATCAACCCCTGCCTGGATAGCTGACATGGGATTCCCGGTGCCGATCCTTCGCCTTGCAGCGGCATCGCTAATTGCCGGCAGCTTGTCCGGCGCCGCGATGCCGCAGGCTTCGGCCCAGGTTCTGGCTCAAGACAAGCCGGATAACTGGCTGAAACGAATATTTCAACCGCCATCGGCCTCTTCTGTTCCGGCGCCGGCAGGCGGCACGCGCGAGTGGAGTGGACAGCCGGGCGCGTCAGGCAATCCGCTGATGTCCGCGGATGCGATCCGCGCCGCCGCCGCCGACTTTGGCAATTGCCTCGAAGGATTATGGCCCCAGGCCGAGCGGCGCGGCGTCAGCCGGGAAGTTTTCGAGCGGTACACTGCCGGCCTGACGCCGGACCTGAGCATCATGGATCTCCTCGATGCCCAGCCGGAATTCAACAAATCCCCGTGGGATTATCTCGACGCGCTGGTCAGCGACGAGCGGATCGCCCGCGGACGCGAGCTGCTGGCCCAGTATGCGAGCGTGTTTGCCGCGGTCGAACGCACCTACGGCGTGGACCGCCACATCATCGCGGCGATCTGGGGCGTTGAATCGAACTACGGCACCAAGGGCGGCGACCGTTCGGTCGTGCGCTCCACCGCGACGCTCGCCTGCGTCGGCCGCCGCCGCGATTATTTCCGCGAAGAATTCCTGTCCACGCTGGACATCCTGCAGCACGGCGACGTGAAGCCCGAGCGCCTGATCGGCTCCTGGGCGGGCGCGTTCGGCCCGACCCAGTTCATGCCGACGACGTTCAAGCGCTTCGCCGTCGACTTCGACGGTGACGGCCATCGCGACGTCGTCGATTCCGTGGCCGACGTCGTCGCCTCGACGGCGAACAACCTGAAGACGGACGGATGGGTTGTCGGCGAGAGCTGGGGCTACGAGGTCGTGCTGCCGCCGAATTTCAACTATCTCCTCGTCGATCGCTCGCACCAGATGACTGTCGCCCAATGGCAGGCGCTGGGGATCGTGCGCGCTGGCGGCAAGCCGTTTTCGCACAACTCCGAAAAGGCCTTCGTGCTGTTGCCTGCCGGCGCGCGCGGGCCGGCCTTTCTGATGCTGCAGAATTTTCGCGTCATCATGAAATACAATCCGGCAGAGGCTTATGCGCTCGCCATCGGGCATCTGGCCGACCGGCTGCGCGGCGGCGGCCCGTTCGTGCAAAGCTGGCCGCGTGACCAGCGGGCATTGTCGATGGCGGAGCGCTTCGAAATGCAGCAGCTGCTGGCGCGGCGCGGTTTCGATATCGGCGAGCCGGACGGTCTGCTCGGTCCGCGCACCCGCATCGCCATTCGCAATTTTCAGGTTGCGACCGGCCAGATACCGGACGGGTTTGCTTCGAGCGACGTGCTCGATCGGCTTCGTCAGCCTTAGGTCGTGCGCCGTGAGAACCCTCACTGGACGCGGCGTTGCGCCGTCCGCGGCACGGTAAACGGATCGTTTCGTGCGCGCGACGGATGCGACGCACTTGCATAACCGGATTTTGATGACGTCCGGTATTGGCGCTTGCGCTTTTACAAATACGTAAGCGGCATCGGCAAATATCACGCGTGAAAAATCTGTTTGATCGATGCGTTTGTTTCATCGATACAGATCGGAGCAGTGATCAATGCCAATGATCCGCTTAAACGGCACCGCGCTTTATTACGAGGATACCGGCGGCATCGGCGTGCCTATTGTTTTCAGCCACGGCCTGCTTTGGAATACTACGCTTTTTGCTCCGCAGGTCGCAGCGCTCAAGGATCGCTATCGCTGTATCGCTTACGATCATCGCGGACAAGGCCGCAGCGCGGACGACGATGCGCAGGCGATCGACATGAATACGCTGACTAAAGATGCTGCGGCGCTCATCGAGGCGCTGGATGTCGGTCCGGTGCATTTCTGCGGTCTCAGCTTGGGCGGTATCATCGGCATGCGGCTTGCGATCAGCCGGCCCGAGCTTGTCCGCTCTCTCGTTCTGCTCGACACGACGGCCGATCCGGAGCCGTTCAAGCTGAAGTATCAGGTCCTGAATTTTATCGTTCGCCACTTCGGCATGAAGTCCATGGTCAAGGTGATCATGCAGGCGCTGTACGGAAAGACCGCGCTTACGGACCCCGCCCGCGCTGACGAGCGACTGGACTGGGCCAATCAGCTTGCCTCAAATCGCTCCTCGGTCTGGCGCGCCGTGAACGGCGTACTGGCGCGTGAGAGCATCTACGAATTCCTCGGCAGGATCCACACGCCCACCCTGGTCGCTGTCGGCGACGAAGACGTGGCCACGCCGCGGGCGATGGCGGAGCGTATCGTGGCAGCGATCGAAGGAGCCAAGCTCGTCGTTATTCCCAAGGCCGGTCACGGCTCCACGCTCGAGCAGCCGGCCGTCGTCACCGCGGCAATCGCCGCATTTCTCGACGCGGAGAAGTCCGGCGCACGAAGCGCCGCAGCCTGAACCGGGCCGGCCAAGCCGGAAACCCGACCGCGTTTGCTGCCGGCCGGTTGCCAGCGCCATAAACTACTTTAGCGGATTCCAAGCACGCTAGCGGCTGGCGGCGCAGCCCCAGGGCTGCGCAGGGTTTGCCGCGGCCGTCTCCACATGTTTGCCCAAGATGGCTGGCTTGATAGCATCGCCGGCCGGGGTTTTTCATTTTTTCAAACGGGATTTTGTCCGATGTCCGAGCTTTCTTTGCCCTACGTAATTCATAGCGACGACGAGTGTGAGCGCCTCGAGCTGCAGGCGCGACTGGCGAATATCGGGGGACACCTGCGATACCTGCCGATCTCGCCCACCGACCGCGTGCTTGATGTCGGCTGCGGTTCGGGTTCGATGTCGAGGCTGATCGCGCGTTCGTTTCCGGGTGCTGAGGTGGTCGGCGTCGACGTGCGGCAGCAGTATCTCGATTTTGCCACGGCCCGCGCGGCGGCCGAGGGAATCAAAAATCTGACATTCCGCCACGGCGACGTGTTCGCGCTACCCTTTGCCGACGCCAGCTTCGATGTCGTGTGGGCCAAATATCTTCTGCAATGGCTCAAAGAACCAAAAAGCGCGCTGGCGGAGCTCAAGCGGGTGACCAAACCGGGCGGCTATGTTGTTTCCTGCGACTATGTCGGCTTCGGAATCGAGCACTTCCCCATTGCCCCCGAATTCGAACGTCAGGTTCGCGAGACCATGGCGCTCCTTGTTGATTGCAATATCGGGCGCAAGGTGGCGCCGTACATGATCTCGCTGGGCTTTCGCGATGTGAGCGTCGACATGGAAACCGACACCCTGTTCACGGTGATCGGCAGTATCGATCCTGAACGGCGATGGAACTGGGAGAAGCAATTCCAGGCGGCGCGGCCGCATGTCATACAGATCCCCGGGTGGTCGGAGGCAAAAGCAGATCATCTCATCGAGCAGTTTTTTGCCTTCTACGACGATCCCGCGACCTGCAGCTATACATCGCTTTTTTTCACGCGCGGCCGAGTCGCGTGATTTCTACGGAGCCTCCCGTGACCAAACAATACATCAATCCTCAGGGTCTTTTTCATCACCCCAATTACACGCGCGTGCTGACGGTAGAGAAGCCGTCGAAGCTCATCTACATCGCCGGCCAAACGCCGGCCGACGACAACTATCAGCCGCTGCATCGCGGCGATCTCCGCGCGCAATACGCCGCCGTGCTTGACGGGCTTACGCTTCAGCTCAAGGCGGCCGGCGCGACCTGGGACGATGTCGTGTTCCGGCGCATGTACGCCGTCGACGTGCCGGCCTTTCTGAAGGTGCTCAACGATAGATCGTTGGCCGTTCCCTGGGATGCAAACCGCCCGTCGCCGAGCACCCTGATCGGCGTGACGGCGCTGGCCAATCCGGGCTTTCTGATCGAGGTGGAAATCGCGGCCGTGGTGGCGGCTTGACGCGGGTCGGGCGCTAACCGTGGAGCCATCCTTAAGTTGACATTATTTGCCTAATATGTGCGTGGCTCTGCATTGACCCGAGACTATAACCAGAACTCACCGGGCGCAGGTTGATGGCACATAAGTACCTGCAGCGGCTTGCATTTGCGCTTTCGGCCGCCGCGATGGCTCTGACGCAAAGCGGTCCCGCGGGCGCGCAGCTCGCCGGGGGGCGCGGGGCGTTCGATGAGCGGATGAGGGCCGAGCCGATTCGGCCCGAACCGGTGCAGTTTCGCGACTTCTTCGGCGGCCCGTTTTGGGGCGAGGGCAGGGGGCGGCGGCGGTTACTACCGTCCAAACAATTCCTACGATCCGTACAGTCCGGTCTATCCGCGGCAGCAGCAACCCGTCGAATCCACAAAGCCGCCGGCGCCCCGCAAGGTAGACACGCCGCCGACCGAGTCGGTGATCGTCATCGGCGACTCGCTTGCCGAATGGCTTGCCTACGGTCTCGAGGAGACATTCGCCGACGCGCCGGAAGTCGGCATCGTTCGCAAGATCCGGCCGTATTCCGGTCTCGTGCGCTACGACGTGAAGGCCGACTCGCCGGACTGGTCACAGGCGGTCAAGGACCTGCTGGCGACGGAAAAGCCAGCAGCGATTGTGATCATGCTCGGCATCAACGACCGCCTGCCGCTGCGCGAGGTTATTCCGCCGCCACGCCCGGCCGCGACCCCGCCCGCGCCAGGGCAGGCCGCGACGCCTGCGGCCCCGGCCGCAGCCCCCACCGCGGCCGACACGCCGGCGCACCCGGACACCGAACAGCCTTCGGCCGCCAAGAATGATGTACAAAAGCGGCCGCCTGGCGGGATTTATGAGTTTCATACCGACCGGTGGGGCGAGCTTTATTCAAAGCGCATCGACGACATGATCGCTGCGGCCAAGAGCAAGGGCGTGCCGGTGTTTTGGGTGGGAATGCCGGCGGTCCGCGGCACCAAGTCGACGACCGACATGAGTTACCTCGATGAGCTTTACCGCGCCCGCGCGGAGAAAGCCGGCATCACCTATGTCGATATCTGGGACGGCTTCGTTGACGAGCAGGGCCACTACACCCAGCAGGGGCCGGACTTCGAGGGACAAACCCGCCGGCTGCGCACCTATGATGGCGTGCATTTCACCAAATACGGCGCCGAGAAGCTCGCCCACTATGTCGAGCACGACCTGCGCCGGATGTTGACTAATCGTGTCGTGCCGGTCGCCTTGCCCGGACCGGAAGAACAGGCACCGGCGCCGGCCAAGGGAGCGAAGCCGGCCGTCGGTCCGGTCGTTCCGCTTGGCGCGATCGGCAGCGGCGAGGGCGGCGAGCTGTTGGGCTCCAGCAATCATGCGTCGCAAAAGGAACCCGATCCGGTCGCGACGCGCGTACTCAGCCGCGGCGATGCGATACAAGCGGCGCCCGGTCGCGCCGACGATTTCTCCTGGCCGCGTCCCAGTGCCGACACCGGCGGCACCGGGGATTTGGCGCCTGCCGTCACGCCTTCGCCCGCTACGCCTGGCGCTCCCGCCAAGGGGGCCGCCGGAAAGAACGATACAAACAAGAACGATCCGACCAAAAGCGATCCGAAGAAATCCACCGACGCCAAGCCTGCGCCCGCTCAACCGGCCGTTCCGCAGGCGGCCGCGCCGGTGAAGCCGCGCCCGTTACGCCAGGAACTCGATGGCGGACCGCCCCGGCCGCCTTTGCCGGTCGGTCCCGCGGCGGCGCGATAATTGCCGCGATAGCTACTTCGGCAGCAGCGAAACGCCCATCAGGAATTCGTCCACCGCGCGGGCGGCCTGCCTGCCTTCGCGGATAGCCCACACCACGAGCGATTGCCCGCGGCGCATGTCGCCGGCGGCGAACACCTTGTCGACCGAGGTGCGGTAGTCTTCGGTCGAGGCGCTGACATTGCCGCGCTGGTCGAGAGCGAGATTGAGGCTCTTGATCATGCCCTCGTGAATCGGATGCACGAAACCCATCGCCAGCAAAACGAGCTCGGCGTCGATCTCGAATTCGCTGCCGGGAACGGACTTCAGCTTTTCGTCGACATGCACGCAGTGCAGCTTCTTGACGAAGCCGTTGGCGCCGGAAAACCGCGACGTCATCACGGCGAAGTCGCGCTCGGCGCCTTCTTCGTGGCTCGACGAGGTGCGCAGCTTCAGCGGCCAGTTCGGCCACGTCAGCATCTTGTTCTCGTGTAGTGGCGGCGCCGGCAAAATCTCGAAGTTCGTCACTGACAAGGCACCCTGGCGAATCGAAGTGCCGATGCAGTCGGACCCGGTATCGCCGCCGCCGATGACGACGACATGCTTGCCGCCGGCGAGGATTGGTTCTGCCTCCGTCGCCGCTTCGCCGCTGACCCGGCGGTTCTGTTGCGGCAGGAATTCCATGGCGAAATGGATGCCCTTCAGCTCGCGGCCGGGAACGGGAAGGTCACGCGGTTTTTCAGACCCGCCGGTCAGCACGACCGCATCGTACTCGGCGAGAAGCTGCTCGGGGGCGACATTGACCCCGACATGCGCGCCGTAGTGGAAGACAACGCCCTCGGCCTGCATCTGCGCGACGCGGCGCTCGATGTGATGCTTTTCCATCTTGAAGTCGGGAATGCCGTAACGCAGCAGACCGCCGGCCTTGGCGAATTTCTCGAACACGTGGACCGAGTGCCCGGCGCGCGCCAGCTGCTGCGCGCAGGCGAGGCCCGCCGGGCCGGAGCCGATGACGGCGACCTTTTTGCCGGTCAGCTTGCCGGCCGGCTCGGGCTTTAGCCCGAGTGCGATGGCTCGGTCGGCGATCTCGCACTCGATCGATTTTATGGTGACCGGGTTCTCGTCGATGTTGAGCGTGCAGGACGCTTCACACGGCGCCGGACAGACGCGGCCGGTGACTTCAGGGAAGTTGTTGGTCGAATGCAGGTTGCGCGCGGCCTCTTCCCAGTCTCCGGTGTAGACGAGATCGTTCCAGTCCGGGATCTGATTGTTGACCGGACAGCCCGGCGTGCCGGGCTTGAGCGAGCCGGTGCCCTGGCAGTATGGCACGCCGCAATTCATGCAGCGGGCGGCCTGCGTGCGATAGGCCGCGTCCGGCAGCGGCAGCACGAATTCGCCCCAGTGGCGGATGCGTTCCTCGACCGGCTGATAGTCGCGGTCTTCGCGTTCGTATTCGAGAAACCCGGTGACCTTGCCCAAGGCGTACTCTTTCTTGGCGCTCTATTTCCTGGCGCTCTATTCCGCCGCCTGCATGGCCTGCGATTCCGCCTTGAGCTCGTTGAGAGCGCGACGATACTCGACTGGCATCACCTTGCGGAACTTCGGATACCAGGCCGGCCAGTCGCTCAGGATTTTGGCCGCAATCGTCGAGCCGGTAAAGCGTTCGTGGCGGGCGACAAGAAGATACAGCCGCGCCGCATCGCGCTCGCTCATATCGGACATGACTTCGACCAGTCCGTGACTTTCGAGGTCGCGCGCCTGGTGGTAGGTGCGGGCGTTGACTTCTTCCTCCGCCGGCATCGGCTCGAGTTCCACCATCGCGAGATTGCAGCGCGAGGCGAACGTGCCGTCCTCGTCGAGCACATAGGCGATGCCGCCCGACATGCCGGCGGCGAAATTGCGTCCGGTCGGGCCGAGCACGACCGTGACGCCGCCGGTCATGTACTCGCAGCAGTGATCCCCGGCGCCCTCGATGACGGCGACGGCGCCCGAGTTGCGCACCGCGAAGCGCTCGCCGGCGACGCCGCGGAAATAGCATTCGCCCTCAATGGCGCCATAGAGCACGGTGTTGCCGACGATGATCGATTGCTCGGGAACGATGCCGGTTCCTGCCGGCGGACGCACCACGATCCGGCCGCCGGAAAGTCCCTTGCCGACATAGTCGTTGGCATCGCCCTCGAGTTCGAAGGTCACGCCGCGCGCGAGGAACGCGCCGAAGCTCTGCCCGGCGGTGCCCTTGAAGTGCGCGACGATGGTATCGGACGGCAGGCCGGCATGGCCGTAGCGCGCGGCGATCTCGCCGGACAGCATGGCGCCGGTGGTGCGGTCGGTGTTGGTGATCGGCAGACTCAGGCGCACTGGCGCGCCGCGGTCGAGGGCGGCCTGCGACTGGGCGATCAGCTTGCGGTCGATGACGTCGCTGATCTTGTGATCCTGTTCCTCGCAATTGTAGATCGCGACCGACGTCGGCACGTCCGGCTTGGTGAACAACCGCGAGAAGTCGAGGCCGCGCGCCTTCCAGTGATCGACCATCTCCCGCACGTCGAGCATCTGCATCTGCCCGATCATCTCGGCGAAGGTGCGGTAGCCCAGCGCCGCCATCAGTTCGCGGACTTCCTCGGCGACGAAGAAGAAGTAATTGATGACGTGCTCGGGCTGGCCGCGGAAGAGCTTGCGCAGCACCGGGTCCTGGGTGGCGATGCCGACCGGGCAGGTGTTGAGGTGGCATTTGCGCATCATGATGCAGCCGGCCGCGATCAGCGGCGCGGTGGCGAAGCCGAATTCGTCGGCGCCGAGCAGCGCGCCGACGACGACATCGCGCCCCGTGCGGACGCCGCCGTCCACCTGTACGGCGATGCGGCCGCGTAGCCGGTTGGCCACCAGCGTTTGATGGGTTTCGGCGAGCCCGATCTCCCACGGCGAGCCGGCATGCTTGATCGAGGTGAGCGGCGAAGCGCCGGTGCCGCCCTCGAAGCCGGCGATGGTCACATGGTCGGCGCGCGCCTTCGATACGCCGGCGGCGACGGTACCGACGCCGACCTCGGAGACGAGCTTGACCGAGACGTCGCCGGCCGGATTGACGTTCTTCAAATCGAAGATCAGCTGCGCCAGATCCTCGATGGAATAGATGTCATGATGCGGCGGCGGCGAAATCAGCCCGACGCCCGGTGTCGCGTGGCGCACCTTGGCGATGGTCTTGTCGACCTTGTGGCCGGGCAATTGGCCGCCTTCGCCGGGCTTGGCGCCCTGCGCGATCTTGATCTGCATCATGTCGGCGTTGACGAGATATTCGGCGGTGACGCCGAAACGTCCCGACGCGACCTGCTTGATCGCCGAGCGCATCGAGTCGCCGTTCGGCAGCGGCTTGAAGCGGTCGGATTCCTCGCCGCCTTCACCGGTGTTCGACTTGCCGCCGATCCGATTCATGGCGATGGCGAGCGTCGTGTGGGCCTCGCGCGAAATCGAGCCGTAGGACATGGCACCGGTGGAGAAGCGCTTGACGATTTCCTGCGCCGGCTCGACCTCGTCGGTTGCGATCGCCGGACGGCCGTCCTCGTGGGCGAACTTCAGCCGGAACAGGCCGCGGATGGTGTAGAGCCGCTCCGACTGGTCGTTGATGACCTCGGCGTATTGCCGATATTTCTCATAGGAATTGCCACGCACCGCATGCTGGAGCGCCGCAACCGTCGCCGCGGTCCAGACATGATCCTCGCCGCGCACGCGCACCGCATAGTCGCCGCCGACGTCGAGCATCGAGCGGTAGATGGGCGCATCCGAAAACGCATCGCGATGCCGCCGCACGGTTTCCTCGGCGATCTCGTCGACGCCGACGCCTTCGATGCGGGTTGCGGTGCCGGTGAAATACTTGGCGACGAATTCCGACTTCAATCCGATCGCATCGAAAATCTGCGCGCCGCAATAGGACTGGTAGGTCGAGATGCCCATCTTGGACATCACCTTGAGCAGCCCCTTGTCGATCGACTTGATGTAGCGCTTGATGATTTCCTTGTCCTCGAGCTTCTGCGGCAGCTTGTCCTTCATCGCCGTCAGCGTCTCGAACGCGAGGTAGGGATTGATCGCCTCGGCGCCGTAACCGGCGAGGCAGGCGAAGTGATGCACCTCCCGCGGCTCGCCGGATTCGACGACCAGCCCGACGGACGTGCGCAGCCCTTCGCGGATCAGATGATGATGCACGGCCGCGCAGGCGAGCAGCGACGGGATCGGTATCCGGTCGGCGCCGGCGCGGCGGTCGGAAAGGATGATGATGTTGATGCCGTCACGCACCGCTGCCACGGCCTTGCCGCTCAAGGCCGCGACGGCGGCTTCCATGCCGGAGGCGCCGGCTTCGGCCGGCCACGTCGTGTCGAGCGTGATCGACTTGAAGTGCGACTCGGCGACCTCGGAGATGGCGCGGATCTTTTCCAGGTTGGCGTTGGTCAGGATCGGCTGGTGCACTTCGAGGCGCTTGTTGCGCGACATGCCCTCGAGGTCGAACAGGTTCGGCCGCGGCCCGATGATCGAGACAAGGCTCATGACCAGTTCTTCGCGGATCGGGTCGATTGGCGGGTTGGTCACCTGCGCGAAGTTCTGCTTGAAGTAGGTGAACAGCAGCTTCGGCTTGTCGGACAGCGCCGAAATCGGCGTGTCGTTGCCCATGGAGCCGATGGCTTCCTCGCCGGTCGTCGCCATCGGCGTCATCAGGATTTTCAGGTCTTCCTGCGTGTAGCCGAACGCCTGCTGACGATCGAGCAGCGCATGGTTGGAGATCGGCGCCGCTTCCGACGAAGACGGAAGGTCCTCGATGACGATCTGGGTGTGCTCAAGCCACTCGCGATAGGGGTGGCTCTTGGCCAGCGCCGCCTTGATCTCTTCGTCGGGAATGAGCCGGCCTTCCTTGAGGTCGACCAGCAGCATCTTGCCCGGCTGCAGCCGCCACTTGGTGATGATCTCTTCTTCCGGGATCGGCAGCACGCCGACTTCCGACGCCATGATGATGCGATCATCGCGCGTGACGATGTAGCGTGCCGGGCGCAGCCCGTTGCGGTCGAGCGTGGCGCCGATCTGCCGACCGTCGGTGAAAGCGATGGCGGCCGGGCCATCCCACGGCTCCATCAGCGCGGCGTGATATTCGTAAAAGTCGCGGCGCTCTTCGCTCATGAGCGGATTGCCCGCCCACGCCTCCGGAATCATCATCATCACCGCATGCGCGAGCGGGTAGCCGCCCATGGTGAGGAATTCGAGCGCGTTGTCGAAGCAGGCGGTATCGGACTGGCCCTCGTAGGAAATCGGCCAAAGCCTCGAAATGTCGTCGCCGAATTTCGGCGATGACACCGAAGCCTGCCGCGCCGCCATCCAGTTGTTGTTGCCGCGCAGCGTGTTGATTTCGCCGTTGTGCGCGATCATGCGGTAGGGATGCGCCAGCGACCAGGTCGGGAACGTGTTGGTCGAAAAGCGCTGATGCACCAGCGCCAGCGCGCTTTCAAAATCCGGATCGTGCAGATCGGGATAATAGGCGCCGAGCTGGTCGGCGAGGAACATCCCCTTGTAAATCACCGTTCGGCACGAGATCGACACCGGATAATAGTGCGAAGTTCGCCGTTCGCGCTTGTTGTAGAGAAGACCGGAGATCGTTTTGCGCAGGATGTAGAGCCGGCGCTCGAATTCATCCTCGGATTTGATCTTCGTTCCGCGCGCGATGAACACTTGCTTGTTCACCGGCTCGGTCGGCTTGACCGTCTCGCCGAGCGTCGAATTGTCGGTCGGCACGTCGCGCCAGCCCAGCACCGACATACCTTCCTGCGCCGCTACCGCGGCGTAGGTGTCCATGATCTCGGCGCGCCACTCGTCGTCGTGCGGCAGGAACAGCATGCCGACGGCATAGTGGCCCGGCTTCGGTAGCGTGAAACCAAGTTCGGCCGCCTTCTTGGCGAAAAACTTATGTGGCGTCTGAACCAGGATGCCGGCGCCGTCGCCGGCGCGCGGATCGGCGCCCACTGCGCCACGGTGCTCGAGATTGACGAGGATGGTCAGGCCGTCCTCGACGATCTGGTGCGACTGGCGGCCCTTGATGTCGGCAATGAAGCCGACACCGCAGGAATCCTTTTCCTGCGCCGGGTCGAAGAGGCCAAAACTCTGCGCGCCCATCGTCATTTCCGCGCTCCCCCCGTCTGCGGCCGTTGCGGCTCGCACCGAGGTTTCGGCACATTTCCTACCTCGCGCCGGAGTCCTCCCGGCGCGGGGCGAGCCTGTCTTCGAGGAGGCAACCTTCGTGCCGCCAGGCGGCCTTGGCTGCTTGTTCTGCCGCCGTCCGACGCGCCCTCGCCCTCGGCGGCTGGCCCTGCGCGTCTTCCCGGTGTGTGCCGGTCGTAGGCGCTATGGCCACCAAATTGGGACAGCAATGCTGTCCTATAGCGAACATGGCAAACTCCGGGCGTCAGCACAAGTCTGCAACCCGTTGTGCAATCAAGAAGGCGCGAGCGCACGCTGCGCAGCCCAACTTTCGTGCGCCAGTTAGCCCAAGTGGACCACGGCGGCGGCGGAAGCGCAAGGAACGGTTGTCATTGAACGAGTGCTAGGCAAGGGCGAAAGGAGAAGCCGGCGAGTTCCGGGCGCAAGTTCTTGACCTAATTCCTTGACGCATCTTTTACAGTGACGCGAGCCGCAGACAGGCGAGAGACCGGCAATGATCAGGCGTCTTTTCTTCCTCTGCGCGGCAACGCTTTTTGGCCTCGGGCCGGTTTTCGCGCTCCCGCTGCGGACGGTAGAAAATTCATACGTATTTCTGGTGCGGAAGGCCGCGATTTGTGTGCGCTCCGCCCCGACCGAAGAAAATCCGATCCGTGACGGCGCCGTGATTGCCGAATTGCGCCAGCAGGGCAGGCTGCTTGATTATTTCAGATGCGGCCGTTGCCGTTACGACCTTGCCGGTGATGCGGGCACGGCCTACTACGTCAAGACTTGCGGTGCGCTGAGCGTCTATGGCGAGCCGTAATCTATCCCGTCCGATCCGGCGGATTTCCTTTTCGAAGCGGCATGCATGACCAACGCGCGCGACGACGATCACTCCAACTCCCACTCCCATGAGTCCCACTCCCACGACTCCGACGAACGCTGGAAGCACGACGGCGTTCGCGTCATTCCGGGCGACCAGTTGGATCCCAATGTTCCCTCGACCCCGGGCATGGACCGGAAAGCGGCGATCAACTTCGCGCGCGCTGGCGCGCAGAAGCTTTGGGCCGGTACGGTGACGATCAAGCCCGACGCGAAAACCGGCGCGCACCATCACGGGCATCTCGAAAGCATCATCTACGTGGTGCGCGGCAAGGCGCGCATGCGCTGGGGCGAACACCTGCAGTTCGTGGCGGAAGCAAATCCTGGCGATTTCATCTTCGTTCCGCCGTACGTGCCGCATCAGGAGATCAACGCCAGCCCCGACCAGGTTCTGGAATGCGTGCTGGTGCGCAGCGACGGCGAGGCGATTGCGATCAATCTCGACATCGAGCCCGTCGAGAAACCGCAGACCGTTTTGTGGGTCGATCCGATTCATCGCGATCCGGAATCAAACAACTAACAAGCGCACCGGCGCCACATCGCGATCAGGAATCCGCCGACGCAAAAAGGTTCCATCGCGGAACAAATATTTGCGTTGGAACCCGTCCGCCAATGGTCACATTGACAACCCACTAAGGCCCAAATCCCTAGGGCAAACTTGCTGCGTCTGAAAGTGGGGGAGAGGCGACAATGCAAAGCGATGGAGGGGTCAATGCTCCGGCCAAAAATGCTGCCGGCCATCCTCGTCGCGGTTTCCGCTGTTACAGTGTTGACCGCGCGGGCGAGTTTCAGCGAGCCACAGGCACAGGAATGTAAAGCCGCGCCGGGGCCCAGTACGCCGCACGGCGGCCATTGGCGCTACCGCATCAACCACACGGACAAGCAGCGCTGCTGGTATCTGAGTCCCGAGGATGCGCGGGCGGTCGTGCATGTAACCGCGTCGTTCCCTTCGACGTCGGTGCCGGCCCGGCAGAAGAAAAGCGCCGCCCGGGCGTTGCCGTCCGAGCCGCCGCCAGCGGCTGCGGTGGAAAGCTCCGCGACCGACGCCGCGGCGTCCGCCCCGGCAGCGCCCGCAGAAGTCGCATTGCAACGGCCATCGTCCGAAGCGGGTGAGGGAGGAGCGGGATTTGGTGCGCGCTGGCCGGACAATCTTGCCGATGCTCAGGATATGAGCGCGAAGGATACGGAACAAACCGCACCTCCGCCACTGAGCGACAGCTATGCCGAGAATCAGACGGATTCCGATGCGGCGCAAATGCCGTCGCGATGGCCCGGTATTGAGACAAGCCGCGCCGGACTTTCCTTCGACGTCGACAGCCTGTTGCGATCGTTTTCGGTAACGGGTGCCTTGCTGATGGTAGCGCTGCTGCTCGCCGGATGGGCGGCGAGGTTCGTGCGCGGACCGGCCGGTTGGCGCTTCGCCCATCGGGGGCGTGCCATCGCCACGCCGACCGGCGTGCCCAGCCGGCAAGTTGATGCTGCAGAGATCGCCGAGGGCGCGCATGAACAAGCCGATGATGCGGGCACGCCGACCGATCCGGCACATGACCTCAAGACAAGCCTCGCGGAACTGATGCGCGATCTGCATCGCGCCGAAGCAGCGAGCGGATCGGTACGATTACCCAGGCGGCGTGGCCATCAGCTTCGCGACGACGTACAGCACCAAACCTTGCTGGCCGCCGAGTAGACTTTCCCTCGCCTGCGGAGGAGCCAATGTGGGCCGGTCCATGTCGGGCCGCCCCCGTTGGCTCGCGCGGACTCCTTGCTAAGATGTCCGCGAAGAAAAGCCGCAGGGAGAGAAAGCACCATGGCCAAGCGGGTATCGTCCGAAGCCGCCCTGTTGATGCTGCACTGGCAAAACAGCGTTTGCGATCCCAAAGGCGTCTGGGGCAAGAATCTCTGCCGGCAGATCGAAAAGAACAACGCGATCAAAAACGCCCAGGGCGTGCTGGCCACGGCGCGCAATCGCGGCGTTCTCACGATCTTCGTCAATATCGGCTGGCGTCCCGGCTTTCCCGAACTGCCGGAGAACCAGTATTACCCGCTGCTCCAGGGCGCGAAGGACGAGAACAAGGGCATCGTCGGCACGTGGGAAGTCGACGTCATCGATGCGCTGCGGCCGGTTGCCAACGAACCGATCGTGATCAATTTCGGTTCCGACAGCTTCGAGGGCACCGATCTCGATCGCATTTTGCGCGCCCACAATATCGGCCAGCTCTTTGTCAGCGGCCAATGCATCGAGCACGTCGTGGCGACGACCATCAAGCGTGCGGCGAACATGGGATACAACGCCGTCCTCATCAAAGACGCGACGAGCGGCTTCACCGACAGCAACTACAGCGCCATGCTCGATATCCTGCCGCTGTATTGCAAGTTGATCACGTCGGCCGAATTCAACCTGGAAGCTCCTTACGCCGGTACGGCGCGAAGCGATGCCGTGGAACCCAGGAACTCCTTTTCGGGCCGCGTCGCCTGGCTGCGGCCCTGAACGCGCCGATCCAGTCGCGCCGGCGAGTTCCGCTCGAAATTCGCGGCGCGCCGCCAGCATGAAAAGATGCTGAGGACCAGCATCGCCCAAGGACCGCCCCAATTGCAGGCGACGTTATGTCGGGGATCGGGTTGTTGTAGCGTTGGGCGAGGGGGCTACGTCTGTGAAGGCAGGGGTATTCGGGGCCGCCGCGTTTTTTTTCTGCGTCCTGTTGTTGACCGCTGCTCCGGCCTTTGCGCAAACACCGCCTCCCGCTGCACCGCCTCCGCCGCTGCCCGGCTTCGTGCCGCCCTACGAGGTTACGAGGATCGTTCGTTCGGCCGGCTTCAATCCGCTCGCGCCGCCGATGCGTGAGGGCACGACCTATGTGCTTCGCGCCACAGATTATCGGGGCATCCTGATGCGGGTCGTGGTCGATGCGAGAAGCGGCGCCATCCGCGCCGTCAACCGCATCGTCCCGGGTCCCTCAGGTTACGGTCCGGTCGGCATGATGCAGGGGCCTTATGGTGCGCCGCCGCCCTACTACAGGGCGCCGCCTGGCTACTATGGCGAGCCGCCGCCGTATGGCATGCCTCCGGGTTACGAAATGCCTGCGGACGCCGAGCCCGACATGGGCCCGATGGGGCCTCACGAGGCGGACCTGGGCGGGCCGCCAATGGCGCCGCCTGAATTCCAGCTTGGCACGCGTCCCATGGGGCCGGACGTACCTCCGCGGCCGCGACCACGGCCGGCCGAGTTCGAACTCACGCGATGCCAAGGCCAACGCCAAACCGGCTGAGACGCCGGAATCCAAACCGGCGGCGGTCGCCCCGAACAACGCCGTTGCCGCGCCGCCCGCCACCGCTGCGCCGCCCGCTGTTGTCGCGCCAACGGCGGCGCCGGCCGCCGCGGCCTCCAAGCCCGCCGCGCCGGCTGCGGCGAAAAAACCGTCGCCGGCCGCCATCCCCGATTGACGCATTCCGCCTGACAGTGCGGGCTCGCCGGTCGATCGCTCTAGAAACGCACGCCGGTCGCATTGCTTCCCTTTGGATTGCTTCCCTCGGGCCGCGATGACAGTCTCGCGTCCAGAGCATGTCATCGCAGGGACGCCCGCGCGGATTGAGGCGCCGGCATCCGGGGGAAGGAAACGATATGGCTGCCGGCGCGGCGGTTACCGTGGCTGCACGGCTCGATCGCCTGCCGCCGTCGCGCCATGTGCGCAGGCTGATCACGCTCCTGTCGCTCGGTGGCTGGTTTGAATTTTACGATCTGTTCTTCACCGCCTATGTGGCGGTCGGGCTGTTCACGGAAGGTCTTTTCTCGCCGACGACGCAGGGTTTGTTTGACCTGCACGGCATCGCGAGTTTCGTCGCCGCGATGTTCGCCGGCATGTTCATCGGCACGCTGGTTTTCAGCCGGCTCTCCGACCGCTTCGGCCGCCGCTCCATCTTCACGTTCGCGCTGCTCTGGTATTCAGTCGGCGCGTTCGTGATGGCGTTCCAGAAAACGCCGGAAACCATCGACCTCTGGCGCTTTATCGCCAGCATCGGGCTCGGCGTCGAACTGGTGAATATCGACGCCTATTTGTCGGAACTGGTGCCGAAAGAGCAGCGCGGCAGCGCCTTCGCCTACAACCAGTTCATCATGTACACGTCGGTGCCGATCGCGGCGTTCCTGGCGTGGCAATTGGTGCCGCACACCATCCTTGGCCTCGCCGGCTGGCGTTGGGTGGTCATCATCGGCTCCATTGGCGCGGTGGTGATCTGGTGGATCCGCCGCCACCTGCCGGAGTTGCCGCGCTGGCTCGCACAGCATGGCCGTGTCGCAGAAGCCGAAAGCGTCGTCGCGGAATTCGAGCGCCGAATCCAGGCCGAGACCGGCGTCGCGTTACCGCCGCCGCAAACCGTGGAGGGCGAAGGCGAGCACAAGGCGGGTGCCTGGATGGAGATGTGGAGCCCGGCGTACCGCGGCCGCACGATCATGCTGGTGATTTTCAATCTGTTCCAGACGATCGGTTATTACGGATTTTCCAGCTGGGTGCCCGCGCTCCTGATTTCGCAGGGCATCGGGATCACCAAGTCGCTCGCCTATACGTTCATCATCGCGATAGCGGCGCCGATCGGCCCGCTGATCGGCGTCTACTTCGCCGATCGTTTCGAACGCAAATGGCAGCTCGCATGGGCGGCCATCGGCATCGCGGCGTTCGGGCTGTTGTTCGCGCAACAGACCACCGCTGTCGGCGTGATCGTGTGCGGGCTTCTGATCACGTTGTGCGCCAACTGGATGTCGTTTTCTTTCCACGCCTACCAGGCCGAGCTCTATCCAACCCGCATTCGCGCGCAGGCGGTTGGCTTCGTCTATTCGTGGAGCCGGTTCAGCGCCATCTTCTCCGGCTTCGTCATCGCCTTCTTCCTCGGCCGCTACGGCACGGTCGGCGTGTTCAGCTTCATCGCCGGCGCCATGGTCGTGGTCTTCATCGTCATCGGCGGCTTCGGCCCGCCCGTCACCAAGCGCCGGCTCGAGGCCATCGCGGCGTGACTAGCTCAAAGAAAAAGGCGCCCCGGATTTCCGGGGCGCCTCGGTACGCGTTACGCTTCGTCGCCTGAAAAACCGTTACGCAGCCTGTTTCTGCTCGACGGATTTCTGCTCCTCGGCCTTGCCGTTGCCGATCGGAATGGTGCGGGGCTTTTTCGCCTCGGGAATCTCGCGCACCAGATCGACGTGCAGGAGGCCGTTCTCAAGCTTGGCGCCCTTGACTTGGACGAAATCCGCAAGCTGGAACACGCGCTCGAACGCGCGCGCCGCAATGCCCTGGTAGAGCACGTCGCCGCGCTTCTCCTCTTCCTTGGCGTTCTTCTCGCCACGGATGGTCAGGGTATTTTCCTTCGCTACGATGGAAAGCTCGGGCTCGGCAAAGCCCGCGACGGCGACCGTGACGCGATACTCGTTGTCTCCGGTCCGCTCGATGTTATACGGCGGATAACCCGGAGTTGCGCCTTCGACGCCCTGGTCGAGCAGCGAAAACAACCGGTCGAAACCGACCGTCGAACGGTATAGGGGTGCAAGATCGAAAGTTCGCATGGCATATCCTCCTTGTGAAGCGACATGCGGGGTCCGCCTTTGGGGGCCAGACCTGTTGATGAAACGCAGCCCTATTGGGCCTGCGCAAAGATGACATGGGAATTCTTCGACGACGGCGCAAGAGGGTCGAAACTGCCCGAAAAACGGTGGTTTCGGACGGGTCTGCGGAATCCCCTAAGCTGCCGCGGCTGGACCTGAGGTAGCCACGATGACGTCGGACCCGCGCGCGTGGCGGAATAACCTTCGGCTGGCGAGCGGCCTCGTCCTGCTCAGTTTTGTTGTCTGCCATCTCGTCACCCATTGCGTCTTGCTGATCTCGTTGCAAAGCGCCGATGCGACCGCGGCGATCCTGATGGATTTCTGGTTCACCGGGATCGGAACGGCGCTCCTGGTGGGCGCGGCGCTCGTTCATTACGGCAACGCATTGTGGTCGATCTATCAGCGCCGCTCGCTGCGGCTGTCGCCGTGGCAATGGACGCAAATATCTCTCGGCCTGTGCATTCCGGTCTTGTTGATGACGCACGTCTTCGGCACGCGCATCGCCGAGATCGCGCTCGACGTCCGCAGCACCTACAAAACGGTCCTCATCGCCTTGTGGGTCGTGGCGCCACCGCTCGCCGTCGTGCAGGTGCTGGCGGTATTGACCGTGTGGACCCACGCCTGCGTCGGCGTTCATTTCTGGCTGCGGATCGGGCGCTGGTATGCGGCCTGGCGGCCTTTCTTTTTCGCGTTTGCCTTGTTGTTGCCCGCGCTGGCGCTCGCCGGTTTCGTCGCTGGCGGCAATGAAGTCCTGCGCGCCGCTGAAAATCCAGGCTACGTGACGCGCGCCCGGCAGGACGCAAACCTTACGGCGCAGAAGCGGGACCGACTCTTCCTCTGGGCGAGGATCGGGATCGGCGCTCACCTCGCGTTGGTGGCGCTGCCGTTTGCCGGGCGTGGAATACGGAGCTGGCGCTACCGCCGCCGGCGGCCGCCGCGGCTTGTGCATGCGTCCGGCCGCAGCATGCCGATCGCCGTTGGCGCTTCAGTTCTCGAAACGCTGCGCGACAATGGCGTTCCTCACGCGTCGCTGTGCGGCGGCAGGGCGCGATGCACCACCTGCCGCGTTCTGGTTACCAACGGCCTCGAAAGGCTGCCCGCCGCGTCCGGCCTGGAAGCCGATGCGCTCGCCCGCATCGGAGCGACCGCCGGAACGCGGCTCGCTTGCCAGATCCGGCCGACGAACGACATTACCGTGATGCCGTTGCTCGCGGCGGATGGCGCCGAGGGCGTGCACCGTGGCGGCTTCGAAGGCAGCGAGCGTCCGATTACCGTCGTTTTTGTCGATATACGCGGCTCGACCGGGTTGAGCGAAGCCAAATTACCGTACGACGTGCTCTTTATTCTCAATCAATTCTTTCGGGAAATGAATGGGGCCATCGCGGCCACGCGGGGGCATTACTCGCAATTCACCGGCGACGGTCTAATGGCGCTTTACGGACTCGAGGCCGCGGACCCGGCCGTTGGCGCAGCCGACGCGGTGCGTGGCGCGCGCGAAATGCTGTCGCGCCTCGAACGGCTCAACGACCTTCTGCGGGACGACTTGCCCGAACCGTTGCGGATCGGGATCGGCATCCATTGCGGCGAGGCGATCGTCGGCGCGATGGGGCCGCCGCGATCCCAAATCGTCACCGCCATCGGCGATACAGTGAACACCTGTGCCAGGCTCGAGAGCCTGACGAAGGAATACGATTGCGTCGTCGTCGTATCGCGCAGCGCCGCCGAGGCGGCCGGTCTCGATGTCACCAACGAAGCGCTTCATCAGGCGCCGGTCAGGGGGCGGACCGAGCCGGTGGAGTTCTACGCATTCAGGGAAATGGCCGCGTTGCCGCCCTAAGTTCGGGAGTATGGCCGGCGGCGCAATTGAGCCCCCGGTGCGGGCTGCTATAAGCGGAGCATTGTCCTCACTGTAGTCCACATGAAGCTTGTCTCCATCCCGGCAAATCCGGCTCCCGACGATGTCGTCACTGGCATGCTCAAGACGCCGGACGGCGTGTCGCTGCGCTTTGCGCGCTTCGCGCCGCCGGCCGGCCGCCGCGGCACCGTCTGCATTTTTCCGGGCCGCACCGAATGGATCGAGAAATATTTCGAGACCGCCCGCGACCTGCGAAGCCGCGGCTTTGCCGTCGCCATCCTCGACTGGCGTGGCCAGGGTCTATCGGATCGCGCGCTCGGTGACCGCCTCAAAGGCTACGTCGGCAATTTCTCCGAGTTCGACACCGACCTCGAGACATTCATGGGCCAGGTCGTCCTGCCGGATTGCCCGCCGCCTTTCTTTGCGCTGGGCCATTCCATGGGCGCGATCGTCGTCATTCGCGCCGTTGCCCGCGGGCATCGCTGGTTCGACCGGATCGTTCTCACCGCGCCAATGCTCGGTATTGCGTTCGTGCAGTCGATGTCGGTCGCCGGCACGATCCTGAGAGTTCTGCGATACAGCGGCCTCGGCGGCGCGTACGTCCCCGGCCGCTACAAGGGCATTATCGATTTGCGCCCCTTCGCCGGGAATCCGCTGACGACGGATCCGGTCCGCTTCGCCCGCAACGCCGCCGTTCTCGAGGCGGAGCCGGCGCTCGGCCTTGGCGGACCGACGATCGCCTGGTGCGACGCCGCGTTTCGCACCATGCTCGCGATGGAGGAGCCGAGTTTCCCCGCCCGCATCCGCCAGCCGATCCTCATCGTTGCCGCGGGCCGGGACGCCATCGTGTCGAATAACGCCATCGAGAGCTTCGCCGCGCAGTTACGCGCCGGCTCGCAACTGGTCGTCGTCGGCGCGCAGCACGAGCTGCTGATGGAGCAGGATCGTTATCGCACCCAGTTCTGGGCGGCGTTCGATGCGTTCGTACCGGGCACGCCGCTGTTTTGAACGCGCAGCGTAGCGGTTCAAGTTCTCGCCGCTCCGGCGATGGCGGCCGTTACTTGTTCAGCAACTCCATCGCCTGCGCATGGACGCGCTTGTCGCCTGCCGCGACGATCCGGCCGCCGCTGGTCGGCCGGCCGTTGTCCCACGTGGTGATGACGCCGCCGGCGCCCTCGATGATCGGGATCAACGCCAGCACGTCGTACGGCTTGAGCTCGGTCTCGATGACGAGATCGACGTGGCCGGCGGCGAGCATGCAATAGGCATAGCAGTCGCCGCCGTAGCGCGAGAGCCGCACCTCCTGCTCGACCCGGCGGAATTGCTGCCGGTCGGCCTCGCGCATCAAGAGCGGGCTGGTCGTCAGTAGCACCGCGTCGGCTAGCTTTGCGCAGGGACGCACCCGCAAGCCGCGTTCACCTGCCGGGCCGCGATAGTTGGCCGCGGAGCCGTCGCCGGTGAAGTGCTCGCGCGTAAACGGCTGGTGCATCATGCCATAGATCGGCTCGCCCCGCCGGGTCAGCGCGATCAGCGTTCCCCACACCGGCATACCGCAGATGAACGACTTGGTTCCGTCGATCGGATCGAGCACCCAGACATATTCGGCGTCGGGACGTTCATTGCCCAGTTCCTCGCCGATAATGCCGTGTTCCGGGAAGGTCTTCTTGATGAGGCTGCGCATGACGGATTCCGCTGCGCGGTCCGCCGCCGTGACCGGGTCGAAGCCGCCCGCGGAACTCTTGTTCTCGACGCCGAGCGCGGTACGAAAGAACGGCCGGATGTTTTCGCCCGAAACGCTCGCCAGCTTGTCCACGAATGCCGCAAAGTCGATCGCCGTCATCTGGCTTCGAGTATCGAACTTGGGTGACGGCGGCAATTCGGCGACCGCCCGGTTCCGCAAAAAAGGTGTTGCCCAATAATCACGGCCCGGCAGGAAATGGGCCGGGCAAGGGCTCTCCAAACGGTCGATGCCTCAAATTTACGCAACCGCACATGGTTTTGATGCCATGCGATAACTAATTGAATTTGCAAGAACTAATAATCAAACGCCGGGCCCCCTTGCGGGGCCGATATCATATCGGGAAGCTGCTCTGCACAATTTGCAGGAGATTTCGGGGGAAAATGGCGGGCGGGCAGGTGGACGGGTCTTGTGTTTTGTGCGGCGCGGTGTATGTTGTTGCAGTGCGGTAGCGGGAGATTCCTCTCGCGCTGCCGTCGCCCTCCTTGGGCGTTTCCTCCCTAGACTTGGGCCGCTCCCGAAAGGTGAGCGGCCCTTTTTCTTTTTGGCGCAGCCGATGTCTCGCGCCGCGAGTCGGTCCTGCCGGCAAATATCCGGCAGCCTATTCTGCCGCCGCGCGATAGGGCCGTAATTCCTCAAGCGGAATTTCAGCAAGCCGGTCGGCAAGAATTTCGAATTCGCCGGCGAGCCTGGAAAATGATGGTGCCCTCTGATAGCGACGCTCGTCCATATACAGCGCGCGATTGATCTCGAGCTGGATGGCGTGCAGCCCGGCGGCCGGATTGCCGTAGTGCTCCGTGATAAAGCCGCCGGCATAGGGCTTGTTCCGGCTGACAGCGTAGCCGAAGCCGCGCATGGTCGTTTCGATCGTCTCGGAGACGACGGGAACGCAGCTCGTGCCGTAGCGATCGCCGATCACGAGATCGGCGCGGGGGCGCTCGTCGCGCGTCCCCGTGGCCGACGGCATGGAATGGCAGTCGATCAGCATGGCGGCGCCGAAATCGCGATGCAGCCGCATGAATACGCGCCGGAGCGCGCGGTGATAGGGCTTGTACAAGCCGTCGATCCGCCGCAGCGCTTCGCCGACGGCGATGCGCTGATCGTAGATTTCCTGGGCGTCGCCGACGACGCGGGCCACCGTCCCGAGACCGCCGGCCACACGCATCGAACGCGTATTGGCGAACGACGGCAGCCTGCCGTCGAACATGCGCGGATCGAGTTCGTAGGGCTCGCGGTTGACGTCGACATAGCACCGCGGAAAGTGCGCTCGCATCATGGGATGGCCGCGCGCGACGACGCCCGCGATCAGGTCGTCCACGAACGAGTCTTCCGAACGGCGCAGCGTCGCCAGATCGAGCCGCGAAGCGAGCAGGAATTCGCGCGGATACACCCGCCCGCTGTGCGGCGAATTGAAGAGGATAGGGCCACGGCATTCCGCCGGCTCTATCGCCTCGAACGGGGGGTCAAATTCGTCCTGGATTTCCAGCATGACCCCTGGAGTATTCCCGAGGCTTAACGATCCAGCAATCGAATAACGATCCCCTACCGCGCCCCTGGCGCCATTGTCCAGCGATGTGCGGCTTTGCCGCGGGACTTTCACCTCATGTTTACCCGCGACCCGGCTTATGGAATCTAAGGGGCCGGCATTACGCCGGGGATCGAGTGGACATGCCCAAAATCCTGCTTGCGGAAGACGATATCGACATGCGCCAATTCCTGGTGAAGGCGCTGCAAAATGCCGGCTTCGATGTCATGTCCTACGACAACGGGCTTTCGGCCTATCAGCGGCTCCGCGAGGAGCCGTTCGAACTCCTGCTCACCGATATCGTGATGCCCGAGATGGACGGTATAGAACTCGCCCGCCGCGCCGCCGAACTCGATCCTGACATCAAGATCATGTTCATCACCGGTTTCGCCGCGGTTGCGCTCAATTCCGATTCGAACGCGCCCAAGCACGCCAAGGTGCTGTCGAAACCGATTCACCTGCGCGAATTGGTCAACGAAGTGCAGAAGCTGTTGGCTGCCTAGACGCCTCCCTGCGTCAGGGAGTCGGGGCCGGCATGACCGCTTCCGCCATGCGCCGCCGCTCGTGCGGGGCGTGACGGCGCATCGCTTCGTGGTTGCCGCGAGCGGTCGTCGTGGCCGGAGCCGTTACGGTCAGCCTGCGCTCGGCATTTCCCTCGGCGGTACGATGGCTTGCCGCCACCACGCCCTTTGCGCCCTTTTGCGCAAACCTTCCGCCGCCCCTTCGTCCGGCAACTTTGGGCTCATCATGCTCGTCCATGGGCGGCAACTGTTCCAGCTCGGCGAAGGCTGCCATTTTGCGGCACGGCAACGGCCGCATGAACGCAAGCTTGGTTTCATCCCGCGGCGACTTTCGCCACGCTTCGACGGGACGGCCGGTGATGCGCCGGACGTAGTTTCGCGTCTCGCGCGGCAGCGGGCGATGGTGATCGAGCCACTGCCCGACGCGGTGGGCGCCGGCATTGTAGGCCGCGGCGGCCAGCCCGATATTGCCGAAATGCTGGCGCAGCGTATGCAAAAGGCGCGCGGAAGCAGGGAGCGCCTGCTGCGGATCGAACGGATCGGCCAGGCCGAACTCCACCGCGACGCTCGGCATGAACTGGGCAATGCCTAACGCACCGACCCGGCTCACGGAGTCGCGGTGCAACTCGCTCTCCTGCCAGATCAGATTGGCAAAGAACTGCACCGGCAGGTTGTTGTCCTGCGCCGAGGCCAGCAGCATGTTGCAGAGACCATCGACGGATTCCGTAGCGTCGTCGTCCGTATCCGCGTCGGGATCGGTTACAGGATCTGTCACCGCGATGGCCGGAGATTCGACGGGGCGAACTGCTTCCTGGACCTGGTCGTGACTGGTGCCCAGCGATTCGACTTCGAGCGAAGCCACAACGAACCCGCGATTCTTGTCGCTGTTCCCAAGCGCCCCTGTTTCGGGCGGATCATTATCAGGCGTGTCGTTTTCAGCCGCGTCGTCTTCGGCCGTATCGGCTTTGGCTATTTCGGTATTGGCAGTTTCGGTTTTGGACCCGAGGCTTTCGGCTACGGAAACGCCTGAGTCTGGATCGGCGTAGGCGATCTCGGTTTTGAAGACTGAAGACACGGCGCTCTCCTGCACGGCGGCAGGTACGCGATCCTCGTATTTACTCTCTGGTGCCCCCCCGGGCGTACCACCTTCCAGGCCAAATAACAGAATCGCCAGTCCAATGATTGGCCGCATCCCCAACCCCCCAACGGAATCCCGCGCCTGCGGCGTTTTTGAAACGCCGCCGGCCGAAACGAAAAATTAACCGTCCCCACGACACGCAATGGGTGACGGGCCAAGCGGGCGCTTTTTGGGTGAGATTGGGAATTTCGCCGGAGCTATTTAGGGCGATTACCTAGCCGAGATGTGGCGCAGATGTGGCGTCGCAACTAACGGTCCCAGCAAAGATTGGAACCTCTCTAAAATGTCTTGCGCGAAAATGGCAAAAGTCGGATATTAGTTACGCGCGAGACCAATTGCTCTGGGTTCCGCCGCATTCGCCTTTCGGGGAGGTCCGCATGGCGCCCACCGTCAAGCACGACATCAAGCCGCGTGACGCGGAAGCCAAAGCCGGAGCCCCCCGGCAGGCGATATTGGCTGGCTATCAGCCGGGTTTCGGCAATCACTTCGTCTCGGAGGCGGTGGCAGGAGCGTTGCCGGTCGGCCGGAACTCGCCGCAACGGCCGCCGCTCGGCCTTTATGCCGAGCAGATTTCGGGCACATCGTTCACGACCGCGCGGGCGGAGAACCGACGCACCTGGACCTACCGTATTCGTCCCTCGGTGGTGCACCGTCCCTACGCGCGGATCGATAACGGACTGATCCGTAGCGCGCCGTTCAACGACGCTGATGCGACGCCGACGCAGCTGCGCTGGTCGCCGTTTCCGATCCCGCGCAAGCCGACGGATTTCATCGAAGGCATCATCACCCTTGGCGGCAGCGGTGACGTCGCCACGCAGGTCGGCATGGCGGTCCATATCTATGCCGCCAATCGTTCGATGACGAACCGATGCTTCTACAATGCCGACGGCGAAATGCTGATCGTGCCGCAACAGGGCCGCGCCGTTTTTGTTACCGAGCTTGGCGTCATCGAAGCGGGTTGCGGCGAGATCGTCATCATTCCGCGCGGGCTGCGATTCCGCGTCGAGCTGCCGGACGGTCCGTCGCGCGGTTATATCTGCGAGAATTACGGTCCGATGCTGCGCCTGCCGGAGCTCGGCCCGCTCGGCGCCAATGGGCTCGCCAATCCGCGCGATTTCCTCGCTCCGGTCGCGGCCTACGAGGACGTGGCGGCGGCGTTCAGCCTGGTCGCCAAGTTCCAGGGTAATCTGTGGGCCGCGGAGATGAATCATTCGCCGCTCAACGTCGTCGCCTGGCATGGCAACTTCGCGCCTTACAAATACGACCTCGCGCGCTTTAACGTCATCGGGTCGGTCAGCTTCGATCACCCGGACCCGTCGATCTTCAGCGTGCTGACTGCACCGTCCGATCTTCCCGGTGCCGCCACGGTCGACTTTGCGATTTTTCCGCCGCGCTGGCTGGTCGGTGAGGATACTTTCAGGCCGCCCTGGTTTCACCGCAACGTCATGACCGAATTCATGGGGCTCCTGTACGGCGCCTACGATGCCAAGGCCGAAGGATTTTTGCCGGGCGGCGCCAGCCTGCATAATTGCATGACCGCGCACGGTCCCGATGCCGAAAGCTGGGAGAAGGCGACGCGGGCGGAGCTCAAGCCCCAGAAGGTCGAGAACACGATGGCGTTCATGTTCGAGAGCCGCTACGCCATGCGGCTGACGCGCTACGCCATGGAGTCCTCGGAGCTTCAGCACGACTACTTCGAGGGCTGGCAGGGGCTGGAGCAGCATTTCCCGGCAAAGTAGCCATCGCGTTCGCGCTTTTGCCGCCTCGCCGAAAAGGAACGGAACGTGGCTGCAAAGCTGGACGACCAAACGCTGGACGACGATCTGCTGGCCGGATTCTTCGGGCGCTCGGTCACGGCGCTGCAACAAGCGGCGCAGGATCGCGAGTTTCTTGCAGCGATAACGCAGATCGCCGGCGCCATCGAAACTTCGCTCCGCGCCGGCGGCAAATTGCTTCTCGCCGGCAATGGCGGTAGCGCCGCCGACGCGCAGCATCTCGCTGCGGAATTCCTGTCGCGCTTTCTGGTCGACCGCCGGCCGTTGCCGGCCGTAGCGCTGACAACCGACTCGTCGGTGCTGACCGCGATCGGCAACGACTTCGGGTTTGAGAACGTTTTCGAGCGTCAGGTCCGCGGACTGGGACGCCCCGGCGACGTGTTCCTCGCCATCTCGACGTCAGGCCGCTCGAACAACATTCTGCTCGCGCTCCAGGCCGCGCGCGAAACCGGCCTCGTCACGGTCGGGTTTTCCGGCGCGGCGGATACCGACATGCGCGCGCTGTGCCGGCACTTTTTGGCCGCTCCGTCGCGCGAGACCGCGCTCATCCAGCAGATTCACATCGTCGCCGGTCACGCGATCTGCGCGCTCGTGGAGCGCTCGATGTCGCGATGATCGCGCGCGTGCCGCCCCAGCCTGATTCTGCCGACGCGGACGACGGCATCTGGTGCGAGATTTCGTCAGGAGACTTCGCCGGCCGGCCGGCGCTGTTTCTCGATCGCGACGGCGTCATCATCGAGGATACGCACTTTCTTGCGCGCGCCGAGGATATGCACGTCCTGCCCGGAGCCGCCGCCGCCATCGCCCGCTGCAATCGTCTGGGAATTCCGGTCGCCGTCGTCAGCAATCAGTCGGGAATTGCCCGTGGGTTCTATGACTGGCGGGGCTTCCATGACGTTCAGGCGGCGCTTTCCACGTCGCTGGAACAGGCCGGCGGCCGTCTCGATGCGGTGCTCGCCTGCGCGCATTACGCCGAGGGCCAGGCACCCTTCAACGTCGCCGATCACGACTGGCGCAAACCGAACCCCGGCATGATCCTCGCCGCGGGCCGGCAGATGAAAGTCGATTTGCCGCGCTCGTGGATCGTCGGCGATCGGGCGAGCGATCTCGCCGCCGGACGGAATGCTGGCCTGCGCGGCGGCGTTCTTGTCCCGGCGGCCGGTCGCGAAGGCGAGCGGATCGGCGCGGTAGAACTCGCCACCGACCATTTCATCGTTGAATTTGCCGCTTCGCTGGCCGACGCGGTTGCGAGGCTTTTGTCGCAGCACGGCCTCGACAAAAGCGTGTCTTAACTGTCTCCCGGAGCAGGCGTTCCGGGGAGGGTAGCGCGGCCGGATAAAGCCCGGTATGGAGTGCGGGGATATTCACCTCGCACGGTACGGAATGTTCGGCCTGTTCAGAACCCCGCGCAGGACGCTCATCGTCGCGCACGATCTCTTCATGACCGCCGCGGCGGTCATCGCGAGCTTCTATATCCGTTTTGAGGCCGTCGGTCTGCTCGAGCGGCGGCACACATTATTCACGTTTTTGCCGGCGTTCGTCGTTTATGCCGGCTTCGTCTATTTCTTTTTTCATCTCTACGAATCGAAGTGGCGTTTCGCCTCCCTCCCCGACCTGATGAACATCGTGCGCGCGTCGACCGTGCTCGCGATCTCGCTGCTGGTGCTCGATTACGTGCTGGTCGCGCCGAACGTGCTCGGGGAATTCTTCTTCGGCAAAATCACGATCGCGCTTTACTGGATACTCCAGATCGTCTTCCTGAGCGGATCGCGCATTGCCTATCGTTATTTCCGCTACACGCGGACCAGACAACAGGCGCGCTCGCCGGAATCGAATCCGACGCTTGTCCTCGGACGGGCGGCCGACGCCGAAGTGCTGTTGCGAGCCATCGAAAGCGGCGCCGTCACCAGAACCTGGCCGGTCGGCATCCTCTCGCCGTCCGACGCCGATCAAGGACAGAGCATCCGCGGCGTTCCGGTGCTCGGCAGGTTCGATGCGATCGACCGCATCGTGAACGATCGCGCGCAGCGCGGCGTCACGATTGCCCGCGTGATCTTCACGCCTTCGGCCTTCGAGCCCGACGCCAAGCCGGAAGCGGCGCTGATGCAGGCGCGCCGGCTCGGTCTGACCGTGAGCCGGTTGCCGTCGCTCGGCGACGGTGGCGAGACGCCGCGGCTTGCGCCGGTCAACGTCGAGGATCTGCTGCTGCGCCCGACCGTCAAGATCGACTATGGCCGGCTGGAGAGTCTCCTCAAGGGCCGATCTGTTGTTGTAACCGGCGGCGGCGGCTCGATCGGCGCCGAGATATGCGACCGCGCGATTACCTTCGGCGCGGAGCGGCTGTTGATCATGGAGAATTCCGAACCGGCGCTCCATGCGGTGCTCGAAACGCTCGCCACCAAGCGGTCGCCGGCGACCATCGTCGGCCGTATCGCCGACGTGCGGGATCGCGCGCGCCTGTTCCGGCTCATGGCCGAGTTCAAGCCCGACATCGTCTTCCACGCCGCGGCGCTCAAGCATGTGCCGCTGCTCGAGCAGAACTGGGAAGAGGGCGTCAAGACCAACGTGTTCGGCTCGGTCAACGTCGCCGATGCCGCAGCCGCGGCCGGCGTCACCGCGATGGTGATGATCTCAACCGACAAGGCGATCGAGCCGGTTTCGGTGCTGGGCGCCACCAAGCGCTTTGCCGAAATGTATTGCCAGGCGCTCGACGCCGACCTTGCCCGCCGCGGGCAGGCGGGGCAGCAGCCGATGCGGCTTATCGCCGTGCGCTTCGGCAACGTGCTCGCCTCGAACGGCTCGGTGGTGCCGAAGTTCAAGGCGCAGATCGACGCCGGCGGTCCGGTGACGGTCACGCATCCCGACATGGTGCGTTATTTCATGACTATCCGCGAAGCCTGCGACCTCGTCGTCACCGCGGCCAGCCACGCGCTGGGACCCGCAGCGCTCCGACGTCTCGGTTTACGTGCTCAATATGGGCCAGCCGGTGAAGATCGTGGATCTGGCGGAGCGAATGATCCGGCTTGCCGGCCTCGAGCCCGGCCGCGATATCGATATCGTTTTCACCGGCGCGCGTCCCGGAGAGCGGATGCAGGAGGTGCTGTTCGCCCGCAGCGAGCCGACGGCGGACATCGGCTTTGACGGCGTGGTGGCCGCACGCCCTGCGCAACCCTCAATGGAGGCGATGCGCGGCTGGCTCGCGATGCTCGATCAGGGCGTCGCGCGCGAGGAGCGTGAGGCGATCTACCGCGTGCTGCGCGACGCGGTACCGGACTTCCAGGGCGCTGCGGCTTAAGCCCCAAATAGTTTTCGTTTCTGAACAAAGCCGCCCCCAACTTAACGCGGCAAAACTCGGCTGCATGGGTATTGACGCCTCTATCAATGCTAAGCTCAGGTCATCGTGGCGTTTTTCAACGAGCTGTGGATTGGGTAACGTGGAGGCAGCAGAATATCCTCTCAATCGCACGCGTTGCTGTGCTCAGGCACGCACTAGATCTCAAGATCCGATAAAATAAAATCTCAAGACCTGACAATACCGTCCTATTTGGTCATCTTCGTTTGGCGTCGAGCGATCGGCGCCGAAGGCTCATAATTTGCAGTTGCTTTGCAAAACCGCACCCCCGGCGCACTTCGGTCCTCGTCGACGAACTCGGCGCCAGGCGCTTCGAGTGCTCACTTCAACTTCGTTAAGATGATGGAACCGAATTCGTTCGATTTCAAATCAATCGCGTTTGATGCGTATGACGCGTGCTGGAATACCATAGGCGAGCGCCCTCGCCGGGATATCTTTTGTCACGAAGCTGTAGGCGCCGACCGTCGCCTCGGCTCCAATCGTGACGCCCGGCATGACACTGGAATGGGTGCCTATTTTTGCACCTTTTCCGATCGTCACCTTCCCCGTTTTGTCATCGATCGTTGAAGCAGAGTAGATCGCGCAGTGCGAACCGATCTGCACGTCTTCTCCAATCTCGACCCCGAATTGCGGTTGGATGTAAGTGCCAAACCCGATATCGCTGTTCCTACCCAACAACAGCTTGCTTCGGTACTTTGGATGCACATGCCATCCGTATTGTGTGGAGCCATCGTCGAGAATTGCCGGCATTTTCCAATCTGAGAATCGACTTAAAGCCATCATATGATATCCTGCTGAAATACCGCGGTATTCAAACGTGGCAATATCGATTTTCCCATAAAATTGTGAAATCGGGGTCGACGATGAAAGTATCCAATCCCCACGGTCCCCCATTGAGTTTAGTCGCAGAGACCGCGTCGTTCAATGATTCCAAACGTTTATACATTCCGATGTCTGAGCCAGATATCACGGCGGAGGACATCGAAACGGTCGTCGATGCCCTCAAGAGCAAGCATCTCAGTATAGGCCCATACCTGAAAAAATTCGAAGAGGCGTTCTCAGCTTATATCGGCACGCGCTACGCTGTCGGCGTGTCGAGCGGCACTGCCGGGTTGCACATTCTTATACGCGCCGCGAAAATCGGACTGGGCGATGAAGTTGTGATGACGCCTTTCAGCTTCGTCGCATCGGCGAATTGTGTCCTATACGAGCGAGCTCGCCCCGTATTCGTCGATATCGATGAGACGTCCTTAAATCTTGATCCTCGCCTCTTGCCTGAGGCCATCACCGAACGCACGCGCGCGATCCTGCCGGTGCATGTCTTTGGTCAGGCTTGCGCGATGGATGAAATTACTGCGATAGCCAATCGTCACGGCCTGTCTGTGATCGAAGACGCCTGCGAAGCTATTGGAACAGAATATCGGCACCGCAAGGTGGGCACTTTTGGAATGGCAGGAGTTTTCGCCTTTTACCCCAATAAACAGATGACCACCGGAGAGGGTGGCATGGTAACCACTGACGATCCACAGATGCACGCGAGCTGCGCAGTCTGCGCAACCAAGGGCGCGACGACATGGGGTCGTGGCTGGGTCATAGTCGCCTCGGCTACAACTATCGCCTCGGTGAGATGAATGCCGCGCTCGGCCTCTCACAGCTAACGCCGGATTGATGATCTATTAGCGCGGCGGCACAAAGTTGCGGATTACTACAAGGAGCGCCTTCGCTACGTTGCCGGATCCACCAATAACACCAATCCAAACCACGACCCGGATGAGCTGGTTCGTCTTCGTTGTCAAACTCAGCCCGCCATTTCGCAGATGTTCTTGATTCAACATCTGGCCGACATGGGTATCCCGTCGCGATCTTATTTTACTCCCATTCACCTTCACCCATTCTTCACGAGCTGTTAGGATATGAGGAGGGCAGTTTTCCCGTGACCGAGCGGGTTGCGCGATCCCTGCTTACACTGCCGTTCCACACTAATTTTTCCGAAGAGAACGTGACATCATTGTGAATTGCTTGCGGCAAGCAATTCCCAAGTCCGCTATATGACGCTAGCGCAGCTACACAGGAGCAAACCCAATTTTGCAAGAACGCGAAACTGTAGTGTATGGTGGTCGTTATGCGCGTTCTGTCGAAGCTCCATCTCGTTACCTGTACGAAGGCGCCATCCAGTATAAATATTGGCACTACTCCGCCCTTAACGATCTCCGCGCTCGATACCGCCGGACTGCGCTGGGGGAATTCTGGATCGGTATCAATCTTGCAGTATTTGTTCTGTCCATCGGCTTTTTCTACGGAACTTTGCTCCACCTGGACCCGCGAAAATATCTGCCCTTCCTTCTCGTCGGGTATGCGTTTTGGCTACTGTTTTCTACGGTTGTCGTCGATGGCTGCCACGCTTTCATCGCAAATTGCCCTCCGTTGCGACAGAAACTTACACCACTGTCCGTCATCGTTTTACGCACCGTCGACCGCGCCTTCATGACGCTCGGACATAACCTTGTCGTTCTCGCAATCGGGCTGGCGCTTCTGCATGTGTTTCCCACTTCGCACCTGATGCTACTGCTGCCCGCACTCGTTTTATGGTGGCTCAACGCAACGTGGTTGATATCGCACTGGGGATCGTTTGTGCGCGATACCGCGACGTCCCGCAGGTCATCCTCAGCGTCGTCCAGCTTGTTTTTTTGATATCTCCTATCTTGTGGCGGCCTGAGGATGTTCCCGAAAATCTGCAAGCGATCGCGGCACTCAACCCCCTTTCGTATTTTCTGGTAATCGTCAGAAACCCGCTTTTGGGCGTGAATGTACCGATGTTGGCTTGGGTCTTGACGCTTAGTACAACGGTCGTTGGCTGGATTATTGCCGTACTCCTGCTGCGTTCCTATCGCACACGGGTGGTCTATTGGGTCTGACGGCATGGCGTGGATTGAGCTTGACGGGGTCACTGTCGAGTTTCCTGTTATTGCCGGGCGGTCCATGTCGCTCAAACGCAGTGTGCTGGCGTTCGCGCGAAATCTGGGCAGGACTGCAGGTGCCGACCAATTACGAGCAGTGACCGCGTTGCGTGACCTTTCCTTCGCCGTCAAGGATGGTGACCGGGTCGGGTTGATCGGTCTTAACGGCTGTGGAAAGTCGACGCTACTGCGGGTGCTGGCCGGCATCTACGAGCCGGTACGCGGCGAAGTCCGCGTCGCCGGTCATACGAATGCACTCATCGATCTCGCGCTAGGCTTCGATTTTGAAGCGACCGGATACGAAAACATAACTCTGCGCGGCTACGCGATGGGGGTGAGCTTTACAACAATGCGCGACCTGACACCCGATGTTGCGGCGTTTACCGAGTTGGGTGACCGGCTGAATGATCCGATCCGGACCTATTCTGCCGGTGCAGTGCTTCGCCTAGCGTTTGCAACATCGTTTATGTGCCCCCATGATATCCTGCTATTAGACGAGGTGAAAAAAAAAAAAAAAAAAAAAAAAAAAAAAAAAAAAAAAAAAAAAAAAAAAAAAAAAAAAAAAAAAAAAAAAAAAAAAAAAAAAAAAAAAAAAAAAAAAAAAAAAAAAAAAAAAAAAAAAAAAAAAAAAAAAAAAAAAAAAAAAAAAAAAAAAAAAAAAAAAAAAAAAAAAAAAAAAAAAAAAAAAAAAAAAAAAAAAAAAAAAAAAAAAAAAAAAAAAAAAAAAAAAAAAAAAAAAAAAAAAAAAAAAAAAAAAAAAAAAAAAAAAAAAAAAAAAAAAAAAAAAAAAAAAAAAAAAAAAAAAAAAAAAAAAAAAAAAAAAAAAAAAAAAAAAAAAAAAAAAAAAAAAAAAAAAAAAAAAAAAAAAAAAAAAAAAAAAAAAAAAAAAAAAAAAAAAAAAAAAAAAAAAAAAAAAAAAAAAAAAAAAAAAAAAAAAAAAAAAAAAAAAAAAAAAAAAAAAAAAAAAAAAAAAAAAAAAAAAAAAAAAAAAAAAAAAAAAAAAAAAAAAAAAAAAAAAAAAAAAAAAAAAAAAAAAAAAAAAAAAAAAAAAAAAAAAAAAAAAAAAAAAAAAAAAAAAAAAAAAAAAAAAAAAAAAAAAAAAAAAAAAAAAAAAAAAAAAAAAAAAAAAAAAAAAAAAAAAAAAAAAAAAAAAAAAAAAAAAAAAAAAAAAAAAAAAAAAAAAAAAAAAAAAAAAAAAAAAAAAAAAAAAAAAAAAAAAAAAAAAAAAAAAAAAAAAAAAAAAAAAAAAAAAAAAAAAAAAAAAAAAAAAAAAAAAAAAAAAAAAAAAAAAAAAAAAAAAAAAAAAAAAAAAAAAAAAAAAAAAAAAAAAAAAAAAAAAAAAAAAAAAAAAAAAAAAAAAAAAAAAAAAAAAAAAAAAAAAAAAAAAAAAAAAAAAAAAAAAAAAAAAAAAAAAAAAAAAAAAAAAAAAAAAAAAAAAAAAAAAAAAAAAAAAAAAAAAAAAAAAAAAAAAAAAAAAAAAAAAAAAAAAAAAAAAAAAAAAAAAAAAAAAAAAAAAAAAAAAAAAAAAAAAAAAAAAAAAAAAAAAAAAAAAAAAAAAAAAAAAAAAAAAAAAAAAAAAAAAAAAAAAAAAAAAAAAAAAAAAAAAAAAAAAAAAAAAAAAAAAAAAAAAAAAAAAAAAAAAAAAAAAAAAAAAAAAAAAAAAAAAAAAAAAAAAAAAAAAAAAAAAAAAAAAAAAAAAAAAAAAAAAAAAAAAAAAAAAAAAAAAAAAAAAAAAAAAAAAAAAAAAAAAAAAAAAAAAAAAAAAAAAAAAAAAAAAAAAAAAAAAAAAAAAAAAAAAAAAAAAAAAAAAAAAAAAAAAAAAAAAAAAAAAAAAAAAAAAAAAAAAAAAAAAAAAAAAAAAAAAAAAAAAAAAAAAAAAAAAAAAAAAAAAAAAAAAAAAAAAAAAAAAAAAAAAAAAAAAAAAAAAAAAAAAAAAAAAAAAAAAAAAAAAAAAAAAAAAAAAAAAAAAAAAAAAAAAAAAAAAAAAAAAAAAAAAAAAAAAAAAAAAAAAAAAAAAAAAAAAAAAAAAAAAAAAAAAAAAAAAAAAAAAAAAAAAAAAAAAAAAAAAAAAAAAAAAAAAAAAAAAAAAAAAAAAAAAAAAAAAAAAAAAAAAAAAAAAAAAAAAAAAAAAAAAAAAAAAAAAAAAAAAAAAAAAAAAAAAAAAAAAAAAAAAAAAAAAAAAAAAAAAAAAAAAAAAAAAAAAAAAAAAAAAAAAAAAAAAAAAAAAAAAAAAAAAAAAAAAAAAAAAAAAAAAAAAAAAAAAAAAAAAAAAAAAAAAAAAAAAAAAAAAAAAAAAAAAAAAAAAAAAAAAAAAAAAAAAAAAAAAAAAAAAAAAAAAAAAAAAAAAAAAAAAAAAAAAAAAAAAAAAAAAAAAAAAAAAAAAAAAAAAAAAAAAAAAAAAAAAAAAAAAAAAAAAAAAAAAAAAAAAAAAAAAAAAAAAAAAAAAAAAAAAAAAAAAAAAAAAAAAAAAAAAAAAAAAAAAAAAAAAAAAAAAAAAAAAAAAAAAAAAAAAAAAAAAAAAAAAAAAAAAAAAAAAAAAAAAAAAAAAAAAAAAAAAAAAAAAAAAAAAAAAAAAAAAAAAAAAAAAAAAAAAAAAAAAAAAAAAAAAAAAAAAAAAAAAAAAAAAAAAAAAAAAAAAAAAAAAAAAAAAAAAAAAAAAAAAAAAAAAAAAAAAAAAAAAAAAAAAAAAAAAAAAAAAAAAAAAAAAAAAAAAAAAAAAAAAAAAAAAAAAAAAAAAAAAAAAAAAAAAAAAAAAAAAAAAAAAAAAAAAAAAAAAAAAAAAAAAAAAAAAAAAAAAAATCGCTGACGGTCGCAAAGCGCGCCATTCACAATTTTAACAATTTTGCTGTCCGACATTGTCTCGTCAATATGAATGTAGCGACCCCCGAAGATCGCCGCTCCCTGGTCATTCATACTGTCCAACACAACTGATCGGCAGGCCGGTATTTCAAATATTTACCAACGAGATAGCTAAAGTCGGTAACGGTAGCTAGGCCCATCCACGATTGGTTGATCTTCCGCGCTAGGCCAATCCGAATTTGCTCATTATAGAGTTGGTCTTCAGATTTCAAATGCAACACTCGAAATTGCTGGGACCCAATCAACAATTGCAGCACTCGGTGGCGAAAGGCATAGGTCTGTGAAAGCGTCGAACCATAAACGACTACATCGTATTTTTTCTGCTCCTTATAGTGTCTAAAGATCGCCGGATCAAAGTGTAAGTTGATGACATGAGTTATCAGGCCGGGTCGATAGCGCTGGATTTGTTTCGAGCTCCGGACAACTATAACAAGCGATCAGGTGGCGGATGCTTAGATGATCGAACATCTCGAACAGGCGCCCATCTCACTCATGGCTGGCGTCAGCGTCGATTTGCCCAACGCGTGATTTATGAGGTCCGGGAACAGCGACCAGTAGTGCAAATCGGCCGTCAAAAGAACAATAGATAACAAACTGATCAATTATTTGATTGTAAGGAATTCGATCGTAATACATGGCGGCGAAGAGTGCAAAGCGATCGAGGATTGTTACATCGGCGTTGTTGCGCATTGCGCGATAGTTCCGAACGTCGACAATATTGAATAATCTGTTGAAGCGGCAATAAGTTCGCGCGACGTCGCGGATGTAGTCTTACTTCACATGGGTCGACTAGTGTGACCAATGTAAAAGTGCGGCCGACCGATCTGATCACAAGCTCTATCTCAATCAGATTTTATCGGTGTCGCGAATGAGTATTTGCGTCACGCTTTTAAGCGTTAAGCGTAGGCCAATATTCGCATTGCGTCCAACAAACGCGTAGCAGCGATATAGCCACATTTTTGGCATGTTACGCAAAATCAATCGACCGTTCCCTTGTCGGATCATCGCTCGCGCGCCCAGCGAAGCGAGCCTTCCGCGCAGGCCAAAGCTTACGTTTCGGCCAATAAAAGCGTAGCAGCGATAGAGCCACATTTTTGGCATGCTGCGCAGAGCCGATCCACCGTTCCGCAATCGGATCATCGTTCGCGCGCGCAGCGAAGCGAGCCTTGCCCGCAGGCCAAAGCTCACATTTCTGCCGACAAAGGCATAGCTGCGATACAGCAACATTTTTGGCATTGCGCGCAGCGCAAGCAATTTGTTGCGGAGCCGCATGGACATCATCGCTCGCGAAGTCGCGACGCGGTTGTGCAGCCCCAGGCCCGGTGCGACTCGCCCTACGAGCGCGTAGCCGCTAAAGAGTAGCGTCGATCTCAATACCCAGTCCACGTCGAAGGCCGCCATGGCCGCCAGCCTTGGTCCCAAGCAGAAGGAGTTTGAGATCGAAGAGCTGAAGACGCAACGAGAACCCAAAACAGAACACACCCGCCGCAACCAGGCGTAAAAACTCCAGCGATTGATAACCTCCTCTAAGTTCTGCGAGGCGTTGATAAAGTTTATCGAGGTCGGCGGCCGTCTTCGACAGCGTGAAGCGCGTCAGCATCCGCTCGCGCCCAGCTTTGGCCAATGCGCGGGCACGTGCAGGACACCGCAACATTTCGAGAATGCCGCGGGCGAGATCGTTGGGGTCGCCGGGACTTACCAGCACACCGGTCACGCCGTCGACAACACTGTCGGGCAGGCCGCCAACTCTTGTGGCCACGGTAGGACATTCCATCAGCAGCAATTCAATGGTTCCGCCGAGGTTTTCGTTGAGCGACGGCTGTACGCAAACATCAAGGTCGCGATAAGATTGGGGCACGTCCTTGCGCCGCAGGTAAAGATCACACTCTGACCAAGACCAAGCTCAGCCGCCAGCGCCTGCATGCGCGCCAAAACCTTTTCGCCGCCACCCGGCCAAGCATAGCCGACAAGAATGAATTTTGCGGCGGGGAATTCGTGTATCACCGTCGCGGCCGCGCGAATGAACTCTTCATGTCCCTTGCCGGCACGGCCGTGCAACGCGGGCGGTATCCAGCAACTCTTTACAAATTCGGTATAGAAGATCGACACCATGCCGATGAGTGTCGTCGTGTCCGACCAGGCAAGCTCACGGCGGAAGACGCCCGCGGCCAAAGCCGTTCGATGGAACCTTTATATGGCGGGACCGTAATAAATGAGGCTTAGCCGATCGGGAGGGACGCCGAGCGCGCAGTAAAGCTTCAAAGTATATTCGCACGAGCCAATGATGACATCGTCCATCCAGCAGGTGACACGATCGGTCCAGCGCGGTGTATAGGCCTCAAGGTGAAAAGGACCGGCAATCATGGAGAGGCGGATTGGAACATCCGCCATCCAGCCGGCGATCCTGCCGACAATCATCGCATGATAAAGATGGGTCTGCATGACGTCGAAGCGTTGGCACCAAAGCGGGCGGCTTCAAACGCCTTATGCATCAGTCCAAAAAGGTTGGGACTGCTGGTGAAGTCGATCCCGTAACATGAACCGGGATGGCCGCGGCGATGAACCGGTCAACCAACGGCCCCGATTTTCCGCTAAGCACCACGGCCACCTCGTGACCGTGGCGATCGCGCAACTCACGCAGTTGCTCGAATACCCATAGCGCCCCGTCCGTCGTTGCCACCAAGTGGCAGATTTTCAGCTTCTTAGAATGGGGCGATCCGCGCATAGGCTAATTGTACCGGCGTGGCAACCTGAAAGCTAATGGCTTGGCGCGAAGGAAAGCGGTCGGCACCTCACACTGTCACTCAGGACGCAGCTGCGTAAGTCCATCTCTGCAGCCATCCCGGTACGGCTATGTCCCGGGCGACCGCCGGCAACTCTCCAACCGGGACATCACAAATACTACGCTAAATCTTTGCCGGAGCAGCTGCGCAAACCGGTGCTTTAGACCTTGCAAAACCGACTCCAATGAGCCCCTATTAGCGTTTCTGTAGTCGCGTCGCGGTTGAATCAAGTCCATTCCTGCTGCCTGTACCATGGTTGTCAATCGCATCGTCGTTTTTGCCCACGCCCTCCGGGGGCTTGCCGCTGCAACAGTTGTTGCGTCCCATTTGGCTTATCTGATTTGGCGCGAGCCAGACGTTATTACCGCCTTGATCGCCTACCCATCGATGGCGACGGTAATCCGAAACATTAAATTTATTCCCATAACCGATTTCGGGCTTGCCTACTTCTGGGGCCACTTCGGGGTCGCTCTGTTTTTCATAATCAGCGGCTTCGTAATTCCTTTTTCAGTGGCATCAACAACGCGTGCAGGTTTTGCGGTGGCGCGTGTGTTGCGCATTTGGCCCACGTATTTGGCTGGCCTCGCCATAGCGATTTTCTGCGTTGTAATTAATTCAGGGCTATCCGGCAAATCCTTTCCCTATTCTTCAGCCGAAATTCTACTCAATGCCCTTATCGTGACGCGCTGGCCAACGTCGACACTCTCGATCGACGGTATCGTCTGGACGCTTGAAATCGAAATGTTCTTCTATGCAGCATGTCTAGCGGTCATGCCGTTGATCAAGTGCTACGATCAACGATTATTCGCCTTGACCTCCGGCACCGTGTTACTCGCCTATTTCGATCGACTCTACGGTGAAATGCTACTGCGACTGTGTGGACCCCTCCACGCAATAGCGGGTTGGATGGCAACCATGTCCGTGTATGTCAGTTTCATGCTTTGTGGTACCGCATTCTATTTTCATTATCGCAGCCGGGTTACCACTGTGCGGCTCGTTGCCATTCAGTGCTGCCTCGTGTCTTCTTTTGTCATAGCGACGCGTCTTGGCAGAACCGCTGACCAGGGGTGGACGGCACCAATTGTATACCTCGTGGCAGGTTGCATATTCACACTTTCCTATTTCGGACGCGACCACTTGGCAGCGCTGCCCGCAGTGCTCCTTCGCCCAATGCTGGGGCTAGCTGAAATCAGCTACCCGCTCTACGCTGTCACGGCGTGCTCGGCTACACTATCGTGGTTCATACTATCGAGCGTGGCGCGCCGGCTTGGGTTAGCGTAATTCTGGCCCTAGTCGTCGTCCTAACCCTTGCGATCGCATTGCATTTCGCAGTCGAATTGCCAAGTCAATCGTACGGAAAATCGTTGGCAGCGCGGCTGCAGTTGCCACTGAAAAATACGCTCCCAACGCGCCGGGCAATCAACCCGGGCGCCGGAACTTCAACTCTATCTGGATGAGTGCTTCAGTACCTCGCTTAGCGATACTCAGGACGCTGCCTTTTCGATTTATGGCTGATTGCAAACTAGCCGGAACCGCTAAAGAGGTCGTGCCGTCGTGGTTTTTTCGATGATTGCTTTATCTTCTGCCGCACACGAATCCAAATAAAAGGCACGTTACGAGGATCGAGCCGCCAACCAGGTTCCGGCCGCCGCCGCTATTCGTCGCAAGAGTGAGACAACTTTTACGACCGCCTGCCCCGCGTGAACGCGAAGAGGAGGCCGGTCACGAGGATCACGCCGGCAGCCAGCGCCGCGGCATAGGTGAGCCGGCCCGGTACGACAACGGTCAGGATTGCCAGGGCGGCGAGCGCGATGTTCACAACAAAGACTCGCGCGACGACCTGCATGACGGAAAAGCCGCGATCGGTCGCCAGTTGATAGAAATGCGTGCGGTGCGCCTGCCAGACCGGCTCGTGGCGGGCGACACGGCGAAGCAAGGTGATGGTCGCGTCGGCGAGATAGTACAGCGGCAGTATGATCGCCCCGGCCAGATGTCCGCCGGTCGCCATCACCAATAACAGCCATCCGAGCAGCAAACCGATCGGCAGGCTGCCGACGTCGCCGAGGAAAAGCCGCGCGACCGGTCGATTGAAAAAGGCAAAACCGATCATTGCGCCGCAGAGGGCGAGCGTCACCACGATCGCGAGCGACGGTAGCGCGCCGAGCCATCCGACCACTGCCAGCGCTGCCGTGACCGGTACGACCTCGGCGACCGTCATCCAGTCGAGGCCGTCCATGAAATTGACCAGGTTGACGAACCAGACGCCGCCAATGACGAACAGGATGCGCTCGGCCCACCACGGCACGAACGGCGCGACGCGCACCTCATTCGGGAGCGTGTAGATCACAAGCGCGACCGCCAGCGCCTGCAACAGCAGCCGCGGGATGACCGGGATCGAACGGATGTCGTCCGCGGCGCCGACACCCGCGATCAAAATTACGGCGGCGAAAACGACTGGTAGCGGATGGGGTGCCGCAACGACGCCCGACCAAAGCAAAACGATGCAGACGGTCACGATGGTTGTTATCACGACCGCAATACCGCCGCCTTGCGGCGTTGGTATCTTGTGAGACGATCGTGCGTTCGGCCGCGCCAGCGCGTAGCGCGCGAGCAATGGACGCAGAGCCGCGATCAGCAACACGCAGAGCAGCGCGGCGAGAGCGATTATCGTCACACTGCGGATCGCCTCCCAAATGACGACCCAGGTGGCGAGATCGTGGTTCAACGTAATCTTCATGACGCCTGGCTCGGTGCGGTGAGGGCGGGCGCTGAAGCGCCGAGCAAATGCCGGTACAGCGCGACAATTTGCCGGCCGATGATGTCCGATGAAAAGCGTTCGACGACAAGGCGACGCGCCGCCGCTGCGAACTGCGCCCGCAGCTCCGGTTCCCGCACCAGCTTTTCGACGGCTTCCGCCAGCGCCTTCGCATCGTCGACCGGCACGAGCAGCCCGGTCACGCCGGGTTTCACAACCTCGCGGCAGCCGGGAACGTCGGTGGCGACCATGGCGCGTCCGCACGCCGCCGCTTCGAGCAGCGAAAGCGGCAACCCCTCGCGGCGCGATGGCAGCACGGCGACGTGCGCGCGCGCCCATAGGCCGGCAATGTCGTCGACCTGCCCAAGCCAGGTGATGCCGGGCTCGCCGTTCCAGGACGCCGCTTCGTCCGGCGACACCGACGCCGGATTGGCCGGATCGGGCGTTCCCGCGATCAACAATTCCACGTTCGAGCCCCGCGCGCGCAATAGCCGATGCGCGGCGACCAGCGTGCGGATGCCCTTGTCGTCGAGCAGGCGGCCGGTGAAGGCAATGGTGGGCGGACCGGCAGGTTCGGGCAGCGGCGTGAAGCGCGCGATATCGACGCCGGAGCCAGGAATAAGCGCGATCCGCGCCTTGGGAATGCCGAGCGCGATGAGCGCCGCGCGATCGTCCTCGTTCTGGACGAGACTGACCACGCCGGTGCGGTCGAGCAGCAGGCGCAAAGCCGTGCCGACCGCTATTCTGACGGCCCGAGCTTTCGCGGTCGACGAGGTGAAGGAATAGCCGAGACCCGTGAGCGCGTTGACGGACGGGGCCGGCAGACCGAGCGTCGCCACCAATCCGAGCACCGACGGCTGGAGTGATACCCGATGCGTTATCGCGGGCGCGACGGCGCGATGCACTCGGCGCAGCGCGGATATGGTCTCGAGCGATGCGAGAGGAGACAAACGCCCGCGCGCGAACGGGATCGGATGGAGGATGAATTGCTCGGCCGCGATGGCCGCCGCGCCGTCCTTGACCCTCGTCGCGACGTGAACCTCGAAGCCGCCATCGCGCGCCGCACGCGCCATCGGCAACCGGTGCGACAGAAAGTACCAATCCTCGGAGACGACGTAGAGGAGCCGGGGTGGGGACATACCGGCGCGCGAATCGTGATTGACGGAAGTAGCGCGGCGGCGAGACAAGATGCGCCCTCGATTTCAATTGGCTGCGCGAATGTATAAACGGGCAGGCGCCTTGCTGCGAGGGCTTACGGCGCGCCGTGTTGCTCGGCGAATGGCGTTTCGCGCCTAGCGCGGCATGTTGCGCGATCCGCGGTCGTCGTCGGCGGCAAAATGAACGTAGCCTCCCCGCGCCAGGCGAAGCCTATCGTTCAAGTTAGGCGATGACCGCCTGGTTGACGGGATTTCGGGCCAGGCGGGCGTTCGGAAGTCCGCGCAAGGGAGTTGCGATGATCTCGATGCTGTCATCTGGCGGCGGCAAGAACGGCGACCGCTATTCTGTCCGCGGTGCGCCACTTGGCGACATCGGCGCCCAGGTCAAGAAACAGCGACTTGCCGTTGCTGGCCGAACGCCGTCTGGTTAATTTGGCGCGCGGACCGGCAGCCGAGTTCGGAGCGTCATTCGCCAATTTTTCGCTTGATGCGCAGTTCACGTTAGTCTCAGCCGCGAATGGTGACGTTCGGAAGCGGCACGACAAACTTGCCCCCCGCCGCGAAGTAATTCGGCTGCTTCGCCGCGATCGGATCGGTATAGCGCCAGGCGAATACGATGGTGATCCCGGCCTTTCGTGCCGCAAAGTCCTTCGGCGATACGATCGGAATGTCGTAGCCCGGACCCGAAAGCATATTTCCCCTCGACGTGTCGTCGTCGCAGAGAAAGTCGATTTTTCTGGTCAGATCGAACTGGGTGAGCAGCGCTAGCGTGCCGACAGAGACGCCATAGCCAGCCACCTGTTTGCCGTCGGCGTGACAGCGATCGACGATCGCGTGGAGTTCGCGCTTTATCGCGTCGATCTTGCCAAGGAAAGAACGGAAATACTCCGGGCGATCGACGCCAAGCTCGGCTTCGCGGGCGAGGTGACGTTCGACCGAGGAGTCCACGGGATCGCCACCGGCTTCCGACTGGACCGTTACCCGGATCGAACCGCCTTTGGTGGGGATATTCTCGACCTCGATTAGCCGCATGCCGAAGCGCTTGAAGAACGAAGTCAGCGGCCGGATTTTAAAGTACGACAGATGCTCGTGGTAGATCGTATCGAGGAGGTTGCTCTCGGTAACGTCGACGCCGTACTGGGTCTCGAAAATGAATACGCCGCTGGGCGCCAGTATCCGGCTCACACCTCTGACAAAGCCGTCGAGGTCATCGACATTGGCGATCATGTTGTTGGCGATGATCACGTCCGCGACGCCGTATTTCTGGGCAATCTTGGCGCCCAGATCCTCGTTGAAGAATTCCGGCAGCGTTTCGACGCCATCCTGCGTGGCGCGTTCGGCGATCTCGACGGCGGGGTCGATGCCGAGCACGCGCATTCCCCCTTCCTTGAAATAGTGCAACAGCGTGCCGTCGTTGCTGCCGATCTCGACGACGAAAGACGACGGCGTCAGGCGGCGTTTTTTCATGGTCCTGGCCGCGGCCGCCTTGAAGTGCTCGCGTAGCCCAAGCGAGATCGACGTGGTGTAGACGTAGTCGCGGTACTGAATTTCCGGGTTGCCGATATGGAGGATTTGCAGGTGACCGCAGTCGCGGCAATGGTAGAGCTCGAGCGGAACGGCCATGCGAAATACTGGAGCGTTCCTGTCGACGCCGACGACTTTGAAATTAGGCGTCGCGACCGGCATTTCGCCAAGCGGTGCGGCAAGGTCCAATGAACGGGAATGACAAAGTCGACAATCGTCGCGCACGCGGAACAGGGCATTCATCGTTAAAGAGTCCGACTGTTCGAAAGCATCAGGACGTAATCTCGGCGATGTTGCGGATGACGGCCTCGGGATATTGCACGTTCAGGCCACCGTCGACGACGATATCCTGGCCGGTGATGAAGGATGAGCGGTCGCTGCAGAGAAACTCCACGGCGTTGACAACGTCGTCCGCCAGACCGAGCCGGCCGACAGGAATGGCGCTCTTCAACAGCCGGATAAGCTTTTTGTTCTGCAAGGCGTGCTTGCGCGTTTCTTCTTTGAGAAAGAAGCCCGGGGTCACGGAATTGACGCGAACGCCGCGGTGGCCGAGCGCCACCGCGTAGTAGCGGACAATCTGGCCGATACCTGCCTTGGCCACGTGATAGCCCAGGCTCGCATTCTTCGGCGAGACCAGCCGCGCCGCAATCGAGCTTATGACGACAATCGAACAGTCCCTGAGCTTGAACTCCGCGACGAGCATGTCGATCAGATTCTTCACCGCGGTCAGGCTGGTGTCGATTTCGCCCTGCCACTGATCGCCCTCGCCGCGAAATCGCTGAAACAGCATCAGCGCGGAGATCGGTCCGCGTTTGGTGACATCGCGCAGTGCCGTCCGGATGGCGTCGGCGTCGGCAATGTCGACCGCCCAGGCGTGTACGCGGCTCGACGGTGAGGGCTTCGCCGGAGGTCGCCGGGCAAACACCGAGACGTTGTACCCGGCGTCGGCAAATCGGCGCGTGGCGACGAGGCCGGCGCCCCTTGTGCCTCCGACGATCAATGCGTGCGGTTTTCGCTTCATCGTGAAAAGCGCCCCGCCGGCGTTCAGCCCGCCACCGCGGCGCCAAGGTTGCGCAGGAACGCGCCCACGGAATCCACATCACTTTCGATCGGTGACCAAGCGGGGTTTTGGCCCTCGTCATCGTCTGGTGGCGCAGCTTTGACGTCATGCGTGACCAGAATATCCGAATGCACCAGCACGAAATGAAAGGTTCGCGCCGGTAGCCGGACGTAAAAATCGCGCCCCGATCCGATACTTCCGACCGGGATCGATTTCAGGACGCTGCCATGATCGTCAAAGAAAACAACGTCGGCGCTTCCTTCCAGGATGTGAATGGATTGATCGTGCGCCGACCTGTGCGGCCTGACATATCTGTGCCGGCCGCGGATCTGGATTGCTTCGCGCAGTAGGCTTTCCGGATCGGGAGTGAGCGTTAGCCTAATCCCGTCGATATTGGCGCGCTGCATCTCCGCTTTAAGGAAATCGATTTCGTTTCGTCCGACGCTGACGATTGACGCGTCGGCGACGAACGAGCGATCGGTCAGGCGCTTCATCTTGATCTGCGGCCTCGCCTTCGTCGGAGGACGCGTTCGGCCCAACCACCGTTCAATGGCGGGCGCGTCGTCGTCTTCGGCGGGGACCACGGGGGAAATATGGTGTTGTCGCGAACGAAAGGCCCCGGCGTCGCCTCGTGGAAAACCAGCCGGTCCGACCGGATGAAGATCGCGTGGTTGCGCATTGCCGGAATCCGGCAATAGAACTGGCGGTTGGACCGATAGTCGCCAAGCGGCACCACGTCGGTAACCTCGCCGTGCTCGTCGAAGAAGAAATAGTCCCCCGAGCCTTCGATCAGGTGCAGCGACTCATCCTTTCCGACGTGCTTGGCCGGACGCACATAATTGCCGCCGACGAAGCTGATGAACATTTCGTGCATCCGGTCGTCGAGCTGTTTGTGCGTGCACAATCGCGTTCGGCCGCGCGGATTGTCGGCAAGCCCGCGATCGAGAAACTCGATCTCCGCCCGGCCAACGCTGGGAAACGGGTCCTGATCGACAAATACCCCGCCCCCGATGGCTGTGATTTTCGACATGACTGACGATGATTGACGCGGCGCTGCTTAACCGTATTTCAGCTTGCGAAATATGTCGGGGTATTCGGCGTGCGCCTTGTTCAGGCTTTCCGGCGTTCCGATGTCGCGATGGTAGGTGCGGTTCTCGTAGGTCACGATGCGGCCAAGAAAATTCGGCAGCACTTCGGTGCTGATATCGACGACGGGCCTGCCGAGGCTTGCCATGAATTCGATGACGGGTGGTTCAAAGATGTAAACGGCGCCGTTCGCCAGCGTTCCCGGCGGATTGGCGACCTTCTCGTGAAAGCCGATGACGATGCCGTCAGCGTCCTGCTCGACGATGCCGCAGGATTGCGGCGCGTCGGTGTTGAACGTCATCATCGTTATCAGCGCTTGCGGCGGCCGCGCCTGGTGCCGGGCGATGAACGCGCCGGTGTCGAACCAGGTCAGATTGTCGGAATGAGCCAGGAGAAACGCGCCGCTGCCGAAATAGTCCCTGTTGACCAGGACCGTGCCGCCGGTACCAAGCAGTTCCGGCTCGTGAACGAGATCGACACGATCCTTCCACGGTGATTGCCGGATGTGCTGGTGTACGGCCTCGGGCAAGTAATGCGTGTTGATCAGGGTGCGTTCAATTCCGCCATTGAGCAATAACGCCAGCCAATGATCGAGCAGTGGAACGCCGTGGATGGGGACGAGGCATTTCGGCGTCGTCAGCGTCAATGGGCGCAGGCGGGTCCCCATTCCGGCCGACAATAAAAGCGCCCTCACAGTTGCAGTTCCGTCAGCAGGTCGGCGGCCTTGAGCGGCAGATTGCCGACGCGGCTCACTTGGCAGGCCGCCGCGACCGAGCCGGCATAGGCGCTTTGCCAGATGTCGGCGCCGACCGCAAGCGCGAGCGACGCACAGGTCAGGAGGCAATCGCCGGCGCCCGCGACGTCCTTCGGTGCCGTGTTGAAAGCGGGCAAACGGTCGGTCATGAGATTTCCGCTTCCCGGGTTGGGGCTGTGAATGAGCAAGCCCTCGGCGCCCAGCGTGATCAGAAGCTCCTTTGCGTCGGCCTTCACCCGCAGCGCTTCCGCCAGCACCACCAGGCCGGAGCGGAAATCCCGGACCGCCAAGCGGGCCTCGTGCTCCGTCGGCGTCATCAGCGCGGCGCCCTTGAAGCGCGACACATCGCCCATCTGCGACGATGCCTGGCTGTCGGCGACCATCATGATGCCGCGTTCGCGGCAGTGGGTGGCGATGTCGTCCACCAGCGTTTGTGGCAGGCAACCGTAATTGAAGTCGGAGAAGATCAGCAGGTTTGCGTCGGCAAGCGCGTCCATGATTTCGTCGGCGAGCCTGCGCGTCAGTTCGGCGCTGATATCGTGCTGCCGCAACTGACTGACGCGCAGCAGCGTCTTGCCATTGGCGCGAAATCGCTGCTTGAGCGTGGTCGGGCGGCTGACATCGCGAACGAGATCGCATGCGATCCGATATTGTTTCAACGTCCGCTCGGCGAATTCCATCGCTTCGTCTTCGCCGGCCACGGAAAGATAACGGACGTTGGCGCCGAGCCCTGCGGCGTGCGCCGCCACAATGCCGGCCCCGCCGAGAAACCGGTCGGTCTTGATCGGCATCACGACGAGAGTGGGATCCTCCTGCGACATGCCGAGCGGTTCGCAATTGACGTATTCGTCAACGATCAGATCGCCGACCACCACGACCCGCAATTTCCGGAACTGCTCGACGAGCGCCGCTATTTTTTCGACGCTGAAGTTGTGCCGCGCCGGAAAGTCCAACGGCTTGACGATGGTGGAATAATTGGTCTCCCGCAGCTCTCTCTGGAGCAAATCCATCGAAGAGAAGCGCACGTCGCCCGAGCTGAACAACAGCTTGCCGCCGTAGCTTTCGACCGCTGACAGTTCCGGATTTGCGGCGGTCTCGTGCTCCTTGCCCTTGACGACGATGTGCGGCATGAGGCGGCGGATAAATTCGTCCGGCGGTGTCCGCAACACGAACGCGTAATCGATGATGCCGATCGATTTCACGCCTTCAAGCCGGAGCGCCTCGGGCACCAGCGTATCGCCGAACCCGTCGGGATGAACGCCGACCACGAGGAAATCGCCGCACTCGGCCGCGAAGTTCAGAAGGCGGAGATGGCCGGGATGCACGATGTTGAAATTTCCCGAGACGAATATGACCCGTCCGCCGGTCGGGCAGGCCGACCGAATCTCCGTCAGCGCGCGTTCCATTTCCTGCATCATCGGAGGACGCTTAGGGCTCCCGGCGCTGTCTTCCGGCGTGCGTTCATAACGTGATCATGCAACGGCCGGCCACCCGGCCGTCGCGCATCGCCGCAATCGCGTCGTTGATGTCGTCAAGAGGGAAGCGCCGCGTAATCAGGCTCTTCAATCCCAGGCGCCCGGCTCGATACAGTTCGTGATAGCGCGGAATATCGCGATGCGGCTCGGCCTCGCCGCCGTGCGAACCGCGCAGCGACTTTCCGAAATGCAGCGGCAGCGTATACAGCGTCGTCTCGTTTCCCTTGCGGGGAACGCCGACCAGAACGACCCGTCCCTCCGGCTTCACCGTGTCGTAGCCGAAGCGGATGATCTCGGGATTGCCGGTATTGTCGATAAAGACGTCCGCGCCGCCCGGGCCGACCGCATCGCGGATCGCGGTCTTCGCATCCGACTTGCGCCCATTGATGGTGTGGGTGGCGCCGAGCGATCGCGCCAATTCCAGCTTCGTGTCGAACAGGTCGACCGCGATGATCGGATAGGCGGAAACAAGCGCAGCCGCTTGCACGATGTTGAGGCCGACGCCGCCGGCGCCGTAGACGACAACGGACTCGCCGATGGTCAGCCTGGCGTCGTTGACCACGACCCCGAAGCCCGTCGTCACCGCGCAGCCGAACAGCGCGGCGATCTCCGGATCGCTGTCGGCGGGGATTGCCGTCAACCGATTCTCCGAGACGATGGCGTATTCGTTGAAAGTCGTGACCCAGCCGGCATTCGTGACTTTTCCGTCCCACTGATATTTCGGGGGCACGCTTTCGATGCCCAGACCCTTGCGCCAATGCAGGACGACGTGGTCGCCGGCCTTCACGTGCCGCACGCCGGGACCGACTTCGATCACGACGCCCGAGCCCTCATGGCCGAGCAGATGCGGCAGAAATTTATCCTCGCCCTTGGCGCCGTCGATCTCACCCAGCTGGGAGCCGCAGATGCCGCTACAATGAATGCGCACCAGAACCTGCCCGACCTCCAACACGCGCGGCAGTTCGATGTCGGCCACGATCAACGGCTTTCGTTGTTCGACCAGGATCGCGGCACGCATCGAAAGCGGTATGCTCATCGGACCGGCCTCACTCGAAATAGATGAAGGAATGGTCGCCGGTGTAACCGCAATTGTGGAACCACCATTCCCATTCTTCCGGCGTGTTGAAGGCCTCGCACGTCACCTGCCAGTACAGCAGGTTCGCCTTCTCTTCCTCGTTGCGATACGATTCGACGCAAATGTATTTGTGGTTGCGGCCGACTCGCTCCATCTCGCGCAGCGCCTTGTCGAGGTCGTAGCAATGCAGGTTGTGCAGTGCGTTGATTGAAACGACGAGATCGAACGACCTGTCGGCAAACGGCAGCGCGGTCGCATTCGCGACCTGAACGCGGTCCTTCACCTCGGCCTTGGCGTCGGCGATGGCGTATTCCGAAATGTCGATGCCGCGCACATCGGCGCCGGGAACGACCTGTGTGAAATCGTAGACCAGGAAGCCCTTGCCGCAACCGACGTCCAGGATCGTGTCGCCGGCCTTGAGTCCGTAGTGATCGGCCATGGCCTTGGCGACCTTGGCCCAGCGGCCGTCGTAACGATAGCCGCCGTAATTGATCCGGCGGTCGCCGTCCCAGTAGTCGAAGGCCCATTGCTTGGCGAGCGCGGCGGCCTTCGCCTTGGGAAACTCCGCGTCGTTGACGCGCGCCAGGTAGTCGCGCTTCGTGCTCTTATGAATCACCGACAGGAAATCTACGTACGCCATGCACTTTCACCCGATTGCAACGCGGCAAAGGCCGCGGTCGCTTTCTTCAATTGTGTCAGTTTGCGCTCGGTCTCGTCGCGCAGCGGGTTGGCGAAATTGCCGGCCTGTGCGCGTTCGACGACAAAGGGGTTGAGCATGATGCAGCACCACTTCACCGCGAAGATCGGCTGCAGCAATTCGATGCGGCGTTTGTGCCAGTCCGCCCGCGGCCCCTTGATGGTCGCCCGCACGAACGGCTCATAGAACTTGCGGTCGACGGGAATTTCCGGCTGAAGAAAAAAGTCTGCGACCATCTTGGCCGGGTCGTCCCAGCCTGCGTATTCGAAATCGATGAAGCAAAGGCAGCCGTCGGGGCGCTGCAAGGCGTTGTGGAAGCCGAAATCCGAAGGGTGACACACAGCGTTCCCCGACCGGCAAAGTTTCATCGAGCGACAGCGACAGTTCGTTGGCCTCGCGCGCGATCGATGTTTTCAGGTCTCGCCAATATTCATCCAATCCGCCGATCAGGGCATTTGCCTCGGCGTCGCGGCTGTTGGTCTCGTCCGCGTTGACCAGCCGGTTGATGCGCCGGTCGATCAAAGCGAAATGCTCGGCGATGCAAAAGCCCGCCTCCGACGCGCGCGGCAGATTTTCCGCCCTGGTGCGGCGCGCAGGATCATTAAGGGCGTCGAAGAATTGCGCCGCCGCGAGCACGTCGCGCTCCCGGATTTCGGACGATCCCAGTTTGCGGCCCGGAACGCGTTCGTAGAGCGCGATCTGTCCCGCCTCGTCCGCTGCGATCGGCTGCGGGACGCAATCGACTTCGCTGCCGTAGGCGTAATTGACGAACGACCACTCCGAGTGCAGCCGGTCCCGCTGATCCCGCGCGCTCCTGAAATATTTCTTGGCGACGAGCGGAACAGCGGCGCCCTCGACAACGTAGACCCGGTTGTTGCCGCCGGCCGCGCCGAGGCGAAGCGTCACTGCACCGTCGGCCAGGCCGCGGGCCGTCAGCAGCGATCCGACGGCCTCCGTCAATGCGGCGTCGCACATGCGGTTTCCAGGTGCGCGCGGACCTCGTGCCACGAGGCGACCGACGTGAGACCGGTCACGTCGCGATGGTGCCCATCGGGATCGAACAGGACACGCCGGACCGGCTGGGGAAATTCCGGAGCCAGCAGAATTTCCGGCAGGTCGTCGATGAACACGTCGCAGGCCTCGTCGCCAATGCGCTTGAGCTTTTCGGTCTTGGTCAATTCGAAGAACACGTGCTCGGGCGCGAGCAGAGGCTCGCCGTTCACCCGCAAAACTTGCTCGACCCACGCGCGCGCGCTTTGATGCAGGTCATATTTCACGCCAAGATAAGGATGGCGCGTCTTGTGGCTGACGATGCGCAGTTCGTGACCCGCATCGCGTGCCCAGCGCATGAAATCGACGGCGCCGGGATAGGGAGCCGCGTCGGTCAGGCGTGCCCCGTAGACATAGCCTTGCATTTCGGTCCAGGTGTCTTCCTTGCCGGCGCGGCGCAAGAAATCGCGCACCTGAAGCTTGTTGTGCGGCAGGTCCGCCGGAATATGTCCGCCCTCGCGCGCGACCAGATGGAAGACGTGGTCGTAATTGACGATCGTGTTGTCGAAATCGAGACCAATACGCATGGGTCGTGGTAGTGGCTTTCAGGCCGCCGCGGCGAGGGCCTGTTTGATGCCGCCGACGATCGTCTCCGGCGACAGTCCGAGCATACGCCGCGCGTAATCCTGCGATCCGACCTCATGCAGGAAGCGGTCGGCGAGCGAGAAACCGAGAAACTCGGCGCGCTGGCGCTCCTGCGCCGCCAGCCATTCGGCGATCGCGCCGGCAAGTCCGCCGATGCGGCTATGCTCCTCGACCGCGGCGACGATCGGGTATTGCCGAAACACCTCGGCGAGGCGCGCGGTATCGAGCGGCTTGACTGTGTGGAAGCTCTCGACGCGGGGCGAAATGCCGCCGGCGGCCAATTGATCGGCGACATCGAGCACGAGCGGCATCACGTTGCCGGTGCTGATCAGGCAGACATCCTTGCCGTCACGCAACGTGATGGCGCGGCCGATCTCGAGTTCGGGCGGCGTCTTGTGAATGACGGGCTCGCCCTTCTTGCCGATGCGCATATAGACCGGCCCGTCGTGCCTGAGCGCCGCGCGCAAGGCGGCGCGCAGTTCATTGGCGTCGCACGGACAAAGCACGGTCATTCCCGGCAGCACGCGCAACAGCGCGATGTCCTCGCAGGAATGGTGCGTCGGGCCGAGATCGACGTATGAAAGACCCGCGCCGGTGCCGACGATCACCACCGGCACGTGATGATAACAAACGTCGACACGGATCTGTTCGTAGCAGCGTGTCGTGGTGAAGGGTGTGATCGTATAGACGACCGGCCGCAGCCCGTTGAGGGCGAGCCCGGCAGCCATGCCCATCATATTGGCTTCCGCCACGCCGCAATTAAAAAAGCGGTCGGGGCTGTTGGCCTTGAAGTTGTCGAACAGCTTGTTGCCGATATCGCCGGACAGCAGCGTCACGCGCTTGTCCAGCGTTCCAAGTTTGGTGATTTCGTCGGCGAATGCGTTTCTCATGCCGCCACTCCAAGTTCTTTCTTCGCGGCCACGACTTCATCGGCGGTCGGAATGCGGTAATGCCAGTTGTTGTCGTCTTCCATGAATGACACGCCTCGACCCTTGACCGTGTGCGCCACAATCGCCAGCGGCTTGCCGCTGCCATCGGGCACGGCCGACAACAGGCGCACCAGCGCGTCGATGTCGTGACCGTCGGCCTCGCAGGCGTGCCAGCCGAAGGCGCGCCATTTATCGACCAGCGGCGCCAGCGCCATGATCTCCTCGCTGCGGCCCGTCGCCTGCCACTTGTTGTAGTCGACCACCACGGCGATGTGGTCGAGCCGCTGGCCGGCGGCGAACATCGCCGCTTCCCACACGGCGCCCTCGTTGCACTCGCCGTCGCTGAGCACGGCGAACACCCGATGCTTGCGGCCGAGGATGCGCGCCGAGAGCGCCATGCCGACACCCATCGGCAGGCCGTGGCCGAGCGAGCCGGTCGCTGCCTCGATACCGGGCAGGTGATCTGGCGTCGGCGGATGCTCGCCGAAGAGACTCCCATCCTGGCCGTAATCGCCAAGCATCGATCGCGGATAGAAGCCGCGTTCGGCGAGGATCTGGAACAGCGCCGGAGCGCCGTGCCCTTTGCTGAGGATAAAGCGATCGCGTTCGGGATCGTGCGGCTTCTTCGGATCGATCCGCAGCACGCTGAAGTAGAGCGCGGTGAGGATATCGACGCACGAGAGGCAGGAGCCGAGATGCGGCGTTCCGGTGCGGTGCGAATTTTCGATGATCCGCGCGCGAATGACGCTTGCGATCTGCCTTAGATCGCTTGCCGGCATCGTTGCCGCGGGCAGTGTTCCGGCTTCAGCAGTCATGAAGCGCCATCACGGTTTGTGCACGTAGTCCATCGGTTGCCGCTGCAATTCGGCCAGATCGTGATCGATCCTTGCGATGCAATCGTCCAGCCCTTCCGACAGAGTGATGCGATCATTCCAGCCGAGTTGTCGGCGAATCTTGGCGCTGTCGAGCATATAAGCCGCGTCCTTGCCAAGCCGCTCGCCGACAATCTCCACGTTTTTTGAAAAATCGGCGCCGAGCTTGGCGCAGATCCGTTCAACCAGGTCCCGCACCGAGACGATTTCGTCGGTCGAGATGTGATAGGTCTCGCCGGCCGTTCCGTCCGTCATCACCCGCCACGTCGCGTCGGAAACGTCGCGCATGTGGATGAAGGAGCGGCGCGAATGCCCGCCGCCGTGCAGGCTGAGCTTGCGGCCGGTCCGAAAGAAGAAAATCGTGCGCGGAATGATGCGATAGAGCTGCTGGCCGGGCCCATAGACATTGGCGGCACGGGTGAACACGACCGGAAATTTGTAGGCCTCGAAGAACGTGCGCAGGCTCATGTCGGCAGCGGCGCGCGATACGGCATATGGCGTGCTGGGATTGAAGGGAGCGTTTTCCTGAATAAAACCGTCGGTGCTGCCGTACACTTCCGGCGTGGTGACATTGACATACTTTTCGAGGTAGTCGCGCCGACGCAGCTGGTCGTGCAGTTTCACCGCGGCGACAACGTTGGTCTGAAACCAGTGCTCCGGATGTTTCCAGCTCTCGCCGACCATGCTTTGGGCGGCAAAATTGACCACATAGCGCGGTTTTTCCCGATCGAGCAGGCTCATGATCTCGTCGAGATGGGTGTTGAGATCATAGGGAAAGAACTGGAACGCACCGGCGTGGCCGCGCCACTTGTAGGGCAGGAAAGCCGCCGACGGTTCCGCCGAGCGGCTCATGCCGATCACGTCGGTTCCGCGCTCCAGCGCGTAGTCGACGAAGCTCGCGCCGGAGAACGAGTTGCTGCCGATGACGACTATTTTTTCTGACACGCCCTAGAGTCCGCGACTTTACTGAAAGACGAGAGGCGCTGCGGCAACGTTTACTGCGCGGCCTCGCTCTGAACCGGGCGGTTGGCCCCGAGCCATTGCATGATCATGTGCGCGACCATCATCTGCAGGTCCTCGCTGATCTGCATGTCGTCGACCTCGAAATGGATAGGCACGTCGGCCAGCGCCTTCGCCTTGCCGCCGGAATAGCCGAGGATCGCGTAGCTGCGCACGCTTTGCCGCTTGGCCTGCTCGAGGACCTTGAGGATATTCGGCGAGTTGCCGCTGCCGGACAGCGCGATCAGCACATCGCCGGGCCGCGCCAGCACCGCGAGCTGCAGCGAGAATATCGTGTCGTAGCCCTCATCGTTGGCGAGGCAGGTGACGACCGCGGCATTCGCCGGCAGCGCCTGCGCGCGCAGCCCCGAACCCGGCGTCTTCGACACGGCGTAGAGGAAGTCGTTGGCGATATGCACGGCATTGGCGCTGCTGCCGCCGTTGCCGCACAGGAACACCTGCCGCCCGCTGCGCCAGCAATCGGCAAGCTCGTGCGCCAGGTCTTCGACGCCGGACAAATCTGTTGCGGCGATGACTTCGCGCGCAAGCGTTCCATATGCCCGCATGCGGTCGGCAGGGGAATCCTTGGCGTGCAAATCCTTGGGCTGCATCACAGTCATGACACGACTTCTCTCTGCATCCACTTCAGATTGTGGTAGCGGTCCTCGTCTCTCAACTCGCCCGACTGATATTTGGCGACGATCTCGTCGATGGCGTCATTGACGGTCTTGCGCGGCGAGAACCCGGTGGCCAGCAGCTTGTCCGAGTTCACCCGATAGGATCGCGGATCGTTCGACGGTGTCACCGCGATATCGGCCGGGATCGTGCTCGTCACCCGCTCGGCGATCTGCATGATCGAAAGGTTCTCGACGCCGGCGTTGTACACGCCTGTCACGTCGGGGCGATCGAGCAGGAAAACGTAAAGGTCGGTGATGTCCTGGATGTGGATGTTCGGCCTGACCTGGTTGCCGCCGAAGACCGTGATCTTGCCGTTGGTCAGGGCCTGCATGGTCAGCATGTTCACCGAGACATCGAGCCGCATGCGCGGCGACCAGCCGCATACGGTCGCCGGCCGCACGATCTGAACGATCATGTCGTCGGCGTAGGACAAGAGGATGCGCTCGGCGACCATTTTCGTTTTGTTGTATTCGGATATCGGGTCGAGTTCGAGATCTTCGGTGACCTTCTCCTCTTCCTTTACGCCGTAGACACTGCCCGAGGACGCGTAGATGAAGCGCTTAATGCCCGCGCGAACGGCCCGATCTGCAAGCGTCATTGTCGCGAGCGCGCTGACCTCCCAGGTCAACTTCGGATCGAGGTCTCCGCACGGATCGTTGGCGACCGAAGCCAGGTGGATGATGGCGTCGACGCCGTCGAGCGGCACGCTCTTGCTGTCGCGAACGTCGCCCTTGGTGACCGTCAGATTGGGATGCGGCTTGAGGAAATTGCCGAACCACATGCTGTCCAGCGCGACAACGCTGTCACCCCGCGCCAGGAGCTTCGGAACGAGGACGGTGCCCTTGTAGCCGCAGGCGCCGGTGACGAGAATTTTCATATCCGGTAGCTCGAGATTTCCTGAAGTCTATCAAGCCGCGGATTCGCGGTACGCGACCGGCGTTGCGTGCAGCCGAAATCGAATTTCATGACTCTGCATGCCCAACACGCATTCGAGGAATTGTGCGGATAGCTAAGAATCACTAAGTATTGCCCAGCTACCGCACTTCGGGTGGCACAAAGCCGCCCAAGGCGCGTCGTTTATAATCCAGTAAATAATATCATATGTCGGATATTGGCGTGCCAATTCTCGTGTCTGTGCCAACGCGAAACGATCCGCCTGCGAGCGTCACGATGCGTGGTTGGCCAATGTACGCTATGGTGGGTTATGACGCGAGATGGGCAACCGTGGTGGTTCGCCATCTATTGACGTCTAAGCTGTTGAATTCCAGGCCTCGACTGGCTGTCGCTTTCCCTCCGTGACGCCCAGCGCTTGTAGCCCGAGATTTGTTTGATGTGTGGTATCGCAGGATTAGTTGACTGGCGCGCCTCGACTTCGGCCGATGGGTTGCGTGACATCGGCGACGCGATGAACGAGGCGCTTCGGCATCGGGGTCCCGACGACGGTGGCCTTTGGGTCGATGCCGAAGCCGGCGCAGTGCTCGGCCAGCGACGTTTGGCAATTATCGACCTCAGTCCGGGTGGCGCCCAGCCAATGCTATCGGCTGATCGTCGCTATGTCATAACCTTCAACGGTGAAATTTACAATTATCGTGCCGTTCGTGACGAACTTGGTGCGGCCGGCCGCGTCATGCGAAGCGAATCAGATACGGAAGTTCTGCTTGAGTCCTGTGCACTCTGGGGCGTGGAAGCTGCGATCGAGCGCACAATTGGCATGTTCGCGTTTGCGCTGTGGGATCGAACCGCGCGCACCCTTTACCTGGCGCGCGATCGCCTCGGCATCAAGCCACTTTATTACGCGACCACACCGGAACGCGTGTTGTTTGCTTCGCAACTGAAAGCGTTCCGCGCCGTTCCCGATTGGAGGCCGACGATCGACCAAGACTCCGTTGTTGGCTTCCTGCGGCATAGCTACATCGCGCAACCACGGACGATTTATCGCGAAGCAGCGAAGCTCCCGCCTGGTCATATCCTGATCTTGCGTGCGGGCGGGGCACCAGAGCTAAAATGTTTCTGGGATGCAAGGGCCGTCGCGATTGCGGGACAGCAACGTAACGACCCCGCACCCGACGAGGCGGAAGCGATCGAACAGCTCGATGCGCTTCTTCGCGATTCCGTAAAATTGCGGATGATTGCCGATGTGCCGCTCGGGGCGTTTTTGTCGGGCGGTATCGACTCCTCCACCGTTGTCGGCATTGATGCAAGCGCAAAGCACGCGGCCAGTGAAGACATTCTCTATCGGGTTTCAACGTGGCCGGCTACGACGAAGCACGTTATGCAAAAAGTGTCGCGTCGCATCTGCGACACCGAACATACCGAATTCTACGTCGAGCCGAAGCACGCGCTGGATTTGGTCCCACGCTTAGCCGATTGGTTTGACGAACCATTCGCCGATAGTTCGCAAATCCCGACTCTTCTGATCTCAGAATTGACTCGAAAGCACGTGACGGTGGCGCTATCTGGCGACGGCGGCGACGAGTTGTTCGCCGGCTATAATCGCTACCTATGGGCAGAAAAGGTCCTGCGCCTTGCCCAGACCGTTCCGCGACGGATTGCATCGCCCCATCGCGACAGCCTTGCGTGCAATGACGCCAGACACCTGGACACGGCTGTTTGATTGGCTGCCGTTCCTGCCGCAAATAACGCTGGCCGGTGATAAGCTGCAAAAGGTCGCGAACCTTTTCGATGATGCGGCGCCCGAAACAATCTACCGCAGTTTGGTCAGTCAATGGCAACGCCCGGAAGAAATCGCTGTCGCCGGGCACGACGTTTCTGGGCCGATGTCGGATACGAGTCATGCTGGCCGATTTCCCAGAACGTCGTTTCGCGCATGCAATTTCTGGACCTCGTCACCTACCTTGCCCGACGACATCCTCACTAAGGTGGACCGGGCGACGATGGCCTTCGGCCTGGAGGGCAGGGTGCCTTTGCTCGACCATCGGGTCGTCGGCTATTCTCATGGACACTCCCGTCGACACTTTAAAATCCGAGGTGGCGAGGGAAAGTGGCTGCTACGCCAAGTGCTCGATCGCTACGTGCCGAGGCGCCTGATCGACCGACCGAAAATGGGCTTTGCAGTACCGATCGATTCCTGGTTGCGCGGGCCGCTGCGTGAGTGGGCGGAAACGCTGCTTGCTCCGGAGCGACTGGCCGCGGATGGCTTGGTTCGGGTTGAGCCGGTGCGGCGTGCTTGGACAGAGCACCTCGCCGGTAGGCGCAACTGGCAGCATCAGTTGTGGACGGTGCTCATGCTGCAGGCGTGGCGGGAGCGGTGGACGTAAAACGCCACCCAATTAGGCCTTACTTCGTTGCGACGGCGTAGAGATCAAGACCGGCAATCTTTCCGACCGTTGCGCACATGATGTTGCGCGGAACGAATTGAAACGGTCGGTGGGCGACCGCGTTCTCAGCGGATACGGACGCCGTTGCGAAATGGTTCAACAGCATCTTGCGAAACGTGCTGCGTGAGACCAGGGCCGTCTCCGGGGCAGCTTGCCCTTCTGCATTCTTGTCGAAACGACGTCTTATTTCTTCAGGTGTTGATTTGATACCGCCACGCACCAGGTGACGCACGGTCGTGAAAGGATCAAGGATCAGTCGCACGTAGTTGGCGGCATTGTAAATCATGACGATGGCGCGGCCGCCCGGTCGCAGCAGCTTCGCCGTGTTCGCCACTGCGAGTGGCAGGTCGCCGGTGTGATGATAACATCCGATAGCGACAACACAGTCGAAGCTCCCGGCGTCAAACGGTGGTTCCAAGATCGATCCCTGTATCGCCCGACCGGGAAGGCCGCTTTGCTCAAGACGATGATTGAGGCCGTCTACCGGGCCTCTGGCGATATCCAGCCCCAGATAACGCGCGCCGGACTCGGCGATCTTCTGCCCCACAGTTCCGTAGCCAAGCCCAACTTCAAGCACATCGCGGTCGCGCAACGATGAAAAATCAATGTAGTTATAAAGATACGGATAAAACGCAAAAAACCAATCGTCGAACGCTTTCAGCGACGCTCTGTCGTTGCCAGTGATGCCCAGACTTCGCGCCGCGGCTGAGCCACAAAGTTCGTCCCAGAACGCGCTATTCGCAGCGTCCACCGCGGCTTGGTTGATGCGTGACACTGTCATTGATAACCAGTTCTGAAAGGTCCGACGAAGAGCGCGTACATGATATGTCAACCCTGGCTGCCGTCAAAGGCGCCACAACTCGATCCCAGTCGGGATTGTAGCTCGGTCCAGTCGCGACTTGACGTCCATTACTACGCCGCGCCTGTTCTTAAGGAGTGAGCCAATCAAGCGCCATCCCGATTTTAGATACGTCTCGTGGGCGACTGCCAAGATCACCGCTCCGGCGGGCTCCAGCCGGTCGATTTCCATGAGCTCGAAGCCATATTCGCGGTAGGCATCGGTCGCCGAGGCAAGCGGATCGGTAACCTGCACGGCAGCCCCGAAAGATGTAAGTTCTCGAACGATGTCGACGACCTTCGAGTTGCGGATGTCGGGTACGTCCTCCTTGAACGTCAGCCCGAGAATGGTGACCAGCTTCGACTCCGATCCATTGCGCAGCAGGTGCTTTATGCAGTCTCGTGCGACCCGCTGCCCGACGCCATCGTTGATGCGTCGACCGGCGAGGATGACTTCCGGAAGGTAGCCGGCCCGTTCCGCGCGATGCGTCAGGTAATAGGGATCGACGCCGATACAATGACCTCCTACCAGGCCCGGCGTGAATGGCAGGAAGTTCCATTTTGTTTGCGCCGCGGCCAAGACATCCGTGGTGTCAATCTTCAGCAAGTGACAAATCGCCGACAACTCGTTCATCAAAGCAATGTTGATATCTCGCTGGGTGTTTTCGATGACTTTTGCAGCCTCGGCGACCTTGATCGATGGGGCCTTGTGGATTCCTGCCGTCACCACCGATCCGTATACTTCAGCAACAACATCAAGTGCCTTGTCGTTTTGGGCGGAAACCACCTTCGTGATGGTCTCGAAACGGTGGCGCCGATCGCCCGGATTGATCCGTTCCGGCGAATAGCCGACCGCGAAATCGTCTCCTGCGCTGAGGCCGGATTGCTGTTCCAGCACGGGAATGCAGTCTTCCTCCGTGGCACCGGGATAGACCGTAAATTCATAGACGACGATGTCGCCGGTTTTGAGGGCTCGTCCGACTGTTGCCGACGCCTTTAAAAGGGCGGTCAGATCGGGGCGCCGAGCATCGTCGATCGGCGTCGGCACGGTGACAATGAAGAAATCTGCTGCCTTGAGAGCAAGAGGATCCGAAGTGAAAGTGAGAGTCCGGTGACTGAGACCGCTGGAATTGATCTCGCGCGTTATATCCTTGCCGGCTTTCAGCTCGCGAATCCGCTCCGGGTTGATATCGAAGCCGATCACGGACATGCCGGCTTGGCCGAATGCCACGGCGACAGGAAGCCCGACATATCCCAGCCCCACTACCGCGATTTTACGCAATCTCATCCCCGTTCAAGCCGCTAAGGCCGCGACCTTTATCCATGGATGGCCTCGCTCGCAATAGATTGAATTCTCTGGCCTCAATGAAAAATGGCATTATCGAACGCTGCGACGACTTCCCGCTCAGAGAATTGGAGAAACCGCTTAGCGCGCGGCTAGTCCCTGTAACTTGGCAAACAGTGGCGTTGTTGTCGCGAATTGCGTCGTGGGCTGCTTGTTAAGCCACCTTTCGGCCAACCAGATTGTAGTGGGTAAAGATCGGCGCCAGCCAGGGACTTGAGGAGATTTGGCGCTCCAGCGCAAATAGCGGCTCAAAGATTGGCCGAGCTGGAAACACCCGGTAATAGCGTGAAGATTCCTGCTCTATTCCAACCGTTTCGAGCAGGCGCTTGAGTGATCCGCGAGACAGCACGCGCTCGTTGCCATAAATTATTTTGCCACGGTCGGTTTCGACCGCCAGAAACATTTTTAGGCCGCGCGCTCGCAGTAATTGCAGCTGCAGCAATGGGTTGAGAGCGTTCGCCTCTGAAAAGACGACGCGGCCGCCCGGGCGAAGTAGTTTGGCGATTTGTTTTAACACCTCTGCTCGTGGCTCGAGATGGTGGAAGGCTTGCTCCATCCAGATCAAATCAAAGCCCGCCCCGTCCTCGAAATCAGTTATTTGGACCGTCTGTAGCGAGCACCTGAGTTCCTGTCCGATTGCTTGTTGGAGGACTTCGAGACGCTCAGCGGTCGCATCGACGCAATGCTGAAACACGTCGATGCCAGTCGCATTAGCGCCGAGCATCCCCCACCACAAAAATTCAGTCCCGGTCCCGACGCCAACCTCCAAGACACGAAGCCCGGGCTTTGATCGTATGATCATGTCAGCTTCGGCAGATTGTTGATTGTACCAGTGCCGGAGACGTGGCGAATCCATTGTGCCGAAGTTCTTGTAATAATCGTCTAGTAGTTTCTGGTTCGCATCGGAAAGCAACCGGTGATTGAGCCAGACCGCGAGGAAATCCGCGGCGGTCTTGGCGGAAACGAACTGCTCTCGCAAATTTTTTTCGGATGCCATGGGGGTAAAATTATCCAGTCAGTCTCGCGCTCAATGCTCAAACTTATTGTCTCTTGGCTCAAGCATCGAATCCAGCAGCTTGGCGACGCTGGCGGCTATGCGCCATCTGAGCGTGTTCTTGCCGTGCCCGTAGCAACTGTCGGGGGAGCTTGGCTAACGCTGCTCGCCTGTCGCGCTTTTGCTGCAGTATTGTTGCCGTCCTTAGCGAGCGCGAGGACGATACCGGCCAGAAACAGGATGCCGCCCGCGACGAGGATACCAAGAGTGCCAAAAAGACCTGGCTGAATGATTGCTGTCGTTACAAGAACTGCCCCACTCAAAACGGCAGCCAAACGGGTCAAGTTCATATCAAACCCACTGTGTAACTCACCTACATGACCAGCCTATTTTTTAACGGTAAAGCGGGCGGACGCCGTTTCGCAATACGTATTCCAAATTCGATGCCTTTTGCTCGTTAGCGATGGCTTTATATCTCCTGGACGACGTATTCCGGGTGACCACTCCTCGTGGCATAATGAGACGGCCCCTGGAGAAGGGTCTACCCCAACTCCGCTCGGAGCTTCGGGAACTTGAGTTCACGGACCGGGATGCACCACGTTCCGACGCGTCAAAGCCCGTGACGGAGGCGAGCGCTATCGTGGCACTCGCATTCTAGAATTACTTAACAAAATCAGCTCATTAAACGAAAGGGGACATTGGGGATTGAGGGTGTTCATGGTGTGAACATCCGGCTTGACGTTCATGCCGTGAACACGCTAGACGAAGTCACCGGAGGATGGCGTGGCGACATCAGCTCGACGGGGTGAAGACGAGCGCGTGGTACTCGGACTGCTCGAATCTGTCGAGCAAGACGCCGCCAAAACCCAACGTCGACTTGCAGCGGAACTTGGAATGGCGGTGGGTCTCGTCAACGCCTATCTCAACCGTTGCATTCAGAAGGGGCTGGTCAAGGCTACTCAGGCACCGGCACGGCGATATGCCTACTACTTGACGCCGCAGGGTTTTGCCGAAAAATCCCGTCTGTCCCTCGAATACCTGACCTATTCCTTCACATTTTTCCGCCAGGCCAAATCGGATTGTCTGGTCGCGTTCGAAACCGCGCGCGAGCGGGGCATCACGCGCGTCGCGCTTGCCGGTGTTTCGGATCTCGCTGAAATCGCCACCATTTGCGCTCGGGAGAGCGCCGTGGAGATTGTCGCCATTGTGGACGGGCAAAGCAATCTTACCCGGTTCGTTGGTTTTCCGATCGCACGCGGCTACGATGAAGTTGCCGGCTCGTTTGACGGCGTCATCGTCACCGATCTCAAGACGACACCCGCGACCATAAAAGCGGCGACCGCGCGGTTCGGGACTGATCGCGTGTTGGTGCCCGCGCTGCTGCAAAAAGCCAGCAAGAACGCGGAGGCCCGGCCGTGAATATTTTTCCCGCCAGCCGCTGGTATGTCGTGCAGACCCGTCCCCGCGCTGAGGGCAAGGCGGTCGCGCATCTTGCCCGCCAGGGGTTTCGAGACCTATTTGCCGCGCTACCTCAAAAAACGGCGGCATGCGCGCCGGGTCGAGACGGTGCTGGCGCCGCTTTTCCCTCGCTATCTGTTTGTCGCGGTCGACATGGCGACGCAGCGGTGGCGATCGATTAGTTCGACGTTCGGCGTCACCCAGCTTGTATGCAACGGAGACGATCCGGCGCCGATTGCCGATGACATCATCGATGAATTGCGCCGTCGGGAAGACGAACATGGAATGGTTCGTCTTCCCGCGCGGCCTCGCTTTGCGACCGGCGATAGGGTTCGTCTCCTCGATGGCGCCTTTGCCGACTGCATCGGGTTGTTCGAGGGCATGAACGAAACTGAACGGGTATCCGTTCTCCTCGATTTGCTCGGGCGAAAGGTTCGGGTGTTGCTCGACGCCGACTCGGTCGCTGCCGCCTGACGGCGGCGTCAAGCGAACTGGATGTCGAACGTGACCGGGTGAGGCGATTTCACCCGGACTGCGGTAGCTTTTGTGAAGCGAAAATCTGACGACATGGGCGACGGAGATAGATGGTGACGAGTTTTGCGTTGATCGGCGCCGCCGGCTACGTCGCGCCCCGCCACATGAAAGCTATAAGGCCGTCGGCGGCGATCTCAAGGTTGCCTTCGATCCGAACGACTCTGTCGGCATTATCGACAGCCATTTTCCGGATGCGCATTTTTTCACCGAATTCGAGCGGTTCGACCGGCACATCGACAAGATGAGTCGCCGCGGCGAAAAGATCGACTATGTTTCGATCTGTTCGCCGAACTACCTGCACGACGCGCATTGCCGGTTTGCCATGCGTTCGAACGCCGACGCGATCTGCGAAAAGCCGCTGGTTCTCAATCCCTGGAATATCGACGGTCTGCAGGAGATCGAAGAGCGCACCGGCCGCAAGGTTTCGACCATATTGCAGCTGCGGTTGCACCCGGCCATCAAGGCGCTGAAGGAAAAGGTTGCCGCCGATCAGCGGAACGAATTTTCGATCGATTTAACCTACATCACTTCGCGCGGCCGCTGGTATCACACGTCCTGGAAGGGCGATGACTGCCAAGTCAGGCGGCGTTGCCACCAATATCGGCATCCATTTTTTCGATATGCTTTCGTATATCTTCGGACCGCCGTCGGTGAATGTGGCGCACCTGCGCGATGCTTCACGCGCCGCCGGATATTTGATGTGCGGCCGCGCGTCGATCCGCTGGTTCCTGTCAGTTGATCGCAACGATCTGCCGCCGACGATCGCCAAGGACAAAACAACCTACCGGTCGATCACCATCGACGATGAGCAGTTTGAATTTTCGGAAGGGTTCACCGATCTCCATACCCGCAGCTATGAAGAGATCGTCAGCGGCCGCGGGTTCACGCTCGCCGACGTCCGGCCTTCGGTCGATATCGTTTCGGACTTCCGAAAGGCGGCAATCGATCTCAATCGTGGCGAGCGCCATCCGCTCGTCGCGCGGCATCAATCATGAATCGACGGCGACGCCAGTCGAACTCACGCTTTCCAACGTTCGTATTCACGAAAGCTCGTATGTCGATGAGCCGGTGCAGATCGGCGAAGGCACCAGCATCTGGCATTTCTGCCACATTCTCGGCGAGGTCACGATCGGCCGCAATTGTTCAATCGGCCAGAACGTGGTGATCGGGCCGCGGGTGACGGTCGGCGACAACTGCAAGATCCAAAATAACGTCAGCCTTTATGAAGGCGTGACGCTGGAAGATGACGTCTTCTGTGGGCCAAGCTGCGTGTTCACCAATGTCGTCAATCCGCGTTCGGCGATTTCGCGCAAGACACGAGTTCCGCCCAACGCTGGTCAAGCGCGGTGCCACCATCGGCGCCAACGCAACCATCGTCTGCGGCCACACCATCGGCAGCTACGCTTTTATCGCCGCCGGCGCGGTCGTGACCAAAGACGTGCCGGATTTTGCGTTGATGGCCGGCGTTCCGGCGCGCCGCATCGGCTGGATGAGCCATCACGGCGAACGCCTCGGCAAGGATCTTGTTTGCCCGGCGACCAAGCGGCGCTATCGCGAAACCGCGCCGAACCAGCTCGAGGCGGTCGACTAGCGGCTTCGCGCTTTGCCGCAAAGCAAGGGACATGCCGGATGCAGGTTAACATCAGTAGGACGATTGCAGCTGAACTGAAGCCGCATGGTAGCTCCCGTGCACGGCAAAGACCGATGATTTGACCGCGAAGGCGTAACCTACGGTGCGCTCGTTCGGCGCGCCCGCGATTGGCGGCTCCATCATCAAGCAACGGTCGCTCGTCCTGGGAGATGGCGCGGCGCGATATGACCGACATGCACGCCGGGCAAGTTGCCGGCGTCGTGTGGCTCGTCGTGCATCCGCTCCTGCAGTTTGCGGTCTATGCGTTTCTTTTTACCATGGTTTTCAAGGTCCGCATCGAAGGGCCGAGATCCGAACGATTATCTGATCTATCTGTTCTCCGGCCTCGTTCCTTGGCTTTTCACCCAAGACGTGTTGTCACGCACCGCCAATGTCCTTGTCGAGAATATTTCCATTGTTAAAAGCGTAATGTTTCCGATCGAAGTTCTGGTAGCTAAAACGATCGTCTCGACTGTCGTGGTGCAGTTCGTGCTGTTCGCTGCAACAGTGATCTACATCGTTGTCGCCCGCGGGACGATACCGGCGACCTTTCTGCTCCTGCCGGTGCTCTTTGGGCTGCATCTTCTAATGCTGTGGGGGCTCGCTTTGTTGCTAGCAGCAATCACTCCGTATTTTCGCGATGTTCCAGAAATTTTGCGGGTGTTTCTGACTCGTCAATATCTATCTCATGCCGATTATGTATCTGCCGGATATGGCGCCCGCGCCGCTGCGTTTCATTTTGACTATCAATCCTTTCAGTTCGCTGATCTGGTGTTACCAGGACGTTCTCTATTTCGAATTGATCGTTCACCCGTTTGCTTGGGCTGCGCTTGTGGCGCTATCGATGGGTTCGCTGGCCGCCGGCTCCGTACGTGTTTGTCCGCTTGCGCATCTACTTAGCCGGCGTTCTGTAAGGGAATTGCGGTCGTGGCGACGCCGCCATCATCGTAAGTAACTTGGTCAAGGAATTTGAGGTCTACCAAAGTCCGCTTGACCTTGCTTTGGAGGTTGTGACGCGTCGTCCGCGACACACAATTTTCCGCGCGTTGAATGGCCTAAGCTTTGAGGTCACACGCGGCGAGGTGCTCGGCATCATCGGCTCAAACGGTGCTGGCAAGTCGACGCTGCTGAAAATCATCACCGGTGTGTTGAACGCAACAGCCGGATCGGTCGAAGTCGCCGGGCGCATCACCGCCATCCTTGAGTTGGGGCTCGGTCTTAACGCAGAGTACTCCGGGCGTGAAAATATATATCTAAGCGGTCTGCTCTACGGCATGGACAGGTTGGAGGTGGACCGCAAGATCGAAAGTATCGTTGCCTTCAGCAGTCTTGGCGACTTTATTGAGCGGCCGGTGAAAACATATTCGAGCGGCATGCGGGCGCGTTTGGCCTTCTCGATTGCGACCGCCGTCGATCCCGACATACTAATTATCGACGAGGCGTTGGCCGCCGGTGATGCCGCTTTTGTTCAAAAGTGCCTGCGCCGCATTCGGCAACTTTGTTCGGGCGGGCGCACGGTGCTTCTAGTGTCGCATGGCACAGGCCTGCTAGCACAGCTTTGCCAACGTGTCATGTGGATGGAGCGCGGGGCGATCCGAATGGTTGGCCCCGCCATCCAAGTCGTGCAGGCCTACGACTTGGCCGCGCACCAAAGTGCTGATTTGGCAAGCTGGATCGAGACGGTCGACGACGATCTTGCCGCCTCCACCGTCGAAGACCAATCTGCTCAATCACCTTCGACCGTCAGCCCCGCAACGCTGTCCGATGCTAGTTCCGCATTGGTCTTCCCGGAACAATCACGGTCGCTCTCTCTGGTCGATCGAGCGGCATTCGGAGGGGCCGCACCGGGTTCGATATTCCAGCAGGGAGGCGCCGTCGGCCGGCAGGTCTTCCGCCGTGGCCCAGTTTTCATCGAGAACGTCAGACTTTTCGATCAGGAGGATCGGCTGACGACGCGTCTTACTTTGCTCCAGCCGTTCACTCTTAAGATACAATATCGCGTGGATGGGCCTTTGCCGAAGCCGACGCTCGGCATCGCGCTCGCGGTCAATAACAAACACGACCTCTCGCCCGTGGCGCAATATATCACCCAAAACATAAGGCCTTTCGAGACCCGCGAGAGTTACGACAAAGCGTCGGATCGCTTTCCTGCAGCGCGCCGCGGCACCCTTACACTTGACTTCGATTACGTTCCTTTTCGCAAAGGCGAATACATTCTGTCGCTCGGCCTGCTGCCCAACGAACCGGGCACCTGGGAGTTTTACGAATATCGTCACTTGTACTATCCATTCACCGTAGATGACGCCGGTATGGATCTCGGCGCTCCCGTGTTGCTCAATCCGGTGCTCAGACACGCCGCGGTGCTCGACAAGGTTTATGGAGCCGCGATCGAGCCAGATGCCCGCGGCAGAGACCCTATCTTGGTGCCGACCGCCCCTGTCTTGGTTGGAGCGAACGGCACGACTTTAAGAGGCGAGATCGAGCAAATCTGCATGGCGAAAGGTGGCTATCCCGACCGCTGGCCGCGCCATCTTTGTTGTCCGGCCTGTGGTAAGGGTCCACTGGTTGAGGCTTTCTCTAAGTATGGGTTCAGCCACGTCCGCTGTGGCACTTGCGGTTTTATCTGCGTCGATCCCTATCCGACTGCTGAGATCATGACGAAGCTGTATGCTGGAGAATATTACTCGCGCGTCCGCGAACTGTTCGAACGGCCGCTTCTAGAAAAGGGCGGCGCCAACACGCCTTTTTCGGCGCCACGCGACATTTTGGAGGCGGCGATTCGTCGTGCGTCGAACGAGCGCACGACCGGCACTTGGCTGGATGTCGGAGGAGGCCTTGGCGCTTTTGCTCATCTCATTCGGAAGATCAGGCCACGCTGGAAGGTTAAACTTAACGAGTTCAACTCCCAATCGATCGCCATCGCTCGCGAGTTGTTCGATTTCGAGGTTGTTACAGGCGATCTGTCCGAACTGCTCCGCCAAGACGAACGCTTCGACGTAATTTCCTCGGTGGCAGTTCTGGAACACATCCCTCTCCCACTAAACTTCCTCACGGGCTACGCCGCCCTGCTCAAGCCGGGCGGATGGCTGGTGACCGTGCTGCCGCATTTCTCGCCACTCAATGCGTTCGTTTCCCACTGGTTCGTCACCCAATGTGGTGCCGCCCTATCACGTTTCTCTATTTAACGAGACGCCCTTCGACGCTTGCTTGGTCGCGTCGAAGGTTTGGAAATTACGGCTTTAGAACAGGCCGGGCCTGCAGCTTTTGAGTTAATCCATCATGTCGAGTACGGCGACTACGGGGATATTGAAATTCCGACGATCGAGCATCCTGAACCCCGCACAATTGCCGTGAAACCTTACAGCGAGCAAACCGCCCGCTTGCTCAATGTTCTGAGGGAGGCTGGCGGCCAGCTGGGAGATTATTTCGCCGAGCAGGATGGGAAACTCTTCCTCATCGCATACTGCCGGAAAGTACCCGACTGAGATAATCGCAAAGCTCAAATCGTCACACCTCGTCAATTCTTCCAGCAGGATCAAAATCGGGTGACAAATTGCGCGAATTCACACGCACCTTACGGTATATTCTTGAGACGAGAAGAAAAGTTGTAAGCGGCAAGTAGGACTTCGAATTTATGGCGCACCCAACAGCGCATTCAGATCAAACAGCCATCGACACCGCGAACGCTTCGTTCTGGGATGAACTCTGTGGGTCATCCGCGGCGCGCGTTGGGTATTACCGACGCCACGATGGAGTTTTTGCGACGCTACGATCAGAATTTCCTTAGATATTACCCCTATCTTGACCGGCATATTCCTTGGGCGGATCTCAAAGGCAAGCGTGTCTCGAAATCGGTCTCGGCTACGGCACTGTCTCGCAAAAGCTGGCAGAAAGCGGGGCAGTCTTCATTGGCCTTGATATCGCCGCCAACGCCGTCGCCATGGTTAATGACCGTTTGCGCCAGAGCGGACTTCCGGGCGAAGCCATTCGGGGCAACATTCTCGCGCCTCCCTTTGCTGCTGGCACGTTCGACGTGATCGTCGCCATAGGCTGCCTGCACCACACTGGCGACATGCGCGCTGCGATCGCATCCTGCCGCCGTCTGCTCACGCCTGGTGGTCTCTTTATTGGTATGGTCTATTACGCTTTTTCTTATCGCCAGTTCTGGAACGAGCCCACGCGAACCATTCTTCACCTCGTGCAGGAGCTGCGTGGCCATACGGGCACCGTCCGCGATGGGAAGACCTCCACCTACGATCACGCGAAAGACGGGTCTCTTGCTCCGGCTACCGAATTCGTGTCCATCAGATCGTTGCGCTCCATTTGCGGCGAGTTCGCCGAATTCCGCGCGCGAACTGAAAACGCAAACCAGGAGCTTCCGTTCTTGCTGTGGAGACGCGATCAACTCCTATCGTCGCCGTTACCACGGATTTGCGGTCTTGATTTGTACTGGAGCTGTATCAGGTAAAACTGACCAGTCCAATAATCATCGGTCAGGTGCCAGTGTGAATGAACGTGTATCGGAATTGTGAACTGGGTGAAGAGGAAACACTTCGCGTGTTCTTCTTCGGTGATTCGATTTGCTTCGGTCAAGGCGTTTCGCCGTGGGAAACTTGGGTGCCTCGTTTAGGTGCTGCCATCGCGGGGCATTTAGGCGTCCGGAGCCAGTTCACAGTTCAAAATCCGTCAATTAATGGGAACACAACACGGATGGCACTGGAACGGATGCCGTACGATGTACAATCCCATGCTCCTCAAGTTTTGTACGTTCAGTTCGGAATGAATGATTGCAATGGTTGGGAGACGGACCGCGGACACCCCGCGTCTCACCCGACGCGTTTGCCGCCAATCTATCTGAAATTGTCGACCGGGGGCGCATTTTCGGTGCCACTCAGATCATCCTGGGCACTAATCATCCGACGACGCGGACGGTGAAACTGCTACCTTACGCCGACCATACTTACGAAGACGCAAATCGAGCTTATAACGCGATCATTCGGCGGGTTGCTTGTAGTAAGAACGTCCTGTTGGCAGACGCGGAGACGGCATTCGATGATGTCGTCCGCGAAGGGCGCTTTTCCTACGATGATCTGGTTTTGGAGGATCAGTTGCATCTTAGTCGATTTGGACATGACATCTATCTGACAAATCGTCTGCCAATTCTGCTCCAGGCGGTAGAGTCGGTAGTTTCGGCAATGCAAGTGTTCGGCGGGCCGCGCCGATGATGCTGGCTAGATATCGGAGTATTCAATGAAGTCACAGACCGATTTGTTCTGGAACTCACGAACATTGCAAGAGAGCGATGCCGCGAAGATAAACATTTCAGACACCGTTCAACGAGATCATGAACTGCAGTTCGTTTTTAGGAATCTGAACGACACTATGCGAATTTTGGAGATTGGCTGCGGCAACGGTTACGTAACCCAGCAGCTTCGCGCGCTCGTCAAACACGTCAACTCCTTCGACTATTCCGAGAACATGATTGCGTTCGCCCGAAACACTTTTGGTGAGCAGAATAATCGCTTTTTTGAGGATTTGTGCTCGACCCAAAACATGTCGATTTTGATTATGATGCGGCGCTATGCGTACGCGTATTGATCAATTTGCGCGATCTCAAGGAACAGATGTTGGCGTTACGGAATATGTCAAAAATGCTTCGTCCCGGTGGGCGACTTGTTCTGATTGAGGGATTTCGTGACGGATTCGATTTTATCAACAAAACCAGGAGGACGATTGGACTTGAGGAATTGGTGCCTGCGAGTATCAATTTCTACTCATACGTCCATGAACTGATGCCAGCCATCGTAGAGCGTTTCGAGATCGTACAAACCTGGCATAGTGGGATGTTCGATTTTCTTACGCGTGTCGTATACCCGCAGCTTGTTGGGGCGGAAACGGCGACCGGACCCGGCGATTATCACGCCAAGATTGAGCCGATTATTCGAGCAAACACACTGCCGGATTTATCGGAGTATGCAAGATTGCGCGGATTCTCGTTGATGCGAAAGTAATTGGCCGGGCTCAGCTATTTTGATCTGCTGAAAGTCGTTAAGCAGTTTCGATGACTGGAGCGGCTGCGACGGTGAGTGCGCTGCGGTTCATATTGCGATAGCGTCCCGGCGCGCGACTGGTCAGTCAAGGCCGATCAGACCCAAGCTTGTAGATACCTGATGCCAAGCACCTCGCCCAAGCGCATTCTCATCGCTTATTCGGGCGCGTCCACGTATGTGCCGACGACGCTCGAATATTTGATGGCGCTGAAAAACTTCACCGACTACCAGGTCGACTATGTCCATGTGACGCAAGGCGCCTGGATGGATTTCGATATCAACGACTATGATGTTGTTTTCCAAAATTATTGCGCGCGGTTGTGCTTCGACGGCTATGTCAGCGAGCATTATCAGAATGCGCTGATAAACTTTCGCGGGCTGAAGGTCATAGCCGTGCAGGATGACTATGACCGCACCGCGACCTTGCACCGCGCCATCCGCCGGCTTGGCTTCCACGTGTTGCTGACCTGCATCCAGAAGGAGTTTTGGCCGCTGGTCTATCCTACAGTCCGAATTGCCGGGGCTGACCATTATCCAGGGCCTGACCGGCTATATGCCAGAGCGCCTGCGTGACGGCCACTTTACGATCACGCCGCTTGCCGAGCGCAAGACCTGGGTAGCTTATCGTGGGCGCGATATCGGCGCCGATATGGCCGCCTCGGCTTCGAGAAATACGAAATCGGCCGGCGCATGGCGCGAAATCTGCGCGGCGCGAGGCATACCTTATGATATCGCCATGGACGACGCGAGCCGCATCTTTGGCGACGCCTGGTACCAGTTTCTCGGCTCCAGTCGCACCATGCTCGGCTCCGAAAGCGGCTCGAACGCATTTGATTTCGACGGCGAGCTCGGAGAATGAAGATTAAGGCGTTCAAGGCCGTCCATCGGCGTCCGCCGACATATCAGGAATTCAAACATGTTCTTGATCCCTCGAGGCGCCTTTCAATGTCGGCCAGATCTCGCCGCGTGTCTTCGAGTGTGCGGTAATGATGACGCCGATGATTTTATTTCGTGGCATCTATTCAAACGCGATCACGGCCGACGTGCACTACATTCCGCTGGAGAAAGATTTCTCTAACGCCGAGGCTATCCTCGCGAGACTTGACGATCTTGAATATCTTCAGGGCTTTGCCGATCGCACCTATCAACGGCTAGTTCTGTCTGGTGAGTACGGCTATCGGTCGTTTGCGCGAAAGATTGAAACTACAATCGAGGAGCAATATCCATTACGGATCGATCAAAACTGGGTTTCATACCGTGCGCAAACCAAGCGATCTAACACTTCCTTTAAGCGTCCGGCCATAAATGGCATACGCCGGTTGCTTTTCGCAGAGAAACCAACCGATCTTCCGTTCGGCCACGAAGAGTTCAAGCGGCGCCAGGCTCTCATTGCGGATTTGCAGGGCCCCGCCCTTTACCGCGTTGCGCGGCGAGCTTGGCGGGCTCTTCCGACACCAATTCGACGTACCGTTCGAAGAACACTTGGATTTCGGTGACCGCGCTTCAAGTTTCTGCAGCTGGAGTGCAAGTTCACGGTAGAGCGGTCGCGATCGCAAATCATGTCGATCAGCACGCTTCAGCGATCCAATGGCGCGGCACTTAGGGGTCTTTTTCGGATGGGCCACGTCACCCTTTTTTTGAAAGAAATAAGATGTGCGGATTAGCGGGTGTCAATAGTTTGAACGGCTCGAGTATTCGAGACGGTCGATCTTTTCTTGCGGCGATGAACGACCTAATCGCGCATCGCGGGCCGGACGGCGAAGGCATTTGGCTGTCGCCGGACAAGAGCGTGGGTCTGACCCATCGCCGGCTTGCCATCATCGATCTCAGCGCCGCGGCGGCACAGCCGATGCACGGGCCGAACGGCACGGTCATCACCTACAACGGCGAAATCTACAATTACCGCGAGCTGCGGACGGAATTGTCCGGCCGCTGGCAATTCCGCTCCGCGTCCGACACCGAATGCATCCTCGCCGCCTACGAAGCCTACGACCTCGATTGTCTTTCGCACCTGCGCGGCATGTTCGCTTTCGCGTTGTGGGACGAGCGCAAGAAGCGGTTGATCGCGGCGCGCGATCGCTTCGGCATCAAGCCGTTTTATTACGCCATTGTGAACGGCGTTCTTTACTTCGCATCGGAGGTGAAGGCGCTGCTGCCGTTCCTGCCGGATATCGACACGGATTCCGAGGCGCTGGCCGAATATCTTACGTTTCAATACACGATTGGCGAAAAGACGTTGTTCAAACACGTCCATCAGCTACTGCCCGGTCATTATCTCGTGGCGGAAGGCGGTAGGATCGACATCAGGCGTTACTGGGACGTGCGCTACGAGATCGACTGGGAACACAGCGCCCCCTATTTCGAGCGCCGACTGCAAGAGCTACTGAACGAAAGCATGGCGCTGCACCTTCGTTCTGACGTGCCGGTCGGCTCATACATTTCTGGCGGTGTCGATTCCAGCTTGATGGCGATCCTGGCCGCAAAGGTCGACCCAAGGAACAGGCTCAGTTTCCACGGCCGCTTCACGACTATCCGGGCTACGACGAATCGGACTATGCGCAGCTCGCCGCGTCTCAATCCGCGTCCGAACTAAACGTCATTGATATCGATGCTGCTGACTTCATGAGCCGAATTCACGATGTGATCTGGCACATGGATTTTCCGGTTGCTGGGCCTGGATCGTTTCCGCAGTTCATGGTGTCAGAGCTTGCCGCCAAGCATGTGAAGGTGGTTCTCGGCGGGCAGGGAGGCGATGAGATTTTCGGCGGCTATGCGCGCTACTCTGGTTGCCTATTTCGAGCAGTGCATCAAGGCGGCCATCGAAGGGAACCTACAAGAACGGCAATTACGTCGTGACGATCGAATCGATCGTGCCAAATCTCGGCCTCTTGCGCGAATACAAGCCGATGCTTCGCGAGTTTTGGCGCGAAGGTTTGTTTTCCGACATCGACAGGCGGTATTTCAGGCTCATCGACCGTTCGAGCGATATGACCGATGAGGTCGACTGGCAGGCTCTCGACAAGAAGCGCGTCTTTCGAGCGTTCCAGCGGCATCTTCAACAACCCGAACAATGTCGGCCACGAAGCGTATTTCGATAAAATGACCCATTTCGATTTCAAATGCTTGCTGCCCGCGCTGCTGCAGGTCGAAGATCGCATGAGCATGGCGCACGGGCTTGAAAGCCGCGTTCCGTTCCTCGATCATCCGCTAGTCGAATTCGCAGCGACCGTTCCGGCAGATCGTCAAGTTCGCTGGCGGCGAGACTAAGCATCTGCTCAAGCGCGCTTTTGGCAGCAGAACTGCCGAAACCGATTCTCAATCGCCGCGACAAAATGGGATTTCCAGTGCCGCTGAAGGAATGGTTCGCCGACGAACTGCACGATTTCGTGCAGGACCTGTTCCGCTCGCGCGCCGCGCGCTCGCGGCCGTTCATGCATGCCGACGCGGTGCTTGCCAATTTCGAACGCGCCGGGCAGTTCTCGCGCAAGACCTGGGGCCTGATCTCGCTTGAAATCTGGCACCAGTTGTTTCATGACCGCGCAGCGGAAATCCGGCGCTCGGCCGAACAGGCCGCGCCCGCGCTCACTGTCTAGGAACAGGAACATAAGCCAATGAAGGTGTTAATTACCGGCGGCGCCGGCCAGGTCGGCTCCACGGTCGCAGATATTCTGCTCGCGCGCGGCGACGCAGTGCTGTCGATCGACAATTTCTCCACCGGCCGGCGCGACAATCTCGCGCGGCATCCGAGCCTGACCGAAATCGAAGGCAGCATCGTCGATCAGGCGCTGGTCGAGCGCGTCTTCGCCGACTTTAAGCCTGACGTCGTGGTGCACACCGCAGCGTCTTACAAAGATCCCGACGACTGGCATTCCGATGCGCTGGTCAATGCCGTCGGCACCGCCAACATCGCCAAAGCCTGCAAGACGCGCAATGTCCGCCGGCTGATCTATTTCCAGACCGCGCTCTGCTACGGCACCAAGCCGCTGCAATCGCCGATCCGGCTCGATCATCCGATCAATCCGGTCAATTCGAGCTATGCGATCTCGAAGACCGCGGGCGAGCATTACGTGCAATTTTCCGGCGTCGACTGGATCACGTTCAGGCTCGCCAACGTGATCGGTCCGCGCAACGTCTCCGGCCCGCTGCCGATCTTCTACGAGCGGCTGACGGCGGGAAAGCGCTGCTTCGTCACGACAGCGCGGCGGGATTTCTGCTACGCCGGCGATCTCGCCGCTGTTGTCGTGCGCGCCGTCGATGGGACAGGAAAGGGCACCTATCACTTCTCGTCCGGCAAGGACGTGGCGATCAAGGAACTCTACGACGCGGTCGTCGGCGCGATGAAGCTCAACGCTTATCCCGAGCCGGAAATACGGCCGCTCGGCCCGGACGACGCGCCCTCGATCCTGCTCGATCCGTCGCGCACCTTCGCGATTTCGGCGACGTGACGTTCACGCCGCTTGCCGATATTGCCAGCGCCGCCGTCGAGCACTGGAAGACCGCCGGCGTGCAGGGCGGCTACACGCACTTGAAAGAAGCGCGCAGCTGATCGCATGCGGATCCTGATCACGGGCGGAGCCGGCTGCCTCGGCTCCAATCTGACCGAGCATTTTCTGGCCGCACGGCCACGATGTTCTGGTCATCGATAATTTCGCCACCGGCCATCGCGGCTCGTTGCCGGATGCCCATCCCGGGCTGCGCGTGATCGAGGGCTCGATCGTCGATCGCGACGCCGTCGCTGCGGCGTTTCGCGATTTCAAGCCGACGCATGTCATTCATTCGGCAGCCGCCTACAAAGACCCGAATGATTGGCTAGAAGACGCCCGTACCAATGTCGAGGGCACGATCAACGTCGTCGCCGCGGCAAAGGTCGCTGGCGCAAAGCGCATCATCAATTTCCACACCGCGCTCGGGTACGGCCGGCCCGACGCCACGCCGATCCCGATCACGGCGCCGATGCGGCCGTTTACGAGTTACGGGATTTCGAAGCAGGCCGGCGAAAACTATCTCGCGCTGTCCGGGCTGCCGTTCGTGTCGTTCCGGCTCGCCAATGTGACCGGTCCGCGGCTCGCCATCGGCCCGATCCCGACATTCTACAAACGGCTTAAGGCTGGCCAGAAATGCTTCTGCTCGCGGACGATGCGCGACTTCATCGACATGCAAGACTTTCTCGCCGTTGTCGATCTTGCCCTCGCCGACGGCGCGCCGACCGGTATCTTCAATGTCTCGACCGGAACCGGGCACGCGGTGAAAGAGATTTTCGACATCGTCGTCGAGCATCTCGGCATCACGCTCGACAAGCCGGTTGACGAAGTCGATCCCGGCGCCGATGACGTGCCGGCCGTTGTGCTCGATGCCTCACGAACCATGGAGGCATTTGACTGGAACCCGCGGTACAGCTTCCGCGACACCATCCGCCGCATGCTCGCCTGGTACGACGCACACGGCGTGACCGCGATCTATAGCCATTTGAAGGCGCCGACGGCCGCAGAAGCGACCCACCGGCTGTGCAGCGATGAACGATTTCTGCGACAAGAATATCCTGATCGTCGGCGGCGCGGGCTTTGTCGGCTCCAATCTGGCACGGCTCCTGCTAAAGGATCGCCCGCGCCAGCTGACCATTGTCGACAACCTACTGTCGGCCGATCGCGTTAACATACCGAACGATCCGATGGTGCGTTTCGTTGCCGGAACGATCACGGACGACGCGATCCTCGCCGCACTCGATTCCGATCTCGACTACGTGTTTCATCTCGCCTGTTATCACGGCAACCAGTCGTCGATCCGCGACCCGCTCGCCGATCACGACAACAACACGTTGACGTCACTCAAGCTGTTCGAACGCCTGAAGGACATCAAGTCGTTGCAAAAGGTCGTCTATGCGGCGGCGGGCTGTGCGGTTGCGGAGAAGACCTACGGACGAGGCGCAGGCGACCAAAGAAGACGCGCCGGTCTCGCTGTTTCACGACAGCCCGTATTCGATCTCGAAGCTGATCGGCGAAATGTACGGCAATTATTATTTCACCCGCTACAAGATGCCGTTCGTGCGGGCGCGCTTCCAGAACGTCTATGGGCCGGGCGAAATTCTCGGCGCCGGTCAATGGCGCGGCACCGAACATACGGTGTGGCGCAACGTGACGCCGACCTTCGTCTGGAAGGCGCTGCATGGCGCGGCGCTGCCGGTGGAAAACGGCGGCATCGCCTCGCGCGACTTCATTTTTGTCGAGGATCTGGTGCGCGGGCTTGATCGCCTGCGCGCTGCGTGGCCGCCCTGGCGAGGCCTACAATCTCGCGAGCGGCCTCGAAATCAGCATTCGTGACGCTTGCCGAGCGCGTGAATGAGCTCACCGGCAATGCGACGCCGATCGCGCTCAAGCCGGCGCGCGACTGGGACCGTTCCGGTCATCGCTTCGGCGATCCGTCGAAAGCGCGCGACGAATTGCAATTTACGGCCGATGTCGATCATAGCGACGGGTTGCGGCGCACCGTCGAATGGACCCGGCAACAATCGAAGACACGATCCTGCGCTGCATGTTGCAGCACGCAGAGCTTGTGCCGGAAGTGCGGACTTACGCCTGATTTTAGACCTTTGAGCGAGCCCAAGTGTACCAAAGTGAAAAAGCTTCTGTCGGTGGTCGGCGCGCGGCCCCAATTCATCAAGGCCGCGCCGTTTTCGCATGCGATTGCGCGAGCACAATGGCCTCGTCGAAGTCCTGGTCCACACCGGCCAGCATTTCGACGCGCGATATGTCGGATGTTTTTTTCGACGAACTCGGCATCCGCAAGCCGGACCATACCCTTGGCATTCCACGGCGGCATCGCATGGCGAAATGACCGGGCGCATGATCGTCGCGCTCGAGCAGCGTCATGCTAGACGAACAGCCCGACGCGGTCGTTATTTATGGCGACACCAACTCGACGCTGGCCGGCGCGATTGCCGCGGCCAAGCTCTACATTCCGATTGCCCATATCGAGGCCGGCTCTGCGCTCGTTCAGGCCGATGCCGGAGGAGATCAATCGCGTCGTCGCCGACCGGGTCAGCCGCTGGCTGTTCTGCCCGACCAGACGGCGGTCGCCAATCTTGCGCACGAGGGCATTAGCGAGGCGTGCATGCCGTCGGCGATGTCATGTATGACGCGACGTTATGATGCGGGCAGCGAGCGCAAGCGCACGTTCAACCATTCTGGCGCGACTTGGGCTTTGCTGCGAACGAATTTCAGCTTGCGACGCTGCATCGCGCCGAAAACACCGATACGCGCGAAGCACTGGAGCGGCGCTCGCCTATCTGCGCGAAGCCGCGCAAGAACAGCCGCTCGTTCTTCCGATGCATCCTCGCGCGCGAAACGCCGCGGCATCGTTCGGCATCGACATGTCGGGCATCAAGGTGATCGAGCCGGTCGGTTATCTTGATATGACGGCGTTGCTTGACGGTGCACGCGAGTGCTGACCGATTCCGGCGGCTTGCAGAAGGAGGCGTATTTCTTTCGCAAGCCGTGCGTCACCTTGCGGGATGCGACCGAATGGGTGGAAACGATCGAGGCAGGTTGGAACAGGCTCTGGATCGGGCCGGACTATGCGCCGCGGCGCGAGATCGAAGCTTATGGCGATGGCAACGCCGCAGTAAAGATCGCCGATATTCTGGCGAGCGAGGTCTAAGCGTGCGCGAGAGCCGCATCCGACTGCTTGTTCTTTACGCGCAGTATACCACTAGCCTGTCCTATTTCGACGATTGGCTCGACGCCTTCATAGGCTATGAGGGTTTTGAGACCAGAGCCATCAATATCGTCGCGACGGACGCGAGGGTTTTGCGCGCTGAAATCAGACAATGTCGACGCCATTGTGCTGCTGCATTCGACCAACGGCGATACGACGGAATACATTGAGCCATTCACTTCCGTCCTCGCCGATCGTCGCGTGCCGCTTCTGTCGTTCGTAGGTAACGAGGTCAATCTGCCGGGATCGCCGATCTCAGCCAAAAGGCGTTTGTTCGCCGGAATGCGGCCCGATTGGATCGCGACGCAGATGCTGAAAGAGGCGGGCGACTTCCTGTTCGGCGATGTGGTCGAAAAGTCAATTATTGCTATTCCGCATGCGCTTAATCCCGACGTTTTTCCGGCCGACACGCTCCATCGATGAGCGGCCGACCGATATCGGAACTCGGCTGTCGCGCTATTTGCCGCACCTTGGCGATGATGACCGCAATCGTCTGGCCGATGTTTTCGTCCGTCTCGGTTCCCAAGGCCGGCTCAAGGTCGATATTTCTAACGCGAGGCTTGACCGCGGCGGCTGGTCGGAATTTTTGAACCAGTGCAGAGGGACGATAGCGACCGAATTGGGAAGCTGGTTCCTCGAGAGGGACGACGAGACCGTCGATGCCATCCGCACCTACGTGCGGGAAAACTCACGGCACGGGGTAATGATTTCGAATGACTCCCCACTGCGAAAATTGGGTCACAAGCTGCCTCGGCAGGTGCGCACGGTCCTGCGGCGTCTTTCAGCGCGGGCCCAATCCGCCACGAGGCGCTCGTCAACGAACAACTGTCGTTCGTTGATATCCATCAGCGGTTTTTTGCGGGACGGGAGCGGACGGCAGTCTACGGAAAATGCATCAGTTCGCGTCACTTCGATGCGATCGGCACCAAGACCTGTCAGATCATGTTTCGCGGCCGCTTCAACGATATCCTTGCCGCAAATCGCCACTACCTGGCGCTCGCAGATGACTTGAGCGACCTCGAAGAGGTGTTGCGGCGATTTTCAGACGTGCCGACCCGCCGCGAAATCGTCGAGGAATCTTATGCTCACGTGATGTCGTCTCACACCTATGCGCACCGGATGCGGCAGGTGGCTGAGACCTTGTCCGGAAGGGTGGCTGTCGAACGGTTAGAGGGTCGAAAAATACATCAGTAGCATTCATCGGGCAGTGGGTGCGGCGGTCTACCGAGGCGGAAACGACGCCCTCTATGCTGTGGCTTACAGCGACCTAAGTTATCGAGCGCAAAGAGCGTCTGGCCGACCTCTCGCCAAAGAGTTGCTTCATATCGACTGAGTCGGTCGAGTGCGTAGTTGGGCAGATTGGCCAGACGCAGGAAGCAACGCGCGAAGTCGGCAGTAGGATCGGTCAGAGGTTCGACAGGTTTTGACCCGGGATCGGGTGCGGCTTCTGTCGCGCTGAGTGAGGTTGCCGTGCCGAATATCGGATAGACAATCTCTCGAGATGTCGGGTGAATGTTGTGGGCATGCCGGAAGTTACTTAAGTGATCCGCCTGGATTTCGAACAGGCCTGTTTCCATTGTCGTGGCGCGGCGAAGCCGCCACAACAGGCTGGCTAACCGCAGCACCAATTCCCGCTCTACGGCTGACTGAGCATCGTAATCAGCAATGATGGCGGCTTCGAATGCTCTGTAATCTGTCGGCATCCTCTAGCGCACCGATCACCGTCTCGGCGGTGAGGCCGTGGCGGACGGCATTGCGGCGGGATCGCCGCTTGCCTTCTTCAGTTGTTGGACCAGTGCTTTTGGACGCGTTGCGACGGTTGGCGTCGATTTGCCTGAAGGAAGTCATTGCGCGCCAGCCGCGACAATTGGCTTCGTTTTGCGATTTCTGGCGGCGTTGGGCCGCGGCCGAATAGGTGCTGAATCCGTGCTCGGCGGCCCGCATGTCGGGATTCTGGGTTTCAGCAACCGGCCGAAGCGGGTGTGTTTCGGTCCAAAGCATCCGGGCAGCGCCGATGGCATCGATGCCGGCGTTTTTCCACCATGCGCCTTCATCGCCGCAGCGATGCACCTCGCGGTGGTGTCCCCGGCACAGCGGTACGGTGAACTCGTCGCTGACCTTGCGGCCGAGTGCCTGAAGTTGCGCAAACCGAAGATGATGGGCATCCGCGGGCTGACGGCCGCAGATCAGACACGGCTGTTTGGCGACGAACCTGACGTGGTCCTTGTCGCGAATGCGACGGGGCTCTGACAGGGCGAGTGCGCTCTTGTCGATGCCATTCGAAGCTGGCTTCTCGCTCGGCTTGCCTGCGGGCGACTTGAGCGCCGATGGCGTACCGGCGAATCGGCCGCTGACGAAAGTGTCGTCACCTCAAGGCCGCTTGCATCGCCGATTCCCAGGGCCGCGAGTTTTGCTTGAAACGCGTCCTCAACGCGTCGGGCATCGGCGGCGGTCAAATTATTCTTGGCGCCGAGGATTCGATGGGCCCAGATTGTGGCGGCCTCAGATGAGGTGAGGGCTTCTAGTTCTTCGAGGAGCCGATCACGGAGCGTGGCCGACTTGTCCGGCTCCAGGGTCGCTTTGGTTGGAGTGGCGAAGTTTTTGCCGTTACGATGGACCGGGCGTCGGCGGTCCCTTCCCCATTTGCCCGTTCAATTGTCCATTCTGTTCGGTATCCCGTTTGTCGGCTCCTGGAGTTGCTCCCGTTGGCGGGTTGAGGTCCGGCGCATCGATGTCGTCCTCCCCGGCAATCCCAACCAGCGTGAAAAGGGCATACCGCCGCGCATAGGTCAGCGCCGCACCCATGCGACGGGGACTCGCCGTGTCGGCGATGGAACAAACCGGCCAGTCCGAAGAAATCCATTCTCCGGAAGAGTGTGCCAACACGGTCGTCAGACTGACTGTGCCGGCCGCCTGGTCGACTGCTGTTGTTTGAACCGTTGCAATCTCATGCTGGCCCAACGTCTTGCGCACGATGTCGAGGCCGCTTGCCAACGGGGCATAACGAAACGAGCGTTCGGCTTCCCGCCGTTGCGGGCGGATGGTCGCCACAAGCGACTTTTCCGGGTTGGTGAGTTCGGCTTGCGCTTTGGCGAGAGCACCAGCGAGGCTCGCGATCGATTCACTGGACCGGTGCATGGCTTGCCTCCGTACGAAGGAGATCGAAGCTCACGGCACCGGACTTCGAGCGCTTGGCGCGGACGCCATGCCCGGTGGCTTCCTTGGCGTCTTCCGGCATCAGGCGTTTGAGTTCGGCCTTAGCCTCTTCATGCTCAAGATGCGCGGTCCTGGTGCGGGCAAAGACGCCGGCGAATTCCGCCCAGGCATTCGAGGAGCTCATGTCGACGATGCGGATCGCCTCAACGCGCGGGCGGAGTGGTTCGGCCCCAAACAGCCGCGGCGGCTCCCCATTCTCGACGCAACGCCAGAACTTCCTCTCCGCGGTGACGATGAGGTGCTGGTAGAGCGGATCGGCCTGGGTCGTGATCTCCACCCATTTGCCGCCGCCGGTGATTACCGACAGCACCGCGCTCCTTGCATGGACCACCCACATATTGTGCTGCAGTTGCGGCATGTATTTTTCAATCGCCGCTTCCTCGGAGAACGACCAGGGCAGCATGAATTTGGCTTCGTACACCGCACCACTGCTTTCGACCCGGCCGTCGAGGGTGGCCGCCATCCACTGAAGTGCCGGATGCCGGATTCGACGCTGAATGTCCGTAATGACCTGCTTGGTATTGGCCTCGTACCAGCGCCGATTAAGGTCCTCGGTCACGACGCCAAGCTGAACGATGAGGTTGCCGGACAGGTCCTCGGGCTCAACCTCGCCGCGCTTTTCCCGCCACAGCCGCAGAAGAGCGGCCTCATCGTTGCCCATAATGATCCGGGCGTCCGAGCCGCCGATGAAGTAGCGGCGCTCTGTCGAGTCGCTCAACCGCTGAACATGGTAATTGGCCGTCATCTGTCGTAAATACAGACTGATATGACTATACAACGACAGCTTAGTGGCCTAGATCAATCCATATTTCGACATGAGTTGATTGAAATCAAGCGCTTTTTGACATGGTGATACCGATGATCACTCCGAGCAGTGCAGGCGCTGCGCGTGGCCTCTTTGACTGGCAGCCAAGGTCAGCGCTTGCCGAAGCAGCGCGGGGATCGGGATCGCGACCGTCCGGCAGTTGGAAGGCAGATGCTGGCGACAGCTCAGCGGAGCGCGACGATGCGAAGTTATTCGGCGCGCACTTCGAGATCGGCCGGCGTCGAATTCATCGACGAGAACGGCGGCGGCCTCGGATTTACGTCTTCGGAAGCTGCGCCGAAACGGGTCATAGCGAACAGTTAGCGTTCGTCTTAAACCGCTAATGCCGACTTTTCCTAATTCATTCGCCATGGCAACCTCTCCACCTCCTGCTATGTCAAAAGCACATGTTGCAAAGGAACATGTGACAAAAGCACAATAACATGCCTGTGACAGGAGCACAAGTCAGAATGGCTCGGGCCGCCCTAAATTGGACGGTTCGAGACCTTGCGGTGGCCGCCAGCCTTCATCGTAATACAATTACGAACATCGAGACGGGCAGATATGCTGGAGACGAGGCGACGCTATCTGCAATCGAGGCCGTTCTAAAGCGAGCCGGCGTCGAGTTCATCGACGAGAACGGCGGCGGCCCCGGAGTGCGCCTTCGGCGGCGCGCATCGGGAAAATTTCAATAAGTCGCGGTTGGTTGGAAATTTGACGGCAGTCAAATTCTGTTGGTCCGCTGGACGCAAAGCGCCGTCAGCAACCTTGAAAATAGGGAGATTTGATCCCATTTAAGCGGCGTTTGTTTCGTGACCAACGGCGAGTGAACAGAAATGCCCAAACAGCGTCGCGTTCAATCAGCGCTCCTTCCGGCCTCACCGCTCCTCATCACCGAGTCAGAGGATGAGTTCGATCGCATCCGCGACGCGTTCGATCAGGAGCTCAAGCCGCGCGGCATCATCGAGCAGATGTACGTCGCCGATATCGCCTATCTCGCCTGGGAAATTCTACGGCTCCGCCGTTGCAAAGCGGGCATCATCAATGTCCGCGTTCCTCCAGGCCTTGGAAGAACTGCTTATGCAGTTTTTGCGGCAGCCCGGAGAGTAACCTGTGCGTGGAAGATGAAGCGAAAAGTCTGGCGCGAGCCTGGTTTTCTGACGCGGCAGGCAAAAAAACAAGTTAAGCAATTGCTTAAGAATTTTCAGCTGGACGAAATCGGCCATTGAGGCTGAGGCCGTCCGATGTTCAATCGACCAGCTCGAACAGCTCGACAGGTTACTGGCGTCGCTAGAATCCCGCCGCAACAAGGCGTTGCGTTGCATTGCCGAGTATCGCGGCAGCTTGGCGCGCCAGCTGCGCGAGAGCAGCGATCGGATCATTGACGGCAAAGTCCTTTCGCTGGAAAACGCGCCCAGCAAAAAGCCGTCGGCCGCAGCCTGACCGTGACCAGCGAAAAGAAAATCGCAGCAAACCGTCGCAATGCGCAAAAGAGCACGGGTCCCCGCTCCAGCGCCGGCAAAAGACGGACCAGGCGCAACGCCTACCGTCACGGTCTCACGGCGGGCGTGACGTCGAGCGCAAAGCAATCTGAGCGAATCGAAAAATTAGCCCGCGAGATCGCCGGCCATGCCACCGATGTGCTCACCCTCGAATACGCACGCGATGCCGCGCAAGCCGAACTGGACCTGGCGCAGATCAGGCGGGTCAGAGTCGCGCTGATCGAGCGCATGTCGGCGTTTGGTGAATTTCCTGCACCGCCGGCATCTAACGCGGTACGCGAACTCAAGCGCTTTCTTTATGCAGCCCTCGACCGGCCGCGTGACCGCCCCGATACCGGACAAATCTGCGCCGGTAATGCCCGCAGCAGAGCCGGAGCGCTTGGCGGAAGCGGTGCGTCGCGCCTTGCCCGAACTGCTCAAGCTTGACCGATATGAGCGACGGGCCGCCGCAGTACGCGACCGCTCAGTCAAAGCAATTAAAAATATATATAATAAACGATATACAACTAATGATTGTGGATGAAGTGCCGAATTTACAAAACGAAGCCAAATTCTCGCTATTTTTCAGATAGTTCCCTTGAGCGATCACTCGAACAATAATCTAGACGCGGAAGTCGCCCGCGGCTTCGGCGAGGAGTGGTCAAGATTCAGGCAGGACGAAAGCAGCCTGCCGCGCGATCAACGCAAGCAAATCTTTGACGACTATTTCCAGATTTTTCCCTGGCATCTACTCCCCGCAGGCGGGGGCGTCGGTATCGACGTCGGTTGCGGGACGGGCCGCTGGTCGATGAACGTCGCACCGCGGGTCGCGCACCTGCACCTTCTGGACGCCAGTCCTGAGGCCTTGGCGGTGGCGCAGGAGAACTTGCGCTTTGCAAAAAATGTGAGCTACCACGCCTGCAGCGTTGCCGATATCCCGCTAGCCGACGGGCTCTCTCGATTTCGCTTACTCGCTGGGCGTTCTTCATCACGTTCCGGATACGCAGGCGGCGCTCGACGTCATCGCCCGGCAAGCTCAAGCCGGGCGCGCCGTTTTTGGTGTATCTCTATTACGCGTTCGACAATCGCCCGGCCTGGTATCGGTGGCTTTGGCGTATTTCGGATCTAGGCCGTCTCGCAGTTTCGCGCCTGCCATATTCGCTGCGTTTCGCCGTTTGCAGCGCGATTGCCGGGCTCGTCTATTGGCCGCTGGCGCGTTGCGCCAAAGGCGTTGCCCGCTTTGGCACCTCATCTCATTCAATGCCGCTCGGCTGGTACGCCGACAAATCATTCTATGTCATGCGCACGGACGCCTACGACCGCTTTAGCACCCGTCTGGAGAAGCGCTTTACGCGCGTGGAGATTGAACGCATGCTGAAACTCGCAGGCTTCGAGCGCGTGCTTTTCTCGGACAATGCGCCGTTCTGGTGTGCCGTCGGGATCAGGTCGGGTGTGCATGCGTCTGGGCCTGGACGGAAATTCTTAGCCAGACCTATAAAAATCGCGTTGCGGCGTAGAAAATTCCGCCGCGGCAGCAGTAATCTTCGGGTATCATAGTCGCCATTCTCTCGAGTTCCTCCGTGGCTAAATCCGGTTGTGGTAATTCCGCTCAATCTATCCTGCCAGCCTGCCGATTATGATTTCGTCGAACCGATTTGTCGGGCCCACAGAGGTAGTGGAAAAACCACGGACTGATCTTGGTCGAGAAGGAATTGGATTTGCAAGTTCCGGTCTTGGTTACGGGGGCCGCGGGTTTTATCGGCTTCTGCCTCGCGCGCCGGCTTCTTGAGAACGGCCGGGCCGTCGTCGGCGTCGATAGCGTCAACGCCTACTATGACCCGGCGCTCAAGGAGGCGCGGCTGGCGGTGTTGCGGCAGTTTCCGGATTTCACCTTTCATCGGATCGATCTCGCCGATCGCGCTGCGGCGGAAGCCCTGTTCGGAGCCGGCAATTTCGGACCGGTGGTGCACCTCGCCGCGCAGGCCGGCGTGCGCTACTCGCTGCAAAATCCTCATGCCTATCTTGATGCCAATCTCTCGGGCTTCCTCAACGTCCTTGAGGGCTGCCGCCACCGCAAGACCGCGCACCTCGTTTATGCGTCCTCGAGCTCCGTCTACGGCGCCAACACGCGGCTGCCGTTTTCGGTGCACGACAATGTGGACCACCCCATCAGCCTTTACGCCGCAACCAAGAAGGCGAACGAGGCGATGGCCCATTCCTATAGTCATCTCTATGGGCTGCCGGCGACCGGCCTGCGGTTCTTCACGGTCTACGGCCCGTGGGGCCGTCCGGACATGGCGATGTATATGTTCGCCAAGGCCATCACCACAGGACAGCCGATCAGGCTGTTCAATCACGGCCATATGCGCCGCGATTTCACCTATGTGGACGATGTCGTCGAGGCGGTCGAGCGCCTTATCGGCAAGCCGCCGGCGAAGGCGGATGCGGCGCCGGACGCGACCCCCGATCCGGCAAAAAGCAGCGTCGCGCCGTGGCGCATCTACAATATCGGCAATAATTCCACCGTCGAAGTCTCCTATGTCGTGGAGCTTCTGGAGAAGGAACTGGGAAGCAAGGCAAAGGTTGAACTAGCGCCGATGCAGCCGGGAGACGTGCCGGAGACCAGAGCCGACGTCGACGACCTGATGCGCGACGTCGGCTTCCGACCGGCTACCCCCATCGAGGAAGGGGTCCACCGGTTCGCCGAATGGTATCGGGAATTCCATGCACAGAATTGACAGGGCTGAACTGAAAGCGTGTAGAAACAAGGCGGCGATTCCGGTGTTATGATGCGAACCAAGGCCGCACCGCCGGAGCGGCCTCACGCTTTTTTCATGGTTTCCGACATGGCCTTCACGCTGAAAAACCTCAACGTCAAGCTGTTCACCGACGGCGCCGACAAGGCGCAGATCCTGGAAATGGCGAAGCAGCCGTGGATCAGGGGATTCACGACCAACCCGTCGCTGATGAAAGCGGCGAAAGTCTCGGACTACCGGACCTATGCCCGCGACCTCGTCGAAGCGGTGCCGGATCGTCATATCTCGTTCGAGGTATTTTCCGACGACATTCCGGAAATGGTCGCGCAGGCGCGTGTGATCAGCGCCTGGGGAGCGAACGTGCACGTGAAGCTGCCGGTGACGACGACCCGCGGCGAGCCGCTTTTCAACGCGGTACGCTCGCTCTCGCGGGACGGCATCAAGGTGAACCTGACGGCGATCTTCACGGCGGAGCAGGCAGCAAGCGGCGTGGAAGCGCTGGCTGCCGGCGCGCCAGCCTGCGTGTCGGTGTTCGCGGGGCGTCTTGCCGACGCGGGCATCGACTATCGGCCGATTATGCGCGATGCGGTAGCGCGCGCGCGAGAGACCGCGAATGTCGAGATTATCTGGGCGTCGACGCGTGAGGTTTTCAACGTCATCGAGGCCGACGAAATGGGCTGCCACATCATCACCGCGCCCGCTGGCGTGCTCAAGAAGCTGCCGTCGCTGGGTACAAAGACAGCAGCTGAACTGTCGCTTGATGCCGTCAAGGCGTTCCGCGAAGATGCTGTGGCAGCTGAATTGACGTTGGCCTTAGACGATTCGCAGCGAGCGGCTGAATAACTTGCACCGATTGTTCATTGGGAAATTTGGCTGTGTGCCGATGTAAAGAGCGGAAAATGCGATGGTTCGTCGTTGCCCCGTTTGCAGCGCTATTTCCTATAATCGGCGCCTGTAACGCGGCGGACGTCAGCATCTGCGCAATCATCGCCGAGCCTGCAAAATTCAACCACCAAAACGTTACCGTTAGGGGCACGCCGGCTGGTTTGATGAAGGGGACCTCGCGCGAAGGTAAAGCATACGTGACATTTGACCTCCGCGACGCCAGCGGATGCGGCGGCGTAATTACTTTCGTCCAAGGCAACTCTACCTTGAACAACAGTGATCGGCTTGAAGTTGAGGGAATCTTCGAAACCGAACACCGACGGGACGGACACTCCTACAACAATGAACTAGTGGCAACCAAAGTCACTTCACTGCCTCGATAGGCGGGGTTGGCTACAAAACAAAGCCCGATCTGGGGCGCTTTCCGCCGCTTCGCGGGATTTTTAGGTGTATATGGGACGATGACAAAAGCGGTTTTGGGAATCATCGGCGGTTCCGGCATTTACGACTTGCCGGGGCTGACCAACGCACAAAGCCGGACCATCGAAAGTCCCTGGGGAAAGCCGTCCGCCGCTCTGCTGACCGGCGAGATCGGCGGCCGGCCGATCGTCTTCTTGTCGCGCCACGACAAGGGCCACCGCATTTCGCCGACCGACATCAACTACCGCGCCAACATCGACGTGCTCAAGTGCGCCGGCGTGACCGATCTGGTTTCGCTGTCTGGCCTGCGGCTTCATTCCGGGAGGACCTGCCGCCGGGGACGTTTGTTCTCGTCGACCAGTTCGTCGGCCGCACCCACGCGCGGGCGACATCGTTCCTCGGCACCGGCTGCGCGGCGCATGTGTCGATGGCGCATCCAGTGCCGCCGCTACCGCGAATCCAGATAGGCGACGAAGCGAGGGCCGAGGGCACCAATCTCGTGCGTGACGGCAACTATGTGTAGGGCCCGCTTCTCGCGGAAAACCCCACCAGCTCGTGCCACTATCTTTAAATCCTCCTGCTGGATTAGCGATTCGATCTGCGTCCGCGGAGTTCTGTTCTACCTATTGTAATTAGGCATCGGGACTTTTAGAATTGATGCTTAAGGAGAACCCTATGTCTGCGCAGTTTAAAGCCGTCAAAAACGAAGGACTTAAGGTTTGTCATTGTTGAAATGAAGGAGCCTCTCAGCAGGGCTCGCAACCTTACCATTGCGCTTGCGTTGGCTTCGGTCTCGGATGCGCCTCTTAGTGAAGAGTGCAAAAGGAACGCGCTAACGGAACTGGGCATTATGGCCCATGACGCTGCCACGCAGTGCGAGGCATTGTGGGAAGAGCTTTTTGAAATCTCCCGCGGCGATCAGGCCCGACGAGCTGCCGAAATAACAACGATAGAAAAATCGGAGCTGCAATAAACTAAGAGCCGCTGAGTACGCATGCTGATTTCATCGTCAGGCGGAGCTTCAGCAGTCGGCCTCGTAGGTGCCGCATTTTTTTGAAAGCGAAATTTAACGCTTTGTCATTTGACAGAACATTGAATCACCAGCGGGTATCAACGCACATCACTGCTTACCAGATTGATAAATTGCCTATGGTTGTCTGTGCCATAGCTATTTCCTGCTCGCCCAAAGTCTTGCGCACGATGTTGAGCCCGCTTGATCCACTTGCGCAGCATGGAGCAGACGAAGCTGAAGCTTCCGGACGTTATCTACTCCAACAGCGCCTACGAAGCGGCGGAAGGCGCCGAGGCGGTAGTGATCGCCACCGAATGGGAGCAGTTCCGCGCACTCGACCTCGAACGGCTGCGGCTCCTCATGGCCCGGCCGGTGATCGTCGACCTGCGCAACATCTACCCCGCCGAGGAAATCAAGCGCGCGAATTTCCAGTACGTCGGTGTCGGGCGGCCAAGCCCTGCCTAAGTCGCACACCGAACATGCGACGACGATCGGCATGGCGCGCTTCAGGCGCCGTTTGACATCCCGTTCCCCAATGGGCAATTCCTAGCGCCGACGTATTTTCAAGCATTCTGCGGGGTTTCATGACCAAATCCGTCCTCGGGATCATTGGCGGCTCGGGCATTTACGACTTGCCGGGACTGACCAACGCACAAAGCCGAATCGTTGAAAGTCCGTGGGGAAAGCCGTCCGCCGCTCTGCTGACCGGCGAGATCGGCGGCCTGCCGATCGTCTTCTTGTCGCGCCACGACAAGGGCCACCGCATTTCGCCGACCGACATCAATTATCGCGCCAATATCGATGTGCTCAAGCGCGCCGGCGTGACCGATCTGGTTTCGCTGTCGGCCTGCGGTTCATTCCGGGAAGACTTGCCGCCGGGGACGTTTGTTCTCGTCGACCAGTTCGTCGACCGCACCCACGCGCGGGCGACATCTTTCTTCGGCACGGGTTGCGTGGCCCATGTTTCGATGGCGCATCCGGTGTCGCCACGGCTGCGCATTCACATCGCCGAGGCGGCCAGGGCCGAGGGCATCGCCGTCGTGCACGACGGCACCTACGTGTGCATGGAGGGCCCGCAATTCTCGACGCTTGCGGAAAGTCTCACCTACAAGAACCTCGGTTACTCGGTGATCGGCATGACCAACATGCCGGAAGCCAAGCTCGCGCGCGAGGCCGAGATTTGCTACGCGACGGTCGCGATGGTCACCGACTACGATTGCTGGCATCCCGACCACGATGCCGTGACCGTGCAGGACATCATCAAGGTGCTCACGGCCAACGCCGAGAAGGCCAAGGGCCTGGTCGCGCGGCTCGCCCGGGACTTTCCACGCGAGCATGAGCCATGCCCGATCGGTTCCGACCGGGCGCTCGACAACGCATTGATCACGGCGCCGGAAGCCCGCGATCCCGTACTGCTGAAGAAGCTCGACGCCGTGGCCGGCCGGGTTCTGGGCCGATAAAAAGGCGTGTGCGGTTCGCGGGGCGGCCTTTTGCGATCTTCGCCCGTCGAGATGCCGATCAGACGCTATTGTCGTGCAGAATAAAGGCCGCGGCGTTGTAACCGTAGGTGAACCAGGGCGAGGCGGAAAACCGCGACTGGCCCTCCAGGAATTCACGAAACGCTCGTCGCTGCCCGTAATTCGGGCTGCCCTTGTTGCAATTCCAGTCGTCGAACAAAAACACACAACCATCCTGGAGCGCATCGTGTTTAAGCAGGCCCGCGAGCACCTCCGTCGTCGATTGGTAGAGATCGCAATCGAAATGCACGACGGCGGCTTTTATGTTCAGGGGCTTTTGCAGCGTATCTGAGTAATAGCCCGCGTGAACAATGATGCGCTCCGGCCGGACGACCTCGGATAGTCGGTCACGGATATGCCATTGATGCGGCTGCCCGAACTGCTTGAGGAAGTCTGCGGGGAAACGCATCTTGTCGCCCCAAAGATTGCGCCCGCCTATCTCGTAGCTGTCGCGATCGACCGCCGAAGCGTATTTGGGCAGGCCGTCGAATGAGTCGAACAAGTGAAGGTTGTTCAGGTTGAAGACGTCACGCATGGCTTCGCAAATCAGCCGCGCCGACCACCCTCCAAGAACACCAAATTCGAGAATATCCCCGACCACACCGCCAATCGTCACAAATTCCAGCGCGCGCCGGTACGCTTCGCTGTGAACGGCCACCGCGCGCGGCTCATCGTAAAATATGAAACACATCTTTGTCAGATCGGGGCCGCCGTGTCGTTCGGCCAGAAGTTGCTTTTGCAATAGACGGGCATCCTGATTCGACGGATCCATTTCGATGACGCGTGCCAGCAACGCTATCTTTTCCGTGGCGTCCATTTCCGGCCTGACAGCCGCCAGACGTTCGGCCGACATGACCTTCAGTTCATCGCGGGCGGGCTCATAGCGGGGGATGAGCGAGTTGGCGCGCGCAAAATATGCGAAAGCTTCGTCGTCACGGCGATCGCGACGCGCGGCCATTCCTTTGACGTAGTAAAAATCTGCTGACAACTCCTGGTTCATCTTTCCTGTGACAACCGCGGTTGCGGTGGGAGCGCGGGCACGTGATCCGGGGAGCGGCCGCCTTCGCGCCATGCTGGCAATGCGCCTTAACGGCTCTGTGATCCGCCAAGATTCGACGCGCGAAGCGCGGCTAGCTCCGACCGCATCGCCGCGTTTTCACGCTTGACCTGATCGACCGAATGCTCGCCTTTGGCGCTCGTGTCGATGGCGGCCGCCTGAACCGATGCCGGCTCGCCGTCTTTCGCTTCGCGCGTCGCCGATCTGTCACGCGGCATCGCATAAAAAAACGGATCGGCCGGCCAGTGGTTCATACCGGCCCAAATCACGTCAAGCTTTTGATCGGCCAGCCGCGGGATGAAAACCAGGTCCAGCGCCGTGCGCACGTTCTTGTCCGGTGGCATGGCCCGATGCTTTAGCCGCATGGCATCGAACACCAGCAAGTCGCCGACGCCGCCTAGAACCGTCTGCGTAACGTCGTTCTTTCCCAGGTATTGGAACGGACCGTTGTTCTCGTCCACATCCGTGAGATACAGCACCCCGCGTATGACGCCGGGCGGGCAACCGTCCTGATGCCATGATTGAGGTCCGACCCCATCGGTCGCATGCGGCAACGAGCGTACCGGCCGGCAGTTGACCACCGTCACCGGACATCCAACGATGGCTCGGAAGAATTGTTCGTAGTCATCCTGCGCGAAAAGCGATTTCAGTTCTGCCAGCAGTTCGGCCGGTGGCTTCGCGGTTTCGATGACCGTCGAGTAGGGCGCAATGCTATTGCCGGCCCAATCCCACGCGGAGTGCCGGTTTCCGACGTCCATGTCGAACGTCAAACTGTCCTTCCAGCGCAACGCCGCCGCTCGATCGTTCTTGACGACGACAATTCCGTCCTCGCGATACTTTGCGGTCGCTTGCGTAACCCACGGATAGCGTGAATTGGGAAATTTGCCGTCGGCTTTCTGCGTGCAGATTTGAGGTGGATCGTTCGCGCTTGGCAACAACGCGCCGGGTTTGTGCGTGGTCGCATCCTCCGGCTTGCTCCGATCGAATATCGGGTGAGCGCCGGCCGCCATTCGATAGAACAACTCGTAGCGCACGTGATTGACGGCGTCCCACTGACAGTTGATGGCGTGACCGAGCATTTGATCGAGGTGCATCCGCGCCACCTCCGGAATCAGATGCACGCCGTCAAGCTCGAATTCCGGCTTGACGTAGCCGTTTTGGGTTACTGCCGGCCATACATCGAGGACAGGCACGTTGATTGCGGCGCACGATTCCCGCAGCACTCGATTGAACGCGGCGACCGCCCGGTAGCGAACGGCGGACGGGCAACGATAGCCGTGACGCCTTTCGAAGTTAGCGTCATCCAGCGTCGGCGGCGTGACCAATTGGACGTAGGTTCGGTTGAACCCGCACTCACGCAACCGGCGCAATCCTGAAACGAGCGGCTCGATCCGGCCTTCGAGGACATTCCGACAGATGTCCCATGCCAGCAACGGACGGCCCGTCGGCTCGTAGGGCGTCTCGAATGGCGGCAGGAAATCGTATTCGTCCTTGAGCAAAGGCAGCAGAATAAGCCGAATGTCGATATCGCCGCATGTAATGATGAGCAGCGGCGGCGTGACCGGCCTGCCTTCGGACGCGGCGATGTTGAAGTCATGCTCCCTGAAAGAAAGATGTCGCGCCTTGCCCCTGCGAATAAGGCCTTCGTACGCGAGCGTCTCCACGATCGCAGGGGAGAACTCCTCCGTTTTGGAGTTGTAAAAATCGTGCGCCGTCAGCCCCGAGATGTAGCGCGCGCGGGTATTGAACCAGGCGCCAGTCCACGTCTCTTGGAAAAGCAGATTGCGGTAAGCCAACGCATGACTGTCGCCAAGGATATAGAGCGGACGAATGGGTTGGGTGTGATCAACCAGGGACACGTCGCATCAATTCCAAGGCAGTCCGCGCGACGCCGTTGACTCGCCGCTACGGCTCGGAACAATTCATGCTCGTCGCATGCTGCATCTGTGATGCTATCAATCAGGCCGGAAAGCGTCAAACATGTAGGTTGTCTGGACCTACTTCCGCCTGGACCGGCCGGGACGGCTAAATGGTCAGGGAGATCGGCCGATGGCCGTTACCGCGGAATCGACGCGTCAACCTCATCTCGACGGGCTTCGCGGCGTTGCCGCATGCCTGGTTTTCTTCGGGCACCTGTCGGTCGCGCTTTCGCCGCACCGGTTTGCGTTGGGCAACGATTCCTCGGTCTGCATCTTTTTCGTTTTGAGCGGCTATGTCCTGTCCGAACTGGCGCGGCATTCGCCGCTGAGCTTTCCGGCGCAGACAGTGCGCCGCTACATCAGGCTGGTCGTTCCCATGCTGATCACATCGGTCTTTGCATGGGCGCTATTGGCCGCGGGCCTCTATCGCAATCGGGAGGCGGGGGCGCTTGTCGATAGCTGGTGGCTTGGCAACTGGTACAATTTCAGCCCGTCATTCCCTGGCATGGTGACGGAAACGCTCTACGGCGTGTTCGTCACGGGCCGTTCGGACTACAATTGCAACCTCTGGACGATGAGGCCGGAACTGATCGGCAGCCTCCTCGTCTTCCTCATCCATGCGACTGCCGCGTCCCGGCGGCTGCGGTCACTGTGTTTTGTCGCACTCGCGGTACTTTATGCGAACGACTACGTTGCGCTGTTCGCAGTCGGCGCCCTGCTGCACGATTTCCACGCAGAGTTGAGCCGCTATCTCACGAAAACCCCGCTTTTGGCCACGTTGTTTGCTGTCGCAATCTTTCTGTGCATCGGCGGCATAAAATGGGTGCCGCTGCCGCAGTTGTTCTCAAATTTCATCCAGCCAATGCTTTGGCATATGATCGGCGCCAGTCTATTGGTTACGGTGGTCCTGTATTGGGGTCTATTGAAGCTCGTGCTGGGTAATGCGCTCGGGCGGCTGCTTGGTCGTGTGTCATTTGTGCTTTATCTCATTCACGTACCGATTATCTGCAGCTTCACGTCCTGGATGCTGCTGGCCATGCCCCCCGGTCCAGCCGTACCTGTTGCCGCGGGCGCGACAATCGTCCTCGTCTTTGTGGTGTCGATCGGGATCTATCGCATAGCCGACGAACTTCCGACGCGCTGGTCGCGCGCCGCGGGGTACGCTATCGATGGTCTGGCCTCTGTGCCCGCCGGCGAGCAGCGCGTGCTGTCGCGGTGAAAGTTCCATCGTGGGCCGTATGTATCGTGCAGTATCAGTGCGGATAGACTGAGGCTTTTTCAATGGGAATGAATATCGAGTGCATGTTCTATCTTCAGGAACAAGGTTACCTGTCGGCGGACAGAAACAAGCTGCTCGATATCGGTCCGCAGAACGTCCTACAATTGCACTGAACAGCAAATTCGCGATTTTGTCCGGCAACAAGGCGTAAGCGTCACCGACGACGTTCTGGACAAGGAAGCCAAGAGACTGGCCTATTTCTCGACGCCGCGGCCGGAGGAGCGTACGACGCTGTTCTCGGAAATCGCCGAACTCACCAACATCGAATACTACGCGTTCGACGTCTGCCCGGCGCCAAAAACCGAGTTGCTCGATCTCAATTTCGATTTGCTGCCCGATCGGCATCGTGAATTGTACGACGTTGTGCTGAATTTCGGCACCACGGAGCACATCTTCAATCAGTGGAACTGTTTTGCCCTTATCCATGACGCTACCAAGGTCGGCGGCATCATTTACTGCGTGCTGCCGGCCACGGGCTATCTCGACCACGGATATTTCTGTTACACGCCGTTGTTCTTCAAAGATATCGCCCGCGCCAACGGATATGAGGTCGTCGATCGTTTTTTCTCGCCCGGCCGGATTGAATACTGTTACCCGGCTCGGCCTCGATCTGCGCGCTGACGGTAGATTTCGGCAACGCGGTTCGGGAGCGCTCCATCCCGGCCAGGAAAATATTCCCTGTCTCAATATGCATTTCGTCATGCGCAAGACGAGGAGCGCGCCGTTCCGCTGCGAACTGGAAATAGCAACGACCCATTCTCCCGTGGACGGCTCCATGGCCAGGCGTTACCAAAACGATGTGGTGGGGCAACTCGACAAAACGCAGACGATGGTGCAAAGCACGGCCGGCCTGGATGATGTTCTTGCGCAACGCGATCAAGCCTCTAGCGGATGCCGGCGGTTCAAGGGCGAAATCGAACAGATTTACGGATCGCGGTCCTGGCGTTTGACGGCTCCGCTTCGCGCTTTGGGAGCCGCTCTTCGCAGAGGTTAGGCATTTCATTCGGCTTTCCAGATAAAGAGTATTAGGCCTCATGGTGCATCGAGATGACTATCCAGGAGTATCTTTATTTGCTCACTCGACGTTGTATGCGTTAGATCGGCCGCAAAAAATGTCGAAATCACCTCCCTGGCGCCGACTAACTTGCTGCAGCTTCATGGTGTGCCACTTGCCGATTGTCAGGCCCGGGCGCGCGACATTTCGAGCATGAAAGCGCCGAAATCGACCATCGCTTTAAAGGGGCGCCCGGGCTGGTGCGAGTGGCTTGACATTGAGGTCGTGCACTTTGTGGTAAAGCCGATGGCTGAGCGGTATGCGGGCTGACTGACCTGCCATGGCCTCTGGGTCCGGACCCCGACCCGCAACCAAACTTGCGCCGCGCAAACGAAAATCTGCGTTGTAGAAACACCATAAGCCGTCCATCAAACAGGGCATGATGTTCCAGCGGTATCTTGCCGTCGTCGCTGCCATTGGCGCCGCTCTTGTTGGTGTTGCGTTGACAGGGGTGCTTTTGAGCGGATCGAGTATCGACGTATTCAGTAATCTACAGCAATGCCGCTCAATGGTGACAGATCGTGGTACCGGGATGTTGGCGGTAGAAAGGTTCCAGAGATTCAGGATCTGGATTTATTCTTCCACAACATCGGACCTTCGGTCGCTGAGGCGCAAAAAGCCGACATTGTCATTCTTGGCCCGTCCTTCGTGTTATACGCGCTCGATCCCGATCAGCTGAGGGCTTTTTCTGCCAAGTACGGTGTAAAAATATACGACATGGCTTTCCTCGGCGTCAGAAGCGGTGAATTTTCCCGCCGTGTCATCGAAAGGTGGGGAATCCGGCCGAAGCTCTGGATCATTAACGCTGACGATCAGATCGAGCCGTTCTTTTCGTCATCCGTGAACATGTGGTGGTTCAGATCCAACACGGTCAAATCCATCCCGATCCCGCCTCTGACATATGGCCGTCCGCGAGCGTGGTTCAATGTTCTCCGCCGAAACATGCGGTGGCGCACCGAGGATGCGCTAGCGACGTCGCCGGACGCGTCCTTTTACCGGAGGGCTGATAACGGTGCCATGTCTCTGGATGCTAATCCTCGCTATCGGGCGCCGGACAATCCGGTAATCGCGCTCAGTCGCGACCAGGACTGCCATGCCACCGCGTCTACGGTCGATGTCGGCCGGAGATACCTGGCCGAAATCGGCGGCCGCACGATCTTTACCCTGGTGCCGCACAGCCAATATTGCCCACAGCAGGTGCGCGAACTTGCGAAAGCGCTTGGCGTCGAAGCCATCCTCCCGCCGTCATCGCAGTACACTTCGGTGGATGGCGGCGGACACCTCGATCAACGGGGCGCGACCGCGTTCACCGAATATCTTCTTGCGGCGCTTGAGCGCTCTCGAGCGTTCAGAGAAATTGCAAAGCCGCTTTGATTGCGACCCGCCACGAGGGCGTTTCTTCTCGTCTCGGCATCCATCAGTTCAATTGCCGTAAACTTCAAACCGTTCGCCTCTTTGCAGCGCCATTTCGCGCTCGGTACGCAGTCGTTCGGCGTTCATGGCGGGAAACAAACCTTTGAAGCGTGCATCTTCCAGAAGGTGCGTGAGCGCCACCGACATCGCGAGTTCGGTCGGGTGAGCAGCGTCTGTGAAATAACTGCCTTCGCCATTCATTGGATCGCGGCTCAGATCGAAGAATGGCACCCCGAGGTCGTCGATTATTTTGCGGAAGTCAGCACTTTCAAATTCTCTCCAGACCCCGGAATAGTAACGATAGCTCGCATCGTTATCGAGGATATCGACGGTCGCCTTGAAGATCGGCCATTGGATGGCAACGACCGTAACGCCGCGCTCGCGGCCGATCGCTGCGACCCTTTGCAAGGCGTCGTATTGACGCTTGTCGATTGAAGGGCCGCCATTGACAGCCTGAAGGACGCCAAGATTTGCCGCTAGTTGATTGGGCGCGAGATCATAGGTGCTAAGCGGCACCTGGGTTGAACCATCGAAACGAAATCCTGTAACCCCCCGGATCGCATCAATGCCGAACAACGTAACTACTCCGGATTTGACAGGTACATTGCCGCGCTGCCAATTTTCGAGCAATTCTGCGGCCAGCGCCGGCCTTTTCCAGAATTCACGCACCAGATTGAGGCAGCTTTTGAAGCGATAGCGCCATCCGTTGCCGAAGATCATCGTGCGCTCGCGAGCCATCGTGTCTGCGTATCGATCCGTGAACATGAAATAGTCCATGCCCACGATGACAATTTTTGGTTTGCTGGCATGCGTGATCATGTCGATCATCGTCGCCTCTTGGTCCAACGTCCATGCCGTCAGCGACGCGTTGTAGAACTTGTACGGCGCGAACATCGCACTCCTGATTTCCATACCACGTGATGAGCCGATGAGGACGATTTCTGGCTGCTCGGCGGATATGCGGGGGAGTTTCAGCGCCGCCCAGGATCGTAGATCGAAGGGTAGCGCGACGATACTGGGGTCGCTGTTTTGCGCCGCGGCCATTTCCTCGGGGAGAAGGGCCGCTCCCGTCACAAACCCGAGCCACGTCAGCGTGACGGCCGGCATGACCGATAGCAACGCGAATATGGCAACGACCACGCTCAGGTATCGGATATAGTGCGAACGTCGTTCGGAATGAAGCGCGCCTGCCTTCGACTGCGGTTCCGCGCACGTAGGTGAGTTGTCTTCGCCGACAGACACTCGCTGCATCACCAAGTGTGGACGCCAATCACGGCAGGGTCTCGGCCGACGACGCCGGACTGCGCGCGGCCGCACGGGATTGTTCGCTGCGGTTCACGCGCTTGTCAAACGCGCCGGCTGCATGCGATTGAGAAGGGCGCGTATCTTGCGTCCCGAGGGCGCGCGGTTCCTGAAACGCCGACGCCACAAGCGCCATGCTCTTTACCCAATTCGAATTCATATTCCTCTTCCTGCCTGCGACGCTGGTCGGCTATTTCCTTCTGAGCAAGGCGTTCTCTTCGACGACGCCGCGCCTGCTCTGGCTGACCGCTGCGTCGCTGTTTTTCTACGGTTATTGGGATATCCGCTTCCTGCCGGTTATCGGGATCTCGGTAATCGCGAACTACCTTTTCGGCTGGCGGATTGCTGCTGAGCGACCGGGCTCGCGCCCCCGCGTCATTGTTTTGTTTTCGCGGTCGCCGTCCTGCTGGCGCTGGGCTTCTTAAATATACTCAATTCCATCATCGCTCAACTAATTGGCTGACGCGGGGGCCCGTTCATTTCGACGCGGTCACGATCGTGCTGCCGCTCGGCATCTCGTTCTTCACCTTCGCGCAGATCGCCTATCTCGCGGACATATTCGCCGGCTATCGCAGGAAATCCAGTTTCGTCAAATTCTCGCTGTTCGTGCCCTTTTTCCCCCAACTGATTGCCGGTCCCATCCTGCATCATCGCGAGTGATGCCCCAGTTCGGTGCGGAAGCAGATCGACGTTTCTCCGCCGAGCAGATGGCCGTGGGTCTCACGATGTTCGCATCGGCATGTTTAAGAAGATCATCTTCGCCGACGGCTTCGCGCTCATCGTCAATCCGGTGTTTCCGCCGTTGCGGAGCATTGCAGGGTCGCATCTTCGACGCCTGGTGGGGCGCGCTTGCCTATTCGCTGCAAATCTATTTGGATTTCAGCGGCTATTCCGACATGGCGATCGGGTTTCGCCGTTTTTCGGCATCATGCTGCCGTCAAATTTCGACTCGCCCCTATAAGGCGACGTGGATCATCGATTTCTGGCGGCGCTGGCATTTCAGCTTTCGCGCTTTCTGCGCGACTACCTTTACATGCCGCTGGGCGGCAGTCGCCGCGGCATGGGGCGGCGTTACTGCAATTTGCTGACCCCATGCTGCTCGGGGGATTGTGGCATGGCGCGGGATGGACTTTCGTCATCTGGGGCGGCCTGCACGGCCTTTATCTTGTCGTCAACCACGCGTGGATCGGGGTGCGGGCGCGGTGGCCGGTTGCTTGCGCGCGTTGCAGCCGCACCGGGATATCCACTGGCAGTGTTGTTACTTACGCAAGTCAGCGTGGTCTTTGCCTTAGATATTTTTCCGCGCCGAGAGTTTCGCCGCAGCGACGCGAATGATTGCACTTCCTCCGTGATGGTCCTGACCTGGTGTCGTGTTAGCGAATACCACGGGAAACCGAATCACACTGTTGGGCGCCGCCTATATGTAACTGTTTTTTGGCGCCGAACGTCTGGCGGCCTGTTCGCGGCCCGGAATGTCGGCATCATTACGTATCGGAACAGTCAGGCCTGGAGCCTTCCTGTCGGTCAAATGGCGGCCGAGCTATGGCTGGGCCACGGCGACCGCGGTGGTGTTGCTGGTGGCGATATTCGTCGCCCTGGTCACCGGTGATACCAGCCCGTTCCTGTATTTCCAGTTCTAAGCCAAATTCTCGGTGACCAAGCGTGCCAAACGAATGGGTAGCGAAATACTTAATCGGGATCTCGTTTGATGAGCATGCGAAGCTTCGCCAGAGCCGTATACCTCACCACATTGCCAAGGCTTCTTGAAGCTCTGCCACTACGGTGGAGTTTCACGGCATTGGTGCTCGCCCGTCGGACGCGTTTTCCCGGAACGGGACTGCTCGCACTTTCGCTTCGATACAGGTCGGCGAAGCGGTTGAATGAGGCGCGTGCGTTTAGCTTTTCAACCAGGCTGAGCGACCGATTCCCAATCGAGGCAGCCGAAATCC
>CAWKLA010000007.1:0-332734 GCA_963850245.1 uncultured Alphaproteobacteria bacterium | reverse complement strand
CGCCCCGGCTAAATTGCTCAGGCGACACTCCCACGGCGTAGCCAGCTTGGTCTTTTGTGCTATGGCTATCTATCGGCTGATTGCCAACGGCTCCTTTGGGCCAGACGAAATCAAGGCGATGACGGCGGCCTACGAGGCTGCGTTGGTCGATCTTCGCCTGACAGATCGCGACGACCCCTTCACCGAAATTGTCGCCCGCGCCATCCTGCACATTACGAGCAAAGGCGAGCGCAATCCTGTTACCATCAAGGACCGCGCAACACGGCCGAAGGGTCATAGCGCCGCAGCATTAAGGTTGTACCGTGTCGTGAATTGCGTCTCAGCGGGCGAGCAATTAAACGATCGATTGAAAAGGCCCGACTGGGCGGCACGCATCCCCCCGACACCCCACCGCCCAGCCAGAAGAACCTAAATTTGAGGTCCGCCCGCGATGAAATTCCTCCCAGCCAATCACAAACCTGAGCCAGTTTTGAATGTGAGCGTCAGTCGTTTCTGATGCGGCCTTGATCGCCTCCTTCTTGAGTGCTTCAAACTCTGCGAGCGACTTTGGCGAAGTCATCATCGAGACGTGAATGTCGCTTGCTAATGAATATGCTTTTGATCGAGTATCTCCGAGACGAGCCGCTATTGGCGAACTTTCGCGTTGCACGGCAGCAGCATCTCGATAGCGCGAGTTCCAGAGAAGGGCGAAAACAAGGTGGTGTCTTATGACGACGGCTCTTTGGTCGTCGCCAAGCCGATCAACGCGCGCCATGTGCCGTTCAAGAACATCAATAATCGCCTGAACCTTTCCATTCATGTTCAACAGAAGCATGTAGGATACTAGGAGCTCGGCGACATCATCGTCCTCGACGTTGTCCGGATTCTTGTCTAGAAGAGCGAGGGCTGCCATGAAGTGGATTGCCGCCTCATCAAGGGAATACACGCTCAAGCTCTTGCTGCCTGCCATCGAGAGATAAGTGAACGCCTTTTTATCGCGCTCAGTCTGGCTGTAGTGATGTGCGAGTACCTCAGCCGCCTCAATCAGGCGATTGCCGCTGCGGCGCTCGATTTCCTCGGCGATCTTTAGATGTAGCGTCGTTCGCGGTTCGGTCAGCAGGCTTTGATAGAGCGCGGCCCGAACCAGCGCATGCTTGAATGCATAATCACCCGAGTCTACCTGCCGAAAAACCAAATCGAGCGCCTGCATTGCCGCAAGCCGATCATCAATGTTCGTTTCGCCAACAGCACCGGCCAACAATAATGGATCGAACTGCCGACCGATCACTGAGGCCGCTTGCAGGAGTGCGCGGTCTTTCGATTCGAGACGATCTACGCGCGCGGTCAGGATGCCTTGAATGCTTGTGGGTAGCGCCGCTGCTACTGCGCTGACATCGAAGTCCAATTTACCTGCGACGGTGCGGAGAATGCCGCGCTCTGTCAGAAAGGCGATGGTCTCCTCGGCAAATAACGGATTGCCCTCGGCCTTCTCAGTCACCTGCCGTGCCAGCGTTTCGGGCAAAACCTGAACACCAAGCCGCGCCTGTAACAAGTGACGTATGTCGCCGGTAGGGAGGGGCTCTAAGGACAAGTTGTTAACTGCCGCTCGGTCGTGCCACGGGGGCGTGTATTCCGGGCGGCGGGTGGTAAGAAGCAGAAGTCGCAGCTTGGCCTCGCTGTCGATGATCGTGCCAAGCAATTCTTCAGACACGCTATCGATCCAGTGCAAATCTTCGATCACCATGACCACCGGCGAAAGGCGGCAACGCGCTTCCAGTAATTGTTGCAAAAGCTCCCGCGTGCGAAGGCCGATCAGCACGCCGTCAAGGCCGGTCAGCGAGCCGTCAGGGGCTTTAAGACCGAGCAGATGGAGCAGCAGTCCCAAATTTCGCAATGCGTGTAGGCCGAGTAATGTCAGCCCCATTTCCAGCTTTTGTGCGATGTCCTTCTCGGCTTCACCCGCACTGATGCGGAACGAGCCACGTACCACTTCGATGAAGGGAAGGAATGGTGTTTGCTGACCATCGGGTGAGCAGCTTCCAGACAGGATGAAAGCGCGGTCCTTCCCGATGCGCTGGCGGAACTCGTGCAGCAGGCGCGATTTGCCCATACCCGGCTCGGCAACAAGATCGATGACACAGAGTTCTGAACGGGCCTTTTCCAGTCCGCGTTCCAGCACTTCCAATTCGTGTTCGCGTCCGACGAAGGCACTCAAGCCCCGGATCACGGCGGCCTCGAAACGTGTGGCCCCATGGCGAATGGCATCGAGCCGGTAGGTTTTTTGAAGCTCGGCCTTGCCCTTGATCTGATGATCGCCAACGAAGGTGGCCTCGACCATCCCCTGCACGAGACGATGGGTCGCTTCGCTGCAAAATCGCTTGCAATATTGACCCCCTGAGGGGGATTTTCGCGTCCAATTCCGACCCCTCTGACGTGTTGTGTCAGCGTCCTTCCCTTTGGCCTTGATCGGCCGGGAAGGGCTGTTGGGGAATGATTGGCGTGGACAAGATCGGCGAGATTCGGCGCGCCTATTTTGAGCAGCGTCGCTCCGATCAAGGAGATCGTGCGGACGCTGTCGGTATCGCGCGCGACGGTGCGCAAGGTCGTCCGGGGCCACCAGACCGAGTTCAAGTATGAGCGCGGCGTGCAGCCCTCGCCCAAGCTTGGCGCATGGGTCGAGGTTCTGACGGAGATCCTGGAGAAGGAAGCCAAGCTGCCGAAGCGAGAACGCCGCTCGACGCAGCGCCTGTTCGAGGAGTTGCGCGGGCGCGGTTATGACGGCGCCCACGACAGCGTGCATCGGTTCGTCAAGGCCTGGCGCAACGAGCACGCCCGGGTTCCGGCGCATGCCTATGTGCCGATGAGCTTTGCGCCCGGAGAAGCCTACCAGTTCGACTGGAGCCACGAGACGATCACGCTTGCGGGCCTGCCGCTGACGGTCAAGGCGGCGCACATGAAGCTGTCGCACAGCCGCATGCCGTTCGTGCGCGTCTACTTCCGCGAGACCCAGGAGCTGGTGTTCGACGCCCACGACAAGGCGTTCCGGTTCTATGGCGGGGTCTGCCGGCGCGGCATCTACGACAACATGAAGACGGCGGTCGAAGCGATCTTCGTCGGCAAGGCGCGCCGATATAATCGCCGCTTTCTGCAGATGTGCTCGCATCATCTGGTCGAGCCGGTGGCCTGCACGCCGGCCTCGGGATGGGAGAAGGGACAGGTCGAGAACCAGGTCGGCAATCTGCGCGACCAACTGTTCCGGCCCAAGCCGCGGGTGAAGAGCCTCGCCGAGCTGAATGCGTGGCTGGAAGATCAGTGCATCGCCTATGCCCAGCGCACCCAGCATCCGGAGTTCAAGGAGCGGACGATCTGGGAGGTGTTCCAGGAAGAACGCGCGAGCCTGATGGAGTTGCGCGGCCCCTTCGACGGGTTCGTCGAGAAGGCGGTCAGGGCCAGCACCACTTGCCTGATCATGGCCGATCATAATCGCTACAGCGTCGATGCGCGGGCCGCCGGCCGGATGGTGCTGGTGCGCTCGCATGCCGAACGCATCGTCGTGCTGCTGGGCGACGAGGTAGTCGCCGACCATCCGCGCCAGTTCCGGCGCGACCAGATCATCTACGATCCCTGGCATTATCTGCCGGTCCTGATGAAGAAGCCCGGCGCCTTGCGCAACGGCGCACCGTTCAAGGATTGGGCCCTGCCGCCCGCGCTGGCCCAGGTTCGCGCCAAGCTGAAGCACCACGCCGACGGGGACCGTCAGTTCGTCAAGGTACTGGGCGCGGTGCTCGATCACGGCCTGGCTGCGGTCGAGGCCGCCTGCGCCGAAGCGCTGGAGGCCGGCATCGCCAGCGGCGATGTGATCCTGACCGTGCTGGCGCGCCGGCAGCAGCCCGCGACGCCGCCCAGCATCACCACGCCCGATGCGCTTCGCCTGAAGATCGAACCCGCGGCCGATTGTGGCCGCTACGACAGCATAAGGAAGGTCGCCTGATGGAACGCCACGAGATTCTGGAAGCCATGAGCGAACTGAAGCTCTACGGCATGCGCGCCAGCTTCGACGAGATCGCCGGCAAGGGCCTGGCCCGGCGCGACGAGATCTATCCGCTCATCGCCAGCCTGATCCGGGCCGAACGCACCCACCGGCAGGCCCGCTCGATCAGCTACCGCATCGGCGGCGCCAAGTTCCCGGTCCTCAAGGATCTCGACAAGTTCGTCTTCGCCGACACGCCGATCGATGAAGGCCAGGTGCGCGAACTCGCCACCGGCACATTCCTGGACGCCAAGCGCAACGCGATCTTCATCGGTGGCACCGGCACCGGCAAAACCCATCTGTGCATCGCCGTCGCCTCGGCGGTCATCCGCGCCCGCGCCAGAGGCCGCTTCTTCAACCTGGTCGATCTGGTCAATCAACTCGAGCAGGAGAAGGCCGCCGGTCGCAGCGGCCGGCTCGCCGAGAAGCTGCTGCGCTACGACCTCATCGTCATCGACGAGCTCGGCTATCTGCCGTTCAGCCAGTCCGGCGGCCAGTTGTTGTTCCACCTGATCAGCAAACTCTATGAGAACACGTCGCTGCTGATCACCACCAATCTGGCCTTCGCCGATTGGCCGCAGGTGTTCGGCGACGCCAAGATGACAACCGCCATGCTCGATCGCCTGACCCACCACTGCGATATCGTCGAGACCGGCAACGAGAGTTGGCGCTTCAAGAACCGCGCATAACCTCCCGCTCACCAATCGCCGCCCGCCAAGACCGGCTCTGCTCCGCTATCTGCGGCTCCGCGCCGCCGGTCTCGGCTCCGTCATAGGGGTCGTTCTTGCCCGCGAGACGGGGGGTCGGAGTTGGGTGCGATTTGACAAAGACCCTTTTGTAGCGCCTTTGCGATTGCGCGCTCGGTACTCGGCGGGATCGACGGGCGACCGATTGGCTTACCACTCTTCGTTCCTTCGGCGCGGGCTCTGGCAATACCGGCGCGAACACGTTCTTGGATCATTGCACGCTCGAATTCAGCGAACACGCCCATCATTTGGAACATGGCTTTGCCGCTCGGCGTCGTCGTGTCCAGACCCTGTTGATGCAGGAACAGATCAACACGCAGCGCGTGCAGTTCGGACAGGAAACCAATTAGGTCCTGTAGGCTACGCCCAAGTCGGTCGACCGACCAAGCCATCACCACGTCGAACCGGCGCTGCGCCGCATCCCGGCATAGCGCATCGAAGGCACGTCGCCTGTCTCGAACCATTGGCCTAAAGCTTGGAACGCGGCGGTGCGACCTCGCGGCACTTGCCATGCAGCCACCGCGCCACGCCAACGGGGCCACGGCTATTGCTCCGTCTTCAAGGAGTGAAGTGAAGGGAGTTTTTTGCTCGACTTGCAAATTGCCAAAACCGATTCGCAATCAACGGGTTAGGTAACCCCTTGTGATTCCTTGTGGAATCCTGTATATATGAACTAATCCAGCGGATTGAATTTCGTTGGAGGGAGAGGGTGTTTCGCCCTCGACGGGGGCTTCTTAGGCCCCCGATTTTTTATGGAAGACATTTTCGTCCCCATCCCTCAATCACCCTAGATTTTGGATTCCGCGCGTACCGGTGTTTGAGAAGTACGTCCACAATCTTTTTGCCAAATCGCGCGGTCATTGGAGCGCCGGTAAATTCTGCGCACATCGATTGATGGCTTGGGTGTCCAATCATTTCTACTAGCTGGAGACCAGCGACATTGGCCGCTTTAGCCTCAAATTTTATTTCGCGGGATGTAAGGCATTTTTGAATGATAGCGGCCGGGATGTGCTCCGTGCCGTGATCGTAGATGTAATTGAACGAACGCTTTAATTTCTTGTCTTGCTTCTTAAAGCGGGGCTCGGCCACTACATCGCCGCTCAATCCGTGGCGGTTGAGCCACAAAACGTAACGCTCAACCAAAGCCCGCATACAATAATGGTAAGGGTTGAACTGCCAAACGAGGTATTTGCGGGCGTGCTCTTGCTTATCGATGGTTACGGTCGTCGCGATGAAGGGCAGATTCTCAATGAGGTCGAGTAGGCTGCGTTCCCAATCTTCATTGACCGTCAGGTCCCACAAACAATCGAAATAAGGAGCCTCCTTACGTACGATCTCCCTTCTGTGAAGAATGACGTTCCATTGAGGTGGGTTGTGACCAAAGATTTGCGATTTCAGTGTTTCAATCTCGGGCTGAATAACAGCATCATGCGCGCGAATCTTGGTAGTGATCCCAGTGAGGCTCAAATAGCGTTCGGACACCGTTTTGGTATCGTCATTTCCTACTTCATCAATGTAAAGGCGACAGGTCATGGCAAGCGCGACTAAACCCGAGCCGAATCTGACCAAATTCGCGCCTTTCGCAAGGCCGTAGCGAACGAGCGCCGATGAAGCGTCTGAACAAGAGTTTCAGGACGCCTTGCGGTGGTCGCAGCATCGGCGCGAGCGCGTCACCGTTTGGTTTCTCTTACCGAGATGATTGATAGGCTTATTAGAAGAGAGCGGACCGCGCCTTTGTAGAGATCGCCTTCCACGCGCCCTTTGACGCTAGCTATATGCTAGCTAACCAAAAATCGGGCTCAGGCTACAATAGAAGAAATGGCTTATTTATTGGCGCGCCCGAGAGGATTCGAACCTCTGACCTCTGCCTTCGGAGGGCAGCACTCTATCCAGCTGAGCTACGGGCGCTTGATCGCGGCGTCTCGCCCCGATAAGCGCCTAAATAGCGGAAGCCCGGCAGGGCGGCAACGGTCCCCCACCGCTTGCCGCTCGCAACCGGCCCTCCTATAGGTAATCACAGTCTTCCGTCACCCTGCGATGCGAGCGCAGCGAGCCTCGACGGGCGGCAGCATCCTTCGAGGGCCGCCTGGCGGCCGCCTCGGGATCACGAAAAGCCTAAGGAGCACAGACCATGGCGCAGCTTGCGGAAAAGCGCGAAGCGAAAACCGCCCACATCAAGGACGCCGCGTTCAAGTGGGAGGATCCGCTCGATCTCGAAGGCGAACTCACCGAAGAAGAGCGCATGGTGCGCGACACCGCGCGCGACTATGCGCAGGAAAAGCTGTTTCCGCGCGTGCTCAAGGCCTATCGCGAGGAAAGCTACGATCCCGCCGTGATCCGCGAGATGGGCGCGCTCGGCCTGCTCGGCTCGACCATCCCCGAGGAATATGGCGGCGCCGGCCTCGGCTATGTCGCCTACGGCCTGATCGCGCGCGAGATCGAGCGCGTCGATTCCGGCTACCGCTCGGCGATGTCGGTGCAGTCGTCGCTGGTGATGCACCCGATCTACGCCTATGGCAGCGAGGCGCAGCGGCGCAAATACCTGCCGAAGCTCGCCACCGGCGAATTCGTCGGCTGCTTCGGCCTTACCGAGCCCGACCACGGCTCCGATCCCGGCTCGATGGTGACGCGCGCCGAGAAGGTCGCCGGCGGCTATCGCCTCACCGGCGCCAAGATGTGGATCACCAATTCGCCGGTCGCCGACATCGCCGTCGTCTGGGCGAAGCTCGACGGCAAGATCCGCGGCTTCATCGTCGAGCGCGGCACCAAGGGTTTCTCGACGCCGAAGATCGAGGGCAAGCTGTCGCTGCGCGCCTCGATCACCGGCGAGATCGTGCTCGATGGCGCAGTCGTGCCGGAAGAAAATCTGCTGCCGAATGTCAGCGGGCTGGCCGGCCCGTTCGGCTGCCTCAACGTCGCGCGCGCCGGCATCGCCTGGGGCGCGCTGGGCGCCGCGGAATTCTGCTGGCATCGCGCACGCGACTACGCGCTCGACCGCAAGCAGTTCGGCCGGCCGCTCGCCGCCAACCAGCTCATCCAGAAGAAGCTCGCCGACATGCAGACCGAGATCACGCTCGGCCTGCAGGCGGTGCTGCGGCTCGGCCGCCTGATCGACGAGGGCAAGGCGTCACCGCCGGCGATCTCGCTGCTCAAGCGCAACAATTGCGGCAAGGCGCTCGACATCGCCCGCGTCGCGCGCGACATGCACGGCGGCAACGGCATCGCCGACGAATTCCACGTCATGCGCGTGCTGAGCAACCTCGAAACCGTGAACACCTACGAGGGCACGCACGACATCCACGCGCTGATCCTCGGCCGCGCCCAGACCGGCATCCAGGCGTTCATGTGACGTGACAGGGCGCTAGCCTGCCGCCTTCGGCTCCGCGCTGTCGTCGGCCGGCTTGTCGGTGACGCCTGCTTCGGCAAACGTCGCCATGCCGGTGTGGCAGGCGAGCGCCGCGCGCAGGATCAGCAACGCCGCCGCCGCGCCGGACGCTTCGCCGAGCCGCATGTCGAGATCGAGCAGCGGCTTTAGTTCCAGTTCTTCCAGCAGCATGCGGTGGCCCGCCTCGGCGGAGGCGTGACCGGCGAGCGCGTGCGCGAGCGTGTCGGTGCGGAGCTTGTAGAGCGGCGCGACCGCCGCGGTGCAGACAAAGCCGTCGAGCAGCACCGGAATGTTGTGGCGCCGCGCCGCCAGCGCCGCGCCGAGGATGGCGGCGAGTTCGCGGCCGCCGAGCGCCGCGGCGATCTTGCAGCGGATCGTGCAGGATCGCGGCATGGCGGTCGAGCGCGCGGTCGATGACGCTGCGCTTTCGCACCAGCCCGTCATCATCGACGCCGGTGCCGCGTCCGGCCCAGCGCGCGCCGCGGCCGCCGAACAAAGCGGCGGCGATCGCCGCGGCTGCGGTAGTGTTGCCGATGCCCATTTCGCCGAGGCAGATGAGATCGGCTTGCGGCGATACCGCCTCATAGCCGGCGGTGACCGCGGCGAGAAATTCGGCTTCCGCCAGCGCCGCGGTTTCGGTGAAATCGGCGGTCGGCGTTTCCAGCGAAAGCGGAATTACGCGCAGGCTCGCATTCGCCGCGCGCGCGAGCTGATTGATCGCGGCGCCGCCGGCGGCGAAATTCGCCACCATCTGCACGGTCACCTCGGAGGGATAGGCCGAGACGCCCTGCCGGGTGACCCCGTGATTGCCGGCGAACACCAGGATTTCCACGCGATCGAGCCGCGGCGGCGCATGGCCCTGCCAGTGCGCGAGCCAGGCGACGATCTGCTCGAGCCGCCCCAGGCTGCCCGGCGGCTTGGTCAACTGGTCCTCGCGCTGCGTGACGGCGTTGCTCGCTGCGGGATGCCCGCTCGGCAGATCGAGGCAGACGGCGCGAAGGTCGGAGAATGTGCTGAACCTGGTCATCGTTGATTTCTTTCGGGCATTTCGATCTGGCGGGCCGGCCCAACTTCTAGCAAACTTGCGACGGTACGGCCACGGCGAGCCGTTCAGGGAGGCGAGCGGCATGGATCGCGGAACATGGGATGATTGGGCGCCGTCGCTCGGCGATCGCCTGGGCGAATTCTCGACCGCCATCCATTTTCTCACCCGGCTGCCGCTGCCGCGTCACGCGCCGGCGGGCGGTCAGGCCATTGGGCAATCGGTGTGGGCTTTCCCGCTTGCGGGCGTCGTGGTCGGGCTGATCGGCGCCCTGGTCTATGCGCTAGCCAACAAGCTTGGACTGCCGCCCTGGCCGGCCGCGGCGCTGGCAGTCGCCGCGACTTTGGGCGTGACCGGCTGCCTGCATGAAGACGGGCTTGCCGATACCGCCGACGGCTTCGGCGGCGGCGATACGACCGAGCGCAAACTCGACATCATGCGCGACAGCCGCATCGGCACCTACGGCGTCTGCGCGCTCGGGCTTTCGCTGCTCCTGCGCACCGGCGCGCTGGCCAGTCTCGCCGAGCCGGGATTGGTGGCGGCGGCGTTGATCGCGGCACATGCCGCGGCGCGCGCGACCATGCCGGTCGTGATGTTCCTCGTCCCGCCGGCGCGACGCGACGGGCTTTCCTATGCCGCCGGTCAGCCGTCGGTAGAACGGGTCGCCGTCGCTGCCGTGCTCGGGGTCCTCATTCTCGGCTTGTGCCTCGGTCCGCTGCTGGCGATCGTCGCCATCGTCGTGCTCGCGATCACGGCCGCGCTGATGGCAGGCTTGAGCGAGCGGCAAATCGGCGGCCAGACCGGCGACGTGCTCGGCGCGATCGAGCAGATCAGCGAGATCGTTATTTTGCTGGTAGCGCTGCGGTAGTTTGGCGCGTTTGGCCAGCGCGGTCGCTGGAACTAGCCGCCGCGCTCGCGCGGGCTGAGGAACCTTGCGCCGCCGACGATCGCCAGCGCGACCAGACCCGGCGCGATGGCAAACCACAGATTGACCGCGGCGACGCCTGCGGCGGCAGCCCAGCTGATCGATGAAAACGCCTCGGCGAAAGTCGCCACCCGCGACGAGACCTGCCGCCGCCGGAACTGGCTGCGCTTGGCTTGGGTGCGGAACCACAACTGAATCGCGGTCGCCGCCCCCGCCGCGATGACGATGCCGCTGCCGGTAATCAGTGCGTGCCACGGCGAGGCGACGGCAATGACGGCGACAAGCGGCCCGAACACGACGGCGATGACCGCAATCACCGCCTCGACCTTGGCCCTCAGCACGAAGTGCGCTGGCACCGGCGCCGTGGCGACGAGATCGGGCGCATCCTCGCCGGAGATCGTGAGCCAGGCGAGGCCGCCGGCGAGCTGGCCCGCCGCCATCACCAGCACGGGCACCAGGAGGTTGAGCGGTCCGCCGCCGGACTCGAAAGCTCCGCCACAACAGAACCGCCGGCGGGACCAGATAAAGAATCTGCATCAGCGATTGCGACACCAGCCACGGATCGCGGCGCAGCAGGATCCATTCCTTGCGCCGGAGCGCCTGCCGCGGCGAAGCTCACGCGGAAAGTCCTGTTCGATCGCTCCGCCCGGCTGGCTTGCGATTGGCCGGCGCTCGCCGCGACGATGGCATATTCACCGAAGCGCGGCGACACGATCGCCACGGTCGCGGCGAGGAGAAGGAGGCTGAAAACAACCACGCCGGCGAGCGCGGTGCCGTCGCCGAGCGCCGCCCAGGCCGGCCACCACACGACGCTGCCGACGTCCGGCGTCGCGGCCAGCACCGCGTCCGATCGCAGCACGTCGCCACGCGACATGGTCCCGTAGGACAGGATCGCCGCCACCTGCAAACCGATCACGAAGGCCGCGCCGATCACCGCCGCCACGATTTGCGCCACGAGGCGCGTGCGCTTCGGGCCGATGGCGCGAAACAGCAGGACCGTCAGCGCCACCGCCAGCGCCGTTGCCGCCGCGCCCATGGCGACGATCACGCCGTAGGCGCCGAGCCAGCGCCAGCCGCCGCGCACGATCATCATGTCGATGAACGGCGCCGCCAGCGGCAACGCCATCGCCGCGACCGAAAGCGCGACGGTCGAGATGCGCACGGCGAAAATCTCGTGCGCGGCGACCGGCGAGGCGAGGATGAGATCGAGATCGGAACGCGCATAGAAAGCCCGCGTCGTCGATTCCATCGCCTGCGAAATCATCAGCAGCCACGACATCAACAGCGTCGCCGTGACCGCGATCAGCATCGGCTTGTCGGGCGTCGCGGCGGCAAATCCGCCGACGACATAGTACGCGACCACGTGCATGACGATCACGAACGCCAGAATGCCGATGACGACGCGGGTGCGGCGCTCGCGCTTGCCCGCGGTCATCATCGCCACCCAGTCGCGCCAGGCGAGCCGCGATTCGTGCCGTGCGAACCAGAGCGCGGTGCCAGACTGGATCATGGTATTTCGCGGCGGCTGCGGGACAACATCTGCGAAGGCTTCACGCAGCTTCCGCCGCTTCGGCGACCAGCGCGAGGAACGTGTCTTCGAGGCTCGCGCCGCCGCCCGTGTCCGCGTTGTTGTCGCCTGCATTGTTGCCCGCCTGCCGGCGCAGTTCGTCGAGCGTGCCTTCGGCGACGAGTTTGCCGTGGGCGATGACGCCGATCCGGTCGGCCATGCGCTCGGCGACTTCGAGGATGTGCGTGGTCATGATCACGGTGGCGCCGTCGCGCGCGCGTTCGCGCAGCACGTTCTTCACCTGACGGGCGGAACCGGCGTCGAGACCCGTGAGCGGCTCATCGAGAATGATCAGGCTCGGCTCGTGCACCAGCGCCCCGGCGAGCGCCACCTTCTGCCGCATGCCTTTGGAGAATGTCTCGCAGCGTTCGCGGGCGTGCGGCGCAAGGCCGAGCCAGTCGAGCAGATCGCGGGCGCGAGCCGCGGCGATCTCCGGATCGACGCTCCACAGCCCGGCGACGAATTCCAGATATTCCGCCGGCGTCAGCTTGTCGTAGATCATCGGCTCATCGGAAACCCATGCGGTCACGCGCTTGGCGGCGACGGGGTCGGCGAGCGCATCGATGCCGGCGACGTGGATGGAGCCCGCATCCGGCCGGATCAGGCCGGCGACCATGCGCAGCGTCGTCGTCTTGCCGGCGCCATTCGGACCGAGCAGCGCATAGAACTCGCCGCGGCGGACCGCGAGGTCGAGACCATCGACCGCCGGACGGTCAAACCTTTTGACGAGGCTGCGGATTTCGAGCGCGAGCGGCACGAATGGAATCACGGTCTGCGATCCGTCATCCTAAGGTGCGGGCCAACGGGCCCGTGGCCCGATGACAGGCTCCGCGAGCCTCGAAGGATGCCGCCGAGGTACCCGGGCCGCCGCCCTTCGAAGCCCGGCGATACGCCGGAAACCGCAGGGTGACGGACCGGAACCTAGTCGAACACTGGTTTCAGGGTCGTGAATTGGCCGCCGCGTTTTGCGGCGGTTCCGGCAATGCGCCTTTACCCGCTGACATTATAGGCGGCGAGTGCCGCCATGTTCACGAGCTGCGCGTCGTTGGCCGAGAGCTGAACGATCTGCACCGACCGGTCGAGCCCGACCAGGATCGGGCCGATGACGGTCGCCCCGCCAAGCTCCATCAGCATCTTGGTCGATATCGATGCCGAATGGAACGCCGGCATGATCAGCACGTTGGCGGGCCCGGACAGGCGGCAGAACGGATAGGCTTCGCGCAGTTCCATGTTCAGCGCGACGTCGGCCGCCATCTCGCCGTCATACTCGAAATCGACGCGCTGCTTGTCGAGGAGCCGCACCGCCTCCTGCACCCGTTGCGACCGCTCGCCGGGCGGATGCCCGAAAGTCGAGAAGGCGAGCAGCGCCAGCCGCGGCTCGTAGCCGAGAGCGCGGGCGACGCGCGCCGCCTCGACCGCGATTTCGGCGATGTCGGCAGCGTCCGGCATTTCGGTAACCGCCGTGTCGGCGACCAGCACCGTGCGTCCGCGCGCGATCACCAGCGAAACGCCGATCACGCGATGGCCGGGCTTGGGATCGATGCAGCGGCGCACGTCCTCGAGAGCGACGGAGAAATTGCGGGTGACGCCGGTGACCATCGCGTCGGCGTCGCCCAGCGCGACCATGCAGGACGCAAAACTGTTGCGGTCCTGGTTGACGAGGCGCAGGCAGTCGCGCTGCAGATAGCCGTGCCGCTGCAGCCGTTCGTAGAGATAGGCGGCATAGGTGGCGTTGCGCGACGACAATGCCGCGTTGATGATTTCGATGTTGCCGCCGAGTTCGACACCGAGCGCCTCGGCGGTTTCGCGCACGCGGGCCTCACGGCCCACCAGCAGCGCCGTGCCCAAGCCTTGGTGCACGAAGGACGCGGCGGCGCGGATCACCTGCTCCTCTTCGCCCTCGGCGAACACGACGCGGCGCGGCTGCCGTCGCAGGCGCTCGAACACGCGCTGCAACACACCGGCGACCGGATCGAGCCGGCTGCGCAATTGATGCCGATAGGCGTCCATGTCGACGATCGGCCGCCGCGCCACTTTGGTGTCCATCGCGGCCTGCGCCACCGCCGGCGGAATGGACGAGATCAGACGGGGATCGAACGGCACCGGGATGATGTAATCGGGCCCATATTTCGGCCGCGCGCCGTAGGCGGCGGCAACCTCGTCGGGCACATCCTCGCGCGCCAGATCGGCGAGGGCATGCACCGCGGCGATTTTCATCTCCATGTTGATCGCGCGCGCCCGCACGTCGAGCGCGCCGCGGAAGATGTAGGGGAAGCCGAGCACGTTATTGATCTGATTCGGATAGTCGGACCGGCCCGTGGCCATGATGGCGTCGGTACGCACCGCGGCGACATCCTCCACGGTGATTTCAGGATCGGGATTGGCCATGGCGAAGATGATCGGCTTCTCCGCCATCTCCTTCACCATCTCCTGGGTGACGGCGCCCTTCGCGGACAGGCCGAAAAAAACATCGGCGCCGACCAGCGCCTCGGCGAGCGTGCGCGCTTCGGTCTTGACCGCGAAGCCGGATTTCCACTGGTTCATGCCCTCGCTGCGGCCCTCGTAGATCACGCCCTTGGTGTCGCACAGGATGAGGTTTTCCGGGCGAAAGCCGATGGCGCGCAGAAGCTCGAGGCAGGCGATGCCGGCGGCGCCGGCGCCGTTGCAGACCAGCCGGGTTCCCTTGATGTCACGCCCGGTCAGCGCCATCGCGTTGATCAGGCCTGCTGCGGCAATGATCGCCGTGCCGTGCTGATCGTCATGGAACACCGGAATGTCGAGCAGCTCGCGTAGTTTTTGCTCGATGATGAAGCATTCCGGCGCCTTGATATCCTCGAGATTGATGCCGCCCCAGCTCTTGCCGAGAACCTTGACGCAGTTGATGAACTCGTCTGGGTCCTCGGTCGAAACCTCGAGATCGATGGAATCGACGTCGGCGAAGCGCTTGAAGAGGACCGACTTGCCTTCCATCACCGGCTTGGCGGCCAGTGCGCCACGATTGCCAAGACCGAGAATGGCGGTGCCGTTGGTGATGACGGCGACGAAATTGCCCTTGGTGGTGTAGTCGTAGGCGCGGCTCTCGTCCTCGGCGATGGCGAGCACGGGGACGGCGACGCCCGGCGAATAGGCGAGCGAAAGGTCGCGTTGCGTCGCCATTGGCTTGGTGGCGACGACTTCGAGCTTTCCCGGCCGGCCCTGGCTGTGAAACAGCAGCGCTTCCTGATCGGTGAACGTCGGCCGCTGCGAGCGGCCGCCAGATTTCGAAGCCATTTCAATTCCTTGCTGAGGACGGGCCGCAGGCGAGCCGAGGGATGGAGGGGACGTTAGCGGAAGCGATGGCCTCTGCTCAAGAGAGGGTTCGCCGATAGCCGGTTCCAGGGCGGCGCCAAAAGCGCCGTACTCCGGGTGCATTGAACAAATGCACGGGGCGGGGTAATCCCTGAACCGACCCCGCCTGCAGACAACCTGCCCCGTCGTAGCCCATGATCAGATTTCTGCTGCGTTTCATCGGCCTCTGCCTGTTGGCGATCGCCTTTGTCCTGTTTGTCTATGACGGGACGAAGTCGATCGCCAATCAACACCTGGTCTACGCCCGCATCGGAGAAGTCTGGGCCATGGTCGACCAGAGCAGCCTCAACCTCGCGCAAAACTGGGTGAAGCAAAAAGCCGCCTGGGCGTGGGATCCCTATGTCCAGACGTCGTTCGAGCTGCCCGCCTGGATCGTCCTTGGTTTCGTTGCGATGATCCTCATCCTGCTCGGGCGCAAGAAGAAGCCGCTGATCGGCTATGCGCGCAACTGACGCATGATCCGGAAAGGCGGATACCTGCGACGCTCGCTTCTCCTCCTCGCCGTCATCGTCCTGATCGCCCTCGCTTTGCCGTACCTGATCATCCCGCTCTACCGGTTCGGCGAGCCGGTTTCGACGCTCATGCTGTGGCGCCGGATGACCGGGCATCGCGTCGAGCGCATCTTCGTTCCTCTCAGCCACATCGCACCCGCGCTGCCGCTGACCGTCATCATTTCAGAAGACGGCACCTTCTGCCGTAACCGCGGCATCGATCTCGGCGCCATGCGCGAGGCCTGGCGGCAAGCCGACGAGAATCTCGACGAGGCGCGCGGCGGCTCGACCATCACCCAGCAGACCGTCAAGAATCTTTTTCTGTGGCAGGGCCGCAGCATCGTCCGCAAGGCGCTCGAAATCCCGCTGGCGCTGTGGATGTACTACACGCTGCCGAGAAAGCGCGTGCTGGAGATATACCTCAACATCGCCGAGTGGGGTCCGAACGGCGAATTTGGCGTTGAGGCCGCCTCGCGCTGGGCGTTCGGCAAGTCGGCGCGCGATCTGACGGAACGGCAAGCGGCGGAACTCGCGGCCGTCCTCCCCAATCCGAGTCAGCGCAGCGCCCGGACACCCAGTCTGTCGGTGCGCAGGCTGGCCGGGCTCTACGAGCGCCGCGCCGCGGCCTATCCGGGCCTCGACGCCTGCATCCGCCCGCGCAGCCCCTGAGCCCCGGCGGGATGGGTATCGGGAAGCTGCCGGAATAAGGCCACTAGCGTCCGCCGGATCATTCTTCTATAAGCGCGCCATCCCGAGCACGGCGACCTGTACCAGGAGAGCGACATCATGGCCGTTCCGAAACGAAAAACATCACCGTCGCGGCGTGGCATGCGCCGGTCGGCCGACGCGCTGGCGAAGCCAACCTACGTCGAAGACAAGGATTCCGGCGAGTTGCGCCGTCCGCACCATATCGATCTCAAGACCGGCATGTATCGCGGCCGCCAGGTACTGAAGAAGAAGACCGAGGAATAAAACCCCAGCAGCGAGGGACGGGTCATGTTCGTTCTCGGCTTCCCGCTGCTGCTTATTCCCTTCGCGATCTACAACATGATCGCGTTTCTGACGCCAGGCGTCAGCTGGACCACCCCGGTTGCAACGATCCACATGATGTCCGGTCAGGACTGGGTCCTGACCTGGGAAGATCTGTTGCTCGCCTTCGCGATTTTGCTGCTGGCCATCGAGATGTTGAAATCGACCCGCATGGGCATGCGGTCGATCGTCGATCATATTCTGGCGATGGCACTGTTTATCGCCATGCTGGTCGAATTCCTGCTGGTGCGTCAGGCCGGAACGTCGACGTTCTTCCTGCTCACGATGATCAGCCTGGTCGACGTGCTCGTGGGCTTCATCGTCAGCATCCGCAGTTCGCAGCGTCAGGTCGAAATTCAGGCCGGGACGGTCTGAAGCCGCCGCTGTGGCGACGCGCGATTGCTTACAGCGAACGCCGCAACGCCCGGCCCGTCGGAATAGCCACGCGATCACTGGCGCCATAGGCGGCGACGGCGTCTTCCGGCTCGGCCCGCCGCCGCACGCGGGTCTGCGGCGCTTGCGCCAACGTGGCGATCAGCTGCGCGAGAAAATCCGCCCGGGGCCGGCTGCCGCCGTTGACGGGAGTTTCATTTTCCGCCGGTGCGGTTGGGACAAGGGCCGTGTTCACGGGTCTGCGGTTCCTGTTCCGAAACGGGACGGCGTCCGCTTCAAACGAGGACGCCGGATACCCTTCGGACCTCAAATCGCAAACGACGTGCCACACTTGCGGGTTGCAAAAAGACCGCGTCGGCGTTTCCGAATTCTTTAATTTACGTCGCTACTTTTCCGACAAACTGGCCGGCAGCGTCGACTTCGGCGGACGATCGGCAGTGACGAGGCGAACAGTGAGCGACAGCGGTCCATTCAATCCTGGGCTCTTCCCCCGACCCGGCGCCGACGACATTAATCGTCGCCACCTGGAGGACATCCTCGAGAAAACCCTCGACGAGGCGACACGCTTCCGCTCGTCGTGCGGCTTCCTATTGGTCGCCATCGACAACCTTAAGCGCATCAACACATCGTACGCGGTGGAAATTGGCGACGAAGTGATTGGCATTGTCGGCCAGCGCATCCGCGGCCTGATGCGCAGCAAGGACACGCTCGGACGCTATTCGGACGACACATTCGGCCTCGTGCTGACGGACTGCACGCCAGACGACATGGCGATCGCCGCCGAGCGGATACTGTCGGGTGTGCGCGACGAGATGGTGCCGACTGGCGCGGGGCTGGTTGCGGTGACCGTAACCATCGGCGGCGTGACGGCGCCGCGTTACGCCCGCAGCGTGGCCGAACTGCTCGTTCGCGCCCGGCAGACGCTCGAGACCGCGCACGGCAATTGCCAGGGTTCGTACTTCGCCTTCCGGCCGAACTTCGCGCGCGAAGAACAACGCGCCGCGATCTGACGCCAACCCGGAATCTGAATGCAGTCGATGACGGTGGCGGCGCTACGCCAGCCGCCGGTGAGGCTATTTCGATCCTTCGCCCGACAGGCGATCGACCCTTTTCTGCATCTCTTCGAGCTGACGCTTGAGATCGTCGATGTCGCCGGTCTTGGTCGGCAGCTTCCCGGCCTCGGTCTCGATGTCGCCACCCTGACTCTCGCGCCGCGCGAACGGTGCGAACATCGCGAAGGTGCGCTCGAACATGTCCATGTTCCGCCGCACGTGCTCTTCGAGCGAGCCGAAGCCCCCTACCCCAACGCCGAATGCCTGCGCCATCTGGTTCCTGAATTTCTCCTGTTCGCGCGTGAGCGACTCGATGGAGACTTCCAGATAACGCGGCACCAACATCTGCATGCTGTCGCCGTAGAAGCGGATCAGCTGGCGCAGAAACGCAATCGGCAGGAGATTCTGCCCTTCCTTGTTTTCCTGCTCGAAGATGATTTGCGTGAGGACCGAACGCGTGATGTCTTCGCCGGTCTTGGCGTCGTAAACAACAAAATCCTCGCCGGTCTTGACCATGGCGGCGAGGTCTTCGAGCGTGACGTAGCTGCTGGTACCGGTGTTGTAGAGCCGCCGGTTTGCGTACTTCTTGATCGTAACCGGCTCTACAGTCTTGGTCATCGGTTCTGGCATGGGACAACCGTGCGGTTTCTGAAAATTAAAATAGGCGCTTTCCCGCGCCGGTGCCACCGTTTTGTGCGAGGACTGGCGTCGGCGTGGTCAGTGATCGGCCGGTGACGTCGCCGTCCGGGTGCTTTTGTCCCGGAGTTCGACCGCACCACCATTCTTTTGGGTCGCGGTCTTGGGCCGACATCTTGGGCGAGCCGTGCCTTCGGCATGGCTGCGATGCGGCCTACCCCCGTCTTGTCGGCGGGCCGTCGTGTCCTTATGACATATATGTCTACCAAGGCCGTTAGGGCCGTTGCGACCCCTCATTCGCTACTCTACGACTCCGAAAGGACTTCCCATGAAGGACGACATCGTCATTGTCGGCGCAGTTCGCACGCCGGTCGGCGCTTTTAACGGGGCATTCGCGTCGGTGCCCGCCCACGACCTCGGTAAGGTGGCGATAAAAGCGGCAATCGATCGCGCCGGCGTCGAGCCGTCGCGCGTCTCGGAAGTGATCCTCGGGCAGATTTTGCAGGCCGGACAGGGTCAGGGCCCGGCCCGGCAGGCGTCGATCAATGCCGGCATTCCAGTCGAAGTGCCGGCCTGGAGCGTGAACCAGCTTTGCGGCTCCGGCCTGCGCGCGGTCGCGCTCGGCTATCAGGGCATCGTCAACGGCGATTCCGAAATCGCGGTCGTCGGCGGTCAGGAATCAATGAGCATGGCGCCGCACTGCGCCCACCTGCGTAGCGGCGTCAAGATGGGCGACTTCCAGATGGTCGACACCATGATCAAGGACGGCCTCTGGGATGCCTTCAACGGCTATCACATGGGCAACACAGCGGAGAACGTCGCGCGCCAGTGGCAGATTACCCGCCAGCAACAGGATGAGTTCTCCGTTCATTCGCAACAGAAGGCCGAAGCGGCGCAGAAGGCCGGGAAGTTCAAGGACGAAATTGCCCCGGTGACGGTGAAGAGCCGCAAGGGCGATATCATCGTCGATACCGACGAATATCCCAAACACGGCACCACGCTCGAAGGCATCAGCAAGCTGCGGCCGGCCTTCGACAAGGAAGGCACCGTCACCGCCGCCAGCGCTTCGGGAATCAACGATGGCGCCGCCGCCATGGTCCTGATGAAAGCGAGCGAAGCGGCCAAGCTCGGCAAAACGCCGCTCGCACGCATCGTGTCGTGGGCGCAGGCGGGCGTCGACCCCAAGATCATGGGTAGCGGACCGATTCCGGCCTCGCGCGCGGCGCTCAAGAAAGCGGGATGGAGCGTCGGCGATCTCGATCTCATCGAGGCCAACGAAGCGTTCGCCGCCCAGGCGTGTGCGGTCAACAAGGACCTCGGCTGGGACACCGGCAAGGTCAACGTCAATGGCGGCGCGATCGCGATCGGCCATCCGATCGGCGCCTCCGGCGCGCGGGTGATGGTGACGCTGCTTTACGAGATGCAGAAGCGCAACGCGAAAAAGGGGCTCGCCACGCTTTGCATCGGCGGCGGCATGGGCATCGCCATGTGCGTGGAGCGCTAAGTCGAGCCGCGCGCGAAATAGAAATCGTATTGACCTAGGTCATGGCCGTGCGCCGTGCCGCACGTAAAAGCACGGCCATGATTTTCGTTATAGTCAGAGACAAAGAGCTGTTTCGAACACCGAGAGACGCCGGCGACTTGAGCAGGCGCGACGGGAAGAAAACAGGGAGGATAGGATGCCACGCGTCGCATTGGTGACGGGGGGAACACGCGGTATCGGCGCGGCAATCGCCAAGGCGCTCAAGAATGCAGGTTACGCTGTCGCGGCCGTCTATCACGGCAACGACGAGGCGGCGCAGAAATTCAAGGCCGAGACCGGTATCGCGGTCTACAAGTGGGACGTCTCTTCGTTCGACGCCTGCGCCGCCGGCATCAAGCAGGTCGAAGCCGATCTCGGTCCGATCGATGTCCTCGTCAACAACGCCGGCATTACCCGCGACGCCCAGTTGCACCGCATGAAGCCGGAGCAGTGGACGGAGGTGATCAACACCAATCTCGGTTCGCTGTTCAATATGTGCCGGCAGGTGATTGAAGGCATGCGCACGCGCAAGTTCGGCCGCATCGTCAACATTTCCTCGATCAATGGCCAAAAAGGCCAGTTCGGCCAGACCAACTATTCGGCCGCCAAGGCCGGCGAGATCGGCTTCACCAAGGCGCTGGCGCAGGAAGGCGCGCGCCTCGGCATCACCGTCAACGCGATCGCGCCGGGATACGTCAACACCGAAATGGTGCAGGCGGTGCCCAAGGACGTTCTGGAGAAGAGCATCCTGCCGACCATTCCCATCGGCCGGCTAGGCGAGCCGGAGGAAATCGCGCGCTGCGTGGTGTTCCTCGCCTCCGACGACGCCGGTCTGATCACCGGCTCGACGCTGACCGCCAATGGCGGTCAATACATCACCTGACGATCAGAAACCCCGCAGCGCACCGGCGCAAGTTGCGCTGGTTTTACGCTTTTTTGCCCGACTCCAACCCCGCGGTTGCGCGCGTTTTGCCGCCGCATGTCGCTGATATTTCAAAGGTTAACCAGAGTTAACGAATCGTTGTCATATTTTGGCCGAATCTGAACCGCATCGTCCGCCTCGGGATAGGGATAGGGTAGTCGGGGACAAATTGAAAAATTTTCAATTCGCCTGGATCGTGGCTTCGACCACGATCATCTGCACTTGTCTGATCATCATCACGTGGACGCTGGTCGCTCAGCCGCCGCGGCAGGCGATGGCGGCGGTGAGCGAGATTTCGGTTATTTCGCCAGCGCGCTCCGCGGTGCCGGACGTCATTTTACCGCCCGTATCGTCGCCCGAACTGGCAGCCGCGCGCGAGCCGTCGCCCGCGCCTGAAGTCACCGCTTCCGTTGGCCTTCCGGAAAAGGATCAGGCGCGCATCGAAGAAGAGAAAGAAGAAGTCGTCGCTCCGAGAAACGTCGCATTAAGAGAAGAAGCCGTCGCTCCGAGAAACGTCGCGTTAAGAGAAGAAGCCGCCGCTCCGAGAAACGTCGCCTTAAGAGAAGAAGCCGTCGCCGCCCGGAACGATCCTTCTGATGCCACGCCCACGCCGGTAAAGCCGAATCCTTCCTATGTCGCTTACTACGTCTATAGCGAGCTTCCGCCCGAGCGGAAGCCTGCGGACATCGTGCTTGAGTCGATGAAAGACATTCCGATCGGAACGCCGGTCGAGGAAATCAAGCGTGCCGCCGATGCTTTCGGCCTCGATTTCAACTTCATGAGGACGGTCGCCAAGATCGAATCCGATTTCGATCCCAAGCAGCGCACCGGTTCCTACATTGGGCTGTTCCAGCTCAACAAATACGAATTCAACAAATACGGCTCGGGCGAGATTACCAACCCGCGCGACAATGCCGTCGCGGCCGCGTACAAATTCGTCACCGAAGCCACGCTCTTCGAGTGGGAGACCCACAAGAAGCCGACCTTCAGCGACCTCTATCTGATCCATCAACAGGGCTGGCAGGGCGCCGCCGAACACGTCGCCGAACCGGATCGGATGGCCTGGAAGTCGATGTGCGCCACCGATGAGGGCCGGGAAAAAGGCGAGCGCTGGTGCAAGCGCGCCATCTGGGGAAATACGCTTCCCGCCATCAAGAAGGTCTGGAAGTCGGTCGAGAAACTGCCCTCCGGCGAGTTCGTGAGCATGTGGCGCCAGCGGGTCGACCACTTCTACACGCGCTATTCCGAGGCGAAGGCCGCCGATACCAAGCAGTGATCTGCTGCTTGGTATTAAGGCTGAACAGCCCGAGCTGCGGCGGCGCTTTACGCGCCCGGCTTCCAGCCTTCCGGCGCCAGTTCGAATTTCGCAAAATCGAAACCCGGCGCGACCGTGCAGCCGACCAGCGTCCATTCGCCGAGCGACCGCGCGGCCTGCCACGCATGAGCGGGCACGACGCCCTGCGGCCGCTCGCCCGCGGCAAAATCGTTTCCGAGCGTCAAGGTTTCACGGGTTCCAGCGGCCGGCGCGATTTCAAGCAGGAGCGGTGCGCCGGCGTGCCAGTGCCAGACTTCGGCGGCATCGACGCGATGCCAGTGCGAGCGCTCGCCGCGCGCCAGCAGGAAATAGATCGCGGTCGAGGCCGCACGACCGCCGCCGACGGTGTTGGGATCGCGGAACGTCTCGCAGAAACAGCCGCCCTCCGGATGCGGCTTGAGGTCGAGCAGCCGGATCACGTCGGCGGCAGTCATGCGCGAAGCCACAGGCGAGGCTTTCAGAAGCGGTTTTTGCGCTCGCGGATTTCCGCGAACACTTTCCATGCCGGGCTCGCGGCAAGACCGACGGCTTTGGCGACTTCCGGTATGTCGGCGCGCAGAAACGGATTCTCCGCCTTTTCCGCGCCGATCGTTGTCGGAACGGTAGGCTTGCCGGCGGCAAGCTGCCGCGCGACTTCCGCGGCGCGCGCGGCAAGCGCCTTGTTGTCCGGCTCGATGGTCTTGGCGAAGCGGATGTTGGCGTCGGTATATTCGTGGCCGCAATAGAAGCGGGTATCGTCCGGGAGGCTGCGCAGTTTGAGCAGCGATTGCCACATCATTTCCGGCGTGCCTTCGATGACGCGGCCGCAGCCGATCGAGAACAGCGTGTCGCCTACAAATGCCAGCTTGTCCGCCGGGAAAAAATACGACACGTGGCCGGCGGTGTGGCCGGGCGTTTCGATGACGCGGCCTTCCAGCGAACCGACGCGCACGGTATCGCCCTCGCTGACTTTCTCATCCACCGGTGAGATGCGCTGCGCCTCGTTCTTCGGCGCCACGACGCGGCATTTGTGCTCCGCCTTGAGCGGGCCGATCCCGGCGGTGTGGTCGGCGTGGTGATGCGTGACGAGAATGTCCGTGAGCCGCCAGCCGGTCTTTTTCAGCGCGGCCTCGACCGGTTCGGCTTCCGGAGCGTCGATCGCGGCGGTTGCGCCGGTCTCCGGGTCGTGCAGGAGCACGCCGAAATTGTCCTTGAGACAGGGAAACAGATAGATCTGCGCTGCCATGCTTTTTCCGCTCCTCCGGTTGTCAAATCATCCGCCTTCGGCGGGATGGGCGCAACAGCCGCATGATTAACGCCGCAGGTGCGACGGAACGATAACCCAATCCGTGCTAATTTGCGGCTATGGACGTCGTCGACCTGCGCAATTTCTACGCCCAGCGGCTTGGCGTCGTAGCCCGGCGCTTCATCGGCCACGGCATACGGGCGCGGTGGGACGACACCACGGCGTTGCGGGTGCTCGGGATCGGCTACGCTACGCCCTATCTCGGCCTGTTCCGCGAGGAGGCGGAGCGTTGCCTCGCTTTGATGCCGGCGCCCCAGGGCGTCGTACGCTGGCCGTCATCGAAGCCGGCGCTTGCCGCCCTGGTCGAGGAGGAGGAGCTGCCGCTGACCGATGCGGCGGTCGATCGCGTGCTGCTGGTGCATGCGCTGGAAAACTCGACCAACCCGGTCGGGCTGCTGCGCGAAGTCTGGCGCGTCCTCGCCGGCGGCGGACGGCTGCTGGCGGTGGTGCCGAACCGCCGCGGACTGTGGGCGCGCATGGACACGACGCCGTTCGGCCACGGCCGGCCGTACTCGCGATCGCAGATCACGCACCTGCTGCGGGAGACCTGGTTCACCCCGACCGGCTGGGGCGAAGCGCTCTATGTGCCGCCGATCGCGCGCGGCTGGTTCCTGCGCTCGTCGCCGGCCTGGGAACGGACCGGATCGACCATATCGGCGCCCTTTGCCGGCGTTCATATCGTCGAGGCGACCAAACAAGTCTATCGGGCGATACCGGCCAGGCGCGAGCGGCGGCGTCTCGTTCCTGCGCTGCAGCCGGTGCTGGCGCCCTCGCCGGGAGCCGCCGCACTGTCGCCCTTTGGTGGCGGCGATGACGATCCGCGGGCCTAGCGCGGCCACGGCTCGGCAGTGACCGCCGCAGCGTCGGCGCCGACAATTTCACTCAGGTTGTCGAGGCGGTCGCGATCGAGAGCGGCAATCAGCGCCGTCTTGATCTCGCCGAGGAGACCAAGACCGCGGAAGACCAAGGCCGAATAAAGCTGGATCAGACTGGCGCCGGCGCGGAACTTCGCCAGCGCGGCGCTGCCGGAATCGATGCCGCCGACGCCGATCAGCGGAAAGACGCCCTCCACCCGCACATAGGTTTCGGCCAGCATCCGGGTGGCGAGTGGAAACAGCGGACGGCCTGACAATCCGCCTGTCTCTCTCGCGGTCTTGGTGTCGCGGAGATCAGGCGGCCGCGCCAGCGTGGTGTTGCCGACGATCATGCCGTCGACGCGGCGCGAGCGCGCGATACCGACGACATCGTCAAGCTCGGCGAGCGAAAGATCCGGCGCTATCTTGAGAAGCAACGGCGTCGGCCCGGCGCGCGGCGCCACGCGTTCGCGCGCGTCGACCACGCGGGCGAGCAGATCGTCGAGCACGGCCGCCTGTTGCAGCGCCCGCAGGCCCGGCGTGTTGGGCGAAGAGATATTCACGGTGACGTAGCTTGCGACGGCGGCGAACCGCTCGATCAGCTGCACGTAATCGGCAACGCGGTCGGCGGCGTCCTTGTTGGCTCCGACATTGACGCCGACAATGCCGCCGGCGTTGCTTCTCGCTGCGAGCCGCCGCAGAACCGCGTCTGCGCCTTGCGAGTTGAAGCCAAGACGATTGATGACGCCCTCGTCGGCCTGCAGCCGGAAGACCCGCGGGCGCGGGTTGCCCGGTTGCGGACGCGGCGTGATGGTGCCGACTTCGGCAAAGCCGAAACCCAGGCGAAGCAGAACGTCCGGCACCTCGGCATTCTTGTCGAACCCGGCGGCCATGCCGACCGGATTGGGAAAGTTGAGCCCGAAAGCCCGGACCGCCAGCCGCTTGTCGTCGTGCGCGGCGCCGATCGGCGGCGCAAATTTCAACAGCCGCAGCGTGAGCGCGTGCGCGTCTTCCGGCTCGAGCGCATGGAGAAGCGGCCGCACCAGCCGCTCGAACGGACCGATCACGACCCCAGCTCCGGGATCGGCCGCCGGCCGTCGATTTCATCGGCAAGCGGCCGCGTCCAGCGCACCGCGGCAAGCGGCAGCGGACCGTAAAGATGCGGGAAAAGTTCGCCCCCGCGCGAGGTTTCCCACTTCAATTGCTCGCCGAGCGCGCCAGCATCGATGGCGATAAGCAGCAAATCGGACATCCCGGCATAATGTCTCGCCAGCGTGCCCGAAAGCTGCGCCGCGGTGGAGAAATGGATGAATCCGTCGCGGATGTCGGCCGGGCTGCCGAGGAACCGTTGCGCGGCTTCGGCCTCGTGCCACAAAGCCTTCTCGCAGATCTTGTAGATCGTCTTCACGCCTTGGTCCTGCGTCAGGCGCGCGACCCTAAAGGTGTGAATTCGTGAGTTCAAGGCGGTGGATGGGTGACCGGCGGACCGCTCGGCGCGGTGGCGGCGGATCGCCGGCGGGGCTTGAGCGATCAGGCAAAAATTCCTAACATCGTCCAGCGACCACGGGGCAAAGATGCTCACCCACGCGCAGGTCTGGTCGGCCATCGATCGCCTGGCGACCCGCGCCGGATTGTCCGCTTCCGGCCTCGCCAAGCGCGCGGGACTTGATCCCACCACGTTCAACAAATCGAAGCGCTTTACCGCCGAGGGCCGCGCCCGGTGGCCGTCGACCGAGTCGATTGCCAAGGCGCTTGCCGCGACCGGCACGCCGGTCGACGTGTTCGCCGAACTCATCACCGCCGGCGAGGGCCACGCCGCCCGGACGGTGCCGCTGCTCGGCTTCGCCGAGGCCGGCAGCGGCGGCTATTTCGACGACGGCGGCTTCCCGGTCGGCGAGGGCTGGGACCAGGTCGCCTTCCCCGCCGTCGGCGACGAGCACGCCTACGCGCTGGAAGTCTCCGGCCAGTCGATGGAGCCGGCCTACCGCGACGGCGACGTGATCATCGTCTCGCCGTCGGCGCCGATCCGACGCGGCGATCGCGTCGTGGTGCGGACCAAAGCCGGTGAGGTGATGGCGAAGGAACTCCAGCGCCGGACCGCGAAGACCATCGAGCTTCGTTCGCTCAATGCCGCGCATGCCGACCGCACGCTGGCGGCAACTGACGTGCTGTGGATCGCGCGCATCCTGTGGGCGAGCCAGTAGCGGACGGCCGCATGCACTCAGAACAATCTCCGCCTGAATGCGGAGATAATTTACGCCGAGCGCGCCAGCGCGCCGTCGATCATCTCGACAGTGTTGGTGATGCCGTAGGCGGCGACGAAAGAGCCGAAGCGCGGGCCTTTCTCCTGACCGAGCAGCACCTGATAGAGCATGTTGAACCAGTCGAGCGAAACGCCGGGCTTGCCGTCCTTGGCTTTCTTCTTTTCGTCGAGGAACGGCTCGCGCCGTCCGATCTCATAAACGACGTCCTGGATGACCTGCGCCGAAGCGTCCGCCGGCAATTGCGACAGCGCGTCGCGCAGATCGTTGAGCGCGGCGCGCTCGGCGTTGCCCGGCTCGCGGAATTTTTTCGCCGGCAACACGAAGTCGCGGAAATAATGGATGGCGTAGTCGACCAGCGCCGCCAGATGCGGATGCGTCTCGCGCGTCACGCCCGGCCGGTAGCGGCCGATGAAACCCCAGAGCGTGTCGGCGTTCTCGGCGTTCGAGGCGGTGACCAGCGAAAGCAGCATGGCGAACGGCACCGGATTGTCCGCCTTCGGCGGATTGCCGCCGTGAATGTGCCAGACCGGATTTCCCAGCCGCTCCTTCGGACCCTGCCGCTCATAAGCGTCCAGAAATTGCAGATACTCGTCGACGTGACGCGGGATGACGTCGAAGTAAAGCCGCTTGGCGGCCTTCGGCTCGCGATACATGAACAGCGACAGGCTCTCCGGGCTGGCGTAGCGCAGCCATTCGTCGATGGTGAGACCGTTGCCCTTGGACTTCGAAATTTTTTGACCGTTCTCGTCGAGAAACAGTTCGTAGTTGAAACCTTCCGGCGCCGTGCCGCCGAGCGCCCGGCAGATTTCGCCGGACAGCTTGACGGAATCGATCAGGTCCTTGCCGGCCATCTCGTAATCGACGCCGAGCGCCACCCAGCGCATCGCCCAGTCCGGCTTCCATTGCAGCTTGCAGCGGCCGCCGGTCACGAGCGTCGTCACTTGCTCGGACGTGTCGGGATCCTCATAGGTAATCGTCCCGGCCTTGGCGTCGTGCGCGATCACCGGCACCTGCAACACGGCGCCGGTTCGCGGCGAAATCGGCAGGAACGGCGAATAGGATTGGGCGCGTTCCTCGCGAAGCGACGGCAGCATGATCGCCATCACCGCCTCGAAATGCTCCAGCACTTTGCGGAGCGCCGCGTCGAAGCGGCCCGACGTGTAGCACGCGGTCGACGACATGAACTCGTAGTCGAAACCGAACTGATCGAGAAAGGCGCGCAGCCGCGCGTTGTTGTGATCGGCGAAGCTCGGATGCGTGCCGAACGGATCGGGCACCCTGGTCAGCGGCTGGCCGATGTGCCGCGCCAGCATCTCCTTGTTGGGGACGTTGTCCGGCACCTTGCGCAGCGCGTCCATGTCGTCCGAGAACGCGATCAGCCGCGTCCTGATCCTGTCGTCGGTCAGGACGCGGAAGGCGTGGCGGACCATCGTCGTCCGCGCCACTTCGCCGAAGGTGCCGATATGCGGCAGGCCGGACGGACCGTAACCGGTTTCGAAAATGACCTCGTCCTTGCCGCTCTTTTTCAGTCGCGCGACGATCTTGCGCGCTTCTTCGAACGGCCAGGCATGCGACTGCTCCGCGAGCGCGCGCAGGTCCGAGGGGTTTTCAATCGTTGCGGTCGTCATGGTCAGGTCCATAGACCGTTATCGGCCCGGATTGGAACAGTCTTTCCGAACAATGCCGGTAAATGCCAGTATCAGAACGGACTGATCGGGAAATAGCGCAGCCAGAGATCGGTAAAGCTACCCTTCTCCCAAAGCTGAAAAAGCGCCCAGTTCAAGGCAAGCCGCAGCAGGTCGTTGCCGGGCTTGACCGCGATGCCGATCCCTTCGCCGAAAAAGCGGCTTTCCAGAAACGGCCCGCCGCGAAACGCGCAGCAGCCGCCGGAGTCCGTGCCGTTGAGCCAGAACGCCAGCGCGATGCCGTCGCCGAACAAAAGATCGACCTCCTTGCGCCGCAGGGCGTCGCGCGCCGCTTCGGCGTTGGGATACGGCCGCACCTCGGCTTCGGTGAACATCGTCTTGAGATAAGCCTCGTGCGCGGTGCCGGCGATCACCGCGATCTTCATCCCCTCGAGCCGCTCCGGCAGCACCTCGGCGATCGGGCTGTCGGTGCGCGCGACAAAGCGCGCCGGGGTGCGGAAGTAAGGATCGGTAAAATCGGCGTGGCGGCGCGTCTCCGGGGTGGGCGAAATCGAAGCGATCACGGCGTCGCCGCGATTCTCGTTGAGCGCCTCCAGCAGCGTGCCGAACGGGCGCGCCTGAATGGTGCAGGTGATCTTGATCTCCTCGCAGATCAGCCGCGCCAGATCGACGTTGAAACCGGCCGGATTGCCGTCGACGCCGGTATAGTCGAACGGCGGATAGTCCACGTCGGTCAGGAAGCGGATGGTCTGGATGCGCGACAGATCGGGCCGCTCGGGCCGCCGGCGCGGATCCCAGAAGCCGGGGACGACGACGGCGCGCGGCGGCAGGACGGCCTCGCCGGCAGCGGCGGCGGGCCGCTCGTCGGCCGCATAAAAGGTCAGCGCGCACAGCAAGAACGCGATCGGCCACAGCGCATGCACAAACGAGCCGCGACGGCCGGCTGCCGCTCTCTCAAACGCTCTTTTGACAAGTTGCATCAGAAGCAGTCCCGGCTCGGCGCGCGCTTGGCCCGCTTAGCGGGATCGCGCCGAAAAGTCGAGAGAGGCGCTTGTTGGAGCCCGGGCGCGGACGTGTGACCCGCCGCCGCGCCGGATGCGCGGACGGCGCGGGACTTTTGTTGCTGCGGTCAGGCGGGTGTGGCTTGTTGAAGCCGGCGTCCGGGCCGGGCAAGACCGGCGCGGGTTTGCCTTCCGGCGACTGACACCACAAATGACTGGCTATCAAGCGGAGAGACCCCCGATGGACTATGTCGTGCATCAGCCCCCCGTCGCGGCGGACCGGCCCACCCTGCCGGGGCAGGTCGTCCTTGTCTTCCAGGGCGGCGGCGCGCTTGGCGCCTACCAGGGCGGTGTCTATCAGGCGATGCACGAGGCCGGCATCGAGCCGGACTGGGTTATCGGCACCTCGATCGGAGCCATGAACGCCGCCATCATCGCCGGCAACGATGTCAATTCGCGGCTCGAGTGGCCTGCGCGAATTCTGGCGACGGATCGAGCGCAAGCCGCAATGGAGCGATCTGCCGCTCAGCTATCTGGCAGGCAATGCCGGCTCGCACCTGACGACGCTGTTCGGCGGCATTCCGGGTTATTTTACCCCGAACAGCGCCATCGCGTGGGGGCTCAACGCGACGGTCGGCGTCGAGCAGGCGGCCTTCTACACCATCGACGGCCTGCGCAAGAGCCTTGGCGAGCTTGTCGACTTCAAGCGCATCGCCGCCAAGCAGCCGCGGCTGACCGTCGGCGCCGTCAACGTGCGAACCGGCAAGATGCATTATTTCGACAGCCGCAACATGCCGATCACGCTCGACCACGTGCTCGCCTCGGGCGCCGCGCCACCGGGCTTTCCGGCCGTCCGCATCGACGGCGACCCGTACTGGGACGGCGGACTTTATTCGAATACGCCGGTCGAAGTGGTGTTCGACGACAATCCGCGGCACGACTCCGTCGTGTTCTCGGTGCAGATATTTCCGATCGCCGGACCGGAGCCGGAAACGGTCATGCAAGTGCTGAGCCGGCAGAAGGACATTCAGTTCGCCAGCCGCGCCGACGCCCACATTCCCCGGCAGGAGCATATCCACCAGCTCCGGCACATGGTGCGCGAACTGATCCGGCGGATGCCGGAAGACCAACGTGAAACGCCGGAGATCAAGGAAATGGCCGGCTATGGCTGCGGCACGCTGATGCACATCGTGCAGCTCAACGCCGCTCCGCTCCAGCACGAGGACTATCTGCGCGATCTCGATTTCACGCCGGACGGCATCGAGCGGCGCTGGCAGGCCGGTTATGCCGACACCACCCGCACCTTGCGGCGCAAACCCTGGGAAACGCCCATCGACCCGATGGTCGGCGTCGCGGTCTACAATTCCGACGGCGAAGACGCGACGTCCAGCCTGGAAAAAGCAAGCTGACAAGCCGGCGCCGATTGCGCCGGCGGACTTAAGTCCGTCGTGCAACCCGCCGGCCGATTTCCACTGCGCGGTCAATGATTTTACCGTCGCGGCGGGGCGAATTTTACGGTGAATTAACCAAGCCCATCAATCATGGCGGCTTCACCACAAAGGCCGATTGATGGCCGGTTTCAACTTTCCCATTCGCACCCGGCTCGCCTTATGGGCGGGGCTTGGCGTGTTGCTGGTCGCCGGGATGCTGGCGGAGCAGCAATACGGCGACCACCTGGCGGGATTGCAGCGTGCCGCCGCCGACCAAAAACAACGCGCCGCCGTGGAGGCGCTGCACGCCGCCGACGATCTGCGATGCATGCAGATCGCGATGCGGGAAGTTCGCCTCGCCATCTCGCCGGGCGAAGTCGACCGGGCGATGAAGCTGCTCGACGATTCGAAGACGGCGGCGGCAAAGCACATCGGCATGGCGATCGCGGCCGCCGATGCGCCGGCGGACAAGGAACAGCTCGGGCAGCTCGCCCGGCTTGCCGAGGCCTATGACAGGACGGTCACCGAGCTGGCTACCGCGGCGAAGGAATATGGCGACACCGTCGAAAAGGTGAAACAGGCGATCGAGCTAGGCGGCAAGATCAACGCCCTGGTCGCAGGCACGACGCAGACGCTGGTCGCGGCCGCCGACGAGCGCAAGGCGAAAGCGAACGCCGAAGCGGTGACGGTGAGCCGGATCAATCTCGGCATGGGTTTGTTCGTGATCGCCGTACTCGCCGGTGTCGCGGTGTTCGGCGCGGTCGCGATCAGCCGTCCGATCCGCCGCGTCGGCGAAGTGCTGCTGGAGCTCGCCCGCGGCAACCGCGACGTCGAGGTTCCCTATACCGAACGCCGTGACGAGGTCGGCGACAATGCCCGCGCAGCGCAAACCTTCAAGGAAAAGCTGATCCGCATCGAGCAACTGGAGGCCGCCGAGAAGGAAATGGAGCGGCGCAGCACCGAGCAGCGCAAGGCCGACATGCGGGCGCTCGCCGACGCTTTCGGGAACGCGGTGGCAAATGTCGTGCAGGCCGTCTCGTCGTCGTCCACCGAGCTCGAAGCCGCGGCCGAAGCGCTGAGCACGACGGCCGGTTCGACGCGGGATCTGTCCGGCAAGGTTTTGTCGGCATCCACGCAAGCCTCGGAGAACGTACGATCGGTTTCGCTCGCGACCGAGCAGCTCATCGCCTCGGTCGCCGAAATCGACCGGCAGGTGCAGGAATCCACCCGGATCGCGCACGAAGCCGTGGCGCAGGCGGAGAAGACCGACGCGCGCATCGCCGAACTCACCAGCGCGGCCGGCCGCATCGGCGATGTCGTGAAGCTGATCACCGCCATCGCCGGACAAACCAACCTGCTCGCGCTCAATGCCACGATCGAAGCCGCGCGCGCCGGCGAGGCCGGCCGCGGCTTTGCCGTGGTCGCGCAGGAGGTCAAGGCGCTGGCGGCGCAGACCTCGAAAGCGACCGAGGAGATCGGCGTGCAGATCGCCGGCGTGCAATCGGCGACGCGGGATTCGGTCGCCATCATCAAGGAGATCGGCACGACGATCGGCCGCATCTCGGGCGTCGCCGCCGCGATCACCTCGGCCGTCGATCTTCAGGCGGCGACGACGGAGGAGATCGCCGAGAACGTGCGCGCCGCGGCCGGCAGCGCCGCCAACGTCACCGCCAACATCGCCGAGGTGGACGTGGCGACGGTCAGCATCATCACGGCGTCCGGGCAGGTGCTCGACTCGGCGCAAACGCTGGCGCAGGAAGGCAGCCGCCTCGCCTCGGAAATGGAAAAATTCCTCGCCGCCGTCTGCGCGGCGTAGGGGGGCCGGGCGCCAGAGGCTCTTGTGCCCTTAAAGCGGCTGTCGCTCCCCTGACGAGCAGAAGAAGAGCAAAATAAGAAATCGTCCGGCTCCGGCGGCCGGTCGAGGTTCCTTACTTCTCATGGTTGTGATATCAATTAATTTCCACCGGTGGAGTCGCGCGCCGTAAACTTGGGCGTGCTGTTCTTTTGCGCGGTTTACAACAAACATCAGCTGCCGCTTGCGACCACGAACGTGAAGCCAGCTATTCTGAAATCAGGGGGCGCGCCGTGAAACTTCCAGACGTAGCAAAGCGAATGAGAGAAATCGCGGAATTAATTCAACAAGATCATCAGGCCGAAGTCCGCCGAACTGTTTGAACTCGCTGCCGAGATCAAACGCCGAACTGGCACGCGAGCGCCGGCAACTAGTACTCCGATGACCCCCGAACTATCCGAGGAAATCAAGGAGTATGCCGAGGCCAATCCCGGAATGTCCCATCAGGATATTGGGGTTGTCTTCAATGTTAACTGCATTCCTTTGCAGACCTAGCGGATCGATCAATTAACTTTGCTTTGGGTACGCTTAAAAGAGCGGAAGACGAGGTGATTGAAGCATTGCAGACGAGTGGCGCTACACGTCATGTGAAGAATCTACAGATGATCCAGCTTAGCAGAGCCATTATAGCGGTAGGCATATTTTCGATTTTTGAGTCGATCGCTCAAGATAGATTGCGATGTCAGAACGGATTTGCCACGGCGCGCGAATGCTTGGAACGCGAAAATGAAAATGACCTCAATAGTCGCTTCGCCATCTTTATCCATGCGATCAATGTGCTGAAACACGGGCGCGGCCGGAGCTATGACGCGCTCGTTACGATGGACAACGATCTGCCCTTTCGAATAAGCCGACCCGGCGAGGACTTTTTCTCCGAAGGAGATGTCTCTGAGGTCGCGACCTTAATCGAAGTCGACGATCGGTTTGTGCGTGATTGCGCGGCCCTCGTCGCCCAGGTTGCCCTTGTAATCAATAAGGTCCATCCGGTTCGGCTCTGAATATGGCCCGCAATCACACCGGCACTATTTAGATATTCCGCAAGTTGGGCGTTTCAACGTAGTGCGGTATGCGCGCGTCGTCGATGTTCGGGGCATCCCCAATCTTCGCAACAACATTCATAGTCAGTTCGTCGCGGTTGACGTACTTCTGGAAAATTGCCTTCGCGAAGCCGAACGTGAATTCCGACAAGTCGTTAGCAACGGGAGCTAGGTCACCCAGCAGTTTTTGGTGCGCGGCATTCACATCGGTTTCATTAAGCTCGCCCGTGATGCCATAGATCAACACGTAGTCCAACACAAAGAAAGTGTTTAGGAGTGCACGGCTAAAGAAGACACTCCAATCCATGTCTTCGCCATCCTTGTTCGCCGCAGCCATCTGAAACGCGGCTTCCATCTGGTCTTTCGTCGGATGGTGGTAGGCATAATTGTTTCGGATTTTAGAAAGACTACTTGACGCGAAATACTTTTTCAGGCGCTCTAATGCCGCCTGTCCGGGCTTATCGAGAATGGGCACATAGTCGCGGCCAATCGGATTCTTTAAATGCCCGTTGACCAATAGCCACGCTTCCCACATAGCGCCGATAGTCAGGCGCACCAAGATTTGTGTTTGCGCCCCTGAAACACGTTGCTCGATCGGATCTTCTGGGGTGTGGTTCGTCGCGATTATTACCAGCTTCCATAGCAAGTTTACTTGATTGGAAGCGTAGCCGAGCGACAGAAACAGGCTCCGTTCGTCGGGTGTCATATTTGCCAATGTGTCCTTCGGCATTGGCAATTGCAAAATATCAAGCATGAAAATCTCTGAGGGCTATTCCCGGCTCCGTCCTGCAGAGCAGAACGGCCGTCGCGGTGAGGCGACAGCAGCCATCTTGGCGAACACACGGGAAGTAGCGATATAGTGCTTATGCCACACGGAGACAAGGAAAATGACGGTCGGGGATGTACGTGGTAGCCCCATGTTGTATGCAGTTGGATTCGTCGCTTCGGACCAGCCGCGCGCGAATTCGCTAGGCTTCCGGGACGTTGGTGAGCTTTGGCACGCTGCGCGGAGTCCTGACGGCGGCCCATGTTGTCGATGCGTTAAGACAGGCTCCCGAAATCGGGTTTGTGAATTTCGCTCAAAAGGCGAAGTAAGCTCAGGCAATCAGGATGCCGGGTGGCTCACTCGAATCACTAGAAGTTGGAGGGAGACCGTGGGGCGCGCTTGGTCCCGATTTGGGCTTTCTAAGATTGCCGGAGCAAACAGCGGATGCACTCGCGACGTTTTGTTCATATCTAAATCTGCCACAACAAGCGCGCCTCGTTGCAACGCCGCCACCTAACAACACCAAACACTATGACGTTGTAATTGGAGTCGTCCAAGAATGGATTGACGATGACCCTTCTAAGGTTTTGGAAAAGGGCATTGTGAACGGTTTGGCGAATTCGGGAAGCGTTGCCGTCGTTCCCGCACACTCCGGCTTCGACCGTACGAATTCACGCCCGGCCAAGCCGAAATCAAGTTGCCGTCGAGCTACGGCGGCACAAGTGGTGGCGGCCTATGGCGGGTATATATGGAGGAGCCGCCCGGCGTCGAACAAAAGCGGGTTCAAACTCGCCTGTTAGGAATCCCATTTTATGAAATCATAGTTCCCGGCAGTTCGCCGAACATCGTCTGCCATGGGCCAGATAGTATTTACAATTCCTTGATGGGACGAATTCGCAGTCGTTGGCCTCGCGAGACAGCGGGAGTGTGATCTTAATATCTGTTCGCAGAAAGGGCGCGATGAAATACGAAGTCATTCGCTTTAAATCTTTGCGTTTGGCACTCAATGAAATAGCACAGTTCATTCGCGAGCCGCTCTTTGAGCTTCGCGGGAAGCCCGGCTTCGGTGAATTGATTGTCGCAGAAGCGGCCGATCACGCCCTCCAAACATTCGGTGCGGACGCCGTCCTCTGACGCGAGTTGACGAATGCCGCTTTTGGCTTCGTATCTGATCTTCATCATGGCGTCGGCTCCACAGTTTTCAGATTGATCCTGATAAAGCGAACGATGTCCTCGACAAGCACCTTGCGCTTGGTGCCGATGCGGTAGGCTGGCACTCTCTGTCGGTGCCAGCCGTACAAAATTTTTCTGGCGGTCCCGAGCGTACGCGGCGCCTCAGAAATTGAAAGCCAAATTGGCCACAAGCGGCGCTCGCGCTTGATCCACGGTCCGGTCCATGCGAGGCGCGCCACGGGCGGATGTGGTGCGAGTCGCGATTTGTTAGTTTGAGGACTTCGCGGGTGATCGAGTGCCAGTTAGGGCCGCCACGATGGTCGCGCGAGTGGGGCCATTATCGGCATGTTTCGACCGACCAAGGAACCCTGCATCTCAAGAAATATTGTGGACGTTAGGCAATAGGTTAGGTCGAAACGCGTTCAACCGGCCTTTTTCAAATTCGGGTGCGGCCCAATCTCGACCATGCTGCGCTAACGTAACATCGGTGACAGCGAGTGCGCGACCGAAACGTAGCTTCGACCCGGATGGCCCGAGCGGCGGCGGGGAGTTGGCGCTTCCCACCGCTGCGCCTAATATGTGCGTCGGTGGATTTCACCGGAGCCGAAGATCGTTCGAAAGCTCCGGCTATTCTCCGGGTAAAAAATTGGGCAGAATGCGAGAAACGCGGATAGGGTTTGCGGGCGTAGTTCAGTGGTAGAACATCAGCTTCCCAAGCTGAGTGTCGTGGGTTCGATTCCCATCGCCCGCTCCATCGTCCGCTGAGGCGCGGATCGTAACGGCGACAATGTTGGTAACGGCAACAGCGCCGGCAACGGCGACCGACAACGAAAAACGGGGGGAGACCATGGATCAGCAGAGCAGGCCGCGGCGGCGCGGGTGGAGCTGGTGGTACATCCTGTTCCTGATCCAGTTCGTCGCCGTGCTGTGGCCGCCGTTCTTCAACCGGGCCGAACCGGCCCTGATCGGCATGCCGTTCTTCTATTGGTACCAGCTCGCCATGGTGATCGTCGGCGCGGTGCTCACCGCGATCGTCTATTTCGCCACCGAAGAATAAGAAGCAGAATAACGAGCCGCGCCCAAGGCGCGGGCGTCGTCATAAAAACGGGACGGGGGAAGCGCCGTGCAGGACATCAACTGGACAGCACTGAGCGTCTTTGTCGTGCTGTTCGCCTTCATCACCTGGCTCGGCTTTGCCGCCGCCCGCTGGCGCAAGGGCGATCTCGACCAGCTGCACGAATGGGGGCTCGGCGGCCGGCGGTTCGGCACGGTCATCACCTGGTTCCTGATCGGCGGCGATCTCTATACCGCCTACACCTTCATCGCCGTCCCGGCGCTGGCGTTCGGCGCCGGCGCGGTGGCGTTCTTCGCCGTGCCCTACACGATCATGATCTATCCGATCCTGTTCCTGGTGTTTCCGCGGCTCTGGCACGTCTGCCACAAGCACAACTACATCACGCCGGCGGACTTCGTGCGCGGCCGTTTCGGCAACCGCTGGCTGGCGCTGGCGGTGGCGGTCACCGGCATCGTCGCCACCATGCCCTACATCGCGCTGCAGCTGGTCGGCCTCCAGGTGGTCATCGGCGCGATGGGGATTTCCGGCACCGGCTATGTCGGCGACGTGCCGCTGGTCCTCGCCTTCCTGATCCTCGCGGCCTTCACCTATTCCAGCGGGCTGCGTGCGCCCGGCGTCGATCGCCATCGTCAAGGACATCCTGATCTACATCACGGTGGCGGCCGCCATCGTGATCGTGCCGTTGCAGCTCGGCGGCTTCGGCAAGATTTTCGCGGCGGTGCCGCCGGCCAAATTGCTGCTGGCCGTTCCGGCCGCCAACTCTACCGGCGCCTACAGCTATTATGCGACGCTGGCGCTCGGTTCGGCGCTGGCGCTGTTTCTCTATCCGCACTCGATCACCGGGATATTGAGCGCGAGCGGCGGCCATGCCATCCGCCGCAACGCCGCGATGCTGCCGGGCTACTCGTTGATGCTCGGCCTGCTGGCGCTGGTCGGCTTCTTCGCCATCGCCGCCGGCGTCGCCGGCCGTCCGGAATTCGCCGACGGGTTCAAGCAGTTCGGCGCCAACTTCGCGGTGCCGGCGCTGTTCATCCATAGCTTTCCGTCGTGGTTCGTCGGCATCGCCTTTGCCGCGATCGGGATCGGCGCGCTGGTGCCGGCCGCGATCATGTCGATCGCCGCGGCCAACCTCTACACCCGCAACATCCATCGGGAGTTCATCAACCGCAACCCGACCGACCGGCAGGAATCGCAGATCGCAAAGTGGGTGTCGCTGATCGTCAAATTCGGCGCGCTCATCTTCATCGTGTTCGTGCCGACGCAATTCGCGATCTACCTTCAGCTCCTCGGCGGCATCCTGATCATTCAGACGCTGCCGCCGGTGATGCTCGGCGTCTATACCCGCTGGTTCAACGACTGGGCGCTGCTGATCGGCTGGGCGGTCGGGATGGCAACCGGCACCGCGATGTTCGTCGCGGTGAATTCGCCGAACTTTCCGCTGGCGATCGCCGGCTTCACCTTCCCGGGCTATGCGGCAATCTACAGCGTCGTGCTCAACCTCGCGGTCGCGGCCGTGTTGACGCCGGTGCTCAATGCACTGCGTGCCGGAAAAGCACCGGCCGACGCCACCGTCGCCGCCGATTATTGGGCCTGAAAGCCCCGCTACATGCGCGTGACGCGGACGTGCAGCAGCGCCGAACGGCCGCCGCGAACTTCTTTCGCGCAGCGCGCAATCGCCGCCGCCACCTCGGCCGGCTCGGTGACTTTCTCGGCATAAGCGCCGAACGCCTCGGCGACCTTGCCGAACTCCACCCTCGGCGCCAGCTCCGCCTCGAATTCGTTGGCGGTGGAGGCCTCGCCATCCGGATAGACCCGCAGCGTCGATTGCTTCACCGCGGACCAGCCGGAATTGTCGAGCACGATGGACAGGATCGGCAGCTTGTATTGCTGCGACACCGCATAGACCGACGCCGGATTGTTGAAATAGAAGCTGCCGTCGCCGGCGATCTGCACCATCATCCGGTTCGGCGCGGCGAGCTTGGCGCCGAGCGCCATCGGCGCCGACCAGCCGAGCCCGGCCCCGTTGGTGTTGAACGCGGTGTTGGGCAGGCGCCGCGGAATTTGCATCAGCACCGCCGGTGTATTCGTCACCGCCTCGTTGAAGATGATGTCCTCGTCGTCGAGCACCTTGCCCAGCTCGGCCATGAGAAAGTGCGGATTGATCGCGCCCGGCTTGCCGCGATCGGCGGCGAGCGTGGCGGCGTGCGCAAGGCGGTTCGCCCGCTCGGCCTTGATGCGCTCCAGCCGCACCGCAGCCGCCGCCTTGAAGCGCGGCGTGGCTCTCGCTTTTAGCTCGGTCAGCACCTGGTCGAGGATGACGCCGGTGCTGCCCTGCAGGCGCAGATGGCCGGGGAACGTCCACATCGGCGACCCGGCCTTGAGGACGTCGACGTCGATATGCGCCCAGAACGCCTTGTCGTTCGGCTGTGCGTCGGCGGGAAACCACGGCGCTTCGACATCGACCAGCAGCCCGACATCGGCGCCAGGCAACGCCTTGTCGGCCGAGAAGCCGGCGAAGCACGGACTTTCGTAGGAGACGTTGCTCTTCGAGTTCGCTTCGTAGATCGGCATGCCGGCGAACAGCGCCAGCTCGTCGATCTTCTGCGCGGCCAGCGCGTCCATGCCGCCATAGCCGGTGATCAGGATCGGGCTTCTCGGCGGCGAGCAGCCGCTCGGCAAGCCTGGCGACCAGTGCGGGATCGGCGCCGCCGCCGGCCACGGCGCCGAAACGGTCGCCGGGGAAACTGTGGATTTCGTCGCCGCTCCAATGCTGGGTCAGCGTCTCTCGGTGCATCATCAGATAGACCGGACCGCGCGGCGCGCTGTGCATGATCGAATAAGCCCGCTGCAGCGCCTCCTTGACGACCACGCCCGACGGCAGCGTCCACTCCCATTTGATATAGGGGCGCACCAGGCTGCCCTGATCGAACGGCTCCTGCACGAAATGCACGTGGGTGTCGCGGGTGCCGACCAGCTCCTGGTGTGAGGTATAGGGCGCCTTGCCCGCCATCAGCAGCACCGGCAGGCGGCTGCGGTAGAGATTGTGCATGGCGTTCGCCGCGTTCGCCGTTCCCGACATCGACATGGACGAGAACGCCCTGGCCGCGGCCGGTGACCAGCGCATAGCCGCCGGCCATGTGCGCGGCGGTATTCTCGTGCGGACAGCGCACGACGTGCGGCATCGCCTCGCCGCGTTTGCGCCGGTGCGCCATCTCCTCGATGATCGGGGCGTGGTCGGTGCCGAGATTGCAAAACAGATAATCGATCCCGGTTTCCTTCAGGCCTTCGAGCAAATAGTACGCGCTGGAGAAATCGGTAACGTTGGTTTTCCGCCCTACTGATGTATCCATGGATGCGACCGACCGTTTCTGGGTTTTGATATCCGGCAGTGTAGCATCATCCCGCGGGCCTGAAATCGGCCGCGACGGAATTGGATGGACGGCATTTCGAACTCTCGCCACAATGGCGAAGGATGGTCGCCGGCCCAAGCGGAAAGGTCCACGCATGATACGGCAAGCTGCCAGGGTCGGCGGGCTGGCGTCGACCATCGTTGCCGCGGCTGCATTGGTCTTCGCGACCGCGGCATCCGCGGATGTGCGCGTCACCCGCGATCTCGGGGGAGAGGTCTCGTCCTACATTCACAAGTTCGAGAAAATTCGCGATTCCGGCGAGCGTCTCATCATCGACGGACAATGCCTCTCGGCCTGTACCCTGTTCACCGCCATCGTGCCGCGCGACCAGGTTTGCGTAACGAAACGGGCAGCGCTCGGTTTCCACGCGGCCAGCGTTTATGACAGCGCGAGGCGCACTTTCGTTCCAACCCGCAAAGGCACTTTGCTGGTGGCAAAGCTCTATCCGCCGGAAATCCAGGAATGGATCGTGAGCCACGGCGGCCTGCGGCCGTCGATCATCATGATGCGCGGCCACGACCTCGCGGCGCTCTACAAAACCTGCCAATAAGCCGCAACTTGCCTCGATTGTCGGACGCGGCCTTTTGTGGCCTGCTCGGCCGACGGAGGACGTCTTGAACGCGCCAAAGCAAGCCACGCAAATCCTGCCGCTGGTCGTCGCCTTCCTGTGCGGCCTGGGACTGGTATTCGGCGGGATTCTTTACTTTGCCGGGCATTCCAATTCGCCGATCGGGCCGGCCATCGCCGCTGTCGGCGGGCCGTTTCATCTCGAGGATCAAAACGGCAGCCCGGTGACTGACCAGGACATGAAGGGCAAGCCGTTCCTGGTATTCTTCGGCTACACCCACTGCCCCGACGTCTGCCCGACGACCCTGTTCGAGATTTCCGAGGTCATGCGGTCGCTCGGCAAGGACGCCGACCGCACCGGCGCCCTTTTCATTACCGTCGATCCCGAACGCGATACGCCGGCCGTCCTCAAGGATTACCTGTCGAACTTCGACCCGCATCTACGCGGGCTGACCGGCGATCCGGCGGCGGTCGAAGCCGCGCTCAAGGCCTATCGCGTCTACGCCAAGAAAATCCCGCTCAAGGCCGGCGACTACACGATGGACCATACCGCCGTCGTGTACCTCATGGACAAGGGCGGCCACTTCGTCGCGGCCTTCAACCTCAAGCAGACGCCCGAGGCGGCGGCCGGCCAGTTGCGCGGTTATCTGTGATGCGGCGGGATCGTCACTCCGCGATCCCGCCCAGCGTATAGACGGCGGCCAACAGAACGCCGGGACGCAGCCCGAAGAACCAGCGCTCGAATACCTCGCCCGCTCGTCCACTACGGAAAATCTGCGCCAGTCCGGTGTTCACCGCCAGCCGCAGCGCCCAGTCGCCACGCGGCAGGGTGATCGCATACTGCTCGATCGACAGATCCTCGGGGAGCAGCATGAAGGCTTCCGGGTGTTTGATCTGGGCGCCGGCCAGCAACAGCTTATCGCTGGCGAAGCCGTCCACCTTGCCGCCCTCGAGGGCGGCGACGCCTTCATCCCGATCCTTCACCTGCACGATGGTGACGTTGAGCTTGTGCGCGCGCACCTGGTCGGTCACGGCACGCTCGTTGGTGGTGCCGGTGACGACGGCGATCTTCTTGCCGGTCATTTCGGCGAACGAATGGATATTCGAGGCCGCCGACACCAGCACGCCGGTCGATTCCACGAAGACGAAAATGGAAAAATCGACTTCCTTCATGCGTCCCAGCGTGACGGTGGACGAGCCGCACTCCAGGTCGGCCTTGCCGCTGGCGACCGCGGAGAACCGTGTCTCCACCGTCACCGGGACCCATTCGATCTTCAACTCTTGCAACCCGAACTGCTGCTCGATGGATTTCGTGACCTGCGTGCAGAGATCGATCGTGTAGCCAAGCGGTTCGTTGGCGTCGTTGACGAACGCGAACGGCTTGGCGTCGGCGCGGTACGCGATGCGGATGACCTTCTTTGCAATAATCGCCTTCAGGCGGCTATCTGCCTGCATCGTCTCCGCGGAGACCGCCGACACTGTTACGAAGAAAGCACAGCCAATCGCCGCCAGGCGCCAAAACATTTTCGCACCCTGTCCGCAAAATCCTTTGCCTTGCATGATCACACCGCCACCTTGTTGTTATCGAAAGACAATCACAAACGATCCGAGACTCGAGCGAGCTTCGAGAGGCAGGGATATTAGTCGCAGCAACGCGGCGGGCAAAGCCGCCGGCGCGCCGCCAATGCGCGCGGCAATCCGGCAACACTCCACAGTAAGTAAACCACCCGAAGGTGGCAGTTGCCTGACCGCCGCCCCGTCACAAGCGTTGACGGGGACGCGCGGCACCCCTATAAGCCCCGCTTCACAAAACGCTAGAAGAACATGGCCAATACCAAGTCAGCCAAGAAAGCCGCGCGCCAGAGTGTGCGCCGCACCGTCATCAACAAGGCGCGCCGTTCGCGCCTGCGCGGCGTCGTCCGCAAAGTCGAGGAAGCGATCAAAGCCGGCGATCGGCCGCGCGCGCTCGCTGCGATGAAGGAAGCCGAACCGGTCATCATTCGGTCGGCACAAAAAAACGTCGTGCACCGCAACGCGGCGCGGCGTAAAGTTTCTCGGCTCGCTCACCGCATCGCCGAACTGGGCAAAGCGTAGTCCGGCTACGGCCAGCTTGGCGGCTGTCGAGATCGCGCTGGATTTAATCCGCGCTGATTGCCATCGGTGAAGTTTTTTCACCGTGCGACGAGCATCGTCGCATGATGGCTGTGGATTGCCATCAATCTGTTGCAGAATTGTCACGTCAATAGGCAAACCTAGACAGTGTACTCGCTGGCAGTGCGCCATGCGTCAGTCACGTGAAGTTTTTATTTGCTCCGTGCGACCAAGTGCGGGGCTACCCTTGAAACTTGGGCAAAAGAATTTCTGCGCGATGAAAGGGTTATCGGCGACGCGAGCCGGAGGACTTTGAGTCCGCTGAAAAACCGCGTGTGCGGTTTTATTTGTTCGAGGGCGCAATCGCGCGGATTCGCGCCCTTCGGACGATTGTCACCGATTTGTGAATTATCCATTGAGTCAAAGTCTTGCGGCGCTGCATCGGATCGGCGCGCGCGCAATGCTTTCTGAAAGATCAATATTCACATCCTTTTTTTGCGGTTGCGGACCCAAAACGGCGTGGTAGCTTTTAGTTCCCTTCGGGTTTCCGAAGGTCATTCAAAAATCGGTCCGTCCAAACTCAGCAAAAATGGGTGCGGGAGAATCGTGTCCGATGTCGCGTCGCAACAAATTCGGTTCGCCGCATGGTGCGTTAAATTTCACCATCGATTGGGAGCGATGGAGTGGGGGCATGACAACAAAGCAGTCAATAAGCGCCGCTAGCGTTTCTCAATCGGGATTCCGCCGGCTCCGCTCGTTTACCGTACCGCCGATCCCCTGCCGCTATCGGCGGGCGCCAATAACATCGAGCGGTTAGCCGGCACTCAGCCCGGCCGGCGCCCGACATCTGTTTTTACGCGCGCCGCCTAACCCAACAGTTGATCCGTCAGTAGCGTTTTCCCGAAGCCGGGGCGTGGTGCGCTTTTGCTCGCCTGCGTTGCTTGCTTCGATTTTTTTGCCGCGAAAGAGCAGACATAAAAATGATCAGCATGGACCAAGAGCGCTGGCAGCGAGTGAAAAACCGGCTGCGAACCGAGCTGGGCGACGATGTATTCACGAGCTGGTTCGCGCGGATGGAGCTCGATGCCGTGGACAAGGGAGCGGTGCGCCTGTCGGTGCCGACGCGCTTCCTGCGCAACTGGATTCAATCTCACTACAGCGAGAAGGTCTTGGGCAACTGGCAGGCGGAGGACACGGATATCACCCGGCTTGAGTTGAGCGTCCGGTCGGCTGCAATCCGGCCGATCGTCGCCAAGCCGAAGCTGCCGGAGGTCCAGTCGCCCTCCCGCGACGGGCACGGCGTCCATCTCAACGGCGCGGACATGCGCGCCAGCGTGCCATTCATGTCGGTGCACGAGGCGCTCGGCGGATCGCCGCTCGACCCCCGGCTGGCGTTCGAGACGTTTATTGTCGGCCGCTCGAACACGCTCGCGCACGCCGCCGCAAGGCAAGTGGCGACCAGCCGGCGCGGCGACCAGCTTATGTTCAACCCGCTTTACGTCCATGCCGGCGTCGGCCTCGGCAAAACGCATTTGCTGCAGGCCGTCACCTGGGCCGGCAACGGCAGTGATCGCAAAGTGCTTTATCTGACGGCCGAGCGGTTCATGTACGGCTTCGTCTCGGCGCTGCGCACGCAGACGACGTTGGCCTTCAAGGAAGCGGTGCGCGCCATCGACGTCCTGGTCATCGACGACCTGCAATTCTTGCAAGGACGATCGACCCAGGCCGAGTTTTGCCACACCCTCAATGCGCTGATCGACGCCGGGCGCCAGGTCGTGATCGCCAGCGACCGGCCGCCGTCCGACCTCGAAAGTCTCGACGACCGCGTCCGCTCACGCCTCGCGGGCGGCTTGGTGGTGGAGATCGGCACGCTCGGCGAAGAATTGCGGCTCGAGATTCTCAAAAGCCGCATTGCAGCGGCTTGCGTGCATCATCCCGGCTTCGAAGTCCCGCATCCGGTGCTGGTGTTCATCGCCAAGTCTGTGACTCACAACGGCCGCGATCTGGAGGGCGCCGTCAATCGCCTGCTCGCGCACAGCAAGCTCACCGGACAGCCGGTCACGCTTGAGATGGCCGAACGCGAAATGCGCGATCTCATCCGGCCGGCCGAGCCGAAACGGGTCCGGATCGAGGACATCCAGCGCGTGGTCGCACGCCAATACAACGTCAGCCGCGCCGATCTCCTGTCGTCGCGGCGCACTGCCAACGTGGTGCGGCCGCGGCAGGTGGCGATGTATCTGGCGAAGATATTGACGTTGCGCTCGCTGCCGGAAATCGGCCGCCGATTCGGCGGACGCGATCACACCACGGTGCTGCACGCGGTGCGCAAGATTGAGAACCTCGCCGGCAATGACAGCACCCTCGCCGAGGAGATCGAGGCGCTCAAGCGGCAGCTCCAGGACTGACCGCGTCAGGACTGACCGGGTTCTGGGTCTGAAGGGGTAGGCCTGCGGTTGCCCGGTCCCAGCCGGTCGGCACCTTTCGGGGCGGGTGGGCTTGCCCCGCGGGGCCCGAAACGGTGGCTCGACGTTGCGGCCTCCGGTGCGCTAATGCTGTGCGAAACACAGGGAAAAAGCCGCACCGGCCGGGCTGTGCCCTTGCCGAAACCCTTGGGCCGCGCCACGTTTGCTCCCCGCCTCGAACGGAATGTTGCGATGAAGGTCACCGTTGAGCGTTCTGAATTGTTGCGGTCGCTCGGGCACGTGCATCGCGCCGTCGAACGACGCAACACCATTCCCATCCTTGCCAACGTGCTCGTTCGCGCCGATCGCTCGAAACTCAGCCTGAAGGCGACCGACCTCGATCTCGAGGTCACCGACACCATCGCGGCCGAAGTCGGGGCCGGCTGGCTCGACGACGGTGCCGGCCCACATGTTCTACGACATCGTGCGCAAACTTCCGGACGGCGCGCAGATCGTGCTGGAATCGTCCGGCGACCGCGCGGCGCTTTCCATCCGCGCCGGCCGCTCGCGTTTCACGCTGCAGACGCCTGCCGGAAAGCGATTTTCCCGATCTCGCTCCCGGCGAAATGACGCACAAATTCACGCTTGAAGGCCGCCGACCTGAAGCGGCTGATCGACAAGACGCAGTTCGCCATCTCGACCGAGGAGACGCGCTACTATCTCAACGGCATCTATCTCCACGTCGCCGGCACCGGCAACGCGCAAACGCTGCGCGCCGTGGCCACCGACGGACATCGGCTGGCGCAGATGGAACTCGACTTGCCCAAGGGCGCCGAACGGCATGCCGGGCATCATCGTCCCGCGCAAGACGGTCGGCGAGGTGCAGCGGCTGATCGAGGACGGCGAAGCCGAGATCACGATCGAACTGTCGCCGGGCAAGATCCGGTTCAGCGTCGGTGAAGTGATCCTGACCTCCAAACTGATCGACGGCACGTTCCCCGATTACGCGCGCGTCATTCCGCTGAACAACGACAAGGAATTGGTGGTCGACAAGAAGGAGTTCGAGGCTGCCGTCGATCGCGTTTCGACCGTATCGAGCGAGCGTGGACGGGCGGTCAAGCTGTCGCTCACGCCGGGACGGCTGTTGTTGTCCGTCACCAATCCTGACTCCGGCAGCGCCACCGAGGAGATCGAGGTCGAATACGACGTCCGACCCGATCGATATAGGCTTTAATTCGCGCTATCTGCTCGATATTGCTACGCAGATCGAGAGCGAGGCCGCGGTGCTCAAGCTTGCGGATCCCGGCTCGCCCACGCTGATTCAGGACAAAGAACCGCACGGCGCGCTCTATGTGCTGATGCCCATGCGCGTCTGAGCGCGTGCCGCCATCGCCGATCCGGCTTCGATCCGTATCCGATTGCTGATACCTGTTTCTCGGCTATGGCCCGTGTCCACCGGCTGACGCTCAGCAATTTCCGCAACTACCGCACGGCGGCGCTCGCAACCGATGCTAGGCCGGTTGTGCTCTACGGGCCGAACGGCGCAGGCAAGACAAACTTCATCGAAGCGATTTCGTTTCTCGCCCCGGGCCGCGGCTTTCGGCGCGCCGCGGTCGAGGAGGTCGCCTTCCACGAGGGCGACGGCTCTTGGGCGGTTTCCGCCGAAGTCGAAGGCGCGCTCGGGCTCGCCACCCTCGGCACCGGGATCGAACGCGCCGCGACCGATGATGCCGCCGTGCAGCGCAAATACCGTATCGACCGCGAACCCGTCGCTTCGGCCACGGCTTTCACCGATCATATCAGCGTGGTTTGGCTGGTGCCGTCGATGGATACCCTATTCGTCGGAGCACCGTCCGAGCGGCGCCGCTTTCTCGACCGCCTCGCGCTCGCGGTCGACGCCGAGCATGCGAGCCGGGTCAACGCGCTTGATCGGGCGTTGCGATCGCGCAACCGACTTCTGGCGGAGGCATACCCCGACGCGCACTGGCTGGATGCCGTCGAACACGAGACCGCCGAACTCGCCGTCGCGGTGGCCGGACTTCGCGCCGAGGCCGTGCATCGGCTGGAACGTGTGCTGACGAGCCGCCGCGACGCCGATTTCCCGCCCGTCGAGATTTCGCTTGAGGGCTGGATGGAGCGGCTGATCCCCAGCCATCCGGCCATCGAGATCGAGGAGCGCTATCGGGCGGTGCTGCGGGACAACAGGCCCCGCGACGCCGCCGCCGGGCGCACGCTGGATGGTCCGCATCTCACCGATCTTTCGGTCGTCTATGCGCGCAAGAATATCGCCGCCAGCGAGGCTTCGACGGGCGAGCAGAAGGCGCTGCTGATCGGCCTCGTATTGGCGCAGGCAAGATTGATCGCCGAAATGACCGGCTCCACGCCGGTCCTCCTGATGGACGAAGTGGTCGCACACCTCGATCCCGGCCGGCGCGCCGCGTTGCACGCGGAACTTCGTCAGCTTGGCGCGCAAGTGTGGATGACCGGCGCCGACCCGGCGCTGTTCGCCGAAGTCGCCGACGAAGCAGCCATGATCGAAGTCCGGTCCGGCTCTCTCGAAGCAAAGACGGGCTGATCGCCCTGATGGAACCGGGGAAAAGCTGCCGCGCTGCGGCATGACTCGCGGTGGGCGCGAAGGAACAAAGCGCGCGAAAATTCCTTTCCCTCGAAAGGTCGGAAACGTGCGTTCGGAGCGGAGGCCCAGATGCAATGCCGGGACGAATTGAAGAGATCATCGTCCGCAATCTGATCGAGGCGATTGACGACGAAGACGCCGATCGCGTCGAGCGGTGGTCGGCTGCGCTGCGAGACCTTCGCGGGCCCGTCCCCGAATATCGGCCGACCAATCAATGGCTGTTGCCGACGCCCAAAAAGGCCCCGCGCTGACCTCTTGTGAGCTTGCGATTTCGGTCGTCTCCGGCACCTGCCGACACGTCAAAATCATGGCAATTTGCGGCAGCGCCGAATCCTTGAAAAATGACGATCTGACAATATCTTATTGGCAACCGATTATCCCTGTACGCGGTATCGTTTTGGTGTACAACACGACGAGCGATTTACCGCGTTTTCCGTGAGCGATTCGAGACCTTTCCGCATGGCTGAAGCCGTCCGTAAACCCGACCCCATTGCACCTTCCGATTACGGCGCGGAATCGATCAAGGTCCTCAAGGGACTCGATGCCGTGCGCAAACGGCCGGGCATGTATATCGGCGACACCGATGACGGCTCGGGCCTGCACCACATGGTTTACGAAGTCGTTGACAACGCTATCGACGAGGCGCTGGCCGGCTTCGCCAAGCAGGTCCAGGTGACGCTCAATCCGGATGGATCCTGTACGGTTCGCGACGATGGCCGTGGCATACCGACCGATATCCATAAGGGCGAAGGCATTTCGGCGGCCGAGGTCATCATGACCCAGTTGCACGCCGGCGGAAAATTCGACCAGAACTCATACAAGGTTTCCGGCGGCCTGCACGGCGTCGGCGTGTCGGTCGTCAACGCGCTCTCGAGCTGGCTCAAGCTCACCATCTGGCGCGACGGCCAGCAGCATTCCATGGAGTTTCGCGACGGTGAATCGGTTGCGCCGCTCGCGGTCGTCGGCACTGCCCCTGCCGACCAGCGCGGCACCGAAGTTACCTTTCTGCCGTCGAAGCAGACGTTCACGATGACCGACTTCGACTTCGCGACGCTGGAACACCGGCTGCGCGAGCTCGCCTTCCTCAATTCCGGGGTCACCATCGTTCTCTCCGACAACCGCCATGCGGTCGAGAAGCGCGAGGAGATGCGCTACGAGGGCGGCGTCGAAGCCTTCGTCAAATACCTCGACCGCAACAAGACGGCGCTGATACCGCAGCCGATCGTCATCAGGGCGGAGCGGGACTCAGTGGCCGTCGATTGTGCGCTGTGGTGGAACGACGGCTATCACGAGATCGGTGCTGTGCTTCACCAACAACATTCCGCAGCGCGACGGCGGCACTCACCTCGCCGGCTTCCGCGGCGCGCTCACTCGTCAAATTACCGGCTATGCCGAATCCGGCGGCGTCGCGCGCAAGGAAAAGGTTGCGCTCACCGGCGACGATTGCCGCGAGGGTCTGACGGCGGTGCTCTCCATCAAGGTCGCCGATCCGAAATTCTCCTCGCAGACCAAGGACAAGCTCGTCTCGTCGGAAGTGCGGCCGGCGGTCGAGGGCGCCATCAACGACATGCTCAAGTCGTGGCTCGAGGAACATCCCGGCGAGGCCAAGACCGTCGTCGGCAAGGTGATCCAGGCCGCGGCGGCGCGCGAGGCGGCCCGCAAGGCCCGCGAGATGACACGCAAAAGCGCGCTCGGCATCACCTCATTGCCGGGCAAGCTCGCGGACTGCCAGGAGCGCGATCCGGCCAAATCCGAACTGTTCATCGTCGAAGGCGATTCCGCCGGCGGCAGCGCCAAGCAGGGCCGTAATCGCGAATTCCAGGCGGTGCTGCCGTTGCGTGGAAAAATTCTCAACGTCGAGCGCGCACGGATGGACAAGATGCTGTCGTCCGAGCAGATCGGCACCCTGATCACCGCGCTCGGCACCGGCATCGGCACCGACGAATTCGCCGCCGACAAGCTGCGTTACCACAAGATCATCATCATGACGGACGCCGACGTCGACGGCGCCCATATCCGCACCCTGCTGCTGACGTTCTTCTACCGGCAGATGCGCGAGCTGATCGATCGCGGCCATCTCTTCATCGCCCAGCCGCCGCTCTACAAGATCGCGCGCGGCAAGTCCGAGCAATACCTCAAGGACGAACGGGCGCTGGAGGATTACCTCATCGACACCGGAATCGAGGAGGCGGTGTTCCAGCTTTACTCGGGCGAGCATAGCGCCGGCCCGGATCTGCGGCGTCTGGTCGATGAGGCGCGGCTGGTGCGCAACCTGCTGCGCGGCCTGCACAGCCGGTACAATCGGCAGGTCGTGGAACAGGCGGCGATCCTCGGCGTGCTCAATCCCGACATCTTCGGCAATCCGGAAAAGGCCGTAGCCGCGGCGCCCTATATCGCGCGGCGGCTGGACGCCTTGGCGGACGAGACCGAGCGCGGCTGGCAAGGTCAATTCACCGAGGGCATCGGATTCGCTTTCGAGCGCACGCTGCGCGGCGTCAAGGAAGTCGCGGTACTCGATCAGGCGCTGCTCGGTTCCGCCGACGCGCGCAAGCTCGACGAACATGCAGCCTCGCTGCAAGCCGCTTATGCGCGGCCCGGCGTGCTCCGCCGCAAGGACGAAGAGACACCCATTCAGGGACCGGTCAGCCTGTTCGACGCGGTGACCGCCGCCGGACGCAAGGGTGTGTCGCTGCAGCGCTACAAGGGCCTCGGCGAGATGAACCCCAGCCAGCTCTGGGAAACCACGCTCGACACCAACGCCCGCTCGCTGCTGCAGGTCGGCGTCAAGGAGATTGACGAAGCCAACACCATCTTCGACGAATTGATGGGCGACAAGGTCGAGCCGCGCCGGCTGTTCATCGAGGAACACGCGCTGACGGCGAGCGTCGACGTCTAGACTCAAAACAGATCGAAATACTCGTTCTGCTCCCAGGCCGTGACGTCGGCTTGGTCGTCGGCTTCCGCCTTGAAGCGCGCGAACTCGGCTTCCTTGATGTGGGCGAAATAGTCGACAAAGGCGTCGCCGAGGCCTGCCCGGAAAACCTCGCTAACGCGCAAAGCCGCCAGCGCTTCGCCAAGGTTCTTCGGCAACCGCGGCGCCTTCGCCTCGTAAGGGGTGTCGGCCGACGGGCCCGGATCGGTGTGCCGTGCCATGCCATCGAGGCCGGCGTAAATCTGCGACGCCATGTAGAGATACGGATTGGCGGCCGGTTCGCCGACCCGGTTTTCCAGATGCGTCGCCGGATCGCCCGGCTGGCCCAGCACCCGCACCATCACGCCGCGATTGTCGCGCGCCCAGATCGCGCGGTCGGGCGCCAGCGTATAGGCCCGATAGCGCTTGTAGCCATTGACGGTCGGGGTGGTGAAGGCGGCGGCGGCCTGCGCATGCGCCAGCAGTCCGCCGAGATAATTCAGACCGATGGCCGAAAGCCCTTCGCGCTCGTCGCCGACGAAAGCATTGGTCCGCCGTTTGCGATCGATCAGCGACTGATGCAGGTGCCAGCCGCTCGAAAACAGATTGGCCAGCGCCGGCCGGCACATGAAGCTGAGCAGAAGCCCATTCCGGCGTGCGATCTGTTTGGCGGCGGCGCGAAACAAAATCATCGTGTCGGCGGCGGCAAGGCCGGCTTGCGGGCGAAAGGTGAATTCGCACTGGCTTGGCCCCAGTTCGATTTCCAGAGAGCGCAGCGGCATGCCGAGCGCCTCGATTCCGCGCCTGATCGGCTCCAGCGCCGTCTCGACCTGATCGAAGCGCGATTCGGTCAGATACTGGTAGCCTTGGTTGAGCAGGCTCACTTCGGGCGCCACCGGCGGCCAGGTGGCGTCGCCCGGCGAAAGGCGGGGGTTTTCAAGCTTGAAAAGATGAAACTCGACTTCGAGCCCGGCCAAATAATCAAAGCCTTCGCGGCGGAGCCGCGCCAGCGCATCGCGAAATATTTGTCGCGTCGAGAACGGCACCGGCTTGCCGTTGGTGAAGTAGATGTCGCAGAGGAGCCAGCCGGTATTGGGGCTCCACGGCAGCACCTGAAATGTCGCCGGGTCGGCCACCATGACGAAATCACCGCCGCCCTGCATTTCCGCCATGGCGAAGCCGCCGCCGGCGGTGAACACCGGATAGACCGTCTTGTGCGCGGTATCTTTGGCCAGCAGCGTCGTCGTCATGGTGACGCCGCTGCGCATCAGCGCTGGAGCATCGGCGGCGACCACGGTCTTGCCGCGCAGCACGCCGTGCTGATCGGCAAAGGAGAACCGCACCAGTTCCAGCTTGTGCTTCTTGATCGCTTGCTCGACCGCCTTGGCCTTGCGCGCCTGATCGTTGGTCCAAAGACCGTGGCGTTCGACGAAGTTTACGTTTCGTGTTCGGGACGGCATTGGTGCTTTCTTATCTCCCCCTGCAAGGGGGAGGTCGGCGCGCAACGCGCGTCGGGTGGGGGTCAGTCCCGGCTCCGCACATGACCCCTCCCCGCCATGCTCCGCATGGCGACCCTCCCCTTTCAGGGGAGGGCCAAGAGTAAACTGCGGCGCTCAATAGATATTCCGTTAGTTGGCCCAGCTTTTCGACCGCTCGCGGCCCTCATTCGTGCGCTGCCAATAGGCCTGCCAATCTTCCGCCGGGCCGATGCCGTCAACGCAGGCGGGGCCGGTTATCTTCGCCGCCGCCGCCGGATCGAGCACCATCATCGGCCGTTCGCCCTTGCCGGATTGATCGAGGGCCTGCCGCAGCAGACGGCGATAGGCGCTGATGGCCTTGTCGGACGTCCCAAGATGCTCCTCGGTGCGGTCCTGAATGGCGCCCATCGATTCGCACGCCCATTGGTCATGCACATTGATGTCGACGCCCATGCCCGTATAGGTCGCGTGCTCCTGCTCGTGCGGATCGAAGCCGTATTCGTTGCTCTTGTTCTTGCGCGGCACGTAGTCCGGCAATTCGTAAAGCTCGAGCCGCTGGCGCCGCATCTCGTCCTTGTCCACGGCCGAGCCGAACGACGTGAAAATCGCGTACCAATAATGCTTCACGTCGTCGATCGGCACGTGCCACTGCGAGATCGTCATCTCGCGGCTCATCGGGATGATGAAAGCGTTGGGGAAGATCAGATTGGTGACGCGCACATGCGCCTTCTCGCCGCTGATCTGGCGCAGCGTGATCAGCCGGAAACCGTAGTCGGTCGGCTCGACCTCGATCCGCGGCCGCGGAAACTCGCGCATGATCTGCGTCATCGGCATGTCGGAATCCTTCGAGATGTCCCGGAACATCTTGCCGTAGCCCTGGTTCGGGTCCTCGTCCTCGAAGAAGCGGTGCAGGAACGAGGTGTGCACTGGATCGATGCCGACCTCGAGCGATTGCAGCCAATTGCAATCGATCATGCCCTTGAATGCGAAAGTGTGCGTCGATGGCGCGGTGAAACAGTCGAATTGCGGGAATGCGGGCGGCTCGCCCGGCCCGAGATAGGCGAACAGAATGCCGCTCCTCTCCACCACCGGGTAAGATTTCTGTTTGACGTTGGCGCAGAGATTGCTGTTGTCGGGCTCCGCCGGCGTTTGCAGGCACTTGCCGTTCACGTCGAACAGCCAGCCATGAAATGCGCAGCGCAGGCCGCCGTCTTCCAGGCGCCCGTAGGCGAGATCAGTGCCGCGATGCGGACAATGCCGCCCGATCAGGCCGTAGCGTCCCTTGTCGTCCTTGAACGCAACGAGATCCTCGCCGAATAGCCGCACCGGCTTGACCGGCCGATTGCCCGAAAGCTCATCGACCAGCGCGGCGGGCTGCCAGTAGCGCCGCATCAGGGCGCCGGAAGCGGTGCCTGGTCCGGTCCGGGTGATGAGTTCGTTGTGTTCCGCGCTTAACATCGGCAAATCCCTCGCCTTGTTGGGTGCTTATACGATGTTCGCCGATCAATCGGAAGACGACGCGCTTTTGCCCTGCCAGCCTGCCCGGCGGAGAAAATCATTCAGAAGCCGGGCAGCACCAGAACCTTCGGACTAGCCGGCAGCGTCGTTTTCGACACCACGACCGAAGGAATTTCCGCCCGTTCGACCGGCCATTGCTGGCTCGCCCGTTCGAGGAAATGGTCGAGCGTGTACCAGCCGAAAAAGTGCATGGGGATGATGATCTGCGCCTTGAGCGCGGTCAGGACTTCCATCATGCCGTCGAGATCGAGCGTGTAATGGCCGTCCACTGGCGCCATCACTACGTCGACGCGGCCGATTTCGTTGAGCTGCTGCTGCGTCAGGGTGTGGTGCAGATGGCCAAGATGCGCGATGCACATGTTCGCGATCTCGAAAATGAAGATCGAGTTTCCATAGCGCTCGGTGCCGCCGCTGAAGTCGCGAATGTTGGTGGGCACGTTGCGCACCCGCACGTCGCGATATTTCAGATCCCAGATGGCGGGCTCCTCCGAACTCGGACCCCAGCCACGCAGCACATACTTGATCGCCGGATCGGGATTGTCGGTGTAGTGGGTATCGTGCGCATGGTTCATCGTCACGATATCGGGCAGCACCTGTGGCTTCTGATAGTCATTATAGTCGGTCACGATCCGCACAAGCTGCGGGCTTTCGATCAGAAAAGAAGCGTGCCCGATAAAGGTCAACCGCACCTGGTCGGCGTTGAGCTCCGCAAGCCGTAATGAAGCAAAAGTCAGCGGCGGCCGGTTTTTGGCGACCAGCCCGGGACAATTCTCCCGCATTTCCGGCTGCGACGAAGGTGGTTCTGCGGGTTGCGCGATGGCCGCGACCGATAAGGCCGCGCACACCAACGCCGCGGCTACAAACCGCGTAACGCCGGTCACACGTCGGCTGAGCGATGGGCTCAACACGCCTACTCCCGTATCTGTGCTCCGGCGGACAGATTAATGGCGCACGATCTTGTCGGAAAACCGGCATCCGTCCCGGATTGAGTCCAGGACATGCTTTTTCCGGATCGCGCGTGAGGGGAATTGGCGGATTGGCGCAGGAGCCAAGACACCGGACCCCCGGCGCCTTTGGCAATTTATTCAGGCATCACTACTCAGCGTTCGACAATGACGCCGTGCGCGGTGACGACGACCCATTGGCCGTCCTGGCGCTTGACCGCCTCGATGCGGCCGAGACCGGGCAGAACGCTTCCGACCGCGACTTCGAACATGCCGCCGTAACGGCTTTGGACCAAAGCGCGACCGCCGCGTACATCCTGCACGGCCCAGTCCGACAGGACGTTCTCGGGTAGTTTCGCTTCGGCAGGCGTCGCCGGCGCAGCAATCGAGCCCGTCGTTTCGGGCGCAGCAGAGCCGCCTGCCGATGCCTGGACGCTTTTCTTCTCCAGCCGATCGACCGCGTCGGCGATGCGAGCGAGCTTCAGGCTCGGCTCGATCTGCGCACGCTCGATGTGGTCGAGGCGGTCCGCGAGCTTGGCGAATTGGCTGCCGGCATTGCGCGCGGCGGCATCGAGCCCTGCTTTGAGCGCGGCAAACTCGGCGAGTTGGGCTTTCAGGGATTGCGGGGTGTTCGCGGCCACATTGGCGGCCGCCGGACCGGCGGACCACAATTGAGCGATGCCGGGCGCGGCGAGCGATCCGGCAAGCGAGCCCAGCGCGGCCGCAGCGGCGATCGTGGCGGCGAGCATCGCGAAGCGTCGCGATCGAGGCGGCGAAGCTTCGGCCGCGGGCGCGGGCTCCGGCTCGACAGCTTCCTCGTAAGCCGCCGCGTCATCGGCGAAGGAGGCTTCCTCCTCCGCATCGAGGTGCGGCAATTCCTCGGACGCAGCCACTTCGGCATCGAGTTTGGGCGACCAGACGACCGGCAATTTGGGTTCGGCGGGTGCCCCGTCGTCGGGCTTGCCTTCGGGCTCGTCGGCCATGTTCGGATCTCCGCGTGGGATGACCCGTCAATAGTCTCTTTAGGTTAGAACTTAGTTAGCGAACCGCCGAAACCCGGTCGGCCGGGTCTCAGTCGATCAAGCCGTTTTCGCGGGCAAGGTCGCGAAGCGAAGCCTCGGGGCGCGCGCCGAGATGCTGAATCACCTCGGCGGCGGCGAGTGCGCCGAGACGGCCGCAGGTGCGATCGTCGGCGCCGCGCGCCAGGCCGGAGAGAAAGCCAGCCGCAAACAGGTCACCGGCGCCGGTGGTATCAACGACCCGATCGACCGGGAAGGCCGGCACCGCCTCCGTTCCCTGGGGACTGAGCACGAGGCAGCCTTTTTCGCTGCGCGTGATCACCGCGGCGCCGATGTCGGCGCGCAGCGCGGCGATCGCCGTGTTGAAGTCGGCGGTCTGATAGAGGCTGTGCAACTCGGCCTCGTTGGCGAAGATGAGGTCCACGGTGCGCGAACGCATCAGATGCAGGAACTCCGCGCGCCAGCGATCGACACAGAAAGCGTCCGAAAGCGTGAGCGCAACGGTGCGCTCGGCCTGGTGCGCGATCTCGGCTGCCTTGACGAACGCATCCTTGGCATTCTTCGGATCCCACAAATAGCCTTCCAGATAGGTCACGGCGCTCGCGCCTACTACGTCGGCATCGATGTCGGCGGGGCTCAGACCCTGTGCAGCGCCCAGATAGGTATTCATGGTGCGCTCGCCGTCCGGCGTCACCAGCACGTAGCAGCATGCGGTCGAGGCGCCGTCCTTGGCCGGCGGTGTCGTGAACGCCACGCCCGCGGCGCGGATGTCGTGGGTGAAAGCGTGGCCGAGAGTGTCGTCCTTGACCTTGCCGATGAAAGCGGCGCGCGATCCGAGCGAAGCGAGACCAACAATGGTGTTGGCCGCCGAGCCGCCGGACATTTCCAGAGCCGGACCCATGGCATCATAGATCGCCTGCGCACGCGGCTCGTCGATCAGTGCCATCCCGCCTTTGTTCATGCCCTGCTTGAGCAAAAAATCTTCTTCAGTGCGGGCGATGACATCGACGATCGCGTTACCGATGCCGAGAACGTCGAAACGAGCAGTTGGCATGATGAGAAGACTCTTTTTGATGAGGACGAATGTGCGGGAGGCGCACTATAGCGGCCGGCCCTTGCAGGGCAAGGCGTGGCCGTGGCATGGGGACGCCGCGAGCGGCGTCGCGGCGTGCGGCACCCGTCGCTGCGGAGATTGGGCATGGCGGTTCTGGAGAGGGTCTTTTCGGGGGTGCAGCCCACCGGCAACCTGCACCTCGGCAACTATCTTGGCGCCATCAAGCGCTTCGTCGAGCTTCAGGACCGCTATGACTGCATTTATTGCGTCGTCGATCTGCACGCGATCACGGTCTGGCAGGATCCCGCCGAGCTTCCCAACACGATACGGGAGGTGACGGCGGCGTTCATCGCCTGTGGGATCGATCCCGCAAAGCACATCGTGTTCAACCAGAGCCAGGTACCGGAGCACGCCGAACTGGCCTGGATTTTTAATTGCGTGGCGCGCCTTGGCTGGCTCAACCGGATGACGCAGTTCAAGGAAAAGGCCGGCAAGGATCGCGAGAACGCGTCGGTCGGCCTCTATGCCTATCCGGCGTTGATGGCGGCCGACATTCTGGTCTATCGCGCCACCCACGTGCCGGTCGGCGAGGACCAGAAACAGCATCTCGAGCTGTCGCGCGACATCGCGCAGAAGTTCAACAACGATTTCGCTCGTTCGATCCACGAGCACGGTTACGGCGACGCGTTCTTCCCGCTTCCGGAACCGCTGATCACCGGCGAGGCGACGCGGGTCATGTCGTTGCGCGACGGCACGAAGAAAATGTCGAAGTCCGACCCTTCCGATTATTCGCGCATCAATCTCACCGACGATGCCGACGCCATCGCGCAGAAGATACGCAAGGCCAAGACCGATCCGGAACCGCTGCCGAGCGAGGAACCGGGCCTCGAAGACTCGGCCGGAAGCCGACAATCTGGTCGGCATTTACGCCGCGCTCGCCGGCGAAAGCCGCGCCAGCGTGCTCGGACAATTCGGCAACGCGCAATTCTCGACGTTCAAATCCGCGCTGGTTGATCTTTCCGTCGCCAGGCTCGGTCCGATCGGCGCGGAAATGAAACGGCTGATGCGCGATCCGGTCGCCATCGATTCGATCCTCGGCGACGGCGCAAAGCGGGCGCAAAAACTCGCCGGCGAGACCATGAAGGCGGTCAAGGACATCGTCGGGCTCGTCCGATCGTAGTGCGCCGCATCACGCCCCGGCGCGGACAACGCGATTTCACGCCTTGTCGGGTCGCGCGCCGACGTGCCACCATGAATTGCTTGTGGCGTTGGTTCGGTCGTGCCGGAGAATTCGATGTCGCGCAGGCGCCGCAGCTACGAAGCCGGCCACAAGCCGAAGCTTCTCGTTGTCATCGATGATACCGAAGAGTGCGACCGCGCGGTCTACTTCGCCAGCCGGCGTGCGGCCCGCATCGGCGGCAACGTTCTCATGCTGCGCGTGATCGAAACCCACGACCAAAGCCAGCAATGGCTCGGCGTTGCCGACATCATGCGCGCGGAGGCCCACGAGGAGGCCGATGCGGAACTCCGCAAATACGCCGCGCGCGCCCATCAGCTCACCGGCATCACGCCCGAATTTGCGGTTCGCGAGGGCGAGAAAGCCGAGGAAGTTCTCAAGCTTATCGACGAGGACGAAGATGTCTTCATTCTCGTGCTGGCCGCCGGCACGGGTTCCGAGGGTCCGGGGCCGCTCGTCGCCACGATTGGCCGCGCCGCCGGCGATTATCCGATTCCGGTCGCCATCGTGCCCGGACACCTCAACGATGAAGAGATTGACGCCCTGTCGTGAGATGGGCTCATTTTTGGCCGGGCGAAGATTGGCGGGCGCCGCATACTTGAATTTTCAACGGAATTCGCCACGTATGAGGGTGCTACGTTCAGGCTAGTCGCGGCCATGCCCATGCGGTTATACCCTCGGGCTCGTTGAGCGGACGGAGGATTCGATGTTCATCCAGACCGAAGCAACGCCAAACCCGGCGACCCTCAAGTTTTTGCCCGGACGGGTCGTGCTGGAAAACGGCACGCTGGATTTGCGCGATCGCGAAGACGCGGCGCAGTCCCCGCTTGCCGAACGGCTGTTCGCGATCAACGGGGTCAGCGGCGTGTTCTTCGGTTCCGATTTCGTCGCCGTGACCAAGGACGACGGCGACGAGTGGCAGCAACTCAAGCCGATGATCCTTGGCGCCATCATGGAACATTTCATGTCGGGCGCGCCGCTCTTGAACGTTGCGAACGCCGAACAAAGCGACGAGGATGAATTTTTCGATTCCGCCGACGCCGAAACCGTCGCCACCATCAAGGAACTGATCGAGACCCGGGTACGTCCCGCCGTCGCCAACGACGGCGGCGACATCACGTTCAAGGGCTTCAAGGACGGCGTCGTTTATCTCAACATGAAGGGCGCTTGCGCCGGCTGCCCGTCGTCAACGGCGACGCTGCGGCACGGCATCCAGAACCTGTTGCGTCATTTCGTTCCCGACGTGACCGAAGTCCGCCCGATGTAAGCTTGGCGATTGCGCCAGGCGGTTGGCTGCAAGATGCGGGCCGCGTAATTTGGCTGCAGATTTTTGGCTGCATGATTCCCCATGCGTGTACTGGCGATTGATACGGCGCTGGCGGCTTGTTCCGCGGCTGTGCTCGATACCGAGTATGGCGGCATCATCGCGGGTGAAAGCCTGCCGATGACGCGCGGACATGCCGAGGCGCTGATGCCGCTTCTGAAACGGGTCATGGATGCATCGAGCCTGAAATTTTCCGATATCGACCGGATCGCGGTGACCACAGGACCCGGCAGTTTTACCGGGCTGCGCGTCGGCATTGCCGCGGCGCGCGGCATCGCGCTGGCGGCCGACAAACCGGCGGTCGGGGTGTCGACGCTTTCCGCATACGCTGCGCCGCACATGGCCGCCGAAGAACGATTTCAAGTCGTGGCCGCCATCGATGCCCGGCACGCGCACGTTTACCTGCAGGTTTTCAGTCCGGGTGGCCGCACCCTGACCGCACCCCGACTGGCGCCCTTGGGCGAAGCGGCGCAAGCGGCCGCGGCGACGCAGTCCTGCATCGTCGGCTCGGCTGCGCATGCGGTCGCTGCCGCCTTGTCCCGATCTGCCGTGGCGCCCGCTGCCATCGACGCGCGCACCGCGCCCGATATCGCGTGGGTGGCGCGCATGGGGGCCGTGGTGCCGGAGGACCAGTCGCCGCTGAAGCCGCAATATCTGCGTGCCCCCGACGCACAACCGCAAAACGCCGCTCAACTTCCGCGCCGATGATGAATTTTGTCACGCGCCTGTTCGCCCGGGCCGAACCGACAGTCTCGGACGCCGGCCGGCGCGACGCCGCGGCGATCGCCGCTTTGCACGCCATTTCATTCCAGCGCGGCTGGGGCGAGGACGAGCTTCACCGGTTGCTGAGCGACCGGAACGTCGTCGCCCACCGCGTCAGCGTCGGCCGAACGTTCGCCGGCTTCATCCTCTCCCGCATCGCGGCGGGTGAAGCCGAAATCCTGTCGGTCGCCATCGCCCCGCAATGGCGGGGCCGAGGTTTCGCCCGCCCTCTCCTCGATCTGCACCTTGGCCGCCTCGCCGGACTCGGTGTCCGGGCGGTCTTCCTGGAGGTAGACGAGCACAATGCGCCGGCGGTCGCGCTTTACCGAAAAGCCGGATTTTACGAGGTGGGGCGTCGCCGGGGCTATTATGACAGTGGGGCAACCGCACTTGTGCTTCGCCGCGACCTTGGCTGACGCACGCGTGTAAAATCAGTATGATCAACCCATTCGCAAATCACCGACGAACCGGAAAGGGCGCGATTCGACCGGAATGACAGGTTCTCGCAAGCTGTACGTGAAATCTTTCGGCTGCCAGATGAACGTCTACGACTCGCAGCGTATGGCGGACACCCTCGCGCCGGAGGGTTACGTCGAGACGGCAACGGCGGAAGACGCCGACGTCATTATCCTCAACACCTGCCACATCCGCGAGAAGGCGGCCGAGAAAGTCTATTCGGAACTCGGCCGCGTCCGCGTCGATGAAGGAAGCAGCGGCTGCCGACGGCCGGGACCTGCTCATCGCCGTCGCCGGCTGCGTCGCCCAGGCCGAAGGCGAGGAAATCGTCCGCCGCGCGCCAACCGTTGACCTCGTCGTCGGTTCGCAGAACTACCATCGCCTGCCGGATTTGATTGCGCGCGCGCGACGCGACGGCAAAGTGGTCGATACCGAATTTCCCGCCGACGACAAGTTCGATCACCTTGCAGCGCCGACTAAAGCCACGACGCGCGCGCGCGGCGTCAGTGCGTTCGTCACCGTGCAGGAAGGCTGCGACAAATTCTGCACCTTCTGCGTGGTGCCCTATACGCGCGGCGCGGAGGTTTCGCGGCCCGCCGAAAAGATCGCCGACGAAGTGGCGCGGCTTGCCGACGCGGGCGTTCGCGAAGTCACGCTGATCGGGCAGAACGTCAATGCCTATCACGGCGACGGGCCCGATGGACGAAGCTGGTCGCTGGCGCAATTGCTGGAACGACTCGCAGAGCTGCCCGGCATCGACCGGCTGCGCTACACGACGAGCCATCCGCTCGACATGGACGACGCGCTGATCGCGGCACACCGCGACTTGCCTGCGCTGATGCCGCAATTGCATCTGCCGGTCCAGTCGGGCTCCGATCGCATCCTGGCGGCCATGAACCGCCGCCATACCCGCGCCGATTACCTCGAGGTCGTCGCGCGGCTGCGCCGGGCATGCCCGGATTTGGCGCTGACGTCGGATTTCATCGTCGGCTTTCCCGGCGAGACCGAAGCGGATTTCGCCGCAACGCTCGATCTCATCTCCGAGATCGGATATTCCGGCGCGTTCTCGTTCAAATACTCGCCGCGTCCCGGAACGCCCGGCGCCGATCTCGATGAACAAGTGGCGGAAACGACGAAATCGGATCGGCTGCGCCGGCTGCAACAGGCAATCGACCACAATCAGGCGGCTTTCAATCGCGGCTGCGTCGGTCGCACCGTCGCTGTGCTTTTCGAACGGCCCGGACGGCACAGCGGCCAGATCGTCGGCCGCTCGCCTTATCTCCAGCCCGTGCAGATCGACGCGCCGCATTCGCTGATCGGGGAAATCGCCGACGTCACCATTATCGAAGTCGCCACCAACAGTCTGTTTGGCTCGCTGGCGCACAAGCCAGCCTTCGCCGCCGCAGGAGCCTGAATGCGCACGCCCGGTCCTGTCGATCCCGTCGGAACCGTCACCGAGACGCTCGTTACCGCGCCGGGCAGTCCGACGCAGATCGTCCTGACTTTCGACGACAATCGCCTCGCCTCCTCACTGTTCGGCCAGTACGGCCAAAATCTTGCGCTCATCGAACGGCGGCTCGGCGCCTCCGCCACGTCGCGCGGCAATCACGTCACGCTGGAAGGCTCGCGCGAGGCTTGCGAGCAGGCGCGCCGCGTGCTCGAAAGCCTCTACGAACGCCTCAAAAGCGGCGACGAACTGGTGCAGGGCGACGTTGACGGCACCATCCGGCTCGCTCTCTCGCAAGGCTCGTTGTTCGATTTCGACCCGACTGCCGCGCGTGAGAGCTTCGAGGAGATCAATCTGCGCAAGCGCCGCGTGCGGGCGCGCACGCCGGCGCAGGACGCGTATCTGCGCGCGCTCAAGCGCCACGCGCTCGTTTTTTCGACCGGGCCTGCCGGCACCGGTAAAACGTGGCTGGCGGTCGCTCATGCGGTGCAGCTGTTCGAACGCAAGGAAGTCGACAGGATCGTTCTGTCACGGCCGGCGGTCGAGGCCGGCGAGCGGCTCGGCTTCCTGCCGGGCGACATGCGCGAAAAGGTCGATCCGTATCTACGGCCGATCTACGACGCGCTCTACGATCTGATGGATGCCCGCATCGTCGAGCGCGCGCTGCAAGCAACCGAGATCGAGATCGCGCCGCTGGCTTTCATGCGCGGCCGAACGCTGTCGAACGCGGCGATCATTCTCGACGAGGCGCAGAACACCACCGCGATGCAGATGAAAATGCTGCTGACACGGTTGGGCGAGAACAGCCGCATGGTGGTGACCGGCGATCCAAGCCAGGTGGACCTGCCGCCGGGCCAGATTTCCGGTCTCGCGGAGGCGGTGCGTCTCCTGCAAGGGGTCGAAGGCATCGGCCACGTCGCATTCACGGCCGCCGATGTGATCCGGCACGAACTCGTCGCCCGCATCGTCGCGGCCTACGACAACGCCGCCGCGGCAAAGCGCGAGCGCAGCTAGATGGCCAGCACGGCGCGCAAGCCCCAGACGACTTCCAACAAGCAGCCCGGAAGAGCGCCCAAAAAGGCGGCCAAGCGGGGGTCCAAACGGGCGCCCAAACACGCATCCAAAACTGGATCCAAGAGAGCGCCCGGCAGGAGGCCGGTAAAGTTGTCCGCGGCAACGGCGGCAAAGGTGCCGAAAATCGACATTCTGGTCGAATCCGCACTCTGGAAAAGCCAAACCGACGTCAAATCGGCGCTGCGCCGCGCCATCGCCGCGGCTGCCGGGGTGCTGTCCACACCGAAGGCCGAGCTTGTTATTGTGCTCACCGATGATTCAGCGATCCGCGTGCTCAACCGCGACTGGCGGGGCATCGATGCGGCCACGAACGTCCTGTCGTTTCCGGCCGCCGACACTCCCGGCGACCCGCCGCTCATCGGCGACATCGTGCTCGCCTACGAAACGATCGAGCGGGAGGCGCGCGGCGAGGGCAAACCTTTCGCCCATCATATCGCCCACCTCGCCGTGCACGGGTTCCTGCACCTTCTGGGGTACGATCACGAACGGGAGAAGGAAGCCGAAGCGATGGAGCGAACGGAGCGCGGCATCTTGCAGCAGATCGCAATTCCCGATCCCTACCGACCCACTGCCGAGTCATAAGGCCTGCGGCACGACTGTGCCGCGCTGATCATCATCAGTTCATCATCATCCCCCAAATCCATGACGCAAACTCCATTACGAACCGACCAGAACCAGGCCGAGCATCGCGGTCTTCCCATGGTCGTGCCGGAACCGGGCGAACTGCATGAGGGTTGGCTCGCGCGCGTCGCACGTATCCTGTTTGGATGGCGGAGCGCGACCACACGCGCCGATTTTGAGCTCGTCCTGACCGCAGAGCAGCCGGAATCGGGATTCTCGCCGGCCGAAGCAGCGATGCTCAAGAACATCCTCGGCCTGCGCGAATGCCGGATCGAAAGCGTCATGCTGCCGCGGGCCGACATCGTGGCCGTGCAGAAGGATATTACGATCGGCGAACTCGTCATGGTGTATGCGGGCGCCGGTCATTCCCGGCTCGTTGTCTATAACGACACGCTCGACGACCCTGTCGGCATGGTGCACATCCGCGATCTCGTGGGGTTCATGGCGGCGCGGGCCGTGGTCGATCCTGCCGCCACACCGCCGCCTCCAAACCGGAGGAACCGGAGGAAGCGGGGCAGGCCCGCACACCCGGTCTGGACCTCGTGAAGATCGATCTTTCCATGCCGCTGACGGCCGCCAAGATCGTCCGCGAGATCCTCTACGTGCCGCCGTCCATGCCGGCGCTCGATCTGCTCGCCAAGATGCAGGCAACGCGTATCCACCTCGCTCTCGTGATCGACGAATACGGCGGCAGCGATGGCCTCGTCTCGATCGAAGACCTGGTCGAGCTGATCGTCGGCGATATCGCCGACGAGCACGACGAAGCCGAAACCGCCACCGTGACGCGACAGAACGACGGCTCGTTCCTGGCCACCGGCCGCGCCAGTCTCGACGACGTGCGCGCAGTGATCGGCGAGGAATTCGACGTCGGCGACGCCGCGCAGGAAGTCGACACGCTCGGCGGATATTTGGTCATGCGCGCAGGCCATGTTCCGGTGCGTGGCGAGTTGGTGCCGGGACCGGCGACGTTCGAGGCGGAAGTGCTCGATGCCGATCCGCGCCGGGTGAAGCGCGTCAAAATCTATCGCGGCAAAAACCGCCGCACGGGAGCGGCGCGCGACATGCCGGCGTCGCCGAAGGCGTCCGCGGCGAAGCCTGTGGCGCCGCGCGACGAGCCCGGGCGAACAAACCCGAACTCTCAGCCGCCACCGTGAAGCTGACGGCCGTCATCAACGCTATCGTGTTGTCCTACGGATGGCGGCGCTGGCTTATCGCCTTCGCCGCCGGCGCGCTTTCGGCGCTGGCGATGGCGCCGCTGAACTTCTGGCCGGTTTTGTTTCTGACGTTTCCGGTGCTGGTCTGGCTGATCGACAGCACCGGCACGGCCGGCTTTCACGGGGCAACGAAAGCCGCGATCACCGGATGGTGGTTCGGCTTCGGCTATTTTCTCGCCGGCCTGTACTGGATCGGTTTCGCTTTCCTGGTCGACGCGCCGACTTTCGGCTGGCTGTTGCCGCTCGCGGTCATCGGGCTACCGGCCGGTCTTGCGATCTTCACCGGCCTCGGCGTTGCCGTCGCGCGTCTGCTGTGGACCCGCGGTGCAGTCCGTATTCTCGCTTTGGGCGTGGCGCTCACGGCGGCCGAATGGTTGCGCGGCCATCTGCTCACCGGCTTCCCCTGGAATGCCTTTGGCTACGCGCTCACCTCACCGCTCGCGATGGCGCAAAGCGCCTCCGTCATCGGCATTTGGGGGCTCACTTTCATCGCCGTTGTTGTTTTCGCGAGCCCGGCTTTGTTCGCCGACGATCGCGCCGAAACGCGGATGCCGTGGCTGCCGCTGGCACTGGGGCTCGTCGCGCTTGCCGGTCTTGCCGGTTTCGGCGCGCTACGGCTCTCGCGCACGCCGACCCAATTCGTCGATGGCGTGCGGCTGCGCATCATGCAGCCGAACCTGCAGCAGGACGTCCGCTTCAACTACGCCGCCAAGCAGCAGGTCATGGATCGCTACGTCGCGTTGTCCGACCGCGCGTCGGGTCCGCAGTCTGCGGGCGTCGGCGGCGCGACGCATTTGATCTGGCCGGAATCGGCGTTTCCATTTCTCCTCACCCGCGAACCCGACGCGCTCGCCGAGATCGCCCGGCTGTTGCGGGACGGCACCGTCCTGATCACCGGCGCGGTGCGACTGGCCGAACCCGTCAATCCCTCCGAGCCCGCCGCCTACAACTCGATCTACGTCATCGACCATGACGGCTCGATCGTTTCGCTCTACGACAAGGTTCATCTTGTGCCGTTCGGCGAATATCTGCCGTTTCAGCGTTTTCTGGAAAGCCTCGGCCTGCAGCAACTGACCAAACAGCGCGGAGGCTTTCGTTCCGGCGATCGCCGGCGGTCCATCGACGTGCCCGGCGCGCCACGCGCACTGCCGCTCGTCTGTTACGAGATCATCTTTCCACGCGAGGTGATGCCCGACGGCCCCCGGCCGGGCTGGATCGTCAATGTCACCAATGACGGCTGGTTCGGTATCTCGAGCGGCCCCTATCAGCATTTCCAGCAGGCGCGCGTGCGCGCGATCGAGGAAGGCTTGCCGCTGGTACGTGCCGCCAATACCGGCATTTCGGCGGTGGTCGATCCGCTGGGCCGGATCGTCAATTCATTGCCGCTCGGTGTCGAGGGCGTTTTGGACTCGCCGCTGCCGCGGGCCATCGGCACCACAATTTATGGCCGCGTCGGCGATATTCCTGCCGCGATGATCGTCGCGATTGCGCTGCTCGCCCTCATTCGCCGCCGATTGGCCGACCGGTAATCAGGTATGGCTGCCATGCTATTCGGGTCCGCGACGGCGACCATTGGATGTATCGAGCCGCCACAATTCAACTCTCCCGCGCAAAGTTCCAATGCAAATTACTTACATATATTGCAGCAAATTTCTTTTCTGGCCGTTTCTAGTATTAAACGGCCCGAAGAAAGCATTTGACACAACAATATTCACTCAACTCATATTTTACATGTATAGCAATTACGCTAAATAGGCGAGCGACAAGGAGACCGGTTAGATGATGGCCAAGAAGGCACCGAACCCCATCGACAAGCATGTCGGCAGCCGTGTGCGTATGCGCCGTATGATGCTTGGGATGAGCCAGGAAAAGCTTGGCAATAGCCTCGGCCTCACGTTTCAGCAGGTGCAGAAATACGAAAAGGGCACCAACCGGATCGGCGCCAGCCGCTTACAGCAAATTTCCCAGATCCTGCAGGTCCCGGTGTCGTTCTTTTTCGAAGGTGCGCCGGTCGTTGGCGGCGCCTCGCGCACAGACGGACTGAGCGAAGCGCCCTCGCCCGCTTACGTCTCCGACTTTCTCGCCACCTCGGACGGCCTGGCCCTGACCAAGGCATTCATGCGCATCTCCGACTCCAAGTTGCGTCGGCGCATCGTTGATCTCGTCGAACAAATCGCCAGTGAGAAACACTGAACTCGCGCGCTGCCGCGCTCGCACGACCTACAAAATAGCCCACATTTCGCCCACATCTTGACCGCGCAGGGGGACGCTGCAACAACCCTGTCATGGTTGGCACGGGCGGTTGCTGCCGCTTAAACCAATAGAGCCCGACGCCACGCGGCCGGCTTCATAGAGGGAGTGTTTCTCGGTGCAACGTTCAAACTATCTGTTCACGAGCGAGTCTGTGTCGGAAGGACATCCCGACAAAGTCTGCGATCAGATCTCTGATGCTATTCTCGACGTATTCCTTGAAAACGATCTCAAGCTCGGCATCGCCGACGAGAGCAAAGTGAATACAAGACTTGGCTGCGAGACTCTGTGCACGACGAACAAGATCGTCATCGCCGGAGAGGGCCGTGGCCAATCGCCGCTGTTCCACAAGCACGGCGACAAAGCGGTGGTGAACCGCGAACTGATCACGGAAACCGCGCGCCAGGTGGTGAAGGATATCGGCTACGACCAGGATGGGTTCTCCTACTATGGCTCGGATGTCGAGGTGCTGCTGCACGGGCAGTCGCCTGATATCGCGATGGGTGTCGACGCCAAGAAGAAGAAAAGCGGCGATGAGGAAGGCGCCGGCGACCAGGGCATGATGTTCGGCTACGCCTGCACCGAGAGCGAGGTCTACGAAAAGGGCTCGTTCATGCCGGCGCCGATCTATTTTGCGCACAAAATTCTCAAAGTGCTGTCGGACAAGCGCCGCTCGGGCGCGCTGTTTGACCTTCAGCCCGACGCCAAGAGCCAGGTGACGGTGAAATACGTCGACGGCAAGCCGATTGGCGCCACCAAGGTCGTGGTTTCGACCCAGCACAATGCGCAAACCCGCAACGGCAAGAAATATACGCCGGGCATGGTCAAGGAAATGATCAGCGACGCCGTCGAATCGGCGCTGCCGGAAGGCTGGATGCCGCAAAAGCCGGGCGATTTCCTGGTCAATCCGACCGGGAACTTCGTCGTCGGCGGACCGGACGGCGACTGCGGCCTCACCGGCCGCAAGATCATCGTCGACACCTACGGCGGTTATGCGCCGCATGGCGGCGGTGCGTTTTCCGGTAAGGACCCGACCAAGGTCGATCGTTCCGCCGCGTACGCCGCACGCTATCTGGCGAAGAACGTCGTCGCCGCCGGCCTTGCCGAAAGCTGCACCATTCAGATTGCGTATGCGATCGGCGTCGCCGATCCGATGTCCGTCTACGTCGACACCCACGGAACCGGCACGGTCGACGAGGCGAAGCTGCAAAAAATCCTGCCGCAGCTATTCCCGCTGCGCCCGACCAACATCCGGCGGGCGCTCAAGCTCAACCGGCCGATCTACCGGCGCACTGCGGCCTACGGGCATTTCGGCCGCGCACCGGATAAGGACGGCGGCTTCTCGTGGGAACGGACCGACCTCGCCGACGCGCTCAAGCGCGCGCTCCGCTAACGCGACCTATCGCCTCACAACGCCACGACGGATTTTCGCCGATCCGTCGTGGCGTTTCGTTTGGAGGCTTCCCATATCGGCGGCTTCCGGAACTGATGGCACGGGTCGGCGGCTTGTTTCCGGACCGCCAGTACGGGAGCGAGGCTATGAAAACTATCGTTAGCGGCATCGCATTGGCGCTGGTCCTCAGCGCCGCGGCAGTTCCGGCTCACGCCAAAGGCTGCATCAAGGGTGCGGTGGTCGGTGGTATCGCCGGCCATTATGCCGGTCACCACGCCATCCTCGGCGCGGCCGCCGGATGCCTGGCCGGCCGCCACATCGCCAAACAGCAACAAAGGCCGCCGCAAACCCCCTCGCCGGCCACGGCTCAGTAAAGATATTCTCCTCCAGCCAGGCCGCTCCGTTCGAGCCGGGCATCGGGCCCGATTGCGATGGAATCGGAAGAGCATCAGGCGCGCGCCTTCTTCGGCCGGCGCAAGGGTCACAGGCTGCGCAGACGGCAGGCCGAGCTTATCGAAACGCTGCTGCCGCGCCTGGCGATCGATCTTGGCCAGTCCGCGCCTGATCCGAGAGCCTTGTTTCCGAACGGGGTGAGCGATGTTGAACTCGAAATCGGCTTTGGCGGCGGCGAGAATTTGATCGCGCAAGCTACCGCACGGCCGCAGACCGGCTTCATCGGCGTCGAGCCCTTCGTCAACGGGATGGCGAAGGCGCTCGCAGCCATCGAAAGCGCCGACCTGCACAACATCCGTCTGCATTTCGATGATGCGACCAGCCTGATCGCGTGGCTTCCCGACGTGTCATTGGCGCGCATCGACCTGATCCATCCCGATCCGTGGCCGAAACGGCGGCATTGGAAGCGGCGTTTTGTTCAGGACGCGACGATCGCGCGGCTGGCCCGCATTCTGCGACCCGGCGGAGAATTGCGATTCGTCACCGATATCGCCGACTACGCCGCGTGGACGCTCCAGCGCTTCATGCGATCGGCGGAATTCGAGTGGACCGCCCGATGCGCCGACGATTGGAGAACGGCTTGGCCCGATTTCACGCACACGCGCTATCACGCCAAAGCCGCGCGCGAGGACCGGGCATCGTGCTTCCTGATATTTCGCCGGCTATGACGTGGCCGCGCGTGGCGTCTATTGGTCGTGCCTGACCTGCCAGAAGCGTATGACACGCTGCGCCGTTGACGCCGACAGCCGCCCGTAATTGGCGAACGCGGCATCGAGCCCCGACGAGGGCGTATTGCTCCCATCGGGGCGCGCTTTGATGAGAGCCTTCACCGCCGGCCAGTTCAGGCCCGCCGCCTTGCACATGATCAGCACCGGATCGTGACGTTCGCCGTCCATCAGCCGGTCGGCGATCTTGATCGGCACTTTGGCAAGCGTCGCCAGCGCCGCCACCGCCTCTTCGTATTTGCCGCCGCTGCAGAACGACAGCAGCGCGGATTCGTTCAGCTGGTTGGCCTGCTGAAGACCGAGCACGACGCGTTGCGCGGCGCGATAATCACGCGGGCCGACGCGGGCCCCGACTTCCTTGGAGACCTTGGCCAGAACCTCGGCGATGGTCGCCCTCAATTCCGGTGTCGCCGAAGCCAAAAGCCGCCGATGCACGACCGCAGTCGCCTTGGTCAGCAATTCGCGAAACATCGGCGCCGGAATATCCGGACGCAGCCCTACTTTCTCGGCCAGGATTTCGTCCTGCTCGGCGCGTTTGACGAGCGATGAAAAGCCCTGTTCGGAGATACGGGCATTACGGTTTTCGGCAACACTGCGGACGACTTCACGATTGCCGCGCCGTACCAGCACGTCCGTTACCGCCTCTCCCAGCGAGGAGCGTCCGCAGATTGCCTGCAGGTGAGCCTGGCCTTTGTTGCTGGCGACATCGATGAGGTCGATTTCCGCGAGGCGCGGCGCCTGCGTCAGCACCGGGCCGGCAACTGTTATGTCGTCGTCGTTGGCGAGCCGGCGCAATATCTTGCGCGGCGCGTTGCTCACCGGCGCCAGACGGTTTGACAGTTCGGCGCGCGCCTTGATTTCGATTTCTTCGATCAGCAGCCCGAACACCTGATCAAACAGATCGACATGCTCGTCGCTGAAGCGGCTTGCGCCGGTCAGAAAGAGCGTCGTGATGCGGTGGAGCGTCTCGGCGCGCCTTTCGGGTGAGCCGCGCTGCACGACATCTTCCAGCTCGGGAATCAGCGAGGGGTTGGCACCCATCTCGAATCCATCAGCCCCGGCGAATCTGGCGGTGCCTTCGCGGGACGATAGATCGGAAGTTCTGAACGAAACCTTGCCAAAGAGCTAAGATTGGGGGGCTGAAATACCGGGCTTACCCGTTACCTGGCGCCTTGCGGCGCCCTTGCACTGCCCTGTGGAAAGGCTATATTCGCGCCGTCCGTCATGGATACCTCATAGCGGTCGGTTGATCCGAGCGGTTTTGAGAGTGGGTTCCCCCGGGACCCGCTCTTTTTTATTACCTGAGGCCCGACGGTTCTTTGCCGGACAAATTGTACGGGACCAAAGTACGCGACAGCATGAACGACAGCCCGACAGCCTTTGCGGAAGAGCCGCGGCTCATCACCGAGCCGGGGCGGGCCGCGCGTGTCGCCGCCATCGCGGAGCCCGTGCTCGCGGAGCTCGGTTATCGGCTGGTACGCGTTCGTGTCTCGGGCACCGCGGGCTGTACGGTTCAAGTCATGGCCGAACGGCCCGACGGCAGTCTGGCCATCGAGGATTGTGAGGCCGCCTCCCGCGCGCTCTCGCCCGTGCTCGACGCCAACGATCCGATCGAAGGCGCCTATCGCCTGGAAATCTCGTCGCCCGGCATCGACCGGCCCCTGGTCCGGCGGTCCGATTTCGACCGTTACGCGGGACACATCGCCCGCATCGAGATGCTCGCGCCTGTCGACGGCCGCCGCCGCTTCCGCGGAGAACTTCTCGGCACCGAGGGCGAGTGCGTACGCCTTCGCTCCGAAGAAGTGGCAACCGCGGAAAACCCGGAAGTGCTGCTGCCGATCGACGACATGATGGAAGCAAGACTGGTTCTCACCGATGAGCTCATTTCGGAATTGCTGCGGCGGAGTAAACGCGGCGACAAGCTGGAAGAGCGCGACGCGCCGGCAAAAGGGACCGGCACACCGACTTCACGCCAACACCACAACGTGGCCGCCGCGCCGGAACACGACCGCCGCGTCAACCAACGCAAGGGAGACTGAACCATGGCGACCGTAAGCGCCAACAAACTCGAACTCCTGCAGATCGCGGACGCGGTCGCCCGGGAAAAGGCGATCGATCGCAAGATCGTGCTCGGCGCCATGGAGGACGCGATCGCCAAGGCCGCGCGCTCGCGCTACGGCAGCGAGACCGAGGTTCGCGCCGAGATCGATCCGAAGAGCGGCGAATTGCACCTATCCCGGCACATGCTGGTCGTGGACGCAGTCGAAAACTCGTCGTCGCAGATCACGCTCGAGGAAGCGCGCCGGCATCATCCCGCGGCCCAGGTCGGCGACACCATCGCCGACAAATTGCCGCCGCTGGAATACGGCCGCATCGCCGCGCAATCGGCGAAACAGGTGATCGTGCAGAAGGTGCGCGAGGCTGAGCGCGATCGGCAGTACGACGAATACAAGGATCGGATCGGCGACATCGTCAACGGCATCGTCAAGCGCGTCGAGTACGGCAACGTGGTGGTCGATCTCGGCCGCGGCGAAGCCATTGTGCGGCGCGACGAGATGCTGCCGCGCGAGGTGTTCCGTAACGGCGACCGCATCCGCGCCTACATCTACGATGTTCGCCGCGAACAGCGCGGACCGCAGATTTTCCTGTCCCGCACGCACCCGCAATTCATGTCCAAGCTGTTCGCGCAAGAGGTGCCGGAAATTTACGACGGCATCGTCGAGGTAAAGGCGGTGGCCCGCGATCCGGGTTCACGCGCCAAGATCGCGGTTGTCTCGCGCGATTCCTCGGTCGATCCGGTCGGCGCTTGCGTCGGCATGCGCGGCTCGCGCGTGCAGGCCGTGGTCAACGAACTCCAGGGCGAGAAGATCGACATCATCCCGTGGTCGCAGGACATCGCGACTTTCGTCGTCAATGCGCTGGCGCCGGCTGAAGTCGCCAAGGTGGTGCTCGACGAGGAACGCGAGCGCATCGAGGTGGTGGTTCCCGACCAGCAGCTCTCGCTGGCCATCGGCCGGCGCGGCCAAAACGTGCGGCTCGCCTCGCAACTCACCGGCTGGGACATCGATATTCTCACCGAGCAGGAAGAGTTGGAGCGCCGCCAGGCCGAATTCGAGAACCGCACGCGCATGTTCATCGATACCCTCAACGTTGACGAGGTGATCGGTCAGCTGCTCGCGTCGGAAGGTTTCACGTCGGTTGAGGAGCTCGCTCTGGTGGACACCAAGGAAGTCGCCGGCATCGAAGGCTTTGACGAAGACACCGCCGCCGAGCTGCAGGCCCGCGCACAGGAATACCTGGCAAAGATCGAGGCCGAGCTTGATGCCAAGCGTATCGAACTTGGCGTCGCGGACGAACTCCGGGAGGTGCCTGGCGTGACGACCGCCATGCTGGTCCGCTTTGGCGAGAACGGGGTCAAGAATATCGAGGACATGGCCGGCTGCGCGACCGACGACCTTGTCGGCTGGACCGAGCGCAAGGACGGCGAAACGGTCAGGGAAGCGGGAATCCTCGACGGTTTCGACATTTCGCGAGAGGAAGCCGAGGCCCTCGTCATGCAGGCCCGCCTGAAGGCGGGGTGGGTGGATGAGGCTGATCTCGCCCCGCCGGCCGCCGCGGCCGAGGAAGCTCCGGCGGAGACCGAGGCGCAGGGCTGAAGGAGCGCAACCGACCGATGATTGCCGGACCGCACGATGCCGAGCTGGCCGCCGAACTCGACAGCGGGCCCCGCGCACGCGAGCGCGCCCGCCTATGTGCGGCCACCCGTACGGTGCATCCGGTATCGGAGCTGATCCGCTTCGTCGTCGGGCCGGACGGCGAAACCGTGCCCGACATCAAAAGCAAGCTTCCCGGACGCGGCATTTGGGTCACGGCCACCCGCGAGGCCATGGGAGAAGCTATCAAACGCAGGGTTTTCGCCCGCGGCTTCAAGCGGGACGTGCGCCTGCCGCCGGACCTGGTGGCCCGGACCGAGCATCTCCTGGAACGGGCCGTCCTCGACGCCCTGGCCATGGCCGGCAAGGCCGGCCTGGTGGCGGCTGGCTTCGGCAAGGTCGAGGCCGCCCTTGAAAACCAGGAGGTAGCCGCCGTTCTGCATGCGGCCGAGGCCGCCGCGGACGGAATCCGCAAGCTGGATGCTGTGCAACGGCGCCTGCCGCAGGCCCAGCAGCCCGCCATGATCGGATTCCTGACGTCGGCGCAATTGGATTTGGCATTGAACCGCACAAATGTGGTACATGCTGCCCTGCTCGCCGGTCCTGCAAGCGAGACTTTCTTGGCGCGCTGCCGGCGCCTTGAACGGTTTCGGACCGGCGATCAGCACCATCAGGCTGGAGAAGCTGTGCCGAACTTATGCCGGCCGGAGAAATGACGCGTATGACTGAGACGACCAAGAATACCGGCGAGAAGTTGAGTGTAACGCCGACCAAGACGCTGACGCTCAAGCGCAGCGGCGTTGAGCAGGGCGTTGTCCGGCAGAGCTTCAGCCATGGCCGCAGCAAGGCCGTCGTTGTCGAGAAGGTAAAGCGCCGCATCGCCGGTCCCGGCGAGGTAAAGCAGGAGGCCGCTGCGCCGGTGGCAGAGCGCGTGGTCCCGCAGAAGCGTCCCGCACCGCCAAAAGCTCCGACTCCCTCGCCCGCCGCTGCAACACCATCGCTGACGCCGGGCGCTCCGTCGCCGAAATCTTCCGGCGTGGTTCTTCGCACCCTGACCGAGGAAGAGCGCAGCGCCCGTGCGCATGCGCTCGCCGATGCGCGGCTGCGCGAAGCCGAAGAGCGAAAGATCGCCGAGGAAGAGGCGCGCATTCGCCATAGCCGCGAAGAAGCCGACCGGACCGAGCGGGCAAAGGCGGAAACGCGCAAACGCGACGAAGAAGAGCGCCGCAAGCACGACGAAGAAACCAAGCGCAAGGCCGACGAAGTCGCCAAAAAGCGCTTTGGTGCAGAAACCACGCCGCTCAAGCCGACCAGCACCGCTCGCCCGGTGCTTGAGGCCGACGAAGAAGAAGCGCCGCGGACCGCCCGACGTGGCGGCGTGGCGGCACGCCCGGCGCCGGCGCCCAAGGCGCCGGCCCGCGTCGCCGAGAAGCGCCGCGGCCGGCTTACGGTTGTAACCGCGCTTTCCGCCGACGAGGTTCGCGAGCGCTCGGTCGCTTCCTTCCGCCGGCGCGTTCAGCGCATGAGCGGCCACCGCGACAACGAGCCCAAGGAAAAGATCGTCCGTGAAGTGACGATTCCAGAAACGATCACCGTCCAGGAACTCGCCAACCGCATGGCCGAGCGCGCGGTGGACGTGATCCGCATCCTGATGCAGCAGGGTCACATGGCGAAGATCACCGATACGATCGACGCCGACACCGCCCAGCTCATCGCCGAGGAACTCGGTCATTCCGTGCGGCGCGTCGCTGAATTGGACGTCGAAGAGGGCATGTTCGACACGCCCGACGATCCGGCAAACCTGCAGCCGCGCGCGCCCGTGGTCACCATCATGGGCCACGTGGATCACGGCAAGACGTCGCTGCTTGATGCCATCCGCTCGACCGACGTCGCGGCCGGAGAATCCGGCGGCATCACCCAGCATATCGGCGCCTATCAGGTGACGTCGCCGTCTGGCGGACGGGTGACGTTCGTCGATACGCCCGGCCATGCCGCATTCACCGCCATGCGGGCCCGCGGCGCGAAGATTACCGATATCGTGGTGCTCGTTGTCGCCGCCGACGACGGCGTCATGCCGCAGACGGTGGAGGCTATTCACCACGCCAAGGCGGCGAAAGTGCCGATCATCGTCGCCATCAACAAGATCGACAAAGCCGACGCCAGGCCGGAGCGCGTGCGCACGGAACTGCTGCAACATGAAATCCAGGTCGAGTTGCTGGGCGGCGACGTCCTGGAAGTGGAAGTGTCGGCCAAGGACAAGCGCGGCCTCGACAAGCTGCTCGACGTGATCGCGCTGCAGGCCGAAGTGCTCGAGCTCAAGGCCAATCCGAACCGCGCCGCGGAAGGCACCGTGATCGAAGCACGGCTCGACCGCGGCCGCGGCCCGGTCGCCACCGTGCTCGTGCAGCGCGGCACGCTTCGGCCCGGCGACATCGTCGTGGCCGGTTCCGAATGGGGCCGCGTCCGCGCGCTGATGTCCGACACCGGGCATTCCGTCGTCGCCGCCGGGCCATCGATGCCGGTGGAGATTTTGGGCTTCAACGGCACGCCGGAAGCAAGCGACCGCTTGGCCGCGGTCGAATCCGAAGCCCGCGCTCGCGAGATCGCCGATTATCGCGCCCGCCAGAAGCGCGACATGCTCGCCGCCCGGCAGACCGGCATGCGCGGTTCGCTCGAGCAGATGATGAGCCAGCTCAAGGCGTCGGGCCGCAAGGAATTTCCGCTGGTCATCAAGGGCGACGTGCAGGGTTCGATCGAAGCCATCGTCGGCGCCCTGGAAAAGCTTTCGACCGACGAAGTCGGCGCCCGCATTATCTATTCTGGCGCCGGCGGCATCACCGAATCCGACGTGACCCTGGCGGAAGCCTCTGGCGCCGCTCTGATCGGCTTCAACGTTCGCGCCCACAAGGAGGCGCGCGAGGCGGCCGAGCATGCCGGCGTCGAAATCCGCTACTACAACATCATTTACGATCTCGTCGACGACGTGAAGAAGGCGATGTCCGGACTGCTCGCGCCGACGCTGCGCGAGACCATGCTCGGCAACGCGACGATCCTTGAAATCTTCAAGGTGTCGAAGGTCGGCACTGTCGCCGGTTGCCGCGTCACCGACGGTACCGTCGAGCGCGGCGCCAATGTCAGGCTGATCCGCGACAATGTCGTCGTCCATCAGGGCAAGCTGTCGCAACTCAAGCGCTTCAAGGACGACGCACGCGAGGTGGTCGCCGGCCAGGAATGCGGCATGGCCTTCGAGAACTACCACGACATGAAGGTCGGCGACGTCATCGAGTGTTACCGGGTGGAGACCGTACAGCGGACCTTGTGAGTTCAAATCTCACGTCCGCCTCGCAATTCATGCCGGGCAAAAGCGCGAAGCGCCGTTTGGCGTGACCCGGCAGTCCATGCAGCAACGTCGCTCATAGCAGCAATAAGGTGGCTGCCCGGTTCGCGCCGGGCACGAAGAAAAAGATGGCCCGTCATCAGCATCGCGATCATTCCGCAACGCATTCCGCCGGCGTCTCGCCGCGCCAGCTGCGCGTCGGCGAACTCATCCGCCACGCGGTCGCTGAAATGCTTTCCCGCGGTGACATCCACGATCCGGTGATTGAAGGGCACATGATCACCGTGCCCGAAGTGCGCATGAGCGCCGATCTGCGGCTGGCGACGGTTTACATCATGCCGCTCGGCGGCAAGGACGAGGAAGCGGTCCTCGGCGCGCTGGAAAACAACAAACGTTACATGCGCGGCGAGATCGCGCGGCGCGTTAACTTAAAATTTGCTCCTGAAATTCGCTTTCGCATTGACGAACGATTCGACGAAGCGGAACGGATCGAGAAGATTCTGCGAACGCCCGAAGTTCAGCGCGACCTAGGCGACAAAGATTTGGGCGACAAAGATTTGGGCGATAAGGATTTTGGTGAAAAGGACGAATAATGCCGGCACCGGACGATATTCTGCTCACGCGAAGCGGCACGGACGATCGTGTATCGGCGATCGCGCCCGCTGATGATTCGGATCTTCGGTTGCGAGATCAGAACGCCAACAAGAAACGGCAAAAGCGCGATGTGCATGGCTGGGTCGTGCTCGACAAGCCGATCGGCATGACGTCGACGCACGCCGTCGCGGTGATCAAGCGCCTGTTCTCCGCGAAACGCGCCGGGCACGCCGGCACGCTCGATCCGCTCGCCTCCGGCTGTCTGCCGATCGCGCTCGGCGAGGCCACCAAGACCGTTCCGTTCGTCGTCGACGGTCGAAAGACCTATATCTTCACGGTGCGCTGGGGCGAGGAGCGCGACACCGACGATGCCGAAGGCCGCGTCGTCAGTACCAGCGAGGGCCGCCCTGACGCTGCGGCCATCCAGGCGCCTGTTGCCGCGGTTTGTCGGAACCATCGAACAGATACCGCCGCGCTTTTCCGCCATAAAGATCGGCGGCGAGCGCGCTTATGACCTGGCGCGAGACGGCGAAACGGTCGAAATCACGCCGCGCGCGATAACCATATATCGGCTCGAACTGCTCGAAACGCCCGATCCGGATCATGCCGTGCTGGCGGCCGAGTGCGGCAAAGGCACCTATGTCCGCGCGCTCGCGCGCGACCTCGGCCGGCTGCTCGGCGTATTCGGGCATGTCAGCGCACTGCGCCGCAGCCGGGTACGCCCCTTCAGCGAAAGCGACATGATTTCGCTGGAACGCCTCGATTCTTTGTGTCATAGAGCGGCCGCTGGCGAGGGAAACCTCGCCGATCTGCTACTGCCGGTCGAGACCGCGCTGGACGACATCCCGGCGCTGGCCGTTAGCCCGGCAGATGCGGCAAGGCTCCACAGGGGCCAAGCCGTTTTGTTGCGTGGACGGGACGCTGCCGTCATCCGCGGCACGGTCCAGGTCGCTTCGGGCGGACAGCTCGTGGCAATTGCCGAGATCGACCGCGGCGAAATCGTCCCCAAACGCGTGTTCAATTTGACCGGCGTGACAGGTCGCGCCGCCAGGCAAAAGGGTACTGACGATGTCGATTACGACCGCACGTAAGGCGGAGGTCATCACGACATACGCCGTCAAATCCGGTGATACGGGTTCGCCGGAAGTACAGGTTGCGCTTCTTTCAGAGCGGATCAACAACCTTACTGATCACTTCAAGACCCACATGAAGGACAACCACTCCCGGCGCGGGCTGCTGAAGCTCGTGTCGCAGCGGCGCCAGATTCTCGACTATCTGCGGCGCACGGACGATGGTCGTTACAAAGTGTTGATTGAACGGCTGGGTATTCGCCGTTGAAAGCTTGCGCGCGGGAAAGCCCCGCGTGCTTTAGTGGCGGCGCGCACGAAGCGGTCGCCCCAATGTACGGCAGCATTGCTGCCGATCAGGAGCGACGGACCACTGGTCCATCCTCATCACAGGAAGGTCCGGGAGCCATGGCAGGATCGCCAGACGCTGGCAGGATCGGCAGCTTTTGCTGCCCTGACAGCTTCTCGCCGTCTTGCTTATGGCTTTCGCACCTCCGCGAAAACCATGAGAGACAATCACAATGTTCAACATTCACCGTGAAAAACTTGACTGGGGTGGCCGCGAGCTAACGCTGGAGACCGGCAAAATCGCGCGTCAGGCCGACGGGGCTGTGCTCGCCACCTACGGCGAGACCACCGTCCTGGCCGCCGTCGTCGCTGCGAAGCAGCCCAAGGAAGGCATCGATTTCCTTCCGCTCACCGTCAACTATACCGAGAAATATTATGCGGCCGGCCGGATTCCGGGTGGCTATTTCAAGCGCGAGCGCGGTCCCACGGAAAAGGACACGCTGACGTCGCGGCTGATCGATCGGCCGATCCGTCCGCTGTTCGCCGACGGCTGGCGCTGCGATACGCAGGTGACCGTCACCGTGCTCTCCCACGACCAGGAGAACGATCCCGATATCGTCGCCATGGTCGCCGCCTCCGCCGCGCTGACGCTGTCTGGCGCACCGTTCATGGGACCGATCGGCGCGGCCCGCGTCGGCTTCATCAACAATGAATACGTGCTCAATCCGACGCTCGACGAGATGAAGGAAAGTCATCTCGATCTTGTCATCGCCGGCACGCAGGACGCCGTGATGATGGTGGAGTTGGAAGCGAAGGAGCTTTCCGAGGAGATCATGCTCGGCGCGGTGATGTTCGGCCACCGGCATTTCCAGCCGGTGATCGATGCCATCATCAAGCTCGCCGAAAAGGCCGCCAAGGAGCCGCGCGAGTTGATCGTGGCCGACAACTCGGCCATCGAGAAGGAAATCCTCGGCCTTGCCGAGAAGGACTTGCGCGCCGCCTATTCGATCGTCCGCAAGCAGGACCGCCAGGACGCCGTCGCCGCGGTCAAGAAGAAGGTGATGGACCACTTCTTCCCCGAAGGCGCCGAGCCGAAGCATGACAAGCTCGCGATCGCCGGAGTGTTCAAGGAACTCGAAGCCAAGATCGTTCGCTGGAACATTCTGGACACCGGCAAGCGCATCGACGGCCGCGACGTAAAGACCGTCCGGCAGATCGTGGCGGAAGTCGGCGTGCTGCCGCGAACCCACGGCTCGGCGCTGTTCACGCGCGGCGAGACGCAGGCACTGGTGGTCGCCACGCTCGGCACCTCCGAAGACGAGCAGTTCATCGACGCGCTGCAGGGGACCTACAAGGAAACGTTCCTGCTGCATTACAACTTCCCGCCCTTCTCCGTCGGTGAAACCGGCCGCATCGGCGCGCCGGGCCGTCGCGAAATCGGCCACGGCAAGTTGGCGTGGCGGGCGATCCATCCGATGCTGCCGACGAAGGAGGAATTCCCCTACACCATCCGTCTCGTTTCCGAGATCACGGAATCGAACGGTTCGTCGTCGATGGCGACGGTGTGCGGCTCCTCGCTCGCGCTGATGGATGCCGGCGTTCCGCTCAAGCGGGCGACGGCAGGCATCGCCATGGGCCTCATCAAGGAAGACGAGCGCTTCGCCGTGCTCTCGGACATTCTCGGCGATGAGGATCATCTCGGCGACATGGACTTCAAGGTCGCCGGCACCGAGGGCGGTATCACCTCGCTGCAAATGGACATCAAGATCGCCGGCATCACCGAGCAGATCATGAAGGTCGCGCTTGCCCAGGCCAAGGACGGCCGTCTGCACATCCTCGGCGAAATGTCGACGGCGCTGACCGCTGCCCGCGCCGAACTCGGCGAGCACGCACCGCGGATCGAGACGTTCAAGATTCCGACCGACAAGATCCGCGAAGTGATCGGCACCGGCGGCAAGGTGATCCGCGAGATCGTCGAAAAGACCGGCGCGAAGATCAACATCGAGGACGACGGCTCGGTGAAGGTCGCTTCGGCCGACGGCGAATCGATCCGCGCGGCGATCAACTGGATCAAGTCGATCGCTTCGGAGCCGGAGATCGGACACATCTACGAGGGCACGGTCGTCAAGGTCATGGACTTCGGCGCCTTCGTGAACTTCTTCGGCGCCAAGGACGGGCTGGTGCATATCAGTCAGCTCGCCCAGCGCCGGGTGCAGAAGACCGGCGACGTGGTCAAGGAAGGCGACAAGGTGAAGGTCAAGCTGCTTGGCTTCGACGAGCGCGGCAAGGTCCGCCTGTCGATGAAGGCGGTCGACCAGGAAACCGGCGAAGACCTCGAGGCAAAACAGAAGGCCGAGGCCGGCGAAGCGCCCGAAGCTGCAGCCGGCGCCGCGGAATAATCGCAGCGGGCCGTTGCCCGTTGCGGTTAGATCGGATTGAGAATTGCGAAAGGCGGCCGGCAGACGGCCGCCTTTTTGCTGATCAGGTCGATAGCCTTCTACTCCACGACCGGCATCGGCTCGGCAGACTTGGGGCCGCCTGACGGTTTCCGAAACACCATCAGCAGCGGGATGACGGCCAACGTCGCGATCATCAACAGCTTGTAGTCGTCGATATAGGCGATGATCTGGGCTTGCCGGGTTATCACGGCGTCGAGCGCGGCACGGCCCGCGGCGGTCAGCGGATTCCACGCCTGCGCCACCGCGGGGTTCTCGAAGGCACGATTGACCGGCGTGACGTGCTGGACGATCGCAGCGTGGTTGATCTGGGTGTTTTGTGTCACCAGGCTGTTCATGACCGAGATGCCGATGCTCGACCCGATATTACGCGACAGATTGTAAAGCCCGGCGCCTTCCGTCCGCGTCTGCAGCGGCAGCGTCGACAGCGTGGCGGCGCTCAGCGGCACGAAGAGGAAGCCGAGACCCGCGCCCTGAACGACGCCGACGCCAATAATGGTTCCCGCCGAAACGTCCGGGGTCCATCCAGTCATCTGGTAGAAAGACCACGCGGTAAACCCAAGGCCGATGCCGAGCAGGATCCGGGTATCGGTACGGCCTACCAGTCGTCCGACGACCAGCATGGACGCCATCGTGCCGACGCCGCGCGGCCCCATGACGATGCCGGCGGTGACCACCGGATATCCCATCAGTTCCTGCAGATAAGGCGGTTGCAGCGCCATCGACGCGTAGTAGGTGAGACCGACGACGGACACGAACAACACACCGGCCGCGAAATTGCGATCCCGGAACAGCGATGGCCGCACGAACGGCTTCTCGGCCGTGAAGGTGTGGACCAGGAACAGATAGAAGGCCGCCGCGGCAATGACGGCTTCGAGCATGATTTCGCCCGAGCCGAACCAATCCTTCTGCTCGCCGCGATCGAGCATGACCTGAAACGCGCCGATCGCCAGGCTCAAGGTGCCGAAGCCGAACCAATCGAGTCGATCGCCGGAATTCTTCTCCGTCTCAGGAAGGAACGCGATGATGCCGAGCAGCGCAATAATGCCGATCGGCAGATTGATGTAGAAGACGTAGCGCCAGCTATAATTTTCGGTGAGCCAGCCGCCGAGCACCGGACCGAGCACCGGCCCGACCATCACGCCCATCCCGAACAGCGCCATCGCGAAACCCTGCCGTTCACGCGGATAGGCGCCGAGCAGGACGGTCTGCGAGAGCGGGACCAATGCGGCGCCGAAGCCGCCTTGCAGGACGCGGAACAACACGATCTGCGTCACCGATTGCGCCATGCCGCACAGCATCGACGCGACCGTGAACCCGGCGATCGAGACTATGAACAGGCGCTTTAGTCCGAAACGGCCGGCCAGAAACCCGGTCGGCGGCGTCATGATCGCCGCAGCGACGATGTATGACGTCAGAACCCAATCGATCTGGTCCTGGCTCGCCGACACGCTGCCTTGCATATACGGCAGCGCCACGTTGGCGATCGTGGTGTCGAGCGCCTGCATGAGCGTAGCGATGATCGCGCAGGCCGTGATCGCCGTTCGATTGCCGCCGCCAGCAACTGCGGTTCCGGACGGCATCAGGCCCCCCGATGCGACCGGCCGAACAGCGCCTGAAGGAAATGCGGAACGCCGCGCGGGTGTCCGGTGTCGACGTCGACTTCGACGCTCATGCCGGCGCGCAGCGGCGGCAGCTTTGAGTCCGAAGTGTCGAGAAGAACGCGCATCGGAACGCGCTGCACGACCTTGACCCAATTGCCGCTGGTGTTCTGCGCCGGCAGCAACGAGAATTCCTGCGCCGCGGCTGGACTGACGCTCTCCACCACGCCGTGCCACTCGAAGTCGGGATAGGTATCGACCGTGACGATCACCGGCTGTCCGGGACGCACGTAGGTCAGTTCGGTCTCCTTCGGCGTGGCGTCGATCCAGATGTGATCGGTATCGACGAGAAAGAAAGCCGTCGTGGATGCCGCGAGATATTTTCCGGGCGCGATGGAGGGCACGCCGGTGACTTCGCCGGCGAACGGTGCCGCAATGACCGTGTGATCGAGCTGGCGCTGGGCCTCGTCGACCTGCGCCTGGGCCTGTCGGTATTGCGGATGCTGCGTGACCACGAGGTTCGCATCGCCGCCGAGCTTGGCCAGCTGCACCTGTGCCTGCTCGCGCAAGGCCGCAAGTTTGCCCTTGTCGTTGTCGAGTGTGTAGTGCGCCTGGTCGTACACGGCCTGGGAAATCGTGGCGGTGCGCAGCAGCATGGCGTTGCGGTCGAAGTTGACCTGATCGAGGTCGACCTGCGCCTGCTGCGCGGCGGTGTCGCTCACCATGCGCTTGTAATCTTCCTTCATGGCCTCGATCGACAGCGCGGTCTGCGCCAGATTGGCCTTGGCGTTGTCGAGCGCGATCTGGAATTGACGCGGATCGAGCCGATAGAGGACTTGTCCGGCGGCGACGTGTTGATTGTCCTTCACCGCGACGTCCTGAACGATGCCCGAAACGTCCGTGGATATGCCGACCTTGTCGGCCTGCACGTAGGCATCGTCGGTCGACATCACTTGGCCGCCGGTCAGGTAGAAATAGCCGCCGGCGATGAGCGCAACCGGCAACAACGCGAAGAGCGTCCAGCGCACGCGATTGCGACGCCGCGTTCGCCGAGGCTCGCCTTCTATCGTCGTCCGCGTCCTGGCGCGAGCGTCGGCGGGGGCAACCGGCGTGACTGGTTGCGGCCGCGGCGTGTCCGGCGCTTCATCGCGTACCGGCGCGATGGTTTTGCGAGCGGGTTCAGCCATAGCGGCGCTCTCCCACGGTGTGCGCATGGCGCTGCTGGATCAGCCGCCGCAGATTTTCTTTCACGGTACCGAGCTGCCCGATCATCTGTTCGACGGTTCCGGGGGCCACGCCTTCGAGCGCGCCGGCCATCGTTTCCTCGCCGAGCGCCGCCAGTTGCACGAGTACGGGCCGGGCTGCATCGGTCAGGTACAGCCGTTTGGCCCGGCGGTCGGTCGGATCGGGCCGGCGCTCGATGAGGCCGCTGTCGCACAGTTTGTCGAGCAGCCGGGTCAGCGTAATCGGCTGCAAATCGAGAACCTCCGCCAGCTCCGCCTGATTGAGGCCTTCACATCGATCAACCCGGGAAAGCACCGCCCATTGGGCGCGCGTCATCCCGAACTGCGCCGCCTTGTGGTCGGCATAAGTCCGCAACAAGCGTGCCACATCGTTGAGAATAAAGGCGAATTCTCTGTTCTTGGTGGTGGCCGGCATGGCCGCAAACTCCGTGATAAGCAGCCCTGCATATCATAAGCTGGCTTATCATTTGCCACGGCATTTATCGCAAGGCAGGGATGCAAACAGCGGCGGCCTGGGCGCGGAAAGGCCGCTTGCTAAGCCAGCCCCAGGTCGGCCAAAGCCGCGATGTGGTGATCGGCTATTTCGGGCCCGAAGCAGCAGAACACCACCTGCACGATGCCGCGCGGAGCCGAAGCGATTTCCGCCGCGACGGTGCCGACGGCGATACGTGCCGCGCGATCTTGCGGAAACCGATAGATGCCGGTCGAGATCGCGGGAAAGGCGATCGATGCAAGGCGACGTCCGGCGGCGAGATCGAGCGCCGCGCGATAGCACGACGCCAGAAGTTCCTCCTCACGCTCGCCGCCGCCGGACCACACCGGCCCGACCGCGTGGATCACATGCCTGGCCGGCAAGCGATAGCCCCGCGTAATTTTCGCGCCGCCGGTGTCGCAGCCGCCGAGCGTGCGGCACTCGGCGAGCAGCTCCGGCCCCGCGGCACGATGGATCGCGCCGTCGACGCCGCCGCCACCGAGCAGCGAGCTATTCGCCGCGTTGACGATGGCATCGAGCGCAAGCGACGTGATGTCGGCGACGCACACGTCGAGCCGGGTGGAACCGACTTCGGCCGAAAGCAGCGGCGTCATGTTGCTCATGCCACCCGCGCGTCACGCCCACTCGGCTTGCGCTTCGGCGAGCAGATCGACGGTGCCATGCACGCCGATATCGTCGAAATGATCATCGAGGAAACGCCGGGCCGCCCGCTTGCCGTTGAGGTGCAGCGTCTCGAAGAAATCATAGTCGGTCGAAATCTTGCTGGAAGCGTCGAAGTGCGTCCCGAACTGATCGAGCACGATGCGGTGGACGTTGACGCGACGATACTGACCCGGCCCGGTGCCGCGCGGCAGCCGCCCCTTATCGATCAGGCGGGCGACGAATTCGATGGCGCGATATTCGGAAAGCAATGACGAGTTGAAAGTGATTTCGTTGATGCGATTCATGATTTCGTTGGCGGATGTCGGCGTTGCCTGCCGCACCAGCGGATTGATTTGCACCACCAACACGTCCTCGGTCTTCGTCGTGCCGAAGAACGGAAAGATCACCGGATTGGCGAGATAGCCACCGTCCCAATAAGGCACGCCATCGATTTCGACCGCGCGGAACAGGAGCGGCAGACACGCCGAAGCCATCAATGCTTCGGCGGTGATCTTCTCGCGCGGAAAGATCCGCACCCGGCCGGTCTGAACATTAGTTGCCGAAATAAAGAGCTGTACGTCGGAAAAGCCCTGCACGGCGGAGAAATCGACAAACCGCTCGAACAGATCCTTGAGCGGATTGATGTTGAGCGGATTGAAATCGTAGGGCGAAAAATATTTCGACAGCAGATCGAGCCACGCCTGCATCGGCGTGCCCTCGAGCGGCATGAACGACAGCATCCGATCGACCACCGCGCGCTGCAACGGCGGCAGATTTCCGTTATTGCTCACCGCCCGCCAGAAATCGGCGAGGCGCTTTTGCGCTTCCGGCCGTCCGCCGCGCGCCAATCCGTCGGCAAGCATCACCGCGTTGACGGCGCCCGCGGACGTGCCCGAGATGCCTTCGAACACCAACCGCTCGTCGGTCAAAAGATGGTCGAGCACGCCCCAGGTAAACGCCCCATGCGCACCGCCGCCCTGAAGCGCGAGATTGATGCGCTTGGGCCCCGGCGTGCCCGGGTTATTGGACGCCCGGCCGGGCAGCAGCGACGTGAGGAGCGGTTTCAACGACATCTTTTCTGGCTCAGAAGCCAGAGGTCGCGCATCGCGCCAGCAGGCGGAAGATCATTCCGCGGTCCAGCCGCCATCGATCGAAAGATTGGCGCCGGTGATTGCTTTCGCCATGTCGGAGCAAAGATAGATCGCCAGCGCGGCGACCTCTTCGACGGTGACGAATTCCTTGGTCGGCTGCGCGGCCAGCAGCACGTCGCGCTTGACCTGATCCGCCGTCATGCCCCGCGCCTTCATCGTGTCGGGAATCTGCTTTTCGACGAGCGGCGTCCAGACGTAGCCGGGACTGATGCAGTTGGCCGTGATGCCGAAAGTCGCCACCTCGAGCGCCACCGTCTTGGTCAGGCCGGCGAGCCCGTGCTTTGCCGAAACGTAGGCGGATTTGAAGGGCGACGCGACCAGCGAATGCGCGGAAGCGGTGTTGATGATGCGCCCCCACTTGCGCGACTTCATGCCGGGCACAGCGGCGCGGATGGTATGGAACGCGGAGGAAAGATTGATGGCGATGATCTGATCCCACTTCTCGACCGGAAACTCCTCGATCGGCGCGACATGCTGAATGCCGGCATTGTTGATGAGGATGTCGAGCGAGCCGAAAGCCTTCTCGGCCGTTTGCACCATGGCGGCGATCTCGGCGGGCTTGGTCATGTCCGCCGGCGAATAGGCCGCCTTCACGCCGAAATCCTTTTCGATCCCGGAGCGCTCCTTTTCGATGGCGGCGGCATCGCCGAAACCGTTGATGGTGACGTTGGCGCCCTGTTCCGCAAGCGCACGCGCGTAGGCCAGTCCGATGCCGGACGTCGAGCCGGTAACCAGCGCGTTCTTTCCTTTCAGCATGATCATCCCCAATTCAAGATGGCGCGCCTAGGTGGTATGCGCGTTGCGTTTAAGTGTTGCGTTGAGCGGCGGCAATGTGAGACGCTTTTTGCTGCGGCGCAATATCAAAGTAGGCGGTCATCTCACGTTTTCGCGATGCCGCCCGGACGACTATAATAGCTAAATAGAGCCATCTCCGTGGCTCCGAGATGACAGCGATGCCGCCTGCAATTTTCCCAGCGCCCGACCACGATCACGGCAGCTGCACCAGCGCCGCTATCGCCCACGCCGAAGCGCTGTGTACGGCGCGGGCGCAGCGGCTGACGCCCATGCGCCGGCAGGTGCTGGAAGCACTACTGGCGAGCCACAAGCCGCTCGGGGCCTACGAGATCATCGAGCGGCTGGGGGACCGGAACCGGCCGGCGCCGATCACAGTCTATCGCGCGCTCGAGTTCCTGCGCGACAATGGCCTTGTCCATCGGATCGAGAGCCGCAATGCCTTCGTTGCCTGCGTGCACAACCACGCCGGCGGCGACCCGGTCGTCTTCCTCATCTGCGAGCATTGCGGAGCCGTCGGCGAGGCGCCCGGCGGCATCGCCGCGGAAGCGCTCAAGGCCTCCTGCCGCGCGGCGGGCTTCGCGCCAAAAAGCCCGGTGATCGAAATCGCCGGCATCTGCGCGCATTGCCGGCCGCGATGAGGCATTCCTGTTCCGCCGTCTCATTCCGCTTGCCGGCGTGATCGGCACGCTCTCCCCAGCGAACTTGAACCGACCCGCAAGTGCCTCATTCACCGCAATCCCGTCCGCTTGATGCACTCGCCATCGCCGTCACTCTGGCGCTGTGTTTGACTTGGGGCTTCAACCAGGTCGCGATCAAATACGCCATTGCGGAAATCCCGCCTCTCACCCAGGCGGCGGTTCGTTCGGTCGTCGCGGCGTTATTTGTTGCCGGCTACGCGCGGCTGCGCGGTATTTCCTTGTTTGAACGCGACGGCACATTACCGGCGGGCGTCGCCGCCGGCGTGCTGTTCGCTCTCGAGTTCTTTCTGGTCTATGTCGGGCTCAAATGGACGACGGCGACCCGCGGCGTGCTGTTCCTTTATCTGGCACCGTTTTTCGTCGTGATCGGGTCGCGCTGGTTCATTCCCGGCGACCATTTCTATCCTTCGCAATGGATCGGCTTATCGATTTCCTTCGTCGGAGTCGTCATCGCGTTCGGACTACCGACGCCCGCGGCCGATCCGCGTCAAACGCTCGGCGATCTGATGACGCTCGGAGCCGCGGTCGCCTGGGCGGCGACGACGCTCGTCATCAAGGCGAGCCCCCTTAGCCGCATCAGCTCGGAAAAGACGATGCTCTATCAGCTCGTCGTCTCGGTGCCGCTGCTCGGCGCTGGCGCCCTTGCCTTCCGTGAGCAACTCCACGCCATGCCGTCGGCGACGGCGATCGGCGCCGTGGCCTATCAAGCCATCTGGGTGGTCGCGGTCACTTATGTCGTCTGGTTTGCGCTGATCGTCCGCTATTCGGCGAACCGATTATCGGCCTTTACGTTCCTGACCCCGATCTTCGGCGTCGTCGCCGGTCACCTTGTTCTGGGCGAACCGCTGACCGTGCCATTTGCGATTTCGGTGGCGTTTGTGGCGCTGGGCTTGGTGCTCGTAAACCGGCCGCGGTAAGGCTATATCGGTGGCTGGCTGCCCGTCGGGGTTCCGCTGGTTGCTTGCTGGCCATGGCATGGCGGCGGATCAGAACGTAAAATCAAAGGGTTACGCGATGATGGAATTTTCCGGTCCCGCCGCGAGGCATCGTACGGTCGCCGTGAGGGTCGGCAATGTGACCGTCGGCGGGGGCGCGCCAGTCGTGGTGCAGTCGATGACCAACACCGACACCGCTGACGTCGACTCGACGGTCAGACAGGTCGCGGCGCTCGCCCGCGCCGGTTCGGAACTGGTGCGCATCACCGTCGACCGCGACGAGGCTGCCGCGGCCGTGCCGCACATCAAGGACCGGCTGCTCAAGATGAATGTCGACGTGCCGATCGTCGGCGACTTCCACTATATCGGCCACAAGCTCCTGGCGGATCATCCGGGCTGCGCCGAGGCGCTCGACAAATATCGCATCAATCCCGGCAACGTGGGTTTCAAGGAAAAGAAGGACCGCCAGTTCGGCGCCATCGTCGAGACCGCGATCCGCCACGACAAGCCGGTGCGCATCGGCGCCAATTGGGGTTCGCTCGATCAGGAGCTGCTGACGCATCTCATGGACGAGAATTCGCGCTCCAGCCGTCCGGTCGACGCGCGCGACGTCACCCGCGAGGCGATGGTGCAATCGGCGCTGTTGTCCGCCGGACGTGCAGAAGAGATTGGCCTCCCGCGCTCGAAGATCATCATTTCCGGCAAGGTGTCCGCGGTGCAGGATCTGATCGCGGTCTATGGCGAACTGGCGCGGCGCTCCGACTACGCGCTGCATCTTGGGCTGACCGAAGCCGGCATGGGCTCGAAGGGCATCGTCGCTTCATCGGCGGCGATGGGCGTTCTGCTGCAACAGGGTATCGGCGACACGATCCGCGTCTCGCTCACGCCCGAGCCGAACGGCGATCGCACGCTGGAGGTGAAGGTCGGCCAGGAGCTCCTGCAGACACTGGGCCTGCGGACATTCGTTCCGCTCGTTGCCGCCTGCCCCGGCTGCGGCCGCACCACGTCGACGACGTTCCAGGAGCTTGCGGCCGGCATTCAAAGCTTCATCCGCGAATCCATGCCGGAATGGAAAACGCGCTATCCCGGCGTCGAGGGCCTCAACGTCGCGGTGATGGGCTGCATCGTCAACGGTCCGGGCGAAAGCAAACACGCCGACATCGGCATATCGCTCCCCGGAACCGGCGAGCAGCCGACCGCGCCGGTCTTCATCGACGGCAAGAAGGCGATGACGTTGCGCGGCCCGACGCTCGCCGCCGATTTCCAGAAGATCGTCGTCGATTACATCGATCGGCGCTTTGGTTCGAACGCCGGACGAACCGCCGCTGAATAGGCCGCGAACTGCCTGAGCGATGCTGGATGCGCCGCATCTCCTCGAATTGGACTTTCTTTTACAAGCGCATCTTCCCGGTATTCTGGTTTGGATTTCTCGTGTTGTTTGTTGGCGCCGCGCTTGTCAACATGCGCGGACCGGACCGTTTCGCGCTCGTCCCGTTCGTCATCGTGCCGGCCGGGATGTTCGTCTTCGGCCTTTATTTCATGAGGAAATTTGTTTTCGATCTTGTCGACGAAGTCTGGGACGATGGTGACGCCTTGCTGGTGAAGAACCGCGGTCACGACCTTCGCGTGCCGCTGCGGGATATCAAGAACGTCAATTATTCGCCGCTGGTGAATCCGCCGCGCGTGACCCTGTCGCTGCGCCGTCCGACGGCGTTAGGCGACGAGATCACGTTCTGTGCGCCAGTGCGCTTCATGCCCTTTGCAGCGAGCCCGGTGATTTCTGATTTGATTGACCGCATCGATCAGGCGCGATCAAAATAAGCTCAATCGCACTCCACGCGAGCGGCAAACAAGCTTATTTCTAGTTCTGAAAACGACGGGTCGCAAACGATCCGCGCAGCGCGCTCTAGCTTTTTCGCTCCAGCCGGCGAATGACTTCGTCCAGTTGCTCGAGGCTCTTGTAGCGGATGGTAAGAGCGCCGCCGCCGCGACGATGCTCGATATTGACCGTTAATCCGAGTTCATCGGACAAACGTTTCTCCACCGCCAGTGTATCCGCATTTTTTGTTGTTGCTCCGCGCGCATGGTTGCCGCCTGCCGGTTTTTTGGCGCTCTTGTGCGCCCGCTCGCGAGCCATTGCTTCGACGTCGCGCACGTTGAGACCGCGGGCGACAATCTCCGCCGCCAGCGTTTCGGCATCGGGCTCGCCGACCAGCATGCGCGCGTGTCCAGCCGTGATTTTGCCGTCGTGAATATAGGCTTTCACCGGATCTGAAAGTTTCAGAAGCCGCAGCGTATTGGCGACGTAGCTTCGGCTTTTGCCGACGATCTTGGCGACCTCTTCCTGGCTGTTGCCGAATTCATCGATCAACGCGCGATAGCCCTCGGCCTCTTCGAGCGCATTGAGGTCGGCACGCTGCACATTCTCGATGATGGCAAGCTGCAAGGCTTCGGCGTCGGTCGCTTCGATGACGACGACCGGAACCTCGTGCAGCCCGACACGCTGCGCCGCGCGCCAGCGCCGTTCGCCGGCGATGATCTCGAACATATCGGCCGCGCCACGCGACGCGCGCACCACGATCGGCTGAATGATGCCGCGCTCGCGCAGCGATGCGGCGAGTTCGTCGAGCTCTGCGGCTGCGAACGTGCGCCGCGGATTGCGTGCATTCGGCCGCAACGATCCGGTCGGCAATCGCCGCTGGCCGCGCGGACGTTCGGCCGGGCTTTCACCGCCGACATCGCCGATCAATGCGGCGAGCCCGCGTCCCAGTCGTGACCGCGATCCATCTTCCGCCATCACGGTTTCTCCCGAACTCCCGGTCATGCTCACCCCGCGTATCTGATCGTGATCGTTGCTTCGCGTCCGCGTCTAACTAAAAAAGGCCACGCGCGATGTCAGCCGACGCACAATTCTTTTTCACGCTGGATGATTTCGGTGGCGAGCCGCAGATACGCTTCGCTGCCGCTGCACTTGAGATCGTAGACCAGCACCGGTTTGCCGTAGGACGGCGCTTCCGACACGCGCACGTTGCGCGGAATGATGGTGTCGTAGACCTTGGAGCCCATGAACTCGCGGACATCGGCGACGACCTGGCCCGAGAGATTGTTGCGCGAGTCGTACATCGTCAGCACGATGCCGTGGATCGTGAGATCGGGATTGAGCTGCTCGCGCACGGAATCGACGGTCTTGAGCAGTTGCGACAAGCCCTCGAGCGCAAAGAACTCGCATTGCAGCGGCACCAGGATGGCATGCGCCGCCGCCATCGCGTTGACCGTCAGGAGATTGAGCGACGGCGGGCAGTCCACCAGGACGTAAGTGAAATTTGTTTGATCCGCCGCCCGCGTCTTCAGCGGCGCCAGCGCGTTGCGCAGCCGGAAGGCGCGGTCGCGAGCCTGGCCGATTTCAAGTTCAAACCCCGAGAGATCGAGGGTCGACGGCGCAAGGTGAAGACGCGGCACCGCGGTTTCGACGATGGCACTGCGCAGTGGCGTCTCGCCGGTCAGGACGTCATAGGTCGAGTGCAGGCGGCTTCGCCGGTCAATACCAAGGCCGGTCGAGGCGTTGCCCTGCGGATCGAGATCGACGATCAGCACGTCCTCGCCGATCGCCGCGAGCGCGGTGCCGAGATTGATCGCGGTCGTGGTCTTGCCGACACCGCCCTTCTGGTTGGCGACTGCAAGGACACGAGGCTGCATCGCAGCGTTCGGCCGCGGTATCCGCGGCTGCGCCGGAAAAGCAACGACTTCAGCGGATTGGTCCGAAGATGACGAGTCGCTCATCGCTGCCGACTTCCTTTCCTTTTCGAACGCCGCGCCGACGCGGCCTTCGGTTCGAGGCCGCGTACGACGACGATCCGGCCCCTCGCGTCCGTCAGGCTTTGGCTAAGGTCGAACTGAATGTTCCAATATTTAGCGGCCTCGGTCAATTCCAACCCCACATCTTGTCCCTTCGGAAACACGCCGAGACTACCTCTTTTCAACAACGGATATGCCATCGGTAGGAGTTCCGGGAGCGGAGCCAACGCCCTCGCGGTCACGACATCAATCGGCGCTGGGGCATTTTCCACGAAATCCAATACTCTCACCGCGTGAATTTGCGCTGGCGCGCCGGTGACACGCACCGCTTCCCGAAGGAACGACGCCTTCTTGCCGTTGCTCTCAATGAGATGCACCTGCGCTCCACTCGTATCCGCCAGCGCGCAGGCGATCACCAAGCCCGGGAACCCTGCCCCCGCCCCGAAATCAGCCCAGACGCGGGCCTCCGGCGCCAGCGCCAGGAGTTGCAGGGAGTCGGCGATGTGCCTGGTCCAGACGATTGGTATGGTCGACGGCGCGATCAGATTCATCCGCTGCTGCCAGTCCAGCAATGTCTCGACAAAACGGTCGAGGCGGGCGGATGTTTCACGTGAAACAGGGGTAAGGGCTAGCGCCCGCTCGCGATCCTCTGACAGGCCGCTCGCCTGCCCGGTCATGCCGCGCCGCGGCTGCGCTTACGGCTTTGCTTACGGTCTTGACGATGGATATGCGCCACGAGAAGCGTCAGCGCGGCCGGCGTGATGCCGTCGAGCCGGCTGGCATGGCCGATCGTTCGCGGCCGCTGCGCTTGCAGCTTGTGACGCACCTCGTTGGAGAGACCGGGCAACGTCGCGTAATCGATGTCCTCCGGCAGCGTGAGGCTTTCGTCGCGACGATAGGACTCCACGTCGGCCGCCTGGCGGTCCAGATAGACGGCATATTTGGCGTCGATTTCGAGCTGGCTAGCGATCTTTTCGTCGAGCTCCGCAAACCGGGGCCAGATTCGCGCCAGTTCAGCGATGCCAATGTCTGGATACGACAGCAAGTCGAACGCCGAGCGCCGCTGACCGTCCCGCCGCAGCTCCAGCCCGTGGCGCGCCGCTTCGTTCGGCGTCACGTTGAGCGATTCCGCCGTAATGCGTACCTCCCGAAGGGCGGTCATCTTCACCTCATGCGACCGCGCCCGCACGGCGCCGACGCAACCGAGTGCGATTCCCTTCCCGGTCAGCCGCTGATCGGCGTTGTCCGCGCGCAGCGTCAGCCGGTACTCGGCGCGCGACGTAAACATGCGATAGGGCTCGGTGACGCCGCGCGTGACGAGGTCGTCGACCATCACCCCCAGATATCCCTCGGCCCGATCGAACACGATAGGTGTCGCCGTCCCCTGCGCTTGGCGGCGGCGTTGAGGCCAGCAATCAAGCCCTGCGCCGCGGCTTCCTCATACCCGGTCGTGCCGTTGATCTGGCCGGCCAGGAAAAGGCCCGCCAGGCGCTTCGTTTCCAGCGACGGATGGAGTTCCCGCGGGTCGACATGGTCGTATTCGATGGCATAGCCCGGCCGGACGATGCGGGCGCGCTCCAGCCCCGGAATCGTCGCCACCAAGGCGATTTGGACGTCCTCGGGCAGCGAGGTCGATATGCCGTTCGGGTAGACGGTCGTATCGTCCAGACCCTCGGGCTCAAGGAAGATCTGGTGGCCCGTGCGATCGCCAAAGCGCACGATCTTGTCCTCGATCGACGGGCAATAGCGCGGTCCGCGGCTTTGGATCTGGCCGGAATACATGGGCGAGCGGTGAACATTCCGGCGGATCAGATCGTGCGTTGCCGGCGCGGTGCGGGTGATCGCGCACTCCACCTGCGGATTGGCGATGCGCTCCGTCAATGCCGAAAAAGGCTCCGGCGGCTCGTCGCCCTGCTGCATCTCCAGCGCCGCCCAATCGATCGTGGTGCCGTCTAGCCGCGGCGGCGTGCCGGTCTTGAGGCGACCGAGCGTAAATCCGGCCCGCTCCAGCGTTGCCGACAGGCCGGTGGCAGGCGCCTCGCCTACCCGGCCGGCCGGGATTTTCCGTTCGCCGATATGGATGAGCCCGCGCAGGAAAGTGCCGGTGGTCAGCACGACGGCACCGCCGTCGAACGTGCGCCCATCCGTCAAGCGCACGCCGACGACCTGGCCATCCGCAAGCATCAGATCGTCCGCCTCGCCCTCGATCACCGTCAGATTCGCGGTCTGCCGAAGCGCTTCCTGCATGGCCGCGGCGTAGAGTTTCCGATCGGCTTGGGCGCGGGGACCCCGGACCGCCGGTCCCTTACGGCGGTTGAGCACACGAAACTGAATTCCCGCCGGCGTCCGCCACCCGGCCCATGAGCCCATCGAGCGCATCGACCTCGCGCACCAGGTGGCCTTTGCCGAGGCCGCCGATGGATGGATTGCACGACATGGCGCCGACGGTCGCGAGCCGCTGTGTCACCAACGCCGTACGCGCGCCCATGCGCGCGGCCGCAGCCGCGGCTTCACAGCCGGCATGGCCACCCCCGACGACGATGACATCGAAACGCGCGTCCACAGGCTCTCTCCGCAATGCGATTGATTTAGACAACACCGATTCTTGGGTCAAAGCACGAAACGCGGCGCATCTGTTTCACGTGAAACATGCCGTCCCGATCGTTAACGATTTATTTACCAATACAGAAATCCCGGAAAATCACGTCCAGGATATCCTCGACGTCGACGCGGCCGGTGAGGCGGCCCAGGATCGACGCGGCGGACCGCAGATCCTCCGCGATCAGCTCTTCGTTCCCCGAAGCGCCGTGCGCCAAGGCCCGGTCGAGCCTCGCGACCGTTTCCTCCAGCGCCTGACGATGCCGCGCCCGGGTAATCAGCCCCGTTTCAGTCGCAGCGAAGTAATCCCGCGCATGGGCCGAAAGGCTCGCCACCAGCTCGTCCACGCCCGTCCCGTCAGCGGCGGATAGTGCGAACGTCCTGGCTGAAGAAGCGGATACCGATTCACAATTATTCCACAGCTTATCCACAGCCAGATCGACCTTGTTTCGAATCAGCCAATACTCTGATACTAATGGTGTTTCCGGTCTTTCCACAGCCGCTCGGCCAGCGGCCGATCCGTCAATGACCCACAGCACGAGATCGGCTGCGGCGGCCCGCGCAGCGGCGCGACGAACACCCTCCTGCTCCACTGGATCGTCGCTTTGGCGAATTCCCGCGGTGTCGAGCAGCGTCACCGGATAGCCGCCCAGATCGAGATGGACCTCGATGACGTCCCGCGTCGTGCCCGGATATGGCGAAACAATCGCCGCCTCGCGGCGGGCGAGCCGGTTCAGCAGCGTCGACTTACCGGCATTTGGCGGCCCGGCGATGGCGACGACCAGACCGTCCCGCAACCGTTCGCCGCGGCCGCCATCCGCCAGCGCCGAAGCAATTTTGCTGCGTAATTGCTGCGCAGCATAAAGCGCCGGACCGACCAGGTCTTCCGGCACATCCGCCTCGTCGGAAAAGTCGATTCGGGCCTCGACCAGCGCCTGCGCATCAATAATCTGCCGTCGCCAGGCCTCCGCCTGATCGCCGATGAGTCCCTTAAGCTGCCGGTAGGCCAGCTGCCGCTGCGCTGGCGTTTCCGCCGCGATCAGATCGGCGAGGCCTTCGACTGCCGTAAGATCAAGCCGGCCGTTGTCGAAGGCGCGGCGGGTAAATTCGCCTGGTTCCGCCAGCCGGCAACCGTCGATGGCGCCCAGCGCACCCAGCACAGCGGACACGACGGCCGCTCCACCGTGAAGCTGGAGCTCAGCCATATCCTCCCCGGTCTCGCTGCGGGGACCCGGAAACCAGAGCGCCAGCGCGTCGTCGATCGCCTCTCCGCTTACCGGATCGCGCACGCGTGCCAGCGCCGCCTGGCGTGGCGGCGGTAAACGGCCAATCAGAGATTCCAGCGCAACGCCGGCCTTCGGACCGCAAACCCGGACCACCGCGATGGCGGCAGGCGGACGGCCGGAGGAGAGCGCAAAGATCGTTGGGCGATCGTTTTCCACGGCCGTTGCATACGGCTAGTCGCGCCGATCAATCAATCGGGCCACGGCCGCACCGGCCCGGTCTCGCCGGGCTTTAATGGCCGCACGTGCTCCAGAATGTCCGCATATTTGGGGTCAGACACCGGGTAGCGCAGAACGCCCTGCCCGTGCATTCCGCCCGGCCCTCTGGCGAACAAATGCAACACGATGGTGCCGTCGGGCTCCATGGTCGCCGTGCCGATGGATTCCTCGGCGACCCGCACGCTGGCTGCCTCGTGTCGAGCCGGCGTCGGCGCCGTCACCCCGCAACAAGCCGGGCCATGAACCACACCGTTGGCGATGACCAACGAAGCAAGAAGAAGTGCCGTCATCGACGTCTCCTGCCCAATCGTCTGCCGCCGCCGAAAAACCCGTAAAGGTGCGGCGGGCCTGCATCCCGCAGGAACTGCCCTCGCCGGCGAACCGTTGTAAAGATGCTCGGCCGTCGCAGGTAACCCAGACGGCCGGATGGACCCCATGACCGCTACGCCCGCATCGCCGCACGAAAGCCAGCATGTAAACCGGCTGGCCAGCGAGACGAGCCCGTATCTGCTCCAGCACAAAAACAACCCGGTCGACTGGTGGGCGTGGGGACCGGAAGCCCTCGCCGAAGCCAAACAAAGTGGCAAGCCGATCCTGCTCTCGGTCGGCTATGCCGCATGTCACTGGTGCCACGTGATGGCGCATGAGAGCTTCGAGGACGACGCCACCGCGCGCGTGATGAACGAGCTGTTCGTCAACATCAAGGTCGATCGCGAAGAGCGGCCGGATATCGATCAGATCTACATGGCGGCCCTGCACCATCTCGGCGAGCACGGCGGCTGGCCGCTGACCATGTTTCTTACGCCGAACGCCGAGCCGATCTGGGGCGGCACTTATTTCCCGAAGACCGCGCGTTACGGCAAGCCGGCTTTCGTCGACATGCTGCGCGAGATCGCCCGCGTATTCCACGACGAGCCGCAGACGATCGAAAACAATCGCACCGCGCTGATGGAGCGCCTCGCCGCGACCACGCGGAAGGCCGGCGCCGTCACTATCGGTGCGGTCCAGCTCGATAACGCCGCGAAACAACTCGGCGGCATCATCGACCCGGTGAACGGCGGCACGCGCGGCGCACCGAAATTTCCTCAAACCGCATTGTTCGAGTTGCTGTGGCGCGCCGGACTGCGAACCGGCGAGGCACGCTACTTCGCCGCCGTCGATGTGACCCTGCACCATATCTGCGAGGGCGGTATCTACGACCATCTAGGCGGCGGCTTTTCCCGCTACTCGGTCGACGAGCGCTGGCTGGTCCCGCATTTCGAGAAGATGCTGTACGACAACGCCCAGCTCCTCGAACTTCTTGCGATCGCCCACCAGCGCCTTGGCAAGCCGCTTTACCGCCAGCGCGCGCGCGAAACCGTGGCCTGGCTCGAGCGCGAAATGACGACCGGGGAGGGCGCGTTCTCTGCCTCGCTCGATGCCGATTCCGAAGGTGAAGAAGGAAAGTTCTACGTCTGGTCGTACGAAGAAGTCATGCGCACGCTCGGCACCGAAGACGGCGCGTTCTTCGCACGTCATTACGACGTGACGCCGCAAGGAAATTTCGAAGGCCACAACATCCTCAACCGGCTCGAACCGCTACCGCACGGCACCGAGGACGAGGCGCGGCTCGTCGTTCTGCGCGCCAAACTTTTTGCCGTACGGGCGCCGCGCGTGCGCCCCGGCCTCGACGACAAGATTCTCGCCGACTGGAACGGCATGATGATCGCGGCGCTCGTCAACGCTGGCGTACTGCTTGGCGAACCCACATGGCGCGAGCTGGCCGGGCGTGCCTTCGCCTTCGTCGCCCGCGAGATGACGCGCGGCGACCGGTTCGGTCATTCCTGGCGCGAGGGCAAGCTCAAATTTCCCGGGCTTGCGTCGGACTTCGCCGCCATGATCCGGGCGGCGCTGGCGCTTCATGAAGCCACCAGTGAGCAGCGATATCTCGATCAGGCGCTGACCTGGCAACACGCGCTCGACCGCGACTATGCCGATGCCGATGCCGGAACGTATTATCTCACCGCCGCCGACGCCGAAGGGCTGGTGATCCGTCCCGCGGCGACCGCCGACGAGGCGACGCCAAATCACAACGCGGTCGCGGCGCAAAACCTAATCCGGCTGGCGCACCTGACCGGCGACGATCGGTGGCGGGAGAAAGCTGATCGGCTGATCGCGGCGATCGCGCCAGCGGCGAGCGAAAATCTCTACATGCACATGGCGCTGCTCAACGCCATCGATCTGCGGCTGCGTGCCGCCGAGATTGTCGTGACGGGGCAGGGGGCGAGCGCCGAAACGTTGCTTGCCGCCGCGCGCGCCATTCCCGCGCTCGACCGCATCGTATTCCACGCGCCGTCCGCCAATGCCTTGCCGGCGTCACACCCGGCGCGGCAACAAATCGGCGTATCAACCGAGGCGCGGGCGTTTGTCTGTATCAGTGAAACCTGCTCGCTGCCGGTGACCGATCCGCAAGCGCTCGTCGCCGCCATCGTTGCGGCGCGGCAGATTTGAGATTGTCGGGAGGCAGACCAGCCGCGGTGCGGCGGCTGATCAGGTATTCATCGAGTCGAAGAATTCGCCGTTGTTCTTGGTGTTGCGCAGCTTGTCGAGCAGGAAATCCATGGCGTCCATGGTGCCCATCGGATTGAGGATCCGGCGCAGCACGTACATTTTCTTGAGCTGATCGGGCGGCACCAGGAGCTCTTCCTTGCGCGTGCCCGAGCGGGTGATGTCCATCGCCGGGAAGGTCCGCTTGTCGGCGACCTTGCGATCGAGGATGAGTTCGGAATTGCCGGTGCCCTTGAACTCTTCGAAAATCACCTCGTCCATGCGGCTGCCGGTATCGATCAGCGCGGTGGCGATGATGGTCAGCGAGCCGCCTTCCTCGATATTGCGCGCCGCGCCGAAAAACCGCTTCGGCCGCTGCAGCGCATTGGCGTCGACGCCGCCGGTCAGCACTTTGCCGGATGACGGCACGACGGTGTTGTAGGCACGGCCCAATCGCGTGATCGAATCGAGCAGGATCACAACATCGCGGCCATGCTCGACCAGGCGCTTGGCCTTTTCGATGACCATTTCGGCCACCTGGACGTGACGCACCGCCGGTTCGTCGAAGGTCGATGAGATCACCTCGCCCTTCACCGAGCGCTGCATGTCGGTGACTTCCTCCGGCCGCTCGTCGATCAGGAGGACGATCAGATAGCATTCCGGGTGATTGTGCGTGATCGAGTGGGCGATGTTCTGCAGCAGCACCGTCTTGCCGGTGCGCGGCGGCGAGACGATCAAGGCCCGCTGGCCCTTGCCGACCGGCGCGACGATGTCGATGACGCGCGCCGAGAGATCCTTCTTGGTCGGATCCTCGAATTCCATCTTCAGCCACTCGTCGGGATAGAGCGGCGTCAGATTGTCGAAATTGACCTTGTGGCGTGCCTTTTCCGGATCCTCGAAGTTGAGCGAGTTCACCTTGAGCAGCGCGAAGTAGCGTTCGCCTTCCTTCGGGCTGCGGATATGCCCGTCGATGGTGTCGCCGGTACGCAATCCGAAGCGGCGGATCTGCGAGGGCGATACGTAGATATCGTCAGGGCCCGGCAGGTAATTCGCCTCAGGCGAGCGCAGGAACCCGAAGCCGTCCGGCAGCACTTCGACGACGCCTTCGCCGACAATGTCGGTTTCGCGCGCGGAAAGCTGCTTGAGGATACCGAACATCAGCTCCTGCTTGCGCATCGTGCTGGCGTTCTCGACCTCAAGTTCTTCGGCGAAGGAGACCAGCTCCGCCGGAGATTTGGTTTTTAGTTCTTGGAGTTTCATTTCCCGCATACAGAATTTCCTATGGGAATGAGCCGGTGACGGATTGGAGTTGCGACGTCACTGACGGGAAGAAAGAAGCCGCAGGTCTTGGGTTGCGAGGGGCTTTGGGAGCCCCAGTCCCCGATGCATCAGCGGGCTCCAGACAACTGGAGCCAGAACTCAACTGCATCCGCCTACGTTCGGAGGGATTTTGCAAAGATAGGAAAAGAACGCCCGTCAGGCAAGGGCAGAGACCAAGTATGCACTAACAACGCCGATTGATCAAAACGGTTTCAGCACCACGAGAAAAACGATCAGGATCATCAGTACCGTCGGTATCTCATTGATTACACGATAGAATGTCCGGGAATGCCGATTGCGGTCGGCGGCAAAATCCTTGACCCATCGGGCGAAAAATCCGTGCAGGGCCGATAGCACGACAACGAGCGCCAGCTTGGCCTGCAGCCATCCCGATGCAAACCACCCGTAATGAGAATCAGGTCCAAGCCATGCCAGCCATAGCCCGAGCACCCACGTCGCGATCATCGCCGGGTTGATGATCGCGCGCAGCAGCCGGCGCTCCATCACCTTGAACGTCTCCGATTGCACCGACCCCTTTTCGGCAACGCAGTGATAGACGAACAGGCGGGGCAGATAGAGCATTCCGGCCATCCAGGCGATCACCGCGATGATATGGAAGGCCTTGATCCACCCGTAAATGTTCACGCCTTTTCCCCGTGATTAAGCGAAAGACCGAACCCGCGCGATCAGCCGCTCGACGTGGGCGATCGGTGTTTCGCGGCAATATCCCGTGGCCGAGATTGAAAATAAACGGACCTCCGGAAAAGGCACCGAGAATGGCCTCGACCGACCGGTCGAGTGCCGCGCCCCCGGCCAGGAGGGCCAACGGATCGAGATTGCCCTGTACCGGCCGGCGCGATTGAATCTCGTTGCGGGCAAAACCCAACTCCACGGTCCAGTCCAGGCCGACGGCATCGATCGGGACCGCATCGAGATAGGCGCCGAGCTCTGTGCCGGCGCCGCGAGGAAAACCGATGATCTTCGCGCCTGGAATTTCCCTACGCACCGCTTCGACAATTCGTGCCGTCGGCTCGATGCACCATTTGCTGAACTGGCCCGCCGGCAAGATTCCCGCCCAGGTGTCGAAAATCTGCACCGCCTCCGCACCGGCGGAAAACTGCCGAATCAAATAGCTCGCCGATGCATCAACGAGGACATCGATCAACTTCGAAAACGCCTCGGGAAACCGATAGGCAAACATCCGCGCCGGAAACTGATCCACTGTTCCACAGCCCGCAATCATGTACGTCGCCAGCGTCCACGGTGCGCCGCAAAAACCCAGCAACGTCACTCCGGCCGGCAACTCCCCCTTCACCCTTCGAAGGGTTTCGTAGACCGGCTCCAGCTTGCCGTGATCGATTTGCCTGGCGAGCCGATCGATCGCCGCGGGATCTTCGAGTGCATCGAGCCGCGGTCCCTCGCCCTGTTCGAACGTTACCCGCTGTCCGAGCGCATGCGGCACGACCAGAATATCGGAAAACAGGATCGCGGCATCGAATCCGAAACGACGCACCGGCTGCAAAGTGATCTGCGCAGCGCGATTCGAATCGAAACACAGGTCGAGAAAACTCTCGGCCTTCTCCCGGATCGCCCGGTATTCCGGAAGATAGCGTCCGGCCTGCCGCATCAGCCAGATCGGCGGAACGGGCTCACGTTCGCCCGCAAGGACTCGAAGGAGAGGTTTATTCGCGGGAGGTGCCGTCACGCGTCCTTCCTACACTAAATAAGTCTAAGAGAGTCTGTTGTAGTGTTTGGACGGTTGATTGGACTCATACATTTGGACTCACACGTCATCCACGGTTCGCGCACATATTCTCGCTGCGGCCTTGGTCAGCGGTTTTACCAAATCAGGCCCTGCTTGCTGGGATTCAGGCGACGTTTTGGACTTTATGCGCGCGGCTATCCACATTTCACCGGTGTTCCACACGAGGGCCAGGTTTTGATAGCGGCGCGGCACGGATGTGGACGGATTTTACAGTTTCCCCCTATGGTCCTTGCGCGATGCCGCCGGTCATGGCCTTCTCCCGGACCATCAACAGGTTGTCAGCCTCTCGATGACGCCCACGGCCGGTTATTTCCATTTGCACCTGATCTCCGATTCAACCGGAGAGACGCTCATCACTGTCGCGCGCGCGGCCGCAGCGCAATACGTCAAGATCAGTCCGGTCGAACACGTGCATCCGCTGGTTCGTTCGCAAAAGCAGCTCGACCGCGTGCTGGTGGAGCTCGAGGCAACGCCCGGCATCGTGCTCTACACGTTGCTGCAGGAAAACCTGGCCGCGAAGCTCGAAGAAAAATGCCGGGAGCTCAGGTTGCCCTGCCTCTCGATCCTTGGACCGGTCCTGCACCTGTTCCAGTCGTATCTCGGTGCCGAATCGACTCATAAGGTCGGTGCCCAACATACTCTCAATGCGGAATATTTCCGCCGCATCGACGCGCTCAACTACACGATGCTGCACGATGACGGCCAACAGGCTGACGATCTCGAAGAGGCCGATGTTCTACTCATTGGCGTGTCGCGGACCTCGAAAACGCCGACCTCGATCTATCTCGCCAACCGCGGCGTGCAAGACGGCCAATATCCCGCTGGTGCCAGGCGTGCCGTTGCCAAACGGAATCGAGCAGCTCAAGCACCCGCTGGTCGTGGGTCTTTTCGCCACGCCGGAACGCATCGTGCAGATCCGGCAAAACCGGCTGCTCGGCCTCAAGGCGCATCGCGACGACGACAAATATATCGACCAGAAATCCGTGGCCGATGAGGTTTCCGCTTCGCGGCGATTATGCGCCAAGCATAATTGGCCGTTGATTGACGTGACGCGCCGCTCGATCGAGGAGACCGCGGCGGCAGTGTTGGCGCTGCTGGTAGAACGCCGCCGTCACATGGCGTCATGACCGATGTCGTTATGGCTTGCACCGGACCCATTGGTGCTTGCCTCGCGCAGCGCCGCGCGCCACGCGGTTCTTGAGGGCGCCGGCATTCCGGTCGAACCGCATCCGGCCGATATCGATGAGCGCGGCCTGGAGAAAAAAGCAGCTCTGCAGGCGCCCGATGCCGTCGCGGCGTTTCTGGCGCGGGAAAAGGCGGCTTTTGTCGCGGCCTTGCACCCGGGCCGGCTGGTACTGGGCGCCGATCAGACCTTGGCGCTTGGAAGCACGCGGTTTGCCAAGCCGGCGGACGTTGCGTCCGCACGTGCCCAGCTTTCCGCGCTGCGTGGCCGCACCCACGAACTCCATTCGGCGGTCGCGCTGGTCTGGGACGGGAGGGTGGTGTTCGAACACGTCGACACGGCGAGGCTGACCATGCGCGCGTTCTCCGACCGGTTCCTCGATCTTTATCTTGATACGGTCGGGCGGGGCGCAACCGCGAGCGTGGGCGCTTATCAAATGGAAGGTCACGGCATCCAGCTGTTCGAGCGCGTTGAGGGTGACTATTTCACCATCCTCGGTCTGCCGCTGATGGCGACCCTCGATTTTTTGCGCCGCTATGGATGCCTCGCCGCATGACCGGCAAGCCGCCCTTCGTTCTTTGTCTGACCGGCTCGCTCGGCATGGGCAAATCGCGGACGGCGACGTTCTTTGCCGAGGCCGGCGTGCCGGTTCACGATGCCGATGCGGTCGTGCATGCGCTCTATGAGGGCGAAGCGGTGCCGCTGATCGAGAGCGCATTTCCCGGCGCGACCGCGGGCGGCAAAGTCGATCGCGCCAAGCTTGCAGGTATGGTCGTCGGCGACGCTGCGGCGATAAAGCGGCTTGAATCCATCGTTCACCCGCTCGTGACCAGGGCGAGAGAGCAATTTCTGGCCGGCGCGCAGGCGCGCGGGGCGCCCATCGTCGTGCTCGACGTCCCGCTGTTGTTCGAAACCGGCGGCCATGACGGCTGCGACGCAGTGGTCGTGGTTTCCGCGCCGCCCGACGTGCAACGGCGCCGCGCCTTTGAGCGGGCGGGTATGACCGAGGAGAAGTTTTCTACCCTCGTTGGCAAGCAAATGCCCGACGCGGAAAAGCGGCTACGCGCCGACTTTATCGTGGATAGTTCGCAGTCGTTCGATCATGCCCGCGCCCAAGTGCACGACATCCTTGCCGCCGTTGCTAAAATGCGCGGCAGCGCCGGTGATTCGTAAGCGATACCGCTGACGCCGGCGCGAGGCTGTTTGAGATGCGCGAGATTGTGCTCGATACCGAGACCACGGGTCTCGATCCGCTGGACGGCCACCGTCTGGTCGAGGTCGGTTGCGTCGAGCTGGTCAATCGCATTCCGTCCGGACAGACCTTCCACGCCTATTTCAATCCCCAGCGCAACATGCCGGCGGAAGCGTTCGGCGTTCACGGCCTGAGCGAAGAGTTTCTCAAGGACAAGCCATTCTTTGCCGAAATGGCCGACGACCTGGTTGCCTTCCTCGGTGACGCGCCGCTCGTCATTCACAATGCCGCGTTCGATCTCGGCTTTCTCAATGCCGAGCTGGAGCGTGCGGGCAAACCCCTGATCGCGCGCGAGCGTATGGTCGATACGCTCCTGATCGCGCGCCGCAAGCATCCCGGCGGCTCCAATCGGCTTGACGATCTTTGCGTGCGCTATTCGATCGACAATTCCCGCCGCACTAAGCATGGCGCGTTGCTGGACGCCGAGCTTCTTGCCGAAGTCTATGTGGAACTGATTGGAGCGCGTCAGGCGCAACTTATTCTGTCGCAGGCATCCACGTCGGGCCAGGTCGTTGGCGAAGCGATCATTGTCCGCGAACGAGCCGTGCCGCTTGTCGCGGTGATCACCGCCGAGGAACGCGCTGCGCATCGGGCGTTTATCGCCACGCTTGGCGACAACGCGATCTGGCGCGATTACGTCAGTTCGGATTGACAGGTTGCGGCGGCGGCGCAGGTTGCGCTCCAGCCAGCCGTTGGCGGTAGAGGCTGACGAAATCGATCGGATCGAGAAGAAGCGGCGCGAACCCGCCGTTGCGCACCGCCGTGGCGACGATCTCGCGGGCGAACGGGAACAGCAGGCGCGGGCATTCGATCAGTACGACAGGCTGGAGACTCTCCTCCGGCACATTCTGGATCCGGAACGCGCCGGAAAACACCAGCTCGAAGCTGAACAGCAGCAGTTCCTGGGCCTCGGCCTTGCCTTCCAGTCGCAGCGTCACCTCGAAATCCGTCGCGTTCATGGGCGCGGCGTCGACATTGACCTGGATGTTGATGGTCGGCTGTTGGCCGCTGGGTGCCATCGAACGCGGCGCGTTCGGATTTTCGAATGAAAAGTCCTTCACATATTGGGCAAGGACGCCGATTTGGGGCATCGCCTGGGCTTGGCCTTGGGCCTGAGGACCCCCGTTTGTCGCTGACATCATCGTCTCCGGCCCCCCGCGGGGCATTCGAATTTGGCTAACACAGGCGCGATGGTCGAACAACGCCTTGCCCGAGCGCCCTGCGCCTCGGCGTTTGACCTGGGCACGCGGCCCCAAAAGCGGACCAATTGTGACGGACAAGCAGGCCCACATCGCCCGGATTCATAAATGGGAACGTATGTCACGGTTACGATGTTGGCGCGGCGGCGGTCATCGTCTAAACTTTGCCGTCGGCAAGCGCTATCGGCCTGCGGCCACTGGATGGTTCCCCGTGCGTGCCCTACATAGAGCGGGGGTCCGGGTCCCCCACGGTTCGTGACTTCGAGCCGCTTCGGGAAAGTGCGGTCCCGCCACCTGCGACGCCGAGAGAACTGAGACGTGTTCGATATCTACACCATCATCTTCCTGGCGCTCGCCGTATTCATTTTCCTGCGGCTTCGCAGCGTATTGGGGCAGCGGACCGGGCGCGAGCGGCCGCCCTACGATCCCTATTCCGCCCGCGACGCGGTGCGCAGCCCCGCGACCGACAAGGTCGTGACCTTGCAGCCGCGGCCCGCCGAGCCGGCTTCGGTCCGGCCGGTGGAGGTCGCGCCGCCGGCGGCCGACCGGTGGAAGGACATTGCCGAAAAAGGTTCCGGCGTCGCTACCGGCCTTGACGCCATCGCCGCGGCCGACCCCGGCTTCGACGCCAAGCACTTCATTACCGGCGCGCGCGCGGCCTACGAAATGATCGTGACGGCGTTTGCCGAGGGCGATCGCCGGCAGTTGCGCAGCCTGCTCTCGCGAGAGGTTTTTGACGGCTTCGATACGGCGATCAGCGAGCGTGAAAGCCGTGGCGAAACCGCCGAGACCCGGTTCGTTTCCATCGACGGTTCCGCCATGACCAGTGCGGAATTGCGCGCGCGGACGGCGCAGATCACCATTCGTTTCATTTCCAAGCTTATTTCCGCAACGCGGGATCGGTCCGGCAACGTGATCGACGGCAGTGCCGAGAAAGTGACCGACGTCACCGACGTGTGGACGTTTGCCCGCGACATCTCCTCGCGCGATCCCAACTGGAAGGTTGTTGCAACCGAAGCCGGGCAGTAGGCGCGATGACCACGCGCGGGCGGGTGTTGCTCCTCGTTGCGGCGTTCATGGGTCTTGTCGCCACGGCTGCGCCCGCCGCAAGCGGCGAGCAGGAGCCGATCAAGTTCCCCGATACGCAATATGAGCCGGTCGATTGGGCGAACCTCGATGGCTGGGCCGCCGACGATCATGCAACGGCGTTCGCGATCTTTCTCGAGAGCTGCCGTGCGCTGAGCAGCAATCGGCAGGCGAGCGCTGAAGCGGTCGCGATCAGCGACGCGCTCAAGAATGTCTGCGCCCGCGGACTGGCCGCGGTGCCGCTCGAAGAAGACGGCGCGCGGAAATTCTTCGAAGACAACTTCCGGCCGCTTCGCATCAGCAAGCTAGGCGACACCGACGGCTTTCTCACCGGCTATTACGAGCCGATCATCGAGGGCTCACGCGTTCCTACCGGCGAATTCGTCGCTCCGCTCTATCGGCGGCCGCCCAACCTCACCATCTCCGGCCGCCGCAAGCTTGGCGACGCGTTCCCGAGCAAGGGGGTCAAGGTCGGGCGCCGGGTCGGCCGGCGCAAGATCGTGCCCTATTACGACCGCGCCGCGATCGAGGAAGGCGCGCTCGACGGCTGGCATCTCGAAATCTGCTGGCTGCGCAGCCAGATCGACGTGCTGTTCGCGCAGATCCAGGGATCGGCCCGCATCAGGCTGGAAGACGGCAGCGTTCTGCGCGTCAATTACGACTCGCATAACGGCTGGCCCTACACGCCCGTCGGTCGCGTGCTGATCGAGCGCAAGTTCCTCACCAAGGACGAAATGTCGATGCAGCGCATCCGCGATTGGATGCAGGCCAATCCGGACCTGGCTCCGGAGGTCAGGCGGCAGAACAAGTCGTACGTGTTCTTCCGCATCACCGATCTCGCGACGGAAGACGAAGCAATCGGCGCGCAAGGCGTGCCGCTGGTGCCCGGCCGCTCCATTGCGGTCGACCGTGCTCTCCACGCTTATGGCACGCCGTTTTTCATCACGGCCGATCTTCCGATCGCCAATGAAAGGGCCGGGACGAAATTCCGCCGCCTCATGTTCGCGCAGGATACCGGGTCGGCCATCGTCGGCCCGGCGCGGGCCGATATCTATTTCGGCGCCGGAGCCGAGGCTGCGCGCATGGCGGGCCGCATCCGCAATGCCGGCCAGTTCACCATGCTCATCCCGCGCGAACTCGATCCGCTCGATGCGCGCGCCGTGCCTCTGCCGCCGCAACGCGGCGGATTTCTCGCGCAACTGACGGCCGGCGCGATGATCGCTCCGACCGCGGAAGACGTTCCGCTGCCGGAGCCGCGGCCTGCAGCTGCGCCCGGACCCGAGCCGGCGCCGAAGTCGAAATTGAAAACGCGGTGGCGGTGATGAGCCGTCGCCGTCCCCTCAGCGACGAAGACCACGCGCTTTGGGCCGGCTATATCCGCTCCATCAAACCTCTGCACCGCGTGGCGCGGCTGGCGAAACCGTCGGCCGGCGAAAAGCCACCGCCTCAGCTGCCAGCTCCGCCGTCGCGGCCGACCGCACGGCTTGAGGCGATACCGGAAAAAAAGCCGCCCGCACCTGCACCGCTTGCTCCTCTTGCACCGTTGGGGCGGCGGTTGAAGCAGCGTGTCGCGCGCGGGCGCGAAGCCATTGATGCGCGTCTCGATCTGCATGGCTACACGCAGACGGAGGCGCACGCCGAACTGTTCCGCTTCCTGCAGCGTGCGCAAGCAAGCGGCGCGCGGATGGTGCTCGTCGTGACCGGCAAGGGAACCGGCCGGGGATCGGATCAGCGCGAGCGCGGCGTGCTCAAGCGGCAGGTTCCGATGTGGCTGTCGCTGCCGCAATTTCGATCGCTGGTCGTCGGATTCGAGGATGCGCATCTCGGTCATGGTGGAGAAGGCGCACTGTATGTCCGGTTGCGGCGGACGCGCTAAGTTCCCCGATTAACCCAATCACCGGATTGCCCGCGGAAGCGCAAGAAACGGTCAAGTTCGTCTGCATGGATGACGCCCTTGATTGGAGTACGCGTCATGTCCGAACTTGCGTCCGAACTTGCCGAAGCCCAATCACAACCGAATCCGAAGCAAGATGACTTTCGCGACCAGGATTCGGGCGGCAATGATTTGCGCCACAAAGACTCGCTCGACCAAGGTTCGGCCGACAGGCAGGCCTTCGCGCAGGTCGAGAAGTGGATGGCGATGATCCGTGAACTCAGCTACGAGCTGCCGGAGCGGGCCAAGTTCCGAGGCTGATCGAAAGCGCGCCGCGCTTTCCTACAGGATGAACCGGCTCAAATCGGCGTTTTTGGCCAGATCGCCGACATGCTTTTGCACGTAAGCGGCATCGATCGTGACGGTTTCGCCGGGCCGGTCGGGCGCTGCGAACGACACTTCGTCGAGCACTCGCTCCATCACCGTCTGCAAACGCCGCGCGCCGATATTCTCCACGCTCGAATTCACCGACACCGCCATGTCGGCGACGGCGTCGATGGCATCTTCGGAGAATTCCAGCGTCAGGCCCTCGGTCCGCATCAGCGCGATATATTGCTTGATCAGGGAAGCCTCGGGTTCGGTCAGGATGCGGCGAAAATCGTCCCGCGTCAGCGGCTTCAGCTCGACACGGATCGGCAAGCGGCCTTGCAGTTCGGGCAGCAGGTCGGACGGCTTTGAAATGTGAAAAGCGCCAGACGCAATAAAAAGAATGTGATCGGTCTTTACCGAGCCGTGCTTGGTCGCAACGGTCGTACCCTCGATCAGCGGCAACAGATCGCGTTGCACGCCCTCGCGCGAAACATCGCCGCCGACGCGCCCGTCGCGGGCGCAGATCTTGTCGATCTCGTCGAGGAAAACGATGCCGTTGTTTTCAACCGCCTTGATCGCCTCCTGCGTCAGCTGCTCGGAATCGAGCAGCTTGTCGGATTCTTCGTTGATCAGGATTTCGTAGGAATCGTGAACGCTGACCCGCCGGGTCTTGGTGCGTCCGCCGCCAAGCTTGCCGAAAATGTCTCCGATCGAAATCGCGCCGACTTGCGCGCCCGGCATGCCGGGAATTTCGAACAGCGGCATTCCGCCGGACGATTGCACCTCGATCTCGATCTCCTTGTCGTTGAGTTCGCCGGCGCGGAGCTTCTTTCGGAACGCTTCCTTGGTCGCGGCGCTGGCGGAAGCGCCGACCAGCGCGTCGAGCACGCGGCCTTCTGCTGCCTGCTGCGCCTTGGCTTCGACGTCCTTGCGTTTCCGGTCGCGCGTCAACGTGATAGCGATCTCGACGAGGTCGCGCACAATCTGCTCGACGTCGCGGCCGACATATCCGACCTCGGTGAATTTCGTCGCCTCCACTTTGAGGAACGGCGCACCGGCAAGCTTGGCCAGGCGGCGCGCGATTTCGGTCTTGCCGACGCCGGTCGGTCCGATCATCAGGATGTTTTTGGGCAGCACTTCTTCGCGCAGCCGCTCGTCGAGTTGCAGCCGCCGCCAGCGGTTGCGCAGCGCTATGGCGACCGCGCGCTTGGCGTCGGCCTGGCCGACGATGAAGCGGTCGAGCTCGGAAACGATTTCGCGTGGGGAAAAATCACTCATGGTTCGCTCATTGCAGGAAAACGCCTCAGGCGCGCAGCGCCGGAGATCAGGCGCTCTTCAACGTCTCAACGGTGACGTTGCGGTTGGTGTAAACACAGATGTCGGCGGCGATGTCGAGCGCGCGCCGCACGATCGCTTCGGCGTCGAGCGGCCCGTCGGCAAGTGCGCGGGCCGCAGCCAGCGCGTAATTGCCGCCGGAGCCGATCCCGACGATGCCGGCCTCCGGTTCCAGCACGTCGCCGGTACCGGTGAGCACCAGCGACACGTCCCTGTCGGCCACGATCATCATGGCTTCGAGCCGGCGAAGATATCGGTCGGTACGCCAATCCTTGGCCAGTTCGACCGCAGCCCGCATCAATTGGCCGCGATATTGCTCCAGTTTTGATTCCAGCCGCTCGAACAGGGTGAAAGCATCGGCCGTGGCGCCGGCAAAGCCGCCGATGACCTCGCCGCCGCCGAGCCGGCGCACCTTGCGCGCGTTGGCCTTGACGATGGTTTGGCCGATCGACACCTGGCCGTCGCCGCCGACGGCGACGAGCCCGCCCTTGCGGACGGTGAGGATGGTCGTGCCGTGCCAGGGCCCGGTTTCGGAAGCCTGCATAAGGGAAAATGCCTTTGTTTCAGGCATGATTTAGGAGTTGGCGGCCGGCAATGCAAATACCGCGGCGGAACATTGGCGCAGCCCTCCAAGCCCTGATAAAAGGCCCGGCGCGCGCTGTTGGAGATCACGATGCGTAAGGCGTCCGTGAAGCGAAAAACAAAGGAAACCGACGTCGAGGTCGCCATCGATCTCGACGGCCAAGGCCGTTCGTCGATCGCGACCGGCATCGGCTTTCTCGACCACATGCTCGACCTGCTGGCGCGCCATTCGCGGATCGACATCGAGGTCAAGGCCAAGGGCGACCTGCACATCGACCATCACCACACCACCGAGGATGTCGGCATTGCGCTCGGCCAGGCGGTGAAGCAGGCGCTCGGCGACATGAAGGGCATCACCCGTTATGCCGACGTTCATGTGCCGATGGATGAGGCGCTCACGCGGGTGGCGATGGATATTTCCGGGCGGCCGTTCCTGGTCTTCAAGGCCGAATTCGTGCGCGACAAGGTCGGGCCGTTCGACACCGAGCTGGTGCAGGAATGGTTTCAGGCTTTCGCCATGAACGCGGCAGTGACGCTGCACGTCGCCACGCTCTACGGCACCAACGACCATCATATCGCCGAGTCCTGCTTCAAGGGCTTGGCGCGGGCGCTGCGGGCGGCGGTTGCCATCGATCCGCGTGCCGCGCACGAAGTGCCTTCGACCAAGGGTACGCTCGGCGGGTAATGCGCCGTTCTCGCTGGCGACGCCCCGGTTAGCTATTAGCTATGGAACAAAGCAATGTCTGTCTTCACGGTTCATGAGCCGCCGCTGCGCGCCGCCGAATCTGCTGCCGATCCCGAACGCTTTGCGTTCGTTCGCGACGGATTTTACTTCTGGGCCTTCGCGCTCACGCCGCTCTGGATGATATGGCATCGCATGTGGCTGGTGCTGCTGATCTATCTGATCGTGATCGTCGGCGCCGACGGCGCGATGCACTATGCCGGCATTGGTTCAGGCGGCGACGTCGCGGCCGGGTTGCTGCTGTCGTTGCTCATCGGGTTCGAGGCGAGCACGCTACGTCGTTTCACCCTGGCGCGCCGTGGCTGGAGATATGTCGGCGTTGTCGCCGGCGACGGCGTGGAGGCCGCCGAGCGGCGCTTCTTCGACGCCTGGGCTACGGCGGCCGATCGCGCCGGAGAGCGGCCGAGCGCTGCTTCGCCGGCGCCGTCGTCTGCGCTGAGCGCGCCGCAGGCGTCCGGCATCATCGGCCTCTTTCCCGAACCGGGGGCGTTGCGTTGAGCATCGCGATCGTCGATTACGGCTCCGGCAATTTGCACTCGGCCGCCAAGGCGTTCGAGCGCGCGGCGCATGATGCCGGCATCGGCGAGGCGATCGTGGTGACGAACGATCCGGAAGCAGTGGCTTCCGCCGATCGGGTCGTGCTGCCCGGCGTCGGCGCGTTCGCCGATTGCCGCCGCGGGCTCGATGCGGTCGACGGCATGGTGGACGCGCTGGAGGAGGCGGTACGCAACAAGGGCCGCCCGTTCCTCGGCATTTGCGTCGGCATGCAATTGCTCGCTGAACGCGGCCGCGAATATGAGGTGACCGAAGGGTTGGGCTGGATCGCCGGCGAAGTCGATCGCATTACGCCTGCCGACCCGCAGCTGAAAATCCCGCACATGGGCTGGAATACGCTTCGTGTCACGCGCCCGCACAAGCTGGTCGAGGGACTATCGCTGGGTTCGGAGGGACTGCACGCATATTTCGTGCACTCCTACGAACTCAAGGTGGCGCAACGTGCCGATCTCGTGGCCGAGGCCGACTATGGCGGCCCGCTCACCGCGATCGTGGCGCGCGACAACATTGTCGGCACGCAATTCCATCCCGAGAAAAGCCAAAAGCTCGGCCTGGCGGTGATCGCCAATTTTCTCAAGTGGAAGCCGTGATCCTCTTTCCTGCGATCGACCTCAAGAACGGTGAAGCGGTGCGCCTCGAACAGGGCGACATGGCGCGCGCGACCGTTTTCCACCGCGATCCGGCCGAGCAGGCGCGCGCTTTCGCGGCCCAGGGCTTTGCCTATCTTCACATCGTTGATCTCGACGGCGCCTTCGCCGGCCGGCCGATGAATGCGGCGGCGGTCGAGCGTATTCTCGCCGCGGTGCGCATTCCGGTGCAGGTTGGCGGCGGCATCCGCGATCACGCAACCATGGAAGGTTGGCTCGGCAAGGGCGTCGCCCGGGTCATCATCGGCACGGCCGCCGTGCGCAATCCTGCGCTGGTGAAAGAAGCGGCGAAGAAATTTCCCAACCGCGTCGCGGTCGGATTGGACGCGCGCGACGGCAAAGTCGCGGTCGAGGGCTGGGCGCAAAGCTCCGAGCTTTCGGCAAAGGAGGTCGCCAGGCGTTTCGAGGACGCCGGCGTTGCCGCCATCGTCTACACCGACATCGCGCGCGACGGCATGCTCAAGGGGCTCAATCTCGACGCCACCATCGCGCTCGCCGACGAGGTCTCCATCCCCGTCATCGCCTCGGGCGGTTTTGCTTCGCTTGACGACGTGCGCGCCCTGCTCGCGCCGCGGGCGAAAAAACTTGCGGGCGCTATCGTCGGGCGCGCGCTCTATGACGGAAGGCTCGATGCGACGGCGGCGCTGCAGCTCGTCGGCGCGGTGAAGGTGGCGTGACGTGTTCAAGGTTCGCGTCATCCCCTGCCTTGACGTGAAGGACGGCCGTGTCGTCAAGGGCGTGAAGTTCGTCGACCTTCGCGACGCCGGCGATCCGGTCGAGGCGGCGATCGCCTACGACGAGGCCGGCGCCGACGAACTCACCTTCCTCGACATCACCGCCAGTCACGAGGATCGCGACATCATGCTCGACGTGGTGCAACGCACCGCGGAGGCGTGTTTCATGCCGCTCACGGTGGGCGGCGGCGTGCGCACGATCGACGATATCCGCGCGCTACTGTCTTCAGGCGCCGACAAGGTCTCGATCAACACGGCGGCCGTCGCGCGCCGCAGCTTCGTCAAGGCGGCCGCCGAAAAATTCGGCGATCAGTGCATCGTGGTCGCGATCGACGCCAAGAAGGTTTCGAAGCCGGACGAAAGAGACCGCTGGGAAATATTCACCCATGGCGGGCGCAATCCGACCGGTCTGGACGCCATCGATTACGCCCGCGAGGTGACAGCGCTCGGGGCGGGCGAAATCCTGCTCACGTCCATGGATCGCGACGGCACGCGGCAGGGCTTCGATATTGCGCTCACCCGCGCCATCGCCGACGCGGTGAGCGTGCCGGTCATCGCTTCGGGCGGCGTCGGCACGCTCGATCATCTGGTCGAAGGCATTCGCGACGGCCACGCTAGCGCCGTGCTCGCCGCTTCGATCTTTCATTTCGGCGAATTTTCCGTGCGCGACGCCAAGCTGCATATGGCGCAGGCCGGGTTGCCGGTGCGGCTCGATCCCTGACGAGCCGCGCACCGGCACGCTATTATCAGGACGACGTTTTGCCCAGATTGCCGATGCTCTTGGCCATGGCGACGAATTCGCTCGGCATCATGATGATCGTCATGGTGTTCTGCTCGGCGCCGACTTCGGTGATCATTTGCATGCGCCTTAGTTCCAGGCCGGCGGGATTTTGCATGATGATTTCCGACGCTTTGCGCAATTGCTCCGCCGCTTCGAACTCGGCCTGCGCCTTGATCAGCCGCGCGCGCTTCTCGCGCAGGGCTTCTGCTTCCTGCGCCATGACGCGCTGCATGGATTGCGGAATTTCCACGTTCTTCATTTCCACACGCTCGACCTTGACGCCCCACGGCTCGGTCACGGCGTCGATCTTTTCCTGGATGACCTTCGCCACCTTCTCCTGTTCTTTGAGGACCTCATCGAGCGAATGCTGCCCGATGCCGTTGCGTAGCGTCGTTAGCGCAACCTGGATCACCGCGGTGTCGATATTCTTGACCTCGAGAACCGCGGCCATGGGATTCATGATCCGATACCAGACGACAGCGTTGACCTTGATCGGTACATTGTCCTTCGTGATGGTTTCCTGCTGCTCGACCGCCGCAGTGTTGATGCGCAGATCGACGCGGCGCTGCCATTCGACGAATGGGATGATCCAGTAAAGTCCGGGTCCTTTGGTGCCCTGGTAGCGGCCCAGTCTGAACACGACGCCGCGAACATACTGATCGGCAATACGCAGGCCCGACAAACCAACAATCACGATGACGGCGAGGATTATTTCTTGCCAGAACGACATGGTCCACTCCCTTTACGAGCGCACCACACCGCGGGGCATTGAAGCTGGTCGCCCCGTGTGGATCGGCTAACAGATAGGAACTGTGCGCCATTGGCGCCAGCCGGATTCCATCGCATCAGCCGGCGCGTTTCGCCCAGGCGAGCGCGCGTTCGAGCCGGTCATTTCCCCAGAACAGTTCGCCGTCGCTCGTCGTGAAGCTCGGCGCACCGAATATCCCGAGCTGCTGCGCGGTTGTCGTTTCGGACCGGAGTTTTTCCTTGATGGCGTCGGTATGCGCGGCCGCGATCGCGGCATCGGCATCAACCTTAAGGCTCGAAAGAATCGCGCCGATGGTTGCCGTCTCGTCGATGCGCCGCCCATCCGCGAATTCGGCGTGGTAGACGGCGCGGCAAAAATCTTCGCCCCAATGATCCGCCAGCCCGACAAGCGCGACCCGCGCAGCCAGCACGCTGGACTGCGGAAACGGCTCCGGCCGGCGGAACGGCAACCCCAGATCGGCACACGTGTGTTCGAGGTCGCGCCACATGTGGCGGCCCTTGGCCGGATAAAGATTGAACGGCGAGGTATCCCAGCCTTGCGCCTTCAAGATCGGTCCAAGCAGGAACGGGCGAAATCGCACCGCGACGCCGGCCTTGTCGGCCAGCGCGTTCACGCGCATGACCGCCGGGTAGGAATAGGTCGAAGCAAATTCGAACCAGAAATCGAGGCTCGGCGCTGTGGAAGCGGTTGCGCTCATGAGTGCTCATATTCTAGGTCCGGCCGATGGACGATGGAATATCGGCGGAATAGGTCGTCTGCGCCGACGGCCTCTCCCCGCGTCGGCACGGAGATGCTAAGGAACGCGAATGGCTGCATTTACGCTCAACGATCTCGAAAAACGCGTTCAGGACCGTGCGCAAGCGGATCCCGGCGCCTCCTACACGCGCACCCTCGTCGATAGAGGCATGGCGCATTGCGCCAAGAAGCTCGGCGAGGAGGCGGTCGAGGTCGCCATCGCCGCGCTCGCCGAGGACCGCGACCGGGTCGTCGCCGAAACGGCCGATCTTCTCTACCATCTGCTCGTGGTGCTCCACGCGCGAGGCATCCCTCTCGCTGAAATCGAAAGCGAGCTGGGGCGTCGCACGCAGCAGACCGGCCTTGATGAGAAGGCCGCCCGCAAAGGCGGTTGACGTCGGCATGGAGCAACGTACCAACCAGGCCGTCTCGCCCTACCGCGTATTCTCCCGCGCCGAATGGGCGAACCTCCGCGAAGACACGCCGATGACGCTCAAGCCGTCGGAGGTCTCGCGGCTGCACTCGATGCACGACCATCTCGACATATCGGAGGTCGAGGAAATCTACCTGCCGTTGTCGCGCCTTCTCTCGCTTTACGTTGAGGCGACGCAACGATTGTTCCGCGCGCAACAGGGTTTCCTCGGCACCGAGGACGCCAAGATGCCGTACATCATCGGCGTCGGCGGCTCGGTCGCGGTCGGCAAGTCCACCACCGCTCGTGTTCTGCAGGCGCTGCTGGCGCGCTGGCCGAACGTGCCGAAGGTCGATCTCGTCACCACCGACGGCTTTCTCTATCCGAATGCGGTACTCGAACGCGAAGGCCTGATGGACAAGAAAGGCTTTCCGGAAAGCTACGACCTGCCGGCGTTGCTGCGTTTTCTGTCCGACATCAAGGCCGGACAGCATCCGGTGCGCGCGCCGGTCTATTCGCATCTGATCTACGACGTCATTCCGAACCAGTGGGTCGAGATCAACCGGCCCGACATCCTCATCGTCGAGGGTCTCAATGTTTTGCAGGCCGGGCGGTTGCCGAAGGACGGCAAGGCGGTTCCCTTCGTCTCCGACTTCTTCGATTTCTCGGTTTATCTCGATGCCGACGAGGGCGTTTTGCTGTCGTGGTACGTCAATCGCTTCCTGACCCTGCGCGGCACGGCGTTCGCCGATCCGAAATCATATTTTCATCGCTACGCGAAATTTTCCGACGAGGAGGCGATCGCCACCGCAACCTCGATCTGGAGCCGCATCAATCTCGTCAATCTGCACGAGAACATTCTACCGACGCGGCAGCGCGCCGATCTGATCCTGAAGAAGGGCCAGAGCCACCAGGTCGAGGAAGTGGCGTTGCGCCGGCTGTGAGAATGCATCTTCAAGCGGCGGCTTTGCGCCAGCACTCGACTTCCGCCAATTCGGCTTCCGGCCGTTCAGCAATCACATCGCTCCGTCCCAGATAGATCGCTCCCGCTTCGCCATCGACCGAGAGCCAGTCGCCTTCCTTGATCGCCGTGCCTCCTAACTGCGCGCGGCGGCCGGCGACGTCGATTGACAATCCGGCACAACCGACGATGCAGGGTTTCCCCATTTGCCGCGCCACCAGCGCCGCGTGCGCGGTGCGGCCGCCGACGGCGGTCACGATGCCCGCGGCAACGGCGAAGCCGCCGACGTCGGCAGTCGTGGTATCCGGTCGCACGAGAATCACCGGTTCGCCGCCCGCGGCGAGGCGCGCCGCTGCGTCCGGATCGAAAGCGGCACGGCCGACCGCGATGCCAGCGGATGCGCAGGTGCCGCGAACAGCCGGCTCTCCGGTGACGACCAGCCGCTTGTTGGCGAGCGTGTTCAGGTCAAGGCCGGCAAGGCGCTGCAACGCTTCGGCCGGTGCGATCCGTCCTTCCTTCACAAAATCTATCGCCAGCCGCAGCGCCGCCTGCGGCGTACGTTTCGCGGCGCGCGTTTGCAGCATCCACAGCTTGCCGTTCTCGATGGTGAATTCGGCGTCCTGGATGTCGGCAAAATCCTGCTCGAGCCGCTGCAACGCATTGCGCAACTGCGTGGCGACGTCCGGAAGCGCCTGCGCTAGCGACTCTTCGGTTTCGGGATTGTGTCCACCCGACACCACATCCTCGCCCTGGGAATCGAAAAGCACGTCGATGACGGGTCTGGCGGCGCCGGTCGAGGGATCGCGCGAAAACGCGACGCCCGCGCCCGACGAAGCGCCGCTGTTGCCGTACACCATCGCCTGAATCGTGACGGCCGTTCCTTGCAAATCCTCGAGATGCTGCAGCTTGCGATAGGTGCGGGCGCGATCGCTCATCCACGATCGGAAAACCGCCTGCGCCGCCGATTTGAGATGCTCCATCGGATCGTCGCTCAACACGTGATCCACGTCCTCGACGATCTGCTCGTAGGACGCGACCAGGCGTTCGAGCGCCTCGCAGTCGAGCGCGCGTTCGCTGCCGACGCCCTCGGCGGCGACGAGGCTGTCGCGTTTTTTTGTGAACGCGGCCCGATCGACACCGACAACCACCTCGCCGTAGCTCTCAAGGAAACGCCGCCGGCAGTCGATGGCAAAACGCGGATGACCAGTCATGCGAATGAGGCCGCGGACCGCCGCCGCCGTGCAGCCGACGTCGAGCACCGTCTCGAGCATGCCGGGCATCGAGCGCGCCGCGCCGGAACGCACCGATACCAGGAGCGGCCGCCGCCGGTCGCCGAACTTCTTGCCGGTGGCGTTTTCCAGGAACGCGATGCCTTCACTCAGCCCATCGGCAAGATCGCGCACTGCGTCCGCCTTGCCGGCCACGGTCGCTGCGCAGAGGCTGATCGGCAACACGAACGCCGGCGGCACCGGCAGCCCGAGTACGGCCATGCGCGCCAGATTGGCCGCTTTGCCGCCGACCATCTCGGCCGCGTATTCTTCCGACAGACCGTTACCGATGCGGGCAATTTGCATGTTCGACCGTGGCTCAAGAGGAAAGATCGGCGAGGACGTGCTCGCGCAGAAGGTGCCCGAAGGCGGCCATCCGGTCCGTCGAGCGCTCAAGCGCGCGGGCCAATTCGAGAATGGACAGGGCCGTCTTGAGATCGAATTCTCCGGTCAGGATTTCCGCCGTTACCATGCGCTCTGCGGCGTCTGCACGGTGCTCGACGTCGATCAGCCGGCCGATCGCCGCCAGCGTGTCCTCGGCATCGACGCGATGCCCGTCGGGAACCTCGGCCGCGGCGGTGACGCCGGCGGCGGCAGCCTCGGCCCCGGCAACCGTCGCCGCGCACAGTTCGGCCAAGCACGCGAGCAGCGCCGGCGGAGCGTCGGCCGGGACGAGCGAAGCCATGAAAGCGGCTTGCTCGAGGTCGTCGATCGCATCCTCGATTTGATTCACCAGGAGTTCGATGTCGCGGTCGGCTTCGAACCGGGCGATCTCGCTGCGCGCCTCAAGCGCGATGCGATCGGCTTTTTCCTCGATGCGGCGGGCTTGCTCGGTCAAGGCTGCGCAGTCGAACGGTCTGTGCGCTTTCCTCTCGGCGACGAAACGCGTAATTCCGGTAGCGATTTCGCGCGCCAGGCCGGCCTGCCGGGTCACGACCGCCATTAGCGTCCGGTCGAGGCGTTGCAGGTGCGCCACCAAAGCTGCCTCGATGCGGTCCCTCGCCAGCCGCACCGAACTGCCTTGCAGCAAGGCGTCGGCCGAAATGCGCAAAACCGTCTTGAGGAAATCCACGGCGGAGTCACGGCCCAACGCCCGGTCCAGCCGCTCGCCGAACCCGATCCGCGTCGGGGCGGCGTGATGGACGGCCGCTGCGACGAGCTCGCCGCCGCCGAGCTCAAGGAAGGCGCGGTGGCCGACGCGATGGAACGCGCCCCACGCCAGAACGCGGATAGCGTCACTCTTGGAGACCCACTCCCGGAGAATCTTGCGCGCCTTGTTCCAGTCGATGAGGAAAACCAGTGATGCGCCGAGATTCTCGAGAAAGGCGTCGCGGTCGGCGCTGTGGTTGAACGGCAGGCGTCCGGTGACGAGATAGAAGGCGCCATCGTCGCCAAGACCGGCGGCGCTTTTGCGTTCGAGTCCGCTCCACAGGACGGGAAAATCGCGGAACAACCCGACAAAGAACTTGGCGCGCGCCAGATGCACGTCGGTGTAAGTGACGATGACGGCACCCAGCTCGACGGCGATCACCACGACATGGGCGTCGGTCTCGCCGATGTCGTTTTGAATCGTCAGCCGTTTGCCCGTTCGCGTTGCGGTCGTGGCGAGGCCCGGATGGCCGAACTTGAGTTTCTTCGTTGCCTCCAGCCCCCGCATGAACGCTTCGATCGCGGGCCGGTCGTCCGGTAGCAGTCCGTACACATGCGCACCGGCAAGCGTCTCTTGCGCGCACGTCGCGGCGAGGCGGTTGAGAGCTTTGTGCAGGTCCATCACCAGGCGATGAAGGCCGTCGTCGCCGATCCCGGTCAGCAGCGTGATCTGCCGAAGCTCGACGTCGTCGGAAGTGCCGATCGGAGCAAGCGTCCGAATCGCCGAAAGCCGCTGGTCGGCTTTGTCTGCCTGATCCTTGTCGCCGGCTTTGACGGCACGGATCATGGCCGCAGCGTCGTCCCAGATCGCCGTCGCCAGGCTGCCCAACCCGGGCGCGGACATGCGGTCGCCGACAGACAGCGTGGCGTGGTTGACCAGCGCTTCCAACCCGACCGGATCAACGCCAGCCGCGTGGCATTCGTCGGTCAGATCGAAGCGGCCACTGGTCGGCTCGCAGGCGCGGTGCATGGCCGCCTGCAGCACGCTAAGCCGCAGCTTTACCCGGTCGTTCGCCGCCAAACCCTCGGCTACCCGGGACGGCAGCAACAGATCGGTCTGTCCGAGCTGCTCGATGATTTCCGATTTCATGTACTGCCGCCTGCTTATTCGCGAGAGAACTACAAAAGCAGGTTCGGATGAAGCGGTTATTGAGCCAAATCATTCATGCGAATGTCACAAATTCCGCGCTCGTTTCTGGCAAAGGATCGGAACGTTGCAGATCAAGCCGCGAGCGCGGCGCCGGCCGATCCCGCGAGCGCCGCGGCGAGACGTTCGCGATCGAGCGGCTTGACGATGAAGCCGTCCATCCCGGCGGCAAGGCAAGCCTCGCGATCCTCCGCCGAGGCGTTCGCGGTCAGCGCGAGGATCGGCGTTCGGGTCGCGGCATTCTCCGCCTCGATTGCCCGGATGCGGCGGGTCGCTTCGAGCCCATCGACCTCGGGCATGTGCAGGTCCATGAGCACGCAATCGTAAGGCGTGCCGGCCGCGCGCGCGGCCAGCCACGAATCGACCGCAGCCGCGCCATTGGCAGCCATGGCCGGGCGATGGCCGAGCTTCACCAGCAGGGCGCGCGCGAGCAGCGCGTTGATCTCGTTGTCCTCGGCAACGAGGATCGAAAGCCCGGCGCTGGGGCGTGCAGCGCCGGATGTATCCGGTCCGTCGGCGGCGGCGGCGGGATCGAACGCTTCGTCGCCGGAAATGCGGGCGGCGAGTGAGGCGGCGCGGACCGGCTTGATCAGATAGCCGGTAAACCCGCCCTCCTTGAGTGCCGCGAGTTCGTGGCGCATCGCCGGGGTGACCATCACGATCCGCCGCGGGATCGCGGCAGCAAGCCGCGCAAGCGCCGCAGCCGACGCGGTGCCAAGCGTTTGATCGACGAGCACGGCGCTCCACATCTGCTCCGGCAGCAAAGCCGCCGCGACGCGGTCGTCGGGCACGATCGTGGTGCGCGCGCCCCAGCGCTGCAGGCGCCGCGCGATCAGCGAGGCTTCGATCGCGGCCGCAGCGACGATGAGGATGTTGCTGCCGGCAAGATCGGGCGTGGCAAACGCCGGCTCTTCGGAATCGTTCGCGCGCGGCAATGGAACGATGACGCGGAACGTCGAGCCCTGGCCGGGCGCGCTCTCGACCGAGATCGAGCCCTCCATGCCTTCGACGATCTTGTTGGATATCGCCAGTCCGAGACCGGTGCCGCCGTACCGTCGCGTCGAACTGTCGTCGGCTTGTTCGAATTCGAGAAAGATGCGCGCCTGATCCGGTAACGAGATGCCGATGCCGGTGTCGCGCACGGAGATGGCGATCGCATCTGGCCGCGCGGCGGCCTCGACGATGATCGAAACGCCGCCGGATTCTGTGAACTTGATCGCGTTGCCGGCGAGGTTGAACAGGACCTGGCGCAATCGCGCCGCGTCGCCGACGACGCGCGTCGGCAAGCGTTCATCGACATAGCAGCCGATTTCCAGGCCTTTGGCTTGCGCGCGGGGTCCAAGCAGTTCGACCGCCTCCTCGACGAAAGCGGCAAGAGCAAACGGCCGCGCGGCAAGGTCGAGGCGGCCGGCTTCGATCTTGGAGAAATCGAGCACCTCCTCGATCAGCGACAACAAGGTCTCGCCCGACGTTTTCACCGCTTTCAGATAAGTGGTTTGCTCAGGCGTGAGCGGGGTGTCGCCGAGGAGATCGGCCATGCCGAGAATCCCGTTCAGCGGAGTGCGGATCTCGTGCGACACCATGGTGAGGAAGCGCGACTTCGCCCGGTTGGCCGCCTCGGCCTGGTCGCGTGCTACGGCGAGCGCGCGTTCGGCAAGGACGCGATCGGTAACGTCGCGCCCGACGCTCTGCATCTCGCTGCTGCCATCGGCGCGAACCGTGACCTCGCGCCAGGCGATCCATCGCGCGCCGTCGGCGGCGGCGATTTTCTGGTCCTGCGAGCGCGTGCCTTCGGTCGGCGAATCGGTTTCGTCCTGCTCGACGACCGGAAGCGCAAAGCCGGTTCCGAGTAGTTCCTCCCGCGGCTTGCCGGCAAGCGCGCAAAAGGCGTCGTTGACGTAGGTGATCGCGCCGGCATGGTTACGGCGCACGATCAGGTCGTCCTGGGCCTCGAAGAAGCTGGCGGTGCGCTCCTGCGCTTCCCGTATCTCCCAATTCCGATCGGCGGCCTCATCAAGACGCCGCTCGAAATCGCGCAGCTCGGCTTTCATCTGGCGGATGCGTGAAATGAGAATGCCCATCGCGCCGCAGGCTGCGCCGAACAGTGACGCAACGCCGATTGCGAACATATATGGGTCGTAGTGAGCCGCCGGCGACGTCGCCCCGGCCAGGAAACCGAAGGCCACCGCGAACGCCATCACTGCAATGATGACCGAGCGGACGACGAGCGTGGAGATCCTGCGGGTGATGATGGCGGGTTTTCGGAAGGTGGCGCGCTGGCGCAAGGTCCGTTTCCCGCTCGATGCGCAGCCAGGGGCTTCGGTCATCAGCCGCCCGGTGCCTGTTGTTGTCGATGCAGTGAACCGGACTATGGCCTATGAACCTTGCCCATCCCTTGCGGTCGGGAAGAACGATTGGAGCAAGGGTTTATGCTTTGTTAACATTCCGCGGGGCGAGCCCTTGGTTGCTCGGAACCCCAGGCGCGGCCGGGAGAATACGAATGGATAAGGCGGTGAATGCGAAGCGCTCGGGGACGAAATCGTCCGGGGCGGATCGGCCGGCGCGGGTGACGCGCGAGGAAGCGGAACTGGCCGTGCGCACCCTGATCCGCTGGGCCGGTGACGACCCGGACCGTGAGGGCCTTCTTTCGACGCCGTCGCGTGTGGTGCGCGCCTACGAGGAATGGTTCTCGGGCTACAAGGACCATCCCCGCGAATACCTCAAGCGCACCTTCGAGGAGACAGGCGGTTACGACGAGGTGGTCGTGCTGCGCGACATTCGCTTCGAATCGCACTGCGAGCACCACATGACGCCGATCATCGGCCGCGTGCATATCGGTTACCTGCCGCACAACCGGGTCGTCGGCATCTCCAAGCTGGCCCGGCTGGTGGACGTGTTCGCAAAGCGATTGCAGATCCAGGAGAAGATGACCGCGGAAATCGCGACCTGCGTCGACGAGGTGCTCAAGCCGTACGGCGTCGCCGTCGTGGCCGAGGCAACGCACCAGTGCATGACCACGCGCGGCATCCACAAGACGGGCGTCAGCATGGTCACCAGCCGCATGCTGGGCGTATTCCGGGACCATGCCGAAACGCGGCACGAATTCCTTTCGGCAATTGGGATGCGCGGCGCCGTCAATGTCGTCAACGGTGGCTGACGGGGCTTACGCCGCCCGCCTGATCTCGTCGGTAAGAGCGCGGTAAGACAGCGCCTCCGCGAGGTGAACTCGTCCGACTTTGTCCGCACCGTCGAGGTCGGCGAGCGTGCGCGCGACGCGCAGCACGCGATGGTAGCCCCGCGCGGAAAGCCGCATCGCGTCGGCAGCTTCGCGCAACAGCGCGAGCCCGCTGCCATCCGGCCGCGCCACGTCCTCCAGCACCGCACCCGAGGCAGCGGCATTGCTGCGCACATGCGGCAGCCCGATCGCGGCGTAGCGCGCGACCTGCCGCTGGCGTGCGGCCGCGACGCGTTCGGCAACTTCGCGGCTGCCTTCGGTCGGCGGCGGCAGAATGAGGTCGGCGGCGGTCACGGCCGGCACTTCGATATGCAGGTCGATGCGGTCGATCAGCGGGCCGGAAATGCGTCCCTGATAATCGGCGGCGCACCGCGCATTGGCGCCGCGGCGGCAGTTGTAGCCGGGATCGCCGGCGTGACCGCAGCGGCAGGGATTCATCGCGGCGACCAGCATGAAACGCGCCGGGTAGGTGACACGGTGGTTGGCGCGCGCGATCGACACCTCGCCGGTCTCGAGCGGCTGGCGGAGCGAGTCCAGCGCCTGCGGGTGGAATTCCGGCAGCTCGTCGAGGAAAAGCACGCCATGATGCGCGAGCGAAATCTCACCCGGCCGGGCATGCATGCCGCCGCCGACCAGCGCCGGCATGCTGGCGGAATGGTGCGGGGCTCGGAACGGCCGCCGGTTGGTCAGCGCGCCGCCCTGGATCACGCCGGCGACCGAGGCCACCATAGAGACTTCGAGAAGTTCGGCCGGCGCCAGCGGCGGCAGGATGGAGGGGAGCCGGGCGGCGAGCATCGATTTGCCCGCGCCGGGCGGTCCGACCATGAGGAGATTGTGCCCGCCCGCGGCCGCGACTTCGAGGGCGCGCTTGGCGCTCTCCTGACCCTTGATGTCGGCGAGATCGGGCACCGGACCCGCGGCTTCGAGGATTTTCGGTTGCGGCCGCGACAGCACCTGTGTGCCCTTGAAATGGTTGGCGAGCTGGATCAGCGACGAAGCAGCAACGATCTCGATGTCGGGGCTCGCCCAGGCCGCTTCGGGCCCGCACGCCGCGGGACAGATCAATCCCTCGCCGCGCGCGTTCGCGCCGATTGCGGCCGGCAGCACGCCGGCGACCGGCGCGATCGAGCCGTCGAGGCCAAGTTCGCCGAGAACCGCAAACCCGGACAAGGCGTCCCGGGGGATGGCGCCGATCGCGGCCATCAGGCCAAGCGCGATCGGCAGGTCGTAATGGCTGCCCTCCTTGGGCAAATCGGCGGGCGCGAGGTTGATCGTGATCCGTCGCGACGGCAACGCGAGCCCGGAAGCGATCATCGCCGCGCGAACTCGTTCGCGCGCTTCGGAAACCGCCTTGTCAGGAAGGCCGACGATGGTGAAGGCCGGCAGGCCGGGGGCGACCTGCACCTGGACATCGACGGGCCTGACCTCGATGCCTTCGAACGCTACCGTCGTGACGCGCTGGACCATGCCCGACCCCGCCCTCTAGCCACACTAGCGGAACCTGGCGCTTTGTCCAGAACATTTAGAGAACAAGCAGGGAAGCGACAGCAATTTGTGCGAGGTTTGGCATGAGGGAAGCCAGGCGGGCCAGCCTTCATGTATACTTGACGTACTGGAGCGCCATGTTAGCCTCGCTCACATGGCCCTCCTCCCAGCAATCTACGCCGACCAGGATGCGGCCCGGGAGCATTTTGAAAGCTTGCTCTGGCCGCAAGGCCCGGTTTGCCCGCACTGTGGCAATACCGATCCGAAGCGCGTCCACAAGCTGCAAGGCGGCAGCACGCGGCCCGGCGTCTACAAGTGCCGCGAATGCAAGAAGCCATTCAGCGTGACGGTTGGGACAATGTTCGAGAAAAGCCATGTCCCCCTCCACAAATGGATTTACGCGGCGCACCTGTTGACGGCTTCGCCCCGCCGGGTATCCGCGCATCATCTGATGGGCGCGCTGGGCGTGAGCTACAAAACCGCGTGGCTCATGGCGCGTCGGATAAGAGCGGCGATGCATCAGGTTGAAGGCGATGCGTCAGGTTGAATCCGTGCCTGATAGCCCCACGGAACCGGCGGCAGACATCGAAGTCTCGCAGTCGCCGACGGGCCCCGAGACTCTAACTCGGATTGCGCCCGGTCCCGCCGCAGTAATGGCAGACCGACCGCGGATTTTGCCTTGGCGCATCACCGGTGCCGCGACAAACCGGGCAGGCCTTCGGATCGTTTGATGTTATCGTCCGCCGCTGCGGCGAGGGTTGGCTTTTAAGCATCCGCAGCAGCACGTCGTCGCGTTCTTGATCGGGATTCGCACCAGTCATGTCAGGTACGCCAGTTCGGTCGACCTCCAGCCTGCAGCCCTTTTCGGTACGTAAGATACATAAAATTCAGCTTAGTACGTCAAGTAGATAATTCTGTTTGCGGAATGCGGCCGCTTACCGCTCGGCCGCGTCCAGAAGCTCGTGATGCACCGCTGCAAGGATTTCGTCCGAGAGGGCCGGGTCACCAACCGCGCGCGCGAGCGTCAAGGCGCCAACAAGGCCCGCCATGGCGGCGACGGCCTTGCGCCGCCGCGTCGCCTTCGACCGTCCTGGCACCGCCGCGGCAAGGATCTCGATCAAGGCCACGAGCCCTTCGCCGTACGCGTTACGCACCGTCTTGCCGCTGCGCGCGACATCGGTCCCGAGCGCTGCGAAGGCGCAACCGCGGCCTGGCTCATCGCGATGGCGCGGTGTCAGGTAATGCTCCAGCAGCGCCGCATAGGGCCGGTCCGGTGCCGCCGCGACAACCCGCTGCCAGTTGGCCGCCGAATTCTCCATCGAGCGCTGGCTCGCCTGCGCGGCGAGGTCGTCCTTCGAACTGAAATGGCCGTAGAAGCCGCCGTGCGTCAGCTCGGCTTTTTTCATGATGTCGGCGACGCCCACGCCATCGAAGCCTTTGGCGCGAAACAGCGCGCTCGCCGCCTTGAGGATGCGCTCGTGGTTCGCGGCGGCTTCTTCCCGGCTGACCTTCATCGTGCGATCCCGCTGCCTGCAGTCGAACCTGGGCTGCGCTGTCGGCAATCCAGCCAATCGCAGCCCAGCTATGCGTCGGTGTCCCGACGATTGACAATTTATATGATACCCATCATCAATAGGCAACAGACATGATGGGCGTCATATAACGCGCCCAGCTAACGCAGCCATCCAGCGCATCTGCCGGCGTCGGGCCGCCGTCAGAACAAGCAGAAAACCAACCGAGCAGAGATCGGATCGGCAAGCAGATGGTATCCGCCGGACTAGCCGCCGCCCTGGCCCGCCGCGACATCCACTATGGATGGGTCGTCGTCGGCGTGACCTTCCTCGTCATGCTGGTGACGGCGGGCGCGATGGGCGCGCCCGGCGTGATGATCGTGCCGCTCGAGCGAGAATTCGGCTGGGACACCGCGCAGATTTCCAGCGCACTGGCTCTTCGCCTGCTGCTGTTCGGGTTGTTTGGTCCCTTCGCTGCGGCGTTCATGAATCGCTTCGGGCTCCGCCGCGTGATGATCTGCGCGGTCGCGCTGATTGCCACTGGGCTGCTCGTCTCGCTGGCGATGACGCAGGTATGGCAACTGATTCTGCTCTGGGGCGTCGTCGTCGGGGTGGGAACCGGGCTCACCGCCGTCGTCCTGGCGGCCACCGTGGCGACCCGCTGGTTTACCGCGCGCCGCGGCCTGGTGGTGGGCCTGCTCACGGCGAGTTCGGCGACCGGTCAACTTGTCTTTCTGCCGCTTATCGCCGCCATGACCGATCGTTACGGCTGGCGCGTCGCGCTGATCGTTGTCTGCGGCCTTCTCGTCCTTGCCGCGCTGATTGCGCTCGTCCTGATGCGCGACCGCCCGAGCGATGTCGGCCTGCCCGCGTACGGCGAAATAGCGGTGACGCCGGCACCGCCCGCCGGCGTCGGGCTTGCTTCGTTGTTGTCGTCGCCATTCGCGCCGCTGAAAGACGCGGCACGCACGCCGCTATTCTGGATTCTGTTCGGCACCTTCTTCATCTGCGGCTGCAGCACCAGCGGCCTCATCCAGACGCATTTCGTTACGCTGTGCGCCGACTATGGCGTTGCCGCCGTGGCAGCGGCCAGCGTGCTCGCCATGATGGGCGTGTTCGATTTTATCGGCACGATCGGCTCTGGCTGGCTGTCCGACCGCTTCGACAATCGATGGCTGTTGTTCTGGTATTACGGGCTGCGCGGCCTTTCGCTGCTCTACCTGCCGTTCACGACCTTCACGTTCTACGGCCTGTCGCTGTTCGCCATGTTCTATGGCCTCGACTGGATCGCGACGGTGCCGCCGACGGTCAGGCTCACCGCCGAACGTTTCGGACGCGAGCGCGCCCCGATCATCTTCGGCTGGATTTTTGCCGGCCACCAGGTTGGCGCCGCGGCCGCGGCACTCGGTGCCGGTCTCTCGCGCACGGAGTTCTCCAGCTATCTGCCCGCCTTCTTTGTCGCCGGCGCGCTCTGCTTCATCGCTGCAGCGCTGGCGCTTACCATCGCCAAACCGTCCTCCTCCGGCTTCGGTGCGGCCGCGCCGGCGCCCGTGCCGGCGCGGGGTTGATCTTCCCGCCACGGCAATTTCGCTCCGCTTCGATTTGGTCTAAGCAGTGCCGGCAAGCGGAGGGCGGGCGCGATGGGGTGGCCGGGCGGGCGGAAAATTCGAGCGCGCGTCCTGCTGGCGGCGGTCGCCATTCTCTTCTTGGCCTCGGGCGTGGGTCACGCCGAGACGGCCGCGCCATCCAACGACACGATCTGGACGGTGCCGGAGGTCGGCGCGCTGCCGGACGATGACTATGGCCGCCTGGTTCGGCGTGGCCGCGATCTGATCACCGCCACCTACGCCCATATCGGCCCGCAGGTCGCCGATCCGGCCAAGCGCTTTGCCGGCAACAATCTTGCCTGCAGCGACTGTCATCTCGAAGCCGGCACCAAAAAATTCGGCCTGCCGGTGTTTGGTCTCTACGGCGACTTCCCCCACTACAGCGCGCGTGCCGGCGCCGAGATTTCGGTCGAGGATCGCGTGAATGCCTGCATGACCCGCAGCCTGAACGGTCGCGCCCTGCCGGCGGATACGCCGGAGATGCGGGCGTTCGTCGCTTACATAAAATTCCTGTCGACCGGCGTGCCGCCGGGGCAGCGGCTGCCGGGACTGGGCGCCGGAAAGATTCCCGAGCTTAACGTCGCCGCCGATCCGGCGCACGGCCGTGCGATCTATGTCGCGAAATGCCAGGGCTGCCACAACACCGACGGACAAGGCATACTCCGCAGCCTGCCGACCACAGACCTCGGTTACATCGTGCCGCCGCTCTGGGGTGCAGGCTCGTTCAATGATGGCGCCGGTATGAATCGCCTGATCAACGCGGCCAATTTTGTTCATTCCAACATGCCGCAAGGCGCGGATTATCTGAATCCGGTTCTGTCGGACGATGAAGCGTGGAATGTGGCGGCTTTTGTCGTCTCGCAGCCGCGGCCGCACAAACCGGGGCTGGAAAAGGATTTTCCCGACCTTGCGACCAAGCCGGTGGATACGCCTTACGGTCCCTATGCCGACGGCTTTAGCGAGCAGCAACACAAATACGGCCCGTTCGCGCCGATCCGCGCGGCACTCGCGCGACTGAAAAGCCAAGGCAAGAGTGACAGTCGACCGGCCGCCGGCGCCACGCTAGCGCGCGGCGCGCTTCTCCTCGATCTTGTCCCAGATCATCGCCGCGACGTCGGGGCCGCCGAGATTCTTGATGGCGCGGATGCCGGTGGGAGAGGTGACGTTGATCTCGGTCAGGAAGCCGTCGATCACGTCGATGCCGACAAACAGCAGGCCGCGCTCGCGTAACGCCGGGCCGAGGCGGGCGCAGATTTCGCGTTCCCGCGGTGTGAGGTCGGTCGCCTTCGGTACGCCGCCGCGCACCATGTTGGAGCGGAGATCGTCGGGCGCCGGCACGCGGTTGACTGCGCCACCGAACTCGCCGTCCACCAGGATGATGCGCTTGTCGCCGTCTTTCACGGCCGGCAGGAATTTCTGCACCACCCACGGTTCGCGGAACATGGTGACGAAGAGATCGTAGAGCGAACCGAAGTTGAGATCCTGGCGGCCGACACGGAACACGGCCTCGCCGCCTTTGCCGTAGAGCGGCTTCATGACGATGTCGCCATGCAGGGCGCGGAACGCCTTGATCGAATCGAGGTCGCGCGTGACGAGCGTCGGCGGCATCAGATCGGGAAATTCGGTGACGAAGATCTTTTCCGGCGCGTTGCGCACATGGGCGGGATCGTTGACCACCAGCGTCCCGGGATGGATGCGTTCCAGCATGTGGGTCGTGGAAATATAGGCAAGGTCGAACGGCGGATCCTGCCGCAGCAGCACCACGTCGAGCGAGGAAAGATCGACGACCCGCGGTTCGCCGAGCGTGAAATGATCGCCGGCGGTATCGCGCACGGTGAGCGGCCGCACGGCGGCCGAAACTTTGCCGTCGCCGAGATAGAGCCGGTCCGGCGTGTAGTAGGTGAGGGCGTGCCCCCGATGCTGCGCTTCCAAGAGCAGCGCGAACGTGGAATCGCCGCGGAAATTGATCCGGTCGATTGGGTCCATCTGTACAGCGACATTCAAGGGCATGAAATCGACCGGTGCGGGATGTTGAAGCTGCCAACCTCTACGCAATTTTGGCCGCGACCGCTACGGCCGCGCTGCTGCGCAGTTAAGGCGTAGCGTCGAAGGCGTTGGCGATGTGTTGCGGCATCTTGCCCGGCGTGACCAGCACGACGTCAAAGCGGATTTCGCGTTGCGCGTCGTCCGGGTTGTGGGCGAGCCAGAGTTCGGCCGCCGCAACGATGCGGCGCTTGCCCCGCTCGGTTACGGCTTCTGCTGCATCGTCGGCGCGCGCCCGCGCTTTGACCTCGACGAAAATCAGCGCCCGGCGGCGGCGCGCGACGATGTCGATTTCGCCCAACGGCGTTTTCCAGCGCCGGGCCACGACGCGGTAGCCCTTGGCGATGAGCATCATGGCGGCGCGGCTTTCCGCAGAGAGACCGAGGCGGAATGCGGCGACGCGTTCTTGGCGCGGCCCATCGCGCGGTACAATAGGCTCAGCTCGGCGCGTCATGTTTCTCGTCGACGCCTTCCGCTTTCGTCAGCGCCAACGCGCGCTGATACAATTCCCGGCGCGAGACGCCGGTCGCAACTGCAACTTCGCCCACCGCATCTTTCAGCGAAACGCGCGCCAGCGCTTGGCGCAACAGCGTATCCGCATCGTCGGCGTTGGGCTGGTTCCGACGGCGGTGCCACGACCAGCACGAATTCTCCGCGAATTTCGCCCGCCTCAGCGGACTGCGCCAGCGCCGGCAGATCGCCGCGACGAACTTCCTCATGCATTTTTGTAAGCTCCCGGCACACAGCCGCTTCGCGGCTTCCGAGTTCGGCGGCAAGGTCGGCAAGCGTAGCCGCAATCCTCGGTCCGGTTTCGAAGAACACCAGGGTCGCCGGGATGCGGGCCAGTTCTGCAATGCGGGCGCGGCGTGCCACCGCTTTTACCGGCAGGAAACCGGCGAAGAAGAATTGATCGGTCGGCAGACCGGCGACGGTCAACGCCGCGAGTGCCGCAGAGGCGCCGGGCAGGGCGGTGACGCTGTGCCCGGCTTCCTGCGCCGCGCGCACCAGCTTGAAGCCCGGATCGGACACCAGCGGCGTGCCGGCATCCGAAACCAGCGCGACGGCCGCGCCGTCGGCCAGCCGCTGCAGGAGTTTTGGGCGCGCTATCGCGGCGTTGTGGTCGTGGTAGGGTGTGAGCGGGGTGGCGATGCTATAGCGGTCCAGCAATTTGCGCGTCACGCGCGTATCCTCGCAGGCGATCAGATCGGCGCCGGCAAGGGTCGCGAGCGCACGCAGGGTGATGTCGCCGAGATTGCCGATCGGAGTCGCAACGATATGCAGCCCTGGGTCGATTTTCCCGGAAACGATGGCGTGCCCGTCCACGACATAGCGGGCGCGCTGGCGTTCCTGACCGGCGGAGGCGCCAGCCGGTCCGCCGGAACGGGTCCCATGGGAATTGCTCATTGCAACCACCCTAACGTTGCGGCGGCCGGCCGTCATGCATGTTGCCGATTCCTTATCCTTTTCATTCGGTTAATAATCGGCCGCAAGAATCACCGATTGGTGCCCGCCTGTGCTATCGGCGCGAGTGCCGGCGTGTGTTAGGAGAACGCTGTGTCTGCTGAGTTGCCGAGCAAGAAGTCGGCCGCCATGCCCACACGGCGCCACTCGCTGGTTGGCCTGGTGGCCGTGGCCTGCGTCGCGCTGGCTGGCTGTTCGGGGATGTCCAGCTATTTCCCCACGACGCCGGGGCCGCCCGGGCCGCCAGCGCCAGCCGGCCCCCCAGTGCCGGAGACCACGCTTGGAACCGGCCAAGTCAAAGTCGCGCTCATTTTGCCGTTGTCGGCCGCCGGCAATGCCGGGCATCGCCGGGCAGGCGATGCGCAACGCCGCCGACATGGCGCTCGCGGAATTCAATGCGCCGAATATTCAGCTCCTGGTCAAAGACGACGGCGGCTCGGGCGACGGCGCCCGGCTGGCGGCGCAACAGGCGCTCGACGAGGGCGCCGAAATCATTCTCGGGCCGCTTTTTGCACAGTCCGTCAGCGTCGTCGGGCAAATCGCGCGCTCGCGCAATATTCCCGTCATCGCTTTCTCGACCGACGCCAACGTGGCGACACGCGGCGTCTATCTTTTGAGCTTCCTGCCGGAGTCCGATGTTTCGCGCATCGTGCAATACGCCGCCGCGAACGGGAAGCGGTCTTACGCCGCGCTGATTCCCGACAATCCGTACGGGACCGTGGTGGAAGCAGCATTCAAGCAGGATGTCGCGCGCCGCGGCGGCCAGATCATCGCGCTCGAACATTACCCGCATGACAAAGTCGGAATGGCCGGTCCGATCCGGAATGTCGCCCAGGCGGCGGTGCGCGCCGACGCTTTGCTGATCCCGGACGGTGGCGACGCGTTGCCCGATGTCGCGCAGGTGCTGGTCTCGAGCGGCGTCAACACCAAAAAGCTCCAGCTTCTCGGCACCGGCCTGTGGGACGATCCGCGCGTCTTCTCGACGCCGGCGCTCGACGGCGGCTGGTATGCCGCGCCGGATGGCGCGGGTTACCGCAACTTCGCCAGCCGCTACGAGGCGCGCTTCAAGCTGCAGCCGGTGCGCACCGCGACGCTCGCCTACGACGCGGTCGCGCTCATCGCCGCGCTGGTGAAGACGCAAGGCCCGCAGCGTTTCTCGCCGGAAGTGCTGACCAATCCCTCGGGCTTTACCGGCATCGACGGGCTGTTCCGCTTCCGCGCCGATGGCACCAACGAACGTGGACTGGCGGTGTTGCGCGTTACGCCGTCCGGACCGCAGACGATCGCGCCGGCGCCGCGCAGTTTCGGCGCCTCAGGGTAGCGTCGCTCAAGCCGACAAGTTCTTAAGCGCCCAAGCCTTTAAGCAACAAAGTCCTTAAGCCGCTAGATCGGCGACCACCGCATCGAGCAGCGGGAATCCCGGCATGCTGACACGCAGCCGGCCGGCGTCGGTCGTTTCCACCAGGCCGTTGTCGCGCAACGCGGCGATCCGCGCGGCGTCGAGCCGGCGTCCGGCGAGCGCGGCATACCGCTCCGGATCGATGCCTTCGGCCAGGCGCAGTCCCATCAGCAGAAATTCGTCGGCCATTTCCTGGCGCAACAGCACGTCGTCGATGACGAGGCCATGCCCGTGGCTTTCGACCCGCTCCAGCCACGCCTCCGGGCGCTTTTCGGTCGCGGTCGCATGCCGGTCGCCGTCGATGTCGAGCCGGCCATGCGCGCCGGGCCCGATGCCGGCATATTCGTGCGCGCGCCAGTAGATCAGATTGTGCCGGCATTCGGCGCCGGGCCGGGCGTGATTGGAGACCTCGTAGGCCGGCAGCCCGTGCGCAGCGCAAACGTCCTGCGTCGTGTCGTAGAGCGCACGCGCGGTATCGTCGTCGGGTGTCTTCAGTTTGCCGGCGGCATGCAGCGCGGCGAACGGCGTCTCCGCCTCGACGGTGAGCTGATAGAGCGACAGATGCTCGCTGGCTTCGGCAATCGCGCGCTTGAGTTCAGCCTCCCACTCCCGCGGCGTCTGCTGCGGCCGCGCGTAGATCAGATCGAACGAGGTGCGCTCGAAGGCGCTTCGGGCGATATGGACGGCGTCGAGGGCTTCGCGCGCCGTGTGCAGCCGTCCGAGTTCGGCGAGCGATCGATCGTCGAGCGCTTGCACGCCTAGCGACACCCGATTGATTCCCGCCGCGCGGTAGCCGCGGAAGCGCGTCGCCTCGACGCTCGTCGGATTGGCTTCCAGCGTGACCTCGACATCGGGCGCAACGGTCCAATGCTGCGCGATCGCATCGAGGATGGCGCCGACAGTCGCCGGTTGCATGAGCGACGGCGTGCCGCCGCCGAAGAAGATCGTGGACACGGTGCGGCCGGGCGCGCGCGCGGCGGTCGAGGCGATCTCGGCCGTAAATGCGCGCACGAAACGCTGCTCGTCGATCGGCGCGCGGCGTACGTGGCTGTTGAAATCGCAGTACGGGCACTTCGACAGGCAGAACGGCCAGTGCACGTAGACCCCGAATTGCGGACCCGCGTCGTGCTCAACCGCATCAGGCAAGACACGCCTCCGCCAGCTTGAGGAACGCTTTTGCCCGATGGGAGAGACCTTTTCCCCGCGGCGGCAGGCCGTGCTTTTCCTCGCTCTGCATTTCGCCGAACGTGCGGGTATGGCCGTCGGGCTGGAATATCGGGTCGTAGCCGAAACCCTTGTCGCCCCGCGGTGGCCAGACCAGCGTGCCCGTCACGCGGCCCTCGAATTCCTCGGTATGGCCGTCCGGCCAGGCGACGCAAAGCGCGGAAACAAAGTGCGCCTTGCGCCGCTCGGGGATGCCGGCGCCGCGTTCGCGCAGTTTTTCTTCGACCGATTCCATGGCTTGCCGGAAGTTCTTATCAGGTCCGGCCCATCGTGCCGAATAGATCCCCGGCGCGCCGTCGAGTGCGTCCACCGCGAGACCGGAATCGTCGGCGAACGCCGGCAAGCCCGATGCCTTGGCCGCGGCCTCGGCCTTGATGCGCGCGTTGTCGCTAAACGTCGTCCCGGTCTCGTCGGGCTCGGAAAGTCCTGCGTCGCCCGCCGAAACCGCGTCGACCCCATAGGGGGCCAGCAGCGCGCGCATTTCCCTCAGCTTGCCGGGATTGTGGGTCGCGATCACGATACGCCCGGTAACGCGGCGATGATCCGGACCCCTCACATCACCGCCATCTTTTGCAGGTCCACCAGCTTCGTCACGCCCTTGCGGGCGAGCGCCAGCAGCGCGGTCAATTGCTCCTCGGAAAACGGAACCTTCTCGGCGGTGGCCTGCACCTCGACAATATTGCCGGAGCCGGTGAGCACGAAATTGGCGTCGGTCTCGGCTTGCGAGTCTTCCGCATAATCGAGATCGAGCACTGCCACGCCCGAACATACGCCGCACGATATCGCGGCGATATGGTCGCTCAGGACGTCCTGGTGGATCATCTCGCGGGTCTTCATCCAGGCCAGGCAGTCGTAAAGCGCGATCCAGGCGCCGGTGATCGATGCGGTGCGCGTTCCCCCGTCGGCCTGGATGACGTCGCAGTCGAGGGTGATCTGACGCTCGCCGAGCGCCTTGAGATTCACGACCGAGCGCAGACTGCGGCCGATCAGGCGCTGAATCTCGACCGTGCGCCCATTCTGCTTGCCGGCCGACGCCTCGCGGCGCGTGCGCTCGAGTGTGGCCCGCGGCAGCATGCCGTATTCGGCGGTGATCCAGCCGCGTGCTTGCCCCTTGAGCCAGGGCGGCAGGCGGTCCTCGAGCGTCGCCGTCACCAGGACATGGGTGTCGCCGAACCTGACGAAACAGGACCCTTCCGCGAACTTCACCACGCCGCGCTCGAGCGAAACGGGCCGCAATTCGTCCGGCTGTCGGCGGCTTGGCCGCATGGGCTTCTCTCTCCCTCGCAATACGCGGCGGTGCGCCGCGGGAAACCGCTTGGTCAGTCTTTTAGGGGGGTGAACTGGCACCGACAAGGGCGCAGAACGCGTTCGTACCCTATGCTGACGCGCCGATTGCGTCGGGTGACGTATTACCGGTACCTTTGATGGCCGTTCGAGTTGAAACGGCCGGTGCAAATAAACACCTTTCTGCCCCGGCGCCGCAGTCAAGGCTTCGCAGCGAAGATTTGGAAAACAAGGTCCGGAGTCAGCTTGGCCAGTCACGACCTTCCGCTTGCATCGAGCCAGTTGAGCCTCGCTCAACTCAACGAACGCTCGCGGGAAATTTTTCGCCTGATCGTCGAGAGCTATCTCGCGACCGGCGAGCCGGTCGGTTCGCGCAACCTGTCGCGTATCCTGCCCATGACCTTGTCGCCGGCTTCGGTGCGCAACGTCATGTCGGACCTTGAGCAGCTCGGGCTGGTCTACGCGCCGCACACTTCGGCTGGCCGGCTGCCAACCGAAATCGGCCTGCGGTTTTTTGTCGATGCCCTGATGCAGATCGGCGATCTCAGCGAGCACGACCGCAACACGATCGAAGCGCAGGTGGCGGGGCTTGGCCAGTCGAAGCCGGTCGAAGCGGTTCTCACGGAAGCTTCCGGGCTTCTTTCGGGGCTGAGCCGCGCCGCCGGCGTCGTGCTCACGGCGAAATCGAACCAGCGCCTCAAGCATATCGAGTTCGTCCGGCTCGAACCCGAACGCGCGCTCGTGGTTCTCGTGGCCGAGGACGGTCAGATCGAGAATCGCGTCCTCAACATCCCGGTCGGTTTGCCGACCTCGGCGCTGGTCGAGGCCGCGAATTTTCTCAATGCGCGCATTCGCGGCCGTACCCTTGCCGACGTCAAAGGCGAGATCGAGCAGCGGCTCAAGCAGGGCCAGGCCGAACTCGACGAACTCACGCAGAAGATCGTTGCCGCCGGCCTGGCAAGCTGGTCGGGCGGCGAACGCGACGAACGTAAATTGATCGTCCGCGGGCAGGCTAACCTGCTCGAAGACCTCAAGGCGCTCGCCGATCTGGAACGCGTCCGGTTGTTGTTCGACGACCTCGAGACGAGGCGCGAGGTGGTCGATCTGCTCGGCCGTGCCGAGCAGGCGGACGGCGTGCGCATTTTTATCGGATCGGAGAACAAGTTGTTCTCCCTGTCGGGCTCGTCGACGATCGTCGCTCCCTACCACGATGCCTCGGGCCAGATCGTCGGAGTGCTCGGCGTCATCGGGCCGACAAGGCTCAACTATGCGCGTATCATCCCCATGGTCGATTACACGGCCAAGATTGTGAGTAAGCTGCTTGCCGGTTGACCGGCGCCGGCGCTGGCGTCAGCAAAGATTGGCTTGAGACTGACCTGCTTGATTTTTCCCGGTTGAACGCTGATATGCCGGGCAGCAACAGATGGGTAAGCAAATGACGGAAAAGACCGCGCGCTCCGAGGACGCAGCGGCCTCTTCGGAGGCGAGCCCCCCTTCGGCGGCCGATCCTCAAGCCGAGGCGGTGGCGCTTGCCGCCGAGCTGAAGGACCGCCTTTTGCGCACGCTTGCGGAGATGGAAAATCTGCGCAAACGCACCGAGCGCGAAGTCACGGACGTGCGTCTTTACGGCGTCTCGTCGTTTGCCCGCGATATGCTTGGCGTGGCCGATAACATGCGCCGTGCGCTCGACGCGGTGTCGCCGGAACTGCGCTCCAGCGCCGAGGCTGGCGTCAAGGCGCTCATCGACGGCGTCGAACTGACCGAACGTGAACTGCAAAAGGCGCTGGAAAAGAACGGCGTGCGCCAGTTCAGTCCGCGTGGCGAGAAATTCGATCCCAACGTGCATCAGGCCATGTACGAAGTGCCGAACGCGTCTGTCCCTGCTGGCAGCGTGGTCGAGGTGGTGCAGCCGGGCTACATGCTTGGCGAGCGGGTGCTGCGCCCGGCGATGGTCGGGGTGTCGAAGGGCGGTCCGAAAGCCGCGCCACCGACGCGGCATGTCAACGACAACGCCGCGGCTTCCGCCAAGGACTCCTGAGAAGGATTCCTGAAAACTACCGCTTATCTCAGCTCGATGCTGTCGCGCACCGTGCGCAGGTGCGCGAGCGTGGTCGTCCAGCTATCGGCGGGTGCGATCCCGACAATCTGCAGATATCCGCCGCCGCCGAAACGCAGCCACTGCACCACCATCACGTCGGCTCCGGTTCGCGCGTCCTTAGCCTCCGCCAGCGTCTGAAAACCGGATTGGCCGCTGATGCGCAGCGGTTCCGAGACCGTCACCCTCACTTCCTTGATGCCGCCGATCTCGTTGAACGACAATCTGGCGAAGTTGGCCCGGTTGTCGGCTTCCGGCGGCGCGCCCGGCAGGGCTGCGATCAGCACATGCGCGTCCAGTCCGCCAGCTTTCGCTTCCGGCGGGGAATCCGCGCCGCCTGGCTTTTCGCTCAACATGACCGCGCGGCCACGCAGGACGTTATCGACATGGAAACCGGCGAGGTCCCCGATCGAGAACGGCAGGAGCTCGAGTTCTTCCGCCTCTGGAACGGTCGGGCGGATCGCCAGCGTCGCGAGGGCAGCGCGGATGACGTTATCCGGATAGGCGCTGTCCGGCGACGGCACCTGGACGGTAACGAGCGCGGTCAGATCGTTTGACGCCGCCACCAGCAGCCACTTTCGGTACTTGGTCTTTTCCGCCATCTGGGTGCCGATAAGGACAAAGCCCTTGCCGAAGCTGAGCTGTATTGGCTCACGCTTTTCCAGATTGACGCCCTTTTTCCGCAGCGCGTCGGCGTCGAAGGTCTTCTCGATCTGTGGATAGGCTGCGGCGGGAAGGACGGTGATCAGGATCGCGGCGTCCTTGTCCGGGTCGGCAAAGCCGTCGAACTTGTCGCTTGGGATCATGCCTGCCGGGGGGACGAGGCCCAAGCGTGAGCCCGGCGGGAAGGTGGGATCGGCAGCCAGTGCCGGCATCGCCAGGACCAAAAAGGCAAATGCTGCGGCAAAGCCGATGGACGCCCAGGCGGGGCGAAAGCGATTAATCCACATCATCGTGCGACTCTGTTGGCGATCGGGACGGAGCCTTGGGCGCGGCGCTGCGCGTAACCCGGCGCAGGGTCAGATTGATCCGTCCCCCGTCCGGGAGCAAGCCCGATGTGCCTGGATAAATCCGGTCGACGCCGTGAAAGGCGAGCCGCGCGGCGCCGCCGAGCACGACGACGTCGCCCGAGTTGAGCCGGAAGGACCTGGTCGGGTCGTTTCGCTTCCTGCCGCCGACCCGGAACAGGCAGGAATCGCCGAGCGAGATCGAAACCACCGGGGCGTCAAAATTGTCCTCGTCACGATCCTGGTGCAGGCCCATTTTTGCAGCCGGGTTATAATAATTGATCAGGCAGGCCTCCGGCGGGTGCGGGTATTGGGCCAGGTCGCGCCATATCGCCAACAGTGCCGCGGGAAATGGCGGCCACTGCCGGCCGGTGTCGGGATGCGCCGGCTGGTAGCGGTATCCGCTCTCGTCGGATACCCAGCCGAGCGCGCCGCAGTTCGACATGCGTACCGTGAAGGGCCGTCCCGACCTTGGCATCCGCGGCACGAACAGCGGCGCCTCTTCGAGAACGCCGCGTACTGCCGCGAGCAGGTCCGTCTGATCGTCGCGGTCGAGGTAACGGGGCGAGAGCCGGAGGCCCTCGACGCCGGTCGCCAAATTCATCGGCGGGTCTCGCATTCCTGTAGTAGGCATTTCCGGTAGTAGGTACGGCCGCCAATTGCCTACGCTCATGCGGTAATCCTGTCTTGCGGCACGATACCGCCCTCCTATATGACCCAAGGGAAATCGCACGGAATTAAGCCGGGGCGATCGGTTGAATGCTAATTGGGGGTCGGACTAAAGGGCGCCTTTCGGGCCAGCCCGACCTGCCGGAAAGAGAGGAATAACACCATGGCCAAGGTCATCGGTATCGATCTCGGGACCACGAATTCCTGCGTCGCCGTGATGGAAGGCAAGACGCCAAAGGTCATCGAGAACGCTGAAGGGATGCGCACGACGCCATCCATCGTTGCTTTTACGGACGAGGGTGAGCGGCTGGTCGGCCAGCCAGCCAAGCGTCAGGCGGTCACCAATCCCGAGCGCACCATTTTCGCAGTCAAGCGCCTCATCGGCCGTCGTTACGACGACCCGATGGTGGAGAAGGACAAGAAGCTCGTTCCCTACAAGATCACGCGCGCCTCGAACGGCGACGCTTGGGTAGAGGTCGAGGGCAAGGCCTATTCGCCGTCGCAGATCTCTGCGTTCATCCTGCAGAAGATGAAGGAGACCGCGGAAGCCTATCTCGGCTCGAAGGTCGAGCAGGCCGTCATCACGGTTCCCGCCTACTTCAACGACGCGCAGCGGCAGGCCACCAAGGACGCCGGCAAGATCGCCGGCCTTGAGGTTCTGCGCATCATCAACGAGCCGACCGCGGCCGCGCTCGCTTATGGGCTCGACAAGAGCAAGACCGGCACCATCGCGGTCTACGATCTTGGCGGCGGCACCTTCGATATCTCCATTCTCGAAATCGGCGACGGCGTGTTCGAGGTGAAGTCGACAAACGGCGACACCTTCCTCGGCGGCGAAGACTTCGACATGCGGCTGGTTAACTATCTGGCCGACGAATTCCAGAAGGAGCAGGGCATCGACCTGCGCCGCGACAAGCTCGCGCTGCAGCGGCTCAAGGAAGCCGCGGAGAAGGCGAAGATCGAGCTTTCGTCCACGACGCAGACCGAGATCAACCTGCCGTTCATCACCGCCGATGCGTCGGGACCGAAGCATCTGACCATGAAGCTCACCCGGGCCAAGTTCGAGGCGCTGGTTGACGATCTGGTGCAGAAGACGATCGAGCCGTGTCGTCAGGCGATCAAGGACGCCGGGCTCAGCGCGGCCGAGATCAACGAGGTCGTTCTGGTCGGCGGCATGACCCGCATGCCCAAGGTCCAGGAAGTCGTGAAGCAGTTGTTCGGCAAGGAGCCTCACAAGGGCGTCAACCCCGACGAGGTGGTGGCGGTCGGCGCGGCGATTCAGGCCGGCGTGCTCCAAGGCGACGTCAAGGACGTGTTGCTGCTCGACGTCACGCCGCTCTCACTCGGCATCGAAACGCTGGGCGGCGTGTTCACCCGGTTGATCGATCGCAACACCACGATCCCGACCAAGAAGAGCCAGGTGTTCTCCACGGCCGAAGACGGCCAGACCGCGGTGACGATCCGCGTGTTCCAGGGCGAACGCGAGATGGCGGCCGATAACAAGATACTCGGCCAGTTCGATCTCATCGGCCTGCCGGCGGCGCCGCGCGGCATACCGCAGATCGAAGTTACCTTCGACATCGACGCCAACGGCATCGTCAACGTGTCGGCGAAGGACAAGGGTACCGGCAAGGAGCAGCAGATCCGCATCCAGGCGTCGGGCGGTCTGTCGGAGTCCGACATCCAGAAGATGGTCAAGGACGCCGAAGCCCACGCCGAGGACGACAAGAAGCGCAAGGCGCAGGTCGAAGCCAAGAACCACGCCGAGGGACTTGTCCACTCGACCGAGAAGACGCTTGCCGAGCACGGTTCGAAAGTTGGCGAGGGCGACCGCCGCGCGATCGAGAACGCCATCGCCGATCTCAAGGAAGCCTTGAAGGGCGACGATGCGGACGCGATCACGGCCAAGACCAACGCGCTCGCACAGGCGTCCATGAAGCTCGGCGAGGCGATGTACAAGCAGTCTGCAGAGCAGCCTGCCGGGGCCGAAGGCACCGACGGCAAGAAGGACGACGTGGTCGACGCCGAGTTCACGGAAGTCGACGACGACAAGAAGAACAAAAAGTCTGCTTAGTCGCCGAGGCGGCCGATGCTGCTGCGAAGTAACAAACATGCACCCACCGTCCGCGAAACGGGGGTGCATGTTTTTATTTGCGGCGCGCCGACGTGGAATGACTGCCCCTCATTGGGTGAGAAATGAAGGTCAAGCGCTGTTTCTACGAAGTCCTCTCGGTCGAGCGCACCGCCACGGACGGCGAGCTCAAATCCGCCTTTCGCAAGCAGGCGATGCAGTCCCATCCGGATCGCAATCCGGGTGACGACGAGGCCGAGCACCGCTTCAAGGAGCTCAACGAGGCCTACGAAATCCTCAAGGATCCCGACAAGCGCGCGGCCTACGATCGTTTCGGGCATGCCGCTTTCGAGCATGGCGGCGGCGCGGCGCACGGTTTCGGCGCCGACTTCGCGACGACCTTCTCCGATATCTTCGACGATCTTTTCGGCATGGGCGGCCGGCGCGGCCGCGGCTCCGGGCGCGAGCGTGGCGCAGACTTGCGCTACAACATGGAAATCTCGCTGCTCGAGGCTTTTGCGGGCAAAACCGCGCAAATCCGCATCCCGACGTCGGTAACCTGCGAGGCCTGCTCTGGTTCGGGCGCCAAGCCCGGCACCAAGCCGAAGGCCTGCCCGCTGTGTGGCGGCCAGGGAAAAGTCCGCCACGCGCAAGGATTTTTCACGCTCGAGCGCACCTGCCCGAACTGCCACGGCCGTGGCCAGGTCATTGAGAGTCCATGCGAGCCCTGCGGCGGCTCCGGTCGCGTCGTGCGCGAGCGGACATTGTCGGTGAATATTCCGGCCGGCGTGGAAGACGGCACCCGCATCCGTCTGGCGGGCGAGGGTGAAGCAGGCGTGCGCGGTGGGCCGTCGGGCGACCTTTACATTTTCCTTTCGATCGGCGCGCACCCGTTCTTCCAGCGCGAAGGCGCCGATCTGCATTGCAGCGTGCCGGTTTCTTTGGTGACGGCCACGCTCGGCGGCGAGTTCGAAGTGCCGACGATCGATGGCGGCAAAACGAAAGTGAAGGTGCCGGAAGGCATGCAAACCGGGCGCCGCTTCCGCCTCCAGGCGAAAGGCATGCCGGTGCTGCGCTCGCGGCAGAGCGGCGACATGTACGTTCAGGTCGTGGTCGAGACGCCGCAGAATCTCACCAAAAAGCAGCGCGAGCTGCTGGCGGAATTCGACCGTCTATCATCGACGGAAACGCAGCCGGAGGCGTCCGGATTCTTTGGCAAGGTCAAAGAGTTCCTCGACGGCCTGGGCCGCGCCAGCCCGGCGTGAATGTCCCGCCGGAGCCTGCCAGCCGGGCGGCTGGCTTTTGAACAAAGAATGTTCTAAAAGGGCGGCGTTTCGTCGCGTGTGATTTTGCCATGTCGCTTCCAGCGCTGCGTACATTTGAACAAAGGATCGAGCGGCAGTTGCGGCTTCTCGAACTGAAAAAGACTATTATCGAGCGGAATATCGGGCGCCACATCCGACTGTTCGAGCGCAAGCGCGACGGCATCGGCAAGAAGATCGAAGAGAAAATCGAAGAACAGATCCGGCAATTCGAGCGCAAGCGCGGCATTCGGCTTGACGATGAGGTGCGCTTTATCCGCTCGTGGCTCGAGCGCCCGCTGTCGATCGGTGCGGTGACGCCGTCGGGCAAGATGCTAGCCCGCGCGATGGCGCGGTACGTCGATCCGCACAGTGACGGGCCGGTCGTTGAACTCGGGCCCGGGACTGGGCCGGTCACCGAGGCTTTGGTCCAGGCCGGCGTCGCGCCCTCGCGGCTGGTTCTGGTCGAGTTCAACCCGACATTCTGCCGCCTCTTGCACGCGCGCTATCCGGAGGCGACGCTGGTGCAGGGCGACGCCTACAGCCTGCGCCGTTTGCTGGAAACGCTGCTGCTGGAGCCCGCGGCTGCGGTCGTGTCGGGCCTGCCGCTTGTCACCAAGCCGATCGGGATGCGGCTGCGGCTCATTCGCGACGCCTTCGACCTGATGATGCCGGGCGCACCGTTCGTGCAATTCACCTACTCGGTGGCTTCGCCGCTGCCGCGCCGGCTCGGCGGGTTTACGGCGGAGTCCTCCGAGCGCATCTGGATGAACATTCCGCCCGCGCGCGTTTGGGTCTACCGGAAGATCTGACGTCCCCGATTATGTTCACGCCGAGAATTCTGGTGCTCGCTGGCTCGCTCCGCGCCGGCTCGCATAATGCGCGGCTCGCGGCTTTGGTCGCCAAGGAGCTCGTGCTCGCCGAAGCCGAGGTGTCGCGTATCTCGCTGGCGGACTATCCGATGCCGCTCCTCGACGCCGATTATCTTGCCGACGCCGGTCCGCCCGACAACGCGTTCAAGCTCAAGGCCATGTTCACCGCGCATCAGGGCGTGTTCATCGCGAGCCCCGAATACAGTGCGTCGGTAACGCCGCTCCTGAAGAACGCCATCGACTGGATGACACGGGTGCGTGAGCGCAATGAGCTCACCTACGCCGCATTCCGGGGTCGCGCCTTCGCGCTTGGCTCCGCGGTCAACGGTCCCGCCGGCGGATTGCGCGGGCTCATGGCATTGCGGCAGGTCCTGGAGCTGGGCTGCGGAGCGCTGGTGATCCCGGAACAAATCAATGTTGGGCGCGCCGACCAGGCATTCGATGATATGGATAATCTCCGCGACGAATCATTGACCGCAACGCTCAAGACCATGGTGCGCCGGCTCATCGAGCTGGCGAGCGTGATGCCGCGAACGACAGGAGACCAGATATACAATGCCGATTGAGCCGCGCTCGCGCCTGATCGTCGCCCTCGATCTGCCGTCGGTCGAGGCGGCGGATGCCATGGTGGCGCGGCTCGGCGATGCGGTTTCTTTCTACAAGATCGGCTATCAGCTCGCCTTCGCGGGCGGATTGGACTTCGCGCAGAAGCTGACCGGCGCCGGCAAGCAGGTGTTTCTCGATCTCAAGCTGCACGACATCGGCAACACCGTGGCGCAGGGCGTCAAAAGCGTGGCCCGGCTAGGCGCGACTTTCCTCACCGTGCACGCCTACCCGCAGACGATGCTGGCGGCGGTCGAGGCGAAAGAGGGCAAGCTGCGAATTCTCGCCGTCAGCGTGCTCACCTCCTACGACGACGACGACCTCAAGGCGGCGGGCTACGATGCGCCGGTCAAATCCCTGGTGGCGCAGCGTGCCGAACAGGCGCGTGTGCTGGGCGTCGACGGCGTGGTGTGCTCGCCAGAAGAGGCCGCCGGCGTGCGCGCCATCGTCGGCGCGAACATGGTGGTGGTGACGCCGGGCATTCGCCCCGCCGGCGCCGCGGCCGGCGACCAGAAGCGGATCATGACGCCGGCAGCCGCCATCGCGGCGGGCGCCGACTACCTCGTGATTGGGCGACCGATCCTCGCGGCCGCTGAACCGCGTGCCGCGGCCGAGGCGATCGTCGCCGAAATAGCACAACGCGCGGCATAAAAGGAGAGGTGAGATGCCCAAGGCCTATTGGATCGGGCGCATCGACGTCAAAAACGAGGACGGCTACAAGCCTTATGCGGCGGCTAACCCGCCCATCTTCCGCAAATACGGCGGTCGCTTCGTCGTGCGCGCCGGCAAGTTCGAGTGCAAGGACGGCACCAGCAGGGAGCGCAATGTGGTGATCGAATTTCCCGACTATGCCGCGGCGCTCGCCTGCTACAATTCGCCGGAATATCAGGCCAACATCAAGGTGCGCGAGCCGCACGCGATCGTCGATATGATCATCATTGAAGGCTACGACGGCCCGCAGCCCTAGCTGTTTTCTCCTCCCGACGGCTCAATCCGATCTCCTGCCGCCATCTCCTGCTTTCCGGGGGAGCAATATGGCCGCGTTGCCCGCCTTCGTCTCCCTCGCTATACCCGCGCGGGGAAAAGACGAGCCCCAAGACGAGGCCTCAAGGGCGAACGATGGCTGCTGCAAATTCCGATATGCGATTGGTGATCGCAGGCGCCGCCGGGCGTATGGGGCGCACGCTCGTTCAGGCCATCGCGGCGGCCAAGGGCGTGACCTTGGCCGGAGCGGTCGAGGCGGCCGGTTCGGCCATGATCGGCCGCGATACCGGAGAGCTTGCCGGGCTCGGGCCGAATGGCGTCAGGATTACGAGTGACACCGCCACGCTGCTCAAAGGCGCCGACGGCCTGATCGAATTCACAATTCCCGCGGCGACGCGGGCCTTGGCGGAGTTGACGGCGGCTGCCGGCATCGTGCACGTCATTGGCACAACCGGCCATTCGGCCGAGGAAGAAGCGGCGATCGCGAGAGTTGCAAGCCGTGCGCCGATCGTGAAATCCGGCAACATGAGTCTCGGCGTCAACCTGCTGACGGCGATGGTCAAGCGCGTCGCGCGGACGCTCGGCGACGACTACGACATCGAAATCGTCGAGATGCACCACAACAAAAAGATCGACGCGCCGTCCGGCACGGCGCTCATGCTCGGCCGCGCCGCGGCGGCGGGCCGTGGCGTCGATCTCACCCAGCGCGCTGTGCGTGGCCGCGACGGAATGACCGGCGCGCGGCGCCCCGGCGATATCGGCTTTGCCGCGCTGCGCGGCGGTACCGTCGTTGGCGATCATTCGGTGATTTTTGCCGGCCCGGCCGAGCGCATCGAACTCTCCCACCGTGCCGAGGATCGGATGATCTTTGCCCGCGGCGCGCTGCACGCGGCGTTGTGGGCACGCGGAAAAAAGCCCGGGCTCTATTCGATGGCCGATGTTCTGGGGTTGGCCGATATTTAACGTCAATCCTCATCCTGAGGTGGCCACCGACGGGTCCGGCCCGAAGTAGCGGACCCTGTTTGCGGGCCTCGAAGGATGACTGTGGTGCTATCACCCTTCGAGGCTCGATACGGTCGCACCTCAGGATGAGGGGAAAACAGGTAAGGAAGAAATCCAATGAGTGAACGGCTTCTCGTGCTGGTGCGTCACGGCCAGAGCGAGTGGAATCTGAAAAATCTCTTCACCGGCTGGCGTGACGTCGGCCTGACGGAGAACGGCATCAAGGAAGCGCGCGCGGCCGGCCAGAGGCTGAAGGCGCGCGGGTTGCGCTTCGACGTTGCATTCACGTCGGTGCTGGTTCGGGCCACGCATTCGCTCGACCTTGCGCTCGAGGAAATGGGCCAGAAAAATATTCCGGTGTTCAAGGACCAGGCGCTCAACGAGCGCGACTATGGCGACCTATCCGGCCTCAACAAGGACGATGCGCGTGCGAAGTGGGGCGAGGATCAGGTGCATGTCTGGCGGCGGTCCTATGACGTCGCGCCGCCGGGCGGCGAGAGTCTCAAGGATACCGCCGCGCGGGTTCTTCCGTACTACATCGAAGAGATTCTGCCGCACGTGCTGCGCGGCGAGAACGTCATCATAGCGGCACACGGCAATTCGCTGCGCGCACTCGTCATGGTGCTTGATCGCCTCTCGGCGCAGGAAATTGCCGCGCATGAAATCGCAACCGGCGTGCCATTGATCTATCGGCTCAACGCCGACTCGACGGTCGCCGAGAAACAGATACTGGCGGCGTGACGTTACCTCCCCCTTTTCGGGGAGGATGTTGTTCAAGCAACCTTGCCGGCTTCCCAGCCGAGCATGGCGCGCTTGCGGGTGATGCCCCAGTGATAGCCGGTGAGGTCGCCGCCCTTGCCGATGACGCGGTGACACGGCACCACGAACGCGAGCGGATTCTTGCCGACCGCGGCGCCGACGGCGCGCGCCGCCGCTGGCGCGCAGACCCGATCGGCGATCGCGGAATAGGTGGCGGCGCGGCCCATCGGAATTTTCAAGAGCGCTTCCCAGACCCGCACTTCCCAATCGGTGCCGATGAGCACGACGCGGAGCGGCTGATCGCGCCGCCACTGCGACGGCTCGAAGATACGGCGCGCGATCGGAGCGGTGCGCGCGTCGTCGGCGACGTATTTTGCCTTCGGCCAGCGGCGTTTCATGTCGGCGAGCGCCAGGTCCTCTTCCCCGGGATCGGCGAAGGCGAGACCGGCAAGGCCGCGCTCGGTCGCCATCACCAGAGCCTTGCCGAACGGCGACGGGTGAAAGCCGAACGTTACCGTCAGGCCTTCGCCGCCGGACTTCCATTCGCCCGGCGACATGGCTTCGTGCGTGACGAACAGATCGTGCAGCCGGCCTGGGCCGGAAAGGCCGACCTCGTAGGCGGCGTCGAGCACGCTCGCCGAATCGCGCAGCAATTGCCGCGCGCCGTCGAGCGTGAGCGCCTGCAGGAAAGCCTTCGGCGTCAGCCCCGCCCAGCGGCGGAACAGGTGGTGCAGTTCGGTTGGCGTGACGCCGGCGGCTTCCGCGATGGTTTCGATCTCGGGCTGCTGGCGCCAATGGCTGCGGATGTGGCCGATGGCGCGGCGGACGATCTCGTAATCGGCGGCGGCCGCGTCGAGCGGCGTCGGGTTGGGAATGCGATCGGGTGATAGCATGGGTGTCTCCATCTCTGCTCCCGATCTAGGCTCGTGGGCTACGTCAAACCACCCGATTCCCGTACCGATTATCGGCTCGTCAAAGTGCGGAGAGGCGAGCGTTTCGCCTAGTCCAACACCGTCCGGGTCGGGCCGCGCTTGGCCTCGCCCAGTGCCGCCGAGAGCGCTTGCGCGAAGCTTGCCTTCTCATGGGGGGCCAGGAAGGCGGCAATCGGCAGCTTCCGGCCGCCCGACACCAAAAACAACCGCTCGATGCCGAATTCCTCGTGGACGATGCGATCGAGCCGCACCCAGACCGGGTTGAGCGTCCATTCGCGGACGGCTCCCTGCTGGCTGACCTTGCGCACCGTCAGCTCCGAGGCGGTGACCGTCACCTCCTCGTAGGCGCGCGCCGCGCGGAAGTTGGCGCGAAACGCCCAGTAGATGAGGAGAACGTCGAGGCCGAGAAATCCGAACACCGGCCAGGCGCCCATCAGCAGGAACACCATTCCGGAGGCGAAGCTCACGCCGCCGATGCCGAGCATGAGGATGAGAAAGCCGGTCGAGCCGAGCGAGCGGTGCGGCGTGATCGTGGCCGCAAAGATCTTGGGCTCGGTGAACGATGCCTCGTCGTCCGGGCGGCTGTTGTCGTCGCTCATGGCACTCACTATACGGGAAACATGGCGCGTGAAACTACCCGCAAGACCGCACAACTCAGCCCGAAGGTGGCCCGGAAGGACAAGGCGGCAGACGTCAAGGCCGCCAAAGCCAAGCCAAAGTCCAAGCCGAAATTCAAGTCAAAGGTCGAGACCAAAGCCAAGCCACCATCCAAGTCGCAAGCTAAACTACCATCCAAGGCGCAAGCCAAGACCAAGACCAAGACCGCGACCAAGACCGGCGGCGAAGCTCACGGCACACTGCGGCCCTGGACGAAAGCGGAGGTCGAAGAAGCATTCCGTCGCTTCGCCGCCGCCAATCCGACGCCACGCGGCGAGTTGCAACACATCAATCCGTTCACGCTCCTGGTCGCCGTGGTTCTGTCCGCGCAGGCGACCGACGCCGGGGTCAACAAGGCGACGCCGGCTTTGTTCGCGCTGGCCGACACGCCGGAGCAGATGATTGCGCTCGGCGAAGCGCGCGTGCGCGAGCTGATCAAGACCATCGGGCTGTACCGCACCAAGGCAAAGAACGTGATCGCGCTGTCGCAAATACTCGTCGCCGAGCATGGCGGTAAGGTGCCGCACGATCGTGAGGCGCTGGAAGCGTTGCCCGGCGTCGGGCGGAAGACCGCCAACGTCGTGCTCAATATCGCGTTCGGCGAACCGACCATCGCGGTCGATACCCACATCTTCCGCGTCGGCAACCGCACCGGCCTGGCGGTCGGCAAGACGCCGCTCGACGTCGAGATGAGGCTGATGGAAGTCGTGCCTGAGCATTACCGCCTGCACGCCCATCACTGGCTGATCCTGCACGGCCGTTACGTCTGCGTCGCGCGGCGCCCGCTGTGCGAAAACTGCCTGATCGCCGACCTCTGCAAATGGCCGGCAAAGACGACGAACGTGCCGTTGTTGTAAGGCGCGCGAGCGGTGCGTGAACCGGACGCGTTTTTGTTTTTCATCATCCTTCGAGGCTCGCTGCGCTCGCACCTCAGGATGAGGGGGCGCCGTTCCGCCGGCGACGCACGTCGAATGGTGACTGCGCCGCAGCGAATTGGCGACGCGGGTGGGAGCCGGATGCGTTTTTGTTTTTCGTCATCCTTCGAGGCTCGCTGCGCTCGCACCTCAGGATGAGGGAACGCGGTTCCGGCGGCAACGCCCTCGAATAGCAATTGCGCGGCGGCGAATTGGCGATGCCGAGGTCGCGGCAATCGATGCGTTTTTGTTCTTCCTCATCCTGAGGCGGCCGCGAAGCGGCCCTCGAAGGATGAAGGGGGGGCGCGGTTAAGTTGCTTCGGCAATGGAGCCGCGCAATCGCGCCGGAGCCAGATCAACGACCGGAGCATGTTGCTTCCGCAGCTCCAAGCGCAGAAATTCAATGAACGCACGCAGTGCCGCCGAATTCTGCCGGCGGCTCGGATAAAATAAAAAGAAACCGTCGGTGATCGGCAACACGGATTTCTCGAGCAGACTGACGAGGCGGCCCTCCGCGACCAGCGAAGCCACGTATTCCTCGTACAGGTACGCCACTCCGACGCCCTCGAGCACCGCGCTGACCACAAGCTCGGGATCGTTGATGACGACAACGGATCCCTCGACGTCAAATTCGACGATCTTGCCCTCGACGGCAAACACCCACGGAATGAATCCGCCGCCGGGCAGGCGGTAGCGTGCCGCGCAAAAAGGGGCGTGGTTTCGAACGGTATGTTCATCCCCACTGAATAATCGGGCTTCGTAATCGGGCTCTCATCGATCGGGCTTGGCGCACGATGGCCGAAAGGCCTTCCCCGGCCGCTGGGTTCGGCTAAGTCTTTCCACCGCGGCCTTCGTCCCCATCTATCCGGGCGATGGCTGCATAACGGTTGCGTGACGCGATGGTTGCGTGACGTCTTGTGTGCGGCAGAAAAGCGAGGAGTTGCGATGCGCGAGCGTATTTGGCTATGGGGCTTGCTGCTGTGCTGCGGTTTTGTCGCCGGGCCGGTGCAGGCCGCCGATGAGCCGGACCTGATCTTCAAGCGTTCGACGGTGTTCAAACTGCTGACGCCGAACGACAAGCTCGCGACCTATGGCCTCGACGATCCCGGCGTCGAGGGAGTTGCCTGTCACTTCACCGTGCCGGAACGCGGCGGCGTGAAGGGCTGGCTCGGCATCGCCGAAGAGGTATCGGACATTTCGCTTGCCTGCCGGCAGATTGGACCGATCCGCATCAAGGAAAAATTCGCGCAAGGCGACGATATTTTCCAGAAGCGGCGCTCACTGTTCTTCAAGAAGATGCAAATCGTGCGCGGCTGTGACACCAGGCGGAATGTGCTGGTCTACATGGTCTATTCCGACCGCCTCATCGAAGGCTCGCCGAAGAATTCGACCTCGTCGGTGCCGATCATGCCGTGGGGACAGAACGACCAGATTCAGAAGTGCGAGGACTACGTCGAAAAATAACGAGCGAAACGAGCGGACGGCTTGGGATCAGAACAAGAAATACCGTTGCGCCATCGGCAGGGTCTCGGCCGGCGCGCAGGTCAGGAGTTCGCCGTCGGCCCTGACCTCGTAAGTCTCCGGATCGACTTCGATCGCCGGCGTGGCATCGTTGTGGATCATGCTCTTTTTGGAGATCTTGCCGCGAGTGTTCGCCACCGCAACGAGTTCCTTCTGAATGCCGAGCTTTTTCCCGAGGCCCGCCTTCACCGCGGCCTTCGACGCGAACACGACAGACGATGCGGTGCGGGCACGGCCGTAGGCGCCAAACATCGGCCGGTAATGCACCGGCTGCGGCGTCGGGATCGACGCGTTGGGGTCGCCCATGAGGGCGGCAACGATCGAGCCGCCCTTGATGATGCAATCGGGCTTCACGCCGAAGAACGCCGGCGACCACAAAACGAGGTCCGCGAGCTTGCCTTTCTCCACCGAGCCGATGATCTTGGAGACGCCATGCGCAATCGCGGGATTGATGGTGTATTTGGCGATGTAGCGCTTGACCCGCACGTTGTCGTTGTCGCCTTTTTCGCCCGCCAGCCGGCCGCGCTGCTTCTTCATCTTGTCGGCGGTCTGCCAGGTGCGGATGATCACTTCGCCGAGCCGGCCCATCGCCTGGCTGTCAGACGACATCATCGACAGCGCGCCGATATCGTGAAGGATATCCTCGGCCGCGATCGTCTCCTTTCGAATGCGGCTTTCGGCGAACGCCAGGTCCTCGGCGATCGACGGATCGAGATGATGGCACACCATCAGCATGTCGAGATGTTCGTCGATGGTGTTGCGCGTATACGGCCGCGTCGGATTGGTCGAGGACGGCAGCACATTCTTGAGCCCGGCGATCTTGATGATATCCGGCGCGTGGCCGCCGCCGGCGCCTTCGGTATGGAAGGCATGGATGGTGCGGCCCTTGAACGCCTTGATGGTGTCCTCGACGAAGCCGGATTCGTTGAGTGTGTCGGTGTGGATCATCACCTGCACGTCGTAATCGTCGGCGACCGAAAGGCAGCAATCGATGGCGGCCGGCGTCGTGCCCCAGTCCTCGTGCAACTTGAGCGCGCAGGCGCCGGCCTTGATCATTTCCTCGAGCGCCGCCGGCCGCGAGGCGTTGCCCTTGCCGGCGAAGCCGAGATTGACCGGAAACTCGTCGGCCGCCTGGATCATGCGGGCGATGTGCCACGGACCGGGCGTGCAGGTCGTGGCGAACGTACCGTGCGCGGGTCCGGTGCCGCCGCCGAGCATCGAGGTGACGCCCGACATCAGTGCTTCATCGACCTGCTGCGGACAGATGAAATGGATGTGGGTGTCGAAGCCGCCGGCGGTGAGGATCTTGCCTTCGCCGGCGATCACCTCGGTGCCGGGTCCGATGACGATGGTGACGCCGGGCTGGATATCCGGATTGCCGGCTTTGCCGATGGCGTGGATGTTGCCGTCCTTGATGCCGACATCGGCCTTCACGATCCCCCAATGATCGACGATCAGCGCGTTGGTGATGACGGTGTCGACGGCGCCCTGCTTGTTGGTGATCTGGCTCTGGCCCATGCCGTCGCGGATCACCTTGCCGCCGCCGAATTTCACCTCCTCGCCGTAGGTGCAAAAATCCTTTTCCACCTCGATGATCAGGTCGGTGTCGGCGAGCCGCACGCGGTCGCCCGTCGTCGGACCGAACATGTCGGCGTAGACCGCGCGGCTTATTTTTGATGGCATGACAGTCCTCGTCGTTTGTTGTATCTCGCCGGACGAAAGCTATTGCGACGAACGCGAGCAACGAAACAGTCTGGGTCTATTTTCCCAAATCTGGACGGCGTCGCTTCGCCTGCAATGACAAACAAGGAAATCCCCAACGTTATCCCCACTGCATCGCGGCATCGTTTTTTGCACGCTTTTGCTTGCAACACGGCGCCCCTGCGGTATCCTTACTTTCAGATCGATCGCGTTTGGCTCTGCCAGATGAGAAAGATCGCCAAGGCCAGATCGGACTGGTGTCGAAGCCGCTACCGGCGTGACACCGAAAGACGATCCGGTCCTGGTCCCAGCCGCGGTAGCAGCGCTGAGAACGTGACGGGCGGGCTTGCGCAAGCTCGCTCGTCATGATTCGTCGATGCGGTTTGGCGCATCTTCGTTTTCTGCATCCTCATTTTTGTAATTTCCCCATCACTTCCTGCCGGAAGCCGTAGACCGTTCGCGTGCCAGCGAGCGCCACGAGCTTTACCTCGCGGGTCTGGCCAGGCTCGAAGCGGACCGCCGTGCCGGCGGCAATGTCGAGGCGCATGCCGCGCGCTTTCTTGCGGTCGAATTTCAGCGCCGGATTGGTTTCGAAGAAATGATAGTGCGAGCCGACCTGGATCGGCCGGTCGCCGCCGTTGGAAACCGAGAGCGTGACGCCCTTGCGGCCTTTGTTGAGCTCGATCTCGCCGTCCTTGAATGAAAAACTCGCCGGGAATCATCTGCGCTGCCTCTTGCTATTCGTCATAGCCGGGTTTGATCTGGCCAACCACGTCGTTTGTTCGACTTGCAAAGCAAGACGTGGATGCCCGCGACAAGCGCGGGCATGACGGCTTTATCTGAGCGTATGCGTGTCACCGTATCGGCTCGTGGACCGTGACGAGCTTGGTGCCGTCGGGAAATGTCGCCTCGACCTGAATCTCGGGAATCATTTCGGCGATTCCGTCCATCACTTGCGTGCGCGTGACCACGTGCGCCCCTTTCTCCATCAGCTCGGCGACGGTGCGGCCGTCGCGCGCGCCTTCGAGAATGAAATCGGAGATCAGAGCGATCGCCTCCGGATGGTTGAGCTTGACCCCGCGCTCCAGCCGCCGGCGCGCCACGATCGCCGCCATGGCTATCAAGAGCTTGTCCTTCTCGCGCGGAGTGAGATTCATAACCTGTCCTTCTAGTTCAACCACAAACGCGGCAGCGGCATTCCGCCGAGCGCTGTCAGCACGGCGACGAGATCGTGGTGGAGCGCCGCACCGTCGGCCGCAACCAGCCGTGCGACGGCGAGGCCGTTCCAGGCCGACACCCCGACCTCGCCCGCGAAATTCTTCTCCATCGCGCGAACCGCCGCAACGGCCTTGTCGTCGCCGGGAATCTTCAAAACGCTGGCAATCGCCACGGCTTCGCCGGCGACCGCCCGCCGCGCCAGCCGCTGCGCGATCGCACCGTCGAGCAGCAGGCTCTCGGCAAAGACCAGCGCTCCGCCGGCGCGCACCCGCCAGCGGTCGGAAAAATGCCCATCGAGTACGGTTTCGCCCATGGCCGAGCGGCCGAAAATGACCCCTTCGGCCAAGAGCAGGCTCGCGTCCGGTGCGAGATCGACCTCGATCGAGCGCCGCAGCCGGACCTGGTCGAACAGGATGGTCTCCTGGGGCAGCCAGGCGAGCGCGCCGCCGGCCCCGACATCGAGCGTCACACCGATCTCGGTGGCCGGCCCCAGCGAACGGTAGACCTTTTCCGCGGCGGCGGTGGTGACAGTCAAACGGGCACCGGCGCGGACCGTCACGCCGATGTCGAAACGGTCGCCGCCGGTCATGCCGCCCGCCGTGTTGACGATAACGGCGTCCAGCGTGTCGCCGGTCGCGTCACATTCGGGAAGCGCACCCGCAGCGCGCCGGCCTCATGCACCCGTTCGCGACGGCAGCCGCGCTCGCCGGCCGCGACCGAAAACGCGATACGGCCGTTTGCGCGATTGCCGGCGAAGATTTCACCGAATTCCGGCGCGCCCGCCAACAAGATCTCCGCCCCCCGCAATGACGACGGTCGTGACGCTAGATCGCCATCGCCCGCTTCAGCGCGCCCTCGTCGAGGTCGGCGCGGCTGGAGGCGTAGACGACCGCGCCACGCTCCATGACGGTGAAATAGTCGCCGAGTTCCTGGGCGAAGTCGAGATATTGCTCGACGAGCACGATGGCGATCTTGCCGAGCGAGCGCAGGTAGCTGATGGCGCGGCCGATGTCCTTGATGATCGACGGCTGGATGCCCTCGGTCGGCTCGTCGAGCAGAAGCAGCCGCGGCCGCATCACCAGCGCTCGGCCGATGGCGAGTTGCTGCTGCTGGCCGCCGGAAAGGTCGCCACCGCGCCGGCGCAGCATGTCCTTGAGCACCGGGAACAGGGTGAACACGTCGTCCGGCACGCTGCGCTCATTGCGCCTGAGCGGCGCGAAACCGGTTCTGAGATTTTCCTCCACCGTCAGCAGCGGAAAGATTTCGCGGCCTTGCGGCACGTAGGAAATGCCGCGCCGCGCGCGATCCGGCGGCCGCAGCGACGTAATGTCCCGATCTTCCCAGACGATGGTGCCACGGCTCACCGCATGCTGGCCGGCGAGCGCATCGAGCAGGCTTGTCTTGCCGACCCCGTTCCTGCCCAGGACGCACGTGACCTTGCCGGGCTCGGCCTTGAGCGACACCGCGCGCAGCGCCTGCGCCGCGCCGTAATGCAGATCGATGGCGTTGACCTCAAGCATCTTTACATCCCTCGACGCGCGATCTGGTCCCAAAGCCGGTGTCCGCCTTTGGCGATCATGCGTTAGCGCCCCAGATAGACTTCGACCACCCGGTCGTTGGTCGACACCTGATCGATCGTACCCTCGGCAAGCACCGAGCCTTCGTGCAGGCAGGTGACCTTGACGCCGAGCTCTCGAACGAACGCCATGTCGTGTTCGACGACGACGACGGTGCGGTCGCGGTTGATCTCCTTGAGAAGTTCGGCGGTCTGCTGCGTTTCCACATCCGTCATGCCGGCGACCGGCTCGTCAACCAGAAGGAGTTTCGGCTCCTGCGCCAGCAGCATGCCGATTTCGAGCCATTGCCGCTGCCCATGCGAGAGGCTTCCGGCGAGGCGGTCGCGGACGACGGTCAGGCGGATGACCTCCAGCAGTTCGTCGATCCGGCGGCGCTCGGCCGGGCCCTCGCGCCACCACAGCGCAGCGAGCGCGCGACGATCCGATTTGAGCGCCAGTTCGAGGTTGTCGTTGACGGTCTGGTTCTCGAACACGGTCGGCTTCTGGAACTTGCGGCCGATGCCAAGCTCCGCAATCTCGGCCTCGTCGAGCCGTGTGAGATCGTAGGAGCCGTCGAACATCACGTCGCCGAGATCCGGCCGCGTCTTGCCTGTGACGACGTCCATCATCGTGGTCTTCCCGGCGCCGTTCGGGCCGATGATGGCGCGCATCTCGCCCGGCTCGATCGCGAAGGACAGGTTGTTCAGCGCCCGGAAGCCGTCGAACGAGACGGTGACGCCGTTGAGATAGAGGAGGGAGGATGTCAGCGCTTCCATGCTATTCCGCCGGCAGCGGCTCCCTCACGCCATCCTCGGCGGCGGCGGACGCCCGGTCGCGGCGGAGCGCGGTCCAATGCCGCAGCGTGCCGACGATGCCGCGTGGCAACAGCAGCGTCACGGCGACAAACAGCGCGCCCAGCATGAACAACCAGTAGGCCGCCAGCGGCCCCGAAGTGAAGAACGTCTTGGCGTAATTGACCACCACCGCGCCAATCACCGCGCCCGTGAGCGTGCCGCGGCCGCCGACGGCGACCCAAATCACGGCTTCGATGGAATTTCCGGGCGCAAACTCGCTCGGATTGATGATGCCGACCTGCGGCACATAGAGCGCGCCGGCGACGCCGGCCATGCACGCCGACAGCGTGAAGACGAACAGCTTGTAGGACTCGACGCGATAGCCGAGGAAGCGCGTGCGCGATTCGGCGTCGCGGATCGCCAGCAGCACCTTGCCGAATTTCGAGGTGATGAGCGCCTTGCAAAGGATGAAAGCGATCATCAGCGCGACGCAGGTGATCGAGAACAGGGCGTTGCGCGTCGTGTCGACCTGTACGTTGAAGCCGAGAATGTCCTTGAAATCGGTCAGGCCGTTGTTGCCGCCAAACCCGAAATTGTTGCGGAAGAAGCCGAGCATGAGGGCGAAAGTCAGCGCTTGGGTGATGATCGACAGATAAACGCCGGTGACGCGGCTTCGAAACGCGAACCAGCCGAAGACGAACGCCAGCGCGCCGGGCACCAGCACCACCATGAGCGCCGCGTAGCCGAAATGCTGGAAGCCGTACCAGTAAATCGGCAGCTCCTTCCAGTTGAGGAACACCATGAAGTCCGGCAGGACCGGATCGGCATAGACGCCGCGGGTGCCGATCTGGCGCATGAGATACATGCCCATGGCGTAGCCGCCCAACGCGAAGAACGCGCCGTGGCCGAGCGAAAGAATGCCGCAGAAGCCCCAGATCAGGTCGATCGACAGCGCCAGCAGCGCATAGCAGGCGTATTTGCCGAACAGTGCGACGAGATAGCTCGGCACATGGAAGGCGGACGATTCCGGCACCGCCAGGTTGAGCAGCGGCACCAGGACGGCGATGGCCGCTATCACGATCAGGAATAGCGTCGCGCCGCGATCGAGCGAGCGGATGAGAATGTGCGGGCTCATGCCTCGACCGCCCTGCCCTTGAGGGCGAACATCCCGCGCGGGCGCTTCTGGATGAACAGGATGATGAATACCAGAATGGCGATCTTGCCGAGGACCGCGCCGGCATAGGGCTCGAGGAATTTGTTGGCGATGCCGAGCACGAACGAGCCGACCAGCGTACCCCAGAGATTGCCGACGCCGCCGAACACCACGACCATGAAACTGTCGATGATGTAGCCCTGGCCGAGATTGGGACTGACATTGTCGATCTGCGACAGCGCCACGCCGGCCATGCCGGCAATGCCGGAGCCCAGTCCGAACGTCAGCGCATCAACGCGCGCGGTGCGGATGCCCATCGAGGCGGCCATCGGGCGGTTTTGAGTGACCGCGCGCATCTCGAGGCCGAAGCGCGTGAAACGCAGCAGCGCCAGCAAGGCGACGAAAACCGCCAGCGCAAAGCAAATGATCCACAGACGATTGTAGGTGATGGTGATGCCGCCGAGATCGAAAGCGCCGCTCATCCATGATGGATTGCCCACGTCGCGATTGTTCGGGCCGAATGTCGTGCGCACCGCCTGTTGCAGGATCAGCGAAAGTCCCCAGGTCGCCAGCAGCGTTTCCAGCGGCCTGCCGTAGAGAAAGCGGATGATGGTGCGCTCGATCACGATGCCGATGCAGCCGGCGACCACGAAAGACAGCGGTATCGCAATGGCCAGCGAATAGTCGAACAGCGCCGGATTTCGGGTGCGGATCACCTCCTGCACGACGAAGGTGACATAGGCGCCGATCATCACCATTTCGCCGTGGGCCATGTTGATGACGCCCATCACGCCGAAGGTGATCGCAAGCCCGATGGCGGCGAGCAGCAGAACGGAGCCGAGAGATATCCCGTACCACGCGTTCTGCACGGCCTCCCATACGGTAAGACTGTTCTTGATCGCGGCGATTGCTGCTGCGGCGGCGGTCGCGACCGCCGGCGGCGTGTCTGCCGGCATGCTCGAGAGCACGCCGAGTGCGTCCTGGTCGCCGCGCTGGCGCATGATCTCTACGGCTGCGAGCTTGTCTTGTTCGCTGGCCTTGTCGCCGGTCAGGATAATCGCCGCGCGGGCCTCGAGAAGGGCGCGCTTGACCCGCGGGTCCTGTTCCTTGGCGAGGGCGGCCTCGAGCGCCGGCAGCGCGCCCGCCTGGCGCGATTTGAACACGGCCTGCGCCGCCTCGAGGCGCTTGTTCGGATCGGCGGCTAGCAACGTCAAGCCGCCCAGGGCTGCGTCGATCGCGCCGCGCAGCCGGTTGTTGAGGCGGACGGCATCGACATCCGCCGGCACCTCGCCGGAGATCGGCTGTCCGGTTGCGGCATCGAGCAGCTTTCCGGATTCGTCCTTGATGTAGACCGTCTTGCGGTCGGCGCTGTACATCAGCCTGCCGTCCTGCAAGGCGCGGATGATTGCCTCGGCGCGCGGACTGCCGCTGGCAGCGACCTCGTTGACGCCGGTGATGGTCTCGCTGAATTCGTCGGCGGTGAAATGAGCAAGCGCTTCGTCGAGGCCCGCTGCGCGGGCGGTCGCGGCGCCCAGCATGATGCTGAAGCATATGAGAAAAACGACGAGGCAAGCTCGGCCAAAGCGCATCGCAAGGTCCCCGGAGCAACGCCCTGTTCGTTCCGCCGCGGCGGAACCAGGCCCTATTTGTTGTTGGAGCATGATCTTTTCGGAAAGTCGATTTCCACTTTTCGGAACCATGCTCTGAATGCGGGAAGGCAGCATGCGGGAAGGCGGCACGCGCCTTCCCGCTGGATCACTCTCAGAGCGTCGTCGCTACGAGGCGCCGCCGCACTTCTTCGTCACGGTATTGTAGTTGCCGCACTTGAGCTTCACCCAATCGGCATCGAGGTCCTTGGAGCCGGGCAGGAAGTCCGACCACGCGTCGCCGGGCACTAGGCCCTTGGTCTTCCAGACCACGTCGAACTGCCCGTCACCCTTGATCTCGCCGATGAAGACCGGCTTGGTGATGTGATGGTTCGGGAGCAGCGTCGACACGCCGCCGGTGAGATTCGGCGCTTCCGTGCCGGGCAGCGCATCGATCACCTTGTCGGGATCGGTCGTGCCGGCCTTTTCGACCGCCTTCACCCACATGTTGAAGCCGATATAGTGGGCTTCCATCGGGTCGTTGGTGGTGCGCTTCGGGTTCTTGGTGAAGTCGTGCCATTCCTTGATGAAGGCATCGTTAGCCGGCGTCTTGATCGACTCGAAGTAGTTCCACGCCGCCAGATGGCCGACGAGGGGCTTGGTATCGAGACCGGCCAGCTCTTCCTCACCCACCGAGAACGCCATCACGGGGATGTCGGTCGCCTTGATGCCCTGGTTGCCGAGTTCCTTGTAGAACGGGACGTTGGCATCGCCGTTGACGGTTGACACCACCGCCGTCTTCTTGCCCGCCGAGCCGAACGCCTTGATCTTCGAGACTTCGGTCTGCCAGTCGGAGAAGCCGAACGGCGTGTAGTTGATCATGATGTCCTCGTCCTTCACCCCTTTTGCTTTGAGGTAGGCTTCGAGGATCTTGTTGGTGGTGCGCGGATAGACGTAGTCGGTGCCTTCGAGCACCCAGCGCTTCACCGAACCGCCGTCCGCGCTCATCAGATAATCGACGGCGGGAATGGCCTGCTGGTTCGGGGCGGCGCCGGTGTAGAATACGTTGCGCTCGCTTTCTTCACCCTCGTACTGCACCGGATAGAACAGGATGCTGTTGAGCTCCTTGAACACCGGCAGCACGGATTTCCGCGACACCGACGTCCAGCAGCCGAACACTACCGCGACCTTGTCCTTGCTGATCAGTTCGCGGGCTTTCTCCGCGAACAATGGCCAGTTGGAGGCAGGGTCCACCACGACGGCCTCGAGCTTCTTGCCGAGCACGCCGCCCTTCTTGTTCTGCTCGTCGATGAGCATGAGCATCACGTCCTTCAGCGTTGTTTCGCTGATGGCCATGGTGCCGGATAACGAGTGGAGAATGCCTACTTTGATCGTATCTTCGGCCTGGGCGGGCAGTGCCGCCGTCAGGCCAAGGGCAAGACCCGCCGCGGCCGCAAGCCAACGACGACCCCGCGGTCGCTTTGCGACCGCGCCAATGGATTTGAGCATCGCGATTTCCTCTGTTAGACGCGTGCGATCGGCCCGGCGCCGTCGCGCCTCGTTCAATTCGCAAAGAGCGTGCCAAACGGCGAAAGGCGTTAAGTCGTTGTTTTCCTAGCCGTAATTTTGACGACCATGTAGGGCCGACGGGGAGGGCACGCCCATTTTGAATCCGATTCTACCCTTGCGAGCGATTAATTTTTAAGCGGCGGCCGCAAAATTTGCAGGAAATCCATGCTTAAACCTTGGGCAATTCCGCCGGTATCGCCGCTATCGGATATCGGGCGCGGCGGCATTATCCCGATACGGCGCCAGCGGTAACGGCGTGGCCAATTTTCTCAGCCGATGGCAGTTTCGGATCGAATGGGGACAGTGCGATCCGGCCGGAAATGTTTTCAATAGCCGCTTCTTCGAATTCTTCGATTGGGGCACGCGAACCCTTTTCGCGCGTGCATTGGGTGTCGCGCCGGCGGACTTCGCCGCCGCCTTCGATATCGTCGGCATCCCCGTCATCGATGCCAGCGCCCGATTTCTTGCGCCGGCCCGCTTCGGCGATGCGGTCGAACTGACGTCGCAGATAAGCGAATTCCGGCCTGCGAGTTTCGACGTCGAACATCGGTTGACGGCGGAGGGCGTTCTTGTGGTCGAGGGCCGCGAGACGCGGATCTGGGCGACGCGGGATATCGCCGATCCGTTTCAGGTGAGGACGGAGACTGTTCCCGAGGTGGTTATCGTGCGTCTTCGGGGGCGATGACGGCGACTGCTTGGGTGCTGCGGCGACAAACAAAGAAAGAGGGCGCCGGATTGCTCCGGCGCCCTGATCGTTTGAATAGCTACAGTCGATTCGTTTTTAGAGGATCGTGACGAACACCCAGTAAAGGAAGCCCGAGAGCATCATCGCGGCCGGCAGCGTCAGCACCCAGGCCAGCGCGATATTCCGCACGGTCGAGAGCTGCAATCCGGACCCGTTCGCCGCCATGGTGCCGGCGACGCCGGATGACAGCACGTGGGTCGTGGAAACCGGCAGGCCATAGATGTCGGCGGCGGCGATGGTCGCCGCGGCCGTGATTTCGGCGCAGGCACCCTGCGCGTAGGTCAGATGCGTCTTGCCGATCTTCTCGCCGACGGTGACGACGATGCGCTTCCAGCCGATCATCGTTCCGAGGCCAAGCGCGATCGCCACCGAGATCTTGACCCAGATGGGAATGAACTTGGTCGCACCGTCGAGAGAGCTCTTATAGGCGTTGAGCGTTTTTACGTCTTCCGCCGAGAGATCGGTTTGCTTGTCTTTCATAAGGAAGCGGATCGCTTCGGAGGCAAGATACATATCGTTACGCGTGTTGCCGACCGCCTCCGAGGGTACCTTCGCGATCGAGCCGTATTTGGTGATCTGATCCGAAATATCGCGGACCAGAGCCGCCAGCGACGGGAACGTGCCCTCGGTCAAAGCGTGTGACGAAACGTACTCGGTCACAGCCGGGCGCGGATTGCCGATGACGCTATAGCCCGAGGCCTTTGTCTCGATCACCTTGCTCGCCGCCGCGGACCGCGAGGCGAACAACTGGAGTTGGCTTTCCGGCAGGGCGCGATTGAGGGCGTATGCCGTCGGCACGGTTCCGATCAGGATCAGCATGATCAAGCCCATGCCTTTCTGGCCATCGTTGGAACCGTGGAAGAAGCTCACCAAGGTACAGGTGAGGATGAGGATGCCGCGAATCCACCACGGCGGCGGCTGATCGCCTTTCGGCTCGGCATAGAGTGCCGGAACGCGCACGACGGACCTCAGAAGAAGCAACAGACCAGCCGCGAGCGCGAAGCCGAACAGCGGAGAGAGCAGCAAGGCTTCGCCGACCTCTTTCGCCTTGCCCCAATCGACGCCGGCCGTACCGCTGCGGCCATGCAGCAGCGCGTTGGTGATGCCTACGCCGATGATCGAACCGATCAACGTGTGCGAACTCGAAGCCGGCAGCCCAAAGGCCCAGGTGCCGAGATTCCAGATGATCGCCGCGATCAACAGGGCGAAGACCATCGCGAAGCCGGCATTGCTGCCGACCTGCAGGATCAATTCAACCGGGAGGAGCGAGATGATGCCGAAGGCAACCGCGCCTGAAGAGAGCAGAACGCCGAGCAGGTTGAACATGCCCGACCAGACGACGGCAAAGTTCGCCGGCAACGCCCGGGTATAGATGACGGTCGCGACCGCATTCGCAGTGTCGTGGAAGCCGTTGACGAACTCGAAGCCGAGCGCGATCAGCAGCGCCACAAAGAGCATCAGGAAGGGCGCGAGGCTCGTTACGTGGGTGCCGGTTGCATCGACGTCGGCCCAGATGCTGTAGGCGACGAATAGCAGCACCGCGGCGATAACGCCGCCAAATATGATGCCGGTAATAGGATTAACTGCGCCGCTAAGATCCGGTCCCTTGCGGGCTGCGGGTTCGATTGACCCGGGTAATGCCATTTCACTCATGTGACCCCTCATTCGCTCGACGGGGCACATCTTTGCGCGGGCTATGTGACAGGTGGATGAAAATAGCCCCTCAGTTTGGCGACCGTGCTGCGCTGCAACAGTGCGCGCGGAAGCTCCAACGGGCGGCCGTCCTAAATGTTCCTTTGGCAGAAATAATCGATCACCGACCAGAGCGGCTTCGGTCGATAGGAGTCGTCCAGAGGCAGCGGCCGGTTGGGCAGGCCATCGGTGCGCTTGAACCACACCGGAACCCACGTGTAGCGGTCCGTGATACCCCAGGTGGTGATCGCCATCGGGCGGGTAGCAGCAAATATCGCATTGAGAAAATCATAGGCCCGCGACGCCACAATCGCGTCGCGCACCGGTATCGGTCCGGGAAATTCCTTGTCGATGACGTCGAGCTCGGTGACGTGGACCGAAAGGCCGAGCGATTTGACCTCAGAGACGAATTTATACAGACCATCGTCATCGATCTGATACTTGCCCTTGATGTGGCCTTGCAGCCCGACGCCATGCAGCGGCACGCCCCGCCCAATCAGCTCGCGCACCAGCGTCAGCAGCGCCTGGCGCTTTGCCGAGAATTGCTCGCCGACGCATTCGATGTCGTACTCGTTGATCAATAACTCGGCAGCCGGATCGGCCTCGTGAGCGAGGCGAAATGCCGTGTCGATGTATTTGACGCCGAGGCGTTGCAGCCAGATCGAAGAACGCAAACCTGCGACTGCGCCCTTGGGGTCGTCGATGGGCTCATTGACGACGTGCCAGGTTTTGATCTTGCCGCGATAGCGCGAGACCACGCGTTCGATGTGATTTGAAAGTTCGCGCTCGGCTTCGGCGGCGCTGCCGATCTCTTTTGTCCAGCCGGGCATGGCGCCGTACCAGACCAGCGTATGACCGCGCATGGTCATCTCGTTGGCGTCGGCGAAGGCCATCACCTTGTCGGTGAAATCGAAAACGAACTGATCGCGGGTCGGGCGCAGATAATCCCAGAAAAAACCGTATTCGGGCGTGACCTGCTGGCAATAGGTCTCGAGCGCGCGCCGATAGTCGGGTTCCTTTTCCAGCGGAGCCAGGTTCACGCACGCGCCGTAGGGAATGCGCTGATTCAGCCGGACTGCCGAGGTCGTGCCGGCGCGCGCCGCGGCGTCATGGTGAACGGCCAAAGTGCCGCTCGCCAGCGCTCCGAACAAACTTGCGCTACCCAGCATTGCGTCGCGTCGTGAGAACATGGGTTCCCGAGGGTTAAGGTTACGTCGCCCCTCTTTTCGCGCGCGGGCGTGGATTGATCTAGGCACGATTTGCCGCAGCTTCCAGACCGCAAATACGCCCGTCCGGGTTAACCTTTATGCCCGCAATTGCTTCGTAATGACGGCCCTTTGTGGGACCATGCCGGCCAATCCTTCATCACGTCGGCGAGGTGAGTCGTGAATGTTCTGGAATTGGCGCGTCTCGGTACGCTTCACGCCCGCAACGCGGTCGCGGAGGAAATCTACTTGCGGACCGGCCGCGACGTCACGGTGCCGGTTTCGATCTATGGCGAGGTGATCGAGCGGTGCAACTACAAGTGCCGCTATTGCGAATACTGGCGCCGGCCGAATTACAGCAAGGATATGTCGATCGACGATTGGAAGAAGGCGCTGACCGATCTGAAGGATTTTATCGGCCACTATCATATCGAATTCGCCGGCGGCGAACCGTACATCAAGAAGGGTTTCGTCGAGCTGATGACCTTTTGCGGCGAGCTGGGCCTCAAATGGGGCGTCACGACCAACGGCGCAGCTTTCGGCAACGAGAAGGTAGCGGAATGGACGGTCGCGGCGCGGCCCTTCAACATCAACATCTCGATCGACTCGCATGACGCCAAAATTCACGATTACTCACGCGGCATCGAGAACTCATTGAACGACATCGTGGCCGGCATCGGCAATGTAGCGCGTGCGAAGGAAAAGCACGGTGCGGACTTTCCCATCATCATCAAGGCGGTCGTGCACAAGTTGAACTTCCGCCAGATCCCCGATCTCGTCAATTGGATCGGCACCATCGGAGCGACCGCCGTCAATCTGCAGCCGGTAGAGCAACATACCGAAGAGGCGAAGGAAGAGTTCTGGATCGGGCCGGACGAGCTCGACGACCTTATCGCGGTGAAGGATCGGCTGATCGCGATGAAGCGTGCCGGCGCCCCGATCCTCAATACCGAACTGCTGCTCGATCTGTGGCCGAACCATTTCCGCCGTGAAAAGGCGCCGCGTGAAGTCATGCCGTGCCGGGTCGGCATGCGAAACTTCTTCATCCGGTCGGACGGCCGCGTCGAAGTGTGCTGGAATTTTCCGCCGATCGGCAACGTGCGCACCCAGACGGCGCGCGAGATTTGGTACGGAAAAGAGGGCGCGGAGCGACGCAAGGAGACCGTGGCCTGCGAGACGCTTTGCCTCTTTACCTGCCTGTCGCAGAAAAATCTCGGCGACAAGGTCAAGATGGGCCTCAAGCTCACCGGCCTGCCGTTCACCGGCCAGAAAAAGGCAAGCTGAGAAATGTCGACATCAAGTACCGCGCACGTTCGGGGCGCATTGATCGACCGTGACACGGCTGCCCCCGACATCCTGCCGGCGCAGGACGCGCTGACGCTTCTCCAGGGCCTTCTGGCCGGCTGGTTCGGCAATAGCCCGATCAAGATCTACGAGGCGGGCGGCGGGTCGATTTCATACTTGCCGCCGGCGCTGACCGAAAAGGCCGACATCACCGTCGTCGATATCGACGACGATCAGATCCGAAACAACACGTACGCCAGGACCAAGATCCGCGGCGACATTCAGACCCACGATTTCTCCGGAGAGAATTTCGACCTCGTCGTCTGCAACTACGTCATCGAGCACATCGAGCGTCCCGACAGGGCGTTGATCAACTTCGCCAACGCGCTGGCGCCGAACGGACTGGTCGTCATAGCGGCGCCCAATCCGCACTCGTTTACCGGCGCTATCACGAAATATACGCCGCACTGGTTTCACGTCTTTTTCTATCGCGTCGTGCTCGGCAACAAGGCCGCCGGCCGGCCCGGCACCGCGCCGTTCCGGACGATCTACCACTCTCTTGTTTCGCCCCATAAACTTCTCGAATTCTGCAGGCGCCACGGATATCGCGTCGTCTATTTCAAGGTGTTCGAGTTGGTGCAGCTCGGCAACTTGCGACAGCGGCGTCCGGCGCTGTCCAAGGTCCTGCACGCCTTCATCCGGACGCTAGAAATTGTTTCGCGATCGTCGCTTCGCCTTGGCGACTTTCATCTTGTCCTCGAGAAGGTGCCGGCCGAGGCCTGACCTCCGCCGCCACCCGAACTTTCCGTCGAGCCAGAATAAATGCCGCCGTCATTCGACAAACATCTATCGGACCAAAAGGTCATTCTGCTTTTCTACAAGGAAGCGGAACGCGACACCTTCATCAAATACGACAGGTACCTGAAGCGCGTCGTACGGCCGCTCTACAACACGATGCATAGCAATCGGAAGAAGACCGGGTTCGGCGTCTGTCTTGAGCTTTTGAAGCGATCGCTCGAACAGCAGGGCTGGCAGGTGCGCGTCAACGATTATGCCACCGCGCGGAAATATCCCGACTATCCCGTCGGCCTGGTCGGCTATCCCGGGCTGCTCAACGGATGGAATTTGCCCAATCCAGCTGTATTGGGGCCGGCGCTGTATGACCATCCGATGCTCGCGCCGCATCTGATGGAGGACCCGCGGTTCCATGTTTATCTGGTCCACTCGCAGTGGATCTACGAAATGTTCGCGCGGGTCTACGGCAACGCCTGCGCCAAATGGTACGCCGGCATCGACCTGTCCGAGTGGAGCGACGCGTCGCGCAGCGTCAAGGACGTCGATTTTCTCATCTACGACAAGATCAGATGGGACCACGATCAGTTCGAAGGCACGCTTCTGAATCCGATCCAGGAAACGTTGTCGCGCCGTGGACTCCGGTTTGAGGTGGTTCGCTATCTGGGCCACGACCACCCGACCTATCGCCGGCTTCTGCAGCGGTCGCGGGCGATGATCTTTCTGTGCGAGCACGAGACTCAGGGGTTTGCCTATCAGGAGGCGATGGCGTCGAACGTTCCGATTCTTGCGTGGGACAACGGCTTCTGGCTCGACCCGCTCTGGAAGCGCTTCGGCACCGAGATGGTGCCGGCATCGTCGGTGCCGTTCTTCTCGGCGGAGTGCGGCGAGAGGTTCGCCGACTATGCGGGCTTCGAGCGCGCCCTCGATCGCTTCCTTGACCGCCTGCCGTCGCTGACCCCTAGAAACTATGTTGCCGAAAATCTCTCGATGAAGCGGTCGGCCGAAATATACGCCGACCATTATTTCTCGCTGCTCAAGAGCGAGGCGAGCCAACCGAATATCGCTGAACCCGGGCTCAAGCGATCGGCATGAAGGCCGGCTGGGCCCATTAACGAAATCGACCGAAACGTGGCCTAGATTACGTGCCCTGGATCAAAGCCGGATGTGAGCGGGGAACGCGTACTCACCGTTCCTCTGATCTCAGGGCCGGCGTCGCTACCGTGAAGCGTTGAAAGTGACGGTGTGGAGTTATGGTCAGCCCGTATGTCCTGATCTACCTCGCCGCCTATATCGTGCCGGCGATTGTCGGCTTTTTTGCCCTGATCCTCTACACGCATCTTTTGTCGCCCGCGGAGTATGGCGTCTACGTCATCGGCGTCAGCATCGCCAGCATCGTTTCGGCGATGTGCTTCTCGTGGATTCGCCAGTCGGTAGCGCGATATCAGGCGAGATCGCCGGAGCTCGACCTGCGCGCCGAGGCAATCGTGGCCTATGGCGGCACGGTCGCTGTGATTGCGTGCGTCGCGCCGATCGTAGTGCTTGTTGTTCGTCCCGACATCGGCGTCGGCGTCATCGCCGGAAGCCTTTTCATGTCGTTGTCGTTGACGGCGTTCGAAATCAGCCAGGAATTCAAACGGGCTCAGTTCAATCCGGTCAGGTTCATGACCGTTGCGGTCATTCGGAGCGTTTCCGCACTGGCGATGGGATACGCGGCCATCAAGCTTGGCGGCGGCGGGCTTGGCCTGCTTCTGGCCGTTGCCGCGAGCTTTATCATCGCCAATTTGTTCAGTCTGCAGAGGAAGCCTGCCAGACCGCTTCGACTTGATACGGTCTATCTCACCCAGTTCATGCGATACGGCCTGCCGTTCACGCTCGGCGCTGCGGCGATTGCGCTACACAGCGCGCTCGACAAGTTGGGCGTCGCCTACCTGCTGGGTCAAAGTGGCGCCGGCTATTACGGCCTGACCGCGGAAATGACCCGCCAGCTCATCGGCATTCTCGCCGCCAGCGTCGCGTCGGCGATGTTCCCGATCGCGTTTCGCAGCCTCGCAGAGTCAGGCCCCACCGTGACACGCGCGCGACTGGCCGAGGGGCTGGAGCTTCTGCTCGCCATCATCGTGCCGGTCACCGTCTGGCTGATGATCTGCGCTAACGTCGTGGCGGGAGCGCTGCTCGGCAGCGAATTCCAGGCCAGCGTCGCCACGCTGTTGCCGCTGCTCGCCGTCGGCCGGCTGTGCGGTGCCATCAATCAGTATTACCTGCAAATCAGTTTTCAGATCGCGGAAAAGCCGCTGCTCCAGGTCGCTCACGACGGTCTGATCCTGATCCTGAATTTGGTGCTGCTGTTTCCCATGACGCTTTGGTTCGGCTTGCCTGGCACGGCTGCGGCCGTCCTGATCGCGGAGGCGTTTGGCCTTCTGGTCGGCGCCTGGCTGTCGCAAAGGGCTTTCCGGCTGCCGCTGAACGGCTGGGGCATGGCCCGCGTCTTTGCCGCGACCGCCACCCTGGCGGTGGCGACGTACGCCGTTAGATCCCCCTCGAGCGGGCACGGCTTGCTGACGTTATTCGTCGAGTTTTGCGCCGGCGGCATCGCCTATGCGGGCGCCGCCCTCCTGTTCGACGTCGCCGGCATCCGCTCCATGATCGGGCTTTCACGGTCGCGCTGGGTGGCGGCTGAGTGAGAAAACGTAACGCCGCCCGTGCGCTTATAGCGCGTCGGTCAGCGGATTGACCGGCTCAAAAAACGGCCGGCCTGGTACGCCCGGCATGCCTCGGCCGGCCAGATACCGAAGCGCCACGGCGGCGGCCATCGAGGTTCTTTTGAGCAGTTTCGCATAGACCGGCGGACGCTTGGCCCAGCCGGCGTGAGCCTTTTCGGATTCCTGCGGTGACATCCGCCAGGCCGCATCGGCGTAGTCGCTCTGCTGCGGATAGACAAAATCCGGAAGATCGACGGTCTTGCGCGCAATAGCGATGATGTCGGCGGGCTCCGCGGTCATGAACTCGATGCGCTGCTGCAACGCCTTGGGATCGGAGGCGCGAAACCATCGTTGCGGATAACTGCGGCCGACAATGTAAACGCGGGTGTTGTCGAACCCGTTCGCCGAGAAGAAGTTGTAAAAGAACTCCGGCGAAAATTGATAGAAGCCGTGGCCGCATTGTCCGTTGGCGGGACTCAAAATGAAGGCGGTGCCGCCAACCTTCACGAGCCGCACGATGTTCTTGAGAACGGTCGCGATATCGAAAATGTGCTCGATCGTGCCGTTGCCGTAAAGGAACGACGTCGTGGCTTCGAGGTGCTTGGGGATCGGCAGATTGAGGTCGTGAATGATGTCGGCCTCCTGATAGCCCGAAACGTCAAGCGACCGGATAGTTTTGAAACCCAGCAGTTTGAGAAACGGCTCGGCGTATGTTTCCGTGGCCACTTTTGCGATGTCGGCATCGCTCCAGCCGAGGTCATACGCCGTCGCGAGCGCCTTGAGCTGGTGTGCGGGAATATAGATTTCGGGGCGCCCGAGACTGAGAATTTCGTCGCCGAGTTCGCCGCTCCGCTTGAGCGCGCAAAGAGCGCGCACTTCCGTCGCTCCAACACCCATTGTGATCTCCTTTACGGATTGACGCGGCTGCCGGCCGGCCGCCCGATGTGACGCTGCAGGCCGCGGAGGAAGAGAAAAACGAGGCGCGGCCGCAGAATGCTGTCCGGATAGAAAAGCGCACCGATGGTCAGGTGCTTCAGGAATCCGAATATCCGGTCCTGCAGGTATTCGTTGCGCGCGCCGGCCCAGAATGCGTCGATTTCCGCCCGGCGCCGTTTGCGCCTGAATTCGGCGGGCGTGAATTTTTGCCGGATCGCGGGGTTGGAATACACCGCGTCGATGGCCTCGAAATTCTGGCGTAGTGGGTCGCTGCGCAGTCGGTAATTGGCGCTGCTGAAGCGCTGCCGATACAGCAGAGCGACGTGATCGGGCAGCGCGATGAAGTCGCCCAGCGCCGCAAGACGACACCAGAATTCCCAATCCTCGCCGAGCTTGAGCGCTGGGCTAAAGCCGCGCACCGCTCGCGCGGCTTCTGTCCGGATGCAGATGGCGCCGCAAACGATGAAGTTCTTCTCGACCAGATGGCTCAGGGTATTTTCAGCGGGGAACAGCTTCCAGCGAAGGTCCGCTCGCGTCGAGATTTCCGCGCCGTCCTCCGCGATCCGCAGGTGGTGCGCGAAACAGGCGACATGCCGCGGCGATTTATCCAGCGCGAGGATCATGCGGCGCAGCGAATCCCGCAGCAGGATATCGTCGGCGTCGAGAAAGAAAATGTACGGCGCGCGTGCGGCGGCAAGGCCGGTATTCCGCGCGGCGCTGACGCCCCGATTTTCCTGCCGAATCACGGTCAGGCGGTGGTCGGGAAAAGTGCGCAGAATTTCGGCGGTGCCGTCCGTCGAGCCGTCGTCGACCACGATGAGCTCGACGTCTCTCACGCATTGCGCCAGCACGCTTTCGATGGTCGGGCGAATGAACTTCTCGGCGTTGTAGGCTGCGATGACCACAGTCACGGAGGGCGATGTCGAATTGGGCGCGAGCGGCGCGTCGGCCGACGAAGCCGGTGCGTCGCGATCTTGGGATCGGGCGTCGTCGGCCGCGGGTGCATCCGCGGCGACCAGCATTTCGAAGGGCGCGGAGTCGCTCATTTCGGATGGGCTCCGCCGCGAATGAGATGAAGGCTGTCTGCAACGGTCGTCAGAACGCATCCCGCCGCTTTCGCCGTGCCGACGGTCCAGTCGAGAAGGTCCGGCGAAACTCCATAAAGGCTTGGCGGATCGGCCACGTCATGGGTGTAGAAGATCAGCCAGCCGCCAGTTCGCACCGTCGCGTCGATCAGTTCGGCAAGCTTGGCGCGATCAACCACCGCATTCTGCAACGGCCAGGCGTCGAGCCCACCGAGGTCCGCTGCTCCGGTGTTGATGCCGGGGTGGCCCGAGCGGCAGGAATTGAAGCATCCTTCCAGGTAGCGCTTGGTACGGACTGAAAGGTCGCCGTACGGGTAGGCGAAATTGCGCAACACGATATCGCTGTCGATCTTTCTCAAGAGCGCTTGATTGCGCTGCAGCTCCACGCCTATTTCGTCGAGGCTCATGTGCCGGATCGCGGGATGGGAATAGGTGTGGCACGCGATCTCATGCCCGTTCGCCCACACCGTCCTGAGCTGGTCGATCGACGCGCGCAACGGTCCGCCCGGGTCCGCGGTGCCGCAACCGCCGCCGGCGACGTAAAAGGTTCCGCGGGCGCCGTGCCGCTCGAGGATATCCGCACCCTCCTCGCAGGCCGACGCCGGCACGTCATCGAACGTGAACGTCACGATCGGCTGCGCGTTGCGCAGCGGCAGCACTTTGCTGCGGCTTTGGCGCGCGATGAAGCGCGAGGCCATGTTGGTGACCCGTTGGGGCAGCGAACCGGTATTCGGGTCCTGTGGTCGTGGAGCGAGCATGGTCTAGCGATATTCCTCGTAGAAGAAGCCAAATTCGGCGGCGATGCGTCCGGAGCCGCGCGCGGCCAGGATCAGGCTGCGCATGATCGCCGGGCGGCCGCCCAGCGCGGCGATTGGAAGAAACAAAGTCCCCGAGCCGAGCAGGCCGAGGCCCTTGCACCAGCGCCGTATCGCGCCGATCGCCGATCCGGCAAATTTGCGCTCGACGCGGGAAGCGCCGGTGCCTTTGCGGAACATCCGGCGCAGCAAATAACCGACGGTGGTTCGCGAGGGGGGCGTCGTCTCGTACACGATCGCTTCGTCGGCCCACGCGAAGGTGCGTCCATCTCGGCGGCAGCGAAAGAAAAACTCCTCGTCGCTGCCGCCGGTGAACGCGTAGTCGTGGAGGAACGGCTCGTCGAGATATTGCTCGAGGGTAGCGCGCCGTATCACCATGTTTCCGGTGCCGTAGATCATCGAAACCAGTCCGGTCTTGTAGCGATACGGCGTATAGAGGCCGCTCTTCGCCAGCCAGTGATCCGGCGCGTCGAACACGGGCAGCACCGGACCGCCGACGATCTCGACGTCGAATTTATGCGCGATGCGGATCATTTCCGTCAGCCAATTCGGATCGGGATATTCATCGTCATCGAGCACGCCGATGAAATCAGGCGCCGGGTCGGACCGGCAGGCCTGCACGAAGGCCTGGTCATAGGCGTAGGTGTGGCCGCGGCGCGGCTCGATATAGGAGCGGATCGGAAAACGAAAGTTCGGCGCGACCTCTTCGACGACTGCGGCGCCGGCGCGCGCTTCCGCGTCGTTATCGACGACAACGATGGTGAGACTGCCGGCATAGTTCAAGCGCTCGATGTGCTCCAACAGTTTGCGCAGCCCCTCCGGGCGTCGAAACGTCGGAACGCACAGACAGACCGAGGGTGCAGAACGTTCGGTCATACGCGGGGTACTCCAGTGGTTACTTGCTGTCGGCCTGGTGCCAGGCCGGCGTGCTCGCCTGCCCAGTTCGGGTAAGCAGCAGAAACAGCGCGTGCGGATTAGTCATGAGGTAGCGGCCCGCCAGGCGCCGCGGCTCGAGATAAATCCGATAGGCCCATTCGAGCCCGGCGCTCTGCATCCAGCCCGGCGCGCGCGTATTCTTACCGGACAGGAAATCGAACAGGCCGCCCGACGTCTTGATCAGGCCCACGCCGCGCAGACGATCGCGGTAGCGCATGGCGAATAATTGCTCCGCCGGCGCGCCGAGCCCGAGCCAGAGAATGTCCGGTCGCGCCGCGTTGATCGTATCGATGATCCGCTCAACATCGCCCTCGCGGCGCAGATATCCGCCGGCGTGGCCGACGATATCGAGATCGGGATAAAGCGTTTTGGCGCGCTGCGCGGACTGGTTCGCAACCGCGTTGTGCGCACCGAGCAGAAACATTCGCGCGCCGCGGCGCTGTCCCACCAGCGCGACGTCATGAAACAGGTCGGTCGTAGCGACGCGCTCCGGCAGCGGCGTGTTGTGGAAGAGCCTCGAAACGAATACCAGCGGCATGCCGTCGGCATGAATAAGGTCCGATTGTAGAAAGAGATCGCGGAGCTGCGGTTCGCGGGCGCACATCGACAGCACCTGGCCATTCGCCGAGGTGAAGACGAGCGGTTGCTTCGCGGCGTCGCGTCGTTGGAGAGCAACGTCGACAATGAGCTGCGCCGACCGGGTCCGATCAATGACCGCAATCGGTAGTCCGCCGATGGTCGCAACCGGTATTTCCCATCGTGTTTCGCCGGCGGAATCGAAACAAAGGCAGCCAACCTGGGCCGTCATGCTTTTCACGCTCCCTGGCCAGCATTTAGCGGCCGGGTGGCGAGAACCAAAGCGTATTCAAGTATTAGGCTTAAGGACCTGGCGCGTGAAAAGCTTCCGTTAACCATCCCGGTGAGAGCGCACCGGCAGCCCTTTTCAGGCCCTCACACGGGTCACCGAGAGCAGGCGCAATCCGAAGGTTGCCGTGAACAAAAACAGCGCGGCCACGCCCTCCCGCAACAGCATGTTCTCGAAGCATGATGCGTAGGCCGCAAACAGGCAGACCCGCAGAAACAACATTTCCAGCGGAGCAGCCGACGGCTCGCGCGGCGAGCGGTAAAAATCCATCAGCGGCAATATGACCAGCCAGAGAAAGCCCAGCACCGCCCCCGGAATGCCGACGGTGAGGGCGAGATCAAGGTAACCATTGTGGGCGTGGCCGGCATTGTTCGCCCAGACTTCATCCTGGCCCATTCCGTAAACGACTTCCGGGGTGCCCCAGAACGCCGCAAATCCGAAGCCGGTCAGCGGCCGCTGCGTCAGGTGCTCCGAGACGAATTGCCACACGTCGGCGCGGCCGGTGAAGGTCGGGTCTGTCAGCACCACCTCGAGCAGTTTGCGAATGCCCTCGGAATAGACCGAGCCGATCGAAAGTATGTTGAAGACAACCACAAAGGAGAGCGCCAGGGCTATCCCCAAGGCCGGCCGGCGTATCCGCGGCATGATGCTGGAAACGAGCAGCACGAGCGGCAGGACGACGATCGATGTCTTGGATTGGGTGAAAAAAAGAAACGTCGAAGCCAGCAGGACGATTGCGGCGCCGAGCAGGCCGCTGCGCACCCGCGCCACGAACAGCCCGATGAAGACGAAGATCACCATGGTCGCGCTGGCTTCGTTCTTGTGTCCGAACACACCGCGCCATGCGCCGGCGAGTTCCGGTTCCAAGAAGTCGGTGGTCTGGTGGATCGATAGTTGCGGGACGAAAAGCACGCCGAGATAGCAGAGAGCCAGGACAATGAGCACGTCGGCGGCCAGCACGTCGGCGAAATGCCGGATGTTCTTCGGAACCAGAAGCACGATGCCGGCGATGCCGAGTGCGATGAGCGTGAAGGCAAAGCGGCGAGCGGAAAGCGCCGGCTCCCAGGACGTGACGACCGTCAGCGCAAACCAGACCAGCGCCGCAACGAAAATCGGCCGCATCAGAAGCAGCAATCGCCGCGGCTGATGCGCCATCAGCCAGGCCGCGAGCGCGACGAACAGCAGCGAATAGCCAATCTGGTTGGCGAGGTTGCCGGCCTCGGTGACTCCCTGGGCGTCCGCAAGACTCTGGAACGGCCGGAACGAAATCCACAGCATCAAGAACACTGCGGCTACGAGAATGGTGCGGATGAGCGTGTCGGCGTCGATAGCGCGGCCGACGGCCGGACCTCGGGCCGGAGTCAGATCGAGCTGCAACACGTCGCTCTTCCCTGCGCGGGGCTAAAGAGCTTCGCCACGGCGCGATTGTCCGGACTGCTCGCCGTCGGTGAGGACGGCGCCGCGGATCTTTTGCGCATCGGGACCGAGGTGCGAGACGAAGCTGGCCACCGCGCCCTCGCTGCGGCCGTCCGCCCTGGTCACCAGCAGGATGTGGTCGACGAGGCCGGCAAAGAAATCCGTGCTCGGATTGCGGCTCAAATCGACAGCCGCGACGATCACCGTATCGAAGCGCTTTGTCAGGTCGAATGCCTCTTTGAGATCTTCCTCGTTGATCCGGCGGTCGCGGCGGCTGCTCGGCGATACGAATGGCACCAGATCGATGTTGGTTTCACGGTCGCGAACGATCACGTCGGAAAGGTCGCGGCGGCCGATGGCGACGTCCACCAGTCCAGCCTCGGTCTGATCGGCATCGATCGAAGACAGCGTCCGGCGCTCGAGGTCGGCGTCGATCAACAGCACGCGCTGCTTCACGGCAGCAACAGCGGCCAGCATGAGGGACACTGCCACGGTGCCGTCATCGTCGTCGGAGGCGACGACCAGGATGCTCGAATTGCCGTTCGCCTTCCCGCCCGACAGCACCGCCTCCTGGACCTTGTGGAGTTCCTTGGCGAAGCGCGACCGCGGGTCTTCCGCGGCGCTCAACCCGAACGAAACATCGACATCCGGCAAGACCGCGAGGATCGGTATCGAAGATCGCCGCCCGGTCGGCAAATAGCCACGGGCGGTGTCTGCCAGCTTGCCGCGGGACGCGCGCGGGGCGCGGGGTGTATTGGAGCCGAAGGCCTCCCTGCCCAGCACGACGCCGGCGCCGGCTGCAATTCCGAACACCAGCGCGGCCAGCGCGAGCAGCCGGTTCGACGGCGGGAAGCTCCGCCACAGCGGGACCCCGGCCGGCGAGATCACGCGGATGTTCTTGGTATCGACACGCTCCTGTTCGCTGGTCTCCTTGGCACGGACGAGAAAAGCTTCATAAACGGTACGGTTGGCCGTCAAATCGCGGTCAAGCTCGCGTAGCGCCACCATCGCCTCGTTGGTGCTGACCGCGCGGCTTTTCAACTTTTCCACGTCGGCGGCGATGGTCGCCTCGCTCGCGCGCGCGCTGTCATATTCGGTGCGGGCGGTCAGGGCGATGCGATTGACCTCGTCGTTTATCACGTGCCGCAGGCGCTCGGCTTCGGCCTGGATTTCGAGTATTGCCGGGTGGCGCGAGCCGAGCGAGGTTGTTTGTTCGGCCTCACGGCGCATCACTTCGGCATATTGGCTGCGCAACGCGGTGATGGTCTGGGATTGTATCGCCTCAGGGAAGGCGCCGAAGGCGTCCTTGGAAAGCTGCACCTGTCTGACCTGATCGAGCCGCGCTTTCGTCGCGGCGGTGCGCGCCCGCGCCAGCGTGAGCTGATTGTTCATTTCAGAAAGCTGCTGTTCGTTCACCAGCAGGCCGCTCGACCCGAGAATGTTGTTGCGCGCCTTGAATTCCTCGATCCGCTCTTCCGCTTGCCGCACGCGATCCTTCAACTCGTTGAGACGCGCGGTCAGTGATTGCGAGACCTGACGCGCCGCCTCCGACCTGACATCGGTCTGTTCGGCCAAATAGGCCTGCGCAACCGCGTTGGCGAGGCGCGCGGCCTCGGCCGGCTCGCGAGCGGTAACGCTCACGTCGACCACGTAGGTCCGTTCGGCGCGCTTGACCTGGACGATGCGCCTGAGTTTGTTCAGGGCTGCGGTGGCGGCATCGGCGGTGTCGCCGGCATCGGCGCCGACAAATTCGGGATCGTTTTCCAAGCCTTCGGTCTTGACCACACGGCGCAATACGCTGTCCGACATCAAAACCCGGACCTGGCTTTCGACCTGAAGGACGGTGGCGTCGTTCGCCTGATTGGGCGGACTGAGTTCGTTATTGACCGCGCGGAAATCCGTTGGATCGATCAGGATCTGTGTGACCGCCGTGTAGCGGTGCGGCGTGAGAACCACGAACAGCAATGCCATGAGCAGCGACGCTGCGACCGTCGCCAGGATTGTCGTCTTGCCGCGCCAGAGGACCGAAAGGATTCTGCGGTAATCGATCCCGTCGCCCGGAGGTAAGCCGATGGCGGCGTCGGCCGTGGCAACGGCTGCCGTTTGGGTTGGGCGAGGGGCTTCGAACATTCCTTTTCGACTCTTTTGGCCAAGGCGTCTTGGCGCCGCACGCACGCGCGCTGGGCGCCCGGAAGTCCGGGCTTTCGGCGCGCTGGTCCCCGCACCCAACTCAAGACCATGCCGCCGGACGTGGTCCGTATGGTTAATCAATTCATAAGGGGCATCGGTTAATGGGTGGTGTACGCCTCACCACCCGCCGCGCCGGGACCTTAGCCGCGGTGCTGGCGCAACATCCGGTAAACCACGCCGGCGCCAAGCAAGAGCGCCAGGACCGGTATCCAGATCAGGATCGCGCCCACCACGGCGAGCGTGATGACGCCGATCACGATACCGATCAGCAGCATGAGGAACGCGAGACCGACCGGTCCGAGCCTCGCCACATAGAGCCGCTGGGTGCTGCCGCCCGTCGAGCCGTACGGGGGCCACATGTCGGGCTGCCAATCGGAGCCGCGCCGGCCACGGGCAGGCGGAATGATTTCCGGCTCCAGACGAGGGCGTTCCGAGTGATTCGAGTCCTGGTACATCTGCTCCGCCAAGGGCGCGATCCGCGCCCGCTATGACTGCCACGTAGAATGTAAAGCGCGCCGCAGCGATCACAAGCGGCGCATTGGCGCAACCCACAGCGTGCGGTGGCCACGATTTTGCCGCGCTCGCGGTGGCCGGTGGCAAACGCAGCGCCGCCGGTCGGCCACGCGATGACGGCGTGGCACATGCGTGCTAGCTTTCCGGCATGAATACAAGCGGTTTCCGCCTGGGCCGGGGTGTCGTGATCGGGTTCGCCGTCGCGTGCGGCCTGTGCGGCGCCGGGCTGGCGCAAGAGCCGGCGAACCCGGCCGACACCGCCAAAACCATTACGGGGACTTGGGAATTTTCCAACGCCGATCACGACAAGGTTTGCCGTTTCACGTTTCGTGCCGAGCCCGTGACCGGCGGCAGCAGGCTGGACATCGATCGGAACTGTGCAACCTTGTTTCCGTCCACCAAGGACATCGTCGGCTGGGCACTCGACACCTTCGGCTCGCTCCGATTGCTCGACGCCCGCGGCAACCCGGTCTTGGAGCTTAGCGAGGCCGAGGACGGCATTTTCGACGGCTTCCAGCCTGGCGAGGGCCGTTACGTTCTGCAAAGCGCCGCGCCGACGCCGGTTCATACCGCCGACGACATGATCGGTGATTGGGCGATCTCGCGGGGCGCCGGTAAGCCGATTTGCGTTCTAACACTGGCAAACAATCCAGCTCCGGCAAGCAATCCCGCCGCAGCCAACAATCCCGCCCCGCCGCAAAATTTGTTGCTCAAGATCCAGCCCGGGTGCGACGTGATCGTGACCCGTTTCAGTCCGGTCGCGTGGCGGATCGATCGGGGCGATCTGGTCCTGTTATCACCGCGCGGACAGACCTGGCGCTTCGAGGAAGACGAACCCAACACCTGGTTGCGCGTACCGGAAGGCGTCGATCATCTCACGATGGTACGGCCGTGATCGCAATGTGCGGCCGCGGGAACGCCGATGGAAGGGGCGCGAATGAATGACGCGGTTGCGCCCTTTCGCGCCAGGCAGGCCGGATATTTGCCCGATCATCTGGGGCACGATTGGGTCGAAATAAAACCCGGGTTTGTCCGCGGCCGCTTCGACATCGCCAAACACCATGTGGCGCCCAACGGCTACCTCCACGCCGCGGCAGTCGTAGCGCTGGCGGATACGGCGTGTGCTTACGGGTGCATCGCGTCGCTGCCGGACGGCGCCGGGTTCACCACCGCCGAACTCAAGACCAACTTCATCGGCACCGCGCTCGATGGCGGAATAAGCTGCGAGGCGCGGCTGGTCCATGGCGGCCGCACGACCCAGGTTTGGGATGCCGAGGTCAAGAGCGAGGTCAGCGGAAAAACCATCGCGCTGTTCCGCTGCACCCAGGTTATTCTTTCCCGGCCTCGCGGTTCGCAATAATCGAAAACGAGCGTTAATAAGGTTCCTGCAACGGAACCTGTTTCGCCCGAGCGCGTTATCGTTACACCGCAAGGCCTGGTTCGGAGCGACGGATCCATGCCCGCACGCATCGCCCGCGTTGGCGTCCTGGCGCTCTCACTCATCGCTCTCATTCCACCGCAGCAGGCAAATGCTTACCGCCTGCGTCTTTGGCCTTTTCATTTCCGATTGGCGGGAGGGGGGCATCATCACCACTGGCGGCGGCTGGCCCATTCCGAAACCAGCGCGCCGGAGCCGCGGGAGAATACGACCGCACCGCCGACACTGCTCTATCCGGTACTCGCCTGGCCCGGGCTCGACGACGACATCTTTTGGCCGAAGCCGTCATCGTCATGGACGTTCGGCTACGAGAATATTTTCGGCCAGGCTTTCGCAAAGTATCAGCCGCAGCGTCCGTCGGACCTTTGCCCCTACCGGATGGCGGCGGGCGAAATCATCATACGCGTCAGCCGCCAGATCATGCCGACCGCCGCGCAAAAACCGCTGCTGGAGAAGCTCGCGACCGCGCTGGGTCAGGCCAACGGCTATCTGATCAAATCCTGCCCGAGCGAAATTCCGCCACAGCCGGTGGCACGCCTGCAACTCATGGAGCGTCAGATCGATGCAACTATCATGGCGCTGCAGATCGTCCGGCCGCCGCTGCAGCAACTCGCGCAATCGCTTGATGACGCACAGCGTTCCCGGTTCAACGGACCGCCGCCGCCTGAGACCGCCGCAGCATCATGCAAGCCCAGCGCCGAATCAGTGAAACGTCTCTCGTCGCAGCTCGAACAGGCCGTGCAGCCGACCGACGCCCAGCGTCCGGCGACGGCGGCCGTTGCCGACGCGCTGGAGCGAGCCGCGCGTGAATTCGACGTCGCCTGCCGGGTTGCCGTGCCGCCGACGCCGCTCGGACGCCTCGATGCCATTGTCGCACGGCTCGATGCAAGCTGGCGGGCCGTTCAGATCATCGCGGTCGCGTTGGCTAATCTGCAAAAGGATTTGAACGACGAGCAGAACAACCGCTTCAACGCCCTGGAACTCGCCAGCACGCGCTGACCGGGTAAACCTGCTTCAGGTTTCCACGCCCCGTTGTTCGGTTACGTTCAATTTCCCGACGGTCAGCTCGCCAACGGTCAGTTCATCGACCTCCAGCGATTTAAAACGCGCCTTGCCGATCGCCATGCGGCCGACGGCAACGCGGCCAATGGCAATCGCGCCGACCGCGATCGCGCCGATGGCCACCGCTCCCAATGCGAAGGCGAACAGGCTTCGCACCGGCGCGGTATCTTGTCGTCTCGCTATCTCGCGCGCCATGGCGCCTCCGTCCGCATCAGATCAGCTTGAGCCCCTTGAGGCTGGCGTGACCGTCTTTGCCGACGATGATGTGGTCATGCAAGGCGATGCCAAGGCTACTCGCCACCGTCATGATCTGTTGCGTCATCTGGATATCGGCTTGTGACGGCGTGGGGTCGCCGGAGGGGTGGTTGTGGACGAGAATGATGGCGCTCGCCGACAATTCCAGCGCGCGTTTGACCACCTCGCGCGGATAGACCGGAGTGTGATCGATGGTGCCGACCTGCTGCAATTCGTCGGCGATGAGGCGGTTGCGTTTGTCGAGGAAGATGACGCGAAATTGCTCGCGGTCGGCGAACGCCTGCGCCGAACGGCAATAGTCGAGCACGGCCGACCACGACGACAGCACAGGACGCTTCTTCACTTCGCCGCGGATCAGCCGGCTCGCCGCCGCCTGCACCAGCTTGAGTTCGGTAATGGTGGCGTCGCCTAAACCTTTGACTTCCGCGAGCCGCGTGACCGGTGCAGAAATCACTTCGGCGAAAGAGCCGAAGGTCGCGATCAGCGTCTTGGCGAGCGGCTTGACGTCGCGCCGCGGCTGCGCGCGAAACAACACCGCTTCGAGCAATTCGTAGTCCGACAACGCCTCGGCCCCGGCCTCGCGGAATCGCTCGCGCAGCCGCTCGCGATGGCCGTGATAATGCGGCGGCGCCTCGGCGAGGCCGCTATTGTGGGCGCGCTTCTTGTCCAGCATGGGAACGAGCAGGCAACTCCGCAGCCAGCCGACACCCCACAAGGATGACCGGATTACGTTATTTTGCAATCGGATTGCGATGCGTTCGCTGTGGCGCGGACCGGCCGCGTGCTCCTTGTCAGCCCTTGGCCGCCGGCCGCCACTCCGCCACCGGCACGAGCGGATGGGATTTGAAATAATCCCGAGCGGTCTTGACGAAGACCGCGACGTTGGCCGACGCGATGCGCCGCGCCGGATATATCGCACTGACGGGCGACGCCGGCGGCGCGAACTTTTGCAGGATCGTGACCAGGCGGCCGGCAAGCACGGAAGACCGCGCCTGATAGGACAGCGTGCGGGTAATGCCGACACCGGCCTCCGCGGCGGCGATGGCGGCGTCGGCGCTGTTGACGGCCAACCGGGGTTCCACGTGCACCGGCTTTTCACCTGGGCCAAAGCGCCACTCGTCAGCGGCGCCGATGCCCTCGAACGCGATGATGTCGTGACGGGCAAGGTCCGCCGGGCGTTTTCGGAATGCCGCGGTGTTTCAGATAATCGGGGCTCGCCACCAGGACGCGGCTGACTTCACCTAGTCTGACCGCGATCAGGCTGCTGTCCGCCAGTTCGCCGATCCGTATGGCGACGTCGATACCCTCGTCCACGAGCTGGATGTTGCGATCCGACAGGCTCAATCGTATCGCCAGCGCGCGGTGCTCGCGCAGGACGATGTTGACGACAGGCAGGACATGCAGCCGGCCGAATAGAATCGGCGCAGCGACCGTCAGGGTGCCGCGAGGCTCGGCATTCTCGCCACGGACCCTCCGGTCGGCTTCGTCAATATCCGCCAAGATCTGTTCGCAGCTTTCGAGGTAGATCCGGCCGCGCTCGGTCAGGCGGACTGATCGCGTCGTTCGGGCGAGCAGCGACAGATCGAGCTGGTCCTCCAGCTGGGCTACGGCGCGGGTGACGACCGAAGGAGACAGCCGCAACTTTCGCGCGGCCTCGGCGAAGCTGCCGAACTTCGCGACGGCAGCGAATGCGCGCATGGTTTCGAGGCGGTCCATCTATTATTGCTGAAACAGCAATAAAGAGTTGTCAACTGCCCAGATTATCGCTCCGGCCGGAGGGGCCTATGTACCAGTCAAGGCTGGCTCGGCCGGCACGCAAGTGAGATTTTGGAGTGCGCGATCATGACCTATAAATTCCTCGAAATGGCTTCGACTCCCAGCGTTCGGGCCGCGCAGGCGGCGAACGGCAGCCGCGAAATGTGGGAAGGGTTCAAGGGCCATCGTGCGTTCGATCGCTTCGGCCCCGACGAGGCGGCGTTCATCGAAGCAAGAGATTCATTTTATCTGGCGACGGTATCGGAGAGCGGTTGGCCCTATGTGCAGCACCGCGGCGGACCGGCGGGCCTTCTGAAGGTGCTCGACGAGACCACGCTCGGCTTTGCCGACTTTCGCGGCAACCGGCAATATATCAGCCTCGGCAACGTCGCCGCCGATGATCGCGTTTCGCTCATCCTGATGGACTATCCAAACCGCAGGCGTCTCAAGATTTTCGCGCACATGGAAGCGCGCGAGCTTGGCGCTGCGCCTGATCTTGCGGCGCGCCTCGAGCTTCCCGGCTACAAGGGGAAACCTGAGCGGGCTTTTCTCCTGCATCTCGAAACCTTCGATTGGAATTGTCCGCAGCACATCACGCCGCGTTTCACCGTCGCCGAGATCGAGGCTGCCGTGTCGCCGCTGCGTGGCCGCATCGCGACACTCGAAGCCGAGAACCGGGCGTTGCGCGCGCGGACCGCGGGTGCGGTCATTGAGGGGCACCGTTCATGAACGAAGCGACGGAATATCGGCCGCCGGTGCCGCCATTCACGCGGGCAACAGCGATGGAGAAAATTCGCAAGGCCGAAGATGCGTGGAACACCTGCGATCCGGCGAAAGTGGCGCTCGCCTATACGATCGACAGCGAGTGGCGGAACCGGAGCGAGTTCATCAGGGGGCGTCCCGCGATCGTCGAGTTCCTGACGCGCAAATGGCGAAAGGAATCCGAATATCGGCTCATCAAGGAGCTTTGGGCCTTTACCGACGACCGCATTGCCGTGCGCTTTGCTTACGAGTGGCGCGATGCTGACGGCGCGTGGTACCGCGCCTACGGCAACGAAAACTGGCTGTTCAACGAGAACGGCCTGATGCGGCAGCGGCACGCCAGCATCAACGACGTGCCGATCCGGGAGGAGGAGCGGAAGTTCTTCTGGGATCGGCCCGCGCCGCGCCCGGCCGATCATCCCGGACTGAGCGATCTCGGACTGTGACCGGCGAATTCTCGCCGGTCGCCGGCCTTACACAAGATAGGGCGGCTTGGTGAGGTTCTTCGGGGACAGCGTGAAAACTTCGACGCCGGTCTCTGTGACGCCGACCGAGTGCTCGAATTGCGCCGACAGTGAGCGGTCGCGCGTGACCGCCGTCCAGCCGTCGGACAATACCTTCACATGCGGACGGCCGAGATTGATCATCGGCTCGACGGTAAAGAACATGCCGGGTTTGAGCACGATGCCTTCGCCGGGGCGGCCGACATGGACGATATTGGGTTCATCGTGGAACAGCCGGCCGAGGCCGTGACCGCAGAAGTCGCGCACCACGCTCATATGCTGCGCCTCGACGAAGGTCTGGATGGCGTGGCCGATGTCGCCGGTGGTGCCGCCGGGTCTGATCACGGCGATGCCGCGCATCATGGCTTCGTAGGTGACTTCGATCAGCCGCTCGGCGCGGCGGGGAATTTCACCGACGGCGTACATGCGGCTGGAATCGCCATGCCATCCGTCGAGGATCAATGTGACATCGACATTGACGATGTCGCCCTCGCGGAGCGGCTTGTCGCTCGGGATGCCGTGGCAAACGACGTGGTTGACCGACGTGCAGGTAGCCTTGCGGTAGCCGCGGTACATCAGCGTTGCCGGCAGCGCGCCGTGCTCCAGGCCGAACGCGTAGACCAGCCGGTCGATATGGTCGGTGGTGACGCCGGGCCTGATCTCGGAACTCAGCATATCGAGACACTCGGCCGCCAGTCGTCCGGCCTTGCGCATGCCCTCGAAAGCGGCCGGGCCGTAGAGCTTGATCTGTCCGGTCTTGCGAAGCGGCGTTACGGTCGCGTCAACGTATGTCATGGCGTAGCTATTATGGCCTAACTATTCACGGCGAAACTGTCAGGCGTCGCCGCCATCGCGTAGCGGTTGTGGCGTGAAGTCACGGGATCAGACGAAAACCACGAAACAACAATGTAGGCATGCCCGGGCCCAACGCAAGCAAAGCCCGCCGCCAGCGGGCTATCCGACGACAGGAACCGGGGTGGCGATGGCTATTCCTTGAAGGCCGACGTCACAGCGCCAGGCCAGCATTTCCACGCCTTCCGCGCGCGCCAGGCCGAAAGCCGCCGCATAGGCCGGGTCGATGTCGCCGGCCACGGCAAAGCGCTCCGCCGAGGGGACCTGAATGACAAAAAGCAGCACGGCCCGCATGCCACTCGCCCGCATGGCCGCAAGCTCGCGCAGATGCTTGGTGCCACGCTCGGTCACGCAATCGGGGAACTCGGCGAGGTGCGGCTTGCGGACGAGGTGGACGTTCTTGATCTCCAGGTAGCAAGGCGTTCGGGCCGGGTCGTCGAGAAGAAAGTCGATGCGCGAGTTTTGCCCGTACTTCACTTCGCGCCGCACGGATGGATAGCCGCTAAGTTCCGGGATCAATCCGCTCTCGATGGCCTCCGCCACGAGCTGATGCGGCTGGCCGGTATTGATGCCGACAAGTTCCGCACCGCTGCCGAGATCGGTTTCGACCAGCTCCCAGGTGCAGGGATATTTCCGCAGCGCATTGCCGGAATCCGATAGCCATACCCGCGACAGCGGACGGTCGAGACCGGTCATGGCGCCCGGATTGGGGACGTGAACGGTGGTGATGTCGCCGCTCTCCAGCACCACGTCGGCGAGAAAACGCTTGTAGCGGCGCACCAGGGTCGCCGGAATGAGAGTCTTCTCGAAGCGCATGACGAACACTTAAGCTGCGGAGACGGCGCGTGGGAAGAGTCATGCTTCAAGCCTCACGCAGCGATCTTGCCTCCGAGCTCATCGTCGATGTGGGCGCGAATGATGGCGTCGAACGAAGTCTCGGCCTTAAAGCCGAGTTCGGCCGCGCGGCGGGTGTCAAAGCGGCCCGGCCAGCCCGCGACGATGCGTTGCACGAGCGGGTCCGGCGCGTGTCGGATACGCGCCGCGACTTTCTCGCCGGCGATCCTGCGCAACGACGCGATCTGCTCGCCGACGGTGCACGAAAAGCCGGGCATGGTGAGGTTGACGCGCGGCGCCAGCGCCTTACCGTCAAGTCCGGCCGCATGGACCAGAAAACCAACGGCCGCGCGCGGGCTGGCGTGCCAGTTGCGAACGCTCTCGTCGACCGGCAGCACCGCTTCCTCGCCGCTGAGCGGCTCGCGAATGATCGAGGAGAAAAAACCCGACGCGGCCTTGTTCGGCTTGCCCGGCCGCACGACGACGTTCGGCAGCCTGATGCCGACGCCATCGACGAAGCCGCGGCGTGTGTAATCGGCGAGCATCAGTTCGACCATCGCCTTCTGGGTGCCGTACGAGGTCAGCGGAGTCAGGGCGAAATCGTCCGGGATGGGATCAGGGAACGGCGCACCGAATACCGCGATCGACGAGGAGAAGACAAAGCGCGGGCAATAGCCGCCGCCGACGGTCCGAATGGCTTCGAGCAGCGCGCGGGCGCCGTCGAAGTTGACGCGGACGCCTTTCTCGAAATCGAGCTCGGCTTCACCGGATACCACCGCGGCGAGATGGAAAATCACATCCGGGAGGCCGGCAATGGCAGCGCGTGCGGTGCCGAGATCGGCGATGTCGGCCCCGACCGCTTCAACGTGCGTGGAAAACTCATCGGGGCGCGCCGGCTGGGTGACGTCGAGGAGCTCGAGGCGCTCGATCGGCTTGTCGTTGAGGGCACGCTCGGCGAGCAAGTGCGCCGTGAGCTTGCGCCCGACCATCCCAGCCGCGCCAGTGATCAGGATGTTCATGGCAGCGAGCTTTTCTGAAAGTGAAGTTTTGTTGAAACCGAAATCTTGCGGAGCCGAAGCCTTGGCCGAAATCTACAGCGCCATGCCGCCGTCAACGAGATGGGCCTGACCGGTAATATAGCTCGCTTCGTCGCTCGCAAGAAAGACAGCGAGCCAGGCGACTTCCTCCGGCGTCCCCAGCCGTCCCATCGGCTGGCGGCCAATGAAATCCTGCCGCACGACGTCGACCGAACGGCCGGTCTCCTGCGACACGGCTGCGATGCGCTCCCCGAGCGAAGGCGATTCGATGGTACCCGGGCAGACGGCGTTGCAGCGGATGCCCTGCTTGATGAAATCGGCGGCGACGGCCTTCGTCAGTCCGATCACCGCCGCTTTGGTGGCGCCGTAGACATAGCGGTTGGGAACGCCGCGGATCGACGAAACGGCCGAAGCGATGTTGACGATGGAACCGGACTTCTTCTCCAGCATGCCGGGAAGAAATGTTTTGATCATGCGATGCATGGATTTGACGTTGAGGTCGAAGGAAAAATCCCAGTCCTTGTCGGTGCAATCGAACACCGTGCCCTGATGCACGTAGCCGGCGCAGTTGACCAGAATGTCGAGCGGGCCGAACTCGCGGCCGATGGTGCCGGCGAATGCGTTGATATCGTCCTGCTTGAGCACGTCGAGCTTGTGCAGCTTGCCGCGCAGGCCCTGGAGTTTGCCGGCGTTGAGGTCCGTCGCGATCAGCCTGGCGCCCTCGGCGGCAAATCTTTCCGCAATGGCGCGGCCGATGCCCTGACCGGCCGCTGTCACCAGCGCGACCTTGCCGTCCAATCTGTTGCTCATGCCCGCCTCGCGCTCGCGTCCCCGTTCAACATTGTCAGACTGAGTTTCTGTTGGCCTTCACTATCGAAATTCTCGGGCGCCAACCAGCGTTCGAAGGCGAGCTTGCGCGCCGGCCATTCGCCATCGAGCATCGAAAAGTAGGCGGTGTCACGGTTGCGGCCCTTGGCGATCATGTGCTGGCGCAGGATGCCCTCGAAAACAAAGCCGTAGCGCAAGGCGGCGCGCAGCGACGGCGCGTTGAGTGCGTTGCATTTCCATTCGTAGCGCCGATAGCCGAGAGTCTCGAAGACATAACGCGCCAGCAGGTATTGGGTTTCGGTGCCGAGCGGCGTTCGTTGCAGCGCCGGGCTGTAAACGATGAAGCCGACTTCGATCGAGCGCATCGCCGGCCGGATTTCCATGAGCGTGAGGAATCCGACCGCGCGGCCGGCTGAGTCGCGAACGGTGTAGGCGTACGGGTCCTTCACATTTTCGCGGCCAGCCAGCCAGGTTGCGAACGTTGCCTCGTCCGCAAACGGGCCGTGCACGGAAATGTACGTCCACACCTCGTCGTGGCCGCGCAGCGCGTGCCACAAATCGGCGGCGTCCCGGCTAGCGTCCAGCCGTGAAACCGAGCCGAAACGCCCGGACAGCGTGACCGGCCCGGGGGGCGGCGCCGGCGTCGGATCGACCGGCGGCCCAAGAGGCGGAGGAGCGGTCATGACAGCTTCTTGCGGTCCTCGCTGAAAAATTTGTTCAGCTCAGGATTGGACACGAGTCCGGCGAAGCCGTCGAATTTGCCGTCGTGGGCGATTTCGGTCGCGGCGCGGATGAAAGCGTGCATCGCGACGCGCGCCAGCGATCCGCCGACGCTGATCCGGCGCACACCCATCGCCGCGAGATCGCTGACGGTGAAGCCGAGCGCCGCGCCGTTGAGGAAGTTCACCGGCTTCGGCGCCACCGCCTTCACCACCGCTTCGATGTGTTCGCGGGCCTTGATGCCCGGCGCATATAGGCAATCGGCGCCGGCTGCCGCGTAGGCCCGCAGCCGCTTGATGACATCGTCAAGATCGGCCACGCCGCGCAGGAAGTTTTCCGCGCGGGCGGTGAGCACGACGCCGCCACCGGCACGATCGATCGCGGCGCGCGCGGCCTTGATCCGCGCCACCGCGGTATCGAAGTCGTAGAGCGGCGTGTCGTTCTTCGGTGAGTCCTCTATCGACAGGCCGGCAATTCCGGTCGCGACACAGCGCGTGACGTTCTCGGCGACACCGTCGGGATCGTCGGCAAAGCCGTTCTCGAAATCGCCGTTGAGCGGCACGTCGGTCGCCGCCGCCATCTCGCGGAAATGGGCCAGCACGTCATCGCGGCTTTGTGCGCCGTCGGGGAAACCCCGCGCGTGGGCGTCGCCGGAACTGGTCGTCGCCAGCGCCTTGAAGCCGAGGCCTTGCAGATAACGGGCGGTGCCGACGTTCCAGGGGTTGGGAATGACGAAGCATCCGGCCTCGTGCAGCTTGCGAAAGGTCTGGCGCTTGTCGACAACGGTCGGACGCAAATCGCTCATGAAAACCATCCCGGCAGCGAGACTAATGACTATCGCGCGGCACGAATTTCTGCGCGACCCGTTGATACTTTACCGCCGGCTCGAGCACCATGCCTGCCGCGAGCTGATCGACCATCGCGCGCTGAATTTCCTGCCAGGGTGTCTGGCTTGGCGGATAATGATAGCCACCGTTCTCTTTCAACGCGACACGCCGCGCCGCGAGTTCCGCTGCCGGCACCAGCATATCGGCGCTACCCTTGTTCAGATCGATGCGCACCCGGTCGCCGGTGCGAAGCAAGGCAAGCCCGCCGCCGTCCGCCGCCTCGGGCGAGGCGTTGAGGATGGACGGCGAGCCGGAAGTGCCTGACTGGCGACCATCGCCGATGCAAGGCAGGGACGTTACGCCGCGTTTGATCAGTGCGGCCGGCGGCTGCATGTTGACGACCTCGGCCGAGCCCGGATAGCCGATTGGCCCGGCGCCGCGAATGAATAGGATGGTCCGTTCGTCGATGCCGAGCGTGGGATCGTCGATGCGCCGGTGGTAGTCCTCCGGACCGTCGAACACGACGGCGCGGCCTTCAAACGCATTCGGGTGCTTGGGGTCGGACAGGTAGCGCTGGCGAAACTCCTCGGAAATCACGCTCGTTTTCATGATCGCGGAATCGAACAGATTGCCGCGCAATACCTTGAAGCCCGCTTGCGGCTTTAAGGGCTCGGCGTAGGGCCGTATGACGATTGCATTCGTTGCGTTCGCGCACACGACGTTTTCGGCGATGGTCCTGCCGTTGATGGTGAGCGCTTCGCCGCGCAGCCGACCGGCCTTCAGTAATTCATGCATCACGGCGGGCAGGCCGCCAGCGCGATAATAATCCTCGCCGAGATATTCGCCCGCCGGCTGCATGTTGACGAGAAGCGGCACGTCGTAGCCGATCGTCTCCCAGTCCTCGATGTCGAGATCGACGCCGATATGCCGCGCAATGGCGATGAGATGGATCGGCGCGTTGGTCGAGCCACCGATCGCCGAGCAGGCCACGATGGCGTTCTCGAATGCAGCGCGGGTGAGGATGTCGGACGGCTTTATATCCTCGCGGACGATCTCGACCGCGCGCACGCCGGTCTCGTAGGCGATCTGCGCGCGCTCGCGATAGGGCGCCGGAATCGCCGCGCATCCCGGCAGCGACATTCCGAGTGCTTCGGCCATGGCGTTCATGGTCGAGGCGGTTCCCATCGTGTTGCAGTGGCCGATTGACGGCGCCGAACCGGCGACGATGTCGAGAAATTCCTTGTAGTCGATCTTGCCGGCGGCAATGTCCTCGCGCGCTTGCCAGATGACGGTGCCCGAGCCCAGGAGTCTGCCGTCCTTGCCATAGCCGTCGAGCATTGGTCCGCCCGACAGCACGATGGCCGGCGTGTTGACCGTGGCTGCCGCCATGAGGCAAGCGGGCGTCGTCTTGTCGCAACCGGTAGTCAGCACCACGCCGTCGAGCGGATAGCCGTAAAGCACCTCGACCAGGCCGAGATAGGCGAGGTTGCGGTCGAGTGCTGCGGTCGGCCGCTTGCCGGTTTCCTGAATGGGATGGACGGGAAACTCGAACGCCACTCCGCCCGCATCGCGGATACCCTCGCGCACCCGCTTGGCGAGTTCGAGGTGATGTCGATTGCACGGACTCAAATCCGAGCCGGTCTGCGCGATGCCGACGATCGGTTTGCCTGATGTGAGTTCTTCGCGCGTCAGTCCGTAATTGAGGTAGCGCTCCAGATAGAGCGCGGTCATGCCCGGATTATCCGGATTGTCGAACCACAATTGCGAGCGCAGGCGTTGCCGTTGCGGGCGCTGCGAACCGTTGCTTCTCGTCATTGCCGTCTCCGCATGCTCTCACCCGCACCTCGTAGATAAGCCTGTCTGGCCGCAACCGTGAACCCTCAAGACGCCGTCGCCCGTCGCGCGAAGCGATGCTCATATTGCGGCGCAGCATGTGTCTCGGACGTTTGCCTTTACCGGATAATTGAGTTCAATTGCCGCCATGCTGAAAACCATTGCCGCCTTTGATCGCATCGGCGAGGAGAACGCCTTCGCCGTGCTCGCGCGCGCCACGCTGCTTGCAGCGCAAGGCCGCGACATCATCAATCTCGGGATCGGCCAGCCGGATTTCCGCACGCCGGATTTCATCGTCGAGGCGGCGGTCAAGGCGCTGCGCGACGGCCATCATGGGTACACGCCGTCGAACGGCATCCTGCCGTTGCGCGAGGCCGTCGCGGCCGATCTGAACAGCCGGTTCAACGTCGCTGTCTCGCCTGACTCGGTCATGATCTTTCCCGGCGGCAAGCCGACCATGTTCATGTCGATCCTGATGTTTGGTGAGCCGGGCGCTGACATCCTCTATCCCGATCCGGGCTTTCCGATTTACCGCTCGATGATTGAATTCACCGGCGCGCGCCCGGTTCCGGTGCCGATCCGCGAGGAGAACAACTTTGCATTTTCGGCCGAGGAGACCCTTGGCCTCATCACGCCGCAGACGCGCCTCCTCATTCTCAATTCGCCGGCCAATCCGACCGGCGGCGTGACTCCGAAAGCCGAGGTCGACAAGCTCGTCGCCGGCCTTGAGCGCTTTCCCGACGTCGCCGTGATGTCGGACGAGATCTACGACCACATGCTCTACGACGGCGAGACGCATGTGTGCCTGCTGCAATATCCCTCGATCCGCGACCGCCTCATTCTCCTCAACGGCTGGTCGAAGACCTACGCGATGACCGGCTGGCGGCTCGGTTACGCCGTCTGGCCGGGCAAGCTTTACGACTACGCGCGAAAGCTCGCGGTCAATCTGCACTCGTGCGTCAACGCGCCAACGCAATATGCCGGCCTCGCCGCCCTGACCGGTCCACAGGACGAGGTGACGAAGATGGTCGCCGAGTTCGACAAACGGCGGAAGGTCGTGGTCGAGGGGCTCAACCGGCTGCCCGGTATCTCGTGCGCGACGCCGAAGGGTGCGTTCTATGCATTTCCCAACGTCAAGCGCACCGGGTGGAAGGCGAAGCCGCTCGCATCGGCGTTGCTCGATGACGCAGGCGTCGCGCTGATCGGCGGGCCTGATTTCGGCATCCTCGGCGAAGGCTATGTTCGTGTCTCCTACGCCAACTCGACGGAAAATATCCTGCGCGCGCTCGACCGTATCGGCGAATTCCTGGCGAGCCGAAAGGCGGCGTAGTTTTCATCCCTTCTGCGTCAGCCGGAAGCCGATCAGCACGACCGCCAGTCCGGCGAGTTGCAACACGGTCGGCACGTCGCCGAGCACCAGAAAGCCGATCAGCAGCGTGAAGGGGGAGACCAGCGTCGGGAACACGACCGCGCGCGAGGCGCCGAGCAGCACGACCGCCCGGGTGAAGAGATAGATGGCCGCGGCGCCGGCAAGCCCGCCCTGAACGACGGCTTGCAGCAGATTTTCGCGAAATCCCGCAGCCAGCATGTTGTCGAAGCTGAACAGCAGCATCGGCATTCCCGCCAGCGACAACACGCTGGTGATAGTCGCCGCCCGCGTCGCGGGGACTGCCCACATCCGCACCAGAATGCCGAAGAAGGCGAAGGAACTCCCGGCGCCCGCGAACAGAAGGTCGCCGACAATGCCGTGCGCGCCAATCGTCCGCAGCGCTTCGGCGCCGATGAAGCAAAGGCCGATAACGATCCCCATTGCGCCGACGATCCGGCGCCTCGGCAGCGGCTCCCTCAACACCAGGCGCGCCAGCAACAGCCCGCCCAGTGATGCACTGGCGGGCTGGATGATGCCGCCATGGCCGAGCGGAACAAACAAATAGCCGAGATAGCTCATCAGCGCCTGCGGCAGTCCGCCGAACAGCGTCAGCAAAATTCCGCGGCGCCATCCAAGCCCGCCGAGATCGCTCAGGCCGCCAGCCGCGAGGAGCGGAAACAGCAGCAGGCCGGGCCAGACGAAACGATGGAGCGCGATGACAAGCGGCGACAGGCCAACATTGACGCCATGCCGCGCGGTAACGAAGCCGATCGACCAGCATAGGGCCGCACCGGCGCCGGACGCCATTCCAAGGGCCATCGCATGTTTGGGCGGGGGCGGAGGAACTTGCTGGTTTGCAGTCACGGTCACTGCGGATCATATAGTCCGCTGCGAGCGCGAATAACAATCTGCGAATGCGCACGGCAGCCTTCGCCCAAGGCGAAGCTCCGTCGCTACAGTTCGTACGGGTCGCTTCTGTCGAGAAGCTCGAGACCGCCGGAAGCCGTGACGCGGCCGGCGTCGAGCAGGACGACATCGGTAGCGATGCGGCGCACTTCCGCAGCGGTGTGGCTGACATAGACCATCGGCACGCCCGCTTCGTCGCGCAGGCGGATCAGAAAGGGAAGAATCTCGCGCTTGTGTCCGGCATCGAGCGAGGCGAGCGGCTCGTCGAGCAGCAGCAGGCGCGGGCGCATCAGCAGCGCGCGGGCGATGGCAACCCGCTGGCGCTCGCCGCCCGAGAGCAGGCGCGGTCGCCGATCCAGCAGATGGCCGATATCGAGCAGGGCGACGACGCGCGCAAATTCATCGTCAAGGCGCGGGCGGCCGCTCATCCGGCGGCCGTAGTCGATGTTCTGCCGAACGTTAAGATGCGGGAACAGCCGACCTTCCTGAAACACATAGCCGATATGACGACGGTGCGGTGGCAGGTTGATGCCGGCGGCGGCGTCGAACAACACGGTATCATCGAGAGCGATAGCGCCGCGATCCGGCTCGATCAGGCCGGCGATGATGTTGACGAGGGTTGTCTTTCCCGAGCCCGATGGTCCGAATAGCGCGGTGATGCCGCCGCTGGCTTCGAACCGCGCCGCGAGCTTGAACGCGCCGAGCCCTTTCTGAACGTCGACGGCGAGCAAAATCATTCCCCTTGAAAGCGCATGCCGGCGCGGCGGGCGAACCATTCGGACGCAATCAGCGCGGCGAGCGCGATCACGATCGCCAGAATGACCAGCCGCCCCGCCGCAGCTTCGCCGCCGGGGATTTGCAGCAAGGTGTAGATCGCGGCGGAGATGGTCTGCGTTTCGCCGGGAATATTGGAAACGAACGTTATCGTCGCGCCGAATTCGCCGAGCGCCCGCGCAAAGCACATCACTGCACCGGCAATGATGCCCGGCAACGCCAGCGGCAGGGTAACGGTTGCGAAGACCCAGAAGCGATCGGCCCCGAGTGTCGCCGCCGCGTCCTCGAGCCGGCGGTCGATGGATTCCAGCGCCAGCCGGATCGGGCGGACCATCAGCGGAAAGCCCATGACGCCGCAGGCGAGCGCCGCGCCGGTCCAGCGGAACGAGAAGACGATGCCGAAATACGCTTCCAGGAACGCGCCGATAGGCCCACGGCGTCCAAACGAAATGAGCAGCAGGTAGCCGGTAACGACGGGCGGCAGCACCAGCGGCAGGTATACGATGCCGTCCAGCAGCGTTTTCCCCCAGAACTCCTTGCGGGCGAGCAGCCAGCCGATCGCGATGCCGAACGGCAATGCAAACAGCGTGGCAACGATCGAGATTCGCAGCGACAGTTCGACCGCGGTCCACTCGGCAGGAGAGAGGTTGAGCACGACGGCGGGCTTCCGAACCCTACGGCTTGGCCATAACGGCAAAGCCGTAATGCTGGAACACTGCTGTCGCATCCGGCGTGCGCAGGTAATCGAGATATTGGGTGGCGTCGGGCTTAGCGTCTTTCGTCAGCGCCACCGGGTAGATGATGGGCGGATGGGAGTCTTCCGGAAAGACGCCGACGATTTTCACGCCGGGATCGATCTTGGCGTCGGTCTCGTAGACGATACCGAGCGGTACCTCACCGCGCGCGACGAGAACCAAGGCGGCGCGGACGTTTTCGGCCATCGCCATTTTCGATTCCACGCTCGCCCATACGCCCAGCTTTTCCAGCGCGGCCTTGGCGTAGAGACCGGCGGGGACGGCACGTACGTCACCGGTCGCGATGCGTCCGTTGCCGGCCAATCCGGCCAGATCGAAGCCGGGCGCAATCTTCACGTCGCCGATTTTTGAATCCTTCGGCGCCACCAGCACCAGCCGGTTGCCAAGGAGATTAAAGCGCGTGCCGCTTTTGATGAGGTTGTGTTTTTCGCCGTAGTCCATCCAGTCGATGTCGGCGGAGAGAAATACGTCGGCGGGAGCGCCTTGCTCGATCTGTTTCATCAAGGCCGAACTCGCCGCATAACTGGCGACGACCTTGATGCCGGTCTTTTTGCTGAACGCGTCGTTGACGTCGTCGAGTGCGTTCTTCATCGAAGCGGCGGCAAAAACGACGATCGATTTTTCCTGCGCCGCGGCCGCATGGGGCAGGGCCGTGATGGCGACGAGGGCAGCCAGGGCCGCCAGAATAGGTCTTCTGTTGAGCACGACGGTTCTCCGCGAAGCGCGGTTGTTCGCTTGAAATACATACGACCGCCTTCGGGAACCGTCGTTCCTGGCTCGCACGGCGCGCGCCCAGCGCGCCGAACGTCGCGACGAGAGACTAGCAGCCGCTTCCCGCCGTGGCAAAGCCGGCCGGACCGGCTATCATTCGAACGATCTTTCGGAGCGCGGCTTTTGGAGCGCGGCATGGCCCACTATTCGACCCGAGCGGAGCCAATCGAGGGCGAGTACGATTACATCGTCGTCGGCGCGGGCTCGGCCGGATGCCTCCTCGCCAACCGGCTGTCCGCCGACCGCGATAAGCGCGTGCTGGTCCTGGAAGCGGGCGGCCGCGACAACTGGATCTGGTTTCACATTCCCGTCGGCTATCTGTTCGCGATCGGCAACCCGCGCTCGGACTGGTGCTTCAAGACCGAGCCGGAGGAAGGCCTCAATGGCCGCAGCCTCAGTTACCCGCGCGGCAAGGCGATCGGCGGTTCGTCTGCGATCAACGCGATGGTTTACATGCGCGGCCAGGCCGCTGACTACGACCATTGGCGCCAGCTCGGACTGAACGGCTGGGGCTGGGACGACGTGCTGCCCTACTTCAAGCGACACGAGAATCATTACCTGGGCGAGAGCGACGCGCATGGCGTCGGCGGTGAACTGCGAGTTGAGGCACCGCGGGTGCGCTGGGACCTGCTCGACGCTTTCCGGGCCGCCGCCGCGCAAGCCGACATCAAGCCCGTGACCGATTTCAACACCGGCGACAACGAAGGCAGCAGCGCCTTCCAGGTCAATCAAAAACGCGGCCGGCGCTGGTCGGCGGCGAGCGCCTTTCTCAAGCCGGTGCTCCATCGCGCCAATCTGCGGCTGGAGACCAAATGCCTCGTCGAGCGGCTGGTGTTCGACGGCCGCCGCGCTGCCGGCGTGCGCTGGCGGCAAAATGGCGAAACGCGCTCGGCCAAATGTCGAGGCGAAGTCATCCTCGCGGCCGGCTCGATCGGTTCGGCGCAACTGATGCTGCTCTCGGGCGTCGGTCCTGCCCAGCAGCTTGCCGAGCACGGCATTCCGGTCGTCGCCGACCGCCCCGGGGTCGGCGGCAATCTGCAGGACCACTTGCAGCTTCGATTGATTTACAAGGTCGACGGCATCAAGACACTCAACGAGCGCTATCACGCACCGCTGGGGCTTCCGCTGATGCTCGCCGAATATGCGTTGTTCCGGAGCGGTCCGATGACCATGGCCCCGTCCCAGCTTGGCCTGTTCACGCGCTCCGATGCCGATCAGGAGCGCGCCAATCTGCAGTACCACATCCAGCCGCTCTCGCTCGATCGCTTCGGCGAGCCGCTGCACACGTTCCCGGCGTTCACCGCGAGCGTTGCCAACCTGCGGCCGACGAGCCGCGGTTATGTCCGGCTCCGCTCGCGCGATCCGGCAGCGGCACCGGCCATCAAGCCCAACTATCTCGCGACCGACGAGGATCGCGGCGTGGCGGTCAAGTCGATCCGGTTGACCCGCCGCATCGTCGCCCAGCCCGCGCTGAAACCGTATCATCCTTTAGAGTATCTTCCCGGCGCCGGCGTGCCCGACGACGACGAGCAGGCGTTGGCGACAGCTGCGGGCGACATCGGCACCACCATTTTTCATCCGGTCGGCACGGCGAAGATGGGTCTGCCCAGCGATCCGATGATGGTGGTCGACGAACGCCTTCGCGTCGCCGGCGTCGAGCGGTTACGGATCATCGACGCTTCGGTCATGCCCACAATTACGTCCGGCAACACCAACGCACCGACCATGATGATTGCGGAGAAAGGCGCCGCCATGATCCGCGACGACCTCAAAGGACTATCGCAATGAATGCGGCGTGGCGCGTGCGGGGAATTTTGTCCAATCCCTCCGTCGAATGGTCGAGGATCGAAAACGAATCCGGCGACTGGGCTTATTTGTTGACCGGCTACGTCGCGCTGCTCGCGGCTATTCCGGCGGTCAGCGGCTTCATTGGCGCCTGCTTTGTCGGCGCTACAGTGCCGGGAAGCGGCGTCGTGCGGTCGCCGCTCCTGGAAGGCTTTTTTGGCGCGGTGTTCGGCTTCGTGGCGACGTGCGCGATCGTGGTCGTGCTCGGCGCCCTCATCAATCTTCTTGCGCCGAGGTTCGGTGCGCGCCGGGATTTCGGCAGCGCATTCAAGCTCGCGGTTTATTCGTATACGCCGGTCTGGCTGGCGGGTGTGTTTTTGCTGGCGCCAGGATTGCGCTTTCTCACGCTCACCGCGTTCTACGGAGTTTATGTCCTGTGGCAGGGATTGCCGCGGTTGATGAAAGCGCCTGCGGCGAACGTGCCGGGTTATACCGCCGTCATTGTCGGCTTCGCCGGCGTGATCACTCTTCTCGCCGCCGGCGCGCAACACGCGCTGTTCGGCCTCGGCGTGTTCTGAGATTCACGTCAAGGCGCCATCAGCACCTGCCGGCAGGCCGCCGGCAAGGCCGCCATCGTGGGTCCCGGCCTCGGCTTCGGCGGTTCGGTCGCCGGGGCCGGATGGATCACGCCGGCCGAGAACCAGTAATCGAGCTCGTGCCCGCAGCCTTCGTTGGAATCCGGCGGCGGCTGCGGTTCGCATTGCGGGCTGTCGGCGGGACAATAGATGCGGATGTGAAAATGATAGTCGTGACCCCACCACGGCCGCACTTTTGCCAGCCAGGCGCGGTCGCGGCCCGCATCACGGCATAGCGCTTTTTTGATCGCGGCGTTGACGAAGATGCGCTCAACGGCCGGGTCCTCCGCCGCGGCGCGGATGACCTCGGTATGGGCTTTCGTCCACAGATTGGGGTCGACGTCGAGGCGATCGTCCCTGACCACCATCGTGGCCGACATCAACTCGCGCTCTTCGCGGGAAAGTTTGCGGTCGGGCATGGGCGTCAGCCAGATGTCGGCGTCGAGCCCGACCTGATGGCTGGTGTGGCCCGTCAGCATCGGTCCGCCGCGCGGCTGAGAAAGGTCGCCGACCAGGAGTCCGTTCCAGCCGGCTTGCTTGGCCTTGCCCGACAGCCGCTCGAGGAATTCGATCAGCTTGGGATGTCCCCAGTTACGGTTGCGTGACAGCCGCATCACCTGCCAGGTGGCGCCGTCGATCGGCAGCGCGACCGCGCCGGCCAGGCAGCCACGGGAATAAAAGCCGATCGACCGCGCGGCGACGGGGTCAGGTTTGGTCTTGCGGCCGAACAATTCCTTCGCCGGCGTTGACGGCGAATCGGGATGTTCAAGCGGCGGCAATACCTTGTCCTCAAGGGTCCCGGGGTCCTGGGCGAAGGCAGGGCCGGTCGCGGCAAGGAGGAGGATTAAAAGCAGGCCCGAGCAGGAAGGACGCATCATCGTTTCTCCGCTGCGCTTTGCGGCGCCGGAATTTTCTTTCGAAAAGCGAAGGCGCGCGCCCGGCGCCGGTACGCTGCCGCGAGTCGCTCACGCTGTCCAGTCGCGAACAGGTCGCACCCGTCACCTTGGCCTTCGAGCTCCAGCAGCCGCCGTTCGGTGGCGGCGTGCGCCTCGATCGTGCCGTTATGGAGGATGTGACCGACCGCGAGGCCCCGCCCGGCGAGGCTTCGCGCCACCAAGAGGCAGCGGTGACAATCGAGCGGTTCGCGTTCCGCGCACATCAGGCAGACGCGGGCATGCGCGGCGGCTCCGATCAGGCGGTCAAGGCCGGTGCAAAATCGGGGCTGCGCGGCCATCGCGTCATAATCGGCAATGCCGTCGCGATAAAGCTCGTCGCCGCCGGGCCGGCCGCCGAGCGCTTCGTCGTAGGGCAGGTACCCGATTCCGTTGTGTGACAGCCATGCCTCCAGGTTTTTCCGCGAGAACCACGGAAAGAAGCGCGACCACGGCACGGAGCGCACGTCGGCGACGGCATTGACGCCGCCTATTTGCAGCAGCTCACGGAAGCGGTCCGCCGCAAGGTTGGAGTGGCCGATGCTGAACAGATCGAACGAAGTCATGGTTACGCGTGGCCCTCGAGATGGTCGATTTCACGGCAAACAAGCCGTTTTCCAGTTAACTCTCGATCAGTCCGTTGCTTTACACCCGCCGGCTGACGGCAATATGGTTTGACGTCGAGCGTTGAGGCGGGTTCTGCCATGCGTCGTTTTATCGTCGCTTCGTTACTGGCCGTCATATGCGTTCTGGCTTTGCCGGCCGTGCGTGCCGAGGCCAACGTTTTGGTCCGGGTCAGTCGCGGCAGCCAGACGATGGACGTCAGTGTTGACGGAGCGCCGCTTTACACGTGGCGGGTTTCGACCGGCAGGGCGGGTTTCGGTACGCCGGCCGGTGTCTTCCATCCGCAGCGGATGGCGGCGCGATGGTTTTCAACGGTCTATTACAACGCGCCGATGCCGCACGCGATTTTCTTTCACGGCGGTTTCGCGATCCACGGCAGCTACGACATAGCCCGGCTCGGCGGACCGGCGTCGCATGGCTGCATCCGCCTGCATCCCAACGACGCCGCGGTTCTGTTCAATCTCGTGCAACGGCAGGGGATGCATAACACCACGATCGTGGTGCAGTAGCGCCGCTGCTAGTGCGCGAGCCCGAGCACGATCAGCAACGCAGTATCCAGCTTATCGCTTGTTTCGGCATCGATTGCTCCGATCACCCGCCGGAGTCGTTCGCGTCGCTGCGCGAACACCTTGTCGGTCATAATCTGGGAACGGACGCGTAGTCCGTTGGTTATGGCGGGCTCGATCACGGGTCGCAGCCGCGGATTGCGAATGCCCTGCACGTGCGACGATAGCGGGCACGCCAGTACGGTGGTTGTATCGTCACCAAGCTCATCGGCTTGAACGATGATACCGGGGCGCGGTCGGCCCAAGTCCCCTGGGACAACCATCAGCACCACGTCGCCACGCTTCACCGCCACTCGCTCCAATCGTAGGCGGCATCGATCCAATCGTCGATGGCGGCATTTTCGGGATGCAGCGCCAGCAGCGCGGCTTCGCGCCGAACCGCGGCACGCACGCGCGGATTCCGCAGGTCGGGGACCCAATACTGGACCGGCCGCAGGCCCTGAGCGCGGAGCCGCTTTCGCCGGGCACTCATGCGCTCCTGCGCACTCTTTGGTCGCAATGTGTGTGGTTTGGATGGCATAGCCGATCGCGTTCGTCGTCTGCGTAACATGTTACGCAAAGACTGGCCCAAATGCAAGCATTGGGCAGAGATGCGGCGACTCGGGCGTCACACGTCCACTTTCAGCGCCGCGATGAACGCTTCCTGCGGGATGTCCACCTTGCCGAACTGGCGCATCCGCTTTTTGCCTTCCTTCTGCTTCTCCAGAAGTTTTCTTTTGCGCGTTGCGTCGCCGCCGTAGCACTTCGCCGTCACGTCCTTGCGGAAGGCGCGCACCGTCTCGCGGGCGATGATCTTGCCGCCGATCGCGGCCTGGATCGGCACCTGGAACATGTGCGGGGGGATGAGCTCCTTGAGCTTCTCCGCCATCGCCCGTCCGCGTTGCTCGGCGCGGGTGCGATGCACCAGCATGGCGAGCGCGTCGACCGGCTCGCCGTTCACCAGCATCTGCAGCTTGACCAGATCGGCCGGCTTGTAGTCGGTGAGCTGATAGTCGAACGACGCATAGCCTTTCGACACCGATTTCAGCCGATCGTAAAAATCGAACACTACTTCGTTGAGCGGCAGGTCGTATTTCGCCATGGCGCGGTTGCCGACATAGGTCAGTTCGACCTGGATGCCGCGGCGATCCTGACAGAGTTTCAGGACGCTGCCGAGATACTCGTCAGGCGTGAGGATGGTGGCGCGGATCCACGGCTCCTCGATTTCCCTGACCTTCACGACATCCGGCATGTCGACGGGATTGTGGATCTCGATCTCGCTGCCGTCGGTCAATTTTATCTTGTAGATCACGGACGGCGCGGTCGCGATCAGGTTGAGATTGAACTCGCGCTCGAGCCGCTCCTGAATGATCTCGAGGTGGAGCAACCCGAGGAAGCCGCAGCGGAAGCCGAAGCCGAGCGCGGCGGAGGTTTCCATCTCGAAGGTGAAGCTGGCGTCGTTAAGACGAAGCTTGCCCATCGCCGCGCGCAAATTCTCGAAGTCGGCGGCATCGACAGGAAACAATCCGCAGAACACGACCGGTATCGCGGGGCGGAAACCCGGCAACGGGGTGTCGACCGGCTTCCTGTCGTCGGTGATGGTATCGCCGACCCGCGTGTCGGCCACTTCCTTGATCGAGGCAGTCAAAAAGCCGATTTCGCCCGGCCCCAATTCGCCAAGCTCGACGCGCTTCGGCGTGAACACGCCGACGCGGTCCACCTCGTAGGTGGCGCCGGTGCCCATCATGCGGATGCGCTGGCCCTTTTTGAGAACGCCATCGACGACGCGGAACAGCACGACGACGCCGAGATAGGCGTCGTACCAGCTATCGACCAGCAACGCCTTGAGCGGGGCCGTGGCGTCGCCCTTGGGCGGCGGCAGCCGCGTGACGATGGCTTCCAGGACTTCGGCGACGTTCAGTCCGGTCTTTGCCGAAATCAGGATCGCATCGGAGGCGTCGAGCCCGATCACGTCCTCGATCTGCTGCTTCACCTTATCCGGCTCGGCCGCGGGCAGATCGACCTTGTTGAGCACCGGCACGATCTCGTGATTGTTGTCGAGCGCTTGATAGACGTTGGCCAGCGTCTGCGCCTCGACCCCCTGGCTCGCGTCAACCACGAGCAGCGAGCCCTCGCAGGCGGCGAGACTGCGATTGACCTCGTAGGCGAAATCGACGTGGCCCGGGGTGTCGATCAGGTTGAGAACGTAGGTCTTGCCGTCGCGCGCGCGGTAATTCAGACGCACCGTCTGCGCCTTGATGGTGATGCCACGCTCGCGCTCGATATCCATGGAATCGAGCACTTGGTCGACCATTTCGCGCGCTTCGAGCCCGCCGGTGAGCTGGATCAGCCGGTCGGCCAGCGTCGATTTGCCGTGGTCGATATGGGCGATGATCGAGAAGTTGCGGATGTTTTCGATGGGGACCGCGGTCATGGCGCGCAGATAACATCCGTCCCCCGCAGCGGCAAGCGCTGACGACCGCCGCCGGCCGATATCTGCGTCACTTCAGCAGTGTTGCGGGGAGGGCAGCTGCCGGCGTGTGTTGCCGCTAGCGCTGCCGCCAGACCAGGGCGGCGCTGACCACGAAGTTCCAGACCGTGCCGATGAGCGCCCCGCCAAGGCCGGCGATCCACCACACCTCGTCGTAATCATAGATCCAGGTGGCGATGCCGACATTGGAGATGGCGCCGATGGCGCAGATCACCTGAAAGCCAAGAAGCCCGGTAACAAAACGCCAGCCGGTCAGGCGCTGGTCGCGATAGGTGAAAAGGTTGTTGAGAACGAAATTCCACGCGATGGCGCCGACGGTCGCAATTGCCTGCGCCGCGCCGAACGACAACTCGGTCGCCAGCGCCGCGCTCAAGATGCTCAGATGGATGGCGATGCCGGTCAATCCGACCAGGCAGAACAACAGGAAGCGGGCGGAGACTACGTCGTTGGTGACTTTCGCAGTCACCAGGGCGGCGAAATCGAGCGCGATCTTGGAGTCGAGCTTGCTCTCGCCATGCTGGCGTTCGCGGAACGTCGACGGCAACTCGACCGTGCGCAGCTTGCCCCGCGCCGTCGCCAAAATATCGAGCAGGATTTTAAAGCCCTGCGAGGAGAGGCGCGGCGCGATCGCCTCGACGGCTTCGCGACGGACCATGAAATGCCCGCTCATCGGATCGGTGAGTTCGATCCCGAGCAACAGTCGCACGATCGCATTCGATCCGCGGCTGACGCGTGAGCGTTGCTTGGAAAGGCCGGCGTTGGACCCGCCGTCGACATAGCGGCTGGCGACCACGGCGTCGGCGCGTCCGGAGCGCAGGACATCGAGCATCGGAACGAGCAGCCCCTCGTCGTGCTGGAGGTCGGCGTCCATCACTGCGACATAGCGGGCCTGGCTCGAAAGCATGCCCTCGAGGCACGCGCCGGCGAGACCGCGGCGGCCGATGCGGCGAATGCAACGGACGCGACTGTCGGTTTCGCCGATGGCCCGCGCGGCGGCGGCGGTGCCGTCCGGCGAATTGTCGTCAACAAACACGACTTCCCACTCGCAGGATGTCAGGAGCTGCGACAAACGCTCGACCAGGATCGGAATGTTGGCGCGCTCGTTGAAGGTCGGCACCACGATGGTCAGTTCGGGCGCCGGGCGCACGGCCGCAATCCGGTCCGCGTTGGCAAGCGGGGCGGCAGAATTGGCGGGCGGAATGTCGTCTAGCGCCGACTGCGACAACGCGATATGGCCTCTCGTTTATTGGACTTATTGCCCTATCCCGGATACCCACGCTAGTAGCTTTTCCGGGCCTTGGAAAAGGGGCGCCCACGCATTCAAAACCGCCGCCGGCCGGCGAATGACCAGAGTTTCGAGAGTTCCAGAGCAACGATGTCGATAACAAGGCGCCCTACGGCCGATCGCGCTTATTCACAAGTGGCCGCCTTCGCCGACCGCGTGATCCAGTTCGGCGAGCGTTACATCGCCGAGACCACCGAGGGCGTGATCGTGCTGTCGATCCTCGTCGGCTTTGTCGCCGCGTGGATGCTGTTCTGGACGATTTCGACCGCGCCGCTCGACGTCCATATCGACAATGACGAAGCGCTGATCTGGGCGCAGCATTTCGCCTTCGGCTACAAGCACCCGCCGATGACCGGCTGGGTCTTCATGCTGTGGTTTTCGGTGTTCCCGCGCCAACAATGGGCGGTGGATTTGTTGAACGTGACGAACAGCGCCGTCGCGCTGGGCATTACCTGGCGGCTGCTACGCGATCATCTCGACAAGAATCGCGCCTTGCTGGGCCTCATCGCGCTGATCCTGATTCCCCTCTATGACATCAAGGCGGAGGTCCTCAACGCCAACACCGTGATGCTGCCGTTCTGGGCGGCGACGCTGCTGTTCTATCTGCGCGCGCGCCGTGACGGCGGCGCCGGCGATGCTTTCCTGGCCGGTGCGTTCGCGAGCCTCACCATGCTGGGAAAATATTGGGCGGTGTTTCTTTTCGCCGGCATGGCGGTCGCTGCGTTGACGGGTCCAGGGCTCCGGCGGTTCTGGCGTTCTCCGGCGCCTTACGTCATGGCGGCTAGCGCTGCGATCGTGATCGCGCCGCACGTCTGGTGGGTCCTCAATGACCGCGCCAGCCTTACGTTCGCGGAAAGCGTCATCAATCACACGTCATTCGGCGAGGCGTTCCAGAATTCGCTTTTCTATGTCCTTGGCGCAGTCGCCTATATCGCGCTGCCGCTGATTTTTCTCGCCGCGCTTCGCCCAAACAAGGTCACGCTCGGCGACATCGTCTGGCCGGTCGACGAAGACCGGCGGCAGGCCTGGCTCCTGCTGGTGGTGCCGCTCATCCTGCCGGCGCTGGTCAATCTTGCGATACCCTACCGGCTCACGCCCGACTGGACTTTCCCGAACTGGGCGTTGCTGCCGGTCGTTCTCTATGGCGCGCGCGGTCTCGTGGTGGACGAACGGTCCGTGGCGCGTGCCGGTATCGTGGCGCTTGTCGCGGTCCTCGCTGTCCTCATTGCGTCGCCGGTTATCGCCGCCGTTCGGGTGACCAAGGGGCCCGATCAGTTTCGGCCGCATTTCCGGCAAGTCGCCGAATTGGCGGAACGCCTCGCCGGCCAGCCGATAAAATTGTATTGGGGATCGCTCGATGTCACCGGCGGGCTGGCGATCTATCTGCCCGGGGCGCAGCTTCTGACGAACCCGTGGTCGCCCGAGGGCCGCGCCGCTGTTAGCGCGCAGGGGCTTCTGGTTGTTTGCCTGGCGAGCGACGCCGCGTGCCGGCAAACCGAGAAGACGCTGGAAAAGGACGGCGCGCGGACAACGCCAGCCGCGCTCACGCGCAGCTTTTTGGGATTTACCGGTCCGCCGCTGAATGTCCGGATAACCGTGGTGCCGCCATCGGGCGGCACCACGCAATGATCCTCGATAGCGAGGCGATCCTCAGTAGCGGTAGTGATCGGTCTTGTACGGTCCGTGGACCGGGATGCCGATATAGGTCGATTGCTTGTCGGAAAGCTTGGTGAGGTTCACGCCGATCTTTTCGAGGTGCAGCCGCGCGACTTTCTCGTCGAGTTGCTTCGGCAGCGTGTAGACCTTTTTCTGATACTTGTCGGGATTGGTCCACAGCTCGATCTGCGCGAGCGTCTGGTTGGTGAACGACGACGACATCACGAAACTCGGATGTCCCATCGCGTTGCCGAGATTCACGAGACGCCCTTCGGACAAGAGGATGATGCGCTTTCCGTCGGGGAATTCGATCTCGTCGACCTGCGGCTTGATGTTGTCCCACTTCAGGTTCTTCAGCGCCGCGACCTGAATTTCGGAATCGAAGTGGCCGATATTACAGACGATGGCGCGATGCTTCATTTTGCGCATGTGGTCGATGGTGATGACATCGACGTTGCCGGTCGCGGTGCAGAAGATGTCGGCGCGCGGCGCCGCTTCCTCCATCGTCACGACCTCATAGCCTTCCATAGCGGCCTGGAGCGCGCAGATCGGATCGATCTCCGACACCAGCACGCGACAACCGGCCTGCCGCAGGGAGGCGGCCGAACCCTTGCCGACGTCGCCGAAGCCCGCGACCATGGCGATCTTTCCGGCCATCATCACGTCGGTGCCGCGGCGGATGCCGTCGACCAGCGACTCGCGGCAGCCGTAAAGGTTGTCGAATTTCGACTTGGTGACGCTGTCGTTGACGTTGATGGCCGGGAACAGGAGCTTGCCTTCCTTCTCCATCTGGTAGAGGCGATGGACGCCGGTCGTGGTCTCCTCGGTGACGCCGCGGATCGCCTTGGCCATTTTGCTGTACCAGCCGGGCTTCTTGACGAGCCGCTCGCGGATGGCCGCGAACAGGACCTCTTCCTCCTCGTTGCCCGGATGGTCGAGCACGTTCGGCGTCGATTCCGCCTGCAGACCGAGATGCATCAGCAGCGTGGCGTCGCCGCCGTCATCGAGGATCATGTTCGGCATGCCGCCGTCCGACCACTCGAAGATGCGATGGGTGTATTCCCAGTATTCCTTGAGGGACTTGCCCTTGACCGCGAACACCGGGGTGCCGGCGGCGGCAATGGCGGCGGCGGCGTGATCCTGCGTCGAATAGATATTGCAGGACGCCCAACGTACGTCGGCGCCGAGCGCGCTGAGCGTCTCGATCAGCACGGCGGTCTGAATGGTCATGTGCAGCGATCCGGCGATACGGGCCCCGCGCAGCGGCTGCTGCGGCCCGTATTCCTCGCGCGTGGCCATCAGGCCCGGCATTTCGGTTTCGGCGATGGAGATTTCCTTGCGGCCCCAATCGGCGAGGCCGATGTCCTTGACGACGTAATCGGCGTTCGAAAGCTTCGGCTTGGTCGGCTTGTTCATGGCGGTCCTTGGCGCTCCTTGGCGATCCCTGATGACTAGCCGGATCGGCGCTGTGTGATGGGTGGCTGGCCGACCGTTGATAGGGGTCGGCGCGGCGGCACTAAAGACATAAAGAATCCTTTATGTCTATGCTTGAACGATGACGGCTGCCTCGCAATTTTGCCCATATGACCGCCGAACCCGCAAAAGAGCCGATTCAATCGCTTCGCCCGCTTCGCCGCTTGGCTGAGGCAGAGCAGGACTGCACGCGTTGCGTGCTTTATCGGGCGGCTACCCAGGCGGTTCCGGGCGAAGGCCCGAACCGGGCGGCCATCATGCTGGTCGGGGAGCAGCTGGGTGCAGCGGCGCCGGTCGAAAAGGTGCGCTAATGCAAAGAGCCGCTCACTCCGCAGGAGGAGGTGGCGCTGTCCTGGCGACGCCGGCTTGCGTCAGCGCCGCACCGATTTGTTGCATCCGGTTGATCAGATCGATCGCGGCCGCGGGCGGCAGCACCAGGCGGCAGGCCGGATAACGGCGGCCTGTGATCGGCGAGTTTGGTTTGATCTCGTCGAGACGCGTCACCGCGAACTCGATCCGAAGCGATTGGCCGTCGAAGACGAGCGCGCTGATGGCGTCGGCGAAAGTCTCGGTGACGTCCGGGCGGTCGATGAAACGCAGCGTCGCCGCCTGCCGTTGCGGGTTTTGTGCCGCGTCGCCTTGCACGACGGTCCTGCCGCCATCCTGGAAAGTCATTTGTCGTCTCCTTGGCCGCCGGAAGAAGGGCGTTTCTCAGTCTTCTTCGTCAAAGCGTGAATTGATGAGAGTCGTCAGGGCCTCGACGACTTCCGCCGCCTCTTTGCCGGTCGCTTCAACCGTGATGGTCGTGCCGGGGGATGCAGCGAGCATCATCAACCCCATGATCGACGTGCCGCCGACGGTCTCGCCGCTGCGCGTGACGCGCACCTCGGCGTCGAATTTCTCCACCGTGCGCACGAACTTGGCCGACGCACGCGCATGGAGGCCCTTCCGGTTGCAAATGCAGAGGCTGCGTACCACGGCGCCGTCCCGGAGGCCCTGCTGATCGGGCGGGTTCTCCTCGGAACTGGTCGCCGGGTTGCTCATTTGCCGGTCAGCACCCGGCTGGCGATAGTCACATATTTACGGCCGGCGTCCTGGGCGGCCGCGACGGCCTCGGCGAGCGGGCATTCGTCGCGGACCTTGGCCAGTTTGACCAGCATCGGCAGATTGATGCCGGCCAAAACTTCGACCTTGGGCCGGCTCATCACGGAGATGGCGAGGTTCGAGGGCGTCCCGCCGAACATGTCGGTGAGGATGGCGACGCCGTCGCCGCTGTCCACCCGCTTGACCGCCTCGATAATATCCTTGCGGCGCTCCTCGACGTCGTCGTCGGGACCGATAGTGACCGCTTCGATCTGGCCCTGTGGACCTACGACGTGCTCAAGGGCTGAGCGGAACTCAATAGCCAGCCGCCCGTGGGTGACAAGCACAAGACCAATCATGGAACTCCCCGCGGGCGCGTCCCGGGTGCACCGCACGAAAGGGTGCTCATCTTGACCATCCGAAGCCCAAGCGCAAGGGGCTTTTTCGACGATATCCGATGGATGCTGCATTGCGATAGCGCAAGCTCGGATGCCAATTTCGGGTCGCCGGGCGATGCCGGCAATAACGCGGTTAGCGGGGTTTGCGACTGAAAGCGATTATATGGCCGACAGGGTTATCAATCTGCAACCGGGCCCGACGGCCCGCTCCGAGACCGGCGAAGCCGTCAATTCCAACCGTGTTCGGGTGAATTGAGTACGGCGAGCAGGCCGGGCAAGGCCGGCATCCCGGATGCGACGGCAAGCCGCGGTAGGTCGATACCGTCTATCTGGGTCTCGCGCTGGGCGCCTTCCGGCAGCCGCTCGGCGTCTGCGGCGGCGAGATCGACCACCAAACCCACCACCGCGCACGGTTCATGTGCGATCTTCAACAACCCGGCGCCGCGGACTTCGATCAGGCCGGCGAGCGCCGCGGCGGGACGCGCCAGCAATCGGCCGCCGACGGCTTCGAGATGCACGCGGTCGTCGGCGACCAATCTGGCAAAAACCAGCGCTCCGATACGCCCCGCCTCGATGAGGTCAAGCGCAAGCCGCGACTTGCCGGACCCGGACGGTCCGCGGATCAGGACGGCGCGAGCGCCGACCAACACCGCGGAGGCGTGTACGGTCGCCGCCAAACCGGCCGTCACGTTGCCGGCAGGCGCACGATAAAGCGTGCCCCCGCGATCGTCGGCGCGCCGTCGGCATCCGGCGGGCCGATCCGGTTCTCCACCAGGATCGCGCCGCCGTGCGCATCCACGATCTGTTTGGAGATCGAGAGGCCGAGTCCGGAATTCTGGCCGAAGCCCTGATGGGGCCGATCCGTGTAAAAGCGTTCAAAGATTTTTTCGAAGGCGTCGGGGTTCACGCCGGGACCGTCGTCATCGACGACAATCTCGATCTCGCTCTTGAGCCGCCGGCAGGTGACGCGCACCGTACTTCCCGGCGGTGAAAATGAGCGGGCGTTCTCGATCAGATTGTCGATGATTTGACCGAGCCGTGAATTGTGTCCCGGGACCAGGAAAGTGTCCGTGGGTGCGCCTTCGAAACGAAGCGTGACGCTGACTCCATCGTCGCGCTTCACCTCGTTGGCGACGCCGACCAGCGTATTGAGGAGTTTCACGAAATCGACGGGCGTGGCCTCCTGGCGCTGCAACTCGGCATCAAGCCTGCTGGCATCGGAAATATCCGAGATCAGCCGGTCGAGCCGCTTCACGTCGTGCTGAATGATATCGAGCAGCCGAGCCCGGCTCTCGTCGGTCTTGGCGACCGGAAGAGTTTCGACCGCCGAACGCAACGAGGTGAGCGGATTTTTCAGTTCGTGCGCCACGTCGGCGGCGAAGCTTTCGATGGCTTCGATCCGGCTGTAGAGCGCGTTCGTCATGTCGCGCAAGGTGCCGGAAAGGTGTCCGATCTCGTCGTGGCGGCGGGTGAAATCGGGGATTTCGACGCGCGACCGGATGCGCCGGCGCACGCTTTCCGCGGCGTCGGCAAGCCGCCGCACCGGCTCGGCGATGGTGCCGGCGAGAAGGATGGACAGCACGACCATGACCGCGGCGGCGACCAGAAAGACTTTCAGGATGGCGAGCCGTTCGGCTTCCACCATGTCATCAATGTCGGCGCCCTGGGTGGAGAGCATGAGCGCGCCACGGACGGCGCGGAAGCGCTGCACCGGGACCGCGACAGAGACGATGACGTCGCCGCGATCGTTGACGCGCACCATGCTGGCATTCTGGCCGTTCAGGGCCTGCGCCACTTCGGAATAAGAGCGGCCATTCGAGGCGCCCAGCTCGTGATAGAGCGGCAGGTCGCCACGTCCGAGCCAGCGCCGCACAGCAATGAAGATACGCTCGAACAGTCCGGGCTTTTCCGCGTTCGGCGGCGGCAGGTCGAAGCGCAATACGTCGCCGCGGCCGAACAGGCTGCGGCTGTCGAGCAGCAGCACGCCGTCGCGATCGTAAATGCGGGCGCGCGTCTTGGTCGGCGAGACGAGCCGCCGCAGCACCGGGGCCACACGCTCGGGATTGATCGGAAAGGTCGTGCCGTAGAGCGCCTCTTCCGACGGCCCGTAGCTTTCGCCGGGCTGCAGGTCGAGCAGCTTGTCCGGATCGATGGTGATCGACGAGTTGGTTTCGACGGTTGCGGAGGCCGCGATCGCGCCGGCGATGATCTGCCCTTGCACCAGCAAACTTTGGATGCGCGCGTCGATCAGCCCGGCGCGGAATTGCGAAAGGAAGGTGATACCGATGGACAGCGCGAGCAGCCCGGTGACGTTGAGAAAGACGATGCGCCGGGTAAGGCTCGAGAAGCCCAGCGTGAGCAGGAACTGCCACGCCCGCGACAGTCCGCGGCCCATCTTGTGGAGCGCACCGGAGCGTGCGGGTGCAGCACCTTCGCCGGCCTCCTCGACGGGAGCCGAGGTCTGGGCCTCAGTGCCGGTTTCCGAGATGTCTGCGGTTCGATCGAGCACTTCGTCTGCCGGGGTTCCGATCATGCCCCTTCCTACGGGCATGGACGCCATTACTACCGCACGTCAGCCGTCCCAGTCAGTGGTCATGGATCAAGAGGCGAAGAGCTCCAGTCCATCACTCGTTTCGCCTCATGAGCTGCTTCGTCTCATGACGCTGTGCGCCTAACCGGCGCTTATTCCTTGAAGCGGTAGCCGACGCCGTACAGCGTTTCGATCATATCGAATTCTACGTCGCTTGCCTTGAACTTCTTGCGCAGCCGCTTGATGTGGCTGTCGATGGTCCGGTCGTCGACATAGACCTGATCGTCGTACGCGGCGTCCATCAACGCATTGCGGCTTTTCACCACGCCCGGCCTGCTGGCCAGCGCATGCAGAATGAGAAACTCCGTCACGGTGAGCGTCACCGGCTCGTTCTTCCAGGTGCAGGTGTGCCGCTCCGGATCCATGCGCAGCAGACCGCGTTCCAGGACCTTGCTGTCGACTTCCTTCGGCGCGGTGGCGTCCTTCGGCGACACGCGGCGCAACACCGCCTTGACGCGCTCGACCAGAAGCCGCTGCGAAAACGGTTTGCGGATGAAGTCGTCGGCGCCCATTTTCAGGCCGAACAACTCGTCGATTTCCTCATCCTTCGAGGTAAGGAAAATCACCGGCAAGTCCGACTTCTGCCGAAGCCGCCGCAATGTCTCCATGCCGTCCATGCGCGGCATCTTGATATCGAGGATGGCGAGATCGGGCAGGGCGGTTTTGAAATCCGTCGAGAGCGGACGCGCCGTCGGTATAGGTCGTGATGCGATATCCTTCTGCCTCGAGCGCGATGGACACCGAGGTCAGGATATTGCGATCATCATCGACGAGGGCGATGGTCGGCATGGCGGCCTTCTAGCATGAGTCGGCCGCAAGCATCCTCTGCCCCGGCCCGTAACTCTTTGAAAACCCATGTAGGGGCGGAAGTGTGACCAGACAAGGCGAAATCGGGGCAAATGCCGGCGTGGTAACGGTTTGAGGACCATAGAATGGCCGAATCCGAAAATACGGCCACGTTGCCCGGCTTCATGCCTAATCGGCTGCCTGAAAACGCGCCGGCGGCCGATTTCGACGCGGCGGCGGTTGCCAAGCAGCTGTTAAGGACCGCCCGGGCGGGCGCGCTTGCGACCATCGACCGCAATACCGGCCATCCATTTGCATCCCTGGTTAACGTCGCCAACGACGTGGACGGGTCGCCGTTGATCCTGATTTCGCGGTTATCCACCCATACCGCCAATCTGGAAAAGGATACCCGCGCCTCGCTGCTGCTGACGACAGCCGGCCGTGGCGATCCGCTGGCGCATCCGCGCCTGACACTGCTCGGTGACTTCGTACAGGTGCCGCGGACCGATCAGGACGAGCCTCGCCTGCGCCGCCGTTTCCTCGCGCGGCACCCCAAATCGGCGATTTATGCCGACTTTGCCGATTTTTCGTTCTGGAAACTCGGAGTGGTTTCCGCCCATCTCAATGCCGGCTTCGCGCGCGCTGCCGATCTGAAAGCCGGTGACGTGATGACCGACGTTACCGGCGCGGAGGCTCTGACGGACGCGGAAGCAGGCGCGGTCTCGCATATGAACGCGGATCATGCAGATGCCGTGCGGCTGTACGCCACCAAGCTTCTCGGTGCCGAGGATGGGCCGTGGCGTTTGACGGGGCTCGATCCCGAGGGGCTCGATCTCGCGCTCAACGAGGCGACGCTGCGCCTGCCGTTTCCGCGGCGGGTCGCGACCGCCGAAGAGCTGCGCAAGACCGTGGTGGAATTGGCTGCCGCGGCGCGGAGCAAATAGGGGAACGTCGCCGCGCGGCGCTCGCCGGCGGCAAGGCTCCCGGTCTTGTTGCGGTGCAGCGCGGGAACACGGGTGATACTGAGTCGTTAACGCTCGGATGGGAACTCTATCTTGGCAGGGGCTCGACGGCTCGATATAGGGTCGCTATCCATCCGTGAACGGATCAGGTGGCGCTCAGGCTCCGGCAACAGGGGCCGAATGGGTTGCGGAGGCGAGTGTGAAGGAAACCGGTCTGCGAAACAGCGCCCACGGCGCTGACAAATTTGGCCTGAAAGAGCTCGCAGCAGTCCACTGGAATTTACCCGATACAGTCCTGACCGAGAGAGCGATTGCCGCCGGCGAGGGCTCGCTGGTGCAGGGCGGCGCCTTCTGCGCCGAGACCGGAGTTCACACCGGCCGCAGTCCGAAGGACAAATTCGTCGTCGTCGACGCCCAGACCGAAAAGACCGTGTGGTGGGAAAAGAACGGCCGCCTGCCGCAGGAGAAATTCAAGCTTCTGTTCGATGATTTTATTGCCCACGCCAAGGGCAAGACGCTGTACGCGCAAGACCTCTATGGCGGCGCCGATCCCAAATATCGCATCAAGGTCCGCGTCTATAACGAGCTCGCCTGGCATTCGATGTTCATCCGCGCGCTCCTGATCAGGCCGGACCGCAGCGAGCTTTCGCATTACGTTCCCGACTTCACCATCCTGTCGCTGCCGTCGTTCAAGGCCGATCCCAAACGGCACGGCGTGCGCAGCGAAACCATCATCGCCATCGACTTCACCAAGCGCGTCATCCTGATCGGCGGCACGTCCTATGCCGGCGAGATGAAAAAATCGGTTTTCACGACGCTCAATTATTATCTGCCGTCCGAGAGCGTGATGCCGATGCACTGCTCGGCGAATGTCGGACCTTCCGGCGACGTTGCGTTGTTTTTCGGCCTGTCCGGCACCGGCAAGACGACATTGTCCGCCGATCCCAAGCGGACGCTGATCGGCGACGACGAGCACGGCTGGGGTCCGCAAGGCGTGTTCAATTTCGAAGGCGGCTGCTACGCCAAGTGCATCAAGCTTTCGGCCGAGGCAGAGCCGGAAATCTACGCCACGACGCGCCGCTTCGGCACCGTGCTCGAGAACGTGGTGTTCGACCCCGACACGCGTGTCTGCGACTTCGACGACGATTCGAAGACCGAAAATACGCGCGCGGCGTATCCGCTCGAATTCATTCCGAACGCGTCGCGGACCGGACGCGCCGGCATGCCGAAGAATATCGTGCTGCTCACCGCCGACGCTTTCGGCGTGATGCCGCCGATCGCCAAACTCTCGCCGGCGCAGGCGATGTATCACTTCCTGTCCGGCTACACCGCGAAGGTCGCGGGCACCGAGAAGGGCCTGGTCGGCGTACAGCCGGAATTCTCCACCTGCTTCGGCGCGCCGTTCCTGCCGCGGCATCCGTCGGTTTACGGCAATCTGCTGCGCGAACTGATCAGCGCCCACAATGTCGATTGCTGGCTGGTGAATACCGGCTGGACCGGCGGCATCTACGGCGTCGGTCGGCGCATGCCGATCAAGGTGACGCGCACGCTGCTCACCGCCGCGCTCGATGGTTCGCTCAAGAGCGTCAAATTCCGCACCGATCCTTATTTCGGATTTTCAGTGCCGACACAGTTGGCCGGCGTCGAACCGCATCTGCTCTATCCGCAGAAGACCTGGCAGAACAAGCTCGAGTTCGACGAGACCGCGCGCAAGCTGGTCGATATGTTCCAGAAGAACTTCGTCCAGTTCGAGGAGCACGTCGAGGCGGACGTCCGCGCCGCTGCGCCGGAAGTGCGGATCGCCGCCGAGTAAGCGCGCGGCTCCAATAGTTTATTTCCACGCCCGCCAGGGCGTTTCCGGCACCGGCGTGAGCGGCGGCTTGCCGGCAGCCCAGGCGAGGATGTTGTCGACCAGAAGCTGGTCCATCTTTTCGCGCGTGTGGACCGACGCCGAACCGAGATGCGGCAGCAGCACGACGTTCTCCATCGCCAGCAATTCCTTCGGAACTTCCGGCTCCCTGGCAAAAACGTCCAGCCCGGCCGCCAAGATCTTTCGCTCGCGGAGCGCCGCGATCAAAGCGGGCTCGTCGACGACGGAGCCGCGCGCGACGTTGATCAGAATCCCTTCGGGGCCAAGGGCTTCCAGCACCGTGGCGTCGATCATGTTTTTGGTCGCGGCGCCGCCGGGCACGATGACGATCAGCGTATCCACGTCGCGCGCCATGTCGATGAGCTTTGCATAATGCCGGTAGGCAAGCTCGGGCCGCTCATGCCGCGTGTGATAGACGACCGGCACGCCGAAGGCCTCGAGCCGGCGCGCAATGGCGGCGCCGATGCGACCCATGCCGACGAGGCCCACGCTGCGGTCGCGTAGCGTCGCCCGGCTGAGTGGATAATTGCCTTTCGGCCATCGGCCGGCACGCAGATAGCGCTCGGCCTGCGGCAGCTCGCGTACCGTGCAGAGGAGAAGGCCGAGCGTCGTGTCGGCGACCTCCTCGGTGAGCACGTCGGGGGTATGGGTGACCACGATGCCGCGTTGGCCCGCCGCGTTGGCGTCGATGTGGTCATAGCCGACGCCGAAGCTCGAAATGATTTCGAGCTTCGGCAGACGCGAGAACAGCGCGTCGCCGATCGGCATCACCGGTGAAGTCACTGCCAGGGCGCGGATGCCGGCGACCGAAGCAAGAAACGCGTCGCGGTCCGGCGCGGTGCCGAGCTCGTGGATGTTGAAACCTTTGAGCCCCCTGGCGATGACCGGGCGGACCGGCCCGATCAGCAGGACTTCGGATCGGTCGGCAGCCATCCTGCTGCGATCACACCAGCATGGTGACTGGCGTTTCGATCAGCGCCTTGACCGCAGCCAGGAGTTCGGCGCCGAGCGTGCCGTCGACCACGCGGTGATCGCAGGACAGCGTCGCCGTCAGCACGCTGGCAAACGCGACGCCGCCGTCGGCGGTCTCGAACGGCTGCCGGCGCGCCGCCCCGACTGCGAGGATCGTCGCCTGCGGCGGATTGATGATGGCGGAAAATTCGCGAACGCCGTACATGCCGAGATTGGAAATCGATGATGAGCCGCCCTGATAGTCGGCCGGTTTGAGTTTTTTGTCGCGCGCACGCGCCGCGAGGCTCTTCATCTCGGTGGAGATGGCGCTGAGCGACTTCGTTTCGGCATTGCGGATGATCGGGACGATCAGTCCGCCGTCGAGCGCCACGGCAACACCAACATCTGAATGGGTAAAGCGCAGAATGCGGTCGCCTGCCCAGGCGGCATTCGCCGCCGGCACGCGTTGCAGCGCCAAAGCCAGCGCGCGGATGATGAAGTCGTTCACCGACAGCTTGAACGCCGCATTGCCGTCGCGGTCCTTCGGCGCGGCCGCATTGGCCTCCTCACGCACCGCCAACAGCCGGTCGAGCGTGATGTCGGTGGTCAGATAGAAATGCGGGATCGTTTGTTTGGCCTGCTGAAGCCGCGCTGCGATGGTCCGGCGCATTCCGTCGAGCGGCACTTCCTCGTAGCCCGCCGGATCGAACAGCGCCTTGACCTGATCGGCGGTGGGCCCTTCCGCCAAGGCGGTGGGGCCGGGCGCCGTCGGGCGCGGCGCGCTTTCGACATCGCGCGCGACAATGCGGCCGTGCGGGCCGGAGCCGCGCAATCGCGAGAGATCGATGCCGGCTTCGCCGGCGAGCCGCCGCGCCAGCGGTGTCACGGCGATGCCGCCGGACAGCTTGGCTGGCCCATAATTGCGGCCGGGCGTGCGCACCTCGAAGAACGGATCGAGCTTGATCGGCTGTTGGGGTGTTTGGGCCGGCGGTGGCGAAGTGCGTGCCGGGGCCGGCGCGGCCGCGACCGGTGCGGCCGCTGGCGTTGTCTTTGGTGCTTCGGCTTTGGCCGGCGGCGTAGCCGCGACTGCGCCCGCCGCGCCGATCACGGCGACGACGGCGCCGACCGGCACGACTTCGCCTTCGGACACGCGGATTTCGCTCAGCACGCCGGCTTCCGTCGCCGGCACCTCCATCGAGACCTTGTCGGTCTCGATCTCGAACAAATTGTCGCCCGGCTTCACCGTGTCGCCGGCCGACTTGAACCACTTGGTGATCTTGCCCTCGGCGACGGTCTCGCCGAGTTGCGGCATGAGGATATTCATTGCAATTCTCGGCCGCTGCTTACCAGGTCACCGATACGTATTGGGTATCCAGAAACTCCATCAGTCCTTCATGGCCGCCTTCGCGGCCAAGGCCTGATTGCTTCATGCCGCCGAACGGCGCGGCCGGATCGGAGACGATGCCGCGGTTCAAACCGATCATGCCGAAGTCGAGTTTTTCGGAAACGCGCAGGCCGCGGCTGAGATCCCTGGTGTAGAGGTAGGCGACCAGCCCGTATTCGGTATTGTTGGCGCGCGTGACCACTTCGTCCTCCGACTTGAAGGTTTGCAAAGAGGCCACCGGGCCGAAAATCTCTTCGTTGAGCATCTTGGCGTTATCGGCCACGTTGGTGAGGACGGTTGCCGGATAGAAGAAACCAGGTCCGCCGGGCGTCTTGCCGCCGGTGAGCACCTTGGCGCCCTTCTCAACGGCGTCGTCCACCAGTTCGATCACCTTGTCGCGGCCTTCCTTGTTGACCAGAGGTCCGAGCGCCACCCCGTCGTCGAGGCCGTTGCCCATTTTAAGCCCGGCCATCTTGGCGGTGAGCTTCTTGGCGAATTCGTCGTGCACTTTCTCATGCACATAGAAACGATTCGCCGCCGTGCAGGCTTCGCCCATGTTGCGCATCTTGGCGATCATGGCGCCGTCGATCGCGGCATCGATGTCGGCGTCGTCGAACACGATGAACGGTGCATTGCCGCCGAGCTCCATGGCCGGGCGGATGATGTTGTCGGCGGCCTCGTGCAGAAGCTTCCTGCCGACTTCGGTCGATCCGGTGAAGGAGATGACCCGCACGCGCGGGTCGTGCAGCATCGCGCCGACCACCTTGCCGGAGGAGCGCGACGGGATGACGTTAACGACGCCGGCCGGCACGCCGGCCTCTTCGAGGATCGGCATCAGGGCCAGCATCGTGAGCGGCGTATCGGAAGCGGGCTTGAGCACGACCGAACAACCGGCGGCGAGCGCGGGACCGATCTTGCGTGTCGCCATGGCGGCCGGAAAATTCCACGGCGTGACCAATACCGCGATGCCCGCCGGCTTGTGGTGCACCAGGATGCGCGCCCCGGTCGCCGGCGCGACCGAATTCTGGCCGATGTTGCGCACCGCCTCCTCGGCGAACCAGCGGAAGAATTCCGCCGCATAGGCGACCTCGCCGCGCGAATCCGACAGCGCCTTGCCGTTTTCGATAGTGATGAGCTTCGCCAGCCGCTCCTGATCGCGCATGATCAGCTCGAACGCCTTGCGCAGAATCTCGCCACGTTCACGCGGCTTCTTCGCTGCCCAGGCCGGGAAGGCGGCGCTGGCCGCATCGAGTGCGGCCTTGGCGTCTTCCACCGTCGCGCTCGCGACCGAGGCGACTTTATTCTCGGTGGCGGGATCGATCACATCGAAGCGGGCGCCGTCGGAGGATTTGCGCCACTTGCCGCCGATCCACAGATCGGTCGGGACGTTGGCGAGAAGGTTATCGTACATCGCACTCATCTTCGGCATTCATCCTGTTGGCGTTATTCCGGAGCGCGTCACTTGATTCCGCTGCGGCGCTGCTCGATTCCGTTGCCACGTTATTTGGCGGGCTTTTTCAGCTCGACGAGGATATTTTGGTAAAGCTGGCCGCTGAGGTTGCGCAATTCGTGCTTCTCGCCGGCGTCGCGCCAGATCACGCCGCCGACCTTGTCGTCGGCGATGAAGGAATGGCCCTGGACGTTCTCAAGCTCGATCTTGCCGCCGGTGACGTTGATGATGACATAGTCCAGCTTGTGGTGGTGCCACGCCTTCTTGCCGCCTGCCGGGACTTTCATGTCCCAGACCCGGACCTGGTCGTTCTCGAACAAGACCTCGGTGCCGATCGGTCCGCTCGGATTTTCGCGGGTCGGTTCGTCCGCCATGATTGTTTCCTCCCGTTTATTTTTGCGCCGAGATTGCCATGTGCCAAAACTGCTATGCCCCGAGACTGCGTTGCACGCGCTCGGCGATGCGATCGGCGCTCGGCAGAGCCAGGTCTTCCAGAATGTCGGCAGCCGGCAGCGGGATGTGCGGCGTGGTGATCCGCACCGGCGGGCCGTCGAGATCGTAAAAGGCCTCGTCGGCGACGATGGAGACCAGTTCCGCGCCCCAGCCGCACAGCCGCGGATTTTCCTCCACGGTGAACAGGCGGTGGGTACGCCCCACCGAGCCGAGAATGGTCTGGGTGTCGATCGGCACCAAAGAGCGCACATCGATCACCTCGGCGTCGATGCCGTGCTCGGCTTTGAGCTTCTCGGCGGCGGCGAGCGCCCGCGGTACCATCAGTGCCAGCGCCAGGATTGTAGCGTCCTTGCCGGGTCGCACGATCTTCGCGGTGCCGAGGGTGTCGACGATCTCGCCGTCGGGCACCTCGCCCTTGGTGGCGTAGAGCGATTTGTGCTCGAGGAAAATCACCGGGTCGGGATCGCGCACCGAAGCGGCGAGCAGGCCGATCACGTCCACCGGGCTCGACGGCGCCACGACCTTGAGGCCGGGGATCATCATGCACCAATTCTCGACGCTCTGCGAATGCTGCGCGCCGAAGCGCGCGCCGCCGCCATTGCCCGTCCGTACCACGAGCGGGACCTTGACCTGTCCGTTGGTCATGTACCGGCTCTTGGGAAATTCATTCGCGATATAGTCGAAGCACACCGCGATAAAATCCGAGAACATGATCTCGGCGATCGGCTTGAGGCCGGTCATCGCCGCGCCCATGGCGGCGCCGAGGATCGCCTGCTCGGAGATCGGCGTATCGCGCACCCGCAGCGGGCCGAACTGCTCGTACAGCCCGACGGTCGCCTTGAACACGCCGCCGGCCTTGGCGATGTCTTCACCCAGAAACACCACGTCGGGATCGCGCGTCATTTCCTGGGCGATGCCGCGGATGACGGCGTCGCGGTAGGTCAGTTCCGCCATGCGAAACCTCCGTCGGCATAGACGTCGCTGGTGAGAAGATCGAGCGCCGGCGGCGGCGCCGCCTTGCACAGTTCGGTCGCCTCATCCACTTCGCGCTTCACATCGGCGTCGATGCGCGTGATCGTCGCCTCGTCGATGCCGAATTGCTTGAGGCGTTCGCGATAGAGCTTGATCGGATCGCGCTCCTTCCACCTCTCCAATTCGCCTTCGGGCCGGTATTTGGCTGGATCGGCGCGCGAGTGCCCGCTGTAGCGGTAGGTCATGCATTCGATCAGGGAAGGCCCGTTGCCGGCGCGCGCCTTGTCATAGGCGGCCATCGCGGCGCGATAGACCGCGTCGGCGTCGTTGCCGTCGACGACGATGCGCGGCAGCCCGTACGCCGACGCCCGGTCGGCGGCCGGATGCTCGACGGCCGTGACCTCGCTGATCGGGGTGTATTCCATGTAGAGATTGTTTTCGCAGACGAAGACCACCGGCAGCTTCCACACCACCGCGAAGTTCAGCGCCTCGTGGAACGCGCCGATATTGGTGGTGCCATCGCCGAAGAAGCAGACCGACACATCTTTCTGGCCCTTGTACTGCGCGCGCCATGCAGCGCCGCAGGCGATCGGCAGATGCGCGCCGATGATCGCGTAGGAGCCCATGACGCCGTGCTCGACCGACGTCAGGTGCATCGAGCCGCCCTTGCCGCGCATCAACCCGGTGTCGCGATACATGAGTTCGCCGAGGACTTTCTCCACCGGCACGCCGCGCGCCAGCGTGTGTGCATGGCCGCGGTAGGTGCAGAAGCTCAAGTCGCCCGGCCGCATCGCGCCCGCGAAGCCAGCCGCAACCGCCTCCTGGCCAAGCGAAAGATGGCTGGTGCCTTTCACGAGGTTTTGCAGAAACAGATCGTAGGCCCGCTGCTCGGCCTCGCGGATCACCACTTGGGTGCGATATAATGCGAGCCGTGTTTCCTCGCCGATATCGTCGTTAAGAGCCGCCGGCGACGCGAGCGCCCGATCCTCGATCTTGGCCATGAAATATCCTTCAGAGTGCCCGATATGAACCAAAGGCGGGGCGCAACTTAACGCCAGTTGCAAAGGCGAGGCAACGGCCCCGGCGAACTGCACGGCGGCCCTGCGCCCGACGTGGTGCTTGCGCCGTATGTATCAACTTAGCTAAGTGGCGCCAGCGGAGATCGGAAACGATGTCACAGGATCAAGTCCACAAGGATCAGTCCCACCAGTTCGTTCAGCGTTTCCTCGGCGGCCCGCCTTTGGCGGTCCTTGGCCGTTTGATCCTGCTGTCGATCCTGGTGGGCGTGATCCTGGCGGCCGTTGGGCTGGATCCGTGGAACATCATCGAATCGGTCCGCGCCCTGATCGTTCATGTCTGGACGATGGGCTTCGACGTCCTGCGCTGGTTGTGGCGCTATTTCTTGCTGGGAGCCGTCATCGTAGTGCCGATCTGGCTCCTGGTCCGGCTCGCCAAAGCACAGCACGGCGCCTGAGCGCCGCGCCCTTTTATTTCAAAACCGAGGTTGGTCAGTCTTCGATCGGGCGCGAGCCGGAAGGCATCGGGGCGTCACCTTCGCCGCCTTGACCCGCTTGGTCGCGGGGACCGCGATGGCGCCGGCGCCGCCGGTGAAGCGGGAAACGGTCGGGCGAACCGTCGTAGCCATTGCCATTTTGGCCATTCGGTCCGTTTTGGCCGTTAGGTCCGTTGCCACCTTGGACCGGCTGCGACTGACCGCCGGTGATGAATGACGGAAGCCGCTCCACGTCCTCCTCGTTGGTCGGCTGGAGGTGTTGCTGGCGCGGCTGGTTATGCTGCGGTTGTGCCTGCGGCTGATGCTGGTGCTGTTCGCGCGGATAGAAGGGCTGCGGTTCGCGCGGCGCAAACGGCTCGCCGATGGAGGGCTGATCGCCGTCGCCGTCGTCATAGCCGTCATCGGGAAGATTGCCGCGCTGCTCGCCGCCGCCCTGCTGGTAGTAGGGCTGGCTCTGGCGGAATTGCTCCTGCGCCGCGGCGATCATGCGGAAGTAATGCTCGGCATGCTGATAATAATTCTCGGCGGCGACCGGGTCCCCGGAACTCTGCGCATCGCGGGCAAGCTGGAGATACTTTTCGGCGACGTGAGATGCCGTTCCCCGAATTTTCACGTCCGGTCCGTTGGACTCGTACATGCGCGACAATGGATTTTGGTGATGGCCGCCACCCTTGCGGTTGCGACCCCGCATGCGCTTATTCTGACCGTTTCTCATGGTTGCTTTTCCGCCAACCCCCTCGATTGCGGCGAAACACGCGCCGCTCCTTCACTGGTCCCGAAATCTTTCACAGAGTTTCACTACGCCGTCATGTCTCAGCACGCCGTCATGTCTCAGCGAACGCAGCCACCATCGGCGGGCGCGCCGCAATGCTGCGAACTTCGTTATGCGCTACATTCTAGAATGCGCGCGGCACCGATAAAGCTTCTCGGTCTGAATCTCGCGATCCCGTTTGCCGTCCGATCCGGCTTCCGCTGTTCCGGTTTTCGCTACACCTAGCCTGCGCTGCCAAACCTCGGTGAGGGTCGCACCTCTATAAGGGACGCTCTTGGCGTTCAAAGCAGCACGGCACCATCTCGGGCCGATTCCTTGGGGGGCAAGCTAGTCGGTTCCGGCCGACATTCCAAGTGCTTTTTTACCGCTTTTTTGCCGGTGACCAATGCTTTGCCGTCATGGCCTTGTCGTCGAAGGGGTGGCGGCAAGTGCGCGCGGCACGCCGTTAAGGTCGGCACGCGGCGGCGACGGCGCAAGCCCCGCCGAGACCAACAAGTCGCCGACCGTTAACGCCTGGCCCGCGCCGAGTTCGACGACAAGGACGCCGGTCGGCTTCAACAATGCGGGCGCCGCGGCGGCGATGCTGCGATAACAGTCCAGCCCGTCGGCCCCGCCGTCCAGCGCCGGCCGCGGGTCGAAATCGCGAACCTCCGGAGCCAGCGCCGCGATCTCGCTCGATGCGATATACGGCGGATTGGAAACGATCAGGTCGAAGGGGCCGCGGAGCGCGGCGGCCATGTCGCAGGCGACAAATGCCGCCCGGGCAAGCTCGAGCCGACGGGCATTGTCCCGCGCGATGCGAAGGGCGCCGAGGCTGGTATCGGTGCCGACGCCGGTCGTGTTGGGCAGTTCGGTGAGCAGCGCCAGCAGAAGTGCGCCCGATCCGGTGCCGAGGTCGGCGATCCGCAGCTCCCGTGTGCGCGGGCCGGACGCATCGACCGCCGCAAGCGCCGCCTCGACGACCGTTTCCGTCTCCGGGCGCGGCACCAGCGTCGTGGAATCGATGTGAAGCATCAGGCTCCAGAATTCCTTGGTACCGACGATCCGCGCCACCGGCTCGCGCGCCAGCCGGCGGACTGGCGATCGCCGCGATCGCCTTGCTCTCTTTCGTGTCGAGGACGCGCGCCCCGGCCGCAGCCAGCGCGGCGTGATCGAGCGAAAGGGCGTGGCCCACGAGGATGCGGGCATCCAGTTCGGGTGAATCGAGCCCGGCCGCACGGAATTTTTCCGTCAGCATCCGCCGCGCCGCGGGAATCGTGAACGGGTCTGCTCCATCACGGCGGGCCGGCGGCGCGGCCTGTGCTGTCGCGGTCATGCGGTTTCTTCGGCGGCGAGCAGCGCCGCCTGATGCTCGGCGACAAGCGCGTCGATGAGTTCACCGAGCGCCTCGCCCTCCATGACCTGCGGCAACTTGTAGAGCGTGAGGTTGATGCGATGGTCCGATACCCGGCCCTGCGGGAAATTGTAGGTGCGAATGCGTTCCGAGCGATCGCCGGTTCCGACCTGGCCGCGGCGTTCGGCTGCGCGTGCGGCGTCCTGCTTCTGCCGTTCGAAGTCGTAAAGCCGTGTGCGCAGCACGGCCATGGCCTTGGCGCGATTGCGGTGCTGCGAGCGGTCCTCCTGCATCATGACGACGATACCGGAGGGGATATGGGTGATGCGCACGGCGGATTCGGTCTTGTTGACGTGCTGGCCGCCGGCACCGCCGGAGCGCAACGTGTCGATCCGCAGATCGGTCTCGTTGATGGCGAGGTCGAGATCCTCGGCCTCGGGCAGCACGGCGACCGTCGCGGTCGAGGTGTGGATGCGGCCGGATGCTTCGGTGTCCGGCACGCGCTGAACGCGATGGACGCCGGACTCGAATTTGAGCTTGGCAAACGCACCACGGCCGCGGATCTCGGCGATGATCTCCTTGAAGCCGCCCATCGAGCCTTCGCTTGCGTTCATCACCTCGACCTTCCAGCCCTGTTTGGCGGCATACCGCTCGTACATGCGGAACAGATCGCCGGCGAACAGCGACGCCTCGTCGCCGCCGGTGCCGGCGCGAATTTCGAGGATGACGTTGCGCTCGTCCATCGCGTCCTTGGGAAGGAGCGCGAGCCGAAGCTCCTGCTCGAGCGCTGTCCGCCGTGCTTCGAGTTCCGGCTTTTCCGCCTCGGCGATGGAGCGCATTTCGGCGTCCGTGGCGGGATCTTCAAGCAGGCTCGTGACGCCGTCGAGTTCGCTTTTCGCGGCGCGATAGGACTTCACCGCCTCGACGACCGGCGCCAGTTCGGCGAACTCGCGCGACAGCTTCACAAAGGTCTCGGGCGGTATGGTGGACGCGAGATCGTGTTGCAAAGCCGCGTGGCGAGCAACAAGTGCGTCGAGTTTCTGGTCGGGAAGCACCATCGTCTTTAGATCGTTCACGCTCGGTAGAAATGGAAGGGCAGGCTTCGCCGCGCCAAAGCCGCCGTTGTACCGGATGGACGCGACTACTATGCCGCTGCCGCCGGGACAAGCCCGGTGCCGGCCGGGCGCACCGCCTCAGCTAAATCTGGAGGGATTCCGTCGCGGCGAATTTTTCAAGCTGCGCGCGAATCGACATGGCGCGGCCCGGCTTCTCGATCAGCGGGCAAAGAAACTCGGCGGCCTTGCGGCTGTCGAGGTCGAGCATCATCGCCTTGATCGGACCGACCGCCGACGGCGTAAGCGACAACGAGCGATAGCCAATGGCGGCAAGGGCCAGCGCGCCGATCGGTTGCGAGGCGAGCTCGCCGCAGACCGTTACCGGCTTGCCGTGCTCGCGGCATTTCTCGGCGATGTTTCTGAGCGCGTGCAGGACCGGCGCCGACAACGCGTCGAAGCGGTTGGAGACCCGCGGATTGCCGCGATCGATGGCGTAGAGGAATTGCACGAGATCGTTGGAGCCGACCGAAAGGAAATCGGCATGCTCGAGCAGTTCGTCGAGCTGATAGAGCAGCGACGGCACCTCGACCATGCTGCCGACTTCGACCTGGTCGGGCAGCTTGTGACCGTGGCGGCGAAGATGCGTCAGCTCTCGTTCCACCAGGTCCTTTGCCTGTTCGAATTCGCTGACGGCCGCGATCATCGGAAACATGATTTTCAACGAGCGGCCGCCGGCGGCGCGCAGCAGCGCACGCAGCTGCGTGCGCAACAACGCAGGACGGTCGAGACCGAGGCGGATGGCGCGCCAGCCGAGAGCCGGATTTTCCTCCTCGACGTTACGCATGTACGGGAGCACCTTGTCGCCGCCGATATCGAGCGTGCGGAAGGTTACCGGCTTGTCGTCGGCGGCATCCAGCACGGCGCGATAGAGCGAATACTGCTCGCTCGATCGCGGGAAATTCGGTGCCACCATGAACTGCAGCTCGGTGCGGAACAGGCCGATGCCCGCGGCGCCGGTATCGGCGATGTGCGGCAGGTCCACGCTCAGGCCGGCGTTGATGAGCAAAGTGACTTCTTCGCCGTCTTTGGTGACGCACGGCAGGTCGCGCAGCGCCTGGTATTGTTGCTGACGCCGCGCACGCAGCCGCACGCGCTCGGCATATGCGGCTTCCAGGTCCGGCAGGGGCCGCAAATGCAGATCGCCGGACGAGCCGTCGACGATGACGGCGTCGCCGGTGTCGGCAATGCCGGTGGCATTGTCGATCTCGCCGACGGCCGCGATGCCGAGCGCACGGGCGACGATCGCGACGTGGGAATGCGGCCCGCCCTCCTCGAGCACGAGCCCGCGCAGGCGCTTGCGGTCATAGTCCAGCAACGCCGCCGGCCCCATCGAGCGAGCGACGAGGACGGCGTTCTCCGGCAGGTTCTCGCGCAACGGCGCGTGATCGCGTCCGGTGAGCTGGCGCATCAGGCGGTTGGCGAGGTCGTCGAGATCGTGCAGCCGCTCGCGCAGGTACGGATCGGTCTGGCGCAACATGCGGGCGCGGGTGTCTGACTGCACGCGCTCGACGGCGGCCTCGGCGGTGAGCCCGGTCATGACCGCTTCTTCGAGCCTGTGCACCCAGCCGCGGTCGTAGGCGAACATTCGATACGCTTCGAGAATGTCGCGATGCTCGCCGCCTTCCACCACGTCGCCGTGTTCAAGCAACTGGTCGAGATCGGTCCGCAAGGTCTCGACCGCGGCTTCCAGATGCTTCAGTTCCTTCGGAATGTCGTCGGCGATGTAGTTGGTGACGACGACGCGCGGCTCATGCAGCACCACGTGGCCGAGCGCGATGCCCTCCGAGAGCGCCATTCCCTTGAGATGCAGGGACCGCCGCGCCGCCGGCTCGGCCCCGGGCAGAGCGAGCGCCGACAACTCGCCGGAGGCGATCATCTCCGCGAGCACCATCGCGGTTGTTTGCAGCGCCTCGACTTCCTCCTCGGAATAGGTCCGCCGCGCGCGGTTTTGCACGACCAGAACGCCGAGCGTGTTGCCGGCGCGCAGGATCGGCACGCCGAGGAAGGAGTGATAGATTTCTTCGCCGGTCTCCGGCCGGTACGAGTAGGCCGGATGCGACTGCGCGTTGGAGAGGTTGATGGCGGTCGCCTGGCTGGCGACGAGTCCGACCAGGCCTTCGTCAGAGCGCAGCACGGTATTGTGCACTGCGTCGCGGTTGAGGCCTTCCGTGGCGTAGAGTTCGAGCGTGGAATTGACGCGCAGCACGTAGACCGAGCAGACCTCCGCAACCATGTTGGCGGCGATCAGCACCACGATCTTGTCTAGGCGTTCCTGCGCGCTGACCGGCTCCGCCATGACTTCGCGGAGGCGGCGCAACAGCACGCGCGGACCGCCGAGCGAGCCACGCATCGCGTGAGGTCCCTCGGGCTTTTCTGTTCGACCGAGGCGCCGCCCGCGTCGCACCGGCCGTAATCGAAGAGGAAATCCGCCGGGCGCGAGCCCGCTAGCTTCACCCTTCACGCTATATCGAGTGCAGTATGCAAACCGCAAGCCAGAGACAGCGCGATGACTTGAGTTGAAATTGTGCGCTGCAGCGAGCGTTTGTACGTCTGGCGGTCAGGCTAGGCCCGAGCGCTCAGTACTGGACAACATTGATGCAGGTAGAACGGCCCAAAAGGGGCCGGCGGCCAGCCGAATATCGGATTAGCCCGACGCCTGGTCGAGACCGTAAAGCGAGTGCAGTGTCCGCACCGCCAGCTCCGTGAACGCGGCGTCGATCAGGAGCGAGAATTTGATCTCCGACGTGGTGATGGCGCGAATGTTGACGGCACGCTCGGCCAGCGCCTGGAACGCCTGGGCGGCGACCCCGGCGTGGCTACGCATGCCGATACCGATGACGGAAATCTTGGCGACGTCGGTCGCGCTATCGAGCCGCTGGTAGCCGATCGCCTGCTTCGCCTTGGTCACGACGTCGAGCGCGCGGCGGTAGTCGGCCGCCGGCACCGTGAACGTGAGATCGGTGGTCTTGCCGTCGGCGGAGACGTTTTGCACGATCATGTCGACGTTGATGTTGGCTTCGGCGAGCGGCATGAAGATCGCGGCTGCGACGCCGGGTTTGTCGTTGACCTCGCGGACGGAGATCTGCGCCTCGTCGCGCGAGAACGCGATGCCGGTGACCGTTTGTTGCTCCATGATCTCCTCCTCGTTGCAGATCAGCGTTCCGGGCGGAGTACCGTGCGGATCGATGTCCTCGGGCTGGTCGAAACTCGAACGGACGAAAATGCGCACATTGTGCAGCATGCCGAGTTCGACCGAACGGACCTGCATCACCTTGGCGCCGAGCGAAGCAAGCTCCAGCATTTCCTCGAACGCGATCTTGTCGAGCCGGCGAGCGCGCGGGACGACGCGGGGGTCGGTCGTGTAGACGCCGTCGACGTCGGTGTAGATGTCGCAACGATCGGCGTTGATGGCGGCCGCGATCGCCACTGCCGACGTGTCCGAGCCGCCGCGGCCGAGCGTGGTGACCCGCCCGGTCTCCTTGTGGACGCCCTGAAATCCGGCGACGACGGCCACTTCCTTGCGCTCGCCGAAGCGCTTGATGATTTCGGCGCCGTTGATGTCGATGATGCGCGCCGAGGTGTGCACGTCCGAGGTCAGAATCGGAAGCTGCCAGCCCTGCCAGGAGCGGGCATTGACGTCCATGTCCTGAAGCGCGATCGCCAGCAGGCCGGCGGTGATCTGCTCGCCGGTCGCGACCACGGCGTCGTATTCGCGGGCGTCGAAGATCTGCCTTTTCTTCAGGGCCGCCTCGCACCAGGCGATAAGTTGATTGGTCGTTCCCGACATCGCCGAAACAACGACAGCGACGTCGTGGCCGGCGTCGACCTCGCGCTTGACGTGGCGCGCGACGTTGCGGATGCGATCAATATCGGCGACCGAAGTGCCGCCGAATTTCATCACCAGACGGGCCATGACAATCGTCTATCGCGCTTCACCGGCAGGAGCGCCGGCACTGCAATTTTAGCGAGCCGGCGCGAAAGGGGCGTATAGATACCGGCGCGATGCGCGCCCTGCAACCTCGCGCTGATGCGGGGACGATTTTAGAACTTCGCGGTGACCCGCAGCTCGGTTTTGAAGTTGTAGACCGGGTAGTCCTTGATGACCGGGACGCTTATTTCCAGAAGCGCACTGACCCGATCGTTGACATCTCGGCCGATCGCAAAATCAAACGGCAGGAAAAGCTGCCCGGTCTGGCCGGCGACCGGCGTTCCGGTGTTAATCCGGATGTCGTTGCTGGGATAGAGGGTGAAGAACCAGCGCTCCGGCAACCCGATATTGAGGGTCGGCGCGATTTGCGGCTGGTTGATCGTCGGCTTCGCGGGGTTGTCCGAGAAACTGAACGCCCAGCGGAGCACCGGCGCGAAATAGGTGTCCGGACCGATTTCAAGGAAATTGTAGCGCACGCCGAGCCCCGGCATGGCCTGCCACAGGCCGCTCCCTAATGTGTCGCCACCGGTCGGAGCGACCAGGCGGACGCCAAAGCCGTATGCCCAATGCGAGTCGAGGGGGTGCGAAAGCACGACTTGCGCGAACGAATCACCGAATCCGTTGGTACGGGTCGTGTCCGGCGTAGCCAGCCGCGTGACTTCCTTATCCACGTAGGCAAACTGGCCTTGAAGGCCGAGGTGCCATCCCACCGGAATGTCGATCTTGGTCCCGATCCTCAAGAAAAGCCGCTGCTGGTCGGTCTGGGTCGTCGGCGAGGAGGAGTCCTGGAATCGCAGCCGTAGACTGACGTCCTGTTGCGGCCGCGTATAATCAAGACCGTTATAGTCTTCCGGCGGTTCTCCGTTGGCCGCCAGAGATGGTACGGCTGTAGCCCCGTTTTCGCTTGCCGCAGCCGGCGCAGCCGCCAGCAAAGCAGCCAGCAACGCCAACGCACGCCATCTGGTCTCGGCGCAATGCAGCGCCGGAAAGGCACGGTACGAGGACCCCGTCGCCGTCACGCCGTCCCCCCGGATCGGAGTGAACTCCCCGAGCCGATCCTATATGAGCCCGCGGGGTTAGGCGATTCGCGTCTTTTGTCGCCAACCGCTTCGTATTTGCGGGCTCTCGCCCCGGCCGTTGTCAGGTTCGGTGCGTGGCCGTCGCCGTCACCGGCACCCGCGCTCCCGATGCCAGCCACGCGTCGTAAGTCTGGAATCGCACACCGATCTTTTCGTAGTAAACCCTCAGATAGCCGTCGCGGCCGCGCGCCACGGCGCCAGGCATGATGGTTTGCACCTCCTGCGCCATAACGCCGACATAGAGCTTGTCGCCGCCGTTATAGGCAAAGCGATAGAAGCCGAGGCCGTTATCGAGCCGCCCCAGCAGGGCGATGTCGTGCTTGAGCCGAATGTCGGAGCGGCGTCCGCCGCCACCCCGGCCGCCGCCGCCGCCGCGAGCCGCCGCATGTGCTCCACCACCGCCCCCGCCGCGAGCGACAGCAGCATGTCCGCCTCCGCCGCTGCGAACGGCAGCAGCACGAGCGCCGCCGCTGACACGTGCTCCTCCGCCGCCACCGCCGCGATGGGCGCCGCCCGTGCCCGCGAGACTCCGCTGACCCTGATTGGTGTTAACACGCGCCCGGTTGGCTGAGCCGGCATTGCCAAGCGTCTTGCCTGCGGGCCTCGTGACGGCAGCCGGCCGATTTCCGCCCGCTAGATTGCCCTTGAAATTGCCGCCGCCCGGATTTGCTCCGCCGAGATTGCCCCGGTTGCCGCCGGCGCCCGTTCCCGGCTTCAGGACTTGCTGGCCGTTGCTGCCGCGAAAATCCATGCGCGTCTGCGACGCGCCGCCGACGTTGCGATTGCCGCCGAATTTCTGCGCGACGTTCGCGTTCGTGTAGCGCACGCCCTGGCGATGAACCGGATTGTGCGTCCAGTTGTTGTTGCGGACGTTGATATTGTTGACGTTGACCGAGCGGTTGATGTTGATGTTGCGATTGCCCCAGTTGAGGCCGCCGCCCCAGCGATAGCCGCCCGAAACCCAGCGCCCGAGTGCATAGCCCGCGCCGAACGCGATTCCAGTGGCGATGATGCCGCCGGCGATATAGCCCGGCGCCGGCCAGTAATACGGCGGGTAATCCGGATACGGCCACGGTCCAAAGACTACCGACGGGTCGTAATACGGAACGTAAATCGTGTCCGGTTCCGTCGGCGCGATGACGATCGCCTGCTGTCCGTCCTGCTGCTCCGTCGTGACCGTCTGCTGCGGGGTCGATATCAGCTTGTTGTTCGCTTGGGCCTTGGCGCGCAGCCGCTGCACGGCGTCCATCACGTCCGGCTGCTGCGCCAGCACCGCATTGCCGAGCGCCTGGGTCCAGTCGAGCTTGGTGCTCATCATGTCGAGCACCGAGGGCGTCGCGACCAGCGACTTTATGCTGTCGTCCCAACTCTGCTTGTCCACCGCAGCTTTGAGTGCGTCGCCCTGGAGATTCTTGTTCGCCTGCGCCCAGCGATCGGCTTCGACGACCTCGAGCGGATAGGTCGAAGCCATGAGGATTTCGGCGAGCAGGGTGTCCGGATAGAGCGCAATGGGCGCGACGAGCGCATCGAGTTGTTCGGGTTTGAGCAACTGATCCCCTTGCGCAGGCGCGGCTGCGGCACCCGGCTGTTGCGGCTCGGGCGATTGCGCCATGGCGGCGTGCGGCATCCATAGCAGGAAGGCAACGGTGAAAAGCCTCAAGGCAATCGTTGTCATCTGGTCATTCCTCGCAATCATCTCTTGATCTTGCAGTTATCTCTTGCGCCGCGTGAAACCGGCGTTGGCGTGCGTTCTTTGTGGGTCAGTCAATCCAGCCGTGCCGTTGGCATGCGAAACCCGTGTGACATGCATTTCCTCGGCTCAGCCTGGTGAAATATGCATATGGGCAGGTCGTCGTTGGCGAGATGTTTCATTCCTCCCTGCGAACAAACATCGGCGATAGACGCCTTCGCATAGGGCCATCGCGGTCGCCCGGATCAGAGCGATGGTTTATCGCTTTTCAATGGCAAGCAGACAGCGGCAAGGCCGCGCACCGCATTGCTGCGGTGCACTTTCCGCGACTGACGAATGTCGTCGCGCGCGACTGCAATACCGGTGCGCGGCGGCAGCGGTGTCAATGCTCGACTTTGCATTCGAACGGGCCAAGCGCTGACGGCATCGGATCAGTGTCGGAGCATGGGATGCTTGCTACGGTGTGGCCGCGTCGATCAATGGCGCACCACTTGCCGTCCTGTTTCGCCCAGGCGATGCCCTTAAGGGCAGGCGTGAAATAGACTGGTGCGTCGAACTGCGGATCGACAGTCACGTGGCTGGCCGTATCGACCAATCCCCATTTCCCGTTCCGAAGAAAGGTCAGGAGACCGTCATCGAGACGGATGCCGATTCGCTCGGTGCCGATGTCGATCCAGGTTTCTCCCGTCTGTGACAAGATTGCGCGCTTGCCACTAACCTCCAGCATGACCGCGTGACCGATGGGGCACATGATACCGGGACGAGGCGTAACGACCCAGGATTGATCTTCCAGCCGCAGGATGCCGGTCGTGCCAGACATCGTCACAAAAGCAGTCTCATGGTCTCGAAGTTCTGCAGCATCGAATTTTGGCTCAACAAGCCAACTACCGTCCGGGTTGAGGAACCCGCGTTTGCGGTCGATCGAAGCAACGACGATATCGGCACCTGCTGAACGGTAATCGGGGCCGGCCGAAAGGTAATCGAACTTGGGCTCCAGCAGCCACCTTCCGTCGAGCCCGATACGTCCCCACTTGCTGCCGATCTTCACGTTCTTGGCGGTCGCTCCGGCCCAGGTGATCGCGTCGAACTGAACGGGCGTTAAAGGATTCGAACGGGCGTCGACCAATTCGAACTTGTCGCCGATTTTCAGTGTATATGGCGCGACGCTGCCGCACGCGGCGTCAACGAGCCGGCCCTCCGGCGGTTGCAGCGGGTTCCCATCCCTGTCGAAGTAGAGCCACTCCTTGTTCTTATAAGCGACTAAGCGACCATCGGCGCACCGCTGGACTGGTTGATCGAATTGAGCGTCGAGAACTACATGACCGTCGAGATCCAGAAGCCCCCACAAATTGGCGTTCTTGAAGTGCCAGCCGAACGATGTTGGGGCGTTGCGATCTTGGCCGAAGGTTAGCGCAAAGAAAATTTTCTGGAAGCTTGCTCGGAAGACCCAGGAGCCGGTTTTGTCAATCACGCCAACGATGCCGTCTCGCTCCGCGGACGTGCGTCCGAGGCCTGGCTGAAACCACCATGCCCTGTCAAAGGTTGGCTCGATCACGAAACGTCCCGTCCGGTCGATGAAGCCCACCTTGCCGTTCGCCGTCACACGCGCCAAACCGTCGAACAGGGGACCGACCTCTTCGAATTTCGGTTCAATGAGCCAACTGCCGTCCGCGTGCACCAATCCCCACAGCTTGTCGCTCCGCGTCCAATGCAGCGACGGATCGTCTTTATCAAACGCACGAGCCTCCGAAGGCGCTTCAATCCAATGCCCGGCGGTGTCGATGACGCCCGTGGCGCCACCGTCGAACATCCAAGCATTTCGTGAGGCTCTGACGCCGTTGGGGACGAACTGCACCCGCCGATCGGAAAAATCCTCGGCGCCGATCATTCCGCCGATTTGCCGCGACTTCGATACGCGGAAGCGGTCGGGGCCTATTGCGTCGATGAACCCATATGTCGGCGCAAACACCATCCTGCCGTTGCGATTGATCAACCCCGACTTACCCTCTACGTCCACCTGGGCGAAGCCGAACTTATAGTCGCCGACGATGTGATACTGCGGCTTGACGACTTCATGCCCGTCCTCGTCCACTACCCCGTAGAGGCCGCCGGCACGGACAACTGCCCGGTTCTCTGAGAATTTTCCAACCCAATCGTATGCCGGAGGTACAGCCGTCGTGCCGTCACGTCGGACCGCGCCGCATAGGCCGCCCGGAAAGGCGCAGATCGGCAGAGGAAACGCGGTTGGCTCGATCAGCCCGGTACGATCGTTGGCCGCTTGACGGTCGGCCGCGATTACATCCCGCAGGATCGCTTTGCCAGCCGGAGTCAGTTCTGAAATGGCATCTTGAGCGAGCGCGTCACTCAACAACACAACGACGATCAACGCTCCGACCCTTAACCAAATGGTCCGCGCCATGGCCCTTATACAAGCTGTCCAATTGCGACGATCCACTAACGACGATCCGTGGCGAGAGGATGTCGGCTGTCGCGAGAGGAGGCTTGAACATGGACACCCAAATGTGTCGCTGATCGACCCGGATCGATCATTGCGCGGAAAGTGCAGCCCACTCTTTGCCGGATTTGTTCGGGATATTCCCGCCGAGCTAACGCCGGCTTCAGAATCGCTTAAACATTGTCCGCGTTCTATAGCAGCATGATCTGGGCTTCACGTATCATAGCCGCTTTCACCGTCATTGTCGGTCCGGCGCTGTTGTTGTTTGGGCGCTCGGACCTCGGACCCTGGACGTCACGGCCAGAGGAAATTCTGCTGTCTATTCCATTCGGCTTCCAGGCCTTCGCGGCCTTCGGCTACGTAGTCGCCACCGGCGTCACGCGCGCCGACACATCAATTCCACGCACAATCATCGCGGCTTTGGGATGTCTCATCATTCCCTTTGTCACACTCGAAATGTCCTTGGGGCTATTGTTCGCGGTTGGCGAATTTGGCAGCGACGTCGTCGCCTATATGGCGTTTGGGGTTCTCGCGCTACCGACGGCGGCGTTTCAAGTGCTGTCAACCGGGCGCGGGGCCGCCATCGGCAGTCTTGAAGTCCTTGCACATCTTTGCGCGGCGGTCGGGTCTCTTCTGATTAGTCGGGTTCTCTCGCTCAAGCTCGGAGACTATGTCGCTGGTCGGATTTTGGGGGACTGGCCGATTTTGCTCGCACTGGCACCTTTTGTTGCACTGGCGATGATGGGCGCGGCCGTGGTGCCGCTGCGGCGACTAGCCGCCAGATGACCAGGCTGAAACTTGGACCCGCCGCAAAACGGGTCTGGTACGAGGAACCGGATAGCTTGTTCTCGCCGGTTCTAGCGTTTCTTCGCGACCGAGACTATTGCTCGCCCCGCGTGGCATCGAACGATGAAGCCCCCGATGCCAGCTACGCGAGGTTCATACGGCTTCCGCCGCTTCGACAGGCGAAACCACTGGTTCACGTAACGTAAATAAAGTCGAAGCAGGGAACCTAGTCGGCAGGGCGGTCGCGACGGTCTTTGACCCCGATGCGGACTGGCAACACGGTCTCCTGCCAACCCGACGTCACCCCCAATAAACTCGACCAGAACGCGACCCACATGAGCACAGGCATGGATGCCTCCTTTTGCGGATCGAACTGAACAGTCAACGTGCTAGACTTGCTATAGTTCCTTGCCGTACTTCCTCTCGACTTTCATCATGATGGCGTCGCGGAACAGCGCGCCATTGCCGCCCAGCACGGAAGAGCATCATGCCCAGCAGCCCCGATCGTATCTTCACCACGCACGTCGGCAGTCTTATTCGTCCGCCCGAGCTGACCAGATACATCGAGGCGATCGACAACGGCGTCGCCGTCGATCAATCTGCGTTCGACCGCTGCCTGTCCGATTCGGTGGCCGAGGTTGTCAGGCGTCAGCAGCAGGCCGGCGTCGATGTCGTCAGCGACGGCGAATACGGCAAATTCCGCAGCTGGTCTTTCTACGTGCTCGATCGTCTTGGCGGCATCGAGGAACGCTCCATCGAGGCGGCGCGCGGGGCGGGACGCGATCAGCTTCTGTTTCCGGATTTCTACGCCGAATATTTTCCGACTCAGAAACTGCCGAAGCGCGGCACCGTGGTTTGTGTCGGCCCGATCACCTACAAGGGCCACGCCGCAGTGCAGAAGGATATCGCCATCTTCAAGGCCGCACTCAACGGTGCCGCCGTCGTGGACGCCTTTTTGCCCGTGGTGGCGCCCGCAAGCGCCGTGCCGCGCCACAAGAACGAGTATTACAAGAACGACGAGGAATTCCTGTTCAAGCTCGCCGAAGCGTTGCGCGAGGAATACAAGGCGATCATCGATGCCGGACTGATGGTTCAGATCGACGATGCGTTCCTGCCGTATATGTACGACGTGGCGTTCGCCGCCGAGGATCTAGCGGAATACCGGAAATGGGCGGCTGTGCGGATCGATGCGCTCAACCATGCCATTGCCGGGCTGCCGGAAGAGCGCATTCGCTATCACATCTGCTGGGGCAGCTTTGCCACGCCGCATGTCACCGACGTACCGCTGCGGGACATCGTCGATCTCGTGCTCAAGGTGAAAGCTGGCGCCTATTGCATTGAGATGGCGAATCCACGCCATGAACACGAGTGGCGGGTCTGGGAAAACGTCAAGCTTCCGCCCGGCCGCAAGCTCATCCCCGGCGTGATCAGCCACACCACCAACGTCGTCGAACATCCGGAGCTCGTCGCCGAACGCCTGACGCGGCTGGCGCGCCTGGTCGGACGGGAGAATGTCCTGGGCGGGACGGACTGCGGGTTCGCCCAGTCGCCGCACGTGCGGCGCGTCCATCCCTCGATCATGTGGGCGAAGCTGGAAGCGCTGGCGGAGGGCGCCCGGCTCGCGTCGCGCGAATTGTGGGGCAGGAAGGCCGCGTGACGGCGCTTCGACTCAGTACGGCAGCCCGACGTAGTTTTCCGCAAACACCGTTGCCGCGGCCTTCGAGCGGAACAGATAGTCGAGTTCGGCGAGCTGCATCTTGTGATCGAACGAATTGTCGGAAATCCGGTGCATCAGCATGGTCATCCACCATGAGAAGCGCTCCGCTTTCCAGACCCGCGCCAGCGCCCGCGCAGAATAATGCTCGATGCCGGCGTCGGATTTCTCGGCATAGTGTTCGAGGAGCGCCTGCGAAAGATAACGAACGTCGCTCGCCGCGAGGTTGAGACCCTTGGCGCCTGTCGGGGGCACGATGTGGGCGGAGTTGCCGGCAAGAAACAGCCGGCCGAACCGCATCGGTTCGGCGACGAAACTGCGCAGCGGCGCGATGCTCTTTTCGATCGAAGGACCCGTCACCAGCCGCTCGCGCGCCTCGTCGTCGAGCCGGGGTTTCAGCTCGTCCCAGAAACGCTCGTCCGGCCAGGCATCGATGCCGTCAGCCAGGCTGCACTGGAGATAATAGCGGCTGCGCGTCGGCGACCGCATCGAGCAGAGTGCGAAGCCGAGCGGGTGCCGGACGTAGATCAACTCGTCGGAAACCGGCGGCGTGTCGGACAGAACGCCGAGCCAGCCGAGCGGATAAACGCGCTCATGCGCCGTCACCGCACTCGGCGGAAGACTTCTTGCGGCTGACACCGTGAAAACCGTCGCAGCCGGCAATGAAGTCGCACGCGATCTCCTGTTCCTTGCCGTCGGCGCGGAAGGTCACATGCGGCTTGTCGGTGAAGATGCCGTGCAGGGCGACGTCATAAGCTGCGTAGATGGTCGGCGCGCCGACGGCGGCGCGACCGTCCATGAGGTCTTTGGTGATCTCGGTCTGGCCGTAGACCATGACAGCCTTGCCGGTCATTTCCTTGAACGAAATGCGGTGGCGGACCCCGTCGACGCAAATCTGCACGCCTTCGTGCACCAGGCCGTCCGCATGCATGCGCGCGCCGACACCCGCCTCGTCAAGCAGGTCGATGGTGACTTGCTCGATGACGCCGGCGCGGATGCGGTCGAGCACATACTCGCCGGTTTGCCGCTCGACGATGACGTTATCGATGCCGTGCTTATGCAGAAGCTGACCGAGCAACAGGCCCGCCGGCCCGGCACCGATGATCGCGACTTGGGTTCGCATGATTTTTCTTTAGCACTATCTGAAAGACAGTGAAGCTTTAGCAAGCCGACAAATTCGCAAAATGATTCAAGTCAACCTGATTTATTCCGCCGGCCCGGCAAAAATCCCGGCTTTGTGCTGGCGCCGTTCTAGGCGTCGGCGATTCCCATCGCTTCGACAAAAGCGCGGCGCACTTCGGGCGGTTGCCCGTAGTGGAAACGGAACTCCTTGAGGCGCTGGCGCAGCAGTGGATACTTTTCGAAATCGCCCAGCGAGATGCCGTCTGTGTTGATCTCGCGCGCCATGTTTGGCAGCTCCACGCATTTCGCGGCGTTGGCGCTGCGAATGGTGCCGCGCGGATCGTTGCCCGCCGCCACCGCTTCCATTTCTTCGAAGAAGCGCTTGCGCATCATCGTTATGCCGATGTCGCTCGATCGCAAATTCTCCTTGCTGCGGTCGGCAATACGGCCCTGGCCGGCCCAGGCCACGATGTCCTGGTTGATGACGTGGCTGGTGATGAAGCGTCCGCTTTCATCGCGCAACGGGCTCACCCAGGTCGGAATCCGTTCCTGCACGAAAGGTTCGCGGCCTTTCGGCACGCGCACGAAAAACCACGCCACGCTCAGCGTGTTCTCGTCGTCGATCGGGACGCGCCATTCGAAATGGCTGCCGAGATAAAAACCATTCGGCCACAACGCCACGCGGCCGACCGTCCAGTAGCGGTCCTCCTCGCTCTGGCCCTCGCGAACGCGCTTGTAGATGAAGCCGTGATCGAATTCCTCGAACTTCAATTTCAGGTGCTTGGGGGCCGCATTGTTGTCGCGGCCCTGCTGCCGGCCGCTCCAGTTGTCGTGCATCCACTCGAAGTGCACCGGATCGATGGAATTTTCCTGGCACTGAAACCAATTGCACGGAACGTCCGCGAGCACGATCTCGCGAAAGCCGTTAGCCCAGGTGAACGGCTCCCATATCGGCAGTTCCGGCGCGGGCGCCGGGCCGAGATAGGCGAAGAGAAGACCGGCGCACTCTTTGACCGGGTAGGCCTTGGCGTCGCAACCGGCGCGCGATGGCTTAAGATTGGCGGTATCTTCGTAGGGCTGCTCGATACAGCTGCCGGTCTCATCCATCAGCCAACCGTGATAGCTGCAGCGGATGCCTTTATCCTCCACCCAGCCATAGGACATGTCGGCGCGACGATGCGGACAGTGACGGTCGATCAGGCCGTAGCGCCCGCCACCGTCGCGATAGAGGACGAGATCCTCGCCCAAAAGCCGCACTGGCTTGACCGGATTGCTCTCGAGTTCGCTGGCGCCGGCGATCGGTTGCCAATAGCGGCGCAGCAACTCTCCCATCGGCGTGCCGGCGCTGACGCGGGTGAGCAACTCATTGCGGGCGGCGGTCAGCAAGCGCTTCTCCCATCGGTCGAATTATGCTTTTGCCGCTGATGGTAGGAATTTCAAAACCGCCGGACTAGACAAAAATTTCACTAAAATCGGTGAAAGCACCTTATCCGCCGTTCAAGAGTTGTCGTGCTTGATGCCGCGATGGGCGCAGGCGAACGAGCAGCCATGACGGCGGTTTTGCGTAACTCCAGCGTGGGTTCGGTGTCGCGATTGGCCGTGCGCGCGCGCCGGGAAGAACGTAACGCCAAGATCAGCCGGCTTGCCGTGGTGCTGGCGCTGTTTCTGGTGCTGCTGATCGGCGCGTTGTTGGTCACCTGCCGCGCCGTTATCGATTCGATGCTGCAGGCGCCGCCCGATCCGCGCGTGGCGAACAAAGTCGGCGACATTGTCTTTACGCTGCCCGACGGCGCGTTTTGCCGCCACTTGTCCTTCAACAACGCGACCGCGGAACTGATGGAAAGCAGTGCGGCGCCGTGCCCGGAAGCCAAACCGCGCGGCGGCTCGGAGCGCCCATCGAGCCACTTTGCCTGGGGCGCACGTTAGGGTTTATCCCTGCATTTGTTTCATCGTTGCGCCGCGACACCGTCAAACGCGGTCGTTTCGCGTCGTTCCGCCGGCAACACACAGCTCTCGCAAATCCGGTTTCCCCTTTCGCGGCGCATGCTCTAGGTTGGCGCCGCCGGCGCGTTCGCCCGCGAAAAAGGGGGGAAGATACACATGCTGCATATCATCCGTCGTGCATGCGGATCGGGATTGCCGGCCGTTGCTCTGTTGGTCGGCGTCTACGCGATGGGAACGACTGGCGCCAACGCTCAGGCAAGCCAGGCCACTCGCGATGCTTGCACCGGCGATGCCATGCAGTTTTGCTCCGAATTCGTTCCGGACGTGCAGAAAATAACCAAGTGCATGGTCGCCAAGCGGCGAATGTTGAGCAAGGCCTGTCAAGTTGCGATGGCAAACGAGCACAAGGCCCGGCGCGGCGCGGCCCGGACCGCCCGACGTTGCGCCCGCGGCCACAAGTGTTGATCGTGGTCGGAGGGAATAGACCGGTCGCGGGCTGAAATCCGCGGCGCTGCGTCGCGCGGGACGATCCGCGCCTTGAGAGTGGTTGCGGGAAAATGCGATGGTATCCGGGACGCCGGCCAGGGGGCCGGTCGCGCGGGGGCGGAGTTTGTAAGGCGTGGCAGTTCCGGAAGTGACGAAGCAGGCCGGGTCGGCAGCCAGTCCGGTTTCCATCGCCGCGGCGATGCATCCGGCGCTGCGATGGGGCGGGCTGATCGGAATTGTCGCCGGCGCGGCAATCGTCGCTCTGGCGCTGTCCAAGGCTCAACCCAAAGCGCAGGCGATGGCGGTCGACGAAGCGCGGGTGCTCGCCGCCGACAAAGCATTGCAGGATGCGATTCGCGCCGGCGACAAGACGGCTGCGCGCCGGATTTTGGCGCTGCAGTTCACGTTCGTCGACGCCAACGGCAAGGACTTCACGCGCAAGGATCTGCTCGCCGACCTCAAGAGCGTCGCTGCCGCTTCGGGGAGTGACGTCAAGGTGCGCAGCTACGGCGTCGTCGCCACGGTTACCGGGCAGCACAAGTCGGCGCACGACGACGACGTGTTTTTTCTCGACGTGTGGGTCAAGCAGAAGGGCGCATGGCGGGTGCTCCTGATGCAGGAGGTGCCGCTCGCATCTGCCGAGCCCGGTGGGGAAGCGGTGGCCGCGCTGCGGACGCCGGCTGCGGAGCCCCAGCGCCAACCCGACGAATGCAAAAATCCCTGCGAGTCGCTGCCCTATCGGGTGCGCTCTCCGGCCGAGCAGGATGTGATCAACACGTTCCAGGCGACGTCGAAGGCCGTCGTCGCTCGCGATGCCGCCGCGTGGGGAAAGAACGTCGCCGACGAATTCACGCTTTACGCCACCGACCGGCCGCCGATGACGCGGCCGGAACGCATTGCAGCGATCGAGCGCCAGAAGGAAGATAGCATCGCGGCCACGGTCGGTGCAGTGCAGACCATGCGGCTTGCGGTCTACGGCGACGGCGCAGTCATGATGGCGCGCGAAGCGCCGCCGAACGAGACGTCGCGTCCGTCATACCGCTCCGCCCGCATATGGGTGCGGCACAACGGACGCTGGTTGATGGCGACGAGCCTGCACACCGACGTGAAGTAGCGGAGCTTCCGTCAGCTCTCCAACCCTGTCGGCACGTTCTTGTTCTCGCTTTCGAGCTTCATGCCGGCGGCGAGCGCCATGGTTTCGGCCAGTGCCGCAAAGTCCTTCTGCAGATATTCCTCCGGGTTCTTTTGCAGCGTGGCGGCGCCGAAGTGCGTCTGCAGAACCTCGCGCGCGGCCGCCGTCACCGGCAGGGGAATATCCAGTTCGCGGCCGAGCTCGAGGCCGAGGTCGAGGTCCTTGCGCAAAAGCTCCGGCGTGAACGTCGTCGTCCAGTCGCAATTGACCAGCGCCGGCGACTTGTAGGCCGTGAACATCGAGCCCATCACGCCGTTGTTGAGGAAAGCGAGGAAGGCGTGGCGCGGTACGCCCATCTTGTTGGTGAGAAGCGTCATCTCGATCAGGTTTTCGATCACGACGCCGAGCATGACGTTGTGCGCGATCTTGCACACCCGCGCGAGTTCGCCGTTGCCGACATAAGAGACGCCGCGCGGCGCGAAAATCTCGATCAGCGGCATCACCGCCTTGCAGGTCGCCTCGTCGCCCGACACGACGGCCGAGAGCTTGCCGGCCTTGATGACCTTGGCATTGCCGCTGACCGGCGCGGCGACGAACTCGGCGCCTAGCTGGCCGAGCTTGTCGCGGACCACCGCGGAATCTTCGACCGAGATCGACGAGCAATCGACGATGACCGGCGGCAGTTTGCCGCCCTGGCTGCATACGCCATTCTTGCCGTAGAGGACCTCCTGCACGTCCTTTCCGGTCGATACGATCAGGAACAGCACGTCCACATTCTTGAGCTCGAAGAGATGATCGACCAGCTTGCCGCCGATCTTGGCCAGCGGCTCGGCCTTGGCGCGGGTGCGATTCCAGATGGTCACGTCGTGGCCGGCCTTGATGAGCCGCTCGGCCATGGGAAGCCCCATGCGGCCAGCGCCGATCCAGCCGATTTTCTGTTTGTGGTCTTTGCCGTTCGTGGCCATCCCAAACTCCCTGCGAGGTGCTTTTGTGGGCGCCCTCTTATCACAGGACGCGCTGCCGTGTCCGCGAACGCGCGCGGTGCAGCCCTGCGCCCGGCGTCGGCCGGCTTCGCTTTTCTTGACATGGATTTATCGCCCCGTCATAAGGACGCGGGCGCAGGCTGGGCGAGCCGTTAAGGTTTCGCCGGTAAGCGCCTCTAACCAGCAGCATCGACTGGAAAAAGCCGGTCCGGACAGCGTGCCGAGCACCGGGTTCGAACACGAGGACAAAAGATGTTCGCGGTCTTCAAAACAGGCGGCAAGCAATACCGGGTGGCCGCCGAGGACGTGCTCAAGATCGACAAGGTCAAGGGCGAGCCCGGCGAGATTGTTGAGTTCGGCGAAGTCCTGGTCGTCGGCGGCGACAGCGTGACGTTGGGCGCGCCGACCGTTGCCGGCGCTACGGTCGCGGCCGAGGTGCTCGACCAGGCGCGCGGGCCGAAGGTGATCGCCTTCAAGAAGCGCCGGCGGAAAAATTCCCGCCGCAAGCGCGGTCATCGGCAGGAATTCACGCTGCTGCGCATTACCGAGATTCTGACCGACGGCAAGAAGGCGAGCCAGACCCCGCCGCCGCGGCCGAAGCGGGTCGCAGCGCCGAAGCCCCAGCCGTCCGAGGCGGAGGCCTCCGGCGAGTCGGAGGCCGCCACGGAAAAGCCGCGAAGCGGCTCCGCCAAGGCGAAAAAGGCGAAGTCGGCCGGCGCGGCGAAGGCGAAAAAGCCAATAGCCAAGGGCAAAAGTGCCGGCGAGGGAAAGAAAAAGAAGTAAGCGGATGCGGTGATGGTTTTGTCACGAATCCGGTATAGGTAACGGACACGAAAGGTTTGAGCGATGGCTCACAAAAAGGCAGGCGGATCCTCGCGTAACGGCCGTGATTCTGGCGGTCAGCGCTTGGGCATCAAGATTTTCGGCGGCGAGGAAGTCGTGGCCGGGAACATCATCGCGCGCCAGCGCGGCACCAAATGGCACGCCGGCCGTAATGTCGGCGTTGGCCGGGACCACACGTTGTTCGCGTTGATTGACGGTCGTGTTGAGTTTCAGGCGAAAGCGAAGGGCCGCGTTTTCGTATCGGTACTTCCGGCAACGGAGGCTGCGGCCCAGTAATACGGTGGATCATACGAGTCCGCCGGCATCCAGTCGAACCGGCGGACCCGAATGGGCTTCGAAAAAGGGGAGACCGGTTGCCGGTCTCCCCTTTTCGGTTTCTTGACAGGAGCCCATGAGATGACCCTGGCAGAAGAATGCGTCACGCAAACTCGGCGCGAGCGCAGTATTCCCGTCCTCGAGACCAAACGGCTGACGCTTCGCGCGCCGCGTCACGAGGACGTAAAAACGATTGCGCTTCTCGCCAACGACCGCCGCGTCGCGGAGAACACTGCCCGGATTCCGCATCCTTACGGCGCCGCCGACGCCGAGCAATTTGTCGCGAGCGTCAACAAGCGCGACGGCGAAGTTTGCTTCGCCATCACGCACGGCGGCACGCTGATCGGCGCGTGTGGCATCGATCCGCGCGAAGGCGCGCCCGAGATCGGCTATTGGCTCGGCGCGCGTTATTGGGACCGCGGCTTTGCCACCGAAGCGGTGCGCGCGGTGATCGATTATGCCTTCGGCGAATTGCAGCACGATGCGCTGCAGGCGGGCGCGCGCGTCAGTAATCCGGCGTCGCGCCGCGTGCTGGAGAAATGCGCGTTCCAGTGGACCGGCGTGCGCCTGACGCGTATCCGCGCCATCAACTCGGCGGCGCCGGTCGATCGCTTTCGGCTCGACCGCGGCCTGTGGCTGTCGCTCAAGGCCTGGGGCCGCGCCCGCGTCGGCTGAGATTTCTCAGCGTCCGGCGGCCGGCTCGGGCTGGAAGAACGGCGCCAGCTTGGCGACCAGCACCGGCCCGAAATGCGCTTGTGGATTAGACGGCCGCGCCTGGTCCATCAGTTCCCACCCCTGGATGAGGACGCGGGCGTTCTCGAACGAACGCTGCAAATCCCATCCGGGCCGGATGCTCTGACGGAAGAATGCGTCGCCGAAATAAGTCCAATCGCGCTCGGGCGCGCAGCCGAATGAGGTGTTTTTGGCGTCCGCCGCAGTGAGCACGATGGTCGTGTCGTTTGCCAGCGGCGGCACGAAGATGCCCGCGTAGCAGGCGGAAACGATGACGACCCGGTTTTTTATACCCTCGCCGTCGAGCGTCGCCGCGACCTCATGCGGCGTCAGTTCGACGACCAGCTCGTTGGGCAGGCGCAGCCCAAAGCCTGTCGGCTGGCCGTGCGAGGTCAGCAACAGAAGCAGGACGTCGGTGTCCTTGTTCATGACGCCGCCGATCGCGTGAACCGCGGCGGCGAAATTGCGCTGGTTCGCGAGCGGTATGCTTTGCTCGGTTTCGCGGTGATTGGCGAGGCGGACGCTATGACCACGGATCGGCAAAGCGGCGCCGAGCGCGGCCAGCCCGCCGTCCAGCTCCTTGAGAAATACGTCCTGGCCCGCCCAACCGGCGACGCCGAGCGCGTAGATGTTGGTCGCGTCTTTCGTCGGCGGGGCGAGCGCGGCGACTTCCGCCTGCAACAGCGCCTGCTGCGACTGCTCGAGGCCTTTCGCTTCCGCCTCGCCGCCGGCGGCTACGCTCGGCGGCAGCGTTATCCGCGCAAGCGCGGCCTCCCAAAGATTGGCGCTGCGGATGTCGAAGTCGCGGCCGACGAAAACGGGCGCGTGCGGGACCAGGGCGCCGACGACGACGAGCGCGACCAGCAGCGCCACGACGCGGCCCAGGGCGATCAGACGCGGCTGCGGCACAAAGCTCCGCAATACGGCCATCATGGCGCCGATCCACCACAGCGCCACGACGGCAAAGATCGCGATCGGCGCGCCGCGGCCGTGCAAAAACGCGTCCGCCACGCCGCCGGAGGGGATCATGGGGAGGCCGAACCGGGTCGCATCGACCACCAGCTCGACGGCAATCGAGAGCGCCAGCATGGCGGCAAGCGCCGTCGTGCGGCCGGCCGGCGGCACGATCAATGCCGCAACGGCGATTTCCAGCGCGATCCAGGCGATGACGGCGTTGAGGCCATACGGGTTGAAGCCAATGCCGTGACCTGCCTCGAAGAATTGGGCGGTGGCGCGCAAGGCCACCAGCACAATGGCCCAAAACAGCAGGCTCGGCAGGCCGACAAGCCCCGGCGCGGGCGTCGTACGCCAGGTCGCGGCGCGCAGCGCAATCTTGGGTACCGACCAAACGCTCATTTGCCGCTCGAAACCACGAAACCCGAGTGCCGTATTCGAATACCTACACTATATCGTGCGGATCGGGCGCGGCACCGTGGTTTGTGCTTGTCGCCTATGCGGTGGATTTGATGCTCCACCGTTGTTACGGATGGCGATATGAAGTTCCTCGATGAAGCCAAGGTCTATATCCGCTCCGGCGACGGCGGCAACGGCTGCGTTTCTTTCCGGCGCGAGAAATTCATCGAATTCGGCGGCCCGAACGGCGGCGACGGCGGCAAGGGCGGCGATGTCATTGCCGAAGCGGTGGACGGCCTCAACACGCTGATCGACTACCGCTACCAGCAGCACTGTTTCGCCAAGAACGGCGGCGCCGGCATGGGCAAGGACCGGCACGGCGCGAATGGCGCCGACGCCATGCTCAAAGTGCCGGTCGGGACGCAAATCTACGAAGAAGACGGCGACGCGCTGCTGGCCGATCTGACCGAGCGCGGCCAGCGCCTGGTTCTCGCCCGTGGCGGCAATGGCGGTTTCGGCAACGCGCATTTCAAGTCTTCAACCAACCGCGCGCCGCGCCGCGCCAATCCCGGTCAGCCGGGCGTGGAGCACACGATCCGTCTGCGGCTCAAACTCATCGCGGACGCCGGCGTTGTCGGACTGCCGAACGCCGGGAAATCCACCTTCCTCGCCGCTGTGAGCGCCGCCAAGCCGAAGATCGCCGACTATCCGTTCACGACGCTTCAGCCGCAGCTCGGCGTTGTCGGGATCGACGGGCGCGAATTTGTGCTGGCGGATATCCCCGGCCTCATCGAAGGCGCCCATGAAGGCGTCGGCCTTGGGGACCGGTTTCTGGGTCATGTCGAGCGCTGCCGCGTTCTGCTGCACCTGATCGACGGGACTGGCGGCGATGCGGGCGCAGCCTACCAGACCGTTCGCGCCGAGCTTTCCGCTTACGGTCAGGGACTGGCGGACAAGCCCGAGATTGTCGCGCTCAACAAGGCCGACGCGCTCAGCGCGGCCGAGATCAAGGAACAAACGGCGCGGCTCAAACGCGCGGCCAAAAAGCCGCCGCTGATCATTTCCGCCGTGAGCGGGCAGGGCGTGCCGGAGGTGTTGCGGGCGCTCATGGTGGTGATCGAAAGTGCCCGCCCGGCCAAGGCCGAAGCAAAGACTGAAAGCGCCGCGTGGCAGCCTTAAGCTTAAAAACGCCGAACGCGCGGCGCTTATTTGGATAAGCTTTCGACCGTCGTTACATTAGCCGCATGTTTGGTCTGACACGGACAACCCACAGGCCGCGGAACGTACGGCTCGACACGCTGGTACGGCTGCGCTGGCTTGCCGTCTTCGGCCAGGCCGTGGCCGTCCTGGTCGTGCATTTCGGCCTCGAGTTTGACGTTCCGATCCTGCCCTGCCTCGCGGTGATCGGGCTGGCGGCGTTTCTCAACATCGCGCTTCAGGTCGGTTTTCCGCAAACCCGGTGGCTCGAGCCGGAGCGGGCCGCGTATCTGCTCGGCTTCGACATCGCCGAACTCGCGGCGCTTCTCTACTTTACCGGCGGCTTGGAGAATCCGTTCTCCTTCCTGCTGCTCGGGCCGGTGCTGATCTCGGCGACGGCGTTGCCGCCACGCATGACGCTGCTGCTGGGCATCTTTGCGGTGATATGCGCGACGGTGCTGATCTTCTTTCACTATCAGTTGCCGTGGGAGAGCGACGAGCCGTTGAAGCTCCCCGAAACCTACGTCATCGGGGTTTGGCTCTCGACGCTGCTGGCGATCGGCTATATCGGCGTCTACACGTGGCAGGTCGCCGAGGAGGCGCGCCAGCTTTCGGACGCGCTCGCCGCGACCGAGCTGGTGCTGGCGCGCGAGCAGCATCTTTCGCAGCTCGACGGACTTGCCGCGGCGGCCGCGCACGAACTCGGCACGCCGCTTGCCACCATCACCGTCGTGGTGCGCGAGCTCGAGCGCGCGCTCGATGCGCATTCGCCTTATGCCGATGACGTGAAATTGCTGCGCGAACAAGCGCAACGCTGCCGCGAAATCCTCTCCAAGATCACCGAGCTTCCCGCCGGCGAACCGTTCGACCGGGTACCGCTTTCGGCCCTGATCGAGGATGCGGTAGCGCCGCATCGCAACTTCGGGGTCTTGATCGGCGTGACGCTGCCGCCCGATCGCGCGGACGAGCCGGTCGGGGCGCGCAATCCGGCGATCCGCTATGGCCTCGGCAATCTGATCGAGAACGCGGTTGATTTCGCCAACAAGCGGGTCGAAATCCTGGCCCAATGGACGGCCGAGGAGGTGCGTATCACCATCAGCGACGACGGGCCGGGTTTTGCGCCGGAAGTCCTGGATCGCCTCGGCGCGCCCTATGTGACCCACCGGCGGCCGGGGCCCCGCGAGCCCGACGGCGACGATGACGGGGCTTTCGGGCTGGGTCTTGGCTTTTTCATCGCCAAAACCCTGCTCGAACGCTCCGGCGCTACGCTTTCGCTGAAAAACCAGATGCCGCCGATGCACGGCGCCGCCGTGACGGTCGTCTGGGGCCGCACGGATTTTGAGCGGCCGGCGATCGCCGCCCCTCTTGAGCGGACCGCCGCCCTTTCCTAAGTAGCCTGTGACAGAGGGGCGCGCGGCATTTAGCGGTGGAACATATGACCACGGTTCAGACTGGCGACCATACCGTCCCCTTGACGCTTGCGACGGCGAATACCGTCCCGAGCGAGCGGACGCTCCTGATCGTCGAGGACGACAAATCATTCCTTCAGCGGCTCGCGCGCGCGATGGAATCGAGGGGCTTCATCGTCACGGCGGCCGAGTCGGTCGCCGACGGCCTGCTGCAGGTGGACAAGGCGGCCCCGGCTTTCGCGGTGGTCGACATGCGGCTTGGCGACGGCAACGGGCTGGATGTTATTTCCGCCATGAAAAAGCGCCGTCCCGAGGCCCGCGCCATCATCCTGACCGGCTACGGTAACATCGCGACCGCCGTGAACGCCGTTAAGCTCGGCGCCGTCGACTATCTCGCCAAGCCGGTCGATGCCGACGACGTGGTCGCGGCGCTGCTTGCGCTCGACAACAAGAAGATCGAGCCGCCTGAAAATCCGATGTCGGCAGACCGCGTGCGGTGGGAGCACATTCAGCGCATCTATGAATTGTGCGGCCGGAATGTTTCCGAAACGGCGCGCCGGCTCAACATGCACCGCCGCACCCTGCAGCGCATCCTCGCGAAACGCGCGCCGAAATAGCGCGTCGCGCCAGCGCCGGCAACGCGGCCGGCCTCGACGCCGGCCGCTATTTGGATTCCGCCTCGTAGACACCGCTCCAGTCCGGCGGCGGCGGTTCGGCGCGGTACACCTCGATGCGCTCGACATACATGTCGTAAAGGCCGTCGACGCCGAAGCCGCCGCCGAGCTTGTGGCAGCGTTCAATCAGGCGCAGCGCCTCGTCCCATTGTTGCTTGCGATAGACGGCGAGCATGCTGGTGTTGAGATCGCACAATTCGCGGCAGCGTGGATCCTGCTCGACCTCATTACCGCCGAGCACGGTGTAAACCGTTTCCGGCACTTTCTTGCCTTTCACCTGGATGAGGTCGATCTCCATAGTGGCGAATTTCGCCTTCGCCCGTTCCGCGGTGCGCGCTCCGATCACCATCGACAGGCGATAATCCTTGGTTCGCGATTCCAGCCGCGACGCTAGATTGACGGTGTCGCCCAGCACCGAATAGTTGAACCGGAAGTCTGATCCCATGTTGCCGACGACGCAGGGGCCGCTGTTGAGTCCGATGCCGATGCGCAGCGGCATGTAGACGCCGCCATTGCTCTCCGCCTCGCGCTTGAGGTCGACATTGAGCGCCTCGGCGCGCGCCAGCATTTCGAGCGCCGCCTCGCAGGCATTCGCCTCGTGTTCGTCGTCGTCCAGCGGAGCGTTCCAGAACGCCATGATGGCGTCGCCGATATATTTGTCGATCGTCCCCTTGCGTTCGATGATGGCGTTGGTGAGCGGCGTCAGAAAGCGGTTCATCAGCCGCGTCAGGCCCTGGGGGTCGTCCTTGTAGTGCTCGGAAATGGTCGTGAAGCCGCGCACGTCGCTGAACAGGATCGTCATGCGGCGTTCCTCGCCGCCGAGCACCAGCTTCTCGGGAGATTTTGCCAGCTGCTCCACAAGCGGCGGCGACAGATAAAAGCCGAACGCCGAGCGGATCTGCTGACGCTGCTGCTGCTCGCGGAAATAGTTGACGAAGGTCAGCACTAGATAGATCAGCCAGCAGGATATGAGCGGATAGGTGAAATCGATCAAAAGCCTGTTGGCCACGAAGAAATACAGCGACATGCCGATGAGAGCCGCGATGAGGATCGCGCCCAGTGCGATCACGATCGCGGCGGGTAGCATCGGTGCGGCAATGATGATGGCAACGCCGAAGACCACTGCGACGATGATCTCCGCCCCAAGCGCATAACTCGGATGCGTCAGAAGCGACTTGGTCAGCACGTTCTCGAGGATTTGGGCGTGGACCTCGACGCCCGGCATCGCCGGATCGACCGGCGTGGTCTTGATGTCGAGAAGACCGACCGCCGACGTGCCGATGAGCACCAGGCGACCGCGAATGCGATCGGGCGGCGTGCGGCCTTTGAGAACCGCCGCGGCGGATACGTAGCGCGCCGGGTCGTGCTTGTTGAAATGGACCCAGAACTGGCCGTTGCTGTCGGTCGGAACTTCGAGGCCGGGCACGGCCACGGCGCGGATGCCGGCCTGGTCCGTCCGCACCAGAATCGCACTGGCGCGGGTGACGATGCGCAGCATTTCCATCGTCAGTGCCGGGACCAGCGTATCCTGCGCTTCCATCACGACCGGCACCCGGCGGACGATGCCATCGCGTTCCGGGTTGATGGAGAACAGCCCGCGGCCGGCCGCCGCGTCTTCGATGGCGGGGATGTTGCGCAGCAGTCCTGGAAACGTCACCAGATAGGGTCGCGGATCGGGGCCTCGAACGGCGAAGCCGGTATGCGGCGACGCGTCATCCTCCGAACGCGGTGCCGCGGTGGCGGCGCCGGCCTGGCCGACCACGATGCCGCCGGCACGTTTTATGGCGTCGGCGAGAACGATATCGTTGCTCGGTAACCCGGCGAGCTTGTCGAGGGTCTCCTGATCAAGGCCGCGAAAACTCTCCGCGGCGACGGCCGGCGACATGCGATCGGGTTCGGCGAAGACGATATCGAAGCCGACCGCGACGGCGCCGAGTTGCCGCAACTTCGTGACCAGATCGGCAACGATCGTGCGCGGCCACGGCCATTGCCCGATCTCCTTCAGGCTCGCTTCGTCGATATCGACGATGACAACCGGCCGCGTGGTCTGTTCGCGCGGACGCAGAACCTGAAAAAGATCGAAGGTGCGCAGTCGTAATTCTTCAAGGGGTCGAGGATCGGCGATGCGCAACGGCACCAGCGCGATCAGGAGCAGCGTGCACACGGCCCGCGCCACGCCGAATTTGCGCGCCCAGCGTGCGATCAACTTCATGCTGCCGTCCCTCTGCGCTCCGAACGAGCGGCATACAAATAATGATGGCAGCCGGCCGGGAGTTTACCCCCTTCCTCCGGCCAGGCGGCGGCGACCTATTTTTCCCGGAACGCCCGCTTCAGCTGGTCGTGCAGCGGCTTGACCAGGTAGGTGAGCATGGTGCGTTCGCCGGTCTGGATGAAAGCCTCGACCGGCATGCCCGGCGTCAGTTTGACGTCGCCCAGGCGTTCGATTTCTTCCTTGGTCATCGAAATGCGGACCAGATAGTAGTTCTGCCCGGTACGCTGGTCGGTGGACGTGTCGGCGCCGACGCGCACCACGGTGCCGTTGAGTTCCGGCGTCGTACGCGTGTTGAACGCAGAGAAGCGCAGCACGACCGGTTGACCGATCTGGACCTGATCGATGTCGCGGGGCTCGACCTTGGCTTCCACCAAAAGCGAATCCGCCTCGGGAACGATGAGCATGACCGGGTCGCCGGCGGTGATCACGCCGCCGACGGTGTTCGCCGTGGACTGGAAGATCACGCCGTCCTGCGGCGCGCGGATATCGGTACGTTTGAGCTGATCTTCCGCCGTCACCTTGCGCTCGACGTATTCGCCAATCTTGCTGTCGGTCTCGCGCAGTTCCTTGGCGACGTCGGCGGTGAATTGCTGATCGACTTCGATGATCTGCAACTGAGTCTCGACAATCTTGCCCTTGGCTTCCGCGGCGGCGGCGATCAACTGGCCGCGCTCGCCTTGCAGGCGCGCTTCCTCGCGCTCAAGCGCGGTAAGCCGCTGGATCGGGACCAGGTTTTTCGCCCACAGGTCGCGCACGCCGCCGAGCTCCTTGTCGATGAGCTCCATCTCCTTGGTCTTGGCGTCCTGCTGGGCGGTCAGGCCGGTAATCTGCTCCTGCAATTGTTTGACGCGCTGGGCGAGCTGATCCTTCTGACCGTTCCGGGTCTTGCGCCGCAGGTCGAACAGCTTGCGCTCGCTGGCCATGGCCTCCTGAACGTCGGGGTCGTTGGCGCGGCTCGCGAGTTCTTTGGGCAGGGCGACGGCGTCGGCGCCGTCGCGTTCGGCGCCGAGGCGAGCCTTGCGCGCGTAGAATTCGGTCAGGCCCTTGGTGACGATCGCCAGATTGGCCCGGGTCACGGTCTCGTCGAGGCGGATCAGAATATCGCCCGCCTTCACGCGGTCGCCATCGTGGGCGCGCACCTCGCCGACCACGCCGCCGGTCGGATGCTGCACCTTCTTGACGTTGGAATCGACGACCAGCGAACCCTGGGCAATAAGAGCGCCCGAGATTTCGGCGGTGGAGGCCCAGCCGCCAAGCCCGAGCGCCAGGAACGCCACGACGACGCAGCCGACGAAGATCAGCCGGTTGATGGATGCCCCGGCATTCCGGGGTTCTTTTGTACTCATCCCGCGCCTCCTTCGCCGGGCACCACTTTCAGGGTTCGCGGTGGCGCGCTTGATGCCTGGGCGATGCGATTGAGGATTTCTTCTTTCGGCCCGAACTGCTGCTGGCGGCCTCTGGCCATGACGAGGATATAGTCGACCCCGGCGATGGCGCTAGGACGGTGCGCGACGACGACGACGATGGCGCCGCGGGCGCGCGCGCCGAGGATGGCGCGGGTCAGCGCCTCGTCGCCTTCCGCGTCGAGGTTTGAATTCGGTTCGTCGAGCACGACCAGGAACGGATCGCGATAAAGCGCGCGCGCCAGCGCGATGCGTTGTGCCTGGCCGGCGGACAGGGCCGTGCCGTGATCGCCGACATTGGTCTCGTAGCCCTCCGGCAGATTCACGATGAGGTCGTGGACGCCCGCCGCCTGGGCGGCGGCGAGCACGGCCTCGGGATGCGGCGGGTCCTCGAAGCGCGCGATGTTCTGCGCCACGTTGCCCGGAAACAATTCGACGTCCTGCGGCAGGTAACCGATGTGCCGGCCGAGTGCCTCCGGCGACCATTGGTCGAGCGTCGCGCCGTCGAGCCGGATGCTGCCGCGCGCCGGCGTCCAGACCCCGACCAGCATGCGAGCGAGCGAAGATTTCCCCGACGCGGTCGGGCCGATCACGCCGAGCGCCTTGCCGGCCGTGAGCGCGAAATTCACGTCCTGACAAACCACTTTGGCCTCGCCGGGCGGATTGACCGCCGCGTTCTGCACGACCAGGGCCTTGGCCGGCGGCTGGAGCGGCATGGGATTGGTCCGTGGCGGCAGGTGTCCGAGCAATCGCGACAGGCGATGCCAGCTTTGCCGCGCGCCGACGAAGCCGCGCCAGTTGGCGATCGCCAGATCGACCGGCGCGAGCGCGCGTCCGCCGAGGATCGAGCCGGCGATGATGATGCCCGCCGTGGATTCCTGGTGAATCACCAGCCAGGCGCCAACCGCCAGGATGGCCGACTGCAGCAGCAGTCGCAAAACCTTCGACATGGCGCCGAGCCCGCCGACGACGTCGCTGGCGTGGCCACTTGCGGCGATGTAGTTGCGATTAAGCTCATCCCACCGCCGGGAAACGCGGCCGACCATGCCCATGGCGGTGATCGCCTCGGCATTGCGCCGGCTGGCCTCAAGCAGCGCATTGCGCGCCATGGCGTATTGCGTGGCGCTCCGGGTCGGATGCCGGGTCTTCAGCTCGGTCGCCACGGTGAGCACGACGAGGATGATCGCGCCGGCCAGCGCGGTCAGGCCGATATAGGGATGAAACAAAAAGCAGATGGCGAGATAGACCGGCATCCACGGCAGGTCGAACAAAGCCGACGGGCCGGCGCCGGACAGAAAGCCGCGCACGGTGTCGAGATCCCGGATCGGCTGCGAGCCGTCGGCCTTGCCGCCGATCTTGAGCGGCAGCCGGACGATGGCGTCATAGACCCGCAGGCTCAGCGTTTCATCGAGGCTTTGCCCGACGCGCACGAGGATTCGGCCTCGGATCGCATCGATGAGCCCCTGCGCGGCATAAAGCCCGGTAGCCAGGATGAGGAGGGCGACCAGCGTGGGTACGCTGCGGCTTGGCAGTACGCGGTCATAGACTTCCAGCATGAACAGCGCGCCGGTGAGCATCAAAATGTTGCTCATCCCGCTGAACAGGGCGGTCGCGAAGAAGGCTCGCCGGCACGAATTGAGTGCCGCCGCGAGCTCCGAACTCGCCGGTTGCTGCCGCTGGGGCCGTGGAAGCTGGCTCATTCAAAATGGCCTTACCGCCGGGGCGCGATTCATACCACGTTCGTTTCGACAAAATGACTTTATGCCGGCTGAATCATTAGGCTTTGGTTTAACAGGAAAACGGCCGATTTCCGGCTTTCGGCGGCTGGGGTGCCGCGACCGGGAGCCGCGGCGGCCTCGCCGGCTCAGAGCTCAGAGCAGGCCGCCGGCCGGCCGGACGTCATTCCTAACCAAATAGGGTAGGCCGCTGTTGTTGGAGCAGGCCAAGAGTCACCCGCTCCAACAAAACGTCCACGCAAGACAGCGCCGAAACCTGCATGCAGGCCGGCGCGGTCCGTCTCGCAAAATCTTCGCTGCTGGAAAATCAGGAACGGGAGTCGAGGGACAGCCCGATGCTGAACGCCTTTTGCCGGGTCGCGCCCTCGGTCCTTTTCAGCTTCTTGGCAATTTTCGCGGCGGCGGTTTTCTTTTTCGCCAGCGCCTTCAATTCACGAACTTCGACCGCCGTCCAAGCGCGCCGCTTCTTTGACTTCTTAGCCATAAATCCTCCCTTTCAAGAAAGGCAAACCGTTATCCCGTAACGGGGTGGAACAAAACTAACCACTGGGTTGAGATCATGAAGATCGTTTGCAGTGCCCGCACATAGCGCAGGGCTAGTTAACAAGCAATATTGTTAGATCGTTCTTAGCAACCTATCCCGATATAGGCAAATCAGACTTTAGACGATGCACACGATCGTTGTTGGTCCCGATTGGCCGATTTTCTGGTCCTCGGCGCGCGTCGGACCGGCGCGTCATCCGACCGCCTTACTCAGGAACTTCGTCAGTGTGCGACATGATTAGGACCAATTGATTGGGTTGTTGTCTGGTTCAGCGAGAGTTTCATGCCTCTGCCGAGCCGGGGAATGCAATGGGAATATTTCAACCTTCAAAACTGTCGTGGCGCGCGGGATTGTCATGGCTGACGGCCGCCGTGCTCGCAATGACAGTTCTGACCGGCGTGAGCCATGCCGCAGAGATCCGGCTGGCGCTGGTGATCGGCAATGATGAATACAAATCCGGCAAGCTCGCGACGCCGGCAAACGATGCGGGTCTCGTCGCGGACGCCCTGACAGCCGCCGGCTTCACCGTTACCGGTGCCCGCAACCTGGATCAGGCAACGCTGCGGGAAACACTCCGCGAATTTCTCGGACAGGTGGCGGCGGCGGGACCCGACGCTGTCACGGTCATTTATCTCGCCGGCTACGGCGTGCAGTTCGCGGGCGAAAATTATTTTGTTCCGGTTGACGCCGATCTCGCGCGCGATGTCGACGTGCCGCTTCAGGCCATACGCGTGTCGGATTTCATGCAGCCGCTTGCCGCGCTGCCAGGCCCAGTGAAAATCGTTATTCTTGACGCAGCGCGGCAAAATCCTTTCGCTCGCGACGGTGAGCCGATGGCAAGCGGACTGGCGCTCGTCGATCCCGGCGACGGCATCGCGATTGCGTACAACGCGGCTCCCGGCACAGTCGGACCGGATGAGGCGGGGCCTTACGGGGCTTACGCGACGTCGTTGACGGAAATGATCGCTGCCGGCGGTCTCAGTCTCGACGACTTGTTCGCGCGCACGCGATTGCGGGTGAGCGAACTGACAAACGGCGGGGAGGTGCCCTGGTACGCATCGCAGATCGGGCAGCCGTTCTTTATTACCGTGCGCGCAGCGGACGCGCCGAACCCGCCGGATGCGGCGCCGGTCGCCGATCTGCGCGACAAGCCGATGCGCAGTTATCCGAGCGTCGAGGACGCCTACGCGGCGGCGATCGCGCTCGATACGATGAAAGGCTACGAGCAATTTCTGGCGATTTATCCTGCCAGTCCATTCTCGCAGCGTATCGCCGCCATGCTCGCCGTGCGCCGCGAGGAAATCATCTGGCGTCATTGCGTCTTCAACAACACGCCGCCCGCCTACTGGTCCTATCTCCGCCGTTACCCCCGCGGGCCCCATGCGTGGGACGCGCGGCGCCGGCTCGCGATGATCGGCGCGCCGTTGGAAGGGCCGGCGGATTTTGCGTTCGTCGATTTCGGTGTCCCGCCGCCGCCGCCGGAAGAGCTCGATTTCGTCGATCGTCCGGTCGTGATGTTCTGGGGGCCGGGCTATGCGCCGCCGCCACGGCCGCCTTTATTCTTCCTGCCGCCGCGGCCGCGCGAATTCGTCGTGCTGCCGCCGCCTCCGCCGCCGCGCGAGCGATTCTTCCTGCCAACACCCGAGGCTGCGGTTGTTCCGGCTTTCGTCCGGCCGCCGCGAACGGTCGCTGTACGGCCGGCAACGTCCGGTGCGCCTTCCCGGCCAACCCCAGTTGCTCTCCCCGCCGCATTGTCCCGCGGTGCGCCCGGCACGCGGCCGGCGACTCCGGGTGCAGGTGCGCCTTCGACCGCAGCCGTGAAGCCGGCTGTTCCGCCGCCACCGCCGCCAGCTTCGGGTCCGGTGCCGGCGACCATAAAACCTGCGACGCATCCGCCTCCGCTGCCTGCTTCAGGTCCGGTGCCTGCGGCCGTCAAACCTGCGACACCTCCGCCCCCGCCGCCTGCTACAGGTCCGGTGCCGGCGATTGTAAAACCTGCGACGCCTCCGCCGCCACCGCCGCCGCCGCATCTGGCGCCGACAACGATCAAGCCTGTGGCACCGCCACCGCCGCCACCTCCTCCACCGGCGCCTCCGCCACATCCGGCGCCGGCGACGATCAAGCCTGTGGCACCGCCACCGCCGCCACCTCCTCCACCGGCAGCTCCGCCACATCCGGCGCCGGCGACAGTCAAACCTGCGCCACCACCACCTCCGCCGGCCGCGGCGGCGAAACCGTCTTGCCCTCCCGGCAAGACGCTCGCCGACGTCAACGGCCATCCAACGTGCAAATGAAGCTGCGGGCGCCGCTACGCGGTTGCGCGCGTCCTGCGGTGTCGGAAGATCGTGGCGGGGCCTTGCAGCCCTGTTGCGATCTTCCTAACTTCCGAACCAGATAAGACGACAAAAATGGAAGCCGTCATGGAGGAACTTAAACTCGTCGCGCTCGACAAGGATGATGTCGAGGTCATTTCCGCGCACGTCCAGGACGCCCGCGTCAAAGTCGCGGATATCTTGTGGCGGCCGGAAGCGCACCGCTTTGTCATGGTGCTCAACCGCTTCGATTGGATGAACGCGGCCGAGGGCGATGGCTTCCAGGGCGGTTCGCCGGATTATCGCCGCTGCCGGACCGCCTTGCGGTTCGAACGCGCGATTTCCTGCAAATGCCGCGGGCTCGACCCGACCGACAAGGACGCGCCGCTCAATCTGCTCGCCGTCGAATTTGCCGAACGCGACGCGCCGGCCGGCGCCGTCACGCTGACCTTCTCCGGCGGTGGCGCCATTCGTCTTGAAGTCGAGTGCCTCGAGGCCGAGCTGGTCGATCTTGGCGAGGTTTTTGCCGCGACGACTTGTCCGGACCACTTCGCCAAGGCGAAGACCGTCGCGTAGTTATGCCGCCTGCTGCCGCGGCTCCGGCGTGGTGGTGGAAAAAAGCTTCATCAGGACGGCGATAACCCCGAGCGTCGCCCCATAGGCGATGAGCTGCATGCCGGTCGGCTGATCCACGTAGCCGACGAGCGTATGCAAGGCCCGGCCGAGGAAACTCGAGTCGCTCAGCAGCCACGACGTATCCCAGACCGTCTTGTCGAGCGCGGTCAGGATGTCAGCCTGTTCGAGGAACGCGATCGCCTGCGCGGCCATGCCCGCAGCCAGCAGCGCGATCAGTGTGCTGGTCACTGCAAACAGATAACGGGTCGGGATCGTGACGAGGCCGAGATAGGTCAGCACGCAGACCAGCGCGCCGAGAATGAGCCCGATCAATCCGCCGATCAGCATGCCGAAACTCGCGCCGCCTTCGGCGGCGGCGACCCCGTACAGAAACAGCACGACTTCTGAACCTTCGCGCAGGACCGCGATCGTCACCACCAGAGCCAGCGCCGCGAGCGACTTCGATCCCTCGACCACTGCCTCGCCAGCGGCGCGCATCTCGGTGGCGAGTTCGCGGCCGTGGCGCGCCATCCAGACGTTATGCCAGCCGAGCATCAGCACGGCGAAGCCGAGGATGCAGGCGTTGAACAATTCCTGACCGCTGCCCTGGAACAGTTGCGACAATCCGCTGGTGAAAATCGCCACGATGCAGGCGCCGACCACACCGGCGATAACTCCGCCGGCAATCCAGCGCATGCGGCCCGGGACGCCGGTCGTAACCGCGAGCACGATGCCGATGATCAAACCGGCTTCAAATACCTCGCGGAAGACGATCACTAACGACGGCAACACGGCAACCTCGCGGCACGGCGTTTATTGTTCGACGATCGGTTGTCGTCCGACGGAAACGTCATGGCACGACCAGGAAGCCTTGCGTCGCGCGATGAAAATCGTCGAAGAAATTGTAGCGGCCCGGTTCGAGCGGCCGCACGCGCACCACCGCTTCGCGGCCCGGCGGGATCACCTTCTCGACGTGCAGCGCGTCGCTTTCGAACTCCGCCGCGATGGAATTGAGGTTCTTGACGGCGATCGAAAGCGCCTTGCCGGCTGGCGCGTGGATCTCCGCGGGCTCGAACTGATGGTCCTTGATCGTGATCGAGAGCGTCACCGGCTCTTCCGCACGCGCGACGCTGCCGCCCAGAACGCCGATGGACGCAAGCAGCATTGAGCCGAACGCGGCATGCTTGTATCTGGTCATGACCAACAGACGTTTATCGCCATTTTCAGGGTGCGTGTAGCATATGAGGAATTGGTGAACGGTGGACCTTTTGTCAATTACAAAGCCCGCCACGTGGCAAGATTAGAATTGTTATAATAAATCAGAACTGATAGGCGTCGCCGCGCCGCGCACGAAGGAAATCGCGCACACCCGGCAGCAACGTACCAGGCAGCAAATGGCCATCCGTCTCGACACGCGCGCCGCCGATTTCGCCGAGAAGTTCCGCGCCTTCCTTGACACCAAGCGCGAAGTGTCGGCCGACGTCGAGGCGGCGGTTCGCGCCATCGTAGCCGACGTCGCGTCGCGCGGTGACGTCGCGCTGTGCGAATACACCCAGAAGTTCGATCGGTTCCCGGTCGACGCGGCCGGACTGCGGGTGACGCCCGAGGAGATCGCTGGGGCGGCAGCGGCGTGCGACCGCAAAGCGATCGATGCGCTTTCCTTCGCGCGCGATCGCATCGAGGCGTTTCACCGCCGGCAGTTGCCGCGCGACGATCGCTTCACCGATGCGCTCGGCGTCGAACTTGGCGCCCGCTGGACCGCGATCGAGGCAGTCGGGCTTTACGTGCCCGGCGGCACCGCCGCCTATCCGTCGTCGGTGCTGATGAATGCAGTGCCGGCCAAGGTCGCCGGCGTGCCGCGGCTGGTCATGGTGGTGCCGGCGCCAGGCGGCGTCCTGCCGCCGCTGGTGCTGGCGGCGGCGAAGATCGCCGGCGTTGACGAGATCTACCGCGTCGGCGGGGCGCAGGCGGTTGCGGCGCTCGCCTACGGCACCGCGACCATCGCGCCGGTCGCCAAGATCGTCGGTCCGGGCAATGCCTATGTCGCCGCGGCCAAGCGCATCGTGTTCGGCAAGGTCGGCATCGACATGATCGCCGGGCCTTCCGAAGTCCTGATCCTCGCCGACCGGACCGGCAACGCGGACTGGATCGCCGCCGATCTTCTGGCGCAAGCCGAACACGACGCGAGCGCGCAAGCGATCCTCGTCACCGACGATGCAGCAACTGGCCAGCGCGGTCGAACGCGCGGTCGAGGGCCAACTCGCGCGGCTGGCCCGCGGCAAGCTCGCCGGCGCCTCGTGGCGCGATTTTGGTGCGGTGTTTCTCGTGCAAAGCCTCGACCATGCGCTGCCGCTGGTCGATGCCATCGCGCCGGAGCATCTCGAAATCGTCGCCGCCGATGCCGACGGTTTGGCGGAGCGAATCCGCAACGCGGGGGCGATCTTTATCGGCGCGCACACGCCCGAAGCGATCGGCGATTACGTCGCCGGTTCAAATCATGTGTTGCCGACGGCGCGTTCGGCGCGCTTCTCCTCCGGCCTCGGGGTGCTCGATTTCATGAAGCGCACCTCGATCCTCAAATGCGGGCCGGAGCAATTGCGCGCGCTTGCCGATGCGGCGATCGTCCTCGGCAACGCCGAGGGACTGGAAGCCCACGCCCGCTCGGTCGCCATCCGGCTCAATCGCTGATGGCGCCCGACGACAGCGACCGAAGCAAAACCGGCCGTCTCGTCGCGGTCTCGCTGGACGAGGCCTCGATCGGCCGCTCCAGCCGCGACGTGGAACATGAGCGCGCGGTCGCGATCTACGATCTGATCGAGGAGAATTCGTTCCGGCCCGGCGGTCATGGCGGCGGGCCCTACGCGCTCAACCTCCGCATCGATGGCAGCCGCCTCGTGTTCGACATCCGGCTCGCCGACGGCACGCCGGTCATCGCGCACCTGCTTTCATTGGCGCCGTTCCGCCGCATCGTGAAGGACTATTTCGTGGTGTGCGACAGCTATTACGCGGCGATCCGCGGCGCGACCCCGGATCGCATCGAGGCTCTCGACATGGCGCGGCGGGCCTTGCACGACGAGGGCTCGCAAATCCTCGTGGAGCGGCTCAAGAACAAGGTCGAGGTGGATTTCGATACGGCGCGGCGATTGTTCACGCTGGTCACGGTGTTGCACTGGAAGGGGTGAGGAGCCGCAATGCCGGCCGCGACACAACCGCTGGCGGTTCTGTTTGCCTGCGGGCTCAATTCCGTTCGCTCGCCGATCGCCGCCGGTATCTTTGCGCAACTGTTCGGCCGCAAAATCTATGTCGGCTCGGCCGGCGTGCGCAAAGGCGAGATCGATCCGTTCGCCGTGGCCGTCATGGCGGAGATCGACGTCGATATCTCGCGGCACAAGCCGATCACGTTCGAGGAATTGGACGAACTGGAGGGGCTCAATTTCGACCTTATCGTCACGCTTTCGCCCGAAGCCCACCACCGCGCGCTCGAACTCACCCGCACCAGCGCGGTCGATATCGAATACTGGCCGACCGTCGACCCGACCGACACCGAGGGCAGCCGCGAGCAGCGGCTCGATGCCTACCGGACGGTCCGCGACCAACTTTTGAAAAGAATACGCGAGCGCTTCGTTGCTCGCCGGCCGGGCAACGAATGAGTCGCGGATCGACCCCACGCCAGTTGTGGAACGGCGCGCCTTCCGCTAGGTTCCGCGCCGATTTCGGCCGCGATGTTGGGCACGTCGCGGCCGTCGACCAACAAGTCCGGACATCGAATGGCGAAGGAAGAATTGCTGGAGTTTCCCGGTGTGGTGACGGAATTGCTCCCGAACGCCACTTTCCGCGTCAAGCTTGAGAATGAGCACGAGATCATCGCGCACACCGCGGGCCGCATGCGCAAGAATCGGATTCGCGTGCTTGCCGGCGACAAGGTACTGGTGGAAATGACGCCTTACGATTTGACCAAGGGGCGGATCACCTACCGGTTCAAATGATCGGCCGAGCAAAATTCGTCCTCGCCTCCGGCTCTCCGCGCCGGCTGGCCCTCATCAATCAGGCCGGCATCGAGCCCGACGCGCTGCGGCCGGGCGACATCGATGAAACGCCGAAGAAGGGGGAATTGCCGCGGGCCTGCGCGACGCGGCTCGCGCGCGGCAAGGCCGAGGCCGCACTGACCATGCTGCGGCGCGATGAGGAGCTCAAGGGCTCCTACATCCTTGCGGCCGATACCGTGGTCGCGGTCGGCCGCCGCATCCTGCCGAAGGCCGAACTGCTCGACGAGGCAGCGCAATGCCTGCGGCTTCTTTCCGGCCGCAATCATCGCGTCCATACCGCCGTGTGCCTGGTGACACCGAAGGAGACGTTCCGCCAGCGCCACGTCGAGACGCGGGTACGCTTCAAGCGCCTGTCTGAGGAGGACATCGAGGCCTACCTCGCCTCCGGCGAATGGCGCGGCAAGGCGGGCGGCTACGCGGCGCAGGGAATTGCCGGAACCTTCATCGTCAAGATCGTCGGCTCCTACACCAACGTGGTCGGCCTGCCGCTCTACGAGACGGTGTCGATGCTGGGCGGCGAGGGCTATCCGATCCATTTCGGCTGGCTCAACGCGCTCTGAAAATTGGCGCCGGCCGGCGCGCGCCCCATATTCCGCTCATGCCCGAGCCTCAACGCGAGCGCCTGTCCGATCTGCGGCAAGCCCGCCACCGCCGGCTCGCGGCCGTTCTGCTCGCGGCGCTGCGCCGACGTCGACCTCAATCGCTGGCTTTCGGGCGTCTACGCCGTGCCGGTAACGGCCGACGAGGAGGAGGATGAGCGGCGTGACGAAAGCGGCGAGGCCTGAAACTCGGCGGTTCGGCGGTCCATCGGCGCGTTCTGGACAGCCGGAAACCGAACAATTATAAACGCCGCGCTCATGCGGGCCTTCCGTGGCCTCGCTTCGGCGAATGAGCGCGTGGGCCCAGGTAGCTCAGTTGGTAGAGCACTGCACTGAAAATGCAGGTGTCGGTGGTTCGATTCCGCCCCTGGGCACCATCACAAAAAATTCGGTTTTGATTCTGTTTGGTTTTCCGGACCCGAGTCAGAAATCGCCCGGGCAATCACCGTAATTCTTCTCGGTGTGTCACTGAGGGCACATCCCTTCATGGCTCCCTGTGCCACTATTTATCATCGTTCGTCGCAATTTTTGATTTTTTGGGGGGGCGCATGAAAAAAGCAGCGTCGGTGTTTGCCGCGATCGTTGTCCTGCTCACGATGCCTGCTTTGGCGGCCGACATGGTGGTCAAGGCGCCACCGTCAATCGCACCGCGGGTTTATGATTGGTCAGGCTTTTATCTTGGCGTTGAGGGGGGCGGCGGCTTCGGTTCGACAACGCACACCAATCAACTGTTTCCGGCCGCGACCTCAGGCCTAGACAATAATCTCCGTGGCGGTCTTTTTGGCGGCACCTACGGTTACAATTGGCAATTCGGCCACTTGGTGGCGGGGCTGGAAGGCGATTTTTCCTGGAGCGGCATTCGCGACACGTTTACCTCGGCGAACGGCCTCCCCACCTTTTGTCCGGCGGCATTTCCGTGCTTCACGAGTTTGCAATGGCTTGGCACGGATCGCGCGCGTCTTGGCTACGCTCAGGACAAATTCCTGATTTATGCGACCGGCGGTGTGGCCTACGGGAGCGTCAACGCAACCATTCTCAACGCGGGCATCTTCAACATCACTAGCGAAACTCACACGCGTGTCGGCTATACGGTCGGCGGCGGCATCGAGGCCATGATCTACCGCAATTGGACGGCGAAGCTCGAGTATCTTTACGTCGATTTCGGCAATAGCGTCGGCTATACGGCTTTGCCTCCACCTCCGCCGCTGCAGCCCGAAAATGTTTCTTTGAAAAGCAACATCGTTCGCTTGGGCGTCGATTATCATTTCAACGGCCCGGTCGCTAAATACTGACGACGCGCGTGCGTGATCAGCGAAGGCGGGACACGCCAACAATCGATGCCCGGCTTTCCCTCAAAGACTTCGAATGAGAGCCGATCAAATCCGCCGTCAATCGCGCGGCGTCAGGCGTTCGCTACCATTGCCGTTCCTGCCACGAATGGCCCAAAGCCCACCGAGCACGCCGTTGGCGTCGACTTTGTAGATAACCAGGCCGGGATCGCCGTCGATCATGTAGGTGGCCGACAGCGCATCATTCATGCGCATGCCGAAACCTTTGTAGGTGGCGCCCTCGATCGTCCAGAGGATCGTGAACGTCGTGTCGGAAATGACGGTCACTGTTGCTGTGCCGGTGTAACTCGAACCGTCCGGGTTGGTACCGGCGGCGTCGTAGTTCTTGTGGAGCGTGAGAGTGTCAGCGCGGGCCACCACCGCCACGGCCAGAAACGCGAGCGTGCAGATTGTCCGAATCATGGAATGCTCCTCCCTGAGTGGACGATGCTATCCATGATGCGAGCCGTGTGAAAGCCGCAGGTGGCCCACCGGAGAAATGGAGTCGCGCTTTATCCGCCGCCGGCAAGCAGGTGGTTCACTGCGCCGATGCGATAGCTGCGAGGTCCGGCTTCGACCTCGAACAGACATTCTCACTGTGGCGTGGCGAATGCGCGGCTCAGGGCGATGCCGGCGCCGGGCGCGGTAGAGCGATGCCTCTGCTGGCGGCGATTTCGCGCAGCAGATCGGGACGGTCCGAGATAATTCCATCGACGCCCATATCGATCATGCGCGTCATGTCGTCGGGTTTGTCGACAGTCCACACGACGACTTTCAGTCCGAGACGATGGGATTCATCGACCAGGGCTGGATCGACATCGCCGTAGTAGGGCGACCAGATCGCCCCGCCGGCCGCCTTTATCGTTTGCGGCAGCGACCTGCCATGTTCGTCCGGGTTGAAACCTGCCGTCCACGGCGAGGCCTTGTCGAGAAAGACGGTCGGCGCAGGTCCGGCCTGCAGGCTCAGATACACGGTCGGAATCCGCGGCGCCATTTTCTGGACGATCTGCAACGTGCGCCAGTCGAACGATTGAATCATGACGCGGTCGCTGAAATTCTCGGCCTCAAGAATTCCGAGCACTAGCTTCACAAAGCGTTCCGGATCGGGCGATTCATCCGCATGGTTCGGATCGATCTTGGTTTCGATGTTGAGACGCACGTGACCGTCGCCCGATTGGCGCACCAGGCCGAAGACTTCCGCAAGCGTCGGAATTGGCGTGTTCGGCACGGCGTGCTGGTCCGGAAACTGTGACGCATAGGCGCTGCCGGGGCGAATTTTCCCGACGTCGAATTGCTTGATCGCAGCGAGCGGCAAACGGACGAACGGTGTGCCGGGCGGCGCGACATACGCGCCGTCGGCGGCGCGTGCCAGATCAGGATTGAGCCCGCGCTCGTGCGAGACGACGATGACGCCGTCCTGCGTCACGCCCATGTCCAATTCCAGCGTGTCCACGCCGATCGACAGCGCGTTGGCGAAAGCAGGCAGCGTGTTTTCGGGAAACAGCGCGCGGCCGCCGCGGTGGGCTTCGATGTCGAAGGCTGCGGCGCTTCCCGTCGCTGCAAGCGTGAGCGCTGCTGCGAGGATCATGCAAGCGCGCCGTGCGCCGAGCGCGGCCGAGCTGAAATTTGCGGTGGTGTGCAGCAGCGATCTTCCGGCAGGGACGGTTCGCCAAAAACTAGGTGGCAATTTCGGGCTTCTCGGCCGCGCCGTCGTCCGCGTCGCTCCGACGCGCGGAGCCTGGAACCAATGAATAGCCGAGGCTGAGAAAGCTCAGCCCCCAAATCACCGCGATGGCCGCCAGGATTTTCACGTCGCAATTTTGATGCTGATCTGTGACGCCGCGATGACCAACGTGCTACTTCAGGTCGGCGGTTTCAGGCTGGTCGCTCGATCTAAACAGTCGGTAAATTTCGCGCGCCGTTACGAAGATACAGCGACTGCATCGCTGAAAATTATTAATCTGGAAAGAAATTGGGCGACGCGATTTCGTCTTTACCCAATCCGTTTACCGCGCGCCCGGTTTTTTGACGCAAAAGACAAATTGCGAGGCATACTGTGGCACGACAACAGATCAAATACGTCAAACAAATGGACATGAGGGTGATGTTATGAAGAAGCTTCTGACTGCGCTCGTCGCAGCCACGGTCATGGCTACCACCGCGCTGGCGTTCTCCAGCCCGGCCGACGCGCAGTGGGGCTGGCGCGGTGGTTATCGCGGCTTTGGCTGGCGTGGTGTCGGCTGGGGCGGCGGTCTTGGCTGGCGTGGCGTCGGTTGGCGCGGCGGCTACGGCGGCTGGGGATACCGGGGCTTCGGCTACGGTTATCGCGGCTACGGCGGTTACGGCGGCTACGGGTACGGCTATCCGGGCTACAGCTACGCGGTCGGCGGATATGCGGCTCAGGCCGTTATCGGCACTGCGGTCGCGGTTGCGCCGGTCGTGTATTATCCCACCGCCTACTATTATCCGGTTTATACGATCGGAGTCGGTGGCGGCTGCGGTTGCTGCTGCTAGTCGCGGCGTAGTGACAAACGGCGTTCCCGCGCTGGGAGCGCCGCAACTTCTGGCATTGGTCCGCCAAGCGGCCGATTGCTAGCGCTATTCGGCGGCGATGAGCCGCCGTTCGGCGCTTTCGACGACCATCGGCGTTTCCCAGTCCTGGCGCCGCGGAGCACCAGCCCAACGCCTGGTCACCATCGCCACCCAATCGGCGGTGTAGAACGCGTCAGCCGCGGCTCGATTTTCCCAGAGATAGATCCCGGCCAGCGACCCGCCATCGGGCGCGATCGCGTAGTATTTGCGGATCAAGCCGGGGATCCCCTCGTAAGTATGCGCGGTCGCGTTGATCGTTTCGATGAGCTGGGCCTTTGACGTGTCCGCCGGCACCTTGAATGTCCACATCACGGTATGCATCGGGCGTCTCTCCAGCGTTAGAACAGCCACGCCGTCAACGAGGGAAGAAATGCCGTCGTGGCGAAGTCCCGGATCAGGCGGGCGCACCCGCCGGACCGGTCACATTACGGCGAACGTGCCAGACTGTCGGCGCTCGCGGGCGATCCATCGGAGGACGGCAATATCCACGTCCTCAAAGCCGACGATGTGAAAATGCCCGGCCAGCCGATGCGGTCGAGGCGCCACGATAGGCGAATGCGCAATGGTTGCGGCAATCGCTTCCAGGCTCGACTGGCCCTGATCGGTGGCAAACGTCATTGCACTAACTGGGTTTAAGGATTGCCCGCGCTCAGCGGATGGCAGGCAGCTGCCCGCTGACGGAGGTCGAATGGCTCGCTTTGACCAGCGGTTCTGTGCCCAGATCGATATCGCTGACGTGCGCAAATACGCCCACGGCCGCTACGACCGCGGCGCACACCAGACCAACGAGCACGATCTTGAAGTGAGATCGCGCGTCCGCGTTGTGCATAGAATAAGCCATAACCATCCCCCAATTTAGCCCTTAACAAATAGTTAAAAGGACGGTGTCGGGCGCTCAATCGTGCCCACGTATGGCCGCAATGGCGAAGAGGGTAGGGCGACCCATACAAAGGTTTAGACGGGGACTTTCACGGGGCCGTCCGGCGCTCCTGTTTCCCGCCGCCCCGTCCGTCCATCTCGCCCCCCTGCCGTTCTGGGCTCGCACCGCCCCGGCTTTCAGCGTCCTGGGGCAAGCCGCGCCGCGGTGCTGCCGCCTCACCCTCGCCCACGGCGAGGACTGGCGTGCTAGCTTCCGGCCGCCAACGAAGCCATGACGAAAGCGATGGAGAGGAAGCGGTGTCGAGGCAATTGCAGGACAAGGTGTGCGTGATCACCGGCGGCGCCGGTAGCATTGGGTCGGCATCGGCAAGGCTTTTCCTCCAGGAGGGGGCGAAGGTCATGCTCGTCGATCTGAGCGAGGCTGGCTTGAAAAAGGTGGCTGCCCAGATCGGCGGCGGCGACAACCTCGCCTGGCAGACCGGCGACATCACCAGGTCCGATCAGGTCAGGGACGCCATCGCCGCCACGGTCGCCCGCTTCGGAAAAATCGACGTGCTGTTCAGCAACGCTGGAAACTTTGGCGGTGTCGCGCCGATCGCCGAATATCCGGAGGACGTCTTCGATGCGGTCATGGCGGTGCACGTCAAAGGTGCATTTCTCGCCGCCAAGCATGCGGTGCCGCACATGAACGACGGCGGTTCGATCGTGATCACCTCGAGCATCGTCGGGGTGAAAGGCGATCCCGGCGTCTATGGCTACATCACTGCCAAGCACGCCCAGGTCGGATTGATGCGCGTGCTGGCCAAGGAGCTCGCTGCGCGAAACATCCGGGTCAACACCGTCCATCCCGGCCCGGTGGACAATGACTTTCAGCTGAACGTCGAGAAGAACCTGACCGGCATCATCGGGCGCGATGCGACGGCTTTCTTCAACGACATCATTCCGCTGCACCGCCATGTCCGCGCCGAGGAAGTGGCTCGCTCGGTGCTCTTTCTGGCATCCGAGGCCTCAAGCTTCACCACCGGAAGCCTCCTGATGGTGGACGGCGGTTTGAGCGCGTGACGCCGGACGGCTCTCGCGACTTTGATATCGCGGCTTTGATATCGCGACTTAAATATCGCGACTGGGATTTGACGCGCGATCAGGAGTGCGCCGGCTCCAGCGCCACGCGTGCGAACGTCGCGATGATGCGCGTCCCGGCCTTGATCGACCCACGCCAGTTGCCGGCGACCTTGGATTCGCCGCCGGAGCGGCAGCGATAGGCGACCGGCAGTTCCAGCACCCGCAGTTTCGTCCGCGCGGCCCGCATCTGCATTTCGAGATTCCACCCGTAGGTCAGTTCGCGCATGCCCAGCGCGAGCAGCGTCTTGCGCCGGATGGCGCGGTAAGCGCACATATCGGTGTAGCGGACGCCGTAGAGGAGCCCGATCAGCGCGCCGGCGGCGAGACCGGCGAGGAGCTGATGGCTTGCCATGCTGCCCGGTTCGCGCTCGCCCCGCGCCCGCGAGCCGATGACAAAATCGCAGCGGCCGGATTGGATCGCATCGACCATGCCGCCGATCGCCGCCGGATCGTCGGCGCCGTCGCCGTCCATGAAGACGACGATGTCGGCGTCGCCGGCGGCTTCCGCTCCAGCGAGGCAGGCGCGGCCATAGCCCTTGCCTGCATCGACGACCTCGGCGCCGGCGCGGCGCGCGGCCTCGACCGTTCCGTCGGTGCTGCCGCCGTCGGCGACGATGACACGACCGACGATTTCGCGTGGCAGTGCCGTCACGACGGCACCGATCGCTTCGGCCTCGTTGAATGTCGGAATGACGACGGCGACGTTTTCGGCTTGCGGCATTGCCCTACAAGCTCCAGCGCAATCCGCAACTGGCGCAGGCGGCCGGCGGCTTGTCCGAAAGGAGGCCGCGGCGGAAATCGCGATAGGCGTCGCCGGTCCATATCTCGCGCAGGGTTTGCTGCGTAGCGTCGCCGAGCGTGTAGTTTTCGTAGCCGCGCTGGGAGAATGGCGCGATGCAACACGGCAGCGCGCGGCCGTTGGCGGTGATGTACATGACAGTCCAGGGCCGCCGGCACATTGACCATGGCGAACCGCTGTCGCTTCGCTTCAGGCTCATGCCGGGTTCGGAGGCGGCGCCCGAGGCGCTGAAGGTGATGCCGAGCGACGCCGCGATTTCGGCGGCGCGATCGATGTGGGAGGCTTCGTCGCGCGAAAGCTGCTCGTAAAGCGCCTGGTCCGGCCGCGCCTTGCCGATCGCGTTCTCTTCGAAGAAGACGAGCCGCTGCAGGTAAACTTCCTTGACGCCGGTATCCGCCGCTACGCGGACGAATTCCGGCAATTGCTCGACGGTCTCGCGCATGCCCGTGAGCCACGCCGAAACCCGCGGCTTGAGCTTGCCCTCGCGCTCCTGCAGTTCGCGGAACGCACGCACATTCTTGAGGATGCGATTGAAATAATTCTTGCCGCGGATGGCGCGGTAGGTTTCGGCATTGGCGGCGTCGAAGGAGACGCGCAATTCGTCGAGATCGGCGTCGATCAGCGCCCGGCCGTTCCTCTCATTGAGCACGGTGCCGTTGGTGTTGAACAGGACGTAGGTGCCGCGGTCCTTGAGATAGCGCACCATGCGCGGCAGGTGCCTTACCAGCATCGGTTCGCCGACGCCGTGCAGGACCGCGCGGGAAAGATCGTCGATTTGATCGACGATCGAGCGAAAAAGCTCCCAGCTCATGTCGGCAGGCGGCTCGAGTTCTTCGTAGGTGCGGGGGCACGTGGTGCAGAGAAGATTGCAGCGGTTGGTGGTCTCCAGATAAAGGCAGACCGGCTGCCGCGCCGGCACATCGGAGTCGGCGCGAACGCTCTCGAAATAGCGCCGGGGGTCCACCGGTTTTGTCGTCGCGACGTCCATGATCTCAATTCCTCAATCGACTATGCCGGCGGCCGGCAGTTTACGCGTTTGCCGTCTCGACTTGCAGCGGGCTGTCGCGACGGCGGGTGAATTCCGCGTTGTCCCAGAGGCGGCTGATGAATAACGCCGTCGCAGCCGGATAGTTTGGCGCGCGGACATCCATCGGGCTTTCGGTGCGATGGTGGTGCACTTCGTGGTGGAGCCGCCGCAAGCCGTCGCCGTCGTCGACATCGTACCAGGGCGGCAGGACGTGAACGTCGAGTTTGATCTCGCGGGCCCGTTCGAGCGTCTGGGCGGCGACACTTTCGGTGCTCCAGGCGATGTCCTCGAACAGCCGGCGATGCGTGGTTTTGAGACCCAACAGATAGTAACCGCCGTCGGTCGACGGACCGAGCACGGCGCGTTCGCCCGGTTTCGCCAGCATCTCGGCGGTCTCGACCAGCAGGGCCGTGGGCAGCGTCGGACTGTCAGAATTGAGCACCACGGCCGAATGGTGCCCGCGCGCAAAAATCTCGTCGATCGTATGCAACAGGCACTCGCCGAAAGTCGGGAGGCAGGCGTCGATCAGGCCGATGGCCGGCGGCAGGACGCCGTTGAAAAAGTCTTCGGAGCCGCGCGGCGCGAAAGCCGCATACCCGGCGATCCCCGCATGGCGGCCGGCAAGCATGACGTTGGCAGCGATGTCCTGGAGGAAAACGGTGTTGAGCGAGGCGGCCTCGTCGTAGGTCAGCGGCGGCACCAGCCGTGTCTTGGTCCGGCCGGGCGCCGAGGCCTTTGCCATGATGGCAATGCCGCACGAAGCTTTACTGTCAAACCGGTCTGCATCGCCCATGCAACCGCTCCCCCAAATTGCAAAAATTATCCATTACGACCAATGCAAAGCTCTACCGGCGTACTGTTCGGCAAAGTCCGCCAGCGCACCAATCAATTCCGGCTCACTGGCACCAAGTCGGCGCACACAGAAAAGTTATGGACTTCACAAAGTCGTGATCGCAGTCTTTGCGTTACACGCCCGCGTCGCAAAATCAGTGCCGCGACAGCGCGATCCTGATGGTCGTGTCGTTGGGGATGGCTTGAGCGCCCGCCTCCGACGGGATCCAGGTCCTCGCTGACGCAAATTCCTTCCGCGGCATGTCGAGCGCGGTAATGTGCCGGCCCGCAATCCCTACGACTTCGATGGGAACGGCGACCGGCCGCGTACCCCAGCCGAGAAATCCGTCATAAGCGACAATCAGCTCAATTTGATTCTCTTTCGTTCGCACGACTTCGCGGACGTGGCCGAGCGTCGAGGCGCTGTCGTCGAGCACCGGCAGGCCGATAAGATCGCCGACCCGCACCGGCTGGGGAAAGCGCGCCTGCATGCGCTGTTCGGCTGTCATCGGCTTCGATTCATCAGCCATGCCCGCCGTGGTCAAACAAACAAACGCCAGCCCGACTGCCACAAGCCTGCCGCGCATCGCCAGATCCTCCGATCAAGAACGCCGCGCGAAGTTGTGAAGCGGCGTTTGTTGCATGGACAGCGGAGCCGCCATAGTGTCCCGGAACTCCTTAACTGAACGCGCAACAGCGCGCGCCTCGATCAATGTCAGTGGAGTCTTGCAATGCCATCGCCGCCCGTCAAATCACTTGCACGTCACGACGTACGCGCGGGGCGGCATCTGCATCCGCTGCCCGTTCGCATCATGCATTGGACGAACGCGGTCGCGATCTTCATCATGATCGGAAGCGGCTGGAAGATTTACAATGACGACGTGATTTTCGGCTGGCTGCATTTCCCCGACTTCATCGTCATCGGCAAATGGGCGCAGTACGGCCTCCAGTGGCACTTTTTCGGGATGTGGATTTTCGTGCTCAATGGGCTCGCCTATCTCACTTACGGCATCGCCACCGGGCGCTTCCGGCGCAAGCTGTTCCCGATCTCGGTGCACGAAATACTGGCAACGGTCGGCGACGCACTGCGGTTCAAGCTCGCGCATGATGATCTCACGCACTACAACGCCGTGCAGAAAATTCTCTATCTCGGCGTCATCCTGATCGGCATCATGATCGTGATATCCGGCTTGGCGTTGTGGAAGCCGGTGCAATTCTCCGAACTCGCGTCGCTGTTCGGCAGTTTCCAGACCATCCGGCTTGTGCATTTCCTCTGCATGTCGGCGATCGTCGGGTTTTTGATCGTGCATGTCGCGCTTGCGCTGCTGGTGCCGCAAAGCCTCGTCGCCATGCTGACGGGCGGTCCGGTCGTGGACGGCGAGGCGATGCCTGCCGCCGGCGCGGCGGCCAGGACCAAAGCAACACACTGACAGCGGTGAAAACGATGGCTCCTCCAATCCGGACGTCTTCGATCTTTCGGCCCAAGACGCCCATTGACCAGGGCGTGCTGACCGAGAACCGCGCGCTGCTCAATGACATCAACCGCCGCAATGTACTGCGCGGCGCGATCAGTCTGGGGGCGCTGACGCTGTTGAGCGGCTGCGACGTTTCCGAGGAAGAGCCGGTGCAAAAGGTCTTGCGCGCCGTTTCATCGTGGAACGATCGCGTCCAGGCAACGCTGTTCCGCCGCGATCATCTGGCGCCGACCTTCAGTCCGGCGCAGGCGATCAAGCCGCCACGATTCAACGCCCACTACGGCGTTGAGGACGTCATGCCGGTTGACGGCGCTACCTGGAAACTGGAGCTGGCCGGCCGCATCGAGGACAAGCGGCCGTGGACGGCACAACAGTTATACGCGTTGCCGGAACAGGAGATCATCATCCGCCACGTCTGCGTGGAAGGCTGGGACTATATCGGCCAATGGTCCGGCCCGAACCTGAAAGGCTTTTTGCAACGCGTCGGTGCCGACCTGACGGCGAAATACGTCTACTTCCATTGCGCCGACGATTTCACCGAAAGCATCGATATGGCGACGGCGCTGCACCCGCAGACGATCCTTGCCACCCGCTACGCCAACGCGCCCATTACCGACCCGTTCGGATATCCGCTGCGGCTGCGGACTTCCACCAAGCTCGGCTACAAGAACGCGAAGTGGATCACGGCGATCGAAGTGACCAATACCTTCACCGAGACGTTTTGGAGCCAGCAGGGATTTAATTGGTTTGCGGGGATCTGATGGGCGGCGTCGTCGCCCGCACGTAAATCCGCCAGCGGTCCTCCCGCGCTTCTGCCAGACGATAATCGGAACTTGCGGCGAACGGGTCGTTCCTCCAGGCCCCATCGGTCGGCACCACCACGGCGACATCGCAGCCATAGTTCTCCGCCATGTCGTGCACGTCGCCAGGTGCGGCTTCGCCGCCGAACACGCGAAGGAACTGCGCGCCGATCGCCTGGCGTCGCTCCACCGGCAGCGGCGCGAAAGCCAACGCCATGTCAATGCCGGCAAAACATGAACTCCGGTCGGCGAGCAGCGCCCAGGAGATGTTGATCGGCCAGGGCGTTACGTCCTTGACGAACAGCGGATTGTTGGCGACGCGCGCTGCGGGCGTCGCGTGCCGCCGCACGGCCGCCCAGAGCTCCGGCGATTGCGCGAATTCTTTTTCGTCAGGCCGTTGAAGACCCAGCGCGTTGTCGCGAAATATTTGTACGGCGTCGGGCGCGCCGAGTACGAGTCCAATCAGCGCCATCGCGGCGACGGTGGCGCGCAGGCGGGTGGCGGCGGTGCTTCCGACCGCCGCCGCTACGCCGACGATCAGCACCATGACCGCGGGAATAAAGGCGCGCAGGCCGAGATCGTTGTTGTCGCCGAGCGTGGAGACGAGAAGCCACGATACGGCGAGGCTCGCGCCGGCAAGGCAGGCCAGAACCGCCACGGCAAGTGTTTTTGGCGCGGGCAGGGCGCTGCGCCACAGCACAAACAGCCCGATCACGCCCGCGAAAAAAGTGGCGGGCAGTTCCGCAGGCACGATGAGCAGCCAGAAGCCGGGAACGTCGAGTATGCGGCGTATTAAATGCGGAAAGTATTCGCCGAACACGGCGTAGTGGGAAGCGACGATCGGGACGCCGCCGTTGCGGGCGCGCACGGCCGAGAGCTGATCGAGAATGAACGGGGCGATCAGGCAGACCACGAGCAGAGCCGCGAGCGCCAATCCGGCGATGAAATTCAGGTGCCGCGCCGGCGCGGCCGCCGCGAAAAGGATCGGCGCCGCGATGAGGCCTGCGATGGCGAACGTCACGCCGCCGACGAATGTCGAGCTTTCGAAGCCGGCGACGATGACCAGCGCCAGCGTCAGGACGAGCGTCAGGTTTTGTCGCCGCGCATAGCGCGCAAGAAGCAGCATCGCCAGAACGACGCAGGACGCGGACATCAAATGCTGGGGCACCCAACTCGCCTGGAACAACCAGCCGGCCATGCCGATCGGCGGCCACAGCACCGGCCTCAGATCGTCAGTGCCGGCCATCCAGTATATTGTCGCCCAGATCGAGCCTGCGGTAGCGAGCGCGGCGACCCAAATCGCGGCGGAGCGTTTGCCGAGCCAGACCGCCAGCCCCATCATCAGGTTCAGCGACGCAAAAGCGGTAAACCATGTCAGCGCGATGTCGGCTTCCCAGCCGGTTGCGCGGGCGACCAGTGCAAGCTCGGCCGCGCTGAAATGCCAGAGATAGTAGTAGGCGAGGCGGCCCGGTGCACCGAATTCGCCGAAGACCGGATTGACCGGCGGCACGCCGAGACGCGCCATGGAATCAATGAATGCGATCTTCGCGTGATCGAAGATCGGGTCCGCGAGCTGCACCGCGTCGCCGTAATGTTTCGGAACAATCGCCGCAGCCGGCGCCAGCGCCAAAACCCCGGCCAATACCGCCGCGCCGACGATCATCCAGGGCGGAATGGACGGTTCTGTTCTAGCGTCGCTGTGCCCCACGCGCAGCGACAACGAGAAGCCGGCGCCGAGGATGCAGATTGCGGCGATGGCAAAGACGTTGGTCGAGGACAATCCGATCCAGAAATAGACCGGCAATACCGCGGCGCTATGTGCGGCCCAGCCGAGAACGCTGGCAGCTCCCAACGCGAGCGCGCGGGGCAGCAGGTGCCGGGCTAGCGCGTAACCCAGCAGCGTCCAAAAACCGGTCGCGATCAGTGCGCAAAGAAGGGCGGAAACGGGCGACGCCATGATGGTCCGTCCGTGCCCGAATAGTCCCCCGGTGTCGATACAATGCTACTGCACGGAGGCGGCGTGGGAACCTGCGGTGGGGAGAACGACAACCTTGGTGCCGACCGGCACGCGAGAGTACAGGTCGCTGACATCATCGTTGGTCAGTCGAATACAGCCGGAAGAGACGTTGTGGCCGATGGTGTTCGGTTCGTTGGTGCCGTGGATCCGGTAGAGCGTGTCCTTGTTGCCCTGCCACAGATACATGCCGCGCGCACCGATGGGATTTTCCGGGCCTCCCTTCATACCGAGGCCGCTCTGGAGCTGCACCATGTGCTCCTTGAGCTCGGGTTTGCGCGCCAGCATTTCCGCGGGCGGATACCAGTCGGGCCATTCCTGCTTGCTGTGAATGGTTGCCGTCCCCGACCAAATAAAGCCTTCGGCGCCGACGCCGACGCCATAGCGCATGGCTTGGCCGCCGCCCTGCACCAGGTAAAGGAAGTGGCTTCCCGGATCGATGACGATCGTGCCTGGCTTCTCGCGCGTGGGGTAGCTTACGACCTGCCGCGCGAACTGGGGGTCGTTGGCCTCCGGCCCCTGGGTCGTCGAGGTCGTGGCGCAGCCGACGAGTCCAAGCCATGCGAAACCGGCGAAACCCCCGGCGATGATGGCGCGTCGACTAGGCATTGTCGGGTCCCTGATCTTGTTGGGTTTATTCAAGCAGAGGGCATCGTCTAAGGCAAAACCTCATCACGTCGATTAACACAGACGAGGCCGGTCTCGTTTCAAGCCGTTTTCAAAAGCTTGCGAGCCTGATATACTGTGTGTATACACGACAATACAATATCGTATAGACGCACAAATGGCCCTGCATATACGAGGAGAACGGGCGGCAAAACTCGCGCGGCGCCTTGCCGACCGCCGCGGCATCTCGATGACTGACGCCGTGATCGATGCGCTTGAAGCCGCTCTGGCGAGGGGCGAGCGGCCGCTGGCGGAGCGCCTTGCCGAGATTGCCAGCGACGCCAAACGGCTCGCTGATCCGCGCCGCCAGCGCACCGCCGGCAAACGCGACATCGAGTCGCTCTGGGGCAATCCGTGATTTTCGTCGACAGCTCGGCGATTGTCGCGCTGCTCGCCGCCGACCCGGAGGCGACCGCGCTCGCCGGCAAGCTCGAGAGCGACAGTGAGCGTATTTCGGGCGCGCATGTCATCCTTGAGTCGTCCTTGCGGCTTGCCAGCCTGTTCGGGCTGCCGCCGGCCGCAGCGGACGCGCTGGTGACCAGACTTTTGCGCGAGGCCGAGATCGATGTCGTCCCGATCACGGAAGATATCGGCCATGCCGCAGTGGGGGCGTTTGAGCGTTACGGCCGGGGCCGCGGCTCCTTGGGAAACCTGAATTTTGGCGACTGCCTGTCATATGCGTGTGCGAAAGCACATGGCGCCCGGATGCTGTTCAAGGGTCATGACTTCTCGCAGACCGACATTGTCGGCGCGTGACATTGGGGGCAGGGATGCGTCGCCGGGGCTCTTCTCGCCGCTCGGGCGCGGCACTATCTTCAACCGCGGCGGAATGCCGCGAAATTACAGGAGGCCGATGATGGATCGATCGCGCATCGTGACGCTCGCTGCGGTGGCGCTGATAGGCGGTTCGGCGGCTTGCAACGCCGGGCCATGCACGACCCAGATTGCGCAACTGGAGCAACAAATTCGCAGCGCGCAGGCCAGCGCGGCGCCGGGCGGGGCAGGCGACCCGAGCGCCCCGCAATCGGTCGGCGCCCAGCTTCATCACCAGCCGACGCCGGGATCGGTGGCGCGGGCGGAACATCGGGCGATTTCCGACGGCGATGCGGCCATCGAACGCGCCCGGAAGGCCGATGCCGCGGGCGACGCGGCCGCATGCACCAAGGCGCTTACCGAGGCGAAGGATATATACGGGGTCCCGTAGATGGTCGTGGCGAACGGACGGACGCTCGCGCCGCCCGGCTGACGTTCAGTATGCTTCTTCGGTATAGATTGGATCGACCGAACCCGCCCACGGCCCGTTGAATTTCGCCAATAGTTCCTGGGCCGGCGTTGTGCCCCGCGCGAGCAGGTCTTCCAGCACTTCGAGATAGCGGGTCTCGTCCTGGCCGCTCACGTCGCGATGCTTGCGGCGCTGCAGGCCGGCGCGCGCGATCTTGAGGAGTTCGCCGGCGACTTCAAACACCGTGCGGCCATGCACCGTGGCGGCGAGGCCGGCCTTCGGCACTTCGTCGCGAAGCTTTTGTCGCTCTTCGGCGCTCCATCCTTTGACCAGGTCCCAGGCGGCGTCGAGGCTCACATCGTCGTAAAGAATGCCGACCCAGAAGGCCGGCAGCGCCAGCAGATTGCGCGTCGGCCCCGAGTCGGCGCCGCGCATTTCCAGATACCGCTTGAGCCGCACCTCGGGGAAAATCGTGCTGATGTGGTTCGACCAGTCGGAAATCGTCGCCCGCGCGCCGGGCATGCTCGGAAGCTTGCCGGCCATCAGATCGCGGAACGATTGGCCCGAGACGTCGACGTATTCGTCGCCGTGCTTGACGAAATACATTGGCACGTCGAGCGCATAATCGACCCAACGCTCGAAGCCCATGCCGGGCTCGAAAGCCCACGGCAGCATGCCGGTGCGGGCCTTGTCGGTGTCGCGCCAGATCTCCGCGCGGAAGGAGAGGTATCCGTTGGGCTCGGCCTTCCGTGAACGGCGAGTTGGCGAACAACGCCGTGGCCACCGGCTGCAGCGACAGCGATACCCGCAGCTTCTTGACCATGTCCGCTTCCGACGAGAAGTCGAGATTGGTCTGCACCGTGCAGGTGCGATACATCATGTCGAGGCCGAGCTTGCCGACCTTCGGCATGTAGCCGGTCATGATCCGGTATCGCCCCTTGGGCATCTTCGGCATGGCGGCGCGGGACCAACTCGGCGTCATGCCAATGCCGAGAAAGCCGATCCCCAGCGGCTGCGCCACCTCGCGCACCTGGGCGAGATGCGCCATCAGTTCGCTTGACGTCTGGTGCACCGTTTCGACTTGCGCCCCGGACAGTTCGAACTGGCCGCCCGGCTCGAGTGAAATGGCGCCGCCGCCGGTGACGTCGAACAGGCCGATGACGTTGGCGCCTTCCATGATCGGCTGCCAACCGAGCAGGTGCTCCATCCCCTCGAGCAGGGAGCGGATGCCGCGGCGCCCCTCGTAAGGCACCGGCTGGTGTCCTTCGAGCGTGAAGGCGAATTTCTCATGCTCGGTGCCGATGCGGAATTGCGACTTCGGCCTGACGCCCTGCGCGATCCAATCGACGAGCTCGTCACGCCGCTCGATAGGCGTCAGGTCGACTTGATCACGCGCCATGGGATCCGGACTGAATGAGCAGCGGCAGTGGAAGTGCAGCAGTGACGGTCACGCGGCCTTACGCTTTTCCGGCGCGAAGCGCTGATAGAAGCTGTCGCCCTTTTTCGCCATGTCACGCAAAAGCTTGCACGGCTTGAACCGGTCGCCGTATTTCTTCGCGAGGCCGTTGCACAACTCGACGAAAGCCTTGGCGCCCATGCGGTCGATATAGGAAATCGTGCCGCCGGTAAACGGCGCAAAGCCAAAACCGAGGATCGAACCGACATCGGCTTCGCGCACGTCGGTCACGACGCCTTCCTCGATGCAGCGCGCGGATTCCAAGGCCTGGATCGCCAGTAGCCGGGCTTTGAGTTCATCGATGTCGATACTGTCGGGATCGAGCTTCGTCGGCTGCAGATCGGCGAGGCCGGGCCACAGCCGCTTCGGGCCGCTCTGGGGATAGTCGTAGAAGCCCTTGCCGTTCTTGCGGCCGTAGCGGCCGCGCTTCTCGACCATTTCCTCGAGCAACGCCTTCTGCCGCTGGTCGATCTTGTCCGCGCCGAGGTCGGCCTCGGTCGCCTTGAGGATCTTCCAGGCGAGATCGACGGCGACCTCGTCATTGAGCGACAACGGACCGACCGGCATTCCGGCCATGCGCCCGACATTCTCGATCATCGCGGCCGGAACGCCTTCCGCCAGCATCAGATGGCCTTCACGGATATAGGTGCCGACCACGCGCGACGTGTAGAAGCCGCGCGAATCGTTGACCACGATCGGGGTCTTGCGGATGGCGCGCACATAGTCGAGCGCAGCCGCAAGCGCCTGGTCGCCGGTCTTTTTGCCCATGATGACCTCGACCAGCATCATGCGGTCGACCGGCGAGAAAAAATGAATGCCGATAAACTGCGGCGGGCGCTTGAACGCCGTCGCCAGCGAGGAGATCGGCAACGTCGAGGTGTTGGAGCCGAAGATCGTGTCCTTGCCGATCGCTTCCTGCGCCTTGGCGATGGCTTCTTCCTTGACCTTGCGGTCCTCGAACACCGCCTCGATGATCAAATCGCAATCCTTGAGCGCCGCATAGTCCGGCGTCGCGGTGATGCGCGCGAGCAGTGCGTCGCGATCGGCGGCGGTGGCGCGGCCGCGGTTGACCTGATCCGTGATCAGCTTTTGCGAGTGCGCCTTGCCCTTGTCGGCAGCTTCCTGGTCGCGGTCGATCAGGACCACGTCGATGCCGGCCTGCGCGGTGACATAGGCGACGCCCGCGCCCATGAAGCCGGCGCCGAGCACGCCGATCTTTTTGATCGGCTTCGGCGGCACGTCGGCGGGACGGCGCGCGCCCTTGTTGAGGTCCTGCATGGACACGAACAACGAGCGGATCATCGCCGCGGCTTCCGGCGAGCGCAGGATCTTGGCGAAGTAGCGCGACTCCACGCGCAGCGCCTGGTCCATCGGCAGTTGCAGGCCCTCATAAACCACCTGCATGACGGCGCGCGCGGCCGGATAATTGTCGTAGGTCTCGCGGCGGTAGAGCGCGTTGGCCGGCGGGAAAATCATCATGCCGGCCTTCGAATAAACCGTGCCGCCGGGCAGCTTGAAGCCGTCCACGTCCCACGGCGCCTTCGCGCTGCCGCCCGCCTTGATCCATTCTTTCGCGACCCGCACAAGATCGGCCTGCGGCACTACCGCATCGACGAGCTTCATGGACTTGGCGCGGCTGAGCCTTAGCTGATCGCCTTTCAGCAGAAACTGGATCGCGTCCGCCGGCGCCAGCATGCGGGAAATGCGCTGCGTGCCCCCGCCGCCGGGAAACAGGCCGACCTTGATTTCGGGCAGGCCCAGCCGGGTCTTGTCGTTCTCGGCGGCGACGCGATGGTGGCAGGCCAGCGCAAGTTCGAAACCGCCGCCCATGGCGGTCCCGTTGAGTGCCGCGACCCACGGCTTGCCGCATGTCTCCATGCGGCGGGCGATCTGCGACAGCTTGCGGCTTTCGTCGAACAGGCGCTGGTTCGCCGCTTCGTCGCCTTGCGCCTTCTGCAACTCGGTAAAGGTGCGGCTCAGCGTCTCCAGCATGGTGAGATCGGCGCCGCCGCAGAACGCGTCCTTGCCGGACGTCAGCACCGCGCCCTTGATGGCGGCTTCAGAGGCGACCCGCTCGACGATCGCGGCGAGCTCTTCTGTCACTTTCTCGTCGATGACGTTCATCGACCGGCCCGGCATGTTCCAGGTCACAAGAGCGATGCCGTCGGCGTCGACGTCGAAAGTAAAATTCTGGAAGGTCATGCGCGTCTCCCGTCGCCTCTTTGGTTCCCCGCCCCAGCGAAGAGCGAGAATTACTCTGAATACGGTTTGCCGTCCTTGTGGGTGTAGCGCGCCCCGCTGTCGTCGCGGATCACGCGCAGGTCGTCGTCCGGATATTCGGCGCGCTCGTTTTTCGCGCGCGTGCCGATTTCCAGAAAGACAGCGTCGCGACCCGATTTGTTGACGAGGTGATGTCCGTTCGGAACGCTTGGCCTTGAAGCCCGCGGCGTCGCCGGCCTTGAGCACGGTCTCGCCGCCGTCCTCGACCAGCACGACCTCGCCTTCAAGGATATAGACGAATTCGTCTTCCTTTTCGTGCCAGTGCCGTACCGCGGAAGCAGCGCCCGGCTTGAGTGTTGTCAGGTTGACCCCGAACTGGTCGAGGCCGGCCGCGTCGCCCAGCCGCTTGCGCGAGCGGCCGATGACCACCCGGTTGAACGGTTCCGGATAGGTCGACCGGCTGTTGACCGGCAAGTTCGTGATGTCGATCTTCGGCATGCCGTGCGCTCCCTCGTCCCCCGGCGGTTCGGCGCCGAGAAAGATCACACCCGCTCGATGATCGTGGCGGTACCCATGCCGGCGCCGATGCAGAGCGTGACCAGCGCGGTCGTGAGGCTGCGCCGTTCCAGTTCGTCCAGCACGGTGCCGAGAATCATCGCGCCGGTGGCGCCGAGCGGATGGCCCATCGCGATGGCGCCGCCGTTGACGTTGATCTTGTTCGGATCGATTTCGAACGCCTGCATGTAACGCAGCACGACGGAGGCGAATGCTTCGTTGAGTTCGAAAAGGTCGATGTCGGAAAGCGTCATGCCGGCCCGCTTCAGCACCTTCCTGGTCACGTCTACCGGGCCGGTCAGCATGATCGCCGGCTCCGAGCCGATATTGGCGAAAGCGCGGATGCGCGCCCGCGGTTTCAAATTCGCCTTCTTGCCGGCCCGGCTGTTGCCAAGCAGAACCGCGGCCGCGCCGTCGACGATGCCCGAGGAATTGCCGGCGTGGTGGACGTGATTGACGGCTTCGATTTCCGGATGCTTCTGAATGGCGACCGCGTCGAAACCGCCCATTTCCCCCATCTGCACGAAGGCGGGCTTGAGCGAGGCGAGCGACTGCATGCTGGCGTCGGGCCGCATGTGCTCGTCCTTGTCGAGGATGGTCAGCCCATTGACGTCTTTCACTTTGATGACCGACCGGCCGAAGCGGCCTTCCTGCCACGACGTCGCCGCGCGCTTTTGACTCTCGACGGCATAGGCGTCGACGTCGTCGCGCGAAAAGCCGTATTTGGTGGCGATGAGATCGGCCGAGATGCCTTGCGGCATGAAGTAATGTTCGACCGCGATGGTCGGATCGACCGCCCAGGCGCCGCCGGAAGCGCCGATGCCGACGCGGCTCATCGACTCGACCCCGCCGCCGATCGCCATGTCCTGCTGTCCCGACATGATCTGCGCGGCGGCGAAATTCACTGCGTCGAGGCCAGAGGCGCAGAAGCGGTTTATCTGCACGCCGGCACCGTGTCGCCATAGCCGGCCACCAAACGCCGCCGTTCGCGCGATGTCGGCGCCGGCCTCACCGACCGGATCGACCACGCCCAGCACCACGTCGTCCACCAGGGTCGGATCGAGATGGTTGCGGTCCTTGATGGCGTCGAGCGCCTGGCTTGCGAGATTGAGCGCGGTGACCTCGTGAAGCGAGCCATCCACCTTGCCGCGGCCACGGGGTGTGCGAACGTGATCGTAGATAAATGCGTCCGGCATCGTTGCGTCCTCGTGTGTTCTCCCGGCCCACTCCCGGCAAGGGAGAGGGAACACTTCCCCATATAGGCATACCCGCAGCAGAATTGCAGCGGGTGTGCGGGCGGCTTTAGAAAGCCTCGATCGGCAGCGCCATCGTGCTGGCGGCACCGGCCTTGATGCGCGCGAGATGCGTCGTCGCGGCCGGCAACAGGCGCTCGGCGAAGAAACGCCCGGTGGCAAGCTTCGCCGCCATCGAATCGGCGGCGCCGTTGCCGCCGGTCGCCGCCTTGGCTTTTGCCGCCTCGGCGATCAGGCACCACATGTAGCCGAGCGCGACCAGGCCGAAGAGATGCATGTAATCGGTCGAGCCGGCGCCGGCGTTTTCCGGATTGCCGAGCGCGTTCTGCATGAACCACATCGTCGCCTGCTGCAGTTCGCCGAGCGCTTGCGCGAGCGGCTTGACGTAGGGCGCGAGGTCGGCGTCGGCGCCGTGATCCTTGATGTAGCCCGACACCTCGGCGAAGAACGCCTGCAGCGCCCGGCCGCCGTCCTTGCGGCAATTTGCGGCCGACAAGATCGAGCGCCTGAATGCCGTTGGCGCCTTCGTAGATCATGGCGATGCGCGCGTCGCGCACGAACTGCTCCATGCCGTGTTCGGCGATGTAGCCGTGGCCGCCGAATACCTGCTGCGCCATCACCGTGTTGGCGAAGCCCTGGTCGGTCAGCACGCCTTTGATCACCGGCGTCATCAGCCCCATGTGGTCGTCGGCGGCCTGGCGTTCCTTGGCATCGCCGGAGCGGTGGGCGACGTCGCTGCTTGCAGCGCGGTCCACAGCACCAAAGCGCGCGCCGCTTCATTGAACGAGCGCATGGTCATCAGCATCCGGCGCACGTCCGGATGCACGATGATCGGATCGGCGGGTTTGTCCTTGAACTTCGGGCCGGTCAGCGCGCGCCCGGCGAGCCGCTCCTTGGCGTAGGCGGCGGCGTTCTGATAGGCGACTTCCGAAAGCGCCAGCCCCTGCACGCCGACGCCGAGCCGCGCTTCGTTCATCATCGTGAACATCGCGTTGAGCCCGCGGTTGGCTTCGCCGACGAGCCAGCCGGTGGCGTCGTCGAAATTCATCACGCAGGTGGAATTGCCGTGGATGCCCATTTTTTCTTCGATCGAGCCGCAGGACACCCCATTGCGCGATCCGATCGCGCCGTCCTTTGTCGGCAGGAATTTCGGCACGATGAAAAGCGAAATTCCCTTGGTGCCTTCGGGTGCGCCCTCGATGCGGGCGAGGACGAGATGGATGATATTCTCGGCCAAATCGTGCTCGCCGGCGGAAATGAAAATCTTGGTGCCGGTGATCTTGTAGCTGCCGTCCGCCTGCGGAACGGCGCGGGTGCGGACGAGACCGAGATCGGTGCCGCATTGCGGCTCCGTCAGGTTCATCGTGCCGGTCCATTCGCCGCTGATGAGCTTGGGCAGGTAGAGCGCTTTCTGCTCCGGCGTGGCGTGGGTGAAGATCGCGGCGGCGGCGCCCTGCGTGAGGCCCGGATACATGGCGAAGGCCATGTTCGATGAGCAAAGAAATTCGCTGATGGATTGCGTGAGCGCCATCGGCAGTCCCTGGCCGCCGAATTCGGCCGGCGCCGAGGCGCCGATCCAGCCGCCTTCAGTGAGGCGTTTGTAGGCGTCCTTGAACCCTGTCGGCGTGGTCACCGCGCCGTCCGGGTGGCGTTTACAGCCTTCCTTGTCGCCGACGCGGTTGAGCGGCGTCAGCACGTCCTCGCAGAACTTCGCCGCCTCTTCGAGCACTGCTTCGACCAGATCGGGCGTGGCGTCGGCGAATCCGGGGAGGTTGTTGTAGCGATCGATGTGGAACACATCGCTCAAAAGAAACATCACGTCGCCAACGGGTGCCTTGTAACTCGGCATGTCGCCCTCCCTGCCGTGCGGCCGCCGGCGCTTTTCGGGGCGCCGGCCGGACCGGAAACTATAACGTAGCCGATTTGCGTCAACGATAAGACGACATCCGCCGGAACGGCGCCGAAATGCGTGGTTTACGGGCCTTGCCTGCCGCGTGATCCGTAACCGTAACGGTGACGCTGTCGCCAAAACGTACCAAGGCGCCCGGCGGTTAACGTGTTCTTTACCGTAATCCTGAACATTCGGTTGCGAGGACAGAATTCCAGCGCCTCGGCGTCGTCTGTAGACAAGCAACGGCTCGAAACAAAGGGGCACATCATGTCCCTCAGGTGGCTTGGACGAGAATGAAATCGGGCGGTCCGTGGAATCTTAGAGGTCTCCGTCCGGAAGCGCGCGCCGCTGCGCGCGAGGCCGCCCGCGCGTCCGGCCAGTCGGTCGGCGAATGGCTCAACGACGTTATCAAGCCCACCGATGAATCCGACGATGAAACGCGCTGGTCCGACGATTTCGGCCGCGCGCCGAACGATGGCCGGAAATCGAGATCGCGCGACGACGACCAGGCGGCTGCACGATATCGCGACGCGCCGCCTCGGGACTCTCACCGTGCCGAACGCGAAGGTGACGATCGCCGTAGCTTCCGCGACGATGAGCAGCGGCAGCCGAAGCGTTATCGCGACCTTCAATCGATGCCGCAGCCGGATTACGAGTTGGCGGTAGAACAACGACATCAGTTCCGCGACGAAGAGCGTGAGCAGGGTCGCCGTAACGGGCCGTTGGTCGGGCGCAACCGCGAACAAGATAACGCGCGGCGACAGAATTTCCGCGACGAAGGCCGAGAGCAGGACAAGCCGCGTCGGGAGACCCCGGCCCAGCGCCCGCGTGATTCGGCACCGGAAGCGGAGCCGCGGCAGCGCCCACGCAACGATGACAGGAAGCGCAGCCGATATCGCGTTTTCGGCGGCAAGCACCGTCACGACCGCGATTCAGAGCGGGAGCGGCACCCGCAGCAGAGCTTCCGCGACGACGTTCGCGAACAGGACCGCCAACGCGAACTGCGGCCCGAGCGCAACGGCTATCGCGACTTTGAGGACGAGCGGCAGCAGAATTTCCGCGATGATGTTCGCGAGCAGGACCGCCAACGCGAACCGCGGCCCGAGCGCAACGGCTATCGCGACTTCGAGGACGAGCGGCCGCAAAGTTTCCGTGACGAAGCTCGGGAGCAGGGCCGCCTCCGGGATGAGCTTTCCTATACCCCTGACCGCGCGCCCGATGACCAGGGACAGCTCGAATCCTCTCGCGCCGAGCCGGAAAGAAACGACCGACCGCCGGCCGGCTGGGATCGTTTTGCTCGCGTCGCTGTGAGTGCAGCGGAACGAGAACGTGTTGAAGAGACTGCTTTACGTGCAGAGGAACGGGAACGCGCTGAAGAGGCTGCTCTACGTGCAGAGGAACGGGAACGCGCTGAAGAGGCTGCTCTACGCGCGGCGGAACGCGATCGCGCTGAAGCGCGGGAACGTGCTAAACAGGCTGCGTTACGTGCAGCGGAACGCGAACGTGCTGAAGAGGCTGCTTTTCGCGCGGCCGAACGGGAACGCGCTGAACAGGCCGCGTTACGCGCAGCGGAGCGCGAACGTGCTGAAGCGCGCGAACGTGCCGAACAAGCCGCCTTGCGCGCAGCCGACCGCGAACGCGTCGAACGAGCCGCTTTGCGCGCAGCGGCGCGAGACCGCTTTGAAAAAGTCGCGGCAGACGTCGCCGAGCGGAACCGCCAGGAACAAGCGGCGGCGAACCTCGCGCAACGCAAGCGCCAGGAAGCGTCGGCCCCGAGCGCGGCGGCGGATGAGCAGCGCGACGCCTCGATCGGCAAGGCCATCGCCGAAATCACGGCGCGGCAGCGCGCCCTCGACAGCGAGATTGTCGCTGCTCCCGTTGCCGCTCCACCGCCGCCTCCCGCCCCGCAACCGCCCGCGCCGCCGCGCCAGCCCGAACGGGTTATCGCAAGCTGGACCGAGAGCGAACTGGCGCAGAGGGTCGGCGAGGGCGCCGTCGATATCAGCGGTTTCGAGCAGCAACTGCGCAACCTGACGGCGCGGATCGAGGCCTTGCGGCCATCCGCCGAACTGGAAAAAGCGGTGGAAGCGCTGCGCACGGAACTTGCGGAAATCGGCCGCTCGGTTACGGAGGCCTTGCCGCGGCGCGCGCTGGAAGACCTCGAGAACGAGGTCAAGGCGCTGGGCAAGCGCATCGACGACAGCCGCCAGTCGGGCGTTGACGCGACGGCTCTTGCCAGCATCGAGCACGGCCTCGCGGAGATACGTGAAGCGTTGCGCGGCCTGACGCCGGCCGAAAACCTGGTCGGCTTCGACGTGGCGGTGCAGGGCCTGAGCAAGAAAATCGACGCGATCGCCAGCAAAAATGAAGACCCGGCGGCGTTACAGCAACTCGAAACGGCCATCGAAACATTGCGCGGCATGGTTTCCCATGTCGCGTCCAGCGAAGCGCTGACGAAAGTCGCGGACGACGTGCGCGCGCTTTCCGCGAAGGTCGACAGCCTCGCCGCCAGCGAGACACCCAAGCTTTCGGCGCTGGAGAATCGCATCGATATTCTCGCCGCCGCGCTCAACGCTTCCGCTGAGGCCGGCCAATCCGTGCCACGCGAGCTCGAGAAGCTGTTATCCGGGCTGGTCGAGAAACTCGAATGGGTGCAGCTCAGCCACACGGATCACACCGCGCTCGGGCATCTCGAGGATCGTATCGCCGCGCTGGTCAAAAGGCTCGATGCCTCCGATGCTCGGCTCGGTCTGCTCGAAGGCGTCGAACGCGGGTTGGCCGATCTTCTGGTCTATATCGAACAACTGCGCACCGACGGAGCGTTCGCCAGCACTAAAAATTCGGTCGCCAAAAGTTTGGTCACCAAGAGTTCGGTCGCCGATGTGTTGGCCGCCAACACTTCGGCCTCCGCAACTTCGCTCGACAAGATTCCCGTTGTTGCTCCGGCCGCTGCGATCGAGCCGCATGAGGCTCCCGAGATCGAGCCTACCGGGGATCACGGCCTGACCTCGCTCGAAGGCACGCACCTTGAAGGCGAGCATCTGGACGAGATGCACGAAGACAGGCATGTCGAGCTCGCGCACGTCGATCGATTTGCAAGAATTGGAGACGACGCGCGGGTCGATCAGCCGTCGGCCGCACCGACTGAGCCGTTGGGGCCGGTGCCGGATGCACCGGAAGTAGCGCCGCTACCAACGGCCCCTGTCTTCGAGACCGTTCCCGCGCCGGCGGAGGTGGTCCCTGTGCCGGTCACACCCGCGGTCGCGTCCGACGTGTCGCCGAAGCTGAGCCAGATCGAAATCCCGCAGCCGGCGTCGAGCACGTCGCGCACGCCGATCGACCCGAGCCTGCCGCCGGATCATCCGTTGGAGCCCGGCTCGCTTCCGGGCCGCTCGCGCCAATCGGCATCCCCGGCCGACCGCATTGCCGCATCGGAAGCCGTGATCGGATCGAAGCCCCCCGTCATTGCCGACCCGGCTGGTGGCAAGCCGGATTTCATCGCCGCCGCGCGCCGCGCGGCGCAGGCCGCCGCCGCCTCGCCTAGCGATCGCAAGATCGCCGGGATCGGCGGTGCCACTACCAAGCAGCCGAAAAAATTCACGGAGCGGCTCCGGACCATCGCGGTTGCTGCCGCCGTCGTCGTGATCGTGGTCGGCGGTTTCCAACTGATTTCGCGGCTGTTCGAAGACGGCTCTGGCACGCCGACGCCGGCGCAAGCGCCGCCCGCGCAAACGACTCCCGGCGGGTCGAGCGAGGCGCCGCGGCCGCAATCCGAGCCGCAGGCGCAGCCCGATCAACCGCGAAAGGAGCCGCCGCACGTCGAAGCGGAGCCGGTGACGGAACCGGCCGCAACCGCAAGTTCGGGAGGGGCGCCGGCGGCAATTCCGGGACAACCGCTCGACCTCAACGCCGCGCCGCATCCGGGCGCCGGCGCGTCCGGCGCCGCGGCGGCGGGCGACGTCACCGGCTCGATACCAGGGCCGCAGTCCGGCGCTCCGGCGTCGGCGGGCGCCGACAAACTTCCGGTGGCGATCGGCGGTCCGGGTCTGCGCCTGGCGGCGCTCGCCGGCGATCCTGCGGCGGCATACGAGATCGGCGTTCGCTTCGCCGAGGGCCGGCTCGTTCCGGCCAACAACGAGGAGGCGGCGCGCTGGTTCGAGATCGCGGCCAAGAAGGGGATCGCCCCCGCGGAGTTTCGCCTCGGCGCGCTCTACGAAAAAGGCCTCGGCGTGAAAAAGAGCCTCTCCACGGCGCGCGACCTTTACCGCGCCGCTGCCGAAAAGGGTCATGGCAAGGCGATGCACAATCTGGCGGTCATTTACGCCGAGGGCGCCGAAGGCAATCCGGATTATCGTGCCGCCGCGGAATGGTTCCGCAAGGCCGCCGATCGCGGCATCTCCGACAGCCAGTACAACCTCGCCATCCTCTACGCACGCGGCGTCGGCGTGGAGCAGAATCTCGGCGAATCCTACAAGTGGTTCTTCCTCGCGGCCAAAGAGGGCGATCAGGACGCCGCCCACAAGCGCGATGAAGTCGCCTCCCGTCTCGATCAGCAGACACTCGATGCCGCGCGTGCCGCAGCCGACAAGTGGACGCCGCTGCCGCAGCCGGCCGATGCCGTCACGGTGAAGGGCGTTTGGGATGCGCCGGGGAATGGAGCGCCGTCGAACGGAACGCCGGCGCCCAGGCCGAAGCCGCATTCGGCGAAAATCTCCACGCCAAACGCTGCCAGGGTCAACTGACCCGGATTAACCAGGCCGATGATCTAGCGGTGCGGGTTAACGTAAGCCCGGTCGGCGCGATCAAATCTGTGCGCGCCTCGGCCGTTGAAGGGTATGCCGCGCGGCCTCGCGCGAGTAGAACGGTTCAGCAGCCAAACAAACGCCGGCAGCCGATCCGTGCAGATATTCCTTCCGATCGCCGACATACCGGTCAATGTCTTTCTCGTGCTGGCGATGGGGCTGGCAGTCGGCTTCATATCCGGAATGTTCGGTATCGGCGGCGGATTTCTGATGACGCCGCTTTTGATCTTTATCGGCGTGCAGCCCGCCGTCGCGGTCGCGAGCGTCACGCCGCATGTCGCCGCCTCCTCGTTCTCCGGAGCCATCGCCAATTGGCGGCGCAACACCCTCGACGTCACCTTGCGCTCACATTGCTTGTCGGCGGCATCGTCGGCACCGCCGGCGGCGTGGCGCTGTTCACGTGGCTGCGCGCGCTGGATCAGCTCGATCTGATGATCGGCTTGTCCTACGTCACGCTGTTGAGCGTGGTCGGCGTGCTGATGGTCGGTGAAAGCGCGCGCGCCATCATCCGCAGCCGCCAGGGCAAGCCGGTCGAGCTGCGCCGCCCGGGCGCGCATACCTGGTTCCACGGCCTGCCGCTGAAAATTCGGTTCAAGCGCTCCAAGGTTTATGTCTCCGCCATCCCGGTGCTGGCGATCGGTTTCGTCATCGGTTTCCTCGGCGCCGTCATGGGCATCGGCGGCGGCTTCCTGCTGGTGCCGATGCTGATTTATCTGCTGCGGGTGCCGACGGCGACGGTCATCGGCACCTCGATGGTGCTGACGTTCCTCACCATGGTATCGGCGACGGTGCTGCATGCCGCGACCAACCACCTGGTGGACGCGGTGCTGGCGCTGATCCTGATGGTCGGCGGCGTCATCGGCGCGCAGTTCGGCGCGCATGCCGGACATCGCATCCGCGGCGAGTGGCTGCGCTTGTTGCTGGGCCTGCTGGTCCTCTCCGTTGGGCTGCGCTTCGCCGTCGCGCTGGTGCTGCGGCCGGACGATCTCTACTCGATCCGGTTCATCGGGGGCGGATTGTGAGTTACGCGCCCGCCGCGGTGTTGCTCGCGCTTGCCTTCCTGGCCAATGCGGGGCCGGCCGCCGCGGCCGAGCGGCTGATCGTTTCGCTCACCAATCATCACGTCATGATCACCTCGAACTATACCGGCGTGGAGCTGGTATTGTTCGGCTCGGTCGAACGCGACGCCGCGACCCCGCCGCGTCGCGGCCAGTACGATATCGTGGCGACCGTCGTGGGACCGCGGGAACCGCTGCGCACGCGACGCAAACAGCGCGTTCTCGGCATCTGGGTGAATACCGCCGCCCGCACCTTTGTCGATCCGCCGTCTTATCTTGCCGTGCTCTCGAGCCGGCCGCTCGACGCCATCGCCAGCGCGGATACACTCAAGCGGCTTCAGCTTGGTATCGCCGATACGCCGCTTCCCGAACTGATCAACAACGATATCGGCGAGGTGGCGAGCGATCCTTTTCGCGCCGCCCTGGTGCGGCTCGATGCGCGATCAGGGGCTCTACAGCGAAGAACCGAGCGCTGTGACCTTCCTGACGCCGACGCTATTTCGCGCGTCGATCCTGTTGCCGGCGCAGGTGCCGATCGGCAGTTACAAGGTCGACGTCAAGCTGTTCGCCGACGGCAACCTGATTGCCCACACGGATTCCGCGTTCGAGATCGTGAAGGTCGGCTTCGAGCAATTCGTGGTCGAGGCCGCCCGCGACCACGGCCTGCTTTACGGGCTGGCGACCGCGATGATGGCGCTTTTGACCGGCTGGATCGCGAGCGTCGCGTTTCGACGCGACTGAGTTTTCAGTCCGCCAGGCACCGCGCCGCCGCGATCGCATAAAGCCGCTGCGTGCCGAGCATGTGCGCGGAGAAGGCGAGCGAGCCGAACAGGCCGAAAATCGCCTCGTCCCGCACATTGAGACCGCCCGCATAGGCGCCGAAAGCCGGCATGACCAGACGGCGGCCGTCGGTGGCAAAGCAGCGCCGGCTGACGGCACGTCCGCGCTGCGCCACCCGCGCGACTGGATGTAAATGTCCGGCGATCTCGCCCTCGATCGCCGCTGCGGAGGGTTCGTGGCGTAAGGTCAGCGGACCGAGTGCCAGCGCCTCAGCAAAGCGGCCGCCGATGTCCGCCGGCAGATCGGGATCGTGATTGCCGGCGATCCAGAGCCAGTCGCGGCCGCGCTGGAGCGCATGCAGCGCGGTGCGATCGCGGCCGCTCATGCGCGACGGCCCTTGATCGTCGTGAAAGCTGTCGCCCAGCGCGATCACGAGGCGGGGCGCGTGGCGATCAACGAGGCGGGAAAGCCGCGACAGCGTCGTCGCGGTATCGTAGGGCGGCAGCAGCACGCCGCGTTTGGCAAAGGCCGAGCCTTTTTCGAGATGCAGGTCGGCGACGATCAACAGGCCCTCGTCCGGCCAGCACAACGCACCCGCCGGATCGGCGACCAGCGTAACGCCGGATACGGTGATTGTGCGGTCGCCGCTTCTCTCAACAGGGGAGGGCGCATCCCCAGCGAGCGGCGATGTCTGAGCGGTGGCCGCAGAGCGCCTCATTGCATCGCCTCCTTCACCAGTTCGTCCGCCGCCTCGGCGAGAAGCGAATTCGGCGGCCTCGCCGTAAACCGCCTCGCGCCCGATCTCCAGCATGACCGGTACGGCGAGCGGCGACACATGGTCGAGCGCTTTATGAACGATTCGGCCCCTGATGCGCGAGAGCATATCGGCGAGCCGCTTCACGTCGAGGAGGCCGGTGGCGGCGTCGGCGCGAGCGGCGCGCAGCAGCACGTGGTCGGGCTGATGGCTGCGCAGCACGTCGTAAACGAGGTCGGTCGAGATCGTGACCTGGCGTCGCGACTTCTCCTGCCCCGGAAAGCGGCGCTCGATCAGGCCGGCGATGATCGCGCAGTTGCGGAAGGTGCGTTTCATCAGCGCCGACTCGTCGAGCCAGGCTTCGAGGTCGTCGCCGAGCATGTCCTCGTCGAAGAGAGCGTCGAGCGCCAGCTCGCCGCGCACAATGTGCTGGCCGAGGTCGCCGAGGCCCCAGACGGCAAGCGCGTATTCGTTGGCGACGAAGCCGAGCGGCCGCTGCCGCGCGCGCTCAAGCCGCCGCGTCAGCAGCATGCCGAGCGTCTGGTGCGCGAGGCGGCCTTCGAACGGATAGCAGATGAGGTAATGCTTGTTGCCGCGCGGGAAAGTTTCGACCAGCAAGTTCGCGCGCGCCCGGCATCTGTGAGCGCCATTGCTGGATTTCGAGCCACTCGCGCACCTGCGCGGGAAGGTCCCGCCATTGCTGCGGGTGCGCGATGATGTTTCGCACCCGTGCGGCGAGATAGGTCGAGAGCGGAAACTTTCCGCCTTCATAGGCCGGCACCTTCGGGTCTTCCGAGGCGGAGCGCGAGACGTAGACCTCATCCTCGACCAGGGCTTCGTATTTGAGAATCTCCCCGGAGAAGACGAAGGTGTCGCCCGGCACCATGGTCTCGACGAAATATTCCTCGACTTCTCCCAGCAGCCGGCCGCCGCGCGGAATTATCTTCGACGCGCGCGAGCGCACGAGACGCACTTTCAGCATGTCGGCGGCGACGATGGTGCCGACATTGAGTCGATAGCGCTGCGCGACGTTGGGGTTGGCGATGCGCCAGCGCCCGTCCTTGCCCAGGCGGATGCGGGCGAAGCGGTCGTAGGCCTTGAGCGCATAGCCGCCGGTGGCGACGAAATCGACGACGGCATCGAAATCGTCCCGCGTCAGCGCCGCATAGGGCGCCGCCGCCGTGACTTCCTCATAAAGCTCGTCGCTGCGAAACGGCTCGCCGCAGGCGCAGCCGAGCACGTGCTGCGCCAGTACGTCGAGCGCGCCGACGCGCAATGGCGGCGTGTCCTGCGCGTTCTCGGCGATGGCGTCGAGCGCGGCGCGGCATTCGAGCACTTCGAATCGATTGGCTGGGACGAGCACGCCCTTCGACGGCTCGTCCATGCGGTGATTGGCGCGGCCGATCCGTTGCAGCAATCGCGACGCGCCCTTGGGCGCGCCGACATTGACGACGAGATCGACATCACCCCAATCGACGCCGAGATCGAGCGAGGAGGTACAGACCACGGCGCGCAGCCGGCCGCCGGCCATCGCCCCCTCGACTTTCCGCCGCTGCGCTACGTCGAGCGAGCCGTGATGCAGCGCGATGGCGAGATTGTCGTCGTTGATCTGCCAAAGCTGCTGAAAAATGCTTTCGGCCTGGCTGCGGGTGTTGACGAAAACCAGCGTTGTGCGATGCGCGGCAATGAGCCGGTAAATCTCTTCGAGCGCGTGCCGCGCCGAATGTCCCGCCCAAGGCAGCCGCTCGCGGGTATCGAGCATGGTGACGTGCGGCGGCGCGCCTTCCTCGGCGACGACGAGGTCGGCCTGCACGCGCGCGGCGCCGCTGCGTTGCGGCACCATGAAGCGGGCGAGTTCTGCGGGCTCCGCCACCGTCGCCGAAAGGCCGACGCTGGTGAGATGGGGCGCCAGGCGGAACAGCCGCGCCAGGCCGAGCGAGAGAAGATCGCCGCGCTTGGAAACGACGAGCGCATGCAATTCGTCGAGGATCACGCGCCTGAGCGAGCCGAACAGATACGGCGCGTCGGCCGAGGCAAGCAAAAGCGCAAGCTGCTCGGGTGTCGTCAACAAAATCTCCGGCGGATCGCGGCGCTGGCGTTGACGCTTCGAGGTCGGGGTGTCGCCGGTCCGGGTCTCGATGCGGATCGGCAGCCCCATTTCCGCGACCGGCGTTTCCAGATTGCGCGCAATGTCGACAGCGAGCGCCTTGAGCGGCGAAATGTAAAGCGTGTGCAGGCCGCCTTCGCGCTGCAGGTCGCGGCCGCGTGAGACCAGTTTGGGCTTGCTGGCCGCGCTCGTCGCCGCGGCTGCGCCGCTGAGTTCGATGAGGCTCGGCAGAAACCCGGCGAGCGTCTTGCCGCCGCCGGTCGGCGCGATCAGCAGCACGGAACGGCCGGCGTGCGCCTTCGCCAGAAGTTCGAGCTGATGCGCGCGCGGAACCCAGCCGCGTCCGGCGAACCAGCGCGCGAATATGTCCGGCAGCACCGTGGGGCGCTCGAGCACGGTCATGGGCTGGAGGTAGCGACTGCGCGCGGTGGCGTCGAGGCCCGCGCGACCACGACCAGGCTGTCGACCGGAACACCTTTTTCGCTCCGGACCGCGACAGCGGCGATCGATGTAGGCGCCAGGCCGGCCACGGCCAGCGAGCGGCGGATGTATGGCTCGGCATGCGCGTAGCGCAGCGTCGGCAACAGTTTCATGCCGTCGCCGGAATGCGTCTCGACCGTGAATGCGAAAACACCGTCCGGCGCGAGAATGCGCGCCACCTCCGCGATCACCGGCGCAAGATCGTTGACATAGACAAAGACATCGGCGGCGAGGACGAGATCATATTGCGTGTCGTTGCCGGCCTCGTCTGCAAGGAAGCCGGTCAGATCGGCGGTGGCGAGACGGTCGTAGAAGCCTTTGCTCTCCGCCTGGGCGATCATGCCGGGCGAGAGATCGACGCCGGTCAGGCGCTCGACAAAAGGACGAAAAACGGCGCCGGCCAGTCCGGTGCCGCAGCCGAGATCGAGCATGGCGCGAAATTGGAGCGGGCGCCCCGCCGCGCGCATCGGTGCTTTCGACGGCGTCGCGGAGCAGCGCCGGCCCGCGATAGGAAAGGCGCTCGGTGAGGGCCGTGTCGTAACGAGCGGAATATTGATCGAAGAGCCGGCGGACATAGGCTTCGCTCATCGCCGGAGCGGCATCGCCACCCCCCAGTCGGGCAAGCTGGAGGCGAGCGCCGTGATAGTCCCGCGGATCGGCGTCGCGGGCTTTGTCGAAGGCGTCGATAGCGCCCGGTCGATCGCCGAGGCGGTCGCGAATGGCGCCGAGAGCGAACCACGCGGTTGCAAAGCCGGGCGCTTGTTCCACGGTTTGCGCCAGAATGTCCGCGGCGCCGGAAAAATCGCCGCGCGCGGCGTGGTCGAGCGCCCATTTGTAGCGGCGGTCGGCGATCAGATCGCCGGAGGAAACGAAAAGCGGCCCGGTGTCGGTCATCGTGTGCTCGCGCCCCGAAGGGGAATGATTATTTATGACTCGCCATGCGTCCCGAAGACATCCTGACGCCGATGCCGGCCGGCCTATGCTGCAAAATCGGCTCTTTTCATATCGATCCGACGCGGCCGGTCGAGCGGGCGCTGATCACCCACGCGCATTCCGACCATGCCCGCGCCGGGCACGGCGCGGTGCTGGCGACGCAGGAAACCCTCGATCTCATGCGGTTGCGTTACGGCGAGAATTTCGCCGGCACGAGTCAGGCGATCGGCTACGGCGCCAGCGTCGATCTCGGCGGCGCGAAAGTGACGTTCCACCCCGCCGGCCACGTTCTCGGCTCGGCGCAGATCGCGGTCGAGGCCGGCGGCCTGCGCGTCGTCGCTTCCGGCGATTACAAGGACGTGCCGGACCCGACCTGCACGCCGTTCGAACTGGTGCCGTGCGATGTCTTCATCACCGAGGCGACCTTCGCGCTGCCGGTGTTCCGCCACGGCGACCCGGACGAGCAGATCGCGAAATTGCTTGCCTCGGTGGCGCTGTTCCCGGAGCGCGCGCATCTCGTCGGTGCTTATTCGCTCGGCAAGGCGCAGCGCGTGATCGCGTTGCTGCGCAAGGCCGGATATGGCGCGCCGATCTACCTCCATGGCGCGATGGAGAGCATCACCGGCTACTACGCCAGCCGCGGCATCGCGCTCGGCGAGATACGTCCGGTGCGCGGCGTGGCAAAGACCGAACTTGGTGGGACCATCACGATCTGCCCGCCATCGGCGCTGAGCGACGTCTGGACGCGGCGCTTCCCCGATCCGGTCACGGCGTTCGCTTCAGGCTGGATGCGCATCCGCGCCCGGGCACGCCAGCATGGCGTGGTGCTGCCGCTCGTCGTTTCGGATCACGCCGATTGGGACGGACTGACGGCGACCATCGCTGCGACTGGCGCCGGCGAAATCTGGGTCACGCACGGCCAGGAAGACGCGCTGGTGCATTGGTGCGTCACCCACGGGCTCAAAGCGCGCCCGCTCGACATCGTCGGCTATGGCGACGAGGACGAAGCCATTGCCGAAACGCCTGCCGGGACTGCTCCCTCTTCTGGTGAGGGCGAGGTGGCGGAATGAACCGCTTCGCCGAACTCTTGGATCGTCTCGCCTACGAGCCCGCCCGCAATGCCAAGCTGCGGTTGATCACGGATTATTTCCGCTCGACGCCCGATCCCGAGCGCGGCTGGGCCCTCGCCGCGCTGACCGGCGCGTTGAATTTCCCTCACGCCAAGTCCGGTCTCATCCGCAGTCTGATCGCCGAACGCACCGACCCGGTGCTGTTCGGTTTCTCCTACGACTATGTCGGCGATCTCTCCGAAACCGTCGCGCTGATGTGGCCGCGTCGGCCGGCCAGATCCGCCCGCGAAAAGGATTCGGAAAAGCCGTCGCTCACCGACGTCATTGAGACCCTCTCGACTCTCGGCAAAGCCGAACTGCCCGCCCGGCTGGCACGCTGGCTCGACGCGCTCGATGAGACCGGGCGCTGGGCGCTGATCAAGCTTGTTACCGGCGGATTGCGCGTCGGCGTCTCGGCGCGCTTGGCCAAAGCCGCGGTTGCCGCGCTCGGCGCAAGCGACGCGCAGGATATCGAACTGCTCTGGCCCGGTCTGTCGCCGCCTTACATCGGGCTGTTCGCCTGGCTGGAAGGCCGCGCCGACAAGCCGGCGAGCAGCGATCCGGCGCCGTTCCGGCCGCCGATGCTGGCGCACGCGCTCGACGAGCCCGATCTAGCGGCGCTCGACCCGGCGGAATTCATGGCGGAATGGAAATGGGATGGCATCCGCGTCCAGGCCGTTGCCGCGCAACTCGAAGAGGGGATGACCGGACGGCTTTATTCGCGCACCGGCGAAAACATTTCGAAGAGCTTTCCCGATCTGGTCGAAGCGTTGCGGTTGCCGGGCGCGATCGACGGCGAGCTTCTCATCGTGCGTGAAGGGCGGGTGCAAACCTTCAACGTTCTTCAGCAGCGCCTCAATCGCAAAAGCGTGACGACGAAGCTGCTGTCCGAATTTCCAGCGCATCTGCGCGCCTACGATCTCCTTGCCGACGGCGAAGAAGATCTGCGGGAGCTGCCGTTCGCCGAGCGGCGCGCGCGGCTCGAAAAATTTGTCGCCCGGCTCAACGAGCCGCGCATCGATCTGTCGCCGCTGGTTTCGTTCACCACCTGGGACGCCCTCACCGCCGCGCGAAGCGATCCGGTGTCGGCGGGAGCGGGTGCCGACGCCGATGCGGTCGAAGGCATCATGCTCAAGCGGCGCGACGCGCTTTATCTGCCCGGCCGGCCGAAGGGCCTGTGGTGGAAGTGGAAGCGCGATCCGTTCATCGTCGATGCCGTGCTGATGTATGCCCAGCGCGGCCACGGCAAGCGGTCGTCCTACTATTCCGACTACACCTTCGGCGTCTGGACTCGCGGCGCCAATGGCGACGAACTCGTGCCGGTCGGCAAGGCGTATTTCGGCTTTACCGATGAGGAACTGATTCAGATCGACCGCTTCGTGCGCCGCAACACCATCGAGCGGTTCGGGCCGGTGCGCGAGGTCGTGCATCAGGCGAACGAGGGTCTGGTGCTGGAAGTCGCGTTCGAGGGCTTGCAGCGTTCGACCCGGCATAAATCGGGACTGGCGATGCGGTTTCCGCGGATCAATCGCCTGCGCTGGGACAAGCCGCCGGGCGAAGCCGACCGGCTGGAGCGGCTGGAAGCGATCCTGACGCAGATCGAAAGCGGGCGCGCGGCGTAGCACGCCGCGGCGTGCGCGGCGGTTTATCGAGCGGTCGTGGCGGCGGCTTCGCTCGCCGCGGCCTTTGTCACCTCGGTGAGCGGCCACCGCGCCCGCGGCGCGGTATCCATCGTGTCGGTCAGGCCGAGCGCCAGACGCTCGGCGCCGGCCCAGGCGATCATGGCGCCGTTGTCGGTGCACAGAGCCGGCGGCGGCGCGACGAGCGTCGTGCCGACCTCGAAGGCGACGCGATGCAGCGCCTTGCGGATCGCCTGGTTGGCGGCGACGCCGCCGGCGCAAACCAGCGCCGTAGGCGTGCCGATCTGGTCGCGAAACATCTGCATTCCGGTACGCAGCCGATCCACCGTCACCTCGCCCACCGCCTGCTGGAACGAGGCGCACAAATCGGCGACGTCGGCGTCGCTCAGGGGCGCGATTTTCTGCGCTTCAATGCGCAGCGCGGTTTTCAGCCCCGACAGCGAGAAGTTCGCGTCCGGCCGCCCGATCATGGGACGCGGCAACGCAAACCGTTCCGGGTCGCCGTGGGCGGCCTCTTTCTCGACCAGCGGCCCGCCGGGATAGCCGAGGCCGAGCAGCTTGGCGGTCTTGTCGAAGGCTTCGCCGATGGCGTCGTCGAGCGTGCCGCCGAGGCGCACATAATCGCCGACGCCCCGCACGCCGAGAATCTGCGTGTGGCCGCCGGACGCCAGAAACAGGCAGTAGGGAAATGCTATCCCGTCAGTAAGTCGCGCGGTCAGCGCGTGCGCTTCCAGATGGTTCACCGCGATCAGCGGCTTGTCGTGCACGAGCGCGATGGCCTTGGCCATCGTCAGGCCGACGATCACGCCGCCGATCAGGCCCGGTCCGGCGGCCGCAGCGATGCCGTCGAGCGCGGCGAACGTGACCTTTGCCTCGCTCATCGCCTTGGCGATGATCGAATCGAGCGCCTCGACATGGGCGCGGGCGGCGATTTCCGGGACCACGCCGCCGAACTCGGCATGTTCGCTGATCTGCGAAAGGACCACATTCGACAGGATGCGGCCCTGCCCCTCGGCGGAGCGCTCCACCACGGCGGCGGCCGTTTCGTCGCAGGTCGTTTCGATGCCGAGGATGATCATCGGTATATTATGGCATGACGCGTGAAGGCGTGGGCTTCATATGGCGAGTCAGGTCGCGTCGCGCTTCGGCGCGGCCTAGCATCTGAAGGTCCAGGGACACAATCGGCAATGACGAATCCGGCAAGCGAGGCACCCCTGTTGCGCATTGGTTCGCGCGGTTCCCCGCTTGCGCTGTTTCAGGCCCGCGAAGTGCAAAGCCGCCTCGCCGCGGCGGCCAAGGTCGATGCCGGACGGATCGAGATCAAAGTCATCCGCACCACCGGCGACATCGTGCAGGACCGCCCGCTCGCCGACGCCGGCGGCAAAGGGCTCTTCGCCAAGGAAATCGAGGAAGCCTTGCTGGCCGGCGCCATCGATCTTGCCGTGCATTCGTCGAAGGATCTGCCGACCTTCTTGCCCCCCGGCCTCGTTCTGGCGGGTTTCCTGCCGCGCGAGGACGCGCGCGATGCCTTCATCAGCCGCAAAGCCAAGACCTTGCGTGAATTGCCGCATGGCGCCGTCGTCGGCACGGCGTCGCCGCGCCGTCAGGCGCTGGTCAAGCGATTGCGGCCGGACCTGACGCTGGTCATGCTGCGGGGCAACGTCGAAACGCGCCTGCGCAAGCTCGATGCCGCCGAAGTGGACGCGACGCTTCTGGCCGTCGCCGGTCTCAAGCGTCTCGGCCTTTTGTCGGCGGCAACGGAAATTCTCGACCTCGACGCGTTTCTCCCGGCAGTCGGCCAGGGCGCGATCGGGATCGAGACCCGCGCGGACGATGCGAGAACGCGCGCATACGTCGCGGCGATCGACGACGCCGATACCGCAACTGCGCTGGCCGCCGAACGCGCTTTCCTCGCCGAACTGGACGGCTCTTGCCGCACGCCGATCGGCGGCCATGCCCGCGTCGATGCGACGACCTTGCGCTTCCGCGGCATCATCGTGAAACCGGATGGGAGCGAAGCGTTCGAGGTGTCGCGCCAAGGCCGTCGCGAGATGGCTGCGGCGCTTGGCGCCGACGCCGGCCGCGAATTGCGCGAGCGCGCCGGCGCCGATTTTTTCGTTCGAGCCTGAAAATGCGGCTGCTGGTGACCCGGCCCGAAGCCGATGCGCGAACGGACCGCTACGGCGCTACGGGCTTGCGGTCACACCGTCGTCGTCGCGCCGCTCCTGCGTATCGAACCGGTCGAGGATGCCGAGATAGGCGCCGGACCGTATGCGGCTATTCTCGTCACCAGTGCCAACGCGGCGGCGATCGCGAGGCATCGGCGCTTTGCGGAGTTACGCTCGCTTCCCGTATTCGCGGTGGGCGGGCGCAGTGCCGAGGCCATGCGGGCGGTTGGCTTTGCCGATGTGACATCTGCCGATGGCGACGTGCGCGACCTTGCCCGCCTGGTCGGCGAACGCCTCGAAAGTGGTGCCGCGCTTCTCTACCTTGCCGGGGCCGACCGTGCCGGCGATCTCGCCGGCCGTCTTTCCGGTCGCGGCTTTAACGTCCGCACCGCCGTGATCTATCGCGCCGTCGCCGTTGCGGTTCTTCCGTCCGTGGCGGCGGATGTCATGTCGGGCGGCTTTGACGGCGCCCTGCATTTCTCCCGCCGCAGCGCCGAGGCTTTTCTGCGCGCGGTCCGCAACGCCGGGGCTGTTGACGCTGTGTTAGGGAAGCCCACGCATTTTTGCATTTCGGCCAACGTGGCGGAGGCGCTCGTTGCGGCCGGTGCGGCCGATATCCGGATCGCGCCGGAACCGACCGAAGCCGCCCTGATGGCCCTTGTTCCGGCGCGCTGAAAGGCCGCCCGTTGTGTTGTTGCCGCCATCCCGGCTCCGTACTATGCCGTGGCGGCTGCCGGTGCGAGGTATCGGCCGCGTAACGTGACGGGCTATCTTCCCGGGTGCCTTGCTTTCCCGGGGGTCTGTCTTCCCGGGTGTCTTGTCTTTTCGGGTGCTTTGGAGAGCGTATGAGCGAACCTGACAGCACGCCGCGTCAACCGCCGCCGACGATCGAACTCAAGGCGGAAGAAGTCGGTGGCCCCAAGGCTCCCGGCCGCGCCGCTCCTTACGTCATCGGTATCGCGGTAGGGGCCGTCGCGGTTGCTGCGCTTGGCGCAGCCCTCTGGACGGCCGATGTGTTTCCGGCCCGTCAGATCGCGACGCCCCAGGCGCCGCCGCCTGCTCAGGGCACGGACATCTCCGAGATATCGTCCCGGCTCGACAAGATTCAGAAGGCACTGGACGCGCCGCACCCCGATGAGGCGCTCACCAACCGCATCGCCGCGGCGGAAGCGCAAAGCAAGTCCCTCGTCGAAACCGTCGCCGCATTGACGCGCCGCGTGGACGACGTCGCGGCCGCGTCGCAGAACGCGCTCGCGCAGGCCGCGGCCGCAGCCACCGCGGCGGATGCGGCAAAGACCGCCGCCCAGGCTGCGGCGACGCGAAGCGACATCGAGACGCTGACGAGCCGCATCGCGGTGCTCGAAAGCGCGGTCAAGTCGCTCTCCGCCGACGTGACGCAGCGAGCGTCGAGTGCCGACGGCCGCATTGCGGCGCTTGAAGGCACGGTCAAATCGCTTGCCGCCGACGTGGCGCAGCGAACCTCGAACGCCGACGATCGGGTGACGCGCGCGACGGTCGCGGCCGAGGCGCTGCGTGCCGCGGTCGAACGCGGCGCCGGTTTTCGCGCCGAGCTTGCCGCGGTGAAGCAGCTCGGGGGCGATCAGACAGCGATCGCCACGCTTGAGCCGTTTGCCGCCGACGGCGTACCGAGCGCCGCGTCGCTTGGGCGCGAACTCACCGCGCTGTTGCCGGCGATGCAGCGCGTGCTGGAGCCTGCTCCCTCAAATAACGGTGGTTCCTTCCTCGCGCGGCTGGAAGATCACGCCCGAAATCTCGTCCAGATCACGCCGATCGACGGGACGGTGGCACCGACGGGCGGCGATTCCGGGTCGGTGATCGCGCGCATCGCCGCCGATGCCGCGCACGGCGATTTGCCGGCGGCGCTGGCCGATGTCGGCCGGCTGCCGGAGGCCGCGCGCTCGCTTGCCGACGGCTGGGTTAAGAAGGCCGAAGCGCGCGACGCGGCGCTCGCCGCGAGCCGCCGTATCGCCGCCGACGCTCTTGCCGTGCTCAGCAAACCGGTCTCGCAATGATCCGCGTCGTCATCTTTCTGGTTATCGTCGGCGCGCTGGCGCTCGGCGTGGCGTGGCTGGCCGACCGGCCGGCTGATGTTGTCATCACCTGGCCGTGGTTGAATCAGGTTTGGCCGGGTCACGGCGGGATCAGGACCTCACTGATCGTCCTCGTTGCGGCGATCGTGGTGACGATGGCGGTCGTCGCCCTGCTGTGGACCTGTGCTGAGCGTCGCCCTGCGCTCGCCGTTCATCCTGCGCCGGCAACTGCACCGCCGGCGCGGCGAGCGCGCCTACGAGGCGATTTCGCGCGGCCTGATCGCGATCGGCGCCGGCGATCTGGCCGCGGCGCGGCTGCATGCGGCCGAAGTCGCGCGCATCGCGCCCGCCGAACCGCTCGCGCTCCTGCTGAGTGCGCAATCGGCGCAGCTTGGCGGCGACACCGACGCGGCCGACGCGCTCTTCCGTGCGATGGCGGGCCGCGACGACACCAAGGCGCTCGGACTTCACGGCCTCTATGTCGAGGCCCGCCGCCGCGGCGATCCGACGAGCGCCCACGCTTTCGCCGAGGAGGCCGCCCGCGAAAGCCCGTCGCTCGGCTGGGCCGGCAAGGCGGTGCTCGAATTCCGCTGTCTGACCGGCGACTGGGCCGGCGCGCTGGCGCTGCTCGAAAGCAACCGGCGCACCATGGACAAGGAAACCTATCGCCGCCAGCGCGCGGTGATGCTGACGGCGCGCGCCAACGAATCGCAGGAGACCGATCGCGACAGCGCCAAGGCCTTCGCCGTCGAAGCGGCGAAACTGGCGCCGACCTTCGTGCCGGCAGCGTCGCTCGCGGGCCGCATGCTCGCGGAGTCAGGCGATTTGCGCCGGGCGTCGCGGATACTCAACAAGGCGTGGGTGGCGAACCCGCATCCCGACCTCGCGCAGGTTTTCTCGAGCATCCGCTACGGCGACGCGGCGCGCGATCGCCTCAAGCGCATCGAAGCGCTGGCGAAGAAAGTGCCGGGTCATATCGAAGGCGCATTGGCGATGGCGCGCGCCTCGCTCGACGCGCGCGAATTCGGCAAGGCGCGTGCGGCGCTCGCCTCTTATCTGGCCGCGCCGACCAAGCGCATCGCTTTGTTGATGGCGGAGCTTGGAGCGCGCCGAACGCAACGATGAAGGCCGCGCCCGCGAATGGATCGCGCGCGCCGTCAACGCCGCACCGGACCCGAAATGGACAGCCGAGGGGCACATCTCCGATCACTGGCGGCCGGTATCGCCGAGCGGCCGGCTCGACGCCTTCGAGTGGCGCGTGCCGGTGACCGGCATCGCCGGCCCGACGCCGGCGATCGACCCGGAGGATTCCGCAATCGCCGCTGTCGCGGCCGCGCCGGCCGCCGCGTCTAGCGCGCCGCAAAGCGAAACCGCCACGGTGACGCTCTCGACGCCGAAGCCTGCGGAGAAACAGGAAGCCCCGGCTCCGGTCGAACGCCTCGCCGCGCCGTCTACGCCGCGGAGCGGGGGGATTCGCCAGGGCAAAGCGGCAGCGGTGATCCCGCTGGTGCACGCGCCAGACGATCCCGGTCCTGATGGTACCGGCGAGGCCGAGCCGCAGCCCGAGCCGTCAAACGGCGGCTGGCGGAAGATGCTCGACTAGGAAGTTCCTCGAACAGCGAGCGATGGATCGCTCGCTTGCCGGCTTGCATCGGCACGTTCCGCAAAACCAGCGCTAAACATATGCCGCTATACGTCACTGAGCTTAAATTATAAGCTCTAGCAACGTTGATATTTTCGAGAGTGCGATCAGTGGATGCTAATTTTCAGTACGGAAACCATTGACCAAGCATCGCGTAAAATAGGCCATGGGTCAGCAACCCGACGATCCAAGACAGAATACGCTTGCTGACACGGTAATTAACGTAGTCATTGGCCTCATTGGTGAGATTTACGGCTCGACTAACAAACCAAAAATCGATGAAAATCAAAAAAAAGCCAACGATACTGCTCTTGTAAAAGCCACCCAACAGACCGCCGCAGCTTCGAAAGTTATAGCTGGCGCCGGTATCCTGACTTTCGCGGCTGCCGTGATTTCAGGCCTACGTGATGCACCAAACCGACATGACCACCCGAGAGGCCTTTACCTCGACCCAACGAGCCTTTGTCGTCGTTACTGACTTGGAAAAAACTCCAGAGAGTTCCGGTGGATTGCTGGGTTGGAGGATCAGCCCCCCGGTCATCAATGAAGGGGTGACAACGACGACAAATTTCGAGTTTATAGAAGTTAATCCCAGAAATTATTTGCAGATCGAGACCAACTACGAGTGGCCGCCGTCTCGCTACAAAAAAACGTGCCTCGCAAAACTCATTGCGTCCCCACCAGACCCCGACGAGCTCTTTTACGCCAAGCCTAAGCGACTGTTGGCCACCGTGAATATGCAAATCAATCGAACCAATCTTGGTCCCAAAGGCCGCGCCAAACCGGAAGAGGTTGCCGACGAGCGTTTCATTTCCGCGGATGATTTCAGGGCCATCTTGGATAAAAGAAAGTCCCCGTTCTTCTATGGCGAGATCAGATACAATGACATTTTCCCAAAGACCAAACAGCACATCACGAAATACTGCTTCGGCCTGTTCGGGATTCGTGGCGACGGTAGTCAAACGGGAAGCCCGGTTTTCAGTCGCTGCTCGCACTGGAATTGCACCGATGACGAGTGCAACGGCGACAAGGAACGGTTTGAGGCTGAAATAGCGGAAGCGGCCAAACAGCCCGAACGCAAACTGCCCGCAATAGACGACCGGCTAATCGAACCTAGCATCGGCCCATTGTATGCACTATAGTGCATAACGATAAACCCGCGGCGGCGAGGAGAGCCGGTGGCCGAGCCGAAGAAGCAGACTTCCCCTAAATCCGGCGGCGTTCCGCAAAGCGACGCCGCGCAAACGGCGGCCTTTCTCGATGCCGTCGGGCGCGAGGTGCGAAAGAACCGCGCCAAGCGCGGCATGACTCGCCGCCAACTGGCGCAAGCTTCCGCAACGTCGGAGCGATACCTGGCGCAGATCGAGAGCGGCGCCGGCAATCCCTCCGTCAGCGTGTTGCGAGCCATCGCGAATGCGCTCGACCTTCATCCCGCCGCGCTGCTGCCGGCGTCGGGCGCCCGCACCGCCGAACTTGGCGCGATCCACGATTTGCTGGCGCAGGTGCCGGAGAAGGACCTATCGCTAGTCGCAAAGGAGATCGCGGCGCGCCTGACGCTTCGCGCTGGTACTGATCGCGCCCGGCGCATCGCGCTTGTCGGTTTGCGCGGCGCCGGCAAATCGACGCTCGGCCGGATGCTCGCGGAGCATCTCGGCTGGCCGTTCATCGAACTCGACAAGCGCGTCGAAGAGGATTACGGCGCCAGCATTCCCGATCTGATCGAAATGGCCGGCACGGCGACGTTCCGCCGCCAGGAGCGCGGCGCGCTCGAGCGCGTTGTTGCCGAGCATGAGGCCGCCGTCATCACCACGGCGGGCGGCATCGTTTCGAGCCCGGAGACTTACGCGCTGCTGCTGCGCGGCGCTCACACGGTCTGGATCAAGGCGCGCCCGGAAGAACACATGAGCCGGGTGATGGCGCAGGGCGATTTTCGGCCCATGGCGCAGAACCGCGGCGCGATGGCCGATCTCGTCGCGATCCTGGACGCGCGGCACGCCGACTATGCCCGCGCCGATGCCCAGCTCGATACCTCCGGCGAGGCCGTGGACCGGAGTTTTGCCAAGCTTTTGCGCATTGTTACGCCGTGGCTTGGGCAAGACGCGCCGTGACCCTCGCCGACGAAGGCTTCCTCGATCTCGATCCGTTGCGGCTCGAATACCGCATGATTGGGCCGCGGCCGGACGCGGCGCCGACCATCGTCATGCTGCACGAAGGTCTCGGCTGCGTCGGCCTCTGGGGCGCTTTCCCGGAGCAGCTTGCATCGGCGACCGGCGCAGGCGTGTTCGTCTATTCGCGCGCGGGATACGGCAAATCGAGCCCCGGAAAGTTGCCGCGCTCGATCAATTTCATGGACGAAGAAGCCTGCGATGTGCTGCCGCGTGTGCTCGCGGCGATCGGTTTCGAGCGCGGCATTCTGTTCGGCCACAGCGACGGCGCCTCGATCGCGACGATCTATGCCGGCAGCGTCCAGGATCATCGGATCCGCGGGCTTGTGCTGATGGCACCGCACTTCTTCACCGAAGAGATGGGGCTCGCGCAGATACGCCAGACGCGCGACGACTTCGCCGCGGGCACGCTGCGGGAGAAACTCGCGCGTTGGCACAGCGACGTCGACTGCGCGTTCCAGTCCTGGAACGGGCCGTGGCTGCACCCGGATTTCCGCGCCTGGAACATCACGGAAGCGCTCGGCTATATCCGCGTGCCGATCCTGATCGTGCAGGGTGCCGACGATCAATACGGCACGCTCAAGCAAATCGAGGCGGCGCAGGAGGAGTGCTACTGCCCGGTCGACGTCGCGGTCATGCCGGGCGTTCGCCATTCGCCGCATCGCGACGCGCCGGAACTCACGCTCGATGTGGTTTCGGCTTTCATCAATCGCCTGCTTCGCGACCATCACGAAAGCGAGAGACCGAAGGATTCCGGGGTTGCGGCCTAGTGCATTATAGTGCATAAGGCGCCGAAAGCGCTTGTGAATTATAATACATACTGGGAAACGCGATGGCTGACGCCCAAGCCCCCGAGCGTCCGCTGGCCGACGGTCGAACGCGGATCGATTTCCAGACCGATCCGTCCCGCTACCGGCACTGGAAGCTCAAGATCGACGGCGATGTCGCGACGCTCCTTCTCGACGTCGACGAAAAGGGCGCCCTGTTCGAAGGCTACGAGCTCAAGCTGAATTCCTACGACCTCGGTGTCGACATCGAACTCGCCGACGCCATCGAGCGGCTGCGCTTCGAGCATCCGCAGGTGCGCGCGGTGGTGCTGCGCTCGGCAAAGCCGCGCGTGTTTTGCGCCGGCGCCAACATCCGCATGCTGGCCGGCGCGAGCCATGCCCACAAAGTCAATTTCTGCAAATTCACCAACGAGACGCGCAATGGCATCGAGGACTTGAGCGAGAATTCCGGCCTGCGCACCATCTGCGCCATCAACGGTACGGCGGCTGGCGGCGGCTATGAGCTCGCACTGGCGGCCGACTACATCATGCTGGTGGATGACGGTTCGTCATCGGTGTCGTTGCCGGAATTGCCGCTGCTGGCGGTGCTGCCGGGCACCGGAGGACTGACCCGGGTTGCCGACAAGCGCAAGGTGCGCCGCGATCACGCCGACGTCTTCTGCACAACCGAAGAAGGCGTGCGGGGAAAGCGCGCGTTGGAGTGGCGGCTGGTGGACGAAGTGGCCCCCGGCTCCCGGTTCGAGGATGCGGTCGCCGCGCGCGCGAAGGAGTTTGCCGCGAAGTCCGGCCGTGGCGCGGCGGGGCAGGGGGTCAAAGGGATCAAGCTCACGCCACTGGCGCGAACCTTTGCCGCGAACGGCGTCGAGTATGGGTCGCTCTCCGTCGAATTCGACCGCGCCGCCCGTATCGCGACGATCGTGCTGCGCGGTCCCGTGTCGCCGCCGCCCGCCACGGCCGACGACATGGTTGGGCTGGGCGCGGAATTCTGGCCGTTGAAGCTCGCGCGCGAACTCGATGACTCCATCCTCAACATCCGACTCAATGAATTCGACGTCGCTGCGATCGTCTTCAAGTCGTCGGGCGATCCGGCCGAGGCCCTGGCATACGAGCGTTTCCTCGAAGCCAACAAGGATCACTGGCTCACCCACGAAATTCGTCACTTCTGGAAGCGGGTGCTCAAGCGCATCGATCTGACGTCACGCTCGCTCGTTACGCTCATCGAGCCCGGCTCGTGCTTTGCCGGCACGCTCGCCGAAATCGCCTTCGCCAGCGATCGGTCCTACATGTTCCTCGGCCAGCGCAGCGGCGACAACAAGCCGCCCGCCGTGATCGCGGTGACGGGCGCCAATTTTGGCGCCTATCCGATGTCGAACGGCCTGACGCGGCTGGCGAGCCGCTTTCTCGCCAATCCGGCCGATCTCGAAGCAGTGAAAACCGAGCGTGACAAAATGCTCGACGCCGAAGCCGCGCAACGGCTCGGCCTCGTGACTTTCGCGCTCGACGACATCGACTGGGACGACGAGGTGCGCGTGTTCCTTGAAGAGCGCGCGAGCTTCTCGCCCGACGGACTCACCGGCCTCGAAGCCAATCTACGCTTCGCTGGGCCGGAGACGATGGAATCGAAAATCTTCGCCCGGCTGACCGCGTGGCAGAACTGGATCTTCCAGCGTCCCAACGCAGTCGGCGAGGAGGGTGCACTCAAGCGCTACGGCACCGGCCAGCAGCCGGTATTCGACACGCGCCGCGCGTAGGCCAGGGAGACAGTCATGGATATCGGAAGCGTCGACTACACGACCAAGATCCCGAACAACGTCAATCTTGCGGAAGACCGCCAGGTGCTGCGCGCGCTGGAAAGCTGGCACCCTGGCTACATCGATTGGTGGATGGATATGGGGCCGGAAGGCTTCCAGCAGGCGCTGGTTTATCTGCGCACCGCGGTGTCGGTCGATCCCAAGGGCTGGGCGAAATTCGACTACGTGAAGATGCCCGAGTATCGCTGGGGCATCCTGCTCGCGCCGCAGGAGGAAGGCCGCAAGATTCCGTTCGGCCATCATTACGGTGAAGCCGTCTGGCAGGAAGTGCCCGGCGAGTATCGCGCACTGTTGCGCCGCCTCGTCGTCGTCCAGGGCGATACCGAGCCGGCTTCCGTCGAGCAGCAACGTCATCTCGGCAAGACCGCGCCGTCGCTTTACGACCTGCGCAACGTGTTCCAGGTCAATGTCGAGGAAGGCCGCCACCTGTGGGCGATGGTCTACATCCTGCAAAAATATTTCGGCCGTGACGGCCGCGAGGAGGCGGCCGAACTGCTGCAGCGGCGCTCCGGCAGCGCCGACAAGCCGCGCATGCTCGGCGCCTTCAACGAAGCGACGCCTGACTGGCTGTCGTTCTTCATGTTCACGTTCTTCACCGACCGCGACGGCAAGATGCAGCTTGAAAGCCTGGCGCAGTCGGGGTTCGATCCGCTGTCGCGCACCTGCCGCTTCATGCTGACGGAGGAAGCGCATCATATGTTCGTCGGCGAGACCGGCGTCGGCCGCACCATCCAGCGTACCTGCGAGGCGATGCAGGCCGCCGGCATCGACGACCCCTACGATATCGAGCGCATACGCCAGCTCGGCGTGATCGACCTGCCGACAATTCAGAAGAAGCTCAACCTGCACTACTCGCTGTCGCTCGACCTGTTCGGCTCGGAGGTTTCGACCAACGCCGCCAATGCCTTCAACTCAAGCCTCAAGGGCCGCTTCCAGGAAACCAAGATCGACGACGATCACCGGCTCGAACACGCCACCTATCCGGTGCTCAAGTTCGTCGACGGCCAGATCAAACGCGTGGACGAACCGGCGCTGACCGCGGTCAACATGCGGCTGCGCGACGACTACACGAACGATTGCCAGCGCGGCGTTGACCGCTGGAACAAGGTGATCGAGCGGACCGGCGTTGCCTTCAAGCTCCAGCTTCCGCATGTCGGCTTCCATCGCAACATCGGTGAGTTCAGGGACGTGCGGGTTTCGCCGGCCGGAGTAATCATCGATGAGCCCGCCTGGGCGCGCGACATGGTCAAATGGCTGCCGACCCGCGAGGACGGCGACTTCATCAGCAGCCTCATGAAGCCGGTCTCCGAACCGGGCAAGTTTGCCGACTGGATCGCGCCGCCGCGGCTTGGCATCGACAACAAGCCCGGCGACTTTGAATACGTGAAGATCGCGGCGTAGCAAATCACAGCGGGCACGTGCTTTGCGCCCCGCGCATTCGGCCGCTACCTCGGATAACGGCCCCTCGCGCAGCCGGGCGAGATCGAAACGGTCGACTTCGCGCAATAGCTCCACGAAGGCTTCCGCGCCGTGCTTGAGCGCGGCGTCGCCTTTCGCGGCGCTGGCGAGGTTGGCGTCGCCGACCGCGCCGGTCGCGTTGAGGTCTTGCGTCATCCAGGCGAAGCCGGCCGGCCGATGGGCGCCGAGCCACGTGAACTCGCGCGCCATCGCGATCGTAGCCGGCACGGCATTGGGTGTCTTTTCGCTTCGCACCGTTTCCGGTTTCGCCGCAAGCATCAACGAAGTCTCGATGTCGCCGCCGTGGATACCGTGGCGCGTCTCGTCGCTGGAGAATGTCCCGTCCGGATAACCGAAGCGCTGCCAGCCGACGGTCACCACGAGCATGCCGAGGCGGGCGCGAAGCTCGCGCGCCACGATCTCCATGACCGCGACATTGCCGCCGTGGCTGGTGACGAGAACGAGCTTGCGCAAACCGGTGCGCGCAAGGCTCTCGCCGATTTCCGTCCACGCCGCGATCGCGGTTGCCGCCGACAATGTGAGAGTGCCCGGATAGGCGACATGCTCGACGGAAACGCCGATGCGCTGCACTGGGAGGAAAGAAACCGCCAGGTCGTCGGGAAGTATTTCACGAACCCGCGCCAGGTACGCCTCGGCGATGAAGGTATCGACGCCCAGCGGCAAATGCGGCCCATGCTGCTCCACTGCCGCGAGCGGCAGCACCGCGATCCAGCGGGCGGTCTCAGCGCCGGCGGCCGCGATCTCCTGCCACGTCATGTCCATCCAGTCGCGCTTCGGCAGGTTCATCGGGTTCTCTTCGTGGTTCTCATTTACGCATAGGCCTTGTTGCACGATCTTAGCCGAAAACCGGCAGCCGCCCCGGATCAAGTCCAGGGGCAGGCTTTTTTGGCATCATGCTGTATTGTCACGCCGCGACGAAATGGAGCAACCGATGCCGTTCGCCACGTGGTCCAGGACAGCCTTCGCGGCGCTGCTTTCGCTTGCTGCGGCGGCGGTTACGACCGCTTCCGCCGAACCGCTCGACAAGGTCACCTTCGGGACCAATTGGGTGGCCGAGGCCGAGCATGGCGGCTTTTACCAGGCGCTCGCCGACGGCACCTACAAGAAGTACGGCCTCGACGTGACCATCGTGCCGGGCGGTCCGAACGCCAACAATCGCATGTTGCTGCTGGTGGACAAGATCGATTTCTACCTGAGCGCCAACACCCTGCAAGGCTTCGATGCGGTCGAGCATAACGTGCCGACGATCGAGGTCGCCGCGATGTTCCAGAAGGACCCGCAGGTCCTCATCGCCCATCCGGACCAGGGCATCGACAAATTCGAGGACCTGAAAAAACTGACGCTGTTCGTCTCCCGCGAGGGCATGGCGACCTATTATCAATGGCTCAAGGCGGATTTCGGATTCACCGACGCTCAGGTCAGGCCGTACACCTTCAACCCGCAGCCGTTCCTCGCCGACAAGAAGTCGGCGATGCAGGGCTACGTGACGTCCGAGCCCTTTGCCATCGAGAAGGAAGGCAAGTTCAAGCCGAAGATTTTTCTGCTCGCCGATCAGGGTTTCGGCGCCTATTCGACTCTGATCGAAACGCGCCGCGCACTGGTCGAGAAGAATCCCGATCTGGTGCAGCGTTTCGTCGATGCCTCGGCCATCGGCTGGTACAACTACATCTATGGCGACAATGCCGCGGCCAATGCGCTGATCAAGAGCCAGAACCCGGAAATGACCGACGAACTTCTCGCCTATTCGATAGCCAAGATGAAGGAATACGGCATCGTCAATTCCGGCGACGCCACGACGCTCGGCATCGGCGCCATGACCGACGCGCGCATGAAGGAATTCTTCGACGAGATGGTGCGCGCGGGTGTGGCCAAAGCCGGTCTCGACTATCGCAAATGCTACACGCTGCAATTCGTCGACAAGAAGGTCGGGCTTTCGCTGCGGCCGAAGTGACAAGCGACACGATGCCGCCAGCCGCACCTCAATCCGCCGTTCCGCTGGTAGCGTTGCGCGGCGTCGGCAAGGCGTTTCCATCGGGCACGCATGCGCTGCAAGGCCTCGATCTTGAAATCCGACCGGGCGAGTTCCTGACACTGCTCGGCCCGTCGGGCTGCGGGAAATCCACCGCGCTTCGCATCATCGCCGGACTGACCGAGCCGACCGCCGGTGTCGTCGCGTGGCCGTCCGCGGCGCCGACGGCGCGGAACGCAGGGAAGATCGGCTTTGTGTTCCAGGAGCCGACGCTGATGCCATGGGCCTCGGTGTTCAAGAACGTGCTGCTGCCGCTCGAACTCAGCCGTGCGCCGGCCGTGAAGCTCCACGAACGCGTCGAGGCCGTGCTCGAACGAGTAGGACTGGCGGGTTTCCATCACGCCTATCCGCGCGAATTGTCCGGCGGCATGCGGATGCGTGTTTCGCTCGCCCGTGCGCTGGTCACCAAGCCACAGCTTCTCCTGATGGACGAGCCGTTCGCCGCGCTCGATGAGATCACGCGCTTCAAGCTCAACGACGATTTGCTGGCGATGTGGCAGGCGTTGCGCACGACAATCGTCTTTGTCACCCATTCGGTATTCGAGTCAGTCTATCTGTCCAGCCGCATCGTGGTGATGGCGGCACGGCCGGGCCGGGTTTCCGCCGAGCTCACACTGGATGCCGCCTATCCGCGCGCTGCGGATTTTCGCACCTCCGCGGAGTATGCCGCGGCCTGCCGCCGCGTTTCGGACGCGCTGGCGCAGGCAATGGCGGCAGGAGGCGGGCGATGATGGCGCGCGCCGCCGGCAACGACCGCGCGCTGCGCATCGCACTGCCTATCGTCGTTCTTGCGCTCGGCCTTGCGATCTGGGAATTGGCGGTGCGGATCGGCAATGTGCCGCCCTACATATTGCCGTCGCCGGGCCTCATCCTGAAAACGCTCGTCGCCGATTGGGCGCTGCTGTCGCAATCGCTTTTGGTCACGCTGACGACGACCGTGGAAGGATTTCTTCTCGCGGCTGTCGGCGGCGTCGGCCTCGCCGTCATCTTCAGCCAGTCGCGGCTGATGGAGTATTCGTTTTATCCGTTTGCGGTGATCCTGCAGGTGACGCCGATCGTCGCCATCGCGCCGCTTCTTCTCATCTATCTGCCCCAGCACGCCGCGGTGCTGGTCTGCGCCTGGATCGTGGCGTTTTTTCCGGTGCTCGCGAATTCGACCCTCGGATTGAATTCGGTGGATCGCAATCTCGCCGATTTCTTCTCGCTTTACGGCGCCTCGCGATGGCAGCGGCTGTGGCGGCTCCAATTGCCGTCGGCGCTGCCCTATATCCTCGGCGGTCTGCGCATCGCCGGCGGACTATCGCTGATCGGCGCGGTGGTCGCCGAAATCGCCGCGGGCTCGGCCGGCGCCGGATCGGGCCTTGCCTACCGGATCGCCGAGTCGGGCTACCGTCTCAACATACCGCGCATGTTCGCGGCGTTGTTGCTCCTCTCGCTCGCCGGCATCGTGATCTTCTATCTGCTCTCCCTCATCAATTATCTGGCGTTGCGCCGCTGGCATGAGAGCGCGCTCGGCGCAGAGCACTGACGGCGAGCGGCGGCGGGGCAATTGAGCGCGCCCGCGATTGCGTCTGGTGCTGCCGTTAGTGCAATATCGCGGCTCGCGCGATCGGTGCGTGGCTCACCAAACAGTCGGGAGGAAATCAATGAAGCTCAGATATGCGATCGTCTTCATGCTTGCGGGCGGCGCGATGGGCGCGGCTGCCGTGCAAGGCATTCATGCGCAGACCAAACTGCCGGTCTATTTCGTCTATGAAAATTCCCTGAACAACAAAGAGGCCTACATCAAGGAATATCTTCCGGAAGCCCTGGCGACGATCAAGGCGCACGGCGGGCGGGTGCTGGCCGCCGGCAAGACGACGTCGTTTTCCGGAGAGCCGCCGAAAGAGAGCACCGGCATTCTGGTCTGGGACAGCATGGAGCAGCTCGAAGGCTGGCTTGGCTCGCCGGAGTACAAGAAAATCCGCGCCGTCGGCGAGCAATATGCGACGTACCGGAATTTCGCCATTCCCGGCTATGCCCAATAATTCGCCCAACGACGGGCCGGCCGCGGCCGAGCCGCAAGACCACACCAGATAAAAGCCTGCGGCGGATAAACGACTTGACCGGAATGGAGCATTCGGGGATCAAGACGCCGCCGCGGCGCCTTCGGACCGGTGCCGCCGGAATTTTGAGCATGAGCCGGAAAAGCGGATACCGGTTTTCCGAAAAGATCATGCTCCGCTGAAAACGTCCGAAGGAGTGTCGAAAAATGCCGCAGAACGCATCGCGTCTTCCCGGACGTCATTTCCTGCAAATCCCCGGACCGACGCCCGTTCCCGACCGCGTGCTGCGCGCGATCGACATGCCGCTCATCGACCAGCGCGGCCCGGAATTCATCAAGCTCGCCCGGCGCGTGCTCGAAGGCATCAAGACCATCTTCAAGACCACGCAGCCGGTGATCGTGTTCACGGCGACCGGCACCGGCGCCTGGGAAGCGGCGCTCGCCAACACGCTGTCGCCCGGCGATCGCGTGCTCATGATCGAGACCGGCCAGTTCGCGACGCTGTGGAAGGTCATGGCGGAACGGCTGGGACTGAAGCCCGAATTCATCAAGACCGACTGGCGCGTCGGCGCCGATCCGAAGATCATCGAGGATCATCTGCGCAAGGACAAGGCGCGCGAGATCAAGGCGGTTTGCGTGCTGCACAACGAGACGGCGACCGGCTGCCTGTCGCCGATCGGCGAGATCCGCAAGGCGATCGATGCGGCCGGCCATCCGGCGCTGTTGCTGGTCGACACGATCTCGTCGCTGGCCTCGACCGATTACCGTCACGACGAATGGGGCGTCGATGTCACCGTCGGCGGCGCGCAGAAGGGTCTGATGATGCCGCCGGGAATGTCGTTCAACGCGGTCAGCGAGAAAGCGCTGAACGCGGCGAAGACGGCGAAGCTGCCGCGGTCGTTCTTCGAGTGGAACGACATGCTGACGATGTACAAGCAGGGCTTCTTTCCCTACACGCCGGCGACGCAAATGCTGTACGGTCTCGATACCGCGATCGAGATGCTGCACGAGGAAGGCCTCGACAACGTATTCGCCCGCCACCATCGCCTCGCCGAGGCGACACGCCGCGCGGTGCGGGCGTGGGGGCTGGAAATCCTCTGCCGCGAGCCGCGATATTATTCGCCGACGGTCACCGCCGTGCTGCTGCCGGACGGTCACGACGCCGATCAGTTCCGCAGCGTGGCGCTCAACACCTTCAACATTTCCTACGGCGCCAGCTTCGGCCCGTATGCGAAGAAATATTTCCGCATCGGCCACATGGGCGACGTCAACGACACCATGATGATCGGCGCGCTCGGCGCGACGGAAATGGCGCTCGGGCTTGCCGGCGTGCCGCACAAGAAGGGCGGCGTGCAGGCGGCGATGGATTACATCGTCTCGACGCAATCGGGCGCGGCGCGGGTCGCGGCGGAATAGGATCGCTCAGGCCAGCGGTACGGCGGCGACCTCGTCCCTGAACCCCGGCCGCGCGGCGATGGCCGCGAACCAGCGCTCGAAGTGCGGCAATGCGGGCCGCTCCGGCAATAGCTGGCGATAGCGGTTGGCCATGACCGCCGGCGGGATGTCGCCGTAGGAAAAAGCGTCGCCGGCGACGTAGGCGCTCTTGGCCAACGCTGCGTCGAGAATGACCATCGCGTCGGTCGTCTTCTTTTTGGAGTCTTCGATCACCGCGGGATTGCGCTTTTCCGGCGGCGTCCGGATCAGGCCGATGAAAAGCGGCGTGATCGCGGGCCCGAGAACGCTGAGCTGCCAATCCATCCAGGCATTGGCGCGGGCGCGCGCATGCGGGTCAGCGGGTTCGAGCACGCCGGAATGGTGCTTGGCCGCCAGATAGCGCACGATCGCATTGGATTCCCACAGCAGGAAGCCGTCCTCTTCCTCCAGTGTCGGCACCAGTCCGTTGGGGTTCATCGCGAGGTAGGCCGGTTCGCGGTTTTGGCCGAACGGCCCGCCGATATCGATGCGCTCGTGCGGCAGGCCGATCTCTTCCACCGCCCACATGACTTTCTGCACGTTCGCCGACGTGTTGCGTCCCCAGATTTTGATCATTGCCCTTCCGCCGCTCCTGACTTGCTCCTGGTCACCCGCGGGCTTGACCCGCGGGTCCATTGTGATTTGACGATGCCGCATGGATTGCCGGACTATTTGATTGGAAGACGGCACTTCACGCCTTTTGCCCGGCAATGACGATTGGTGGGAATCAATCGAGCCGGCGCGCTTCTTCGGCCAGCATGATCGGAATGCCGTCGCGGATCGGGTAGGCGAGCTTGGCGGCGCGCGAGATCAGTTCCTGCTTCTCGGCATCGTACTCGAGCGGGGTTTTGGTCAGTGGGCAGACCAGGATTTCCAGAAGTTTTGGATCGATAACATCGCCGGGGTGGTCGGATGACATGACAAACTCCAAGTGCGGCAACTGCGGTACGGCAGGCTTTAGTGAGGTGCGGCGCCTAACAAATCATATTCGAAAGCGGACGTCGCCCGCCGTGATCGCTCGCTATTGCAATGTGGTTTCGCCGGTCTTGCCCTTGGCGAGCTCGATTTCGGTGACGGCGATCAGGATCTCGGCGCGGGTTTTCAGGTCCGGCGCCTCCAGCAGCGCCTGCTTCTCCGCGGCGCCGTAGGGCGACATCATGGACAGCGCGTTGACCAGCGCTTCGTTGGGCGCATTCTCGATGCCCTCCCAGTCGGCCTTGAGATTGTTGGCCTTGAGGAAATCCGTCAGCGCGCGCAACACCGCCTTGCGATCGACCTTTTCCTCGCCCTTGCGGGCGGTGAAGTCGTCGAGGAACGGCGCAAACGTCACCCGACATTGGCGATACGGCGTGCCGATGGCGAGTTCTTCCTCGACGCGGAAGCGCGCGATGCCGGTAAGCTGGATCAGATAGCGGCCGTCGCCGCTTTCGGCGAGTTGCGTGATGCGGCCGGCGCAGCCGACGTGAAACAGCTGCGGCCTTGCCTCGTCGGGTCCGGGATGGACGGCATCGGGCTGGATCATGCCGATCAGGCGCAGACCGGAACGCATCGCGTCGTCGATCATCGCCATGTAGCGCGGTTCGAAAATGTTGAGCGGCATCTGCCCGCGCGGCAGCAGCAACGCACCCGGCAGCGGGAAAACCGCGATCACGCCGGGCAGGTCTTCAGGTCCCTTGTAGACCGCGTTCATCGGCATGCCCTGCTCCGCACTGAATCCCGCAGCGGCCGCCCGGCGGCCACCGCGGGATGTCGGGAGATAATTACGCGAACAGGATCGAAGACAGCCGCTTGCGGCCCTCGATCGTCGCCTCGTCGGCCGGGCCCCAGGCGTCGAAAAATTGCACGAGCTGCTTTCGCGCGCCGTCGTCGTTCCATTTGCGGTCGCGTTTGACGATGCTGATCAGATGCTCCAGCGCATCGAGCCGCTGGCCCTTGCCATTGAGCGCGAGCGCCAGATCGAACCGCGCCTGATGGTCGAGCGGATTGGCGGCGACCTTCTGCTCCAGTTCGGTGACCGGCCCGAGATTCTTGGCCTGTTCGGCAAGCTCGAGCGCCGCGCTGGCGGCCAGCACCGCCGCATCGTTGCGCTTGGATTCGGGAACGAGCGCGAGCGTCTGCTTGGCCTGCTCGATGGCGCCGGTCTCGACATAGCAGCGCGCCAGTCCGGCGACCGCCTGGACGTTGCTGTTGTCTTCGGCGACGAGCTGCGCATAGAGATCCGCCGCGCCGGCCGCATCGCCCTCGGCCAACGCCGCGTCGGCGGTCTTGAGCAGGTCCTGCGCTTCGCCGCCGATGCGGTCCTTGGTCAGCCGCTCGAGGAACGCTACGACCTGGCTTTCCGGCAGCGCCCCCATGAAGCCGTCGGCCGGCTGGCCGTTGACGAAGGCGATCACGGCCGGAATGGACTGGATGCCCATCTGCCCCGGAATGGCGGGGTGGTCGTCGATATTCATCTTGACGAGCTTCACCTTGCCCTTGGCGGCGCGGACCGCCTTTTCCAGCACCGGCGTAAGCTGCTTGCAGGGGCCGCACCACGGCGCCCAGAAGTCGATCAGCACCGGCTGGCGCTTCGATTCCTCGACCACGTCCTTGACGAAGGTCTGGGTGGTCGTTTCCTTGACCAGCCCGTCCGCGGCGGCGGTTTGCGCTTGCTGCAACATTGCCTTGTTACGCCTTCCCTTTTGGGCCAACCGGGCCGCAATCTCCCCTATTCGCCTGAATAAATGGGAAGAATGCGGGCGGAATGCAATCGAAACGTCAGGCCGAAACCGGCTCGATTCGGGCCCGGTGGCCGGTCGCCTCGAGGAATTTGAGCAGGTCCGGGCGTGAGATCGTGGTGGTGGCGGTGTTCACCAGCGGGTGAAAATTCAGCACATCGTGGACCATCAGGGCGGCGTCGAGGACGACGGTGACCCGGCCGCCGGTGTCGTTGATGGCGGCAAACGGGGTCACCGAACCCGGCTCGACGCCGAGCAGTTCGAGCAGCAGCGCCGCCGAGGCGAACGAGAAGCGCCCGGTCGCGCCGAGCACGCGGTGCAGCGATTTGAGCTCGATCGGCGCGTCCTCCGGCGCGACGACCAGATACAGCGCCCCCTTCTTGTCGCGCAGAAACAGGTTCTTGGTGAAACCGCCCGGCTCGGCGCCGCGGTACGCGCGCGCCTCCTCGACCGTGAACACCCGGGGATGGTTCACGGTCTTGTGGGCGATGCCGAGACTGTCCAGATAGGCGAATAAATCGTCGGGCGTGGCGGGCGGCATGCGGGGGACGTATAGGGCATGAGCGGTTTGAATGTAAAAGCCTGGCTCGGACTTGTCGTCCTTGCCGTCGTGATGGGCGTTCTGCTTTTCGCCGCGGCCGGTACGATGCGCTACTGGCAGGGCTGGGTCTTTCTTGCCGTCTTTTTCGCGGCGTCGCTTCTGATCACGCTCTACCTCATGAAGTACGATCCGGCGCTCCTCCGGCGCCGCCTGGCCGGCGGGCCGACCGCGGAGAAGGGGCGAACGCAAAGAGTCGTCATGCTCTTTGCTTCGATCGGATTTGTCGGGCTTTTGGTCGTGCCTGCGCTTGGTTATCGTTTGGGATGGTCGCAAGCGCCGCTCGCAGCGGTGATTGCCGGAAACGTCCTGATCGCGGTCGGCTTCTACATCGTATTTCTCGCGTTCAGAGAGAACGGCTTTGCCTCGGCACGGATCGAGATCGCCCGGGATCAGCCGGTCATCAGCACCGGGCCGTATGCCCTCATCCGCCATCCGCAATATGCGGGGGCGTTCATTTATCTTTTGGGGATGCCGCTCGCGCTCGGGTCCTACTGGGGCCTCCTGGTGCTGGTGCCGATGATGGCGACCGTCGTCTTCCGGCTGTTCGATGAGGAAAAGCTGCTGGCGAGCCAACTGCCGGGTTATGCCGAATACCGGCGAAATGTGCGGTCGCGGCTGATACCCGCTATTTTCTAGCGACTTGGCGGCCGGCCGCGCCGCGGTTGCAAAGGCCAAAGGTTGCAAAGGCCGCCGCTCTTTGGCATAGCTTTGCCGGCGGCGCACCTGGCGCCGCCGTTTACCCTTTACGGATGCGGGTGTAGCTCAGGGGTAGAGCACAACCTTGCCAAGGTTGGGGTCGAGGGTTCGAATCCCTTCGCCCGCTCCAATAAAATCAAGCACTTAGATCGATTGGCATAGTCAGGCTTCGATTCCTAGCAAGCACATAGCTAGCACTGAGGCTCAACCTGCGGCGCGACTCGGACTGGTCTGCATCTGCAGCTGCATCTGCAGCAATGTGCTCGATTGCGATTAGACCTTCGCCGGGCTGGGACAGCAGGTGAAGGGTAAGGCCCACCGGGGGTGGATGAGGCCGGGCTGATCCGACGACTTCTTAACGCGATCGCTCAACCCGGCCGCATCGGTTGCCATCCAAAGTTAAGGCTCTGCCGCTAATGTTTGGCATGAGCGAGCATCGGCAACATCAGATCGGCGAGCGAATTGCCTGCGGATGCGGTGCGGAATATGAGTTCGGGTTTGACGGCCGTCCTATTCGCGAGAAGGATGAAGCGCGCTGTCAGTTCTGCCGTGCGGTTCTGACCGCGTGGCCGCAGCAGTTATCCTTGCGCGTGGTGAAGTGGCCTAACTCCATGTCCCGCGCGAAAGACCTTACCGATGAACGAGACTGAACTAAGCAAACGCGATTTGAAGATGGCGTTGATTGCATTGGTCGGTCCAGATGTAGCGGAACCGGAAATGATGACCGCGCTTCAAAACGTGCTGGGCAGCCGTGGCGAACGCCACACCAACATACGTCTTGGCCTCGTCCTCAACTATTTGGAGGACTGGCGCAAAGAACACGCGAACGCGACCGATGAGCAATTCCAAGCGGCGACCGTTCGCTACGCGGCCTTTGCCAAAAATTACGAAGGATTGTTCAAGGTGTTTCAGGGCGGCATGAAACTTCACCGCCTTATGCAACGGGCCGATCTAGGGACCGATCTTTGAGCGCCTTATACGCCTGCCGCAGCCTCCCGACATTGGATGTAGGATTGCGAGTTGGGCGCGGCCCCATAGGACTGGCACTGTGCATCGTCACTGACAGATTGCGCCTGCGCCTGCTGTTGCCGCGCCTGTGCTTGGTTATAGCCAGCAGTGCCGGGCGCACAATGGAACCTGTCCGCAATCCCGACAAGGCAATCGGGCCGATGACTCCATACATCGGAGCACCGGCCAGCATCAATGCGAGTAAACACACGACCACGATCCGGACGGCGGAAGCCCTCTAGCCCGCATAATCTTACGCCTGCCCTAGCAGCGTGACAATGTGCTTTGAGATAGTCCTTTGAGCCACGCCCCGCGCATAGCTTTAAATGCGAGACAGTTCATCTTGTAGTGTCTGGTAGACTTGCAGCGCGTTGTTATACGCCCGAGGGTCCATGACATTCACCATCGAAATAGCGTGCGCCATTCGATCAAGAGCTTGCACGCGATCCCATCCTTGCGCGCGCATGAAAGCCAGAATATCCAGACTAATCCTCGCTCCCTCCGCAGGGCTGCTTCTCGCGGCGGCCAAAAACATAGACGCTAGCTGCTGCTGGTTTCGATCCTTGTTCATCCGCAGCATCTTGCGGCCGAAGGAAAATGCGATGCCGATGGCTGCGAAGCAAACAAACAATATGACTGCACCCATCTGTCGCTCTCCTCACAGCATCATGTAAATGTCATGGCAAAGCTGTTTGACGGAAGGGTAAATATCGGCTCTCATAACCCGCACGAGCGACGCGGCGTGCGCCAAACGGTTCCCTTGGTCCGCCCGTGTCCAACCATGACTGAGAAGAAACCCGAGAACATCATTGGGACGGCGGCGGCGCTCGACTGCTTCAATGATGAGTAACGCAAGTTCCTGCTGCGCAGGATCGGACGCATATTTGCTAAACCCAAAAAAGTATTTCAGATAGCCGAACATGACTCGGCCCCTTCATTGGACGAAAATCTTTTTCTCCAAGCAGAGATTGCGAAGCTCAGTCCGCAATACGTCAAGGTTTGTGGTTGTAGATCGCGAGTATGCGAAGTCGAGCACTTCCTTGACCATGCGAATGGCGAGCGGGTCGGTCATGCCGCGCATCGCCCCCTCCGCTTGTGATCGCGGCCAGCCGCGCACTCGCGCCAATAAAGTCGCGGTTGAAACCTCGCTCATGTTTTGGCAGTAAGAGGCAAGATCGGTGTAGGTCTGCGCGAAGGCGGTCGCTGGCAACGCCAAAAGCAAAAGGGCTGCGGTTACTGTCAACGCGCGCACGTGTTGCCGGTCGAAGAGCACCGGAATGAGCGGGACTGCAGACAGAGGCGTATGACCCGCTGAGAGGCATCCATTTGGTGGAAAAGTAGCATTTTATTGGTGAGTGTTGCCGCCAGACATCAGTGGCCCAAGTTGGCCAATGCTAAACTTGCCCTGCTAGCGGACTCCGATTTGGTTGTCAGATCGAGCTATTTGAGCGATAGGCTCATTCAAATGAAACCAAAACTCCAAAACGATAGTGTGCTTAAGAAAGCAATTGGCGGTATTCCGCGAGTTGCCCGGACAATCGTAGGACTGCCACCGCAGGAAAGACAGAAGGCGCTGGACGCGGTCGAATACAGTTACCGCGAAACTGCAGTGGAATTGGGCTTCGGTGAAGGTCAGGCTCGCGGGTGGGCGTCTGTCGTGATGTTAAGCTTGCAGGCGGAAATGCAGGATTGCCTTCGGCAATAGCGCCGCTCAGGGGATGGAAGGCGACACCGACGAGTTGCTGGAATTTGCCCGTTGCCACCCGCCGAAATTTTGAGGCGGTTCGACGCTCTAGCCGCGCATTGGTTTGAGGCGCGAGAACGCGCCTACCGTGAGGCGATCACACCAAAGCGTTCCTGAAATCTGTATTACGAATGATTCGCGCGGCCCAGCGCGTCGGCGGTTAGCTCTTCGTGTAGGCTTTTCAATTTCTGCTTCACCGAAACGCGGTCTTCCACCCGCTCCCGCAAAATGCGCATGACGGCGGCGATCCAATTCCGAGACGCCAATTCAGCACAACCGAATTCCTCGGCGGTTCTCTGCAATCGACGCTCTGCCAAATTAGCGCTCCGGTTCGGTCTTCAGATGGCATCGCAGCAATCAAATCCACAATCCTTGGTATTGCAGCTACGGCGGTTTCCAAAAACTCGTTATCTTGCGGGCTAATCGCCATCGCTACTCATATTTAATTGTAACCAAAATTCCATAGCCAAGTTGCCTTATGCCTCGTCCGCTGTGAGAGCCCTACGAACATCCGATTGGGTTAGGCCGAACTGCCGGGCGATCCTTGACGGAGTAATTCCGGCTTTGAATGCTGCACGGACCGCATTTATTTGGCCGCGTGTCAATGATGGCGCAGCATTTTGGTTTTGCCGACGGCGGGAGGGGGCTTCTGTTGGCGGACTTCGCTTCGGGATTGGTTCGCGTGAACCAATAGCGGCTTTTGGTGAATTTGCGTCGAGGCTCGGAGGCAATCGACCACGACGCTTTACCTCGTTAATGGCCGCTCCAAGGAGTCGGTCAAGGTCTTGATCATTGAGGTACCCGAGAGCTTTCGGCAAATCCTTCGGAAGAACCGGCTTGGCGGCGCGGTGAATGGTGGGGGTTTCGACGCCATCGTGATGCGGCTGGCCCACGATACCTTCGGCCGAAAGTTGATCCAGCGTTGGATTCGGAATGCGATCACGGCCCATGACCAGATAATGCCGTCTTCGGCCACCAACGGCAACACCGTTTCAACCAATCAGGCTTGGCCGTGACGCCTGCCGCCTTTAGGGCAATATCCCGAGAAAAGAGCAACGTGTCTTATCAACAAGCCGCAGACATCGATCATTTTCGAACTTTTCTTCGTAGAAATTATCAGCTACAAAGCCGCCCTTCATCAAAATTGGAGTTATATTTTATGGCTACGAAGTCAACAAAACGTCGTGCTTGGACACCCGAAAATATTCGCGCGTTGAAGACCCTCGCGAAAAAGAAGACTCGGGCTGCGAGCATCGCCAAGGCGCTAAAGCGCAGCGAGGGCGCGACTCGGCAAAAGGCATTCAGCTTAGGTATTTCTCTGGATTCCCGGGCCTGACTTTGCTGTTAAAGTTTCCCGAACGAATCAAAGCCCCGCGACGTGCGGGGCTTTTTTGTTCTGCAGCACGTAGTCCGGGCCTCAATGGGATTGGCATCCCTCATCTGACAAAAAACCAAATTAAAACGTTCAGCCCAACAAACAACCAAGCCGCAGCAGCAAGAAATGCTGCGATAACCGGGCGTTCTTTACGGCTGGCGATAAATGAGAGCAACGCGACAGCCATGGTAGTCAGAATACCGAACGCCAGAAGTGCGTTCGTCTGCATGTCCCGCTCCGGAAGTGCCCAACGCGGCGCTTCTTCCCCCCAGATCAATCGCACTCAATTTCCTTGGAGGCGTCATCGATAGTCGGATCGCTGCACACCTCGTCACCATCTTTGGTGACGGTCCAGCCCGTCGCGCTGCCATACCCAAAGCATCCGCCCGCATAGGCGCTCATCGAAGCGCCGAGAACTAGGCCGACCGTCAGTCCGACCGCAAATCGCCACATAGTGCGCCCTCCTGCCCCGGGTGAACGGTTGCATATTAGCGCATCGCGCGGGCGGAGAGCGGCCTGTCAGGGCGACCAAAGGTGTGATCGGCGGCGCGAATATGCGCAATGGGCATGCCAGAGTTCGCTAACATCGGCCAGCTTCACTGTTTCTTTGCCGTGCTTATTTCCCACCCGTTCAGTGGCCGCGACGAAAAACACTCGCGGGGCCACGATTAGGGAAAGCCAAAAATGGCGCGGCGTCAAACAGAAACGACCTACGCAAAATCACTTTTACTTTGGCTCTGCGAATATTGGATCGAGTGAAAAACTCTGCGCGAGGCGGAGCCCGCAAATTTCCATTCACGATACCCGCTCATCAAAAGACACGGTGTCAAGCGTCGAAACGACTAGAACTCGCGCCAGTACCCGGCAGAGCCGCGCCTACATCGGGGTATCTTGCACGAATTTCCCAACACTGGCCTCGTCCAACGTGAGCTTAGACAAATGCTCCTCTGCCGCCACATGCGCCGCCGTCATTTGAGCAAGCGTCCTCTGCATGCGCTCAAGGATAGGCCGCGCCACCGAGAGCCGCGCTACATCGTCGTCTCGCTCGTATTGAGCCATGAGTTCTCGTTGCCGCGCGATGCGGACCTGCTGGTCCTCGATGCGTTTTCTGGCCAAATCGACTAATTGCTTGGCGGTTGTGGTGGAGTCGGCCATGACACGTCAACGCTGGTGAAATCAAATTGTTCATCGCTCCACTACAGTACCGGACTTGGAGCGAAGAAATCCCCTCCCGAGAAGCTGCAAGAGTGTAAGGTAACCTCGAGCACCGTCCTTTATTTGGAGGCCAAAATGGACCGGGAGACGCCTGCAACACTTCATCGAAGCAGAGTTGGTCGGGCAGACAAGATGATAAAGGGCGGCTCGTTGGTGGAATTGGTACGCCAGTTTCAGTCGTTGTCGCGAACCCAGCAGGAAGAGTATTTCATAATGATTGGCCCAGATGTGTATGGTCCGCAGCGAATATCGGAGTTGGCGGGTGAGTTAGGCTTGCCGCACTAAATTGCGCCAAGCCCCTTCAATGCCTGCGCAAAGTCACAGGCCCAATACGGACAGCCGCCCATCTATCGCGGCTTCGCCGTGCCCCTCACCGCCGTGCCCCTCAGGGCCTTGCCTATGCGTTCTCTGCGCGCGTCCGCGCTAAAATACCGTGCCGGGCTTTCACATTGCCGATGACGGCACGTCCACCATCGTTCACATGAACACACTCAACGCGGACAGACCAACGCTACGCAGGCGTCGACAAGCTTCCACTTGCGTTGCGAAAGCCGACTTAAGCCAAGTCCACCGCGAAGCGCTTTAGGTCGGCCAGCGAGCAGTAAGCCAGAGCGCCTTCGTGTGTGGCACGTAAAACCACTCGCGGCGCTTGTTTGGCCTCGAACGCTTCCTGCCAGCGTGGCGCACACAGGCACCACCGGTCACCCGGCTTGAGGCCCGGGAAACCAAATTCAGGCACTGGCGTCGAAAGGTCGTTGCCTCGCGATTTCGAAAACTCAAGAAATTCAGATGTCATCACCGCACAGACAGTATGACTACCCACGTCCTCCCTGCCGGTGTCGCAGCAGCCATCCCTATAAAATCCGGTCATCGGCTTGATTGAACAGATTGCAAGCAACTCGCCGAGAACATTGCGGGAGGTGCGACGGCCGTCGCCTCGGTCAGTTCTGTCATCCCTCAACATTGGCTAGGCTCATTCATCACTCTCACGGTCGTAATATAGCTACCATGACTTGGCCCGCTGCGTCCGCGTATCCGAGTGGCGCTTCACCCGCCCAATTGGACGCGGCGTTGGACGGGAAATGCTCTATGATCGACCCCAATTATATTGGGAGGGGATCAAATGTATAAGCGCATCCTGCTCGCTTACGACGGTTCGGTCGAAGGACGCACGGCCCTTCGGGAGGGTGCCCTCTTGGCACGTCAATGCGGTGCAGAGGTTTTTCTTTTATCGGTCCTCGTCGATCCGGGCACATTTGTGTTGACTGAAGTGGCCCTCGCTGGAGCATCTGTCCGGCTGGAGGACGACTTCATTGAAGTACTTAACGAGGGTGTTGCCCGACTGAGAGCGCTGGGTTTTAATCCCATCGCAAAGCTGGTGAGGGGGGAACCCGCCAAAGAAATCGGAAACTACGCGAGGGAGATTGAGGCCGACCTAATTGTCGTGGGCCATCGCCGACAGAGCGCGTTTGATCGCTGGTGGTCAGGCCCCAAGGGGGCGTATCTCATGGATTATACCGATTGCAGTTTGCTGGTTGCGCGGAATCCAATCAGCGACGAAACCATGAAGGCCGCACATCCTGTGAGTGAGTAAACGAGTAGGTTTCCTACTCGACGCGACCCTATCTTCGATGGTTGATAAAACCGTCAATATTAGTATCAAGCTTTGGGAGGAAGCCATGTCCAGCATTGTCAAGCGCAGCATCGACGCTAAAACAGCGGAGAGGGCAATCGAGGCCGCCGCTGCTAAGGCACGCGAGTTAGGTCTCCATATGTGTATCGCGGTGACCGATGAGAGCGGCGATCTAAAAGCATTTTATCGCATGGACGGCGCACCGAAGCTCTCGATCCAAATCGCCGAGGACAAGGCCTACACCAGCGCCAGCTATGGCTTACCGACCCACGTCTGGCACGATTTCATCAAAGATGATCCGCCGTTGCTCCACGGCATCGTGCATACGCCCCGGTTGGTCGTGTTCGGTGGCGGCTACCCGATCAAGGAGAATGGCGAACTCGTCGGTGCAATCGGACTAAGCGGAGGCCATTACAAGCAGGACATGGAATGCGCCCGCGCGGCATTAAGTGCAATCGGTGCAGAAGTGCCGTAATGCACTTCGCTGCCATTTTGCGTTTGCGGGTGAGGTCTCATCACGCCAACTGGTCGAGCAGCGCCTTCGCATCCTTCAGGTCGAGCGTGTCGAAACCTTCGGTGAACCAGCCGTAGACCGGAGCGAGCAGTTCGCGGGCCTGCTGCCGCTTGCCCTGATCGCGCCATAGCCGCGCCATGCTCATCGCGGCGCGCAGCTCCCATGACTTGGCTTGCTGTTGGCGAGCGATTGTGAGCGCTCGCTCGAAATATACTTCCGCTTTCACTGCGTCCGGCTCGGGCGACATCAGCGCGATTTCTCCGGCGGCTCGGCGGATGTCGGCTTCGAACCACGTTTCTTTAGTTGTTTCTACTGCTGTTATCGCTTCGCCAATGCAGCGCCAAGCGGAATCGAATTGGCCGAGGTCCGCATAGGCTCTCGCCAAGTATGATAGGTAGTCACGGCGTCCGCAGTGTTCCTCCCGATGATCGGATTGCGGTAATCCCGGAGGCGATCATTTCGATTGCGTCTGACGCTTTGCCGGTCAGGCCAAATACGCAACCTTGAAACACCCTCCCTTCCGCCCCCCAACGGGGAGCGCCTTTTTCGTCCGCCAACGCGACCGCTTCGTCTAATTGCACGTTTGCTGCCACATAGTTTCCGCAGTGGATAAGGGGGAACACACTAATGTTCAACGCGTGCTTCAAAGTGGCGGCTTGGCCGATCTCGCGCGCATCGCGTGAGCGCGTGGTCGGCGTCCACGAGCGCGGCCTCGGGATAGCCAAGCATCCACAAGGCTAACGACCGAGCGCACAACACTGACACCCGAGGGTCTGCCTCAAACACGCGTCGCCAGCGGTCGATGCACGACAGGATCGTACAGCGCGATGGCTGATCGAAATGCGCTCGGCCCTGCGCGATGTCTCCCGTAGTAATCAAAGAGAGACCTATGACGTGATGCGCGAGCATCAGCGGAACGGTCGCTTCTGCTTCTCGGCGAGCGCTAGGAACTGCGCCGCAAGCTCACGCAACACTTCGCCATTGAACGCTATAAGGTTCGCTATCCAGAAGCCGTAGAGCGACCGAGAACAACAGCAGCGGGTCTTCGGGCGGCTCGCCCAATCCTTCCGCTTGTTCGATCAGCAGACGTGCCCGCTCCGCAGCCGCCTTGGTTTCCGGCGCAGCGACCTTTGACATGGAATGAGTGGAGTTATGAGCGCGACCTGAAGCTTGATCTGCTCGCGACGCAAGCGCGGGCGTGCCGGGCAATGTCGCGATCTGGTCGAGGGCGCGTGTGAGTTGCTCTGCGGCTTCGACCAACGCCGAGCGTTCCAGCGACCGCTGTCCCGCTTTGCCCCACAAGCCAGCGGCTTTCTCGATCAGCCCAGCCTCAGTGCAGTGACGCGCCAGCAGTTCGGGCTGGTTCTCGGCAATCTCGGCGAATTGGCTTTCAAGGGTTTCGGCGATGCGAGCGTGAAGAGCGCGTCGCGGCTCGCGCAGCAGCGTGCCATAGGCCGCATCCTGCACCAGAGCATGCTTGAACAGATAAGTCGCGTGCGGTGGCACGCCCTGCCGGAACAGCAAACCGGCGTCGACGAGGCGGTCGAGCGCCGATTGGAGTTCGGCCTCCGGCTTGCGTGCTACCGCAGCCAGCAGTGCATGCGAAAACTCGCGACCGATAGCCGCCCCGATCTGCGCTACCTCCTTGGCCGGGCCGAGCCGGTCGAGCCGCGCCATTAGCGAAGCATGCAGGCTTGCAGGAACCGCCAGCATTGGGGATGGAACCATACTGACCGCCTGCGCGGCCGCGCCCTCGCCTTCGGCTTCCAGCACCGCTTTCGTCATCTCCTCCACGAATAGCGGAATACCGTCAGTACGCTCGATAATGTCCTGCCGGATATTTGGCGGCAGCATCTTGTTGCCGATGACGTGGTCGATCATGGAAGCGATGTCGCGTTCTCCGAGCCGATTGAGGGTCAGGGCGGTGACGTAGGGTCGTCCAATCCACGGCGGCTCAAATTCCGGTCGGTACGTGATGATGAGCAAAACCCCAACGGCCTTGATCCGATCAATGCCGCGACCCAGCGCTTCCAAACTCGTGGGGTCAATCCAATGGATGTCCTCGAAGATCATCAGTAGCGGAGTTTGCTCGGCAAGGGCGACGGTTTGGGTAGTAAGCGCCTCAAGCGTTCGTTGCCTGCGTTGCTGCGGGGACATTTCGAGTGTGGGATAGCGGCCATCATTCGGGAGCGACAGCAATTCGGCAAACAGCGCCCGATCTTGAGGCGGCGTGAAGCTTTGGGCCAATACGGCATCCAGCTTGTCGAGCTTTGTCTGCACACTGTCCCCATGCGCAAAGCCAGCCGCACGCTCCATCTGACCGATGATCGGATAAAACGCGCTGTCGGTGTGCCGGGGTGAACAGAAATACCGCAGCCGGGCGTGCGGCTCGGTAGCGAGACGGTCAACAAGCGCGGCCGTTAGTCGAGACTTGCCGATTCCCGCCTCGCCAGAGAGCAACACCACTTGTCCTTCGCCATTCAGAACATTTGACCAGCGTCTCATCAGTACATCGAGTTCTTCTTGCCGACCGACAAGGTCCGTCAGCCCGCTGGCATGAAAAGCCTCAAAGCGGCTTTCCACCGAACTCGGTCGGAGAGCAGCCCACGCCTGCACCGGCTCATCGATGCCTTTGAGGTTCTTCGCTCCAAGGTCATCAAGCTCGAACAGGTTGCCAAGCAGCCTTCGGGTACTCTCGGCAACGACGACCATATCCGGCTCAGCGACGCCCTGAAGACGTGCCGCTAGGTTCGGCGTTTTGCCGACGACTGCTTGCTCCTGCGAAGCACCCGATCCAATCAAGTCGCCGATCACCACTAAGCCCGTGGCGATGCCGACCCGGGTTTGTAATGCTACTTCGGCTTTGAGGCTGCTTACCGCAGCCACCAATTCCAATCCGGCACGCACCGCCCGTTCGGGATCATCTTCGTGGGCCTCCGGGTAGCCGAAATATACGAGGACACCGTCGCCCATATATTTCGCGACAAACCCGTCGAAGCGATTAACAATTTCGGCGACGCATTTCTGATAGGCCGAAATGACATCACGCAGGTCTTCGGGGTCCATCCGCGCGGAGAGCGCCGTTGAACCGACAAGGTCCGAAAACATCACCGTGACTTGTCGTCGCTCGGCGGTTTCTTGTTGCTTTGGGTTAGACGGTGGCGATAGCGCAATGGCGCGATACCCCGCAATCGCCGCCAAAATCTTTCGTCGATGCCCCAACGAGACGCCAAGGTCTTTAAGGTCTTGGTCCGTCAAATGTCCCAGTACGGAGGTATCAATGTCGTTTTCGGCAAAGCGCTCGGCGTACTCGGACATGCCGAGTTCTTCGAGCCAATCCGCAATTTGCGGCGTCGCGGCCACTGTCTGCACCCCGGATACAGCGGGCTGGCTGGGCTTCTTTGCCAGAGGCAGTTTATCGCAAAATCGGCGGGGCTGACATCCATTCCCGGCTTACGAAGCGCTCACAGGGCCTACCGGCAGCGTCGGTGCCTAGCCCCTCCAAAGCTCGGATGATCTTATCGGCTTTGGGGGTTTGGCGTTCATCGTCGGCGCTAACCTAATTGTTTGGTCGCTATATTGAGCGACCGTCAGCACGCTTGCGAAGCGCGACGTAGTGCGGATTATCCGTGCCTATCGTGACCATGTTCCCTTTCGCCGCTGTGCGGTCAATTTTGTATTCGAGCAGTCCAGAATATCCTTTGAGGTTTTTTCTCAGCGACGCTGAAACTACTTCTTCGTAGCTTAAGTGCCGCGCGTGTAACCTCTGCAACATCGTAGCGATTTCTTCTTCGGTCAAAACGCCCGGCACCTCGCCAGCGTAGATTTTTTCAGACCCGTCCCATCCGACTATCTCCCATGTTGGGTTAGACATTTGATCCATTCTCCACTTAGATTCTGAAGTCTCAACCTGCTGGCGGCTCAGCAAGCGGCGAAACCCAATGCTGTCCGCTTATCCGCGCTCCCGTCGGTACTTGGCGGATATCTCGCGCCAAGGAGTGTTGGCGTAGATTTTTCAAGGGCTAGCGAGCCGGTCTCTCTGAGCAGAAAGCAAGAAACTGATGCATTGACTGCGTGTGCCGAATTTCTCGCCAAGAATTTTCATAAGCAATTGATCTTGCAATGACGTGACTTTCTTACTCAGCAGGGTGGAATATGAAGTCCATTCCTCAGTCGTGAATGACCCACAGGACGCATCCTCCCACTCTGCGATGCTAGGAGGGCGAATCAAATTGTCCTTCTCGTCATCAATCCATCGAATTTCAGACGAGCTAGTGCTTACCATCGCAAATAAGCGCGCAGGCGCTTGCGCATGTGCATGCATTGCCATTGCACAAGTCCACAGTTTGGCCGTTAGACTGAGCGAAAAGCTTTCGGAGGCCGGAATGAACTTCTAAAAAAGGAGCACCTGCGGTGATTAGGAACTTTCTGAAAAGACGCCCAATGTTTATGGCGGCTTCGACGTTGCCACCCGGGGAAATCAGAAGCACCTCAAGTAGGAAAGGATGGTTTGCCCTATAAAATCTGACAAACCTCTCATCGTCGCCTTGGATAATTGGGCCGCTCAGAACAGCGGTAAGACAAGACCGAAAAGGTCTCCGGCCTGACGGCCAGCGCTTTGCGGAAATTTCCTCTAACCTACCCCCTCCGGCCATCTCTGGCGACCACGTCGTGGCACATCTGATTTCAGCGGCATGGGTCCGAGCGGACCACGCCATCAAGCCGAAAATTATCAGTAGTGGTAAATATCGCCCCAGCGACCGAAAAATCATGGCCGGACCGCCCAGAATGGTACTTTAGTTTAAAGTGAATTTAGCCCAAAGCGGCGGGGATCGGGTGAAGAAGCCCGTACGAACGTCCACCGGCTTGGAGCGCGCGCGAAAGCGAAAGTCATCGTCGGGCCGCTCGCGCTTTTATTATTGTTCGAGTGTATCGCCCCAGCGTACCGAAAAATCATGGCCGGAGCCTGCCCAGAATGGTACTTTAGTTTAAAGTGAATTTAGCCCAAAGCGGCGGTCGGGTAAAGAAGCCCGTACGAACGTCCACCGGCTTGGAGCGCGCGCGAAAGCGAAAGTCATCGTCGGGCCGCTCACGCTTTTATTATTGTTGAGTGCGGCAATCGTCCGGCGTGCGAGCAAAGTCCCTAAATCATCTGGGAACTAACGGGGCATAATCCGTCTCGCGTAACACGAACCGCCGACTATCGCGCAGGTCTCGTTCAAGCCGTTCTCCTTGCCGTCGCAGCCGATCATAGGTTCTTTGATGCATACCTTTGGCCGCGCTGGAAATGGCCCCCTAAGGTTTGCAATTCCATTTAAACGTAGCCGTAGCTTCAGCGCTTGGAGATAGCGGCGGCTTTTGTCACCCCTGCGCTGTGAGGCATACCAAAGATCGAGGCACCGTCTGCACTGTAGGGATGCCCCTGTGTTGTAAAGCTTGCCGACCCGTCGATTGCAACGGAAACACGGAACCAAGGACGCCAGCCGCCGAAATGGCATTGGGTCCAGACAACTGGGATGCTCTGTGTTGCACCGTCGCGAAATTCTACGTTTACGCGCCATTTGTTTGCCGTCAACCGAACCAGACCGGGCCAGCGAAAACCTACCATCGGGTATGACACCAACTGTTCCTGAAGCGCTCCCATGCGATGGAGAACATGCACGTCAAAGGATTGGAAGCCTTCGACCGTGCCGTGCTTGCTC
>CAWKLA010000006.1:0-39596 GCA_963850245.1 uncultured Alphaproteobacteria bacterium | reverse complement strand
AGCCAGACAGTCAATTTGGCGTGTGCTTTCGCTGCCTTCTTCAGCAGCTAATCGTAAAAGTTCTGGACCTTCGAAAACAGCCAACCCTTCATATCGTCGTTGAAGATGGACACCCCGATGTTGGGGCAACGGTGCTGATATTCAATCAAGTCAAAGAACAGCTGAACGCTACGGAACTGACGTCCTTGGCACCATTACCATTGCGAAAAAAGAAGAGAGCAAGGAATTGATGATGGCCGATTTCGTAGCGCATTCGCATAACGATATGCGAACAAAGTCGCCCGTTCCGTTGGATTACCGGACCTTAGTTCGACCGCCTCTTCCAAAAAAGCCGGGCTGACCTTCCTGGTACCAAGGACCGAAGGTTTTACGGCAATGAAAGACGAATTTGTTCGCGACAGAATAGAGAAAGCCAAGATTAGGCGACAAAACTACGAAGCTAAGAAGAAGGCTTCTTTGGAGCGGGAGCGGCCTTCTTGAGCACATGTTCCAAAACGTCTTTATCGTCCGCCGCTACTTCCTCAGCAGTTTCGATGAACCGCTTGGATTGCTCGGGATCGTCCTTAGAGACGGACAGAATTCGACTTCGGTTTTTTGGCATGTTTGGCAGGTCCAGACATCTTCTTTCCATTTGTTTGGCGCACTACCAAGAACACGTCCATCCTTGGTTTTTCGCATGGTGTTGGCACCGCAGTAATGACAATCGTAGGCCGATTGACCGCTAATTTTTTGTTCCAACACGGAGACACGAGCCTCCAATGTGGCAACTCTTTTCACGATGCTAAAGGCGCTTTTCGCCCATCCCGCTATTTTCGCGTAAGCATGACCCTCGACAGGCGTTACCATGACTGATGACCCATTCAAATTTTCACACGCTGAAATGGGGCTTAGTAGGTTCCCCCCAAATATAGAGCAAATCACCATCAAACACGAACCTCTTCGTACATGGCTCGTCGTTCGTCGCAACGAAACTGAGCTTCGATTTCCACTTACAGATAACGATTGCAACTATCTAGCCAGACTACTTACGAAAGGACGGCAGTAAGTGGCTCAATTTTCAAATGGCAACCACAGTTGCCGCTTGTCGTGCCAGTGCCAATGTCGCTTGCGATGGCGTTATATCGTTCCGCTTTAGCGCCCATTGAATGAGTTGTTTCGTAGGTCAGGCGCCGGCCCTTCGCGCCTTTGAGCGCAATTGAAGCGCGGGCAGTGTCGTTCACGCCAAGCTTTTCGCGGTTGCTGTAGCGGAAATCGAACTCGCTCAGATAGCGGTGCAGGTGCGCTTCGCTGACGTGCTGATACACGCCATAGATGCCGCGCTTCAGGATCGAGAAAAATCCTTCAACGGTATTGGTCGTGATGACCGTGTCGCCGTCGCGGCGGACGTACTCGTCCTTGCTGTGAGTCGACGGTGTCGTGCGAGGCGAAATTCCAGCCGATGCCGAACGGCGTGTGCCTCATCGGTCATCAGGTGGCTATCGGTGGAAGCGTGCGTTCCCCAGCACCGCGTGCAAGGTTCTCGCGCGCGAACGTTCGGCATGTGGAACGACCGGGCGCGGCCATCCCGCTCGACCAGCGAGAACACCGGGTTCATGTGGCCGCCACGCGCCCGCTTGGCTTCGCCCGGCTTGCGGCCGACGAAGGTCACGTCGGCCTCAATGGTCTTGCCTTCGCCGCCCATCGGCGGGCCAGCGGCCGCTCGGCAGGCTTCATGATCTCGCGGATGCGGTGCGTCAGGAACCAAGCGGTCTTCATGCTGCAATTGAAGGTCCGCTGAATTTGGCGGGTGCTGATGCCCTTCTTGCTGCCAGCAGATGAGCTGGATGGCCTGCAGCCACAGATGCAGCGGGAAGTGGCTGTCCTCGAAAATCGTACCGATCCGCACGGTGAAGGTCTTGCGGCAGGCGTAGCACTTGCGCAGGCCCGGACGGCTGGTCTTGCCGGTCAGGCGGCCAATCCGCTTGCTGTCAACGTTGCCGCAATGCGGGCAAACCGGGCCGTTCGGCCACATGTGCGCCTCGACGTAGGCAAAAGCCGCGTCCTCGTTGTGAAAGTGGGGGGTGAGAATCGGCTTGGCCATGGGAAATCTCCTATGGCCTCAACCCTATACGTAGCGGTTGGGGCTGTCAAGTGTAACGTCGCCAGCTGCCTTGACGCCGAACAAAATAAGAACTATGTTCTCTTTTCGTTCCGTACGAGGGGAGAGTCATCATGGTTCGCGCGGTTGCCGAGGAGGCTTTGGCGCTCGCATCGATCAGCCTGTTTCTGGCCATGGTCGCAGTATGGGCGCAGGTGCTTGGTGTGGTTTAGGCTTAGTGTCGTCTGATCTTGGCGTGGTCTGAGCTTGGTTTCGTCTGAGCGTGGCTTGGTCTGAGCCAGCTATCGTCTGAGCTTGGCGGGGTCCGAGGCACGAGTTCGGGTCTGAGTCCGGTAGTTTGCGCCGCGGGGCGGCGGCCGTTGGGGCCGCGCTGGTAGGTCGCGGCCTGAGGCGAAACATCCTGTGCGCAGCGGTGACGGTTGTGCGCACAAGCATGGACAGTGCGGCAGACGAAGCCGCATCCTCGCGGCTCGCAGAATCATTTCCCGCGCGTATCTAAGCCCGAGTGTCTGACCACATGGCCGCCGCGACCCCCGGTTTCGTGCACCTGCACATTCATTCGTCCTACTCGTTGCTGGAAGGCGCGCTGCCGATCGCGCGCTTGGCGGAGCTTGCGAAGAAAGACCGGCAACCGGCGCTGGCGCTCACTGACACCGACAACATGTTCGGGGCGCTGGAATTCTCCGAAAAGATGGCGAGCGCCGGCATCCAGCCGATCGTCGGCTGCGCGCTGGGCGTCGATTTCGGCGACCAGGACAATCGTCCCGGTGCGATCGGGCAGGGATTTGCCCGCATCGTGCTTCTCGCCGCGCGCGAGGAAGGCTACCGGAGCCTGCTGCGGCTTTGCTCGCGCGCCTATCTCGATACCGAGCAGTCGGAGCAGCCGCACATCAAGCTGTCGTGGCTTGAGGAAGCCGCGAACGGCCTGATCGCGCTCAGCGGCGGACCGAACGGTCCGCTCGACACCGCCATCGCCGCGGGGCAGGGCGCGCTCTCCGTCGCGCGCTGCGAGGAATTGCAGCGGCTGTTCGGCGATCGCCTCTACATCGAGTTGCAGCGCCACGGCATGGCGGCCGAGCGGCTGGCCGAGCCCGCGCTGATCGATCTGGCGTATTCGCGCGGCATCCGCCTCGTCGCGACCAACGAGCCGTTCTTCGCCACCCGCGAGGACTACGAGGCGCACGACGCGCTCTTGTGCATCGCCGAGGGCAGGCTGGTCGCCGACGGCGAGCGCCGCCAGCTCACGGCGGAGCATCGCTACAAGACCCGCGCCGAAATGGCGAAGCTGTTCGCCGATCTGCCCGAGGCGCTGGCGGCGACGGTCGAGATTGCCGAACGCTGCGCGTTCCGCCCGCGCACGCTGGCGCCGATCCTGCCGCGTTTCTCTGGGTTAAGTGAAAGCAAGGCGACGGCGCAGGCCAACGAGGCGGAGGAATTGCGCCGCGCCGCGCGCGCCGGACTGGAGCGCCGGCTGGCGCGGTATCCGATCGCGCCCGGCCGCACCGCCGAGGATTATCACGACCGGCTCGCCTTCGAGCTCGGCGTCATCGAGAGCATGAAATACGCCGGCTATTTCCTCATCGTCGCCGATTTCATCCAGTGGGCGAAGGCGCAGGGCATTCCGGTCGGTCCGGGCCGCGGCTCGGGCGCGGGTTCGCTCGTCGCCTACGCGCTGACCATCACCGATCTCGATCCGATCCGCTTCGGGCTGCTGTTCGAGCGCTTCCTCAATCCCGAACGCGTGTCGATGCCGGACTTCGATATCGATTTCTGTCAGGACCGGCGCGACGAAGTGATCCACTACGTGCAGGAGAAATACGGCCGCGAGCAGGTGGCGCAGATCATCACCTTCGGCACCTTGCAGGCGCGCGGCGTGCTGCGCGACGTCGGACGCGTGCTGCAGATGCCGTACGGGCAGGTGGACAAGCTCTGCAAGCTCGTGCCGCAAAATCCGACCAACCCGGTCACGCTGTCGCGCGCGATCGAGGACGAGCCCCGCCTGCAGGCCGAGCGCGATCGCGATCCGGTCACCCGGCGCGCCTTCGACATCGCGCAAAAACTCGAAGGCTTGCATCGCCACGCGTCCACCCACGCCGCCGGCATCGTGATCGGCGACCGGCCGCTGGCCGAACTTGTGCCGCTCTATCGCGATCCGAAATCGCTGATGCCGGTGACGCAGTTCAACATGAAATGGGTCGAACCGGCGGGGCTGGTGAAGTTCGACTTCCTCGGCCTGAAGACGCTCACCGTGCTCGATCTCGCGGTGAAGCACGTCAAGCGCCGCGGCATCGATATCGATCTCTCCAATCTGCCGCTCGACGACGCCAAATCCTATGAGATGATGGCGCGCGGTGAGACGGTCGGGGTGTTCCAGGTGGAAAGTGCGGGCATGCGCCGGGCGCTGATCGACATGCGTCCGGACCGCTTCGAGGACATCATCGCGCTGGTCGCACTGTACCGGCCTGGCCCGATGGCGAACATTCCGACCTATTGCGCGCGCAAGCACGGCACCGAGCTGCCGGATTTCATCCATCCGAAACTCGAGGAAATCCTGCGCGAGACCTATGGCGTCATCGTCTATCAGGAACAGGTGATGCAGGCCGCGCAGGTGCTGTCCGGCTATTCGCTCGGCGAAGCCGACCTGCTGCGCCGCGCCATGGGCAAGAAGATCAGAAGCGAGATGATGGCCCAGCGCGACCGCTTCGTTTCCGGCGCGGTGGCGCGCGGCGTAAGCTCCGGTCACGCGGAAGCGATCTTCGAATTGCTCGAGCGCTTCGCCGACTACGGTTTCAACAAGAGCCACGCCGCCGCGTACGCGCTCGTCGCCTACCAGACCGCCTACATGAAGGCGAACTATCCGGTCGAATTCCTGGCCGCCTCGATGACGCTCGACATGGGCAACACCGACAAGCTCGCCGAATTCCGCGCCGAGGCCGAGCGGCTGGGCATCAAGGTCGAGCCGCCCTCGATCAACCGCTCGGGCGTCGAGTTCGACGTCGCCGGCAACACCATCCACTACGCGCTGGCAGCCCTGCGCGGCGTCGGCCGGCAGGCGGTCGAAAGCCTGCTGGCGGCGCGCGGCGAACAGCCATTCGCCGATCTTGCCGATTTCGCCCGCCGCGCCAACCCGCGCGCGGTGAACAGGCGCGTGCTGGAAAGCCTCGTCGCAGCAGGCGCTTTCGACGCCGTCGAAAAGAATTGTGCGCGCGCCTTTGCCGCCATCGACACCATGCTCGCCACCGCGCAGCGGACCCACGAGGACGCAGCGATCGGCCAGTCGGAATTGTTCGGCGGTCCGGCGGCGCCGGTCCCGATCACGCTGCCCTCGGTCGAGCCGTGGCTGCCCGCGGAGCGTCTGCAGCGCGAATACGAGGCGGTCGGCTTTTTCCTCAGCGGTCACCCGCTCGACGACTATGCCGCGGCGCTCAAGCGGCTGCGCGTGCAGTCATGGGTCGAATTTTCCCGCGCCGTGAAAGCCGGCGCGACCTCCAGCCGGGTCGCCGGCACGGTTGTGGCGCGCACCGAACGCCGCACCAAGAACGGCAGCAAGATGGGCATCATCGGCCTGTCCGATCCGAGCGGCGCCTACGAGGCCGTGTTGTTCGCCGAGGGTTTGGCGCAATACCGCGATCTGCTGGAGCCCGGCACGGCGGTGCTGTTGTTTCTCACCGCCGAAGTCCAGGGCGACGAGGTGCGCGCGCGCATCCAGTCCGCCGAGCCGCTCGATCAGGCGGCGGCGAAAATGCAGAAGGGTTTGCGCGTGTTCCTGCGCGACAATGCGCCGATCGAGGGCGTGGCGCGGCGGCTCGAGCCGATCAAGCTTGCCGCCGAGCGTAGTGGCGCCGATCACGGCGACGGCGAAGTGTCGATGGTGCTGATGCTCGGCAACGGCAACGAAGTCGAGGTGAAGCTGCCGGGACGCTTCAAGGTCTCGCCGCAGATCGCCGGCGCCATCAAGGCGGTGACGGGCGTAGTGACGGTGGAAGCGCTGTAAGCTACCTTCGCGCCCGGAAAGATGCCGGCTTTGGCCGGACCTCGCCTCGCCGCAGGCGACTAGCATTCCGAGACGGAAAGGAAACTTCCGGTGCTCAACGGTGTGATGCTGCTGTGGTTTCTGCTCACCGCCGTGTCCGTTGTCTTCGTCGCCATTGATATCCGGAACACGCCCAAATCCCCGGTGCTCAAATGGGGGTTCGTCCTGCTCACCGCCTATACCGGTCCGGTGGGCGCATTTCTCTATGTGCTCGGCTGCCGCGAGCCGCTGCCGGGCCTGCACGAACAATATGTCGCGGCGCGCTGGCGCCAGGTGCTCGGCTCGACCATGCACTGCGTCGCCGGTGACGGCCTCGGCATCCTGGTCGGCGCCACGATCGCCTCGTTCCTGGCGCTGCCGTATCTCGCCGATCTCGCACTCGAGTACGTGCTCGGATTCCTTTTCGGCTGGACGATTTTCCAGGCGTTGTTCATGCGCGCAATGGCCGGCTCCTACGCGCGCTCGCTGAAGAGCACTTTCATTCCCGAATTCCTCTCCATGAATTTCCTGATGACCGGCATGGTCCCGGTCGCGGCGCTGGGGCGCAAACTGATCGGCGTGCCGTTGAGCCCGCTCGCGCCGGCTTTCTGGTTCGTCATGAGCATGGCGCTGCTGACCGGCTTCATCATCGCCTACCCGATCAACCGGTGGCTGGTCGCCAACAGCCTCAAGCACGGCATGATGACAGTGCGGCCACCCACGACGGCCGAGGCGCCCGCCATGCCGATGGGCGACGGTGCGCCGGCGATGAAGATGGACGCGGCCCCCGGTCACGACACGAAGCATCGGCCGCCGCCGTCGGCGGCGTACATCGCCGGCATGGCGGCATTATCAATCGCAGCCTTCGCGCTGGCGATCCTGCTCGCGCTCTGGCTCAACCGCTCCTAGCGGCAGGTGGAACACCTGATTTTCAGGGCGCGTCCGAACGAGCGCGACGAATGCGATCAGTGGACATTGCTCGAGGATTCCGACGACCATCTGGATTATGTGGTGCAAGAGCGCGTCAAGCTCGATGCGGTGCTGTCCGGAAAACCATACGTCCGGTTGATACGCCGGATGACGGTTGAAGAATTTTTGAGCACCGATCAGCCGCCGGCGGTGAAAGCAAAATTGCAAATCCTTCTGGCGGAGCGGACCGCCGCCCGCCGCTAGAGCGGAAAATCGCCGCAGCGACCTTTCCCTCTCGCTATCCGGCGCGCGGTGCGTTAAAGAGCGGCCGCTTTCTTCCCACAACAAACTCCTTTTGGCTGGCCGCGCGATGCTTCGGATCGAGAATCTCGTTTTTGACGCCTGGGGACGGCGGTTCTTCGATTCCGCGACCGTAGCGATTCCGACCGGAGCCAAGGTCGGACTGGTCGGGCGCAACGGGGTCGGCAAATCGACGCTGTTCAAGATCATCCTCGGCGATCTCGTGCCCCTGAGCGGCGAGATCCTGCTGCCAAAGGCGGCGCGGATCGCGTCGGTGGATCAGGAGCATCCGGCCACGCCGGTCAGCCTCATCGACACGATCCTGGCCGCCGACACGCAGCGCGAAGCGCTCAATGCCCAACTCGAAACTGCCGAGCCCGAAGAGCTTGCGGAAATCTATGCGCGGCTCAACGAAATCGACGCCGACCGCGCACCGGCACGAGCCGCCGAAATCCTCAGCGGGCTTGGTTTCGCCGAGGCCGACCTGCATCGTCCGATGGCCGAATTCTCCGGCGGCTGGCGCATGCGCGTCGCGCTGGCGGCCGCGCTGTTCGCCCAGCCCGACGTGCTGCTCCTCGACGAACCGACCAACTATCTCGACCTCGAAGGCGCACTTTGGTTGGAGGCGCGGCTCAAGAAGTATCCGCATACCGCGCTGATCGTCAGCCACGATCGCGAATTGCTCAACAATTCCGTCGACTCCATCCTGCATCTGAGCGACGGCAAGCTCGAGCTTTACACCGGCGGCTACGACGCGTTCGAAACGCGGCGCGCGGAAAAGACGCGGCTGCAGGCGGCGACTCGCGTGAAGCAGGAGGCCGAACGCGCGCACCTGCAACGCTTCATCGACCGGTTCCGGGCCAAAGCAAGCAAGGCGGCGCAGGCGCAATCGCGCGTCAAGCGACTCGCCAAGCTCGAACCAATCGCCGAGGTCGTCGAGCAGCGTGTCGCGCCGTTTACGCTGCCGTCGCCGGCGCGGCCGCTGGCGCCGCCCCTGATCCAGCTCGAAGCGGCAGCGGTCGGCTATGACGGCGCGCCGGTCCTGCGCAATCTCAACCTGCGTCTCGATGTCGATGACCGCATCGGGCTTCTCGGCGTCAACGGCGCCGGCAAGTCGACATTCGCCAAGATGATCGCCGGCGCGCTGCCGCTGCAATCCGGCCACATGAAGCGCGAGCAGCGCATCCGCGTCGGCTGGTTTCATCAGCATCAGATCGAGGCGCTCGACCCGGCCGATACGCCGCTGGAGATTATGCGCCGGGAGCGGCCGGACGACAGCGAATCGTCGCGGCGCTCGCGACTGGCGCAGTTCGGGCTTTCGTTCGACAAGCAGGAAACCACGGTCGCTAACCTTTCAGGCGGCGAGCGGGCGCGGCTTCTGCTTAATCTCGTGGCGATGGCGGCGCCGCACCTCTTGATCCTCGACGAGCCGACCAACCATCTCGACATCGACAGCCGTCGCGCGCTGCTCGATGCGCTCAACGATTACGAGGGCGCGGTCATCCTCATCACCCACGACCGCTCGCTGATCGAACTGGTGGCGGACCGGCTTTGGCTGACGGCCGACGGCCGCATCGTGCCGTTCGCAGGCGACATGGACGACTATGCCCGCTTCGTCCTCGACCGGGCGAAGCTCGGCGCTTCGCCCTCCCAGCAGCCGGCCAACCTGGCGGAAGCCGGTGCGGCGATGCGGGGCGAGGACGGCGCCGCGGCGGCCCGCCTCGCGGCCAAGAAGGCTGCCAAGAAGCGGAAACGCCGAGGCCTCTAGGGCCCGCTTTTACCCGGATTTCGGGCGGATCGTCGCCCGGCGGCGCGGCCGGTAAGGTTCAAGTTGCGTTGACGGGGACTATCCCTATATAAGGCGCCCAATCTCACACGCGGACCTTGGCCTTTAAAAGCCGTCCGGTGTCCGGCCAACCGGCCGGGCTCATCGGTCCGCGGCGGATCAACCGGAGAACGATTATGACGCTGCCCGACTACAGCATGCGCCAGCTTTTGGAAGCTGGCGTGCATTTCGGCCATCAGGCCCATCGCTGGAATCCGAAGATGGCTGAGTACATCTTCGGCACCCGTAACAACATCCATATCGTCGACCTGACGCAAACCGTGCCGATGCTGCATCGCGCCTTGCAGGCGATCAGCGACACGGTGGCGAACGGCGGACGCATCCTGTTCGTCGGCACCAAGCGGCAGGCGCAGGACGCGATTGCCGAAGCGGCCAAGAAATCAGCGCAATACTATGTGAATTCGCGCTGGCTCGGCGGCACGCTGACGAACTGGAAGACCGTTTCCAACTCGATCAAGCGGCTCCGCACGCTGGACGAGATGCTCTCGTCCAACGAGGCGCAGGGCTACACCAAGAAAGAGCGGCTGACGCTACAACGCGAACGCGACAAGCTCGATCGCGCGCTCGGCGGCATCAAGGACATGGGCGGATTGCCCGACCTGGTGTTCGTCATCGACACCAACAAGGAAGACATCGCCATCAAGGAGGCGCGACGCCTTGGCGTTCCGGTGGCGGCCGTGGTCGACACCAACTGCGATCCGCAGGGCATCACGTACGTGATCCCCGGCAATGACGACGCCAGCCGCGCCATCACGCTTTACTGCGACCTCGTCGCCAAGGCGGTGATCGACGGGATTTCACGCGGACAGGGCGAGCGCATCGATGTCGGCGCGCTGGCGGAGCCGCTGGTCGAGGAACTGCCGCCGGAAACCGAGAAGCTCGGCTTCCAGCCGCTGTCCGGTCCGCGCGGCGTCGCCGACGACCTCAAGAAATTCCCCGGCGTGTCGCCGGCCATCGAAAAGCAGCTTAACGATCTCGGCATCTTCCACGTCTGGCAGATCGCCGAATTCTCCCCGGTCGCTGCCCACAATGTCGGCGAAGAAGTCGGGCTTCCCGGCCGCGTCGAAGGCTGGATTGCGCGGGCGAAGGAACAGATGGCGACTGAGGCCGAGTAGGCCGCAGGCGAACGCCGTCGAGGAATGGAAAAATGGCGAACATCAGCGCAAGCATGGTGAAGGAGCTCCGCGAGAAGACCGGAGCCGGCATGATGGATTGCAAGGCGGCGCTCGGTGAAACGAGCGGCGATCTGGAAGCCGCGGTCGATTGGCTGCGCAAAAAAGGGCTCGCCAAGGCAGCGAAGAAAGCCGGACGCGTCGCGGCCGAAGGGCTGATCGGCATCGCGGTCGCCGGCAACAAGGGCGTGGTCGTCGAGGTGAACTCGGAGACCGATTTCGTCGCGCGCAACGACCTGTTCCAGGGCCTGGTCAAGATGATCGCGGATGTCGCGCTGGGCACCGGACCCGACGTGGCGAAGATTCTCGCTGCGCCAGTCGGTGATCGCACGGTCAGCGATGCGATCAACGAGACCATCGCCAAGATCGGCGAGAACATGACGCTGCGCCGGGCCGCCTCGCTTTCGGTCGGCAAGGGAGTCGTGGCGAGCTACGTGCACAATTCGGTCAGCGACGGCCTCGGCAAGATTGGCGTGATCGTGGCGCTCGAATCGGCCGGCGATGTCGACGAGCTCAAGGCGTTCGGCCGCATGGTGGCGATGCATGTCGCCTCCGCCAATCCGCAGGCGGTCAATTCTGCCGGGCTCGACGCGGCGACGGTCGAGCGCGAGAAGAACGTGCTCGCCGAAAAATTCAAGGCGCAGGGCAAGCCCGCCAACGTGATCGACAAGATCGTCGAGTCGGGCCTCAAGACCTTCTACAAAGAAGTCTGTCTGGTCGACCAGGGCTTCATCTTCGACGACAAGAAGAGCGTGGCGCAGGCGGTCAAGGATAGCGAAGGCAAGGTCGGCGCACCGGTCAAGATCACGGGCTTCGTCCGTTTCGCTCTCGGTGAGGGAATCGACCGCCCCGAGGGCGATTTCGGCGGCGAAGTCGCGGCGCTGGCCGGCGCCCACTGAGGATTGCGGGGCGGCCCTGTTGTTTCGTGCGCGGATGCGATAGCCGTAAGGCCGGCGCTTGGAATCGGTGCGCACGGGGCGGAACGTTGCGATGGCGAAGCCGAACTACCGACGCGTGATCGTCAAGCTCTCCGGCGAAGCCCTGAGCGGGCCTGAAAAGTTCGGCATCCACCAGGAGACCATCGACGGCTTTGCCGCCGATCTGGTCGCCGCCCACAAGATGGGAATCGGATTGGGCGTCGTGGTCGGCGGCGGAAACATTCTGCGCGGGGCGCAGATTTCCGAGAATGGCCTGTCGCGGCCCACCGCCAATTCGATGGGAATGCTGGCGACGGTGATGAACGCTCTGGTTCTGGAAACCGCAGTCGAACGTGCCGGCGTCAGCGCGCGAACCATGTCGGCGCTGGCGATGCCGCAGGTCTGCGAGACCTATGAGCGCCAGCGCGCATTGCGGCATCTCGAGGATGACCGCATCATCGTTTTCGCCGGCGGCACCGGCAATCCATACTTCACGACCGACACCACGGCCGTCTTGCGGGCCGCCGAAATGGGGTGCGACGCCGTGCTCAAGGCGACCGATGTCGACGGCGTCTATACTGCCGATCCGAAGCGCGATCCGAACGCCAAGCGGTATGAGCGGCTCGACCACCAGGAAGCGCTCGACCGCAACCTGAAAATCATGGACGCGACGGCGTTCGCGCTTGCCCGGGAGAACCGTATGCCTATCATCGTTTTTTCGATCCGGGAGCATGGCGCGATCGAGACCGTTTTGCGCGGGCAGGGGCACTTCACCACGGTCGGCTGACGGTCGCCGAAAGGGTGAAGGCGGCCGATCGGATCGCAGGAGGGCACCATGGCAACAGCAACATTCGACATGAATGACCTCAAGCGCCGCATGCAGGGAGCGATCGCCTCGCTCAAGCAGGAACTCGGTGGCTTGCGCACCGGCCGCGCTTCGTCGGCGCTGTTGGAGCACGTCCAGGTGGACGCTTACGGCAATCACATGCCGCTCAATCAGCTCGCCACGATCAGCGTGCCCGAGCCGCGGCTGCTCAACGTCCAGGTCTGGGACCGGACGATGATCCATGCCGTGGAGAAAGCCATTTCCAACGCCAATCTCGGACTGACGCCTTCGACCGAGGGACAGGTCATCAGGCTGCGAATCCCCGAGCTCAACGAGGAGCGGCGCCGCGAACTGGCGAAGGTCGCGCACAAATACGCCGAAGCCGCACGCGTGGCGGTGCGTCACGTACGCCGTGACGGGCTCGACCTGCTCAAGAAGCTGGAGAAGGATCACAAGATCAGCGAGGACGATCACGAGCGGCAATCAGCTGAGGTTCAGAAGGCGACCGACGCCACGATCGGCGAAGTCGACAAGCTGCTTGCCGGCAAGGAAAAGGAGATCATGACGGTTTGAGCGACGCGGCGAGATCCAGAAGCGACGCGGCCGAGCCGATCCCGCAAGGGGACAACTCGTTCGAGGTGCCGCGCCATGTCGCCATCATCATGGATGGCAACGGGCGCTGGGCGGCTGCGCGCGGTCTGCCGCGGATCGAGGGCCACAGGCGGGGTGTCGAGGCTTTGCGGCGGACGGTGCGCGCCGCGGCCGATCTCGGCATTTCCGCGCTGACGATTTTCTCCTTCAGTTCGGAAAACTGGTCGCGGCCGCTGTCGGAAATCAGCGATCTCATGGGTCTGTTGCGCAGGTTCATTCGGAAAGACCTCGCCGAACTGCACAAGAGCAACGTGCGCGTGCGCATCATCGGCGAGCGCAACGGTCTCGACCGCGACATCTGCCTGCTTCTGCAGGAAGCCGAAGATCTGACCCGCGGCAACGACGGCCTGACCCTGCTGGTGGCATTCAATTACGGTGCGCGGCAGGAGATCGCCAGCGCCGCGCGGTTGCTCGCGATCGAGGTGGCGGCGGGACGGCTTTCGGCCGATCAGATAACGCCCGAGCGCCTCGGCGGCTATCTTCTCGCGCCCGACATTCCCGATCCCGACGTGATCATCCGGACCAGCGGCGAGCAGCGGCTTTCCAATTTCCTGCTATGGCAGGCGGCCTACAGCGAGCTTGTCTTCGTGCCGATCAACTGGCCCGATTTCGACCGCGCCGCGCTGGAAGGGGCGATCGCGGAATACCGCCGCCGCGAGCGCCGTTTCGGCGGACTGGTCGCCAATACCGGATCGTGACGCAATCCGACCAATCGGACGATTCCGGCGGACGCCGGACCCACGCCAGCAACCTGACGCTGCGCGTGGCATCGGTCGCCGTGCTCGCGCCGGTGACGCTGGCGGCTACTTATGCCGGTGGCTGGATATTCCTCGCGCTGTGCGTGTTCGGAGCGGGCGGCGTGTTGTGGGAATGGACGGCGCTGGTCGCGCATCGTTCCGATCCGCGGATTCTGGTGCCGGGCTGGGCCGCACTGCTGGCCGGGCTCGTCTTCGCCGGTATCCACGCGCCCGACTGGGCTTGGCTTGCCATCGCCGTCGGCGCTGTACTGGCAGGGCTCGCCAAATTCGCCTCGCCGGGAAACGAGCCGGCCCCGACTGCCGGCATCTGGGCTTTGGGCGGGGTGATCTATGCTGGGGCGGCTTTCTTGGTCCGGCGCTGTTGCGGGGCGACCCGGAATGGGGTCTCACGGCACTTTTATTCCTGTTCGCAACCGTCTGGACCACCGACATTTTTGCCTATTTCTGCGGCCGCGGCCTGGGCGGCCCTTTGTTGTGGCCGAGCGTAAGTCCCAAGAAGACATGGTCCGGCGCCATTGGCGGCCTCATCGGGGGGGTTGCCGCCGGGGTGGCGGTCGCCTATGCGAACGGGCTCGGTAAGCTGGGGATCGTTTCAGTGATGGCGTTGCTGCTTTCCGTGCTCGCGCAAACCGGGGACCTTTTCAAATCGGCGGTGAAAAGGCGTTTCGGTGCGAAGGACGCGAGCCACCTGATCCCCGGCCACGGCGGATTGATGGATCGTATCGACGGCTTCCTGGTCGCCGCTTTTGCCGCCCTCCTGATCGGCATGCTTCGCCAAGGGACGGCTGCGCCGGCCCGCGGCTTGCTGGTATGGTAGGGGCATGAAGCACACCCAGCCGCAGGCAATAGCGGAAACGGCGTCGGCGCCGCGAGCGGTGACGTTGCTGGGCGCGACCGGTTCGATCGGTTCCAGCACGGTCGATCTGTTGCGGCAGGAGGCCGAGCGCTATCGCGTCGAGGCAGTAACCGCGCATCGCAATGCCGCTTCGCTTGCTCGGCTTGCGCGTGAACTCGGCGCGAGGTTTGCCGCCGTCGCCGATCCTGATGCGTATGGTGAACTCAAAGCCGAACTCTCCGGATCGGGCATCGAGGCGGCCGCCGGCGCTCGCGCCGTTGTCGAAGCGGCGCAACGTCCCGCCGACTGGGTCATGGCGGCGATCACCGGTGCGGCGAGTCTCGAGCCGACGCTGGCGGCTGCCGAGCGCGGCGCTTCCGTCGCTCTCGCCAACAAGGAATGTCTGGTCTGTGCGGGCGCGCTGTTCATGCGCCGGGCCGCCGCCGCGGGAGCAACCGTCCTGCCGGTCGATTCCGAGCACAACGCAATCTTTCAAGCGCTTGGCGCAGGCCGCCGCGAGGATGTGCGACGTATCGTCCTGACGGCTTCGGGCGGACCGTTTCGCACCTGGTCGCTGGAGCAGATCCGCACGGTGACGCTCGAGCAGGCGCTCAAGCATCCGACCTGGACGATGGGACCCAAGGTCACGATCAATTCGGCGACGCTGATGAACAAGGGTCTCGAACTCATCGAGGCCCATCATTTATTCGCACTCGGACCGGACGCCCTCGACGTGGTCGTCCACCCGCAGTCGGTGATTCATGGGCTGGTGGAATACCGCGACGGCTCGGTCGTCGCCCAGCTCGGCTCGCCCGACATGCGCATTCCGATCGCCCATTGCCTGGCCTGGCCGGTGCGTATGCCGACGCCCGCCGCCCGGCTCGACCTCGCCCGGGTCGCCTCGCTGACGTTCGAAGAGCCCGATATGAAGCGGTTTCCGGCGCTGGCCCTGGCCCGCCGTGCGCTGGCGGCTGGCGGAGCCGCCCCGACCGTCCTCAACGCGGCAAACGAGATCGCCGTGGCTGAATTCCTTGGGCGGCGCCTCGGATTTAGCGGTATTCCGGCCTTGGTCGAGGCTACTCTCGATGCGGCGGAGCGGGAGGGGACGGTCGCCGAGCCCCAATCCGTCGAGGAAGCCCTCGCCGTTGACCATAACGCAAGACGGCTGGCGGCCGCACTCTTGCCCGAAATTGCCGCAATGGCATCCTAACGTTACAACGGGTCGGGCAGTCAGGGGTGGGGATAAGCGTCATGGGGACCAATCTGTTGGCGCATTTGCATGCACTCGGCGGTGGCGTCGTGGGCTATCTCATTCCCTTTTTGTTCGTCCTGAGCCTTGTGGTTTTCTTCCACGAATTGGGCCATTTCCTCATCGCGCGCTGGTGCGGGGTGCGGATACTGGTCTTCTCCATCGGGTTCGGACCGGAAATCGTCGGCTTCAATGATCGCTACGGGACGCGCTGGAAGATTTCGGCCATCCCGCTCGGCGGTTTTGTGAAGTTTTTCGGCGATGAGAATGCGGCGAGCGTGCCCGACGTCTCGCGCGGCGCCAACATGGACCCGCAGGAGCGCGCTGAAAGCTTCATGTTCCAGCCTGTGGCCAAGCGCGCGGCCATCGTCGTCGCCGGGCCGCTGGCGAATTTTGTTCTGGCGATCGTGATCTTCGCCGGGGTCTTCATGATCTACGGCAAGCAGACCATGAGCGCGCGGGTTGACGCGGTTCAGCCCGGCAGCGCGGCTGAGCAGGCCGGCTTCCTCCCCGGCGACATGGTCGTCGCCATCAACGGCCACCACGTCGACAATTTCACCGAGATGCAGCGCTTCGTGAGCGCGAGCGCCGGAGAGGTACTTGAGATCACGATCGAGCGCGATGGCGCGGAAAAGATCCTCAAGGCGACGCCGACCCTCAAAGAGGTTAAGGACAATTTCGGCAACGTGCAGCGCGTCGGAATTCTCGGCATCAGCCGTTCGATGGCGCCGGAGGATCTCAAATTCCGTCCCGTCGCTCCGGTCGAGGCCATTTCGATGAGCGTTCAGGAAACCTGGTCGGTCGTCGAGCGCACGCTGAGCTACATCGGCGGCGTCGTCTCCGGCCGCGAGGCGGCCAACCAGCTTGGCGGTCCCATTCGTATCGCGCAGATGTCGGGCCAGGTCGCGAGCTTCGGTTTTGTTCCGCTGATCCAGCTCGCAGCCGTGCTTTCGATATCGATCGGCCTTCTTAACCTCTTTCCGATCCCGCTGCTCGATGGCGGTCATCTTTTGTTCTATCTTATCGAGGCCGTTCGCGGTCGTCCGCTGTCCGAAAGGGCCCAGGAAATGGGTTTTCGCATCGGGCTGGCGATCGTTCTCATGTTGATGATATTTGCAACTTTTAATGACATCGTTCATCTGACGACGTCCTAAGGGGCAGCCGCTTGGGGGAGCGGTTGGGGGACGATGGTACCTGGGCGGACTACGGCGCCAGTCTCGCGGCAAGACGATTTGTCACGAGGCTGAGACGTATGCTGAGAGACACTGCGACGAGCCCGCCTGCGGGGGTGGCCACGAGGGGAATAAGGGCGCTTAGCGCATGAATATGTGTGTGCGAGTAAGGCGAGGGCTTGTCGTGGCCGGCATGCTCCTCGCCGTAGTGTTGTTTGGCGTTCCGTCAGGCTCGGCTTTTGCCCAGGCTGCCGAAGCCGGCGTTGGCGTGTCCGCGATCGTGGTCGAGGGCAATCGCCGCGTCGATGCCGACACCATCCGCTCGTACTTTCGGCTCGCGCCCGGCGAACGTCTCGACGCCGTCAAGATCGATTCCGCCCTGAAGGCGCTTTACGCGACGGGGCTGTTCCAGGACATCAGGATCTCCCATTCGGGCAGCCGGCTCGTTGTCATCGTCGTGGAAGCGCCGGTCATCGATCGGCTCGCCTTCGAGGGAAACAACAAGATCAAGGATGAGCAGCTCACGCAGGAACTGCAGTCTAAAGCACGCGGCACGCTGTCGCGCGCCCAAGTGCAAGCCGACGTTCAGCGCATCATCGAGGTGTATCACCGCAACGGCCGTTTCGACGTCCAGGTGGTGCCCAAAATCATCGAACGGCCGAACAATCGCGTCGACCTGATCTTCGAGATCAGGGAAGGCGAAAAGACCGGCGTGAAGTCGATCATTTTCGTCGGCAACCACGCTTATTCGGACTATCGGCTCAAGGAGGTCGTCAAGACCTCAACGTCGAATTTCCTGAGCTTCCTGCAGACCACGGACGTCTACGATCCCGACCGCATCGAAGCCGATCGCGATCTGATCCGGCGCTTCTATCTGAGCCACGGTTATGCCGATGTGCAGGTCGTATCCGCGGTCGGTGAGTACGATCCTGCGATCAAGGGATTCATCATCACCTTCACGATCGAAGAAGGGCAGCAATATCGCTTCGGCTCGGCGGAGGTGCAGTCCAACATCCGCTCGGTCGATTCCGAGGCGCTCCGCCACGTGCTGCGGATGCATCGCGGCGATATTTACAACAGCGACTCGGTCGAAAAGACCGTCGAGGACCTGACGGTCGAAATCACCAAGCATGGCTACCCCTTCGCCACGGTGCGCCCGCGCGGTGACCGCAATCCGCAGGACCGCACCATCAGCGTCATCTTTCTGGTGGATGAGGGCGCTCGCGCCTATATTGAGCGCATCAATATTCGCGGCAATACGCGCACCCGGGAATACGTGATCCGGCGTGAGTTCGATATTTCCGAAGGTGACCCCTACAATCGCGCCTTGGTCGATCGCGCCGAGCGCCGGATCAAGAATCTCGGCTTTTTCAAAACCGTGAAGATCACCAACGAACCCGGTTCAGCGCCGGATCGTGTCGTGATCAACGTCGAAGTAGAGGAACAATCGACCGGCGACTTCTCGATCATGGGCGGCTATTCGACCGCGGACGGCTTTATGGCGCAGGTGTCGATTTCCGAGCGCAATCTCCTGGGAACCGGCCGCTACGGCAAGGCTTCGGCTACCCTCGGCCAATACATTCGCGGCGCCGAGCTGAGTTTCGTCGAACCTTATCTCTTCGATCAGCGCCTTTCCGGCGGCATCGATCTGTTTGGCCGGCAGTCGTTGTCCAGCCCGTACCTGTCCTACGGTACCGAGACGATCGGCACCAATCTGAAACTGGGCGTGCCGCTGCGCGAAGATCTTTCGTTTCAGGCCCGGTATTCGGTCTACTGGAACCAGATCAACCTGGTGTCGAGTTCTGAACGACTGCAACAACACCAACCCGAATTTCTCGACCACCTTTCCGACGGTGAACGCCGTCAACGCCGCGATGGCCGCGGGCGTGCTTGGGGCGGCCTATCCGGGGTGGGCGGCGGCGACGGCCGCAGGCGGCCAGAACAACTGCCTTTTCAACACGCAGGGCATCTCCTCGCCAATCTTCGAGGCCTCCTTGCCGGTGCGCTATGAGCTTGCACAGGGCGGGTATCTGACGTCGCTGGCGGGATACGGACTCACTTACAACACGCTCGACAACAACAAACATCCGACCAACGGCATTCTCGTCAGCTTCGGCCAGGACTTTGCCGGCCTCGGCGGCGATGCGAAATATATTCGATCGGTCGTGGATTTCCGCGGCTATTACGAGGTGATCCCCGATCTCGTCGGCGTCCTGCATCTGCAAGGCGGCGACATGCTGGGCCTCACCAATTGCTCGGCGGATACCTGTGCCAACGGCAGCGGTTATGTGCGCATGCTCGACGACTTCAAGATGGGCCCCAACCTGATCCGCGGCTTCGCGCCGGCTGGTATCGGTCCGCGCGACGTCACCTCCGGCACCGCTAACGACGCTATTGGCGGCACGAAGTACTGGGGCGCCAGCCTGGAGTTCCAGTACCCGTTCTACTTCCTGCCCAAGGATGCAGGCGTGCGCGGCGCCGTCTTCATCGATTCCGGTTCGGAGTGGGGCTATAGGGCAGAGACCGCCTGGCCCGCGAACGGCGAAGTCAACGGCACCATCAACGCCGGCGTTCCGTTCGCTTGCGGCAATTGCGCGATGCAATACACCGACACGGCGTTGCCGCGTGTGGCCGCCGGTGGCAGCATCATCTGGGATTCGCCATTTGGTCCGCTCCGGTTCGACTTCGCCTATCCGATCCTGAAACAGCCGTACGACCGCACCCAGTTCTTCCAGTTCGGTGGCGGAACGCGGTTCTGATCGCGCCTTGCGACCGACGTTGAGGCCGGGCGCATGCCGGACTTCTTCTCAACCAACCGCGAGCTGACGATCGGCGAGATCGTCGCGCTCACCCGCGCCACGCCGCGCGGCGACGTTCCGGTCGATCGGCGCATCCGCAACATTGCGCCGCTCGATACGGCGCACGCTTCGGACATCACGTTCATCGACAACGCAAAATACCTCGATGCGCTGGCCATCACCCATGCGGGAGTTTGCCTGGTGGCCCCGCGTTTCGAGGCGAAGGCGCCGCGAAGCCTCGTCGTGCTGGTAGTGCCGGAGCCCTATCGCGCTTTCGTCGCCGTGGCGCGGGCATTGTTTCCCTCGGTGCTGCGGCCGGTCTCGCTGTTCGGCACCACCGGACACGCGACGGCAGCGCATGTGCATCCTTCGGCGCGGATCGAGGCGGGTGTGACCATCGATCCGCTGGTGGTGATCGGACCCGACGCCGAAATTGGCGCAGGTACGCTGATTGCGGCTGGCGCCGTGATCGGGCCGGGCGTGGCGATCGGACGCGATTGCGCGATCGGCGCAGGCGCGTCGGTCACGCATGCGCTCATCGGCGATCGCGTGATCATCCATCCTGGCGCGCGCATCGGCCAGGATGGATTCGGTTATTTGCCCTCGCCACGAGGCCATCAGAAAATTCCGCAGACCCGCCGAGTGATCATTCAGGACGACGTCGAGATCGGCGCCAACAGCACGATCGACCGCGGCTCGACCCGCGACACCGTCATCGGGGAGGGAACCAAGATCGACAATCTCGTGCAAATTGCGCACAACGTCCGCATCGGCCGGCATTGTCTGATCGCGGGGCAGACCGGCATATCCGGGAGCTCGGAAGTGGGGGATTTCGTCATGATGGGAGGGCAAGTCGGCCTTGCTGACCACATCACCGTCGGTGCCGGCGCGATGCTGGGCGCCAAGGCGGGGGTCATGACCGACATTCCGGCCGGCGGCCGCTGGGTCGGGTCTCCGGCCGAGCCGATACGCGATTTCATGAAGGGAGTGGCGGTGGTAAGGAAGCTCACCCGCGGACGCGGCAAGACCGAAGGTGAAGAGGGATGAACGTTGAGACCCTCGGCGTTGCCGACATCCGCGAGATATTGCGGCTGTTGCCGCACCGCTATCCGTTTCTGATGGTCGACCGCGTCATCGACATGCGCGGCGATGAACACGGCATCGGCATCAAGAATATCACCTTCAACGAGCCGCATTTCCTCGGCCACTTTCCCAACAACCCGGTCATGCCGGGCGTGCTGGTGATCGAAGGCATGGCGCAGACCGCGGGCGTGCTTTGCCTGACCAATATGCCGCGCCGCGACAATCCGCGTTCGGTATTCTTCCTGACCATCGACAAGGCCAAATTCCGCAAGCCGGCGGTGCCCGGCGACACGCTCGAGTATCACGTCGACAAGATCGCGCAGCGCCGCAACATGTGGTGGTACCGCGCCGAAGCCAAGGTCGGCAGCGCGCTGATTGCCGAGGCCGAAGTCGGCGCGATCGTGACCGAGGAATAAATGGCGATCGACTCGACTGCGCGCGTCGCCGAGGGCGCGCGTATTGGCGACGGGGTGGAGATCGGGCCGTACTGCGTGATCGGTCCGCAGGTCGAGCTGAAAAGCGGCGTTCGCCTCATCGCCCATGTTTATGTCTCCGGCGTCACGACCGTCGGCGAGGGCTCCGTCGTCTATCCCTTCTCGTCGCTCGGCACGCCGCCGCAATCGGTGCACTATCGCGGCGGTCCGACCCGGCTTGTCATCGGCGCGCGCTGCGAACTGCGCGAGAGCGTCACCATGAATACCGGTACCGAGGACGGCGGCGGCATAACGCGCATCGGCGACCGCTGCTTCTTCATGGTCGGCTCCCATGTCGGACACGACTGCGACGTCGGCAACGACGTGACCTTCGCCAACAACGCGGTGATCGGCGGTCACGTCTCCGTCGGCGACCACACTTTTCTTGGCGGCCACGTCGCCATTCATCAATTCGTGCGGATCGGCGAAGGCGCGATGATGGCCGGCATGTCGGCCGCGCGTGACGACATCATTCCGTTCGGCTTTGCGCTCGGCCAGACCGGCGCGCTGGTTGGGCTCAACGTCGTCGGCCTGCGGCGCCGCGGCGCGACGCGCGCGGAGATGCACCGGTTGCGCCGCGCCTATCGGGGTATCTTCTTCGCCGGCGGGCGACTGGCTGATTGCGTCGATGCCGTCGCCCGCGAGTTCGCCGGCGATCCGCTGGTCGACAAGGTCATCGCGTTCATCCGCGCTGGCGGCAAGCGGCCTTTGATGCGTCCGCGTGCGGCGCGTGGCGGCGCCAACAATGATGACGATGCCTCGTGACGCTCCGGGAAGGGCCGTGGTCGCCGGCGGAGCCGCATCGGTCGCGGTGATTTGCGGCGGCGGCAGCTTTCCGGGCGCGGTAGCCGAAGCAATCGTCAAGCGTGGCCGAAGGCCGGTGATGTTTGCGGTGCGCGGCTGGGCCGAGCCAAAAGTGGTCGAGCGCTACGCGCACCATTGGATCGCGATAGGGCAGGCCGGACGCTTCTTTCGTCTCGCCCGGGCCGAAGACTGCCGCGAAGCTCTATTTATCGGCACCATGCTGCGTCCGCCGCTTAGACAGATCCGGCTGGACTGGTTGTCGATCCGGCTGATGCCGCGGGTCATCGGCTTCTTCCGCGGCGGCGACGACCGGCTCCTGTCGGGGCTGGCGGGCTTGTTTGAGGAAAACGGCGTTCGCATCATCGGTGTGAGCGACGTGGCGCCGGAAATTGTCGCGCCCGAAGGCGTCATGGGCCGTCACGAGCCTTCGCCGCAGGATCGCGCGGATATTGCGCGGGCGCTCGCGGTGATCGCAGCGCTCGGTCCGTTCGATGTGGGTCAGGCCGTGGTCGTCGCCAACGGCCACGTGCTCGGCGTCGAGGCGGCCGAGGGCACCGACAATCTGCTTTCCCGCATTGCCGATTTACGCGGGCAGGGTCGGGTGACGACGCCCGCAGGCGTCGGTGTTCTCGTCAAGGCGCCGAAGCCCAGCCAGGATCGCCGCTTCGACCTGCCGGCCATCGGACCGCAAACCGTCGAGAATGTCGCGCGCGCCGGTCTTGCCGGGCTTGCCGTGACGGCCGGCGCGACGATCGTGGCCGAACCGGCGCGGCTGACCGCGGCCGCCGACTTGGCGAAGATTTTCTTCGTTGGCGTGCCCGAGGAAAAGTCCGCATGAACGGCTCGCCGCGACCGCGCCCGCTGTCGATCTACTTCGTCGCGGCGGAGGAATCCGGCGATGCGCTCGGGGCGTCGCTCGCGCGCGCGCTCGCGGCTGACGGGGATGCGCTCAACCTCGCCGGCGTCGGCGGCCGCGCCATGGCGGCGGCCGGGATTGCGAGCCCGTTTCCCATCGACGATCTCGCCATTATCGGCGTCAGTGCTATTCCGCGGCGCCTGCCGATGATTTTGCGGCGTATCCGGGAAACGACGGATGCGATCATCGCGGCCCGTCCGGACGTCGTCGTGATCATCGACAGCCCTGATTTCACCCACCGGGTCGCCCGCCGCGTGCGCGCCCGGATGCCTTCGATCCCCATCGTCGACTATGTTTCACCCTCAGTATGGGCATGGCGGCCGGGGCGGGCCCGGGCCATGCGAAATTATGTAGATTGCGTACTCGCGATCCTGCCTTTCGAGCCGGCGGCGCATAGCCGGCTCGGCGGTCCGCACTGCGTTTATGTCGGCCATCCGTTGACCGAACGGCTGTCGGAGCTGCGTCCCGGGCCGGAAGAGGCCTTACGCCGCCAAAGCGCGCCGCCGCTCGTGTTGGTGCTGCCGGGAAGCCGCACCAGCGAGGTCCGCCGCCTGCTGTCGATCTTCGGCGAGGCCTTGGCGCTGGTGGGCAACCGCGTCGGACCCGTGGAATTGGTATTGCCGACACTGCCCCATCTTGCCGCAGAGGTTCGCGCCGACGCCGCCGGCTGGGCCATTGCCCCGCGTATTGCGACTGACCCGGCCGAGAAATGGGCAGCGTTCCGGGGTGCCCGGGTGGCGCTGGCGGCGTCCGGCACGGTCACACTTGAACTCGCGCTGGCCGGCATCCCGACCGTCGCCGCCTACAAGGTTACGCTCATCGAGGAGATTATTGCCCGGATTGTGGGCCTGCAGAAAACGCTGACCAGCGTGATCCTCGCCAATCTCGTCATTGGCGAGAACGTTGTGCCGGAATTTCTGCAGCGCGATTGCACGCCGCAACGGCTGGCGGACGCCCTCGTGCCACTGTTTTCCGATACGCCGGAGCGGTCGCGCCAGGTCGAGGCCTTTGCGCGGCTCGACGGCATCATGAAGCTTGATGCTGCGCCGAGCGCCAAGGCCGCGGCGATCGTCCTCGATATCGCCCGCCGTGGCCGTGACGGCTTCGCCTCTGCATCATCCCACGGACCGAAGTAAATGGCTTGTTGCCGGCGTCGCCCTATGCAATGCCCTAACGCTCCTGCTATCTGGAAGCGCTCGTGATCGAGCGACCTTCGCGTCACGGGCTAATGAAGAAGAAACCCATCAGGCGGAAATCGTCGATACGTGCCGCCATCACTGGCGTGAGCGGCTACGTGCCGCCCGATATTCTCACCAATGCCGAACTGGCGCGGATGGTGGAGACCAGCGACGAATGGATCGTCGAGCGCACCGGGATCAAAGAACGCCATATTCTCAAGGGTAAGGGTCTCGGCGCGTCGCATATGGGCGCCGAAGCCGTGCGCAGCCTGCTGAAAAAGACTGGCACCGCGCCTGGCGACGTCGATCTTCTGATCTGCGCCACGACCACGCCGGATTTTGTTTTTCCTTCGACGGCCAATCTGATCTGCGACATGGTGGACATCCGCTGCATCGGCAGCTTCGATGTGCAGGCCGCGTGCTCCGGCTTCGTCTATGCGCTCACCATCGCGGCGCGTTTCATCGAAACCGGCGCCTGCCGCAAGGTCGTCGTGGTCGGCGCCGACAAGATGTCGGCGATCATCGACTATACCGACCGCGCGACCTGCGTGCTTTTCGGCGACGGCGCCGGCGCCGTGCTGCTGGAGCCGAACCGGAAATACGGGATCATCGACACGATGATCTCTTCCGACGGCGCGGGCGCGAAACACCTGCACCAGAAGGCCGGAGGCAGTCGCATGCCGCCGTCGGCGGAGACCGTCGCCAAGCGCCTGCACTATGTCCACCAGGAAGGCGCCGCGGTCTACAAACATGCCGTCGCGCGCATGGCCGAAGTGGCGACCGAACTGGCGCGGCGCAATCGCCTGACCGCCAAGACCATCGACTGGCTGGTGCCGCACCAGGCCAACAAGCGCATCATCGAAGCCACCGCCGAGCGCATGAAGCTTCCGCCGGAGCGCGTGATGGTGACGATCCAGAAATACGGCAACACCACCAACGGAACGATCCCGCTTTGCCTGTGGGATTACGAAAAGAAGCTCAAGGCCGGCGACCGGCTTGTCATCGCGGCGTTTGGCGGCGGCTTCACCTGGGGCGGAATCTACCTGACCTGGGCGTACAACGCGCGCTGAGACCGCGCCGGTTTGCGGTAGCCTTCGGCAAGATAAAGGCCGAAAATCCACCGCCCAAAGCGGCGATATGGCGTTCCGGGGAGAAAACAATGCACGACACGACGGCTTTCGCAGCGCCGCAGGAAAAGCCGTTCGCCTATAGCCGCGGTGCGCGCTACGCGGAGCTTCACCGGCATTTTCCGAGCATCGACTACCTGCGGCGGCGCGCGCGCACCCACATCCCGCATTTTGCGTTTGAGTATTCGGATGGCGGTTCGGGCAAGGACGACGCCGGCATCAAGCGCAATTGGGCTGCCTTCGACGCTATCGAGATCGTCCCGCGCTACGGCGTCATGCCGTCGCTGCCGCCGTGCGACGTCGAACTGTTCGGCCGGCGCTACAGCGCGCCGGTCGGCGTGGCGCCGATGGGCGGTCCGGCGATCATATGGCCGGGAGGAGACGTGCACCTTGCCCGCGCCGCGCAACGCGCCCGCGTTCCCTACGCGCTGAGCACCGCCGGTGGCGCGACCATCGAGGAGATCGCGGCGGTGGCGCCCGATGTCTTCTGGTTCCAGCTCTACCGGTTGGCGGCGAACGGCCACGCCATCGGTCTCGATCTGGTGCGCCGCGCCGAGGCGGCGGGCTGCCGTGCGCTGGTCCTGACGCTCGACGTGCCGGTACGCACGACGCGGCCGCGCGAAGTGGCCACGGGGATCGCCGGCGCCTTCAATATCGACGCCGCCATCCTTTCACAGATCCTGCGCGCGCCAGGCTGGGTCATGGCGCTACGGAAGCACGGCATCCCGCGCTTTGCCAATTTGCGCTCGTATGTCGGAGAGAATGCTTCGCTCAACGAGGTGATTGCATTTGGGCAGCGCGAGATGCGCGGCGCCTTCACCTGGGACGAAGTGAAAATGTACCGCGACCGCTGGAAGGGGCCGCTGATCGTAAAGGGCATACTGCATCCGCAGGACGCCGAGATGGCCGTGTCGCTCGGCGTCGACGGGATCGTCGTTTCCAATCACGGCGGACGGCAAATCGAAGCGTTGCCGGCGCCGATCGACGCGCTTCCAGCGATCGCGCGGACGGTCGGCAACCGCGCGACAGTCATGATGGATTCAGGCGTGCGCAGCGGCAGCGACGTGGTGCGCGCCTGCGCGCTGGGCGCGGCGGCGGCTTTCGCCGGCAAGGCCTTCCTCTGGGGACTTGGCGCGCTGGGCGAAGACGGTCCCGGCCATGTCATCGATCTCCTGATCGAAGAGACGCAGGCGGCGCTCGGGCAACTCGGCGCCCACGGCGTCGAAGCGACGCGCTCGCTCACGGTCCGGCACGAGCGGGCGCTGCAGTTCTAGACGTCCGCCAGTCGCCGTCGCAGTCTCACTCGCTCGGTGCGATTTCGGTCGATTCGATCGAAGGGAGCGTTGCCGGCGGCGTGTGCGCGGGCTTCTTTTTCTTGCCGAACCGCTCGTCGAGCCGTTGCAGCAGGACAAAGAACGCCGGCACGAACACCACCGCGAGCAGCGTGGACGCCAGCATGCCGGTGAACACGCTGATGCCCAGCGACCGGCGCGCGTTGGCGCCGGCGCCGGTCGCGAGAACCAGCGGCAGAACGCCGAGAATGAACGCAAACGACGTCATGAGGATGGGCCGGAACCGCGTCCGCGCCGCCTCCACCGCGGATTCGATGATGGGCTTGTTGTCGATGGTGCGTAGTTCGCGTGCCACCTCGACGATCAGGATTCCGTTCTTGGCCGACAGCGCGATCAACAGCATCATGCCGATCTGCACATAGAGATTGTTGGCGATGCCGAGACCGGTCAGCGTCGTCGCGGGCCCGAGCAGCGCTAGCGGAACGGCGGAAAGCACGGCGAACGGCAATATCCAGCTCTCGTATTGTCCGGCGAGGACCAGATAGACCAGCGCCACCGACAGCGCGAAGCCGTAATACAAAAGATTGCCGGTGATCTTTTCCTGATACGACATCGCGGTCCATTCGAACCCGACATCCTTCGGCAGCACCTTGGCGGCGGTATCTTCCATCAGGCTCATCACCTGGCCGGAACTGTAATTTCTGGCCGGAGAGCCGATCAGCGTCGCCGATGGATAAAGGTTGTAGAGCGAGATCAGCGAAGGCGCGGTGGTGGGAGCGAGACGGGCGAGCGTTGCCAGTTGGACCATGTTGCCGTTGGCGCTGCGCACATAGAGGTTGAGAAGATCGTCCGGCTGCAGGCGGAATTTGGAATCCGCCTGCGCATAGACCTGAAGCGAAAGGCCGTATTTGTTGAACTGGTTGATGTAGGTCGAGCCGACATACGTCGTCAGCACATCGAATACGTCGCCGACGGAAACCCGCATGCTTTCCGCCTGCACGCGATCAACGCTCAGGGCCACGTGCGGCGAGGACGGCGCGAAAGTGGTCTGGACCCGTTCGATTTCGGGGGAGGCTTTGGCCGTCTTGATCATCGCATCGGTGGTCTGGCCCAATCTCGCATAGTCGAAACTTCCACCGAGCAGTTGCAGTTGCATCTGGAAACCGCCGGCGTTGCCGATGCCCTGGATCGGCGGCGGCACGACGACGAATGCGCGGCCTTCGGACACCGTCTCCAGCTTTTTCTGCAATCCCGTCAGCAGCGGCACCAACGCCTGGTCCTTCGATTTTTCCCGTTTGCTCCAATCATCGAAGATGACGTAGTTGACGCCGGCGTTGGCCAACGTGGCACTGTTGTCGAGGATCGAGATGCCGGCGATGGTGATCACGGTCTTCACGCCGGGCGTCGCCAGCGCGGTCTTCGCCGTATCCTTCAACGTGTCGATGGTTCGTCCGAGCGCCGCGCCGTCTTGCATTTGCACGGCGATCATCGCGTAGCCCTGGTCCTCGTTGGGAATAAAGGCGGTCGGCAAGCGGCCGATGCCGAAAATGGCGAGAGCCGAGACGATAAGTCCGGCGATCACCACGACGCCGCTGTGCCGCACCAAGGCGCCGATCAGGGCGGTATAGGCGTTTTCGGTGCGCTCGAAGACCGCGTTGAAGCCGCGATAAAAGATGTTGCGCTTTTCCATCGGCACGGATTCGCGAAGCCAAAGCGCACATTGCGTGGGCTTGAGCGTCGCGGCATTGACCGCGCTGATGAGCGCCGTGGTGGCGATCACCATGGCGAATTGCGCCAGCATCTTGCCAGTAAGTCCGGGCAGGAAGGCGGCCGGAAGGAACACCGCCATCAGCACCAGCGTGATGCCGAGGACGGGGCCGATCAGTTCGCTCATTGCCTTGATCGCGGCGTCGTGGCCCGACATGCCGCGCTCGATGTAGCGCGAAACCGCTTCGACAATGACGATGGCGTCGTCCACCACGATGCCGATGGCAAGCACGATGCCGAACAGGGTCGACAAATTGACGGTGAATCCGAGTGCCGCCATGCCGGCGAAAGCGCCGATGACCGTCACGGGCACGGTCGTCGCCGGCACCAGTGTGGCGCGGAAATTCTGCAGGAAGACGAGGATGACGATGAGGACCAGGATGCCGGCCTCGAACAGCGTCATGTACACTTCGCTGATCGACGCCTTCACGAATAAAGTCGTGTCGAAGGGAATGCCGTATCTGAGGTCTGGCGGAAAGCGGCGCGCCAGCTCCACCATTTTTTCGGAGACCGCCTTGCTGACCTGCAACGAATTGGCGTCGGGCGTCTGATAAATCGCGATGCCGGCCGCCGGCCGGCCGTCGAGATAGCATTGCTGCGAATAAGTCTGCGAGCCGAGCTCAACGCGCCCGATATCCTTGATGCGTATCAGCCGGCCGCCTTGCTCGGTCTGCGCCTTGACGATGATGTCGTTGAACTGGCTCGGATCGTCCAATCGCGACTGGATGTCGACGGTGTATTGGAAATCCTGGCTTTGCGGCGCGGGCGGCATGCCGGTCTGGCCGGCCGCGACGACCTGGCTTTGTTGCTTGACGGCCTTGATGACGTCGTCCGGCACCAGTCCGTAGGTGTAGAGCTTGTCGGGATCCAGCCAGATACGCATCGCGTATTCGGCCGCGCCGAATACGTTGACGTTGCCGACGCCCGGCAAGCGTCCGAGCTCGTTGACGAGATTGATGGTGGCGTAATTCGACAGATACAACGCGTCGCGCGATCCGTTCGGCGAATTGAGCGTCACGATCTGCAATATCGCGGTCGATTTTTTCTGGACCGTCACGCCTTGCCCTTGCACGGCGGAAGGCAGGGCGGCCAGCACGTTCGAAACGCGGTTCTGCACCAGCACCTGCGCGGTGTCCGGATCCATGCCGATCTTGAACGTCACGGTCAGCGTGTAGGTGCCGTCGGCGGCGCTGGTCGACTGCATGTAAATCATGCCGTCGACGCCATTGACCTTGAGCTCGATCGGCAGGGCGACGGTGTCGATCACGGTCTGCGGCGACGCGCCGGGATACCGCGTCGTAACCTGCACGGTCGGGGGCACGATGTTCGGGTATTGGGCAACCGGCAGGGCGTAGAGCGAGATCGCCCCGATCACGACCATCACGATCGCCAGGACGTTGGCGAGGACCGGATGTTCGATGAAGAATTTCGACATTACGGGCTACCCTCCATGGGGTTGCCGTTCTCGTCGAGGGTCACGAGCTTTGGGGTGACCTTGGTGCCCGGCGCCACCCGCCAGAAGTCGCTCAGCACGATGCGGTCGTCCGCGCTGATGCCGGTCTCGATCGCGCGCAGGGTGCCGTCGAGTTCACCAAGCGTCACGTAGTGCTGCTGCGCCACGTCGTCCTGATTGACCACCAGCAGATAGCGGCCGCCCTGATCGGTTTGAATGGCACGATCCGGCACCATCAACGCGTGCGGCACGGTGCGGCCGCGCGGCAGGCGAATCCGCACGAAGAAGCCGGGCAGGAGGATGTGGTTCGGATTGGACAATATTCCGCGGACGAGCAGCGTGCCGGTCTGCGGGTCGATGCCCGGCGCGACGTACTGGACCTTGCCGCGCAGCGGAAACTTGCCGGGCTGGTCATCGAGCCCGACATCGAATGGGATATTGATGAGATCGGCATAGCTGAGGCGTTTGCCGCCGAGGTTCTGGCGGATTTGCAGAACCTCCTGTTCGCTCATGTTGAGCACGACGTAGATCGGATCGAGCTGGAGAATTTCGGCCAGCGCCGCCTGCTGCCCATTGCCGCCGACGACATTGCCGACGTCGATAAGGTGCTTGCCCATCTGGCCGTCGAACGGCGCCCGAATTTCGGTGTAGTCCAGATTCAGTTTCGCAATGTCGACCTGCGCGATGGCGGACGCCAGGTCGGCCTCCGACTTGGCGGCCTGAAAATTCCAGTTGTCGACGACGACTTGCGTCGCCGCGCCCTTTCTCTCCAGCGCGCTGTAACGGGCAACCTCGGTGCGCGCGTACTTTACCGCCGCCTGCGTGGCTTTGACCTGGGCCTCGGCTTGTTCGAGCTGGGCCTTGTATTGCTCCTGCTGGACGGTGAAGAGAAGATCGTTCTTCTTGACCAGTTGGCCATCGAGAAAATGAATTCCCTCCAGATAGCCGACGACGCGGGCGATCAGCTTCACGGTGTTCACCGACGCCGCGTTGCCGGTGAGCTCGATATATTCCGTCAGCCGCTGCACGCGGGGCAGGGCGACAGTCACCGGCGGGCCGGCTGGCGCTGGCGGAGTTTCCTTGCCCGCGGCATCCGCCATCACGATGGCCGCGCTCAGGATCGCAATAGCGATAAACGGCGTCGCGACCGCCGCTCGGCGCGCTCTCCGGCCGTTTGCCTTGGATGAATTCAGCCGCATGGCAGATCGCACCTTGTTGTTTCTCCGACCGTCACCATTCCGGCAACCTCACCGGTGGGCCGCGATCTTCGGGTCCGGGCAGCCCCGGTGTCGGCGGCTGCAGTTGCGACGGCGGCGGCAACAGGGTTCCCCAGTTGGTGCGCCGGCGCATCTCTTCCGCGGTGACGGGGTCGACGAAGCCGTTGCCCTCGCGGATTTGCCAGCCGCCGCCAAGCGCGCGGAAAAGCGACACCAGTCCGGTCGATATGTTGCCAACGGCGGTGACGAGACTGGTCTGGGCCTGATAGAGATTTTGCTCGGCCGTCAAAACCGCCGTGAAATCCCGCGTGCCGCCCTGATATTCGATGATGGCGACTTGCAGGGCGCGGCCGGCGGAGTTGGCGCTGTATTTCAGATAACTCGCCTGTGACCGCGACAACAAAAACATCGCGATACCGTTCTCCACGTCTCGTTGCGCCTTGAGCACGGTGTTCTGGTAGTCCACCAGATATTGCTGGAGCGTTGCGTCCTGAAGACGGATGTTGTTGGTAATCTGCCCGTAGTTGAGAAGATTCCACTGGAACGCCGGGCCGGCGGAATAGACGCGGCCGACCGGCTGGAACATCTGCAGCAGATTATGGCCGTTGACGCTGCTGCCGACGCCGCCGAATGTTCCGGTGATGCTGATCGCCGGGTAGAGATCCGCCTCGGCAACGCCGATCTGCGCGCTCTGCGCGGCGGCCCGCAATTCCGCAGCACGTACATCGGGCCGCCGGCGCAACAGGTCGGCCGGAATCCCGACCGCCACGCGTGGCGGCGTGGATGGAATCCTTGCCGTCAAGGGCGCCAGCAGCGCGTCGAGCGGCTGCGGCGCGAGGCCGAGAAGGACGCGCAGCGCGTTGAGGCCCTGCTGGATCTGGATCATGGTCTGCGGCACCACTGCCTCGGTCGTGCCAAGAACGTTTTCCGCCTGATAGACGTCGAGCAGCGTCGTCGTACCGCCCTTGTATTTCTCGCGCGCGATCGTGAGCACCTGGCGCTGCCTGACGATGTTTTCGCGAGCGATGACGATCTGCTTCTCCAGCGTGCGGATGCCGATATAGGTTGTTGCGACATCGCCAAGGAGCGTCACCAGGACATCGTCGTAGGTTGCGATCGAGGCCAGATAAGTCGCGTCAGCCGATTCGAACTCCACGTCGAAACTTACCCCAAAAATCGAGTTCCCATGCAGCTTGGACGCCGATGGTGTCGCGCCAATAGCTCCGCAGGCTCGTCGCCGATTGCGGATCGGCCGCGCTGGAGCCCGCATTCTGCAGCGCGCCGAACCCTTGTTGCTTCTGCGGATAGAATTCGCCGATGGCGATGCCGAGATTGGCACGGGCCTCGAGCACACGCGTGCCGGCGCTCAGTAGTGTGAGGTTCTGTGCGTAGGCAATTTCGATCAGGCGATTGAGGATCGGATCGTGAAAGACGAGCCACCAGTTGCGGTAGAGCTCGTCCTTGGTATTCAGCGATCGGCTTCGCCATTCGAGCCACGTCGGAGCGACCTGCACCGGCGGCGTGACGAAGTCCGGGCCGACCGCGCATCCCGCGACGCCGGCAGAGAGGGCGACGGCCAACAACTTCCGCAAAATCACGCGGCCACCGCCCCGGCCCGGCAACCAGGGTGCTCGTACTCTTGTCCGCAACATCAGCCCGCCAGTTCGACCGAAAATCGAACTTTCCCGTACTCTGTGGCCGCAAGGTTGCCCCGCACAATCGGGCAAGGCAATGCTGGCTGGCCCGAAAATGCGGGTTTCCAACAAGCGTGCGCGACGAATCCGGCGAACTGTGGCGCAATGATCGCTAGACGGTCGCCATGCAGTCTGGACGGAGCAGCGAGCGGCGGAAAAAAGCCGTTGCCCGAGGCAATTGTCGCAAAAGGGTTACGCGCACGAGCACGTCACTGGCGGCGGGTGGACGAGCCCCGTAAAATGGGATTCTGGAGCGGAACCGCCGGGCACCCATGGCAGTCCTTGCCGAAACCAATCTCGAACTGACCGACGATCGGCTTGCTGCCCGCAATGCGCTGGTGCTGGCCGCGGCACAGGCGTTGGCCGGCGCCAATATGGCGGTGATCGTTGCGACAGGAGGAATAGCGGGATCGCTGCTGGCGCCAAGCCCGGTGCTGGCGACGCTGCCGATCAGTGTCATGGTCGTCGGCATCTGGATCGGCACGCTCCCGGTCGGGGTGCTGGCCAAGGCTTACGGACGCCGGTTTGCGTTGCAGGCGGGCTCCGCGCTGGGCGTGCTCTCCGGTCTTATTGCGTCCGCGGCGATGCTGACGGGATCGTTCGGACTTCTGCTCCTCGGCGCGCTGTGCGGCGGCCTGTATGCGGCAGCGCATCAGTCTTATCGCTTCGCCGCCGCTGACACCGCCAGCGCCCAGTTCCGCGCCCGGGCGGTGTCGTGGGTTTTGGCCGGCGGGGTCTTTTCGGCAATCATCGGCCCGCAAATCGTCATCCTCACCAAGAATGTCTGGCCGGCCTATCTGTTCGCGGCCACCTATCTGGCGCAGGCCGCTTGCGCCGTGCTTGCGGGAGCGGTGCTCGCGTTCCTGCGGATACCGCGGCCGGCGATGGCGCAGACTTTCATGGACGGGCGGCCGCTCGGCGAAATCGTGCGCAAGCCGCGCTTCGTCGTCGCAGCCGCGTGCGGACTCGCCAGCTACGGGATGATGAATCTGATGATGACCTCGGCGCCGCTCGCCATGGTTATGTGCGATCATTCGATCGGCGACGCCGCGCTCGGCATTCAGTGGCACGTAATCGGAATGTATGCGCCGAGCTTCTTCACCGGCGCACTGATCGCGCGATTGGGATTGCGCAGCATCATGGCCGCCGGTTTGGCGCTGATCGTCGCCGCTGCAATCGTGGCGCTCATGGGCGTCGCGCTGTGGAATTTCTGGATTTCGCTGTTCTTGCTCGGCGTCGGCTGGAATTTCAGCTTTGTCGGCGCCACCACCTTGGTCACCGAATGCTGCGGTCCGCACGAGCGCAACAAGGTGCAGGCCTTCAACGACTTTTTGATTTTCGGTGCGATGGCGGTCGGTTCGTTCTCCTCAGGTGCATTGCTGGCGCGCTTCGGCTGGACCGCGGTGAACGCGGTCGTGTTCCCGATCGTCATCGCGGCGGCGGTGCTATTGGCCTGGGGGACTTTCGCGCGCCGGCCCATCCGGATTAGAAGTCTTTGAACCCGCCAAGGGAGGACGCGATGGACGATCGAACCGTCACCTCAGACCCGGTCAGCGACGAAGCGGCGCTGCGCGGGCTCTACCAGTCACCGATGGAGCTTGCCATCCTCAAGCAGCTCGACCGGCTGGACGGTCATTGCCGCAATTTTCTCGCCCACTCGCCGTTTGCGGTGATCGGCTCGACCCGGCCCGGCCGGGGCACCGACGTGAGCCCGCGTGGCGACGCGCCGGGTTTCGCCAGGGTGCTGGACGACAACACCATCGCCATACCGGATCGGCCCGGTAACAATCGCCTCGATACGATGTCCAATATCGTGGCCGACGCCGAAGTCGGCCTGCTGTTCTTCATACCGGGCATCGACGAGACGCTGCGGATCAATGGTACGGCGCGCCTGTCGCAGGAACCTTCGCTCCTTGCCGCGGCAGCCGTCAATGGACGCGAGCCGCGGTTGGTCATCCTGGTCACGGTGCGGGAGGCGTTCCTGCATTGCGGCAAGGCGCTCAAGCGCTCCAAGCTCTGGCACGAGGATTACCGGGTCGAGAAAAGCTCGTTTCCGTCTCTGGGGCGGATGATCGTCGAGCAGACCAAGCCGGCCCACGTGACCGTCGAGCAGGCTGATGCGGTGGTCGAAGAGGGCTATTTGAACAAGCTTTACTGATAAAATGCCCGGTGCATCGCCTATTCTGGCGCGTTGCACCGCCCGTTTATTTTTGGCGATGTCCGCGCTGGGGCCAGCCGCGACGCGGAAGTGCACGTCGCGCCCAAACGGGTAACGACGGGCAATGGCGCGGTGTTCCAACGGCCGATCACGCTACCGGGCGGCGAGCTTGTACTGTACGCACTTCCAACCTTCGGGCGATTTACCGTCCCATTTTTCAAGATTCATTTTGGCTTCGCTTTCGCAATCCTCTTTGGAGGCTGACGCGATAAACGGGTGCCAACTCGACGGCGTTTAAGTCGTCGGCGCGAGGACCATCAAGACGTAAATGACTTGCAACATGATCACCATCCGGGAGCAAATGAGTTTTAGATCGGTAACACGCTATTCGCCTCATCGCATTCATGCAACGTTGGTCGCGCGTGGTGGGCTGGCGCTCCGCATTAGTAGTTTAACGTGATGAGGAGGCCGCGCCGAATCGTGAATAGAATGCGGCGACGCAATATGCGGAGAACGCAAGAATGAGGAAGATCCCGAGCCCAGCACCCGCGTTGCCGAGAATGTTGCCGTATAGCAGCTGAGTAGACAAAAGGCCGAATGCGAGCGAATTATTGATCAACACGAAAATCGTAAAAACGCCGACGCTTTTGGATATCCGGCTGTTTAACCAGGAATCCGGTTTCCACCAGAGCAACCAAAAACATAAGCAGCCTGCCAAAGAGACGCAGACGAAGCTGGCGTAAACGCCAGCCGTCAGGGAAAGGATTTGTCGCGGCGGCGGCGGCGAATCGAAGAAAGCAACAATCGCAACGAAGCCAGCGACAAGCAGGGCAATAAGGTTGATCGGGATCGCGGTAGAACGCGACCAACGTTTCGCCTGCAATATCGCGACGCCTACCCAAAGGCCGGCGAGGCAGAGAAGCAAGAACGCCACACTGATCGTCAATTCTGACGTCGTGCGGGTCAACCAAACCAACATTCCAGAAATTGTTAGGCCAAGCGCTCCGGGGACGAGCACGAACGCAGCCGCGTAGTATTGGCCGGCGCTTTCGGCGGCCCCCAGCTTGCCCCAGCGAGCATGCCTCTTGGCGCCGACGGAATAAGGCTCATCGCCACGTTCAAGATGCGATGGCAGCGGAGGGGGCGTTGCGCGATTGCCGTTTTCAGCACGCCGCGGTCTCTCTTGTTCACGTTCAGGCCGCTCTGCCTCTATTGCTTGGCGCTGTCGCTCGGCTTCACGCGCCTGCCGATCCTCTACTTCCTTGCGGCGCGTATCCGTGTCGGCCCGTCGGCGCCCATCCTCCTGAGCACGCCATTCAGCTTCTTTGACCGCGCGCCGAGCTTCCGCTTCTCGAGTTTGCCGCTCCTCTGGCGACAACCAGGGACGCCGCAATGTGTCGACGATGTTCCGACAGTAAAGCTCGATTTTCCGCGCGATCTCCGGTTCTTTGAGGTCGCGATGCCGATATTCCTGCCAATCGATGTATTGGCGCGCGCCAATAATCTCCAGCACTTCGTCACGGCGCCATTCTTCCTCACGCTCAAGCGCCGGCACGCGTACGTAGAGCAACGGAAAAATGAGATTGTTGCGGCCCAGGGCCTTCTCGCGATCGAGGAATGATTTGAATTCCAAGCGGCAATGTTTGCTCCCTACCGCGCTTGGCGTCACGATTGGAATGAAAAATACCGATTTCGGCGATGGCGGTCTTTATTTCCTGCTCCCAAAGGCTGCCTTCGGGTATCGCAGCAGTGTCCTGCCACAGCCGCAATTCGCGGCCGAGTTGCAATCGCAACTCACTGTAGATACGCGCACGCGGACGCGAAAGCGCACCTTCGGCGTTCTGGTCGTCCCGGCGCGAATAGCTGAAAAAGCCTACGAGTTCAGGAAGATCGGCCAACGATCCCATCAGGCCACCGCCGCGGTGCGCGGCGCCCCAAGTACTTGGGCTACCATATGCGATCTCAATCTAGTGGAGCAAATCTGCCGGGACAGCCGTCCGCGCGCTTGGCCACTAGCGGCTAGTCCTGCGCCGATGTCGACCCGCTCGATCAGCGACGCGTCGTCCGCAGGCGCCTTCGAGCCGTTCACACGCTTCGATACCGGCCACATCTGGAGCAGCAGGTCGTTGCCGGCGGGCTTGAGGTAGTGGACGGGAACCCCGGCTGGTCATCCTGGTCACGGTGCGGGAGGCGTTCCTGCATTGCGGCAAGGTGCTCAAGCGCTCCAAGCTCTGGCACGAGGATTACCGGGTCGAGAAAAGCTCGTTTCCGTCTCTGGGGCGGATGATCGTCGAGCAGACCAGGCCGGCCCACGTGACCGTCGAGCAGGCCGATGCGGTGGTCGAAGAGGGCTATTTGAACAAGCTTTACTGATAAAATGCCCGGTGCATCGCCTATTCTGCGGCGTTGCACCGCCCGTTCATTTTTGGCAATGTCCGCGCCGATTTGCGCGGTTTGCGTGCTTTGCGCGTGGACTGACCGCGCTGCGTTCTTTCCTTCCGGGCCGGACCGTATCCGGCCCCCAATCAGACCGGGGTTCCTTCAATGACGACGTTGTGGCTCATCGTTCTCTGTGGCGTTTTGGCGCTCGTTTACGCCATCTGGGCCACCACCTCCGTACTTAGCGCCGATCCCGGCAACGAGAAGATGCGCGAGATTGCGGCCGCCATCCGCGAGGGCGCGCAAGCCTATTTGCGGCGGCAATACACCACGATCGCCATCGTCGGCGTCGTGATCTTCCTCATCGTCGGCTATTTTCTCGGCTGGCTGGTGGCGCTCGGCTTCGCCATTGGCGCCATCCTGTCGGGCGCCGCCGGTTTTATCGGCATGAACATTTCCGTGCGCGCCAACGTCCGCACGGCGCAGGCGGCGACCAGTTCGCTTGCCGGCGGACTTGAACTCGCGTTCCGCGCCGGCGCCATTACCGGGCTTCTGGTCGCCGGTCTCGCACTGCTCGGCGTGACGCTCTACTTCATGTTCCTCACCAGCGGGCTGCACCTCGCGCCGAACGACCGCACCGTCGTCGATTCCATGGTAGCGCTCGGCTTCGGCGCCTCGCTGATCTCGATCTTCGCCCGGCTGGGCGGCGGCATCTTCACCAAGGGCGCCGACGTCGGCGGCGATCTGGTCGGCAAGGTCGAAGCCGGCATTCCCGAGGACGATCCGCGCAACCCGGCCACCATCGCCGACAACGTCGGCGACAATGTCGGCGATTGCGCCGGCATGGCGGCCGACCTGTTCGAGACCTATGCGGTGACCACGGTCGCGACCATGGTGCTCGCCGCGATCTTCTTCAGCGCGCTCGCGCCGACATGGTCACCAAGATGATGACGTTCCCGCTCGCCATCGGCGGCATCTGCATCATCGCTTCGATCATCGGCACGTTCTTCGTCCGGCTCGGCGCCAGCCAGTCGATCATGGGCGCGCTCTACAAGGGCATGATCGCGACCGCGATCCTGTCGCTGCTCGGCATTGCCGGCGTGACCCACTACCTGATCGGCTTCGGGCCGCTGGCCGGCGTCGAGCTACACGGGCGCCGACCTGTTCTATCTGCGGCATCGTCGGCCTGGCCGTCACCGGCCTGATCATCTGGATCACCGAATATTACACCGGCACCAACTTCCGGCCGGTGCACTCGATCGCGCTGGCGTCGGTGACCGGCCACGGCACCAACGTGATCCAGGGCCTCGCCATGTCGCTGGAATCCACCGCGCTGCCGGCGCTGGTCATCATCGCCGGCATCCTCGTCACCTATAACCTCGCGGGCCTGTTCGGCATCGCCATCGCGGCGACGACCATGCTGGCGCTGGCCGGCATCGTCGTCGCGCTCGATGCCTTCGGCCCGGTGACCGACAATGCCGGCGGCATCGCCGAAATGGCCGGTCTGCCGAAGGAAGTGCGCATATCCACCGACGCGCTCGACGCGGTCGGCAACACCACCAAGGCGGTGACCAAGGGCTATGCCATCGGCTCGGCGGGCCTCGGCGCGCTGGTGCTGTTCGCCGCCTACAACCAGGATCTGAAGTTCTTCGTCGCCGGCGCCGATCACCATCCGTACTTCCAGGGCGTGGCGCCGGACTTCTCGCTGACCAATCCCTATGTCGTCGTCGGCCTGTTGTTCGGCGGCCTGCTGCCTTACCTGTTCGGCGCCATGGGCATGACCGCGGTGGGCCGCGCGGCGGCCGCGGTCGTCGAGGAAGTGCGGCGTCAGTTCCGCGAAAACCCCGGCATCATGCAGGGCACGGACAAGCCGGATTACGGCCGCGCCGTCGACATGCTGACCAAGCGCCGCGATCAAGGAAATGATCGTGCCGTCGCTGCTGCCGGTGCTGTCGCCGATCGTGGCTATTTCGTCATCTACTTCGTCGCCGGCGGCGGCGCGCAGGGCAAATCGGCGGCCTTCTCGGCGCTGGGCGCGATGCTGCTGGGCGTCATCGTCACCGGCCTGTTCGTCGCCATCTCGATGACCTCGGGCGGCGGCGCCTGGGACAACGCCAAGAAGTACATCGAAGAGGGCCACTACGGCGGCAAGGGCTCCGACGCCCACAAGGCGGCGGTGACCGGCGATACCGTCGGCGACCCCTACAAGGACACCGCCGGCCCGGCGGTGAACCCGATGATCAAGATCACCAACATCGTGGCGCTGCTGCTGCTGGCGGTGCTGGCGCACTAAGGCTCGGCGGCGTCCGCGCGACGGCCGATCAAATCCTGATTATTTTCTGAGAACCAAGTCCCGCCGATGCTTGCGTCGGCGGGACTTCGTTGCGACGGCAGGCCGATTCCCGGCGCACGCCGATTTTGGTCAATCAGCCCGTCAGGTGGGAGCGACGCCGGAGGTCAGAACGGCAATCCGATGCGGCCTGTCTCGATCGTCGACATCAGTTGCTTGAGC
>CAWKLA010000005.1:0-31009 GCA_963850245.1 uncultured Alphaproteobacteria bacterium | reverse complement strand
CGCCAGCGTCCCAGCTTCGTCGATCCCCATAAGGCGTGAGTAGCCGACCACATCAGCTGCCAGGATTGCTGCGAGCCGCCTTTCGAGGCGATCTTCGGCCATTGAATACCCAACCCCTCGTGATTGCGGCCCGAGTTTATGGTTGAGGGTGAGGCTTTTTGCAATGCGGCGACGAATGACGCCGGAACGGCGCTACGGGTCAGAAGCCGACATGATTTCGCGAAGTTGCGATGTCTGCTTCTCCCCGAGGGTGGACATGGCCCCTCGGCCCATCCACTTCACTGGGGTTGGCCTACTGATGGTCGGCTGGGCTTCGCGATAGGGGCTGATGAGCTCCGAAGAGGCACCCCAATGATAAAGATTGCAATCAGCGCGGCGCTGTTTGGTTTCGGTGTTGTGGGGTTAGGCGCGTCATTTCCGCAGTGGAACGGTCATCAGCCGTGCACTGAATTACGGCGCGTGATCGGTCCGTAAGACAGTGCGGCATCCTGCCGAGCTAGCTGCTACTCAGCGACCGCCTGGATTACCGCCGCGTTAGTGCGCGGAAAGCTTCCCGAGGCCCTTCCGCAAATCTTCGGCAGTCATCACCGGCATCAACTCCGTCGTGGCGTTGAGATTAAGGAACGACGGTTCCACCACTTCGATTATTTGCGACGGATCGGTAATGTCGAAAAATATCAGGCCGCCCCGCTTGCCGTCGATCGGCGCGAAGTAGGCCGCTTCCGGCTTGAGTTTGGTCATGATCGTCTCCACCGTTTTTGCGATCATGCCGTCGCCGATGGCCGCATTTCCTCTTTCGACTGGAACTGTAAACTTGAGCATCATGCGCATTGCAGTTCCTCCCATGAAAGAAATTTGCAGTTGAAACGACCGCAGGGTAGCTCGAATTATATGTCTGCGCGATGACCATATGTCTCCAGCTACTTCTGCGGCACCACGGCAATGGCCTCGATCTCGAACAGCGCACCCTCGCGGGCGAGCTTTGAGATTTGCACGGCCGTCGATGCCGGCGGGGCCTTGGTGTTAACGTAGCGGTCGCGCACTTCGAGGTAGACCGGCAGGTGCGCGATATCGACGAAATAGGCGGTGACTTTGACCACGTGCTCGAAACCGGCTCCGGCAGCGGCAAGAGCCAGTTTCAGATTCTCGAAACACTGCAACGCCTGGGCGCGGAAGTCGCCGGGCGCGCCCGCAAACTTCCCGTCCGGCGTCATGCCAAGCTGCCCCGACAGGTAGATCGTGCGACTTGGGCTCGATGTCTCCACCACGTGCGTGTAGCCTCGCGTGGCGGGCATCGTCGAAGGATTCTGGAAGCGATTGTCGGTCATGTTCGGCTCCTGTGGGCAAATGCTTCTTGTGGGCCAGACGGCAGCGAGCCGGTCATCCCCCGGCCTCAAGAACAATCAGCGAGCGAAGAGCAGGAATCCGGGTTCGTCGCCCACGACGGTAATATGTCCCTTGCAGGGTGTGATGTCTTCCAGCTGGACCAGGTCACCGGCATGTAATTGTCTTGTCTCGCCATCCGTCACGGTGATCGAAAATACGCCGCGGAGCACCGTGAACAGTTGAACTGCGGGGGTGGGGTGATTGAGATGGTTCTGCAGGTCGGCAGCGCCCCAGTGCGCGCCAAATCCAGCTACGAACGCCCTTGAAGCCGATTTGTTGCCGCCGATGGCGATCGGCGCGGCAGGGGGCGCGAAATTTTCCTTGTTGAGTTCGATCGTCACGTCTGTGAAGTGGGACTGATTGTCCGGCGTGCAATGCAGCTTCACATAGGTGAACCACGTAACATCGTCTTCCGCCTTTGCGGTCGAGCTTACCGCACTCACCGCGAGAGCGAGCGCTAACGATAGCATCATCAGCGCTCCGATTTGGCGTCTCACGCTTTTTCCTGCGGTCATGCTTGTTAATCCTTTCGGGCTGGATGACGGTGGGAACTTGACCCCGGTCGAGTGGCTGACACTTCTCCCGGAAAAATGCCGAGCGAGATTAGCGCTGTCCGCCGCCAAGGCCAGAGAGACCTTGGCGGCATTCCGCGAACCAAGCCTCCCCGACCCTGGGGCGTCCACCTCGACCACGGATGAAACGACGGAAATGGGAGGCGCCCTGCCCTAGCCGCCGCTTATTCCGACACCGCGTTCGGCGAGCAGGTGCTGAGCCTTTGCGGTCAGGCGGACTTTTGCGGGCGACTCTTCCCGGGAAGCGGGCTCGACGAGCCCCTTTTCCAGAAGCTGATCGAGAACGCTCTTTTTGTGTGCCTTCAGATTTGCGCCGGGTCCCGCCAGCAAATCGCAAAGGACAGCGATCTCGAGGTCTGTGACGACGGCATCCGCCATAGCGTCTTCTCCCATCGGAGTGGCCTCTCAAGGTGGGAGATTAGCCCGCCCTACCGCTCAACACAAAGCGGCCGAGGCGCAACGCTCAAAAATGCGTGTCGGCAAAATCGCACGCCTGGCTGTCGAGAGATTTTACCAGGGCCAGTTGCTGGCGCGCTTTCGGCAATTCGGTGGTGACGAAATAGCGGCAGACGCGTGAACGCCCGTCGCGCCAACCGGGCTCGGCGGCCTCGGCGGCGAGCGATTGATCGAGCCACAGCCACGCGACCACCACGTGGCCGAATGCAGAAAGAAACGCCGACGCGTTATGGATGGCCCTGTCGGGCGGCTGTTCCCGCAAATGTGCGGCCACGTCGAGCACGTCCTGCCACGCTTCCGCAATCGATTCGGCTTCTTCAGCGAGATCGTTGCTCCGGCGCGCGCGATCGACGGCGGCGGTTATGCGTCCGCCGAGCAGTGCAAGACCGGCGCCGCCGTCGCGCAGTATTTTTCGCCCGACCAGGTCGATCGCCTGAATGCCGTGCGTGCCCTCGTGAATTGGGTTGAGCCGGTTGTCGCGATAGACCTGCTCGACGTCGAAATCGCGCGTGTACCCGTAACCGCCGTGAATTTGGATCGCGAGGTCGTTGGCGGCCAATCCGAACTCGGACGGCCAACTCTTCGCCACCGGCGTAAGCAGCCCGAGCAGGCGGCCGATGTCGGCGCGTTGCTCTTCCGTCCCGGCGTTTGTTTCTTCATCCACGAGGCGCGCGCAATACAGAACGAGCGCGAGCGCGCCTTCCGCGTAAGCTTTCTGCGTCAGCAGCATCCGGCGGACGTCGGCGTGCGCAATGATCGGCTGCTGCGGCTGGTTGGCACTCTTGGCGCCGGCCGGGGACCGGCCCTGCAACCGCTCGCGCGCATAGGCCAGCGAGTGATGATAGCCGCGGCAGGCCAGCGCGGTGGCGCCGACGCCGACGGCGATCCGCGCTTCGTTCATCATGCGGAACATGATGGCCAGTCCGGACCCGACCTCGCCGATCAGGAAGCCTATGGCGCCGGCTTGGCCCTGCGGCCTGTTGCGCGTCCCTTCGCCGAAAGCGAGGAGACAATTGCTCGTGCCGCGATAACCCATCTTGTGATTGAGCCCCGCCACCACGACGTCGTTGCGCTCACCGGGTGAACCGTCGCCGTCGGGCAGCCGCTTCGGCACAGCAAACAGCGAAATCCCCGCCATGCCGGGCTTAAGGCGGCCATCCTCGCCGGGCACCTTGGCGAGGACCAGATGCACGATGTTCTCTGCGATGTCGTGATCGCCGCCCGAGATCCACATCTTGTTTCCGAACAAACGGTATCGCTGGCCGAGCGAGACGTCGTCGCCATCAGGCACGGCCCGCGTCGCGATATCGGAGAGCGAAGAACCGGCTTGCGGCTCCGACAGGCACATGGTGCCGAACCAGCGACCCTCGATCTGCGGCCGGGCGAAAACGTCGATCTGCTGCTGCGATCCGAACGCGACCAGCAACCGGGCGTTGGCGACCGTCAGCATCGGATAAGCCGCCGTGGCGATGTTGGCGGCCATCGTCAGGGCGGTCGATGCGGTGTGGATCAGCGCCGGAATCTGCGTGCCGCCGAGATCCTCGTCAAAAGACGCCGCGAACAGTCCGGCATCAGCGCAGGCCTGCAACGCGGATTTGATCGCCGGCAAGACATGAACAGTCTCATCCTCGAGCCGGGGCTCGTCGCGATCGGACGCCTTGTAATGCGGCGCGAAATGTTCGTCGGCGATGCGCGCGCTCAAATCGAGGATCGCGTCGAAAGTTTCCCGGTTGTGATTGGCGAAGCGTGGATGCAAAGCGAGCTGTGGCGCGTCGAGCCAATCGTAAAGGAGAAAATCAAGCGTCCTGCGGTCGATGAATGGCATCGGCGAAAGCCCAATCCGCGCGAGGGATCACGTCGTTATCGACCGACCGGCGCGACCGAGGCGGCCTGATCGAAATCGGCGAAGCTGCGGCCCGACGCGGCCAGTTCATCAAGCAATGGCGCGGGCGCCCAGTTCTCATCGTGCTTTCGGTACAGCGAGACAACGGCGTCGTAGACATTGGCGAGGCCGATACTGTCGGCCCAGCGCATCGGGCCGCCAATCCGGGACGGGAAACCCATACCGTAGACGTAGCAAAGATCGATGTCGCTCGATCGCCGAACGATGCCCTCGCCGAGAAGACGCGCGCCCTCGTTGACGAGAGCATAGAGGCAACGATCGAGAATCTCGCCGTCGGCGACGCGGCGCCGCGTGATGCCGAGACGATAGGATTCCTCGACGATCATTGCCTCGACTTCGGGGTCCGGCTCGGCAGAGCGCGGCCCGGACGGGTAACGGTACCAGCCGGCGCCGGTCTTGCTGCCCAGGCGGCCGCGTTCATACAAAAGATCGGCGAGGCGCGAATAACGCATGTTGGCCGGCCATGATTTCAGCTGCCGCTGACGGACGAACCAAGCCACATCCTGACCCGCCATATCGAGCATCGCGCACGGACCCATCGCGAAGCCAAACGACGTGAGCACGCGATCAATATCCCGCGGCAGCGCGCCTTCCTCGATCAAACAGTCCGCCTGCCGCAGGTACGGATAGAGCATCCTGTTGGCGCAGAACCCGTCGCAAACGCCGACCGTGACCCCGACCTTGCCGACCTGCTGCGCCAGCGCCATCGCGGTTGCCACGACGGACGGGTCCGTCTTTGCACCGCGGACGATCTCGAGCAGACGCATGACGTGCGCGGGGCTGAAAAAGTGCAGGCCGATGACATCCTGCGGACGCGACGTCACCGCGGCGATCGCGTCGATATCCAGCGCCGAGGTATTGCTGGCGAGGATGGCGCCCGGCTTGGCGACGCGATCGAGGCGCGTGAAGACGTCGCGCTTCACGGCCATGTCCTCGAACACCGCCTCGATGACGAGATCGGCATCGGCCAGCTTTGCGAGATCGGTCTGTCCGTCGATCCGCGCTTGTCGCGCCGCCACCTCGGCCTCCGGCAGTGTCTTCTTTGCGCCGAGGCGCTGATAGACTTCGCCGATCCGGCTGAGGCCTCGGGCGAGGCCATCGGCATCCTTTTCCACCAGCGTGACCGGCAGGCCCGCGTTCGCAAAAACCATGGCGATGCCGCTGCCCATCGTTCCGGCACCGACGACGCCGACGCTCTCGACCCGGCGGCGCGCGTTCGAGGAATTGCTGCCCGATCCGCGCGAGGCCGCCTCGATCGCCGCCTCGAGGTAGTTGGTAGCCTGAAGTTCGACGCTCGACATTGCAGATTCTCTCCCACCGGGCCTTTTCGCGGTGCCGCCTGGCCCTTGCCCGCGCGGCCTCAAACCTCGCCATGGCGCAGTCCGGCAAAATAAAGGTTCTGTCGGACAGTTCAACAGTCCGCTTATCGGACAGCTATTGACAGGCTGAAACTTGTATAGGATTCAAAGGCTCAATCGACAGGGTGCCCACGGGAATGAGTTCTGCCGACGTCACCGAAATTCGCCCGGGCCACGGTTTCGACGTCGGCCGGCTCGCGTCCTACCTCGCCGCCCACATCGACGGGCTCACGGCGGACCTTACGGTCCGCCAGTTCCGCGGCGGCCAGTCCAACCCGACGTTTCTGATCGAGAACGGCGCCCGCCGATACGTACTGCGGAAAAAGCCATCGGGGCAGCTCTTGCCGTCGGCGCACATGATCGAGCGCGAGTATCGCGTGATGCATGCTTTGCGCGATAGCAACGTGCCGGTGATCCCGACCCGGCTGCTGTGCGAAGATTCCACGGTGATCGGCACAAGCTTCTACGTGATGGATTTCGCGGACGGTCGCATTTTTCGCGATCCGTCCCTTCCCGGCATCGAGCCTGCGGACCGGCGTGCGATCTACATGGAGATGGTCGACGTGATGGCGCGCCTGCACGCGGTGGACTGGCGCGCGATCGGGCTTGAGAATTTCGGCAAGCCCGCCGGCTATCTGCCCCGGCAAGTCTCGTTGTGGACCAGGCAATACGAGGCGGCAAAGACCCATGCCATTCCGGCCATGGACGAGCTCATTGCCTGGCTGCCCGCGAACATCCCGGCCGGTGAAACAACAACGATCGCGCACGGGGACTTCCGCCTCGAAAACCTCATGTATCATCCGTCGGAGCCGCGCGTTCTCGGCGTGCTCGATTGGGAATTGGCGACACTCGGCCATCCGCTGGCCGACGTCGCCTACAATTGCATGATCTGGCATCTCGATCCGGCGACGCCGAACCTTGGTGGTCTCGCCGGCCGCGATCTGGCCACGCTGGGCATTCCTTCGGAGGCGGAGTATCTCGCCAGCTATGCCGCGAGCGCCGGCCACGGACCGATCACGAATTATTCGTTTTTTCTTGCCTTCGCGTTCTTTCGCTTCGCGTCGATCGCGCAGGGCGTCTATTCCCGCGCGCTTGCGGGCAATGCCAGCGCTCCGAACGCGCTTCAGGTCGGCCTGCTGGCCATGCCGTTGGCGGAACTCGGCTGGAAAGCCGCGCAACAAAGCTGACGACCAAACTTTCAAAAAGCGATCACGGCCGGGGCGTGCCCGGCCGTGTTTGTTTGTCGTTGCTAGGACGCGGACTTATAAAGGCGCAGCCATAGACTGATTGTCTTGGCGAGGCTCGGGTGCTTTCGGGGCAAAGCTGACGTCAACTCGGCCGACAACCCCCGCTGAATCCGTCGAAAATGACCCTGATCGGACAGTGCAGCCAATGCGGTTCTGTGCTGAACTCGGACGCCCGCCCATTCTCGGAAACGCAGTTCGCTTGCGTTCCAAATCAGCCGTTCAGGTTCGGCGCGTAAGCGATAAGTTGATCGAGGGCTTTGCTCCAACCCTGGTCAAAACCCATCTCCGCATGTTTTTGCCGATCAGCATCGCTTCGATGCAGTGCCCGGACGGTGTAGCGAGTGCCGCCGGGGATCGCTTCAAAGTTCAAGACCGCCGTGAACGACAGGAAAGGATCGGTCACGGGACGGAACCCAGGACCGAGGACACTTGTGAAGGTCAGCCGTTGAGGCTTGATTACCTCTAGATAGCAACCGATGTTGTTCATCGATTGCTGGTCCGGACCGCGCATCATCGTGCGGAAGATGCCGCCGGGACGAAGATCGATATCGCACTCTACGGTCTGCCATGGCTTCGGGCAGAACCAAGGCATCAGGTGCTTCGGCTCGGTCCACGCCATCCAGATCAACTCCCGCGGCAGCTTGACCTCCCGCGTCAGGGTCAAGTCGAGGTGGCTTTCATCGTTTGCGCTTGCCATGCTTTGTCTCTCGGGCGTGAAGTTCGGTCAGGTAGGCTTCCATGCGATCGAAGCGATTTTCCCAGGTTGTACGCTGCCGTTCGAGCCACGCGGCGGCTGCGTCGAGCCCAGCCAGCCGTATCGTGCAATTGCGGACCCGGCCGCTTTTCGCGGTAGCAATCAAGCCGCTTTCCTCCAACACCCGAAGGTGTTGCAGCAGTGTGGGCATCGCCATTTCGAAGGGCTGCGACAATTCGCTGACCGACGCCGGACCGCGCGATAAACGCGCCACGATTGCCCGGCGGGTCGGGTCAGAAAGAGCGTGAAACGCCCGATCGAGATTGGACGAATAGTTAGTCATACACCTAAGTAACGTAGCAGCGGGTGGTAGTCAATATTAGTTAGGCAGGTTACGAACTAATATTGGGCTTTTTGTCGGTGAGGCGTTACGGCAGTCCGGCCATGAACAGCCAATGCCCGCTCACGCATGCCGATGAGCGATCGAGGGGACGTCAGCCGTTGGCCTTTCGCGTCATTTGCGGTTGCACAAAGCCGGTCGATGTCGGGGCAAAGCTGACAACCGGACTTCGCCGCAGACGATCACGGCCGGGGCGTGCCCGGCCGTGTTTGTTTGTCGTTGCTAGTTCGTTAGTTTGCAGGTCACCGCCGGCGCCACGTCGGCCGCGCTCACCGTCGTCTTGATCACCGGACGCAATGTGCCGCCGACGTCTTCGACCAAGCCGAAGTAATTCGGCTTGAGCAACTGGTGGTCTTCGGCGCGGATCGTCAGCTTGCCCATGATCGTATCGAACTGATGGCCGGCCAACGCCTTGGCGACGTCATCCGGCTTCACGCTGTTTGCTTCTTTCACGGCCTGGAAAATCACCTGCATGCCGAGATACGTTTCGCCCTCGAAGTTGGTCGGCGGAGTTTTGTATTTCTCCATCCACGCCTTGACGAAAGCCTTGTTCTCCGGCGTGTCCAGCGTCGAGCTGTAATTGATGATGCCGTAGATACCCTTGGCCGCATCGCCGAGCGTCTTCACCGTGCCGTCGGTGGTGAAGCTCACGCCGGCAACGGTGATGGCGTCGGTCAGGCCGAACTGCTTCGCCTGCTGGGCGAAGTTGATGGCGTCGCGGCCGGCAAGCACGACCCAAACTCCTTCGGCACCGCTGTTCTTGACCTGCTCGATATAAGGCGCGAAGTCGTTGGTGTTCGCGGGCGTGTAAAGCTCGGCGACAATCTCCTTGCCCTGCGATTTCGCGGTCTCGCCAAAGAGACGCCCCGAACCGCGACCCCAGGCGATGTCGATCGCGACCACCGCCCATTTTTTCTCTTTGCGTCCGGCCAGCCACGGCTTGACCGTCGCAGCGTCCATCGCCGACTGCGTGTTGACGCGGAACACCCGCGGCACGCAGTTTGCGCCGGTGAGTTCGTCGGCCTTGTTGATGGTCGACACGTAGATCGAACCCCAGCGCTCCATCAGCGGCGCGATGGCAAGCCCCTCGCCCGAGGCGATCAGACCGGTGAGGATCGGATAGCCTTCCGACACCAGCTTCTCGGCCTGCCGTCGCGCCAGCTCGGGCTTTGCTTCTGTATCGTAGGATTTGTACTCGACAACGCGGCCATCGACCCCGCCCTTCGCGTTCGCCTCGTCCACCGCGAAGCGAACCGCGCGCATGACTTCCTCGCCGAGCGTTGCGTAGGTGCCGGAGAGATCGGTCGGAACACCGATCCGCAACGGCTCGGCAGCGTACACCGCCAGCGCTAGCGCCGCGGCTAGCAGCAGCGCGGCACAGACCGCCGTGCTGAAGAGCTTGAATGATTTTGGCATTGCCTTTCCTCCTTGATGTTGGGTCGGATCCTTCGCGGATCAGATTGTGATGTGACGTTGCAGTGCTTCCCGATCGACGTTGCGCAGCGAGCCGGACTCGGCCACGGCCCCCTTGGACAAAACATAAAAGCGCTCGGCTACGCGGTGGATGAGACTGACGTTCTGCTCGATCAGCAGAATGCCGATGCCGTTCCCGCTCAGCTCGACCAGAAGCGCGGCGAGATCGTCGACGATCACCGGGGCCAAACCTTCGCTCGGCTCGTCAAGGATCAGCAGGTCGGGATTTGCCAACAGCGCGCGACCGATCGCCAGGAGCTGCTGCTGCCCGCCGCTCAGCGCCAGACCTGGATTACGCCGCCGTTCGCGCAATATCGGAAACCGCTCCTGCACGCGCGCCAGCGACCACTGGCCTTGCCGCCTGGTGGCAGCGCCGAGCAGAAGATTTTCCTCGACGGTGAGATGGGGGATGATGCCGCGCCCTTGAAGCACGATGGCGATGCCGTTTTGTGCCGCGGTGTAACCGCGCAGGTGCGTCAGCGGACGATCGCGTACCTCGATGCGGCCGCGGTCGATCCGCGCCACGCCGCACAGCGTGTTGACCACCGTTGTCTTGCCGACGCCGTTACGTCCCATCAATGCCACGCGCTCACCCGCGCCGACGTCGAAGCTCACGCCGTTGAGGATGCGGGCGTGGCCGTAGAGCGCGTGCACGTCGTGGAAAGCCAGAAGCGACATCACGCCTCCGTCCCCAGATAGGCCGCGACGACCGTCGGGTTGCTCCTGATTTCGGCGCAAGTGCCTTCGCTCAGGGTGCGGCCGAGATGCAGAACGCTGATCCGGTCGCAGATCGAGAAAACGACTTGCATGTCGTGTTCGACCAAGAGGACCGTGACATTCCAGCGATTGGCGAGATCGCGCAGAATGCCGGCGAGCTTGAACGATTCCTCCGTCGTGAGGCCGGCGGCGGGCTCGTCGAGAAGCAGCACGCTCGGCCGCCCGACCAGCGACAGCGCGAGATCGAGACGGCGCTGATCGCCGTAACTGATATCTCCCGCCGGCCGGCCGGCAAGCTCGCCGAGATTGAGTTCCCGCATCACTTCGGCGATGTCGGCGTCGGCCACCGCCCAGGAGGCGACACGCAATTGCTGTTCGACCGTAAGCTCCGGAAAAATGTTGGTCCGCTGAAAGGATCGGGCCATGCCGCGCCTGCGGCGGTGCTGCGGCTTGAGATCGCTCACGTCTTCGCCGTTGAGAAGAACGCGGCCGCCGCGGTTCTTGGCGCGGCCGGACAGAACGTCGATCAGCGTCGATTTGCCGGCGCCGTTCGGGCCGATCAAGCCGCGAATTTCGCCGCGCCGCACCGCTATGTCCACGCCATCGAGAGCAACGAAGCCGCCGAAACGCCGGGTCAGGCCGATCCCCTCGAGCACGAACTCGGTCATCGCCGCACTCCTTGCAGCCAGAGAAGACGAACGCAGACCGACAATCCCCTGCGGCATCGTCAGGGTGACCACGACCAGCGTGACGCCGACGATGGCGGGCCAGTATTCGGCGAACTGGCCTGCGGCGTCCTTGACGTAAAACAGCGCGACTGCCCCGACCGCCGGACCAATGATGAATTTGGCGCCGCCGATGATCGCCATGATCAGCGCGAAGCCGGAGACGGTCCAATGAAACATCTGTGGCGCGATGTAGCCGTTATAGGCCGCCTGCAGCACGCCAGCCGCGGCGGCGACCAACGCGGCGATGGCGTAGACGAGCGCCCGCGGCATTGTCGTCGAATACCCGAGAAAACGCGCGCGCTCCTCGTTGTCGCGTATCGCCGCCGCCAGCATCCCGGTCCGGCTGCGCGTGAACAAAGCGAGCCCGACCAGCACTACGACCAGGATCGACCACGCCAGCACGACCATCAAAGCCGGGATCCTGGAATACGCGGGACGGGAAACCGAAAATCCGCGCCGGCAAATCGAACGACATGCCGTCGTCGCCCTTGGCGAGTTCGCGCCAGCGGAACGCGATCTCGTACAACGCCTGCCCGACCGCGAGCGTCAGCATCGCGTGCGCCACGCCGCTGACCCGTGCGATGACGAGACCGAGGAGGAAGGCGGTCAGCGTCGGCAGTACCAGCGCCACGGCGAGCGCCGCCTCCGCGCCGACGAGCTTGCGAGCAACAAGGACGCCGAAGGCATATCCGCCGAGACCGGAAAATGCCGCCTGGCCAAAGCTCACGCGCCCGTTCTGCAAAATGAGGAAGCCCACGCTCGTCGCCAGCAGCGCGTCAAACAGCGCTTGCGCCAGGAGCGACAGCGCGATTTTCGACGGGATGACCCACGGCAGAGCAAAGCCGGCCAGTATCGCCGCCGCGCCCGCCGCTACGATCAGCAGGACCGGCGCTGATACTGCGTCCCCGGCCCGCGCCGATCCGATCCTGCGCGATCGCGGTCATGCGCGCGAGCCCGCAAGTCCGGTGGGGCGCCAGATCAGGATCGCGACCATCAGCAGGAACGGCAGAATGGTCGCGGCCCACGGCAGATAGATGGCGCCGAAGTTATGGATCTGTCCGATGAGCAGCGCCGCGACAAACGCGCCGGCAAAGCTGCCGAGGCCGCCGATGACGACGACAATGAAAGAATCGATCAGAATGTAATTTCCCATCGTCGGCGACAGCGTCAGCAGCGGTCCGGCGACGACGCCCGACAGTCCGGCCAAGGCGGTACCGAGGCCGACCACGATCAGGCTCAGGCGATCGACGTTGACGCCCTGGATCGACGCGACACGCGCGTCCGTGCTTGCGGCGCGGATGTATAATCCGGTGCGCGTCAGTCTCAGCCACGCGGTGAGCAGAATCGCGACGGCGAAACTGACGCCGATGACGAACAACCGGTAGATAGGAAACGGCGACCCTTCGATGTTCAACGGTGCCCGACAGCAGCGCCGGAACAGGATATCGCAAATAGGCCTTCCCCCAGATCGTGGTGACGACGGTCTCCAGGATGAGAAGCAGGCCAAAGGTGACCAGTACCGTCACCATATGATCCTGCTTGCGCAGCGAACGAAACACCGTCGCGTCGAGCGCGCAGCCGACAATCGCCATCGCCACGACCGAAACCAGCAGCCCTCCCCACCAATACCCGGCCGCCGCGACTGAAAAGCCGATATAGGCGCCGACCATGAACAGCGCGCCGTGGGCGAAATTCACCACCTCGCGCAAGCCAAAGATCAGCACCAGGCCGACCGCGAGCAGATAAAGAAGGCCGCCATAGACTATGCCGTTCAGGACCTGGATGAGCATCGTTCGCCTCTCATCCGGCCGTGTAGCCGCCGTCGACGTAAATGGTCTGTCCGGTGATGAAAGCGGCCGCCGGGGATGCGAGGAACGCCAGGACGCCGACCACGTCTTCGACTTCGCCCAGCCTGCCGATAGCCGAGCGGTCGAGCACTTTCTGATAAAGCTGCGGCTGGGTGCGTATCAGCTCGCGATTGAGGTCCGTCACGATGACAGTTGCACCGATCGTGTTGACCGTGATGCCGTGCGGCCCGAGCTCGAAGGCGAGCGCGGCGCCGAAATTCGCGAGCCCGGCCTTGGTCGCGCAATAGGCGGTTCGGGTCGCCATGCCGCGCCCGGAAAGGATCGAGCCCATGTTGATGATGCGGCCGCGCCGCTTCTCGATCATCGGCTTGGCGAACGCGCGCGAGCAAAGAAACGCGCCGGTGAGGTTGACCTCGTTGATCAGCCGCCATTCGTCGAGCGACATGTCGGCGAGGAGTTTCGGCGACGTGATCCCGGCATTGTTGAACAGGATGTCCGCGCGGCCGAATTTGGCAATCACGGCATCACGCGCGGCCTCGACGGCCGCCTCGTCGGTCACGTCGGCTTCGACGACCAGCGCTTCGCGGCCGACGCCCGCCACGCGTGCGGCGGTCTCCTTCAGTTTCGCGACGTTGCGGCCGACAAGCGCAAGGTCCGCACCGGCTTCGGCGAGCGTCACCGCGGCCGCGCTGCCGATCCCGCCGCCGGCGCCGGTGACGACGGCCACGTGGCCCTGAAGGTCGAAGAGTTCAGCAATACTCATCGCTTCACATCGCCATCTGGCCGCCGTCCACGGGCAGCGCCACGCCGGTGATCATGCGCGCCTCGTCGGAGACCAAAAACAGCGCCGCGCTCGCCACGTCCTCCGGCTCCGGCATGCGGCCGAGAGGAATAGTGGCGCGAAAACGATTCATGGCGTCCGCGTCGTCCGCTGCCATGCCCGGCAGGAAGGCCTTGAGCATCGGCGTCGCAACCACGGTCGGGCAGAGCGCATTGACCCGCACGTTATGCGGCGCGAGTTCGAGCGCCAGGCTGCGCACGAGGCCGACGATGCCATGCTTGGCGACCGTGTAGAGGCTGAAATTCGGCTTTGCCTTGAGGCCCTGCAAGGAAGACGTGAAAAGCAGCGACGAACCGGCTTGATTGCGGCTCGCGCTCTCGCGCAAGTGCGGCAGCGCGGCGCGCGACATCTGCATGACGCCAAACAAATTGGTGCGCAGTACGCGTTCGAGCGTCGCGTCGTCCACTGTCTCGAACGACCCGGTGAACGGACCGCCGGCATTGTTGTGGACGATATCGAGCGAACCGAAGCGCTCCACTGCGAACGCAACCGCACGGCCATCGTCCTCGCTCGAGGTGTGGTCGCAGCGAATGAAAGCGGCGTTCCCGCCGATGTCGGCCGCAACGGCGCTGCCCCGCGCATCATCGACATCGGTGACGACAACCTTCGCGCCTTCGACAGCAAAGCGCCGCGCGACAGCGCGGCCGAGGCCGGAGCCGGCCCCGGTGACGAGCGCCACCTTGCCGGCAAGCCGGCTCATGCGGCGCCCTCTTCGCTTTCGATCGGCGACGTGAGTTCGACCAGCGCGGCTATTCGCCCGCGCAGATAGCGATACTGGCCGGAGAGCAGCGCGTCGCCGGTGCCGCAAAGGACGTCGGCGTCGGCGAGCATGCGCGCCAAAATCCTGTGTTCGCGGATATCCGCATCCGCCGCGTCGGGTCTATTCCTCACCAAACGTCTCCCTACAATCGGTAGCCCTGTTGTCGCTCGTCCTTCCAGCGGCGGGCTTTGTAGTTGAATTCCGGCAGGTCGCTGCGTTCGCAGACGACCATCGTCACCCAGATATTGGTACGCTCCTTGATGCTCGCACGGACGGCGTCAAGCAATCGCGCGCTTGCCTCGGCGTCGAGGCGGGCATGGTCGGCCAGGGCGACGCGAACCTCGATCTCGGTCTTGCCGTCCGCGCTGGTGTAAACGCGGCCGGCATACTCGGCGACCTCGCGATGGGCGAAAACGGCGGAGTCGATGGCCGAAGGCCAGACATTGTTGCCGCGGATCTTGAGCATGTCGTCGAACCGGCCGATCGTGCCGCACTCGATCGCGTCCCAGGCGCGGCCCGACCCGGTGTCGCGATGGGAGATGTAGCGCGCGGCGTCTCCGGTGCGGAAACGAATGACCGGAGAACCCTCGATCGACAGGTTGGTGACGACGAGCTCGCCGGTCTCGCCCGACGCAACGGGCCTGAGCGTTACCGGATCGATAACCTCGAACAGGGTCTCCCATTCGAACAGGTGCATCAGGCCACGGCCGCCGCCCGGCGACAGAACGCCGTCGGCGCATGTCGAAGCGCCGAAGCCGGCGCATTGCGTGCTGCCGTAACCTTCCTGCAGACGGCAGCCCCACAGTGCTTCGATGCGCTCCGCCCACTCGATGGGGTAACCCTCGGCGGCGATGAACAAGGTACGCAAGGTCGGAAACGCTCGTTTCGGCTCCAGCCCGCGGCGCAGCATCGCCTCGGTCAGGGTGTGAAGGTAATTCGTCGAGGCGTAGATGAAATTGACCTCGCCGATCCGCAGCATGAGATCGATCTTGGCATCGGTCGACAACGTGCCGCCGACGTGGAACGCGGTGGCGCCGATGATGCGCAGCCCTTCGCCCGGTCCCCAGCCGCCGGTCGTGAGACCGCCCGCCGGCACGCAGTTCACCGCGATGTCGCCCGGCCGCAGGCCGGCGAGAAACCAGGGCAGCGCATGCAGATAACCCTGCATGTGAACGTCGCGCTGAGAGCGGCCGTAGATTTCCTGTCCCTGCCCGGATGTTCCGCCGGTCATGTTGACCAGCGCAACCTCCTGGCGGGCGATGCCGAGACGCTGGCCGAACGGCGGGTGCTCGCTCTGGTCGGCGAGAAAATCGGATTTGGTCGAGAGTGGAAACCGCTCGCGGAACTCTTCCAGAGAGACCACCGCGTCGGCGGCGAGACCCGCCTTGTCCATTAGCCGGCGATAATAGGCGCTCGTCCCATGCAGCCGCTGGAGCTGGACGCGCAGTCGGCGGCGCTGCAGCGCCTCCAGTTCCGCTCGCGACAGTGCGGCGAGCCGCGCCAGCCGCGCGGAATCCATGAAAGGCAGCTCGTGCGCGCCGCGTTCGACTTTGCTTTGCGCGCGGGCACTCATTTTTGTTCCGGTACGCTTTCAAACACAGGCAAGGTAATCTCGGGCGTCGCCTCGACGAATTTGACACGCACCGGCATGTTCGCAGTTACCTGTTCCGGTGCAACTCCGACGATGTTGCTCGGAATCCGCACGCCTTCGTCGAGCGTGATCAAAGCGACGACGTAGGGAACCTCGGCGGCGTAAATGTCGCGCGGTACCGGGTGGCGCACAACGATCCAGCTAAAAACACGGCCGCGCCCGCTGCTTTCAATCGATTCGTATCCGGACGAATTGCACTTCGAACAAAAATGCGTCGGCGGAAAGCGAACATGACCGCATTGGGTGCAACGTTGCAGCAACAGCTTGCCCTGCCGGCAGCCGTCCCAGAACGGCTTGGTATCGGCGTCAACAACGGGAAGTGGCTTGGCGTAGGACATCCTAATTCCTCAGCACCATCGCGCTGCCGCACGTCATGGCTCCCGCCGTCGTCAGGCAGGTTTCCACGTCGTCGATCTGGCGCGGACCGGCTTCGCCGCGCAATTGCTGCACCGCCTCGATGACATGGTTGAGGCCGTGGATATACCCTTCCGACAGCAGCCCGCCGTGGGTATTAAGCGGCAGCGCGCCGTCGCGTGCAATGCGGCCGCCCTGCACGAACGGCCCGCCCTCACCTTCCTTGCAGAACCGAAGACCTTCAAGCTGCATGATGATGCTGTAGGTGAAGCAGTCGTAGATTTGCGCGATGTCGATGTCTTCGGGGCCCATGCCCGCGCTGCGCCAGAGATCGTCGGCGATATATTTCGCATAATTGTGAGAATGATCCGGCCAGCGGATGGCGTCGAACAGATCTTCGCCCTGATCGGGGCCGCCGCCGTAGGCGCCGCCGGAAATGTAGATCGGCTTGCGGCGCAGATCCCGCGCCCGCTCGGCCGACGTGACCACCACCGCGCAGGCGCCGTCGGTCTCGAGGCAGATATCGAGCATCCGAAACGGGTCGACGATCATGCGCGACGCCATGTAGTCGTCCATCGAAATCGGGTCGCGCTGCATGGCGCGCGGATTGGACACCGCATTCGAGCGGAAGGTGACGGCGATCTCGCCAAGCTGCTCGGCCGTCGTGCCGTATTCGATCATGTGCCGGCGGCACCACATCGCCATCGCCTGCGGATATGTGATCCAACCATACGGTGCAGTGAACTGGGTAATGCCATAGGCGGAAAGATCGCGGCCGCCGCCGAGGCGGAAACCGGAGCGGCCGTTCATGGCGCGATAACAAACCACGGTTTCCGCCAATCCCGCTTCGATCACGGCGGCGGCGGTGAGGATGATCATGTTGGCGGCGTTGCCGCCGCTGAGAAAGTCGTTGGCGTAGCGCGCCGCCGGAACGCCGATCTCGGTCGCCACCGCGATGGCCGGAACCGAGTTGTTGAAGTTGAAGCTGACGAAGCCGTCGACGTCGGAAACCTTCAACCCGGCATCCGCGATGGCGTTCAGGCTGGCCTCCGATGCGAGGCTGCGCACGGTCCGCCCGGACTTTTTCGAGTAGTCGGTCCAGCCGATGCCGGCGATCGCGTATTTGTCGCGCAATTTGTACATGACTATTCCTGCAGGTCGGTTCGAAATACGGGCTTACGCTTGTCCCTGAACGCCAGAAGACCCTCGGTCGCATCGGGTTCGGTGGTGGCGTAGCGGTGAACGAATTGCATCTCTTCCCGCAGCCCGCTGGCCAGGTCTTTCGTCAGCGTCAGGTTCGCAAGATGCTTGGCGCCGCGGAGACCGACGCGGCTTTTCTCGGAAAGGCCCACGATCAGTCGTTCGACTGCAGCCTCCAGTTGGTCGTCGGCTACGACCTCGTTGACGAGGCCTATGCGTTCGGCCTCTGTCGCGCTCAGCAGCGCGCCGGTGAGGATCAGATGCTTGGCGCGCAAAAGACCGATCGCACGCGGCAGTCGTTGCGAACCTCCGGCACCGGGAAGTTGACCGAAATTAAGATGCCCGTCGCCAATCCGGGCCGAGGCCGCGGCGACGACGAGATCGCACGCCAGCAGCAACTCCAGGCCTCCCGCAACGCAGACGCCGTTGACCGCGGCGATATAGATCTTGTTGGAAGCCTCGATCGCATCGAGCAGCTTGAAGAAATCGTCGAGGAAGGCCGCGAACCTGTCCGGATCGCGGTAAAGCTGAAGATACCCCTCCAGATCGCCGCCAGCCGAAAAGCTCCGGCCGCTGCCGGTGATGACGACAGCGTCGATTCCAGCTTTCGCGTCGATTTCCGCGACCGCAACGCGCAATTCGCGGATTGTCGGCCAATCCAGCGGGTTGAGCCGCTCGGGTCGGGCCAGCGTCAGCCGGGCGCTCGAAGGGCCCCATTGCAGCTCAATATTGGGCGCGACCATACCTTCCGACCACGTTTCCTCCGGGCGGGCCATTAACCTGGCCGACAGTCCGTTTGTCCGACAATTCATTTTAGGGTACCATTTTGGCCCGGTACGTCAATCCGACCCGGACGCCGGACAGACTTGGCGGATCGACATGCCCCGGCTATCGACCCGCCGCGGCGTCAGACGAGGAGCGATTGGTGCAAGAGCACGAATTCACGCGCATAGAACGAGCGCCCGCCTATCGGCTGGTCTACGACGCGCTCGAACGTGAGATTTTTGCCGGTCGCCTTCGCGCCGGCGACCCCCTCCCCGCAGAAACCCAGCTTGCCGAGCAACTCGGCGTGAACCGCTCGACTGTCAGGGAGGGAATACGGCTCCTGGAGCAGAGCGGGCTTGTCGAGCGCAACGGCGCCAAACGGCCGCGCATCTCGGTCCCGCATTATTTGGATCTCGCCTCCTCGGCGAGCCGCGCGCTGATCCTCCACTCCGTGACCTTCCGCGAACTGTGGGAGGCCTCGATGGTGCTCGAGCCGTCCATTGCCGAGCGCGCCGCGCGCCACGCCGACGCAAACGGCCTTGCCGAGCTTTCGGCCAACCTGGAAGCGATGAATTCGGCGGTGCAGCGGATCGAAAGCGGCGGCGCTGCCGACGTAATCGGATTCGTCGGGCTGGATCGTGAATTCCACGAAATTCTCGCCAAGATCGCCGGCAATCGCGTCCTCGCGCTGGCGCACGAGCCTGTCACTTCTCTATTCATACCGGCCGGTCAGATCATCCTGCCGAGGCTGAAGACGTATCGCCGCGTGTTCGACGCCCATCGTTACATCTTCGAGTGTCTCAGCAAGCAGGACGCCGAAGGCGCGCGTGTCTGGATGCACAAGCACATGGACGACTTCCGCCGCGCCTATGAGATGACCGAGTTGTCCCTTGATGCGCCACTCGATGCGGCAAACCTGCTGAGCCAGGCATCCGCCGCCCGGAAGTGGTAAAGGCGCCGGCCGCGCGGACGACATTGGCAAAAATTAATCCGCCGGCAACCTCGCGGAAAGACTGCCGCACCTATTTACCCGCCATGCGCACCACCGCTCGCCGCTGCGAGCCGTCGATGCCGCGCTTGCCTCACCCTGAACAGAGCCACGCCATGTCTCCCGAACGCGCCAACAAGTCCGCGCCAAAGCAGCCCCGGTGCCCGAGTTGTGCCCAGCCGATGCGGCTTGCCAGAAAGACGGTCCGATTTAACGGATTGCCTGACCTGTGCACCTTCGAGTGCCGCACATGCAACGTGTCGCTCGCCGAAGAATGCGGAGCCCCGAGGGAAACGACGGCCAGGACCGGTGGGGGTGCCGATAACGGGGCCTGGTATGTCGATGAATTCGGCAACCCGACGCGTGAAATCAAAAGACACGACTGACGCAATACGGCGCGACGCATCAGCGCCAGCGCCGGAAGCTGCCACGCATCCGCTATCCATTCGGCGGTCGCGAATTCGTTCGTTCAAAATCCCGCTCTCAATCTCTCGATCGCCATGTCACTGCGCGAAGGCCGGTGACGCAATGGCCAATGGGGTGTAGCCTGATTGCGTTGGAAACTAAATGCAACGGGAGGTAAATGGTCATGCATTTCTGCTTCACCGGGCAATACACACCACAAGCTCTCAATAGCATTATGGAAAATCCCAACGCCAATCGCTACGAAGCAGCCAAAACACTCGTAGAAGCTGCCGGCGGCAAATTGATCTCGATGTACTCCACGCCCGCTGACGGGCCGGGCGTGCTGGCGATCTTCGACGTCACCGACCCCGCAGCCGCGGCTGCGATTTCGGGCGTTGTGGTGGCGTCCGGCGCCCTGCACCACGTCAAACTCACGCGTCTCTTAACGCAGGAGGAAGTGACGCACGTCCGGCATACGGCGGCGAAGCTGCGTGGCGCCTACAAGCCGCCAGGCAAATAACAGTGCCGCTGTCCTGATCCGTTCAGGTCGGGCGCCGAAATGTCGGTTCGCATTTCGGCGCTCTGATCACTGATAGTCGTGCCGCTTGATAAAAAGACATCTTGATAAAAAGACTTGTTGATAAAAAGAATTGCAATTCCTCGCCGTTTAAATTTCGCACATTCCGTTGATTTAGGGTTGGGCTCGGACCGGCCACGCTAAACGATGGCAGGCCGGTCTGGATTGACCGACGATTAGCGGCGAAAGTACCGCGTGCGATTCCAGGCCGAGGCACCCGACAGAGGAAATCATGAAATCGATATCACGCCGTAACATACTGACGACCGCAGCGGCCGGTGGCGCGGCTACGGCGGCGGCCGCAACTTTGGCGCAGGCGGCGACATTCGGGAATCCGGACGAGCCGCCGCAGGGCGCGGTCAACGTCACAAATCCCAACGCGCTGGTGGACCCGGGGCCGCAGGACCCGGCGCTCGCCAACAACATGCCGTCGTTTCTCAATCCGCCGGCCACCGACGTCGGCGGCATGCCGCAATTCTGGGCCTCGTTCAATCTGGCATCGAAGCGCATCCAGGACGGCGGCTGGGCGCGGCAGGTGACGCAATCGGATTTCGCGATATCCACGGAGATTGCCGGCGTGAACATGCGGCTTTCCGCCGGCGGTATTCGCGAGCTGCATTGGCATCAGCAAGCCGAGTGGTCGATCATGACCTACGGCAATTGCCGCATCACGATCCTCGACGCCCAAGGCCGTGCATCGGTTCGCGACGTGACGGAAGGCGATCTCTGGTACTTCCCGGCCGGGCTGCCGCACTCGCTGCAGGGCCTCGGCCCCGACGGCTGCGAGTTCGTCCTGGCCTTCGACAACGGCGCATCGTCGGAATTCAACACGCTGTTGCCTACCGACTGGCTGGCGCACACCCCTCCCGAAGTCTTGGCGAAGAATTTCGGCGTCCCAGCCGAGTCATTCCGCAACATTCCGCTGCACAACAAGTGGATATTTCAGGGCAAGGTGCCGGGCCCGCTGGCCGAGGCGCAGGCGTCGGTGGCGTCAAAGGCCGGCGAGCCCGAGTTTCCGTTCGTGTTCTCGCTTGCCGGTTCGACGCCGCACAAAGTGACCAAGAGCGGAAAGACCCAGGTTGCCGACAGCCGCAACTTCCATGTCGCCAAGAGCGTCGCCTCCGCTTTGGTGACGGTAAAGCCCGGCGGCCTGCGGGAGATGCATTGGCATCCGAACGCGGACGAGTGGCAGTATTATCTGAAAGGCACCGGACGGATGACGGTCTTCGACACAGGGCCGGCCGCCATGACCGCTGATTTCCATGCGGGTGACATCGGCTATGTGAAGAAAAGCCTCGGCCACTATGTCGAAAATACCGGCACGACCGACCTCGTATTCGCGGCCGTCTTCAAGGCCGACCGTTACGAGGAAGTGTCGCTGTCCAACTGGCTCACGCACGTGCCGCCCGAGATGGTCGCCGCGACGTTCAATCTCGATCCGGCCGTCATCGCCCGGTTTCCCAGGGATTCCCCAGAGGTCGTGCCCGAATAGATCTCGCTCGTCTCACCCGCGGTCCGCGCGATTGGCGGACCGCGGGCACCTTGCCCGCCTCCGGCGGTATGGGCTCATCCGACAATGGGATCATCTGACGATGATGGGCTTGTCCTTGCGCAGGACCGCCATCGTTTCCCGGTCCAGGTTCAGGTGAGCCTGCACCAGTTCCGGCGGCGTCAAAGCCATCCACTGGTTGAGAGACACGTCGGAGAAGCGCGGACTGCGAAACAGCTCCAGAAAACGCAGCGGTCCGTCGCCGAGATTCTCGACGTAGTGCGCCATGCCGTGCGGCACGCAGCCGACGTCGCCCGCCTGATAGTTGAACGTGCGCGCTTTTCCGCTCGACCCGAACACGGTCATCCGCGCGCTTCCCGCGATGTAATACTGCCACTCATCGCGTGGATGCCAATGCAGCTCGCGCATCGCGCCCGGCTCGACGTTCACCATCGCCGCGGCGATAGTGGACGCCGCGGGGAAGTTGGTGGAATCCGTGATGCGCACCCACCCGCCGTCGGTTTTGATCGGCTCCTGCGCCATCATCCGGTGACTGAAAGTCTGCGGCACGACGCCGGCGGCTGACCGCATGGTGTCGGCTGCCTTCGAACCGGGGACCTTCCCGGCGAAGATGTAGCGGTCGTGTTCGTAGTCGACGGGGATGTTGGCGAACGCCGATTCCGGAACGCCGAAATTCTTGGCCAGGACGTCGCGCGGGATGTGCGCGAACAAGTCGGTGATCAGAAAGGTCTCGTTCTCCGAAAAATTGCCGTCGTCGAACACGAGGAGGAATTCACAGCCTTCCTCCAGGCCCTGGATCGAGTGCGGGATGACCGAGGGGAAATTCCACAAGTCGCCGACGCCGACATCGTCGATGAAGGTGCGGCCTTCCTCGTCGACGGCGGTTATGCGCGCCCGTCCCGCCAGCATGTAGGCCCACTCGGCTTCCTTGTGCCAGTGCATCTCACGGATGCCTCCCGGCTTCAGCCGCATATTCACGCCGGCGAGTTCAGTCGCCGCCGGCAGTTCGCGCACCGTGACCTCACGCGCCCAACCGCCGCTCAGGAGACGATTGCGCGCGGCGGCAAAGGGAAATTTCAGGTTCGGGATCGTGCCGGAATCAGTATACGGCGACGCCAGCAAATCGGGATTTTCGCGTTCGACGGGCACGTTCCGAGGACCGAGGATGGTCGCGCCGCGATCGCCGCGGATCGGTTCCGGATCGTCACTGTCGCTTGCGGTCTTTGCCATGATTGCTTGTCCTTTCGTCGGCTGGGTCTCGTTCCGATTTTGACGTTGCGTATGGCCTCACGTTGCACGCCGCATCGTCGGCGGACGATCTCGGGGCATCGCCATGATGATAATCTCAGCAAGCCAACGGCGACAAATGTCTCAGCAATAAAACGCTCGTGCGACTTTGGTTCATCGCACCGGCGCGGGTCGCCCGCGGACGGATCGCGCCCATCGCGAAATGCGGACGTCGCTCCGGTATGATGCGTTGCAAGCTATTTGATTCGGCGCGCCGGTCCGGCTCGCCTAACCGCAACATTCCTTGAGGACAAACATGCGCGGAATCCTTTTCACGGCACTCGCCGTCGCCTTCGTGTTGTCGAGCGGAGTTTCCGGCGATCGGGCCGAGGCTGCCCCGTTTGGATCGCCGTCAGCTTTCAGCGCCGGCGCGAGCGGTTCAATCGTTCAGCAGGTCGCCAATGTATGCGGCGCCACGGGCTGCGTGCGGGTGCAGACCCAGCGCATCGTCCGTCGCCCGAAGCCCGGCATGGCGTCCGGAAACCACACCTGATCGATAGCGCGGGGCGAACCGCCGGCTACCGCTCCGCCGCGGCGTCAGGCAGCGTCGTCTTGATTGCTTTCGGCGATCGCGGCGTCGATTAGGCTTCGGCAGGCGATAAGATCATCCACCACGCTTTGCAGTTTACGCCGATCCTCGCTGTCGGCGCCAAGCCGCGCACGCGGTGGCTCGGCCGCCGCAGGCGGCACGATGGTCGGTTCACGCCGCACCGGCACTTCATCATCGTCTGACGGCTCGTCGACGCCCGGTGATACGGCAAAGAACGACGGCTCGCGCCCCTCGCGCGGCGACGCTTGCTCGGCGACGACGTCTTCGCGGTCTTCATCGCTCTGGTCTTCGTCGAGCTTGGGCGGCGGCGGCTCTGCGCCGGCGCGCCAGACGTCCTGAACGAAAGACAGTCCTTCTTCGCGCAGGATGCGCTGCACGCCGCGGATGGTGTAACCCTCGCCGTAGAGCAGGTGGCGCACACCGCGCAGCAGATCGACATCGTCCGGGCGATAGTAGCGGCGTCCGCCGCCGCGCTTGAGCGGCTTGATCTGCGTGAACCGGCTCTCCCAAAAGCGCAGCACGTGCTGAGGAACGTTGATCTCCTCGGCGACCTCGCTGATGGTGCGGAACGCGTCCGGCGCCTTTTCCAGGGCCCCACTCCCCGCTGGTGACTAGTTGCCGTTGAGCTCGGCGGCGTCGGAATCGGAATTGATCCGCTGCTTGAGGATCGCGGAAGGCTTGAACACCATCACGCGCCGCGGCGAGATCGGCACTTCCTTCCCGGTCTTCGGATTTCGGCCGATGCGCTGGCCTTTTTTGCGCACGACGAAAGACCCGAACGACGACAACTTCACCGTTTCGCCGCGCTCCAGACAATCGGTGATTTCTTTGAGGACCAGCTCGACCAGCGTCGCTGATTCAGTGCGCGACAGACCGACTTTCTGGTAGACCGCCTCGCACAAATCGGCGCGCGTGATCGTCTTCCTCGTCATCGCCAGCCCCGCTTTCGGTGACCGATTCGCATCGACCATCGTATCGTACTGAATTATCAAGGATATTGACTTCTCACCGAACGGTCAACGCCCCTCCGCCGACTTCTCACCAGCGCAGCAGCGCCGCTGCCCATGTAAATCCGCCGCCCATCGCCTCCAAAAGCAAAAGGTCGCCGCGCTTGATGCGCCGGTCCGCGACGGCATCCGCCAAAGCGAGCGGTATCGATGCCGCCGACGTATTGCCGTGCCGGTCGACCGTCGTGACGACCTTGGACGCCGGTATCCCGAGCTTGTGCGCCGAGCCATCGATGATCCGCTTGTTGGCTTGATGCGGAACGAACCAATCGATATCGGCGACAGTATACCCTGTCGCCTTGAACGCGTCATGGACGACGTCGGTGATCATCGCGACGGCGTGGCGAAATACCTCGCGGCCTTCCATGCGCAAGTGCCCGACCGTGCCGGTCGATGACGGCCCGCCGTCCACAAAGAGCTTCGACTTGTGACGTCCGTCGGACCGGAGCTTCACGGTCAGGACGCCGCGATCGTTCGGCGTTCCCGCCAGCTCCTGGGCTTCCAGCACGACAGCGCCGGCACCGTCGCCGAAAAGAACGCAGGTGGTGCGGTCGGTCCAGTCGAGCAGCCGCGAAAAGGTCTCGGCCCCGATCACCAGCGCGCGGGAGAAGGCGCCGGATCTCAGCAGCGCGTCGGCCGTCGCCAGCGCGTAGACGAACCCGGAGCACACCGCCTGCAGATCGAACGCCGCGCCATGAGTGATGCCTAGATCGGCCTGCACCGCGACCGCGCTGGCGGGAAAGGTATTGTCCGGCGTGGATGTGGCGAGCACGATGAGATCGATCGCTTGCGGGTCCAGGTGCGCATGCGCCAGCGCTGCCCGCGCTGCCTGGGTGGCCATCTGCGATGTCACTTCGCCGGCGGCGGCGATGCGCCGCTCATGGATGCCGGTGCGCTGCACGATCCATTCGTCGGAGGTGTCGACCTTGCGCGCCAGGTCGGCGTTGGTGAGGACCTGGTTGGGGAGGTAGCTGCCGCAACCGAGGACAACGGAGCGCCGCACCGTCACAGCGCCGCCCCGCTCAAGGCCGGTTGCCGGTCGAGACCCGGCCGTCCGAGCGCCACCGTGATCTTCGCCAGAAGATCATCGCGCACCACGCCGTAGCCAAGGTCGATGGCGGCGGCGAAACCCTCGGCATCGGTACCGCCGTGGCTTTTGATGACGATGCCATTGAGGCCGAGGAATATCCCGCCATTCGACCGCCGCGGATCGAGACGCTCGCGAAACTGCTGAAAGCCCGAACGCGCAAACAGGTATCCGATGCGCGTGCCGACCGAACTGTTCATCGCTTCCCTCAGATATTGGCCGACCTGGCGGGCCGTGCCTTCGGCGGTCTTGAGCGCGATGTTGCCGGCAAAGCCTTCGGTCACGACGACGTCCACCCTGCCCTGGCCGATGTCGTCGCCTTCGACGAAGCCCACATACTCGAGATCCGGCAATTGCTTCTCGCGCAGCATGCGCCCGGCTTCGCGGACCTGCTCGAGACCCTTTACCTCCTCGACGCCGATATTGAGAAGGCCCACAGTCGGGCGTTCGTGCCCCAGCAATATGCGGGCCGTCGCCGCGCCCATCACCGCGAGATCGACGAGGTGCGAGGCGTCCGCGCCGATCGAGGCGCCGACGTCGAGCACGACCGATTCCCCGCGCACGGTCGGCCACAGCGCCGCGATGGCCGGCCGGTCTATTCCCGCGAGCATCTTGAGATCGAATTTCGACATCGCCATCAGCGCGCCGGTGTTGCCGGCGGACACGGCCACATCGGCTTCCTTCTTCTTCACGGCGTCGATCGCGAGCCACATGGAGGACTTGCGGCGGCCGTGGCGCAGCGCCTGGCTCGGCTTGTCTTCCATCCGCACGGCAATCTCGGCATGCACGATTCGCGAAGCCGATTGCAGCGCCCTGTGCTCGGCGAGGAGCGGCGCGACCTGCGCGTCATTGCCGAAAAACAGGAATTGGCTTTCCGGATGCCGCGCCAGGGCGAGCTCGGCGCCGGCGACGACTACGGCGGGACCGTGGTCCCCTCCCATCGCGTCCAGAGCAATGCGCACGGTTTGCGACATGAATTATTGCGGTCCCTGGACCTTGAAACAATTGCGGGAGATCGGATACGGGGCCCGAATTTCCTGGATGTGCATGATGGGTTCCGAAGGCCGGCTGCCGTTTTTCGGAATCATGCTCCAAGTCCGGACTGGATAGAGGCGAGAGCGGCCGGAGAATAGCGGTTCGCCGCCCGGAAACAACTGCGTTTAGCGGTCATTGCGGCCCCTCTTCGTGGTCCTTCTTGAGCGCCGCGAGCGCCGCGAAGGGGCTCTCCTCGGCTGTGGCATCCTGCGGCGGCTGGAACACGGCGTCCGGCTTGCGCGGATACGGGTCGATCCCGAGGATCAGAAACTCCGTGGCCAGCACGCCGAGGTCGATCGTCCCGTCGATGAGCGGCTCCGTCTGGTTCGCGGCTTCGTCGGCCGGCCCAGCCTCCTCTGCCTGGCGGGCGGCGGCGACCGGCGGCGCAAATTCGAGATCGATTTCCTCCTCCACTTCGTCGGTGAGAGGTTCGAGCGTCACGACACAGGTCTGTCCGACCGTCGCCGACACGCGGCCGGCAACGCGCAGGCCGCCGACGCCGAAACGCGTCACCTCGAAGTTCGCTTCCAGACGCGGCAGTTCCCGCAATCCCGCAATCCGCGCTACCGCTGCGCGAGTCGATGGGTCCGCGACGAGGTCGAAGCGTTGACCGCCTTCCTCGGGTATGTCGTCAACCGCCACCGGAACCACCCAAGGCGCCGGGACATTCTTGTGCCGCTCAGACATGCGCAACGGCCTCCGGGCCGGGAAAGAGAGCCTTACCGGCTAACAGCCTGTCTTCCGGCGCGGCATCCAATTGTGCTGCGGCCGCGCGCGCGTACCGCGCCAGCCGCGCCGCCCTCTCATCAACATCCGTCAGCCCGAAGATATTGCGCGCCAGGGCCTTCTCAAGTTCGTGCTCGTCGGCCGCCGCAAAGGCCGCCTCGTAGGCAGCTTGCCGGCCATAGAATGCTTCGCCGAAACGCCGCATGCGACGCGGCACCGCAAGATCGCCGACACCCATCTCGCGCAGATTGTCGTCGAGGTCGCGACAAAACGTGTCGAAGAGCGGCTGGCCGAGCGCCGGGTCAAGGGCGTGTCGCGGGCTTGCCGTCCCGGCCTCCGGACGGGAAAGTCGCCGGAGCAGCAGCACCAGATGCAGCACGATCAGCTCAAATCGCCCGTCAACGGTATCTTCGACCCCGTAAAATATGTAAAAAGCAGGCAAACGCGCCTGCGCCACGACGGCGCCATAGAGGTCCTGAATAATGTGAGTGTTGCGGCCGCGCCGAAATGTAGCCAAAATCATAAGGATAGCTCGCGTACTTAATGTTCGGTACCGTATCCGAGAAATCTGGGAAATTGCCAATCGGACGTTTCGGAGTTACGGCAGGCGCCGGTCGGATACAAGATGGAATGCCGATGATGCGGGGCGGACGGGGGCAAGTGAGAAGCCGTAGCGGTGTGACAGCCTTGGCGCTGGTCTTGGCGCTGGCGCTGCCGCTGGGCGGATGCCTGTTCGACGAGACCTTCCAGCGCGGCTATGTGCTGCCCGACGGTGCGCTGGAGCAAATCCGGCTCGGGGCGTCCCAAGAGCAGGTGCTGATCGTGCTCGGCACGCCGTCCACTGTCGCGACCGTTTCGGGCGAAGCGTTCTATTACATATCGCAGACCGCTTCGCGCGCGGCCTCGTTCATGCCGACGACGATCACCGATCAGCGCGTGATCGCGATCTATTTCGACAGGAACCGCCGCGTCGAACGCGTCGCCTCGTACGGCATTAAGGACGGCAAGATTTTCGATTTCATCAGCCGCACCACGCCGACCGCCGGTTCCGACTACAATATGCTCAAGCAACTGATGTCGACGATCGAGAACGGCCGCATCGGATTGCCGTTCTGACGTCCGGCGTCGCTTCCACCTGACGGGCTGATTGACCAAAAACGGCGTGCGCCGGGAATTGGCCTGCCGTCGCAACGAAAGTCCCGCCGACGCAAGCATCGGCGGGACTTGGTTCTCGGAAAATAATCAGGATCTGATCGGCCGTCGCGCGGACGCCCCCGCGCCTTAGTGCGCCAGCACCGCAAGCAGCAGAAGCGCTACGATGTTGGTGATCTTGATCATCGGATTGACCGCCGGACCGGCGGTATCCTTATAGGGATCGCCGACGGTATCGCCGGTCACCGCGGCCTTGTGGGCGTCGGAACCTTTGCCGCCGTAGTGTCCATCCTCGATGTATTTCTTGGCGTTGTCCCAGGCGCCGCCGCCCGACGTCATTGAGATGGCGACAAACAGACCGGTGACGATGACGCCGAGCAGCATCGCGCCCAGCGCCGAGAACGCCGCCGACTTGCCCTGCGCGCCGCCGCCGGCAACGAAGTAGATGACGAAATAGCCGACGATCGGCGACAGCACCGGCAACAGCGACGGCACGATCATTTCCTTGATCGCGGCGCGCGTGAGCATGTCCACGGCGCGGCCGTAATCGGGCTTGTCCCTGCCCTGCATGATGCCCGGCTTCTCGCGGAATTGCCGCCGCACTTCCTCGACGATCGAGGAAGCAGCGCGGCCCACCGCGGTCATGCCCATCGCGGCGAACAGGTAAGGCAGCATGCCGCCGAACAGCAGGCCGGCGACGACGTAGGGATTGGCCAGCGAGAAGTCCGGCGCGACGCCCTGGAAGTACGGATGGTGATCGGCGCCCGCCACAAAGAACTTCAGATCCTGGCTGTAGGCTGCGAACAGCACCAGCGCGCCGAGGCCCGCCGAACCGATGGCGTAGCCCTTGGTCACCGCCTTCGTGGTGTTGCCGACGGCGTCGAGCGCGTCGGTGGATTTGCGCACTTCCTTCGGCAAGCCGGCCATTTCGGCGATGCCGCCGGCATTGTCCGTCACCGGTCCGAACGCATCGAGCGCGACCACGATACCGGCCAGCGCCAGCATCGTCGTCACCGCGATGGCGATGCCGAACAGTCCCGCGAGGCTATAGCTGACCAGGATGCCGGCGATGATGACCAGCGCCGGCAGCGCCGTGGATTCCAGCGATATGGCGAGCCCCTGGATCACGTTGGTGCCGTGACCGGTCACGGACGCCAGTGCGATCGAGTGGACCGGCCGGAAGTTGGTGCCGGTATAATACTCGGTGATCCAGATGATGAGGCCCGTCACGACGAGGCCGACGACGCCGCAATAATAAAGGTCGGCGCCCGTGTAGTTCACGCCGGCCAGCGGCCCGAACCCGATGAGGTAGTGGGTCACGCCGGCAATACCGAGCAGCGACAGAATCGCTGTCGCGATCATGCCCTTGTACAGGGCGCCCATGATCGACTGGCTGGCGCCAAGCCGGACGAAGAACGTGCCGATGATCGAAGCGATGATGCAAATCCCGCCGATGGCGAGCGGGAACGTCATCATCTTGGTGACCATTTCGGGCGAGGCGCTGAAGAAGATCGCGGCGAGCACCATGGTCGCGACCGTGGTCACCGCATAGGTCTCGAACAGATCGGCCGCCATGCCGGCGCAATCGCCGACATTGTCTCCGACGTTGTCGGCGATGGTGGCCGGGTTGCGCGGATCGTCCTCGGGAATGCCCGCTTCGACCTTGCCGACGAGATCGCCGCCGACGTCCGCGCCCTTGGTGAAGATGCCGCCGCCCAGCCGGGCGAAGATCGAGATGAGCGAGGCGCCGAAGCCGAGCGCTACCATCGAATCGACGACGGTGCGGTCGTTTGGCGCGAGGTGCAGCCCGCTGGTGAGGAACATGAAGTAGAGCGTCACGCCGAGCAGCGCGAGACCGGCGACCAGAAGCCCGGTAATGGCGCCGGCGCGGAACGCGAGTTCAAGTCCGCCGGCAAGCGAACTGGTCGCCGCCTGCGCCGTGCGGACGTTGGCGCGCACGGAAATGTTCATGCCGATAAAGCCGGCGGCGCCCGACAGGATGGCGCCGATGGCGAAGCCGAGCGCCACCAGCCAGCCGAGGAAATAGCCGACGATGAGGAAGATCACGACGCCGACGATGGCGATCGTGGTGTATTGCCGCCGCAAATAGGCTTGCGCGCCCTCGCGGATGGCGGCCGCAATCTCGCGCATCTTCTCGTTGCCGGGATCGGCGCTAAGTACGGAGGTGGTGGCCCAGATGGCGTAAACGAGCGCCAAAACGCCACAGAGAACGATGAGCCACAACGTCGTCATTGAAGGAACCCCGGTCTGATTGGGGGCCGGATACAGTCCGGCCCGGAAGGAAAGAACGCAGCGCGGTCAGTCCACGCGCAAAGCACGCAAACCGCGCAAATCGGCGCGGACATTGCCAA
>CAWKLA010000004.1:0-175224 GCA_963850245.1 uncultured Alphaproteobacteria bacterium | reverse complement strand
GCTGCGCGGCGCCGCTCTCACTCTCACCCGCCACGAAGTACCCGCGCCAACCAATTGTGTGTAGCCCCAAGCCCAGTTCCAATCAGCAAAGAGAGCGGCACCGCCACGATGCCATTTTCCCATTTGAGAGCGGTCATCGCGCCAATCGTGAAAGCCCCGGGTGAAGGCTGAGATAAGCGAACATCGCCGCGAAGCCATAGAATAAGGCGGGGATGACACTGAGGATCGGCACCGCAGATGCAAGCAAATCAAGAACGCGGAGATACCCGCGACGATGGCCGTTGCCAGCGTGCCGTCTAGTGGCACCGTTCGGGAAACAAGGACCATTGCAGCCAGCGATGCCAGCACAACGCCGCAGACGAGAGCGGCGGAGCTGCGTAATGCCGCTTGCGCGTTCGCCCCCGAGTGGAAGTAGCTCGCCCACTCAATGAATGCCGCCCAAATCAAGAGATGAAGCGTCAGTAAGAAGAAGGTGGCGACCGCGGCGATGAGCGCCGCGGTCAATGATAATGCTGCCAAGGGTGATAGTTTCATTTTGTTCCTGTTCGCCATTCCGTCGCCAAGCGGCGATCTCGCGGTCCTTGTATCGGGTATCAGAGTGCAACTCTGCGGCTCGGGTGCTGCCTGTTGTCAGGCCCGGGCGGATTTCGAGCCAAACGGAAAGTCGTCTGGGGCGGCCTGGACGCCGCGAACGTCCGGTAACGCCATTTTCCTCTTGTCCTCCGCATCGTCCACCCACGCCTCGGCAATCTGCTGGCAAGTGGCGAACCAGACGCCTTCCTTGGACATGATGTGCTCAACGAGCTTCTCGTAAGCCATGATGTGATGGGCTTGACCAATGATCTGCGGGTGCACGGCCATCGGGTAAACCGGACTATCAACACGCTCGTAAGCGTAGTCAAAGATATCGCGCCAACGACGAAATACGACGTCCGTATCTGCTAGACCTTCCTGCACTCCGCCGATATTGGCGAGGGCGGGAAAATCATCGAGATACCAACTGATGGGTATTTCGAGTACTTTGCTTGCAGGGCCGGCAACGTTGCCCTTCTCCCAATTCACCTGCCAACGCTGGATGCGATATGGCGTCAAATCACGCGCCATCATGCTGCTGTCGTAAAAGAAGCCTTCCTCTTCGACCAGATCAAGCGTGCTTTCGCTGAACTCCCAGTACGGCGCGCGATAGCCTGTGGGCCGAATGCCGAAATGCTTCTTATAAGAAGCAAAGGCCAAATCCATCAGCCGCTTTTCGGTATCCTTTTTTATCGCGGGCAGGATCATGATAGTAGCCGTGGTGGCCAATTTCGTGACCCGCATCCATGACTTTCTTAGAAATTCCAGGGAACGTGTCCACCGTGTGGCCGGGGATATAGAAAGAGGTTGTGATGCCCTTTCTCTTAAAGAGCTCGAGCAATCGCGGAACGCCGACTTCCGCTCCGAACTGCCCACGCGACATGAAAGACGGTGTCAGATAGTTGAAACTTCCGAGCCAAATACACTGAGCGTCGAAATCAACGCCCAGATTGACCGCGATTTTCTTCCCCGGCGGTAAAGTAACTTTACCCATGGACAGCTCCCCTCATTTGCCACGAAGGAAATAATGTTTACTGAACCGCAACATTCGTCAAGAGATTTGATGCGCTGCATCGCAATATTCGTTAAAATATAACGATGCTGCACTAGTGCCTGTGAGGCACGGCTTGAGTAACGGAGGATTTCTGGCTCATCGATAACCAACAAATAGTGGAGATCGGACAGAAATCCGGGTACAAATTCGGCGGGGGAGTTTCAGGGGTAGAATGGAAGCTGCGTCAACTCGAGCAAAGCCTAATCGACAGGAATTCGTCCACCATCCGAGTCGGCGAGCGCGGTGTCGGCTTTATTTCGAGGGCGTCCGGTTCGGTAGATGCGCGTGAGAATTCTTTAGCGCTCCTGAGAAGCAGTGGCACGCTCCGCCAGCACACTTAGGCGCCCATGTAATTAATTTTGGAAAGCGTGAAGATACAGAAAATAGTCCTTCGTGATCCGGTCGCCGCCGATCAAGGCGACTGGCGCCGGCTTTGGTCCGGTTACAACACATTCTATAAGACAGTGGTTCCGGACATTGTCACCGCAGCTACCTGGCAACGCATACTTGATCCTAAGTCGGCAATCTTCGGCCGCCTTGCAATTCTTGATGCCGCAGTCATTGGATTTAGCGTGAGCGTCTTACACGATGGTACCTGGACTGCCGCTCCGATCTGCTACCTCGAAGATCTTTTTGTTGACCCACGCTATCGCGGCCAGGGATATGGAAGACTGTTGATTTATGATTTGGTAGGCCGCGCGAAATCCCAAGGGTGGTCCCGCTTATACTGGCATACTCGATCGGACAATCCAGCCCGATGCTTGTACGATGAATTTGTGTTGGCCGACGATTTCGTCCGTTACAGGTTGGTCTTTGATTAAACGAGATCCTTGCGAGCACTTCCGGACTTTGCCGGCAGAACTGCGACGCTATTTCCCTCGCCCGCGTGCCGTTCAATTTTCCGGCGGCAACTACGCGGCCTGCTGCACCAATTCGGCGGCGCGCTCGGCGATCATGATCACCGGCGCATTGATGTTGCCGCCGACGAGATCGGGAAATACCGATGCGTCGACGACACGCAGGCCATCGACGCCACGCACGCGCAGCGTATCATCGACAACCGCCATCGGATCGGCATCCGTGCCCATCTTGCAGGTACCGCAGGGGTGATGCGCCGTAACGGCCGTGCTGCGCGTGTAGGCTTCGAGTTGCGCATCGCTGGTGACGTTCGGACCTGGGCCAAGCTCGCGGGAGACAAACGGCTTGAGTTCCGGACGATGCGCGAGGTCGCGAAACAGGACGATACCGTCACGCAACGTCTTCCAGTCGTTCGCGGTCGACAGCAGTCCCTGTTTGATGCGCGGATGCGCCAGCGGATCGGACGAGGCGAGCGAGACGCTGCCGCGGCTTTCCGGCCGCAACAGCACCACCCGGCAGGCGAAACTGTCGGCGAAGGGCGCCCGGAACGGCTGCAGATACGGCGCCGCCATCAGCGAGCCGGCAATAAAAAGCAGTTGAATGTCCGGCATCGGCTTCGAGGCATCGGTCTTGACGAAGCCGGTGATTCCACCGGGCAGATCGGTCATGAACCCGCTTCCGAACGCCAGCGCCTCCGCCGTCCCCAGCGCCAGCCGATCCGCGCGCATGTTCCGCACCAGCGGGCTCTCATCGCCCCGGCCGTAGATCAGAAGTGCCGCCGTATGGTCCTGAAGATTTTGGCCGACACCCGGCAGCGGCACTTTCACCTCGATGCCGAGCGCAGTCAGGGCTTGCGGGTCGCCGATGCCGGAGAGCATCAGAACTTGCGGTGAATTGATTGAACCCGCGGAAACAATGACCTCGCGCTGAGCGCGCGCCGTGAGGTGATGTCCGTCGCGCAGATACTCGACGCCGGTAACGCGGCGGCCGTCAAAGACAAGGCGCGTGACCTGCGCCCGTACGGCGACGGTCAGGTTTTGCCGCGCCAGCACCGGATGCAGATACGCGGTCGCCGCGCTCTCGCGCCGCCCGTTGCGGATCGTCATCTGCATGCGGGAGAAGCCGTCCTGCCGCTCGCCGTTATAGTCGTCGTTCAGCATGTAGCCGGCGGCGACGGCGGCTTGCAGATAGGCATCGACGAGCGGATCCTCATAGCGCGATTTGCGTGTCGCCAGCGGACCGTCGCCGCCGCGATAGGCGCTGGCTCCGTTCTCCCAGCTTTCCTGACGCCGGAAATGCGGCAGCACGTCTTCATAGGACCAGCCCCGCAGCCCGTATGACGTCCAGCGGGCGTAGTCCCCAGAATTGCCGCGTACGTAGGCCATGGCGTTGATTGTCGAGGAGCCGCCGACGACCTTGCCGCGCGCGCATTCGATGCGCCGCCCCGCCATCGTTTCCTGAGGCTCGCCGTCATAGCCCCAATCGTAGATGCGGTTGAGCAACACCTTGCCCCAACCGAGCGGCAGCTTGACGAAAGGATGCCGGTCCCAGCCTCCGGCTTCCAGCAAAAGCACGCGCACGCTGGGATTGGCGGAAAGCCGGTTGGCGAGTGTGCAGCCAGCCGACCCCGCGCCGATGATGATGTAGTCGAAGCTGCCGTTCCGCGTCGCCGTCATGCGGCGTTGAGCGCACTAGGCTTGGCGCCGGTGGCAACGACGAAGGCCGGCCGCGATTGGATTGCCTTCATCCAGCGAGTGAGCTCCGCGAACGGCGGCCGCTCGATCGGGAAATCGAGGCAGCGCGCGACGATCGGGCCGAGCGCAATGTCGGCGAGCGTCAGCTGGTCGAGCGCGAACCACGACTTTGCCGTTATGTGCCCATCCAGAATCTTGAGCTGCGCCACCAGGTCGGCGCTTTGCGCCGCGAAGTCGGCGCCACGCTCGGCCGGCGGCTTCTTGGCGTCCTTGAAGACCGCGACATACGGCGTGTTGAGCGACGCCAGAAGCCAATCCATCCACCGTTCCACATGCGTGCGTTCGGCAGGCGTGGCGCCCAGGAGTTTCGGCTGGTGCAGCGTCGCGAGGTAGCGCAGGATCGTGTGTGACTCCCAGATCACCAGGTCCCCGTCGACAACCGTCGGCACTTTCATATTCGGGTTGAGCTGGCGATAGGCGTCAGTATTGGTGTTGTTGAACTGCCGCCCGTAATCCTCGCGGGTATATTTGAGACCGATCTCCTCCAGAGAAGAACAGCACCTTCTGCACGTTGCCCGAGGTCTGGCGGCCGAGAACACGGATCATAGGCGTCTCCTATTTCTTGCTATCGTTACTGCTTCAGCGGCTTGGCGGCGGCGACATACTTGCCCGCGAACGCCTTCGACGCATCGATGGTCTGCTTCATGGCGCCCTGATCGACCAGCGTCTTGACTGTCTTCTGCCAGGTATCCTCGTTCATCGCGCCGATGCCGTTCGCCTGGGTGTCCTTGCTGAAAAACGTGTGCTTCACGTCGGCGATAATCTGCTGGACCAGCACGTCCTTTTTCTGCGCGTATTCCGGATTGTCCTTGATCGTGAGATCGGCCGCCTCGTCGGGATTTTTGATGACGTCGGCGAACGCTTGCGTGTAGGCATTGACGAAGCGCTGCACGAGATCGCTGTGTTCGGCGATCATCTTCTCTGAGGTGAACAGGCCCGACCCGTAGACGACGTAGCCGAAGTCTGACCCCTGCATGATGGAAAGCGAGCCGGCGCCGCCCGCCTTCGCCTCCAGCTCGGGCACCTCGGCGTCGAGATAGCCGGGAACGGCGTCAACGTGTCCGAGCAGCAGGTAATTCTCGTACGGCGGATTGACGGTGCTCTGCTTGATGTCGTCCATCGTCATGCCGTTCGCCTTCAGCAACGCCGTCAGGAAGACGTAGGTTGAGCCCGACGGCTGCACACCGATGTTCAGACCCTTGAGGTCCTGCGGCGTCTTGAGTGTGTGCTTGTTGGCCAGCGCCAGCATCGCGAGCGGGCTGTGCTGGTTGACGGCCACGAGGGCGACGACCGGTACGTCCTGAGACCGCGCCAGCGCCAGCGTCGGCAGGTCGCCGAAGCCGAAATCGGCGTCACCGTTGCCGACAAGCCGCATGCCATTGGAGGACCCGGTACCGCGGCGGACCGCGGTGACATCGATGCCCTGCTTGGCAAAATATCCCTTTTCCTTGGCGACGAAGAACATCGCGTGGTTGCCGCGAACGACCCAGTCGAGCTGCACGCTGACCTTGTCATCGGCCTGCGCTGAACCGACCAGCAACGTGGTCGCGAGTGTAGCGAGAATGGCGGTTTTCATGACGACGCTCCTTAATTCCCCCGGTCAGCCCGCACGATGGCGCTCGTCGAATTTGGGAGCCCAGGGCACCAGCAGGCGCTCCGCAATCTCGACGACATAGTAGAAAGCAAGACCCAGCACCGAAACGACGACCAACGCTGCAAAGATCAGCGGGGTATCGAGCTGCGTGGAGGCGAATTCGATCACATAGCCGAGACCGCGGTTGGCGCCGGCAAATTCGCCGACGATGGCGCCGATAACGCTGAAGGTGATCGCCACCTTGAGCCCCGCCATCAAATACGGCAGCGAATGCGGTATGCGGACCCGCAACAGGATCTTGCCGCGGCTTGCACCGACGGATTGCATCAGCGCCACGAACGACGGGTCGACCGATTGCAGGCCGGCCAGCATGTCGATTGCCACCGGGAAGAAGGCGATGACGACGATCAGCACGATCTTGGGCGCCAGGTCGAATCCGAACCAGAGAATAAAGATCGGCGCCAGCGCCACCTTGGGCACGTTCTGGAATAGGACGATCAGCGGATAAAGCGCGCGGCCGAAGCGTTCGAACCGCATGATCAACAATGCCACGCCGATGCCGGTCGCGGCCGCGAGTACGAAACCGAGCACGATTTCCAGCGACGTCGATAAGGTAGCGTTCGCAAGTTGAACCCGGTTGACGATCAGCGAGCGGATCACCGCGCTCGGCGCCGGCAGCACGAATGTCGGAACATGGAACAGCCAGATCGCCAGTTCCCACAGGATTATCACGGCCGCCATCAGGCCGAGCGCCAGCACAGCGTCGGGAACGTTCCTGGGCGGGATCGCCGAGCGCGCGCCGAGTGAATCCGCGCCGGAGTCGTAGGCCGCTTCCGTCATGCCGGCCTCAACCTATGGCTCTCGATCAGGAGACTGCGCAACCGCTGCTCCGCCGCCTTGAATGCCGGGTCGGTAAAGCTCTCTTCGGTGCGCGGATACGCAAGCCCGATCGGCAGAGTTTCGATGATCCGCGCCGGCGCGGTTCCCATCACATGCACCTCACGCGAAAGAAAGATCGCCTCGTCGATCGAGTGCGTCACCAGCACGATCGTCTTGCCGGTCCGCTCCCAGATGTCGAGCAGGCAGCGGCTCATCTCCTCGCGGGTGATGGCGTCGAGCGCGCCGAACGGCTCGTCCATCAGCATCAGTTGCGGATCGAGCGCGAGCGCCCGCGCGATCGCAACGCGCTGACGCATGCCGCCGGAGAGTTGCGACGGCATCTTCCGTTCGGACCCTTCGAGACCGACCAGCTTCAGCATCGCTCCGGCGCGGGCGAGCGCGTCGGCTTTTGAAATGCCGTCATCCGCCGTCATCAGAAGGAATGCGGCGTTCTCGATCGCGTTCTTCCACGGCAGCAGCGTCGCGTCCTGGAACACCAGGCCGATGATGCGCCGCTTCGCTGCTTCGCGCGGCGCGATTCGATCGACGGAAACCTGGCCCTCAGCCGGTATGATGAGACCGGCGAGCACCTTCAGGAGCGTACTCTTGCCGCATCCCGACGGACCGATCAGCGAGACCAGGCTGCCCTTCGGCACCGACAGATCGATCTCGTTCAGCACCCGCTGGCGCCGGCCCTCGAGGTAGAAGTCAACCGCGATATTGTGCGCCTCAACAATCGGCGGTGCGGCATTTGGCGTCCCCGTGGCGTCGGAGGTCTTCAGTGAACGCACCACGGAGAGCGCTGAATTCATCGATCTGCCCGTCGCGGCTTGTAGGCGATGGCGTCCATCTCGATCTTGACGTTGATCACGGCGCGCGCTTCGACGGTCGTGCGCGCCAGAGGCACGTCCTTGAAATGCTCGCCGAAAACCTTGTTGTAGCGTCCAAAGTCGCGCACATCCTCAAGGTAGGTCGTCACCCTCACCACATCGGCGAGCGTTGCGCCCTCCTCTGCGAGGATGCGCTTGATCGACTCGATCGTGCCGGCGGTTTCCACCTCAATAGAGCCGGTAATCATGTTGCCGTCCGCATCCTTAGCCACCTGGCCGGAGACAAAAATGTAGTCTCCCGCCCGTACGGCGGGATGGAACGGCAGGTTGGGGTTTTTCTTGCCGATCGGATAAACGTCTTTGTCGCGTTCGCTCATGGCATCGCTCAAATCTTCATCTAACCAAGCGCCGACGCTTCAATGATGTCGACGCCATTGACGCGATCGACCAAATAAATCAGGCCGCGGCCGTCGATCGTCACATCGTTCGAGGAAGCGCGGTCCGCACCCGGCGCAGCATCGGGCACGAAGCATCCCACTTCCTGCGGACTGAACGGATCGGCGAAGTCGACCAGACGCAGTCCCTGGGCAAACCACGCAAACGGCACCACCGTGCCCGAGAAACGTTCTGACGGCTGGTGACATCCGGTCATCGCCGGTTGCGGACTGCCATCGGAATCGAGACCCGGCACCTGGAACGTGGAAATCGGGATCGGCAGCGTTTCGGTGGTGATGTCGTAGACCCAGGCGAACGACGGCGGCGCGGGCCACAACTTGGCGACATCTTCATCGGCCACCACCATGACAGTGCGACCCTTCAGCGGTTTTGGCATCACAAGGCAGGTGTGCGTCGGATGCGGAAATGCCAGGCTCGTATTGTGGTGCGACACCAGCTTCGGCTTCGACAAATCTGAAATGTCGAGAATGACGAACCCGTGGTGCCAGTAGCTGACATAAAGTCGGTCGCCGTGGCGCAGCGGATGGTGACACCGGGGCGGCACCCAGTCGTGCCACGGATATTCCTCGCCGCCTGCCTGCCATTGCCCGGGCATCCACCACCGGCTCACCTCGACAGGATTTGCCGGGTCGGCAAGATCGAGGATCATAACGATGTTGCCGATATAGCCCTCGACGGTCGGGGAGATGTAGGCGTAGCGGCCGTCAAAATCGAAACGATGCACGCCGCCGCCGATCGTGCGCCATTCAGTGATGAGTTTCGGACTGGCCGGATTCGCGACGTCGTAGATATCGATGCCGCCGCCGATTTCACTTGGCGATGACTTACCGAATTTTTCCTGATTGACGATCATGATGTCGCCCGACACCCGCACTTTGTGCGAATGCCATCCGTCGCGCACCGCGACCTTGGCGATCACGCGCGGCGCACGCGGATCCGCGACATCGATGATGGTTGTGCCGGACGTCGGCCGCATGTGGCCGACATAGAGCGTCGTTCCTTCGACCCAAACCTGTCCGCCGCCGGGACAATCGATGTGAGACAGCAGCGTGGTATTGGACTGACGCGGCGACTTGCTGAGCACTTTGGTTCGTTCCGAACGATCAGGAGATACGTGCAAACGCGAACCGCCGGCCGCCTCTGGCTTTACTCGATGCGACCGACAGCGCCAGCGTTGTCCTTGCCCCATTTCTTGTAAAGGTCAAGTTTCTTCAAGGTCGGCTCGTCGCTCGCTACGAACAGGAACAACGGTTCCTTGGAAGAGGCGTTGTGGTGCTCGAACCACGACCCGCCTGGAATGGCGAGCGTATCAAACTCCTTCCAGTCATAACGCTTGCCGTCGACCATCGAATAGCCCGCGCCTTCGAACGGGGATACGAGAAGATTCGACGTCGTGCGCACCGGCAGCGTCTTCTGACCCGGCTGAAGCATCTGCGCGAAAAACGTGATGGTCTTGAACACTGGCTGACCGGTGGTGGGATCGATGTATTCGATCATCAGCCCATCGTGAGCGTCGCCCTCGCGATCCTTGTGCTTGCTGAAAAGTTCGCGCACCATCTCCCAGCGGTAGACGAACATCGGCGAAGAGTGACCGGCGCCGCGCGACTTCGTGCCGGCGAAGCGCGGCATCAGCCCGCCATAGCCGTAGGTGGTTTGCGAATAGTCGGAGGTGAAGCGCGCAGTCTGCTCTTTCTTGGAAACGAGTTTGCCGTTTTCCTCTTCCTTGTAGTCGTGATCGAAGTGAATGGCGTTGAGCGTTTCCACCAGCGGCAGGTCGAGCACCGAAAGATTAAGCGCCTGCTCGTTACCAACCGTTCCGTGATTGTGCCAGGTGTCGTTCGGCGTCAGCACCATGTCGCCGGGTCCGAACACGATGTTCTCGCCGTCGACACCGGTAAAGTTGCCTTTGCCTTTCAGCCCAAACCTGATCGCGCTCGGCGAATGTTTGTGCGGCGGCATGATCTCGTTGGCGTCATTCAGACGATAGGCCGTGTACATGGTGCTGACGGTGGCGCGCCGCGGCGCCAGACCCGGATTCACCAGTACGAGCGAGCGCCGTTCTGAATCGTCCATCGTGACCAGTTCGACCGCACGATTCAGGATCGGCTCGATATCTTCAGCGCAGCGCCAGAGGCAGGGAACGGCTTTCGCCGTCGCGAGCAACTGCTTCACCTCGTCGTGTTCCACGTCCGCCGACGTGGCCCAGAACGGAAACATGTGCTTGGCCGAAACGTCGTCGTAGAGCGCCTTCAGCGCGGCGTCGCGGTTGGGCAAGCGGTGAACGTTGCCTGACATTGGTCACGCTCCTTTTGCGGGCGGCTGGAACGCCAAACGCTAACACACCAGGCCACCGAGTCAACCACGATCAACCAGCTAAAATGGTTGGATCATATGCTTTCGCTGCATGGAAACGCCGAGACCAACGATCCTGGTATAATGCCCAATTATCTGGCATATCGCGGTCATTTAGAGCGCAGTAAAAATTCCCATCACCACGATCAACCAAAGAATGGTTGCAAATTGAAAACGCCTCGGGGTAAGTTCCGTGCATCAGGAGATGTACCGGAGCCGCAGGCCATCATGCCGTCTTCCGCACCCCGTTCCGCCGATGCGCGCCTGAGCGCGGTCGATGCGCTTGCAGCGTATCCGCCGGAACTTCGTCCGATCGTGCTTGCCGTGCGCGCGATGGCCACGCGAGAGAAACTCGGCTCGGAGCGTGCCATGGCGGAAGCGCTCAACGTGAAGCGGCACCAGTTGCGGCGCGCTTTGAAAGCATTGCGCGCCAACGGCGAGATCGCGCCGGCCGAAGCCAAGCGCAAGCCGCTGGTCGGTCACAACGGCGAATACCTCGTGCGTGACACCAATCCGATGGAAGTGATCGAGATGCGGATCGCCATCGAGCCTTTCCTCGCCCGGCTGGCCGCGTTGCGCGCCTCCCCCGGCGAGATGGCCGCCATCGAGGAAGCGGCAACGACCGCCGCCGGTACCGATAGCGGCGCCGCGGATCTGAAATTCCACAAGCTGATCGCGGCGAGCTCCGGCAACAAGCTCGCTGCATCGCTCTACGGTTTGCTGCGCCGCGTCGCCAGCGACGCGCGCCTGCGCGTCAATGCTTCGCGGCCTGTTTGCCCCAAACGGACGCAGCAGCGCGATGCCGAACATCGCGCCATCGCGCAAGCGATCCTGGCGCGCGATCCGGACGTGGCGGAACAAGTCATGCGGCTGCATCTGGCGGCCGTGCAGAAACTCATCGTCGAGCGGCTCAATCCCCAGGCCGCTGCCGTCTAGCGTTGCGAAAATACCCACGCGGCGCACGCCGCTGGTGATGTCGGAAATATCGATGCGTACGCGTCTGTCTCGGAACATCTCTTCGGCACGAGCGGGCCGAATGACCGAAGCGTCATTCCCGCGTCGGCAACTCAAGGCGCTTCTCGGAATTTCCGCCCTGCCGTTTTTGGCCGCGACGGCGCTCGCAGCCGACCCTACCCTGACATTGTCGATCAGAAACGACGACGCGCAATCGTTGCGCTGCATGGTCGTGTTTGCGCACTGGGTCACCACCGATGTCGGGCCGATCGCGTCGGGGGAGACAGCGACGGTTTCAATGACGCGCGGGCCCCAGCAGGGAGCGCTTCACATCGCGCGCTTCGACGGCCGGCCAATGATGATCGAAAATATCATTTGCGGAGCGGACAAGGACTGGAGGAGCAACAGCGTCGAGCAGTTGCCGCTGTCCCCGGCCCGCGACAGCGCGACATCGGCCTACCAGATCGCGTGCCACACTGCGCCACGCGTCGTGTGCGCGCCGTCGCCGCAATCTTCGGAGGAACGAGACGCCCATTCCGGCGAAGCTCAATAGCGGAGCTATTCCAGCTGCCCAAAGCACCAATTCTGTAAATCGCCGGAAGACTACGACCTGACGAGGAATGTGATTGTGACCCCCAACGAGCAAGGAAGGCAGGCCATGACAACGAACTCGACGACAAAGCTGTTTCGGCAATCGATGCTATCGGGAATAGTTCTCAGCGTAATCGTTGCGGGCGTTGCGCTGCCCGCCGCCGCCGCGGAAGTCAAAAAACTCGCGATCCTCACCCCCGAGGACCCGACGGACTACGGTTGGAACCAGCAGGCGTTCGATGCAGCGAAGGCCGTGGCCGCCAAATACAATCTTCAGTTCATGCCGGCGACTGGCCTCGGGTACGGCGACGTACGACCAACGTTACGCGAACTGGCCAACGACGGCGCCAGCCTGATGATCGCGCATGCCAGCGGCTACAACACCGCGGCGGCCGAAATCGGCACGGAGACGAAGGTCCCAGTCGCGATAGTCGACAAGCCCTCGGCGACAAAAGCCGGAATTGTCGCCGACTATACGGTGAGCGGCTACGAGGGCGCCTATCTGGCGGGCCGCCTCGCCGCCAAGATGACGAAAACCGGCATCGTCGGAATCGTCGTTTCCGCGGAGCCGCTGCCGTTCAATTCGCAGTCCGCTGCCTTTGCGCAAGGCGTCAAGGCAGAGAAGCCCGACACAAAAATCCTCTACGCGGTGATCGGTCCGGCGGCCTATTCGGACGCGGCCGGCGGCCGGCGTGTTACCGAAACGGTCATTGGCGCCGGGGCCGACATCATCTTCGGCCAAGGCGACGGTGCAAGCTTCGGTATGTTGCAGGCTACCGAGACCACGAAAACGCCAAAAGGCGACCAGGTCTGGTTCATCGACATCATTGGCGACAAGTCGAAGATCGACAAAGGGACGCTGCTTTCGTCGGTGGTCTGGAACCTCGCGCCGACCTACAGCGCCATGGTCGAGGATCTGAAGGCCGATCACTTCGGCACGCACCCCTACAAGATCAGCCTTGCCGACAACTCGTTGCAGCTCCTGCAGACGAAGCACATCCCCGACGCGGTGTGGGCCCAGATCGCGGACCTCCGCAAGGACATCATCGACGGCAAGATCAAGATCGAGCCGATCTATGATGCGCAACAGGTCCGTGCGCTGATGACTTCGGTCGACGCCAAGGCCGACGCGAAGAAGTAAGATCGAAGTGCCGCTCTATCGAAGCCATCAGACTTGGGTATGGCGGCCATGATCGAACCTTCGTCAGCATTGCTACGCGGCGCGCCGTCGACGACCAGCGTCGACGGCCGCCCGGCAATCGAACTCCGCGGCATCACCAAGCGCTTCCCCGGCGTCGTCGCGAACGACGACATCACGCTCGATATTTTCGCCAGCGAGATCCATGTCTTGCTCGGCGAGAACGGTGCGGGGAAGTCAACCCTGATCGGCATCCTCGCTGGCCTGCAGCAGCCGGATGCTGGCACGATTTCCATGAACGGACGCCCGGTCAGGATCGACTCGCCGGCCGAAAGCCTCGAGCTCGGTATCGGCACCGTTTTTCAACACGTGCAGCTGGTGCCGAGCCTCACGGTGCTGGAAAACCTGATGCTGGGCGGTTCGTCGTGGCAAGTGCTGCACCGGCGTCCGGCGCTCGAACGTTTCCGCGAACTATCCGACCTTCTCGGCGTGGCGATCGACCCGAACGCACCGGTCGGACGGCTCGCCCTTGGAGAACAACAGCAGGTCGAGATCATGCACGCGCTTTGGCGGGGCGCGAGCGTGCTCATTCTCGACGAGCCGACCTCGATGCTGACGCCGCAAGGTGTCCATCATCTGGGCGAGGTCATGAAGCGGCTGCGCGACAAAGGCGTTGCCATCATCTTCATTACCCACAAGATGCGGGAAGCCTGCGCGCTCGGCGATCGAATCTCGGTGCTGTGCCTGGGCCGGCTCGTCGGCGGGATCGACAAGGACGAACTCGCAGGCATGACGGAGCAACAGATAACGGAAAAGGTTGTCGGCCTCATGTTCGACAAGGACAGGCAGCCGGACCGTGCTGGTCTGCTTGAGTTTGAGAGCCGGACGCCGCGGCGCGACCCGGATCGCGTCGATCGACGCGCGGCGCCGTTGCTCCAGCTCCGCGGCGTGGCGACCGCGGCGCAGCCCGGCGAGTGCGCGCTGACGGATGTCAGCTTCGACGTCTGGCCGGGAGAAGTATTCGGCATCGCCGGCGTCGACGGCAATGGCCAGAAGCACCTGGCCGAAGTGCTCGCCGGCCAGCGCGCCGCCACCGCAGGCACGATCCTGATGCGTGGCGAAGACATTGCCCGCGGCGGCGTCAAGGAGCGGCGGCGGCGGGGCATCGCCTACATCACCGACGAACGGCTCGGCGAAGGAACTGTCGGAACGTTCTCGGTCGCAACCAATCTCGTCGCCAAAGAGATCGGGGCAGCGCCGCTCTGGCAGTTCGGCGTCAGCCGGTGGGACCGCATTCACCGGCATGCGAGGGAACAAATCAGCCGTCACGACATCCGCACACCTTCGGAGCGGACGGCGATCGCCAAGCTGTCGGGGGGCAACATCCAGAAGGTCTTGCTTGCGCGGGAATTGACGCCGGGCGCGGCGCTCGTCATCTTCAACAAGCCGACCCACGGTCTCGACCTTCATAACACGCAGCTCGCGCGCGGCCGCATTGTCGAGCGCGCCAGGCACGGTGTGGCGATGATCGTCATTTCGAACGAACTCGACGAACTGGTCGCCGTCTGCGACCGCATCGGGGTCATGTTCCGGGGCCGGCTGAACGGCATCGTCGCGAATGACGAGAATGCCAGTCGGACAATTAGTCTTCTCATGACCGGGGCGGCCGCCTGACCGATCAACTCGACCTTGCTCTCGTGGCGCGCCCGGCAGAGTCCGCGGCAGCGGCCAGGATCGCGGCCGCGGCGCGCGCGGTCATGCGTGTGCTGTTGCCTATTCTGCTCGCGCTCGTCGTCAGCGGCGTCGTGTTGCTGGCGCTCGGGAAAAATCCTCTCACCTATTACGGCGAGGTGCTAAACCGCGGTCTTTTCAACTGGGGCGGCCTGCAGGCGACGATTACGCGCATGGCGCCGCTGCTCCTGATCGCCGCCGGGCTCGTGGTGTCATTTCAGGCCGGCATCTGGAATCTCGGAACCGACGGCCAGTTCCTGCTCGCTGCCGTGGCTGCCGCAGCGTTAAGCCCGGTTCTGGTCGGTATCGTACCGTGGGGCGTCGCAATCACCCTGACGCTCATCGTCGCTTTCGCCGTCGGCGCGGCGTGGTCGGTGATTCCGGCTTTCCTCAAGGCGCGATACGGCATCAACGAGATCATCACCTCGCTGATGATGAGCTTTCTCGGAACCAGTCTCGCCAACGTGCTGGTCAAGATTCCTTTCCGCGATCCGACGACGGACGTGCCGCAAACGCCCGTCTTGCCGGTCGCCGACCGCTTGCCGCGCCTGTTCGGCACCACCATCAACAGCGGCATCCTGATCGCGATCGCCGCCGTCTTCCTGGTTCATCTGCTCATGACGCGCACCGCGTTCGGTCTCAAGCTGCGCGTCGTCGGCGCCAATCCGCGCGCCGCGGCGCACGCGGGACTTCATGTCGGGGCACTGACTTTCGCGACCTTCGCGCTCAGCGCCGGACTGGCGGGCCTTGCTGGAGCCGTCGAGATTCTCGGCGTGCACGGCTCGATCCGCGCCGAATGGAATCCGGCTTACGGCCTGCTGGTCGTGCCGCTCGTGTTTCTCGCCCGGTTTCACGCCGTCGGCGTCATCGGGTTTACGCTGTTCTTTGCTGTGCTCATGATCGGCGGCGAGAGCGCCTCCAGGCGGGTCGGCGTGCCGCAACATTTTGTGCTTCTGCTCGTCGGCATGCTGCTGTTGTTCCTCGCTTTGGTCGATTACCTCGATCATCGCCGCCGCCGGCTGACGAAGGGCTAGCGTGAGCGCGCTTCTCACCCAGGCGTTCCTGAGTACGCTGATCTTCGGCGCCGTCACCGCCGGCATGCCTTTGTTGCTGGCCGGTCTGGGCGAGCAAATCTCGGAGAAGGCCGGGATCCTCAATATCGGGATCGAAGGCATGATGCTGGCCGGCGCCTATGCCGGCTTTGTGGCCGCATACGCCTCGGACTCCTTCTCGCTCGGCTTTCTCGCTGGAGCAGCGGCCGGCATGGCCGTTGCCTCGCTGATGGCGATTTTCTGCGTCCGGCTCTCGCTCAACCAGATCATCGTCGGCATCGCGCTGACGCTCAGCGCCGAGGGACTGACTGCCCTGCTGCATTATTTTCAGCTAAGCCGCACCTATCCGCGCCTGCCGAAAGCGCCGGTGCTCGTCATTCCGGGCCTCGAAGATATTCCGGTCATCGGCCCCGGATTATTCCGGCACAATGCGATCGTCTATCTGGCGGTGCTGCTCGTCGCCGTGATCTCGTGGCTGTTCCGCAACAGCTATATCGGTCTCAACCTCGAGGCCGCGGGCAACAAGCCCTCGGCGCTGGATGCCGCAGGCATCAGCGTCGTTGCGACACGAACGGGCGCGGTCCTGACGACGGGAATTCTGGCCGGACTCGGCGGCGCTTATTTGGCCGAGGTCGGCGCCGGATTGTTCGTGCCCTACATGACGAACGGCGCTGGTTTCATCGCAATCGTGCTCGCCATGCTGGCGCGGGGCCGGCCGTTATGGGTGCTGTTTGGAGCGCTGCTTTTCGGCGCGAGCCTTTCGCTCACGACTGCGCTGCAGGTCGCCGGCATCGATTTCCCGACGGACGTCGTTCAGATGCTGCCGTTTGCGATGGTCATCCTGGTGCTGGTCATTTTCGGACGCAACAGCATGCTGCCACCGGCGCTCGGCTTGCCCTACATCCGCGGAGAGCGCTAGCGTCACGCGCGCCGGAAAAGTGCGAAGATTCCTGACAGGAGGAAGTCATGGCGGACACGAAGGTCTATCTCCTCGACGGCGGCACGCTGGTAATCGACGGCTTTCACGTTTTCTGGAACCGCGGGCCCGCCGGCGAAATCCGCTTTCCCTGCTACTCCGTCCTCATCGAGCACAAGGACGGCCGTTACATCTTCGATACCGGCTATGATTTCGAGCACGTCAAGCGCGTGCTGCCGTTCGAGAAGCCGTTGCAAACGCCCGAGCAGACGACGCTCGGCCAGCTTCACCTCTTGGGACTCAAGCCGCAGGACATCAACTACGTCGTCAACTCGCACTATCATTTCGATCATTGCGGCGGCAACAAGCACTTCACCACCGCCTGCACGGTCTGCCACGCCAAGGAGCTGGAAGTGTGCGGCTGCCCGCAGCCGTTCGAGCATCTCGGCTATTCGGATCTCTCATTCGCACCTGAAATCGCGCGCCAGAACGGCAAGACTCTGCCGCCGGACCCGGCGCTCGACATCTACACGCCGACTTTTCAGACCTTGCAAGGCGACCAGGAAATCGCCAAGGGCATTTGGCTGTTCGAAACGCCCGGCCACACCGCCGGCCATTACAGCATGATGGTCGAGCTCGCGAACCGGCGGCCGATGCTGTTCACCGCCGACGCCTGCTACAGCAAGAAGAACCTCGACATGATGTGCATTTCGAGTTTCCACCTCGATCCGGTGGCGAATCTCAAGTCAATGCAGCGCCTCAAGGACCTCGCGGCGAAACACGACGCGGAAATGTTCTTTTCGCACGACATGGAGAGCTTCGCCAACTACCAGAAGGGCCCGAACTTCTATTCGTGACGGGCCCTTCCACGCGAGTTTCTCATGACCGGCCAATTGGCAAGAGGCGCGCTGATCGCCGCCGACTACAAAGTGACGTTGACGTTCTTGATCTGCGTGTATTCGAGCAATTCGTCTGCGGACTCCTCGCGGCCCATTCCGGATTGCTTGTAGCCGCCGAACGGCGCGCCGAGGAAGTGCGCACTGACATTGTTTATCCAGACGAAGCCCACTTCGACACGGGCGGCCGCGCGATGCGCTGTCTTGAGATCCTTGGTCCAGATCGACGCCGTCAAGCCATAATCGACGTCGTTGACCGCCTCGAACATCTCGTTCTCATCGCGCCATTTGAACACCGAAAGCACCGGGCCGAAAATCTCCTCCTTGGCGATGCGCATCTTCGGCGTCACACCGGCAAAGACCGCGGGTTCGAGGAAAAATCCGTTGGCTAGTTTCGGATCGGCCGGCTTTTTGCCGCCGGTGACGAGCGTCGCGCCGTCGGCCTGGCCGGCAGCGATGTAGCCCATGACTTTATCGAGCTGGGCCTTGCTGACGAGACATCCCATCTCCGTGGCGTCGTCGGTCGGCAGCCCGGGCTTTATCGCGCTCACGGCCGCCGTGATCTTTTCCAGAACCCGGTCGTAAATGCTCTCATGCAGAAACGCCCGGGAGGTCGAGCCGCACGACTGGCCGCACCAGGTGAAATTCATTCCGCGCACGGCTGCGGAGGCAACGTCGGCCGGATCGGCGTCGGGAAACGCGATCAAGGCGTTCTTGCCGCCGAGTTCGAGCGTCACTTTCTTCATGGTGTCGGCCGCGCTCTTCAGGATCGCCTTGCCGGTCGGCACCGATCCGATCAGCGCCACCTTCGCCACGCGCGGGTGCGTGACCAGAGCTTGCCCGCAATCCCTGCCGCCGCAGATCACGTTGAACACGCCCTCCGGAAACAGCGGACCAATGATTTCCGCAAGCCGGAGCGTCGACAGCGGGGCCTGCTCCGGCGGCTTGATCACGATGCTGTTGCCGGCGATCAGCGGCGCCCCGATCTTCATCGTCGCGAACAAGAACGGGTGATTGTAGGCGTTGACGCGAACGACAACGCCGAGAGGCTCGCGCACCGTGTAGTTGAGCGCGTCGGCGCCCATCGGGATGGTGTCGCCTTTGACCTCGGTCGCGAGGCCGGCAAAGAACTCGATGCTGGTGGCGCCGAATTCGGCATCGCGCACCATTTCACGGATTGGATTTCCGCAATTGGCGGAATCGATCAAGGCGAGTTCGCGGCCGTGCTTTCGGATCAGGTGCGCCGCCTCGCGCAATATCTTGGCGCGCTCCAGCGGCTTGAGGACGCGCCAGGTTTGAAAGCCGCGATACGCCGCCTTCACCGCGAGATCGACATCCTCCGCGTCTCCCCACCCCACCTCGCCAAGCGGCTCGCCGGTCGAAGGATTGATAGTGCCGACCCGCGTGTTTTTGGCGGGAACATGCCACCGGCCGCCGTAAAAAAGATCGCGATGCTCGGGAAGATTGACGGAATTCGGCTGCGCATGAACGTTCATTTTTGCTGTCTCCACTCCCTTGGGGCCTCGCACACCGGCGGCTTTTGACTGCAAAGGCCCACGTTACAACTTCACGCACTTTACACAGCGCGCGCAATACTCAGGCGACGGACAACCCGGGCGCAAGGCGATCGATTATTCTGCGCTGAACGGCGCTCAAGTGGGCGCGCATGGCGCGCTCGGCAGCGTCGGCATCACGGGCGGCAATCGCTTCGGCAACCGCCCGATGCTCTGCGTCCCGTTGCGCCAGCCGCTGCGGATTGGCTCCCGTACCACTACCCAGCCGCAAACGAACGTCGGTACCGATTTGCCGCAACAACGCATAGAGAGCGGAAGCAAGCTTGTTGTGCGTACTGGCGGCGATCGTCTTGTGAAAAATCAGATCGGCCGCTCCGGTATCGACGCCTCCGGATGTCGTCGCCGCGCGCAGGATATCCGCGATTTCGGCAGGCGACGCGCGTAACGCCGCAAGCCGCGCGAGGCTCGGCTCGATGGCGAACCGCATCTCGATGACCTCGATGGGGTTGGTCGCGCGGATCAGGCTTTCCTCGTTCCGCCATGCGGAGCTGCCGCGCCTCGACGTCGGCGGGCCAATCTCTCCGTTGGCGCGAAGCACCTCGAGCGCACCGCGCAATTGGTGGCGCTTGACGTTCAATTCCTTCGCGATGGTTCGCTCGGCGGGCAACGTGCCCTCGGCGGCGAACCGCTCGCGCAAGGTCTCGACGAGCTCGCTAAAAGCCCCTTCGTCCCTCACCTGCTTAACCAACGAGTGCATGGTCATATCTGGTTGACCCAGCTGCCGGGGTTAGCGGCCGAAACCGAACGATTGCCCAGCCGGCTCGCAATCTTGCCTAATATATTTGCATTGTCAATCTATTGGCCGACTTGGCCGGAGCGCGCCGCGCGCGCTGGCGGGATCTTTGACGCTCTCCAACCTGAAGTCCATGTCGCAATTGGTTGACAACCAATAGGCCAATGGTTGATTGTTCGGGAGCGCTTCACCCACATCGAGGACGAAAGCGGTGTCGGACACCAAGGTGTATCTGCTCGATGGCGGGACCCTCGTCATGGACGGGCTCCATGCCTTCTGGAATGCCGGCCCCAGCGGCGAGATCAGGTTCCCCTGCTACTCGGTTCTGATCCATCACCGCGACGGCATTTACATCTACGACACCGGATACGATCTCGATCACGTCCAGCGGGTGTTGCCATTCATCAAGCCCATGCAGACGAAGGCTCAAACCATCCCAGGTCAGCTTTCTCTTCTCGGCCTGCGGCCGCAGGACATCAACTACGTCATAAACTCGCATTTTCATTTCGATCATTGCGGCGGCAACAAATATCTGAGCCGCGCGTGCACCGTGTGCCATGCGAAAGCGCTGGAGGCGTGCGCCTGCCCTCAGCCGTTCGAAGTCCAGTCATACTCCGATCTTTCATTCGCTCCGGAAATCGCCGCCCAGCGTGGCGTGTCGGTCCCTAAAGCCACCGAGGTGGAAATCTTTACGCCGATGTTTCAAACGGTCGCGGGCGATCAGGAAATCGCGAAAGGCGTCTGCTTGTTTGAGACACCGGGCCACGCCGCCGGGCATTACAGTCTGCTGGTGGAGCTAGCGCATCGCCGGCCGATGTTGTTCACCGGTGACGCCAGCTATTCGCAGCAGAATCTGGATCGGATGATTATTTCCAGCTTTCATCTCGATCCGGTGGAAAGCTACAAATCGCTGCAGCGTCTGAAGGATCTGGCCAAGCAATTCGACGCCGAGATTTTTTGTTCGCACGATCCGCAGACCTTCGGGAGCTATCTGAAGGCGCCAGGCTTCTATTCTTAGCCCGCGGCAGTGTTCTGAAAATCCGAAAGAGTCGCGGGATGGGCGTACCGGTGCTTTCAGCCATCAAACGCAGACGCCGGTCGGTTCGATGAAAACCTACGACTACATTATTGTCGGCGCCGGCTCGGCGGGGTGCACGCTGGCGAACCGCCTCACCGAAGATGCGACCGCGCGGGTGCTGATCATCGAGGCCGGCGGCTGGGACCGCGACCCCTGGATCCACATTCCGTTGGGTTGGGGCAAAATCCTGCAGCATCGCCGGCACGACTGGATGTATTTCAGCGAGCCCGAACAGCGCTTGAACAACCGCCCGATCGAATGCGCACGCGGGAAAATCGTCGGCGGTTCGTCGTCAACGAACGCGATGGCTTATTGCCGCGGCCATCCGCGAGACTATGACCGCTGGGCCTCGTCCGGCCTGCCGGGTTGGTCGTATGCCGATGTCCTGCCCTACTTTCGTCGCCAGGAATCCTGGGCCGGCGGCGCGAACGACTATCGCGGCGGCGACGGACCATTGGCGACGCGGCCATCCAGCTACGACGATCCTTTGGTTGAAGCCTATCTCGCCGCCGGCAAAGCGGCCGGCTACCCGGTCACCGAGGATTATAACGGCGCCAACCCGGAAGGCTTTGGCCGGCTGCAAATGACCATTCGCAATGGATGGCGTTGCAGCGCATCGACGGCGTATCTCCGGCCGGCGCTCGGACGTGGCAATCTCGACGTTCTGGTCAATACGCTCGCTACCCGCATCGTCTTTAACGGCCGCCGCGCCGTCGGCGTCGAGTATCTCGCGAACGGCGAGCGCAAGGTCGCCCATGCGGAACGCGAAATATTGCTTGCCGGCGGCGTCATCAACTCGCCGCAGCTTCTGATGCTCTCGGGCATTGGCGATCCGGTCGGACTGGACGCTCATTCCATCGGCGTCAAAGCGCCGCTTCCAGGCGTCGGCAAGAACTTGCAGGATCATATCAGCGTGAGCGTTGAATATCGCCGCCGTGGGGCCGGTCCGTTTTGCCGGAACATGCGGCTCGATCGGCTCGGCGTCGAGCTTGCCAAGGCGGTGCTCTTTGGAGTCGGTTTCGCCACCGATCTGCCGAGCGGATGGACGGCGTTCATAAAATCCAGACCGGACGTCGAGCTGCCGGATATTCAACTGATTTTTCGCGCGATCCCGCTCGGCGCCGGGCCGTATCTGCCGCCGTTCAAGCAAGCCTTCGCGGACGGCTTCGGATGCCGTGCCATCCTGCTGCGGCCTAAAAGCCGGGGCGAAATAAAATTGAGTTCGGCCGACCCGCGCGTACCGCCGCATATCCATCAAAACTTCTTCGCCGCGGACGACGACCTGGCGGTGCTGCGCGCCGGCTTACGATTGACACGCGAGCTCGCCGCGCAGCCCTCGCTCAAGCCTTTCGTGGAAACAGAGATTGCACCGGGGCCGGGCAAGACATCCGACGCCGACATCGACGCGCATATTTTCAGGACCGCTCTGACCGCCCATCATCCGCTCGGCACCTGCAAGATGGGCCCGGCAGCCGACGCGTCGGCAGTGGTCGGTCCGGATTTGCGCGTTCACGGCCTCGATGCTCTGCGCGTCATCGACTCTTCCGTCATGCCCGATCTCGTCGGCGGCATGATCAACGCGCCGGTCGTCATGATCGCCGAGCGCGGCGCCGACCTTGTGCGCGGCGCCGGTCGGATGACGGACACCGCCGCTTAATTCTGTGGTTGCGGACGAACCGGCGTCCTTATTCTTTCATGCCTGCGAGAGTCCAACTTGGACGGTTCCCAACCGCACAACTTTATCACTCTTGATCATTTACTGGTTCATTGTTGACTATGTTTGGGCGATAGTTAATAAAATTCGCGCGCACTTTGGGCTTTGATCCTTCGTCGCTTCTGGCCTCGATGAGCCGATTTGTACGGCGACACCGACGGGTTGGCAGAATGATGTGGCGTGCGAGCGACCTGGATACCTTTGCGGGGCGGCATGGCGAAGATCGCCGCACCGCGGATCAATCACTCACACTTTCCCGACCAGCACCGTTCGCGTCAACGCGCAGGCGCCGGCGCTGGCGGTGTCAGTCGTCGAAGGATTCGATCGAAGCCTCCGTCGGCTGAACAGGCTCCAAGCGCAAACAAGCAAACATGAAAACAGGGGACGGAAATGCAAATTCGAGGAGAGGAAGTTCTACTTCCGTTGTCGGCAGTGTCGGCGTTCCCGCGTCCGCACTGGCTTCAAGGCCGCATTCTCGGCTCGTTGAATGAGCCGGTCTACCGCAGCCATAACCTGCGGGTAGCCTACGAAGACGCATGCAAGCTGTGCGCTCACGCCCAGGAACAAGCCGGTCTCGATATCCTGACCGATGGCGCGCAGTACTATGAATGGGAAGCCCCCGGCTTTCAGCTCGAACCGATCTTCCACTTCATTCCGGAAAATCTCGGCGGCTTTGCGCCCTACGGCCCTCCGGGCGACGGCGTCAAATACAAGCCCTTCTACAAGGCCGTTGTGAAGAGCAAGGTCGAGTGGGTACGCCCCATCTTCGAGAGCGTCGTCACCGCGATGCAGGGCGCAACCGACAAGCCGTTCAAGGTCGCTTTTTTGGGTCCGGCGCAGCAAAGCATCATCGTCGACGACCAGCACTACGGCGACACGCCCAAGTTGGCCAAGGATATCGCCGTGGCCATGAACAAAGAGCTGAAATATCTGGTCAGCATTGGTCTCGAGTCGGTTCAACTCATCGACGTTCTTGCGCCTTACACCCAAGACCTCTGGCAGATGGAGGTTCAGGACATTCTTTTTGACGGCGTCGACGCCATCAAGTTCTGGCACATCTGTTACGGCAGCGTCGACGGCCAGCGCGACGTGTTCGAGGGCCAGGCCGCGAAAATGATGTCGCTCTTCAAGATGTCGAAGGCCGATGTCATCCACATGGAATTTGCCAGCAAGGGATACGACGAGCTCGCCGCCTTCAAGGCATTTCCCAAGGACAAGGTGCTCGGCGTCGGCGTCGTTGACGCGAAGAACACGCTGGTCGAATCGCCGGAGCAAATCGCCGAGCGCATCCGCAAGGGGCTCGAGATTGTTCCGCCGGACCGGCTCCTGGTCGCGCCCGACTGCGGCCTGGGCTATTTCAGCCGCACCGTCGCCTACGCGAAGCTTCGCGCCATGGGCGAAGCCACCAGACAGCTCCGTAAGAAGCTGTGACCATCTCAGCGCTGCAGCGGTTTCGGCCGCCAGCGCGAGATCTCCCTGGAAGCGCCGCGCAGCCCGGCAAGGACTGCGCGGCATCTGTCGTGCGTTGTCGTCCTGCGTATCCCCGCAATGAACTCGGTACAGAAAAACACACCATGCAAATTGAAACTTCGGAATTGCCGGCCAGTGATACTGTCCTGTCGGGGGAGGCGCTGGATTCGGTACGCTGGACGGTAACGCTGGCGGCGTCGCTCGGCTGGTTCTTCGACGCCTATGTCATCACGATATATGGATTGACGATCCCGCTGATCGCGGCCGACTTTCATGTGCCGACCACAACCTTGAGCGGCTCAATCGGATCGATCTTTCTGATCGGCTATACGCTGGGCACGATCGGCTTCGGCGTCAGCGGTGACTGGTTCGGCCGCCGCGTGATGCTCGGCATCTCCGTGATCGGCTATGGCGTCGTCACCGCGATGACCGCGCTCGCGAGCGGCATCGGCTCACTGGCCTTATTCCGTTTCCTGACCGGTCTAGGCGGCGGCGGCGAACTTTCGATCGGCAGCCCCTACGTCACGGAAGTCTGGGGACGCAACAACCGAAGCATCGGCATCGGCTACATGTTCATCTTCTACCCGCTTGGGTATCTGTTCTCGATCCTGGCGTTCTGGCTCGTCACGCCGGGCTGGGGGTGGCGTGCGGTCTACGCGTTTTCGCTAGTGCCGGCTTTGATCATTCTCGCGATGCGCTTTCGCCTCGAAGAGTCGCCGCGCTTTAGCGCCGTGCTTTCCGAACTTCGTCGAACCAACAGCCGCCGCGTCGGCATGTTCGAGGCATCGCACAATCCGATTTTCCGCCGCCGCGTGCTGGTTGGCTTTCTGATTTTTGTATCGCTGACCTACGCGTTTTACGCGATGGCCTTCTACATCCCGGCCTACGTCGTCAAACAATACCAGCTTGATCCGACCACCAGCGCGCTCGTCGTTCCGATGATTTTCGAGATCGGCGGACTGATCGGCGGACTTGCGGGCGGCTTCGCCGGCGATCTGATTGGTCGCGTGCGACCGGCTATTGCCGTCGCGGTCTTCGGAATGGTCGTGATCTTTCTCTGGTGGGGAACGGCATGGTCGTTGCCGGTCTTCAGTCTCTTTGCGGCCGCCGGCGGTTTCGTCATCGGCTTTGAATGGGTAATCGGAATTACTTTTGTGAACGAGCAATTCCCCACGGAGATTCGGGCATCGGGATTTGGCTGGAGCGTCGGTCTCGGCCGAGTTCGTGTCGATCGCTGCTCCCGTGGTGACGCAAGTGCTGGCCAGTTCGATCGGCGTCGCGCACGCGATCCAGGTTTCGGCATTCATCTGGCTCTCGCTCATCGTCGGCTATTCGATATCGGAGGAGACGCGTGGCACCGAAATCACCGATCGGGTCGGACGTCGTACTTAAAGTTCAACGTGGTCGACCCGCGCACTGGGGCCGTGAGGGCGCACACGTTCACCGGTCCGGTCAGCGAGCCGCCTGCGAGCTTAATTGTGGCAAATCGTGATCAGCGCTTGACTCCGAAAGTGCGCGTATGATCAAATCTGACTAACAATAATAAGCGATGAAGAATTTTGTAGTGGTCTCTTAGGGAGGATAAAGCATGAAAATCGGCAATCAGAATGTTCTGATCCCGACCAGCATGGTTGGGAACTATCCCAATCCGCGATGGTGGGATGCTTCTTTCGCTCGCTTCTGGACGGGGGACCAAGAGCCCCCTGATTCACTCAGCCGCGAGGCACTCGAAGACGCCGTCGCCGCCATCGTCGCCGATCAGGAAAGAGCCGGGCTCGACATCATCACCGACGGCCGGCTGCATGGCGACAATTACGCGGAGCAGGCCGTCTACTATTATTACAAGCGGCTCGGCTACGACCTGAAGGGCGGCTTTCTCGGCTTCCCGATCTACAGCAAGCTGCACGCGGGAACCCTCACGCACGAAGTCAAGCGGCGCGGCGCCATCATGGTCGAACAGGCAAGAGCGCTCAAGCGAGCGACCGACAAGCCGACCAAGGTGCAATACACCGGCGTCCAGGTGTTGGCGCAGGCCACCAACGATCTCCACTACAAGTCCAGCCGCGATCGCGCCATGGCGCTCGCCGCCGCGATGAACGAAGACATTCTCGAAGTGGAAGCGCTCGGCGTGGACTTCATCCAGCTCGACGAGTTCACCTGGCCCTATTTCTACGAAGATTGGGCGATCGAGGCGTTCAACCGCGCCGTCGCCGGCGTCAAGCGCGCCAAGATCATCGTGCACGTGTGTTGGGGCAATTGGGGCGGCACGCCGGCCTATTTCCCCGACGAGACGGCGAAGGCGGGCGAGATTTTCGATCTCACCAAGCGCAAGGGCAAAAGCCCGTCGGCGACCGCTTCCGTCGTGCCGAAATCCTACGAAGCAAAGATTGACGTGCTGAACCTGGAAAACTGCGGCCGCCGCTCCGACGATCTCAGCGGTCTCGAAGTTCTCAAGCAACATCCGTTGCCGGAGAATATCAGCTTCTGGGCCGGCGTCATCGACGTGAAGAGCACGATCACCGAAACCGCCGAGGAAGTGGCCGCGCGCATCCGCAAGCTGCTGGAATACGTTCCGGCCGACCGGCTCGGCGTGACCACCGACTGCGGCCTCATTCTTCTTCAGCGTTATATCGCGCAGGACAAGCTGCATGCGCTCGTCGAGGGCACCAACCTCGTCCGCGCTCAGCTCGGATCACGCGCCGTAGCGTAACCGCTTCGCACAGGCATACCCGTGGCGCTTCGGCGCCACGGTTTCCTTCGGCTCGTCTGGAATGCGGCGTGAAGCGTTTGTGAGATGAGGTGCGCGCGATGCCGGTTTTGACGCTGGAATGTCCTGACTGCGGGCACGTGTTCAAAGGCTTCGTGCTCGCCGCGACCAAGCCGCCGGAAAAATGGGTTTGCTCGAAATGTCACGGCGAGAAGGCGACGCGGCTGGAAGGCACCATGCCCGAGATGCATCCGATGGAAGGCCGCCATGGTCTTGGCCGCTGCCCATGCTGCGGCTGAGCGTGGCTCCGTCCGGAAAAATTTCGAACGGCACGACGCACCCGAAACGAATGACATACTGAAAGGTAATTCCCCATGAACGAGATCGGCGTCATCGACGTGACCGACCAGCGGCCAACCATCGAAGAATGGGGGCATCGCATCGAGCGATTGCTCGATGACGACAGCAAGACCGCGATTTTCAATCTTCATGCCGATGACGATCGGGAGTTCGACGCGATCTTTCTGGGCGGCGGCGCCAGCGGACGATTTGGTTCTGCTTATATGCGCGCCATGGGCGGACGCCAGTTGATTGTCGATCAATGGCCGTTTCTCGGCGGCTCCTGCCCGCACAATGCCTGCGTGCCGCATCACCTGTTTTCCGATTGCGCCGCGGAGCTGATGCTTCAGCGCACGTTCGGCGGCTCGCTGTGGTTCCCGCCGATGAATGGCGTCATCACCTCGATCAAGGACGTGGTCGACCTGTTCCGCCGCGGCCGCATCGGGCCGCACGCCATCATGAACTATCAGAGCAAGGAGCAGCTCGATCTCGAATACATCCTCAATGTCCCTGGCCGCATCATTGATGCGCACACGGTCGAAGCGGCGGGGCGCACCTTTCGCGCACGCAATCTGATCCTGGCGCTGGGCGCGCGGCCGCAACTTCTCGATGTTCCAGGCAAGGACCTCAAAGGCGTCTACACCAATGTCAGCCTGGTCGAGACGCTCGACTACGAACCCGGCGACACGGTCGTCGTTGTCGGCGGCAGCAAGACCGCTGTCGAGTACGGCTCCTTCTTCAGCGCGACGGGCCGGCGCACCATCATGGCGGTGCGGTCCGAATGCCTGAAGATCGTGCCCGACGGCGAGATCCGCGGCTACGTTCGCGACCGCATGGAAGAGCAAGGCCTCGAAATCTGGGAGCAGTCCCAGGTCGTTCGAATTGAGGATGACGGCAATGGCCGCGTGGCCGGCGTTGTCATCCGCACGCCGAAGGGCGAGGAAAGGATCAAGACGAACTTCGTCTTCGTTGCACTCGGCGAAATTCCCAATTCCGAAATGGCCGCGAAAGTACTGGGCGTCAAAATCGGCCCAAAGAACGAAATAATCGTCGATTCTCAACTGAGAACTTCGGTGCCGAACGTCTATGCCGTCGGCGATCTGATCGGGTCGCCAATGGAGATGTTCAAGGCGCGCAAAAGCGGCGTCTATGCTGCCCGCAACGCCATGGGCGCGAACATTCATTATGAGCCCAAGGATTTTCCGGACTTTCTCCACACCCACTACGAAGTGAGCTGGCTCGGCCTCGGCGAGGAGGAAGCGCGGGCGAAGCACTCCAATATCGTCATCATCAAGATGCCGCCCAACAATCCGAACGGCCTCGACATAGCGCTGCCGGCATCCGATCGCACCATGCTCTACGCCTTCGCCAAGCCGCATATGTCCGGCTATCAGAAGCTGATCATCGATGGCAACACGCGGCGTGTCCTCGGCGCGCATCATGTCGGCTACGGCGCCAAGGACGCGTTCCAGTATCTCAACGTGCTCGTGAAGCAGGGGCTGACCATCGACGAACTGGGCGAGATGGACGAGCTATTCCTCAACCCGACGCACTTCATTCAGCTCTCGCGCCTGCGGGCGGGGCGACAGGATCTGGTCGATCTATGAGCAGAGTAAGCGTTGTCACCGGCGCCGCATCCGGCAACGGCCTCGCGATCACGACCCGGCTGTTGGGCTGCGGCGATCGCGTTGCCGCGCTCGACATCTCGGCCGGTCAGCTTGACCGACGCCGCACCTGCGAGTGGAGCGATCACGGCGACCACGTCCTTCCTCTCATCACCGACGTCACCGACGAAGCGAGCGTGAATGACGCGATAGCCCGCGTCGCGAAGCAGTTCGGCCGCGTGGACGTTCTGGTCAACAATGCCGGCATTTCGGGCGATCAGACCGCCACCACGCTCCATGTGACTCCAGTCGCGGAATTCGACCGCGTCGTCGCGGTCAATTTGCGCGGGGTCTTCCTCGGCTGCCGGGCCGTGCTCCCCATCATGCTCGAACAGGGCGGCGGCGTGATCGTCAATATCGCCTCGGTGGCCGGGCTGGTCGCGTTTCCGGGCCGCGCCGCCTACACGGCGACGAAAGGAGCGGTCGTTCAGCTCAGCCGCTCGATCACCGCCGACTACGCGCGTGCCGGTATTCGCTGCGTCGCGCTCTGTCCCGGCATGATCGAAACCCCGATGACGCAATGGCGGCTCGATCAGCCGCATCTGCGGGACAAGGTCCTGGCGTGCATTCCCCAGAACGAGATTGGCACCGCGGACGACGTCGCATCGGCGGTCGCTTTTTTGGTCGGATCGGAAGCCCGTTACTTTAACGGATCTGCCTTGGTGATGGATGGCGGCTATACGGCCGTGTAACTGAAAGTCAGGATTATGGCGGGAAGTCTGAACGACAAGTGCGCGATCGTCACCGGAGGAGCATCGGGCATCGGCTTTGCGACCGCCGCCGCCTTTGCGCGCGAGGGCGCGCGTGTCGCCATCATCGATATCGATGCCGGGCGTGTCAAAGACGCGGTGAATGAATTGAAGAGCAGCGGCGCCAAGGCGGCCGCCGGCTACGTAGCCAGCGTCACTGACGATGCCGCGGTCCGCGGCGCAGTAAAAAATGTCGAGCGCGAGCTTGGGCCGCCTGATGTCCTGATGAACAATGCCGGAGCCGTTTGCCTCGGCCGGGTCGATCAGACGGAGGTCGCCGACTGGGATCGCGTCATGGCGACCAATGTCAGCGGCACCTTCCTCGTGTCGCGCGCGGTGCTGGCAGGGATGCTGGAACGGCGCAGCGGCGCCATCGTCAATGTCGGCTCGGTGGCCGGGACTGGCCGGCATCGGCAACATGGCGGCTTATTGCGCCGCGAAGGGCGCGATCGTCAGCCTCACGCGGCAGATGGCCGCCGACTATTCGGGGCACGGCATCCGCGTCAATTGCATTTGCCCAGGCACGGTCGCCGACACCCTGATGGGCCGATCGATCCTCGGCACCGATACCAGCCCGGAGATCAAGGCCAGGCGGTTGGCAAAATATCCAATCGGTCGTTTCGGCAAACCGAACGAGATCGCCGAAGCAGCGGTGTTCCTGGCCTCCGATGCGGCGAGCTTCGTGACCGGAGCGGCCTTCGCGGTCGACGGAGGGATGACGGCGATATGAACGATCTGCACCGGCCCTTCACGGCGACCGACAAGCGCGTCTCCCTCGACGCTCTAGCAGATCACGTCGGTCACGGCGATTGCCTCGCCGTCGGTGGCGGGCTCTCGTCGCGGGTCCCGATGGCCGCCGTGCGCGCCATCGTGCGGCGCGGCGTCCGCAACCTCAAAGTGGTCGGATCGGCGCACGGCATTGATATCGATTTGCTGTGCGGCGCTGGCGCCGTTGCGGCGAGCGCCGAAAGCTATGTCGGGTTCGAGCAGGACTTCGGCATGGCGCCTAATTATCGTCGGGCCTGCGAAACCGGCGAGGTCACGGTCGAGGATAGTTGCTGCTACACCGTGGTCCAGCAATTGCGGGCCACCATAGCGGGCCTGCCATTCATGCCCGTGCGGTCGGTTCGCGGCACCGATATCGGACGGCTCAATCCCGACTATCGGCAGATGACGTGCCCCTTCACCGGGGAAGAACTGACACTGGTTCCGGCGCTGGCTCCCGACGTCGCGATCCTGCACGCCCAGTACGGCGACCTTCACGGCAATCTGCGTATCGAAGGTCCGCCTGTCGCCGACCTGTTGTTCGCGCGCGCGTCCCGCAAAGTGCTCGCGACGATCGAGAAACTGGTTTCGACCGAAGAGCTCAAGGAATTGGGCGGCGCGAACGTCCCCTATTTCTACGTGACGGCCGTGACCGAAGTGAGGTTCGGGGCGCATCCGACCGCCTGCTATCCATTCTATGCTTACGACCGTGCGCACACCGCGCTCTACTATCAAGCCGCAAAGGCGGGACCCCAACGGTTCCGGGAAGACTATCTCAGGCCGTTCGTCTTCGACTGTCCGGACCATGCCTCCTACGTCGATCGCATCGGCGGAGCGGCGAGCGCGGCGCGGCTCGCGAGCTGGAAAGAAGGTCAGGCGGCCTGGCAGAACCTGTATGCCGAGGGCGTGTCATGAATCCCGGACTGCAGTTTCGGCGAACTCATGATCAGCGCGCTCGCCCGCACGATCGAGGATGGCACGCTGGTCTTCCACGGCTATGGTTCTCCGCTGGTGCAGATCGCGTTGCACGTCGCGAAGCGAACACACGCTCCCGACATGGTGCTGGTGGCCGGGGCTACCTACGGCATCAATCCGCGTCCGCCTTTTCTCACCCCGACTTCGAACGACTGGGCCCTCGACCGCGGCGCCGAATGCGCGCTCGACATCGGTGAACTCTTCGATCTCGCCGCCAGCGGCCGCATGGGCCGCATGTTTCTGTCCGGCCTCCAGATCGACCGCTGGGGCAATGCCAATGTGACGATGTTGGGGAACAAGCAACTGACGCTCAAGCTGCCGGGCGGCGGCGGCGGCTGCAATCTGTCCTGCGACGCCCAGCGTCTGACGCTGTGGACGACGGCGCACCGCTGCGAGACCGCCCCGCCTGAAAAGCGTCGCTACCGGATCGTTGAACGTTGCGACTTTGTCACCAGTTTCGGTCATCGCACCGTGGACGGCCGCACTCGGTCTGAGCTCGGTCATCTGGGACTCGGGCCGCAATGGCTCGTCACCGATCTCGGCGTGTTCGATTTCAACGACGATGGCCATTTGCGGCTGCGGCAGCTTTATCCCGACACGACGATAGAAGAGGTTGCGGAGAACACCGGCTTTGACCTGCTCGTCGCCGATGACCTCTCGATCGCGCCCCTGCCGTCGCCGGAAGCCGTCGCGATCATTCGCGATCTCGATCCGCTCGGCATCCACCTCAAGGAGTTGCGTGCAAATGACCGCCGGCGACGCTTCGGGGTCCGGCAGCCCGAGGCCGTGGGAGCATCATGACCACGCTCGCGGCAACCAGGCGTCTGTCTTATCGGGAACGGCGTAACGTCGTCCCCCTGCCCTATCGCAATGTCAGCATGCAGCCCTATGAAGGCGCGTTCACCGAGGACGCCCTGATTGCGCATCTGCTCGGCCGCGAGGCCTATCGGCGCACCGAATTCATCGTGCTGCACGATCAGGCGGACGCGATGGCCGTCGTCGCGATCGCCAAGCAAAACAAGGAGGACTTGTTCGCCGAGATCGTCGAGGTCGAGGTCCTGGCGTTGCCGGAGGAATGCAGCTTTGTTCGATCGCCCGAGACCGACTGCGCCAACCGCTCGGCGCTGGCCGAGCTCGCGCACGAGCATGACGTCGGACCTGATCGAACGCTCGTGGTCTGGGGCCGATACGACCACATCAATTTCATTCACCGGCCCGATCCCCTGCTGGTCCATATCATCGAAGTGGCGCCGCCGGAGCCGCCCAAGCTCTACGACCTCGCCCGCCATGTTTTGAGCTACGCGGACTTGCCGCCGATCCGCCTCGAACTGGAGCGCATCGAGCTGCGCAATCTGTGCACGGGAACCAAGGCCAAGGCTTTTCTTGTTCCCTGCCGGTCGGGCGGATTGGATGACCTCGGCGTCCCGCTCTATTTTCTCGACGAGCGTCCGGCGCAGCGCCAGGACTGGACGTTGATCGGCTGCGAACGCAGCCTGCAATTCCACCGCCACTATTACGGCGACGAGCCGCCGCGTGTCGAAATGTGTCCGCGCGCCATTGCCGGCGACCGCAACCAGATCACGTTGCTCAAATGCTGCTTGCTGGAATTCCACACCGAGCGGCAGGGCAACGTCGCCGTCGTGCCTTGGGGCGCGGATCTCGCCATGGTCGAGAAGGCGCTTCGGGACCTCGTTGAGAGCGTGAACGACAATGGGTGAGCTGGCCTGGTCAGGAGTTATCGATCACGCGTGGGTTCCGCGCAGCGGACGGCCTCGTGACAGAGGTGTCACCATGGTCATCGATACCGGCGTCGGTCTCGCGGCGACCGCCGACATTATCGAGATCGCGGGACCGTATATCGATCACTGGAAGCTCGGCTTTGGCACATCGGCGGCCATGCCGACGGAATTGCTGCAGCGAAAGTTGGCGCTGCTCGCCAGCCACGGCATCCTCACCTATCCGGGCGGCACGTTGCTCGAGGTCGCGATCGTCCAGCATCACTGCCGGGTGTTCATGGGACGGGCCCGGAGCCTGGGATTTACCGCGGTCGAAATCTCCGACGGCACGCTGCCGCTGCCGCTGGTGCGGCGGCGCAACGTGATCCGCTGCGCGACCGATGCAGGGCTTGTCGCCATCACCGAAGTCGGCAAGAAGGATCCGGCTGCGCAGCCGGGTCCGCGCGAACTGGCGGACCTCGCCTTGCAGGATATCGCGTGGGGCGCGCGCTGGGTCCTCGTCGAAGGCCGGGAATCCGGCAAAAGTGTCGGCATCTACGACCGGAACGGAGAGATCTGGGACGAGATGCTGGACACCATGGCCGAAGCCATGGGTGACAAGATCGACCGGCTGATCTGGGAAGCTCCGTTGAAATCGCAACAGGCCGCGTTGGTCGGCCGTTTCGGCAACGACGTGAGCCTCGGCAATATCGAGTGGGACGGCGTTCTCGCGTTGGAGGCACTGCGCGCGGGCCTCCGCTTTGAAACGCTGCAGCCGATCGTGGCGCGGCAGCAAAGCCTCGGCCAATGGAAACCGGAGCAGGTCGAAAAGGATGTCGGAGTAGGCATCGATGGATGAGCCGCTCTCCATGCGGCGGACGATCGCCGACGCGCAGCGCCAGGTGCTCGGCGTCGCCGACCGGCTTCACTCGCTGCCGGCTGCGGACCTTGTGCTGACCGCTTTTGCCGCAGAACTCCAGCAGCAGGACGCTCTGTTCGAGGGCATCGGCTTTGCCGACATCGCCTACACGATCATGCTGATGGAGGCCGGGATCATTCCGGCGAGCGACGGAGCGGCGCTGCTGTCTTGCCTGCTCCGATTGCAGCCGCGGCCACGCGACTTCGTTCCCGATCCCGCGCTCGGCGATCTTTATACAAACCGTGAGGCCTGGCTCGCGGCCCGCACGCCGGCGGCCGGATGGCTTGGCGCCGGTCGCGCCCGCCGCGAGGCGACCACGACCGGCTACCTCATCACCACGCGATGGCGCCTGCTCGAAATGATCGGCGCGCTCATCGAGGCCGGCCGCGCGATTGTCGACTGTGCCGATCGCCATCGCGACTCGCTGATGCCCGATTACACCTACCTTCAGGCCGGCCAGCCGACCACGTTCGGGCATTTCCTGCTCGGATTCGGCTGCGCGCTGATGCGCGATCTCGATCGCGCGCGGGCGCTGTTCGCGCGGATCAATCTGAGCCCCGGCGGCTGCGGAAGCAGCAACGGCTCCATCCTCCCGCAAAATCGCGAACGGCTCGCCGCGCTTCTCGGCTTCGACGGTCTCGTCAAGCATGCACGCGACGCCATGTGGGAAGCCGATTTGCCGATCGAGGCTCTGGCTGTCGGGACGGCGGCGCTTGTCAATCTCGATCGGCTTGCCGAAGACCTCATGATTTTTTCGACCGCCGAATTCGGCTTCGTCGAGCTTGCTGACGCCCACGCGCGCACCAGCAAGATCATGCCTCAGAAGAAGAACCCGTTCGCGCTCGGCTATGTCCGGGCCGTAGCAAATCAGCTGATCGGTATGCAAACGGCCATGGCCGTCTGCGGCCGCACTCCCTCCGGTCAGATGGACAACCGGATGCAGCCGAATGCCGACGTGCCCGGCGCACTCGCTGCGGCAGCCGGCGCCGCGACGCTCATGGGCGGCTTGCTGAAAGACCTGACATTCCACCATGCGCGGGCCCGGCACGCACTCGACTCGAGTTTCGCGTTCAGCACCGACCTTGCCGAACTGATCATGACCACCGCGGGACTGGATTTCAGAACCGCCCATCGCCTGATCGCCCAACTCGTTCGCAACATGATGGACGGCGGCGCGCGGGGTTCGCGCCCGGTATCCAGCGATCTCGACGCCATCGCCACCGCAACGATCGGACGGCCGCTCGGACTTTCACAGCAGCAACTCGACAAAGCGGTCGATCCCGTGGTCGCGGTGTCGCGCCGCAGCGGGATTGGCGGCGCCGCGCGCGAAGCCGTCGGCGCGCTGATCGAAGAATGTCGAAGCAGTCTCGACGGCCATGCCGATTGGCAGGCCAGGACTTCGAGCCGGCTGGCGGCGAGCGAACGGGCATTGCTGGTGCTGGCGGAGCGCACGGCTGAGGGCCGCTGATGGCTTCACAACTGATCGACTCGCACATCTACGGCAGTGCCTGGGGCACGCCGGAGCTTCGCGCCATCTTCGACGAGGAAGCCCGCGTTCTCGCCTGGCTGGAAATTCTCGCCGTCTTGGCCGAGACCGAAGGCGAGTTCGGCCTCATTCCCGCGGACATGGCTGCGCGTGTTGCCGCGAGTTGCCGGCAGGTCAAGCCGGATGCGGCTTTTCTGGACGAGGTCCGCGTCGGCTTCGAGGCAAGCGGACATTCGACCCAGGGCCTGATCCTCGCCGTCCAGAAGCGTTGCGAGGGATCAAGCGGCGAATGGCTCTATTGCGGCGCCACCGTGCAGGATCTCGCCGACACCTGGATGATGGGCGCGCTGCGCGATGCCCGCGCGATCTATGTGCGCGACCTTGCCAAGGCCAACGCGGCCATGCGGCGCTTGGCCGAACGCCACCGCGACACGGTGATGGCGGGACGCACCCACGGACAGCAGGGCCTGCCGATCACTTTCGGTTTCAAGGTCGCCGGATGGATCGCCGAAATCGAGCGCCACCAGCAGCGTCTCGCGGAAATCGCGACGCGGATGGACGTCGGTCAACTCTGCGGCGGTGTCGGTAGTCTCTCTTCGTTTGGGCCGCGGGCGTTCGACATACAGGCACGCTTTCTCGCGCGGCTCGGGCTGCGCTCGCCGGTCATTTCCTGGACGTCGAGCCGCGACATCCTGGCCGAGTGGTGCAACCTCTTGGTTCTCATGACGGCCACCGCGGATCGCATCGGCCATGAAATCTACAATCTGCAGCGCTCCGAACTCGGCGAGGTGAGCGAGGGCTTCGTACCCGGCACCGTCGGCAGCATCACGATGCCTCACAAGCGCAATCCGGAGATCGCCGAGCACCTCGGCACGCTGGCGCGGGTCGCGCGTCACAGCGCCGCGATGATTACCGAAAGCCTCGTTCACGATCACGAGCGCGACGGGCGATCCTGGAAGGTGGAATGGCACGCCCTGCCGCAAATATCGCTTGCGGCGGGAAAAGCGCTCGCCGTGCTCGAACCGCTTCTGGCCAATCTTGAAGTCGACGCCGCGCGCATGCGGGAGAATCTCGATGCGAGCCGGGGGATGGTGCTGTCGGAAGAAGTCATGCTCGCGCTCATGCCGCGGGTCGGGCGCCTGAGCGCACACCGCCTGGTCTATGAGGCCGCCGCCGCTGCGCACGAAAGCGGTCGCTCGCTCAAGGAAGCCGTTCTCGATCACCCCGGGATCGCGGCGCATCTCGATGCCGGGGAGTTGGAGGCCGTGTTCGACTATCGCCGCAGCGTGCGCCATTGCGGCACGATGGTCGATCGTGTTCTCGCCCAGCGCAGCCAACGTCAGCAGCAACCCAAATGAGCGTCGCGCCCGTGAATTTTGCTCCGGCAACCGATTGGGGACAGGCGGTGTTCAATCCGCGGCGGATCGCCCTGATCGGCGCGTCGAGCAAAAGCGGAAAACTCGGCAATCTGTTGATGCGAAACCTCGACGGTTACGACGGCGAGCTGTTTCCGGTTCATCCTGGCGAGAAGGAGATTCTCGGCCGGCAGGCCTATCCGAGCGTGCGCGAAGTTCCGGAGCCGGTGGACCTGGCGCTCGTCGCCGTGCCGACCGACGGGGTATTGGCTGCAATAGAAGATTGCGCGCAGGCCGGCACGACGGCCGCCGTAATACTGACCGGCGGCTTCGCCGAAGCCGGCGATGCCGGCCGATCGGTCCAAAACCAGGTTGCTGCGGCGGCTCGAAACGGTGGCGTCCGGCTGATCGGTCCAAATTGCTTCGGCGTCATCAACGCTCACGCCGGGCTGAACGCCTCGATCGGCATCGGGCTGCCAACCCCCGGTGCGGTGTCGCTGTTCACGCAAAGCGGCGCGTACGGCATGGCCGCGTTCTCGCGCTCAAAAGAAGAAGGCGTAGGCTTCGCCAAGGTCATCGCGCCGGGCAACAAGATGGATCTCGATGAAGCGGAGGTCGTCAGGTATCTCGGCAACGATCCTGAAACGCACGTTATCGCGATGCTGCTTGAATCGATCACCGATGGCGCCGCGTTTCTGGATGCCGTCCGGGCCGTAACGTCGATCAAGCCGGTGATTGTGCTCAAGACCGGCCGCAACAAGACGGCGCAACGCGCCGCCGGCAGCCACACGGCCGCGCTCGCCGGCGACTATCGGATCACGGCGGCCGCGCTCCGGCAGGCCGGAGTGCGGCTGGTCGAGGACGGACTGACGCTGCTCGACGTTGCCGCGGCGCTGGCGAGTCAGCCTCCCCTTCGCGGCAATCGAATTGCGATCATCACCAATTCCGGCGGCACCGGGGTGGAACTGACCGATTTGTTTGAGGACGACGGGCTCGCCGTCCCGCAGCTCTCAGACGAATTGCAGACGACGATACGCGGTTCGATTCCAGCGTACGGCAGTGCCAGTAACCCCGTCGACGTGACAACCGACTGGCCGCGCTTCGCGCAGATGTACGGTGAATCCATGAAGGCGCTCATGGCGAGCGACGAAGTGGATGCCGTCGTACCGGTGCTGCTGCAGCGTTCCGCCCTGATGCCGGAAGTGACGCAACGGATAATCGCTGAGCAGGAGAACGCCCGCGCCGCGGGGAGCCGCAAGCCGATCCATGTTTGCTGGGTCGCCCCGGAAGGCGCCGAGGAAAACCGCCGGCATCTCCTCTCGGCGGGCATCCCTTGCCACCCGTGGGCGGCGCGCACCGCCCGCACCGTCGCGAAATCGCGAGCACTTACCGTTCAGCCGATGCCGCCTGTCGGCCCGCCTTTCCCGGCGCCCGAAACAGCCGATGCTGCGGGATGGATCGATCCGCCAACAATCTTTCGTCTGCTCGCCGGCGCGGGCGTCGGTTTCGCGGCATGGCGGATCGTGGACGACGTGGGCGCGGTCGAAGCCGCCGCGGCCGATGTCGGCTTTCCCTGCGTCCTTAAAGCCATCCGGCCCGCGCTTCTGCACAAAAGCGAAGCTGGAGCCGTGAAGATCGGTATCGCCGATACAGCGCAAGCGCGCGAATTGGCGAGCGAGTTCGAACGGCGGCTCGGGCCCGGGCAAGTTTTGATCCAGCGCCAGGCGGCGCCCGGCCTCGAGCTTGCGGTCGGTGTCATGCGCGACCCGCAATTCGGGCCGGCGGTGTTGTTCGGGCTCGGCGGCATCTGGATCGAAGCGCTCGACGACGTCGCGGTGCGCATCGCGCCGTTTACCGAGCAAGAAGCGGCTTCAATGTTCGACGAACTGCGCGGACGCTCCCTGCTCGACGGCACGCGCGGCCGCCCCGGCGTGGACCGGGCCGCGCTCGCGCGGCTGCTTGCGGCTCTGTCGCAGTGGATCGCGCGGGCGCCCTGGCTCATGGAACTGGATATCAATCCGATCATCGCCAACGGATCGACGCTGACGGCCGTGGACGCGCGTCTGCGGATCGCGTCTCCGCCGGACACACGGTCAGCACAATGAAACGCCTCCTGATCGTGGGCGGAGTTGCCGCCGGGATGAAGGCCGCCGCGACGGCGCGACGGCGCAATCCCGAACTGGACATCATCGTGCTTCAGGACGAGGCCGACGTATCGTATTCGGCGTGCGGCTTTCCCTATCACCTGGCCGATCCGGCAACGATCCCGCGCGAGCGCCTCGTTGCCCGCAGCATTGCGCGCTTTCGCGACGACGGGATCGATCTGAAAGTCCGCCACAGGGTCGAAGCCGTCGATTTGACCGCAAGGCGAGCGACCGTAAACGACATCGCGGCGGCCCGCGACGACGTCATTCCCTTCGACGAGATTATTTTTGCGACCGGCGCGCGCCCGATCACGCCGCCGATGCGCCTCGCCAAGGGTGCCGTCCCGGTGATGACGTTGCGAGCCTTCCGCGACGCCGACAGCCTGCGCGAACTGTCGCGCACGATACGCAAGGTCGCCATCATCGGCAGCGGATACATCGGCCTGGAGATGGCGGAGACTTTTCGCGTCCTTGGCGCGCAAGTCACGCTTGTCGAGGCGATGCCGCGGCTGCTGCCGGCATTCGATCGTACCGTCGGCGACGCGGTGGCCGCCCAACTCGTCGTCAACCAGATCGAGTTCCGCGCCAACCGGCGCATTGTCGAAGTCACCCAGGCGGGGCTTGTGCTCCAGGACGGCGAGTTGATCGAGGCCGATCTGGTGCTCGCCGCGACCGGCGTCCGCCCCCGGGTCGACCTCATGGTAGCCGCAGGTGTGCCACTGGGGATCACCGGCGCGATCGCCGTCGATGATCGCATGCAGGCGGGCTTCGAAGGTGTTTACGCGGCAGGCGATTGCGTCGAGAGTCATCATGTCGTTTCGAAGAAGCCGGTTTGGTATCCCCTCGGTGACGTCGCCAACCGCCAGGCACGGGTGGCCGGCATCAACGCCGCCGGAGGTGACGCGCGGTTCCCTGGAGTCCTGGGAACCGCGATCTTCCGCATCTTCGAACTTGCGGTCGCCCGCACCGGGCTGAGCTTCAGCCAGGCCCAGGAAGTCGGATTTCAGCCGGAGCGAACCGCCGTCCAGGCCCCGAGCCGGGCGCGATACATGCCGCAATCGCGTCCGATCGATCTGGTCCTGACCGTCGATCAGGCCAGCGGCCGGATTCTCGGCGCTGAAGCGGTCGGGACCGATGCGGTGGACAAGACCATCGACATCATGGCGACCGCCATATGGGCGGGTCTTACCGCCGACGAGCTTTCCGAACTGGACCTCGCCTACGCGCCGCCCTTCTCGCCGGTGATGCCGCCGGTTCATGTTGCGGCGCAACTGGCACGCAACCAGCTGTCCGCGAAGGTCGCCCGTGAGGGGCGCGGTATAAATTTTGCGGTGCAAAAGGAATAGTTGATTAAGTAGTCCGGTTCGATAGAACGTGGGCCGCGAATTGACGAAAGGTGATAAGGTTCAGATGACAAAACTGACGAAGTTACTCACGCTTGACGAGGCTGCCTCTTTTTTGGGCGTGAGTAAGGTTTCGCTTCGGCGCTGGACCAATGATGGTCTGCTGGCCTGCCACCGGATCGGCCCACAAGGACGCCGCCGTTTTGACCACGAGCAACTCAAGAAGTTCGCGGCGCAAAACGACGCCGAGGACCGGCGCCCAAGCGAGGCCCGGTATCCGTTGCATCGCCTCAATTCGAAGCTCGAGGCCGAACCGAGGCGCCACGTCTGCGTCTATTACCGGAACCCGGTCGAGCAATGGGAAGTGTTTCGGCGATATTTCCTCCACCACTACCGTCGCCGTCAGCCGACCCTTTACATTCACAGCGCTTCCTCACAATCGCGTATCCGGGAATGGTTGAGCAGCGAGGGTCTCGATTTCGACGAGGTGACGCAAAGCGGACTTCTGCAGCTATTGGCGGCGGACCAATCCTATCTGAAAGCTGGTAATTTCTCCGCCGACGCCATGGTGGCCTTCGTTCGCCAGATGATCATCCGCACCAATGCGGAGGGCTATCCCGCGCATCTGATAACCGGAGAGATGGACTGGTACTTTTCCCGCGCGCCGGGGGTCGAAGAGATCCACGAATATGAGCGCCGTTTGAATTTCCTCCAGGACGAGTTTCCCGAAGTGACGATCGTCTGCCAGTACGACGTTACGCGCTTCGACGTCGAATCCGTCGTGGAGGCCTGCTGCACCCATCCTCTCATCGAATGGCGTGGACAGCTGCACCGCGGCAGTTTCTAGAATGAATTTGCCGGGAACGACGCGAACGGCGGCGGCGGCATCCACCTGACCGCCCGCGTTATCCGGCAAGCACGGATCGCAGCCGGCCCTCGCGTTTCTTGTACTCGGCGCGGGCTTTGAGCGCCGTGTCCATATCCACTTGGACGAAGCGAGCCAGATTGTTGGGCTGCATCTGCGCGATGCGGTCCATGTCGGCGCTGATCACAGTGCCGATCATCGCATATCCGCCTCCCGACACTGCGTCGCGATGCAGGATGATCGGTTCGAGGCCGCCCGGCACTTGTATGGAGCCGTAAGGGTAGCCGGCATCCACGATGTTGGAAGGATCGGACCCCGCTCCGAACGGCTGCTTCCGATCCCGAAACGTCAACGCGCGCCCCTTGCGGTAGCGATAGCCGATGCGATCCGCTTCGGGCGCAACCGTCCAGGTATCCGCGAAGAATGTTTTCGCGGCCTCGTCGGTCAGGCGATGGAAATACAGTCCGGTGACCACGCGCAACTCCAGCGACTTTGGATAGGTCGGAGTGAGGTCAGCGGGAAGAGCCCGGCCGGCACGCGCACCAGGCTTTGCTTTTCCTACCGGCAGCACGTCGCCCGCCGCCAGCTTGCGGCCCGAATATCCACCGAGCGCGCCCAGCCCGTAGGTCGAGCGGCTGCCGAGGACGACTGGAACATCGATACCGCCCGCGACGGCGATATAGGCCCGCGCGCCGGCTTTCATGAAATCGAACGTCATCCGATCGCCCGCACGCACGGCGAACGACTCGTTGCGCGGCCGCGCTTCACCGTTGATCTTCGGTGTAGCTTCAGCGCCGCTGACGGCGGCGATTGCGGGGGCGCGAAACACCAACTCCGGCGCGAGCAGGCTTGCCTCGAGCGCGGCAGCGCCCTCCTCGTTGCCGACGAGCAGGTTCGCCACGCGCAAGGAATATTGGTCGAGCGCACCCGACAGCGGGATGCCGATATTGTAATAGCCGGGTCGGCCAGCATCCTGAACGCTGGTTGCCAGACCCGGTTTGACGACCTCAATGGCCATGGAGCGCCTCCACCAGATGCCGGCTGTAACCGCCGGGATCGCCGTGAAAGGATTTCAGTGAGAAAGTGACGGGCCGGAATGTCAGATCGAACGTGCCCGCCTCGACCGCCTTGATGTCGCGGTCGTATTCCTCGCGCGAGATGGGTTTGAACTTCACAATGTCGCCGGGCCGGAAGACGGCGAGGAAATCCTTGAAGTAGGGCAGCTTCTGCGCGGGATCGTAAATCGGCGCCGGTGTTATTCCAAACATCTGATAGCCGCCGGCACCGCGCACCGAATAAATCGCGCAGAAGCAGCCGCCGTGACCGATCGTCAGCTTCGGCGTATCGGTACGCGGCCGAAGATATTTCGGCGCTTCGATCTGCTTGGCCCGCTCGACGATCTGATAAAGCCACGGCAACCCGGCAACGAACCCGACCATCGAGACGAACCATGGCGCGCCCGAATGAGCGGCAACGAAGTCGTCGATGGATTTGTAGCCGTTAATGCGCGCGGAATACTCGATATCGCTGCTGTTCGGATCCTGATGACGCTCGCGAAATCGCGCGCCGGTTTCGTTGGTCCACGGATCGTTGTAGAGCACGGGTAATTCGACAATACGCGTGGGCAGTTCAAGATCGGCATCGCCGACCTGCGTCTCGATCTCCTGGAGCGTGCGCATCATCTTGTCCGGATGGATCACATCGGGATCGAAGCGCACCAGATAGGAGGCGTTCGAGGGACAAATTTCGGAAACCCCGGGAATACGCCGCTTCTCAAGCTCCTTGCAGATCGCCATGCCCTTGAAGAAGGCCTCAAGGGACATTCCCTCGTCGATTTCGGCGAAGACATGCTCGTCCGCGCCGAAGGAATAACGGATGCCGCTCATGCGTAACTCCGCCCCTCATTCGCCTGGCCCGGCGCCGGCGGCGCCTCGACCGTCAGCAGTCGCTCCAGGAATCCCGTGTCGAACTTCGCCGCCTGCACTTCCGGCAATCGTGCGAGGCGTTTGTGCAATCCAGCCGTCGTCACCACACCATCGAGTTCGAACTCGTCGAGCGCCCGGCGCAGCCGCGCCAGGGCAGCATCGCGAGTTTCCGCGTGCACAATAATCTTGGCAAGAAGAGAGTCATAGTAGGGCGGAATGACGTAACCCGGATAGAGCATCGAGTTCGACCCGCACGCCCGGACCGGCCGGCCATGCGATGGCGGCGATCACGGCCCGGCGCCGGACGGAAATTCCGGTCCGGATCTTCCGCGTTGATCCGCACTTCGATCGCGGCGCCGCGCATTTGCACATCCGCCTGGGTTAAACTCGAGGGTCTCGCCCTGAGCGATCCGGATCATTTCGCGCACCAGATCTATCCCGGTGATCATTTCGGTAATTGGATGCTCGACCTGGATTCGCGTGTTCATCTCGATGAAGAAGAACTCGCCGGTTTCTTCGTCATAAAGATATTCCAGCGTTCCGGCCCCGCGATAATGGACGCGCTCGGCCAGCCGCACGGCCGACTGGCACAGCGCCTGTCGCGTCGCCTCGTCGATCGCCGGCGAGGGTGCTTCCTCCCAGACCTTCTGACGCCGGCGCTGCAGCGAGCATTCGCGCTCGAAACAGTGCACGACGCGTTCGCCGTCGCCGAGCACCTGCACCTCAAGATGACGGGCACGGTGCAAGAACCGCTCGAGATAAAGCGCTCCGCTGCCGAACGCCGCTTTCGCCTCCGCCTGCGCGGTATGAAACTGGTGTTCAAAGGCCGCCTCGTCGGGCGCGACACGAATGCCGCGGCCGCCGCCACCGGCGCTGGCTTTCAGCATGACGGGAAAGCCGATGCCGCGCGCCGCCGCCAGCGCTGCGTCGAGGTCGCCGACTTCCCCGTCGCTGCCGGGAACGATTGGGACATCCGCCGCCTTCGCCGCCGCCCGCGCCGCCGCCTTGTCGCCCATGGTGCGGATGGCTTCCGGCGTCGGTCCGACGAAGACCAGCCCGGCGGCAGCGACGGCTTCGGCGAAACGCGCATTCTCGGACAGAAATCCATAGCCGGGATGAATTGCACCGGCGCCGCTTCGGCGCGCCGCTTCAATGATCGCGTCGATGCTGAGATAACTTTTGCCGGCCGGCGGCGGGCCGATGCAGACAGCTTCGTCGGCGAGCCGGACGACGAGACCGTCCTTGTCGGCTTCACTGAACACGGCGACGGTGCGTATGCCGAGTTCTTTCGCCGCACGCACAATGCGAACGGCGATCTCGCCGCGGTTGGCTACCAAAAGCTTGTCAAACACGCGTGCGGCTCACGCGGTCTCGATGAGCAAGACGGGCTGTCCCGGCTCGATCGGAGCCTCGTTGTCGACGAGAAAGCTCACGATCTTGCCGCTCGCGTCGGCGTGGACCTCGGTGAATTGCTTCATCACTTCGATCAACCCGATGATGTCACCCTCCGCGACCCGATCGCCGTCCTGCTTGTAAGGCGGCTTTTCCGGCGATGGCCGCCGATAAAAAATTCCCGGCAGCGGACTTAAAACCTGATGCTGCGCCATTCTCCCAAATCCCCCTCTGAAAGAGCCGCTCTAATCGAGGTATTCGGCGACCGCGGTCTTGACGGCTTGCGCCACTGCCGTGGCGTTCGGCGTGTCGGAGTGCACGCAAATGCAGTCGGCACGCACCTTCACGACCTTGTTGTTGACCGACACCGCGACACCTTCCTTCACGGCGCGCACCGCCCGCTCCGCCGCGTTTTTGGGATCGAATGCATGGTGCTCGCGCGTGATGATGACCATGCCGTCGTCATCATAATCCAGGTCCGCATAATACTCGGAAATGAAATCCAGGCCCTCGGCCGTATAGACACGCTCGTGCATGGTGCCGATCATGCCCATCACCGGCACCTTGAACACCTTGACCGCGTCCGCCACCGCCTTGGCGACCTCCGGCGACCTGGCTGCCATGCCATAGAGCGAACCGTGCGGCTTGACGTGGAACAGTTGCATGCCTTCCCGTTCGAGAAAGCCTTTGAGGGCGCCAACCTGATAGACGATGCAATCGGTCAGTTCCTCAGGCCGCATCTTCATCTCGCGGCGGCCGAAGCCCTGAAGGTCGGGCAGCGACGGGTGGGCGCCGACCTTCACGTTGTGCCGCTTCGCCAACTGCACGGTGTGCGCCATGACCGTGGGATCGGAGGCGTGGAAACCGCAGGCCACGTTGGCGATGGTGATGTGGGGCATCATGCCTTCGTCGTCACCCATTTTGTACAGCCCAAAGCTCTCGCCCATATCGCAATTGATCGCGAGCTTCGCGTTTGGCCTAACCGTGACCATCGTTCTGGCCCTCCTTCATTCAGACGGCAGCCCGGTCCCGGACCGCCGCCCCCGAGATCGGCGTGGCCATCCTAGTCAATAGCGGTAGCCTTATGGAAGACTCCGAACTGCACGCGGGCCTGCATTCACGAAGACCCGGACACGCCGCTGGTCGCGTGACTCCCGGACGGCTCAAGCTTTGCAAGCCAATGCGGACGGGGTAGCCTGATTTGCGCGGATCGGCTGCAAAGCGACGACCGCAACGTTGACGGCTCGCGCATGCGCGATGCGGAGAGCGGGGACCGGAGCACACCATGGCTGGTAGAACAGGCCTCAGGAAGAAATCCCGATCCACATCGTCCAGGGCCAAAGTCGATCCGATCACCCTTTCCGTGATCCGCGGAATCCTGGAGACGACGCAACGCGAGATGACGCTGTCCCTGGAGAAGACCGCACGGTCCAGTGTCTTCAATCTCGCGCACGATTATTCGACGGCGCTTTTCAACCACGTGCCGGAGATGATCCTGCAGGGTCAGGATATCCCGATTCATCTCGGTTCACTCATTCCCGCGATGAAGTCGGTGGCCCGCTATTTCGGTGACGACATCCACGAAGGCGACTTGATCCTGCACAACGACCCCGCCTTCGGCGGCAGTCATGCGATCGACGTGTGCATGTACAAGCCGGTCTTCTACAAAGGGAAGTTGCGCTACTGGACCGTGTGCAAGGGTCACCTGACCGACATCGGCGGCCCGGTGCCGGCCGGCTATAACCCTAACGCGACGGAAATCTACGCCGAGTGCCTGCGCATCCCGCCGGTCAAAATCTGGGACCGGGGAAAGCCGCGTACCGACGTCATGAATCTCATCTTTACGAACATGCGCGCGCGCCGTGACCAGGAAGGCGACTTCAATGCGCTGATCGGCGCCTGCCAGGTCGGCGAACGCAACTTGATCGGCATGATCGAAAAATACGGACTGGCCGAGGTCGATGCCTGCATCGGCGAACTGCTCGACATGGCGGATCGCCATATGCGCAGCCTCATCAAGGCAGTGCCCGATGGCGTCTATCAGGGCACCGCGATCCTCGAGGACGCCGGCCACGGTCACGGCGATTTCGAGATCACGGCGACCGTGACGATCAAGAAAGATACCTGCCACATCGCCATCAAGAGCCCGCCGCAGATTCCCTATTTCATCAACTCCTACGAAGGTAATTCCCATTCCGGCGTTTATCTCGGACTGATGATGTTCGCGCAGTTGCCGCCGCCCTACAATGAAGGGCTTTACCGCTGCGTGTCGGTCGATTTCGGTCCGAAGGGAACCCTTTGCAACGCCGTTGAGCCAGCGCCGCACATGAATTGCACGACGACGCCGATGGAAACGCTCACGGACGCGGTCCGTCTTGCGTTCGAAAAAGCGGTTCCCTCGAAGGTCTCGGCGTCCTGGGGGCACGCCAACGGTTTCAACATCGCCGGCTGGGACACCCGCACCAACGAGGAATATGTGACGATGGTGCTGGCCACGATCATTTCGGGCGCCGGCGCGACGCCCCAGCAAGACGGGTGGCATGCGTGCGGTCCGGAATGCTGTTTCGGCGCTCTGACGTCGGGCGATGTCGAACTTCTGGAATACTCCTATCCGATCGTCATTCATCGCTATTCGCTGATCGAGGATTCCGGCGGCGCGGGTAAATATCGCGGCGGTTCCGGAACGGCGTGGGAGGTCGAGCCGCTCGATCGCGAGATGACCTTCATCACGTTCGGCGAAGGCCGCCGTATTCCGGCAGTCGGCGCCGCGGGCGCGGTCTCGAAGATGATCGATTCGAAGGTCGGCCGCATCGAGGTGAAGCGTGGCGGGAAGGTGGAGACGATCCGCAAGAACGTGATCGAAGTCCTCAAGCCGAGCGAGACGGTCACCAATCTCAATCCCGGCGGCGGCGGCTATGGCGACCCCTTCGAGCGGCCCATCGACAAAATCGTCTGGGACGTGAAGAACGGACTGGTCTCGGTCGAAGGCGCGCGCAACGACTATGGCGTCGTCATCAGCGACGCGAAGACACTCGGTGTCGATATCAACGAGACCAAAAAATTGCGCGACGCCGCTTCAAGGAAGAAACACCACACCAGCGTTCCGGAATAGCCATGCGTACGAAATATCGCCTCGGCATCGATGCCGGCGGCACATTCACCGATCTCGTCCTGGCCGCCCGGTCTGGCGATATTCGGCTGTACAAGGCGCTGTCGACGCCCGAAGACCCCACGCGCGCGATCGAAGAGGGCATGAAACTGATCGCCGAGGATCTCGGTGAAACTCCGGCGGAGATCGTTTCGAATTCCGATCTTTGCATCAATGGCACCACCGTCGGCCTCAATGCCCTGATTCAGCACAAAGGCGGCAAGACCGGCCTGATCTGCACCGCGGGACACGAAGATTCCATCGAGATCAGGCTGGGTCACAAGGAGGACGGCTATCGCTACGACCCCGAATATCCGGCGGCGGTGATGCTGGTGCCGCGTTATCTGCGCAAGGGCGTGCGCGAGCGGGTCATTTCAAACGGGTCGATCAAGACGCCGCTGCACGAGGAGGATGTTCGCGCCGCCTGCCGGTTCTTCATCGAGGAGGGCGTCGAGGCGGTCGCCATATCGTTCCTGTGGTCGGTCCTTAACAGCAGCCATGAGCGCCGGGCCGCGGAAATCGTCCGCGAGATGATGCCGCGCGTCGCGCTCACCGTCGGTTCAAATCTTTATCCGCAGATACGTGAATATACCCGCACGTCCACGGCAATCGTGAATGCCTACCTCGCCCCCATCCTCAGTCGCTACGTCGCCGCGGTGGACGAGTATTTTCGCCGGCTCGGCGCGAAATATCCGGTGCGATACTTCCAGTCCAACGGCGGACTGGGGCTTGGTCAGGCGATTTCGGAACGATCGGTCTACGCAATCAATTCGGGACCGGCGTCTGCTCCGCAGGCGGGCCTGTTCGTTACGGCGCCGTTCAAGAAGAAGAACGTCATCACCGTCGATATGGGCGGCACGTCGTTTGACATCACGCTGACGCGGAATGGCGTGACGAATATCAGCAAGAACATCGACATGCTGAGATACAGAATCGGCATTCCGATGATTCAGGTCGAGACGCTCGGTGCTGGCGGCGGCTCGATCGGCTGGATTGACAGCATGGGCCTGCTGCAAGTCGGTCCGCAGAGCGCGGGCGCGCGACCAGGCCCTGCCTGTTACGGCGAAGGCGGAACATTGCCGACGGTCACCGACGCCAATCTGGTGCTGGGTTATCTCAATCCGAAAGGTCTCCTTGGCGGCCGCCTGCCACTCGATCTCGACAAGGCGCGCAAGGCGATCAAGACGATTGCCGATCCGCTCGGAATCTCGGTCGAGCGGGCCGCTTATGGTATGTTCACGATCGTCAACAGCAACATGGTCAACGGCATCCGCCGCGTCTCGGTGGAGCGCGGTTACGATCCCCGCGACTTCGTGCTGGTCGGCGCCGGCGGCGCGACCGCCGCCCACATCACATTCCTCGCCGGCGAGATGGGCATCGATACCGTAATCCTTCCGAAACTTGCGTCCGGACTTTGCGCGTTCGGTCAAATCATTTCGGACGTCAAGTACAACTACATGGCCACGAGTCCGTTGCGCCTTGAAGGTTCGGCTTATGCGTCAATCAACCGGCTCTTCGAACAGATCGAAGAGCAGGGTGTGAAGCACCTTGTCGCCGACGGCTTTGCCAAATCCGCGATCCGGATCGAGCGCAGTCTCGACATGCGTTATGTCGGCCAGGTCCACGAATGCACCGTCGAGATCGGCAATTTCGGCAACGACGCCCGGGCGCTGGAGAAGGTGAAAAACGCGTTCCACAAGCGCCACGAGGAATTGTACACCTACTCGGAACCCCACAATGCCGTCGAAGTCGTGAACATCGAAAGCACGCTCTACGGACACGTCGACAAGCCGCAACCGCCGCGCGTGAAGAAGGGCGCGCCGGCCGCGAAAGCGGTGGTCGGGCGACGCAAGGCGATTTTTGCGGCGGACGGCAAGCTGGTCAACACGCCGGTCTATGACGGGTCGAAACTCGGCGCCGGCGCCACCATCAAAGGGCCCTCCATCATTGAGGAGGTCACGACAACAATTGTCATCGAACCGAAATGGTCGGCGCGGCTCGATGCTAGCGGTTCGTACGTGATCACCCGGAAATAAGGGCTCGGGCCGCCACACCTGCCCCCGACGCGTCTAAAAACGACGTCCTTCCGCACTTATCAGATTGCGCGCGTTCGGAAATCTTGCGAACATTCCGATGCAACCTCGGCACCCGGGCAACCGGCGGTAGTCTGTTCAGTTCATTTTTAGGGAGTCTTCAAATGAGATACGCAACTCTCCTAGCGGGAGCGGCGATTGCCGCATCCGTCGCGGTCGTCGGTGGCCCAGCCAAAGCCGACGCGAAATGGTGGCCAGCCAAATACTACAATCTGGATTCCGGCTCGCCCAAGGTGGAGGAATACGTCCCGCTCGAAAAGGCTTCGAAGCCCTGGAACATCTGCGTTCTGTTTCCGCATATGAAGGACACCTTCTGGGTAGCCGTCGACTATGGTGTCGTTGAGGAAGCCCGGCGCATGGGGGTCAACCTGACCGTCTATCAGGCGGGCGGCTACGAAAATCTGCCGAAACAGCTTTCGCAATTCGACGACTGCCTTTCCGGCAACTTCGACGCGATCGTGATCGGGCCGATCTCGGAGGCCGGCCTCGATAAACAGTTCGCCAAGGGCGTCGCGTCGGGCAAGGCGATCATCAGCACCGTCAACCCGGTCTCGAAGGCGACCGTGACGTCGAAAATGACCGTCGATTTCGACACGATGGGCGAGCAGACCGGCAATTACCTGGTCGACTATCTCGCCGGCAAGCCCGCCAAAGTCGGCACCTTCCCCGGTCCGTCAGGTTCGGGATGGGCCGAGGCCTTCCTTGACGGCTTCAAGAAGGCGGTCAAGGGCAAGAGCAACGTCACGATGCTCGACGACAAGTTCGGCGATTCCGGCGTAGCCGTCCAACTGGGCCTGATCCAGAACGCCTTGCAGGCTTACCCGGACATGAACGTGATCTGGGGCTGCGCTCCGGCGGCCGAAGCTGCCATCGGCGCGGTGGCGCAAGCCGGAAAGAAGGACGTGCTGATCATGTCCTCCTACGAGAACCAGGCGATGCTTGAAGCCCTGCAAAAAGGCGAGATCCTGGGCTTCGCCACCCAGTATCCGGTATTGCAGGGCCGCATCGCGATCGACACCGCCGTGCGCGTTCTTGAAAAGAAGGACTACGTGAAGAGCGCCAAGGCCATTCCCGAGATGATCGCCAAGAGCAATCTGGACAAGATCAATATCGGCCTGGTTCTGGCGCCGGCGGACTTCAAGGCGGTCTATTCAGTGAAGGCGCCGTGATCGGAACAATGACCGACTGACGGTTGCGCAGATGACCGCGGTCGAGGCCATAAGTAATAATGTCGACAAGTCGCGGGCCGCTGAAACGGCCCGCGACAGCGGCGATCTCCTTCTCGAACTTTCCAATATCTCAAAGCATTTTCCGGGAGTCGTCGCACTCGACGGCGTCGATTTCGACCTCCGGCGCGGCGAAGTTCACGTGCTGTTCGGTGAAAACGGAGCCGGCAAGTCGACGCTGATCAACGTCATTGCCGGCACCTTTCCTCCCGATACGGGCACTTTCAGGTATCAGGGGAAAGAGATCACTCATCTTACCCCCCACGGCGCACGCGTTATCGGCATCAGTCCGGTATTCCAGGAATTCAGCCTGGTGCCCGAGCTCACCGTCGAGCAAAACCTGTTTCTTGGACGCGAACTGACGGCCGGTGGATTTCTCAATCGCCCGGCCATGCGCGCCCGCGCACGCGCCATCATCCGCGAGCTCAATTTCGACCTGCCGCCCGATTACAAGGTCGCGCGGCTGTCTCGGGCGCACCAGCAGATGGTGGAAATTGCAAAGGCGTTTCTGACCGAAGTACGCCTTCTGATCCTCGACGAGCCGACGGCCTCGCTCACCGATGCCGAAGCGACAAAGCTGTTCGAGCTGATCGCCAAGCTCAAGGCTTCCGGCGTCGGCATCATCTACGTCTCGCACCGCATGAGGGAGATCAAGCAGATCGCCGATCGCATAACGGTGCTGCGCGACGGGCACAAGATCAAAACGGTCGCGGCGGGGGACGTTTCGGAAACCGAACTGGTCGAACTGATGACCGGCCGCAAGATCGGCGTTCTGTTCCCGAAGATCGAGCACAAGCCCGGCGAGAAGCTTTTGGACGTCGAGAGCGTCACGCTCGCCGATCGTTCCGTGATCGATTGCAGTTTCTACGCACGTGCGGGAGAAATCACCGGCATCGCCGGATTGGTCGGCTGCGGCAAGTCCGAGCTCATTCGCGCGATCGTCGGGCTCGAACCGATTTCGTCCGGATCTATCCGGGTCCGCGGCACGGAAGTGACGACCCCTACCCCGGCGGCGTTGATGAAGCTCGGCGTGTGCTATTTTCCTTCAGACCGCGTAGCCGAGGGCTTGGCGCTGGCGCGCCCCGTACGCGAGAATGCCTCGATGGCGGCGCTCGATTTGCCAGGCTTTTCGCGCCATCGCATCCTCCAGCGCCGGAGCGAGCGGCGCATCGTGCAGGGCATCGTCGATAAACTGGGGCTGCGGCCACCGCATATCGAACGCGCGGTGGCGTCGTTTTCCGGCGGCAATCGCCAAAAGGTCCTGCTGGCGCGCGGACTGACGCGTGACATTTCGGTGTTCCTGTTTGACGAGCCGACTGTCGGCGTCGATGTGGGAGCCAAGATCGAGATTTACGAATTGCTGAAAGAGCTGCTCGCGACGGGCGTGGCAATCGTCCTGGTATCGTCGGATTTGCCCGAGGTGCTCAATCTCTCCCACCGGCTCTATGTCATGCACCGGTCCCGCGTAGTGGCTGAACTGGTCGGTGCCGACATCAACGAACCGGCCGTGCTGTCGCATTTCTTCCGGGAGCGACAGGCGGATGAACTCGCAACGAGCGCGTTGGCGACGCCGGCTGGCAACTGATTGGAACGCTCATGAGTGGCCATTCGACCAGCAACGACGCCGCCCCGCCAACGGTCTTCGAGCGCATCGTTCGATCCTACAATGCGGCCGGTTTCCTCCCTATCCTGCTGACGGTGCTGCTCGTGGCGTTCGCACTGTTCATCCCAAACTTCGTGGCGGTGCAGAACCTCCTTAATGTGCTGCGCAGTTCGTCCTATCTTGTGATCATAGCCGCGGGCCAGATGCTCGTCCTCATCGTCGGCGGGTTCGACCTGTCGCAAGGTGCCGTAGTCGCGCTGACCAGCGTCTCAAGCGCGCTGGTCATGGCGGGCCTCAAGGACAGCTTCCCGGGCGAGCCCAGCCTCATCATCCTGCTCGGCATTCTTGCCGGCCTGGGATGCGGTGCCATCGTCGGGCTGGTGAACGGCGCCTGCGTGGCCTTCCTGCGGATTTCCCCTTTCATGGTGACATTGGGCACCATGTCGATCGCAACCGGGTTCGCGTTGCTTCTGACCAGCGGCATTCCGGTTTATGGAATGCCGAAAAGCTATGTCGATGGCTTCGGCCGCGGTCTTTGGCTCGATCTGCCCACGGCCTTCTATCTGGCCGCCGCAGTCGTTGCGGTCATCTGGGTGATGCAGAACTATACGCGCATGGGGCGCTACATCCTTGCGATCGGCGGAAACATGCAGGCCGCGATCGTCTCCGGCGTACCGGCCAAGACCTACCTTATCCTGTCCTATGTGATCTGCTCGATACTGGCGTCGATATCGGGACTCGCGCTGACGGCGCAGATCGGATCCGGCCAGGCGGTCATCAACGCCCAACTGACCCTGGAAAGCATCGCGGCAGCCGTTATCGCCGGCGTCAGCATCAAGGGCGGTGTCGGCCGGGTCGAGATGGTGGCGCTGGGCGCCATCCTTCTGCTCACGCTGACCGATGCGATGGACCTGTTACGGATCGATCCGCGCATTCAGGCCATCTTCCTCGGCATTATTGTCGTTCTTGCCGTAGCGCTCGACGAGCTTTCACAACGGAGGGCGGCGCTTGTCTGATGTAACCATGGTCGGACCGAGCCCGGCGGCCGGAGCCGAAACGGGAAGGCGACGCAGCGCGGCGCGCTGGGGTTTCGTTCTGCTGCTGCCGCTCGTGATCGTCGCCATGGAACTCGGGGTCTCGTTGATCGAACCGCGCGTGCTGTCGCTGCGCAACGTGACCAATATCCTTGTGCAGTCGAGTTATCTGCTGCTGTTCGCCTCCGCTCAGATGGTGGTCATCCTGACCGGCGGATTCGACCTCTCTCTCGGCACGGCGGTTTCCGTGATCAGCGTAGCGACGGCGCTGGTAACCACAGCTTTGGCGGCAGCCGGAATGCCTGCGTGGCTCATTGCCGTCGCCGGAATCGCCACCGGTCTCGGCGTCGGATTGCTGATCGGCATTTTCAACGGCACATTCATTTCCTGGGTCGGTATCAACCCGTTCGTCGTCACGCTCGGCAGCTTGAACATTTGCTACGGACTGGCGACCACGATCTCGGGCGGACGGCCGGTTTTCGGCGTGCCAGATGCCTTCACCCATGTTCTCTATGACGGCACGTACCTGTCGTGGATTCCGATACCGGTAGCGCTGGCAATCGTTGTCGCGATTCTGCTTTATTTGCTGCTCGATCGAACGGTGTTCGGACGTGCGCTCTACCTGATCGGCAACAACCCGCGCGCGGCAAGCCTCGCTGGCTTGCCCAGCAAGCGCTATCTGTTTCTGGCCTACGTCACTTGCAGCCTGCTGGCGGCCTTCGGCTCACTGATGCTCACGGCCCGCACCGGTTCGGGCGAGCCCAATCTTGGCGGCAGCCTGATGCTGGAAAGCATCGCGGCAGCCGTTATCGGCGGCGTCAGCCTCCAGGGCGGCGTCGGCGGCATTGTGCCGGCGATACTGGGTTCGATCTTCGTGACCATGCTCTCCAACGCGATGGACCTGCTCGAAGTCGGCGGCTACGTTCAGCAGATCCTGCTCGGGTGCGTCATCATCGCCGCCATATTCCTCGACCGTCTGCGCGTCACGCGTTCCTGAATTCCGTTCGTCCGGCGCGCAAAATCGCGCGCAGATTACCGCTCGGCATAATCGACAATAATCGGCAACAGGAGAGGAAGATGAGCAAGGAGATAGCCACTCCTACCGTCCAGATCGAGAACGATCATCTGCGGGTAACGGAGTGGCGCTTCGCCCCCGGCGCCGCGACCGGATATCATCGCCATGAGCATGACTACGTCGTCGTTCCGGCCCGCGACGGCGAACTCAAGATGATCGGTCCCCAGGGCGAGGTTTCTTTTGCCCAATTGCACGTGGGAAAGTCCTATTTCCGCAACGCCGGCGTGGAGCACGACGTGATCAACAACGGCGCGGCCGAAATGGTATTTGTCGAGATAGAGCTGAAAGACACCGCAATCGGTAAGACGCTGTGAGCGGGCCGGCTCGAACGGCCTCTCCGCTGGACTATTTGATGCTGCTGAGCGCGGCGGTGATTTACGGGGCGGTTTTCACGGTCAACAAACTCGCCGCGAAGGCCGGCGTGCCCGCACTGGCGTATTCCTTCTGGCAATCGCTTGGCGCCGGACTGGTGCTCTGGCTCGTCCTCACGCTGCGCGGTGAACGGTTGGGGATATCGCGCCGGGATTTCACGAGTTACATCGTCATCGGCGCGCTCGTCATCGGTCTGCCGATTTCGCTGCTGACCTACATTGCACCCAAGCTTCCGGCCGGCGTCATGACGCTCGTGCTCGCTTTGTCGCCACCCATCACTTTCGTGATCAGCGTGCTGGCGCGCGTCGAGCGTTTTCGCTGGCTCGGCCTCGTCGGATTGCTGTTTGGATTTGCCGGTGTTGTGCTGATCGTGGCACCCGGAGCCAGCTTGGGCGGCCCGGAAGCGTGGAAGTGGTTCCTGCTGGCGCTGCTCGCACCGGTCATGTTCGCTGGGTCCAATGTCGCCGCGGCGGTCCTGCCGCCACCCGCGTCGTCGTCGGTGGCGACAGGTGCGGGCGTGCTGTTCGGCTCGGCGCTGGTGCTGCTGCCGGCGATGCTGATTTCGGGGCAAACCTGGTTCCCGCAAAAACTGGACGATGGAGCGATCGCGACCCTGCTCGCCATCGCGATCAATGCGACATTTCTCGTGCTGTTTTTGGAGATCATCCGCCGGGCCGGGCCGGTATTTTTTGCGCAATTCAACTATCTTGCCGTGCTTGCCGGCGTGGCGTGGGGCGCCGTCGTTTTCGGCGAACGGCTTTCGATTTACGTCGTTCTGGCGATGGCGCTCATGTTCGTCGGCATGTTTCTCGCCGGATACCGCGGCCGGTCGTTGCAAGCATCCTGACCCGCCGCGGCTATATCGCCGACCAGCCGGCGTCGACCATCAAGGTTGCGCCATGAATCGCCGAAGCGTCGTCGGATGCCAGAAACACCGCGGCTCCGGTCATTTCCTCGACCGAGAGGAAGTCGCGGCCGGTCGGCGTCATCGTCCGCATCAGGTTGATGTAGGTCTCGTTGCCGGGCCCCCGCAGGTGCGCATTGAGCGGCGTGGCGACATTGCCCGGCGCCAGCGAATTGACGTTGATGTTCTGCTTGCCCAGCTCGGCCGCCAGCGCCTTGGTCAGGATTTCGAGACCTCCCTTGGAGGCGCAATAGGCCGGGCAGTTCGGAAAGGCGCCGACGCCCGCGATCGAGGTAACGTTGATCACTTTGCCGCCGCCCTTTTTCACGAACTCAGGCAGCACCGCCTTGACGCAGAAAAATGCGCCGCGAAGATTGAGATCGAGCTGCTCATCCCAAATCGTCTCGGTCGTTTCCGCCACCGGCACCGTGCGGAATACGCCGGCATTGTTGACCAGAATATCGACTGTACCGAATTGCCTGATCACCTCCGCGACCATCCGCTCGATGTCCGGAACTTTCGAAACATCGGCCTTGATCTGCCGCGCCTCGCCACCGGCAGCCACGATCCGCTTCACCACGTCCTGAGCGGCACTGTCGTTGTGATGATAGATCACCGCGACCCGCGCCCCTTCGGTTGCGTAGCGCATTGCGATCGCCTCGCCGATGCCCTGCGATCCGCCCGTGACGATCGCCACCTTGCCCTTGAGCCTCATCGTCCGCTCCTGAATGAGAAATACTAGCGGGCCCCACGCCGTCGCAGCTCCGACTCGGTCTGGTCGAGCGTCACCGCCAGGCGATCGAACAACTGGTCGATCTGCTTGGTCTCGATGATCAAGGGTGGACACGTGGCGAGCGCGTCGCCCGCGGCGCGCACGATCAGGCCGTTGTCCAGAGCCAATTCCGCCGCCAGCGCACCGGCGGCAACGGCAGTGTCGAACGGCTTTTTCGAGGATTTTTCCTGAACCAGCTCGACGGCGCCAATCAACCCCATGCCGCGCGCCTCTCCGACCAGCGGATGCCCGCCCAATTGCCGCAGCCGTTCCTGAAAGCGTGGCACGACCGAGTTTACGTGATCCAGGATGCGGCGTTCCTCGTAGATTTTCAGGGTCTCCACCCCGACGGCGGCGGCGACCGGGTGCCCGGAATAAGTGAAGCCATGCGCGAATACGCCGATCTTTTCGCTCTGACGCACGAGAGCCTCGTAGATCGCGTCGGAGATCACGGTCGCCGACATCGGCTGGTAGCCCGACGTCAATTGTTTGGCCAGGATGACCATGTCCGGCTTTATGTCGAAGGCTTCGAGGCCGAACATCGTCCCCAGCCGGCCGAAACCGCAGATCACTTCATCGACGATGAACAGGACATCGTGCTTTTTGAGCACCGGCTGGATCATATCGAAATAGTTTCGTGGCGGAACCAGAACGCCGCCCGCCCCCATCACCGGCTCGGCGATGAATGCGGCGACCGTGTCCGGCCCCTCCTTCTCGATCAATGCATCGAGCTCGCCGGCCAACCGCGAGACGAAAGCTTCCTCGCTCTCGCCGGGCTTGGCGAAACGATAGTGATGCGGACACCCTGTGTGCACGATACCGGCAACTGGCAGGTCAAAATCGCGATGATTGTTCGGCAGTCCGGTCAGGCTGGCGCTGGCGATGGTGACGCCGTGATAGGCTTTGATGCGCGAGACGATCTTCTTCTTGTGCGGTCGGCCGAGGGCGTTGTTGTAGTACCAGACAAGCTTGATCGCGGTGTCGTTAGCTTCGGAGCCGGAATTGTTAAAGAACACCTTCGACATCGTGTCGGGGAGGAGATCGAGGATGCGCTCGGCCAAGTCGATCGCGGGCCCATGCGACTTGGACGCGAAGGCGTGATAGTAGGGCAGCGTTTCCATCTGCCGCCGCGCCGCTTCGACCAGACGCGTCTCGCTGAACCCCAGCGAAACGCACCACAAACCCGCAAGGCCCTCGATGTATTCCTTGCCCTGATCGTCATAGACGTGCACGCCGCGGCCGTGCGTTATGATCAAGGGACCCTTCGATTGATGGGTCTTTAGATTCGTATAGGGGTGCAACAGGGTCGCTATATCGCGGCTCGCCGGTGAATTGCCGTGAACTCTCAATTGCATCTCCAATTCCTGAAAGCGCAGGCCCCAAGACTGCCCCTCCATGACTACCATAAGTCGCATCGACGTGCGCGGGATGGTGCCGCTTGTGGAATATCGGGGCAGGGATCAACTCGGACACGGTTGTTGTCACGACAATGGTGTGGACTATGCGTTGCCCTGTGCGAGTCGAACGCAAGGTACGATCCGGATGCCGTTTGCAGACCGGATGCATCTCTTCGCTTGTAAAATCCGGTTCGGTCTAGGAGAGGTTGTCATGCTTGTCGGTGTGCCCAGGGAAATAAAGGACAACGAGTTCCGGGTCGGCATCGTGCCATCGACAGTCCGCGAACTCACCGAGAAGGGCCACCGGGTTCTGGTAGAGACCGCGGCGGGCGCGGGAGCCGGCCTGCCGGACAGCGACTACAAGACCGCCGGCGCGGAGATCGTCGCCGACGCCGATGCCGTCTACGGCCAGGCCGAGCTGGTCGTGAAGGTGAAGGAACCGCTCGCCGTGGAACGCAAGAAGTTGCGCCGCGGTCAGATCCTGTTCGCGTATCTGCATCTGGCGCCCGATCGCGCGCAGACCGAAGATTTGCTGAAGTCAGGAGTGACCGCGATCGCGTACGAGACCGTCACCGGGCCGAACGGGACGCTGCCGTTGCTCACGCCGATGTCGGAGGTCGCCGGACGGATGGCGCCGCACGTGGGCGCGCGCTGCCTGGAAAAGGAAAACGGCGGCCGCGGGATACTTCTCGGCGGCGTGCCGGGCGTATCCCCCGCCAGTGTCGTCATTCTCGGCGGCGGAGTCGCCGGAACGAACGCCGCCCTGATTGCATCCGGCATGGGCGCCGACGTTGTGGTGCTGGACCGTAACCCAGAGGCGCTTCGCCGCATCGCGGCGCAATTCGACGGTCGCGTCCGCACGATCTTCTCGACGCGGGACGTCGTCGAACTGCTTTGCCGGCGCGCCGACCTCGTCATCGGCACGGTTCTGGTACCGGGCGCCATGGCGCCGAAATTGATCTCGAGGCAAACCGTCGCGGCGATGAAGCCTGGCTCGGTGATCGTCGATGTGGCCATCGACCAGGGCGGCTGCGCCGAAACCTCGCGGCCAACCACGCACTCCCATCCGACCTACGTCGTGGATGACGTCGTGCACTATTGCGTGGCCAACATGCCCGGGGCGGTCGCGCGTACTTCGACCTTTGCCTTGAGCAACGTGACGACGTCCTTTGTGCTGGCTCTCGCCGACAAGGGTTGGCGCACCGCGTTGATTGAGAACCCGCATTTGCGCGACGGACTCAATGTACACGACGGCAGCGTCACTTATGGCGCCGTGGCAAACGCGCTCGGATTGCCGTGCGAGCCGACCGCGCAAGTATTGGGAATTTAGAAAAGCTGCCGAGGCCGGTCAGCAGCGCGGGTGGCTCGACGCCATACAATTACGTCCGCCGGACGATTGCCGCGGCGGACGTCAAATTCCGTCTATCAGGATACCAACCGTGGGAGCCGCTGACTCAGGAGATGCAGCGGCCGAAAATATGCGCCCGCTCCGGCTCGGCGGTGCGGCTGAACGCCGGATCGCAACCGATCGGCGGCCGGGACAGGGTCGTCACCGCCGGCGACGTGACTGCCGGGGCCCGCTTGATCGCGACCGGCAGACGGTCACCTTTCGCGGCGTGATTGACTGTAATGGCTGCAGGTGTCTGGGCGCTCAGGGCGGCACCGGCGCCGGTCACGGCAACCGTAAAGCCACCGACGGCGAGGAAGCTAACCACCCCAATCGCAACGATGCTTTTCACCGCGCGGCCCGACAGGGCGCTGCCAGTGCGTGAAGCGAAACGATCCGTGAAATTCGTGTCCATCTCCGACTCCCCTTATCGGAGAGACTAGGATGGCGGGCTCATCCGGCTCCATTGCACGATGGTTAATGACCGGTAAACAGAAAGGAAGGCTGCCATATACGATGGTATAGTGGGGTGGCCGGCATGGTTTTCGGCGAAATTCGTGAGATCACAGCTACTTATGGGCTGTGCGGCGCCCCGTGGACGGAGCCCGTCATAATGTCGGCGAAGGCCGCGCAACTCGCCATCCCACAGGGCCAAGCCGACGCCGAAAAAGACCGCCGCGACCGTTCGGAGCAAGCGTCTGAAACCGGATTTTGTCGGCTCCTTACAGGTATTCTTCGATCGGGGCGTCGCCGACCGTCACATAGACCAGGGCTCCATCCTGAAGCCTCGTGATCAGCTGATTGTTTTCAGCCGGATCGATGGTGATGCAACCGTTGCTCCTGCCCAGCACACCGTTGTTCTTGGCGCGAAACCCGGCCGTCGTGTACCAGTTCGGGTGGATGATCCATTTGAACGGCGGCGTGTTGTTGATGTAGCTGTTGTAGGAGGCAACGCCCTCCAGGACCAATACGATCATGTCCCGATAAACGGTACCGTCGTAGCGATCCACGATCGTCTTGTAGTGATCCATCACTTCAGAATGGGCGGTCTTGAGCGGCCCGAGTGGCACCATATCGAGGTGGGTCTGAAAGCCCTTGAATTTTGTTGCTCGCGCGTTGGGCCCATTGTCTCTTCCATGGGCTGCGTAATGAGCGGTGACCTGGCCTGATTTGAAATCCAACACGTAGAATCTCTTCTTCGACGACGGTTGCGAAATGTCGAAGACCGCGAGCGCGTCCTTGTTTTCAAAGATCGGCTGCTGCGAGATCTGAATGGCGCGCTGAACCGCGGCCATCGGAGCGCCGAGAGCTTTGGCCTGTTGCAGGATGGAATTGAGTTCGTTCGCCCAAGCGGGGGACGAAATCAGAACAAGCAGGATCGCAACCAGGTACCGCTTCATGGGAATTGCCCAGATGACCAAAAACTGCGCCCTTGAAAGTCTAATACGATCTTCGGGCAACCGCCATGTTGCCGCGCGCGCCATAGCGAGACCGGACGATGTCGTCTTTGGGTCGCCTGCGAACGTGACGTCCGGTGACTAGTTCACTTTCCGCTCATATCCGGCCCAGTAGGGCTCGCGCAGCTGGCGCTTGAGCATCTTGCCGCTTGCGTTACGCGGCAGCGCGTCAAGAAAGTCGACCGAGCGCGGGCGTTTGTATCCCGCGAGCTTGTTCCGGCACCAATCGATCAACGCTTCCGCCGTTAACGCCGAACCCTGGCGCTTTACCACGCAGGCTTTGACGCCCTCGCCCCATTTTGCATCCGGAACGCCGATGATCGCGACTTCGATCAGGTCGGGATGACCGGCGAGCACGGCTTCGACCTCGGCGGGATAAATGTTCTCGCTTCCTGAAACGATCATATCCTTGAGGCGGTCCTTGATGAAGAAGAAGCCGTCCTTGTCGACATAACCGGCATCGCCGGTTCGGAACCAGCCGTCGCAGATCGTCTCGTCGGTCTCCTTCTTGCGCGCCCAATATCCGCTCATCAGACTTTCGCCCTGATAGACGAGTTCGCCGATCTCATACGGCGGCAACTCCCTGCCCTCCGGATCGACGATCTTCGCGCGCGCCCCGAACATGGGCCGGCCGCACGAGGAAAGCTTCTCGGCAACGTGATGCTCGTGCGGCAGCGAGGTGAACGGACCGGTCGTTTCCGTCAGCCCGTAAATCTGGGAAAAGCGGCACTTGAAGGTGTCGATCGACCGCCGGAGCACTTCCGGCGAGATCGGAGCGGTGCCGTAGGTAATGTGCTTCAGCGCAGAGAAATCCGCCGTCCTCGATTGGGGCAGTTCGCAAAGGAACAACATTACCGCCGGCACCAGAAGCGCGGTCTCGACGCGCTGCTCGACGATCGTACGGAGCAGCGACTCGGGCACGATCTCGCGCACGATGACGAGCGTCGCGCCTTCCTGCATGCTCCAGATCGCCCAGCCGGCTCCGCCGAGATGGAACATCGGCATCGCGACGAGCGACCGGCACCCTTGCCGCAATTCAGGCATTTCGAGCGCCAGGCACAGGCCGGTATTGAGCATGTTCCAGCCGGTCAGCATGGCGCCTTTCGGCAAGCCGGTGGTGCCCGACGTGCAGAATTGCGTGGAGATCGCGCCGTCCTGGTCGCGGCGGGGATCCTCGCCGCCGCGCGGCAATTCGTCGAACGTCAGAGTCCGGACCCCCGCTGCGGCGCCGTTGCTTTTGAACTCGAGCCCGGTGACAACCAGCGTCGGTTTAACGTCTTCAATGATGAGCTTGACTTCGCTCGCCGTCAGCCGCCAGTTGATCGGCGCGGCAACCGCTCCTGCCTTGTCGAGCGCGAAGATGAGCTCAAGATAGGCGGCACAGTTCTTGTCGAGGATTGCGACCCGATCGCCGACCTTGATGCCGAGATCGGAGACCAGCGCGCCGGCGAGCTGCGACGTCGATTCGTCGAGCTGCCGATAGGTCCAGCTATTTCCCGCGTACCAGACCGCTTCCAGATCGGGATGGCGCCGCGCGCGCCATCGAACAAGTTCGGCAAGCGTTCGCATCGAAACAAACCTTCCGCTGCACGAAGCGCGGGCTCACATGCGGCGGCTGTTCGGCTTCCAGCTATGCTCCAGATTGTGGATCAGCTTTGGATCGTAGAAACAGAAGGCCTGCTGCCGCGCATAGACCGCCATGTAACGGCGGTAAACCGAAAGCGGCTCCTGGCCGACGCGCAGCGCCTTGCGATTGCTCACGGTGCTGGTGAAGCCGGCGCGAACCATCTGCGCGGTGCTGGCTTCGATCGCGTCGTCCATCTGCGCGTAGTCCACCGTTTCGTCGCAGATCATCTGTCCCTCGGGCGTGTCGGCCCTGAATTTGCGCTCGAAGAAGATGCCCTGCCGCGCCAGTTGGATGCCGACAAGACGTGGCAAACGAAGATTGGCGCTTCCCGGGATGAAGCCCTCCTTGCTCGCGGGCAGATTGAAGTAGCTACCGTGGACCGCCACGACGCGGTCCATCACGCATAGCAGCTGGCAGCCGCCGCCGATGGCGTGCGATTCGACGGCCGCCAGCCAGGGCTTCTCGACGTAATCCTCGAATTCCTCGCTGTAGGATTCGGACCGCCAGTGGCCACGGTAAATCTTGTTCAGCAGTCCCAGCTCGCGTTCCAGGATGAAGTCGGCAAAAGCGATCTGTCCGTAATACAGATGCGTGAGATTGATGCCGGAATTGAAAATGCGCCGGCCGGCATATTTCGGATGGTCGATCGGGCCGCCGCGCAGCACGCAGACTTCGATACGGTCATCGAGAAGTGCGAGATCGACCGCGGTTTCCAGATCGGCCGACGTACGATCGCCTTCGGCATTCAGGAAGGCCGGGTTGGTCAACGTGACATGACCGACGTTGCCGCGGCGTTCGACGCTGGCTTCGCCGAGGTCGGCCGCGCCGGTCTTTTGAAATTCGGAGAATTTCTCCAGCGCTTCGCGCTTGGGCTTGAGCATGGCGTGAATGAGATGCAGGCCGCGTTCCGGATCGGCCAGAGATGCGCGATGAACAGCCCCTGATCGATCTCGTAGCCTTCCTTCACGCTCTGCTGCTTGAGAGCCCGCTCGCCCTGAATACGCTGGCGCGTCGGCACCAGGCCCGGAAAGCGGTCGGCGACGGCATAGAGGAGTTCGCAGACACGCAACGTCTTGCTGCGATCGGCGGTCACCGTGTCGTAGATGGCGCCGATATGGCGGCGCAGGAACCGTTCCCGAACCGCGCGCGAGCGCGTCTTGATCTCCTGTGCGTCGCTCTTGGCCTCCTCCCGCCGGCCGGACGCAGGGCCAAGCGAGCCAAGCGCGGCATCGGCGGCTTCGAAATACTTGGCCGCGGTATCGCTGTCGGCGGCCAGCGAAGAGCGGAAATCGATGTCACTCGCGAAATTCTGAACGACCACATTCATGGCTCGCCTCCCCATTCGACCGTCGTGTGTCTTGCTTTTTGGTATAACGATGTTCTATTAAAACAGAGGGCGCTGTCAACAGGCCAAAACCAGCCTCAGCCTACGCCGGGATTGCGACGCGCAACAGGCTTTCGCCGGCGTCGAACAGGCTCGCAGCCAGCGTCCTTGAAATTGGAATCATACTATTCTATTTCCTCGCTGGGCCGCGTCGGCGACAAAAACAATCGCGAAAGGCTAAGGAATGCCCGTGAAGGTTAAGCCGCGGCCGATGAACAGCCTGCGTGCCGATCAGACTGCGAGTATCCCGACCACCATCAAAAACCCTGAGCGCGTCGCGCACCGGCGCACGGAGTTGATCGAGGTCGCGACCAAGCTGTTTCTCGAGCGCGGCTTCCACAATACCTCGATCCGGGACATCGTTCGCGCCTGTTCGTTCAACATCGCGAGCCTCTACATGTACGTGTCGTCGAAGGAGGACATCCTTTACCTCGTCGCGCAGGATTTGATGAACAATATCGCGCGCGAACTCGGCGAAACGGCACTCACCCAGGGGTCCGCGCGGGAGGCGCTCGAGCACGGGTTTTCCAGCTATTGCCGCATCTCCGACCGGCTGCGCCGCCCCATCCGCCTGCTCTATCGCGAAGTAGCGTTTCTGCCGGACGAGCGCCGCGCCGACGTTCTCGGCACGGTCGCCGACGTCGTGTCGTTCTTCGAGCGCATCGTCCGGCAGGGCATTGAATCCGGCGAGTTCCGCAACGTAAATCCGCGCATGGCGGCGCTCGACATCGTGGTGCTGTGTCACACCATTGCCCTGCATACCCGCGAAGTCCGCGAACTCGCCAATCTCAATCAATATATCGCCTATCAGCTTGAAATGTTGCTCGCCGGCCTCAATGCCGAACCCGCTGGCAAGAAGAAGCCGGCGGCAAGACCCCGGGCGAGATCGCATTAGGCCCCGCCACGTCGACCCCGTTCACATCCCGAGATAGGCGGCGCGCACCCGCGGATCGTTGAGGAGCTCGTCACCGCGCCCGGTTATCGTGATCCGCCCAGTTTCCAGGACGTAGCCGCGGTTGGCGATCGACAGAGCCGCATTGGCGTTCTGTTCGACCAGCAGAACCGTGAGCCCGCGCCGCCGGAAATCAGCGATGACCTCGAATATCTGGTCGACGAGTTTCGGCGCCAGTCCCATCGACGGCTCGTCGAGAAGGATGAGTTTCGGCCGGGCCATCAACGCCCGGCCGATCGCAAGCATCTGCTGTTGGCCGCCTGACAAGGCACCGGCGGGCGCGTGCATTTTCTCGGCCAGGATAGGGAACATCGCGTAGACGGAGTCGAGGTCAGCCCTGACGGCATCGTCATGCCGCGTCACGGCGCCGAGCCGCAGATTGTCGGCGACCGAAAGCGAACCGAAGACCTGGCGGCCTTCCGGCACCTGCGACAGGCCCAGCGATACCCTACGGTGCGGTCTCAGATTGTGGATCGGCTTGCCGGCAAACGACACCGACCCCGCGGCCGTCGGCTGCACGCCGGAGAGTGCACGCAACAGCGTCGTCTTTCCGGCCCCGTTCGAGCCGACAAGCGTGACGATTTCGCCTTCCTCGACATCAAAGGAAACGCCGTGAAGCACCTCGATGCGGCCGTAGCGGCTCCTGATATCTCTAACGGACAGCACGGCTTTGTGACATCCCATGACGGCCAAGATAGGCGGCGATGACCGCCGGATTTTGCCGTACCGCAGCGGCGTTGCCCTCGGCGAGCGTCATGCCGTGATCGAGCACGTGGATGCGGTTCGATATTTTCATCACCAGGCGCATGTCGTGTTCGACTAGAACGACGGTAATGCCCCGTCCGGAGATCGTCTTGATGACCTCGTCGACTTCATCGGTTTCGCTCGGATTGCATCCGGCCGCCGGCTCGTCGAGCAGCAGAATTCGCGGCTCCGCCGCCAAGGCGCGAGCGATCTCCAGACGCTTGAGTGCGCCATAGGGGAGACTGCCGGCTGGCCGATCGGCGAACGGCAACAGTCCCACGAGCTTGAGAAAATCGAGTGCGATATCCCTGCTCTGGCGGTTTTGCTTTCTCACCGACGGCAACGCCAGCAAGTGCGCAAGAGCGTTGGACTTTTCGTGCATGTGCCGCCCAACCATCACGTTCTCGACCGCGCTCATGCGAAAGAAGATCTGGAGGTTCTGGAAGGTCCGCGACAAGCCGAGACGCGCCAGCAGATGCGGCGGCAGACCGGTAATGTCGCGGCCATCGAGCGTGACACGGCCCTGCCGCGGCCGATAAAGGCCCGAGATCACGTTGAACAGCGTGGTCTTGCCCGCCCCGTTCGGACCGATGACGGCGAAAATTTCTCCGCCTCCGACATCCAGCGTGACGTCGGAAAGAGCCCGCACACCGCCAAACGAGACGCCGACATTCTCGACCGCCAGAACGGCACTCACGTCACGCTCCGGCGCAGCCGCGCGGCGGCGGACGGCACGATTCCGCCGGGAAGGAAAATCATGAAAACGATCATGATCAGACCGAGCACAATCTCCTCGTATTCATGGAAAACCGTCAGTGCCTGCGGCAAGAGAACGAGAAGCGCCGCTCCGACGATGCTGCCGAGAATTGAGCCGAGTCCGCCCAACACGGCCATGACGACAAATTCGATGGAGCGAAGGAAGCTGCTGGAATCCGCCGTAACGAAACCGTCGAACAGGGAAAGATAGGAGCCCGCGACGGCGGCATAGACGGCAGAGAGTACGAACACGAGCGACTTGTAGCGCGCGATGTCGATGCCGAGCACCCGCGAGGCAATTTCGCTGTCATGGATCGCGCGAAACGCGCGCCCGGAAGGGCTGTTGATCAGATTGACCGCGAGCCAGCTGCCGACCACAAGGGTTGCGCCGGATATCCAGTACCACGTCCAAGGACCGACGACTCGCCAGCCGAGCAGCACCAGCCGCGGCACCTGCATCCCGTTCGGCCCGCCGGTGAGTTCCGACTGGTTGTTGAAGAACATCCAGATCAACAGGCCGAGGCCGAGGGTCGCCACCGCGAAGTAATAGCCGCGCAGGCGCAGGATCGGCCGGCCGACGACGAACGCCAGCACTCCGGAAACCACCGCACCGGCGATCAGTGACAGCCAGACGGGAAGCCCGAGAACGCCCGGAAACAGCGTGACCGCGTAAGCACCGATGCCAAAGAAACCGGCATGGCCCAGGCTGACCTGCCCGGCATAGCCCATCAGCAAATTGAGCCCGATCACGGCGATCGCGTTGATGTAAACCAATGCCGCGACCCGCAGATAGAACGCGCCGGGCAGGATGAGCGGCAGCAAAACCATCGCCAGTGCAATTCCGCCAATCAATGCGTAGGGATTGGCGAAGAAACGCCGTGTCATCAGACACGCTCGATGCTGGCTTTGCCGAACAATCCGCTCGGCATCACAAGGAGCACCAACAGGAGTACGATGATGGCAATCGCATCTTTGTATTGCGAGGACACGTAGCCGGCGCCGAATTGCTCCAATAGACCCAGCAGCAAGCCGCCGACCACGGCGCCGACCGGACTGCCCATGCCGCCCAGCATGGCGGCGACAAATCCCTTCAGCGCAAGAAACGTCCCGACCGAGTAGCTGGTCAGCGTGATCGGCGTCGCCAGGATGCCGCCGACCGCGCCGATTGCCGCCGACACCGCAAATGACAATCCTGATCATGCGCGACGTGTCGATGCCGACGAGCCCCGCCGCCAGCGGATTCTCTGCGGTCGCCAGCATGGATTTACCGGTGAGCGTCCGATTAAGAAACAGCCAGAGCGCAACGAGGATGACGGCGGCGCCGGCCAGGACCAGCAGGCTTTGCGGCAGCATCGCCGCGCCGCCGATGCTGATCGGCGCGTCACCGAGCGGCGAAGGGAAGCCATGAAAATTCTTATCGAACACGACGGCAGCCAGGCCGCGCATCATGATGGCAGCGCCGATCGTAATGATGATCAGCGTGACCGGCGACGCGCCGCGGGCCGGCGCGATAGCGAGCCGGTAAAGCAGAATGCCGAAAATAACCGTCACCGTCAGCGCAAGCAGCGCCGCGATCGGCAAGGTAATTCCCGCGGCCACCGCAAACGCCGCCGTCATGCCGCTGAGCATCACGAACTCGCCCTGCGCGAAATTGATGACTTTCGAGGTATTGAAAATCAGCGTGAAGCCGAGCGCAATGAGCGCATAGATGGCCCCGACGGTCAGCCCGGAGAATGCGAATTGCAGGAACTCGGACATGGCCTAGCGGTTCCACTGCAAAAGGCTTGATCCGCCAGAGAGCCGCCGCCGGCGCAAAGCCGCGGCAGCTTTCCGGATATCAAACAACCGTCGGACTAGTTTACCAGGACCCAATCGCCGTTCTTGATTTCAAGCATGCGAAAGGAGGTCAGATCGAGACCAAGGTGATCGGTGGGCGACATGTTCACCGTGCCACCAGTCCCGACGAAGTTATGCGTCTTCTCGATCTCATCGCGGACTTTGGCCTTGTCGGCGCTCTTGGCGCGCTGCATCGCCTGTACGAGGATCATCAGGGCGTCGTACATGTGCCCGCCAAAGGTCGAGACCGGCTCTCCGGTTTCCTTCTCGTACTTGGTCTTGTAGTCCATCGCGACTTTCTTGAGCGGATCGGAGTCCGGCAACTTCTCCGCGACCAGCGTCGCGGCTGCGGGAAGGCGGACGCCCTCCGCCGCATCGCCGGCGAGCTTGATATAGCTCTTCGACGAAACACCGTGACTTTCATAAAGCGGAACCGCAATCGCGAGCTGCCGGTAGTTTCGCGTCACGATCGCCGGTCCCTGCCCGAAACCGCAATTGATGACGGCCTGAACGCCGGGCGTGTTTTTGATGTTGGTAAGCTGCGGTGTCATGTCGGTATCGGCTGCGCCGTAAATCTCGTCCTTGAGGACGGTGATGCCGAATTCCGGCGCGAGCTTGAGGCATTCGGCGCGCATCGCCTTTCCCCAGCCATCGGTGCCGGAAATCATCGCAATGTTGATCAGATTGCGTTTCTTGAGGTCCTCGAAGATCTTGCCGCAGGACATCGGCTCAGTGTGCGGCGTCTTGAACACCCAATGACGTACCGGAACGACGATTGCAGCCGCACCTGCAAGCGAGATGAAAGGAACGCCGGCATCGTCGAACACCGGTGCCATCGCCAGCGATGGACCGGTCGCCGATCCCCCGAGCACGGCGTCCACCTTGTCTTCCTCGACCAACCGGGTCGCGAAAGTTCTCGCTTTGCTGGCGTCGCCGCCGTCATCGTAGATGATCGTCGTGATCTGCTCGCCGTTGACGCCGCCCGCGGCATTGAGCGCCTTTACGTACATTTCCAGCGTCTTTTTCTCCGGATCGCCGAGGAAAGAAGCCGGGCCGGTAACCGAAAGAACCGCACCGATCTTGATTTCTGCACGCGCGGCCGGCGTCGCCAAAAGAAGAGCCGCAATTGCCAGGGCAATCTTCCGCATGGTCCCCTCCCTCGTATTTTTTCTTTGTTTTCGACAGGTCGAACGAACGCCGCCCTTATCGAATTGGTATAACGCTATTCTAGAATAGCCTGCGCGATAACGGCAAGTCTCATCGCGCCCTGCGGCGGATAGCCGCCGCAAAATGATTTGCCGCAGTCCCGCAGGCCGATCCTACGGCATGAGACGGCGCAGGCCCAGCGTGAAGCGGGCCGCTTGACAAGTTAGAACATCGTTATACCATAAATCTCACGGCACACTGCCGTGAGCATACGCGCCGGATAACGGCGCCCAAGAAGCGCGGCGAATTGCACGCCGCCACGCGAACAAAGGGACGGCGAGGGAATGCCAAAAGCTTTCGTAAGCACGGTCATCAACGCACCGCTGGAGCGCGTGTGGCGGGTCGTCAGCGATTTCAACGGATTGCCGGCGTGGATGCCGGGCATGAAAGACAGCACGATCGAGCCAGGCAAGAAGGACACCGAGATCGGCGCGGTTCGCAAACTCTCCATGGCCGGCACAAAGGACGTGCTGCGCGAGAGACTCGAAGTTTTCTCGCCCGAGCAATTCCTGATCACCTATTCGGTTCTCGAGGGACCGCTGCCGGTCAAGAACATCCGCACCAGCATGCGCTTGCGTCCGATCACCGACGTCTACGGAACGCTCGGCGAATGGTCGACGGAATTCGAAACTGAAAAAGGCAAGGAAGAAGAAGGCGAACAGTTCATGGCGCGCGTCTTCCATGCCGGTTTTCGCACGCTCAAGCGGCATTTGGGCGTCTGACAGCTCAACCTGACGGATATCGCGTGACCTTGTCGCACTCGCCCGGCATTGTAGTGCCGTCTGATCCGGCGCAATCGCCCGCGCTGCTCGGCGCGAAATGCGGCGCGTGCGGCACGGTGGTGTTTCCGCGCATGCCGGTATGCCCGTCCTGCGGCCGCAATGGCGCGATGCAGGATGTCGAGATCGGCCGTACGGGACGTCTGTTCAGCCACACCATCGCGAGATTTGCGCCCAAGGGATTCAAGGCGCCGTACTTTCAGGCCTTTGTCGATCTTGACGACGGGCCGCGCATTTTCACGCTGATCGGCGCGCAATGCGCCGTCGAGGACGGCGTTCTCGAAGACGGCATGGCGATGCGGATCGTGATCGAGCCGCTGGCCGACACGCCGGAGAACAAGGGTACCCTCACCTACAAATACGTGCCGGCCAAACCCGGTGACGGCCATGCGTGAGGTCGCGATCATCGGCGTCGGCGCACATGCGACCGGCCAGTTCACCGAGAAGGCGCTCAAGGACATCGCGTACCCGGCGATCTGGAACGCAATCGAAGACGCCGGCACGAAGTCCAGTGACATCGAGGTCGCCTACGTCGGCAATTCGCTCGGCGGACTCCTGACCGGGCAGGAAGGCGTGCGCGGTCAGGTATTGTTGCAGCATTCCGGCATCACCGGAATCCCCATCATCAACGTCGAGAACGCCTGCGCCAGCGCCGCAACCGCCCTGCGCGGCGCCTGGCTCGAAGTCGCTTCCGGCGCCGCGGACGTTGCACTCGCGGTCGGTGCCGAGAAAATGTATGTCGGCGACAGCGCCCGCACCATCAGCGCGCTGTCGGCCGTTTCCGAAATCGACCTTTCGCAGATGGGGATGCAGTTCACGACCAGCTACGCGATCCATCCGAAAATCAATCTCAAGGCCCGGATGAAGGAGTATGGCTGGACCATCGAGGACTTCGCCAAACCGGCGGTGAAGAATTCCGCCAACGGCGCGCTCAATCCCCTGGCGCAGCATCGCCGGGCGCTGACCATCGAGCAGGTCGTGCAGTCCCGCGTCGTGGTCGATCCGCTCACGCTTTACATGTGCTCCTCGATTTCCGACGGGGCAGCGGCCGCGATCGTCTGTTCGCTCGACAAGGCGAAAGAATTCACCGGCAAGAAACCGATCCGCATCGCAAGCTGCACGCTGCGCTCCGGAGTCTACCGGCTGCCCGATGACGAACGCCTCGACACGGCGGCGACGACGGCCCAGGCCGCCTATGAAGAAGCCGGCATCGGACCGCACGATCTCGAAGCGATCGAGTTGCACGATGCGATGGCTCCCGCCGAGCTGATGCTCTACGAGCGGCTCGGCCTGTGCGATCCCGGCGACGGCCCCAGATTGATCGACGACGGCGTGACAACGCTGAGCGGCCGCGTGCCGGTCAATCCAAGCGGCGGTCTTTGTTCGCGCGGACATCCCGTCGGCGCGACCGGACTGCTGCAGATCGCCGAACTGGTTTGGCAAATGCGCGGCGAAGCCGGCGCGCGGCAAATCGAGAAGCCACCGAAAGTGACGATGGCGCAGAACCAGGGCGGGCTCCTGCTCGGCCAGGACTCCGCCGTCTATTGCTGCACGATTTTGAAATCTTGACGCGTAACGTCCAAAAGCGAGGGTTGAGGTGAGCAAAAAGAGAAAAGAGGTCGTTAAATCGATCGAAGAGGCGGTCGGACTGATCAAGGACGGTCAAACCGTGGCGATCGGCGGATTCGGCGCCGACAATCACCCGATGGCGATTGTCCGCGAAATCATCCGCTCCGGAAAAAAGAATCTCACCATTGTCGCGTCGGCGACGGCCGGTCTTGAAATCGACCTTCTGATCGGCGCCGGCGTCGTCAAGAAGCTCATCGCGCCATATGTCGGACAGGAAATGTACTGCCCGATCGGTCACAACTATCGCAAGTACGCGGAATCCGGCCAGATCGAGGTGAAGGAAACCAGCGAATACATGCTTTACGCCGGCCTGTTCGCTGCGGCATCGGGCCAGGAATTCTTCGCCTGGCGCGGCGGCGTCGGCACCAGCATTCCCGAACTCAACAAGGAGATGGTCGAGTTCATCGATCCGATCGGCAAGACCAAGAAGATCATCGCCGTTCCGCCGTTGCGTCCGGATTGGGCGATCATCCATGTCGGCTGGTCGGACGCCTACGGCAACGGCCAGCACCTCGGCGCGCGCTTTGGCGACCGCTGGCTGGCGCGGGCATCCAATCGCATCATGACGCAGGCCGAGCGGATCGTGCCGAATTCGGTGATCCGCAAAAATCCGTTCATGACCACAATCGCCTACGCCGACGTCGTGGTGGAGGCGCCGTATGGCGGCCATCCCTACGCGGCTCACGGCTTCTATAAAGAAGACGTCGAATTCATCCAGGACTACGTGAAGTGCAGCGATGCGAACCGTAAGGGCGACGGCAAGACCTGGGATGGCTACCTGAAACGGCACATCCACGAGCACTTCGACTATCTGGACACGGTCGGCATCAAGAAGCTCCTGAGCCTCTACACCCATCCGATCGTCAGCTGGTAGTCCGCCGCGATCATCATCCCAATTCTGAATTTGAGGGACTTCGACACATGAGCGACTATTCCTGGAAGGAAATGATGGCGGTCTTGTTCTCGCGCGAGATCAAGGACACCGACAAGATCACGTCTGGGGCGCACACCGAGATCTTTTTTGCAGCTACGATACTGGCGCAAAAGACCCACGCGCCGAACCTGAAGCTCCAGCTCGGCGGCTCGGTGACGCTTTGCCAGGTGACCGACGTGGAGGTGAGCGAGTTGCCGAAGACGTCGACCGGCTACGAACTCATCCGTTACGCCGAATCCGTGCATGACCACCCCGATACGTTCCTGTTCTACGGCGCTCCGGGGGGAAAGGACTATTACAAGGACGGCAGCGAATACCGCGACGTCAATCATTTCTGGTTTGCCGACAAATTCTTCGTCGGCGGCATCCAGGCCGACAAGTGGGGCAACACCAACATGATCGGGCTGGGCACCAAGGAAAAAATGACGTTTCGCGGCCCGGGCACCATCGGCATCAATGACATCGCGATCGGCGTTCGCGACACCTACGTGTTCCTCACCGCCCACGACAAACGCCGCCTGGTCGAGAAAGTCGATTTCATCTCGCACCCGGGAAAGAAGGTCTGCCGCGAAAACGAGTTCTATGGCGGCGGCCCGAAATGGATCGTCACGCCGAAGTGCATCTTCGACTTCGACCCCGATACGCTCGAGGCCCGGCTTTTCATGACATTCCCCGGCGTCACGGTTGAGGATATAAAGGCCAATACCGGCTTTGAAGTGAAGACCGCGAAGAAGGTCGAGACCATCGAGCCGCCGACCAAGGCCGAGCTCGACGCCCTTCGCAATGAAGTCGACAAGACCGGAGTGCTGCGGCACTAGCCGGACACCGTTTACGGCGCATCGGACGCAAGCTGCAGCGAAACAAAGGGAGTGCTCCATGAACAAGGTCGAGACGCAAACAATCGCGGAGTTCAAGCCGGAAACCTGGGGCGCTTTTATCAACGGCGAGTTTATTCCCGCAACGAGCGGCAAGACCTTCGCCACCTTCAACCCTGGCAACGGTGAAATCTGCGGGCACCTCGCCGAGTGTGACGAGGAAGATATCGAAAAGGCGGTTCGCGCCGCGCTTGCTGCCTATCCTGCCTGGCGCAAGAAAACCGGTGCCGCGCGCGCCAAGGCGCTCACGAAACTGGCGCAGCTCGTCGAGGCGCACGGCCCGAAGCTCGCCGAACTCGAGTTGATCAATGCCGGCAAGCCGATACGCGATTCCAAGGCCATCGACGCCGTCACCGCGATCGATGCGCTGGAGTATTTCGCCGGCATGGCGACCAAGATCGAAGGCAGTACGGTTCCAGTGCCGGGGCCATACATCAACATGACGCTGCGCGAACCGCTCGGCGTCATCGGCGGTATCATTCCGTGGAACTATCCGCTGCTGCAGGCGATCTGGAAGATCGCGCCGGCGATCGCGGCCGGCAATACCGTCGTGCTCAAGCCGGCGGAGCAGGCTTGCCTCTCCGTGATGTATATCGGCAAGCTGTGCCAAGAAGCTGGAATTCCCCCGGGTGTCGTCAACATCGTGCCCGGCTATGGCGGTGTCGCCGGCCTGGCGCTGGTCCAGCACCACATGGTCGCCAAGGTGATGTTCACCGGCAGCACGATGACCGGCAAGCGCATCGCCGCCGAAGCCGCAGCGACGCTCAAGCCTGTCGGCCTCGAGCTCGGCGGCAAGAGCGCGGTCATCGTCTACGAGGACGCGCCGATCGACCAGGCCGCGTCGGTCGCGGCAATGTCGATCTTTAGCAACCAGGGCCAGGTTTGCACCGCGGGCTCGCGGTTGTTCCTGCACGAAAAGCTGCACGACAAGGTTCTGGAGAAGGTCATCGAGGCCGCAAAGAAAGTACGCCTCGGCTATCAGATGGATCCCGCCACGACGATGGGACCGCTGATCTCCGCCAAGCAAAAGGATCGCGTGGTCAGCTACATCAATAGCGGCAAGTCGGACGCCAAGCTCGTCTACGGCGGCGACGAGCCGAAAGGCCTGGAAAAAGGACATTTCGTCGGTCCGGCGATCTTCGACCAAGTACAGAATTCCATGAAGATCGCGCGCGAGGAGATATTCGGCCCGGTGCTGTCGGTGCTCACCTTCAAGGACGAGGGCGAGGCGCTCGCGCTGGCGAACGACAACGCCTACGGCCTCGCGGCTTCCGTCATCACCCGCGACGTTGGCCGCGCCATGCGCGCCGCCCAGGCCTTCGAAGCCGGCAATGTCTGGATCAATACCTGGGGTGCGGTGAGTTCAATGGCGCCTTACGGCGGCTACAAGCAGAGCGGTTATGGCCGCGAAATGGGCTTCTCGGTGATGCGCGAAGTCACGCAAGAGAAAAGCGTCTGGGTCAACGTAAGGTAACGTGCGGGATACCATGGCCGGCTATAACAAACTGCGGGCTCCGGAGCTTAGCACCTGGAGCATTCCCCAGTGGTTTATCGCCCGCTGTGCGGCGACGCCGGTTCGCGTCGCGCTGCGCTACAAGGATCTCGGGATCTATCAGGACGTGACCTGGGGCGACTACCGGCGGCTGGTCTCGGAATTCCTCGCCGGTCTCGAAGCGCTAGGGCTGCGGCGCGGCGAGCGGGTCGCGGCCATGGCCGATCCCTGCTGGGAGTTCATGGTCTCTGACATGGCCGCGTTGAGCGGCGGCGCGGTTTGCTACGGCATCTACACGACCTGCTCGGTCAATGAGGTCGAGTATCAGCTTGAAAACGGCGAAGCCGATTTCTTCTGCGCGGAAAATCAGGAATTCGTCGACAAGCTCCTGAATACCAAGACGCGTGTGCCGCGAATTCGCAAAATCATCGTCTTCGATACGCGCGCCTTGTTTCAATACACCGACGAGCGGCTGATCAGCTTTTCGGATGTCCTGGCGCTGGGCCGGTCGCGACTGGCGGCTATGCCCAACCGGGACACTTTCCTCGACGAGCGCGCCGCCGCGGTGCGCGCCGACGACATCGCGGTTCTTGTCTACACGTCGGGCACGACCGGCCCCCCCAAGGCCGCGATGCACGATCACGCATCGCTGATGTGGGGCTTCGGCAACTCCTACCTGGAAGCGTTTCCCGAATTGAATACCGGCGAACATCGCGCGGTCTCGCACCTGCCGATGGCGCATCTGATCGAACGCTCGATGTCGATCTGCCTGCCGCTCGTCGCCGATGTCGTTCCGCATATCGGCGAAGAAGTCGAAGACCTGCTGGGCACGCTCTACGAAGTCCAGCCGACGTTTCTCAACGTCGTGCCGCGCATGCTCGAGAAGATCGCATCGCAAGTCATCATCGGGATGCAGCGGAGTTCGTTCGTCAAACGCCAGGTCTTCGGCTGGGCGATGGCGGTCGGCGCACGTTACCGTGAGGCGGTCTGGGTCGGACGCCGGCCCAGTTTGACCCTTTCGTTGCTGGACAGGCTTGCCGCGGCGATCGTGTTCCAGCCCCTGCTGCGCAAGATCGGCCTGTCAAAGATACAAGCCATTCTCTGCGCCGGAGCGCCGCTGCCGATCAAAATTCAGGAGATGTGGCAGATCCTCGGCGTCAATGTCCGCAATCTCTACGGCATCACCGAGGGTGGCTACGTGCTGTGCCAGGGACCGGCATTCCCCGCCCCGTTCCGCGGCGGGCTCCCTATTCCGCCGCGTCAGGTCCGCCGTGCCGACGACGGCGAACTCCTGGTGCGCGGCCCGGGCCTGTTTCGCGGTTATTGGAAGAATGAGCAGGGCACCAGAGACATTCTGATCGACGGATGGCTTCACACCGGCGACGTGGTCGAGACCAACGACGCCAACGAATGGCGCATCGTCGATCGCAAGAAGGACATCATGATCACGAGCGGCGGCAAGAACATCGCGCCGAGCGAGATCGAAAATCTGCTCAAGAGCAGCCCGTATATCAGCGAAGCAGCGCTGATCGGCGACGGCCGCAAGTTCGTCAGCGCACTCATCGAGATCGATTTCGGCACGGTTTCGGAATGGGCGCGGCGCAAAAGCGTCGTCTACACCGGCTTCACGTCGCTGGCATCGCACCAGGAAGTCGTCGGACTGATCGAGGCCGAGATCGGCGCCGTCAACGGCACCTTGGCGCGAGTCGAACAGGTCAAGAAATTCAGGATCATTCCGAAGGAACTCGATCCCGAAGAGGGCGACACAACGCCCACCCGCAAGGTGAAGCGAAAGCATCTGGCCTCGATGTTCGAGGCGCTCATCGATGAAATGTACGCCGACGATACTGCGGCGCAAGGAAGGATCGCGACGACTACGATCGACGCGACCAAACAAAAGATCAATGCCTAGGGAGGGCTACCATGTATTCTATGAAAGGGCTCGCGATCGCCGTCGCGACATTGGCGGCCGGCTGTCTCGGTTCGGCCGCCGCGCAAGCGCAAGACTATAAGATCGGCTACATCACCGACCTTTCGGGGCCGCTTGCCGGCTCCTACACGCCGACGTGGCAGGGCTTCGACCTCTACATCAAGGCGCTCAATGATCGCGGCGGCGTCAACGGCCACAAGGTGGCGGTGACGATCGACGACGACGGCTTGCGCGCGGACCGGGCCGTCGCGGCGGCCAAGAAGCAGGTCGAGAGCAACGAGGTTCTCGGGATTTTCGGTCTCAGCCTGAGCAGCACCCAGGCGCCGGTCGTCGCCGAGATGCAGAAAGTCGGCGTTCCCGTCGTCAGCACGTTCAGCGCCATCCTCAATGCGCTACCGCCCGCCAAGCCGTTCTACTACAGCACCGGCGTGATGTTCGAAGTCGCCGGCGAGGCGATCGGCGTCCTGCAGAAGCAGATCACCCCGAGCGGCAAGGTCGTCGGCATGACCTTCGACAGCGTCGGCGGTCGCGCCGCGATGGCGCACAACAGGCTCACCGTGGAGAAGGAAGGATATAGCTGGGGCGAGGTGATTTTCCCGGTGCGTACCGCCGACTTCACGCCCTTCGCGCAAACGGCCTCCGGCATGCAGCCGACGATGGTCGTCGGTCACTACGGCGCCGAGCAGAATATCGGCGTCATCGCCGCCTTGCGCGCGACGGGCTATACCGCGCCGTACGTGATCGCCTCCTACGGTGCGTCGGAAGATACCGTGAAGCAGGCCGCGGCCCAGGCCGGCAGCGGCGACAACCTCTACATGGTGTCGCGTTATGCGGTGCCCACCGACAACGCGCCGGGCATGGTCGACCTGATCGCGGCGGCGAAGAAATACGGCGTCGCCAATCCGACCAGCATGCACGTCACTGGCTGGGTGCTCGGCATGTTCGCCGAGGAGGCGCTGAAGAAATGCGGCGCCACCTGCACGCGCGAGGCGCTCGACAAGGCGATGCAGAGCGTCAAGCTCGACACCAAGGGCTTGACGGGCGGGCCGATCGAAATGTCGGCCGACAATCATTACGGCACGACATACTGGCGGCTGTATCACTGGGACAAGGACAAGCTGGTCGGCGTCGGCGACTGGCTCAAGAAGAGCGACCTCGAATTCCCGGTAAAATAAGGCAAAGCGGTCCGCACCGTGGAATTGTTGGTAAGCATTCTCGCGCTTGGCAGCACGTACGCGCTGCTCGCGGCCGGAATTGTGATCGTCTACAAGGCGTCCCGCGTCGTCAATTTCGCGCATGGCGAACTGGCGATCGTGGGCGCCTACGTCTTTCATTCCGCCGGATTCCTCACGGGAGCGACCTTGAGCGGATGGTCGCTCATGGCGACCATCGCGATTTCGGCAATCGGTAGCGTGCTGTTCGGGGTTCTCATTTATTTCTCATTGATGCGGCGCCTGCTGGGCCGGCCGACGTTCGTCGCGGCGATGGTCACGATTGGGCTAGCCATCATCCTGAAAGCCGGAATCGTCGTGATCTGGCAGTCGCGCAGCGTCGGTATTGCGATCGGCCGCCAGCCGCTCTTCAGCTTTGCGGGCGGCGGACGCATTGCCTGGATCGATCTGTTTTCGATCCTGGCCTGTGTTGCGGCGTTCGCAGCCTTGGGGATTTTCTTTCAATATACGCGGCTGGGGCGGCAATTTCGCGGGGCAGCGGAAAATCCGCTGCTTGCCGCGCAACGTCAGGTCAACATCAATCTGATCCTGGCGCTGGCCTGGGCGCTGGCGGTGTTCTCGGCGACTCTTGCCGGTGTTCTATTCGGCTCGCGCTCGATGCTGAGCCCGCAGAGCACCATCATCGGGCTCAGCGGACTGACGGCTGCGCTCGTCGGCGGCCTCGACAGTTTGCGCGGCGCCGCCATCGGCGGCTTTCTGGTCGCCGCGGCGACCTATCTGACAGCCCGGTTGGTCAGCCCGACGCTCGCCGAGACCGTGCCGTTCCTGATCCTGCTCGCCGTGATGTCCTGGCGGCCCTGGGGGCTGTTCGGAACCATCGAAGAACTCAACCGCGTCTGATGTGATCCCGACATGACGGCCAAGAGCCCCTATCTCCAGGTTTCCTACGCGGAGACCAATCGCATCCTCGCCGAGCCTTACCAGCGCATTGTCGTGACGATCATCGCAGTCGCGATGCTGTGCATACCGTTCGTCTCCGGCGGCTATTTCCTCCACCTGATGAATCTCTGCTTCATCGCCGTGATCGGCGCGGTCGGCATCAATCTGCTCACCGGCTATTGCGGGCAGCTATCGCTCGGGCAAGCAAGTTTCCTGGCCATCGGCGCGTTCACGACTGCGATCCTGTCGCAGCGCTTCGGCATGCCGTTTTTCGTCGCCATTCCCGTGAGTTGCTGTGCCGGAGCCGCCGTCGGCCTCGTCGTCGGCCTGCCCGCACTGCGCTTCCGCGGGATCTATCTCGCCATCACGACGCTCGCGATGCATTACGCGATCATCTACGTGCTGACCAATTATCAGGCCATCGTCGGCCCCAGCGCGTCGGCCGGAATCACCGTACCGGCGCCGTCGCTCGGTGGCTTCACGCTCGATACGGAGCGCGGCTGGTTTTATGTATTGTTGATCGTCGCCGCGCTTGTCGTGTTGTTCGCGCTCAATCTCACGCGGACCTATATCGGCCGCGCCTGGGTCGCCATCCGCGAGCGCGACATCTCCGCGGAGACAGCCGGCATCAATGTGCCGCGCTACAAACTGCTGGCGTTCACCATCTCGGCGGCCCTGGCAGCGCTCGCCGGCAGCCTCGGCGCCTACTTCACCACGGTCGTCACCGTGGAGGAATATACCCTCGAACTCGCCATCGTTTATCTCGCCATGATCATTGTCGGCGGCATGGGCTCGGTGACCGGATCGGTTTTGGGCGCGGTGTTCATTACGCTGCTTCCGTTTGCGGTCGAACGCCTCTTTGAAGGGCTACCCTGGCAGCTCGGCACCACCGCCTTCGGCATCCAGGAGGCCGCGATCGGCGTCGCCATTGTCGGATTTCTGCTGTTCGAGCCGGACGGTCTAATCGAGATGTATCGGCGCGTCGCGGTCTATTTCGAGCGCTGGCCGTTCCGCTATCGCGAACTCCGGGCAGGCGGCGGATGACCACCGAACCGCTGCTCGACGTACGCCAGCTCGAAGTCGTCTACCATGACGTCGCCACTGCGGTGCAGGGCGTCAGCATCGAAGTAGCGCCCGGCAGCATTGTCGCGATGATCGGCACCAACGGCGCGGGCAAGACGACTACCCTGCGCGCCGTGTCCGGCTTCTTGCCGGCGGAAGACGTCGCCGTCACCGACGGCACGATTTCCTTCGGCGGGCAATCGCTACGCGGACTGCTGCCGCATCAGATCTCGCGGCTCGGCGCCGTCCTGGTTCCGGAACGGGAAAAGCTGTTCCAGACGCTGACCGTCGGCGAAAATATGGATTTTAGCCTGACGCGCAGCCGGAGATCGATCCGCGATACGGTCTACGATTACTTTCCCCGGCTTGCCGAACGGAGAAAGCAGGTCGCCGGCTATCTGAGCGGCGGCGAAAAGCAAATGCTGGCCATCGGCATGGCGCTGGTCTGCGAGCCAAAGCTTCTGCTGGTGGACGAGCTGTCGCTTGGTCTCGCTCCGATCGTGACGAACGAGATCATGACCATCCTGCAGGCGATCAATCGGGACATTGGGCTCGCGATGCTGATCGTCGAGCAGAACGCGGCAGCGGCGCTCCGCGTAGCCTCCTTCGGCTACGTGCTGGAAAACGGCCGCGTCGTGTTCAAGGGCGAAGCCGAAAAACTGCTCACGCATCAGGATATGAAAGAGTTCTACCTTGGCGACCGGGAGGCCGGCGGTTACCGCAATGTCCGCCAATACCGGCGCAAGCGGCGATGGTGGGGATGAAGGGAACCGGTGCCAGACTTGTCGTCAAGGATGTCGAGCTGAGTTTCGGAGGAATCCAGGCCTTGCGGTCGGTTTCGTTCGAGGCCGCGCCGTCGGAACTGATCGCGCTGGTCGGCCCGAACGGCGCCGGCAAGACCGCCATGCTCAACTGCATCAACGGCATCTACCGTCCGCGCGGCGGAGAGATATCGCTCGATGGTCAGAGCATCACCGGGCGGCCGTTGTGGAAAATGGTGCAGCTCGGAGTTGGCCGCGCCTTTCAGCACGCCGAACTGTTCCCGCACCTGACCGTCATGGAAAATCTGCTGATCGGGCGCCACCATTCATTTCGCGCCGGCGCGATCATGAGCGGCCTGTATTTCGGGCGCGCCCGCACCGAAGAGATGGAGGCGCGGCGCCGCATCGAGGACATCATCGACTTCTTTGAAATCTACCGCTATCGCGACACGCCCGTGGGTGCGCTGTCCTACGGCACGCAAAAGATCGTCGGCGTGGCGCGGGCATTGGCGGCCGAACCGAAACTGCTGCTGCTCGATGAACCGTCTACCGGCCTCATCCGCGAAGAACGCGAAAATCTGGCGCGCTTCCTGCTCCGCATTGTTCATGACATCGGTCCCACGATCCTGTGGGTCGAGCATGACATGCAGATGGTTTCCGACCTCGCCCATCGCGTCATTGTCCTCAACCACGGCTCGAAGATCGCGGAGGGAGCGCCGCAGGATGTGGCCGCATTGCAGGAGGTTGTGGTCGCCTATCTGGGTGCGTCCGGGAATTAATTGCCCCGCAAACCCCATTCGACACGGCACACCGCGCCAGTCACCGATCCGGCTGATGCGCAGAGTGATCGGCACCTGTCAGGCGGGCGATAAGGTCCATGAACGTCCGCGGGAAAAGCATCGCCGCGCCAGGCGACATGCTGATCAGGACGAATGACAATGAACCGCTTCTCGTAGCGGGCGCGCAACCGCTGATCCGGCAATGCCAGGACCTTCATCGGGACGCGACGTTCAGCGGCCGCGGCGACAAATTCGTCCGCCGCACGCGGATCGCCGTCCGTGACCAAAAGAGTAAAGCCCTCGCCGAAATGGTCATACAGAGACGAGCCATCGGCGAGCCAAAGATGCGGAGCCAGACAACCCGGATGCGCGGAAGGAACGTAGAGCATGAAGTGATCCGGCGGTGGCTCGCTGCCATCGTCAACGACGATCGGCGAATCCGCATACCGCATTCCGAGAACGATCCCGAGCGTCTTGAACTCGCGCACTTTCGTCGCCGCGATGATGTCGGCGACCTCGCGCCGCGTCGCCTCGCCGATCAGTCCGGCATCCTCCAGAGCAGGCCGCACCAATAGCTGTCCGGTCAGCCCGAAGTTGTGCACCGCTTCCGCAATCGTTCTTTCGTGCACCGGGCGCCGCTCGAGCTCGTAGGACGCCAACAGATCATCGCCGCCCCAGCCCGTCAGTCGCGCGGCCATCTTCCATCCCAAGTCTACCGCGTCGCCAACACCCATGTTCATGCCGAAGCCGCCGAATGGCGGATGCAGATGGCACGCGTCGCCCGCCAGAAATACGCGGCCGCGGGCGTATCTGTCGGCTACCAGCCGGTTAGCCACCCACATGTCGGTCCCGACGACCTCGATAGCGAGATCCTTCAGGCCGGTACTGCGGCGGATGAGATCGATGGCTTGGAGTTTGGTGGGAGTGGCATCGTCAAGCTTTGTGACGATGAAAGTCCAAAGGCCGTGCTCGTCCATCGGCCCCAAAACCGACGGCACTTCTTCATTGACCATCCAGTACATGATGGCCGGCCCGTGAACGTTCCGCGACGTCAGATCGGGAGCGCGGAAGATGACGCTGAAATTCCGGGAGAATGCCCCCTCTCCCACCATTGACGCTCCGATCGCCTCGCGAACCGTGCTGCGCGCGCCGTCCGCGCCGACAAGGTACGCGCTTTCGACCGTCGCCACGCGATCGCTGGAAATGTCGCGCAATCGGGAGCGCACCCTGCCCGGCGCCTGTTCCAGCGATACGAACTCAGTTTCGAAGTGAATCGAAACTCCCGGAATTGATTGCGCGTGCTCCCGCAGCACTTCTTCCAGGACGTATTGCGGCACCCACTGCGCTTCCTCCGAGTAGAGGTTGTTGCGCCCGCGGTTCCCGTTCAGGGCGTTGTCAAACCGGGCAAGAAGCGGCCCGTTCATGCGGGTTGCGAACACCACGCTGGAGGGACGATCCGGATCGATCGGCGACGCCCGCCGCAGTCTGTCGGCGATCCCCCAGCGCCGCAGATGCTCGCGCGTCCGCACGTTCGTGGTTTTTGCCCGCGGACTGTAACCGACGCGGTCGTTGCGTTCGACCACGATGCAGCGAACGCCGCGTCGGCCGAGTTCGATGGAGGCCGCGAGACCGACCGGCCCCGCACCGACTATGAGGACATCGGTCTGTCCGTTCTCAATTGTCATTGCCCGGCTTTGGCCGCGGTTGCGGCGTTATGGCGTAGGCAGGCCGATCTCCGGGATCGGGTTGGGCAAGTACGCGCCTTCGCGGATCGTCTTCTGCAGATTCTTGAATTCGGCGCCGGACTTGAATTTCTCGTACACGCGGGCCGGGTCGAAGAAGGTGCCGATTGGGTTGGCGGCGAAGTCCGCGGAAGTCCTCATGAATTCAGCCGAGAGCTTCCAGTCGCCAAAATTGTCGCTCTGCAGTTCGACAAAGTTGCCTTCGGGATCCTTGTAATAAAGCGATATCGTGAGGCCGTGGTCGAGGCAGAACGCCGGCTCGATACCGGCTTTTCGCAGGCGATCGTAGGAAGCCATCAGGTCGGCGAAACTGTCGTACTCGAACGCGCAATGGTGCATGCCGTTGTGTTTGATTTTCTCGGCATCGTCGCCCAGACCGGGACCGCCAGGAACGCAATACGGTGATTGGCTTCGTCGTTCGTGGTCCAGGCGGCGACCTTGTCCCTGAAATTCACCTTCGCGCCGATAACCAGGCCGTACCACTCGATCATCTTGTCGAGATGAGTGGTCTTGATGGTGACGTGATGAAGTTTCGGCTTGATCATGGGGGCATCCTCCATTTATCGAGTTTTTCGACGGGGGTGCGTCGTGCTACCTCAAGACGCGATACTTGTTAAGATGGCACATCGCGGAGTTCGATAGCGAAATGCTATCGCGCGGGAATTCCTGGAAAGTGCCGGTCCTCGCCCCGAACCGCCCGGTTGTGGCAAACCTACCCTGATTGCAAAAGCGCGCGTCATTGACTGGCAGCGGTTCCGAGCCGCGTCCAAGACCGAATGCCGAGCATTGAAAGCGCAAAGGCTGGCTCGGTAGGCGGCCTGACTGCGCCCCATGATCGCGCGCACTTTAAGCGGCTCCGAGCGCGATAGCATTCGGCTATCGCTCGCATCAAAGCGCCATCTCCTAATCGGCGACGCTTCAGAGTAATGCCGAAGCAATCAAGGCGACAAAAACCGCCGAGCAGGGAGGGTGTTTGATGCCACAGCGCGCTCTAAAGGCTGAGATTATACCTTTTTCCGCGGTGGATCGGCCCGATCTCGTCGAAGCCGCCAGAGCAATGATACCGGCGCTCAAGGCGCGCACCGCCGAAACCGACAGGTTGGCCAAACTGCCTGACGCAACGGCTAACGAGCTAAAAGCGCGCGGCTTCTTCGCGCTTTGCCTGCCCGAGGTCTATGGCGGCCAGCAGGTCAGCCCGCTTACCCACATGAAGGTCGTGCAGGAACTCGGCCGCGGCGACGGTTCGGCCGCCTGGGTCGCCGCCCTTCTGAATATTTGCACCTGGTTGGCTTGCACGCTGTTTCCGAAATCGGTGACCGACGAGGTGTTCACCGACCCGGGCGTTCAAGTCGCGGGCGTTCTGACGCCCAGGTCCTGCCGCGGCCATCGCGGCGCCTGCTGTCCTCACGCGGGCTGCGCGCGCCACCGGACGGCCGATCAAAATCGGTCTTGTGAGCCCCGAGACCGGGCCGATCGCAGCATTCGGCGAGGCCAACGACTTTGTTCTCAAGGGCGTCAACGAAGCGCTAGCCAAAGGCATCACGGTCGCCGGTACCCAGCATCCCGTGACGATCATTCGCAAGGATAGTCAATCGAACCCCAACCGCGCCGCGGAGTTGACGGCGCAGCTCATCAATTCCGACAAGTGCGACATTATTCTCGGCTCGAGCACTTCCGATACGACGATTCCGGTCTCCGACCAGTGCGAGCTGAACGGGGTCCCGTGCATCACGACCGACACGCCGTGGCAAGCCTGGTTCTTTGGACGCAAGGGCGATCCGGCCAAGGGTTTCGAATGGACGAGTCACTTCTTCTGGGGCATCGAGACCATTGCAGCGGTCTTCACCGACTTGTGGCTTTCGCTCGACACCAACAAAACCGTGGGCGCGTTGTGGTCGAACGAACCTGACGGGATCGCGGTCAGCAATGCGGAGACCGGATTTCCGCCGCTTATAAAAGCACGCGGCTTCAAACTCGTGGATACCGGTTTCTATCCGACGATGAGCGACGATTTCTCATCGCAGATCAGCGAGTTCAAGAAAGCCAACGTCGACATCATCACCGGCGTCTTCGTGCCGCCGACCTTTGCGACATTCTGGACGCAGGCCGCACAACAGGGCTTCCATCCCAAAATCGCTACGCCGGCCAAGGCGCTGCTGTTTCCGGCCTCGATCGAAGCGATCGGCGACCGCGGCATCGGCCTTTCGACGGAAATATGGTGGTCACCCCACCATCCGTTCAAATCGGGGCTCACCGGGCAGACGGCGCAGGAATTTTGCGATGCCTATACAAAGGCTACCGGCAGGCAATGGACCCAGCCGAGCGGCTTCAAGCACGCGGTGCTCGAAGTGGCTATCGACGCGCTCCGCCGGACGAAGGATATCAACGATCCGGCGGCGGTTCAGGCAGCGATCAAAGCCACCGACTACAATTCGATCGTCGGACCGGTCAATTTCGCCAAAGGCCCGGTGAAAGGCGTCTCCACCACGCCGCTCGTCGGCGGGCAATGGAAGCGCGGCACCAGGTTCAAATATGACCTCAACATCGTCAACAACCAGAGCGCGCCCAACATTCCGGTCGACAGCAAATTCGAGCCGATTGCCCGAAATAGCTAGCTATGGCCTAAGGCGGGAGCCGGTATGATCCGGCTCCCTTTTGCTTTAGTGGGAACCTCGCCGGGCGATACGTTCCCGCAAATAAAGCGCTAAATGCGTCTTGGACATTCGCGGCCGGAACCTCGCCACCGGCACGCGACGCCCGGACAACCGAATGTGGTTTCAAGGATTAAATCCATGTTTCGAAGGCATCTCGTCGCAGGGTTTGTCGCTACCGGACTCCTTGCCATCAGTATCGCCGGCGCCGTCGCGCAGGATACGATCAAAATCGGCATGGTCGTCCCGATGACGGGCGCCTCAGCGGCGGTCGGCAGGGCGGTCACGGCCGGCGCTAGGCTCTACATCCAGCAGCACGGCGATACGGTCGCCGGCCAAAAGGTCGAGCTGATCGTCCGCGACGATGCCGGCGTGCCGGATAACGGCAAGCGCCTCGCGCAGGAGCTGATCGTCAAGGACAAGGTTGCCTTCCTCGGCGCCGGCGTCACCCCGACCGCGATGGCCATGGCGCCGCTCACCACCGAGGCAAAAATCGCAACCGTCGTGATGGTCTCCGGAACCTCCATCCTGACCGAGCGCTCGCCCTACTTCGTGCGTACGAGTTTCACGATCGGCCAGCAGTCCGGCATTATCGCCGACTGGGCGGCGCAAAACGGCAGCAAGAAAGCCGTCGTGATCGTCAACGACTGGACGCCGGGCGCCGAGGCGACCAAGGTTTTCGAACAGCATTTCAGAAGGGGCGGCGGCGAAGTTCTTGAGGTTCTCAAAGTGCCGCTGGCGAACCCCGATTTTTCGCCATTCTTGCAACGCGCGCGCGACCTTCAGCCCGACACTCTGTTCGTGTTCGTACCGGCCGGACAGGCCGGCACGCTGGCCAGACAGTTTTCCGAGCGGGGGCTCGACAAATCCGGCATCAAGCTGATCGGAACCGGCGATATCGCGGACGACGACGATTTGCCGGGGACGGGCGACACCTTCCTCGGCGTGGTCACAGCGGGCTTCTATTCCGCGGCGCACCCCTCGGAGCTCAACAAGGCCTACGTGGACGCCTATGCGCAGGCGACCGGTCATCGTGCGAACTTCATTTCCGTCGGCGGATATGATGGCATCCATCTGATCTACCAGGCGCTGGAGAAGACCGGCGGCAAGACGACCGATGGCGATACTTTGGTCGCCGCGATGAAAGGCATGGAGTTGGAAAGCCCGCGCGGGCCGATCTCGATCGACCCGCGCACGCGCGACATCGTTCAGAATATTTATATCCGCAAGGTCGAGAAGGTGAACGGCCAACCGTGGTCGGTTGAATTCAAGACCTTCGAAGCGGTCAAGGATCCGCTAAAGGAGCCGGCTGAGCAGTAGTTTGTCGACACGCGACGTTCAGGAGCCAAGCTGACCCTCCGGCCGCCGCTGAACCCGTTGGATTGGAATTATCCACCCATCGCGCGGCCTGAAATAGCGTTTTCAGCCTTTCTTGAATGGAAACCGGATCATAATTGGCGGTCCCTGCCTGCCCTCCCGGCGAATAATGAAGGTCGAATCGATCTGCGGGATCAGACGGTGCCAGCGATGAGCGGTAAAATCTCGAACGACGATCTCGCCGTGCTCGGCGAACTGGAGAAGAAGGTTCTGTGGCTGGCGAGCTGGACGATCCACCATGCCAACCATCTGCGCGAGAACGTGGACGGTCTGAAGGTCGGCGGTCACCAGGCTTCTTCCGCGTCGCTCGCGACCATCATGACCGCGCTATATTTTCACGCCTTGCGGCCGCAGGACCGTGTTGCGGTGAAGCCGCATGCGTCGCCGTGCTTCCACGCGATCCAATATCTGCTGGGCAAACAGACGCGCGAGAAGCTCGAAAATTTCCGCGGCTACCATGGCGCGCAAAGCTATCCCTCGCGCACCAAGGACACCGACGATGTCGATTTCTCGACCGGCTCGGTCGGGCTGGGTGTAGCGCAAACCCTGTTCTCGTCGCTCGTGCAGGACTATGTCCGCGCCCACGGCTGGAGGCTTGACCGGCCGGAAGGCCGCATGATCGCGCTCATCGGCGACGCCGAACTCGACGAAGGCAACATATTCGAATCGATCCTGGAGGGCTGGAAGCAGGGCCTGCGCAATTGCTGGTGGATCGTCGACTACAACCGCCAGAGTCTCGACGCCGTCGTGCGCGAGGGATTGTGGGAACGTTACGAACAGATGTTCAGGAATTTCGGCTGGGACGTGGTGATCCTGAAATACGGCTCGCTGCAACAGGCCGCATTCCGCGAGCCCGGCGGTGAAACGCTGCGGCAGTGGATCGATCGCTGCCCGAACCAGCTCTATTCGGCGCTGGTGTTTCAGGGCGGGGCGGCATGGCGCAAGCGCCTCATGGACGAGATCGGCGACCAGGGCCCCGTGAGCAGCCTGATCGAATCCCGCTCCGATGACGAACTGGCGCGGCTGATGAACAATCTTGGCGGCCACGACCTGCCATCCATCGTCGAGGCCTTCGACAAGATCGATCACGACCGTCCGACCTGCTTTATCGCCTACACCGTGAAAGGTTTCGGACTGCCGATCGCCGGTCACAAGGATAATCACGCCGGCCTAATGACCCCGGCGCAGATGGAAAAATTCCGTCGGGCGATGAACATTCGATCCGGGCACGAGTGGGACCCGTTTGAAGGCCTGGGAGCGCCGGAGGAGGTCAAAGACTTTCTAGGCAAGGTGCCGTTCGCCGCGCCCGGCGACCGCCGCCTGAAGGCACCGCGCTATCCGGTGCCGGATCAGCTCAAGGTCACCATCCAGCCGGAGATGTCGACGCAATTCGGCTTTGGGGCGCTGCTGAATGAACTCGCGCGCGAGACATCTGATCTCGCCGAACACGTCGTCACGACGTCGCCGGACGTCACCGTCTCCACCAATCTCGGTCCGTGGGTCAACCGCCGCCGGCTGTTCGCGCGCGAAAGCATGTCCGACATATTCAAGAGCGAACGTATCCCCTCGACCTTCAACTGGGAATTTTCGCCAAAGGGCCAGCACATCGAACTCGGCATCGCCGAGATGAATCTTTTCATTTGCCTGTCGGCGCTCGGCCTGTCGCATTCGATCAACGGCGAGCGGCTGTTGCCGATCGGCACGCTGTACGATCCCTTCATCGCGCGTGGGCTCGATGCCCTCAACTATGCCTGCTACCAGGACGCTCGCTTTGTCGTTGTAGCAACGCCGTCGGGACTGTCGCTGGCTCCGGAGGGAGGCGCGCATCAATCCATCGCCGAGCCGCTGATCGGGTTGGCGCAGGACGGCCTCGCCTCGTTCGAGCCGGCGTTCGTCGACGAGCTTGCGGTCATCCTCGCCTTCTCGCTCGACTACATCCAGAAGGACGGCGACGGCAACGCATCTGAACACAACTGGCTGCGCGACGAGGCCGGCGGCTCGGTTTATTTGCGGCTTTCCACCCGTCCGATCGAACAACCCAAGCGGACGATCACGCCCGAGCTTCGGCAGGCGATCGTCGACGGCGCTTACTGGCTGCGCGAGCCCGGACCGAACTGCGAGGTTGTCGTCGCGTACACCGGGGCGGTCGCGCCGGAGGCGATCCAGGCGGTCGGCCTGATGGCGGAAGACCGTCGCGACGTCGGCCTTCTCGCCGTCACGTCAGCCGATCGGCTCAACGCCGGATGGACGGCGTCATTGCGGGCGCAGGAGCGCGGCCTCATTCACGCCCGCTCGCACATCGAGCGGCTGTTCGCCGGCCTGCCCGCCAATTGCTGCATCGTGTCGGTGCTGGACGGCCACCCGGCAACGCTGGCGTGGCTTGGCGCGGTAAACGGCCATCGCGTCAGGCCGCTCGGCGTGGAACATTTCGGCCAGACCGGCTCCATTCCCGACCTCTACCGGCACTACGGCATCGACAGCAACGCGATCATCGCGGCGGCGCAGAGCATCGCGCCTGGCCGTCCCATTCGCCACCTCGCTGTGGTGAAATCCGCGAGCTAGGAACGCGCAACAAAGGGCGAACGTCAGACCACCGGCAGCACGTTGGAATACTTGACCTGCTCCAAAGCAAAACTCGATTCGATCGATGCTATGCCGTCCAGCCGCGTGAGCTTCTGCTTCACGAAACGTTCGTAGGCATCGAGATCAGGCACCACCACCCGGAGCCAATAATCGCGTGGGCCGGTCATCAGGTAGCATTCCAGCACTTCCGGCCAGCGCTCGATCGCCCTGGCAAACCGGTCGAGAACTTCCTGCCGTTGTTTGTCCAGCTTGATCGACACGAAAACGCTGACGGGAAGACCCACGGCGCGCTGGTCGAGCACTGCCACATATCGCGCGATCACACCGCTCTGCTCCAGCATGCGTACCCGCCGCAGGCATGGCGACGGCGACAGACCGACTTTTGCCGCCAGGTCGGCCAGCGTCATCCGGCCGTCGGATTGGAGATTTTGCAGGATTTTGCGGTCCAGATCGTCGAGCTTGTGTGTTGGCATAGATCACCATTTTGGCGCGTAAAATTAGCAAATTCAGCCGCGACGGTCCAGTTTCGTGATTGCGAGACGCGGTGCGGTGCGTGACACTCGCGGCGCGCATTGGGCCGCTCGCCGCACATTCGCGGCCTCGTGGCACCGGACGATTACAGGCGCCCTGGAGGAAACATGTTGTTCGAACGACGTGCGTATACGCTTCGGCCCGGTACCGAAGAAGCATTCTGGGCGCTGCAACGAAAGTGGAATACTCCCGCAACGTTGAGGCCGCTACTCGAGCGGAATATCGGATACTTCGCCGTGGCCGCGGGCCCGGCCGAGCGTATTGTCCATCTCTACCGGTGGGACAATTACGACGACGGCAAGCGGCGCATTGCAGCGATCTCGACCCCGGAACGCGCCGAGTACTTCGCCGCGGCGCGCACGCTGATGCTGCGCCAGGAAAGTCTGCTCCTCGATCGCGCGCCGATTGACGAACTCAGTCCGCTGTGGAGCGGCGACCGCGACTGGCTGACCGATACGCCGGTATTCGACAATTACGGCGATGCCACCGCATTCGCGGTGTCGGAAAGTGTACTCGACTTCCTTCCCGGCGGGCTCGCGAGCTACTGGGAAGGCTTCCGGAACCTCGACGCCGCGACAATGGAGCTGTTTCGGATCGGCTTGATCGGCGTGTTTTTCGTCACTACAGGTCCGCTACACCGGGTGATCCATTATCACTGGCAACGCACTTGGCCCGAGGCGGAAGAACATCGTCGGAAACTGAGCGAAAACCCCGACTGGAGCGCATTCGCCGACAGCTACCGGCCGCGGGTCGTCGACAGCCACGTCTCCTACCTCAGGCCGAGCCCGGTACCGTGGATGCGCAATTTGTTTGATCGGATCGATTGGCCGGCGACGTAGGGCGTTACGCGAGACAACGACGTCCCGACCTCGGGGCTGCAACTTCGCCCGCTATTGGCTGCTCTTCTGGAATGCAAACGCCACCGCGCGCTCGGCTATGCGCCAGCCATCGTCCGTGAGCAAATAACGGTCGTGATACTCACCTACGATATCGGGACCGTCGAGCGGCAGCACGGAACGCTTATCGTCCTTGGGGCCGCGATAGAAGGTGAAATAGGTAATGCCGCTCGCCTCTTTCATGTTAATAACCTTGATCGCAATGTTGGTGCAGATATGACGTGTCACGACGTCGCGCGGCCGGCCCTTGAGCCAACCGCGCAAGGCATCGCGCCCCTTCACGACATTGCCCGGACGGTTGAAGACGCCGTCGGCGGTGAAGAGATCGAGCACGGTATCATCGTCGAAGCGATCGACGCCGATCGCAAATGCGATCGAAAGACGCTCGCAGGCACGTTCGGCTTGTTCATGGTCGGTCATGGCGCGTTTCCCGGTTGATCCTGCCAGTCGGCGTTGGTGTTCTTTTCAAGAGTCGAAGAAGGTCGCGACGCAGGACATATCGAGCTTGCCCTGTCCCCGGCCTTCGATGGCGGTCAGCACCTGGCGGGCGAACGACGCCATCGGCATGAAGGCGCCGTTGGTCCGGCCCAATTCGAGCGCGAGGTCCATGTCTTTCGCGATCACCTCGATCGTGGCGGCCGGCGACCAGTCGCGCTGTTTGAGCTTGTTGATTTTGGACGTGATGTAGGGCGACGCCACCGCGCTCTCGGCGATCACGTCAATCATCGAATTCCGATCGAGGCCGCTGCGGCTGCCGAAATTGAGCGCCTCCCCGAGCGATGTATTGATCGCCGCGACGATCGTATTGACGACGAGCTTCATGATGCGCGCTTCTTCGCGCGGACCCAGATACGAAATCTTCTTGCCCAGCGCTCCAATCAACGGGCGCCATGCCTGGAATATCGGCTCGGGACCCGAGACCAGAATGCTCAAGGTACCTGCCGCCGCGAGCTCGGTGCTGCCGGACACCGGAGCGCGCAAATAGGCTATCCCCGCGGCATCGAGCATCTCGGCAACCCGCGACGATACGCCCGGCGACACGGTGCTCATGTCGATCAGGCAAGCGGATGACTTGGCGTTGTCGCGCACGCTCCGCCCGACGTCCAGAAACGCGCCGTCGTCGGGTATCATGGAGATGATCACGTCGCTGTTAGCAGTCAGCGCGGAAAGCGTCGGCGCTTCGCGGATCCCATGCGACTTCGCGGCCTCGATGCGGCCGCGATCGATATCGAATCCCGTAACGGCGTAATTGTTTTTCACCAGAACCGGCGCCATGCGGCCGCCCATGCTGCCGAGACCGATCCAGCCAATATGCGGCGCCGCACCCATTTCCTGCTGCCTTCGGATAATTTTCGCGATGCGAACGACCGCGCCACATCGTACGCGGCGCCGGACTTCGAATCAACGCGAACGCCGCTACCGACGCGACGGTCGCGAGGCCTGCGATAATATTTTGTTATCGTCACACGGTCTCCGTCATCTCCCCAGCAAGCAGCCCGCACGTTAAACACATTGTCCGGGACCAGCGCGCGACAAGAACGTCGGGACCACAGGGAGGACACGTATGCCTGGAGTGACAAGGCGTGACGTTGCTAAATTTGCGGTAGGCACTGCTCTTGCCGGATCGCTGACGGCAGGCGCAAGAGCGCAAGACAAAGGCGACGGCAAGCCCATTCGCATCGGCCACTCCATGCCGCTGACCGGCGGTCTCGCCGGAAACGGCCGCTCGGCGTTGCTGGCGGAACAAATATGGGCCAGTGAAGTCAACGCCAAGGGAGGATTGCTGGGCCGTCCGGTGGAGCTCGTCTATTATGACGATCAATCGAATCCGTCCCAGGTTCCCGGCATCTACACCAAGCTGCTCGACGTCGATAAAGTCGACCTGGCCATTTCCAGTTACGGCACTGCGGTAATTGCGGCAGCGATGCCGTTGATCATGGAACGCCGGTTCGCGTTCGTGACGCTGCTCGGCACGATGACCAACGAGAAGTTTCGTTACGATCGCTACGCCAATATCAGCCCGGTCGGCGGGAAGGTGCCGGAGGAACTCGCCAAAGGGTTCTTCGACGTGGCGATGACCGCAAACCCCAAGCCGACTTCGGTCGCCATCGCCGGCCTGGATTCCGAATTCCCGCAAAAGGCGATGGAGAGCGCCCGCTATCAAGCCAACAAGCAAAAATTGCAGATCGTCTACGACCGGGCCTACCCGCCTGGAACGGTGGATTTCTCTCCGGTCATTCGCTCCATTCAGGCTGCGCGTCCCGACCTGGTATTTCTGGCATCCTATCCGCCGGACTCCGCCGGCCTGATCAGGACGATATCCGAGGTCAGGCTGAAAGCCACGGTACTTGGCGGGACGATGATCGGTCCGCAGGTGACGGCCCTGAAGCTTCAGCTTGGCCCCTTGCTCAATAACATCGTGTGCTGGGACGTCTACGTACCGGAGCCGACCATGCAGTTTCCGGGCATCGACGCATTTCTGACGCGTTATCGGGAAGCCGCGCAGCGGGAAGGCATCGAGACCCTGGGTCTTTATACTCCGCCGCTGGCTTACGCGCGGATGCAGGTACTCGCGCGGGCTGTCGAACTCGCCGGAAGCCTTGACCAGGCCGCGATCGGCGCCGCGCTGCACAAGACATCTTTCGACACGATCATCGGCCCGCTGACTTTCGACGAACTGGGAGAGTGGACAAAGGAGCGTAATCTTTACGTCCAGTATCAGGACGTGAAACCTAACGATGCCGAGCAATTCAGGAAACCCGGCACGCAAGTCATTCTTTATCCGCCGCAATACAAATCCGGCGAGTTGCGCACGCCATACGCCGCGGATTGAAGGCCGGTCAAAAACTTTCAATTGGCGCTGGTCAAGGGCGGCAATCGAGGGTTTGAATGGTCGGCACAAGTACGAATTCTCTGCGATCGATTTCAGCCCCGCGCAATTGATCGAGGCTTTTGGAGCAAGACATTTTGGAGCACGACATGACGGCAATGCACGCCTCTCAAGAGGCGCTTAAACTTGACGAGCTTCGATGCAATGCAACCTTGAACCGCGACGTCGAGACGCTCGATCGTCTGCTGCACGACAAAATGCAGTATACGCACTCCAACGGAACGACTGACTCAAAGCAGGAATACCTTGCGTCGATCAAGGGCGGTCACACCGACTACAAACAATTTGTTCGATCGAATATCGAAGCCGACGAATTCGGCGATGTCGTTCTGATTCGATGCCGGGCCGACATCGACGTCATCTATAAAAACGCGCCGCGGAGCATATCCGTTCAAACCCTTGCCGTTTGGAAACGGGACGATGCCGGAACCTGGCGTATGGTGGCTTTCCATTCAGCTCCCATCGCGAACGCCAGCCCGAGGAGCAGCGCGACCAACGGCTAGACGCTGGTCGCGGTGGCGCGCTGCGCGCAATCCGGGATTGCCGGGCCGCTTGGTGCGACATTCAGTTCCGTGCCGCGCGTCCGTTCCACCGATGCTGCCCGTCTGACCAGGTCGCACAGGAATTCAGCGGCCGGCGTCAGCGGCAGCGAGGTCCGGCGCACCAGACAAATCGGTGGCGCCGCCATCGGGGCGACGTCGATGCGATCAAGCAGGGTATCAGCGCCGGGATAGCGCAGACAGATTTTAGGCAGCATCGCCAAGAGGTCGCTCCGCCCCGCGACGAGGATCGTGCCAATGGCCGATTGCGTCTCGATTTCCACACGCGGCGCCGGCAGGCCGCTCCTGGCGAACGCATCCGCGGGTTCCGCCACGCCGGTCGCGCAAATCACCATGCCGATCCAGCGAGCGTCCGCGAGTTCAGCCAGCGAATGAGCCCGAAGCAAGGGATGACCTCGGCGTCCGACAACGACAAGTTCGCCCTTGATCAATTCCTCGATGCTCAGTTCGCGCTGATGTTGTTTTCCCGACATCGGGCCGACGTAGAAATCAAGCTCGCCATCGAGAATTTGATTTTGCAGATCAGCAAAGAAACCTTCCGTGATCTTCAGCCGCACCCCGCGGAAGCGATCCGAAAACGTCTTCAGCGCCGTGGGTAACAAAGCGACGCTGGCGGCCATCGACAGCCCGACCGAGACCGTGCCGGATATTCGGCCGTTGAGCTGATCGATTTCCTCGCGCGAGCGATGAATCTCGGCCTGAACCGCCCTCGCCCGCCGGACAAAGACGTCACCCATCGCTGTCAGTTGCATGCCCCACGACTTGCGTTCGAACAGCGACACGCCGAGTTCGTGCTCAAGCTCGCGGAGGCTGCGCGTCAAGGCGGGCTGCGCGAGCCCCAGATGTTGCGCCGCGGCGCGCAGGCTTCGATGTTCGGCGATGGCGACAATGTCCCGAAGCTGACTCAGTTTCATTATCGCCTTCCCTCCACCAAATTCGATTTTGACGCGCGCCCATCGAGGAGCCGCGCGCCTTGGTTGCCTTCAACCGAAGCCGCCCAACGGGTCAGTATCTATGATGCCCGTGGTGAATGCTGCCAATCTTATCCAGCGTATGGTAGTCGGAAGGCTTATTCTGCCAAGAACTAAGGCCAAAGAGGCGGAAAATGCCACCCGTGAGCTTCACGCGGCCCGCCGGAAATGTTCCATGAACCGGAAAATGCCCGCGGAACGGCTGTTGATGCCAAAGAACATCACCGGTTGGCGCCCGATGGCAACGCGGATCGCGCCTCGTTGATTTACACGACGAATTCTGGCATACGTGTCGCAGCGACTTTCAAGAAAGTCCGTACGCGTTAACGTCAACCAACGCATCTCTTTACCGTGAGGTAGGGACATGCAGGGTTACGTACACGCCACAGTGCTTCGGCACAGCATTTCCAAACATATCGAAGCCCGCCTCATCCTGCTTGCAGGGCTCGATGCTGATTCCGCACGGCGTGGCGTCGAGGGGGACGCGCATCGTGGCGTCCGGGTTCGAGGTTGAGCCGCCATGGTTGACACCAGCAGCTTCCCCAAAGTCGTCGGCGTGCAAGTCAACAGCAAGCACGTGTTCAGCAAGCTCTCGACCGGCGCGATCCGGCTGATCGAAAACTTCGGCGTCGAAGGCGACAGCCATGCCGGTCCGACCGACCGGCACCTCTACCATATCAAGCGATTTGGCCACCGCCCGAACCTGCGCCAGGTCCATCTGATCCAGGCCGAACTGTTCGACGAGGTGGCTCTGAAGGGACACGTCGTCCTCCCCGGCGATCTCGGCGAAAACATCACGACCAGAAACGTCCCCTTGCTCAACCTGCCGACTGGAACCCGTCTTCATCTCGGTCCAGAGGCGGTGATCGAGCTCACCGGCCTGCGCAATCCGTGCCACCAGATCGAAGACTTTCAGGCCGGGCTGCTCAAGCACGTCGTCGAGACGAAGCCGACCGGGCTGGTCCGTAAGGCAGGCGTCATGAGCGTCGTGCTGCGCGGCGGCGAAGTGCGGCCGGGCGACGCGATCGAAATCGAGCTGCCGCCGCTGCCTCACGAGCCGCTGATCTATCGGGTGCCGGAATTCGAAGTCCACATCACGTCAATCCGCCGCGAAGCAGACGGCATTCATTCGGTGGAATTTCGCGCGCCGGACAACAGCGCCCTCCCCGTCTTTACGGCAGGTGCGCATATCGACTTGATGCTGCGCCCGGGCCTGACGTGCTCCTTTCCGGGAAATACTGAGGGAGATAAGTGAAGGCCATAACGTCGCCGCCGACTGTGGACGGGTCTGCGCGACAACGGATCAATGCGGCGCAGTCCGCTCGAATAGACGCGTTCCCTGTCACAAGGCGCGGCTCGCCTGGGCTCGTCACTGAAACCGCTGCGTCAGGGGGCGTATCCGGTGATCCGGATGACAAGAATCGACTCAGTTCCAAACGCCCCTGGCCGTGTCGATGATTGTCTCGAACTTCTGCCACTGCACGTCTTCGTCGATCTGTGCCGCTTCAACGGCGCTGGAGAACCCGCACTGCGGGCTCAGGGCAAGCTGATCGAGCGGAAGATACCGCGAGGCTTCGTCGATGCGCCGACGCAAATCGTCCTTGGTCTCGAGATCGGCCGTCTTGGTACTGACCAGGCCCAGCACGGCAATTTTGCCCTTGCCGATGAAACGCAGCGGATCAAAACCGCCGGCGCGTTCGCTATCATATTCAAGCAACATCCGTTCGTGGTCGAGCGTGCCGAAAAGCCGCTCGGCAATAGCGTCGTAATGCCCTTCTCTATGCCATTGGGCGAAAATTTTGCCGGTCTTCGGGTCGAACCCGCGGGGATTGCCCCGGCAAATGTGCAGGCCGAAGACGACGTCCTTGAATCCGGCAATGATTGCGTTTTCAGCCTCGATAGCGCGGTCGAGGTTGCGCTCGGGGTCTTCGCCCCGCGCGCGCATCCGCTCCAGCGAAACGGGATCGACGTAGGCGGTAAAGCCCGGCGCGTCGATGTGAATATAGCGGCAGCCGGCGTCAACCAGTTGCTGGATCATTTGACGCTCAATGGCGACGACGTCGGCAACGAACTCGTCGATATCGCTGTACACGGCCTGCGACCGTTCCCAGGCAAATCTTTGCGCGATACGATCCGGCCCGATCAGACTGACTTTGACCGGATTGCTTGCAGCAGACGCGCAAAACTTGAACTCATCGAGCACGACGTTGCGGCGCAGACTCAGGCGTTCGGTAACGGCGCGGCGCGTGACGACCGCCGGACCGGGCGCGTCGAATTTTTGTTCCGTCCTGGTCAGCGGACGGTTCGGCTCCTGCCAGGCGAGGGTTTTTTCGACGTCTTTGAACACCTCATATCCGGATACCGCGGCGCTGAAGCTCTCCTGAAAATTCTGCCGACGGAATTCTCCGTCGGTCACGATGGGAATGCCGATGGCTTCTTGTTTCTTGACGGCTGCCCGTATCGCCTCGTCCTGGCCCGCGCGAAGTTCGTTATCGCCGATTTCACCAAGCCGATGCTGTTTGGAAAGCGTCCTCAGCGCGTGGGGAGAGACGAGGCTTCCAACCTGATCGATGCGAAGTTTACTGAGCTGTTCATAACTTGCGGGCAAACCAGCAGCTCCAATTTTCGGGTGGGGACGGCGTGGCCCGTGAGGGCCGACTTTGCAGTCGAACGGCACTGTCGTTCATACAGCGCCAGCATGTCCAATATATTCCGGGTATCCGCTTATACCTGCCCGGAATTGCCACAGTGACTGGCTCACAGCCTTATTTCACTTGGGCAACGGCGCGCCACCGCACGACGTTCGCCATATGCCGGGACAACGTGCCGCCGTCGATAATGGCCACGCCCAACAGAATTGCGCCGGTTATGATGTCGTGCACCGAAGGTGGAGTGCCTAGAGCATTAAGTCCCGATCGGAGAATGGCAAGCGACAGTACGCCTGCGGCGATGCCAAGCGGCCGGCCGACTCCGCCGGATAGTGATACGCCTCCAACGATCGCAGCCGCGGCCGCGGGCACCAAAACATCGGTGAGTCCCGATGGCGAAGCGGAAGCCAATCCATAGCTCAGGAGCGCACCGGACAACGCTGCCAGCACACCCGAAACCATAAACGTGCCGACGACGAGCCAATCGACGTTGACGCCGGAAAAAATCGCAGCACGGTGATCGCTGCCGATAGCGACGATGTCCCGGCCAATGCGCGTGACGCCCATGATAACGGCAGCCACTGCAAACAAAACTACAGCGACCACACTGCGCAAGGAAAAGATCCCGGCGATCGGCGTGTCGACCGCAAGCGCGACACCGATGTTGTCAAAAGAGATGGAGTGACTCTCGGTCAAGACAAAGGAGATGCCGACGAACAGAAGCAGGCCGCCGAGTGTCACGCTGATCGAGCCAAGGCGAAGTCGCGTAATGATCAATCCTTGCGCCGCGCCGCCGATGGCGCCGGTCAACGCCGCCGCCAGCAATCCGACCGCCGGGTGATCCGAGCCGGTAATCACCGCGATGCAGCCCGCAAGGCCGAACATGCCGGCGACCGAGAGGTCGAATTCACCAATGATCATTGTCAGTCCCAGGCCCAGAGCCACCGGTCCGATCGTCGCAAACTGTTGCAGCGACGTGAAAGCGGTGGCCGCCGACAAGACACGGCCTTGTCCGAAATCAAGGACAATCAAAAGCACCACCGTGAATGCGAGCAGTACAAACGAACGGCGCGAATTGCGCGTCCTCACCAGCGTCGTTGCCGAACCTGCAATCGCGGCGCTCGCCGAGCCTCGCGCCTGCAAAATAATGACTGCGAGAACCATGATGCCGAGGCCAAACACCTGCCATTCTTCGCGGGCGCCGTGCAGGACTAGAAGGTTTTGCACGAGGGCGATGAATGCGACGCCGAGCGATGTCTGAACCACGGAGCCGCCGCCCCCCTGTATGGCGGTGCCGCCGATCAGGATCGCCGCGATCGCGCTGTAGTCGTACCCCCAGCCATAAGACATGCTTCCCAGGCCGAAGCGCGCGGCGAGCAGTATGCCGGGAATCGCTGCCGCAGCGCCGGCGAAGGCATAGGCGCCTGTCGTGTTTCGCCAGCTGCTGATCCCAAGTGCCGCGGCTGCTGCGGCACTGTCTCCGAGCATGAACAAATTGCGGCCAAACGCTGTGAAAGTAAGCACGAGTTGCGCCGCGGCGACCAGCGCCACAAACACGATGAATTCGATGGGCAGCCCAATGAATTTTGCTTTTAAGATTTCGAGGGCAGGCCCCGGCGGAATATAGGATGAAATTCCGGCTGTCGCGGCCTGCAGACCGCCATGAATAAGAGCCAGCGCGGCAATGCTGACGATGATCGGATTGGCTCGAAACCAGCCGATCACCAGACCCTGGACGCCGCTCAGAAAAGCACCTGTGATGAGCGCCGATGCAATCGCCAGCGTCAGCCCGGCTGCAGCATACACTTCGGCAAAAACGATCGAAGCGCCGGCGACGGTCACACCCAAACTAAACGACATGACGTAACCGCTGATCGTAATCAGCGTCATACCGCACGCGACGCAGCCGACGAAAGAGATGGCTGTCAGCAAGGACGTCAGACTTGGCACGCTGATAAAGCCCGGCGTTGCCAGCGCGACAGCTATCAGCAGGCTCGGGGCGCCGATACAAATCAGCGTCGTCAGCGAAATTCGTGGAACGACCGGCGAAGGTCCCTCGACGCCCTGAGCATTTGAAGCAGCTGCGTTCATTCCGCCTCGCCCAACGCAGCTTGCGGATGGGTGATATCGGCAAGAATCGTCCCCATTGAGATACCGCCGGTTCGATACTGTCCGACCTTGCGTCCGCGGAACATCGTGATGACCGTATCGGCCATCCCGACCACCTCTTCTAGATCGGATGAGGTCATGACGATCGTGGCGCCGCGCTCACAAAATTCACGCATGATCCGGTAGATCTCGCCCCGCGCCCCGACGTCGACCCCGCGGGTCGGTTCGTTCAAAAGCAGAATGAAAGGGGGGCGCTTGCGGGGCGACTGCCGAGATGACTTGGGAGCCGAAGACCCTCTCGTGTCGCTGGTTCCGACCTGATCCTTGTCGGCCACGACCAAAGGACTGTTTTTGAGAAATTCCGGCTCAAGCCCGCGTCCAAAGAGCAATTTCTGCTGATTGCCGCCGCTGAGATCGCGCGCCGGATCGTCTATTTTTTTCAGGTCGACGCCGATCCCTTGCGCCAGCAGGCGTCCGACGGATCGCAAATCACGCCACCGCAGAATGCCAAATTTGCCATGGGCGGATATTCGCAAGGCCAGCAGGTTTTCCAGCGTGCTGTGATTGAGAAAAAGCCCCTCGCCTGCCCGATCCTCGGAAATGAAAAACAGGCCACGCTTCATGCCATCGCGGACGGAACCCAGCCGCAGCGGCGATCCGCCGATGAGAACCTTGCCCCGGGCTTCAGGAACAAGTCCCGCGAGCGCGCGCACGACGCGCTGCGCACCCGATCCGACTTGCCCGGCAATGCAAACGATCTGGCCCTTCTCGGCGATCATGGAAAAGTCGTGCACCACACCGGGAACCGACAGTGATTCAACGATGAGAGGTGCTTGTCCCAAGTCGGCGACGTGTGGAACGGGATACATATCCTCCAGCTTACGGCCCAACATGAGTTCGATCACGGCTGCTCGCTTGACGTCGGACAAGGGTTGGGTGGCGATATGCGCCCCGTTACGCAGGACAGTGACTGAATCGCAGATCTGATAGATTTCGCCGAGGCGATGCGTCACGTAAATGACGGAGCGTCCTTCCGCTTTTAGTCCCCTCAGAGCGTCGAACATCCGCGCGATCTCGACGTCCGAAAGTGTCGCCGTGGGCTCGTCGAGAATGAGGATGCGGGCGTCCCGGGCGATCAAACGGGCGATTTCGATAATCTGACGTTGGCCGATGGTAAAAGTACCGACCGGCCGATCGAGATCGAAATCACCCGCCCCCAGTCGGGCGAGTGCCGCTTCGGCGTCTTTGCGCAAAGCAGCGCGACGATGGAACATTGGAACGCGCCGGCTGCCCAGCCAGATATTGTCCAGAACCGAAAGGTGCGGCGCGAGGCTCAGTTCCTGGGCGACGAGTGCCAAGCCAAGGCTTTGCGCTATTTGCGGCGTCCGTATATCGCGAACGAGTCCGTCGACCTCGATCGTCCCGCCATCCGGCCGGTATACCCCCATGAGTATCTTGACGAGCGTGCTCTTGCCCGCGCCGTTCTCGCCGCAGAGTGCACGCACTTCACCCCTCGCGAGGGAAAGCGACACGCCCCGCAGCGCCTGAACCGCCCCAAAGTCCTTGGTAACGCCAGCGACCGAGAGAATGTCCGACATCCCGTCACTGCCCCTGCGAGAAACTGTCGATCCAAGGGCGGTGACGGCTCGATCGCGAAGTCATGATGCACATAGGCATTGTCTATGTTCGGACGCGGTACCCGGCGGCCCATCGAACGGAATAAGGCCGAAGGTTCGCGAGCCGCGTCCTAGAAGCCGCAAAGCTCCGTCCACTTGTCGACGTTATCCTTGTTGATCACCTCGGCCGGAATCACGATGCGCGGCGGCAACGTTTTGCCGTTGAGGTATTCGGCCGCAGCTTGCGCTGCCCGCTTTCCCGCAGTTACCGGAACTTGTGTTCCGGTACTGTAGAGCGTCCCCGCCTTGATCGCTTCTATGCCTTCCTTGTTGCAATTGCTGCTGATGACAAAGACGTCCTTGCCGGGGGTAAGTCCGCTCGACTTGATGCCCTGGACAATGGCGACCGATTGATTGTCGGCCATACCGTAGATGGCTGCGAGACCGCCCTGCGGCGCAAAACGTGCGAGCAATTGACCGGCGGCCTGCTCGCTTTTGGCCGTTTCCCACGCCACGTCCTCAACCGCAACCAATTCGACTTTCGGATTTTCCTTGATGACCTCCTTGAAGGCATTGAGCCGCAGCGGCGCGACGCCCTCCTGAAGCGATCCGGTGATTGCTGCGATCTTGCCGCCGTCACGGCCGCTATCCTTGAGCGCCTTCAGCAACGACCGGGCGGCGACGCGCCCGAGCTCCGGCTGATCGTCGCCAACGAAGGCCGTATAGAGCTTCTCCGTACCTTCCTTGGGAGGATCGATGACGCTGATGACGGGGATGCCTGCATTATGGGCCCGCGTAATCGCGGGCACGATCGCCTGCGTCGAGACGGCCATCAGCAGGATCATGTCGAACTTGCGCGCAACCGCGTCGTCCATCTGTTGCGACTGAAGAGCGGGGTCGAACGGGCTCGAAAAGACGGTGACCTCCACTCCAGATTTCTTGGCCTCGTCGACGATGGTCTTTGCCAACGTCGAGACGTAAGGGAATTGAATCGCCGTCACCAGGAGGGCGACTTTCTTGCCATTTGCGCCCGCAACCGCACTCGATGCGGCAGCGGCGGCGAGTCCAAACGCTATCAAAAAGGCACCCAAACAAGTTCGCATTCGCATGGAAGTCCTCCCCTTTTCCGTTTTTGCGCGTAGTTATTCAGCCGGGCGCTGGCGCTGCGCCGCAAACCGTCTTTCAGTTCCTTGGCATTTTCTGCTTCAGTCCCTATTCAAGGCGACGAACCATGTTTCTCTGGAAGAATAAAAGCGGATCAATGAATGGCCGGCGCCGTTGGCGGTTGAACGGCGTTTCGCATCTCCGCGCTCTCGACGCAGTCCTATTGCGGACGCATGTTGATCGTGATCGATTTCTCCTGCGTGAAGGACAACAACTCCTCGATGCCCTCTTCCCGCCCGATGCCGGATTGCTTGTAGCCACCAAACGGCGCGCCGAGAAAATGCTTGCTCACTTCGTTGATCCACACAAAACCGGCTTCCACGTTCGCCGCAGCCCTGTGAGCGGCCAAGAGGTCGCGCGTCCAGATGGACGCTGTGAGACCGTATTCCACCGCGTTCACGTGCTCGAACATGGTGGCCTCGTCGCTCCACTTGAACACGCCGACGACGGGACCGAAGATCTCTTCGCGCGCAATCGTCATTGACGGTTTCACGTCGGCGAACACGGTCGGCTCGATGAAGAGGCCGTTGGCGAGCTTGGGGTCGGAAGGCCTGGAGCCGCCGCTGACGAGACGGGCACCTTCGCTTTTCGCCAACTCGATATATTTCATGATGCGGTCGAACTGCGTCTTCGAGATTATCGAGCCCATGGTCGTTGCAGGATCGGTCGGGATGCCCGGCTTCCAGCGCTGGATGCGAACCTTCACGCGCTCCAGTACCGCGTCGTGAATTTTTTCATGGAGGAAAGCGCGGCTGGTGGAGCCGCAAGACTGGCCGCACCAGGTGAAGTTCATTCCGCCGACGACGGCGCCGGCGACTGCATCTGGATCGGCATCGGGGTAGGCAATCAACGCGTTTTTGCCTCCCAATTCGAACTGTACGTGCTTAAGCGTATCGGCGGCCGCCCGCATCACGGCCCTGCCGGTCGGGACACTGCCGATCAGCGCGATCTTTGCCACGTCCGGGTGGCTCGCGAGCGCTGCACCGGCCTCCCTGCCGCCGGGCACAAGATTGATCACGCCGGGCGGAAGGATACCGTCGATAAGCTCAAAAAATCGCAGCGACGACAGCGGAGCTTGCTCGGGTGGTTTGATCACAAGAGTGTTGCCGGCCAGGAGGGGCGCGGCCGCACGTCCTGATATGAAAAGGAACGGATGATTGAAGGGCACGATGCGACCGACGACACCGAACGGCTCGCGAACCGAGAAGTTCAGGTAGTTCGGCCCCATCGGAACCGAGTGACCCTTCATCTCCGTAACGAGGCCTGCAAAGAAATCGATCAGGGACGCCGCCATTTCCGCATCCCCGGCCATTTCCGTGACCGGATTGCCGCAGTTCGCGGAATCGATCATGGCAAGCTCGGCGGCGTTCTGACGCAGCACGTCGCTGAGCTTTCTCAGCAGCTTCGCACGCTCCAGCGGCGCTACGCGCTTCCATTCCTTGAATGCCGCCTTGGCCGACTTGACTGCCGCATCGATGTCGGCCGCGCCGCCATCCGCACATGCGCCGAGCACCTCTCCCGTTCCGGGATTGATCGTTTCAAATACGCGGCCGTCTCTGGTTTGGTGCCAGCCACCTCCGTAATAGGCGCCGCGCTGCTTCGGGAGATTAAGCTTCGACGACGTCAAGGATTTTGGCGAGACGGCTGTGTTCATGATGTTGGACCTTGGATATCTGCTTTTTGTCGAAAGGTTCGGCGTGTGGCCTTGGAGACTGTTCGCGGTTGCGTCTATCAACCACCCGGAGGGTCATTTTTGCTGCGGCATAGACCGATGTGTCGGTCGGGCACAGACGTGGCATTCAACGGCGATCAGACGTTATTGTCAGTCCGCGACCGTTCGTCCAATATGTTTTCGGTATCTTGTTATGTGAGGACGGTATTACCGCTGTGAAATTGCAGCGGATACGACGCGCGCCGGCAAATGCGCTGCGGCTTTTCCTGCCGCGAATGCGGCGCTATGTCTCCGCATAAGAACGGCGTGTTTGATTACACGCGTGCCGCAAACGGGCCGGCCTCCCTGCGACCACGCCGGTATGCGCCGCGTTACGGCAACCAATTTACCGAGGCTCACAGGCGACGGTGCAGCGGCTCGCAAACGCGGGCGCCTCGTTTGACAGCGTTGTTATAGTATGTATTCTGTCTATCTCGGCTGAAGCGGTTGTTTGCCGTGCTGTTCGGCCACATACAATAATGGAGTCTCCGATGCAGGGACTCTCGTGGCGACAACAAGCCCAAAATCACCAGGGAGGTTAGAATGGATACGAAGACCCGCCCAGATCAGCTTCGCGAGGCGCGTAATCCGCTTTTCAACGACCGCAAGCTGAAGCTCGGCACCTTCTGTTCCAATCTGAGCTACGGCTGCGCAATCTCCACCGTCGATGGCACGCTCAAAGCCGAGTGGCCCAGCACGCTGGCCCTGGCGCAGATGGCCGACCAAATGCAGATGGAGGCGATTGTACCCGTCGGCCGCTGGAAGGGTTTTGGCGGCACCACGAACTTCAACGGCGCGGGCTTCGAGTCGTTCTCTTTCGCCTCCGCCGTCACAGCATCGACGAAGTATCCCAGCGTTTTCGCCACGTCACATGTGCCGACAATTCACCCCGTCATGGCTGCCAAGCAAGGCGCCACGATCGACCACGTTGGCGGCGGCCGCTTCAGTCTCAATGTCGTGACCGGCTGGTTTCGGCCAGAGATCGAAATGTTCGGCGACGAGCAGCTGGAGCACGACACCCGATACGACAGAGCGATCGAGTGGCTCGAGATCATTAAAAAGCTTTGGACCGAGGACGAGGAGTTCGATTACCAGGGTAAGTTTTACAACATCAGGAAGGGCTGGCTGCAACCGAAGCCGATTCAAAAGCCCTATCCGGTCGTGATGAATGCCGGCGGCTCCGACAAGGGCCGGCACTATGCAGCCAAGTATTGTGATGTCGCCTTCATTGTCTTGATGTCGCACGAGTTCGACGACGTCAAAGCGCAGGTCGACAAATACCGGAAGTTTGCGCGAGAGGAATACGGCCGGGACCTGCAGGTATGGACAAACGCGTACATCGTCCAGGATGAGACCGAAGAGGCCGCCAAAAAATTCCTGAATTACTATGTTTATGAGAAAGGCGACTGGGAAGCCGCCGAGAATCTCATCAGCACCATGGGAATCAACGCGCAAACCATGCCGCCCGCCGTCGCGCAGCAATTGAAGGCTCACTTCATCGCGGGATGGGCCGGCTATCCGCTGATCGGCACCAAGGAGCAGGTAGTGGACGGATTGGCAACATTGTCGCGCGCCGGATTCGATGGCGTCATTCTGGCCTGGGCCAAGTATGTCGACCAGATGGCCGAGTTTCAGAAGGTCACCTATCCGCTGGTCGTCCAAGCGGGGCTGCGCTAGCAGCCGTGGAATTGTCCGCGGATGCGGGCGACAAGGTGGCTTGTTGCTCGCGGTTAAAACCGGTGGTGCCTTACCGGAGTAGACCGCGGGCGCGTGCACAGGAACTCAGGAAATGCCGGTTCCGAAGCAGACATTTCGCGATGTCATGGCCGGAGTGTGCAGCCCGGTCGCGATCGTGACGACGGCCAATCAGGGCCGCCCGCACGGAACCACTGTAAGCGCATTCGCATCATTATCGCTCGAGCCGCCCATGGTAACTGTGGCGCTCGACTTGCGCTCAAGACTGCTCACGCATGTGCTCGAGGCCGGCAAGTTCGGAATCAACATCCTGGCCTGGTCGCAGGCGGATATGGCGCAGCTATTCGCCAGCCCCGCCGCCGACAGATTTGAAGCGGCAGCGTGGTTCAGCCACGGCGGCATTCCGAGATTCCGTCAAATCGCAGGCTGGCTCGGCTGCACGCTCGACCAATCCATTCGCGTCGGCGACCACGTGCTGCTAGTGGGTCTGGTGGACGATGCGGAAAAAGTCGACGCGGCGCCCTTGATCTACGGCCAAAGAACCTACGGTACCCATTCGTCGCTGGCCCCAGCGCGTTAGTTCGCGCAGCACTTGCCTTGCCGCGACGCTCGGGCCAAATGGCGGCCTTGCGGTTTTCCACCCGATAACCGTGCGCTTGCGACCACGTGTATTAGATGGTATACATATAATACGAATACATACTAATAACATCAACTCGTAGAGTTCGAGGGAGGTGTCGGCATGGAGTTGCGCCAACTACGCTACTTCCTCGCGGTCGCTGAAGAGCTCAGTTTCAGTCGTGCAGCCAAACGCACCTGCGTCTCGCAACCCCCGTTAAGCCGGCAGATAGCCAACCTCGAGGGCGAGCTCGGCGCGCGGTTGTTTGACCGCAACAAGCACAGCGTTTCCCTCACCGAAACCGGCAAGGTGTTTTACGCCGAAGTCGTGAAATCCCTGGCTGCGGTCAACAGGGCCGTCCAGATGGCTCAAAGCTCCGCAAAGGGCAAGACGGGATCGCTGACCTTTGGATTTGGAGGTTCTGCCGCATACACGCTGGCGCCGCCACTGCTCCGCCAGTTTCGTCGCAACTTCCCGGGCGTCGAGCTTCAGCTACAGAGTGTCACTGTCGCAAAGCAACTTGATGCCTTGCGCAAGGAGATCATCGACGTCGGTTTTGTCATTGCGCCTCTCGCGGATGACGCGATCGCCGAAGAAATCATCGCGCGAGATCCGCTCATGGTCGCGCTGCCTTTGGGACATCCGCTGGCGACGCAACCGAGCATTTCACTGAAGGCTTTGGAGGCATATGGATTTGTGACGCTGCCCGGTCTGACGACATTCGATCTGTTCGCCACGCACGCCCGACAGTCCGGGAAAATCGGGTTCCTGCCTCCCATCGTGCAGCAAGCGGAAACGATGGAAGTGCTGCTGGGTCTTGTCGCCGCCGGCATCGGCATCAGCATAGTGCCGTCTGTCGCCCGCCGCTCCCGCATTACGGACGTCGAATACCGCTCGATCGACCACCCCTCCGCCTTCGTCGATTTTGCCATCGCATGGCGAAAGCAAAATTGTTCCCCTGTTCTGAAGGAATTCGTCCAACTGATCCGGAACAACAAGCAGAAGACGCTCCGGTCGACGAAATTCCTGAGAGAGCAGATGAGCCGAGCGGCTGATGCGCCAGGTGATATACGATTGCGAAACCGATCGAATGGCGCCGTATTGGCGGAGGTTGACGCGTTTGTGTGAAGCCGAACGTTTGCCTCAAGAGCGCGAAACATAAATAGCCAATGAACGACAAGCCCGATTTTGAAACGCCGGTACTCATTGTCGGCGCCGGTCCCGTTGGACTCTCCCTCGCGAACGAACTCGCCTATCAGGGAATCCAGTACGTCCTCGTGGATGAAGGCGACGGCACGATTTCGTTTCCGGCGGGCGAAAACATTTTTTCCCGGACCATGGAACACCTGCGCCGCTGGGGCATAGCGGACTCGATCCGCTACAGCGACGTCATTCCACCGGATTTTCCGCGCAACATTGGTTTTTGCACGCGACTTGGCGGCAAACCGCTTGCCGTTTTTGAAGGGCTGTCGAACCAGCAAGGCCCGGAGCTGGACCCGTACTCGCCGGAGGGCGGCCTGTTTTCTCCCAAGAAGGGGTTCGATGTTGCACTCCGCGCTGGCGCGGAGGCGCGCGGCGGCGATTTGCGGTTTGGTCTCAGACTGACGTCGTTCCAGGAAGACGCCGAAGGTCTTCAGGTCAAGCTGCAAAACGAAGCCACTGGGGGCACCATCGTCGCGCGTTGTCAGTATCTGGCTGCCTGCGACGGTGCACGCAGCGCAATCCGCAATGCGCTCGGCCTCCGCTTGTTGGGCACATTCGGCGAGGGGTTCAATTTCGCCGTCTATTTCCGCGCACCGGGACTGCGTGAACGGGTGCTGCAAACCTTCGGCACGGATATCGCGCAGATCCACACCGTCAATGATGCCAATCGCGCCTATCTCACGACGGTCGATGGCCGGGAAGAATGGCGCTTTTCCATGTACGCGCGGGAGGGAGCCAATCCCGACCCACACCAGTGCGTGCGGCAGACAATCGGCCCGGACATTGAGTTCGAGATCATCCGCGCCCAACCGTGGACCGGCCATCGTGTCGTTGCCGAAAAATACCGGCAGGGACGAGTCTTCCTGCTGGGCGATGCGGCTCATCTTCGATGGCCGAAGGGAGGCTTTGGCGCCAACACCGGCATCGGCGACGCCGTGGATTTGGGCTGGAAGCTGGCAGCCGTTCTCAAAGGCTGGGGCGGATCGTCACTTCTGGACAGCTACGAAACCGAACGGCGGCCCATCGCAATCCGCAATACCAACGAGGCTGCCAACAATCGGACCTGCGACGATCTCATCAAGCCGCAACATGTGCTCGACGAAGACGGCGCCGAGGCCGAGACGGCACGGGAACGCCTGAAAAACCAGATCTATGCTTACCGGCTGCGCGAATTTCGCACCGAGGGAATTCAACTCGGCTACCGGTACCGCGCTTCGCCGATCTGCCTGGCCGACGACGGGCTGGAGCCGCCGGACGATCACATGCTCTATAGGCCGTCGTCTTTTCCCGGGTCGCGCGCTCCGCATATCTGGCTGGGACAAAAGCAATCGATCCTGGATCTATTCGGGAAGCAGTTGGTGCTTCTCAGCTTTGGCACCAAGCCAAATCCGCGACCGTTTGCCGATGCGGCGAGCCAACTCGGCATTCCATTGCAGCTCAACCACATCGAATGCCAACAAGCCCACGTTCTCTATGAGCGCGCGATGGTTCTGGTGAGACCCGACGGGCACGTCGCATGGCGCGGCGAAGAAATTCCCGAAAGTCCGCAATCGGTCCTGGAGACGGTAACGGGGCGCGCAGCTTAAGTTGATTGCGCAGACCGCTTCCGTCGCAGCGCCGCGAGGTCCGTCGAGCGATTTCGAGGTGATTACGCAGCCGTTTCTTTGAGGTCCGCCAAGATCTCGGCGGCCCGCAACGGCCGCCACCAAGGCTTAAGCGCCAGATCGTCCGCGATGAGGCCGGCGCAGATGTAACCGGCACCGCCGCTGACGCCGCCACCGGGATGGCCGGAGCTGCCGGCAATATAGAAGTTGGCGATCGGGGAGCGGTACCCGAAATGATTGTACATGACCTGTTCGGCATTGAATGCCCCCATCATGAAATCACCCTGTCGCATGTTGGGGAGTTCAACGACGTACTCTCGCGCTGTGTAGACATATTGCGCCAGAACATTGTCGCGCGTCATGTTGGGGCAGTATCGCGACCATTTCTCCAGAATTCGTTCCGCAAACTCCTTCTTGAACGCCTCATAGTTGTTTCCGAACTCCGCGATGTCCGGATGTTCCGGCATGATATGCCATGCATAGGTCGTCGCCATGCCGCGAGGTGCCTGGCTCGGGTCAATTTCGCTCAACGCTCCTGATCCGAATTGGACGATCTTGGGAACCTGTTTCGCCTGCACTTCCTCGAAGGCGGCGGTGAGGTCGTGCATGGTCTCGGCGCCAATGCTCCACTTCATCGTGCGACGTATGTTGGGATCAAAAGCCTCGGCATGAAAGCGGGGCGTTTCCTTGAGCGCGAGGTGCAGACCAAACAGCGTCCATGTCGAGTACTGGAATTTATCGAGTTTCTCGGCAAACACTGCCGGCAGTTGCTCTCGGCCGAGGAGGTTCTCTAGCGTCTGGTGGGCGTCCAGCGTGCTGGCGACGAACTGGCCCGCGCGCACCGTCCGCCCGCCGGCGAGCTCAATGCCGGTCGCCCGCCCGCCTTCGATGATCACCCGCTCGATGGCGACTTGAGGCTGATAGGTCCCGCCGGCGGCAATGAAGGTTTCCATCAACCCGCGGGCCAGGTTGAACGATCCGCCCTTGCATAGCTGGTAGCCGCTCTCAAGATCGAAAGCACGAATGACGCTTCCCATCGGACTGCTGCGCGACAGCGTATCGGTGAGCCAGGTGCCGAACAGGCTGAGCTTGAATAAAAAGAGCAACCGCACGTGCTCGTTTTCAAAAAGCTCTTCAACCACGTCGAGGGGCTGTCTGCGCGTCAGCGCGACGAAATCGCGGCCCATTTGAGTCTTCGACAGCAACGCTTCCCGCTCCGCTTTGGGCAGCGGTTCGCTGAAGCGCTCGGGCAGGAAGATTTCGCGCGTGGTCCTCTCGGCGCGCCGATTCCATTCCCTGAACGTCTGCGCGTCGCGCTTGCTGAAGCGCGCGATATTGGCGCAGGTTTCTTCAATGTCCCGGCCGAAGACGAGCGCGCTGCCGTCCAGATGCGGCTGACCGAATTCGTAGCGCGGCGTTATGTACTCGACCTTGTCCTCGAGGCCCAGATCGGCAAACCACGGAGTCTCGGTGATATTGAAGTGATTGATGCTGTGCAGGTTGTGGTAGAAGCCCGGCAGGGTCACTTCTTCGGTCGTCAACCCGCCGCCGTATTTGAGCCGACGGTCGACGATCAATATGTCGAGTCCCTGCCGCGCCATGTAGCTCCCCAGTATCAGGCCGTGATGACCCGCTCCAATGATGATACCGTCGTATGAGCGATCAAGAGGCAGCGACATGTCGTTCATCCTTGACTACAGGTTTGAATTTCACACGCATCAGGAATTTGCACGTGATCCGGCTTGGCGCTCGATTCGGCGCTCGCCCAACCAACGCACCATGTCGGCGACCGCCGCGTCGATATCGAACTCAGGGGTAAAACCCAGCACCTGGCGTGCAAGCGTCGGATCGGACGCGCCCTGAAGTTTCCGCATCGAAATATCGACCTCCGTGGTGGGCTGAAGCCTGATCCTCGCGTGCGGGATGGCTTTGCGCAGCGCGGCTGCGAATGCGTCGGGCGAGGTGATGGAATTCATCGTGACATTGAAAACCCGGCTGGCCAGATTGCCGGCGCGCAAAGCAAGCACGGTGGCCCGCGCCGCATCCTTCGAATACACCCATTCTATATCGGGCAATTCCACGATCGCATCGTCACCGGCGAGCGCCCGCTCTACGACACTGCGAAACAATTTCGAAGGGCCGCCGCCGCCACTTCCGCTCCACGGCCCGCAAACCGCCGCGTAACGCAATGCGCCAAAATCGACGTTGCACCAGCGCGCATAGTTTAAGCCCAGATTCTCGACCGCCTGCTTCGTGGCCGCGTAGAACGTGACCGGCCTTGGGAACGCTTCCTCCTTGTGGAGTGAAGCGGAGCCTTCGCCGCCTTCCAGATAGTGGTTCAGTACCGACGAGCTTGACGCTATCACGCGCCGTAGCTTGTGCACGCGCGCCGCTTCCGTGACGTTCACCGCGCCCATGATATTGAGCTGAATGGCCGAGAACGGATCCTGTTGCGCGCCGAGCGTCAGCAGAGGGTTGGCCGCGGTGTGCACGATATCCGTTATGCCGTGATCCAGAATTGCGCGCGTGATATCGAGCGGACGCAAAACGTCGCCTTTCAGTACGACGATGCGATCCGGCGCCACGATTTCGGCGACCGCATCGGCCTGGATCGCCGGGTCCATGAGGACGGGAGTTTCCCCCTGCTCCGTCAGCACGCGAGCGATCTGGGACCCGACCAGGCCAGCGCCGATGATCAACGTCGTCATCGTGTTACGCGCCTCGGCCCGATCGAGCAGCTAACCATGCCTCGCCGAGCCAACGGTTCGTTCGGGCTTGCACGAAAAGTGTCATGCACCAGGCTTTTCCTCCTCGCACGTCGCAAACAGATCGGCCACTTCCATGTCCTTGCGCGTCAAGCCCTGCTCCCGGGAATAGCGCAGCATCGCCGCGAGAGCTTTCTCGTTTTTAGTCTGGCCGTACGGCCAATAGTCGTGGCCCATGAGTTGTTTGGACTGCGCGTATTCCCATAATGACCAGGGCAACATGATCTGAAGCGCATTGTCGTCCTCGATCGCGGCGATGCAAGCCGCCTTCGCCTCGCTGAACGCCTTGAACAGAGACGAGGCGAGCCAGGGATGGCGATCCAGTAACGATCTTCGGACGCCGATCAGGTGCATGATGGGGAACAGCCCGCATTGCCGGAAATACTCCCGCTCCTCCTCGACAAAGTCGGGAAACAGTCGTTGAACCGGCGCACTTCCCGAGAGAAAACAATGCGGCGGACGGGCGCTCACGATGCCGTCGAGGGCGTCATTTTCAAGCATGGCATTGAGCGTCGCATCCGACGGTATGGGTTTCACGTCGAATTGCGACGGAAATTTCAACCCGAATTTCTCTTGTCGACCGGGCTTGTGAAGTCCGCCGGTACGCCATGCGATCTGCTCCGATTTGACCCCGTACATGTCGGACAGCATTCCACGCACCCACAGAGCCGCGGTCATCTGATACTCGGGGACGCCGAGCACCTTGCCTCGCAGATGCGCCGGTTCGGTAATCCCGCGGTCGGTGCGGATGTAAATGGCGGAGTGCCGAAACATTCGCGAAACAAACACCGGAATGCCGACATAGGCCGATGTTTGTTTCTCGGTGGTGATGATATGGCTGCTCATCGAGAGCTCGGTCACGTCGAACTCGGCGCGCGCGTACGCTCGATGAAACATTTCTTCCGCTTGCAACGGAAGAACGGTGACATCGCAGCCCTCGACACGGACCTCCCCGGTTAAGAGAGCGACGACCCGATCGTACGGTCGGCACGCTATTGTCAGCGAGACCGCCACCTCTGAACCTCGATTAGACGACGGCGATTGACCGGAGAATCGGCGAGATATGAGCCACCGTGTTGTACCCTTCGACAGATGGCTCAGGCCGCGCGCTATCGACGCTGCGCGACAGGCGGCACCCACAGCAGGCGTCCGCTTCCTTGGACAACCCTCGTTCCACGAAATTAACGGCGGGGCTACCCTCGATGACCGCCCGACGGTCGTCCAATACAATTTGCGTATTTTCGTTATATGGCACCGGTATCACGTGCGATGGGGTTCGCCGGTGGCGCCGAGCCGACCGGTATACTTGACGAACTTGGATAGTCGTATATTCCTGAACCGCGACTCAGCCAGCACCACATCCTCGCGGTTTCAAGGACCGAGATGAAGACCGCCGACATGTACAAGCAGCCGGGGCACCTGATCCGGCGTGCGCATCAGTTTTCGACTGCGGTCTTCATGGAACAGGCCAAGCTGGTGTCGCTGACCCCTGTTCAGTTCTCCGCACTGATCGTGATCTGCGACCGGCCCGGCGTTGACGCCAAACGAGTTAGCGATCTGATTTTCTTTGACCCCTCCACGATCGGCAACGTGCTGGACCGCCTGGAAAAGCGGGGTCTCATCGTTCGAAAGCCGGGCCTCGAGGATAGGCGGACCAAACGGTTGTTCCTGACCGCAGCCGGCGACGCCGTCATTCAAAAAATTGTAAAACGCGTACCCGAAATATCGAAGCGGATTTTAGCGCCCCTGCCCGCCCGGGATCGGCAACAGTTTCTTTCGCTGTTGTCGCGGCTGGTCAAAGCTACGGAACTCGCCAGCAAGGACAAAAAGACTTCTGTGGCTTTGCTCGCCGACGCTGGCCAGGCCAACGGCCGCGCGCGCTAGGAGGTTCGCGTTTTATCGCACCGCCACTTGAATCTCGCCGATTTTATCGATCTTTCCCCGAATGATATCGCCCGCCTGAACGGGACCAACGCCCTCCGGCGTACCAGTAAACAATACGTCGCCCGGATGTAGCGTGTAATATGACGACGCGAAGGCGATAAGCTCCCGAACCGACAGCACCAGGTCCCGGGTATTGGCTTGTTGTTTGATCTGGCCATTGAGCGTGAGAATCAATTCAAGACCGTCTGGCTCGCCAATTTCATCTGCCGTCACTAGCCAGGGCCCGAGAACGGAATAACTGTCGATTGACTTCCGGAGACTCCGCTCTTCCGGACCTCGCACGGTCATGTCCAAACCGATGCAATATCCCGCCACGTACTCGAGCGCGCGCTCGGCGGGAACGCGGTCAGCGGTCTTGCCAATGATCGCGACCAATTCGATTTCGTGGTCATTGCGCCGGTCCGGAAAGCGAATGCTCACTCCGTCGGCCGGCGCGACCATCGAGCTGGTCGCCTTCAAGAACAGCCCGACGCGCTGGATTTCCTCTATCTTGTTCTGGTGATGAAGCGTCGCATCGCTTCGCGCCTCTTCGAGATGCTTGAGATAATTCACGGGCGCCGCGACAAGCTTTCCCGGATTGGCAATCGGTGTTTGCAACCGAACGCGGGACAACGGCAGCGGTTCCGCCTGCTTGGCCAAAGCCTCGATCTTGCCCCTCAGACGATCAAGTTCCCTGATCAAGATGTCGCAGGCAGGAAACGGATAAGACGAAGAGCCAAGTTCATTGCGGATCGCGCTGACGTCATGCACAAAGGAATCACGTACAACGCCGATCTTGTTGTCGTCGTATCTGCAAAGTCGCATGGGATAGCTCTTACCTTTATGGTTGCCCGACGAGGGCACTCATTCAGAACAACTGTCTCGGCGGCTCCCTACCGTCCCGATGAACTCGCCACAAAATCATTTTATTTGTCCGGCCTTGACCGGATCCTTGACCGCCTTGAAGGTTTCTATTTCCGTGTTCCAGAATTGGCCATCGATTTTTTCAACCTTCCGGATGTAGACGTTCTCCACGATGTCACGCGTGTCGGGATCGATCAGGATCGGGCCCCGCGGGCTTTCCCAGGCCATACCTTTCATCGCCTCGACCAGCGCGCGCCCGCTCGCGTTGTCCGGAGCACGTTCAAGCGCAGCCTTGATCAGATGCATGCCGTCATAACCGCCGACAGAAAAGAAATTCGGACGCATACCCGCAAGCTTGAGAAACGCCTCGCGATACGCCGTGTTGGCCGGGGAGTTGTGATAGGCGGAATATTGATGAGCAGTAATGGTTCCGAGAGCCGCGTCGCCAATCTCGTTCAGGAACTCATCATCGGTTACGTCGCCAGCCCCAACCAATTGAATGCCTGATTTGTTCATCCCCCGCTCCAGAAATTGGCGAAACAGCGTCGCCGTTTGCCCGGCTGGAATGAACACGAACAGGCCCTCGGGTCGGAGCTCGTGCGCCTTTTGCAGGAAAGGCGCGAAGTCCGGGCTTTGCAGCGGAACGCGGAGTTTGTCCAATATCGTGCCTCCCGCCGCCTGAAACGATGACGAGAACGCATTTTCTGAATCATGGCCCGGCGCGAAGTCCGACACGATCGTTACCGCTGTTTTTATGCCGTTCTTGGGCAACCACGCCCCGAGAACGTAAGGTGCCGCGCTTTGCGGAAAGCTGGTGCGAACGATGAACGGCGACTTTTCCGTCACGCTCGATGTTGCCGCGCCCATGACGACCATCGGTATCTCCGCGCTGGTGGCCAGCGGCGCGGCGGCAAAGGCGACCGGCGTAAGTCCATAACCGGCCAGGACGCTGACCTTGTCGTTTACGATCAATTCCTGCGTCAGCCGCTTGGTTTGATCCGGCGCGTTTCCGCCGTCCCTGACCACCAGTTCGATCTTTTTCCCCGCGACCCGATCGCCGTTCTTTTCAAGATATAGTTGAGCCCCTGACAGAATCTGCTTCCCCGTACCGGTGAAAGGCCCGGTCAGCGGCAGAACGACGCCGATCTTTATCGTATCCTCGGCGATCGCCGTCCCGCCGGACGTATTGAGGGCTATTAAGGCGGTCAACAGACCGGCCATGACTTTTACTTGCATGTCGATCCTCCCCGTCGCGCATTTTTTGCGTTTCTGCGACAGACATTAGTTCATTTACTTTCTGGTCGGCAGGCGTCTTACATCCTGCGGCCCGCGCGCGAAAAGAACACAATCGCGGTCGGCATAGGCCCACCAGCCGGGCTCAACCGCGACGGAGCCGAACTGCAGCGGAACGCCATGACGGCCGTTCCCGACCGACCAGTTGCGCCGCGCCGTGGCGCCGAGCGCTTTAACTCCGATGCTCAGCTCATCGATCCCACGGCTGTCGCGAATGGCACCCACGATGACAACGCCCACCCAACCGTTCTTGACTCCGACGGCCGCCAGCCTGTCGCCCATGACGCCGACGCGAAGCGAACCGCCGCCATCGACGATGAGGATTTGACCGCTGCCGTCTTTTTCCAGGGCTTCGAGAACCGGTCCGTGGTTCTCGAACGTCTCTACCGTCGCACACGGACCACAAAACGACTCGATTTGACCGAACGAGCGGAACTGCAATTCGCACACTTGCAGGTGCTCGTGATACTCATCGTAGATGTCAGCGGTTATTATCGGACCTGCACATTCGTTTTTCATTTCACCGACCCGCTCAGATGTTGCCGACGCAAAGCACTTTACTTCGCCGCAGCGTCCTCTTCGCGGTAAAAACCGAATGCATTGATGATCGGCCTGTCCGAATAGGAGAAAAGCACGGCCTCGCCGCCAACGCTTTCATGCTCATGCGGCATCCATGAGGGCACGACAAAGGTATCGCCCTCCTCCCATTTGAATTCCGTGTCGCCGACAAGACTACGGCCTTCACCCTCGGCGACGTGGTAGATCGCACTCGAAGTATGACGGTGCGACTGCGTGTGCTCGCCCTTGCGAAGGAGCTGCAGGCTGGCCGCCATCGTCGGCAACGTCGGGCCACCCGTAACCGGATTGGTGTATTGCAGGATTACGCCGTCGTATAGGCTTCCGGGCTCATCGCGCAACGCATGCAATGCGGCCCTGGATTCGGCCCAGCGATAATTCAGCACCGGCGACGATAACGATGACGCCGGCTGTTGCCAGGTCGGGCGCAGATTGCGTCCCCAGCGGTGATGGGAGTCTTCGGTTTGCCGGAAGATCGGCTGCATCCGGCCGTCGCCGCCGACATAGTCCTCGAAAAAATTGGCATCCAGGATGATCGCGAACGGCAGATCGAGTTCATCGAGCCAGATCATCGGTTTGGCCGACTCGTTGCCGTGATCATGCCACGCCCATGCGGGCGTAAGGACGAAGTCGCCCTTCGCCATGATCGTCCGCTCGCCCTCGACCGCGGTGTAGGCGCCCTCCCCTTCGATAATGAAGCGCTGTGCATTCGGCGTGTGACGGTGACTGTCGGCGATCTCTCCCGGCATGATCATCTGTATGCCAGCATAAATAAGCCCGACGGTCCGAAAGGTCATCGACTTGAACGCCGGGTTGATGAGCATCAAAACGCGACGCTCCGCTTCCTGAGGCGTCACCAGGTCGCCGGCCGTCATCATGTAGGGACGCACGTCGCGCCATGCCCACATGTGTGCGACGCTTTGCACCCGCGGCGCCTTGGGCGCCGCATCACCGAGAACGCGCCACAGCGGCTCGATGCTATGCGCCTCAAGCTGCTCGTAAAGCCGCTCGCGCTGGGCGTGAAGGTCGTTGGAAAGAACACGGTCGGCCGAGGCAAGCGCCATAGCCATCTCCCTGCATTTGCATTTGACAGCGTGCTGTCTTTTTTACACAGTATACGTATTTAATGTGTTCTGTCAATTTAGGGAGGTCATGCCATGGACGCGCCACTGACGATCGTGGGCGGGGGGATCGGCGGCTTGAGTTCCGCTATTGCGCTGGCGCGAACCGGAAGATCGGTTCGGGTGATCGAGCAAGCCAGGCAATTCCAGGCAATCGGATACGGCATTCAGCTCGCACCGAACGCATTTCAGACGTTCGAGCAACTCGGCGTCGAGGACAAAGTCTTGCAAAGGTGCAGCTTGCCCGACGAGGGAACATTCCGCGACGCCCGGACCGGCGACGTTCTCCTGCGGCTGCCGATGGGCGTCCAAATGAAGAGCCGCTACGGCAAACCCTACGCCGTGATTTATCGCGCCGATTTGCATGAAGTCTTGACCGATCGCTGCAGAGATTTGGGCGTCAGCCTCACCACCGACTGCAAGCTTCTGTCGTTCAATGACAACGGCAGAATCGTCGAGCTTGAAACAACGAAGGGCCCCCAGACCGCAAGCGCCTTGGTCGCGGCCGATGGCATCCTTTCCAGGGTCAGATCGACGCTCGTCGGCGCGCCGGAACCGAAGAAACTTGGCTACGCGGCCTTTCGGGCCGTGCTGCCGATGAAAGACATTCCTGCCAGGTTTGCCAAAAATACCGTGGTGCTGTGGTGCGGTGGTGGCTACCACATGGTTCACTATCCGCTGCGTAACGGCAGTTTGTTCAACCTGGTCGCCGTTTTTGATTATTTGATCGATGACGGTCCGCAAGACGGACAACGCCCGCTTGCCGACCGGCTGATCGAACGGTTCGCCGGAGCGTGCGGCGAGGTTCGCGAGCTTCTGGATTATGTCGATCTCTCCCAGCACTGGGAGATCGCCACGATCGAGCCTCTCGCAAAATGGTCAAAAGGACGTGTCGCACTGCTGGGAGATGCGGCGCACGCCATGGTTCAGGCCATGGCGCAGGGCGCATGTCAGGCGATCGAGGACAGCCGTGTGCTTGCCGAAAGTTTCGAACAGGCCGAAGACGACGTTGAGAGGGCCTTCGGGATTTATGAAGCCCGGCGCATTTTGCGCGCCACCCGCGTCCAATACATGTCGCGCTATGTCTGGGAGATGATTCATGTTCGCGACGGGTTTTCGTTGTTGCGGCGTGATCTTCTGACAAAACTGCGCGAAACGGACGTTCTTGAGCAAGTCAGCTGGCTTTACGATGGGAACGGAGCTTCACGCGAGGGCAGCAACACGCGTTACGAGCCTGCGCTATGAAAAGGCGCGAAATTGAGTTGTTCGATATTTACGCCCAGCCCGGCTATCTGATCCGTCGCGCACATCAAACGGCGACGGCTGCGTTCGCAGCGGCCACCAGCGATCTCGACCTGACGGCTGTGCAGTTTTCAGCGCTGCTCGCGATCAAGGACTATCCGGATATCGATGCGACGCGCGTGAGCGAAATGATCTCGTTCGACCGCACCACAATCGGCCATGTCATGGCGCGCCTGGAGGCAAAGCAACTTATTCTTCGGCGGAGCGGAACGCTGGACAAGCGGACGAAAATGATACGGATCACGCTGAAGGGAGAGACATTGATCCGCGAGGTCTCGCGGCGTGTCGACGAAATTGGCGAGATCGTTCTCAGGCCCTTTAGTCCGGGCGAACGAGCAGAATTATTGAAACTGCTGGCAAAATTTTCGGCACAACCGGTCAACGAACGGGTCGAACAACCACGCGCCTCGGCGCCGCGACGTTAGCCCGCGAATCGAAATACACGACAACGTCCGCTTATCGCTCTCGCGCTCACTTGCTCCAGTCCTGTTGCCACGCCGAAGGCGGCTTGGCGTCGATCAGAACGAAGGCAACGCGACAAGCTTAACCGCTGTTATTCACCCATGCACCAGGGCTGCTTCGCGATCCATTCGATGAGGTCGTAACTGTCCCATTGGCGCGATCCGCCGCTGTCCGATTTGCCGACGCCGCGGGGCGAACCGATGACATGCACGTAACCCCGCGAGACGAAAAACTTCGTATCGCCCGCTTCGAGCGGGCCTGCCCAGAGAGACGACCAGGTCGGCTGCCGCGGCAACCCTTCCGCAACGTCCGGACCCTGGAGGTCCTTATTGTAGATCGAGAACGCAAGCAGCGCCGGAAACTTGCCGCCCGCTTTTGGCCGGTAAACGTCAACCGAAAGGTTCACGCCGTCCCGCATCGGAACGGCGGCGTCCTTTTCGGCGATGAAGCCGTCATGCTCCGGCGCCCGGTCATAGGCGAGCGGCGGACGGTCGCCGGAAGCTGCCAGAACCTCTTGTATCCTTGTTGCTTGGTCATCGCCTCACCTGTCGTCCGCTTTTTGTTGACATCGAGAAAGTCGGAATGCTTGGCCTCAAGCTGCCGGCAACGCGACCGGACGAGAAGCTATACGGCCCTGCCGGAGAAAGACCAAACGGGCGGTGATCGCGGGAACGCGAGCACCCACATCGACGGCCGAAAGCCGCCCAAGAGATCGATGCCTGGGCCAAGACCGGCCTCGATGGAAATCACGCGATGAGGGACCCGACCGCCCTCGCCGCCCCGTTCTGCTTCAAGATGCCAAGGAGATCCTGATGCAAGTGTCCGTTAGTGGCCAGAATATCGGATCGGTCATCGATCGGACGTGAGTATCCGCCAAACGTTGTGGCTCGACCGCCAGCCTCTTCAACCAGCAGGGTTCCCGCCAGTGTATCCCAAGGACTCATGTTGTCTTCACAGAAGGCGTCAAGCCAGCCGCACGATACGTACGCGAGCGCCAAAGCGGGCGCCCCGAGCGACCGCACCGCCCTAACTACCTTCAGAAAGCCGTGCAGGCGTGTCGTGTAACGATCGAGCACGACAGGATCGTCGGACTGCACTTGAGTTGCCAACAGACTCGTTCTGAGACTGCTATGATTCGATACGACGATACGCTCCCCGTTGCGCCTCGCACCACCGCCGCGAACGGCAACAAACATATCTTCTCGAAACGGGTCGTAGACAACGCCAACGCCAACGCCGGCCGCGTCACAATAGGCGATCGATGTGCAGCAAAATGGAAGCTTGTGCGCGTAGTTCGTCGTACCGTCGAGCGGATCAACATACCAACGCGACTGCGTTTGCCCTTCGCCGTCGCTGCCTTCCTCTCCAATGATAAGATCGTCGGGGTACGCCAGGCGGATGACGCGCACGATTTCTTCCTGCGATTTCAAGTCTGCCGACGTAACAATACTTGTGCGAGAATCTTCCTTCGCCCGTATGTCGAGACCACGATTGTGACCGTCACAAAGCACGGCACCGGCAGCCTTCGCAGCTTCAATCGCGATGTCGACCCGCTTCATGTCAGTCATTCGTTTTATCGCCGATTTTTAATTAGGGAGACCGCGCCACATCGACCCGTTATTCACCGCTCGCTGGTTGCGGCGGTCGATTTTGGCTTGATGCCCAAACCGTATTTTGCGGCATAGTCGAGTGCGTCCCATTTTGGCGGTGACGCTTCCACGACGTCATCCAGCGTCGTTATCGGGCGCACTTGAACGACAGAGACCGGGAAACCGGGTCGCCAGGCTGGTTCTATTACCCATTCGACATCGACTGGTTTACCAAACTGGCGCTCGATTTCCGAAACGACCTTCCACAACGCGTCAACCATCTCCGGCGTGAGGCACTGCGACCGCCAAAAGCGTTCCGGTAGCGGCTGCTCGGTGACGCCGCCATGAACGCGATCGAACAGCGACGCAACGCGTTTGTCGCCGGGGCGATACACGAGGATTCGGCCGTCGATGCGATCTACTTCCACGCGATCCGGCTCGACCGTGCCTTGCACCACGGATTCGCCCCAGCCCCACGCTGCTTCGATGACGAAGCGATCGCGCTTTTTGCTGACCGGATTGGCGGAAAACGCAACTCCAGCACAGCGTGCATGCACAAGACGCAGGACGCCGACGCCCATCGGGGTTTCGCGATAATGCTGCTTTTGGCGCAACCGATAGGCCAAGGCGCGCGCGACAAACAGGCTGCTCCACGCTCGACGGACCGCGGCAATGACCGCTTCCGCACCAACAATACCAAGGTAACTCTCGTATTGGCCTGCGAAGCTCGCGTTCAAGGCATCTTCGCCCGCCGCGGAGCTGCGTACAGCGACGGACAAGCCGACATCTCCGTGCCGGAAGCAAAGCTCATGGTATGCGTCGCGAAGCGCGGCTTCCAATCCGTTATCCATCGGCGTCTGCTCGATAATTGCGCGCAAACGGTTCGATGCGGCCTCCATTGCGGCAAGGTTGTCGATATCGAATGCCGATTCCAGCTCTCGGTCGATGCGTTTTTCGAGATCGTTACCCGCAAGAAATTTTTCGAAGGCGGCCGTAGTGACGGCAAATCCGTCTGGCACATCGATGCCGCTTGCCCGGAGTGTTCCGAGCCGGGCGATCTTCGGTCCCACCGCAGCACCGTCTTCATCGGTCAGCTCACTCAGCCACCGGAGCATCGCAATTTCCTCTACGGACGTTCCCTTTTGGCTCGATAGTCTCGAGCGTCTCTTGTGATTTGCTTATACCGCATAATTGCTTCCAACGCGACAAAGCGACAGGCACAGATTTTTTTCTTTTTGAGCAGCACAGTTTGCTCATCGTAACAGTTGTCGATGAGATCGCACGGCACAGAGCAAAAAAATGCACGCGTTTCTGACAATCGCGCCGCTGCAGGATGATTTGTGCTTGTGAGGACAAAAAGCCGATGTTAGCACCAATGCGATTTCTGCGCGCTTCACTTCATCACTCGGCCGATTTGCGCGGAACCGTAAAATCGAAGACGGAAGCGAGACGATGATAACCGAACCGCCGTTCCGTGCCGATCATGTCGGCAGCCTCTTGCGCCCTCAGGACATAAAGGACGCGCGCGCAAAGCGCGAGCAAGGTCAGATCAGCGCCGAGGATCTCAAGGCCATCGAGGACAAGGCTATCAGCCGCGCGGTGGCGAAAGAAGCGTCGCTCGGCCTAAAAGTCGTGACGGACGGCGAATATCGGCGGAGCTTTTGGAGTCGGGACTTCTTTCGGAGCCTCGACAATGTCGAGACCTTTTCAACGCCGAACGTGAAACGTTTTCAGGGCAGCCAGCCCAAGACGCTGGCTCACCGGCCGACGGCGCGGCTGGGTTCGTTCAGCGGCCACCCCATGATCGATCATTTTCGATATCTCAAATCTGTAGCCCCGGCCGGTACGGTGCCAAAAATGACCATCCCGGCGCCGAGCGCTTTTCTGGCGCATCGCGGGAAAACGATCCTGGATGGATCAGTATATGACTCGTTTGAAGAGTTTTACGCCGACCTCGGCGAAGCCTACAGGAAGGTTGTTCGCGCGTTCGGAGATGCGGGCTGCCGTTATTTGCAGCTTGACGAAGTTTATATGATCGTTCTGGTCGATCCGAAGCAGCGGCAATTTTTCGTGGAACACGGCAACGATCCCGACAAGCTTCCGGAACTATACTCGCGGGCAACCAATGCCGCGCTGGCGGACAAGCCGGCCGATATGGTGACTGGCATGCACCTGTGCCGCGGCAATTTTCGTTCAACCTTTCAGGGCTCCGGCGGATACGACGCAGTTGCCGATACCCTGTTCAACAAGACCAATATCGACGTTTATTTCATGGAATACGATACCGACCGCGCCGGTGGCTTCGAGCCGTTGCGGCTGGTTCCCAAGGGAAAGAAGGTCGTGCTCGGATTGGTCACATCCAAAACCGGCAAGCTCGAATCCAAAGACGAAATCAAGCGCCGGGTTGAAGCCGCTACCAAATTCATCGATCTCGATCAGTTGTGTCTCAGCCCGCAATGCGGCTTTGCGAGTACCGAAGAAGGCAATCTGCTGACCGAAGACGAGCAATGGGCGAAGCTCGCGTTCGTAGTTGATGTTGCCAAGGAAATTTGGGGACACGCCTAAGGCGGTTCCATCGGGTCGACTCATGCAAGCAAACGCTGACCGCATTCAAACGACACATGTAGGCAGCCTGGTACGGCCGCCCGAACTGGTCGAGTATATGCGCAAGCGCCTCGAGCATGAGGCGGTCGACAATGCCGCCTACGAGAAGTACTTGGCGTCGGCCGTGGCCGACGTGGTCGGGCGTCAAGCGAACGCCGGCCTCGCGGTCGTCAATGACGGCGAGTATCCGAAAAGCTCCTGGTATCGCTACGTCACCGAGCGGCTCGACGGCCTCGAGTTCCGCGCGGCGCCAAGCGAACGCCCCAAGCCAACACCGTCGGCAGGAGCCGATTTCGAACGCTTTCGGGAATTTTACGCCGAATACCAGAGCGGGCAGCAAGCCAATGCCGGCGGCGGCTACTGGGTGGTGACGGGGCCGCTTCGATATAAGGGCCAGGATCAGGTACAGCGCGACATCGCCAATCTCCAGGAGGCGTTGCGCCATCATCCTGGGGTCAAGGGCTTTCTTCCGGTCGTCGCGCCAGCGAGCGTGCTGCAGGGCCTCCGCGACGAATACTACGGCGTCGAGGAGAAACTGAGCGCGGCGCTGGGCGAGGCTCTGCGCACCGAGTACAAGGCGATCACCGACGCCGGCCTGATCGTTCAAATCGACGACGCGTGGCTTGCCGCCAAATACGACGTGATGGTGCCGCCGGCAAAATTTGCGGATTATTACGCTTGGGCCGAGCAGAAAGTCGCGGCGCTTAATCGCGCGCTGGAAGGCATTCCGGAATTGCAAAGCCGCTATCATGTCTGTTGGGGCAGCTGGAACGGTCCGCACACCAACGACGTCGCGGCCGAAGATATCATCGACCTTATCCTTGGCGTGAAGGTTGGTGGTTATTCCCTGGAAATGGCCAATCCACGCCATGAGCACGAGTGGCAAATCTGGCAGAAGACGAAGTTGCCGCCGGAACGTGTGCTTTTGCCCGGCGTAATCGCTCACACGACCAACGTCGTCGAGCATCCAAGACTGGTTGCGGAACGCCTGGTGCGCCTTGCGAAGCTGGTTGGCCGGGAGCGGGTCATCGGCAGTACCGACTGCGGTTTTGCCCAAGGCGTCTTCTATCGGCGAGTTCATCCTTCGATTATGTGGGCGAAGCTCGAAGCGCTTACGGAAGGTGCGAGACTTGCCACCGCCGAACTTTGGGGCCGCGCCGCAGTCGCTTGACCGTTTGTATTTTCTACGAATGCTCGCCGATCAAATCGCCGATCGCCTTAAGCCGCGCTTCGGCATCGGGCGTCCACGGAAATGAAAGATTCAGGCCGATGCAGTTGCGAAATTGCTCGCGGACCGAAAACAGCGGGCCGGGTGGCAATCCGATCCCGTGGGCCAGAGCGTCGCGGCACGCGGCAACCGAATCGAATTCGGGCGGCCCTTCGATCCAACACATAAAACCGCCTGACGGCTTGGTCACCGTGCAGCCTTTCGGGAAATGATGTTGGATCAGATCGAGGCCGTGCTCCATGCGAGCATGCAATTTGCCACGCAGACTACGCAAATGCCGATTGAAGTTGCCGCTTTGCATATAGTCGGCCACGGCTCGCTGAAATATTCCGCCGCTCAGCAAATTGCTGGCGAACTTCATCTGAACTATTTTTTCCCGGAAGCGCCCGGGCACCAGCCAGCCCATGCCGTATCCCGGCGCCAGCGAGTTGGAGAAGCTCGCAACCTGAAGCACCAGTCCGGAGTTGTCGAATCGCTTTAGTGTCGGGGCGCAGGCTTTGCCGTATTGTAGATCCATATAGCCGCCGTTCTCGATGATCGGCAGATTTTTTCGGTGCGCAATTTCAACTATTTTGCGTACCGCATTCTGCGGCGTCGACACCCCCGTCGGGAATTGATGCGCCGGCATCAGAACGCAGGCCCGCACATCGTGACGGTCAGTCAAATACTCGAACTGATCGGGATCAAGGCCGTGGGTCGGCGAATAAGCGATTTCGACCGCCCTCAGGCCGCGGTGTTCGAGCGCGGCGAAGATCGGAAACATGGTTGGTGATTCAATCAGGACGATATCGCCAGGCTTGGTGAGTATGTTGATGCACAGATTAAGCCCGTGCATCCCGCCCGCGGTCAGTACAATGTCATTGGCGGACAGAGCGATGCCGTGCTCGACGTAGCGATGAGCCAACGTTTCCCGTAGCGCCGGGTCACCTTGAGTCGAACTTGCCGTGTCGCCGCCCTTCGAGCCATTGCAGGTGCGGAGAACCCGACGGAAGTGCCGGTTGATGTCGTCGACCGGAAACAGGTCGCTGCTGGGATAGATTGCACCGAACTGTTGGATTTCGCTGTTGCTCCAGGACGCGAACAGCCGCAGCGTCAGTTCACTGATCGAAATTTCCTGGGCGATATCAGCCGATCCACGATCGAGCGACAACGCCAATTTGCCGGCGCGACCGACGTTCTCGTCGATATAAAATCCGGAACGCGGCAGAGCGACGAATACACCGGCATTTTCGAGTAGACCGTAGGCCTGATGAACCGTCGACATGCTGCAGCCGGCGATCCGGCTCATCTGCCGGACCGAGGGGGCCTTGGCGCCCGGCACAAGCGCGCCGTTGTCGATCCATTGCCGGACGAGATTAACGACCCCATCCGATCGTTTCATACGACACTCCCTCAGTCCGCTTCATTTTTGGTCGCCCGGGTTTGCTACGGGCGTGGCTGACTTGACAGTCGCCTAACGCGGACAGTGAATTATAGCCCGCACTTCGGCCCGCACCAGCCCAATCGAGGCACGCTTGTCGGGCGACTAAAGGGCCTGGCGGCCTTTGCTGCGGTTAAAGGGCCTGCGGCCTTGGATTTAGTACCGAAGCAGAACTGTGCTGACTAAAACACTGAGATTCTGTGCCTTCTAACGCTATCTGCATCAACGTAGCATCGACGATAACAACACGAGGCAAGCGCCCTCTGCTTCTCGAGCGGTCGTCCGAAGGGACGGGCGCGAAAATGCGAGCGAAGCGCCTTAGGCATCGGCTGGCGCAGCGTCCCGCCAAAATACGCGACAGCCACGGGAGGATACGAGGCGTGATTACCTTTGCTGAAGTTCTCAAGGACAAAGGTTACCCGGGTTTCGATCCTGTCAGGCACATCGACGCACCTTGGGCCAGCGATCAGTTGTCACTGTTCAAGCCCGAGGACGAAGCGCGGTTCTGGTTTAAAGGTTTCCAATGGCCGCGCGCCTATCCGTTGAACTTTGTCTGGCTCGAGGACGGATTTGCCTGGGGTACGCAGGCTGCAGCGCACAATATGCCGCTGCCGCCGAGCGACGGGCTGGCGCCGCGGGTCGCCGGCATCTTCGTGTACGGCTCCGACATTCCAGTCCCGCCCTGGTTGATCGGAAACAGGGCCGAACGCATTGGCGCGGTTCTTCCGCCGTTTCTGCAGAACTTCCCCAAAATCTGGGACGAACGCCGCGGCGAACTCGTCAATAACCTCCGCATTTTCGAAACGGCCGACCTGTCGGGAAAGTCGCCGGCGGAGCTGTGGAAATTCATGGTCGACGCCCGCGCCTTCCACGTGCGGGCCTGGGAAATCCACTTCGACCTGATGTACCCGCTGACGGCGAACTATCTCGGCTTCTATGGCCTCTGCAAGGAGCTCGGTATCGCGCCTGCCGATATTCCGAAATTCCTGCAGGGATACGAGACTCAACCGATGAAATCCGACCGCGTGATGTGGCAACTCGCCAACAACGCGCGCGGCACGGCAGTTCACAAGATCATCGCCGACACGCCGCCTGCGGACATCTATCCGGCGCTGAAACAATCGCCTGCGGCGGCGAAATGGCTCGCTGACTTTGATACGTTTCTGCAGGAGTACGGTTGGCGCAGTGATCGTGTCGTCGACGTCTCTTCACCGGCGTGGATCGAGAAGCCGGCCAACTGTCTTGGCATCATAAAGTCCTTGCTCCAGAGCAACGACCCATACGGCTTCGAGAAGAGCCTGCAAGGTGCCATCGACGAGCGCGAGGCCCTGATCGAGCGGTCGCGGGCGGGAATGACCACCCAGGAACGCGAAGCCTTCAATCAGGCGCTGGCGTCATGCCAACACGCAAATTTCGCATGGTGGAACGATGACCACAATTGGTACATCGACATGCGTTGCACACTGCCGATCCGCAAGGCCGCCCAGGCGATCGCAAGGGCTGTCGATTTTACCGATCCTGAAGACGTCAATTTCCTTTTCTACTCGGAACTGCGCGACGTCGCCAACGGCAAGAGAACGAGAGCGTCGTACGACTCCCTGATCGCGGAGCGCAAGGCGTATTTCAATCATTGGAACACCCGCGTCGAAGAGATGCCGATCGTTCTCGGCACTCCGCCGGACACTATCGCCGATCCGGTGGTGATCGAGATTTTCGGCATCACCGACGAGTTCCTGGCTCGAATGAAGCAAGGCGCCACGAACGCCGAAGAATTGGCGGGCGTCCCGGCATCGCCGGGTGTCGCTCGCGGTACCGCCCGGGTCCTTCGCTCGCCCGACGAACTGCACCTGCTTCGGCAGGGTGAGATTTTGGTTTGCATTGGCACGACCCCGACGTGGACGCCGGCCTTCACCAAAATTTCAGCCTGCGTTTGCGACGGCGGCGGCACGCTGACTCACGCATCGGTGGTCAGCCGTGAATACCGGGTGCCGTGCGTCGTCGGGACCGGATTAGCAACGACGATAATCAAGAACGGCGATGAAATCACCGTCGACGGCAACAAGGGATTGGTGACGGTGCATCGGGCGGCTTAGGCAGCCGCGGCAAGGCGACTGCAAGGACTGACAAGATCTGCCGATTTTAGCGGCGACGGGAGGAAACCATGATCAAACAGAGAACGGACGAAAAGCGTAGGAAGATTTCACGACGCGCCTTTGTCGGAGCCGCGGCTGGCGCCGGCGCTCTTGCGCTTACCGGCCGCGGCGCCACGGCGCAGGCGGACAACGTCATCAAGGTCGGCTTCATAACGCCGCGCTCGGGCGCGCTGGCGGCGTTCGGAGAGCCCGATCCCTTCGTGCTCGATTTGGTGCGGAAGGCTGTGGCCGGTGGGATTTCCGCCGGCGGTAAGACTTTCAAGGTGGAAATTCTCGACCGGGACACCCAATCAGACCCGACCCGAGCTGGGCAACTCGCCAAAACACTGATCAACAGCGACGGCGTCGACTTCATGCTGAGTTCGTCGACGCCGGAAACCGTGAATCCGGTCGCCGATGTCTGTGAAGCGGCGGGCGTACCCAGCCTTTCAACCGGTATGCCGTGGGAGCCTTGGTACTTCGGCCGCGGCGCCAAGCCGGGCGAGCCCTCGCCTTTCAAATGGACCTATCATTTTGGGTTTGGCGTCGCCAACTTCTCAAAAGCGTATATTTCGCAATGGAACGGCTCGGTCCCGACTAACAAGAAAGTCGCGTTCCTGATGCCAAACGATGCCGATGGCAACGCGTTGCGCAACATTTTCAAGCCAATTCTAGAAAAGGCTGGCTTTATTGTCGTCGATCCGGGTGGATACGAGGACGGCACGACCGACTATTCGGCGCAGATCGCGAAATTTAAGGACGAGAATTGCGAGATCTTCACCACCGGCCCCATTCCGCCGGACTTCGCCGTTTTCTGGCGCCAAGCCGCACAACAGGGCTACACCAAGACGGTCAAGATCGCCCAAATCGCGAAGACTTGCTTATTCCCGTCGCAAGTTGAGGCGTTGGGGTCGCTCGGACCCAAGCTTGCCACAGTGGCGTTTTGGCATCCGACGTTCCCGTACAAGTCATCTTTGTCGGGCTTGAGCTCACAGCAGCTGGCCGACAAATACGAAAAGGACACCGGCAAGCAATGGAATCAAATGCTGGGCGACAACGTCGCGCTGGTTGATGCCGGTATCGCCGCATTGAAAGCAAGCGACAACCCAAAAAACAAGGCTTCGATCGCCAAGGCTCTCAGCACGCTGACCGTGATGACGCCGGTCGGTCAGATCGACTTTGGCAAGGGGCCGTTTCCGAACGTCTTTCCGATGATCTTCGCGGGGACCCAGTGGGTCACCGCCAAGGCGGGCAGCAAATACAAGCTGGATATGATCGTCACCGACAATGCCGACGATCCGAATGTTCCGCTCGGCGGCAAGCTCGTGCCCTACAACGCCTGAGGCGTCCCCGACGCCAGCGGGTTAAACGTGACAGAAAGACATGCGCTCGCTGGCGTCGGTCTGGGCAAGCGTTTTAACACGCTAATCGTCCTAGACGACGCCAGTTTCTCCGTATGCGCCCGTGAAGCGCGGTACTATTTTTCGCCAAAAAAGGACATCTTCGGAGCCTCCGGATTTTGGTATCCGGTTGGATCGGCGCAGTAGCCAACTTGTTCTTCTGCCGTGCAGAGTGTGGAGCACGCCGGGCAGTATTGCGGCGTCACGCTCATGCCGGCCGGCTACCAAGTCGAGATCGATCGGGCGATTGTGCCGGACCACAGGACAGAGGCAGAGGGGCGAGCTAAGCCATGGGTGGGTTTACGCCAATCAAGAGCGCTAACGGCCGGCCGTCGCAATACAAGGCGTTGCTGCTCGATTTCGGCGGCGTCATCCAGAAGAGCTTCTTCGAAACAAGGCGTAAACTCGAGGCGTTGCTCGACCTTCCGAACGGCGCGCTTGCATGGTGCGGGCCGTTCGATCCCGCTGCCGACGAACCGTGGCGGCGAATGCAGGCGGGTGAGATCTCCGAGCGCGAATATTGGAGCCGGACTGCGCGCGAGACTGGTGAGTTGCTCGGCGAGATCTGGTCGATTCAGGACCTCTGCCGCGCGCATAATCGATTGCCGCAAGCAACTGCGCTGCGCTTGGACATGTTGACCCTCATTGCTGACGTCAAAAAAGCCGGCCTCAAGTTCGGAATTCTCAGCAACGAACTCGAACTGTTTCATGGCAGCGGCTGGCTTGAGAATATGCCGTTCGCCGGGCAGGTCGACGCCGTCGTGGATGCGACGCACACGAATATTCTGAAGCCAGACCCTCGGGCCTATCGATTAGCTCTCCAAGGCCTCGGGCTCGCCGCTCGTCAGGTTCTGTTTATCGACGACCAACAACGCAACGTCGATGGTGGGGCGGCAACGGGCATCCGCAGCCTCCACTTTGACATTACCGTGCCGGACGTATGCATCGCCCAGGCGCGCGCGCTCTTGGGCGTCTAGTTGGGGGAAATGGTCCTATACATATCGACCGTGATGGAAGGGACGACGTGCTTCGCGGTTGCTCCGCGAATAAAGCGGGACATTCCAATTTTCCCCCGCAATCGTCCTGATATGGACGGAACCGGGCGTCAGGTCTGATTTTTCTCTACGTCCGCGTTCGGAGCGTCGCACGGTTGATCTTGCCGGTTTGGGTCTTCGGCAATTCACTCACGAATTCGACGGCGCGCGGATATTTGTACGGAGCGATCGATTTCTTGACGAAATCCTGGATGGCGCGCGACAGTTCGTCACTGCTTTGAAAGGGTTCGCGGAGCACGATAAATGCTTTGACGATCTGGCCGCGGGCCGGGTCGGGGACGCCGACAACCGCGCACTCTCGTATGTTCGGGTGCTCGAAAAGAACCTCCTCGATCTCCTGCCCGGAAATATTGTAACCGGAGCTTACGATCATATCGTCGGTGCGGGAGTGGTACCAAAAGAAGCCGTCCGCATCCGCGGAGAACGCATCGCCGGTCAGGTTCCATCCATTGACGACATAGGCCTTTTGTCGCTCGGGATCGTTCAAATATCGGCAGCCAATCGGTCCACGCACCGCGAGACGCCCGACCGTACCTGGGGACACCGGATTCATGGACGTGTCGACGACCATGACCCGATAGCCGGGCAACGCAGTCCCCGTCGAACCGGGACGAATGTCTTGTCGCGGCACACCGATGAATGCATGCAACATCTCGGTCGACCCCATGAAGTCCAGTATGCGGATACCGGTTCGTCGCAACCACTCTTCATAGACCGCGAGTGGCAGATGTTCGCCGGCGGAGCAACAGGTATGAAGGCTTGATAGGTCGAAACGATCTGTATGCGGTGCCATGCCGCGGTACATTGTCGGACCGATCAGCAAGGTGGTCACGCCAAATTCCTGCACTGTCTGCAGCATGATTTCCGGATTGCTTTGCTCGAGCAAAACACTCGAACTACCGCGCCGCATCGGGAACAATAGCAGCGAGCCAAGGCCGTATGTGAATCCAAGCGGCGCGCTGCCGGCGAAAACATCGTCTAGGCCCGAGCGAAGAACCTCCTTCGGGTAGCAATCGCAAATCGCCAGCACATCGCGGTGGAAATGCATCGTCGCTTTAGCCGGCCCGGTCGTACCGGATGTGAAGGCGATCAGGGCCACGTCGTCGTGCGATGGCAAAACGTTCGTGAAAATATCGGCTTGATCGCTCATCAGCCGTTCAAGACCCTGGGCATTGTCGGAATTGAAATACCGGACTTGAGTGAGGCTTTGACACAGCGGCAGCGTTGCTTCGAGTTCGTCCGCGATACGTGCGTCGCACAGGGCGAACTGAACTTCCGTCTTGTTGCAAATCTGAGCAAGCTCGCGCGACCGCAGCAGCGGCATGGTTGTGACGGCGATTCCCCCGGCTTTGAGAACCGCGAACCAGCATGCCGCCAGCATCGGGTTGTTCGCCGAGCGCAACAGCACGCGATTGCCCGGAACAAGGCCCATCTCGTTGACGAGCACGCCGGCAATCCGATTGGCGTTTTCGAGGAGCTCTGCGTAGGTCCACGTGACATGAGGCGACCGCAGACACGGCCTGGGCCCCAGCCCTTGCGCCACGGCCCGATCGAGCAGTTCGACCGCGGCGTTCAACCGTTTAGGATAGCCGAGTTGCGCCAACGCCTCGTGATCGATGACGGGCCACAGATCCGCCGGCGGAAGGCCTCGGCGCGCAAAGTCATCGGTATAAGCACTTGGATCGAGTGCGACAGTGCCGGGTGCATCAACACTCATGGGCTCGCTCCGGCCCCTTCTATTTCGACCACCGATTTGCTTCTCGATCTTAGACCTGTCGTACGACCTCTTGCACAGGTCCGCAAATATCGGGCCGAGGCCCAGTTCCAGCCGTCCGCCCGGCTCCGTCGCCATCGGGCATTCCGCGGGCGTCGCCGGCAAGTCCGACATAGTTTACAACTAAGATATTTATATCTAAGTTATTGGCCTGAAGTCAAACGGCCCTGGGCGACTGGCGCCGTCACCCCGCGGGATAATTATGTGGCGCCCCCCTCAACGCATACATTTCGAAACCACACCGGGACGCATTCCGACAAAAGAGGAGGCCGCGCGGTCGCGCCTGTTCTCACCTCTCGCGACTGGCAATCTTTCATTGCAACAGCGTACCTGGGTGCCTGCCATGGTGCCGTGGCGGGCGACGGACGATGGGTTTGTGACCGACGACGTCATCGACTGGTATGCTCGTTTCGCCAGCGGGCGGCCGGGCGCAATCGTGGTGGAGGCGACAGGAGTCCGTGAGGTCCCAAGCGGCCCGCTCCTGCGTATTGGCCATGATCGTTTCGTGCCGGGGCTGCGGCGGCTCACTGCGGCGGTCCGCGATGCCAGTGGCGGGCGCACCAGACTGTTTATTCAACTGATTGACTTCCTGGCGATCCGGCGCCGTCCGGAACGCAGGAAATTTCTGCAACAACATCTCCGCATAACCGACGCCCACCGTCATGCACTCGGTGACCGCAACCTCGACGATGCGGAGGTGAGGAAACGACTGCTGGCGCTCGACGACGCCGAGCTCGCGGGAGTTCTCTCACCGCGCGAGATCGACGCTCTGCGTTTCGGCTATCGTGAGCGTGTCACCGACATGGAGCTTTCGCAAATTCGCGAGTTGCCGGCCGTGCTGCCGCCCTTGTTCGCCGAGTCCGCCGTGCGCGCGAAGGCCGCCGGTTTCGACGGCGTGGAACTGCACTACGCTCACGCTTACACGATGGCGTCGTTTCTATCGCGGACGAATACCAGAGACGATGGGTACGGCGGGGCACGAGAGCGACGTGTGCGCCTGCCGCTGGAAGTCCTCGCGGCGGTTCGCGCGCGCGTCGGACCCGCGTATGTGGTCGGTTGCCGCTATCTCGCCGAGGAATGCGTCGACGACGGCAGCACCGTCGATGACGCCGTCTTTTTCGGAGTTGAATTTGCGCGCGCGAAAATGGACTTCATCTCGACGTCCCGGGGCGGCAAGTTCGACGACGCCGAGCAGCCGGCTGTCGGCGCGGCAGCGTATCCCTATACCGGCCCAAGCGGATACGAGTGCATGCCGCAATATATTTCCGACGAGCGTGGGCCGTTCGGCCGCAATATCACGCCGACGGCGCAAATCCGCCGAGCCATCAGGACGGCGGGCTTTAACACGCCCATCGTCTGCACCGGCGGCGTGCACAATTTCGAAATGGCGGAGCATCTTCTAGCGGAGGAGACCTGCGACATCGTCGGGGCGGCCAGGCAGTCGCTTGCCGACCCCGATTGGCTTCTCAAGCTTTCGCACGGCGAAGGACGAGAAGTGCGGACCTGCACCTTTAACAATTATTGCGAGGCTCTTGATCAAAAGCACAAGCCGGTAACGTGCCAACTCTGGGACAGAGAGGGCATCGACGCTCCTGGCGTTGCGCTGACGTCGGATGGCAAGCGACGCCTCACGGCACCACTATGGCAGCCGTCATTGCCGCCTTCGGCGGCGGCATCCGGCGATTTATCTCAGAGCTGAAGGGACCGTGACCGCCGCCGCGGAAAGCCGCATCAAGCGCAACACACAAACCGCGTGGTCGCCGCCGGCGGCCGCCATCCACCGGCCACGCCTGCTGCGCCATTTAAATTTCTTTAGGAAAAACGATCAAACTGCGTCCGGGAGAGCGAAATGAACAACACCCCGCCCTTTCACGCCGATCACGTCGGCAGCCTGTTGCGCCCGCAGGCGTTGGTCGAGGCGCGACATAAGGTGCGCGAAGGAAAGATGGTGGAAAGCGAACTGCACATCATCGAGGACCGCGCCATCCGTGAGGTTGTCCGATTTCAGGAAGACATCGGGCTGCAGGCGGTGACCGACGGCGAGTTTCGCCGCGGCGCGTTCTTCAGCCATTTCGTCAAGACTGTCGAGGGCATGACGGTCAAGGCAACGCCCTTCACCTTTTCGAATGACGCGGGCGATACCGCCCAAGCTTACGCGCCATATACGGCCGGCAAGCTCAAACGTACCCGCGGAATCACGACCGAGGAGTTCAAATTCGTGCGCGCTCTGACGTCGCGCACGGCGAAAGTGACGCTGCCCGCCCCGCCATACGTGAATTTTCTGGGCGGCCGCGAGCGTGTTGATCCGGCGGCGTATGCCGATCTGGCGGAGTATTTCTCCGACCTTGCTGCGGTCTATCGCGAGGAGTTCGCCGAGTTGGCCGATCTCGGCTGCAGCTTCGTTCAACTCGACGAAGTCCCGCTCGCGATGATGGAGGACGCCGCCGTCAACGACCGCATTCGGAGTCTGGGAGAAGATCCGGACGCGCTTATCGACGCCTATATCGGCGTGCTGTCCGCGGCAGTCCGCGACAAACCGGCGAATTTGACGATCGGAATGCATTTATGCCGCGGAAATTACCGCGGACGCTGGCTGGCGGCCGGCGGCTATGGCCGGGTTGCCGATCGGATTTTCAACATCCCGGGCATCGACGTATTCTTCATGGAATACGATTTGCCGCGCGCCGGAGACTTCTCGCCCTTGAGATCGCTGCCAAAGGCAAAGATGGCCATACTGGGTTTGATCAGCAGCAAAACTCCCGAGCTGGAGGATAAGGCGATGTTGTTGCGAAGGATCGATGAAGCTGCCGAATTCGCGCCGCTCGAACAGCTGGGACTCAGTCCGCAATGCGGATTTGCCACCAATCTGACAGGCAGCCCACTGACTCTCGACGACGAACGAGCGAAGCTCCGGCTCGTGATCGACGTTGCAAGCGAGGTCTGGAAGCAGTAGTTGATTGCCGCGGCACGCGGCAATTTGGAAGAACAAGGATGAACTTTGCGCGAACTCACGCTGCTTTGAGCGAACCGCTCGACGACCTGGAAACCCGCGCGGCGTTGACCGACAAGCTGGATCTACGGCTCTGGCTGCGCATGATGGCCGTCCACAAGCTTATAAACAACGAAGCGCGCCGGCGGCTGCGCGCCTCCTTTGACATGAGCCTCTCTCGTTTCGACCTGATGGCGCAATTGGACTCGACAAAAGCCGGTCTCCGCATGGGGGAGATTTCCAATCGCCTGATGGTTACAACCGGCAATATTACCGGTCTCACGGACGAGTTGGAAGCAGATGGTCTTGTCGAGCGCACCGCTGACCCGCATAGCCGCCGCGCATCATTGGTTCGCCTCACGCCGAAAGGCAGGAAATTGTTTCGCGCCGCCGCAAAAGCAAACGCCGCGTGGATCGCCGAATTCTTCTCCGTTTTTTCGGACCGGGACAAGAAAATGATGTTCGAGCTTTTTGCGACGCAAAAGGCTTTTCTGCTGACCCGCGTTCGGCATCCGGGAAAACCCGCCGTAAAATAATTGGCGCAGTGCCGGCGTCTGCTCCGCCGACGTATCAGGCGAACGTTGCCAGCTCACGATCGCTTTTCCCGGCGGCGACCCCCCGGCGATAGGGGAGCGGTACTTGGCCCCTGCCGGACCGAGGTCGCATTTTCGCGGCGGCTACCCTGTCGGCAGATTAGCCCGAACAGCCCCACGCAGCCGCCCGTCACAAGGCCGTTCCATCACGCGGGAAAACGCTTCACAACTTAATATCTTAGTTCTAAGGTATAGCTGGCTTCGCTTGAAACAGGCCCGGTCCGTGGCGTCCAGAATTTGGCGGAGCAACCAGCGGAGAAGCTCAATGAGCGCAAACATTGTCTTGCTGTCACGGTTGCTGGCCGGCGTTGCCGCTGTATGTGCGGTGCTCCAGTCCTCGGCAAATGCACAGGAAAAGCTCAAAGTTGGAATCATCACCACGCTTTCGGCGGCCGCGGGGGCCGTTCCCGGACAGCAGCAGCGCAACGGTTTTGAGCTTGCCGTCAAGACGCTGGGCGGCAAACTTGGCGGCCGCGACGCGGAAATCCTGGTCGCCGACGACGAACTAAAGCCCGACATCGCCGTCACCAAGGTCAAAGCGCTCGTCGACCGCGACAAGGTGGCCTTTGTCGTGGGCCCGATATTCTCCAACATCCTCGGCGCAATCGTGAAGCCGGTCACCGACGCGAATGTCTTCCTGATCAGTCCCAATGCCGGCACGTCGAGCTTCGCCGGCAAGGATTGCAACCCCAACCTCTTCGTAACGTCTTATCAGAACGATCAAGTGCACGAGGTACTCGGCGAATATGCCCAAAAATCCGGCATGAAGAAGGTCATCATCATCGTGCCGAACTATCAGGCCGGCAAAGACGCGGCAGCCGGTTTCAAGCACAAATTTACCGGCGAGATTCTGGATGAGATCTACGTACCCTTGGGCCAGCTTGACTACTCGGCCGAGCTGACGCGGATTGCCGCCACTAATCCGGACGCAATTTTCGCGTTTATCCCCGGTGGCATGGGCGTGAATTTCGTCAAGCAATTCCGTCAGGCCGGCCTCGTCGACAAGATACCGTTCCTGTCGGCGTTCACCGTCGACGAATCGACGCTGCCCGCTCAGCAGGACGCCGCTCTCGGCATGTTGGCCGGCTCCGACTGGGCACCCAATCTCGACAATCCGCAAAATAACGCGTTCGTCGAGGCGTATGTGAAGGAATACAACGCCATTCCGGCGACTTACGCCTTCCAGGCTTACGACGCGGCCATGTTGATCGACAGCGCCCTGCGCGCCACCAACGACAATCTCGCGAATACCGACGCCCTTCGTGCAGCGCTCAAGGAAGCCCAGTTCAAATCGTTGCGCGGGCATTTCAAATTCAACAACAATCACTACCCGATTCAGGATTTCTATCTGACAAAAGTCGGCAAACGCCCGGACGGAAGGTATCAAACAGAGATTGTTGAAAAGGTGTTCACGAACTACGGCGACTCTTATGCAAAGGACTGTCCAATGAAGTAGCGGTGCTTCGGCCCAGCGGCCGCCTCCCCGCTTCCGTAGCAGTTGCGTCCGCGCCGCGGGCACCAGATGCAGCGCCGAACGCGCGATCGGCCCGTCGCCAGGGTCATCGCGCCGCCTTGTTGGTAATACCGTAACGGCCGGGCGCGATAACGCCGTTCGGATCAAGCGCGTCCTTGATGCCCGCGCAGGCGTCGCGGAATGCAGGCATGGCCTGCCGCATGTGAAAATCGTGATAATCGACCGGGGCACGGCCGACGAACACCCCGCGCGCGCCGACCTCGTCCGACATTTTACGGTAGCAGGCATCGGCCCGCGCGCGTTCGTCGGCGTCTTCGCGGTTGAAGGTGATCACGTGGAGGCCGCGGGCGAAGCGGGCGGCGCAGACGTTCATCACCGTGTAGTCGAGGCCGAACTCCTCATAGACCTTGCGGCACAATTGCTGGAATTCGTTGGCGACGCGTCCGTCCAGGGGCGTTCCGGGCGCAAACCAGATGTTGCCGCCGCCCGGACGCCATTTCAGCAGGCCGAGTTCTCCCATGCTCGGAATGCCCGAGAAAGCGTTGATCGCGACCTGCAGCGGCGGGATGAGGGCTGCATCTTCGTGCGCGATATAGCGCGCTTTGCCGCTTTGCCCGAACATGTCCCGGACGCGCTGGATCTGCGGTTCCATCGCCGCCGCGCTCGGGCCGTAGAACGCGCCGGAGACATTCCAGGCCCCGAGACCGTGGCTTTCACGCAGCCGGCGGCGGCCTTCGTCGGAAATCGAGCTTTTGCCGCCGCTCGCCTTGTATTCGGGACTCTCGCCTTCGGAGCCACAGAGATAGAGATCGTTGGAGACGCGGAACAATGTCGGCACGAAATTCGACAGCTTCAGTGGCCGGCAAAGCTCGACGATGGTCTCCAGATCGCCATCGTCGGGAAACGCGAAGTGAAACGAGCGCACCGCCGGCGGCCGCGGCAACAGCCACACCCCCATCCGGGTGACGATGCCGAAGTTCGACTGGGCGAACAGCCCGTCGAGGATCGGGCCGAAGCTGTATTTCGATGTATGCCAATTGATCAGGTCTTTGGCATCGAGCGCGCCGTCGCCGGTGCGCAGGATTTCGCCGTTGCCGAGCACGATTTCGAGCCCGCAGGAAAATCCGAAATGATCGAAATAGGGCGAGTAGCCGGCGCCCTTGTCGAGCGCGTTGCCGATCATGCCGCCCTGCGGCGGGCCCGAGGTGACATCGAGCATCAGCCGGTTGCCGCGCCGGACCAGCTCATCGTACAGGGTCTGGTAGCTCACGCCCGGTTCGACGACCGCGAAGGCGAGTTTCTCGTCGATATCGACAATCCGGTTCATGCGACGGCCGAGATCGACGACCACCTGGTCCGACGCCGAGGCTGACCGCGAGCCGAGCCCGATATTGTTGCCGGTGCTGATTGGATAAAGCGGCACGCGATATTTGTTGGCGGCGCGCACGACGGCCTGCACGTCGGCGGTCGAACCGGGATAGACCACGCCGGCGGGCGGACGGTCGCCGCCCGGCATCGTATTCTCGCCGTATCGCCGGATGGTTTCGTCCGACCGGTTGATGCCGTCAGCTCCGAACGCATCCTCGATGGTGGAGAAAAACGCTTCGAAATTTGTAGAACTCATCGAAGACCTCTTTGCGTCAAAGGCGTGCCGGGCGCTTCACCGGACGCCAACGGTTTTTGCGTCCGGCCCGCTACTCGTTCCACGCCCGAACCAGGTCGATACAGCCGCGCAGCAAGTTGCGCTCGTCGTAAATGGGCATGGAGGTTGAGCAGATTGCGGCACAGAAACTGTCGTGGAGGCAGGTTTTTCAGGATGCCATCAGCTTTGCCAATTTTGGGCTGCGCAAGTTGTTCCGGCTGGATTGCGGTCTGCACGTAAGTCGACCAGTATCGATCAAAGGATGGCGTCCAAGCGAAACTTGCGGTTTGTTCAAATCCGTCGTTTGCCGCTTGCACCGCCTCCGCCGTTCAGACGTATAGGGCGAATTCCCGCCACTCTCGTTGCAGCGCTTGCCTGATGAGCCGGCGGTCGCCCTCCGGACGGACGGCCTCGAAGCTGACCGCCAGCGCCAGCTTCTCGTCTCTCTCACCCTGTTGGAGCGGTGTGGCGTAACAGCTCAGGAAGGGATCGATCTCACCCTGCTCGGCGTGAATGCCGCTACGGCGGCCTTCCTGGACGGCCGCGCTGACATCGGCCCACGTCGTTTTGGTGCGTGGGGTGAAGGCGGGGAAGGGCTCGGCCGGCAGGAGCGCGAGACCCTGCGCGCGCGAAAGCGTACTGAGGAAGGCACGGCCCGCAGCCGTGGCCCAAAGTGGATAGCTCGGCCCGACTTCGCCTTCGATCATGGCACGTCGACCGCCACCGAGTTGCGCCAACGTGACGGCCTCCGAGCCGACCAGTTGCAGGAGGTACACGGTCTCGCCGCAACTGTCGGCGATACGCCTCATGGGCGCCGACGCGACTTGCAGCAATCGGTCAATCCAGCCTGACGCGAGCCGCAACGAGCGCGGCCCGAGCGTGTAGCGCCGGTTGGGCATGCGGCTCGCGTAGCCGCGCGTCATCAAAGTAGAGATAAGGCGTGAAGCGGTCGCGGCATCGATTCCGAGAGTTGCCGCGACATCGCAGACGCGAATTCCTGCAGGCGCCGCACTCTGCATGATTTCCAGAAGGTCCAGCGCCCGGCCGACGGAGCGGATCTCCCCAGAGTCACAGGCGTGTCGATCCATCATTGGCTAGGCCCATCAACCCCCGGGTCGCCGGAACCTCACTGCCCGGCAGGTTTCGCTTCGGAAACCTTCGCGAATGACCTTTTCCCCCGGACAGCCAAATGAAATTCCATGCTCGGTCATTCCAGCCTACACGATGAGGATGATCTGGTCGACGTTGAAGCGTATCCTTCACCCGCTGGGATTTCTCGCTGACCTCGCAACCCCCTATTCCGCAAGGCACCCGGCTCGTCAGCCTTATGCCGCAGGGTACTCGGAACTCTATGGGCCGCAACCTCACCGTCAATCGGCGACCTTGCGCCTGGCGCAATAACTGAGAATAATTGTCCCGGCACGAGCACCACGCCAGCGTCGGGAACAATCGGGCCAAACCACTCAAATCATGCGCGCGCTTCGGCAAATTCACAAATGTGTGAGAGGCTATTCAGGGGCCAAGAATTTTTACGGAACACCAAAAACTCGGAATATCCAAAGACGCGCTGTCCAGCAGCCTCTGATGAAAAGCACGTTATTTCGCAAAACCTAAAACTATAACTCCGGCCAATACCTCTCACCTTCCATAACGCGTCATTACGCGAATCAAATTCTGCTGCATCGGTGTCGTACAGCGCGTCTTTAGAAGCGCCGACCCGTCCCGCGATCGCTCCCGAAATCCGGTGGCAGCCCGAAGTCGGCCAACGCGACGGCATAATCCGCCTCTGGCAGATATTAGTAGGGGATCGTTTTGCCGGTTTTCACCGGAGATTCCCGCGGCAACCCAGCCCGCGTTCGTGTTATTTATTCATGCGACGGTTACGCGCGCGCCGTCCATTTCGGCTGACCTGACGATCGCCTCGAACAACTTGATATTGGCGGTCAGTTCCGTTGCGGCGAATGGATAAGCGGCGCGGCCCTCGACGCCGTCGACCCACGCTTCGAAGTTCTCGCGCACGGCATTGTTTGCTTCATAGATCGTGTGCGTGCGCGGCGCTCCCGTCTGGGCACAGATGGTCAGAATGGTGCGCGCGCCGTCGTCCACGTTGCCCTCGAAGACCAATTCGATCCAGGGTGCGCGAACACGATTGGTCGGAAATCAAATCAGCACGATCAAAGCAACTGCCATACCCAGAACAACAATGGTGCCGGTCAGTCCGCTGTGCGGTCCCTCCGAGAAACCCGCCAGCCAACGCGGGGCCTGATGGACGGTATAAAGCCGCATGACCTCGATGATAAGAATCCCGGTCGCATGCAGCACGACGGGTAGCCACAGGTTACGTCCGCCGACGACGTAAGCAATCCCGAACAGGCAACCGGCAGTGAAGTAGGCGTACATGCCCTGCAACACCGGCTTACCGCGGGGTGGCTTGATGAAATGGACGGCAGCGAAGATCGCCGAACTCACGATGATTGCCAGCAGGACATAAGCGTAAGTGTTCGGCAATGACCGCAGAAATTGCTCGAGCAGGATGCCGCGGAAAACGGCTTCCTCCAACGTTGCCAACGGCAACGGTGTCAGGAAACGCGCGCAAAGCTTCCAGCGGCGGCTCGCTCGATCGAACTTCAGCTCTATTCGCAGCCATCCTGCCCTGATGTACAGAGCATAGCCGACGCAACTTGGAACGGCCACGATCAGGAACGCGATCGCCATCTCGCGCCAGGGAACGGGTAACGGGAAGGCCTGCTGCAGCGCAACGAGCGGACTTGTGCCGAGCGCGAGCGGCGTTCCGACAAGGATGATGAGCCATACGACCTGGATCATCACTTGGCTGGTCATCCGCACGACCGGCGATCGCGTCGTGTATTGCAACGGCCACGTCAAAGGCTCGCCGACATGGAGCAGCGCGAGGCTCTGCGCGGCCCAAAGCACGCAAATTGCGACAGTAGCGACTCCGAATGTGATCAGGATGTTCATTCCGCACCACAAGCCCGCGGCGTCGCACGCAGGAATCGCGACCAGCGCTTGTCGAGCCAGAACAGCCAGTTTTCCGGGTTTGCCCGGAGCTTCCTCTCAAACCAATTGCACCAATCCTGAACGGCGCAACTGACGGCCGCCTCGCGATCGCCGGTGGCCGGAAGTTCAGGAGCTCGCTCCCACACTGCGACGACGCGCGACTCCGACTGCCATCTGAGATACGGCCTGATCATCGGCGCCCGCGCCGCCAGAGCGATCGCGAAGGCGCCACCGTGAAGCCTCACAGCGCGTCCGAACATTCGCGCGTCGACGCCCTGCGGAGCATCCGCGAGAAGATCCGGCGTGATGGCAAGTACTCTACCCCTTTTGAGAACGTTCAGATAAGCGACAGCATCCTTGATCGTAGAGGCATGGCTTGGCCGCAGCACGATCTCGGCGCCGAGCGCTTTGTACCATTTCAGTTTTCGCGCCATCCGTTCAGCAGATGAAGCCTGCCGCACCAACAGCGTCATTGGATGCTTGCGGTTGACCAGCGCACTCATAAGCTCGTGGCCCGACCAGTGTGGCGACGTGATAACGGCTCCGCGCCCCTCGGCGACGGCGTCGTCGAGGGTCCGAAACGAGTTCGTCCATTTCGACTTCAAGCGGAACCGGTGTGGCGTCGATGCCATGGTGAAATGTCGCGAGCGCACTCGCCAGGAACCAGCCCAAGTGACGGAAATAAGCACGCTCGGCATGCGTCGGCAGGTCCGAGCCCAGCGCCAGCGACATGTTCTGACGCACGCGCTGTCGCAGAACCGGGATTTCGCCGCCGAGCTCGACCAAAGCTCGGACAGTCCGACGCTGACGCTCGATTGAAAGCCGTTCTGTCGCCGCGATAGCCTGCCGCACAGCCAGCTGCACCGCGTCGCGACGAAACCGCTGTGTGAAGGCCGCCATCAACCAGCCAGTGATGCCCGAAAACAAGCGCCTGAACTCGTTCTTAGTTAATCGTCCCGCGAACGGCAACCGGGTGTAATCGGCATTGCGGTTGCTGCCGTCACGCTCGTGGGCTAACGGTTGAGATAGAGGAGCTTCAGACTGCGGTTGCCTCGATGCGGTAAGATGAGCATCGGATTTTTCGCCTTCAACCGGATATCGTGCCCGGCAGCGCCGGCCTGGCTGGCCGCAGGGCTCGGTGCGCTCCTCGCTGTCTTGTTTCTTCCGGTCGTGGTCTGGAAGGCCGTCGTGCTGGGGCAAGGCGACGTGCAGGTCTATTTTCGCGCCGGTTGGGCCGTCTGGACCGGCTATCCGCTCTACGAAGTTGCCGATCGCCACGGCTGGACCTACCAATACCCGCCGACCTTTGCCTTGTTCATGGGGCCATTCGCTGACCCGCTGCCAGGCTATCCGCAGCCTTGGTGGGCGCTACCGTTCGCGGCCGGCGTTGTGGTTTGGTATCTCATCAACGCCGCGTGCATGCTGCTTTGCATCCACCTCTGGGCGACCGCGCTGGAACGCTACCGATTTGCGCAGATTGGTGGCGGCTTTCTGCAAGGCTCCAGTCTTCTACAAAACTCGTGGGCACTCCGGCTCGGCCCCTTCCTGGCACTGCTGCCTTTCATAGGCGTCGGCCTGGAACGCGGTCAGCCGACGGCGATCATGCTCCTGCTGATGGTCGCTTTTTTGATTCTGTACGTCGAGAACCGCTTGCCTACGGCCTCATTCATGCTCGCGCTGGCAATCAGCATCAAAATTTTCCCGGTCGTACTCACTGTGCTGCCATTGGCCCGGCGGGATTGGAAATTTGTTGTCTGGACCACCGCATGGTGCGGTGTTCTTTTGGTCGGCTTGCCGATGATCGCTATCGGCCCCGGAACGACCCTTACGCTATATCGAGCACTGTGGACCGAACATCTCTCCGGTCTTGTTACCGGTCACATGTCACCCAGTCTGGCCGAAGAGATTTCTCCGGGCGGCTATTCGAGGGTCGGCGTCGGAGCCGTCGTTGGCCGTATCGCCGCCGGCGGAGGATTCTATACGTCACCGTTGCCGGCCTGGACTTCGATCCTTCAGTATTTGTTCAACGCAGGTGTCGTTGCAGCCGTCATCGTCACGGGTCGCGGTGGTTTCTGGAACTTCCGAGGTGCACAGCGATCCGCCGGCTATCCGTTCCTGGTAGCCGGTGCGATCGTGCTGGCAGCGGTCCCACTGATGATTCCGTTCGGGAAGCCACAAGACATCGCCTACGCGGTGCCGCTGGTAGCGGTTTTCACGATCGAGGCTTGGCGGCGTGCTGGTCGGCAGATCGTTACTGCCGCGATGATCGCTTGGACGTGCTTCGCCTGGCTCTCGTTGGTTGTGCTCGAAGTGCCGTGGAACTGGCTCAAGACGATTGGACCAATGACCTGGCTGCTGCTGATTCTCGGGCCGGCCAGCTACTCTTTGCTGCGCAAGCTATCGCTCAACTCTCGCGGGGTGGAGCGGCAATCGCAGCCCCCAGGCGGCGCCGAGACGGAAGCGACGCGAGCCGGTATTACTGCCGGAACCCAAGCTTGATTTCGTCAAGGATGGGTCCCAAGAGCATCTCCTCCATCCGAGCCAGCACCCGCGCCGCGGTCGCACCGTCATACACGCGATGATCAAATATCAGTCGCATCTTTATGGTACCGTCTGCTCCGAGCGGACTATAGGTCAACACTGATGTTACCGGCGCCCGCGGCGTGAGCGTGTCTGCTCCAAGCGCCGCAACCGAGGTGACGGCGAACGTACCAAAGAAGCGGAACCTGAACCGCGGGACGTTGAGAACGAACCACCAAAGCGGCCGGCGCAAAAAAAACGGCAGACATCTCACGATCGCGAGTGTTCTGTAGAACCCCCGCCGCCACAGGTCATCGTCGCTCATTTCGCTGATTTTGAATCGGACGACAGCGAGGGGCAGTTTATCGGGACGACGAATCCGCACCGGAAGCACGCCCGCCTCGCCGTCGACATAGTGCTCGCTGGCGATGCTAACGGCGCTTTCGTCGTACTCGTAAAGGTACGGAAACGGAAACTGAAAATAGGTCTGCCGAAGGACGGCGAACTCTTCCGCCGTCATGGCAAACGCCTTGGCGAAAAGCGCGGTCCACGGCGGACGATCGGGGTGATCTTCCTGCGCCTTCGCAACGTCGTCAAACCGCACCGACCGTTCCATCGAGACAAAAGGCACCGAATTGGAAAAATACATCAGATCGACGATCATCCGCCTCGACACGGAGACCCGACGATACTTCCCGCTCACGCCCGCCATCGAGTCCGCCGTTCGCCTGTTGAATTTCTCGGGCAGATTAGGCTGTCGGCGACCTAAACCAGAGGAGCCAAAAGCGTTTCAACCGTTGTTTCCCATTTTCTAGGCTGGTATCCGGATCGGATCCGATCCTCCCAGCGTTTCCTCTCCTCGCCATCCAATATGAACTTCCTGGCAGCATCGTAGATACTTTCGGGATTTCTCGGATCAATATAGTACGCGAGTTCGCCGCCCACCTCGCGAACAGAATCAACATCGGAAGCGATGCAGACCTTGCCGAACGAAAGGCTTTCGGCGACCGGGAATCCCCAGCCTTCCGCCAATGTCGGAAATATCGTGAAAAGCGCTTCTTTATAATATCGCGACAATCGCCGATCGTCGACCCGCCGCAATACGCTTATTTTGCCGCTCAGATCGCGGCTCTCCCCAAGGGCTCGATGAAATTCTGACGCCTTCATCCCATTTTCTCCGATCAAAATCAGTCGCGGCGTTTGGGCCTCGCCCAACTCCTTTAAGAGGCGCGACCATACCGGCAACAGGGAAATCTGATTTTTTCGAAGGTCGATCGATCCAACCATGAGTACGTAGGGATCATCGGCACTTTGCGATTCTTCTGGTTCGACCGAGCCGCGCAACGGATCGCCGAACTCAAGCACGATAGCGTCCGGAATCAAGATATTGCGTTCGCGGGCAAACTGGGCGACATCCGACGCAACAAACCTGGAAATCGCGAACACGAAACTAGCACCACGTAACAGAAGCTCCAATTTTCCAGACCATTTGATCGAAGAATCCACTCCAAACCATTCGGGATGACGCGCTGGTATCAAATCGTATATCAAAACGGCCAGTTTCATCCGATACACGAAACAGGCCTTCAGCAGACGCAGGTTGTGGTCGGGAAAATACCAGAAAGCCGACAAACAACACAGAATATCATTTTCCCGAAATGCGGCGACACACGATACCTTTTTCGCCGCGCGGTAACGTTCAGGAAGCCGGCGAATCGGTCTCGGAACCAGCGAAGCGGCCGATTTTTTTACTTTCGCACGAAAGAGAGATCTTCTTGTCCGTGGACTGGCGCTGATAAGACCAGACAATTCGTCGAATGCGACGTCCACGAAGGTGGAAAGTTCCGGCTCGAATGCACAAAATCGCACCTCAGGGGATCGATGCAGGATTTTCAGCATTTCCGACAATGCGCGCTGGATGCCGGTTACCTCCGGCGTGCGCGCCTGCCGGTGCAGGAAATCAGTAACGTCGATCCACGCCGTCAACGCTTCGTTCCTTTTGTCGCCGCCTGACGCGTCAGTCGATGCACCATTCGACCGGTAGACAAAGTCAGGAGAGCGGCGGTCAATTTGCCAAGCGGCAGCGTCGCGGGCCGATGTCGCATCGTCAGCATATTCAACGCGGCCCGCCGCGCCAGCATCTTTTCGGCGTGCGAGAAGCCGAGAATTTGTTGCCTGCTCGGCGGGCGCACGTCGTTTGTTGAGCCGGCGGCGACGGTCGTGTTCGGATCGGCCAAATCGAGAAAACGACAGATTTGGGCGGCTTCCGAATAAAACTCCAGCGAAGCCCGCGAAGCCCACCAGTCGGGCGGTTCGTGCAACGCCTCCGCCGGATCGGTCCCAAGCGAGCGGCGGGAAGCCGCCGCCAACCGGGCGAGCCGGACCGAAAAACATTGGCGCACGGCGAAACGGCGGCTCGTGCTTCCCTCATGCACGCGGTAGCGCACGAGGGGCTCAGCTAAGTTGGCGATGGCGCCATGTTCCGACATCCTGAGCCAAAGATCGAAATCCTCGGCTCCGAAAAACGCATTCCGGTAGCCGCCGAGCTTCCGCACCACGGAGGCGCGCATCATTATCGAGGAATGAACAAATGGATTTTTGTCCCGCAGTATCGCCGCCAGTCGCTCTGAATCCGTTTCGGGGCGTGCATGACCGATAGGGTGATCCTCGCCGTCAATTCTTTCCGCCCAGGAGCCTAAGAGCACGAGCGTCGGTCTGCCGGCGAAACATTGCGCTTGCCGCACGAAGCGATCGGGCAGCGCCACATCATCCGCGTCAAGCCGTGCGACAAGGGGAGCCCGCGCAAGCGCAAGGCCGCTGTTAAGCGCAATGACCAGGCCCTGTGGCTTTTCGTGGCGAACGGATCGAATGCGATTGTCCCTGGCACTCAACGCCTCAATGATCTCGGACGAGCGGTCAATCGAGCCATCGTCAATGACGATAAGTTCAAATTCCGCCAGAGATTGTTCGAGCACGCTTTGCATTGCCGCGGCCAGCCATCGCTCGCCGTCGCGGACGGGCATGATGACGGAGACTTTTGGATCCGAGGTCATGACAATGCCGACGTCTCGTCGAACAAATAAAATCCTTCGTGGACAAACGAGTGACGCCGCAACGCCAACCTACGAGTGCGGACGTTGCGGTGTCCGTAACATATTAGCCAGACGTTCCGCTGATTGCCGCCAAGTCACGGCACGATAACGCTCCCTGATGCGGCGCTCAAATTGCGAGATCAGGTCCGGTGATCCAACGAGCTCGACGATTGCGCTCTGCCAGGCTGCAAAATCAAGGGGGTCGATATGCCTGACAAGTCCTTGGCCGGCCTCTTCGAGTGCCGGTGTGTTCGAGGCAATACAGAATTTCCCGTGCGCGAGGCTTTCGGAGACCGGTAGGCCCCATCCCTCGTAAAACGACGGATAAAGCGTGAAGATGCAATCGCGATAGAGCCGCGATAACGTTGCGTCCGACACGCCAGGGTAGACCACCATGCAATCGCGAACCGCTGGGTCATGCTTGATCTGCCATAGCAGGTCTCGGCTGCCAAAGCCGGGGCGGCCGACGATGACGAGCTTCGGCAGATTTGGGAGTTTCTCCTCGGAGAGACGTCGCCACAACTGATAAAGCAGGCCAAAATTCTTGCGCGACTGGATCGTGCTGACACTGAGGACGAACTTTCCGAAGTCCGGGTTGGCCGTTGGCGGACTGTTTTCGTGTGTCGTATCGTCCACGTCGTGACCGAGTTCGATCGTCCTGATGTCGCCAAGCAGACCGTTGTGCGCACCGGCATATTCCAAAATGTCGTTTCTCGTTTGCTCGGAAATAGCGATGACCAGATCCACGTCGTTGATCAGAAAGTCGGCGTAGCGCCGAAAACGCTCCGGAAAATCACCGCCATCGAAAAATTGGGGAAATTTGACCGGGATCAGATCCTGGCAGACTACCGCAATACGCACGCCACCGTTTTGACGAACGCTACGCAGTACCGAGAAATCGTGACGGCTCCACGTTTCGCCGGCGAGCAACAGGACGTCTCCAGCGCGGCTTTCCACGAGCGCCGCGCGATCGTCGCCAAAGCCCGGCATGAAACGGAAGGCACCCGCTGCTGCCGAGCGTCGCCACCGCCGAACGATCCGCTCGACCTTGCGAACGACGCCAATTGTGCGGTCATCGGGGGCGGCGGCCGCGATTTCCCGATCACGTACAGGCACCTCTTGCCTGCCAGCTATTGGTAGGGCCGCAACGGGGAGAAAACGCTTTTGCGTAGGATTATAACGACAGAAACGCAGGTTTTCCGGAATGATTTTCGCAAGCGCGGCGCCGTAACCTTGCTCGATCCGGAGCGTACCGTTCATCGAATTGGTGCGGTTTCTCCAGCTTGTCGTGACATCCATCCACACTGTCGCGGGCCGATCATGCGCGGAAGTATCTGGCATCAATTGGCTCTATGACAGCACGCCTTCGAGGCTGCCGGCAGCGGCTTCTCGTCGCCCGGTGCGGCGTGCTTAGCACGTGATATATCCTTGGACAAAGCGCCGACACGCCGCCGATGGCAGCAATCGGCTGGCCGGTAAGGGACCGTCACACCAAATCGAGGACCGATTTGGACCACCGTCTTTGACTGCGATGCGTGGCTGGGATATCGCTATTCCATTCTTCACGCGTACGGCCTCGAGCGCGGATCGATCGTCGCTTGGGACCGGTCGTTAGCGTTGTGTAGTAGTCATGTTCCGGCATTTCAGACGGCTCATTGTTCCGGATCGCAAAAGCGATACGGGCTTGATATTGCGAGCCTGGAGCGAAAGCGGCCGCGCCCATTGGAAAAGCTACGTGGCTGTCACCGCATTTATGGGGGTGGCCGCGGGGGCTACCGCGATCTTCGCCTACGGGATCGCCCATGTGGTCAATGTTATCTATTTCCGCGGCAGCTTTTCGGAGGTGGCAACGCTGGCGCTCGCAACCATCGCCCTGTTCTGCGCGAAGGGATTTGCGACATACGGCCAGGGCGTGATGCTTGCGCGCGTCGGCAACCGGATCACCGCGGAAAATCAGCAACGCATGTTCAACAAGCTTGTCCGTGAGGGCATGGAATATTTTGCCGACCGGCATTCCGCGCATTTCATGACTGCTTTCATGCAGGGCACTTCGGCAGTGACAGCGGTGCTCAATATCCTTTTTCTGGCGCTCGGCCGCGACCTTCTGGTGCTCATCGGGCTGGTCACCGTCATGGTCGTCCAGGATCCACTCATGTGCCTGATCGGCTTTTTGGTCATGCCTCCGGCGGTCGTTGGGGTACGTAAGCTGGTCAAACGGGTAAAGTCGCTGGCGCTTTCGCAGTTTTCGGGCAGTGCCGACATTCTGCAGGTTCTGCAGGAGACGGTTCACGGCTTTCGGGTCGTCAAAGCATTCAACCTCGAGCCCATGATGCGACAGCGAATATCCCAAGACATAGCGGGCGTCGAGCGCGCGTCCAATAAAATGGCACAGGTGTCGAATAGGAGCGGCCCGATCATGGAGACGCTCGGTGGCTGCGCCGTAGGATTACTTCTGCTTTACGGCGGCTACCTCATCATGCGAAATGGAGCGCCACCGGGACAATTCATTTCGTTCATCGGCGCCTTCCTGCTGGCCTACGAACCCGCGAAACGCATTGCGCGCGTGAACGTCGATCTCAGCAACAATGTGGTGGGCCTTCGCAGCCTGCTCGATTTTCTCGACTCGCCGCCGGCGGAAGGCGACGATAGCGATAAACCGGCGCTTTCGATTACCAATGGTCGCATCGAGTTCGTCGATGTGAATTTCTCATATCGTCCCGGCGAGCCGATACTGCGCGAAACGTGTTTTGTCGCCGAGCCGGGACAAGTTACGGCGCTGATCGGACCCTCGGGCGGAGGCAAGTCCACCATCTTCAACCTCCTGCTCGACTTCTATCGACCGCAGAACGGTACAATCACCATCGACGGTCAACGCCTCGGCGAGGTATCCCGCCAGTCGGTGCGAGCCAACATCGCCTATGTTGGACAAGAGCCATTTTTGTTTCGCGGAACGATTCGCGACAACATTATTTGTGGGATGCCCGACGCCACCGAAGCGCAGCTCATCGCCGCGGCAAAGGCCGCGCATATTCACGATTTTATCACCAGTCTTCCGCTCGGCTATAACGCGCAAGTCGGTGAATTCGGCTCACATCTTTCATTGGGCCAGCGTCAACGCGTAGCCGTCGCGAGAGCTCTGATCAAGAACGCACCGATCGTTTTGTTGGATGAGCCGACCGCATCGCTCGACAGCGAGTCCGAGCAGAAGGTACAGGAGGCGTTACGCCGATTATGCGCCGGCAAAACGACGCTCGTCATCGCGCACCGCTTGAATACGATCATCGACGCCAATTGCATCCATGTCGTTGATAACAGCGAGATTGTCGAATCGGGCCGGCACAATATCCTGCTGCGGCACGGTGGCCGCTATGCCACTTTGTTTCACCTGCAGTTTCCCGGCAATCAGGCGCTGCTGCCGGCCAACTCCGACGGGCGCTTGCCTCATCGGAGCTACAGCTAGCCGCGATCCGCTCCTCGGCCTTCGCTGGTCAGTTCAGCCAAAATTTCGTGAAGCAACGGGTCGGCGCCCTTCGATGATATCTGCGGCTGATTCCAACCCATCCATCCGCAGGTGATTAAGGCCGTAGCTTATTCCGTTTCGCGAGTACGACGCCAAACGAGATGGGCTCATCATCTCGTCAAGCGCCCTTTCGAATTCGGATTTATCAAAAGGCTCGCGTATCAGGATGCCCGCCGCGGCGTCGTTCACGAATTGCGCAAAACCGCAGACCTCCGAGGTGATTACCGGCAGACCGTTGATCAGCGCTTCCAGGATGACTTGACCTGTCACATCCAGACGTGCGGGATGAACAAGAAGGTCGGCCGCGGACATTGCATCGGGAACATCTTCGCGGTAGCCAAGAAAACGGACTCTATCGCCGACATTGGCCCGCTCGACGTGCGGGGCGATCCTCATGCCCTCGGCGGAATCTGCCTCTACTCCCAATATCGCGAGCAAGCTGTCCGGGTAATGTCGCAAGGCATCGACGACACGGTCCAAGCCCTTCTTGTGTGGCTTGGTGCCGATCCAGAGCCAGATCGTGGCGCCGAGCGGAAGCCCTAGTGTTTGACGTGCTGACGTGCGGTACTCGAACGTCCGCAAATGCCCGCGACGACGGCTTGGATCGACGACGGGCGGCAGGACTGCGATCCGTTCGACAGGCGTATTCCAATGGCGGCGATAGCTGGAAGCTGATGCCTGCGAAAGCAACAAAACCCGCGTACGGCTGCGCTTGCCGAAGCACGCGCGTTCCAGGAACATTTGTGCGGCATGTCGAGGCGTGAGACGCGCCCACCAACTGCGTTTCTTGTCGTGGACCGAAGGATCGGCGCAGTACAGAACGTCCAGATCGGGCAGCTTGTTGAACCCGATAACCCGGTCGTATTTGCCGCCGACGGCGGCGCCGAATTCCCGTGCGAACGTCAAATCGCGGCGATGATTTGTGCGGGTCTGAATGGGCATGACGACGACCTCAAGAGACTGCACCTGAGGTCGGGCCGGACGCGACGTAAAAACCGTGACGTCGTGCCCACGGTCGTGCAAAATTTGCGCGATATTCAGACAATCGCGCTGCAAACCGCCCTTTGGCTCTAGTGAAACAATCCCAATCGCGATTTTCACTACAGGCTCCCAAACGGCAATTCGCACCGCCGGCCATACTCCAACTTCACGATCTGGTGGATACCGCCCCAAAGGCTACTTAGCCGCTGAGACGGGCCCATATCAAGCGTATACTAGTGGTCTCCACCGCGCCTGCCTGTTCGCAGGGCTAGAGGTGTTCGGATGTTTGGTCGCTTCACCGGACGTGATCAGGGCCGGCTGTCAATTGATCGCCGACGGATACCGATAATGATTGCGATTGCGGCGATCAGCCCGCTCTTTATTTTTACAGCGTCTCGTTGGCCGGAAAGTCAGCAGAAGGTCATTCAGATCCTCGGTATCGGCATGATGATCGTCTGCATCGTCGGGCGTACCTGGTGTTCGCTGTTCCTGGGCAATCGCAAAACCTATGAACTCATCGAGGCAGGTCCCTACGCCGTCACTCGCAACCCGCTTTATGTTTTCTCGATGATCGGAGGCATTGGCATAGGTGCGGTGTTCGGGGGGGTGTCGTTTGCAATAGCGTCGGGCGCCACCGTTGCGATTGTACTCTATCGCCGCACTCTCGATGAAGAGCGGACCATGCTCGCCCTGCACGGCAACGCCTACCGAGACTATGTGGCGCGCGTGCCTCGTTTTCTGCCGCACGGATGGTCGTGGCAAGGCGCCTCGTTCCGCTTCGCTAAACCGCAAACGGTGATAAGAACTTTTATTGACGCCTGCCTGTTGTTTCTGGTCGTGCCGTTAGCGGAATACCTGCAATTTCTGCAACACAGCGGCCGAATCCACGTCGTTGCCTGGCTGCCCTGAGCAGCCTTGGCGGCGCAGACCGACCAGATGCGCTATGGCGGCGGCAGGACCACAATGCGATATGTCACCGCAGTGTCCAGCGTCCCGAGATACTGACGGGCAAGCGTTACTTGCTTGCTACTGGCTACTATTGGATAGCGCGACGCGTACGCGGTCATCGCCCGGATGCAATCGGCTCCGGCTTCCGGACACACCATAGCGATACCCTCTCGGGCAATCCGGTCGTCGTCTACCCAGGGGGTCAGCTCCGGGCCCAGAATGCTGAACGTCGACGGCCGGTCGTGCAGATAGAAAGAAATTCCGTTCACCAAATCCGGCTCGCTCCCTACGATGCGGAGCGGCCTGTCCGTTCGCTCGCGCCAGGCATGTTCGATGGACTGCGCGATAAGCCGATAGTGATCACGGTAGTTCGCCGCACCTTGGCGATGAATGACGAAAGCAATCGCGGGTGACAACGCAACCATGATGAGCGGAAAGCCGATCGCCAACGCCAAAATGCGTATTGCGGCTTCGCGAGAGATGGTCACGCGTGGCGACGAAAAGAGCAGGACCGGAAGCAGCGTCATCGCAGGCATCGACCAGAGCGAGACGATCCTGACCTGCATGAGCGGCGCCACCAGAGCCGCAAGCAGCAGTGGTGCAACAAACGTAACGACGATTGCGCGCCGCTCCTGATCGACTGGCCACAGTGTGTCGCCAATCGCTCGCCAGTTCGGTCTGGTGGCGAAAATACCAAGAACAATCGGTGCGACGATGTAGGCGAAAGCGCCGGCGATGAAGCCAAACGACGACCTTGCCGCAGCGACGAAGGATGCGTCGTGGACCCCCTTCGCATAGCGAAACGGCTGAAAATCATGCGCCACGACCCATGCGGCGTGTGGCACCAGCAAAGCGCTCGCAACGATGATCGTCACCCACGGTGCGAGCGATCGAAAATATGCGCCGCGGCGAGGATCGGCCAGCACGCCAAGTCCGAGGCCGGCGATGAGAAATATAGACCAGTACTTGCCGAGCATGCTCGCGGCTGCGCCGACGCCGGCCAGCGCCGCCCATCCGACTTGTCGCGTATCCAGGGCTCGCAGAGACCACCACGTCGTCGCCGCCCAAAGCGGCAGCAGGACGGTGTTGGCATTCAACTTGAGCGCGTGAAAATTGTAGAACGGCACAAGCGTCAGGAGCGCCACGCCGATGACGCGTTTCTCAGGAGAAAGATAACGCGCCGATACTCGCCACGCGACCCACAGTGAAACGGTCGGCAACAGCACGGCGAGGAGATAGTAGGCCCAGTCCTCAAGCGGGAATACACTAAACCAAATCTCGACCAGCCAGACCGCCAGCGGCGGGTGCTTCGGTGTGCCAAGGCTGATCTCCCGCGACCAGGCCACCAACTCGCCCATGTCGAAATGCACATCCTGACCCCCGTTCGCGAGAACGGCATAGATCGTCCAGGCGGCCAGGTACCCGCCGAGCAGGCAGGCAAATGTTCGTTCGCAGCGCGGGGGATCGACCAGCGCGTCGAAGAGCCGCCCGAAAGAAGTCCGTGCGATGTCGAATTGTCTGAGAGGGTTGAAAGCCGGCAATTTTGATTTAATTGGCGGTGGTCGATCCGGCAAGTCTTCCTCCCGGACGCTATCGCCAACGGCGCTGAAGCCAAAGCCATTGTCCAGGATTCTCCCGGATCCAGCCCTCGATGACTGTGGTCATGAGCTGCGTGGCGGCAGCGACGTCAATCCTGCCGCTCGGATCGCGTGGCGCGTGTATCGGTTCTGTAATATCGAGACGAAACCTGCCACCCGCCAGCCGTATCATTCTTGCGCCATATAGCGGGCAATCGAAACGGCGAGCCAGCTGTGCGGGGATCGGCGTCGCCTTGCATGGACGCCCGAAGAACATCACGTCGATCCCCCGGGCAAAATGTTCGTCCACAAGCAGCCCCAAAATGGCGCCACGCCGCAGCGCTCTATTGATCTTGAATATCGCGCTCACGCTCGCCGGGATAAAGTCAACTTTCGCTCCGGCGCGTAGTTTGGCGAGTTCACGTTCGATCGATGCAATCTTGGGCGCTCGATAAAGGATCGTTGCTTCGCCTCTGTGGCAGCCTGCCGCCCAGGGAAGCAATTCCCAGTTTGCCAAGTGCGCACCAAACAACAGGAACGGCCCCTTGCTGTCGCGCAGCTCTATGAAGCGCCTTCGGGTGGTGTCGTCGACCGAAATGCGGCCGGGTGGGCCGTCCGGATCGAAATCCCATAAATGGTCGAGATGGGCATACTCGACGAACAGGCGGCCAATATTGTCCCACATCCCGCGCAGGATGACGTTAATATCTTCTCGGGATTTCTCCGGATATGCCGCTGCGAGATTCGCCCGAGCGATCCGTTGCCCTTTGAGCCGAGGGCCAATCATGCGCATCAGCCAGGAGAACGCATCCGAGGCGCTGTTTAGGCTGACGAGCCGGGTCGCCTTCTGCGCAAGAACAAACATTGCGCCCAAAGCCGCGTCCCAATAGGCGAGCCACGGACGTCCTTCGCGGAATACGGCTGTGGGATTCGCCTCGGCGATCCGCGCTTCCAGTTTCTTGATAAACGGAATGTAGGTCGGTGTCTGATCTTCTATTTGACGAAACCCCAAAAAATGAGCCGCTTGCAGACAGGTTTTGCCTCCGCTGCCATAACGAAGAACGCAGCGCCAATAGGTCGCCCGCGACCCCAAATATCGTACCTTGTAGACCTGCACCTCTCGAATTGTTGAGTAACGAACGCGACCTTCGCCAATTCTATTCTTCCAGAACAGCGACTCGCAGTCATGGCGGAACTCCGTTTCCGGAGACCACGGATTGAGGCGAAATGAATAGGTGAAATCGCTCATTGGATGGCAGATCCGTGGACATTGCCTCGGCAATCCGGGGCAACTCGAACGGGCCGCTGGCATTTCCTCGGCCGCGCGATTTACGCTATTAATGCCACGAAATTCGAGACATCAGCAAAGAATGAGTACCACCGGCAGCGTGCCTCGGCGATCCGGTCGGCTAGGGTGCGGCTTTTCAGCTGTTTTGGATTATGCGGCCGGCTCGCACCGACGGGCAGGTCTTTTCCTCGTCCTCGTGGCGCTTGTCGCTTTTCTTCCAGGATTTTTTCGTATTCCGCCCGTAGATCGCGACGAAGCCTATTTCGCACAAGCCACGAAGCAGATGATCGAGACCGGCGATTACATTGACATCCGCTACCAGGGTGACACGCGCTACCGCAAGCCCATCGGCATCTATTGGCTGCAGGCGGCCATCGTAAATTTGGCCGGGGCGGCTGGATTTCCCGAAGCACGGACGACCATTTGGCTCTATCGCGTGCCATCGCTGATTGGAGCTATCGGGGCGGTTCTCGCGACCTATTGGTGCGCGCTTGCTGGCGTCAGTCGGCGCGCCGCGACGCTGGCCGCGTTATTCATGGCCTCTTCCATACTCCTTGGCGTCGAAGCTCATCTTGCCAAGACCGACGCGACGTTGCTCTTCACCATCGTGGTTGCCATGGGAGCGTTGGCGCGCATCTATCTCGGACCGAGTGAGGTCCAGCCCGCGCGTCCTCGATGGAAACTATTGGCGATTTTTTGGACCATGCTCGCCGTAGGAATTCTTATCAAGGGCCCAATAATCTTGATGGTCGTCGGGTTAACAATTGTGACGCTGGCGATAACCGATCGCAGCGTGGCCTGGCTGCGGGCTCTTCGTCCGCTCGCCGGAGCGGCCTGGATGTTTCTTTTGATATTGCCCTGGTTCGCCGCAATCTACACGCGCGTCGGCAGTGAGTTCTTCACGACCGCGATCAACGAAGATATGATGGCCAAGGTCGTGAGCGCACGGGAATTTCACGGCGGGCCGCCGGGACTTTACCTCCTCCTGTTCTTTTTAACCTTCTTCCCCGCCTCAGCGCTGGCGTTCGTCGCGTTCCCTGCCGTTTGGGCGACCCGCCGCGAGCCCGTCCAACGTTTCCTGCTGGCGTGGCTCGTGCCGTCGTGGATCGTATTTGAATTGACCATAACCAAATTGCCACATCACGTCTTGCCCCTCTATCCGGCCATCGCCATTCTGATAGCCAATGCACTCGAAATGAAAGTGCAATCGAGCCGACGATGGCTAGCGCGCGGAGTTGTTTGGTGGTTCGTTCTCCCGACCGTTATCAGCACCGCCGTGATCATTTCTGTGGCCGTCACCGATGGCCGGCTTGCGCTGCTCGTATCCCCGTTCCTCGTCGCAAGCGCTGTGTTCGGCTTCTTGGCGTGGCGTTTCTATATCAGTGAGGGTGCTGAGCGGGCATTCGGCTATGCGACGGCGTCGTCGCTCCTGGTCGCTTTTAGCGTTTACACCGTTATAACGCCGTCGCTGGTGCAGCTATTTCCGAGCGTCACACTTGCCGCGGTGTTGCGCCAAGCGGATTGCGCGCATCCGGCCGTCGCCAGCGCCGGGTATGAAGAACCGAGCCTGGTATTTCTCGCCGGCACCTCGACCTACCTCACGGACGACGCGGCCGACGCCGCGGATTTCCTCCAACGAGGGGGATGTGGTTTTGCTTTTGTCGAAGTGGACCAAGAGCAGGCGTTTGCGGCCCGTGCTGCGGCAATCGGATTACACTATGACAATCGGTCGTCTGTCCAAGCCGTCAATATCAGCAAGGGCCGATGGGTGACCATCGCGGTCTTTGAAACTAAAGGAGGGCAGTGAGCGCGACGAAATCGCCCGATTGCCCCTGATCGGCGTGCACACTACGGACATCTTCCATGTCACAAGGCAACAATCCCGCTCCCGTTGTGTCCGTGGTCGTGCCGGCGCGGAACGAAGCTGGCAATATCGGACCTCTCGTCGAAGAGATCGCCACGGTTTTGCAAGGCCGCGCTTTCGAAGTTGTCTGTGTCAACGACGGCTCCGAGGACACGACTGAAGAGGAATTGCGAAGTTTGATGACGCAATTTCCGTGGCTAAGACAGATCGTACACGCTGAGTCCTGCGGTCAGTCGGCAGCGATTCGTACCGGTGTTCGCCTGGCGCGAGCGGCCACCATTGTTACGATTGACGGCGACGGCCAGAACGATCCGGCATTTATTCCCCGCCTCATCGTGGCGCTCGAGAATTCACCGAGCGTCGAACTCATCGCCGGCCGGCGTGTCAGCCGCGAGACATCGGGTTTCAAAAAACTTCAATCGCGCATCGCCAATGGCGTTCGCAAAGCCGCACTCAGAGACGGTGCCAGCGACACCGGTTGCGGGCTCAAGGCATTCCGCCGCGATCTGTTTTTGGCATTACCGTATTTTGATGGCCTGCACCGCTTTCTGCCCGCATTGGTTCGGCGCGAAGGGCTGACGGTCGGCTATATCGATGTAGTCGATCGGCCGCGCCGGCACGGGACGTCAAATTACGGCGTGTGGAATCGGCTGTGGATCGGCATTCTTGACCTGGCGGGGGTATGGTGGCTGATCCACCGCAGGAATCGCATTCCACGATACGACGAGGTCACCCTTGTTAGCTGATCTATCGGGCGCGATCAGCGCCTATTTAAACGACGTATTGGTCACCCGACTTGATTGGTGGTCGTTCCTTGGCTTGACCGCCCAGCTTATGTTCACCATGCGCTTTCTCGTACAGTGGGTGGCCTCGGAACGGGCTGGCCGTAGCGTTATTCCGCTGGCCTTTTGGATTTTCTCGATTTGCGGCGGCGTCCTTCTGTTGGCGTACGCGCTTTACAGGAAAGATGCGGTATTCATCGTCGGCCAAGCCTTCGGATTGTTCGTCTATCTACGTAATATCTATTTTGTCACGCGAGAGCGCAGGCAAGCATCATTGACAATCGGAACACAATGAAACCCGGCGTTCGACCGATGCGACGGACGATTTGCCATGGGCTGGTCTGTTGGGGCGGGACGCATCAGTCGGGCAACTGGGCTTGCGCGGCTTCCACCAGCCGGTCGGCCAATTCGGGCATGCGCAGCGTAGCCGACCAACCGAGTACGGACTTGGCGCGCTCGGGATTGCCGACCATGAAAGCCACGTCGCTCGGCCGTATGAGAGCGTCGTTGATGGTGACATGCGCGCGCCAGTCCAATCCCAGCCGCTCGAACACGTGACCAACAAATTGCTCCAATGAGCATGCCACGCCAGTGGCGATCACGAAATCCCGAGGCTCGCTTTGTTGCAGCATGAGCCACATGCACTCGACGAAATCCGGCGCCCAACCCCAGTCGCGCACGATCTGGAGATTACCAAGCGTAAGCCTTGTCGCGCGCCGCCGCGTAATAGCAATCGCACCGTTGACGATTCGCGCCGCAACATAGCTTTCCGGACGGATTGGCGATTCATGCGGGAACAACATTCCGGAACAGACATGAAGGCCGTAGGCTTCGCGATAAGTGGCGACCAGGGCGGTCGATGCTGCCTTGGCGACGCCATAGGGCGTTATCGGCCTGATCGGCGAGTTTTCCGTGACGGGCCGCTGCTCGTCGCAGCGGCCAAAAATCTCGCTCGACGAGGCATTGAACAGCCGCGCCGCCGGTTGAAACCGGCGGATTGCCTCAAGGACATTCAATGCGCCGATGACGTGGCTCGAAATGGCCTCGGCTGGCTGCTCGAATGACAGTGCAACGGACGCCTGCCCCGCCAGATAATATATTTCAGTCGGCCGCAGAGCCCCGACCAGTTCGTTGACATGCGGCGCGTCCAGCGGCGACACGCGATGGACCCGAACGCTTTCCTTAATATCCAGGCGATGGAGATTAGACATTCCGGAACTGTCATTCGCCAGATGGCGCGACGTGCCGTGAACGTCATACCCGCGGCGATGAAGCAGTCGCGCCAGATAGGCGCCATCCTGTCCGGCCACTCCGAATATCAGCGCCCGTCGCTCGGTCATTGCCGTCCAAACGCCTATCGCGGATCACGATCCCTGCGTCATTTCTTTCTTCAGCAGGTGCAGGTCGTGCTGAACCATCTCGCGCACCAGATCCTTGAAATCGATCCGATGATGCCATCCGAGCGTGTCGCGGGCCTTGGAACTGTCCCCTTGCAGCCGCTCTACTTCGGTCGGACGCAAGAAACGAGGATCCACGGCAACAACCACACGACCGCTTGCAATGTCGACCCCTACCTCATCGACGCCGGAGCCTTTCCAAAGCACCGGCTTACCAGCCTCGCTGAAAGCCATTTCAACAAATTCGCGGACGCTGTGAGTCTCTCCAGTAGCCATCACGTAATCACCGGGTTGCGGCTGCTGCACAATAAGCCACATCCCTTCGACAAAGGCTCGCGCATGGCCCCAGTCCCGCCGCGCGTCCAGATTTCCAAGGTAAAGCTTGTCCTGGCGTCCCAGGCTGATCGCGGCAACAGCGCGCGTAATCTTTCGCGTGACAAACGTCTCACCGCGCGTCGGACCTTCGTGATTGAACAGAATGCCAGTAGATGCGTGTATGCCGTAGGCTTCGCGATAATTTACGGTAATCCAGTGGGCATACAGCTTGGCGACGGCATAGGGGCTGCGCGGATAGAACGGCGTGGCTTCGTTTTGCGGCGTCTCCACCGCCTTGCCGAAAAGCTCGGACGTAGACGCTTGATAAAAACGGGTCTTCCTCTCCAGGCCAGCGATGCGGATTCCTTCGAGAAGACGAAGTGTGCCGAGGCCGTCTACGTTGGCGGTATATTCCGGGCTTTCAAAACTCACGTACACATGACTTTGCGCCGCCAGATTATAGATTTCGTCCGGTTGAATTTTCTGGATCAATTGAGTGAGATTCGACGAATCCGTCAGATCGCCGTAGTGGAGAAAGAACTTCACATCGCTCTCGTGGAGGTCGCGATAGAGATGCTCGATTCTCCCGCTGTTGAAGGATGACGAACGTCGGCGCAAGCCGTGGACTACGTATCCTTTGGACAACAGGAGTTCGGCGAGATAGGCCCCATCCTGACCGGTAACGCCTGTGACGAGGGCAACTTTTGACATGATGGGTCCCATATTAGCCTGACGGGCACGGCGGTGATTTCATTATCATCGACGACCCACCCTTGAGGCAAAATCGAAAAAATGGCCGCGCGGCCGCGGTCGTGGCTAGTTTGGGCAGCCCTCGCGGGGCGGGATTGGGCCGCGCGGCCTTGCAAGCTTGAACGCATGAAAGTAGCGCGCCGTGGACGGACCGCTCTGCGCAACAATGACGCCGAGCCCCTCGACATCGGAAAAATAGTCCGCCAGCGGCAACGGATTTTGGCAAGCGGTGACAAATAGAATTGGTTGTGCCGCACCCTCTGTAAAGGGATGCGTCAGCTCGAAATTATCGGCCGGTGTTGGTCGATTCGGCCACGCGAGGATTTGTTCGGGCTGATCCCTCCAATAATAAAACAGCGAAGCGGTTTCGGAATGCCAATCGCCAACGATCGTTCGCGCGCCGACACGGCGTGCCATTTCGCCAGCCTGCTCAGCGAAGGAGCGCCAGCCGAGGGTTCGCGCATACAGGTCGCCCCGCGCACCAAAAGGAAGATGAATTTTTGTTGCCCATGCGTCGCCGATGAGAAGCAGACCTTGGAGACCTAAACCGAGCGCAATGCTTGCCGCCAGCCACTTCCAAGCCTCCAGGCGCACCAGCAAGGCAACCGCAACAATTGCGCCCGAAATAAAGGCCGTGGCCGCCCAATTGGCATTTGCCCTGGTCACGAAGGCTATCGCTGTAATGAGCCCCAGGGGTGGAATGGCGAATGCGAGCATCAAGCGATCAGCCCTGTTGACGAAGGACGAGCCGATACGCGCAACGGCAGCGAGCAGAACCGCAAAAAGGACAGGCCCGAAGACGCCAAACTGAGAGCCAATAAATTCAAGACCGTTGCGCCAGTTGAACTCAAGACCGTCCCTGACGGCATTGTTCCCAACCTCGTGCAACGTCGAGAATCCATGGTCAAAATTCCAAATGACATTCGGCGCAATCACCAGCGACGCGACCCCGAAGGCGATCAAAAACCCCGGATCGCTAAGCAGGCGACGCGCGTCGCGATCGAACGCAGCCGCCAGCCCGATGCCGGGAAAAAAATAGATCATTGCGTATTTGGCAAGCATACCAAAGCCAATTGACAGGCCCAACAGGATGGACCAGCGCAGATCTCCGGCCTCGAGCAATTTCACGTAGGCAAACAGCGCAAGTGCCCAGAAGAAAAGCAGCGGAACGTCCGTCGAGATGATGCGAGCAGAAAATGCAACCCCGGGCGCGAGCCCAATCGATAAAGCCGCAAAAAAAGCGACCTTGACGTCATAGAGCCTGGCGGCAATCGCATATACGACAAGGCTGGTGCCGAGATAGAAAAGCGGACACGGTGCGCGAACACAAGCTTCGCTGTCGCCGCAAACATGGGTAGCGGTAGCGATGATCCAGGCAAGCAGCGGCGGTTTGGTGACATAGCCGAACGCCAATTCGCGCGACCAGCTCCAATACTGAGACTCATCGTAAAAAAGATCGACGGTCGAAAAATAAAGACCGATGAGGCGCGCGAGTGTAATTGTGCCCAGAATGCCCAGTGCAAGACCTAAGCCCGGCTTCAAACCGGTGCGCACCGGTGACGATGTCGCTGGAATGTGAGCCAGCGACCTTGGTAAAGCCCTATCTTGTTGACAACGCATTTGGTTGCGCCCAAGCCGCGGCCCCATGACGAGATGAACGCTGGACCGATGTCCGTGAGAAAGCAAGGGTTTGGGATCATTGCCTTCGCCTGGCTTGTCCTGATCACGATCCTCGCGGCTACTGCCTCATTCAAGGGTCCAACCCCGCTTGATGCACGCACCAACCTTCCCTTGCAGGGGATTAACGCGCATTTTGATTGGCCGGTAGCGGCGATCGCGATCGAGCCATTGACGGCGCCGGCAGCGATAATCGTCGGCGCACCGAATTATATTGTCGCCGCCGTCGCTGCGTTTGCGTGGCTCGCCGTTATCGTCGCAATCGCGCGCGTCTATCAGTTGCTGCGACAGCGTAAGAGACCGTTGTACCGAGTGCCCGCCGAAAGCTGCGGTGTTGCGCTGGCCGCGGTTCTGGTCGCCGGCCTGTATCTGGCCTTTGTGATCCTCGTTCCTCTTCCGAGTTGGCGGCTCGTTGTCAGCAATCCCGAAATTGTTGCCGCCGACCTCCACTCCCATACGTATGTGTCGTACGATTCTTTTGCCTCGTGCCGCAGCAATCTCGCCTATCACCGCGGCCGCGGATACAGCCTCGTCGCCGCCACAGAGCACCCGCCGGAGGAGGGCCGGGCGCCGGCGCCACTGTGCGTGAACGCCGAAGGCAAGCTTCCTGAGGTTTTCGCCGGAGTAGAATTCGCAGCGAACGAAAAGAATCTCGTGGCCCTCGGAATCCCACCGGACTTTCCGCCTTATCGCTCGTTCGAGCGGCAGGGGGGCGAGCGTGACGACAGTGGGTTGCCGGCATTGATCGAAGCGGTTCACTCGGCGGGCGGCGCCGTGATAGCGCTCTCGTTCAATCTGCACGAAAACGACCTTCAGCGATTTGTTGATGCCGGTGTCGACGGCTTCGAGATTGCCAATTTCGGTCATCCCAAGTTGCCCGACGCGCTAAAGGTGGCGCTGGTGGCGGTGCAACGGTCGCAGCACATGGCGCTGATCGCCGTTTCTGACTGGCACGGCTGGGGAGGATTTGCACGAACCTGGACCCTGATCCGGTCAAGCGCTTCGCCGTCCACTCCGCGATCGGCTCAAGTTCTCGACGTTCTGCGCGCGCGCAACATCGATGCGGTCACGCCGGTGATCTATCACGAGTTTGGCCGGCCCACGCTGCTCGCCGGCATGGTCGCGCCGTTTGTCGAAACCTTGAAATACGCTCGTGAGCTGACGCCAACGCGGTTGGCTTCGTGGTGGCTATGGACGTGCATCGCTCGTCGCATCGGCAATATGGTTGAGGCGCCACGGTTTCAAGCCAACGCCCTTTATCGCCGGTGGCGCCATGCTTTTGCTTGCCACTGGCTTCCTGGTCCGAGGCGCGGTTCTGGCGGCCGACTGGGCCGCCGGCGCAACTTATTGGTTTCCGTTGCAGATCGCCGGCGCCTGTTTTGGACTGAGCGCAATTACGCTGCTGGTTGCTCTCGTTCTGCTGGCCCGACGGGGGTTCAGACCCAAATAACGCGGCCGCCGGATATTCTTTCGCTATTGAAGGGTTTCATGTGTCAACGCCATCGCCTTCGCATGGATGTACTTGCGCCGTCGAAATTGGATCGTGTTTATCAGCTCTCACGAAGACTTCGACGCAACACAGCGAGCCGTGAATGTGGCATTTGCAGCTGACCAACCATGGCCCCTGCCCGATCGGGTGGGCGTGCGCTCGGTATTTTGGCTGCGACGGCCTTGGTCGAACTGCAATTGACCGATGATGGTCTGGGTCGCCATTCCATGATGATGCAACAATCTGATAACGTCCGTATCTGGGAAGAGGACGATGCCCGCTGACGCCAGCAAACTGCAAGCCGAGCCGAAGGCCAAGATCTTTATTTCCTATTCGCGCAGGGATTTGGCCTTTGTGGACCGTCTCGAAGCGGCGCTTAAAGCTCGCGGCTTCGAGCCGCTGATCGATCGCGCGGAAATCTACGCCTTCGAGGATTGGTGGAAGCGCATCGAGGGCCTGATCGCGAAGGCGGATACCATCATCTTCACGCTCAGCCCCGACGCGATCGCTTCGGAGATTTGCGCCAAGGAAGTCGCGTATGCGGTTTCGCTGAATAAACGTTTTGCGCCGATCGTCTGCCGACGTGCTGACGACAACGCCATTCCCGAACCGCTCCGGCGCCTGAATTTCATTTTTTTTGATGACGCCGGCCAATTCGAGGGAAGCGCCGATCGGCTCACCGAGGCGCTGCAAACTGACATTGGTTGGATCAGACAGCACACGGAATTCGGGGAGGCCGCCCGCCACTGGTCGTCAGCAGGCCGTCCCGGGGGGCTTTTGCTGCGTTCGCCCGCGCTGGAGACAGCAGAGCGTTGGATCGGCACGCGCCCGCATAACGCGCCGGTACCGACCGAGGAAATGCTGGAATTCGTCGCCGAGAGTCGGCGCGGAGCAAGCCGGCGCCGCAACATCCTTACCGGCAGCCTCGCGGCAGGCCTGGTCCTGGCGCTGGCGCTGGCGGGGCTTGCTTACTGGCAACGCGGCATCGCCGTGCAAGAACGGCAAATTGCCGACCAGCAGCGCCAAATTGCCGAACAACAGCGCCAACTAGCCGAGCAACAGCGCAAGCGTGCCGAAGATACGCTTGCGGCCGCGACCAAGACCGCAAACAGTCTTGTCTTCGACCTGGCACAACGGTTCAAGGACACGGTCGGGGTTCCCAGCAGCCTCGTCAAGGATATCCTCGACCGCGCGCGGGGATTGCAAGAGCAACTCACAAAATCCGGAGCGCTTACGCCGGACCTCAAATACAGCAAGGCTGCCGCGCTAGCGGAATCGTCGCGGGTACGAAAGATTGCCGGCGACACTGCGGCCGCGCTCGCCGACGCCCAACAATCCAAACAGATTATCAGCGAGCTTGTTGCCAGCGATCCCGGCAATAAAGGATGGCGGCGCGATCTTGCCGTCAGCCTGCAAAATCTGGGTGACGTTCAGAGCAGTCGAGGCGACGCACGGGGCGCGCTTTCATCATTCAGCGACGGCCTTGCCATCATGCAGGAATTGGCAGCGGCCGATCCGAACAATCGCGGACTGCAGAGCGGCCTCGCCATTAGCTATGACAAGGTAGCCGACATCCAATACGCACTGGGAAATCACCAGGAAGCGCTGCGTACCTTTAATGACGAGATTGCGGTGTCGGAAAAATTGGCGAATTCCGATCCTAAAAATGCCGAATGGCAGCATATCCTTGCCGTCGGCCATGAACACATCGGCATCATTCAGCAGGCCCAACATGACATGCGTGCTGCTGCAGATTCCTACCAGAAAGAGCGGGACATTCTTGCGATAGTCACCGACGCTCATCCGAACAATGCCCTTTGGCTGCATCGATTGGCCACCGCCAACAAACTACATGGCGAAGTCCAATTCGCACTTGGAAATCTAAACGGTGCGCTGGATTCATATCGCGCCGGTCTTTCCAGCATGGATCGGCTGGCAAAGACCGATCCCGGCAATGCTTCCTGGCAGCACGATTTAGCCTTGTTCCTTCAGAACATCGGCAGAACACAGGTGCAGCAGGGCAAACTGCAGGACGCGCTGCAATCCTATCGCGACTCGCTCGCGACTCTCGACCACATCGCAAAGACCGATCCAAATTACACCGATTGGCAACTCGACCTCGCGTTTGCGAACAATTCCTTGGGAAACGTCCAGGTCAAGCAAGGCAAACTCGGCGACGCGCTCGTGTCTTACACCGAGCAGCTGACCATCATTCAAAGGGTACTCAAGCTCGATCCTAAAAATATCACGTGGCAGCGCGACCTTGCCGGAGCTTATAAAGCCGTCGGCGGGGTTCAGTACGCACAAGGCCATCTGCAGGATGCGCTCGCCTCCTACCGTCAAGGCTTCGCGATTCTGGAGCCGCTTGCGAAGGCAGATCCGGACAACAGCGGCTTGCAGCGGAGCCTCGCCAATGCGGGCGCCGACACCGGCGATGTGCTGGCCGCGCAAGGTAATCTCAAAGACGCACTTGTCTCCTATCAGACGGCCTTGACCACCATGACGGAATTGGTGGCCAAGCATCCTGATAGCGCGCTGTTACAGTACAATCTGACGTACTTGCAGGTCAAAGTAGGCGACACTGAAATCGGGCAAAAAAATCTTCCGGATGCGCTCGCCGCCTATCGTGGCGCAGTCGCGATCATGGAAAAGCTTACCAAGATTGATCCCAACAACAAGCTTTGGCAGCGCGATCTTTCCATTTGCTACGGCAAAATCGGCGACGTCGATATCACGCTTGGCAACCGGCAGGAAGCGTCCGCGTCGTACAACCGGGAGCTCGACATCGCGAAACGACTTGCCGATGCCGACGTCGGCAATATGAGCGCGCAACGCGATCTATCAGTGGCGTACAACAAGATCGGCGATCTACAACAGGCGGAAGGTAATCTGACGGATGCGCTTGTGTCGTTTCGCAACGGTCTCACCATTCGCGAGCGGCTGGCCCAACTTGATTCCGGCAATGCCGAATGGCAGCGCGATTTGACGGTGAACTACTCAAAGCTCGCGAGCGTATTCAAACAGTCCAGTGATCCCGCAAACGCCCTCTTGGCACTGCGGCAAGGCCAGGCCATCCTTGATCGCCTTGCGAAACTTGCACCTGATAACGCCAAATGGAGAAATGACCTGGCGTGGTTCAATAGTCAGATCGCCGAATTGACCAAGACAGAAAGCAACCCTGTTGACCGGTAGCCGGACTGGCGTGCAAGCGATACAACCAATCGTTTCGCCAGGCTGATCCGATAGCTCGTGAATCAGGGCATTGGTTAGAAAGCGACGATCCCGAGTGAACCAACACTTGGTGCCCGCGCTGACTTAGCCGGCCTTGCCTTGGCCAGCCTTGCCTTGGCCAGCCTTGCCTTGGAATACTGCGAGCACCGGATTTTCGCGGATCGGAAAGTCTGGCTCCACACCTAAACCGCAAACAAACGCGCGCAGGCCCGGTCACCGACGTGTCCTAGACGCGCCGCCCCCTGATCGCGCGCCACAGGAAAATGATGATGCAGGCACCAATGAATCCCGCAACCAGGTAGCCGACCCATCCGCCGAGTGCGATACCGAATAAGCCGAGCAAAAAATTAGCCAGAGCGGCGCCAACTATTCCGAGGACAATGTTCACCAAAATGCCGGTGCCGGTCTTCATGAACATTTCAGCAAACCAGCCGGCCAGCCCCCCAATGATAATTGCAGCAATCCAGCCGATTTCTGCCTCAGGCATTTTCAGTCTCCCTCTGCCTCATCCAGAAATCATAAAGCGCCGCTCGGGCATCGGCAATACGAGGCAGGCGCCGGCCCCGCTGACGGGCGATGGCGCTACGCATGGTGTTGTCGATCGAGGGCGTCAAGTACCGGTGAGCACGCAGCAAAGGTCGGCATCCGGCGGCTAGAGTGTCACACTGCGGCAATATAATCTTTGGTGCGCCAACCGGCGCTTCAAAGGGAGGTAACAATGATTGTGATGACTCGGACTGCTCAGGCTGCACCGGGAAAGCTTGGCGAGTTCCTGGCATTTGCGAAGGAAGTTGTCGCCTTCATCAAGTCGAAGCATGGTACGGAAGTCATCCTTCTGCAACAAGATGGCGGCCCCATTGGCAGTCTCCGCTTTGTTGCTCGGTATGAGAATTATGCCGCTTACGAAGATAAGGGCGGGAAGTTGATGGCTGATCCTGAATATCACAAGCTTCTCGCAAAACTCCCTGGCATAGTTGTCCCAGGAACCGGCCACGACGCCTTGTGGCACTCGATCTAATTTAAAGAGCAACGAGCTTAGGGCCGCTGGGGCATCTCCCGGCGGCTTTTTGTTTTAACTCCGAGCACGCACGGCCACCGTCGCAGCCGGCTCCGGATCGAATATACGTTCATTGTTTGGGACAATTCCACGCCGATGCTGCTGGATCGGGCCGCGCGATTGTAGTAGCCTCATCGATCAAATCGCTAGCGCGCTTTTGCCGAATGCGGCGCCTAGGTTGACCCCAATGTTTAACCCCACACTGATCGTCATCGACGCGTTTATCCGTGAACTTCGGACGATGTACGATCGAACATATGGGGTGTTAGAGCCCGCCTATCCCGGCGTCATCGGCTTCGTTGCCCAGCTTGCTCTCGAGAATATTGCAACCAGCGACGCGCCCTACCACGATGTCAATCACACTATCATGGTCACGCTTGTCGGGCAGGAAATTCTGCGCGGCCGGCACATAAGCGTCGGCGGTGTAACCCCGCGCGATTGGCTACATTTCATCGTTTCGCTTCTAGGTCATGACATCGGGTACGTGCGTGGAATTTGTCAAGGCGATGGGGGTGGCTCCTATGTCACCAATCTGGCCGGTGACAAGGTGACCCTCCCGGAAGGTGCCACCGACGCATCAATGACGCCATATCACGTCGCTCGATCCAAACTGTTTGTACGCGAACGCACTGCCAAAGCCCTCATTCAGCTGGACGCCGCGGAGATCGAACGCAACATAGAGCACACGCGCTTTCCGGTTCCCGAGGATGAGCAACACGAATCCACCGACGATTTCCCGGGCCTCGTCCGTGCGGCAGATCTGATTGGGCAGCTCGCGGACATCAACTACGTGCGAAAGCAGGCTGCCCTTTTTAGCGAGTTTCGCGAGACAGGAATGTGCGACAAGCTTAAATACAAAAGTGTCGCAGATCTGCGAGCGAACTATCCAGATTTCTTTTGGAAGTCGGTCAGCCCCTACATCGGGGATGCTTTGCGCTACCTTCGCGTTACCCAGGAGGGCCAACAGTGGATCGCAAATCTCTATGCAAACGTGTTCTCGATGGAGCATAGAAACCAGCTTCCAAGATAATTCGACCGGTGACTCCAAGACATACGAGCCGCCCCAACCCGCAACGGCCGTGAGCGAAGCGACGAGCACCATTCAAAGGGTTTGGTTCAGTGGCGGCATGCCGAGTTCACAGGAGGGCGACCATGACCACGTTGGAAAAAGGAATTACGGCAAACGGGACCGGTTATGCCGGGAAGCAATGGGACATCCTCGGCCAAGTCTACTATCCCAAGGCGACTTGCGACGCCGCGTTCGCATTCGAAACGAATTCTCTGCCGGGCCAATACGTTCCCGTTCACATTCACCCGACGCAGGACGAGTTCATTCTCGTGCAAGAGGGTGTGCTCGACCTCAAACTTGATGGCGTATGGGTTCAGGCCAGGGCCGGCGACCTCGTACGCATGCCGCGTGGGATTCCGCATGGATACTTCAATAAGTCGGATAAGCCCGCTCGCGCGTTGTTTTGGGTTTCGCCGGCCGGAAAATTGGAAGCACTATTTGAAAAAGTAGACGGGCTCAGTGATCCCGTCGAAGTGGTGGCGCTGTCCGCGCAGCATGAGGTGCAATTCCTCCCACCTGAGGCGAACGATTAACTCGGCTCGGCTCGGCGTGGGCCGCGTCGAAAATGCGCAACCCCGGATCAGGGGGCGTCCTCAGCCATGGCTGGGAGACGATAAAAAATCAATATTGATGGCTGACGACGCAGTGCACCGCGAACCGGTCTCCGGCTGGCAATTCCCTGCTAACAGGGAAAAATACAGGGAAAATCGCGAAATCGGACTAGTGGGTGATCCCGGTTTTCGTCAAGATGTGCCCTATTCTCAGGAACTTCTGTCGGATTGCCCAGAGAGCCCGAACAGGGAATTTGCAAGGCCAGAACAGGGAAAATTCATTCGAGATCAGGGAATTATCCCAAGGCGAGTACCGGTACGCGCCGCCGCCTTCCGCTCGCTGTCGGAGGAAGGCGGCGCGAGGCGGATACGGAAAGAAGTGCGTCTACTTCAGCGCGGCGGCGACCGCGGCCGAGAGAGAACCCGTCGGATGGCCGATCAGCGCTGAAAGCTGACGACCATTGTCGTATAGCGCGCCCTTGGAAATACCGACGCCCCATCCTGCGATCGCTTGCGCGAAATGCGGCGGCAGCCCGAAGCTGAGCAAGGCCGCGGCGTATTCCGCCACGGCCATATTTTTGTAGGGGATCGTTTTGCCGGTCTGACGGGAGATTTCCGCGGCGAGGTCGGTGAGCGTATAGGTCTCGTCGCCGGCGAGTTCGTAGGTCTTGCCCTCGTGACCCTTGCTGCTCAACACGACAGCGGCCGCTTCGGCGTAGTCTACGCGCGGAGCCGAGGAGATTTTGCCGTCGCCCGAGCTTCCGATGTATGCGCCGCCGGCGAGCGCGCCGCCGATCGAGCCAGTATAATTCTCGGTGTACCAGCCGTTGCGCAATATCGTGAACGGAATGTTCGAGGCCTTGATCGCGGCCTCGGTCGGGACATGCTCTTCGGCAAGGTCCAGCGGCGACGTGTCGGCATGAAGCAGGCTGGTGTAGACGATGTGCTTGACGCCGGCCTGCTTCGCGGCGTCGATCACATTGCGATGCTGGCTCACACGCTGGCCGATCTCGCTCGATGAGATAAGAAGCAGCGTGTCGATGCCGGGGAGCGCGGCGCGAAGCGTCTCCGGCTTGGCATAGTCGGCCTCGCGGACGGCAACGCCCAGATCGGTCGCCTTGGCGGGCGATCTCGCCAGGGCGACGATATCTGCGTTAGCGACTTTGCCTTTCAACTTGTCGACGACAAGGCGGCCGAGTTGCCCGGTGGCGGCGCTGACGGCGATGGTCATGTATTTTCGTCCCTTGCTGGATGGTGTCGCCCGTACTTAAGGGACTTGATTATTTTTTGTAAGTACGTACACAAAGGTAAGTATGGGAAAGCCTCTATCGTCCCGCGAACAGCCGCTGCCGCTTTCGGAGCGCTACAAGCGCGGCGACCTGATGTCGGAAAACTGCCCCTCGCGTGAGGTACTCAAGCACGTCACCAGTCGGTGGGGTGTCCTGGTGCTGATCGCGCTGGAGGGCGGCACGCGCCGCTTCAGCGAACTTCGGCGTTCGATCGGCGGGGTGAGCGAGCGGATGCTGGCGCAGACGCTGCGCTGGCTGGAGGAGGATGGGCTGGTCCGCCGCGCAGCCCTGAATGTTGTGCCGCCGCATGTGGAATACAGCCTCACGCCGCTGGGGCGGCAGGCGGAGGAGAAGGTGCGCGCGCTCGCCGACTGGATCGAGGTGAGCCTGCCGCGCATCCGCAAGGCAAAGTAGGTTTTCGTCAGCGCCAGCCGAGGCCGGGGGCGACGTGGGTGAGGATCGCCTCGATGACGTGCGCGTTGTAGTCGACGCCGAGCTGGTTGGGCACGGTCAGCAGCAGCGTGTCGGCGGCGGCGATCGCCTCGTCCTCCTTGAGCTGCTCGATCAGCACGTCCGGCTCGGCCGCATAGCTGCGGCCGAAGATCGCCCGGGTGCTCGCGTCGATGAACCCGATCTGTCGTCGTCCTCGTTGCCGCGGCCGAAGTACGCCCGGTCGCGGTCGTCGACGAGCGCGAAGATGCTGCGGCTGACCGACACCCGCGGCTCGCGCTCGTGGCCGGCTTCCTTCCACGCCTCGCGGAAGGCCTGGATCTGCTCGGCCTGCTGCACGTGGAACGGCTTGTCCGCTCTCGTCGATCTTAGCGTCGAGCTCTGCAGGTTCATGCCCAGCTCGGCCGCCCAGACGGCGGTCGCGTTCGACGCGGCGCCCCACCAGATGCGCTCGCGCAGCCCCTCCGAGTGCGGCTCGACGCGCAGCAGGCCGGGCGGGTTGGGGAACATCGGGCGCGGGTTTGGGCTGCGCGAAGCCCTCGCCGCCCAGCACCTCGAGCAACACCTCGGCATGCCGCGGGCCATGTCCGCGTCGGTCTTACCCTCGGCCGGCTGGTAGCCGAAGTACCGCCAGCCGTCGATCACCTGCTCGGGCGAGCCGCGGCTGATGCCGAGCTGCAGGCGGCCGCCGGCGATGAGGTCGGCCGCGCCGGCGTCCTCGGCCATGTAGAGCGGGTTCTCGTAGCGCATGTCGATGACGGCCGTGCCGATCTCGATCCGGCTGGTCTGCGCGCCGACCGCCGCCAGCAGCGGGAACGGCGAGGCGAGCTGCCGCGCGAAGTGGTGCACGCGGAAATACGCGCCGTCGGCGCCGAGCTCCTCGGCCGCGACCGCCAGGTCGATCGACTGCAGCAGCGCGTCGGACGCCGACCGCGTCTGCGACCGCGGCGACGCCGACCAGTGCCCGAACGACAGAAACCCGATCTTTTTCATGGAATTGCTTTATCGGGCGAATGGGGTTCTGTTTCGGTTCTTCTAGCCCGGCACATTGAGTCGGAACAGGCGTATATGTTGGATTTGAAGCCTCAGCGGTGGACCGTCGCTTTCGAAGGCAGGTCGAACATGCGACAAAGAGATAGCCTTCATCGATCGATCATTTTCTCCAAGTGCTTAGCAAGTCTCACAAACAGTCAAGCTGCGGGCTTCCGTCTGCCGGAATACACGCCCTGCTTGAAGGCGCGGCGTTTACGCGGGGCCACATGACGGCGAAGTCGAGCCGTGTCATGAACCGCTGCTTCCAAACGCCGGGCGGCGGAAACGCGCCTATGCCAAGTTGATAATAAGCGATCCGATCATTTCGGCGCGTGGTCGAGCATCGCGTACAGCTTCACCACATTGGTGTTGGTCGCCGCATACTGATTGCTGGTGCCGCCGAGGCACAGGACTATGTTCCAAAACCAGTAAGGCGCTCTCCTCTTCGCCTACGACGCCATCGCAGAAGTCGGAAGAGTAGGTTTTCGGTCTAGGTCGCTTTAGGTGTAATGTGACCGGTACATAAACTACCAATAGAATTGCCTTTGAGCGTAGAGGAATTCGGTAAAAACCCTGCCGCTCAGCGCTTTGGCTGCGCGGCTAAGCGTATGCATGTTGAAAACAGGGGCGTGTTGACATCAAAAAGGGCCGCCTTGGGGAGATATTATGAACAGTCAGTATTACCT
>CAWKLA010000003.1:0-351878 GCA_963850245.1 uncultured Alphaproteobacteria bacterium | reverse complement strand
GACGCACAGTTTTTGGTCGACCATTTTTAAAATTGATGAAATTTTTTTTGCAAGTAGGTAATGTTGAGTTGTGAAAAAAGTTCTCTTACCGTAACCCTATAGGTTACGGTAATGACGAGATATGCGCTTTTGAATTTTTTGAAGGTCGTCATTGGTAAAAGTTTTTCAAAGTTTGATTTTATATATCGTGTTATATATGGTTCGACGCAGAATCACGAGACGAGTTCAACGAGCTATCACACATGTTCATAACTGACACCGGTAGAGAAATATATGCAAAAAACTTTTTTCGAAATGTCATTTTTTTCGGTTTTTTAATTTTTTAAAAATTAATGAAAAGAATATAGGAAACACTTTTTTCACATTTTCTGAAAGTTGAAGACTTTGGCTATCCAACGGTACCAAAATCATAAAAAAATAAGCAGCCTCTTTTTGGTTATGAACGGTCAAACATTGCATCTTCTTCATTTTTCGGCCAAAATTGCGTGTTTTTCACATGTGTTTTTGACGAAAACGTTACCAATTTGATTTAGAAGCGTGAAATTTGACACAGGCACATCTTATGCATAGTTTTTACCGAAAATGCAAAAAAAGATTATCGATCGCGAACCCTCGGTAAAATCGTTATAACTCTCACAAGCTTGCATACTTTTTAGTGTTTTATATCTCGTTCGAAAGAGCATTTCACGGGCTATCTGATGATATATAATACTTCGCTATTACGCTTGACCTGTCATGATTACAATTGATTCTTTCAAGGTTATGACACGTTTGATTATTAAATCATGTTTCTGAGGTGTAATAGCGAAGTATTATATATTATCAGATAGCCCGTGAAATGCTCTTTCGAACGAGATATAAAACGCTAAAAAGTATGCAAGCTTGTGAGAGTTATAACGATTTTACCGAGGTTTCGCGATCGATAATCTTTTTTTGCATTTTCGGTAAAAACTATGCATAAGATGTGCCTGTGTCAAATTTCACGCTTCTAAATCAAATTGGTAACGTTTTCGTCAAAAACACATGTGAAAAACACGCAATTTTGGCCGAAAAATGAAGAAGATGCAATGTTTGACCATTCATAACCAAAAAGAGGGTCATTATTTTTTTATGATTTTGGTACCGTTGGATAGCCAAAGTCTTCAACTTTCAGAAAATGTGAAAAAAGTGTATCCTATATTCTTTTCATTATTTTTAAAAAATTAAAAAACCGAAAAAAATGACATTTCGAAAAAAGTTTTTTGCATATATTTCTCTACCGGTGTCAGTTATGAACATGTGTGATAGCTCGTTGAACTCGTCTCGTGATTCTGCGTCGAACCATATATAACACGATATATAAAATCAAACTTTGAAAAACTTTTTCCAATGACGACCTTCAAAAAATTCAAAAGTGCATATCTCGTCATTACCGTAACCTATAGGGTTACGGTAAGAGAACTTTTTTCACAACTCAACATTACCTACTTGCAAAAAAATTTTCATCAATTTTAAAAATGGTCGACCAAAAACTGTGCGCCTTGTCTTCAATGGAAGCTCGATTCTTACAGAAACTCTCTCTTAAATGGGGAAAATGACTATATTTTCTGCTCAGCCAGATTTACGTGTTCGAGTTGCTAAGTCATATTCCTGTCATTCCTTTGCAAGACAAAACATATTTCCCTTTCAGCAAAATTCGATCGCATTAACCTGTCGGGACACCACAGAAATTGCGTTAGTTTATCCCTAACTCGTTGTTCCTAAGTGCAAAGTTGTAATACGGTCATTCGTTTAGGCATCTTGCTATCGGAGTGTTTACGTTTCGCAACCAGATAAAAGACCCGGTTTCGATAAAATTGCCAAGTGTGTTGAAAATTTGAAAGCGAAAGAAAATAGTTGGACAGCTTTGAAGCCAAAGTGGCGAGAAATGCCTCTCGTTTACACTTACAGTCAACAAGAAGAAGACGATTTTATTCGAGGATGAGAGACTTTTGCCGCAATGGGAAAGAGATTCGAAGAAATCATCACAAATCTTAAAAGAACCGGCCTTGCATTAAAGAACACACTGTGGAATCTCGAAACAATAACCAAAATTATTAATAAAAAGCCGGGTTCAATTTGTAATCGTTTTATTGGCTTGATTTCGTGTATGAATAACCGAGCCATGAGGATGAGGCTAGATAACACGACGAAGGCGATGGGAATTGATCCAAGTCCGGAGATGGAGATGCCACCGCTTGTCGCCCCGTAAACGGTTTCCCGTCTATAGAAGAAGGACGAGGCTTATAAAAGGGAATCTGTTTTTTTTTTGGGATTTCGTTTGGTCGCCGACAGCTGGCGTTAGTTTTTTCTGAAATCATCCCGTGAGCTGCACAGTGGCCAAATAGCAAACAGTATCAAATCAGAAAGCATCAATTTGATCTGTGGGAGCGAAGCGGCCTTCAGTAATTGATAGTTTGAGGTTTCCTCGATAAACGGGGCCCAGTGCCCAGACAATCGATGTCCAGTTATGTGGAGACAAAACAATGGAAAAGTGGACTTTGGGAGCCAAAGTAATTTATTAGTCAATTGCGACGAGATTTCTGTTTCGTCTTCTTGCAGGCGATCCGAGAAGATTCGGTCGTGTTTCTGGAAAGTGAACACGGGTTGTTGATTTTATGGTTATGTGATGAGAACAGTTTTCTTCTGACCTCCGGGTTCCTCGTTGAACTGGAGACTGATCGGATCGATCGCGGTCAGCTTGATCTCGTTGAACTTCGTCTCCGAGATCATCGTCTCAGCCTTCTTTTCTTTATCCGCCCACATTTCCGACGAACCAACCGCTCAGCGCCACCGAAATTTCTGCAAATGACTTTCTTCCATTTTTCGATCAATGCACAGTAGACCATTAACCTTAAAAAATACCGGACATCGACCACTTGTGCTCAGGTTTTGGGAATCTTAACGGAAATTGCACCATATTTGCACCATAATTGCACCATACCTACGATTTACAAAAAAAAAGCGATCGTCATCGTGTTCCCATTTTATGGAAATCTTGAAACACATAAGCCCCGGCTGGTGTTTGACGTCGAGAACAATATTATTTTATAGAGCCATGCGAATCTCCATAATCGCCTCTAGTTATAAAAACAGCCCATCGAGGTCGCGTTTAGTGAAGGGAAATACGAAGAACAATGTGGTCGTCGTCTATCGTCACCGTACTGCTTTTCTTTATGACAGCATGGGCGCAAGGTGAGAATAGGCGGCTTTTACATATGTATACGTATGTGTTTTAATTTAAGAAACAACTACTTCACTTCCCTTCGATGTTACGACAACAGGTGAGATTTATATAACACTCTTTTGATGACATTACCGTACGCAGATGCATTGGAGATCATCACACCCGGCGTTGGCGATTCGAGCACGGCAATAATGACGGATTCGACATCAACTGAAATCGGTTGGTATTAGGGTTGGCAAAACGGCAAGATTTGTCAGATCGGCAGATCAGATCAGATCGAGAGTTAGATCATTTGTCAGATCGGACAGATCAGATCAGATCGGGCGAATTTGTCAGATCGATGAGATCAGATCGAAAATTTTTTGTCAGATCAAGGAGAAAAATGGAAATTTTAGGTCAAAAATGAGCCAAAAATCAATTTTCTGAACGTTTTTGTGATATATTTTAGCTTTTTTGTGGCATTCTGACATAAATTTCGGGTTTTTTGGCGAGAAAAATGTTTGCTATTTTTTAGTCAGATCGGGGTCGAAAATTTTTGTCAGATCGGGATTTTTTCATTTGTCACATCGGCCAGATCAGATCAGATCAGATCGGGCTAATTTGTCAGATCAGATCTTGCCAAGCCTAATATGTATACATACGTATGTGTTTTAATTTAAGAAACAACTACTTCACTTCCCGTCGATGTTACGACAACAGGTGAGATTTATATGACACTTGTTTAATGACATTACCGTACGCAGATGCATTGGAGATCATCACACCCGGCGTTGACGATTCGAGCACGGCAATGGTGACGGATTCGACATCAACTGAAATCGGTTGGTATTTCCTCGTATTCATTGATTTCTCGAAACATATAAACACTTACGGCCCATTTCAGCTCCATCGACTTCACTACTGACTACGTTACCGATACCACAGGTATTAAATCGATTTCGGTCTTCAACTGTTCAGGTACCGGCCCAACTCAACAAACCCATCGTCCCCGTCACCGTGGTCATGGTCATCATGGTCATACGAACGAGTGCTGGGAAGATGCCTGGTGGGATTTCATGGTCGACTATTGGCCACTGTCCAATTGGCGTCGCTGCCGGGACGGGGAACAAGCTGGGGACAATGGCCGTCATTCACGTATTACTTCACTGGAACCATTCAACGGTTTTTTTTATAGCTGAAGCCGGGAACCAAGGGTATGCTCAAGGGGGTACGAATGAAAACTTCGGATTCAACGAAGCACCACCACAGCAGCATCATTCGGGCAATCATAATGGACGACGACCCTAAAATTTCCGCTCATATGTGCAATTTGGTTAACATCGCGGTCTTCAAATATATAAAATTTTTGAAACAAATGTCCGTAAAGTTCTCATTTCTTATCTCATGTATTTTTCGTTTTCATAACAAAACAATATTATCCCCATCTTCCCACTCCCCCCAGTTTGCTATCGTTTTACTTTAAGTTGCCCCATTGGTTTTTGTTTTTCTTTAAATTTCACAAAAACATTTGCATTAATTGAATAACATCAACGTGGCGGCGAATGATGGCATACGACAAAAGTGCATCTGTCTTTGTGGTGTTTTGGTTTTCACGTAAAGACAACCGGTAGCAACCACCCCCCCCCAACCGTCACGGTGACAATTAAACGTAAACAGATTTCGATCTACAAAAAGTTCAAATTTTTCTCCCCCAGCTGGGTCGCGAAGAGAGTGTCAACAGGCCTGTTGACGTAAATAGTTCTTTTTTTCGGACCGACTATAAAGACTCATCGTTGAAACAGAAAATATCGAATCTAAAACGTTCGGAAGAAGACAATTGAAAGTTTCGCATACGGTAAGCGTTCATTGTTTTTGCTCTTGAGATTAGAATCCGAATACCCTCAATTGTACGGTAAGAGTTATCCGTTCTTAAATAAACATCCTAATACCCTCAATTGTCAACGGCGTATGTTTTTTCAGATTTTTATTTTTGTCAACATCGAAAATGGTGAAAGAAAGTATTGTAAGCAAGATCGCCGATAAGTTGTCCGGCAGAAAGCACAACACCTCGCCCAAAACGTCTCGTCACAACAGCGACACGGAGACCAATCGAGAACGCTTCTATCGTGAACATGAATACCCGGCCGATGGTCATGGAACTGTTCAAGCACCAATCGGTCCACAGCAGCCGTTTGTCGCAACGATCGGTCAGTATTTTGTTTTAAAATGTTTCACGGAAAACATATAGCAAACGTATCTCCATGGTTGTTCGGTCAGATGATGCTGTTAATGCTGCAAAAAAAGAGTCTTTTTTAAGGAAATGAGCCAATCACCACGACCACGACGGAGATCAAGCGTACCCCGGAACTGGACGACCAGAACGACTTTGTAACCGACGGCACTCAACCACACCCCCATCACCGTCATCACCAGCACCATGACCATGTGGATGGAGAGCCTCGTCGTAATATCACTCCGGTAAGACTTCATGCACCGTATCACTCAATTGTCCCATAGCCGCCATTCGTTAATCGCGGAGATGCGGTGGTGACCGAAGAACGATTGGTCGATGCCAATCGTCCACTAAAACGAATGGTCGTCAGCGACGAAAAGGTGCATGATCATCACGGTCATCCGGTGCAAAAATTTGCCGTCACCGATGAGAAGGTGGAAGATGTCAATCGTCCATTTGTGATCAAGGAAAAAACTCAATTCGGTGATCAATCAAATCGTAACACCACCGGCGACAATCGCCAAATTCAACGTCCACATGTTATCGATGAGGTATATAGCACCTGAAATCACGATTTATTTAAACATTTCTTGAAACAAATCTACCGCGATATTGTTTCTAGGAACACATAACCACCCATTCGGGTCAGGCTCTGAACGAGGAAGACGAAGCGATTGCCCAGGAAATGCAACGCTTGAACAATATTCTATCTGATTATCGTGCAGAGGTCGGTTCGTTTTGATATGTTTCATCTATTTCATTTAATTGTTTCAAAATGTATTGTGGGTTCATGACGTAATAATGTTCAAAATAATTCAGATGCTGACACTTGATGCTGCCAATCGTCGTCTCACCGACGAGCTGCAGCGTATGCGTCAGCCTATGCAGGCATTCGAACAATTTGACAACGTCGTTAAGGAATGTGTAAGCGTGTCTTCTTTCATCTGTGTCTATGCATGGCGGTTGATTTCAGCGTTCGCGTTCCAGTTCATTCTGGGATCAGAAGACGACTCTATTGCGCAACGACAATGCGACATTGACCGCTGAGACTGGAGATTTGAAGAAGAGGTAGGAAATGAGACAACTTTTAATTCGTTGAAATACAGCCACTCTTATAGATATCATGAAACACATTTTTTACAGACTGGAACGTCTGGACCGTGAGCGTAAAGATTTGTTCGACCGGAACACCGCCTTCCAACAGCTTCTCGCTCAACAAGAAGCCGATCTGGGGATATTGCGTCGGCAGAACGAAGACTCGAATCGGCGCTTCGGTGATCTGACGACCGATCATGACAGCCTGGTCGAGGAGATCAAGGGCCTGCGATTGGTTAGTCGTATCGATCGAGGTCTATTGTTTCGTCTTCCAGGAACTGCAACAATTGCGCTCGGAACGTGACGCATTCTCACAACAAATCGAACAAATCCAGACCGAGACCAGTGACTACGAACGGTCAATCCATGAGCTGAAACAAGAAATTCAACAAGTTCAATCAGCGGCTCCTGGTCAGGTTGTACATTCGGACCTGAGGGAAGACGTGGAACAAATCCGTCGTGACTATGAACAGGTAAACACGATAATATGTCGCTCAATCAATGGGGCGGCACCCGCGGTCTTCAAGTCGATTTCGTGAAACACAAAAATTTCCTTTCAGAGTCGCGATCGTCTTCGCGATCAATTCGAACAGCGTTCCAATGAATTCTATCATCTCTGGCTGTCCGAGAACCAAACAACTGAACAGCTTCGAGCCGAGGTGGCCGATCTCCGATCGCAACGTGACGGAATGGGCGATATGCAGAAAGAGGTATGTATATATATATGGATGTACTGGTTCAACTGGTTGATTGTCTCCAGATTGCGCAATACCGTCAATTAGTAGACGCGCTGAAACACGACTACATGGTCGCTCAGCAGAAATACACCCTGCTGCAACAACAGAATGCGACCGACAATACCCGTTGGCAACAATTGAAGAGCATTCTCGCCGGTGAACATGCTCATTTGGGCAATCGATCGGTATGTGTTTCGTGAAAAGCATATAGCGAATATCCGAAGCGTAGAGTAACTGCTTGAACTTGTAGAAATTGTACGGCGAGGTCGCCATCTACCGGGACATTCTCGAAGGCAAACTGCTCGACCGTGAACGCAATGTTCAGCTTCAGCAACAAATGCTTCAAGGAGATGGCATAGGTTGATCAAAAATAATTCTCGTCCCATTGTTCCCTTTTTAGTCGACGATCGAGGCGGTGAGACAATGCACTACATTGATGAACAGCGCCCATTCGAACAACGCCAGACCGGAACGGTCGTCTAAAGTGACACCTCTGGGGGGAGGGGAGCTTATTTTTGGAGAACACAATGTTCATCCGTATATTGTTTCTAAATGCATTTTTTCATGTGTTGTAAATAGAAATGTGAGTGAGATCGGATCTTCCATTTTATACTACTGGTCTCACTTTCAGTGGTTATCCACTTTATGTATTCGTATGCATTTGTCCTAGGGATAGTTTTTCTATTAATTTGTTTCAAATAAATTATTAACCAAATTTTGTAGAATGCATGTGTTTCACAAAAATCCCATATCAGTCAATCGACGCACCTTCAATATCAAAGTCGATAAATTTTTTAAAGTTTATTTCCGATTTAGCAAAAAAAAATTATAACGAGAAAAAGCAAAAAAAAGCCACAAAGATATTTACAGAAAAATCTTTTTCTATATTTTTTCATTTTGCAGAGAGAAATCGCAAAAAGAAGGGCTGCCAGACAAAAAAAACAGGCAACGAAATATTTTACGTGGTTTGTGATGAGGAAAAGAGGAAATATAACCCGTTCCAGCCATTCTTTTGAAGCAAATTAAACGGAATTAAAGAGATGTTTACAAAACAAATGTTGAAAAAAAAAGAATAGATCGAGGAATGAGCAAATCCATTTTGTACATGTTATTTCCAAAATTACATTTACCAAAAAAAGAGGAAATTTTGGTAAACAACGTACCAGGAAAAACGAAAAAAAATTGTACCCTTTGAAATATATTTCACAATTATTTAAAAAAGGCAATTCATTGCCAAGCGATTACATTTTTTACACATAAAAATAAAATCTAAATCTGTTTAACGACGGAACCATAAAAATATTTTGATCTACCTATTTCCAAAAAAATTCTCCCGGGAAAATAGAATGCTGCTACAAATAAAATTGTGTAAATTTTCTTCCGCCAAAAGAGATTACTCTCAACTTTGCAAATGTAGCCTTAAAAAAACTACGCCTAATTCCAACCTTACTGTCTAACGGCAATCGGCTGTTGTTCATCATCCGAGACGCCCGAATCGAACGACGACTGCTTCTTATTGTCACGGGCTCGTCGCAAATCACGTCGCTTCTCAGCCGATACCCGCGAATATTCGCGTTGTTGTTGTTGTTGCTGCTTTTTTTCATTGTTAACCGGGGCTTTCTTCTTCGATGGTGGCAATGAAATGGGTCCAGAGACGATAAACTCTTTGCGCCGGTTAACGTTGTCAGTTCGACTCTTGTTCTTCTTCAGCGCTGATTCCGCTGTCTTGCCGGGATTGCAATTGTGAAGTCGGTTTCATAGATAATTCCTCCTGGTGTTGGAGCCGGCAAAATAGCACAATTAATTCATGTCTAAGTAGTAATATGCCAGCACTTGAAAATGGTATGCCATAGAACTTATGAATTTGGTGAAACATACTTCGGCAAAAACAGCGCTCACCACTTCCATCAATATCATCCGCATCGCAGTGATCATCACCAGATTCATCCGTCGTTCCATTGCTCCGCGATGTCGTTTCAGACTGCTCGCTGTCGGCTGCTCGTCTGCTGATTTTGCAATTTCTTGTTCTTGCATTTGGCTTTGCGTTGATTCTTTCGACGTTGACCCAAAATGGAGGAATTCGGACGGAATGATCGCTCCTGACCGTTCCGGAAAGCTTACCCGCTTCTTCTGGCCGATAATCATCGGGCTGAAACATTTTTGTTTCACTTAATCCGCTTATAATCACTTACCGTTTTCATTCTCTGTATCATCGTTAATGGAAAACACGCTGCTGCCATTGTTAACATCGCCATCTTCTTTGTCAAGCTGCTGGTCTTCCTCGTTCAGGCATCTCAGAACAGCACGGTTACCATCCCCTCCTTGAGAATCACCGCCACATTCTGATACGGACCGGGAAATGATCGCTTTTGGCTGCATCGTTTTTTCTTCACCATCGACGACCGGCTGGCGCCATTTTAAGATGCCTTTCAAACCTGCAACACAGAGTGTTCACAAAATGCAATAGCAACCAACCTCCAGCCGCCGCCCCGCATTCGCTGACCGAACGGTGCCGCCAGAAATTTTGCTGTCTTCTGGCCAGATGACCGCTGTGCGTCTGGCCGCCACTGTCGCCCGGAGCCGGCCGATGAGACACCGGAATCATAGCTCTCGGCTGTGTCATCTGGCTGCAAAAAAAAAACCGCAAAGTCTTTACATGATTCTTTGCAAAACCTGGCCAAATTCTATCTCCGGTCATTTGTTGTGCACCACCATTGTTCGTCACCATAACCCGTAGCGGACTGGAGATCTCTTCGGTGAGAGCGATTTCGGTGAATTGAATTGCCTAAATTTCGCATAAAAAATTATGCGTTTCACGAAATGCATATATAAGCCGATGATTTCGGGTGACAGTGATCATCCTGTCTAGTACTAGTTTCATTGTGAAGCGTCCCCTTCTCCCGACCGAGATGGCACCGCCGAAAATGCCACGCAATCGGTGGATGGACCGAAGCTATTATTTATATGCCACACGGCTGGTTGCTTGTTGTTATCCCGCTGTGCATATTTTCATTAGCTCCGTGAGAGCTACGATTGGAGAGAGAGAGAGGCTGTGTAATCACGTACCTACACACTCTCAGCTATATTTACGCATGGGCCATTTTTGGACAGGGACATAAAATAACGAATGTTGGGGTTTCACATTTTTGAAAAGATGTGTAAGCTAAACATTTGTTTCGCAAAAACTACAAGCATAACTGGTTATTTTTGCAAAATTCAATAACCCGTCACTATCGAATTCCTATGCATTACCTTGAAACCAACCCCCCTACAACTGCCGATAAACTCCCTACCCTACTCATAGGACTGATGGTCTGACCATTGCAAAAATATGGGCCACTAACCAAAGACCAACGGTTGCCGTTGCCCCCACCGCCGCCCTACACTCATACGCCGACCATCTGGCCACCCGAACACATTTGAAATATAAAAAAACCACCAATTTAGAGCGGATATAACGGGCATATGTCAACGACCGTATGCGGTCAGCCTGAGAAAAAAACTACCACAGATGTTTTCTAAATAAACAAACTAACCGAGATCTGAATGATGGCCGCCGTTGCATTTTGCAGCACCACGGTCAATGGTCGACGTTGCGAAGACGAAGCAGAATTTACTGACGGCTTTGCAATTGGCGACGGTAGAGCAACAATCGAGGCTTCCAATGACCGTTTCAATTGTTCGATTCGGGCACTCGGTGAAGTTAGCATCTGAAAAAAATATCAATTGCTCCTTTCCGTCAATCAATTTGAGAGACTGGAAAAGCTATCTCAACTATCTCGTTTACGCTACACATCTTGAACCTGAAATTTATATATATCTCAAAGGAAGAAGAATGGCTCCACCCCAGCAAAAATTCATCGCATGACCCGACCATGGGAGTGCTGTGTATCAAATGGATGGACTTTCGCAATTGGCGGCTGATCGCCGTTGAACCAATGGAATTTACAACAAAAAAATCAGGCGATGATATAACATGCGTTCGCACTTTACAGTTTAAAATAGATCAAATTGCAACGAAACTTACTCATTAAAAAAAAAGAAAGATTGATTGTTTTTGTCTCGACAAAGCCAACCCCCCCACGCGAATTCATTTTTCTCTCTTCTCTCACAGACTTGTTTGTCTCCCTTTGGAAGCAATTCATCTTCAAAAGCAATAAGAGAAGCAACAGAAAAACAAAGCTTCTTACAAACTATATATGAGTCCCCTTTCCTCTCCATGGATAATTCGATTTAAAGAAGATTTTACGCTTGTCCCCCCATCGACCTAACAATCCGGCATCCTGGCGACACGCCAACGAAAGCTTAAGAAATTTCGTTGAAACTCATCAATGCGGAATGAATAAAAAAAATCGTGTTACAGCGAGAATCGATCTCTCGCCAGTTGTTTCTTTCTCTCACTCTCGCATCAACGGGTCCCAAAAACAAGGCTATTAGCAATCAAGAAGAGTCACGTGTGTGCCAGGCTGGCAGCTTCAGTGGCCATATGTCCGAGGAGGCGGAAAATGAATAGAAAAACGAGAGCGAAAGACCGAGAGGCTAATTGGAATTTTCTTTTTTTTTCTAAAGCCAGGTGCAAATTATCAAAAACGCCGTATACGTTATTTTATATTGCATTACCTCAATAAATTTGCACTTTTTTGCAGAGAAAATGCGCTGGTTGTGATAAAAAAAACACAAAATGACTGTTTTTCAAGAAAAGGTATGCATAAAACGAAAATAACCATGCAGACTGAAAAAAATAAAAAACATCGGCGGAGATTGCGAAATTTCTCTTTCAGTCGAGCACAGCCACATGGGGTTGATTTTAAATAAATAAATAAAAATACGGGGGAAAAGAAAAGTGCTACATGCTGTGTCATCATTTCGTACCAGCTGGTTGGCGTTTCGAATTATTCCCCAAGTTTTTCTTCCGCCCATTCGAGCGTCGGCGGATCGGCGCGCTCGCCGGCGAGGAACAGGGTGCGGAATTTCGACAGATCGTGCTGCGCCATCAGCTTGCCGTGCGGGTCGTCCTTCTTGATGGCGCGGAAGGCGGTGGGCGCGGTGAACAGCGCGACGGCGCCATGCTCGGCGATCACCCGCCAGATATGCGCCGGCGTCGGGCGTGCCGACCGGTTTGCCTTCGTAGAGGATCGAGGTGCAGCCGTGCAGCAGCGGCGCGTAGACGATGTAGCTGTGGCCGACCACCCAGCCGATGTCGGACGCGGCCCACCACGTTTCGCCTGGCTCGATGCCGTAAAGATATTTCATCGACCATTTGAGCGCGACCATGTGGCCGCCATTGTCGCGCACCACGCCCTTCGGCTGTCCGGTCGTGCCCGACGTATAGAGGATATAAAGCGGATCGGTCGCCGCGACCGGCACGCAATCGTAGACCGAGCGCGCGTGGATCAGCGCATGATCCCGCGTCTTTGCCCAATCGTGGTCGCGACCGGCGACCATCGTCGCTTCCGCCTGCGGCCGCTGCAGGATCAAACAGGCGCCTGGCTTGTGCTGCGACAGCGCGATCGCTTCGTCGAGCAGCGGTTTGTAGGCAACGATGCGGCCCGGCTCGATGCCGCAGCTCGCGGAGAGAATCACCTTCGGCCTGGCGTCGTCGATGCGGGTGGCCAATTCGTGCGCCGCGAAACCGCCGAACACGACCGAGTGGATGGCGCCGATGCGCGCGCAGGCGAGCATGGCGATCACCGCCTCCGGCACCATCGGCATGTAGAGGATGACACGGTCGCCCTGTTGCACGCCGAGATCGCGCAGCATGATGGCGAGCACCTGCGTTTCGGTCAGGAGCCGGTGATAGGTGATGGTGCGCTTCGTCCCGGCGAGCGGTGAATTGTAAATGATCGCCACCTGATCGCCGCGTCCCGCGTCGACATGACGGTCCACCGCATTGAAGCAGGTGTTGCAGACTCCGCCGGGGAACCAGCGGCCGTAGATCCCAGCCTTGGGGTCGAATGTCGCCGACGGCTTTTCGAACCACTCGATGTCGGCGGCGGCTTCAGCCCAAAAGCCCAGCGGATCGCGCTGCCAGCGCGCGTACACGTCGTGATAATGGCTCGCACGGGCGTCCATGGTTCCCTTTCCCGTTCTATCTCATCACCTCGAAGTGGCCGTGCGTAGCACGGCCCTCGAAGGCGGCCCTGGCGCCTCAATCATCCTTCGAGGCTCGCGGAGCTTGTTATCGGGCCGGACCCGTTGGCTCGCTCCACAGGATGACGGATCACGGGATTGCTTTGCAAGCCGTGCCGGCAGAACAGTGCCGCCATGCAGTACAAAGCTGGCGCCGGACCGCACGCTTTGATCTATGTCACATCCATCCCCCCTTTAGGGCGCGCGGCTTTTCGTGATCACCGATCCGCTTTTCTATCTTCTGGCCATTCCCGCCGTGACCTTGCTTGGACTGAGCAAGGGCGGATTCGCCGGGCTTGGGATGATATCGACGCCGCTCCTGGCGCTGGTCGTGCCGCCGCTCGAGGCCGCGGCAATCCTGTTGCCGATCCTGATCTGTCAGGACGCCATCTCGGTCTGGACCTATCACCGCGCTTGGAGCGCCTGGAATTTGAAGGTGCTGCTGCCCGGTTCCGTGCTCGGCGTTGCCGCCGGCTGGCTGTTCGCGCGCTACCTCTCGAACGCCATGATCGAGTTGACGGTCGGATCGATCGCGGCCCTCTTCGTCGTCAACAACTGGCTCGGCACGTGGCTGCGCGCCTATCGCGGCCATCCGCCGGCAAAAGCGCAGCGGCCGCATGCGGCCATGGGTGTTGTCTGGGGCGCGCTGTCGGCCTTCACCTCGACCCTGGTCCAGGTCGGCGCGCCGCCGTTTCAGATCCATATGCTGCCGCAGCGCCTCGACAAGCTCACGCTGGTCGGTACCACCGTGATCTTCTTCGCCATCCTCAATCTGATGAAGATCGTGCCGTACTTCGCGCTCGGCCAATTCTCGCCGCGCAATCTAGTCACCTCGGCCATCCTGCTGCCGCTCGCGGTGGTCACTAATTTCCTCGGCATCTGGCTGGTGACCAAAACGCCGACCGACCGGTTTTACCGCATCGCCTATGTCCTGATGCTGGTGATTGCGGTTGCCCTGTTGTGGCAGGGGCTGCGCGGGCTGTTCTGACAGCGGGCGCCGCTCGCACGCCCCGGTTCGCGATCTTCCGTCCCTATCCGCCAATCGTCGTTTTCGGTAGGCTGTCGTCAACCAGCGGGAGGCGACAGAGGCGACGATGACCGGAATTTACGACACCGATCTTGACCGTAATCCGGCGAACTTCCAGCCGCTGACGCCGCTGTCGTTCCTGGCGCGCGCCGGCGAGGTTTACCCCGACGCGACCGCGATCGTTCACGGCGCGCGGTCCTGGAATTACCGGCAGTTTTATGCGCGCGCACGGCAACTCGCTTCGGCGCTGTCGCGCCGCGGCGTCAAGTGCGGCGACACCGTCTCGGTGATGCTGGCCAACACGCCGGCGATGATCGAGGCGCATTACGGGGTGCCGATGGCCGGCGCCGTCCTCAACACGCTCAACACGCGGCTCGATGCCGCCATCCTCGGCTTCACGCTCGACCATGCCGAGACCAAGGTGCTGATCGTCGATCGCGAATTTTCCGGGGTGATGAAGGCGGCGCTGGCGGCTGCCAAGGTCAAGCCGCTGGTCATCGACTACGACGATCCGGAATTCACCGGCCCCGGCGAGCGGATCGGCAGCCTCGAATACGAGGAGTTGCTGCGCGAAGGCGATCCGGATTTCGCGTGGCGGATGCCTGACGACGAGTGGGACGCGATCTCGCTCAACTACACGTCGGGGACCACCGGCGACCCAAAGGGCGTGGTCTATCATCACCGCGGCGCCTATCTGCTCGCGCTCGGCAACGTCATCACCTGCGGCATGGGCAAGCATCCGGTCTATCTGTGGACGCTGCCGATGTTTCACTGCAACGGCTGGTGCTTCCCCTGGACGCTGTCGATCGTCGCCGGCGCGCACATCTGCCTCCGCGCCGTGCGCGCGGCGCCGATCTTCGACGCCATCGCCGATCACAAGGTGACGCATCTTTGCGGTGCGCCGATCGTGATGTCGACGCTGCTGAATGCGCCGGCGGCCGAGAAGAAGCCGCTGCCGCATGTGGTCGAGTTCGCCACGGCCGCGGCGCCGCCGCCGGAGGCCGTGCTGGCGGAGATGAAAGCGGCCGGCTTCAATGTCACGCACCTATACGGACTTACCGAGACTTACGGTCCGGCCAGCATCAACGACTGGCACGACATCTGGGACGCGCTCCCCGGCGAGGAGCAGGCGGCGCGGAAGGCGCGGCAGGGCGTGCGCTATCCGGTGCTCGAGGCACTCGACGTTTTGCATCCAGAAACGATGGCGCCGGTACCGCGCGACGGCGCGACGCTCGGCGAGGTCATGTTCCGCGGCAACGTCGTCATGAAGGGATATCTGAAAAACAAGCATTCGACGGAGGCGGCATTCGCCGGTGGCTGGTTTCATTCCGGCGATCTCGGCGTCGTTCATCCAGACGGCTACATCCAGCTCAAGGACCGCTCAAAGGACATCATTATTTCCGGCGGTGAAAACATTTCCTCGATCGAGGTCGAGGACGCGCTTTACAAGCACCCGGCGGTGGCCGCCGTCGCCGTGGTCGCCAAGCCCGACGACAAATGGGGCGAGACGCCGTGCGCTTTCGTCGAACTGAAATCCGGCGCCACCGCGACGGCTGAAGAACTGATCGCCTGGTGCCGCTCGCACCTCGCCGCCTACAAATGCCCGCGATACGTCGTCTTCGCCGAGATTCCGAAGACCTCGACCGGCAAGCTGCAAAAGTTCAAGCTGCGGGACGCGGCGAAGGGCGTGTGACTTCCACTCTGTGCGCAGGGGTGAGAGCCGCGATGAATTTCAAGCTGCGGAAAAAGCGAAAGCAGTTCTGAAACGCAACAAGCCGCCACTCTCGCCGCGGGCGGCGCGCAAACTTCATTCGCGGGGGTAAAAGCCATCACCTCCTCCCCGCTTCCGCGGGGAGGCGCGGCTCGATCGCAGCCGCTACAAATCAACCAATCAATGAACGCTGACGACTTCGTGTCTCAACCGCGCGATTTCGTCTTTGACGTGCAATTTGCGCCGTTTGAGTTCCGCGACCGTCAGATCGTCGGCCGACGGATGGGTCAATGTCTCGGAAATTTCCTGCTTTAACGCCTGGTGCTTTCTTTCGAGTTCAGCAAGATGCGATTCGATCGCCATATGGCTACCTCGTTGCGTCTAATGCCTCCGCACCCGCACACGCTACATCGTTGCCCCTAACGGCAAATATACTCCATTTGCCGCGTGGAGAAAATCCCCGCTGTGCAAAGCTGGTTGTCGGACTTGTCGGCCGTCGCCTAAAACGCGATAATCTATAGTAACTTACGGTCAATAACCGGCCCTGCCGGTGGTGAAGCGGCGCCCCAATGGATTGCCCAGACCGGGCCGCGGTGCGACCAAGGCGGCGATGACACAAGAGGAAGAAGGCGAGCTCCGAGCGCAACTTGCACGCCTTCAGCAGGAGCATCGCGACCTCGACGCGGCGATTGCGGCGCTTCAGGCGTCTCCGGGGGCCGACATCATCCAGGTCCAGCGCCTGAAGAAGCGCAAACTCCACCTGCGCGACCGCATCGCCTTCATCGAAGACGAACTCACGCCGGATATCATCGCCTGACGCGCAGCGCCGGCCTGACGTTTTGGGAAGTAGCGTCCCGCCGCGCCGTCTTGCGCGCGTACATGGCGGCATCGGCGCGTCCGAGCACCTCGGCGTCCGAGTCGGGCGGACCGACCAGCGTCATCCCGGCCGACGCGCCGGCGGCCAGGGTCGCATCGCCCCATCGCAGAGTGGTCGCGCCGACCGCAGCTTCCAGTGCGGCGGCTTTGGCCACAGCATCGGCCGCGGTCACGTTCCAGACGAGCACGGCGAACTCGTCACCGCCGATTCGGGCGACGACGTCGGAAGCGCGCACGTTGCGCGCGAGTGTCGCCGCGATTGCCTTGAGCATCGCGTCGCCCGCCGCATGCCCGTGGCTGTCGTTGATCGGTTTGAATTTGTCGAGGTCGAGATAGATCACGGCGGCGGTCGCGCCGTAGCGCTTCACGTAGGCGAGCGAACGCTTGAGCTCCCGCTCGAAGCCGCGGCGGTTGAGCGCCTCGGTCAGCGGATCGACATCGATCCTGGTTTCAAGCTCGGCGATGCGCGCGCGCGACGTTTCAAGTTCGGCGGCGAGGCGTTCGACCTCGGCCGCGAGATGCAACGCAGTCGCGCCTGTGCGTGGTTTCGCCGCTCTCGGCTCTTCGGCGTCCGGCTTTCTTCGGATCGATTCGCGCGCCGGTAGGGATCGCAGCCGCAATGGCGAAGCCGATTTGGCGGACGATTTCGCCGGCCTGTTCTTCACGGGCGTCCTGTTTCGATTCGTGAGCAAATATTAGCCCGCGCCGCGGCTTCGATGGCCGTCCGCGAGACCCGGGAATCTTCCCTGCGACGGATTGACGCAATATCACGTAACTCTCATCAAAACCTACGTAAATCGCCGCGCAGCGGGGCTCAATCCACCTGGAGATATCCCGATGGGTCGCGTTCCGCACCCTCGAACACGGCGGCCGTCAAGGGTCCGCCGAATACCGCTCCGGTGTCGAGGTTCAGGCGATTGCCCCGCAAGTCCGGCTTGCTCGATTGCGGCGTGTGACCGTGAACGATCAGCCGGCCGTGGTCGCGGCCATCGGAGAGGAACGGCTCTCTGATCCAGAGAAGCTCGCGTTCGGTTTGCGCGTCGAGCGGTTTTTGCGGGTCGATTCCGGCGTGAACGAAAAACCGGCTGCCGTCGTCGTGGCACAACGGCAGCGAACGCATCCATTCGAGATGATCGTTCGGCAGATCGTGGGCGCGTCTGACATTGTAGCTGCGCAAGGTTTGCTTGCCGCCCTGCTTGAGCCAAAGGGTCGGCCGCGCCGCGCCGTCGGCGGCCTTGAGCGCGAGCGCTTCGTGATTGCCCTTGAGCGTGATTATCCGCGTCTGCGGCCGCGACGGAAGATCCATCAACGTCCGGATGACGCCGGCGCTGTCCGGGCCGCGGTCGATATAGTCGCCGAGAAAGACGAACGTCATCGGCCGGCCGTCCGCATGCTGATCGCAGCGGGCGATCAGCGTCGTCAGTTTTGCCAGCGAACCGTGTATGTCGCCGATCGCGTAGATGAGGCCGAGCGTATTCATGACTGGGCCTGCATGCGGCGCTTAATAATGGCCATATTCGGGCGCAATCGTTCAGTCCACGTTCAATCGGTGAGTCGGAACTTAGACTCAGGGGGCAGGTTTGTGTCGATGAACGATCAACACGTTCGAGGTGAAGCCATGAGGAAATTTCTGACTGCTCTCGTCGCGGTCGTCGCTATCGGTGCGGCGGCGGTTTCGACATCCAGCACGGCCAATGCCTGGGGGAACGGCTGGGGGGGTACCTATGGATACGGCTGGCGCGGCGGTTGGGGCTGGGGCCCTGGTCCGTTTGTCGCCGGAGCCGTTGCGGCGGGTATCGTCGGCGCGGCGGTGGCCTCGCCCTATTATTACGGTGGCTACGGCTATGGCTACGGGCCCGGCGCCTACGCTCCGAACGGCTATTATGCCTGCCCGCGGGTCTGGAACGGTTATTACTGGGTGCCCGCCTGCCGCTGACGGCTGTTGCCGGTTTTTGCAAACACGATCGCCGTCCCCCGTGCGCGGGACGGCGTAGTTCGTCCGCGCTGATTGCGCTGCGCGGTTGCGGCTTCCGCACCAAACTTCCGCCAAATAGTCGCAGTTTAATAAAAGACGGTGGCGGCGAGGAATTCGGGGATTGACCGGGGCTTTCCCATAGTCGGGATCAGGATCGGCAACCCTTCCGATCTCACGAGGAGAATTTATGCATAAGTCGCTCATTGCGCTGGTCGGCGCTGCGGGCATTGGCGTTGCCGCTTTAGCCGCTCCGGCGCCGGCAAATGCCGGCTGTTATGGCTGCGCGGTCGGCGCAGGTATTCTCGGCGGCGTCGCCGCCGGCGCGATTATCGGCAGCGCCATCGCAAACAGTCCGCCGCCGGGCTACTACCCGCCGCCTCCTGGATATTATCCCCACCGCCGCCGCCCGGCGCCTATGGTCCACCGCCGCCTCCCGGTGCTTACGGTCCACCGCCCGGTGCGGAAGGTCCGCCACCGCCTCCGGGAGCTTATGGTCCGCCGCCTCCCGGCGCTTATCCGCCTCCGCCTGCTTACGCTCAGTTGGCGCCCGGCTGTCACTGGGGACAACGACGGGTCTGGGTCGAAGGCGTGGGTTATCGGACGCGGACGATTCAAATCTGTCCCTGATGTCCGCCCCGCTTCTGAGGCGTGACGCCGAATTGAATTGGCCGGCTTGCGCAAGCTGGCCGATTTGTTTTTGTGGCGGTGCTATTTCCTGTGCGCCGGCCGATTCGGTCATCACGATACGGCCGTTGGGTGAAACGATGCGAGCGCGGCAACGCGAATATCGGCGAGAGGTTTGATCCGTGCGATCCGTCTCGTTTTGGCGCGACACCGGCAGCGGCGGCGTCAACGGCCTCCAGGCCCGGGTGCAACGTCTGATCGCTGCGGCCGGCGATCTTGCTGCGCATGTTTGGAGCAAGCGCGCGATCTGGATGCCGTGGGCGATGCTCGCGCTAAAAGTCGCTGCTGTTCTCCTCGTCATTCTTTATGTCGGCATGGCCGCCGTTCTCTACTTCTCACAGCGGTCCATGATGTATTTCCCGGAAACCGTGCACACGACGCCAGAGGAGGCCGGCTTCGCCGGGGCCGACGAGCTTACGCTGACGTCCGCCGACGGCGAGCGCCTCGTTGCCTGGTACGTGGCGCCGCACCAGGGGCGGCCGGTCGTGCTCTATTTCCACGGCAATGGCGGCGCGCTGCATTACAGCGTCGAGCGGTTTCGCAATCTTGTCCGCGACGGCATCGGCTTTCTCGGCCTCGAATATCGCGGCTACGCCGGCTCGACCGGGAGTCCGAGCGAGACCGGACTGATCGCCGATGGCGAGGCGGCCTATGCCTATGTTGCCGCGCGCTATCCGGGGAGCCAGATCGTTGTTTGGGGCGAGTCGCTCGGCACCGGCGTTGCCGTCGCGCTCGCGGCCGAGAAGCCGGTCGGCCGGGTCATTCTCGAAGCACCGTTCACATCGGCGGCGGAGGTTGCCAGCCTGCGTTACTGGTATCTGCCCGTTCGGCTTTTGATGAAGGATCAATACCGCTCGGACGAGCGCATCGAAAAGATCACCGCGCCGGTCCTCATCCTGCATGGCCTTCACGACCACGTCGTCCCCTATACCATGGGCGAGCGGCTGTTCGAGCAGACCAAGGCGCCGAAGCACATCGTGAAATTCCTCGACGGCGACCACGAAGATCTCGATTCGCGCGGCGCGCTGCACGCTGTCGCCCGCTTCCTCGCCGGCGATCTCGACAAGCGGCCCCACCCGTAGCGCCGCCCGCGCGCGGGGCCACCGTCCAGGTCAAGGACAAGTGCGAGGGTGCAAGTGCGAGGCTGAATGAGTGACTTGATCCGCATCCGCTACAACACCAAAGCCGACGAAACTCCCGGCGGAGAGTGGAAATGGCGCGTCGTCCTGGAGGCCCGCGATGGCTTCGAGGAAGTGCTGGTCAAGAGCCTCGTTCTGAACGTGCCGTCATTCAGCCACGAAGACGACATGCCCGTCGTCGGCCGCAAATATCACATCGCGTGTTTCGGCAGGCTGCGCATCGAAGAGGGCGTCGGCATTATCGATCCGGTGAATTAGGACAGCCGAAAGTCGAATCGGGACAGGCAAAGCGCATCGGATCCGAACGGCACCAGAGCACTATTGCGGCACGGTCATCAGTTCGAGCACGTGGCCGTTGGGATCGTGAAAATACACGCCGCGGCCGCCGCCCCAATTGTTGAGCCTGCCGTCGTTGAGGCTCCACGGTGCGCTGCCGAACGGGATCTTCGCTTTCCTGATGCGGCCGAGAATCGCGTCGAATTCGCGGTTGGTGACGTGGAAGGCGTAGTGGTGACTTTCGAACTTGCTGTCGTCATCGAATAAAAGCGTCAGATTCTTGTTGACCCGCACCGGCGCGAAATAGCCGCTGCGCCCGCGTTTGAGACCGAACAACTGCGCGAAGAACTTCGCCGCCGCGTCCTTGTCGTGTGACGGGACGATGGTGTGATTGAGCATGATCGTCATGTTCGCCGCCGCTCTCAAAACGTCGGATAGGACTGACCTGCCTTGCCGCCGACGCGAGCAAAACCCGCCTGTGCCGGCTCGTATTTGTCATTAATGTTGAGCGCCTTGGCATACGAGCCCGCCGCCTTGTCCTTTTGCCCGAGACGCTCGTAGGCAAGGCCGCGGCTGGCCCATGCCTGCACGTTCAGCGGCTGCAATTGCACGGCTTCGTCGAGATCGCTCGCCGCGGATTTGGGGTCGCTCATGCCCATGTAGCTGAGCGCGCGCGCCACGTAGAGATCGGTTCTCTGCGAGGTGAGTCCGAGCGCCGTGGTGAAGTCCTCGATCGCGATCTGGTATTGACGCTGGCTCTGATAAAGCAGGCCGCGGTTGTAGTAAGCCTGCGCATTGTCGGGCCGCAGCGCGATCGCCTTGTTGAAATCGCCCAGCGCCTGCGCGCTGTGGCCCTGCTGCCGGTAGATCATGCCGCGGCCGACATAGGCTGCGGCGTAGTTGCCGTCGATCGACAGCGACTTGTTATAGTCGGCGAGCGCGAGATCCAACTGGCCGGTCTGGCGGTGGAGCAGGCCGCGGTTGGCGTAGGCCTGCGCGTAGCCGGGATCGAGGCTGATGGCTTTGTTGAAATCGGTCAGCGCGGCTTCGGGATTTCCCGCATCGGCGTAGACGGAGCCGCGCATATTGTAGGCTTGCGGATCCTCCGGGTGTTTCTGGATGACTTCCGTCAGCGACTCCAGGTTCGATTGCGACGGCGGAGCCGGAGCGTCGTTCGACGGCAGATTGTCAAGTCCAGAGCAGCCGGCCAGCGCCAGAGCGCCGAGGACCGGTAAAAGGACCGATAAAACAAAAACCGGACGCCGGCGCACCATACGCCGTCGTTGCCGCTTGTTTGTTACCGACGCTGCTCCTGTCATCCAACGCTCGTGGCACCCAGTGCCCCGTCCCAACGGTAAACGACGACGGAGGAGCGCGAAAGCCCCGGCAAAACAATAGCGCCAAAAGCAAAGGCGCGGGCCGAACATGCCCGCGCCATCAGCAAAAGGGCCCGAGGCTCAGCCGAAACGGGGCGTGCGGGGCGGACCCGACCTGCCGCCGCCGGGGCCTGCGGTGGTCACGGGCTTGGGCTTCATCGGCAACAGGCCCTCGCGCTGCAGCCGCTTGCGCGCCAGCTTGCGGGCGCGGCGGATCGCTTCCGCCTTTTCCCGCGCCTTTCTTTCCGACGGTTTTTCGTAATGGCCGCGAAGCTTCATCTCGCGGAAAATTCCCTCGCGCTGCATCTTCTTTTTCAGCGCCTTGAGGGCTTGATCAACGTTGTTGTCGCGAACGAGAACCTGCACGCATCCTCCTATTTCGTGCGCTCAGTCGAGTGCGCCGGTATGTGGGATAGGGACGCAAGCGTCAGCGCCTGTGCCACCTTGGCGCGGTCTCTAGCAGAATTGCTCGGCGAAGTCCACAATCCAGATTGGCTGGGTCAAAACTGCTTTCGTGGTGCGGCTAGTCGGCAAAGACCCGCGTCACGTGCCCCATTTTCCGGCCCGGCCGCACGCTGGCCTTGCCGTAGAGATGCACCGCTGCGCCGGGTACGGTGAGCCATTTCCGATAGTCCGCGACGTCGTCGCCGATGAGGTTGATCATTTCCACGCGGCCGTGGCGGATCGGTTCGGCGAGCGGCCATCCGGCAACGGCTCGGATGTGCTGCTCGAATTGCGACACCGAGGCGCCGTCCAGAGTCCAATGGCCGGAATTATGGACCCGCGGCGCGATCTCGTTGACCAGCAGCCCGCCGTCGCCGAGCGCGAACATCTCCACCGCCAGCACCCCGACATAGCCGAACCGATGCGCGATCGTCTCGGCAATGCGCTGCGCTTCCCGCGCGGCGGGGTCGGGGAGCGCGGCAGGCACGCGGGAGACTTTGAGAATGTGATCGCGGTGTTCGTTCTCGGTCACATCGAAGCATTCAACCGTGCCGTCATGGCCGCGAGCGGCGACGACCGATACCTCGCGCGCAAACGGCACGAACGCCTCGAGGATGCAGGGCAGGCGGCCGACGTCGTTCCAGGCCGCTTCAGGTACGGTGTCGGGACCGATGGTCGCCTGGCCCTTGCCGTCGTAACCGAACCGCCGCGTCTTGAGCACGGCAGGTCGGCCAATCCGCTCGATCGCCGCACACAACTCGGATGCAGTGCTGATGGCCGCATAGGGCGCGGTGCCGATGCCGAGTGCGGTGATGAAATCTTTTTCGGCAATACGGTCCTGGGTCGTCGCCAGCACTTTCGGATCGGGCAGCACCGGAACGTGCGCGGCAAGAGAATGCGCGGCTTCCACTGGAATGTTTTCGAATTCGTAGGTGACCGCGTCGACGCTCTTGGCAAAGTCCCTGAGCGCCTGCGTGTCCGCGTAATCGGCAACGGTCGCCCGATGCACGACGTCGAAGGCCGGCGAATCGCGATCGGGCGCGAAGACATGACACTTGAAGCCGAGCCGCGCCGCCGCCAGCGCCAGCATTCGCCCAAGTTGCCCGCTGCCAAGAATGCCGATCGTGGCGCCCGGCTCAAGAACGCGCAGGGGAGCGCTCACGCCTTGGGATCCTTGATATCCTTGGGCGCCTCCGCGACATCGGCGGTCTGGCGTTCGCGCCACGCTTCGAGGCGATGGCCCAGCGCCGGATCGCTCAACGCCAGCACGCTCGCCGCCAGCAAAGCTGCATTGACGGCGCCGGCTTTTCCGATGGCGAGCGTGCCGACCGGAATGCCTGGCGGCATCTGCACGATCGAGTAAAGCGAATCCTGGCCCGACAACGCTTTCGATTCCACCGGCACGCCGAGCACCGGCAAGCTGGTCAGCGCAGCGGTCATGCCGGGCAGGTGCGCCGCGCCGCCGGCGCCGGCGATGATGACCTTGAAGCCGGCCGCCTTCGCGCCCTTGGCGAATGCATAAAGCCGGTCGGGCGTCCGGTGCGCGGAAACGATGCGCGTGTCGTAGCCGACGCCGAGCGCATCGAGCGTGTCAGCGGCATATTTCATGGTCTGCCAATCGGACTGGCTGCCCATGATAATGGCTACGGATTTCGCTTCCGGCGGCGCCACGACAGTGTCCTCTGCGCGAAGGAAGCGCTGGAGTATAGGCGCACTCCCTCGGGTGGCAAGGCAAAGCTGGCGCGCCCGGCCATCCAGGTGTGTTTCAGGATTAACAGGCGTGTTTCGCGATCAGGAAGGCGTCGCCGCCTTCCGGCAGGCCTCCCACAGCTTTGCTGCGGTGACCGGCATGTCGAGATGCGCGCCAGCGCCGCCGGGAATTGCGTCGGCGACGGCGTTCATCACCGCCGCGATCGACGCCGTGGTGCCGGCTTCGCCGACACCCTTGACGCCCAGCGGATTGGTGGTCGCCGGTACGTTGTGAAGCGCATCGCGGATTTTCTGCGGCATGTCGTCCGCGCGCGGCATGGCATAGTCCTGGAACGAGCCGGTGATGAGCTGCCCGCTGTCGTCGTAGAACACCTGCTCCATCAGCGCCTGGCCTAGCCCCTGCGCCAGCCCGCCGTGCAACTGGCCTTCGACGATCATGGCGTTGAGCGTATTGCCGCAATCGTCGACCGCCGTGTAGGCGACGATGTCCATGTGCCCGGTCTGCGGGTCGATCTCGACCTCGGCGATGTGGACGCCGTTCGGAAAACTCAGCGGCGTTTCCGTCGTGGTCTTGGTGTCGAGATCCTCTTCGATCTCGCCGCGCTTTTTCAGATCCGCGGCGCGCGCGGCAAGATCGAACAGCGAGATGCGGCGGTCGGTGCCGATGACGCCGAAATGGGCGTGCTCGTAGACAATGTCGGTTTCGCCGGCTTCGAGCACCATCGCGGCGATGCGTTTGCCCTTTTCGACGATGAGGCCGATGCATTTGATGATCGAGGCACCCGCAGTCATCGCCGAACGCGAGCCGACCGACGCGTAGCCGGCGATCTCCATCGCGGAATCGCCGTGCCGGTGATTGACCTTGTCGCGCGGGATACCGAGCCGTTCGGCGACGAGGGGCGGGAACACTGAGGCGTGGCCCTGGCCGGTCGATTGCACGTTGAGATTGATCGTCAGCGTGCCGTCGCCGGGAAACGTCAGCCATGCGCCTTCAAGCGGCGTGCCGCCGGAATGTTCGAGCATGCAGGAAATTCCGATGCCGCGATATTTTCCGCGCTTCCTCGCCTCGCGGCGGCGGCCCTTGATGCCATCATAGTCGGCCAGCGCCATCGCCTTGTCGAAGATCGGCGCGAAATCGCCGCTGTCGTAGGTCGTGCCGACCGCGGTCTTGTAGGGCATCGCGGAAACGGGAATGAGATTGCGCCGCCGCAGCTTTGCCGGATCGATCCCGGTGACGCGCGAGGCTTCCTCGACGACGCGTTCCAGCACGTAGTTGGCTTCCGGCCGACCGGCGCCGCGATATGGCGCCGTCGTGAGCGTATTGGTGAACACGCAACGCGCGCTGATGTCGATATGTTTGATGTCGTATTGCGCGGGCAGGCAGCGGGTGAAACTCAAGGTTGGTATGTTGGCGCCGACCGGGCCGATATAAGCTCCGAGATTGCCGGTATTGCGAATCCGCAGCGCGAGGAATCGGCCCTTCGCGTCGAGCGCCAATTCGGCTTCGGAATAGATATCGCGCGCCTGGTTGTCGCTGAGAAATCCCTCCGAACGACCGGACATCCAGTGGATCGGGCGGCCGAGCTTTTTGGCGCCGACCATCTGCACGATGTATTCGGGATAGGGGCCCGCTTTCAGGCCGAACGCGCCGCCGACGTCGTCGGTCAGCACCCGCAGGCGCTCTTTCGGTAATTGCATGATTGCCGCGATGGTGTCGCGCATCGCGGTCGTGCCCTGCGAGCAGACTCGCAGCGTGTAGCTGTCGCTCGCCGCGTCGTAGCTTGCGGTCGCGCCGCGTGGCTCCATCGACGCCACCATCATTCTCTGGTTCATCACCTCGATGCGGGCGACGAATTTCGCCGCGGCGAAAATCTCATCGACCTGCCGGGCGTTGGCTTCCGGATCGGCGGCCGGGCCGAGCCAGTCCACCGCGACGTTGCCCGGTGCTTCCGGCCAGACTTGTGGCGCGCCGGCTGCAAGCGCCGCGCGCGCATCGACCACCGGGTCGAGCGGTTCGTATTCGACGGCGACCAGTTCGGCGGCGTCCTGCGCCGCGATCGGGCTCTCGGCGACGATCATTGCGATCGGCTCGCCGACATGCGTCACCCGCCCAGCGGCCAGAGCCGGCCGGTGCGGCACGATCAGCGCTTTACCGCCACGTCCGGCGAGCGGCGGGTGGCGCGCGAGGCTGCCGACGCCGTCCATGTCCTTCGCCGTGAGAACGGCGAGCACGCCGCCTGAATCGAGCGCGGCAGATACGTCCACGCTGGTGATGGTGGCGAACGCGTGCGGCGAGCGGACAAAATAGGCATAGGCCTGGGCCGGCAGCGGAGCGTCCGCTGCATAACGGCCATGGCCTCGCACCAGAACGTCGTCCTCCACGCGCGGCTGGTCGGCCGCGCGGCCATCCGATTTTGCATCCATGCCCTGTTCCGGAATGTCTGTCGGGATACCGGTTGCCTCCTTATAACCGAAACAACCGACCGCCCAAGTGCTCGCCCAAGTGTAACCCTTTTCGGGTTTACCAGCCGGATGGCGTTTCCTACTTCTTACGCCGCGTGGGTGTGAGGAACGCGTCCGCAAACAACAGACCAGATGCTCAGACCAGGCACATTCGCGCTGACCCTGCTTCTCGCCATGCTGACGGCGCTCGGCCCGTTGTCGATGGACATGTATCTGCCGTCGCTGCCGGACATCGCGCGCGCCCTGCAGGCGCCGACGGCGCAGGTGCAGTTAACCATTTCGAGCTATCTGATCGGTTTTGCGGTCGGCCAGATGATCTACGGTCCGTTGTCGGACCGTCACGGCCGCCGTCCCGTCCTTCTCGTCGCGCTTGTGCTCTATCTCGCCAGCACGCTCGGATGCGCGGCATCGCAGTCGATCGAACTCCTGATCGCGGCGCGATTCCTTCAGGGCATCGGCGGGTCGGGTTCGATCGTGCTGTCGCGCGCCATCGTGCGCGATCTGTATTCCGGCGTGCGCGCCGCGCGTGAACTTTCCCTGATGAGCTCGATCGCGGCGTTTGCGCCGATCGTCGCACCGATGATCGGTGGCGTGTTTCAGACAGCTTTCGGTTGGCGCGCGAATTTCTTTTTCATGACCGCCGCCGCGATCATTACCCTCGTCGTCGCGGCGCGGCTGTTGCCGGAGACGGTGCGCAGGCGATCCGCCGCTCCTCTGTCGCTTTATGGGCTCGTCGGCGGATTCGGCGCCGTGCTGCGGCATCGCGGCTTTCTGGTTTATCTCGGTATCCTCACGCTGAGCTATGCCGGCTTGTTCGCCTGGATATCCGGCGCCTCCGTCGTTCTGCAAAGCGTCTACGGTTTCTCCCCCGTCTCGTTCGGCACGACTTTCGCGATGGGTGCGGCAGGCTACATGGCAGGAGCGCTGGTGGCCTCGCGGCTGGTGGCCCATCTCGGCCTCGACCGCACGATGGGGCTTGGCGTGACGCTCCTTGCCGCCGGCGGTCTCGCCATGGCGGCCGCCGTGGCGACCGGCATTTCGGGTATCTGGCTGATCGTCGCGATGACGGTCTACCTCGCCGGTCTCGGGCTGGTCTTGCCGCAGGCCATGGCCGGCGCGTTGACGCCGTTTCCCGACCGCGCCGGCACGGCGGCTTCGCTCATGGGACTGGTGCAGCAAACCGTCGCGGCCGTCGTCGCCGCCGTGATCGGCGGCTATCTCGTCCGCTCCGCCTGGCCGGTAACCGGCGTCGTCGTGACGATGGGCTGCCTGACATTCCTGCTTTGGGCGGTCACGCGCGGCCTTCGCCGCCAAAGCGCTGAGTAATCTGGAAAATTCGAGCGTTGCCTGCTACACGGCGTTTGTTACGATGGCGCGTGTCGAAGCCAGATCGCATGATAGGCCGCGCCTTTAGTTTCTAACCGAGGTATCCCCACGCTCCACCTCCGGCGTCGGGGAAAGGAAAAGCAATGACCTTCGGCGACGTGCTGAGCCGCCGCTCCTTCATTGCCAGGGTAAGCGCCGCGGGCGGAGGGCTGGCGCTGGCAATCGCCTTGCCGTTTGAGCCCGCGCCTGCTGCCGAAGAGACCGCCGAAGCTGAAATCACCGCCTGGCTTGTCATCCATCCGGATAATGCGGTCGTCGTCCGGGTTGCGCGCGCCGAGATGGGGCAGGGGGTGCATACCGCACTCGCCATGCTGGTCGCCGAAGAGCTCGAATGCGACTGGTCCAAGGTGCGGACTGAACTCGTCCATCCCGAAGAGAATGTGCGCCGCGACCGGGTCTGGGGCGACATGATGACCGGCGCCAGCCGCTCGATCGCCTCGTCGCAGCTTTTTCTGCGCCAGGCCGGCGCCACGGCGCGCGAGATGCTCGTTGCCGCCGCGGCCGATCGCTGGAAAGTCCCGGCATCGGAATGCGTGGCGCGAATGAGCGTGATCACGCACCGGCCAAGCAAACGCACGCTGACGTTCGGCGCCGTCGCCGAGGATGCGGCGAAGCTCACGCCTCCGGCCGACGTCGCGCTGAAAGATCCGCATGCCTGGAAGCTCATCGGCAAGCCGCGCCGGCGCCTCGACGTGCTCGACAAAGTGACCGCGCAGCCAGTCTACGCGATCGACGTGCGGCTGCCGGGCATGCTCTACGCGGCCATCGTACATTGCCCGGTTTTTGGCGGCACGCCGAAGTCGTTCGACGAAGGCGCGATCGCGGCCATGAAGGGCGTGCGCAAGGTGGTGCGATTGCCCGATGCGGTCGCGGTGGTCGCGGACTCGTGGTGGCGAGCCCAGCGCGCCGTCGAGGCACTCCCAGTCGTTTGGGATACGCGTGGCAACGAGTCGGTGTCGAGCGCGAGCATCGCCGAATTGGTGGGTTCGGCGCTCGATACGGAGAATGCGCAGGTCGGCCGCACGGACGGTGACGTCGAAGCGGCGCTGAAACGATCCGTCCGGCGCATCGAAGCGGACTACACGGTTCCTTTCCTCGCCCACGCGACCATGGAGCCGCAGAATTGCACCGCCCGCGTCAAGGACGGCATGGTGGAGGTTTGGGTCCCGACCCAGGGTGCGATGACGGCGTTGGCGACGGCGGCCTCCGCCGCCGGCGTTCCGAACGACAAGGTCGTCATTCACGGCACCATGCTCGGCGGCGGGTTTGGCCGGCGCGGCGCGATTCAGGAGTTCGTGCGCCAAGCCGTGCTCATTGCCAAGCAAGTCGACGCGCCGGTCAAGCTGGTCTGGTCGCGCGAACAGGACATCAAGCACGACTATTACCGGCCCTTCGGCATGGCGCGGCTGGTCGCCGGCCTCGACGCCGAAGGCATGCCGATTGCCTGGAGAATACGGCTGACCGGTCCGTCATTCGTCGCCGCCCTGGTTCCGGGCTTCGGCATGAGCTTCATCGACCGGACCTTCCTCAGCGGTCTGGCCGAGGAGATGGCGTACGACGTGCCGAACTACCTGGTCGACTATGCCGTGCAGCAGTCACCGGTGCCGCTCGGCGTGTGGCGCGCGATCAACTACACGCAGAACACGTTCTACAAGGAATTGTTCGTCGACGAGATGGCGCACGCCGCCGGGATGGATCCCTATCTCTATCGGCGGCGGCTGTTGCGCAACAACAAGAAGAATCTTGCGGTGCTCGATGCCGCGGCGAAAAAGGCGGACTGGTTCGGACCGGCGCCGCGTGGCGTGTTTCGCGGCATCGCCGTTACCGAAGCCTGCGGCAGCTTCTGTGCGCAGGTCGTCGAGGTCTCCGTCTCCGGCTCGGAACTGCGCGTGCACCGCGTCGTGTCGGCGCTCGATCCCGGCCGGGTGGTCAACCCGCTGTCGGTCGAAATGCAGACCCAAGGCGCGATCGTGTTCGCCCTGTCGGCGGCGCTGCGCGGCGAAATCACCATCAAGGACGGCGGCGTCGCGCAATCGAATTTCGACGAATACGAAGTGCTGCGCATGGCGGACGTGCCGAAGGTCGAGACGGTGCTGGTGCCGAGCCACGATTTTTGGGGCGGTGTCGGCGAACCGCCGGTGCCGCCGCTGGCGCCCGCCCTCTGCAACGCGATCTTTGCCGCCACCGGCAAGCGCATCCGCTCGTTGCCGATCAAGCACCATGACCTGACCAAGACGGTCAATCTCACGCGTTGAGCGCGGCCGCCGGCTCAAGATTTTAATTTGGTCTCGGCGATGATCGTGAGCGGCGCCACTTCCACCGCACCGCCGGCGGCTTTTCTGGTCTTTTCCGTGTAGTTTGAGAAAAAAGCGCTCTGTTGCAGCGTTTTGACGGCCTGATCGTCGGCGGCGGTCGCGATATGAAGATAGTCGGCGCTGTCGCCGACCTTCATGCAGCGATACGAGATTTTTCCCTGCAACGCAGGATCGCTGTCCAAAGCCGCGATGAAATCGGCCACGTCCTTGTGCCACGCTTCCGGCGCGGCATTTTGCAGGCGATACTTGATGAGAAAGGATTTCATAAAGAGACCCCGATGTGCGCCGGCTGGGCCGTTGATGGCGCCGCCGGCTGGCTCAAGTTAGAAGCCAGAACAAACACAGGCTAGCCCCTCCTGATAAATTTTTCGGCGACTCCGTCGGCTTTGCCGATGAGGTATTCGCGCGGTGCAACGCGGATTTGCTCGCGGCATGATATCGTTGATCGATGTTGACCTTTACGTCCGCCTCCACCGGGACCCTGCTGGGGCACCGGCCTTTCCTCTTCTATTTCGCATCCCGCGGCCTTTCCAAGTTCTGCTATCAGATCGGCGCCGTCGCGGTCGGCTGGCAGGTCTATGCGCTGACGGGAAGCGCGTTCGACCTCGGCATGGTCGGGCTGGTGCAGTTCATTCCCACCGCGCTCCTGACCTTCGCCGCCGGACACGTTGCGGATCGCTATAGCCGCAAACGCGTCGCGCAGCTTTCCCAACTCGCCGCCGCAATGGCGGCGGCGTTCCTGGCGTGGGGAAGTTTTTCCGGCTGGCTCACGGTGCCGCAGATTTTTGCCGCCGTGGCCGTGTTCGGCGTCGCCATCGCGTTCGAAAGCCCGGCGGCGGCGGCCATCCTGCCGGCGGTGGCGCCCGAGGGAATGATGCAGAAGGCCGCCGCGCTCTCCACCGGCGCGTTTCAGATGGCGACCATCGCGGGTCCTGCGCTGGGCGGACTGATTTATGCCGTCGCGCCCGGCGTGCCTTATATGGTGAGCGCTTGCGTTCTGGTTTTTGGCCGCACTGCTGAGCGGAGCCATCGCACTCGATCGGCCCATCGTCGTCAAACAGCCATCGACGCTTGCCGGCCTGTTCGCCGGCGTGGAGTTCGTCCGCAAAAATCCGGCAATACTCGGATCGATATCGCTCGATCTGTTCGCCGTACTGTTCGGCGGCGCTACCGCGCTGCTGCCGATCTACGCCCGCGACATTCTGCATACCGGTCCGTGGGGCCTCGGCGTGCTGCGCGGCGCGCCGGCGGTCGGTGCGCTGCTGATGGGGCTCGCGCTCGCCCGCTACCCGATCGATCGCCGGGTCGGCATGCGGATGTTCCAGGCGGTGATCATCTTTGGCCTGGCGACCGTCGTATTCGCGCTCTCCAGCTCGATCTGGCTGTCGCTTCTGGCGTTGGCGATCCTGGGCGCCGCAGACATGGTGAGCATGGTGATCCGCATTGCGCTCGTGCAATTGTCCACGCCCGATGCGATGCGCGGCCGCGTCGGCGCGGTAAATTATCTGTTCGTCAACGCCTCCTTCCAGCTTGGCGAATTTGAAAGCGGCGTCACCGCGGCTTTGCTCGGCGCCGTGCCCGCCGCTGCGCTTGGCGGGATCGGAACGATCGTCGTGGCGCTGCTCTGGATGAAATTTTTCCCGGCGCTGCGCGACGTCGAGCGGCTGGAATAAGGCCGGCCGGCGCCGAATTGATCGGGGGATTGATCCAGATCAAGGCGCCCTGTTGTCGCGAGCGCAAGCTGGCATTTGCCTGCAATGGTTTCGTTCGCGGCGCTGTCGGCGATTTCACGTGTATCAGTACGTCGGCAGCTTTTCCTGCAAGAGGAGGGTCGGATGTCGGAGCGGTCACATCACAAAATGACGCTCGGCGCGCTTTGGCAACGCTGGCGCGATCGGAGCCGTACCCAATCCGAGTTGCAGGTTTGCGGAGACGACGCCATGGAGCGCATGGCGCACGACGCCGGCGTGTCCGTCAACGAGTTCCGCGAACTCGCGACCCACAGCGCGGACTCGGCGGACCTTATGCTGGAGCGGATGACCGCACTCGACCTCGACCCGGATGAGGTCGTCAAGGTCGAACCTCAGGTCTTCCGGGATATGCAGCGCGTTTGCTCCATGTGCAAAACGCAGAAGCAATGCGTCGCCGATCTGGAGCGGAGTCCTCAAGACCCGCGATGGAAGGAATACTGCCCGAACGTGCAGACGCTGTTGTCGCTCGACGCGTTGCCGTGGGCGGCACGGCGCGATAGCTGACAAAAAGGTCGTCGGCCAGTTCAGCGCCGCCCGAACAGCTTATTCAGTAGCCAGGTGTCGAGACCGCCTTCGGGCGGGCCGCGCCGTTGCAGGCCGCCGCTCGGATTTCCTGTGCCGTAATCGCTCTGGGGTGCCGTCAGCCATCCGCCGCCGGCAAGCCCGGGGAGCGCGGTCGGCGCGGTCGCCTGAAGGGCGGTTCTCATGAAGCGGCTCCAGATTTCGACGGGAAGGCCGCCGCCAGTCGCCTTGCGGGTCGGTGAGTTGTCGTCGTTGCCGAGCCATACGCCGGTAACAAGTTGTGAGGTGTAGCCGATGAACCAGGCGTCGCGGTAATCCTGGCTAGTGCCGGTCTTGCCGGCGGCGGGCCAACCGGGAAGATCGGCGCGGCGCGCGGTGCCGCTGACCAGCGTCTCGTGCATCATGGTGTTCATCATCGCCACGTAACGCGCGTCGACAATGCGCCCGAGCATCTGGGTCGAGCGGGCGTAGAGCGGCTTGCCGTCGGTGGTGCGCACGCGTTCGACGACGTGCGCGGCGACCGCAAAGCCGCCATTGGCGAACGTCGCGTAGGCGGAGACCAGTTCGAGCGGAGAGACTTCCGAGGTGCCCAGCGCGATCGACGCGTTCGGCTCCAGCGTCGAACTGATGCCGAGGCGGTAGGCTGTGCGGATTACGGCGGCGGGACCGAATTCGAGCGTCAGGCGCACCGATACCGTGTTGAGCGAATTGGCCAGCGCCTGCGTCAACGTCACCGGTCCCATATATTCGTGTTCGTAGTTCTCCGGCTTCCAGCCCTTCACCGAGATCGGGCCGTCCTCGCGCACCGTATCGGGCGTCAGCCCATGCTCGATCGCGGTGAGGTAGACAAACGGCTTGAAAGCGGAGCCCGGCTGGCGTTTCGCCGAGACGGCGCGGTTGAACTGGCTTTCGGCGTAGCTCCGCCCGCCGACCAGCGCCCGCACGACGCCGTCGGGCGTCATGGCGACCAGTGCGCCTTCGCCGACGCCGGATTTCTCGCCCTTCTGGGCCAGCGTTTCAGCAAGCGCGCGTTCGGCGGCGCCTTGCAGCGCCGGATCGATCGTGGTCTCGACCACGATATCCTCGTCGACACGGCCGATGAGATCGTTGACCGCATCCATGACCCAATCGGCGACGTAATTGACCGAGCCGGCCGCGGCCGTCTTCACGGCGCGCGCGGGATGGCCCAGCGCGACCCGCACGGCGTCGTCGCTGGCGAGTTTCTGTTCCGCCATGTCGGCGAGCACGAGGCGCGCGCGGCGTTCGGCGCCCTCCGGGTTGTGGTTTGGCGCCAGCCGCGACGGCGACTGCACCAGCCCGCCAGCATCGCAGCTTCGGCGAGTGTCAGTTGCCGCGCCGATTTGGCGAAATAGCGCTGCGCCGCCGCCTCGATTCCGTAAGCGCCGGCGCCGAAATAGACGCGATTGAGATAGAGCTCGATGATCTGTGCCTTGGTGAATTTGTGCTCGAGCCAGAGCGCCAGCACGATTTCCTGCAGCTTGCGGGAAACGGTGCGCTCCTGCGTCAGGAACAGATTTTTGGCGAGCTGCTGGGTGATGGTCGAGCCGCCCTGCGAGGCACCGCGGCGCAGGATGTCGGCGGCAAGCGCGCGCATGATCCCGAACGGATCGACGCCGTGGTGCGAATAGAACCGCCGATCCTCGATGGCGATGAATGCTTTGGGCACGTAGCCCGGCAATTCGTGCAGCGGCACCGCCGCGCCGCCCATGTCACCGCGAGTGGCGAGCGTCGCGCCATTGGCGCCGAGGATCAGAACCGACGGCGGACGCTTGGGGATTTCGAGCGATTGAATGGGCGGAAGATGAATGCCGATCCAGACGACAACTCCGATTGCGCAGATCAAGGCCCAGAGCGCCAGCACCACGCCCCAGTAGATCAGGCGGCCGAAGCCGGAGCGGCGGCCCTTGCCACGGCGTTCGCGGCGCGGCTTGCTTTTGGGCCGGGAAGGTTCGGCGCGGCCGCGGCGGCCGGCATCGCCGCGTGCCGCGGGCGGGCCGCCGGTGCGGTCGTGCGGGCGCAGGCGTACGTCCAGGCGCGCGTCATCCGGCGCCCGTTTCCGGCCCCGCTCTGATCGCCACGCCATTTCCCGTCCCCAAGAGGACCATCCGAAAGCCATTCACCGGTTTTCGGAAATGGTCATGCGCAACGAAAAGGACGGTAGAGCGCCGGGTTTAAGGGGCGGTTACTGGTCCGCCGTTAATCAATTGGCCGCTAGTGTGCCGGCGAGGTGCATCTGCCGGGACTTAGCCCGCGGAATCGTCCTTTGCCGCCTTGGTCTCGCCGCCCGGTGCGGCGAACACCGCGAGAAGCGGTCGTTTGATCGCCGCCTGCCGTGTCGGTGTGGTGATTTTCGCGCCCAAGAGGTCGGTGACGTAAAAAACGTCGACGACGCGCTCGCCGAAGGTCGCGACATGCGCCGAGGCGATGTTGAGATTGAGCTTGGACAGCGTCGTGGTCAGCTCGTACAGCAGGCCGGGCCGGTCGAGGCCGGTCACCTCGACGACCGTGTAACGCTGCGACCACTGATTGTTGATGGTCACTTCCGGTTCGATGACGAAAGCTTTCAGGCGGCCCTTCGGCGGCGCCCGTTTCGGCAGCGCTTCGGGCAGCTTGATCGAGCCACGCACCGCTTTCTCGATGACGTCGGTAATGCGGCCGGCGCGGCGCGCCTCATCGTCGTCGCGCTCGAACTCGCGGGAGATGGCGATGGTGTCGAGCGCGATGCCGTTGGTCGTGGTGTAAATCTGGGCGTCGACGATGTTGGCGCCGGCGAGCGCGCAGGAGCCGGCGATGATCGACAACAGCCACGGATGGTCGGGGGCGTAAACCGTAAGCTCGGTGACGCCGCGCCCGGCGTCGAAGCCGACGCTGGTCGCCAGCCGCACGCCCGCGGCTTCGGTCGTCCGCACGAAACGCGCGTGCGCGAGCTTGTGCGCCAAATCGACCTTGAGCCAGTAAGCCGGATAATGTCGGGCGACATAGGCGTCAGCGATGTCGGCCGGCCAGTCGCGAATATTGTCGCGGAACTCGGCCTTGGCCGCGGCCACGCGCTCGGCGCGGTTGACCTCGGAGAAGCCGCCGGTCAGCACCGGCTCGGTCTCGTAATAGAGCGTGCGGATGAGCTGTGATTTCCAGCCGTTCCACACGCCCGGCCCTACCGCCTTGATGTCGGCGGTGGTCAGGATGGTCAGGAGCTTCAGGCGCTCCAGCGATTGGACCACGGCGGCGAAATTCTCGATCGTCTTGCGGTCGGAAAGATCGCGCGACTGCGCCACCGTCGACATGACGAGGTGAACCTCGACGAGCCAGGCGACGAGCTCGGTCTCGGCGGGGTTAAAGCCCAGCCGCGGACACAGGCGCCGCGCGACGCGCATGCCGGCGAGCGAATGGTCCTCGATGCGGCCCTTGGCGATGTCGTGCAGGAACAGCGCCACGTAAAGCAGGGTGCGGTGCCGCGGCAGTATCGTCCGCATCAGCTCGCTTGCCAGCGCGACGTCGGGACTGTCGCCGTGCTCGATCTCGTTGAGCACGCCGATGCAGCGCAGCAGGTGCTCATCCACCGTGTAGTGGTGATACATGTTGAACTGCATCATCGCCACGATGCGACCGAACGCGCGGACGAACTCGCCGAGAACGCCGGCCTCGTTCATGCGGCGCAAGACCGTTTCGGCCTCGTTCTTGGACGTCAGTATCTCGAGGAACAGACGATTGGCTTCCTCGTCCTCGCGCACATCGGCGTCGATCAGCTTGAGCGAGCGGGTGGCGGCGCGCATCGCTTCCGGATGAATCGCGAGATTGTATTTCTGGGCCAGATGGAACAGCCGGATCAGATTGACCGGATCGCGCTTGAAGACGTTGGTGCGGGCGAGCGTGATGCGGTTGTTCTCGATCTCGAAATCATCGGTCTCGCTGAGCGTGCGGCGGCTGCGCGCCGGCCGGAGCCGCGCAATGACCCGGCTAAGAACCGGAGCGGGCTTGGCCTGCTGTTCCTCGAGCGCCGCGCAAAGGATGGCGGTGAGATCGCCGACATGCTTGGCGGTGAGGAAATAGTGCTTCATGAAGCGCTCGACATCCCGCAGGCCGGGATGTTCGGTGTAACCGAGCCGCACCGCGATCTCGCGCTGGATGTCGAAGGACAGACGCTCCTCGGCGCGGCCGCACAGGAAGTGCATGTTGCAGCGCACCGACCACAGAAAATCCTCGCAGCGGCGAAACATGTTGTATTCGTCGCGGTCGAACACCTCGCGATCGATCAGCTCCTCGGGATCGCGCACGCGATAGACATATTTTGCGATCCAGAACAGCGTGTGCAGATCGCGCAACCCGCCTTTGCCGTCTTTCACGTTCGGCTCGACCAGATAACGCGACTGGCCGGCGCGGCGGTGACGCTCTTCGCGCTCGGCGAGCTTGGCGGCGACGAATTGCGGCGCCGTTCCCGGCACGACCTCTTTGTTGAACCGCGTCGTCAGCTCATCGTATAGACTGGCGTCGCCGAAGATGTGCCGCGATTCCAGCAGCGCCGTGCGGATCGTCATGTCGGCCTTGGCCTGGCGGATGCACTCGCTGACAGAGCGCGTAGCATGGCCGACCTTCAGCCCCATGTCCCACAGGCAATAGAGCAGGGCCTCGGCGACCGACTCGCCCCAGGCGGTCGGCTTGTAGGGCAGCACGAACAGCAGATCGATATCGGACCCCGGCGCCAGCAGGCCGCGGCCATAGCCGCCGGTGGCGACCACCGCCATGCGTTCGGCCTGGGAGTGGACCCGCGGCGGATAAAGCGCCTCGATCACGAACTCGAACAGGATGCGCATGATCTCATCCTGCGTCTGGCACAGCCGTTCGGCGCAGCGCCGCCCGTGACGGTCCTTGAGCAGCAGTTCCTCCGCACGCGTCCGCGCCTGGGTCAGCGCTGTTTTGAGGCGGCGGGCGACGGCGGCACGGAGTTCGCGCTCGTGCCCGGCGTGCGCTGCAGCAAGACCTTTAAGGTCGGCGACGATTGCCGCGCTATCGAGGAGTTCGGTCGGGACGCGCGGGGAGCGTTGGGTATCGAGCATTGTCACACGTCATAACTGAGCCGTCGTACGCTGTCATCGGCCGGTCCGGCGGCGTAATCCATCTCCCGCCGCGCCATCCGTACGGATTTCGCGGCTTTGAGAGCAGGCCGGAGACGTATGCTAGTATTGAAAGAAGAAAAGGCCGGAAGGACGGAATTATGGACGCTGCCGAATTGCGCGCGCTGCAGGCACCGATCAAGGAACGTTACAAGACCGATCCCGGGGCCGCGGTGGTGACGTTGCGGGCCAGGGGAGCCCTCGACGATACCAATATCGCCTGCCGGGTAGAGACCGGCCGGGCGCTTGCGGTCGCCGGCCTGCATCCGGCAACCGGCGGTTCCGGCATGGAATTGTGTTCCGGCGACATGCTGCTCGAAGCGCTGGTCGCGTGCGCGGGCGTGACGCTGAAAGCCGTCGCGACCGCAATCGACATCCCGCTGAAGTCCGGCTCGGTTTCGGCGGAAGGCGATCTCGATTTCCGCGGTACGCTTGGCGTCGCCAAGGACGCGCCGGTCGGCTTCGCGCAAATCCGGCTTCGCTTCGAAATCGATACCGACGCAACTCAGGACAAGCTCGACCAGCTCCTGAAACTCACCGAGCGGTACTGCGTCGTTTATCAGACAATCAAAAGCGGTCCCCCGGTTGAGGTCAGCCTCAACCGGGCGTGATTTCGCATGATCGCGCCGTCCGTTGCGTGGCGGTGACGGCGAGAGCACTCTTTCCGATGACGTCTCCCGAGCTTTTGTTCCTGTATGGGCTGGCGCTGAAGATGGTGTTGACGGCGACCGTCGTCGTCATCACGTCGGTGGCGGTCGAGCGAAGCGGACCGTTCGCGGGCGCGCTCATTGGGGCGCTGCCGACTGCGGCCGGCGCGGCCTACACCATCCTGGCGCTGCAGCACTCGCCGGATTTCATCGCCGCGAGCGCGGTCGGCAGCGTCGCCGTCAACGCCGCCGTCGCGACCTTTGCCGCCACCTACGCGATGCTGGCGCAACGCCACGGCCTGTTCGTTAGCCTCGGCGGCGCGGCCGTGGTGTGGTTTGCGATCGTCGCGGCGCTTCGAACGGTCGATTGGACACCGCTCGGAGCCGTCGCGATCAACGTCGTGGCATTCGGCATCACCATCCCGCTCTGCTGGCGCTATCGCACCAGCAGCGGTCCGGTGAAATTCGTGCGCAAACCGTTCGACATTCCGCTGCGGGCGCTGACCGCGGGAATTGTCGTCGCGATCGTCACGACCGCCAGTTCCAGCATCGGCTCGTTCGCCTCGGGCATGTTCGCGCTTTTTCCCATTATCCTTGGCAGTTCGATCGTCATCATGCATCCGCGCATCGGCGGCAAGACCACCGCGAGCATGCTGGCGCATGCGCAGCTTCCGCTGGCCGGTCTCGTCTTCGGCTTCCTCGCCGTGCATTATCTTGTCGCTCCGCTCGGCGTTTGGCTGGCGCTTGTTGCCGGGCTTGCGGTCTGCCTGCTGTGGAGCGGCGTGATTTTGGCGATCCGGATGCGCGCGACGAAGCGCGGTGCAGCTAGTTCACCTGCGCGAGCCGCGCCTTGAGCGCGTAGAGCGCTTCGAGCGCTTCGCGGGGCGACATCTCATCCGGATGCAAAGCGGCGATCGCTTCGACCAAAGCGGTCAATCCGGTGTCGACCGGCGCTGTGGGCGAGGGCGCGCGCGCAGCGGCGAAAAGCGGCAGATCGTCGATCAGCTTGCGCGCCGGCGAGATGCGGTCCTTGGCCTCGAGTTGCGCCAGCACGAGCTTGGCGCGCTCGATCACGCTCGGCGGCAGTCCGGCGAGCTTTGCCACCTGGATTCCATAGGATCGGTCGGCGGCGCCCGGAACAACTTCGTGCAGGAAAACCACATCGCCCTGCCATTCCTTCACCCGCATGGTGGCGTTGTGCAGCCGCGGCAGTTTGGCGGCGAGCGCGGTCATCTCGTGGAAGTGCGTGGCGAACAGCGCGCGGCAGCGATTTCTTTCATGCAGATGCTCGATGGTCGCCCAGGCGATGGAGAGTCCGTCGAAGGTTGCCGTGCCGCGGCCGATCTCGTCGAGAATGACCAGCGCCCGATCGCCCGCCTGGTTGAGGATCGCCGCCGTCTCGACCATCTCGACCATGAAGGTCGAGCGGCCGCGGGCAAGATCGTCGGCCGCGCCAACCCGAGAGAACAGGCGGTCGACCACGCCGATATGAGCGGCGCGGGCAGGCACATAACTCCCCATCTGGGCGAGAACCGCGATCAGCGCGTTCTGGCGCAGGAAAGTGGATTTGCCTGCCATGTTCGGGCCGGTGATCAGCCAGATGCGGCCGGCCTCCTCTTTGCTCTCGCCAGGTGGCGGCGACAGATCGCAGTCGTTGGCGACGAACGGGCCGCCGTCATTCGCAAGCGCCTGCTCGACGACAGGATGGCGGCCGCCGGCAATAGCAAAAGACAGGCTGCGATCGACTTCGGGGCGTACGTAGTTGCGTTCGAGAGCGAGCGTCGCTAGCGCCGCGGCGGCGTCGATCGCCGCGAGCGCGTCGGCCGCCTGCTTGATCGCCGCGCTCGCAGCCGCGACGGCGGTTGCAAGCCGATCGAAAATCTCGAGCTCGAGCGCCAGCGCCCGTTCCGCGGCATTGGCGATCTTCGCTTCAAGTTCGCCGAGTTCGGTCGTCGTGAAGCGCACCTGTCCGGCAAGCGTCTGCCGATGGATGAAGGTTGCGTTGAGCGGCGCGCCGAGCAGCTTCTCGCCATGCTGGGCGGTGACGTCGACGAAATAGCCGAGCACGTTGTTGTGGCGGACCTTCAAGGTGCGGATGCCGGTCGTTTCGGCGTAACGGACCTGAAGCGCCGCGATGACGCGGCGCGATTCATCGCGCAAGGCGCGCGCCTCGTCGAGCGGCGGCGAATAGCCGCCGCGCACAAAGCCGCCGTCGCGGCGGAACGCCGGCAACTCGTCGGCAAGCGCGTCGCGGAGTTCGGCGGCGAGCGCGTCGTCGCCGCCGCGGAGCGCTGCCGCCGCCACGGCAAGATCGCGAGGGATTTCCCCGAGCGCCGAAAGCCGATCGCCGATTTCCGCCGCGGCAAGAATTCCGTCGCGGATGGCGGCGAGGTCGCGCGGTCCGCCGCGGCCGATCACGATGCGCGTGAGCGCGCGAGCGAGATCGGGCGCCGCTTTCAGCCGGTCGCGCAGGTCGGAACGCGCGGCCGCATCGTTGACCAAGGCGGTAACCGCATCGAGCCGGTGCCCGATCTCCGCCGGATCGGTCAGCGGTGCGGCGAGCCGCTGCGCCAGAAGCCGCGAGCCGGCCGCTGTCACCGTTCTATCGATGGCGGCGAGCAGCGAGCCGCGCCGTTCGCCGCCCAGGGTGCGGATCAATTCGAGATTGCTCCGCGTCGCCTGATCGATCGCCAGCGTCGCGCCGGCCGCCTCGCGTACCGGCGCCGACAGCGGCGGGCGTTTGCCGACCTGCGTCCGCTCGACATAGGTGACCACCGCGGCCGCTGCGGTCAATTCGATCCGGGAGAATGCGCCGAACGATGCGGTCGTCGCGACGCCGAAGAACGAGGCGAGGCGGCGTTCGGCGGTGGCGCCGTCGAAAACGTCGCGCGTCAGCGGCGTCACCGCCGGCAGCGAGCGCAGATATGGCGCGAATTCGTGGTCGGAATAAAACGCATCCGAGACGACGATCTCGCCCGGCTCGATGCGGGCGATTTCGGCGGCCAGCGTCGCGCGGCCGCATTCGCCGACGTTGAACTCGCCGGTGGAAATATCGATCCAGGCGAGCGCAAAACTGTCCTCGTCAGACGACGCACGGGCGCGCGCCAGCGCAAGCAGGTAATTGTTGCTCCTGGCGTCGAGGAGCGTGTCCTCGGTCAGCGTACCGGGCGTCACCAGCCGCACGACATCGCGGTGCACCACGCTCTTGGCGCCGCGCTTTCGCGCCTCGGCGGGATCTTCGAGCTGTTCGCACACGGCGACGCGATGGCCGAGAACGATGAGGCGGTGGAGATATTCGTCGGATCGCTCGATAGGTACGCCGCACATCGGAATGTCGCGCCCGAGATGCTTGCCGCGCTTGGTCAGCACGATGCCAAGCGCGCGCGAAGCAACCTCGGCGTCGTCGAAGAACAGCTCGTAGAAATCGCCCATCCGGTAAAACAACATGCAATCAGGATTGGCGGCCTTGATCTCGATGTATTGCTCCATCATCGGCGTGACGCGGCCGACGTCGTCCGTCGCCTTCGGCGCGATACGATCGCGCTCAGGCGTTGCTCCGGTCTCGTCGATGGCGATGGGGCGCGCGGCGTCCATGACGGCGGACGCTAGCAGAGGCAAGCCAGCAGCAAAAGCAGGCGCGCAGATTTCGACTGCTTGCCTTCACCTGCACCTCTAAAGAAGCGTTCTCGTCCGGCGGCGGCGCGCCTGCCGCGGGACGTTCGCCGTCGTCGCGCCGGTCAGAACGGGTAGGGGTTCGGCTTCTCCTTGATCGTCATCCACTGCCACTGGGTGAACTCGTCCCAATTGGCCGGGCCGCCGATCCGCGTGCCGTTGCCCGAGGCGCCAGAGCCGCCGAACGGCACGTGCGGTTCGTCGGCAACGGTCTGGTCGTTGATGTGCAGCAGTCCGGTATTGAGCCGGTTGCCGACGGCGATGGCGCGACCGACATCGGCCGAGAACACGCCCGCGGAGAGTCCATATTCGTTCTGATTGGCGAGCTTCACGGCCTCGTCGTCGCTGCCGACGGATGTGATCGCCGCCACCGGTCCGAAGATTTCCTCCTCAAACGCCCGCATCCCCGGTTTCACGCCGGTCAGCACGGTCGGGCGATAGAACGGTCCGTCGAACGTGCCGCCCGCTTCCAGCTTTGCGCCCGCCGCTACCGAATCCTTGACGATGCCGTGGATGCGCTCGACCTGGCCGCGCGAAATGATCGGCCCGAGCGCCACCTGCCCGAGCGGATCGCCGACCGGAAGGTGGTTCGCCTTGGCAACGAGTTTCTCCGTCAATGACGCGACGATCTTCTGCTGCGCCAGGATGCGGCCGGTCGTCATGCAGATTTGGCCCTGGTGGAACCAGGCGCCGAACGCGATCGCCGAAGCGGCCGCGTCGAGATCGGCGTCCTCGAGCACGATCACGGCATTCTTGCCGCCGAGTTCGAGCTGGACCTTTTTCAGATGCTTGCCGGCGAGTTCGCCGATCCGGCGACCGACATTGCTCGACCCGGTGAACGAGACCATGGCGATGTCGGGATCGGTGCACAGCGCCTCGCCGGCTTCGGCGCCGCCGGGCAGAACGTGCAGAACGCCCTTCGGCAGCCCGGCTTCCTCGAACGCCCGGGCGATGATGAAGCCGCCGGTCATGACCGTGCGCGGATCCGGCTTGAGGATGACGGTGTTGCCGGTCGCCAGCGCCGGTCCGACGGCGCGCAGCGACAGGATGAGCGGGAAGTTGAACGGCGAGATGACGGCGACGACACCGCGGGGAATCCGGCGGGCAAGGCTGATGCGGCCGGGATTGGAAGGCAGCACAACGCCTTGCGGCTCGGTGCACATGGCGGCGGCGCGATAAAGCCCTTCCGTCACCATGTGGATCTCGAAGCCGGCTTTCGCCGGAATGCCGCCGGTCTCACGCGCGATCCAGGGGATCAGCTCTTCCTGATTGTCTTCCAGCACGCGCGCCGCCTTGCGCAGGATGGCGGCGCGCTCTTCGTAGGGCGTCGCCGCCCAGCCTGGCTGTGCCGCGCGGGCTTCGGCCGCAGCCCTGCGAACGTCCGCAGCGGTGGCATTGCCGACGCTGGTGATCTTGTTGCCGGTCGCCGGCTCGAGGACGTCGAGCGATCCGCCGGCGGCGTTGCGCCATTCGGTACCGAACACGCGGCCACGCCAGGTATCCTCGACGAGCAATTTTCCAACAGGCGCATTCATTTTTTCGGTCCTCCCCTGATGACCCGCCTTTGCGGCTTATGGTCTTGTTGTGTTGTGGTCTTGTTATCTTGTGGTCTCGGCGATGCGCCCGCCAACCCTTGGCGCACCGCAATATTCCAGATGATATATCGAGAGTTCTCATCATGGAACAACAGAAGCCGTTCTCATAGCCGGTATTTTTGTCAGCTACGCGAAAACGGGTGGGCCAAGCCCACTCCCGGCAAAGTCCCGGACACGGCCTTCAGGTCTGGCTTTTCTTCCCGTCCGCAATCGCGTTGGGCACGATCAGCCGGCGGCGAACCGGAAACAGCGTGACGTCAAAGGCGCGCGAAATGACGCCCCACACTCCGCCCGGAGCAAACAGCATCAGGCCGATCGCGAGCGCACCGAGCAGCATCAGATACCAGGAGCCGAGCGACGCCAGATAATATTGCAGCAGGTAAAATATCACGACGCCGATGATGGGGCCTTCCATCGTCCCGATGCCGCCGATGACAACGATGAAGATCACGTAGGCGGTCCAGTCGATCAGCGAGAATGCGGCGTCCGGCGAAATCCTGGCTTTCTGCAAAAAGATCAGCGCGCCCACCATGCCGGTCGCCGCCGCGGTCAGAACGTAGATCAGGAATTTGGTGCGGAAAACGTCAACGCCGGTGCTCTCGGCGGCGGCCTCGGAATCGCCGATGGCGGACAGCGCGAGGCCGTGGCGCGAGCGCAGCAGCCGGTACACCAGCACGAAAGTGCCGACGGCCAGCGCCAGCGCAAGCCAATAGGCGATGATATCGCGCGCCGCCGGACCGCGCACGGCAAACAGCTCGCGCACGAAGTCGAGACCCGCCGTGCCTGCGGCAATGTCTGGCGGCAGCGAGGTGCCGGTGCCGCCGCCCAGTTGCTTCACCTGCGCCATGATGAGCCGGCAGACTTCGGCGACGACCCAGGTGCCGATGGCGAAATAAGCGCCGCGCAGGCGGAACACGATCAGCGCCGCGGGAATCGCAACCAGGCCGGCGACAACGCCGGCAAGCAGGATCGACAGCGTAGGGTCGAGACTGGTGACGATCGTGAAGGCGAACAGCGCATAGGCGCCCATGCCGACGAAGGCTTGCTGGCCGACGGAAATCAGGCCGGCGCTGCCGGCGAGCAGATTCCACAACTGCGCCAGCGACAGCATGGTGAAGACGTAGAACAGTTCCTGAAGCAGCACGCGGCTGGCGAACGCTGGCATCGCCAGGAGAAGAAGAATGCCAGGAATGGCGAGGATGAGCGTGACGGTGGACGCCCTGGTCGCCCGCGCCACAGCGAAACGCGGGCCGGGTGTGGCGCCTTGCGTGGCGCCCTGCGGTGCGTCTTCTTTCGCCGTCATGGACGCTTGCTCGGACATGTGGCGCCCGCTAGTCCACTGCCCGCGGGAACAAGCCGCGCGGCCTTATCACCAGCACGATCAGGAACGCGATGTGGCCCGAGAGAATCTGCCATTCGGGATCGATGTGTGCGCCCACCGTCTGCGCCAACCCGACGACGATGCCGCCGGCGAGTGTGCCCCATAGGCTGCCGAGGCCGCCAATGATGACCGCCTCGAAGGCATAGAGGAGACGCGCCGGTCCGACGCTGGGATCGAAATTGGCGCGCGTGCCGAGGAAGAATGCCGCCAGCGCGCAGACGGCGAGCGAAATTCCCATCGTCAGCGCGTAGATCGAGCGATTGTTGATGCCCATGAGCTGCGCGATCTCGACGTCGTCGGACGTCGCGCGGAACGCCCGGCCCACGGCAGTGCGATAAAAGACGCCGTTGAGCAGCAGGATGACCGCGATTGCCGATACGAGGCAGATCAGTGGCATGACCCCGATCGCGACGCCGCCGCCGAGCGGCAGCGACGCGCTTTGCAGCGGCCCGACATCGAGGCGGCGCGTGTCCGCCGAAAACGTTTCGAGCAGGCCGTTCTGGACGATGATCGACAACCCGAAGGTGATCAGCAAGGGCGGCAGGATGTTGCGGCCGAGCGCCCGATTGAGCAGCAGGGATTGCAGGGCGTAACCGACCGCGAACATCAGCGGCACGACGATGGCGCAGGCGACGACAAGCGGCACGCCGAGGCTCGTCGCACCGAGGATCAGAAACGCTCCGAGCACGATCAGGTCGCCGTGCGCGAGGTTGACGAGGCGCATGATGCCGAAAATGACAGACAGCCCGGTGGCATAAAGCGAATAAAGCCCGCCGAGCAGAATTCCTTGCAGTATCGTGTCGATCCAGCCGAGCATGCGCTTACAGTCCAAAATAGGCGGCGTGAATGGCGTCCCGGGTCAGTTCGTTCGGGCGGCCGCTCAGGCTCACCCGGCCTTCCTGAAAGCAATAGGCCCGGTCCGCGACCGACATGGCGTGCGCGAGGTCCTGCTCGACCAGTACCACGCTGGTGCCCCGCTGTTTGATGTCTGCGAGCGCCGCATAGATGTCGCGGATGACGATTGGAGCGAGGCCGAGGCTGAGTTCGTCGCAGAGAAGAATGCGCGGGTTCGACATCAGGCTGCGTCCGATGGCGACCATTTGCTGCTGACCGCCGGACAGCGCCGTGGACGGCGCATGGCGGCGCTCCCGCAGCACGGGAAAGAGCTTGTAGATGCTTTCGAGGTCCCATGAGCCGCCGGCGCTGCGGCCGTAGGCGCCGACCAGCAGGTTCTCCTCGACCGACAGTGAGGCGAACAGACGCCGCCCTTCCGGCACCAGCGCGATGCCGAGCTTGACGACATCGTATGCCGCAAGCGCGCCGATATCGCGGCCGTCGAGACGCACCGCCGCGGCCGGGCGCGGCAGCAGTCCCGCGATCGCCTTGAGGAAAGTGGACTTGCCGGCGCCGTTGGCGCCGATGATGGCGACCGTTTCGCCTTCGTCGAGCGCGAACGTGATGCCGAACAGCGCCTGGAAGTCGCCGTAGAAGGCGGTGAGGTCGTGGGTTTCCAGCACGGCCAATGTCAGCGCCTTGAGCCTGAACGCGTTACGGTCGGGCGCCTCACGCCGCGATGCCCATGTAGATTTCGCGGACCTCCTGCGAGGCCATGACAGACCGGGGCTCGCCCTCGATGATCTTGCGTCCGAAATTCAGCACGACCAACCGCGAAACGACGGCGACCAGAGCATGCACGATGTGTTCGATCCAGACGATCGTCACGCCCGATTTTTTGATGTCCTGGATCAGTTCGACGAGTTCGTGGCATTCCGCTTCGGTCAGCCCGCCGGCGATTTCGTCGAGCAGGAGGAGGCGCGGCGCGCTGGCGAGGGCGCGCGCCAGTTCGAGCCGCTTGCGGCCAAGCAGATTGAGCGTGCCGGCGCTGCGATTGGCCAAACCGATCAGGCCGGTGCGTTCCAGAATGTCGCCGCAAGCCTCGATCACTTCGGCCTCGCGTTTTCGCCGTCCATGGATGGCGGCGACGAGGAGATTCTCGAAAACGGTGAGATTTTCGAAGGGGTGCGGGATCTGGAACGAGCGTCCGATGCCGGCGATGCAACGGGCGCGCGGCGGCGCGGCGGTGATATCGCGGCCGTCGAAATGGATCGTGCCGGCGTCCGGCTTTTGCAGCCCGGTGATGAGATTGAACAGCGTCGATTTCCCGGCGCCGTTCGGCCCGATGATGCCGAGCGCTTCGCCCGCGGCGACCTCAAGCTGGACGTCATCGGTGGCTTTGAGCGAGCCGAACGATTTCGTCAGACTGTCCAGTCTCAGGATCACGCCGCTGCCCATTCGAGCGCCGGCCGGTCCGGGTCCGGCGCTCCATTCCTGCCACGCCGAGCGGCCAGGCGGCCGCCCGGAATTCCAACGAGCCGCCGCTTACGCGATCGGCTCCATCTTGCCGCCGACCGGGATTTCCGGTGCGGTTTTGTTGTCGGTGATGACGATATCGTATTTGTTGCCGTCGCGTATCCGCCACTGGCCGCCGACCAGCGGCGTCTTGGCGACGTTCTTCTGGGCGAACGGCGGCAATTTCTGGCTGCCCCATTCGATCTTGCCGACCACCGTGTCGAGCTTGCTCGCGGTGATGGCCTGCACCATCGCCTTGTTGCTAGCGACGTCGCCCGACCGCTTCGCCACGTCGACGGCGAGCTCGAACAGCGCGTGGACGAACCCGATCGGCTGCGTCCACTGCTTGCCCGAGGACTTCTGATAGGCGTCGGCGATCTCCTTCGCCGATTGTCCGGTGAGCGACGATTTGAACGGATGCGTCGGCGACCACCAGACCTCGGACGAAAGGTTGTTGCCGTTCTTGCCGAGGGCTTCCACTGCGACCGGGAACAGGATCGCCTTGCCGATCGAGGCGACCTTCGGCTTGAAGCCCTGCTGCGACGCCTGGTTCCAGAATGTCGTGAAGTCGGGCGGGATCATCACGCCGGTGATGATCTCGCACTGCGCCTTCTTGAACGCGGCGATCTGCGCGCTGAAGTCGTCGGTGAGGTTCTGATAGCGGCCGGGATCGGTCAGCCGGTAGCCGAGCTTGTCGAGCACCGGCGGGAAGCCCACCATCTTGTCGCCCCAGGCGTTGCCGTCGCCGTCATTGGGGAACAGGCCGCCGACGGATTTGTTGGTGTTCACCTGGCCCCACATGTTGGTGAAGACGGCGATCACGTCTTCGAGGCCCCAGAAGAAGTGATACGTGTAGTTGAAGGGCTTCCACGCCGGCGGACCGCCGCCCGGATTGGCCTGGCGGCCGATGAACCAGGGCTGCCACGGCGCGACCGTGGAGATGCAGGGCATCTCCTCGATTTCGCACTGGGTCGAAACCGGGTTGGTCGTTTCCGGCGTCGAGGCCACCAGCATCAGATCGATCTTGTTGGAGACGATCAGTTCCTTGGCGACTTCGCCGGCGCGGTTCGGGTTCGACTGGCTGTCCTTCACGGTGACTTCGACCGGAAGCGTCGCGCTGCCGACCTTGACGCCGCCTTTCACCGTGTTGAGAAAATTGGAGATGACAAAATTGTCGGCCTCGGCGAAAGCGGCGAGCGGGCCGGTCTGCGGGCTGACATAGCCGATCTTGAAGGTCTGCGCGGCGTGTACCGCCGGTGCAAACACGGAGCCGGTGGCGAGCGCCGCGCCGGTTGCCGCCGACGCCTTCATGAAGCCGCGCCGGTTCACGCGATAGCCGTTCGATGTCCTTGCCATGCCGTTCCTCCCTGTCCGATTGGCAGCGTTGCCCGGGATCGGGCGTGTGCCGTTTGGCGTCCACTCCGGAGCGCGCCTTCGACTTGCGCCGGGCGTTGCCGGGCAGTATGTTCGATTATCGAACGAAGGTTCGCGCTTCGAATGATTGTTACCGAGCGTTGAATTCGTGTCAATCGCCGCGGCGCTGCCGGGCGCGAGGGCAATGACAAGCCGAACGACAAGGCGAACGATTTGCGGGAGCGATGACGGAGCAAGGGCATCAGCAGCAGGATAAGGAGTTCATGGCGACCCTCGCCAAGGGTCTCGCCGTGCTGGGAAGTTTCGACAAGCAGCGCCCGGTGATGACCTTGTCTCAGGCGGCGCAGGTGACAGGACTTTCCCGCGCCGCCGCGCGGCGCATCCTGCGAACGCTCGCGGAGCTCGGTTACGTCGCGCAGAACGGCCGCGAATTCTCGCTGTCGTCCGGTATTCTCAAGCTCGGCTTTGCCTACCTCTCGACCCAGAGTTGGATCGAGCAGGCGACGCCGCTGATGCGGCAGCTCGGCGAGGAGTTCCACGAATCCTGCTCGGCGGCGATCCTGGAAGGGACCGAGATCGTCTACGTCGCGCGTTTCCCTGCGCGCCGCATCATGTCGGTCACGCTCGCGGTCGGCACACGGCTGCCGGCCTTCTACACATCGCTGGGTCGGATTCAGCTCGGCTTTCTCGACGAGGCCGAGCTGTGGCGGCGATTGAAGTCGCTGTGCATCGAGGCTTACACGCCGTCGACGATCACCGAAATGCAGGCGCTCTTCGAGCGCGTGCGCGAGGACCACGCGCAGGGATTCTCCATCGTCGACGAAGAGCTCGAACGCGGCCTGCGCTCGATCGCGGTGCCGGTGGTCGATCGCGCCGGCCAGGCGATCGCGGCGATCAATGTGAGCACCCATTCGACGCGCACCACGCGCAACGAATTGCGCGAACGGTTTCTGCCGAGCCTGCGCGCGGTGGCCGAACGGATCACGCTTTCGGCCACCTGACGCACCGGGCGGGTCCAAGCGATCCCCCTACGCCACGCTTTTCATCACCAGGCTGATGTCGTCGGGGTTGATCAAATCCGACGCGGTCCAGCCGTTGAGGTCGTATTCGGCCATGCACCGCTCGGCAAAGCCCTTGTACTTCGCGCTCTGACCCATCATGTCGGCGATCGCGACCACTTCCGTGCGGATGTTCTCGTGGTTGCCGAAATAGTTGCGCTCGTAGAGCGCGTGGCGGCTGCCGAACTCCGTGCCGATAGCGTCCCACATCAGCTTCATCAGCTTCACGCGATCCTCGGCGCCGTAATCGTTGGAGCCGCGGACATAGGGGTCGAGATACTTGCGCACTTCCGGCACCTTGAAGTCGTTGGCGTGCGAGGGCAGATAGATCAGCGCGCTCGCCAGCACGTTTTCGATGATCTCTCGCAGCCGCGTGTAGGCGATGTTCGACATCACCCGGTAGGCGAGACCGTATTCCAAATTCGGCGACACGAAGCCGGGTGTCCACGGCGTGACCGTGCGCGCCATCGCGTCGGTCAGGCCCCAGAACAGATTGCGGAAAGCGAGCACCTCGCCGACCTGCGCCTGGACGCCGCGGAAATCCTTGGCGCCGGTGGCTTCCACCGACTTGAGCAACAGCCCGGCCAGGAAATCCAGCTTCACGGCAAGCCGCGTGCAGCCGTGGAACATGAAGCGCGGCAGGAAGCCCGAGCGCGGGAAGAAGTTGTTGACCTTGTCGATATCGCCATACGCAAACACGTTCTCGAACGGTACGAACACCTTGTCGAAAACAATGATGGAGTCGTTTTCGTCGAGCCGGCTCGACAGCGGATAGTCGAAAGGACTGCCCATCGCCGCCGCCGTCATTTCGTAGGACGGGCGGCAAAAGAGTTTCAGGCCGGGTGAGTCGTTTGGCACGATACAGACGAAGGCGAAGTCCTTGGTCTTGATCGGCAGCAACCCGTTATTGGCGATGAAGTTGTACTGCGTCAGCGTCGATGTCGTGGCCACGACCTTGGCGCCGCTGATGATCAGGCCGCTGTCGGTCTCCTTTTCGACGTGCATGAAAACGTCGCGGACTTCCTCGAGCTGTTTGTTGCGGTCCACGGGAGGGTTGACGATGGCGTGGTTGACGAAGGTGACCTCCTCATTGACTTTCTTGTACCAGCGCCGGGCGTTCTCATCGAACGGCTTGTAGAAGTCCGGATTGGCGCCAAGCGTGGCGAGGAACGCGGCCTTGTAATCCGGCGCACGGCCCATCCAGCCGTAGGTCACGCGCGCCCACTCGGCGATGGCGTCGCGGCCGCCGACCATTTCGTCGACACTTCTCGGCGCCTTGAAGAATTTGTGGGTGTAGCCGCCGTTGCCGGTGTCGGTGGGCGTGCAGATGATGTCTTTGCGCTCGTCGTGCAGCGCGTCGTACATCCGCGCCAGCATCCGCACGGTGTTGCGGAAGGCGGGATGGGTGGTGACATCCTTGACCCGCTCGCCGTAGATCCAGATCTCGCGGCCGTCGCGAAGGCTGTCGAGATACTCCTTCGAGGTGAAGGGCTTGCTGCGGGCTGGCTCCGCAGGCTTGGTCGCCGACTTATCGAGTGTCATGGACATGCTGCTTCTCCCGGTGTGTTGGAATTCTTGTTGTGGTTCGCGTCCCGGCATGCCTGCCGGTCTTTAAACTCTCGTCATCCGTCGCGGCGCGCCTCGACGCGCGCGCGTTTTATTTGATCAGCGGCAGCGCATTGAATTGATGGAACGGCGGCGGCGACGGCAACGTCCATTCCAGCGTCGTCGCGCCGGGGCCCCAGGGGTTCGCGCCCGCGGGTTCCTTGCGCCGGAAAGCAAGGATCATGTTCACGGCGAAAACCAGAAGGCCGGCGGCGAAGATGTAGGCGCCGATGGAGGATATGTAGTTCCAGCCCGCGAAGGCGTCCGGATAGTCGGCAATGCGGCGCGGCATGCCGGCGAGGCCGAGGAAGTGCTGCGGGAAAAAGATGGCGTTGGCGCCGATGAACGAAATCCAGAAGTGCGCCTTGCCGAGCGTTTCCGAATATTTGTAGCCGGACATTTTCGGAAACCAGTAATACCAGCCGGCGAAGATGCCGAAGGTGGCGCCGAGCGACATCGTGTAGTGGAAGTGCGCCACCACGTAATAGGTATCCTGCAACACGCGATCGACGCCGGCATTGGACAGCACCACGCCGGTGACGCCGCCGACCGTGAACAGGAAAATGAAACCGATCGCCCACAGCATCGGGGTCTTGAACTCGATCGAGCCGCCCCACATCGTCGCGATCCAGGAAAAGATCTTCACGCCCGTCGGCACGGCGATGACCATCGTGGCGGCGACGAAATAGGCCTGCACCGCAGACGACATGCCCACCGTGTACATGTGATGGGCCCAGACGACGAAGCCGATGGCGCCGATCGCGACCATCGCATAGGCCATTCCCAGATAGCCGAAGACCGGCTTGCGCGAGAACGTGGCGATGATCTGGCTGACGATGCCGAACGCCGGCAGGATCAGGATGTAAACCTCCGGGTGGCCGAAGAACCAGAACAGATGCTGGAACAGCAGCGGATCGCCACCGCCGTGCGGATCAAAGAAAGTCGTCCCGAAGTTCCGATCGGTCAGGAGCATCGTGATCGCTCCGGCAAGGACCGGCAGCGACAGCAGCAGCAGAAATGCGGTCACCAGCACCGACCAGACGAACAGCGGCATCCGGTGCATGGTCATGCCGGGCGCGCGCATATTGAAGATCGTGGTGATGAAATTGATGGCGCCGAGGATCGACGAGGCGCCGGCGAGGTGGAGCGCCAGGATCGCAAAGTCCATGGCCGGACCCGGCGAGCCGTAGGTCGAGAGCGGGGCATACACGGTCCAGCCAGCGGCGGCGCCATAGTCGCCCGGTGCGCCCTCGACGAACAGCGAGATGACCAGCAACGAGATCGACGCCGGCAGCAGCCAGAACGAGATGTTGTTCATCCGCGGGAACGCCATGTCGGGCGCGCCGATCATCAACGGCACGAACCAGTTGCCGAAGCCGCCGATCAGCGCGGGCATGATCATGAAGAAAACCATGATCAGCCCATGGGCCGTCACGAAGGCGTTGAAGGTATCCGGATTGCCGAAGATTTGCAGGCCGGGGTGCTGCAGCTCGAGCCGTATGCAGAGCGACAACAGTCCGCCGATGACGCCCGCGACCACCGCGAACACCAGGTACATCGTGCCGATGTCTTTATGATTGGTCGAATAGACGTAACGCCGCCAGCCGGTCGGATGGCCCGAAGTATCGGCAGCGCCGGAGGGCGCGTTGACAAGTGACTTGAATAGATGCGGCTCGCCGGTCGCTTCGACGCTCATGCTAACCCCCCGCCGATGTGATGTCGGCTATCCAGCCAGACCGGCTCGACGGGGGACGAGCGAGCCCACGAAATTGTTGCGCGTGTAACTATGAGTTTGGCGCGCGAACTGTCAAGGGCGCGCCAGCCAAGGTCCGCCAGCCGACTTGCCCGTCGGCTTTCCTGCCGCCTCGCCTTGCCTGCGGCAGCCGTCGCGGCTATCGTTCGCAAAACTTCGAATAACGCACGATAGTTCGATAATCGAACATTTCGCTATTCTGACCCTCTCGGGGAAGGGCAGCGAGCAGGATCAAACGCAAGAGGGGAAAGCGCCATGAGCGTCACGAAGGACGAAAAGCAAACCGGCGCCGGCAAGGCCGGCAAAACCGGGCGAACCGGCGTGACGACGCCGCAGACGGGCGCCGAATATCTCGATTCGCTTCGCGACGATCGCGCCGTCTACATCTACGGCGAGCGCGTGAAGGACGTGACCACGCATCCCGCCTTCCGCAACACGTCGCGCATGGTGGCGCGTCTGTTCGACGCGATGCACGACAAGAAGCACGCCGACAAGATCATGGTGCCGACCGACACCGGCAACGGCGGCAAAACCCACGCGTTCTTCAAGGCGCCGAAATCTCTCGACGATCTGCTGGCGGGAAGAAGCGCCATCGCCGAATGGGCCAGGCTCTCATACGGCTGGCTCGGCCGCTCGCCCGATTACAAGGCGTCGTTCCTGGCGACGCTCGGCGCCAATGCGAAATTCTACGATCCCTACTCGGACAATGCGCGACGCTGGTACAAATTCAGCCAGGAGCGCGTGCCGTTCGTCAATCACGCCATCATCCATCCGCCGGTTGACCGCGATCGCCCGCCGAACGAGGTCGCCGACGTCTGCTGTCACGTCGACAAGGAGACCGACGCCGGCATCGTTGTGTCCGGCGCCAAGGTGGTGGCCACCGGCTCGGTGCTCACGAACTACACCTTCGTGGCGCATCACGGCCTCATTCCGGTGCAGGACAAGAAGTTCGCGGTCGTGTTCATGGTGCCGACCAACCATCCCGGGGTGAAATTCGTTTGCCGTACCTCGTACGAGATGACGTCCACCGTCATGGGCAGCCCGTTCGACTATCCGCTGTCGAGCCGCATCGACGAGAACGACGCCGTGTTCATTCTCGACAAGGTGCTGGTGCCCTGGGAGAACGTCTTCGTTTACGGCGATCTGGAAAAGGCCAACAACTTCTTCCCGCGCACCGGCTTCCTGCCGCGCTTCGTCGTCCACGGCTGCACGCGGCTGGCCGTCAAGCTCGACTTCATCGCCGGATTGCTGCTCAAGGCGGTGGAAGCCTCGGGCACCAAGGATTATCGCGGCGTGCAGGCCAATGTCGGCGAGGTCATCGCCTGGCGTAATCTGTTCTGGGCGTTGTCGGATGCGATGGTGCGCGATCCGAAGCCGTGGATCGACGATTACGTGCTGCCGAACATGGACCCGGGCAACGCCTATCAGATTATCGCCACCATCGCCTATTCCAAGGTGAAGTATATCATCGAGCAGACCGTCGCGTCGGGTCTCATCTATCTCAACTCACACGCCAACGACTTCAAGAATGCGGAAATCCGTCCGTATCTGGACCGCTATATGCGCGGCTCGAACGGCTACAAGGCGGAAGAGCGCGTCAAGCTGATGAAGCTGTTGTGGGACTGCCTGGCGACCGAATTCGGCGGCCGCCACGAACTGTACGAAATCAACTATGGCGGTTCGACCGAGGAAATCCGCCGCTACTGCCTGTTCGGCGCGCAAGCTTCGGGCAATGCGGATCGCTTCAAGGGATTCGCGGAAGATTGCATGGCCGAATACGACCTTGACGGCTGGCGGGTGCCCGATCTCACCGATCCGGGCGAGCTCAGCTATCACGTCATGCGTGGAGCGAAGCGCTAGCGGCGAAGTAACCGGTCCAGTGGGAACTCAGGCTCGCGTCAGTTTCGGGGTGGCCGATCCCTGTGGCGGTTCCCAAACGGATTTACGGTGTTTTTCGGGTGCCGTTTGCGGACGCGAAACATTCCGGGCAGGAAATCAAGCCATTGATCGCAGAAAAGCAATTTAAGCGGCGTCCCGTGGCGGCATCTCCTCCTTGTATAATGCCCCTCCAAGGCCATTTTTCTCCCGGAAGGGTGTGGTCTTTGTGGGTCGGCAGCTCGGCTGGGCTTTCGATGATTATGCCAAATCAACCGAAACAACGGAATTTCGCGATGAACGAGTTTGTTCGCCGAAAGCTCTTCGAAGGGGCGGTCAAACTCTAAAATGACTAATACTGCCGTCCCCTGAAAGTAGGTGAGGGAGCTGTCTCCAAATCGACAAAACGAACCCGAATGACACGACTGTAAGCTATTCCGATAACTGTCATCGACCAGAGCTCCCAGAAGTCAACCTCGTCGTGCCGCCAACCTGTTCTTTTCGCTCGGGGATCGATTTCCCCCCGTGCGGCGTCCTCAGCAGAGACAAGATGCAGCAACGCGCGGCCATGCCTGGCAACGAAAACATGCCGAACTTGGTCTAGCATCCCCCGCTATGTTGCCCCGCTATTCAGGTCGTCTCCTACATGCTCGGCGCATGGCTAATGGCCATGTTGTGAATTGGTCACTTCCCAAATTTTTGACCGAGTTTCAGGAAGCAGGGCAAAATTTCGCTCAACTTTACACCCTTGATACCCGCGCTACAATGCGCCGGGCTGAGTGCCCGCGGGCCAAACTGATAGGGATACGGGGTTAGCCAATGAGATTTCTGATCGCCATATTTACCTTGGCCGTAATGATGACCACGGCGCAAGCGCAGACAGGCCCCGCAGGAAACCAACTGAACAACGCATCGCGACTAGGCAGCAACGCCGAGCACTCGCAGCAGCAAAATGGTGACAAAGAAAAAGAGCAAAAGGCAAAAGCCGACGATAAGGCTTACCACTCGGTGCTACGCAATTTGCCAGACAAGAAATACGACCCCTGGGGTGGTATAAGGTAGCTGCAACGAAAACCGCCGCGCGGAACAAGACGCGATCCGGCCCGTGACGTTGACCAACGTCGCAATTCTGCGGGGCTGGCGGTGCTCTCGAGCTGCCTCGGCCAAATGTTTGAACTGACCAACCTTCTGGTTTCACGGTTGATCGTTTGGGTTGACCTGAGGATATTCTGGGCAGCCTTTATAGAGACTGCATCGGGTAACTGGGATTTAGGTAAAGCGATAGGTTTGGTTGTCTGCGGTGCTGGGGCCCGTAGGTCAAGGATTAGCGCGTCCGGATCATGTTGTATTGATTACGCCATTGCTCGATGGCCACGGGGGCCTCTCGCAGGCTGCAGAAGATTGCTCCGTTGAGGCATTCGTCGCGCAGCTTGCGATAAAACGATCCCCAATAGCCATTCTCCCACTGACCTTTTTGTTCGATGTAGAGTGTTTGAGCGCCAAGTTTTTTGCAGGCTAGCTTACGCTAGCTGCCCGGCCAGCTTGGCGATGCACCGAGCCTGGTCGGGGCGAGTACGTTTGGTGGCAGATCGATTCCGAGGTCAATTGTGGCCGATATGCCACGTTCTCCGACAATCCGAATGCGGCAAAAAGAAACTGCTTTGGCTGCCCCAAAAAAGGGCCGGCAGTCGGTTACAAAAGCTCAGCGGGGACCGATAGGGGGGATCACATGCCGCAGTTTCGATTCGCGATGTTTGCCTTGCTTACGGTGGCCGCAGTCTCGTGGACAGCTGTCTCTGCCCACGCATTCTCTCAGGAAAACCTCAGCATTAGCGGTGGTGGTAGTTCGACATTTGCTGCTCCTGACGATCAGTTCAGTAATTTCGGTCGGGGCGCACGACCGTTCGGCTCGAGTGGCCCTTCGGTGCAGTTCGGAGCTCAACAGGGTCAACTGACGCCGTTTGGTCGTTTCCAGGGCAACGGTTACAACGCGCCGCCTCCGGATCCTTATTCTCGACCGCTCGGGAACGGCAACTGAAATCGTCGGCGGGACTCCGGACGGGGCATTGCGCGAGGTCGTTTTGCGCCGGCTTGAGGCCCTGGACGCCGGGTCGCCAAGTCTAGTCTGAACAGCACGCGGCGACGCCAATCAAAATGCGCGGTACCATTTGCAGGGGATGATGGCGAATAGCGCCAGTCTGCGGGTGCGACATCGATTTGAACTCGTATGATCGGATTGAAGCGATATATTCACCCGGGGCTTATCGTTTCCGTAATCGCTCATTTCGTGGCGCTGACCGTGGGTTTGTTTTTCGTGAACGCGAGTGCCGTCCAAGCACCGCCGCCCGAAGCATTGGTGGTCGAGGTGGTGACGCCCGACGAAATACCCCGGTTCGAGGGTATGCCGTCGAACCTGCATTCATCCGGTGCCGAGACCCCGTCCCCGGTGAACGGCAAGGGCCCGGTTACACAGGCGCCGCCGCAACCGCGCCCCCAGCAGGAGCAACAATCGCAACAGAATCCGACCCCGCGGCCGGAGGCCCCAGCGCCGCATCCCCCGGCACCGGAAGCGACCCAGGCCGAACTGGTACGCGCCGAGAAGACAGAGCCAGAAAAGCACGGCCAATCTTCCGAGCGGCAATCTACTGCAATTCAGTCGTCGGAACAGAGACCAAAAGAGCCCAACATAGTCGAAGAGGTCGCACAATACCTGGCTGACGGCGGACCGCTCGGAGGCGGCTTTGCCGCGCCGCCAGTCGACACCAACGTGCTTGGTTACGATTGGACCGCGCAGTTTCGGGAACGCGTCGGTTTGTGTTCGAGGGTGCCCGCGTGGGTTGGAGCTGATGACAAGGTCAACATAAAGATACGCATTTCTTTCAACCGGGATGGCACGCTGGTGTCTCCGCCACGCTTGCTCGTGCCGGCGCCATCAGCGAAACAACAGGCGTTGATGGACAGCGCCGTCGACGCCTTGGGAAGATGTCAGCCGTTCACCATGCTACCGCCAGAAAAGTACAAACAGTGGAAAACGATGGAACTCTATGTCACGCCATTATTTGCGCAGCCGTCAGGCGAAGTAAGGTAGGTATCTGCGTCAGCGCCCGCTCGCCGTCGATTGGACCGTTGGGGCAAATATTGTAATGGGGCCTGTATTCCGCGCCGGTTGGTCGTACCTCAGCCGATAGAGCCGGACCTGCTGTTCTCAAAATGCAGCGGCTTGATCGTCGGCCGCTACGCGGTGATCTCGCAGGTCCACACCCATCGACCGAGCAACTGGGCCATGTTCCAGAAGATGGGCGGTGACGGTTGAATTGCAGACGCCGTGCTAAGTTGAAATGATCGCTTCACTGCCGCGATGCTTTAGGAAGAGAGCAAGTGCCGATGACGCCCGACAACCTTCCGACTGTCCTCGTGCCCGGGCTCAATTGCTCGGCGCGCCTTTTCGCCGAGCAGATACCGGTGTTGTGGCAATTCGGTCCGGTCACCGTCGCCGATCATACCCGTGACGATAGCATGGTGGCGCTTGCGAATCGCATCCTCGCCGCTGCGCCGCCACGCTTCGCTCTCGCCGGACTCTCGATGGGCGGCTACATCGCCCTGGAGATCATGCGCCAAGCACCGCAGCGGGTGGTCAAGCTTGCGCTGCTCGACACTGGGTCCCGGGGCGAAACCGCGGAGCAAACCGAGCAACGCCGGCCTTTTATTGAGCTCGCCCAAGCCGGCCGTTTCGCGGAAGTGGCAGAGGGCGAGTTTCCTGGCCTGCACCGTGATCGTCTAGGCGACGAGGCGCTCAAACGCCTCCTGCGCATCATGGCCGAGGAAACCGGCCCGGAGGCTTTCCTTCGCCAGATGCAAGCGATTATAGGCCGGCGGGATGCACGCGCCGGTTTGTCCGCCATCGCCTGCCCGACGCTGGTGCTCGTCGGCGAAGGCGACGAATTGACGCCGCCGGCGCTGTCACGAGAGATCGCCGGCGCTATTCCCGACTCGCGCCTCGTAGTTGTCCCAGCCTGCGGGCACCTGTCGACGATGGAGCGGCCGGAGGCGGTCAACAGCGCGCTGATTGAGTGGATGCGGTCGTAGGTTGGCGCCTGGCCGCGGAGTTCCTACAAACCGTCCTGTATTGCTCCTTGATGCGCGCGGACCATCTACGCCAACGTGAAGACGGCGGCGAAGACGACTTTGGTCGGCAAAAACCGTGCTGACACCTCCACATGCATGGCGTGTTCGCCCCGCACTAGAGCAGGTGCGGGACGAGCCTTCGTCCAGAGCGGATCCATCGCACAAACGTGCTCGCAAGTGTAAGGTTCGGGTCAGCATGGATTGGACAACCGCGGAATGAACAGGAGAGATCGGCGCGCCGCCTTGGCGCGCGGCAAAGCCGGCGCGGCATCCGTGCCGACCGAAATTCCGGCGCTCGCGGCCGAAGCCACTCTCGCCTACCGAGAGGGGCGAATCGTCGACGCGGAGGTTGCCTGCAAACAAATCCTGGTGCGCGCTCCCGAACATCCCGAGGCGCTGAATATTCTCGGCGTGGTTTATCAGGCGTCCGGCAATCATCGGCTCGCGGCCAAAACGCTGGCCAAGGCCATCGCCGTGAACGATCTCGACGCGGCCTGCCACTACAACATCGCGATGTCGTATCAGGCGGTTGGCGAGCGCGCCGCCGCGGCGAGGCATTTCAAGAAGGCCATCGCGCTCGGCCTCAGCGGCAAGGGTGTCGAACCGTTTCTGACGCAGAATACGGACATTGCTTCGCGCACTAACGGTGCTGCCGATGAACGCGGTTTGCCCGTCAAGATCGACGACCTGTTCGACGCCGACGACATATCCGCGATCGCCGACAATATCTTTCTGCGGTGTGCGCTGGAGACGACGATCATCCGCGGCGTGCCGCTGGAGCTGTTCTTGACGGGTTTGCGCCATGCACTGCTTCGGTTCGCGATCGGCAACATGTCGGACCCGTCCAGGGTCGCGGGCGACGTGCTCGCGCTGTTCTGCGCTCTCGCCCAGCAGTGCTTCCTGAACGAATACATCTACGCTCAATCCGCCGACGAAACGCAGCGCGCACAGGAGTTGCGCGACGTGTTGCTGCAGAGACTGTCGGCGGGGAGCGAGGTGCCCGCCCTGCTGCTCGCGGCGGTCGCAGCCTATTTTCCGCTTCATGCGCTCGCCGGAGCTGAATCGCTGCTGGCCAGAGAATGGCTGCCCGAAACGGCCGACCTGCTACGACTTTCGGTGCGCGAGCCCCTGGAAGAGGCGGCAGACCGGCCGACGATCCCGGCGCTGACGGCGGTCGAAGACCGCACCTCGCGGGAGGTCATGCGGCAATACGAGGAAAATCCCTACCCGCGTTGGACGATCAATCCGCTGGCGGCACTCGGCCGCGATCCTGGCGGACTCCCGGGGGTGGCGTCACCCATCCGAATCGGTCCGAAACATCCTTGTTGCTGGCTGCGGCACTGGCGAGCATCCGTTCGATGTCGCGCAAAAGTCACCGCATGCGCAGCTTCTGGCAATCGACCTCAGTCGCGTGAGCCTCGCCTATGCGCGAAGAAAGACCCGCGAGGAAGGGTTACGCAACATCGAATATGCCCAGGCCGATATTCTCAACTTGGCCGGGCTCGACCGCAGGTTCGATCGGATCGAGGCGCTGGGTGTCTCTGCACCATCTGGCCGATCCGCTGGCCGGCTGGCGCATATTGCTGGGGTTGCTGGCGCCGGATGGCACCATGCGCGTCGGGCTTTACAGCGAAGCCGCACGGCGCTCGATCGTCGAAGCGCGGGCGCTGATTGCCGAACGTGGCTATCCGGCGACCGCCGAGGGCATTCGCGCGTTGCGCCAAACGATTATCCGCGAGCGGGACGAGGCGCGCTGGAAGCCGCTGGTCAGGACCGTCGATTTCTACAGCATGAGCGGTTGCCGCGACATTTTTTTCCACGTCATGGAGCACCGGCTCACTATCCCCGCGATCAAGTCGTTCCTGGACGAGAACGGACTTCGCTTCCTGGGCTTCGAGATCGACCCGAGTGTAACCGAAAAGTTTCGCGCGCGATTCTCGGGCTCAGATGCTCTCGTCAATCTCGATTACTGGCACGCCTTCGAACTGGATCACCCGCAGACGTTCCTGAACATGTACATTTTCTCCATCCGCCGGAAATGAGCCGGCGCGGCCACCGCTGGTATCGGCGGCCATGCGCGACTGGCCGAATCAGGCCATCGGCGACATGCCAAGCCGTTCCATCATCCGCTGGTCGCGGCTGGGCTCGGGGTTCGGCGTGGTGAGAAGCCGCGGTCCGCAGAAGATCGAATTGGCGCCGGCAAGGAAGCACAGCGCCTGGGTTTCCTCGTTCATGGTTTCGCGGCCGGCCGAAAGCCGCACCATCGATTGAGGCATGGCGATGCGGGCCACGGCGATCGTGCGCACGAACTCGATCGGCTCGAGCGAAGGGGCGTCCGCCAGCGGTGTGCCGCCGACGCGGACCAGCATGTTGATCGGCACTGATTCGGGATGGACCGGCAGGTTAGCCAGCGTTGCGATCATGCCGACGCGGTCCTCGCGTGTTTCGCCCATGCCGACGATGCCGCCGCAGCACACGTGGATCCCCGCGGCGCGCACATTCTCGATCGTTGAAAGCCGGTCGCCGTAGGTCCGCGTGCTGATGATCTGCCCGTAAAACTCGGGCGAGGTGTCGATATTGTGATTGTAATAGTCGAGGCCGGCAGATTTGAGCCTCTGCGCCTGGGCGGCTGTCAGCATGCCGAGGGTCGCGCAGGTCTCCAATCCGAGCGCCTTGACGCCTTCGACCATGGCGCACACGCGGTCGAGGTCGCGGTCCTTTGGAGCGCGCCAGGCGGCTCCCATGCAGAACCGGCTGGCGCCGGCCGACTGCGCGGCGCGGGCCTCTGTCAGCACCGCATCGAGCGGCATCAGCTTGTCGGCCGAGACTCCGGTTTCGTATTCGGCACTCTGCGGACAATAGGCGCAGTCCTCGGGGCAGCCGCCGGTCTTGATCGAGAGCAGCGTGGAAATCTGGACCTCGGACGGCTCGAAGTTCTCCCGGTGGATGCTCTGGGCGCGAAAGATGAGATCGGAAAGCGGCAGATCGAACAGCGCCCGCAATTCTTCGCGGGTCCAGTCGTGTCGCGGCGGCTGCGTGTAGGGCGTTGAGGTCGGCGATCGGACTTCGGCGGTGGACATTCTCTCACCATACTGTGCCGGCGAGCGGCACGAAATCGGAGGTTCGCGGGTGTGCCCGCCCGAAGCGGGCGCGGCGGCAGACCTTCATATGACACAGGCGCCACACAAAAGAAAAAGGCCCCGCGGTTTCCCGCGGGGCCCCTAGCTGACTGCCGATTGAAGTCTGCTTAGTTCTTCGAAACCAGCGGCTTTGCAGCTTCCGGAGCCCAGATACGGAAGCTCGATCCGGGTCCAGATGTTGAGGTTGTTGGGTCCCGCGGGCGTGTCCTTACCCACGAAGGAGTCGGTGACCCAGAGTTGCAGGTCGACCGGGCCGAAGTCATACCCGACCAGCCCGCCAGCCGCGGCGGTCTGATATCGGCCACAGAAGTTCACGCCAGGCGCCGGATTACAGCCACCGGTATCGTTGGTGGTCTGCACTTCGAAGTAGCCAACCGGGCCGATCGACCACTTGCCGATTTTGTAAAGAGCAAACATGTCGCCGTACAGCGCGTTGCCGCTGGTGATTGCGCCGTTCCCCGGAGGTCCGTTGAGCGCGCCGGGTACGCAGCAGGTCTGCTTCGACGCGGTATTGATGTCGTAATAGAAGTTCCCCGACGCCACCCAGTTGTTGCCGATGTACGTGATTGCGACTTCCGGCTCAAAGGTCCAGTAGTCCGGATTCGGCGTGAAGTTGGCGAAGCTCCCGCCCCCTCTCGAGCCCGTCGGTGCCGTGAAGTTAAAGGCTCCACCCACGAACCAGCCGCCGCCCAAATTCCACGACAGGGCGATGGGGTTGAAGAAGGTGTTGGTGTACACCATGCCGGCGCTGCTTATCGGAGAGCCGCCGGTGCAACTACCACCGGAGCCGGGATTTCCGCAGGTTGTGAACATGTAGAAAGCTTGCACCACAGAGGCCGAATAGGTGGCTCCCAGGAAACTCCAGCCCGGACTCCAGAGGAGCGGCACGGCCTGAGCAATCGCTGGCAACTTCGCGCAACCGCCGCCCGTGACGGCTACGCACTGATTGCCTGCGCTAGGACCGGAATTGCCGGGACTAACGCCGAGATAAACCGTTGCGAGGCCCGTATAGAGGCCGGGAGGTGCGGCTGCACCCAACGGCAGACCGATCGTGGCGCCGTTCAAGCGGTTTTGAAATGTGCCGGTTTCCATTGCGTTAGCGGAACCAGCAACGCCGCCTATCGCCAGCGCCGCTATTCCGCCCAGAACGATATTTCTAAGTCGGGTCATCTGCCCCTCCGTTTTGTCCCCAAGACCCCCGCGATTTGCACGGTGCTTGACTTGTCGGCACGACTGCCAACTGGGTGTACCGTCGTGCAAGCGAACAAAGAATGCAATGCTTTGTGACATCCGCTGAGGGGGGAAACGTCACTTAGATCAGACTAGTTGCAAAAATAACACGAAATTGGAGCTGCCTGGGCGCGGCCAATGTTCCAAATAAATGCTAATTAAATCAATCGGTTACGTAACTCGACGCGGGCGTTTTTCGGCGGATCGTTGACGAAGCGGCGGGAATCCGCCGCGCGGGGCCGATACGGGAGCAAACAAAGAAGCGACGCATCGGACACACGAGTCGAGTGGGCCCGAAAACGCAGCTTCTTCGCGTTTTCAAGAAGATTTTTCGCTCACCAGAAATCCAAAGTCGGCCAGATTGTTTGCTCGTGCGTATGCAGCAGCGACGCGAGCTTGCCGACGTGAAGCACGACCGGAATGACGCCATGGGTGTGCCGTAACGCGAAGATGTGACCGACAAATAACGAATGGTCGCCGCAGTCGTGTCGCGCGGTTATCTTGGCCGCGATCGTCGCGTTGGCGCGCGCGAACACCGGCGTATCGCCGAAATACTCGAATTCCGGATCGATGCCCTCAGCCGGCCGGCCCGCGTAGTGCCCGATCAAGGATTCCTGACCGCGCGAGAGAATGTTCACGCCGAAATGCCCGGCCTCCAGGAGGAAGCCGTGCATGCGTGCTTTTGTGGCGACTGAGACGACACACAGGGGCGGATTGAGCGAGCCGGACATGAACGCATTGGCGGTCATGCCGCGAACTTCGCCTCGTACCTGCGTGGTGATGACGGTAACGCCGGTGACAAAAGAAGCCATAACCCGGCGGAACAGAGGTTCGGTAACCGCGCCGTCTACGGTAGGAGGAGATGTCACATCTGTCATTGGCGGATGATACGGAGCGTTGTGGGCCGAAGCAAGGATATGGCCCACTCCCAAACGCCAGCCCGGCCGATGCTTACTTTGGCGGGTGACTTTCGACGTCTTTGGCCAACGCTGCAAGCGCGCTTTTGTAGACAGCTTGAACCTGGCTGGAGCTACCGTCCACAACATCCGGAAATTGATCGTTGCGCATGTACAAGGCGCGGATCAATTTGAGGTCTGCGCGGGTCGAGAACATGTAAGAGGCATTGTTGTCGGGCGTGCGCGCCCAGACGATAAAATCCGCGGGGTTGAGTTCGCTGCGGCCGAAATAAACCTTGTGATCGTTGGTCACCACCAGGATTACTGGAAGGGTCTGGGCCGGGTCGGCCGAAATTCCCAGATTTTGGGCTGTCGGTGCGGGAAACTCTTGCTTGGCGCCAATGGTGTCGATGAACTTCAGCAATTTTTGAAGCTGCGCTTGTGAAATCGGCGGGGCGTCCTGCGCCAAAACCGCCACGCCCATTGATAACATCGTAAAGATCACCATTGCCAATAACCGGTTCATTCGAGACCTCATGCGATTTCTACTACTGCAAGCTTCCATCACGATACCCGTTGCCCGGGGTGTCTCGATCGAAGAGGCGATCACGCGGCAACCGCGGTTGGTCCTTGCGGCCGACTGCTTCGGTTAGCGTCACGACTTGACCAATTTGCGGCCGGTGACCGCCTCAAGATTCTTGAAGAAAATCTTGTCGCGGTCGGTTTTCGACAGTTCCAGCGACTCGAGGATCCGCAGCGTTTCGCGAGGATACATCGTCCCGCCCTCGGGATCGTATGGGCAATCCGAGGCGAATACGATCTTGTCGCGCGGGAAGAATTCCAGGCCCGCTTTGGTCGCCGGCTCGGCGGTGAATACGGCCGTATCGGCCCAGAAATCCTCCTTGAAGTAGTTGAGCACGCGTTTCTTGAGGCCTTTGCGCAGCGAGACGTAGTCCTTGTCCGACGTGCGCGAGCCCATCACGTCGTTGCCGGGGCCGATGCGGCCTTCGAGCATCGGCACGATGCCGCCGAAATGGTGCGTAATGAGTTTCAGGTCGGGATGGTTGTCCATGATCTTCGAGTAGACGAGGCGCATCATGGCAGTCGCCGTCTCGTAGGACCAGCCGAAGGTCCACCAGATCTCGTAGAGTGATTTATCCTCGGTAATATAGTCCGGCATCTCCGCGCCGCGCGCCGGGTGCATCCAGACCGGAATGCCAAGTTCGCTCATCTTGTCCCAGAACGGCAGATATTCGGGACGGTCGAGCGGCTTGCCGTTGACGTTGGTGTAAATCTGCACGCCGAGCGCGCCGAGTTCCTTCACCGCGCGTTGCGCCTCGGCAACGCCGGCGTCCGCCGCCGCCAGCGAAACTTGCGCCACCCAGCCGGGAAAATGATCCTTCTCCTTGGCGATGAGTTCGGCGAAGCCGTCGTTGATGATGCGGCAAAACTCGTCGATCTGCGCCGGCGTTCTTGGCGATCAATTCGATCGGCGGCTGCGTGTACGACAGAATCTGCTGATAGTCCTTGTGGCCGTCGACGATCTTCTTGCGCACGTCGAGGTCGTGCAGCGCCGGCAGGGAGCGGACCCGCTTGCCCATGTCCTTGAACTCGGTGGCGACGTCGTCGAGCATGCCGAAGAATCGCTTCGGGAAAAAATGGGTGTATGCGTCGATCCGCATGGGGCGTGTTTCTCCTTATATGCCGGGGGCTTCTAGCACGCGCGGGACCGCTGCCCTAGCGGCAAAAGCTCACGCGATATGATGCTCGAACCGCGCGACGATTTCCGGGGGGATCGGTTGTGACGTGACACGCCGCGGGTCGGCGGCGTCGCGGGCCATCCACGCGCGGGTCTCGAAACATTCGACCGCCAGCGCGCCCGCCTTGCTGAGCCGGTGTTCGACCTTGAAGCTCGACCGGCCGCACTCGACCAGTGCTGTCTCGATCGCCACTTCGTCGCCGAACCGGGTCGGCTGGCGAAAGCGCGCCCGTGCCTCCACCGGCGGATGACCGGCGAAGTCGTAGGCCTTGAGATAGTCGATCTTGTTCATGCCAAGCGCGCGCTCGATCAGGACGGTCGTGCAGGTGTCGAAAATCTCGAAATAGCGCGGGTAGAAGATGATCCCGGCGGGATCGCAGTCGCACCACTCGATGCGCACATTGTGGACGTTGGTGAGCATTCCAGCGCGGAATTCAGCGGGGCGACATGCGCAGCGCCGCGTCGAGCCGGACGACCGTGCCGTTGAGATAGCGGTTTTCGATCATGTGGTGCACCAGCGCGGCGAATTGCGCCGGATCGCCCAGCTTTTTCGGAAACGGCAGCGATGCGGCGAGGCTGTCCTGCGCCTGCTGCGTCAGCCCGAGCAGCATCGGCGTCAGGAATATGCCGGGAGCGATGGCGTTGACGCGTATCCCGAACTGGGCGAACTCGCGCGCCGCCGGCAGGACGAGGCCGACGATGCCACCCTTTGAGGAGGCGTAGGCGGCCTGGCCGATCTGGCCTTCATAGGCCGCGACCGAAGCGGTGCAGACGATGACGCCGCGCTCGCCGTCGGTCAGCGGCTCGAGCGTCGACATGGCGGCGGCGGCAAGCCGCATCGCATTGAATGTGCCGATCAAATTGACGCGGACGACATGCTCGTAGTCGGCAAGCGGCAGCGGTCCCTCTTTGCCGAGGATGCGCTTGGCAGTGCCGATACCGGCACAATTGATGAGGATGCGCGCGGGGCCGTGGTCGGCGGCGGCCTTGGCGATCGCCGCTTCGGTGCTGGCGCTGTCGGCGACGTCGCAGTGAATGGAGATGCCGTTGATGTCGATGGCGACCTCGGCGGCGGCCTTGGTGTTGACGTCGAGGAGGGCGACCTTGGCGCCGGCAGCAGCCAGCATGCGCGCCGTCGCGGCGCCGAGGCCGGAGCCCCCGCCGGTGACGAGCGCCGCATGTCCACGAATATCCATGATCAACTCGCTTTTGCTGTAGGAATTGTCGAACGACCCGCGACAATGACGTTGGCAGGCGGCGGATCGGCGTAGAGGTCTTCGACTAAAGCGGCGCGATGGGCAAGCACCGCGCGCTGGTTGATCGAACCTTTGTCGGTGACTTCGCCGACGTCAAGCGACGGCGGTTCGGCGAGCAGGATGGCGCGGCTGATACGCGCCGACGTGCCACGGCCGGGGTCTGCCAGCGCCTCCAGAAAGCGCGCGAACGCACCTTTGACCCTGGCGTCGTCGAGCACCACAGCGGCGGGGGCGTCTTGCGCCAGGTCCGGCGCGAGTTTTCGGCAGGCCTCGACGTCGGGAATGATCAAAGCGGTAACGTCGTCGCGATCCGGTCCCGCCAGCACGACGTCGCGCACCAGCGGCGCGCAATGCGCGATCAGCGCCATGCGCAGCGGTCCGACGCTGACCCACGTGCCGGTGGCGAGCTTGAAGTCCTCGGCGATGCGCCCGTCGAAAAGCAGGCCCTTGGATGGATCGGCGGGGTCGGCGAATTTGAGCGCGTCGCCGATCTTGTAGAACCCCTCCTCGTCGAACGCGGCCGCGGTTATGGCCGGTGCGCGCCAATAGCCAGGCGTGACGTTGAGGCCCTTGAACCGCGTCTCGAGCTTGCCCGCCGTGGGGACGAGTTTGACCTCGAGGCCCGGCAATGGCAGCCCGATATTGCCGACGCGCTCGCTTTCCCAGCTGCAGGCGAGCGCCGCGGGACCGGTTTCCGTCGAACCGAGGCTGCTGAGAAAGATGACGCGCTCGCCTACGGTTTTGACCGCCAGATCCTGCAGCTCATCGTGGACGTGCTGCGGCAGGCCGGCGCCGGCGTAGAACATCACCTTGAGCCGGCTGAAAAATCTTTCGCGCGCCGCGCGATCGGACTGCAGATGCGGCACCAGCATCTCGAAGCCCTTCGGCACGTTGAAGTAGATGGTCGGCGCGACATCGCGGAGATTGCGGACCGTAATCTCGATGGCGCCTGGAACGGGCTTGCCTTCGTCGATGTAGAACGAGCCGCCGTTGAACAGCACGAGTCCCATATCGTGATTGCCGCCGAAAGTGTGGTTCCACGGCAACCAATCGAGCAGCACCGGCGGCTCGTCGGCCGCGAACTCGAGGCTGCCGAGGATCATCGCCTGGTTCGCGCACAGCATGCGGTGCGGGTTGATAACGCCCTTCGGCTGGCCGGTGGAGCCGGACGTGAACAGGATTTTCGCGATCGTGTCGGGACCGACATCGGCATGGGCCGCGTCGACCGCCGCCGTCGGCTGCGCGCCGGCCAGTTCCGCAAACGCCGTCATCGGACGGCTTTCCGCAGGGTTTTCGGTGACGACCAGCTCTGCGTCCGCCGGCACTGCGGCGGCGATGGCGCGTGCGAAGGCGGTTCCGTTTGCCGCGAAGACGAGGCCGGGCGTCAGGATTTCCATGATGCTCTTGAGCTTCTTGAAATCCTGCGAGACCAGCGAATAGGGCACGGAGATCGGCGAATAGGGAATACCGACATGCATCGCCGCAAGGCCCAGAAGCGCATGCTCGATATCGTTGCCGGACAGGATCGCGATCGGCCGATCCGCGGACAGATCGCGTTTCAGCAATGCGGCGGCAAGCGCGCGCACGGCCGCAAAAGCCGCCGCGTAAGTTACGGTCCGCCATTCACCTTTGCCGTCGCGCTGGGCGATGAAAACCCGCTCCGGCGCGGTGCCAGCCCAGTGGGCCAATCGCTCGGTGAGGCTCTTCGGGTAAGGCCGCAGGGCTTTCGGCGAACGCATCAGGATGGTGCCGTCGGCCCTGCGCTCGACCACGACCTCCGGCGCGCCGAGCCGCACCGCTCGCAAGGGGGCCAGCGTCGGATCGGAATGGATCTGTGCCGAAGGGCGCGTCATGCCGCTAACTGCGCGCGACCTTGGGGCCGCGCTTTTCGAGAAAATCCTTGAGCCGCCGCTTCGCCTCGCCGTCGCCTTGCGCGATGGCCGCGGTCAGCGCCTCGGTGGCGAAGCCAGCGGCCGGATCGCCGCGGGCGATGCGCGGCAGCATATGCGTGACGGCAAAGTTGGTGAACGGCGCATTGGCGGCGATCCGCTCCGCGAGCTCGATAGCCTTGGCAAGTCCGGCGCCGGCGTCGACGAGATATTGCGTGAGCCCGATCGCCTGGCCTTCCTCGGCGCTGAGCGTATGCCCGGTCAGCATCATGTCCATCATGCGCGCCACGCCGATCAGCGGCGGCAAGCGCACCGAGCCGCCGCCGCCGACGAAGATGCCGCGGCTGCCTTCCGGCAGCGCGTAGAAAGCCGAACGCTCGGCGACGCGAATGTGGGCAGCCGCAGCGAGTTCGAGGCCGCCGCCGACCACCGCGCCGTGCAGGACGGCGACGACGGGCACTTTCCCGTACTGAATGCGGTCGAACGCGCGATGCCAGAACCGCGAGTGCTCGATGCCGGCGATGACATCGCGCTCCTGGAGTTCCGAGAGGTCCAGTCCGGCGCTGAAATGCTCGCCGTCGCCGGCCAGCACGACGGTACGGATGCCGTCGGGGAGGGAAGTAAAGAATTCCTCCATCCCCGCCACCGTCGTGTCGTCGAGTGCGTTGCGCTTTTGCTCGCGATGCAGCCGCAGCACCGCAACTTCGCCGCGCCGTTCGGCGCGAAGCGAAGGTGGCAGGACGCAAAATTCGCCGGCGCGATCGTCCACGGCAAGCCCGTCGGATCAGGGTCGTCTTTCGGGTGACATTTCTGTCGAACCGCGTCAAGGCGCTGGTATTCCAGCCGAACGGCGCTGATTTGACCCTGTCATCCGCGCCTCCTAAATAGCGGTCACGAAAGGCGCGGCGCGCTGTTTTCACGGCCAGCCGCGCAGGGAGCGAACCATGCGCGAAGTTTTCATTTGCGATGCGGCGCGCACCGCGATCGGCCGCTACGGCGGCGCACTCGCGAAGGTTCGCACCGACGATCTCGCCGCGGTTCCGATCCGGGCGCTGGTCGCGCGCAATCCGCAGGCCGACTGGTCGCGGCTCGATGAAGTCTTTCTCGGTTGCGCCAACCAGGCGGGCGAGGACAATCGCAACGTGGCGCGCATGGCGCTGCTGCTGGCCGGGTTGCCCGACACTGTTCCAGGACTGACCGTCAACCGGCTCTGCGCCTCCGGGCTCAACGCCGTCGGCGACGCGGCGCGGGCGATCCGCACTGGAGAAATGGATTTCGCCATCGCCGGCGGCGTCGAATCCATGACGCGTGCCCCTATGGTGATGGGCAAAGCCAGCGAGGCGTTTTCGCGGTCGGCCGAAATCCATGACACCACGATCGGCTGGCGTTTCATCAATCCGCTGCTCAAGGCGCAGTACGGCGTCGACTCGATGCCGGAGACCGCCGAGAACGTCGCCGAGGAATACCAGGTCGGACGCGGCGATCAGGACGCTTTTGCGCTGCGCTCGCAACAGCGCGCCGGCAAAGCCGCCGTGTCCGGATATTTCGCCGAGGAGATCGTTCCGGTGCAGGCGCCCGGCGGCAAGGCCGGGCCGATCGTGGTCGACAAGGACGAGCACATCCGGCCCGACACGACGCTCGACAATCTCGCCAAGCTCAAGCCGATCGTGCGCAATCCCGGCACCGTCACCGCCGGCAACGCCTCCGGCGTGAACGACGGAGCGGCCGCGATCATCCTCGCCAGCGAAGATGCGGTGAAGGCTCACGGCCTGAAGCCGCGGGCGCGGGTGCTCGGCATGGCCGCGGCGGGCGTACCGCCGCGGATCATGGGCATCGGCCCAGTGCCGTCGACGCGCAAATTGCTGGAGCGGCTCGGTTTGAAGATCGGCGACTTCGATCTGATCGAACTCAACGAGGCCTTCGCTTCGCAGGGGCTTGCTTGCCTCCGTCAGCTTGGCGTCGCCGACGATGCCGAACACGTCAATCCGCACGGCGGTGCGATCGCGCTCGGTCATCCCCTCGGTATGTCCGGCGCGCGACTGGCGCTGACGGCGGTGCACGGCCTGGAGAAGCGTGGCGGCAGGCGCGCGCTGGCGACGATGTGCGTCGGGGTAGGGCAGGGCGTGTCGCTGGCGGTGGAGCGGATCTAGGAAAGTCCCGGTGCGCAGATGGCAGACGCGATCCGCTTCGTCCTTGGGAACTTCACGCTCACCTTCCTGATCATTGGCCTCGTGGCGTCGGTCATCGCGCTGCTGCGCGCGCCGAAGCCGCTGACCGCGGCGGCCACGGTCGAGGCGTTGTTCTTCTATTTTCTGCTGTTCTCGATCGGCTTCAGCTTTCTCTACAATTTCGTCGTGCACGTGTTTTTTGGCGAGGTGGCCGCGCGCATGATCGGCTGGGCAGACAGCCCGTTCCAGCTCGAAGTCGGCTTTGCCAGTCTCGGGTTTTCGGCGGTCGGCTTTCTCGCCTGCTGGCGCAGCTTCGATCTTCGCCTCGCCGCCATCGTCGGGCCGGCGCTGTTTCTGCTCGGCGCTGCGGCCGGCCACATCTATCAGATTGCCACCGCCCACAATTTTGCCCCGGGCAATGCCGGCGTGATCCTCTATACCGATATCGCTATTCCCGTGATCGGCTTCGGGCTGCTGTGGCTGCAGCATCGGTTCAGCCCGCAGGCCGCGTGAATTCAAGGAGACGCAATTGTGCCGATGAGTCCGGGATACGTTCCCTTCCATCCCAGTCCGTCGAAGCCGAAATACAAGCCGCCGCCCGGAGCGGTCGATGCCCACTGTCACGTATTCGGCCCGGAGAGCAAATTTCCCTACGCGCCGGAGCGCAAATACACGCCCTGCGATGCGCCGAAGGAGAAGCTGTTCGCGCTCCGCGACTTCCTCGGCTTCGACAAGAATGTGATCGTGCAGGCGTCCTGCCACTCCAAGGACAATCGCGCGATGGTTGATGCGCTCGAAGCGTCCGCGGGCCGCGCCAAGGGCGTCGCCTTTGTCGGCGAGGAAGTCACCGACGACGAGCTCAAGTGGATGGACAAGGCCGGCGTTCGCGGCGTGCGCTTTAATTTTCTCAAGCGGCTGGTCGATTTCACGCCGCGCGACGTGCTTGAGCGTATCGCGAGACGCGTGGACAAGCTCGGCTGGCATATCGTGGTCTATTTCGAGATGCACGATCTGCCGGAACTGGAGGACTTCTTCACCTCGCTGCCGACGACGGTCGTGGTCGACCACATGGGCACGCCGGATATCAAAAAAGGCGTCGATCACCCGGAGAACCAGCGGTTCCACCGGCTGATGGACGCGCGGAAGAATTTCTGGGTCAAGGCGACCTGCCCGGAGCGGATGACGGTCGCGGGTCCGCCCTACGATGATGTCGTTCCGTTCGGCCGCGCCCTGGTCGAGCGCTTCCCGGACCGCGTGATCTGGGGCACGGATTGGCCGCATCCCAACGTGAAGGTCGCTCCGGACGACGGCGTCCTGGTCGACTATATTCCCAAGATCGCGCCCACCGCCGAGCTTCAACAGAGGCTTCTGGTCGATAATCCGATGCGGCTCTATTGGAGTTAGAATAGTTCGCGAATGCGGAAAGCGCTTACGTTGCCAAGTTTCGTCGCGCCCTATATGTGAAGCGAAACGGGAGAGATGCGATGGCTCGCCAGGAGAAGGCTTACGACGACATTCCCGGCACGTTCGTGTTCGATGCCGAGCGCTCCCGCGAGGGTTACGGCATCAACATGTTCTGCATGTCGCTGATGAAGGAAGACAACCGCCGGGCCTTCAAGGCGGATGAAGCGGAATACCTGAAGAAGTTCAGGCTGACGCCGGAGCAGAGCCGACGCCATCCTCAAGCGCGATTACAACCGCATGCTCGAGCTTGGCGGCAACATCTACTTTACGGCCAAGCTCGGCGCTACCGACGGACATTCGTTCCAGCATCTCGCGGCGGTCATGACCGGCAACTCGCAGGACGACTACGCCAAGATGATGCTCGGCGGCGGCCGATCGGTCGAAGGCAATCGCTCGCGGACGGGCAAGAATGTGCCGGCCAAACTCCTCTCCGGAGCCGCGGCCGGGAAAGCCCCCGCCGCCAAGGCCAAGGCACCGAAAGCCAAGGCCGAAGCCAAGTCCAAATCCAAGTCCAAGCCTCCATCCAAGGCTAAACCGAAGTCCAAATCCAAATCAGCAAAGCGGAAGTGAACCGTGGCCAGGATCGTCGCAGGTATAGGTTCGTCGCACGTGCCGGCCATCGGCGCGGCAATCGACAACAACAAGACCGAGGAGCCGTATTGGAAGCGCGTGTTCTCGGGCTTCGAAAAGTCGCAGGAATGGATGCGCGAGACCAAGCCGGACGTCGCCATCATCGTTTACAACGATCACGCGTCGGCGTTTTCGGTCGATCTCATCCCGACCTTCGCGCTCGGCTGCGCCGCGGAATTCCCGCCGGCCGACGAGGGCTGGGGTCCGCGTCCGGTGCCGGTGGTGGAAGGCTATCCGGCGCTCGCCTCGCACATCGCGCAGTCGGTCATCCTGGATGAATTCGACCTGACGATCTGCAACAAGATGGAGGTCGATCACGGCATGACCGTGCCGATGAACCTCCTGTTCGGCAAGGTCGAGAAGGATGGGCACTGGCCGTGTCCGGTCATCCCGCTCGCGGTCAACGTGGTGATGTATCCGCCACCGACCGGCCATCGTTGCTTCATGCTCGGCCGCGCCATCCGCAAGGCGGTGGAGTCCTATCCGGAAGACCTCAAGGTCGTGATCTTCGGCACCGGCGGGCTGTCGCACCAGATTTCCGGCCCGCGCGCCGGCCTGATCAACAGCAAGTGGGACAAGGCATTCCTCGACAATCTGTCGAAGGACCCGCAGAAGCTCGTCAAGATTCCCCACGTCGACTACATGCGCGAAGCCGGCGCCGAAGGCATCGAGATGGTGATGTGGCTGATCATGCGCGGCGCGCTCGACGACAAGGTCGATGAGGTCTACCGGTTCTACACGGTGCCGGCCTCGAACACCGCGGTCGGGCACATCATTCTCGCCAACCGGCCGCGGGCCGCTCGTCGTCCTTCCGCCGCTCACAAGTCCGCGAAACGTCCCGCCGCCAAACGTCCTGCGACCAAGCACAAACGCGCGGCGGCCCGCGCCAAGACGGCTGTCATCAGGGGCCGGTGATGAAGATTTGCGTCGCCGGCCAAGGTGCGTTCGGCCAGAAGCATCTCGATGCGCTCAAACGGATTCCCGACGTCGAGATCTCCTCGCTCGTCGGCGGCAATCAGGACGCGACCGCCGAGGTCGCGAAGAAATACGGCATTCCCCACCACACCGGTGATCTTTCCGAGGGCATCAAGCGCGCCGACGCGGTGATCCTCACCACGCCGACCAAGATGCATTTCCGCCAAGGCGAGCAGGTGATGCGCGCCGGCAAGCATGTGCTGGTGGAAATCCCGGTCACCGATAGCGTCGAGGACGCCGAAGCGCTGGTCAAGATCGCGAAGGAGACCGGCGTCGTTGCCATGGGCGGCCACGTGCGGCGCTTCAATCCCAGCCACCAGTTCGTGCACAAGCGCATCGTGAAGGGCGAGCTGAAAATCCAGCAGATGGACGTTCAGACCTATTTCTTCCGCAGGAAGAACATGAACGCGGCCGGCCAGCCGCGGAGCTGGACCGACCATCTGCTGTGGCACCATGCGGCGCACACGATCGACCTGTTTCAATATCAGACCGGCGAGACGATCTCGGATTGCTACGCGGTGCAGGGGCCTATTCACCCGCAGCTCAATATCGCCATGGACATGGGCATCGTCGCCAGGGTGCCGTCCGGTTCGATCCTGACGCTGTCGCTGTCGTTCAACAATGACGGGCCGATCGGGTCGTTCTTCCGCTACATCTGCGACAACGGCACCTACAAGGCCTATTACGACGATCTCGTCGACGGCAAGGACAACAAGATCGACCTGTCGAAGGTGGACGTCTCGATGGACGGCATCGAGCTTGAGGATCGCGAGTTCATCGCCGCCATCAAGGAAAAGCGCGAGCCGAACGCGAGCCTGGCCGAGCTGCTGCCCTGCATGCATGTGCTCGGCAAGCTCGAAGGCATCATCGACCCACAGCGCAAGGCGCACGCTTAGCGCGTCGAGCGAAAGCGAAGTGGCGGCCATGAGCAGCGCCGACAACGAAGCCGCCGCCGACGCCGACCCCGAAGCCGCCTCGGCGCCTGAGCGCAAAATCGTCAATCTGGCGCTTCAGGGCGGCGGCAGCCACGGTGCATTTACCTGGGGTGTACTCGATCGCCTCCTCGAGGAAAGTGAACTGGACTTCGACGGCATCAGCGGCACCAGCGCCGGCGCCGTCAACGCCGTCGTGCTCGCCGATGGCCTGGCCGCCGGCGGGCGCGAAGGCGCGCGGGAGGCGCTGCGCGTCTATTGGCGAAAGGTCTCGGCGCTTTCGTCGCGCGGCCTTTTCCGGCCCTCGATCATCGACAAGGCAGATCCGGGATTCGGGCTCGAACACTCTCCCGGCTTCATGTTTCTTGAACCGCTGACCTACTTCGCGTCGCCCTACCAGATGAATCCGTTCAACTACAATCCGTTCAAGGACATGCTCGGGGAAACGATCGACTTCGAACGGGTGCGCACGCAGACGGCGCTTAAACTTTTCATTTCCGCGACTGATGTGCAGACGGCCAAGGTCAAAATCTTTCCCGGCAAGGAACTCGGCGTCAATCACGTGCTCGCTTCGACCTGCCTGCCGCTGTTGATGCAGGCGGTCGAGGTCGACGGGAATTATTACTGGGACGGCAGTTTCACCGGCAATCCGGCGATCTTTCCGCTGATCAACCAGTGCCAGACACCCGACATCCTGATGGTCCACATCACGCCCGCCGCGCGTCCGGGAGTCCCGAAAACCTCACCCTCGATCATGAATCGCATGCAGGAGATCAGCTTCAATACCTCGCTGATCCGTGAAATGCGCACGATCGCCTATCTGACGCGGCTCGTCGCGGCCGGCGATATCCAGTGGAACAAGCGGCTGTTCGTTCATCTGATCGAGGCCGAGGACCTGGTCCGGGGCTTTTCGTGGTCAAGCAGGCTGAACGCCGACTGGGATTTCCTGACGCATCTTTACGGGCTTGGCCGCAGATCCGCCGATGCGTGGCTCGACGCCAATTTCGACCGTATCGGCGTCGCGTCGACCGTCGACCTCGAGGAAAAATACTTCTGACGCGGGCGTTCGATTTGCCGCGCTTTACTTGATCTGCCGCCCGGCCTAGCTATCTTGGCGCGCCCGATTGTTGGTCAGGATGGAGATGCATGTCGGAGCTTATTCTTGCGCTTCATTCCGGTCCTCACGATTCCGTCGCAGCACTGTTCGACGATTACGATTTGAAAGCTGCTGTACAGCTTGAGCGGCTCACGCGCGTCAAGGGCGCCGGCCGCCAGCACCCGGATCTCTGCATCGACGAAGTACTCAAGATCGCCGGCGCCACGCGCGCCGACGTCGATGTGATCGCCATGTCGCGGACGCTGCTCAACACGGAATATTTCCGGCGGATGCGCGGCCTGCGCTGGCTGCAAGAGACCGCGTTCCGGCGCAGCCGCGGCAAGACGCTCCAATACATGACGCACGAAATGCGTCGCTATCACTCCAAAGACTATGACGACCTGTTCGACCTCGCGGCATTCCGCCGCGACGGCGGCTTCCGGCCGGAAACGGTCTTGCATTTCAGCAATCACCACGAAGCACACGCGGTGCCGACGCTATTCTACAGTCCGTGGGACGAAGCGCTGCTGGTTACCGCGGACGGCGGCGGCGACACGGTCAATTACAGTCATCGAAGCTTCCGGGACGGCGCCATCAAGACGATCTATGGCGGTGAGGAATGCCTGTTCGTGGATCAGCCGGTCGACAGTCTTGGCCGCGCCTACAGTGCCGCGACGCTCGCGCTTGGATTCCGCATGAACCGGCACGAAGGCAAGCTCACCGGCCTTGCCGCGCTCGGTGAGCCGACCCGCGCGGCCGAGATCGGCTCCTATTTCAGTCTCGACGATAATGGCCGGGTGTACTCGAAGTTTTCAGGCTTCAGTCACATGAAGAGCCTGATGCGGCGACTGGCGAAGACGACACGCCGCGAAGATCTGGCCGCGTCGATCCAGAAGGTGCTCGACGATACGATGCTCCAGTCGGTCAGGACTCTGCTGGCGCATTACCCGAGCAAGCATCTCGGTCTTGCCGGCGGCGTGTTCGCCAACGTCAAGCTCAACCGGCTGTTGGCCGAAAGCCTGGACCTCGACGAGGTATTCATCTTTCCGGCGATGGGCGACGAAGGACTACCGGTCGGCAGCGCGCTGATTTATTTGCTGGAGCGCGACGGTCTCAAATCCTGGCTGGATCGGCGGCGGCCGCTTGGTCCGGTGTTTCTCGGCCGCGACTACACCGATGCGATCGATCCGGCCTTTGCGGCGATGGCGAATGTGCGCCGCGTCGAGGCCGCGCCGGTCGCCGAGGCCGCGCGCCGCCTGGTCGCCGGCAACATCGGAGCGATCTACACCGGCCGCATGGAATACGGCCCGCGCGCGCTCGGGGCGCGCTCGATCCTGGCCAATCCGTCGCGGCGCGAAACCCACGATCTCCTCAACGAGCGTCTGGCGCGCACCGAATTCATGCCGTTCGCGCCCGTGATTGCCGCCGAGCGGGCGGCGGATGTATTCGACGTCGGCGGGGTGAATTCCCGCGCCTGCGAATACATGACCATCGCCTGCGACGTGAAACAGCAATGGCGCGACCGCATTCCCGCCGTCGTGCACGTTGACGGCTCGGCGCGGCCGCAGATCATCCGGCGCGAAGACAACAGCCTCTACTACGACGTCGTGCGCGCCTTCGAGGCGGCGAGCGGCCTGCCGGTCCTGGTCAACACCAGCTTCAACGTCCACGAGGAGCCGATCGTCAATTCGCCGGCCGAGTGCGCGAAGGCGCTGACCGACGGCCGTATCGATTTCGTCGTCACCGAAAAAGCGGTTTACGAGCTGGCACGCTGATGCCTGCCGGGCTCATCCGGGATTCCTGGATCTGGCCGGAGCGTCGGTACTTTCAGTTTTGTCTGGCGGTTTCGGCATTTCTCTTTCTCGTCTGCGCCGTCTTTTCCGCCGGGACCCACGATCCCGACGAATACTTCCAGATCGTCGAATTCACGTCGACAAAGCTGTCGATCACCGATACGGCCGATCTGACCTGGGAATACCGGGAGCAGATGCGCCCGTGGCTGCAGCCGGCCATCTACGTCGGTGTGGCGCGGACGGCGGCGCATTTCGGCATCCATCATCCTCTGACGTTGTTGTTTCTGTTCCGGCTGCTGACGGCCGCCATCGCATGGTCGTCGCTGTGGACGCTGGTGGCCGCGGGCCGCCATTGGTTCGCCGGCGAAGCCGATCGCCGTCGTCTCTATTTCGTTGCTGCGTTCCTCTGGCTTTTGCCGTTCCTTGGGGTGCGCACCTCCGGCGAGACGTTCGCCACCGCCGCGCTGTGTTTCGGCATCGCGCTGCTGGAATGGCGCCCAGGCATGTCGCATCGCGGCGGCAGGTTCGCTTTTGCGGTGCTCGCCGGAATCGCGTTCGGGCTATGCTTCGACTTTCGTTACGCGAGCGGCGTCATGGCGGCAGGCGCCGGGCTCTGGTATCTGCGCCCAGCGAAAGAGCGGCTTGCGCTTTTCGTGGGGCTGGTGCTCGGAGCGTTGTTGGCCCTGGTTCCCGGCGTCGTCGCCGATTGGTGGGGCTACGGGAGCCTGACGTTTCCCGTCTACTCGTACCTCTATCAAAATTTTGTGCTGGGCCGGGCGGCCAAGGAATTCGGCTCGGCTCCGTTCTTCGCCTACCTCTATTTGCCGCTCCAGGAGGCTGGAGCGATGGCGCCGCTTGTCCTCGTTCTCATGCTGGCGACGGTGGTTGCGTGGTGGGCGCGCATGCGCAGCGTCCTGACCTGGGCGACGGTGCCGTACGTGGTCCTTTTGTGTATCGCTGCCCACAAGGAGGCGCGGTTTTTATTTCCCCTGGCGCCCTTTCTGCCGTTCTTCATTGTCATCGCGTTCGCCGCGGAGCCGCCAGTCGGAGGCCGGCTCGGTTCATTTCTCCGCTGGCTCGGGAGCGGCTACCGCCTGAAGGCAGGATATGTGTTGAATGCTTTCGGTCTTCTCGGCGTCATCCTGCTGCCGCAGGGAGCAAACTTCCCGCTCTACAAGCTGATCGAGGACGAAGCATACGCCACGCATGGTCCGCTGGGCGTGGTGGTCACTCACGCCCCGAATAACATGCCGTATTGGTATGTCGGCCACCGCATGCCATTTCTCGAACCCAAGAATTTGCGCTGGAGTTTCGATCCCTCGGCGGCCGACCTGGAGGCCAGATATTCGCAGGGCGAAAAATTCATGGCGCTGGTCGATATCCCGCCGCCGACGCCCGAACCGGTTGCGTGGATACGGAGCCGATGCGCTTTTGTGTGGTCTACGTGGCCTCGATGGGTGCTGCCCTACAACTTCTTCCAGTGGCAGAACCGGTCTCACGGATGGGAACTCTACCGTTGCGGCAGCGGCGTGGCGCATGAAGACCTCGGCATCGATCGTGTGCCCGCCGGGTGACAAGTCGCCACAATCGTCCGAGTGCCTGCTGACTGAGGCGCGCCATTTCGGTAACGTTGCGGTTCTTCGCTCGGGAGGGCGGATGCCGATCGATCGAATGCAACGCCGCGTGTTCCTGGCCGTTCTGGGCGGCGCCGTTGTTGCGTGGCCTCTTGCGGCCGTGTCGGTCGAGGCGCGAATCCTCAACATCGTCGCTATCGGCGCCAGCAACACCGCGGGCTGGGGCGTCGGCTCGGAGAATTCCTTTCCCTCGGTCCTGCAGGTCTTGCTGCGCAAGAGGGGCATCAATGCGACCGTGACCAATGCCGGAATCCCCGGCGACGTCACCGCGGGAATGCTCAACCGTCTCGATTCGGCGGCGCCCGCCGGCACCGACCTGGTCGTGCTTCAGCCGGGTAGCAACGATCTGCGCTTTTTCGGAACCAAGGAGCGCCGCGCTGCGAACATCGACGCGATCGTAAAGCGGCTCCACGCGCGAAACATCCGTGTCATCGTCTATGATCCCGGCGATATGCCGTCCGACGCGTATCAATGGGACGGAATCCACTTCACCACCGCGACCCATGCCAGGATCGCGGCGGCGCTCGCCGCTGAAATCGCCAACGCGGAAAATCCGCCAAGCGGGCCCGTCGCCCATGCCGGACGGGCCAAATAAGTCGGGCGAGCCAAGTAAGTCGTCCGCGCAATCGATTGGCCGTCAGGCCGATTTATCCAGCGCCCGCACTTCTTCGATCATCACCGTATTGAGGATTTCCTCAAGGCGGCCGAGCACGCGGGCGACAGTCGCGCCGTTCATCACGCGATGGTCGTAGATAATTCGCACATCGAGAACGCCGTCTTCGCTCATGACGCCGTAATTGAGCACCGTGGTCGCCGGCGAAAGCGGATGTAGCGATTCAGCTTTCAGCGCGGAGTAGACCGACACCCCGAAGGTGCCGAAATAGTTGCCGCGCTGGCGGCCCCAATTGAGACCGACCCACCAGAAGGTGCGCCGCACGAAGGCCGGCAGCCGCGCGAATTGCGTCCAGCGGCGAAAGTCCTTGATCTCCTCGACGGGCGTGCTCGACGCATATTCGATCCGGCGTCCGATCTCGCGCAGGGATGTGCGAGCAGGGTCCTTGATTGAAACCGGCAGGACGGCGGACTTGCCTTTGTAGTCGCGCTCGAGGAGGATGTTGGCCCAACTCGTCGGGTACTCGTACAATTGCGGCCACGGAATTTTGATATACGCGCGCCGGAGCTCCGGAAACTCTTCGGCGACCAGCCCGTATGCCTTGGTGAAGATGGCCGTCCAGCGCGGCCGATCGCGGCTCGCCGCCCGCGCCGCCATCAGCGGACCAAGTGATACCCGCTTCTGCACCGGCACGGTCGGGATGCCCTTTGCGAAATACAGCAGGTCGAGGACCATGCGCCGCTGAACGGATAGTGGGATGGCTCGCCCGCGCATTCGCTCTCTCCCTGCCTGACAACCGCGCCTAAATTACCCAGGGAATAAGACGTTTGGTTCTGGCGGAATAGCCAAGATATTCGTCGCCGAAGCTTTCGCGCATCATCCGCTCTTCCTGCCGAACGCGAAAACCGTAGAGGATACCTACGCCCAACAAGCCCGCCGCTCCGGCGAGCCAGTTCGGAAACAGGAAAAGTTGCGCGAGTGCCATGAGGAAGAACGAGGAATACATCGGGTGCCGGATGAATTGATAGATGCCGCTCTGCACGAGCGCGTGCTGTTCGCGGATCTCGAGCGAGATCGACCAGTTGCGGCCAAGGTCGGCGTGGCTGCGATAGAAAAGCCACAGGCCGGCGCACAAAATCAGCAGCCCGAGCCAGGCCAGCGCTGGAATGAACGGACGATCAAGCGATTTCGGAAAATCGGTCGCAGTGTACAGCGCCGGGATCGCAACGAGGCCGAGAAAAGCAGCACCGAGGATGCTTGACTCGCGCCGACCGAACAGCGATTTTTTGACGCTGAACTTCTTCGCTTTTCGCTCGAAGGGATACCTGATGACGTACCAGCAGGCGATTCCGGCGAACCAAATGACCTCAGCGACGAGCGGCGTCATCGTGACGTCATCTCGGGACAAATCGGCCGCGGATTTCTTTGATGGTTTGCGGATACCGCGCGGCAGCGTCGACAATACATGCAAAAATCCTAGCTCAATCCTCGCCGGAAGCATAGTCGGGAGCCGTTCGCATGCCTTGTGCTAAATTCGCCCGCGTGTGCTTGCCGGTTGTCGGCGCGCTTGCGCTTTTCGGTGTCGTCGCCCTGGCGCCCGCCGAGTTCGACCGCACGCGAGACGGTCCACCTTAATGGCTATCCCGCTGGAACGATCGTGGTGAAGACGAGCCAGCGGCGCCTCTATTACGTCGTCGATGGCGGCAGCGCCATCCAATATCCGGTCGGCGTCGGCAAGGCGGGGATGGCCTGGTCGGGAACCGCCTATATCAAAGGCAAGTACCTGAAGCCGGCGTGGTCACCGCCCGCGATCGTGCGGCGCGAAAATCCCAGGATAGCGAACGTCATCGCCAGCGGCAGTTCGGCAAATCCGATGGGCGCGGCGGCAATGACGCTGACCGCGGGTCAGTACGCCATCCATGGCACCAACAATCCGGGATCGATCGGCGGCTTCGTCTCGCACGGCTGCATTCGTATGTTCAACAGCGACATCTTGGACCTTTACGAACGCGTCGGCGTGGGTACAAAAGTCGTGGTGTTGCCTTGAGGGCTTTGCGGTTTCGAGGAACGTGAAATGAAGCTCCGGACCGTCTCGTTGTTGCTCATTGCCGGCCTGACCATGGCGGCTTCGGCATCCCCCGCGGCTGCGTGGTGGCAGTTCGTCGCCATGGGTCCCAACGGGGAGAGGCAGGTCTCGCCTCATTACAATTCTGAGCAGGAATGCAAAAGCGCTCTCAAGGCGACCGAAAGCAGGCTCGCCAAAAAGTACCCGGAACGCTATCCGCTAGTCGGCAGTTGCGAGGCTTATAAGTAGTCAACTGTTTACCATAACCAGCAGTCGATTGACGGCCCGCGCGGCGAGGGGCGGCGACCGTAATATTCAATAAAAATCAGAGTGTTGATCGCGTCAGCCAGGCCTAGTTTTTCACCGCGCGGCGCAAACGAAAACGATTGCTGTGGCGTGTGGCTTTTCTGCACTAGTTTGCCCCCCGGATTGTGGTTAATTGCGCCCATACACGTTTCTAGACGGAGATGGGGTGCCATGAAAAAGTTTGTTGTCATCGCTTTCTCGATGCTCGTGGCGTTGATGGTTGTTGAGGGTGGGCAGCAGGGCAAGGCCCCGACGGGCGTGACCGTTGCCGACTGGGGTAAGGGCAAGGCTCCGATTGGCAAGGGCAAGGGCAAAGCGCCTCCGCCGGTCGTGACGAAGGGCTAGCGATCTGACCTTGCCGGCTGAATGGCCGCCGCTTTTTCGGTCGTTCTGCACCGGCGAGAAGAAACAGATCTCTCTGTTTCAGGGGTTTAGGTGGGGTTTGTGGGGGCTAAAGGTTGAGGAGGCACTTATGAGGTACGGTTTACCCAGTGCCGCCAGCCTGCTGTTTCTGGTAGGCGTGGCTGCTGGCACGGGCCTGCATGTTCCTTCGGCGAACGCGCAAGGCTTCACGACGGCTGTTGCTTCGGCCAAAACGGCACCTGCTGCATCTGCGGCAGCCCAGCGGAGATCCGCATCTGCATCGGCGGAGCACATGGCGTCCGATGGTCATTCGGCAGGGAAGCGCTACTTCGTTGAGTTCCGGGCGCGCAACGCCGAGAGCTACGGCCACATGTATGTGATGTATGGCGAGGTGAACGAGCGCCACGAGATCATCAAGAGCGAGATCGCCGGCTTCTTCCCGGCGGGTGATAAACAGCACTGCCTGAACTGCAGCGTGACGTACTGGACGATGGGGCACGTGCTGCCTGTGCCGTCCGAAATCGGCGCCAGCGATGGCGACCTCGAAGAGCAGTACGTGCTCGCTCGCTACCGCGTTTGGCTTGATGCCGCGCAGTATCGCAAGGTCGTTGCGTACATCAACGAGCGCAAGGCGCACCGGGGACCGTGGAACGCGTTCTTCGCCAACTGCGTTACGTTCGGGCGCGACGTCGCTCTGGTCCTGGACCTGAAGATGCCGTTCTACATGAGGACGCCGAGCATCGTCATGTATCCGAAGGACGTTGTCGAAGCGCTTCGCGAAGCCAACGGCATTCACGCCGACCAGGGCCCGCTGAAGGACGCTCCGGGAGCGCTTCCTGTCGAAATCAAGACGGATGTCGCCGCGAAGAAGGGCCAGCCTGAAGGCGGGCAATCTCCTGACGGTGCGCAACCCGAAGAAGCCGCGCCGGCCAAGGCGGCCACGCCGACGACGATGAATTCGAAGAAGCACGATCCGGCCAAGATGGCGGCGAGCACGATCCGCTAGGACGTCGATCGCCTCAAGGCAGACTGCGAAAGCGATACCAGGGCGTCCCAGATCAAACTGGGGCGCCCTTTGCTTTTGCCTCGCGTCAGAGCTCGACCGCGCCGCCCGGCGCTCCGTGCGTGGCCGCGGCCTCGTGCAGGTGGCTCGGAGGCGTCCTCGGCCGGCGTGGCGCGTGCCAGTCGGCAAATGGCGCGTAGCCCTCGGCCTCTCGGTCGCACCGGCCCTTACTGCTTGGGCTACCTCGATGCTATACGCGGATATGGATCGGGCAGATATCGAGCAGCGCCTGGCGAAAGTCGAGGAGCGGATCGCAAGCGGGCTGCGCCAGATCGCGGAGCAGCACGAGGTCATCGCCGAGCTTGAACGCAATGGCAGCCTGGCCGATCACGCCAAATACCTTCTGGCGGGGTTGCAGCTGCTGCAAGCTGCTCACGGCGATGCCCGAAGCCGCCTCTTGAAAGAACTGGTTGAGAAATCCGACCTTGCCGCTTCCGAGGCGACGCCGCCGATGCGTGAAGCGCGGTAGGTGCCGGCTATCTGCTTCGTCATTGCCGGACTTGATCCGGCAATCCATGAGGGCGCATGGCTCGCGCAGACCTTTTGGTTACGCTTCCGCGTCGCAATTCAGCATAGATACGCGGGTCAAGCCCGCGTATGACGCGATCGTAACGGCTTGGAACCAGGCGAAATAAAAAGAGACGGCCGATCTCACTTGAGATCGGCCGTTCAGGTATCGCCCCACCAGCAAACTTAGCCGCAGGAAACCGGCACGAAGCCGAAATCCAGCGCCGAAATTAGCCCTTCGTCACGACGGGCGGAGGCGCCTTGCCCTTGCCCTTGCCGATCGGAGCCTTGCCCTTGCCCCAATCCGCGACGGTCAGGCCCATCGGAGCCTTTCCCTGTCCGGCGTCAACGACGATCAAAGCTAACAGCGAAGAAAAAACGATAGCGAGAAACTTCTTCATGGCAGTCCATCCCCGTGGTGGTCGGTGGAATTATAAGCAGATGTTAACTGCGACGCGTGTCTGCCCGCTAGTGCAGAAAAGCCACACTCGTTGTTTGAAATGAATCTGATGAAGCTAAGCTGATGCGCCGCCGGCAATCATGATAACCGCGTTCGCGCTTTTGTCGAAGCCGGCTTCGAGACCACGCGTGGAGCGTTCCTTCAAGACAAACGTATGCAAATCCTGCGCTTGCGAATCTCGCTGCAAGCCGCAGACTTCCGCGCCGCTTGCGCTTGACGCGCTATCTGTTGGAAAAGGGCCGCCAATGTTTGCCATCGATCCGCTGACCGCCGCCGGCGTCGTGCTTGCCACCGCGGCGACGGACGCGATCTACGTGATGTTCACCTCCGCTGTCGTGTCGCGCAAACGGGTGTCCGCGGCGAGCTGGAGCAGTATCTGGTATCTGCTCTCGTCCTTTGCCGTGATTCACTACACGGAGAATTGGGCCTACGTGGTATTCGCTGCCACCGGATCGTGGATCGGGGCATTCACGACGATCAGCTTCATGCGCCGTCCGCCCGGCGGTCCCCCGGTTGGCGCCGCGCCGGATTAGCGCAGGGATGTTTCCGCGAAAATTCGTCGAGACGTGACCGTATGGGAAACCCCCGTCTTATCGGCCAAACTTGCAACCGCCGTCGCCCGCCGGCGCCGCAGAAAAGAGGAGGCCCGGAACAGATGGTTAATCGGGTCTTAACCTCGCCACCCCTATGCTGCCCCGTCGCTGATGCGGCGGGCGGTCCCGCTGTTGATGATGTATAGTATGACCCGCCAGGCACCCATTTCGATTGTTCGTGCGCCGGACGCACGCTCGCCGTTCGTGCGGCTGCGCGAGCTTCTTGCCGACATCGCGCCCGGCGAGCCGGCGATCAGTATGGCGGTCGGCGAGCCGCAGCATCCGGTTCCGCCTTTCGTCGGGCCGATCATCACGGCGCATATCGACGAATTCGGCCGCTACCCGATGAACAAGGGACTCGACGCATTTTGCGAGGCGGTCGCTGCGTGGCTGAACCGGCGCTACGCGCTCGCGCGTCCGGTCGATCCGGCGACGGAAGTGCTGGTGCTCAACGGTACGCGCGAGGGATTGTTTCTCGCCGCGATCGCCGCCAAGAGGTGGGTCGGTCCGCGCGCGGGCCAGCCCGCGGTGCTCATTCCCAATCCGTTCTACGCAGCCTATGCCGCTGGCGCGATCGCCGCCGACTGCGAACCGGTCTATCTGCCGGCAACCGCCGACTCGGGTTTTCTTCCGGACCTTGATGCGTTGAACGAAAACCTGCTGGCCCGTACCGTCGCCGTTTATCTCGCGTCGCCGTCCAATCCGCAGGGTGCGGTCGCCGACCGGGCCTATCTCGTCAAGCTGGCGGCGCTGGCTCAGCGGTTCGGGTTCCTGGTTTTCTGTGACGAATGCTACTGCGAGATCTACAGCGATCGTCCGCCGCCCGGCATGCTTGAAGCCGCGGGGCCGGATTTCGCCAACGTCGTCGTGTTCCATTCGCTGTCGAAGCGCTCGAGCCTGCCCGGCTTGCGCGTCGGCTTCGCCGCCGGCGACCGCCGGTTCCTCGCGGCTTATCTCGAGTTGCGCAACGTCGCGGCGCCGCAGGTGGCGATGCCGGCGCAGCGCGTCGCTATCGCGGCCTACAACGACGAGACGCATGTCGAGGAAAACCGCCGTCTCTATCGCGTGAAGTTCGATCTCGCCGATCAGATCGTCGGCGATCGGTACGGCTATCGCCGGCCGGCCGGAGGTTTTTTCCTGTGGCTTAATGTCTCGGCGCAGGGCGGCAGCGAGGCCGCGACACTGGCCTTGTGGCGCAGCGCCGGGGTGCGCGTCGTACCGGGCCGCTATCTCGCCCGCGAGCAGGCCGACGGCGGCAATCCGGGCGCCGATTATATCCGCGTCGCCATGGTGCAGAACAAGGAGATCACCGGCGAGGCGCTGCACCGCCTGGTCAGGGTGCTTGGCTAGCAAACACATGAGCAAGGGGTAGCAAGAGAAATCGAATGTCGATGATCGACCGCAGCCTCGACGGGGTGGCCTTTCTTTCCGGCCAGCTCGGCGCCGTCCTCCGGCGGCGATTGCGCGAGATGGGCGGCATCGCCCTTCTGAGCCTCGCCATGACGGCGGCGCTCGCGCTGGCGAGCTGGTCAGTGCACGATCCGTCGTTCAGTCACGCCACCGACGCGCGCATCCACAATCTGCTCGGCCGGCCCGGTGCGATCGCCGCGGATCTGATGATGCAGCTTTTGGGTCTTGGCTCATTGGCGCTGCTCCTGCCGGTCGGTGTTTGGGGCTATCGGTTGCTCGGCCACCGGCCGCTCGGCCGCGAACGGCTGCGCGTGCTGGCGTGGCTGCTCGGCGCGGTCCTCGCCGCGGCCTTCGCGTCGTGTCTGCCGCGCGGCACCCATTGGCCACTGCCGTCCGGTCTCGGCGGCGTCATCGGCGACGCGGTGTTGCGGGTGCCGACGATGTTTTTCGGAACGCCGCTCGCCGGCCTTTACCGGTTTGTGACCGCGCTTGTTCTTGGCGCCGCGGCGCTGGTCACGTTTGCGAGTGCGGCCGGCTTGATGTGGCGCGGATCGGCGGACGACAAAGACGCGCGCGACCGTGACGACGCCGACGATGATCGCGACGATAACGATGAAAGCGAAGGCGATGGCGCATGGATTTCGCTCGGCCGCCTGATGCACGCGGTGCTGAGCTTCCGGACCCGGGTGGCGCTGATGTTCCGCCGCAAGGCGCCGCCGGCGGTTTCGGTTCGGAGCGAAAAGGCGATGGCGGCCCGTGTCGAGCCGCGGTTCGACGGCCGGCCCGACCCCGTCGTCGAGGAAGAAGCCGACGACGAGTTGACAGGCGCGCCCACGCCACGTGCCGCGCGCAAGCCGAAGGCTGCGCCGGCGCCGAAACCGCGCCGTTCATCCGGCGGCTACGCGCTGCCGCCGCTCGAACTTCTGTCGCAGCCGAGCAAGAGCAGCCGGACCACGGTCAGTTCCGAAACGCTGCAGGAAAACGCCACGGCCCTTGAAGGCGTTCTCGGCGATTTTGGTGTGCGCGGCGAGATCATCAATGCGCGGCCCGGGCCGGTGGTCACGCTGTACGAGCTCGAGCCCGCGCCGGGCATCAAATCCTCCCGCGTCATCAGCCTCGCCGACGACATCGCCCGTTCCATGAGCGCGCTGTCGGCGCGCGTCGCGGTCGTGTCTGGGCGGAACGCCATCGGCATCGAATTGCCGAACCCGGTCCGTGAAAAGGTTTTCCTGCGCGAGCTTCTGGCCTCTCGCGACTATGCCGATACCTCGCATCGGCTGCCGCTTTGCCTCGGCAAGTCGATCGGCGGCGAGGCCGTTCTGGTCGATCTGGCGCGCATGCCGCATCTGCTCATCGCCGGCACGACCGGGTCGGGCAAATCGGTCGCCATCAACACCATGATTCTCAGCCTGGTCTACCGGCTGCATCCCGACCAGTGCCGGCTGATCATGGTCGATCCCAAAATGCTCGAACTCTCCGTCTATGACGGCATTCCGCATTTGCTCACGCCGGTCGTGACCGATCCGAAGAAAGCGGTGGTCGCGCTCAAATGGGCGGTGCGTGAGATGGAGCAGCGCTACAAGAAAATGTCGAAGCTCGGCGTGCGCAATATCGACGGCTATAACGCGCGCGTGTCCGAGGCGAACGGCAAGGGCGAGAAGCTGACCCGAACCGTTCACACCGGATACAACCGCGACACCGGCGAGGCGATCTACGAGAACGAAGAGCTCGATCTCGAGCCGCTGCCCTACATCGTCGTCATCGTCGACGAAATGGCCGACCTGATGATGGTTGCAGGCAAGGACATCGAGGGCGCGGTGCAGCGGCTTGCGCAAATGGCGCGCGCAGCCGGTCTGCATGTCATCCTGGCGACACAGCGGCCCTCGGTCGACGTCATCACCGGCACCATCAAGGCGAACTTTCCGACCCGCATTTCCTTCCAGGTCACCTCAAAGATCGACAGCCGCACGATTCTCGGCGAGCAGGGCGCCGAACAATTGCTGGGCCAGGGCGACATGCTTTACATGGCCGGCGGCGGCCGCATCAGCCGCGTCCACGGCCCGTTCGTTTCCGACGAAGAAGTCGAAAAGGTCGTGCGGCACCTCAAATCGCAGGGCGTGCCGCAATATCTCGAAGAGGTTACCGCCGAAGAGCCGCAGGACGAGGACGGCAACCCGATCTTCGATGCGACCGCGATGGGCGCGCCGGAAGGCGGGGATCTGTACCAGCAGGCCGTGCAGGTGGTGACGCGCGACCGCAAGGCGTCCACCAGTTACATCCAGCGCCGCTTGCAGATCGGCTACAATCGCGCCGCGTCCCTGATCGAACGCATGGAACAGGAAGGCATCGTGGGACAGGCCAATCACGCCGGCAAACGGGAAATTCTCATCGACGCCGCCGAGGATGAACGCTATTGAGAATCGAGCGGCCGGTCTTCGGGCGGAAGTTCCTTAGCCGCGAATTCGCCATATCGTTTCGCTAGCTGTCGGCCGATGCCAAGGGTGCGTGCCGAGGTACGGGAGAGGGTTGTAATGACGGGTTCGGGGGCGCGAGTATTTCTTCTGGCCATGGCGTGCGTGCTGTTCGCTGCCGCATCGGCGGCCGCGGAGGATGTGCCGCTGCCGACCCCGGCGCCCCGCGCCAAATCCGGCTCCGCCCCGTCCGTCGTTGTCCCGCCACCAAGCGAAGCGCCGGCTCAAAAGGGCTTTTTCCCGTTCTCGTTTTCGCTGGGCAACAAGAACAGCCCCGGCCAGACGACGGCCTTCGACAATCGTCAACGCGGCCTGCTCGACAAGGTCAGCGGCTACCTGTCGAACGTGCAGACGATGGTCGGAAGTTTCGTACAGATCGGACCGGATGGCCGGCGGGTTGACGGCACGTTCTCGATCCAGAAACCGGGCAAGGTTCACTTCCAGTACAATCCGCCGAGCCCGATCGACATTATTGCTGACGGCTCCTCGGTCGTCGTCCACGACCGCTCGCTGGAGACGGCGGATTATTATCCGCTCTCGCAGACGCCGCTGCGCTATCTGCTCGCCGATCGCATCGATCTGCTGCGCGACACCGACGTGATCAGCGTGTCCGCCGACGATACGTTCGTCACCGTGGTCATCGAGGAGACACAGCTCCTGGTCGGAACCAATCGGTTGATGATCATGTTCGACGCCAAGAACCTGCAACTCAAGCAGTGGACCGTGACCGATCCTCAGGGCCTCGATACCACGGTCGCTGTCTACAATCTGGACACGACGAAGAAGCCCGACCCGAATCTGTTCGTCATCAACTATCAGAGCAATCTGAAGTAGTCAGCGGCGGCCGCCCAAGTGCGCCGCTTCTGCCTCACTGCGCCACCCTGCCGGCAATGCCGTAACGGCCCGGCGCGATAACGCCGTTCGGATCGAGCGCGTCCTTGATGCCCGCGCAGGCGTCGCGGAATGCCGGCATGGCCTGCCGCATGTGAAAATCGTGATAATCGACCGGCGCACGGCCGACGAACACGCCGCGGGCGCCGACCTCGTCCGACATTTTACGGTAGCAGGCATCGGCCCGCGCGCGTTCGTCGGCATCTTCGCGGTTGAAGGTGATGACGTGCAGGCCGCGGGCGAAGCGGGCGGCGCAGACATTCATCACCGTGTAGTCGAGACCGAACTCCTCATAGACCTTGCGGCACAATTGCTGGAATTCGTTGGCGACGCGTCCGTCCATCGGCGTGCCGGGCAGGAACCAGGTGTTGCCGCCGCCCGGACGCCACTTCAGCAGGCCGAGTTCTCCCATGCTCGGAATGCCCGAGAAAGCGTTGATCGCGACCTGCAGCGGCGGGATGAGGGCTGCATCTTCGTGCGCGATGTAGCGCGCCTTGCCGCTTTGCCCGAACATGTCCCGGACGCGCTGGATCTGCGGTTCCATCGCCGCGGCGCTCGGACCGTAGAACGCGCCGGAGACATTCCAGGCCCCGAGACCGTGGCTTTCACGCAGCCGGCGGCGGCCTTCGTCGGAAATCGAGCTTTTGCCGCCGCTCGCCTTGTATTCGGGACTCTCGCCCTCGGAGCCACAGAGATAGAGGTCGTTGGAGACGCGGAATAATGTCGGCACGAAATTCGACAGCTTCAGTGGCCGGCAAAGCTCGACGATGGTCTCCAGATCGCCATCGTCGGGAAACGCGAAGTGAAACGAGCGCACCGCCGGCGGCCGCGGCAGCAGCCACACCCCCATCCGGGTGACGATGCCGAAGTTCGACTGGGCGAACAGCCCGTCGAGGATCGGGCCGAAGCTGTATTTCGATGTATGCCAGTTGATCAGGTCTTTGGCATCGAGCGCGCCGTCGCCGGTGCGCAGGATTTCGCCGTTGCCGAGCACGATTTCGAGCCCGCAGGAAAATCCGAAATGATCGAAATAGGGCGAGTAGCCGGCGCCCTTGTCGAGCGCGTTGCCGATCATGCCGCCCTGCGGCGGGCCCGAGGTGACATCGAGCATCAGCCGGTTGCCGCGCCGGACCAGCTCATCGTACAGGGTCTGGTAGCTCACGCCCGGTTCGACGACCGCGAAGGCGAGCTTCTCGTCGATATCGACAATCCGGTTCATGCGCCGGCCGAGATCGACGACCACCTGGTCCGACGCCGAGGCGGACCGCGAGCCGAGCCCGATATTGTTGCCGGTGCTGATCGGATAAAGCGGCACGCGATATTTGTTGGCGGCGCGCACGACGGCCTGCACGTCCGCGGTCGAACCGGGATAGACCACGCCGGCGGGCGGACGGTCGCCGCCCGGCATCGTATTCTCGCCGTATCGCCGGATGGTTTCGTCCGACCGGTTGATGCCGTCGGCTCCGAACGCATCCTCGATGGTGGAGAAAAACGCATCGAAATTTGCAGAACTCATCGAGGACCTCGTTGCGTCAAAGGCGGGCCGGGTGCTTCACGGGATGCCGGCCGGGATCGGATTGCCGGCGCCCAATCCAGCGCGATTTGTTCGGGCGTGAATGCGGCTTGCCCGTCGGGTGAATTGTCCGGGAACTTCAGATCTGCCAGGCGAGTTGCTGCCATTCCCGTCGCAGCGCTTGCTGGATGATGCGGCGGTCGTTCTCCGGCCGGCTGGATTCGAAGCTGACGGCCAGCGCCAGCTTCTCGTCGCGCTCGCTGTGGAGCAACGGCGTGGCGCAACAGCTCAGAAACGGATCGATCTCGCCCTCTTCGGCGTGAATGCCGCCGCGCCGGCCGTCCTTGATGGCCGCGCTGACATCGGCCCAGGTCGTCTTGGTGCGCGGCGTGAATGAAGGGAACGGCTCCGGCGGCAGCAGCGTAGGTGCCTGATGCCGCGGCAGGTTGCCGAGCAACGCTCGTCCCGCGGCGGTCGCCCAAAGCGGATAGCTCGGGCCGATCTCGACATCGATCATGGCGCGTCGCGTCCCAGCCAGCCGCGCCAGCGTGACGGCTTCGGTGCCCACGAGCTGGAGGAGATAGACCGTCTCGCCGCAGCTACCGGCGATGCGCGCCATCGGCGCGGCGGCGACCTGAAGCAGGCGGTCGATCCACCCCGATGCAAGCCGCAACGAGCGCGCTCCGAGGGTATAGCGGCGATTGGGCATGCGGCTGGCATAGCCGCGTGTGATCAAAGTGGCGAGGAGACGAGACGCCGTGGCGGGATCGACGCCGAGATGGGTTGCCGCATCGCAGACGCGGATGCCGGCAGGCGCCGCATGCTGCATGATTTCCAGGAGATCCAGAGCCCGGCCGACGGAGCGGATCTCCGCGAAGTCGCCAGTCTGTCGATCCATCATTGTTTACGCCTATCAAACCCCGGCGGTTAGAACTCTGTGCTCAACACATTTTGCTTTCCGGACTTTCACGGCCTGCGGGTTCAGGAATGGCCGTTTCGCCGAAGAGCCAAGTCCTTCCAAAATGCGCCACTGCCCAACAATCGCACCATACCTTACCAAGGTGGGCAAGCCGAGCGTCAATGCGCGGTATTGCACCAGACGCAACGAGCGCAAATTTCATGCGCCGGGATTTCCTCAAGGCGATTACCGAAAGCACCACTTCGAGGTCGCGGGCGGGTTCGGCGGCCACTGACGGCGGCGTCGGCCCTGTGTCGGTGCCGACGTCCGCGCCTATGGCTAGTAGAGGCCCGTTTCGATTGTCGGGTTCAGGCCCTCGAGATCAACGATGCCGGCAGCAAGGCGCCCGCAGTGCTCGGCTGGACGCTCAGATCCGACTTATAGAGGATCGGTTGGGCGTATTGCAGCAGCGGCAGCACGTAGCCCTGCTCGGCGATGTAGCGGTCCAAGTCCTTGTAGCCCTGGATGCGCTTCTTCTCGTCCTTCTCACCCCAGAGCGGGCCGATCTTGGCGTCCAGATCGTCCGAATGCCATGCCGAGTGTGGCGATTTGCTCCACATCGCAAAGCCGGTCGCGGTCGACGGATCGCCGATATAATTGCCCCAGTTGTAAAATGCTGCAGGCGCGAGTTTGTGCGTCGTGCGCAGTTCGAAATGTTTGGCTACCTCGTAGACCTCGATGTTGGCTTCGATGCCGACATTGCGCCACATGCCGACGATCGCCTGGATCATTTCGTAGTCCTTCGGCTTGAAGCCGCGCGTGGTCTGGACCGTGAACTTGACCGGCTTTTCCTTCGAATAGCCGCTGGCGGCCAGCAGTTTGGTCGCCAGAGCGGGATCGTAAGGCACTTTGATCGAGGGATCGTAGGCGTCGTATTCTGTCCCCTCGAGCGTGTCGAGGGCGACGCCGTAGCCACGCAGCAGCCGCTTGATGATGCTCTGCTTGTCGACCGCGTGACACATCGCCAGGCGGACGTTCTTGTCGTCCATCACCCCGCCGTTGGTGATGAAGAGCAGGCCGACGTCGCAGGTCGGCTGGCAGACGCCCTTTAATCCGGCTTTGACCCTGAGCCGGTCGTACTCTTCGTAAGGCACTTCGAGGGTAACGTCGGACGATCCGCTTTCGATCTCGGCGACGCGGCTCGTCGCGTCTGTCACGAACTTGAATACGACGGTCTCAAAGGGGGGCTTGCCGCCCCAGTATTTGGGGTTGGCTTTGAGCCGCAGATAGGCGTTGCCCTCGTAGGCATCGACCATATACGGGCCGGTGCCGATCGGCTTCTTCTGGAAGCCCGCCGGACCAACCTTCTCGAAGTAAGCCTTGGGCAGCACGTAGCCGGTAAGGAACGCCATCCACTTGAAAATGACCGGATCGTATTGCTTCACATCGCCGGTGATGCGCTTTCCGTCGATCTTGAAATTGTCGATGCCCGCCCAGATGAACGATACCGGATTGCCGCCTTCCGGGCTGGCGTTGCGCTGGATCGACCAGACGACGTCTTCAGGCGTGAACGGGGTGCCGTCGTGCCAGACCACGTTCTCGCGCACATCCATCCACACCTTGGTTTTGTCTTCGTTCCAGCCCCACCCCGTCAGCAGGCCGGGCTCGAAGGAGAGGTCGGGCTTCTGGTTGATGTAATTGTCGAATACCGTGCGGTAGATCGACTGTAGGGTCGGGTTCACCGACGACGGTCCAGTGTTGGGATCGAACGAGGGCAAATTCACGAAGTAGGCGATGTTGAGCGTGCTGCCGACGGCGGCGCTGGCAAAGCGCGAAGGCATAAGCAGTGAACCAAGGAAGCCGCCGCTTGTCGCGAGGGCCTGACGACGCGTGACATCAAACATGTTGTAACTCCCCTTCGGAGCGGCGCTGGCGGCAACAAGGCCACCTCAATGCTACGCGTTTGTGCGCATTCGCTGCTCGGTGCGGCCCAGAAGAAATCTGAAAACCTGATCGTCCCAGCAGTTGTGGACGCTAGGCGAAGCGCTTTTGGCGTCAACGCTCGGTCTTGCGTCTGGCGCAAGCTTCTGAAAATTAATTTGAGGCCGTCCGGCGAGATGTTCTTGTTGATGCCCGGCGGTGGCCGTTCTTCAAGCGATAAACAACGGCCTGATAGATTTCCGAATGATCACGGGATCACAACTCAAAGCGGCCGCCGGCCCGCAGGCAAAGAGCGCTCGTGCACCAGGTTTTTCTCGATGAGTTTTAGCGGCACGTGGTTCGGCGCTCTGGCGCGCCTCGGCAATTTTATCCCAGTTCGTTCGCGGTCAAAAACCCGGAAACGCCGCCGAGGCCCGCGCCCGGATGAGTCGATGCGCCGATATGATATAGCCGCGAGATTGGGGTTCGATGATTGATCGACCCATGAAAGGGGCGCCAGATGAAAAACTGGTCGATACCGCAGAAGCCGCCGTACGGATCGCCGCCGACCAGATTGACGTTCATCGCTTCGAGGTCGGCGGGCGAATAGGCTTTGCGCGCAATAACGTTGTCCTGAAAGTTCTCAATATGGGACGCAAGGATTGCCTCGAATTCGATCGGCATACTTTTCGCGCACCTCTTCAGTCCAGCGGCCATCGGCCGGCGCCGCGATCTCGCCTGCGGCATCGCCCTTGATGTGACGCGGCGCCTCGGGCAGTTGCAGCCAAAGGATGGAACAACCCTCCGGACAGCGCGACGGATCGAGTGCCGCCGGTTGACCGACGCATATGGTCGGTATCTGCGGCAGCATGCCCCGCTCCGCTTCGTTGGCGGCTTTGGATACGCCATCGAGGCCGGGCGTCAGATGCGTCAGCGCAACCGTGCCCAGCGCGGGCGCCTTCCATCTTGGTGGCGCCTTGAGCGCATAATGCACTTGCATATTTCCCTTGCCGTAGCGGTATTGCGCCACGGCGTCGGCAATGCCGGCAGGCAATGCAACGCCGGCAAGCAGGCGTTCATATAGCTGGTTGGGCGTGACCGAACAGAGCACGCCCTTGGCGGCCATGAACTGACGGCCCCCGGAGGCGCGCACGCCGCGTGCGACTCTGCTGTCGTCCAGGAGAACACGCTCGACATCGACGCCGACGAGAATGTCGCCTCCCTGGTCCCGGATCATTCGCTCCAGCGCGATGAGCGCGTTTATGGCGCCGCCTTTCACGATCGGCGCGCCGGCGACCTCCAGCGCGAAAGCGATCACCTTTGTCATCTGGCCGGAATAGGCGCTTTCGGGACCTAAGCCGGTGTGCAGCACCCACGGCGCGAATAATGCGCGCACGAGTTCTGACTGGAAGCGTGTTTCCAGCCAGCCGCGTGCGGTGCCAAGCGCTTCGCCAAAATAGGCCGCCAAGCCGCGTACGCCGCGACGCCACGCTTCGCGGATGAGTATCTGGAGCATTTTGCGTGACCAAAGCGAGCCGCCAAGGAGTGCGAACAGGAACGGCGCGTCGGCCCCGACACGACCGATATCGATGGCGAAACGCGCGCCGTCGCCTGCCGCCAGTTGTTCGAACGCGCTGACATTCGCCTTTCGGTCCATGGTGAAGACCGCATGGCGTCCGTCGGGCAGCAACACTGCCGTTGGCGTCGGCGTATGCGCGAAAGAAAGACCGCGCTTCTCCAGATCAGGCCCAAGCTCCGCATAGGCCGGAGAGGTCAGAAAAAGAACGAAAGTCGTCGCCATAACATCGTGGACAAAGCCGGGCGCGGTGATCTCCTCAGTGCGTATACACCCGCCGATCCGGTCGTTGCGCTCAAGCACCAGGACCTTATGGCCTCTTTTGCCCAAGAGTGCCCCGGCAACGAGGGCATTGATCCCGCTTCCGACAATGACGTAATCGGCGTCAGCCATTTCACGTGCCTTCTTATCGCTAACTACGCAGTATCCGCCGACTTCGCTCCGACACTTGCGGGAGGGATAACTAGCAGCGCGCGCATCAAATCAACGAGCGGCGTTTGTTTGTTTCTCGCCAGTGGCGGCGCTCTCCCGCGTTACACAACTTTGCACACGATCTGGCAGATTGTATCGCGTCGAAAAACGGCGATGGACTATATTATTTTCTGCGCGATTGCGTCAGGCGCAGGAACGCGCGTTGACTCACGATGGATCCGTTGCATCGGTCCGGATCGCATCTGATCTGGATCGGCGATCCGCCGAAATTCCGCCCGGTTCGGGATAATTGCGCAGGAGCGAACAAATGCCTTACGACGCGGTCGTGATCGGCGCCGGCGTCAATGGTCTGGCGGCCGCCCTGCATCTTGCCGCAAAAGGCTGGAAGGTCATCGTCGTCGAACGCGCCGACGTCGCCGGGGGCGCGGTCAAGACGCGCGAAATCACCGTACCGGGCTTTCGTCACGATCTCTACGCCATGAACGTCGGGCTATTTGCCGGCTCCCCATTCTTTGCCACGCACAAAGACCGCCTTCTTGCGCAGGGCCTCGCCTTTGTCAGCGCGGATCGTTGCTTCGCGACAGCATTTCCGGATGGCACATGGCTGGGCGTGGAGAAAAATTTCGAGTCCAATGTGGAGAGGATTGCGGCTTTAAGCCAAAGCGATGCCGAGCGGTGGCGCGCCATGACCGATGCCTTCGGACGGGACGCGCCGCATGTCTTCGCCCTGCTCGGCTCGCCGCTACCATCATGGCAGGCGCTTCGTGTTGTGTTCGCGGCCTGGCGAGCCCGCGGAACCGCATGGGTTGCCGACATGGCGCGTCTTCTCATGTCGTCGCCGAGAGAATGGCTCGACGAAAACTTCGAGAATCCAAAGCTCAAAGCCATGATGGCGGTCTGGGGCATGCATCTTGATTTCTCGCCGGATTCCGCCGGTGGCGCACTGTTTCCATATCTTGAAGCGATGGCGGACCAGGCCTTTGGCATGGCGCTGGGGCAGGGCGGGGCCGACGCGATCGTATCTGCGCTGGTCCGCGCGATTGAAGCGGCTGGCGGTGAGGTGCGGCTCGGCGCACCGGTGCGAAGCGTCGTGGTTGAGAGCGGCTCTGCAAAAGGCGTCGTGCTCGCGAGCGGCGAGCGCATTGACGCGCGACGCGCCGTTATCGGCAACCTTCATCCTCGCGTTTTATTTGGCCACTTGATTCAGAATTCACCGCCAGCGGCACAGCGTCTCGCGGGGCTGCGGTCGGGCCCAGCCACGATGATGATACACTTCGCGCTAAGCGACTTGCCGGCCTGGAGCGCCGGCTCCGAGTTGCGGCGCTTCGCTTACGTGCATCTTGCGCCTTCGTTTATTGCAATGGCGAAGACCTATGCCGAAGCGCTCGACGGCTTGCTGCCAGGCGAGCCCGCGCTTGTGGTCGGCCAGCCTACCGCGATCGATCCCTCGCGTGCGCCGTCCGGGCAACACGTGCTTTGGGTTCAGGTGCGGGTCCTGCCGTCGCGCATCCGCGGCGACGCGGCCGGCGTTATCACCGGCACGGACTGGGACGAGGTGAAGGAAGCGTTCGCCGACCGCGTCGTCGGCATCATCGAGCGCTACGCGCCGGGCTTCGCCGGGAAAATCCTCGCTCGCGCGGTACTGTCGCCCGCCGATCTCGAACGCGACAATCCCAATCTGGTCGGTGGTGACAGCCTTGGCGGCAGTCATCACCTCGATCAGAATTTCTTCTTTCGCCCGGCCTTTGGCTGGTCGCGCTACCGCACACCGGTTGACCGTTTGTACATGGTCGGCGCCTCGACTTGGCCGGGCGCTGGCACCGGAGTTGGCTCGGGCTTCATGTTGGCGAAAAGCCTGGCCGGCGCCTGAGGAACTTGAACCCGGCGGCCTCGCCTTCAGGGTTGCCGCGGAGCGATGCCGATCAGCCGGGCGCCGCGCTGGAACGTCATGTAGCTCCAAAGCCAATTGAGCGCGACCACGAAACGATTGCGCAGGCCGATCAAAAAATAGACGTGCACCGCGCTCCAGAACACCCAGCCCAAAAATCCGGTGAGCTGAAAGACCCCGAGCTTCACGACGGCGGATTTGCGGCCGATGGTGGCGAGGTCGCCAAGGTGGTGATAGGCGAACGGCGCCGGCACGGGGCGGTTCTGGATGCGCGCGGCGATCACCTTGCCGACATAGCTGCCCATCTGTTTTGCCGCCGGTGCGATCCCGGGCACCGGATGGCCGTCGCGATCGGTGACGCTTGCCGTGTCGCCGATGGCGAAGATTTCGGGATGTCCAGGGACGGTGAGGTCGGGATTGACCTTGATGCGCCCGGCGCGATCATGTTCCGCGCCGATCCATTGCGCCGCCGGCGAGGCGACAACGCCCGCCGCCCACACCACCGTCGCCGCTTCGATGCGGCCGCCGTCCACCGTTACGCCGTGTGCGTCGCAGCCGGTGACCATGCGATTGAGCTCGACCGTGACGCCCATGTCCTGCAGCGAGCGCATGGCATAGTTCGACAGCGCTTCGGGAAATGTCGGCAGCAGGCGAGGGCCGGCTTCGATCAGGACGATGCGCGAGGTTTGCGGATCGATGCGGCGGAAATCGTGACGCAGGGTTCGGCGCGCCACCTCGGCGATCGCCCCGGCCATTTCGACCCCCGTAGCGCCGCCGCCGACAATGACGAAGGTGAGCAGGCGCATCCGCTCGGCGTCATCCTCAACCACTTCCGCCCGCTCGAAGGCGAGCAAAAACCGCCGCCTGATCTCGGTCGCGTCGGCGATGTGCTTGAGCCCGGGCGCAAACGGCGCCCAGTCGTCATGGCCGAAATAGGAATGGGTCGCGCCTGTGGCGAGCACCAGATAGTCGTAGGGAAGGTCGATCTCGCTGGTGTGGACGCAGCGCGCCGCGAGGTCGACCGCGGTCACCCTCGTCATGGCGACGCGGGCATTCTTCTGCTTCCGCAAGATGGCGCGGATCGGCCAGGCGACGTCGGCTGGCGACAGCGCGGCAGTAGCGACCTGGTAGAGCAGCGGCTGGAAACAGTGATGGTTGTAGGTGTCGACGACCACCACGTCGGCATCGACATTCGCAAGTGCCTTGGCTGCCTGCAGGCCGCCGAAGCCGGCTCCGGCGATGACCACCCGCGGTCTCGATTGACTGTTCATGGCTGTCTCCGCGCCGCCATCATACCGCAACCGTCCGATGATCGGCGAGTTTCGGCCAAATGCCGCGCCGTCGCCTTGCCGGATCGGGCTTGTGCCGCCGGTCTCACCGACGCATATAAAAACCGCCGCGCGTTCAGGCTATCCGTACATGCAGATCACCGTTACGACCTGGAATATCAATTCGGTGCGCTTTCGCATCGATCTCGTCGCCAAATTCATCAAGGCCGCGCGTCCCGACATTCTCTGTTTGCAGGAGACCAAGTGTCCGGACGACCGGTTTCCGCGCAAGCGTTTCAAGCGGCTCGGTTACGAGAACGTCGCGCTCAACGGCCAGAAAGGCCATCACGGCGTGGTCGTGCTCTCGCGGCTGCCGTTCGAGCAAACTTCCGTGCGCGAGTTCTGCGGCAAGAACGATTGCCGGCACATATCGATTATGCTCGGCGAGCGGGCCGGACTGAAGGACCCGATCACGCTGCATAATCTTTACGTGCCGGCGGGCGGCGACGTTCCCGATCCCGCCGTCAACGCGAAGTTCGCCCACAAACTTGCTTTCCTCGACGAGATGCAGGCCGGCGAAACGTTGCGGCCGGTGGCGGGCGAACGTTCCATCGTCGTCGGCGACCTCAACGTGGCGCCGCTCGAATGCGACGTCTGGAGCCACAAGCAGCTTCTGTCGGTCGTCTCGCATACGCCGGTCGAGTGCGAAAAACTTCTCGGCGTGCAGCGGACCGGCGGCTGGATCGATGCGGTGCGGACCTTCGTGCCGGAACCGGAGCGGCTCTATACGTGGTGGAGTTACCGGTCGCCGGACTGGAGTAAATCCAACAGGGGCCGCCGCCTCGACCATATCTGGACGTCGGGCGCGCTCGCCGACCGGGTCTCGAATATCTCGGTGGCCAAGGATTACCGCAGCGCGCTGCGTCCTTCCGACCACGTGCCGGTGACGGCGACGCTCCAAGTGTAGGCGGACCGGGCGCCGCGCTAAGCACGCACAAGGCGATAATTGTACCGCCCATTGACACTTGCCTATTATTTCGATATTCGTTGAAATATGGAAACATCCAATGCGGTGGCGGCGTTGGCCGCTCTTGCTCAGGACAACCGTCTCGACGTTTTCCGATTGCTGGTCCAGGCGGGGCCGGAGGGTATGGCAGCAGGTCACATCGCGGAAAAGCTCGGGCTCGCACCAAACACCCTCACATTTCATTTCGACCGTCTCAAAGGCGCGCGACTAGTCACGGTGCGTCGCGACGGTCGCTCCATGATTTACGCGGCGCGTTATGACGCGATGAACGGCCTTATCGCCTTCCTCACCGAAAATTGCTGCCAAGGCGCGTCATGTACGCCGGAGGCAGCGCGCAAACCGGCACGCGAGAAGCGCGCCAAGGTCTCGGCATAGGAGCGTTCTCGATGAAGCGGTTTCACGTGCATGTTGCCGTAGGCGACCTCAAGCAGTCGATCCGCTTCTATTCAGCATTGTTCGCGGCGGAGCCGAGCATCACCAGGGCGGACTACGCGAAGTGGATGCTTGACGATCCCCGCGTCAACTTCGCCATTTCAACACGCGGCCGCGAACCCGGCCTCGACCATCTCGGCATTCAAGCCGAGAGCGCCGACGAACTGAAAGAGATTTACACGCGGCTGCACAAAGCTGGCGGCAACGTCGTCGAACAAGGCCAGACTGCATGCTGCTACGCGAAATCGGAAAAGTCATGGATCGACGATCCGGCCGGTATTTCGTGGGAGACCTTCCACACGACGGGGGAAAGCATCGACTACGGCGACGGCACAGGTGAGCGCGTCGCGCGCGTTGCACGTGAGAAATCGTGTTGCGCGCCTCAAGTCGACGAACCCGCCGAATCCGGTGGTTGCTCGACCCAATGAGTCGCGGCGTGGCTGACCAGCCCTACAATGTCCTGTTCCTTTGCACGGGCAACTCGGCCCGATCCATCATGGCCGAAGCCATCCTGAACAAAGTAGGCGCGGGGAGTCCCTGGGCACGGCTTTCCTTCTCGCGGGGCGATGGCTTTTCGCGACGAAGAGCCCTGTGACTGTTGCCCCTTAAGGCTCGTGCTGCTTGCCTACTGCTTGCCCTTGCCGGGCGTGAGCGTGGCGCGGACATTGTCCATTTCGCGCGCCCATTGATCGGCGCGCGCCGCGATCATTTCGCGCAGACGCTGTGCGGCGTCCGGATAGCCTTCGAGCATTTTCAGGAACATGGCGCGCGGGATGCGGAGCACGACCGAGTCTTCGCGCGCCGTGGCAGTAGCGGGACGCGTCGTTTCCGCCAGCAGCGCCGATTTACCCATCAGCGTACCCGGTCCGGCGACGACGTCGGCTTCCGCGCCCCGTTCCGGCCGCAGCGTGAACGAGCCCCGCTGCACGATGTAGGCGCCGTCGGCCGGATCGCCGGCCATGAACAGCACCTGGCCGGGGTCGATGCGGTAGCCTTCCGCGCCGATGGCGAGAATGCGCAGCGCCTGCCCGCCAAGCGGGCGGAGCACCGGAATCCGTTCCAGAAACGCGATGTCGTCCTCGATCGTCATGGCGATCGCAACTACGGCACCAGCTTGTAGCCGCCGGCTTCGGTGACCAGGATGGCGGGTGCGGCGGCGTCCTTTTCTATCTTCTGTCGTAACCGGTAAATGTGCGTCTCGAGCGTGTGCGTCGTGACCCCGGAATTGTAGCCCCACACTTCCTGCAACAGCGTTTCCCGGGACACCGGCCGCTGGCCGGCGCGGTAGAGGTAGCGAAGGATCGAAGTCTCCTTTTCCGTCAGGCGCACCTTGTTGCCCTTCGGACTGAGAAGAAGCTTCGAGCTTGGCCGAAACGTGTAGGGCCCGATCGTGAAGATGGCGTCTTCGCTGGCTTCGTGTTGCCGGAGCTGGGCGCGAATGCGCGCCAGGAGGACGGCAAAACGGAACGGCTTGGTGATGTAGTCGTTGGCCCCCGATTCGAGACCGAGGATGGTGTCGGAGTCGGTGTCGTGGCCGGTCAGCATGATGATCGGCGCCTTGAAGCCATTCTTGCGCAGGATGCGCACGGCTTCGCGGCCGTCGATGTCGGGAAGCCCGACGTCCATGATGACCAGATCGATCTGTCCGGTTTTGGCCGCCTGCACGCCCTTGGCGCCGCTTTCGACGGCGATGGCCTCAAACTCCTCGTGCAGCGACAATTGCTCGGTCAGCGCATCGCGCAGCTCGGCGTCATCGTCCACAATCAGAATATTTCGCGTATTCGGCATCAATCCGGGCCCCATACGGCCGCGCCCGCTGGTCAATGAGGCGGCCACCGATCGCTTTGGTTACGATTTTGCTGCGCCGTCTGGCGCGAAGTAGAACGCTAAAGGATACAAGAACAAGCGCGCGTTGGGAATTCTGCTGCGCGGGTAATCACAGCGATGCGAAAGAAGTCATTTGGCATTATCCACGTCCGTCCCCGGCCGGGGCGGCGGTCACAAGGGTGGCTCCGCGCCGGTTCGTGGCGCCTGCCCGTTGCGCTCGGCCGCGGCGGAATCCGCGCCAACAAGCGCGAGGGCGACGGCGGCACGCCCTACGGGCAGTTCCGCCCGGTGCGATTGTGGTGGCGTGCCGACCGGCTTATCCGCCCGCGGACGCGGCTTCCGGTTCGCCGAATCGGTCCCGCCGACGCGTGGTGCGAAGACGCCGGCGACAGGCGGTACAATCGCCCGTTTCGACGGTCGGCCAATGAACCAGGCGACCGGCTTTGGCGTGCCGACCGGCTCTATGACATCATCATCGAGATCGATCACAACACCCGGCCGCGCGTTGCCGGATTAGGCAGCGCTGTCTTTATCCACGTCGCGCGCGCGGGTTTCACCCCGACTGCCGGGTGCGTCGCGCTGAGGCCGCGCGATCTCCGGCTGCTGGCGAGCCGGCTCGGGCCGAAGTCCCGAATTGTAATTCATAGCTAGGCCGCCTGCGATCTCGCCCCGAAAATCGCCGTGCCGACCCGCACGTGGGTCGCCCCAAAGGCGATCGCGATTGGGAAGTCGGCGCTCATTCCCATCGACAGCAATTCGAGGCCGTTGCGCTTCGCGATCTGAGACGTCAGCGCGAAGTGCGGAGCCGGCGCCTCATCGACCGGTGGGATGCACATCAAGCCCGAAATCGTCAGACCGTGGTGGTCGCGGCAGGAAGCCAGAAACGAATCGGCTTCCTGGGGCAGCACGCCGCCCTTCTGCGGCTCGGCGCCGGTATTGATCTCGACAAAGAGCAAAGGATGGCGGCCCTGTCGGGCGATCTCCTTCGCCAGCGCTTCAGCAAGGCTCGGCCGATCGACGGCGTGGATGGCGTCAAACAATGCCACCGCCTCCCGCGCCTTGTTCGATTGCAGCGTACCGACCAGATGCAGCGCGATGCCGCTGTAGCGCGCGATCAGCGGCGGCCATTTGGCCTTGGCCTCCTGCACCCGGTTTTCGCCGAATACGCGTTGACCGGCCGCGATGACCGGTTCGATTGCGTCTGAGCTGAAAGTCTTCGAGACCGCGACCAGCGTCACCCCTGCCGGATCGCGCTCGGCATCGCGGCACGCGCGGGCGATTTCCGCGCGCACAGTCGCAAGCCCGCCAGCTCCGTTCATGGTTTCCATTTCGTCAATGCTTTGCGAACGACTCAAATTTTAATGGAACTTCGCACGGCGCTTTTACGCGCATCCACTAGGTTGCGGAACCGGGGCGGGATTGCACATGCCGGACATTCACACAAAATCTCCCGAGACGCCGCCGAAGGGCTCGCGCGCGCCATTGCGCCGCCGCAAGCCTCTCCTCAGCATTCGTGCCCGGCTCATCGTCATCGCCCTCGTGGCGATCGCACCCCTCATGATCGAACGCGTCCGCAGCCTCGAAAGGGCCCGCGTCGACCGCGCCGAACTTGCCCGAAACGAGGTTGTCGATCTGGTGCGCGGCGGAGCCGCGGCCCAGCGCGAGACAATCTACGCCATCCGGGCCATGCTCCAGGTCGTCGCCCGCGTCTACGCGAAACTGACGCCTGGTCAATTCGACTGCAAGCAGATGCTTTTCGACCTCACCGGCAATGCGCCGTGGATCTACGGCACCGCGGTGATCGGCAAGGACGGCCGCATCGTGTGTTCGACAGAGCCGCGCGCGCTCGGCTTGAACGTTGAGGATCGCCCCTATTTCCAGACCATGCTCCGAACCCGCGATTTCGTGCTCAGCGACTATCTGATCAGCCGGGCAAGCGGCAATCCAAGGGTCATGGCGATTTACCCGATCATGCGGGAGGACGGCACCGTTGCCGGCGCCATCATGGCGTCGATCAACCTGCAATGGATGGGCGAACTCGCGGAGAGGCTCGCCCGGCGCGAAGGCACATCGGTCGCGCTGATCGACGGTAACGGCACGCTCGTTGCCGGATCGGCGGATCTGACGGCCAGCGTCGGCAAGTCGTTCGCGTCGCACGAACTGGCGCATCGCGTCCTGGCCGAGGACGAGGGTACGGTGACGATGGCCGGCTTCGACGGCGTGCCGCGCATCTTCGCGTTTGTCCGCATGCCGTGGACGCAGGCACGGCTGGTCGTCGGCCTCGATGAATTGATCGTGCATCACGGCATCGACCGGGAGCTCAGCATCGCGTACCTGCAGCTCGGGATATTCGGCATCCTCGTTCTGCTTGCTGCCTGGTTTGGCGGCGAGCGCCTGATCCTGCGGCCAATCCGGTTGCTGGCGCGCATGGCTGCGCGCTTCGGCCGCGGTGAACTCGACGTGCGCGCCTCCGACGAGCCGTGGATCGCGGAATTCCAGCCGCTCGCGGTAGCCTTTGACGATATGGCGAACAAGCTCGCCGCGCGGGAACAGGAACTGCAAATCGCCAATCAGCATCTCGACGAGCTGGCGAACCTGGACGGTCTGACGGGTCTGGCGAACCGGCGCGGCTTCGATCGCGCGCTCGAGCGCGAATGGCGCTGGGCCGACGAGCATCGCCGCCCGCTGGCGCTGATGATGATCGATATCGACCATTTCAAGCAGTTCAACGACCGTTATGGTCACGTAAGAGGCGACGCTTGCCTGCGCGCCGTTGGCGAGACGCTGTCGCGGATCACGCTCGACAACGCCGTTGTGGTCGCCCGCTACGGCGGCGAGGAGTTCGCGCTCCTTTTGCCGGGGCTCGATATCGAGCACACGACGGCGCTTGCCGAAGCTGCGCGGCGGGCGATCGAAGAACTGCTCATCGCCCATGACGACACAGCGTGCGGTGTCGTTACCATCAGCATCGGCGCGGAATCCTGGATCCCTGCGGAAGGACTGTCGCCCGCCGGTCTGGTCGATGCGGCGGATCGTGCGCTCTATGCCGCCAAACGGCGCGGCCGCAACGCCGTCGTCGCGCATGAGACGTTGCTGCTGCGCGCGGCAAGCTGACGAGATTCGGCGCGGAAGCGGTGGTCACGATTTTCGCGTGCGAGACTTCTTCTTCGATGCCGGTTTGCGCTTCTGCTCCGGCGGCGCCCAGATCATGCCCTCGAGCTTCATCCCGTCCGGATCGGTGAAATAGACCGCATAATAGTTGCGGTCGTAATACTCTCCCGGCGGATCGAGCACCGTCATTTTATTTTCCTCCAGAAAGGCGCCGAGCTGATCGACATCCTTCCGGCTGGAAAGCTCGAAAGCATAGTGATGGAATCCGACATCGCCCTTGCGATATTTTCGCTTCCGGCCCTGCGCGTCGGCGGCCGCGATCCAGAACAGCGTCTTGCCGTTGCTCCAGCCCGTCATGTCGTCATAGTCGTACTTGCGCTTGAAGCCGAGAAAGCGGAGCAGCTTGTCGTAAAATTCCTTCGACCGCGCGAAATCGCCGACGCTGAGGACGAGGTGATCGATGCCGACGACACGGGGCATGGCGCGTCCGGGCTGAGGTCAGGGGCTTGATGGCGATTTAAACACATATTGGGGCCGGCGGATTGCACCGCGTGGGCTACGGACGCCCTGCCGAAAGTTCCAATTAATGAATTCTTCGCGGCGCTGTCCCAAAATCGCCCCGGATAAAGGCTTGAGTCCGCGGTCGGCGCATGAGGCAAAGTGCCAGCGGGCGTAACGGGCGTTGCATATATGCCACAAACCGAAGGTTCGGACCCGTCGAGCGCCCGTGCCACGCTAAGAACCTATTGTTGCGCGCTTTTCGGCGGCCGCAAATCGCTGCGGGTCTCGGACGCCGGCAGTTCGATCGCGGCCGATTGTCCAAGGGGCTGCGCGGAGGATATATGATACTTGCAGCCGAGACTGATATGGTAGCGGCCTCGCCACACAGCCTTCGCTCTTGAGCTCCGGTCTTCGAGCCGATCAGGAATTCTCAAGGGTATGAGCGCACGATAGCCACCAGCGGATCCATTCAAGTCCATGAAGATCGCAAACATACCGTCGCGACTGCGGCCCCACTCAATTCGGAACGTAGCTCCCGCATGCGCAAGCAGGCATACGGCACAATTCGGCGCCTTAGCGGTGCTGGCGGCCGGCCTTGCTCTCTCCGGGTGCGCGGGTTCGTCTTCTTCGGGACATGCGTCGTCCGCGCAGGATCTTCTCGCTCTGAACACGATGCGTGACGCCAGCGGCATCAACAAACGCGATCTTACGGCGGCTGAAAAAGAGGTCGTCAGTCACGCCGTCGGGCTGTCGGTCAGTAATCCTGGCTCGGCGCAATACCGGTGGCCGCAGATTCCGAACACCGAGGACGGTGCCATCAACTATTGCGGGATGGTGAATGCCAAGAGCCCATATCCGGCCTACAGCGGCTGGCAAGCCTACATTGTCGAGGGCAAGATTTCCGGCGGCGTGCTGACCTCGGCGGTCGTCGGCCTCATCGCCGGCGGCAAGGATGTGGAGATCGTCCGCAAGATGTGCAGGAAATACGGTCTCGACCCCGGCGGCACTGGCTGAGCCTTAAAGCGAAAGGCCGCGTGATTCGCGAGCCGGCCTCTGGACAGTACGGATATGCTCCGCGCTTCGAAAAACGGGGCCGAATTTTTCTTCAGCTCCAACTTTGCAGCGCGGCGCATATCGGTTGTTTCGACGACACGATCTCGTCCGCGGGCTAACGATAGCGCTTGCTGACTACTTTTTGGGCTCGGGCGGTCCACCTGGTTTCGTTCGGCGAGCGAACTGGCATTAAATCCGGCAGACCTGCGGCCGACTGGTGTGGAAGCGGGGCCGGTTACTTGAGCCGAATCTGGCGGCGCTCGCGGCGTTCATTTTGAAGCTCAACATCGGATTTTTAGGATCGTCGCGAAGGCGTCGAGCACTATGCAATGCAAATTTATGCCGCTATCATGCTGACGTGCCAATGAAGCACGGGGACAATAACCCCGGCCAAAATTAACCAATCCGAGGGAGGAATGCATGAAAAGACGTGAGTTCTTGAAGTATTCGGCCGCGACGGCGCTCGCAGGATCGCTCGCCGCTCCGGCCGTAAGGGCGCAAAGCTCGACAATCAAAGTCGGTGTCGTCGGCGCAAAAACCGGCCCGCTCGCTCCCGGCGCGGCGATCACCCACTTCCCGCCGTATCAACTCTGGGCTCATGAAATCAACGAGCGCGGCGGCCTCAAGCTCAAGGACGGCCAGCGCAAGATTGAACTGATTGAATACGATGATCGTACGCAGCCGCCCGAGACCATCAAGGCCGTGGAGCGTCTTGCGACGGTGGACAAGGCCGATTGGATCGGCGGCGTGTACGCAACCGGCTTCAATCTCGCCACCGCGCCGACATTCGCGAAGTACAACTATCCGCAACTCACGCAAGCCTGCGTGACGGATCAGGGACCCGCGCTCGTCAAGAAGTATCCCGGCTTCTTCATGTTCCAATCATCGACCACGAACTATGCCAAGGGGACGATCGGCGTACTGAAGAAGCTGAAAGACAGCGGCCAGATCGGCAACAAGGTTGCGGCCGTGAACGTCGGCGACGACTTCGGCATCGAACTCGCCAATGCCGGACGTCCGCTGTTCAAGGAAGCCGGCTTCGAGATCGTCTACGACAAGTCGTATCCGCTCGGCACGCAGGACTATACGCCCGTGGTCAAAGCCGCCAAGGCTGCGAACCCCGATGCGTTCGTGGCGTGGTCCTATCCGCCGGATACGTTCGGCCTCGCCGATGCGGCCAAGATCGAAGGCCTCAACGTCAAGGCGTATTACTGCGCCGTCGGCTGCGCTTTCCAGGGCTTCTCGCAGAAGAACGGTGCCGCGGCCGAAAACATTCTCGGCGCCGGCGGCGTGGTCGACTCTCCGGAGATCCGCGACTTCTACAAGCGGCACAAGGAAGTTACCAAGGTCGACGCCGACTATTGGGGCAGCCCGTTCTACTACTCGATGCTCCAAATGCTCGCGCAGTCGATCGAAGCTGTCGGCTCGATGGACCGTTCGGCGATTGCGGCGCATTTCCGTGACCGCAAATTCAAGACCCTGATCGGCGAAGTCGAACTGCCCGGCCAGATCCTCGACAAGGTCTACACCGTCGGCCAATGGCAAGGCGGCTTCTTCTCCGCGGTGGCTGGACAAGGCTTTTCCGACTTTGCGCCGGTCAAGCTGAAGAGCAACTGGGGTTGAGAAAGCCCGGGGCCTCGAAGTCTATTTGACGGCTTGTCGCCGAGTTAGAAATTCCGGAACACGGTGATCGTCCCCGGCGCAGAGGCCGGGGACGAAAGCGGTGAGGAGTCAACCTCGGACTGGGCTGTCGGCCTTTAGAAAACATGCGCCGAGCAACCAACAATCGGTAAGCCCGTTCGACATGGACATCCTCATTATCGGCCTGCTGCTCGGCGGCACCTACGCATTGATGGCGATGGGGCTGCAATTGCAGTACGGCGTCGCCCGCATCATGAATCTCGCCAACGGCGAAATCCTGATCGCCGGCGCGTTTTCCACCTTCTGGTTCTACGCCGGCACGCACCTGAGCCCGCTGCTGGCGTTGTTCCTCGTGACGCCCGCCGCCTTCGTCATCAACTGGGTGGTCTACCGGCTGGCCATCCTGCCGCTGGTGCGCCGCGCCAAGAGCCAGGGCAAGCTTGAAGTCGATAGTATTCTCGCGACCTTCGGCCTCAGTTTCATCTCCGTCGGAATCATGCTGGCGATCTTCGGCGGCGAGTATCTGGATTATTCCTATCTGTCGCAACCGATCTTCATCTTCGGCGAGCGCTACGGTCTCAACCGCGTGGTTGCCTTCCTCGCGTCGGCGGCGCTCTGCCTCGGATTATACGTTTGGCTGCACAAGACCCGCGCCGGACTGGCGCTGCGGGCGGTGTCCGTCAATCCGACCGCCGCCGGGCTCGTTTCCATCAACGTCGCGCGCGCATCGGCGTTTGCGTTCGCCTTGGGCGGAGCCGTGACGGCTGCGGGCGGCGGCCTGCTCAGCATGTTCCTGACGTTCGACGTCTCGCTCGGCGTCGTGTTCACGCTCAAGGCGCTGATCATCGTCATCCTGGGCGGCGTCGGCGACATTCGCGGCACGATCGTCGCCGCCTTCATCCTCGGCCTCGCCGAGACTGCCGTCGCCACGCTGGTCGATCCCGGCCTGACGCTTGCGGCGGCTTACGTCCTGTTCATGGTCGTCCTGCTGGTGCGGCCTGAAGGCTTGTTCGGGAGGCGGACGGCGTGAGCAGCATCGAGGCACCGAAGCTTGTTCGACCCGGCGCGGGACTGGTCGCAGGCGAACTGCGCAATCTGCTGATCGGCGCCGCGGTCGCCATCGGTGCCGCATGCTTCCCGCTGGTGTTCGACGGCTATCCGCTGCAGCTCGCGATTTCGATCGTGATGTATACGGGCCTTGCCACCTCGTGGCTCCTGTTCTCGGGGCCGACCAACTACATCGCGCTTTCCACCGCGGCGTTCTTCGGGATCGGCATGTACACGGCGGCCGGGGGGATTGATCTGGCGCCCTATCCGCTGCTGATTCTCGCCGCCGGCGTTTTCGGCGCGGTGTTGGCCGTGATCGTGGGCCTCGCCACGCTCCGCGTTTCCGGGGTCTATTTCGTTATCTTCTCCCTCGGCCTTGCCGAGCTTGTGCGCCAGATCGTGACCTGGCTGCAGCACGTACTGGGCACCATGAGCGGTCTCTACGTGACGATCGAGCGCACCGAAGCCGAATACTACTGGCAGCTCTTATTGCTGGCGGTGGCGGTCTTTGTGGTTGGATGGTGGATCGGCCGTTCGCGGCTCGGCTTCGCTCTGCGCATCATCGGCAATGACGAGGTTGTCGCGGTCCATTGCGGCATCAACACCGCGCGCGCCAAGGTGGTTCTGTTCGTTATTTCCAGCACCTTCGCGTCGATTGCCGGCGCCGTGGTCGCGCCACGCTGGGGCTATGTCGAGCCGGTTGTCGCTTTCAGTCCGTTCATGTCGTTCCAGGTCGTAATCATGGCGCTTCTCGGCGGCACGCACCGGCTGTGGGGCCCGCTAGTCGGCGTCATTCCGTTCGTGCTGATCTGGGAGCTGATTGCGATCTATTTCCCGTCGCAGACGACGCTGCTTCTGGGCATCTGTTTTCTCCTCATCGTCTACGTTATTCCGAACGGCATCACCGGGCTGATCGAGGATGCTTGGCATCGCCGCTGGAAGAGTGGCGGGGCGACGCCGGGCCCGGTGCAGCGGGCGCTGGACCGCCCTGCCGGCGCGGCGGCACGGCAGCTTCAATCGCAGAAGACCAACGATGCTTGATACCCCGGTCACCGAGGCGTTGTCCGCTGCCGCTGTCACCAAGCGCTTCGGCGGTCTCGTCGCGGTCCAGGACATGTCGTTCGTGCTTGCCCAGAAAGAAGTCCTCGGCCTGATCGGACCCAACGGCTCCGGCAAGACCACGATGATGAACCTGATCTCCGGTGCGTTGCGGCCGAGTTCCGGCGAGATCAAACTCTACGGCGAGACGATTTCCAGTACCGGTGCCAGCAACGTCGCCAAAAAGGGCGTCGCCCGTACCTTCCAGCTCGTCCGAATGCTGCCGGCGATGACGGCGCTTGAGAACGTCGCTGCCGGCGGCGTTTTCGGTCACGCGCGGCGGTGGGGCAAGGAGCTCGACGATTACGCGCACGGCCTGCTCAAGCGCGTCGGCCTTCCGAATGCGGCGAACGCCGGCGTGTCGGCGCTGACCTATATCGATCAGAAGCGCGTCGAACTGGCGCGGGCGCTGGCGTCGGATCCGAAGATACTGTTGCTCGACGAATGGCTCGCCGGACTTAACCCGACCGAGCTCAAGATCGGCATCTCGCTCATCGAGCAATTGCGCACCGAGGGCTGCACCATCATCATCGTCGAGCATGTCATGCATGCGATCCGCAGCCTTTGCGACCGCTGCATCGTCATGAGCAGCGGGATCAAGATCGCCGAGGGAACGCCCGCCGAGGTGCTGTCCGACCACGGCGTCATCCGCGCCTATCTCGGAGACGAGAATGCTTGAGACCCGCAACGTCTCGGTGTTTTACGGCCGTCATCGCGCGCTCGAAAACGTGTCGGCGTCGGTTTCGAAAGGCGAGATCGTGGTCATGCTTGGCGCCAATGGCGCCGGCAAAAGCACCTTCCTGCGCGCCGTCGCCGGCCAGACGCGTAAAGCCGAGGGTTGCACTGTGCTGATGGACGGCGCCGACATCACCCTGCGTCCGCCGCACGAGATCGTCGAGACCGGAGTCGCACTGGTACCTGAGGATCGCGGTATTTTCGCCGAGCTCACCGTTCAGGAGAATCTCATTCTCGGCGCCCATCCGAAACGCGCCCGGCCGCTGGAGGCGGAGAATTTCGAGCGGGTCTTGGCTTTGTTTCCGAAGCTCAAGCAGCGCTCCAAGCAGATCGTGCGCACCATGAGCGGCGGCGAACGCCAGATGGTGGCGATTGGGCGGGCGATGATGTCTGCGCCCACCATTCTTCTCCTCGACGAGCCTTCGCTCGGTCTTTCGCCGCTCCTTTGCTCCGAGCTGTTCCGCACGCTCGCGCGCATCAAGGAAGCCGGCGTCGGCATCTTTCTGGTCGAGCAGAACGCCAAGCAAAGCCTCGCCATAGCCGATCGCGGCTATTTGCTCGACAACGGCCATATCGTCGGCGCGGACACCGCCGCGGTGCTGTCGAAGGACGAGAAGGTCAAGGCGGCCTATCTTGGCGAATGACCGCCTCGCCGCCGCACGCGGCGGCGGAACAGATATTCCGTGTTTCAGAGATGATTGATCCGACGCAGCGGTTTCGGCGCGGTTACGGCGCGGCGTACATCGTCCGCGCGTCGGCCGTGAAAGCTTTCCGGGATTGCGGATCGGTGTAGAACATGTGGCCGCCGCGGTAGAGCCGCAGTTCAGCGCGCTCGCCGTCGACGCTTGCCGGAATGTGGTCAAGCACGTAGCGCGAGACCGCGTAGGGCGTGACGAGGTCGCTATAGCCGTGCGCGATCATTAGCCGGAACGACGGCGTCAGCGCGAGCAATTGGCGCAGATCGTCGGAGGCGCTCGGCGGCGAATGGCCGCCGTTGTCTTCCCAATCCCATTTCCCCGAAATCTCGGAAGCGAGCAAATTGTAGGTCATGTCGGTCTTGAAACCGAGTTCGTCCCGCGCGTAGGCGACGAAAGCGCTGCCATAGGCGCGGATGAATCCATCGAGGAACGGATCGGGCCCGCGCGCCGAGACCGATTCCGGATTGGGATCGTCGACCGCGAATGTCGCGTCGTAGTGGCTGACGATCTTGTGGTCGCCCGCTCGCAAATTCTTGACATAGGCGTTGCCGATGAAGCCGCGCTCGCGCGCGACGACGTCCTCCGGCAACCCGGTCATCTGGGCGACGCGCGCGTAAAAAGCGTGCGCGGCATCGCCGCTGGGCGGCCGCCCGGCGAGTGCGGAAAGATAATCGGTCAACGCGAAATGCTCGGCCTGCGCTACGGCGGCGGGACTGAAGGTTCCCTTGCGTTCGAGCTCGGACGCCGCCAGCGACGGAAATTCCAGCGCGGCGCCAAGCGCGAAACGGTCGCCGCCGAACTGGAATTGGCCCTCGAGCATCGGCGATACCATGAGGATGCCGTTGACGATGATGCCCTGATTGTTTTGCAGCGCGCGCGCCACCTTGGCGGCGCGGAAGCCGCCATAGCTTTCGCCGAGAATGAATTTCGGCGAGCTGAGACGGCCGTTCTTGGCGACGTAAAGCGCGATCGCCTTGGCGAGCGATTCGGCGTCGCGATGCACGCTCCAGAAGGCTTCGCCGCCGTTGGCTTTGGCCGGCCGGCTCCAGCCGGTGCCGACCGGATCGATCAGCACCAGATCGGTGAAGGCGAGCCAGGTGTCCGGGTTGTCGACCAGCCGGACGTTGGCGCCGTCGTAGTTGGCGCCGAAACTGGCGAGACGCGGACCGACCAGGCCGAGATTGAGGAACGCCGAACCGGCGCCCGGTCCGCCGTTGAACACGAACGTCACCGGCCGCGGCGCGCCGTTCGATTTCGCGACAAAGGCCGTATAGAAAATGGAAGCCGAGCGCTCGCCCGATTGATCGAATAACGGCAGCGTGCCGGCAGTCGCCGTGTAGGCGAGCTTGCCGGCCGGCGTGTCGATGCTGTGCTCGGTTACGGAATCCGCCGGCAGCAACGAGAGGACGCCCGGTCCGGCCTGGCTGGCGCCTTGCTCCTGATGGCCCGGCCGGTCGTTGCCGCCGCCGCGCGGCCATTGTGCTCTTGCGCGACCGCGGTCGTGGCGACGAGCGCCAGTCCCAACGCGATCGTCAAACAACGAAAATCGATCATAACCAAGTGATCCTTACCGAGTGATGCTTCTGCAGCCGCGTCCTTACGTCCGGTGGTGCCCGGCCGCATGTTCGTCCGGCGAAAGTGCCCGAAAGATGGCTGCCGGCGTTACATTTTCGTAAGTGGCACGGCCGCGCGGCTGCCCATGTGGGACGCTTGCCGGCCGGTAGACAACAATCGCCGGATCGGGGAAGTTCTGGCCCTTCCCGGCGGCGCGCCGCCCGGAACACGGAGGCCGGTTTATGCCCTTTCCGCGCGCGTCGAAAGCGCTGACGCGTTTCACCGTGCTCGACCTGACACGGGTGCGGGCCGGACCGACCTGCGCGCGGCAGCTCGCCGATTGGGGCGCCAACGTCATCAAAGTCGAAGCGCCGGCCGACGGCGAAGAGCCGATGGGCGGGCCGCGGGACGGCTCCGACTTTCAGAATCTCCATCGCAACAAGCGCAGCATCACGCTCGATCTGAAAACGCCGGCAGGCCTCGCGGCCTTCAAACGGCTGGCGAAGAAGGCGGACGTGCTGATCGAGAATTTCCGTCCCAACGTGAAGAAACGGCTGGGCATCGACTACAAGACGCTCAGCCGCATCAATCCGCGACTGGTTTATGCGAGCATATCCGGCTTCGGTCAGGATGGCCCCTACGCCGACCGGCCCGGTTTCGACCAAATCGCGCAGGGCATGGGCGGACTGATGTCGATCACCGGCCTGCCGGGGCAGGGGCCGGTCCGCGTCGGCATCCCGGTGGCCGATCTCTGTGCCGGGCTGTTCGCGGCGCTCGGCATCCTCGTCGCGCTGCTCGAACGCGACAAATCCGGCAAGGGCCAGGCGGTAGAGACTTCGCTGCTGCAGGCGCAGATCTTCATGCTCGATTTTCAGGCGTCGCGGTTTCTGGTCGAAGGCGAGGTGGCGCGGCAGGCCGGCAACAATCATCCGACCACCGTTCCCACCGGCGTGTTCAAAACCCGCGACGGGCTCATCAACATCGCCACGACCGGCGGCAAGATGTGGGAGCGATTCTGCGCGACGCTCGGCGCCGAGGAGTTGACCAAAAATCCGGACTACCGGACCGCGCAGGCGCGCTCGAAGAACCGCGACGCACTCAACGCCGAGATCGAAGGCTATCTGCAAGGCCGCACCAGCGCCGAATGGGTCGAGCATTTCAACAATGCCGGCGTGCCGTGCGGACCGATCTATTCGATCGACCAGGTGTTCGCCGATCCGCAGGTACGCCACCTCGGCATCGCGCAAAGCGTCGCCGGCGAGGACAAGCGCGCGTTACGTCTCGTCGGCCAGCCGGTGTCGCTGTCGCGCACACCGTCACGGCTGAGGGCGCCGCCGCCGCAGCTCGGTCAGCACACCGACGCCGTGCTCAAGGAGTTCGGCTTTTCGGCGCGCGAGATCGCGGCGCTGCACAAGGCGAAAGCGGTCTAATGAATTCGTTGCGCAAATCGTCGCGCAAGTCGTCGCGCAAGTCGTCGCGTATGGCGGCGTGAAAGAAGGACTTTGGACAAATGACGCAGACCGACAAGATGCTCTCGCGCAAGGAAGCGGGCGTCGGCATCGTGACCTTCAACAATCCCGAGCGGCACAACGCCGTATCCCTCGAAATGTGGGAGGCCACCAAGGAGATTCTCGAGACATTCGCCGCCGACGACGAGGTGCGCGTCGTCGTGTTGACCGGCGCCGGCGGCAAGGCGTTCGTGTCGGGAGCCGACATCTCCAAGTTCGCAAGCGAGCGGGCGTCAATCGAGGCAACGCGCGCCTATGACGTCATAACCGCGGCGACCTTCGGCGCCATCGACGAATTTCCGAAGCCGACGATTGCGATGATCCGCGGCTATTGCGTCGGCGGCGGGGTCGGCCTGGCGTCGTGCTGCGACCTGCGCATCTGCTCCGACAATTCCCGGTTTGCGGTCCCGGCGGCGAGGCTCGGACTGGGCTACGCCTATGCCGGGCTCAAACGGCTCGTCGACATCGTCGGACCGTCGTTCGCCAAGGAGATTTTCTACACCGCGCGCCAGTTCGACGCGCAGGAAGCGCACGCCATGGGCCTGGTCAATCGCGTGGTGCCGGAAGCCGAGCTGGAAAGCTACGTCAGAAGCATCACCGACATGATCTGCGCCAATGCCCCGCTCACCATCAAGGCGGTCAAATTCACCGTCGGCGAAATCCTCAAGGACGAGTCCGAGCGCGATGTCGCGCGCGTCGACAGGATGGTGGAAGCGTGCTTCGCGAGCCGCGACTATATCGAGGGCCGCACGGCGTTCATGGAAAAGCGCAAGCCGGTCTTTACCGGATCGTGACGGCGACTGACGGAGTCGCTGCCATCGCGTGTCACGTCGGATTCCGGCACAGCAGCGCCGACAGCACGTTCGTCATCGTCGCCTTGCTTGCGGCGGTGGCGTCGCTAGCGCGCCAGGCGACAAACCCGTCGGGACGAACGATGACGGCGCCGGACGGCGAGAGGCCGTAGGCGGCCGTCAATCGTCCCTCCGGATCGGCGATATCGCCATCCCGATCCAGCCGGTAGGCGTCGAGCGCGAGCCCGAGATCGGCCGCTGCGGCGCGAGCGAAATCGCACCACGCGCCGCCGCCGGGGGCGGCGACAACCGAGAAATTCCGGGTGAAGAGATCGAGGGTCGATACTGGCTTGCCGGCGCGCGTGAGCATCACATGCGGCGCGCGTGTCCCCGGCATCGCCTTGGACTTGGCCGGGTGCTCGTACAAAGCCGTGCCGCTGCCGGGCTCGGAAATGATCGCGGGGGAGTGGTAGCGGTAGCCGATTTCCATGCTGAGGTCGTCGACGATCGGCTGCATTCCCGCCTTGCCGCGTTCGGGCACGACGCGGAGAACGTAGCGCGTGTAGGCCTGCTGCATCGCGAGTTCGCCGATCGGCTGCCGTTCGGTGTTGTAGGTCGCGAGCAATTCCGGCCCGGCGACACCCTTGAGCACGAGCGCGAGTTTCCAGGCGAGATTGTGCGCGTCCTGGACGCCGGTATTGCCGCCGAAGCCGCCCATCGGCGGCATCACATGCGCCGCGTCGCCGACGAGGTATACGCGGCCTTCGCTGAAACGGTCGGCGACCTCGGCGACCGCGCGCCAGGGCGCGATGTCCTCTACGTCGACTTTTGCCTCCGGCATGCCGGTTGCCGCGCGGACGAAGGCCGCGCTTCGTTCCTTGTCGATGCCCGCCGCGACGTCGAGCGCATCGGGGAGCGACATGTCCCCGCGCGTCATGACCGCGAGGAAGCCCGAATCGCCGGTCCGCACCAGCCGGAAGAACCCGCGCAGCTCCGGATTGAACACGTAGATCACACCGAGATTGCGGCCGCGTAGCGCGGCGCCGCAATCGGCGTGGAAGTAGATGGTGATGCAGTTGGCAAGAAGGCCGTGACCGCTGGTGCCGATGCCGAGCTGCGCGCGAACCGGACTGCGATTGCCGTCGGCGGCGACCATGTATTTCGCGCGCACCGTGTCGGTTTCGCCACTGACGACATTCCTGATGCTGGCGGTAACGCCGCCGGCGTCTTGCTCGAACGAAACGAGCTCGGTCGCGTAGCGCATCGCCGCGCCGAGCTCTTCGGCGCGCGCGCGAATGAGCGGCTCCAGGCTTTGCTGCGTCATGAACAGGCGGGTCGACGGACTGATCGCGGCGACGCCCTCGTTGAGGTTGGCGATGTAGGTCGCGATCTCCCGGCCCGCGAGCGACTCGACGGCGTTGATGCCGCCGTTGGGGTCGAACTGCTCCTCGGAGGCGGCCCGCACCCGGCCCTCCAGTCCGACGGAGCGCAGCACCTCGAGGGTGCGCAGATGAAAATGCCCGGCGCGCGGATGGATGGCGGTGCCGTGGTGACGCTCGACCGAAAGGTTCGGCACGCCGTGCCACGACAGGAATGTCGCGGTGGACAGCCCGACCAGGCTCCCGCCGACGATAAGGACATCCGTCTCGATCATCCGATTGTCTTGGGGTCGCTTGTTTTGGGGTCGATTGTCTTGGGGCCGAGTGTCTTGGGGCAATTATCGTGGGCCGATTGCCTTGGGTCGGTTATGGCGGCCGGAGCGTTTCCAGCCGGCATTATAGCGCGGCGGAATGGCCCGGATACCGGGTTGGAACGGGCGGGGGAAAACCGGCTTCCACTTCGCGGGATGATGCTCTAAATACTCGCGCGACGCTCAACCATCGCGATTTCGGTGCCCCTGCGGAGAGGTGGCTGAGTGGTTGAAAGCACCGCACTCGAAATGCGGCATACGGGCAACCGTATCGGGGGTTCGAATCCCTCCCTCTCCGCCAGAACCTATCAAGAAAAAGAGGCCGTCAGCAGCCGGGCCCGGTCGATAGTCCGAGAAGGCCCCGAGCGCCCATTTGGTGCGAACCGGTCGCCCGGCAAGAGTTGCCCGTTTTTTCCTGGGAAGAAACTTTTCTTCCCGGGATTGATTCCGGTCCGGCCCTCTGTTCTACTCACCATCTGCTGGGAATGAACATCGAGTACGCAAAACGCGCGACAGCACCGCGCGTTTGCAACCACACGCAGCAGTTGGCAACCACACGCAGCAGAAGAGGGGCAGAGATGACCTTACGTGAGCAAGGAAAGTGGTCCGCGAACATACCTCCGGTGTCTCGGCGGAAGGCTCTCAAATTGGCCGCCGGCGGCGCCGCTGCGGCGGTTGCCGGAGTTGCCGCGCCGGCGGTCATCGCTGCCGGCAAGGACAAGCTATTGATTGGCGTGCCTTCGTCACTGTCCACGCCCTATGGCGTGGCCGACGATACCGATCATCTCAACGGCACCACCATGGCCGTCGAGGAAATCAATGCTGCTGGCGGCGTGCTTGGGCGCGAAATTGAACTGTTCGTTCCGGACGTCGACAAACTATCTCCGGAAAGCTGCCGTCAATCGATCGCGGCCTGTATCGACAAAAAAGTGCACGCGATCTCCAATGCATTCCTATTCGCGCCGATCCCCGCAATGGACGAATCCGCGAAATACAAATGCCCGTATTTGCAGGGCAATACGCAGCGTAATGCGACGCTCGCTTACAAGGCCGATCCAAAGAAATACAGCCACGTGCTGCAGACGGACCCATCCGAGGTCAATTACGGGTGGACGTATCCGTTGTGGCTGACCAAAATGGAAGAAACCGGCGTCTGGAAACCCAAAAACCGAAAGATTCACATCGTCGCCGAGCAGGTGGGCTATTGCCAGACCATCCTCAAGGCGGCGCGCGAGTCGATTCCAAAATACAAGTTCGAACTCGCCGCGGTGACCGACATTCAATACCCGGTCAACGATTGGAGCCCGGTCATTCAAAAGCTCAAGGAAGTCGATGCCGGCGCGATCATGATTGACCATTGGGTAGCCGCTGAATACGCCGCCTTCTGCAAGCAATTTTCAGCAGATCCGGTGCCCGGCGCGATTGTCTATCTGCAGTACGGGCCTTCGCAGCCTGAATTCCTCGAACTCGGCGGACCAGCCACGGAGGGTTTTTGCTGGAGCACGGTGCTCGGCGTCTATGGCGACAAGATCGGACAGGACTTTCGAGCCAAATACCTAAAGCGCTTCCCGAAATTCGTCGGCAACATCGGCCTCGTCTATACCGGCAACGGATACGACATTGTGCAATATCTCAAGCGGTCGTGGGAGGCGACCCAGAAGCCGGAGGATTTCGAGGCCAATTGCAAATGGATCCGCGAGAACCCGTATCGCGGCGTTTGCGGTATGATGAACATGAACAATGAATTCCAGGAAGCACTACACTTCCCCGACAATGGTTTCGGCAACCAGGCGGTCGAACTGGAAAAGGGGATGAGCCAGTTGTACGTCCAGGTGCAGGACGTTCATCATAAGATCATCTGGCCGAATGAGATCGCCGAATCCAAGCTTCGCCCAGCCCCGTGGTGGTAAGCAGGGGCATGCCGGAGACGCCGTTCTTTGCTTGCGAGGGTCTCTCGCTGGATTTGGGCGGGCGGGAAGTGCTGAGCAACATCAGCCTCGAGCTTCGCCGGGGCGAAGTGCTGGGGATTATCGGCCCGAACGGCGCCGGCAAGACGAGCCTGCTTGAGATCCTTTCGGGGCGCTATACCCCAAAAAGTGGCAAAGTCTTCCTCGAGGGACGGGACATCAACAACCTGTCCCTCTTCCAGCGTGCGCGGCTCGGGATTGGGCGCACGTATCAGACGCCGATCGTGCCCGAAGAGCTCACGGTCGGCGAGACAATGAAGGCGGCGCGGCAAGCCTTCCGTCCTTGGCTCACGCGCTTTGACGCCGAATACGGCGCCAATCTCGTGCACTTCCGCGTACCCTACGACCGCCCGACGGTCGGTCTGAAGACCTTCGAACGGCGCAAGCTGCTGATGACATGCCTGTTGATGCGGCAGCCCAAAATCCTGCTGATGGACGAGCCCGCAGCCGGGCTCATCAATGCCGAGATAGACGAGATCGATCAGATCCTGCGGATGTTGTCCAAGGAAATGAACGTCGCGGTTCTCATCGTCGAGCACCGCATCGAACTCCTGCAGTCGATCGCCGACCGCGTGATCGTCATGGACGCGGGCGAGATCATCGCCCGCGGCGAACTCGCAGAGATCATCGACAGTCCTGCCGTCCGCGCGGCCTATTTTGAGACGCACTGAGCAAGCGATGACCGAGGTTCTAAAAATCGAAGGTCTGTCCGCCGGCTACGGCCCGCTACGAGTGATTCACGATCTCGATCTCGTCATCCATCCGGGCGAGCGGGTCGGCATTGTCGGATTGAACGGCCACGGCAAGACTACGCTATTCTACGCTGTCGCTGGCCTGACCGGCTGGCAGCGCGGCTCCATCCTCCTTAACGGCAAACAGATCGGCCGTACCCGCAGCCAGGGGCCCGGGCGGTATACTCACCAGATCGTCCGCCAAGGACTGGCCATCATGCCGCAAGGCGACGAGATCTTCCAGGGCCTGACGGTCGAGGAGCATCTCGATTCCGGAGCGTTCACACGAGAAGCCTGGCGCACCCGCAAGGAACGCAAAGAGCGCGTGCTCGGGGTTTTCGCTCCGCTGCGCAAACTCATGAAGACGCCGGTCGGGCGGCTCTCGGGCGGCGAGCGGCGCATGGTCTCGATCGGTCGCGGGCTGATGACCGACGCCAAGCTTTACCTCGCCGACGAGCCGACGCTCGGGCTCGCGCCAAAAATCGGCATCGCGGTCATGGAAGCGCTGCTGGCAATCGACTTAAAAGAAAGCGCGATTTTCATCGCCGAACAGAACGTCGCACTACTCGAAGGGAAGGTCGATCGCATCATCGGCATGCACGCAGGCAAGCTGAAGGGCGAGGCCTCGTCTTCCTTCCGACTTTCAGGGAACCATTGAGCGGCCAGGAATGGACATCGCCTTTGTCATCATCAACGCCATCACGGTCGCCGCGATCTATGGCCTCATCGCAATTGCCGTCTCGATCACCTGGTCCAGTCTCGGGCTAGTAAATCTCGCCTATGGGTTCATCTTCTCCTTCGCCGGTTACGCCGCCTGGCTGATGGCGGGGCAGGTGCCGACTAACCCTTATCTGATTGCCGGCACCGGAATTGCGGCCGGGGCGGTTGCCGGCATCATCGTCTGCTTGCTGGTCTTCATTCCACTCCATGACAAACCGGCCTTCACGGCGCGCGGAATGATCGCGACTTTGGCAATCAGCCTGATCGGCAGTCAGCTCTTCCTAATGATTTTCGGGCCGACTTCGAAATCGTTGCCCGATCTGTTCGGCCGATGGAAGGTGAAGGTATTCGACATCACGCTGACGGCCGAGAAAATTGGCATCGTCCTCTGCTCGATCGCCATGATAATCGCGGTCGTGCTGTGGATGCGCTCGAGCCGGCGCGGGCTCGAAATCCGGGCCATGATGATGAATCCGCATGCCGCTTCGATCGTCGGCATCGGGATTCGGCGCACCGGACTTTACGTGATGGGGCTGACCGGCGCGATGGCGGGGTTGGCCTCGGTGCTGTTGTCACAGACCTACTACATCGCGCCGTTCTCGGGACTTACGCCTCTCATCAAGGGCGTATCGATCGCGCTCTGCGGCGGACTGGGCTCCGTGCAGGGCGCCGTCATCGCGGCGGTCCTGCTCGGTCTGGTCGAGGCGCTCACCAACAAATTCCTGGGCGGTCAATATGTGCTGATGACCCAGTTTCTGGTCATCATATTGGTACTGGTGGTGCGCCCGCGCGGCATTTCTGGGCTTGTGGACAAAGCGCGCGAACAATAAGCCATGAGTGATCAAGCGATGCCTCCCGCTTACGTCTGGACAAATCCGCTGGCGGTCTGGGGGACTGCCACAGGCAATGCGCAAGCACCGTCGATCCCGGTGCCCGATCCGCGAGATACTTGGCGCAGGAATACGAGTTTCAAGGTGCAGACCTATTTGGTCGGTCGGCTCAGATACTTCATGATCTGGCCGCACCACGGCAGCCGAACCTGGAATCGCACACGGTGGTGGCCAACACGACGCAATCTTCTCAACATCAAGGGACTTTACAGTCGAAAAACCGCAGCCCCGGAAAAGAAGATCATCGATCGCCGGCCGATCTACTGGCTGTTTTGTCTATGTTTGTTGCTGGCCGGACCACTGTTGTTTCCGCAATCGCAAACGAATGCACTGCTTACCGCCGGCGCCACGTTTGGCATTTTTGCGGCAATCAACGTCTGCTGGACGCTGATCATCGGCACAGCGTCGATCTTTTCGCTGGCGACTTACGCGGTGGTCGGCACCGCCGCCTTCGTGACCTCGCTGCTTTCGATCCGCGCCGGCATCCCCTGGTTTGCGTTGCCGCCGATCGGGGCGTTCATCGGGCTCGGCTTCGGCATTCTGATCGCGGCGCCGGCCCTGCGGCTGGACGGCTTCTACTACGCTTTGCTGACGCTGGGGCTCAACGAACTGTTCCGCGTCTTCTTCACCACGTCCAAGCAGTTTGGCTCGGCCTCGGGCGGGCTCTATGGCGCCGATTCTTTCATCAACCAAAACTGGCCGCCACTCACCCAGTCGCTCGTCGCCTACTACGCTTCGATGGCTCTGCTGATCGCTGCATTGTTTCTGTTCAGGTTCATCAACGGCAAACGGCTTGGCCGCGTGCTGCGCATGGCGCCGGAAAAGCACGAAGCGTTCGCTGCCGCCGTCGGGGTTGACTACAAACGGGCGCGCATCACCATCTTCCTTCTTACCTCGGTAGCGCTCGGCTTCATCGGCGGCTTCTATGCGGCACTGTATCGCGGCGTCGCCTATTCGATCTTCGATTTCCAGACCGTGCTGCTCGGGCTCGCGATGATCACCATCGGCGGCATCGGCCGCGCCGAGGGCGCGGTGCTCGGCACTTTCGTCGTGATCTTTTTGCGCGACGTGCTCCTGGAACTCGGACCGTGGCGCTATTTGATCATCGGCACCGCCATGCTCGTCGTCGTGCTGTTCCTCAACAACGGATACTTCGGCATTCGCAAGCAGTTCAGCGCCTGGCGGGCAAAAAAACGCGGCGAATGGCGCTCGACCCGGACCGAGAAGGGCGGCGAGGCGTTGCCCGAGGAAGCAACCGAGATCAACGACAAGGATACGCTTTACTTTCGGCGCTTCGACAAGATGCAACGCGACTATCTGAAGGGACTGATTACGCCCGAGATCATCGAGGAACACCGGCGACAGCCGCTCGGGCAGCATTCCGAAGCGCTCGAACGCGTCCTTCTCTATTTCCGCCGCGCCAAGATGGAGGACAAGTATGCCTTGCATCGCGCGGGACCGAGCGGGCCGTTCAAGATCATCGCATTCTCGGGCGTGCGCGGCGTGTCGCCGCGGCTCGTCGACGATCGTGAATTTGGCGCGCTCGACGAAGCCTACCACGCGGTGTTCATGCGGCGCGTCCACGACCTGTTGGAGAGCTGACGGAGAAACACGTGGCCTATAATCAGGACGACAGCCAACCCGACAAGGACGTTCACGTGCGCGATCATTTCGACGCGATGACGCGCGTGTATCTGCGCTCGGTGCTGAGCGATGAGGTGATCGAGGAGCATCGCAGCGGCGACGTAGGCCACCGGAGCGAGCCGCTGTGGCGGATTCTGGCGTGGTGCCAGCGCCGGCCGCTGGCCGAGCAATATGCCGTGAAGGCCGAAGCCGACGGCACCTTCCGGTTGGTGAGCTTTTCGGGCCGGCGCGGTGAGCCACCGCGCTATGTCGCCGACGACCGGTACGCGACCGTCCAGGAGGCGCGACACGGAGCCTTTCTCCGCCACATCAGGGATCTGACAGAGAACTAGCAATGGCCCAACAAAAGATCTTCGGGTACGCCAATCGGATTTCGGTTCGCCCTGGAGACAAAATCACTTTCTTCGTGAATTGCGATGGGGCGAGCGAAGCGCAAGCGCAGCTCGTCAGGCTTGTCCACGGTGACACGCATGAAGCCGGTCCGGGTCACGTCGAGGTCGAGCTGGAGTGCCCAGTCAACGGCCGCTGGGCGGTCAAGAAGCAGTTTACCCAGCTCGGCAGCTTTCTTGAGGTCGTCGATCCTGAAAACAAACTTGCGGTTTCCGGCAGTTTTTCGCTGGCGGCTTTCATCTGGCCGACGATGCCGCAACGCGGCACACGGCAGACGATTCTCGGGCGCTGGGACACGCTGCGCAATACAGGCTATGCGCTCGGCATCAACCCGGCCGGGCATCTGGAATTTTGGGTCGGCAACGGCACGGAGGTCGACTATGTCACCGCCGAACTGCCGTTGCTCGCGAAGGTCTGGTATCTGGTCGGCATCTCCTATGATCGCGACACCGGCCGCGCTGAGCTCTACCAAGAGGGCGCGCTCAATCGCTATAATTCGCTGGTTGGGAAGGTCGTCCCCTACGACTTCGCCAGCCATGTCGTCCAGCACTTCCGCTTTCAGCCCGACAACAAGCCCGGCGTGCCGTTCCTGGTAGCCGGGGCACGCGACGAGCACGCGCTGCGCGGCGCTTTCGTCGGCGACCTTTATGCCGGGAAAGTCGACCGGCCCGCAATCTGCGAACGTGCGCTGACGCGCGCAGAATTCGACGCTTTCCGGCAGGGCGAAACACTGCCGCCAAATGGGCTGCTCGCCTTTTGGGATACCTCTCAAGGCTACAGCGCGAACGGCGTCGGTCATGAGGTGCTCGACACCGGCCCGCATCGGCTGACCGCCAGGGGCGTCAATCATCCGGTGCGCGCGATGACCGGATGGAATTGGAACGGCAAGGACGATTGTTTTCGTATCGATCCCGCGCAATTCGGCGGCATCGAGTTCCATCCAGATGCGGTGACCGATTGCGGTTGGGAAGCAACCAAAGACATGATCGTACCGGCCGATATCACGAGCGGCATTTACGCGATGCGGCTGCGGATCGGTCCCGGGACCGGCATCGCCGAGGAATACATCGTATTTGTTGTGCGGCCGGCGAAGCCGACGGCCAAGCTTTGTTTCCTGGTGCCCACGGCCAGTTATTTGGCCTACGCCAACGAAACGCTGAGTTTCGACGCCCAGATCATTCAGCCGATGACGGGCCAGCCGCCCGTCGTCACCGATCTCGACGTCGAGACCTACGAGCACCGCGAATACGGGCTGTCGACCTACGACCATTACGAAGACGATGCCGGCGTCTGCTTCTCCTCGTATCTGCGGCCGATCGTGAACATGCGGCCGAAATACCGCATGTCGAGCATGAACATCACCTGGCAATTCCCCGCCGATCTTTCGATCGTGGCCTGGATCGACCACATGGGCTACGACTGCGATTTCATCACCGACGAGGATCTGCATCGCGAGGGTGCCGATCTATTGCGGCCCTATCTCTGCGTGATCACCGGCACGCATCCCGAATACGTCTCCGAACGAATGCTCGACGCGCAGGAGGATTATGTGGCCGACGGCGGGCGTCTCATCTACATGGGCGGCAATGGCTATTATTGGGTCGTTGGTTTCGATCCGGAAAATCCGGCTTGCATGGAGGTGCGCAAACTCGATTCCGGCATGCGCGCCTGGGCCGCGAAACCGGGCGAACATTACCTGCAGACCACAGGCGAAAAGAGCGGCCTCTGGCGCAACCGCGGTCGGGCCCCGCAGAAGCTGACCGGCGTCGGTTTTATCGCAGAAGGCTTTGAAACGTCGGCGCCATACCGGAAAATGCCCGACGCGTGGCACCGCACAGTGTCTTGGATCACGGAAGGATTGGAGGGCGAAATTATCGGCGACCAGGGCCTTGCCTATAATGCCGCCGCCGGAGTCGAGCTTGATCGCTACGACTTGAATCTCGGCACACCACCGCACACCAAAATCATCGCTTCCTCGGGCGGGCACTCTGACAATTACGTGTTGGTGACGGAAGAACTGCTATACGCGTATGCCGGCCTGACCGGCTCTATCGACTACCGCATTCGTGCCGACATGACCTTTTTCACGGCCCCGAACGATGGAGCGGTTTTTTCAACAGGCTCTATCGGTTACGGGCAGGCGCTGCCCGCAAACGGCTTTAAGAATTCCGCCTCGCGGTTGCTCGCCAACGTGGTCAATGCGTTCCTCAAGCCCGGGAGCCTGCCGGGCAGCTACTGGACAGTCGAGGAAAAGCAATGGCGATAGCAAAAACGCGCTGAGGGCGATCAATAACGTCCTGGCGGCGCGATCAAAACGCGACCGCATCCCGAAGACTGTACTAGCTTCGTAAAACAGCGGAAAAGGACCAACCAGGATTTGAGCTAGGCGGACTCCTTCTCCTGCTGCGGCGCGCCCGGGTGCTGTCACGCGACCAGCTCCTCGATCTGACGCATGGACGGTCGGTCAACTCGCTCGGAAGGAGCGTCGACGTTCTCATCAGCCGCCTGCGCCGCAAGATCGAGCGCGATCCGCAAGATCCGGTATCATCAAGACGGTGCGCTCGGGCGGCTATCTGTTCGCGGCGAAGGTCGAAGCGTCGTGCGATTCGACGTGCGAGCGTGGCTGCCGAACCGCGTCAGCGGCCAGATCGTTGTGCTCCTGATTCTCTCGCTGGTTGCAAGCCACGCGGTGCTGACGGTTTCTTTCCTCTACCATCGCCACGATGAAGCGCACCATCATTTCCCCGATCAGCTTGCCACCATGATGGAACTGCTTTCGGCTAATCCCGCGGACCAGCGCGAGGACCTGGTCGTGGCCATCAATCGCGCATTCCCGCGCGCCCATCTGGCGCTGCTGCCGAACCCGCCGGCGGCCGCTTCACAGCCCGGCTCTGCCGATCACGGGGTTGAAGGCTTTGCTCATCGCATGGGGCCGAATTATCGCGCGGTGGGCCTTTCCAGCGGCCAATCGCCATCCTCGACTGCCGAAGAACGCATCGCCGTCGGCTTGCCGGATGGCCGGTACGTCTCCGGGCGGCTTGAACCGCCGCCGCCGTTTCCCTGGTTCGGCCCGGCACGATCACCGTGCTTATCCTCCTCATCAGCATGCCGCTGCTCGGCGTGTGGGCGGCACTTGCACTGACCGGACCGCTGCGCCGCTTCGCCGCGGCTGCTGAGAATTTCGATCCGAGCGGCAAGATCGCGCCATTCCGGAGCGCGGCCCGCAGGAAGTGCGCGTGGCGGCGCGTGCGCTCAATCAGATGCGCGAACGCATCAAGGGGTTGATCGACGATCGCACCCGCATGCTGGCCGCGGTGAGCCACGATCTGCGAACGCCCATCACGCGGTTGCGTCTCCAATGCGAGTTTATCGCCGATCAAACGGCGCGCGCCAAAATGCTCGGTTGCCGCAGGCCGAAGCCGAGACGCTGCACTGACCGCCAGCTACCCGCTCCGGGCCGCCTCAGCCATGCCAATCAGGCGCCCCCGGACACCCAAAGAAGCCCTAGACTGAGGGCCGCTGCGGCAGCATCATCGCGGCCTGCCACTTCTGCTGACCCACATCTTGCCTACCACTGTTGCTGCCCAAGTCTTGCTAACCACGTCCCGCCGGGGATTGAGAGAAAGCCACGATGTCTACCGCGACCATGGAGCGGACCAACACGCGAAAGCTTCCCGTCATCGACGTTTCGGGCCTGCGGGGCGATGCCGCCGCGCGCCACGAGGTGGCGCGAGAAATGCGCGCCGCCTGCACCGACAGCGGATTTTTTTACATCAAGGGTCATGGCGTGCCCGGCGCGCTGATCGACCGGGTGCTCGATCAATCGCACCAATTCTTCGCCTTGCCGATGGAGCAGAAACTGGCATTGACGACGGCTCATTCGCTCTGTCGTCACGGCTACGAGCCGCTGAAAGCGCAGACGCTCGAGCCCGGCATGCCGCCCGATTTGAAGGAAGGATTCTTGGCGGGCGAGGACTTCGCTGCTGATCACCCGGCTGTCGTTAACGATCCGGCCAATATCGGCCCCAATCAATGGCCGCCGCAGCTGCCCCAATTCAAGACCACCATGATCGCCTATGTCGAGGAGATGAAAGCGCTGACCGCAAGGCTGATGGGCGGTCTCGCGCTGTCGCTCGACCTCGAGGAAGATTATTTCGACGATTTTTGCGAGCTGCCGATTCTCACGCTGCGGCTGCTGCATTATCCGACCCAGCCGCCCAATCCGGCACCCGGCGAGAAGGGCTGCGGCGCCCATACGGATTGGGGGAGCATCACGATCCTTTTGCAGGACGATGCCGGCGGACTACAGGTCCAGTCCAGCGACGGCTCGTGGATAGCGGCGCCGCCGATCGCCGGAACGTATGTCGTCAATATCGGCGATCTGTTCGCGCGATGGACCAACAACCTGTACCGATCGACGGTTCACCGCGTGATCAATGCGTCCGGCCGGGCCCGCTATTCCGTACCGTTCTTCATGGACGGACCGTCGGATCATCTGGTGTCCTGCATCCCGACCTGCCTCGCCTCCGATGGGGCAAGGCTATTTCCGGACATCACGGTGCGGGGACATATGGAAGAGATGGTCAGGCGCACTTACGCGGGCTGACGACATCGGTCGGCGCGTCGCAGAAGTCGAGCAAGCCTCAAGGCCGACATCGGCCTGAACGCCGGCACGGTGCCGTGCCGGCATACCGAAACCGGACCAGCGCCAATGGCTGAACTCGGATACGTGAATATCTTCGCGCGGGATGTGGTGAAGCTGTCCGGCTTTTATGCGGACGTCTTTGGGTTCGAAGAGATTGTCGCCAGCCGCTCGCCGATATTCCGGGGTCTCAAGACCAAGCAAGCCAGTATCGGATTCAACGCTCACGACGCGTACGCGCTGCTCAATCTGCCGGAAGCAACGGACGGCGAAGGGATCAGGGCGTTCACGACCTTCGACGTCGACAGCGCCGCCGAGGTTGACCGCCTGACCCCCATTGCGGTCGCGAAGGGCGCGACGCTCCGGAAGGCGCCGTTCACCACCTATTACGGCTGGTACCAGTCGGTCCTGCTCGATCCGGAAGGCAACGCGTTCCGGATCAATTTTGTCGCCGCCTAGCCGCCGGCGGCGGTTGGCATGAACGCAACGCGGGCGGATGCGGAGCCTGAGACGCGTAGTCTGGATCGGCTCAGTGCACCCGCTTGATCTCGGTGCAGCTCACGACGCTCGATGAGGCCTTGCCTCCCGCCTGCGCGTAGCAGAACGAAAATACATCGCCGTTGATCTCGCCCTTGAGGTAGCCGTCGGTGTCCGCCATGACGACTTCGTGGTTGTCCTTGCCCGTCAGCTCGCCGACAAACGGCTCCTCGGTTTTCTCGCCGCCGCCGGAAAGGGTCTGGACGCCCCAGAAGCGTCGGCCTTCCTGCCCGGTCACCTCGATCACGAGATCCTTCTCGAACAGTCCGGGCTTTTCGAACGTCGCCTTGCTGGAGGGCCAATGGCCGCCGGCGCCCGCCACGATGGAGTAGGTCTTTCCGGCCCATTTGCCCTTGAGGTCCGGAACCTGATCGGCCGCCAATACCAGCGCCGGGCACGCAAACAACCCCACCACGGCCGCAAGACCGAAAACCGTCGAACGTTTCATGTTTCCTCTCCGCATTGGCTTGAGATTTCGGTTGGGTTTGCCCGCCACGTCCAGCGCAGGGCTCGGGGGCGGATCGTGGCGGACGCGAGCGGGCAACGACGGATGAACTTTATCCTACCCCACCGGACGAACGCGAATGATAATGTGACGGCTCGCCTTCCACCGCTCTCCCTCCCGCGAGCCGACGATCTTCGCCGAACGTCGCGCTGCCGCCGTATCGTGCCGCCGTGTGCATGATGCTCGCTCGTCGTACGGCAGTGTTGCGCGGTCGATAATTCCCATATGCTGGCCGGCGCGTTCACGCTGGGGTTTCGATTGCGCCCACCGAATTTTGGCTCAGGCTTATGAGGTCGTCATGATTTTGGTCTTGATCAACATACTCATCATCTGCGTGGTCGGCGCCATCGCATTCTGGCTCATTGAAAAATATGCGCGCGATCGGCGGCTGGCGAATTTGCTGAAGCTCCTGGTCATACTCGTCTGTCTCGCCGCCATCCTGCAACGTCTGCTGCCGGCACTTGGCGTCGGCTTCTAGGCCGGGCACCAGCGGCAACAAAGATGAGCGACAGCGACTATCATCCTTTTGTCCCGGCGCCGGGACACAGCGCCATTGCCGGACCGACGCCGCGGGCGCACGCGCAGGCGCGGATGCAAAACCCGCGCGCGCAGGGATTGTTCGCGACCTGGGCCGAACTGGCCGCGGCGCCGTTCGAGGGAATGACGACCGACGGGCACGTGCAGCCGGCACTGTTCGCGCTTGGCCCGGAAGACGCGCCGACGGCGGCGATGGTCGAGGCCGCCAGAGGGATTGCTCTCGCGGTTGTCGCCCGCCGAACGCAGCGCGACATGCTATCCGGTCGATTCCGAGTTGTGGCGGCATTGGCAGAACACCGAACTCTATGTCGAGCACCACGGGCTTCGGCTCGATGAGGTTGCCGCGCCGGTCCAGGAAGCTGTTCTCGCGCTGCTCCGCGCCAGCCTGAGCGCCAAGGGTTACGACGTCACGCGCGGCGTGATGCGGCTCAACCGTTTCCTCGGCGATCTTGTCGGCGGGCCGGAAGTGCTCGGCGAATGGGCGTACATTTTTTGCCTGTTTGGCAGCCCTTCGGAAACCGAGCCCTGGGGCTGGCAGCTTTTCGGCCATCACCTTTGCCTCAACTGTTTCGTCATCGGCCGGCAGATGGTGCTCGCGCCGTGTTTTTTTGGCGCCGAGCCCGCCTATGCGGATACCGGGCCGTTCGCTGGTACGCGGCTATTCGAAGATGAAGAACGCGCCGGCCTCGCGCTGATGCGTTCGCTGTCGCCGGGCCAGCGTGACCGGGCGATCGTGGCGCATTCCATGGTCGGCGGCGACTTGCCGCCCGGCCGCCGGCATTTCGCCGACAACCTCCATCTCGGCGGTGCGTTTCAGGACAATCGCATCGTGCCCTACGAGGGTTTGCTTGCTTCCGAGCTGTCCGCGCTGCAGCGTCGCGACCTGCTCGATCTCTGCGCCGCCTATGTCGCGCCGTTGCCGTCCGGGCCGCTGACCGCGCGCATCGGCGACATCGAGCGGCATCTTGGCGAGACGCATTTCTGCTGGATCGGCGGCTTCGAGGAAGCGAGCCCCTTCTACTACCGGATACAGAGCCCGGTGGTGTTCATCGAGTTCGATCACCACGCGGGCGTCTTCTTGACCAATCCCGAGCCCGCAAAATTTCATGTCCATACCATCGTACGCACCCCGAACGGCAACGACTACGGTATCGACCTGCTGCGGCTGCACTACCGCCACGCCGACCATCATCGGCGTTAAGGACGGCCGATCAAAAAATTGCGAGTTTGGCGCAGCGTGTGCCGCTCGCTGAAAAATTGAGCTAAATTGACATTGTGAAGTTGGTCAAAGCATGCGGCTTTTCGTGTCATGAAGCCGTGTTGATGTTGCCGGATGCTTCCGGCTGACCCCGATTTTGGCTGGGCTATTGTCGTTGTTGAGGAGAGCAGGGCAATGAGAACGAGTTTGGTTGTTTTGTTGGGCGCCGCCGCCGCGATCGCAGCAAGCGCGAGCGGGGCATCCGCGCAACCGGTGCTGAATTTGACGGGCCAGTTCCAGTGCGTGAAGCTATGCTCCGCCAATCCCCCCGCGCTTGCTTATGTGACGCAAGCCGGGTTCCAGCTGAACCTGGTCAATGAAGCGGGCTTCGGCACAACCGGCTGGATCGATTATCCGGGGCACATCTGGGTGGCGGCCTGGAACGAAGGCGCGATCTATTCACCCGATGGCAATACCATCCAATTCGATCGCGGCACGGTGTGGGAGCGCTACGTCGCAGTACCGCCGGCGCCGCTGCCGCCTCCACTGCCTCGTATTCATCACCACCATCACCACCATCATCACATTTATTATCATCCGCTGCCGCCGGCAAACAGCTAAAGCCGGCCACAGCCTTGCGCCGCAACTCGAATTGCGGCGCAAGGGTCCGCGCTTCGGGGGACCGGCGCATCCGCGGATGCCGTTACTGAAATCGGCTATTCGAGAATGTGCAGCAGCCGCACTTCTTCGTCCGGGGTCAGGCCGGCTTTGTCATCCGAACCCTCACGCACCAGCGCCAGATAGAGCGTCTTTGCCGCGTCGCGCATTGCTTCGCGGTGGGTGACGTCGGTGGCGGGGAACGCGGTCGCGGTCTTGGCGAGTTCCCGCAGGATTTCCGCGAACAAGGCATAATGAAAGTGCATGCGAACGGACTTGCGCACGTCTTCGGCGCCGGTGCGATGCAGGCTGAGCGAAATCCCGGTTTCGTCGAGATGGGCGTCGAAGCGCGACGCCCGTTCGAACGTGCCGATGTAAAGCTTGTCGGGATATTCCACCGCGACTTCGGCCTTGTCAGGAACTGACTTGGTCATGCCGACGCGCCCCTGTCTGGATTTGCGATTGCCATTGATAGACGAATGGCCGCGGGCCGAACTTGACCTGAATCAACTGCGGCTGGGAACAACCGCGGCTTTGAGCCGGACTTGGATCAACTGCGGCTTCGATCGACCGCGGCGGGGCGCTAAGGCCCCTGGATCGAGCGCAGGTAGGCGACCAGGGCGCCAGCGTCTTCGCGGCTGAAGCGAAACGTCGGCATGTCGGGGTGGCCAGTCAACAGATCTTCGCGCAGCCGGCCGGCGAAGCCGTCGAGATCGACACGGCGGCTGAGTTCCCGAAACGGCGGCGCCGCGACGTGGGGACTCGATCCGGTCTTTTCGATTGCATGGCACGGCGCGCACATCCGTTCGGCCAGCGCGTGCCCCTCCCGCTCGCGCTCGGTCGGCGCTTCTTCGGCACGAACCGGCGGGACGCCCATAAGGATCGCGCAGACGGTAAGGGAAAGGGTCAGCCGTTTTGTCACGTGTGCAGCTCGCTTTGGCGGCAAAAGGAAGCCGCTTCCTGCCGTCCGACCGGCTTATTGCAGTTGCCGCAGCCAAGTCAAACATGCCCAAGTCAAACGTGCCGAACTCAAACGTGCCGCCACGGTCCGCAGAAGGAGCGTCGCCGGCGCGGCATCGTTCTAAGGCTTTGCTTTCCATTCCCGCCAATGCGTTGGGCGGACGTCGATCTGGCTTTTTGTTTGCGCATTGATCCACGCACCAGCGATGCGGCGACAGGCGAATTCCAGAGCATGCGCGCCATCCTCGTCGAGGACGGCCAGTTCGAGATCCCGATCGAACGGTGCGGTCGTAATCGGCGCCCAATGCATAAAAAATTTTGAGGCGGCGAGGCCCAGTGCACCTTGATCTGGATCAAAATCAAGTTGCCCGCCTGCGATGAACAGAGCGCTTAACCGAGATTGTAGCGCGCGAAGAACCAACTCTTTACGCCGTGAACGATGGCGAGATAGGTCACCGTGATGAGCATCAGCGCCCCCATGATGGTGGCGGGCAGCGGCACGAAGCCGAACCAGTGGCCAAACGCGGAATAGGGGAGCAGCACCGCCAATGCGAAGGCTGATAGCGAACTGGCTACGAGTGCGGGATGCGGTCGATCGCGCAAAGGATGCGCGGTGCGAATGATGAAGATCACCAGGATTTGTGTCGAGAGCGATTCGACGAACCATGCGGTATGAAACAGCGGTTCGTCGGCGTGGAAGACCCAGAGCAGCAGCCCGAAGGTGACGAAGTCGAATACCGAGCTGATCGGTCCGAACAACAGCATGAACTTGCGGACCATGTCGAGGTTCCAGCGGCGCGGTTGCGCCACCATGGAATCGCTCACCCGGTCGAGAGGAATTGTCGTCTCCGATAGGTCGTACAGCAGGTTGTTCAGAAGAATCTGGATGGGCAGCATCGGCAGGAAGGGCAGGAACAGAACGCCCCCCGCCATCGAGAACATGTTGCCGAAATTCGAGCTTGTTCCCATCATCATGTATTTGAGGATATTGGCGAAGGTCCGGCGGCCTTCGCGCACGCCGTCTGCCAGCACGCCGAGATCCTTGCGCAGCAGGATCATGGCGGCGGCCTCTTTGGCGACGTCCACGGCGGAGTCGACCGAAAAGCCGATGTCGGCGGCGTGCAGCGACGGTGCATCGTTGATTCCGTCGCCAAGATAGCCGACTACATGACCTTTCCGCCGCAGCGCGGCGATGATGCGGGACTTCTGCGGCGGCGTGACACGGCAAAACATGTTGGTTTCGTCGAGCTTGGCCAACAGCGCCTCGTCCGTCAGATGCGCGAGCTCCGCACCGTTCAGCACGCCGGTGACAGGGACGCCGAGCTCGCCGCAGACGTGCCGGGTCACCTCTTCATTGTCGCCGGTCACGACTTTCAGCGAAACGCCAAGCTGATTAAGAGCCGACAGCGCATCGCGCGCGCCGGCCTTCGGCGGATCGAGGAAAGCCAGATAGCCGCCGAAGATCAAATCCTTCTCGTCGGCGATGTGAGCGTGCTGACATTTTGCCTCGACGTCGCGCCAGGCCACGCCCAGGAGCCGGTAGCCCTCAGCGCTCAGTTTCTTGAATGTCGCCTCGGCAGCGTCGCGCGCGGCGGCATCGAGGGCGCGCGGCGCCGATCCCTGCTGCTCGAACCGGGCCGCGAGCGCGAGCACGTCTTCCGGCGCGCCCTTGACGATGATGCGTCGCCGGCCGTTTTCTTCAACAAGCACCGAGACCCGGCGGCGCTCGAAATCGAACGGAACCTCGTCGATCTTGCGGCATGAATCGAGATCAACCTCTCCCGCGGCGAGGATCGCCTCGTCCAGGGGACTTTTGAGCCCGGTCTCGAAGGCGGCGTTGAGCTGCGCCATGCGCATGACCGTGTCGCTGGCTTGTCCGTAAAGATCGACCTCCCGGACCAATTTGATATGCGCTTCGGTCAGCGTCCCGGTCTTGTCGCTGCACAACACGTCCATACTGCCGAGATCGTCGATTGCCGAGAGGCGCTTGACGATCACCTGCTTTCGCGACATGCGCAGCGCGCCGTGCGACAGGGTGACCGAAACGATCATCGGCAGCAGTTCCGGCGTCAGCCCGACGGCGAGCGCCAGCGCGAACAGGAAGGACTCCAATAGCGGCCGATGGAACAACAGATTGATCAGCAAGACGAACAGGACCAGAAAGACTGTGGCCTGCACGATCATCAGGCCGAATTTCTGGATGCCAAGCGAAAAGGCGGATGGCGGTGGCGGTTTCTGCAACGCGCTGGCGATCGAGCCGAGCTGCGCCTTGCGGCCGGTCGCGAGCACCAGCGCTTTCGCGGTTCCGCTCACGACGGAGCTTCCCATGAACACCAGATTTTGCGGCAGCGCGCTGTCGCGCTGGGAGTCTCCGGCCGGAAGCGTCGCTTCCTTCTCGGCAGGATAGGGCTCACCGGTAAGCAGCGCCTCGTCGACGTAAAGGTCGCGCGCTTCGATCAGCCGCGAATCGGCGGGGATGAGATCACCGGCCGTGAGAAGAAAGACGTCGCCGGGCACGATTTCCGTGGCCGGAATATCGACCGGCTTTCCGTCGCGCAGCGCGTTGACCGAGAGCGAGACGCGCTCGCGCAGGCGTTCGGCGGCGTTCTGGGCTTGCCGCTCCTGCGTCACGTCGAGGATCACCGACATGAGGACAATGACGGCGATGACCGCGAAACTTGCAACGTCTCCGGTCAGCGCCGACACCAGCGCGGCAAAAAGCAGAATGACGACCAGCGGATTGCCGAGGCGTTCGATGAACGCGACGATGAGCCGCTTCGGTTTGGTCGTGTCGATCCGGTTGGGTCCGACGCTCTCGAGCAGTGCGGCCGCCTCGGCCGCACCGAGGCCGTTGCTGGTGGAATGCAACCGCTGAAACAGGTCGGCGAGCGGGATGCCCGCGAAGTCGGCCATTTCGGGCGAAGGTTCGGCGGCGCCCTTGATCGCACGCTTGCCTGCCGTTTGCGTGGTGCCGGGTTTGGTCGCAACCGAGTCCGCTTGCGTCATGTCGTCCACCGGGGCGAAGACTGGCAGGAAGGTTCAGTGACCGGAACCGTCGAAACGCGGCGCTGTCCCACGCCGCTGGCCGTCCTTATCCGCCGCATCGATGGCCACCTGTTTGACGCATATCAAGCGCGGTTTGCAGACTACACGACATCGTTTCCATAAATCGGTTTCGGGCAACAAATGTATGAAACCGCGACGCGGCGTCGCGCTGTTATGGGCGAAACGGTTATCTGACGAGGGTTCGCGATGAAATTATGCCGAATATCGCCGGCTGGTTGGCGGGCCGGGCGCGATTGCGCCACCGGCAGTGAAGTGGCGGGCGACGGAGCAGAGGATCGATAAATCCCACGAGCGCCCCGGCCAACAGGCCGCGAGTGCGCTGCGGAGTTGAAGACTTGAGATTAAAGCCTCAAGGCCGAACGCTTGAGGCTCGCGGCTAAATTACGCGGCCCGCTTACGCAGCCTTACGCTTGGCCTGAACTTCGTTCTCATAAACGACCGTCGCCGCAGCGGTATTGGAAATTGGGATGTGGTAGTTGCGATTAAGCTCGCTCACCCGCCCCGTCATCGCGCCGCGCATGGCCATCCAGTTGAGAAATTCGACACCCTGCGACCCGGACTGCTCGACTACGTCGTGGATCGAATACCGGGTGAGCGCTTCCGGCTCAGCTATGATCTTGTTGAGGCAGAGTTCGTCGAATTCCCTGTTGATGAACCCGGCCCGCTTGCCGTCGAGCTGATGCGACAGCCCGCCGGTTCCGATGACAACGACGCGCAAATCCTGTGGGTACAACTCGATGGCGCGGCCAATGGAACGGCCGAGCTTGAGACAGCGCGCCATGCTCGGCAGCGGGTGCTGCACCGTGTTGATCTCCACCGGTATGATCTTCACCGGCCAAGTGGGGCCAGGCCAAGTCAGCGCCATCGGGATGGTCACGGCGTGGTCGATCAGCATGTCCTGACACATCGTCACGTCGAAATCGTCAGCGACGAGCGCGTTAATCAAATGCCAGGACAGCGCCGGATCGCCGGGGATGGGGCGAGAAACCGGAATGCCCCAACCTTCGTCTTCACTCCGGTATTCGGCGGCGGCTCCCACCGCAAAGGTCGGTATTTTGTCGAGGAAGAAATTCAATCCGTGATCGTTATAAAAAACGACGGCCACGTCGGGCTTCGCGCGGGCCAGCCAGTAATGGACATAGTCGAAACCCTTGAAGAAAGGCTGCCAGTAGGGATCGTTCTGTTTCTTGTCCGCAATCGCCTTGCCGATCGCCGGAACGTGCGTGCTGCCGATGCCGCCAACAACTACCGCCATGGTCATGCCCCTGCTGCTTGAAGTTTCGACTTGAACGCCTCGACCGTCATGCCGGTCTGTTGCGCGCCGATGTCCTGCACATTGAGACCGAAGATGCCGGCCAGCTTAGCGAGGTAATAGACATTGCCCCCGGCCTCGATCATTTTCAGGACGCTGCGGCTCTCGACCGCCGCGCGCTGCGCGTCGTTGAGGCCGTACTTCCGGCAGTAACCCTCTTCGTCGGCGAGGAACGCGGCACGATTGTCGGCGGAGTTGAACGAGTAACACATGCGGTTGAGCGCCAGACCTTTCTGGGCTTCCGCTCCATCGAATATCGTCGTGCCGGGTATGTCCTGCTGCATGACTAAACTCCTCCCGCGGCCGGAATAATTTTTCAAAACTACGACGCGGGACCACTCACGCCTTGATTTGCGTCAAATATGCTCGCTCGTTGCTGCGCAATGCTGGTTTGGGGCCGACGAGGTGAGCGATGCCGTACCAAACGAACGCCGATCTTCCGCAATCGGTGCAGGCCCATTTGCCCGACCATGCCCAGGACATTTATCGCGAGGCGTTCAATCACGCCTATGCCGCACATTCAGGAGACCCCCGGCAGGAAGAAGCCGCGCACCGGATCGCGTGGGCGGCCGTGAAGCGTTCCTTCGTCAAGGTCGGCAGCAGTTGGATGGCGCGGCATCCGTAATTTCCCGTAGGGCCAATCCCTGAATTTTTTCCGCCGCACTGCACAATTAATGTAAGACGCCGGTCGGAACACGCCCGAGATTCATCGCTGCCTTTAATGAATAGTTCCAAGGGGTGAGTTTCAGCATGGATGTGACATGAACGAGACCCAGGAGACTCGCGACGCAACCCGGTCCGAGACAATCGGTACAGGCGAGCCGCCGCCCTCACAGGCTCTTGTTCCGGCCCGGCCGCCCAGCCTGCCTGTATCGCAAGAGGCGGCCAGACGCCCGCCGAGCCGGCGTTGGTGGCTGCGCATCGCCGTGCTGCTTGTCATTCTCGGCGGTGGTGCTGGCGGGTACTATTATTGGTGGCAGCATCTCCGCTCAGCGCTGCCGGCTGGTATCGTCTACGGCAACGGCCGTCTCGAAGCCGACGAAATTAACATCGACACCAAATATCCCGGCCGCATCGCCGAAATGATGGCCGACGAAGGCGATCTGGTCAAAGCCGGGCAGGTCGTCGCCCGCATGGATACCCAGGACATCGCGGCTTCGTTGAAGAAAGCGCAAGCGCAGGTCAATCAGGCACGCCGCGCCGTCGACGAGGCGAACGCCAACGTGATGCAGCAAAAAACCCAGGTCCTGCTGGCGCAGCAGGAGTTCGACCGCGCCACGACCTTGGTGCAAAAGGGCTTCCAGACCAAGGAAGTTCTGGATCAGCGCCAGCAGCAACTGGATGGCGCCAACGCGGCGCTTAACGCGGCAAATATGCGGGTGATCGAGTTCGAGCATGCGCTCGAAGCGGCCACGCACGACGTCGAGCTCTACAGTGTCCAGATTGCCGACAACACGCTGGTCGCGCCGCGCGACGGCCGCATCGAATATCGCATCGCCAATCTCGGCGAGGTTCTGCCGGCCGGCGGGCACGTCTTTGCGATGCTGGATACCTCGTATGTCTACATGGACATTTATCTGCCGACGCAGGAGGCGGGAAGGGTGAGATACGGCGCCGACGCTCGCATCGTCGTCGACGCCTATCCGAAGGTCGCGATTCCGGCGAAGGTCATGTTCATCGCGACGCAGGCCCAGTTCACGCCCAAGACGGTCGAGACCCAGACCGAGCGTGAGAAGCTGATGTTCCGCGTCCGGGTGCGCATCGACGCCGACTGGTTGCGCGGGCGGTCGGACGCCGTCAGCAGCGGCTTGCCCGGCGTCACTTACATCCGCACGGACCCCGCCGTGCAATGGCCCGATCGGCTGCAAGTGTCGGCAGCGGCGGCCCATTGAGCGGGCTCGCAATGCCCGTCGCGAAGCTTGAACGCGTCACCCAGCGCTACGGCAAGGTCATTGCCCTCGATGACGTGACGGTCGCCTTGCCGGCTGGCACGATGGTCGGGCTGATCGGTGCGGACGGCGTCGGCAAATCGACGCTGCTCAGCATTGTCGCCGGCGCGCGGCAGGTACAATCGGGCGCCGTCTCCGTGCTTGACGGCGACATGACGAATGCGGCGCATCGCGTCGCGGTCTGCTCCCGCATCGCCTACATGCCGCAGGGCTTGGGCAAGAATCTCTATCCCGACCTCAGCATCCGCGAGAACATCGAGTTCTTCGGCCGCGTTTTCGGCCAGTCGCGTGCGGAACGCGAGTGGCGGATCGGCGAACTCTTGGATAGCACCGGCCTTACGCCATTCGCCGATCGGCCGACGAAGAAGTTATCGGGTGGAATGCGGCAGAAACTCGGATTGTGCTGCTCGCTGATCCACGATCCGGATCTTCTGATACTCGACGAGCCGACCACCGGCGTCGATCCGCTGTCGCGCCGCCAGTTCTGGGAATTGATCGACCGAATTCGCGCGCGGCGCGACGGGATGAGCGTGGTCGTCGCCACGGCCTACATGGAAGAGGCCGAGCGCTTCGAATCGCTCATCGCCATGAATGACGGGAAGATTCTCGCTATCGGTTCGCCCGCGGACCTCAAGGCGCGGACCAACACCCAACACATCGAAGACGCGTTCGTCGCGCTGATGCCGGAGGAGCGCCGGGACGGGCGCCGGAAGCTGGAAATCCCGCCGCGCCGCGTTGACGATCATGAGATCGTCATCACCGCACGCGACCTGACCTGCCGCTTCGGCGACTTCACCGCGGTCGACCGCGTGAGCTTCAGCATCGAACGCGGCGAGATTTTCGGCTTCGTCGGCTCCAATGGCTGCGGCAAGACGACAACCATGAAGATGCTCACCGGCTTGCTGATGCCGACCGAGGGCGAGGCGTTGCTGTTCGGTGCGGCGCCTGACGCGCGCGACATCGATTCGCGCAAACGTGTCGGCTACATGTCGCAGTCGTTCTCCCTCTACACCGAGCTTACGGTCCGCCAAAATCTTGAACTGCACGCCCGGCTTTTCCATCTGCCGCCGCAGAAGGCAAGGACGCGGATCAACGCGCTGGTCGAGCAATTCCGCCTGACGGATCATCTCGACCAATTGGCCTCGGCGCTGCCTCTCGGCATTCGCCAGCGCCTGTCGCTCGCCGTCGCCGTCGTTCACGAACCGGAAATGCTCATCCTCGATGAACCGACCTCGGGCGTGGACCCGCTGGCGCGCGACGCCTTCTGGGAGCTTTTGATCGATCTTTCCCGCAATCAGGGCGTGACGATCTTCGTCTCCACCCATTTCATGAACGAAGCCGAGCGCTGCGACCGCATATCGCTCATGGATTCCGGCCGCGTGCTGGCCACCGACACACCGGCTAATCTCGTCAAGGCGCGCGGCGCTTCTTCCCTCGAGGACGCCTTCATCAGCTATCTCGAGGCGGCGACCGGACAGTCCCGGCCGGAGACGGCTTCGAAAGTGATCTCGGCCGCTGCGCCGGATGCGGTCGCGCCGCCGCGGCCGCGGCAGCGCGCGTTCAGCCCGCAGCGTGTTTCCGCCTACGTGATTCGTGAAACGATCGAGCTTTTGCGCGACCCGATCCGCCTGGGCTTTGCCTTCTTCGGCATTGCGTTCCTGATGCTGGTTTTCGGCTTCGGCATTTCGAACGACGTCAACAATCTGACCTTCGCCGTTCTCGACCACGACAACAGTCACGAGAGCCGCGCCTATCTAGAGGAGTTGAGGGGCTCCAGCTACTTCCTGGAGAAGCGGCCGCTCGTCGATTACAACGACCTGCAGAAGCGCCTGCAGAGCGGCGATATCGACGCCGCCGTCGAAATCCCGCCGGGCTTCGGCCGCGATCTCGAACGCGGACGCCCGGCCTGGGTCGGCGCCTGGGTCGACGGCGCGATGCCGTTCCGCGCCGGGACCATCCGCGGATATCTGCAGGCCATGCACCAGCTCTACTTGGGCGACCCGGCGGTCACGACAACAAATCTCTCGGCGGCGAAGCCGCCCGCCCGGATCGAGATCCGCTACAACTACAACCAGGATTTCGACAGCATCTACGCCATGGTGCCGTCGACGATGTCGATCCTGCTAGCGTTATTCCCGGCGATCCTGATGGCGCTCGCGATCGTGCGCGAAAAGGAACTTGGCTCGATCACCAACCTTTACGTCACGCCGGTCACGAGGCTCGAGTTTCTGCTCGGCAAGCAGATTCCTTACGTCGGCGTTGCCGTGATGAATTTCCTGGTGCTGTTCGTGATGGCGCTGTTTGTCTTTCAGGTGCCGTTGAAAGGCAGCTTCATCACCTTGTTCATCGGCGTCGTGATCTATGTCAGCGCGACCACTGCTTACGGCATGCTGATTTCGTCGTTTGCCAGCACGCAGCTCGCCGCCATATTCGGCACCGCCGTGATGACGTTCCTGCCGGCGTCGCAATTCTCCGGCATGCAGGTGCCGATTTCCTCGCTGGCGACCGGCGCGCAGATTATGGGGCGGTTGTTTCCCATGAGCTATTTTCGGCCCATTGCCATCGGCACCTTCACCAAGGGACTGGGTTTTTCCGACCTCGCCATCAGTCTGGCGCAGCTTGCCGTTTTCGTCCCGGCGTTGCTTTTGATCAGCCTTCTGCTGTTGCGCAAACAGGAGCGCTAGAGCCGATGAACACCATCGCAAACATTTTTTGGCTCGGCACCAAGGAGTTGCGCAGCGTGCTGCGTGATTACGTCCTGATGGGCTTTGTCGTCTACGCGTTCTCGCTGCAGATCATGGCGCAGGCGAACAGCTATTCGCAGGAGGTGCACAACGCCGCGGTCGGGCTGGTCGACGAGGATCATTCCGAATTGTCGCGGCGGATAGCGGGCGCATTTCTGCCTCCCTACTTCCAGCATGCGCGGGCCATTACCGAACGCGAAATCATTCCGCAGATGAATGCCGGCAACTTCACGTTCGTCGTGGATATCCCGCCGAATTTCGAGCGCGACGTGCTCGGCGGCCGGAATCCCGCAATTCAGGTCGATGTCGATGCGACCGTCATGGTGCAGGGCGGCCTCGGCGCGGGCTATGTCGAGCAGATCATCATGAACGAGATCGCAGGCTTCCTGTCGCGCGCGGGCGGCGCCAAGCCGCCGCCGGTCAATCTCGCCGTCCGCGTCGTTTTCAATCCGAACGTCACGACCGCGTGGTTCACCAGCGTCATGGGCATCATCAACAATGTCAGCATGCTGGCGATCATTCTGTCCGGAGCGGCCGTGGTGCGCGAACGCGAACACGGCACCATGGATCATCTCCTGGTGATGCCGCTGACACCCTTCGAAATCGCCATGTCCAAGGTGTGGGCGAACGGCCTGGTGATCACCGTTGCCGTGGCCCTCTCGCTTTATGTGATCGTTCGTGGCTGGCTGCATGTCCCGATCGCCGGCTCGATCCCGCTGTTCCTGGTAGGGGTGGCGTCCTACCTTTTCTTCGCCTCGGCCGTCGGCATACTTCTCGGCACCATCGCGCGCTCGATGCCGCAGCTCGGATTGCTGTTCTTCCTGGTCTTTCTGCCCCTGAACATGCTCTCCGGCTCCAACACGCCGCTGGAAAGCATGCCGCCGTGGCTGGCGACGGCGATGCAGGCATCGCCCTCGACGCATTTCGTTGCGTTCGCGCAATCGATTCTCTATCGCGGCGCAGGCTTCGACGTGGTCTGGCCGCAATTCCTGTTCGTGGCAGTCGTGGGCGGCTTGTTCTTCGCGGTCGCCATCCTGCGGTTTCGCTCGACGTCGGCGCTGACGGTTTAGCCGCCGCGCGCCGCTCTCACCGGGAAGGAGGTTCGCGTGGCCCTGGATCGAAGGCGAGGGGTGCCGCCGCCACCGCATCCGCAGCTTCGCCGGCAGCCGTTGCCCTGGCATCGGCCGAAGCCGGCTGAGGAAGATCCCGGCGCCGCGGAGGCGATACGGGCGATCCGCGAAAGCGCGACCTACCGGCTTGCCGACCAGGATCCGGAATTCATCACGCGTGCGGATATGCGCGGCGCGCGGCTGGAAATCGAGTATCTCAAGGCCGATGTCATCCTCGCCGACCGGCATGTCGACCACACGATCGTGGTTTTTGGCAGCACGCGCATTCCCGAGCCGGCCGCCGCGCGCCGCAACGTCGAAGCGCTTCGCGCCGCCGTACGCAGCAATCCCGGCAATGTCGAATTGCCGGTCCGGCTGGCGACCGCCGAACGCATCCTGGCGAAGAGCCACTATTACGAGGTGGCGCGGGAATTCGGCCGGCTGGTCGGCAACGCCGGACGCGCCGCCCGTGCCGATGGAAAGTCGCCGCTGGTCGTCATGACAGGCGGTGGACCGGGATTGATGGAGGCGGCGAACCGTGGCGCTTTCGACGTCGGGGCGGAAACCGTCGGCCTCAACATCGAGCTGCCCCACGAGCAATATCCGAATCCATACGTCACGCCCGATCTCTGCTTCCGCTTTCATTATTTCGCCCTGCGCAAGCTGCACTTCATGCTGCGGGCGAGGGCACTGGTCGCGTTTCCTGGCGGCTACGGAACGCTCGACGAATTGTTTGAAGTCCTCACGCTGGCTCAGACGCGGAAAATCAAGCCGATACCGGTGGTCCTGGTCGGCGAGGATTTCTGGCGCCGCGCCGTGGATATCGATTTTCTGGTCGACGAAGGCGTCATCGATCCCGAGGATCGCGAGCTGTTCTGGTTTGCCGAGACGGCGCAGGAAATCTGGGACGGAATCGTCCACTGGTATGAAGCGTTCGGAGAGCCGCTCGGCGGCGGCTGAGCACCGATCCGCGCGCGATCCGGGCGCAAAACGTTCAGCGCATCCGTGATTTGAGCGTGATCGTCGGACCGTCCACCACGAAGCGGCCGTAGCCGCGGTGGTGAATTGTCTTCGGATGCTGTTGCGCCGGATCGATCCAGGCCTTGAGCACTTCGAGGACGAAAAGGTTGTATTTGTTCACGAGGCTTGTGTCCGTCACCTTGCATTCGAGATTGGCGAAGCATTCCGCGATGAGCGGCGGGCCGACGCGCGCGGCTGTCAATTTCGTCAGACCGAAGGCGGCAAATTTGTCGATGTCGCGGCCTGACGAATTCCCTACCTTGACCACCGTGGCCGCCAGCTTTCGCGCCGGAATGGCGATCACACATTCGCGGGTGGCGCGCAGTGCGGCGAAGCTATAGTCGTTGCCGCTCACGACACACGCGACTTGCGGCGGCTCGAACTCGATCATCATGTGCCAGGACATGGCCATGACGTTGGCCCGCCCTTTGTGCGCGGTCACCAGTAGCACCACCGGGCCAGGTTCCAGCAGTTGATAGACCCTGGATAGCGCAAGCTTCTTCATGGCGGGCACGGCGTGCTTACCCGATCCAGCGGATTTCCGGCTCTTTTCTCGGCACCGGCGGTGGCGCCGATTTCGGGTGGCCGACGATGATCGGCGCCACCGGCTTGTACGGCGCCGGAAGCTTCAGCAGCGCCTTGCCGTCGGGCGTGCCCAGCCAGCTTTGCGCAAAACCGATCCACACCGTTCCAAGGCCGAAGCCGGGCGCGGCGAGCATCAAATTCTCGGCCGCGAGCGCGCAATCTTCGACGGCCCAGGGAATGTCCGCGACGGCGCAAATCAGGACAAGCACTGGAGCGTGGTAGAAAATGTCGAACTTCGGATCGTTCAATATTTCGCTGAAGTGATGCGACATGAGTTCGACCGGAGTCGTTTTCACCATGTGCGACTTGGCTTCTCGTGAAATCGTGGCGAGCACAGCCTTGTCGCGGACGACGCAGTACGCGCAAGGTTGCGCGTTGACCGCACTCGGCGCCTGAATTGCCGCATCGATGAGTTCCCGGATGGTATTTTCATCGACCGGCTCGGGCGTGAAATTACGCACGGAGCGCCGCGTGTAGATCGCTTCCTTGAGTTCCATTTTCATTTCCGATATTTCCGCGCCAATAAAGCGCGATCCGCCCTCGAGAGGGTTGATTTATGTCAAGGGCGGCCATCGCCGCTGACAGATTCATCCGCACCTTGTCCTTAAAATGCCTGGCGCGGCTTTGCCGTCGGGCTTGATTTCGCTCAAGAAATATTTCGCTATTTTTGCGATGCTCGATGCCGATGGCAAAGACGGTGAACATCGATCGCCTGCTGCGGGGCGCTCTTGTTGCAATCGCCATCGCGGGGCTGACATCCGGCGCGGTGGCGCGCATCGTTATCGGTGACAGCGCGCTGGCCGATCTATGCTGGTTCGGAGCGACCGTCCCGGTGATCGCCGGGCTTGCCTATTCGATTGTGCGCGATCTCGTCAGCGGTCGCGTCGGCGTGGACGCGATCGCACTGCTGTCGATGACGGGCGCGCTTGCACTTGGCCAACCGCTCGCCGGCGCCGTCGTGGCGCTGATGTATTCGGGCGGCAACGTGCTCGAGGATTTCGCCGTGACGCGCGCCGAGCGTAATCTGCGCGCGCTTGCCGATCGCGCGCCGCGCGTCGCGCATCGCCGGCTCGATCACGGCATCGAGGATGTTCCGATCGCCGACGTCGCGGTCGCCGACAAACTTCTTGTCAAGAGCGGAGAAGTCATTCCGGTCGATGGGGTCATCAGTTCCGCGTCGGCGACAATCGACGAATCCGCGTTGACCGGTGAACCCATCCCGGTGGCAAAAGGCCAGGGTCTCGCCGTCTATAGCGGAACGCTCAATGCCGGCGACGCCTTCGAAATGGTCGCTTCGTCGAATGCCGGCGCCAGCACGTACGCCGGCATTCTCCGTTTGGTAACGGCGGCGCAGACGGCAAAAGCGCCGTTCGTCCGGCTCGCCGACCGCTACGCGATCATCTTCTTGCCTATCACGATCGCCGTGGCCGCGGTTGCGTGGCTGATTTCCGGCGATCTCGTTCGCAGCCTTGCCGTGTTTGTTGCGGCGACACCTTGCCCTCTCATCCTGGCGGCGCCGGTGGCATTCATTGCCGGCGTAGCCCAGGCCGCGCGGCGGGGCGTCATGATCAAGGGCGGCGCTCCGCTCGAAGCCCTGGCCCGAACGCACACTGTGTTGCTGGACAAGACAGGTACGCTGACCGTCGGCGGTGCCCGCCTGGTGTCGATCGAAGTGGCGCCGGGCCAGCAGGCGGACCGCGTTCTGCAACTCGGTGCCGCACTGGAACAGGCGTCGCATCACGTTCTTGCCGCCGCCATCGTTCGCGCCGCGCTCGATCGCGGTTTGTCGTTGCCGATGCCGCGCGATCTGCACGAGGCCGCCGGCTCCGGGATCGGCGGCACCATCGAAGGCCGGCAGGTCAGCGCCGGGTCGCGCGACATGATCTATGCACACCACGCGCCGGACGAATGGGCGCTGCGGGCGATCCGCCGCGCCTCGTGGCGATCGGCCCTCGTGGTGTTTGTCGCAGTTGACGGCAATCCGATCGGCGCGTTGCTGCTGGCCGACGAGCTGCGCACCGAAACTCCACGTGCCATCCGCATGTTGCGCGCCGCGGGCGTGGCGCGCATCGGCATGGTGACCGGCGATCACGCGGTCGCCGCACAATCGATCGGCGCTGCTCTCGATCTCGACGTCGTGCTCGCCGATCGCGTTCCCTCGGACAAGGTTGACGCGGTGCGCGCCGAGCAGCGGCTTTTTCCGACGGCCATGGTAGGCGACGGCATCAACGACGCTCCCGCGCTTGCCGCGGCCGATGTCGGTATCGCCATGGGCGCGCGCGGAGCGAGCGCCTCGTCGGAGGCGGCGGACGTGGTGGTGCTTGCCGACCGGCTCGATCGAGTTGCCGAAGCCATGGTCATCGCCCAACGCTCGCGCCGCATTGCCGTCGAGAGCATCGTCGCCGGCATGGGGCTGTCGGGTGTCGCCATGGTTGCGGCGATGTTTGGTTTTCTCGCGCCAGTGCCGGCGGCTTTATTCCAGGAACTGATCGACGTCGCCGTCATACTGAACGCGCTGCGGGCTTTGCGTCCCGCTCATGTACGCCATGCGCGAACGCTCGCCGTCGCGGCGGGCATCAAACTGCATCGCGACCATGTGGTGCTCGGCGGCAGTCTTGATCGTCTGCGCGGTATTGCCGATGCGCTCGACGATGCCACGCCAACGAGCGCGCCCGCACTGGTCGCCGAAGCCAATGGCATCGTCCAGCAGGAGGTCGTCGCGCACGAACGCAACGACGAGGGTGAAGTTTATCCGACGCTCGCCCGCATCCTCTCAGACGGTCATGGTCTCTCGGCCATGAGCCGCGCGCATCGCGAGATTTTGCATCTTGCCCGGCTGCTCGCGCGCCTTGCCGAAGATTTGTCCTCGCAACAGGCGGATCGTTACCTGATCCGCGACGCCCAGCGCGTCATCGAATCCATCGAGGTCCTGGTGCGAATTCATGTCGCACAGGAAGAGGAAATGTACGACGCCGTTGCAGCGCGCTGAGACGGCGGCGGCGGAAACCCGCCGCGCCTTTGACCAAAATCAACGCGGCTCTTCGCTGTGACCGTTAATGTCGTTTTGTGACGTAAGGCTGTGCGGGGCGCCGGCCGATCGACACGTCAAGATCCAATCGACACGTCAAGATAATGAAACAATGAAATGCGAGAATCGTCATGACAACGCTCGTCGCCGAGGCTCCCGGTCAAAAGTCGAATTCAAAATCCGTCATGAAGGCGCTGGTTTATCAAGGCCCGGGCAAGAAAGCGCTGGAAGAGCGCCCGATACCGAAGATCGCTGCGGCCACTGACGCGATCGTGAAGATCACCAAGACGACGATCTGCGGCACCGATCTGCACATCCTCAAGGGTGATGTTCCGACCTGCAAGCCCGGACGCATTCTTGGTCACGAGGGCGTCGGTGTCGTCGACAGCGTCGGCGCCGGCGTTACCGCATTTCGTCCGGGCGATCGGGTGCTGATTTCCTGCATCTCGGCGTGCGGCAGATGCGAGTATTGCCGCAGGGGCATGTATTCGCACTGCACGACCGGCGGCTGGATACTCGGCAACGAGATCGACGGTACGCAGGCCGAATACGTCCGCATACCGCATGCCGACACGAGCCTCTATCGGATTCCGGAGGGCGTCGAGGAAGACGCACTGGTGATGTTGAGCGACATCCTGCCGACCGGTTTCGAATGCGGCGTTCTTAACGGCAAAGTCCAGCCCGGCGATACCGTCGCGATCGTCGGTTCCGGTCCGATTGGATTGGCTGCTTTGTTGACGGCGCAATTCTACTCTCCGGCCGAAATCATCATGGTGGACCTCGATGACAATCGGCTCGCGGTCGCCAAGCGCTTTGGCGCGACCGCAACCGTCAACGGCAAGGACGGCAACGCGGCGGCGCAGGTGAAGGATCTCACCGGCGGCCGCGGCGTCGATGCCGCGATCGAAGCGGTCGGCATTCCCTCCACCTTCGTACTCTGCGAGGACATCGTCGCGCCCGGCGGCACCATCGCCAATGTCGGCGTTCACGGGGTCAAGGCCGATCTGCATCTCGAACGGCTGTGGTCGCACAACATCACGATCACGACACGGCTGGTGGACACGGTCACGACGCCGATGCTGCTCAAGACCGTCTTGTCGGGAAAGATCGACCCGACGCGTCTGATAACCCACCGTTTCAAGTTCGAGAAAATCATTGATGCATATGACACCTTCGGCCGGGCTGCGGACACCCGGGCACTCAAGGTGCTCATCGAAGCATAGCGGACGCGAAGTACGTCCGGAGCGAAGCGACGCTAGTGCGGCCGGCTGCGCCCACGGCCGGCGGGCGCGGTCGCTGGCCTTGAACGCTTCGATCCGGTCGCGGTGGCGCTCCGTGAGATCGACGTCGTCCCAGCCGTTGAGCAGTTGATTGCGGCTGACGGGATCGATGGCGAAGGCGAAGCTGCGATTGCCGCGGGCGATGGTCTGCTGCTCCAGATCGACTGTGACCGGCGTTTCGGGATCAGTCGCAATAAGGGCGCCGAGTTCGCCGACGTCGGCTTCCGACAAGACGGCCGTCAGAAGGCCGTTCTTGACGGAGTTCTGCGCAAAGATGTCGCCGAATGACGGCGCGATCACGCAACGGAACCCGGCCTCGTAGAGCGCATAGACGGCGGCTTCGCGTGACGAGCCGCCGCCGAAATTGCGGCCGGCGACAAGGATTTCGGCATCGCGCCAGACCGGCTGGTTGAGCGGAAAGTCGGGTCTGTCGTTGCCGCTTGCATCGCGGCGCAGGTCGTCGAGCAGAACGCGCCCAAGCTCGGGCGAGCGCGGCAATTTCAGATAACGCGCCGGCAAAATCTGATCGGTGTCGATGTTGGCGAGGAGGAGCGGCACCGCTTTGGCGGTGCGGCGAACGAATTTTTCCATCGCGCCTCTCTAGACCTTTCGCCCGGCGAGCAGCGGCCGCACGTCGGCAAGATGGCCGCTGACAGCCGCAGCGGCGACCATGGCCGGCGACATCAGGTGCGTGCGCGAACGCGGACCCTGCCGGCCGCGGAAATTGCGATTCGTCGTCGAGGCGCAGCGCTCGCCGGGCGGCACGATGTCGCCGTTGATGCCGACGCACATCGAGCATCCGGACTCTGCCCATTCCAGCCCGGCGTCGCGAAAGATGCGGTCGAGACCTTCCTGTTCCGCTTGCCGCTTCACCGCCGACGACCCCGGCGAGACCAGTCCCGGCACCTTGCTCACGCGGCCGGCGAACACGGCGGCGGCAGCGCGCAGGTCTTCGATGCGGGCGTTGGTGCAGGAGCCGATGAAGATGCGGTCGATCGGGATATCCGTCAGCTTCCGGCCGGGCGCGATCCCCATATAGTCGAGCGCGTCGCGCAGATATTTCGCCCGCACCGGATCGTCTTCGCGCGCGGGATCGGGAACGCTGCCGTCGATCGGCAAAGCGTCGTCGGGCGTCGTGCCCCAGGTGACGATCGGCGCGATGGTTCCGGCATCGAGCGAGACTTCGCGATCGAATGTCGCACCCGGGTCGGTGGCAAGCGCAGACCAGGCCTCGACCGCCTGGTCGAACGCCGCACCGTGGGGCGCGTACGGGCGGTCTTTCAGATAGCTGAATGTCACCGCGTCCGGTGCGACCATGCCGCAGCGGCCGCCGGCCTCGATCGACATGTTGCATAATGTCATGCGCCCTTCCATCGACAGCGCTGCGATGGCGCTGCCGGCGAATTCAACCGCATGGCCCTGCGCGCCGTCGGCGCGGACTTGCGCGATGATCGAAAGCGCGATGTCCTTGGCGCCGATGCCGGCGGTCGTTCGGCCGGTCACGGTCACGCGCATCCGCTTCGGCTTTTTCTGCCACAACGTCTGCGTCATCAAAACGTGCGCCACCTCGGATGCGCCGATGCCGAAGGCGTAAGCGCCGAACGCACCGTGCGTGGAGGTGTGGCTGTCGCCGCAGACGATGAGCAAGCCGGGCAAAGTGAGGCCCTGCTCCGGGCCGACGACGTGAACGATGCCCTGGCGCGGATCGCGCAGGCCGAAAAGACTGACGTGATTTTCGGAAGTGTTGGCCTCGAGATCGGTGACCATCGCTGCGATCGTCGGATCGGCAATCGCGCGGTCGCGGGTGTGCGTCGGAACGTAATGATCGGCGATACCGAAGGTGAGGCCCGGCTCCGCGACCGAACGTCCGCGATTGCGCATTTGCGTGAAGGCGAGGAACGACCCTTCGTGCACGTAGTGCCGATCGACCCACAGAAGCGCGGCACCATCCTCGCGTCGCGCGATCTCGTGCTCCGACCACAGCTTGTCGATCAGGGTCCTTGCTTCGCTCATGCGCGATTTGCCTCAGCGGCACGGGCTTGTGCGGGTTGCAGCCGATATTGTACGCTAAAGAATACCAAGTAAAGCTCCGGCCAAGGGTGCCGGGGGAGTGGACCTTGCGCGACTGGCTCGGCGAAGCGAAGGCGAAACAGGTTTATCTCATTCTGCGCGACCGCATCCTCAGCGGCGCCTTCGCCTTTGGCTCGAAGCTTCCGACCGAGAACGAGCTGGCCGAATATTACAGCGTGTCGCGGGTCACGGTGCGCCGCGCGCTCGGGGAATTGGCGCGCGAGCGCTTCATCGAGCGTCGCCGCAGCGCCGGCACCCGCGTCGTCTATCGGCCATCACCGGCGCCGATGACCGCGGACATCTCCGGCGTGCTCGCCAATCTCGCCGACATGGGACGGCGCACGGCGGTCAAGCTGCTTTCGTTCGACTATGTGCCGGCGGCAGGGGCGGTAGCGGAGGCGCTTGGCGTCGGTCCCGATCAGCTGCTGCAGCGTTCGATCCGCGTCCGCGCTGTCGACCGCGTGCCGTTTTCCTACCTGACGACGCACGTACCGGAGAGCGTCGCCGTGACATTCACCCGGCAGGAACTGGCGTCGCGCCCGCTTCTCGAGCTTCTTGAACGCGCCGGCGTCAAGGTCGAGCATGCCCGGCAACGCATCAGCGCGGGACTGGCCACGCCTGACGTCGCCAGCGCGCTCGACGTGCGCGCCGGATCGCCGCTGATCGAGCTTGTTCGCGTCGTCTGCGATCAATCCGGCCGTGCCGTCGAGCACCTGCACGCGCTCTACCGGCCCGACCGTTACGCCTTCGAAATGGATCTGGTGCGTTCAGGGACCGCCGGCACGAAAGCCTGGTCGCCGGTCGTGCGAAAGAACTTCACGAAAAAGAACGTCGCGAGAAGGAATGCCCGCGCCGCAGTTTCCGGAGCGGAAATGTGAGCTGCTTGAAGCGTGTGACGCCGAACCCAAGCCAGAGAGAGGACGCTATGTCGGAGCAAAAAATGCCATTCAGCCGCCGCCGGTTTCTCGCCACCACGGCTCTTGGCGCCGCGGCCGCCGCTTCCGGCAACCTGGCGATGCCGTCGCTGCTGCGCGCGCAGGGCGCCGGCGTAAAACTCGGCCTGCTTCATCCGGTCACCGGCGCGCTGTCCTACTCGGGACAGCAGGGCCGCATCGGCGCCGTCATGGCGGTGGACGAGATCAACGCCGCCGGAGGCATCAAGGCGCTCGGCGGCGCCAAGATCGATCCGGTCCTCGGCGATGCGCAGTCGACGCCCGACGGCGGCACCGCCGAAGTGGAGAAGATGAATTCCGCCGAGGTTTCCTGCATCGTTGGCGGCTACGCCTCCTCGATCTGCCTTGCCGCCAGCCAGGCCGCGGCCCGATACGACCTGCCTTATGTGGTGGACGTCGGTGTCGCGGATTCCATCGTCACGCGCGGTCTCAAGAACACCTTCCGCCCCGGTCCCGGCTTCGGCGTCATCGCCAAAACGGCGCTCGACAATCTGGTGATCATCAACGACCAGGCCGGCAAACCGGCGAAGACGGTGATCATCGTTCACGAAGATTCGCTGTTCGGCTCCGGCCTCGCCAAGCTGCTGAACGCGCAACTGCCGGCGAAGGGCTTTGATATCCTGGAGACGATTTCGCACCCGACGCCGACGCGCGATTTCGCCAACGTCGTGCTCAAGATCAAGGCGCAGAATCCCGACCTCGTCATTCCCGCCAACTATTACAACGAATACGTCCTCCTCGCCCGCACCATGCAGGAACAGCACGTGCGGCCGAAAGGCATTTATTCGGTGCTCGGCGGCGCCGCGTCCTCCTACAAATTCGTCAAGGAATTTCCGGACGCGGCCAAATACATCATGGATTGCAATCACTGGTTCAATCCGAACAGCGCCAAAGCGCTGGAGCTGAAGAAGAAGGTCGAGGACAAGGGCCAGTTCTTCACCTACGAACTGTACATGAATTTCAACGCCGTTCTTCTTGTCGCCGATGCGCTGGAGCGCGCGGCGTCGGCCGATCGCGCCAAACTCACCGCCGCTCTGGAGAGTTCGACTTTCGCCAGCCCGATCATGCCCTACGGACCGACCAAATTCGTCAACGGCCAGAACGAGGGCGCCGCGCCGGTCAACACCCAGGTGCTCGACAACGACATCAAGGTCATCCTGCCGCCCGCATTCGCCAATGCAAAGGCGGTCTTCCCGATGCCGGCCTAGTTGCCATGACCGGTCGCCATGCCCGGCTTCGCAATTCGCGCCGGATAGCAAAGTGATCTCGCCGCTCATCCTGATCACGGCGGTCCTCAACGGACTTCTGACCGGCGCGGTCTACGCGCTGGTGGCGCTGGGACTGACGCTGATCTACGGCGTGCTGCATATCATCAACTTCGCGCACGGCGCGCTGTTGAGCGCGGCGCTGTTCGCGGCGTTTTTCGCGTATCAAAAACTCGGACTCGATCCCTACATCGCCGTGTTCCTGCTCGCGCCGCTATTCTTCGCGCTGGGTTACGGCTTGCAGCGCTTCGTCATCGGTCCCGCGTCCTCCGGCGACGATCGCAATATGCTGCTGGTGACCTTGGGGCTCGCGGTCCTCATCGAGAACGCGCTTCTTTACGCGTTTCGTGCCGATACCCGCACCGTCGACGTCGCCTACGGCTTCAAAAGCATCGACTTCGGCTTCACCTTCCTCGCCGTCCCACGCGTCGTGGCGTTTGTCGCGGTGTTCGGCGTGGCGCTGGCGCTGTGGCTGATCATGGCGCTGACCGATACCGGCAAGGCCATCCGCGCGGTCGCCAAGGAAAAGCTCGGAGCCGAGCTTGCCGGCATCGATGTGGCGCACATCTATGCGATGACCTTCGGACTTGGCACTGCCTGCGTCGCCATCGCCGCGTGCCTCCTCATTCCGACCTATTACGCCAATCCGCGCGCCGGCGAAGCCTTCGTGCTGATCGCCTTCACCATCGTCGTGATCGGCGGCATGGGCTCGGTGCCGGGCGCGCTGATCGGCGGGCTCCTCATCGGGGCGGTCGAAAGCCTCGCCGGTTTCTTTTTCGGCGAGTCGCTCGGCCAAGTCGGGATCTTTCTGATCTTCATCGCCGTCCTGCTGTTTCGTCCGCGCGGCATGTTCGGAGCCAGCGCGTGAGGGCCTTTCTGCCCATCGTTGTCGTGGTTGCGGCGCTGGCCGCCGTGCCGCTCATCGTTCACTCGAACGTGGTGCTGAATTTCCTCGTCGTGACGCTGATGATTGCGCTCGCCGGGCAGGGCTGGAACATCCTCGGTGGCTATGGCGGGCAATATTCCTTCGGACATGCGGCGTTCTTCGGCACCGGCGCCTACGCCACCGCGATCCTGCAGGTGCATTATGGCGTCAACGCCTGGATTGGATTTGCCGCGGGGATCGCGGCCGGCGCATTGGCCGGTGCGATCATCGGGGCGCTCGCGTTCCGCGCCGGGCTGCGCAGCTCCTATTTCGCGCTGGTGACGCTCGCCTTCGCCGAAGTGCTGCGCATCGTCGCCAGCGTCTCGACCGATCACCGGCGCCGGCGTCGGCCTTCTGGTCAAGCTCGACTTGCGCGCGCAGTCGTTCCAGTTCCAGAGCCGGGCGATCTTCTATCTGATCATCCTGGCGCTGCTCGCGGCTTCGATGGTGATCGCGCAACTGCTCGAACGCTCGCGCTTCGGCGCCTGGCTGATCGCGGTGCGCGAGAATGAGGACGCGGCCATGGCGCTCGGCGTCAATGCCTTCGCGATCAAGCTCGGCGCCATGATTCTCTCGGCCGCCATCACCGCGGCGGCCGGCTGCTTCTATGTGCAGTATTTTCTGTTTGTCGATTCCGGCATCGCCTACGGCACGTGGATTTCGATCGAGGCGTTGCTGACGCCGATCATCGGCGGCGCCGGCACGGTGTTTGGCGCGCTGGCCGGCGCGCTCGTGGTCAAGGCGCTCGGCGAAGGCGCCAAGCTCGTGACCGGCGATGTGCCCGGCCTCGATCTCATGATCTACGGCGCCGTGCTCATCCTGGTCATCCGTTTTGCGCCGCGCGGCGTCGTCGGCGCGCTTGCCGATGCGCGGGACCAGCTGGCGCGCCGCTTCGTCAGCCGCGTCCGGCAGCGGGGGAGGCGGCCCGTGGCTGAGGCGCTGCTTGCCGTCGAGAATGTGTCGCGCCGCTTCGGTGGATTGCTGGCGGTGAATGGCGCTTCGCTGTCGGCGCCGGCCGCGCGGATCACCGCGCTGATCGGCCCCAACGGCGCCGGCAAGACCACGCTCTTCGCCATCATCTCGGGATTTCTCAAGCCGAGCGCCGGCCGGGTGCGTTATGGCGGGCAGGACATCACCGGGGAGCCGCCGCACCGGCTCGCCCGTCGCGGCATCGCGCGCACCTTCCAGATCGTGCAGCCGTTCGCCGGGCTGTCGGTGCGCGACAACATCCTGGTCGGCGCGCATCTGCGCCATTCCGCCCGCGCCGTCGCGCGTAACCCTCGCGGAAGAAGTCGGCCGCGAGGTCGGTCTTGGCGACCTGCTCGACCGGCCGGCCCATACCCTGACGGTGGCCGGGCAGAAAACGCCTCGAACTCGCGCGCGCGCTGGCCACCGAGCCAAGCCTCCTGCTGCTCGACGAAGTGCTGGCCGGACTCAACCCGTCCGAGATCCGCGACATCGTGCCGGTCATTCGCGCGCTGTCGGCGCGCGGCATCGCCGTCGTCATGATCGAGCACGTCATGCAGGCGGTGATGAGTCTCGCCGAGCATGTTTTCGTGCTGGCGGAAGGGCGCATCATCGCGGAAGGGACGCCGGCCCACGTCACCGCCGATCCCACCGTCGTCGAAGCCTATCTCGGCCGCGGGGCGGCGGCGAAGATCGGGGCCGCTCATGTCCACTGAGCCGCTTCTCGACGTGCGCGCGCTCTGCGCCGGCTACGGCGACGCCGACGTGTTGCGCGGTATCGATCTGAAAGTCGACGCCGGGGAAATCGTCGCCGTGCTCGGCTCCAACGGCGTCGGCAAGTCCACTCTCAACCGCACCATTTCCGGCATCGTGCGCGCGCGAGCCGGCACGATCCGGTTCGACGGCATCGCCATCGAGCACGACAAGCCGGCAGCAATCGTCAGCCGCGGGCTTATCCATGTGCCGGAGGGCCGGCGCATCTTTCCGAACCTGTCGGTGCGCGACAATCTCGACCTCGGCAGCTATCGCCGCGCCGCCGCGCGCCGCGCGGCCAACCGCGAGCGGGTGTTCGCGATCTTCCCGCGCCTCTACGAGCGCCGCGGCCAGAGCGCGGGGACGCTGTCCGGCGGCGAACAGCAGATGCTCGCCATCGGCCGCGGCCTGATGGCCGAGCCGCGGCTGCTTATTCTCGATGAGCCGTCACTTGGGCTGTCTCCGCTGCTGGTGGAGGAATTGTTCGCGCTGATCGCGCGGATTCACGCCGATGGCGTCGCCGTTCTGCTGGTCGAGCAGAACGTGGTGCAGAGCCTCGAAATCGCCGGCCGCGCCTACATTCTCGCCGAGGGCCAATGCGTCATGTCGGGCCCGTCCGCCGACATCGGCGCCGATCCGGAGCTTAAACGCGCTTATCTGGGACTATGAAAGCATGACCGAACAAACATTGGCTGCCCGCCTCGCGCATCCGCCGATCCTTGTTGCTCCTGGCGTTTACGATGCGCTCACCGCTCTCATCGCCGCGCGCGCGGGGTTCGAGGCCTTGTACGTGTCGGGTGCCGGCATCGCCTATTCTCGGCTCGGGCGGCCGGATATCGGCCTTGTCAGCATGAGCGAGGTGGCCCAGACGGTGACGTTGATCCGCGATCGCGTCGAAGCCCATCTCATCGTCGATGCAGATACCGGCTACGGCAACGCGCTCAACGTGCAGCGCACGGTGCGGCTGTTGGAACGCGCCGGCGCGAACGCGATCCAGATCGAAGACCAGGACTTCCCCAAGCGCTGCGGTCATCTCGACGACAAGACGCTGGTTTCCGCCCAGGAAATGGCCGGCAAGATCAGGGCGGCGGTGGATGCGCGCACCTCCCGCAACACCCTCATTATCGCCCGCACAGACGCCCTGGCGGTCGAGGGTTTCGATCGCGCCCTGGCGCGCGTCGCGCTCTATCGCGACGCCGGCGCCGATGTGCTGTTCGTCGAAGCGCCACGGCAGCGCGAGGAATTGAGCCGGATCGGCACGAGGCTCGGCAAATCCGCGCCGCTGATGGTCAACATGGTGGAAGGCGGCAAGACCCCGATGCTCCCGGCGGCCGAACTCGAAGCGCTCGGCTTTTCTCTTGCGATCTTCCCTGGCGCCATCGTGCGGACGCTCGCCAAAGCGGCGGAGGATTTCTACGTTTCGTTAAAGGCCCACGGCAGCACCGATCCGTTCCGCGCGCGTATGTTCGATTTCGATGCACTCAATCGCTTGATCGGCACTCCCGAAATGCTCGATCTCGGCAAGCGCTACGCCGAAGAGGCGCCGCAGGGCGGCCGTACCTCGGGGCAACGATGAAATGTTCGGATGGGTACGACCGGATGCAACGGGCGGTGTGACGTCGTTCATGATGAAAGTGAGTAGGTGCAATGAAGTCTTTCGACCTCGTCATTAAGAATGCGCGCGTGGTGCGCCCGAACGCCGCCGGCGTGGATGGTCTCGATATCGCGATCAAGGACGGCAAGGTCGTTCGGCTTGGGCCCGAGATCCGCGCCGAGGATGCCGCCGAAGTGTTCGACGCCAAAAGGCTGCTGGCCTTTCCCGGCTGCGTCGACGCGCACATGCATGTCGGCATCTACCGCCCGCTCGCCGAGGATGCGGTGAGCGAGAGCAAGGCCGCCGCGATGGGTGGCGTGACCTCCAGCCTGAACTACATCCGCACCGGCCAGTATTATCTCAACCGCGGCGGTCCGTACCGCGAGGTCATGCCGGAAGTGCGCAAGCAGTCGGAGGGGCGGTTCTGGGTCGACTACGGCTATCACGTCGCGCCGATCGAAGGAAAACATCTCGACGAGATGGAATACCTCGCGCTCGAACAGGGGGTGACGTCGTTCAAGATTTTCATGTTCTACGGCGGCTATGGGCTCCACGGTAAATCCTCATCGCAGAACCAATTCCTGATGCTGGGTCCGGAAGACCGCTACGACATCGCGCACTTTGAATTCATCATGCGCGCCGCGCGCGCCGTGGTGGACCGCCATCCGGAGCTCGCGGATCACATCAGCGTCAGCCTGCATTGCGAGCTTGCCGACATTCTCAACGCCTACACGACGCTGGTCGAGCGCGAGGGCAAGCTGACGGGCCTCGCCGCCTACAGCGCCGCGCGGCCGCCGCATTCGGAAGGCCTCGCGGTATGGATCGCCTCCTACCTCGCCAACGAAACCAACTGCGTGAACATCAATCTTCTGCATCTGAGCTCGCGCAAGGCCGTGGACGCGGCCTGGACGATGCAGCAGGTCTTTCCCCATATTCGCTTCCGCCGCGAGGTTACCGTCGGGCACCTTCTGCTCGATACCGACTGCGAATGTGCGGTCCATGCCAAGGTCAATCCGCCGATCCGGCCGCGCGAAGATGTCGAGGCGCTGTGGCAGGCCGTGCTCGATCGCAAGATCGACTGGATCGTGAGCGATCACGCCTGCTGCGCGGCCGAACAGAAATGGCAGAAGGACGATCCGGACAACATCTGGCTCGCCAAGTCCGGTTTCGGCGGCACCGAATACCTGCTGTCGGGCGTGGTCAGCGAAGGCAGCAAGCGCGGCCTTTCGTACAATCGCATGGCGGAATTGCTGAGCTGGAATCCGTCGCGCCGCTTCGGGCTGCTCAACAAGGGCGATATCGCTCCCGGCTTCGACGCCGATATCGTCCTGGTCGATCCGCACGAGACCTTCACCGTGCGCGCCGCCAATTCAGAGTCGGAGCAGGGCTATTCGCCCTTCGAGGGCCAGGAACTGAGCGGCCGCGTCAAGAGCACGTTCCTGCGCGGCGCGCCGGTCTATAACAACGGCGACATTGTCGGCCCAGCGCGCGGCCGATACCTGCATCGGCCTATCAGATAAGGCTGTCGAAGCGGGGTGATCGCGGAGAACTGCCGCCCACGCGGGGCGACAGCCCAACGCGATCAAAAATTCTCATCGAGGCCCGGTGGCGCCATTGCGGCCACCGGTTTTTGCTGCTTAACAGCATCGCACGGGAGCCGGCGCACGAGGGTCGGCTGGCTCGAGGAAATTCCAGGAGGCGTTGCAATGTATCGCGCTACCAAGGACATCATGTTGCCGACGACGATCACCGGCTCGCTGCCGCGGCCGAGCTGGTACACCGAAAATCTCGGTAGTCGCATGTTCCTGGATGCGATGGTCAGCCGCCGCTACCGCGAGCAATACGTCGACACGCTGGCCTGTTATCTGAGCGACCAGGCGCTCGCCGGGCTCGACATCTGCACCGACGGCGATTGCCGGTTCGACGACGACGTCGGCGGGCAAAGCTGGACCAGTTATCCGCCGCATCACATGAGCGGTTACGAGCGCGGCGATCCCCGTCCGACGCCGGCCGGCCGCGGCGGGCTGTGGTTTCCGCGGGGTCACATCCTGCATGACTATCTCGAATCGCGCGTCATGCCGGTAATCGTCGGTCCGATCGGCCGCGGCGATCTGCAATACACGGCGCTGTGGAAGGCGGCGCAGCGCATGACGACGCGGCCGGTGAAGTTCGGCGCCGTTTCGGCGGAGATCGTCGCCTTCGCCTCGCAGGACCGCTATTACAAGAGCGTCCCCGAGCGCATGCTGGCGATCGCCGACGCCTTCAACCAGGAATACAACGAACTCGCCGACGCCGGGTGTCCGGTGATCCAGATCGAGGAGCCGCAGATCCACATGATCGCGGCGCGCAAGATCCAGGACAAGGTGATCACGCCGCAATTGATGGTCGAGGTGTTCGATCGCACCGTGAAGGGCCTGCGCGCCAAGACCGAGGTGTGGGCGCATTCCTGCTGGGGCAATCCGTCGCAACAGCGCATGTACGCGCAAGTGCAGAGCTACAAGGCGTCGCTGGAGACCTACAATACGATCGATGCCGACGTGATCACTTTCGAATCTTCAAGCTCCGGCGGCATGGACGTCGAGGCGATCGGCAAGACCATCGTCGGCAAGAAGATCGCCATCGGCGTCATCGATCATCACACCTTGCAGGTGGAAAGTCCGGACGAAGTGGCGGCGCAAATCCGCACGGCTCTCAAATACATCCCGCCGGAACGGCTGGTGATCTCGTCGGATTGCGGCATGGGCCGCGAAGGGCATGAGCCGGCGCCACGCGCTCTACAAGATGGTCTCGCTGGTGCTCGGCACCAACATGGTCCGCAAGGAGCTGGGCTTTCCGGAAGCCGAATGCCTGGCCGCCGACGAGCGCTATTCGCTGGTGGTGCCGGCGAAATAACTGCAAATAACTGTCAGGCGCGGCTGCGGCTGGATTTGGCGAAGGCGGGATCGGAGGGCGCCTGCGGGCCCCCGCTTCGGGGCCGGCACTTGCCGGCCTGCGCCAGCGGCGTTGGTCTATTCCCGCGCGCTTTCTGGTACGGTTCAGGCTTCCCGCGTGGGTACGCGGCGGGCGCATCGCCGGTGGGCGATAGCGTGCGCCGCGGCCGGCGCGCGCTAGCGGACGGGAAGGGCCGGACCTGCCGATGAAAGCCGACAGGGGGAAGCGAGACGAAGCCGGGCTCGGCGAACGCCTTCGCCGCGAAGGTCCGCTCAATTCAGGAGAGACGCGCGCGATCATGATCGGCGCGGTCGTCCTGACGATTTTTCTTTATTTCATCAAACTGATCCTGCTGCCGTTCGTGCTCGCCAGCATCGTCGCCTATATCTGCACCCCGGTTCTGGATTGGGCGGCGAGGCGAACGGGTTGGCCGCGTCTGCTGTTCGCGGTTCTCCTGTTTCTGTTGTTTCTCGGCTCTTGCACGCTGATCGTCGTCTTCGCCGGCGAACGTCTCCTCACCGAGGTGCGCGGCATCGCGGCTGAATTTCACAGCATGCTGGAGAATTTCGCCAGTCAGGCGATGGGCAACGAGACCATTCAACTGTTCGGCTACACGCTGAACGCTCACGATATCGCTCAGGCCGCATTGGAACGGCTGCGCGACTGGTTCGGACAGACCGATCAGCTCGCCTTCATCACCGGCTTCGGGCTCGCCGCCGTGATGGGCGGATTTCTGACGATGGTGCTGCTGTTTTATTTCCTGGTCAGCGGAAGGAGCGTGGCGCGCGGATTGTTCTGGATCGTGCCGCCGCACCGGCGGCCGCTGGTGGCCCGGATCTGGGCGCGGCTCGACCCGGTACTGATCCGCTATTTCATCGGCGTGCTCGGCGTCGTCGCTTATGCCACGGTTGCCGCTTATGTCGGTCTCGGCGTCATTCTCGGCATCGAGCACGCGGTGTTTCTGGCGCTGCTGACCGGCCTGCTCGAAACCGTGCCGGTGATCGGCTCCACGGCCGCGGCGATCATCGCTGGATTGGTGTCGCTGCGCACCGCCACCGGCATTATCAACATCGTCGAATATGCGATCTACGCGACCGTGCTGCGGCTGTCGATCGACCAGGTCGTCGGCCCCGTGGTGCTGGGTCGCGCGGCGCACGTGCATCCGGTTCTGATCATATTTTGCTTCCTTGCCGGCGGCGTGGTGCTTGGCATTCCCGGCGTCATCCTCGCCGTCCCTTTCGCCCTGGTCATCAAGAGCACGCTGGCGACGCTCTATGGCGACGAGGCCGAATAAGCCCTGCGGCGGCCTATTTCGGCACTCGCCTAGCCGGTCAAAGTTCGCCTATAGTTGACGGTCCGCCAGAAGCTCTACCGCGGGCATAGGCTGTTGGGGCGCGCGAGACCGCTAAAATGGCGGTGCTGGATTCCACGGAACGAAGGACGCAGTCGGCGTACGGCCTTCCCCGGCTTGCGGGGCTCGTTTTCGCGTTTGACGCATGGCAGCGCCGCCGCCAGGCGGTGTTCGAATATACCACCGATTCCGCATGTATCTTCCGACTAGACATCACCCGGTCGCGCCGCTCGGTGGTGCTGAGTGACGGAACGTGCATCCGGCCCGGCGATCGGATAGCGCGGTTGCATTACTGGAACGAGCAGGTTCCGCAGATGCCGGGGGACGGGCCGACCATCGGCTGGGCGCGCCGGATGCAGCGCGCGATTGCGATCTCGCTCCGGGAGCTGGCTGGCTACCTTGCGACGCGGCCCGAACTTGACGATGTCGCCGTCATCTGTGCGGACGTGCCGTCGGCAACCAGGGCGCAGAGCGGTCAGCTCGCGCGCATCATGGCGCATTATGGATTCGAAACGATCGCTGAAACGGAGGTCTTACCGCCCGGCGAGAAGCTGCATCGCTTCGGCGAAAATATCCTGATCTCGCTGATCGTCCTCGCACACAACGCCGCTTCGCTTCGCGCCGATACGCTCGCGCGGGTGCGGGTGCCGATTTATCTGTCGCGTTCGAAACTGGAAAAAGATTTTGCGGACGACCGGAATCCGGAGTCCCGAGTGTAAGTTGTCATGAGCGTCGCCGAAAGCCTTTCGGACATTGTTTCACTCGCCAGGTTTGTGGGCGATGTTTGTCTGGTCACGGCGATCATTGGATGCACGTTTACGATCGTCGCGTGTTTTTGCATCCTCCGGTTTCCCGTCGGCGACCCGATGGAGCCGGCCGCCCTGCCGCCGGTGACTGTCCTCAAACCGCTGCATGTATCCGAGCCGGGTCTCCCGGCCCGTCTTGCCGCGCTCTGCCAGCAGGATTACAGCGCCCCGGTCCAGATCCTGTGCGGGGCGCAGCGGCGGGACTCGCAGACCGTGATGGTCGTTCACGAGCTGGAGGCGGATTCCGCGGATAGGGCGGTCGAGCTTGTCGTCGATCCGCGCAACCACGGCGTCAACCGCAAGGTGTCTAATCTGATCAACATGATGCCGAGCGCCCGCCACGACACGCTTGTCCTTTCCGACAGCGACATCCTTGTCGGCCAGCGTTATCTCCGCGCCGTCGTGACGCTTCTGGCGCTGCCGCGCGTCGGCGCGGTGACGTGCCTTTATCACGGCATCGGCGGCGAGGGATTATGGTCGCGGCTGTCCGCACTCGCGGTCAACTCCCGTTTCTTGCCGCAAGCGATCACTGCGATCAGCCTCGATCTGGCGCGGCCGTGCTGCGGCGCGACGATCGCGCTGCACCGTTCGATGCTCGAGCGGATCGGCGGCTTCGGCTCGCTCGCCAACGTACTCGCCGACGATCATGCGATCGGGGTCGCGGTCCGGGCCGAGGGCTACGATGTTGTCGCCGCGCCGTTCCTGGTCGGGCATTATTGCTTCGAGGACAGTCTGCATCAGTTGCTGCAGCATCAAACCCGGGTCGCGCGCACGATCAAGAATATCGATCCGATTGCGTACGCCGGAACGGTCATAACCCATCCTCTGCCGCTTGCCCTTCTCGGTATGGTACTGGGCAGCCCGTCGGCGGTTATGGTCCTCGCCGCGTCGCTCGTTGCGCGCGCGATGCTATGCCTCTGCATCCAGTGGCGGTTCGATTTGCCGCGACAAGACTACTGGCTCATTCCGCTGCAAGATGTCATTGCTTTCGCCATCTATGTGACGAGCTTTTTTGGGGCGACGGTTCACTGGCGCGGCGCCGACTATCGCGTGACGGCGGCGGGCACCTTGATCGAAGGCCGGGACCTGAGCGGCACTTGAGCGGGACATGATGCGAGCATTGCTGTTGCTGCCCGATGCCGCATGGCCGCCCGCCAGCGCCGCCCGATTGAGCTCCCAGGGGGAGTTCGCGCGCTGAATCGGCTGATCATCACCGCGGACGATTTCGGAATGAGCGAGCCGGTCAACGCCGCCATCGAGGAGGCGCACCGGCGTGGCATTCTCAGCGCGACGAGCCTTATGGTCGGCGCGCCTGCGGCTGCCGACGCGGTCGCGCGGGCCCGGGCGCTGCCGAGACTGCGCGTCGGGCTTCATGTCGTCCTCCTCGACGGCGAGCCGGTAAGCGATCCCGCCGCGATTCCGGGCTTGGTCGATCGCAGCGGCAGGTTTCGCGGCGACCTTGCCCGCTACGGTGCGCAGATCGCATTCGACTCGTCGGTGAAACGTCAGGTCGGAGCAGAAGTGGCCGCGCAATTCGCAGCCTATCGGGCCACCGGATTGCCCCTCGACCATGTCGACGGGCACCGGCACTTTCAGCTCCATCCGACCGTCGCCGCCGCGATCATGGCGATCGGTCAGCAATACGGAATGCGTGCGTTGCGTGTTCCGGTCGAACCGTGGCGGATCATCGCCGACATAGAACCGCGGACGCAGCGTCGTATCGGCCGCGTGGTGGCGCCTTGGGCCGCACTGCTGCGACGGCACGTTCGCCGCGCCGGACTGGCGACCGCCGATGCGGTGTTCGGCCTCGCTTGGTCCGGTGCGATGACGAAGGAACGCGTCGCCGCGCTGCTTCGCCGGCTACCGGCCGGGGTCGTCGAGATTTACCTGCATCCCGCGGTGACGAGCGCATTTGCCGGCGCGGCGCCGGGCTACCGCTACGCCGAAGAGTTTGCCGCGCTTTGCGATCCCGATTGCATCGCCGCCGTACAAGAATCGGGCTACGCGCTCGGCGGCTATGCGGATTTGCCGGCCTGACGTTCGCGCTTGCCGTTGAGATAGCCGGCTGCCTCGAACCAAACAATCGCGTCCTTGAGCGCAGCGCGGTAGGGGCGTGCACGGAAGCCGAGATCGCGCTCGGCCTTCGCCGCGGTAAAAAACATCCGATGGTCGGCCATGCGAACGCCGTCCACGGTCGTGAACGGCTCACGTCCGGTGAACCGGGCGTTCGTTTCCGCCGCGTAGGCCACGGTAATGGCGAAGGCACGGGGAACGCGCCAGCGCGGCGGATGCCGTCCCACCAGCCTGGCGATCTCGGCGAGCATGTCGGCGAACCGCACGTTCTCGCCGCCAAGAATGTAGCGCTCACCGATTTTGCCGCGCCGGAGCGCGGCGACGTGGCCGTCAGCGACGTCGTCGACATGGACGAGGTTGAGACCGGTATCGAGAAAGCCGGGCATGCGTCCGCTTGCGGCTTCGACGATGATGCGCCCGGTGGGAGTTGGCTTCACGTCGCGGGGGCCGATCGGCGTTGACGGATTGACGATCACCGCGGGAAGCCCTTCGCAGGCCACCATCTCCTCAACCAGCCGTTCGGCGGCGATCTTGCTCCGCTTGTAGGCTCCGACGCCGTCTTCGATTTTCAGACCGATCGATTCGTCGGCCGCCGTGCCGTCATCGCGCAACGCGATGGTAGCGACGCTGCTGGTATAGACGATGCGCTCGACGCCGGCCCTTTGCGCCTCCTGCATCACGATGCGCGTGCCGTCCACGTTGGCGGCAAAAATTTCGTTCGGATCGCGGGCCCACAGCCGGTAATCGGCGGCCACGTGAAAGACGTACCGGACGCCGGCCATGGCCCGCCGCACCGACGATGCGTCGCGCATGTCGCCGGAGGCGAACTCCAGATCGAGTCCATCGAGCTGAAATCGCGGACTGCCGGGGCGTACCAGTGCCCGAACGGCAGAGCCTTCGGCACGCAGCTTCCTCGCTACCGCCGATCCGACGAGTCCGGTGGCCCCGGTTATGAGGATTTGTTCCGAATTGCCCATGACGATGTGTGTGCGCGAACCGGAACCAAGCATTTTCGTGGCAAAAAGGCTATGGCCCTGCTGATCGAGTTCCATGTCGTTTTTCATTTGCAGTGGCGTCGAGGGTGGATTGTGATAGAGTTATGTCGTAACTCGGTGATTTGCCGGAAAGAAGCCGAGATCGTCTGTGAGGACGCTGTTGGGGGCGTAATCGGGGGTTGTTTGGGGCACCAGACGCAAAGGGCTAAATTTCTGATGGCATCCCAGTTGGATTTTGCCGGGGGTACTTTCGTAGACGGATTGGTAGCAGATGCGGACGACACCCTCCGGGTCGTCGACACTGCGGTCGATTCTCCACGTCGTATCGTCATCGCATTTGTCGGCCTGGCTTTCGAGGCGCGAATTGCCGCCGCGCCGGGGGTGAAGGTCGTCTGCCGCACCGCCGGGAGCGAGCTGGAGACGGTCACCGACAGCGCTGTTCGGCAGGGTTATCGCGCGATGATCAGCTTTGGCGTCGCCGGCGGTTTGGCCTCGCATCTGCGCGCCGGGGATTGGGTCGTCGCCTCGTCCATCCAGGAATCAAAAAACGTCAGTCCCACCGATGCCGTGTGGTCCCGGAAGCTTCTCGGCATGATTCCGGGTTCCATCCACGCGCCGATCGTCGGCGTCGACGAACCGGTCGCCGAACCGGAGAAGAAGAGAGAACTTCACCGGGCCACCGGGGCGGCTGCCGTCGATATGGAGTCGCATCTGGCGGCTCGGGTTGCCGCCGAGCACAATCTTTCCTTTGCCGCCGTGCGGGTGGTGGTCGATCCGGCGCACCGCAGGGTCCCGCCGGCCGCTCTGATCGGCATGCGTCCGGACGGCCGTGCCGACGTTTCGGCCGTTTTGCGCGACCTTGTGGCCCGGCCGTCGCAGATTTCGCCGCTGGCGCGCGTTGCGGTCGATGCCTTTGCCGCTCGTGCCGCGATGGCCCGGGTGCGCCGCGTGCTCGGCCCGCATTTCGGGCTCGTCGATCACGGCTAGCCGGCGCCCGCCAAGGCTGCAGGACGAGGGCTGCAGGACGCAAGGCGCTCAGACATGCCAGGAATGCAGGGAATGCGGCGCGTATGTGCGCCGCCCTCTCAGACCGCCCGGAACGAACGGGCTTATCTCTGTGAGTTGAACTTTCTCATCCCTGCGAGATGAATTTCGTATTCAGATAGGCCTGCAGGCCTTCGAGGCCGCCTTCGCTGCCGTAGCCTGACTCCTTGACGCCGCCGAACGGCGTCTCCGGCGTCGAAACGGCAATCGAATTCACCCCAACCATGCCCGATTGCAGCGCGTCGCCGATCATCGTGGCCGTCTGGGTCGAACTGGTGAAGGCATAGGCAGCAAGCCCGTAAGGTAGCGAGTTGGCCCGTTCGACGACCTCGTCCATCGTCTTGAACCGGACCACGGGGGCCAGCGGGCCGAACGGCTCTTCGGTCATGAGTTTGCTGTCGTCAGGCAGATCGGTGATGACAGTGGGCTCGTAGAAGTAGCCCTGGTTGCCACGGCGCTGGCCGCCGGTGACGACCTTGCCGCCGCGGTCCTTAGCGTCCTTGACGAACGATTCCATCGTGTCGATGCGCCGGGCATTCGCCAGCGGCCCCATCGTGACGCCCTTTTCCAGACCGTCACCGAGTTTGAGCGACTTCGCATATTCGGTGAAGCGCGCCAGGAAACGGTCGTACACCGGCTCCTGCACATAGAACCGCGTCGGCGAAATGCATACCTGCCCTGCGTTCCGGTACTTGAACGCGGCGATGGTGTCGGCCGACTTTTCGGGATCGGCGTCGGCGAACACGACGACCGGCGAATGACCGCCGAGTTCCATCGTGGCACGCTTCATCGTCTTCGCGGCGAGCACGGCGAGGTGCTTGCCGACGGGGATCGAGCCGGTGAACGAAATCTTCCGCACGTCCTCCTTGCCGATGAGATGTTCGGAGATCGCCGCCGGCACGCCGAAGACGAGATTGAGCACGCCCGCGGGCAGGCCGGCGTCAGCGAAACAGCGCACCATCTCGACGCAGGCGCCCGGCGTTTCCTCGGATGCCTTGAGGATGAGGGAGCAACCGGCAGCCAGCGCGCCGCCGATCTTGCGCGCGGGCGTCAGCGTCGGGAAATTCCACGGCGTGAATGCGGCGACAATGCCGACCGGCTCCTGGATCACGAGCTGCCGCACCTTGCCGCGTCCCGGCACGATGCGGCCGTAGGCCCGGCGGCCTTCCTCGGCGTACCATTCGATGATGTCGGCCGACGTTATCACCTCGGCCCGCGCTTCCGGATAGGCCTTGCCTTGTTCCTGCACCAGCGTCTTGCTGATCGCGTCGTGGCGCTCGCGCATCAGGTCGGCGGCCTTGCGCATGATTTTTGCCCGATCGTAGGCCGAGGTGTTGCGCCAGACCGCAAAGCCTTTCCTTGCTGCTTCGAGAGCGTGGTCGAGATCGGCGGTGCTGGCGTGCGGCAGATGCGCCAGCGGTTTCTCCGTCGCCGGGTTGATGACGTCCTCGCCGCGGCGGCCGTCGCCGTTGAGCCACTGGCCGTCGATGAACAATTCAAGATTGGCGTACATGGAATCCGTCCTCTGACACTTGCGCTTGGGGAGCTTCGGTTGGGCTGGGCAAGGGATTAGCAGGTTTCCGGGCTGGGTTCATCCCGGCGGGCCGAAAATGAACGCCCCGGCGCGCAGCCGGGGCGAGGGAAGTTGCCGGATCGATGCGCCCCCGAACGTCGGGGACGCCGGCGTGCGAAAAAAAGCGTGCGCCCTAGTACCGATTGGCGATCGGCAATTCTTCGGCCGGGAACAGCGTGATCACCCGGCAGCCCTTGTCGGTGACCACGACTTCTTCCTCGATGCGGGCTGCGGAATAGCCGTCCTTGGCCGGGCAATAGGTTTCAAGCGCGAACACCATGCCCTCCTTGATCTCGGTCGGGTGCTCGAGCGAGACCACGCGGGAGATGATCGGCCGTTCGTGCAAGGCTAGGCCGAGGCCGTGGCCGAATTGCAGGCCGAATGCCGACATCTCGTCGGGGAAGCCGAAATCCTGCGCCTTCGGCCACACGCTGCAAACCTTGTCGGTCGACACGCCGGGTTTGATCAGCGCGATCGCGTTGTCGACCCATTCGCGCGCCCGCTTGTAGGCGTCGTGCTGGACCGGCGTGGCGCGGCCGACATTGAAGGTCCGGTAGTAGCAGGTGCGATAGCCGACGAACGAATGCAGGATGTCGAAAAACGCCTGATCGCCGGGCCGCAACATGCGGTCGGTGAAATTGTGCGGATGCGGATTGCAGCGTTCGCCGGAGATGGCGTTGACCGCTTCCACGTCATCGGAGCCGTGCGTGTAGAGGAACTCGTTGACCTTGGCGACGATGTCGTTCTCGCGGACGCCGGGTTTGAGCTCTTCGTGAATCAGATGATAAGCGCCGTCCACCATCGCGGCGGCGCGATTGAGCAACGCGATCTCGTCGACGTTCTTGACTTCGCGGGCCTCGAGCATGACCTGCTGGCCGTCGGCGACCTTCAGCCCTGCCTTCTGTAATTCGAACATCATCGGCGGTTCGATCAGGTCGACGCCGACCGGCAAGTTGGCGACGCCCGCCTCGCGCAGCAACGACGCGATCTCCTTGGCGTGCCGCTCCATCAGGCCGAAAGACGGCGCGACGGTGCCGCGCATGCCGATCAGGCCGGCTTTGCAGTTTTCCGGCTTGAGCCACGGCGCGTGAAGCTTGTGATGCACGGCCGCGGAGCCGAAATCCCACAGGATCGGATCGTTGCTGCCGCGCGTTAGCAGCGCCCAGCGGCAGAGCTTGTCGCGCTCCCATTCGCCGATCTTGGTCGAGGTAATGTAGCGGATGTTGTTGACGTCGAAGACGAGCAGCGCGCCGAGCTCGGAATTCTCCAGCGCCGCCTTGATGCGGCCGAGGCGATAGCGGTGCAGCCGCCGGTAATCGACGCGCTCCTCGAAATCGACGCCCATGGTGCCGAACGCCGGCAGCGCGCGACCCCAGTTGTAGCGCGGGTTGACGTCCTCGGCGCGGATGATCGTCGGCTCGCGGGTGAAGTCGTCCATGGCGTGCTCCTCTTCTGATCTCTCGTCGTGAGGCTCCGGTGAACCCTCACTGTGAGGTCCTTGTAAACTCTCCTCATGCGGCCTTTGCAAACCCTCATCCTGAGGCGCCCGGCGCAGCCGGGCCTCGAAGGATGCAGGCGGCGTCCAACAGTGTCTGAGGCCCGCTCACGCCGCGGACTTGCGCCCCCACAGCCGCGCCGACGCGATATCGGCGCCCTCGCGGATCGATTTGAGCTTGAGCCACACGGCGGGTTCGATGACCCATTCGCGCCGCGTGAAGGTTCCAAAGCCGCAATCGGTCGAAGCGACGACGCGCTCGCGATCGCCGATCGAGGCGACCGCCTCCTCGAGGCGCCGCGCCACCACTTCGGGGTGCTCGACAAAATTGCTCGTGGTCTCGATCACGCCGGGGACGAGGATCATGTCCTTCGGGAACGGCACGCGCTTGAGCGCCGCATATTCATGGGCGTGGCGCGGATTGGAGAATTCGATCGACAGTGCCCCGACCTTGGCCTGGTAGATCGCGGGAAGGATTTTCTCCAGCGCGATATCGTGGATGTGCGGACCTTCCCAATTGCCGTAGCAGATATGCAGCCGGACGCGATCGGCCGGAATGCCCTCGATGCCCTTGTTGATCATCGCGACATGCAGTTCGACGGCCTTGACGAAATCGGCATCCGAACCGTCGCGATAGAACATCGTTCGATCCATCGCGAGGTCCGGCGCGTCAACCTGCAAGACAAGCCCGGCTTTGTGGATCGCCCGGTATTCGTGGCTCATCTCGCGCGCGATGGCCGCGAGATAGGCTTCGTTGCTGTCGTAGAAAGCGTTGAGCATGGTCGAAGCAATGATGCCGGGCGAGGCCGCGGTCATGAACGTCTCGGCGAACGGCTTGCTTTCGGCGTCGACGCGTTGAAACAGCGCGATCTCGTGTTCGATCGCGGTCGTGTCGTGGTAGTGCAATTCGCCCTGCGCTTGCGGTGCGTTTTGCTGCCGGCTGACATTGGGGAAGCGGCGGCCGAGATATTGCACCAGTTCGGGGAATTCCTCGAACTCGCGGCCGCGCCGGCGCTTCGATTCACCGCCGAAGCCCGACATGCGTTGCGGCACGTAGGTCTGGAAGCCGACCCGCTGCTGCTCGCCGTCGTTGCCGATATCGATTCCAGCCTGTTTCTGCTTGGCGACGACGTGGTGGACCGCCTTTTCCATTTCGGTATCGAAAAGCTTGTGGTCGTAGCTTTCGCCCGCCTCGCGCCGGACCAGAAGCTCGCTCAGCGCTTCGTTGCGCGGCAGGCTGCCGACATGGGTTGTCAGGATTCGATCGCGGCTTAAGATCATGATGGGTACTCCGGCAAATTGGCGCGACAGTCATAGCGCAATTCGCCGACCGAGCCAGCGCGGCATTGCAGCGTGGCATTGCAGTAAATTCTTGCGTCGGCATAATGCCTTGGCGTGGGCAGGCCGTGGGCCAAGACCCGCGACGTCCGGGAGGAAAATGGCGGCGGGAGGAACATGACGATGAATATCGTGCAGCCCGATCATGCGGCTGGCGTGGCCGCCGCCGACGGGTCGCTGCGCGACTACAATTTCGCCGCCGATATTCTCAAGCGCAATCTGGACGCCGGCCGCGCCGGCAAACTCGCCTACATCGATCAGCGCCAAGGCTGGACCTATGGCGAACTCGCCGAGCGTGTCGAGCGTTTCGGTCACGTGCTGCGTTCGCTCGGCATCCGCCGCGAGGAGCGCATCCTGCTCTGCCTTCTCGACACCATCGATTGGCCGACGGCGTTCCTCGGCGCGATCAAGGCCGGTGTGGTGCCGGTGCCCGTCAACACGCTGCTGACCGAAGACGAATACCGTTTCATGGTCGAGGACAGCCGGGCGCGGCTCTTGGTTGTTTCCGAGGAGCTTTATCCGAAATTCGCCAGGCTCATCGCGAACCGAAGCGAATTGGTCCACGTCATCGTGTCGGGCGAGAAGACGTACGGTCACGCGCAGTTCGAGGCCCTGCTTTCCGGCGCCGCCGCCGACCCGGTGACCGCGCCGACCGTGCGCGACGATATGTGCTTCTGGCTCTACACCTCCGGCTCGACCGGCAAGCCGAAAGCCGCAGTCCACACCCACGCCGACCTGAAACTCACCGACGATCTCTACGGCAAGCCGTTTCTCGGCATCACCGAGAACGATGTCTGCTACTCGGTGGCGAAATTGTTCTTCGCCTACGGACTCGGCAACGCGCTGACATTCCCGATGTCGGCGGGCGCGACGACGGTGCTGCTGGCGCAGCGGCCGACGCCGGAACTTGTGGCGAATATTCTGAAGAAGCACGCGGTCACGGTGTTCTACGCCGTGCCGACCTTCTATGCCGCGTTTCTCGCCGATCCGGCTGCGCCGGGACGGAGCGACGTTCGCGCGCGCCGTTGCGTTTCGGCCGGCGAAGCCTTGCCGCCGGATGTCGGCCGCCGCTTTGCGGATCGTTACGGCGTGGACATTCTCGACGGCATCGGCTCGACCGAGATGCTGCACATCTTCGTCTCCAATCGCGCCGGCGAGGTGAAATACGGCACCACCGGAAAGCCGGTGCCGGGCTATGACGTTCGCCTGGTCGACGACGACGGCAGCGTGATCCAGACCCGCGGCGAGATGGGCGAATTGCAGGTCCGCGGGCCGACCAGCGCGGTGATGTACTGGAACAATCGCGAGCAGTCGCGCGCGACCTTTCTCGGCGAATGGACGCGTTCGGGCGACAAGTACCTCGAAGACGACGAGGGTTACCTGGTTTATTGCGGCCGTCGCGACGACATGCTCAAGGTCGGGGGCATCTATGTCTCGCCGTTCGAGGTCGAGGGCGTGCTGCAAGGCCATCCCGATGTCCTCGAAGCCGCTGTGGTGGGCTGGCCGGACGCCGACGCGCTGATCAAGCCCAAGGCATTCGTGGTGCTCAAATCGCCGGAAAAAGCCGGCGACGCCCTCAAACGTGCGCTTCAGGACTATTGCCGCGAGAAGCTCGCCGCCTACAAATATCCGCGCTGGCTCGAGTTCCGCTCCGAATTGCCGAAAACAGCGACCGGCAAGATTCAGCGCTTTCGGCTGCGGGCCGAGGCGGCGTCGCAATAATGCGCTACTTGCGTTAACACTGGTCGGGTATTACTAGGACGCGACTCCGTTGGTACGCCGCGGTAGCTCAGCCGGTAGAGCACCGCATTCGTAATGCGGGGGTCGGAGGTTCGAATCCTCTCCGCGGCACCAATATTTTCAATCGCTTATTTCATTGCGTCCGTTGCGCCTGGAATAACCGACGACAACCGTTGACGGCCGCTGCATCCTTCGAGGCCCGGCTGCGCCGGGCGCCTCAGGATGAGGGTTTACAACAACCTCACGGCGAGAGTTCACATACCTCGAGCCTCACACCCCTCACCCTGAGGTGCGAGCGGCGAAGCGACCCAACCCTCACTCTGAGGTGCGAGCGGCGAAGCGACCCAACCCTCACCCTGAGGTGCGAGCGGCAAAGCCGCGAGCCTCGAAGGGTGAATACGAACGGCGATGGGTCAGTGCCTTACGCCGACGTGCGTGTGCTCGCGATCGGCATATCCGCATAAATCTTGTACGTCTGCGACTTCGGCTTGGCCTTGTCCGCCTCGTTGACATACTCGATTGAGCTTCGCGCCAGATAGGTCATCGGCAGGATCATGGCGCGGATGAAGCGGGTCGGCCTGTCGGCGGCCTGAGCGAACACGGGCTCTGGCCCGGCCTCGTACCAGGCGCCACCCGGACCGTAGGAGGTGGAGTGGCCGGCCGTATCGATGCGGATGCCGCCGTCAACGAGGCAGCGGATTCCCGGCCCCTGATGACGGTGCAGGTAGGCACAGCCGCCGGGGGGGAACGCGACGCTGTCGCCGCGCAGCAGCAACGGGCCTTTCGGCAGCGTGTGGAGTGGCGCGGCCAGCTTTTCGCGCGAGACAAAGCCCGGTCCGGTCGCGGCGCCGCCCGCGCCGTCCGCAGTGAATTCCCACCGCCAGACCGTCGCTCCCTCGTGTCCGGCCTTCAGCCTGGCCGCGCTTTCGCTGCCGATCGCCTCGTCGTGGTGCAATTCGCGGTCCGCCTTGGTGATTGAGCCGTGCACCACGAAAATCAGGCGCGGGCTCGCGGGCAGGGACAGTTCGGCGTCGTTCGCGAGGACGTCTTCGTAGAGTCGGAGCACGGGCGGCATGGGTCCCTCCTGATCGGCACGGTCTGCGTCGCACGCAGTGGGTCCGTGCAGTTTTGCATTGGCGCAACGGGATTTACACCGGCAAGCGCGGCTTGCTAAATCGCGTCGGGCCTGCCGATAGCTTTACCCTTACGACAAGAACACAAGGTGAAGCACGCCAACAGGAGGAAAAATGCAACGGACCGCGCCGCCGTTCCGGGCCGACCATGTCGGCAGCCTGTTGCGGCCAGCGGCGGTGAAGGAGGCGCGGGCCGCGATTTCAGCGTGGGGAGATCGCGGCCGGTGCGCTCCGCGCGATCGAAGACCGCGAGATCGAAAAGGTCATCAGAAAACAGGAAGAGGTCGGGCTGCAGCTCGCCACTGACGGGGAGCTTCGGCGTTCCTGGTATCAGTTCGACTTCCTCAAGGGGCTGGACGGTGTCGAGCTTTATCAGGTCGACGAGGGCATCACGTTTCACGGCGTGAAAACCAAGGCCGAGAGTGTGCGCACCATCGGCCGCGTCGATTTCTCGTCGCACCCGCACGTCGACGATTTCCGCTTTCTCAGGGAACACACCCGCGTCTGCCCGAAAATGACCATTCCCGCACCCAACATGCTGCATTTCCGGCCGGGCCGGCGCTCGATCAGCCGGGAGGTCTATCCCGACCTTGAACCGTTTCTTCGAGGACGTCGCCGACGCCTCCCGCAAAGCCGTGCGCGCCTTCTACGATGCGGGCTGCCGCTACCTGCAATTCGATGACACGACCTGGTCGATGATGTGCGACGAGCGTGAGCTTGCACTGTCGCGCGAGCGCGGCGACCAGCCGGAGAAACTTCCCGCGGCGTACGCGCGCATGATCAATCGCGCGCTCGAAGGCAAGCCCGCCGACATGGCGGTCACGATGCATTCGTGCCGCGGCAATTACCGCTCGACCTGGATCGCGGAGGGCGGCTATGAGCCGTTCGCCGAACGGCTGTTCAACGAACTGAACATCGACGGGTATTTCCTGGAATACGACAATGAGCGCTCCGGGGGATTCGAACCGCTGCGGTTCTTCCCCAAGGGGAAAAAGCAGCTCGTGCTCGGCCTCGTCACTTCCAAGAGCGGAGCGCTGGAGGAAAAAGACGACATCAAGCGCCGCATCGACGAAGCGGCCAGATACGTCGCGCTTGATCAGCTTTGTCTCTCGCCGCAATGCGGGTTCGCTTCGACGGAAGAAGGCAATGTCCTCACCGAGGACGAGCAATGGGCGAAGCTCCGCCTGGTAGTGGAGATCGCCGAGGAAGTGTGGGGTTAGAGCATGCCGGATGCCAAGCCGCCGTTTCGCGCCGACCATGTCGGCAGCCTGTTGCGGCCGGCGGCGCTCAAGGAGGCGCGGGAGAAGCGGGCGCGCGGTGAAATTTCCGCCGCGGCGCTCAGCGAAGTCGAGGATCGCGAGATCGACAACGTCATCCGCAGGCAGCAGGATGTCGGGCTCAAATCCATCACCGACGGCGAGTTCCGCCGCACCTCATGGAATTACGATTTCCTCGAGCGGCTCGAAGGCGTCGAATCGTATGCCGGCGAGCGCAAGATCAAGTTCAGCGCCAAGGGTCCGCAGCCGCGCGCGATCCTGCTGCGCGTCGTCGGCAAGCTCGGCGGTTACACGCCGCATCCGATGATCGAGCATTTCAAGTACCTCAAAGCGCATACAAGGCAGACGGCGAAGGTGACGATCCCGTCGCCGTCCTCCCTGCATTTCCGCTACGGCCGCGACGCGGTGCCGGAAGCCATCTATCCGGCGATGGAGGATTTCTATCGCGACCTTGGACGATCTTACACCAGGGTGATCGGCGCCTTCGCCGATGTGGGCTGCCGCTACCTGCAGCTCGACGAAGTCAATCTCGCCTATCTGTGCGATCCCGCGCTGCGCGAGCTTGTCGCTGCGCGCGGTGAAGATCCGGCGGCGTTGCCGACGCTCTATGCCGGCATGATCAATGCCGCGATCGCCGACGCCCCGTCTGATATGACGATCACCATGCATTTATGCCGGGGCAATTTCCGCTCGAGCTTTGTCGCCAGCGGCGGCTACGAGCCGGTCGCCGAGACGCTGTTCAACGCGATCAACGTGCATGGCTACTTCATGGAATATGACAGCGAGCGGGCGGGCGGCTTCGAGCCGCTGCGTTTCGTGCCGAAGGGCAAGAAGGTCGTGCTTGGTCTTGTCACCACCAAGTCCGGAGACCTGGAAAGCCGCGACGACATCAGGCGGCGGATCGACGAGGCCGCAAAGCACATCGCGCTCGATCAGCTTTGTCTGTCGCCGCAATGCGGCTTCGCTTCGACCGAGGAGGGCAACGTGCTGTCCGAGGCCGAGCAATGGGCAAAGCTGCGCATGATTGTCGAGACAGCCGAGGAAGTATGGGGATGACGATGCAACGAACCAGACCACCGTTCCGCGCCGATCACGTCGGCAGTCTGTTGCGGCCGCAGGCGCTGAAAGTGGCGCGCGAGCGCCATGCCAAGGGCGAGATCAGCGCCGATGCGCTGAGAGCGGTTGAGGATCGCGAGATCGCAGACGTCATCAGGAAGCAGGAGGCGGTCGGACTGCAGGCCATCAGCGACGGGGAATTCCGCCGTTCGTGGTGGCACCTCGATTTCCTCTGGGGCCTCGACGGCGTCGAACGCCACGTCATGGATGCCGGGATCGCCTTTGCCGCGGTCACGACGCGCAACGAAGGCGTTCGCGTCACCGGCAAGCTCGGTTTCTCGGGCCACCCGATGCTCGAGCATTTCAAGTTTCTCAAGGCGCACACCCAACGAACGCCGAAAATGACGATACCGGCGCCGTCGGCGATCTATGGCCGTCCGATGCGGACCCCGATCGACAAGTCGATCTATCCGACGCTCGATAAATTCTTCGACGAGCTCGGCGCCGCCTACAAAAAGGCGGTGCGCGCCTTCGCCGACGCCGGTTGCCGCTATCTGCAGCTCGACGAAGTATTCATCGCCATGCTGTGCGATCCGAAATATCGTCAGCAGATGATCGACCGCGGCGACGATCCGGACTATCTGGGCGTTGCCTATGCCGACCTCATCAACGCCGCGATAGCGGATATCCCATCCGACATGACGGTCACCATGCATCTGTGCCGGGGCAACTACAAATCGACCTTCATGGGCGAGGGCGGCTACGACGCGATGCAGGAAGTGCTGTTCGACCGCATCAAGGTGCACGGCTACTTCATGGAGTACGACACGGCGCGGGCCGGCGGTTTCGAACCGTTGAAACGGCTGCAGAAGGGGCGGCTTGCCGTGCTCGGGCTGGTGACGACCAAATCCGGCGCGCTCGAATCCCGCGACGCGATCAAGCGCCGCATCGAGGAAGCAGCCAAATACACCGATCTCGACCGGCTCTGTCTGTCGCCGCAATGCGGTTTCGCTTCGACCGAGGAAGGAAATACCCTCACCGAGGACGAAGAATGGGCGAAGCTCCGCATGATCGTGGAGATCGCCGACGAGGTGTGGGGCCGATTGGCGTAGCGCGGATGGCGATCGTCTACGACAAACTGATGGCGCTGGAGATCGCGCCCGTCGAGCAAACCTACACGGCGAAGGACTGCATGCTCTACGCGCTCGGCGTCGGGCTGGGTCACGATCCGATGAACGAGGACGAACTCGCCTTCGTCTACGAAAAGAAGCTGAAGGCGCTGCCGACGATGGCGACCGTCATCGGCCACAGCAGCGCCCTCATTCAAAGCCCCGATAGCGGCATCGACTGGCTCATGGTGGTCAATGGCGAGCAGGGTTTTAAGCTTCGCCGGGCGCTGCAGGGGCAGGACGTCGTCATTGGCCGCACCCGGATCGTCGAAGTGATCGACAAGGGTCCAGGCAAAGGCGCGCTGCTTCTGATCGAACGGGAGATAACCGCGAAGACGACCGGCGAACCGATCGGCAATGTCAGCCAGACCATCTTCTGCCGTGGCGACGGCGGTTTCGGCGGTCCGCCGCGCGAGGCGCCGGTGCCGCATCCGCTTCCCGCGCGTGCGCCCGACACCATTTGCGATCTCGGCACCCGCCCCGAGATGGCGCTGATCTACCGGCTTAGCGGCGATTATAATCCGCTGCACGCCGATCCGGCTTTCGCCAAAGCCGCCGGTTTTCCGCGTCCCATCCTCCACGGCCTGGGCACGTTCGGGGTATCCGGCCACGCCGTGCTCAAGACTATGTGCGGATACGATCCGGCGCGGCTGACGTCGTTCTCCTGCCGGTTCTCCGCCCCGGTGTTTCCGGGTGAAACCATCCGCACCGAGATGTGGCGGGACGGCAATGTCGTCAGCTTTCGCGCCCGCGTGGTCGAGCGTGACGTGATTGCCATCAACAACGGCCGCGCCGAGGTCCGCTCGTGACCGACGCCGCCGACCTCGCTCCGATCCGGCAGGCGGTGCGGGCGCTGTGCGCGGATTTCCCCGGCGAATATTGGCGGCGTCTCGACCGCGAGCGCGCCTATCCCGAGGAATTCGTCGCCGCCCTGACCAAAGCCGGCTTTCTCGCGGCGCTGATCCCCGAAGAATTCGGCGGCAGCGGGCTGACCATGAATGCGGCTGCCGCCATCATGGAGGAAATCCAGGCCGCCGGTTGCAACGGCGCGGCGTGCCATGCGCAGATGTACACGATGGGGACGCTGCTGCGGCATGGCAGCGCCGCGCAAAAGAGCCGCTATCTGCCGGCCATCGCCCGCGGCGAATTGCGCCTGCAGGCGTTCGGCGTAACCGAACCCACGTCCGGCACCGACACCTTGAGTCTCCGCACGACTGCAACGCGCCAGGGCGACCACTACGTCATCGACGGACAGAAAATCTGGACATCGCGCGCCGCGCAGTCCGATCTAATGCTGCTGCTGGCGCGCACGACGCCGCGGGAGCAGGCGAAATCGCGGACCGCGGGCCTCTCGGTGTTTCTCGTCGACATGCGGCTGGCGAAGGACAATGGGCTGACCATCCGGCCGATCCGCACCATGATGAACCACGCCACCACCGAAGTTTTCTTTGAGAGCGTGCCGGTGCCGGCCGAGAATCTGATCGGCGTGGAAGGCGAGGGCTTTCGCTACATTCTCTCCGGCATGAATGCCGAGCGTATTCTCATCGCCGCCGAGTGCATTGGCGACGCCAAGTGGTTTATCGACAAGGCGTCATCCTATGCCCGCGAGCGGGTCGTGTTCGGCCGGCCGATCGGTCAGAACCAGGGGGTGCAGTTTCCCATCGCGCGCTCGTATATCGACATGCGCGCCGCCGAATTGATGGTGCGCGAAGCGGCAGCACTCTACGAAGCCGGCCGGGATTGCGGCGCCGAGGCGAACATGGCGAAGCATCTCGCCGCCGAAGCGTCATGGGCGGCGGCGGATACGTGCGTGCAGACTCACGGCGGCTTCGGTTTCGCCGAGGAATTCGACATCGAACGCAAGTTTCGCGAGACGAGGCTCTATACGGTGGCGCCGATCTCGACCAATCTGATCCTGTCCTACATAGCCGAGCATGTGCTCGACTTGCCGAGGTCTTATTGAATTTTTGCGCGTCGCGGGGACAAGCCCCGCGATGACGCATCGGTAGCGCCGGGTTAGCGATGACATTACCCCCAAGATGACATTGCCTCTCACCGGACTTCTGGTCGTCTCGCTGGAGCAGGCGGTCGCCGCTCCGATGTGCACCTGCCGCCTCGCGGATGCCGGAGCGCGCGTGCTCAAGATCGAACGTCCGGAGGGCGATTTCGCGCGCTTCTACGATCAATTCGCCCACGGCGAATCCAGCTACTTCGTGTGGCTCAACCGCGGCAAGGAATCTGTCGTCCTCGATCTCGCTCAAGCCGGCGACAAGGCGCTGCTCGAAGCGATACTCCAGCGCGCCGATGTGTTCATACAGAACCTCAAGCCCGGCACCATAGCCAAACTCGGCTTTCCGATCGCGCGGCTGCGGCGCGATTATCCGCGGCTTGTCTGTTGCTCGATTTCCGGTTTTGGCGAAACCGGCCCGTACGCGATGCGCAAGGCCTACGATCTGCTCATCCAAGCGGAAGCGGGACTGGCCTCGATCACCGGCACGACGGAACCGTCGCGCGTCGGCGTTTCCGTCGTCGATATCGCGACCGGTATGAACGCCTACGAAGCGATCCTGGAGGCTTTGATCGCGCGGCAGCGCAGTGGCGAGGGTGCCGAGCTTTCGGTCGCGATGTTCGACGCCATGGCTGACTGGATGGCGGTTCCGCTGATTCAGCAGGAAGCGGGCAAAGCGCCGCAGCGTGTCGGGCTCGCGCATCCCGCCATCGCGCCGTACGGCGTGTTCCCCACCCGCGACGGCGAGGGGATTCTCATCTCCGTACAGAACGATCGCGAATGGCGGGTACTGGCGGAGAAAGTTTTGGGCGATGCCAAACTCGCGGCCGACCCCGACTTCGCCACCAACCTGGCCCGGGTCCAGCGCCGTGCCGAGACCGACCGCAGAGTCGCCGCCGTTTTCAGCACGCTCGACGCCGCGCACTTGCGGCAAAAGCTGTCCGATGCCGATATCGCCTTCGCGCCCGTCAACGACGTGGCGGCGCTTGCGCGCCACCCGCATCTGCGCCGCATAACGGTTGGCACTGCGAGCGGTCCGATGTCCTATCCAGCGCCTGCCGCGAAGCGCGGTTCGGCATCCCATTCGTATGGGCCGGTGCCGGCGCTGGGCGAACATACCGCGAGCGTGCGGGCGGAATTCATGGGCGTGTCCGTGAAAGCGAAGTGACGGCCGCGTTACGCAGTGGTCCGTTTCGCTCTTTCGACAGCGGCCGGCGCTCGAAAAAACACCCAAAAACCGGCGCTTATCGACAAGGCTCCTTTCTGTGATGCCGGTCACTTCGCCCTGGGGGGTGGGGCAGTAGTCTCCAATCAACGAAGAGCTTGGGCCGCCGCGCTGAGCCGCGCATCCCCCCGACCCCCCGACGGCCGGCGGTGACCCCAAGGGGTGGTTCTCGGTCCCCAACCCCCACCCGCGACCCTTTCTGGGTCGACTGACCCGCCCGGACCCCGCGTCCGGGCGGGCTTTTATTTGCGGCACCCCGCGGCACGTGCTTTTCTCCGGCGCATTAAGCCGAGGGGGCCAAGGGTTATGTCAAAAGGTGCGCGTCCGGGCCCAAGCCTGTTGGCAGGTTTGCCCGGAAGTCTCGCGACGGACTTGTTTGTGGGCGCCAAGCCGGTTCGGCTTGCGGCCGACGAAGTGCTTTTTCTCGCCAGCGATTCCGGCGACGGCTGCTATCGCATCGACGACGGTCTGCTCAAGGTGACGATGGTTTCGCGCACCGGCAGCGAGCGGATTCTTTCGTTCCTCGGGCCGGGCGCCATCGTCGGCGAACTTTCGATGATCGACGGGTTGCCGCGCTCTGCGGCGGTCGTCGCCGTGCGCGAGGCCAAACTGAGCTTTCTGAGCCGCGCCGCGTTCGAGGCGTTCGCGCAGCGTCATCCCGAGGTCTACAAGACGCTGGTCACGCTTCTCGCCATGCGGCTTCGCGAAACCGATACGGCCATCGCGGCCGGAAGCTTTCTGCCACTCAAGGGCCGTGTCGCCTCGACGTTGCTCGACCTCGCCGAGCATTTCGGCCACGATGTCGGTTCGGGCCGCATCGTCATCAGGCAAAAAATCGGACAGAGCGACATCGCAGCGATGGCCGGGATCGCGCGCGAGAATGTCAGCCGCATCCTCAACGAATGGAAGCGCCGCAAGCTGGTCAGCCGCCTGTCCGGCTATTATTGCCTTGAGAACAAAGCACAATTGGAGCAGGAAGCGGAACTGTAAATTCGATCCGTCCGGGATGCACTTTGTCCAGTCAAACGAAAATACCGACGCTCGCCGACTTTCGCCGCGTCGTCGTAAAGGTCGGCTCTTCGCTCCTGGTCGACGCGCGGGCGGGGCGGCTTCGGGAATCCTGGCTCGCCTCATTGGCGGCCGACCTCGCCGAAATCCATCGCGGCCAGCGCGATGTGCTCGTCGTTTCTTCGGGCGCGATTGCGCTCGGGCGCGCAGTGCTCAAGCTCGCTAGCGGTCCGCTCAAACTCGAGGACAGTCAGGCGGCGGCCGCAGTCGGCCAGATCGCATTGGCGCGGACCTGGACCGAAGCGCTGTCGCGGCACGGCATCATAGCCGGCCAGGTGCTGGTCACGCTCGGCGATACCGAGGAGCGGCGGCGCTATCTCAACGCGCGTTCGACGATCGACACGCTGCTGCAATGGCGCGCCGTTCCCGTCATCAACGAGAACGACACGGTCGCGACCAACGAAATCCGCTTCGGCGACAATGATCGGCTGGCTGCACGCGTCGCCACCATGGTCAGCGCTGATCTGCTCGTGTTGCTGTCGGACGTCGATGGACTCTACGACGCGCCTCCCGATACCAACGCCGCGGCGCGGCACATTCCGTGCGTCTCCCGCATCACGCCGGAGATCGAGGCGATGGCAGGCGCGGCCGGCTCGGAACTTTCGCGCGGCGGCATGCAGACCAAGATCGAAGCAGGGCGGATCGCGACCAATGCCGGCACGCACATGGTCATCGCATCCGGCGGCATCGAGCATCCGCTGCGCGCCATCGCAGAGGGCGCGCGATGCACGTGGTTTCTCACTGCCGCGAACCCTGTAACCGCGCGCAAGAAGTGGATCGCGGGCACGCTCGAATCGAAGGGCACGCTCATGATCGACGCCGGCGCGGTTGCCGCGCTGCGGCGAGGCAAGAGTCTTCTGCCTGCCGGTGTCGTCGGCGTTGAGGGCGGTTTCGCGCGCGGCGACGCTGTCATCATCCGCGGGCCCGATGGCGCCGTGATCGGACGCGGCCTTTGTGCCTATGACGCCGACGATGCGCAAAAAATAAAAGGCCGGCCGTCGGCCGACATCGCTTCAATTCTCGGATTCAGCGGGCGCGCCGAAATGATTCATCGCGACGATCTCGCCGTGGGGCCGGAATGATATTCCTCAATTGCGATTTGCGATTTCGTTTGTGCGGCAAGCGGGGGAATCCCGGCCGCCTGAGGCGACCGGGATTCAACGCCGGGTGATTGTGGGTGAGGGGCTGGGGGGCTTCGCCCGGCGCTGGTCAGTCAACCCCCAAGCGCGCTAGGCGGTTCCTCGCCGGGCGGCAAATTTCTTGGTGCGGCTTGGCGGCCTGGTCTTCGGTGCGGATTGTTTGGCGCTGGCCCGGCGCCGGAAAGCCAGCGCGCGGGGCGCCGTCGGCGTCGAAAGATCGGCGGGAACATTGATCCGCCGTCCGCCGGGAAGGACCACGTATCGCGCAATCACGCGCAATTTCCCTTCCTCGCCGCCATATCCCTCGATTACGTAAGTGGCTCCCACCGGGAACCGGCGCGGCAACTGGCCGGGCGAACGATTTATTGATATCCCCACGACAACCCTCCCTGCGCGGCATCCGAGGAGCGACAGCCCTCCACGCCCCGCACTTTCGGCGGTTTCTGTGACCGTGCCGCGAAGGCATGTGGACCGATGTGGACAACACGGGGCGCGCAGCCGCCTCGCCCGGCCTCGCAGGACATGGTAGGAAATCCTGAATGCGAGACGGATCAAGGCCATGAATGCTCCTCTCAAGGCCATGGGCAGTGCGGACAACCTCGACGCAACCATGCGCGACCTCGGCCGCGCGGCGCGCGAGGCCGCGCATGCGCTGGCGCTGGCGCCGGCAGCGCGCAAGAACCGCGCGCTTGCGGCCATGGCCGCGGCGATCCGGCGTTCGCGGCCGGCCATCCTTGCCGCCAATGCCGAAGACATCGCCGAGGCGAAGTCCGCTGGCGCAACGCCTACTTTTTTGGACCGGCTCACGCTCGATCCGAAGCGGGTTGAGGCGATGGCGGCGGGGCTCGACGCAGTCCGCAAGCTCAAGGATCCGGTCGGCACGATCCTGCAAACCTGGCGGCGTCCGAACGGCATGCGCATCGAGCGGGTGCGTGTGCCTCTTGGCGTGGTCGGGGTGATCTACGAAAGCCGTCCGAACGTCACCGCGGATGCCGGCGCGCTGTGCCTGAAAGCCGGCAATGCGGTGATCCTGCGCGGCGGTTCCGAAAGCTACCGCTCGACGCGCGCGATTCATGCCGCACTCGTGGAGGGCCTCACGCAGGCGGAATTGCCGGCGGCCGCCATTTCGCTCGTCCCGACGCGCGATCGCGCAGCGGTCGGCATGATGCTCGCGGGCCTTGACGGCGCCATCGATGTCGTCGTGCCGCGCGGCGGCAAGAATCTGGTCGAGCGTGTGCAGACCGAAGCGCGCGTGCCGGTTTTCGCGCATCTCGAAGGCGTGTGTCACGTCTACGTCGATGGCGCGGCCAAGCTCAAGATGGCCAAGGCGATTGTACTCAACGCCAAAATGCGCCGCACCAGCGTGTGCGGAGCAGCCGAGACGCTGCTGGTCGATCGCGCCGGCGCTGAGAAATTTCTGAAGCCGCTTGTCGCCATGCTCATCGATGCCGGTTGCGAGGTGCGCGGCGATGCCGCGGTGCAGGCGGCCGACAGCCGCGTGAAGCCGGCCAGCGCCGCCGATTGGGGAACCGAATATCTCGACGCCATTCTCACGGCTGGCGTCGTCGACGGCGTCGACGCGGCGATCGCTCATATCGAGCGCTATGGCTCGCATCATACCGATGCGATCGTCACCGAGGATCGCGCCGCGGCGGAAAAATTCCTCCGCGAGGTGGACTCGGCGATCGTGCTGCACAACGCCTCGACCCAGTTCGCCGATGGCGGCGAATTCGGTTTCGGCGGCGAGATCGGCATTGCTACCGGTCGGATGCACGCGCGCGGTCCGGTCGGCGTCGAACAGCTCACGAGTTTCAATTATCGGATCCACGGCAACGGGCAGACGCGGCCGTAGAGTTTGGTCTCCGCCCCGGCAAACGGTGGCGGCGGACGCTGGGGAGGGGTTGTTTCTGACGTCATGAACTGTGAGTTCCCGCCTCCTGGTGCGGCCAACGCGCTGGCCGTGCCCAGATCGCGCGTTGTGCTACCGCCTAACGCGCCCGGCATGCGCATCGGGCTCTTCGGCGGCACCTTCGACCCGCCGCATGCGGCGCATCGCGCCGCCTGTCTTCTCGCCATGAAGCGGATCGGTCTCGATCGAGTCTGGTGGCTGGTCACGCCGGGCAATCCGCTCAAGGATACCCACGGTCTGGCGCCGCTGGCCGCCCGCGTCGTCGTGGCGCGGGCGCTCGCGCATCATCCGCGTATCGATGTCACCGACATCGAGGCCCAGATCGGCACGCGCTACACCTACGAGACCGTGAGCTACCTGGTGCGGCGCTGCCCGCAGGTCCGCTTTGTCTGGATCATGGGTGCAGACAATTTGCGCAGCTTTCATCGCTGGCAGCGCTGGCGGGGCATCGCGTCGCTGGTGCCGATCGCCATCGTCGACCGGCTCGGCCCGAGCCTTTACGCGTCGTCCGGCGTCGCTGGCGAGGCGCTTCGCCACGCGCGCATTCCGGAGGCGGCGGCGCAGACGCTGCCGGAACGAAAGCCGCCGGCCTGGATTTATCTGCACGGTCTCAAATCGCCGTTGTCCTCGACCGCGTTGCGGGCGGCGCGGGCGCGGCACGACGACTGACGAAGCCTTAAGATTGCAATAAGATGACGGTGAAAGAGTTGAAACTGTTAACTTAGCGTGCCTATCTTAGAGGTGTCCCGGACGCCTGCGCCGGGGCGGAAAATGGAGCGAAAGGATAAGGACCCCTGTCCACACCTGTCACTCTTCGGGCCGAACGTCGCGCGCCCGAACCGGTCTCCAGAATGCGTCCTGACGCCGAGGAGATCCTTCGTTTAGTCCTTGCCCGCCTCGACGACATGAAGGCGGAGGACACCCTCACCATCGATCTGCGAGACAAATCTTCGATCGGCGACTACATGGTCGTGTCTTCCGGCCGGTCGCAGCGTCATGTCGGCTCGGTCGCCGACAGGATCGTCGAGGATTTGCACAAGGCCGGCGTCGCCGCGCGGGTGGAAGGTGTACCGCATTGCGACTGGGTGCTGATCGACGCGAGCGATGTGATCGTTCACGTCTTCCGCCCCGAAGTGCGTGCATTCTACGATCTTGAGAAGATGTGGTCGGGCGGCCGGTCGATCCGGCGCGCAGGCTAGCTTCTCGCGATCCGTCATCCTGCGGCGAGCCGGCAGGCTTCGCCGGATGAACGGCTAAAGTTCCTGGACGGGCGTCGGGCGGGGCGCGCTTGCAGCGCGCGCACCTTCGCACGGCGACCGGGAAACGCGCCATGCGCCTCCTCATCGCGGCCGTCGGCCGCCTCAAGCAAGGTCCGGAGCGCGAGCTTACCGCGGGATATCTCAAACGCGCTGAAGCGACCGGCCGCTCGCTCGGGTTCCGCGGCATCGAAATCGTCGAAATCCGCGAAAGCCGCGCCCAGGACGCCGAACGCCGGCGCGTCGAGGAATCGATCGCGCTCGCCACCATCATTCCCGACACTGCAACAGTGGTGGTTCTCGATCCGAACGGCGAAAGCCTCGACAGTGCGGCGTTCGCCGGCCTGTTGCGCGAATGGCGGGCCGCCGACCGTCCGGTCGTGTGCTTTGTCATCGGGGGCGCAGATGGTTTGGCGCCAAGCCTGGTCGAGCGGGCCAAAATCCGGCTGGCCTATGGCAAGGCGACCTGGCCGCACCAGCTAGTCCGGGCGATGCTGCTCGAACAGCTCTACCGGGCCTGCACCATCCTCGCCGGGCACCCCTATCATAGGGCGTGAATTGCCTTAATTATTCTTAATCTTGCCTCACCGATATGTGACGACTAGAGCCGGTCTGGGTCTTAATCCGGTCGAATCCGGCACGCTTTGTCTTGCGTTCCTGAGGTTGGCGCCTACCCTTGAACACCATGATTCTCAAACGGTCGAGCCGCACTGATCCGCGCTTTGTGCTCGGATCGGCACTGGCTTTGGTGCTGCCGTTTGGCGCCGATATCGCCGCATTCGCGCAGTCCCCGCCCAGCCAGATACCGGCGGGTGCGGGACAGCCGCCCGCGGTTGCGGCGCCACCGGCGGCCACGCCGGGCGCTGAGCCCGCGCCAAGCAATGCCGATGCGCTCAAGCAGCACGATCAGGAACTCGACTCCGTTCGGGCGCAGGAGCGCGCCTCGGCGGAAAGTCAAGCCAAGCTCCGGCGCGAGATCGAAAGTATCGGCGACGATCGGCGCGCGCTCAACCAGCAGCTCATCGATACCGCGGCGCGTGTGCGCGACGTCGAGGCGACCATCGAGGCGACGCGCGCGCGGCTCAAGCCGCTCGACGACCAGGAGAACGACATCCGAAAGTCGCTCGACGAGCGCCGCACCGCGATCGTCGAAATCCTTGCAGCCCTCCAGCGCATCGGGCGTCAACCGCCGCCGGCGCTGCTGGTCCGGCCGGAAGACGCACTGAACGCGGTACGCACCGCGATTGCGCTCGGCGCCGTACTCCCCGACATGCGCGGCCAGGCCGACGCGCTCGCGGGCGATCTCGCCGATCTCCTGACTGTGCGCAAGGATATCGCCGCCGAACACGATCGTCTGGCGCACGATCTCGATCTGCTCGGCCGCGAGCAGTTGCGCATGAACGTGCTGATCGAAGAACGGCAGAAGAAGCAAGCGACCACCGAGGAGGCGCTCGACACTGAGCGGACGCGAGCCAGCGATCTGGCGCATCAGGTCGACGGTCTCAAGGACCTCATCGCCAAGCTCGAATCAGGCCTCGACCCGACGACGCGCAAAGCGCGCGCCGAGGCGCGCTCGATCGAGGAGGACGCCACGCGGCCAGATCTTGCCGCGCTCAAGGATCCCGGGCGTCTTGCTCCCGCGGTTGCGTTCGCGTCCACGCGCGGGCATTTGCGTCTGCCGGTCAACGGCGTGAAAATCCGCGATTTCGGCGGTTCCGACGGAGTTGGCGGAACCCAGAGGGGCCAATCGATTGGCACTCATGCCGGGGCGCAGATCACGTCGCCCTGCGACGGTTGGGTTGTTTACGCCGGGGCGTTTCGCAGCTATGGCCAACTCTTGATCCTGAACGCAGGCGGCGGCTATCATGTGCTGTTAGCGGGGATGGAGCGGATTTCCGTCGATCTCGGCCAGTTTGTGCTAACTGGTGAGCCGGTGGGGGTGATGGGCGGCGGAACGCAGGTATCTGCGGCCGCGGCAGCCACGGCGACCAGGTCCAAGCAGCCTGTACTCTATGTGGAGTTCCGCAAGGACGGGGCTCCCATCGATCCAAGCCCGTGGTGGGCAACAAACGAAGGTGAAAAGGTTCGCGGATGATGCGCAAAACTTCACTCATTTTCCTGGGCGCGATCGCGGGGGCCGGGCTAACACTCCTGGCGACGCAGCCCCACTCCGTCTTCGTCGGATCAATTGCGAAAGCAGCTTCGGCGGATACCTACCGGCAGCTCAACCTGTTCGGCGACGTGTTCGAGCGGGTGCGCGCCGACTATGTCGAGAAGCCGGACGACAGCAAGCTCGTCGAGTCGGCCATCAACGGCATGCTCGCCGGGCTCGATCCGCATTCGAGCTATATGGACCCGAAGAGCTTCCGCGACATGCAGGTGCAGACCCGCGGCGAGTTCGGCGGCCTCGGCATCGAGGTCACCATGGAGGACGGGCTCGTCAAGGTAGTCGCGCCGATCGATGAAACGCCTGCGGCCAAGGCCGGCGTGATGGCCAACGACATCATCACCAAGCTCGACGACGAGCAGGTGCAGGGCCTGACGCTCAACCAAGCCGTGGAAAAGATGCGCGGCCCGGTGAACACCAAGATCAAGCTCACCATCATGCGCAAGGGCGCGGACAAGCCGATCGACGTGACGATCGTTCGCGACGTTATTCGCGTGAAGTCGGTCCGTTCGCACAACGAAGGCGACGACGTCGGCTATATCCGCGTCACGCAGTTCAACGAGCAGACCACCGAGGGCTTGAAGAAGGCGATCGCCGATCTCACCAGCCAGCTCGGCGCGGACAAGGTCAAAGGCTTCGTGATCGACCTGCGCAACAATCCCGGCGGCCTGCTCGATCAGGCGATCTCGGTCTCCGATGCGTTCCTCGACAAAGGCGAGATCGTCTCGACCCGTGGCCGCAATGCCGAAGAGACGCAGCGCTTCAATGCGCGACCGGGCGATCTGACGAAGGGCAAGCCCGTTATCGTGTTGATCAACGGCGGCTCGGCGTCGGCCTCGGAAATCGTCGCCGGCGCGCTTCAGGACCACAAGCGTGCGACGCTCGTCGGTACCCGGTCGTTCGGCAAGGGCTCGGTGCAGACCATCATCCCGCTCGGCGCTGGCAACGGTGCGCTGCGGCTGACCACGGCGCGTTATTTCACGCCGTCCGGCCGCTCCATCCAGGCCAAGGGCATCACGCCGGACATCGAGGTCCTGCAGGAAGTGCCCGACGACCTCAAGGCGCGGACCGACACCAAGGGCGAGGCCTCGCTTCGCGGCCATCTCAAGGCGGAAGGCAACGAGGAATCCGGCTCGCAGTCTTACGTGCCGCCGGACGAAAAGGATGACCGCGCGCTCAAGGAGGCCCTCGATCTCCTGCGTGGGACGATCACCGATGCGGCGTTCCCGCCGAACCCGAAGGCCGCTGTGCCGAACTAAACGGGGCTTTATCGATACGGAAACGGGGCGGCCAGGTGCCGCCCCGTTTGTTTTTGGGGGTCTGGGGCGGGCGGAACCCGCCATCCGGTGCTTTGACCGCCCGTGATAGACTTCGTTGATTGATTCGCCGGGGCACCGACGTGCCCGGGACTACGAGCTGATGGCCCAGGGACGAAACCATGACGGCCGATGACCTGAGCGCCCCGCTGGGCCAGGGGCAGCTCAAAACGCCGCTTAAACGGCGGTTCAAGTTTCCGTTCTCGTTTTCCCATATCATTGTCGCGGCGCTCGCGATCTTTGTCGGCGCCTTCATGCTGTGGGCGATCATCGGCGACAATCCATACGGCGGCGAGCCGATGGTCGCGGTGCCGGTCGATCTTCACGCCGCGATGAAACCGAAGAAGCCGGATCAGATCGTGGTATCGGACCCGGCCCCGCCCGCGGCGCCGACCACGGCCCGCAACGATGGAGCGGCGAACGGCCCGGCCATGATTTCGGTCCCGGCGAGCCAGGCGCCCAACGCGGGGAATACCAAGACCGTCACCATCATCGACGGCAAGACCGGGGAACGGCAGGAGGTGGTGATACCCGCCGCCGGCAACGGTTCCGGCCCGGCCGAAGGCGCAGCTGCCGAGCAAAAAGGCGCGGAGCTGAAAGGTCCGGAGCAAAAAGGCCCGGAGCAGAAATTCGTCGAAATGACGTCGCACGGCCCGGTGCCGAAGATCGCCGCGGATGGTGTCCGGCCGGCGGATGCCTTTGCCCGCCCGGTCGCACCGCTGGCCAACAGGCCCGACGCGCCGCGCGTCGCGCTCATCGTCGGCGGTCTCGGCATCAGCACGAGCGCCACCGCCGATGCTATCGCGAGGCTTCCGGGTGCTGTCACTCTCGCGTTTATGCCCTATAGCCCCGATGTTGCGCGTCAGGTCGCGCGGGCACGCGGCGAAGGTCACGAGATCCTTTTGCAGGCGCCGATGGAACCGGTCGGTTATCCGGAGAATGATTCCGGGCCGCAGACGCTTTTGACCTCGCTGACGCCGGAGCAAAATCTCGACCGGCTGTACTGGATGATGAGCCGGTTCCAGGGCTATGTCGGCATCATCGGCGCGATGGGCGCGCGGTTCACGGCTTCCGAACCGGCGTTCTCGCCGGTGTTGCGCGAAACCGCCAAGCACGGCCTGATCTTTGTCGACGACGGCTCCAATCCGAGAAGCGTCGCCGGACGCGTCGCCGGCGCCAACAATCTGCCGTTTGCCAAGGCCGACGTCATCCTCGACTCGGTTGCGACGCCGGCCGAGATCGAACACGCGCTCGGCCGCCTGGAAATGGCGGCGCGCGAGCATGGCGTGGCTGTCGGCGTATCTTCGGCGCTGCCGGTGTCGATCGAGCAGATCGCCAAATGGGCGAAGGGCGCCGAGAGCCGCGGGCTGCTGCTGGTTCCCATCACCGCGGTCGCCCTGAAGGCGAAACAGAGCTAAGCGCTCGGCGAAGTGGCGAACGACGCATAGATTGGGTACACCTCGCCTCTATCGCCCGCCATCCGCACCTCACCAATTCATCATCCGCATGTCCCTGGAAGATCGCCCCTATCGCCCTTGCGCCGGCCTGACCGTGCTTAATCGCGCCGGCCACGCCTTTATCGGCCGCCGCATCGGCGGCCCCGAACACGTTGACGACACTCACGTCTGGCAGATGCCGCAGGGCGGCATCGATCCCGGCGAGGACCCGTGGCCGGCCGCATTGCGCGAGTTGCGCGAAGAGACCAGCGTGACCTCGGTGGAGCGTCTCGGCGAGATCGCGGAATGGCTCACCTACGACATCCCGGCCGAGATTGCGGGTTACGCGTGGAGCGGCAAATACCGCGGCCAGACGCAGAAATGGTTTGCGCTCCGCTTCACCGGCGACGAAAGCGAAATCAACATCGAGCATCCGGCGGGCGGGCACGCGCCGGAATTCGTGGCGTGGCGCTGGGAGCCGCTGCAAAATCTTCCCGATCTCGTCGTGCCGTTCAAGCGCGCGGTCTATGAGCGCGTGGTGGCGGAATTTCAGAAGTTTGCCTGAAGCCGTCCGTTGGCGGCGCGGAAAACTCGGAATGAGCGAGATCCAGGCTGCTCGCGGCCACGGTCTGGAACGCCTGGGTCTTGCTGGTCGAGATTCTGCGTTAGCTTCGCGGGCCGCGCGGCGGCGCCCGTTATTTGGGCTCGACCGCAAAAGGTCCGATCGCGATCACCCGGCAGGAGCGGTCCTGTTTGGCGCAATCCGCCAAGGCTCCATTAATCGCTTCCTGTTCGCTGGCCGCTTTCAACCCGAGACCGATTTTCGTGCTGTCCCCGACCGCGACCGCGCTCCAGCCGCCCGGTGAATTGGCAAGGCGCCGCGCGAGATCCTCCCGCAATGCCGGCGCGACGCTGACGGCGGTTGCGGGGCGAAATAGGCCGATCGGCTTCATCGTCGTCGGAATTGGCACCACGAACGCGTCGTCAATCGCGGCGATGATGCACGGCACCCCGGCGTTGCCGCCGCAAAACTCCAGCGCCCGCCGCACCGCTTCGTCGGTGCTTTCCTGATTGAGGTAGAAGCTGTAGCCGCCTGCCGACGCAATCGCGAGCGCCTTCGGTTTGCGGCCCGGCACGTATCCCTTCTCTACTCTCGTCTTGGCCTGCTCCCGCAGCAGCGGAATTTCTTCGGCGACCAGTGGCCGTTCGATCGACGGATCGCGAGCGACCCACGGTGTCGGCGGCATCGGCGGATGGCCGCGCTCGTAAACGACCCTGTTGCCGACGGCGTAAAGCTCGCATTGCCGACCCGGCGTGACCACGTCGGCGCGCTTCTGGCACATATCGAGTGCCGCGGTCTTGGCAGCCTCGTCGCTCGCCTGGCCGGTAATGAATCCAAGCGGGCCGCCGCTGATGGCCAGAGCCTTGTGGTCCGGCGCCGAAACATACTCGTTGCGGATGTTGACGCGCGCGCGGTCGGCGATCAACGGTATCACTTCGGGCACCAGTGTCTCGGCAGCCGCCGGGCCGGTTTTTTGCTCCGTCATGGCCGATTGCGTCGCGCGGTCGGTCCGCGACGATGCGGGGTCTATCGCCGCTTGCGGCGTGTCGGCTTGGGGCGATCGATTGGACTGGCTCGGCCGCGCGATCATCAGATAGGCCGTTGCCGCGATGCCGATCGCCAGCACGCAGGCCGCGGCGACGGCGGTGGGGACGATCCACGCCGTGCTCTTCGGCGGCGCCGCCGACTTCGCCACCGGCAGCGGCTCGACCCGGCCGTCGTCCGGCCGCATCTCGATCTTGTAGGCGTGAATTGGTGTCGGGATATTCTTGACCTGCTGCTCGCCGATATCGGCGAACTGCACCGATAGTTTATTCGCTACCTGCTCGTGCACGGTGCGTGAGATGCAAATACCGCCGACCGGCGCGATCCCTTCCAGCCGCGCTGCGATATTGACGCCGTCGCCGAGCAGGTCGCCGTCGCGTTCGACGACGTCGCCGATCGTGATGCCGATGCGGAAACTCATCTGCCGGCTGGTCGGATAGGCAAGGTTCCGCGTGCGCAGGCTTTCCTGGATGTCGATGGCGCAACGCACCGCCTCCACCGCGCTCGGAAATTCTGCAAGGACCGCATCGCCGGCGGTATTGAAAATCCGGCCGCCGGCACGCGCGATGAAGTCGTCCATCACCGAGCGATATGAGGCGAGCCGCCGCAGCGTCTCTTCCTCGTCCTCGGCGACGAGCCTGCTGTAGCCTGCGATATCGGCGGCAAAGATAGCCGCGATTTTTCGGTTCATGTCATGCAGCCGGCCGCGTCACACCAGATCATAGCATGCCGCCGCGGGCTGCGCCGCGCGACCGGTGCGGCCTAGTGTGCGGCCTGGTCCGCCACGCCGAGCGCCGCCTGCAGCGCCTTTAACTGATCGAGATGGCGCGCGAGCTTGTCGCGCACCGCCTCGTCGGTCGTATCCGCGACGTCCTCTTCGGCATCCTTGATCTCCGAAGCGAGCGACGCCATGTCGAAATCCGCCCGCGCCACGGCGCGGTCGGCAAGAATCGTCAGGCCGGCGGGGCCGACTTCGGCGAAGCCGCCGGTGATCACCACCGGCTCGCGGGCGCCGCCACGGAAGATCGTGATGATGCCCGGCCGCAGTGTCGTCACCAGCGGCGCGTGATCGGCGAAAATGCCCATGTCGCCTTCCGCGCCGGGCAGATCGACCTGATCCACTTCGCCCGAGAACAGCACGCTTTCCGGCGAGACGAACTCGAGATGAAGCGCGGCCATGACTTATGCCTCGGCCGCCAGCTTCTTGCCCTTCTCGACGGCTTCTTCGATCGTTCCGACCATGTAGAACGCCGCTTCCGGGAGGTGGTCGTATTTGCCTTCGACCAAACCCTTGAAGCCCTTGATCGTGTCCTGCAGGTCGACAAGCTTGCCGGGCGAGCCGGTGAAGACCTCGGCGACGAAGAACGGCTGCGACAAGAAGCGCTCGATCTTGCGCGCCCGCGCGACCGTGAGCTTGTCCTCTTCCGACAGCTCGTCCATGCCCAGAATGGCGATGATGTCCTGCAGCGCCTTGTAGCGTTGCAGCACCTGCTGGACCTGACGGGCGACGGCATAGTGTTCCTCGCCGACGATCAGCGGCGAGAGCATGCGCGACGTGGAGTCGAGCGGATCGACCGCCGGATAGATGCCCTTTGCGGCGATATCGCGCGACAGCACGGTGGTGGCGTCCAGGTGGGCGAACGAAGTCGCCGGCGCCGGGTCGGTCAGGTCGTCGGCCGGCACGTAGATCGCCTGCACCGACGTCACCGAACCCTTGGTCGTCGTCGTGATGCGCTCCTGCAGCGCGCCCATGTCGGTCGCGAGCGTCGGCTGATAGCCCACCGCCGAAGGAATACGGCCGAGCAGCGCCGACACTTCCGAGCCGGCCTGCGTAAAGCGGAAGATGTTGTCGACGAAGAACAACACGTCCTGACCCTGATCGCGGAAATGCTCGGCGACGGTCAGGCCGGTGAGGCCGACGCGGGCGCGGGCGCCGGGCGGCTCGTTCATCTGGCCGTAGACCAGCGCGCACTTGGAGCCTTCGACCGAGCCCTTATGCGGGTCCTTGTTGACGCCCGACTCGATCATCTCGTGATAGAGGTCGTTGCCCTCGCGGGTGCGCTCGCCGACGCCGGCGAACACCGAATAGCCGCCGTGCGCCTTGGCGACGTTGTTGATCAGTTCCATGATCAGCACGGTCTTGCCGACGCCGGCGCCGCCGAACAGGCCGATCTTGCCACCCTTGGCGTAAGGCGCGAGCAGGTCGACGACCTTGATGCCGGTGACGAGGATCGCGGCCTCGGTGGACTGATCGGTATAGGCCGGCGCCTCCTGGTGGATCGCGCGGACCCTTTCACCCTTGACCGGACCTGCCTCGTCGACCGGATCGCCGATCACGTTGATGATGCGCCCGAGCAGTCCCTGGCCGACCGGAACGGAAATCGGCGCGCCGGTGTCGGAAACCTCCTGGCCGCGCACCAGCCCCTCGCTGGTGTCCATCGCGATGGTGCGCACCGTGGACTCGCCGAGATGCTGCGCCACTTCGAGCACGAGGCGATTGCCCTGGTTCTTCGTCTCCAGCGCGTTGAGAATCGCCGGCAAATGATCGTCAAAGTGCACGTCGACGACGGCGCCGATGACCTGGGTGATACGTCCGACTGCGTTTGCCATCATGGCCCTCTTCAAAAAGACTTATAGCGCTTCGGCGCCGGAGATGATCTCGATCAGTTCCTTGGTGATCATCGCCTGGCGCGTGCGGTTGTAGGTGAGCGTCTGCCGGCGGATCATGTCGCCGGCGTTGCGGGTCGCGTTGTCCATCGCCGACATTTGGGCGCCGTAGAAGGAAGCCGCGTTCTCCAGCAGCGCGCGGAACACTCTGCACGGCGACATTGCGCGGCAACAGATCGTGCAGGATGTCCTCGGCGTCCGGCTCGAATTCGTAAGCCGCGCCGCCCAGCGCGTCGGCGGCCTTGTCGTCGAACACCGGCGGAATGATCTGCTGCGCTGTCGGAATCTGCGCGATCACCGAACGGAAGCGCGAGAAGAACAGGGTACAGACGTCGAACTCGAAATTGTTGAAACGGGCGATGACCTTCTCGGCGATCGACTCGGCATGTTCGAAGCGCAGCGTGCGCGCGCCGCGCAGGTCCACCATTTCGATGATCTGGCTGGCGTAGAGCCGGCGCAACTGGTCGTAGCCCTTGCGGCCGACGCAGAAGAATTTGACTTCTTTGCCTTCGGCCATGAGCGCATTCGCCCGCTCGCGCGCCAGCCGGACGATGGCGGTGTTGAACGGGCCGCACAGGCCGCGCTCGGCGGTGCAGACGAGCAGCAGGTGCACGCCGTCATTGCCGGTGCCGCGCAAAAGCCGCGGCGCCGTTTCCGATCCGGCAACCGACGCGGCGATGTTGCCGAGCACCTTGTCCATTTGCGTCGCGTAGGGTCGCGCCGCCTCGGCCGTCGCCTGGGCGCGGCGCAGCTTCGATGCCGCGACCATCTGCATGGCCTTGGTGATTTTCTGCGTCGCCTTGGTGGCGGCGATGCGGTTGCGCAGGTCTTTGAGGGATGCCATCGGAGTTGGACGATTTCCCGCTCAGGCCGCGAACGTCTTGGCGTAGCTCTCCACCGCCGCCTTGAGCTTCCCGGTCGTGGCGTCATCGAGGTCGCGGGAATCGCGGATGGTGCTGAGGATTTCGGGGTGCTGCTGACGCAGCGCGCCGAGCAGACCGTCCTCGAACGCGCGGACCCGGCCGACCGGCAGCGGATCGAGATAGCCGTTGACGCCGGCGTAGATCACGCAGACCTGCTCTTCCATCTTCAGCGGCGAAAACTGCGGCTGCTTGAGCAGTTCGGTAAGCCGCGATCCGCGGCTGAGCAGCCGCTGCGTGGTGGCGTCGAGGTCGGAGCCGAACTGCGCGAACGCCGCCATTTCGCGGTACTGCGCGAGCTCGCCCTTGATGCGGCCGGCGACCTTTTTCATGGCCTTGGTCTGCGCCGACGAGCCGACACGCGACACCGAAAGACCGACATTCACCGCCGGGCGAATGCCCTGATAGAACAGGTCGGTCTCGAGGAAGATCTGACCGTCGGTGATCGAAATCACGTTGGTCGGAATGTAGGCCGACACGTCGTTCGCCTGCGTCTCGATCACCGGCAACGCGGTGAGCGAGCCGGCCTTGTGGTCGTCGTTCATCTTGGCGGCGCGCTCGAGAAGGCGCGAATGCAGATAGAACACGTCGCCGGGATAGGCCTCGCGTCCCGGAGGACGGCGCAGCAAGAGCGACATCTGCCGGTAGGCGACCGCCTGCTTCGAGAGATCGTCGTAGATGATGACCGCGTGCATTCCGTTGTCGCGGAAATATTCGCCCATGGCGCAGCCGGCGAACGGCGCCAGGAATTGCATCGGCGCCGGATCGGAGGCCGTCGCGGCGACCACGATCGAATAGTCAAGGGCGCCTTGCTCTTCCAGAACCTTGACGAACTGCGCCACAGTCGAGCGCTTCTGGCCGATCGCGACATAGACGCAGTAGAGCTTGATCTTCTCGTCGCCTGACGCATTCAGCGGCTTCTGGTTCAGGATCGTGTCGAGCGCGATCGCGGTCTTGCCGGTCTGGCGGTCGCCGATGATCAGCTCGCGCTGGCCGCGTCCGATCGGGATCAGGGCATCGATGGCTTTCAGTCCCGTCGCCATCGGCTCGTGCACCGACTTGCGCGGAATGATGCCGGGCGCCTTCACGTCGACGCGGGCCTTGTGGTCGGCCTTGATCGGTCCCTTGCCGTCGATCGGATCGCCGAGCGCGTCGACGACGCGGCCGAGAAGGCCCTTGCCGACCGGCACCTCAACGATGGCGCGCGTGCGCTTGACGGTCTGGCCTTCCTTGATCTCGCGGTCGGAGCCGAAGATCACGATGCCGACATTGTCGATTTCGAGGTTGAGCGCCATGCCGCGCACGCCGCTCTCGAACTCCACCATCTCGCCGGCCTGGACGTTGTCGAGGCCGTAGACGCGGGCGATGCCGTCACCGACCGACAGCACCTGGCCGACTTCCGAAACCTCGGCCTCCTGGCCGAAATTCTTGATCTGCTCCTTGAGGATGGCGGAGATTTCCGCGGCGCGGATATCCATTATCGAGCCTCTTTCATCGCGTGCTTGATCGAATTGAGTTTGGTGCGCAGTGAGCTGTCCACCATGCGGCTGCCGAGCTTGACCACAAGCCCGCCGATGATGGCGGGATCGACCGTGATATTGAGATCGACGTCCTTGCCGCTGACAGCCTTGAGCGCGCCGCGCAGCGCGGCGACGTGGTCGTCCTTGAGCTGTTCGGCGACCGTGACTTCCGCCGTGGTCTCGCCTTTGTGCTCGGCGACCAGCTCGCGGTATCCGCGGACCATGTCGCGCACGGCGAACAGCCGGCGGTTCGACGTCACCAGCTTGAGGAATTGGGCCGCCAGACCGCCGATGCCGGAACGGTCGAGCACGGCGGTCAGTGCGTGCAACTGCTCGTCGGCGGAAAAGACCGGGCTGCGGACCAGCCGCGTGAGGTCGGGACTTTCTGCGACCAGCGCATCGAAACGATCGAGGTCCGTTTTCACGGCGTCGATTGCGTTGGCGTCGCGCGCCAGTTCGAACAGCGCGGTCGCGTAACGGCCGGCCATGCCGGACACTAGGGGTTTCTCGCCTGCCAAGTGCGTTCTCTAAGCTCGCGTGCTCTCTGGCGCGTGCGTTTCGGGAATTTTTCCGCAAGGCCCGCGACCGGCGCGAATGCTTCGGAGCAAGCCCTTGGGATTCAAGCGGGACTTAGGATGTGGAGGCAGCGGAAATGCCCCCTGCAGCCCCGCGAAAATCGAGGGTTTGCTAACATAGCGTGGAGTGCGGTGCAACAAGGGGAAACCGATCATCTCCGCCCTCCAAATGGCCCACACCATTGCGACAAGCATCCGGGCCCAGCATCCGGGTCATGCATCCGAGCCATGCGTGTTTGCCCTATCCGCAGGACGATAGCTTCCTTGCGCCTCAGTGCGCGCTGATGCAGTTCTTGAACGCAGTCAGCGCCCTCTTTTTTGGCCCTCTTTCCCCCGAAATCTTGATGCCGCATAATGAAAATACCGCAGCCGGTCCTGGCGCCGGCCGCTTGATCAGAACTCCTTTGCGCGCTGGGTCTGGCGGGCGTCGCCATTCGCCTGTCGCTCCTGGCGATTCCCCCGGTGATCCCGCTTGTCCATGCCGACTTGGGCATGTCGGAAGCGCAGGTTGGGCTTCTGATCGGTTTGCCGCTCGCGGTGTTCGCCGTCACGTCCATTGTCGGATCGCTGCTCATCGCGCGGATCGGGTCCACGTTTGCCGTCATCCTCGGTATCACTATCGCTGCGTTGGCCGGCGGCGGAAGGGGCGCCGCGAGCAACGTATGGACGCTTTATGCGGCGGTTGCCGTGATGGGCTTCGGTATCGCCATCACGCAGCCGGCGTTGCCGGCATTGGTGCGTGAATGGATGCCGAAGCGGATCGCGCTCGGTACCGTTGTCTATTCCAGTGGCATGGTCATCGGCGCGACGCTTGGTTCGTCCCTGACCATTCCCCTCGTGCTGCCGCTCGTCGGCGGCAGCTGGAGGCTCGACCTCGTCGTCTGGGGCCTGGTCGCATTGCTCATCGTACCGGCATTTTATCTGCTCGGTCCGCATCGCCTGGACCGGCAGGTGGAATCCGCGATCGGCGGCCGCTGGTGGCCGGATTTCGGCGGCAGGGTGGTCTGGCTTCTCGGTCTTACCTTCGGCGGCAATAACGCCGCGTACTACACGGCTAACGCTTTTCTCGGCGACTATCTGACCAGCCAGGGACAGGCGGATCAGTTGGGCCCGGCCTTTGCGTGGCTCAACGGGGCGCAGATCGCATCGCTCGCGATCCTCCTCGTCGCATCGAACCGGCTGCAGGGACGGCTGTGGCCGTTTGCCGTATTCGGCCCGTTATTGCTGGCGGCGTTTCTCGGTTTCATGTTCATGCCGACGCCGCTGGTGATCCGCGCCTGCGCAGCATTCATCGGCATCTCGTGCTCCGTCACCATGACGGCGACGTTGGCACTGCCGCCGTTTCTGAGCGAGCCCCGCGACGTGCCGCGCATGGCGGCCGGAATGTTCACCATCAGCTATACCGGCGCGATTATCGTCCCGACCATCAGCGGCGCCTTATGGGACGCGACCGGGCTGCCATGGACGAGCTTCGTGCCGAGCTGCATCTGCGCCATCGTGCTGACGGTGTTCGGCCTGGCCGCAGCAGCCCACCGGCCGGCCCATCCGGTCATCGCATGAAAAAACGGCCCCCGGTTTTGTCGGGGGCCGGAACTTAGATGTCTGACCCTCTGCGTTTGCGCTGGCTGGCCCGCTCAGCCGCTTCCCGCTTGAGGCGGCGGGATTTTTCCAGCTCCCGCTGCATACGGCGGCCGAGTTCGTTGTTCCAGTAGAACCGGCCGAACTCGGCGCGGGCAGTCCGGGTGGCGAACCGCGCCCGCCGGTCTTCTTCCGTGAGAGCCTCCAGTCGCAGCGACTCTGACTTCCTTTCTTTCGCCGGCTTGCGCCGGCCCTTGCGGTATTCGGGGTTTTTCAGATCGTCGATATCCACCTTCTCCCTCGTCGGCTCGTGCCAACGACCGCCGGACGGCAGCCGCCCGCGCGCGCGCGGACGTGCGAAATCGGACGCACGTCAGGCGTCGGCGCGGGTGGGTTGGGAGAAGGAGATCAGGAGGTCATGGAAGGGCGCATGCATGGCTGGACATCGCGGCGGAATATTGACGCGCGTTGCCCCGCCCGGCAGGAGTAGGTCCGCAATGACCACGCGGCCGGGAAAAACCGCGCGAACGGGAGGACGGCCGAAGCAGCGCACGCTGCCGGCCGCTCGTGTCGGCTATCGGTATTCCGAAAGTCGGCATTCCGTCATCAGAGCGTACGCGCCGTGACCGTCCGCGACCGCGCCGACGGGAAGCAGGGGGCGATGGTCGGCGATCTTCGCGCCGGAATTCTGCTCGTCATTCTTTGCCTGATCTGGGGCATCAGCTGGCCGATCATGAAGATCGCGCTGCTGGACATTCCGCCCTTGAGCATGCGCACCCTGAGCGCCGGCTTCGGCGCGTTGACGCTGCTGGCGGTCTGTCTGGCCACGGGCCGATCGCTACGCATCCCAAGCATCAAGGTCTTCGCGCACGTCGTCATCTTCTCGCTCCTCAACATCGTCGGCTTCAGCCTGTTCAGCGCCTTCGCCCAAATGGCGGCGGCAACGTCGCGGGTGGCGATACTCGCCTATACGATGCCGATCTGGACCATTCTGCTCGCCTGGATCGTGCTGCGCGAGCGGCCTAGTCCGAGCCAGATGCTCGCGGTCGTGCTGTGTGCTCTCGGGCTCACCGTCCTGGTCTATCCTCTGGCGTCGAAGGGCGTTCCGCTCGGCCTCGTCCTCGCGATCGCCTCGGGCCTGAGTTGGGGAGCCGGAACGGTCTACGTCAAATGGGCGCCCTTGCAGCTCGATTTCCTGGCGACGGCATTCTGGCAGGTTGCGATAGCGTTCGTCGTCACTGCCGCGGGCCTCTTTGCATTCGACGGCAGGCTCGATCTCGACAATGCTCACGTCGGATCGATGCTCGCCACCGTGTTCATGGGCGTTGCCGGCAGCGGTATCGCGTACGCGATGTGGTTTGAGGTCGTGCAGCGGTTGCCCGCGGCGACGGCGTCACTTGGGATTCTCGGTATTCCCCTGGTCGGCGTTATTTCTACCGTCGCCATTCTCGGCGAACGGCCGACACTCACCGACATGCTTGGGTTCGCCTTGATCTTCGCGGCATCCGCTTGCGTGCTGCTCGCGCCAGCCGGCGACGCGAAGAAGGCCACGGGCTGATCTCTGGTGGATTGCTATCGCGAGACCTTTTGCGCCAATTCGAAAAGGCGCGCGACCATCGCGTTGGCGGGATCGGGAAGCCCATCGAGAACGGTGAAGTGGTTGCCCGGCGCTTCGGCGTACCGCGTTTCCGCGCCGCGCTGCTGCCAGGTATCCGCGATGGCGCGGCTCTGGCGTTTGAACTCGCTGGATTCGAGATCGCCCACGGCGGCGTCGAGCACCCGGCCCGATGGCACCGGCCAGAACAGCGGCGACAGCCGGCGTGCCTCTTCCGCGTCGAGCCGGAGGTCCTGGTTGAGCGGAAGGCCGGTCAGCGGCGCGAGATCGAAGACGCCGGAAATGGCATAGCCGGCTGGCACCAGATCGACCGGTGCTTTCGAGTAGAGCGCGTGCCAGTCGGTCGCAACCATCGCGGCTGTGAGATGCCCACCGGCCGAATGCCCGCAGACCAGAACGCGCCGGCCGAACCGTTGCCAGAGAAAGGCACAGGCGCGCTGAATCTGCTGGACGATGTCGGCAAGAGTGACCATCGGGCAAAGGTCGTAGCCGACCATCGCGACCGCGCAGCCAAGCTCATTGAGCCCGCGCGCCATGTGGCTGTGGAAGGAAGGATCCATCGCCCGCCAATAACCGCCATGAATGAACGCGACGAGCGGTGCCTTTTCGCCCGCCGCGGGCAGAAACAGATCGACGAACTCCCGCGCCGATTCGCCGTAGGAAAGGCCAAGCTCGGCCTTGCCGCTCTTGAGCATCTCGGCGCGATAATCTTCCGCCGCGCGGGCCCAGCGGGCGAAAATCGCAGCGTGATCCGGCACCGTCAGGCGCGGACTGTATTCGGTCTCAAGATCGAGGGCGGCCATCGGCATCTCCGGATTGATCGGGCGCGACATTGCGGCAAGAGCGTTAACCCAGCAAGGGCGCTGGCCCGGCAAGCCGTGACATAAGCCGGGTCTTGCGACATAACAAAGATCGCTCTCGAACAAGGTTGCACATGAAGGTTGCCGGCAAACCGACGCGCAGCATCTGGCTGGAGTCCGACGGCTGGTCAGTCGGCGTGATCGATCAGACGGCGCTGCCCCATCGCTTTGTGACCGCGCGGCTCACCACGCTGGCGGAGGCGGCGCATGCGATCAGCGCCATGGTGATCCGCGGCGCGCCGCTGATCGGCGCCACTGCCGCTTATGGGATGGCGCTCGCGCTGCGCGAAGACGCGTCGGACGAAGGGCTGGAGCGTGCCTACGAAATACTCCTCGCAACCCGTCCGACCGCGATCAATCTCAGATGGGCGCTCGACGAGATGGTGGCTGCCGTGCGCAATCGGCCGCGTTCCGAGCGCGCGGCCGTCGCCTACCGCCGCGCCGGCGAGATCAGCGAACAGGATATCGCGATCAATACCGGCATTGCCCGCAGCGGTTTGCCGCTCATCGAGGCTATCGCCGCGCGAAAGAAGCCGGGCGAGCGGGTCAATGTGCTCACCCACTGCAACGCCGGCTGGCTGGCGGCGGTCGATGTCGGCACGGCCACCGCGCCGATCTACCTGGCGCACGACAACGGCTTGCCGATTCACGTCTTCGCCGACGAGACCCGCCCGCGCAATCAGGGCGCCTCTCTCACCGCATGGGAACTCGGCCAGCACGGCGTGCCGCACACGCTGATCGCCGACAATACCGGCGGTCATTTGATGCAGCACGGCCTTGTCGATCTGGTGATCGTCGGCACCGACCGCGTCACCGCCAACGGCGATGTTTGCAACAAGATCGGGACCTATCTGAAAGCGCTCGCCGCACGCGACAACAACGTGCCGTTTTACGTGGCGCTGCCGTCGCCGACCATCGATTTCACGGTGGCCGACGGCATCGCCGAAATCCCGATCGAACAGCGCGGCGCCGACGAACTGGCGACAATGACCGGGCAGACCGCCGACGGCCGGATCGAGACCGTGCGCGTCGCACCGGCCGGGACGCCCGTTGCGAATTACGGGTTCGACGTGACCCCGGCGCGGCTGGTAACCGGCCTGATTACCGAGCGCGGCGTGATCGCGGCGTCTCGCGCGGCGCTAGCCGGGGCTTTCCCGCAGCGCGCCGGCGCGGCAGAATGATGCGTCCCGTAGTGTCGGTTGTGCAGTCGGAGTGCGTGGCGTGCGTAAACTGCAAACGCGTCCTTCGCCGAACCCGCTGCCTGGAATCCTGACGATGAGCGTCAACCTTTTGCCGGCAATGCCGCCTGTCGACGGACGGCAATCGGCGACCGCACTCGCGATAGCGCGCGGCACCGCGCGCTTCCTGCACGCACTCGGCTATTGCGTGGTGAGCGAATTGCCGCTGCCGTCGGGCCGCCGCGCCGATCTGGTCGCGCTGGGCGGTGATGGCGAAATCCTGATCGTGGAAATCAAATCGTCGGTCGCCGATTTTCGCGCCGATCAGAAATGGATGGACTATCGCCTGCACTGCGACCGGCTGTTCTTCGCCACCATCGTCGACGTCCCCTGCGAGATATTCCCGGCGGATGCCGGGCTGATCGTCGCCGACGCCTTCGGGGCTTCGATTGTTGCCGAAGCGCCGGAGCATCGGCTGGCGGCGGCGCGGCGCAAGACGGTCATGCTGCGGTTTGCGCACGCGGCGGCGTTGCGCCTGCAATCGCTCGCCGATCCGCAGGGTCCCTACGGCGGCGAAATCTAAAATCCGAGGGCGGAGGGCATGGCCGTCGCGTTTTCGCCCGGCATCGGAGCGTCACGCGCCTCCGCCGTCGGCGGCGTGAACCTTTTGACGCCGTCGCTGTCGAAGACGAACAGCGGCCGCACGCGCGGCATCTCGCCGGCCTCGATAAGCGCCAGGCGGCGATTGTCGAGCACGATCCACTTGTCGTCGACATAAGCGGCGACGACGGCGTGGTCTTCGCCGCTGCCGAGGTCGCGGACGATGACAAGCCGCACGGCATTCTCGGCCACGCCGGCTTCCCGAAGCGCCACGTACTTGGCGATCGCATAGTCCTCGCAATCGCCGCGGCCGCTCGCGAACGTGGCAAGCGGCGCGCTCCAGCGATCGGGCACGCCCCACTGGGCTTCGTCGCTCACCGGCCGGATCGCCATGTTGACGGCGCGGTTGATGGTGCCGACGCGGCTGCGGCCGTCATGGGCGCGGCCGGTTGCGATGACGGCGAGGAATTTCTGCGCCGCCGGCGGGCAGCGCGCGACGTCATCGCGGCAACGGGCGAGAATGTCGCGGTCGGCGCTGATGTCGGCGACGAGGCCGTTCCATTTGCTGAGCACTTGTCCGAACGTCACCGGCTCGACGGGAAGCCCGAACGGTTCGGCTACCGCAGGCGTCTGGTTCGAAGGTCCGAGGAAAGCTGGCGGTTCGACTGGTCCGAGCGATCCGACCGTCCCGAGCGTGTCGACATCCACCTGATATTGCGCCAGCGCGGTGCTTGGATCGCCGAAGATGAACGGCGACCAGACAATCAACATGGCGACGGCGCGAGCCGCGATCCTGCCGAACATGCGACGTCCCTGATGACGGGGCGTTGCGTTTGGAGAGCGCTCGCCCGGTTCTTTCGTTTCAGGGGTCGCGATAGCCCGGCCGCTGCTGCCGCGGCGTTAAGGCGGGCGCGTGCGCGCGGCAACTTTCAAGAACAGCGTGCAGAGTTCCTGATGCGGTCGTCGAAAATTTTAGCGAGCGGACGGGCCAGGCGGCCGTGTGCTGTACAGGCCGCCGTTTTTGCGATTAGATCGCGGGCAATGGTTCGAATTGTAATCAATCAATAAACGCGGAGGACACGATGCTAAGGATGCGCCTGCTTGGGTTTTGCGGTGCGGCTGTCCTCGCGCTGATGTTCGGGATCGCCACCGTACCGGCGCAGGACACGATCAAGGACGCGACCCAGGAGGCAGTCAAAGAGGCGGTCCAAGAAGCGCCCCCCGACGCCTCCAACGACAAGAAAATCGAACTGAAGCTGTCGCACTGGGTGCCGCCAACGCATCCGCTGCAGAAGGCCATCGAGGACTGGGGCGCCGACGTCGAGAAAGCCTCGGGCGGCAGCATCACCTACAAGGTCTTTCCGTCGCAGCAACTCGGCAAGGCGTTCGACCATTACGACATGGCACGTGACGGCATCGCCGATTTCACTTACGTCAATCCGGGTTATCAGCCGGGCCGTTTCCCGATCATCGCGGCGGGCGAGTTGCCGTTCCTGATCGGCGACGCCCACGGCGGCATCCGCGCGATCGACGAATGGTATCGCAAATATGCGGCGAACGAGATGAAAGGTGTGAAGTCCTGCTTCTCGTTCATCCTCGATCCGCTGACCTGGCATTCCAAGACAAAGAAGATCGTGGTGCCGGGCGATATCAAGGGCATGAAGATCCGTCCGTCGCAGGCGACCATCGCGGCCTGGGTGACACTGCTCGGCGGCACCAACGTGCAGGCCAGCGCGACCGAGGTGCGTGACGTCATCGAGAAGGGCGTGGCCGACGCGGGGACTTTCCCCTGGGGGTCGACGGTGCTGCTCGGCGTGGACAAGGTCACCAAGTATCACATGGACGTTCCGGTCCACACGACGACGTTCCAGTGGCTGATGAATCCAAAGGTCTACGCGTCGATGTCACCGGCGCAACAGAAAGTCATCGACGATCACTGCACGACCGAATGGGCGGCGAGGTTCGCCGACCCATGGGCGGACTTCGAACACGCCGGGCTCGACAAGATCAAGGCGATGCCGGGTCACGAGGTCTACACGATCACCGACGAACAACTGACCGAGTGGAAGAAATCAGCCGAGCCTCTGCATAAGAAGTGGGCGGACAACGTGCGCGCCGCGGGCGGCGATCCTGACACGATCATGAACGAACTGAAGGCGGCGCTGGCCAAATACAAAGCGGCCTATTGATGCAACCGGCCAGCCCCCCGGCGGCGCCGGCGGACGCCGCGGCATCGGACCAGCGCGCTGCTGTGCCGCAGCGGCCCCACGGGCCGATGAACTGGTTCATCGATTTCATCGAACTCGTTGCCGCGACCTTCATCGGCATTGTTGCGGCCGACATCTTCCTTTCGGTCATGCTGCGCTATTTCTTCAACGTGCAAATTCCGGATGCCTACGATTTCGGACGGTTGCTGCTCGGCATTCTGATCTTCTGGGGCATAGCGGCGACGAGCTATCGCGGCACCCACATCACCGTGGACCTGCTGTACGCCAATGTCGGACCGCGATTTCAACGGTTCATCGATGTCTTCGCCACGCTGGTCCTGCTGTTCGTCGTCACGGTGCAGACCTACACGCTCTACGACAAGGTCTGGACCACACGCGCCGACAACGTTCTGACCTTCGATCTGCGCCTTCCGGTCTGGCCGTTTTTCCTCGTCGCCTGGCTCGGCGACGTTTCGGCCGTGCTGCTGATCGCGATCCGTACCTATCGGCTGATCTTCCAGCCCGATGAGTTCGGCTCCGCATACCAGATCAAGCCGGTCGAGTGATTGCCGTGAGCGGTGACGCAGTCGCCGTCCTGGGATTTGTTGCGCTGTTCGCGCTGATGCTGCTGCGCGTGCCGGTCGGCATGGCGATGGGCCTCGTCGGGGTCAGCGGTTTTGCCTATCTCGTCAATGGCGACGCCGCGCTGAAAATTATCGGCCATACCTCGATGCGCACGGTGACCGACTACACCTTCGGCGTCATCCCGATGTTCCTGCTGATGGGCGCCTTCGTGTCGAACTCCGGCATGAGCCGTGAGCTGTTCCGGGCCGCCAATTCGTTCGTGGGGCATTTCAGGGGCGGCCTTGGCATCGCCACCATCGCCGCCTGTGCCGGCTTCGCCGCGATCTCCGGTTCCTCTGTTGCCACGGCCGCCACATTCGCGACCGTCGCCTATCCGGAGATGCGGCGTTACAACTATCCGCAATCGTTCGCGACCGGGGTGATCGCTGCCGGCGGAACGCTTGGCGCCATGTTGCCGCCTTCGACCGTGCTCGCCGTCTACGGCATCATCACCGAGCAGGATATCGGCAAGCTATTCATTGCCGGAATCATTCCCGGACTGCTGGCGGCATCGATGGACATGCTGACGGTGGTGGTCATCGGCCGTCTGCGGCCGGATTTCCTTCCCGCCGCGCCGCGCCATACCTGGAAAGAGCGCCTCACGGGTCTGCGCGACATCTGGGCGATGCTGCTTCTGTTCGTCTTCGTGATCGGCGGGCTCTATGGCGGCTTGTTCACGCCGACGGAGGCGGGCGGCGTCGGGGCGACCGGCGCGCTTCTGATCGGCGTCCTGCGCGGCCGGCTGACGCGGTCGGAAATCCGCCGCTCGTTGCTGCAGGCGGTGCGGACGGCGGCCGCGGTGCTCACCGTGCTGATCGGCGCGCTGCTGTTCGGCTATTTCCTCACCGTGACGCAGACGCCGCAGAACGTGACTGCGTTTCTCACCGCACTTGGTCTCGGCCGCTACGGCGTCCTGGCGCTGATCATGCTGATGTACATCGTGCTCGGCTGCCTGATGGATTCGCTGGCGATGATCATCCTGACCATTCCGATTATTTTTCCGGTGATCGTGCAACTCGGCTTCGATCCGATCTGGTTCGGCGTGATCATCGTGATGACCGTCGAACTCGGACTCATTCATCCGCCCGTGGGGATGAACGTGTTCGTCATCAAGAGCGTGGTGCAGGAAGTGACCTTTTCGACGATCTTCCGCGGCGTGCTGCCGTTCATCGTCACCGATCTTATTCGGCTGGTAATCCTGATCGCCTTTCCGATTCTGGCGCTTTGGCTGCCGTCGCACATGGGATAGGCGCCGGTACCCGTGTCATCGCAGGCGAAGCGAGGCGATACCTTTCAAAGGTAAGGCGTTTACCTGTTCCGGACGCCGCCGGCGAGCACGGCGCGGGTTTCCCGGTCGGGACCGAAATCATCGACGCTGTCGATCGCCAACAGGTCGGCGAGACGCGTCCGCGCGCGATTGACGCGGCTCTTGATGGTTCCGACCGCACATCCGCAAATGGTCGCGGCGTCTTCGTACGAGAAGCCCGATGCGCCTACCAGGATCAGCGCCTCGCGCTGGTCCGCCGGCAGCTTCGAGAGAGCGGCGCGGAATTCGCCGAATTCGACTCGGCCGGTTTGCTCTGGGTGCGACTTGAGCGTCTCGGCGTAGCGGCCGTCCGCATCCTCCACCTCGCGCCGCCGCTTTCGGTATTCCGAGCGGAACAGGTTGCGCAGGATGGTGAAAAGCCACGCCGGCATGTTGGTGCCGGGCTGAAACGAGTCGATATGAGCCAGCGCGCGGAGCAAGGTTTCCTGCACCAAATCGTCGGCGCGGTCGATGTTACCGCTCAACGAAATGGCGAAGGCGCGCAAGCTCGGGACTGTGGCGAGAACCTGGTCGCGTATGGCTGGATCGAGATTCATGCGGCCCCATCGTCTTGATCGCTTAATCGGCGAACGAGGTCGGCGATGTGCGGCGGCACGCCCTGACTGACAACGTCGTCATACATGGCCCGTAACTGTTGGCCGATGCGTGCTTGCACTTCGCGTCCGAGGCGTACCTCGCTTTTGCGTGGGGTCGGTTGCCTGCCCATATCTTCCCGGGCTTCCGCGTTATCTCCGCCCGGAGCTGGCGGCTGAGCGTTAACTGTCTTACCGGTCGTCATTTTTCGTCACGCCCCCGAAAGCCGCAGTTTCCTGAACGGCGCATGGCAAGCCCCCGATTCCCACATCACCAACGCGCGGCTATTGCGTTGGTTCCGGCCTCTGGAGCGATTTTTCGGAACCATGTTTGCCTGGGGACGTTTTAGCCAATAGCCTCGGGTAACCGAAAGGGGAGGGTGTCCTTGTCAACCTCGCACGCCGCAGTCCAGCACGTCGTCCAACACCTGCCGTTTTTGCGCCGGTACGCGCGCGCCCTGAGCGGAAACCAGGAATCCGGGGACGCTTATGTCGCGGCGACGCTGGAATCGTTGATATCGAGCCCGAAAATCCTCGAATTCGCACTCGAATCCGCGGGTTGCGCTCTATCGGCTGTTCACCAAGATCTGGAACTCGGTGCCGCTGAACGGCAAGGCCGATGTCGCCGCGCCGACTTTGGCGCCGGAACAGCATTTGACCCAGATCACGCCGCGGCCGCGCCAGGCGTTCTTGCTGGTGGCTCTTGAAGGTTTTTCGGAAGAGGACGCGGCGCAGATTCTGGAATGCGACCTCACGACGCTGCGGGGCCTGGTCGAGGAATCCGGCCGCGAGCTTGCGGCCGAAATCGCGACCGACGTTCTCATTATCGAGGACGAGACCTTCATTGCCATGGATATCGAGGCGCTGGTTGAAAGTCTCGGCCACAAGGTCATCGGCGTCGCCCGCACCCATAGCGAGGCGGTTGCGCTCGCCCACAAGAAACGGCCCGGGCTTATCCTGGCCGACATCCAGTTGGCCGACGGCAGCTCGGGCCTCGATGCGGTGAACGAGCTTCTTGGCTCATTCGAGGTTCCCGTGATCTTCATCACCGCCTACCCGGAACGTTTCCTGACCGGCCAGCGGCCGGAGCCGGCGTTTCTGATCGCCAAGCCGTTCCAGCTTGCGGTGGTGTCGGCGGTGGCGAGCCAGGCGCTTTTCTTCGGCCGCAAGGCCCGTCTGCGCGATCGCCACGTGGCGTAGTCCCACGTGGCATAGTCCTCTTGCGTCGTCGTCGATAGCTTTCTGCCCTGAAGTTGGCCTGGCCGGGAGAGTTTCCCGGCCTTTTTCTTTTCTGCTTCCGCGCTACTCGGCGCCCGCTGCGCGCAAAAAGGGGCGCAGCCGGTCGTCCCGCGGCTGCGCCCCAAAGGTGACCGGTCAGGCACGGGGGAGGGGCAAGGATGACCGGTCGCCACCATAAACCGCACTCGCGCGGTTTGTTCCTCGCCAACCGCCTCGGACGTTCATTGGCCGTCTCGCTCAATCGAAGGCGCCGTGACCATCACAAGCCGGTGAGGCCGCGCGGCATCCGGAACCGCCACTGCGCGCGCCGTGTTTTTCAATCGCGCGCGGCGTCGATACACGCGCTTGGTGATTTGGAGGAGCCGATGCGCGGAATTTCGTTGTTTCGGGTCGCGAGCGTGACGCTTGCCTTCTCCATCGCCGGCCTCGTGTCGTTTCCGATATTTTCCGGCGCCGAAATCCTGGTTGATAAATTGCAAACGTCGTTGAACCGGATGTTCATCGACGATCGTCTTCCTGCGGCCGGGCCCCAAGAACATCGGCTGCCCGCCTCGACACGGGAACGCCGACCGTTCGGATGCGACAGCGCTTTCAGTCCCGTTGCGTCGCCGGAGCTGGCGGAGGTTTTCCGGCGCTGCACTGTCTGAGCGGATGCAGCAAGTTCAGCTGTTTCGACGAGCAAAAATTGCTGAAAATTTGAACTAAAAACGCAGCGTTTTGCGCTGGATAGCCGGCCGGACTTTTTACTCGCGTCTGCCATTGATCCACCCAGTATCGGGTGGAGGGGGTTGATGTCGGCACGGTCACGGCGCGCATGCGCCGCAATTCTCGGTGTAATCGTCGCTGTTGCCTTGGCCGGTCCTGCCGCCGCGCAACCGTTCGCGTACCAGGGGCCCGATCGCAGCGGCGTTTATGCGCCGGCGCAGCAGAACACTATCAGCAGGGCTATCAGCAGAACTTTCAGTCGCAAAACTATCAGTCGAGTGAAGGCGACGATCTTCCGGCGCCGCTGCGGCGCCAGATCGTTTCGTATCCGACCGACGAGAAGGCCGGAACGGTGGTCATCGATACCGCGCATACCTTCCTCTACCTGGTTCTCGGCGGCGGCAAAGCGCTCCGATACGGCATCGGCGTCGGGCGCAAGGGCTTCACCTGGTCCGGCGTCGAGAGGATTTCCCGCAAGTCGGAATGGCCGGATTGGATTCCGCCGGTGGAAATGATTGCTCGCCAGCCTTACCTGCCGCGCTGGGTCGGCGGCGGCCCCGGCAATCCGCTTGGCGCCCGCGCGCTTTATCTCGGCGATACCAATTATCGCATCCACGGCACCAATAGTCCTTCATCGATCGGCACGCAGGTGTCGAGCGGATGTATCCGCATGCGCAATGAGGACGTGATCGATCTCTATCGCCGCGTCAGCGTCGGGACCAAGGTCGTGGTTCTGGCCGGCGACCGGCGCACTGCCGCGCTTGCCGACCGGCCGGATGAGCCGCTCGCGCTCACCACCGGGACTGCCGCGCCGCAAGCTTCGTCGCAAGCTTCGGTGGCGCCCGTTGCCGCCACGTTCGCCGATTTGCCGCGCTTAAACCCGGCCTGGAACGACAGTCTGGCGTCGTATCGCCTTTATTAACAATAATCTCGGGGCGCGGATTGTCGTCGGCGGCTCCGCGGCGGCTTTTTGCCGGCCTGACGCAACCTAATCGCCCGTGGGCTGTTTAGTCCGTCGGTAGTCCGAAGGCGTGGCCTTGACCCCCCGCGGAGAGAGGCCGAATTTCAAGGGTATGGACAAGCTCGACGTCAAAGCCTCCGCAAGACCCGAACCGGATCGGGCGACCGGTGAGGCCCCGGCGGCGACATTTTTCCCGGATTTTGCGACCGTCCGTGCCGCGCTCGAGGCCGGGCAGGTCGGCGTGTGGTCGTGGGACGTCGCTACCAACGTGGTGACGTGGTCGAGCAACATGGAAGCGATCCATGGCCTTGCTCCCGGGACGTTCGACGGCACTTACGCATTCTTTGAACGCGACATTCATGCGGACGATCGGGCGCGGGTCGTCGAGGCTGTCAACGACGCGCTGACCACCGGACGCCCCTATTGGGTGCGCTACCGGGTCACGCCGCGGGACAACCGCGAGGAATACTGGATCGAAACCTCCGGCACCGTGACGTTCAAGGACGGCGCGCCGGTTCGCATGGTCGGCATCTGCCACGACGTCACCGAGCGGATAAGACTACAGGAGGAATTGCGCAGCCGCGCCAAGCAACAGGAAGCGCTTGCGCAACTCGGCGAGCGCGCGCTGGCGGAAACCGATATCGACCGGCTTCTCAACGACGTGGTGAGCACCGTCGCCGTGACGCTGCCGGTCGACTTCGTCAAGGTGCTGGAACTCATGCCGGGCGATAACGATCTTCTGTTGCGCGCCGGTTTCGGCTGGAAGGAAAAGTGCGTCGGCTCGATCGTGATGTCGAAAGAGCGGGACGGCTATGCGCGGCATATTTTGAGCGCCGCGGCTCCGCTGATTACCGAAGATTTTGCCCGCGAGACGCGATTTGGGATCCCGCAATACCTGCAAAGTCACGGCTGCGTCAGCGGTATGAGCACCATCGTCGCCGGCCGGGACGGTCGGGCTTACGGCGTTCTCGGCGTCTGCACGAGCAAGCCGCGGCAATTCAGCGAGCAGGACTCTTCGTTTCTTGCCGCCGTGGCCAACCTCGTGGCCGGCGCCATTCAGCGCCGGCAACTGGAGCAACGTCACGAACTGATGATCCGCGAGCTTCGGCATCGCTCCGGCAACCTGTTCTCTCAGCTGCTGGCCTTGTTTTCGCAAACCGCCCGGAATTCGCGGAACATGCCGGAGCTCATCAGCAACTATCAGGCCCGCGTCATGGCGCTGGCGAACGCGCATCGGCTGATCACCGAGGCCGGCTGGAAATCGACGCCGCTGGACGACCTTTTGCGGGTGGTGCTGGGACCGTTTCTGGACCGCACCAGCTTCCACGGACCACACGTTGATATCGAGGCCGACCCGATGTTCAGCCTGAGCGCCGCTTTGCACGAACTCGCCTCCAACGCGGTCAAGCATGGCAGCCTGTCGCGCCCGCAGGGCCGGCTGGAATTGGGCTGGTCCACCGCACCGACCAAGAGCGGATTGACGCTGACCTTCGATTGGATCGAGCGAAACGGCCCGCCGGCGCGGCGGCCGCGGCGCACCGGGTTCGGCTCCCGGCTGATCGGCCTTGTGATCGAGCGGCAGATGAACGGCAAGGTCGACACGTCCTTTACCCGCGAAGGCTTCTCCATGCGGATGACCGTTCCGCTGACGCACGAACGCTGGCCGAACCACGCGGTGGACGTGGCGACCCAATCGGAAAGCGCCTAGCGGCATCTGAACACGCCTGCCGGATTTCGCCGCTGCGCGATCCGGGTTACGCTCGCGGTCATGGAAGAGATCGTCAGCATTCCGTCGGCCGGGTTGCGGCTCCATGGCGTCGCGAGCATCCCGGCCGGAATCGAACCGGGGCATCGCCGTGCGGCATTTCTGGTCCTGCACGGCTTTGGCGGAAACAGCGACTCGGCGGGCGTGCTGCAGCCGACGCGCGTCCTCAACGAATTCGGCTACGTCACGCTGCGTTTCGACATGCGCGGTTGCGGCAAGAGCGAAGGCGAATTCGGCCGGGTGATCTGCCTGGAACAGGTCGAAGACCTTGGCAATGCGCTCGCCTTCCTCGCCGGTCATCCCGCAGTGGATCCCGATCGCATTGCTGTCGTCGGTTCGAGCTTCGGTGGCGCCGTCGCGGTTTATGCCGGCGGCACGAATTCGCGCATCGCCGCGGTTATTTCCAACGGCGGCTGGGGACACGGCGAACGCAAGTTCCGCGGACAGCATCCGACCCCGGAAGGCTGGGCGAAATTTACCGGCATGCTCGATCGCGGCCGCGCCCATCGCGCCGCCACCGGCAAATCGCTCATGGTGCACCGCGACGAAATCGTGCCGATCCCGGGGCGGGTGCGCGAGCGGCTGGATAAGCAAAGCGTCGAGATGCTGGCGAAAAATTCGGTCGAGATGTTTCCGGCCGAGACCGCGCAGAGCATGTTCGATTTTCGTGCCGAGGAGGTGGTCGGCAGGATCGCTCCGCGCCCGCTTCTGCTCATCCACGCGGCCAACGATTTGGTGACGCCGACCGAGCAGTCCATCGAAATGTTCAAGCGTGCGGGGCAGCCGGCGGAATTGCATCTGTTCAGCGGCGTGGACCACTTTCTGTTCAACGAAAATTCGTCGCGGGTCTGGAACGTGATGCGCAATTGGCTCGACGCTTATTTCCCGGCCGGCGCATGAACAAGGTCGTGGTCGGGCAGGCGGAGCTTGGCCGCTTCATTCGCGACGCGCTCGTCGCCAAGGGAGCGCGCAGCGAAGACGCCACAATGGTCGCCGACGGGCTGGTCTGGGCCAATCTGCGTGGGGTTGATGGCCACGGCGTCTCTCGCCTGCCGTCTTATCTCAAGATGATCGAGCGTGGCGGCATCGACGTCAGCGCGCAGCCGCGGCTATTGCAGGACCGCGCCGCGACGTTCGTTCTCGACGGCGGTCACGGTTTCGGTCCTGTCGCGATGATGCAGGCGGCCGCGATCGCCGCCGAGCGGGCGCAAACCGCAGGTGTCTGTTTCGGCCTGGTGCGCGACACGACCCACACCGGCGCTATCGGCCGTTATGCGCAATGGATGGCGCAACGCGGCTGCATCGCGATGATCATGGGGGCGGGTCCGGCCTTCGTCGCCTATCACGGCGCGCGCGTCGCCAGCCTGGGAACGAGTCCGATCGCGATCGCGGTCCCGAACGGCGGCTCAGCCATCGTGCTCGACATGGCGACCAGCACGATCTCCAACGGCACCATCATGCAGGCCCGTGCCGCCGGCAGGGAATTGCCGCCGAACGCCGCGTTGACGGCACAAGGCGAGCCCACCACCGATCCGGCCAAGGCCGAAATTCTCCTGCCGCTCGGTGGCGCCAAGGGCTCGGGTCTCGGCCTGATGTTCGAGATGCTGGCGAGCGTGCTCGCCGGCGCGCCGATCCAGGCGCGCGCGCTCGGCCGCGAAAAACGCCGGACGTTCGACCAGAATGTCGCGATACTCGCCGTCAACGTCGAGACGTTTCGGCCGCTTGTGGATTTTGCCAACGATGCCGATGCGCTCGCGGCGATCGTGAAGGCGCTGCCGCGTCAGGCCGGCGTCGAGGAAATCCTCCTGCCCGGCGAGCGTGCCCAACGCACCGAGGCGGCGCGCCGCAAATCCGGTATCCCGATCGCCGCGAAACTTTGGGAAGAACTCGAGGCGATCGCGCGGGCCGAGGGGATCGCTCTTCCGGAACCGCTATAGAAGCGCCGGCTATGCCTCGGCGAGCCGCAAGCCGATCAGGCGATCGAGCGTGGCGTGGTCGGCCAGCAATTCGGCCGACGGGCCGCTATAGGCGATGCAGCCGCGCTCGATAACGATGGCATCCTGCGTGAGCGACAGGGCGATGTCGGCGTGCTGTTCCACCAGGATGAAGGCGCACGAGCCTTCGCTGGCCATGCGCCGGATGGCGTCCGCAAGTTCCTCAACGACGATCGGCGCCAAACCTTCGAGCGGCTCGTCGAGCAGCAGCAGGCTCGGGTTGGTCATGAGCGCGCGGGCAATCGCCACCATCTGTTGCTCGCCGCCGGAAAGCTGATTGCCGAGATTGCGCCGCCGTTCTGCAAGCCGGGGAAAGAGATCGTAGACGGCGGCCAGGTCCCAGCGTCCGGCGCGCGCGGCGACGGTGAGGTTTTCCTCGACGGTGAGCGAAACGAAGATCTCGCGTTCCTGCGCCACCCAGCCGATGCCGCCGAGCGCGCGGCGGTGTGACGGCAATTGGGTGATGTCCTGGCCGCGCCACAGGACGCGGCCACGGCCGACGCGCGTGCCGCCCATGATGGTGAGAATGAGCGTGGATTTTCCGACGCCGTTCCTTCCGAGCAAAGCGAGGCTGCCGCGCTCCGGCAACGAGAATGAAACGCCGTCGAGTACGACGGCCGGTCCGTAACCGGCGCGCACATTGTCGAACGCGAGGAGCGGGCCGGTTTCAGCCATTGCCGGGCTCATGGAGCGGCTCATGGCGCGGTCCGGCGGGAGCATTGGCGATCGCCTTGCCGAGATAAACCGCGCGGACGCGGGGATCGGAGGCGATCTCGTGCGGCGTTCCCTGCAGCAGCACCCGGCCGCCGACCATCACGATCACGCGGCTCGCGAAGCGAAAGACCAGTTCCATGTCGTGCTCGATGAACAGCACGGTGATCTCGCGCGAGAGGCCGGCAATGGCAGCGAACAATTCCGTGCTCTCGTCGCGCGGCACGCCGGCCGCCGGCTCGTCGAGCAGCAGCACCTTCGGCCGGGTCGCCAGCGCCAGTGCGATTTCGAGAAGGCGCTGCTGTCCGTAGGCCAGTTCGCGCGTCGGCCGCTCGCAAACCAGATGGAGCTTCAAAGCGGTCAGAATGTCGTAGGCTTCGTCGATCTCGTGGCTATAGGCGTCGAGCTGCCGCCACCAGATGCGCGCGGCGCGGGTGCGCTCGCATACCGCGAGCGTCACCGATTCGAGCGCGGTGAGATGCGGAAACAGCGAATTGATCTGATAGGTGCGGACGAGGCCGCGCCGCACGCGGTCTTCCGGCGGCAGCGCCGTGATTTCGGCGTCGTCGAGCAGGATATGGCCGTCGTCAGGGCGCAGCATTCCGGTCATGAGATTGATTAGCGTCGTCTTGCCGGCACCGTTCGGGCCGATCAGCGCGTAGCGAACGCCTTTCGGCAGTTCGATCTCGATGTCGCTGGCGACGACGAGCGAACCGAAGCTCTTGGCAAGGCCGCGGGTAGCCAGCGCCGGCGGGCTCATGACCGGCTCCAGCGCGACGTAAGTTTTGCGAGCCCGCCAAGGATGCCGTTGGGCAGAAAGATGACCACGCAGACCAGCAAGATGCCGATCCAGAAATACCAGTATTGCGGCTGGATGCCGGAGAACTGGTCGCGCGCTACCATGAAGACGATGGCTCCGACCAGTCCGCCATAGAGCCTCCCGGTGCCGCCCAGCACCAGAATGACCACGACTTCGGCGGAGCGCTCGAAACCGAGCGAATCGAGCGACACGGTTTCCGTCGTCTGCGTGAGAACAGCGCCGGCGACGCCGGCAATGGCCGCGGCGATCGTGTAGATCGTACGGATATGGGCCCGGCTCGGCGCGCCGATGGCCGGCATGCGCACGGCGTTTTCGCGGATGCCGCGCAGCGAAAGACCGAACGGCGAGTGAATGAGACGCCGCGCGAACAGAAACAATACGAACAGCACGGCGAGCGCGTAGCTGTAGGCAACATAGCCGTACAGGTCGAAAGCAAAATAGCCGAGTAGCTTCCAGGTATGGATACCTTGCAGGCCATCCACGCCACCAGTCAGCCAGCCGGCGCTGTTCGCCAGCTCAGCCAGCAGCAGCCCGAAGCCGAGCGTGAGCATGATCAAGGCAAGATGCCGGAAGCGGCAAATGACGAAGCTCGTGGCATAGCCGACGAGGGCCGCGGCCGCGGCGGCGGCGACGAGACCGCTCAACGGCTCGCCCCAGCCGTATTTCGACAGCAGCCCGGCCGTGTAGGCGCCGACGCCGAAGAAGGCGGCGTGCCCCAGCGACACGATCCCCGCATAGCCGAGGATCAGATCGAGCGACAATGCGAACAGCCCGGTGATGGCGATCTGGCTGGCGAGCGAGAGGTAGTCCGGGAACAGCAGGTAAGGCAGCAGCGTGGCCAGCCAGAACACGATTTCGGCCGGCCGCCATCGCGCTTGTGCCTGCAGATAACGCCGCGGGCTGATCGTCGCCTCGGTGGCCGTCATCGCTCAGCGCCTCCCGAGCAGGCCGAGCGGACGCCACATCAAGAGGCTGATCATGACGAGATAGATGAGAAATGCCCCGACCTGCGGGATGTAATACTTGCCGGCGACGTCGCTGATGCCCAAGACGATCGCAGCGGCAAAGGACCCCGAGATCGATCCCAGTCCGCCGACCGAAACGACGATAAGCACGTAGATCAGGTAGGTGAACGCAAACGACGGATCGAGTCCGACGATCTCGATGGCCAGCGCGCCGCCGAGGCCGGCCAGACCGCTGCCAAGCGCGAAGGTGATCGCGAAGGTGCGGCCGACGTCGATGCCGAGACCGCGGGCCATGCGTTCATTGTCGACAGCGGCGCGCACCTTGGCGCCAAACCGGGTGTATTCGATGCCCAGCACGAGGGCGAGCGTGATCGCGAACGCCAGTCCGATCAGGACCAGCCGATAGACCGCGAACCGAATGCCCATGAAGGTGAACGAGGTCCGCAGATAGGGCGGCAGTTGCAACGGTTGCTGATCGGTACTGAAAATGTAAGCCGCAACCGCGACCGAGATAAACACGATGCCGATCGTCAGCAGCACCTGGTCGAGTTCGCCCGACCGATAGAGGCGGCGAAACAGCGTTCGTTCGAACGCCACGCTGACCAACGCGGCACCGATAAAGGCGCAGGGCAAAGTGGCGAAAAACGGCCAGCCGTAGCGATTCATCAAGGTCGCAGTGACGTAGCCGCCGAGCATCGCGAAACTGCAGTGCGCCAGGTTGATGAAATTCATCATGCCGAGCGTCACCGACTGTCCGACCGACAGCAGGAACAGAAGCATGCCGTAGGCCAGGCCGTCGAACAGCACGCCGAAAACGGGAGGAAGCATCAACAGAAAGCCTCGGTGGGACGACGGACAACCTGACGGATCAAACGAGCCAGCAACCTAATGGACCGGGCCGCGCCCGGCCAAGCTCATTTCCGGCCCGCCGCGCGCGACTTTTTTATTTGACGGAAGAGTCGAAGGAGGCCGTCGCTTGCCTGCTGGTGCGGCCTCTGACGATTCCCGGCTACTTCTTCATGCGCTCCTTCACCGGGTCCTTGACGGCCTCGACCTTGTCGAACTCGACATTGACGAGAGCATCGCCGACTTTCTCGACGCGGCGAATATAGACGTTCTGGATGATGTCGCGGGTCTCCGGATCGATCTTGATGGGGCCGCGCGGGCTTTCCCAGCTCATGCCCTTGGCCGCCGCGATCAGCGAATCGCCGTCGGCCTTGCCGCCGGTCTTTTTCAGCGCCTCGTAGATCAGATGCATGCCGTCATAACCGCCGATCGAGTAAATGTCGGGGTTGCGATGAAACTCGTCGTTATAGGCCTTGACGAATTCATGATTGAGCGGCGAGTCGTGATTGAAGTCGTAGTCCGACACGGTGATGATGCCGACGCCGACGTCCCCCATGCTCTTGAGCGCGCTCTCGAAGGTGAGCGCATCCTGGCCCAAGACCTTGATCTTGGCCGGGTCGACGCCGCGCTCGGCCAGCGCCTTGCCGACGGCGGCCGGCTGGGCGCCGCCCGGAATCCAGATGTAGATCGCGTCCGGATTCGTGTCCTTCGCCCGCTGCACGAAGGCGGAGAAGTCCGGGTTGGCGACCGGGAAGCGGACCGAACCGACGATCTCGCCGCCGGCCTCCTTGAAGCCGGTCTGGAACGCGGCTTCGGCGTCGATGCCGGGACCGTAGTCCGAGACCATGGTGTAGACGGTCTTGATTCCGTGCTTTGCCGCCCAGGTTCCGAGCGTCTGGTTGAGCTGCGGCGTCGTGGTCGAGGTGCGGGCGATGTACGGAGATTTGGTGGTGATGATCGACGTGGCCGCGTTCATGACCACCATTAATTTCTTTGCTTCGGCTGAAACGTCGGCGGCCGCCAACGCATTCGGCGTCAGCGCGAAGCCGGCGATGATGTCGGCGTGATCGCGCACGATCAATTCCTGCGCCAGCCGCTTGGCGACGTCGGGCGCTACGCCGCCGGTGTCCTTGCGGATGAATTCGAGCTTCTTGCCGGCGACGGTGTCGCCGTGCTGCTTGACGTACAGCTTGATGGCGTTGTCCATCTGCGCGCCGGTGTCGGCGAACTGGCCCGAATACGAGATGATGAGCCCGATCTTGACGGTGTCCTCGGCTTGCGTCGGGCCGGTGCCGAGCAGCGCCAGTGCCAACGCGGCAAGGCCGCATGAGATTTTATGCATCGCTTCCTCCAGGGTTCTTGTATGCCAGTTCTCGCACGCCGGTCTTTTGCGGTGCTCGATAGATCGCCCTTTTATATCCTCCTTCAGACCGGTCGCGAGCGCAACGCGCCATCGCGCCGCTGGCATGGCGGGGTGGGCGATGGCCCTTTCCGTCAGGGCCAAAATCGCTCACAACTGGCCCGTAGCGACGAGGCGAACCCATGAACCCCCAGCCAGCCGAGACCGGTACCGTTAACCGCGAAGAGGTCGCGCGGTTCTCGCGCCTTGCCGGGCAATGGTGGGACCCGCGCGGGCCCATGGCGCCGCTGCACAAGTTCAATCCGGTGCGCCTTGCCTACATTCGCGATCGCGCCGCCGCGCATTTCGGCCGCGATCCGACGCGGCTCGACAGCCTCGCCGGGTTGCGGGTTCTCGATATCGGCTGCGGCGGCGGCATTCTCTGCGAGCCGCTGGCGCGGCTTGGCGCTAATGTCGTCGGCGCCGATCCCTCCGAGAACAACATCGCCATCGCGCGCCGCCACGCCGCGCAGTCCGGCTTGACCATCGATTATCGCGACACCACGGCCGAGACCCTGGCGCAGGCCGGCGAAACTGTTCGACGTCGTTCTCGCCATGGAAGTGGTCGAGCATGTTACCGACGTCGGACTTTTTATCGGACTGGCGGCGACGATGGTGAAGCCGGGTGGCCTGCTGTTCGTCGCCACGCTCAACCGGACGGCAAAAAGCTTCGCATTGGCGATCGTCGGCGCCGAATACATCTTGCGCTGGCTGCCTCGTGGCACCCATCAATGGGACAAGTTCGTCACGCCCCGAGAACTCGAGACCGCGATCGGGCGGAGCGGATTGCGTATCAGCGATGAGACCGGCGTGATCTACGACCTGTTCGCCGATCGCTGGCGGCGCGCTCCCGATATGGACGTGAATTACATGCTGGTCGCGGAGAAAGCGGCGTAATGGTCACGCCGTGGTTGTGGGCTGTCTTCACCGTCATCGCCGCCTTTTCGCAGACCGTACGCAACGCAATGCAGCGCGAATTGACCGCGACCCTCGGCACGGTGGGCGCGACCCACGTGCGCTTTCTGTTCGGCTTTCCGTTCGTGCTGGTTTTCCTGATCGGCGTGATGGTGGTGTCGGGCACGCCGCTGCCGCGGCCCGATGCGGTGTTCTGGCCGTGGGTGATCCTGGGCGCCGGCGCGCAAGTCGCGGCCACCGCGTTGATGCTTGCCGCGATGGGGGAGCGCTCGTTCGTCGTCACCATCGCCTACATCAAGACCGAGCCGATCCAGGTTGCGATCTTCGGTCTCGTCTTTCTCGGCGATCTCCTGACCTTGCCGATGATGACCGCGATCGTCGTCGCCACGTCCGGCGTGGTCATCATGTCCACCAAGCCCGGCGGCATGGTCGGCGGCATCAAGCCGACGCTCATCGGGCTCGCATCGGGGGGCATGTTCGCGCTCTCGGCCATCGGCTTCCGCGGCGCCATTCTCAAACTTGGCCTGTCGAATTACGTGATGGCGGCGACGTTCACGCTCGCGGCGGGCATCGTTCTGCAGGCGGTACTGCTGTCACTCTATCTCGGGCTGCGCAGTCCGGGTGTATTGTTCGCCATCATCCGCGCCTGGAGACCCTCGTTGTCCGCCGGTCTTGCCGGCGCGGTCGCTTCGCAGTTCTGGTTCCTGGCGTTCGCGCTCGCCACCGCGGCCAGCGTGCGCACGCTGGCGCTGATCGAGGTCCTGTTCGCGCAACTGATCGCCCGTTTTGCTTTCGGCCAGCGCACCAGCGCCCGCGAAGCGGCGGGCATGGTACTTGTCGTCGCCGGCGTGGCGTTGCTGCTGTGGGCGTATTGAGATTCCGTCGCGCGAAGCAGCCGGAAAATCGCGTTCAGTTGAACTCGTCAGGCAGGATCGGCAGCGGATGGAAGGCGATGCCTTCCTCGTGCAGTTCCTTGGCCTCATCGGGTGAGGCCTCGCCATAGATCGAGCGGTGCTCCATCTCGCCGTAATGGATTTTGCGCGCCTGCTCGGGAAACCGCGGACCGACATAATCGGCGTTCTTGGTGATGTGGTCGCGCAGCTCTTTCAGCTTTTGGCGCAGCTCGCGTTCCGGCGGTGACATGACGGCGACCGGCGCGTTGGCGGGAGCCGGCGGCGCTGCCGGCATCGGCGCCGGCGGCATCGCTGGCGCTTCCGCCGCCATTTCGGCGTGCCCAAGCCGCGGCGCCATGATCGCCTTCTCGATTTTGGCAGAGCCGCAGACCGGGCAGGTGACCAGCGCGCGCTTGACCTGTTTGTCGTAGGCCGCCGAGTTCTGAAACCAGCTCTCGAATCCGTGGCCTTTATCGCAATTCAGCGCATAGCGGATCATAGCGGGGCCTGCACCGCGTGCAGATGGGCTGGCTCGGCCATCGGCTCGATCAGCTCGAAGCGCCGTCCGTGACTCAACGAAGGTATCTTCGAGCGCGCGGCGGTGATCTGCGCCGGATCGATGTCGGCAAGGATGACGCCCGGCTCGGTGCCGCCTTCAGCGAGGATTTTGCCCCACGGATCGACGACCAGCGAATGGCCGAACGTCTCGCGGCCGTTCTCATGCTTGCCGCACTGCGCCGCGGCAAAGACGAATGCGCCGTTCTCGATGGCGCGCGCCCGCATCAGTACATGCCAGTGCGCTTCGCCGGTCTGTTTGGTGAACGCGGCAGGAATGGAAAAGAACGAAGCGCCGGCCTCGGCCAGCGCCCGATACAGCGCCGGGAAACGCAGATCGTAGCAGATGGTCACGCCCAGTCCGCCCCACGGCAGATCGGTTACGACAGCGATCTCACCGGCGCGGTAGTTGCGCGATTCGCGGTAGCTTTCACCGTTCGCCAGATCGACATCGAACATGTGGATCTTGTCGTAGCGCGCGACCACGTCGCCGCGCCGGTCGATCACGAACGAGCGGTTCGCGGCGCGATCGGGCGATACTTTCACCGCGAGCGAGCCGATATGGATGTAGATCGAATGCCGGCGCGCGGCTTCGCGCAAGGCCGCAAGTGTCGGATCGGCTTCTTCCTCGACGATCGCCGCGAACAGGCTGTCGTGCCCGATCACCATGATGTTGGTCATTTCCGGCGTGAGCACGTAGGCAGCGCCGCCATTCGCCGCCTCCTCGATCATCTTCAGCGCCGTCGCGAGATTGGATCGCGGATCGACGCCGGAACGCATTTGAACGAGACCGATCTTGAAGCCCGAGCCGGATGCCGCGTTCATGCCGGCCGATCCTCACCATGCTGGAGCAACAGATCGAGCCGGCCCTCATCCTCGAGCGCATACAGATCGTCGCAGCCGCCGACATAAGTCGCGCCGATGAAAATCTGCGGGAACGTCGTGTGGCCCTGGGCGCGCTCAATCATTTCTTCGCGAACCTGCTCGTTCCCGGTGACGTCGATCTCACGGTACGCCACGCCCTTTCGCGAAAGCAGTTCCTTCGCGTAGTGGCAGTATGTGCAATATTGCCGGGTGTAGATTTCGACGGAAGCCATAACGAACCGTTAATTCCACAAGATCGCTATTTATATCAATCCTTTATATGGATGTTCGGGCCGGGTCGGCAACCCTGGCAAAGACCAGGACGTCGACATTGGCGGCCCCGGCGCGCAGGAGCGTCCGGGCGCAACCCTCGACCGTGGCTCCGGACGTCAGCACATCGTCCACCAGAACGAGCCGCCGGCCCACCACGGCGGCCCTGCCTTCGGGCGAAACGCGGAACGCGCCTTGAACGTTGGTGGCGCGTTCCGACCGCGACAGCCCGACCTGCTGGACCGTCGCTTTTACGCGCTTGAGGGCCCCGGCCGCGACCGGCACGCCGCTCGCGGTGGAGACCGCGGCCGCCAGCATGGCCGACTGGTTGAAGCGCCGCGCCCACCGCCGGCGCCAGTGCAGCGGTACCGGCACAAGCGCGTCGGCTTCGGCCAGGATTTCACGGCCAGCATGGCCGAGCCAGCGTCCCATCATGGGCGCGAGATCGACCCGGTCGCCATATTTGAGTGCGTGGACCAGCGCGCGCGAAACGTCGTCGAAGCGGACGGCGGCGCGGGCACGGTGGTAGGCGGGCGGATCGGCGATCGCTTCCATGGACAGGATGCCGGGACCCGGATCGTAGACAAAAGGAATACCGAGTCGCTCGCAATAGGGGCGGGCGATGAAGGAAAGTTTCGACCAGCATACCGGACAGAGTCCTTGGCCTTCGACCGGCTCGCGGCACACCGCACACAGTCGCGGCAAGGCAAGATCGAGCGCCGCCCCAAGCACGGCGCGCGCCATGTCCGTGGCACGTTTGAGGCGGGGAACGGCGGCTATGCCGGTCAGTTCATCCATTGGATTGCCATCGCCGTGACGCTATCCGGCGGCACCGGAATTGTCACTGCCAGCGGCCGGGGACACCGCGCCGGCCGCGTGAGACAATAGCCTCATGGTCGAGCGCCCCACACTGCCGAGCCCGCTGATATTCGACCGACACCTGGTCCGCCTCCGCCGGCAGCGCGCGGCGTCGATCGGACCGGCAACATTCCTGCTCGATCGCGTCGCCGCCGATCTCGCCGACCGCCTCGCAGCAGTGTTGCGGCGCTTCGATCTGACGCTCGATCTCGGCACGCCGCACGAAGCGGTCCGCGCGGCACTGGCGCGCATGGATAGTGTCGGAACCGTCGTGCGAGCGGCGGCCGTCGCAACTGGTTCGGAGGCGCCGCCTTTCGTCATCGCCGATGAAGAAGCGCTGCCGTTTCGCGACTCCGCTTTCGATCTCGCGGTGTCGGCGCTCGCGCTCCAATTCGTCAACGATCTCCCGGGCACGCTGGTGCAGGTTCGCCGCGCACTCAAGCCGGATGGACTGTTTCTCGCGGCCCTGCTCGGCGGCGAGACGTTGACCGAGTTGCGGCAATCCTTCGCCGCCGCCGAAAGCGAAATCGAAGGCGGAGTGTCGCCGCGGGTCGCGCCATTCGCCGATCTGCGCGACCTTGGCGCGCTGTTGCAGCGCGCCGGCTTCGCGCTTCCGGTCACTGACGCCGACAGTGTCACGGTGCGTTACGACTCGGCGTTTGCCTTGATGCAGGATCTGCGGCGGATGGGCGCGACCAACACGCTTGCCGAACGGCGCCGATCACCGCTGCGGCGCACGACGCTGATGCGGACGGCGGAGATTTACGCCGAGCGGTTTGCCGATGACGACGGCCGCGTGCGCGCGACCTTCGAAATCCTGTGGCTGTCAGGTTGGGTGCCCCACGCGAGCCAGCAACAGCCGCTCAAACCCGGCTCGGCGAAGGCGCGACTGGCCGATGCGCTCGGCGCCCGCGAGATATCCACGGGTGAGAAGGCCGGCGGTTAGAGCATGATCCGGAAAAGTGGATGCCGGTTTTCCGAAAAGATCATGCTCCACCAAAAAGCATGATCCGGAAAAGTGGAAGCCGGTTTTCCGAAAAGATCATGCTCCACCAAAGCATGTGCATGAAAAGATCGTGCTGGATTAGACGGCTTACTTCAGCGCCGTAGCGACGCTGGAATAGAAGCCTTTGACCGTCGAGCCCAACGTCGCCACCGTGCCGACGATGACGATGGAGACGCCGGAGGCGATGATCGCATATTCGATCGAGGTGGCGCCGCGCTCGTCGCGCAGGAAGCGGCCAAGTGCGGTACGGGCCGCGCGGATCGGTGATTTGAACATGGCGTTCTCGCTTCTTGTCGGCGTCACAGCAGCGTCGTCAGGTGCGGGATCAGGGGCTCGTCGGCAGGAGGCATCGGATAGTTACGCAGATCGTGTGGCCGGACCCATTTGAGCTGCTGGCCTTCCCGCGCCTGGGCGATACCCTCCCAGCGCCGGCAGACATAGAGCGGCATCAGCAAATGAAAATCCGGATAAAGGTGACTCGCGAACGTCAGTGGCGCGAGGCACTCCTCCTTGACGTCGATACCCAGTTCCTCCTTCAGCTCGCGGATCAGACTTTGCTCGGGCCGTTCGCCGGCCTCGACCTTGCCGCCGGGAAACTCCCAAAGCCCCGCCATCGATTTTCCCTCCGGACGCTGCGCGAGCAGCACGCGTCCGTCGGGATCGATGAGCGCGCAGGCGGCAACCAGGACAACCTTGACGCTCACGGCGCGCTGCACTCTAGGAAATACTTGGTAAAAGGTTGTTTCACGCGGTTTCCGAGACTCCGGGTTTCATCACCGGAGTTTTTGGGCTTTCGCCCCGATGGTTAAGGAGCCGTCAAGAACGGTAGTCGCCATTGATGGCGATATACTCCTTGGTGAGGTCGCAGGTCAGCACGCGGTCGCGGCCGTCACCGAGACCGAGCGCGACCTTCAGCGAAATTTCCGGCTTCTTCATCGCCGCCGACACGGCGGCCTCGTCATAGCCCGGATCTCGCGCGCCTTTGTGCGCCACGCGGATGCCGCCGAACCAGATCGACAGCCGATCGCGGTCGGCCGGCTCGCCGGCCTTGCCGACCGCCATGACCACGCGTCCCCAATTGGCGTCTTCGCCGGCGATCGCAGTCTTGACCAGCGGCGAGTTGGCGATCGAGAGCGCGATGCGGCGCGCGGATTTTTTCGACACGGCGCCTTCGACGACGATCTCGACCAGTTTGCGCGCGCCTTCGCCGTCGCGGGCGACCTGCTCGGCGAGATCGGCCAGCACGGCGTTAAATCCCTTGCGGAACGCTGGAAGCCGCGGATCGGAGAGGTTGCTGATCTTTTCCACCCCGCGCCCAGCGGCGGCGCCGGTGGCGAAGGCAAGCAGCGTGTCGGATGTCGAAGTGTCGCCGTCGATGGTCACGGCGTTGAAGGTGTTTTCGACGCCGTCCTGCAGCAGCCGTTTGAGCACGGCGGGCGCGATCGGCGCGTCGGTGAAGATGAAGGAGAGCATGGTCGCCATGTCGGGCGCGATCATGCCGGCACCCTTGGCGATGCCGCAGATCGTCACGGTATTTTTGTCCATGCGCACCAATGCGGCTGCGCCTTTCGGGAACGTGTCGGTGGTCATGATCGCCTTGGCCGCCGCATCCCAGCCGCCGGCGGCAGCGTCGGCCGCAAGGCTATCCATGACGCCGGAGAATTTCGTCGCGTCGAGCGGTTCGCCGATCACACCGGTGGACGCCAGGAACACGTCGGCGGGTTTGCAATGCAAGGCTCCGGCGGCGATTTCCGCCGTCAGCTTGGTCGCGGCGCGGCCAGATTTGCCGGTGAAGGCGTTGGCGTTGCCTGAATTGACGACGAGCGCGCGAGCGCCGGCGCGGCCGCCCTTAAGTCTCTCGCGGCACCAGTCGACCGCGGCCGAGGGGCATTTCGAGCGGGTAAAGACGCCCGACACCGTGGTGCCCTCGTCGAACAGCACCAGCAGCACGTCGGTGCGTCCGGGATAGCGGATTCCGGCGGCCGCGGTGGCGAGACGCACGCCGGCGATCGGCGGCATTTCGGGAAACGACGCAGGCGCGAGGGGCGATATGGGAGAGGCCATGATGCTTGCACGGATGCTGTCAGAGGATTCCGGGAGGCGCCGACGCCAAAAGCCCGGAATCCATGACGGTGACGTGAAGCCGTGATCGCCGCTGTGGATTCCGGCCTAGCTGCGCCGGGCCGGAATGACCACTAAGGTTTTTGGCGCTCCCCGCAAGGGGAATTCGTCACTTCTTGGCCGGCGCCGCGGGGTTGAGCGCGGGGCTCGGCGCTGCGGGCTTGTCCAGCCGCTCGACAGTCGCGGACTTGCGCAGGTTCTCGACGAGTTCGGCCTGCGCGCGGTGCGCGACATAGTTCTCGATCTGCGGCTTGACCTGGTCGAAGGTCGGCGTCGGCTTTACGCGCTTGTCCTCGACCTTGATGATGTGCCAACCGAACTGCGTCTTCACCGGGTCGGAAAGCTGTCCCTTGTCGAGCTTGAAGGCGACCTCGGCGAACTCAGGCACCATCTGGTCCTTGGTGAAATAACCGAGGTCGCCACCGTCGGCCGCGCCCGGATCCTTGGATTTCTCCTTCGCCAGTGCGGCGAAGTCGGCGCCGCCCTTGAGTTGAGCGAGGATCGCCTTTGCTTCTTCCTCGGTCGGAACCAGGATGTGGCGGGCGTGAACCTCTTCCTCGTTCTTCACCTGCTTGACCGCATCGTCATAGACCTGTTTCTCGGCGGCGTCGGTCAATGCGGCCTTGCCGGCGTCCTGCAGCAGCATTTCCATCAGCAGCCGATTGCGGTCGAAGGCGAGCCGATGTTTGACGTTGGGCCGGTCGTCGAGCTTCTGCTTTTCCGCGGTCTGCGACAGAATGATCACGTCGACGAGATAGTTGATGAGATAGTCGCGCTTCTGCTCCGGCGGAATGCTCGGCATGTTGCCGCCGATCTCTTCCTCGGCGAAGGTGACGTCGCTGTCGTGGATATCGACACCGTTGACGCGGGCGACCACCGGATCGTTGTCCTGCGCCCTGGCGACGCCGATCGGGGCGGACAAAAGCATCGGTGCGGACAGGAGCATGGCGCAGCCGGTAACGGCGAGCGCGCGGCAACTAAGCAAGCGAGTAAAGGCCATGGAAAGCGATCCTCTGGGTAAATTTTCGGGCGCCCGTGGCGCGGACACTTCCCCCAATCATGTTCATTTGGCAATGGCAGAATTGGGCCTTTGGCTAACGACCACGTGAAAGACGCCTCGCATTGACAATAAAACCACCCCCTCCTATGTCTCGATCAGAAGCCAAGCCCCCGATATCGCCTTGCAAAGCCGCCTTGCAGAAGCCCGAATAGCCCTGCATTTTCCGCCGGTTGGACGGGCGCCGATCGCGAGGAAACTGAGCGTGTGGCGCACCCTCGAGCTGGAAGGATGAAGTCGCGATGATCGGCGCTGTCGCCCGCAAGATTTTCGGCTCCTCCAACGACCGCCGTATCCGCAGCTATCGGCCGCGGGTTGATGCCATCAATGCGCTGGAAAAGGAGCTGTCACAGCTCTCCGACGAGGCACTGCGCGCGCGGACGGAAGAGTTCCGTAAGCAGCTCGCGGAGGGAGCGACGACAGACGACATCCTGGTGCCGGCTTTCGCCACCGTGCGCGAGGCCGGCAAGCGCGCCCTCGGCCAGCGGCATTTCGACGTCCAGCTTATCGGCGGCATGGTGCTGCACGAGGGCCGGATCGCCGAGATGAAGACCGGCGAGGGCAAGACGCTGGTCGCCACGCTCCCGGTCTATCTCAACGCGCTCGCCGGAAACGGCGTCCACGTCGTCACCGTCAACGATTACCTCGCCAAGCGCGACGCCGAATGGATGGGGCAGATCTACAAATTCCTCGGATTGACGGTCGGCGTCATCGTGCACGGCCTCGACGATCCAGAGCGCAAGGCTCAATACGACTGCGACGTCACCTACGCCACCAACAACGAGCTCGGCTTCGACTACCTGCGCGACAACATGAAGTACCGGGTCGAGGACATGGTGCAGCGCGGGCACGCCTACGCCATCGTCGACGAGGTCGACTCGATCCTGATCGACGAGGCCCGCACGCCGCTCATCATCTCGGGGCCGCTCGACGATCGTTCCGACTTCTACAACACCATCGACACTTTCATTCCCAGCCTCGACAAGGGCGATTACGAGATCGACGAGAAGCAGCGCACGGTGACGCTTACCGAGCTCGGCATGGAGCGGCTGGAGCAGGGTCTGCGCGACGCCAATCTGCTCAAATCCGATTCACTCTACGACGTCGAGAACGTCTCCGTCGTGCACCACGTCAATCAGGCGCTGCGCGCCCACAAGCTGTTCCAGCGCGACAAGGATTACATCGTCCGCAACGGCGAGGTCGTCATCATCGACGAGTTCACCGGCCGCATGATGCCTGGCCGCCGTTATTCGGAAGGGCTGCACCAGGCGCTCGAGGCCAAGGAGCGGCAGCCGATCCAGCCGGAAAACCAGACGCTGGCCTCGATCACATTCCAGAACTATTTCCGCATGTACAAGAAGCTCGGCGGAATGACCGGCACGGCGGCGACCGAGGCCGACGAATTCCTCGACATCTACAATCTCGAAGTTCTGGAAATTCCCACCAACATGCCGATGGTGCGCCTCGACGACGACGACGAGGTCTATCGGACGTCCAAGGAAAAATATCGCGCCATTCTCACGCTGATCGAAGACTGCAAGTCGCGCGGCCAGCCGGTGCTGGTCGGCACCACCTCGATCGAGAAGTCCGAACAGCTCGCCGAGATGCTGCGCCAGAACGGCTGGGAGCAGCACGACTTCTCCGATCCCAACGCCTTCGCGGCGCTCTATTCGGGCGGCGAAGGCGCCTCCGCGGCCAAGGTGTTCGCCATCCTCAACGCCCGGTATCACGAACAGGAGGCGCAGATCGTCGCCCAGGCCGGCGTGCCGGGCGCCATCACCATCGCCACCAACATGGCCGGCCGCGGCACCGACATCCAGCTCGGCGGCAATGCCGACATGCGCATCCGCCAGGAACTGGCGGAAATCGACGACTGGCAGACGCGCGACAAGAGCCCGCAGGCGGCGGAGATTCGCGGCCAGGTCGGGCGGCTGAAGGAAAAGGCGCTGGCTGCCGGCGGGCTTTGCGTGCTCGGCACCGAGCGGCACGAGAGCCGGCGGATCGACAATCAGTTGCGCGGCCGTTCCGGACGCCAGGGCGATCCGGGCCATTCAAAATTCTTCCTGTCGCTCGAAGACGACCTGATGCGCATCTTCGGCACCGACAAGCTCGACGGCATGCTGACCAAGCTCGGGCTGAAGGAAAACGAGGCGATCATCCATCCCTGGATCAACAAGGCACTGGAGAAGGCGCAGCAGAAGGTCGAGGCGCGCAACTTCGATATCCGCAAGAACATCCTCAAATACGACGACGTGATGAACCATCAGCGCAAGGTGATCTTCGACCAGCGCATCGAATGGATGAAGGATGCCGCGGCCGCCGAAGTGGTAGCCGACATGCGCCACAACGCCATCGACGATCTCGTCGCCAAGCACGTGCCGGAGAACGCCTATCCGGAGCAGTGGGATACCGTGGGGCTCAAGGAAGAGCTGAACCGCGTGCTCGGCCTCGACCTGCCGGCCGACGAATGGGCCAAGGAAGAGGGCATCGCCGACGAGGAGATTTTTGCCCGCGTCGAGCGCCGTGCCGACGAGCACATGGCGGCCAAGGTCGCGCAATGGGGCTCCGACGTCATCCGCTACGTCGAGAAATCGATCCTGCTGCAAACGCTCGACCATCTCTGGCGCGAGCATCTGGTCATGCTCGACCATCTGCGGCAGGTGATCGGTCTGCGCGGCTACGGCCAGCGCGATCCGCTCAACGAGTACAAGGCCGAAGCCTTCAGCTTGTTCGAGGCCATGAGCCAGAACCTGCGCGAAGCGGTGACGGCGCAGCTCATGCGCGTCGAAATCCTGCCGCAGCCGCCGGAGCAGCAGATGATGCCGCTTCCGGCGATGGAGGCGCACAAGATCGATCCGACCACCGGCGAAGATGAGATGGCGCTGGCGATGGCGGGCGCCGAGACGCTGGCGCGGCACGGCATCGGCCCTGCCGCCGGTGGAGCGAGTGTTGGCAGCGCGGCAGGCGCCGCCGCGGCGGCGGCGCGCAATGCGCCGGTTCCGGCGGCCGAGCGCAATCCGCAAGACCCGACGAGCTGGGGCAAAGTCGGACGCAACGAGGCGTGTCCCTGCGGGTCAGGCAAGAAATTCAAGCATTGCCACGGCAAATATAGCTGACGCGGCCGGCGCTTGGCGCCGGCCGGTAATCCCGGTCAACCCGATCGCTGTTACTGCAATCCGCCCCAGCGGCCGCTGAAGGAGCCGCTGGAAACCGTCGGCTGCGCACCGCTCATGGTCCCGCCGCTCGGGGGCGGTTCCGCGTTGGCTTCCTTCTGGGCGGGGGCAGGTTTCGGTTTCACTGCTGCCGTCTGCTGCGGCACGCTCTGTTGCTGCTGCGGTGCGCTCTTTTGCGCGTCATTCTTCGCCACATCGGTCTTGCTCGGCCGCAGCCTTACAGTCGCGACGGTGTCGGTGTTGTTATGCGGTGCCGGCCGCGGTCTGGTCGTTCCGGTCGTCGCCGTTTCTTGCGGCGCCGGTTCGGTTGTCGCAACCTGCGTCGGCCTCGAGAACACGCCGCCGAACAGTTTGCTCGCCAGCGAGTCGCCGCTGTCGGCCACGGCCACCGGCGGCGGCTGCGACGGCAGCGCACCCGGCGGCGGCACCCGCGCCGGCGGGATCGTGCCGCCGACCTGCGCCAGGAATACCCGGTTCATGCCGCCGTCGAGACCGCTGTGGACAGGGGCGACCGCCACGTTCGATCGCACCAACTGGGCAAACTGGGCTTCGTCGGCGCGCTCCTTCTCCATCGCCGGCCCGGCGATTTCCGCTGGCACGACGTAAGCCGGGCAGTGGCCGGTCGGACTGAACACGACGCCCTTGGAATTCGACGGTTGCGCCGCGTCGAAGACGTAGTGACGGTCGCACACATCGACCTTGGGTTCGAGATGCGTCGCCTCGAAGTGGTCGTTGCCGACCTTGATCATCTTCCAGAACGCCATGTTCGGATTGGTGCGGTGCCGGGCGAGGTTCGCCGGCGTCATACGGAACGGATAGGCCTGGATCTGGAAAGATGGCTGGCCGCCGAGAAACGCTTCCCGCGCCAATGAATAGATTTCGCCGATCTGCTCGTCGGTCATCGCGTAGCAGCCACGCGACGAGCAGTCGCCATGAATCATCAGGAAGCCGCCGTGGCGGTCGTTGGCCCGGTCGAAGCTGTTCGGGAAGCCGGTATTGATCGCGAGGTAGTAGTTGGAATTCGGATTCATCAGGTCGGGCGTGATCGTATAGAAGCCCTCGGGTGCCTGTCGGTCGCCTTCGCGCACCTTCGGTCCGAGATCGCCCGACCACCGGCAGATCGGATAGACTTTGAGGATCTGGAACCGGCCGGTGGTGTCCTGCTTCCAGACTTCGAGTTCGGATTCTTCCTTGAAGAGGCGCACCAGGATCGGCGAATCCTTCGGCATCTTTTTCTGATCGAGCATCGAGAGCATCTGGGGCGACAGCTCTTTCATTGCCTTGGTCGGCAATTGATAGCCGCCGTCTTCGCTAAAGCACCCGGCCAGCGCAAACGAGCTGGCAAGTGCCGCTGACAGCATCAGCGCGCGGACCGGCTTAGCGCTTATCAAAGCGATACTCCCCGACGTGGATGGTCCCCGGCCATCACATACTGATGATTATCCTCACAAAATGGCTTTCGCAAGCCGACCGGGAATCTTGATAACAAGTTGAATACCCGCGACCCTAAAGGAATGGTTAACGTTGTACGAATTTGACCGGTAAAACCAAAGATTTAGCCGTCTGGCGGAAGGGCGTTCAATCGCACTGTTTTTCGCGTCGGCGACACCTCGCTTCGGGGCGTGAAACCGGGCGTGATTGTGGCGATCCTGCGGCAAAGCCCGGGAGGTCAGCCGAGCGACCGCCCGATGGCCATGAACTTCTCGCGCCGCAGCCGGACAATGGTTGATGGATCGAGGCCCTGCAGATCAGCCAAGGCGGCTCCGATCGCCTCTCCGGCGGCCGCGATCGCGGCGGCGGGATCGCGATGCGCGCCGCCCGTCGGTTCGGTGACCACGGTGTCGACCACACCGAGACGCACCAGATCCTGCGCGGTGATCTTCATGCTGGAAGCGGCCTCTTGCGCCTTGGCGGTGTCGCGCCAGAGAATCGACGCCGCGCCTTCGGGCGAAATCACGCTGTAAACCGAGTGCTCCAGCATGATCACGCGGTTGGCGGTCGCGACCGCGATGGCGCCGCCGGAGCCGCCTTCGCCGATGATGGTCGCGACATTGGGAACGCCGATGCGCAGGCAGGCCTCGGTCGAGCGCGCTATCGCCTCGGCCTGGCCGCGCTCTTCCGCGCCGATGCCGGGGTAAGCGCCCGCGGTATCGATCAGCGCGATGACCGGAATCTCGAAGTGATCGGCCATGTTCATGAGCCGCACCGCCTTGCGGTAACCCTCGGGCCGCGCCATGCCGAAATTGTGCTTGAGGCGGCTGTCGGTGTCTGAGCCTTTTTCCTGGCCGATGACGCAAACGCTCTCACCGCGGAAGCGGCCGAAACCGCCGATGATCGCCTCGTCTTCGCCGTAGGTTCGGTCGCCGGCCAGTGGAACAAAATCCGCGATGAGCTGGCCGATATAGTCGAGGCAATGCGGCCGTTGCGGATGCCGCGCCACCTGGGTTTTCTGCCACGGCGTCAGCGTCGAATAGAGCTCTTTGAGCGCCTGGTCGGCCTTGACCTCGATGCGATTGATTTCTTCGCCGATCGCAATGGCGTCGCCGTCGGCCTGCAGCGCGCGCATTTCTTCGACTTTGGCCTCGAGCTCGGCCACCGGCTTTTCGAAATCGAGATAAGAGCGCATTACGCAACCGTTCCAACTCTACAGGTCACTGCGGGCCAACCTAGCCCATCAATTATTGACGTCTGCTAACGGATGCAAATCGCGGACGAGGCTTTTCAGCCGCTCCTCAAGTACGTGGGTATAGATTTGTGTGGTCGAAATATCGGCATGGCCGAGCAGCGTCTGCACGACGCGCAAGTCGGCGCCATTATGCAGCAGATGGCTGGCGAAAGCGTGACGCAGCACGTGCGGGCTCAGCTGCAGCGGACGCAGGCCGGCGGCCGTGGCCAGCGCTTTGAGTTCGCGCGCGAAATGCTGACGGGTGAGATGGCCGCTGTCACCGAACGATGGAAACAGCCATTTCGATCCGGCTTCCTTGCCGCCGCCGGGCTGCGAAAGCAGAGCCAGATATTCCACCATCGCGCGCTTGGCCGCGTCGTTGAGCGGCACCAGCCGTTCCTTGTTGCCCTTGCCGCGCACGACGATGACGCGGGCGTCGCGCCGCGCGGCGGATGCGGGCAGCGCCACCAGTTCGGAGACGCGCAGACCGGTGGCGTAGAGGAGTTCGACGAGACAGGAAAGTCGCGCTGCACGCAGGCGCAACGCGGGCGGCGCATCGGGCTCGCATTGTCCCGCGGCGCGCAGCAGGCGGTCGACCTCGCCAAGCGTCAGCGTTTTCGGCAACGTCCGCGCGCGCTTTGGACCCTCCAGCACCGCGGCGGGATCGTCCTTGCGCTGCCCTTCCGCATAAAGAAAACGATAGAGCTGCCGGATCGCCGAGAGGCGTCGGGCTACCGTCGTCGGCAGCATCCCGCGTTTCGCCAGCACGCCGAGATAATCGCGCACGTCGTCGGTTGTTGCCGTGGCGATGGAGCGTCCCGCCTCCGCGAGATGGTTGCCGAAATCGGCGAGGTCGCGGCCATACGCGGCGAGCGTATTTTTGCCGGCGCCGCGCTCGGCGGCGAGCATGTCGAGGAAAAGCGCGGTGAGCCGTTCGCTGGACTGCCCGGCGCCGCGCATGGCTCCCCGAACGTTTCGCTGCGCCGCGTTGCGAGCCATCCAGCCAGCGCCCTCAGTGGTTCTTGTAGAATTTTTCTGGCGGGATCACGACGGTGATCTCGCGCGGCTTCGGCTGCACGAAGTATGCGAGCGAGAAGAGACCCGCATAGACGGCCGCACACAGAACGGCGACGACGGTAAGGAAGCGAAACAGGCTCGGCATCGTCTGGTATCCCGGTTCCGAAGCCGCAGATATTCGCAGTCCACTCTCGTGCGGACGTCGGAATCAAAGCGACATTAGCAAAATTATACTGCCGATGCGGTTTCCCGATTTTAGGAATTGCCGTGCGAGGCTACCGCCGAATTGCCAGGACTTCCACGTTCGCCGCGTCAGCCGGTGCTCGTCCCGTTGGTGCCGGCGGACAGACCGGGTACGATCATGTTGGGCTCTTCCTGGCAAGCCGGCGCGGCGCCGCAGCCGGGGCCATATAAGGTTGCCGGGAAGGCCGCTTCTGGGCGGTTTCGGATTATAAATGACTGATTATACTGGACAAAACGACACGACGGCGGTGATTCCTGCGGCTGCGATCCTGTCCCGGCTCGGGCGGCGTTCCATCGTGCTGGTCGGCATGATGGGGGTCGGCAAGTCGTCGATCGGCCGCCGGCTCGCCGCGCGCCTCTCCATTCCGTTTACCGACGCCGACACCGAAATCGAAAAAGCCGCCGGCATGACCATTTCCGAGATTTTCGCCCGAAACGGTGAATCCTATTTCCGCAGCGGTGAGGCGAGGGTGATCGCGCGCCTGCTCGAAAGCGGTCCGCAAGTGCTGGCGACCGGCGGCGGCGCCTTCATGAACGCCGACACGCGCGCGCTCATCAAACTCAAAGGCATTTCAATCTGGCTCAACGCCGAGTTCGACGTGCTGTTGCGCCGAACCGGTAAACGGCGAAACGACCGGCCGCTGTTGCAGACCCCCGATCCGGCGGAGACATTGCGGCAGTTGCTGGCCGTGCGCGGGCCGACCTACGCGCTCGCCGATCTCACCGTACAGTCGCGCGAGGTGGCCCATGACGTTATCGTCGCCGATATTTTGACGGCGCTCGATTCGTTCCTGAAAGAAGCGCCGTTGCCGCAGGAAAGGGCTGGCGTATGACCGCGCCTCTGCGCTCCGATCCGACAATCGTCAGGGTCGCGCTCGATGCACGCAGCTACGACATCGTCGTCGGACGCGGCGTGATCGGTTCGCTCGGCCCGCGCATCGCCGCGCTTCGGCCAGGTGCGAAGATCGCGATCGTCACCGACGAAGAAGTCGCGCGCCATCATCTCGGAGCTGCAGAAGCGTCGCTGGCCGCGGCCGGCGTTCCGGCGAGCCGCGTGATCGTTCCGGCAGGCGAGAGTTCAAAGAGCTTTCCCAGCTTCGAACGGGTCTGCGAGGCGCTGATCGCCGAACGCATCGAGCGCGGCGATCTTGTTGTCGCGCTCGGCGGCGGCGTCATTGGCGATCTGGCCGGCTTTGCCGCGTCGGTCGTGCGCCGCGGCATCGACTACGTGCAGGTGCCGACGACATTGCTGGCGCAGGTCGATTCGTCGGTCGGCGGGAAAACCGCGATCAATTCCGCGCATGGCAAGAATCTCATCGGCGCCTTCCATCAGCCGATCCTGGTTCTCGCCGACACCGCGCTTCTCGACACGTTGCCGGCGCGCCAGTTTCGCGCCGGCTATGCGGAACTCGTCAAATACGGCCTGCTCGGCGACGCAGCGTTTTTCACGTGGCTCGAAGCAAACTGGCGGGATGTCTTCGCCGGCGGCAGCGCGTCCGGAAGCCTGGCGCGCGAACACGCCATTGCGGTTAGTTGCCGCGCCAAGGCCGGCATCGTGGCGCGCGACGAGCGCGAGACGGGCGAGCGCGCCTTGCTCAATCTCGGCCACACATTCGGCCACGCGCTCGAAGCGGGCTGCGGTTTTTCGGACCGGCTGCTGCACGGCGAGTCAGTCGCGGCCGGGATGGCGCTGGCGTTCGGCTTCTCGGCGCGGCTGGGACTCATTCCCGCCGCCGAGGCGGAACGCGCGATCCGTCATCTGGCGGCAGTCGGCCTGCCCACGAGGTTAAGGGATATTCCGGGCGATTTACCTTCGCTGGATCGATTGATGGATTTGATTGCGCAAGACAAGAAAGTGAAACGCGGAACGCTTACATTCATCCTGCTGCGCGGGATCGGCGCCGCTTTCGTGGAGAATGGCGTCGATCCAGCGCAGGTGCGCGCGTTCCTCAGCGAGAAACTTGCCGAGCAATGAGTATCTACGATTGGCTGACCGTCGCGGCAGTCGTCATCTGTCTGCTGATATCGGCGTTCTATTCCGGCAGTGAGACGGCGCTGACGGCGTCGTCGCGCGCTGCGATGATGCGGCTCGAAAAGCAGGGCAACGTCGACGCGACCATCGTCAGCCGCCTGCTGGCGACGCGCGAGCGTTTCCTCGGCGCGGTCCTGCTTGCGAACAACGCCACCAATATCGCGGCTTCGACGCTCGCGACCGGTTTGCTGCTGACGCTGTTCGGCGAAGCCGGCGTCATCTACGCCACCATCGCCATGACGGTGCTGATCTTCGTGTTCTGCGAAATCCTGCCGAAGACCGCCGCCTTCAACGCACCGGATCGTTTCGCGCTGGCCGTCGCGCAGCCGATCGCCCGGACCGTTTCGCTGCTGCTGCCGCTCCTCAAAGCGGTCGAGTGGATGGTGCGCCTCATTCTACGCGCTCTCGGTCCGTCGCGCGGTAAGGTGCAATCGATCCTGTCGCCGCGTGAGGAATTACGCGGCGCTGTCGATCTTCTCCATCACGCCGGTGTCGTGGAAAAGCTCGACCGCGACATGATGGGCGGCGTCCTGGATTTGCGCGACCTCACCGTTTCCGACGTGATGGTTCATCGTACCAAGATGGTGATGCTCGATGCCGACACGCCGCCTCGCGAGATCGTCGACGAGGTGCTGGGCGCGGCGGTGAGCCGGCTGCCGGTCTGGCGCGGGTCGCCCGACAACATCCTCGGCGTGCTTTATGCGAAGGACCTGCTGCGCGCTTTGCACTCGGCTGGCGGCGATGCTTCGAAAATCGACATCGAGGCGCTGTCGCGGCCGCCATGGTTCGTGCCGGACACCACGCCGCTCTACGAACAACTTAAGGCCTTTCGTGATCGCAAGACCCCCGTCGCTCTGGTGGTTGACGAGTACGGCGAACTGGAAGGGCTGGTGACCACCAAGGACATCATTGCCGAGATCGTCGGCGATATCGGCGACGAGCACGAAGTTGCGGTGCCCGGTGTGCGCATGCTGCCGGACGGCTCGGCGAACGTGGACGGCTCGGTGCCGGTACGCGACCTCAACCGGGCGATGGACTGGAGCATCCCCGATGATGAGGCGACCACGATCGCCGGCGTGGTGATCCACGAGTTCACGCTCGATCCCGGAACCGGGTCAGAGCTTCACCTTTCACGGCTATCGTTTCCAGGTGCTGCGCAAGACGCGCAACCGTATTACCGCGTTGCGCGTCACGCCACTGGTCCGCAAGGCGCCGGCGAAAGCCGCTACGCAAGCCACCACGCCGGCGCCGAACTAAAAAAGAGGCCGCCAATTGGGCGGCCTCTTCCGGTTGATCGCTGTTTATCTGTTGTGCCGTTCAATAGCAGGGAACGCAGCGGCAGCAACCGCGCGGCGCGCAGGCACTGATCCATCCCGGGCCGCATCCGCAAGCACCCGTCCAGCCGTTGCAGGCCGCCAATTTCACGATCGGGGTTGCATTCTTGAGTCCATGAATGCCAGCCGCTGCGGGCTGCTGGGTTTGCGCGCTGGCCATCACGGTCATCGTACCGAATACGAGCGCCGCTGCCGCCAAAGTCATGGTGATCTTTCGCATTGGACCGTCCTCCGTATTTTCCCGGGCTGCTGAAAAAGGGGGGGCACGCAACAATAACAATCGCACGATAACACTGTTACGTCATTCTAGAACTTTCGTCGACGGATTTGGCAGCACAACCGTCTAATTTGCCCCAAATTGCTTCTGACCCGGCGGCGCCAAGCGCCGACGATGCCGCGAGGTTGGAGAGGCCGCGAATTTGACGGTGATGCGAATTTGACGGCGCGGTGAAAAAGAAGATCGCGCGCCACTCACCCGGGACGCCAGAACTCAATCGGGTGAACGGCGCAAGTCCCACAACCACTGCGGCCCCACAACCACCGCGCGCCAGCCGTGCCAGCGGCATGCGATCGGCGAAGCGCTAGGCGCCCTCGCCGGGCGCCGCGGCATGGATCGCCAGCGCGTGGACGTTGCCGGCAAGCTCGCCAGCGAGCGCTGTGTTGATCATGCGATGACGCTCCAGCCTGCTCTTCCCGCGAAAGGCCTCCGACACGATATAGAGGCGGAAGTGCGTTTCGCCGCCCGGCCGGTGTCCTGCGTGGCCTTCGTGCCGATGCGATTCGTCTTCGACGCGGAGACTCTCCGGCGCGAAAGCCTTGTTCAACTTTTCTGTGATGAGATTGCGCGTCGTCATGATTTCGTCAGCACGGGTATGTTTCGGAGAGAAGCGGGCCGGTGTTTCAAAAAGTGATCATGCTCCCGCCGAAAATCCACCGTCAAGCTTGGCTGACGCGCGCTTTTGCCTTCTGTCAAGTCTTGAAGCTGCCATCGACCCCCACGCATACTTGAAGCAATGAGTAACGACTCGCCGCTCTTCGACAGGATCAGGGTCAAGCCGGATCATGACCGCCGCCCGCGGACCGATCTTCCGGGTTGCCAGTGGCCGAGCTGCAACTCGCCGGCCACCCACCGCGCGCCGAAAGGCCGCCTGCGCTCCGCCGAGTACTGGCAGTTCTGCCTCGGGCATGTCCGCGAATACAATAACTCTTACAATTTCTTCGCCGGGATGAGCGACGACGCGATCGCCAAGTATCAGAAGGAAGACATCACCGGTCACCGTCCGACCTGGAAGATGGGCTCGATCGGCGGCAAGCGCCGCGACGCGCGGAAGCGGGCGGGCGACCCCGCTTGGGCGTCCGAGGATCCGTTCGGCCTGTTCGGTGGAACCGGCGCCGGGCCGGCCGGCCGCAAGCGGCCGACCGCCGAAGGGCGGAAGGTCCTCAATGCCCAACGGCGGGCGCTGGATGTGCTCGGACTTGAAGCCGACGCCAAGCGGGCCGATATCAAGGCCAAGTTCAAGGTACTGGTGAAGCGTCATCATCCCGACGCGAACGGCGGCGATCGGACGTCCGAGGACCAGCTTCGGGAGATCATCCAGGCCTATAATTACCTGAAGTCGGCGGGTTTCTGCTAAGCGTCCGGGTGGCTTTCGCCACCTTGTGTGCTTCTGCTAAATTTGCCGGGACATCCGACTACCGGTGAGGGCCGATCGGCGCCCCCGCGGAGGTCACGGAGGAGTAATGACTCTCGCAACTGAAGCAGTATCCGGCCTGCCGGATATGAAGGTCTCGATCCGGCAATTGTTCGGCATCGACAGTGACCTCGAAGTTCCGGCCTATTCGGAGCCGGACGAACACGTTCCCGACGTCGATCCCGATTATCGTTTCGACAAGCCGACCACGCTGGCCATCCTCGCCGGGTTTGCCAGGAACCGCCGCGTCATCGTCACCGGCTACCATGGAACGGGCAAGTCCACGCATATCGAGCAGGTGGCGGCACGCCTTAACTGGCCGTGCGTGCGGGTCAATCTCGACAGCCACATCAGCCGCGTCGACCTCATCGGCAAGGATGCGATCGTCATTCGCGAGGGCATGCAGGTGACCGAGTTCCGCGACGGCATCCTGCCGTGGGCGCTCCAGCACAATGTGGCGATCTGTTTCGACGAGTACGATGCCGGCCGCCCCGACGTGATGTTCGTCATCCAGCGTGTGCTGGAATCGTCAGGCCGCCTGACGCTGCTTGACCAGAACAAGGTGATCAAGCCGCATCCGTCGTTTCGGCTGTTCGCGACCGCCAACACGGTCGGTCTCGGCGACACGTCCGGGCTTTATCACGGTACGCAGCAGATCAACCAGGGCCAGATGGACCGCTGGTCGATCGTCACCACGCTCAACTACCTGCCGCATGACAACGAGGTCGACATCGTTCTCGCCAAGGCGAAGCACTATCGCGACGCCGAGGGCCGCGACATCGTCGGCAAGATGGTGCGGGTGGCGGATCTGACGCGCAACGCGTTCATGAACGGCGACATCTCCACCGTCATGAGCCCGCGCACGGTCATCACCTGGGCGGAGAACGCCGATATTTTCAACGATATCGGTTTCGCGTTCCGGCTGACATTCGTGAACAAGTGCGACGAACTGGAGCGTCCGCTGGTGGCGGAGTTCTATCAGCGTTGCTTCGGGCAGGAATTGCCTGAAATCGGCGGTCAACGTCGCGCTCTCGTAACGATCGCCTCTCTTCCAGCGCGAGGAGAGGAAAAAGATCATGGCCTCGAACATCAAGCCCAAGAATCCGGCCAAGGAAGCGCCGACCGAGCCGTTCAAGCGCGCGGTCGGAGTTTGCCTGCGCGCGATTGCCGGCAAGGGCGACATCGAGGTCGCGTTCGCGGCCGAGCGTCCCGGCCTCGCTGCCAACAAAGTGCGGCTGCCGGAACCGGCACGCCGGCTCAACGATCGGGAGGCCGCCATCGTGCGCGGCCACGCCAACTCGATCGCCTTGCGGCTCGCCTGCCACGATCCGGCGGTGCATCGAAAACTCGCGCCCGGCGGTCAGCAGGCGCGCGCGGTGTTTGAAGCCGTCGAGCAGGCGCGGGTGGAAGCGATCGGGTCCCGCCGCATGGGTGGGGTCAAGAAAAATCTCGCCGCCATGCTCGATGACCGTTTCCATCGCGGCAAGTACGACGAGATCACCGACCGCTCCGACGCTCCGATCGAGGAAGCAATCGCCATGATCGTGCGCGAGCGGCTCACCGGCGAAACGCCGCCGGCGACCGCGCGCAAGCTCGTCGAGCTGTGGCGTCCGCTCATCGAGGAGCGCGCCGGCCGCAATCTCGACCGGCTCGAGCGCGTGCTGACCGATCAGCGCCGTTTCGGCGACGTCGTGCACGATCTGCTCGACAGCCTGGACATGGGCGAGGATCGAACCAGCGATGCCGACGAGGAGGAAGGCGACGACGGCGACGAGCAAAGCCGCAGCGATGAATCCGGCAACGACGGCGAGGCGGCCGAATCCGCCGACAGCGAACGCATGAGTCTGGAGGAAGCCGAGACCTCGACCGACGACTTGCCGGAAAGCGCTGCCGAAGCCGTGGATGCGCCTGCCGCCGATATGTCCGACGACGCGGAGATGGGCGATTCCGATACCGCGGCGGAACCCTGGCGGCCGCGTCATAATCGCAACGAGCCGCGCGGTCCGGATTATCGGCCCTTCACTGCCAAATTCGATGAGGTCATCGGCGCCGAGCAATTGTGCGATCCGGAAGAACTCGACCGGCTGCGCGGCTATCTCGACAAGCAGCTATTGCATCTCCAAGGCGTGGTGGCGCGGCTCGCCAATCGGCTGCAGCGGCTTCTCCTCGCCCAGCAGAACAGAGCCTGGGAATTCGATCTCGAGGAGGGCCTGCTCGATCCGGCGCGGCTAACCCGCGTCATCGTCGATCCGCTGCATCCGCTGTCCTTCAAGCGAGAGAAGGACACCGACTTCCGCGATACGGTGGTGACACTGCTGCTCGACAATTCCGGGTCGATGCGCGGACGGCCGATCACCGTGGCGGCGACGTGCGCCGATGTTCTGGCGCGCACGCTGGAGCGCTGCGGCGTCAAGGTCGAGATTTTGGGCTTCACGACGCGCGCCTGGAAGGGCGGCCAATCGCGTGAAGCCTGGCTGGCGCAAGGCAAGCCGGCCAATCCGGGGCGCCTCAACGATCTGCGCCACATCATCTACAAGTCCGCCGATGCGCCGTGGCGCCGCGCCCGGAAAAATCTCGGACTGATGATGCGCGAGGGCCTGCTCAAGGAGAATATCGACGGCGAGGCGCTCGACTGGGCGCACAAGCGTCTGCTCGGCCGCCCCGAGAGCCGCAAAATCCTGATGATGATCTCGGACGGCGCGCCGGTCGACGATTCAACGCTGTCGGTCAATCCCGGCAACTATCTCGAACGCCACCTGCGCTGGGTGATCGAAGACATCGAAACCCGCTCTCCGGTCGAACTGATCGCCATCGGCATCGGCCACGACGTCACGCGCTACTATCGCCGCGCGGTGACCATCGTCGACGCCGAGGAGCTTGGCGGCGTCATGACCGAGAAGCTCGCGGAGCTGTTCGCCGAGAGTTCGGCCGAGGAGCGCACACCGCGCCCGGCCCGGCGTCGCCGGCTTGATGCCTAGACGCACGGCCCGCCTTCCGAGGCGGGGAAGCCGGTCTTCGTCATGAGGGAATGCAGCAATGGAACGAAAAAAGGCGTCTGATTTTCCGCAGGGCCTGCTACGGCTGTTCGACCGTTACGTTCACGGCGACATCAACCGCCGCGAGTTCCTCGACGGAGCGCAAAGTTTCGCCGTCGGCGGCGTCACCGCGGCGGCGCTGTTCGAGATGCTCAGGCCGAACTACGCCTGGGCGATACAGGTCCAGAAGGACGACAGCCGCATCAAGGCCGAGACGGTTACGGTGCCGTCGCCTGCGGGCTACGGAAGCATCAAGGGCTATCTGGTGCGTCCGGCGAACGCGACCGGAAAGCTTCCCGGCGTGCTTGTCGTGCACGAGAACCGCGGTCTCAATCCGTACATCGAGGACGTCGCCCGGCGGCTCGCCATCGCCGGCTTCATGGCGTTCGCCCCGGACAGTCTCACGTCGCTCGGCGGCTATCCCGGTGACGATGAAAAAGGCGGACAGCTTTTCGCCCAGCTCGACCGCGCCAAGATGACCGAGGATTTCCTGGCCGCGATAACGTGGCTGAAATCGCGCCCGGACAGTAACGGCAAGGTCGGAGTCGTCGGTTTCTGTTTCGGCGGCGGCGTCGCCAATCAGCTTGCGGTGCGGATGGGTGCGGATCTGGCCGCCGCCGTTCCGTTCTACGGCAGCCAGCCATCCGAAGCCGACACGGCAAAGATCAAGGCGCCGCTGCTTGCGCATTACGGCGAACTCGACACGCGCATCACATCAGGATGGCCGGCGTTCGACGCGGCGCTGACCGCCGCGAACGTTACGCACCAGGGCTATGTGTATGCCGGCGCCAATCACGGCTTTCACAACGACACGACGCCCCGCTACGACGAGGCTGCCGCCAAGCTCGCCTGGCGGCGCACGCTGGACTGGCTCAACAAATATCTGAGATAGGGCGACCGACGCAGAACCGCCGGCCCGCGGCCGCGCCGTCAGGCGGCGACGGTCCGCTTCTTGGCGACCTGACGCTTGAGTTCGAGCGCGCGCGGCGAGAGATCTTCGTTGCTGGCCTTGAGCAGGAAGGCGTCGAGGCCGCCGCGATGATCGACGCTCTTGAGCGCATTGGCGGAAATACGCAGGCGTACCGAACGGCCGAGCGAGTCGGACATGAGCGTGACGTTGAGCAGATTCGGCAGGAACCGCCGCTTGGTCTTGCGGTTCGAGTGGCTCACTTTATGACCGATCTGACGTGTTTTTCCGGTCAGCTCGCAGCGCCGCGACATGGCTTCGATTCCTCTTAAAACCTCCGCAACCGGCGCCCAGGGGCACATCGGGTGGCGAGAAGGTGCGGGAGCTATAATCAGCAGGCGGGAAAGCGTCAAGCGGCGCGGCCTGTAGCTGCGCCAAACGATTGCTAAATCACAGAAACGACGCATTCTGCGACAAAACAGTGCAGCCGAAGGAAACTCCGCCCCCGTGGTAATTTTCGCCAAACGTCCCATCAGTTTCAGAGCCGCGGCGTTCGCCGCGGCGGCTCTCGTTGTTGGCGCGGCCGCTGCGGCCGACTCGGCTCATTTCGCCGCCGCCCAGGGCCGGCTCGATGCCGAGTACACCGCGACGCTCGCCGGCATTCCGATCGGACGCGGAAGCTGGGTTATCGAGATTTCGGAGGATCAGTTCACGGCCACGGCGACCGGCGGCACCTTCGGCATCCTGAAGGTCTTCACCTCCGGGCGCGGCACCACCACGGTGCAGGGCGCCATGATCGGCGGGCAGGCGCTGCCGATGACCTACGTGTCGAGCATCACCACCGACAAGCGGTATGACGATGTGCGCATGGTGTTCGGCGGCGGCGACGTAAAGGACTTCACCGTGGAGCCGCCATCCGCTCCGCATCCGGACCGGATTCCGTTGACCGAGGCCGATCGGCACAATGTGATCGACCCGATGACCGTGGCTCTCGATGTCGTCGGCGGCAGCGGCGATCCGCTTTCGCCGCAAGCCTGCGGCCGCAAGGCGTCGGTGTTCGACGGCCGCATGCGCTTCGATCTGCGCAGCGAGTTCAAGCGCATGGACGTCGTCAAGGCGGAAAAAGGCTACCAGGGGCCGGTCGTCGTTTGCGCCCTCTATTTCGCGCCGGTGTCCGGTTACATTCCCGGGCGATACGCCATCAAATACCTCGCCGCCTTGCGCGACGCTGAAGTATGGTTTGCGCCGATAACCGGAACGCGCGTGCTGGTGCCGTATCGCTTCTCGTTGCCGACGCCCGTGGGCGTGGGCGTGCTGCAGGCGACCCAGTTCGTCTCGGTTGCCAAACCGCCGCGCGCCGCGGCGAACGTGAAAACGCAGTAATCGCGGCCAATCCTTCCGTCGCATCGGCGTCAGGTGTCCCCGCTATCCACAGGAGTGCTTCTCTTGACTTGCCGGAAGAAATTCGTCGGCAAACGCGTTTACCTTTTTGCCGGAGAAACGCCTGGATGCAGCCATCCGGATTACCCGATGTGGTATTGTGTTATGAAGCCTGCCCCATATGTCGCGGTGAACGAACTCGCACTCGACGCGAGTCGCCGATTCGGGCGCGATTCGTTCCAGACTCGTTCCACACCTTAAGCACAGGGCTATCCAGCGTATTGTTGTGATACAGATGCAGCCGCTGTCGCGTCCGGCAGCCCGGGCCTTCGATGCCGATTTCCTTCTCGCCTTCCACTAATCGCGATTTGCGCGCACGCGGCGCCGGCGTCACGGCCGTGCTCGGGCCGACCAATACCGGCAAGACCCATCTCGCCATCGAGCGGATGCTCGCGCATTCGTCCGGGGTGATCGGCCTGCCGCTGCGGCTGCTCGCGCGCGAAGTCTACAACCGCGCGGTCGAACGGGTCGGCGCCGACGCCGTGGCGCTCGTCACCGGCGAGGAGAAGATCAAGCCGCCCAATCCGCGCTACTGGGTCGCCACCGTCGAGGCGATGCCGCGCGATCTCGATGTCGCATTCCTCGCCGTGGACGAAATCCAGCTCGCCTCGGATTTCGAGCGCGGCCACGTGTTCACCGATCGCATGCTGCACCGGCGCGGCCGCGAGGAGACGCTGGTGCTCGGCGCGGCGACCATGCGGCCGATCGTGGAGCGGATACTGCCGGGCGTCAGCATCGTGAGCCGGCCGCGGCTTTCGCAGCTTACTTTCGCCGGCGAGAAGAAACTCACGCGGCTGCCGCGGCGTACGGCCATCGTCGCCTTTTCGGCCGACGAGGTCTACGCGATCGCCGAACTCATCCGCCGTCAGCGCGGCGGCGCGGCGGTCGTGCTCGGCGCCCTGTCGCCGCGCACCCGCAACGCCCAGGTCGCGCTCTATCAGGCCGGCGAGGTCGATTATCTGGTGGCGACCGACGCCGTCGGCATGGGTCTCAATCTCGACGTCGATCACATCGCCTTCGCCTCGGACCGCAAGTTCGACGGCTATCAGTTTCGCAAGCTCAGCCCGGCTGAGTTGGCCCAGATCGCCGGCCGCGCCGGCCGCGCCACCCGCGACGGCACGTTCGGCACCACCGGGCGCTGTCCCCCGTTCGAGGTCGAGCTGGCGCAGGCGCTTGAATCGCACACCTTCGAGCCGGTGAAGATCGTGCAGTGGCGAAACACCGACCTCGACTTCTCGTCGATCGGCGCATTGCAAGCCACGCTGGCGGCGGTACCGACCGAGCCGACCATGACGCGCGCTCCGGTCGCCGAGGATATCCTGGTGCTCGACCACGCCTCGCGCGACGACGATGTGCGCGCCATGACGCGATCCGGCGCCGACGTCGAGCGGTTGTGGGAGGTCTGCCAGGTCCCGGATTACCGCAAGATCGCGCCGGCGACGCATGCGGAACTGGTGGTGACGCTCTACGGCCATCTCATCCGCGAGGGGACGATCCCGACCGACTGGTTCGCCAAGCAGGTGGCGTTCGCCGATCGGACCGACGGCGATATCGATACGCTCTCCAACCGCATCGCCCATATCCGGACCTGGACCTTCGCGGCCAATCGGCCGGACTGGCTCGCCGATCCCGAGCATTGGCAGGGCGTCGCGCGCGCGGTCGAGGACAAGCTTTCCGACGCCCTGCACGAACGGCTGAGCGAGCGCTTCATCGATCGGCGGACCAGTGTGCTGATGCGGCGGTTGCGCGAGAATGCGCAGCTCGAGCCGGAAATGAGCAAGACCGGCGAAGTGGTGGTCGAAGGTCACGCCATCGGCCGCCTCGACGGCTTTGTCTTTGTCGCAGACGCCTCGTCGGGCGGATCGGAAGCCAAAGCGTTGCAGAACGCGGCGCAAAAGGCGCTGGCCGGCGAGATCGCGACCCGCGCCACGCGGCTAGCGGCGGCGCCGGACGAGCAGTTCGTGCTGGCTGCCGACGGCACGGTCAGATGGACCGGTGCGCCGGTCGGCAAGCTGGTCGCCGGCGAGGAAGCCTTGCGGCCGCGCGTACGCGTCATTGCCGACGAGCATCTTTCCGGTGCGCCGCGCGAGGCGGTGGAAGCGCGGCTGGACGCCTGGGTGAAATCGCACATCGAGAAACTGCTCGGTCCGTTGTTCGAGCTTTCGGCGGCGGCCGACATCAGCGGGATCGCCCGCGGCGTCGCGTTCCAGCTGGTCGAAGCGCTCGGCGTGCTGGACCGTCAGCGCGTTGCCGACGAAGTAAAGGGCTTGGAGCAGCCGGAGCGCGCTAGTCTGCGCAAATACGGCGTCCGCTTCGGCGCCTATCACATCTATCTGCCGCCGCTGCTCAAGCCGGCGCCGCGCGCGCTGGCGGCCCAGCTCTGGGCGCTGGCTCATGACGGTCCGCAGAGCAAGGGACTGGACGACGTGCTGCATCTCGCCGCCGGCGGCCGCACATCGATCCCGGTCGATCGGGAAGTCGATGCGAGCCTTTATCGCGCGGCAGGTTATCGGGTGTGCGGCGAGCGCGCCGTGCGTGTCGACATTCTCGAACGCCTCGCCGACCTGATCCGGCCGGCGCTGGTCTGGCGCGAGGGTGCGTCCGGACAAAAGCCGCCCGGCGCCATCGCCGGTGGGGGTTTCACGGTGGTCAACACCATGACCTCGTTGACCGGCGCGTCGGGCGAGGATTTCGCATCGATCCTGCGATCGCTCGGCTACCGTATGGAGCGGCGGCCGAAACCGCCGCCCGCGGTCGAGGCGCCGGTCGCTGCCGAGACGGAAGCAGCGGTTACGCCGGCACCCGCGCCCGGCGGCGACGAACCGCCGCCATCGGACACCGCGCCAGCGGCGGAATCGGCAGCGTCCGAGATTGAATCGCCGGCCGACGTGACGGCTGCCGAAGCAAGCGAGGCGTCCGTCACGCCACCCGAGGAATCGGTAGTCGACGATGCGGTCGCCGCGGAGCCTGCTCCCGAAGCGCCGGCTGCACAGCCTGCCGCCGAAGCGGCGCCCGAAGGCGTGGCGCCTGAAGCCGTCGCGCCGGAAGCCGTCACGCAGATGGCCGAAGGCGCCGGTATCGCCGCCGCCGAGACCGAGCCGGAAATGATCGAGGTGTGGCGGCCGGGCCGGGCCGAAGGACGCCGCCGCCCGCAAGGCAAGCACCGCCATGCCGGCAGATCGTTTGGAAGACGCGGGGACGCGCCGCAACTGGATGCCGCCGCTGCATCGGCTACGCCGGAGAGCACCCCGGCGGTCTCGCCGGAAGCGCCATCGGGCGAACACACACCAGCGGTCGAGCCTGCTGCGTCTGCCGGGCAGAACGTCGCCGGCGAATCGTCCAGGCCGGAGCGTCATTCGCGCCATCATCGCCGGCATGGCGGGGATCAGCGCTCCGATCGTCCGCGGCGTGAACGCGACCGGCCGCCGGCCCACGCCGCACGGCCTGAAAGGCACGAGCGGCAGGACCGGCACGAACGGCGCGAAAAGGCGCCGGATCCGAATTCGCCGTTTGCCAAGCTTGCGGCGCTCAAGGCGCAGCTTGAGGCGGACGCGAAGGAGCGCCGCTAGGGCATGATCCGGCCGGGCGGCCGCCGAGTTTCGGGAAAGATCCCCTTGCCGCGAAATCGCCGAGCGCCGGCGGACGCCATTCCGGGCGACGATGAGGCCCCGGAGGGGGAGGGGCGTCAGCGCATCGACAAATGGTTGTGGCACGCGCGCCTGGTGCGGACGCGTTCGAGCGCGGCGGCGCTTGCACTTTCCGGGCACGTCCGTGTGAACGGTGTCCGTATCGACGCGCCGGCCTGCCTGGTGCGAAGCGGCGACGTGGTCACGGTCGCGCTTGATCGCGTGGTGCGGGTGCTCAAAGTGACGGGCATCGCCGAACGTCGCGGTTCCGCCCGGGCCGGCGCGGCGTTATATGAGGAATTGACCTGAAAAAAGCCCGTGTGCGTGGCGTTTGTGACGCGCCAACCTTGCGCCAGTGGGAGCCATGCGGTAGGAGCAAACCCCGCTAAAGGCGTAGGTTCAGAGCGAGCAGATGACTTACATCGTCAATGATAATTGCATCAAATGCAAATACATGGACTGCGTGGAAGTTTGTCCCGTGGATTGCTTCTACGAGGGCGAAAACATGCTGGTTATCCATCCCGACGAGTGCATCGATTGCGGGGTTTGCGAGCCGGAATGCCCGGTCGACGCGATCAAGCCGGACACCGAGCCTGGGGTCGAGAAATGGCTGACCGTGAACGCCGAATTCGCCAAGCAATGGCCGAATATCACGGCCAAAAAGGAACCTCCGGCCGACGCCAAGGACTTTGAGGGCGTTTCGGGCAAATTCGAGCAGTATTTTTCGCCGAAACCGGGAACGGGCGACTAAGGCAACCGGTAGACTTGTCGGCCTTAACCTTTTCGCGCCTGCGACGCTTTTGCGGTGCCATAAGGCTTTGATTTTGAGCGAAAATGTGTTATAAGGGCGCTTCATAATGAAGAACACCCCCGATATGCCGCTCCCTCAATCGGGGAATCAGTTTTTCCGGGGCGTTTTCGAGGAATCGTCAGAAGAGGCGTGAGACCCACGCGAGAGCTGTGGCAGAGAAAACTCGTCGTCATCGTTCGAAGAAGAGCGCAGCCGGCATGAGCCGGAAGGCTAGAAAACCCACCTCCGGCGCGAGCCGAAGGCCATCACAGTCCACGCGGCAAGCGGCCCGGGAACGGGTCAGCGTGGCGAAGCCCGTCCCGCGGCGCAAGCCGGAGGCGGAAGGAGCAAATTTGGGAATGAATGCGAAGAAGACTACGCAGCGACAAGGCTTTAAGACCAGCGAATTCATCGTTTACCCGGCCCACGGCGTGGGCCAGATCGTTGCGATCGAGGAGCAGGAGGTCGCCGGCGCGCGGCTCGAGCTTTTCGTGATCAACTTCGTCAAGGACAAGATGACGTTGCGGGTGCCGACCTCGAAGATCGCGTCTGTCGGCATGCGCAAGCTCGCCGAGGCGCCGATGGTCAAGCGGGCGCTCGAGACGCTCAAGGGCCGGGCGCGCATCAAGCGCACCATGTGGTCGCGTCGGGCGCAGGAATACGAAGCGAAGATCAATTCCGGCGACATCGTCGCCATCGCCGAGGTCGTTCGCGACCTCTATCGGTCGGAGTCGCAGCCGGAGCAGTCGTATTCCGAGCGGCAACTCTACGAAGCCGCGCTCGACCGCCTCTCGCGTGAGGTGGCTGCGGTGATGCGGCTCACCGAGACCGAGGCGATCAAGGAGATCGAAGCTGCGCTCGCCAAGGGCCCGCATCGTGGTCCGAAGCCCGAAGCGACGGAGGAAGATACCGTCGTCGAGGAAGAGGCCGCCTAGTCGGCCTCCGGATTTGGCCTCGCTACGAGGGGCACGCCCTTCAGGCGGCATGAAATGACAAAAGGCCCGGCAGAAATGCCGGGCCTTTTTCGTTTCGCCGCCAGGTGGCCGGTTAACCTAACGGCTGCCTGCCGACAAAATTCCCACGGTTAGCCATAAATTAAGCCTCATTTGAAAGGAACAAAGGAGGCGGTGGATGTGGGATCAGGGGGACCTTGCTTATGGGGCGTGGTCGGGCGCTTGGATTTGGCCGGTTGCTTTCACTGCTGGTGGCCGGTTTCATTGGTTATCTTTTCGGTGATTGGCACGCGGTCATGATGCGCGCCACCGAACTCTCAGCTTCGCAGAGCATTGCGCTGCGTTTTCCCGAGCCGAAGGCCGATTTCGCGGTCGCCGACAGCGCGGCTGACGTACCGACCGGTGCGGCGGCCAACACGCTGGTAACCGGCGAGCCGCGGCTGGCGTTACTGAGCCCCGACTCGATGGTTTCGGCGCAGCAAACCGTTTCGACGCAGCAAACCGCCCAGGCGCAGATGCCGGCGCGGGTACAGCTGGCGTCGGCGGAAGACGTCACGCCGCTGCCGCCAATGGCGGAAACGGCGCAGGCCCGCAGCGTTACGCCAGTGATCGTACGGCCGAAAGCCGAGACGCCGAAGCCGGACGCAAAGCCGGCCGCAGCCGCGCCGCTCAAGGCTGCTGACCCGAAGCCGGCGGCAGCCGCCGCGCCCGATGCGCGCCACGCCAGCCGCCAGGGTTTCGTACTCAACGACGCGCAGATCGCCAGCATCAAGACCAGGCTGCATCTTTCGCCCGGTCAGGAACAGATGTGGCCCGCGGTCGAAGCCGCGCTGCGCAACATCGCCTACGCGAAGGCGCGCGACGGACGCAAGCACGGCGGTGCCACAAGCACCGACGTTGCCTCGCTCGATCCCGACAGCGCCGAGGTGCAGGGCCTGAAGTCGGCTGCCTTCCCGCTGATCATGAGTTTCTCTGACGAGCAGCGCAACGAAGTCCGCGGCCTCGCCCACGTCATGGGCCTGGACAAGCTCGCGTCCGAACTGTGATCTGAGACGGAATGCTCCCTCATGCCGGCGCTCGTCGCCGGCATGATGCGTTTTGCGGCTATTGCGAAAGAAAACGCACCCGGAACGATCCGGCGGCGCCGGCAAGCGAGCCTTGCTTGCGCTTGCGCAGCCAAGGCCCCTGTGGCAAGGATCGCCCCGATTTTGTAGCGCCAACCGCGTACAACTGGCCGCTTGAATGGCCGCCGACGTGACCACCATCCTGGTCACTCACCTGGTCCGCTGCCGTAGCTCAGTGGTAGAGCACTCCCTTGGTAAGGGAGAGGTCGTGAGTTCAATCCTCCCCGGCAGCACCATTTAAATCCAATATCATCAATAGCTTACGCTGAATGTGTATACTACTAGTGGTGGCATGATGTTGTCGCAAAGTTCGCGAGATGGCCTAAATATCCGAAGTCATGAACAAAAAATTCAGGGCCGCAATCGAAGCGCTACAGCCGAACTATAAGCGCTTAACCGAATCAAGCCCCAACATTCCCGAAAATGAATTACCCAAGAAGGGGAGTTTATGTTTTTTCTGAAAATGGAAAAGCACTCTACGTGGGACGCTCAGACAACATTCGGAGGCGTCTGCATGACCATTGTCGGGGGAGTTCTGGGCCTAACAAGGCTGCCTTTGCCCGGTTGATTGCGTGTCGCGAGTTGGACCTCAAACCCGACTATGGTCCGGGTAGAGACAAACTGACAACGAACAGCAAGTTCATGCGGGCCTTCGAACAAGCAAAGGAGCGCGTCTCCAAAATGGAATTTCGCGCGGTTGCCGAAGAAGACCCAACCTGGCAAGCGTTGCTAGAGATTTATTGCGCGGTCGAAACGGACGCTGAATTCAATGATTTTGCGAACCACTAGGCCATAAGCCAGAGGACTAACGAACGGCCTAAGAGACCTCACCGTGAGTCACATGACGATCAGCAGGCTTTAACGGCGTCCAGCCCCCATGGCACAACTTTCCCTTCCGTGCCCCCATTGCCGCGCCGAGATCATTGGCTTCGCTCCAAGGGGATTCGCAGGGCTTTCTGATCGAGAACTAACTCTCCTTTTCTTGCAATGCGAGGGTTGCGGCCATGGCCTTGTTGCTGAGGTTATGAGTTGGCCTCAGTTCGTCCACGGCTGGATGACCGGATCGACTTCCTCACCGGGTACGCTGCTTAACGTTTACCCGAACGTCGCTGAGCCTCAATGTCCTGCCGACGTGCCGGACAACGTAAGAAATGCCTACTTGTCCGGCCTCGATAATCTGGGACGGACCAATGGTGCAAATGCCGCAGCGATGATGTTTAGGCGGGCCATTGAACTCGCCGTTAAGCGGATCAATCCAGATGCACCCAAAGGCGACAATCTGAAAAAACGCATCGCTGGCCTTCCGCCAGACATTGCCACTCCCGCTATGAAGGATTGGGCGCAGCACATCCGCCTTGATGGGAACGATGCCGCGCACGATGAGGACGAGTATTCGGAGGATGACGCAAAGACGCTGCACATCTTCGCTGAGATGTTTCTGACGTATGCGTTCACGCTACCCGAGATGCTAAAGCGGGCTAGGGGTGAACCGAAACCTAACGGCTAGCGTCCCGCCTTGGGGGCTGCAAATGAAGTCGCCAATTATAGCTGCGATAATCCTGCTGATATCGGTGCAGTTCTGCGTCGCTCAGAGCCCGAACGAGAGATTCAGATCGTTAATTGGAGAGCATACCCGAAAGGATTTTGATGCCGCCGTGGTGGGTTTTTCAAAAGGCGGCCATCGCACGAAATCCCCGTGTTATGGAGACAGAGCCACAAGAAATGGAGGTAGCTACCGACGGAATAAGGATGCTGTTTTACAACAAAGCCTATAATCAATATTTTTGCTTTAGCACCCTTCTAGTTCAACCCGGGAAAACTGCGGACGATGCACTGGCATGCGCATATGCTCGCAATATCGAACTAGCTAAACACGTTAAAATCGTCTCCGATTACGAGGCGCTCATAAAAAGCAAAGCGGCCAAGGCAACTCAATGCTTTCTGAAGTCGCGTCTGTTTGACGCTGAAATCGAGTTTCCCCCGTTCGATTTTCTAAGGACATCGGATGGTAAAGACAACACTTTATATGATTACAAAGCTTTGAACCTATGCCTCATTTCCGTGGCCGACTGATGCCTATCATAAGCGATTGCGATGCAATCTTACGTTTGGAACTAGTTCGGAACTACGTTGGAAAAGCCTATTTTTCTGGACTGATTTTTCTTTTTTAAGAGCATTTTCTCATAGATAAGGGAGAGGTCGTGAGTTCAATCCTCCCCGGCAGCACCATTTCCGGCAGTCCGCTTTCGCTCACCCGCAGTTCGCTTTTGCCTCGTGAGCGGCGGTTCTTCATCGATGACGACTTGTCAGCTCATGAGCTGAAATCGCCGAAAGGTGCTGTGGCGTTGAGGCGTTTGGATGCGCCTGCGGCCAAAGGGCCTTTGTGCTAATCTGGGTTGGTTGTGGCGGAAGGTACGTCATGGCCGAGACCCGGAAGCTCGCGGCGATCCTTGCGGCGGATGTAGTTGGATACAGCAGGCTTGCTGGCTCCGACGAGGATCGCACGTTGGCGCGGCTGCGGGCGCTCCGGAGCGATCTGCTCGATCCAACCATCGCGGTGCACGGTGGGCGGGTGGTCAAGCGTACCGGCGACGGCATCCTCATCGAGTTCCGCAGTGTGGTCGACGCCGTCCGCTGCGCCGTCGAGGTGCAGAACGGCATGATCGAGCGTAACGCAGGCGTCGCGCCCGAGCGCCGGGTCGAATTTCGCGTGGGTGTTCATCTGGGCGACGTGGTCGAGGAGAGCGACGGCGACCTGATGGGCGATGGCGTCAACATCGCGGCCCGGATCGAAGGCGTCGCGGAGCCCGGCGGTATCTGCCTTTCCCATGCCGCGTACGAACAGGTGCGCGACAAACTGAAAGAAGAATTCACCGATCTCGGAGAAATCAGCCTCAAGAACATCGCACGGCCGGTGCGGGTATACCGGGTGCAACGGAATGGGAAGGCCGCACGTTCAGGGCCGGCGCTCCCCGACAAGCCGTCGATTGCCGTTCTTCCTTTTACGAATATGTCCGGCGACCCCGAGCAGGAATATTTTTCCGACGGCATCAGCGAGGACATCATCACCGCGCTCTCCAAGCTGCGCTGGTTCTTCGTCATCGCCCGCAACTCGTCGTTCATCTACAAAGGCAAGCCCGTCCACATGAAGCAGGTGGCCGAAGAGCTCGGCGTCGGTTATGTGCTCGAGGGTAGCGTGCGCAAAGGTGGCGACCGTGTTCGGATCACGGCCCAGCTCAACGATGTCGCCACCGGCAGCCACATCTGGGCGGAGCGCTACGACCGGAGCTTGGCCGACGTATTCGCCGTGCAGGACGAGATCACCGAAGCGATCGTCGCCGCGATCGAGCCGCAGCTCTATGCCGCAGAAAATTTCCGCGCCCAGCGCAAGCCGCCAGACAGCGTCGATGCCTGGGACCTGGTCATGCGGGCTTTATCGCATTACTGGCGGGTGACCCGGCAGGACAATCTCGTCGCGCAGGCGCTGCTGGAAAAGGCGATCGCCATCGATCCGAATTACGGCCAAGCGCTCGGCGTGCTTGCCGCCAGTTATACGTTCAGCATCCACATGGGCTGGGCGGACCCGGAAACAACGACGGCGATCGCCGAACGCGCTGCGCTGGCTGCGATCCGTGCCGACAGCGAAGATCCTTGGGCGCATTTTGTGCTGGGGTCCGTCTATATCTTCGCTCGCCGTTTCGACGATTCGCTTGCCGAGTTCGAATTGGCGCTCCGGCTCAATCCGAATTTCTCGATGGCCCAGGGCTATTACGGCCTGGCGCTGGCCTATTGCGGCCGCTGGGAGGAGGCCGCCCAGGCCGCCGACCGCGCGTTGCGGCTGAGTCCTCGCGATCCGTTTTCGGCGGTCTATTGCGGCATCGCCGCCTACGCCCAGTTTGTCGGCCGCCACTATGACAAGGCGATGCAGCTGGCACGCGAGGCGATCCGCCAGCGCAGTGATTTCGTCGGCGGCCACCGCGTGCTGACCGCTGCCGCCGGCATGGCGGGCGAAACTGAAATTGCGAGCGCCGCATTGCAGGAGCTTCGGCGCGCGCAGCCCAACATTTCCCTCGCCTGGATCGCGAACCAGATGCCGATGAAGCTGGACGCCGACCGGGAGCATTATCTGGAAGGCTTCCGCCGCGCCGGCCTGCGCTAGCTTCGTGGCAGATGTGTCGTGCACTATTTTCCGGTAGCGATGATTTCGGGCCGATATTCGAAGTGCATCGTGTCGTAGTGGTACCACTTGCCGCCCCAGATGAAGCCGTGCTTTTCGAATACGTCGACGATCGGCCAGGGGATGCGATTTTTGTATGGAATGCGGCCGTCGGCGTCGTGCTTTGCCCAATACCAATAGTCCGAATGCACGGCGGCAATATCGATGGCGATGCCGAAGCTGTGCGGGCTTGGGCCATTCGTGCCGGCGATGGGCCGGCAATTGTATGTGCCCTGCGTGGGCCGCAGATCAATCAAAAAATCGGACGGCAGCTTGTCGAGCTCGTTGGACACTTCCTGCAGCGCCGAAGCCGCGTCATTGATCCGGCTGAACTGAAGCTGCTTGCCGTATCTGGTGGGTAGCCATACGACTTTCGCGGCGTTGCGCATGAAGTCGGCTGCGTGGCAGTCGCCATACATCTTTTCGAAGAACGGTATCGAACGGACCCGGCCGGGATCGAAATCAATACCGGGTGGTATTCCCTTTTCACCCAAAGGGTAGTCCATCGAGAACATGTCCTTGATGTCCGCGTCCTCGAGCATGGCGTCGAGGCTTTTCACGCCCTTGCCGTCGTCGATCCGCATTCGGCCGCCGTCGCGCCAAATGAGCTCGTTGCCCTCGACACGCTCGAGGAATGCCGGATAGGCCTTGAGCAGCGCCGCCAAGGCGGCGTCGCGATCCTCGGCCGCGCCGGGATTCGCCATCCCGGCCAGCATCAGCAGAACGAGCGAAACGATTCTAAGACAATCGCGAGCTAATGGCCGCACGTGTAGCGCCGATCGACGTCGATCGGTTCCTGGTAAAGATCGGGCGTATCTTCGAAGAGCTGCTTGACCGCAGGCGTGCTGCGTCTTTTGTCCTCCGCGAACTTCTTGATCGCATGCGCCTCATCGCTCGTGAACGTAAATCGGATTTGTCCGGACGGCTGCACCAGGCCCAGTGCCAGGCCCCAGCCGCCGCGTAGCGGCGGCCGCAAGATTGCATGCACCGGATAATCCTTGCCGTCGGCGGAATAAACGAGCCCGAGGTCGTCTATCTTTTGCCGTGCCTGCACAAGCTTCGGGAGCTCGCTGGGCGGGCCGGAACTCACGAACACCCGCCAATCGGTGCGCTTGTTAGCCGAATTTGAGACATCGTAGCGAGCCGACCACGTGAACGTTCCCAGATCCGTCGTGATGGCGCTCCGTTCCACATTGCGAAGCGCCGCATACGGTAATTCGAGCGTGATCGGAGTGCCGACCGGCTCGCCGGCCTTGTAGAAAGAGAGCCGGCTGGTAATCCGGTCGCATCCTGCGTAGCGGCCTTCGAAATCGAGATTTTGCAGGCCGAATTGGACCTTGACGGGCTGATCGGGATCGAAGTGGCGGGGCTGTAATTCGGCCGGCAACCCCTCGACGAGCACCGGCGTGTCGTTCACCGTCAGATCAAGCGCGACGGCGTCGGCATCGACACCGAGTTTGGCCGCGGACTCGATGGTGAAGACCGTGAAACCGTCGCGCAGCTCGTTCGCGGCCCTGCGCGCCAACAGCGAGTCGAGCGAGGGAATGCTCCAAACGCGGTCGTCCGTCGCCGCCATCGCCGCGGGGAAAATGAGGCCGGCAAAGCCTGACGCGGCGCCGAGGCTTCCGGACTTCTTGGGCGTGTCCAGTCGCGTACACGCCGATGACAGCGCAAGGAGTCCGTGATCGTCCGCGCCAAACGAAGCGCAGGGATGATCGCCCTCTTTGCACCGAAGCACGACGCTGTCCGCCTTCGCATTATCGGGCGGATGGTCGGCGCGCCGCAGGCAAAAGGACGTGATCTGCGGGTGGCCCTTGTAGGAGTTCTTGACCTTGCGCGTCACGAATGCGGAAAACGAAGACACCTTACCCGGCGTGTCGAACCGCTCGGCGTAATATCCGTCCGGGTGCAGCGAAAGGTAATTGTCCCACATCTTCGCCGGCTCGGCGATGCGCACCTGGTCGCTCGCCAGATCCGGACTGTCGTCGCTGAGGTCGAGGGTGAAGATCAGCTCGAAGTTGTCCGGGAACTGAACGCCTGCAACTGGCGGGGGATCGGAACCGCCATTCGGCGTCGGGTTCGGATTGGAGTTACAGCTGGTTGAATCTGCCGAAGCCACTTTGCCATCGGGGCAGACGGGTATGTGCGGCTTGAAATAAGCAAAGGCGCCAGCTGCCGCGAGGAGTATCGCCGCCGAAAGCGCACCCCCGATCGGCAGCAGATTGATCGGCCGCACAAGCTTGGCAACCTCTGCCGCCACTTTTGCCACCACGTTACCCTGGGTTTCCGAAAACGAAACCGCGCGCAGATAGGGCGGAATGGTCTGCATATCGGTCTTGGCGATCAAGACCGGCAGCACGGCGCCGCTCGGATCCGGCCATCTTTGCTTGGCGAATTCCATTTCCGTCAGCGTGTAGCGGCCCGGCGCGACCGAGCTGGGGCTGATGAGGAATATGAAGGCGGAGCAGCCGTGGATTATTTCCCTGAGAATATGATCGTCGTAGGCGTGGCCTGGCCGCAGATTGTCCTTGTCGAGGAAAACCTTGAATCCCAGCCGGCGCAGTCGGATCGCGGTGCTTTCCGCGATCTCGGCGTCGTACTTCTCGCTGGCATGGCAGATGAAGATGCGCTTGCGGAGCGCCAACATCCTGCGGATGCTTCTCATCGCGGTGCTCGCGTTACCCGGTGTCGGTCCTCTCGATTGCCTGCTGGTCAAGATTCGGCACGGCCGACCTTGGCGTCATGAAACTCCTTGACGATTTCCAAGCCGCGCAGGCCCGCCACCATTCAGGAAACGTACTTTTACCACTTTTCCGGCACGAAGCCATCGATCCGCTGAGCTCTCCTACACCATAGTGTAATTGTTGATCGCGCCGGCGTGGTCTTAACTCGCAACTGACGGGCTTCACCGGGCGGCGCCCCATCCCCCCCGACACCCCAGCCGTCCGTGTCATAAGCCTGCAACGTGGGAACCCCGAGTACTTCAGGTGCTTGGGGTTCTTGCGTTGTGGCGCCTGCTCAGGGGCGCCGCGCGATCGGCGGAACGCGTGTGGGCGTCGCAACTTTTCTGATGTCGGTTTATGGTGGCGAACCGCCGGGCGGCGCTTCTCCAGTTAGCCCGCGACGGGCCGCGCGTTTTGGGGGCGGCTTCGGCAACGGAGGGACCGATGCCCTGGAGACTCTATTACGAGATACAATCCGTGCTGCCGGCAGTCCTCCACTCCGACCGATATGACACAAAGGAGGAGGCGCTGGAGAAGGCTTTCGAATACTACAGCAATCCGTCGCAGGGCATCAGCGTTCTACGCCTCGATCACCTCAGCGGCGAGGCGATGAACAAAGGCAAGATCGAGGAGTGGTGCCGCGAGCGCCAGGCCGGCGGATCGTCGGACGCTGACTAAGGCGCGGCCGCTCCGAACGCCGATCATTCCCTTTCCCGCGACAAGACGTTCAACAGAACTGACACATAGCGCGGCGGCGGCTTCCTTAAACAATCGGCGTCACCCGGTGAGCGCAGGGAAGTTGGAGGAACGACGGATGGGCTACACCGATATTCTGTTCAGCACCGACGATTTCGTCGCGACCATCACGCTCAATCGTCCCGACCGGCTCAATGCCTGGACCAGCGAGATGGATGCGGACGTGCGCCACGCCATCGAGGCCGCGGCGGCCGACGACAAGGTGCGCGCGATCGTGCTGACCGGCGCTGGGCGCGGCTTCTGCGCGGGCGCGGACATGTCGCGGCTAAGCAGGATCTCGTCGGGCGAGACGGCGCGCACCGTCGTCAGCCAAAGCGGCCACGGCACGGGCAACTTCGAGCAGAAATTCAGCTACCTGCTGGCCGTGCCGAAGCCGATCTTTGCGGCGATCAATGGCCCGATTGCCGGTATCGCGGTCTGCCTCAGCCTGTTCTGCGATTTCCGCTACATGGCCGAGGGTGCCAAACTCACGACGGCGTTCGCCAGGCGCGGCCTCATCGCCGAGCACGGCATCTCGTGGATGTTGCCGCGCCTCATCGGTCCAATGAACGCCCTCGATCTCCTCTACTCCGCGCGCACCATCGAGGCTGAAGAAGCCGAACGACTGGGGCTGGTGCGCCGCCTGCCGGCGGAGGATTTTCTCCAGAAGGTCCAGTCGATTGCGCGCGAGCTTGTGACGGCGTCGTCGCCGCGCTCGATCGGCGTCATGAAACGGCAGGTATTCGAGTCCTATTTTCAGTCGCTTTCGGAAGCATGGGCGGCGGCTGACGCCGCGATGGTCGAAGCGTTCCGTTCCGAGGATTTCAAGGAAGGGCGTTGCCCATTTCGTTGAGAAGCGCCGCGCCGTATTCTCTGGCCGATGATGCTTCCGCGCTTATAGAAGTGGTTCGGTATTCTCCAGGCCACCAAGAGAGGGCAGCACCGCCATGGCAAATCAGTCCCGTCCTGTTGCGCTTATCACCGGCGCGTCGAGCGGCATTGGCGTCGAACTGGCTCGCGAAGCCGCGAAAGATGGGCACGATCTGATCCTGGTGGCTCGCCGCCTTGAGCCGATGCAGGCTCTGGCCGCCGAACTCAAGGCGGCGGGCGCGGAGATCGCCGTCATCTCCGCCGATCTCGGCAAACCCGGCGGCGCCGCGGCGTTGATGGAGACCGTCGAGGCGCGCGGCCTTGCGATCGATATGCTGATCAACAATGCGGGCCTTGGCGATACCGGCCGTTTCGATCAGGAGGACCAGGAACGAATTTCCTCGATGCTGCAGGTCAACATCGTGGCGCTGACCGAACTCACCCGGCTCGTCCTCCCGAAGATGGTGGCGAAGGGGCGGGGCAAAATCATGCTGGTCGCTTCGACCGCCGCATTCCAGCCGGGCCCCGGCATGGCGGTATATTACGCAAGCAAGTCCTATGTGCTGAGCTTCGGCCGGGCGATCGGATACGAGTTGCACGGAACCGGAGTGACGGTGACGACGCTATGCCCCGGTCCGACCGAGAGTGAATTCGTCAAGGTCGCGAACATGGAAAATGTCGCGCTCTTTGACGGGCCGGTGCCGATCATGAGCGCCGCCGATGTGGCGCGCCAGGGCTATCAGGCCATGAAGGCCGGGCGCAGCGAGATCATCACCGGGCTGCTCAACAATATCATGGCATTCTCGACCCGATTCATCCCGACGGCAGTCATGTTGATGATCGCCGGCCGGCTCAACAAGAGCAGCGAAGCTGCGAGCGGCGCGCACTGAACGCAGCAGCGCGCTGCCGCGCATTCACCACGGAATGACCTTGCGGTCGCGGACGAATTTGCCGGTGAGCTTGTCCGGCGCGTCGAGGGCGAGCCATACGGCGGTATCGGCGCCCTCGGCGACGTCGCGGTCGGCGTTGGCGCCGCCCATGTCGGTCCTGACCCATCCCGGGCAAACCGAATTGACCGCGACTGCGCCCCGCAGTTCGGCAGCGAGGATCGCGGTGACGGCGTTCAGCGCCGTCTTCGACATGCGATAGGCGGCATAGCCGCCGCTGTTGTCGTCGAGCGCACCCATGCCGCTCGACATGTTGACGATGCGGGCGGAGGTGCCGCGTTTGAGCAACGGCACGAGCGATTGCGCCAGGTGCAGCGGCCCGAGCGCATTCGTTTCCAGGGTGGCGCGGATCACCGGGAGACCGACCTTCAGCGCCGGCGCCTCGCCCTTGGCGATGATGCCGGCATTGTTGATCAGCACGTCGATGTGGCCGAACGTTTCCTTCAAAAAATCATGCAGCGACGCGATGCTCTTGTCGTTCGTCACGTCGAGCGGATGGAATTCGGCCGCGAGATTCTGCGCCGCCAGTTTCTTCACCGCCGCCGCGCCGGCGGCGGTTTCGCGTGCCGTCAAGACAACGCGGGCGCCACGCGTGGCAAGCTGACGGCAAATCTCGAAACCGATGCCGCGATTGCCGCCGGTGACGACGACAATGCGACCGGCGCCGCCTCCCGCGCTATCCTTCGCCGAACGAGCTTTCGCCAAGTGACCTCACTCCCGGTGCAGCAGCTTGAATGCGTGGGTCCACTCGTTGCGGATAAAGCCGGGAATGCACCAGAGCATGCACAGCGGTTCGATGGCGCGGGCGGCTTCGGCTTTGCCCATGTCCGCCGTCTCCCAGCCGAACTGGTCGATGATGCCGCCCACCACCGCCTTGGCTTTGTCGTCGTTGCCGCAAATGAACATGGTCGGCTTGCCACCCTTGAATTGCGGATTGACCATCATGGCGTTACCGACGGAGCTGAACGCCTTGACGAAGTGCGCGTCGGGAAACGCCGCCTGCAGCCGCTCCATCAGCGATTGATCGAGGTTGGTGAAAAACTTCAGCACGCCGTTGGCCGGCGGCGCTTCGGCGATCGGGTTGGTGGCGTCCATCACCGGCTTGCCGGCCAGGTTGGGCGCGCCCGCGGCCTTGAGCGCATCGAGCGCGGCCGTGCCTTTGACCGCAAGCACGACGAGCTCCCCGAACTTCGCAGCGTCGGCGGAGCTGCTCGCCCGCGCGCCGTTATTCTTGGCGAGGAAGTCGGCAAGCTTGGCGGTATCGCGCGTGCCGAATGTCACCTGATGTCCGTGCTTGAGGAAGCCGCCGGCCAGAGCCTTGGCGACGTCGCCCGATCCCAGGATGCCCACTTTCATGCGCGTGTCCCCTTCTTGTAAGCGCCGCGGTAAGGACGCGCCCTCTATATTTGGCCGCAGGCGCCGGAGCGAAAGGGGAGGAGCCGGCACCAGGAAGCCGTGTCCCCCCGCCGGCTTGATTTAGCGCAATGCCACGCGACGATTTTACGCCGAAAACCGCCTCGACAACTTGGCTGGAACCACTCTAAAAGAGCTTGGCTGAGTTCTTCAGCCGTCGCCTAGGCGGGAACTTCATGAATTACAATGATTATTTCACCGGCGCGCTCACCCGGCTACGGAGTGAGCGGCGCTATCGGGTCTTTGCCGACCTCGAACGAATCGCCGGCCGCTTTCCGCATGCGGTCTGGCATTCGCCGGAGGGGCCGAAGAACGTCGTGATCTGGTGCTCCAACGACTATCTCGGCATGGGCCAGCATCCGAAGGTGATCGGCGCCATGGTCGAGACCGCGACGCGGATGGGGACCGGCGCCGGCGGCACCCGCAACATCGCCGGCAACAATCATCCCCTGGTCGAGCTCGAGCGCGAGCTGGCCGATTTGCACCGCAAGGAAGCGGCTTTGGTGTTTACGTCCGGTTATGTCTCCAACGAGACCGGCATTTCGACGCTCGCCAAGCTGATGCCGAATTGCCTGATTCTGTCGGACGCCCTGAACCACAATTCCATGATCGAAGGCGTGCGGCAGGCATACTGCGAGAAGCAGATTTTCCGCCACAACGACATGGCGCATCTCGAAGCGCTGCTGGCCGCGGCCGCTCCGGAACGGCCGAAGCTGATCGTGTTCGAGAGCCTTTATTCCATGGACGGCGACGTCGCGCCGCTGGATCGCATCTGCGATCTGGCGGAGAAATACGGCGCCATGACCTACGTCGACGAGGTGCACGCGGTCGGCATGTATGGACCGCGCGGCGGTGGCATCAGCGAACGCGACGGCGCCGTCGGCCGCATCGACGTGGTCGAGGGCACGCTGGCGAAAGCGTTCGGCTGTCTCGGCGGCTACATCGCCGGTTCCAGCGCGCTGATCGACTCGGTCCGCTCTTACGCGCCGGGCTTCATTTTCACCACGGCGCTGCCGCCGTCGGTCTGCGCGGCGGCGACCGCCGCGATCCGGCATCTGAAGACCTCGCAATGGGAGCGCGACCGGCATCAGGATCGCGCGGCTCGCACCAAGGCCGTGCTGACGGCCGCGGCGCTTCCGGTCATGACGAGCCCGACGCATATCGTTCCGGTTTTCGTCGGCGACCCTGAACGATGCAAGGAAGCGAGCGATCTTCTGCTGTCCGACCACGGCATCTATATCCAGCCGATCAACTATCCGACGGTGCCGAAGGGCTCCGAGCGGCTGCGGATTACGCCCAGTCCGTATCACGACGACGTGCTCGTGGACGCACTGGCCGAGGCGCTGGTCGATGTCTGGCAGAAGCTCGGATTGCCGTTCAAGGAGCGCGCGCTGGCGGCCGAATAATCAGTCGCGAGGCTCGGTTTTCGCGATTCGGCGCGCGATGATGGCGACCGAGAAAGCGGTCACGATAAAACGCGCGATGTGATGGGCCCCGACATAGATCGGGTCGAGGTGCAGCGCCAGCGACAGCACCATCATCGTGTCCAGCGCGCCCGGTGCGAATGCCACCATGACGTTGGCGATCGGGAACGAAAATCCGTACGCCACGATCAGGGCAAACACGGCGCTGACCAGCAATGATACGGCGAACGAGCCGAAGGCCGCGCCGAGATAGCTGACCATCAGCCGGAACGTCGTGTAGGCAAAGCGCGAGCCGATGAGCGCGCCGAGCACCAGGATGGCGGCGCTGCCGATCCACCACGGCAGCACCGCGTGGATGAGGCCGCTGCCGCGGAGCGCGCCTGCCCCGACCATCGCGCCGAACAGGAGCCCGGCGGGAAAGCGCAGCCGCCATAGCGCGAGAGCTGAGGCGACCGACACGACCACAAGGACCGCGAGTTCCGCGACCGAAGAGCCACCCGCGGGGCCGCGTATGACCGGCACGGCCGGGGCGACCAGGCCGAACAACGCCAGGACCGCCGGTATTCCGGTGGTGAGGAGCAGAACACGCAACGTTTGCACGATGGCGATTGCAGGCAGGTTGGCATGCAGCTCGCTCGAAAGCGCGACCACCTGCGTCATCGAACCCGGACTGGCGCCGAGCAATGCCGACAGCCGATCCCAGTTATGCACGCGGTGCAGATAAGTTGCCGTCACCAGCATGATGGCGAACGTGGCAACGATCACCATCGCGATGCTCACCGGCCAGATCGCGACGCTTTTGATCGTGTCCGGCGTGATCACGGCGCCGAGCTGAATACCAATCACGACGAAACAAACGCGGGCGAACGGCGCCGGAACCTTGACCGGCCGCCGCAGCAACGCCGCCGCGGCAACCGCCAGCACCGATCCGCAAATCAATCCGGCGGGAAAACCGACCAGGGTGAACGCGACCCCACCGGCCAGCGCGATGACCAGCGTCTCGGCGGTGGCAAGGAGCGTGCGCGGGGTCGGGATGGGGGGAGGCATCGGCTTGCCACATGCCCGCTGCCGGCCGCGTCGTCAAACCAGCATGGCGCCGCAGTAACCACGTGGCGGGGAGGGGATCGGTGCGGCGGCAGAACGGGTTTTCCAAAGCACGGGGATTTGACTAAAATCGGCCAGCCTCCCGGCAGCAAACGGCGGCGAAGCCGAGCCCGGGGGGACGAAGGCAGGAAGCGCCATGCTGCAAGGCTGGGTCGTCGTCGTCATCGCCCTCGCCTATATCGGGTTTTTGTTCCTGGTCGCGAGCTACGGCGATCGCAGGCATGAGCTCGTTCGCGGCAACCGCGCCCGCCTGCTGATCTATCCACTGTCGCTCGCCATCTATTGCACCTCTTGGACGTTTTTCGGCTCGGTCGGGGTCGCTGCGCGCACCGGATTTGATTTTCTCACGATCTATATCGGCCCGATGCTGATGGTCGGCCTTGCGTATCCGCTGATGATCCGCATCGTCCGCCTCGCCAAGGGGCAGAACATCACGTCGATCGCGGATTTCATCGCCGCGCGTTACGGCAAGAGCCAGGCCGTCGCGGCGACGGTCGCGCTGATCGCGATCGTCGGCATGATCCCCTACATCGCACTTCAGCTTAAGGCGGTTTCGGCCTCGGTCGGCACCATTCTCGCCGACACCGCGGCCGGCAGCGGCATGGCGCAGCCGCTCATCGGCGACATCGCGCTTTTCGTCGCGATGTTGATGGCCGCATTTGCCACGCTGTTTGGCACCCGGCACATCGACGCTACCGAGCGTCAAGACGGCTTGATGCTGGCGATCGCGACCGAGTCGATCATCAAGCTTGTCGCCTTCCTCGCCGTCGGCATCTTCGTGACCTTCGTCATGTTCCGCGGGCCTGTCGCTCTGTTTTCTGGCGCGCTGGCAAATCCGCAGACGGCGGCGGTGCTGACGCATGTGCCGCCGTTCACGGCCTTTTTCGCGACCACGGTGCTGTCGTTGTTCGCCATCGTGCTGCTGCCGCGGCAGTTCCATGTCGGCGTCGTCGAAAATCGTGGCGATGCCGAAATCCGCCGTGCCGCCTGGCTGTTCCCGGCCTATCTCCTGCTCATCAATCTGTTCGTGATGCCGATCGCGATGGCCGGCCTCTTGAGCTTCCCAGCCGGCGGCACCGACGCCGATATGTTCGTGCTGGCGCTGCCGCTGCGGGCGCATTCCCAACTGTTCACGCTGATCGCCTTTGTCGGCGGCCTTTCAGCGGCAACCGCGATGGTCATCGTCGAGTCGGTGGCGCTGGCGATCATGGTGTCGAACGACATCGTGATGCCGTTCGTTCTGCAGCATCGCGCCGCGACCGCAGGCGAACCGAGCGACGTCGGTGCGCAGCTTCTGGTGGTTCGGCGCGTTGCGATCTTCACGATCCTCTTTCTCGCTTATGTCTATTATCGCTCGGCCGGCCCGGCGCAGCTCGCCGCGATCGGGCTATTGTCGTTTGCCGCCGTCGCGCAACTGACGCCGGCGTTTTTCGGCGGGCTTTTTTGGCGGCGCGGGACGGCCGCAGGCGCCATCGCCGGAATGACCGCCGGCATCCTGGTTTGGGCCTATACACTCCTGCTGCCGAGCATTATTGACGCCGGCATGGCCGGCGAACGCATCCTCGCCGAGGGACCGTTCGCGATCGCGTGGCTGCGTCCGCAAGCCCTGTTCGGTCTCGAACTGTCGCCGCTGGTGCACGGCGTCGTTCTGAGCCTCGTCGCCAATGTCGCGCTCTATATCGGCTTCTCCTTCGGCTGGAAGCCGAGCGCGATCGAACGCATGCAGGCCGATCTTTTTGTTCCGTCTTCGCTGGCGCCGATGGCGCCCAGTTTCCGGCTGCGGCGCGCGTCGGTCACGGTCGGCGAATTGACTGCGACCATCGCGCGCTACCTCGGCGAGGATCGCACGCGGGAATCCTTTGCGAGCTTCGCGGCATCGCGCCGCGTCAGCCTGGAACCGCAGGCCGAGGCCGACTTTCAGCTATTGCAATACGGCGAATATCTGCTGGCCTCGGCCATCGGCGCCGCGTCGTCGCGGCTCGTGCTGTCGCTGCTCCTGCGCAAGCGTACGGTCTCGACCAAAGCCGCGCTCAAGCTCCTCGACGATGCCAATGCGGCGATCCACTACAACCGCGAGATCCTGCAAAGCGCGCTCGATCACGTGCGGCAGGGGATCGCGGTATTCGACAAGGATCTTGCGCTCGTTTGCTGGAACCGGCAGTTCGGCGAAATCCTCGATCTGCCGCACGGGCTCACCCGCATCGGCATCGCGCTCGACGAAATTCTTCGTCATGTCGCCAAGCAGCACGGGCTCGACGCCCGCGACCTTGACGCGGAAGTGGCGAAGCGGCGTGGCCAGATACACTTCGGAAACCGAACCGTTCCTCGAGCGCGTCGCCGGCCGCCGGTCAGTGATCGAAGTGCGCGCCGACCGCATGCCGGACGGCGGTCTGGTCACGACCTTCATCGACATCACGCCGAGCGTCGAGGCCGCCGAGGCGCTGGAACGCGCCAACGCCACGCTGGAGCGGCGCGTCCGCGAGCGCACCGGCGAACTGATGCGGCTCAACACCGAGTTGGCGCGCGCCAAGGCGGAGGCCGACGACGCCAACGTTTCCAAAACGCGCTTCATCGCCGCGGCTAGTCACGACATCCTGCAGCCGCTCAATGCCGCGCGCCTCTACGTGACGAGCCTGATCGAGCGCCAGCGAACCGGCGACGATGCCGGTCTGGTGCGGAACATCGATGCTTCGCTGGACGCGGTCGAAGAGATATTCACGGCGCTGCTGGACATTTCGCGGCTCGATACCGGCGCGATGCAGGCGGAAATGTCCGACTTCCGGATTGACGAATTGCTGGCGCGGCTGGAAGTCGAGTTCGCGCCGCTGGCGCGCGAGAAGGGTCTCGAACTCGTGTTCATGCCGTGTTCGCTGGCGGTACGGTCCGACCGGCGCCTGCTGCGCCGCCTGCTCCAGAACCTGGTCTCGAACGCGATCAAATACACGCCCGAAGGCAGCGTCGTGGTCGGTTGCCGCCGCCGCGGCTCGCGGCTGCGGATCGACGTGTACGACACCGGCATCGGCATTCCGCACGCCAAGCGCCGTGCGGTGTTCAAGGAATTTCACCGCCTCGATCACGGCGCGCGGGTGGCGCGCGGCGTGGGGCTCGGTCTCTCGATTGTCGAGCGCATCGCCCGCGTCCTCGACTGCGAGGTGGCATTGAAATCCACGCTGGGCCGCGGTTCGCGCTTCTCCGTCGAAGTGCCCCGTACCGCCGCGGAAGCAGTGCCTGCGCGGCAAGTCACGACCAAAGCGCCGTCCGGGCGCCTCGCTGGAACCGTCGTTCTCTGCATCGACAACGAGCGCGCCATTCTCGACGGTATGCGGACCTTGCTGGGCGGCTGGGGTTGCCGGGTGCTCGAGGCGGCCGATCTTGCCGAGGCGCTGGCGGCCATCGAGGGTAGCGGCACCGCGCCGGACGGGTTGCTCGTCGATTATCACCTCGACGGCGACAATGGCCTCGGCGTGATTGCCGAGCTTCGCCGCCGCTATGGCGGCGACCTCGCGGCGATTCTCGTCACCGCCGATCGTTCGGTGGCGGTGCGCGAAGAGGCCCGCGCCGCCGGCGTGCATGTGCTCAACAAGCCGGTCAAGCCCGCCTCGCTCCGCGCGCTCGTCACCCAGTGGCGGGTGCAGCGCGTCGCGGCGGAGTAGGGGACTAACTCTCCCGCGCCGGAAGCTGCGGCCAGTGGCCGGCTTCGATTTTTCCGGCGGCGATGACGGCCTGGGTGCGGCTCTCGACTCCCAGTTTTTGCAGGATGGCGGAGACGTGGGCCTTGACGGTCGCTTCCGACACGCCGAGCTCGTGGGCGATCTGCTTGTTGAGCAAACCGCCGGAAAGCATCATCAGCACGCGAACCTGCTGCGGCGTCAGCGTCGCCAGCCGCGCGATCGTCGCCGTCGTCGCGGCGTCGGGCGCCCGCGTGAGATCGATATCCGGCGGCGTCCATACTTCACCCTGCAGAACGCGCGCCACTGCCGCGCGCAACGCCTCGACGCCGAGGGTCTTGGGGATGAAACCGGAAGCGCCGAACTCCATGCAGCGACGGATGACCGCAGGATCGTCGTTGGCCGACACCACCACGATCGGCAGGCTGGGGTATTGCGCGCGCAGATACATCAGGCCGGAAAAGCCGCGCACGCCCGGCATGCTGAGATCGAGCAGGATCAGATCGATTTCGTCGCCGCCGCGGTCGAGGAATTCACTCACCTCCTCGAAGGTGCCGGCCTCGGCGATTTCGGCGCCGTCAAGCACGCCGTTGACCGCTTCGCGCAGCGCTCCGCGAAACAACGGATGATCGTCGGCAATCAGCAAATGATGGGAGGGAGTCTCGGTCAACGGGAAGAACCCCGGTCGCGTGCGGCGGGCACGCAATGCCAGATCACTGGCCTGTCGGAATGTTACCGCCGATGCCGTAGCGCGGTCCACTACCGTCCTTCAGGTCTCCTCGCACGCACCAAGAAACTGCAGGACAACTTCGCGACGATGCGGGTGCTCGCGATGCTCGGCGACATAAATGCCCTGCCAGGTGCCGAGCGCCATTCGGCCGCCGCTCACCGGGACATGCAGCGAGACGCCGTTGAGCATGGATTTGACGTGCGCCGGCATGTCGTCCGGTCCCTCGACGTCGTGAATCCAGCCGGCGTCCGCCGGCGCAAGCCGCGACAGCGCGGTGACGAGATCGGTGCGCACGTCCGCATCGGCGTTTTCCTGGATGACCAGAGAGGCCGAGGTGTGACGGATGAAAAGCAGGAGCGCTCCGTCGCGCGCCTTGATCCGGTCGAGGAAGCGCGCGGCTTCGGCAGTGATCTCGAAGAAGCCTGCTGTTGAAGTCTTGACCGTGAGCGTTGCGGTGACGAGCGAAGAAACGTGAGCGTGCCGGATGCCGTTCAGATCGATTTCCAAGTCGTCAATTCCCAAGCCGTCAATTCCCAAGCCGTCAATTCCCAAGCCGTCAATTCCCAAGCCGTCAATTCCCAAGTCGTCAATTCCCAAGTCGTCGAAACCTACGTCGTCGAAATCCAGGTCAGGGCCGCTCAGCTCTTGTTCAATGCCTTTTCGGCGCGCGCGATCGCCTCAACGAACCGTTGCCACAGCCGGCCGACCATGGCCACGGCACGGTCGACATCGGCGTTGTCGGGGAGCCGCAATGTTACGCTCGGTTCCCCGCCGCCCGGAGCCTCTGGCACGGCGCCGGCCGGCAACGGCAGGCCGTGCGCGAGAATTTCCTTCTTCAGCGCGACGTTTTCGGAGCGCAGCCGCGCGATCTCGTTTTCAAGAACGGCGCGATCCTCGGGAACGGCCTGGCAGGCCCACCCCACGGTGCGTTGGCTGCAAATCGAAACGGCGCCGGTCTGCGTGTCGAGACGCAGAAAGCCCGCATCCACTTTGCTGAACGTGTAGCGGCCGCCTTCGCTGTCCGGCGTCGCGTCGTCGGCGAGGACCGGTGCGATCAACAAAGCGGGCGCGATCAAACAGACCGAAACGGCGGCGCCACAGGTCCGAAAAATCATTGTCCTCTCCATGCTGCCGGAAGAACCAGCGGCCACGCGGCGACGGCTTTCACCGGATGCAACGCTCCGATCGAGGCAGCATTGTAACGGCAATGGCTTTGCGGTGCACAAATGATCTTCGATCCCGTCTCGACTGAGCCAATATCTATTGATGTTTCAAAGCATTAGGAACGATGGCGGTTTCTTGACTTGGAAGAACCCAATCAGTATGGTCCGCGCGGCTTCTGGGGGGCGGGCCCGTCTCGATTTGCCGTGAGCCGCGAGTGTCGAAGAGATGAACGACGGCACCCGCGAGAACGGCGATCGCGACAAGGCGCACACCGATGAAGCCGCCCTCTCCGCGAGACTCCAGCGTCTCGGTGAAGGTCTAGGCCATGCACGCGGGCGTGCCGCGCCTCTCCCTTCAGAGGATACTGGTGGAGATCGGGCGACGACTGCATCGGGCTACGCCAAGGGCTTCCGGCTCTCGAGCGAACTCGTTGGAGGCGTGCTGGTCGGCGCCGGCCTCGGCTGGCTGATCGATCGGCTGCTCGGTATCGCGCCGTGGGGGTTCATTGTGTTTCTTCTGCTCGGCTTCGTCGCGGGCGTGCTCAATGTGATGCGCTCCGCGGGGGTCGTCCCCGGTCCCACGCCGGGTGGTGGTCCACCGGAAAGCCGGGAATAGCGATGTTGCGCCTTTCGCGCCGGATGGCGATGGAACAATGACGATCGATCCTATTCATCAATTCCGTATCCAGAACCTGGTGCCGATCTTCACCTTCCACGGCCATCAGATCGCCTTCACCAATTCCGCGCTGTTCATGCTCATCATCGTCGTCCTGGTGGCGGCGCTCCTGATCGGCGCGACGGCGCCGCGGGCGGTGGTGCCCGGGCGGCTGCAATCGATCGCGGAAATGTCCTACGAATTCGTCGCCAACATGCTGCGCAGCACTGCCGGCAACGAGGGAATGAAGTTCTTCCCGTTCGTGTTCACGCTGTTCATGTTCGTCCTCGTCGCCAACATGATCGGGCTCATTCCGTACACCTTCACGGTCACGAGCCAGTTGATCGTTACGGCGTCACTGGCGCTGCTCGTGTTCGTCATCGTCGTCGGTTACGGGTTCTGGAAAAACGGCCTTCGTTTCCTCAATCTATTCGTCCCCAAGGGCGTGCCGATCTACATCCTGCCCGCGATCGTCCTCATCGAGGTGCTGTCGTTCCTGTCGCGGCCGATCTCCCACAGCGTCCGTCTGTTCGCGAACATGCTGGCCGGCCACATCACGCTGCAGGTGTTCGCCGGCTTCATCATCATGCTGGCGGGTTTCGGCGTCGTCGGCTGGTTCGGCGCCGCGCTGCCGCTGATCCTTGTGATCATGCTCACCGCGCTCGAATTCCTCGTGGCCTTTCTGCAGGCCTATGTCTTCGCCATTCTCACCTGCATCTATCTCAACGATGCGATACACCCGGGCCATTGACGCCCAAACGTTGCAACCTCGAAAAGGAGCTTCCTCATGGATCCGACCGCCGCGAAATACATTGGTGCCGGCATTGCCTGCATCGGCATGGGCGGCGCCGGCGCAGGCGTCGGCATCATCTTCGGCAACTACCTGGCCGCCGCTTTGCGCAATCCGTCTGCGGCGCAGGGCCAGTTCGGCAACCTGATCTTCGGGTTCGCCGTCACCGAGGCGCTCGGCATCTTCTCGCTTCTGATCGCGCTTCTGCTCCTGTTCGGGATCTGACGCGTCACCGCTAGGCCCACTCAACCCTGGCAGCACGATGGCCGAGCCGACCGCCCATACCGAAGCGCCCGAAGGACACCGCGCGTTTCCGCCGTTCGAGGCGCAGCATTTTCCGTCGCAGATTTTCTGGCTGGCGGTGATGTTCCTGCTTCTCTACCTGCTGATGTCGCGGATCGCCTTGCCGCGCATCGCTTCGATCTTTGCCGAGCGCAGCAAGCGCATCGGCGACGATCTGGCGGCAGCGCAGCGGTTTCGGGAGCAGTCGGAAGCGGCCAACGCCGCCTATCAGAAGTCGCTCGCCGACGCGCGCTCGCGTGCGCAGGGGATCGCCAACGAGACCCGCGAGCAGCAGGCAGCCGCGGCCGCGGCGACCAACAAGCAGCTGGAGGCGCAGCTTCATGACAAGCTCGCCGCCGCCGAGCAGTCGATTGCCGCAACCCGCACGGCGGCCATGAGCAACGTCGGCAGCATTGCGGCCGACACCGCTTCGGCCATCGTCGAACGCCTGATCGGAACGGTCCCGGCGGAGCGCGACGTCGCTGCCGCGCTTGCCGAAGTATCGAAGCGCTAAAGGTTTAAGTCATGCTTGAAGCCGAAGCCTGGGTCGCGGTCGCCTTCGTCCTCTTCCTCGGTCTGCTCGTCTATCTCGGCGCGCATCGCCGTTTGCTCGACGGCATCGATCAGCGCCAGGCGCGCATCAAGGGCGAGCTCGACGAAGCGGTCCGGCTCCGGCAGGAAGCGCAGGCGGTGCTGGCTGAATTCGAGCGCAAAGGCCGCGAGGCTGAAGGCGAGGCCGCCGCCATCATCGCCGGCGCCAAGGCCGAGGCCGAGCGGCTGGCCGTCGAGGCCAAGGCGCGCATGGAAGACTTCGTCGTGCGCCGGACCAAGATGGCCGAGGCCAAGATCGCTCAGGCCGAAGCACAGGCTTTGGCCGACGTCCGCGCTGCAGCCGCCGACACGGCAGTCGCCGCTGCCGAGAAAATCCTCACCGCTGCCGCCAAGGGCAAGGTCGCGGAGGATCTGCTCGCGCAGGGCATCGAAGACATCAAGAAGAAATTCAACTAGGGCACGAGCCCGTTGCCGGGGGCCCCGGCGGCCGCCCGCTGGGCCCATTTAATTCGCGCTGGCGCCCGCCTTCGGCTTGGATTTCGGTTTCGGCTCAGGCTTCGGTTTCGGTTTGGGCTTGCTCTGGGCTTCGGCGGTAACCGGGTCGAAGCCGATATAGACGACATAGTCGTCGAGGTTCGATGCCGGTGTCGGCACCGGAAAGGCCATCCCGTCCTCGACATGGGTGAACGGCAGGTTGCCCACGCCGGCGGCGACCTGGACCGGGACAACGACAAACTTCGTCGCGATCATCCGCATGCCCGACGGAGATTCCATCACCACGGCGAACCGCAACGGCACGTCGACCTGACCCGGCCCGCCGGCCGGTCCGACGATGAGGCGGCCCTCGACGCCGATTTTCATCACCATGTTGCCCTCGACCACGGCGCACTCGCGCGCTGCGCGGGCAAAGGTGCCCTGATATTTCAGTGTCATGGCGCCGGGCGGTCCGATGGTCAGGGTCGAGGCACCGCGGCGGATTTCCACCGGCGGGCAATTGACGTCGGGCTCCGCGCCCGCGGCGGTTTGCAGCTCCTTCGCCGAGGAGGTGCTTGCGAAATTTCCGCCCAAGGTGCCACCCAAGCTGCCGGTGGTGCCGGCGGAGGCCTCGGCGGGGGTGGCGAACGACGTGGCAGTGGAGCCGACGCCGGAGCAGCCGCCGGCCGTGAGTCCAAGCAGGAGTACGGGCGCAATGAGGGCGCGGCTGCACACGCTCATCCGCTGACAGGTCCCCGGCATTCCCCGCGCTCTCTCAAAGTCCCCCCAAAATCGCGTTGTTATATCAAGGGAAGCATGGCCATCCCAAGGCGTCACGGGGGATCGGTGGGGCGTCATGGGGGATTGGTTAAGGCTCTCTAGCTACCGGCGCCGCTCGATTTTCCTGCCGAGGAGGCCCAACACTCCGCATCATGCGCCCGGCGCCGGGTCTTTCAGGCGCCCGTAAAGCAGATGGTCCTGCCAGGCGCCGTTGATGCAAAGATAGTCGCGTGCGTAGCCCTCGCGAGTAAAGCCGGTATTCTCCAGGAGACGAATTGACGCAGCGTTGGTGGGAATGCAGGCCGCTTCCAGCCGGTGCAGCCGCAGCGTGGTGAAGGCGAAGGGGATGATGGCCCGCACCGCCGCCGTCATGTAGCCGTGGCGAATGTGCGGAAGACCCATCCAGTATCCGATGCTGCCGGCCTGCGCGACGCCGCGGCGGATATTCGCCAGCGTCAGTCCGCCAACAAGCGCATTGTCGGCGCTGCGGATGATCAGGAAGGCGTAGCTCTGGTCCGCCCGCAGGTCCTCGGTGTAGCGCCTGATCCGCCGGCGGAAGGCGGTGCGGCTGAGATCGTCGTCCGGCCAGGTCGGCTCCCAGGGCGTGAGAAAGTTGCGGCTCAGCTCACGCAATGCCGCCCATTCGCCGTGGTCGGTAATCTGCGGCGTTCGCAGCACGACACCGTCGCCGACGACGGAGGGCATCGGTTCGGAAAAATTCATGGTGCGGAAGAACGCCATCGGCGAGTGTCGTCATGCGGCCCGGCGGGTGAGAGTCTCGGCAATCGCCGCGGCGCTTTCAAGCCCCGACCCGAGCCCGATCACGGCGATCGCCGGTTTACCGCGGTCGATCAGCGCCCGGCCGGCCGCGCGGGCGCTGTCGACCGTCACCGCCTCGATCTTCTCGACCACTTCGTCGAGCGGGATGGGACGGCCCCAGGCGATCATCTGCCGCGCCAGTTGTCCGATCCGTTCGCCGGAGCTTTCGAGCGCCATGAGCATACCGGCCTTCATCTGCGCCTTGGCGCGCGCGACCTCGGCCTCGGAAATCGTCTCGGCGGCGTTGGCGATTTCCTCGACAATCAGCCGCATCAGTTCGGAGGTGTCGGCGGCGTCGGTGCCGGCATAAAGGCCGAACATGCCGACGTCGGAATACGCCGCGTGAAAGGAATAGATCGAGTAGCACAGGCCGCGCTTCTCGCGCGCCTCCTGGAACAATCGCGACGACATGCCGCCGCCGAGAATGTTGTTGAACATCTGCAGGCTGTAGAGCGACGGATCGTTCTGCGACACGCCAGGCAGCGCGAGCGCGATGTGCACCTGCTCGAGCTCGCGCTTTTCGACGTGCGCGCCGCCGACGAAGCGCGCCGCCTCCGGCGTCGAACTGGCGGGGCCGTTGAAGCCGGCAAAGCGCTTCTCCACCTCGGCGACCACGGCGGCATGATCGACGGCGCCGGCCGCCGCGACGACGATGTCCGGGCGCGCGGTAGTGCCTGCCCAGGTAGTCGCGCAGCTTCGCCTTGTCGAACGAACGCACCGTCTGGGTGGTGCCGAGGATGGAGCGGCCGAGTGGCTGATCGGGAAAGGCGATGACTTGAAGGTGCTCGAAAATCAGGTCGTCCGGCGTATCGGCGACGGCGCCGATCTCCTGGACGATGACGTTCTGCTCGCGCAGGATTTCGTCGCCGTCGAAGGCCGGCTCGGAGAGAATATCGGCGAGGACGTCGAGCGCCAGCGGCACGTCGGCCTTGAGCATGCGGGCATAATAGGCGGTGGTTTCGGCGCTGGTCGCGGCGTTGAGATCGCCGCCGACCGCCTCGATTTCCTCGACGATCTGCCGGGCGGTGCGCCGTTTCGTGCCCTTGAACGCCATGTGTTCGAGGAAATGCGAGATGCCGTGCTCGTCGCGCCGCTCGTCGCGGCTGCCGGAATTGACCCAAACGCCGAGCGAAGCCGTCTCGAGATGCGGCATCGTTTCGGTCACGACGCTGATGCCGGATTTCAAGGTGGTTACCGCTACGCTCATGCTGCCGCTCCTTCTTGCGCGGCACGACTTGTCGACAAGACGAAATGCTCGACCGCTGACTGATCGGCCGGCAGCGCGGTGACGCGCTCCGGACGCTGATTGAGATCGGAAAGCCAATCCGGCAAGTGCGGGCGCGCGCCGCACGCCGCCTCGACCGCTTCGGGAAATTTCGCCGGATGCGCGGTCGACAGCACGACCATCGGCACCGCCGGATCGCGCGTCTCTTTCTCGGCCACCGCGACGGCGACCGCGGTATGCGGATCGATGAAGTTGCCGGTCTCGCGCTTGACGGTGCGCATGGTCGCCGCGACTTCTTCCTCGTCGGCGCGGTCGGCGGTGAACAGCGCGCGGATTTGCGACAGCGCCGGCGCCGACACGGTGAAATGCCGCGATTGGGCGAGCGAGCCCATCAGCGCGCGCACCGCGCCGGCGTCGCGTTCGTAGGCGTCGAACAACAGCCGCTCGAAATTCGACGACACCTGGATATCCATTGACGGCGAGGTCGTCGGCACGACGTCGCGCAGCGCGTAGCTTCCGGTCGCGAGCGTGCGGACCAGGATATCGTTGACGTTGGTGGCGATGACGAGCCGGTCGATCGGCAGCCCGAGACGCTGCGCCACATAGCCGGCATAGACGTCGCCGAAATTGCCGGTCGGCACCGTGAACGCCACCTTGCGATGCGGCGCGCCGAGCGACACCGCCGCGGTGAAATAATAGACCGCCTGCGCGACGATGCGCGCCCAGTTGATCGAATTGACCGCGGAGAGACGGACCCGGTCGCGAAAGGCGCCGTGATTGAACAGGCCCTTCACGATCGCCTGGCAATCGTCGAAGGTGCCGTCGATCGCCAGCGCGTGGATGTTGGCGGCGTCCGCCGTCGTCATCATGCGCCGCTGCACCGCGGAGATGCGGCCTTCCGGGAACAGCACGACGACGTCCACCTGATTGCGGCCGCGGAACGCCTCGACCGCGGCGCCGCCGGTATCGCCCGAGGTCGCGACCACGATGGTCCGGCGTTCTCCGCGCGCGGCCAGCACGTGATCCATCAGCCGCGCCAGCAACTGCATGGCGACGTCCTTGAACGCCAGTGTCGGGCCGTGGAACAGCTCCAGCGCGAAGGTATTGGCGCCAAGCTGGGAAAGCGGCGCGACCGCCGGATGGCGGAAGGTCCCGTAAGCCTCGCTCGCCATGCGGGCGAGGTCGGCTTCGGCGATGGAATCGGCGGTGAACAGCCGGATCACCTCGACGGCGACCTCGGCGTATGGGCGGCCGGCGAAGCCGGCGATCGTCTTCGGATCGAGCCGGGGCCAGGCCTCGGGCACGTAGAGGCCGCCGTCGCGGGCTAGGCCGGCGAGCAATACTTCGGCGAAGCCGATCGCAGGGGCCTCGCCGCGGGTGGACAGGTATCGCAAAATCAACAGCTTCCTGGCCCGGCGCGAACCCGCGGGCGGTGTAAATCATTGATTTCCCAGGATGTTCGCTGCGAGGCGCCGATAGCTCCTCGTCCCGGACCCGGGCACACTAATGGAAAAGCCGGTTCATTCACAAGGAAGGCGAAGCGCCCTCGGGCGGTCGCGTCGAAGTATCGCTGCGAGCTTCCCGGCTCGACTTCAGGGCCCAGGCAGCGAACGTAGCGGCCAGGACAAGAGCCAAGCCGTACCAGGTCAGGGCGTAGCCGAGATGCTGGTTGCGCAACTGCGGGACCAGTCTACCCGGCTCCGGCAGGCCGCCCGGGGGCACCGGCGATTCCTGCTCCACATAGAACGGAGCTGCCGCGCCGATCCCCTTGGCGCCGGCGATCGCCCGCGGGTCGCGTGCGAACCAGAGGTTATGCGCCGGATCGTCGGCGGGAGAGAACCAGCTATGCGGGTCCGGCCAGCGCATCACTCCGACGATCTCGATCGGGCCGGCGATCTGGCCGTCCGGGCGCGAAGCGGCTTCCTTCTGTGTCTCCGGCACGAAGCCGCGATTGACCATCACGTAGGCGCCGGCAGGAAGCCGCGCCGGAGTAAAGGCCCAATAGCCGCGGCCGGTTATGTCGGGCCGGAACGACGAAGCGGCGGCGTAGACGAGCGCTTCCTTGCTGTTGTCGTACGTCGCCGTGAACTTGACCCGGCGGTATTCGTCGGTCGCTTGATCGAGGTTCGCCCACGTGTTCGGCAACGGCAATGCGACGGGCGGTTGCGCCAGCCGTTCGGTCAGCGCCGCGATCAGTTCTTCCTTCCAGGCTTTTCGCTGGATTTGCCAAGTGCCGAGCGCGACCAAGACCGCGAACGCCAGCAGGGCGGGTATCAGCAGACCAAGCCATGACCGGCGCCGCTTCGGGTTCGCCGGCGCCCTCAAGGCCCGCCTCCGCCGAAGCGTCCTTCGGCGGCCTTGTGATGGTATTGCAGCGCTATCAGCAGGCCCTTCATCGGCCGCAACGGGCCGAGCGTCACGATCAGGATGAGCGGCAGCCATAATACGGCGTGCACCCAGAACGGTGGCTGATAGAGGATTTCGGTCACGAGCGCCGCACCCACGACGATGAAGCCGGCGATGAGGATAATGAAGACGGCGGGGCCGTCGCCGGAATCGGCGAAAGAATATTCGAGCCCACAGACGTCGCATCTGGGGCGCAGCGTGACGTAGCCCTTGAACAGCTTTCCCTTGCCGCAGCGCGGGACATGCGCACGACAATCCGGCGAGGACCGCGGCGGGAAGCGTATCGGGGGTCTTGTCCATTACCGCGATTTCGTCATGCGCGCGTCCCCGCGCAAGCGGGGACGCAGCTTTTTATCCCGCCCGGATCGAATGCCCGCCGGGGCGGGAACGGGCGGCCGATCTCAATGCGCCGCGCCCCTATTCGGCGACTGGTACGCCCGCGCCCCAAACGTAGATGCAGGCGAACAGGAACAGCCACACTACGTCGACGAAGTGCCAGTACCAGGCGGCGAATTCGAAGCCGAGATGTTGTTTCGGCGTGAACTGGCCGTCCAGCGCACGGGCCAGGCAGACGATCAGGAAGATCGTGCCGATGATGACGTGCGCGCCATGGAAGCCGGTCGCCATGAAGAAAGTGGCGCCGTAGATGTTGCCCGAGAAATGGAACGCCGCGTGGGCGTACTCGAAAGCCTGCACGCAGGTGAAGGTCATGCCGAGCACGATGGTGAGGACGAGCCCCCAGATCAGCCCTTTGCGGTTGTTCTCCAGAAGCGAGTGATGCGCCCATGTCACCGTAGTGCCGGAGGTGAGCAGGATCAGCGTGTTCAGGAGCGGTAAATGCCAGGGATCGAAAGTGTGAATGTCGTGGGGCGGCCACACGCCGCCGACAAAGGCGGTGCGCGCCACCTGCTTGAGCGTGTCGGGGAACAGCGCGACGTTGAAGTACGCCCAGAACCACGCAACAAAGAACATCACCTCCGAGGCAATGAAGAGGATCATTCCGTAGCGGTGCGAAATCTGCACCACCGGGGTGTGATCGTGCTCGACCTCGGCTTCGTAGATGACGTCACGCCACCAGCCGATCATGGTGTAGGCCACCCCAATCCCGCCGATGCCGAAAATGACCGGTGCCCAAGCGGCGACGTGATGCATCCACAAGATCAGGCCGAAGGCGGTGATAAACGCGGAAACCGCACCGAGCGCCGGCCACGGACTGGGATTCACCAGATGGTAATCGTGGTGCGGTTTGGCGTGGGCTACGTCAGCCATCGTTGTCATCTCCACCTTGGCGCCACCCGATTGCCGGGTGCGCCGCTGTCTCTGTCACTCGCTTCACTGTGGAGCATCGCCCCGTCGGGGACGCGCTCTAGATTCTTCCGGACTTCGCCGGCGCCGCGCTTTCCACCGCCGCCTGATCCGGGACGCGCACCGGATAGAAGGTGTAGGAGAGCGTAATCGATTTGAGACCGTTCTGCTCCGTATCGTCGACGAGCTTGGGATCGACATAGAACACGACCGCCATCTCGCGTTTCTCGCCGGGCTTCATCGTCTGCTCGGTGAAGCAGAAGCAGTTGATCTTGGTGAAGTAGATGCCGACCGTCGAGGGACTGACATTGTAGCCCGCCTGGCCCGCGGTCGGGCGGGCGGCCTCGTTGGTGACCGTATAGTAGACGGTGACGACCTCGCCGAGCCTGACGTCGATGGTGCGGCGCTCCGGCTCGAAACGCCATGGCAGTCCGGGGGCGACGTTGGAATCGAAGCGTACGGTGATGATGCGGTCGGAAACCTGAGCCGGCGCCGCCTTGGCTACCTGGGTCGTGCCGCCATACCCGGTGGTGCGGCAGAACCAGGAGTAGAACGGGACGGCGGCAAACGAGAGCCCGACCATTCCCGCAACGAGGCCGCCGCACAGGAACGCGACGAACAGATCGCGGCGGGGCGGCGTGCCGGGTTTGAGTGTGCTCATCGTCGTTTCACACTTCGGCATTCACAGCGGGCGATGGAGCACGCCCGGCCCCTTCACCAAGGTCACGATGTAGAAAAGGATCACCAGTACGCCAAGCGCCACGGCAATCGCGATCGAGCGTGCGCGACGGGCGCGCAATTGCTGTTCCGTCAGTGTGACGCCGGTTTCCGGCTTGTCGTCGGTCATAGCTGAACACACTCGTTGTCATGCAGCGACATGGCCGAACAGCGCCGCCGCGGCCCAGTCGGCCAGCAGCGCCGCAAATAACAGGAACAGATAAAGAAGCGAGAAGCCGAACATCTGCTTGCTCGCGGTATAGCCGCGTCGTTCCCGGTGCAATCGCACCGCCAGCACGACCATCACCGCGCCCGCCGCGACGGCGATGACGCCGTAGATCGCGCCGGCAAAGCCCAGAAGCCACGGCGCCGCGCCGAGCGGGGCGAGAAGCAGCGAATAAAGCAGGATCTGGCGGCGCGTTTCCGCTTCGCCGGCGACAACCGGCAGCATCGGTATGCCGGCACGGGCGTAATCCTCGGAGCGGTAGAGCGACAGCGCCCAGAAGTGCGGTGGCGTCCAGAAGAAGATGATGAGAAAGAGCACCAGCGGTGCAATTGCCACGCTGCCGGTGACGGAAGCCCAGCCGATGACCGGGGGAAGCGCGCCGGCGGCGCCGCCGATGACGATGTTCTGCGGCGTCCAGCGCTTGAGCCACATCGTGTAGATGAGCACGTAGAAGCCGATCGTGAGCGCCAGCAACGCGCCGGCCACGACGTTGACGAGGAGCCCGAGCACGACGACGGAGAAACCGGCCAGCGTCAGGCCGAAAGCCAGCGCCTCACCCGGCGCAACCCGCCCGGCCGGAACCGGCCGTTCCGCGGTGCGCTCCATGCGAGCATCGATGTCGGCGTCGAACCACATGTTCAGTGCGCCCGCGGCTCCGGCGCCGACTGCGATGCACAGCAACGCGGTGACGGCGATCACCGGGTGCAGATGCCCCGGCGCGATCATGAGGCCGACGAACGCCGTGAACACCACGAGCGACATCACTCGCGGCTTCATCAGCTCGATGTAGTCGCCGACGCTCGCGATGCTCGGTTGCGCCGGCGCGACGGTGACGCTCATCGGATCAATGGCAGGGTTTCGAATTGATGGAACGGCGGCGGCGACGGCAACGTCCACTCGAGCGTGGTCGCGCCGGGGCCCCACGGATTGGCGCCCGCCGGCACCTTGCGAGCGAAGGCCTGGGCCATGCCGAACAGGAACACGAGCACGCCGACACCCGAAATATACGAACCGATCGAGGAAACGTAGTTCCAGGGGAAGAACGCATCCGGGTAGTCGGCGATGCGGCGCGGCATACCGGCAAGGCCGAGGAAGTGCTGCGGGAAGAACACCAGGTTCACGCCGATGAAGGTGATCCAGAAGTGCAGTTTGCCGATGGTCTCGTTGTACATGTAGCCGGTGATTTTCGGGAACCAGTAATACCAGCCGCCGAAGATCGCGAACACGGCGCCGAGCGACAGCACATAGTGGAAGTGGGCGACGACGTAGTAGGTGTCCTGCAACACGCGGTCGACGCCGGCATTGGCCAGCACCACGCCGGTGACGCCGCCGACCGTGAACAGGAAGATGAAGCCGATCGCCCACAGCATCGGCGTCTTGAACTCGATCGATCCGCCCCACATGGTCGCGACCCAGGAGAAGATCTTCACGCCGGTCGGCACGGCGATGACCATCGTGGCGGCGACGAAATAGGCCTGCACCGCCGACGACATACCCACGGTGTACATGTGGTGGGCCCAGACGACGAAGCCGATGCCGCCGATGGCGACCATTGCGTAAGCCATTCCCAGATAGCCGAACACCGGCTTGCGCGAGAACGTCGCCACGATCTGGCTGACCATGCCGAAGCCGGGCAGGATCAGGATGTACACCTCGGGATGGCCGAAGAACCAGAACAGATGCTGGAACAGCAGCGGATCGCCGCCGCCGTGCGGATCAAAGAAAGTAGTACCGAAGTTCCGATCGGTCAGCAGCATGGTAATGGCGCCGGCGAGAACCGGCAGCGCCAGCAGCAGGAGAAACACCGTCACCAGCTGCGACCATACGAACAGCGGCATCTTGTGCATGGTCATGCCGGGCGCGCGCATGTTGAAGATCGTGGTGATGAAGTTGATGGCGCCGAGGATCGACGAGGCGCCGGCAAGATGCAGCGCCAGAATGACGAAATCCATTGCCGGGCCGGGATGCCCGTACGTCGACAGCGGAGCGTAGATCGTCCATCCGGTTCCGGCGCCGTTGGCGCCGGGCTCGCCCTCGAAGAACATCGAGGCGACGAACAGCGCGAAGGACGCCGGCAGCAGCCAGAACGAGATGTTGTTCATGCGCGGGAACGCCATGTCCGGCGCGCCGATCATCAGCGGCACCATCCAGTTGCCGAACCCGCCGATCATGGCCGGCATGACCATGAAGAAGATCATGATCAGACCGTGCGCGGTGACGATCACATCGAAATAGTGCGTCTCGTGGAATATCTGCAATCCCGGATACATCAGCTCGATGCGGATCAGTATGGAGAATACGCCGCCGATCAAACCGGCGATCAAGGCGAACACCAGGTACATCGTGCCGATGTCCTTGTGGTTCGTCGAATAGACATAGCGGCGCCAGCCGTGCGGGATGGCATGCCCGTTGTCGTCGCCGTGTGCCGCGTGTGCCATCGTATCCATTTTCGGTCCCTACTCGATTGTTCGTGTCGGCGTAGCGTCGTCAGCGCGCCGGCGTGGCGGCCGCTGCGATCGCGGTCGGTGAAGCGGTGTCGAGGCCAGCGTTCTTCTTCTCGTTCGCAACCCATGCGGCGAAGTCGGCGTCGTTTACCGCGCGCACGGTGATGGGCATGAAGGCATGGTCCTTGCCGCACAGCTCGGAACATTGACCGTGGAACCGCCCCTCGGTGGTCGCCTTGAACCAGGTCTCGTTGAGCCGGCCGGGAACCGCGTCGATCTTGATGCCGAACGACGGGATGGCGAACGAATGGATCACGTCGGCGCCGATGACCAGCATGTGCACGACCTTGTTCACCGGCACGACCATTTCATTGTCCACGGTGAGAAGACGTGGCTGGCCCGGCTTGAGATCCTTTTCGTCCACCATCAGCGAGTCGAATTCGAAATTGCCGTTATCCGGGTAATTGTAGGTCCAGTACCATTGCTTGCCGGTGGCCTTCACGGTCAGGTCGGCTTTGGGCAGGTCAAGTTGGAGGAACAGCAGCCGGAACGACGGCACTGCGATCGCCACCAGGATGATCACCGGAACGACCATCCAGATGACCTCGATCAGCGTGTTGTGCGTGGTGCGCGAGGGCGTCGGATTGGCGCGGGCATTGAAGCGCACCATGACGACGAGCAGCAGGATCAGAACAAAGAGCGTGATCGCGCTGATGATCCAGAGCAGGAAGTTATGAAACGACGTGATGTCGGTCATGACCGGGGATGCCGACTGCTGCAGGCCGATCTGCCAGGGCGCGGGCTGTCCGAGTTCGGCCACAGCTGCCCCCGTGCCGGCGAGCAACGCCCCGGCCGCCACCGCATATGCGCTCAAGCGCGAGAACACCGGCATCTGCATCACTGCTCCTGTTCCCTAAGTCTGGTCGTTGTTATGACTGCCGCTGCCCTGCGCCGAGACCTTAAAGCGCGACCACGACAGCTTGAAGGTACCTGCTGCCGACGGGTTTTGCGCCACGGATTCGGCCCGTTGGCGGGCATTGGCGGGATGGGGGAATCCCAGCCCCTCAAACCACAAATCCTGCCCTACCGCAATGCACTCTTGATCGCCTTTAATGTACGCTCGCACTCGGTCTGCCGGAGCCGCGCCGATGCCATGACGCGGCGTCCTTCGCGCGGCCACAATGACTTGATTTCCATCCGATCTTGACACCGTGGGCTCACCATGTACGCAGGCTCGGCACTGTGATCGGCCTGCGCTGAGGTGATTCGCGTCGTAAAACCTGCCGGCGGCCGGCCCAGGGCCGTTTGGCCAGAGGAACCCATCATGGCGACATTCGATGTCGGGCGGATGCTGCGGCCATTGGTCCCGGCGCTCGGCGCCGCCGCCATCGTGCTTGCGTCGGTCGCGGCGTCCGGCAGTCAGGCGGCCGCGCAGGGCGCGGTGCGCTCGGTCCACGGCGATTGGCAAATCCGCTGCGACACGCCGCCGGGTGCGCAGAGCGAGCAGTGCGCGCTGATGCAGAGCGTCACCGCGGAGGACCGGCCGAACGTCGGGCTGACGGTGATTGTGCTAAAGACCAGCGATCAGAAGAGCCGTCTGATGCGCGTCGTGGCTCCGCTCGGCGTGCTACTGCCCTCGGGGCTTGGCCTCAAGATCGACAACAACGACGTCGGCCGCGCCGGCTTCGTGCGCTGCCTGCCCAACGGCTGCGTCGCCGAGGTCGTCATGGAAGACAAGCTGATCGAGCAGATGCGTACCGGTCAGACCTCGACCTTCATTATCTTCCAGACGCCGGAAGAAGGCATCGGCTTTCCCATGAGCCTCAAGGGTTTCGGCGAGGGCTTCGACAAGCTGCCGTGACCCGGCTCGCTGCCCGGGTTCGCGCCCGGCGACCGCCGCCATCACATGATTGCGCGTTGCCTTTTATCGGCGGCGTTTGTCACTATCTTACCGGCAGTGGCAATCTTATCGTCACCACAACCTTATCCTCACCCCAATGTCATCGGACGGCACGGCCATGGACACCAAGCAGTTGGACACCAAACAGTATCCCGTGACTCACACCGACGCCGAGTGGCACAAGCTGCTCACGCCGGAACAGTTCCGCATCATGCGCGGCCACGGCACCGAAGCGCCGGGAAGTTGCGCTCTCAACTACGAAAAGCGCGCCGGCACGTTTTACTGCGCCGGGTGCGATCAGGCGTTGTTCGCTTCTAAGAAGAAGTTTGAAAGCGGCACCGGCTGGCCGAGCTTCAACGATCCGGAACCGGGCGCGGTCGAAAGCTCGACCGATCACAGCTACGGCATGGTGCGCACCGAAGTGCATTGCAGTCGTTGCGGCAGCCACCTCGGCCACGTTTTCGACGACGGGCCGCCGCCCACGCATCTGCGCTATTGCATCAACGGCGTCGCGATGAACTTCAAGCCGGACTGAGCAGCGCTGCTTGCGATCTCTTTCTGCTTTCACCGCCGGGGCGGCAACTATCCTTCGCCGATCTCGCGCAAGATCTCGGCCGAGTGCTCGCCGAGTCGCGGGGAAGGGCGCTCGGCAACCATCGGCGCGCCGTCGAGCATGATGGGCGTGCGAACGCCGGGAATTGTACCGCTCTTCGCCGCGGCGCTCGGCCGGTCGACGCGCATGCCGCGATGGACCACCTGCGGATCGGCAAACACCTGCTCGAGATTGTTGATGGGTCCGGCCGGCACGCCGACCGCCTCGAGTTTCTGCAGCAGCTCGGCGCGCGGAAATTTTGCCGTGAGCGCACACAACCGTTCGATCAGCGCCGGGCGGTGCGCCAGCCGCGTCTTGTTGTCGATATAGTTTGGATTCTTCGGGAGCGTCGGATCGCCCAAAACGTCGCAGAGTTTGGCGAACTGGCTGTCGTTGCCGCTGGCGATGATGATGTGGCCGTCGGCGACCGGAAATACCTGATAGGGAATGATGTTCGGGTGCGCGTTGCCCATGCGCTTCGGCACTTTGCCTGAGACGAGAAAATTGAGCGCCTGGTTGGCAAGGACTCCAACTGTCGTGTCGACCAGCGCGGTATCGACGTAACCGCCGTGGCCGGTCTGCTCCCGCCGCGCCAGCGCGGCCAGGATTCCGACCGCCGAATATACGCCGGTGAAAAGATCGGACACGGGCGTGCCGGCGCGCATCGGTTCACCGTCGGGATTGCCGGTCAAATCCATCATGCCGCCCATGCCCTGGGCCATGAGATCGTAGCCCGGACGCTGCGCGTTGGGACCGGTCTGGCCGAAGCCGGTCACGGAACAATAAATCAGCCGCGGATTGTCGGGCGCGAGGCTCGCATAATCGAGGCCGAACTTGGCAAGCCCGCCGACCTTGAAATTCTCGATCAGCACGTCCGAGCGCGCGGCGAGCTTGCGCACGATGCGGCGGCCTTCCTCGCTCTCGAAGTCGAGCTCGATCGAGCGCTTGCCGCGATTGGCACTGTGAAAATAGGCGGCGCCGAGATGGCCGCCGTCGGCCGCCGGCACGAATGGCGGGCCCCAGCCGCGGGTGTCGTCGCCGGCGCCCTTGCGTTCGACCTTGATTACGTCGGCGCCGAGATCGGCAAGGATTTGCCCGGCCCAGGGTCCCGCCAGAATGCGGGCAAGCTCCAGAACGCGCAGACCGGCCAGTGGTCCCGGCATGAACGGCTCCTCAATGGTCAGCGGCTTAACGTGCCGTTGCCGTTAACTGACAAAGGGGGGCGGATTTGTCCACTGTCGGCCGGGTCTCCAGCTTGTCATAACGGTCGGCGATCATTAGCTGTTTTGGGCCGGCGCGGACGGGCGGAAGTAGATGGCGGTGAACTCCTCGTTCTTCAGCGACATGCTTCAAAGCATCGCCGATCGCAGCCGCGCGCTGATTTCGCGCCGGGAGCCGGCGAGTGATCAGTCCGACGGCATCCTGGAACTTTGCGAGGCGCTGCTGTCGGGCCGCGGCGAAGCCTCGGGTGTCGCGCTCGCCAACGAAATTCTCGCCGGCTATGCGGGGCTGACGACGGGGCCGCGGATCGCCTTTTTCGAGACCCTGGCGCGAACCTTCGGGCACGAACCCGCCCGCATCGATGCCGCGGTGACGGCGTGGCGGCAGTCGCCGACGGCCGGCACGGCCGCCGAACTTCACCGGGTCAGCGAGCCGCGACGGCTCGAACTGTTTCGCCGCCTCAATCTCGCGCCGGGCGGCACCGCGGCGCTGGTTCGCATGCGCGAGCAACTCCTCGACGCCATGAATCATCGCGACGACCTCGCCGTCGTGGACAACGATTTCGTTCATCTGTTCTCGTCGTGGTTCAACCGGGGGTTTCTGGTGCTGCGCCGCATCGACTGGTCGACGCCCGCGTCGATCCTTGAAAAGATCATCCGCTACGAGGCGGTGCACGAGATTCGCGGCTGGGACGATCTGCGCCGGCGCATCGATCTGCCCGATCGCCGCTGCTACGCCTTCTTCCATCCGGCGCTGGTGGACGAACCGCTGATCTTCGTCGAGGTGGCGCTGACGCGCGAGATTCCGGGCGCCATCGCTCCGATCCTTTCCGACCGACGCGAAATCGTCGAACCCGGGCGCGCGACGACGGCGGTGTTCTACTCGATCACGAACTGCCAGCGCGGGCTTGCCGGCGTCACTTTCGGCCATTTCCTCATCAAGCAGGTCGTCGAGGAGGTCAGCCGCGAACTCTCGCGCATCTCGACCTTCGTCACGCTGTCGCCGGCGCCGAATTTTGCCGCTTGGCTCAAACGCGAGCGCGCGAGCGACGCTTCGCTGGCGCTCGACGAGGACGATCGCGAGGAGCTCACCGCGCTTGACCGCCCCGATTGGTGGCGCGATGCGGCTTTGGGCGCGAGGGTCCGCGAGCCGCTGCTGCGGGCTGCGGCCTGGTATTATCTGCGGGCCCGCAACAGCCGCGGCCAGCCTGCCGACGCGGTCGCCCGCTTCCATCTCGGCAACGGCGCCCGGCTCGAACGGCTCGATTGGCTCGGAGACACCTCAGATCGGGCGTTGCAGCAGTCGTATGGCCTGATGGTCAATTACCTCTACGACCTCGACTATATCGAGCAGAACCACGAAGCCTATGCTCAGCAGCACGCGATCGTTGCCGCCGGCGCGGTGAGCCGGCTGGTGCGCTCGCCGTCACGCGAGGTCGTCCAGATCTCGGGTTGAACTCGCCGCAGACCCCGTGTCCAATTTGCCTGGGGTGTTCTCCCCGTGAGGTGAACGATGGACGAGACTTATTCGGCGGAGCTCTATCGGCAGGAGGGGACCGAGTTTCGTTCGGTGCGCCTGACGGTCAAACCCGATGGCTCGGTCGTTCTGGACGCCCAGGACATGGGCAAGACCGTCGGAGAAATGTGGGGCGACGACGACTATGAGTTTTGGGTCGATGTGCCCGCCACGGCGCTTCGCAAGCTCGCGTTCGCATTGCTGCGCGAACGGTATGCCGGGCGATCCAGCGCTGTCGACGAATTCAACGCCTTCTGTGAGAAAGAGGGGATCGACCACAAGTGGGACAACTGGATTTGATTGGGCGCGCGATCGGTGCCTGATGTTCGGACACGAGAGGAAATCGGGGAGGACACCATGAACACGCGGTCCATTCGCCTTGTGGCATTGTTGATCCTGCTGCTGATGGCGGGTAGCGGGATGGCGCTGGCGTCGCCGGGATCGGCGGCCGTCGCAGCTGGAAATCGATCGTCCGTTGGATTCTGCCCCGCGGACTCGCGTGCTGGTCATCGAGGAGCAAATTACACGTCGACGCATGGCCGCCTCGCCCTGCACTGCTACTGCTGCGGCAAGGACGAAAACGGGCACTGCAACCATCAATGCTGCGATTAGTTTTCGTTCAAGGTGATCAAATTCGGCGAGCACGCATGAGGTGACGCCCGTCGCAAATAGAAGGCCCCGGTCTTTCGACCGGGGCCTTTTTCGTCTTCGGCTTGGCGGCTCAGACAGGGACAACCACAAACAGTACCTTAGCTCACGGACCTTACGGGTCCGTCACCGTGGGTTCTATTTGAGCTGGGTAGAAATGCTGCTGAAGGTGGTGTTGAGGTTGGTCCCGAGAGTGTTGACTGCGACAATGATGGCGACGGATATGCCGGCTGCGATGAGGCCGTACTCAATCGCTGTTGCTCCGGATCGATCCTGCCAAATCCGAACAAGATGCCGATACAAATAAACCTCCTGTTTTGCGCCACGCGGCACTTGCAGTTTGCATAACCACAGGTTGTATTTATGTTAATTTCACCTATAGAATTGTGTGACAATGATGCGACGGCGAAACCGGGCGGCGAGGCCACGCCTTGCTCAGTCGCTGCTGCGGCAGGGACGAAATGGACACTGCAATCAACAACGTAGCTGTTAGTTTCCGCGCAGGGTGTTGGCGCGCCGAAACCAGGAACGGATCCGGCTTCGGAGAAAATTTCAGCAAGTTAAAATCTAGGATTTTCCGTAGACCGGTACGACCGCGCCGCGGGTGACGCGGTTTTCCGGCGAGGCGAGGAACAGGATCGTCGCCGCTACCTCCTCGACCTTCGGCCACAGATCGTAATCCGCTTTCGGCATTGATTTGCGATTGGCCGGCGTATCCATGATCGACGGCGCGACCGCGTTGACGAGAATGCCGTCCTTGGCCACCTCTTCGGCGAGCGCGGCGGTCAGGGCCGCCACCGCGGTCTTGCTCGCCGTGTAAGCAACCATCCCGGCTCCGCTCCGCCATTCGAGGGCGGCGCGGGCGGCGACGTTGACGATGCGGCCGCCGCGGCCGGACATGGCGTTCACCGCGGCGCGGCAGCACAACAGGCTGCTGACCAAATTCATGTCGATCTGCTGGCGTATCGTCGCCACGCCGGTTTCGCGCAGCGGGCCGGCCGCGAAGCCGCCGGCGAGGTGGATCGAGGCCCAAAGCGGGGCAATCCCGGCGTAAAGGGCGGCGACGTTTTTCTCGTCGGCGAGGTTGCCGATGACGGCGAGCTTCACCTGCGGGCGGTCGCGCAGCCGAAAGCGCTGCGCCTCGGCTTCGTCGAAGCACGGCACGTGGCAGGTGGCGCCGGCTTCGATCAGGGCCTCGACCAACGCCGTGCCGAGCGCACCGGCGCCGCCGGTGACAACGACGTGACGATCATGAAAATCCATGGCGCGTCTCCTATTGACCGGGGTTGAACTGTCACCTCTTGCCGACGAAACCGGCTTGCCGGCGTAACGGGGAAGGCCGGAGCGTGGGATGCGGATTTGTCATTTACCCCGCCTCACGGCTCGCAGATAAGGCTGCATGCCGATTCCCCCAAGAGGTGCGTGAAGCGGCGGAGCCGGGCTGAGACTGAGAAAAAATGGCCGATTTCGATCTCGCCATCATTGGCGGCGGCATCAACGGCGCCGGCATCGCCCGCGACGCCGCCGGGCGCGGGCTCAAGGTCGTTCTGATCGAGCAGAACGACCTTGCCTCCGGCACCTCGTCGGCGTCCTCGAAGCTGATCCACGGCGGGCTTCGCTATCTGGAGCACGGCGCGTTCCGCCTGGTGCACGCCGCGCTGAGCGAGCGCGAGGTGCTGCTGCGCATGGCGCCGCACCTCATCCGGCCGCTCCGCTTCGTGCTGCCGCTCGATACGGCCGGCCGCTCGCCGCTCGTGCTTCGGCTCGGTCTTGCGATCTACGACTTGATCGGCCGCCGCGAAATCCTGCCGGGCACCCGCAAACTCAACCTCGTGACGGACGCCGCCGGGCAACCGCTCAAACGCCGTTTTCATCGCGCGTACGAATATTCGGACTGCTTTGCCGACGACTCGCGCCTCGTCGTGCTCAATGCGCTCGACGCCGCCGAACGCGGCGCGACGATCCGCACCCGTACGCGCTGCGTTCGCGCCGAGCGCGATGACGTCTGGCGGCTGATCCTCAACGCCCGCGGCGAGCGCGACGAGGTGACGGCGCGGGTCTTGATCAACGCCGCCGGCGCCTGGGTGGAGACGGTCGCGGACGCCGTGCTGCGGCAGCCGCCGCAGCGCCGGCTGCGGCTCGACAAGGGCAGCCATATCGTGGTGCCGCGTCTCTTCGATCACGAGCGCGCCTATATCCTGCAAGCGGCGGACGGCCGCGTCGTGTTCGCGATTCCGTTCCAGCAGGATTACACCCTGATCGGCACAACGGATCGCGGTTTCGTCGGCGATCCTGCTTCAGTGGCGCCGGGCGCGGACGAGATCGACTATCTCTGTGGCGTGATCAACGGGTATTTCCGCGCTGCCATCGGCCCCGCTGACGTGGTGTGGGCCTATGCCGGCGTGCGAGCGCTTTACGACGATGGCGCCGGCAAGCCGCAGGACATCGGGCGCGACTACGCGCTGGTTCTGGATGAACGCGCTGGCGAAGCGCCGTTGCTCACCGTCTATGGCGGCAAGCTGACGACATTCCGCCGCTTGGCCGAAGACGCGCTCGCCAGATTGGCGATCTTCTTCCCGCGCACCCGGCCGTGGACTGCGACGGCTCCGTTGCCCGGAGGCGACTTCGTCTTCGACGGCCTGCCGGCATTGATCCAGCGCACGCAACGGCAATGGCCGTTCCTCACCGCCGACCATGCGCGGCGGCTGGTCGGCGCTTACGGCACGCGGGTCGCGAACGTGCTGGGCACCGCAACCCGGATGGACGATCTCGGCGCGCGTTTCGGCGCCGATCTCACTGCTGCCGAGGTGCGCTACCTGATGACAAACGAATGGGCGCAAACTTCCGACGACGTGTTGTGGCGCCGCTCCAAGCTCGGCCTGCGTATCTCGGCGGTGGACACTGCGGCGCTCGAAAACTTCATGGCGCAATCGGCAGCCTGAATTCGATCGACGCGCAAACTATTCCAAATTTTATCGATCCGTTTCATGCCAATTTTAAAAGCCTGTGCTGAAAATCGCACACGCGAATCGGTGGGGATTTCATGGTATCGGCGACAGTGACGATCGCGCAGCAGCTCGTGGCGCTGAAGGTGCTGGTCGTGGACGACGAGCCGACCATGTGCAAGGTCACGCGATCGCTGCTGTGGGCGATCGGCATCAGGACCGTCTACGAAGCCAACGACGGTAATTCCGGCCTTGAAGCTATCCGCATGCTCTTGCCCGATGTCGTCATCGTCGATTGGGAAATGCCCAGTCCGAACGGTCCCGAATTCGTACGCATGGTCCGCTCGCCCGAGACCTTCCCGTTGCCCGACGTGCCGATCATCATGATGACCGGTCACGGCGAGCGGTCGCGCGTGATCGAAGCGGTGAATGTCGGCGTCAACGAATTTTTGCTCAAGCCGGTCTCCACCAATGCGCTGCTGGGGCGATTTATCTCGCTCATCGCCAAGCCGCGCCGCATGGTGAGGAGGGGCGACTATTACGGGCCGGAGCCGCGGCCGCTGTCGCGCTACAAGCCGGAAGCCGAGGCGGCCTGGTCCTAGCCGCGGCGGGCAGTTTGCGGAGCGCCCTTCGAGGGCCGCTGCGCGGCCACCTCAGGGTGACGGATTTGATGCCGGCGGTCCGGTTAACGAAACCCTCACCACGTCCGCAGGCTTGGGGTGGGCCGCTTTACCAACCCGCAAGGCGGCCATGTTCAGATGTCCGCGGTGCCCGGCCGATGCGTTTGGGCGCCATCCGGCGGAACCAGTCATGTCATCCAGGCTGTCGAAGAAAGAGATCGCGGAACGCATCCAGGCTCTCTGCGTGCTCGTGGTCGACGACAATCAGTACATGCGCAAGATGATCCGGAATCTCCTGGTCAATTGCGGCGTCAAGGACATCTTCGAAGCCGGCGACGGCATCACCGCGCTCGACACCATCCGCACGCTGGGCCCCGACGTGGTGGTCCTCGACTGGGAGATGCCGCTGTTGAGCGGCGCCGAACTCGTGCGCATCGTGCGCTCGCCCGGCGTGTTTCCCATGCCTGACGTGCCCATCATCATGCTGAGCGGGCACGGCGAACGGTGGCGGGTGCTGGAGGCGATGCAGCTTGGCGTGAACGAATATCTGATCAAGCCGGTCTCCGCCAAGGCGCTCTACGACCGGCTTGTCACGATCACCATACAGCCGCGGCCGACCGTGCAGCTCGGTGACTATTACGGACCGGAGCCGCGCAAGCTCGCCGGCGAAGGCGTCGAGGACGTCAACCCGGCCCTGCCGTCAGGTGAAACGGTCGCGATCTGACGCGGCCTTGTCTCTCGTCCGAGCGAATTCGAGGGCAACGCCGTCAGGCATTTGGCGGTCGCGGCGATTTGCGTTAAGAAAACTCCGAAAATCTACGCCCTCGCATCGGAGTGAACGCAATCTCCGGCTCAAAACGAGATTTTGCGCCATGGACCGATCCAAATCTGCGTCCGCTGCTGCGCATCGAGGCTTTGACCAAGCGCTTCGGCCGAACCGCTGTGGTCGATCACCTGTCGCTGGATATCTATGAGGGCGAGTTCTTTGCGCTGCTCGGACCGTCGGGCTGCGGCAAGACGACGTTACTGCGGCTGATCGCAGGATTTGAGCGGCCGAACAGCGGCCGCATTTTGCTCGACGGCGTCGATCTCGCGCCGGTGCCGGCGTATCGGCGCCCGGTCAACATGATGTTCCAGAGCTACGCGCTGTTTCCGCATCTCAATGTCGAGGCCAATATCGCGTTCGGCCTCAAGCAGGAGGGCCTGCCGGGACGCGAGATCGCGCGGCGCGTCGCCGACATGCTGGCGCGGGTGAAGCTCGAAGGCCTGGGCGGCCGCAAGCCAAACGAGCTATCCGGCGGCCAGCGCCAGCGGGTGGCGTTGGCGCGGTCCCTGGTCAAGCGGCCGCGCATCCTGCTGCTCGACGAACCGATGGCGGCGCTCGACAAGAAACTGCGTGGCGAGACGCAGTTCGAGTTGATGGAATTGCAGCGAAATCTCGGGCTGACCTTCATCATCGTCACCCACGACCAGAGCGAAGCGATGACGGTGGCCGACCGGATCGCCGTCATGGACAGCGGTCATCTGGTTCAGGTCGCGCCGCCGGCGGAAATCTACGAGCGGCCGACCTCGCGCTGGGTCGCGGATTTTATCGGCGACGTCAATCTGTTCCAGGGCCGTCTCAGCGACGACGGTCTCAGCGTCGAGGGCACCGCCGGCGGGCCGCATTCGGGTGACGACGAAGCCCGACGCCAGACCCGGCGCGATGGTCTGGGTGGCCGTGCGGCCGGAGAAGATGCGCGTCACGCGCGAAAAGCCTTCACCGGACTTGGAGAATTGCGTCGCCGGTACGGTGGCCGAGCTCGGCTATCTGGGCGGCGTCTCGATCTACAAGCTGCGCATCCGCGACGACGCGCCGGTGCGTGCCGCGGTCGCCAATGTCGGCGGTAATTCCGAGCGGCCAATCGGAATTGACGAGCAGGTATGGCTAAGCTGGCCCGACGATGCCGCGATCGTGCTGACGCGCTGAAGGACACCGTTGGAAACACCATGAAGCGACAGCGCGAAGGCTTCCTTGGGCGACGCATGGTCGTCTGGATTCCGTATGCGTGGCTGCTCGCGTTCTTTCTGGTGCCGTTTCTGATCGTTCTCAAGATCAGCCTGTCGCAAACGGCGATTGCCCAGCCACCCTATACACCGTTGCTCGACTTTGCCGCCGGATGGCAGGGTCTCAAGGCGTTTGTCGCCGCGCTCTCGCTCGACAATTACAAGCTGCTCGGCTCCGATCCGTTGTACCTTCTGTCGTATGTCAAGAGCGTGCAAATCGCGGCCTTCTCGACGCTCATGCTGCTCGCCGTCGGCTATCCGATCGCTTACGGGATCGCGCGCACGCCGCGGCGCTGGCAGGCGGTGCTCGTGCTGCTCACGGTGCTGCCGTTCTGGACGTCGCTGCTGATCCGCATCTATTCCTGGATGAACATCCTGCAGCGCGAGGGGCCGCTCAACGATCTGCTGATGTGGCTTTCCATCGTGAAAGAGCCGCCGGCATGGCTTGCAACCGACACGGCGATCTATATCGGCATTGTCTATTCCTACCTGCCGTTCATGGTGTTGCCGCTCTACGCCACGTTGGAGAAGCTCGACGAGTCGCTCCTTGAAGCGGCTGCCGATCTCGGCTGCCCGCGCTGGAAGATTTTCTGGCTGGTCACACTGCCGGTATCGTCGCCCGGCGTGCTTGCCGGCGTGCTGTTGTGCTTCATCCCGATCGTCGGCGAGTTCGTCATCCCCGATCTGCTCGGCGGTTCGCAGTCGCCGATGATCGGGCAAACGGTCTGGATGGAATTCTTCGGCAACCAGGACTGGCCGGTCGCCTCCGCGGTCGCCGTGGTGCTGGTCTGCCTCCTGGTCACGCCGATCGTCGTCTATCAGCACCAGGCGATGCGGGTCGTGGAGGGAGACTGACGATGCGCAGGGTCTCCGCATTCAATATCGTCGCGATCGTTCTCGGCATGGCTTTTCTCTACCTGCCGATCGCGCTGCTGGTGATCTACTCGTTCAACGCCTCACGGCTGGTGGCGGTCTGGGGCGGCTGGTCGACACGCTGGTATGCCGAATTGTTCAACGACGCGCCGCTGGTTGAATTGGCCTTGATCAGTCTCCGCCTGGCGGTGGTTTCGGCAAGCATCGCAACGATATTGGGCACGCTGGCGGCGCTGGCCTTGGCGCGCTACGGCCGCTTCCGCGGGCGGCTACTGTTCGCCGCGATGATCTATGCGCCGCTGGTGATGCCGGAAGTGATCACCGGGCTGTCTCTGCTGCTTCTCTTCGTCGCCGTAGCCGCGGATCGCGGCTTTTGGACCGTCGTGGTCGCGCATACCACGATGGCGATGTGCTTCGTCACCGTGGTCGTCCAATCGCGCCTGAGCAACTTCGACAGGAGTCTCGAAGAGGCGGCCATGGATCTTGGCGCGCCGCCGCTGCGTACCTTCTTGTCGGTGACGTTTCCCCTGATCCTGCCGGCGATCATCGCGGCGTGGATGCTCGCCTTCGCGCTCTCGCTCGACGATCTCGTCATCGCGAGCTTCACCACTGGGCCGGGGACGACCACCTTGCCGATCCGCATCTATTCGGAGGTGCGTCTCGGGGTGAAGCCCGAGATGAACGCGGTCAGCAGCATTATGATCGGCGTGGTCGGCGTCGCCGTGATCGTGGCTTCGCTGCTCGCCAAGGTGAGCGGCGCCCGCGGTGCGCCGGCGCGAACGTAGCTATTCCGGATTCTTCGGCGGCGCCGCCGCGGGCGCCTGAGACTGAGACCCGCCCGGCGCTGCGAGCAGCTTGTCGATGACCGAGCGCACCGCGGAGCCGGCGGAGCGCGCCTTGATCGCATCGAGCAGCGGAGCGGCGGCGCCCGAGCGGCGAATGAGGCTCTGGGCGTCCGGCAGCATGATGGGGTCGTCCCATTGACCCTGCACCACGAACGGCAAGTCGAACTCGTTGCCGGTCTCGCCTGACACGAGCGTCGCCACGCCCTTGAGGTCGAGATCGCGCGTCGGCACGGAAATTTGGCCGCCGACAGTCAGCCTGACAGCGGGCCCGTCGAGATGCATGTCCTCGATCGAGATTTGTCCCCGGTCGATCTTGATGCCGAGAATGAACTGGTCGAACGGGGTGCGCCCGGTGCGGAAATCGCCGTTGCCCGACAATGGCCGGCGTTCGAGGCGGCGCAGTAATTGCTCGAGATTGATGCCCGCGAGCGCACCGTTGTGGGCATTGAGGCTTGCGGTGCCGCTGAGCGTGTTCGTCACTGCGAAAACGGACGATCCCGACCCCTCGATATTGAGCGCCACGTCGCCGCGGCCCTCGAGTCTGCGAATTCCGAACACCTGGGTGAGGCAGCTTTCGAGATCGACATCGACGAATTGCATGTTCGACTTCACGGCTATCCCGCCATTGGCGTTGGCAAGCCCAAGCGAGCCCCTGGCGATGCCGTTGAATGCCTGCGATTCGCCGATGGTCACATCGAGCTTGCCGTTTCGCATGTTGGCGGCGACCGCGGTGCGGCCCAGTTGCGCCGTTGCGATCTTTACGCTGGCAGCCGAAATGCGCAGGTCGAGATCGAAATCAGCGAGCCCGTCGAGCGTGATTGGAAGCTGATCCCAGTTGCGCCGGTTCGCCGCCATCAGATGAACCCCGGAAACGTAGGGCGTGACGTCGAGCGCTTCGGCGGCCAGCGTGCCCTGGACGGTGCGATGGTCGGTCGACAGCGTAATCACGCCCTCCGCCGTGTTGCCGTCGAGTTCGACGTTGACGTTGGTCAGCGAGATCGCGCCGGCGGCCATGCTCGACTGGGCGCGCAACGCGAAGCGGCCGAAACCGCCGAACGGCACCTGGCTGGCGTCGGTCCAGTGCATCGCATCGCGCAGCGAAGGAGATTCGACGCTCAGCGTGCCGTCGATCTTGAGCGTCGGCTGCGCGCTCAGTGTGCCATCGAAGGCGGCCTTCAACGGTGCGCCGGCTAGCCGGACCTTTACGCCCGAACGTTCGCCGTTCAGTGCGGCAAGGAAATCGCCGAGCGTGAGGCTCGCCTCGATCAGCTCGTTATGCCACACGAACCGGCCGTTCGCGCCGAAACTGCGCGATATCGACGGCCACGCAAGCTGGAACTCGACGTTGTCGAGCCGGTCGATGACGTCCTTCCCCGCTTGCGGCTTGTGGACGACGACGGTGCCGTCCTTGATGCCGATTTCCGAGAACGACGTCCTGCGGTCGGGGTCGGGCTGGAGCGCCTTGGCCAGCGATTGGATCAGTCCGGACCAGTTCGTTTCGCCGTTGGGCAGAAAGGTGACGGTGATCGTCGGTCGCACCAGCGTCACGTCGGCGATTTCGATCCTTCCCGGCGAGCAGCGGAAAATATCGCAGATGCGCGGTCAGCTCGTCGGCAAACACCCCAGGTTCGCCGCCCGGACCGTCCCCCAGCACCACGTTGCGCAGCGTCACGGTTCCGGACGGGAACAGCGAAACCGACATGTCGCCCTGCATGACCGGGTCGAGCCCGGTAACGGAATGGATTTCCTTGGCGACAGCATCGCGCACGGACGCGGCGGGGATGACGTATGACAGCACGACCAACGTCACGACGACCGCCGCGACTACGGCGGCGATGGCAATCGCGAGGCGTTTCAAACCGGTAGCCGCGGTCAAAGGATGCGTTCCGACGTTCGCTTAAGCCGATCGAATAATACGAATTGGCGGGTGAGCTGCAAACATGCCCGGCCTCTGTGTCTCTTTCGTGGCTGGCGGTGCCGCACCTCCGCCCAAAGGATTGTCCCGGCATAAGCAAATCCACTTTGGCGTGAAGTTCGATGAGCGCCACCGCAATGGGGCTAAAGCGGTGTTGCCGCCGTGCTTTGCCGGTCGGATCAGCGGGCGAGGATCCTCTTCGGGGCCTCCGCCTGGGCCACCTCGGCGATCATCTTTTTGACGATTGCCTGGCCGAAGGCGCTGAAGTCTTGCGCCGCGATCACGAACGCGCCGGGGCCGCCGATGACGTTATTGCGGTAATAGTTTTCGAGCCCGCCCGGCGGATTCGTGTGATCAGGATTCCAGGCCAGCGGCGTGTCGCTGAGAATGACGAGACCGTTGATGGTCGCGCCCCTGGCGAGCGCTTCGTCGCGCGCCAGCACCACGTCGCGGCCGGCGTTGTTGGTGCCGTCGCCGGAGATGTCGATGGTGTTGCGCGCGGATTCGTAGGGTGCGCGCGCCAATTGACCCATGGCGAATTCGATCGCACCACTGATCGAGGTACGGTCGGCAAACGAGCGCGGCGCTTCGAGCAGGCGATCGCCAAAGCCCTTGGCGGATTCGGCGTCGCTCACCGTCGTCCAGTCGATGACGACCCGCTGCGAACCGCTTCCGGACCATTCGATGAATGTCAGCCCGATGCGGCCGCTGCGGCCCGATCGGATCGCGTCCAACACCTGCGGATCGGAGACGGCGGCTGCATAACCTTCGCGCTGGAGCTGGAATTTTCCGCTGTCGACGCTGCGCGATACGTCGGCCGCCAGCACCAGGAGCAGATCGACCTGCTCGGCGGCCGCGGCTGCTCCCGGTAGCGCCGCAGCGGCGGCGAAGATCAGAACGATCAGGGCTCTGACAGTGCGCATTCTCGCACCTCGTTGTCAGGCATCGGCCACGGCATGGATCGCGGCGCGGATGCGCTGATAGGTTCCACAGCGGCAGATATTGGTTATCGCTGCGTCGATATCGGCGTCGGTTGGTTTCGGCTTCTCCTTGAGAAGCGCGACCACCGCCATCATCATTCCGCTTTGACAATAGCCACATTGTGGCACGTCGAACTCGACCCAGGCTTTCTGCACCGCGTGCAGCTTGCCGTTCTGGGCGAGCGACTCGATCGTCGTCACTTCGCTCGCGCCGACGCTGCCGACCGGCACCTGGCAGGAACGTACGGCGACACCGTTGATATGAACGGTGCAGGCGCCGCACTGGGCTATGCCGCAGCCGTACTTGGTGCCGGTGAGCCCGATCGTGTCACGCAGCACCCACAGCAACGGCGTGTCAGGCTCAACGTCAACGTCGTAGGACTTCCCATTGATGGAAAGTACCACCTTGATTCACCCCTCACCGACGCGGTCCCATATGGACGCGTCACTTGCTCGTAACAAAGTGTAGCTTGTTGCACTGCGAAACGAAATCGCAAATCCGTGAGTTGGAGTGCAGCAGGCCACTACAGCAGGCCGCTACATCTGTCGATAAGCGTATGGCGTGTCGTCGCGGATTGCAGCGAGCGCGGCAACTTTGTCGTGTTGGGCCGCAAGATGGCAGACCGGGTCGGTCTCGCGCGCGTCGCCGGTCAACGCGAAGGCCTGGCAGCGGCACCCGCCGAAATCAATCTCGCGCCGCGCGCAACTCGCGCACGGCTCCCGCATCCATGCGGTGCCGCGAAAGGCGTTGAAAGCCGGCGACTTCGCCCAGATGTCGGCGAGCGAATGCTCGCGCACCGACCAGAATTCGAGTCCGGGAATGGACTCGGCGGCATGGCATGGCAAGACCTTCCCCGCAGGCGTCACGTTGAGCGAGCGGCGGCCCCAGCCGCCGACGCAAGGCTTCGGCAGCCGCGCGTAGTAATCGGGCACCACGGCATCGATGACGATTTCGCCATGATGCCGCCGGCGCAATTCCTCGACCGTAACTGCCGCGCGCCGCACCTGCTCGGCGCTCGGCATCAAGGCCGCGCGGTTCCTGAGCGCCCAGCCATAATATTGCGCGTGTGCGATCTCGACCCGGCTGGCGCCGAGCGCAAGCGCGAGCGCCACCATGTCCGCAATCCGGTCGATGTTGGCGCGATGCATGACGGCGTTGATCGTCAGCGGCAGTCCCAGACGCACCACCTCGGCGGCGAGCGCGCGCTTGCGCGCGAACGCGCCGTCGTAGCCGGCGATGCGATCCGCACTCGCGGCCTCACTGTCCTGAATTGAAATCTGGACGTGATCGAGGCCGGTTTCGGCGAGCATGCGCATCGTGTCCGCGGTGATGCCGACCGCCGACGTAATGAGATTGGTGTAGAGGCCGGCGGCATGGGCAGCGGCGGTAACGTCCACGAGGTCGCGCCGCGCGCCGGGCTCGCCACCGGAAAGATGCACCTGGAGGACGCCGAGCCCGGCGGCCTCGTTGAACACGCGCGCCCAGGTTTGCGTATCCAGCTCGCCGCTTCGCGGATCGAGCGCGAGCGGATTGGAGCAATACGGACAGCCCAACGGGCAACGATGCGTCAGCTCGGCCAATAGACCGAGAGGATTGTGCACGGTTGCGCCGTCGTGTTCCGCCATCAAGACTCTCTTGCGTTACGGCCGGTAGTAGCGGCCGCATGACGCGAATGGGTAGTCACAATTCCAGCAGGCGTTTGTCCGCAAGCCCCCGCAACAGTGCGGTCACGTCGGCAAGGATCCGTTCGCGCGGTGCAGTGTAAGTCGCGGCCAGATCGTCCACGATTGCCGCGAAGGTCGCCTCGCCGGTGCAGCGCTCGACGACCGCGACAGCGATCGGGTCGGCCTTGAATATGCGCTCGGGCGCGAGCAAGACCCATCCGCCTTGTGCTTTATTGTGCACGAGACGCACGCCGCGGGGCAGGCGAGGCCGCGCTTCCGGGGCAATTGGCAACGGCGTCTCTGCCACGGCCAGAGTCCTTAGTCGGCGGGTATGAACGCGCCGGGCGGAGGCTGCCTCGGCTCGACATACGCATGATACAACGCGTCCAGCATCGCCCACAGCACGTCGCACTTGAACTCCAGCGCATCGAGCACGCCGCGCTGGGTGTCGGCCGCGCGCGCGTGCTGTTTCACGTAATCGAGCGCGAAACGCGAGTCCCGCTCGGCCTGGGGCGGACGCTTGGAAAAATACGCCAGCGTTTCCGCGGTGACAAAATCATAGCTCTTCAACATGCCTTCCATGCGTTCGCCAATGATCGCCGGTGAGAACAACTCTGTGAGCGACGAGGCGATGGCTTCCAGCAAGGTCTTTTCGCGCACGAAATGCACGTAGGCGTCGACGGCGAAACGCGTCGCCGGCAACAGGCCCCGCAGCGATACGACATAGTCGCGTTCGAGTCCCAATCCGTCGGTCAGCTTGAGCCAGCGGGCGATACCGCCTTCGCCTTCGTGAAGGCCGTCGTGATCGACAAGGCGGCTGCGCCACTCGCGGCGCGTCGCCGGATCTTCGCAGCGCGCGATCAGGCTTGCGTCTTTGATTGGGATCATTGCCTGATAGTAGTAACGATTCAGCGCCCAGGCCTGCACCTGGCCTTTGCTGCACGAGCCGCCATGCAGGAGTTGGTGGAACGGATGCAGCCGATGATAGCGCCGCGCGCCGATATCGCGCAGGCGAGCCTCCAGTTCTTCGGGGTTGAGCGTATTCAAAGCACGATCTCCATCCCGTCCTCGGCGACCTCGAACCCCGCCGCCTCGACCATGCGGCGCTCGGGCGAACCTTCGATCAGGATCGGATTGGTATTGTTGATGTGGGTCAAGATGCGCCGTCCGGGAAGGCCGCCGAGCGCGGCCAGGGTTCCGTCCTTGCCGCCGAGCGGCATGTGACCCATGCGGCGGCCGGTTTTATTCCCGGTGCCGGTCTTGATCATCTCATCGTCGGCAAAGAGCGTCGCATCGAAGAGGACGACGTCAGCCTTGGCGAGGCGCTCACGGAGCGCGGCAGTCACCGCCGCCGCGCCGGGCACGTAGGCGAGGCGATGGGAGCCGCACACGATTTCCACCCCGACATTGGCTCCGGTTTCGGCGGCAAGCGCAGGATTCCTGTCCTCGAGGTAGAGCGCGATCTTGCCGGGAACTGCGAACAGCTCTGCCGTCACGCCGCCGGGAAGCGAAAACACCTCACCGCAGGCGACGGCCTTGCGCGTGACGACATCGGCGGCGAGCACGCCGAAAATCGGATTGGCATCGAGGACGGCGATCGTGTCGGCGGTGGCAAAGACGGTAAAAGCCTGACGTTCACGCAACGTCAGCAATCCGCCGATCTGGTCGATCTCGGCGCCGGTGAGCACAACGGCCGCGATCGGGCTGGCGCGCAGGGTGGTCCGCGGGTGCAAAACCGCAGTCGCCAGAAGCTGCGCGCGCAAATCTGGCGTGGCGTTGAGGAGAGTCCAGTTGTTGCCGTCGGCACAGACCGCAAGGCTGGCCTGGGTGCGGGGTTTCGCCCGCGGATCACCTGCCCACGCAAGCCGGCACACGGCGCATCGGCAATTCCATTGCGGATAGCCGCCACCGCCCGCTGCACCGAGCACGATGGCGGTCAGGCGCCCCATTCACGGGGATCGCGGGCAGCTAAGGAGCGGATCAGAACTCGGCCGGAAGATAGCCGTTGATTTCGAGGCCGATACAGATTTCGACGAGCGTGGGAGTTGTCCAAGCCATGGTCGTTCCTCCGTCTCATACCGAGGCGCACCCCCGGGTCGAGTTTGTGCGTCCTCGTTGAACGCAACCGTAAAGCGAAGCCATTCCGACGGCAAGGGGGTTGGCAGGGCCGGTTCCGGTGGGCACGTCCCTGCCCATAAACACTGGGCATATCGTCACGCTCCCTATCCACGAACAAGCAGGACGGGCAATGTGCTTCGCGTCATGTCCAAAAATGGGCAGGCAATTGGGGTGAGGAGACGAAATAAAACCTTCAAGGAGGAAGCCATGGATTCTCGCACGACGCGACGGTGCATCTTTGGTGCGGTCGTTGTTGCGGTCGGCCTGGTCGCGCAGGCGGCGTCGGCCTTGGCGCAGAGTGGTGACCCGATCAAGATCGGGTTTTCCATGGCGCTCACAGGTCCGCTTTCCCCCAATGGAAAACAGGCGTTGCTCGGCGCCAAGATCTGGGAAGAAGAAATCAACGCCAAGGGCGGCCTGCTTGGCCGCAAGGTCGAGCTGGTGAATTACGACGACCAGTCGAATCCAGCAAACGTACCCGGCATCTATACGAAGCTCCTTGACGTCGACAAAGTCGACATCGTGATGGGGCCGTACGCGACCAACATGAATGCGCCGGCTCTCCCGGTCGTGATGCAAAGAGGCAAGACATTCATCGGCTTTTTCGCGCTCGACGTAAATTCTGAATTTCGCTACCCGAAATACTTTTCGATGCTGCCGACCGGACCAAAGCCGCGGGAATCGTTCACTGAGGGCTTTTTCCAGGTGGCAGCGGCCCAAAAACCGAAACCAGAAACGATAGCGCTGATTTCCGAAGATGCGGAATTTGCCCGCAATGCCTGCGAGGGAGCGCGCGCCAACGCCAAAACTTTCGGCTTCAAAATCATCTACGACAAGTCCTTCCCGCCGGGCACGACCGATTTCTCCCCGATCATCCGCGCGTTGCAAGCCGCCGATGCCGATCTCGTGATTGTATGCTCTTATCCGCTCAGCTCCGTCGGTATCGTGCAGTCAGCAAATGAGCTGGGCCTCAAGCCGAAGATGTTCGGTGGCGCCATGGTCGGCCTACAGGCGACCGTGTTCAAGGAACGGCTCAAGTCCAAGCTGAATGGGATCGTCAACTACGAGACCTGGGTGCCGTCGCCAAAATTGATGGCGCCAGCGGAACAGTTCTTTAAAGTCTACCAGGAGCGCGCCAAAGCCGGGGGTGTCGATCCGCTCGGTTATTATCTCGGCGGTTGGGGCTACGCCGACTTTCAGCTGCTCGGTGAGGCGATCGAAGGTGCAAAAAGCATCGACGACAATAAGCTCGCGGAGTACCTGCGCACCCACGAGTTCAAGACCATCATGGGCGACGTCAAATTCGGTCCGAGAGGAGAATGGACGAAATCGGGCATGCTGGAGGTTCAGTATCACGGTCTCACCGATGCCGCGAACCTCGAAACCTGGCGCGGCATGAGCTACCAGACGGTGCTCACCCCCGCCGATCAGAAGACCGGCGACGTTATTTATCCCTACGAGAAAGCCAGATAGCCTCGGTTTAGGGCAAACCGGCACTCGTCGCTCACACGGCGGGTGCTGGTGCTTTTCACTGGCCGCTAAGTTCTCGGCGGGGTCGCTCTTTCGAGCGCCTTGCGATCCCATTTCGCCAGGTCCGCCGCGGCGGCGTAGGTCTCCTGGAGAAATCCGAGCAGCAATGCATCGGGGTCCCGCGCGTGGCGCACCGCGTCGTAGGGCAGGATGAACTGTCCGACGTTCTTGTCGTAAAAGCCTTCGGCGGTGCGTAGCGGCGCGTCGCCATAGCCCGCCGGCTCAGGGTAGGCGTAGACGTAAAACGCAGCGCGGCCATAGCCGCCATTGCCTGGCCAGAAACCGCAGCTTGAAACTTCGTGCGAGTAGGCCTCCGCCATCACCCAACTGGCGACGTTGGGCGTGACGCTCGTCGGCGGCGGCGCGGTGCGGCCGGAGAAGCGCGTGACCGCGAGGTCGAAGCTGCCCCAGAAGAAATGCACCGGACTTGCCTTGCCGATAAAGCCGGCGCGAAAAGCCGTCATGACGCGGGCCGATTGTACGAGCGCCTGATGGAAGCGCGCGACGTATGCGGGGTCGTACTGCGCGTGCGTGCGGTCCTGATCGAACGGCACGGCGTTTTCGATTTCGCTCGGCATCGTCCAGATGTGGACGTCGATGTCGAGGCGCCGCAGCCGCCGCATGAACTCGGCGTAAAACTCCGCAACCGGCATCGGAGCGAGCGCAAAGCTTTCCGAGCGCCCGTCGCTTTTCAAGATACGCAATTGATGGCCGACGAAATCGAAAACGATGTCGAAGCTGCCGCCGGGGCAGGGATTGGCCGGTGCGACGAGACCGCGCGAGTCGACGTGGAAGGTCACATTCCACCAGTGATTCATCAGTGGCGTTTGTTTGAGCCGAACTTTGCCGGCAACCTGCACCCAGCGAAGCAGGGTTTCGCATGTGTCGGTCCACGCCGACAGGGGCAAGTCGGGCCAAAGCGTCTGTGCTGTCATGATGCCGTCCTCGGTGACGCAATATATATCTTGCGCGCAAAATTGGCGCGACAAGGCCTAACTGAAAATTTGGATCGATTTTGCCGTTGCCGGCGGTTCAACGACGCCCAGTTTGCGCAGCGTTCCGGCCGCGCTCGCGCCAGGTACCGATTTCTTCCGGCGCCAGCCGATCGCCCGCCATCCGGCGCAAAGTCGCGCGCAGGAACGGCAGCGGATCGTCCCAGGACAAGGTCGACTTGGTTTCACAACCGATGAACCAGGGCGTCCATGCGTGGAGCGGCAGGCCGCCCGCCCGCGCTGCCGGGAAATCTTTCCAGGCGCGGCACCAGCGGACACCCGCTTTCACGCGGGTGGCCGGCGGCCGCGGCCTGCCCGCGAGATCGGCATAGACGATCGCCGGAATATTGGTGCCGGCGACGGCGCCCGGGTGGTGCCAGAGATTGAAACGGGGATTGATTTCCAGAAGCCGCAGATTGCCCTGCGGATCGCGCTTGAAGTCGAGCTTGGCGACGCCGGTCAATGCCAGCCGCTCGACGATGTTGCGGCCGAGCTCGCGCACATCGCCCGCCTCGGTAATGGTCAGCGCGGTGGTGTGGCCGTGCGACGACGGATAGGTACGAATCTTGCGGCCGGTAAAGTCGCCGGCGATCCGGCCTTGTCGATCGACGTAGCAATGATAGCTCTCGATCCGGGATTCGGCGCCGGGGATGAATTCCTGCGCGACCAGCTCGAGACCGCAGTCGCGCAGTTCGGGCCACAGGCTGCGCAAAACCTCGATGTTTTCGGCGCACAGCGCCTTTCGTAATCCGAAGCGATCGTTCCAGCGGTCGAGGCGCGTCAGCGGCTTGATGATCAGCGGAAACCGCAGGCCGATGTCGGCGGGTTCAGTGATCGCCGGATCGAAACGCCGGGCGGCCGGCACCGGCAGACCGTGGCGTTCCGCCAATTGCTGGAACCGGGCCTTGTCGAGCAGATCTTCGATCAGGGTCGCGTCGGCGACGACGAAACGGAATGCGCGCGCCAGACGTTCGCGGAACCGCGAAACCAAAAGAATTTGGCCGTCCTCTTCGTAGAACAGCACCGGTGGTTCCGGCTGCGCCTCGCCAAATCGGACCAGCGCGTCGACAAGGCTTTCGGCGCTGTCGGTATAGTCGTCCCAGACGAGACGAGATTGAGCGTAGCGCGAATAGAGCGCCGGACCGCCCGGGCGGCTGACGACGGCGCAGGGAATCCCGGCAAGCGCCAGCGGCCGCAACAGGTCCATGTCGCCCATCACGCACGCCATCGCGGTGGGCGCGGCCGATGCCGCAACGTCCGGCTTGTGGTCATCGGACCGCGGCGGCGGCGGACTCGAAAGCGAGCCGATGACTGATCGCGCGCGCGACGTCAGCGTCCACAACACCGGCGTCTGCTTGATGAAACGTTTGATCCGGCGCCGTGCCGACGAAAACCATCGCGCCGGCAAGCCGCGCCAGGTCACAGTCGCTGCGTAGTCGAACAGCTTCAGCTCGACGTCGGACCATTCCTGTTTGTACGGCTCGTCGCCGACCGTGAAATCGAAACGCTTGAGGCCGCGCTCGATCGCGTAAGCCATAAGCTCACGCAGGTGAAGCACGCCCGGTCCGTAACGCGCCACCTCGGCGTCCGTGAAGCTCGCGAGCACGTGGTAATAGCAATCGCCGAATACGATGCCGAGATTCGCCGCTGCGCAATCATTTCCAATGTCCACGCGGCTGACATGCACGAGATGCCGGGTTTTCGGATTCGACACCAGATCGAGATAGAATTCCCGATGGCCCGGCGGGGCGAACATGTCGGCAATGCCTTTACGCGTCAGCGATCGGCTTTTCTGATCCATCAGCGTTTCGAGTGTCCGCCGCGCGTCTTCGGTCTCGCTCGCGGTGGTAAAATGAACCTCGCCGAACTCTGACATATGCCGGCGCTTGGTGCGGTCGCGTCGGCGCGTCGAAGACGAGCGCTTGGCGTGATAGAATTTCTCCCAATCGTCGCCGAGCCGAGTCAGGTGCGCGCTGCTGGCATTGGGGGTGACCCCGAGATAGGCGAACGGGTTGGTTTGGCCGCCGATCGTCTCCGGCATCTTCTCGAATTCGATCCAGTCGTGGCGCAGCGACGGCTCGCACTGGATCTGCGTCTGCAGCTCCTGCCATGCGGCAAGGAATTGCTCGGGCGTGACGCGCTGGGAAAAATCACGGGCGAGGAGCGGCGCGTTGTAATCGCACAGTTCCTGGCCGAGCCAGGACAGCCGCCGCATCAGAAGCCGCGGCACGACGCAAAGCGGCAGCAGAAAAGCGATTTCGCCGTCGCTGTAGCGGCCGACGGCGATGACCGGCCGGACGCGCTGGCGCGCTCCGACATTGCGTTGCCATGCCGCGAGCCAGTCGAAGGTCTGGAACGCGGTGCAGTCGGCGAGGCGTTCGAAGCTTCGCCATTCATCTTCGACCGTAGCGAGGCCGCTGTGAATGCTGAGGCTCAGACCGGGCGGCGGTTCACGCAGGCGTTCGCCACGGGGCGCGAAGCGCGGAGCGCGCGCGGCGACCGGCGATGTTTCGCCTCGAAATACCGTCAATGTGGTGGCGTGTGTCACAGCACTCACTAAGCAGATAATGCCGCCTTTGGCTCGTGTGATAGTCGAGAATGGCTAAGACCGCTTCGTCATGCGGCTGTGCTGTCGCGTTAAGGTTAAGGCGCGCTGCATCGTCGCCGGCAAATTCTGAGCGACGCAGGGCGGCGTCGTCGTTGCAGCGTGGCCGTTCGTTCTTCAGCGAGGGCTTAACCGTTCACGAACGAAAGGGCATCCACCCCTTTTCGCCGCGTCGGCGAGGACTGCCGTTGAAAGTCGCGGGGAGAGGAGCCGAATTTGTCCTTGAACGCGGTGCTGAAGTGAGCGTGGCTCCTGAATCCTGCGCGATAAGCGAGCTGGCCGATACGCAGTTGCGGGTCAGCGGAAAGACAGTCGCGGCAAAACGCAAGGCGACGGCTGAGAATGGTCTCGCATACCGAAGTGCCGAACGATCGGAAAATCGCATGCAAATAGCGCAGTGAAACCGGCATCGCCTGCGCGATATCGTCCGGCGCAAGATTGGGGTCGGACAAGTGGCGGTCGATGAACGCCAGCGCGCGACTATAGATGGCCTCCGCTGGTGTCATCGTCGGGAGCGACTTCTCGGAGTCCTTGGCGATCAACAACAGTTCGGTGAGATCGAGAAACTGTCGTTCCAGCGCCGGGCCGGCGCTTTCGCCGATTGTGGATGCCTGACCGGCAAACAACTCCAGAAAGTCCGCCGTCAACCTGCCGAGGCCGGCGGCGGTGCCGCGCACGCTGCCGACATATGGTCTGAGATCGCCAACCCGCTCGGCGAGGGCGCCTCGCGACAGTTTGATCCCGATCACATGGGCCGGGCGTGCATGCACCCAGTCATAAGGCTCATTAAGGTCGAGCAGCGTGAATGTGCCGGCGCCGTGGATGCTGCGTCGGTGATACTGGTCGAGCTGAATATTGCCCTGCCTTATCAGAAGCAGTTCGACGATCTCCTGCTTGTCTCCGGCCAGGTGACGGCGCGTTCGTCGGACGCTTTCGCTGCTGCTGCGGACGTCGGTTAGTTCGAAGTTCGGAAAAGAAACGCGCCGCAGCGCGCCGCTGAAGTGAAGATCGTCGCGGACGCACGTGTCGACCGCGCCGAAAGTCTCAAAAATTGCGGTTTGCCATCGCTGCAACTTGCCGGCCGCTGGTTCGGCAGTGAGTGCAAAGGAGCACCCGCGCCCAGCCTCCGATATGGCTTTCGACATGACTCCTCCGAGGGCTGCTCTTTGGCCGCCTTCCGGAAGGCTACCCTTGCCAAACCACGCCGTGCAACCGTCCGGCCGTTCACAAAAAGCGATTTTTCCGCGCGCGCACAATTTCTTTCGTCAGGGCGCGCGGCCGCCGGCAATCGTTGACCTTGCCGCGGGACGCTCATACAGCGAGCATTCACCGGGACGCCGAAGATCCCGAAGATTATTGGGGAGAGATGGAAGATGACCGCGGCGACAAAGCGCATCCGGCAGCTTCGCGAAAGCAGCAATCCGCTATTCAACGATCGAAAGCTTAAGCTCGGCACCTTCTCGAGCAATCTCAGCGGCGGCTGCGCCATATCGACCATAGATGGAACCCTGAAGGCGACCTGGGACGATACGCTGGAACTGGCGCGGCTCGCCGACGCGATGCAGTTCGAAGCGCTGGTTCCTGTCGGCCGCTGGAAAGGCTTCGGCGGTGTCACCGATTTCAACGGACAGGGATTTGAGACGTTTTCCTGGGCGGCCGGGATTGCCGGCGCCACCAATTACTCGGGAATTTTCGCGACCTCCCATGTGCCGACGGTGCATCCCATCATGGCCGCAAAGCAGGCCACGACGATCGATCACATCAGCCGTGGCCGCTTCTCGCTCAACATCGTGACAGGCTGGTACAAGCCCGAGATCGAGATGTTCGGCGCGCCGCAGATGAGCCACGATGACCGTTACGACTGCGCGATCGAATGGCTCGAGATCATCAAGCGGCTGTGGACGCAGGACGGTGAAGTCGATTTCGAGGGCCGGTACTACAACGTCAAGGGGGCGGTTCTGGCGCCCAAACCGTTGCAGCAGCCCTATCCGGTGGTGATGAATGCCGGCGGCTCGGAGAAAGGCCGCCACTACGCGGCGAAATATTGCGACGTCGCCTTCGTCATCCTCGAAGCGCACGACTTCGATTATCTGAAAAGCCGCGTCGATCACTACCGCGCCTTCGCTCGCGAGCAATACGGCCGCGAGCTTCTCATCTGGACTTACGCCTATGTCGTCCAGGGCGAGACGGAGGCGGAGGCCAGGGCCTATTTCGACGAATACGTTAACAAGAAAGGCGATCGTGCCGCCGTCGATAATCTGGTCGAGACGATGGGCATGAATGCCCAAACCCTGCCGCCCGAGGCCCTGCAAGGGATCAAGGTGCATTTCATGGCCGGTTGGGGCGGATTTCCGCTGATCGGTACGAAAGACCAGGTCGTCGATGGGCTTTCCATGCTGGCCAAAGCCGGATTCGACGGCATTCTGCTATCCTGGCCGCGTTACATCTCCGACATGCATCACTTCCAGGAGCAAACTTATCCGCTGCTGGTGCAGGCGGGTCTGCGCTGAGGAGCGTGATCGAAGGATACGAATGACGACGGCTTTCCTGACGACGAAAGGCCTGAGAACTCCCAAGGCGGCGGCGATATCCGGCCTGATTTTCTCCGTGCTGGCGACCGTGATTTTCGGACTGCTTTGGATTTCTGTACCGAGCGATCCCAAGGAACCGGGATTGTGGCTGCACTCCAACACCAGCGCGGTCAAACTCGCACTGAACCTCGTTCCCTTTTGCGGCCTCGCATTCCTCTGGTTCGTCGGCGTACTGCGCGACCGCCTCGGCGAGTTTGAAGATCGCTTCTTTGCCACCGTTTTCCTGGGGAGTGCTTTCCTTCTGGTCGGCGCGCTGTTCGTCGGGGCTGCGCTCGCCGGCGGCATACTCATCGCGTTCGAATCCGAACCGGGGCTGCCCGCATCAGCCAGCTTTCACGTCACGCGCGCCACCGCCTTCATCATGATGAACGTGTACGTCGTGAAAATGGCTTGCGTTTTTATGATAACGACCTCGACGCTGGCGATTTATACGGCAATTGTCCCGCGTTGGCTGGCGTTTCTGGGATATGGCCTGGCGGTTTTGATCTTGCTCACAAGCTACGTGGTCAGCTGGAGTTTCCTGGTATTTCCAGCATGGGTGTTTCTGACAAGCGTATCGATACTCCTGACCAATCGCGCGCAGCGGTCAACAGGTGCGGTCGCCGGACGTTAGTGCTTGGATCAGACAAGCGCGAGTACGACGTGAACGGTTCCTCCGTCGCGCGTTGTCGCGAACGGCAATCCGGATCGTTCAAACACCTTCAACATTGCAGTGTTTTCGGAAAGGACGTCGGCGGTGAGTTCGCCGATGGCGCTGTCGCGCGCAATCGCGACAAGGTGCTTCATCAAGAGCTTGCCGATCCCCAGTCCCTGATGCTTGTCGAGCACCACGAACGCCAATTCGGCTTGTCCCGGCTTGACAACGATATAGCGGCCGCCGCCCGCGATCTTTTGTTGGCCATCTTCCTTGAGCGCCGCCACCAGCGCGACGTGGCTCTGAAAATCAACGTTTACAAAAAAGTCGATTTCCTTGTCGGTAAAGCCGCGCCGCGGACCAAAGAAGCGACGATAAAGCGACTGGGCGCTTGCCTCGCCTACCGCGGTCAACATCGCATCGCGGTCGGATGGTCGTAAAGCGCGGATTTCTATTTCGCGCCCGTCCCGGAGCAACTCTGTTGCGAAGTATTGGGAGGGGTTCAAGGCAACGCGGCATCCTGTCAGACTGGCCGGTATTGATCGTGCGACGAGCGTAGCAGCATCAGCCTGGAAAATCTGGTCCCGCGCCAGGATAGCGGCACGCAAGATCAGCGAAATCGCGATGGGAGGGCGACATGGCAATTGATCTGGACGCTTATCCGCTGTGGCTCATCCTCGGCGCCAGTGTCGTTTGCATGGTGGTGGCCTGCGAAGCCGGACGCTGGCTCGGGTTGCGGTCGGTCGGCCAGGGTGGGGACGACGTCGGCACGCTGGAGGGCGCGATACTTGGATTGCTGGCTTTGATGATTGGATTCACTTTTGCCATGGCGCTGTCGCGGTACGAGACGCGGCGCGATGCCGTGTTGATCGAGGCCAACGCTATTGGCACCACCGCATTACGTGCGCGCCTGCTGCCGGCCCCGTACGGCGCCGACATACGCAAACTGTTGCAGGAATACGTGCAGATAAGGCTCGATCTGGCCAGACAGGGCTCATCGCCCGCGGCGTTGAGCGCGGCTGTCGCACATGCCAACGAGATACAAGAAAATCTGTGGCAGCAGGTAAAAGCCCTGGTTGCCAAGGATAACGCTGTCGTCCCAACCGGGCTTTTCATTCAGACGTTGAATGAAATGATCGACGATCAGGCAAAGCGACTGTACGCGGTGAGCAACCGGGTCCCCAACATCGTTCTGACCGCTCTCTACGCCATCGCAATTCTGGCCTGCGCGGTCTCGGGCTATGCCAATGGACTGGACGTCAGGCGCGTTCGTTCCCCGCTCTACGCCACCGGGCTGGTGGTCGCGTTGCTGATTCTCCTTATTCAGGATCTTGATCGGCCCGGTGCCGGGTTCATCAGGGCAAGTCAGCAGCCCATGATCGACGTGGCGGCCGCCATTGCCTCGCACCCTGATTAGCTGCGAAATCCGGAGCGCGGCTTCGTGCCGGATCGCAACCGAGCCTCCGGAGAGGTGACCTGACGATGCGCCGACATTGGACGTTTCTCGCTCTGCTCGGGGTCCAGACCGTCGGCGCCGGCATCATGTACTGGAATGTGATTCCACTCTATCGGCGGGCAATCGCAGGGGGGGCGTCGTTTTTTGCGGAGCTCGAGACTTCGATTTTGCCACTCGTGGCGATTGCCCTCGTGCAGGTCGCTTATTGGATATCGCGAAGCACGCGAGCGCCGCTGCCGCAGTACCGGAATGCCTTTGTCGGGCAGCTCATATTGTTCCTGGCCCGCATGGGCTTTGTCCTCCCGACCTCCATTTTCGGTTTTCTCTTCATCACCGCAGACCGCAGCTTCGATATAGGGGCATTGCGTTACGCGGTCATTCTGGCCGGTCTGTTTTCGCTCTATTGTTATGTCCAGGATCTTGAACGGCTGGGAAGGGCGTTCATTCCTGAGTCAACCGAGGACCGGCCATGAGCGACTATTGCTCCAAGAAAGGCCAGCGGGCACCCAGGCTCCGAGCGCCGAAAACCAGATGCTCGCGCGGCGAAGCCTTCTGCTCGGAGAGCTTCGCATCAACCGATTGATTTTGCGTGGTACAGCTGGGTGGACTCGAACCACCGACCTCCTGATCCACAGTCAGGCGCTCTAACCAACTGAGCTACAGCTGCACGGCCCGCGGTCGGCAAGCGCGCGGAAACTAGGAGCAAAGCCCCGCTTTGGCAAGGCGCGAACTGCGCCGGCGGCTGCAGGGCAAGCAAAAGCCCGGGCGAGTGACCCGGGCTTCGTCTAGCAGATCGTGAGTTAAGGAAGCGGTCGCAGCGGGCGATTAGCTGGCCTTGCTGAACGCCTTGTTCATGCCGCTCTTGATCGGCTCCGCCGTCTCGGTCGCGACCTTCTGCGCCAGAGCGCTGAGTTCCTTGGTCTGCTCGGACAGCGTCTCGAACTGCTTGCGCGTATGGGCGCTGGCAAGCTCGACGACTTCCGACAGCGTCTTCGCCGCCATCACTTCGCCGGCAAAATCGAACGCCGCGTTGGTGTTGGTGCGGGCAACCTCGATGACCTTGAGGCCGTAGTCGGAGGCGCCTTTGGTCGCGGTCGAGTAGGTCGTCTCGAGAACGTCGGTGGCCTCTTCGGCAGCGGCCTTCATCTTCTCGTAGGTGTCCTTGGCCTGGGCGACGCCGCGCTCTGCGAACTCGCGGAAAGCCGCGGGCATTTCAACTTTCGGTATGTCGAATTTGGGCATTTCGAATTTCGGCATCTCGAACGCGCCAGTCGCCGGCTTGCTCGTCTTCACTTTCGGGGCAGCAATAGAGGCTTCCGCCATGACACTCGTCCTTGTTATTTGATGCTCTTGGGCTGTTTCACCTTCGATATTTTCAGTCGCCCCGCCGCCCGTCGCGCAGGGCAAAACATCTCATCGACCCCGCAGCCGAACGCACTATACTCCCAGCTCGGGCCTTCCGCGGATTTATATAGCAGACGGCGTGGTGCGCCGCAATAGATTTTATTGCATCGCACAAAAATCGTCAAATAATTGATTTATATCAATTTTCTTCCAAAAGCGCTGCGCTGTCCGGGCGTTAGGTCTTCGGCTTGGCAGCGTCCATGACTATTTTGGCGGCACTTTGCCCAAGTTCGTGCGCCTGGGCCGAAAGGGCCTGCATTTGCAGGGCGAGATACTCCGACTGCAACCGCATCACCTCGGTCGGGTCCTTGGCGTGCATCAGCTTCTGCGCGAAGTCGAAGGTCGCCGCCATGTTCCGTTCGGCATAGGCCATCGACTTGTGCGCGATTTCGCTGGCCCGGCACGCGCCGCCTGGGCCTGGCCATGCCACTGCGATACCGCCTGGTTGGCTGCGTTGGCGATGCCGTCAAAAGCCGTTCGCGCATGGGCCACGCTCTGCTCGACGAAAGCGCGGACCTCATTGGGCATTGCAAATTGCTCGAAGGGCTCCTTCGCCATCGTCAACTCCTCTGACCCCGACGCGACCATCCTAGGCGATATCGGCGCCGCCGTGCACCCCGATTGTCGCGTACAGTCAAGGCGGTGACGCGATTAAGGTTATCCCGCCAAGCTTGGTGGGACTGGAGGGGCCGGCATGGACGGGACCGCCGGCCCGCATTATTAAGAATTCATTAAGCAAAAGAGTTTCGTGCATGCCCCTCGTGGAGCCAGAGTTCGCCGCTTCGCAGCACGATCCGCGATTGGCGGCGCAACTCGCCGACCTCGCGACCGGGGCCGCACCCGCATGGCTGTGGAGCGCGGACGGATCGCAAATACTGTGGGCGAACGCGGTCGGCGCCGCGATCTTCGGCGCCGCCGAATGCACCCATGGCCGTCGGGCGACGCATCGAGTCACGTCACCCGGCGGCTGGCGAGATCGTCCGGTTGGCGGCAACCTTGCCGCCGGCCGGGCAGGCCCGGCTCGAACGCCTGCGCGGCTTCGGTGCGAGTTTCGGACGCGCGCTGACCTGCGTTTGCTCGCGCGTCGCGCTGCCGGATCGGCGGCGCGATCCTCGTCGCGGCAACGGAGCGGGCCGGGCCGCAACTGCCGCTCAGCGAACGCGTCGGCCGTTTGTTCGCCGGGCGCGACCGCACACTCGCGGCGTTCGCTGCCGATGGGACGCTTCTATACGCAACGGAAGCGGCGCGGAGCCGCCTGGGCGGCGCGGCCACACTGCCGGCGCTCGGCATCACCGAACTAGCGGGCAGGGCGCTGGCGAGCGGCAATGCCAGCGGTGCCACAAACTTCGGTCCCGTTCGCGTCGATCGTCTTGGCAGAGATGCGTCGGCGGTTCTGGTGGCGGAATTCGGCACCCAACCGAACGAAGCTCGAACCGCGGCAGCCGTTGCCGAAACCATCGCGCCTGCCGCTGCGACGCCGCCGGCACCGGCTATGAAAACCGATGCCTCGCCGCCGCGGGTCGCCTCCGCGCGTGAGCAGGACGAAACCGAGCGGCGTCATCCGTTGCGCTTCGTCTGGCAGATGGACGCCGACGGCCGCTTCGTGGTCGGCTCGGACGAGTTCGTCGAACTCATGGGTCCGCGCACCACCGCGGCATTCGGACGGTTGTGGAGCGAGATCGCCGCCGAACTGAAACTCGATCCGGAAAATCAAATCGCCCGCGCGGTCGCCACGCAGGAGACCTGGAGCGGTGTCACCGTCTCCTGGCCGGTGGACGACGACGGCGAACGTCTTCCGATCGAACTTTCGGGGCTGCCGGTATTCGACCGCGATCGCACTTTTCGCGGCTATCGGGGCTTCGGCATTTGCCGCGACCTCGATCGCATCAATCATCTGCTGCGCGCACGCCGCGAGCGTCCGATCGGTTTCGTGCCGCAACCGCAGCCGTCGCTTCCGCTCGAAGCCGAACCGCCGGCACAACCGCCGCCTGTTACGCCGCCTGTTGCCATGCCGGCCGAAACCAGCGAACCGGCCGCGCCGGCCGCCCTGGAAACTCCGGCTCGCACCGAGCGTCCTGCGTTGAACGTGGTGCCCGCGGCGGCCAACGTCGTGCCGTTCCGTCAGGGAACACCGGCTGAGCCGAGTGCGCCGACGCTCACGCCCGTCGAGCGCAAGGCGTTTCGCGAATTGGCGCAGGAACTGACGGCACGCCTGCGCGGCGTCCGCGACGATGCGGCCAACCAGACCGGCCTGAGCGAGTTGCTGGCCGAAGCTCAAGCCAGCGCCGCGGAACTGGTTGAAGCGCCGCCGGTCGCGCCCGAGCCGGTTACTGCGGCCGATGCCGAAAGCGGCGGCTTGCCGCGCGAGCAGAGTGAAGCCGCGCCGCCGCAGGCTGCGCCGGCGTTCGAACCCGCGCTTCTCGACCGCATTCCACTGGGCGTGCTGGTCTACCGGCACGACGGCCCGCACGACGCGCTGCTTTACGCCAACCGGTATTTCCTCGAGCTCAGCGGCCATGACAGCCTCGGCGCGCTGGCGGCGACCGGCCTGGACCGGCTGTTTGCCGAGCCGGGCGCCGACGCTTTCGCACAATCTGCGACCGCGCAATCGCTCTCGATCGTTGCCCGTGACGGCAGCCGCCGTCCGGTCGAGGGCCGCCTGTTCACGATACCGTGGGGTGGCACTCCGGCGCTGGCGCTGATCCTGACTAATGGCGAAGCCGAGGAGCGCCGGCGCGCCAACGCGGCGCTGCTCGCCGCGGCGCAGAACGAAGTCCGCGACCTCAAGGCGCATGTCGAGTCATTCAAGAAAGCCGAAGCGGACATGCTCGCCGTAACGCGCGAAGCGCAGAAGGTGGCGGCGTCAAAAGCAGAGTTCGTCGCCAAGGTCAGTCACGAGATCCGCACGCCGCTCAACGCCATCACCGGCTTCGCCGAAGTCATCACGGCCGAGCGTTTCGGTCCGATCGGCAATGAGCGCTACGCCGAGTATCTGAAGGATATCCACGGCGCCGGGATGCATCTCGTTTCGCTGCTGAACGACCTGCTTGATCTTTCCAAGGTCGAAACCGGTCAGCTCGATCTTTCCTTCGCCAATATCAGCCTCAACGACCTGACCCAGCAATGCGTCGGGATCATGCAGCCGCAGGCGAGCCGCGCCCGGATCATCATCCGCACGTCGTTGATGCCGGGATTGCCCCAGGTCGTCGCCGACGAGCGATCGCTGCGCCAGATCGTTCTCAATCTGCTGTCGAATTCGATCAGGTTCACGGGACCGGGCGGTCAGGTGATCGTCTCGACGGCGTTCGCCGACAGCGGCGAGGCTGTGCTGCGCGTCCGCGACACCGGCGTCGGCATGAGCGAAAAAGATGTTGAGGCGGCGCTCGAGCCGTTTCGTCAGACGGCGACGGCGGGGAGCTGGGGCTCCGGCGGGACCGGGCTTGGCCTGCCGCTCACCAAGGCGCTGGCCGAAGCCAACCGCGCGCATTTCAGCATCAAGAGCGCACCCAACGCCGGCACCCTGATCGAAGTTGCATTCCCGCCGACGCGTGTGGTCGCGCGATAGCGGCCGTCAGGTCACGCGGATGACGATCTTGCCGAAATGTGCGCCGGCCGCCATGTGTTCGTAGGCCGCCCTGGCCTCGTCGAAACCAAACACGCGATCGATCACCGGCTTGATCCTGTTTGCCGCCATCGCGGCGTTCATTGTTTCGAACGTCTGCGTCGAGCCGACGGAAATGCCCTGGACGTTGGCGCGCTTCGAAAAGATCAGTCCCGGATTTAGCTCGCGGGCGCCGCCGCTCAGGCCGCCGATGATGCTGACCTTGCCGCCGACGCGGATGGCGTTAAACGACTGGGTAAGTGTGTTGGCGCCGCCGACCTCGAGCACATGGTCGACGCCGCGCCCGCCATTGAACGCGATGGCCGCCTTGTCCCATTCCGGCGTGGTCTTGTAATTGATGCCGCACGCCGCACCGAGCGCTTTGGCGCGCTCGAGTTTTTCATCGCTCGACGAAGTGATGATGGCGGTAATGCCCATGGCATGGGCGAATTGCAGCCCGAACACCGAGACGCCGCCGGTGCCCTGAAGCAGCACGGTTTGTCCGGCGACCAGCCTGGCGTGGTTGAGCATGGCATCCCACGCGGTCACGGCGGCGCACGGCAAGGTCGCACCTTCTTCGATCGACAAGTGCGCCGGGAATTTTGACGACGCCTTCTTCCTCCAGCACCGCGTATTCGGCGAGCATGCCGTCGATGCTGCCGCCGAGCGCCGAGGCGTGAGTATTTGGTCCCGGCTCGCCGGCCGGCCAGCGCTGGAAGAAGGCGCCGGCCACCTTGTCGCCGGCCTTCACCCGGGTGACGCCTGGACCGACTTCGACGACTTCGCCGGCGCCGTCCGAAAGCGGGATCAGGTTTTCCCGCACAGGCGCGCGATAGGTGCCGCGGACGATGCCGAGGTCGCGGAAATTCAGCGAACACGCGATGACCTTGACGAGCACCTGGCGATGGAGCGCCTTCGGCATCGGCCGATCGACTTCGACAAGGGCTTCGATGCCGGCGCCACCCTTCGGCAGTTGATAGGCACGCATGCTTTCGCTCCCGATTGATCCGTCACTCGACCGGCGTCACGCTCACGCCGACGTCGATCCGCTGGCCGCCCGATCCGATTATCACGCCGTCCATCGGAGCGACATCGGTATAGTCGCGGCCGAGCGCCAGCACGACGTGTTCGTCGGAGGCGAGGATGGCGTTGGTCGGGTCGAGCCCGATCCAGCCGATTTCCGCCCCGCACCAGACCAGCACCCAGGCGTGCATGGCGTCGGAGCCCTGCAGGCGCGCCGCGTCGGTGCGCGGCGCCGAGCGCAGATAGCCGCTGACATAGCCGGCCGGCAGTCCGATGCCGCGCAGCCCGGAGATCATGATGTGGGCGAAGTCCTGGCAGACGCCGCGGCGCAGCGCGAACGACATCGGCGGCGTGGTGGTGACGGTGGTCGCGCCGATCTCATAGGCGATGTCCGACTTGAGGCGGTTCATCAGTTCGATCGCGGCGTCGAGCACCGGCCTTTCGGCCGGGAAGCTCTCCCGCGTGTAGTCGCGGATTTCAGGATCGAGCGAGACCATGCGGCTGGGAAACAGAAAGTGCGCCGGCGACAGCGGACCGATATCGCTGGTCGCAAACGCTGCCTCGCGGACCGCCTCCCAGGGCGGACTGCTCAGCGGCGCGGGCTCGATCAGTGCGTCGACGGTCACGCGCGCGGTCAATTTGATCGTCAGCGTCCGGTGCGGCTCCTCGACGTCGATCCAGGTCAGGCGATTGCCGAAAAAATCCTTTCCCTCGCGGCGGTGCGCCGGCTCGGGTCCGATCTGCAAGGCGGCGACGTGAACGCGCTGGCCCGGGCGATTGATCGGCATCAGGCGGAGCACGTGACGCGCATGCGCCACCGGTGACGCGTAGACGCACGTCGTCGTCTGCCGCACGTCGTAGATCACGCCAGCGCCTCCCAGGCGGATTCGGAGCGTTCGTTGTTGGTGAGATAGGTCGCGGCGATGGCGTCGGAGAGTTTCATCAGGGACTGTTCGATTTCGACGACGAGCGCCTCGTCGACCGCGGCGGCTTCGATCGTGCGCAGCCGGGTCGCTATCGCGGCCGCGATCTGCTGCACCGGCGACAGACGGCCGGCGGCATTGACGCCCCGGCAACGCCGCGAGATGGGCTTCGATCCGGTCGAGCTGAAACGCCACCGAGCGCGGATTGTTCGGATCGAGCATGACGAGGTCGATGACCGGCGCGCGTGCCGCGACCATGAAATAGCGCTGCCGATAAGTGATCTGGCTGTCGGCGAGTTCGAGGAGCACTTCGAGGCCGCCGTCGGGCGCGCCGGGCAGCGCGAAGGAGCGCACCAGTCGGCCGGTGATGATCCCGCGCTCGATGCGCCGGCCGAGTTCGAGGAAGCGCCAGCCCGCGAGTTGCGTCATGTTCTCCTGCGCCAGCCCGGAAAGCGACGCGATGATCCGCAACGACGCTTCGACGCGCTCGGTGATGGCGCTTTCCGTGGGGCCCGCCGAAAGCGGCATGGCATTGATCACGAACAGATCGTTGAGCGCGCGCCAGGCGTCGGGAGAGAACCGGTCGCGAATGACGGATGCCGCCGAACGCGCGGCGCCGGCGAGATCGGGCAGCGACCCGGCGAGGTCGGCGCGGGTGAGAACCGCCCGCGCCGCGGCGACGGCCGACAGGCCGCCGGCCTGATCCGGCACGGCGTTCCACGCCGCGAGCAGCGAGCCGATGCCGGCGATGACGGGCGCCGTGGTCTCGTCGGCTTCCGCGGCGCGGTTGATCATGGTGCGGATCAGCCGCAGCGTAGCTTCGGCGCGTTCCACGTAACGGCCGACCCAGAACAGATTGTCGGCGGCGCGGCTCGGCAACAGGCCGGTAGCGCGCTGCACTTGAATGCGCTCGGCGGTCGGAAGCAGCGTCGTTTCGCGCGACCGGACCGTGCGCGAGCACCCAGGCGTCCGCCGTCGCCGCGCCGCGCTGCATGCTTACCGCGCGCGCGTCGGCGCTGCCGGATATGCGCACGAAACCGCCCGGCATGACCTGCCAGCGTTCGCCGACCTTGGTGAGGAACAGGCGCAGCGTGAAAGGCCGCGGCTGCAAGCGGCCGTCGCGCCACACCGGCATGCTCGACAGCGTCACCGCTTCCTGCGCCACGTAGTCCACGCCGCGATCGCGGATCGAGGCGATCAGCGCCCGGCGCTCCGCGTCGTCGAGCCTGTCGCCCAAAAACTCGCTGGAGCCGCGTCCGTCCACCTGCGACTCGAAGGCCGACGCGACCACCATGCTGTCGAGCCGTTCGATCATCTCCTCGCGCATTTCGTCGCGGCCGAGCCACCACGTGGCGACGTTCGGGATCGCCAGGTCGGCGCCGAGCACGACGGGCGCCAGCGCCGGCAGGAATGCCAGCATCGCGCGCGCTTCGACCAGTCCGGCGCCGAGCGCATTGATGATGACGATCTTGCCGTCGCGCACGGCCTGCAGAAGTCCGGGTGCGCCGAGCCGCGAGGCGGCATTCAGTTCGAGCGGATCGGCGAAATCGGCGTCGATGCGGCGGAGCAGCACTTCGGTTCGCTGCAAACCGGATACGGTGCGGACAAAAACGCCGTCATCGCGCACGCTGAGGTCTTCGCCTTCGACCAGCATGAGCCCGAGATAGCGCGCGAGATAGGCGTGCTCGAAATAGGTCTCGCTCATCGGTCCGGGCGTGAGCAGACAAAGGTGAGCCTCGTCCTGACGGCTCAGCGCCGAAAGCTCGGCCTGAAACGCCTGGAAGAAAGGCGCGACGCGCTCGACCCGCGTGGTGCGGTAGATGTCGGGCATGGCGCGTGACAGCGCCAGGCGGTTCTCGATCGCATAGCCGGCGCCCGAGGGCGCTTGCGCGCGGTCGCCGAGCACCCACCAGCGGCCGTCGGCGCCGCGCCCGACGTCGACGGCGTAGAACCGCAAATGCGCGCCGCCGGGCGGCGCGACCCCGACGAGAGGACGCAGAAACTCCGGGTTGCCTGCGATCAGCGCGGCCGGCAGGCGGCCATCGCGGCTCAGCAGCGACGGCCCGTAGGCGTCGGCGAGCACGGCTTCGAGCAGTTCGGCGCGCTGGATCAGTCCGGCCTCCAGTTGCCGCCACTCGCCCGGCTCGATGATCAGCGGTACGTGACTGAGCGGCCACGGCCGCTCGATTCCGGCCGCATCCTCGTAGACGCGATAAAAGACTCCGGAGCCGCGCAGATAACGGTCGGCGGCGGCGAAACGGCGATTGATCTCCTCGGCGCCGAGCGACGCCAGCATGCCGAGAAAGGGCCGCCAGTGCGCGCGCACGCGGCCGTCGCCGTCCATCATCTCGTCGAAAACGCCGGGCAGCCGGCGGTAGTCTGCGACGAACTGTTCGAGACCGGCGGTCTCGTGTTCGACGATCGGGTCGAGATTGGCTGCCATGTGGGATGTTTTAAATCGCGTGTCGCAGATCCAACGTCGTTGGATATTCCAGCGTGACGTCGAGCGGCGGTACGTCGATCAGTCCGGCGGTATGGCCGTGATCCTGGAAGCGGGCGCGGCGGCGGGCTTCCGCTTCGTAGGAATTGATCGGAAAGGTTTCGTAGTTGCGTCCGCCGGGATGAGCGACGTGATAGACGCAGCCGCCCAGCGATCGCCGATTCCAGGTATCGACGATATCGAATGTGAGCGGCGCGTGCACGCCGATGGTCGGATGCAGCCCCGACGCGAGGTTCCACGCCTTGAAACGTACGCCGGCGACGAATTCGCCGACCCGGCCGGTGGACGTCAGTGGCACGCGCGCGCCGTTGCAGGTGACGACGTGACGGCCTTCGGTCAGGCCGTCGACCTTGACCTGCAGGCGCTCGACCGCCGAATCGACAAGCCGCGCGGTGCCGCCGGGCTGGCCCTCTTCGCCGAGCACGTGCCAGGGTTCGATCGCCTGCCGCAGTTCGAGCCGCACGCCGGCATGTTCGACAACGCCGCAGACCGGAAAACGAAATTGCCGCTGCGCCTCGAACCAGGTCTGGTCGAATTCGTAGCCGGCGTCTTTCGAGATCGCTCCAGGACTTCAAGGAAGTCGTTCCAGACGAAATGTTCGAGCATGTAGCGATCGTGCAAGGCGGTGCCCCAACGCACCGGCTTGCCGTCGAGCGGTGCGCGCCAGAAGGTAGCGACGAGCGCGCGCAGCAACAATTGCTGGGCGAGGCTCATGCGCGCGTCGGGCGGCATTTCGAACGAGCGGAATTCGACAAGGCCGAGCCGGCCGGTCGGGCCATCCGGCGAGAATAGTTTGTCGATGCATATTTCGGTCCGGTGCGTGTTGCCGGTTACGTCGACGAGGATATTGCGGAACAGCCGATCGACCAGCCACGGCGGCGGCGCGGCCGCCATGCCGCCCGGCGGCGGCACATGACGCAGAGCGATTTCAAGCTCGTAGAGCATGTCCTGCCGCGCCTCGTCGATGCGCGGCGCCTGGCTGGTCGGTCCGATAAACAAACCGGAAAAGAAATAGGAAAGCGACGGCCGCCGCTGCCAGTACAGCACCAGGCTTTTCAGAAGATCGGGCCGCCGCAGGAACGGGCTGTCGGCGGCATTGCGGCCGCCGAGAACGACGTGATTGCCGCCGCCGGTCCCGCTATGGCGACCATCGAGCATGAACTTGTCGGTGCCCAGCCGCGACTGGTGCGCTTCCTCGTAGAGGCTGCGCGTAATCGTGACGGCCTCCTGCCAGGACGCCGCCGGATGGATATTGACCTCGATAACGCCTGGGTCGGGGGTGACCTTGATCACGGCGAGCCGCGGATCGGGCGGCGGCTCGTATCCCTCGACATGCACCGGCAGGGCTAGTTCGGCCGCCGTCGCCTCGACCACTGCGAGGAGTTCGAGATAGTCCGCCAGTGTCTCAGCCGGCGGCATGAACACGCACAGGCGTCCGTCCCGCACTTCGACCGCCAGCGCCGTGCGCACCGGAAGGTCAGAGCCGTCGGCGGCGCTCGACGTGACGGAAGGGCGCTGCATCAGCAAAGTCTCGGGCGCGAGCGGCGGCGACGCGTCATTGCCGCTCGGGATACGAATGGCGTGCGGCCGGATCGGATGGGTGACGCGCGGATCGGGCAACGGCGTCCGGGCGGCGAACGGGTCGGCCGGCACGAGGTGCGGATAATCGACGGCGGCGATAGCGGGCAGGGATTGCAGCGGCAGCCGGAAGCCGAGCGGCGAATCGCCCGGCACCAGGAAAAGCCGGCCGCGACGTGTGCGCCAAAGTTCGCTCAGCCATCCCGCTTGCGCTTCCGCGCTCCAGCGCTGCACCGGCAGCACGAAACCGGCCGGCCTGCTCAGATGGCTGTCGAACAAGGCGAGGATGCGCGCGCGCTCGCGGGGATCGTCGATCTTCGGATCGCCTGGATCGATATTCTCCGGGATCAGGCCTTGTTTGAGCATCCGGTCGGCCGGGTCTTCATAAGCGGGCTGCACGTAATCCGCCGCGATTCCGATGCGCGCGGCAATCCCCTCGGCAAGGCGCTGTAAATCGCCGATGGTCGGATTGTGGTCGGCGGCTTCCTGCGCGATCAGGCTTTCGTCGCGCCAGACCGGAACCCCGTCACGCCGCCAATACAGCGAGAATGCCCAGCGCGGCAGCGGCTCGCCCGGATACCACTTGCCCTGGCCGTAATGCAGCAGGCCGCCCGGCGCGAAACGCGCGCGCAATCGGCGTATCAGGTCGTCGGCGCGCACCCGCTTCGTCGGACCGACCGCGGCTGTGTTCCACTCCGCCGATTGGTAATCGTCCACCGAAACGAAGGTCGGCTCGCCGCCCATGGTCAGGCGCACGTCCTGCGCGACGAGATCGGCGTCGACTTTTTCGCCGAGCCGGTCGAGCGCGGTCCATGCCTCTTCGGAAAACGGCATGGTCACGCGCGGATGTTCGGCAATGCGCTTCACGCCCATGTCGAACGCGAAGCTGACCTCGCTCGGCTCGACGACGCCGGAGATCGGCGCGGCGGAGCGGAAATGCGGCGTGGCCGCGACCGGCAAATGGCCTTCGCCGCACAACAGCCCCGACGTCGGGTCGAGGCCGATCCAGCCCGCGCCCGGCAGATACACTTCCGTCCAGGCATGCAGGTCGGTGAAGTCGTGGGCGGCGCCGGCGGCGCCATCGAGCGGTTTGATATCCGGCCGCAACTGGATGAGATAGCCGGAGACAAAGCGCGCCGGCAGCCCGATGTGACGAAGCAACTGCACCATGAGCCACGCGCTGTCGCGGCAGGAGCCGGCACCTGACTTCAGCGTTTCCTCGGGCGTCTGCACGCCCGGTTCCATGCGGATCAGATAGCGGACCATGTGCTGGATACGCTGGTTGAGTTCGACCAGGAAATCGACGGTGTTGCCGGCGTCGCGTGGGATCGACTCGATCAAAGCCGCCAGCAGCGGGCCGGCAGGCTCCGGCACGACAAAGGAGGCGAGGTCCTCGCGCAGCTCGGACGGAAACGCGAACGGCCACTTGTCGGCGTAGGGCTCGATGAAGAAATCGAACGGATTGATGACTTCCATGTCGGCGATCAGGTCGACCGTCACGGAAAACTCCGTCGTCTTTTCCGGGAACACGAAGCGTGCGAGCCAATTGCCGTGCGGATCCTGCTGCCAGTTCACGAAATGCTGGGCAGGCTTGACCGACAGCGAATAGCTCGGAATGCGGGTGCGGCAGTGCGCCCCGGGCCGCAGCCGAACGATTTGCGGGCCGAGACCGACCGGACGGTCGTAGGTGTAGCGTGTGGCGTGATGAAGCCCGACGAGAATGGACATGCTGCTACGCGATACCGACTGATTTGCCCCAAGGAATCGGTGATTCCCATGCAATTTCCGGGCCGCCGCAACCTTTCGATTGCGCCGCAATCAGCATAGCACGCTTCGCAATTGCCCATGGAAAAAGCGGCGCGGTTACCCCCGTATCCGCGCCGCCACCCGCGGTACGCCCAGTAGGGCGAGCGTGCCACAGAATTAAATCATGTTCGCGTCGCCAGGCAGCCGCTTTGATCTCGATCAATTCCGATGCGCGGCTATGCGGGGAGCGCGCCGACCGGTTGTCCCTGACGCTTGCCGCCAAGCCGGAGCAGCGGGACGAGCACGAACGCGAAGGCGGTGAACGCCGCCGACACGAGAACGAGCGGCGCGAGCCCCTTGTGGAACAAATGCTCGAACAGGAACGATCCGACGATGTCGCCGGAGGCGGTGGCGAGATTGATGATCGACATCATCACCGCGAAGCTGAAACCTTCCGAACGCGGCGGGCAATAGTCGGCGGCAAGGGTCACGGTGGCGACGGTGGCGAGCATCGCCGAAAAGCCGCTGCAAAAACTCAGGATCGCCGCCGATGCTTCGTTGAACAGCAGAAGGTATGCGGCGGTCGTCACCGTTCCGAGCGCGATGCTGAGATTCAGAAGGCCCTTGGTGGAGAACTCGCCGAAGAAACGCCGATAGAGCAGTGCGCCGACGATCCAACCGGCCGACGTGATCGACGCGAGAATCCCGATATAGCTTTGCTCGAATTTCAGATTGTCGGTCATCGTGTAATAGAGCGGCGTGCTCAGGCCCGGACTGAAATAATAAAGAAACAGGAACAGTCCGACGATCCAGAGCTCCCGCTTTGTCAGCGCCGCGCCGAGACCGGCAAGCGTTGCGCGCAACGCCGGCGTATCCATGCGGGTTCGACGCTCGGGAATCAGAAGCAGCGTCCCCACCAGCACGGCGACCGGCGCCATGGCCACGATCAAGGCTGCGGTGTGCAGCGCCGATTGAGGCGACAGATGTTGCACAAGCTCGCCGCCGATGATCGCGGACGCCATCGCAGCGGCGTTGAACCACAGCCATTGCTGATTGACGAACCTGCCGCTCTCGCCGAGCCTCTGGCCATTCTCCACCAGAACCGCGCCGCACACGGTGCTGGAAATCGCCATGGCGTAGGCGGTGATCTGAAGCGCCCACACCAGTTGGCCGGGGGCGGTTAGTTGCGTGCTCCAGAGATACGCGACGGCGGCAATGATGTTGGCGGCGATCAGGTAGCTTTTCCGGCGATAGCCGAACAGCGGCACGAGGTCGGACAGCACGCCGTAAACCGGCTTGATGATCCACGGAAGATTGAAGATCGCGAGATAGGCGGTGACTTGCAGGGCGGTCCAGCCGTGCGCCTGTTTCAGATAGTAGGTCAGCGGCTGGGAGATCAGCCCGCCAATTTGTCCGACGCCTTCGACGACATAGACCAGCGCGAAAAACAGCATCAAATGGCTTGTCGTGGCGTAGTCCGGCGACGCGGCATCGGCGTGCGCGGGCGGATCGCCTATGTGATCGTCGGGCATCTTGCCTGATTCATCCAGCCGACGAACCATTGCGGGCCGCTGGCTTTTCGGTCAACATTCATTTTTACGCAGCCGGCAATTGCGGGAGATGGAAATGATCGCGTCAGCCCTTCGTTCGACGGAACTCAATCCGGCCAAGCTAGCATTCCTGTTCAAGAAGCAATTCGAACTCTGCAAGGTGAAGCCCGGCGAGACGGTGGCGTGCGTCAGCGATCTCGCGACGCGCCGCGAATATGTCGAGGCCGCGTTTGCCGCCGCCGAGTCGCTCGGTGGCGATGTCTACGAGATGTGCGTGAATTCGATTCCGTCCTGGACCAAGGTCGGCGTGCCGACGATCGGCAAGTGCAAGGGCACGCTCGAGGCGATGAAGGCCGCCGACATCATCGTGATCTTTCACGTGCCGCTGTTCACCAAGTGGCTCAAGGAAGTGATGGATACCGGAACCCGGGTGCTGATGATCATCGACGCGCCGGACGATCTGGAACAGCTGATGGCTCCGCCCGGCCTGAAAGATGCGATGAAGTACGCCGAAGAACGCTACCGCAAGACCCGCGAAGTCCGCGTCGTTTCCGACGCCGGTACCGATTTTACGTATAGCTGCGGCGAATATCCGGTGATGGTTCAGTGGGGCTTCGCCGACGAACCGGGGCATTTCGACCACTGGGGCGCCGGTCATATCCACACTTTCCCGAACGAGGGGTCGGCCAAGGGCGTCGTCGTCATTCAGCCGGGCGACATCGTCATATTGCCTTATTGCCGCTACGTGCAGGACCCGATCCGGCTGGAGATCGAGGATGGTTTCATCACCAGGCTCGAAGGCGGCCTCGACGCGAAGCTGATGCGCGACTGGCTCGACGACGGCAAAGCCAATGCCGACGATCGCGATCCCTACGCGATCTCGCACCTCGGCTGGGGACTAAATCCGCAGGCCCGCTGGTACGGGATTGCGATGAACGGCGAGTCGCCGGAGCGGCACCGCGCCTCGGCGCGGGTATTCGCCGGCAACTTCCTGTTCTCGACCGGGCCGAACTCGCAGGGCGGCGGCAAGCGGACGACGCGCGGCCACTACGATGTACCGATGCGCGACTGCACCGTGATGCTCGACAACGAAGTCATCATCGACAAGGGAAAGGTCACCGACCCCAGGATGCGCGTTGCGCGCCTGGCGATGGCTTGACCGAGGCTGGCGGATTTCAGGTCTATTGCTGCGCGCGAAGTGAAAGCCAACCATCGGTCTGATCGAGCAGCGCTCCGATCGGCATTTGCACCGAGGGCCGGTCGTGAGCCGTCATGCGCGCCAGCGAGCGATTGCCGAGCGACACGGCGGTCACGGCGATCACGAGACAGACGGTCAGCGAAAAGGTCGCGATCAGATCGATCGTGGCGGCACGCCGTCTCGACAGCGTGTTCTCGGTCCGCGGCCGGGCGAAACCGAGGCTACCGGGCAAGTCCACCATCTTCGTCATCCTTCGCGAATCAGTTTTCGACCGTCACATTTTCGTCGGCAATGCCGGCTGCCGTTCGGCAGGATTTGGGCAACGCCATTGACGAAGAAAGGCGATTTGATGTGTTTTGGTTAAGATATCGTTAACGCCACAAACAGCCCTGACGATTAAGCGTTTGTGTGCCTTTGCCGCAACGTGCGTGCGCGCACGACGACGATGAAAAACGCACGGCGACTCACCGAACGCTCGCGACGGTTTCGAATTCTCGCGGCGGTGTCGTCTTATTTGGCGGCGACCGCCGCCGCCGGATTGAGGTCCATCGGCACGTGGCCGGGCTGCGCGGCGACGCGATCGAGCCAGGCGCGAATAGCGGGAAACGGTCCAAGGTCGAAATCGCAAAGATGCGCGACGTGGGTGTAAGCGTACAGCGCGATGTCGGCGATGGTGTAGCGGTCGGCGGCAAAGAAGTCGTGCAGCGCGATGTGCTTTTCCATGACGCCGAGCGCGCGATGGCCTTCTTCCATCCAGTCCTCGAAGGCGTGGCGCTGCAGGTCGCGCCCGCCCTTGACGAGCGTGAGCCAGAAATAAGCCGCGCCAAGATTTGGCTCGAGGCTGTGCTGCTCGAAGAACATCCACTGCAACGCTTCCGCGCGCTCGATGCGATCCTCCGGCGCCAGCGGCGTGCCGCCAGCGAGATACCAGAGAATGGCGTTTGACTCAGCGAGAAAGCGGCCGGGTGTGACTTCCAGAAGCGGCACCTGGCCGCTCGGATTCTTCGTGAGGAATTCAGGGGTGTGGCTTTCGCCCCTGAGAATGTCGATCTCGATCAGCCGATAGGGCACGCCGAGCTGCGCCAAAGCGAGCCGCGTCTTGTAGCTGTTCCCCGAGCGTTGCATCGAATAGAGGGTGAACATGTCCGCTTCCGATCCCGTGCGGCGATATCTCCCTGCAACGGGTATTTGCCGAACGCGGCGATGTCGTGACCGCGCGACGCGCCTCGGAACGGCGCGCTACTTTAGAAGGAATTTGCCGGAAAAAGCTATTGGCAGGGAGACATGAAACGTGCTGCGCCGCAGCAACAGAATGAACAGCGCGAGCATCGTCGGCACGCCGAGCGGGATCATTGTCATTTGCGCAAAACTGCGCGCCACAAGCGGCATCAGCCAGAGGATCGCGAGCGCTGTTTTCTCCCACGGGCCGAAGCCACGCGTCAGGCCGTCGGCGGTAAGGAAAGCGATGGCCGGCGCCAGCACCATCATGTCGTAGTCGAATGTAAAGGGCGTAGCCAGGATCGTGGCGAGACAGAACGCGGCCGCCTTGAGCGGGTAGGGCGTTGCGCTGCGCCACAGTGCGATGAGTGCCGCGGCGAGGCCCGCGATCGTCGCTCCCTGCAGCGCGTACGCCAGCGGAATTGGCGCGCCCCACATGCGCGCCCAGGCGAACACGCTTTGCATCTTGTACCAACCGGGATCGCCCTGTTCGAGCACGACCAGGCGGGTGAAGTGCGTCGATTCCAGGAACGCGTGCCACACCTGCCAGCCGAAAACGAGCGTGGCTGCTGCGGCGAGCAACACGACGGTGACGGCGGCGGAGGAAAAAGTGCGCCAGCGTCCGCTCGCCGCCAGCACGACCGGGATCATGATCCCGAATTGCGGTTTGTAGGCCATAAGGCCGAACAGGATGCCGGCGACGATCGGCCTGCGGTCGAGCATGGCGAGTGCGCCGCCAACGAGCGCCGCGGTGAGCAAGCCGTTCTGGCCGTGACCGATATTGATCAGCACGGCGGGGAAGGCGAGCGCGAGCAGAAGCCAAAGCGGATCGGAGATCCACCGCCTGTCGACTGAAGCGGCACCTGGAATCTGGTTGGCGGCTGCGCGGCGGCGAGGATGGCGCGGAGCGCCAGCAGATAGAAGCCGAGCGTTACCGCCTGCCATACCGCAAGCGCCGCGCCGTAAGGCAGCAGCGCCAGTGCGGCGGCGACGAACAGAAAGAACGGCGGATAAAGCCAGCCATAGAATGGCGTCGCCGCGCCGAAGATCGCCTGTTCGCGCGCGAACTGCCGGCTGAGGTCGTAGGGCGCGTCGGGATTGCCGTCGAGGACGTGGGTGCCCGCGGCGTAGAAGCTCGAGAAGTCCGTCCCCAGCGGCCGTCCCTGGATATCGACGAGGCCGTGGGCGGTGACGAGGAGGTAGATCAGGCCGACGGCGGACGCAAAAAGCACCGCGACCGCCACTAGCCGGATGCGCTCGCGCGTGAGCCAGGCTCCGCTCCGCAAGATGTCACGCACTTGGTCCACCGACCCTCCAGCTCCGACGGAGCATCGCGCGCATTAGGCCAGCCGAGCCTTAACGGAGAATTGAGCCTTCGGAGGGGGCGCCCGCCCTTGCCTGCGCGGGCCTGGCGCTTTAGGAAGCACCCGCGTTGTCGGAGGTTTTCAATGGCTTTTCTCGCCGAGCGGATATTGCGGATCAAGCCGTCTGCCACCATCGCGGTGACGGACAAGGCGCGCGCGCTTAAAGCCGCCGGCCGCGACGTCATCGGGCTCGGCGCGGGCGAGCCCGATTTCGACACGCCGGACAACATCAAGGAAGCCGCCATCAAGGCGATCCGCGACGGCAAGGCGTCGAAATACACCGCCGTCGACGGCATTCCGGAACTCAAGGCGGCGGTCGCGCGCAAGTTCAAGCGCGAGAACGAGCTGACCTACAAGCCTTCGCAGATCATTATCGGCACCGGCGGCAAGCAGGTGCTCTACAACGCGCTGATCGCCACCATCGATCCGGGCGACGAGGTGATCATTCCTGCGCCGTATTGGGTGAGCTATCCCGATATGGTGTTGCTCGCGGGCGGCGAACCGGTGCCGGTCGCGACCACGATGGAAGCGGGTTTCAAGATGAAGCCCGAGGCGCTCGAAAAGGCGATCACGCCGAAGACGAAGTGGATCATCTTCAACTCGCCGTCGAATCCGACCGGCGCGGCCTATACGCGTGATGAACTCAAGGCGATCACCGATGTGCTCGTCCGTCACCCGCATGTCCACGTCATGTCCGACGACATGTATGAGCATCTGGTCTACGACGACTTTAAATTCTTCTCGCCGGCCCAGCTCGAACCGCGACTCTACGAGCGGACGCTGACGGTGAACGGCGTATCCAAGGCCTATTGCATGACCGGCTGGCGCATCGGTTTTGCCGGGGGGCCGGAGCCGCTGATCAAGGCGATGGCGATGATCCAGTCGCAGTCGACATCGAACCCGACCGCGGTCGCGCAATGGGCCGCCGTGGAGGCGCTCGACGGCCCGCAGGATTTCATCGCCAGGCACAACAAGATTTTCAAGGAGCGGCGCGACCTCTGCGTCTCCATGCTCAACCAGGCGAACGGCATCCGTTGTCCGAAGCCCGAAGGCGCGTTCTACGTCTATCCGTCTTGCGGCGGCACGATCGGCAAGGTGGCGCCGACCGGCAGGAAGCTCGCGACCGACGAGGATTTCGTCACCGAGCTCCTCGAAGCCGAGGGCGTCGCCGTCGTGCAGGGCACGCCGTTCGGGTTCGGACCGGCGTTCCGGATTTCGTATGCGACGGCGACCCCGGCGCTCGAGGAAGCCTGCGCGCGCATCCAGCGCTTTTGCGGCAATTTGAAATAGCCACGGTCGCGTCCGAAGCGGAGTTTACTGACGTAAAACGCCGGAGACGCGGTTCGCGATCTCGCCTACAATCACCACAGGCGCCCACGGGGTGGGCTGGGAGGAGCACTCAAGATGTTTCGTACTGCTTTTGCAGCCGTGGCTGCGCTCGCGCTGGTTGCGGGGTCTGCTAATGCCCAGGAGCGAATTCAGGTTGGCACGCTGACATGCGCGATGTCTGCCAGCATCGGGCTGGTTCTTGGCTCGCAAAAGAACGTGAATTGCGAATTCGTGGGTCGGCCGGGCGAGCCGGTCGAGACCTATACCGGAACCATGACCACGATCGGCCTCGACATCGGCGTGACCGGCGGGGGCGTCATCGTCTGGACGGTGTTTGCGCAGTCCAATCGCTATGCCGGGATGCTGACCGGCAAGTATGTCGGCGCGACCGCGGAAGTTTCCGTCGCCGCAGGCCTCGGCGCCAACGTCCTTGTTGGCGGATCGCATCGGACGGTGGCGCTGCAACCGGTGTCGGTACAGGGACAGGTCGGTCTCGACGTTGCCGCCGGGATTGGCGATCTCGAGTTGCATCCGGTGCGATAGGCTCGCACTGACGATCGTAGATGTGAGGCTTGGCCCCGGATCGTGTTCCGGGGGCAACGGCGAAGCGCCTCTTGACCGCCCCGGCTGCAGCCTGAAACGATAGCGCCATACGCGACCCGCGCCCCGAAAGACGGGTCAGCGCCGGGAGGCAGTCATGGCAGCCAACGCGAACATCGCCGCGCGTGCGACCGGACCCCGCTGTGTCGCGCTGGTCGGTCCGTTCCAAAGCGGCAAGACCACCTTGCTCGAAGCCATTCTCGCCCGCACCGGCGCCATCCCGCGCCAAGGCAGTGTCGAGGCCGGCAATACGGTCGGAGACAGCAGCAAGGAAGCGCGCCATCACCGCATGAGCACCGAGCTGACGGTCGCTACGACGGATTTCATGGGCGATGCCTACACGTTTCTGGACTGCCCGGGCTCGGTCGAATTCGTCCACGACATGCGTGCGGTGCTGCCGGCGATCGACGTGGCCGTCGTCGTTTGCGAGATGGACGAGAAGAAGGTTCCGCAGCTGCAGCTCATCCTGCGCGAGCTTGAGGATCGGAAAATCCCGCGCATCCTGTTTCTCAACAAGATCGACAAGGCCGATGCCGGCGTTCATGACGTGCTCACGCTCCTGCAGGGGGCGTCGCGCAGCAAGCTGGTGTTGCGCCAGATTCCGACATTCTCGGGCGACATCATTTCGGGCTTCGTCGATCTCGCGCTGGAGCGCGCCTTTGTTTACCGGGAGCATGCCGCGTCCGAAGTGGTGGGGCTCGAAGGCGATGCGGCCGATCGCGAAAAGACGGCCCGTTTCTCGATGCTGGAGACGCTGGCCGATCACGACGACGAGCTGATGGAGCAACTGCTCGAGGACATCCAGCCGCCGCGCGACAAGGTGTTCGACGACCTCACGCGCGAATTGCGCGAGGGTTTGGTCTGCCCGGTGCTGATGGGAACCGCGACGCGCGCCAACGGGGTGTTGCGGCTGTTGAAAGCGCTGCGGCATGAATCGCCGGGCATCGCCGAGACCGCCAAACGTCTTGGCGTGAAGGCTTCGGCGAAGCGACGCCGTCGCCTACGTACTCAAGACGCAGAACACGACGCACGGCGGCAAGATGTCGATCGTGCGGATGCTTGCCGGGCAGGCCGGCGACGGCACGACCTTCGTGTCCGGCGACGACGAGGCCGGCCGCGTCGCCGGCGTTTTCAAGCTCGTCGGATCAAACAGCGAGAAGCGCGGGCCGGCCAATCTCGGCGACACCGTCGCCTTCGCCAAGCTCGACAGGGCGAAAACCGGCGAGACGCTGACCGCGGGCAAGCAGGCTCATCCCGCGGTGGCCGAGATCGAGCCCTATCCGCCGGTGCTGGCGATCGCGATCTCGGCCAAGGAGCGCAAGGACGACGTGAAACTCGGCCAGGCGCTCCACAAGCTCGCCGAGGAAGATCCCTCGATCACCGTCGTGCACAATCCGGAGACGCATGAGGTGGTGCTGTGGGGGCAGGGCGAGATGCACCTGCGCGTCACCACCGAGCGGCTCGGCGACCGCTACGGCATCGCGATCGAGCGCCGCACGCCGAGCGTCGGCTACCGCGAGACCATCCGCAAGGGCGTCGTCCAGCGCGGCCGGCACAAGAAGCAGTCGGGCGGGCACGGCCAGTACGGCGACGTCGTGCTCGACATCAAACCGATGCCGCGCGGCGCGGGCTTCTCGTTCGAAGAGAAAATCACCGGCGGCGTCGTGCCGCGCAACTACATCCCCTCGGTCGAAGAAGGCGTTGTCGACGGGCTCAAGCATGGCCCGCTTGGCTTTCCGGTCGTCGATCTCGCGGTGGCGCTGATCGACGGCTCCTATCACACGGTCGACTCTTCCGACATGGCGTTCCGCACCGCCGGCCGCATCGGCATCGCCGAAGGGCTGCCGCAATGCCAGCCGGTGCTGCTCGAGCCCGTCCATCTGGTGGAGATCGTGTGTCCAACCGAAGCGACGGCGAAAATAAACGCGCTGATGTCCGGCCGGCGCGGCCAGATTCTCGGCTTCGACACGCGCGAGGGCTGGGAGGGTTGGGACGTCGTGCGGGCCAAGATGCCGGAGGCCGAGATCGGCGATCTCATTGTCGAGGTGCGGTCGGCAACCGCCGGCGCGGGCACCTTCACCTTCAAGTTCGATCACATGGCCGAACTCACCGGCCGGACCGCCGACCAGATCGTCGCCGCGCGCCGCGCCGCGGAATAGTCGCGCAGCAGAATATTAGTGTATCAATCGGTCCGATCGCCGGCCGGCTCGTGCCGGGCGTCGCGATTTGCATGAAGGCGTCGCTTCGCGCAGCTCCCTCGAGCCGACGCCTGTTTTGAAAGTGGAGAGGTATCGATGCCAGCCTACTGGATTGCGCGCTCGAAGGTTGACGACCCGGTCGAATACAAGAAATACGCCGATCTGGTGCCGCCGGTTCTCGCCAAATACGGCGGCAAGGCTTTGGCGCGCGGCGGCCGCTTTCAGATCATGGAAGGCACGGAGAAATTCCAGCGCTTCGTCATCATCGAATTTCCGACGCTCGAGCAGGGCGTCGCCTGCTTCTCCTCGGACGAATATCAAAAGGCGGCCGCGTTCCGCAGAAACGGCGGCGGCGAAGTCGAGATCGTCATGCTCGAGGGGCTGTAAGCCGGCGAAGTAGCGCGAGCCGCCGCTACGCCGCGGCGCGCGGCTCGCCGCTACCGGGCGGCGGCACCGGTACGCCGTCGGCGGCGTATTCATTGAGCTTGTTGCGCAGCGTGCGGATCGAAATGCCGAGCACGTTGGCCGCATGGGTGCGGTTGCCGAGGCAGTGCTTGAGCGTCTCCAGGATAAGGTCGCGCTCGACCTCGGCGACGGTGCGGCCGACCAGCGCGCGCGATACCTGCTCGGCGGCGAGCGCAGCGTGGGCGGCGGAGGGCGTGCCGCGCTGCTGATCGAGCCGGGCGCCGTCAGGGGCGAGGATGGCTTCCGGGCCGATTTCGGCGCCGATCGCCAACAGCACGGCGCGGTGCATGGTGTTTTCCAGCTCACGCACGTTGCCGGGCCAATGATTGACGGTCAGCGTGCGCCGCCCGTCGTGCGACAGCGGCCGCGCCGGCACGCCGTTTGCCGCCGCGTATTTGCGGACGAAATATTGCGCAAGCTCGATCACGTCGGCGGGACGCTCGCGCAGCGGCGGGATTTTCAGATTCACGACGTTGAGACGGAACAGCAGATCCTCGCGGAAGGTATTCTCCCGCACCGCGTCGGCGAGATTACGGTTGGAAGTGGCGATGATCCGGATGTCGACCGGCACCGGGCGCGTGCCGCCGACGCGGTCGATGATGCGCTCCTGTATGGCCCGCAGGAGCTTGGCCTGCAGCCGCACGTCCATTTCGGAAATCTCGTCGAGCAGCAGCGTGCCGCCGTTGGCCTCCTCGAATTTCCCGACCCGGCGCGCGACCGCGCCGGTGAAGGCGCCTTTCTCGTGGCCGAACAATTCCGATTCGAGCAGGGCCTCGGGGATGGCCGCGCAATTCACGCAGATGAAGGGCTTCTTGGCGCGGTTCGACCGGTTGTGCACGTAGCGCGCCAGCACCTCCTTGCCGGTGCCCGACTCTCCGGTGATCAGCACCGATGCTTCGCTCGGCGCGACCTGCAAAGCGAGCTTCACGACGCGCGCCATCGCCTCGTCGCGGTAGATCAGCTCGCGCGTGTCGTCGGCGACGGCGGCGAGCACGGCGGCGATCAACTCGGCGTCGGGCGGCAGCGGGATGTATTCCTTGGCGCCGGCATGGATCGCGGCGACCGCGGCGCGCGCATCTGTCGCCGTTCCGCAGGCGACGATCGGAGCGTGGATGTGCTCGGCTTCGAGCGCGGTGACCAGTTCGCGGATGGCGACGGCGACATCGACCATCAGCAGGTCCGCGCCGCGCCCCGAGCGCAGCACCGCCAGCGCCTGCGCGATATCCGCGGCGTGGGTGACCGTCGCGCCCTTGTCCATCGCGATCTTGGTCGCGGTGGTGAGTTGGCCGTTGAGCGTGCCAACGATCAGAAGCCGCATCGTCCTATTCCTTCTTCGCTGGTCCGGGAACGGCGCGCATCACGCCCTCTCGGCCTTGATGATTTCGGTCATCGTGACGCCGAGCTTCTCCTCGACCAGGACGACTTCGCCGCGGGCCACCAGGCGATCGTTGACGTAGATGTCGATCGCCTCGCCGACCTTGCGGTCGAGTTCGAGCACGGTGCCGGGACCGAGCTTGAGGAGATCGTTGATCTCCATCCGCGCCCGGCCGAGGATCGCCGACACCTTGACGGGAACGTCGAACACCGCTTCGAGATCGGCGGCGTTCCGGCTGGTGGAGCCCTCCGGCTCGGACGTGACCGTCACTTCGGCCTGGTCCATGCCTTCGAGATTGGGCAATGGCACTTTGCCTTCTTCACTCATCCTCGCACCTCCTCCGCATCCTGTTTTGTGTCGGCCACGCTGCGGCGCGCGCTGATGTAGCGTGCGACGGCTTCGCCGATGGCGGCGTTAGCCGCGGCGGCGTCGCGACTGACACCGCCGTCCGCCCATTCGATCCGGCAATCGCCGGCGCCGATGCCCGGGTCGCCGAGCACGACCAGCCGTCCTTCGAAACCGTGCGCGCGCGCGATCTCGTCGAGCTTCTCGCGGGCGGTGGCATAGATTGAATCGCTGACGCGCACGGCGATATGCGGCGCGGCAATCAGCTCGCGGAAGCAGCCGCTCGCAAGCGCCGAGATTTCGGCAAACGGCTCGTGTTCGAGCAGGGCCGGCGCCAGCTTGCGGGCAACCGCGACCGCGACCTCGACCGCTTCGCATTCAAGCCGCGCCTCGATCGCCGCCAGCGCCTTGTTGGCTTCGCCAAGGCTCGCGGCGACGCGTTCGAGCGTAGCGGCGATACGCCGACCGGCCTCGACGGCGGCGTCCGCTTGCGCCTCGGCGTAGCCGCGGCGGTGCGCCGCGGTCTCGGCCTCGGCGAGCTTCACCGCGTGTTCCGCAAGCGCCATCGTCGCTTCGCGTTCGCTTCCGGCGGCGAAGTCGACGTCGAACAGGAATTTTGCCGGTGCGCCCATCAGTAGATCAGCTCTTCTTCGCCGCGCGATTTGGCGATCACGATTTCACCCTTGCCGGCGAGATCCTTGGCGAGATTGACGAGCAGGACCTGTGCCTCGTCGACATCGCGAAGCCTGACCGGGCCCATGGCGCCCATGTCGTCCACCAGCATCTTGGCGGCGCGCGTCGACATGTTGGACAGGAAGAACTGGCGCACCGGCTCTGCCGCGCCCTTGAGCGCCACGGCGAGCTTGTCCTTCTCGATGTGCCGCATGAGCGTCTGCGCCGATCCCGGATCGAGCTTGATCAGATCGTCGAACGTGAACATCAGCGTCTTGATCCGCTCGGCGCTCTCGCGGTTGTCCTCTTCCAGCGCGGTGAGAAACCGCGTTTCCGTCTGCCGGTCGAAATTGTTGAATATCTCGGCCATCACCTCGTGGGCGTCCCGCCGCCGCGTCTGCGACAGGTTCGACATGAACTCGGTGCGGAGCGTCAGTTCGACCCGCTCGAGGACTTCCTTCTGCACCGCCTCCATGCGGAGCATCCGGTTGACGACATCGAGCGCCAGTTCCTCGGGCAGGATCGCCAGCACGCGCGCGGCGTGCTCCGGCTTGATCTTCGAAAGCACGACGGCGACCGTCTGCGGGTATTCGTTCTTGAGATAGTTGGCGAGCACCTCTTCCTGCACGTTGGAGAGCTTCTCCCACATGTTGCGGCCGGCCGGGCCGCGGATTTCCTCCATGATGATGCCGACCCGTTCGGGCGGCAGGTATTGCTGGAGGAGGCGTTCGGTCGCCTCGAAGGTGCCCATCAGGGCGCCGGACGCCGACATGCGGGTCACGAATTCGAGCAGGAGGCCCTCGACGAGTTCGGCTTCGATATTGCCGATGGTGGACATCACCACCGAAAGCTGACGCAACTCGTCGTCGTCGAGCATGCCCCATATCTTGCCGCCGTATTGCTCGCCGAGCGCAAGCATGAGAATGGCCGCGCGTTCGCGTCCGGTGAGCTGACGCTTGCTGGCGGTGGCGGCCGGCCGGTTGGCGAGCGTCGCCATGGCGCCTGCGATGTCGCGGCGGGCGGCTTCAACGTCGGTCTTGTCTGACGTCGGTGTGTTCGACATGGGCGATCAGGCTGCCTGGCTCTCGTTCATCCATTGCCGGATGATGGAAACGGCTTCGCGCGGATTCTTGTCGGCGAGTTCGCCGACCTTCTGCACCGACTGGGCGTGCACCTGTCCCTGGATCTGGGCGATGTCGATCATCTTGGCGGTCGGGCTCGGTTCCGCGCTCGCGGCCTCGGCCTGCTTCAGCGCGGCGCCCATCGCATCGCCGGCCGGCAGCGCCAGCGGCGCGCGGTCTTCCGGGGCCAGAACGCGGCGCACCAGCGGCCGCACGACCATGAGCAGCACGACGAATCCCAGGAGGCCCATGACCACCATTTCGATGGCCCGCATGATGTCGTCCTTGGTGAATTGCAGGGCCGCCAGCCATCCGCTCGGCTCGGTGATCGGCGTGACCGGGGTTTCGGCGAAGCGCAGATTGACGACCTCGACCTGGTCGCCGCGCTTCTGATCGAAGCCGATGGCGGTACGGACCAGCGCGGCGATCTGGTCGATCTCCTCCTTGCTACGCGGCTGGTAGGTGATGTCGCCCTTGTCGTTCTTGGCATAGGTGCCGTCGACCAGTACGGCGACGGAGATGCGATTGACGCGGCCGCCCTCGATCACCTCGGTCTTGGTCGTCTTCGAGATTTCGTAGTTGACGATCTCCTCGGATTTTTTGCTCTGGTCGTGCGTGGACGCGCCGGCATTGGCGTCGGGGGGGGCCGCCGGTTGTTTCTGATTGCTGTTGCCCGGGACCTCGTTGCCGACGGTCACCTGGCTGTCGCGGCCGTCGGAGCCGGACGATTCCTCCCGGGTCTGGCTTGAACGCACCACCCGGCCCTCGGGGTCGTACTTGTCCGACGTCTGCGTGACGCGGTTGAAATCGAAGTCGGCGCTGACCTGGGTGCGCGCACGCCCGGGACCGACCACGGATGAAACGATCGCTTCGACCTGATCGCGCAGGTGCTTCTCGAAGCTCGTGCGCCGCTCGTCCACGCTGACGTCGCCGATATTGTCGCCGTCGCCGGTGCCGGTGCCGTCGGCAAGCAGGCGGCCGGCCTCGTCGACGATGGAAACCCGTTGCGGCTTGAGGCCGTTGACGGCGGAGGCGACGAGGTGGCGAATGGCCCGTACTTGCTGGGCTTCCAGGGTGCCGTGGACCTTGAGCACGATCGAGGCGGACGGTTCCACCTTGTCCCGCGAGAACAGCGGACGCTCGGGCAGCACCAGGTGCACGCGGGCGGCGACCACCCTGTCGATACCGCGGATGGTGCGCGAGAGCTCACCTTCGAGCGCGCGCAGATTATTGATGTTCTGCACGAAGCTCGTCGTGCCCAGCGCATCCGATTTATCGAATATCTCGTAGCCGACGCCGCCGCCCTTCGGCAGGCCTTCTCCGGCCAGCGACATCCGCAATCGCGCGACGCGATCGCGCGGCACCATGATGGTATTGCCGTCGTTGCGCAGCTCGTAGACGATTCCCTGCCGCTCGAGATCCTTGATGATCGTGGCGGAGTCCTCGTAGCTCAGGTCGGTAAAGAGCGGCGTCATCTGCGGCGCGGTCACGCGCAGAATGAGGAAGGCGAAAAAGCCGACCAGCGCGATGGTGACGGCGCCCATCGCGGCGATGCGCGGCGCGCCGAGTGATTTGACGAACTCAAGCAGACCCTGCACGGATCCTCATCTCCCCCGCGTGATGACACGCGCGCATCCCACTGGGCAAGAATTGCCCGGTCTATGGTTAGCGTCGGGTTAATGGAGTGCCCGGAGCGCACAAAATGGTTCGCGGCCCGCCGTCTTCGCAATCGCGAAAGACGATCAGGACCTGCCGCTCGCCTGCGGAAAGCGAAAACGCCGACAGGAGCTGCCGGCGTTTACGGATTGGTAAGACGGGATTAAGCGAGCGTTACTGGCGGTATTGCTGGATTCGCGTCGTACGCAGGCCGGCGAGGCCGTGCTGGTCGATCGAGTATTGCCAGGAGAGGAATTCTTCGACCGTCAACGTGTATCGGCTGCATGCTTCTTCGAGCGACAGCAGTCCGCCACGAACGGCGGCGACAACTTCGGCCTTGCGGCGAATCACCCAACGCTTCGTTCCCGGTGCCGGCAAATCGGCGATCGTCAGGGGCGAACCGTCCGGCCCGATGACGTATTTGACCCTCGGGCGATGGGGTTCAGTCATAGCGAGGACTCTCACGCTCTACACAACAGGATTTGACCATACGCACGGCGGCTTAAAATTTGCCTAAGCACAAAGCTCGATTGGTGGGCTTTGCCGGCGCGCGTGGCGCGCGTCCGCGGTCGCTGCGATTGCAGCGCGACGATGGATGAAACGCGCATCCGCGGCACGCGGACGGTTAGTGGGTGATCGACGTGACCTGGCTGACCTGAACGCTTTGTCCGGCTACCGTGAGCGTCGGCGGACTTGTCGACAGGTTGACGCCGCTGACGACGCCCTGCACCTGCGAGGAAACGTTGACCGCTTGGCCGTTGGCCCCGGTGGCGGTGACGGACAACGTGTAAGTTCCATCGGGCCAGGTCTGGCCGTTGTTGCCCTGGCCGCTCCACTTGAAGCTCTGGGTTCCGGCGTTGAGCGCCAGCGATCCGGTGTAGACCGTCGTCCCGACGGAACTGGTGACCGTGACCTGCGCGGTCGCCGGGGTCGTCGTGGTGAGGCTCCACGTCGCCGGCGTGCTTGTCGCGTTGGACAGCGTCGCGTTGTTGCCGCTGACCGTGACGGTCGAGCCCACCAGTTGCAGCGCCGAGGTGGCCTCGGTGGTTTGCTGCATCGAGATCAGCGTCTGCATGTTGGTGTTCATGTCGACCTGTTGCTCGACCCCGGCGAACTCGACCAGCTGTTGGGTGAACTGGTTGGTGTCGAGCGGGGAGAGCGGGTCCTGGTTTTGCAGCTGCGTGGTCAGCAACTGCAGGAAGGTATCGAAATTGCCGGCGAGTTGCTGCGATGCACTGGTGCCCGCGGCCTGCGCGGCGGACGTGCCGGAAGTTGTCGATCCGGAGCTATTTGTGTTGGCTGCTGCGGTGGAGATGATGCTCATCGTTCTCGTCCTTCGTCACGCGATTACGGATCAAACGCTGATATCGACGCCGCTGCCGGTCCCCGCGCGCGTGTAAATCTGCGCGGCGGCGATGGGCGGGAGGTCGGCGTCGGGAATGACAAGCTGCGCGCTACCGCTCTGCTGGTAGCCGGAGCCGTTGTTCTGTCCGGTGAAGGATTGATCGCGAAGCGAGAACTGAAGCCCGTTGTCGGCGGTCTTCAATCCGGCCTGCTCGAGCGCTTGCTGAAGCTGTGGCTGCTGGCTTTGCAGCAGGTCGAGCGTGTCGGCGCGATCGGCGGTCACGTGGGTCGTCACCTGGCCGTCCTGGTCCACGTCCAGCCGCACGTCGATGCGGCCGAGTTCAGCCGGATCGAGGCGGATGTCGAACTGGTTGGAGCCACTTTGCGCGCGGGAGGCGATCGCGACCGCGAGGCCGGCGACGGGCACCGGCGCCGCATTGGAAGCTGCGCCGCTTGCCGCGGTGTCCGCTGTGCTCGAAGCTGCTGTTGCGACGGCAAAGCCGAAATTGGGAAGGCCGCTGGCATCCGTCTTCACCCCGGCGGGACCGCCCGGCGGGTTCGCGGCAATTTTCGTCGTGGAAGCGGTGGAAGGCTCCGCCGATTGCGTAGTGGTGTGACTATTATTGGCCAGCGCGGTTGGATCCGTCTGCGTCGTTGTGACCGGCGCGTCAGCGCTGGTCTGCGTCTGCGCTTGCGCCTGCAGCGATGAACTGGCGCTTGGCGGCTGCGGCTTGGCGGCGCTGTCCGCCGCGGCGGGAGCGGTCGTGTCCGGGCCCGCGGTTTGTGGGCCTGGTTGGTCGCTCGCCGTGGAGTCCGTCGATCCCGCGGTATCGTCCTGCCCGCCGCCCGCGATCGCGGCGGACTTCGTACGGTTGGTGGTCACGTCGCCGATCGCCACCGATGATGTGCCGGTGGTTGCCGAACTTGCCGGCGCCGGTGGGGGCGGCGGCGAAGCGATGACGATTGCGGCTGCGACGGGCTGGGCCGGAGTGGCTGCCGCGCTTGTGCTGGTATCGGTGCTGCTGCTGTCGTCGGAGTTGCTGGTGTTCTTGCCGGGAGAGGTTTTCGGCGGCGTGGCCGGTGCGGAGGCTCGGCGTGCTCGCCGCGACGGCGCTTGCAGCCGCGGCCAGCGCGGCGGCGTCCGTCGGCGCGTTCGGATCGTTCGGTCCGGTCGGCGCGTTCGTGCTGGTTCCGGCTGCCGGAGTAGCGGCTGGCGTGTTTGCCGCCGTGTTGCCCGGTGCGGCCGCGGTGGCGGCGTTGCTGACCGGCGGATTCGACGCTGAACCGCTCGGGCCCTGATTGGGAAGGATGACACCGCCATTGGGCGCCGTAACCCCGTTTCCGCTCGTGGCTTTCGTGCCCGCGACGCCGGATTGAGGGACAGGCGGAGGGGCGTTGTTTCCGTTCGGTGCGGTCGAGCCGTTGTTATTGCCGTCGGTAGCCGAGGCCGAATTTCCGCTGGTCGCGGGCTGCTGCGAGCCGTTGCCGCTATTCGCGCCACCGGAATTGGTACCGGCAGAACCGGCGGCGTCGGACGTTGGTGTGGGCGCGGGAGAGGGAGCCGGCGACGCGGCGGCTGGCGCGGGCGGCGGTGGTGGTTGCTGCGTTCCAGGGTCTGACGCGGCCGCGCTGGCGTCGAGGATGGCGGCGAACGACTGCGTATCGGTCCCTTGCACGGTCGCCGGCATCTGCGACCTCTGTGAAGACTGGGACGCGAGGGTGGCACTGACCTCTGACGCAATACTCGACACGGCGGAATCCCTTTAAGACGAGTGCATGCGGGACCCGACTTGCAACCTGCGGGCCAGCGCCACGAGATTAAAATTATCCAATGATTTCAATATGTTGAATAATTCCGAGGTGGCGCGCGGCACGGCAGGGTCTGCGCTGACCCGGCAATTTTTGCCGGCGGGCCGGAGCAGATGGCCCAGTCAGGCGGTCGCGACCGTGGCGGAGACGGCGGCCGGAGCTTATAGTAACGGCCATGACCGATAGCCTCGATCTGGACGCGAAGCCGTCCGACACGCGCGTTGTCGTTGCCATGTCGGGCGGGGTGGACTCGTCGGTCACGGCGGCGCTCTTGGCCGACGCCGGCTACGACGTGGTCGGCATCACGCTCCAGCTCTACGACCACGGCGCGGCCACACACCGGAAGGGGGCTTGCTGCGCCGGCCGCGATATTCACGACGCCCGCATGGTCGCCGAGCGCATCGGCATTCCGCATTACGTGCTGGACTACGAGAGCCGGTTCAAGGAGGCGGTGATCGATCGCTTCGCCGAGAGCTACGTGGCCGGCGAAACGCCGGTGCCGTGTCTGGAATGCAACCAGTCGATCAAGTTCCGCGATCTGCTCGAGCACCGCCGCCGAACTCGGCGCGAAGGTTCTGGCGACCGGCCATTACGTGGCCTCCCGCGCGTTGCCGGGCGGCGGGCGGGCGCTATACCGCGCGCGCGAGGCCGAACGCGACCAGAGCTATTTCCTGTTCGCCACCACGCCGGCGCAGCTCGATTTCTTGCGCTTTCCGCTCGGCGATCGGACCAAGGCGGAAACGCGCGAGCTGGCGCGGCGTTATGGCCTCAGCGTCGCCGACAAGCATGACAGCCAGGACATCTGTTTTGTGCCCAGCGGCCACTACGCCGACGTGATCGAGCGCCTGCGGCCCGGAGCCGCGAGCCCGGGTGAAATCGTCGATCTCGACGGGCACGTGCTCGGCCGTCACGACGGCATCATCCATTTCACTGTCGGTCAGCGGCGAGGGCTCGGTGTTGCGACGGGAGCTCCGCTTTACGTCGTTCGGCTGGACGCTCACTCGCGGCGCGTCGTCGTCGGCCCGCGCGAGGCGTTGCGCACCAGCCGCATCCGCCTGCGCGAAGTGAACTGGCTCGGCGACGGCACGGTCGAGGACGCGCTGGCTGGCCGTCCCGAGATTTACGTCAAGGTGCGCTCGACGCGGCCGCCGCAGCGCGCGTGGCTGCGCGGCGGCGCCGACGGCAGCCTTGAGGTCGAGTTGGTCGGCAGCGAGGATGGCGTTTCTCCCGGCCAGGGTTGCGCCTTCTACGATGCGGCCGAGGGTCAGGCGCGTGTGCTCGGTGGTGGCATCATCGCCAGCACGATGCCGGCATCGATGACAGAGCGGGTGCTTCCGGCCGACCTGGCCGCGGCGCACTAAAAGCGCCGGTCGCGCAGGTGCGCGGCCGCGATGGCGGGGTGCGATGGGGACGGAGCTCGACAAGGAAGCGGTCGCGAGGGCCTACGCTCGCTGGGCACCGGTCTACGATCTTGTGTTTGGCGCCGTGTTCGAACGCGGCCGCAAAGCCTCGATCTCGGCGGCCGAGCGCATCGGCGGCCGCATTCTGGAAGTCGGCGTCGGGACCGGCCTGTCGCTTCCCGATTATTCGTGGACCAATCGCATCACCGGCGTCGACCTTTCCGCGCCGATGCTGCTCAAGGCCAAGGCGCGCGTATCCGAGAATCGCCTGACCAATGTGGACGGCCTCGCGGTCATGGATGCGCAGCATCTGGGTTTCCAGGATGGCGCCTTCGACGTGGTGGTCGCGCAATACGTCATCACCGCCGTGCCGGACCCCGAAGCGACGCTCGACGAATTCGTCCGTGTGGTCAGGCCGGGCGGTGAAATCATTCTGGTCAATCACCTCGGCGCCGAAACCGGCATGCGCGAAACTTTCGAGCAATGGTTCGCGCCGGTGGCGCGCCGGCTCGGCTGGCGGCCGGAATTCCGCTGGGAGCGCCTGGCGCAGTGGGCCGACCGGCACGGCGACGTGCGTTTCGTGGAGCGTCGCCCGATGCCGCCGCTCGGGCATTTCTCGCTCATCCGCTTCGCCCGGCTCGGCCGGCTGGAGGCCCCGCCTTTCGCCGCGGCGGCGGATTCCGTTCCCTAGCGAGGCAGCGGAGAGCGGAAACGCCCTGTCTGTGGGCGCTTCTGCGTGCCGATTTTGCCCTTGGAAACGGCCGTAAACTACCCTAAACCTCGCCCCCGGCCCGCTCGTAATATGACGGTTTGGCGGAGTAGCTCAGCTGGTTAGAGCAACGGAATCATAATCCGTGTGTCGGGGGTTCGAGTCCCTCCTCCGCTACCAAGACCCGTAGAAATAGCACCAGATTTTGGCATGACGGTTCGGGAGAGAGCCGCGGCGTCCCATATGTGTCTGAATACGGCGATTTCAAAATTCATCGTTTATCTCATGCCCGCCCGCGAATCTCGTTTTGGAGAAAACACAACTATAACTTGTATCGATCTCATTCCGCAGCTTGAGCTGATGTTTGAGTGGATGACGCTTCGATTCGCTTGAGCGGTCCGACATCAACCGCCACGGGACGTCGACCGATACCAATGGCCTTCATGGTTTTGATTTGGCCGAGTTGTTTGAGGTCTTTGTCGATCTTGGCGTCGATCCGCTCCTCGAAGTCTTGTTCGCGATTGGCGAAATACTCCGTCGACAGTTCCTCGTCGAGCGTTACTTCATTGCGGCTTAGCGTGAGGCTCGTTTCTTGTGTCGCCTCGATGAGTTTGCACACCACCTTTAGCCACGCTTCGTCGCTATCGTAGTTCTTCCGCGGCGTCTTTTTTTTGAACATATTGGCCCAGGTCGGCCCCACTTTTTCCTCAAGATTGTCCTCGGTAACGGAACCGGGCGGTGCCGTTTCGATTTCGTCCCAGAGGTCCAAGAGCCGATCAAGGTTGCGGTTTCTGTGCCGATCCACCGCAGCTTCATGCTTTACATTCTTTGCTAGCGAGTTTCGTAGATATGTTCTGAAGCGACGTTTCCGCCACATGCAAATGGCGATGCTCTCGACCTTGTCGTTCTCGGTCGGCCCTTCGGGGTTCCATTCCTCGCGCAAATCGGTGAGCAGTGCTTCTAAATCGTTAGGGTCTTCTCCGGGAAGGATGAGTGCGTCGCTAAACGCGCCATGCTTAAGCGCGTTCTTGTTGTCGGTGGTTGCCATTGTTGGCCTCCAATTTCATGGATATGACACTCCGTCCCGCAAACTTCGCAAAGGCAATATCCTAGCCGGGCACCAACTTGTGGCGCCAGGTTCGACTACCGGCACAGTTCTGATGCGTCGCCGACGTCACTGCCGTAAGCGCCGATCACGAGACGCGAGCTCTGTTTCGCTGGTTTGCTAGTGTTTACTCGTTCTTTTCTCCTTCTTCCTCATTTGCTCTTTCTTTTCATTGGCGATGAGACGTTTCGCTCATAGCCGTTTTCGAGCTGACGCCGATCTCGCGCCATCCCTTCTTCCGAACTGAAGCGATCCGCGATCACCACCTCCCAGTAAGGAGGAGCGGCAATCACGCCCGGCTGATTTTTCGCATTCAGGACGATGCTCCCGGGAGCATCGCCTGACGCGACGGCGCCGATTTTGTGATCGTGGCGGGTTAGCGGATTGCGCACTTCGCTAGCGACCGCACTTGCCGGTTACCCAGAGGCCACCGACCACGGCGTGGCTTGGGGTCGTCGACCCGATCAGTGCGATTCCCCACTGGCCCGTGAGGGATCGTGTGCCTTCCGCTCATTGGTTTACGAGCGGCGCCCGCTTACGGCCCAAATGGTTTTTTGGGCGATAAGGATCGGTCAATTGACCGTTATTAAAAACGACTCTTCTTAGAATTTAAATATTGAATTTTTGACTTGGTTAGCAATTCGTAACTTGTCTTGATCGATGGTTTGCCTGGCTGGCATAAATCTTGTTTGCCCCGCCTACGCGGGTGCTTTAGTTGCCGGTAGCGAATCGATCTCTTTGAGCCCGAGGTCATCGAAGGTTGCGACGGTCGGCGCCAACAACGGGTGAAACGCGTTCCTGCGGGAATGGGATCCCAACATCCTAGAGGCCGTCTCGTGGTCCCTCGGTGGTTCCGCGAAGACGGCAGATACCCACGTGAAGTCAATGCTCCGGTCTCATACCCCAGTAACTTCAGGGCCCGGATGGGGAAGCCGATCGGTTCGAGCCATGACTTTCTGATCCACTATCCGACCCGCCGATCAAAACCTCCGATGAGCCGACTGCTCAGTCAATACCTTCCTGGGCCCTAAAACCGCGAGCCGGGATCGTGTGGGTCAACAGGTTACCTCATCGCTGAAGAACTCGCTCAACCGTGATGTCGCGAGTTCGGGTCGTAATGCCGACCGCATCCCCCGTGACCTCGGGCTTAAATGTCAGAGGAACCGCTTGCGAGGCCTCTATCTTGCGGGCCGTCGACCGCTCTTGAGCGGCTTCGGCACTGGCGAACCTTTGGCGGGTTCGACGAATAGCTCCGAAATTGGGAACGAGAGCGTCTTCGCAAGTCGGTCCAGAACGTCAACAGTAGGGTTTTCCTCTCTGCGTTTAAGGCCGCTGACGTAGGGCCGATCCACGCCGGCATCAAAGGCCAACTATTCCTGAGAGAGGGCCACGTCTCACCCGAATTCACCGCAAATTCCAAGTCACCAACGCGCGCCATTTCAATCTACCTCGAGTACGCTGTTCTGACGGCCGATCACATAAAGACTATTTCTGCGAACCATGGGGCGATCTCCAAGGACGAAGCTTGAGCATCGTTTTGCCGACATTCT
>CAWKLA010000002.1:0-176979 GCA_963850245.1 uncultured Alphaproteobacteria bacterium | reverse complement strand
GGAATACCCCCGAAGCCAATCACATTGTCCGCCGCGGCGCCATACTTCCCACCAAACCCGGCGAACGCGCAACCGATGCCGTTGTAATAGGCCTTGACTTTGAAGTCCTCGATCTTGGCCTGATCGGTCAGGCCAAAGGTGTCTGGCGGGTACGAATACGCAATAAATGCGTCGGGGTTGGTTGCCTTCGCGCCCTTGATCACCGGGGTATAATCCTGCGTCCCGAGCGGATAGGATTTGTCGAAGACGAGTTCAAAGCCGGCCGCCGGAAAGAGCTTCCTGCTGATGTTTGCGGATTTGATGCCGTACTCGTCCGCCACGTTGACCATGGCGATCTTGTTACCGATCTGACCGCCCTCTCGCAGTTTCTTCAGGATATCGATTACGCCGGACGTGTATTGGGTGGTCGTTCCGTTGGCGAAGAACAGGCGAGGATTTTTTTTGACAAGATCGGCGCCGATGTTGGTTACGCAGGCCACCGCGAGTTGCGGATAGCCGAGCTTGGCGAATGTCGGCACGGCGGCGATGTTGAAACCGGTGCTGTATAAGCCGACAATCCAGTCCGCTTTGTCGACGGCAGCGAGCCGCTCTATTGCCTTTATCGCCTCGGGGGGCTGGGTGTGGTCGTCGTACTCTATCAATTCGATCTTGCGGGCGCCGTCTTTAAGCTTTAGTCCGCCGGATTGATTGATCTCGTGCGCCCACAATTGCCACGGCGGGAAAAAGGTAGCAGCGGCCCCGGGGGCAAGTGGGCCGGTCTTGGCGCCCACCACGCCGACCTTGACTGCCGATTGATCGGCGCGCGCAGCGCGGATGAAAGGGGCAGCCAGCACCGTCGCGCCGGTATATTTGAGCAAATCGCGTCGTCGCATATGGACCTCCCCTGAAAGTTGATCTGTTGTCGTTCGAGGCTTTTTGCAGGTGCACCTGCACGCGCTGACGCGATGTTCCGGTTCATCGCGTCAGCAAAAATACGGCATTCGCGATCCTTCAATAACAGAGGTTTTCGCACCCGTATGTCATAAGCTTTAATGACATCGTCGGATCGTCGTCGTGCTAAGCAACCGCGCGCAGAAACAGGAAAAGCCTTGATGCAAGCAACGAGCAAGCAGCCGTCAACGCTCAGGGTCGGCGGCGGGGCGGGCGGATTTAATTGGCTGCCGGTGATCGCGGCCGAGCGTCAGGGTATGTTTGCGCGACGCGGCCTCACCATCGACGTTCAGCGCCTCGGGGCCGTCGACAAGGCGACAGCGGCGGTAAAGGGGGACAAGTCGACATCGCCATAACGCCGCCTGAAGGAGCCGTTCGCGATTGCGTCAGCGGCGGCAACCTCCGCATCATCGCCGGCAACGTGAACCGCCTGCCGCTTTCGTTGATCGCCAATCCGCGCATCCGCCGGTTTGAGGATTTGCGCGGAGCACGACTGGGTACGTCGTCGCTGACCGAGGGTACCGCTTTGTACACGATGGACGTGATGCGGCAGAAAGGGCTGCATTACCCCGGCGACTATGAGCTTGCGGTCGTAGGCGTGCATCCGGCACGTTGGAAAGCGCTGCAAGAAGGCACCATCGATGCCGCGGTCCAGCTCCTGCCGTTGAACTTTGTTGCCGAGGACGCGGGCTACACAAATCTGGGCGAAGTGAGCGATTTCATCCCGGAAATCCTCTTTACCGCATTCGTCGTCGATAACGTGGCTGCGCAAAACCGGCGGAACGATATCGTGCAGTTCCTGAGCGGTGTTGTGGAAGGAACCCGCTGGGCCTATGACGCGGCCAACGACGATGCGCTCCTGTCCATCACCAAGGAATTGACCCAAGCCGAGGGCAAATACGCGCAAATGGCTCTCGACTATATGAGGGCCAAGAAGTCTTTCCGGCGGATCTTTCGATTCCGGACGCCGCGTTCGCGAAATCGATCGAGCTCATGCAAAAAGCAGGTCTGGCCGACGATCGGCTGGTGGCGAATGCTAAAGCGGTGCTTGACGACAGCTATCGCGTCGCCGCGTTGTCGGCGGCCCCACGGGATGAACCTTAATTGTTGCATCTCTTTTCGCCAGACGTTGTCGTGGACGCAAGAACGGCCGTTCGCGTGATATGCGGCCTCTTCTTTCTCCCGCACACCGTTGCAAAGCTTCGCAACATCCCTCGCGCCTCTATCCTCTTTGACAAAGTCGGGCTGCGCCCGCCGCGCTTCTTCGTTGCGTTTACGGCGGCGATGGAAGTCATCGCCGCTGTCGGACTCATAACCGGCCTTTACCCGCGACTAGCAGCGCTGATCGCAGCAGCGGTGCTCCTCGTCGCCTCCTACGCCATCGCGCGCGCACACTCACTGATGTGGCGGTGGCAGCACCCTGGGATCGAGTACATGGTGTTCTGGGCCATCGTCTGCTTATGCGTCGGTTTTCTCGCTTAGATTGCCATTGCGCCGGTCAGCCGATTTCGTCGGCGTAGCATCGTACTGAATTGTCGGGTATAATTTCAAAAAACGGCGGCTTCCACCGGAAGCACACCAAGAGCATTTTCGAGGGGAGGAGAAGCCATGATGATCGTTTCCCCGGCGCATTCCGACCGACAAATCAGCGTTTACACACACAATTTCTGCGAGGTGGTGAAATCCGTCGGCACCGAGTCCTACGCGCAGTCCTGCCTCGCATTTTTGGAGAAATCGCTTTGCGCCGAGCATTGGGCGGTGTTTCGCTTTCGCACCGGAAGCCCCTTGAAATGCCTGGCGACAGCAAGCGTGCACCATCAGACCGACGCTCTCGCGAATATCGACCGTTTTGTCGGTCGCTGTCACAGCGTCGATCCATCGGTAAAAGCTGCGAGCAAGCAGACTTTCGCGACCACGCTCGCCAAGCTCGACATCAACGATATTGATGACATGCAGTATCGTAATTGCTTCGAGCTGACGCGGGTGCGCGAACGCGTCAGCCTGTTCTCGCGGGTCGGGAATGATTTTTACCAGGTGAGCGCCTTTCGCGGTCCGCGATCGAGTCGCTTCACGCCCGCCGAGATGAATTTTTTTGCGGCACTCGCGCAAATCCTTTTGACCACCGCGTTAAAGCACGAGGTATTGCTGCACCAACAGCGCGGCACATTTTGTCATCTGGATATCAGGGGCATTGAACGGCTTCTCAAAATGCGATGGCCGACTTTGAGCAATCGCGAGAGCGAAGTCTGCGCCCGCGCGGTCGTCGGCAAGACGATCGAAAGCACGTCAATGGATCTCAATGTTCAGCGCACCAGCGTCATTACCTATCGGCAAAGAGCCTTTCAGAAGCTCGGCATTTCGCGCACGATCGAGCTCGTCGCCCTCCTCAACGACATGTACGCCGAGCGCGTGCTGGCTTCATAACGGCTGGCGCCGAGCCTTCGGACCGGCCCTTGCATGTCCGCCCGTCCCCATAACTGAGGGCAGACAAATGGCACCTCTTATCCCTTGCTAAGACTTGTACCAACAAACGTAAGGTGCTGGCATGCGCTCCGAACGAGACCTGCTCCATTTTGTCGGCAGCATTCCACTGCCAACCGAGGACGAGGTATTTCGGCGGCTGAGCGGAGAATTGGGCCGATACCTGCGGCGAATGCCCGACGGCGAGACGGGAGAACGTACTCTTTGGATCAGGTTTCAGCAAAAGAAGCTGTCTGAGCATCCGGCAATGGAGGCCGATCCGACGCATCCGCCATTGCCGGTCAGGCAAGCTGACGGAACCGTCCTGCGGCACATCCAGCTTATGCGATTGAAGCCCGCGGCCGATCCGGACGCGGTAGACTTTGACACCGGCTACGACCGCGCCGCTCTCGCTTCCTATGCCGTATTTCGGAAGTTGCGCGACGCCGAGTTGATCCGGCCGGATGTCCGTTTCCAGGTCGCGCTGCCGACGCCGATGGCGACCGGCCTGATGTATGTCAGCCCTGTCGGCCGCGAGCGCTATATCCGCGCCTACGAACGCTCGTTGCTTCGAGCGTTGAGCAATATCTTAGAGGCGATCCCGAGCGCTGATCTGTCGATCCAATTCGATGTATGCCAGGAAGTCCTGTTGTTCGAAAACTATTTTCCCGTTCGCGATCCGCAATATCGAACTGCAATATTTGAGCAGTTCGGACGCCTCAGCAAGGTTGTCAACGACGGCGTCGAGCTCGGATTTCACCTTTGCTATGGATCGCCCGGAGATCAGCCGCTTTTGCTTCTCAAGGACGCGGCGGTGCTGGTGCAACTCATGAACGGCATCGCGGATTTTGCGCAAAGGCAGGTCGACTTCATCCACATTCCCGTTCCGAAAGCCGCTGACGACGAATTCTTCAGTCCGCTGCGCCAATGGCGCAAGCCGGCGACCACGCATTTGTATCTCGGGCTGTTGCAATTTAACGACGACGCGGGAAATCGTGCGCGCATTTCGAGTGCCAGGAAGGTTGTTCGGGACTTCGGAATCGGCGCCGAATGCGGCTTTGGTCGGACGGACCCGGCGCGCATACCCACCATCCTGGCCGGTCATCGCGCCGCCGCTGAATTTCTGGCGCAACAGCCTTGACGGCAACGAGAAATTTGGGAGACGACCGGATGAAAGACATGTTCCCGGCAATTGCCGTGGTTGGCGGAACCGGCGCTGAGGGCAGCGCCATTGCGCTGCGCCTTGGCAAGGCCGGCCACCGCGTCACGATCGGAACGCGCGACCGCGCAAGGGGGGCGAGTGTCGCCGCCGAACTTAATGCCGCTCTTGGACGCAGCGCGGTAGGTTTTGCTGACAATTCGGCGGCGGCGGCCGCCGCGGGCATCGTAATTTTGACGGTGCCCTATCAGGCTCAGACGGCAATGATCGAAACTTTGCGCCCGGTGCTTGAAGGCAAGATTTTGATAGATGCGACGGTTCCGCTAAAGCCACCTAAAGTCAGCAACGTGCAGCTTCCGGCGGGCGGGTCGGCGGTCGCGGCTGTACAGCACGCTCTCGGCGACAAGGTGCGCGTCGTCTCGGCCTTCCAGAACGTCGCGGCGCATAAACTGCGGGATCTCGGCTCCGATGCCGACTGCGACGTGCTCGTGTGCGCCGACGACGCGGAAGCCCGAAAGATTACGCTGGAACTGATTGCCAGTATCGGACTGCGCGGTATCGACGCCGGACCGATCTGTAATTCCGCGGCCGCGGAGGCACTGACATCCATTCTGATATTCCTCAATCGCAAATACAAAGTTCACGGCTCGGGAATACGGATCACGGGCTTGATTGAAACATCGATCGCGTCCGGACATTAGGGCTTTCGATGTCCTGAGGTTTCAGGACAGACTGTACATGATCGACGGTGCAGATTGGCGGCCGCTTAAGCGCGGTGCACGATCGTGCTTCATGCCCCTGTCGGGGGCCGAGTTGATGTAGCGGGGTGCAAAAGCATGTCGACAACAGCCAATAAAGCCCCCGCCGCCAGGCTATCCACGACACGCAAAAGACCGCCGTTCCGGGCCGATCATGTCGGGAGTCTGTTGCGGCCGCAACACCTGCTCGATGCCCGCGCCAAGCTGGATAAGGGCGAAATAACCGCTGCTGAACTACGGGGGATCGAAGACGAGGCGATTCGCCGCGTCGTAAAACGCCAAGAGGAGGTAGGCCTCAAAGCGGTTACTGATGGCGAGTTCCGCCGCCGGAGCTGGCACATGGACTTCATCTGCCGCATTGGCGGCGTGATCTCGGCGGGTACCCAGGAGCGGCCCTTCCACAACGAGACTGGCGCCGTCAGAAATGAAATCGACGTTCCGAAGGTTGTCGGGCGGCTCAAGCTCACCGATGCTATTTTTGGCGACGATTTCTCGTTCTTAAAATCCGTCGCGAAGTCGACGCCGAAATTTTGCATTCCGTCGCCGAGTATGCTGCACGGCCTGGGTTTGACGTTAGAGGATAAAAGCATCTACGGATCGCCCGAAGAGTTCTGGCGCGATCTTGCACACGTCTACATCGAGGAACTTTTCGCGCTGGATCGCCTCGGCTGCACCTACCTGCAGATCGACGACACCATGTTTGCGACGCTCGCCGATCCCGAGTACCGAAAAAAAATCAATCCGTTGGCCGGGGCGCAAGACAAGCTGCACATGACTTATATCCGGCTCCTCAACGACGCGCTTGCCGAAAAACCGTCCAGCATGAGCGTTTGCGTTCACACCTGCCGCGGAAACCACCGCTCGGCTTGGGTGGCAGCCGGCGGTTACGACCCGGTCGCCGAGGCGGTGTTTAATGAACTCAACGTCGACGGATTTTTTTTGGAATACGACGATGACCGCTCGGGAAATTTTGAACCGTTGCGCTTCGTGCCGAAAGGAAAAATGATCGTTCTTGGAACTCGTTACCAGCAAGAAGGGTGCCCTCGAAAAGAAAGACGACATCAAGCGTCGCATCGACGCGGCAACCAAATATATCGATCTGGATCAACTTGCACTGTCACCGCAATGTGGATTTGCATCGACCTTGATGGGCAATTTGCTCAGCGAGGACCAGCAGTTTGCAAAGCTCGCGCTGGTTGTCGAGATCGCCCGCGAGGTCTGGGGTGAATAACGCCCCTTTCAGCGCAGCCATGTGCTGAGAGCACGGCATTCTCACGCTCGTCGGAGCACGGCGGCGACCCTCATCGGCTGGGAGTGGCTGCAACAGGAGCAGGCCATATTCGGCGTCTTTGACGCTACGCACCACCCTCCAAAGGGGCGGCCCGACGCCGTCCGCGTGCTGCATCCCAAGATATGATTTGTCGCGACTGGGGCGACCGGCGGCCGTGGCCCACAGCTAAAGACGATCTGGGGCAGATGAATCGAACGGTCAGAAAGATCATTCGTACGGCGGGTCTACGGGACGAACTTACCTTCACATCGTTCCGTCATGGCGGGTTTACAGAGGGTGCGGACGCCGATCTGAGCGATGCAGAACTACGGGCGCAAGGTCGGCGCAAGTCGTCAAAGGTCCTTCCTGAGTACGCCAAGCAAACCATGTGGCAGGTCGCGGCGGGAGCCAAGAAGCGGCGTTTGGAACGAACAAAAGTCGGCCATTTGTCAGAATGAGCAACACTCTTGTCAGAACGGTCGGATCGCAATGACGCAAGTGATTGAAAAGACTGGAGCGGGTGAAGGGAATCGAACCCTCGTCATAAGCTTGGAAGGCTTCTGCTCTACCATTGAGCTACACCCGCACGTCACTGCTTCCGCAGGGCCGAAGTGACGGTTCTTCATCGCCAGTCGCGGTTGAAACGTCAACCCTTGCGTTAAGCCAGCACCTTGCGGACCGCCGTGGCCCACCCCGCGAGTTTACGGTCCCGCGTCGCCGCGTCCATCTGCGGCATGAACCGCCGCTCGGATTGCCACAGCCGCGCAAAGCGATCCGGCTCGGGGAAGAAACCGACTTGCAGGCCGGCGAGATAGGCCGCGCCAAGCACCGTCGTCTCCTTGATCCGCGGCCGGTCGACCGGGCTGCTGGCGAAATCGGCAAGGCGCTGCATGGTCCAGTCGGAAGCCGCCATCCCGCCGTCGACGCGCAGGACTTCGCCTGAAGTTTTGCCATCGCGCCAATCCGCCTTCATGGCGTTCAGGAGATCGACGGTCTGGAAACACACGCTCTCCAGCGCGGCTTGCGCCAGTTCGCGCGGTCCGGTCGCGCGCGTCAGCCCGAACAGCGCGCCGCGCGCGTCGGGCCGCCAATGCGGCGCGCCGAGGCCGACGAAGGCCGGAACCATGTACACGTCCTGCGTCGGATCGGCGGCCGCGGCGAGCGCGCCGGTCTCCGCCGCGCTGTTCACGATCCGCAGATTGTCGCGAAGCCATTGCACCGCGGCACCGGCGATGAAAATCGAGCCCTCGAGCGCGTAGGTGCGTTCGCCGTCGAGCTGGTAGGCGATCGTTGTCAGGAGCCTGTTGCGCGAGACGACCGGCGTCGGTCCGGTATTGATCAGCGCAAAGCAGCCGGTGCCGTAAGTCGACTTGACCATGCCGGGACGAAAGCAGGCCTGTCCGATCAAGGCCGCCTGCTGATCGCCGGCGATGCCGCAAATGGGGATGGCCGCGCCGAACAGCGAAGGGTCGGTATGTCCGAACGCGGCCGAGCAATCGAGGACTCGCGGCAGCACGGCGCCCGGCACGCCGAGCGCCGCCAGCAACGCGTCGTCCCAACGGCCTTCGCGAATGTCGAACATGAGCGTGCGCGACGCATTCGTCGCATCGGTGGCGTGGACCTTTCCTCCGGTGAGCCGCCACAGCAGATACGTATCGACCGTCCCGAAGGCGAGTTCGCCGCGCGTGGCGAGCGCGCCGATCTCGGGGTCTTTCTGCAGCAGCCACGCGAGCTTGGTGCCGGAGAAATACGGATCGAGCAGAAGCCCGGTCCTGGCGGCGAAGGTAGGCTCGAGCCCGTCGCTTTTGAGGCGCGCGCAAATGCCGGCGGTGCGACGATCCTGCCAGACGATGGCGCGGTGGACCGGACGTCCGGTGCTGCGGTGCCACAACAGCGTGGTTTCGCGCTGATTGGTGATGCCGATAGCGGCGATATCCTTGGCGTCGGCGCCGGCCTGGCGCATGGCGTCTCGGCAGGTCTCGAAGCGTCGTCGTCCAGAGGTCCTCGGGCTCGTGCTCGACCTCGCCGTCGGCCGGAAAATGCTGGGGAAATTCCTGCTGGGCGAGCGCCGCGATCGACGTATCGGCGCGAAACAGCGCGGCCCGCGTCGAGGTCGTGCCCTGGTCGATCGCAAGGACGTAGGACGTCACCTTCTTCCCTCCCACGGTGGTCGTCGCGCGACGCGCCCGATCGCTACGGTAAAAAGTTAACACCTCGTAGACCGACCGGCCAAAGCCCCCGAGTCTCTACGGTCAAAGTAACAATTTCCTAGCGAATTCAGCATAGAAGCGCGGGTACCGCCCCGATCAGATCGAGTCCGACATGCGCAGGATTGTCCCGGAAATTCGATTGAGCGCCCCGTTCGCGCGGCTGCGAGCACTGGCCAACCGGTTCAAATCGGACCGGCGCGGAAACGTCGCGGTCATCACCGCGATCGCGGCCCTGCCGATGATCAGCGCTATCGGCTGCGTCATCGATTATTCGAACGCGTCGATGATACGGACCAAGCTGCAGGCGGCCGCCGACGCGGCAAGCCTCGCGACCGTTTCCAATAACTCGCCTGTCCTGGCCACCGCCAAGGCGATGGCCGGCAATGGCAGCGTCTCCGGCGGCTCAACATACGCGACAAATTTCTTCTCGGCGAATTTGCCCACGGCCTATGCCGGGCTGACGCCGACAGTCAGCGTTACAAAAACCGGAACGACGGTAACCGCAGTCGTTTCCTTTTCGACGACCGTCCCCACCTACTTCATGGGGATCGTCGGTTATCCAAACATCACCATCTCGGACTCGTCCACGGCGAGCTTTACGCTCTCGTCGTACCTCAATTTCTATCTGATGATCGACGTTTCCGGGTCGATGAGTTTCCCGTCGACACCGGCGGAGCAGACGCGACTGATGGCCGTCAATCCCGACAATCTGGGCTCGTATCCCAACGGCTGCCAGTTCGCCTGTCATTTCACCGCGCAGAACGGTTGCGGCCAATCCAGTCAGGGACCGATCCCTGCGGTCGGTCATAGTTACAGCGGCTACATCCCGAACCCAAACCCGGGCGGATATTGCCAGGGCTTCATCATTTCGCGCCTGGGCACCACGCCGACATCCTTTACCGCGGGAACGACCAATTCGACCAACGGAAGCAAGGTGAATTGGACCAATCCGCCGGTATCGAGTTGCTCGACCGCCGGAACGACTTCCTGCATCCAGTTGCGCGCCGACGCGGTCGGCTATGCCGTGACCCAATTGCTGCAGAAGGCCAACACCACCGAGACCAATGACGGGATCACCAATCAATTCCAGGTGGGACTTTTCCCGTTCATCCAGAACCTCTGCACGTCCAATGCCGGCAGCAGCAATTCCTGCTCGGTCGGCCTGACGACCAGCCTCACCGGAAGCACGATCACCAACTTCGCCGCCCAGCTCGCCAGCCTGCTCGATACCGGACAGAATTCCACGCTTGGATCCGGCGGGACGCATTTCGAGAACGCGCTCAACAGCATGAACACGTTCATCACGTCGATCGGAACCGGAGCAAGCTCGAATAGTCCCCTGCCCTACGTGTTCCTCATCACCGACGGCTCTCAGGATTACCAGACGCAATGGAACGGAGGCTGGTCCTCACAAAACTGGACCAGCAACGCGACCGTTCCGTATCAGAATTCCGCGACCATCATTCCGCCGAACAGCGAAGACAGGAAGGATTATTGCGGGACCATGAAAGGCCGCGGCATCACGGTCGCGGTTCTGTACATTCCTTACGGCACCATTCAGAATCCGAATCCGAATTTCGCCAGCAACGAAGACGGCTACGCCAACAACAACATTGCGAATATACCCGCCGCGCTTCAGAATTGCGCCTCGCCCAATTTCTTCTACACCGCGAACACGCCGACCGACATCAACAACGCGCTGCAGACGATGTTCCAGCAGGCCGTGAACACGGCTCACATCTCTCAATAGGGCCTGTCTTAATAGGGCGCTTGTCTCAACAAGTCTTGCGGCGGATGGCGCCGGCGCCTCCGGCCGGCGAAAGCGCCGGCTCTCATCACTTGGCCGGGTGGATGGTTTCGCCCCGCTCCAGCATAGCAACGAACTTCGCGATATTCGATGCGCGGGATTTGGCGGTCTTCGCGTTGTGTATGCGATACAGCACCGCGTAGCGATTGCGGCTGTTCAGTCCGGAAAAGAACGCCTTCGCCTTGTTGTTTCCGTCGAGGGCTCGTTGCAGATCGTCAGGAACGCCGGCTCGGCTCTGCGAGGGATAGGCCGCATCCCAGCGGCCGTCCGCCTTTGCACGGGCGACCTCTGCGAGGCCGGATTTCTGCATCCTCGCCTCGGCAATGAGCTCGCTCGCCCGAACGCGATTTTTCTCCGACCATTTGCTGCCGTTCTTGCGCGGCGTGAACCGGATCAGCCAATATTTCTCGTTCAGCTTGTCGAGCTGCCCATCGATCCAGCCGTGGCATAGCGCGCAGTCGATGGCGTCCTGTTTTGAGATCGTACGAACGCTGGTTCCGCTTTTGGCAAATTTCAGCCAGGCGCCTTTCGAAGAGGACGACTGTTTCGCAAGCCAGGCTTCGAACTCGTCGCAGTTAGAGAATTTCACCACCGGCAATTTGGCCGACGAGTCGTTCATCCTTGCACTCCCGGCCATGTAAGCAGCGCCATCGCCGGCGGGCACAAACCGGCGCGCCGGACCACCATACTGGCAGGGAAGATCTTGGTGAAGGTCCTACGGACAGGTGGCGCCGGTTACCGGCACGTACGGTATGCAAACACTGCTGCGCGGCGTGACGAACGAACTGTCCGAGAGCGTGATGCCACCCTGGGCAAAATAGCCGAACATTGGCGTGAATTTATAGCTTACTTGCGCATAGATCAGATAACAGGGATACGAGCTGCATGTGTTGGTCGAGGTTGCGATGCTCCCCGGGAGATTCACCACCGACCCGACCCCGAGAGCCGCACCATTGAGCGTGGCGCTCCAATCGACCGTGGCCGTGGACTTGCCGGCTGCACTTATCGCCACTTGCGAAATGACGACGATGATCGGCGCGCTCGAATACGGCGAGAGCACCGCGGCGGTGGCGCCTGTGATCGCCGTCATGTCAGTCGACTGAATCGGCGTGGTGAGCGAAAATTGATTGGTGATGGCGGCCAGAGTGTAGGTCGCCGACCGCACTTTCATGTAGACGGCAATGGCGTTGCCGCCGTCGAAAGTCGCCAGTAGTCCGATCAGCAGGACCGGCAGCATCATGGCGAATTCGATCGCCACGACGCCGCGCGTCGAACCGGCAAAACGGCGAAGGACGCGATGGACGTTCAGGAAGCGATAGACGTTTAAGATACGGGGCATCATGAATAGGGCTCCACCCGGATGGCAGTAACGCCCATCATCTCCGTAGCGTTGTTTGGGAGATTGGACATTACGTACCCCAGCGGTCCGCTCACGACCGACCACTTGTAGACAAGTTGTACGACCATGACTTCGCCGGGAGTGCCGGGATTGAATGCGAAACTCGTGATGGGCGTATTGCCATTGTACAGTTGCGGCGCCGTCGTGGTGGCGGCGGCAAAGGACGCGTAGCTCTGCGCTACGACGATCACGTTGGCGCAAGTGAACAGCGCCTGAATCTGCGGGCAGATCTTGTTCTGGATCGTCGTTGCAGTCCACGCGCCGTTTTGGACCTGTCCGGTCATGAAGTAACGGCCCACTTGCACGGCCGCGGTCTGCAGGGTCATCTGCGCGAACAAAAACACCGCCGTTTGAAACAAGGCGATTAGAACCGCCAGGAACGCCGGGGCGATGAGCGCGAACTCGACCGCGGTCGCGCCCTGGCGTGCAGAGCCGAAGCGGGAGATTTCGCGCGCGCCACGCCTGAAACATTTCGCCAAATTTCGCAGCATCCTGGGCGTACCCTTCAACGGCCTGTCCGGCCGCGGCGAGAGCCGATCGACCGGAATCCTCGCCAAAAGCTCGCTGTCGGTGGACCCGGGAATGATGCGGGTTCCGGCACTACAGGCTTTAGATGAAAGCGATTGATATTTCGTTGTGCCGATTGCCGAGTCGCCGCGGCACATCGTTAATGACGCGTTAGCGGCGGGTGCGCTGGCGCCGACCGCCGGCTACTGCTCGAGCACCAGCTTGCCGCCGCTGTATTCGAAGCGCCGCAGCCGCGAGAGAAACGCCACGCCGAGGAGGTTGTCGCTTAATGCTTCGTCCGGCAGCACCAACGCCGGCACGTCACGGACCTCGATGCCGCCGATCCGGACGACATCAAGCCGAGCCGGCGCCGCGCGTACCTTGCCGTTCGCGGTCCTGACCTCGGCGACAAAGGCATTCTGCGACGGGCGTATGCCGAGCCGGGCGGCATCGCGGGCGGTGAGCGCGATGACGGAAGCGCCGGTATCGACCATGAAATCCACGTGACGGCCGTTGACCACGGCGTCGACCTCGAACTGACCGCGTGAATCGCGTGGCACAGTGACAGACTTGGGCTGCACGTCGGCGGCGGCGACCGGTGTCAACGGATGAGCCGATAGCCGGGCCGGCTCCTCGGCGGCCTTAAAGTTCGCCGCATGACGCGGAACCCAGAACGCGGCTGCAAGCGCAAGTCCGGCGAAAACCGTGATGGAACGCATGATGTGGCCCTCGACGGCATCCCACCACGCCCCGGCGAACGGCTCGCTAATAAGACCACCGCCACGACCGTTTTTGCCGCGGCTTGGTCAGCCGGCGGCTAAGGAATTCGCTCGCATTTGAACGATCCGTCGGGACGCGATCGGAGGCCGCTTACGGAGCGCAGCGCAGCAATCCGGTCCAGTCGCAATAGCCGTAGCCGACGCGGCAGCAGCCGAACGATTGATGCGAGCAAAAATAGAACTGGTAGTTGAAGCCGCAATGGTCGGAGCAATAAGGACGACCGGTCAACACATCGACCGCGCAATGATTGCGAAACCGCGGCGGCAACGACAACGGTCCCTGCCAATCCACCTGAACGAGCGGCACGCTCACGGGTAAAGCGACCGGCGGAGCCGCGCGACTGCCGGAGGCAGAAGCGACGACGCCGAGCAAAGCGAGTGCAAAAACGAAAGCAAGAGCTTTAACGTAAGCAACAGTTTTCATGGGATGCTGTCCGACCAGATTGCAATTGATGGAGCGTCGAGCGCCGCGCGCGGCTCGTGTTGGCGCGGCGTGTCGATCGGCGGTGCGCGTTTGAGCGGCAGGCGAATAACGAAGCGCGAACCGTCGCCTTCCTTGCTTTTCACCTCGATCGCGCCTCCGTGCAAGTCGACCGCCAGCTTGACCAGATAAAGACCGACACCGGTCCCGACGATTCCGGAAACGTTGCTGCCGCGGTGATAGCGGTCGAACAGCCGTCCGAGATCGGCGGACGGAATGCCGAGGCCGTGATCGGCGACAGCGACGACCGCCCAGTCCGCAGCGAACTCGGCCGCCACTTCGATCACGCCGCCGCCCGGCGAATATTTCACGGCGTTCGACAACAGATTGCTGAAGACCTGAAACAGCAACTTGGCATCGCCGACCAGCGGCCCGGTCGCCGGGCCGAAACGCTCGACGATATGTGCGCTCGGCACCATCTCCCGATGCAACTGACAGACTTCATGCAACAGAAACGTCAGATCCATCTCGGCGGGATGGAAATAGAGCTCGGCGCCGCCATCGATCAGGCGGGCGGAATTGAGCATGTTGTCGATCAGGTGTGTGAGCCGTAGCACCGCCGCGCGGATTTTCCCGGCACGTTCGCCGATTTCGGACGCGGCGATCGATCCGCGCAGCTTTTCCAGCCGCCTCGCATGACCGTCGACGATCGTGAGCGGCGTGCGAAACTCATGCGAAGCCATCGACACGAAGTTGCGCTGCGCCATCGCCAGCCGCTGCTCCTGCGCCAGCTTCTCTTCGAGCATCGCCGCCTGGCGGCCGAGGACCTGCTGGCTGCGCATCAACTCGATCGCGTTGTCGCGGAACACCACGGTGGCTTGCGCCATCTCGCCGATCTCGTCCCGCCGTGCGGTTTCGGGGATATCGATGGCGGTGTCGTTGTCGGCCAGCCGGCGCATGCGGCCGGCCAGATGAAGAAGCGGAGCCGAGATCGAGCGGCTGATATGGACGAGCGCCGCGACGACCATGACGCCGGCGACCATCATGCCGAGTAGAATGAGCCAGAACGCCTGCCGATAGGCCACTCCGAGACGATCGGTTGCCGCCTGCGCGTTGGTGACGGCCTGGTCGGTCAGGAGCCCGAGCGCGTCGCTCGCCGCATCGTAGGCTTCGCGCGACGCGCCGCCATAGATTGCCAGCGCCTCGGCCTTGCGACCGGTGCGCGACAGCATCACGATCTGATTGACGAATGCGCGGTATTCGTTCCAGTGCTGCTTGAAGCGGCCGTACAACAAGTCTTCGGCGGCGGCGCGTCTGATCCGCTCGAAGCCGCGCTCGGCCTCGGCGATCGAACGGTCGAGTTCCGCCATCTGCTGTTCGGTCGCCGCAATCTCGGCGGGATCCGACGAGAGCAGGTTGCTGCCTTCGATGGCCCGGAAATCGGAGGTAAAATTGCTCAGGTCGCCGACCGCGCGGGTGTTGGGCAACCATACCTGGGCCACTTCGGTCGACAGCCGGTTGAAGTTGCTCAGATGCCAGATGCTGAAAATGCCGAGCACCACGACCAGCAGGAAGAACAGCAGAAACACCGCGGTGAGATGGAACCTGATCGAGTGCGGTTGCCGCATGGGATCGACCGTCAGTAAGCCGCTGGGCCGAAGACCGAATTCGGCCTCAAGCGCGATACACGATGCGGATATACTTATATACGAAGCGAGGCGTACCGGAAGCCGGCGAGCGGAAAAATCGCCGCCCGGGCTCCGCGCTGACGCCGGTGCCAATAGCATTCAACGTTGGGTCGCCTCATGGCTGAAATCCAAAGAAGGATCCTTTGCATCGAGGACGACCGCGAAACCGCGGCGCTGATCGCCGAGGAGCTGATCGATCGCGGCTACGCCGTTACGCTCGCCCATGACGGCCGCGAGGGGCTTTCCGCCATCCTCAAGACCATGCCCGACCTGGTCCTGTCCGACATCAGTATGCCGATCATGTCGGGCTTCGAGCTGCTCGAACGCCTGATCGAGCTGGCGCCGCGCTTTTCGAAAATGCCGTTCGTGTTCCTCACCGCCCTGACCGACCGCGACAACGAGCTCAAGGGGCGGCAATTGGGCGCCGACGACTACGTCACCAAGCCGATCGATTTCGACGTGCTCGATACGATCATCGCGGCGCGGCTCGCCGGCATCGCCCGCACCGGACTATGGCCGAAGCTCGTCGCGCTCAACGACCGCGAGGTCGAAATGCTGACTTGGGTCGCGCGCGGCAAGACCTCGGTCGAAATCGCGCAGATCGTCGGCCTGACCAAGCGGACCGTCGACTTCCACATTGACAATGCCCGCGGCAAGCTCGGCGCCGCGACGCGCACCGAGGCCGTCATCAAGGCCACGACCGGACGCCTGATCGAGCCCTAGGCGCATTGGGAGTCCGACGAAATCTCCCGACCGCTGGCGTTTCCCGCCTCGCCTCGATCGAGACGGTAGCCGACGCCCGATTCGCTGACGATCAATGACGGCTGGGTCGGATCGACCTCGACCTTGTGCCGCAGCTTCCGCACCAGGATGCGAAGATACTGAATGTTGCCGGCATGGCCGCCCCAGATTTCCCGGATCAGCTGCTGGTGCGTGACGACGAGGCCGACATGCGTGGCGAGCCCGTGGAGCAGCGTGTATTCCTTGCGCGTCAATTGCACGCGCTTGCCCTCGAGCATCACCACCCTCGACACCAGATCGATCGAGAGCGGACCGGCTTTCACCACCGGATCGCGATTGGTGCCACGCAGATGCCGGCGCAGCGCCGCGTCGCTGCGCGCCAGCAGCTCCGAAATTCCGAAAGGCTTGACGACATAGTCGTCGGCGCCGAGCCGTAGCAGCCTGACCTTTTCGTGCTCGTCGGCATGGATCGACAGCACGATGATCGGAATGTTGGACCACGAGCGGATGCGCTCGAGAACCTCAGAGCCTTCCAGATCGGGCAGATTGAGGTCAAGAATGATCAAATCCTGCGCGTTCATGGTGGCGGCGCGCAGCCCCGCCGCCGCGTTCTCCGCCTCGATCACGGTAAATCCATGCAGCTCGAAACCCGCCCGCAGAAATCGCCTGATCTGCGCCTCGTCGTCGATGACAAGCACTTTAGTCATTCAGCGCGTCCACCGGCTCCGCTGTTTCGGCGGACACCATCGGCAGCCGCAACGACATCGTCGTGCCGAAGTTCGGCCCGCGGCTTTCCGCGTGCAGGCTGCCGCCGTTGGCGGCGACGAAGGTGCTGGCGATCCACAGTCCGAGCCCCGATCCGCCGACGTCCGCCGCTTGCCGGCCGCGGAAGGACCGCCGGCCCAGCTGGCCCTTCTCGTCCGCGGTCAGTCCGCTTCCCTGGTCCTTCACCGACAGCACCACGCAACCGTTCTCGCGACGGCCGCTGATCCTGATTTCGCTCCCCATCGGCGAATACTTCGCTGCGTTTTCCAGAAGCTGGCCGAACGCCTGCTCGACCAGGACCGAATCGACGTGGACCAGCGGCACGTCGCCGGCGACATCGACGCTGACCGTGTGCGACGCCAGCCGTCGCTGTTTCTGTTTCAGCGCGGCGCTGACGATATCGGTCGGGTCGGTCCACATCGGTTGCGGACGCACGCCCTTGGCGCTGATCCGCGACGCGTTGAGCAAATCCCGGATCTCGTTGTCGAGCTGACCGGCCTGCTCATGGATCGCGTCGACGAGTTCCCGCGACCGGCGATCGTCGAGCGACCGCCGGCATCTGGTTGAGCACGCTGCAACTGCCGAGGATGGAGGCGAGCGGCGTGCGCAATTCGTGGGATACTCCGCCGACGAGAGCGTCGCGGAGGATTTCGGCGCGGTAGTTGATCGTGGCCTGCTCGATCGCCTCCTTCATCTTGAGGTGCTTGAGCGTCAGCATCGCCTCCTCAAGCAGCGTCTCGACGCGCCGCGCGATCGCGTCCGTGCGTTCGCCCTTGCTTTCGCCGACCTCGACCGCGATGGCGCCATAACCGAGAATTTCGGGCATGATGACCCGCACCAACCAGGCTCGCCCGTCCGGCGAATCGGCAACGATCGACGCCGCAGGCTTACCGGCCGCGATCAGCTTCGCCGCCGCCCGCCGGATCGCATCGGGAATAGCGGTGCTGTCGCCGGCGGCCTTGTCGTCCTGCGCGGTTGCGATGAGCACGGCGCGATAGCGCAGCGTGTTGGAAAGATAATCCTGCACCGCGAACATCAGGTCGCGGCTGGTGAGGCAAGCAGCGAGGCCTTGCGAGAAGGCGTGCAACTCGCCGATCTCCTTCTCACGGCGCCGCAACACGACCGCTTCATTCTTCAGTCGCGCGGCGAGATTGCTGGTAACCAGCGCGATCAGAAGGAACAGCGCCAGATCGACGATGTTCTGCGGATCGCGAATCCACAGGGTGTAGAGCGGCGGATAGAAGAAGAAATCCGCGGCCGCAGCGCCAGCGACCGCGGCGACGATTCCGGCTCCGATCCCCCACTGCGTCGCCGCGACCACGACCGGCAGCATGTAGATCAGCGAAACCAGATTGAAGGCGACGAAGTAGTTGATGAAAACGAGGCTGACCGTCGCCAGCCAGACGAGGGCGAACGTCGCTCCCAGCGGAACCGCGTTGCCGGCAAGCATGTTCACCCAACGGTTGGCGTACCCGATGGATAAAGCGTCGCCGTCACTTGCCGGCAGGTATGCCGCCTGATCGCGCAGCCCGCGCCGTTCCTGAAAAGTAGACACCCCTTTTGCCTTTCCGAAGGCGCTCAGTTCGACCGCTGTACGCACCCGGCTGGCATTTATCACAGTGAACTTTCGCTACGCGTGCATAGGAAGTCGAGATTGTTTCCGCCGCGAAAAAATATGGAAAATATATATGCGGTGGTTATTACGGCCTGTTTTGCACATGTTTCGATCATGGCAGGACGGCGCTGAGTAATTTTCATGCAATTTTGACCTGGGACGGAAGAGGTCGGCGTCTGCAACACAAGCACATGTCCTGCGCATGGCTTGTGTTGCAGACGCCGAGGGCATCCACTGCTCAGAAGTGGATGATCAGGTCAGCCGCACCGACAACGGCGTAATTCTTGAGTCGGAGCAATTCCGGCGTTGGCGTTGCCATTGAATGCCGGGGCGTCGAGCGACTTGTAGTACGCGACTTCCGGACGCACCTCGATTTGCGGCGAAAGCCAATGCTGCCAGCTTCCGGCAACGTCGACTAACGCGTACTTCAGTGCCGGTCCGCTGTCCCTGCATGTCATCGTACCATTCGAGCCGAAGTGAAAAGTTGTTCAGTTTATTCGGCGAATAGTTGACGTAGGTGAGGAACGTCTCGACGTCGGCGGTGCAAGTCAACGCCGTCGCGTTGCCGCAATGCGCCCCGTTCGGAGCATTGAACGGGATGAATTGCGGGCTGAACGGCGTGCCGCCGCCGGCCACGATCGCCGCGGCCGCGGGATTGTCGAGGTTCGCCACGTTGTTCTGGTGAAGATTGTAGGTCTCGAAGGCAAGATGCCAGTAGTCGTTGAGCTTGTGATAGTAAGTGGCGCCATACCATTGCAGGTTATTGTAGCCCCACTGGCCGCCGTTGATGGCGTCGGCGACCAGGTTGAGGTCGTCCCTGCCGTCGTCGCTGGTCCAGCGTATGCCAAACGTGCCCGAGGGAACCGCGCCGGGATCCTTGAGGAACGTCGTGCCGGGATAAAGCGCATTCCCCGGCATGAGGTTCGTGAGGCGTGCGCCCACGTTCCAGGGCGCGGTATCGCTGCCGACGCTCAGGCCCATTTGCAGGATCCAGTTCTTGGTCATCGGCCGCGTCACCTCGATCCCGGTGTTGGTGTAGTTGTCGAACGTGTAGGTCAACGAGTGCACGTAGGTGTAGTTGTTCGGCGCCAATTGTGCCTCGATGTCCGGAATGGAGATGAAGCGGCCGACGCGCACATCCATTCCCTGCATCACCGGGAAGTAGAGGTCGACATAGACCATCGGAAAATCGATGCCATTGACGGCGTTCTTATTGAGGAGCTGATTGCTGAAAATTCCGTACGCCGTCGTATAGCGGTAGTTCTCGCCATACAGCGTCGCGAGACGGAAGCCCCAATCGAAGTGGTCGTTCTGGGTGGTGTCGGCCAGCCGCTCGATATAGACCACGGCCTGATCAAGCTGGATGGTATTGGGCGTGTAGTCATACGCGGCAGGCGCGTTGCCGCCCGGCTTCACGCTGTTGGTGCTGATGTTGCCGCCAACGTTTGACCCAGCCATAGACCTGAACATGGGCGTCGCTCATCGCGTGCCCCAGTCCGGTATTGGCAATCGCGACCATCAGCGGGCTGTCGACCGAATTCGGCCGCGTCATGCCGATATTCTGCGTGCCGCCGTAGGGCCATTCGGTGAACGGCATCGGCGGCGAGGACTGCGGCGTCGGCGGCCAGACCGCGTCGGACCGGCGGCTTGGCGGCGCCGATGGATCGGACGGCGCTACGCCCTTGCCCCATTCGAGCTGATAGTAGCGCAAGAAGCGCCCGGCGACGTTCTCGCCCAGATATGCGTCGAGGCACTTGTAGTCGAGGTACGGATCGCAGTCTCCGTTTCGCTCCATCGCCCTGAGCACCCTGGGCGGAACCTTCGGAGCCGCGCAATTGTAATCGACCCACGGATTGCACGCCGGCCCTTCGATCCACGCCGTCGGAAGTCCGTCCTTCGGCCCGCCGTATACATCGCCCGCCATCGAGCGGCCCGATATGGTGACAGCCAGCAACAAGATGCCGGCAACCAAAAGCAGTCTCTTCATAGCCCCGTCCCCCGTTTCTTCATTCACAACCGGCAAGCGCACACAACTTTCAAGCAACGCGCATTCCAGTCACGACCCACCCACTGCGATTTTTCGCAGTCGCACCCAAAGGGAGTTGATATTGCCCGGGCCGCTTTTTAATAACTAAAAAATAGCCACAGCATTCCGGCCCGGCCATTTTTGCATCGATATGGATCAATCGAGACCGATGAAGCCCAATAAGACAGCGACTTCGCCGACCCCTTCACCGATCACCCCCCAATGCCCGGAACCGGGAAATACTAGCAACGACGGCACATTTCGTGCATGACGCGGCCGCTTCCGCGGGGCGAAAAGGCAAAGATGTGGCGCTTCGGTCACAGTAGCCGACAAACGGCGCTGGCCGACGCAAATCCTCTCATTCGGTGGCGCCTGAAGGTCGGCGGAATACGCCGAACAGCGAACCGGCATGCGCGGATATTTTCGAAAGCGCGCACGCGTCGCGGCCGTCTATTTTTTTGATACCTAAAAGCCCGCATACCGCTCTCGCATGTATACGGCGACAACGCCTAGGTTGGATTCCGACGGCATTCATCAAGAGCTATTCGAGCGTCGGAATGTTGTTGGACGGTGAGGATGGGAGCGGCGATTTCGCGACGAATATGAGTTGTCCGGCGGAAAATCATGCCTCCAGGCAACGGACTTTCCAGTTCATTCCGAAAGACCTGGCCACCAAATGCCGGAAGCTGATCGAGAGCTACCACGCCATTTATGGCTATGTTGCCCTGCCCGACATGCTGTGGCTTTCGGATGCCCGCGAGCTCATCGAGAGCCATAAGGAGCTGACGCTCCTCTTCAAAAAGGGCTCCAAATCGAGAGGCGCGAAACGCGCCAACGAATCGTTTCTGCTGATCGCGACGACGATCGTGTCGCTGGAAGTGCTGGCGCGCGATTTCGCCGGCTGGGGCAAGCGATTTCCGGCAGCGAAGCACGCAGCGGAAAGTCTGCTCGGCGGACTGTCGTCTCGACGGCGCACGTGGCTGATGGATCTTTATCTGTATCCACCGCTCGGCGTCGGCCGCGAGCTCCCCGATGTCTTTCCTGAATCATCCGAACCGGCTGCGCGGAGGCGATGAACTAATTCATGCGCACGCACCGAGTGACCGGAATGGTTTTCAGCCCGATGGTCTTGACCATCCTCTTGGCCACGGTCGCGACACAAGCGGCAGCGACTGGCGCCGAGGCCGGTAAGCACACCCCGCAATTGCAACGGCGCGCGATCGCGCGCGTAATAGACGCTTCCGAACAGCGGCACTCATGCTCCTGGGTCGGTCCCGGGGGGCGAGCTATTTACGTGTGCCGGTAAGCCGCTGGCGGTGAGCGGATGATTCCTGCGAAGGGTCGCCGCAAGCAAAGAAGCGCAAACGACAACTTCGCCAATCGCGGCGCGAGGCCAGCACAGATATCAAAGCCGGCGGCGACTACCAGATAGCGTAAAGACAAATAAGCGCGAAAGGTATCGCCGCCAGTCCGAAATACATCCAAGTCCAATAACTGCGCGCGTCGTTTGGCGCCCAAAATAGCTGGACTGCGACCCAGACGCAGACGGCGCATCCCAGAACTAACCGAACAACGTCGCCCGGCGTATCGTAGACTGTCCAAATCGACTCATTTTGGGGCAAGGCCACGAGAACCGTTATCGCCAGCAAGCAGGCGATAAACACCAAGCGCAGCGCCGAACCCGTCAATTTCAAAGCTAAAGGCACGGGCTTCGGCGGTGCATTTGCCAGTTCAGAGGTATTGACCCGCCGTGCCGATTCGATTGGCATCAAGGTCATTGGTTCCTCCAATCACCCTTAATTTGCGGGGCTCGTTTCGAACTCTCAAAATGGAATATAGGCCTTTCCCCTACTAAAATATAGAACCCATATAGTTGTACCGCATCAAACATATAAAAAACGTAGCCGCCACCTGCGGCAGGTTGGGGTTTTCCGCAAAAGTGCTGTCAAGCCAAGCGTTTGCATAGATTTTAACCGGCGAGCGGAGCGATTGCGTCGACCGGCGCCGATCCGCTTCGGCGCGGGATTAGCCATGTGCCGGGCCGCGCGTCGCGACATCGTAAATCGATTGTAGCGAATCAATGCTTGGGTTTGATCGTCGTCCCGCTGATGCCACCGGCGGCGGCGGTCGGTCCGCCAATTCGCGACGGACCGACGCCGTGGTTCGTCATGCCGGTGCCGTTGATTGCCGCTCGGTTCGGCGCGATCGGCCGGACGATCGGATTCGCGTTCGGCGCCGGCACGCCAATATGCCCTTCCACCCTGGAGAAGCGGCCGGCCTGGCTTCCGGTAATCCCCGGCGTTTCGAGTGCGGGATTGTGGGTCGCGTGCTGCGTATCAAAATGTTCGCGGTCGTGCCGTTCGCCTATTCCGCGCGGCGAGATTGGCAAGCCAATCGAATTGCGAACAACAGGACGCGAGGCATCCGGCGCCAATGACAACCGCCGCTGAAAATTCCTTCCCGGTGGCGACTCCGTCCTGGCGTTGATGGGCCGGCCATCGTTCAGCCGTCGCGGCGGCATCCCGGAGCGCGTATCGACATTGTCGGGAGTCTTAACGTCAAGAGCTTTACTGTCGGAAGCTTTGCTGTCGGAGGCAGCGCCATCCGGAGGTCGGCCACCTGCAGCCGGAGTTCCCCTCGAGTCCGCCGGAAGTCGCTGGCCCCCCGCATCGCTGTTTTTGCCGTCTTTTGCCGCGCCACCGTCGTGCCTGGCTCCATTGCCGGCGCCGGCACCCTCGCCGGATTGGTGTTGCGGCGCGCTATCCCGCGCGCCGGAGGAACCGGCGTCTTCGGCAAAGGCCGGCTGCAACGCCAAAGCGCCGAGAAGGATAATCGCCGAAAGGCGGATGCCGATCCTTACGCTCTCGCCCCGCATCACACTCACTCTTCCGCCGGAGTTGCGTCGTCGGTCGCCGGCGGTACGCCTCGCCTTCCGCCAAGGAAGAATGTTTGCAACGCTGGGACCACTACGAGAAGTATGATCGGTCCGATGAACATGCCACCAACGACGACCGTGGCAAGCGGCCGCTGCACCTGACTGCCGATGCCGGTCGACACCGCGGCCGGCAACAAGCCGATGCAGGCTGACAACGCGGTCATCAACATCGGCCGCATGCGCTGCTCGGCGGCGTGGAACATCGCGTCGATCGGGCCCATGCCACCAGCCCTGGTCTCGTTGTAATACGTCATGACCAGGATGCCGTTCATCACCGAAACGCCGAACAAGGAAACAAAGCCGACCGCCGCGGAAATGCTGAAATCCAGCCCGGACAAATAAAGCGCCACGATGCCGCCGCCGGCGGCAAAGGGGATGCCTGCAAGCACCAGCAGGCTGTCGCGCAGCGAATTGAACAGGCCGTACAGCAGCACCACGATCATCAGCAGACTGATAGGGATAATGACCGCCAGACGCGCCTTGGCCTGCTGCAATTCCTCGAACTCGCCGGCCCAGACGATGCGGTAGCCAATGGGGAGCTTGACGTTATGTGCGATCCGCTTCTGCGCCTCGGTTACGGTGCTGCCCAGATCGCGACCGCGTACGCTGAACTTTATCGGGATGAAGCGCTCGCTGCGTTCGTGATAGATGTAAGAAGCGCCGGTATCGAGCGAAATATCCGCAAGCTCAATCAGCGGAATATAGGCGTTGGCGCCGCTTGGCGTCTGATAGCCGACCTTGACGTGCCGCACGGTATCGATCGTGTCGCGCTGTTCGGGCGCCAGCCGCACCGTTACGCTGAATTGCCGGTCGGCCTCGAGCAACGTCGTCGCCGACGTGCCGCCGAGTGCGGCCTGCACTACGCTGGTAACGTCGCCGGAATTCAGTCCGTAGCGGGCCGCCTTCTCGCGATTGACATTGATATTGAGGTTGGGCTGCCCCAGCACCGGAAACACGCCGAGATCGGTCACGCCATCGACCTTCGTCATTTCTTTCATGACCTGATCGGAGATTTGCTCGAGCTTGGCCAGGTCGCGGCCGATGATCTTGACCGAATTGGCGCCCTTGACGCCCGACAGTCCCTCTTCGACGTTGTCCTGAATATATTGCGAGAAATTGAAACCTATTCCTGGAAATTCGTTCGAAAACTCCGTCTGCAATTCTTCGACGAGCTTTTCTTTGCTCATTCCCGGCGCCCACTCGTCGAACGGCTTGAGCGGCACGAAAAACTCGGCGTTATTGAAGCCCGACGCATCGCTACCGTTATCCGGCCGTCCATGCTGTGACACGACGGTAATCACTTCCGGATGACGCAGTAGAATCAGCCGCATTTTGTTGACGAGCGGCATGCCGGCCTCGAGCGATATTGTCGGCGGCATCGTTGTCCGAATCCAGAGATTGCCTTCTTCCAGCGCCGGGAGGAATTCGTTTCCCAGCCGCGTCAACAGAAAGCCGAACAGGACGAGGCAAGCCACGGCGACCAGCACCATGATCCCGCGATTGGCCAGCGACCAGCGCAGGACCGGCGAATAGACCCAGCGCAGTGCACGAACGACGATGGTTTCGGTTTCCTCGATATGCTCGGGAAGCAGGTAGGAAGCGAGCACCGGCGTGATGGTAAATGTCGCAAGCAGTGCTCCGAACAACGCATAGCCGTAGGTCCGCGCCATCGGGTTGAAAATCTGACCCTCGACGCCCTGCATCGTGAACAGCGGGACAAACGCCGCCACCGTGATTGCGGTGGAGAACAAAATAGCTTTGTCGACCTGCAGCGCGCTGGCAAAGATGATGCGCAGGCGATCGTCCCACGCCGCGGAGCCCGGCCCGCGGGTCGGATCCGCGCCGAAGCGCCCCTCTCCCAGGTCGTGCACGATCTGCTGACGGTCCCGCGGACTCGCCTGAAAATTCCGGAAGACGTTCTCGACCAGGATCACCGCCGAGTCGACGATGATGCCAAAGTCCACCGCGCCGACCGACAGCAGATTGGCGTCCTCGCCGCGCAGGACGAGAATGATGATGCTGAAGAACAGCGCAAACGGAATATTGACGCCGACGATGATTGCGCTTCGCAGATTGCCGAGAAATACCCACTGGATCAAAAAGACCAGGATGCAACCGAAGATCAGATTGTGCAGGACGGTTTTGGTGGTGACTGAAACCAGAACCGTGCGATCGTAGAATGGCACCAGCTTCACGCCGGGCGGCAGCGTGCCGTCGGTGTTGATCTTGTCGATTTCCGCCTTGATGCGCGGCGCCACGTCGTTGGTGTGCAGCGTCCGGTTCATGACGACGATGGCAGCGACCACGTCGTCCTCGTTGTCGCGGCCGGCTTTGCCGAGCCGCGGCACATGGCCGACGAAGACCTTGGCCACGTCCTTGACCTTGATCGGCACGCCGTTGATCTGCGCCAGCACGATGTTCTGGATGTCGTCGACGTGATAGCCTTGCGTCAGGTCGTCGTTGCCGCCGCTGTCCAGCAGGCCGATGCCGCGGATATTGACCGACTGCTGGCCGAAACTGATCGTGCGGCCGCCGACATTGATGTTGGCGTTGCCGATCGCGTAATGATCTGGGGCAGCGTGACGTTATAGGCGTCGAGCTTGTGCAGATCGACCTCGACGTCGAATTCCTTGGTCGTTCCGCCCCAGGTATTGACCTGCACGACGCCCGGGACCGTCAGCAGCCGGCGCTGCACGATCCAATCCTGGATCGTGCGCAGATTGGTCAATCCGAAATGTGGCGGACCGGTCACCTGATAGCGATAGATTTCGCCGACCAGGCTTGATGCCCTGGATCTGAAGGAACTGCATTGCCCGGCAGGTTGACGTTCTGCTGCAGGCTGATCGCCGCCTGCGTGAGCGCGAAGTAATAGTCGACGCCGTAATTGAATGTCACACGAACGAAGGAAAGGCCGTAGAACGAGGTCGAACGGATGATGTCGACCCCTGGCGTCGTAGCGAGCCCGACCTCCATCGGGATCGTGTAATAGCGCTCCATCTCCTCGGCGGACAGACCGTGGCCTGCGCGGTGATCTCCAGAATGACCGGGGCCGGATTGGGATAGGCCTCGATATTCAGCTTCGTGAAACGCGAACAGGCCGGCGCCCACGAATATCAGCAAGCCCAGCAAAACAATCGGCCGCCGCGTCAGTCCGAATTGAAGCAACCCTTTAAGCACTGTTCTATCCTGCTTCCAAACCACGGGTCTCTGGCTGGATCGCAGACGCCCTACTGCGCGACGATGTAGCGAGCGCATTGCTCAGGAAAATCGCGCCTTCGGTTGCGACCAGTTCGCCGACCTGCACCCCTTCCAGAATCTGCCGGTAGCCATCGTGCTGCCCGCCGATATTGACTGTTCGCCTGGTGAAATTGGCGGCGGTCGGCGGTGACCCAGGCGGTCATGGTGCCGTCGCCTTCACGCACCACGCCGTCCAGGGGAATGCCTGGCGAACGCACCGGTGGACCGACGCGGATGACGAAATTCGCGAACATGCCGGCGCGCAATTCGTGCTGCGGATCCTTGATCTCGGAGCGGACGAGAACGCGGCGCGTATTCGGATCAACGTTCGCGCCGATCGTTGTGATCTCACCGTCAAATACACGGCCCGGAAACGCATTCAAGGTGACCTGCACCTGCTGGCCGATACGGAAGGCCGGGCTGTCGGCTTCCGGTACCTCCGCCAGCATCCACATCAGGTTGATATCGGTGACGGTGTACGGCGCCGGCGCGTTGCCCGGCTGCACAAACAGCCCCGGCGCCGCGTTGCGTGAGGTAATCCGGCCCGTGATCGGGCTCGGCACCACGAGCGTAGAGTCGGCGCTGCGGTCGGCAATGATCTTGTCGATCTCGGCATCGGTCTTGCCGAACAAACCGCACCGCATCGCGGCCCGCGCGCAGATTGCCCTCGGCGGTCTGGTGGTCGGAGGTCGCCTGGTCGACGTCGCGCTGCGAGACGGCGAGAGTTCTTATAAAGCTCGCGAAGCCGCGCGAGACTCCGCGTCGTCAGCTCCAGGACGCCGGCTGCCGCGATCAGCGTCGACTCGGCTTGCAGCAGATCGGGGCTGTCGATCGTGAACAGCGTCTGCCCCTTTGTCACGTCGTCGCCGATCGAGCCGTAGAGCGAGATGATCCGGCCCTGGTATGGCGTGAACACCTGAACCGACATGTCCTGGTCGAAATCGATGCTGCCAACCGCCTCTTTCTCGACCGGAAACTCATGCTCTTCGACCGCCTCGACCTTCACCGAGGCAAGCTGGGAATCCGACAGATCGACGCTGTCCTTCGCCCGCGAAGACCCCTTCGCCGTATCGCTCGATTCGGCGCCGCCGCGCGCCGCCGCGCCGGCCTCGGGCCTTGAACCCTGACTAAACCGCCACGCGCCGTAGGCCACGACCGCGATGGCAAGGAGGGCGATGATCGCGGCTCTCGCCCGGCCAGTCGTCATGCGCGGAAACATGGATAAAACCGCATCCCGAGACGTGAGGATTGCCGCGAAATGGCCATTACCCGGCTTCGCCGTCTACTGTCATTAATCACAGAACTTCGACTGATAACAGCATTTGGCGCTTCGAATAATCACGCACGCCGCGCGACTCATCGCAGTTTATCACGGCGATACTATTTCGCTATTTGTCCCCGACGGCAGCCCTATTGGAACACAGTCACCGACAGCGTGTGAAATGCCGATGACTACTGTGAAAGATACCAGTGCAAATCCATGCTAAATCGCCCACACTGTGGCTGGGCAGGCACAGCCAGTTAGCGCCGGTTCGTCAATAATAGTGACGGCAGTCAAGTGTAGACCGCTGTCCCGTATCGCTTCAGAGTTCGAATACTTCCAAGTCGAATATGTCCGGTCCGTCGCTCAGTAAGTTGCATTCAGGCGCCGGCGTTCTCGCGGCGGCGCTGCTTTTGGCGAGTTGCGCGCTGGGTCCGGATTTTCTTCATCCCGCCGCGCCCGACGGCGGATACACCAGGGAGCCGCTGGCGCCACGAACCTCGGCCGCCGACACGCCGCTCGGCCAATCGCAGCACTTCGTCGCCGGGCGCGATATTCCGCAGGAATGGTGGGCGCTCTTCAAGTCGCCGGCGCTCAACGCCCTGATCCAGCAATCGCTGAACAACAATCCTTCCCTGCAAACCGCGCTGGCCAATCTGCGTGCGGCCCGGCAAGCCGTCTACGCGCAGGAAGGCAAGTTCTTCCCGTTCGTCGATGCCAACTTCAATCCGACGCGGCAGTTGACCGCCGGTCCGATCACGCCGGTCCTCAACAGCGCCGCCAACCCTTACAACCTCTACACCGCGCAGGTCGGTGTCGCGTATACGTTCGACGTGTGGGGTCTCAATCGCCGTCAGGTCGAGTCACTCAAGGCGCAGGCCGACAACCAGCGCTTCCAGGTCGAGGCGGCTTACCTCACACTGACGGCAAGCGTGGTGATTGCGGCGATCACCGAGGCCTCGCTGCGCGGACAGATCGACGCCACCAACCAGCTGATCGCCGCCAACACCAAGATGCTCGAGGTCATGCAACGCCAGCTCGCCTCCGGCTACGCCAATCGGAGCGACGTGGCGGCGCAGGAAGCGGCTTTGGCGCAGGTCCGGGCGACGCTACCGCCGCTTCGCAAAGCCCTGGCGATACAGCGCGATCTTTTGGCCGCGCTGGCCGGCACCTATCCGAGCGACGGACCTCGCGAATTCTTCAAGCTTGCCGACCTGCACCTGCCCTCCAATCTGCCGGTGAGCCTGCCGTCACAGCTCATCGAGCAACGCCCCGACATCCGCGCCGCCGAGGAACAGCTTCATGCTGCAAGCGCGCAGATCGGGGTCGCTACGGCGAGCCTTCTTCCTACATTCACGATCAGCGCCAACGCCGGTTACATGAATAGTATCCTGGCCGGATTACTGGCGCCGCAGAACCTGTTCTGGCAACTCGCCGGCAATGCCACGCAGACGGTGTTCGATGGCGGCACGCTGTTGCATCAGCTGCAGGAATCCAAGGACACTTACAATGCGGTGGCTTGGGGCTATCGCGGGACCGTCATCGGCGCGGTGCAAAACGTGGCCGACTCGCTGCGGGCACTGCAAAACGACGCCGACGCGCTGCGGGCGGCGCGCGATTTCGAGCGGGCGGCCAGGATCAGCTACGATCTTGCGCGGCAGCAGACGCAAACCGGCAATGCCAACGTCCTGCTGCTGCTCACGGCGCAGACGACTTACCTGCAGGCGGTCATTCAGGTGGTTCAGGCGCAAGCGGCTCGGCTGGCCGATACCGCCGCCTTGTTTGCGGCACTCGGCGGCGGCTGGTGGAATCGCACGGCACCCCCGCCTGAGAAGACCCTCAATGTCGGCACCGGCGAAGCGAGACCCGTGGTCGATCGCCACGAAGGCCTGTTCGAGATATTTTTCCCACCACAGCCGGATTAGCGCACGCGCAGTATTCGATGCTACGCTGGCCCGGACCGGCGTCCATTTTTTGGTACGCATCGAAGCGTGAGAAAACGGGTGGCCAAGCTCGCTGCCATGAAGACAAAAGATTTCGTCGCCGCGAAGAATTTCAAACTCGCCGCGATCACGAAACATCCGAAGGTCGGGCTTGCGGACTACGAGCGGCGGCTGCAAACGATGCAGCACACGCTGCAACTGATTCAACAAGCCTATCTCGGCACCCGCGAGCGCGCGGTCGTCGTGCTCGAAGGCTGGGATACCGCCGGTAAGGGTGGAATTGTGCGGCGGCTGGGCTGGGCGTTGGATCCGCGAAGTTTCAAGGTGTATCCCATCGCCGCTCCGTTATCGCACGAGCGGGGCAGGCACTACCTGCAACGCTTCTGGGAGAAGCTTCCCGAGCCCGGTCAGATCGTGGTGTTCGATCGTTCCTGGTACGGACGCGTCCTGGTCGAACGGGTAGAGGGCTTCGCCGGCAAGCTGGAATGGCAGCGAGGCTATGCGGAAATCAATCAATTCGAACGCATGATGGCCGATGACGGCATCCGCATTGCCAAATTCTTTTTGCACATCACGCCCGCGGAGCAAGACCGCCGGTTCAAGGATCGCCTCGCCAACCCGCTCAAACGCTGGAAGCTGTCCTACGAGGACTTCCGCAATCGCGCGCGTTGGGCGGACTACGAAGTGGCCATCCAGGATATGATACGCAAGACATCGACCAAACAAGCACCGTGGTACCTGGTGCCGACGAACGACAAGCTCTACGGGCGTCTCGCCGTCTTCACGATACTGGTCGATGTCCTGGGGCACGGACTGCGGTTAAAGCCGCGTCCGCTGGACCCCAAGATCGCCGAGCTGGCGAAACAGGCGTTCGACCTCTCCTAGCGACGTTAATCCGCGAAGCCGAACTCGACATCCTGCTGCATGGTGCGCGTGGAGCCGATATCGAAGGCGGCAATGAGATGCAGGGCGCCGTCGGCGGGACGCGTTCGACCTTCGACATCACGCGCAGCGGAATGCCGGCGGGCACGAACTGGCCGACGCGGCGTCTCGATATGCACGCTGTATGCGATAGGCCTGCGCGAGGCGCTACAGGCGATTGATGTCGACGTAGCAGACGTAGCCTGACTGCCGACTAAGAATCGGAGCTCCCATCTTTTGCTGGAGACATCTTCGCTTCTGTCTGGCAACGGGAACGGTCCCCGCGGGTACGGCATGAGCTCGATCGATGACCAGCTCGGTCTCGCGCGCAATCCGGTCCACGATGTGGTTGACGCTGATCGAGCCGGGAAATGTGGTTAATGAAATAAATCAGCCAGCCCTACGCTGACCAGCGCGAGCACCATCGCTCCCGTGCACGGTCGCGACCGGCACGGACGGGTGTGGCAGTGCGCGTGCGGCGGGCAACGAGCAAAAAGATGTTAATCCGCTTGCGGATCAGATCGCGACCTGCCCGCCGAGCTCGATGACCCGGTCGGGCGGAATGCGGAAGAATTCCGTCGCAGAAAGCGCATTGCGATGCATGACTTCGAAGACCTGGCGTCTGATCGCGCTGATGCCCGAACGCCTGTCCGCCACGATCGTAACCCTCCCGACGAAGAAGGAGGTTTGCATCATGTCGAAATGGAGTTCTTGCGCACGGCATGCGTCGAGCACTCGGGGAATGTTGGGTTGTTCCATGAATCCGTAGTGCACGACGATGGAATGGAAATTGTCCCCCAGATGCGCGGCCTCGATCCGCCGCGCCGGCGCCACGCGGGGAACGTTCTCGGTGACGACATGCATGAGCACGATGCGCTCGTGCAGCACCTTGTTGTGCTTGAGATTGTGCAGAAGCGGGACCGGCACGACGTCGACCCGGCTGGTCATGTAAATCGCGGTACCAGGCACGCGGGTCTTGCCGTGGACCTGAGCGATGAAATCGGACAGCGGATAGGTGTCGCGTTCGAGCTTGCGCAGCAGCGCGAGGCGGCCCTGCAGCCAGGTGGTCATCAGGAAGAACACGATCGCGGCGACGACAAGCGGAAACCAGCCGCCTTCGAGTATCTTCATCATATTGGCCGTGACAAACGCCGTATCGACGACCACGAACAATCCCGCGACTGCCAGACTGAGCGGCAAGCTCCAGTTCCAGATCTCCCGCATCGCCAGGAACATGAGTACCGAGGTCAGCAGCATGGTCAGCGAGACCGCGATACCGAATGCGGCGGCAAGGCTGTCAGACGAACGGAAGCCGAGCGTGAGGCCGAGTGTGAGCGCCATCAGCGTCCAGTTTACGAATCCGATGTAGATCTGGCCGTAGCCCGCGGCCGAGGTCTGGACGATGTGCAGGCGCGGACACAACCCCAGTTGAATGGCCTGCCGCGTCATCGAAAACGCACCGCTGATGATCGCCTGGCTGGCGATGATCGTTGCGATCGTGGATAACACCACCAGTGCCACCTGCAAGCTCGCCGGGCATAGCGTGAAAAACGGATTGCCTCCCGCCCCCACGACGCCATCGACCACGACCGCGGTCTGCCCGGCGTAATTGAGCGCGAGGGTCGGAAGCACGAGGCCATACCAGGCGAAACGGATTGGCCGCGGCCCGAAATGACCCATGTCGGCGTAAAGTGCCTCGGCGCCGGTCGCGCACAGGAACACGGCGCCCAAGGTGAGGAATCCGGTAAAGCCGTGCGCCAGCAGATAATGAAAGCCATAGCGTGGATCGAAGGCCATCAGCACGCTCGGATGGCTCATGATGCCATGGAGCCCGAGCAACCCGATCGTGATGAACCAGAAGGTCATGATCGGGCCGAACAGCTTTCCGATCCGCTCGCTGCCCTGGGATTGAAGCGCGAATAGGCCGACCAGCACCAGCGCCGAAAGCAGGACGATGTACGGCGCGATATTCGGAGCCGAAATCTTCAGGCCCTCGAGCGCGCTCAAAACCGAGATGGCCGGGGTAATCGCTCCGTCTCCGTAAAGAAGCGCTGCGCCCAGAATCCCGATGGTAATGACTCCCATGCGCGTGCCGTGCTTGATGCCGAGAAGCGACATCAACGCCAAAATTCCACCCTCGCCGTCGTTGTCCGCGCGCATCACGACAGCCACGTACTTGATCGAGGTGGTGATCAGCAGCGTCCAGATGATCAGCGACAGCAGCCCCAAGGCAACCGCCGGCGTGGCGCCGCCTGCCCATTCGAGTGCGGTTTTCAGGGTGTATAGCGGGCTCGTGCCGATGTCGCCGTAGACGACACCAAGGGCGCCCAACATCAGGGCGCCCAGACCGCCAACCGGTGCGTGGGACTTTCCGTCGGCGATAGTGGCTTCGACCGCCATCAATGTGAGCTTATGGCATTTCGAAAGGAACGTCTAACGGCCGCGACGCTTGAACAGCGCGGCCCAGCAAGGACCAGCGACCTTGCTAACGCGACATTCATGACGCGGCGTTGACAGACGACCTTGGCGCGGCGGCGCCGCCCTTGAGGGCCCGGCGCCGCGGTCGTTATTTCCCTTTGAAAATCTCTCGCCGTATCGGCATCGCGGGCGGATAAGCCGGTATGATCCGGGCCAGCATTCCCAGTGCGGCGTCGAGCCAGGCAACCAGGCGATTGCCCTGATTTTCAATGTCGAGCTCGAACGACCGATGAATGATCATGGTCGCGCATCCGCCCGGCGAGCTTTGCTTCCCGGCGAAGCGCATTGCGGACTCCCGAAACAGAAAGATACCGCCCGCGCGCCCCGCGGCTTCGCGCGCGACCCACAATCCATTCCGGTTACGTCCGATGTAAAATAACGGAATCGTTTCGTTGAGAATGCTGGCGTCGGGGCGGTCGGGCAGCCCGACAGACGCGTCGGCGGCAGAATCAAAGCTTCCGGGCGAAACGTGCATCATCGCGACACCCGAACCGCACGATGATGGGATATTCCGCCGAAGCCGGGGCCGGTTGGTGCCATGACCTGATTGAAGCCGTTTCCGCGCATCATCCGCCGGCATCGGTCGATGTCATATTTGGAGCGGCGCACCATGACCGGCGGTATCGCGCGCTTCGACCGATCGGAGAAATGCCGATCGAGCGCCTGCGCCAGCCTGCTCCAGAAGCCGCCGCCACCGGTTACTACGTTACTGGCGCCGGACCGATCATCGGCAACAACGACACTCATGGATGTGTCCCTTTGATTTCGCCTCATCTGCGTCCGAATCTGCTCTTGATCGCATATGAATTCGAGACGGAAAGCGAGCCCTTCGGCATAAAGCCGGCATAGGAACGTTGGGTCGGCCTGCCGATGCCGCCGGCATATATAAGATTCCTATATCCGGCCCGGCCGCCCCATCTCGCATTCCTACGCGAACAGTGACAGCTAATCGGGCGCGAATAACGGGATTCCCGCACGTTCTTGATCGAGGTCAAAGTCCCGCGCGATCAAGCGGGGTCTGCTGAACAATATAGGAATTCGCAAGGCTGGAGCGTTGCCATGATGGACGTCGTCATGCTGGCGGTCGGGTTCGTCCTGTTCGCCGTGTCGATCGCCTACGTCTACGCCTGCGACGTGCTGTGAGGGCACGGTCATGATTTTCGACTATGCGCTCGCCGGCGTCGTCACCGCCGCGTTGCTTGTTTACCTGACATACGCGCTGCTCAGGCCGGAACAGTTCTGAGGGGATCGCGACCATGACCGTCGTCGGCTGGATTCAGATCCTGCTCTACTGCCTGATCATTATCGCCCTCACGCCCCTGCTCGGCGCCTACATGACGCGCGTGTTCAGTGGCGAATGGACATTTCTCTCGCCGATCCTGCGGCCGGTCGAGTTCGCGATCTACAAACTGGCGGGCGTCAATGAACGCAGCGAGCAGCACGCGGTCACCTACACGATTGCGATGCTTCTGTTTCACGTCGGCGGCGTTCTTATTCTTTACGCTTTGATGCGGCTGCAGGCGGCGCTGCCGTTCAATCCGGCCGGGCAATCGGCCGTCGCCCCGGACCTGTCGCTGAACACGGCGGTGAGTTTCATCACCAACACCAACTGGCAAAGCTACGGCGGCGAAAGCACGATGTCCTATCTCGTGCAGATGCTGGGGCTCACGCATCAGAACTATCTGTCGGCGGCCACCGGCATCGTGCTCGGCGTCGCGCTGATCCGCGGTTTCGCGCGACACTCGGCCCGGACCGTCGGGAATTTCTGGGTCGATGTGACGCGCTGCACGCTCTACGTCCTTATTCCAGTATGCGTGCCCTACGCGCTGTTCCTGATCTGGCAGGGCATTCCGCAGACACTCGGCCCTTACGTCGACGCCACGACGCTGGAGGGCGCCAAACAGACCATCGCGGTCGGGCCGGTCGCCTCGCAGGTCGCGATCAAGATGCTCGGGACCAACGGCGGCGGATTCTTCAATGCCAATGCCGCGCATCCGTTCGAGAACCCGACCGCATTGTCGAACTTCGTGCAGATGATCTCGATCTTCTCGCTTGGCGCGGCGCTGACCAGCGTCTTCGGCCGGATGATCGGCGACCGGCGTCAGGGCTGGGCCTTGCTCGCCGTGATGGGCGTGCTCTTCATCGGCGGCGTGATCGCCTGCTACGCCGCCGAGGCGCACGGCAATAACGCCCTCAATGCGCTGGGCCTCACCGGCGGCAACATGGAAGGCAAGGAAGTCCGCTTCGGCATCGTGGCGTCGGCCTTGTTCGCCGTCATCACCACGGCAGCCTCGTGCGGCGCCGTCAACGCGATGCACGACTCCTTCACCGCGCTCGGCGGCATGATCCCGCTCATCAACATCCAGCTCGGCGAAATCATCGTCGGCGGCGTCGGCTCCGGCCTCTACGGCATGCTGCTGTTCGTCATCATCTCGATCTTCGTCGCCGGGCTGATGGTCGGGCGCACGCCGGAATATGTCGGCAAGAAAATCGAAGCGAAGGAAGTCAAGATGGCGATGCTCGCCATCCTCGTCCTGCCGCTGATGTATCTTGGCTGGACCGCGGTGGCGATGCCTCTTTCCGTCTGCAACGGCAGCCATCAGCAATCCCGGCCCGCACGGCTTCACCGAAGTCCTCTATGCCTACACGTCGCAAACCGGAAACAACGGATCGGCGTTCGCGGGGCTGGGTTCCAACACGCTGTTCTTCAATCTCACTGGCGCCGTCGCGATGTTCGTCGGCCGGTTCTGGATGATCATCCCGGCGATGGCGATTGCCGCATCGCTCGCCGCCAAAAAGTCGATACCGGCGTCGGCCGGGACTTTTCCGACGACCGGAGGGTTGTTCATCGGCCTGGTCGTCGGCGTCATCGTCATCATCGGCGGCCTCACCTTCTTCCCGGCGCTGGCGCTCGGGCCCTTGGCGGAACAATTCTCGATCAACGCCGGCGCGCTTTTTTCGGCAAACTGATCCGGAGCGAATGCGATGGAGTCGTCAACGCTGCGCAAAGGCCGGCCGGTATCGGCGCTCTTTGACGCGAAAATCGTCCTGCCGGCGATCGGGTCAGCTTTCGTCAAGCTCAATCCGCGCTCGCTGATGAAGAACCCGGTGATGTTTGTGCTCGAAATCGTCACCGCGCTCACCACCGTCATCCTGATCCGCGACCTCGTGACCGGCGGCGGCAATATTATCTTCGAATTTCAGATCATCCTCTGGCTGTGGTTCACCGTGCTGTTCGCCAACTTCGCCGAGGCGGTCGCCGAGGGCCGCGGCAAGGCCCAGGCCGAAACGCTGCGGCGGCAGCGGACCGAAACCAGGGCCAAGCTGGTGAGCGGCGAAGGCGATTCACAAAGCTACCGCCTCATCCCCTCGACCGAACTCAGGGTCGACAACATCGTCCTGGTCGAAGCCGGCGATATCATCCCGTCCGACGGCGAGGTGATCGAGGGCATGGCCTCGGTCAACGAAGCCGCCATCACCGGTGAGTCGGCGCCGGTCATTCGCGAAATCCGGCGGCGACCGCTCGGCCGTCACCGGCGGCACGCAAGTGCTGTCCGACTGGATACGCGTGCGCATCACCGCGGCGCCGGGCGCCACGTTCCTCGACCGCATGATCAGGCTCGTCGAAGGCGCCGAGCGCCAGAAAACTCCGAACGAGATCGCGCTCAACATTCTCCTGATCGGCCTGACCATCATCTTCGTCTTCGCCACCGCGACGATCCCGAGCTACGTCGCTTATGCCGGCAGCGCCATTTCCATCGTCGTCCTGGTGGCGCTGTTCGTCACCCTGATTCCCGACCACCATCGGCGCGCTGTTGTCGGCCATCGGCATCGCCGGAATGGACCGGCTGGTGCGTTTCAACGTCCTTGCCATGTCGGGCCGCGCGGTCGAAGCCGCGGGCGACGTCGACACTCTCCTGCTCGACAAGACCGGCACCATCACGCTCGGCAACCGGCAGGCCACGGAATTTCTGCCGATGCGTGGCGTCAGCGAGCACGAGCTGGCCGACGCGGCGCAATTGGCGTCGCTCGCCGACGAGACGCCCGAAGGCCGCTCCATCGTCGTGCTGGCAAAGGAAAAATACGGCATTCGTGGCCGCGACCTTGCCGACTTGCAAGCCAACTTCATTCCGTTCACCGCCCAGACCCGGATGAGCGGTGTCGAAATCGGTTCGTCCTGGGTTCGCAAGGGCGCCGTCGATTCGATTCTGAGCTACCTCAATACTTCGCCGACCTCGGTCGGCAGCGGCGGCGCGGTTCAGGTGTTGCGGCCAACGCTGAGCGCCGAAATTGTGCGCGAAGTAACCGCCATCGCCGACACCATCGCGAAATCCGGCGGCACGCCGCTCGCCGTCGCCAAGGACAATAGGCTCCTCGGCGTCATCCAACTCAAGGACATCGTCAAGGGCGGCATCCGCGAGCGCTTCGCCGAGTTGCGCCGCATGGGCATCCGCACGGTCATGATCACCGGCGACAATCCGATGACTGCGGCGGCAATCGCCGCGGAAGCCGGCGTCGACGATTTTCTGGCGCAGGCGACCCCCGAGGACAAACTGAAGCTCATCCGCGACGAGCAGGCCAAGGGCAAGCTCGTCGCCATGTGCGGCGACGGCACCAACGACGCGCCGGCACTGGCGCAGGCCGACGTCGGCGTCGCCATGAATACCGGCACGCAGGCTGCGCGCGAGGCCGGCAACATGGTCGATCTCGATTCCAATCCGACCAAGCTCATCGAGATCGTCGAGATCGGCAAGCAGTTGCTGATGACGCGCGGCGCTCTGACCACGTTTTCGATCGCCAACGACGTGGCGAAATATTTCGCGATCATTCCGGCAATGTTCGTCGCCTTCTACCCGCAGCTTCACACGCTCAACATCATGAGGCTTTCGACGCCGCAGAGCGCCATCCTCTCCGCGATCATCTTCAACGCGCTGGTTATCATCGCGCTCATTCCCCTTTCGCTCAAAGGCGTGCGCTATCGCCCGATCGGCGCGGCCGCGCTGCTGCGCCGCAATCTTTGGATCTATGGCGGCGGTGGCGTGATCATTCCGTTTGTCGCCATCAAGGCCATCGACCTCCTGGTCACGGCCTTGCGGCTGGCTTGAGGAGTAACCCGCATGTTGCGCGAAATCCGTCCGGCGATCGTTGTTCTGGTCGCACTTACGCTCATTACCGGCCTGGTCTATCCGCTGGCGATGACCGGCATTGCCGGAGTGATCTTCCCGCATCAGGCGGCAGGGAAGCCTGATCGAACGCGACGGCAAGATCGTCGGCTCCACGCTCATCGGCCAGGAATTCAAGAGCGACAAATATTTCCACGGCCGGCCGTCGGCGACCACCGCGCCCGATCCCGCCGACGCGACGAAGTCGGTGGCGGCGCCCTACAATGCCGCGAATTCCGGCGGCTCGAACCTCGGCCCCTCCAACAAGGCGCTGATCGATCGTGTTCAGGCGGATCTCGACGCGCTGCGTAAGGAAAATCCCGGCGCGACCGTCCCGGTCGATCTGGTGACCACGTCCGGCAGCGGCCTCGACCCGGACATCTCGCCGGAGGCCGCCTACTTCCAGGTCCCGCGAGTTGCCAAGGCCCGCAACTTGACCGAAGATCGCGTGCGGCAGCTTGTCAGCGATAACGTCCAGGATCGCTTGCTCGGTGTCCTGGGCGAGCCGCGCGTCAATGTATTGCTGCTCAATCTGGCGCTCGACCGGCTTGCGGCCGGCTAGAGCGGCGCAGCGTCGCGAGAGATGTGATCTGTGATGGCGGATCAACGGCCCGCGTCCGAACGCCGGCCCTCGCCGGAAGCCCTGCTCGAGACGGCGCGGCGCGAAGATCGGCGCGTCGGCAAGCTCAGAATTTTCGTCGGCGCCGCGCCGGGCGTCGGCAAGACCTACGAGATGCTGCAGCAGGCGCACGCCCGTAGAAAAGACGGCTACGACGTCGTCGCCGGCATCGTGGAGACTCACGGCCGCAGGGAGACCGAAGCGCTGCTGCAGGGTCTGGAAGTCATTCCGCGGCGGCGTGTCAGCTACAAAGGACAGATGTTCGACGAGATGGACCTCGACGCCGTCATCGCCCGGCGTCCGCAGATCGTACTGGTCGACGAACTTGCGCATACCAACGTCGAAGGCAGCCGGCATCCGAAGCGCTATCTCGATGTCGAGGAACTGATGAGCCACGGCATCGACGTCTACACCACGGTCAATATCCAGCACATCGAAAGCCTCAACGACGTCGTCGCGCAGATTACGCATGTGCGGGTGCGCGAGACCGTGCCGGACGCCGTGTTCGATCGCGCCGACGCGGTCGAGCTGGTCGACCTCACGCCGGACGATCTGATTCAGCGCCTGAAGGAAGGCAAAGTCTACGTTCCCAAGCAGGCCGAACGCGCGCTCGAGAATTTCTTTTCGCCGGCGAACCTAACCGCGCTCCGCGAACTCGCTCTACGCCGCACCGCCGAGCGGGTAGACGAGCAGTTGCTCACCGAGATGCAGGCGCGCGCCATCCAGGGCCCGTGGCCGGCGGGCGAGCGCATTCTTGTCTGCATCAGCGACGATCCGCGCTGCGCCGGTCTTGTCCGCTACGCCAAACGGCTGGCCGACCGGCTGCATGGCCCGTGGACCGCACTCTATATCGAGGGCCGGCGGGCCGTGCAGCTTATCGGAGGAAGAGCGCGACCGCATTGCCGATACCCTGCGACTGGCGGAAGCGCTTGGCGGCGAAGCCATTACCCTTCCCGCCGGCGATCGGAACATCGCCGACGACGTCATCGGCTACGCGCAAGCCAACAACGTGACCCAGATCGTGATCGGCAAGTCGTCGCGCACGCGCTGGTTCGAGATGCTCCATGGCTCGGTTGTGCACGATCTCGTGCGCCGTTCCGGCAATATCAGCGTCCATGTCATCGCCGGCGATACGATTGCCGGCGAGACTGATTCCAAAAAAATCGATTAGCGCGCCGCCGAGCCGGAACGACCCTTTCAATGCCCGCTGCCTATATCGCTCGCGCTGGCAGGCGGTGGCATTGGCACTCGGCTTCAGCTGAACTCATCCAGACGTGGATCGGCGCCGGCAACGTCGATCTGGTTTTTCTCACCGCGATCGTCGGCGATCGCCGTGCGTCTGGGTTTGTTGCCGTCGCTGCTAGCAAGCGTTGCGGCGGCGCGTGGCCTACAACTTCTTTTTCCTGCCGCCGATCTATACATTTACGATCGCCGATCCGGCCAATGTCGTCGCTTTCGGTCTTTTCACCCTCGTGGCGATCATCGTCTCTAGTGTCGCGGCGCGTGGCGCACCCAGGCCGTTGCCGCGCTTGATCGCGCACGCGTCACCGAAGCCCTCTATTCGTTCAGCCGCAAGCTGGCCGGAGCCGGAACGCTCGACGACGTGCTGTGGGCCACGGCGTATCAGACCGCGCTGATGCTGAAAGTCCGGGTCATGCTGCTGCTGCCGGAAAATGGCGCGATTGCGGTGAAGGCCGCGCTACCCGCCGGAGGACATCCTCGACGAGGCCGATCTCGCGGCAGCAAAATGGGCCTGGGAAAACGACCGCGCCGCCGGCCGCGGCTCCGATACGCTGCCCGGCGCCAAACGACTATTCCTGCCGATGCGCACCGGACGCGGCGCCGTCGGCGTGATGGGAATGGACAACGACAAACCGGGTCCCCTGTTCACGCCCGATCAGCGCCGGCTCCTGGACGCGCTGCGCGACCAAGGCGCGCTCGCGATCGAACGCGTCGGTCTGGTCGAGGAGATGGACCGCGTCGAGCGCACCGCCGAAACCGAACGGCTGCGCTCGGCGCTGCTGACCTCGATTTCGCACGACCTGAAAACGCCGCTTGCCGCGGTGCTGGGCGCGGCCGGCGCGCTGCGCGATATCGGCCACAAGCTCGGCGATGCCGAGAAGGCGGATTTGCTTGCGACCATTATCGACGAGTCCGAGCGCCTCAACCGCTTCATCGCCAACCTCCTCGACATGACCAAGCTCGAATCCGGCGCCGTGACGCCGAACGTCGCCCTGCACGACATCGGCGAGATCGTCGGCAGCGCGCTCCGCCGCGCCAGCCGCATCCTGTCGCACCATAATGTCGAGCTCGAGATCGCGCCGGACCTGCCGATGCTCGAGCTTGACGCGGTGCTGTTCGAGCAGGCGCTGTTCAATCTGCTCGACAACGCCGCAAAATACGCGCCCGCCGAAACGACAATCCGCGTCCAGAGCTGGCGGGATGCGGAAGCGGTCTGCCTGCGCGTGCTCGACGAAGGCAGCGGTATTCCGGCCAACGAACTGGATCACATCTTCGACAAGTTCTATCGCGTGCAGAAAACCGATCAGGTGCGCGCCGGCACCGGCCTGGGACTGGCCATCTCGCGCGGCTTTGTCGAGGCCATGCACGGCACCATCGTCGCCGCCAATCGAACCGATCGCAGCGGAGCCGCGTTCACCATCAGCCTGCCGATCCCGCGCCAGCGGCAAAACCTCGGAGCAGCGGCATGAGCGCCGCCCCGATCCGCGTCCTCGTCGTCGACGACGAGCCGCCCATCCGCAAGCTGCTGCGCATGGGGTTGACCGCTCAAGGCTACCAGACGCTGGAAGCGCCGAACGGCAAGGCCGCGCTCGAGCTTCTGAGCGAGGCTCCCGACCTCATCATTCTCGATCTCGGCTTGCCCGACACGCAGGGCCTCGACTTGCTGCGCACGATCCGCGCTCGCAACGAAAGCGTTCCCATCGTCGTTCTGTCCAGCCGCGGCGATGAAGCCGGCAAGGTGCAGGCGCTCGACCTGGGCGCCGATGACTACATCACCAAGCCGTTCGGGATGGACGAGCTTCTGGCGCGAATGCGGGCCGCGCTTGCGCCATCAGTTGCAGACGCACGGCGAGCGTCCGATTTTCCGGGTCGGCGATCTTTCCGTCGATCTCGTCCGGCGGACGGTCAAGGTCGGCGACACCGACATCAAGCTCTCGCCCAAGGAGTATGATTTGCTGCGCGTGCTGGTGCAGCACGCGGGCAAGGTGCTGACGCACAAATTCCTGCTCGGCGAATTGTGGGACAGCCTGACCGACGCGCAATATCTCCGCGTCTATGTGCGTCAGCTCCGGCAAAAGATCGAGGCCAATCCCGAGCAGCCCCAATACGTCCTGACCGAGACGGGCATCGGCTATCGGCTGCGCGCGCCCGACTGAGAGAACGATCCGATTCCATTCGATCAATCGCGCTCCGGCCCCACCGCCGGACCGCTTGAAACGTGAATGTGATGACGTATGCCGTGAAAGATTTCGCGCCATGGTCTATGGAAGGTCCCGCCGGGAAAATGGGAGGATAGTCGCATGGCCGAGGCGCTTGTTCTTTACACCAATCCGCGATCGCGCGGCCGCATCGTGCGCTGGATGCTGGAAGAAGTCGGACAACCGTATCGCACCGAAGTGCTGGACTACGGCACGACCATGAAAGCGCCGGCCTATCTTGCCATCAATCCGATGGGCAAAGTGCCGGCGACTGACGCACGGCGATGCCGTGGTGACGGAAGCCGCCGCCATTTGCGCCTACCTCGCCGACGCATTCCCGCAGGCCGGGCTGGCGCCGCCTCCCGGCGACCATCGGCGCGCGCCCTATTATCGCTGGCTGTTCTTCGCCGCCGGCCCGATCGAAGCAGCCGTGAGCAACAAGGCGTTCGGTTTCGTGGTGCCGGCGGAGCGGCAAGCCTCGATCGGATACGGCAGTTTCGAGCGGGTCATGAACGCGCTCGACGACGCGGTGTCGGCCGGCGATTACCTGCTCGGTGACAAGTTCAGCGCCGCCGACGTCTATCTCGGCTCGCAGATTGGCTTCGGTTTAATGTTCAACAGCATTGAAAAACGCCCTGCCTTCGAGAGCTACTGGAAGCGGCTCACCGCCCGGCCGGCTTATGCGCGGGCGCGGCAACTCGACGACGCGCTGATGCCGCCGCCGGCAAGCTGATTTTTTACAACCGCGTCAGGGCAGCCGCATCAGCGGCTCCCCTACCCGCACCATCGCGCCGTCGCGAACATTGTCCGTCAGCGCAAAGCCTTCGGGCGCGAAGACGATGATCGTCGAGCCGTGCTCGAACCAGCCGAGCTCGTCACCTTTGCGGTAGTCGGCATCGCAGGGCAGGACGTTCGGCCCGCGATGCTGGAGATTAAGTGGCGCGTCGAGACAGTGGAGACGGATGCTGGCGACGAGGATCGCGGCCACCGCGACCAGCGTCACGGGCTGACCGCCGGCCTTGAGTGTCGTCCGCACGACGGCGCGCTCGTTCTTGCAGAACAGGCGCTCGACGCGCTTGAGCGCGATCGGGTTGACGTTCCAGGTGTCGCCGGAGATGTAGATGACCTCCCCGATCCGGCAATCGTACGGCGCGTGGAACCGGTGATACATGCTCGACGTCAGCCGGAGCGTGACGTAACGCCCGTTGCGGTGCGCTTCGACAAGGTCACGATCGCCGAGCAGGTCTTCGAGCGTATAGGGAAACCCCTTGGCCTGAAAAAGCTCGGTGCCCGCGATTTCGCCGCAGGCGCCGACGATGGCGTCGCAGGGACTGACGAGGATATCGGACCGGGCATCGATCGGGCGCGCGCCGTCTTTCAGTTCGCGCGTGAAACAGTCGTGCATGCTGCGGAATTGCGTCTGCTTCGCCTCCCGCAGATCGAGGCCGGAAAACTGCCGCCAGACTCCGATTGAAAGGTCGCGGACGATCGGCTGTTCGATACGGCTGAACCAGCCGATGAACCGGGTCGCCAAGCGGCGCGGAATGCGGTTGGTGAGGAGGAAATTAATATCCTCCTGTTCGATCAGGCGCATCAGCTGGGAACGGACCGTCATGGGACTGTCAACTCCGGCACGTAAACCGCGATTCGATGACAACGACCATCACGACTCAGGTCACGGCGGCCTAGGCTATGACGGCTTGGGGCGCGACGACACTGACGCTCTACGGGGTCGGCGGCGCGGCGCTGGCGACCTCGTTGGTGAAGCTGCGGCGGCGCTTCGAGTTGTCGCGCGCCAAGCATCGGTCGCTGGCCGGTCATTCCCGAATGGCGCGGCGCCTCGCCGGCCTCTTGCCCTTTTACGAGTACGACGACGCACAGTTCTTCTGCTCCGACGGCGCACCGGCGGACGTGGCCGGCACGCGGCGCGCCGGGCTGGAGCGTCTCTCGGCGCAATACAAGGCGCGCTTTGCCGAGACGATCCGGCGCACAGCGGAAGCCGCCGAAAGCATTTCCGATCTCCAGTTCACCGACGCATACCGGGTGCCGTTCCAATACAGCCGCTTCCTGCGCCGACATCTGCCGTCCGCGGCCTTCGTGCAATCGAGCGCCGGCGTGATCGTCACCGACCTTGACGGCAATCGCGCTTACGACGTCAGCGGCTCCTACGGCGTCAACGTCCTCGGCTACGATTTCTACAAGGGCGCCATCGAGCGCGGGGCGGCGCGGGTGCGCGAGCTCGGCCCGGTGCTTGGCCCCTATCATCCCCTCATCCTCGAGAACGTAAACCTCCTGAAAGAGATTTCCGGCCTGGACGAGGTGTCGTTCCATATGTCGGGAACCGAAGCGGTAATGCAGGCCGTACGGCTCGCGCGCTACCACACAAGGCGGTCGCACCTGGTGCGTTTTTGCGGCGCCTATCATGGCTGGTGGGGCGACGTGCAGCCGGGCATCGGCAATCCGGTGCCGGCGCACGAAACCTACACGTTGCGCGACATGTCCGAGGAGGCGCTCCGCGTCCTGCGCACGCGGCGCGATATCGCCTGCGTACTGATCAATCCCCTGCAGGCGCTGCATCCGAACGCCTCGGCCCCGAGCGATTCCTCTCTCGTCGACAGCAGCCGCCGCGCGCATTTCGACAAGGCCGCCTACGCCGCGTGGCTGGCGGCGCTCCGCGCCGTCTGCACGGAGCGCAACATCGTTCTCATCTTCGACGAGGTGTTCGTCGGCTTCCGTCTCGCCAAAGGCGGCGCGCAGGATTATTTCGGCGTGCGCGCCGATCTCGTGACCTACGGCAAGACCCTCGGCGGCGGCCTGCCGATCGGCGTCGTGTGCGGACGCAGCGAACTGATGAAGCGCTTTCGCGACGACCGGCCCGCCGACATCTGCTTTGCCCGGGGCACGTTCAATTCGCATCCCTACGTCATGGCAGCGATGAACGAGTTCCTGCGCCACCTGCAGACGCCGGACGGCGAGGCGCTCTACCGTAACCTCGATCAGACCTGGAACGACCGGGCGCAGCGGCTCAACGCGCGTTTGCGCGCGGAAGAGCTGCCGGTCGAAGTCGCCAACATGTCCTCGATCTGGACGGTCTGCTACACGCGGCCGTCGCGCTACAACTGGATGCTTCAATATTATCTGCGCGCCGAGGGACTGGCGCTGAGCTGGATCGGAACCGGACGTCTGATTTTCAGCCTCGACTATACCGAGGCCGACTTCGATGCCGTGGCCGACCGCTTCGTCGCCGCCGCGAAGGCCATGCAGCGCGACGGCTGGTGGTGGAGCAGCCCGGAACTCACCAACAAGTCGATCAAGCGGACGATCCTCAAAGAGACGATCACCCGCCGCCTGTTCTCCCGGAGCCAATAAGCCGATCACTCCCGGACGGGCGTCAGCAAGGCGGACATCGGCGAAGCTGGCATCGACAGGTCTGCGCCAGCAAGTCCGTCGCCAGCGAAACGAGAAAGCAGCCCGGACCGTCATTCGACCGTCCGGGCTGCTTGGCAGCAAAGCTCTTTGCAAGCGCCGCGATCACGTCAGGTGGTGCGCTTCTTCGGCTTCCTCTTCTTCCCATTCCGCGACTTCAAGCCCGATCGTCGGATCGATCAGTTCGCCGCGCAACAACGCAAACGGCGCCTTGTGATAGAGCTTGATGTCGTGAAACGGGTCGGTGAGGATTTTGGTCGCCCAGACCAGGCCGGTCTGCACATCCTTGATGAAGAACAGATGCACGGTGCGGAACAGCACCCCGCCGATGCCGATGGCGAGCCAGATCACCGCGACCTGACGAATAAAGTCCATTTTGCCGGCTGCCGGCGTGAAGAGGCCGAACAGCGTCGGATCGAAGTAGAGCACGAACGGCGACACGGCCCAGATCGCCATCAATACGATCTTGCGGCGCAGGTTATAGCCGACCTTGATCTCTTCCTTGTATTCGTGGCTGGCGTGATTGACCGTGTCGTAGGTCTTGGGCTCGAAGAAGAAGTGTCCGCACTGGCGGGTCGACATCGACACCAGCCACCCCGCAAAGGCCGAGATCGCCGGATCCTTGAAGATCATCACGTAGGAAAACAGAAAGCTGACCGCGCTGACAAAGTGCAGCGACTGATTGATCCGGCTATGGTGATAGTACCGGTGATCGTCCCAGCGCTGGATGCGCAGAGCTTCGCGAAATCCGTCCATCTGCCTTCCCCCGTCTAAGGTCATTCAATCTGGATATGGCGATTCGGTGAATCCCCGATGACAGGCAAATTGCCGTTGCCTGAAGGGATCGCGCCGAGGCGAAACTGGACTGTCCGGCTCAGGACGCCGCGCGCGCCGCAGGCTGGTCGTCCTGCGAGAAGTTCGGGCGGATAACCTCGGCTCCGTCGTCCTTGGTGAAGCGAATGAGCGAGAAGTGCCCGAGCGGCGGCATGGCGCGACGTTCGATAAGGCGAACGCCTTTGGTGCGCGCTGCCCATTTCACGTAGCGCTCGAAGGAAAATTCCGTGCGCCAGCCGAGCTTGCGCACCGCCGGCTGCAGCACATGCTCGACCGCGCGCCGCAGACCCGCTTCGGCGCCGACACGGCTGACCAGGATAATCTCGCCGCCCGGCTTGAGCACGCGGGCGAACTCGTCGAGGGTCGCCTCGGGATTGGGCGCCGTGGTGACGACATACTGCGCGACGACCGCATCGAAGGAATTATCGGGGAACGTCAGCTTCTCGGCGTCCATCACCCAGAGCCCTTCGACGTTCGTCAGGCCGAATTCGGCGACGCGCTCATGCGCCTTGCGCAGCATCTGTTCGGAGATGTCGATGCCGCAAAGGGTGCAATTCTTGGGATACTGCGGCAGCGCGATGCCGGTGCCGACGCCGACTTCGAGAATGCGGCCGCCGACGCGTTCCGCCGCGGCGATGGCCGCGTCGCGCCCGCGCTCGAACACCGCGCCGAATACCAGATCGTAAACCGGCGCCCAGCGGTCATAGGCTTTGGTGACCGTTGTCTTGTCGAGGTCCACATTCGAGAGGCTCGTCATAGCAGATCCTTTTTTGCCACCCTGTTGAGAAAGTCCGCCTTTAGCCCAGGGTCAGCCTGGAGCGGTTTCTGTAATCGTCATCGCCTTTTCAAGATTAGGACTTGCACCGGTTGCTACCTTGCGAGCATGACCGATGAATTGCCGCGCGCTGTTTTCCCAGGAATAGTCGAGCGCGAACTTGCGGCAGGCATCGCGGGAAAGCTGCAACGCTTCCATGCAGGCGCGCCCGAGATCTTCGTCCAGAACGCCGATCGGCTTGTCGCCGACGACGTCTTTCGGTCCGGTAACGGGAAAAGCGGCGATCGGCACGCCGCTCGCCAATGCTTCCAGCTGAACGATGCCGAAGGTATCGGTGCGGCTCGGGAAGACGAAAACATCTGCTGCCGCCAGATGCGCGGCGAGCGTTCCGTTTTCCAGCGGGCCGAGAAATTTGGCGTCAGGAAATTCGCGCTTGAGCTTCGCTTCCTGCGGCCCCGCGCCGATGACGACCTTGGTGCCCGGCAGATCGAGTGACAGAAATGCTTCGATATTCTTTTCGACCGCGACGCGACCCACCGTCATGAAAATCGGCCGCTCGAAGCCGAGATCGATGGCGCGATCGGGCCGGAACAGATCCACGTCGACGCCGCGGGTCCACATGCCGAGGTGATCAAAGCCGCGCTGGCCAAGCTCGCTCATCAGCGACGGCGTCGCCACCATCGTCACTGTCGCGCCGCCGTGGAACCATCGCAGCACGCGATAGATCCAGCTTTCGGGGATCGGCGAGCGCGCCGAAATGTATTCGGGAAACCGGGTCGTATAGCTGGTTGTGAACGGCCTTCCGTTCCGCCGGCAATAAGCCCGCACGGCAAACCCGATCGGCCCTTCGGTCGCCAGATGAATGGCGTCCGGGTTCGCCGCTTCGATGCGTTCGGCGATCCCGCGCCGGTTCGGGATGGCGAGGCGCAAGCCCGGATAAGTCGGGAGCTGAAATGATGGAAAGCCCTCGGGTGACAAGAACTCGATCGGTGTACCGAGTTTGCCTGCGGCCCGCGCCAGCGACCCTAACGTGCGCACCACACCGTTAACTTGTGGATGCCATGCGTCGGTGGCGACGAGAACTTTCATTGGGCCTGCGGCCAAAGGCCGCCCCTTTGTTGTTAGAATCAACTGCGACGACAATTGCGATTTCTTATCTCATTTGTGTGACGGTGCTCTGCCGCACGGTGGTCAAATTCTTCTGGCTCGTAACAATTCTGTTACAGTTGGATGAGAGTTTGCCGGCCCAAACCGCACGGGTGAGTTCTATTTGGTTTACCCTGCCGCCCAATACAAAAACGTGACGATCAGCATCGCGCCGAAGATCACTTCCAGGCTTGGCCGCGGTACGATCAGTGCAGCGATCAGCCTGTCCGTCCTCGCTGTGGCGGCGTTCATTCTTTACCATCTGTTGCGCGGCACCGATTTCGAGAAAGTGGTGGCCGCTCTCCGCGCGCAGTCGATTCAAAGAATCGCACTCTCGGGCGCGTTCGTCGTCGCCGGCTACATCACCCTCACGTTTTACGATGTGTTCGCGCTGCGCATCATCGGCCGCACCAAAGTCCCCTACGCGGTCGCGGCGCTCGCGAGCTTCGCGAGTTCGACAATCGGTCACAGTCTCGGCGCCGCCGTCCTGACCGGCGGACTGGTCAGGCTCCGCGTCTACTCGGTCTGGGGACTGACGGTGGTCGATGTCGCCAAGATCGCCTTCGTCACCGGCATGACGTTCTGGCTCGGCAATGCGTTCATGCTCGGAGGCGCCACGGCCTTCGCGCCGGAGGCCGCCAGCGCCGTCGATCATCTGCCGCCCTGGATCAATCGCCTGATCGGGCTCGGCGGGTTGTCAGCCATCGTCTGCTACCTGCTGTGGCTCGCGCCGCGCCGGCGCAGCGTCGGCCGCTCTGGCTGGCGCATCGAGCTGCCGAGCTTGCGCTTCACGCTGGTGCAAATCGGCATCGGCGCGCTCGATCTCACCTTCGTTACGCTGGCGATGTATGTGCTGCTGCCGCCGGAACCTCCGGTCGAATTCCTGACGGTGCTGGTCGCCTTCCTGACAGCTACGCTTCTCGGGACGGTCAGCCATGCGCCCGGCGGCCTCGGCGTCATCGAGGCCACGGTTTTGGTCGGACTATCCCAATTTCCGCGGGAAGAGCTTCTGGCAGCCTTGCTGACCTTTCGCGCGCTCTATTTCGTGCTGCCGCTGATCATTGCCACGTTCTCGCTCGGTCTGCGGGAGCTTATGATGCTGGCGCAACCCGCGCCGGCCGACCCGGATGAAAGTGTGTAACGCTGCCCCGATCCTTGTAAGGCGAATACCCCCACGTTAAGGTTTTTGCCGCGCAAATTGGGGTTGGTTTTGACGCGTAGGGTAAGGGTTTCCGGGGAGCGAAAGCGGTCGCGTGCGTGGCCGGCACGACGGGTTCGGCGCACCATTGATCGACGCACTATAATAGTAACGACCGCGGTGGCGCTCGCTCTCGCCCTACCCGGCAACCTCGCCGCGGAAACGATGGAAGCGGCTCTGGCCCGCGCCTACCAGAGCAATCCACAGCTCAATGCGCAGCGCGCTGTCGTCCGGCAAAACGACGAGGGCGTGTCGCAGGCGCTGTCGGGGTATCGCCCTACCCTCTCCGCGACCGCTTCGGTCGGCGAGCAATATACCAACGAGTCCGGCGTTTTTCCGCCGGTCCAGCCAGGCCTTGCCGAACGGCATTAATTTCAACGTCAAAGGCTTTACCACCCCGCGTGCGGTCGGGGTCAACGGCACGCAGACATTGTTCAACGGCCAGCAAACCGCCAACAAGGTGCGCAAAGCCGAGAGTCAGGTCTCTGCCGCACGCGAGACGCTGCGCATGATGGAAGAGTCGGTGCTGCTGTCGGCGGCGTCGGCCTACATGGACGTGTCGCGCGACACCGCAAATCTCGAGGTGCAGCAGAACAACATAAAGGTCTTGCAGCGGACGCTGAAAGACACGCGCAACCGCTTTGCGGCCGGCCAGGTCACGGCAACCGATGTCGCCCAGGCCGAGGCCCAGCTTGCCGCCGGTGAGGCCAGCCTGCACGGCGCCGAATCCACATTGATGACGACGCGCGCCAATTATCGCCGCATCATCGGGATCGATCCGGCCAACCTCGCCCCAGCCTCGCCGGTGGATCGGCTGGCGCCGACGACGCTGAACGCCGCGATCACGGTCGGCACGGCCGAAAATCCCGCAGTGACCGCCGCCCTATACGGGGTCGACGTCGCGCAGCTGCAAGTCAAGATCGCGGAAGGCGCGTTGTGGCCGACGCTCGCTTTCCAGGGCGGCGTGCAGCAACAGGTCTTTTCTAACATCCTCACGCCCAATCTTGTTCTCGGGACCGCGATGCTCAATCTCTCGATTCCGATCTACCAGGGCGGCGCCGAATACTCGGCCATCCGGTTGAACAAAGAGACCGTCGGACAAGAGCGGCTCAACGTGGACCAGGTCCGCGATCAGACGCAGGCGAATGTCGTGCAGGCGTGGGGTCAGCTTCAGGCGGCGAAGGCGCAGGTCGAAGCGGCCATACGCCAGAACGACGCCTCCGAACGGGCGCTCAATGGGGTTCGCAATGAGGCCCAGGCCGGCCAGCGCACGACGCTCGACGTTCTCAATGCCGAGCAGGCACTGGTGAACGCGCGCGTCAACCTGATCGTCGCGCAGCACGATCGCGTCGTCGCGTCATACAGTCTCGTGTCCGCCGTCGGCCGGCTTTCGGCGCACGAATTGCGGCTGCCGGTCACGATCTACGACCCGATGGTGCATTATCAGCAGGTCCGCGACGCCTGGTACGGCATCCGCACGCCTGACGGCCGTTGAAAATACGGGATTTATTTCGTTTGCTGGATACCGCTGATCTTCCCAAGTATGGCCATTGGGAAGCTCATGGGAAGCCAAAAATGACGCCCCATCCCTGTCGACTACGAAAGAGCCGTTGCGCGCTTGCTCCCACAACTCGCCGCCCTGGACGGTCGAAGAATTCTCGCGGCCTGCTTTGTCGTCCGCGGCCGGACCGCGCTCGGCTATTTCTATTTCGAGGATGAGCCCGGAGGCGCCGATCGGCGGCGAGCCTGTTCACCCGAGACGAAGCCGGTCGCTCGGCTCGTAAATTTTGCTAGCCTGTCCGACCTGCCCAAGCGACCGGTACCAGAGTGAAACGAAAACGGCGTGTGACCAAGAAAACATCCAATGCGATCGATGAGCACGTCGGCGGCCGCATTCGCATGCGTCGAAAAATGCTTCGGCTCACCCAAGGGAAAATCAGTGTGCCGGCAGCAGCTTAGCTCTTAATGTTTTTGTGAATCTTTTGCGTCCTATGCTGTGGACAAACTGGGAGCATCCATCATGGGAGGTCGAACCACGACCCTCGCAGTCGCACTAGTCATTGTCGCCGATGCCTACCCGCCGTTTCAAGCCGCCTTGGTCGTCGAGGAGCAGTCAGGCAACTTGGGCATCGGCAGGCTACTTCTGGCGGGGTCTTTTCTTTAGGGGGCTGCCGCCGTCATCTGTGGATTTGGCGATGGCCGATTCGACCGCGTGCGACTAACTCCCACAACGCGCCGCTGTCGGTTATGTTGAGCTGGTAGCGAATGAGAGGGGCGTGACAGGGTTGTGTAGATGAGCAATCTAGTTGAACAGACGATCGATTGCAGCGACGGCGAGCAAACCGCCAGAATTGACGCGCCAACGATACAAAAACGCCATGCACCATGGATCGCTCTGATAGTAGCCGCCTGCGCCAGCCTCGCCATTTATGAGATTCACTTTCATCCGGACAAGGCAGAGTTGCGTCCGTTGGAGACGGGATGGTTTGATTTGAGTAGCTGCGCCGTCACACGATCGTTTGATGGGACAAAATGGCTATTGCTTTCGGATGATCGAAGCGCCGAGTTGCGGGAAACAAAAAAGAGCGAGGAAGGTAAGAACCCTCTGAGCAAGGGTGAATGGCGTTATGACGAGGCAACAACACAATATGCCATCACAGTAAATGGTGAGACGACGAGCTATTCGCTCTTTTCGACAGACGACATAAATACGTGCATGCTAGTCAAGGGTGACATCGCTTCAGCCGACCTTAGAGAAAGTTGGTTCACGACGATCAGCAGTCCCGACCAGTATGATAAATAAAGATGGCCGGTTGGGCGGGTGTGCCCGGCGCATCGCCGCCAACATCGCCCCCCGGTTTGGGGACGCCTGAGAGTTGCGAAGTTTACGGAGCTATCTCTAAACCTTCTGCCCAGGATCAGCCCTTGTCAACGCCGCGAACAAGCTGACCAGGAACCCTGGGATGCTCTCTTGCGGCGGTCAAATGCCACTGCTAGGGCGTATACTCATAACGCGCAGGATCGGCGCCTCTGCAGGCCGCAGGGCAAAGGGATGAGGAAAAATGAGGATGCGATTGATTGGCGCAGCATTGGCAGCCTGCTTTCTGCCTGTAGCTGCAAATGCACAGACCGTAATCGATATGAGCGCGTTCACATGCGCCGACTATCTAGCAATGTCTCCGTCGATGTCCCGTGACTTTTCCGCGTGGATGAGCGGCTGGTTCAGTAATCATGCCGGCCGGAGAGTTGTAGATGTGGTTCTTCACCAACAAAACATCGTGATAGTGAAAACATGGTGCCAATCCCATCCGCAAGTAAGCGTGATGATCGCCTTGCAGAGCGCGATTGGTCCGCAGTGACATCTTGTGATCCCGGAGAGTAGCGATGAGATGGAATGTTCTTTTCGTAACAGCAGCTTTTCTGGTGGCGGGTTCGCTGCCTAGCGCCGCTCAAATCCGCATGGACATGAATCAGATCACCTGCGGAGGGTGGCTCGGGTACGGTCCAGAAGAGCGGGATTTCGTTCGTTTTTGGATGAGTGGTTATTATAATGGGGCCGCCAATAGCACGATTTTGAACTACGATCGTTTTCAACAAAATTCCGCAAAGGTCGCAGACTACTGTAAGAGCCACAAGTCCAAAACCTTACCGACCGCAATCAAGAACCTTGGTTTGTGGCGGTGAAAAGGCGGATCGCATCACGCGTCAAACGTGCGATGACCCTGGAAATTAGTTGTTTGCCCTAAGCGGCCCGTGATAGCCGAAGCGCGAACTTCCGTTTTGGGGGACGCTCCTCGAAGCGCGCGGAGCCAGCATCGCCGGCCCCGCGCTCGGATTATCACGCGGCTCGATCGCTCATCGCCTTCCAGGCCTGAGGCACGGCAACCATTCGGCGAGTATCCCGAACATTTCTTTTTCGCCAAATCCGTCACCGTGGTATTTATTGATCGCCAGCTTTGCAGCAAAATCAGATGGTGCCACGGCTGGCGCTTTCAGGATGCGCCATTCCAACTTACAAACCTGAGCGCAAAGTCGATCGGACTTGCGTTCCGCCGCCGCCAATCCGATCCGCTGGCGCACTCGCTCTATTTGTTTCTCATACTGGCGCGACAGTTCTAGACGAGCCTCTAGCCGTTTGCGCAAACGCAATTTGTTTATCGCTCAGAGGGAACTCTTTCCCTTTCGGCAACACCTCAATCACGAAATCCCCCGTCTTCTCGATCGACACGCTTCGCCGGATTCGGTGTAATTTCCTCCAGTCTGCGCTCGATCAGCCGCGGTTCAAGGTATTGGTGCAGGGTGTATGGCTCGGAAAGTGGCTTAGCACTGTGAGATGCCTTCCAGCCGTAGACATCGTGGTTGTTAGCCTCCACGCATACGATCGATGGGTCAGGTTTTGGCATGCGGCGTTCAGGCTCCTCGTGCAAACTATCGCGCACGCAATTCGCCGCGTTGAATTTACACCGCAACGCTTTGCGTTCGAGCCACATCTTGCCGATTGCAGTTGGCTCGGTATTGCGCTCGATCGGAAGGGCCATAGCAGGAACCGCCGCAGCAATTACGGCAGGTAACGCGAGTGCGGGTGCGGTGCGGCAAGGGCGGCCAGGATGCCGCGCCTGCTTAGGCTAGCATGCGACATAGCTTCGTCTCCTACGCCGAGAGCGCGCGTCTTGCCGCACCTGCACGGATGTTTGCTCGCGCGCGGTGGTGAAATCACATGTCCGTGTGACACTCGCTATTGCAGTGACAATCAAGCGCCGACTTTCGTATGCGGTACCCGAAGCAACGTGCTCGGCGCCATGCCGGGAGAGCGAGAATGACGTTATTGGTATTGGCCTATCTGGGCGGCGTGCTCACGATCGTCAGTCCGTGCATTCTGCCGGTGCTGCCGTTCGTATTCGCCCGCGCCGATCGGCCGTTCCTGACGAACGCGCTCCCCATGCTCGCAGGCATGGCGATCACATTCGCCGCGGTCGCGACGCTCGCGGCTGTTGCCGGTGGATGGGCCGTCGAAGCCAATCAGTATGGCCGGATCGCCGCGCTAGCGCTCATGGCGGCGTTCGGCCTGACGCTGATATTCCCCGCGCTCGCTGACAGGGTAATGCAGCCCCTCGTGACGATCGGCGCGAGACTTTCAGCTTCGGCCGAGCGCGAGGCGGACGAACATCGGGCGACGATCGTGCCGTCGCTTCTGCTCGGCGTCGCCACCGGATTTTTGTGGGCGCCGTGCGCGGGCCCGGTTCTCGGCCTCATCCTGACCGGCGCCGCGCTCAAGGGCGCCAACGCCAGCACCTCGCTCCTGCTGTTCGCTTACGCCGCCGGCGCCGCCACGTCGCTGGCGCTCGTTCTCCTTGTCGGCGGGCGGGTGTTCGCGACGATGAAACGCTCGCTGGGCGCCGCCGAATGGGTCAAGAAAGGCCTGGGCGTCGCGGTGTTGATCGCGGTCGTCGCCGTTGCGTCAGGGCTCGACACCGGCGTCCTCACCAACATTTCGCTCTCCAACACGTCCGCGCTCGAACAAAAACTCATCGATCGTCTGCGGCCCGGATCGAAGGAGGCGAGCGGATCAATGCAGGCCTCCGTCGTCACGAGTGGAAACCCTGGCATGATGATGAGCGCCGACGGCGCCGCTCACAAGCCGAACCTGGGCGTCGAGGGCGGCTTCCCGCCCTTGTCCGGCGCGGTGGAATGGCTGAACTCGCCGCCGCTGACGCCCGAGGGCCTCAAGGGCAAAGTCGTCCTGATCGATTTCTGGACCTATTCCTGCATCAACTGTCTGCGCTCGATTCCATACATCAAGGCTTGGGCGGAGAAGTACAAGGATCACGGCCTGGTCGTGATCGGCGTGCACACGCCGGAATTCGCATTCGAGCGCAAGGTCAGCAATGTGCAGGCGGCGGTTGCGGATTTGAAGATCGGATATCCGGTCGCCGTCGACAGCGAATATGCGATCTGGCGCGCGTTCGACAACGAATACTGGCCCGCGCATTATTTCATCGATGCCAAGGGACGCACGCGTTACCATCATTTCGGCGAAGGCGATTACGATGAATCCGAACGCGTGATTCAGCAGTTGCTCGCCGAGGCCGGATATAAGGACGACTCTGCGGCTCTTGTTTCTGTGAAAGCGTCAGGCGCAGAAGCGGCGCCAAGCATGATCGAAAGCCAATCGCCCGAAACCTATATCGGCTATTCGCGGGCGGAGAATTTCGTATCGGCGGGCGGCGCCGCCAAGGACAAAAGCCACGTCTATGTCGCCGAAACACCGAAGCTTGATCAGTGGGCCTTGTCAGGCGACTGGACGATCGGCGGCGAGAACGCAACGCTCAACCAGGAAGGCGGCCGGATCGTTTATCGATTTCGCGCCCGCGATCTGCATCTCGTGCTCGGGCCGGCGACCGAAGGAAAACGGATTCGTTTCAGGGTGACCATCGACGGGATGCCGCCGGGCGCGGATCACGGAGCCGATGTCGATGCTGACGGCTACGGTGCCGTTGACGAGCACCGGCTGTACCAGCTTATTCGCGAGAGCGGCGGAATCTCGGACCGCACCTTCGAAATCGAGTTTCTCGATCCCGGCGTCCAGGCTTACGCTTTCACTTTTGGCTGAGATGGCGATTTTGACGCGGTGATCGTGTGTCTAGTTCCGGTAACCTGTACCGACCAATCAGAACCGCTATATCCGAATAACGATGTACAGTCGCAGATGTTGGAAGCAGACGAGCGCCACATCGGCAGGCGGCTTCCGTACAAAACGTTGGCACGTGCGAGGCACCCCTATTCAAAGCGGTGGGCGACCTGTTCCTAGAATTCGCAATGGCCAAAACAGCACGATGCTGCGAAAATAGGAAGATGGAGGATCATGCCTGGACAAGGCTTAGTCGTCTGGCTGATCGTTGGCGCCATCGTTGGCGTGCTTACCACTGTGGTCGTCAATGGCAGCCGCTTTGGGCCCGCCGGCGACATCGTAACCGGCATCATCGGCGCAGTCGTCGGCGGGCTATTGTTGTCAAAAGTTGGGTTCGAAATTGGCCTGGGATTCGATCCCGTGGTGATCGACGCCCTCGTCGGTTCGTTGATCTTTTTGTCGGTCGTCAGACTTGTCACTCGAAACGACAGGCGCAACTAACGGTACGGATAGACACTGGCTCGCGTGCTTGAATTTTCCTAAAGGCCCAACGATGTCAGCAATGACGGCCATTTGTCGCGCCATGGCTGCGCCATCTCAAACGCCGCAGCCGCTCTCATCACGGTTGGGTCATCCAGGTGTCGGCCGATAATCTGCAGTCCGATAGGTAACCCATCTTTGCTAAATCCCGCAGGTACCGTCGCCGCGGGCTGCCCGGTCAGATTGAACGGGAAGGTAAAAGCGAGCCATTTGAACGGCGGAACGATATTGCCGTCGATTTTTTCTGGCCCCTGCACATGAAGCGGGAATGGCGGTACTGCCAACGTCGGTGTCAGCAACAAGTCGTAGCGCGACATGAAACGCCACATCTTGTTGTTCACCGCCTTCCGCACCATCACAGCATCGGTCAGCTCTTCGGCTGTCCAGGGCCGCATAATGAAATCGACGATGTGCGGTGTCATGTGGTGGCCGTGCTTGGCGACCATGGCCCGCAAGCCGCGAAGATCGGATTCCAGCGCAACGACCCCCCAGAAGGCGAGATAGGGATCCTCAAAGCCGGGATGAGCCTCCTCGACGACGCAGCCGAGATCGCGCTCGAAGACCTTGACAGCATCGCCAACGACTCGGCGCACCTCGGGGTCGACGGCGGCGTAGCCCCAATCGGCGCTGTAGGCGACGCGCAGGCCCTTCACGCCGCCATTACAGCTCGCCATCCAGTCGAAATCCGGCTTCGGGAGGGTGTGGCGGTCGCGTGCATCCGGTCCCGATCCGATCACCGACAGCATGAGGGCACCGTCGGCCACGGTGCGGCTCAATGGTCCGATATGTTCCAGCGATTCCCAGCTCGAGACGCCGGGGTAACGCTCGTCCTTCGTTCCGGGATAGAGCGGCACACGGCCCATGGAGGCTTTCATGCCGAAGAGACCACAATGCGCTGCGGGAATGCGTATCGACCCGCCACCATCGCTGCCGATCGCAAAGGGTCCCATGCCTGCCGCCACTGCCGCCCCGGAACCCGCACTTGACCCCCCGGATGTGCGCTCAAGGTTCCAAGGGTTGCGCGTGGTTTCGAAGACCGGGCTGTGACCGACCGCGCTATACCCGAACTCCGGTACGTTGGTTTTACCAATGATAATCGCGCCAGCGTGCTTCAGGCGTTCAACAACAACATCGTCCTCATCTGGTATGAAGTTTTCATAAGCGAATGATCCTGAAACGGTTCGGATGCCCGCCGTACAAACCAGGTCTTTGATTCCGACAGGCACGCCGGCAAGAGGACCTGCGTCATCGCCAGCCAAGAGAGCCTTCTCGACGCGCTTGGCTTCTTGGCGCGCCAGATCGGGTGTCGGCGTGCAAAAGGCGTGGACATGCGGCTCCAACGCTTCCATTCGCGTCAGCACGGCTTCGATCACCTCAACGGGCGACAGCTCCTTGGCGCGGATGCGCTTGGCTAATTTGACCGCATCCATGCGGCAAATCTCGTTCGCTCCGTCCATTATTTCCTCCACGAGGCTTTCGAGGATACCGTCTAAATTGGGACCGCCACGTGATGCCGGTTAAAGGCGTTCCGATCAGGCACGTAAAAGTTCCTTCAGCGCGTTATCGATGAACTTGACGTCGTCCGGGTTCGTCCCCGGGCCGCCGGCGAAATGGCCCCAGATCGAGGGGACCGGCAAGAATTTCGCGTTTGGCATGTTGGCTACCTCGAACTTGCTGTCCTCGGGCGGGAAGTAGAGATCGGTCTGGCCCGGCATCACGTACGCTTTCGCCTTGATCGCGCCGAGCGCCTTCTTGAAGTCGCCGCCAAAGATTTCGTTGTCGCTGATGTCGCCGTTCTGCCAAGTCCACAGCATGGTCAGGAGGTTGTTGGGATCCTTCGGCAGGAAGAAGCCTTCCCAGAACGCGACGAGAAAATCCTCAAGCGAGGAATAGCCCAATCGCTCGATATCGAGGCGCTCGCGATAGAACGCCTGTGAGAAGCCCCAGCCGGCATAGACCCGAGCGGCCGCGCGCAGACCTTTAGCCGGCTTTTCTTTGTACCAGCCGTCGGCAAACGCGCCATCGGCGGTCAGCGCGGCCTTCACGCCTTCGAGGAATACGAAGTTATGTCGCGAACACTTGGCCGAGCCGCAAAACGGTCCGATGCGTTCCACCATGTCCGGATAGAGCGCGCCCCAATGAAAGGTCTGGAGCGCACCCATCGACCAGCCAGTGACGAGGGCCAGCCTTTTCACGCCAAATTTTTCGGTCACAAGGCGATGCTGAACCCGGACGTTGTCGCATGCCGTCACCAGTGGGAAGCGTGGCCCGTTGTAGGGCTCGGGGTAATTGCTCGGCGACGAAGACAAGCCATTGCCCAGCATGTTCGGTATAATGATAAAATATTTGTCGGGATCGAGCGCCATTCCCGATCCGACCAGCCATTCATTATCGTAGTGCTGGCCCGAATACCATGTCGGGTAAACGATGACGTTGTCTTTCGCCGCGTTCATTCGGCCGAATGTTTTGTACGCGAGCTGGCAACTGCGCAGCGTCGCGCCCCGCTGCAGCCTCACGTCACCAAGTTCGAAGATTTCGTAGTCCAGCGCCATGGTGTTTCTCCCCAGCCTAGGTTCATCTTGGGATCACACGCGGCGGTCGCGTGGAAGGCGACCGCCGCTCTCGATCGATCAGTTAAGATCAACGCGCGTATTGGGTGCGTGGCGCCATCACACTTTGCAGCACGCCGTAGACCACGGCGGCGACGAGGAAGGCGGCGATCGCGGTCGAATATTCCGGCGCATACTCGCTGACAAAGTAGGCGACGACCGAGCCACACGCCCAGGCGATGAAGGGAATTGCCCGCCATTCGGACGTAGCTTCCGAATTCGCCCGCATCAGGTATTGGTCGACCAGGATGATGGCGCCGATCGGCGGCACCAGAATGCCGAGCAACGTCAGCCACTGAATGAAGAAGGCCCACACGTTACCGGCAGCGACGATGATGCCGATCACGCCAAGTGCGATCGCGAGAAGCCGCATGTGGCTTCCAAGGATGCGCGACCAGCCCGTCGCCGCATTGTAGAGGCAATGCGAGCAGACCGAGCCGAGATTGCAGTAGAGGAAGATGAAGGCAATCACCGACAGCCACGCGATCTGCTTGCTGTTCATATAGCCGAACATGTTGTCGGCGCCGAACGGATTGGCGTTGGGCGTCGCCAGCGCTGCCGTCATGATGCCGCCGACCAGCATGGCGACGAGGTTGGCGAAGGGAAAGGCGCTGAATGTCGAGATCAGCGAGCCTTTCAGATCCTTGGCCCAGCGGTTGAAGTCGGCCGTCACCGTGCCCGCGTCGACGAACAGCGTCAGCACGATGGTCAGTCCGACGCCCATCGACATGGCGCCTTTGCCGTCGGCTCCGGCGTAGGACATCACCGCCGACCAACCGTGATTGGCCACCGAGTCCGCCGCGACCCAGATTCCGAGCACGACAAACAGCGGCACGGAGACGAGGCCGATATAGTGGAGACCCCTGACTCCGACGAAGGTGATGGCGATGTAGAGCACGCCGGCGATAACCGTCATCAGCACATAGTTCAAGTGGTATGTCGAACTGATGAGATTGCCGGTGATGCCGGTCTGCACCGCATACCAGCCGAGCAGAAGGGTGGACAGCAGGCCGGACGAAAACACGTAGCCTTTACGGCCGAAGACGATGCTGGCGATGAGCGCGAAGTTCATTCCTTTCTTGGTGCCGAGCGCTCCCAGGGCGCCGACGTAGCCGAACATGATGATATTGCCGATGATCATGGCGACGAGAGCGCGCTGGAAACCCATCCCGAGCACCAGCACAGAACCGGTCATCGCTCCCGTGATGATCATCGGGAACCCGATCCATACCATCGTCACCGAGAACAGACTCCGCCGGGCCGAAAGTGGAACCGGTTTGTGCTCGTATTCTTCGCCGAGGACGTGATCAATCTGATCCTCGGCCTCGGCTACCGCACTGACGGACGAACGTCCTCCATGATCTGTACCGGACATCTGCAACCTCCCAATTGTTTATGATTGATCCCAGCCAAAAAACAAAAAGCCTTCGGCGCGTCGAAGACGCATCCGAAGGCTTCTTTGCCCGTATTTTTAGGCGCCATTGCCCAAAGTATAAGCTCAGTATGAATATCTTACTTTAGAATGCAAGGGCCTTGGTGATGTCTGGCGCGGCTTTAGGGCGCCACCGCGGCCCGCGTGCCGAGTATCTCAACAGAATTTCGTGCCGGAAGACGAGGCGAAAGCTCTTATTTGATGGAACGCCATTAGGTCGCTTGTATTCGTTATACAGACGGCGCGCTGACGGTGGGTTGTTTGCGGCGCTGCGGCATCGGCTTTTTTCCCTATCGCGCCTTCTTCAAGGTCAGCCATAACTTCGCGACCGCTTCGTCGGCGGAACGGGCGAGGATTTTGTATGCCGGATCCTTGCTCTCCGCGGTCCAGATGTCGGCCTCGACGAACAGCCGCGAAAAGCTTGAACCACAGGCTTCGATCAGGTCGGAAACGTCCGGACAATAATAGCCGTCCTTGAGCGCCTGCATCTGGCCTTCCAGATCGTAGCGCGTGACCGTCACGCCGTGTTGGCGGGCGGTATCGCTCCACCCGCCACCCTGATCCGGCGGATAGAATTTGTGTCCGGCCCGATAGGCCGCGATCGGGAATCCAGCGGCTTTCAATTCCTCTGCCAGCTCGCGGTCCATCCTGCGTTCAGTCTTCGAGGACGTACGCGCCCGGCGCCTCGGCAAGCTGCGTGTAGCCGGCTTGGGGCGCGCCCATCGCCGGGGGCGCGACAGGATCCCCCGAGCGGCTTTCCAGCCAACTCACCCATTCGGGCCACCATGAGCCGTCCTTGCGCGTCGCCTCCTGGTAATATCTTTCCGGGTCGACATAGTGCGCATTCCTGGTGTGGACGCGGAAGCTGCGCCCGTGGTGACCCGGCTCCGACACGATGCCGGCATTGTGGCCGCCGGTCGTGAGCAGATACGTCACCTTGGCTTCCACCTGCAGATTGATCTTGTAGGTGGAGCGCCACGGCGCGACATGGTCGCGCTCGGTGCCGACCGCGAAAATCGGCGTCCGGATATCGGTGAGCGAAATCGGCCTTCCGCCTGCCAGGAAACGGCCTTCGGCGAGATCGTTGTCCAGAAAGAGATGCCGCAGATACTCCGAATGCATGCGGTACGGCATCCGCGTCGCATCCGCGTTCCAGGCCATCAGGTCCGTCATCGTTTCGCGCTCGCCGAGCAGATAATCGTGCACCACGCGCGACCAGATCAGGTCGTTCGAGCGCAACATCTGGAACGCTCCGGCCATCTGCCGGCTGTCGAGGAAGCCCTGCTCCCACATCATGTCTTCGAGGAAGGATATCTGGCTCTCGCCGATCACCAGCATGATCTCGCCGGCCTCGGTAAAATCCGTCTGCGCGGCAAAGAGCGTGAGCGTCGCGAGCCGCTCGTCGCGGTCGCGCGCCATCGCGGCGGCGGCGATCGACAGCAGCGTACCGCCGAGGCAATAACCGACCCCGTGAACCTTCCGACCCGGCACGATGGCGCTGACGGCATCGAGCGCATCCATCACGCCGAGCGTCCGATATTCCTCCATCCCCATGTCACGCTCGTCCGGACCGGGATTTTTCCAGGACACCATGAACACCGTGAATCCCTGCTCAGTGAGATATTTCACCAGCGAATTATGGGGTGACAAATCGAGGATGTAGTATTTCATGATCCATGCAGGAACGATCAGGATCGGTTCCGGCCGCACCGTGCCGGTTGTTGGTGCGTATTGAATCAATTCGATCAGGCGATTGCGATAAACGACTTTGCCGGGCGTCTTCGCGACGTCGCGGCCGACGACGAAGGCTTCCGTCCCGACCGGCCCCTTCCCGCTGATGGCGCGGTTCGCGTCCTCGATGAAATTCTGCAAGCCTTTCGCGAGATTGAGACCGCCGGTGCCGATCGTGCGTTGGAGGATGGTGGGATTGGTCAATGGAAAATTCGACGGCGCAACCATGTCGAGAAGCTGGCGCGATGCAAACGCCACCATCTCCTCGTGCTGTTTGGAGACCCCGTGAATGCCGGTCGTGGCGTTATGCCACCATTGCTGTTGCAGCAAAAATCCCTGGTAGATGAAATTGAACGGCCATTGCCGCCAGCCGTCGTCAGTGAACCGATGATCCTGCGGAAGCGGGTCGATGCATGGCTCGGCACGCTCTCCCTTCACGCCGCAACGCTGCATATAGCTCCCGAACCGCACCGCCTTGCGGATCGCCTTGTGCAAAAGCTGAAGGCGCTTGCCAGGGGAGAATCCGAGGTGCACGGCCCAGTCCGAATAGGCCTCCGCAAGCGCCGCCGGCGACACACCGGCGGTGAACCGCGCCGTCGCGGCATGCAGCGAGCGATCGGTTAGGTCGGCGAACGCCGTCACGCTGTAGGAGTTGTGATCGTCCCGCCGGCGGGAATAGGCTTCAACGCTTCGGTCACCGTGCGCCGGAAGATTTGGCGCGGCGGCGGGAGTCAATTCGGTCGGCGGCGATTTCGTCAGGGGGACGAGTTGACGTGAATCAGGATGCAAATCGGCCATGATCTTATTCAACGCAGCTTGTGTGACTGCACAATGATGCAGATCAAATGGTTCCAGCGCTGCGGTCAGTCAAGGCTTGGTTCGGCGACCGGAATGACGGGCAGGAGCAGGTGCGATGGATGGCCGGCGTCGTGATAGATACTGTGCACGACCGTCCGGCTGCTGCACACGTGGTAGGGAATGTACTCGACATTGGTCGCACCGAGCACGCCGGTCGATAGATCGAGGTTTGTGATCTCGACGCAGATCCGGTGGCCCTTGCGGAACAGATTGGCCATCGCGAAAATTTCGATGGCGTATTCTTCGACCTTGCCGGGCTTTACCTTCTGTCGCGCCTGGCGCGTGAGCTTGTGCCATGGCTTCCACGGCTTCGATCGCTCGGCGTCCAGCGCACGGTTCGAGGCCTTGAGCCAGCCACGGGTCAACTCGCGTTCGGGCAAATCGGTGCTGATTTCACGCTCGCCCTCACGCGCGGTTCGCACCGACGGATCTGGACCGACATCCTTGAGAATGACGATCCAGTTGGTGTCATCCTGGTCGATTGCGGCGAACAGCCGGAGCACGCTCGGTCCGGCGACCAGGAGATCGTGCGGCAGCGGATCGGTGAGGAAGCGCAGCTTCGCGATCCGGTTGGTTTGTGTCGGCGGCATTTGTGCGAAGACGTCCGGCGGGATGTAATCGTCCACGCTCGAGGCGACATAAGGCTCTGCAGTCAGCCGCTCCCAGCTCGCAAGATAGAGCTTGGTCCACTGCGTCTCCGGCAACGGCCAGTCGCCGCCATGCCGCCACTGGTTCGCTCCCATCACCCAATAGGTGACCGGCGGCTCGTTCATGATTTTATTGTCAACGCCCTTGAGCCATTGGTCGTACCACCGCAGCATTTCCGCGCGCAGCGCGCGCAGCGGCCGATCTGGATGCGCCGGACCAGTGAACAGCAGTTTCTTCGGCGCGCGGATTTTGCTGAAATATGTCTGCGCGCCGGCAAGGTGGGTCTTGTAGGTGTAGCCGTACCAGCCGGCGCCGGTATAAGTCGGCAGCGTGATCTTCGGAAATTCCGCATCCGCATCGGCGATGGTCTTTTCATCGTCGTAGGGATCGATCAGCACGTCGAAGTAGCGCGGCATGTGCTGGCCGCGCTGGATCAGTACGTTGTGCAGATGCGGATACATGCGGATATCGGGATCGGCGATGGCTTCGCGCCATTTCTCCTCCTTGTCCGGCGGCAACACACCCGGGGCACCGCGCGCGGTGTGGATCGAGGAAAAATGATCCATGAGATACCGGAAAGCGTGCAGCACGCCGCCGGGATATTCCTCGCGGAAGCCGCCGAATTTGCCGTAAGCGCCGCGCGGATCGTAGGGGAAGATTGCCTTAAGCAGCGGCGGTTGCTGGCGCGCGGCATGGAATTGCTCCGACGCGAACGCGCCGATGCCGATCATGCCGATCATGCCGTCGCACCAGGGCTGCTTCGCGATCCATTCGATCACGTCGTAGCTGTCCCACTCACGCGAACCGCCATCGCCGGATTTGAGAAAACCGCGCGGCGACCCGATCACGTGAATGTAGCCGCGCGATACGAAGAATTCGGTGTCGCCCGCCTCCGCGTGACCGAGCCACAGCGATGACCATGAAGGCTGCGGCGGAAACGCTTTCGGCAGCTCGTTGCCCTGCAGTTCCTTGGAATGAACACCGAAGGCGAACAGCACGGGAAATGCGCCGGCCGCGTCGGGGCGATAGACGTCGACCACGACCGCAACGCCGTCACGCATCCGCACCGTGACGTCCTTGTCGCAAACGATCCGGTCGTATTCCGGCGGTCGCTGATAATCTGTCGGCGGCTGGTTTCCCGAGGGAAAAAGCGCCTCGGCGGCGCGGCTGTCGCTGTCTTTCATGTCGAATTTCCGCGGACGCTATTTGCCGCCGACCATGACGCACATCAGCAGCGCGGGCTCCTTGCCGGTATTGAGCCACGAATGGTTAGTCGCACGCTGCACTACCGCGTCGAAAGGTTCCAGCTTGATCGGCTCCCCTTCGTCGAGAAGCAGATGAAATCTCGCCGGAGAGAAGGAGAATGTAGTCGACCGTGGGCGTTACGTGCATCATCGGGTGGCGGCTGGTGTCGACGCGCGCGTGCGGATCGCCGACCTCCTTGAAGAACCAGTCCTGCATCGCCGCGATGTCCGGTGGCGTCATCTTCGGATCGGCCGGCGGAATAGTGAACAGTCGGAACATCGTGCCGCCAGGAGCCGGAAAGAATTTCATCGGCGCCCGCCCCGACGCGATCTCATGCGGCGACTGGCCCGGCTTGGTTTGCCAGAAATCGAAGTTGCCTGGTCCCTGCAGCGAAGCGCGGGCATCTTCCACCACCACGGATTTGCCGGCGTCATTGAAGCCGGTGACGATGACACGGTGCGACTGCGACACAACATCCCCCTTAAGGAACAATAACGAGATTGGTGAAACCGCCGTCGCGGAATTGCGAACCGTCGAGCGCGCGGTTGACCTCGGCGAGCGGCACGCGAACGTGCTGGCCGAATCCGAAATAGCCGCCGATCGTGTAATTGGTGCAGTTCATCGTGTCGTCGGCGCGGCAGGCCGGACAGGAACCGCAGAACAGGCCGGGATTGACGTAGACCCGGTCGCCCTTGCGGAAATTCTGCGCCTGCTCGCCCACGGCGGCGACCGCACCGGGGACATTGAGGCCGAATATCGCCGGCAGTTTCGGCAGCAGCAATTCCGGGAACCAGGTTTGCCAGTGGGTGAGGACGTTAATCAGGTTCGGCACCACGCCGCAGGCCTTCACCGCGACGAGAACGCCGGTCGGCCGCGGCTGCGGCACCGGTACGCGCTCCAGCCTCATCGGCTCACCGACTTTATGCAGCCGGGCAGCATCGTTGTCACGTGGACATCCTCCCCACCCATTCCCGGCGCTTCTAGGCAAGCCGGTCGTAGCGTCGTATAGCCCATCGTACAGCGCGCCGCTTGCGTACAAAAGCGTGCCGACCGGAGGGTACATGGATTTCGAGTATTCGTCCGAGCAGAAGCTCCTCTGGGACAGCGTCCGGAAGTTGATGCAGCGGGTGGCTACGCCCGAATACTTGCGCCGGCTCGATCGCGAGCGGCTTTATCCCGTACGAGCTTTACGACGCGTGGGTCGAAGCGGGGCTGTTCGCCCTGCCCTTCGCGGAGGAATATGGCGGCGTTGGAGGCAACGTTGTCGATCTTGCGATCGTATCCGAGGAGATCGGCCGCTACAGCGCCGACGTGGCGATGGCTTTTGGCGGCAGCACGTTCTGCGCCCTCAACATCGCCCGCAAGGGATCCGAGGAGCAGAAGCGCCATTGGCTGCCAAAGCTGATTTCCGGCGAAATCCGCATGTCGATCTCGATGTCGGAGCCCGATGCCGGATCGGACGTCGGCGCCATGCGCACGCAGGCCCGCCGCGACGGCAATGAATACGTGATCAGCGGGCAGAAGGTCTGGGCGACGGCCGCCGGCGCAAAGGACAACGTGATCAATGTCTACGTGAAGACCGATCCCAAGGCACACTATCGTCAGGGCATGTCGCTATTTCTGGTCGAAAACGATACTCCGGGCCTCGATGTTCGCAGGCTCGACATGCTCGGCCGCCGATCGGTCGGCACCTTCGAACTCAACTTCAACGATGTGCGCATCCCGCCCGACCGCCTGATCGGCGGCGAGAACAAGGGCTGGGAATGCATCCTGTCCGGGCTCCAGGCCGAACGCGTCGTCGCGGCGGCCTGCGATTGCGGCAGTGCGCGCGGCGCCCTCGACATGGCGGTGAACTACGCCAAAGAGCGCAAGCAGTTCGGCCGGCCGATCGGAAGCTTTCAGGCGATCGCCCACATGCTCGCGGATCTGGAGGCGCAGGTCGAAGCCGCCTGGGCGCTGACGCTGAAAGCGGCCTGGCGCGTCAGCCGCGGCGAGGATGCGCTCAAGGAAATCACCATGGCGAAGCTGCTTGCAGCCGAAACCTACGTGAAGACCACGGAGGTCGGCATGCAGGTGATGGGCGGCTACGGCTATAATATGGAGTTCGATATGCAGCGGCATTTTCGCGATGCCCGCGCCGCTACCGTCGCTGCCGGCACTTCGCAAATCCAGCGTAACCTGATTGCGGCCCAGATGGGCCTCAGGGTGCAATAGGAAGATTACGGCGCGCGATGACCGTCGGCCTGCCGCTCACCATTCCGAACTCGTTTGCGCGAACCGCACGCTGGTTCGGCGGTGGCGAAGCCGTGGTCGATTCGGGCACGCGGCTCACCTACGCCGAACTCGATGGGCTGTCGCTGCGCGCCGCCGCGCTGTTCGCGGCGCTCGGCGCCGAGCCGGGGAAACCGCTTGCGCTGCTGTGCCCGCCGAGCGCGATCTATCTCGTCGCCTGGCTCGGCGCGGTCCGGCTCGGAGCGCTGCCCATGGCGCTGCACACCCGCGAATCCGCGGCCACCCTCGCGGCCGTCTGCCGCAAGATGGAGCCAAGCCTCCTCGTCTACGACGCCTCCATGGAGGCACTGGCGGCCGACATCGCCGCCGCCTATCCGGGCCTGCGCGCCTGCGTCGAAGCCGTTTCGGCAGTGCCGCCCAAACGTGGCGGCGCGTTTCGTCCGGCGGCGTCCATTCCCGCCGATCTCGGCAGCGCAGGTACGAATGTGCGGCTCGCCGATCCGACTGAGGATGATCCGGCGGTGATCGTTTTATCGTCAGGCACCACGTCGGTGCCCAAGGGTATCGTCCATAGCCATCGCGGTTTCATCGAGAATGCGCGCAGCAACCTTTACCTCTATCAGGGCCTTTCGCCGCGCGACCGTTCGCTGGTGCCGCTGAGCACTGCTTTCATCGGCTGTTACAACGGCTGGTTTCCGCTCCTCAACGCCGGCGGCTGCACGATCTTCATGGAGCGCTTCGACCTTGGCGAACTGGCGCGGTTGGTGGCCGCCGAGCGCGCGACCCACGTTTTCCTGACGCCGACGCTGTGGCGGCGGATCCTCAACACGAATGAGGAGAACGCGGATTTCAGCTCGGTACGGCTGATCGGCTTTGCCGCCGAGCCCATGGACGCGCCGACCTTGCAGCGGCTGCGGGAAAGAATCAGCCCCAACGTCGTACAGATGTACGGCTCTACCGAGGCCGGCGCGGCCGCGAGTTGCATCAGCGCCGAGGAAATGATTGGCGAACGCCTGGTGAGCGTCGGCCGCCCCATGCTCAACGGCGACCTGCGAATCGTCGTCCCCGGCGGCGGTCCGCATGATGAGGTGCCACCAGGCGAGACCGGAGAAGTTCTGGTCTCCAACCCTTCGCTCGCCGTCGGCATCTGGGGCGATCCACAGGCGACCGCCGCGACTTTCATCGAGGATGGCGGGCGGCGCTGGTGGCGTTCGCGCGATCTCGGCCGCGTCGATGCCGGCGGGTATCTCTACCTCGAAGGACGCCATGACGATATGATCATCACCGGCGGCATCAACGTCATGCCGGCGCGCGTCGAGGAAGTGTTGCTGGCTCACAAGGGCGTCGCCGAATGCGCGGTGGTCGGCGTACCGGACGCGGAATGGGGCGAGCGCGTACAGGCCTTCATCGTGCGCGGCGATCCGTCGCTCGACGAAGCGGCGCTTGAGGTTCACGTTCGCGCCAGCGAGCTGTCGTCCTATCAGCGGCCGCGGCTCTATAGTTTCGTCGCCGAATTGCCGCGCACTTCGACCAACAAGGTGCTGCGCCGCGTGCTCCGCGAAACGGCGCAGAACGCCGCTCCAACATCCGCGACTGAATCCGATCAAACGACAGGAAGAAAATGAGCGAACCCGAGCCGCTTTTGCTGATCGAGCGTCAAGGCCCGATCGCCATCGTCACACTCAACCGTCCCGACAAGCGCAACGCGCTCAGCGAAAAGCTGTGGGGGGAATTGAAAAAGACCTTCGAAAACTTCGAGCCCGACGTGCGCTGTGTGGTGCTCGCCGGCGCCGGCAAGCATTTCTGCGCCGGCCTCGACCTTTCCGAGCATCGCCATCGGGAAGCCTTCGAGAGCATCTTCATGTCGCGTTTCGCTCACGCCACCCTCGATGCCATCCAGTTCGGCGGCCGGCCGGTGGTGACGGCGATGCAGGGCGCGGTGATCGGCGGCGGGCTTGAGGTCGCCACCGCGACGCACGTTCGCGTCGCCGATTCGACCGCGTTTTATCAGCTCCCCGAGGGCCGCCGCGGTTTCTATGTCGGCGGCGGCGCCAGCGTCCGCGTCGCCAAGATCATCGGCTCCGGCCGCATGGTGGAGATGATGCTGACGGGCCGAACCCTTGATGCCGCGGCCGGCGAAAGGCTTGGCCTGTCGCACTATCTGGTCGAGCCCGGCAAGGCGCTGGAAAAGGCGATCGAACTTGCCAACGCCATCGCCAAGAATGCGCAAATTCCCAACTACCTGATCGTTCAGGCGATCCCGCGCATCGAGGATATGTCGGCTGCGGATGGCTTATGGACCGAAAGCGTCGCCCAGGCGGTGAGCATGACCTCGGAGGACGCCCGCGCCGGCATCGACGCATTCTTCGGCAAGCGCAAGATCGAATTCTAGCCTTCGCCCCCTAAGTCCTTTAGGCTTAAAGCTTCGGGGTGCGTTGCGATTAAAGGCCGCTCGACATGCATGAGCTTGATGCCGCGCAGGTGAAACGCCGCGCCAAAGAACTGGGCGCCGACCTCGTCGGCATCGCCAGTGCGGCGACACTGAATGCGTTTCCGCCGGACCCGCGCTGGCCGCAGACGCCGGAGCGCATTTCGCCCCATTGCAGGAGCGTCATCGTGCTGGTGCAGCGCATTCCCGCCGGCGCGTTCCGCTGCAAGAGCAATGTCCCGGTGCAGTACATCGACATGCTGGTCTTGCGGAAAATGGACAAGGTCGCCTACCGGCTGGCCGAAGAGCTGGAGGATGCCGGGCATCCGAGTTTCGTCACCGCGGCGCAGGAGACCGACTGGAATTACAAGCGCGCGAGCTACGGCCGGCTGTCCACGCGCCACCTGGGTGTCGAAGCCGGTCTCGGCACGCTCGGTCTCGAAGTCAATATTCTGACGCCCGAATTCGGGCCGCGCATCTATCTCACCGGCGTCCTCACCGAGCTTGAACTTGAGGCCGACCGTCCGCTGACCGAGCAGGTCTGCATCGGCGAGTCGTGCAGCCGCTGCCTGCACTCCTGCCCTGCCGACGCCGTGCTGCATTTCGGCATCGACAAGCGCGCCTGTGCCACCGAGGCGCAGGAGTTCGGATTCTCCACCATCCTGCAATTCTTCGAGCGGTTCATCGACGCGCCGATGGCCGACAAGGAACAGATGGCGCGCTCGCGCGACGTGTATGGGTTCTGGCAGGGGCTGCTGCGGGTCGTCGGCTCGTTCGGCGATTGCCCGCGCTGCCTCGCCGTGTGTCCGGTCGGGAACGATTATCACGCCCACCTCGCCGACGTGCAAAAAGCGATCCCGGAAAAAACGCCGGAGAAAGTAGCGCTGGGCAAACGCTATCGCGACGACCGCGCGCAAGGCGCCGACGTTGCGGGCCTCAACGAATGGAACCGCCGTTGGGTCGGGCCCGAGGGCTACAAGGGAATGGTGGCGCGGCAGTTGCAGGAATTCAAAAAGGCGCAGCAGCGTCGCACCGATGCGGCGATGGCGCCGGCTGACGAGGACGGACACCGGTAACGATGGTCTCCGCGTTCAAGCAGCCGCTCACGGCAGCGGAGATCAAGGCCAAGGCCCGCGCGCTCGGTGCCGATCTTGTCGGCATCGCCGATGGCGCCACGCTCGATCGCCATCCGCCCGACCCGGCCGATCCGCGACGACCCTCCGACATCACCGATCTGGATGCCGGCCGCGTCATCGTGCTGGCGAAGCGCGTGAGCCGCGGCGCAGCGCGCATCGCCGCATGGAACGATCGCCACAAATACTACAACGACGAGCTCGCGCTTTCGCGTCTGGAAGAGGCTTCGCTCGAGCTCGTCTACTGGCTCGAAGACAACGGCTATCCGGCGATCATCGTGCCGCCGACGCACGTCGATCCGTGGCGCTATGACGGCGACCCGCACCAGCACCAGACGACGCTGCTGTCGCTGCCCCATGCCGCGGTCGAAGCGGGTCTTGGGACGCTCGGCCTCAATCTGCAATTGCTGACGCCTGAATATGGCCCGCGCGTCCTCCTGACCGCAATTCTCTGTTCGCTCGACGTGGCGTGCGACCAGAAAATGGAAACCGCATTGTGCCACGGGCCAACTTGCGGACGCTGCCTCAAGACCTGCCCGGCCGACGCGGTCGGACATTGGACCCGCGATTGGCCCGCCTGCGACCGCTTCCGTTCCCCGCACGGCTTTGCCCAGCTCAGCGAACACGTCACCCGCATCATCGCCGAGCCGGACGCCGGGAAGCAGAAAGACCTGGTTCGCTCCGAGGACAGCTTCAATCTCTGGCAGAGTATCTTGCGCGGAGCCGGCGTCATTACCGGTTGCCGGCGCTGTGCCGATGTCTGTCCGGTCGGCGCCGACTATGCCGCGATGCTCGGCGACGCGCTCGAAGCGATTCCCGAAGATACGCCGGACAAGGAGGCCCGCCTCGCCGCCATGGAAAAGCAGGAAAAGGCTGGATCGCTGCCGGACGCCTATGCCGATCAGCGCCGCTGGATCGGCACCCTGCCCGGCCGGTCCTGACGTGGCCGCGCCGCTCGCCGATCTGCCCGCAACGCGGGCCGAGATTGAGCGCATTCAATCCGGGCGCAAGCGACTGGCGCTGGCGCAGGCACGGCGGGCGCCGTTCTACGCAGGCAAGCTCGAACACGTAAATGCCGATCGGCTCGACGATCCGGACGAGTGGCGCAAGATTCCGATCCTCGACAAGGAAACGCTTCGCAAGCTCGAAGATCGCGAGTTCTATGAAAAATTCTGCGTGGCGCCGGATGACGGCATCGCCGAGTATTGGCGCTCCGGCGGCGCCACCGGTACGCCGCTGTTCTATCCACGCAGCTACGGCGACATCGCCGCCGCGATGATCGGCTTTGCACGCATTTACGATTGCACGAATTGCGAGCGCGGCGGCCGCGCCCATGTGTCGTTTCCGCTCGGCATCCACCCAGTCGGCCAAATGCTGGCGCGCGCGGCGTCGACCCGCGGTATCGCCGTCAACTGGGCCGGCTCCGGCACCACGACGCCGTCCGCACTGCAGCTCGAATTGATCGATCGGTTGCGCCCGACGATCTGGATGGGGATGAGCAGTTACGGCCTGCATCTTGCCAATCTGGCGGAAGCGCGGGGGCTCGACCTCGCGGCGCGCTCGATCGAGACGGTGCTGTGTTCCGCCGAACCGCTGTCGGACGCAAAGCGCGAGAAGCTTGGCCGTCAATGGGGCGCAAAGGTGCGCGACACTTTCGGTATGACTGAGGCCGGCATGATGGGAGCCGAAGACAAGGCGGGACGCGGCTTTCGTATCTGGACCGACATGTTCCTGGTCGAGGTGCTCGATCCGGACACCTTCGTGCCCGTCGCCGAAGGAACCGTCGGCTGCCTGGTGGTTACCCCGCTCTGGACCAACAATGTCACGCCGTTCCTGCGCTGGAGCTCGGGCGACCTTGTCACCTGGCAGCGCGGCGACGACGACAGCGGACCTTTCTCGGTCTTTCCGTTGATCAAACACGCCCATCGCACCAGCGGCTTCTTCAAGATCCGCGGCATCAACGTCAATCATTCGGAATTCGAGGACTTTATCTTCCGCAACTTGGACATCAGCGACTTCAAGGCCGAGCTGGTGACCGAGCGCGACCTCGACGTCATGGTGCTTTCAGTAGAGGTGAGGCGCGGCGCCGACGCGGCGGCCATCGTCGAAGCGCTGACGTCGGCAGTGCGGAATCAGTTCGAGATCACCCCGCGCATCGTCGTGGTCGAAACCGGGAGCCTCGCCAGGGAATTTGAATCGAGCGTCAAGATGCCGCGTTTCTCCGACCGGCGGCAATGACCGGCCGCGCAAGGACTTCACCCCATGCCGCACGATCCATTTATTCCGCCTGCCGGCGCGTTCACGCGTAGCGTCCCGATTCGCTTCTCGCATTGCGACCCGGCCGGCATTGTCTACTTTCCGCACTACTTCAACATGTTCAACGGGCTGATCGAGGACTGGTACGCGCAGGAGCTCCACTACGACTATGTCGGACAGCTCATGGGGAGCAAATACGGATTCCCCTTCGTTCACATCGAGTGCGATTTCAAGATTCCGAGCCGGATGGGCGATGTCATCGACCTGAGTTTGCTGGTGGAGCGCGTCGGCCGTTCCTCGCTGGGTATCGCCATCGTTTGCCACCGCGACCGCGTTGAGCGGCTGCGCGCCCGCATGGTCACCGCCATGATGTCGCTGGAGACGCACAAGACGGTGGTGCTGCCGCAGGGACTGCGCAGCGCGATCGAGGCCTACCGTCAGCGAACGACCAAAAGTGAAGCGCGCGCGATCTAGCGCGAAGGAAACCGCCGATGGCCGGATACGAGATCGACGCCGTTCGCGCGCTGCTGACCTCGAAGCCGCGGCCGGTCGGCTGGGCGGAGCGGCGCCGACGCATCGAGGAGGTGGGCTCGGTCTGGGCCGCCGCCGACGACGTGAAGCTTGCCGCAGTAGACCTCGGCGGATTTCGCGGCGAATGGTCGATTGCGCCGGCCAGCGATGCCACGCGCGTGCTGATGTATTTCCATGGCGGCGGCTATTGCTCGGGCTCCGCGGCCAGTCACCGCCGCCTCGTCACCGAAGCCGGGCGGGCCGCGGCCGTTCGAACGCTGGCCGTCGAATATCGGCTTTCGCCGGAGCATCCGTTTCCGGCGGCCTTTGATGACGCGCTGGCGGCGTGGCGCTTTCTGCGCGCCCAAGGAGTGGCAGCCGGAAGCATCGCCGTCGGCGGCGACAGCGCCGGCGGTGGTCTGTCAATCGCGCTTGCGAACCGATTGCGCGCCGGCGGCGAAGAGCAGCCCGCCTGCGTCTGGCTCATTTCCCCTTGGACCGATCTGACGATGTCGGGCTCGACGATGGTCAGCAAAGACGCCATCGATCCGTTGATCCACAAGGGGTACCTGGAGGAACTGGCCGGTTCATACGTTCCGCCGGGGATCGACCGAAAGGACACCAGGGTTTCTCCGCTGTTTGCCGACTTAAGTGGATTTCCGCCGACGCTGGTGCAGGTCGGGTCGGACGAAACGCTACTCGACGATTCCGTACGGTTTGCCGCTGCGGCAGGCGCCGCCGAGGTCGCCGTGACGCTCGAAATCTGGCCGCACATGATTCATGCTTGGCCGATGTGGAATGCCCACCTCGAAGCCGGCCGCCGCGCGCTCGCTCATGCCGGCGCGTTCATGCGCGAGCACTTTTAGGACAGCGCAGCAGAAACTCAGCCAAATCGCGCGACGACATCGTCCGGGATAACCCGCGCGCTGATCTTTTCTGGCTTCAGCTTGTCGCGTTCCGCCCATACCCGCATTTCAGTGCCGATGACCGCCAGTTCGCCACCGACCGTGATCCGGTGCTCCACTTGAAAGCTGGAGCGCCGAAATTCGGTCACGCGGGAAACGATCTCGATGACATCGCCGAACTGCACGGGCCTTTGACACTCGAGGCTCACGTCCACGAGTGGCATGATGATGGAGGTGGCGGGGAAATTCTGCCGTTTGATGCCGAGCGCGGCCTCGAACAGCGACCAGGTCCCGGTGTCGAAGTATTCGAACAACCGCTTGGCGAAAACCATACCGGCCGGATCGCAGTGGCCGGCTTCGACGGTCATCTGCCACCGCGATTCGAAAGTCGTCAAAAAAGCCACGCCTCCGGTCTGCCGCTCGATTTACATCATCATCCTACCGGCCGTGCGCCGATGGGTAAATCTTCGCGGAAGCAGATCAGCTCACGAGAGGATGGCCCGGCTCGCGGCCGAGTTTTTGACGCAACTGTCCCCGCGCGACGCCGAATGCGCCGCGCGCGACCGCAGCGGGCCAGATCATGCCGGTCTTTTCCTTGATCACGGCTTGCGCCTTCCCCGTGTCGAGAAAGGCTGCGGTAAGACCGTTGGCGTCGTTGAAATTCTCGATGAAGGCGTCGGCGATACGCTGCTGACCGGTCGAGCCGCGGGCACGGCCGTCGCTGCCATATTGCGACATCAGCATCATCTTGCCGGCGTTTGTGATCGGCTCGAGCAGGATGTTGTTGAACGTGTAGGTGATACCGCCGTCGCTCGCGTAGAAACGCTCGAACGTTTCCGTCATCCACGCCGCATCGAACGGCTGGTCCTTTCGAGCGATAATCGACTCCACGAGGTTGCGGGTCATTTTGTTGCCGTTGTTGGCCCCCTGCCCGCCGATCGGGTCCAACGCCATCGCGGTATCGCCAAGCGGCGTAACAATCCGGCCAGACGGTAGTCGGCCGACCGGCTTGCGAACCGTCGGCGCGAACCGGCCGACGAGCCAGCCGTTCGGGTCCGCGAGTTGCATGTCCTTCGCCCATTCGTAGTCCCAGGGAATGACGTCTTTGATGATTTGCTTGTAAATCTCCACCGCCTGCTCGCCGCTCTTGCAGTCGCCGAAGCGGTCGAGAGGACCGCCTGGCTTGGCCTCCATCAGCATGTTCCAGGTCGGGCCGTGGTCCTTGTGATAGTACGGCACGTAAAAGGCTTCGCCGAAAGGAGCAAAGAAATTGAATTTCACCGGAAGGAATGGCACGCCGGCAAAACCCATCTTGCCGCCGGTCGTGATGATCATGGTGAGATTGCGTTGCGGCTTGTCGTAAACGCTGCGTTCGGCGTCGCGCTCAAACACGTTGCAGAGATCAGCCCGTCCGGCAGCGACGATCGTCAGTTCATGTTCGGCCGCGATTTGGTCGAGCCGCGGCACGCTGACGTGCTCGATCTCGATTTTGGCGCCTTTGGCGGCAAGGTCCTTCATCCAGCGATGGCTCTGCAAGCGCAGGTCAACGGCGATGAAATAGTTTTCGAGTTCGACCGGCGAGCGTAAGGAGCCGATTGTTTTTCGTCGGGCTGAAGGTGAGATGCACTCCCTCACCCTTGGGCGCATCTTTCTCCCAATGATTGAGTCCAAGCTTGCGCTCGAATTCGAGCGACTTATGAAAGCGCGCCGCGGTACCTGTCGGCCGGCTTTCATTGAGCCATTGCTCGGCGGTCCGATCGGAAAAGAGCGTTATTTTGTACCCCGCGTCGGTAAGGGCGTGCGCCGCGAGGAGCCCGGCCTGACCGGAGCCGACAATGGCGATGGTGCGCATGGTTTTTCCCTCCAGCCCGGCGGATATCATTATGGACGATAAATTTTCACAGGCGCCGATGCTTCAAAAGCCTGCGTCACATACTCGACGAGTTCAAGCTGATTGCCGAAGGGGTCGAGAACATAATTCACGCGCGTCGTGGCGCACGGCCCCTGGTCAAGCACGATGGGACCGTCCATCACCTTGCAGCCGTGGTTCGCGAGATAAAGCTTCGCGGCTTCGAGATCCTCGACCTTGAACGCGATGTGGTGTCCGCCGAGATCGCAATTGCGTGGCGGGCGTTCGTTCCGTCCCTTGGGCCGGTCGTACTGAAACAGCTCAAGCATCAGATTCGGCCCGATGCTGAGCATGGCGATCGAGAGCCGCGCGTCGGCGACATTGATGTGTGCCTCGGTCCAGTCACGGCCGTCGGCCATGCGCGGCAGCTCCGACGCATCGAACGGCCCGAGCCGGTACAGCTCGTGCCCGCCGAATACGTCGCAGTAGAATTTCACTGCTGCCTCGAGGTCGGGCACGGTAAGCCCGACATGATCGACATGGGATAATCCGGGCAACCCGTTCTTCATCGTCGTTTCCCTCTATTTCCCGGCATTTGTGTTTGTCCGAACTTTACCAGGCCTGTGGCGTCGCAAGTCTATCTGCGCAGCGGCGTGAATGTCCTTTTTTGTGGGAACCGGGCCAAGGGGGTCGTGCTTTTGAAGGTCTGGCCGGCGGCTAGGACGAGTGGCGTGCCCGCCATCCCTTGACCAGCAGGGTGAACGCAACCGCGAGAGCAATCGCCGCGACGACCGCCGCGATGTACTGGACCGTGAGCAAAAGGTATGCGGCCTCGAGCGCGCCGGTCCGCGGCAGTTCCTGGTCCGGCGATACCGGCATCACATCCCAGAAAAACGCCCGGCGCAGGCCGAGGCTGGCGGCAAACGTCAATAGACCCAGCACCAACAGCTTGATCGCGGCGCGCATCCCTCGCCCACTTTCAGGCATTCTTTGACCTAGGTCAAAGCGACGTCTGTGTGTCGTTGGCTAGCTTAAACTATTGGGAACCGTATGCCAGCGCGCGCAGACCGTTCTCGAGCGCCGAGCTGCCGACACGGAAATGCCGTTCGAAGTGACCCACAACTCCCCGCCGCCACGTCCGCGTCCTTGTCCGGTTTGCGGCGTGGCCATGGTTGGCGCCAAATTGCGGAATGACGGAAAGCACTTTGATCTTTTCCGTTGCCTGCAGTGCAGCACCGTCATCGATTTGTCGGGCTCGGGCGCGCTCGCCGATACACCGGATGCGTGAGTGACCTACTTTTCGCCCCCGAAGGTTCGCGTCGCCTTCCGATCGAGTTTCAGGCTGGGCCGCGGGCGCACGCCTCGCGAATTCGCTCCACGAGCGCATTGCCGAACAACGGCTTTTCCACGACAGGGATGGCACCCCTCGCCGCCCGTGCACTAACCGCTGCATTGGGATTGCTGACGAGGAGGATGGCCGGCGTCAAAACCTCGCGGTCGTGCAACTTTTCGATCAATTCCAGCCCGCTCATATCGGGCATCTTGTGATCGACAACCACACAGTCGCACTCGTCGGCATTGCCGGCTTCGAGGAACTCGGCGCCGCTGCCGAATATACGGACCGCAAAGCCCTCAAGCTCAAGGGCAAATTTTAGCGAAATGCTGACGGCCGGATCGTCGTCCACGACCGCCACGATGGGACGCCTCGCCGCGATCTCAGCCTCCTGCATAACGTCCGTCGATACATGAATCATGTCGCAAAAGTACCAGCGCGAATATCGAGCGCTTTGATTCATCTCAACATGCGCGGGTTATTTTTGAGGGCTTCCCGGCGCGATCCCCGCCCGCCGGCAGGCAGCGCCAAACCGGGCGGTCGCTCGCCTGAGGCGGCGGTTCGACCCAAAACGCGCGTCGGATTTCAGACCAGCTCGACGATAAGGGCCATGCGGACGAGGTCCGACAGGCTGCCCGCCTGCATCTTGTCCATGAGGTTCGCGCGGTAGATTTCGACGGTTCTGGGGCTGATGCCGAGATCGAACGCGATCTGCTTGTTGGCATGGCCGGCGACCAGGCCGGCAAGCACGTCGCGCTCGCGTTTGGAGAGAACCGCCAGGCGGCTTTCGATGGCGGCACGCTCCATGCCGCGCTTTGCGTCTCCCGCGCGCTGCTGTCGCGCCGTCCGCACGCTGGCCAGCAGCACCTCGTCGTCGAAGGGCTTTTCCAGGAAGTCCATCGCGCCGGAACGCATGGCTTCGACAGCGAGCGGCACGTCACCGTGGCCGGTAATGACGATGACCGGAACGCTGATCTTGAGCTCCTTCAACCGTTTCAGGAGGTCTATTCCGCTCATTCCAGGCATTCGAACGTCGGTAATGACGCAGCTCAGATTCTCCGCGGCAGGTAGCGAATTGAGAAAGGCCGAAGCCGAGGAATAGCTCTGCACGTCGATGCTGGCGGTGCGCAGGAGGAACGTCAGCGATTCGCGGAGTGCGTCATCGTCGTCGATGATGTGAACGATGCCCTTGTCAGACGGCAACGTCGGCCTCCTCTTTATTCACGACCGGCAGGCTAAAGCGAAAAATTGTTCCACCCCCCGGATTTTGCAACGCTACGATCGATCCGCCATGCGCTTCGATGATGGTGCGCGAGATCGACAGACCAACGCCCATACCATGACGTTTCGTCGTGACGAACGGCTGGAATAGCTGGGCAACTATTTCCGGCGCGATACCGGCTCCGGAATCGGCGACGCTGATGTCGACCATGTTGTCCCTGCCCGGCGCCGTGGAGACGACGAGCTCGCGCTTCGGCCCGTCCTCCATCGCTTCGATGGCGTTCCGCATCAGGTTGAGAAGGACCTGCTGAATTTGTACCTTGTCCGCCAGCACGAAATCGATATGCGGCGTGAACTCGAAGCGGACCCGAACGCCCTTGTCCTTGGCCCCGACTAAAGCGAGTGCGCTTGCCTCTTCGACCAGTTTCTTGACGTCCTCGACGCGCCGTTCGCTCTCGCCGCGAGCCACGAAATCGCGCAAACGGCGGATGATGTTGCCCGCGCGCATCGCCTGCTCGGCCGCCTTGTCCATCGCGTCCCGAAGGAGCGCTGCGCCTTCGTCGGCGCGATTCTCCAGTAGCCGTCGTGATCCCTTCATGTAGTTGGCGATAGCCGACAAGGGCTGATTCAGTTCATGGGCAAGAGCGGACGCCATCTCGCCCATCGCAGTGAGCCGCGACATGTGGACGAGTTCGGCCTGCAATTCCTGCAACCGCGCTTCCGTTTTCTGGCGTTCGGTCAGGTCTCGGATAAACCCGGTGAAGAAGCGCTGCTTGCCCACATGCATTTCACCGACGGTGAGTTCCATCGGAAACGTCGAGCCGTCGCGGCGTTGCCCGACGACAACACGGCCGATGCCGATGATGCGCCGCTCGCCGGTGCGCAGGTAGCGATCGATATAATTGTCGTGATCGCCGCGATAGGGCGCCGGCATCAGCGCGCTGACATTCTTTCCCAATACATCCGCGGCGCCGAAGCCGAACAGCCGTTCCGCCGCCGCACTGAACGACTGTATGCTGCCGCGCTCGTCGATGACGACCATGGCGTCGGGAATGGTGTCGAGAATCGACTGCAGATGGGCTTCGCGCGCGAAGGCTGCGTCCGCACTGGCCGCCGCGGCCCGGCGGAAGTGGTATAATAGGTTTCCGCGCCACGAAATGCCGATGCCCAGCAGAGCGAAGGTAACGGCATTCACGATATCCGCGGGCGACAACGCGCGCACGTCCATGACGACAAAGACACCCAGCAACAAGCCGAGGACTGTGGTGAAGATTCCGGGACGCCATCCGCCAAGCGCCGAAGCGACAAGGACGCCCGGCAGGAAGAGCAGATAGCCCGCCTGGCCAGACAGCACCGGCGCCAGCAAGAGCCGGAGTGCCAGGCCGGCAGCCACCACCAGAACAGCCACGCCGTATTCCCAGAGAATTCTTCTCCAGGCCGGAGCCGCCGTCCCTGCCGCAGGCCGATCCGAATGCAGATTTGATACGGAATCAACCATCGAGAAAGCCGCCAGTTCGTACCTCGCGCGGCGGCAAAAACATTGCTGATTCAGTAATTTAACGACCAGCGTTTTCGGCCGACTAGGGGAAAACCCTTAGGGTCAATATCTGAATTTCCCGCCGCTGTGCGACGGGTAGCAATACCTCCCGAAACTCACGGAGGTAAAGGGTCATGCTTTCACAGGCCGCGGTCCGTAGTAACGCTCTCAGTCACCCCCCGATTTCGATGCGCCCCGCCGTTCGGCCGTTGCCGAGCCCGGCGCTTGCAAAAGCCGTCGATGCCGGCTCGTTCGATCAGACCATACGGATGATGGGCGCAACGATGTCGTACCCGCGCAACTCGGAGATTTTCGGTGAGAACGAACCCGCGGATTATCTTTACAAGGTCGTGAGCGGCAGCGTTCGCACCTACAAAATTCTTACCGATGGCCGCCGGCAGATCGGCGCGTTCTATTTGCCCGGCGACGTTTTTGGGCTGGAATTCGCCGATGCGCACACTTTGTCAGCTGAGGCCATGACCGACACCAAACTCCTGGTGATCAAGCGCAGTGCGCTCAACGCATTGGCGAACCGCGACGTTGCCGTTGCCAAGCAGCTTTTCGCGTTGACCGGCCGCGAACTGGCGCGGGCGCAGGAGCGCATCTTCTTGCTCATCAAGAGCGCGCAGGGGCGTGTCGCGAGCTTCCTCCTGGAAATGGCGCAGCGCGTATCGGGGGGCAACACCGTCGAGCTCCCGATGTCGCGCCAGGACATCGCCGATTACCTCGGCCTCACGATCGAGACGGTGTCGCGGACCCTTACGTCCCTGGAAACGGCGGCGGCCATCGAAGTGTCGACGTCGCGGCGAATCGTGCTGCGAAACCCGACCGCACTAAACCGCATGAATATCTGAGCCGAGCCGGAGACGCTGTCTCTGGAAGTTCCGGCCATTTGAGCGTGGGAGACCAAGGCCATGCAAGTCAAAGACGTTATGACTCGGAACGTTATCTCCGTCGATCCGGGTGAGACCATCTTCAACGCCGCACGATTGATGCTGCAACATCGGATCAGCGGCCTGCCCGTCGTCGACAAAGGCGGCGAACTGGTCGGCATCGTGACCGAGGGAGATTTCCTACGCCGCAGCGAACTCGGCACGCAGCGACAACGGCCTAAGTGGCTCGAGCTCATCGTCGGACCCGGGCGGCTGGCGGAGGAATACGCGCGCACGTCGGGAAGGAAAATCAACGAGGTCATGACGACAAAGCCGTGCACCGTCTCCGAAGACGATTCGCTGGAAAGCGTCGTCGACTTGATGGAACGGCATCAGGTCAAACGGCTGCCGGTTATCCGGGACGGACGGGTGATCGGTATCGTCAGCCGTGCTAACCTGATGCATGCGCTAATGAGTCTCTCGGGCGACGTGCAGCCGACGGCGGGCACCGATGCGGCAATCCGTGAGGGGATTTTGGCGGTGCTTCGCGACCAGCATTGGGCGCCGGACGTCAACGTCGTCGTCAGGAACGGCGCCGTGGGGCTGTGGGGCACCATCACCGACGAGCGTGAGCGCCAGGCGCTCATCGTCGCGGCGGAGAACGTCCCAGGCGTGGAAGAGGTGCACGACCACATCGTCTGGGTCGAACCGATGTCCGGCATGGCTTTTCCTTCGCCGGAAGACGAAAAGACCGGAGAGGCGAAAGCCTCGACCGGCGTGGTGGCCACCGGCCTTATTTAGTTGCGACGGGGGATTTAAGTCCGATGCAGAAACAAACGTCACGGTTGACCGTTGCAGGCTTGGTTGCGGTCGCTGCGGTCGCGTTCGCGGGGTCACAAGCCAGGAGCGACGAGGTGCTGTCGCCGGCGGCGCAGCGGGGCTTGGTCATCGTGCGGACCAATTGTGCCCGCTGCCACGCCATCGACAAGGTCAGCGAAAGCCCGCTGAAAGCCGCCCCGCCGTTCCGTACGCTGCACCAGCGCTATCCGATCGAGTCCCTCGAGGAGCCTCTCGCGGAGGGAATCGTCACCGGCCATCCGACCATGCCGGAGTTCCGGTTCGATCCGGGACAAGTGGGCGATGTCATCGCCTATCTGAAGACCCTCGACCACTGAGAAATACCGGCTTTTACGTTGGGCCCGTTGAAAACGAATCCCGTTTGATTCAAGTCAACGTTGCCCACCCGTACTTATGTTTTCTGCCCTAATCGCAGTCCCTCTTTTCACGGACTCCATCAATGACGTCATCGTACGCACGGCCGAAGCTCATGACACTAGGCGAAGGCGGCTTGGCGGCCGCCCTGACCGTCCTGGCGTTCGTTTCAATCGTCATCGCCGCAAAGGCGTACACGCCGGAATACGCCTTTCACGCCTATCTGTTCGCGGCGGCGAGCGCGGCTTCGGTGTTCGCGATCGTCAACCGGTATTTCGAGCGCAGCGACCAGCCGATACCGCTCGAGATCGACGGCAAGCCCAACTACAACATGGGACCCGTCAAGGCGGCGACGATCCTCGCGGTTTTCTGGGGCCTCGCCGGCTTCACGGTCGGTCTGTGGATCGCGCTGGAACTCGCCTACCCGGCGCTCAACTTCGACATCTCGTACATTTCGTTCGGGCGGCTGCGCCCGCTGCACACCTCCGCCGTCATCTTCGCCTTCGGCGGCAACGTGCTGCTGGCGACGTCAATGTATGTCGTGCAGCGCACCTCGCGAGCGCGGATGGTCGGCGATCTCGCGCCGTGGTTCGTCGTGCTCGGCTACAATTTCTTTATCGTCATCGCCGGCACCGGATATCTGCTCGGCATCACCCAATCCAAGGAATATGCCGAACCGGAATGGTACGCCGACCTCTGGCTGACGGTGGTCTGGGTCGTTTATCTGCTGGTCTATCTCGGCACCCTGATGCGGCGGAAGGAGCCGCATATCTACGTCGCCAACTGGTTCTATCTCGCCTTCATCCTGACGATCGCGGTCCTGCACCTCGGCAATAACGCGGCGGTTCCGATTTCGGTGTTCTCGCCGAAATCCTACGTGGTTTGGTCCGGCGTACAGGATGCCATGGTGCAGTGGTGGTATGGCCACAACGCGGTCGGCTTCTTCCTTACCGCCGGCTTTCTCGGGATCATGTACTACTTCATCCCGAAGCGCGCCGAGCGGCCGATCTACAGCTACCGGCTGTCCATCATCCATTTCTGGGCGCTGATCTTTCTCTATATCTGGGCCGGCCCGCATCATCTGCACTACACCGCCCTGCCCGACTGGACCCAGACGCTCGGCATGACCTTCTCGATCATGCTGTGGATGCCGTCCTGGGGCGGCATGATCAACGGCCTGATGACGCTTTCGGGGGCGTGGGACAAGCTGCGCACCGATCCGGTGCTGCGCATGATGGTGCTGTCCGTTGCGTTCTACGGCATGTCCACCTTCGAAGGGCCGGTCATGTCGGTGAAGTCGGTCAATTCGCTGTCGCACTATACCGACTGGACCATCGGCCACGTTCACTCCGGCGCGCTCGGCTGGGTCGGCTTCGTCTCCTTCGGCGCGATCTATTGTCTGGTGCCGTGGCTGTGGAACAAGCCGCTCTACTCGCTGCGGCTGGTGGGATGGCACTTCTGGATCGCCACCATCGGCATCGTCGTCTACATCACGTCGATGTGGGTCGCCGGCATTCTTCAAGGACTGATGTGGCGCGCCTACAACAGCCTCGGCTTCCTCGAATACTCGTTCATCGAGACGGTCGATGCCATGCATCCCTTCTACGTGATCCGCGCCATCGGCGGTCTGTTGTTCCTGCTCGGCGCGCTGATCATGGCGTTCAACCTTTGGCGGACGATCTTTCCGCGTGAACAGCTCGCGCCCGTCGCGAGCATGACTCCGGCCGAATAAGGGGATCGCCCAATGTCACTGACGACAACGCTTTGGCGCCGACACTGGATCCTCGAACGCAATTCGATCCTGCTGCTGATCGGCATCCTGATCGTCATTGCGATCGGCGGCCTGGTCGAGGTGGTGCCGCTGTTCTACCTCAAGAGCACGATCGAGAATGCGCCCGGTATGCGGCCCTATACGCCGCTGGAACTCGCCGGACGCAACATCTACGTGCGCGAGGGCTGCTATCTCTGCCACTCGCAAATGATCCGCGCGTTACGCGATGAGGTCGAACGCTACGGCCATTATTCGCTCGCCGCCGAGAGCGAATACGATCATCCGTTCCAGTGGGGATCGAAGCGCAACGGGCCTGATCTCGCGCGTGTCGGCGGCAAGTATTCCGACGACTGGCACCGCGACCATCTGGAAAATCCGCGCTCGGTGGTGCCCGGCTCGATCATGCCGGGATATCCGTGGCTGTTTTCGACCAACCTCGATTTCAGCCATATCGCCGAAGACATGAAGGTGCAGAAGCTGCTCGGCGTGCCGTATTCCGACGAGATGATCGCCAATGCGCCCGCCGACGTGCGGACGCAAGCCACCAACGACGCGCCCGACGCCGACGCCTTCGCCAAGCGGTACCCGAAAGCGCAGGCGCGAAGCTTCTCCGGCAATCTGGGCCACGTCACCGAGGCCGATGCGCTGATCGCCTACCTGCAGATGCTGGGAACGCTGGTCGACTTCAAGCTCTACGACAACAAAGCCAACATCCGCTGAGGAGAGAACCGGTGGCGCCGACATACGAGTTCTTCGCGCAACTCGCCCAGACCTGGGGGCTTGTCTACTTCTTCGTGCTGTTCATCGCGGTGCTGATCTACGCGTTGTGGCCGTCGCGCCAAAAGCAATTCGACGAGATCGCGCGCTTGCCGCTGCGGGAGGACTGAGAAATGTCGGGCGAAAAACAACAGGATGCCAAAGCCAAGGTCGGCACCACCGGCCATGAATGGGACGGCATCGAAGAGCTCAATACGCCGCTGCCGCGCTGGTGGCTCTGGTTGTTCTACGCCACCATCGTCTGGGCGGTCGTTTACTGGATTCTCTATCCGGCCTGGCCGCTGGTCTCGACCTACACCCGCGGCGTGCTCAACTGGAACACGCGCAGCGCGGTCGCTACCCAGCTGACCGAACTCCAGCAGCAGCGCGACGCCATGACGACCAAGCTCGCAGCGGCTTCCTTGCAGGAGATCGAAGTCGAAGCCGGAGCTGCTCGATTTTGCGCGCGCGCTCGGCCGCCGTGCCTTTGCCGACAATTGCGCGCCCTGCCATGGCGCCGGAGGCGGCGGCGCCAAGGGCTATCCCAATCTCGACGACAACAAATGGCTGTGGGGCGGCACGCTCGCCGACATCGCGCAGACGATCAGCCATGGCGTGCGCGCCGGCGACGATGCCGGCCATCAGGGCTCGATGCCGGCTTTCGGCCGCGACGGCACGCTCAAACCGGATCAGATTTCGTCGGTCGCCGACTATGTTCGCTCGCTGTCGGGTCTGCCGACATCTCCCGGCGCCGACCTGACGGCCGGCGCCAAGATCTTTGCCGACAATTGCGCGGTCTGCCACGGGCCGGAGGGCAAGGGCAATCGTGAACTCGGAGCGCCCAATCTCACCGACAACATCTGGTTATACGCGCCGGACAAAAAGACCATCATGGAAGGTATATTCAACGGCCGCGGCGGTATTATGCCTGCCTGGAGCGGCAAGCTCGACGATGTCACGATCAAGGCGCTGGCGGTCTACGTGCACACATTCGGCGGCGGAGAACAGTGACGAATGAACAACCGCGACACAGCGATCGCCACGCCGGAGAAAGGGCCCCCGCAACCGGAGCAACATTCGCTTGCCGCGCTGGCCGCCGATGCGGCGCGCGCACCGCTCATCCCTCATGTCGACCCGGATGAGCCGGAGGACGATCAGCCGCTCTACGCCGCGCGGCAGAAGGTCTATCCGCAGCGCGTAACCGGAACGTACCGCCGGGTGAAATGGGCGGTGCTGGCCTTCACGCTCGGCGTCTACTACTTGCTGCCGTTCGTGCGTTGGGATCGCGGGCCGAACGCGCCGAGCCAGGCGGTGCTGGTCGATTTTCCCAACCGGCGTTTTTATTTCTTCTTTATCGAGATCTGGCCGCAGGAATTCTACTACCTGACCGGCCTGCTTATTATCGCAGCGATGGCGCTGTTTCTGATGAACGCAGTCGCCGGACGCCTTTGGTGCGGCTATCTCTGTCCGCAGACGGTGTGGACCGACCTGTTCCAGGCCATCGAGCGCTGGACGGAGGGTGACCGGCGCGAGCATCTGATGCGCGACCGGCAGCCGTGGTCGGCGGAACGCGTGGCGCGCACGGGAGCCAAGCACTTTTTGTGGCTGATGGTGGCGTGGTGGACCGGCGGCGCCTGGGTTCTCTATTTCGCCGACGCGCCAACGCTGGTCAAAGACCTGGCGACCTTTCAGGCGCCCCTCATCGCTTATGTGTTTATCGGCCTGCTGACGTTCACCACCTATTCTCTCGCCGGATGGATGCGCGAACAGGTCTGCGTCTACATGTGTCCGTGGCCGCGTATTCAAGCGGCGCTGACCGACGAATACGCCCTCAACGTCACCTATCGGTACGACCGGGGTGAACCGCGCGCATCGGTGAAGAAGGCAGCGGCCCTGCACCAGCAGGGGCAGCCGGCCGGCGATTGCATCGATTGTCTGCAATGCGTGCATGTCTGTCCGACCGGCGTCGACATAAGGGGCGGCCCCAATCTCGGCTGCATTCAGTGCGGCCTTTGCATCGACGCCTGCGACGCGGTGATGGAGAAGGTCGGCCGGCCGCCGCGGCTCATTGCCTTCGACACCGACATCAACATCAAACGCCGTCAGGCCGGCGAAAAGCCGATCTACCGCATCGTGCGCAGCCGCACGATTCTGTATGCCGTCATCATCGCAGTGGTCGGTGCGCTGATGGCCTACACGCTGGCGACCCGCAGCAGCGAGGGCTTGAGCGTTCTTCACGATCGCAATCCGCTGTTCGTGCGGCTCTCCGACGGATCGGTACGCAACGCCTATACAATGCGGATCATCAACAAGAGTCTCGAAAAGAAGGTGTTCGCGCTGTCGGTTGCCGGACTTCCCGACGCCGACATCGACGCGATCGGGAATTCCGGATTTTCAAACGGGAATCCGCTCTTCGAGGTCGGGCCGGATCAGACGCGCGAAGCGCGCGTTCTGGTTACGGTACGCGACCCGATCCCGGCTGGCGCATCGATCCCGATCACTTTCAGCATCGTACCCAAGACGGGTGGATCAGCCGCGCATTCCGGCGATCATTTCTTCGGACCGTGAGACCCACCATGCCGAACGACCCTTTCGCAAACGATCCGGCAAGATCCGCTCGGCAACGCGCGCGCAAGCCGCGGGAAATCACCGGCCGGATGGTACTGGCCATGATGGTGGCCTTCTTCGCAGTGGTGATCGGCGTCAACGTCTTTATGGCGCATGAAGCGCTGTCGACGTTCGGCGGCGTGGAAATCGAAAGTTCCTACCAGGCCGGGCAGAAATTCGAACGCGATGTCGCCATGGCGAAGGCACAGGACGACCGGCATTGGCAAGTCGACGCCAAGGTTTCGACCGGCGCCAACGGCGCCGCTCTTCTCGACATCACCGCGCGCGACGCAACAGGCGCGCCGCTCGCGGGCTTGAGCGCAACGGCCCTGTTCGCCCGCCCGACCGACCGGCGCCTCGACCGCGCCGTTACCGTCAGCGAGGACACGTCCGGCCATTTCCGCGGCAGCGCCGACATTGCAGCGGGCCAGTGGGACCTCGTCATCGAGCTTTCGCGCCAGGGCGAGCGAGTCTTCCTCTCCAAGAACCGCGTTATGATCCGTTGAGCGCCGGCAATGGCTGAAACCATCGATCTCTCAATGTTCGTCGAACCCGGAGATGCCGGCGCGTCGCACATGACGCTCGCGGTCGAGGGCGTCGCCTGTGCCGGATGCATCCGCAAGATCGAGAGCGGCCTTTCAAAACTGCCGGGTGTCATCGACGCGCGGGTCAATTTCACGCAGCGCCGGCTCGCGGTCGATTGGCACAACGACGAGATCGACGCCGCAAGCATCATCAAGGCGATCGAAGGCATCGGCTATCAGGCCTACCCGTTCGCGCCGGAGCGCGCCGCGGCCAACGAGAGCGCGCAGGCCACATGGCTGCTGAAATGCCTGGCCGTCGCCGGCTTCGCAGCGATGAACGTGATGTTGCTGTCGGTTTCGATCTGGGCGGGCAACGTCTCCGACATGACGCAGGAGACGCGCGACCTGTTCCACTGGCTGTCCGCCCTGATCGCCCTGCCCGCCGCGGCCTATGCGGGCCAGCCGTTCTTTCAAAGCGCGTTTAGGGCGCTGCGTGCACGGCAGGTCAACATGGACGTGCCGATTTCCATCGGCGTGACGCTCGCGCTCGCGCTGTCGGTTTACGAGACGGCCGTCCACGCACCCCATGCCTATTTCGATTCCGCGATCATGCTGTTGTTTTTCCTGCTGATCGGCCGCTACCTCGATCTGGCGATGCGGCGGAAGACGCGCGTGCTCGCCGGCAATCTCGCAAGCCTGAAAGCGGAGTTCGCCCATCGTCTCGATGCGAGCGGCGAGGTAATGCAGGTGCCGGCCGCCGCGTTGCTGCCCGGCGACCGTATCCTGGTCCGTCAGGGTGAACGGTTGCCCGCCGACGGTACCGTCATCAACGGCATCTCGGAGATCGACGAGAGCCTCGTGACGGGCGAGACGCTGTACCGGACCATCCGGGCCGGGGCCACGATCTACGCCGGTAGCATCAACGTCTCCGGCGCATTGACAGTGCGGGTCACCGCCGCCGGCGCCGGTACGCTGGTCGACGAGGTGGAACGGCTTCTCGACAAGGCCACGCAAACGAAGTCGCGGACGTTACGGCTTGCTGATCGCGCGGCGCGATACTACGCGCCGGTGGTGCATACGGCGGCGGCGTTGACGGCAATCGGCTGGCTCGTCGCGGGCGCGTCGATTCATCAGTCCATCGTGATCGCGATCGCTGTCCTCATCATTACCTGCCCGTGCGCGATCGCGCTCGCGATCCCCGCCGTCCAGGTAGTCGCCGCAGGCGCACTGTTTCGCAGCGGTCTCATTCTCAATGGCGGTGACGCGATCGAGCGGCTGGCCGAGGCCGATACCGTCGTATTCGACAAGACGGGAACGCTCACGCTCCCCGAGCCCCGCGTCGACGGCAATACCGACATCGCGCCCGACGTGCTCGAGCGGGCCGCCCGGCTGGCACTCTCGAGCCGCCACCCGCTGGCGACCGCGCTGGCGCAGCACGCCCGCGAACGGAAACCCTATCCCGGCGCCGTCGAGGAGCCGGGGCAAGGCGTCCGCGCGATCATCGACGGCGAAGAAGCACGCCTCGGTAGCGCAAAATTCTGCGGGGTCGCGCAGGATGAGCGTTCGGCCGCCACGCAGCCCGGCGATGCCTCTTTCATCAACTTCGTGCACGCCGGAAAGATGGCCGCCATCGCCATTCGCCAGACCCTGCGGCCGGACGCGGCGGCCGTGACGAAAGCGCTGCGCGAGCGCGGGCTTCGCCTCATGGTGCTCTCCGGCGACCGGGAGGCCGCAGTCGCCCCGGTGGCGAGCGAACTCGGCATCGCCGATTGGCGCGGCGGACTCACGCCCACCGAGAAAATCGCCGTCATCGAAACGCTGAAATCGCAGGGCCGCCGCGTCCTCATGGTCGGCGATGGCTTAAACGACGCGCCCGCGCTTGCCGCGGCGCACGTGTCGATCTCGCCGATTACAGCGGCGCACCTGACCCAGGCGCACGCCGACGCGCTGTTCCTCGGCGATCATCTCAAGCCGGTGCTGAGCGCGGTAGTCATCTCGCGCCGCGCCCGCGCCTTGATGAAGCAGAACCTCGCGCTCGCCGTGATCTACAACATGTTTGCCGTACCGCTGGCGATTGCCGGCATGGCGACGCCGCTGATCGCCGCGGTTGCGATGTCAGGGTCTTCGCTCCTCGTGACGCTCAATGCCTTGCGCGCACGGATGGCGATACCGAGCGACTCGACTGCCGGAAAGCTGGCGGCAAGCGAGGCGATCCGGCCGCTTGGCGGTGTTGCCGTGGAGGCGCGCCAATGAACGTCCTGATTTACCTCGTGCCAATGGCGCTCTTGCTCGGACTGACCGGGCTTGTCGGGTTCCTGTGGACGCTGCGAAGCGACCAATACAACGACCTCGACGGCGCCGCGGTTCGCATTCTCCCCGACGACGATATCAAGGACTAGCTGCACGCATTGATGCTCGACACAGTTCGTCAATGCACTGTGTCAGCCATGTGCCTGAGTTTATCCGGATTACGCACGACGTAGATGGCGACGACGCCCTCTTGTCCGATCTCCAGGGCGGTCGTTTGTAAGATGTCGCCCCGCTCGATGGTGATGAACCCCGGCAGGCCGTTGACAAAGCCGTAGCGTACGAGGCGAGATCTGCTCGCGGCATACACGGACGCGAACGTTGCAAACTGCCGCATGACATCGCCGATCCCGGCGGCCGGCACCTTTCGAGCCGGCGCCTTACCGCCGCCATCGGCGTAGAGGGTGACGTCCGCGGCGAGCAGCGTGCGCAGGCTTTCCATGTCGCCATCCCGGGACGCGGCAAAGAATGCTTCCGCGATCTCAAGGCCCCGTGCCCTCGGCACGGGATAGACGCGCTCTAGAGCGGCAAGGTCACCGTCAGCAAACAGTGGTCCTCCGGATCGGTCGCTATGGAGAAGCCGAGGCTTCTGCACATTTCCAGCATCATGGCGTTTTCCTGGAGAACCTGTCCGCGGATCGTTTTCAATCCCTGGGCGCGAGCATATTCGATGATCAGCTGCATGAGCTGCCAGCCGAGGCCCTGCCCCTTCAGATCGGAGCGGACGAGGATGGCGTATTCGGCGGAGTTGTAGTCCGAATCTGCGTGCACGCGCACCACACCCAACATGTTGCCGGTTGCCTGTTCGATGGCGATGAAAGCCATGGCGCGCGCATAATCGATCTGGGTGAACCGCGCGATGAATTCATGGCTGAATTCCTTCACCGGCGCGAAGAAACGAAGCCGCAAATCCTCCTGCGTCACCGCGGCGAAAAACGGCGGATAGAGCGGCTCGTCTTCCGGCCGCACCGGCCGAAACAGCAGCGCCCGGCCGTCGCGCAACGTCGCCTGGCGTTCCCACTCCTTCGGATAAGGCTTGATGGCAAATCGCGGATGACCGGAAGGCCCGTGGCGAAGTTCTCCGAGAGGCCCGACCGACACCCGCGCATCGACGGCGATGACGCCGGTTTCGTCCGCAAGCACCGGATTGAGATCGATCTCGCGGATTTCAGGGAAATCGGCCACGAGTTGCGCGAGCTTGACGAGGAGCAACTGAACCGCCCGTTCGTCCGCGGCGGGAACGTTTCGGTACGCCTTGAGGATGCGAGAAACCCGGGTGCGTTCGATCAGGCGGCGCGCCAGTTCGAGATCGAGCGGCGGCAGCGCCAACGCCTTGTCGTTGATGACTTCGACCGCGGTACCGCCCTGCCCGAACGCGATGATCGGGCCGAACGTCGGGTCGTCCGCCACACCCACAATGAGCTCGCGCGCCTTCGGGCGAACGATCATGGGAAACACGGTTACGCCGGTGATGCGCGCGTCGGGCTTGGCCGCCCGCGCCCGCCTGAGAATATCCGCCGCAGCCTCGCGCACGGCATTCTCATTGCCGAGGTCGAGGCGCACGCCGCCGACTTCCGATTTGTGAACGATGTCGGGAGACTGGATCTTGAGGGCCACCGGCGTGCCCTTGGCGAGATAAGGCGCCGCGGCAGCGACCGCTTCGTCGGCATCGCGCGCCAGCACCGCGGGCGTAACCGGGATCCCGTAGGCCGAGAGCAGGCGCGTCAATTCCACCGGGTCGAGCCAAGTCCGGTTTTCACGCAGGACCCCATCGATGACTGGCCGCGCGGCGGCGGTATCCGGAGCGAAGTCCTGCGGCAAACTGGGTGGCGTCGCCATCAAAAGGCTTCGCGATTCCTTATACCGGACCAGATGCATGAAGCCGCCGACGGCGTCCGCTTCGGTGCCGTAACTTGGGATGCGCGCAGCTTCAAACGCGTCCGACGCGGCGGCGCTGCCACCGACCCAAACCGCCAGCACGGGCTTTGCGGGACCAGGTTGCTGGCGATGCTGCTGCGTCACGGCAATGACCGATTTCGCCGCATCGACGGCCGACGCCAGGGCGGTCGGCACGTTCATGATCAGAACGGCATCGTTGGCGCTGTCGGCCAGGAGTTGCTCGAGCGCCGTGGCATAGCGAGCGCCGTCGGAATCGCCGGCAATATCCACGGGGTTGGCGCGCGACCAGATCGGCGGCAATGCCTTGTCGAGGTTGCTCATCACGGCCGGCGAAATGTCGGCGAGCCGGCCGCCGAAATCGGCGAGGCGATCCACCGCAAGCACGCCGATGCCGCCGCCGTTGGTCAGGATAGCGAGACGATTGCCGGCGAGAGTCGTCAAACGCCCGAGCGTTTCCGCCGCGGCAAACAGTTCGTCCAGATCGAGGACGCGCAGCAACCCGGCACGCCGAAACGCCGCATCATAGACTGCGTCCGATCCGGCGAGCGCTCCGGTGTGGGTCGCTGCCGCCTTGGCGCCGGCGGCATGGCGGCCGGATTTGACCACCAGCACCGGCTTCGTCCGCGCCGCGGCCCGCGCCGCCGACATGAACTTGCGCGCGTCGCGGATCGAACTCGATGTAAAGCAGGATCGCCCGCGTCCCACGATCCATCGCGAAGTAGTCGAGCAGGTCGCCGAAGTCGACGTCGATGCTGTCGCCGATGGAAGCGACCGCAGAAAAGCCGACGCCGCGAGATGCGGCCCACTCCAGCAGGCCCGCCGCGATGGCGCCAGATTGCGAGATCAGAGCGAGATCGCCCGGCAACGGCGAGGACGCCGCGAAGCTCGCGTTGAATTTGGCGTGCGGCGCCAGCACCCCGATACAATTGGGACCGACCAGACGCATCCCGGCGTCACGGGCAGTCTTCTGACATTGTTCGGCCAGCGAATTCGGCCCGTGGCCAAGCCCGGCGGTGATGATGACGCCGGCTGCTGTTCCCTTGCGCGCGGCCGCGGCAACCGCGTCCGGCACCGCCGGCGGCGGCACGGCGATGACCACAACGTCGGGCGCTTCGGACAGCGCGTCGTAGGAACCGACGGCGGTTATGCCCTCAATCTCCTTGTAGCGAGGATTGATGAGGTGGATGGCGCCCGGAAAGCGGCCGCTGCGAAGGTTTTCCAGCACCGCCCGGCCTGACGACGTCTTGCGGGGAGACGCGCCGACCACGGCGACGGATTGCGGTGCGAACAGTTTGTCGAGTCGATAGGTCGACACGTTATTATCTCACTCTCGGCGCTCGCCGATCATCCGATTTATACACTCCGCGACTTGTACACTCCGTGACATGGGCTTTGACGCGGCGTTTTGACATGCCTCCCGTGACACGCCCCCGTGACATGGCCCGGCGGCTATCTCCCAGCTTTGATTCAGGTCAAAGCGGATTGTTCCGAACACATCATGATGGCCTCAAAGGGAGGCCCCTATGCCAGTGATGCCGATCGAAACGATTTACGCTGTCAGCGCCATCGTTGTCGCGTTTGCGATATTTGGAATCGTCTTGGCTTGGGCGGATCAGCAGACCAAGAATTTACCATCGCGCAACGCCGGTGCGCGAAGCGACCAGCGCCCGCTGACGGCGACCGCGCAGAAGAACAACGGCGTACGCAGGGCGGCATAGCGCCAGTTGTAGCCGCTGCGGCGGCTTCTTCGCTTCAGGGCACCAGTACCGCGGCGCCCTGCAGCCGTCCCATCCGAAGATCGGCCAGCGCATCGTTGGCTCGATCGAGCGGATACAAAACCGTTTCAGTCACGATGTCCGCCTTGGGCACGATACTGAAAAATTCGTCACCATCTTTCCTGGTCAGATTGGCAACCGATTTGAGGTCTCGCTCCTCCCACAGCAGGCTGTAGGGAAAGGCCGGGATATCGCTCATGTGAATTCCCGCGCAGACCACGCGGCCGCCCTTGCGGACCGCCGCCAGCGCCAGCGGCACGAGCGCGCCGACGGGCGCGTAAATGATGGCGCAGTCGAGTTCATCGGGCGGCCGCTCTTCGGAGCTTCCGGTCCAGCAGGCGCCGAGCTTGCGAGCAAAGGCTTGCGCGGCAGCATCGCCGGGCCTGGTAAACGCATACACGTCACGGCCCTGCCAGCGCGCCACCTGCGCGATGATGTGAGCCGCTGCGCCGAAGCCGTAAAGTCCAATCTTTGTTCCGTCGCCGCTCAGCTTGAGCGAGCGCCATCCGATCAGCCCGGCGCAGAGCAAGGGCGCGGTGGCGGCGTCATCGCCGGGGTCGGGAAGCCGGAACACGTACTTCGCATCGGCGACGACGTGCGTGGCATAGCCGCCATCGCGCGTAAAGCCGGTGAAGAGCGGATGGTCGCACAGGTTCTCGCGACCGCTGACACAATACTCACAATGGCCGCAGGTCCGGCCAAGCCAGGGGATTCCGACCCGCATCCCGACATCGAGATCGGTGACGCCCGATCCAACCACGTCGATGCGACCGACGATTTCGTGGCCCGGAATGATAGGAAGCTTCGGGTCCGGCAACTCGCCGTCAACGACATGAAGGTCGGTCCGGCAAACGCCGCAGGCCGCGACCCGTACCCTGACCTCGCCGGCGGACGGCTGCGGATCGGGGCGCTCGACCAGCTTCAACGGCTCGCGGAGCCTTTCCAGCACCATCGCGCGCATTGCCAACAGTCTCTTTCAATCGTTCCCGCCCGCCCGACAGCGGGCAAGATCAGACATCAGTACGTCGCGCCGCCGTCAACCGTGATCGACTGTCCGGTAACGAACGCCGAGCCTTCGGAGCCCAGGAACAGCACCGTACCAACAAGATCGCCCGGTTCCTCGGCGCGTGGAATGGACTGCATACCGACGAGCGTCTTCTTTTGCTCGGGCGTGACGGTTTCGCGCGGGATTTCGGTGAACACCGGTCCGGGCAGGATAGCATTGACCGTTATTCCGTGCGGACCAAGTTCGCGCGCCATCGAGCGCGTCATGCCGATCAGCGCCGATTTCGAAGTCGTGTAGTGGAGATAGTTGGGCCGTCCGAGCGAGATGCTGCCCGACGACATGTTGATGATGCGTCCCCATCGCGCTTCGCGCATGTACGGCGTCACCGCCCGGCAGCAGAGCATCACGCCCGTGACGTTGACGCGCATCACCGTCTCCCACTCTTCCAGCGGGATCTGTTCGAACGGCCGCATCTTGATGGTGGAAAAGATGCCGGCATTATTGACCAGGATGTCGATCCGGCCGAGTTCGCGCTTCACGGTCGCGGCCATCTGCTCGACGGATTCGGGCTGCGAAACGTCGGTGGCGACGACCAGCGCCCGGCCGCCGAACGACTCGATCTCGCGCGCGACCGCTTGAGCCTTCTGTTCGTTGATCTCGGCCACGACCGCTATCGCGCCCGCAGCGGCGAAGGCCTTGGAGAAGGCGCGGCCGATTCCCTGCCCCGCACCCGTGACGATCGCAACGCGCCCGTCGAGATCGTGCAGCGCGGCAGCCTCCGCCACCTCTTTGGCAACAGTCATGATGAGTTTCTCCCAGGTGGCGCGTTTCAGGCTTGGCTCAGGCGTGCGCAAACATGCTTTCAAGCGCGCCCAGATCCTTGCGCGCGTTTTCCGGCGTCCACCAAGGCGTGATGCCGAGATCGCCGGCGATCATTCCAGCGGTGATGTAGCCCGCACCACCGGAAATGGCGCCGCCCGGGTGGCAGGCCGAACCCGCCATGTAGAGATTCTGGCTCGGCGTGCGGTATCCGAAATGGTTGTACATCACCTGCTGGGCGCTGAACGCGCCCATGAAGATGTCGCCGTTTCTCATGTTCGGTAATTCCAGCGTGTATTCCTGCGCCGTGTAGACGTGGCGGCCTATGATGTTCTTTGCGGTCATGTTGGGACAATAACGTGCGAATGTTTCGACGATCTTCTCGGAAAATTCCATCTTGAAATCTTCGTAGGAGCGATCGCCGATGTCGGGCGAAAGCGGCATGACGTGCCATGCATAGGTCGTGTGCTTGCCCGGAGGCGCCTGACGCGGATCGATGAGGCTGAGCGGGCCGGAGCCGAACTGAACTATCGAAGGCACCCGGCCCGCCTTGACGTCGTCGTGGGCCGAAACGAGGTCCGCCATCGTCTCGGCGCCGATGCTCCATTTCAGCGTCCGACGAATGTTCTCGTCGAAACTTTCGGCGGTGAAACGCGGCGTCTCGTTCAGGGCCAGGTGCAGGCCGAACAGCGTCCATCCGGTGTATTCGAAATTGTCGAGCTTCTGCTGAAACCCCGCCGGTAGTTGCGTACGGCCGATCAGATCCTCGAAGGTCGTGTGGACGTCCAGCGTGCTGGCGACAAACTGGCCGGCGCGGACAGTCGTCCCGTCGGCAAGCTCGACGCCCGTCGCGCGGCCGCCTTCAATGACGATCTTGCTCACGGGGCATTGCGGCGCGAATGTTCCGCCGAACTCGATGAACCGTTCCATCAGGCCGCGGGCGAGATTGAACGAGCCGCCGCCGCAAAGCTGATAGCCCGTCTGCAGATCGAAGGCGCGGATAACCGATCCCATCGGACTGGTCTTCGACAATGTGTCGGTGAGCCAAGTGCCGAACAGCGAGACCTTGAACAGGAAGAGCAGCCTGACGTGCTCGTTTTCAAATAGCTCCTCGACGACTTCCAGCGGCTGCCGGTCGGCGACCGCCAGGAATTCCCGCCCAATCGCAGTACGTTTGAGCAAAGCCTCGCGCTCCGCCCGCGGCAGCGGTTCCGCGAACCGCTCGGGCAGGAGAATATGGCGGGTCATCACCTCCGCCTTGCAATTCCATTCCCGAAAGGTGGCGGCGTCCTTCTTGGAAAAGCGTGCGATGTTGGCGACGGTCTCCTCCAGCTCGCGGCCGAAAACGAGCGCCGAACCGTCGGCATGCGGCTGGCCGAATTCGTAACGCGGCGTGATGTAGGTGACCTTGTCGGCAAGCTGGAGATCCTTGAACCAGGGTGTTTCCGAAATATGGAAATGATTGATCGAGTGAAGGTTGTGATAGAAGCCGGGCTTGGTGACTTCGCTGGTGTTCAAGCCGCCGCCATAGGCGAGACGGCGGTCGAGCAGCAGAATGCGCAGGCCCGCTTTGGCAAGATAGGACGACAGGACAAGCCCGTGGTGCCCGGCTCCAATGACAATGCCGTCGTAATTCCCCTTGAGCGCCTGCATCGGTATTTCCCTCCCGCAACCCGCGCCATCGTGCCGTCGTGCCGTCTTTTGAAAGTCGCGACGGCGGCTGGCAGCTATCTTGTGATTTAGCCTAGTGCGCACTTGTTGTTCTATCAGCGCCAACACCTGCTTTCAAAACACGCGCCTACCCCACTCTTGGCGAGACAGCCATGCGGATTTTGCGTAAGAGCCCGGGTCTTGGCTGGCGGGCGTTCGACATCGCGCGGCTTTTCGCCTAAGCGGGTATGAGAAACAGAACGGAGCACAGGGATGGAAGGACTAGACGCCCAGCTTGAGGATCTCGTGATCGCGAACCGTATTTTGGCGCATGAAGGCGTCGTTGACGGGTTTGGGCATGTCAGCCTCCGTCATCCGGAACGGCCGGATCGGTTCTTCATGTCTCGCTCGCGCAGTCCCGAGCTCGTGAGCCGCGACGACATCATGGAGTTTGACCTCGACTGCAATCCGATCGACCAGCGCGGCCGCGTCATGTACGGCGAGCGGGCCATCCACGGAGCGATCTTCCAGGCTCGGCCCGATGTCGGCTCGGTCGTCCATAACCACGCCCACGAGATCATTCCGTATTCGGTGACCCGGTCGCCGATGCGGCAAGTCATTCACACGGCGGGAGGCATGGGCCCGAATGTCCCGGTCTGGGATATCAGGGATGACTTCGGCGACACCGACATGCTCGTCCGCAACCTCCAGCAGGGACGAAGCCTTGCGAAAGCGCTTGGCGACAAGGCCGCGGTGCTGATGCGCGGCCACGGCTGCGCCGTGGTCGGCAAGACCGTCCGCGACTCCGTGCGCATTGCGATCTATCTGATGATCAACGCCCGGCTGCAAACCGAATCGATGCGTCTCGGCCAGGTCACTTTCCTGTCCGAAGGCGAAATCGCCGCAACCGCCGAAATGGCGGCAAGCCCGCTCGCCACGGACCGTATCTGGGAAAATTGGACCATTCGCTGCGGCTACAAAAGTTCGTAGCAAAGCAGGCCCAAAAAGTAAGAGCCCCAAGCGCGGGGGGGCGAATGCGCCTGGGGCTCAGACCCGCGGTGCGAGTTCACCGCAGCAACTCATTTATCGGCGGTCGCCGACAGTTTCCGTCGTGCCAATTCCGCATTCGCCGCAGCTATAGACCCGCTGGTCCGGCAGGCCGCCCGCCATCGGCGTAATGCGCGTTAAGTGCATTGACCGGCCGCAGTTTCGGCAAGCCGGCTGATTGTAGCGACCGATCGGCCGCGTCAACTCTTGGGCCATCAACATCACATACCCCATTGCGCATTTATCAAACGCCCGACTGAAATTCAAACGCCGGTTTGAGACGCCGTCGAGCCGGAAAAAAGGATTTTTTGTGATTTCGCGAGACCTCGCCGCTTCCAGATGCCGCACTGTTTCCGGGCGATCGCATTGTTGATGGTTAATAATTAGTCGCGCCGGCGCTTAAGACTGCGCGCAAATCAACGACACAGTCTTGAGAACCTCGTCGCTAAATGTCGCCTCATGTCCTCGGCGGCAGACGATATTGCGATCTCGGGCATCGGCATCCAAAGCATCGTGCCAGTTGCGGCGCCGCGACGGGTTGCCCGGCGCAATCCCGACGAAGATCCCGACACCCGCGATAATGGAACGGCGTCCGATCACGGCTCGCCGCATTCATCGCCGCCGCCGGGTACCGGCCGGCTGATCGACAAAGTGGTCTGAACTCCCTCCACGCGCCTTCGTGATTCCCGCCGCCGCGTTCGCGATCGGCTTGCGCCGTCTGACGGTCTCGTCGTGTCACAGACCTGTCGGGAACGACGATCTATCTTGATATCCATGACATCATCGAAAGACCTGTTGCCCAAAGTCTGGGACCCTAATAGCCGCGTCGGCGACATGTTGTCCGGCCGCCGCGGTCTTGTTGTCGGCATCGCCAATGAGCACAGCATCGCCTTCGGCTGCGCCTCGAAACTGCGAGCGTTTGGCGCAGAGCTGGCGGTCACTTACCTCAACGAAAAGGCGAAGCCGTACGTTGCGCCGCTTGCGGAGCAAATCGACGCCGCGATGCTGATGCCGCTCGACGTCCAGCAGCCAGGGCAAACCGCGGCGGTCTTCGAGCGGATCGGTAAGGAATGGGGCCGGCTCGATTTTCTCATCCATTCCATCGCCTTCGCGCCGCGGGCGGACCTGCATGGCCGGGTGACCGACTGCTCGGCCGACGGATTTGCGCAAGCGATGTTTGTCTCGTGCTATTCCTTCATCGAGATGGCGCGCCGGGCGGAGCCGCTGATGACCGATGGCGGCTGCCTGATCGCGATGAGCTATTACGGCGCCGACAAGGTGGTGAGCAACTACAATGTCATGGGCCCGGTGAAAGCGGCGCTGGAAGCATCGGTCCGCTACATCGCCAACGAGCTTGCACCGAAGAACATCCGCGCTTTCGCGGTCTCCCCTGGCCCGCTGAAGACGCGGGCGGCGAGCGGGATCGCGCAGTTCGACGAACTGATCGACGATGCCGTGCGCCGGGCGCCGGCGCACCGGCTGGTCGATATCGCCGAAGTCGGCCGCGTGGTGGCCTTCCTGGTGGGCGGCGCGGCGTCAGGCATGACCGGCGATACGATTTACGTGGACGCCGGCCTGCACATCGTCTCCTGAGACTGCCCGATCGTCTTCGGCCTACCCGGCCGGAACTCGTGACTTTTGCTAAACGTGCCACCGCCAAGCCTGCCACTGCCAAATCTGCCACTGCCAATCGCCGGGGTCCTGCAACTCTATGCGTCCTCGTTTCGCCCTAACATTTGCCGATTTTTCAGGTGGAGTCTGCTGGCAGGCGGAAATCACTGGACTTTCGACCGCCGAATAAGCCAAACACCTGCGGCGCGTACCCGCGCCGTTCCGAGATGCAGGAAGCCGATAAAAATCTGAATCACTTATTTTCGAGAACGGCCTCCATCAGCGTCATCCCTTTTTAAAACCGCCAGGCTCGACCCGACTCGACCGCTTTTTGTGAAATCCAGGACCGTTTCCCATGCCCTCATGCCAAGTGTCGCGAAAAGTTGTCACGCGCGTTGCCGTCGTTGTCGCAAGTTTCCTCGTCCTCTCAAACGCCGTCCCGGCGAACGCGGAATCGGCCAGCGCCGACGACACCGCCCGCTTCCTGGCCGGGATGCAGCCGTCCGCCGGTTCGCCGCTCCTGCCACTGACGCACGACGCGGCCTGGCAACAGCACGCCCGGCGCTTCAACGGCATCTTTGAATCTGTCGAAAGTCGCCAACTCGCGAAGATCCGCGCCTGGTCGAGCGCAAAGATCACCAACCCGCAACCGGTGCTGTTCTACATGTTCAGCGGGCCGGATTTCCTTTACGCCAACGCATTCTTCCCGAAGCAGTCCACCTACGTGCTGGCCGGCCTGGAACCGACCGGGCCGATACCCGACCTGATGAAACTGCCCCGCGGCTCGGTGGGTCAGGGTCTCAGAAATATCGAGGTGTCGCTGCAATCGATCCTGTCGAACAGCTTTTTCAAGACCAACGACATGCGCGACACGCTGCGCGACGGCCCCATCAAGGGCACGATACCAATTCTGTACCTCTTCATGGCCCGTTCGGGCAAAACGGTTCGCGACGCATCCCTCATCAAGCTCGACGAGCAGGGTATGGAACAGCCGGACGACGGATCGGGCATGGCGCCCGCCATGGGAGATGTCGCTCACGGCGTGAAAATCACCTTCAGCGGCGACGACGGGCGCGTCCAGACGCTTTACTATTTCGGCACCAACGTCGCGAACGATGGTTTCAAGGCCAGTGGCTTCGCCAAATTCTGCGAACGACTTGGCACCGGCGACGCGTTCGTCAAGAGCGCTTCCTATCTTCTTCACCGCGACAGCTTTTCCGACGTCCGCAACTTCCTGCTCGATCACAGCGATCTGGTGCTGGAGGACGACAGCGGCATACCGGCGGGCAATTTCGACGGCGCCTGGAAGCTGCGGCCGTTCGGCCACTATTCCGGTCCGATCAGCTCTTTTCGCCAGCAGGTATCAGCCGAAACTCTCGCAGCTTTTTCAAAGCGGCCACACCGAGCCCCTCGCCTTCGGCATCGGCTACCAGTCGCACGCGGCCGGCTCGAACCTCGTGATCGCGGAAAAAACCAGCGCGCTGACGAGCGCCGAACCTCAAACCGGCAGTGTGAGTAGCGCCAGTGCCAAGCCTGGATCGGAGCCGGCCAAGCCGGCCGTCGCCGCGGAGGTGAAGAAGCGCGTCAGGACGGCGTCACGATACAAAAGGCATCGGACGTACCGCGCATACTCGACGTACCCGGCGCCTTGGGTTTCATCCTTTAGCGATCAGCGATAGCGCGCGCGTTCGCCGCCCGCGCGGCCTAAGCGTTACGCCGCCCTCGCGGGCGATCCCGCCGCATCGAGTTCGGCCGCTTCGGCGTCGGTGAAGACGCGGCTTCGCGTCAGAAACCGCACGCCCTCGGGCGTCTCGACCGAGAAGCCCGCCGTGCCGGAACCGCGAACGGCGCCGATTGCGTAGCGACGAACGATCAATGGAACTGCTTGTTTATTCTACGGAGTTTTTCGTGCTCACTTCCGCGGATCTGGCGGACCGGTTCGGCATCGACAGACCTAGCCCCGCCACCCGCCTGGCGGGGTTTCGCGCACGAGCGTGACCCTTCGCGCCGCAATATTCGAACTTCGCGGTAGTTCTGCGTATTTCAAGCATTGCGGCGCGGAGCGCCGTCCTTGGCCGGCACTCTCAAATCCTGCGTACAAGCCATATGCGGTTGGCGGGCTGTCGAAGCTGCCGCCACATAAGTCCTCGCATCGGCGCACGGTGTGATATGATCAACTGCCGAATTAATATCGCGCGTGAGTGGCGGATGGCGGGGGTCATGCTGAGGGCCTCGTGCTTTTTTGCCGGAAAGTAACGACTATGTCCCTTATTTGCCGGCTCTTCAAATCAATTGACGACCTCGATCTGGCCGCGTGGGAACGGGTTCATGCCGAATGTGGCGCCCCGATCTTTATGGACCCTCGCTTCGTTGGCGCGGTAGAAATCAGCATGAGGCGGAGTTACCGGTTTTGGTACGTCATAGTGTACGAAAACGGTAGCCCGGTGGCATGCGCGTGTCTGACGGCGATGACGCTCGACCTCGCGGATTTTTCTGATCCATACGTAGCCTCCATCCTGCGGCGTTTACCGCAGGTGCTCTCAAGATTTCGGCGCTTGAAGGTGTTTCTATGCGGTCTGCCTGGATTGCCGGCCGACAAGGCCCTGGCCCTCTCGTCGCCCGCCTCCAGCCCAAAGATTCTTTCAGTTCTGGACGAACTGATATGCGATTTGGCAGCGCAGGAGAGATCGGACGGAATCATCTACAAGGAGTTCGGGAGCGATGATCTCGAATGGACTAACGCATTACTTAATCTGGGATACAGTCGCGTCGCGACGCCGCCGATGCATTTTTTCAGACCTTCATTCAAAGATTTCTCGCATTATTGTGGCGCTTTAAAAACGCGCTATCGTCAGCAAATCAATCGCTCAACACGTAAATTGAACCAAGTTGGGATTAGCTTTGCCATCCTGACTGACCCTGACGAAATCTTGGCATTGTATACGTCGGAAGTCCATGACCTGTACTACCAAATGGTCGCGAAAGCGGAAATGAAGCTGGAGGTTCTCCCGATCGAATTCTTTCACCAATTGGCGTTGCGCCTGAGTACGGAAATCGAGCTCATCGTTTATTCCAAAGACTCGAAAACCATTGCATTTGGCTGGTGCCTTCACGTAGGTCAAAATTACTACATGCTGTATGCTGGGCTCGACTATCAATTTAATTCCGAATTTGATTTGTATTTTAACTTGCATTATGCGGCGCTGGACCGCGCCATGCGGAAACGGGTATCAAAAATACATGTCGGTCAGTCTGCAAATGCATTCAAGGCGAGGATCGGCTGCTATTCGGAACCGCTGTATGCGTTCACCAAGGGGCTTGGGCCGCTGATGTCGCGCGTCGTTCGCTACGGAGCCACATTCCTGGTTGCTCAAACGCCAGCTGTGCTCCCGTCCAATATTTTCAAGAATAACGTCAGCGAATTCAGATAGCCGGCTTCGTAAGAAGCAGCGGACTGTTGTTTAGAGCCATGCGGTCACTGATCTTGTGTTCGATTTGCCGCCCTTCAAACGGCGGAAAAATGCCGCCGCAGCATCGGTTCGGCATCGGCAGGGGATCTTCATCGACGCTATTCGCCTGCGACTCGGAGAGGCTGGAGGCGGCTCGTTTTTTGCACTTCGTAGATGCGCCTTCGAGCGCGATGCAGTCTCGCGAGAATGGCACCACGCCTGACGATTTGTCATCTGAATTTGGAATACCACCGCGGCGCCCACCGATATTTCCGCGCCAACGCTCGTCATGGAGTTTTTCTATATCCTCGCGATGTGCCAGAAACCGTTCGCGCCACACCTTGAGCGTCTCGGCATAGTGGAGCTGCAGGTGCTCGATATCGGTCACCAAAAGTCCTGCACGTTCGATCGCGGGCAATATCTCCGAGAGCGCGGGGATGTGGCTGCCGGGAAAGATATACTTCGAGATGAATGGATTGGTAATCTCCAGGCCCTCGCGGCGGATGCTCGATTGCAGAAGAATTACGCCGTCTTCAGTGGTTAGGTCCGCGCAATTGCGGAAAAAGGTGTCAGCTGACCCAACGCCGATGTTTTCTATTATTTTAATCGCAACAATGCGATCAAAGGCGCCCTTGACATCACGATAGTCGTCGGCGTGGAACTCAACTCTGCTTCCGAACCAGCTCGCACGGGCCTGGCCGTTGGCCCGCAAGACCTGCGTCTTCGACAACGTCGCGCCTGTCACATCGGCACTACATATTTCAGCAAGGTAGAAGGCTAAACCACCCCAGCCGGAGCTAATGTCAAACACGCGGCTTCCGAGCTTTATCAGCAGCTTGGCTGCGAGGTGTTGCCTCTTGGCATACTGGGCCTCTTCGAGAGGTGGTTCGGCGTCTCGAAATAGGCACAGCTGTATTGCCGGTCGGCGTCGAGGAAAAGCGAATATAATGTCTTTTCAAGTTCGTCGTAATGTCGCGCGACCTTCTTTTGAAACCGCGCCTGGCCGGCAAGTTGCGACAGTCGCGCCCAAAGATGTCGCGCCAACGTTTGCGGCCGCATCCAATGCGGCGCCTTGTCGGCGCCATCCCGAATTCGACGACGTCCGCAACGGAGCCTTCCTCGACCACAAACGTGCCGTTCATATAGGATTTGCCGAGCCTGAACTCTGGATCAAGCAGTACGCCGAGTGCGGCCGCATGGGTCATAAAGCGAACCCCGATGGGCTTGTCGGTGCCATCGCCGAGGGTAAGCGTTGTACCATTCGCAATCGCCACCCGAAGTGTTCCGGTTTCAATAAACGAGTTCAAAACTCATTGCAGCGACGCACGCATCGAAAACCTCCATTCTCACAAAATTGTTTGTCACAAAGACGAGCGGGTGAAAAAATCGGACGATGACCGAACTATAGCTGCAAGGCCGATGATCGGGGGGAAGTTGCACACCTCCTTCTTCAATACATCGGGGTGTGGGTGGAATTGAACATCGTAGACTTCAGCCGGCTGTCCGTCGGACCTGGAACCGTCAAAGACCGAAATTACGCGGCCTTTACTCTATCTAGGAAGAGACCGAGTGAACTGATTTAATCAAAGAATCCATGGCGCCTTTTGCGATCATTCGGTAAGGCTGGACAGAGTTGGTTGACGACAGCACAATGAGAGCCGCTTTCGGACGGACCGCTCGTAATCGAGGACGATTTTCTCTGAGGGTCGAGCAGCGCACGATGGTCAATGGCGAATCCACTCCGACGTGGGGTAAATCGACGATCCCCTATGTGTTGGCTATGGACGAAGTACATGTATGGCGGGTAACGTTGGCCGGGCCGACCAGATTAGCCGAGGGACTGACACATCTCTTGGCACCCGACGAGCGGAACAAAGCGGCACGCTTTCGGTTCGACATCGATCGCCAACGCTATATGGCGGGGCGCGTTGGCCTGAGGGTTCTTATCGGCCGCCTTCTGGACACGCCGGCGAACAAGCTCACGTTCACCTATGGTCCGAAGGAAAAGCCCAGCCTCGCGGCGAACTGGACCCGCCGCTTGAGTTCAACATTTCGCATTCGGGAGAACTGATCCTTATTGCACTCTCCCGCGGTCGTGCGGTGGGGATCGACGTCGAGCGCATTCGTGCCGACGTCGCGGCTCTGGACATTGCCGGTCGCTTCTTTTCGGAGAATGAGCGCAACGCCCTGGCGCGGCTCGATCCGGCCGTTCAGTGCCGCGCTTTTTTTGCCTGCTGGACCCGCAAGGAGGCCTACATAAAGGCTCAGGGTGACGGCCTCAGCCTGCCATTGGCCGCCTTCGACGTGACACTCGTTCCGGGTGAACCCGCCCGGTTGACCGGTACCCGGCCCAACCCTGCGGAGGCAGCCCGCTGGAGCCTGCATGATCTGCCTGCCGGCCGTGATTACGAGGCGGCTGTCGCGGTCGAGGGCACGGGCTGGAAGCTTAAATGCTGGGATTGGCCCTTGGACCGAACGGCGCAATAGCCGGCTTCACTTTGCCAGTTTCCGTCGAGCCGTGCCGGATATAACAGCCAATAGTGGCCGAAACTCACAGCACGAGGCCGCCGTCGATCTGGATCACCTGCCCGGTGATGTAGCTCGCCCGATCGGAGGCAAGAAAACAGACCAGATGGGCGACGTCGTCGGGCGTGCCGAACCTGCCGGCCGGAATTTGCGACTTGATCAGGACCAGCCGCTCCTCCGTGAGCGCCGAAATCATGTCGGTCTCAACGATGCCCGGCGCCACAGCGTTGACGCGTACGCCGAACGACGCCACCTCTTTCGACAGCGCCTTGGTGAAGCCGATAATGCCGGCTTTCGATGCAGCATAATTAGTCTGCGTGCTATTGCCCTGAATGCCCGCGACCGACGTCATATTGATGATCGAGCCCGAGCGCTGCTTGACGAATTGCAGGATGAGCGGCTGCGTCGCGTTGAAGACGCTACCGAGATTTGTGCTGATGACCTGGTCCCATTGCTCGCGCCGCAGCCGGGCAAGCGCACCATCGCGGGTAATACCTGCGTTATTGACCAGTGCGTTGATCTGGCCGAATTCCTGCACGACGGATTTCACCATTTCGCGCATCGCGTCGGTATCGGCGACATCGCATTGGAGCGCCCGGCAGCGCCGCCCTGGATGCGAAGCCTCCATCTGCCGAGACAGCTCGTGTGCGGCATCGACACTGTCGTGAAACGTGAAGGCGACATCGGCGCCTTCCTGCATGGCGACACGCACCACGCCGGCACCGATTCCGCGGGAGCCGCCGGTAATCAGAACCCGCTTGTTCTCGAGAAGCATTCCAGGGCCGCGTTCAATAGCTCGCCGCCGAAGCCTCCGGAAGCTTCGCTTCGCGAACCGCTCGGGTCCTCAGCTCGCGGTAACGCTTCTCCGCCAGCAAGGTCTGTACCAGGGGTGTGTAGAACGGGCCGTCGCCGACCAGCGAAATCGCGTCAGGAGTGATTTCGATAAATTTCCATTCTTCCAGCGCATCCCAGACGCCGCCGAAATCGTCGTAGACGTCGGTGCCGAATGCCGCGAGATAGTCTTTGCGGTCGACCCGCAGGCCAAACAAATTCCTGAAGATCAAAGACAGTTTGAAATCGGTTCGATCGTGGCTAAAGCCGCATTCGACCGGGAAGCGGCCATTATCGATCGCCGCTTTGTATTCGCTGAGGCGGCGCCAATTGATAAACGACCACGATCTTCCATCGTCGAGCGCAGAGTCGCCAAAGAACGTAATCGCCGCATAGCCAAGCCCGACAGTATCCATGCTGTCGAACCGGCGCGTCACGCCCTCTTCGTACGGCCGGCCAACCGGATCGCCGGGCTTGCGCCAGTTGTAGGCCGTGATCTGCTCATAACCGTGGCTCTTCAACAGATCGCGCGACACGCGATACATTTCGAGATTGGCGAGCGTGCTCGGCAATTCGTGAAAGCGATTGAGCGCGAAATCGGTCGGGCCGCCGACGTTGAGTTCGTAGTGCGTAATGTCGTGAACGCCCCAGGAGATCACTGTCTCAAGGTCTTCGACCATCGTCGAGACTGTCTGCTGCGGCCAGCCGAAGATCAGATCGAGATTGCAGGCGAGTCCGAGTTCCCGCGCCCACTCCACCGTCTGTATGACATGCTTGGTCGTTTGCTTCCGCCCACTCAGGGCGTTGAGCTGCGGGTTGATCTGCTGCACCCCGACGCTGATGCGGTTCATGCCGCTATCCTTGATGGCCTGAAGTTTCTCGCGGGAGAACAGTTGCGGGATGCCCTCGAGCGTGAGGTCGACTTCGGGCCCGATAACGGGGAACAGGTCGCGTATCAGCTCCATGAGCTTGAAATACATCGGCTCCTTGTAAAGGTTCGACGTGCCCCCGCCGCAATAGACCGCGCCCAATTGCTGGCCCTGCAGGGCCTCCTTGTACATTGCCGCTTCACGCTTGAGGTAGCCGAAATAGTCTTCCAGCGCGTCGTAGCCGACGAAATCCTCGACCGGAAATAGGCAATACCCACACTTGCCCGGGTCTGTCTTGATGCAATACGGGACGCCGAGATAAAGGTTCACGACAGAGCCCCGACCCATGGCGTGCAACTTGCGCCGATCGTCGAGCGTTTCTTCGACCGGAACGTCGTTTTCGCTCCAGTATCTCGGTGAAGGAAATGAGTGCTGGATCTTGTTTACCTGGCGCTTGTCCAAATGGTTTTCGATGAAGCGCCGAGCGGCGGCCACGTCAACCGACAACGTATTGCTGTTCATCGATGTGTTCCTGTTCAAACGAGATTTCCCGGCAGGGACGTTCGTTCAATTGCCGATTTGGCCGCTGGCTTCGGCCCGCTTGGTCGAGATCGACGGCGTCGAAGCGAACAACACCTCGTCGAGGAGATATTCCGCGAGCGTTTCAATCGTTTGATAATCCAACCCTTGCATCGCCTTGAAGCGGAACTCGAGCTTTTCCTGGATGCGGCGCTGCAGCTCCGTCACCAGCAACGAGTCGAGACCGATTTCCAGGAATGCGGTCGAAGGTTCGAGATTATCGAGATCTATTTCCTCCGCCGCACCACCCAGGATGTCCTTGACCTCGGCGATGAGCCAGCCCGACAGGGCGGCGACCCGCTCGCGCCGCTGCATAGGGCGAAGCCGATCGATGAGCTGCTCGCGTGTCTCCGACGTGCGCTCAACGTCCGCATCTCCGGTCTGGCCCCGCGCGAAGGTCAGTTTGCCAACCGGACGCAACTCCATATCGTCGATGTCGGCAAGGACGTCGCCGGCCTCCGTCATTACACGAATGCGTGCCAGCAATGACCGTCCGTCGCCGCTCGGGCGCACCGTCGCGTGGCTCCATACTTGCGGCGCCGGAAGGTTGCGCAGCGTGATGCGCTTGATCGAGTGCGGGACGAATGCGCCTGGGCGATCGGTCGTCTCTAGCGTACGCAACGCGGCGGCGAACACCTGCAGCGATCCATCGAGAATGGTCGAATAGGTAAACTTATGCGGTTCCGCACCGTTGCTGCGTGGCGCGGCCGTGACCCGCGCTATGGCTTGACCAGAACCGGGCGCCCCGAGCCAGAGTTCGCGTATGGTCGCGAAGCTTTGGCCATATTCGAAACCCCGCTTCCGCAGTTCGCCGTAAAACGGGCCGATCTGTTGCCCGGCAGTGATACGGGCCAAAAGGTCCCGCACAGACGCTTGTTTCACTTCTTTCTCGGCGTCGAATATCCGACCCCGACAATACGACTCGGATTTGCCGTCGCCAGCGGCGGTTATGACGAATTTCGAGTCAGCCTTGCCATTTGTTGCGCGCGACTCGAGGTTCAGCGCCAGCTTCACCGATTTTCCGTAGCCGAGCACCAGCGGCCTCTCGAAGCTGACATCCTGCAGCGATGCCGCGTCCCAACCGAGACCCTGCGACGCCGCAAAGCCGCGCGCCGCCATTTCGAGATAGGCTGCGCCCGGAAATACCGTCGCACCGAGAATCCGATGGTCAACCCAAGGCTGGGTCGCCGCCAAATCCGTTTCGAACGTCGTGCGGTGCGCTGCAACGCTGACCGCCCGGCCGAGCAGCGGGTGAAGGTCGTCGGGAATAGCAACCCGGAAAGGCGGACTGTCGGCCAAGACCTGGGAGGAGCCGTTCGATCGGTCGCGGGAGCCGTCGCTGGCGGCCGCGGCGGAAGGATAGTCGCTGTGTTGCTCGATGCCGAGCCAGTGCCGGTCGCGTCGGAACGGATACAGCGGTAGAACGGCGCGGCGGCACCCGACGTTCGGGAAAAGCTCGTTCGCTTTGATCGGCGCGCCCCGCACGTAAAGCGCGGCGAGCGCCTCTAGGACGTGCGCGACGTCCTGCTGGTCGCGGGCAAGGCTTGGGACGCATCGAACCTTGGACGTATCAAACGCCGACGTGATCATTGGCGTCAGGGCCGGATGAGGGCCCACTTCGATCAGAACCGTGCATCCGGCATCAATGATATTGGAAACACCGCGGTAGAACTGCACCGGCTGGCGCACATGTGAACTCCAATAATCAGGGCCGATGTCGGCCGTCAGAAGCTCGCCGGTGAGGTTGGAGAAGATCGGCATTGCAGGCGCCGCGATGCGCAGCGCCGACGCGGCAGTGCGCAACTCGTCGAGGATCGGGTCCATCAGCGGCGAGTGGAAAGCGTGCGAGACTTCGAGCTCCTTGGCACGCGCACCGGCCGCGGCAGCAAGCTCTGCAACCTGGTCGATCGTCGCCGCATCGCCTGATACGACCACGCTACGGGGACCGTTAATGGCAGCAATGGAGACCTTGGCCTCCTTGCCGGCGAGCCATTGCTGCACCTGCTCCGGAGCAGCATCGAGCGCCAACATTTTGCCGCCGCGCGGCAATTGCCCCATCAAGCGGCCGCGCGCTACGACGAAGCGCGCGGCGCCCTCGAAATCGATGAGGCCGGCCACACAGGCCGCTACAATTTCGCCGACGCTGTGGCCGATCACAAAGTCGGCTTTAACCCCCCAGTGCGTGAGCAGATCTGCAAGGGCATATTCGACCGCGAACAAGGCGGGCTGCACGTAACGTGTATTGTCGAGATATTTGCCGGCTTCTGGTCCGAACAGCACCTCCTGCAGCGGAACGCCAAGCTCGGGCTCCATGACCGCAGCGCAACGATCGACCGTGGCCTTGAAACGCGGCTCCAGGTCATAGAGCTGCTTGGCCATCCAGGCGTATTGCGAGCCCTGTCCGGTAAACACGAATGCGGTCTTGACCTTATTTGCCATCGCGCTCTGGCCGGCAAAGACGCCCTTCGACATGCGACCGTCGCGCCACGACTGCAGTTTGTCGGCAATCTCTGCCTTGGTCGACGCGACCACCGCCAACCGATGACGCAAATGAGTGCGGCCGACGGCTGCCGTGAAAGCGATTTCACGCAGCGACACCGGAGAGTCCTGATCGAGAAATTCAATCCATCGATCGACCAGTTCATGTAAATTCGCGCTCGACTTGGCGGAGAGCAGTAGCATCTCGGCGGGCCGCGCCGCGGGCATATCGCTGCGGCTCGGCGTCGGCGCTTCGCGAAGGATCGTATGCGCGTTGGTCCCGCTATAGCCGAACGAATTGACGCCAGCCATGCGCGGGCGTTCGCCAGCGCGGCCATCGAACCGGCGCGGTCGGCACGCGCACCGGAGTACCGCCGAGGTCTATGTTCGGGTTCAGGCTCTTGAAGTGAGCGCTGGGGAATATGATGCCCTGATCGAGCGACAACGCCGCCTTGACGACGCCGAGAAGGCCGGCGCCAGCTTCGATGTGGCCGAAATTACTCTTAGCGGAACCGACATGAAGAGGCTCGTCGCCGACGCGGCCCGCGCCGTAGACATTGACCAGCGCACTCATTTCAATCGGATCACCGACGGGCGTGCCGGTTCCATGGGCCTCGACGTAGCCGATATTGAGCGCATCGGCGCCGCTCCGCGCCAAAGCGAGCCTCATGACCTTTTCCTGGGTCTTCCCGTTCGGCGCCGTAAGCGCCGGCGTATGGCCATCCTGATTGACCGCGGTGGCGACGATGCTCGCGAGAATGCGATCGTTGCGCGCCAGCGCCACCGATTGACGGCGCAGCAGAACCGCGACGCAGCCTTCGCTGCGAACATAACCGTCCGCTGCTTCGTCAAAGGCCTTGCAACGGCCTGACCGCGACATGAGCCCCAGTTTCGAAAACGCCACGTGAACATGTGGCGTGAGGATAACACTCGAGCCAAGCACGATCGCCGTATCGCATTCACCGGCGAGAATGCTTTGCCGCGCGAGATGCAGCGCCACCATGGAGCCCGGAGCACGCCGTGTCGAGCGTGATGCAGGGCCCTTCCACACCGAGGAAGTGTGAAATTCGTCCCGCCGCGATACTCGTCGCGTCCCCCATGGCGTCATAGCCGGTGACGCCGACGAGGCCTTCGTGAACGGTCTTGAGTTGCCAATAATTGTTCGTATTCATCATGGCGACGAATACGCCGGTTGTGCCCTTCACCAATTCCTCGGCGGATTGCCCAGCGTGCTCGAGCGCGTGCCAAACGGTTTCAAGCGCCATGCGCTGCTGCGGATCCATCCGCGAGGCTTCGACGTCGGAGATTCCGAAGAACGCCGGATCGAAACGGTCGACGTCGGCGACAAAGCCGCCATGCCGAACGTAAGTCTTCCCCATGGTGAGAGGATCGGAATCGTAGTGCGCGTCGACGTTCCAGCGATCGGGCGGGATTTCTGTAATGCAATCGCGACCCTCCCGCAGGGCCTCGATCAGTCCGTCTACAGTCGAGATGTTTCCCGGAAGCCTGCAGCCCACACCAACGATCGCAATCGGTTCCGGCGGCTCGTTCGAGATACTTCGGTCAAAGCCGCCGTTGGGATGGCTGTCGGAATTGCCGTACGAACCCGTTCCGTTGCGGGTGTCGCCATTGAAAACCATCGTCGCCCTCCAGAATGCGAACCTATCGGCCTGAACCAATCTTGTGTCGCATCCCGGTTCAAGTCCGGTTCGAATGGATCGTCAAAAAATTGTACTGATGTGAACTATCCCTCGATCAAAAGTCTTCAATCTTCGCATACGATTTTTGTACACACAAGAGTTGATTTCTTGGGAGAAACCACCTCAAATACTGCAAGACTTCTTCTAAATAAACGAACGGGAGGCGGAACTCTCGGTTGCCCGGCACGCTGACGACACGGCGAAATTACAATGACAGACGCATGACCAAAATTCGCTTTGCAGTTGAAATTTGCAAAACCGCGACGAATTTCTCTGGTCGGCAACGCCGGAGCCTCCCGGCCGCAATCGGCGTCCGCCGCGGAACAACCGTTGCGAAGTGCTACAACGCAATCCGGACGGCCATATTAGGGTTTGAACATGCCGCACCCCTCGGGTTCCGTTCCGACCGTTAGCATCGGCGATGTCGCTGTCGCGCTGCCGATGCAAATCGCGCCAAACGACCGGCTCATCGATGAACTGCCGAGGAACAAGCGCGTTCTCCTGGCCCGCCACACCGGCGTGAAACAACGGCACGTCGCTGACGCGGGACAAACCGCGCTCGATCTCGGTGAAGCGGCGTGCCGCAAGCTGTTTGCCGCCCATCCGCAATTGCCCGGACTGATCGATACCCTGATTTTTTGCACACAATCGGCCGATCATATTTTGCCTCCAAATTCCTGCATTTTGCACGGCCGCCTCGGCCTGAAATCTTCGGTCGCCGCATTTGACCTGCCGCACGCCTGCTCCGCATTCGTTTACGCGATCCACATCGCTCGGGCATTGGCCGCGGTTGGTTCGACAAAACACGCCCTCGTCGTCACGGCCGACACCTACTCCAAATTCATCAATCCTCACGATCGTTCGACTCGGCTGGTCTTCGGAGACGGCGCCGCTGCAACCTGGCTGCATTCTGATCACGAACGTGGGGTTCAGGATGTGATATGCGGCACAGCGGGCGAACATTTCGATTTGTTCTGGATACCCGCCGGCGGCGCCCGCCAGCCTATGTCCGACGCGATGAGGACGGATGAGACGGAAGACCTCAACGGCAACACGCGCTCCGCGGCCAACATCCACATGAAGGGGCACGATATCTTCACTTTCGTAAAAGAGCGCATTCCCGAGCACGTCAATGATCTTTTGGCCCGCAATGGGGTGGGATTGGGCGACGTTGATTGGTTTGTGTTCCATCAGGCGAGCAGCGTGGTGCTGGATACGCTGACCGCTTCACTTGGAATCGTTCCAGAAAAGGTCCTTCGCCATTTGGAGACGGTCGGCAACACGGTTTCCGCGTCTATTCCGATCACCCTTCGGGCGGCCCTCGACGAGCATAGGTTCCAGCCCGATCAACTCGTCTTGCTCTGCGGCTTTGGCGCGGGGCTGTCCTGGGGTACCGCGCTGGTCAGGTGGTAAAGCCCGCGAAGAACAAACATACTCACCCGAAGTGAGAGGCTGCATGGCGCTGACCTACCGGATGTTCAACGCGTTCGACGACGTAGACGCAGCGGCGTGGGAGCGGGTTCGTCATCAATCCGGACAATCGATCTTCATCGATCCTCGCCTGATCCGGGCGATCGAAAGCAGCATGAAAGACACGTGCCAGTTCTGGTACGTCATCATCGAGGAAGACGGCGTTCCGACAGCAATCGCCTGCCTGCATGCCATGACTGTCGACCTCGCCGAGTTCGCGGACCCGAACCTCGCATGGCTCATTCGACGCCTCCCCGGCATGCTTTCAAGATTTCGCAAATTGAAGACATTCAGCTGCGGCTTGCCAGGACTACCCGGCGAAAACGCCCTGGCTTTGATCTCGCCGCAGGCGAGCCCGCGAGTTTTGCCGCTGCTCGACGAAGTGATATGCGGTCTTGCCAAGCGAGCCGGCGCCGACGGCATATTTTACAAAGAATTCGGAAACGCCGATGGCGAGCTGACTGCTCCCTTGATAGGCTTGGGCTATAGCCGGATCGCCATGCCGGAAATGTATTGTCTCCAACCGTCGTTCGGGAGCCTCAAGGAATATTGCACGGCGCTACGGGCGCATTATCGCATAGCAGATCAATCGTTCGATCCGCAAGCTCGAGCGGCTGGGCGTCGGGGTCGCCGTGCTTACCGATCCGCAGGACATCCTGAAAGCCTATACGCCGGAGGTGCACGCGCTTTATCTCAGTGTCGTCGCCAGGGCTGACCTTAAGCTGGAAATCCTGCCGATCGATTTTTTTCGGCAATTGACCGCGCGTTCAAGCGGTGAGGTCGAGCTCATCGTCTTTTTGATCGATACGCGCATTATCGCTTTTGCGCTGGTGTCTTCATGCCGGAAACGATTATCACGCACTTGTATGCTGGTCTCGACTATGAATTTAACGATGAATTCGATCTCTACTTCAATCTGAGCTACGCCACCCTCGATCGTGCGCTGAAAAAGCGACCGTCGAAAATATATCTTGGACAAACAGCGGATACGTTCAAGGCAAGGCTGGGATGTTATCCGGAACCTCTCTACGTCTTCGCCAAGGGCTGCGGTCCGATAATGTCTCGGATCGTGCGTTACGGGGCAAATCTACTAGTTGCGAAGATGCCCACCGCGCCAGCCTTCGACGTCTTCAAGGACGTGCACCGAGACGCTCCTCGCTGAAATCTGAGGACACACTGAATGGGTTACGTGAATAGAAAATCAGACTCGATAGACGACGTCGATCTAATCGGACAGCTGTCTCGCGAAGCTGATCGCCAGCCGTGCGCGCGACGCCGGAGCAAAGCTACGCGGCAGCCGCGTTCAAACGGCGTCGCGACCCGCAATTTGCGATGCAATATCTAATCAACCATTTTCGTCCGCAAATGCCAAGCCGCGCGGGTGCGGCGCGCCGCGCTTAGACCCGCGTCTGAGTAGAGATTATTGCGATTGACTTGGCAGTTGGTCGCCTGAGCGGTTGTTAAAGTGGGTCAGTAAGCTAGAATAATCACGTCTATGGCTGCTCGGAATATCGTCGAAACTCTCGAATGCCGGTCGTTCCCGGCATCTTTTGTGGCTGGTTGCGCAGTTGATTGTTTCGCGTGAAGTATGGGGATTGCGTATGAACGACCTCCTAGAGGAGGACAGCGAGACCAGCGTTCGGATTTCCTCCAAGCCTGAAAAGGCCACGCTTCTACTCCGATCCGATCGCGCGTCCCGTTATCAGCCCTTTCCGCTGACCGATGTGCAGAGAGCCTATTGGCTCGGCCGCACCGGCTATTTCGAGCTCGGCAATATTGGCTGTCACGTCTATTTCGAATTCGACGTTCCCGACTATGACCGTGGCCTGATGCAGGCTGCATGGCAAAAATTGATCGATCGCCACGACATGTTGCGGGCAATCGTCCGCGAAGACGGAACGCAACAGGTTTTGCCGCACACGCCGCACTATGAAATCAAGAACCTCAACCTGCGCGGTGCCGAGGAAAGTCGGGTGCGGTCGGAAATCGATGCCATCCGGCACCAGATGTCACACCAGGTCTTTCCGCCGGGGCAATGGCCGTTGTTCGAATTGCGCACAACGGAACTCAAGGACCGAACGTTACTGCACTTGAGCCTTGATCTGCTGTTCATCGATCTATGGAGCATGCAGATCCTTTTCGACGAATGGTCGCAACTCGCTCTCGACCGCGACACCTACCTCGCGCCGCTCGAAATCGGCTTTCGCGATTACGTGCTGGCGCTGCGTGGGCAGAAGCAGACCGAGAGCTACCGCCGGGCGGAAGAGTACTGGCTTTTGCGCCTTGATACGCTGCCCGGCCCGCCGAAATTGCCGCTGGCGAAAAGCCCCTCGGCCGTTACCGAGCCTCGATTCGTCCGTCGCGAGGCGGTCATCGAACCCGAGCTTTGGCGCAGCCTGAAGAGCCGCCTCGCCAAGGCCCGGGTGACGCAGTCCAACGTGCTGCTGGCGGCTTTTGCCAGGATACTGGCGACATGGAGCCAAAGTCCGCATTTCACGCTCAACACAACGCTGTTCCAGCGGACTCCACTGCACCCTCAGGTGCATCGGCTGGTCGGCGATTTCACCTCGATCCTGCTGCTGGAAATCCACGACGACGGCACGGATCCGCTTGACGTGCTGGCCCGAAGAATCGGCGCGCAACTCCGCAGCGATCTCGAACATCGCGACTACGGCGGGCTGGAATTGTTGCAGGAATTGGCCAAGAAAGGCGACCCGGACCGGCCGCCGTCCATGCCGGTCGTATTCACCAGCGCGCTTGCGCAAAGCATGCCGGGATGGCGGTCGGCCGACCAGTTCGGCGACGTCGCCTACGGCATCACACAGACGCCGCAAGTCTATCTCGACCATCAAATCTACCAGCGCGGCGGGGCCCTGCACCTGACATGGGACGCCGTCGAAGAGTTGTTCCCGGCCGGACTGCTGGACGACATGTTCAGCGCTTATTGCGGTTATCTGCGCCGTCTCGCGCAGGACGAGTCCGCGTGGAGCGCGACTGCGGAGAGCTTGCTGCCGCCCGTGCTGACGCCGCGGATTGCGACCGACGCCGCCACGGCGCCAGCCCCGACCGGCCTGCTGCACACTCCGTTTCGCGAGCAGGTGCGCCAACGGCCGCACCAGACCGCCGTCATTTCGGTTGAACGCCGCCTCACCTATGCGGAACTCGACCAGCACGCCCAGCGTCTCGCCCGGCAACTCCATCGATTGGGGGCGCGCCCAGACCAGCTCGTGGCGATCGTCATGGAGAAGGGCTGGGAGCAAATCGCCGCGGTGCTCGCGGTGCTCGAGGCGGGAGCAGCTTATCTGCCGATCGACCCCGATCTCCCGAAGGAACGACTCTGGTTTCTGCTGCGCCAGGGCGGAGCAGAATTGGTGCTGACTCAGCCCTGCGTGCGTGATCGGATCGAATGGCCGGCCGACGTGCAACTCGTGATGGTGGAGGCTACCGACGCCGTCCCCGACGATGCCGAAGAGTTCCCGCCACCGCCTGCTCTGAGCGGAGAAAATCTCGCCTACGTCATTTTCACGTCCGGCTCCACCGGCGAGCCGAAGGGCGTGATGATTGAACATCGAAGCGCATTGAACACCATTCTCGACATCAATGAGCGTTTCGGTGTCGGACCGGAAGATCGCATCCTCGCACTGTCGTCGCTGAGCTTCGACCTCTCCGTCTATGACATTTTCGGCGCTCTCGCCGCCGGTGCGACGATTGTATTGCCGCACGCGACGAGTGCGCGGGAGCCTGGCGACTGGGCCGCGCTCATGTTGCGCGAGAAAGTCACGATCTGGAACTCGGTACCGGCACTACTCGATCTTTTGGTCGATCATGTCGAAGGACGCCCGCAAGCAATCGGCGGTTCGCTGCGGCTTGCGCTGTTGAGCGGAGACTGGATACCCGTCAACTTGCCGGATCGCGCGAGAGCCATGCACCCGCCGCTGCAGGTGATCAGCCTTGGCGGCGCCACCGAAGCTTCGATCTGGTCGATTTCCTTTCCGATCGGTGCCGTCGATCCCGCATGGACCAGCATTCCGTACGGTCGCGCGCTGCGGAACCAGCAGATGCACGTCCTCAGCGATACGATGACGCCGAGCCCGACCTGGCTGCCCGGCCATATCTACATCGGCGGCCCCGGCCTGGCGCGCGGCTATTGGAGGGATGCCGAAAAGACCGACGCCAAATTTGTCCGGCACCCGAGGACCGGCGAGCGACTGTACCGGACGGGCGATCTCGGCCGATATCTGCCGAACGGCAACATCGAGTTCCTGGGGCGCGAAGACAATCAGGTGAAGCTGCAAGGCTACCGCGTCGAGTTGGGGGAAATCGAGGCGACCCTGGAACGACATCCCGGCGTGAGGGCGGCCGTCGTCACCGCCGTCGGCGAACGGGCGAAGCCGAAGCACCTCGCTGCCCACGTTGTCGCCGACACCGTGTCAATCGCCGAGTTGACGGAGTATTTGAAGGAAAAGCTTCCCGACTACATGGTACCGGCGGTGTGGCAAAAACTGCCGGCCTTGCCACTGACCGCCAACGGTAAGATAGACCGCCGCGCGCTCGTTGTTAGGGAAGCGCCAATCGAAGGTCTGACCGTTGCAAGCAAACCTCAAGGCGACCTGCTCGGCCGTATCGCCACGTTGATATCCGCGGAATTGAAGTACGACGATCTCGATCCGCGCCAAAATCTTTTGACGATCGGCGCCACGTCGATGGACCTGGTGCGCATCGTCGGGCGCCTCGAAAAAGAATTCGGCTTTCGTCCGTCCTTTCAAGAGTTTTTTCGTGAGCCGACGATCGCCGCCCTCGCTCGCCTGGTGCAGGAGCGCCAAAGCCCCAAGACGGCTACAACCTGGAATCCACGTCACCTCACAAGCGCCGACGCGGCCCACGCACGATCTTATCGTCGATCCCGCGGCACGCGACGAGTTCACCAAGGCGAACCACGGCATTCGGATCTGTCCGGCGGAATGGGGATCGGTCCCGCTTGAGGCGGACCGGGAAACGGCAGGCCTTGCAGAACGGATCCGTCGTCGCCGGGCGGTTCGGCAGTTCCTTCCGGAGCCGGTACCGATCAAGGAATTCGGCGCCTGGCTGTCGGAGCTCAGCCGCACGACGGTCGACGGCGCCGGCAAATATCGCTACGGATCGGCGGGCGCAAGTTATTCCGTGCAAACCTATCTGCACGTCAAGCCGGACGGCATCACCGGGTGTCCCGGAGGGACCTATTATTATCATCCGATCGAACACCGACTTGTGCCGCTGACGCTAGGCGCGGAACTCGATCCGGCGATCCATGAGCCGTTCACCAACCGCCCAATTTTCGAGCAAGCGCGCTTTTCGCTGTTTTTCGTCAGCCTGCCGCGCGCCATTGAGCCCATGTACGGCGAGCTCGCCGGCCGGTTCGGTCTGCTCGAGGCCGGCGCGATGGCGCACGCGATCGAAAGCTCGGCATCGCAATTCGGCCTGGGCGTTTGTCCGATCGGGGTCGTCGATTTCGCAGCCATTCGCGGCCTGTTTCATCTGGAAGACGGACAGGAATTGCTTCATGCCCATGTCGGAGGCCTTGCTGCAACTACGACGGTCTCGGCCGCGGAGTCTGTCGCGTCCGACCGCGACGAAGGTGTCGTATGACGGCGCAGGAGCTGTTGAGCGATCTACGCGATGCGCGGCGTGAAGCTGTGGGTTGATGGCGCCGATTTGCGTTTCAGCGCGCCCAAGGGCGCGCTCGGCTCCGGCGCAACCAAGTTGCTCTCGCGCCACAAGGCCGAATTGATCGAGCTTTTGCGCCCGACACCCGTCGATCATCAGCCCCCGCCGCCACCAAATTCGAATTCCCAGAGCTTTTCACTCGACGAGCATGTCATCCAGCTGTCAGCGGTGCACGATTGGCGTCTGGAGGACCAAGACCCCTATGTGCGCTATGTCGCTCCGTACAAGGGCTTTCTTTATCAGTGCATGGCGCTCGACAAGAAATTCGTGCGCGGCGAAGGCTGCTATCTCTACGATGCGGACGGCAACCGTTATGCCGATTTCATCGCCCAGTTCGGCGCCGTTCCGTTCGGTCACGATCCGGAACCGATATGGGAAGCGCTCGAGGGCGTGCGGCGGCAGTCCCAGCCCAACCTGGTCATCACCTCGATTTCGGCGGCGGCAGGCGACCTTGCCGAACGACTCGTTGCCATCGCGCCCAGCGGACTCGATCACGCCGTCTTCACCAACAGCGGCGCGGAGGCGATCGAGGCGGCGATCAAGCTGGCACGCTGCCGGACCGGGCGGCTCGGGATACTCTCGACCCGCGACGGCTTCCACGGCCTGACGCTCGCGGGAATGTCGGCTACCGGCCGCGATTTCTTTCAACGCGGCTTCGGCGCGCCAGTGCAGGGTTTCAATTACGTTCCGTTCGGCGATATCGACGCTTTGCAGACGACGCTGCAGATGCGCCCCGATTTCTTCGCGGCTTTCGTGATCGAGATCATCCAGGGCGAATCCGGTATCCATGTCGCACCGACCGGCTACCTGAAAGCAGCGGCGGAGCTTTGCCACCGTTTCGGCGCCCTGCTGATCGTTGACGAGGTACAGACCGGGCTTGGCCGAACCGGCACGCTATTCGCTTGCGAGCATGAAGGCGTGACGCCCGATATCCTCACGCTCGCCAAAGCGCTGGGCGGCGGCCTCATGCCGATTGGCGCTTGTTTGTATTCTCGCTCCGTCTACACCGAACAATTCGACCTGCGGCACGGTTCGACGCTCGCCGGCAATGCCCTGGCGTGCCGGGCGGCACTGGCGACCATCGAGCAATTGACGAAGGACGATTGCCGGTTAGTGAAACAGGTGGACACGATCGGAACGCGGCTCCGGCAGCAACTGCGCGCGTTGCAGAGCGAATACCCGACAATGGTTGCCGACATTCGCGGCCGCGGCCTGATGCTCGGCGTAGAACTTAATCTCGACGACATCGCCGAGACCCAAACCGGGATGCTCGCGATCATGCAAGATCACGGGCTTCTGCTCTACATGGTAGTCAGCTATCTTTTGAACGTCCAACATATCCGCATCGCCCCGTCTTTCACGCACGGCACGGTACTGCGCATCGAACCGCCGTTGATCGCCGACGCGCAACTTTGCGATCTCCTGATCAACGCGCTGCGGCGCGTGCTGGAAATCCTTAAGCGCGGCGACGCTGGCGAATTGCTGGCCCATTTGATGCCCAGCGCGCGATCCGCCGATCGGCCCAGCATGACCGGACCCAAGCGACAAAAGCGCGCGCGGTCCGCAGACGTGCGACCCAACGATAAGCCCACCCGCTTCGCCTTCATCGTTCACCTCATCACGACCGGCGACCTCAGACGCTTCGATCCGACGCTCGACCCGTTCACGGATACCGATCTCGAGGGGCTTCGCTCTCGCATCAGTCAATTCGTGAAACCCTTCCCGCTCGACCAGCTCGCTGTCGAGACTGCTGACGGAAAACTGGCCGAAGGCGAACTCATCGTACTGCCGCAGCTCCCTTCGGAGCTGCTGACCCTCCCGGGAAATGTCGCCGTCGATCTGGTGCAAAGCGCGCTCGATCTGGCGGCCAAGCGAGGTGCCGAGGTCGTAGGCCTGGGCGGCTTCAGCTCGATCATCGCCGATGGTGGCCTCGCCCTGCGGCATCAAGCGGGCCTCAGGGTGACCAGCGGCAACAGCTTGACCACCTGGGCAGCGGCGCAGGCGGTCGAAAGCGCCTGCGCCAGCGGCGGCCCGGCGCTCGCGGATAGCACCGTCGCCATCGTCGGCGCTACTGGAGCGATCGGCCACGCGCTTAGCCTTTATTTCGCCGAGCTGGCGGGTCGGCTGATTCTGATCGGTAATCCGCGCTCCGCGAACCTTGGAAGGCTGCAAACGGTCGCCGAGGATTGCAGGCGCCACATCATGACGCTGAAGGCCGCCAGTCACGAGTTCGCGGTCGGCAGCCTGGCAGACGCAGTGGTCCGGCAGCAGGCGACGGAGGCGGCGGCGGGCATCCTGACAACGAACAATATCGACCGTGACCTACCAAGAGCGGATATCGTTTTAACGGCCACCAATGCCGTACTGCCGTTCATCGCGTCGCACCATCTACGCAGCGGCGCATTGGTCTGCGACGTGTCACGGCCGCTCAATATTCCGCCCGATTTGATCGCCGCGCGACCCGACCTCCGGCTGGTTAGCGGAGGTCTCGTCCGCGCACCGAGGTCCTCCGTCCTGGGACACGTCGAAGAGCCCGGCCAACGCGAGGTGCTGATGGCCTGTGCGGCGGAGACGATCGTGCTCGCGTTGTCGGGGCACCAGAGTAGTCACTTCTGCGGACCACTGGAGATCGCAACCGTCAAGGATGTCGGCCGGCTGGCCGGCAGATTAGGATTTTCGGTCGTAAGTTGATCAGCCTTACAACGCATCCATACTTCGAACCGAGACAAAACAACAACAAATGGCCGGGGTTTTGTCCCAGCCAACCAGTTCAATTATTTGCCGACCACACAAAGCATCGGCCACTTTTGGCCGATGAAACAATCAATCGTCGTGCCCCCCGAACGGCCAGAGACTGGGCAATTCGCGCACGATGATCACGACAGGCTGGGCACTCGCCTTGACTGTCCCGGCCGCAACAAGATCGTCGATGATGCTTTCGACGTGGTGAAACAGCTTGCCAGTCCCTTTCCGAAGGCGACGAATTTGCGCCGACGCCTGCGGCTCGCCGAGATCGACTATAACGTGCGACCTCGCGCTTTTGTCGGATTCGTGATGCTCAGACGATGATGTCGACGCCGCTGAAGCTGTTGCCATGTCACTCTCCTTCGTCTTCATCGTCATATGCGATGGAATTGATCTTTCGTACTTCCTTCAGGCCCTTCTCCCGGGCCTTCATAATATTGGAGGGGACATCGAGCACCCATTCGTCACCGCCTCGCGAGGCGGATTTAACATGGCGGTCGTAGGCCTCCTGCGCCATGATCAGGTCCGCCTTGAGCATGTGACGAACCGCCTTTTCCAGCGGGCGGAACGGATGCCAATCGTGCTCCCCGGTATCGTCATCATGCTCGTAAACGACCGTTGAGTGACGGTGTCCCTTGCCACCCTGAACCACTGTGACGCGCTTGACGAGTTTGTCCATGATACCCTTCCTGCTTTAGGTAGGTCTGGATTATGTATAGCCAATCCGCCGCCGAACCAACGAGCCCATAAATGCCGGGGGAATAACCCGGAAAGACAACGGTCCTTGAGAAACAGCATAGAATATACAATGCGGTGCTAGGTTCGACAACCGGCAAATTCATGGAGCGCGATGTGCAGCAACCGACGCGAGCTTTTTTTCTCGGGCTTGCATTGTGCGGCATGTTCGCGCCTGCCCACGCCGAGCCGCTACGGCTTACCGGGGTGGCCGGCTATATTTCCGAATGGGAACTGAGCGGCGAACTGTCCGAACAGGTCTCTGGTGGTATTAGGCTATTGTCGGGCCCGGTACGCTGGAAACACGTCGGCTTGTGCAGCGTGAACAGCCCGGAAGAAAAATCGGGTCAAATCAAAATCGAGGTCTCAAAATTGGGCCCGGCCTTTTATATGCACGCCAGTATGTCGATGGATAACATCTCCTGCACATACGAGGGAAAGTTATCCGACGGTTCAAGCGGCTTTATGGATTGCGCTGACGGCAAAGGCATACCACTTTCGCTGTCGCTCAAATAAACGACGAGTTGTTTGACGCCGCGGCCACATCGAAATACTCGACGGTACACTCCGACTGCGCAGTCAGAGTCGTCGCCGGTTTTGCAGCTATTGGCGATCGGCGTCGAGCCGGCTGTCGGGCATATTCAAACGAATGACGATCCTGCGAATCACTATGAGCAGGACGACGACCAGCGCCAGCTCCAACCAGCCGAAAGACGTGGCCGCGCGGGCGATCGTCCGACCAGTTGAGCTGATAATTGAACCATCGCACCAAGATCGTATCGACGACGAGCGCCAACGCGAACAGGGAGACAACCCAATAGCCGAGTTTCAACAGAAGTGACGTTATGTAAGAAATCTTGCCGACGATGTTCCTGAAATGGACGATTGGATTCTCGATGTTGCGCTGGAGCTGGAAGACAAATTGCGTGGTCATGTCAGCGATCTGCTCCAATTGGAGATAATCCATGTCGGTCGGTCCGCGCAGACGCGCACGGACATTCGATTGCACGCGGCGCCGCGCTTCCTCGGCGGCCTCCTTGGCATAGACTTGCCATTCCCGCGTGACGTCGATGTCTTTGTTCAGTCTAGTCACGATCCCATCGTAGGAAAACGTCGCCCTGAAATACTGTACGGTCTCGAAACTCACCGGCAGCGCAAAGCGCTGCGCGACCTCCATGTAGCGGAGCCACGCCTGCGCCGTACTACGCTCCCACCATTCGGCGTCTTTGCTCTTTTGCGCATAGACCCAATCGGCGTAGACTTTCTCGATCTCCCAGCGGATCCGGTCGACATCGATCGGCGGCAGTGAGCCCGCCAAGCTGAGCGAGCAATTGACCATTCGGCCAATATCTCCAGCGGCCATATGATACTGGAGTTCGCGGAAAGTCTTGCGAATTTGTGTTGAAAAACGGCCGATCGCTCCGAAATCGATAAAACAGATTGTGTTGTTGGGCAAGATGACGATGTTGGCCGGATGCGGATCTGCGTGGAAGAAAAGCTCCTCTTGGACTTCGCGGTGCATCGTCACGACAAGCTTTCGCGCCAGCGATTTCGGCTCAATACCCTGACGGCGGCATTTGAGCAGGAACTCCTGGTCGTTGGTGTCAACGGCGGCCATTAATTCCCACATCCACACGCCCGACACGAGTTCGCTCACCATCACCTCTTCGGTGCAGTATTCGAAATAGACTTTTGGCGCCGTCACGCCCTTGCCTCGCTTCTCCGACCGCAGACGAAATAGCTCCGCATAGCGCGCTTCGGTACGAAAGTTCATTTCGTTAAAAAGAATGGACTGGAATTCCTGGCGGAAGCGCTTCGTGAGACCCGGCGGTATGAGGGTCAACGTTTCGGCAATGACGAGAAGCCAGTCCAACGCCCGCAGATCGGCGGCGATCATCGGACCGATACCTGGACGACGCACTTTGACCGCAACTCGCTCCCCAGTTCGCAGTTTTGCCTGATACACGCACGCGAGCGATGCGGAGCCGATCGTTTGGGGATCGAACACCTCGAATACCTCGCCAATCGGTCGCTTGAGATTGCGCTCGACGATAGCGATGGCTTCTTGCGGCGGTATTGGAGGAACGCGGTCAAGCAACTTACCCAGCTCAGCACAATAGGCATAGGGCAGTAGGTCGGCGCGGATCGAGAGTTGTTGTCCGAACTTGGCGAAGCTTGGGCCAGTGCTTTCGAAAATCTGGCGTAATCGAACAGCGCGTCGTTCCTCGCTGTCGCGCCGCAGCGCGAGGTCAAGATAATTGCAGAAATAAAACCAGATAGCACCCCTGATCCAAATGAGAAGCCTGCCTATTGTGCGGATGATCCCAGCTTTGAAGAAGACGCGGCGAGCCTGCGGTATAACGACGTTGCCGGGCTCAAAAGTATGATAGATCGTCCGTCGCGGCATTGGGCGGATGACGTCCGCGTGGCTCGCCGACTGGTTCCTCTTCTTCAGCCGACGTCACTACGACAGCGTCAGGCCATTGTTTAAGGCCCGCTTCGCTGGCGCTTTTAATCTATTCGGGTGCGGCGGGGGTTCATGTGCGGCTCACCTTCTGCCTTTAACTTCCAACCGAGGCTTATGCGGCGGCGGTAATTTCACGGCGTCACAAACCGTTGCTCCTGGTGCCCGGTTCGGACGATGCCGTCATTCATCCACGGTTCTGTGACAAATTCAAATGACGTGATACGACTGTGCGTCACCTTTTCGGATAGTCGTCTTCAACCGCAACATCCGTTCCGCGATAAAACTCATCTTTTGTATCAAGTTTATTGCTGGTCGACTGGCTTGGCGACGGTCACCGCGCGAACCCGATCGCCATCCCGAACGAACGCGCCGGCGCGCGACACAACCGCCTCGCCCTCCGAGAGCCCATCGCGAATTTCGGCATTTTCCGCCTTTATGAGGCCGACGGTAATCCTGCGGGTTTCAATGTGGTCATCGCGGACGACCTGAACGACCGCGATGCCCTGCGAATAAAGAACCGCCGACAATGCGACAGCAGGTCCACAGCGCTGCTCGATTTCTATCTTGCCGCGACCGAACGCGCCGACGCGTAGCCGCCGATCACCCCCAAGAAAAATGCGCACCTGACCAAGCTGCGTGGTTTGATTGATCGCCGCCGAAATGAACTGCACCTTGCCGGACAGCTCGCCGCCAACTCCGACGACGTCCACTTTCGCGGGCTGACCGACGGCGAGACGCGACATTGTGTTGACCGGCGTCTCCGAGTCCAGTTCCATTTCACCGCCTTTGGCGATCCGGAACAACGGCTCGGCCATGGCAGACGCACTCGCACCAACAACGGCCGAAATGGCATAGACGACGCCAGCTTCGGCGCCCGGACTGCGGTGTCCGCTCCGCTGTCGTTTGTTCCGTCCGGCGGCTTCAGGCGCGCCAGCACCTGGCCTGAAATAACGGTGTCTCCGGGCTGAACGAGTACTTGCGCAATATGCAAGCCCTCTCGCGCCGGCCGCACGAGAATTTCGTTACGCGGCTGGACGACCCCCGTAACCTCCAGCGTGTCGACGAAGCAATCGCGCTTCACCTCGAGGATCGTGACGGCGGCAGCCAATTCGCCGTTCGCGTCGTCGGCCCAAAGCGGCGACGCGATGTCGCAGTATGCCAACGCAGCCGGCGACGGCGGCCAAGCCGATCGATCCGATCGACTGAAAAGCGCGGCAAAAGAAACTGACCTGCCCTTACGAGAAGAAAAACTCCGGCCACGATCCACTCCTTGCCTTACCGTCGAACTGGGGCAGCCGTCGGTGCAGCCTCGTTTTTTGTTTCGGTGCGCCATGCCAGGACTTCGTAGGCAGCGATCGGCCTGTCAAACCCCTTCAGGTTCATTTCACCGAGCGACGCGACTTCGGCGCACGGCTCGATACGACTTAACACATTGTGCGCTATGACGATTTGGCCGGCACGAGCCTGCCCGCAAAGCCGCGCCGCCAAATTTGTCACGCGGCCAATCGCCGTATATTCGCGACGTCGTTCGAAACCGATCAGCCCAAGTGTCGCATAACCCGTCGCGATGCCGATGCCGAAGCCGAGCTCGTGGCCTCTGCCGCGCCAGGTCGCGGCCATATCGTTGACCCGCCCACGCATATCAAGCGCGAGCCGGACGGCGCGCCCGCGTGATCGTCGCGCGGAATCGGATCGTTAAAGACGATCATGATGCCGTCGCCGATGAACCGGTCCAAAGTACCTTCATACTGGAAAATCAGCTCACCCACGCTTTCATGGTATTCACGCAACACCGTCATCACCTCTTCGGGTTCTGTTCCGTCGGTGAATGCAGTAAAGCCGCGCAAATCGCAGAATATCACCGTGACTTCCTGACGATGGCTCGCGAGAGCCGCGTCCGGGGCATCGGAGGATGCAATATCTGCGCAACATGCGGCGCCAGAAAGCGCTCCAGATGTCCGATGCGCCCAGTTCTGCCGTCTGCTTCGCCACGCGCTGCTTGAGCAGGCGGTTCCAATCCGCGAGCTGATCGGACTGCTGCCTTTAGCACGCGTCGTCTGCAGACCAACCGTGTCGTGCATATCTTTTACGCGAAGCAACGAGCGCACGCGCGCCATCAGCGCGGTCTGTTCGAACGGCTTCGTCAGATAATCGTCACCGCCCGCCTCAAGACCCTGAATGACGTCGCGCGTGTCGGCCTTCGCGGTAACGAGAATAATCGGCGTGAATCGCTGCTCCAGCTCCTGGTCCTGCTTAAGCCGCTTCAGCACCGCGATGCCGTCGACCTTCGGCATCAATATGTCGAGCAGAACGAGATCCGGCGTGAGCTCACGCGCCTTCGCCAAGGCCTCCTCGCCGTCGGCGGCAGTGACAACTTCGTAGCCTTCGGATTCGAGCCTGACCCGCAGAATCTCCAGGTTGTCCGGCACATCGTCTACGGCGAGAATCCGGGGTTGAGTTCGCAAACCGTGGCTCCTCTCGCTAGAGCTGCAGGAAGTCGCACCAAAGAGCATGCGCCCGGCGCTGCTCGCCCGCACGGCCAATCGGGAGATGCGCCGGTATGCTGCTACCTTGGTGCCAGCGGTATTGGCGAGTGAGCCGGTCGATGGGCACCGTCGCACCACATTCTCCACCAAAAACTACAATCAAGTCGCAACGTGGAAGTGTCGTGATTGGAGTGCAGCAATACCGTCACCTGCCGGCTCATCGCTTTTGCCGACGAAGCGACTGAACCCGCGCCACACCCACCGCGCCATGTCGTCCGTGATGACGAAGAATGCCGGCACGAACAACAACGACAGTAATGTCGAGACGACAAGCCCCCCGATCACGGCAATCGCCATGGGCGATCGAAACTCGCCGCCGGCTCCGAACGCCAAAGCGCTGGGTATCATTCCGGCAATCATCGCGATGCTGGTCATGATGATGGGGCGAGCCCTCTTTTGCGCAGCCGTCATGATCGCAGTCGTGCGGTCATCGCCGAGATGAATGGATTCGATCACGAAATCGATGAGCATTATCGCGTTCTTGGTGACGATGCCCATGAGCATGAGCAACCCGATGATGACCGGTAGGGTCATGGGAATGTCCATGATGAAAATCGCTATAACCGCACCGGTAATGGACAACGGCACCGAAAAGAGAATGGTGAACGGGTGAACCGCGCTCGCGAACAATAGCGCGAGCAGGATATAGATCGCCATCAGGCCGTTTCGCATGACGCCGCCGAACTCGGTAAACAGGTCGCCCTGCAGCTCGGCGTCGCCGCCTTCGAACACGGTGATACCGGACGGGCGGTTCTTCATCACCGGCAACTCTTTAATCGCCGTCATTGCCCGGCTCAGAGCAGCGCCGCCGATGAGGTCTGCCTCGACACTGGCCTGTCGCTTGCGATCGTATCGCGCGATGCTGGTCGGTCCCTCGCCGAAGCTTATGTCCGCGAGCGCGATCAGCGGCACGCCCTCGCCGGTGCGCGACGGAACGCGTATTTGCTCAAGGAGCTGGCGATTTGCGCGCGCGCTTTCCTGGAGCATGACCCTGATCGGAACGGTTTGATCCCCGGCATCGAATTTCGGCAGCGCCGGACCGATATCGCCGATGGTCGCGACGCGTATCGTCTCGGAGAGGCTTTCGGTCGATACGCCCAGACGCGTAGCGAGATCGAGGCGCGGATAAATCCTCAGTTCTGGCCGGTTGAGTGCGACGCTCGAAACGACGTTGGTAAGCATCGGCAGCCGTTGCATTTGTGCCGCGAGCTCCTGCGCGAAATTCGCAACCGTGGCATTGTCGTCGCCGGTCACAATCAGATTGATGGCCCGGACGCCGTTTTCATCGAGAAACCAGAACCTGATGTCCGGAACATTCCGAAGGTCCCGCGAAATCTCCTGCTCGAGCCGCTGCTGAGAGAATATGCGCTGGGACTTCGGCACGTAATTGATCGTCAGTGTCGCTTTGGCGACATCGACGGTCACAGGCGGCACGCGGCCGCCGTCGACGAAGACGCTCGCGACTTCCTGCCGATTGCGCAGGCGTTTGGTGACGGCGTCCGCGACCGCTTCCGTATCGCGAAGCTGCAAGCCGGGCGGCAGCTCCACGACAAGCACGGAGCGCGAACTGTCCGCGGGCGGCATGAAGCCGGACGCCAGGTAGCGTGTGCTCGCGACGGTCGCAACGAACAACAAAACTCCCGAGCAGGACCGTCACGAAGGGGTGACGAAGCGACCCGCGCAAAACGCTCAGATAAGCGGCGCTCAATCGGCCGCGGGCCCTTTCTTCGTGGCCACCGCCCTTGAGGAAATAGGCCGCGAGCATCGGCGTTATCAGTCGGGCCACCAGTAGCGAAAACAGGACCAGCACCGACACCGTGATGCCGAACTGCTTGAAGAACTGGCCCGGAACCGACGACAGGAAGCTCGCGGGCAGAAAAATCGCGACGATCGTCAGGGTGATGGCGATGACGGCCAAGCCGATCTCATCGGCCGCATCGATGGCGGCGCGAAAAGGCGATTTGCCCATGCGGCTGTGACGGACGATATTCTCGATTTCGACGATGGCATCGTCGACAAGTACGCCGACGCTGAGCGTGATCGCCAGCAGGCTGACGATATTGAGCGAGAAGCCGAGCGCGTTCATCACCCAGAAAGCCGGTAGGATCGACAGCGGCAAGGTGATCCCAGCGATGATGGTGGCTCGCCAGTCTCGCAGGAACAGCAGTACTACGACGACAGCTAGGACGGCGCCCTCGTACAGTGACTCCATCGCGGTGTCGTAATTGGCCAGCGTGTAATTGACCGAGCTGTCGATTAGCCTGAGCTCGACATCGGGATGGGCCTTTCGGACTTCCTCGATACGGGCGGCGACAGCCTTCGCCACAGTCACGTCGCTTGCGCCTTTTGCGCGGACGATGCTCACGCCGACGACTGGCGCGCCATTGAATTGGGCAAAAGTGCGCGGCTCCTCAATCGTGTCGGTCACCCGCCCCAAATCATCCAAGCGGACTTCGCCGCCGGCCGGCAAGCCGATCTTCATCGCGTTGAGTTCGGCGAGTGTTTTGGCGCCGGCCACCGTTCGGATGGACTGATCGAGGCCGCCGATTTCGGCGCGGCCCCCGGCCAGATCGACATTGCTGCCGCGGAGCTGGCGGCTGACATCGAGCGCTGTCAGTCCGACGGCCTGCAACATGAGCGGATCGAGGCCGACCCTGATCTCGCGCTCGACGCTACCAATGCGTTCGACGCTACCCACACCCTGGATGCCTTGCAGCGCGCGGATCAGAACGTCTTGAACGAAATACGACAATTGCTCCGGCGTTTTTCCCGGAGCGATGGCCGCATAGGTGAGGATAGGAAGACCGGCGATATCGATACGCCGGATCAGCGGCTCGTCGATGCCGCGCGGCAGGTCGGCGCGTATCCGCCCGACTGCGTCCGTCACATCGGAAATGGCCCGATTGATATCAACGCCGATTCGAAAATCGAGAGTCGTCATCGAGACGCTGTCGGTGACCGCCGATCGGATGTGACGCGTGCCCGGCACACCGGCGAGCGCGTCTTCGACCTTTTTCGTGACCTGGGATTCAAGCTCACCCGGGCGGGGCGCCGAACTGGGTAATCGTGACGCTGACGAGCGGCACGTCGACGTTCGGCATGCGCGTGATCGGCATCTTGGTGAAATTGAGATAACCGAGCGCAACGATGGCGGCACCCAGAATGATCGGGGGAAGCGGATGCCGAATTGCCCAACCTGAGATATTGAGTGCCACGTGCCCTACTTGCCCACCCGGCCCTGCTCGACCAAGCCAACGGGTTTTTGGATGTCAGTGCAGTTAGCCCGCTAAATCCACGGCGCCAAGAGCAAAGAGCGTCTGATTGTCGATGGTGCCACTCGCCTTAATTCCAAAACGCTCCTGGAAAGCGCGAACGGCCCCGTTGGTACGAGGCCCGGCGACGCCATCGATTGGACCTGGATCAAAACCTCTGTCTTTCAGCAGCGTCTGCACCCTGCGCACTCCGTCCTGACCGAGGTCGGGCACCGCATCCATATTCAATTGGCCAATCGGAATGGATCCTGCCAGCGTAGCGGTTGACACAGCGGGTAGGCCGGGAATGGCCAGCACCGCAATCACGGCAATGACGAACCTGTTCACGACACCCTCGCCTCCACTCGACTGGAGTTGATCAAAGCGACCGCGAATTTCGCCTCGGCGGGAAGCACCGGATTCCGGTCAACCAGCGCCAGCCGACGCATCCGGTGACCCGGTCCACGAGCGGACCCGCAGGCGATGTTAACTGAGACGAGACCATCGTGCCAGCGCAGATCGAAGCCGGTGGCCTCGGATCGCTGGTCACCTGCCAGGCCCTCCCCCAGCGACGTTCCTGATGGCCTACTTGCCTTCTTTGACCACCGTCACCGTTATCGGCTCGGAGAACACCGGAGGATCGTCCGGAATATGCCGATAGTCTCCGAGCAGAAGCTGCAATTTGTGCTTGCCGAGCGGAAGCGTCACCGTGGCTTCGGTCTGTCCGGCGCCGAAGTGAAGGTGCTTCGGATCGTTGGGTATGGGCTCGCTCAGCGGCGGAAGATCGGAGTCGATCAGGAGATGGTGGTGACCGGTGTTTGGCTTTTCGATGCCCGCGGGCGCGACGCCCATGCCTTCCAGGCCAAAGTGAAGGGTCAGTTGTTGAGGAACGGTGTCCCCGTCGTGCAAGGCGATGAAATAAACCCGTGCGCCGGGTGGTGATTTCGTGCGCTCGACTGCCGCCGGGACGTGCACCGTGATGCGCTGCGAAAATAGCGGTGGGTTGTGGGGAATATGGTCCTTGTCGCCGAGTAGCAACTGAAGGGTGTGATCCCCCGGCGGCAGCACGATGGTTGTCTCAGTCTGACCCGCACCGAAGTGGAGGTGATGCGGGTCGTTGGGTATGGGCTCGTTGAACGGCGGAAGGTCGGTGTCGATCAGCAAATGGTGATGGCCTGAATTCGGGCGATCCGAACCGGCTGGGGCGACGCCCATGTTCTTCAGGCCGAAATGGACCGTCAGCTTAGGCTCTACGACAGCCCCATCCTTCAGATCGGGAAAGTAGACAGATGCGCCCGGCGCTGACGGCGTCGGGCCTCCTTTGGGTACCGCGGTAACGTGAATCCTCGGCGACATGACGGGAGGCGAATGAGGAATGTGGTCTTTATCGCCGAGCAGCAACTGCAGCGTATGTTCGCCCGGAGGCAGCGTAATGTTCGCTTCGGTCTGACCGGCACCGAAGTGCAGGTGATGTGGATCGTTTGGCACCGGCTGATTGAGTGGCGGCAGCTCGGTGTCAATCAGCAAATGGTGATGTCCCGAGTTGGGACGATCTGACCCCGCCGGCGCGACCCCCATATTTTTCAGACCAAAGTGAACCTTTAATTCGGTGGAGACCACGTCGCCGTCCTTGAGGTCGACGAAATAGACTTCCGCTCCCGGAGTGGACGGGGTCGGACTGTTGGAGCGGTCTTGCGCAACGGCAGCGGCGCATGCGCCGATCAGGACAAACAGCAGAGTGCCGATTGCACCCGTCGCTCCTTTGCGGTCACTTCCGATCTTGCTGAGCGCGCGCATCGCTTTGCCCCAATTGGTTGCCGTCGCGTCTTTGAGAACCATCGATCTCGCCATTATAAAGCTTGGATCAGCTGGTCAACTCGACACGCAATATTCGCGGATCTTGCGGTAAGACCCTGCCACGTTTGGAAGTGCGAGGCATATCCCAAGGAACGCAATCATGCCTCCAGATGGCTGTATTGGCAACCTCCGCTGCGACTTGCTGTCCGAGTTGTCCGAAATGACCTGCCAGTCTATAGTTGTGACTGAACAATATGGCTTATCGGGCGGAATGCGCGATGCGCTCGTCTAGCTTCTGGATGGGTATGGTGCCTGGAGCCTGTTACTTCCTCAGCGGAACGCTTTTTCGTGACCGCCGTGAGGGAATTGCATTGTCACAGGCGCCCGAATATCAATCATTGCGTGTACTATCGCGTCGGGATCGCGGGCGACGCGCCAGATCATGGCTCGCAGCCTTGGTCGGTATGGCAACCGTCGCAGCAGCGTTGCCACCATCGGCCCTGGCACAGCAAAATTCTCCACGCGTAGCATTGATTATTGGAAACTCCAGCTACCCCGACGCCGGCAGCCCGCTGCCGACGACTGCCAATGATGCACGCACACTCGCTGACGAATTTCGTCGTCTCAACTTCAGCGTCGATCTGAAGGAAAACGTCAGCAAGGAGGACATGCGCCGCGCGATCGACGCCTTCGTCGGCAAGATCACGAAAGACACGGAAGCGCTCTTCTACTTCGGCGGCTTCGGTTTGCAAGTCGACAGGCGAACCTATCTGTTGCCGGTCAACGCCCAGGTTTGGACCGAAGCTGACGTACGGCGCGATGGCGTCAGCCTGGACAACATTCTGGCGGAGATGCATCGCCGGGGCGCGAAGGTAAAGGTCATCATTATCGACGCGGCGCGACGAAATCCGTTCGAGAGGCGTTTTCGCGCGGCTCCGGCCGGCCTTGCCCCGCCCGACGCGCCAGAAGGTACGCTCGCCCTCTTCTCGTCGGCGCCGGGCGTCCTGGTCCGCGACAGTGACACCGGCAATACAAACAGCGTACTCGTCACGGAACTGGTCAAGGAACTGCGATCACCGGATCAAACCGCCGAGCAAGTATTCAACCGCACGCGGATCGGTGTTTCGCGCGCGTCCAACAATGAAATCGTGCCCTGGGTCGCATCCTCGCTTCTCAATGAGTTCTATTTCCAGTCCTCGCATGCGCAAACGGCCGCCGCGCCCCCTGAGCAGGCTTCGGCCGCTCCGCCGTCAGCATCGCCGTCACCGCCTGCCCCGGAGCCGCCGCAGCGCCCGCCTCCACCCGCTCCCAGTCAGCAGCACGCCGCGGAGCCGCCGCAGCGCCCGCCTCCACCCGCTCCCAGTCAGCAGCACGCCGCGGAGCCGCCGCGTGCGCCTTCCCCCTCGCCAAGTCCGCAGCATGCCCCCGAGCCGCCGCCCAGCGAGTCCACCCGCGCCCAGCTTGAACCGGGGCGGCCGTTCCGCGATTGCCCGAACTGTCCCGAGATGACGGTGGTACCGGCCGGTACATTCACCATGGGGGGGAAATCGGACTACGACCACCCGGCACACCGCGTGACGATCAAGAATAAGTTTGCAATCGGCAGGTACGAAGTAACGTTCGACGAGTGGGATGCGTGCGTTGAACAGGGAGCATGCAAAACACGACCCAGCGATCGCGGCTGGGGAAAAGGCACGCACCCCGTCATCAACGTAACCTGGCCGGACGCCAAAGCGTTCGCATCCTGGCTTTCCGAAAAGACCGGGCAAAAATACCGGCTTCCCAGCGAAGCCGAATGGGAATACGCCGCGCGGGCGGGAACGACATCGACATACTGGTGGGGACAAGACATCGATTCCCGTCAAGCGAACTGCAAGAGCTGCAATACCGGTCAGACGCAAAAAACGTTGCCCGTCGGCTCATTTAAACCCAATCAGTTTGGACTTTTCGATACCGCCGGAAACGTTGCCGAATGGGTGGAGGATTGCTGGCACGCCGACTATCAGGGCGCGCCGGTGGACGCCACAGCGTGGACCGAGCCGCAGTGTCAACTGCGCGTGCTGCGCGGCGGCGCATTCGATAGCGAAGCAGCATATGTGAGCTCGAGCGCGCGCTTCAGATACGATTACGATGTGCCATACAGCGCTAACGGGTTTCGGCTGGTCCGGGAGTTAACCAGGTAGCGTCCGACGCGGCAGGGAACATCGGCCATGAGACTCATCGTTTCGGCTGCGGTCATTGGGGCGGCGACAATACTTTTCCCCGACACAAGCCTCGTCGCCAAGTCGGACGGCAATTCGCGAGAAGAAAATGCGCCGTTCGTTGCGCAGGTCGTTGTCGTTCGCGCTTCGAACGCCTGCTTTTCCGCGACCATCCGCGTTACCGGCTATCTGGTCGCGCGCAACGAAGCCATCATGACCCTATCCCAGGGAGATCGGGTGGTGGAGGTATTGGCAAGCGCCGGTGACCGGGTGACCGCGGATCAAACGCTCGTTCGCGTTGAGCGCCAATCGCTCGACCCCACGAAACCCGGTGGCCCCCTCAAGACCGAAACGGTGGCGCTAAAGGCGCCCGCAGCCGGGGTTATCGTGGCCAGTACAGCATCTGTCGGAAGCACAATTTTTGCTCCCCAGCCAGAGCCGCTGTTTGTCATCGCGGTCGAGAACGAGATCGATCTCAAGGCCGAAGTCCCGAGCATCCACGTGCCGGAGCTTTCACCCGGCCAAACCGCGCGGATTCAGATCAGAGATATCCGCGAATTGTCGGGGCAAGTTCGTTTGGTGCCCGCAAGCATCGATCAAAGAACTCAACTTGGATATACACGCATTTCGCTGGAGAACGTTCCCGAATTGCGTTTCGGAATGTTTGCGCGCGCCATTATCAACGCGAACCGCAGTTGCAGCATCTCTGTACCAAATTCGGCTGTCACTTATCTTACGCGCGGAACGACCGTACAGGTCGTGCGCAACAATATGATCGAGACACGCAGCATCCAAATCGGATTTCACTCCGACACCGATATCGAAGTCCGCAGCGGGCTTAACGAAGGCGATCTTGTCGTCGCCAATGCCGGTACCAGTCTACGTGACGGCGACAAAGTCAGGCCGATCGATGCCGACTCTGCAGGCGGTGACGCGCGCTGAGGAAAGCGAGACCGTCTCTATGCGTCGCGAGGCTGTAATTTGGCTGGCACGTCCGGACGGATCGAGTTGCCGTTCACTTCAGAAAGAATGCGCTTGCTGGCGTGGAAAATGGCAGATGTGACGAATGCGCATGGGACCCGCATGGCCCGGTGCGTCACAGTTTCGTCGGCTCGACCGAGCAGGTAGGTCGTCGCATGGCTCCGCGGACAAGTAGCCTCGGCTGGTACAGTCGGCAAGGATATTTTGGCAAGTTCGTCGCGGCGTTCGTCGGTCTTGTCGTGTTCGTGCTGGTCATGAACGGGGTTGTGGAGGCATGGTTTGTATACCGCAAGACCATAGACACCGCCTCGCAAAGTCAGACGGAAAAGGCGCAGGCGACCGCGCAACGCGCCGAGCAAATTCTCTCAGACGTCGAGCGACAGATCAGTTGGGCAACGCGCGCCAGTTCAACGACTCTTGAACAGCGTCGTTCCGATTACGCATTGCTGCTCCAGCAGGTGCCGTCTATCGATCGGTTGATCTATCTGGACGGCTCCGGAAAAGAGCAGCTTCGGCTCACGCGGCAGGCTGTCGTCACTGCGAGCGGTCTGGATTATTCCGGCGACCCGCGATTCAGAGACGCGAGAGGCAAGTCGGTCTGGTGGTCACCGGTGTATTTCAACGGCCGCAGCCCTTTCATCGCGATCATCGTGGCGCACTCCGGTCAGGGCGCCGGTTCGACGGTCGCGGACATCGATCTCGAGTTCCTGGGCGATATCATCGACCGCGGCCAGATCAACAGCGGCATCCACGCCTATATCGTGGATGCGGACGGCCGTCTGCTCGCGGACTCCGACGCCAAAGACCTCCTGGGTACGGACCTGACAAAACTGCCCCAGGTCGCTGCCTTCACCAGCCCGTCCGGCGAGCCGGTGAGAATCGGAAACGATCTCGACGAACGCGCGGTCCTGACCGGCGCGGCGACGATTGCCCCGAGGAACTGGTACGTCTTCTTTGAACAACCGTTGAGCGTCGTGCTGCAGCCGGTCTACGGCCTGCTCTACCGCACCGTGGGTCTTTTGGTACTGTTCATCGTCCTTGGGATTCTTGCCGGCATGTTGTTGGCCCGCCAACTGGTGACGCCAATTCGCGCATTGCAGAACGGCGCAAGGCACTTCGAAGCAAGCAATTTTGGATATCGTATCGAGGTTCAAACCTCAGATGAGATTGGCGAACTCGCCGATCAATTTAATCGTATGGCGGACCAGTTGCAGGACTCTTACGGGAAACTGGAACAAAAGGTCGCCGAACGCACCACGGACCTGGCCCAATCCAACAGTGAGTTGAGAGCGCTCGAAGAAATCGGCCGCGCCGTTGTATCGTCACTGGACACCAAGGCGGTCCTGACGGCGGTCGTGACGCGGGCGGTGGAGCTTTCCAAGGCCGACGCCTGCGCAATCTACAATTTCGACTCATCTCGGCGCGTGTTTGAACTCGCCGAGGCCCATGCGCTTGATGAAAGCTATAAGGATGCTATTCGCGCAATCAGCATCAAATTCGACGAAAGCGTCTTTGGCCTTGCCGCCAAGGAGAAAACGCCTGTCTCCATACCGGATATCACCGAGGGTCCCGACTATCCGCTCAAGGACATAACGCTGGCCGCGGGATTCAAATCCCTGCTTGTCGTTCCACTTGTCGGGCAGGACGAGACTCTCGGAGCGTTGGTATTGCAATGCCGCGACGCCAAGGATTTTACAGCGAATACCATCGGACTCATGCAGACCTTCGCCGACCAGTCGACGCTCGCAATGAACAACGCACGATTGTTTCGCGAAGTCGAGGAGAAAGGCCGCGAACTTGCGGTGGCGAGCGCGCACAAATCGCAGTTCTTCGCCAACATGAGTCACGAACTGCGTACGCCGCTGAATGCCGTGCTCGGCTATTCGGAACTGCTTGCCGATGGGCTTTACGGCGACATCCCGGAAAAGGCGATTGAGATCCTGGAGCGCATCAAGGTCAACGGCAAGCACCTTCTGGGGTTGATCAACGACGTGCTCGACTTCTCCAAGATCGAAGCCGGGCAGCTGACATTGACACTCGAAGATTATTCGGTGGGGAACGTCGTGCAATCGGTCGTGTCATCCACCGGATCGCTCGCCAGCGCCAAGGGCATCAAAGTTAACACCAGCATACCGGAGCACCTGCCGATCGGCCGCGGCGACCCGCGGCGGCTGACCCAGGTACTTGTGAATCTCATCAGCAACGCGATAAAATTCACCGACACCGGATCGATCGGTGTCCGCGTCCATGCTGACGACGGCCAGTTCAACATCGCGATTAGCGACACCGGCCCCGGGATAGCGCCCGAAGATCGACAAAAGATATTTGAAGAGTTCCATCAGGTTGACAACAGCGCTACGCGCAAGAAGGGCGGAACTGGACTTGGCCTGTCTATCTCGCGTCAATTGGTCGATCTGCATGGCGGACGAATTGACCTCGATTCGACCGTGGGCGTCGGGTCCACCTTCAGCATCATCATTCCGGTGCGCGTTGATGAAAAGCGGCAGCCAGCTTGAGTAAGCGCATACTGGTGATCGAAGATACCGAAGACAATCGGCGCATCTTTCGCGATTTGCTGACGCATGCCGGCTTTGAACTGATCGAGGCGGAGGACGGTCAGAAGGGAGTCGCCATGGCGACCGCGGAGCGGCCCGACCTCATCCTGATGGACATTCAGCTGCCTATTTTGGACGGCTATGAAGCGACGCGCCGGATCAAGGCCGATCCCAACTTGCGGCATATTCCAATTATTGCCGTGACCTCTTATGCGCTTTCCGGCGACGAGACGAAGGCACGCGCCGCCGGGTGTGACGGCTACCTTGCGAAGCCGTTCAGTCCGCGGCAAATCCTCGCCATGGTGCGCGAGTTCCTGGATCGTTAGCGAGGAGGTATCGCTTGCACACTCCGCCCCGGATTCTCGCCGTGGATGATAATCCGAACAATCTGGAGATCCTGAAGGTGCGCCTCGAAGCCGAGGGCTATGAGGTCGTCACCGCGGTAGACGGCGAAGAGGCGCTGGACCGAGCGCATGAACTCAAGCCGGATCTCGTCCTGCTCGATGTCCTAATGCCGAAACTCGACGGCATCGCCGTGTTGAAACAGCTCAAGCAGGAGGCGGTGCAGCATTTCGTACCTGTCATTCTTGTCACTGCAAAATCTGACACGCGCGATATCGTGGAAGGTCTTGACGCCGGCGGAGACGAATATCTGACCAAGCCGTTCGAACCTGCGGCGCTTATCGCTCGCGTTCGCTCGCTGCTTCGTGTGAAGGAGCTCCATGACACGATTCAGCAACAGGCCACCACGCTCGAACAGCAGTCATTACAACTTGCAAACTGGAATCATCTGCTCGAAGAACGCGTGGCACAACAGATGACGGAGATCGAGCGCATCAGTCATTTGGAACGTTTCTTGGCGCCCCACGTAGCACGGATGATTGCGTCTTCGGATGAACCTGATGCGGCATTGGCCAGTCATCGCCGGGAAATCACGGTCGTGTTTTGTGATTTGCGTGGCTTTACCGCATTTACGGACAGATCCGAACCTGAAGAGGTTATGACCGTGTTGCGTGAATATCATGAAAGCGTCGGAGATCTCATCTTTCGCTATGAAGGTACGCTGGATCGTTTCATCGGCGACGGCATCATGATCGTTTTCAACGATCCGATTGCCTGTGAGGATCATGCTGAACGCGCGGTACGGCTTGCGCTAGAGATGCGTGACGGCGTCAATGCTCTGGAGGTGAACTGGCGAAAGCGGGGCCATGACCTGGGATTCGGGATCGGGATTGCCTCGGGCTACGCAACGCTGGGACTGATTGGTTTCGAGCGGCGGCGCGAATATACTGCTATTGGTCGTGTGACAAATCTGGCGGCGCGGCTTTGTGGGCAGGCTCGCGCCGGTCAAATCGTGATAACGCACAACGTATTGAGTTGTATCGAGCCGCGCGCTGAAGTGGCGTCACTCGGTGAAATGACCCTGAAGGGTTTCAGCAGACCGATGGCGGCCTACGAGATTTTGAACTGGCGCGAAGCGCCGCTGGGCTCCGAGATCCCCTCGCCCAATTCGCCCGAGAGCGTATCCAAAGGATAACTCTGGTTGCTGCGGGACAACAGTTACTTTCGGCCTAAACTTGTCACTTGTGCCTGCACGCCCGGCAGTAGGCACGTCAAAAAGGCGGGCGCCCATGCTTTAGCTCAGATCATTGCGACCAAAAAGCCGAGAGATAATTCGTCGCGAATTACCTCCTGAGCGAAAAGCGGACAACCATCAGCGACGATTAGACGCTTGCTCTGCACCTCGACCGGGCATAGGTTGTTGTGACTACTTTCAATTGTTTGCGTGCGCAATTCGGTGAGAATTTCGCCATGTCGAAGGCCAAGAAAGCTTCTCGCTTGAGACGCCCAAAGAAAACGTTGCCGGTACTGGGCGCCGCCGGCGTATCGCTGGCGCTGGCCAACGGGGCCCAAGCCTCAGTCATCGGCATGACGACTGCGGCGCTTACGCACCCCGGACCTTTCGGTCACGAAATCACGCTATGCGAGGAGGACGTCTCCGGCGTCGGTTTGGCGACTTTCCGGATCTTCGACAAAGGAAGCTCTGACAAAGGCAGCATGCCGCGGGTGCGCATGGCTGGGTGCGCCTGCGCCGGGGCAGACTTCTATACAAATCAAACAACGAACGGCGGACGTGAGACTGCTCAACCGCGCCGCCCGGCGGAACGCGCGCAGCCGTATGCCCGCCCCAAGCCCCCGCAACCACCTGCGAATCAAACTGCGCGCCAGCGGCCGCAGCCCGAGATCCGTGCGGCAACGACCCAGTCAAACCCAGCCAAGCCGCCCCAATCGAACGCAGCCACGCCGGCCCAATCAACCGCAGCGAAGCCGACCACAAATCAGGGCGCGGCCCAGCAAGGTGGGCCGGAACTGTCCGGTCCCGACGCAACGAAGTCATCGAACTAAACCTCGCTGCGGGGCGCCATATCCCGTTGGAAGCGGGTGATCACCGGCTCGCGTTCAGCCGCTGAATGTTGGCTTTGGCGTTGTCGTTTCCAGCAGCTACCGCGCGTTCGAACCACCGGCTCGCCTGGCTTGAGTCTTTCGCAACGCCCAGACCTTTTTCGTAAAGCAGACCCAGATCGTTCATGGCTTCCGCGTTTCCGACGGCGGCGGCCTTCTCATACAACTGGCGTGCGAGACTATAGTCTTGGGGTCCCCCTGACCCGTTCTGGTAAAATAGCCCGAGATTTCGAGCGGCTAACGCGTTGCCGGCGGCCGCCCCTCTCTCGTACCATTGCCGCGCCTGGGTGTAGTCTTTCGCCAGACCCAATCCCTTTTCGTACATGAGCCCCAGGTCGTTCATCGCCATAGCATTGCCGCTGCTGGCGGCCTTTTCGTACAGCTGACGGGCCCGCGCGAAGTCCTGGGCACCGCCCAATCCGCTTTGGTACAGCAAGCCTAGATTGCGCGTTGCTGGCGCACTTCCCGCCGCTGCCCCCTTCTCGTACCACTGGCGCGCCAATGCAGGGTCTTCTCGAACGCCGAGCCCTTTTTCGCTGAGGAATCCGAGCCTGTTCATTGCCTCGCCGTCGCCTGCTCCCGCGGCTTTTTCGTAAAGCTGACGCGCTTTCGTGTAGTCCTGAGGCCCGCCCCACCCGTTCTGATAAAACAGAGCCAGATTGTTCATAACTTCAGGCGATGCTGCCGCCTTGACCGCTTTCTCGTACCATTGGCGGGCAACCACGTAGTCCCTCGGCACCCCCAATCCATCAGCATAAAGGTTGCCGAGATTGCGCATGGCAAGTTGCTCACCCGCGGCAGCGGCCTTTTCGTACAGTTGGCGCGCTCGCGCATAATCCTGCGTAACACCCCAACCGTTTTGATAAATCATTCCCAGAAGCGCGCCGGCCAGCCGGTCGCCTTCGGCGTCTGCCTTCTCGAACAGCTCGCGCGCCTTTTTATAGTCTTTCGTGATTCCCTGCCCAAACAAATAGATGCTGCCCGTATCAGTGATCGCAATTTTGCTGCCCATGTCGGCTGCTTTTTCGAAAAGATTAAGCGCCTTGACATAGTCTTTCTGAGCGTGGGCGACGCGGCCTGTCTGAAAGACGAAACGCGCCACATTTGGGTACTGACGCACCGCCTCGTTGCACGCCGTCAATGCTGGCACGATGTCGATTTCCTGCTCCACGACGCCGGCGACGGCGGACGGCCGCTGCTCGTCGGACCCATGAGCCGCGAGCCGATCGCAATCGGTCACCAGATCTGGACGTAAGATCGCGGGAATGCCGGCTTTTGGCTGCTCTCCAGCAGTAGTCCGCTCAGCCGTCGCGGAGTGATCGCTCCCAGTCAAGCGCGGCCCGGGGGCGGATCTCGAGGATGGCGTAAAAGCGAAGTCCTCGTCCAAGGAGGAGGAAAACCAGGGGACCTGCCTGCTCTGACTTGCGCGTAGCACATCCATACGCGTGCGATGAAAGACCTGTTCGACAGTGGAATCAGACTTCTGCACCTCCTGCAGGAGCTGCGACATAAAGACCTGCGGGCCATCGTCAGCGACCACCGAGCCTGGAACAGCGGAGGTCATGACAAGAGTTCCGGGTGGAGAGGTAATAGAGGCGAGACCTGCCGGCGCTTTTCGGAAACGACGCTCGTACGGATTTCCGCGCGACGCGTCCAGAATAGCAATCTTGATCCGGGCGCCCTTGCCGTTCATCTCGTTGAGGATCGTTTCAATGCTGAAGCCGTCGAGCCTAACATCAGCATCGTTCCAAATCCGAGCGTTGACGGGGATCAGGTAGTTCCGACGATCCGATTGGATGCCGAACCCGCTGAAAAAGATCAACGCGGTCGATCCGGGCTTGATCTTTGAATAGAAGCCGTCCAGCGCGCGTCGCATGGCCTCCTTGGTGAGGTTTTCCCCAACATCGACGTCGAAGCCGCGCCCACGAAGTTCGTCACCGAGTGCTGCGGCGTCGGTAACCGGCTCTTTCAACGACGCGTCGGCTTCGGAATATGTGGCATTGCCAATGACCAAAGCCACGTCGCCGTTCTGCTCTGCAAACACTGCCGTGGCCGCAAACAACAGGACAAACGCTACGAAAGCTACAACGCGCTTTTTTGAGGCCATTGTATGCGGTGCCCGTCTATCCAAACAGTCACGAAACACGAGCGTGCGAGCGGCCGCCGGCGCCTTCCACCCGTCACGATCAGACCACTCCTGCTCCAAGCTCAATTATGAAGCATACATACTTCCTTCAGAAGCTGCCGCAACTTTCTCCGAAAACGCGGCCGAGCGCGCAGGTCTTTGAATTCAACCTGACGGCCAGCGTCTACGGGCATGCCAAAGGACGGCAATATCTCCAACCGCGCCAAATGTCGCGGATCGCGATTTGTGGATAGGCTATCTGGCCTTTGCCGCCAGGTGAACGCGATCAGACCGCATCGAACCGTCTAAGCGCGACACTTTTCGTGCGCGCAGTCCGCTACGCGGTCGCACCACTGCCTTGCAGTTGCGTTGATTGGACAGCAATCCGCGCCCGCCGCTCCTCGCCCGGCACGGCTGGTCTACTTCGGAATGTAAGGAGGCGGTGGGGACCACAGCGGCAATCCCGCAAGTAGCCCATCTTTGAGCTGGTGGATTCGCGTAGATGCGGGGGCGAGGCCCCCCGCGCAATCACCCTTTTCAGCCTACTGGAAAAGCCTTCCCAGTGTCTGAAAGAAATCAGTCGCCGGATCCTTCGTCGCGGCCTCATGCTGCGGCGCAGGCTGCTCGAACAGCTGGCTCAGTCCCTTGAAGAAGGCTTGCTCTTCGGCGGTTTCACTTTCATCCGCGCCGGACAAGCTCTTCGACATCGTCTTGTTCATTTCGTTAAGCACGGCGCCCGGCACCTGCACGCTGCAGCTATTGCCTTCGCAAGAGACGGTGAATTTCGGATTCGCAGCATGGGAAACCGCGAGGACGGTAACAGTGCCGGCTGCAAGGGCAAAAACAACGCCGATTAGTACGAACAATTTCTTCATGGCTGACCTCCGTTTGCGGTTGCCGCCGGTAAAGGCGTCACAGAATGTCGCTGAAGGCTGAACCGTCGTCATATCCAGGCCCTGCGACGAGGGCTAACGCGAAGGCGACGACAAAAATGACCAACACTTTTTTCATGGCCTCAGTCACTCGCCTCGATGTTCGTAGTGTGCCACGATCCGCGAACAGCACTCTGTGCTCGGCGTCACCTTTCGGCGCAATTGGACCGGGCGCAATCGGTCAGCGGAATATCTGCCGGGCGCTTAACAATCTGAAAACACTTAAGAATCTGGTCAGTCCTGAACGCAAAGACCCCGTCAAGGGCCCCGAACGAGCCCCATCCCGCCGAGCAGACAAAGTTCCCTGCCCCAGCCTGACGCCCCGGCAGGAGCCGACGCCTCATGCGATGCCGTGCGACGGCGCCCGTCTGCACGGAGTGGCGAGCCGCGCTTGAAGCTCGATCGGAGGCCGAAACCGTCGCGCTACTTGCCGACGAACCCCGACTGCGCGCGATTCTTCGGGGTCCGATTCTTCGGGTCACTGACCCGTCAAATATATCGCAAGCCAGTTATCCATGGCGCGCAGATAGCGCTTGCGCATCACCAAAAGTTTCTGATCTGACCTCTCAGCATCGGCACTAACGAGCACAAGCACCGCGTGTCCCAATCGCGTCGCCAATTGGGTGGCCCAGACGGCAAGTTTCCCTTCATCGTAGAATGGTCCAGCCTCGCCTAGATTTTGATGGCCGGTAACCAGCCGGAAATCCGGCTGCGACGCATGCGACGCATAATCAGCAATCTGGTCGTAAATTTTCTGGCGCAACTCGGTGGTATACCCGTCACGCCGATCGAGCGCGGCACGGATTTTGGCGATTCCAAACTTGCCCATCCGTTGCCTTTTGCCGGCGCTTCGCCACTCCTCAATTTCTTCGGGATTTGATCGAAAATAGTCGACAAGGAAGTGAGTTTCGAGAACATCACGCAATTGATCGAACGATTGCCGGTAGTAGCCCGAGAGGGCCAGCCTGATCGATGCCCCCGTACTGTTGAAAAGGCGAATGCCAAGGAGCTGGAGCGTCAGTTCGTCGTCGCTCTCGTACGGACGGTCGTGGAAGAAAGCGTGTATCACATTCATCGCCTCATTGATCAGCGTGAAGTGGTCGCTCAGGTCAACGCGAGCCTTTATCGCAGCGAGGCTCCTTGCACGCAGTTCCTCCTCGCGCCGGTGCAGCGAATGGATGTGGTCAGTCGTTTCCAACAATTTTGATCCTCAGGCTGTCCGGAACCCCACCCACGCGTTTTCCCTGCCCCCGCGGCCGCTTCTCTGCGTCGGAGCTTAGCAGTTGCACCAGCGGCACGGCGCCGATTATCGATGGTGCTTTGTACGCGGGGGACAGCTTATCGATCAGAGGGCGCGATCGAGGCGGACCAGCCTTCCAGCGATTGCCGCCTTGCCCGGCTTGGCCGACGGATCGACTTTGAATGTAAGGCTTTGGCCGCCCTTCGTGACTTGATAGACGCCACCGGCCGCAAGCGCTACGCCAGCATCGGCAAGGTCATAAAAAGCATTGTGCAGAAGCTGCTGGCTGCCGACCGTCAACGTGTAATGTTCGCTGCCTTGGTCGATCCGCGCGATCTCCACGATGCCCCCGCCATCCCTCAATTCAAGCATCGGCGAGAGGCCGTAGAGTACGAACTGGGGCGCAGGCGGCGAAGTCTTTTGATCAGGCTTGCCTTTCGCATTTCGCAAGAGCGTTCCAGCGCTCTGACTCGCCAATTCGGCACTCAGGAGCATGCGCCCCGCATCACAGACAGTCGAAATCCGCACCAGTTTGCCGGATTGCACTTCGCTCTGATCTTTACCGACCGTGATAACGCCGCCGGTAATCGTTTCGCGCACGCAGGAATACAGATAGCTCAGCACGATAGAGTCTTGCGGTTTAAGGGGAATTACTTTTCCGGCCTCGACATAGTCCATGAACTCGACGCCGGGAGCGCCCGTTACTTCCTCAACCAGCGCGACGGCGGGACCGCCGGCAAAAGCGGCTTTCGCAAAAAACAACGTTGCCACCATCGTTGTCATGGTCGTCAGCTTGGCAGAGCTCATTGTTCATCCTCGCGATAATCTGTTCACAAAGCACCGCTAAAAAGTCCACCAAAGGACTGCGCCAGAAGTCGCCAACGTTTCATCTTTCAGCCGCCTTCCGAAAGTCCGGCTTCGGATTCTTCTATTGTCGCTGGCCCTCGCCGATCACGACAAAGGGAGCCCAATACGCCGGATAGGAATTCAGCGGATTGGAGTCGTTGTTCATCATTTCCAGCATCGCGTGCCTTAACGCCTCGGCGCGGCTCATATGAGAATCGGACATGAAGTTGAAGGTCGCGATGGCCAGCTGAGCGGCGGATTTCGAATCCACCGCCCAATGTGAGACAAGCAGCGCGCGAGCGCCGGCGTAGAAGAAGGCGCGGGCAAGCCCCGAAAGCGCCTCCGCACCGGGCTTTTCCCCGGCCACGGTATTACAAGCGGACAGCACGGCCCAATCGGCGTTGAGCTTGAGGCCGGTCGCAATCTTGCTGGCTGTCAGCAAGCCGTCGTCCTGCGCGGTGGGAACCTGCGGGATTGTCAACACGAGCGCCGGCTCGGCGAGCCCCTTGACGTCGCCGGCGACCAAACCGTGTGTTGCGAAGTAGATAATGCGGAAGTCGGCGAGCGTCGCCTTCTTGAGCGTCGTCTCGGTCGCATCGGCGCCAAGATGGATGTCGCTCATCGGCGCTCCAATCTTCACCGCGACCGCCTTGAGTTCGAGAGCGGTATCCGGCAGCGGAAGCAACGCTTCCCCCAAGATGGCCCTGTCGATTCCCACGCCACGCCAATATGAGGTGTAGGCTGGCGCTCGGAGCGTGCCACGGTCGCCGCGTACCGCTGGCGGCTTCAGTGAAAAGATCGGGTCGCCGAAGCCAATCATCGGCTTCGTGCCATGGTCCGTCCTCGGAAGCGACCGCAGCGCCCGCAAGCTGGCGACTGAGGGCAGAACGGTCGCCGCGTAACTCTTCACAAGCCAGGCGGCATCGCGATATTCCGAAAGTCGCTTGGGCAACGCCTCGGCCGGTTTGCTCGTCACCAGAACGTGGACAGGAAGAGCCGTCAGCGGGCCCGCCGCGACGACCAGGAGATTTGGCTTATTCTTGATCAGCGCCTCGACCGGCCCGAACAGTTGCAGGTAAAGTTCGTACGCCGTGCCCAGGTCGAATTGCTGTAGTTTCCCCTTTCTGGCGGATTCGGTGAATTGGTTAGGATCAAGTCCTATGCGGAAAGTCGCGATCGATTGTGAAAGCTGCTGCGCACCAATTGGAATGGTTCGCCACTCGAAACCGCCTTGCGTGAGAGCAAAGATATAGGTCTCCTTCTCGCTCGGCAGCCAAAACACCAGTGCTTCGGTGGCGTCGAGAAGCGCCTGAACTTCCGCAACACTAAGCGGCTTCGGCTTCATCAACGCTATGTAAGCGGGGAATTCCTTTTCGAGTTTGGCCGTCACCACGGCCTGCCGGGCTTCAATGTCAACCATCTGTTTGCGCAAAGTTTCGATGGTAACGCGGTTTTCCGCGGAATCCGGGCTGGCCAAGGCGTCCAACAATCGCCGGTCGGTCTCGCGCCACGCCGCTCCAAGATCCTGGCTTTCCCGAGCGGGCGAAACGAGTTCACCGGTCCCCGATGCGAACCGCACGGCCGCCTGCTGAAGAGCGGCCGCTGCAGAGGATTGGCTTGCCCATTGAGCAATCTCGAATGCTTCTCGGGCAGGATCTGCCGTCAAACCGACCCCGGCGCGCGAAGCAGCCGCGAGGTTCGCGAGGTGATGCTCGAAATAGCTTGCACTCCTTTGGATCGAATCGCCGGCATCTCCGGTGAGAAGTCCCGGTGTCTCGGCAAAGGCGTGGCTGATGACGGCGGCGCTGGCCCTGCGAGAAAATTCGAGCGCGACGGCATAGTTGCGCTCGACAGCATTGACCTGGGCGAGCTTGTCCAGGAGCCGCGCCACCTCCGGATGGTCGCGCCCGCGGGCTTTCTCCTGTATCGCGAGCGCGTGCCTATACAACTCATCCGCATCGCCATGCTTGCTCTGATGCTCACGAACGCGGGCCATATTCTCGAGCGCCGTCGCAACGAAGGGATGATCCGGACCGAGTGCTTTGGTCCAGTTGTCTATGACCTTCGTGAGGAGAGCCTCGGCCTCGCCATAACGGCCCTCTGCGTCATAAACGACCGCGAGTTTGCGCTGTATCTTGGCAACATCGGGATGGTTGGAGCCGAGCAGCTTTTGCAGGATGTCGAGCGCCTGGAGGGACGCGGTTTCTGCATCGTTTTGGCGGTCTTCGAGTTGATAGACTTGAGCCAGATTGTTGAAGACGACAGCAACCTCGGGTGAATCGGCGCCCAGAACCGTTCGCCGGATATCGAGGGACCGCTTGAACATCTTCTCCGCGTCGTCCAACCGGCCCTGCCGCAAATAGACGACTGCAAGGTTATTGAGAGCAGTGGCCAAACTGGGGTGCTCCGGCCCCAATGTCTGCTCCAGGATGCCGATCGCCCGCAGATAGAGCTGCTCTGATTCAACGTAGCGACCCTGGGGCTCCAGTATGTGGGCGACGTTATTGATGCTCATCGCAACAGTTGGCTGGTTCTTCGCGCCCACCTTCTCGTTGATGGCAAGGGCCCGCCGGAAAAGGCCTTCGGCTTCTGCGAAGCGCCCCTGGTCCTCATAAACCCGGCCCAGATTGGCGAGCGTCACCGCCTCGGCAGGGCCATCCAGAGCGGCCTTGTCGAGCGCGCGCTTGAGCATCGTTTCTGCGTCGCTGTAATTGGCCTCCTTGCGATAAACATTGGCCAGATCATTCAGGGCGAGAACCAGATCATTGTTGTTTACCCCCGGCGCCCGTTCGCGCAAGGCGAGCGCCTGGGCGAACAGTTTTTGTGCACCGCCATACCTGCCGAGCAAGGCATATGCCGTTCCTAAGTTGCTCAAGGGCTGCGCCAAAGTGGGGTCGTCCGCCTTGACGTTTTTCTGGAAGGCGTCGAGCACTTGCGCAAACATCGCCGCGGCCTTCGCGTACTGCCCAAGCGCTTGGTATGCGCCAGCCAGGTTGGTGAGTGCGGCCATGTAGGTTGGGTTGTTGGTCCCGTTGCGTTTAGCGGCGCTTTCCTGTTGCTGGGCCTCTGCGAGCGCTCCGGCGTAATTTCCGGCTGCGTACAAACTCCTGAAAGCGCTTTTGCGCGGCAATTTGGTCGGTCTGGGGGGTGCGAGTCTGCGGGGGTGCAGCCGGCACCGATGCGGGTAAGACGGCAACTGTAGCAAGCACGATCATACAAGCCAGCAAACGCGCGATTCTCATGGTTGCGTCCTTGCACCGTGCGTGTGCAAACCGCCACGGCCGAAAAGCTGCTCTCCGCGATTGTTCCTGTCAATCGGACGAAGTGTCTCGATTTCGCCGATTGTTTTAACTCGGCATCGCCAACGCCAACTTCGCAAGCAAAGGCGATGCATTAGTGAAATCACGGTCTGCCGGGTTTTCAGACATGACCTTCCTGTGAATTTCGATCTATTGCGCCGGCATTTGCGGGGGCGTTTGGTCAAGCCGCAATGTGGCAAACTTACAACACGAAAACGCAATCAGAGCTGCGGGTATGTGTAATAGTTCATTTATCCTAGCCCTCTTTTCCGATCACCTGTAATCCTCGTGAGTGAGGCAAGCTGCTTTTGCAGTCGGGGGGCTAAACATGCAATGGTCCGCTTTAGTGGGCGCCGGCCTGCTTTCGCTTGTCGCCGCATCGAGTACGGCGTTTGCCGCCGATCTTGCTGTCCCAACCCGCCCGAAGGCTGCGCCCGCGCGAGCGCCGGCCCAGCCAAGGCCCCCGGCACAGACCGCGTCTAACTGGTCCGGCACGCAGGTTGGTGGATTCAACGGCGCGAGCGGGATGTCCAATGCCATGGTCGAGCCGGGAGCGTTTCTGCGCTTCTTCCCTGCGCTCGGTGGCAGCGCTCTTGCGTCGCCGATCAACGACCCGGAAACGCCGTTCTCGATCAACGGCAAGCCTTGGAGTTACACCGCCGGTGGATTTGTCGGCTACAACTGGCAACTCGGCCAATACGTGGTTGGCGTCGAAGGCGACGGTGGGTGGAAATACGGCCAGTCCACAAGCTCACTCTACACGACCACAACGGCGACATACTTGTCCGCAGCATACGGCGGTGAGGAACGAGTGCGTTTAACGCCAGCATGAAACAGACGTGGGATTCGTCGGTGCGAGCCCGCGGCGGATACTTGGTCACGCCTTTCACGTTGGTCTACGGGACGGGCGGCCTTGCTGTCGGTCAGGAAAGTGGATCGTTTAGCTACTCGGCGCAGGCGAACTATGCCGGCGGCGGCTATGCGGCGACCAGTGGCGCGGCGAGCTGGGCGGACACGCGGGTCGGCTGGACGCTCGGTGGCGGCGTCGAGCAGCAGATCGCGTACGGCTGGAAGGTTCGTGTGGAATATCGCTATACGGATTTCGGCAGTTTCTCGAAGAATATTCCGCTTTCGTATACGACAAACTGCGTTGGCGCCGGTTGTACGCCAGCCTCGGCCATTTCCACTAACGCCCAAGTCAACCTGCACCCTGCATTCCAGACTATCCGGGTTGGTCTTGGATTTAATTTCTGAGGGCGCAGGAGCTGTGCTATAAGCATTCCGTGCCCGCGACGGGCGCGCGTATCTTGGTTTGTCGCAGTCCGGACCGGCTCCAGCAACCCGCAATCCAGTCTGGAAAGACCACCATGCTGTTAATCGCAGACAGTCATTGTTTGTCGTGGCGAGTTTCGATGCTCACGGCTGCCGCGGCGTTTAGCACCGGCGTTCGGTTCGCTCACTCCGAAGAGCCGTCTTTAGCCGATGAAATTCTGAAGGCGCTTACGCGTCAGGATGACACGCGCAGCCTGTCGGGGGCGCGTACCGAAGCGCCGCCGACGCCGGAACAGACAGACTTTGTCGATTCGCTGAAAAAGAAGACGGCGACTTCGCTGGCGCCCGGGGAACGCGAAAAGCTGGCCGCGCTCACCAAGGACAAGCCGAGCATCGATGTCAAAATCAACTTCGACTTTGATTCGGACAAGATAGGCCCGGATGCGGCAAAGGCCGTGAACGAGGTCGGAAAGGCACTGTCAAATTCGAAGCTGACGGGCAACACGTTTGTCCTCGCCGGCCACACCGACGCAAAAGGAACCGATGCCTACAACCAGGAACTGTCCGAGCGACGCGCGGAAACGGTGAAGCGCTATCTCGTTGAGACGTACAAAATACCGGCCGAAAATCTGGTTGCCGTAGGTTACGGTAAGACCATGCTCAAAAACACCAGCAATCCGTTTGCCTCGGAGAATCGCCGCGTCCAGATCGTCAACATGGCGGATAAAAACGTCGCGAACCGGTGATAGTGGACCGTCGCCCCTGCCCCTTGGGCGGCGGAATCGGCTTCCTTCTCATCGTCCGCAGGTTAATGCGAACCGCCGGGAAACGCGAATTGCAAATTCGATCTCGCCGTCTCGCTTCAGGTGCAAGGCACCGGCGCAATTCCGTTTTCGATCACCCTTGCAGCGTCTAGCTAACGGACACCGAATGCCGCGAATTCATCGGCAATGCCGGGACTTATCACTTTGGCGGCTGCAATATCGCTGTTTCCTTCAGGCGTTCTGCCGAGCCGCTTCTCGCCGATGCCGCGACCGTAGAGCGAGCTAGCCTAATTCGGCTTGAGCTTTAGCGCCGCGTCATAATCGGCGACAGCGATGCTATTCATGTTTAGTTTCAGATAGATCAGGCCGCGGCTATCGAGAGCATCGGCAAAATCCGGGCGAAGCCGCAGCGCCTCGTTACAATCCCGCAAGCCTTATCCAGGTCGCCGGATGCCCCGCGCGCCCAGCAACGGTTGTTGAGGGCGGCAGCGTCATTGGGATCAAGGCGAATTGCCTGATCGAAATCCGTCACGGCGCGCGAGTAATCGCCGTTCCTCGCAAAGATTTGGCCGCGATTGTAAAAGGCGGCGGCATCGTTTGGATTTTGTTGAATTTTTGTATTCAATTCCTTGATCGCCGGATCCTCGACTGCCGTTGCCACGATCGTTTTGTCCCGCGGCGGTTTGTTCCCCTGTCGCGTCCGGCTTTGGGGCATCGGCTTTCGCCGTCTCAACTTTGGTAGTCTCGGCCTTCGCGGCATCGGGCTTTCGCAGTGGGCTTCGCGGGCATAGACTTTCGGCTTCCACCTTCAACGGTCCGGTTTGCCGCTATCCGCTTTCGCCGTGTCCGGGAGTGTCGGCGCGGCGGCTGATGAACCCGGCGGACTGAAGAAAAACTCCTCGATCAGCGACGAAGACACCCATGGGACCTGCTCGCCGTTGGTTGCTCGCGATACATCAAGCCGGGTCCGGCCGAACACAGAGTCGGCGTTCACTCCGGCCGGTCGCAACTCCTGCAGAAGTTGAGCGATGAACACGCTATTCGAACCATCCGTATCGGCCGCAACCTTGTCAGTGCCGGCGGAGTATATGGCAAGAGTGCCGTCCGGAAGATCGAGCGCAGCAAGGCCACTCGAAATGGCCCGGAACCGCCGTTCGTAGGGATTTCGGCGCGAGGCGTCGATGATCAATATCTTAACGCCGGCGCCTTTTTATTCATCTTCGTCACAATGGATTCGATGTTGGTGCCGTCCCGGCTGACATCCGCCTCAGTCCAGATTTGGGCGTCTGTGGGGATGGCGTAACTTTGCTTGGAGGCCTGGAGCCCAAAACCGCTGAAGAAAAACAGCGCGGTCGAGCCCTTCTTGATTTTGGACAAAAAAGTATCGACGGCCTTCTGGGTGTCGGTCTTGTTGAGATTGCTCCTGATGTCGACGTCAAAACCCAGGCGCTTCAATTCGTCGCCCACCGCCCGAGCGTCCTTGATTGGCGTCGCCAACGGCGCGGTGGCGTCCGGGTAATTCGTGTTGGCGATCAGCAACGCTATCCGTGAACTGGGTGGGTTTTGCTGCGCCGCAAGGGGCGTGACAATTAGGCAAGTGATTACTGCTAATGCCAGTGGCAGATTTTTCTTCATTTTGATCCTCCGCCAATGATCCTCCGCAAAGCGCTCAAGATACTATCCAAATCAATGTGTGCTCACAATGGCATCCGACCGTCCGCTATATTTCGACCGGATCGTCGCGCGACACTGCGCAATGGCTCTGTCACGCGCGGCAGGCTTCCGTTATTTTCCCTCGAGTGCGGTAACCGGTTGCCAGTCGCCGTCCGGCGGGTGCGCTACGTATTGCTGCGCGCGCAGCACAAACAGGGCGGCGGGCGGATCAAGGGCGCGAAACGCTCGAAACTTGCGACCGCCCCTGCGAATTCACGTGCCCGCCAGTGTGCAATGCCTTCCGCATAGGCATGCGCCTGGGCCTGTTTGTCGGGACTCGCCTGGCCGCCTCGGCCAGCGGCTGGAAAACTCACGGCCGGGCGCGCCCCTGCACTCGGACAAAATCGAGTTCGCGCCACGCGAAAGCAGAGCCGGTGAGCGCCATCGTCGTCTCGGAAGCCATGATTGGTGTGCCGAAAAACTTGTTGGCGCCCTCGAGACGTGACGCAACGTTAACGGTATCGCCCATGACCGTATAGTTGAACCGACGGCGTGAACCGATGTTTCCGACCAGAGCCTCGCCGGAATTTAGCCCGATCCGGTGATCAAGCTTGCAGGCCCCGAACAACGCATCCGTCCTGTTAAGCTCGTCGAGGCGGCGGTGGCACGCAAGCGCCGCCCGCACAGCGCTGACGGCGTGCGCTTCATCGTCCAGCGGCGCACCGAATACGGCGACGATTGCATCCCCGATATATTTGTCGACAAAGCCGCCGTGATCTTCGACGATATCCGTCATTGCGGTGAGGTACTCATTCATCAGGGTAACCAGCTCGTTCGGCGTCCTGTTTTCCGAGAGTTTGGAGAAGCCCGCCACATCCGAAAAAAAGGCGGTGATGGTGCGGGTCTCACCCCCCAGGGCCGGCGGCCGGTTTGACGCCAGCATTTTCTCGATCACCGCCGGCGCCAGATAGAGTGCGAAGCTCTTGCGGAGAAGCCGCTTCGCCCGGTCGGCAACAACGAACCGATAGCCGAGGGTCGCCGGCAACGCGAACAGGGCGGCGACAGCCGGCTGGACGAGTGGAAGCGAAACGCCCCGATTGAATGCTGCGGTGGCCACCACGGACAACACCAGTACGCCTGCGACATACGCGGCTACTGCGCCAGCCGGCGCAAACAAGAGCGCCGCCGCCGCCGCCAGCGCCGAAAACGCCACCGCAATAATCGCGACGCCGGCTGCCCCTATCTCGCTCAGCGTCTCGTGACGCATCAGATTGTCGACTGCGGTTGCTTGGACATAGACGCCGGCAATCGTCCTGCTCGCGAACGTCGCCGCCTCGCGGGGCTGCGGAAACACACAGCGCGCGCCCGGCGCACGCTCGGGCGCGGTCACCAGGCGCGCCGACGTGACCTTGCGATCCTCGAAATCGAGCAGGGTGCCGAAGAGAACAATCTTGTCGCCGAACTCGCGGCGGAAGAAGTCCTGATCGCCCTTGGCCGCACAAACGCTGAGATCGGCGAACGAAAATGTCGGAATATCACGACCAGCGCCGACGAAATTGAGCGTCATCGTGTTTGGCACCACGCCAAGAACGCGTTGGCCGGCGAGTGTCATGCTGCCGTCCGAACCGAACTGCGGAGGCGAACCGAGCGCTCTCGCGACCAGCTCGACCGTCATCGAAGGCGTCCGCACGCCGTCAACCGTGAATGAAAGAGGGATGCGCCTTACGACTTCATCTGGATCGTCGTATACGTTGAGGGCACGAATATTTTGTTGTTGGCCCACGGCGATACGTTGGCCCGGCGATGGCAGAATAGGTTTTTCGTGGACCTGGACCTCGCCCAGCACGATCTTGTGATCGCGTGCTGCAAGCTGGAGCGCTCGCAAAAAGTCGCGGTCGAAGCCGCGCAGCCGTGCTCCCAATGTGTCGGTTGGGTCGCCGATCGGGACCGCCGACTGTTCGATCGATGTGGCAAAAATAACATCAAAGCCGACCACCTTGGCGCCGCCGTCGACAATTGCGGTGAGGACGCGACCAACCTCGCGCGTCCACGCGACGGTCGGCGTGCCGGCCAGCGGCGGCGTACGGAAGCTTTCTTCATCGAGGGCGACTACGGCCACCGGAGAGGTGCCGTGGCGTTCCTTGGACCGAATGTGTGCCAACGCGTCGCGGTCAGTATGTCGATCGACAGGCCGCCCAACACCCCGAACGCAGGCAATGCGACAGCAGTGCCGGCGATGAGTGCGATGACGGCAGCGGCGAACGCATCGCGCCATGTCAGAAGAAATTCGCGTCGACTGTTCGACGGTCGAGCCCGCTTCCGGTGAAAGGGAAGCCGCTTCGCCCAGAAACGTCTTACCCTTCCCATTGGCGCAATCGGCGTTGCCGTCTCACTGCCCTGTCCCATGCGCGGAAATATCCGCCTTTTCGCTAAATGCCGCTCGGGCCCCAGGTCAGTAATCGTGCCTGGCGATCTTAGCACGATCAACAATCGGCGCCGCGCCCGTTGGCGCCCAATCTGGCGCGTCGCCATCGTTGGCCAACACGATCTGTCGAAAGCGGCCAAAATGCCGATTTGGTCTTGCGATATGGAAGTGCAGTTTGCCCTTCAACTGCGCACATCGGCCAGCGTCCGTGGCATAGGGATCTAGTGGCGGCGGCGGCGCGGTCGCGCTATCTCGGGCCAATTTCGGGCCGGCCAGACGACCTCGATCAGCGTCACATCAGTCCGCCGGCGGCTCGGCGACGTTGGCTATGATGACAGGGATGGGCCGCGCCAGATCCCGCCCCCCCATCCATCCCGTTGCTGTTCCGAGATTGTGAAATTATTGTTAAGAAGTTTCAATAAAAATCATTATTCGCCCTTGGCGTTATACGCCGAGAGTTTGCCGGATAATCCGAGTGTGAGGGCTTAACTCATGCATGACGTGATTGTCGTGGGCGCGCGCGTCGCTGGTGCGTCAACGGCAATGCTTCTCGCGCGACGTGGCCTCAAAGTTCTTTGCCTCGATACGGCAACGTTTCCCAAAGACACACTTTCAACTCATCAGATCCAGGTTCCCGGCGTCGTAAAATTGAAGCACTGGGGTCTCCTCGACACTGTGATCGCTGCGAATACACCGCCGACTCGGGAGGTCATGTTCGACACGGGAACTGTCGTGTTAAAAGGCCGCTTTCCAGCGAGCGAAGGTGTCGACGCCATTTACGGTCCCCGTCGGACAGTACTCGACAAGATTCTCGTCGACGCGGCGCGCGCCAGCGGCGTCGATCTACGCGAGGACGTCATTGTGGAAGGGCTTTCGTGGCAGGATGGATATGTCTCAGGCGTACGTGGGCGCACGGGAAGCGGACGTGCGATCACCGAGGCGGCTCGGTTGATAGTGGGGGCGGACGGCAAGGGCTCCTTGGTGGCCAAGATGGTTGGGGCTCCAGCCCGTTTCGAGACGCCGACTCTATCGGCCGCTTTTTACGCCTATTGGGAAGGCCTCACGCCACACAACGGCGAACTATACGAGCGGCCCGGGAGCACAGTAGGCGTATGGCCGACCAATGACGGGCTTACCGTCACTTATGTCGGACTGCCGATCGCGGCATACGCCAAATTCCGGAAAGACATTGAGGGCGGCATTCTCGCGGCACTCGATCGCGCGGGCGACGTGGGCGCGAGGGTCCGCGCCGCCCGGCAGGTCGGCCGGGCGCTGGGCACCGCGAATTTGCCGAACCGTGTCCGCAAACCCTTCGGTCCTGGTTGGGCTCTCGTGGGCGATGCGGGTTTGGTAATGGATCCGATCTCGGGCCAGGGGATCGGTCACGCGTTTCGGGACGCTGAGTTGCTAGCCAATGCAATCGAACGCGGGCTCGGCGGCCATCAGAACTTGCAGTGCGCGTTACAGGCTTATGAGAAAGAACGAAACCGGCAGACGCAGCCGATGTATCGATTGACCTTACAACAGGCGAAGATGGGTCCCCGCAGCTGCGAACTGGAGGTGCTCTACCGTTGCCTAGAGGGGAACCAGCGCGAGATCGATATGTTCTTCGGCCTGCTGTCAGGCGCGATCTCATTCAAAAACTACGCGACCCCGATCCACCTGATGCGCCTACTAGGCTTTCGAGGTCTCGCCAGCATTATGATGCAAAAGATCTCTGCCGGACATCTCGCGCGGCCTCAATTACGCGATCGCAGGGCAAACTCGCTGTGAGCTCCAAGGACCCGCAAGCGTAAACCCAAAAACGCCCGGCTCGACTTCGCACTGACCGTTTGCGAAAGCCCTCACACTCGCAGCATTACACTGCCTGATGCTCGGCAGTACGATTCATAATGATCGGCACGCAGCGGCGCAATTTATAGTCTGTCATCGGTGTTCTTACTCGGCGGCTAGCGTCGATTTCTTTCGCAGCTTCAGCCTCAGTTAGCACTTCGAGCGACTCAGTTCGCCCAGACGGAACGCCGCAACTAAGCCGTAACTAATCAGACGAACATGGGAGGAGCACATGCCGTTGCCACGTGGTCTTTCGGCTGGATTTGCGATATTCGGATTCGCGTTTGCGGTAACGTCGTTGAGTTACGCTGACGATATTTTCAAGGCTAAATTGTATCCGGACAAAAGAGGCACCAAAGCGGAATTTCAGCCGATGTCCAAATTCTGCGGGACCAAGCCAATCAAGGTCGCATACTCTGATGGCTGGGGCGGCAACTACTGGCGTCATCTTGCCCGCGCCGAGTTCGAGGACGAAGCCTCGAAATGCAAGAACATCACCGATGCTCGCTACACCGACGGCGAGTTCAAACCTGAGAAGCAGATTGCAGACATCCAAGCCCTGGTCGCGCAGAAATATGACGTCATCGTCGCACAACTCGACGGCGGCGCCGCCATCCTGAAAGCGACGCGCGAGGCGATTGCGGCCGGCGTGGCCGTAGTCCCCGACAGCACCGGCGACAATTTCGCCGGCAAGATCGGCAAGGACTATGTATCTCTCGCCACCGAGAGCCAAATCCAATATGGGGAGCTCGCGGCGGAATGGCTGGTCAAGACGCTGGGCGGCAAAGGTAACATCGTCATGATGGGCGGAACGCCGGGCAATCCGATGACGGCGGCGCAAACAGTCGGCTGGCGTCGCGCGTTCGCGAAGTATCCGGACATCAAGTTGTTGGAGCAAGAGCCGGTGCCGACGATGTGGGATCCGGCCATCGCGCAACAAAAGACCGCGGCTCTGATCGCCAAGTACCCGCAGATCGACGGTATGTTCAGCGAAACCGTCGGTCCGATCCGCGCCTTTGTCGCCGCCGGCAGACCGATACCGGTATATGCCGGACAGTCGCTGATGGATCTGAGCTGTATCGCCGCAGATCATCCCGAGATGAAAATGATGATCCTCGATGCTCACACCTGGATGGTGCGGTTGGCATTGCGCAAAGCGGTTGCGGCCGCCCAAGGCATCGACAACGACGAGCCGAGCTTGGTCACGCTGGGAATCGATGAAGACACGACGTCGAAGGATCCGAAGCTCGCGCTGAAATGCGACAAGTCGATGCCGATGGACTCGATCCCGTCTTCGATGTTGTCGAAGGAGCAACAAATCAAGGCCCTGGGCGGCAAGTGAGTCGAGACTAGTCACATCGGTCGCCCGGCAGCGACGCCGGGCGACCCTTTCAGTTCGCTACTCTTCGCCGCGCTGGCGCCGCGGCCTTGCCAAAAGGCGGGTGCTGATCAGTGCCCTTTGCCTGCGGGCGCGTCCACCAGGCTCAAGAACATCCAGCGCTTACCCTCGGCGAGCGCCGCCAGCTCCTGACCGCAGGCCTGCAGGACGGCCGGCGACGAGGTGACGTGCTGCGTGCCAGCGTGCATGTCACGAAAATAGCGCTGGATCGGGCCTTCGCGCAGCGCGCTGGTGCCCGCAGCCTTGTAGACAAAATCGCTGACGTCGTTCGCCGTCCAGGTCGCGTTGTAGAGCGCGAGGCGGTTGAGAGTCTCCTGCCGTTTCGAAAGGTACTCGCCGCGGCCGAGCGTTGCCTCGGCGTCCGTCCAGGTCTCGAACACGAACGCGCGGGCAGCGCGGAGCTTCGCTTCGGCGAGACCGTAACCTTGCAGGAAATCAGCGTTGGCGGCGTTCTGCGCCGCGCGGCCGATCTTGCCTTTCGTCAATTCCCGCAGGTCGTCAAGCATCCGGCGGCCGACGCCGAGCGCCCAACCGGTATGGCAGACGACGGCGAAATTGATGATCCCCATGCGGTACAGGCTGCCGCCGCGCTCGGGTTCCTGAATCAGATTGGGATGAGAGAAGTCTTCAGGGACGAAGACGTTGTCCAGCGTGTAGTCGATGCTGCCCGTCGCGCGCAGGCCCATCACATCCCAGTTCTCGATCAGCGTCGCTTTCTCGATGGGCAGATTAAAGATTCTGAGTTCGCCGGTTTCCTCGACGATTGCGGCGGTGTGGATGTAGGTGGAGTGCTTGAGGCCGGAGCCGAAATTCCAGGAGCCGCTGACGAGATGGCCACCCTTCGCCGTGACCGCCTTGCATGGGCGCGTGCCCTGACCGGCGAAGACGTTGAGGCGCTTGCGGTTCGGTGGAAAGAGAGCCTCCGCCGCGGATGCCGGCAGATAGGCGCCCGCTGAAGCGGTCGCCAAGCACGCCGCCATGACGACCCAGCTTGTCGAGGCATCGCCATAGGCGAGCTCTTCCAGAACCTCGAGGGATCGGCGCGGCGGCAGCTCGCTGCCGCCAAGCTGCAACGGTAGCCACATGCCGAAGAAGCCGTTTTCGTGCAGCGCTTCCACGATTTTCGGCGTCAGTTCGCCCAGCTCTTCGCTGGCCGCCGCTTCCTGCCGCAGCAGCGGCTGAATACGGCGCGCCGCCTCCAACAGCGCGTCCGAGCCGGCATGGAGGCCGGAATTCCTGTTCTTGATCGTCGTCGTCATACTTATTCTCCCGACAAGGTTTCCAAAAAACTGCCGCTTACGTCACTTCGAGTGGACCGCGCGCGATACAGCTTTCCTTTAAAGCTGGGCGAACCCTCGCGCTGAACTCTTCGTCGCTGCGTGGTGATGGCAGCTCGATTCCGTTATTGGCACATCACGTCATTTCGTGGCGATGCATCAATTCGGTCGCTTTCGAAAGCGAAGCGGACATGAGCCCGCATCCTAGAGACGCTCGCTTCTGAGCGCCAACTGAGGTACGACCGGATTGTAGCGAACAATAAAGGACACTAGCGGCTGCGTCGACTTGGCGGTGGTGTCAGCCAGGCATCACCCTCGCTTCGGCCTCGCGGCTTTGCCGGGAAAAGTCGCCGTCTGTTTGATTTCGTTAAATTACCGCGTCGGCGAAAAGCGCCGCTGGGCAGACGTAAGCAATCCTGGATTTCATTGCCGTTAGTAAGAAACGTGGCGGCTCTTCGCGATGCGTTGGGGATTAAAGTAACATTCAGTTCTTTTTTACGGACAGTCAGTTCGCCAGACGTTCTGAATTCTTTCTTGATTTAGCGCTCTCTCACGATGGGCCTGGTATTCGGCAATCCGAATGCCCGACAGACGATCGCGGTGTCAAACCGCACCGCGACCGCCCCGGACTCGTCTGCCGACTGACTACGCGGCTCGTTTTGCTTCCTCGGAAGCCTGGCGGCCCTCAATCGCATCGAGTACCGCAAACTTCGCCTGCTCGATTGAGGCGATGGCGTAGTCAATTGCGAAACTCGCCTCCCATTCCAAATCCTCTGCGCGCTTTTCGGCGAGCTTGACATCGAGCTTGTGCTTGGCGCGATGCAGGTTGGCTTTAAGCGAGTTCATGTCTGCGGCGATTTTCGCCTTCACCGCCGTCAAATCCTTTGCGGCAGAGGCGGCAGCGGTCTGGATTTCACGATCCACCTTCTCTATCGCACTTTTCGCGGCGGCACGTGCCTGTTCCCTGCGTGCCTCGAGTTTCTCGTGCGCTTCCTTTTGTGCGGCTGCAAACGCGTCCTCGACGCTTTTTGCCCGCACTGAAAGGTCGGCAAGTTGTTCGGAGAGATGTTTAGCCATGACATTGCTCCTCTTTCCTGCTCAACAATGGTAGTGGCCTGCGCCACCGGGGGCGTTTAACTCTTTAGTGCGTTGCGATGCGGCGAACTTTGATGTGCGTCAAAGCGGCGGAGTTGCCAAAAATGCAGCATCTCACTTGCGAGCCGAGCCAAATGTCATCCTGCGCATGCGAAACCGCAGCCCGCGCTTTCCTCGGAGTGGGCGGCGGACGAGAGCAGATGTCGTAAAAAAAAGCGCTTGAGGGGTCTCTTCCCGTCGACTGGTGCGGATGCTGGGCTGCACCAGGACATTGAGGCCTTCCGCCAACCACAGCATGGTGCGCTTGGGCAATTCAGTTTGCTCACGACCAGGCCGGCGCTGATGGCCTTGCCCAGAGCGATATCGTCGGCGAGCAGCGTCACAAGGCATTGCGAGGCAGGCCAAACCGACGCGCCTGACCCCAACTGCGACTTTGCGAATGACATTCGCGGGCGCGGCTTTCTACCGGGCGTTCGATCCACCACCCGACAATAGCGGGGTTGCACCGAGACGAACCGGCAGGGCGCGCTGGCGGCATTCGACGCGAAAATGCTCCGCTAACATCGGTTCGCCGTCCAGGTTCACATTGAGCGCTTCGTCCGATTCAAATTCGATCCAGGCACTGCGTGCGGTGACGAGATCGGCCCGAATGCTCGCGGCACCCTCCCGCAATAGGCGAGCGAATGCGTCCAAGCGCGCCGAACGCTCGAGCTCGGGCAGGATCGTCAAATCGAGCAGTCCGTCGTCGACCAGCGCGTCCGGACAAAGCGGCACGCCGCCGCCGGCTTGGCGGCCGTTGCCGATGGCGACAGCAACGAAGCGCCCCTGCCATGAAAAGCCGTTGGCACGGAAGCGGCCGACGTTGGCCGAGAGCTCGGCAAAACGCGAAATGCCGGTCAACACGTAAGCGAGGCCACCGAGCCGCTTCTTGAGCTCCGGATCAGTTTCGACTGTGACGCGCGAGCCGAAACCGCCCGAGACCAGATTGACGAATGGTTTGTCGTTGAGAAGGCCGATGTCGATTAATTGCGGCGCAGCGCTGGCGGCGAGTTGCAGCGCCGCCAACGGGTCTTGCACTGGCACACCGGCGGCATGGGCGAAATCGTTGGCGGTGCCAAGCGGAAGGATACCGAGCGAACACCCCGCCGGCAGGCCGGCGGCATAGGCCGCAGCAAAGACCTCGTTGATGGTGCCGTCGCCGCCGCCGGCGACAATGCAATCGATGCAGCCGCCACCGGCTTGCGCCACAGCTTCGGCGGTCAAACGTTGGGCGTCCCCCGGTTCCCAGGTGACACGCACCTCTGCGACGTGACCTTGTTGCCGTAGCCTCCCAACGGCTGCCCGTACGTCGGCGCTGCCGGCGGCCTTGCCGTGCAGAATGATGCGCAGTCTCGACACGGGCTTGACCCCTAGCTCTATCCTCTATCCGGCGGACTCTTTAATTCTCCGGCCGCGCCTTCTCCCCCGGGCACAACTACCCGCAGAGCGCGAGGGCGAATCCTGTAGTACAGTGGGGAGTCCATCAAGCTGACCTCACCATCTGCGGACACATTGACCCGCGACGTGTCGGGCCGCACGGTTACTGCTTCGGTCTCGAAGGCATTCAATGCTTGATCGGTGGCGCCGCCGAAAAGCGTCCGCAACGCCACCGGCAGAGGATTCTCCCGGTTGGCCCGCGGCGCCGTACACACCCATAGCCGACCGGAATCCAGCCTGAGCCGGCTGCCGATCTCAAGCCCGCTAGTTTGATATCGGTTGTTGCCGACGAACAAGAACGGGGTCAGGTGTTCCAGTGCTTGCGCTTCGCCCATGTGGACATTGATGCGTAGGCGAAAGTAACGCCTGACGAGCGAATGCACCGCCAACATGAATGCGACCCGCTTCGGGTGGCCGAGCCGCTCCTGTTCTTCCCGGACTCGCACGAAATGCGGATAGAAGCCGATCCCGGAATTGTTCACAAATACGCGACCGTTGACTTCGCCGACATCCACTTCGGCGATTTTGCCGGTGAAGACGTTGCGGACGGCAGCCTCCAGGCTTCGGGGCACTCCAACGTCCCTGGCGAAATGATTCAACGTTCCCATGGGAAGGACGCCGAGAACAGTGTCGGTGCCTGCGAGTTTGCCGGCGACCGCATTGACTGTTCCATCGCCTCCGCCGGCTACGATCGGCGCACGTTTGGCGGTGATAGCCTCTGCCGCAAGCGACGCAATGTCGTCGCCGCGCTTGGTTACGATGACCTGCGCTGCAACGCCGAACCCATCCGACACTCGCGCGATGTGCGCCTCGACCTCACCCACATAGAAAGAATGTCCGTTGAGAATGAAAACAGGACCTGCGCTTTGCGGCCATCCAAGCGCAATCATGGCCGACGATCCTGCAAACGGTCCGCGGTCATGACCGGCCGCCCGGTCGGGTCTGGCGCCTCAATTCGAGCCACTCCGCGACGACCCAGCAGGCCGTCGCCCAAGCCAACCCGATGCACCAGCCGGCGAGGACGTCGGTCGGATAGTGGACACCGAGATAGATCCGGCTGACGCCAATCAGCACGCTTAGAAAGGCAGCCAGCGCGAGAAAATAACGCGCGATCGTCGCCGAGGATTGGGCCCGCGCCAACAGTGCCCCCATGGTCAAATAAACGATTGCGGAAAGCGACGCGTGGCCGCTAGGGAAGCTTGCGGTGAAGACCCGCGCCGCTTGCAGCGCTAGATCCGGACGCGGGCGCGCAAACACCGCCTTGAGCAGGTCAACCAGCGCGATGCCGCCGAACACGGCGACCAGCAACAGCCACGCAGCCATGGGCTGGCGCGCGAGAAAGAGGTAGCCCGTCGCGGCAAGCGTGACGATGACCAACACAATGATGCTGCCGAGACTGGTCACGTCGCGTGCAGCCTCTTGCAACCATCCCGGCCCAATCGGAACGGAGGGATTGGCCGGGTCGCGTAGCAGGAGGATCAGTCGACGATCGAATGCCGAGGTTTCGCCACCAACGACCTCTTGAGCGATCAGGCCGAAGATGAGCACAAGAAACGCGATCATCACAACGGTGATCAGCGTGCTCCGGGTGACCAACTCTTTCACGGACGCCAGAACGTGACCGGTTTGTCTTTGGCGATGTCGAACCGCGTCGCCGCCAGAGAGATCGCCAGAAGGAAAGGGATAGCAAGCGCGGCGGATCTCGAAAGCTGTCGGTCGGCCATTTTCGGTCTCCTTCGCAATCCCTGACCGTCCACGAGATTACAATGTTTGAGCGTCAAAAGAAACTCGCGCCCGGCATGCGATGACTTGTCCGTCTGGCACTGGCAAGGCTTCTTGGCCCCGGCATGCTCATAGATGTCGGGGCCAGTGTTTTTAGCCGGCTAAGTCCGTTTGAACTTCTTTAGTTCGAACGCCAGACCGACGAACATGCATCCAAAAAAGACGGCAAACCAGGCGATCGTCCAGATGACCGCAAGTGCTCCCGTGCCCGGCCAGGCGACCAGGACGGCGCCAAATGCAATCGAGAGCAAACCGCTCAGGATAAGCCACCATTCATTGTCGATAATTTTGCGGAGCCGCATTGCCGCGTACAGCTGCAGCACGCCAATAACGATCGCCCATGCTGCGATGAACATCAAAAGCACCAGCGCCGTCATTCCAGTGTAAGCGAAGGCCACGATTCCGGCTATGATACTGACGATGCCGCTCAATCCGAGCCACCATCGGGGTCCGGCGTCGCCAGAGGCGTTAATTGCCGCCCAAATCGCGAACACACCGTCGACGATTGCGTAGGCACCAAAAAGATAAGTCAGTGCCACGAGCGTGATGCCCGGCCAAAAGAACGCGATCACGCCAAAGGCGATGGCCGCCAGGCCACGAAGCAACAACAGCCACCAGTTCTCCGCGAGCTTGCCCAGGACGAGCGATGTCACTGGTCCTACGTTCGGTCTGGATTCCGCATGTGTCGACATTGCACTGTCTCCTTCAATTTGAATTTTTACCTATTCTCTAGGAGCCGCCAATGCGCGGCATGCATTCATTCTCGCGCGGGGCTTGAGTATCTCCGCTCTTCGAGCGACTAATTCTCACCGTTCGAAACCAAAGGCCGCCTTGATCCAGATCAATTTGTTTCAAACGCTAGGGTGAGGCGAGATTTCATATCCGCTCCGAGCCTTTGGTGTCGCCATAACGCGCGCGATAGTTCTCGATAGTGTCCATGGCCCCGCAGAATTCGACGTTGTGATAATCGGGGTCGTAGAAGTAGCAGGCCACATTGCCGCCGGTTTCGCCGTCACCGAGAGGTGGCTCGCTGTTGTGGCGGACTGGTCCGTAGTTGCGGGCGAAGCCGGCCTGTTTTGCCTGGTCCGCAAAGACAAACACATCCTCGAGGTGATTGCCCTCAAGCTCGAAAGCGGTGTGGAAGAAGCTCATGCCGGAAGGCACCGTGACCTTGCCGTCTGGATCGCGTTCCTCGACCAGCACCAGGCATTCGTCGTGCGCAGCCGCGCTCATGTAACAGCAGCGGATGGTCCAGCCGGGCTTGAACGGGTGCGGCTCCTGCTCGCAGGTACGGCTGTGGCGCAGGCCGCCGAGTTGTTCGTACCAGCGGCGTGAACGCTCGATGTCCTGCACATAGATCGAGACCTGTCCGATATGGTCGATCTGCGAGGGTTTGAACACGCCGTAATCTTCGGTTTTGTTGGAGAAACGGCGGCGCGAGAACGTCGGCGGCAGCAGCACGAATTCACGGAACCATTTGCGCTTCAAAAGCGGCGCAAATTTCTGCAACAGCGGCGGCAGCACGTTAGGTGGAACATAGGTCGCGGCGGTCATTGGCGTTGCTCCTCGATGATCTCGATCCAATGGTGGTCGGGATCCTGCAGGCAAAAGGCACGTTGGCCGGCCAAAGCTCGCGCGGAGGCGATGAGTTGGCCGTCGCGGACCTGAATGCCCATCGCGTCGGCGCGGGCCCGTATCCCGTCGAATGCCACCTTGTCGCGCGCCACTAGCGTGAAGTGCAGCATCGAATGGTTATCCATCTTCAGCTTGCGATGCTTCACCAGACAAAGATCGTGGTGATAGAAGCCAAAGCTGAAGAAATGCATTTGCTGATTGGAAAGGCGCATCGCTGCGCTCGAATCGGGATGATTGAGCGCGGAGAACTGCAGATCAAAGAGCTTCACGTAGAAATCTTTTGAACGCTCAAGATCACTCACGTAGATGACGTGGTGCTGCAGCTTGGCTGCAGCGATGTGTGGCGTTCGCTGATGAACGTTCATGGCTATGCCTCCCGGTTATGCCGCTGTTGCAGAAACTGTGGGCTCGAATGCCATCGTACAGGCGGCGTTGGCGAACGGATCCAAGCTTCGCAAATTGGCGCCCGAAACCAGTCGCTCGGCGATGAAACGGTCCGGACGGACGAGCACGGCGCCGAGCCGATGACGTTTCGCCCAGTCGAGAAATGATTGTTGGCGGCACTCAAGCCGCACCACCGACCGATCGGCGCGCGGCGCATTAATGGCAATAAATGCCGCACCGAGACCGTTAAGGATCGCTCGATCACGCAGAGAGGCGGTAGTCGACGGATCGGCGCCGACGCCGAGCACCAGCCACTGATGGCACCCAAGAAAGTATCGAGGGCGCGGGTTTCCGCGCCGGCGGATACTTCAGGTTGCGGGAGCATCTGGCCGATCACGGCGTCACGGCCAATGCCGGTCAGCGCACTCCTCGAAATCTGTGGCGGCGGCAGCACCCCGCCGCGGCGCACAAAAGCGCGGAAGCCGTTCGATAATCCGAGCAGCGCGAACATGGCATCGCGTAGAGCGGCGACGACGCGGTTAGTCGGCATGATGACGGCCCCCAACCGGCGCGAAAGATTGACCATGGTACGGACGCTACGCGCTCGCTCGGCTTCGTAAGTGTCTAGAATGTCGGCACTAGCCGTGCCCGCAATGACCGCAGCGAGTTTCCAGGCCAGGTTGGCGCAATCTTTCATGCCGCCATTCATGCCTTGACCAGCAAACGGCGGCATCAAATGCGCGGCGTCGCCGGCTAGTAATACGCGCCCCTCGCGCCAGACGTCGGCGACGCGGGCGTGAAAAGTGTAGACGACACGCCGCTCGATTTTGAGACGGGAGAAATCGGCATACGGTGCGAGGAGTTCTTTGACGCGTCCATCGCCGGCAAGCTCATCGGGATTCTCGCCCGGCAGTTGCATGAATTCGAACCGGACACGTGAACCGACCGCCGGCAGCCGCACTGTCGGCCGCCGCGGGTCGCAAAAAAAAGTGATGTTGTCTACGTCGTGATTGTCGATCAACGCATCAATGACTAGCCAGCGCTCAGCGTAAGTTGCGCCGACCATCTGCGCGCCGATTGCATCGCGGGTCGCGCTGGCGCCGCCATCGCAACCGACGACAAACTTGGCGCGCAGTTTCCGCTGCCCGTGTGGCGTCTCGATCCGGACATCGACGCCATCGCGATCTTGCGCCAGCGCGGTCACGGTGTGGCCGAACAGCGCCCGCGCCGACACGAACCGCTCTAAGCCACCGAGCAGCACTCTTTCGAAATGCGGCTGATAAAAAGTTCCGATCTGCGAATGACCGAACGGGCTTTTAGGCGGGTTCATATCCATGAGTTGCCGACCGCGGGCATTGAAATAGACGACTTCTGGGTCCTGAATAAGCCCGCTCGCGATGGCATCAAACAGGCCGACCTGCGCGAACAGCCGCAAAGTCTCGGGGTCATAGGCGATAGCCCGCGGCAATCCGACCAAATCATTGTTTCGTTCGATGACAATGACGTCGACGCCGGCCGAGCCGAGCAAATTAGCAAGCATCAGGCCGATCGGACCGGCGCCGACGATCGCTACGTCACACTGTGACGGCAGCTCGCAATTACTGACGCTCCCAGCACTCACTGGCCCACTCCCTGTGCACGGACCTCAAGCGGGCCCGTTTTTCATATTGCACTCTATAGTCATTGTGACTATATAGTCAATATGAAAAGATTTTAGGACGAGGAGGAGAGGCGAATGGCGCGAGTAGACCTTGCCCGGCGGGCGGAAATCGGCCGCGACCGCAGCGCCCGTACACGCGCGGAGCTGGTGGCCGCAGCGCGTGGGCTCTATGCGGCAAGGCCCTTCGATCAGGTAACGGTTGACGACGTCGTTGCGGCGGCCGGTGTTGCCAAAGGCACTTTCTATGTGCACTTCGACAGCGTCGCGGATCTCCAAAGCGTCGTCGCCGACGACTTGGCGCGCGAGTTCGACGAATTCCTACAGCCGCGGCGGTTGGCGACTGACGATCCGATCGAGCGCATCGCCGCCGGCTGTGGGGCGTTCATTATGCAGACGCTACGCGACCCGTCGTGGGGCGCGCTGGTCGCACGCGGCGCCGCCACAATGCCGCACGTCGCCGGCGTCGCGCGCAAGCGTCTTAAGGAGGACATCGACCTCGCCGCGCGCGACGGTCACCTTGGCGGCGTGACGCCGGGGCTCGCCTTCGACTTCGCCACCGGCATCATGCTGCACATGATGTTGTTGGCACCGCAGAGACGCTGCTCGCCGCAGCAAGCATCCGCCGTCGTTGCCGGCCTTCTTCGCGCGATTGGAGTTGCGCCGCGTAAGGCCGCAGCAATGGCTCAACGAGCAGTCGAGCGGGAGCGAGGTACGCCGCCGACCGAAACTTCCCGTCGAGAACGAAAGTAAAGATAATGGCTGTCAATTTGGTACGCTTTGCTTCTGAGACCGGTCCGCGCTGGGGTGTAGTGCGGGGCGCTATGGTGGTCCCGCTCGCCGCCGATTACGCGACCACGGCGGCGCTAATTGAACACGGCGAAAATGACTGGCACAGCGCCCAAGCCGCGCCGATTTCGCTCAACACTCTCGAAATTCTTTCGCCGGTCACCCCGCCCTGCCGCATCTTTTGCCAGGGCGCCAATTATCGCCAACACATGATTGAATCCGGCCTCGATCCGAACGCCAAGACCTTCAATATGTTTTTCACCAAATCGGACGCCTCCATCGCACCGGCGATCGGTACGCTGCGGCGGCCGCCGCACGTGTCGCTGCTCGACTATGAGATCGAGCTCGCTCTGGTGTTCCGCCGAGCGATCCAATCGCCGGTCTCGATCACCCGCGAGACTTTGCCGGACTATGTCTTTGCCGCTTGTATCGCCAACGACGTTAGCGCCCGCGACGTGCAGCTGCCGCAGATGCAATTCTTCAAGGGCAAAAGCTACCGTGGTTTCTGTCCGCTCGGCCCATGGCTGACGGTGCCGGAGCCGCACGAATTTGCGCTTCTCGACAATCTCGACCTGCAGCTTCGCGTGAACGGCGGGGTGCGGCAGAATGACACCACGGCCAATCTGGTGTTCAAGCCGTGGGAAACGATTTCGGAATTATCGACCTTCGCCAACGTGGCGCCGGGCGACGTGTTGCTGACCGGCACGCCGAGCGGCTGCGCGCTACGCGTTCCGCCGCCCGCGGTGCGGCGGCTCGTCCAATTGCTGCCGGAGCGCACCTTCTGGCGCCTCTTTCTCAAGTCGCAAAGCCGCCGCCCGGAATATCTCAGGGCCGGCGACAACATTACGGCAACGATCCGCAGCGCCGATGGGCGGCTCGATTTTGGCGAACAGAGAATAACCGTAGCGGGACGCAGCGATCTCGCCAGCGCAACGCATAACGGACTAGAAGGCACGTGATGAAGACAAAGACCGCACTATTTTGTCTCGGACCGGCCGCGAATGGCGCTCTTGAGGTCCGTCAAATCCCTCAGCGGTATCCGGCGGCAGACGAGGTCGAGATTGCCGTGGAGGCGGCTTCCGTCAATCCCATCGACGTACGCCGCGCGCAAGGTTATGGCGCGAGGCTATTATCCCTCGTCGGCGCGGGAAAATTTCCGTTGGTGCTCGGCAACGATTTCGCCGGCACTGTCGTCACAACCGGGAAAAAGGTGGCCGCGCTCAAGCCGGGTGATCGTGTTTACGGATTGAAACGCACATCGGCTGAGGGCACGCATGCCAACCGCGTCGTGGTCAAAGGCGTCTCCGTCCTTCCAGCTCCCTCCGGCCAAGCCCTTCAAGCATTGGCGGTGATTCCCTATAGCTTCGTCACGATGTGGCTTGCGGTGCGGGGCGCGGGCCTAACCCGCAAGAATGCAGCGGGAAAGAAGGTGCTGGTGCACGGCGCCGCTGGCGGACTCGGCATGCTCGCCCTGCAAATGCTGTCAGCGTGGGGCTCCACGATCACCGCCATCGCGATGCCGCCGGCACTCGATGCTTGCCGGCAGGCCGGAGCCGCGGACGTGCTCGACGGCGCGCGCGAACCGTTCGACCAACTCGGGGCCACCTTTGATGCCACCCTCAATTTCGCCACGTGGGACCATGACCTTGCTCTCATTCGTTGCTTGCGCGACGGCGCGCTTGGCCATGCCACGACCGTGCATCCCCTGCTGGGCAACGTCGACAAATACGGCTGGGTGCGCGGCGCGCTGCGCTCGAAATCCGAAAAGAAAGCTCATCGCAAAGCGTTGCCCAAAGGCACCCGGAATTATGCGTGGACGCTTTTCCGGCCGGATGGCCAAGCACTGTCCGAACTTGCTCAGCTGGTTGTGCAGCGGCGTCTCAGCCTTCCAATCGGAATTTGCAAGCCTCTGCAGGAGGGCGCCGAGGCTTTCGATCACGTGAGGAAAGGGCGGCAGGGGCGCGCTCTGTTGATTCCAGGATATTGAGCGAGATCAATGAACGATACGTCGCCTTCGGAGATTAATATGAGTATGTTGAACAAGACTGTGCGGACCTTGATGGTGGGCTGCCTCGCCCTTTTCGGCGCGGTGGCCCAAGCTGGCGCCGAGGACGTGGCCAATTTCCGCAACGACTGGACTGGCAATGGTATCGTCGTCGAGGCTGTTGCTGACCCAAAGATCCAGGGTGTGACTTGCCATATCAGCCGATTCAGCCGAAGCGTAATTGATAGACTTGCAAAAGGCGATTGGTTTATCGATCCATCCAACTCATCGATCGCCTGTCATCAGACCGGACCGATAACAATCGGTGATATCGATACCAGCGCGAACGGCGAGGAGGTATTCTCGGAGCGACTAAGCTTGATCTTTAAATCGCTTGCCGTGCGCCGCATCTACGACAAGAAGAACATGACGCTTATTTACGTCATCTACAGCCGGCAGGTAAAGGATGCGAGCGCGAAGATGGCCATTGCCACGATCCCCATTTATGGCCATGACGTGAATTGGGCCGGCGACAAGCACCGGTGATTGGTTCGACTGAGCGGCGATCCGGAGCGGGTTTCAATATTGCCTGCCTCCAAACGGCGCGTTGTCTGGTAAAAAGCAATTGCGATATCGATTTTTGGGCATCGGCGAAACTGTGAGTTTGCCGAGCGCGCGAACGTGCTTAGAGTGCTTTCGAAGCCAAGCCGAAATGTACAACTTGGTTGCTTAGCCGGGCTCCTGTCCGCGATCGTCGCACGGCGATGTCGAAAGACCAAAACCTCCATGGCATCGAGGGAAGTCTATCGCGCATGCTGTCAATCGGCGCCAAATTTGCCCCCCGATCGGCGTCCAATTTTGACCCTCTTGTGAGCTGTATTTGATCGAGCGCCCGCTGTCTCAGAATCTTAGGACTAGATTTGTGCAGCATCAGCGGCAAAGGCCCTCGCGTTATTCGGGATTGTCTGCGGAGCCTTGTTGAGCTTTTCGACGGCAAATCCAGCGGCAGCTCTATAGCCGGCCATGAAAGCGGCACGCTCCTGGGACGGGATGACATCGTCGATATTGTCAAAGGTACCACCGCAGCGTTCATCAACGATGTTGAGTAGTCCAAATGGACCGGCCCCGCGGTTGCGTAGGATGAGTTGTGATATGGGGCCGCAGAGTTGCTCGTCAAACGCTGTAATGGCCTTCTCAGTGACACCGTGCTCGACGATTGCAGCCCCCAAAATGCGGGCATCGACAATGGCTTGGCTGCCACCATTTGAGCCGGTCGGATACATTGCATGCGCGGCATCGCCAATGAGCACTACTGGACCATCCTGCCAGGTCGGAACCGGATCGCGGTCGATCATCGGATTTTCGAACGCGCAACCCGCTTGCCTCACCAGAGACGGTACATCCAACCAGTCCCACACCCATTCGTCGAAATAATGTATGAAGTCGTCGATCCCAACCTGGCGAAACCAGCCATGTTTTTTCCAGCCCTCGTTTGTGTCCATCGTGACCTCGGCGATCCAATTGATCATCGCCAGTCCGGTCTGGCGATCCGGATGAGAGATTGGGTAGAAAACCATCCGCTGCCGGTGCGTGCCAATGCCAACGAAAGACGATCCGCTGCGGATGGGCTTCGCCCATGTCATTCCTCGCCACATCACCGCCCCGCCCCAATGAATCGGCGGCTGTGCCGGATGCATCTGCGCTCTTACGGCCGAGTGAATGCCATCTGCGCCGACGAGCAGCGTGCCTCTCGCCTCGGAACTGGAACCATCGAAATGCTCGACGAGTGCGGTCACGCTGCCGTCAGAATTCTTTCGGTAGCCCATCACCCGGCTACCAAGCCTGACCGCCTGCGGTCCTATCCGTTCCACCACCTTTTGATGCAACAACATGTGGAATTGCCCGCGATGAACTGCATATTGCGGCCAGCGGTAGCCTGCCAAAAGCCCGCGCGGCTCGGAGTAGATGTCATTGCCGTTGAGCCCGACTAATGCCCATTCTCTCGCCGGTAGGCCTACTCGATCGAGGTTCTTCTCGGTGAAGCCTAGATCGTAGAGTTCTCGCACTGCGTTAGGTTGTAAATTGATCCCGACGCCCAGCGGGCGCATTTCCTCAGCCGCTTCGAATACGGTGCACGGCACGCCGATCTGGTGTAGCGTCAACGCAAGCGTCAGCCCGCCAATTCCGCCTCCGGCGATAATCACTCGATCATCAGTCATGTTCCGCCCCAGCTGTTGACCGTCGTTAATTTCATTATCCCTGGGATCGCCTCAGAGCAACAAGTCCGGGCGTCTGAGCGTCGAAAATTGGACTGAGAAGCCTACGATCCGCAATCTAAAAAACATCGAAGGCTACTTCTCGCTGCCCCTCGAGGTCCGGTTGATAAGCAGGCCTCGGAGAGCAACTCGCTTACGAGGCAAACGGCACGAACATCAAGATAGTCGCACAGGCGTGCGCGCGGTGCCGCGCGCGATGACAGATCAAATTCCGGCGCGCTATCAGACGTCTGTCTTGTCAATTCAACTTATCTCCGCGAGCATCGCTTGCTGCGGACGCTCGCAGCAGATTTTCGCACATAATGGACATCACAAGCGTACGGCGAATGTCCGTTTTCGGGGGCAAGGCCGACATTGCTCCACCTCCGCTCTCCACTTTTGATTCATGATGGGGTGGACGCCCCCCGACGGCATCGATGTGCCGCTTTCGGAAGTCGCCGGAATGCATAGTCACTGCGCTGCTAGTACACGAAGCTGGGCGGCGGTTGAAATCCTCATGTTGACGTACTTACCACCGATAACTTGCGGCGTAGTTTGCGCTTCGACGACCTTGCCCCTGAACGACCGGGGCTCGGCGCTGCCGGCGATTTCCCGCCAAACCACGATCGGGATGATCACCGACAGCATCTTGTACCGGCTGCCTTCGGCCGCGGCGAGTTGAAGGACAACCGTCTCACTGTTCCTCATCCCGCCGTTAGCGACCGTGCCGTGGACCAGGCTGGCGACGTTTATCGCGTCGCTAACAGCGCGATCATCGGCTGCTTCGATCCCGCGCAACGAGACGGTCGAAAAGCTCCATGTCCAGCTACCCGATTTGCCCTTCCATGTCGCATCGATCCGCACGCTGTACGAATGCTGTGCCTGTAGCGACTGTTTCGGGATTACGCAGATCATGCCAAACTGTCCGAATGACGTCGCCGGATGTTGGGGATCCGAAAGGAAAAACGCCACAGGATTACCTGCGGCATCGGTGACCTTTGCAGAAACGCCGGTGACTTCATCGAATGGTGGAAACTGCAACGTGATCGGATAGCCGCCGCTGCCGCGGTTAGGGACTGGGTTGGGAAATTCCGCACCATCATAATCCAGCGGAACGTCTGTCTGTTTATCCGCGGGATAAGCGACCGGCCACCTACCGCCCCTGCGCGCAGCGTTTTCAAACCTCAACGCAACCATCAGCATCCCATCGGGAAGGCGAGCATAACCCACGCCGATCCGCTCGAGCTGCGGATCGAGCATCGGACGGCGGTGGTACATGCCCGCCATCCAGCCGTCGATCGCAACACCGAGATCGGAGACGCCAAGGAACAAATCGGCCGCCTTTGCGCACGCCGCACCCGCGGAGCTCGCGCCGGCCAGGTTTGGCCTCTGGGTATGAGGATTGAGCCCGGTCATTGCGTCGGTGCCCCGATTTTGCACCATGTAATTTGCGTGCTCCATGCACCCTGCGCTGAGATTTCGATCGAGCTTGACCGGCGTGAGGCCGGCGAGTTGGCGGTAATGATTGAGGAGACGCAAAGCCTGCTCGTCGGGCGGCTGAGCCTTGGCTGGTGATACGCTCGCGCTCAACAAGACCAGAAGCGCAACGCGCCAATACAGCGCAATTCCCTGCCAGAGCGAGAGAACGTTGATTTCAAACAAAATGCGACGCTCCGTCATCCAGGAGACTTCACACGATGCATCGCCTGCATTGTCGCAGAAAAAACTGTCGAATGGCAGCTCGTACTTGCGCGCCGGAAACTGGGGCGCGTCCCTGAAGTCATTTTCACAAAGAAACGTAGGTTGCTTCCCAGCCGCCGAAAACGCATGGCGACGATGTCGGGCGTTATCGCGCGGGCGAGACCGATGAGCGCGTTGGTTCGCACTTCCATGGCGTCGTCCGTGTGCGTAGTATTTTCCTCAACCGCGAGGTGGGCGACTGGAGTTTGATAGGTGGGAGTCAAAGAGGCGCCGATTGATGGATTTGAGGCGAAGGCGGCCGTTATTATTGTGGGCGCTGGTGCGGCCGGTCTTTGCGCTGCGCTATCCGCGCACGAAAAAGGCGCCGAGGTAGTCGTCCTTGAACGGGATTCGTTGCCACGCGGGTCGACAGCGTTGTCAGCGGGATTGATCCCGGCAGCGGGTACCCGCTTCCAACGAGTGGCTGGGGTATGTGACACCGCTGCGCAATTTGCAGCCGATATCCGCCGTAAAGCTGACGACGAACCGGATGATGTTATTGTCAACACCATCGCACAGAAATCTGGCCCGACGGTGGAGTGGCTCTCTGACAACTATTCCTTTCCTTTCACGCTGGTGAGTGACTTCGACTACCCGGGCCATTCCGCTCGGCGGATGCACGGTCTTCCATCTCGTTCGGGCGTTGAATTGATCGACCGCTTGCGTAAAGCCGTCGAACAGGAGTCAATTGCAATCATTGTAAATGCCCGCGTCGTACAGCTTTTTGCAGACGCTGACCGCATTATTAGAGGCGTGGAAATCATTTGGCCGGATGGCAAGCAGGAGAGCATGGGCTGCAAGGCGCTTATCCTCGCCTGTGGCGGTTACGGGGGCGCAGCTGATCTGGTTGCGCACTACATCCCGGAAATGCGCGGCACGCAATATTTTGGGCACTATGGGAACTGCGGGG
>CAWKLA010000001.1:0-275034 GCA_963850245.1 uncultured Alphaproteobacteria bacterium | reverse complement strand
ACGCCTGCCACAATGATCTTCGCATAGCGCTTCGAGCAACGCACACGCAGCGGAATCCGGGACCCCGTGTGCAGGCGCTGTCCCGATAGGCGCGGGCGGCATTCGGTAGACTGACGCGTGGCAAAGCTGAGACAAAGGGTTTAAGCTTTAGTCGATCCCGGTTTTCCAGAGTACACCGGCGAGTGGTTCGTTACGCTGACCGATTTCCATCGGATGTCGTGACCTTGACGCGAGACGTCTTACGTCTCATGGGTCGTTCTACCCGAAAACTGATCCTTTAGACTGTCGGGATAGTTGCGCCGGGACGATTCCTGACCGGCGCAAAACTCTCATATCGTCTAACAATTAACCGCGCGCTTCACGGCACGTCGAAAATGAGAATGGGGCGACGCACTTCCTGATGAAGCGCTTGCCGAAGGTCGCCATCGAAATGGCACTCCACGTGCTGGCCTACAACCTTACCCGTGCGATCGACATCATCGGCATCCAGCCGCTCATGGCTGCGATGCGGGCGTAATCAAAGCCGCGAAAACAGATCGGCGTCGCCACCCACCTGGTTCTACCTCTTCCGGCTAAGCGTTTTGACACGGCCAAGACTCGAAACGGCCGCGCCGACTGCCTTCTTTCGCGTCCGTTATCGGGTGAGGATCGGCCACGCTCCCCTGTGAAATAGACGCCGACCTGCTAGTATTTGTGAAAGGGTGATGGCGTTCTTCAATCCACCCTTTGAGTTCGTGCCCGTTAACATTTGAGTCGCGAACCCAAGGGTTATCGAGCAAATGTAGAGCTTCGGCCCAAACATTTTTATTCGAAGAACCGCGGTCCTGGCACACGCGTAGAACTTCGTGCAATTCCTCCTGAAATTTTCGCCTGCGCTGCTCCGGTGTTTCGTCAGCTGGGATAGCTGCTGATTGCGATGCGCGCGCTTCGGCTTCGCGCATCGTACGATCCATATTGATTCTAAAGCCTCGGGTATCGGGTGTTTCCTTGCCCAAGTTGGTGCAAAGATTGTCGATCAGTTGGTGCCATCGACCCGGCAGCTTTGGAAATGCAGACTTCGACGACTGATCGTCGAATAAAAATCGGCTGCGATGTCGCCTGGACGATACTTCAGGCAGCGAGATCCGCGCATTTGAGAATGACGGCATGGTCTTCATCGAAGTTCTGTCCAATCAGGCGGTGTGGCGGTCGAAATCGCCCGTCGTCGAAGGAAGCATCTTGAAAACGTCGGGGCTGTTGATGGCCCTCAGATCGAGTACAGCGCACGTCCCCGGAGTCTTATTCCGTGCATGCAGTTCATTGACGGCTGTAGCTCCTATGGCGGCACCTACAAAGATTGTCAGTTTCGGTGCGATAGATCGCGGCATGGCGTTTTCCTTTGAGCAGTTTGCTAATCATATTTGTCCACATGCACTATCGTCGCGGGCGCGACCGACCCGCGGCGCCGATAGTCAATAGTACCGTGGTTGCCCCAGCCATACCGCCTGTCGAAGCATAAGGGCTGGGGTTTCCACGTTCGGGACGGCTTACGCAACTCAAGGTACCGACCATCCCGGCTACGGTATTTTTACGCGTTAGGCTGCGGCACGGATGCTGGGCGAGCCAAGTACACCGCTCTTTTCCATGATCGACTTCATTTCACTTGAGCCGTACCATGTGCGGGCCTTCGATACGTCGGCCACATCCAGGAGAAGCAGCACATCATTCGGGTCGTCGGCGCTGCGAAACACTTTGCTTTTCGTGATGCCGGCGGACGTACGATTCTTCTCATTGCCATTGTAACTCGTCTGCCATGCGCTAAAGTCCTTGACCTTGAAGTGGAGAGTGAGGTTTTCATTATTCATTTGAATTCTCCTGTGTGAAATCACTCAAAATGCGCGACCAGGGGGCCGCACGTCGCCGTGGTGCGTACGCCATCGGCAGCCGCAGTGCAGGCCACTATCAATTTTAGATTAGGATTGTGCCAGCTGATGACACCAGTGCTGCCAATTATCAGAACGGAGACTTCGGTAAATCACCGTTTTTTGGGCAGCTCTCTGGCAAGCTTCCGCTTGCCAGTACGTTGTATGTGTGGTGCCAAGACCGAAGCACAATAGGGGTCGAGAAATTAAGAGTGCAGAACCCTTACAACCAGCGTGGGTTGTTGCCCGATGGAGGCTAACCGACAAATCCAATTTCCAGCTGGCAGCACCGAGGTTCCAAAAAGATCACTTCTTTGACCACATCATATAAAGCTTCTTAACATTCGGTCGAAGTGCTACAGGGAAAGAGAGACGATTCGTCCTTGATCAAGATCTAAGCGAATCTTTGCCCAATCCAACCGCTATAAATCCGGTACCGCTCCGCACCACAGCGAAGGGGAATGAAGGAGATTTCCATGACGACGATACTTTCCAATCGTCGTTGCAAATTTGGGATGACCTGCGTTCAATGCGATAATGAGTTGATCGCCCCTGAATGGTCTTCTTATCAGAATGAGCGGCAAATTCGTCATCTTTGACATTGTTCGGAATGCGGCCTCTGCTTCTAGTCGACCATCTCTTTTCCCGCTGTCAACAAGCCCATGAGTGATATCAAGACGGGAAGCGTTATTTTCCGGTCGCTGTTCCCGTCGTTGCTCGTCGCATAGGGCAGTTCAGTGAGAGCCGCGCAAGTTGGGCGAGGCGCTCTTGCGATGCCTGCTCGACATGCACATGTAGTTAGGGAGGCTGGCGGCCAAGAACAGCATCAGTGGTTTCGCCCCGGTTCTCTCGCGCTGCCAGACCTCACCCTTCAACTCCCTTCGGGTACCGCTTGGTAAACCGCGTGCCTGGCGCCTACGGCTGCAACTAGCGATCCGAAATGGCGGAGCGGTGCCACCGCAGGGGTCAGCAATGAATGGGAACTCACCAACTTACCGTGTCGAGATCAAACAGAGCGGTACAGCACCGAACAGGGGCTACGGATGGCAAATCTATAAAAACACGGATGTCTTGCCCATCTTACGATCACAACAACTTTTTGACTCTCGCATGGCAAGTTTAGCTGACGCTAATCGGTCAAGGCGGCAACTAGTAGATGCCGACTTGCAAAAACTGCAAACGAAAGAAAAATAAATTTTATTGATAAGGTAGGCACTAGTATCGAATTGTAAAAAAGACACCATTGCTAATGGTCAAGCCGTCGGGTGGGACGAGGACTGAACGGTGGTAACCAATCTGATCTTGATATTCGGGGGAGTGTTACTTGCGTCGTTGGCGGTAATATATTTATTTATTGTGCGAAGCAGGCAGCCCAGAAAATAGAAAGGGGGCGAAGATCGCGCGGCTCTGCGACGATATTTGAGGGTTGGAGGCGCAGATTGATCATTATACGTCCAACGTCGTACCGATTATTTTAAAGATCCAGACTTCAGGGCTGACAAGCTGCAACGCAGTTGCCGGCCAGTTCACAGCGACACCAGGTCGGTCGCGATCTCGGCGGCACGTTCGGGGCGTTCTGCCGCCCAATGGTATTCGATAGCGACCGTGCGACCTGACCGGATCTCGAAGATAGGTTAGCGTCGGATATCAGATGTCTTGCCTTCAAAGGCACTGACGAACGTAAAGAGAGGCACGTTGCGGGAAGTCCAGCTGTACATCGTTCGATGGCAAATATGGCACTTGGCGTAGCTCCGCTGTCGGAAAGATAGGCGAGCCGTCGTCATTTCATATTCAGCTCGGCAATCAGGACATTTGAAGATCACCATTCTTTCACACGGTCAGCAGCGCCTGCCTTCTTTCGGAAGAGGACTTTAGCCTTTACACATCCGCAGTGTGCGCATTCGAACTTGTGCACCGACAGGCCGCCGCGTGTTGGATCCTGCTCGATACCAGCGAGCTTTATCGGTTTGCGGCATTTCGGGCAGGTATCATTCATAAAAAGGTCAAGAGACATAGTGGGGTCATGAACTCCGTGGTGAACGTAAAGACCGCAGAATTATTTGCAGGCAAAAATCTCGGAAATGTCCTCCCGCTTACCTATCCCCTTGGCTGTGTGCACGGCCGTCAAGAAGGAAAGCTCGCTGACGGTTTTTGATTGTTGTCGGGCGACCGATATGGTGATGCCAAGCGGATGTCGCGTTTCCTCGTACTTGTCGCCATACCGGACCAGCACGTAATTTATGCCCGCGGGAATTTCGCTTTGTGACGCGATGTATTGCACCTTCGGCGTCGGCATTGGTCCTCCGGGTTATGTGGATCGCGTTGATTGATCGGGCGCCTCAGAAGTCCATTCCACCCATTCCGCCCATTCCACCACCGCCCGGCATCGCCGAACTCTCCTTCTTCGGCAGCTCGGCAACCATGGCCTCGGTGGTAATGAGCAGGCCAGCGATGGATGCAGCTCCCTGCAGTGCTGCACGCACGACCTTGGTCGGATCGATGATACCTTTCGACAGCATGTTGACGTACTCGCCCGACTGCGCATCGAAGCCAAAGCCATATACGTCCTTCTCGAGGATCTTGCCGACTACGACCGAGCCATCTTCGCCTGCGTTGAATGCAATCTGCCGCGCCGGCCAAGAAAGTGCTTTGCGCACGATGTCAACGCCGTGCTTCTGGTCCTCATTCGAGGTACGAACGCGCTTGAGTACTTCTGTTGCGCGCAACAGCGCGACGCCACCGCCTGGCAGGATACCTTCCTCGACCGCCGCCCGGGTTGCGTGCATGGCATCATCAACGCGATCCTTGCGCTCCTTCACCTCAACCTCCGTTGCGCCTCCGACGCGTATGACCGCAACGCCGCCCGCAAGTTTGGCGAGCCGCTCTTGTAGCTTCTCACGGTCGTAATCAGATGTGGTCTCCTCGATCTGAGCCTTGATCTGGCCAATGCGCGCCTGGATATCGTTCTTCTTGCCGGCGCCGCTGACGATCGTTGTGTTCTCCTTCTCGATCATTACCTTCTTGGCACGGCCGAGCGTGTTGACGGTAACGTTCTCCAGCTTGATTCCGAGATCGCCCGAGACCATGGTGCCGGCAGTAAGGATTGCGATGTCCTCGAGCATCGCCTTGCGGCGATCGCCGAAGCCCGGCGCTTTCACGGCTGCGACCTTAAGACCGCCGCGTAGTTTGTTGACCACAAGGGTCGCAAGCGCTTCGCCCTCCACGTCCTCGGCAATGATTAGCAACGGTTTGCCGGCCTGTACTACCGCCTCAAGGAGCGGCAGAAGCTCTTGGAGTCCCGCCAATTTCTTTTCACAAATCAAGATATATGGGTCCTCCATCTCGACCCGCATCTTCTCTGCATTGGTAACGAAGTAGGGTGAGATGTAGCCCCGGTCGAACTGCATACCCTCGACCACTTCAAGCTCGGTTTCGAGCGACTTGGCTTCCTCGACTGTGATCACACCCTCGTTGCCGACCCTTTTCATAGCGTCAGCTAGAAAGCGCCCAATCTCCGCATCGCCGTTCGCAGAAATAGTGCCGACCTGTGCTATTTCCTCATTCGAAGTAACGTTCTTCGAGTTCTTCTGAAGGTCCGCGACCACCGCTTCAACCGCGAGGTCAACACCGCGTTTCAGGTCCATCGGGTTCATGCCGGCAGCAACGGCCTTGGCACCTTCCCTGACGATCGCGTGAGCGAGCACGGTCGCCGTAGTCGTGCCGTCGCCGGCCTCGTCTGAGGTCTTCGAGGCGACCTCGCGCACCATCTGCGCGCCCATGTTCTCGAATTTGTCTTCCAGTTCTATTTCCTTGGCGACGGTGACGCCGTCTTTGGTAATGCGTGGAGCACCGAATGATTTGTCTAGCACCACATTGCGGCCCTTAGGGCCGAGTGTTACGCGCACCGCATGGGCGAGAGTGTCAATCCCGTGCAGCATTCTGTCACGAGCGTCGACCGAGAATCTAACTTGTTTTGCAGACATCTTGATATTCCTTTGAGTTCGACCTTAGTCTCCAAGCAAAAAGCAGTTTGCAAGGAATCGGCAGCGTCCGTCAGGCGGCCTTTTTCTTTGCTTCGGTTTCGGTCAGCACCCCCATCACGTCGCTCTCTTTCATGATCAGGTACTCAATGCCGTCAATTTTGACCTCAGTGCCGGACCATTTTCCGAACAACGCTCTGTCTCCGACTTTGATGTCAATCGGAGTGAGCTTGCCATTCTCGTCACGGCCACCGGGACCGACAGCAACAACCCTGCCTTCCTGTGGCTTCTCCTTGGCAGTGTCGGGGATAATGATGCCGCCGGTGGTTTTCTCGTCAGCATCGATTCTGGTGAGCACGACACGATCGTGAAGCGGACGAAATTTCATTGGCTTCCTCCTAAGGGGTTAAGCGAACTCGCGAAAAAGCCGACGACGCTCTTGGAGATGCGCAGTAATCGAGAACGATAATTTCGGCTCACTGGGTTTGCAGTTTTCGCTTCGACCAACTTCTCCGCACATGCCCTAGCGAGATTGTAGTCCGAAGATTCAGCACCGGGCCGTGTCGCCCAGTCGCCTTTCTCCAAGAACGCACCTTGTTCCCAGTTCGTGGAAATCTTTTGCAGGACTAGCAAGTTCGCTTTCGCATCGCCGCTCTGGAAGAATTTCTCGACGCAGAGAGGTGTAAGGGCCGCTACGACAGCTGTATTGGCTTGTTCAGCCGCGAGTTTGTTGGCGGCGCCGCTGGTTATCCAGCCGCCCCAAGAAAATCCGATGACCACCGACGCGACCGCGCCGATAACTATTCCCTGCAGGAGACGAGTGCGGGACTCGCCCCGGAGAATTGAAGGAACCTGCATTGTCTTTGCCTCTCGATGAGAAGGAACGTGCGCTGCACGCGACGCGCGCAAGCCACGCAGCCGGGTGCTGATCACACCCACACGCTAAACACGCATCTATTTGAAGGTTATGCGCCCACCGACGGCACCGAAGCTGCCCAGAAGGATGAACGAAAATTTCGGTACTTTCTCGTCTCGGCAGCAGCTCTGGGGCAAGTTGCTGTACTTGCCCTTAAAAATTAACATGGGGAACGTAGATATAAAGCACAATGGCAAGTCGTAAATTAAGTTTGCTATCGTTTTTTGAACTGGCAGAAAACGCCTATTTGGGCTGAATGATTCCGGAGTGGAGCCCCGGTCAGTGTGCGGGCCGTTGATGGGATGAAACGTTTTTGTGATGCCTTTATCGAAGCACAATGGACAGCAGCTAAATTGGTTTCCGCCGCAGGTCGTGCTGGCGTTTAGTTTTCTCGATTAAAGCAAGTAAAGCGCTCTATTGAGGCGCTCCTACTTGACTGCGCCTACTCTGTAGTAGCGGTATCCGGCCCGACCGCCAAAGTCCCGAACATCGTAAGATTTTGAGCGGACAGTGGCAGCCACGCGCATTTATCCTCATATGCGCAAAAGAACCTAACGGGAGCCTGCCATGGACGAAATCAGGAACCTCATTTGGAGGTTTGAAAACGCGGTAAAGCGGTACGATTCCTGCCAGCCCCACACCGCGGGCAAATGGCGTGCCGATCTGGCACACCATCGCAAGCGGGATTTGGAGATCCTTGCAGACCTGCAACGGCGCTTCGCCCCCTCAAGCGGTGACCAAAACCGCCGTCACAGATCCAAGACGCGCGCGTAGCCCACGGAAAGGACGACGATGGCGAGCGAAAATGAGAAGACTAAAACCAGTGCGGCGCCCAAAAATGAAATCGCCTTGAAAAGAAAGGTCGCCCCCAAGCAAGACGAGGGCCAGCCGAAGGACAAGACAACGTCAGACGCAGATCCGTTCAAGGATGTGAGCGACGCTGCCAGCTCAACTTCAAATTATAGCCGGGGCGAAGGCCAAAAACCGGTTTCGAAAGCTTATAAGGATAACTGGAACGCAATTTACGGAAAAAAGAAAAAGAAACAGTAATTTGATAAATCGCGCAGCAATGGCAACTCACCGCCGTGGCCTGCACCCGGTTTGGATGACACGCGGTTAAGCGAATCCAGCTCTCCGCTCGAACTCCATAGGGCTTAGAGCATTTTCATAATTTGTAGCGATAGCCTTGGTTTGTGAGGTAGTTGCGGCACTCTTGCGAACGTATGGTCGTGTATACGTCACACCAGCCGTGCCAAACTAACCTCGGATACAGTTTGCATTGGGCCGTTAAGGCCGAAACATCCGCTGCCGGGGCGTTTTTTTGGGACTTCGGTCCGACCAGCGTGAAAGCCTGGTTTTGCAGTCGCGGTTCTATCATTCGTATTAGCCCGTTGGTCAGTTGTCGGTGCGCATGCGGGTTTTTAGAGATCTAATGGAAAGACGCGATGCGCACGTCGGGCTTCGGTATGTAGTAGCGAATCAGCGCCCCCGTTTTGTAAAGAACGGTAGGTCGGCAAGTGGATTGATTTTTGCGAGGGCAATTCCTTGTGCACCCAACCAAGATCAAGAACGCCGTTGATCTGCCGAAAGCGACCGACGCTATGCCATACGCCCTTCTCAATATGGATAGCTTGGATCCCCTGCGCTTTTTTGTTTTTGCAATTCTGCGTCGATCAATTCTTGAAGGCGTCGCCGCCGATCTTCGTCGGTCGCGTGCTTGAGTAGCCGGCGATACCGCTCGACGTTCAAGTATCGAATGCGGCGATCCTGCCTTGCGAGCTTGTCCATCACTAGCAACCGTACGCCTTAATTGAACAAATAGCGAGAGTTGTGAGGGCGTCATCGCTTAAAAGCGGACCGGCGCTGCGCACCTTCCAGCGCAAATGCGATCATCAGTGCGTGATGTTGGCCGGATGCGCCGGGGGAAGCTCCCGCAAAACAATAGCCCCGGTACACTACACGGGGCTTTCGGACGGTGAAGCGGGAGCGGCCCTGCTCGCGGTGAGAATAGAGCGCGCCGCTGTGATTGAACTCCTGCTGCACACAAGCTTAGCAAAAAACAACGCCGGGTACCCAAAAGACCGCGTGGCGTTGTAATTTGCTGACGATACCGAACGAGGGGCGTGGCCGTGGGGATGCATCGGGTAACGGCCAATTTGTCGAGAGTTGATCACCTCATGTGGATGCGCTCCAACGTAACGTCGCTGATTCGCCAGATTGAGCGGCGGCCACTGATGCTGGGCGTTTCTGCTGAAGAGCAGTGGACCTTCCGATGGGATTGGATTGCCGATCTTCGGGCGATACTTTTCGATCTTGACGACTTGCCCACCGAAGAATTGGCGGCGCGTCTTGATGACATGGAGCGCGACGCCGCAGCACACTTCAATTTACCTTTGCGGAAAGGGTTGCATGCCTAACTTATTAGGCCTCCCACGCCCCAATTTTACGCCACTCCACTTCCGCCTCACGCTTTACTGCCGGCGCCGTCCGGTTCTTGATCTTGATCGATGGTCGGTACGGCCAGCCCGATATGGCGAGCCGAGCCGCTTCGAATCGATGCCCTCGCAGCCGAGCGCGCAGGCCTGCCCCACCAGCGAAGCGATCGAGATAATGGGAGACAACCGGGGCACAAGAGCGGAGCATTTTTCTCCTATTGGATGTTGATGCGCATGAGATATACACCCCGGCTGCTCAACCAAATTCCGCCTCCAACGGTCCGGCTCTTTTGTCTGCTTGCCCATCATTGCCGTAATTGGGATCATCGCGCTGGCCCTCGCTACCTATTCGCAGAGCGGCGACGTACTCCGGCACAGTGTTTCGACGCTTCAATACGCGAAGATCCAATCGCCCTCCCGACGCGCAACAGACCCACGCAAGTGGCTCAACCAAGCCACCAAACCCCCGCTAGCCTTCCAAATCTGTGACCTGAACTTCGCCGCGATTGATGGCTCCATCTAAGTTCGCAGCTCTGCATCCGAGCTACGCCGCGAACTCAGCGACGAGGCAAAAGCAGATGTGTTCGATTACATCGAGCACTTCTACAACGCCAAGCGTAGGCACTCGACGATCGGTTATCTAAGCCCTATGCAGTTCGAGCGGAGAGCGGGATTCGCTTAACCGCGTGTCATCCAAATCGGGTGCAGGCCATATCGCCTGCCCTTTCGACCTCGCTTTCCGGGCGGCGTACCGAGCGTCCCGCGCCGCCTTGCGGCCAGCCAGTAGCGCGCGTTCACGTTCAATATTCTCGGCCGAACCACGTTCAGCCTGAACGGCGTTGTCGCGCTTCGCCTCCGTCGCTAATTCGGCGTCACGGGCCTTTCTTTTGGTCTCTTCAATTTCACGGGTCCTTTTAGCCGCGGCGCGCTCGGTGGCGCTTGCCGCTCGCGCTCTAAGCCGTTGCCCGGAAGCTGGATCAGCGGCGCTGGCGCGAAACTTCTCAAGCGCCGCCTTCTTGGCGGTCGCAGCCTCATTTTGCCGTTCTATGAAATCCGGCTCTTTCGACCGTCCCATCTATCCCAACCTCTTAAGAGCTTTTGTTCGCCAACCGATCACTGTGGCTTGAATAGCTCACCGGTTTCCGCGCTCTGCCAATCGTCGCCGGTCCATCGGCAGAGAAACGGAACGACATAGGTGCCGACGTGGTCCTCGCAAAGGAGTTCAAGTAGCTGGCCCCTTGATGGATCGCCTTCGTGAATGAAGGCGTCTATGCGTTGCTGCCGTGTCGCCATGCGCGCTACGAAACCCTGTCCAACCCGGGTGCTAGCCTCATCACTTTCCGCTGGATCGGCGGATGCTCATGACGACCGAGTTGGGTTTGCCGGATCGTTCGGCGATCAGCCTATCCTGTTCTTCGATTGCGGCGCGCGCAGGCGCATCGCCATCCAGGCCACCAAGGATATCAATTGGAACTCTCCGGTTCGATCGCTGAGAACCATCCTCGTAGAACACGTCGAACAGCGCGAATTCTGGTTGGGTCGCCGGTTTTCTTACCGGGACCGCCGTGTTCAGAATCGTCGTGTCAAGTGATTCCAAGAAAAACGCAACCGCGACGAGCCACGGAAGAAGCCGCTTGCTCGACGCAGAGGGTGTTTGCGAGGAAGCGTTCACTCAAATTCGCTCTGCGTTGCAGGCCGCAATTGTTTGGCTGGGAAGTCAGGTTGCGACGCAGATCGCCGAAACGCCTGACGATTGATCGCTTGGTGTTTGTCGGGATTTACAGGCCAGCTCGACAAGGGCTGATGCGCTACAGATCATCAGGCGGGGGACAGTGATCGGTTGGCATCGCGCTGGTTTCCGAACCTATTGGCGCTGGAAATCGACTGCCGACGACTCCGCCGCGAAAGGTGCGTGGGTTATTGACACGGTTGTGCCGGCGGGGCCAGTCAAGACCTCCATCTGGGCGTGGAGCTGTTGCGCCAGAGCATTGACAACACTGGTGCCAAGCCCTGTTTTTTTCCGCCCTGCCCGTCCTGCATTCTCTTCGGCCCCGCCAACCCCGTCGTCCGAGATCGAAAGCTTCCAATTGGTGCCCGACGTCTCATATGTGACGTCGATCCGACCGTCTTTTACAGTAACAGGAAACGCATGCTTGAGAGCGTTGATGACGAGCTCCGTGACGATCAAGCCGATGCTTACGGCATGATCAGAAGTAACCAGACTCTCTTTGGCGTGAACTTCCAAGGAGACCGCCCGGCCGTCCCCGATTATGGAACCGGTAAGGCTCTCGCACAGAGTTGAGAGATAGGGAGCCATCTCGATGGAGTCGATTGTCGCGGCCACATGGAGGTGGGTTTGCACCGCGGCCACTGACATCACGCGTCTATGAGCATCCTGGAGATGCTGCCGCGTTTCCTCGGACTGCACAGACTCCGCCTTTAGCAGAAGAATGCTGGCGATGAGAGCGAGGCTATTTGCGACGCGGTGTTCCATCTCTTTCAGAAGAACGTCCTTTTGCCGCATCAGCTCCCGCATCGCCAACTCTACGGCACGCAACTTCGTGACATCATCGATGATGAGGAGAATTGTTGTATCGGACGCCGCCTCGTAGAAGACCCGGCGGGCACTCAGGAGCATCGTGCGTCGCCCGATACCCGGAAATTCGCAATCGACCTCGTACCCTTCCATCACGCCCAGATCCGGCGCACTCTCCAAAAGCATCTTCAGTTCCGGAATATCCCATTGACCGTCGCCCAACTCGCAGAGCAGCCGACCTTGTGTCTCCTGCCGATCGACCTGGAAGGTCAGATAAAACGACCGGCTCGCTGTTATGACGCGAAGATCGCCATCCAGGACGACCAGAGGGTCGACAACTGTATCCACGATGGCCTTCGCCAAGACGCCTACATCTTCGATCCCAAGAAAGGTCTGGATGTCCGACAAAGTCGAACCCTCCTTCGAATCCCATAGCCAACGTTACAAAAGGAATTGCCAGTCTGGACTGCCGAACGGCAGGCGACTGAGCGAAATTGCTCACCTGGCCAACCCAAGCCGGCAAGTCGGGACGCCATGCCCGGTGACTGAAACCGATGTTGGCGCCCAACCAACGCCCCAACCGCATCGTCTCTCGGAAAGGACTCAGGATGTGCGGGAGCCGGGGTTGGAATTGCGGATCGGCTCGACCGGACTGTTCTCAATGCATCGGCCGAAATGCATCGACCCAAAGCCGCTCTCCGGCGATCGATGTGCTATTCCGTCGGGCGACAATACCCGCGGAAGCCGGAGCAAATGCTGTTGTCGTCGACAGCACGGGACGCTCGTTCGTTGATCGCCGGTGAATAGAGGTGACGGCGGTATCTTGCGACGCCGGCCGCCAATTAGCCTCACCTGTTTGTCGGTTTCACATTCGTCTGACGAGGGGGATAAAAAATAAATTGCGTGAAATGGCCAGCAGGGAAGCCAACGCGATCGCCAGCTCCCCCGCCGGAAGCACTACTTTTGCTGCATGCTTTTTGCATTCGCCGTCTTGGATAGCTCGTTGGCATTTTGCGAGTGTTGCTGGGCCTGGGTCGCATGCTCCTTGCCCTTGGCATGGTCATTCCTGCCGTGGGATTCCGCAGCGGCACGATGCGATTTTGCTGCGGACTCGTGATGTTCCGCAGCTTTGTTGTGCTCGTCTTTCATTTTCGATCTCTCATGTTGGCCGAAACTTTCGGCGAGCAGTATTAGACGCCTCGATAGTGGCCGAAAAGAGCGCCCATCTTGTTTTAATCGGGAGAACTCGGTGGTCTGCTTTACGTTCTAATCAAATCAATATTGATCGCGTTGCAGATACTTTCCGCCTCGGTTGCCTTCTTTGTTAGATTGCTTTTCGAATTGTCACGATATCGGTCCGGCCGAATTGGCTCTTCCCGATCAATCGACCCAATCGCGCGATCGGCCGAACGCAATCAGCCTTTTGCCGCACGCGCCCGAGGGGTGCCAGCCCAAGGCGCCTCGCAAAGACAAGGGCTTCGTAACTCACCGACGGGGCTGACGGTTACGCGCCGATCTCGGTCTTTCGATTTTCGTGGAAATCATCCGACCGCTGACAATCAAGCGATAGCCCTTCCCATCGCACTGAGGACATTCACCGCCCTCAAAAAGTCCGGTCGCCTTGCAACGCTCGCAGGGAGAAGGCAGCTTATCGTCCATTTAACAACCCATTTTGCATCTCAGTGGCTCAGTCCGTTTTTTTCTGCGACCTTTGCAAGGTTGCTGTCAGCCAGACGTTACGGCAGCCGCGCCACCGTTCGCCCCTGCTCGCTTAAAACCACGCTCAATAGTGAACTACGTACCTCAAGATGGCCGTTATAATCGATGAAGCCCAGTTGGCGAAATTTGTTCATGAAATGACTTACGCGCGATCGGGTCGTGCCGATCATTTCAGCGAGCACCTCCTGACTGATTTTCGCGATAATGGGCTCCGGACGACCCTCTTTGCCGAAATTCGCCAACAGCAACAACAATCTTGCGAGCCGCTTTTCGGTCGAATTGAAGAGCTGATCGACTAAGTCTTCCTCGACGCGGTCTTTCCTCGTTAGGATATGCGATACGAACATCTGCGAGAACAAAGGTTCGTCTTGAAGAAGCCGCTGGATCTCGCTCTTGGCGACTCGCACGATTGTACACTCGCTCATGGCTGTCGCTGCCGCGAGACGCTTGGGTTGCCCGATCAAACATCCTTCGCCGATGAATTCATCCGCGCCAAGCAGCGCGACCACGGCTTCCTTGCCCAGTTTGGATACGACCGTTACTTTGACTTTGCCCTTCTTGATGTAAAACACCGCGTCTGCGACATCGCCCTGAGAAAAGATCGTTTCGTTCTTGCCAAGCGTCGAAATGCTGCGGCCGTTGCCTGCGGTTTCAAAAAAGACCACAGAGTTCGAACGCCGGCACCGCCGTCCGTGTTCGCGACACTTTTTGTTTAGGAATCCCGGCCCAATTTGATTTCTCTCTACGAGCCATTTCGACCGCCTTGCCCACGCCTATTGCGTGCGGTTGCGCGGTTGAAACGCTCAACCGGCCATCCAGCCATTGAACTTGAAGTATGCCTGCCGATGGCTTTGATGCTGCTGCTGATGAGGAAGTGCGACTTCGGTACGTCGCCCCATTTTTGCAGCTTTCGGCTACTTGAGCCGGCAATTGTTATATGGGGGCCCGTACGCCCAGGAACAAGGACGAGGCAGACGAATAAGCCGCCCAGGCCGCAATCGTCCAGCCGCCGCAGCGCGGCCCCAAGCCCCGTGTTGTGAATATATCCCGGCAAAGATCGCGGCGCGGCGCGCTGACGCGATGCCGTTTAGTGTGAAGAATTCGAGTTCGGTTGCCTTGTGCCGCTCTCGCGTTGCCTGGCGGCAAATTCTTCGCTTTCGGCGTGCGCGACCATACCCAGCCACGATGCCGACATATCGCGCCACATGTGCTTTTCCCGCACATTCTTCTTGGTGTCCGCCATCCGCCGGCACTCTGCTGCATTGGCTCGATATTCATCGGCCTTACATATGAGCTGGCCGTTGTTGACGCGGATAAAGATACGACATCGAGGCGTTCCTAACTTCCTGGTCGAGAGCATTACGAACTCTCACTCGTCGTTGCCGGCGACTGGTCGTCAGCTAATTACCGAATGCACAATTTCCAGATACAAGGCTCCTGTCCGGCCGCCCCACGGCGTTTGACAGTGAGCAATTCGATACAGACTCATGTGTTCTTTTGTGTGTCTGCTCGCGGCTCACACCCCGAGCACCCGCCGTTCGCCCGGTGATATCGGCCGTGCCGAGCGAAATGTACCAAACGAGGAGAAGTGCCAATGCCGCTCACAGAATTTGCCGTCGATGAAGGCCCTCACAGCATGGACGGGTTGCTGCTTCATGCCCGCGACGGGGATCAGATCGTCGAAGCATTCATAAGCAGGCGGGTCATGGACAGGTGGGTCGATCCGATTGAACCCAGTGAAAAACGGCGAAGTCTGTTTCGCGCGCAATACAATGCCCTTGGCAAATTCAATCTCGCGGCGCTCGGGCGGATCGTAGTCTCCAAGTATCAACGCGGGGCGGCGTTTAACCGCCAGCATCCGTTCGTCGATGTTTTGCTGTCCGACATCACAGAAAGCAAAGAAGTGCTCGATACGAGCAAGTTGGTGCGCGACGCTCGGTCCACCTCCTTTCAACGGATATCGCGTTAGGCGGCGTGTTCCGCAAACCTGCCACGTTTTGGAGGAGGCTCACGTGAAAGGAAGCTCACAATGTCTTTTGACCTCTTCATGAATGATACCTGCCCAAGGTGCCGCAGGCCAATAACGCTCGCCGTCATCGAGCCACACGCAATCAACCGCGAGCTGGCAGTGCGCAAGTTCAAATGTTCGAATTGCGGACACGTGACGACCAAAACTCTCTTGCGGAAGGAGAGTAAGGTGTCGTCGAACCTGGCGGCCTAGAACATCGCTGCAAGGCCCGTGGCTTGGGCGATCCCCCATGCGCCACACGGCGGAACGGAGGGCTTAGCGTCCGCTCTGGATTCACAAAGCCAAACAGGTGCCGTTGCCGGAGGCCCTGCCCCTCGCCTTGAACAACGTGCGGCACCGGCCGCGCGGCTAATCGCGATGGTCGGTGGAAGCGTCATTTTTCGAAACGACGGCCGCGAAAGAAACCTTTGTTGGTCGTATTCTGTTTGATGTTGGCAGTTTCTCCTTCCTCGGCCTCGTTTGGATGATGTTCATGTTTCACCAATTTGTCCTTTGGCGTACTGCTTGATCTGCTCGCTGGACCCTTGCTGCTGCGGTTGCCTGGCGGCACGGGAGGCATTTGTTCGTCATGACCGAAATCCCAGGTTAGGAGAAAGAAACAGCCCTCCATTCTGCCGCATTGGGCGCGAAGCCGCGACACGCTATAGGGCCCAGGCGCGGATAACTGTTTGTGGGGGCACCGCTGCCAGGCGCTGATCGAGTTCCTGGCGTCGTAGCAAGCCGGTTTGGGTGTCGATGTACGCAACAACCGAGGCAGAATTAATCGTCGCTGCCCGCAGCGCTTCCTCGACCGGGTAGGCTAGCGCAACATATGCGGTAAAGGTCGCACCGAACGCGTCTCCCGCCCCAGCCGTGCCGACGACTTTAGACTTCAGCGCCGGCGCAAAGAGGATCTGGCCGTGCGAACCTACGAAAGCGCCGCGCCCGCCGTCGGTAATGACCACGTAACCGGGGCCGAGGCTGGTAAGCGCGCTAAAGTACGCGGCGATCCCCATCTCAAACCCGCCAGCGGCGAGACCACGCGCTGCAAGTGCAGGTGCTTCCTCGCCGGGAGCCAGGGCGAGCGTTGGGCCGCCCTCGCCAAAGCGCGCGACCAGCCTCGGCACTAATAGATCGGCTTCCGTGTGATTCAGCACCAGGATGTCGATCGTCGAAAGGCTTTCAAGAAACGCCTGACCGCGGGCGGATAGCTGACGCGGCCCGGGGTTTACCGCCACCAAGGCGTCATGCGCTTTAGCGCGGCCGACGATTCCCGGGAAACAATCGGCCGACCGGTTGCTTAAATTGGCGACGTAGACGATGTCGACCGCGAACGCGTCGTCGCGAAGGTCCTCTGGGTCGAGCAGCGTGTTAGCACCCCGAAACGTGAATATCGCCGCGTTGCGATCATGCGAGGCGATGAGGACGGCAGCGCCTGTGGGTGCGCGAGCATCTCGCATAGTCCATCGGCCCGACACGCCTTCCTGGGCGAGCCGAGCCAGAATTGTGTCTGCCCTCTCATCGGTGCCGAGTTTCGCAAGCAGCGAGACGTCCATTTCCAGGCGCGCCATGGCGACCGCCGCATTGACTGCACCACCGCCGGGATGAGTCGAAATTTCCTCCGCTTCGGTCTTCCGGCCCTCCTCCAGAAGCAGAAACGAGCTGTCCGCATTCAGCATACTCATGCGTTCGATACGGTCGCTGTCGATTATTGCAATGGTGTCGATCATCGCACTGCCGACGGTCAAAACTTTCATTCACGCCTCCACAAAGAAGACGGCCATAGCGCGGCTGCGCATTTGTGGTTCCCCCTGACAGCAGTGAGCCGCAACGGCGCACCGAGCAACCTATGGAATTTCAATCGAGGTGACAAAAAGATGTGGCGGCCGGGCACGAACCAGTGAGCCCTACCCTTCATTCACACGCATATATTTAGCATGCTTCTATTCGCTGCTATTTATCTGTATAGAATTGCTCACTTCGGACAAAAACGATCGAACCTCGCCTGATGAATACGTAAGGTTCTCCGAATTGCAACGGAACGCGGAATTACCAGCGTGCACCTTGAACTTGTCGCTATTCATCCACATCTTTAAAAATATGGCCGGAGCGTTTCTGACATCAGAGTTACGCTCACTTCTCCATAGCTTTTCTTTCATCTTTAAAGCGCTACGCGGCTCTTTCTTTTTCCATCGATAGCCGGCTCCCGTTTGCGTGCAATCCGTTCGCGCGGCGGGCATTACGACACAGACATTCGGCGCGCTGTTGCGATTCGAAAAACGCTGTCCCGATCGAAGATCAGGCAAGGTCATGGTCATTGAACGCGCACGCGCGCGCGCATTATCGAAGCCCTGGGGCGTCATCGATCTATTTCCCTGGTCTGACGCAGGCCACGACGGCGGCGTCATTGGCGAAATTTGGTACGAGCGGACTGATAATTCCGGTACAGCCCCTTCCCTCCTGCTCAAATTGTTGTTTACGAGCCAACCGCTTTCCATTCAGGTTCATCCTAACGATACGTTTGCGCGTTCGATGGGTCTGCCTAACGGCAAAACCGAAGCATGGTACGTCTTGAGCGCCGCGCCTGACGGCAGGATCGCCCTCGGCCTCAGTCGGCGCCTGACGGCGCAGCAATTGCGCGAAGCCATCGAAGACGGCTCGATCTCCGACCTGATCGTTTGGCACGGGGTGTCGGCGGATGATGTCATTTCCGTCCCCGCCGGCACTATTCACGCGATCGGCGCCGGTCTCGTCATTGCAGAACTTCAGCAGCGGAGTGACACGACGTTCCGTCTGTTCGATCCCGGAAGGCACCGAGAGCTTCACGTCGAAAACGCCATCGTGGTGGCCGACGCCGGGCCAGCCGATTTTCCGGTCCAATCGAGCCGACTTACGGCTGAACGTCGACTTCTTGTTTCCAACCCGCAGTTCGTATTCGAACGGATCGACCTGAACCCAAATTCCTCATGGTATTTGGAGGCGGAACGGGAGACTTGGTTTCTCGTTCTCAGCGGCGCCGCGACCGCCGGATCGTTCGACGTGTCCAAGGGCGATTGCTTATTTGCCCAATCGGACCGCATCGAGATCCGCACCGGCACACTCGGCGTCGTGGGCCTCGTGGCGTACACGGGCGGTGGGGCCGTTCCGCATCTGTTGCAACGTTTCGTGCAGCCGGATCAATCGAAATCGCACCAGCCGAATGAGATACAGATGCCGACTTCTTTCACTCACGACAGGGCCGCACTGAAGAGCGGCCGCGCGGAGCCGATCAAATGAGACCCCTCCGGCGCATGGCGTTCATTGGGAATCATCTTCCGCGTCAATGCGGGATCGCTACGTTTACTCACGATCTTCACCATGCGGTTTCGACGGCGCGGCCAGAGCTTGAGACCTTTGTCATCGCCATGACGGACGCGGATCGCACCTACGACTATCCGGCGGTTGTGCGTTTCCAGATTCACGAAGAAACCATCGGCGAGTATGTCAAGGCGGCCGATTTTCTGAACGGCGCAGGGGTCGATGTTGTCTCCCTGCAACATGAATATGGGATTTTCGGCGGTGAGGCCGGTGGCAACATCGTCGAACTCCTGTCGCGTCTCGAAATGCCGATCGTCACGACGCTGCATACAGTACTCGCAAAACCGACGGCAAAGCAGCGCCACGTGATGGATCGCATCATACGCGCCTCGGCAAAAATCGTGGTGATGTCGGAGAAAGGCCACGAATTTCTCCGCTCCGTTCATGACGTGCCGGCTCGAAAAATTGACGTCATACCGCATGGAATCCCGGATTTTCCATTTCTCGAAGCGCATCACGCCAAGGCGAAATTCAACCTTGCCGGAAAGATGATCATCCTGACCTTCGGCCTCCTTTCTCCGAACAAAGGCATCGAGACCATGCTCGATGCGATGCCGAAAATCATCGAATCCTGTCCAAACGCCGTCTATGTCGTTCTCGGCGCCACTCATCCGCATCTTGTGCGGCAACAGGGCGAGGCCTATCGCGACAGTCTGATGGCGCGTGCGAAAGAGCTCGGGATCGAAGATCACGTCGTCTTCTTCAACCAGTTCGTGGATCAGGCAACGCTGCTGGATTTCATATCAATGTGCGACGTCTATGCGACTCCCTATCTCAACGAAGCCCAGATGACCTCGGGCACGCTCGCGTACAGCTTCGGGCTTGGGAAGGCCGTCGTTTCGACACCCTACTGGCACGCGAAAGAATTGTTGAGCGACGGCTGCGGCATTCTGATTCCTTTCGGAGATGCCCAAGCGTTAAGCGTCGAGATCTCCGGTTTGCTGATGAATGATGTCCGTCGTGACGCCATGCGCAAACGCGCGTACGCGGCTAGTCGATCGATGACCTGGGCGCAAACGGCGAAGCGCTATCTTACGGCCTTCGAGACCGAGAGCGAGAATGCTCTGCCAGAAATTTCGCTTCCTGCCGAAGTAATCGGCCCGTCGAAAAGTGCACTTCGCACACCGGAAATTCGGATCGAACATTTACTTTCACTCTGCGATGGCACCGGCCTGCTCCAACATGCCGTCCACTCTGTGCCGGACCGCTCCCACGGTTACTGCGTCGACGACAACGCACGCGCGCTCTTGTTCTCGAGCTTGCTTGCGGACTTTGGCGAGGCGCCGCTGTCCCAAACCCTCACCGCGCGGTTTGCCGCATTTATCCAGCATGCCTGGAATCCCGACACTCGTCGGTTTCGAAATTTTATGAGCTACGATCGCAGATGGCTGGAAAAGCAAGGCTCGGAGGATAGTCACGGCAGGACACTTTGGGCATTGGGTGAATGCGCACGAAGGGACGCCGATCAATCTCGCCGGAGATGGGCCAAGGGGCTTTTCAAGACTGCGCTTCCCGTCGTCGAGGAATTCTCGTCACCGCGCGCCTGGGCGTTCTCGCTCCTTGGGTTGGACGCCTATTGCTCACTGGTTGGCGACGACGTGATCGCCAACAAACTTCGCGGGCTGTTGGCTGACAGGCTGATGTCTTCGATCGCCATGGCGGAAGCCAAAGATTGGGTCTGGTTCGAGGATCTCCTCGCTTACGACAATGCGCGGCTTCCCCAGGCGCTGATCCAAACTGGCCTGACCACCCTTACGCCAAGGTACGTTGAGGCTGGCCTTCGAACGCTGCGCTGGCTCAACGGGCTTCAAACCACATCAGCGGGGCACTTTAGGCCGGTTGGGACGAAAAGCTTCGGCCGGCTCCGTCAGAAGCCGGAAGCGTTCGACCAGCAACCGGTCGAGGCGGCAGCCACGATCTCCGCATGCCTTGTTGCGTGGCAAGCACAGGGCGGCGCGGAGTGGCCGATCGACGCACTTCGCGCATTCGAGTGGTTTCTGGGCGAAAACGACCTGCAAACGGCGTTGGCAGATCAGGAAACGGGCAGCTGCTTGGATGGCCTTCATCCGGATCGGGCTAACGAGAACAAAGGTGCGGAATCGGTGCTATCGTACCTTCTTGGCCTTGTGGAGATTCGCCAGTTTAGGCGTATGACTGTCGCGCACCGCACCGGACTCCCATCCCAGTCAGTCGGCGACGATGTTGGCGGCACGCTCTCACCACAAACGTTCCCGGGGAACCTCATTGTCCCAATCTCGATTCCTGAATCGCCAGAACTTGTATCTGCGCCCGGATCCAACAAGGGTCGTCGTCAGACCCTTCAAACCGGCAACGGAACCTCGGGATCTCAACCCCACTGACAAAATTCGCGCCAATCACATAGTGGACCGGGTACTTCGGCTCGACGCCAACACCGCTGCACAGCAACTGACGGACGTGCTCGACAGTTTCGAAGACCGTCACAGAAATCTCACCGATATCTTCGAGGCGCGCGCCTCGGATATGGAAGACGCGCTAGAGCCGCATGCCGCGTTGAACCAGACACAACGCCGCCTGATTGGCGCATATTTTCTTAACGAATATTCTTTCGAGGCGTCGGCTTTGTTCAACCCGAGCATCGTCCGACATCCCGACCAGACCGGTGCGCCGAAAGATGGCTGTCGCTTTATCCTGAGTCTGCGGGCGATCGGCGAGGGGCATATTTCGTCTCTGACGTTCCGGTCCGGCACTCTCACTGCCGACGGAGGGGTCGCGGTCGATCCGGCCGCGCGTCTGGCGGCGGTCCCAACGGTTCGAAGGCGGACGTCGACGCCAAACGGCGATGACGTCGAAGTAACGTTCCAGGATCACGATGAGCTGAGCGAGCGCATCATCTTCCCGATAACCGACGCTCAAGCAAACGGCATCGAGGACGCGCGGTTCGTCGAATTCGACGACGGTGCGCGGAAAACGTTTTACGCGACCTACACAGCGTACAGCGGGCGGGCCATTCGCTCCGAGCTGATCGAAACAGCAGATTTTCGATCGTTCCGATTGACCCCGCTTGGCGGATCGGCGGCACGCAATAAGGGCATGGCTCTCTTTCCGCGAAAAATCGATGGCCGATACGCAATGATCGGCCGGCAGGACAACGAAAACCTCTATTTGATTTATTCCGACGACCTTTACACGTGGGAGGGCGGTCATTCCATCCTTCAGCCCGAATACCCGTGGGAATTCGTTCAGATCGGCAATTGTGGTTCACCCGTCGAGCTGGACGACTGCTGGTTGTTGCTGACGCATGGAGTCGGTCCGATCAGAAAATATTCGATCGGGGCAGTTCTCTTGGATAAAAAGGATCCATCGAAGGTTCTCGCCCGTTCTCGCGAGCCGCTTGTCGGTCCCGAGCGAACCGAACGCGAAGGCTATGTGCCGAATGTCGTCTATACCTGCGGAGCAATGCGTCACGGCGACCAGATCATCTTGCCGTACGCCGTATCTGATACCTTCACCAATGTCGCCACGATAAAGATTGCCGCGCTTAAGCAGGCTCTTGCAGGCTGATCGATGGTCCCGCGGCCGCCGCGGTATCCCGTCACGGCGTGGGTCTTCTCCAGGGCGAGCCGGAGTTCGCCTGCCCCGCACTTGGCGTTCAAGCACTACCTGCTAAGCCGGGTATCTCGCCGACAACAGCCCGTCTCGAAAGTCGCTCCAGCGGCTATCGTTTCGGCGATGATTTGACGAGGCGTAGCTTATCCTGTGGAGCGGACGACGGTGGACCTTGCGTTTTTTGGAAGCTCGCCAGGATTTGGACGGGCACCTCTGAGGCCGGAACCGGCCGACCGAAAAAGAACCCCTGCGCCTGGTCGCCGTCCGCCGTATCGAGGAAGGCGGCCTGTGCGGCGGTTTCGACCCCCTCGACCGTCACTCGCATGTTCAGCTCGCGGCCGAGCGCGATGATCGTTTTCACCACCGTCCTGGCGTCGCGACCCGAACCGTCAAAGCCCTGCATGAAGCTGCGGTCAATCTTGATCTTGTCGAACGGGAAACGCCACAGATAGCTGAGGCTCGAATAGCCGGTACCGAAATCGTCCATCACGATTGCCACGCCCGTAGCTTTCAGCGCCTGTAGCTCCGCCATGATTGCTTCGGAATTACCGAGCAGCAGGGTCTCGGTGATCTCCAGTTCAAGCCGCCGCGCCGCGAGGCCGGTCTCTTTCAAAGCAGCGGCGACGATATCGCTGACGTTACCGGCCAGGAACTGCGCGGGGGACAAGTTCACCGCAATGGTCAGGTTCTCCGGCCAGGTCGCGGCGGTGCGGCAAGCCTCCCGTAACACCCACGCGCCGATTTTGCCGATGAGCTGCAAATCCTCGGCAACGGGAATGAATACCAAAGGTGGGATCAGCGCTCCGTCTCCCGAAGGCAGGCGTATCAGTGCCTCGAAGCCGGTGAGATGGCGCCCCGGTAGCTCGAAGAGCGGCTGGTAGTGCAATTCGAAGCGGTCGTGCAGTACCGCGTCGCGAATTGTCCTTTCGAGTTTGAACCGCGCTTGCAGCTCGGCGTCCATCCCGGCCTCGAAAAACCTGATGCAATTTCGGCCGTCGGCCTTGGCCCCGTACAACGCCAGATCCGCACTTTTCAAAAGCCGTTCGGGATTGGTCCCGTCCGCGGGGGCCAACGCAACGCCGACGCTCATCGTGGCAGCGATCGCCTGCTCCCCGAGTGCGATCGGCGCGGTCACCGCAGAGATAAGGCGCCGCGCAAACTCTTCAGCCTGATCCTTGCCGCTGACCCGGCTCTGGACAATGACGAACTCGTCACCCCCGAGCCGGGCGACGAGATCATCAACGCGGGTTATCGAGCTCAGCCGCTCGGCAACGATCCTGAGCAGAAAATCACCGGCATCATGACCAAGCGTGTCATTAACGTTCTTGAAGCGGTCGAGATCGACAAAATGCAACGCCAGACTGCCACCTCTCGCAGGCAGAATGGCAATCGCCTTCTCCAATTCTTTGATCAGCTGCGTGCGATTGATCAGGCCGGTCAACGCGTCGTGGTGCGCCATGTGGGAAATCAGCGCCTGGGCTTCCCGCGATTCGGTGATGTCCTCGAGGGTCGAAACCCAGCCACCTATCGGCATCGGCTGCTCGACAATGCGCAACGAACGACCGGCCGCCGTCTCCACGATCCTGGTCGTTGATTTGCCTGCGCGTGCGCCCGCGATCACCTGCGCGAACTGTTCCTCCGGGTCGCCGGTAAAAATTCCGAACGCTTTCCGGCGCCTCAGCAGGTCGAGCAAGGATCGGCCTTTGAGCCAAGCGGCCGAGACATTCATCATTTCGGTGTAACGCGCGTTAAAGAGGATGATGCAGCCATTCGCATCGAACATGCAGAGACCGAGCAACATGTTCTCAAGGGCCGTGGCGAGGAGAAATTCCTGGTGCTTCAACTTCCGGCTCGCCTCGCGGTCGCTCAATGCCGCGACCAGACATGTGCCGAGAATGATTGCCGTTACGCCGGCAATGACTAGGGAAAGAGCGGCCGGCGACAGCGCCGTGGGGTCGGCGACACGCGCCGGATCGGGCATGACCAATACCGCGCCCATGCCTGTGAAGTGCATGGTGACGACGGCGAGCGCAAGAACCACGATCGCGATTGATGTATTCAGCCAGCTATCGCGCAGTGCCGCAAAAATGATCGAAAGTGTGCCGAATGCGACGCCGAACACCACGGAGGCAATGACGAGGTTCTGCGACCAGGTAATGCGGCCTGGCAGCTCCAGCGCCATCATTCCAGTGTAATGCATCGCGGCAATGCCGCCGCCGACGATCGCTCCGCCCAAGGCAGCGGTCCAACGCGAATAGTCCAGCAGGGCCACGCTTAAACCAGCACCGGTAATCAACGACGCGATGAGCAAAGAAAGGATCGTCAGACCTAGATTGTACGCTGCGCCGATATCGGGATCGTAGGCCAGCATCGCGATGAAGTGAGTCGCCCAGATGCCGCAGCCTGCCGCGGCGGAGTCCAAGCCCAGCCAAACCAGCCGTGCGCGTCCCGAAGTTGCCTTGGCGCGGTGAAACAGGCTGATGGCGACGGCGCTTGCCAAGAGGCAAACCATTATCGCAAGCGCCACCAGGCGCCAGTTGTGGTCAACCGTCAAGCATGTATAGACCCGGAACATCGCGGACCGTCAGTTCTGCCATTCCCGATTGATATATTCGATGCTGGCCTCAATCGCTTCATCGCTGAAAAGAAGACGCCACGTTCTCCATTGGAAACTCCGTCGTCCTGCTACGCGGAAACCTACCACCTTTCACCTTGAACCCAGAAAGTCCCGGCCCCTGGTCAAAACCGCTCACTTCGCGAATTTTTCGAAGTTGATGGTGTGGGTATTCTGAAAGAAAATCGTCGTAGTTTACTGTTGTTGGTTGCGACGCGCGGGGCATCGCTCCGCAGTGAGCGAGCGGCCTGCGGACCAGCGCTCCGGCTTATTCCCGTACCGCTACGTGGAAAAGGGGGATTCCCTTGAGACAGACGACCTGTCGACCTTCGTTTTACCTTTCCTGGCTTTTTTTGCCGCTTTCTTTTCCGCCTTCTTGGCGATCTTTAGCAATTTGCTTTTTTTGACCATTCGATGCGTTCCCCCTGTGACGGCGTGTGCAGATCAGCGCGCGACAAACTTCGAGAGGATCAAAAATCCCGCAACTAGGCGGTATGACCGTCGAACTCGCCGGACTTGGGGATATTTTTCTCTTCCTGCGGCGTCATCCTCGGTGTATCGAGACCACCCGGCACGCCACGTGGCCCCAGTTTTTCCCGAGCGATGTCGCCTTCGGTTTGCCTGTCTTCTTCCCGCATTCCAGGCTTCATTTGTGGCTCCTCTGGTGCTTTGGCGTTGACGTACGTCCGGCAACCGTGCCGACACTCGAAGTTCCAACCGCTTGATCCGACCGTCCCGTGAATGGAACACCAAGGCGTCGAGCGACAAGCCGAGCGGTGCACGCGGGCGCCGGCCACCAACTCATTCAGGATCGCCCTTCAGTAGGGACCGTAACCTCCCAGGATGCCGTTCATCACCGCGCCGGCGATAAGCGGAACGCCATAGCCAGGGCATCCGGCGTAGCCATGGCCGCCGCAGCTGTCGTACCCCTTTCCGCCGTACCCCGCTTCGCCACGATAGCCGCCCCCGTATCGGGCAACATTACCGCCACGCGCGTAGCCGGCCGTTGAACGCCCGCCACGGAAGGAGGCAGCGTTTGCATGTCCCGCCACAGCATGTCCGCCGCCGCCGTGACCACCTCCTGGATGGCCGGCAGCTACCGCAATCGTTGCCATCGGTACGCAACCGATCGCGACCGCGGCGGACAGAACGATGAGTGTTTTACGAAGCACTTGATCCTCCTAATACCGCTCAAACAAGAATTTGTCGTGAGCATAGTCACAACGCCGGATCGCCATTAAGGGTTGCGAGCCGTTCGGACACGTTCGCGTGTCAGGCCGAAAAGCTGTCCACATCGTTGAGTGTGCTTTAGTGATCTATTCTGTACAGAAGCGACTTCAGCATCGGGTATATATTGATCTTCGTTTCAGTTTTCGTCGGCGAGAAACCCGCTCGGGAGCTCCAAGCTGAAGCGCCGCTTACAGAAAGGGTCACCGATGTTCACTGCTCAGCAATATCGCGCCAAGGCGAGCGAATATGCCAAGCTGTTGGGAATGGCGAACAGCGCCAACGAGGCGAATGAATTTCAAAGACTTCGAACGAAGCTTCACCGAACTCGCAGACAATGCGCAATGGGTTACCGACAATCGCGGCAAGACGGTGCATGCAACGGACTATTGACGCGTTGGCTGATGCGCCCGCGTGGGACGGTACTATGCGTGCAATTCTGGCCAAATCTCACCCTCCGAACAGTCTATTCTTTGACGATCGAAAGAGATGTCGGGTCGACCGGATACGCCCTTTCTAATGGAGCATTGAAATGATCAAGAAAACGACTGCCCCTCGTGACGCCAAGAAGCGCGTTGCGGTGTCTCATCCCGGGATGTTGGGTGATGGTACCAAAGAGCAGAACCTCGGTCAGCGCGGTAACCCGGCGGCGCGCATAAAGAAGAAAGACGTGGCTGCCGCCTTCGGCAAAAAGCGCTCCCCCAAATAGCTCCGTCCGGCCGACGCGCAGGCCGGTCGTCGTCCACAAAACGAGGGAGGCGCAACTTGTCAGGCAATGGCAGATAATGGACCGTTGAAGATTATAATTATGACAAAATGGCTGTAAGCGGGTTTCTGCCGACATCGGCCTGTGTGCATCATCGCCGGGCAACTATCGACGCGAGAGCCTCCGCCTGTTAGCGCGCACCCGCTTTGCGAATACCTTCAGCGCTTTCCCCGCGATGACGTGGTCCTTGTTTCCCGCCCAAGCGGCGGCAGCGGCAACCAGTTGAGCCTCAGCAGCAGCTGTGGCCTTTTCGCTCACCATGCGCCGTGCCTCTGCCTGTGCGGGGGCGCCGCCCGATGCCAGTCTCATCATTCGGAGCGCAATTACGTTTTGTGCTTCAAGACCAAGCTGAAATGCTTTGACTGAAAGATCGAGCCAAGGATTTGTCATTACCGCAATGATGCCTCATCTGCACGGTGGAGTCTTGACGTCGTTCGCTGCGGCGATCCTCCTCCCGATCCGGGTGCGGGTTACTCTATGGCTGCTTTCGGTAGGACGAGACGGTTAGCTCGTTCGTGTGGACTTTGGCAGGGACGCGCCGAGTATGGTGAGGTCGCAACATCTGCACCGAAACGTAGGCGCATGCTCCAGTGCAGCGGGCTTGACTGTCTCCATGAACGCCCCGCAGGACGGGCAGTTCGTTATTTTGGAGGGATTGCGTTCCATTGCTCCCGTTCCTCTGTGAGGCGGGAGCACAAACTGTCTCTCTGTCAACCGACGCCAAAGGGTGTGCCAGTGATGTTAGGTCAAGTCGGCTGGCCGAACGAAGTTCCAAGGAATACGACGGACCGACAGCCCTCGATTTCGAGTCGACCATCGCCAGCCGCTAACGATAATAGCGGTGATGGCGATTGTAGTAGGCATGGCGATAGTAGCGGCCCTGCGGAAGTCCTACAGCGCCTTCGACCCCGCCAACCACACCGCCCACAACCGCACCAACCGGACCGGCATCGCGATTGCCCACTGCGGCGCCGTGCTGGCTGCCGTCGATGATGCCTTGTGCCGGCGCCGCGGTTTGTATCGCAAGAACGGATGCAGCAGACAGAAGGCCGACGGCAATGACCAATTGCGTTTTCATCAACAAATCCTTTTTTACGGAAATCACGGGCCATTTCCCCATGTCGGACCGTTGCGATCCATTTGGCTCGCCATTTTAGGCTCCCGATCGACAGCTGTCTGAGCAATACCGCTCACCTGATGCGCGCTAAATGCTTAAACGGCGCCATGGGGCCGTTGGCGCGACATGAGCAATTTCGAACAGACGGCCGGGCCTGAACGAGCGAGCCTTCGAACTGGGACGCGGGCAAACGCGAGGTGCGATGTCGAACCTAGATCAGTTCAGGCAGTACGCCAAAGAAGCAATGCTTGCCGCCGGCGACGCCAAATCCCACGAGGACAAACAGGAACTGTTTGCACTTGCACAGACTTGGATAGTGGCGGCGCTATTGGAGCACCAGTCCAGCAAACGCGTTCGACACCGCCGCCAAGACCACTGGGAGCGATAATATGGACACCACAACTCTTCTGATCATCGTCATCATAGTTCTGCTTCTCGGCGGAGGCGGCTGGTACGGCCGAGGGCGTTGGTTTTAATACCGCATAACCTAGTCTTTGCTCACCAATAAGTGCGGATCAAAGCGGAACCCCCTGTCGCTAACCGCTGGCTTTCTTCCGCCAGCAAAAGATCGACCAATTTATAAGCTGCAACATCTAGTTTAACGCGCCCGCGACCGGCCAAACCGTGCAGGACTGGTCCGCCGATGAAGTGACCGACGACGAAACGGCCTATGAATTGGTCTTCGGCCACGCTCGGTAATACGCGGTACGGCGGAGACAATTGATGGCTTTGCCTTAACGGTACTTACAGACTATCGTCCGAAGCTACCGATCATGCCCGGATTTGTTCGCGCGGTTCTGTTGTCGTCGAAACGACGGCTTCCCGACGCCATTTTTGCCGAACTCGTCGAGATCATCTTTACTAGTCTGCCGCCAGTGGTCGTCATCGGCGTCGTCCTGACGGCGGTCGGCATATTGGTTGCGGCAAAGAACGATGACGTCGTCGTCTGGGCGATCACTGCTTTAGGCCTGACGGTCACCGTCGGCAGGGTCCTACTGATCGTCTCCTATCGCCGCCGAGCCAGACTTGTGGGCGTGAGGAACCCAGCGCGTTGGGAACGACTCTACGTGATCGGCGCCTACATCTTCGCGCTGGTGCTTGGCGCGTTCAATTTCCGGGCAATCACGTTCGGCGACCCGATGGTCGCGATGTTGGTCACAAGCGTTATGTTCGGCTACGGTGCAGGTATTGTTGCGCGACTCGGTGTGCGGCCGACCGCCGGTGTCGTCAGCCTCGTTTTGGCCGTCGTGCCCACCGTCGTCGGCTATCTAATCCATGCAGCAAGTGCGGGTGACCATTACGTCACGGCGATGTACGTCGGCCAAGCAGTCCTCCTCATTGCATTTGCTGCCGCCGGCACGGAGGCGATAAGTCACACCTACCGCACGACGCTCCAGCAACTGCTTACACGGCAGGATCTCACGATTTTGGCCGGACAGGACGGATTGACTGGCCTGCCCAATCGGACGCTGCTGCGCGCACGCCTCAACGAAGGCATTGTCCAGATGCGGCAGAGCAATACGGCACTAGCCTTTCTTTGCCTCGATCTCGACCACTTCAAATCGGTCAACGATAACTTGGGGCATTCGGCCGGCGATGCCATGCTCAAGATCGTCGCCGAGCGGCTTACCGGCGTCGTGCGCATCGGCGACACAGTCGCACGCGTCGGCGGCGACGAATTTGTGGTGCTGCAGGTCGGCATTCGCCGCCAAGACGAAGCGCACTTGCTTGCGCATCGGATCGTCCGCACGCTCAGCGCACCCTACTTAATCCAGGGTCAGGAGGTGCGCATCGGCGCCAGTGTCGGCATCGCGTTGGCACCGGACGATGGCGTGACGTTCGACCGTCTCGCGGTCTGCGCCGATGCTTCGCTCTATCGGGCAAAGCACAAAGGGCGTGGCAGCGTTGTATTTGCCGGTGAGCCACCCGCACCCGAGGCGTCGGCTACCGCGGCCTGATGGATGGGGGTTTAATGCCCCGTGACCCCCAGCACCTATCCGGTTTCGGGTCGACAAAGTGCACCTGGGCGCAGGCTACGAACCGCGCGACCTGCGCCGGGCCCGAGCCGGCGCGCTTAGCCATTCGGGCCAAGGTCTACCCGCTCGATTAGCGTCGAGCCGTTGGCAGGTTCTTGGATGAAGCTGTGGGTCGATCCCCTAGGCTGAACGACAATAGCCCGTCGTACCTTAGATTGGGAGCGATGGGCAAAACGGTGGGTATCGTCTCGGCCTTCGCCGCTTCTCTCAGCCATATTCGAGCAAGAGAGAGGCACGCGTCGCGAGCAAGCGTGCTCGGCACCTCTTGCGACCACGAGATGCATTGGTCGGCCATAGCTCTGAAATCGTCAGGCGTGCGCATCGCGGTCGTCGGCAAACATTTCAGACTGCGTCCTTTCGCGGACGGGAATGCAGCCCAGGTCGCTACAGTACATCCGTGCAGCGGCCGGGCTGCTTCTCACCATTGCCGGCGCTCAGACGGAAACCGGCGTGGCGTGCACTAACACGGGCTGGTTATCGATTTCTTGTCGCGATTGAATAAAGGACCCAGCCGCCAGGGGCCGCCGTTTGCCGCTAGGGTGAAGTTTTCATGATTCGAGATGAGGATTTGCCGAATTTTTACGAGCTTTGTGCAGTCTTGCGTGATGGTCCGGCGATACTCAACCATAACCGGAAGTACGGTGTCCGAAAAACTTTTCGGCGCGCGCAAGGCGCTGGAATATCTCGTCAGTTTACATGGCAATGGTAAGTGGCATCTCCTCTATAATGAGGAGACCTTCACGTTGGTCCTATGCCGGGCAAAGCGTGAATTTCTCAATTGGAAATATCTCCATGATAACTTCGCGCGGCTCGGAGCCTCGGCGGAACCGCGCCTGTAGCTCTTTTCGCTCCTGTATTCTTAATCGACCACGACACTTTTCGTGTGCCCGCAGTTGCGGCAGTGGAATGTCCGTTCGTCGCGATCCGGTTTGTCGGGGTCGGTTTGTGTCAGCCCCATTACGGTACCGCATATGGGGCACAGCGGCCGTGCAATTGCATCCGAGTTTGGCGTGGTTGGTGGCTGGCTCGACATGCGGCCCGACCCCGGTTACGGTTGCGGTCAAAATCCCCGACCGGTAATAGGGAAAATGCAACTCCGGACGGGAAGCATCCGAGGTCTATCGCGTCACCCCCCTAAATGAGGGGGCGAACGTTCGGTGCCGATCGCGTCTAGCGTGTTCAGCAGATCGCGAGTGCTCCGTGCCAGCCCGTCGAGCTTGGTTACTAGCAGACCGTCCCCTGGCTCTGGCGCGGCCACGCAGCCCAACCGCCCCGCAAATACCCGCTCAGCTCCGGCCGCGATCAGCGCCGTTTGCTGCGCCTCAAGCGTTTGCCCATCCGTCGGATACCCGCGCGTAGCCAATGATCGTTTCCCTCTCCATTTTGATCGAGATATCTGCACGGCGAAAGCGCTTGTGGCTCAGCCCTCGGCGCGCTGTGCATTACTTGAAAGATTTGCACGGCGCAGCGGGGGGAGCCGGGGAGGATTACGAATGGCCTGGGCTTTCTTCCCGAGATAGCCTTCCACCCGCAACCTCTCGACCCGTGTGACTGCCTCGTTGATCAGTTCGGGATGCTGGGGCAAGTACTCCTCGGCCAGCACGCTAATCTCCTTCGCGCTCTAGTGACTGACCTTCAGCCCTCGATCGCGGAGCTGGCGCTTCACCGCGTCACGTGCGAGCCCACGAGCAATGGTGCGGACGCCCGATATCATCCTGGCACGGAGCGCCGCTTCGTATAAGCTTTGCTTACCCTCAGTCATTGTACCCCTTTGGTTTGAGTGAGAGCCTGCGAAGCGAATAGCAGCCGCTTCGCAGGCTCGCTTATCTTACCGCAGCGCTCAGCTCGCTCATAACAAATACGCGCTACGACGAACGTTTTGTTGTTGTTTACTCCCCTGATTTGTTGCTCGTTGCGTCTCAGGCGCGCCTCATCGCTCCAGCATCGATCGAGGCCCCCGGGGCCAAAATCGCCCGCGCCGGGCCGCAGCATTGGCACTTCGCAAACCTTTGAGATTTAGATGAGCCCATACCGATCGTCTGGGCCTTCGCAAGTTTTGTGAAATTTTGATGGGTATGGGCTTCACGCGTTTGATGGCGGCGCAAACGCGGTGGAACCAGCGCTCAGCGATTGCGTTTACTCGCTGAATGTTTCGGAATTTGCGATGGACACCGTACCCAGCTTTGTTCGCACCGTTTCTGCGCCTTCAGTGCAGTGGGTGGGGATACATTGGATCCAAGTGAACGACATAAACCTTCAAGGCAAGGTTGGCTGCCGGTACTGCTCAGGGCATCTCGGTAGGGGATACGTTCGTCGTGTCGGGACCAATGCGATTTACTGCGACTTTCGCTGCTACGGCGCATCGCGCCCATTTCGAACGGACGGCCAGTCATGACAATCCGCTGCGACCACTGTCGGGAGCCGCTTGGTCCAATCCAACAGTATTGGCGGATGAAATTTTGCTCAGCAAAGTGTATAGCGGCTTATCGACGACGGCTTGACCCAGTAACCCTAGCGAAGATCGACGTGCTTGAGGCAACACCCATTAAGTTTCCGGTGTATCGAGCGCCACAAATTCCGCTCAGGAAACATAGTGACGGCGCGTTGCAGCGCTGCCGCTCTGCCCTTACGTCGCTGCCGTCTTCCTTATGGCGCGCCGCGCCTACGTCAATCGCGAGGCGATCGGGCACAGAATAGTTGCGCTGCTAGTAGGTGTGCCAGCTATTTACCGTCCAATCCCGGTCGTTCATTTTTCTAAATCTGATTTCAATGTTGTTGCCTGATCGCCCGCCGTAGTAGCTCCATTTGTTGCACGTCCAGGGGTCATTGAAGGTGCGCCCGCACGTCGATGATGTTCTGTGCGTAGGCTCTCCTAAAATCACAACGACTTCGGCTTCGGTCATGCCGACTTTTAGTCGTTCGCTTTGTACCCCGCGATCCGGGTACAACCGGGCACCGGTCGGCGGACCTGGCAGCGAACCGGCGCAACCTGCAAGCAACGTTGCCAAAATTAATAACAGTGGCGCAGTCCGTGGGTGCATAGCTAACATATAGTCTGCGCTTCGAAGCTTGCGAGCCTTGCACCGGGAGCAAGTGGGGAGAGGCATTGATGGATGACCTTCGAATTTGCATGGACAAGCTGCGCCGGACCGCTTCTGACGCTGAGGGCATGCGGGTGCACTTGGGAGAACAGTGGATCGATCAGTTCTGCGACGCGCAATCTGGCAACCAAAAAGGTCCGCTTAAGCTACTATTGAACGCCATCCACAATCAGGCTGAGCAGAACCCAGCGGAAGACTTCTGGATCATGATGCGGGAATACGTTGAGGCGAGGCTTCGCGACCTGGACCCTGAGGAGCCGCTGCCGCCGCCAGAGGAATGACAGGCCGACCTGCAACTTTAGTAGCTGGCATGAAGGCCATCACAGTTCGGTTACACACTTACATTGAATAGTCCGCGTTGACCACATTACCCGCATTGAGAGCGTCCAATGCGGGAGAATTAAAATGTACAAGTATTTTTGCTCGACCGCTTTTCTCGCTGCTCTTGTTCTTACCGCTCTAATGTCATTCGGTAACATGGACAAAGCAGCCGCTCAGAGCTGCAGTCAGTTGTTTGGCCAGTGGCCAGCCGTCCATTGCGCCGACGGAAATAGCAGTGCCCAAGGCGCGGCGAGCGCGAACATTACGCCTCGGCCTCGCCGCAGGCGTTAGCCATGCGTGTGGTGCGCGAACCGACGGCGTTCACACATACAGAAGTACAGGTACATCGGCCCCTGAGCACAATGGAGCGAGAAGGCATATTGGTTCTAGTGTTCTGGGTAAGGCAACCTGCGGCACCCTGCCCCCTCAATCCCCGCCGCTGGTTATGAAGTTAACCTAGCGCGTCTCCATCCACCCGGATGAACGGCGCCCGGTACGCTCGCCTAAAATGAGCGATAAGCTCAGGAACCCTGGGTCGCGCGGCTCGGGGTTCTCTCGTTTTTAGGCTTAGTTAACGGGTGTAGCGTTTGGCGGCGCGCCTGCTATAGGGGAGTGGCGAACCGAGGGTGTGCATCGTGGCGTCGATACGTTTCAAATGTCCGCATTGCAACGCGCTATATAACGTCACCAAAGTCGAAGTTGAGCCCGAAACGGTAAATCGCCAGGTAACCTGTCGCGCTTGCGGCGGCCCGATGCCTGGACGAGATGGGATGTTCGTCCGCAAGTATTTGCTTCTGCGCGAACCGTCGCGCCGTGATGAGCGGCCGCTTCGGCGGCGACGTCGATAATTTGCAGGGCATCATGGTCAAACAAAAGAAGCTGCAGAAAATGTTAAAGAAGTCGGCAAAGAAGGCTGCCAAGAAAGCGAAGAAGAACAAAACAAAAGTCGATAGGTCGGAGGCCAAATTGATATGAGCGCTCGGGGTTCTTGCTTTTGCGCCCCAGCATTTCCCTGACCGCCCACTTCGTGCCTCATTCTCAGGGCTTAATCGCGAAGGTGGGAGTGATGGGGAAATCTCAAACTGACGATTGACCGGCAGTAAAAAGCAACCCCGAGCAGTCCACGCTCTCGGGGCTATCGCAGGTTTGTTGCCTCAATTTAGGTTCTTCTGGCTGGGCGGTGGGGGTCGGGGGGATGCGTGCCGCCCAGTCGGGCCTTTTCAATCGATCGTTTAATTGCTCGCCCGCTGAGACGCAATTCGCGAGACGGTAGAACCTTAATGCTGCGACGCTATGACCCTTCGGCCGTATGCTGTCGAATGACAAGTATCCCATTCCGCAGCGTGAACCTCTGATCAGGACAGTTCGCGATCGCAGCGTCGAGCGCCGCGTGCCCAATCGCTACGCTAGACGTGGCTGCGATCACCCACCGAATGTGCTGATCGGAACGATCCCACAACTCGACGCGGAACGGCATCTGCGTGGGGATGTCGTGCAAGTTCGGATTGGCGAGCTGCCGAAGCAATTTGTCCAGTCGGAAGTACGCTTCGGAGGATGAGCCCCATAAGCCTTTGCTCTCCTCTCGGAGGTCTCCGCCCTCCCCTATTGATTCAACTCAAGATTTCGCCGCCACCGGCGTTCGACCCACAAAGCTACCCACGAATGCCAACTTCTAAGCGCGAACCCAACGCAGCTTGGCGATACGTGGGTCTGCCGCAAAGGTCTTGCGATCGAACGTGATGCCAAATTTCGGGGCTTCGCAGATCGCGTGTGCCCCCGCCTGGCTCAGGCGAATATGCCATGTCTGTTGTTCGATCGGCTTTGGCTGCGCGAAGGCACGGCAAGTGAGCAGCGCGAAATTCAGTCCGTGGCCCGGATCGCGAACCGAGGCGTAGCAAATAACTTCTATCTTAGCTGCGCGAGCAGTTTCAGCGAGTGCCTGGCAGTGGCTGTAGTCGGTTCTGTGCATCCACTTCTTCCTGTAGGCGTTATACTTACCTTTAGTCAGGTCGATCGCTTTTTTGGTGGCGTATTCGGCCGAGAAAGCCGTGTATTCGGCGGGGTTCGTGGGCCAGGAAGTATCGGGCAATTCGGCGAAGAATAGCAGCCGGTAAAACGCTATCTCGGCGACAGCCGTCCGCGGCGTCACCGAAGCGTAAAATACGCCTTCGGTCATACCGGCTCGCCGAAATCGTGATCCATTGGGATAGACCGCTCCATACCGAAACGGTGTCGATAAAAGGTAATGCAGGTCGCGACACTCGGGCGGCACCGGCGGCTTAGTCGCGTCGATGAGGTCTTCGAGCAGCTCCTGCTCCGACACCGAATCCACAAGCTTTAGCGTCGAGACGTGGTGTTGAGCTTCGACTAATCGCCAGCAAATGCCGGCAAGCGGGCGTGCGTCAGACGACAGCGCGGCGAGCGTCGAGGTATTGGATGACATTCATTAGTCCGGGTACGGTTTGGATCAGCGCAATCGGCTCTCCGTGGAGCGCTGCGTTGCTGTTCTTCAGCCAGGAACTCGCAACCACATCGTCACCGCCGACGATGGCGTCCAGCGAACGGTAGAGCCGCACGAACAAGACCGCGAGTTCAAATGGCTTTTGCCCGAGCTGGAGCTCGTAATCCTCGCTACGCATTCGCGAGACGGTTGCTTCCGACACACCGATCACGGTCGCGAGTACCTTATTGGTCAGTCCCAACTGGGACGCGGCCCTGAGCGTGGCTTTGGTGAGGACGGCGCCCTTGTCGGTGGTAGAGACTTCGCGAGGCCGGGTTGGGGGCACGGGAGAGGCTCCATTTCTGTAGCAATAATATACCTGTAAAATTGCTGAGGAAAGGGATTTGTGTGCAAGCCCGGGCCCTTACGCATTGCCCGATGAAGGAGCGCAGCCGCAAATTCCAGCGGGAGCGATTGGATCAGAAAGGCGGTCGGCGACCCTTTCAAGTCCCATGTCCGATGGGAAACTGGCGCGTCGGTCACAGGCGACCGCGACCGATGGCCAGGCAGACACCTATTGGCGCGGGACCAGTTTCGGCAACCGGCACAAAACTGCCCGTCACGGGACCGACATCGAATGCGTCCTCCCTGACGTCGGCTATTTAAATCATGCGGACATCAAGAACATCAGTGATGCGCCCAGGTCACTAACGTTATCTCGTGGGAGATTTCGTTGCGGACTTTACCGACAAGCTTGCGGATGTAGGTGTAGTCGAAGCCGCGGTCGAAGTGCTTTTCGAGACGCTCTTTGATCGCCATCACTGTTATAAGCGGCGACATTCAAATAGGGACAAGCGTTCGCTCGATCTATGACCTAACCAACTCTCTTCAGCATGACGCCACCATGGCTCTAAACCTGGATGGCCTATGACGGCAGTGATGGCCTGGCCCGATGGCGGGCGGTATGATCGCGATGCCGCCTGACGTTGCTGTAAAAGATACAAGCCTTAACAGCCGCGATCGAAATCGAACTTATTAAGAAAGTACAATTTCTTCATCAGTTGCCGTGATGAACTCCGGATCAAGGGCTGGAGCTTGAATATTCTTCGGGCGAGCCGGTAGCGGCTGCAGGATGTTATCTGGCATAGCTATTCGTAGCCTGGCGATCACACAGAAGTTAGCGCCGCGTCAAGGCTCGGTGACTATACAGTCACCTGAACAAATCTTGTTTACCGTTGCAGATACGACCGCACCGCCAGTTAAGCCGATTGATAGTCGCAGTCGCGTGGGAAGACGATGGCTAAATTTACCCGTCGCAATGTATTGAGCGGCGCCGCAGCAGGCGCAATCATCGGCCCGGCGGTCATTGCTTCGCGCGGTGCTGCGGACCAAGCGCCACTACCGACCCTTCCCGATCTGCCCGTGGCCGACGCATTGCTGCTGCGCCCAGGAGATTCGCAATTCGCGCAATATCAGGCTTCATTCAACCTGCGCACGGCGCAGACGCCGCAACTGCGCGCCTTGTGCAAGACTGCCAAGTCGGTCGGTGCGATGGTCGAATGGTGTCGTATCAATAATCTACCCTTTGCGGTGCGCTGCGGCGGCCATTCTTACGAGGGCTTTTCGCAAAGCTCGACTGTCGTAATCGACATGCGACTGATGGATGCGATCTCGGTCGATACCAAGACCAATACCGCGACCGTGGGCGCGGGGGCGTCACTGGGCGATATTTACTTAGCTATCACGCGGCACGGCTTGGCATTTCCCGGTGGCAGCTGTCCGACGGTAGGCGTGTCCGGCCACGCGCTCGGCGGCGGCTATGGCTATCTGGCGCGGTCATGTGGTCTCGCTTGCGATAACGTGCTGTCGATCGACCTGATTGACCCGCAGGGAAACCAGATCACGGCCGCCGCGGAACAAAACACCGACCTGTTCTGGGCTTGCCGTGGCGGTGGAGGCGGCAGTTTCGGCGTAGCGACAGGGTACCGTCTTAAACTTTACGAGGTCGCGAAGGTTCTGGTTTTCAAAATCGAATGGCCATCGTTGTCGGCTCGGCGCGCCGCTGCAGTCATGAAGGAATGGCAGGCGTGGGCGCCACAGGCGCCTCGATCGCTCGAACTCGAATTTGGTGATCGGCCGCACGACCAGTGGCACCATCAGTATGCACTGTGCAGGCATCTCGATTGGGTCGCTCAGCGAACTGCATCGGTCGCTGAACGCGCTGTCGGCGAACCCAGTGATTAGCCCGATGTCCTACCTTGAAGCCATCAACTTTTTTTCCGGCGGCTGGAGTTATCCGACGCAGTTCATGAAGGGAAAGTCGGATTATGTGAGCTCACCCATCAGCGACGCCGGTCTTGTAACGCTCATGGAGCAGGTCGTCGCCAGAAGCGGCATCTACGTGATCTGCGATTCTTACGGCGGGGCGGTGGCAGACACCGCGGTAACCGCCACCGCATTCGCGCATCGCGCCGGGACTCTCTATTGCATCCAGTATGGAAGCGAATGGCCCAGCGCGAGCGAAACGGCGCAACGCCTCGACGGCATCCGCAAGCTCTACGCGGCGATGCGCCCCTACGTTTCAGGCGCGGCCTATGTGAATTACTGCGATCTTGATCTTGTTGACTGGCCAACCGCCTATTGGGGTCAGAATCTTGCGCGGCTGAAACAGATCAAGGCAGCTTTCGACCCCGCCAACGTCTTCAAACACGCGCAGAGCGTTCCTGTGTCTTAGTCTCTTGTCGTCGGGTCGCACACGGTCGACGCGACGGCGTCTTGGCTGAAATCGTGCGGCGCACTGACACGCCGAAGGCTCGTCCGACGGCTGCGGGCGTCTTTGCTGCCACGGTCTCGCCGTGCCTACTCGTTGCATGCGTTCAGGGAATAGCGCGTTAAAAACCGGGCTCGAGTGGTAATGCGCGCGGGCAAAAATCAGATCACACTGGTGAAGAAAAGCGCATTTCCTCAACAGTCGTACGAAAGTCGCCTTTGTTACGATTCCTCTAACTGATGAAGAAACTGGTTGATTTCCTAATCAGTCACGGGGTCGCATTCCACAGTATCCCGCCCATTCATCCAATAATCGCCGTCGTTTCTCAAAAAAGTCCGATCGCCGGTACGCCGCCTCAGTCTTGCTCTCTGTCGCATGCGCGAGCGCCATTTCGACAACCTCGTCTGGAAAATTCGTTTGCTCCGCCGCCCAATCGCGAAATCTCGACCGAAAACCGTGCGCGGTCACATCACCTCGGTTCATTCGGCCGAGCAACATCAACAGCGCCATGTTTGAGAGCGGCGTGTCTGAGACGCGTCCCGGAAATATATAATCGCCGTCGAGCTTCTTTGCCTCTCTAAGCACCGCGATCGCCGGTTGTGAAAGTGGGACCCGATGTTCTCGCCGTGACTTCATGCGTGCGGCGGGAACGGCCCAAGTTTGATTTTTAAAATCGACCTCTGACCAGCGGGCATAAATCACCTCGCTTGTACGGGCCGCCGTTAAAATAAGAAACTCAAGCGCCAGCGAAGCCGTGCCTTCCGTTCCCCGAAGCTCCTTCATGAACGAGGGAAGTTCTTCATAGGGTAGTGCGGCATGATGTTTTACGTGTTGCACTTTGTTGCGCGAAGGCAGCAGATGACTCATATGGCCGCGCCACCGTGCTGGATTATCGCCGGATCGGTAGCCGCGCACCCTCGCCCAATCCAGAATGACCTCAATTCGTCCACGTACCCGGCTCGCCGTCTCTGTCTTTTTGTTCCAGATTGGTTCGATCGCCTTTAGAACGTGGTCTGTATTGACGTCCTTCACGGGAATTGCACCGAAGGCGGGTGATACGTAAGTAGCGAGCGTGTTTCGCCATTGCTGTCGATGTTTTTCGTTTTTCCAGGCAACCTCATGTGCGCTGACATATAGCTCAGCACACTGGTCAAACGTCATTGAACGCGGCGTGTTTGCCGGCATTTCCGTTGCTACGTCGCCTTTGTGAAGGAGAGGATTTCGTCCTTCGCTCAGGAGAAGACGCGCATCGCCTGCTTTCTTACGCGCATTCGCGAGGCTCACCTTATTCAAGCCGCCGAAGCCCATCTCATGTTGCTTGCTGTTCAACATGAAACGGAATGCCCAACGTTTCGAACCGTTGCGGCCGACGCGCAGATAGAGACCGCCGCCGTCCGCATATAGACCAGGTTTGCTCGTGCGGTTCACCGCGAGTGCCGTCAAGCGTTGCAGTTTCTGCACCATCGTGTGCCTCACTATTGGCGGACGAACTCTCCGCCTAGCCCTATTGTGGGTTCGAATCCCGACTTACCATAACTGTCCGCCTAACAGAACTCTCCGCCTAGACCCACAAAAATGCCCACGAGTCTGAGCCGGCTTGGGGCGATCTACGGCGAACGAGCGCGAACACCATTAAAGCGAAATACATCGATATTGCAATTGATTATGCGGTCGCCGTCGAACAATGGCGAATGAGAGCGGAGGGGCTTCTGGCGGAGGGAGTGGGATTCGAACCCACGATACGGTTTCCCGTATACACGCTTTCCAAGCGAGCGCCTTCAGCCACTCGGCCATCCCTCCGGCGCGGGGAAATGCAATATAGCGCGGCATCCCTAAACACAACCTCCGCCGAATCCCGCCGACTGCCGCGGCCGGAAGCCCGGAAAACATTCAATTTGAGCGGGTAACGCCGCGACCCCGCCCCGCGTGTTGCCGCGTGTCGGCAGCCCCGCGTTGCAGCCCCGCGTTGCCCGCCGCGCAAAGCCTCTGCTACCGTCTCGCCGACGGCAAACACATAAAGAAGCGAGTGGGCAGGAAACATGATTGTACGCGAACGACCCGACGGCTCATTGATCCTGATCGGCCAGACCGATCACGCCAAGCTCTCGGGGCAATGCGCGGCGCATTGGGGCAACAAGATCTTTGCGCGCCCGAAGCCCTATGAGGCCGTGGTTCGCGCCGCCATGTTTCACGACAGCGGCTGGTACGACTACGAGGCGAGCCCCTCGATCGCGCCGGACACCGGCAAGCCGCTCAACTTCCTTCAGGTGGTCTGGGGAAAACCGCAGCGGCGCGCGTTCGAATGGGCCATCGATTGGATGACCCGCATCGATCCCTATTCCGGCCTGCTGGTGAGCAAGCATCGAACCGGCCTGCAGCGCGGCCGCTACGACAAGATGACCAATCCGAAGATTTTCAATACGCAAAACCTGCCGGAGGACAACGAAGATTTCCTTGCGCGCAACGAAGAAACCCAGGCGGCGCTACTACGTAACTACGACGAAGCCGAGTTCTGGACCAACTATCAGCTCCTGCAGGCTTTTGACTTCATCTCGCTGTTCCTGTGCAACAAGGACGTGGTCGACGATTTCATCGAACCGGTGCCGACCTCCTATGACGGACGCTCAGCGCCGGCGCGGCTGACGGTCAAGACCATCGAAGGCAACAGAATTGCATTCGATCCCTTCCCGTTCGACCTTGACCCCTTGCGCGTGCAACTGGTCCGGCGCGAAGTCGATCGCAGCACGTTCCCGGATGCGGCCGCTTTCCGCGAGGCTTATTTCAAGGCGACGCCGGTGGCTGTCGATTTCATGTTGTGCAGCAAATAACCCTGATGGCGGAGCGACAGCGGTGAAAGCGATCCGCGTGCATGCGCACGGCGGCCCCGAAGCAATGGTGCTCGAGGAATTGCCATTGCCCTCCCCCGGTCCGGGGCAGGTTCTGGTCGAGGTCAAGGCCGCAGGCGTCAACCTGTTCGATACCCAACTGCGCAGCGGGCTCTACAAGCGCGATCTGCCATTCACGCTCGGCCTCGAAGGCGCCGGCATCGTCGAGGCCGTCGGCCCTGGCGTGAGCGACGTCGCCGTCGGCGACCGCGTCGCTTTTATCTTTGCCGCCGGTTCCTACGCTACCCACACGCTCGTTTCCGCGGAGCGGACCGTTCCCCTCGCCGCTAGCGTCGGATTCGAAGACGCCGCCGCCGTGCTGTTCCAGGGCCTGACGGCTCACTATCTCGCCACCTCGACTTTTCCGCTTGTGCCGGGAACCACCTGTCTCGTGCATTCCGCCGCCGGCGGCTGTGGCATTCTCCTGTGCCAGATCGCGAAGATCCGCGGCGCCGAAGTGATCGGCGCGGTATCGACGCCCGCCAAGGCCGACATCGCGCGTGAGGCCGGCGCCGACCACGTCGTGGTCTACGCGGCGGAGGATTTTGCCGAAGCCGTCAAACGCATCACGCGCGGCCGCGGCGTTGACGTTGTCTACGACGCGGTCGGGCTCGACACCTACATTCGCAGCATGGATTCGCTGCGCCCGCGCGGCACGCTGGCGCTCTATGGCGAGGCGAGCGGGCTGGTGCCGCCGATCGACCCGCGCGAACTGTTGTTTCGCAAATCGCTGTTCCTGACGCGCACCGGCCTCGACCACTACATCGCGGACCATAACGAGCTGCGCGCGCGAACCGACGATATCTTCACCTGGGTCGCGCAGGGCCGGCTCAAGCAGAAGATTTTCGCGACCTACGGTCTCGAGGAAGTGGCGACCGCCCATCGGACGATCGAGTTGCGGGCGAGCGCCGGCAAGCTCCTGGTGCTGCCATGACCGCTGACGGCCGCCAATCGCCGCGCCTGCCTATGGTCGAAACGCCGGAGGACCCGTTCGTCCGCGATCTTTTCACGGCGCTCGCTGCCGGCAGCGGCATCCTCAACCTGCATCGGATGATGGCGCACGCCCCCGCGCTCATGAAGGCGTCGGGCGACATGGCGATGGCGTTCCGGCGGGATACCGAGCTGCCGCGCTCGCTTGCCGAACTCGCGGTGCTGCGGACCGCCCAGGTGATCGATTGCACCTATGTCTGGTCGCGCCACCTGTCGCTGGCGCGCGAATGTGGTGTGACGGAGCGGCAGATCGATGAGCTCGCATTCTGGCCGCACAGCACTGCGTTTACGCCGGCGCAGAAAATCGCGCTGGACTTTACCGAGAAAGCCGCGCGGATGACGCCCATGGCGGACGGCGATTTTGCCGAGCTGCGGCGCGACTTCTCGCCGCGCGAAATCGTCGAACTGGCGATGCTGGTCGGTTTTTATGTCTCGACCGCAATTTTCGTAAAAGCCCTGCCGGTTCCTGACGAGAAGCCGTGAGTGCGCTATGGCTGTTCTCCTGGTCCTCCAAGGAGAAATTCCATGCGCCTGCCTTTGATCGCCCCGGCCGATCTCAGCCCCGAACAGCGCCCGGTCTACGAGGATATGCGCGCGGGCATCGAGAAGAATTTCCAGGGCTTCAAGACCATCGCTGAAAACGGCGCGCTGATGGGACCCTGGAATCCGTGGCTGCACGAGCCCAAATTCGGCAAGCCGATCTGGGACCTGACGCTGGCGCTCTCGGTCTCGCCATCGCTGCCGCGCAACGCCCGAGAGGTGGCGATCATCGTCACCGGAACCACCTTCCATTCGGCTTATGAGCTTTACGCCCACGTCATCGCCGCCGAGCGGCGGGGACTGTCCGACGACAAGCTCTCCGTCATCGCCGCCGGCCACCGGCCGACCGACCTCACGCGCGAAGAGGCGGCAGCCTACGACGTCACCTCGGCGCTGCTGAACCACGGCACCCTGCCCGAGATCGTCTATCGGCGGGCCGTCGAGGAGTTCGGCACGCACGGCGCCGCCGAATTGATCTACCTCGTCGGCCTGTATTGCCTTGTCTCGGTCACCCTGAATGGCTTCAATGTCCCGGTACCGGACACCGAAGCGAAATGAGACGAAGATGAGAATCGATCGCCGAACGCTGCTCGGCGGGCTGGCGGCAACTCTGGCCGCGCCGCGCTACGGCTTTGCCTTCAGCGTCATGGATTCCACCGGCCGGACCATCACGGTGCCGGATCGCGTGTTGCGCGTCTATCCTGCCGGACCGCCGGCGGCCGTCGAGATTTATACGCTGGCGCCGGACCTGCTGGCCGGCTGGGTCGAACCGATAAGCCAGGAGGCGCGCGAATTCCTGCTGCCGGAGATCGCGGCGCGGCCGCAGGTGCCGCGCTTGACCGGCCGGGGCAGCGACAATGTCAATCTGGACGCGCTGACCTCGCTCAAGCCCGAACTCATTGTCGATATCGGCAACGTGGACAAAGGCTTCGCGTCACTAGCCGAGAAGGTGCAGCAGCAAAGCGGCATTCCCTACGCGCTGCTTGACGGACATCTCGATCGGATGGGCGCGACCTACCGCGCGCTCGGCACGCTGATCGGCCGCAGCGATCAGGCCGACAAGCTCGCGGGCTACGCCGAAAACACCATCGCCATCATCACCCAACGCAGCGCGTCGGTGCCGAGCGAAGCCCGCCCGCGCGTCTATTACGCGCGCGACGCCAGCGGCCTGCAGACCGGCTTCGGCGGCTCGATGATCGCCGAGCCGATTGAATTCATCGGCGCCCGCAACGTTGCGGCCGACCTGCGCGGCTCGCACGGCGTGGCGACCATCGAACAGATACGCGCCTGGAATCCCGAGATCATCATCGCGGGAGACAAGGATTTTGCGTCGAAGGTGCGCAACGATCCGGAATGGGCCTCGATCGCGGCGGTCAAGGCAGGCCGTGTCCACCTCGCGCCCAGGCTGCCGTTCGGCTGGGTGGATTTTCCGCCCGCGGTCAACCGCCTGATCGGGCTGTGGTGGCTCGGCAAGATCTTCTATCCGGACCTGTTCCCGGAAGACATCAAGGCGCTCGCCCGCGACTTCTACACGGCGTTCTATCATGTGACTCCGAGCGCGGCGCAGATCGACCGCCTGCTCGGCGGCAGCGCTTGAGCAGCGTCCACTGGCGGTCCGCGCATGGCCTATCCCCCCACCATCGGCGTCATCCTCGCCGGTGGGCTCGCGCGGCGCATGGGCGGCGCCGACAAGGCGCGCATCCGCGTCGGCGGCGCCACCATTCTCGAGCGCGTCGTCGAAAGGCTGCGCCCGCAATGCGCGGATCTCATCATCAATGCCAACACGGACGCTGCGCGCTTTGCCGACACCGCGCTCCCAGTCGTCGCGGACAGTGTGCCGGGCCATGCGGGCCCGCTCGCCGGGATTCTTGCCGGTCTCGACTGGACAGCAGATCGCGCCACGCAGATCGAATGGATCGTGAGTGCGCCGAGCGACTGTCCGTTCCTGCCGCGCGATCTGGTGATGCGCCTGCATCGGGCGCGCGTTGGCGCGAGCGCACTGATCGCCTGCGCCACTTCGGGAAGGCGGCCACATCCGGTCGTCGCCATTTGGCCGGTGGCGTTACGCGAAGAGTTGCGCCGTGCACTCACCCGCGAGGGTATTAGCAAAGTCGGCGAGTGGAGCGCGCGCTACCCGCTCGGAATCGCGCCTTGGGGCGTTACGCCGATCGATCCGTTCTTCAATGTCAACACGCCCGAGCAGGCCGCCGAGGCCGAGCGGCTTGCGGCGCAATATCCCCAAGCCTGACCTCAACCTGCCTCCCAAGCCTGACTCCCAAGCCTGACCTCCCAAGCCTGACCTCCCAAGCCTGACCTCCCAAGCCTGACCTCCCAAGGCCTCCCGCCCATCCGGCAGCCGACGCTACTTCCCGTCGCGCGGTGCGCCGACCTGTTCGCACGGCACCGCTTCGGCCTGAACCACGTCGGCGATGCCCTCGATCTCGTCGAGCATCAGCACCGGCAATTGCGCACGCGGCAACGGCACGTCGGCCGCGATTGCGACGATGCAATCGTCCTCGGGATAGATGAGCGGCTTGCCGACCGCCGCGCGATAGACTTCGAGCTTGGGGTAGCTCTGACGCTTGAAGCCCTCGACAATCACCAGATCGGCCGGACTGAGCTTTGCCAGCAATTCCACGAGCGACGGCTCGGGCGCACTGCGCAACTCGTGAACGAGCGCCCAGCGGCGGCCCGACGAAACAATGACCTCGCTCGCTCCGGCTTCGCGGTGCAGCCAGGAATCCTTGCCCGGCCGGTCGATGTCGAATTCGTGGTGCGCATGCTTGATGGTCGCGATCTTCAGGCCGCGCCGGATCAGCACCGGGATGACCTTGGTGATCAGCGTCGTCTTGCCGGACCCACTCCAGCCGGCGAGACCGAAAACGCGCATCGGCATCGGCTCAGTCCCGCGGTGCGCTGATTGTTTGCGGCAGCGACATGGCCATTATGATAAGGACAGGTTTCGGTTTTTGCGACCCTCTCCGATGGCGGAAAAGACTTTCGATCTTCGCGGCCTCAAATGCCCGCTCCCGGTGCTGCGAACGCGCAAGGCGCTCGCGGGCATGCAGCCGGGGGACGTCTTGATCGTGGCGTGCACCGATCCCCTGTCCGGCATTGATATTCCCAACCTGCTGCGCGAAACCGGCGACACGCTGGAGCACACCCAGCGGGATGCGAATGTCATGACGTTCCGGGTTCGCAAGACGTGACGGGTCGCGCCCATCGGCGAATGGTTCCATCGCCCGTCCGCGAACGATCGCAGCCGTCCATCGAAAGAATTGCGAGAAATAGATCAAAGATCGGATTTATTTTGCGCTCCGACATCGGACCACGAGATTTTCCCGCGACTTTTACGTTTGTTCGCGTACCGCCGGAATTCATTGCGTTGCCCCGTCTCCGACGAATGCCGTGTATCCGAGCAGAATTCCATCTTCGTTTATAACACCGTCGCTTTGTTTTAGCGTGTTGTAACAAAGGAGCCGCGCATTGGAGGCGGTCTTCATAGTTGCTCATGTGAACGTCCTCTAGTGGAAGGACGCTTTAAAGAGTGGATTTCCGTGGCTCTCCTGACGAAACGGATCCCCTGGGTGACTGAGCACTTGTGGCGACTCCGCCAACCTCAACCCCAAAGGTGAGGCGGTAGTGAACAGGGACCTCGAGCCAACCCCATTTGTAATTGTAGGCAGCCCAAATCGTCCCGAGCCACAAAAGCACAGCAACGACGCCAACCACAGGTACGGCGGCGATTGCGAGGATAATGAATTTCACCGCCCTAAAGGCGCCAGTGTGGGAGATGCTCACTCCGCGGGTCCTTTTCTCGAACGCCTGCACCGTTGGTCCTCCATTCTCAGCGCCAGCTATAAGTTTGATAGGCCGCTCCCTGAACGGCTTCGTCTTCAGCCGCCGTAAGGCGGGGGTGACGCCCGCGGCGCTCCCTACCGCGTCGATCAGCCACCCATCGCGCCACGAGCCGAATGCGAACGCCCTGACCGCACCCGGCGAGACTTCGGCTTTCGAGCAGATCCGCACGACATCCGCGTTATCCGCCGTCATTCACCTTCCGCTGCGATTCACGTCTAGAATAAAGGCAACAGGAACTGAAGCCATGCAGGTATTGGTCGTCGGCGCCGGCGTCGTCGGACTTGCCATCGCTCGCGCCGCGGCGTGCCGCGGCCACGACGTGATCGTCGCCGAGGCGACCGGCGGCATCGGCAATGGCGTTTCCTCGCGCAACAGCGAGGTCGTTCATGCCGGCATCTATTATCCGACCGGCTCGCTTCGCGCCCGGCATTCGACCCGCGGCCGGCGCATGCTTTATGAATTCTGCGCCTCGCACGGCGTCGCGCACCGCAAATGCGGCAAGCTCATCGTCGCGACCGACCAGGCCGAGCTTGCCAAAGTCGAAACGCTGCTGACGCAGGGATCGCAAAACGGCGTCGAAGGCCTGGAAATGATCGGCGGCAATGCGGCCCGTTCGCTGGAGCCGGAGCTTTCCTGCATCGGCGCATTGTCATCGCCGGAATCCGGCATCATCGACAGCCACGCCTACATGCTGGCGCTGTGGGGCGAACTGGAAGATCGCGGCGGCAGCATCGCGTTCGAGACGCCGGTCGAGCGGATGTCCTATTCAGCACCGCATTGGCAGGTGCAATTCGGCGGCCGCGATGCCGGCGAAGTTGCCTTCGACGCGGTGGTGAACTCGGCCGGTCTCGGCGCGCAGGCGCTGGCGCACCGCATCGAGGGCTATCCCACAGGCCTGGTGCCGCCACTCATCCTCGCCAAGGGAAACTATTTCGGCTTTGCCGGACGCCCGGCCTTCTCGCGGCTGATCTATCCGACGCCGGTGGACGGCGGGCTCGGCGTCCACGTCACGCTCGATCTGGCCGGCCGCATGCGTTTTGGACCGGACGTCGAATGGATCGACCACGAAAGCTATACGGTCGACCCGCGGCGCGCCGACAAGTTCTACGAGCGCATCCGCGCCTATTGGCCGGCGATACCCGATGGCTCGCTGGTGCCCGACTATTGCGGCATTCGGCCAAAGCTCACCGGGCCGGGCGAAAAGCCGGCCGATTTCATGATCGCAGCGGAGCCGTCGCACGGCATGCCGCGGCTCGTGAATTTGTTCGGCATCGAATTGCCGGGACTTACTGCTTCGCTCTCGCTCGCCGAAGAAGTCGTGGACCATCTCGTCGCCTGAGCGCCGCGCGACGTTCGCGGTCAGAAATACCGCAGCCAGACATAGACCTGGCAGATGGCGATGGAGACCAGCGTCAGCGGCACGCCGTAAGCAAGATACTGCACGAAGCCGAAGCGAATCCCGTTGCGCTCGGCAATTCCGGCAACGGCAAGATTGGCCGATGCCCCCATCAGCGTGCCGTTGCCGCCGAGGCAAGCGCCGAGCGAGAGGCACCACCATAACGGCTCGATCGCTTTCGGGCCGCCGAAGGCCGGCGCTGTGCCCTTGATGAGCGGTATCATCGTGGCGACGAACGGTATGTTGTCCACGATTGCCGACAGCACGGCCGAGACCCAAAGGATGATCGTGCCGGCGAGCGCGATATTGCCGCCGGTCAGCGTCACCAGCCGCCCGCCGACAAGCGACAGGAATCCGCTTGCCTCCACGGCGTGAACGATCACGAGCAGCCCGATGAAGAAGAAGATCGTGGTCCATTCGACCTCGGCAAAAGTCGCGTGGACATTGTCGGCCTGTTTCGGCCCCCGGTGCTTCCAGTTGTCGAGGAGCATCAGTATCGCGGCGCCGGCGAGCGCAATCGTCGCCGGTTGGAGATGCAATGGACCGGCGAACACAAAGGCGACGACCACGGCGGCGATGACCATGATCGAGCGGCGGAGCAGCACCCAGTCGGTGATCATTCCCGGCGCGTTCATGCCCATGACGAGCACGCGGCTTTCGGGACTGGCGCGCATCGAACGGCCCCAGAGCAAATGAATCATTACCGCCTGCACCGCCATGATCAGCACGACGACCGGCCCGTTGTTGATAAGGAAGGCGTTGAAGTCGAGGCCGGCCTGCGAGCCGATCAGGATGTTGGGCGGGTCGCCGATCAACGTCGCCGTACCGCCGATATTCGAGGCAAATATTTCGGCGAACAGGAATGGATATGGCGGCAATTCGAGCTCCTCGGCGATCACCAGCGTTACCGGCACGATCAACAGGACGGTGCCGACATTGTTGAGCACGGTGGAAAGGATTGCCGTTGCAACTTGCAGCATGAGCAAAATCCCGGCCGGGTTCGCCCTCACGCGTTGGGCCGACCAGATCGCCAGATACTGGAACAGGCCCGAGCGTCGCGAGATCGAGACCAGGATCATCATGCCGGTGAGAAGACCGATCGTGTCCCAGTCGATGCCTCTGATCGCCTCCCCTTGATCGAGCACGCCGACGAGCACGATGACCACGGCCCCGATCAGCGCCACAACCGCGCGATTGAAGCGACCGGCAATAATGAAGGCGTAAGTGACGAGGAACACCGCCAGCGAAACCCATGTCGCGTTCAAGCCGAACGCGACATGAGGAGTGAATGCGCTATCCATCGCCGCACTTTGCCATGAAGTTCCGACAATTTGTATCGTGGGACGGCCGGCCCGATGCGGAATTGAGGAACACGCCGGAGCCGCGTTCGGTTGCAATGTGTCCCGTAGCCGATTGTCACGCGAAATTTATTATTCGCACCCTCGGCCGTCGGCCTTTTGTCGGCCGAGTTCCCATAGACTGTCGCAGCGCCGCCATGGATATCGAACATTGAGTAAGACGCGTTGTAAGGTTTTCTGATTGGATCAACTTGTGTGCGCAGTGCTAGATCGCGCTGCGTCGAAGAAAAATAGCTGGGAGATACGCATGAAAACCAGGCTGAACGTGTTGAGTTGCACCGCCGCGCTCGCGACGGTGCTGTTTTGGGGAGCATCCCCGACGCAAGCGCAGCAATCGCAGAAGCCCAACATCCTCGTCATCATGGGCGACGATGTCGGCTGGTTCAACATCGGCGCCTATCACCAGGGAATCATGTCCGGCAAAACGCCGAACCTCGATCAACTCGCCGCCCAAGGCATGCGCTTTACGGACTACTACGCCGAAGCGAGCTGCACCGCGGGCAGAGCAAATTTCATCACTGGCGAACTGCCGCTCCGAACCGGCCTCACCACCGTCGGACAGGCGGGGGCCGACGTCGGCATGCCGGACCAGGCCGTGACATTGGCCACAGTGCTCAAGTCGCTCGGCTATGAAACCGGGCAGTTCGGCAAAAACCATCTCGGCGACCTCAACAAGTTCCTGCCGACGGTGCACGGGTTCGATGAGTTCTTCGGCTACCTCTACCACCTCGATGCGATGTCCGATCCGTACTGGTTCGACTATCCGCAGGACTGGATCGATAAATACGGTCCGCGCGACCTGATCCATGCCTACGCGACCGACGTGGACGACGCCACGGTGATGCCGCGCTGGGGCAAGGTCGGCAAGCAGCGGATCGTCGATGAAGGTCCGCTGGCGCCGTTTCCGAACATGGCCGGGCGTCAGAACTGGCAGGAAAGCCGCAAGGCGAAATACGACATGGAGACGTTCGACGAGGTCCTTGTCCAGGCCAGCAACAACTTCATGGACAAGGCGAAGAAGGACGGCAAGCCGTTCTTCATCTGGCACAACACCACGCGCATGCACGTGTTCACCTACATCCCGCCGAAGTATCAGGCGATGATGAACTATCAGAGCAATTACGGCCTCGAAGAAGCCGGCATGGCTCAGATGGACGACAGCATCGGCGCGTTGCTCAAGCACCTGGCGGACATCGGCGAAGCCGACAACACCATCGTCATCTTTACGACCGACAACGGCGCCGAGGTCTTCACCTGGCCGGACGGCGGCATGACGCCGTTCCGGGCCACGAAGGGCACCGTCTTCGAAGGCGGCTTTCGGGTGCCGGCGATCATCCGCTGGCCCGGCAAGGTCAAGCCGGGCACCGTCGAGAACGGCCTCTTCTCCGGCCTCGACTGGCTGCCGACGCTCGCCGCCGCGGCCGGAAACCCGGATATCACCGAGCAATTGCTCAAGGGCGCGACGCTGGGTGACCGAACCTACAAAAATCATCTGGATGGCTACAATCAGATCGATTTGTTGCTCGGCAATGGTCCGTCGAAACGCCATGAACTTTTCTACTTTGGCGGACCGAAACTCGGCGCCATCCGGATCGACGATTTCAAATTCCAGTTCTTCCAACAGCCCTGGGGCTGGCCGGGCGAAAAGGTGACGACCGACATGCCGACGATCGTCAATATCCGCCAGGATCCCTTCGAACGGACACCGTCGATACGAGGCGAGTCCCTCAATGCTCTCGGCGGCGGCTACATGAACGACTTCTACGCGCGCGAGTTCTGGCGTTTCGTTCTTGTGCAGCAGCGCGTCGGGGCCTTGGCGCAAACGGCCATCGAATATCCGCCGATGCAGGCCCCGGCCTCGTTCAACCTCGAAGCCGTGAAAGCCCAAGTGGACGAAATGATCAGGGCACACGAAGGACAATAGGCGCATCCTCCATGGCGGTCCCGGAGCAATCTCCGGGGCCGCTTTGCGTCAACCAGAGAGACCCGATGCGCGAAATTCACGTCACCCGCAGGCGCACGGTACTGACGGCGCTCGCGGCGTTTGCCATGGCCGGATTTGCGGTCGGCGCGCACCCGGCGTTGGCGCAGGAGGACCCGCTTCCATCCTGGAACGACACGCCCGCCAAACAGGCGATCCTCGATTTCGTCCACGCCGCCACGGACCGGACGAGCCCGAAGTTCGTGCGGCCCGAGGAGCGCATCGCCACCTTCGATCAGGACGGCACGTTGTGGGTCGAGCACCCCATGTACACGCAAGTCGTCTACTGCCTGGAGCGCGTTCCGGAAGTGGTGGAGAAGAATCCGAAACTCAGGAATGTCGAGCCCTTCAAGACCGTGCTTTCGGGCAATCGTGACGCGATCGCCAAGCTTTCGCAGCGTGACCTCCTGGAGATACTGACAGCCACACTTACGGGCATATCCGTCGAGGAATTCAACGCCGAAGCCAAAAAATGGCTGGAAACCGCCCGGCATCCACGGTGGAATCGTCCGTACACCGAGCTCACCTATCAGCCGATGCTCGAAGTCCTCCAATACCTGCGCGACAACGCTTTCAAGACCTACATCGTGACCGGCGGCGGCCAGGATTTCGTCCGCGTTTACGCCGAGCAGGTATACGGCATTCCTCCCGAGCAGGTCGTCGGCACGGCCGGCGCAACAAAGTTCGGCTATGACAAGAACGGCAAGCCGTTTCTGACCAAGGAGCCCAAGCTCCTGCTCAACGACAACGACGCCGGCAAGCCCGAGGGCATTTATCTGATGATCGGCCGGCGCCCGCACGCGGCGTTCGGCAATTCGACCGGCGACCGGCAGATGCTTGAATACACCGGCGTCGGCGACGGCGCGCGGCTGATGATGCTGGTGCTGCACGATGACGCGCAGCGCGAATACGCGTACGGTCCGGCGCAAGGCCTCGCCGACACCAGGGTCGGCACGTTTACACAGGCGCTCTATGACGAAGCGAAGAAAGACGGCTGGACCGTGATCAGCATGAAGAACGACTGGAAGCATATCTTCGCGTTCGAGCAGTAACTGCGCGAACGCGCACCACCTCTCGCCTCTCATATCCTGATGACACCGCAGAACGATCTTGACGTCCGAAAGCAGGATGGCGGCAGCCTCCTGCTACTTGCGGTTCTCGCGGCAATCGTCGGAGCGGCAGCGGGTATTCTGGGAGCCCTCTTCCGCCTCTCTCTGCTGCGAGCGGACGAATGGCGTGACGCCATGGTCCGTTGGGCGCAGGGAGAGAAGCTCGCCGGCCTCGTGGTGGTGGTCATCGTCTGCGCCGCTTCGGCTGCGATCGCCGCATGGCTGGTCCGACGCTTTTCCCCGCATGCGTCCGGCAGCGGAATTCCCCACGTCGAGGCGGTGCTGGACGGCGAACTGCCGCCAGCGCCGCTGTCGCTGATCCCGGTGAAATTTTTCGGCGGCGTACTGGCGATCGGCTCGGGTCTGGCGCTCGGCCGCGAGGGACCGACCGTACAGATGGGAGCCGGCATCGCGCATATCATCGCAAGGATATGCCGCTGCGACTGGCCGGCCTGCCGGGTGCTGCTGGCGGCGGGCGCCGGCGCCGGCCTGGCTACGGCATTCAACGCTCCGATCGCGGGTGCAATCTTCGTCCTGGAGGAGCTGGTGCGGCGTTTCGAGCCGCGCATCGCCATCGCGGCGCTCGCCGCATCGGCAACCGCCATCTCGGTATCGCGCCTGTTCCTTGGCGACGCACCGGACTTTCATGTCGAGCCTTTGCAATATGCTCACGCCGAGATCAGCCCGCTCTTTTTTGTTCTCGGCGCCGTCGCCGGCTGCGCCGCGATCGCCTACAACCGCGCCCTGCTCGGCGCCATCGCGCTATCGGACCGGTTCAACAATCTTCCGGCCGAGCTGCGCGCTGGAATGGTCGGCGCGATCGTGGGACTGACCGCATGGCTTGCGCCCGATCTCGTTGGCGGGGGCGATGTGCTGACACAACGCAGCCTTATCGGCGGCGAACCCCTTGCGGCCATTGCGCTGGTCTTTTTGCTCCGCTTTGGCCTCGGCGCCATTTCATACGCAGCGCAAACGCCTGGCGGGTTGTTCGCTCCCATGCTCGTCCTGGGCGCGCAGCTCGGCCTGATGTTCGGGATGATCTGCCAACTGGCCTTTCCGGGCCTGGGTATTCAACCGGCAGGCTTTGCGGTCGTCGGCATGGCGGCGTTTTTTGCCGGCGTCGTCCGGGCCCCACTCACCGGAATTGTACTCGTTACCGAGATGACCGCCAACGTGACGATGCTGCTGCCGATGCTGGGCGCGTGTGCCGTGGCCATGCTGGTGCCCGCGGTGACCGGCAATGCCCCGATCTACGATTCCTTAAAGCAACAAACGTTGCGGCTCGCGCGAAAAGACCAAACCAAAACGATCCAGCACGGCGCGATCCGGAAAAATAAAACACCCCGCTGTCGGAGACAGCGGAGTGCCCAAGCTTCCCAATATCTAACCGCAGCGCCTGCGGACGCCGCCGATCTAGTAACGATTGCTGACAATCCCTTGCGGGACGATGCGCTGCCACATGCTGCCGTTGTCGAATTGAATCGTCATGCCGTCCGGCGAATAAAGCGCGCCCTCGTTCCAGTACTGGGCCCAGATATGGCCCGGCCAATCGACCCATGCTCGCGACGGCTGGCCAATCTCGTTGACGAGATTGAGCTCCCATCCGTTCTGCGTCACGAACGCCGTACCCGGCCCCGCGCAATTGCGAATGCACTGATACGGGCCCGAAAGATTGTAAACCTGCGCCGAGGCCTCGCTCACAGCCAAGGTGCTCATCACGGCCAGGGTGCTCACTACGAGCAAAGCCTTCATTTTTGTTTTCATCGCCAACGCCCCTGCGAGAATGATCCGAACCTGCGTAATTTTCCGCTATGATGGCAGACTGCCGAAGGATAAGCGGTACGTATGTATGGATTTATGGCGGGCGGTATGCACCCCGGTCCATAACACTAAAGTATCATAGTTTTTCAAAACGGCGCTGAGTCTCCGTCATCGCGTCAAAGTTCTTTCATAGGAAATGGAATCCCTGGCCGGCGCGAAGAAGAATCGGAAATTTGGCGTTGCATTCGACTAAAACCATCTGGCTCGCGGCCGCGCTCGCGGCTCTGATCGTTATTGTGGCCGGTCTCGGATACCAGTTCGTGGATAACTCGGCGGCCGGCGCGGCGCCAACGAGCGCGGCGACTTTCGTCGGCAGCGAGACCTGCGCCGGCTGTCACCAGGCCGAAGCGAATTTGTGGCGCGGCTCACAACACAAAGCCGCGATGCAGCACGCCTCAGACAAGACGGTGCTTGGCGATTTCGGCGACACCAGCTTCGACCATTACGGCGTGCATTCACGCTTCTTTCGGCGCGACGGCAAATTCATGGTCGAGACGGACGGGGCCGACGGCAAGCTCGCGGCGTTCGAAGTGAAATACACCTTCGGCCTCGATCCGTTGCAGCAATATCTCGTCGAATTCCCGGACGGCCGGCTCCAAGCGCTGCCGCTGGCATGGGACAGCCGGCCGAAGGACCAGGGCGGCCAGCGTTGGTTTCACCTCTATCCCAACGAGGAAATCAAGCACGACGATATTCTGCACTGGACCAAACTGAACCAGAACTGGAATTTCATGTGCGCCGAGTGCCACTCGACCGGCGTGCGAAAGAACTACGACGCGGCCGATGACCGCTTTTCCACCACCTGGGCCGAAATCAGCGTCGGCTGCGAAGCCTGTCACGGCCGGGGATCGGACCATGTCGCCTGGGCGAACGACCGGAAGAGTTGGTGGCCGTTCGGCAAGCGCGAAGATCCAACGAAAGGGCTGGCGGTTCGTTTCGACGAACGCACTGACGTGACCTGGCGGCACGATACGGCGACGGGCAATCCGCACCGGAATTTTCCACCCGCGGTGTTGCGCAAGGAAGTCGAGACCTGCGGCCTCTGCCATGCCCGCCGCGGCGAGTTTTCGGAGGATTGGGTGCCCGGCCGATCGCTCTCGGAAACGCACCTCGTCGCGCCGCTGACGCGGGGGCTCTACGCGGCCGACGGGCAGATGCAGGACGAGGTCTACAACTACGGCTCGTTCAAGCAGAGCAAGATGTTTGCCGCCGGCGTGACCTGTAGCGACTGTCACGAGCCCCATGGCGCCAAGCTTCGCGTTGCTGGCGACGGTGTCTGCCTGCAATGCCACGCGCCGGAAAAATACGCGGCTGCAACGCACAACCATCATGACGGTGCGAAACCGGCGATTGCCTGCGCGTCTTGCCACATGCCGAGCCGCACCTTCATGGTGGTCGATCGCCGGCACGATCACAGCTTCCGCGTCCCGCGGCCGGACATCTCGGCAAGGATTGGCACGCCGAACGCCTGCAACGACTGCCACGCCGACAAATCTCCTGAATGGGCGGCGGCCGAGATCGAGCGCTGGTTCGGCCCCGATCGCGAGGGCTTCCAAAAATACGCCGCCGCATTCCATTCCGCGTGGCAATCCCGGCCCGATGCCGCGGCGCTGCTCGCGGCTGTCGCGTCCGATCCGGATGCACCGGCATTCGCGCGCGCGGGCGCGCTTGCCGACCTGGCGCCCTTTGTTTCGCCGGCGAACCTCGAGCTTGTCCGGAACGCGCTTTCGGATCCCGACCCGATGGTGCGGATCGGCGCACTCGACATGCTGCAAAACGCCCCGCCGTCGCAAATCTGGAAACTGGCCTCGCCGCTGCTGTCCGATCCCGTTCGCGGCGTGCGCATCAAAGCGGCCGAGTTGCTCGTCGGCGTGCCGGCCGCCAATCAGCCTGCCGCCGATCGCGAGCGCTTTGCGCAAGCGGCCGCCGAATTCGTCGCGGCGCAAAAGCTGAATGCCGATCGGCCGGAAGCGCGTTCGGCGCTGGGAAACTTCTACGCCCGGAGCGGACGCGCTGCGGAGGCTGAGACGGAGTACAAGGCCGCGCTGCGACTGAGCCCGCAATATGCGCCGGCCGCGATCAACCTTGCCGATCTTTACCGCGAGCTTCGCCGCGATGGCGACGGCGAAAGCCTGCTGCGAACCGCGATCGCGTCCTCGCCCGCCGATGCCGGACTGCATTATGCTCTCGGCCTGACGCTGATCCGCCTGAAACGGCCGGACGAAGCGCTCGACGAATTGCGCCGCGCCGCCGCGTTACAACCCGAGCGCGCCCGATATGCCTACGTCCTTGCGGTGGCCCTGCACTCGGTGGGACATGCCGACGAGGCCATGACCGTTCTGAAGGAGAATCTCGCCCGGCACCCCACCGATCGCGACACGCTCGTCGCGCTCATCGGCTTTAATCGCGACGCGGGGAATTTTGCCGAGGCACTGCAATACGCCAAGCAACTGGCGGCGGCCTATCCTGACGATCGCAGTCTGGCCGACGCTGATTGCGGACCTGGAGCGCCGGGCCAAATAGTCAGCCGCCGAGCAAGCCGGTTTCGATACTGCGCGCACCCCATCGCAGCGGCGTGAGCGGGTATGTGGGCGCGAAACGCCGGAGGCTGCCGACGGTCGCGTCGAACGGCACGGTGGACGCCGCGCTCTCGTTCAAGACCACGGTTTTCACGTCAACCTTGTGGGCCTTCAGCACTTCCAGCGCCGTCAGCGCATGGTTGATCGCGCCGAGATACGTGCCAGCGACAAGGATCACGGGGCAACCCAGTATCTTGATCAAAGCAAGGTTCAGGGCATCGCTCGTCATGGGGCTCATGATGCCGCCGACACCTTCGATCAGGACAGCGCTGTTGTCCGACACGGTTGCGATCCGATTGCGGAGCCAACCGGCCAGCGCGTCCAGGGTCAGCGCGCGCCCTTCGGCCGCGGCGGCCATGTCCGGCGACAGCGGCTTCTCGAACCGCCACGGCGAGCATGCCTCGACGTTCGCGGCGGTCACTTCCAGGCCCTGGGCATCAAGGAGTAGGGCGGTGTCGGTCGACGCGAAAGCAGAGCTTTGCATCGGCGGCACGCCGCTCGCCACCGGCTTGAGCGCCAACACCTCGCTCCCTGCGGCAACCTGCTGGCGTGCCAACAGCGCGGTCACGTAAGTCTTGCCGACATCCGTCCCCGTTCCGCCGACGAAGTAAACGCTCAAGCCACCGGCTCCGCCACTCTCACCACCGCCTCGGCCAGCCGATCGATCTCGGCTTCCGTATGTGCCGCCGAAAACGCGAAGCGAAGACGCGCGCCCCCCGGCGGAACGGTCGGCGGCCGGATGGCGACCACCAGGAATCCTTCGTTTTCCAGTTGGGCGGAAAGCGCCAGCGCCCGCTTGGCGTCGCCGACGATCAGGGGAACGATGGCGCTCTCGGCGTCCGGCAGGCCGGCGGCGCGGGTGAAGCGTCGTGCAAAGGCCAGCGGACGGGCGCGCCGTTCGGGCTCGGCTTCGAGAATATTCAGCGCCGCCAGCGCCGCACCGGCCGAAGCCGGCGGCAAACCGGTCGTGTAGACAAAGCTTCGCGCCCGCGACTTCAGAAGCTCGATGATGGGCTCCGACGCCGCCAGATAGCCGCCATAGCTCCCCAGCGCCTTGGAAAGCGTACCCATCTCCAACGCCGCCCGCGAGGGATCGTCGACGACACCGAGGCCATGCGCGTCGTCAGCCATCAGCCACGCGTCGTACCGTCCGGCCAGCGCACTCATGGCTTCGATCGGCGCGCGGTCGCCGTCCATGGAGAACACGCGCTCGGTCAGGATCAGGCAGCGCCCGCCGGCGCTACGTTCGGTTTCCAAAAGGCTCTCAAGGTGATCGAGGTTGTTGTGGTCAAACCGGATCATGCGGGCGTTGGAAAGCTTCGCGCCGGCATACATGCAGGCGTGAGACAGTTCGTCGAGCAGGATCAGGTCGCCATCGGAGGTCAGCGCCGGCGGTATGGCGACGTTGGCGAGGTAGCCCGAGCCGAACACCAGGGCGGCCGGCTTTTTTTTGTAGGCGGCGAGCCGCGCCTCGAGCTGGCCCAGCAGAGGATGATCGCCGGTGACAAGGCGCGAGGCGCCGGCGCCCGCCCCGTACCGCTCCACCGCCGCAATCGCCGCAGCCTTCACGCGAGGATCCTGAGCCAACCCCAGATAATCGTTGCATGAAAACGAAACCAGCCGCCGCCCGTCGCGGACCACCTGAACGCCGCCGGTGCGCTCGGTCGGCGTGATGCGACGGCGCAACGCCTGCTCCTCAAGCCGAGCCAGGGCGCGGGTGGCGAAAGCGTCGAGGCTATCCATGGAGTGGCTAACAGCGCATGCCGGCCCGGCAAGTCAACCGCTGGTGTTGGCTCCACCGCTTGACAAAGGATCGCCCGGAAGCGACCGGATCGCGGATGACCGGACAGCATCTCTGGCGGCCCTATACCCAGATGATGACCGCAAATCCGCCGCTGGAGGCGGTGCGGACCGAAGGCTCGACCATCCATTTGGCCGACGGCCGGACGCTGATCGACGGCATCGCTTCGTGGTGGACCGCCTGCCACGGCTACAACCATCCTCACATCCGCGAGGCGGTGACACGGCAGCTTGAAGCCATGCCGCACGTCATGTTCGGGGGCTTCACGCACGAACCGGCCGAGCGTTTGGCGGCACGCCTGGCGGACCTGCTGCCGGGAGACCTGAGCCGCGTCTTCTTCACCGATTCCGGGTCGGTGGCGGTCGAAGTGGCGATGAAAATGGCGGTGCAATACTGGTTGAATCGCGGGGTTGCCGGCCGCCACCGTTTTCTGGCGTTTCGCGGCGCCTATCACGGCGACACCCTCGGCGCGATGTCGGTGTGCGATCCCGAAGCCGGGATGCACGCCAAGTTCGGCGGCTGGCTGCCGCGCCAGCTTTTCGCCGACCTCCCGCGCGACGCCGCAAGCGCGGCGGCACTGGACGCACTTCTGAGCGAACGAGGCGGCCAGATCGCCGCGGTCATCGTCGAGCCGCTGGTGCAGGGCGCCGGCGGCATGCTGTTCCATGACGCTGCAACCCTGGAATGCCTCGCGCGCATCGCGCGTGCCCATGGCGTGCTGCTGATCGCCGACGAAATTTTCACCGGCTTCGGCCGGACCGGCACGATGTTCGCGTGCGCCCAGGCGCGCGTCACGCCGGACATCATTTGCCTTTCCAAGGCGCTCACCGGCGGGACCATGGCGCTCGGGGCGACGGTGGCCACCAGTGAGGTGTTCGACAATTTCTGGTCGGCCGATCCCGGGCACGCGCTGATGCACGGCCCGACGTTCATGGCGAACCCCCTCGCCTGCGCGGCGGCCAACGCCTCGCTCGACCTTTTCGAGCGCGAGCCGCGCGTCGAGCAGGCGCGGGCGATGGAGCGGAAACTCGTGGCGGGCCTTTCGCCCTGCGCCGAGCTCTCGGGCGTCACGGATGTGCGGGCAAAAGGAGCCATTGGCGTGGTCCAACTCGCCGCAGCGCCGGACCACGAAGCCCTGAAACGCGCGTTCGTGGAACAGGGCGTCTGGATCAGGCCGTTCGGCGACATCGTCTATCTCGCCCCTGCCTTGAACATCGCCGATCAGGACGTCGAGCGGCTGTGCGCGGCCGTCGTTTCGGTGTTGAAGGCCCGCCTCTAGTCCGCCGAGATCGCCCGCCGGTCGCATCGCAGACCTGCATTTCCTGCACTGCCGTTCGGCTTGCTAATTACGCAGTATTATGCGCATAATACTGCGCATAATAAATCAAGGGAGGTTTGCACATGGACGGCAAGCCATTCGTGATCGCCGGGGGCGGCATCGGCGGATTGGCCGCAGCGGCCGGCCTTGCCCGCGACGGGCTGCGCTCCATCGTTCTGGAATCCGCGCCAAAACTCGGCGAGATCGGCGCCGGTATCCAGATCGGTCCCAACGCCTTCCATGCTTTCGACTATCTCGGGGTCGGCGACGCGGCGCGCGCGGTGGCGGTCTATATCGATCAGCTTCGGCTGATGGACGGCCTTACCGCCAGAGAGATCGTCCACGTGCCGCTGGACGCGCCGTTCCGCGAATATTTCGGCAACCCCTATGCGGTGGTGCACCGCGCGGACCTGCACGGCGTGCTGCTCGACGCCTGCCGCGCCAATCCCCTCATCGACCTGCGTACCGATCATCGGGTCACGGGCTACGAGCAGGACGACAGCTCCGTCACTGTGTTCGTCGATGGCCGTGATCCGATCGTGGGGTGCGCGCTGATTGGCGCGGACGGACTACGCTCCGCGGTACGCCGGCAACTCGTCGGCGACGGCGAGCCGCGCGTGTCCGGGCACACGACCTATCGCTCGGTGATCCCCACCGAGCAGATGCCGGAAGACCTGCGCTGGAACGCCGCGACTTTGTGGGCGGGCCCGAAGTGCCACATCGTGCATTATCCGTTGAAGGGCTGGAAGGTCTTCAACCTGGTCGTCACCTACCACAATGACGTTACGGAACCTTCGGCCGGCGTTCCGGTCGACCTCGACGAGGTGCGAAAGGGCTTCGAGCATGTCGCACCCAAGGCGCGGCAAATTATCGAAAAGGGCTCGAACTGGATGCGATGGGTATTGTGCGACCGCGATCCGATCGAAAACTGGGTGGACGGCCGCGTGGCGCTGCTCGGCGATGCGGCCCACCCGATGCTGCAGTATTTTGCGCAAGGAGCGTGCATGGCGCTTGAAGACGCCGTTTGCCTCAGCCATGTGTTTGCCGACCGCCATCACGAAGTGGCGCCGGCATTGCAGGACTACCAGCACAACCGTGTTGCACGGACGGCCCGCGTGCAAATGAGTTCGCGGCTGATCGGCGAATACGTCTACCATCCTTCGGGCGCCAAGGCGCTGGTGCGCGACACCGTGCTCAAAGCGATGACGCCGGAGGAATTCTACTTCCGCCTTGGTTGGCTTTATGGCGGCACCGGCCTCGACATGACCGCGCGCTCGCACCCCGTACCCAAAGGAGAGGCCTATGCAGCCTAAAGTCGCGCCCGCCGTCGCATCGGCACGCCAGAATTTCTATTCGAAGATCGACGAGCAAAACTACGCGGCCTTATGGAATGTTCTCTCGGACATCATCACGCCCGAGCCGAAGAGCGCCTGCATCCCTTACATGTGGCGTTTCGCCGAGGCCAAGAACTACATCCTCGAAGCCGGAAACCTGATCACGGCCGCCGAGGCCGAGCGGCGCGTGCTCATTCTCGAAAATCCGGGACTGCGCGGCAAAAGCAGCATCACGACTTCGCTCTACGCCGGTATTCAGCTTGTCATGCCGGGCGAGATCGCTCCCGCACACCGGCACAGCCAGTCGGCGGTGCGGCTGGTGCTCGAAGCCGGCCCGGGCGCGTATACAGCGGTCAACGGCGAGCGCACGACCATGCACTACGGCGATTTTATCCTGACGCCGCCCAACCATTGGCACGACCACGGCAACACCGGCGCCGATCCGGTGATCTGGCTCGACGGGCTCGATATTCCGATGATCAGCCATTTCGACACATCGTTCATCGACCATCACAACGAAGACGCCCAGCCCATCACCAAAAAAGAAGGCGACAGCGGCGCGCGCTACGGCGCCAACATGCTGCCGGTCGACTTCAAGCCCGGCGAACTGGCCTCGCCCATTTTCAACTATCCCTATGCGCGCAGCCGCGAGGCACTGGAGGCGATGCGCCGGCAGAACGAATGGGATCCCTGCCACGGCCTCAAGATGCGTTTTGTGAACCCGGCCGATGGCGGCTATGCGATGCCGACCGTCGCCGCGTTCATGCAGTTGCTGCCGAAGGGCTTCAAGACCGCCGCCTATCGCAGCACCGACGCCACGGTGTTCGTGCCGATAGAAGGGCGCGGCCGCACGACGATCGACGGCAAGACCTTTGAATGGGGGCCAAAGGACGTCATCGTCGCGCCGAGCTGGAAATGGACGAGCCACGAAGTCGACGAGGACGCGGTGCTGTTCAGCTTGTCCGACCGTGTCGCCCAGGAGAAGCTCGGCCTGTGGCGGCAGGACCGCGGCAACGCCAAGGACGCGCGGTGACGGTTATCGGGACATTAGAGCGCATCCGATGGATGATCATCACCAGCTCAGCCGGCACCAGCGCGTGCTCACCATGCCGGGACACCTTCTGCGGCGATGCCAGCAGATCGCCGTCGCGCTGTTCCTCGATGAGTGCGCGCCGCTCAACCTGACCCCGCTGCAATTCGTCGTGCTCAGCGCGCTTGCGGATCGCGGCGCGCGCGACCAAGCGAGCCTCGGCGGATTGACGGCTACCGACCGCACCACCGTGCAGGTGGTGCTTGGCAACCTGCGCAAGCTCGGTCTCGTCACCCTCACCAAATCTCGCGTCGACAAGCGCGCCAAGGTCGTCGAGATCACGCCGGCCGGGCGCGAGCTGATGCGCGCCGCGATCCCGCTGGTCGAACGGACGCAGGAGCGCATCGTCGCGCCGCTCAGCCGTCGTGAACGTGAGACGCTTGCGCGCCTGCTCGGCAAGATCGCCGACAAGAACAATCTCGAAAGCCGCGCTCCCCTGCGCCAGCCGCGCGCAGCCGCTGGCGCAAGCCGGCGCAATCAGAGATCAGGAAATCCGGCGGGCGGCTTTCTGTAGCCGCCCGATGCGGACGGCGACCCTTAGCGTCGCGCAAAAATAAGGATGAGAAGCCCGACGACAGCTATGCCGCCGCCGTAATAGACCCATTGGGTCTGGTTGATCATGAAGCTCGTGGCCGGATAGGGGAAATGCCCCGAACCCTGACCGACGAAGACCAGCCCCGCGATCAACAGAACCAAGCCGGCGATTGTCAGCAGCGTCTGCATTTTCTCACCGACAGATGTGCACGATCATGACCAGATCGCCTTGCTGAAACGTGTCGTTTCCTCACGCGGCGGTGCGACCTCGGCGAAGAGCACCACAAGGGTCGCGCAATCCAGCGGCATCTCGTTGTTGGAATAAACCATGCGGCTGTGGAGCCCGCGCGGACCAAATACCTGGTTCACGATGTCCGAGGCGCCGTCGAGCACCGACGGCTGGTCGGTGAAACCCGGCGCGCACCCCATCGTGCCTTCCAGACGGACGATCCGCCGGACGCGATCAAGGCTGCCCAGCGCCGCCCGCAGTTGCGCGATGGCGTTAAGCGCACTGAGGCGAAACGCCTGATAGCCCTGCTTGATATTCAAATTCCCGCCGATCTTGCCCTTGAATTTCAGATCCCCGGCGATCCACGGCAACTGGCCGGACGTCATGAGCAGGTTTCCGGTGATGACGGACGGCGCGTAGGCGCCGACGGCGGGCGGCGCCGGCGGAAGCTCGATCCCGAGCGAGTGCAGCCGTTCCTCGGGCGCGAGCGAACCGAGCGGATCAGGCGAAGGGGAGTGCATGCGTCTCTCCTGTGACGATCATCGGCGTCGCGCCTAATGCGCGGCGTCCCAATTGTCCGCCGCGTGCGCCTCGACCTGCAACGGCACCGACAGCGACAGCGCCGGCAGTGGCGCGTCTTCCATCACTTTCTTGACCACCGGCAGCGTCTTTTCCACTTCGGCGTCCGGCACTTCGAAAACGAGCTCGTCGTGCACCTGCAGGAGCATCTGGGCCCCGAGCTTGTGCTTTGCCAGCGCATCGTCCATGCGGATCATGGCGCGGCGAATGATGTCGGCGGCGGTGCCCTGTAGCCGCGCATTGATGGCGGCGCGCTCGTTGAAGGAACGGATCGAGGCGTTCGACGCCTTGATTTCCGGATAGTGGCATTTGCGGCCGAACAGCGTGCGCACGTAACCGTTGTCTTTGGCGTATTTCTTTGATTCCTCGATGTAGTCGCGGATGCCGGGGAACCGCTCGAAATACTTTTTGATGTAGGCGCCCGCCTCGTCGCGGCCGATGCCGAGCTGGTTGGCGAGGCCGAACGCGGAAATCCCGTAGACGATGCCGAAATTGATTGCCTTGGCGCGGCGGCGCACTTCCGCCGGCATGTTCTTGATCGGCACGCCGAACATTTCCGAGGCGGTCATCGCGTGAATGTCGAGCCCCTCGCGGAACGCCTTTTGCAACGGTTCGATCCTGGCGATCTCGGCCAGAAGCCGCAGCTCGATCTGCGAATAATCGGCCGAGACAAGTTTCGTTCCGGGCGCGGCGATGAAGGCGCGGCGTATCTTGCGGCCGTCCTCGGTGCGCACCGGGATGTTCTGCAGGTTCGGATCGGACGACGACAGCCGCCCGGTCGTCGTGGAGGCGAGCGCATAATTGGTATGGACGCGATGCGTGGTCGGGTTGACGAATCCGGGCAGCGCGTCGGTGTAGGTCGATTTCAGCTTCGAGACCTGCCGCCAGTTGAGTATCATCTGCGGCAATTTGTGGCCCTGCTCGGCGAGTTCTTCCAGTGCGCGGGCACCGGTCGCCCATTGGCCGGTCTTGGTCTTGGTGCCGCCCGGCAGACCGAGCTTGCCAAACAAAATATCGCCGAGCTGCTTGGGGCTGCCGGGATTGACCGTCTCGCCCGCTTCTTTGTTGATCTCGGCTTCGAGGCCCGCCGCTTCCTGCGCGAACTCGCCGGACAGCCGCGACAGAACCTGCCGGTCGATCGAAATACCGCGCCGTTCCATGCGCGCGAGCACGGCGACCAGCGGTCGCTCCAGCGTCTCGTAAACCGTCAGCACCTGTTCGGCGGCGAGCCGTGCCTTGAACACCGGCCAAAGCCGCATCACGATGTCGGCCTTCTCCGCGGCGTACGCGGTCGCGCGGTCGATGCCAACGGCGTCGAAGGTAATCCTCGTCTTGCCCGGCTTGAGCAGTGTGGCGATATCGATCGCGGCGTGCGTGAAGCTGCTTTCCGCCAGAGCTTCGATGCCGTGATTTTGCCGGCCGGCGTCGAGCGCGTACGACATCAGCATGGTGTCGTCATAGGGCGCGATCTCTATGCCGCGCAGCGCGAAAATCTGCCACGCGAATTTCAGATCGTGGCCGATCTTGAGCACACCCCGATCCGTAAGCAACGGCCGCAAGGCATCGAGCGCCGCCCGTTCGGTGATCTGACCGGGCGCAAGCTCGCCGCGAAACAGGCCCGTCGCTACCGCCCTCCCCGCCGTCGCGGTGACCAAGCGGCACATAGCAGGCCTCGTTCGGCCCAACGGCGAGCGAAAACCCGCACAACTCCGCCTGCATCGGATCGCTGCCGGCAGCGGACGTGTCGATGACAACGAATCCCGTGTCGCGCGCGCGCTCGATCCAGATATTCAGGCGCTCGATATCGTTGACGGTTTCGTATTTGGCCCGGTCGAATTTGGCGTTGCGTGCGGCCTCGACGCGCGCTGCCGCCAGCATCCGCGGCGTAAGCGGGGTGCGCGGCGGCGCTTCGCCGCCTTTGCGGGATGCATCAGACGGCTGTGCCGGCCGGCCAAGCGGAAGCTGCGGCGCGGCGCCGCCGCTGCCGGTCCCCGCCCTTCGGGCGTCTGCGACCATCTGCGGCCGGCGAAGCGTCCGGAAGTTCGGCGCTGCATGGCGGTGTCCGGCCAGCCGCGCTTCCGCCTCGACCTCGCCCGCGTCGATCTCGGAGAATTCCGCGACGCGACGCATCAGCGAGTTGAACTCCATCGCCTTGAGGAACGCGATCAGGCGCTTGTTGTCGGGTTCGTGCACCGCGAGTTCGCCGATCGGCACGTCGAGCTTGACGTGATCGTCAAGCGTGACCAGCTTCTTTGACAGCCTCGCCTTGTCGGCGTGCTCGATCAGCGATTGCCGGCGCTTGTCCTGCTTGATCTCGGGAGCGCGCTTGAGCAGCGTTTCAAGATCGCCATACTCACCGATGAGCTGCGCCGCGGTCTTGACGCCGATGCCGGGTACGCCTGGCACGTTGTCGGTGGAATCGCCGATCAGCGCCTGAACCTCGATGACCTTTTCCGGCGGCACGCCGAATTTCTCGATGACCTCGGCCCGGCCGATTTTCTTGTCCTTCATGGTGTCGAACATGACGACACGATCGCCGACAAGCTGCATCAGGTCCTTGTCGGAGGAGACGATGGTCGACGTCGCGCCCGCTTCCGACGCTTCCCGAACGTAGGTCGCAATCAGATCGTCGGCCTCGTATCCGTCCTGCTCGAGACACGGCAGGTCAAACGCCTGCACGGCTTCGCGGACGAACTTGAACTGCGGGCGCAGGTCGTCCGGCGGGTCCGGCCGATGCGCCTTGTAGTCGGGATACATCGTGGTGCGGAAAGTCTTTTCCGACTTGTCGAACACAACCGCGAGGTGGGTGGGCTTTTCCTCCGGCTTCATGTCACGCAACAGCTTCCACAGCATGTTGCAGAAGCCAAACACGGCATTGAGTTGCAGGCCGTCCGACTTGCGGCTGATAGGCGGCAGCGCGTGATAGGCGCGGAAGATGTAGCCGGAACCGTCGACGAGAAAGACGTGATCGCCCTTCTTCAGCTTCGTGACGGGCGCGGACGGCTTTTTGGCCTGCGATTTTTGTGCGGCTGACATGACGGCCGCTAATATAGTCGTTTCGAACGAATTGGCACCGTGCAGTGGATAACTACGGACCCCACATTTACCCCCGCGTCATCCCCGGGCTTCGGCCGCGGGTCAGAGCGGCGGCGCCGACTCTCCTTGGATCACCGGTTCACGTCCGGCAATGACCAAAATGGATTTTTCGTCGCCCCTGCCAATCGACGCGGCGCTTCCGGAACTCACAGCAGCCCTGCGCGGGCGCAATGTCGCCGTTTTGGTCGCCCCACCCGGCGCCGGCAAGACCACACGCGTGCCTTTGGTCCTTGCCCGGGAGCCGTGGGCTGAGGCTGGTGGCGGCAAGGGCATGCGCATCCTGGTGCTGGAACCTCGGCGGCTTGCCGCCCGCGCCGCCGCAGAACGCATGGCGAGCACGCTTGGCGAGCGGGTCGGCGAAACGGTGGGTTTGCGGGTGCGTTTCGGCTCCAAAATCTCCGCCCGTACCCGCATCGAGATCGTGACCGAGGGCGTCTTTACCCGGCTGATCCTCGACGACCCCATGCTGGATGGCATCGCGGCGGTGCTTTTCGACGAATTTCACGAGCGCTCGCTCGACGCCGATCTCGGCCTGGCGTTGGCGCGCGACGTACAGCAAGGATTGCGGGAGGATTTGCGGATCCTCGTTATGTCGGCGACCATCGACGGCGCGCGGGTGGCAAAGCTTCTTGGCGACGCGCCGGTCGTCGAAGCGGAGGGCCGCGCCTTCCCGGTCGACACCCGCTATCTCGGGCGCGATGCACGGCCGATCGAGGCGCAGATCGTCGACGCCGTCGTGCGGGCAACTCGGGCGGACCGAGGCTCCGTGCTGGCGTTTCTTCCAGGCGCAGCCGAAATCCGCCGCACCGCGGCCCAGCTCGAAAGCCGTCTCGATCCGTCGGTCGAGGTCGTAGCGCTGTACGGCGCGCTCGCCGGCGAAGAGCAGGACCGCGCCATCGCGCCGGCACCGGCCGGCCGGCGCAAAGTCGTGCTGGCGACCTCGATCGCCGAAACCTCGATCACAATCGAAGGCGTGCGCATCGTCATCGACTCGGGCCTGGCACGCGTGCCGCGCTACGAACCCGATGTCGGCGTGACGCGGCTCGAAACGGTGCGCGCCTCCCGCGCCGCTTCCGACCAGCGGCGCGGCCGCGCCGGACGCGTCGAGCCTGGCGTTTGCTATCGGCTCTGGGACGAACCGCAGACCGCTTCGCTTGAACCGTTTTCGCGGCCCGAAATCCTGTCGGCTGATTTGTCGTCCTTCGCGCTCGATCTAGCGGCATGGGGAACCGGCCCGGAACAGCTCGCCTTCCTCGACCCGCCGCCGCGACCGGCGCTGACCGAAGCGAAAACCTTGCTAGCCGCGCTCGGCGCCATCGGTGCCGAAGGCCGCATCAGCGACGAGGGACGCAAGCTGCGGCTCTTGCCGCTGCCGCCGCGGCTCGCGCGCATGGTGGTCGATGCCGCAGCCGAAGGTGCCGCTGTTGCCGCGGCCGAGATCGCCGTGCTCATCGGCGAGCGCGGACTTGCCGGTGACGACGTGGACCTCACGGTCCGGCTCGACGCGCTCCGTCGCGACCGATCGCCACGCGCGCGCGATGCCCGTGCCATGGCCAGGAGGTGGGCGGAGACCGCTTCAACGCCAGCGTCCGCCCCACAGAACGGAGATGACTGGAGTCCCGGCGCGCTGCTCGCTCTCGCCTACCCTGAGCGCATCGCGAAGAATCGCGGCAACGCGACTGGCGCATTCGTGCTCGCCAATGGCCGCGGCGCGCAGGTCGACCAGGCCTCGCCGCTCGCGCGCGTGCCTTACCTTGCCGTGGCCGAGCTTACCGGAAGCGCCGCCGCCGGCCGCATCCTGCTCGCCGCGCCGATTACGCCCGACGAAATCGAGGCGCGCTTCGCCGACCGCATCGTCACGCGCGACGAGATCACCTTCGATCCGGCAACAGCAAGTGTCCGCACGCGCCGGCTCCGGAGGCTCGGCGCGGTCGCTACCGCCGATCAGCCGATGCCGTTTGTCCAAAGCGACGAAGCCGCACGCATACTGGCCGAAGGCGTCGCCCGGCTCGGAATCAAGCGCTTGCCGTGGACGAAAGCGCTGACGCAATGGCGTGACCGGGTCATGTTCTTGCGCGGGGCCGGCAACGAGGAATGGCCCGATTTATCCGACGCCGCGCTGGTCGCCGATGTGGAATGGCTTGCGGCGATCTTTGCGGGGAAAAGTTCTCTTGCCGAACTTTCAGCGGACGAGTTCACGGCAGCGCTGACAGCGCGCCTCCCCTATCCGCTGCAGCGGCGGCTCGATGCCGAAGCGCCCTCACATTTCGCGGCGCCGACCGGCTCGCACGTTCCGATCGACTACGAGGCGGAAGGCGGCCCCAAAATCGCGATCCGCGTCCAGGAGCTTTTTGGCCTCGACCGCCACCCGGCGATTGCCGGCGGCAGGATTCCGCTCGTGGTCGAACTGTTGTCCCCGGCGCACCGGCCGGTCCAGACGACGCGCGATCTGCCGGGCTTCTGGCGCGGCAGCTACGCCGCCGTGCGTGCGGAAATGCGCGGCCGCTATCCGAAACATCCGTGGCCGGACAATCCGCTCGCCGCCACACCAACCCGACGCGCCAAAAGAAGCGGCGAGTAGCGAAACGGCCGCAGGCCCGCAACAAAATGAAATGTGGAACCCCCGGTCGCTATTCGCTATTCCCCTATGCGCCGTCCGCACCGAGGCCTCAATGTTTCCCAAACCGAAACCGCACTTAAAGCCGAATACATACGCTTATGAATCCGAGCCGATGGTGAAAGCCACCGGCTTTCGGGAGTATGACGCGCGCTGGCTGTTCGGCAGCGAGATCAACCTCATGGGCGTCGAGGCGCTCGGTCTCGGGCTCGGCACGCTAATCCATGAACTTGGCGTAAAGCCCGAAATCGTAACCGGACACGATTTCCGCTCCTATTCCGCCTCGATCAAGATGGCATTGGTGAACGGCCTTCTCGCCTCCGGCTGCAAGGTTCACGATATCGGGCTTGCCGTAACGCCGATGGCCTACTTCGCGCAGTTCGATCTCGACGTGCCCTGCGTCGCGATGGTCACGGCGTCCCACAACGACAATGGCTGGACCGGCGTGAAGATGGGCGCCAATCGTCCGCTGACGTTCGGCCCGGATGAAATGACGCGATTGAAGGATATCGTGCTCAACGGCCGCTACAAGATGAAGGAAGGCGGCGGCTACGCTTTCGTGGAGAATTTTCCGGCGCGCTATATCGCCGACCTCACCAACCGGCCGAAGCTCAAGCGTCACCTCAAGGTTATTTGCGCCTGCGGCAACGGCACCGCCGGCGCGTTCGCCCCGCAAGTGTTGAAAGCGGTCGGTTGCGAGGTCGTGCCGCTCGACTGCGACCTCGACCACACCTTTCCGCGCTACAACCCGAATACCGAAGACATGAAGATGCTGCACGCCATGCGCGACGCCGTGCTGGCGAACAATGCCGATGTGGCGCTTGGCTTCGACGGCGACGGCGACCGCTGCGGCGTGGTCGACAACGAAGGCGAAGAGATATTCGCCGACAAGGTCGGCGTCATGCTGGCCCGCGATATCTCGGCGCACCACAAGGACGCGCTGTTCGTCGCCGACGTGAAATCGACCGGGCTGTTTGCAACCGACCCGGAGCTGATCAGGAACGGCGCCAGGACCGACTACTGGAAGACCGGCCATTCCTACATGAAGCGGCGGGTCAACGAGATTGGCGCCATCGCCGGCTTCGAGAAATCCGGGCATTTCTTTTTCAACAAGCCGTTCGGCCGCGGCTACGACGACGGCCTGATCTTCGCGCTCGCCGTCTGCGACATGCTCGACCGCAATCCGGGAAAGAGCATGGCCGATCTGAAGAACGCGCTGCCGAAAACCTGGTCGTCGCCCACCATGTCGCCGCATTGCGCCGACGAAGAGAAATACGCCGTCGTCGACGCGGTGGTGGAGCATTTCCAGGCCGAACAGAAAAGCGGCGGCCGGGTCGCCGGCCAACCGATCCGCAACCTCGTCACGGTCAACGGCGTGCGGGTGACCGTCGAGGACGGCACATGGGGGCTGGTGCGCGCCTCGTCGAACAAGCCGGAACTGGTCGTCGTCGTCGAAAGTCCGGTCTCGGAGGCCCGCATGCGCGAAATGTTTGCGTCGGTCGACGCCGTGCTGCGAACGCACCCGGAAGTCGGCGAATACAATCAGACGATCGCCAAACAATAATTTTCACCGGCCGTGCGCACAACGCCGGCGTCGACAGCTATTCCGAAGCAAACGCCGTCGGCATACGATCCGAGGCAGCGCCCGCCTGATTTTTGCATTGGGTTAATTTTGATTGGATCGACTTTTGAACCGGGCGGTGCCCGGACCCGCTGGCATTCACGCCGTCTGCGACTATCTCACGCTATCATCTTAATCCAGATTAAGTTCCAATCGGGAAGAACAGCGTTATTTGAGTAATTTGATTTTAACGGGCCGGATCGCAGATTGATCGCGCAAATATCATGGGCGCGCCGCAATCCATCATTGCCGAACTCGAAGACGCGATACAAAGCGGCTCGCAGGATAGGCGCGTCGAAACGCTTCGGCGCGTCACCGACCTTTTCCTCTGCGGCGCTGATCGGCTCAACGATTCCCAAATCGCCGTCTTTGACGACGTATTGGGGCTGCTGATCAAGCGAATTGAAAGCAAGGCGATGATCGAGCTGAGCACGCGCCTCGCTCCGATCGACAACGCCCCCCCTGAGACCGTCCGCCGATTGGCCTGGGACGACAACATCGCAATCGCCGAGCCCGTTCTCGCGCATTCGACAAGACTGACAAGCGAGGATCTTATCGGGGTCGCCGAAGCGAAGGGTCAGCAGCATCTGCTGGCGATCGCCGGAAGAAGCGGTCTGGAAGAAGCGATAACGGACGTTCTGGTGAACCGCGGCGACCGCGCCGTCAAACACAAGCTTGCTGGCAACGCCGGAGCGCGGTTTTCCGAGAGCGGTTTTTCGACTCTCGTCAGGAATGCACAGAACGACGAAGCACTGACCGAAAGGATCGGCCTCCGCATCGACCTCCCGATACGGCTACTTAAAGAGCTTCTGCTGAAGGCGACCGAAGCCGTGCGCGCCAAATTGCTTGCCGTGGCCCACCCCGAAGCCCGGGCCGTCATTCAACAGACTCTCTCGAAAATCGCGGCAGAGATTGACCGCGAGGCCGCGGCGCCGCGCGACTTTGGCCTTGCAGTCGCGACAATCAGCCTGATGCAGAAAGAAGGTTCCCTGAGTGAAACCGCTGTTCTCAAATTCGCCGACGAGCTGAAATACGAGGAAATGGTGGCTGCGATCGGAGCGCTCTGCTCGACCTCAGTGGATTTGATCGCACCTCTTATGAAAAGCGCGCGGGTCGATGGCCTCCTTGTGGCATGCAAGGCGGCAGGATTGAGGTGGCCCACCGTGAGGGCGGTTCTGCAGGCGCGGTTTCCGGGCCACACCGTTTCCGAGGCGGCGTTGTCGGATGCGGAGGCGGACTATCGCAGGCTTTCGGAGGCCAGCGCTCAGCGAACGCTCAGGTTTTGGAAAGTTCGCGTTGGATCGAACTGAGCAGACCGGACCAAGCGCAGCCGCCACGGCCGGGAAAATTACACTTCCTGATAGACATCGACCTCGAGCGCGCCGGGCAGCATGGCGCGCCACGCCTGAAGATAGGCCTGGAACCGCATATCGCTCGCCAGCGACTGCCGGTTCAGTTCGAACGCCTCGTGCGTTTCGTATTCGATGACCTGAATGAATTTCGTCGGATCGTCCGCATTCTGCAGCAGGCGAAAATGCGCGTTGCCGAACATCTGAAAGAATGGCGCCGCGCTGCGCATCAACGACGAAAGCTGATCCGAATCCGCGCCTGGTAGCGTAAACTTCAGGTGCAACGTACGCCAAATCTTCTTTACGTCTTCGTCGCTCATTGCCCGCTTCCCCGATCGCTGCCGGCTCCTTCGAAGGCCGCTTTAGCGATATTCACCCTGCCACGATCATTCCGGCCTAGCCGGCCCCCGACCATGCCTTACTTGAATGTCTCACGGAATCGATGTCCGGGATAGACACCTAGAATCTTGAGCGACTTTGGCTGCGAGACGAACGCCAGCTCCTCGAGCGCCAGTTCGAGCCCGCGATCTTTCGGATGGCCTTGCACGTCGGCATAGAACTGGGTGGCGGCAAAGCTGCCGTCGACCATATAGCTTTCCAGCTTTGTCATATTGATGCCGTTGGTGGCGAAACCGCCAAGCGCCTTGTACAGCGCGGCCGGGATGTTGCGCACCTGGAATACAAAAGTCGTCATGACCAGCCGTTCCTTGCGGCTTGCCCACTTCGGCTTGCGAGCGAGAACGACAAACCGCGTGGTGTTGTGCCTGGCGTCGGCGACGTCCTTCTTGAGGATCTTGAGGCCGTAGATTTTCGCCGCGAGCCTCGTTGCCAGCGCCGCCCGCGTCACGTCTTTGGCCTCGGCCACCTCGTGAGCCGCGCCGGCCGTGTCGGCGGCGACGATCGCCTTGACGCGGAGCGCGCGGATGATGTTGCGGCACTGCCCGAGCGCATGCACGTGGCTCTCGACCGTCTTGATCGTGCGTAGCGTCGCGCCTTTCGGCGCCATCAGCTGGTGCTGCACCGGCAGGAACCACTCGCCCACGATGCTGAGCCCCGATCGCGGCATGAGATGATGGATGTCGGCGACGCGCCCGGCCACCGAATTGTCGATCGGGATCATGGCGAGTTCGGCGCGCCCGGTACGGACGGCGGCGAACGCGTCTTCGAAGGTTGGGCACGGCAATGGCTCGTAGCCCGGGTAAGCCTCATTGCAGGCGATGTGCGAATTGGCCCCCGGCTCGCCCTGAAAGGCGATTTTCTTGCGTCGCTTCATGAGCGATCCGATAGCATGGCGCGCGCCCTTGCCAAATCCTCCGGCGTGTCGACGCCGAGCGGCGCGGTGTCGACAATAGCGACGTCGATCCGCATGCCGGCCTCGAGGGCGCGCAATTGTTCGAGCTTCTCCCGCTTCTCCAGCGGCGAAGGAGGCAGCCCGACGAAACGGTCGAGCGCCGCGCGGCGAAAGGCGTAGAGCCCGATGTGATGATAAAGCGGCCCCTCGCCGTAGGGCGCGGTGGCGCGGGTAAAGTACAACGCGCGGAGCCGCCGCGGCGCGACCGGGCTGCCCACGACCTTGACGACCGCCGGGTTGTCGCGCTCCTCCGCCCGCGTGATCTCCGCAGCCGGGGTGCCGATGTCCACCGCTGGGTCGGCCAGAAGCGCCACCGCCGCGGTGATGTCGGACGGTTCGAGAGTTGGCAGATCGCCTTGCACATTCACTACGACAGCCGCCCGCCGGCCCGGATCGGCCTTGCTGAGCGCCTCGAATACCCGGTCTGACCCAGAGCCATGATCGGCCCGGGTCATGACGGCGCGTCCGCCCGCGGTGAGGACGACGGCTTCGATCTCGGGCGAATTCGGTTGCAACAACGACGGGGCCTAACGCGGCGGCTTCGGCCCGGCGCAGGACGTGCACGATCATGGGTGTTCCGGCGATATCGGCGAGCGGCTTTCCCGGCAAACGGGTAGCCGCCATACGGGCGGGAATGACAATAAGTACATCGGCCATGGAATTCGGCAAACTCGCCTCTTACGGGTTGCAAGACGCGCGGCAAAACGGTTATCTCTGCGCTGCCCTGCCTTACCCCCTCTGCCGTTGCGGAGCCATTCAGCGATGAATTCGTTCGAAATCAACAAGATTCTCGGCGCGCTTTTGGGAACGTGCCTGATCCTGCTGGTCCTCCACATCACTGCGGGAGCGATCTTCTCGACGCCCGCGCCGGCCAAACCGGGCTGGGACGTGGCCGTGAAGGAAGAGAAGGGCGGCGCCCCCGAAACCAAGCCGACCGAGCAGCCGATCGAAAACCTGCTGGCGAGCGCGTCGGTCGAACATGGAGCGCAGGTCGCCAAGCAATGCGGTGCCTGCCACAACTTCCAGGAGGGCCAGGGCCCGAAGGTTGGCCCCGACCTCTATAACGTAGTCGGGCGTAAAATCGCATCGGTGGCCGGCTTCAATTACTCAGCGGCGCTGAAGGCAGTGACCGGCACCTGGACTTTCGACGAACTGAACAAATGGCTCACCGATCCGCGGGCCTTGGTTCCCGGCACGGCCATGACTTTTGCCGGTCTTGCCAGTGAGAAGCAGCGCGCCGATATCATTGCCTATCTGGACACGCTTTCGAAGGATCCCGTGCCGCTCCCGAAAGCGACCGAAAACGCCCCGGCCAAGTAGCCGGCGCCGAAGGAATAGGCCGGCGCCCAATTGGGCCAATTTGGCGCCGACGTTTCCCCGGCTTGCGCACGCGGAATTGAACCGCATTTCGTCGCAGCGGTGGCCGACACGCTGGCGCCGCGGTGGAAATATCCATAATCAGCACTATTGGTCGCAGCCGCGCGAAGCGCGATTTATTGGAGTGAAGCGGTGAACCGCCGGACCCTACTGACATCCGCCCTGTTTGCTCTCGGCACAGGGCCGCTTCCGTTTTCCGTCTGGACTGGTCCGGCGCGAGCACAGGAGAAAACCTGGCGGCACGGCGTATCGCTGTTCGGCGATCTGAAATATCCCGCGGGTTTCAAACAATTCGATTACGTCAACGCTGCCGCGCCGAAAGGCGGCGCTGTGCACGAGATCGCGATCGGCACCTTCGACAGTTTCAACATCGTCGTCGCCGGCGTCAAAGGCGCGCCGGCAGTCGGCGTCGAGCTTATCTACGAGACGCTCCTGACGCCGGCATTCGACGAGGTGTCGAGCGAGTACGGGCTGCTCGCCGAAGCCGTCAGCTATCCGGACGATTTTTCGTGGGCCTCCTACCGGATGCGGGCGGAAGCCAAGTGGCACGACGGCAAGCCGGTGACTCCGGAAGACGCGATCTTTTCCTTCAATGCATTCATGAAACACAGCCCGCAACACGCCGCCTATTGGCGCCACGTAACCAAGATTGAGAAAACCGGCGACCGCGAAATCACTTTCGCGTTCGACGCGCCCGGCAATCGCGAATTGCCGCAGATCGTCGGACAGCTTCAGGTTCTGCCGCAGCACTGGTGGGAAGGCACCGACAAGAACGGCAACAAGCGCGATATCGCCGCGACGACGCTCGAGCCGCCGCTCGGCAGCGGCGCCTACCGCATCAAGGAGTTTTCGCCCGGCCGCAACGTCATCTACGAGCGCGTGAAGAACTATTGGGGCGCCGCGCTGAACGTCAATGTGGGCCGCGACAATTTCGAGGAACTTGGCTTCGAATATTTCCGCGACACGACGGTCGCACTCGAGGCATTCCGGGGAAACAAGGTCGACTGGCGGACCGAGAACAGCGCCAAGAACTGGGCGACTGCCTACGACTTCCCCGCCGTCAAGGAAGGCCGGGTTATTCTCGAAGAGTTTCCGATCAGCAATCGCGGCGTGATGCAGGCGTTCGCCTTCAACACCCGCCGCGCCAAGTTTCAGGACCCGCGGGTGCGGCTCGCGTTCAACTACGCGTTCGACTTCGAGGAAATGAACAAGCAGATTTTCTTCGGTCAGTACACGCGCATCTCCAGTTACTTCCAGGGCACCGAGCTGGCGTCGAGCGGCCTGCCCGCCGGCCGGGAACTCGAAATCCTGGAGACGGTACGCGACAAGGTCCCCGCCGAAGTTTTCACGACAGCCTATTCCAATCCCGTTGGCGGCGATCCAGCGGCGGTGCGCAACAACTTGCGCGAGGCAGTGCGGCTGTTCAAGGAAGCCGGCTACGAGGTACGCGACGGCAAACTTGTCAACGGCAAAACCGGCGAGCCGTTCGCGGTCGAGTTTCTCGCCGACGACCCGAGCTTCGAGCGTGTCTTCCTGTTCTACAAGCCTTCGCTCGACCGGCTTGGCGTGACGGTAACGGTGCGCAGCGTCGACGACGCGCAATACATCAACCGGCTGCGCGCCTGGGATTTCGACGTGGTCACGAATTCCTGGGGTGAATCGCTTTCACCGGGCAATGAGCAGCGCGGCTACTGGGGCTCGCAGGCCGCCGACCAGCCGGGCTCCCGCAATCTGATCGGCATCAGGAATCCCGCCGTCGACGCAATGATCGATCAGGTCATTTTCGCCAAGAGCCGGGCCGACCTGATCGCCGCCACCCACGCGCTCGATCGCGTGCTGTTGTGGAACCATTACGTCGTGCCGCAATGGACTTACGGCAAGGACCGCACGGCGCGCTGGGACCGCTTCAGCCATCCCGACACGCTGCCCAAATACGCCACGCCCGCATTTCCTACCATCTGGTGGTGGGATGCCGACAAAGCGGCGAAGACCGGAAGCCGCCAGTGATCACTGGCGCCAGGCGCCGTTTGTCCCGGCGCCATTTTGTTGTCGGCGCCGCTGCTCGCGATCGGCGCGTCGGCCATTACCTCCGCGCACGCCGATGACGAAGTCGAGTCCCACGGCATGTCCGCGTTCGGCGATCTCGCCTATCCGGCGGACTTCCACCACTTCCGCTACGTCGATCCGAACGCGCCGAAGGGCGGCGTTTTTTCGCAGATCGGGCCGAACCGGCAGTTCAACCAGAACTTCCTCACCTTCAACTCGCTCAACAGCTACATTCTCCGCGGCGACGCCGCCCAGGGCATGGAGCTGACCTTCGCCACGCTGATGGCGCGCTCCGGCGACGAGCCCGATGCGATGTACGGCTTGGCCGCAGCAAAGGTGCGGCGCTCGGCCGACGGACTGACCTATCGATTCCTGATCCGGCCCGAAGCCAAATTCCACGATGGCACGCGACTGACGGCGCAGGACGCCGCCTTCTCGCTCAACATCCTGAAAGAAAAAGGCCATCCGATCATCACGCAGTTGCTGCGCGATTTTACCGGCGCGAAAGCCGACGACGACAGCGTCGTCGTGACCTTTGCGCCCAAACGGGCGCGCGACGTGCCGCTTTTTGTCGCCGGGCTCCCGATCTTCTCGCGCGCCTATTACACGGCGAAGCCGTTCGAGGAATCGACGCTCGATGTTCCGCTCGGATCGGGCGCTTATAAGGTCGGACGCTTCGAGGCCGGCCGATACATCGAATACGATCGGGTGAAGGATTGGTGGGGCGCCAACTTGCCGGTTTCCCGCGGCCAGAACAATTTCGACACCGTGCGCTTCGAGTATTACCGCGACCGCGAGGTCGGGTTCGAAGGCTTCACCGCCGGTAGCTATCTCTTCCGCGAAGAGTTCACCTCCCGCACCTGGGCGACACGTTACGATTTTCCCGCCTTCAAGGACGGCCGTGTCAAACGCGATACCCTGCCGGACGATACCCCGTCCGGAGCCCAAGGCTGGTTCATCAACACACGGCGCGCCAAGTTTGCCGATCCCCGGCTGCGCGAGGCGCTCTGCGACGCTTTCGACTTCGAATGGACCAACAAGACGATCATGTACGGGTCTTACGACCGCACCGTCTCCGTCTTCCAGAACTCGGACATGATGGCGAAGGGCGTGCCCGGCGACGATGAGATCGCTTTGCTCGAGCCGTTCCGCGGCAAGGTGCCCGACGAGGTGTTCGGCGAACCCTACCTCCCGCCGGTGTCGGACGGCTCCGGCCAGGACCGCTCATTGCTGCGCAAGGCGTCGCAGCTACTGAAGGACGCCGGTTGCGCGATCAAGGACGGCAAACGCGTCATGCCGAACGGCGAGCCCATCACCATCGAGTTCCTGATCGACGAGCCGACCTTCGAGCCGCACCACATGCCGTTCATCAAAAATCTCGGCATCCTCGGCATCGAAGCTTCGCTGAGGATCGTCGATCCGGTGCAATACCGCGCCCGCCGCGACGGCTTCGATTTCGACCTTACCGTCGACCGCTTCAGCCTCTCTGACACCCCGGGCGATTCGCTCCGCTCGTTCTTCGCCTCGCAAGCCGCCGCGCTGAAGGGCTCGAACAACCTCGCCGGCATCGCCGATCCGGCAATCGACAGCCTGATCGACACCATCATCGCGGCGCCGACACGGCCGGCGCTGGTAACCGCCTGCCGGGCGCTCGACCGCGTCATCCGTGCCGGCCGCTACTGGATACCGCACTGGTACAAGCCCTCGCACTGGATCGCCTATTGGGACGTTTTCGGCCGGCCGCCGGCCCAGCCGCGCTATTTTCGCGGCATCCCCGAAACCTGGTGGCACGACCCCGGGAAGGCGGGAAAAATCAAGCGGGAGGGTTAATCCCGGCGGCGTGGCCAGGCTTGTTCCGGCTATCCCCGTCTTTATGTTGCCGCCATGATGAGGCGTGGATGCCCATCATGAGGGCGGCGTGACGGATTGAGCACAAGAGCCAAATGAGCGCCTACATCCTGCGCCGCATCCTGTTCATGATCCCGACGATCTTCGGGATCATGCTGGTATCGTTTGTCGTCGTGCAATTCGCGCCCGGCGGCCCGGTCGAGCGCGTGATCGCCCAGCTTTCCGGCAACGATACCGGCGCGACGTCGCGCATCTCCGGCTCGGCCGGCGGCGACTTCGGCTCGCGCGGCGGCCTGCAATCCGGCACGCAGCTCGACGTCAACGCGAAATACCGCGGCGCGCAGGGGCTCGATCCCGAATTCATCAAAAGCCTGGAAAAGCAATTCGGCTTCGACAAGCCCGCCTACGAGCGCTTCTTCATCATGCTCTGGAACTATGCGCGCTTCGACTTCGGCAAAAGCTATTTCCGCGACGTCAGCGTGCTGCAACTGATCAAGGAGAAGCTTCCGGTTTCGATCTCGCTCGGCGTCTGGATGACGCTCTTGAGCTACCTTATCTCGATCCCGCTCGGGATCCGCAAGGCGGTGCGCGACGGCTCGCAATTCGACGTATGGACATCCGGCATCATCATCATCGGTTATGCCATTCCCGGATTTCTGTTCGCCATCCTGCTCATCATCCTGTTCGCCGGCGGTTCGTTCTTCGACATCTTTCCCCTGCGCGGGCTTACATCCGACGGCTGGGCGCAGTTCCCCTGGTGGAAGAAAATCCTCGACTATTTCTGGCACCTGACGTTGCCGATCATTTCCATGGGGCTTGCCGCCTTCGCCACCATGACGCTGTTGACCAAGAACTCGTTCCTCGAGGAACTACGCAAGCAATATGTCCTCACGGCACGGGCAAAGGGTTGCTCGGAGCGCCAGGTGCTCTACGGGCACATTTTCCGCAACGCCATGCTGCTCGTCATCGCCGGATTCCCGGGCGCGTTCGTGAGCGCCTTCTTCGCCGGCGCGCTGTTGATCGAAACGATCTTCTCGCTCGACGGTCTCGGGCTTCTGAGCTTCGAGAGCGTGCTCAACCGTGACTATCCGGTGGTGTTCGCCAACCTCTATATCTTCGCGCTCGTCGGTCTCGTCGTTAATCTGATTTCGGACCTGACTTACACCTGGATCGATCCGCGCATCGATTTCGAGACGCGGGAGGTTTGAGTTGGACGACAAGACCCGCGCCGACAAGATCAGCGACGTGCCGGGCGGCATCGCTTCCGGACCGCAGACGCCGCTGCCCGAACCTACCGGACCGCTCGCCATCGAACCGCTGCCCGGGCGGTTCACGCTGTCGCCCATCAACAAGCGGCGCTGGCAGAACTTCAAAGCCAATCGGCGGGGCTATTGGTCCCTGTGGATTTTTCTGGTGCTTTTCTTCGTCACGCTGTTCGCCGAGTTCATCGCCAACGACAAGCCGCTTTACGTCAGCTTCGCCGGCAAATCGTATTTCCCGGTCTTCTTCACCTATCCGGAGACCGCGTTCGGCGGCGACTTCGAAACGGCGGCGGATTATCGCGATCCTTTCCTGCAGCAACTGATCGCCGACAAGGGCGGCCGCATGATCTGGCCGCCGATCCGCTATTCCTACAACACTCACAATCTCGATCTGCCGACGCCGGCGCCATCGCCGCCGACCTGGATGCTGACCGAGGCGCAATGCAAGCCGGTCGTCGAGCGAAAGCATCTCAACCGCTGCAGCGATCTTGAATACAACTGGCTCGGCACGGACGATCAGGGCCGGGACGTGCTGACACGGCTGATCTACGGCTTCCGCATTTCGGTGCTGTTCGGTCTCGTGCTGACGATTGTATCGTCGGCCATCGGCGTCGCCGCCGGCGCGGTGCAAGGCTATTTTGGCGGCTGGACGGACTTGCTGTTCCAGCGATTCATCGAAATATGGACATCGGTACCGGAGCTTTATCTGCTGCTCATCATTTCGTCGGTGCTGGTGCCCGGCTTCTTCGTGCTGCTCGGAATTCTTCTGCTGTTTTCCTGGGTACGGCTGGTCGGCCTGGTACGCGCCGAATTCCTGCGCGGACGAAATTTCGAATACATCCAGGCGGCGCGGGCGCTCGGCGTATCGAACGTGGTCATCATGTTCCGCCACCTGCTGCCGAACGCGATGGTGGCGACGCTCACCTTCCTGCCGTTCATCATGTCGGGCTCGGTGATGACGCTGACGGCGCTCGACTTCCTCGGCTTCGGCCTGCCGCCCGGCTCGCCTTCGCTCGGCGAACTGCTCTCCCAAGGCAAGGCGAACGTCCAGGCGCCATGGCTCGGCCTGTCGGGGTTCTTCACCGTGGCCATCATGCTGTCGCTCTTGATCTTCATCGGCGAAGCCGTGCGCGACGCATTCGATCCGCGAAAGACATACACATGAGCGAACCTCTCCTCTCCATCCGCGACCTGTCCGTCGCCTTCGGCACCGGCGAGCGGCGCGTGCTCGCCGTCGATCGCGTGTCGTTCGACGTCGGCAAGGGGGAGACAGTCGCCCTTGTCGGCGAATCCGGCTCCGGCAAATCGGTGACGGCGTTGTCGATCCTCAAGCTCCTGCCCTATCCGACGGCGCAGCATCCGTCAGGAGTCATTACGTTCAAGGGCCGGGACCTGCTGGCGCTCTCGGAGCGCGAGATACGGCGCGTGCGCGGCGACGAAATCACCATCGTCTTCCAGGAGCCGATGACGTCGCTTAATCCGCTGCACACGATCGAAAAACAGATCGGCGAGATTTTGCTGCTGCATCGCGGTCTCACCGGCAAGGCGGCGCGGGCGCGAACGCTGGAAGTGCTCACCCAGGTCGGCATTCCCGATCCGCAAAGCCGGCTGGCGAGCTATCCGCATCAGCTTTCGGGCGGTCAGCGCCAGCGCGTCATGATCGCCATGGCGCTCGCCAACGAGCCCGATCTCCTGATCGCCGACGAGCCGACCACTGCGCTCGACGTCACCGTGCAGGCGCAGATCATCGCACTGCTGCAGGATCTCAAGAAGCGGCTCGGCATGTCGCTCCTCTTCATCACCCACGACCTCGGCATCGTGCGCAAGATCGCGCAGAAAGTCTGCGTGATGAAGGAAGGCAAGATCGTCGAGCAGGGCACGGTCGAGCAGGTGTTTTCCGCGCCCCAGCACCCTTACACCCGCGCGCTCCTTGCCGCCGAGCCGAAGCCCGATCCGGCGCCGCCGCAACCGGACGCGCCGATGATGCTCCAGGCCACCGACCTCAAGGTCTGGTTTCCGATCAAGCGCGGCCTGATGCGGAGTGTGGTCGGCCATATCAAGGCGGTCGACGGCGTAAGCATCGACTTGCGCAAGGGCGAGACCCTCGGTGTCGTCGGCGAATCCGGTTCCGGCAAGACGACACTCGGCCTCGCTCTGCTGCGCCTAATCTCGTCGGATGGCCCGATCGTTTTCATGGGCAACGAACTCCAAGGTTTGCGATTTAAGCAGATGCGCCCGTTCCGGCGCGACATGCAGATCGTGTTTCAGGATCCTTATGGCTCGCTCTCGCCGCGCCTTTCGATCGCCGACATCATCAAGGAGGGGCTCGAGGTTCATCATCCGCGGATGTCCGAGCGCGAGCGCGACGAACGCGTCACGCGCGCGCTTGTCGATGTCGGGCTCAATCCCGCCATGCGCTTTCGTTTTCCCCACGAATTCTCCGGCGGCCAGCGCCAGCGCATTGCGGTGGCGCGCGCCATCGTGCTCGAGCCCACCTTTGTCGTGCTCGACGAACCGACCAGTGCGCTCGATATGCTGATCCAGGCGCAGATGGTCGATCTTCTGCGCCAGCTTCAGAAACGTCACAACCTCACGTATCTCTTCATCTCGCACGATCTGCGCGTCGTCGCCGCGCTGGCGAGCCGGCTGTTGGTTATGCGACAGGGCAAGGTCGTCGAATCCGGCGCCGCCGCCGAATTGTTCAAGAGGCCGAAAACCGACTACACGCGGGCGCTTTTTGCCGCCGCTTTCAATCTGGAAGCAGCGCCCACTGACACCGTGGCGCAGTGACCGTACGCCGCCCACTTTCTTGGAGCCATCGATGACTGGGAAATTCGCGTTCCGTTTGGCCGGCCTTGTCGCCGTTGCCGTTCTTCTCGCGCCGCTGGCGAGAGGCGTAGCGGAGACGCGCGATCCTTCGACGATTTCGGAATATCCGCTGGTGGGCGACGAAGGCCAGCGCGTGCCCAATCACACGGTCAAGCTTTTGGGACCGATCGACCGCCTGCCCGGCGTCGTGGTGGTAGGCAACCCGGCGGGCAAAGCGACGCTGATCGAGTTTTACGATCTCAATTGTCCCTATTGCCGCAAGGCCGCAATCGACATCGGCAACCTGCTTACGCACGATCCGCAATTGCGGCTCGTCCTCGTTCCCTATCCGGTGCTGGGTGCGGCGTCGATCGGGGCCGCCCGCGTCGAGCTTGCGCTGGCAAAGCTCGGCACACCCCAACAGTTTTACGATTTTCACCGCGACGTCTATTCGCAGCGCGGCAAGATCGACGGCCCCCGCGCGCTTGAGATCGCTCACGGTCTCGGCTTCGACCAGGCCGCCTTGATTGGGCTTGGCAACAGCGATCAGATCACAAGCACAATGAAGAGCCTGGTCAATCTCGGAAGCTCGCTGGGTCTCGTCGCCACGCCTTCGTTCGTCGTCGGCGACGTCGCGATCATCGGCTATCCGGGGCCGCAGGCGCTCCAAGCGATTGTCGCGGCCGCTGGCACTTGCGGCAAGGTTGTTTGCTGACGGTCAGCCGCCTGTCCCATAAAAACGGAGCGAGCCGGACACGATGTGCCCGGCTCGCGCAATGGCTGTTGCCAGATTACTGCTTATTTCGGCGCGTCGGCAGCGATCTGTCCGGGCGGCTCGATCCTGAAAGTAAAGATCGTCACTTTCTCACCCGGCTTGAACGGTCCCGGCACCTTGTTGTTGACCGCCGGAATGCTGCGGAGATACGCGACGACCGCCGCCACGTCCTCTTTGGTCATGTAGGTGAAAGCGGCGTAGTTCATGATCGGCGCCAATTGGCGACCGTCAGGACGCTTTCCCGTCGTGATCGCTGCTGCGATCTGCTCGTCGGTCCAGGCGCCGATGCCCGTCTCCTTGTCCGGCGTGATATTCCGGCCGTTAAACACACCAAGGCCCGGAATCTCGAAACCCACATCCGATCCACCGAGATAGCGCGCCATATCCGGCTTGCCGAAAAAGAAACCCGGCGTATGGCAGTCGTTACATCCGGCGACGGTGACCAGATATTTGCCGCGGTCGGCCGCCGAATCGGCATGGGCCTTCGGCAATATCGTTGCAGCCGCCGCGATCACGGCCGCACCGGCAATAAGCACGTAAGCGAACTTTCGCATTATGACGTCTCCCCCTTCGATGTTTTGATTGCCCGCGCTCGCGACTTTGCTCGCTGTGCGGCATTCCCCAGCATGAGAAGGTTATACGCCCGCCGCTGGAAGGCAAGACGCGGCCGTGGAAAGACCCGACGACGGGTGTGAGGCGGCTGCCCAACTTCGGCAACGGCGACCCAGGCGATGCTCCAGCGTGGGAGCCGGTCGGTGCATTGCGTTCAGGCCGTCTGCGCGCCGCGTTGCCGCCAATACCACCACAGCACGGCGGCAATTCCGACCACCGCTCCAACGATCAGAAACCCAAGCAAGGCTGAGTTTTCAATCCAAGCGATGGCTGGAATGCCGAGCGCCATGATTAGGCCGAGCAGGCAGACCTGCCAGGACAGGACCTGCACGCCGGCCGTAAAGGTGCCTAATGCCAGCAAGGTGAAAATGGCCAAAGCCGTCGTCTGCGCGGTGTAGATTCTCTGTACGCTGCTCAGCAGCAACATGTTCATGACCAGAAGAAACGCGAACCAGTGCAGCGCCTGGGTTACGACCAGCCGCAACCGCCCGGCCCTGTCGCCCGCCTCCTCCCAGCCGGCGCCGATACAGACGAGCGCGATGATCGGCGCGAGAATTTCCCAGTAGCCGACGATCGGCTGTTTCGAAAAGCTCATATAGGCGACGCCGGCGATGGTCAGGATCAGCACCAGCGTGAAGGGCAACTCCCTGATCCAAAAATTCACGTGCACCGGCTCGCGCGGCTGGCCGACGTGTGGGACGCTGACTTGCGGGTCGTGCTCTGCGCCGGTCATCGCGACTGCTCCGCGCTTTCAAAAAAGCAGCCGGCCGCCGCTCGTGCGGCGACCGGTAGGTGCATAGCCTATCTTGCCGGGCCTGGAGCCTGATGACCAGAAGGTTCGTAGCGCTCCGGGCGGGCTGCCCGATCTTTCAACTGCCGCGCAGGCCTAGTGCCATCGCGATCCACGCGCCACCGTAGAAGATCAAGTCGATGCCGACAAAGAGCCCAATGACCCAAAGCCCCGAAACCGGCCATTGCGAGAGAACGAGCACGCCGAGCACCAGCGAGATGACGCCGTCGGCCGCCTGCCATCCCCAGCCCGGCACGTGAACCGCTACCGAGCCGATCAGTTGGAACAGCCCGCCAATCAGGAAGAACATTGCCATGAAGAGCGTTGCTACCTCGGCGCCGATGATCGGTCTCGTGATGATCAGTGCCCCCGTAATTCCGAACAGAATTGCGGCCAGCAGATGATGAAAGAAACCCACCCAGTGGCCGACCATGACCGCCTGGGCGATTTCAATGCCGGACGCCAGCAGCAACAGCCATCCGAAGAACAGCATCGAAACAACCGTGGCCGTGACCGAACGCACGACGGCGGCAACACCCAGCAGCACTAGCCCGATTCCGAAAGCCAGGAACCATCCCCAGTATTGGACGAGCTCGTGCGGAATCTGGACCTCGAGAGATTGGACGTCTCCGATCGACATATTCGTATCTCCTTGCTGATCGACCCGGCGTCGGCAGGGCGGCGACTCGACCGATCTTACTTGCTTTGGGCGTAGTCGGCATCCTCTCGCGCCAGCCAGGCTTCGAGTGCCGCCTGCTCCGCTTCATCCACCGCCGAGACCGCAACGTCGATGGTTGCGGCGGCATAAAGCTCGGCCCGGTCCGCACGGCCCTGCAATTTGGCGATTTCCCGGTTGGCCTTCCATTCGGCGATCTTGTCGGCCGTAACAGCCTTGCGATCGTCCACCCAGTTCTTCACGTCGGCCTGCGCGGCCGTCAACTTGGCGCGATCCTGCTCGATGCGTTTCTTGACGCCGTCGAGGTGATGGCGCACGTCCTGTTCGGCATTTTGCGCCTTGCCGTCGATCTTGGCCTTGAGGCTGTCCATGTTGCTGTCGACATTGGTGAGCTTGAGACGAAGGCTTTCGCAGAATTGGTCGATACGCTGGCCCATGACGATCTCTCCTGTGTGATAGGTCCAAAACTTCGGCGTCACGGGTTTTTGGTTGTTTCGGAGAGCCGCTTACAGGTTCGATCCGGCCATCTCCGGGTTAGTTTCGGCCAAAATGACCGAGAGGCATTGGGCACGCAGGTCATGACCGGCGCGCGACGTTTTTCATGACAGCGATTTGCGGCGTGGCCGCAAAGTGCGCCGGGAGGCCGCTAGTCGTCCTTCGAACCCTGGAAATGCGCCCTGAAATCCTGCGGAACGCCCTTGGTCCAGCGGCGAAAGGCGTGCCGGAAATTCGCGGCGTCGCTGAACCCGAGGGCGGCGGCGACATTTTCGATCGTCAAATCCGTGTCCCGCAGAAACTTGATCGCGACATGCATCCTCAGTTCGTCGAGCAATTGGCGGAATGACGTACTCTCGTCCTGCAGCTTTCGCCGCAAGGTTCGGGGAGTCATTTTCAGATAGCGCGCAACCGCGTCGAAGCTCGTGGGCCTGGCGAGATTGACCAGAAGCGCCTGGCGCACCTTTCCGGCGATCCCCGTGCTGAGCTGCAACTCGTCCAGAAGTTCATCGCACAGCCCGAGGACCTGCGAATAGGTGACCTCGTTGCCGAGCTGCGGCGCAGCATCAAGCCAGGCCGCGTCGAAGAGGAACTTGTTTTCAGATTGTCCGAAGTGCACCGGGCACCCGAATGCGCCACCGTATTCCTGTCCGTCCGCGGCCGGTCCAAATGTGACCTGAAGCTCCAGCGGCGCGAATGACGCGCCCATCGTGTCGCGATGCAGCGACGTGTGAATCCCGAACTGCATCTCGACAAGAAACCTGTAAAGCACGGCGTCAACGACCGGATGCGGCACCGGATTGATGGACCAGACAGCGCGGTTGGCGGTTTCCCCGAACGAAATGTCCGCCAGCGGCGTCGCAAGATTGTGATACTTGACCGCGAATTGCATGGTCTGGCGGAAGCTCGTGCTGCTGAGGATCGCGAACCCGTACATCCCGTAAGCCGAGACATGGAATCGCAAGCCGGCGCGATAGGCAAAGCGCGGGTCCCGCGAAAGCTTGATGGCGTTACCGTAGCATCTGATGATTTGATTGAGGGAGACACGCGTCCGCGGCGAACGGATGGCGCCTTCGGACACGCCGACCCCCTCGAGGCCGGCTGCGGGCGAAATGCCTTCGGCGGCGAGCGTGTCGATAACGGTCGTCAGCTTGACGACCGGATAGATTTTCTCGTCCGGACCAGCCTTGATCATGCGACCAGATACGCGATCCGCCGCACGCTGGTAATGGTGCTTCCGGCGTCCTGAATACGGGTGACCGCCGCGGCGACCGGCTCGATCGCAACCGCCATGTGGAAGGCGTTGGCGTGAATGAGGGTATCGCGGTCGCGCACGATGGCGACATGCCCCTTCCAGAACACCAAGTCGCCGCGCCGCAATTCCGCGCGGTCGACGGCAACGCCCAGCGCTTCTTCCTGCATGTCGCTGTCACGCGGACAAGCCACGCCGCAGGCGGTGAGCGAAACCTGAACCAGCCCCGAACAATCAATGCCCAGTGCCGTCTTGCCGCCCCACAGATAAGGCGAGCCGAGGAACCGTTCCGCCACGGCGACGAAGTCCGGCTCGTCGACGCCGACCGGAGCAAGATGCGCCGCCGGCACGAAGGCGCCGGATCGGATCACGGCCATGCGATCCTCAAAACCGGACGACGCCGACACGCGCGCCGAGTTGCAGCGCCTCGACCGGCGGGTCCTTGATCGAGCGGCCCGGAAACGCAAAAGTCCGCAGCGCCGTGACCTTATGCGTTGGCGGCGGACCGGCCGGCGCCAGCGCATTCGCCGGCAGCCAGCCGACATAACCGTCGGCCGCAAGCTGGCCCCAAGCCCAGCCTTCGTCGTTGCTGTCGTAGATCGTGACGCGCTCGCCCTTGAGCGCCTCGGTCGCAAGCGGCGCATCGGGTGCGGGTTCGGCGCGGAGCGGCGCCTGCGGTTCGATCACCTCGCAAGCGCGGCCTTCGACATACCGTGCCGCCGTCACCTTTCCTTCAAGTGCTTTTGCGGCGAGGTCGCTGCGGGCCGGCGTCAGGCGTGGATCGAAGGCGCGCATCAGTGTCGATTCAGCCGTAGCGTTCGGCGAGCAGCGCATAGAGGGCGCGCGCGGCCTGACATTCACCGCCCTCGGAGCGTCCCGGTTTTGCCGACGGCGTCCAGGCGAAAACGTCGAAATGCACCCACGATTTCGCGGTGACGAAGCGCCGCATGAACAGCGCCGCGGTAATGGCGCCGGCCTGACCGCCGCTGCCGACATTGTTGATGTCGGCCACCTTCGACTCCAGCATCGCGTCGTAGGGGCGCCAGAGCGGCAACCGCCAGAGCGGATCGTTTTGGCCGGCGGCGTGACGCATCAGGGCGGCCGCCAATTCATCGTCGTCAGTGAAGAACGGCGGCACATCGGGACCGAGCGCCACGCGCGCCGCGCCGGTGAGCGTCGCGAAATCAGCGATCAGCTCGGGCTTGTCCTCATCGGCAAGCGTCAAAGCATCGGCGAGAACGAGACGGCCCTCCGCGTCGGTATTGCCGATCTCGACCGTAAGGCCCTTGCGTGACGGGTAGACATCCCGCGGACGGAACGCCGCGCCGGAAATCGAATTCTCGACCGCGGGGATAAGGACGCGCAGCCGCACCTTCAGCTTGCGCGACATGACCATGTGCGCCAGCGCCAGCGCGGTCGCGGCGCCGCCCATGTCCTTCTTCATGTTGAGCATGGACGCGTCGGGCTTGATGTCGAGCCCGCCCGAATCGAAGCACACGCCCTTACCGACCAACGTTACGCGCGGATGATCGGTCTCGCCCCATTTCATGTCGATCAGCCGAGGGGCGCGATCGGAGGCGCGCCCGACCGCGTGAATGAGCGGAAAATTCTCGCTGAGCAGATCGTCGCCGACGACCGCGCTGACTTCCGCGCCTATGCCGCGCCGCGAGCGTACGCACGGCTTCCTCGAGCTCGGCCGGTCCCATGTCGTTTGCCGGCGTATTGACGAGGTCGCGCGTCAGCGTGACCGCTTCGACGATACGCTCGATGTCCTCGCGATCGACGCTTTGCGGCAGATCGAGTTTGACCTTGCGCGCTTCGGCTTTGCGATAGCGGGTGAAGCGGTAGGTTCCGAGCGCGAAAGCAAGCGCCGCCAGCCGGGCATCGTGAGGGTCGCTGGCAAACCGGTAAACGCCGTCGGGCAGGAGCTGCGACAGACGCCCGGGAAGAAACAGATCCTTGGCATCGTCCGCCGCTTCGATGCCGAACAGGATTCCGCCGAGACCGCCCTCACCGGGCAGCGCCAGATACTGTCCGGGCTTCGGTTCAAACCCCGCGGCGTCGGCGAACGCGCGCACGCCGGCACCGAGCCGTTCCCGCACTTCCGGATAGTTCGCGGCCGTGACGAACCAGATCGGGATCGCCGCGGCCGTCCGGCTTGTCGTGAATATCGGATCCATCGCAGTCCACGCGAAAGGGCGACGCCCTGCTACCATGTCACCGGCTCATCGGGAAGCCGACGACGCCGCTACGCGTGCGGCGGAGATTTGGCCTGGGTCGCACCACGGCCGTGCCGGCTGCCGTAGAAAGCGTAGAGCAGAAGCCCGATCACGAGCCAGATGCCGAAACGCAGCCAGGTGTCGAACGGCAATCCAAACATCAGGAACAGCGCCGACGCGGCGCCCAGCGGCGCGACGACATAGACGGCCGGCGTGCGAAAACCCCGCGGCAATTCCGGTTGTGTGATGCGCAGCACCAACACCCCGGCGCAGACGATCGCGAACGCGAACAGGGTACCGATGCTGACAAGTTCGCCGACGAGTCCGATCGGCAACAGGCCGGCGAGCAGCATCACGATCACCCCGGTGACGATGGTCGTGACATACGGCGTGCGAAAGCGGCTGTGCACTTTGGCGGCGATCTGCGGCAGAAGCCCGTCGCGCGCCATCGAATAGAAAATCCGCGGCTGCGCCAGCAGCAGCACCAGGATGACAGAAGTCAGGCCGAGAATGATGCCGAATTTCAGGACCGGCGACAGCGCCGAGAGGCCGACGGCGTCGATGCCAACGGCGATCGGATCGGGAACATTGAGCTTGTCGTAGGGCACGATGCCGGTCAGCACGAACCCGACCAAGACATAGAGCACCGTGCAGATAATGAGCGATCCGAGAATCCCGATCGGCATGTCGCGCTTCGGATGCTTGGCTTCCTGCGCCGCCGTCGATACGGCGTCGAAGCCGATATAGGCGAAGAAAACCACCGCCGCGCCGCGTACGACGCCGCTGAAACCGAATTGGCCTTCTCCGGCGTTTGGCGGAATGAAAGCACCCTGCGGATTGCTCGCCGTCACCCAATGTTCGGTGCTCACGAACGGCGCCGCGGCCACGATGAACACAACGATGATGATGAGCTTGATCACGACAATCACGCTGTTGACGCGCGCCGATTCACGGACGCCGACAACGAGCAGGGCCGAGATTGCCGCGACCACGACCATGGCGGGAACGTTGATCAGCGCTCCGGTCGTGTGCCAGACGCGGTCCGCGCCGTCGTAGGAGAACGGCGACCGGGCGATGGCTGCCGGGACCACGATGCCGACATTCTGAAGAAAGCTGACGACGTAGCCGGACCAGCCGATGGCAACGGTGACGGAGCCGATCGCGTATTCGAGTATCAGGTCCCAGCCGATGATCCAGGCGATCAGTTCTCCCATCGTCGCGTAGGCATAAGTGTAGGCGCTGCCGGCGATCGGCACGGTCGACGCCATTTCGGCGTAGCAGAGACCGGCGAAGGCGCAGGCGAAGGCGCCGAGGACAAAGGACAATGTGATCGCCGGACCGGCATTGGCGGCGGCGGCGTGGCCGGTCAGGACGAAAATGCCGGCGCCGATGACCGCGCCGATGCCAAGGGCCACGAGGCTCAACGCCGACAACGTGCGCTTGAGCGGCACGCCGTCATGGGTCGTCAGCGCCTGGACCTCCGGCTCTTCGGCCTCGGCCATCAGCGCTGCGATCGATTTCCGCGCCCAGATATTCGTCATGCCCCGTCCCGCTACAATCCTGCCGCCGCGAGTGCCGCCTCTTGCCGCTTGGCAACCCGCTCCATCGAAAAACGTTCGATCGCCTCATTGAACAGACGATAAAAATTCAGCTCGGCGCGCAGATGAAGGAACACCGCGCCGAGCCCGATCGCCGCGCGATCCATGAAGACGAATTCGCGCGGCACCGTCACCGGCCCCTTTTGCTTGAGAGCCTGGTGGACACGAAACGCTTCGCGGCGGCCATATTCGGCGGGGGCGACCCCGTCGGCGATGCTGCGCACGCGATCGTCGAGGAGCGGTGCGTAGATGAAGCGCGCCCAGATGTTGAGCGTGTCGATGAGATCGCGCGAAAGCCGGCGGAAGCCCCAGGTTTCGTAGGCGCGCACCACGAGCTCTTCGTCGTCGTGCAGCAGGCCGTGATAAAGATCGACGACGCCGCGCACAAATTTCGGCGGAAAGATGCGCACGCAGCCGTAATCGAGGAGATTGATGCCGGCGGGTTCGGCGACGTTCTTGCGCGGACCGGCGCTGCGCGCATCGAACACCGTGTAATTGCCGAGATGCGGGTCGCCGTGGATGACGCCGAAGCGGCTGAACGGAAACCACCAGGCGGTGAACATCGCGGTGGCGAGCGTATTGCGCACGGTCAGCGGATCGTTCCTGTGCGCCAGCATCTTGCTGCCTTCGAGCCAGTCGAGCGTCAGCAGGCGGCCAGTGGACAATTCCGGCCAGGCCCGTGGCACGCGCACGATGTCGATGCCGTCGAGCATGGCGCGGTAGAGCGCGACGTGCTTGGCTTCACGCCGGTAATCGAGTTCCTCCCGCACGCGCGCGCCGATCTCCTTGCCGATTTCGCTGGTGTCGATCGCCGAATCGAGGCGCCGGCGGATGGCGAGGAGCCATTGCAGCTGTTGCAGGTCGGCTTCCACCGCCGACTGCATGTCGGGATATTGCAGCTTGCAGGCCAGTTCCGCGCCATCGAGCGAGCGGGCGCGATGGACCTGGCCGAGCGACGCAGCCGCGGACGGATGGTGCTCGAAGCTCTCGAACTTGCTTTGCCAGTCCGGACCGAGTTCGGCGACCATTCGCCGTTTGACGAAGGCCCAGCCCATAGGCGGCGCCTCGCTTTGCAACTTCTGCAATTCCGCGGCGTATTCCGGCGGCAAGAGATCGGGAATGGTCGCCATCAGCTGGGCGACCTTCATCAGCGGGCCTTTGAGATTGCCGAGCGCGGACGCAAGCGCCGTCGCCTCGCTGGCGCGATTACGCTCGCCGCCGACCAGCCGCCGGCCGGCATAACGCGCCGCCACGCCGCCGACATTCGCCCCGACCCGCGCATAGCGCGCCGCGCGGGCGGAGAAGCGGTTCTTTTCGCTATCTGGCTTTTCGCGCTTCGCCATCAGGCCTTCGGCCAATTGTTGCGAATCCAGCGGGCAAGACTTTCCTCGCTGACTTCGCCGGCGGCGAGGGACATGATGATCGTCGTAGCTTGCGCCGGATCGGGAGCGAACTTCACGCCGTTTTTTCTGAGGAAGACCATCATGCTCATGAAAGCGATGCGCTTGTTACCATCTACGAAAGCATGGTTCTTCGCCAGACCGAAAGCGTAGGCCGCGGCGAGCTCTGGATGCTCAGCCTGCTCGTACTGCCACTTGTTCAGCGGCCTTTCGATGGCCGAGCGCAACAAGCCCTCGTCGCGCAACCCTGCCGCCCCGCCAAAGCGGCGCAGCTGGCGGCCGTGAATCGCGACGACCTGTTCGTAGGTAAGCCATTTCGGCTCCGTAACCATGCGATGCCGCGGTCATTTTGCCAGCGTTGCAAGAGTGTCGCGGTATTCATCCATGATTTCTTCTGCCGCCTCCATCGTCGCCTCGAAGTCGGGATCGTACGGCAGCAACTGGAAACCACCGCCCGGGAGCTCCGTGACGTGAAAAGACTGACCGCGTTTGATATCGAGGCGCTGCATCAGCTCGCGCGGCAGAATGAGCCCGTCCGAGTTGCCGATGCGCTTGACTTCGAGCTTCATGACGCCGGTCTCCGTATTACAAATTGTATAACACACCTGCGCTTCGCCGTTCAACAGCTGTTTTACAACGATAAGCTCCGGTACGGCCTAGCTTTCTCGGTTCGGCGTGGCGCTTTCGTACGCGCTTTAGGCCCAGGAACGCGGGACGCCTTCTCGTAGTCGGTAAAATTCGGTTCCGGACCCTTGCCGCCTGCTTCCAGCCACGCAAGCTTGGCCTTGATGTAGCTGGCCATCGCGTTCACGTGCGCAGCCTTCTCCTCCAACCGGCCAAGTTGGCCGCGCAAGACTTCGGCGGCGCGCGCGGCAGTCATGCGTTTGGCCTGGTATTCGACGTTCAGCGCCACGATTTCGCGGAGCGAAAATCCCAGCGATTGCGCCATGCGGACGGTCCGCGCCATCTGCACGTGCTCGTTGGTGAACACCTGATAGGGATTCGATCCGCCCTTTTTGCCGGCGAGCGGCTTGAGAAGCCCACGCCGGATGTAGAAGCGGACCGTATCGGTGGTCAGCCCAGCCGCACGCGCAAATTCAGAAATCAGCATCGCCCAAGCTCCTCCAAGCCGTCACTCAAGGCTCGAACCCAAGCCTTGACCCTGGACTTTGGTCCAAGGTTATAACCCGTGCTGCCTCATTTTTGGAGCGGCCCAATGAACAAGATCGCGTTCGTAACCGGCGCGTCCGCCGGCATCGGCGAAGCTACTGCGCGCGAGCTTCTGGGCGCCGGCTACAAGGTGTTTGCCGGCGCCCGGCGCCTCGACAGGATGGCCGGCCTGGCCAACCTCGGCGCCTCTCTGTTGAAACTCGACCTCACCGACGATGCTTCCACTGTTGCGGCTGTCGAGGCGATCAAGGCCCAGAGCGGCCGCATCGACGTCCTCGTCAACAACGCCGGCTACGGTTCCTACGGTGCGCTCGAGGACGTACCGCTGGACGAAGCGAGGCGGCAGTTCGAGGTCAACGTGTTCGGTCTCGCGCGGCTGTGCCAACTGGTGCTGCCGACGATGCGCGCCCAGAAGTCCGGCAAGATCGTCAACATCACTTCGATCGGCGGAAAAATCTGGGAGCCGCTGGGCAGTTGGTATCACGCAACGAAATTTGCGGTCGAGGGCTTGAGCGATTGCCTGCGCGTCGAGGTCGGACGGTTCGGCGTCGACGTCATTATCATCGAGCCGGGAGCGATCCGCACCGAATGGGCCGGCATCGCGCGCGAGGGCCTGTTGCAGGTGTCGGGCGGCACGGCGTACGCCGAGATGGCCAAGCGCCACGCGCAAATGCTCGAAACAGCAGAAACATCGCGGCTCGCCTCACCGCCCGATGTCGTGGCCAGAACAATCTTGCGTGCGATCAGCGTCGGTCGGCCCAAAACCCGCTATGCCACCGGCGGCGGCGCGAAGACCATTCTGTTCCTGCGCAAAATCCTCAGCGATCGGCTCATGGACCGGCTGATGTGGCGAATCTTGCAGGGAAATAGCTGAGGCACTGTTGCCGTCAGTTCGCCGGCCCCTCGCCTAGTCCAGAGCTTCCAGTTCCTCGATCATTCGCTCGATGACGCCGAGCCCGCCTTGCCAGAACGATGGATCGCGGGCGTTGAGGCCGAACGGAGCAAGCAGTTCGGTATGAGACTTGGTGCCACCCGCCGAAAGCATGGCGAGATACCGCTCGGCGAAACCTTCGGCGGCATGCTCGTAGACCGAGTAAAGCGAATTCACCAGGCAGTCGCCGAATGCGTACGCATAAACGTAAAACGGCGAGTGGATGAAATGCGGAATGTACGCCCAGAAGGTCTCGTAGCCCGGCTTGAGCTCGATGGCGGGGCCGAGGCTTTCGTGCTGCACGTCCATCCATAATTCGCCGATGCGCTCGGCGGTCAGTTCGCCGCCCTTGCGTTCCGTGTGGACCGAACGCTCGAAGGTGTAGAACGCAATCTGCCGCACCACCGTATTGATCATGTCCTCGACTTTGGCGGCGAGCATCGCCTTTCGTTCCTTGTCGTCGCTCGTCGCGGCGAGCAGCTTCCGGAACGTGAGCATCTCGCCGAACACGCTCGCGGTCTCGGCAAGCGTCAGCGGCGTCGGCGCCATCAGCGCGCCGTTGGGCGCGGCGAGCACCTGATGCACGCCGTGGCCCAGTTCGTGCGCGAGCGTCATGACGTCGCGCGGCTTGCCCTGATAGTTGAGCAGGACATAGGGATGCGCCGACGGCGTCGTCGGATGGGCGAAAGCGCCGGGCGATTTTCCGGGCCGCACCGGCGCATCGATCCAGCGTTCGGTGAAAAACCGCTCGGCGATCGACGCCATTTTCGGCGAGAACGCGCCATAGGCGGTCAGCACCGTGTCCATCGCCTCGGTCCAGGCCACCGTGCGCGTCGGCACCTGCGGCAGCGGCGCGTTGCGATCCCAGTGCGGCAACCGTTTCTTGCCGAACCATTTGGCCTTGAGCGCGTAGTAGCGGTGCGACAGCCGTGGATAGGCTGCCCGCACGGCGGCGACGAGCGCGTCCACGACCTCGCGCTCGACCCGGTTCGACAGGTGGCGATCGTCGGCGATATCGGCAAAGCCGCGCCAGCGGTCGGAAATTTCCTTGTCCTTGGCGAGGGTGTTGGTGATCAGCGTGAACTGCTGCACGTTGTTTTTGAACGTGGCGGCAAGCGCCTCGGCGGCAGCCTTGCGCTTTTCTCCGTAGCGGTCCTGCAGCAGGTTGAGCGTAGGTTCGATCGCCAGCGACTTTCCCTGCACCTTGAACCGCAGATTGGCGATCGTCGCGTCGAACTGCCGATTCCAGGCGGCAAACGCCGTCATCGATTTCTCGTGGAAGAGCTGCTCGATGCGATCTTCCAGCTGATAGGGCCGGTAGCGGCGCACGTCCTCGATCCACGGCCGATAATGGCCGAGCGCCGGCTCCTTCATCGCCGCCTCGATCAGCGCATCGTCGATGCGGTTGAGCTCGAGCGAAAAGAACAACAGATGCGTCGAGGCCGCGGTCAATCGCTCCTGCACGTCGCCGAAGAATTTGGTGCGCTGCGGATCGACCGTGTTGCCGGCATGCATGAGGCCGGCATAAGAGCCGAGACGCCCGGTGAGGTCATCGATGGCCTCATAACGGCGCACGGCGTCAGCGAGCGCGGCGCCGGCATCGGCCGATTTCGCCATTTCGGCGAGCTTGCCTTTATAGGCGTTCTCGAAGGCCACGCACTCTGTATCAGTGCGATCGAGATCGCGCTTGATCGCCGGATCGTCGAGACCGGAATAGAGGTCGGCCAAATTCCATTCCGGCAGTGACCCAAGTCGTGACCCGAGTTGTGATCCAAGCCCTGACGCAAGTCTGGATTTGCGAGTGGCCGGACCGCGGGTGGCCGGCCGTTTGGCGGCTAATTTCTTTGGCATGGTCTATTAAAGATTGAGGGTTCGGAGGATCGAAAGCATGGACGCCTGGACGGCGTAGAATTGGAAGTTTCGTCGGCCATTGATGTGGCGCAGCACTAAGGCGCCCGCAAGGCCGCCTCAGGCACCGATTCCAGCGCTTGGCGACCGGGTTCCCGGGTTAACACCCCTTTAAGCGCGCTCGGCCACAGTGCCCCGAAACGGCACAACTAGCGGCGCCAAGCCGCCGAGGAACTGATGGCCATTCTCATCGTGGACGACGATCCGGTGCAGTGCCGGCTGCTCGAAGGCATGCTGCAGAAATTCGGCTACGAGACGGTGACGCGCGACAGCGGCGACGCCGCGCTGGCACTGCTCGGCGCCGCCGACGGCGCGCAGATCGATTGCGTGATCCTCGATCTGGTCATGCCCAACCTCGACGGCCTTGGCGTGCTGGCCAGATTGCGCCAAGCCGGGATTAGCGTGCCGGTCATCGTGCAGACCGCCCACGGCGGCATCGACAATGTCGTCTCGGCCATGCGCGCCGGCGCCATCGATTTCGTCGTCAAGCCGGTCGGGGCCGAGCGGCTGCATGTGAGCTTGCGTAATGCTTTGAACACCAGCGCGCTTGAAGGCGAACTCAGCCGCATCAGGCACAGCCGCTCCGGCACGCTGGGCTTCAAGGACATCATCACCAAAAGCCCGGCGATGCTCGCCGTCATCCGCATGGCCGAGAAGGCGGCGGCCTCGACGATCCCGGTGCTCGTCGCCGGTGAATCGGGCGTCGGCAAGGAATTGATCGCGCGCGCCATCCACGGCTCCGGCGACCGGCGGAGCAAACCGTTCGTCGCGGTGAATTGCGGCGCGATGCCGGAAAACCTGATCGAATCGATCCTGTTCGGTCACGAAAAGGGATCGTTCACCGGCGCGACCGAGCGCCACGTCGGCAAGTTCGTCGAGGCCTCGGGAGGCACGCTGTTTCTCGACGAGGTCGGCGAATTGCCGCCCGCAGCGCAGGTCAAGCTGCTGCGCGCCATTCAGGAAGGCGAAGTCGAGCCGGTCGGCGCGCGCAAACCAGTCAAGGTCGATGTCCGCATCATATCGGCGACCAATCGCGACCTGATCGCCGACGTGAAGCAGGGCCGCTTCCGCGAAGATCTGTTTTACCGGCTGCATGTGTTTCCGATCACCGTGCCGCCGCTGCGCCAGCGGCCGGCGGACATTCCAGCGCTTGCCCGGCATTTTCTCGCCCTGTTCGCCGCCGAAGAAGGAAAGCGCATCCGCGCGATCACGCCGGAGGCGCTGCAGTTGCTGAGCGCCTTTCGCTGGCCCGGCAATATCCGCCAGCTGGAAAACGCGGTCTTCCGGGCCGTGGTCCTCGCCGACGGTGATTCCATCGGCATCGATGAATTCCCGCAAATCTCGGCGCAGGTATCGGCTCCCGCCACGAGCCCGGCTCAAGCCGGCCCGGTCGAGGAACCGGCGGACGTTGCGCTCGAGGCCGTCGCGGCCCAGCCTGCGGCCCTGCAGCCGGCGATGCCAGCGCTGCCGCCCGTGGATGCCCTGCCCCTGCTGGATGCGGAGGGCGACGTTCGCCCGCTCGAAGAACTCGAAGCCGAGCTGATTCGATATGCGATCGGTCACTATCGTGGGCAGATGTCGGAGGTCGCGCGGCGGTTGCAGATCGGGCGTTCGACCCTCTACCGCAAGTTGGAAGCCCTCGGATTGAATGCAGATGCCGAGGAAGCCGATGCCGAGAGCGTTGCACGAGAGCGACAGCCGCGGAAAATCGCATGAGTCCCGGCCCGATGAGCGACGTCTCGCGGCGACAAAGCAGGTCGCTTCACGTACGCTGTCACGAAGTGTCGGGCTTTGGCGTCCTGTTGACGACAGAGATTGGGAACAATCAGCCCAATCAACGTGAGGCCTTTGCGATCGCCTGATCGCGGGCACCAGGGAGATTTTGCAATGTCGGGCGTCCGTATCGATAGATTTCTCACCTCGACCGCCGTTGTTCTTCTCCTTTGCGGCGCCGCCGGCGGAGCGTTGGCCGAGCCGAAGTTCGGTCTGAACCTCAATGCCACGGCTGCCCAGCCGGTCGTGACGCCCGCGTCCGCCGGACCGGAGCAGTTGGCAGCCAAGCCGGCCGAACCGGCAATTCCGGCCCCGGCGGCCAAGCCGGAGGCGTCGGCGGAGGCTCCGACGGCAGTTGCGCAGGCGAGCCCGGATGCGTCGAGCGAGTTGCGCGCGACCGTGGCGCCGGCTGATGCTGCAAAGGCCGATGAAACCGCCGCTCCGGCAGCTCAGCTGCCTGAGCCCGCGACCATCCAGTCGACGGAGACGCCGATCCAGTCGCCCGTCGCGGCCCCTGCTCCCGCAGTAGTCGAGGCTTCGGCTGAGGCCACGCAACCCGTCGCAACCGAAATGGACGAAAAGCCGACGGCGACCATCGCTGCTCCGGCTCCTGAAACACCGGCTCCGGCGGCATCCGTCACCGATGAAAAGCCGACACCGGCCGCCGCCGCTCCGGCTCCTGAAACACCGGCTCCGGCGGCATCCGCCACCGATGAAAAGCCGACGGCGACCATCGCCGCTCCGGCTACTGAAACACCGGCTCCTGCTGCCGAAACACCGGCTCCGGCCGAATCGGCTCCGGCGGCGACGACGGTCGCCGACGCCAATGCGCCGGTCGTCGATCAATTGCACGAGATGACGAACGGGAAGTTCGATCGCGTTCTTGGCGGCAAGAAAGAGCGAGCCGCATTTGAAGCGTTCTACTCCGCCCGCAACTTCGCGCCGCTGTGGATCACCGACGGCAAGATGAACGAGCGCGCCTTGGCCGCGATCGCCTATCTGGGCAAGGTCGATGCCGACGGTCTCGATCCGGCCGATTATCCGGTCCCCAACGTCACCTCGCTCAACGACGCGGCCGCCCTGGCCGACGCCGAGATGCGGCTGACGGCGTCGGTCGCGACCTACGCGCACCACGCGTCGGTTGGGCGCATCCATTGGTCGCGTGTCAGCAGCGATATCCTTTACGACGTGAAGGCGCCGACACTGGCCGAGATTCTTACCAGCATGGCGGATGCCAAGGACGTCGGTGAAACTCTCGCGGCGTACGAGCCGCATGCGCCGGCATACGTCGCGCTTCGGGCCAAACTCGCGGAGCTGCGCGCCGGCAAGGCGCAGGCCGGCAAGACTCCGATCGCGAACGGCGCGGCGCCAAAGATCGGCGCCGCCGACCCGCGCGTTCCGCAGTTGCGGGAACGGTTCGGCATCGCCGGCGATGGCGATACGTTCGACAAGACGCTCGCCGATGCGCTGAAGAAGTTTCAGCAGGAGCACGAACTGCGGGCGACCGGCCAGCTCACGCCGCAAACGATCGAAGCGCTCAACGGACGGCAGCCCGATCGGCCGATCGATACCATCATCGCCAACCTGGAACGCTGGCGGTGGATGCCGCATGACCTCGGCCGGGCCTACGTGATGGTCAATCTCCCCGACTTCACTCTGCGCGTCGTCGAAGACGGGCACCAAGTGTGGATGACCAGGGTCGTTGACGGCAAGCCGACCATGGCGACGCCGATCATGAGCACGGAGATGAAGTACATCACCGTCAACCCGACCTGGAACGTGCCGCCGTCGATCGTCGCCAGGGAGTATATGCCCGCATTGGCGCAGGACCCGACCGTGCTCGCGCGCATGGGGCTGCGTGTCAGCTATAACCCCGATGGCAGCATTCACATCTCGCAGCCGCCGGGTGATCGAAACGCGCTGGGGCGGCTCCGCTTCAATTTCCCCAACAAGTTTTTGGTCTATCAGCACGACACCCCGAACAAGGAACTCTTCGCGCTCGACAAACGCGCGCTCAGTCACGGCTGCATGCGCGTGCAGAATCCGGTGAAATATGCCGAGGTGCTGCTGTCGATCGTCCGGCCCGGCGAAGGCTACACGGAAGATCGCATCCGCAAGATGTTCAGCCAGGGCGAACAGGACATCCAGTTCCCCAAATTCATGCCGGTCCACCTGACCTATCAGACGGCGTTCGTGGACGACGAAGGCAAGCTTGAATTCCGCGAAGACGTCTACGGCCGCGACCAGACGCTGCTCACAATTCTCAAGGGTGACGAACGCAGGATCGCGGACAGTCAGGTCGAGCGCAGAGAGTATCCGGCTCGCCGGGCCGCTGCGGCGGCGCCGGAGCCGCAGGGCTTCTTCGGCAACGGCGGATACGGGCGAAACTATTATCCCGGCGGTGGCGGCGGGGGCTTCTTCTCTCGTGTATTCGGCGGCCCCGACCCGTCCCAGGCTCAGGCGCCGCGGCGACGGTCTTCGCTAAATCGTTACGAAATCCGCTAGAACGGCGCCCGGTTTGTAGCCGCGGTTGACTGGGCAGGCAGCTTCGCACCTGGCACGCGCAGAGTTTGATTATCTGCGCTTGCTGCTGCTCCGTTTTGCAGAGCCCGGTTTCGTACGGCCGCGCGCGGCGGCCGCGGCTCTCTTCCCCTTCGTTTTGCTTGTGGTTGTTTCGCTCTTTGCCATTTTGCTCTTTGCAATTTTGCTCATGGCCGTCTTGCTCTTTGCAGCGCCTTTCTTCGGCGGAGCTTTCTTCGGTGAAGATTTGGTCCGTGACGCTGCCGCCTTCGGCTTCTTCGCGCTGACCGCGCGCTTCGTCGCGGCGGCGCTTTTGGCCTTTCGCTTTGGCGCGCTTTTCGGTGCGGCCTTCGATACGCTGCTTTTGCGAGGCTGACGGCGCGCCGGCTCCGCGACCTTGGCTTTGAGTTCGCTGAAATACGCAACCATCGGCTCGAAATAGTTCGACTCCCAGCCGCCCTCCTCATAGCTCCTGTGCTCGTCCGGCACGTTGCTGTGCTCAAGCGTCAGAAGGGTCTCGTCGCCGACCGGCTCGAGGACGACGGTAATGACCGAGTCCTCGTCTTCGTCTTCGAACTCGGTTGTCCGCCACGCCTGGACGATGCGCTCGCTCGGGATCAACTCGATGTTGCGGCCGCTGATATAGCCCTCCCAGGCCGACACCTCGGCGCCGATCTGGTCGGACATGCTCGCTTCGCTGCCCGTCATCTGGGAGTGCGCGAGGCTGTCGAGCCAGGCTCGGTAGATTTCCTCCGGGCTGGCCGGGATCGAGGCGGTCAGCGTGAATGTGTAGGGCATCTGCCTCTCCTTCGAAAAACCATCGCAGCGAATGCCGGGGCCGGCATCCTGATCGACGGGTATAAGTCGCGCAGATCGCGACCGCATGACATCGGGCCAAGCAGCGCGCCGGCGGGCATTCACACCGCGCACTGTAGCCTGAACACCACAGGGTCGGGCCAAACGCCGGTGATGCTGTTGATATTCAAGGGGTCGTCGGGCATGGTCATGGTTAACGCGATCGGGGGGCTGGGTCGCAGCTTGAAAATGCGGCTTTCGTGCATTGCGTCAGCCGCGGCGTTTGGTGCGGCATCGTTCGGTTGAGGGGCGTGCAGCAGCGGGTTTGCGGCGGTGGTTGCGTTGGCCCATGTGGATTGCTGTGGAAAAGGTTGGGTGCGACGCGAAGCGTTTTTGCGCACGCCGATCTGTGCGTCGTTATTGATCCTCATCCTTGCGCTGGCCGGATGCTCGGTCGGTCCCGATTACATTCCCGAGGCTGCGCCCGCGTCGCCGACGTTCAAGGAACTCAAAGGCTGGCGGCCCGCGACCCCAAGCGATGCGCTCGATCGCGGTAGTTGGTGGTCCTTTTACCACGACCCCAAGCTCGATTTCCTCATCAAGCAGGTCGAGATTTCGAACCAGACCGTCGCCGCGCAGGCCGCGGCCTACGAACAGGCGCGAGCGCTGATCCGGGAGGCGCAGGCGACGCTGTTTCCGGCGATCAACGCCATCTACAACGGTACGCGAGCTTACAACGGGCCGAATACGGGCGGCGCCGGGGTGATCGCGACCGCCGCGCGGGGCGGCACATATTCGAATACTTTCGTTCCGCAATTTTCCGGCACCTGGGATCTCGACGTTTGGGGCAAGGTCCGCCGCCAAATCGAGAGCAACACCTCCGCGGCGCAGGCGAGTTCTGCCGATCTCGACAACGCCAAGCTCTCGGCGCAAGCCCAGCTGGCGATCGCCTATTTCAATTTGCGCGCTTCCGACGCGCTGATCCAGCTGCTTAATCGCACGATCGTGCAATACAAAAAGACGCTGAGCATCGTGCAAAACCAGTTCAACGCCGGCTATTCGGTCACGGCCGCGGACGTCGCGACCGCTCAAGCCCAAGTTTACAATACCGAAGCCACACTTTTCGGCGTCAGGGTGCAGCGGGCGCAATTCGAGCACGCCATCGCCTTGTTGATCGGCCGCCCGCCTGCCGAGTTGAGCGTCGGACCCCATCCGCTCGATGGCACGATTCCGAGAATACCGGTCACCGTTCCGTCGGCGCTGCTTGAGCGGCGTCCCGATATCGCCGCGGCGGAGCGAACCATGCAGGAGCAGAACGCGCTCATCGGCGTTGCGGTGGCTGCTTATTTTCCCGACATAAGCATCTCTGCCATGCTGGGATGGACGGGCACGAAAGCCCTGCCGTTGAACGTCACGAACGAAGTTTGGTCGCTCGGCGTTGCCGGAACGCAAGTGTTGTTCCAGGGCGGGTTACTTGGCGCGCAAGTCGACGCCGCGCGCGCCGTCTACTGGCAGAGCGTCGCCAACTATCGTCAAACGGTGCTCACCGCCTTCCAGCAAGTCGAGGACGACCTTGTCGGCATCCGCTTCCTGACGCAGCAGCTCGCGGTTCAACACAAGGCGGTTGCGGATGCACGTGAGGCCGTGGATGTGTATTTGCGTCAGTTTCAAGCCGGCACGGCCGCGTTTACCACCGTCGTCACCGGCGAAATCCTCCTGCTTGGATATGAAGAGAGCGAATTGACCGCCCGCCAGAATCTGTTCCTTGCGAGCGTCAATCTGATCGAAGCCCTTGGCGGCGGATGGGACACCACCCTGGTGCCGTCGAAAAAGGAATTGGAGAGGGATTTTTCGATTTTACCGCAGCTTCCGCCGAACCGATCGGGCCTGAGATTTGACCCGTCAGGCTGCTCGACGCAAGCCACTGATTCGACGCGCAATTTCAGCCGCCAGAAATGCCCCGCCGGATGTCTCCAGCGCCGATACATTAGCGAATTTTCATTAGGAGAGGCCGGCCGGCTGCCCCTATATCGTATATTCGACAAGATGTGGATGAACGAACGCGCACATGGATGAGCGAACGCGCAGATCAAGTGACGAGGCCGCGCCGGACCTTCACCCGCCGATCGAAGCGCCGCTCACCAAGAGCCGCTCCGGACGGACGCGCTTTGTCGTCGGCCTGATCGTTCTGATCGGGGTCGCCATCGGCGGCTACCTGATTTTTCGCGCAACGTCCTCTCCTCAGCCGTCAACAACGGCCGGGCGCCCCGCGCAGGGCGGCCCTCCGCAGTCCGTCGGCGCGGCAACCGTCGGCAAGGGCGATATCCGCGTCATCGTCAACGCGCTGGGCACCGTCACGCCCATCGCCACGGTTACGGTACAGACGCAAATCGACGGTCAGCTCACCGAGGTCGGGTTCACCGAAGGCCAGAACGTCAAGAAGGGCGACTTTCTGGCGCAAATCGATCCGCGGCCGTACCAGCTTCAGGAAGCGCAGTTCGAGGGGCAACTGGCGCGCGATCAAGGGCTTCTCGCGCAGGCGCAGGTCGACCTGCTGCGCTACCAGAAATTGGCCGAGCAGAATTCGATCGCCCGCCAGCAATACGAAGACCAGATTTACATCGTGCAGCAAAATCAGGGGCTGGTGAAACTCGATCAGGCACAGGTCGATCAGCAAAAGCTGAACGTCATCTACTGCCACATCGTTTCACCGGTCACCGGCCGAATCGGCCTTCGTCTGGTCGATCCGGGAAATTACGTGCAGACCAGCAGCACGACGGGGATTGCCGTCGTCACGCAGATGCAACCCATAACCGTGATCTTCCCGATCCCGGAAGACGACCTGCCCGATGTCATGCCGCAGCTCACCGCCGGCACCGAGCTCGAGGTTTCCGCCTACGATCGCGCCAATGTCAAACTGCTCGCGGTCGGCCGCGTCGCAGCGCTGGACAGCCAGATCGACACGACCACCGGCACCGTGAAAGTGCGCGCGCAGTTCGACAATCCCGACAATGCCCTGTTTCCGAACCAGTTCGTCAACGCGCAGCTTCTGGTGAAGACGCTCCACGACGCGGTGACCGTGCCGACAGCCGCGATCCAGCGCGGCGCGCCCGGAAATTATGTTTACGTCATCAACGCCAACAACACCGTGTCGGTGCGCCCGATCACCACGGGCCCGAACGACGGCCCGATGACCGCGGTAAGTTCGGGTCTTTCGGTCGGCGAACGAGTCGTCATCGACGGCACCGACCGTTTACGCGACGGCGCCCGCGTGATCGTTCCCGAAGCCCCTACCGGAAAACCTACGGGCACAGCGCCGCCGCCAAGCCCCGGTCACCCGCCAAATCGGCACAATAACGGCGGTCAATAGGCCACGATGGCAAAAGAGTGGAGGCCGGTTTTCCGGACAGATCACGCTCCTCAAGTTCGCTGCGTGTGAAAAACCGCCTCGCACGCGCGGCGATGAAATGATGCGATGAACGTCTCCGAACCTTTTATTCTGCGGCCCGTCGGCACGACGCTCCTGATGGCGGCGATCATGCTGTCGGGCATCGTCGCCTACACCTTCCTGCCGCTGTCGACCCTGCCGCAGGTCGACTACCCGACCATTCAGGTTCAGACGTTTTATCCAGGCGCCAGCCCGGAGGTGATGACGTCGTCCGTCACCGCACCGCTGGAACGCCAACTCGGACAGATGCCGGGCTTGAACCAGATGACATCGGCAAGTTCGGCCGGTGCCTCGATCATTACGCTTCAGTTTGGCCTCGATCTCAGCCTCGACGTTGCCGAGCAGGAGGTCCAGGCCGCTATCAATGCCGCGAACAACCTGCTGCCAAGCGACCTTCCGATCCCGCCGGTCTACGCCAAGATTAATCCGGCCGATGCGCCCATCATGACGCTCGCCGTCACGTCCAAGAGTTTGTCGCTGACCGACCTGGAGGATTTGAGCGAAACAAGACTGGCGCAGAAGATCTCGCAAATCAACGGCGTCGGACTGGTCTCGATCAGCGGCGGCCACCGCCCGGCGGTGCGCGTGCAATTCAATCCGCAATCGCTCGCGGCCTACGGCCTCAATATCGACGACGTGCGCACCGTCATCGGCAACCTCAACGTCAACACCCCGAAAGGAAATTTCGACGGCCCGTACCAGGCGACAACGATCAACGCCAACGATCAGCTCATGAGCGCGACGCAGTACGCCAACATCATCATCGCCTACCGCAACGGCAATCCGGTGCGGCTGTCGGACGTGGCGAATATCGTCAGCGGCGCCGAGAATACCAAGCTGGGCGCGTGGGCGAACACGACGCCGGCGATCCTGCTCAACGTACAGCGGCAGCCGGGCGCCAACATCATCGAGGTGGTGAACCGCATCGAAGCCCTGCTGCCGCGCATGCTGTCCACCCTCCCCGCGGCCGTCGATGTCGGCGTGCTCAGCGACCGGACGGTGACGATCCGCGCCTCGGTCGCCGACGTCGAGTTCGAGCTGGCGCTGGCGATCGTTCTTGTCGTCGTCGTGATCTTTGTGTTCCTGCGCACAATTCCCGGAACAGTCATTCCGAGCCTTTCGGTGCCGCTGTCGCTCATCGGCACGCTGGGAGCGATGTATCTGCTCAACTTCAGCCTGGACAATCTGTCCTTGATGGCGCTGACGATCGCCACCGGCTTCGTGGTCGACGACGCGATCGTCATGATCGAGAACATTTCGCGATTCGTCGAAGACGGAATGAACCCGCTCGAAGCCGCGCTCAAGGGTTCGCAGCAGATCGGCTTCACCATCATCTCCCTGACGATTTCTCTGATCGCCGTGCTGATCCCGCTATTGTTCATGGGCGACGTGGTTGGCCGCCTGTTCCACGAGTTTGCGATCACGCTCGCGGTCACGATCGTCATATCGGCGGTGGTCTCGCTGACGCTGGTGCCGATGATGTGCGCCAAGCTGATCCGCCACCGCCCGGACGCCGAACGCTCGAGCTTCGATCGCAATGCCGAGCGGGTTTTCGACGCCACGATCGAGCTCTACGGTCGCGCCCTGAACTGGGTGCTCGATCATCAGCCGCTGACCTTGCTGGTGGCCATACTGACGCTTGCACTCACCCTCGTTCTTTACGCGATGATCCCCAAGGGCTTCTTCCCGGTCCAGGATACCGGGATGATCCAGGGCATCACCGAGGGTTCGCAAAGCATCTCGTACGACGCCATGGCGAAACTGCAAAGCCAGGTTGTGGAGGCGATCCTCCGCGACCCGGACGTCGAAAGCCTGAGTTCGTTCATCGGCGTGGACGGCACCAACCAGACGCAGAACACCGGACGCGTGCTGATCAACCTCAAGCCCCATGAAAATCGAAAGCTGACCGCGACGCAGATCATGCGCCGGCTGCAGCAGGAGGTGTCCGGCATCGTCGGCGTCACGCTCTACCTTCAGCCGGTGCAGGATCTCACCATCGACGCCACGATCAGCCGGGCTCCTTATCACTTCGTGCTTGAGGACCCCAATCCGACCGAATTCAACACGTGGGTGCCACGGGTTGTTGAGAGGCTGAGCCAGCTACCGCAAATCACCGACGTGGCGAGCGACCTGCAACAGCAGGGACTGACGCTGAACATCGTGATCGATCGCGCTACGGCCGCCCGCTTCGGCATCACCCCGGCGACGGTGGACAATGCGCTCTACGACGCGTTCGGCCAGCGCATCATCTCGACCATCTATACCCAATCAAACCAGTATCGCGTGATCATGGAGGTCGATCCGGCGTTGCAACGCTCGCTCGACGGCTTGTCCATGATCTACCTGCCGTCCTCCTCGTCGACCACAAACGGCCAAGTGCCATTGTCGGCCTTCGTGCATGTCGAACAGCATACCGGGCCGTTGCTGGTCACCCACTTCGGCCAGCTTCCCGCCACCACGATTTCTTTCAACACCGCGCCGGGCGTTTCGCTCGGCGCCGCGGTGGACGCCATCGAACAAGCCGAGAAGGAAGTCGGGCTGCCGATCAGCTTCACCACCGCCTTCCAGGGCACCGCGGCGGCGTTCCAGTCGTCGCTCGCCAACGAGGTGTTCCTGCTGCTGGCGGCCGTCATCGCGATGTACATCGTGCTGGGCGTCCTCTACGAGAGCTTCGTCCATCCGATCACGATTCTTTCGACCCTGCCGTCCGCCGGCGTCGGCGCGCTGTTGTCGCTGATGGTGCTGCACTACGACCTCGACGTAATCGCCATCATCGGCATCGTGCTGCTCATCGGCATCGTCAAGAAAAACGCGATCATGATGATCGACTTCGCGCTGGAGGCAGAGCGGGTCGAGGGCCTGCCGCCGCGTGAAGCCATCTATCAGGCCTGCCTGCTGCGCTTCCGGCCGATTTTGATGACGACCATGGCGGCGGTGCTCGGCGCGTTGCCGCTGATGCTGGGCACCGGAACCGGCTCCGAGTTGCGGCAACCGCTCGGCATTGCCATCGTCGGCGGGCTGATGTTCAGCCAGTTGCTCACGCTGTTCACGACGCCGGTCATTTATCTCTACTTCGATCGCCTCGCGGTGCGCCTCACCGGCGGACGGCGGAGCGGCCCGGTCGCCTCCGGCGAGCCCGCCGAATGAACATCTCCGCACCATTCATCGCGCGGCCCGTAGCAACGACGTTGCTGACGCTAGCGATCGCGATGGCTGGCCTGCTGGGATTCATGAAGCTTCCGGTATCGCCGCTCCCCCAGGTCGACTTTCCGACCATTTCGGTCACCGCGAGCCTTCCGGGCGCCAGCCCCGAAACGGTTTCGACGAGCGTCGCCGAGCCGCTCGAGCGTCACCTCGGCCAGATCGCCGACGTCGCCGAAATGACCTCGCAGAGCGGCATCGGACAGGCGCGGATCACGCTTCAGTTCGGAATCACCCGCGACATCGACGGCGCCGCACGCGACGTCGAGGCCGCGATCAACGCCGCCCGTGCCGACCTGCCGACCAACCTGCCGTCCAATCCCACCTACCGTAAGGTCAATCCGGCGGATGCGCCCATCCTCATCATTGCGTTGACCTCGAAGACGCTGACGCAAGGCCAGATGTACGACGCCGCCAGCAACATCCTGGCGCAACGGCTGTCGCAGCTCAGCGGCATCGGCAACGTCATCATCGGCGGCTCGACGCTGCCTGCGGTGCGCGTCGAGCTCAACCCGCAGGCGCTCTATCACTACGGCATCGGGCTCGAAGATCTGCGCGCGGCTCTGGCGTCGGCCAACGCCAACAGTCCGAAGGGCACCATCGACGACGGCAATCAACGCTATCAGATTTACACCAACGATCAGGCCAACGTCGCGGCGGACTATGCGCCGCTCGTGGTCGCCTACCGCAACGGCGCGGCCGTGCGGCTGACCGATGTGGCCGACGTCAAAGACTCCGTTCAGGACCTGCGCAACCTCGGCATGTCCAACGGACAGCCCGCCGTGCTGGTCATTCTCTACCGCCAGCCGAACGCCAACATCATCGAGACCATCGACAACGTGAAGGCGGAACTGCCGCATCTGGAAGCGGCGATGCCCGCCGACACCAACCTGACAGTCGCGATCGACCGCAGCACGACGATACGTTCGTCGCTGCACGACACCGAATTGACGCTGGTGCTGGCCGTCATATTGGTCACGATGGTCGTCTACCTTTTCCTGCGCAATGTCAGCGCCACCCTCATTCCAAGCGTCGCGGTGCCGATTTCGATTTTTGGCACTTTCGGCGTCATGTACCTCCTGGGCTACAGCCTCGACATCCTTTCGCTGATGGCGCTGACCATCGCGACCGGTTTCGTCGTCGATGACGCGATTGTGGTTCTGGAAAACATCTCCCGCCACATGGACGACGGCGTCCCGCGCGTGCAGGCGGCGTTCCGGGGCGCCCGCGAAGTCGGTTTCACGGTGCTGTCGATCAGCCTGTCCCTCATCGCCGTATTCATCCCAATCCTGCTGATGGGCGGCATTCTCGGCAGGCTGTTCCGCGAATTCACCGTGACGCTCTCGATCGCCATCATGGTCTCGCTGGCGATTTCACTGACGACCACGCCGATGATGTGCGCGCTATTCTTGCGGACGCGGCCACCGCAGCAAGCGCAGCGTCGCCCGGGCATTTTGGAACGCGCCTTGCGCGGCTACGGACGCACGCTGACCTGGGCGCTGCGACATCCCAAGCTCATACTCTTGATCTTCATCGCCACGATTTGCCTCAACGTCGCGCTTTATATCATCGTGCCCAAGGGCTTCTTCCCGCAGCAGGACACCGGGCGCATGCTCGGATCGCTCCAAGCCGACCAGAGCATCTCGTTCCAGCTGATGAGCCAAAAGCTGAAGCAGATGATGGACATCGTCCAGGCGGACCCCGCGGTAGAGAATGTCGTTGGTTACACCGGCGTGGGCAGCGGCGGTGGATTTGGCCAGATCAATACCGGCAATGTCTTCGTTTCGTTGAAGCCGCAGTCACAGCGCGTATCGGTCGACCAGGTAATTGCGCGCATGCGGCCGAAGCTTGCCCGGGTCCCGGGCGGACGCCTGTATATGGCGGCCATCCAGGATCTGCGCGCCGGCGGCCGGCAAAGCAATGCCCAGTACCAATACACCCTGCAGTCCGACAATGTGGAAGACCTGTACACCTGGACCCCCAAGCTCGTGGACGCACTCGAGCACAGTACGGTCCTGACCGACGTGAGCACCGATCAACAGCAGCGGGGGCTTGAAACCTATCTGGACATCGATCGCGACACCTCGGCGCGTCTCGGCATCACCCCGCAGCAAATCGACAACACCCTATACGATGCGTTCGGCCAGCGGCAGGTGTCCGTGATTTACAGTGCGATCAACCAATACCACGTGGTGATGGAGATCGATCCGCGTTACACGCAGTATCCCAACTCGCTTCGCGACGTGTATGTCGCCACCTCGGGCGGAACGCCGGCGGGCACCGCCACGTCGAACGCGCCGGCGGGAACCGTCGTCGCGACATCGCCGACGGCTGCCGGTTCTTCCACCACATCCGCGTCGAAAAACGCCAACAACAATGCGGCGCGTAACGCCTCCACGAACGCCCTTGCGAATACCGGCCACGGCTCGACCTCCGCCGGCGCCGCGGTGTCCACCACAAAGGAAATAATGATCCCGCTCGCGGCGGTCAGCCACTACCGGCCGGGCCACACGCCGCTGTCCATCAATCACCAGGGATTGTTCGTCGCCTCGACCATGTCCTTCAATTTGCAACCGGGTAAATCGCTGGGAGAGGCCGCGGACGAAATCAACGCCGCCATCGCACGGATCAACATGCCGCCGTCGGTCACCGGCGTCCTGGCCGGCACGGCGCAACTGTTCCAGCAATCGCTCAGCAAGGAGCCCATCCTGATCCTGACCGCGATCGCCGCGGTCTATATTCTCCTCGGCGTGCTCTACGAGAGCTACGTGCATCCGATCACCATTCTCTCGACGCTGCCGTCGGCCGGCGTCGGCGCGATCCTGGCGTTGATCGTGTTTCATACCGACTTCGACATCATCGGACTGATCGGCGTCATTCTGCTGATCGGCATCGTCAAGAAAAACGCGATCATGATGGTCGACTTTGCCATCGAGGCGAAGCGGGCGCGCCAGCTCAGTTCCTACGACGCGATCTACGAAGCCTGCATGCTGCGCTTTCGTCCGATCATGATGACGACCTCCGCCGCCATTCTCGGCGCGATCCCGCTGGCGCTGAGCTTCGGCAGCGGCGGCGAAATCCGCCGCCCGCTCGGCCTGTCGATCGTCGGCGGGCTGCTGATCAGCCAGTTGCTGACGCTCTACACGACCCCCGTGCTCTATCTTTATATGGACCGCCTCAGTGGCTGGTCCGCGCGCGTGCGGCAACGGCTGCTCGGACCGTCGCATGGCGGGTTGCCGGCGCCTTCCGCGGGCTAAAGCCCGGCGTCGTCGACCGTCGGCTCAGCGAATGTGAATGGCCCTGCGGCTATAGCAACACGGGTATGCGGAACGCCATTGCGCCGGAGGCAGCACTGCCGCCCGCAACCGCAATATGTCGGCGCGATCGCGGGTGATGAAGTGAGCCTTGTAGCCGTCGTCAATCTCGGGGTTGGCTTCCGAAAGAGCGATGCGATTTCCCATGGCGTAAATGGCGCCGCGGGTTGCACTCCAGTAATGATTGCTGTCGTACCAGCGCTCTTCCGGGCCGTCATACCAGTCGCCGGCTAAGGCCGGCGAGCTCCAGGCAAGAAGCAATACGGTACATGCGAATACGAGACGCCTTGGTATCATTGGCCGTGCTCCTTGGGCCGTGCTCCCTGCGCGCCTGCCGATGATAACCGCAGCCAAGGGAGGATGGAAAGACGGCGAAAGACGAAATCCCGCGCCCCATGCGATGGACACGAACGATATAGTTGCGGCTAAACTGCCCGAGTCGAGGAGCGGACGAGGGATGGACGAGCGATATTTCGAGGATTTCACCGCCGGGCAGATTTTCAAGCCAAGCGGGCGGGTCCGCGTGGACAAGGACGCGATCATTGCCTTCGCCAGGCAATACGATCCACAGACCTTTCACATCGATGAGGAAGCTGCGCGCCAATCGATTTTCGGGCGTCTTGTAGCGAGCGGCTGGCACACCGCCGCGCTGACCATGAGCCTCATCGCGCGGAGCGAATTTCGGCCGGCGGGCGGCACCGTCGGCCTCGGCTTTGACGGCCTGCGCTGGCCTATTCCGGTCCTGCCCGGCGACGAATTGCGGATCGAAACCGAAGTGCTGGAGACGCGGCCGTCGCAGTCGCGCCCTGATCGCGGACTGCTGAAGTTTCGAATCCGAACGCTCAACCAGCAAGACCAGGTCGTACAGGAACTCATCAGCAACATTATGGTGCCGCGCCGATCGGCGGCCGGAAAACTCTAGCGAGAAGAACCGATGCGCATCGCCGCCCTCTCAGGCTGGACCACCGAACAAAAGCACGTCGTCGCCGCGACCTATTTGGGCTGGTCGCTGGACGCCTTCGACTTCTTCCTCATGGTGTTCGTGCTCAAGAGCATCGCGCAGGAATTCAACGTCGACATCACCGATGTCACCGTCGCCATCCTCTTGACGCTCGCGATGCGCCCGATCGGCGCCTTCGTGTTCGGTCGCGCCGCCGATCGCTGGGGCCGCCGACCCACCCTGATGGTCAACGTGCTGCTCTACTCGGTGATTGAATTTGCGTCCGGCTTCGCGCCGAGCCTGACGGCTCTGCTGGTGCTGCGCGCGATCTTCGGCATTGCAATGGGTGGCGAATGGGGCGTCGGCGCGTCGCTGACCATGGAATCCATTCCGCCGCACGCCCGCGGCTTCGTCTCGGGCTTGCTGCAATCCGGATACCCGACCGGATACTTTCTCGCGTCGATCGTGTACGGCCTGCTGTATCAATATATCGGCTGGCGCGGCATGTTCATGGTCGGCGTGGTCCCGGCCCTGCTGGTCTTCTATATCCGCCGCAACGTGCCGGAATCGCCGACCTGGAAACCGACGACGGCCCGGAGCAATACGCTGGCGGTCCTCAAATCGCACTGGCGGCTCGGCATCTACGCCGTCTTGCTGATGACGGCGTTCAATTTCTTCAGCCACGGCACGCAGGACCTCTATCCGACATTCCTGCAAATCCAGCACGGCTTCGATCCTCACGAAGTCGGCCTGATCGCGGTTATCTACAATATCGGCGCCATCATCGGCGGTATCTCGTTCGGCGCGATGTCGGAACGCTTCGGTCGCCGGCGAATAATCATTATTGCGTCCCTCCTCTCGCTCGCCGTGCTTCCCATCTGGGCGTTCTCGACCACCGCGATCTGGCTCGCGACCGGCGCCTTCTTCATGCAAATCATGGTGCAGGGCGCGTGGGGCGTCGTTCCCGTTCACCTCAACGAACTCTCGCCCGGCGACGCCCGCGGGACTTTTCCCGGATTCGTTTATCAGCTTGGCAACCTGATCGCGTCGGTCAACGCCCCGCTGCAAGCGGTTATCGCATCCCACAATGGCGGCAATTACGGTTTAGCGCTCGCGCTCGTCGCCGGCGTGGTTGCGATCGTGATCGCCATCCTCACGGCGCTTGGCACGGAAGCCCACGGCGTCGTTTTTGGCGCGGAGCCGACCGGTCGTGTACCCGCAAGCGTTGCGCACTGATTCCGGCGTCCACCGAAAAGCAGCGCCAGTGTGAGTGCATATATGCCCATGACGGTTGATACCGCGCTCAGCGGTTACGAGCTGTTGAACGATCCGCTGCTCAACAAAGGCACGGCGTTTTCCGATGCCGAGCGCGACGAGTTCGAGCTGCACGGGCTATTGCCGCCCTACGTCACGACTCTCGACCTGCAGGTCGAGCGCCGCCTCGTTGCGCTTCGCGAGATCGACACGGACTTGCGAAAATATGTGTTCCTGCGCGGCTTGCAGGATACCAACGAGACTCTGTTCTATGCGCTCCTGACCCGGCACATCGAAGAGCTGATGCCGATTGTCTACACCCCGACGGTCGGCCTCGGCTGCCAGCAATTCAGCCGCATCTTTCGCAAGCCGCGTGGGCTGTTTCTCAGCTATCCGATAAAGGATCGCATTCATCAGATTCTCGGCAATCGTCGCTTTGACGGCGTCGAGGTCATCGTCGTCAGCGACGGTGAGCGCATTCTCGGCTTGGGCGACCAAGGCGCCGGCGGCATGGGAATTCCAATCGGCAAGCTTGCGCTCTACACCGCCTGTGCCGGTCTGCATCCGTCGACGACGCTACCCATCGTGCTCGACGTTGGGACCGACAACCGCGAGCTTCTCGACGATCCGCTCTATATCGGCTGGCGTCATCACCGCACGCGCGGCGCGGCGTATGATGAGTTCGTCGCGACTTTCGTCGATGCCGTGCGCGTACGATGGCCGCACGTCCTGCTGCACTGGGAGGATTTTGCGTTCGGCAACGCCAATCGGCTGCTGGCGCAATATCAAGATCGGCTGTGCAGCTTCAACGACGACATTCAAGGCACGGCCGCCATTGCCGTCGGCGCCATCCTCAGCGCGATCAATGTCACCGGCGTACCGCTTGGCGAACAGCGGATCGCGGTGCTGGGAGCGGGCTCGGCGGGAACCGGAATCAGCGCGCTGCTGCTCCGGGCCATGATCGAAGCCGGCCTGTCCGAAGCGGAGGCGCGCGGCCGGTTCTATCTCGTCGACCGCTATGGCCTCATCGTCGAGGGAATGCCGGGACTGCAGCCGTTTCAGGCGCGTTTCGCGCAAAACCCCGATCGCGTAGCGGGCTGGAAGCTTTCATCGGCCGGCCAGATCGGCCTGGGCGAGGTTGTCGCGAATGCGCACCCGACGGTTCTGATCGGCACATCCGGACAGGCGCGCGCTTTCTCGGAGCCGGTGGTTCGGGCGATGGCGGCACATACCCAGAGACCGGTGATCTTTAGCCTGTCCAATCCGACGGAGCGATGCGAGGCAACGCCGAAAGAGCTGATCGCCTGGACCGACGGCCGCGCCGTCATCGGCACCGGCAGCCCGTTCCCGCCGACCCTGCACAACGGTCGTCAGTTCCGGGTCGATCAAACCAACAATGCCTATGTCTATCCCGGCATCGGTCTCGGCGCGATTGCGTCACGGGCGGTCCGCATATCGGAAGGAATGTTCCTTGCCGCGGCGCGCGCCATTGCCGATCTTTCGCCGGCGCGGCGCGATCCGCTCGCCAATTTGCTGCCGCCGCTGGGTGAACTGCGGAAGATTTCGCTCCATGTCGCAGTCGCGGTAACCAAGCAGGCGATCGCGGAGGGCCTGGCGCCCGCAATGGCCGATCAAGAGCTCGACGCCGTCATTAATGCCAAAATGTGGGAGCCGCTTTATCCGATCTATCGGCGCGTGCCGGCCGGGCAAAGCCGGTAGACGACGCCGCTACGCACTGGATCGTTTCGAGCCCAAGGCTCTGTTACCCTGATCCCCTGCGCATGCTTCGAACGAGCAAAGAACATGAAGATCGTCTTTCAGTTAGTGATGTTTCTGGCGCTCGGCGCGGTCAGTGCAACCGCGGCGGACACCCCACTCTACCCGGTCGAGGACTGCGGACGATTTACAGTCCAGATGGACCTGAACAAGTGCGCCGGCGCCAATCTCGAAGCCGCGGATACGGCGCTGAACAAAATCTATCAGGAGGTGACGGCGCAGCAGGGCGATGCCGCCTCGAAAGAGCAACTCAAGAATGTTGAACGGGCCTGGATCGCTTATCGCGACAAGGAATGCGCGTTCGAGGTCGGCCCGCAAAAGGACGGCGGCTCGATCTGGCCGATGGAAATGAGCAATTGCCTCGAACGCATGACCGCCGCGCGGATTCGCGAGCTGACCGAACTGCGCTGCACTGCCGGCGTAAGCGCCTGCAATCCGCACTAGACCGTCACTGAATTGAGTGAAACGCGGGGGCGTGCCGCCCGTGGCCGCGGCCATCCGGCCCCGGCCAGTTTAGGCGCAAGCGACTATTCAGGGACCCGGTCCAGGCCGCGAGCCGTGGTAATTCGGATCGCCCGCGGGCCACGTCGACTGGCATGGCGGCGCCATATTCACATAGGGCCACTTGTTGCATCCAGGCGGAACGTAACCGGCCGACTGCTGTATCGTCTGGACTTGCCTCAGCCTCTTTGGATGCGCTTTTGCTGCGGGCGCCCCATTGACCTGCTGCATCGCATGCGCTGCCGGCGGCATCAGCGGCGACAGCGACATGGCTGCAACAATGGCCAGGATCGCGCTGAATAGTGAAGCTCGCTTTCGCAACGGCGTTCTCCCTTGTCGTTCCCTATTTCGGGCCGTCTTTGCGGCGACGCTATGGCTGTCCAAGGATTTTCCGGCACCTCGGCCGGATGGCGCAGTCCCGCACGAACTATGCACCGGGCCAGGAAGTTGCAAACCGGCGAACTAATGCCCGGCCATGTGGCGGCCGATCTCGGTGAGATCGGCTTCGCTGGCGCGTGTTTCATAAACAATCGAGCCGTGGAACATCACGACCAGCCGGTCTGCCAGCTCAAGGAGTTCGTCGAGGTCCTCGCTGACCAGCAGCACAGCGGCGCCACGGTTGCGCGCAGCCATGATCTCGGCGTGGATTTGGGCGACGGCCGCGAAATCGAGACCGAAGCACGGATTGGCCGCGACCAGGATATCGACTTCACCCGCCAGCTCTCGCGCCAGCACGGTACGTTGGACATTGCCGCCGGACAATTCGCCGATTGCGGTGGCGTCCGAACGGGTTTTGATCTTGTAGCGCTCGATCTTGAGGATCGCATCCTTGTGGAATTGCGCGCTGTTGAGCCACCAGCCGCCGGACGCAAACGGCGCACGATCGAATTCGCGGAACGCCAGATTGTCGGCGACGCTCATACGCGCCACGCAGGCATTCTTCAACGGCTCTTCGGGGAGCACCGACAGGTGGTTGTGGCGCATCTCCTGACGCGTGGCGTGATAGAGTTCGCCCTGGAGATATACTTCGCCGCTCTCAGCCTCTCGCTGGCCGGCGAGAACCTCTATGAGCTGGCGCTGTCCATTGCCCGATACGCCGGCGACGCCGACGATCTCGCCGCCGCGAATTGAGAGCGAGACATCGCGCACCGCGGCATTTCCGCCGTCGTCGAGCGCGTTCAGTTTCTGAATGTCGAGGCGCGGCGGGCCATATTCGCCGGTGCGCGGCGGCTGTACCGTCAGTTCTTCGGCGCCGATCATGGTGCGCGCCATGGAATTGGGGGTCAGGTCCTTGACGTGCCCAGCCCCGGCGAGCTTGCCGCGGCGCAGGATCGTCACCTCGTCGGCGAACGCCATCACCTCGCGGAATTTATGGGTGATCATGAGAATGGTCAGCGTGCCATTCGCCACCATGGTGCGCAGCATGCCGAGAACTTCGTCGGCCTCGCCGGGCGTCAACACCGAAGTGGGTTCGTCGAGGATCAGAAAACGGCGCCGCAGGTAGAGCTGCTTGAGGATCTCGCATTTTTGCCGCTCGCCCGCTGAAATCGCCGAAACCCGGGCGTTCAGAGGAACGCGGAACGGCATGCCGTCCAGGAACTTTTCCAGCGCCTTGCGCTCACGCGTCCAGTCCACCACTGCTGGCACGTCGTCTCGCGCCAGCACGAAGTTTTCTGCCACGGTCATGGCCGGAACCAGCGTGAAGTGCTGATAGACCATGCCGAGACCGAGCGCGTGCGCCGCGCGCGGATTGCCGATCGCCTCCTGGCGATCGCCCACGATGACCTCGCCCTCGTCGGGCTGGTAATAGCCCATGATGCACTTGACCAGCGTCGACTTGCCGGCGCCGTTCTCGCCGAGGAGCGCGTGGAACGTGGCGGGCCTTACTTTCAGCGAAACCTGATCGAGCGCCGCGAACTCGCCGAAGCGCTTGGTCATGTTGATCGCTTCGACGCCGAAGGTCGCCATGCCCGCCGTCGGCGACGGCAGGCCGCCGGGCGGGATTAGCGTCGCCATCTCGCTCACGCGATGGCCTCGATGAATTTCGCCGAGTCCGACACCGCGCCGAACACGCCGCCCTGCATCTTGATCATCTTGAGCGCGTGTTCGTGGTTGCTCTTGTCGGTCGCCCCGCAGCAATCTTCCAGCAGCAGGCATTCGAAGCCGCGGTCGTTGGCCTCGCGCATGGTGGTGTGCACGCAGACGTCGGTGGTGATGCCGGTCAGCACGATGTTTTCGATGCCGCGCAGCCGCAACACCAGTTCAAGATCGGTGGCGCAAAACGATCCCTTGCCCGGCTTGTCGATGATCGACTCGCCCTCAAGCGGCGCCAGCTCGGGGATGATCTCCCAGCCCGGCTCGCCGCGCACCAGAATCCGCCCGCAGGGTCCGGGATCGCCGATGCCGGCGCCGATCTGCCGCGACCGCCAGCGCTTGTTGGCCGGCAGATCGGCGAGGTCCGGGCGATGGCCTTCGCGGGTGTGGAAGACGTGAAAGCCCTTGGCGCGCACCGCGGCGAGCGTGCGCTTGATCGGCTCGATCGGCGCGCGGGTCAGCGACAGGTCGTAGCCCATCTTGTCGACGTATCCGCCGACACCGCAAAAATCGGTCTGCATGTCGATGACGATGAGAACGGTGTTTTCCGGACGGAGATCGCCGTTGTACGGCCACAGATACGGCTCGGCGGTTACGTAGCGTTCCGCCGCGCTGCTTTCCTTGTGTGCCAATTGGGGCATGCGCTTACCTCGTTATCGAAAGCTCGGCCGGGGCGCCGATCAGCGTGCGCTTCGGAGAGCACGTCGCGATCATGATCAGCAGCGTCAGGATGTAGGGCGCCGCGTTGAACAGATGATAGCCGTAGCTAAAGCCGACCGATTGCAGCGCCGGGCCCAACGCCGCGGCGCCGCCGAACAGGAGCGACGCCCACAGGCACAGCATCGGATTCCAGCGGGCGAAGATCACCAGCGCCACGGCGGTAATGCCCTGACCGCTTGAGAGTCCCTCATTCCAGCTGCCCGGATAATACAGCGACAGGAACGAGCCGCCGATGCCGGCGAGGAAGCCGCCGAACATCGTGGCGCGCAGGCGAATAATGTTGACGGAATAGCCCATGGCCAGCGCGGCGTCGGCGCTCTCGCCGGCGGTGCGAATGATCAGGCCCCATCGCGTCGTTCGCAGCGCCCATACCAGTATCGGTGCAAGCGCGACGCCGATGAGGAACAAGACATTGACGCGGAGCGCCGCGCGGACCTGTTGAATGTCGCTCCACCAGCCGAGGTCGATCGCGGGCAGGCGCGGCGCCGTCGGCTCGATCAGCGGCTTGCCGAGATAGAACGCAAGCCCGACGCCGAACAGCATCAGGGCGATGCCCACCGCGATATCGTTCACGCGCGGCAGCCCGCAAATGCCGGCATGAAGCGCGCCCATCGCGGCGCCGGTTACGCCTGCGGCGACAACCCCAAGCCAGGGCGAGCCGGTAAGATAAGAGACTCCGTAGCCGCTCATCGCCCCCATGACGAGCGTGCCTTCGAGGCCGAGATTGATGCGTCCGCTCCGCTCGGTGATGCACTCGCCAAGACTGACGAAAATAAACGGCGTGGAGACGCGGATCGCGCCGCCGAGAACCGCCAGCGGCACCGTCCACAACCCGATGTTCGCGGAGCCGGCCACTTCAGGACTTTCCTTTCAGGAAGCTGATGCGGCCGTAGAGCGAGTCACTGGCCAGCACCATGACGAAGATCATGCCTTGCAGTACGAGGACCGATGCGTCCGGCAGGCCGAGCCGGCGCTGCAACAATCCGCCGCTCGCGCCGATGCCGCCGAGGAGGACGGCGACCGGAATGACGGCGAGCGGGTTTTGCCGGGCGAGAAACGCCACCAGGATGCCGGCGAAGCCGTAGCCCGCGGCAAGGTTGGCGTTGGTGCGGCCCTGCACGGCGGCGACTTCGAACATGCCGGCGAGACCTGCCGCCGCTCCGGCGAGAAAGCAGATGATGAGGATGAGCTTGCCGACACTGAGGCCCACGACCTTGGCGGCGCGGATGTTTCCGCCGGCGACGCGCGCGGCGAAGCCGAACACCGTGTGGTAGATCAGGATGTAGGAGAGGATGGCCGCGACAATCCCGACCACCAGCCCCCAATGCACGTCGGTGCCGGGAATGCTGCCGATCATGTTCGCCGCGCCGATCTCCGGCGTCGAAGGCTTGTTGAGGCTGGTCGGATCGCGCATCGGGCCCTCGACCAGGAAGTTGAGGATCGCCAGCGCGATGTAGACGAGGAGCAGGCTCGAAATTGTTTCATTGACGCCGCGATACTGGCGCAGCGCGCCCGCGAGCAAGATCCACAGGCCGCCGCCGACCATCCCGGCGCAGGCCATCGCGATATCGACGAAAAACGGCGCCGCCGACGGCAGGGCCAGCGCCGCGCTGGTCGCCGCCAGCGCGCCGATGAGCAGCGCCCCTTCCCCGCCGATAATCACCATGCCGAGTTGCGCCGGCAGCGCCGTGCAAAGCGCGGTGAGGATCAAAGGGGCGGCGCGGGTGAGCGTATTCTGCCAGGAGAACCAGGTGCCGAACGCGCCCTGGTACATGTAGAAATACAGATCGAGCGGATTCTTGCCGAACAGCGCGACGAAAATGCCAAACAGAACAAGCGATGCCGCAACGGCAAGCACGGGGATGACGACATACTCCGCCACCCCGCCGACCTTGCGGCCGAATTGGGGTAGGCGAAGAAACTCGCCTACCCCCGAACTTACAGAAGTTGTGCCGACATCGGCCTTCACGAAGTCGCTCCGATAACGCCCTCGACCAGATAGTTCATCTTTTCGAGTTCGGGATCGGTCTGGCCGCGCGACACGCCAGCGGCGATGACGGTGTTGCCCTTGTTGTCGACGATCGGTCCTTTGAAGATGACGTAATCGCCGGCGGTGAGCGCCGCCTTCACTTCGTCGGCCTTCTTCTTCGCGTCCGCGCTGACCATGGCGCCGTACGGAGACACCTTGACCAGCCCCTCCTTAAGACCGCCGCGATAGAAGTTCGGAATGGTTTCGCCCGACGTGAACATCTTGGCGAAGCGCGGATAGAGCACTTCCCAGTTCCACTCGGCGCCGGTGAGGTAGGCTTGCGGGGCAAGCACGGACTGGTTGACGTGATAACCGGTCACCATGGCGCCGCGGCGCGCGGCATTCTCGACGACGGTCTTCGGACCGTCGACGTGGCAGGTCAGCACGTCCACGCCCTGATCGATCAGGCTGTTGGTGGCTTCGGCTTCCTTCACCGGCATCGACCAGTCACCGGTGAAAATCACCTGCGTGGTGATTTTCGGATTGGCCAGCTTGGCGCCGAGCGTCCATGCGTTGATGTTGCGCAGCACCTGCGGGATCGGCTTGGCGGCGACGAAACCGATCTTGCCGGATTTCGACGAATAGCCTGCGACGATGCCGGCGACGTGTTGAGCCTCGTCGATGTAGCCGAAATAGCTGCCGGCGTTCTTCGGGTCCTTCTCCGACCACAGACCGCCGCAATGCTCGAAGCGGAGCTTCGGATACTTCGCCGCCATCTTGAGCATGTGCGGGTTGTAATAGCCGAAGGATGTCGGGAACAGCAGTGTCGCGCCGTCGAGACTGATCATCGACTCCATGGTCTTTTCCACGGCATCGGTCTCCGGCACTTTCTCTTCCTCGACGACCTTGATGCCGGGCATTTTCTTCAGCGCGGCGGCGCCGGCGGCATGGGCCTGGTTGTAGCCGTAGTCGTCGCGCGAGCCGACATAGATGAAGCCGATGGTCGTATCGGCGGCGAAAGCTTGCCGCAGCGGCAGAGCCGTACCGAGGGCGACCGCGGCCGTTCCCTGCAGGACGCTGCGACGCGAAATCTTGTCGAAGTTCATTGACTCGCTCTCCCTGAACGCATGTGCGAGCGCCTAAGCGCCGCTGTTGGCTGGCTGACCATCACGATGATGGGTGTCCCGGTTAGACGATGACGCCTGTCGCAAAGCCCATGCCAGCGCGCGGCGGATTTGAACCGACACCGATTGCCTTGAAATTGCTGTACAATCTCAGCGGGAAAAAGCGCGCCCGTCGATCCGGAACTCTGCCTGATTAAAAAATAGGCAAGATAACGGTATTCTGTGCAGTCAGCTCGGGCGGCCTCGAGGACGGCCTGAAACGACGTAGTATCTGCGTACAGAGACATTAGGGGAATCCGATGTCGCTGACCGATCTCACATGGCTCGCAACCGCGGCTTACGGCGTTCACATCCTTGAGGAATACGAGCTCAACTGGCGGGATTGGGCGCGGGCGGTCATTGGATTGCCGGTTGAGTGGAGCGACTTCTATGTCGTCAATTCGCTGGTTGTCGTGCTGGGCATCGTGGCCGCAAACCTTGCCGCGCACGCGCCGATGCTGGCACTGACCTTCCCGGCGCTCATGCTGATCAACGCGACGTTCTTCCACGTCGCTCCGGTGTTGCGGACTCGCGGCCGTTTCTCTCCCGGCCTCTTCACGGCCGTCGTGCTGTTCTATCCGATCGGCGGCGCTTGCTATTGGCGCGCGGCGGCCGACGGCAACCTGAGTACGGGCACGATCGTCGGATCGCTCGTTCTCGGTGCGCTGTTGATGGCAAGTCCGATCGTTCTTCTGAACATCAAAAGCCGGCCTTATTTCCGCCAGGACCATTAGCCGGTCCATTAGCTGACCGCTAGGCGCCGGCCGCCATTCTTTCGGTCGGCGCCGCGCTGGCACGTTGGACCAGCATCGCATTGACGGCGGCGAATATCCTATCGAAAGCCGGCCGGCGATAATCCCATTTTCGATCGTCAGACAGCGGCACCATGACCATGGTCGCATTGGCTTCGAACAGCAGAATGTCGCCGGCTGCGTTCACCGCGAAATCGATCCCGCAATAATCCAGATCGAGCGCTGCGTTGATCCGTTCGAGTGCCGCCATGCCGCGTGCGCCGACAAAGCTCGGCATGTCATCGAGAAAGGCGGCGTCCTGCGCACGATTTTCCGGAGAGTTCCGCCATGTCGGCTTTGAAATAATGCACCTTCCAGCGCCGCGAAATCGCAAGATGCACCGGATAGATTTTACGGTCGATGATCATGACCCGGCATTTGCGGTGGAAGCCATCGCGGTCGCGCGCGTCGAGCGCCTCGATAAAGCACACATCGTCGCCGGGGAACGACGCGGCCGCTTCGGTCAGCTCCGGCAAACTGTCGACGCGGACGAAATAGCGCCCGGTGTGGAAGCCGGGCGGCCTCATCAGAAACGGAAATTCAAAACCGCTGGCGGCGACGATCGCGGCAGCTTCCGGACCCACCAACAAATGTCGCGGCACCGTGACCATATGCGGTGCGACGACGTTCAGCAGCCCGCGCAGACGCGCGGCATTCGAGGCGCGTCCGGTCCTGAGCGCTGCGGTGGGGTCGTTGATCAGCGGCCGATCGGTGCGGGCGAGCACCGCGCGCGCCGCTTCGAGGCCTTCGCCGCAAAGATCGGCATCGCCAATGCTGTTGAAGACAAGATCGTGCGGCGGCAGCGGCACTTTCGGGTCGGCGTATTCCGTCACCAGCACGGTGGTCCGGAACTGGCGATCGTCCAGGATGGACGCCGTCGGAATGTTGCCGCCCGCCGCTGAAATCAACAGCAACACCGGGATGCCGGGAGCGTCGCCGCGATAAGGCAGCGTGGTCAGGAAGTTGTTCTTGAACGCCTTGTCGCGATGACGGCGGGCGCCGGTAGCGTCGCCGAGCTCGGCCAGCAGGTTGCCCATGCCGCGATGGGCATGAATGTGATCGGGAGCGACGCGCAACGCGGCCTCGAAGTGGTGGCGCGCCTGCTCGTAATCGTCGGTCAAGAACAGGAGGTTGGCGAGATTGACGCGTCCGTTGGGATTGTCCGGATGATGACGGACGGCCTCGCTGAATAACGAGCTCGCGGCATCCTTGTAACCGGCCGCAAGGACGAGCGTGCCGAAATCGTTGAGTGCGCCGAAGTCGGCCGGTCTGCGCCGCAGCAGTTCGAGATAGTCGTGCTTTGCCGGATCGAAGAGGCCCAACTCGCGAAACAGGCTGGCGCGCTCGTATCTGGCCTCGACCGCGTCGGGATTTTGTTCCAGCACGCGGTCAAGCTGGCGGATGCGGGCGTTTCTGGCGGCGCGAGGCGAAGGCCCGTTCACGACATCAAATTCCCGGTTTGATCGTCCCGCGAATCAAAGCTGCTTACGCCGCAACATAGTAAAAACCGCGGGGATGAGCACATACTTCGCGGCAACGCCGCTCGGCTTGCCATCGGGGCGGCGTTCGCTAGTATCCGTGCGTTCGGGGATGGAGTCCCCCTTAACCGCCATCCGGGCTGATGACTCCTACCAAACATTTTGCCGGTAGGAGTGCGCCGACTGGAGGGCTGCAATGGGGTACCTGATTGTTTTTATTGGCGGCGGCATTGGCGCCGCGTTGCGACATGGGATCAACATCGCCGCCGCCCGCGCTCTGGGCACCGGTTTTCCCTATGGTACGATTATCATTAACATCGTCGGCTCGCTGGCGATGGGTCTCATCGCTGAATATTTTGCGCTCAAAGGCGCCCTCCCACAGCATTTGCGGCTGTTTCTGACGACCGGCATCCTCGGCGGGTTCACCACGTTCTCGGCGTTTTCGCTCGAAGCGGCCCTACTCTACGAACGCGGTCAACTGGCCGGCGCGGCTGCCTATGTGATCGGATCGGTCACACTGGCGATCGCCGCACTTTTTGCCGGGCTCGCGATCGTCCGCGCTCTTGTCTGACGGCCGAAACCTCTAAGGATTACCCGCTGCGCGCGTAAACCATTGTGTCAATGGCCGACGCAACAATGCCCCGGATTTCGACACAATCCGACACCGTTCCGCCCTGGCCATCCGATAATTCAAACGCTCGTTTGATCGCGGAGCCGCGTAGATGTCCGGCCGGGTGGCGACCGCCATTCTCTGCCTGTTTCTGTTCGGAGTGATGACGTCGGGTGAGTTTGAACACGCCGCAGCGGCGTCTGGTCCGGATTCCATGATCGCGGTCGCCGGCAATCGACACACCGATGCTGCGATGATCCGCTCGCATTTTCGCGCGAGTGCCGACGGTATGGACGCTGCGGCCCTCGACGCAGCGCTCAAGAGCCTTTACGCGACCGGCCTTTTCGAGGACGTGAAGATTTCCAGGAACGGCGACCGCATCCTGGTCACAGTTGTCGAGCGTCCGGCCATCGACAGGATCGCGTTTGAAGGCAATAGAAAGATCAAGGACGAGGATCTGAAGAAAGCCGTGCAGTCGAGGACTGGCGGACCGCTTTCGCGCGCTCTCGTGCATGACGATGTCGCCCATATCATCGAGCTCTACCGCCAGCACGGCTATTTCGAGGTCCGGGTCGATCCAAAGACGATCGCGCGAAAGGAGCGCTTCGATCTGGTTTTCGAAATCAGGGAGGGTGGCAAGCTTGCGGTCCGGCAGACCGAGTTCGCGGGCAATACCGCCTATCCAGCCAACAAGCTCAAAGGCGTCATCAAGACCGGCGAGACAAATCTTCTGAGCTCTCTGCTGGATAACGATAACTACGACGCCGACCGCATCGAAAACGATTGCGAACTGCTTCGCCGCTTCTATCTCGCCCACGGTTATGCCGATGTGCGTGTCCGTTCTGCCGCAAATTACGACGATGCCCGAAAGGGCGTCGTCGTGACATTCACGATCGACGAAGGCGCGCAATATCATCTTGGACGCGTCGATATCGTATCGAACGTAAAATCAGTCGACGCGGATACACTGCGGTCGCACCTGCGCGCGCAGCCCGGCGACACGTATAACGCCGATGCGGTGAACAAAACCACCGACGATCTCGCGGTAGCGCTCGCCAAATCCGGTGCGCCGTTCGCCACCGCTTCGCCGCGCAGCGACCGCGTGCCGGGCCGGCGCACGATCAACCTTGTTTTCACCGTCGAGGAAGGCACACGGCTTTACGTCGAGCGTATCGAAATTCACGGCAACAGCAAAACGCGCGACGATGTGATCCGGCGCGAATTCGATTTCGTCGAAGGCGACGCCTACAATCGCGCCTTGGTCGATCGCGCCAAGCGCCGGCTCGAGCAGCTCGGCTATTTCAAGACCGTCAAGATCGGCACCCTGCCCGGCTCGGCGCCCGATCGCGTCGTCGTCGACGTCACGCTCGACGAACAGAAAACCGGAGAGTTTTTCGTCTCGGGCGGCTATTCCGCCTCCGACGGCGCATCGGCTACGGTCACGGTCGGTGACACAAACTTCCTGGGGACCGGCGACACCGCGAGAGCATCGGCCACTCTCGGGCAATATATCAGGGGCTTCGATGTTTCCTTCACCGATCCCTATGCGCTTGGCCCGCGCCTTTCACTCGGCGTCGATCTGTTCGGCAAGGAGTCGTTGGCCAACAGCTATCAATCGTACGACAGCACCCTCTACGGCGCCAAACTCCTGGCGGGCACGCCGATCAGCGACCAGCTCGGCGTGAGCTGGAGTTACGCGATCTACAATCAGGGCATCTCGCTCGATCCGGCGCTCGGCACGGCGTCTCTGCCGATCCAGCAGGCTGCCGCCATCGGCCCGATGTGGGTCTCCTCGGTCGGCTCCGGCATGACCTATTCCACGCTCGACAATGCCAAGAACCCGACGAGCGGCGTTCGGGTGCAGTCCAACAACGAATTCGCCGGACTCGGCGGCGCTGCCAAATTCGCGCGCACGACCGAGGATGCCCGCTACTATCATCAGATTTTTGGCGACGTGGTCGGCGTCGCGCGGGCGCAAACCGGCTACGCGACGCCGTGGGGCGGTCAGCAATTACCGCTGCTCAATGGCTTCTTCGGCGGCCCGCAACTGGTGCGCGGCTTTGCGCCCAACGGTTTTGGGCCGCGCGACATCACGCCAGGAACGACCCAGGACAATGTCGGCGGCAATGTCTACTGGACCACCTCCGCCGAGTTGCAGGCGCCCGTGCCGTTCGTCTCGGCGGACGCGCAATTGAAAATGGCGTTATTTTCCGACGCCGGGAGCTTGTGGGCGACCAACGCCTCGAGCGTTTCAAAACTTGCATCGCTGTCGCCGTCGCAGCAGATCGCCAACTCCAACGCGCTCCGCGCTTCGGTCGGCGGCAGCCTGATCTGGGCGTCGCCGTTCGGTGCGCTCCGGGTGGACTACGCCTACCCCATCGCCAAACAACCCTACGACGTCACCCAGCGGCTGAACTTCACCGCCGGCGGGTTTTGAAATTGTTTCGTCATCGCCGGGCCTGACCCAGCAATCCAACTTTTTACCGTAGGCCGAAGATGGATCACCGGGTCTCGGCACTTCGTGCCGGCCCGGTGATGACGCCGAGAAAGTTACGCCGCCTTCTTGACCTTGCCAGCCGCCGCGAGGCCGCGTTCGATGTCGGCAATGATGTCGTCGATATGCTCGATCCCGACGGAAAGACGGACATAACCGTCGGAAACGCCGGTCGCTTCCTGCTCCTGCGGCGAAAGTTGCGAGTGCGTCGTGGTCGCGGGATGGATCGCCAGGCTGCGCGCGTCGCCGATATTGGCAACGTGATAAAACATTTCGAGCCCGTCGATGAAGCGGCGGCCGGCTTCTTTGCCGCCTGTCAGTTCAAAGCCGACGAGTCCGCCCAGTCCGCCCTTGAGATATTTCTCGGCACGCTGCCGATGCACGCCGGTCTGCACCGAGGGGTGGATGACGCGGGTGACCTCAGGCCGCTTCTTGAGGAAGTCAGCCACGTATTGCGTGTTCTCGGAATGCCTGGCGATGCGCAGCGCCAGCGTCTCCAGGCCCTGCAATGTCAGGAACGCGTTGAACGGCGACATCGCCGAGCCGAGGTCGCGCAGCAACGTGACGCGCGCCTTGATGATGTAGGCGATCGGCCCCAGCGGCTTGACCGCTTCTGTCCAAACCGCACCGTGATAGCTCGGATCGGGAGTGTTGAGCGCGGGCTGGCGCTGCGGATGCGCGGCCCAATCGAACGTGCCGCTGTCGACCAGCAGGCCGCCGATCGAGTTGCCGTGACCACCGATATACTTTGTCGTGGAATAAACAACGATCGCCGCACCGTGCTCAAACGGACGCGTCAGAATCGGCGCCGCGGTGTTGTCGACAATGAGCGGGATGCCAAGATTGCGGCCGATCTCTGCCACCTCTGCGATCGGGAACACCGTGAGTTTCGGGTTCGGCAGCGTCTCGGCGTAATAAGCGCGGGTGCGGTCGTCGCTGGCGCGGCGGAAATTGTGGGGATCGACGGGATCGACGAAGCGGACCTCGATCCCCTGATCCTTCATCGTGTTGGCGAACAGGTTCCAGGTCCCGCCGTAGAGGTCCGTCGAACTGACGACATTGTCGCCGGCGCGAGCGACGTTCTGTATCGCAAATGCCGAAGCCGCCTGGCCCGAGGCCAGCGCCAGCGCGCCGACGCCGCCTTCGAGCGCCGCAATGCGCTTCTCCAGCACGTCGTTGGTCGGATTCATGATGCGGGTGTAGATATTGCCGAGTTCCTTGAGTGCGAACAGGTTGGCCGCGTGCTCGGTGTCGCGGAACTGATAGGATGTTGTTTGATAGATCGGCACGGCAACGGCGCCGGTCGTAGGATCGGAACGCCAGCCGGCGTGAAGGGCGATAGTCTCCGGACGCTGTGATGACGCAGACATGGGTAATCTCCCGGTTGCAAACGCGGCGTATAAGGGGATTTCGCTGTCGTTCTAGCGCGACCAGAGTATAATATTCCAAGTCAGTCAAGCAACGGCCAGACAAAAATAATTTTATTGCTGACGCAACTAAAACGACACGAAAATATTCTACGCTCCACGAGTTCAGGGAGGCGCCTCTCGCGCGCTTATCGAAGCCGGAAGTGCAAACTACGGCGAAGTCGCAACGACGCCACGCGGCCGGGTATTGCGCCGCACGGCGACGATCTCGGCGAGGATCGAAATCGCAATCTCGTCCGGCGTGATCGCACCGAGATCGAGGCCCGCGGGCGCCTTGAGTTTCGCGAGGCGTTCGGCGGGCACGTTTCGTTGCGACAGAATCTGCTTGAGCGCCTCGGCCTTTTTTCGGCTGCCAACGAAAGCGACGTAATCCACATCGACCGCGAGCGCCGCCAGCAAGGCGGCTTCATCGCCGCGCCCCTGCGTCGACACCACGACGTACCGCGCGCCGGCTTCTTCCACCGGAAGCGCGTAGCCCTCGATCCGGCGATCGGCCTGATCGAAGGCTGCCTGCTCGGCTGCAGGCGCGCAAACCGTCACGGCAAATCTCGCCCGCCTCGCCAGATCGGCGACGGCGACGGCGACCGGGCTGGATCCGCAAATAACGACTTGCGGACGTGGCAATACCGGCTCCACGAAGATGTCCATCGTGCCCTGGCTTGGACACATATTTTTCGCGAAGCGCACACCCTCGTGCTCGACGCCGGCTTGCACGCCGTGATCGGCGAGCAGGTCCGGCGGTTGCACCGACACGAGACGCGACTTGCCGTCGGCAAGCGCGTCTTTCGCCGCCTTGAGCACCGCCGCGCGGGCGCAACCGCCGCCGATCCAGCCTTCGGAAATCGTGCCGTCCGGCAGGATCACCGCCTTCGCGCCGGCTTTCGCGGCGGTCGCCGCCACGGTGCGGACGACGGTTGCCAACGCAAACGGTTCGCCCGCCGCCTTTCGCGTCGAGATAACGTCGAGGATGTCGTTTGCGGTTTCCACGGCTTTCATATCCTCGCAAGATACGGTTCGAGCGCGGCGAGGCTTTCAAGATTGTGCGCCGGCGCGAACAGATCGACGTAAGGCAGCGCCGCCTGCATGCCGCGAGCCTGCGGGGAATAATCGCGCCAGCCGATCAGCGGATTGAGCCAGATGATTCTGCGGCAGCGCCGGCGCAAACGCCGCATCTCTTCGCCGAGTTGCTCCGGTTCGCCGGTGTCGTAGCCGTCGGACACGATCATGATGGCGGTGCGCGAATTGATGACGCGCCGCGCATGCCAGCGATTGAACGTCGCCAAGGCTTTCGCCGATGCGGGTGCCGCCGCCGATGCCTTGAGCCATCAGCGCCAGCTTGTCGACGGCACGCGTGACGTCGCGATCGCGCAGCGACGGCGAAACGTGCGCGAGCCGGGTATGAAAGACGAAGGCCTCGGCTTCGCGGAAGCTGTCGACGACGCCATGCAGGAAGCGGATGAAGAACGCCGTGTAGAGGCTCATCGAGCCGGAAGCGTCGAGCAGGATGACGAGCCGCAGCGGCTTGATCTTGCGACGGCGCCAGGCGAGGTCGATCAGCGTGCCGCCATGCGAGACGTTGCGATGGATGGTGCGGCGCAAATCGAGGCGCCGCCCGCGACGGCGAACCTGCTCGCGGCGAATGAGCCGCGCCCGCATGGTGCGCGCCAGCCGCGCCGCCAGCGCGTGGGCGGCGGCGACGTCATCCGGATCGGCAATGTGGCGGAGATCGGTCGCAGACAGGACTTCGGTACGCGAGGCGCCCTCGCGGCGGCCGCGGCCATCCGCCGGGCTTTCGCCGTCGCCGTCGCTCCGCCGCTCCACATGATCGGGAAGGCCGAGCGCTTCCTGCGGGACGTGCGCTTCGGCGAGCCGGCGCGCCGGATCGTGGCTCGCGGCCGGCTGGCCCGAAATGACTTGCCGCTGACGCATGCCCTCGCCGCTCCAGAAGGCGTCGAATATCTCGTCGAACCGCTCCCAATCGGAATGGGTCGCACAGAACAGCGCGCGCAGTGCAGGCTTGAGCGACCCCGGCTCCGCCGCGGCCGGCGTGGTGAGAATGGCGAGCGCGTCCCCCGTTTCGGCAAGGCCGATACGGAAACCGTTGTCGCGCAGCGTACGCGCGAAGCCCGCGAGACGGCGGCGAGCGCCGAACATTTGTCCGCCATCCCCTGGCGGCCGCGAAGCGGCACGCGAAAGATGCTTCGACGCAGCGCCCAAGCCGTCAACCTTCGAGGCTCGCTGCGCTTGCACGCCCGGGTGACGGTGGCCGGTCATCACGCCACCTTCCCCAATAGCCGCTCGCTGACCTCGCGGGTGAGCCGGGCGCGATCCTCGTGCGTCTTGAGCAAACAGATCATGGTCTCGTAGACTGCTTCCGGCTCCTGCCGCAGGTCATGCACTTCGAGGCCGGCGAGCGTCGCGGCCCAATCGAGCGTTTCGGCGACGCCGGGGACCTTGCGCAAATCCTCCTTGCGGACCGCCGCCACCATATGCGCGATCTGCAGGGCCAACGTCGTGTCGATGCCAGGCATCCGGGTCAGGATGATTTTCGCCTCGCGATCGACCTCCGGGAAATCGATGTAATGATAAAGGCAGCGCCGCCGCAGCGCGTCGGATAGTTCGCGCGTGCCGTTGGACGTCAGCACCACGCGCGGGATGGAGATGGCCTTGATGGTGCCAAGCTCGGGAATGCTGACCTGAAAGTCCGAAAGGAGCTCGAGCAGGAACGCCTCGAATTCCTCGTCCGCGCGATCGACCTCGTCGATCAGCAGCACCGGCGATTTTTCGCGGCGGATGGCGGCGAGCAGCGGCCGCTCCAGCAGATATTTTTCCGAGAAGATGTGCTCCTCGATATCGTCCGCATTCTCGCCGATGCCCTCGCGCGTCTTGATGGCGAGGAGCTGGCGCTGATAGTTCCACTCGTAGAGCGCGGCGTTCTGGTCGAGACCTTCGTAACATTGCAGACGGATCAGTTCGGCGCCGTGCAGCGCAGCAAGCGCCTTGCCTACTTCGGTCTTGCCGACACCGGCTTCGCCTTCAAGCAACAACGGGCGCTTGAGGAACTCCATCAGCCACAGCGCGGTGGCGAGGTCGTGGTCGGCGACATAGCCGGCGGCCGCGAGCTTATCCGCAATTTCTTCGCGCTTAAGCGTCATGAAGGGACGATTGCCTCCGCTCCGTCATGGCCGGATTCGTTGCGGCCATCCACGTTGTCGTTCCCTTCTACATGTCGATGGCGCGGATGCCCGGCACAAGGCCGGGCATGACGCGTGTCTGGCCGTGCTCACCCATGCAGGCCGAGCTTCTCCGCCGCCGTCCAGGTACGCCAATTGTCGTGCGGCATCTGGATATGGGTCGAGCCGAGGAACCCGAAGGCGTCGTTAACCGCATTCGAGAAGCACGGCACGCCGCCGACATTCGGGCTTTCGCCGACGCCCTTGGCGCCGATCGGATGGTGTGGCGACGGCGTCGTCGTCCAATCGGTTTCCCAATGCGGCGTTTCAACCGCGGTCGGCAGGAAATAATCCATCAGCGACGCGGTCGTGACGTTGCCCTCTTCGTCGTAGTGGATTTCCTGCCCCATCGCGATGCCGAACGCTTCGGTCAGGCCGCCGTGGATCTGGCCCTCGATGATCATCGGATTGATGCGGGTGCCGCAATCGTCGAGCGCGTAGAAACGGCGCACTTTCGTCGAGCCGGTGTCGACGTCGACATCGACGACGCAGATATAGGCGCCGAACGGGAACGTGAAGTTCGGCGGATCGTAATAGTTGATCGCCTCCAGGCCGGGCTCCATGCCGGGCGGCACTTCGTGATACGCCGCCCAGGCGAGTTCGGTCATGGTCTTGAACCGCTCGGGGTTGCCCTTCACCTTGAAGCGATCCACGTCCCATTCCAGATCGTCGTCGTGAACCTCGAGCATATAGGCGGCGATCATCTGAGCCTTGGCCTTGATCTTGCGGCAGGCCATGGCCGTGGCGGCGCCGGACACCGGCGTCGAGCGCGAACCGTAGGTGCCGAGCCCGTACGGTGCGGTGTCGGTGTTACCCTCTTCAACCATGATGTTGTCGGCCGCGATGCCAAGCTCGGTGGCGATGATCTGCGCGTAAGTCGTCTCGTGACCCTGGCCCTGCGACTTGGTGCCGAGCCGGCAAATGCCGCTTCCGGTCGGATGGATGCGGATTTCCGCCGAGTCGAACATGGCGATGCCGAGAATGTCGCACGCGCGCGACGGACCGGCGCCGACGATTTCGGTGAAGAAGGCAACGCCGATGCCCATCAGTTCGCGCGTCTCGCCACGCTTGAAGGCTTCGCGGTTGGCCTTCTGCTCTTCGCGCAGTTTCTTGTAGTTGACCCTCTCCATCGCCTTGCTCATGGCGGTGTGATAGTCGCCGGAATCGTACTGCCAGCCGAACGCCGAGGTGTACGGGAATTGCTCGCGGCGAATGAGGTTCTTGATGCGGAATTCGGCCGGATCCATGCCGAGTTTCTGCGCCATGATGTCCATGGCGCGCTCGATGGCGTAAGCCGCCTCGGTGACGCGGAACGAGCAGCGATAGGCGACGCCGCCCGGCGCCTTGTTGGTATAGACGCCGTCGACCACACAATGCGCGGCAGGAAAATCGTAGGAGCCGCTGATGATGCTGAACAGGCCGGCCGGCCATTTGGTGGCGTTGGCGCAGGCGTCGAACGCGCCGTGGTCGGCGATGGTGTAGCAGCGCAGACCCGGTCACCCTGCCGTCCTTGGTCGCCGCGATTTCAACGTCCATGAAGAAATCGCGGGCGAACGCGGTGGTCGAGAGATTTTCGATGCGATCCTCGACCCACTTGACCGGAACGCCGGTCACGATCGAGGCGACGATCGCGCAGATATATCCCGGATAGGCGCCGACCTTGTTGCCGAAGCCGCCGCCGATGTCGGGCGCGATGACGTGGATCTTGTGTTCGGGAATTTTCGAGATCAGCGAACCGACGGTACGGATGACATGAGGCGCCTGGAACGTGCCCCATAGCGTCAGTTCGCCCTTGATCTTGTCGAACGACGCAACGCACTGGCAGGTCTCGAGCGGGCATGGATGCACGCGCGGATAAGCGATCATCTCCTTGATCCTGACTTCCGCCTTGTCGAAGGCCGCGTCTGCGGCGGCCTTGTCGCCGGCCTGCCAGGTGAAGATGTGATTGTAGTGCTTGCGCTTGCCGTGCGCGCCGTCGGTCTTGTCCTTGAGGTCTTCGCGGATCATCGGCGCGTCCGGCGCCATGGCCTTGAACGGATCGACATTGACCGGCAGCGCCTCGTATTCCACTTCGACCAGATCGGCGGCGTCGGCCGCGATGTAGCGATCGGTGGCGATGACGAACGCGACTTCCTGGTTCTGGAAAAGAACCTTGCCGTCCGCCAGCACCATCTGGCTGTCGCCGGCGAGCGTCGGCATCCAGGCCAGATTGACGGTCTTCAAGGTCTCGGCGGTTATCACGGCGACGACGCCGGGCACCGCCGCAGCTTTGGTGGTGTCGATCTTCTTGATGCGGGCGTGGGCGTGCGGCGAACGATTGAAATCGCCATAGAGCATGCCGGGCAGCTTCAGGTCGTCGACATAATTGCCCTTGCCCTGCACGAAGCGGACGTCTTCGACGCGCTTTCTCTTGCAGCCCATGCCTTCGAGTTTTTCGGCGCGTTCGGCGGAGGTGGGGGTCTGGGCGTTCATTCTGCGGCCTCCTGGAACGGCACGCCGTTGATTTTCGCGGCGGCGAATTGAATGGCTTTGACGATGTTCTGATAACCGGTGCAGCGGCAGAGATTGCCGGAGATGCCGTAGCGGATTTCCTCCTCGGTGGGATTCTTGTTCTCCTGGAGCAGCCGATAGGCGCGCACGATCATCCCCGGCGTGCAGAAGCCGCACTGCAGCCCGTGCATTTCGCGGAACCCTTCCTGCAGCGCATGCAGCGTGCCGTCAGCGTTCGCCATGCCCTCGATGGTGCGGATGTCGCTGCCGTTCGCCTGGATCGCGAACACGGTGCAGGACTTCACCGACTTGCCGTCGAGATCGACGGTGCACGCGCCGCAATGGCTGGTTTCGCAGCCGATATGCGGGCCGGTGATGTTCTCCTGGTCGCGCAGGAAGTGGATCAGCAGGGTTCGCGGCTCGACCAGCGCTTCGATGGTCTTGCCGTTCACCTTCATGGAGACTTGGGATTTGGCCATGGCGTTGCCTCTTGCGGTCAGCCGCGTGCGCGCGCTTTGGCGCGGGCAAGCGCGCGCGCAAGCATGACGCCGGCCATTTTGGTGCGGTATTGCGCGGGTCCGCGCGCGTCCGTGGCGGGAGCGGTGATCGCCTCGGCGGCGGCCACGGCTTTCTTCACCGTCGGCGCATCGAGCGTCGAGCCGATCAGGATTTTCGCCGCCTCCTCCGCCCAAAGCGGCGTTTCGGCGACGTTGGTCAGTCCGATCGAGCACGAGGCGACTTTGCCGCCGCTCATGGTCAGCACGACGGCGGCGGCGGCGGTGGCGTAATCGCCGATCTTGCGTTTGAGTTTCTCGTAGGCGTAGCCGTGTCCGGCGGCCGGCACCGGGATGCGCATGGCGGTGAGGACGTCGCCGCTTTCCAGCGCGGTGAAATAAGCGCCCTGATAAAACTTCGCGCCGCGATGCGGCGCTCGCCGCCCTTGCCCACGACGTGATACGTCGCGCCGAGGCACATCATCACCGCCGGCATGTCGTTGCCGGGATCGCCGTTGGCGACGTTGCCGCCCAGCGTGCCGAGATAGCGGACCTGCGGATCGGCGATCTGCTCCGAAGTTTCGCGCAGGATCGGAATCTTGCCGCCCAGCAGATCGGACCCGATGAGGTCGTGCTGGGTGGTCATCGCGCCGATAACGATGTCGGTGCCGTCAGTGCGGACACCCTTGAGATCGGCGATACCGGCGAGATCGACGAGATGCGCGGGTGTCGCCAGACGCAGCTTCATCATCGGGATGAGGCTGTGGCCGCCGGCCAGCGCGCGGCCGTCGTCACCCAGTTGTGCGAGAAGGCCGACTGCTTCGCTGACGGATTTAGGGCGGTGATAGGCGAAAGCGCCTGGTATCATGGGCATCCTCCCTTGGCGCATCCGCCTGACCAGGGTCATCACCGAGGTCCGATCCGGAAAGCGCGCAATACCGAATGCGCAAGTGTGGCGAGTTGTGCGCTGCAGCGGCAATCGCCGCTGCACCAGCGCCTAGCGAATGCACCAAAAGCACGGCATCCGCACGAATGGCGGTCGCCGCTGCACGAATTGCGTCAGCATTATTGACGCAGTCGAGACACCGACGAGATTTTATTGCACTGCAAGACGGTGGCGACGGCGCGGCCCGTAGGCCGTCTCGGCGCCGTTAAGAGAGGCGACCCGGGATTTCAGCGAGCCGATTCGGCTTCGGCTGACCGGCACAAGGTAATTCTGGGCGCCGGCCATCTCCACCATTTCGTTGTCGCCGGAGCGCTTGTAGCCGACGACCCGGCCGATGTTGACGATATGGCTGCGGTGCACGCGGATGAACTGGCTGCCGTCCAGCCGCGATTCGACGTCGCCGATCGCGAGCGGGCAGAACAGCTTGTCGTTGCCGTCGAAGACGTAGGTGTAATGCGCGTTGGCATGCACCGCGACCACCTGCTCCACGGCAAGGAAGTGCGTGCCGCCGTCCCGTTCGATCGGCAGATGACGGGCGAAGCGGCGGGGCGGAGCGCCGGCGCCGCCCAGCGGCCCATACGTGCCGCGCCCGACCTCGATGTTCTGGCCAGCGTCCATCGTGGCGTTCGGCATTGCGGCCGGTGCCGGCGCGGTCGCCGCAACTAGCCGCATTTGCACCTGACCCGCGGCGGTAGAGTCGACCTGCGGCTCGGTGCGGCCCGTATCGGGCAGCAGCAGCAACAGGAATATTCCGGAAATGCAGAACGCGACCACTGCCACGACGATGGCGAGAAGATCGGCCGACAAAGCGGGTGCGCCCGAGGACGTGGTGACGAACGGATAGAGGGTCACCCCTCGCATCGCGGTGTAGTGCATCCCGGAAACGGCGAGGCCGAAGACGACCGAGGAAAAGACGAGCGGCGGCCGCCCTCCGCGCCCAGTCGCAAGCCACAGCGCCAGTCCGGACGCGGCAATCGCGATCGCCATGCTGGCGGCGACATGGACCGGATTGTGGATCATGATCGCGCTCGCATCGAGCGCGCTCATGCCCAGATAGTGCATCGCAAAAATGCCGCCGCCCATCAGGCAGGACGACAGCGTGAGGCGAAGGAGCGTCAGCGGTCCGGAACTCGTGGCATAGACCGCACCGCCGACGACGATCGCGCAGACCAGGAACGACAATAATGTCGGAAGCACCAGGTAATCGACCTGGAACGGCAGCCGCACCGCCAGCATGCCGACAAAATGCATGGTCCAGATCGCGACGGCGAATGAAACGGTAGCGCCGGCAAGAAGAAGACGCCGCCGCGTACCCGTTGCGTCGGCAATTTGAACGGCGAGGCTCAAGCCAACATAAGCGCCCTGAATCGCCATGACGATCGACAGCAAAACAAGCCACGCTTCGTAAGTCACCGGCATTGCCGTTTCCCTTCGCTGTACGGGACGGCTACTTCACCCCATCGGGTCTGGAGCGATTATAAGGTAGTTTTCTGCGCAGGCCGAGGGGCTCTGATCGCGTTGCGGCCAATTTCCGCCGGCGGTCGCTAATTGACCCGGCGGCTGAGGCCCGCCCAATAGGGCTCGCGCAGCGTACGCTTGAGAAGCTTGCCGCTGGCATTGCGTGGCAAGGAGTCAATGAAATCCACCGAAGTCGGCCGTTTGAAGCCTGCAAGCTGGTCGCGGGACCACGCGATCAGCGTTGCTTCATTGAGATTCGTACCCTGGCGCCGCACCACTACTGCCTTGACGGTCTCGCCCCACTTGGCATCCGGCACGCCGATGACGGCGCATTCCAGCACATCGGGATGGCGCATCAGGGCAGCTTCGACCTCGGCCGGATAAACATTTTCGCTACCGGATATGATCATGTCCTTGATGCGATCCTTGAGGAAGAGAAACCCCTCTTCATCCACGTAGCCGGCATCACCGGTGTGAAACCAGCCATCGCGGATCGCCTGGGCTGTCGCCTCCTCGCGCGCCCAATATCCCGTCATCAGGTTTTCGCCCTGATAGAGGATCTCGCCAATTTCGTAGGGCGGCAGTTCGTTGCCCGCGGTGTCGACGATGCGCACGCGGCCGCCGATCATCGGCCGGCCGCAGGACAGAAGCCGCTCGCCGATATGCTGCTCATGCGACAGCGCCGTGAAAGGTCCGGTCGTTTCGGTCAGGCCATAGACCTGCATGAAGCGGCATTTGAACGTCTCGATCGAACGGCGCAGGAGATCGGGCGAGATTGGTGCGGTGCCGTATGTGATCAACTTGAGTGCGGAGAAATCGGCGGTACGCGCTTTCGGCAATTCCGTCAGGAACAGCATCAATGTCGGCACCAGGAGCGCGCTTTCGATGCGCTGCTCGACCATCGTCGCGAGCAATGTTTCCGGCACGATCTCGCGCACGATGACGACGGTTGATCCCGTTTGCATCGCCCAGATCGCCCAGATGGTGCCGCCGATATGGAACAGCGGCAGGCACACCAGCGCGCGGCCACCTTCGCGCATCTCCCTGTTCTCGAGCGCGCCGCAAAATCCGACATTGAGCAGATTCCACCCCGTCAGCATCGCCCCTTTCGGAAGGCCGGTGGTGCCGGACGTGCAGAATTGACCGCAGACGGCGCCATCAACGTCGCGTCGCGGATCTTCGCCACCGCGCGGCAGATCGTCGAACGTCACCGTCGGCACGCCCGTTGCGGCGCCGACCGCCTTGAAATCCGCGCCGGCGACGATCAGCTTCGGTTTGATATCGTCAACAATCTGTTTGATCTCATGCGGCGTGAGCCGCCAGTTGAGCGGCGCCGCAACCAGGCCGGCCTTGTCGAGGGCGAAGAACAATTCCAGATAAGCCGCGCAGTTCTTGTCGAGGATGCCGACACGATCGCCGGGCTGCAGCGCGAGGCGGCCCGCGAGGCCGGCCGCGAGCTGCGATGTCGACTCGTCCAATTCGGCGAAGGTTTGCGATTTGCCCTCGAACCACACCGCTTCGAGCGACGGATGGCGTCGCGCCCGCCAACGCAGCATCTCCGCAATCGTTCGCATCCGCGCCAGATCTCCCCGCGAGGCGTTGCGATTTAACCGAGAGCTTTCATCAGCTTTTCGAGCGAGACCGCAGCCCGCTCGTGTTCGACTTTGCCGACAGTGCGTGCACCATCGTTAATCTCGACCGCGAATTTGAACCGGTTCTTCTCCCGGCCGACCAGCGCCGCGTTGACCACAAGTTCGGCCCCGACCTTGCTCGCTCCAAGGTGATCGATAACGACCCGGGTGCCGACAGTGATCTGCCCCGGCTCGAGCAGGCTTTTGACGAGGTTCGCGCAAGCGAACTCGGCGATCGTCACGAGGTAGGGCGTGGACGCTACTTGCGGCATGCTCGGTTCGAGCGCGCCGACGGTGTCCTTTGGACTGACCGTTACGCGCGTGACCGAGGTCAGCGACGGTGCGGCGGCCGCTTCTGCTTCCGATGATGTCATTGCTGGTCCTTGTTGACGCCAGCCAAGCAAACGCCAGCAGCTTCGGTGTCACGCGGGAGTGAGCCGATAAAGACCGGAGCGGCGGAGACCAGCGCGCCCAAGCGCACGGCAATTTTCTGCAAAGCGATCTCCCCGCGAATAGCCGGCAATTGACGCCTGACGTTTCTTGACCGACGCCGACTATAGCGCCATTGCCAGCCTTGCGGCATCGGCAAAAATAACGGTCCGGCGCGGCGCCCCGACGCAATTTCCGGCCGTTACGCCGCTCGCGCAAACGGTGGATGTACGGCGGTGGTTCTTCGGGCGAAATCTGTCCGGTCCACGACCGGGCAATCGTCTGATCAGGCGCCGACGGTGGCGCTCGCTGTAGCAGCCTTCAGCATGCCGGTCTGTTCGTGGCAATTAAGATATTCAAAGAACTGGTCCGCCGCGGGCGCTACCGTGACCTCGTGATACAGCCGAAGCTTGGCGGCGGGGCCCAAGGTGGAAAGATACTTCATCGCGGCGCCAAAAATACTGACATGCGTCGGATGGGATTCGGCCCATCGCTCCAGCGCAGCGAGACTTTTCCACCAGCTCATGCCGTAGCTCTTCTCGGTTGGCCGCCCGTCACGATCGAGAACCGTCATGTATCGGTTGGTGAAACAACCGATCGAGAGACCGTCGTCGCGCAAGAAGTCCATGCCGGCGCGGAGCACCGGTTCGACGTCGTCGAGATACATTTTACGTTCGGCGGATTCGGTATCGGTCCAATCCTGGCCCGAACGGATCAAACAGATATTTTCGTGCGGCTTTACGCGCAAACGCTTGCCGTCGCGCGCGATGCCAAGCGAACCACCTGGCGCCAGTTCGCTACTCTGGGACAGCGGAATGCGGTCACGCATGCCGCCCCAATACGCGTGTTCCATGATCTCGTCGCTCATGCCGTCGGCGAGCGTCGCCACGCCTTCGGGCCGCCCGAGCGAGGAGAACAACGTCTCGTAGCTGGCAACCGACGGACTCAAGACTTCGATGAATGTGCCCAGGTCGCCGCCGCCAAGCTCGCCGCCGGTCCAGACTTCGCGAACCGGAGAGAACCATCTTTCGAAGGTCTTTTGATCGTCCCAATAGGCTACCGAAACGACGTTGGAATATCCGACTTCGTCCATATAGGACGCGCGATCCCAGTGGCGGGGTCCATCCGAAGCGGCAAATGCCTTCGCGATCCAGTCGAGCGCCGCGGTCAGTGCCGGCGGCGCGTCGCCGGCATGTTGGACCCCGAAATAGGCCATGACGACCTTCTCGACCGCCGGTCGGTGTCGCGCCACAAAGGAAGGATATGGCGGCTTGTAGTCGTCCGGAACGCGGCGGTGGCGGCTGCGCGCCGTCCTGAGGTGCGGCGGAATGGCGGATTCCATGACAACCTCACTCGGCAGCTTGTGTGTGAGGCAACACTGTCACGCTCGCGGGCTTTGACCCCGGTTTCACCGCGGTCTCGGCTTCCTTGTCCTGATCGACCGGCAGAGCGAGCGTTTCCACCCGATTCCCCGGACGATTGTTGAACAGGAGCCTGGTCACATCAGGCCGCGCATAATGACCGGCCGGGTCGGCCGCCGCCTTCGCGACCGAGATCATGCCGAGATCGATGTCGGCATAGAGGATACCTTCCTTGTCGGGCGGCAGCGGTTGGGCGAGTGGACCGCCGTCGGGACCGTAGATCACGGCGAAACCGCCGCCGGCGTGCAGGAACTGGTGCTTCTCCGGCGTGTCGCACAATTCTTCGATCATCGCCGGAGAGACCGTCGCGCACGGCGCGATGACGAAGCACGAGCCTTCCACCGCGTAGATCTTGCTTGCGGCATTGTTGACTTCAGCGCCAAGCGCGGGAGCGAACGGATCGTAGAGCGAGAAGCTCGGCCAAGCCGCGACATGAACCTGCTCGTTCTGTGCGTACATGGCGTATTTGGACAGCGGCTGCAGATGTTCCCAGCAGCAGAGCGCGCCGACGCGGCCGATGTCGAGGTCGTGAACTGCGAGGTGCGAGCCGTCCCCCTCGCCGAATACCGTGCGCTCCGCATGGGTCGGCTTGAGCTTGCGCCGCTTGGCGACCGTCTCGCCATCGGGTCCGATGATCCACTGCGAGATATAGAGGCTTCCACCGTCGCGCTCGGAAAGCCCCAACACGACGTATACGTTGTTACGCTTGGCGGCTGCGCGCAGCCGATCGGCCTCGGGGCTGTCGTAGTTGAGCGAGTTGTCGAAATAACGCGAAACAAAGCCCCGCATGATCGCCCAGGCTGGCGCGCCGAGCCAGATCCACCACGGATAGCCGGGTATCCACGTCTCTGGAAAGGCGATCAGCCGGGCGCCGGCACCGGCGGCCTCGTCGATCAGGCGGATCGTTTTCTCGACCGAAGCGTCGAGATCGAGAAATGCGGGCGCCGCCTGGACAGCGGCGACTTTGAACTTCGGGTGCACTGCGGCCATGTTCAACTCCTTTGCCGAGGCCCACGCCAGGCCGGGACGGATGACACGCGACGGCTGCGGACGCTCTTTCGGGAACTTGCAATTCGCCCAGAATAATTGGCCCTCTACCGAAGGCTCTTGGCTGCGCGCGCAGTAAAAATTGACTGATGGCGCAATACCTTTCGGCACGCGTTTCGCGGTCCTCGACATCGTGTTAAGCTGCTTTTGCCGGTGTCCCCAGAGCGTCAAGCAGGTGCGGTGTCATGAAAACCGTGCTGACAACGACCGCGATCGCCGAGCCCAAACGCTTCCAGTTTTGGCAGGATGCGGTCTGCGACACCTTTGTCGAACTCGATTGCCAGATTTTTGCGGACCGGCCGTTCTTCGGCGAACTCGCGACCGCCCATTGCGACGGACTGCATTTTTCCACCGTGCGGGCCGATGGCCAGATCGTGACACGGACGCGCACACGCATCAGCCGTGCGCGCGAAGAGGTGATGCTGATCAGCCTGCAGGTGAGCGGAACCGGCATCATATGCCAGGATGGCCGCGAAGCACGGCTCGGTCCCGGAGATTTCGCCTGTTACGACAGCACACGGCCCTACACGCTGAAATTCGACGCGGCGTTCGAACAGCTTGTGCTGCACATGCCGCGCGACGCGATGGTGCGCCGTATCGGCCGAACCGAGGCATGGACCGCGCGACGTGTTGAAGGATCGAGCCCGGTGGGCTCACTGGTTCTTCCGTTTGTGCGCCAAAGCGCATCCGTCGTATCTGAAATTGCTCCGGCGACTGCCAGCCGGCTCTCGGAAACCTGCCTTTCCCTCGTCACGGCTGCGCTCGGCGAACAGTTGGGAGACGGAACCGAAGCTCAAACCGCGGGGCGAACGGCGCTTACCTTTCGCGCCAAGGCGTTCATCGAGAGCAACTTGCACAACCACGCGCTCAATACCGAGAAAGTCGCGGCCAATCTGCGGATTTCGCCGCGCTACCTTCAGGACCTGTTTCATGCGGAAGAAACGACGGTAAGCGACTGGATCTGGAAACGGCGGCTGGAGAAGAGCCGCCGCTATCTGGCCGATCCGTTGCGCGCCAGCGACAGCATCGCGCAAATTGCGCTCGCGTGCGGATTTGCGGATTTCGGACATTTCAGCCGCCGGTACAAAGACGCCTTCGGAGTACCCCCTCGCGAGCATCGCGTGACGCTACGGAATGGCTCCTGAATTCGAGGCGAGTGGGCGTGATCCTGAAAAGTACCCACTCCCACGATTGGCCGCGGGGCGCGGTTCGGAAACGGCCGGGCTGGCAGCTTCGCCCTAAGTGATTTCGCGCTCCGTCACGCCGGTTGGGCCAGCGCCCCAAAAGCATGAAAAAATTGAGATTGCCGCATCGTTGCCGCACTGCGAAAAATCACCTGCGGCGAAATTCCTTTTTGTGCGACAGCCTTTTGTAATTACTGTAAAATACATATTTGCGAAGCATGATATGCGGTACACCGCATGCGATGAACGGCACCCCCCGATGTCCATGACGAGCGGCCCGATTCCCTGGAATAAAGATATCGCTCTCGAGCGAATTCGGGGCTGCCTCGATCTCGAAGGCCCGATGTTGCCGATCCTGCACGCTTTGCAGCAGGAATTTGGCTATATCGACGAAGCGGCCGAGCCCCTGATCGCCGATGCCCTGAACATCACCCGCGCCGAAGTGCACGGGGTCGTCACCTTTTACCATGATTTCCGGCACGCGCCGGCCGGCCGGCACGTCCTCAAACTCTGCAGGGCGGAGGCTTGCCAGGCCGCGGGCGGCGAGGCCCTGGCGGCACACGCCGAGTCCCGCCTTGGCATCGCCTTTGGGGCCACCACTGCCGATGGGCGCATCACGCTCGAACCGGTCTATTGCCTCGGCCTGTGCTCGGTATCCCCGTCGGCCATGATCGATGGGCGGATCGTGGCCCGCCTCGACGAGAAGAAGCTCGATGGCCTGCTGGCGGAGGCCGACCGGTGAGCGCGCTCCGCATCTATGTGCCCGGCGATGCCGTGGCGGTCGCGTGCGGCGCCGACGAGATCGCGGCTACGATGGCCGCCGCCGCATCGAAGCGCAAGCTCGACGCGACCATCGTTCGCAACGGCTCGCGTGGCATGCATTGGCTCGAACCGATGCTGGAAGTCGCGACGCCGCGCGGCCGTATTGCTTACGGTCCGGTCGAACTCGGTGACGTCGAGACCGTGCTGGACGCAATGATCGCAGACGGCGGCGGTCACAAGTTGCGCATCGGATTGCCCGAAGACCACCCGTTCCTGAAGAAGCAGACGCGCCTGACATTCGCACGCTGCGGAATCGTGGACCCCCGTTCGCTTGAGGACTACAAGGCCCACGATGGCTACAAGGGGCTCGGGAAGGCCCTCGCAAATCCTGCCGGCATCGTCGAGGAGATAACCCAGTCCGGGCTGCGCGGCCGCGGCGGCGCGGGCTTTCCGACCGGCATCAAATGGAAGACGGTCGCCGACGCCAAGGCCGACCGAAAATACATCGTCTGCAATGCCGACGAGGGCGACAGCGGCACGTTCGCCGACCGCATGATCATGGAAGGCGATCCTTTCGTCCTCATCGAAGGCATGACCATCGCCGGCATCGCGGTGGGCGCGACCAAGGGCTACATCTACATTCGCTCGGAATATCCCCACGCCATCGCGGTCATGAACGACGCGATCCGCGCGGCGCGCCAGGGCGGCATGCTCGGCAAGAGCGTCGCCGGGTCGGTGTTTTCGTTCGATCTCGAAGTTCGCGAAGGCGCCGGCGCCTATGTGTGCGGCGAGGAAACGTCGTTACTGGAAAGCCTGGAAGGCCGGCGCGGGGTAGTCCGCGCCAAACCGCCGTTGCCGGCGCACAAGGGCCTGTTCGGCAAGCCGACCGTCATCAACAATGTGCTCTCGCTCGCTACAGTGCCGATCATCATGGACAAGGGCGCGGCCTTCTACAAAAACTTCGGCATGGGCCGCTCGCGCGGCACCATGCCGATCCAGCTTGCCGGCAATCTTCAGTACGGCGGCCTGTTCGAGACCGCCTTCGGCATCACGCTCGGCGAACTGGTGGACGACATCGGCGGCGGCTGTTTCACCGGACGCCCGGTGCGCGCGGTGCAGGTCGGCGGCCCGCTCGGCGCCTACTTCCCCCGGGCATTATTCGACACGCCGTTCGACTACGAGGCGTTTGCGGCGCGCGACGGCCTGATCGGCCACGGCGGTATCGTGGTGTTCGACGACACCGTGGACATGGCGAAGCAGGCGCGGTTCGCGCTGGAATTCTGCGCGGCCGAATCGTGCGGCAAGTGCACGCCGTGCCGGATCGGCGCGGCGCGCGGCGTCGAGGTCATGGACCGCATCATCAAGGACGACCGTCGGACCGCGAATCTCGAAGTGCTTGAAGACCTGTGCAACACCATGAAATTTGGTTCGCTCTGCGCACTCGGCGGCTTTACGCCCTACCCGGTGATGAGCGCGCTCAACCACTTTCCCGAAGACTTCGGCGCGCGAACGCGCCTGCAAGCCGCCGAATAAAGGAGATCGCCATGTCGCTCGTCCAGGAGATCGACTACGGCACACCCCGCGCCAAGACGGACAAGACGGTGACGCTGACCATCGACGGCAGTGCGGTCACCGTGCCCGAGGGCACCTCGATCATGCGCGCCGCGATGGAGCTCGGCACCAAGATTCCAAAACTCTGCGCGACCGACATGCTGGAAGCTTTCGGTTCCTGCCGACTTTGCCTCGTGGAGATCGACGGCCGCGCCGGCACTCCGGCGTCGTGCACGACGCCGGTCGCGAACGGCATGGTGGTCCGCACGCAAACCGACCGCCTGAAGCGGCTGCGCAAGGGCGTGATGGAGCTTTACATCTCCGACCATCCGCTCGATTGCCTGACCTGCTCGGCCAATGGCGATTGCGAACTTCAGGACATGGCTGGCGCGGTCGGTCTGCGCGACGTGCGCTACGGGTACAACGGCGCCAAGCATCCGAATCCGGGCCTCGACGAGTTCGAACCCCTATTTCACCTACGATCCGTCGAAATGCATTGTCTGCTCGCGCTGCGTGCGCGCCTGCGAGGAGGTGCAAGGTACGTTCGCGTTGACGATCGCCGGCCGCGGCTTCGGCTCGGTGGTGTCGCCGGGCATGGAGGAATCGTTCTTCAGCTCGGAATGCGTATCGTGCGGCGCCTGCGTGCAGGCTTGCCCGACCGCGACGCTGAACGAGAAATCCGTCATCGACATCGGCACGCCCGAACATTCGGTGGTCACGACCTGCGCCTATTGCGGCGTCGGCTGCTCGTTCAAGGCCGAAATGCGCGGCGACGAGGTCGTGCGCATGGTGCCGTACAAGGACGGCAAGGCGAACCGCGGACATTCCTGCGTCAAGGGCCGCTTCGCCTGGGGTTACGCCAATCACCGCGAGCGCATCCTCAAGCCGATGATCCGCGGAAAGATCACGGAACCGTGGCGCGAGGTGTCGTGGGAAGAGGCGATCGCGTATACGGCCTCGGAATTCAAACGCATCCAGGCCAAATACGGCAAGAACTCGGTCGGCGGCATCACCTCGTCGCGCTGCACCAACGAGGAGACGTTCCTGGTGCAGAAGCTCATCCGCGGCGGCTTCGGCAACAACAATGTCGACACCTGCGCCCGCGTCTGCCATTCGCCGACAGGCTATGGCTTGAGCACGACGTTCGGAACGTCGGCGGGAACGCAGGACTTCGATTCGGTCGAGCAGAGCGATGTTGTCCTGCTGATCGGCGCCAACCCGACCGACGCGCATCCGGTGTTCGCATCGCGGATGAAGAAGCGGCTGCGCCAGGGCGCCAAGCTGATCGTGATCGATCCGCGGCGGATCGACCTCGTGCGTACGCCGCACGTGCAGGCGGCCTATCATCTGCCGCTGCAGCCCGGCACCAACGTCGCGGTCCTCACCGCATTGGCACATGTCATCGTCACCGAAGGCCTCGTCAACGAAGCCTTCGTGCGCGAGCGCTGCGATTGGGACGAGTTCCAGGATTGGGCGGCGTTCGTCGCCCAGGAATCCAACAGCCCCGAGGCCGTCGCGAAAATATCCGGCGTCCCGGCGGAGACCCTCCGTAACGCTGCGCGGCTCTATGCCACCGGCGGCAATGGCGCGATTTATTACGGCCTCGGTGTCACCGAGCACAGCCAAGGCTCGACCACGGTAATCGCGATCGCCAATCTGGCGATGGCGACCGGCAATATCGGGCGCCCCGGCGTCGGCGTGAATCCGCTGCGCGGCCAAAACAACGTGCAGGGCTCATGCGACATGGGTTCATTCCCGCACGAGCTTTCCGGCTATCGCCACATCTCGACAGACGCGACGCGGGAGCTGTTTCAGTCACTGTGGGGCGTGACGCTCGAGAAAGAGCCCGGGCTGCGCATTCCGAACATGTTCGACGCCGCGATCGATGGCACGTTCAAGGGCCTCTATGTTCAGGGCGAAGACATCCTTCAATCCGACCCGGACACGCATCACGTCTCCGCCGGCCTTGCGGCGATGGAGTGCATCGTGGTGCAGGACCTGTTCCTCAACGAAACCGCAAACTACGCCCACGTGTTCCTGCCGGGCTCGACCTTCCTGGAAAAGAACGGGACCTTCACCAATGCCGAGCGGCGCATCCAGCTCGTGCGCAAAGTCATGGCGCCGAGGAATGGTTACGAGGATTGGGAGATCACCTGCCTCATCAGCGAGGCCCTGGGCTTTCCGATGCGCTACACTCATCCTTCAGAGATCATGGATGAGATCGCGCGCCTGACGCCGACCTTTACCGGCGTCTCGTACCAGCGCCTCGAGGAGCTTGGCTCGATCCAGTGGCCCTGCAACGCGAAGGCGCCCGAAGGCACGCCGGTCATGCATATCGGCGGCTTCGTACGCGGCAAGGGCAGGTTCCTGCGAACCGAATACGTGGCGACCGACGAAAAGACCGGGCCGCGCTTTCCATTGCTGCTCACAACCGGCCGCATTCTCAGCCAGTATAATGTCGGCGCGCAGACCCGGCGCACCGAGAACGTGCTCTGGCATGAGGAAGACCGGCTCGAGATGCATCCCCACGACGCCGAACAGCGCGGCATCCGCGACGGCGACTGGGTGAAACTGGCGAGCCGCGCCGGCGAGACGTCGTTGCGCGCGCTCATCACCGAGCGCGTCGCACCGGGCGTCGTCTACACGACGTTCCACCATCCGACGACACAGGCCAACGTCGTCACCACGGAATTTTCGGATTGGGCCACCAACTGTCCGGAATACAAGGTGACCGCCGTGCAGATCTCGCCCTCGAACGGGCCGACGGAATGGCAACAGAAATACGAGGAGCTCGCGCAAAAGAGCCGCCGCATCGCCGCGACCGTCGAGGCCGCTGAGTAACGGCATGCGGAAGCCGGCGACCTCCGTCGACTGTTTGATCTGGCGCCAGCAAGGTAGGACGGCCGGCAAGCGTATCATCCCCGAGGAAGCCGCCGTGGCATTCAGTTACGACGGCGGCACCTATGCGGTGATGATGGCGACGCCGCAGGATCTCGAAGACTTCGCTGTCGGTTTCAGCGTGACCGAAGGCCTGGTTTCTTCGGCGGCGGAAATCCCCCAACTCGATATCGTCGAACATGAATCCGGCATTGAGTTGCGCATGTGGCTCGCCGAACCTCGCGCCGCCGCGCTGAGCCAGCGTCGCAGGCATCTGGCCGGTCCGACTGGTTGCGGGCTTTGCGGCATCGAAAGCCTGGACGAGGCGGCGCGCGCGGTGCCTTGCGTGCCGGATGGTGCAACGTTTTCACCGGCAGATATCATGCGGGCGCTCGATGCGCTGGGCCCTCGACAAGAACTCAATCTCCAGACCCGCGCCGTGCATGCCGCGGCGTACTGGAGCCCGGAGGTAGGCCTCGCCGCCGTGCGTGAGGACGTCGGCCGACACAATGCACTCGACAAGCTGGCCGGCGCGCTGGCGCGTGGCAATTCAACCGGCCACGACGGCATGGTGGTGCTGACGAGCCGCGTTTCGGTGGAAATGGTGCAAAAAACCGCCGTCATCGGCGCGCCGCTCATCGTCGCTGTTTCGGCACCGACAGCGCTTGCAGTTCGCACGGCCGAGACCGCGGGCGTCACGCTCGTAGCCATCGCGCGCAACGACGGCTTCGAGATTTTTACTCATCCGCGGCGCATCAAAGAAGCAAGCAAAGAAACCGTCACCAATGTCGCCTGACAAACTGGTTTACATGGCCAATCAAATCGGCAAATTCTTCGCGAGTCAGGGACCAGAAAAGGCCGCGGCCGGCACCGCCGATCACATCAAGAAATTCTGGGATCCGAGAATGCGCGCGGCGATTTTTGCGCATGTCGAGGCAGGCGGCGCCGGGCTCGATCCGGCGGTCCGCACAGCAATCAAAAGTCTTATGGCGGCCAAGACCGAAGCAAGATAAAAAGACCGAGGCAAGACAAGAAGGCGGAAGAAGAAGACCAAAGGGGAAGACCGCAGCGGGAATGCCCTCGCGGTAATGATTAACAGGCGTGGGACGAACCTGCGCAAGAACAAAACGGAGGAGGAAAACAATGACTGCGATGGCGCAAGCCGCATCATCGGGGATTTTCGGCTTTCTCGATCGAAGCCGGACGATTGCAAAACCGGGATTCAGTCGATGGATGGTGCCGCCGGCAGCGTTGTGCATCCATTTGTGCATTGGCCAAGCCTACGCTTTCAGCGTTTTCAATCTGCCGATGACCAAGCTTATCGGCATCAGCCAGTCGGCGCCTGATGATTGGAAGCTCACCGAGCTCGGCTGGATATTCTCGATCGCCATTTTCTTTCTCGGCGCTTCGGCGGCGGTGTGCGGCCGCTGGGTCGAGGAAGGCGGTCCGCGTCGCGCCATGTTCACCTCCGGCCTGTGCTGGAGCGTTGGCTTTTTCATTTCCGCGATCGGCGTCTACGCCCACAACCTTTGGCTCATCTACATCGGCTACGGTTTCTTCGGCGGGATCGGTCTGGGCCTCGGCTACATTTCGCCGGTCTCGACCCTGATCAAGTGGTTTCCGGACCGGCCGGGCATGGCGACAGGCATGGCCATCATGGGTTTTGGCGGCGGCGCATTTATTGCCTCGCCGCTCTCGGTCTGGCTCATGCAGAGCTTTTCGACGCCCACCCATGTCGGCGTCGCCGAAGCCTTCATCGGTCTCGGCGTGATCTACCTGATTTTCATGTGGGTCGGCGCAGCGATCGTGCGCATACCGGCGCCCGGCTGGAAACCGGAAGGCTATACGCCGCCTGTTGTCGCGCGAAAGCTGATCACGACAAGCGACGTGTACGTCTATGACGCAATCAAGACCCCGCAATTCTGGCTGATCTGGCTGGTGCTTTGTCTCAACGTCACCGCCGGCATCGGCGTGCTGGGCCAAGCCTCCGCGATGAGCCAGGAAATGTTTCCGGGCAAGGTTTCGGTCGTTGCGGCCGCGGGCTTCGTCGGACTGCTCAGCCTGTTCAACATGCTGGGCCGCTTCTTCTGGGCCTCGACCTCCGACTATATCGGGCGAAAGAACACCTACTTCTGCTTCTTCGCGCTCGGAACGGCGCTCTACTGCCTAGTGCCGTGGACGGGCTCGACCGGCAGCGTAGCGCTGTTCGTGCTTTGCTTCATCGTCATCATGAGCATGTATGGCGGCGGCTTCGCCACCGTGCCGGCGTACCTCAAGGACATGTTCGGCACTCGCTACGTCGGCGCCATCCATGGCTGGCTGATCACGGCGTGGTCGATGGCCGGCATTTTCGGGCCGGTGCTGGTGAACTACATTCGCCAATACCAGATCGATCATGGCGTACCGAAAGCACAGGCCTACAACATCACCATGTACGTGATGGCGGGCCTGCTCGTGATCGGCTTCTTCTGCAACCTGTTCATCAAAGCCGTCCACGCGCGCTACCACATGCAAGCCGATGGCGAGACAACGGCCCTTGCCGCGGCGGCCGAAGCCGGCCAGGCGGCGGCGGCTCGCGCGTTGGGCGGCACGGCAGGCGCATAACGGGAGCAAGGACAATGTCAGACACGAATCAAACCGGAACGGCCGCCTGGCAACTGGTGCTTGCCTGGGGTTTCGTCGGAATTCCGCTCCTGTGGGGAGTTTCCGAGACCATCAACAATGCGTTGAAGCTGTTCCACTAAGGACCGGCTTCAAAGTGGTTCGGAACGGCGGCCTCGGCCGCCGTTCTTCTTGCGATCCCGTCATGTGATCGTCGTCATACGCTTCCGGCCTCGCACCGGCGAAGATGCCCCTTGACGAAATCCGGCGATACGCCAAACCTCTGCAGGCTTGCTCAAGGGTTTGACCATGGCCGGCCCGGATATTTCCATTCGCATCGATCTGGCATCCGGGAACCGCATCGGCCCCGGCAAGATCGCGCTTTTGGAGGCGATCCGCTCAACCGGGTCGATCTCGGGGGCGGCTCGCTCCATCGGCATGTCCTACCGCCGGGCCTGGCTGCTGGTCGAGGAGATCAACCAGACGGTGCGTGAACCCGCGGTTACCGCCGAGACAGGGGGCGCACGTGGCGGCGGTGCGGTGGTTACCCCCGTAGGGGAACAGATCATCAACCTTTATCGCTCCATCGAAACCCAGGCGCGCTCAGCAGCCGGAAGCGAATTCCGCGCCATCGGCAAACTCATTCGCCACGGCCACAAGACCGCCGACTAGCGATTTCTGCCCTGTTGTTCACTTCCAGGGCGGAGGATGCGATTTCATGATAGTGGCAGACGCAACGCCAGATCGGAATTTCGGCGGCGCGGGCCCGCGAGATATCGCTGCCCCGCTCCCGAATATCCGCCAGGCGCGCCGAAAAGGGGGAGGCACGTCGTGAGCGACGTCGAAGTTACGGATGACGGCGGGGTCCGGACCATCCGCATGAATCGTTCGGAAAAGAAAAACGCGTTGACGCTGGCGATGTACGCCGACATCACCAACGCACTGCGCGAGACCGATCAGAACGACGCCATCCGTTGCGTCATGATTGCGGGTGTCCCCGGGGCGTTCTGCGCAGGCAACGACATTGCCGATTTTCTTAAAGCCTCGACCGGCGGGCTGGATCCCCGTGCGCACGAATTTCTCCACGCGCTTGCCGGCCGGCAAAAGCCGCTGGTCGCGGCGGTCAATGGCGCGGCGGTCGGGGTCGGCACCACCATGCTGCTGCATTGCGATCACGTGGTAGCGGGTACCGGCGCGGTTTTATCGACACCGTTCATCAAACTCGGGCTTGTTCCCGAAGCGGCCTCGACGCTCCTCGCGCCCATGCGCATGGGTTATGCCCGCGCGTTCTCGCTGCTCGTCATGGGCCGGCCGCTGTCGGCCACCGAGGCAAAGGACGCCGGCATCGTCAACACTGTCGTCGACCCCGCCGAAGTCGACCAGATCGCGCTCGCCGCAGCGCGAGAGATCGCGGCGCTTCCGCCCCGGGCGGTCGCCTTGTCACGCGACCTGATGCGCGGCCATCTTGACGAGATCATCAGGCGGATCGACACCGAGTTGATGCATTTCAAGGACCGGTTGCAGTCCGACGAGGCCCGCGCCGCATTCCTCGCGTTCATGACCCGCAGAAAGTGAGACCAGGATGTCGCTTGCTGGAAAAACGCTTTTCATCACCGGCGCTTCGCGCGGCATCGGGCTCGCAATCGGACTGCGCGCCGCGCGCGACGGCGCCAATGTGGCGATCGCCGCGAAGACCGTCGAACCGCATCCGAAGCTTCCCGGCACCATCTACACCGCCGCCGAGGAAATCGAGAAGGCGGGCGGCAAGGCACTGCCGCTCGTTGTCGACGTTCGCGACGAAGCCATGGTGAAGGAGGCCATCGACAAGACGGCCGCGCACTTCGGCGGCGTCGACATCGTCGTCAATAACGCCAGCGCCATCTCGCTGACGCCAGCGGTCGCGACCGACATGAAACGCTACGATCTCATGCAGCAGATCAACACGCGCGGCACATTCGTCGTTTCGAAATGGGCGATACCGCATCTGCAAAAGGCCGCCAATCCCCACATTCTCATGATCTCGCCGCCGCTCGACATGAAGGAGAAGTGGTTCGCCGCGCATACCGCCTATTCCATCGCCAAATTCGGCATGAGCCTGGTGGTGCTCGGACTAGCCGGGGAGCTGCGCAACAAGGGCATAGCGGTGAACGCGCTTTGGCCGCGCACGGTTATCGCCACCGCCGCGGTCAACAACCTTCTCGGCGGCGACGCCCTGATGCGGCAATCGCGCAAGCCGGACATCGTCGCCGACGCCGCCTACGCCATCTTTTCCAGTCCGTCGCGCGAACTGACCGGGCGTTTCCTGATCGACGATACATTTCTGGCGGAACATGGCGTCAGCGACTTCGAGCACTACCGCGTCGATCCGTCGCAAAAGCTGGTTCAGGACTTCTTTGTACCCGCCGACGTCGCGCCGCCGAAGGGCGTCACTCTGGACGCGTGGCAGGGCTGACGTTCGCGGGCCGCGCGGTCGGCCGCGTTTTACGCCAGCCAGCGCTTGCGCCGCTTGTAGTGCTTGCCTTCGCGGAATGACTTGCGCTTGCCGTCCGCGACGCCGAGATAGAATTCCTTGACGTCCTCGTTCTCGACCAGCGTAGAGGCCGCGCCGTCGAGGACCACGCGTCCGTTCTCGAGAATGTAGCCGTGGCCGGAATATTTCAGCGCCAGATTGGCGTTCTGCTCCGCCAGCAGGAATGAGACGCCCTCGCTATCGTTGAGGCTTTTCATGATCGTGAAAATCTCCTCCACGATCTGCGGCGCCAGCCCCATCGACGGCTCGTCGAGCAGGATCATCTTCGGGTTCGACATCAGCGCGCGGCCGATCGCGCACATTTGCTGCTCGCCTCCCGACGTGTAGCCCGCCAGCGACTGGCGGCGTTCGCGCAATCGCGGAAAATACGCATAGACCTTTTCGAGACCGGCACGGATCGCGGCCGCCCCATCGCGGCGCGTGAACGCCCCGGTGAGCAGGTTTTCCTCGATCGTCAGGTGACCGAAGCAGTAGCGGCCCTGCATCACCTGGATGCAGCCGCGCCGCACCACCTCGTTGGGCGGCAGTCCCTGCACTTCGGCGCCATTGAAGACAATCGCCCCCTTGGTCACTTCGCCCCGCTCCGAATGGAGCAAGTTGGAGATAGCCTTGAGCGTCGTGGTTTTGCCGGCGCCGTTCGCGCCAAGCAGCGCCACGATGCCGCGGCTCGGCACCGCCAGCGATACGCCCTTGAGCACGAGAATCACGCGGTCGTAGACGACCTCGATGTTATTGAGCGACAGAATCGTGTCCGCTTCGGCCCCGGCCTGCGGCGCGGCCTTCATCGGTGTCACGGCTGCCATCGCTGGTGACTCCTCCCACTAGCGGGAAGCGGATCGAGGGACCGCGGCCGACCGAAGTCCCTCGTTAACCGCTCGCCGCCGGCTCAGGACGATTTGTCGCAGGGCTCGGAGCGCTTGGGCCAGCCGGCGTTGGCTTTCACGTATTCCTCGGACGCGTTTTGAATCAGCGGCAGAACCTTGTCCTTGATGGGCTGAATTGAGGGAACCGTCGTGTTCCACTTCGTTCCATCCCATTCAACGACGGATATGCCGCTGTGCCCGTTGTGATCGGCGCAACTCAGCTTGACCGGCGACGCGAAGCCCTCCAGCCCGATCTCCTTTAGCCGCGCGGTGCTGATGTCGAGCGACTCGAAGCCGCGGCGGACGTCTTCGCCCGTCACCTGCTTTTTGCCCGTCAGGCGCTGCGCGGTTCGAATTGCCTCGGCCATAATGACCGAATTGAAGACGGCGCGATTATAGAAGTTCTCACCGACCTTGTCCTTCGAGGCGACCTGGCTCTTTCCCTTGTCGACCACGTATTTGAGAATATCCTGGATCGCCGGAAAGTTGGTGCCGACGGCGTTGAGGTCGAGCGAACTGTAGCCCTTGGCGTCCGCACCGCCGGGACGCGCGTCATCGTCGTTGCCGGCCCACCAGTTGCCGACCAAGCGATTCATCGGATAGCCGATCTTGCTGGCTTCCTTGACCGCGGTCGGGTTCATGGCGCCGAAGCCCTGCATGTAAATCCAGTCAGGCCGGTCGCGCCGGACGTTGAGCCAGAGCGAGGTCTGGTTCTGCATTTCCGCGACCGGAACGGGATATAGCTTGAGCTCGAAGCCGTAGTCGGCGGCCAGCGCCTGCAGGAGCGGAATCGGCTCCTTGCCGAACGGTGCGTCGAGATGGACGAGCCCGATCTTCTTGCCCTTGAGCTTGTCGAAACCGCCCTCCACGTCGGCCACATGCCTGACAAAGGCCGACGCGCCGTCCCAATATGTCGCGGGCGGATTGAATATCCACGGGAAGACTTCGCCATTGGCCGAGGCGGAGAGGCCGTAGGCCATCGACAGCAGCGGGACCTTGTCGACCGCTGCCTTGGGAATGAGCTGCAGCGTGATGCCTGTTGAATACGGGTTGATGATCGCAGGATTGCGGCCCTTCATCGTCTCATAACATTCGACGCCTTTTTTGGTGTCGTAGCCGGTCTCGCATTCCTCGACGATCAGCTTGACGCCGCCGATGCCGCCGTCGCGCTCGTTGAGCATGTTGAGATAGTCCGCCATTCCATTGGCGATCGGAATGCCGGAGCCGGCGAAGGGGCCGGTACGGTAGGTAAACAGCGGAATGTAAATCCCGTCTTCCGCGTGCGCCGTAAACATTGCGGCTGGCGCCGCCGTCACCACCGCTAAGCCGAGAGCAAGAAGCTTCAGACGCATGGCCGTTTCTCCCTATTTTTGCACCGGCTCACGCCGGCGACCGCGTACCACCCCCGATTTCTTCAACGAACCGAGGGGATCCCGGCCGGATGATCTCCGGTACGGAAATTCGATCGGAGTGTGCACTATCAGTAAGGAAAGGGCCACACTCTCAACTTCTGTTTGCCGATCTGCCAAAGCCTGGCCAGACCGTTCGGTTCCAGCACAAGAAATACGATGATCAGCGCCCCGACGATCACGAACGTCAGCTGCTCGGCGGCCGCCGGGCGGATCGGCAGACCAAATGCCGCAGGCACCGCCCGGAGCGCGATCGGCAGGATGTAGATCAGCCCGGCGCCGAAGAAGGACCCGATCAGGGTCCCGAGGCCGCCAATGATCACCATGAACAGGATGAGAAAACTCTGGTCGATGGCGAAGACGTCCGCTTCGGCGCCGCCATACCACAGGAACACCATCATCGCGCCGGCGACGCCGCAATAGAATGACGATACGGCGAATGCGAGCAGCTTGGCCCGAAGCAGCCTGATGCCGATCAGCTCGGCGGCGAGGTCCATGTCGCGGACCGACATCCACATCCGGCCGATACGGCCGTGCACCAGGTTCGACGCAACCCACGTCATGGCCACGACGATACTGAGAACGATCAGGTAGCGGGTCGCCGACGTCGCAGTGGGCCCGGTGATCGGAATTCCAAACAGCGTGCGCAAGGGCACCTGGATCGCTCCGGACGTGCTGTAGTTGTACAGCCAGGGAATCCGGATGAAGCACCATTCGAGGAAGAATTGCGCGGCCAGCGTTGCCACCGCGAGATAAAAGCCCTTGATCCGCAGCGACGGCAATCCGAACAACACGCCCACGGCCGCGGAGAAAAATCCGGACGCGACGATCCAGACGATGATGTTCACCTGCGGAAAATACGTCGTCAGCTTGAGGCAGGCGTAGGCCCCTACCCCCATGAACGCGCCGGTGCCCAGCGAAAGCAGCCCGGTATAGCCGGTCAGCAAGTTCAGTCCGATCGCGGCCAGCGCGAAGATCAGGAACGGGATCATCACCGCATTGAGCACAAAGTCGTTGCCGGCCAGTGGAAAGACGATGAATGCCACAAGCAGGATGACCGCCACACCGATGCGGTCCTGCAGAATAGGAAATATCGCCATGTCGGCGGCATAACTCGATTTGTACTGGCCAGCCTCGCGATAAAGCATCGTCAAATCCGCTCGATGATTTTCTCGCCGAACAGCCCCTGCGGCCGAAACACCAGAAAGCCCAGCGCGATCACATAGGCGAGCCAGCTTTCGATCCCGCCGCCGAGCAGCGGTCCCCAGTAGAACTCGCCGAGCTTTTCGCCGACGCCGATGATCAAACCGCCGACGATGGCACCCGGGATCGAGGTGAGGCCGCCGAGAATGAGCACCGGCAGCGCCTTAAGCGCGATAATCTGCAACGAAAACGAAACCTCGGAACGGGCGCCCCACATGATGCCGGTGGCAAGCGCGACGACACCGGCCGCGAACCACACGATCACCCAGATCTGCTCGAGCGAAATGCCGACCGACAACGCTGCCTGATGGCTGTCGGCGACAGCGCGCAGGGCGCGTCCGATGCGGGTGCGTTGAAAGAACACGGCGAGCACCGCGACCATGACCGAAGCGATGATGACCGCGGCGATGTCGATCTTCTGCAACGACACAAAGCCGCCGAGCCCCTTGAACTCGATCGCCCCTTTAGGGAGGTAGAGATCGGACGCGATCATCACCTTGGGATTGCCACCGAATACGAGCTGCCCCAGTCCGATAAGGAAATAGGTAAGGCCGAAAGTCGCCATGAACAGAATGATGTCCGACTGATTGACGAGCGGCCGCAGCATCAGCCGCTCGACCCCGAAGGCCAGCACGAACATCACCACCACGGTCAGCGCGAGCGCGAGAAAAGCGGGTACGCCGTGTTCATGCAGACCCACGAGCGTGAGCGCGGCAAACACGACCATGATCCCTTGGGCAAAATTGAACACGCCCGACGCCTTGAAGATCAGCACAAAGCCAAGCGCGATCAGGGCGTAGAGGACGCCGGCGACCAGGCCGTCCCACAACGTCTGCACCAGCAGATCTGGAGCCGTGCCCATCTGCACGAACGGATCGATAAAAATCTTGTACAGGAGGTCCATGGCCCTACCGCACCCCGCGCGCTGCGAGACCACAGCACCGCCGCTTTGACGCGAGGCTGCGGCTCATTCGCTGGTCCCGTGCGGTTCGCCGAGATAGGCACGGATCACGTTCTTGTCGCGCTTGACCTCATCGGGCGTGCCGTCGGCGATCTTGCGGCCGTAGTCGAGCACCACGATGCGATCGGACAGATCCATGACGACCCCGATGTCGTGTTCGATCAGCGCGATCGTCGTGCCGTATTGCTGGTTCACGTCGATGATGAAACGGGACATGTCCTCTTTTTCCTCGAGGTTCATGCCAGCCATCGGCTCGTCCAGCAGCAAAAGATCCGGCTCCATCGCGAGCGCGCGCCCAAGCTCGACGCGCTTTTGCAGGCCATACGGCAACCGCCCGACCGGCACCCTGCGGATCGCCGCGATCTCCAGAAAGTCGATAATCTCCTCGACGCGGCGGCGATGCTCGATTTCCTCCTGGAGCGCCGGACCGTAGCGGATCAGCTGCCAGAAAAATCCTCGGCGCATCTTGAGCGCGCGTCCGGCAAGGATGTTGTCGAGCGTCGTCATGCCGCGAAACAGCGCCAGATTCTGGAAAGTTCGGGCGATACCACCATGCGCGGCGGCGTAGGGCCGCATGCTGGTCCGCACCTTACCCTTGAAGGTGATGCGTCCCGATTGCGGCTGGTAGAAGCCGTTGACGACGTTGAGCATGGAGGTTTTGCCGGCGCCGTTGGGGCCAATGATCGCGCGGATCTCGCCCTTGCGGATGTCGAACGACACGCCCGTCAGCGCGCTCACGCCACCGAACGAAAGCGACACATCCTCCACGGCAAGAAGGACCTCGCCGAGCGCCGCCTCGCGCGAGGTCGGGGCCCTCACGCCGCGCGCTCCATCTTCGCGGCGGGAATCGGATATGGCTTCATATCGCGGATCGCCACGCGCGCCGCGATCACGCCCTTGTGCCCGTCTTCGAAAGTGACCTCGGTCGAAATCTGCGCGTCGGTGGAGCCGTTGTAGAAAGCCTCGACCAGCGGCGAATACCGATCGATGATATGGCCGCGCCGCAGTTTTTGCGTGCGGGTCAATTCGCCGTCGTCGGCGTCGAGTTCCTTGTGCAGGATGAGGAAGCGCCGGATTTGCGCACCGGCCATGACCTCTTCTTCCGAAAGCGAACGGTTCACCTCGTCGACGTGCGCCGCGATCATTTCATAGACGCGCGGATTGCCGGCGAGCTCTTGATAGGAGGCATACACCACATTGTTTCGCTCGGCCCAGCTGCCGACCGCGGTCAGATCGATATTGATCATGGCGCACACGAATTCGCGGCCGGCGCCGACCGCTACCGCCTCGCGGATGTTCGGATAGAATTTAAGCTTGTTCTCGATGTATTTCGGCGCGAATACCGTACCCTGGTCGAGGTGGCTGACGTCCTTGGCGCGATCGATGATCCGTAGCTGGCCGGTCTTGCGATCAAAGAAGCCGGCGTCGCCGGTGTGAACCCAGCCGTCCGGCGTCAGCACCTCCGCGGTCTTCTCCGGGTCCTTGTAATATCCGGCAAACACGCCGGGCGAGCGAAACATGACTTCACCGCTGTCCGATATCTTGATCTCGACATCGGGAGAGGCCTTGCCGACGCTTTCGGAATGGATCTCGCCGTCCGGCTGCGCGGTGATGTAAACCGAGGCCTCGGTTTGCCCGTAGAGCTGCTTCAGATTAAGACCAATGCTGCGATAGAAGCGGAATATCTCGGGGCCAATCGCCTCGCCGGCGGTGTAGCCGACCCGGATGCGCGAAAGCCCGAATTGATTTTTGAGCGGGCCGTAAACCAGCAAATTGCCGATGCCGTAAAGCAACCGGGCGGCCAGCGGCACTTTCTCGCCGTCGAGAATCTTCTCGCCCCACCGGCCGGCAAACGCGATGAAAAAGTCAAACATCCGGCGCTTGAGCGCGCCGGCGTCCGCCATTCGGACCGTCGTGATGGTCAGCAGATTCTCATAGACACGCGGCGGCGCGAACGCGTAGGTCGTGCCGATCTCGCGCCGGTCCTGAACGACGGTTTCCGCCGTTTCCGGGCAGTTGACGCAATAGCCTGCGGCATAAGCCTGGACGTAAGAGAAAATGTAGTCGCCGACCCACGCCAGCGGCAGGTAGGCGATCACCTCTTCGTTCTCGTCCAGGCGGTCGAACGCATTCGCGTTGCGCGCCGAGACGATCGTATTCCTGAAGGTGAGCATGACGCCCTTGGAACGGCCGGTGGTTCCTGACGTGTAAAGGATGACGCTTAAATCGTCGCCCTTGCCCGCCGCCACGCCGGCTTCCCACTGCCGCAGGCATTCCGGATCGTCCGCGAGCTTCTTGCGCCCGAGGTTTTGCACGTCGGTAAACGCCATCAGCCGGGCGTGGTCGTAATCCTTCAGGCCGCGCGGCTCGTCGTAGATCACCTTGCCGAGATGTGGCAGCCGATCCGACACCGCGATAATCTTGTCGACCTGCTCCTGGTCCTGCACGACGGCGAGCGTCACTTCCGCATGGGCCAGCACGTAGGCCATCTCGTCGGCCACCGCGTCGGAATAGACCGGTACCGGTATGGCGCCCAGCGCCTGCCCGGCGCACATCGCCCAATAAAGCCGCGGGCGGTTGTTGCCGACAATGGTGAACTTGTCGCCGCGTTTTAGGCCGAGTTCGGAGAGACCGACCGAGAAGGCGCGTATCTCATCCAGCATTTGCGGCCAGGTCCAAGTCTGCCAGATTCCCAGATCCTTGTGGCGCATTGCCGGACGCGCCCCGAACGTGGCTGCGTTATGGATCAGAAGCTTGGGCAGCGTATCCAGGCCTGGATCAGTTGACAGCACCGGGTCCTCCGCCCGCTGTTGCAGGATCGCGTCTATGCTGAGCGGACCGTCCACACACCGGACTACGCCAGCCGTTTCTTGTTTTATCCAAAAACGCCACCGAGCCGAGGGCGCCCGGTGGCCCGTCGCGCGGCGGCGCGAAAGCCATCAGTTCCCCCACCTAAAGGCCGTTGGCGCTTGTTTATTTCGCCATACATCATAGGAATTCTCGCATTGCTGCAGGAAAACGACAATGCTATTTCACGCCCCAGCTTAGGCAATTTGACGCGATACGGTTGATGTCCTGAAATTTTGGACCTGCCTCCAGCCGGAACGGGCAAAAATGCTCGATATTTCCTCAGGTAGTGCGCCGCAGTTTTCACTTGCGGAGGACCAGATCGCGATTCGCGACATGGCCCGCGCGTTTGCAGCCAAGGTTTTTGCACCGCACGCAATCGCCTGGGATGAGGCCAAACATTTCCCGGTCGCCGAAATGCGCCAGGCCGCCGAACTCGGCATGGGCGGCGTCTATATCGCCGCAGACGTTGGCGGCTCGGCGCTTTCCCGGCTCGATGCGACCTTGATCTTCGAGGCGCTGGCCACCGGTTGTCCGACGGTCTCGGCCTATATGTCGATCCACAACATGGCCGCCTGGATGATCGACGCTTACGGTTCCGATGAACAACGCCAAAGGTGGCTGCCTAAATTGTGTTCAATGGAGATGCTGGCAAGCTATTGCCTGACCGAACCGGGGGCCGGTTCCGACGCTGCCGCGCTGGCGACGCGCGCTGTGCGCGACGGTGACCACTATGTTCTCAACGGTCAAAAACAATTCATTTCGGGAGCCGGCGCCGGCGACATCTATGTCGTGATGGTGCGCACCGGCGGCGAAGGGCCTGCCGGAATTTCAACGCTCGTCGTTCCCGGCGACCTGCCCGGCATTTCTCTCGGGGCAAACGAGCGCAAGATGGGCTGGAATGCGCAGCCGACACGCGCCGTGGTTTTCTCGGACGCGCGGGTGCCGGTCGCGAACCTCCTGGGCGAGGAAGGCATCGGCTTCAAGATCGCCATGGCCGGATTGGACGGCGGACGGCTCAACATTGCCGCGTGCTCGCTCGGCGGCGCGCAGATCGCCCTGGAAAAATCTCTGGCCTACATGAAAGAGCGGAAGGCCTTCGGCAAGCGCCTCGACGAATTCCAGGCGCTGCAATTCCGGCTTGCCGACATGGCGACCGCGCTCGAAGCGTCGCGCACTTTCCTGTGGCGGGCCGCGGCGGCGCTGGACCGCAAGGACCCGAACGCCACCCAGCTTTGCGCCATGGCCAAGCGTTTCATCACCGATGCCTGTTTCGATGTCGCGAACCAGGCGTTACAGCTGCACGGTGGTTACGGTTACCTGTCGGAATTCGGCATCGAGAAAATCGTTCGCGATCTGCGGGTGCACCAAATTCTCGAAGGCACTAACGAGATCATGCGGCTCATCGTTGCCAGAAGCCTTGTCGGCCGATGAACGTGCAGGTTGGTCAGGACAGCGAGGTCATCGTTCGCGAACAGAAAGCGTTGCGCCGGATCACGTTAAACCGGCCAAAGGCGTTCAACGCACTCACGCTCGACATGGCCGTCACCATGACTGCGCTCCTGCATTCATGGGCGACCGATCCGGACGTTGGCGTCGTGCTCATCGACGGCGCGGGCGAACGCGGCCTGTGCGCCGGCGGCGACATTCGCGCACTTTACGATGCTGCAAAGTCGGGCGACTCCCTGCCCGCGAATTTCTGGTCCACCGAATATCATCTGGACCTTCTGATCGCACGGTATCCAAAGCCCGTCATCGTGATCATGGACGGCCTAGTGATGGGCGGCGGCGTCGGTCTTTCGGCCCACGCCTCGCATCGGGTGGTCACCGAGCGCTCCGCGGTGGCGATGCCGGAGGTCGGAATCGGATTTTTTCCAGACGTCGGCGCATCGTTTCCCCTCGCGCGATCGCCGGGATACGCCGGAACCTACATGGCCCTGACCGGAGAACGCCTCGGCGCGGCGGACGCGATCTATTGCGGGCTGGCCGACATTCACGTCGCCGCTGCAAGGCTTCCCGAGCTTCCGGAGGCGCTGGCCGATTGCCGGGCGTCGGCCGAGGTTCGGGCCCGGATCGAAGCGATCTCCGACGCGCCGGCGCCCGGCAGGCTCGCCGCCGCGCGGCCGTGGATTGACGCCTGCTTCGGCGCGGACGACGTCGAAACAATCGTCGACCGATTGGGCAAAAACCGGAACGACGCCGCGCGCGGGGCACTGGCGACGATGCAAAAAATGTCGCCGACGTCGCTCAAGGTGACGTTGCGCAACATCCGCGCGGCGCGATCGTTCGAACGAGTGGAACAGAGTTTCCAGCAGGACTATCGCATCGCGCTTGCGTGCATCGCCGGACACGATTTCATCGAAGGAATTCGCGCGCAGATCGTCGACAAGGACCGCAATCCGCACTGGCGGCCGGATAAACTCCAAGACGTCACCGCCGGCATCGTGGACCGCCACTTTGAGCCGGTCGGGAAGCTGGAATTGACTTTCGCAGATTGAAAAAGGGCGAACGCAATGGCGAATATCGGATTCATCGGGCTGGGAAACATGGGCGGCCCGATGGCCGCCAATCTGGTCAAATCGGGCGAGCGGGTTTTGGGGTTCGATGTCGTCGAGGCGTCGCGGCAGGCGTCGGCCCGCGACGGCGTGCAGATCGTTAGAACCGCCCGGGCCTGTGTCGAAAATGCCGACACCGTCATCAGCATGCTGCCCGCCGGCGAGCATGTGCTGTCGGTCTGGAATGAAATCCTGCCTGCCGCCAACCAGGGAGCGCTCTTCATCGATTGTTCGACGATCGACGTGGCCAGTGCGCGCAAAGCCCATGACCTCGCCGCCGAACGCGGCATTGCTACGCTCGATGCGCCGGTTTCCGGCGGCGTCGGCGGAGCGAAGGCCGCGACGCTGACCTTCATGGTCGGCGGCTCGCATACGGCGTTCGCCCGCGGCCGGCCGGTGCTCGAGCGCATGGGCAAGCGCGTCGTGCACTGCGGCGAAGCCGGCAACGGTCAGGTCGCGAAGATTTGCAACAACATGATCCTCGGCATCTCGATGATCGCCGTCAGCGAGGCGTTCGTTCTCGGCGAGAAGCTCGGCCTCTCGCACCAGGCGCTGTTCGATGTCGCCTCGGCGTCATCCGGCCAGTGCTGGTCCCTCACCAGCTATTGCCCGGTACCGGGGCCGGTGCCCGCGAGCCCGGCGAACAACGATTACAAGCCGGGATTTGCCGCCGCGTTGATGCTGAAGGACCTCAGGCTTGCCGCGGAAGCCGCTCAATCGGTGAAGGCGAAGACCGCGCTCGGCGCGCAGGCCGCCGAGATTTACGAGCACTTCGCGGAGGAAGGCCACAGCGGCATGGACTTCTCCGCAATCATCCAGCTCGTGCGCGGGCGGTCGGAGCATCACTGACGCCCGACAAGAAAAATGCCCGGCCACATGCCGGGCATTTTCACAACTTGGCGATAGAAGTTGATGGATGGCCAGGACACGCCCGGCCATCGCGGCATGAGAAAGTGCTTACTTCGCCGGGTCCGTCGGCGACCACAGCTTGATCGGCGAGGTCTTCTCGTAGGCCATTCCCTTCGGATAGCTGATGATCTCCATCTGCAGACCCCAAGGCGCCAGGAAGTAAGTGATGGCCTGGCCGGCCGCCGGGCCTTCGTTCACCGGGAACGGTCCGAAGAACGTTTTCACGCCCTTGCTGTCGAGATAATCTTTCGCTGCCTTGATGTCGTCGACATAGAAGGCAATGTGATAGCCGCCGATGTCGCTGTTCTTGGGCGTCATGTCCTTCTGATCGGGCGAGGTATATTGAAACAGCTCGATGTTGGAGCCGTAGCCGCAGCGCACCAGCGTGATCTGTTTGATGACAGCTTTCGGATCCACGTTGAGCAGATCGTGCATGAACGTGCCCTTGTCGTCGGCGAACGGACCAAACGACATGGCTTCCTTGCAGCCCAGCACGTTGACGAAGAAATCGGCTGCCTGCTTGATGTCCGGCACCGTGATGCCGGTGTGATCATGACCGCGCAGGCCCGGAACGCCGTCGGCGTGAGCCATCGTTGCGCCTGAGAGCATCGCAGCGCCTACGGCTGCGATGGCGATAGTCCGGCTGAATCGAAGCACATCACTCTCCTGTCGGGACTGTTTTGACGATCGCGCCGGGGCCGCCCGGTACCGGCGGCGCGATTTTGCAGTTTCAGGCTGTCGTGGCGACCTCGGCCGAAGCGCCGCGGGTGAGCCATTCCGGATCGACTGTCGGAAGCGGAATGGCGTCGATCAGCATGCGGGTGTAGGCAGCGGCAGGCGCGGCAAAGACCCGCTCGCACGGCCCCTCTTCGACCACGCGCCCGTCGCGCATGACAACGACCCGCTGGCAGATCGAACGTATGACGGACAGGTCATGACTGATGAAGGCGAGCGCCAAATGCATTTCGCTCGTCAGCTCCTTGAGAAGCCGCAGCACCTGCGCCTGCGTCGAGACGTCGAGCCCGGAGACGATCTCGTCAGCGAGCACGAAATCAGGCCTGAGGGCGACCGCACGCGCGATGCCGACGCGCTGGCGCTGGCCGCCGGAGAGCTCGAACGAATAGCGGTCGACCGTGCCGCGCGCCAATCCAACGCGATCGAGAACGCCATGCACCATCGCCCGCGCCGACTGCTGGCTGTCCGCCAGCCCGTGCAGCAGGATCGGCTCGATCAATATCCGCCCGATGGTATGCCGCGGGTTGAGCGACGACATCGGGTCCTGAAAGATCATCTGCATGCGCCGGCGCAGCGGCTTTCTTTCGTGCTCATCGAGCGCGGTAATGTCGCTGCCGTCGAACACGACCGAACCGGCCGCCGGCTTGACCAGGCCGAGCAGCGCCCGCCCGAGCGTCGTTTTGCCCGAGCCGGACTCGCCGACGATGCCCACCGTTTCGCCTTTGCCGACGCGGATATCGACGCCGTGCAGAACGGTCGCCATCGGCCGTCCCCGCTCGAACAAACCCCGACGCTGCCCGTAGGACACCACGAGCCCGCTGGCGACGAGGAGATCGTCAGCCATTTTTCGCTCCCGCGACGCTGGCATCGAAAGCCGCAATCTCGGCGCGCAGCGCGGCGACGACCTCCGGCGGCGTCGGCTCAAGTCCGATGTCGGGGCGGTCGTAGCGGGGATTGGCGGCGAGCAGTGCTTTGACATAGGCGTGACGCGGAGCATTCAGCACGTCGGCCGTTATGCCCTCCTCCACCACCTTGCCCATGTACAGGACCGACACGCGATCGCAGATCTTTGCCACCACGCCGAGATCGTGAGAGACGAAAAGTACGCTGGTGCCGTGACTTTCCTGCAGCGAGCGAATGAGCCGCAGAATTTGCTTCTGCACCGTCACGTCGAGCGCGGTCGTTGGTTCGTCGGCAATGACGAGCTTCGGTTCAAGTCCGAATGCGGCGGCGATCAGGACGCGCTGGCGCATGCCGCCGGAAAGCTGGTGCGGATAGCTTTTTAGCACGCGATCCGGATCGCGGATTTGCACCTCTTCGAGCAATGCCCGGGCGCGCGCGCGGGCCCCTTTCGCCGACAGCCCGCGCTTGAGGCGCAGTCCGTCGGTCATCTGCGCGTCGATCCTTCGCGCCGGATTAAGCGCGGTCGAGGGATCCTGCGGAATGAGCGCGATATCGCGGCCGAGAATGTCGCGCAGTTCGCTCGCCCGCAGCGCGAGAAGATCGCGGCCCTCGAAGTTTATGTGGCCGCCGGTGATCCGCACCTGCGACGGGATGATCCCGAGAATAGCCTTGGCGATGGTCGATTTTCCGGCACCGCTCTCGCCGACAAGCCCGTGCACCTCGCCGGTATCGACGGTGAGCGAAACGCGGCGCAGAACCGGCTTGTTGCCGTCACGCAGCGAAATCGCGCTCAATGTTTCGATGGAAAGCCTGGTCGAGGCCGCCTTCGGCTCCGTCATCGGCGCAACACCGGATCGAGGCTGCGGGCCAATCCGTCCCCAAGCTGGTTGAAGGCAACGACCGTTGCGAACAGGGCGGCGAGCGGCACGGCGAGCACCCACCAGGCCTCGTGCACGATCTGGCGGCCCTCCGCGATCATGCCGCCCCATGTCGGCGTGTCCGACGACACCGAGAGACCGACGAAGGAAAGGATCGCCTCGACCACGACCGCGATGCCCATCTCAAGCGTCAGCAGCGCGATCAATACCGGCACGACGTTGGGAAAGATTTCGCGGAACAGGATGGCCGATCGTGCGAAGCCGATAGTCCGCGCGGCGACGACATAGTCCATTTGGGCCTGGCCCATGGTTTCGGCGCGCACGACCCGGCAAAACCGCGTCCAGTCGATGACGACGATGGCGGCGATGACCGAGTGCAGCCCGGTGCCAAGCACAGCGACGAGCAAAATCGAAAGCAATACCGGCGGAAACGCCATCCAGATGTCGACCAGCCGCGACACCGCGACGTCGACCCAGCCGCCCAGATATCCCGCCACAAGACCGAGCACCGATCCAATCAGGCAGGCAAGGCCGGCCGCGACGAAAGCCACCGTCAGCGATACGCGCGTGCCGAAGATCACCCGCGAGAGGACGTCGCGCCCCAACCCGTCGGTGCCGAGCAGATAACCCGCCTCGGCATCGGGAAAGCCAACGGGTGGCACGGTCGCCGTAAGCAGATTCTGCGCCAGCGGATCCTGCGGCGCGACCAGCGGCGCAGCGATCGCCACGACGATCAAAAAAAGAATGAAACCGCCAGCGCAGACGACTTTCGGATCGCGTACGAGGCGGGCGGCGACCGAGGGCGGTTGCGGGCCGGTGTCCGCTGCGACCATCGTCGTTGTTGGTGTCCAGTGTTCCACTTCGTTTCCGGTTGGTCTCAGGCGTGCCGCAGCCGCGGATTGAGCGTCGCAACGGTTAGGTCGACGCCGATATTGATGAGAATGAAGATCAACCCGAACAACAGGACCAACCCCTGGATCAGCGGAAAATCGCGATTGATGACGGCATCGATCGCCAGATTGCCGATCCCCGGATAGGAGAAGATGCGCTCGACAATCACGGTCCCGCCGATCAGGAAGGTGAACTGAACGCCGGTAAGAGCGAGCGTCGGGCCGATGGCGTTGCGCAACGCCTCCTGCAGTACGAGGCGAAGCTCGCGAAAGCCCTTGATCCGCGCTAGAAGCACGTAATCCTGCAGCATCGCCTCCTTCAGCGATTGCTTCAGCAGCCGCACGATCACTGCGGCGAGCGGCAAGGCGAGCGCCAGCGTCGGCATGACCATATGGCTTATGATGTCGCCGGCGACCGCAAAGCGGCCGGTCAGCAGGCTCTCGGCCAGATAGAACCTGGTCGTGAAGCCTTCAGCGAGTTCGGGATCGATACGGCCGGTGAGCGGCAATACCGGTATCGCCACCGCAAACAGCAGCACGAGCGCCAACGCCCAGATGAAATCGGGCACGGCGAGAAGGATGCTGTTCAAGCCGTCGATGATGGTTTCACCGATCGTGCGCCGCATCAGCGTACCGGCGATGGCAGCGCTGCCGCCAAGCAAAACGGCAACAACGAGCGCGGCGATCGCGAGTTCAATCGTGGCCGGCAGGCGCGATGCCAGGACTTCGGTCACGGGAAGATGCAACGTGATCGAAGTGCCGAAATCGCCGGTGACCACGCCGACGATCCAGATCCAGAACTGCGCCAGCAGCGGCGCATCGAGCCCGTAATGCGCCCGGAGCGCGGCGATGTCCGCTGGGCCGGCGCCGGGCGAAATCATCATCGCGACCGGATCGCCGGGAACGACGCGCAACAAGATGAACACGACGACCGCAACGCCGGCAAGCGTCAACAACGCCATAGCCACACGATTGGCGACGACAGAAATCAACATCAACGGTCCTCGAACTTGTGGCGTCGATGGCCGCCGCGCCCGGCGCGGCGGCGGACCGCTTCGACGTTTGGAACTAGGCCTTCGAGACCAGCGTTGCTGGCTGCAAGGCGCCCGAAACGTTCGGGGTCACCTTGAGATCGGACTTGTAGAGGATCGGCTGCGACATATTGCAGCAGCGGCAGCACGTAACCCTGCTCCGCGATATACCGATCCACCGCCTTCCAGCCCGCGATGCGCTTCGCCTCGTCCTTCTCGCCCCAGAGCGGGCCGATCTTGGCGTCGAGGTCGTCGGAATGCCAGGCCGAGTGCGGCGACTTGGAGAACATCGCGAAGCCGGTCGAGGTGCGTCGGATCGCCGATCGCGTTGCCCCAGTTGTAGAACGCCGCCGGCGCCAGCTTGTGCGACATGCGCAGCTCGAAGTGCTTGGCGATCTCGTAGACCTCGATATCGGCGTCGATGCCGACATTGCGCCACATGCCGACGATCGCCTGGATCATTTCGTAATCCTTCGGCTTGAAGCCGCGCGTCGTCTGGATGGTGAACTTGACCGGCTTCTCCTTCGAGAAGCCGCTGGCCGCGAGCAGCTTCGGCCGCCAGCTCCGGATCGTAACGGCACCTTGATCGAGGGATCGAAGGCTGCGTATTCCGGCGCCTCCAGCGTGTCGATCGGCACGCCATAGCCGCGCAGCAGCTTGCTTGACGATCGCCTCCTTGTCGACCGCGTGGCACATGGCCAGACGGACGTTCTTGTCGTCCATCACGCCGCCATTGGTGATGAAGATCATGCCGATGTCGGAAATCGGCGTCGCACACGCCCTTCAGGCCGGCCTTGCCCTTGCAGCCGGTCGTATTCCTCGATAGGGCACTTCCAGCGTGACGTCGGACGAGCCGCTTTCGATTTCGGCGACGCGGCTGGTCGCGTCGGGCACGAACTTGAACACCACGGTCTCGAACGCGGGCTTGCCGCCCCAGTATTTCGGATTGGCCTTGAGGCGCAGGAAGGCGTTGCCCTCGTAGGCGTCGACCATGTAGGGGCCGGTGCCGATCGGCTTCTTCTCGAAGCCCTCCGCGCCGACCTTCTCGTAATAGGCCTTCGGCAGCACGTAGCCGGTGAGGAACGCCATCCACTTGAAAATGGTCGGGATCGAACTGCTTGACGTCGGCGGTGATGCGCTTGCCGTCGATCTTGAAGTTGCCGAGGCCGGCCCAGATGAACGCGACCGGATTGCCGCCGTCCGGCTTGCCGGCGCGCTGGATCGACCAGACGACGTCTTCGGGCGTGAACGGCGTGCCGTCGTGCCAGACGACGTCCTCGCGCACGTCCATCCAGACCTTGGTCTTGTCGTCGTTCCAGCCCCAGGCCGTCAGCAGGCCGGGCTCGAAGGCCAGATTGGGCTTCTGGCCGATATACTGATCGAAGATCGAGCGATAGATCGCCTGGATGGTCGGATTGACCGACGACGGCCCGATGGTCGGATCGAAGGACGGCAGGTTGACGTTGTAGGCGATGTTGAGCGTGTTGCCGACCGCCGCGCTGGCGAAGCGCTGAGGCAGAATTAACGATGACAGGAGGCCGCCGCTCGTCGCGAGAGCCTGACGACGCGTGACATTGAACATGTTTAGACACTCCCCATAATGACCGCCGCAGGCGGCAACTCATGAGCTCGACTCTACGCTTGCTGCATAGCTCGTCGGCCTCTGGAAGAAGATACTTTAAACATAAAGCAAACCCTCGGACAAGCTGACGCATTGGGCTTTTTTCCCCAATTTTAGGCACCACATGCCGGCTGCGACATCATCGTCTGCCGCGATCATCGGCCGTCTGTTTCCGCCGGCGACGCGCACCTGCTCCGGCCGCGGAGGCCGTTGCCAGACGATTTAGAAGGTTTCATAAGTAGCGACTTAAGTACCAACTTGGCCGGTCGCGCCTGATCGCCGTGACATCGGCCCGGAGGCTTTCATGGCGGAACGGTCGTTTGCACGCGAAGTGCAGGATCTCAAGCTCGGCGACGGCGAGGAATTTCGCGGCGAGGGAATTCTCGCCATCACCAAGGCGCTGCTGCAATCGGGCGTGTCGTATGTCGGCGGCTATCAGGGCGCGCCGATTTCGCATCTGATGGACGTGCTCGCCGACGCCAAGGACGTGCTCGACGAACTCGGCGTGCATTTCGAGAACTCCGCCTCCGAAGCCGCCGCCGCCGCGACGCTCGCGGCCTCGGTCATGTATCCGATCCGCGGCGCGGTCACCTTCAAGTCGCCGGTCGGCATCAATGTCGCGTCCGATGCGATCGCCAATCTCGCCTCCGGCGGCGTGACCGGCGGCGCGCTGATCATCATCGGCGAGGATTACGGCGAAGGCTCCTCGATCATGCAGGAGCGCTCGCCATCGCCTTCGCGATGAAGTCGCAGATCTGGCTGCTCGATCCGCGGCCGAATCTGCCGACGATCGTCAGGGCGGTGGAAGAGGGCTTCGAACTTTCCGAAGCGTCGCACACGCCGGTCATGCTCGAAGTGCGCATCCGCGCCTGTCACGTGCACGGCCGCTTCGTCGCCAAGGACAACAAGAAGCCGGATTTCACGCTGCGCGAGGCGCTGGAGAACCCCGCGCGCGACACCAACCGCATCGTGCTGCCGCCGGCCTCCTATCTGCACGAGCGCGAGAAGGTCGAGCAGCGCTGGCCGGCCGCGGTCGAATTCATCAAGGAGCGCAAGCTCAACGAATTCTTCGGTCCCGAGACCGGCCGATGTCGGCATCGTCGTGCAGGGCGGCATGTACAATTCGGTGATGCGCGTCGCTGCAGCAGCTCGGCCTCGCCGACGTCTATGGCGAAACCGTCGGTGCCGATCTATTGTCTCAACGTCACCTACCCGCTCATCGACGACGAGGTTGCCGCCTTCTGCCGCCGGCAAGAAGGCCATCCTCATGGTCGAGGAGGGCCAGCCCGAATTCATCGAGCAGGCGCTGAACACCATCCTGCGCCGCCGCGACATTCAGACCAAGATCATCGGGCAAGGACGTGCTGCCGATGGCCGGCGAATACACCGCCGCAGGTCGTCTCAAAGGCGTCAAGGCGTTCCTCGAGCTTCACGCCAAGAATCTGCTCGGCAATTCACCGCCGCCCGCCCGACGCCTCAGCCGTCCTTGCCGACCCGAAGATCAAGGAACTGGCCAAGACGGTGCCGCCGCGGCCGCCGAGCTTCTGCATCGGCTGCCCGGAGCGGCCGATCTTCGCCGCCATGAAACTCGTCGAGCAGGAGCTCGGCCCGCATCAGATCGCCGGCGACATCGGCTGCCATCTGTTCGCCAGCCTGCCGCCGTTCAACATCGGCGCCACCACGATGGGCTACGGGCTTGGTCCGGCGTCGTCGTCCGCCTTCAACGTCAAGGCCGACAAGAAGCCGATCTCGGTCATCGGCGACGGCGGCTTCTGGCACAACGGCCTTTCCACCAGCGTCGCCAACGCCGTCTACAACAAGCACGACGGCGTCATCATGGTGGTCGACAATTTCTATTCGGCGGCGACCGGCGGCCAGGACATCATGTCGTCGCGCGCGATCAACCCGGCGCGCGCGACCAACAACAGCATCGTCGACGCGGTGAAGGGCATCGGCGTCAAATGGGTGCGCCACATCGACCGCACCTATGACGTCGCCGCGCATGCGCGACATTTTGCGCGAGGCGCTGACCACCGAAAGACGGCGGCCCGAAAGTGATCGTCGCCTCCTCGGAATGCATGCTCAACAAGCAGCGCCGGGTGAAGCCGCTGTTCCAGAAATCGGTGCGCGACGGCGAGCGCATGGTGCGCGAGCGCTTCGGCGTCGACGAGGATGTCTGCACCGGCGATCACGCCTGCATCCGGCTCTCCGGCTGCCCGTCGCTGTCCGTCAAGCATACCGACGATCCGCTCAAGGACGATCCGGTCGCCGCCATCGACAACAATTGCGTCGGCTGCGGCAATTGCGGCGAGGTGTCGGAAGCCGCCGTCCTCTGCCCGTCCTTCTACCGCGCCGACATCATCCACAACCCGAGCTGGTTCGACCGCTTCATGTCGGACTTGCGCCGGTCGGTGATCGGCTTTCTGCAACGCCGCCGCGAAGCACAGCGCATCGTTTTCGCGGACTGACGCGAAAGTTCGGCATCATGAACGATCTATCGGGAACGCCGACGCCAGCGCCGACCAGGTACACGACCGAACGGCCGATTTGCATCGCCGTGATGGCGATGGGCGGCCAGGGCGGCGGCGTGCTGGCCGACTGGATCGTTGAACTCGCCGAATCGCAGGGCTGGCACGCCCAGTCCACGTCGGTGCCCGGCGTCGCGCAACGTACCGGCGCTACGATCTATTACGTCGAGATGCTGCCGCCGAAAGCGGGCCGCGCGCCGATCCTGTCGCTGATGCCGGCGCCCGGCGAAGTCGACATCGTGCTTGCGGCCGAACTGATCGAGGCCGGACGCTCCATCCTGCGCGGTCTCGTGACGCCCGATCGCACCACGCTGATCGCGTCGACCCATCGTTTGTATTCGACGGCGGAGAAGGAAAAGCCGGGCGACGCCACCGCCGATCCGGCCGTGGTCGTCGACGCCGCCGGCGTCGCGGCGAAGGGCATCATCGCCTTCGACATGGAAACGCTGGCGACCAAGAACAACAGCATGATCTCCGCCTGCCTGTTCGGCGCGCTGGCGGCATCGGGCACCCTGCCGTTTCCGCGCGACGCCTTCGAGCTGATCATCAAGTCCGGCGGCCGGGGCATCGAGACGAGCCTCAAGGCCTTCAAGGCGGCACACGATCAGGCGGCCCAGCCGCAAACCGCCACCCGCCCTTCCCTCAAGAAGCCGGCGAAAGAGTTTGCGCCGCTGCCGGCCTCGGCGGGACGCCCGGATCTCGACCAGCTTTTGGAACGCATCCGTGCGTTCCCGGAACCGCTGCACGCCATGCTGTTCGCCGGCGTCAAGCGCCTCACCGATTTCCAGGATCCGGCCTATGCCGGCGAGTATCTCGACCGCATCGCCAAATTGCGCGAACTCGACGTCGCGAACGGCGGCGCGGCGAAGGCTTATGCGTTCACCGCGGCGGCGGCGAAATACGTCGCCGTCGCGATGGCCTATGACGACGTCATCCGCGTCGCCGATCTGAAGACCCGCAGCAGCCGGTTCGAGCGCGTTCAGCGCGACAACAGCGTCGGCGAAGGACAGATCGTCTACACCACGGAATACATGCATCCGCGCCTCGAAGAAGTGGCCGGCACGATGCCCGCGCCGCTCGGGCGCTTTATTGAAATCAACTCCGGCCCTGTTCGGCTGGGCGTTCCGCAAGGGCCGGCGCGTGCGCTCGGGAACGATACACTGGTTCCTGATGCTCTATGTTCTTGCCGCCTTCAGGCCGATCCGCCGGACCACGCTGCGCCATCAACGCGAGATGGCGCACCTTGAGAAATGGCTCGCAGTCGCGGCGGCGAACGTCGCCGGGAACTACGACGTGGCCGTCGAAGTGCTCAACGCGCGCCGGCTGGTCAAAGGCTATTCCGACACGCACGCGCGCGGCGAATCGAAATTCGATCGCATTATGAGCGCGGTCCCGGCGCTGGCCTCGCGCGGCGATGGGGCTGACTGGATGCGCCGGCTGCGCGACGCGGCGCTGCTTGACGAGAGCGGCATCGCTCTTGATGGCGCGCTCAAGACCATCGCGACGCTTTAGGATATTTTTGCTGCTGTGTCTCCGCCGTCGTCGGCGATCAATTCCACCAGCCTGCTTTTGATGATCTTCCGCGTCGGCGTGATCGGCATCGCCCGTACTTCCACCAGACGCTCCGGCCATTTGAGTTTGGCGACGCCCTGCTGCTCCAGCCAGGCGCACAATGCTTCGAGACTTAGCGTTTTTTCCGGCTTGAGCACGACGCAGCAACAGGCGCGCTCACCCAGGATGGGGTCCGGCATCGGCACAATCGCGCTTTGCATGACCGCTTCATGCCGATCGATCAGCGCCTCGACATCCGACGGATTGATCTTCACGCCGCCACGATTGATGATGTCCTTGCTGCGCCCGGTGATCCGGACGTAGCCGGTTCCGTTCATCACCGCGAGATCGCCGGTGCGCAGCCAGCCGTCTTCGCTGAAGATCCCGTGATTGGCGGCCGCGTTGTCGAAATAGCCGGCAAACACCGAGCAACCGCGCACCTGCAGTTCACCCTCGACGTCGGGCGATACCGGCCTGCCGTCGTGATCGACGACCCGCGCCTCGCTGCCAGCCGTGGCCCGCCCGATCCAGTTGCAGCGATGTTCGGAGGAGTCGTGCGGATTACCGAGCAGGACCGCAAATGTCTCGGTCATGCCCCACAGCTCGAACACGCAGCCGCCGCCAAGCTTGCTTTCCAGCGCCCGCTTGAGTTCCGGAGGACAATACGACCCCGATACGATGACCTGCCGGAGCGAACCGAGGTCGCGCCCGTCAAACAATCCCGCCTGCAACAGGGCGGCAACGTGCGCCGGGGCAACAAAAGCATGCGTGGGGCGCTCATGTTCCAGTGCCGATGCAAGCGCCGGCGGCGTAAACTGCGGCAATGGAATGAACGTAGCACCGGCCATCAGCGCAGCATTGACGACAAAAAGCCCGAACGCGTGGGTCAGCGGCGCGGCGCTCAGCACGCGGTCGCCCGGCTTGAGGTCGAACACCGGCAGACACTGGCGCGGATTGGCCAGCATCGACTGGAAGCTGTGCGGCACGGCCTTTGGCGCGGTCGACGTCCCGGACGTGTAGCACATCAGCGCCGCGTCGGTTGCGACCGGCAATGGCGGCAACGCAGCGCGGTCGGCGCTCGCGATCAGCGTATCGAGCGACAGGACGGAGTCACGCGGCGGCCCAACGGAAATGATGCGCCGGAGACTAGGCAGGCGCTGCGCCATCGCGGCGAACATGCCGGGCGGATCGGCTTTTTCGGTAGCGGCACCACAAAACACGGCACGCGCCCGTGCGTGCCGCAAGATCGGCTCGGCTTCTCCGGCGCCGTAGGGCGTGTGCAGCGTCGAAAGGACGCCGCCAAGGCGCGCGACGGCATAATAAATGACGACGAATTCCGGCGTGCTCGGAAGCTGGACGGAAATCACGTCACCGCGCCGCAGGCCGAGCGCGGCGAGCGCCGCAGCGAGACGTTCGGCGCGGTCGAGCGCGGCGGCGTAGCTGATCGGCGAAAAACCGGGCGCGGCGATCGCCGTCGCTTCCGGTGTTTCGCGCGCCCAATGTTGCAACCATGTCGCGGTCGTTTCAGCCGGCCAGCGGCCGGTCTCCACTTCGCGCCGCACGTGGTCCGGTCGAAAGCGCATGGCGTCGCGAATGGCCATCGCGTCGGGGCTGAACTGGGTCTCGTCGAAGGGGTCGTGCTCCATCCCTCGCTCGGTACGAAAACGCCGGCCGCCGCCCAACTGAAACAAGCGATAATAGCGTTCGGGCTTGAACCGCCGCTGCTCGAGCAACACCCGGATGAAGGTCACCTGGTCCACGGCAAGCCCCAGCCGGGCAGCAATCTCGGCGTCCGCCAAGCCGGCGCCCGGGCGCTGCCGCTCGATCTCCTTGAAGTCCAGCAGCCGAACCGGATCGCCGCTCCGATCCTGAACGTTGGTGCTGAGATCGAAAATGATCGGACCGAACGCGTCGATCATCTCTGCCGTAATGCCGAGCCGCTCACGTCGCGTTGGCGTCGCCATTCTGCACTTTCCGCGACTGCTCGGCGCGTTGCGCGGCGCCTCGTTTCAGCGGATCGGCCAGCGGCGCATTGGTCGCGACCGGGCAGACCCGCATGCATTCAAAACACTGGGAAAACAAGCCGCCGTTGCCGACGGTCATCTTGTACCACAACACCTTGTTGCGCTCGCCGAGCAACAGCTGCTCCCGCTCTTCCGGATCGTCGGTCGCGATCGCGTCACGCAAGAGCTGCGGAACGGTCTCGAACTGTTGCGTGAGCTCGGCGCAGGCGGCCATGTCGAAGTGCATCGACGCCTGCTTGCCGGCGGCGTCGATCTCGCCGGACAGGCATTGCGCCGGGCAAAACCTCATGCAGGGCGTGCGGCCCTCCTGCCGGAACATGCCGACGCAGCTCGGCGCCGGGCACGGATTTTCCGCGAGCGGCCTGTCGGGCGGCAGCTCAAGCTCCGTGAAGCACGACGCGTAATACATGTAGCCGTATTCGGGATGGAGCAGGATGTCGCCGGCAAGGCTTCGCGCGCCGAGCCCGGCCAACTCCGCATGCAGCTTCAGGCTTTGCAGCGGATAGCGAGCGCCCAGCTCCGGGTCCATGTCCGGAGGACAATAGATCGCCTGGACACCGAATTTCTGCTCGATAAAAAATGCAAGGCCATAGACGATCTTGTACGCGCGGCTCTCGGTGCTGCCGAAATAGCCGAGCGCCTTCGCCGGCACGCGCCACGCGCCCTGGGTCGAGCCGCCGACACCGACCGCGATGACCGACTTCACGCGCGGCATCAGATCGCTCGGACGATGTCCCGCGGGCGCGATGCGTTCGATCGCGGCGAGATCGGCGACGCCCGCGACCAGCGCGCCCTTGCGCAAGCAGTAGCTGAGGATCGCCTGCTTGGCCGCAATGGGATCGATTTCCGAGACGCCGCTCATACCGGAGCACCACAGCCTTCGCTGATCTGAAATGCCGGCTCAAACATACGACGCAACATATAACCCGTTGCGGCCAAAGTCATGCCGCGTGGCGGCGTGAAAGCGGGCTAATCCTTCGACGCGTCCGACGATGGCAAAAGAACATGGAAAATCGATCCATGGGGCCGCCCCGGCGACACCAACAGGCGGCCGCCGTGATTCTCGACGATCGACCGGCTGATCGACAATCCCATGCCCATCCCGTGCGACTTTGTCGTGAAGAACGGCTCGAAGATGCGGTTGACGTTCCCGGGGTCGATACCGGGACCGGAATCCTCGACCGAAAGCAAGACTTGATCCGAGCCCCGCGTTTCGGTCTTCAGCCGCAATATCCGCGGGCGGCCGGAAACCGCACCCATCGCATCGATCGCATTGGCGATCAGGTTGACCATCGCCTGTCTCAACTGAACCTGATTGCCCGGAACCGGCGGCAGGTCATGAAGCAAGTCGGTACGGACCGTCACCTTCTGGTTCTCCACCTCGCCGCGAACCAGCGACAGGACCTCGCGGACAAGTCCGTTGATGTCCAGCGGAACCATGACCGGAACGTCTTTTTTGAACATCAGGCGGATGCCGTTGATCACCTCGTCGGCGCGGTGGCAGTCGTCGACAACGCGCTTCAACGCAATACGCACCTCTGCCAGGTCGGGTTGCGAATTCCCCAGCCAGCGCAGGCCGGCATTGGCGTTGGTGGCGATCGCCGCCAGCGGTTGCTTGATTTCATGAGCTATCGACGCCGCCATTTCGCCCATCGCCATCCGCTGCCGCACGCGTGCCAGATCGGCCCGTGCCAGACGCAGAGCGTTGCGATCGCTGATATCGCGGAGGCAACCGACAAAGACGATGCGGCCTTCATCCAGGATCGGTGAAATCGAAAGCTCGACGGGAAACTCCTCGCCGTTCTTCTTGATGCCGGACACTTCCGCCCGCCGGCCCAGGACTTCGCCTTTGCCGGTCTGCAGATAACGGCGAATTCCGTCTTTGTGAGCTTCGCGGTATCGCTCAGGAATGATCAGCTCGGCCATCGCCTGCCCGAGTGCTTCGTCCCGCGACCAGCCGAAGATGCTGGCGGCGCGATCGTTCCACTCGGCAACGATGCCGTCGGAGGTCATCACCACGACGGCATCCAGAGCAGTTTCCAGCAGCAGACGGAGACCGTCGCCCTGTCGCATCAGGCGCGGAAGGTCCAGTTCCAGATTGGCACTGTCTGACATGCTGGATGAAATTCGGTTTCCCGTGCTCGCGGCCACACGAGCGCCAAGCTAGCCTAGAGCTTTCGCCACCAAATATCCCGAGCCGCCCCCCAGCCCCGGCCCGGGATGGGTCGAGGCGCCGATATGGTGCAGGCGCGCCACCGGCGTGCGGTGATTGACCGAGCCGTGGAACGGCCGCCAGAGGAAAAACTGGTCGATTCCGCAGAAACCGCCGTAAGGATCGCCGCCGACGAGGTTCATGTTAAGCGCCTCAAGGTCCGCTGGCGAATAGCACTTTCGCGCGATCACATTGTCGCGGAAGTTCTCGATGTGCGAGGCAAGGATCGCCTCGATGCGGTCGGCGTATTTTTCCCGCACGGCTTCCGTCCAGCGGCCGTCGGCGGGTATGGCGATTTCGCCGGCGGCGTCGCCTTTTATGAAACGCGGGGCCTCGGGAAGCTGCAGCCACAGGATCGACGCACCGGGCGGACAACGCGACGGGTCGAGCGCCGCCGGCTGGCCGACGCAGATGGTCGGCACGACCGGCAGCATGCCGCGCTCGGCTTCGTTGGCGGCCTTCGATACGCCGTCAAGCCCCGGCGTCAGATGTGTCAGCGCCACGCCCCCGAGCGCCTGGCGCTTTCCATTGCGGCGGCGCCTCGAGCGCGTAGTGAACCTGCATGTTTCCTTTGCCGTAGCGATACTGCGCAACAGCATCCGTGACATCCGCCGGCAGCGACACGTCGGCAAGCAATCGTCCGTAAAGCTGATTGGGCGTCACCGAGCAGATGACGCCCTTGGCGGCCTCGATTTCCCGGCCGCCGGCGAGCCGCACACCGCGCGCGCCACCACTCGCATCGACCAGGACGCGCTCCACATCGGCGCCGACCATGACGTCGCCGCCTTGATCGCGAATCAGACTCTCAAACGCCGCGAGCGCATTCTTCGCGCCGCCCTTGACGATCGGCGCGCCGGCAACCTCGAGCGCGAATGCGATCACTTTCGCCATCTGGCCGGAATAGGCGCTTTCCGGACCGAGGCCGGTATGCAGCACCCACGGTGCAAACAGCGCGCGAACGAGATCGGATTGAAAGCGCGTTTCGAGCCAGCCGCGGCCGGTGCCGAGCGCCTCGCCGAAGAATTGGGCGAGCCCGCGCAGGCCGCGCCGCCAAGCCTCGCGGGCGACGATCTTGAGCATCGCGCCCGACCAAAGCGAGCCACCGAGGAGCGAAAAGAGAAACGGCGCGTTGGCGCCGATGCTATCGATATCCGCCGCAAAACGCGCGCCGTCGCCGGCCGCCAGTTGCTCGAAGGCGGCGACGTTCGTCTTGCGGTCCATCGCGAGGATCACGTGCCGCCCGTCCGGCAGCACCACCGCCGTCGGCGTTGGCGAATGCGCGAAAGAAAGCCCACGCTTCTCCAGTTCCGGACCGAGTTCCGCGAACGCCGGCGACGTGATGAACAGGACGAACGTCGTCGCCATCACGTCGTGGATAAATCCGGGTGCGGTGATTTCCTCGGTGCGGATGCAGCCGCCGATGCGGTCGCTGCGCTCGAGCACCAACACCTTGTGGCCTTTGCGGCCCAGTTGGGCCGCCGCTACGAGCGCGTTGATTCCGCTTCCGACGATGACGTAGTCGGCGGCCGCCATTTGTCGCCTGTCCGGCTTACTTGCGCGGCACGAGCGCGAGCACGCGCAACGGGCTGCCGGTGCCTTTGACGATCTTCAGCGGCGCCGCGATCAGGATCGCTCCCTTCGGCGGCAACTTGTCGAGATGGCAGAGGCTCGCCAGTCCGTAGCGGTTGGCCTTGTGCATGAAAGTATGCGCAGGGAATGGCGGATCCATTCCACCGGCGGAACCCGCGTCGGTGCCGACTGTCTCCGATCCCCAGCCGATCACGCCCTTCGAGATCAGATAGTGGATCGTCTCCGCCGTCGGGCCCGGCGAATGCGGTCCCTTGTTGTCGGCGTTGAGGAACTTCGCCTCGCTGTCGTTGCGCTTGAACCAGTCGGTGCGCATCAGCACCCAGCAGCCGGCCGGAATATCGCCGTGGGTCTTTTCCCAGGCTTTCACGCCGTCGACGGTAAGAAGGAAATCGCTGTTCTTCGCCGTCTCGGCAGAGCAGTCGATCACGCACGCCGGGGCGACGAAATTCTTCACCGGAATCGTGTCGGTGCTGCCGTCCTTGTATTCCCTGCCGCTGATCCAGTGGACCGGCGCGTCGAAATGCGTACCCGAATGCTCGCCGAGCTTGAGCCAATTCCACGCCCAGAATGGTCCGTCCTTGTCGTAGTTCGAAATTGCGTGAACCTCGATCGCCGGCGTGTTCTTCCCGATCTCCGGCGGCAGCTTGATCAGCGGCGTTTCGGGACCGAGCGGCGCGGTGAGATCCACCACCTCGACCGCGCCGGAAGCGAGCGCCGATGCGAAATCACTGAGAACTTGAGTACTGGTCATACGGTCTCTCCGTCGGGCTCGTGGACAATCGTTGTGAGGCGCGCTGCGGCTGGAAGCCTAGCGCGAACATTTTAGATATGAAATATCTGCGCTGGCAAGCGACCCGCGAAGCCATCATAGCGGATCGAGCGGCGAAAATGCAGGAGCAAGTGATGCCTTACGATGCAATCGTCATCGGCGCCGGCGTGAACGGCCTGGCGGCGGCACTGCATCTTGCTACCAAAGGTTGGAAGGTCGCAGTGGTCGAACGCGGCGCGACTGCCGGGGGCGCGGTCAAGACCGAAGAAATTACGCGGCCCGGCTTTCGCCACGACCTCTACGCGATGAATCTGAGCCTCTTTGCGGGCTCGCCGTTTTTTGCCGCTCACAAGGATCGCCTCCTCGCCCAGGGTCTCAATTTCGTGACGGCGGAGCACTGCTTCGCCACCGCATTTCCCGATGGAAGCTGGCTCGGCGTCGACAAGGATATCGATGCGACCGCGGCGCGGATCGCCGCATTCGATCCCGCCGACGCCGAGCGCTGGCGCGCCATGGTTGCGGCCTTCGGCCTGGATGCGCCGCACATTTTCGCGCTTCTGGCTTCGCCGATGCCGTCGCGGCAGGCGCTGCGCGCGGTCTATACCGCGTGGCGGACGCGCGGCATCGCATGGGTGGCCGAAACGGTGCGCCTGCTTGTTGCATCGCCGCGCGAATGGCTCGACGAGAAATTCACCAATGAAAAACTGAAGACCATGATGGCGATCTGGGGGATACACCTCGACTTCTCGCCTGATTGCGCCGGCGGTGCATTGTTTCCCTATCTGGAATCGATGGCCAATCAGAGTTTCGGCATGGCGCTCGGGCAAGGCGGCGCCGCCGCGATCATCACGGCCATGGTTCGCGCCATCGAAGCGGCTGGCGGCGAGGTGCGGCTCGATGCGCCGGTGAAACAGGTCGCCGTTGAGAAAGGCGTCGCCAGGGGCGTAGTGCTGGCAAACGGTGAGCGGATCGACGCGAAGCGTGCCGTGATCGCCAATCTTCATCCGCGCGTGCTGTTCGGCGACCTGGTCGGCGGCACTTCGCCAGCGGCCCAGAAGCTAGCAAAGTTTCGGCCCGGACCGGCGACGATGATGATCCATCTGGCGCTTTCCGACCTGCCGCCGTGGAGCGCCGGCGCCGAGTTGCGCAAATTCGCCTATGTGCATCTTGCGCCCTCCTTTGCGGCGATGGCGAGAACCTACACCGAAGCGCTCGATGGACTGCTGCCCGGCGAACCGGGGCTGGTCGTCGGACAGCCGACCGCGATCGATCCGTCGCGCGCGCCGGCCGGACAGCACGTGCTGTGGGTGCAGGTGCGGGTGTTGCCTTCGCATATCCGCGGCGACGCCTTGGGCATCATCGCCGGCACCGAATGGGACGAGGTCAAGGAGGCGTACGCAGACCGCGTCGTCGATCTCATCGCACGCTATGCGCCGGGATTTTCCGCCAGCATTCTCGACCGGACCGTACTGTCTCCCGCCGATCTCGAGCGCGACAATCCCAATCTCGTCGGCGGCGACAGTCTCGGCGGCAGCCATCACCTCGACCAGAATTTCCTGTTTCGCCCGGCTTTCGGCTGGTCGCGTTACCGCACGCCGGTCAAGCGTTTGTACATGGTTGGCGCGTCGACGTGGCCGGGCGCCGGCACCGGCGCCGGTTCGGGTTTCATGCTGGCGAAAACTCTCGCCGGCGCCTGAACGCATCGTCCGTACGCCGCGTCACGGCGTAGTGATTCAGTTTCGCGCCTTGAGGAGGTCGCGGCCGATGATGAGCTTCTGGACCTCGGTCGCCCCCTCATAGATGCGGAGCGGCCGAATTTCCCGATAGAGATGTTCGACCACGGAGTCGGTGCCCACGCCGAGACCGCCGAACATCTGCACCGCCCGGTCGATCACGCGCTGCGCGCCTTCGGTCGCGGCCATCTTGGCCATCGCGGCTTCCCGCGTCGTCGACACGCCCTCGACGTCGCGCAGCCAGGCGGCGCGATAGGTGAGCAAAGCGGCGCCGTCGATTTCGGTCGCCATGTCGGCGAGCGCGGCCTGCGTCAACTGAAAGTCACCCAGCGTCTGGCCGAACATCTTGCGTGTCGTGACACGCACCAGTGCTTCATCAAGCGCGCGGCGCGCGAAACCGAGCGCCGCGGCCGCTACTGAAGATCGGAAGATATCGAGATTGCGCATGGCGATCTTGAAGCCCTCGCCGGAGGCGCCAATGAGATTCGCCGCCGGAACGCGGCAGGATCGGAAGCGCAGCCGCGCCAGCGGATGCGGCGCGGTCACCTCCAGCCGCTCGGCGATTTCAAAGCCGGGCGTGCCGGCATCGACGACGAAGGCCGAGAGGCCGCGCGCCCCGGGCGCTTCGCCGGTCCGCGCGAAGACCACGTAGAAATCGGCAATGCCGCCGTTCGAAATCCAGATCTTTTCGCCGTCGAGCACGTAGGCGTCGCCCACGCGCTGCGCCGACATCGACATCGCGGCAACGTCGGAGCCGGCATCGGGCTCGGTCAGGGCGAAAGCGGCAATGGCCGCGCCGCTGCCGACCTTCGGCAGATAGCGCACCTTGAGATCGTCCGAGCCTGCAAGCCCGATCGGACCGCTACCGAGGCCCTGCATCACGAACGCGAAATCCGCCAGCCCGCTGTGGCGCGCCAGCGTCTCCCGCGCCACCACCAGATAGAGCGAGCGCAGCGGGTCATGGGCGCCGCCGTAGCCCGCCGGCACGCAATGCCGGAGCCAGCCGGCGGCGCCGAGCGCGCGGACCCAGCGAATGCAGGTCGCGTCAATGTCGGCATGGGCGGCGTCTTCGCCCTCGACTTCAAGCACTGCTTCCCGCGCCCATTGGTCGAGGTCGTCGGCGAAGGCGCGGTGTTGTGCGTCAAAAAACGGGATGCGCAGGTGCGCGGTCCGGCTCATGACATTTCTCCTCCCGGGGTCCGCGACTTAAGGGCTTTCTGGGTGAATCAGCAAGTACGCGATTGCTCCGTGCCGCCCGGCTTCGGATCATTGCATTTTGATCGCCGCTGGGCACATTGTTCGCCGACGGGCCCTCCCCGCCGCGAGAAAGATTGGAACGGGAAAGTAAAGATTTCAGCATGCCGCGCACGCCACCCCCAACGCGCGATCCGCGCTACCCGGATTTCCCGACCATCGTCCACGCGCTCGCCTATGCCGCCGAGCGCCGGCCGGACGCGCCGGGCGTCGGCTGCCTCGATCGCGAACTGACTTATGGTCAATACGCCAAAGCGGTCGCAGCGCTGGCGGAAACGCTGGCCAATCACGCCGTCGCCGGCGAGCGCATCTGCTATTTGATGCGAAACAGTATGGAGATGGCCGTCGGCCTTTATGCCGGCATGGCCGCGCGCGCACAGGTTGCTCCACTCAATCCAGCCTACACCGACCGCGAGATCGAACCGCAGGTGCGCGACATCGATCCTTGCGTGGTCATCTGCGACGCTGAATTCGCCGACCGCGCGGCGCGGCTTGCGCAACTCAACGGCCGGGCAAAAATCATCGTGCTGGGTGCGGGCCATCTGAGCATCGACCAATTGCTATCCGCTCCGCCCGGAGCGCTGCCCTTGCCTCAGGCCGACGACCTTTGCGCCATTTTCTTCACCGGCGGCACCACCGGCTTTCCCAAAGGCGCCGATCACCGCCACAGCAACCTGATGGCTTTCTGCTACGCCACGGCGACGCTGTGGCCGCTGGCGCTTGACGCCGAGCGCATCCTCAATGTCGCGCCGCTCTTTCACATCTGGGGCTTCTGCTTCACGCTCGTCTTTCCGGTCTATCTGCGCGCCTTCATGGATATTCTTCCCGCCTACAAGCCGGCGGCCGTGCTCGACGAGTTTCAGAAGCGCCGCATCACCACGTTCGCGGGCGGGCCGGCCGCGCTCTATATGGGGCTTCGCGGCCATGAAAATTTCTCCAAAACGGATTTTACGAGCCTCCGCGTTTGTCTGTCCGGTGGCGCCGCCTGCCCGGTCGAACTGATCCGGTTCTGGGAGGACGCCACCGGCTCCGTGCTGCTGGAGGGTTGGGGTATGTCCGAAGGTGCGCCGATCCATCACAATCCTCTCAACGGCGTGCGCAAGATCGGTTCGGTGGGAATAACAACGGCTGATTACGAAGCCGAGGTCGTCGATCTCGAAACCGGAACGCACGTGATGCCGGTCGGCGAACGCGGCGAGGTCCGCGTGCGCGGCCCGCAATTTACCAAGGGATACCGCAACAGGCCGGAGGAGAACGCGCGGCAGATCCGCGACGGCTGGCTCTATACCGGCGATATCGGCTACTACGACGAGGACGGCTACATGTTTCTCGTCGACCGCAAGAAGGAGATGATGATCGTCGGCGGCTACAACGTCTATCCGCGCGAAATCGACGAACTCCTGTTCAAGCACCCCGCCATTCTCGAAGCCGCCACGGTCGGCGTTCCCGACTCGTTCAGCGGCGAGGCGGTGAAGGTCTTTGTAGTCCTCAAGCCGGGCGCCAGCCTCAACGCCGTCGAGCTCCTCAGCTACTGCAAGGAAAATCTTGTTAAGTACAAATGGCCCAAGCACATCGCGTTCGTCGATGCCCTGCCCCGCACCGGCGTCGGCAAGATCGACAAGCGCGCGCTGAAGGCGAGCGCCGCGGTTGCATCGTCATAACCATGCCGACGGCAAATCGTTGCTTTTTTTACTATCCGCGCCACACTAGGCATCCGTCAGATCAGGGCGTGTTTTGGGAGTCGTGTCATGAAGGTGATCATCGCGGGGGGCGGCGTTGGCGGCCTGGTGACGGCGCTTATGCTCCATGCGCGCGGGATCGATTGTGAGATTTTTGAGCAGGCGGACGCCATCCGCGAGCTCGGCGTCGGCATCAACACCCTCCCCCACGCCATCAAGGAATTGGCCGAACTCGGCCTGCTGGAGCGCCTGGACGCAGTGGCGATCCGGACCTACGAGCTGTTCTACACCAATCGTTTCGGCCAGGAGATCTGGCGCGAGCCGCGCGGGCTCGATGCCGGCTACGACATTCCGCAATTCTCGATACATCGCGGCAGGCTGCAGAGCGTGATTTACCAGGCGGTGCGCGCCCGGCTCGGCGAATCCCGCATTCATCTCAATTGCCGCCTCGGTTCATTCACGCAGGACGACGGCGGCGTCACCGCCTATTTCTTCGACCGCGGCGGCTCGCACCGGCAAACCGCCCGCGGCGACGTGTTGATCGGTGCCGACGGCATCCACTCGGTCGTGCGCGACAAACTGTTCCCCAACGAAGGCCCGCCAATCTGGAACGGCGCGATGCTCTGGCGCGGCGCGATCGACTGGCCAGCTTACCTGACCGGCCGCTCGATGGTCGTGGCCGGCGGCCTCACGGCAAAGCTCGTCATTTATCCGATCGCGGAAGGATCGCGACCCGACCGGCGGCTGACCAATTGGGCGGTGGTCGGCCGGGTCGGCGAATCCGCGAAGCTGCCGCAGAAGCAGGACTGGTCGCGGCCCGGCCGCTTCGAGGATCTGATGCCGCATCTGCAGCGCTTCCGCATTCCCTACGTGGACGCGCGTGCGCTGATCGAGGCGACCAACGAGTTCTGGGAATATCCGATGTGCGATCGGGACCCGCTGCCGCGCTGGAGCCACGGCCGCGTCACGCTGCTGGGCGACGCCGCGCATCCGATGTACCCGGTGGGCTCGAACGGCGCGTCCCAGGCGATCCTCGACGCACGCTGCCTCGCCGACCTGCTGCGTGACTCCGAGCATCCCGTCCAGGCGCTGTGGGCCTATGACCAGATACGGCTGCCGATGACGGCCGAGATCGTGCGCATGAATCGACGCGGCGGACCCGAAGGCGTTATCGACGCAGTCGAGGCGCGCGCCCCGGAAGGGTTCAGCAACATCGACGACGTGCTGTCGTTCGAGCAGCGCAAGGCCATCGTCCGTGGCTATGCCTCCGCGGCAGGCTTCGCACACGAGCAAGTCAACAAGGCCGCCTGAAAAACCCGCGCGCGTCCGTTATCCCGAGGCGGCCGCGCAGCGGCCGCCGAGCGGCGAACGGCAAATTTTCTTGGCTTGGGAATCCAGACATCGGGCCGGCCGCTTCCGGCCGGACCCATTGAACTCGCATTCAGGCTGAGAGCGGGCTTCGTTGCGGCCTATTCGGGCGGCGGCAGGAACATCACTTCGTGCTTTGCGGCGAGCGCCACGACGTCGGGCGGCGACTGCTCTTTCATGCCGTGGATCGCCCAGAACAGATCGTAGAGCTTGCGCGTCGGCGTCACCCAGAAGAAGCACTTCACCGCCTGGTCGGTCTTGTTGAAGATGCCGTGCGGAATTTGCATCGGCAGCCGGATCAGATCGCCGGTGGTAGCGGTAAACTCGCGGCCCTCAAGGATGAGGTCGAACTTGCCGTCGAGCATGTAGATGAATTCGTCCTGGGTCGGATGAATATGGGGCGGAACGAATGTGCCGGGGGGAATGTGGCGTGCCAGGAAAATGAATTTTCACTGAGCTGCTTCGGCACGTAGGTCTGGCCGAGAATATTCCAGACGATTCCGTCCATCCCGGTCCCGGCCTTGGTAATGCCCGGAGTCATTGTCATCGCACCCTCGTTCCGTGTGTAGTTTCGCTGCCGACAGCGCCATAAAAGCACGCGTACGGCGGCCCGCCAACGTCTTGGCACACGCAATCGGCAAACAGCGTAAATTTGCCTCAGCCGGCGTCACTATTATTACGCCCAAGCGCCTTCACAACCGGACTAATTTAAACTTAAAGTATCCGGCCGGGACTGCTCGACGGCGGAGTTGCCTGCTTTCGTGAGCGTGAAATCGCGTGTGACCGACCCTTGTCAGGAGACTGGATATGACCATGCCCAAGACGTTCTTTTCGACGATGGACGCAGTAAAGTCGGTCGTCGCGGCTGCGGCCGCGCTGGGAATGTGGACGTCGGTTGCCTGCGCGCAGGACAACCTGAAGGTCGGCGTTATCACAACCCTCTCGGGGCCGCCCGCCGTGCTCGGCCAGCAGCTTCGCAACGGCTTTGAGCTCGCGGTCAAGATGCTGGGCGGCAAGCTTGGCGGCCGCGACACCGAAATCCTCGTCGCCGACGACGAGCTTAAACCCGATGTTGCCGTCACCAAGGTCAAGGCGATGATCGACCGCGACAAGGTCGACTTCGTCGTCGGACCCATATTCTCCAACATTCTTGGGGCCATCGAGAAGCCGGTCACCGAGGCCAACGTATTTCTCATCAGTCCGAATGCCGGATCGTCGAGCTTCGCCGGCAAGGACTGCAGCCCGAACTTCTTCGTCACGTCCTATCAGAACGATCAGATTCACGAGGTGCTCGGGCAATACGCGCAGATTCCGGCATCAAGAAAGTGATCATCGTCGTGCCGAACTATCAGGCCGGCAAGGACGCCGCCGCAGGCTTCAAACACAAGTTCCAGGGCGAGGTGCTCGACGAGATCTACGTACCGCTCGGCCAGCTTGACTATTCAGCGGAGCTGTCGCGGATCGCCGCGGCAAGCCCGGACGCGATCTTTGCCTTCATCCCGGGCGGCATGGGCGTGAACTTCGTCAAGCAATTCCGTCAGGCCGGTTTAGCCGACAAGATCAAGTTCCTGTCCGCGTTCACGGTCGATGAATTGACGCTGCCGGCGCAGCAGGATGCCGCGCTTGGCTTATTGGCGGGCTCCAATTGGGCGCCCAATCTCGACAACCCGCAAAACAAGGCATTCGTCGAGGCGTATGTGAAGGAATACAACGCCATTCCGGCGACTTACGCCTTCCAGGCCTATGACGCGGCGTTGCTGATCGACAGCGCGGTGAGGGCCGTCAAAGGCAACCTCGCCGACAAGGACGCGCTGCGGGCCGCGCTCAAGAAGGCCGACTTCAAATCGCTGCGCGGCGGTTTTGCTTTCAACAATAATCACTACCCGATCCAGAACTTCTATCTGACCAAGGTCGCAAAACGTCCCGACGGCAAATACGAGACCGAGATCGAGAAGACGGTTTTCACCAATTACGGCGACTCCTACGCCAAAGACTGCCCGATGAAGTAGCGATCAGCCGCGCCTCGAATGACATCGCGGCGCGGCCGATCTGGTCAAGGAAGACGCCCTCGCCTGTCGCTGCGGGCACAACCGCGGGACTTGATCCCGTTACCAATTGGTCCTGTTACCAAACCGGTTTCATGTCAAGCACGCTCTTCCTCGTCCAGATCCTGAATGGATTGCAGTTAGGCGTCCTTCTGTTCCTCATCGCCGCCGGATTGACGCTGGTTTTCGGCGTGATGGATTTCATCAATCTCGCCCACGGCGTCCAGTACATGCTCGGCGCCTATCTCGCCGTGGCGTTCTATGGGATCGTCGGCAACTTTCTGGCGGCGCTGATCCTGGCGCTGCTGGCAGCCTTGGCGTTCGGCCTGTTGCTCGAATTCCTCGTCTTCCGCCACCTTTACGACCGCGACCACCTCGATCAGGTGATCGCCACGTTCGGCATCATCCTGTTCCTCAACCATGGCGTCCGGGTGATCTGGGGTGCGGCGCCTTTGACGCTGCCGATGCCGGAACTTTTCACCGGCTCGGTCGTGCTCATGGCGGGGCTGCTTTACCCGGTTTGGCGCCTTGTCATCATCGGCTCCGGTCTCGGCATCGCGGCCGGCCTTTACGCGCTGGTGTCGTTCACCCGGATCGGCATGCTGGTGCGGGCGGGCGCCACTAACGCCCGCATGGTCTCGGCGCTCGGCGTCAACATCAAACGGCTGTTCATGATCGTGTTCGGCTTCGGCACGATGCTGGCGGGCTTCGCCGGCATCATGATCGCGCCGATCATCTCGGTCGAGCCCGGCATGGGCGACAACATCCTGATCCTCGCCTTCGTCGTCATCGTCATCGGCGGCATCGGTTCGATCCGCGGTGCCTTCATTGCGGCTTTGCTGATCGGCCTCGTCGATACGCTCGGACGCTCCTTCTCGACCGACATTTTGCGCCTCGTCATGGGCCCCTCGCCTGCACGCATGGCCGGCCCAGCGATCGCATCCATGTCGATCTACGTCCTGATGGCGGTGGTGCTTTACCTGCGGCCCGCCGGCCTGTTCCCGGCCCGAGGCCGTTGAGATGAGCGGCGCCGCACTTGCCGCAGCCGGTGCACCTCGTTCGCTTCGCCTGACGCGCGATATCCTGCCGGCGCTGATCTTTCTCGTGTTCGCGCTGCTGCCGGTCGTCGCGTCGCTGACCGCAAGGCAATATCTGCTGGACTTCGGCGCGCGGATGATGGTGTTCGCGGTCGCCGCCGTCGCGCTCGATCTGCTGGTCGGCTATGCTGGCCTGATTTCCTTCGGCCACGCGGCTTTCGTTGGGCTCGGCGCGTATGCCGTCGGCATCCTTTCTTCCCACGGCATTGGCGACGCGCTCATTGCGTTGCCGGTCGCAATCGCCGTGTCGATGCTGTTTGCTTGGCTCACCGGCATCGTCTGCCTGCGGACCAGGGGGGCGTATTTCATCATGATCACGCTCGCCTTCGGCCAGATGGTCTATTTCGTCGCCACCTCGCTTGCCCCTTATGGCGGCGACAACGGGCTGACGATTGCGGCGCGCAACACCATTGCCGGCTGGCCGCTGCTCAAGAGCGACCGGGCATTCTACTATTTCACCCTTCTCTGCCTGCTGGCGACGTACCTGTTCTGCCGCGCGCTGGTCGTGTCGCGTTTCGGCCGGGTGTTGCGGGGCAGCAAGGAGAACGCGACCCGGATGGCGGCGATCGGCTTCAACGGGCGGCGCTATCAGCTCATCGCCTACGTGATTGCCGGTGGGCTCGGCGGCTTCGCCGGGTTCCTGCTCGCCAACCTGACCGAATTCGTCAGCCCGGCTTACATGTCGTGGCAGGAATCCGGCGAACTGATCGTCATGGTCATTCTCGGCGGCGTCGGTACGCTTGACGGCGCCATCATCGGCACCGCCACCTATCTGCTGGCGGAAGAATGGCTGTCCGGTTTCACCGAGAACTGGAAGGTGATCTTTGGGCCGATCCTCATCCTCGTCGTTCTGTTCGCGCGCGGCGGGCTGATCGGCGTCACCGGCCGGCTATGGCGGTTGTTCGGTCATGCCTGAGCCGCTGCTTCGACTGGAGGGCCTGCGCAAGAATTTCGGCAGCCTCGTCGTGACCGACGACGTGACGCTCGACGTCCAGCCGGGCGAAATGCACGCCATCATCGGGCCGAACGGCGCGGGAAAGACCACGCTGATCAATCAACTGTCCGGCATCATCACGCCGGACGAGGGAAGGATCGTCTTCGCCGGCGCCGACATCACCGCCCTGCCCCCGGAGGCGCGCGCGCTGCGCGGGCTGTCGCGGAGCTTTCAGATTACGTCCATCCTCCCCGGCTTCTCGGTACTGGAAAACGTCGCGCTCGCCGTTCAAGCGCGCGCGGGCTCAAGTCTTCGCTTCATCGGCCGCGCCGCTGACGAGACGGCCCTCAACACGCCGGCCATGGCGGCTCTGGAACAAACCGGCATCGCCGACCGGGCGCACACGCGGGCCGGCGAACTCTCGCATGGCGAAAAACGCGCGCTCGAACTTGCGATTGCACTCGCGATGAAGCCGACGCTGCTTCTGCTCGACGAACCGATGGCCGGCATCGGGCGCGAAGAAACCGAGCGCCAGATCGGGCTGCTGCTGGCGCTCAAGGGACACCTGACAATGGTGCTGGTCGAGCACGACATGGCCGCGGTGTTTGCGCTCGCCGACCGCATTTCGGTGCTTATCCGCGGCCGCCTGCTGGTCACCGGATCGCCGGATCAGGTGCGCGCCGATCCACAAGTGGTGACCGCCTATCTCGGCGAAGAGATGGAGTGAGGCCAACGTGCTGACGGTCGAAACGCTCAAGGCAGCCTACGGCGTGGCACAGGTGCTGTTCGACGTGAGCTTCACCGTCGGCGAGGGTGAAATGGTGACGCTGCTGGGCCGCAACGGCATGGGCAAGACCACGACGATCTCCACCATCATGGGGCTGATGCCGACCGCCGGCGGCAGCGTCATCTTCAACGGCGCATCGCTCGCCGGCCTGCCGCCATACCGCGTCGCCCAGGCGGGGCTCGGCCTCGTGCCCGAAGGCCGTCAGATCTTTCCGACGCTCAGCGTCGAGGAGAACCTGATCGCGACGGCCGCCGCGCGCTTCGGCCCGCCGCGCTGGCGGCTCAAGGACGTCTATCAGATGTTCCCGAGCCTGGCCGAGCGCCGCCGCAACATGGGCAACCAGCTCTCCGGCGGCGAGCAGCAAATGCTGGCCATCGGGCGCAGCCTGATGACCAATCCGAAGCTGATCATCCTCGATGAGGCGACGGAAGGACTGGCGCCGCTCGTGCGCAATGAAATCTGGGCGAGCCTCAAGCGGCTCAAGGCCGAAGGCCAGGCCATTCTGCTCGTCGACAAGCATATCGACGCGCTGCTCAAGCTCGCCGATCGCCATGTGGTGATCGAAAAAGGCTACGTGGTCTGGTCGGGTTCATCGGCTGCGCTGGTGAACGATCCGACCGTGCGGGAGCGCTATTTGCAGGTATGAGGCCGAACTAATCCGGTATCACGGCGGTGGTCTCGATCTCGAGCCGCGCCTCCGGCTCGACAAGGCGCGTGACGGCGACGAGCGCCATCGCCGGATAGTGATCGCCCATAACCTGCTTGTAGACTTCGCCAAGCGCTGGCCGCGCCTTCAGATACTCGTCCATGTCGCGGACGTACCACGTCATACGCACGATGTGGCTGGCGGATGCGCCGCCTTCCGCCATGACCGCCATGATGTTGGCGAGGAGTTGTCGCGTCTGCCCGACAAAATCCGGCGGGAATCGGCCCTGCTCGTCCCAGCCGACCATGCCGCCGATGAACAACACATCGCCGCGGGCCTTGATGCCGTTGGCGTAGCCTTTGGGCTGTGGCCAGCCCGCGGGGTGCAGCACGACATTCGACGGCGCGCGCGGTGGCAAGGTGTCGATCGGACTGGGCAATTCAATTCTCCTCAGGATGCAAGTTTGCTGGCGGCCGGTTCGGCCGCGCGGCGTCGCAATTCGAAGCGCTGCAATTTGCCGGTCTCGGTGCGCGGCAGGCTCGTCACGTATTCGATGGCACGCGGATACTTGTATGGCGCGACCGTCGCCTTGACGTAATCCTGCAGCGTGCGGGTCAGCACCGCGTCGGCCGCATACCCCTGGCGGAGCACGACGTAAGCCTTCACGATCTGACCGCGCTCCACATCGGGCTGGCCGACGACGCCACACTCGGCGACCGCGGGATGCGTGAGCAGGACCGTTTCCACTTCCGGCCCGGCAATGTTGTAGCCCGCGGATATGATCATGTCGTCGGAGCGGGCCTGATATTTGAAATAGCCATCTGCATCCTTGATATAGGTGTCGCCGGTAATGTTCCAGCCTTGCTGAACGTATTCGAGCTGACGCTTGTCGCACAGATAGCGGCAACCGGTCGGACCTCGCACCGCCAGCCGCCCGGGAGTTCCGGTCGGGCATTCACGGCCGGCCTCGTCGATGACGCGTGCCTCGAATCCCGGAACCGCCTGACCGGTCAGACCGGGACGCATATCTTCCTCCCGGCTGCCGACGAAGATGTGCAGCATCTCGGTCGAACCGAGACCGTCGATGATGCGGATGCCGGTCGCCGCCAGCCAGGCTTCGAATGTCGACTCCGGGCAAAGTCTCGCCTGCGGAAACGCATTTTCGCAGCGACGACAGATCGTGGTCGGCGACTTTGCCGATCATGTTGCGGAACGCCGTCGGCGCGGTGAAGCAGATCGTGGCGCGAAATTTGCCGATCGCCGGCAGGAGATCGTCGGGCGAGGCTTTTTCCAGCAGGACGGCGGCGGCGCCGATCCGCAGCGGAAACAGCACGAGGCCGCCAAGGCCGAAGGTGAATGCTATCGGCGGCGAGCCGATGAAGCGGTCGTCACGATTGGCGCGCAGCACGTATTTTCCGAACGAGTCGCAAATAGCGAGCATGTCGCGATGGAAGTGCATGGTGCCCTTGGGCACGCCGGTGGTGCCCGAGGTAAACGCGATCAGGCAAACGTCGTCGCTTGCCGTGTCACAAGCCTCGAAATGCTCGTAGCCCGGCTTCATCATGCGCACGTCGAGACTGTCGGCGGCGTCGGATCCCCAATAGACCACGCTGCTCGAGCAAAGGCGCATGCGGCCGCGCCTTCTCCATCTCATCGGCGAGACGCGTATCGCAAAGCGCAAGGCGAATTTCGGCCTTGGTCAGCGGAAACGCGATTTCCTTGGCGCGCAACAGCGGCATGGTCGCAACGACGATCGCGCCCGCCTTGATGACCGCGAAATAAGCCGCCACCATCATCGGGCTGTTCGGGCCGCGCAGCAGCACCCGGTTTCCCGGCACCACGCCAAGATCGCGTGTCAGCACGTTGGCGATGCGGTTCACGCGCTCGGCGAGATCGGCGTAGGACCAGCGGACGGTCGGCGAGACGAGACAGTCCCGTTCGGCGGCGCCCGAGGCGACCCAATCGTCGACGAACGCGGTGACGCAGTTCAGCCGGTCGGGGTAGTTCAGCTCCGGCAGCTTGAACAAAAACTCCGGCAGTTGTTCGGGCGGCGGCAAGTTATCGCGCGCAAAAGTGTCGATGTGTGCCGAGCGGATCATCGTAGTTCATCCTCATGCCGCCGATCGACGACCGACCGGCGGGTTCAGTTGCCTTCGAAAACCGGCTTGCGTTTGTCCGCGAACGCCCGGAACGCGCGGACAAAATCCTCGGTCTCCATGCACAACGCCTGCGCAACGGCTTCGGCCTCGATCGCCGTCTCCACCGACATGGCCCATTCCATTTCCAGCATGCGCTTGGTCATGGCGTTACCAAAAGTCGGGCCGGCGGCGAGTTCCGCCGCCAAGGCTTGCGCATCGGCAAGCACGCCCGCGGGCGTGGCAAGCCGATTGAAGAAACCCCAGCGCTCGGCCTCCTCGCCCCCCATCGAGCGGCCGGTAAACAGCAATTCCGCGGCGCGTCCCTGACCGATGATGCGCGGCAGGATCGCACAAGCGCCCATGTCACAGCCGCCGAGGCCGACGCGGTTGAACAGAAACGCCACTTTCGCCGTTGCCGTTCCGATGCGGATGTCCGAGGCCATCGCCATGATGGCGCCGGCTCCGGCGCATACACCCTCGATGGCCGCGATGATCGGCTGCGGCGCCGCTCGCATCGCCTTGACGAGTTCGCCGGTCATCCGCGTGAAATCGAGCAGCCCGTCCGTATTCATTTCGGTGAGCGGCTTGATGATTTCGAACACGTCGCCGCCAGAACAGAAATTGCCGCCAGCGCCGGTAATCACGATTGCCTTGACGCTCTTGTCGCGGGCGGCGGCGCGGAAGATGTTGCCAAGCTCGGCGTAGCTTTCGAACGTCAGCGGATTCTTGCGCTCCGGGCGGTTGAGCGTGATCGTCGCGACCGCGCCTTCGACCGAAAGGCGCACATGCAGTGCGGCGTAGCTTGAAAGCGGCAGCGTTACCGGGTTGGCGACCGTCATCGCTGGGACTCTCCCGAGATCGCGGCACGCGCGGACGTTTTGGTCCTCCCGAGCAGCCGCATCAGGACCTCCAGGTCGGGCGCGGAAAGCTCCGAGAATATCTCGGCGATCCAGCCCTCATGCGCGCGCGCCATGGCGCGGAACGCGCGCCGGCCCTCCGGCGTGAGGCTGACGATCTGCGCGCGGCGGTCGCTGCGCGATTGACGGCGATCCAGCAACCCCAGCGCCACAAGCCGCTCGGTGAGACCGGTGACGTTGCCGTTCGACACCATCATCCGCTGCGACAGCTCGCCTAAGGTCATACCGCCCGGCGCCTTGTCCAGCTGCGCCATCAAATCGAACCGCGGCAGTGTGACGTCGAACTCCTGTCGCAGCCGGCGGCGGACCTCACCTTCGATCAGGGTCGTGCAGGTCAACAGCCGCAGCCAAAGCCGCAGCTCGTTTTCGTGGTCGGCGGGCCGCTCGGCGACCTTGGTCTCGGCGTCCAGCGGGACGCCCGTCATTTCCTGCACGCGATGCCTCTCGTGCGAGCTGCGTCTGATAGCGCCTCATGCGCGCAGCCCACTGCCCGGAGGAATCATTTTAAGGTTCAAATTTATAGGCTTCAAGTAGCAACGGACGCGATGTCCTAGCCCACCATGACTTCGCCGCCGGCGACCGCGATCGCCTGTCCGTTGATCGACTGCGCCCCGTCCGACGCCAGCCAGAGGACGGCGTCCGCCACTTCCTCCGGCTTGACCAGGCGGCCCTGGGGATTCGATGTCGCAAGGCTAGCCCTTGCGTCGTCGCGGCTGCGCTTGGTCTTGGCGATGATGTTCTCGACGGCGCGCTCGAACAGCGGCGTTTCCGTATATCCCGGACACACCGCGTTGACCGTGATCCCGGCGCGGGCGAATTCGAGCGCCAGACTGCGCGTTAGCCCCACCACGGCGTGCTTGGCGGCGACGTAGGCGGACACATAGGCATAGCCGACCAGACCCGCCGTTGACGCAATATTGATCACCCGCCCGGCGCGTTTCGCCGTCATGTCGGAGACCACCTCCCTGGTGACGAGGAATGTACCGGTGAGGTTCACGGCCAAGACTTTGTTCCAGGTCGTCAGGTCCGTCTTGGTGAAGGGTGCGCTCGGTGCTTCGCCCGCATTGTTGACCAGGATGTCGACGGGACCGAATTTCGACCGCGCTGCCGCGACGCCGTCGCGGACCTTGGCTTCGTCGGTCACGTCGAAATCCGCGACGACGTGGGTTTGACCGCTCCCCAACGACGCCTGCACAGCGGCGAGCGGATCGCGCCGGCGACCGGCCAGACTGACGCGCGCACCCGCGTGGGCGCACGCCGCGGCGATTGCCGCGCCGATGCCGGTGCCGGCCCCGGTCACGAAGACGTGCCGATTTTCGAGCGAATGGTCCGTCACGATCGTGCGGCCTTCTCAGCTCGGCGACGGACCCGCAGCCGCGCGAGCGAGGTTGGTTTCGTATTGCAGCTTCGCGGAATGATACTGCTTTGGCCAGGCGATCGACTTCACGCCGATCTTGGCGGCCTCATGCAGTGTCCAGGCAGTGTCGGCGAGGTGCGGACGGGCGATGGCGCAAAGGTCCGCGCGGCCAGCGGCGATGATCGAGTTCGCGTGATCGGCTTCCGAAATGGCGCCGACTGCGACGGTCGCGATACCGACTTCGTTGCGGAGCTTGTCCGAGAACGGCGTTTGAAAGAGGCGGCCATAGACCGGCTTTTCTTCCTTCGACACCTGTCCCGACGAGCAATCGACAAGATCGGCGCCGGCATCCTTGAACATCCTGGCATAGATGGCGGCGTCGGCCGGCGTATTGCCGCCATCGGTCCAGTCGTGACATGACAGGCGCACCGAGATCGGTTTGTCCTGCGGCCAGACCTCGCGGATGGCGCGGAATACCTCCAGCGGATAGCGCGCATTGTTCTCGTGCGAGCCGCCATATTCGTCGGTGCGATGGTTCGTCAGCGGCGACAGGAAGCTCGACAGCAGATAGCCGTGCGCGCAGTGCAACTCGATGATGTCGAAACCTATCTCGGCGGCACGCTTCGTCGCGGCGACGAAATCGGCCTTCACGCGGTCCATGTCGGCCCGCGTCATCGCGCGCGGCACCTGATTGCTGTTCGTGTAGGGCAACGCCGAGGCGGAGATCACCGGCCAGTTGCCCTCGTTGAGTGGCTGGTCGATGCCTTCCCACGCCACACGCGTCGAACCCTTGCGTCCGGCGTGGCCGAGTTGAAGGCCGAATTTTGCCGACGTCGTCCCGTGCACGAATTCGACGATACGTTTCCAGGCCGCTGCCTGCTCGTCGTTCCACAGGCCGAGACACCCGGGCGTGATGCGGGCATCGGGGGAAACGCAGGTCATTTCGCCAAACAGCAATCCCGCGCCGCCAAGCGCCCGGCTGCCGAAATGGACGAGATGAAAATCATTGGGGACGCCGTCCTTGGCCGAGTACATCGCCATCGGCGACATGACGATGCGATTTTCCAGCGTCAGCCCGCGCACGCGGTAGGGCGTAAACATCGGCGGCACTGGCGGCCCGTCGGGATCGATATTGACGCCGGTGCGCGCAGCGAACCAGCGCTCGTAGTTCTCGAGCCACGTCCGGTCGCGAAGCCGAAGATTTTCGTGGCTGATGCGCTGCGAGCGCGTCAGCAGCGAGTACATGAACTGCTCGGGTTCAAGCGTATCGGCGTAACGGCTGCCAACCACCTCGAACCATTCCATGGCGTTTCGCGCCGCGTTCTGGATGCGGGCGACATCCACCGCGCGCACCTCTTCGTAAGCCGCGAGCACGGCCGGGATCGTTTCCCGCGTCGCACCGAGCTTGCGGAACTGGTTGGTAAGCTCGATCGCATCCTCGAACGCCAGCTTGGTACCCGACCCGATGGCGAAATGCGCGGTGTGCGCCGCGTCGCCCATAAGCACGACGTGACTGCGGCCGTTGAAATGACTCCACTTGCTGCAGATCAAACGGTTGAAATTGAGCCACGCCGAGCCGCGCAGGTGCCGCGAATTACTCATCAGCTTGGAGCCGTCGAGGACTTCGCTGAAAAGCTGCTCGCAGAAGGCAATGGACTGCGCCTCATCGGCGCGATCGAGACCGTGTGCCTTGAAGATGTCCTCCGTCGTCTCGATGATGAATGTCGAGGTCTCTTCGTCGAACTTATAGATGTGCGCCTGGAACCAGCCATGCTCGGTGCGGCGGAAATCGAAGGTGAACGCGTCGTAGAGCTTCCGGCTGCCAAGCCAGATGAAGCGGTTCGGCCGCACAACGAGGTCCGGCTTAAAGGCGTCCGGGTAGCGGTTGCGGATTTTTGAGTTGATGCCGTCCGAGGCGATGATGAGATCCGCATCGGGAAACTCGAGATCGGAATCGACCTCGCGCTCGAACACCAGCTCGACGCCCAATTCCTCGCAGCGCGCCTGCAGGATGTTGAGGAGTTTCTTGCGGCCGATGCCGACAAAGCCGTGGCCGGTCGTCCGCATGCGCCGGCCCTTGATCAGAACCTCGATGTCGTCCCAGTGGTTGAACGCGGTCTCGATCTCCTGGGCGGTCACCGGGTCCCAGGCCCGCATGTTTTCCATGGTCGCATCGGAGAAAACCACGCCCCAGCCGAACGTGTCGTAGGGCTGGTTACGCTCGATCACCGTCACATGATGAGCGGGGTTTTCCTTCTTCATCAGCAGGCCGAAATAGAGCCCGGCTGGACCACCGCCAATGCAAACGATGCGCATGTATTCTTCTCCGTCGAATTGCGCGTTATTTTACAGGGCTCAGCAAGCCTTGTGGGCAAGCATTAACACCCATCGGCGGCAATCGCCATAAGGCAATACCCGTAGGTGGAGATGCGCAATTCGCAGGTCTTCGTCCCAGTCACGGGGCAGCTAGTCGGCCCGCGCGGCGAGCGCGCGCCGGGCGCTGGCAACTTCTGCCGCAGTGACGGGCGGCGCGGCATTGCCCCAGGAATTGCGAATGTAGGTCAACACAGCCGCGACTTCGTCGTCATTCAACAGCCAGCCGAATTCCGGCATGGCGGCCGCCGTCGGGGCCTTGTCGGTCGCGATGCTGCGCGAGCCGCGCAACACAACATGCATGAGCGAGGTCGGATCGGTCTGCTGGACCAGCGCCGAACCGTGGAGCGCGGTGAACAGCCCCGGGGTCCCCCTGCCGTTCGCGGTGTGGCATCCCGAGCACTGGTCGGCATAGATCGCGGCACCGGCTTTCATCAGCGGCTGGTCCGGCGCCACCGGTTGCTGATTTTCGCTCGTGTCGCGGAGCGGCTGATCCTTCAGATAAACGGCAATTGCTCTGAGATCGGCGTCGGTCATATGCGAGGTCGACTGATTGATCGTTTCCGCCATCAGGCCAGTTGCTATACTGGTCTGGGTGTGCCCGGTCTTGAGGTATGTGGCGATGTCGTCGACCGACCACAGGCCGATACCGCGGCGAGGATCGTTGGTGATGTCGGCGGCGAACCACCCCTGCAAGGCATAGCCTTGCAGTCGGCGGTCATTACGGTCGCCGGCGAAGATATTCTTCGGCGAGTGACACAGTCCGCAGTGACCGAGACCCTCGGCCAGGTAAGCGCCCCGATTCCACTCGGCGCTCTTGCCGGCCACGGGCCGAAATTCTCCCGGTGTGAAGAACAACATGTTCCAGCCGGCCACCGGACCCCGAAGGTTGAGCGGAAACGGCAATTGATCCACATCGACGGCGTTCTGCACCGGTGGAACGGTATTGAGATAGGCCCGGATCGCCAAGGCGTCGTCCCGCGTGATCCTGGTGTAGTAGGTGTAGGGCATTGCCGGAAAGAGATGCATGCCGCCACGGCCGGTACCCTTCTTCAGCGCGTTGACGAATTCTTCGTCCGTCATTGCGCCGATGCCGGTCAGCGGATCGGGCGTGATGTTGGGTGCGATCAGCTTCCCGAACGGCGTCTCGATCGCCCGCCCTCCGGCGAAGTCGTGACCGCTGCCGGGAAGCGTGTGGCAAGCGGCGCAATCTCCCGCGATCGTCAGATAGCGGCCGCGCTCGAGCTGCGTGAAATCCTGAACGTCGATACCGGCCCGAGCGGCGAAACCGCCTGCCAGCAGCAGCACGGCAGCGCCAAATAATCCGCACACTGACAGCGCCTTACGCATGGACGAGCGGGCCCGGGCTCTTGAGGTATTGTGTTCGGATCGCTTTCGCCGACCAGAACGCCAGCGCCGCTACCGTGTCGGTTGGGTTGTAACCGGCGTTTTGCGGGAACGCGGAGGCACCCTGCACGAACAAATTCGGCACGTCCCAGCTTTGCAGATATCGGTTGACCGCGCTGTTGTTTGGACTGTCACCCATGATGGCGCCCCCGCAGAGATGGGACGTTTGATAGTCCGTCACGTCGTAGGGACCTTTGCGCGGCTGCTTGACCACTTGCCTCGCGCCCATCTGTTGCAGAATCTCGGCATATTTGTCGGTGAGAAACGCGCTCATTTTGAGCTCGTTGTCATGCAGATCGATGGTCATGCGCATCAGCGGCCGGCCGAAGCGGTCCTTATAAGTCGGGTCGAGATCGAGATAGATGTCCCGATAGCTGTAGAACGAACCGTGGCACGCGCCGCCGCAAATGATGGTGCTGAGATAGCTGTCGCGCAGCGCCTGCTTCCACTTCGCGCCCCAGGCCGGCGTGCCGGGCGGCACCGCCATACTCTCGAGCGGACGGCCATTGGTGCGAACCTGCCCGATATAGCCACCGCCGACAAACCCGGCCGGCCCATGATCGAAGTTGTCGCCGTTGAATTCGTCGATGCACATGCCGATCGCGCCGGACGCCACGAAAGGATTGAAGTTGTATTTGTCCTTGTCGAAGAACCCGACGGCGGTCGACATGGTCTGATGGGTGAAATTGCGGCCTATCTGGCCTTGCCCGCTCTGCGGGTCATAGGGCGTGCCGATGCCCGAGAGCAGGAGTAGCTGGACATTGAAAAGCTGGAACGCGCACAGCAGCACCAGATCGGCGGGCTGCTCCCATTCCTCCCCCGATGAATTGACATAAGTAACGCCGGTCGCCCATTTTCCCGAGCGATCGACATTGATGCGCGTGACCTCGCATTCGGTGCGGGCTTCGAAATTCGGTTTGCGCAACAGCACCGGCAGGATCGTCGTCTGCGGGCTGGCCTTCGAATAGTTGGCGCAGCCGAACCATTCGCAAAAGCCGCAGAATGTGCACTGGCCAAGCGTAACACCCAGCGGGTTGGTGTAGGGCTGCGACAGGTTTCCCGATGGCTGGGGATACGGCTTGTAGCCGAGCTGTTTGGCCGCCTCGGCGAATAGGGTGTGGCCGTAACCCTGCTTCATCGCCGGAGTTGGATACGGCCGGGAGCGGCTGCCTTCGAACGGATTGCCGCCTTCCTGAATCGCGCCGCTGATATTCCCAGCGGTGCCCGACGTTCCGCATAGATATTCGAACAGGTCGTAATGCGGCTCGAGATCGTCGTAGGTGACGCCCCAATCCTGGATGGTCATGTCTTCGGGCAGGAATTTATCGCCATAACGCTGCGTCAGATGCGAGCGCGCCACGAAGTCGCTCGGCAGAAAGCGGAACGTCTCCGCATTCCAGTGCAGGCCGCCGCCGCCGACGCCGTTGCCGAGCATGAAGGCACCCCAGTTCCGCACCGGCAGCGCCGTTTGACTGGCATTATTCCGGAACGTCACCGAGGTCTGCGCCGGCTGCAGGAAAAGCTGGTGCTGCAGCCGGTAGCGAAGCTCGTCCTGCGCATAGGAAATCGGAAAGTCGCTCGCGGTGTCGCGCCACGGCCCGCGTTCGATCGCAACCACGTCGAGCCCGGCGTCGGTGAGTTCGTGCGCGTGGATGGAGCCGGTCCATCCCAGCCCGACGATGACCGCGTCTTTTCGTGGAAGCCGGCGTGCCATTTTCGGTTCTCACTTCAAAGGGTCAAATCAGCAATGCTGGCCATCGTTGCGAATGGTCATCGCGACCAGTTCGGATGATTGTTGATGCCGACGGGCGGCAAAGGAAATCGCTCGTTGTGGCGGTCGATCCAGTCGCGATAGTCGTAACGCGTGCCCGGGAAACCGATCATCTTCCATGCGGCCATGTCCTTGTTGCCGCCGTAGATCGGGTCGGCAAGAAAGCCGTATTGCGTGTCCCGAAGAATGAGCTTGAAGAAATCCTGGCCGCTGACGCCTTCGAGTTTGAGCGAGTCGTTCTCGAGGCCTTTGATGACGTCGTCCTTTTGATCGTCGGTGAGGTCGGCGAAACCCTTGCCGCCGTATTTGCCGCGGCACGAGCCTTCGAGCGCGGCGAGCGCCTTTCGGTATTGCTGCGCGGGTGTAACCGGCGACTGCACGCCCTGTTGTTTGGTGCCGGGCTGGAACGGTCCCATCATGTAAAAGCCTTCATAGCGGCCCTGCGGCCCGGCGAGTTGCCGGTCGATAAACACGGCGCAGCCGATGTCTTTGCCGCCTGGCGTTTCGGGGTCCGGCGGAATCAGGCGATCAACGATTGCCTCTACGGCCCTGGCTTCCTGGGGTGTGAAATAGTGCCAGCCGCCCGGGACGACGGCGACGGGGGGATCGGCGGAGGCAGGCTTCCACGGCAGACCGCCCTTTATGACGACCGCACGCGCCGTCGGTGACACCAACAGCAGTGCAACGGCACTGGAACCGAGAAGCTGGCGCCGAGTAAGTCGATGCACGGCCTGATATCCAAAACGCAATGACCGCTACCCAACGCGGAACGTGGAACTCCGGTTCCACGCGAATTTTCCAACCTTGTGTCCTTCGTCCTTGGACGGCATGGTCCGACCCGGAACTATTGGATGTTATTCGCGTTTTTTGTGCACGCTCGAGCTGTTTTATCGGGCCTGAGCGGCGAAACCCGTGGAGCCATTCATGGCCAAGAAACGGAAATATTCCCCGAGCGTGGGCAAGGACGTCGAAGCTGAAATGCGCCGCTATAACCGCGGTACCGCCAAGAGCGGCAGGGGCGGCGGCAAGGTGAAAAGCCGCAAGCAGGCCATCGCGATCGGCCTCTCCAAGGCGCGAAAGGAGGGCAAGAGGGTCCCCCCGAAAGCCCCGTGAGAGCTAGCGCTTGTAGCGCATCGACTTGCCGGAACAGCAGCTGCATCCACCGCTGTGCGAGCGGGCGCTGCGCTGGCCGCCGGTATCTTTGGAAGCGCGATCCCGAGACGCGCTGGCGTAATATGGTGCCGTCAGGAAAGCCCGCGGCGACTTCTTTCCGCACTCCGGACAGCCGAGCGGCCGATCGGACTCAGCCATCGGTCGCGTTTCTGTGAACGGTCCGCATTTGGCGCAAAGATAATCGTAAACGGGCATCGCTTTTCCTCGCGGGCCGATGTCGCAGCCACCGCGCACCAACGCTAATTCGGCTCCGCGACAAAAGCAAAACCAACGAAGGGTAAAGGGTCAGGCGCAGCACTACCGTTGCAGCTGCCCTGCGGATGACGAAGCTGGCAGGAACATCCAACATTGTCGGACGTTCTCCGCAACACCAACCAAAACTGGAGAATGACGATGGACTGGAACCGCGTGGAAGGAAATTGGAAACAGACCAAGGGGAAGATCAAGGAGAAGTGGGGACAGCTCACCGACGACGATCTCACCCAGATCAACGGCAGACGCGATCAGCTCGAAGGCAAGATTCAGGAGCGGTACGGCCTCGCCAAGGACCGGGCGCGCCAGGATATCGACGACTGGCTGAACACGATCAACTAACCGCCCAACCTGGAACTGCGCGATCCCGTGATCTGGAGAAACGGCGTGATGGCAGTCCCACCACGCCGTTCTCCATTATCCCGCAGAGCAAAGGCAAGCCGATGAACGCCGACAAACAAGCGCCTGAATACAAGGATGCGGACCGGCAACCCGCCAATCAGCCGGTCGTTCCAGCCACTAAGGCACGGCAGGGCGTGACGGGACATAACGTACGCTATGTGCTCGCTTTCGGCATTGCCGCTGTGGTCATTGCGTTCGTCATCGTCTATTTGTCGTATGTCTGAGCCCGACGTCTGTGAGCCTCGACTTGCCGAATTCGTCCGCATGACGCGGACGCGGTATTGCCGCGCCCGGCCCTAACAGCTAGTCCCGCCGGTAGCGGGATGATAAAGCAGCACCTGTTTGGGAGGGTGCGCCAATGGGGCTGCGTGACTTCACGCTGTTCGACGTCGCGGAGCGCAATGCCCGGCTGTATCCGGACCGGCCGGCCTTCGTGCTGGCCAACGAGCGCGTCTCGCATGCCGGTTATCTGACGCGTGTCAACCGTGCGGCGGCCGGTCTCGCCCGGACGGGTATCCGCCCCGGCGATCGCATCGCGGTCCTGTCGCAGAACAATCTCGAATTTGTTGATCTGTACGGCGCGGCGGCCCGGCTGGGCGCCATTATCGTACCAATCAACTGGCGTCTGAGCGCGGAAGAAATCACCTATATCGTCAGCGACGCCGCGCCGAAGGTCGTCATCGCTGACGCCGGCAACCAGCAAGCATTGCGGGGCGCGCAATCCGCGCTGCCGGGGGTCGAACGCTGGTACGGGATCGGCGGCAACACCACACCGTTCGCACCTTATTCGGCGTTGCTGGAATTGGGCGCTTCCAATGGTCTTGCTCCTGCACCGCATGCCGATGCGGATGCCGGCTTCGTCATGATTCATACCGCAGCGGTCGGCGGCCGGCCGCGCGGCGCGCTTCTCTCACATGCGAACCTGATCGCCGCCGGCGTGCAGCTTCTGCATCACTGGTCGCTGACGCCTGACGACGTGAACCTCGGCGCCCTGCCGCTTTTCCACGTAGCCGGTCTCGGAATGCTGCTGGCGGCTCAACAGGCCGGTGGCGCCAGCATCGTGATGCCGAAATTCGACGCCGAAACGGCGCTGTCCCTGATCGGAGAAGAGCGCGTCACCATGCTGGCGGAGTTTCCGCCCATCCTGACGACGTTGCTCGACGCCGCCGAGAGCCGGTCTGACCGTCTTTCCAGTTTGCGGATCGCGACTGGCCTCGACAGCCCGGAGACCATCGCCCGCTTCGAACGATACTGCCCGCAGGCGAACTTCTGGTCGGTTTTCGGGCAATCCGAAACCTCGGGCTTCGTCACGATAGGCCGGTTTCGCGACAAGCCGGGCGCGGCAGGAAAGCCCACGATCCTTGCAACCGTCGCCGTCCTCGATGACGAAGATAAACCTCTCCCCGTCGGCGAAATCGGCGAGATCGCGGTGCGCGGCCCGACCGTCTTCAAGGGGTACTGGAAGTGCGAGGCAGATACGGCCTTCACTTTCCGTAGCGACTGGCACCACACTGGCGATCAGGGCGTGATCGATGCAGAGGGCATGCTTTGGTACAAGGGGCGTTTGCCGGCGAAGGAGTTGATCAAACCGGGCGGAGAAAACGTCTACCCGGCGGAGGTCGAACGCGAAATCGCCGCGCATCCGGCGATCGCCGAGGTTGTGGTGTTCGGCGTACCCGACGCACAATGGGGTGAAGCGATCAAGGCGGTGTGTGTCTGCAAACCCGAACCGGCCGTCACGGCCCAAGAGATCGTCGATTTCGTCGGCGGCAGGATCGCCCGCTACAAGCGGCCAAAATACGTGGAGTTCGTCGGAGCGTTGCCCAAAACGGCGACCGGCGCGATCGACCGCTCCAAGGTCAAGGGAACGCACGGCCAGGCCTGACGCGCGTCGCGGCTCAAAAGCCTGCCGCTCAGCGATTTTCCTTCAGCAGTTGCAAGGCCGCCAGCATCGCGGAGAAGAACATCGTGAACAGCATGATCGCCACGGTCGTCTCGCGCAGATCGTGGATTTGCCACGTGCGGCCGGCGGCGTCCACGACCTCTCCTGTTTGTCCCATCGCCCAGGGTACGACGTGGGTAAGGCCGGCGCTGACATAAAAGAGAACGGCAATCAGCCGCAGTTTGCGGACTTGTTGCGGAGCTTGCGCCCATTCGGCGGTCCGGCCGCGCAGATAGAGAGCGAACATCTGAAAGAACAGCCACGACGTGAGCAGCCAACCGAGATAATTCGACAGCGGCACGCCGAAATCGGCGCCGCCGTCATGCCATATCCAGACCTTGTCGATGGTGGATTCGGGCGGATCCATCACCAAATCCCATTGTGTCATGACGAACGCCGCAACAATGGGGAGAGCGATCAGGTTGAGTGGTCTGTCCAGTTGCCGATCGGCGCTGCCAAGCAGAGTCGAAGCGACGACCCAGGAGAAGTAGCCCGCGCCAAACCACAATGGACCGACGATGATCGGAATGCTCCCGACATGCGGAAGGCCAGCGTCGACTTCGAAATGATAACGCCCGAACGGAAACCCCGTGGCCGCACCGATATTCTCCATGACGAAGGTGATCGCAACGCAGATGATGAAAAGGATCAGCGCGGACCTGAAACCGTAGAAAAAGCCGGCGTGCACGAGGGCGCAGGCGATAAAGATCGCCGCCAGGGCCTGGGCGAACGGTGTCGGGTTCCAGGAAAAGCCGATGGCCGCGGCGAGAATGCAAGCCACCGCGAACCACAGCACAACCTCTCTCGCCGTATTCGACCATCGGCTTTCCGCACCCGCGTCCTGAGTGGTCATCTAATGCGGGCCTCTTGTTCAAAGTTTAGGCGGGCATTGCCGCGCGCCGACAAATCGTACGAGACGCGGTTTTGCGATTTCGACCCGCCGGCCGCGCGCTTCGCCAGTAGCATAAAAATCTCTGCGTGGAACGCAGGCCTCAATTTCGTTTGATGCATTTCGCGCGCGCCCCCAATGGAACCCGCGGCGCGGGCACCGCAACGCTTTACGGCGAACAAGGAACCGTGCCGAAAAGCGGCTGCCCAGCGATCAAGCTCGTCGGCGGTGATGACAAAAAGTGCACCGGCGGTGGGGGTCACGAACGCCGTCTGCCCTAAAAATGGCCCGCTTTCGCAGCATATAACTCAAAGGGACCGCTTCGAAATCCGTATTTCCCTGTTATTATTTTCGGAGGTTGGGATTCTGCACCGGAGACGGATCGCTCGTAAATCGCTACCATAATCGCCGGCTTCGGGGTCGATCCGCGAATTTTCCAGCCGAGGGCTCAGGCAGCGCCGGCCGCGACAGAGGAGAATTCTGATGCGCACGCGTGTCATTCATCTCGTAAATCCGAAAACGGATTCGCTGACGACGCGTCCGCTCTACCTGAACCGGGCGCTGTACTCGCCGCTTGCCGGCCTGCTCGCCGTCGCCGCCGCCATCCCCCGCGACCGGTACGAAGTCGTGCTCACGGATGAGAATATCGAAGACATCGATTTCGATTTGAAGGCCGATCTGGTCGGCATCTCCGCCATGACCAGTTACGTCAATCGCGGCTACGAAATCGCCGACAAATTCCGCGCCAAGGGCGTGCCTGTCGTCATGGGCGGCGTCCACCCTAGCTTCATGCCCAAGGAAGCGTTGACCCATTGCGATGCCGTCGTGATCGGCGAAGTGGAGCTCGTCATCGGCAAGTTGCTGGACGATCTTGAACAAGGAGCGATGCGCGGAACCTACCGGTCCGAGGCGCTGCATACGATGGTCGGGATGCAGATGCCACGCTACGATCTTCTGAAAAGAAATCGCTACGTCAATTCCACCTTCATCCAGACCTCGCGCGGCTGCCACCAGGGTTGCACCTTCTGCGCCGAGCCGCTGATGAACGGCCTGAAATTCCGCTATCGGCCGGTCGACGAAGTGGTCCGGGAAATGGAGAATTGCGGCTCGCGCACCATCTCCATCAATGACGCGGATTTTTTCGGTACTCCGGATCGGCCCAAGGATGTCATGCGCGCGCTCAAGGGCCGCGGATTCCACTGGCAGGCCGGCGTAACCTCGAAGCTCGCCCAGGACGACCGCATGCTCGAGCTTGCCGCCGAAAGCGGCTGCACCTTGCTGAGCATCGGCTTCGAATCGATCTCCCGCTCCACGCTCAAGAGCGTGCACAAGCACGTGAATCGGCCGGAAAACTTCGCGGCTTTGGTGGAGAAGGTTCACTCCTACGGCATCATGGTGTTCGGTCTTTTCATGTTCGGCTTCGACGGCGACGATACGTCGGTGTTCGACGAAACCGTTCGGTTCAATCGCGACGCCGACTACGACGCCTGCGCCTATTCGGTGCTTACGCCGTATCCCGGCACACTCACGTGGTATGAGTTGAAAAAGGCAGACCGCATCGTCTCGTACGATTGGGTGAAGTACGACCAAAGCCACGTGGTGTATCGTCCAGCCCAGATGTCGGGCGAGGAGCTTCGCGTCGGCCAGGCACGCGCCTACGAGAACTTCTATTCCGTGCCATCAATCGCCAGCCGGTTCCCGATCGGCGGCCGCCGTCGCCGCGGCCAATGGCTGATCTACAATACCTTCATGCGGAGGGGCTCGAAGACCGAGCGCATCGATTCCATTGCGGCGCCGACTGCGGCCCCGGAGATGGCGCCGATGCCCCCGATACTGCCGATCAAGCGCGAGTGGCGGGCCGCTGTGCTCGAGGCTGCGCACGGCACCGAGCTTCAGCCGCACGAGGTTACGCTCGAGCAGGCTTCGTAGCGCCTGCCGCACTGATCGATTCACCCGTCAAGTCACCTAAACGCGCGACAGGGCGCAGGGTATCTGCCGCGTCATTTTACAACCATAACGTGTGTTAATGGGCATTAAATCGCCCAAATCGGGGCCTTCACAAACGTGTCAAATGTTTGGCCTTCCCCAGAATCATGCTAAAGAGAGGCAAGGGATGAGGAGTCAAGCATGGAATATCAACAGGTCTACGATGAGCGTATGGAGGTCGCGCGGCGGTTATTCCGCGCGATGTGCACACGCTATCCGGATCGCGAAGTAACGTTGTTCGATCCGCGCGAGGCGCAGATCGTCGCGCGCAGCGGTCAGCCGCATGCGGCCGAGCTGATTGCCGTGGAAACTCCGGCAACCGCGCTCAATTCGAACGGTCAGCGCGCCTAGCGCGCCTTTGTTGCCGTTATCTGCTTCGTACATCGCAGTGCGCAATTCCGGCGAAGAAGCCGACGCGGCGCATTTGCGGATCTGACGTCCAATCCGTGACACAGCGAGCCGCGCCCCTCGCCGCCGCGAGACGACGAAATCGAATCGCCGGTAACCGAAAAGCCAGTGTGAGAGTTGATCCTGATCCGAAACGATCGCGCTCTAGCAATCCAGTGTCGTCTCGCGTTCCCACTCCGTCAGGTGGCGCGAGTACTTGTTCCAATCGTCGTATTTGAGCTTGAGGTAGGCGCTGGCGAATTCGTCGCCCAGACCTTCCCTCAGGACGGTGGATTGGTCGAATGCCCGCAGGGCGTCGAGGAGATTGAGCGGCAGGCGCCGCGCATTGGTGACCTTGTGCCCCTCGGCATACATGTCGATGTCGAGCCGCTTGCCGGGATCTCGTTTGTTCTTGATGCCGTCGAGTCCGGCGACGAGCAGCGCCGCCTGAAGCAGATACGGGTTGGTGGCGCCGTCCGCGAGACGCAGCTCGAACCGTCCGGAGTCGGGAATGCGGATCATATGTGTGCGGTTGTTGCCGGCGTAGCTCACCGTGTTGGGCGACCACGTCGCCCCTGATAGCGTCACCGGCGCATTGAGGCGCTTGTAGGAATTCACCGTCGGGTTGGTGATCGCCGCCATTCCCTCGGCCGCGTGCATCAGTCCGCCCAGGAAATTGTAGGCCAGCGCCGAGAGGCCGAGCTCGCCATTTTCATCCTCGAACAGATTCTTGCCTGTCTTTAACGACCATAGCGACAGATGCGCGTGACAGCCGTTGCCGGTGAGATGCGGAAACGGCTTGGGCATGAACGTCGCGCGCAATCCGTGCTTTTCGGCGATCGATTTGACCATGTATTTGAAGAACGCGTGCCTGTCCGCGGTCTTGAGCGCGGAGTCGTATTCCCAGTTCATCTCGAACTGGCCGTTGGCGTCCTCATGATCGTTCTGATACGGCTGCCAGCCGAGCGCGATCATGCTGTCGCAGATTTCCGCGATGACATCGTAGCGCCGCATCAGGGCTTGCTGATCGTAGCAGGGCTTCGACTGGGTGTCGGCCCCATCGGAAATCGTCTTGCCGTCCGGCTGGGTCAGGAAATATTCGCATTCGACCCCGGTTTTCAGATCGTAGTCCTGTGCCGCTGCTCTCTTGATCACCTGCTTGAGGATCTGGCGCGGATTCTGTGCGACCGGCCTGCCGCCCATGATCAGGTCGCCCGTCACCCAGGCGACCTCGGGCTTCCACGGCAGTTGAATGGCGCTTTCCGGCTCGGCCATCACCAGGATGTCGGGGTGCGCGGGAGTCATGTCGAACCACACGGCAAAGCCGGCAAAGCCCGCGCCCGCCTTTGCGATCGTGTCGATCGCCGTCGCCGGAACTATTTTCGCGCGCATCGCGCCGAACAGGTCGACGAACGACACGAGGAAATACTTGATTCCCTTTTCCTTTGCGTAAGCACCGAGTGATGCCATGAACCGCGCCCCTTCCCTTTGTTGTCCCCGGCTCAAGCTTAGTGACGAATAATCCTGCGAAATCCCTAGCGGCCGCTCGTTGCGCCGGGAATCCAGTCGGTGCCCGCCAGCGGAACTTTCGCCATCGCCGCCGCCTCGATGGTGAGCGCGACGAGATCTTCCGGCTCCAGATTGTGCACGTGCGACTTACCGCAGGCGCGGGCGATGGTTTGCGTCTCGAGCGTCAGCACGGCGAGATAATTGGCAAGCTTGCGGCCGGCGATCACCGGATCGAGCCTGCTCGCCAGTGCCTGGTCCTGGGTGGTGATGCCGGCGGGATCGCGGCCCTCGTGCCAGTCGTCGTAGGCGCCCGCCCTGGTGCCGAGCTTGTGGTATTCCTCTTCGAGATGCGGATCGTTGTCGCCGATGGCGACCAGCGCCGCGGTGCCGATCGAAACCGCGTCGGCGCCGAGCGCGAGACACTTGGCGACGTCGGCGCCGGTGCGCACGCCGCCCGAGACGATGAGCTGGACCTTGCGGTGCATGCCGAGATCCTGCAGCGCCCGGACCGCGGGCGGAATGGCGGCGAGCGTCGGGATGCCGACATGCTCGATGAACACGTCCTGCGTCGCCGCCGTGCCGCCCTGCATGCCGTCAAGCACGATGGCGTCGGCGCCGGCTTTCACCGCGAGCGGAATATCGTATTGAGGACGCGATGCACCGATCTTGACGTAGATCGGCTTCTCCCAATCGGTAATTTCCCGCAATTCGAGCAACTTGATCTCGAGATCATCTGGCCCGGTCCAGTCCGGATGCCGGGAGGCCGACCGCTGATCGATGCCCTCCGGCAATGTGCGCATCTCGGCAACGCGCTTGGAAATCTTCTGTCCCAGCAGCATTCCGCCGCCGCCCGGCTTGGCACCCTGGCCGATCACCACCTCGATCGCGTCCGCCTTGCGGAGGTCGTCCGGGTTCATGCCGTAGCGCGAAGGTAAGAGCTGATAGACGAGAATGGTGGAATGCTCGCGCTCCTCCTTCGTCATGCCGCCGTCGCCGGTGGTGGTCGAGGTTCCCATCGCGCTGGCGCCGCGTCCCAATGCCTCCTTGGCCGGCCCTGAGAGCGAGCCGAAGCTCATGCCCGCGATGGTGATCGGAATCTTCAGCTTGATCGGCTTGCTCGCAAATCGCGCGCCGATCGTGACATCGGTCGCGCATTTCTCACGGTAGCCTTCGAGCGGATAGCGGCTCACCGACGCGCCGAGAAACAACAGATCGTCGAAATGCGGGAGCTTGCGCTTCGCCCCGAAGCCGCGGATGTCGTAGATGCCGGTGGCCGCGGCGCGCCTGATTTCCGCGAGAGCGAATTCGTCGAAAGTCGCGGATGGGCGCGGCGGCGTGTGGATCCAGCGGTCTTGCGCGCTCATCAGTATGATCCGACGTTGTCGATGTGGAAGTGATAAAGCCTGCGGGCAGAGCCATAGCGCCGGAACGAGCCGGGATCGACCTCGCCGTTCAGTCCCGCCGAGTTCAGCAATTTCGCCAGCTCCGCCTTGTGGTGCTCCTTGAGCGGCTTTTCGATGCAGTCAGCGCCGAGGCTTTCGACACTGCCGCGAACAAAAAGCCTGGCTTCGTAGATCGAGTCGCCGAGCGCTTCGCCGGCATCGCCGAGCACCACGAGGTTGCCGGCCTGTCCCATGAATGCGGAGAGGTGGCCGACCGATCCCTTGACGACAATGTCGATGCCTTTCATCGAAATGCCGCATCGCGCCGACGCGTTACCGTCAACCACGAGAAGGCCGCCGCAGCCGGTCGCGCCGGCGGCCTGGGAGGCGTCGCCCTTCACATGCACGCGCCCAGACATCATGTTTTCCGCAACACCCTGCCCGGCATTGCCGTTGAGGATGATGGTCGCTTCCTTGTTCATGCCGCCGCAATAGTAGCCGGCATGTCCCTCGATCTCGACCGTGATCGGCACATCGAGGCCGGCAACGATCGCATGCTGCCCGCGCGGATTGAGCACGCGCCAATGGGTTTCATTGGTATCGGCCCGGAGGCGATGCAGCATTGCGTTGAGTTCGCGAAGCGACGTGTGCGCCAAATCGACCGTTCGCATCAATGACGTTCCCACAGATACGCTTTGGCGGGGACTGGCTCCCAGACTTTGGCGGCATCGATACCTGGCAAATCCACCAGCGCCCGATACTCGGTGCCGAAAGCAACCCAGCGGTCGGTTTCTGCCATCACGGCCGGCTTGCAGGCGATCGGATCGCGCAGCACCCCGAATCCGGACTCGGTCCCGACCACGAAGGTGTAGAAGCCGTCGAGCGCGCTGAGCGACGAATGCAAGGTTTGCTGCAGCGAATCCCCTTCGCGCATCCGCCAGCTCATGTACCCGGCGGCGACCTCGGTATCGTTCTCGGTGTGAAACGACAGGCCTTCCCGGATCAGTTCGCGGCGCAGCGCATTGTGGTTCGACAGCGAACCGTTATGCACCAGGCATTGGTCGGCGCCTGTCGTAAAAGGGTGCGCGCCGTCGGTCGTGACGGCGGATTCGGTCGCCATCCGGGTGTGGCCGATGGCGTGGGTGCCGGCCATGGTTTCGAGGCCGAAGCGCTTGGCGACCTGATCGGGCCTCCCCACTTCCTTGAATATTTCCATCCGCCGCCCCGCGCCCACTACGGTGAGTTCGGGCATGCGGGCGATCTCGGCCCGCGCGGCTGCCTCGTCGGCGCGCGGCATCGTGAGGACGAGGTGCGTGTCGTGCTCCGCATGCGATACGGTGACGCCGGCCGCCTTCAGCCGGCGCGCGACGGTCTCGGGATCATAGCCCACAGGCCCGCGGACGGTCAGCTTGATGGCGCCCGGCGTGGCCGCGCCATAGACAGCGAAACCCGCTGAGTCCGGCCCACGGTCGCACATGGTCCCCAACATGCCGGCGAGCAGCGCCCCCAGCTCCGGCTCGAGGCTACCGTCCTTGAGAAACAGCCCAACGATGCCGCACATTGCAAAACACCCCCGGATCAATAACGATTATCGCGGTAGATGTACCCGTAACTCAATACTGTCAACTAGGACGCACCTTTTTTTCTTCTCAGGAAAATATCGCGATGATGAGGCCTGCCGTATGCGGCCTTTCTTGAGGCTGCGAATCTGGCGAAGGTCGCGCGCGTAAAAGCGGCAGAGGCAAGACGATGGCTTCCCGACCAAAACCGACAGTCCGGCCCGCCGCCGCGCAGGCGGCCAAGAAAGTCCTGCGGCGGCCCGAGCCCGATACCGACATCAGCCTCCAGACCGGCTCCGAGGCGCCAAGCGAAGTGTCGGCCCGGCCGCTTGAGGCCAGCATCGGGTTCGAGGTACGCCGGTTGCGCAAGTCGATCGATCTGACCGTGGCCGAACTCGGCGCGGCGGCGGGGATTTCGGCCGGCATGCTTTCCAAGATCGAGAACGGCAGCATCACGCCGTCGCTGGGGACGCTGGACTCGCTGGCCAAGGCCCTCAACGTGCCGATCACCCGGCTATTCGCGGAAACCGACGAACGGCGCGACTGCTCGTTCGTCAAGGCCGGTGCCGGAGTGCGGATCGAACGGCGCGGCACCAAGGCCGGGCATCTTTACGATCTGCTCGGCCACGCGCTCGGCGGCGCCATCGGCGTCGAACCCTATCTGATCACGCTGGCCGAAGGCGCCGCGCCCTACACCCATTTCCGACATGCCGGCGTCGAGTTCATCTACATGCTTTCCGGGAAGGTTCTGTACCGCCACGGCGACCGCACCTATCTGATGGAGCCGGGGGACGCCCTGTTCTTCGACGCCGCCGCGCGGCACGGCCCTGAAGAATTGATCAAGGTGCCGATGCGGTACCTTTCCATCATCATCTATCCGCGGGAGGCCTGAGCAGCGCTCACCGCATTGTATCGTCGACGCCGGACTTGTTTGATGCAGTGCGCCCTTCGCGCCCGGCCTCTAATAACCCGAGGCCATACCGTCCTTACGCGGGTCCGATCCGCCGATCAGAACGCCGCGCTGCGCGTCGATCAGGATTGCCTGACAGCCGCCGAGCGGTTTCGTCGTCCAAGCGATTGCGTGACCCATTTGCTCGAGTTCGGCGGCGGTGCTGGAATCGATCGTTGGCTCGAGTTGCAAACCGCCACCGAAGGCGAAGCTCCGCGGCGCTTCGGCGGCGGCCTGCGGGTCGAACCCGCCGGTCAGCAGCCGGGCGAGGAAATGGGCGTGACCGGTCGCCTGGTAATGGCCGCCCATGACGCCGAACGGCATCACCGCCCGTCCGTCCTTCACCAGCATGCCGGGAATGATGGTGTGAAGCGGCCGCTTGCGGGGGCCGATGGCGTTTGGATGACCCGGCGCGACACGGAAAATAGACCCGCGACTGTGAAACAGCACGCCGCTCTTCGGCGCCATGATGCCGCAACCGAACTCTGCAAACAGCGAATTGATGAAAGAGATGGCATTGCCATCGCGGTCGACGACGGCAAGGTAGACAGTATCCTTGTGCTCCACCTCGTCCATGATCAATGCGTCGGACGCGCGGCGACGATTCAAGCCGGCGCGTATTTGATCGGCGTATTCGTCGGAAAGGTAGCGGTCGACATCGAACGGATTGACGGTGGGATCACAGAAGTAGGCATCCCTGGTCCTGTAGGCGGCTTTGGTTGCTTCCGCCAGCAGGTGAATCCTTTCGGCCTCGGTGCTTTGCTTGGCGAACAGATCGAAACCCGACAGCGTGTTGAGCATCATCAGCGCGACAATGCCCTGTCCGTTGGGCGGACACTCGTAGACTTCGTGGCCGGCATAGCTCGAGCAGATCGGGGTTTCGTAGACTGCGTGCTGGGCGGAGAAATCTTCCAGCGTGTGCAAGCCGCCGAGACCGCGCAGCCGAAGCACCATGTCGTCTGCGACCGGCCCCTCGTAGAAACCGCGGCGACCCTCTTTGGCGATGTGGCGCAGGGTGGCGGCGAGCAACGGCTGACGCATCCGGTCGCCCAAATCGAGAGGCGCACCACGGCGCGAAAATATTTCCGCCGCTACAGGATCGTCCACGATCTGCGCGCAAGAGCCGACGAAGTCGTAGGCGACGCGCGGCGTCACCTCACAGCCCTCCTCGGCCAGACGGATCGCCGGCTGCAGGAGCGCTTCCATCTCGCGCGTTCCATGATCGGCGAGCAGCCGGAACCAGGCATCGACAGCACCCGGCACGGTCACGGCGTGGGCGGAGCGCTCGGGGATCTCGTCGAAGCCGTGTTCCAGATACCAGTCGAGCGTCGCGGCCGCGGGCGCGCGGCCGGATCCGTTGAGAGCGATCGGCGGCCGGGCTTTGGGCGAGTAGAGAACGAAACAGTCGCCCCCGATGCCGGTCATATGCGGCTCGGCGAGGCAGAGTACCGCTGACGCCGCGATCGCAGCATCGACGGCGTTACCGCCGTCGCGCAACACATCGATCGCCGTCATTGTCGCGAGCGGGTGCGACGTCGCCGCCATCGCCTCGCCGCTCACGGCGGCGGGACGGCTTGGCCGCTGGAAGTGCGTCATCGTCTGCTTTTCACTGTTGCGGCGAGGCAAGCCGCCAGGCTTGCCGTCGATTTGTTACGACGGGTGATAGCGGCCAGGAACCAGATTTCATGTCATAGCGGTGGCGCGGCCGCGGGCGCCTTGCGGTGGTGCGTCGCTTGCTCGAAAGCGTAGCCGAGACGGAACAGGTCCGGCTCGTGATAAGGCAGCACCACCATTTCCAGGCCGACCGGAACTCCCGCCGACGAGAAGCCGGCGGGCAGGCAGATCGACGGAAGCCAAGTCTGCGCCGCGATCAGCGTGTTGGTCGGGAAAGTCGAGCACCGTCCAGCGGCCGTTGTTCAATTCCTCGCGCGTCGGCGGCAGCACCTGGCAGCAGGGAAAGCAAATTCCGTCGAGCTTGTTGGCGGCGATGATGTTGACGACGGCGCGCTGAAACGCATCGCGAGCGGCAAGCTTGCGGTAATATTCCGGATCGTCGGCCGGATTGAGCGGGCCGGTCATGATGTCTTTGATCAGATCGAGATTCTTGTGGTATTTGCCGTCCTTGTAGATCGCGTCGAGCGAGGAATAGGCCAAATTCGGCTTGCCGCCCAGGAACGCGTTGATGTCGTGTCGCGAATGCGTGATGTAGAGCGACGTCTCAATAATAAAGTCCATCAAATTTGGCAGGCTGACGTCCACGATCTCTGCGCCGGCCGCCTCGATGGACTTGATTGCGGCGCGAACGACCTTGTTGACCTCGGCGCAATCCGGATCGCTGTCGCTGCCGAAGGCCTCTTTCAGCACGCCGATCGTCGTGCCCTTCAGGCCGTTGGCGTCGAGATTCTGCGTGTAGCTGCCTTTGTGCCCGGCGATCGCGAAAGCGCTGGTATACGGATCTTTCGGATCGTAACCGACGATGGCGTCGAGCACGATCGCAGTGTCCTTGACGGTTCGGCCCATCGGACCGGCGGTGTCCTGGAATACGACCAGCGGCGACAGACCCTTGCGGCTGATCAATCCCGGCGTCACCCGGACGCCGACGAGATTGTCGAAGCTCGCCGGCACGCGGATCGAGCCGCCGGTATCTTCGCCGATGCCGATCGCCGCGAGGTTGGCGGCGACGGCGGCGCCGGTTCCGGCGCTGGAGCCGCCTGGATCCCGGGCCAAATCATAGGGATTCTTTGTTTCGCCGGTGGCGGATGAATAGCCAAACCAGGACGTGGCGAAATCCGGCAGCGTTGTCTTGCCGAGAATAATCGCGCCGGCTTCTTTCAGCTTGGCGACGAGCGTCGAGTCCTCGGTCGGAATATAGCCCTTGATGGCGATCGAGCCGAAGCTCGTCGGAATGCCCTTGGTTTCCGCCTGGTCCTTCACGCAAATCGGAATCCCGTGCAGCGGCCCGCTAAATTTTCCAGTCTTCTGAAATTCGGCATCCAGCGCGGCGGCTTCCGTCAACGCCGCCGGATTGATAGCGGCGTAGGAATTGAGGGCGGGTCCCTTCTGATCGTAAGCGGCTATCCGGTCCAGATAGCCCTGCACCAGCGCGACGCAGGTGAGCGTCTTGTCGCGATAGGCGGCATGGATCTTATCGATTGTTGTCTTCTGGCAGCGTGAAAGACGCATTGGTCACTGACATCTCCTTGACGATTCCGATCCCGGACGAATGAAGTGAGATTGGACGCTCCGGGCGTCCGCCTCCCCTGGGGCATTCTTCATTTAGCGCGTACCAGCCGCGTCAAACCGCCATCGAGCGCGAGCGCAGCGACGATGATCGTGCCCTTGATGATCGACTGGTAGTAAGGACTGATATCAAGCAGGACGAAGCCGTTGGAGATCGTGGCGATGATTCCCAACCCGACGACGGTTCGCCACATCGCTCCCGTTCCGCCCGAGAGCGACGTGCCGCCGACCACGACGATCGTGAGCACGTCGAAAATGATGCCGGGGTCGAGATTGGCCTGTGCCGACGAAAGCTGCGATGCGATGATGCTGCCGGCAAGGCCGATGCAGCCGCCGAGCACCACGTAGGTGCTGGCGACCACCGCGCGCACGCGGATGCCCGAAAGCCGGCTCGCCTCGTAATTGCCGCCGACAGAATAGATCGCCTCGCCGTAGACGGTCCGGGCGAGAATGAAACCAAAGACAAGCAGAAACAGGATCAGCAGCATGCCGGAATACGGCACACCATGCCAACGCCCGGCGCCAAGCGTGCCAAAGGACGGATCGTCGACCAGGAACGCGGCGTTCTTGGTCATCACCAGTGCCACGCCGTTGATGATGAAGCCGCTGCCGACCGTGGTGATGAAGGGATTGATGCGCACCACCGCGACAAGGAGGCCGTTGGCCAGGCCGAACAGCAGTCCGACGACGATCGCGGCTGCGAAAGCGATCGACGGCGGGTAGCTTTGCCCGACGTAAGCGGCGACGACGGCGCAGAGCGAATATCCCGACGCAACCGACAGGTCGAAGCCGCCGGTGAGGATGACGAATGTCATGCCGACAGCCATGATCCCCGCCGGCGCCCACTGCGACAGCATGTTGAACATGTTCTGCCCGGACAGGAAGGCGGGATTGCCGATGCCCACCACCGCTAGCAGCAGAACAAGCGTCAGGATGATGCCGTAGACGCGGATCAGTGTCGGCAATTGATCGCGCCACGCCGCGACGCGGCGGGGTCGCTGCGCGCATGGTGTTTACTGTTGTCATTCAAAAGCTCGCAAGCTGGTTCACCCCTGCCATGGCCGGCCGGCTTTCGACCGCAAATATCAGATTGAGGATGCGCTCGACGCTCGCCTCGTGGCCTTCGAGCGTTGCAATTTGCTTGCCGCGCGCCATCACCACAATGCGGTCGGCATGCTCGACGACCTCTTCCAGGTCGGAAGAGACCAGAATGACGCCCATTCCCTCGTCGCTCAGGCTGCGAATGGTCTGGAAGATTTCCTGCTTCGCGCCGAGATCGATGCCGCGGGTCGGCTCGTCGAGAAGAAGGATGCGCGGCCGCCGGTGCAACCACTTGCCGATGACCAGCTTTTGTTGATTGCCGCCGGAAAGATGAAGCGCATCTGTATCGAGGCGGTCGGGATTAAATCCGATCTGCTTGGCCAGCACAGCCGCCTCTGCCCGCCGCATCGCGGGCAAAATAACCGGACCCAGCGAGGCGGAATTGATATCGGCCAGCAAAAGGTTGCAAAGCGCGGAGCGCGAGAGAACCAGGCCCTCGCGCTTACGATCCTCCGGCGCCAGCGCAATACCACGCTCGATCGCTTCGCGGACTGACTGCGGCCAGGGACAATCCTCGCCGCCGATCGCCATGCGCCCTTCGGCGAGCGGTTCGAGGCCGGCGACGGAACGGAGGACTTCCGTCCGTCCCGCGCCCACCAGGCCTGCGATCCCGAGAACCTCGCCCTCGCCGAGTTCGAAATTGATGTTGGAGATATCCCCGGGCAACGACAGGTTTTGCACCGCGAGAAGCTGCTTCAGCCCCCCGCGTTCGCGCTTGCGGCCCGGAACGATCTGGATGTCGCCCAGCATCGCTTTCACCAGGCTGTCCTTGGTCCAGCCGGACGACTGGCGGGTTTCGATAAGTTGTCCGTCCCGCATCACCGATACGCGGTCGCAAAGCCGCAACACCTCGTCCAGGTCGTGGGAGATGAAAATGATCGAGACGTTGTTTTCCTTCAGCCGTCCGATCAACTCATAGAGCCGGGCACGCTCGAACGGACCCAGCGGCGCCGTCGGCTCATCCATGATGATGACATCATGCTCGGCGTGGACCGCGCGCATGATTTCAAGCATCTGCTGATTGGCGACCGAGAGCGTCTTGGCGATCGCATGCGGCGAGATCTTGACGCCCATCCATTCAGCAAGTTCGTTGAAACGCTTCTCCATACCGCGCCGATCGACAATGAACCAGCGGTTCGGCACCTCGCCAAGAAAGACGTTGGAAACGGCCGACATTTCCGGAATGATCGTCAGTTCCTGATAGATCGCGGCGATCCCGTTGTCGCGCTGGGCGCGTGGGTCTTCAAACGAGATCGGCAGGCCCTGCACCTCGATGTCGCCGGTGTCGGGCGTGCTCGCTCCGGAGAGCATTCGAATGAAGGTGGACTTTCCGGCGCCGTTGGCGCCGACGAGGCCATGCACTTCGCCGGTCTCCAGCACGAAGCTGACCTTGCGCAGCGCCTGAACGCCCGGAAAGGATTTCGACACGTTGCGCACGCGGATCGCGAGCGTGGACTCGCTTATGCGCTTGTTGCCGATCGGTGACTGAACCATCGTGAGCTCGTTGTCGGCTGGCAGGTTTCCGGGCCGCAACGCCCGGAAACCTGGATGGTTGTGCCGCCCCGGTCAGTAGACCGGTTCGTACTTGTCGGCGTTCGCCTTGGTGATGAAGATCGTGCCGGTGCTGTTGACGATCTCCGGCAGCAGGGCTTCGTCGATGTAGGCGTTGATCGGCTTGCCTTCGAGCGCCATGATCAGGGCGGCCGCTCCGTAATAGGCTTCCTGATAAGGCAGATAAGCCGTTGTCTGCGTCCAGGTGCCGGCCCGCACCTTGCCAACGCCGACTTTCGTGGCGCCGCCCGAGAAGATCTTCACGTCCTTGCCAGGCGTTTTGCCGGCGGCAATGACCGCCTGTTCGACGCCGCGCGACATGTCATCCCAGGATGAGATGATGATGTTGATTTCCGGGTGTGCAAGAAGCGCGCTCTGGATCTTCGTCAGCGCGATGCGCGGATCGAAATTGGCGGGCTCGTCAACCACGACTTTCACGTTGGGATATTTCTTGGCTGCGGTCTTGATGGCGTTTTCCCAGTAAGTGAACAGATCGGAGCCGACGAAGCCGCCGACGGCTGCCACCGAGCAATTGCCCTCGCAGGACGCAAAGGCGCGGTCGATGGCCTCATTGAAGTGAGCCGGGCCCTGCATCGTCAGGGTCGCAGCGAGGCCGGCCGTGTAGTCCGGATCGCCGCACATGGCGATGTCGATCGATACGACCGGCTTGCCGGTCGGCTTCAACAGCCGATTGTAAAGACCGCAACCGGGCTGCGCCGCCGCCGGGCCGAACAGATAGCCGTCGAAGCCCTCGGTGACCGCGTTCTCGACGACCTTCGCCTGCGTGGCCGGGCTGAAATTGGCGTCGAAGATTTTGAACTCGAAGCCGTACTTTTCGGCGGCCGCCTTGAGGCCGGCGAGACGCGCCAAGCAATATGGATTATCGACGCATTCGGTAAGGTAGGCGATACGGTATTTCTTTTTCGGCTTTTCCCCGGATTTGTCGTAATCGACCACTGCCTTGGCGGCCGGCGACATCTCCACGGCTGATGCATTGTGCGCGCCGTAGCCCGCGAATGCCACGGCGACCGCAAGCGCCGCCACCATCGAAATCGACCGGCGGAGCTTTCTGAAACCTGCAAGATGGTCCGTCATTTTTTGTATTGCCTCTCTGGTTAGGGGAAGATTCCGGTATTGATCGGTTCAAATTGGTTCAATGCTGCGCCCGCAACTGGAAGCCGCTTTCCCGGCACCATTTGTGATTTCGGCAGGCGATATCAGCTGGAACGCAATCTTCGCGCGCGCAGTGCGGACCAACGCTATCGTGCGGGTAGTCATTGTTGCCGAGGGAATTCCTCTCCACTGAACCCATCACTTGTTCAGGTACGATTGCGAAATCTCGGCCGGCAGAGCGCATCTGCCTTCGCAACCCAACATTGCGCTTCGCATCGGCCCCCGAACGTTCATGCCCTAGCCGACGTTTGTCGCTCCGAAGTGGAGCGCAGCGAACATCATCAGGTTGCAATCACGCCCCGGCTTTGTAAAATTCAATTTTCAGAATTGCGCTTTCGGGAAAGCCAAGCGCATAATGATTAATTGATGCGCACGCGTGCACAGAAATGCACTATGAGCAGGCAATCAAAGACACAAAAGTCCGAACGCGACGGCTCCCTTAGACCGGAGCGTTTCATGGCGTTGGTCACTTTTCGGCAAATCCGCTATTTCATCGCGGTGGCGGAAAGTGGAAAAATCAGCGCCGCAGCCGCCATGCTCGGAATTTCGCCCTCTGTCGTCACCGAGGCGATCAGCGAGCTGGAGACGCTCTCGCGCATGAAGCTGTTCCAGCGTCAGCCGCGGGGTCTCGATCTCACTTACGAAGGCCATCGATTTCTGGCGCACAGCCGCAACATTCTTTCCGCGGTCGAAGGCGCCAACCATGCGATGTCGCGGCCGGACAGCGAGATGGAAGGTACCCTCAAACTCGCGACCAGCATTACCGTCGCCGGGTATTTCCTGGCGCCCCTGTTGTCACGGTTTCAGAACACTTTTCCGAATATTCAGGTCCAGGTTGTGGAGGACAAAAGGCTGGAAGTGGAAACCGGCCTGATCGCGGAAAAATACGACCTGGCGCTGATACTGGTATCCAATCTTTCCAACCGCCAGAAGTTCCTGACCCATACCCTCGTTCATTCGATGCGCCGGCTTTGGCTGCCGCCGAAGCATCCGCTGCTGAACAAGGAAATCATCACGCTCGCCGACGTCGCGGAACTGCCGTATATCCAGCTCGTCATCGACGATGCCGAGGCGACGACGGGCGCGTATTGGCGGGCGCACAACCTTGCGCCCAACATCATCGTCCGCACTGAGTCCGTCGAGGCGGTGCGAAGCCTCATCGCCTTTCGCCAGGGCGTCACAATCCTTTCCGACATGATGTATCGGCCGTGGTCGCTCGAAGGCAGCCGCATCGAAGTACGTGAAGTGGCCGCCAACATCCCGACGATGAACACCGGCCTGGTCTGGTCTCGCGCCCGCGAGTTGCCCGCAGAAGCTCGCGCTTTCATCGACTTCTGCCGCATCGAGTATGACAGCGGCCGGCTGGAAACCCGCCGCAACATGCCGATCGAACGGGAGTAGGGCCCGCGCCCGTCCATCCCGCTTGGCATATCGCTTGCAGGGACCTAGCCGGCTGAAACACCGCCTGCGTGAGATCCGCACGCGATCGCTACCCCGCAGTTCAGGAGAACGGGAAAATGTCGAACACGACAAAGCCAAACATCGTTGGCGGACGTGACGTCGAGTTGGTGCGGCTCGGCGCCGGCGCCTATGCCTGGAAAGTCGGACCATCGCACGTCGATCTGTCGATGCCGGCGAAGCCTGTGGTCCCCGCGTCCATTGCCGCGCAACCGCAAGACATCACCGTTGACCTCAGCCGCTCGGCGATGATCGTCGTCGACATGCAAAACGACTTCTGCGCCCCGGGCGGATGGGTCGACTGGCTCGGCGCCGACCTCACGCCGGAGCGCGCGCCGATCAAGCCGTTGCAGGCAATACTTCCGGCCCTACGCGCCAACGGCGTGCCGATCGTCTGGCTTAATTGGGGCAACCGGCCCGACCGCATGAACCTGCCGCCGACAATTCTCTATGTGTTCAATCCCGATGGTAAGGGCATCGGCATCGGCGGCGAATTGCCCGGCAACGGGGCGCACCTTCTGGAGAAGGACAGCTGGTCCGCGGCGGTGGTCGATGAGCTTGCCCAACTGCCCGAGGACATCAAGGTCGACAAATATCGGATCAGCGGTTTCTGGGATACGCCGCTCGACAGTATCCTGCGCAATCTCGAGGTGAAGACGTTGTTCTTCAGTGGCGTCAACACCGATCAGTGCGTACTGCATTCGCTGACCGACGCTCACTTCCTCGGATACAATTGCGTGCTCGTCGAGGATTGTTGCGGTACGACTTCGCCGGATTTCTGCGCGGAAGCGACCTTGTGGAACATCAAGAAGTGCTTCGGCTTCGTCACCAAGGCCGCGGACGTCATCTCGTCGCTGCCCAAGAAGGCCGCCGGCTAGACTAGGCAGGGTCAGCCGCAAACGGTGTCATCGCAATCACGTTTTCCGAGGCATGACACCACCACGGCCCCGCCTCGACTGGCGCAGTCTGGACCGCGCCAGTCTCGACAAGGCATACAACAACGCGGCAGCGGTCGCGAATAGCGCGGCCATGGTTGCGGCGTGGGAACACCGCAGCGCCCTGCTCAGACAGCAATACGGCGGCGCGTTCGATCTTTGCTACGGTCCGCGCCCGCGCAATCGCATCGATTTTCTGAAGGCGGGCACGCCCGCCGCGCCGACCCTGATTTTTCTTCACGGCGGGTATTGGCAGATGCGATCCAAGGAAGCCTTCACGTTCGTCGCGTCTGGACCGCTGTCAGCCGGGATAAACGTGGCGCTGGTCGGCTATACGCTGGCCCCGGAGGTATCCATGGATGAAATGGTAGCGGAGATCCGGCGGGCGCTTGATTGGCTGGCATCGGATCTGCCAGGACTTGGCGCGGATCCATCGAAAATCATTCTGTCAGGCTGGTCTGCCGGTGCGCACCTCGCCGCCGTCACCATGGATCACCCGTCCGTCCGGGGATGCGTCGCCATCAGCGGCATCTACGATCTCGAACCGATGCGGCATTGTTTCGTCAACGACAAGCTTCGTCTCGACGCCGACGCCGCCCAGCGCAACTCGCCAATCCGGCAGCAATCGTCACCCGCCCCACCGGTGACAATCGTCGTCGGCGGCACCGAAGTTCCGCTGATGTATCAACAGTCGGTTGATTACGCTGTGGAACGGGCCAAATCCGGTCTGCCGGTCGTCTTTCACGAGATTCCCGACGCCGATCATTTTTCCATCCTCGAAAGCATGGAGCACGGCGACGGGCGTCTCACGGCGATCGTGCGTGAGGCGGTTGCCGCCGCGGACCTTTAGGCGGCGGATCGGCGATCGCATCGGTGAAACAGTCGGAGGGTCGCTCCGGCACCAAAGCGGCTGTCGCGCCGCGGCGTGTTCAGTGACGCGCGTCGGAGCGCGATCCCGCGGCCACATCGTCCTGACGAAATTCGGTGTCGTAATTCATGATCTCTTGCATCAGCTGTTCGATCATTTTCTGACGGATCTCGGCGTCCTGGCTGCTGGTCAATTCCGCCACGGTCTTGGCAAGCGCGTTGATCACTTCGTCGGTATCGATCGTATCCGGCTCGCCGGTGGCTGCGGGATGCCCGGCATAAAACTCGTCGATCAGTTCGACGATGAGGCAATGCAGGCACGGGCGATCCTGATTTTCATCCAGCTCTATTGGCATGACGGGCCTTTCGTTTTCAGCACGTATTTAACCCGCCCTCGCGGCGATTGCCACGCCCCGGGAACCCCACGTTTTACAATCGTTCCAGCCAGCGACCGGCGCCCGCATCCCTCCCTGCGCCGTCCGTCCCAAACCGACCAGTCGCGTGGTCTTCGGCCGCAAGCGGGCGGCGGGCGAAGGCTCAGCCGAACCGAAACGCCGATTTAACCGCGCCCATCACGACGTCCTTCAGCGTCCTCCGGCCCGGATCGCCACCGGCCGCGCCGACCGCGACATGAAGGGGCAGCAGATGTTCCTCGCGCGGATGGGCGTTGCGGGCGGCGGGCGCCTGATCCCAATGGGACAACGCGGCGACGCGTGCTTCGGGTGTCGCTTTGGTCAGAGTTTCCTCGAGCCAATCGTCGAAGCGCTGCGAGCCGGGGTCCGCCGCGCGGCCGTCAGCGCCCCCGCGCAGGCTCGCCATCAGCGTGCGCATGTTGTGGTAGCTCATGCCACTGCCGACGATCAGCACACCTTCATCGCGCAATGGCGCCAGCGCCTGACCGATCCGGATGTGCTCCGCCGGGTCCATGCTGGCCAGCAGCGACAGTTGCACGATCGGCACGTCGGCGTGCGGGTAGGCCACCTTCAGCGGGATGAACACTCCATGATCGAAACCCCGGTCATGATCGAACTGATTTGGTATGCCCGCCGCCGTGAGCAACTCGGCAACCCGCGCCGACACTTCGGGAGCACCCGGCGCCGGGAAGCTGATCTGATAGGTGCTCGGCGGAAAGCCGTAATAATCATAGAGCAGCGGCGGCGAAGGATTGTTCTGGATGGTGGCGACTTTTTCTTCCCAATGGCCGGAAATCACCAGGAGCGCTTTGGGTCGAGCTCCCACCTCATCCGGGACGTGGCGCAAGTAGTCGGCCATGCGGCTCCAGGTATCGGGTGGATCCCAATCCATAAAGAAACAGGGTCCCCCGCCGTGTGGGATGAAAAGAGTAGGCAGTCTGCTCATAATCGATCCTGATGAACGAGTGGCCGATCCTTGCGCGGCTATGCCGCATTCCTGAAACTACACCTAATCTAGGAATGGGCGGGCAGTCTTGCAAAGTATCCGCGCGGCTGCCATGCGCGGGGCAGGACTTCGCGGCCGTCATGGTGAATGCAGTGACGGCGGACACTGGCGTACCGCCAGCCCACCGGGGTTTCAGCACATGGGCGCTGTTGCCGGCTAAGCCCAACTGTAAGAATATAGCCGGAAGATAGCGACGAAGATCACCAAGCGAGGAGCAACACCGTGCGTATTGTTGTCCTGTTGGTTGCATTTTTCATCGGCTTCACGACGCTCGCTCAAGCCGAAGACATCGACACCGCGCAGTCCGTCATCCGCTCCCAGGACGAAGCCATCAGTCGCGACGACGCGGTGGCGGCATACGCCTTCGCCGCGCCCGGAATAAAGAGCATTTTCCGAAATCCGGAAGCCTTCATGTCGATGGTTCGGAACGGTTATTCCCCGGTCTACCGTCACAAAAGCTTCGAATTTGGGAACGCCGTTGTTGTGGGCGGAAAGGTCATGCAGGACGTCCACATCGTCGATGCCGACGGCGTGGCCTGGGTGGCGCGTTACACATTGGAGCCGCAATCCGACGGCAGTCTCAAGATCAGCGCGTGCTCGTTGCTGAAATTGGTAGGCGCATAAGGACCTTCTCTACCGAACGACCAGACGCGGCCGTTGCTACACGCGTCGTCAGAAGAATCCCCTCTCGTTGGAAACGCAGACTATTCGCGGCCGTTTGTTGGCGCTCGGGATCGGCCTGTGTTTTCAGGCCGGCTTTCGCACTTTGCCTGCGTTCGTTACCGGCGTCGCCGTCGGTCTCGCGGCCGTCTTCGGCATGCTGGTGATCAACACCGCGCTCGGAAATCAGGGCGCAGCGTTCGACTTCCGCGATATCATGCCTTCAGTCGCGCGCGACTGGCAGGAAGTGATCGAGTACCTCGTCATCATCGCGGTTATGACGCTTGCCGCCAATGCGCTCGGATGGGCGTTCCGCGAGCGACGACACCGCCTGCGTTCCTGACGGCTACGGCCGCGACGCGCGATCTTGCTATTGCGCGCTCGCCTGCTCGGAGCTGAAATAAACGTCGACCAGTTCGCCGACGACGAGCGGACCGGCGTCCGGCAAGTCGACGAGGACCTCCAGAACGTCCACGTCGTTGAACTTACGCGGACCGCGCGAATTGATCCGCCCCTGGCCGACGATCCCGGCGATCGACGAGACCGTTCCCTTGAATTCGCGGCCGTGAAACGCCGCCGTGCGAACCTTCACGTGCTGGCCGACATGCACGCGTCCGAGATATTGCTCTTCGACCTCGGCGCGCACGCGCAACGCGGAAATGTCGCCGAGCACCAGCATCGCCTGTTCCGACTGATGGCACCGCGAGTTCGCCATTCCGGGCATCCACCTGCAGCACGGTTCCGTCGATCGGCGCGCGGATGCGCGTCTTTTCAAGGGCCGCCTGCGCCAGCGTCCATTCGGCGCGGGCGACGTTGAGTTCGCCCTCCGCGCGCGTCGGCAGCGGCGTATCGGGCGACGCCTTCAACTTGGCGAGAACACCCTGCTGCTCGGTAAGCCGGTCCTGCGCGCGCGACAAGGCCGAGCGCGCTGCGTCGAGATCGGTCTGCGGCGCACGCCCTGCCCGCCAATCGGCCGTAACCTTGTCCAGCGCGGAGCGGGCATCGGCAACCAGCCGTTCCGCATCCGCAACCGTATCTTCGGCCTTGCGCCGGTCAGCCGACGCCGTCGAGGAAGACTGATCGTTGCGGGCGCGCTTGTGGAGAGCGACCTGGGCATCGGCAGCCGCCAGGCGAGCACGCGCCTCTTCGTCGTCGAGGCGTACCAGCAACTCGCCGGCGAATACCTTGTCGCCGGTCTTGACCATCACATCCGCAACCTGCGCCGGAATCGTAACCGCGATCCTGATTTCGCGCGATTGCGGCTCCACGCGTCCGAGCGCAACCGCATCCCATGATGTCTGCGAAGCGCTGGAGCCGTCGGGCTGCAATTCGTCGGCGCGGGATTTCTTTGTGAATTCCGGTGCCGTCGAAACGGCCGCCAATACCAGCACTGCGCCGAAAATCGGCATTTTCATATTTCGCTTGAACATCATTATCCCTTCTAACTCGCGATTTTGAGGGCGCGTATGGCGCCGCTGCGCTCGCCGCGCCTTTGATCGCCGACTATTCGTCCATCTTCGATGCGCAGGATGCGGTCCGCGAAAGGCATGATCCGTGGATCGTGCGTGACGATGAACAGCGCGCGTTTCGGATCCTTGGCGATGTCCGCCAGCAGCGTCATGATGGCTTGTCCGCTTTCGCTGTCGAGAGCCGCGGTCGGCTCGTCGGCGAGAACGAGAGAGGGATTGCCCACGATTGCGCGTGCGATGGCGACGCGCTGCTGCTCTCCGCCGCTCAGCGCGCGCGGAAAAGATTTCGCCTTGTGTGCAAGACCAACGGTTTCGAGCGCCTGCTCGGCCTTGGATCGCGCCTGCGCGGAGCGCACGCCGCGCACATCGAGCGCCATGCGCACATTCTCGGCCGCGGTCAAAGTCGGAAACAGATGATAGGACTGGAATACGAAGCCCACATTCTCGCGACGCAATTTGGCGAGTTCCTCAGGCCCAAGCCCGGTCGTGGAGCGGCCGCGAATTTGAACGGTGCCGATGGTCGGCGTGAGCATGCATCCAAGTACGGAAAGCAGCGTCGTCTTGCCGCTGCCGGAGGGCCCCATCAGCAGCGTCAGTTCGCCGCCGCCAAGCGACAGATCGATACCTTTGAGGACTTCGAGGCGCCCGGCGTCGTCGCCGAGGACCTTCCTGATGCCGGTCGCCTCGAGCATGATTTCCGTCATTGCGCGAACACCAGAACGGGATCAGTCCGGGTGACGACCCTGATCGCCGCCACCGCCGCGATGGCGCACATCGCGGTGGTGAGCACGAACAGGCCAACCGCAAGTTCCGGGGTCATCACGATTGGCAAGGCCGCATCCGCGGTCGCCTTGACAAGAGCGAAGTCGATGGCAGCGGCCATCGAGAATCCGACAATCGCGCTGAGCAGCGCCTGACCGAGAATGACGTTGAGGATGTAGCCGCGAGACGAGCCGATAGCGCGAAGCGTCGCAAATTCCTTGAGATGATCCTTGGCGCTGGAATATAGCGTCTGCGCCACGATGATGGTTCCGACGATCACGCCGAGGATGGCGCTGCCGAGCAGTGCGGCTCCCGCGCCGGTGTCGAATAGCCAGAACAGCAGGCTGCGGTGGCGAAATTCTTCCGACGTGAGCACCTCCACGTCGGGCATGCTGGCAACGAGCCCGCCGCGCACCGCCGCCGCGTTTGCACCCGGCGCGGTGCGAACGATGAAATAGTTGGCCTTGTTCGGCGGAACGCCCAAATAGGCGCGCGCCGTATCGAGCGACGCGAACACGTGCGGTGTCGTGGTGAACGAGCGGATGCCCTTGGTCATCGCAACAATGCGCGCCTTTTGATTGTTGAGCTCGGCTTTCTCGCCGACCTGCGCGATGCCGAGTTGCGCCGAATAGGACCGGTCTATCGCGACGGAGCCGGACATCGAGAGATCGTCGCGGCTGCCGTCGACGATATCCCAGGGGTACAATCCATTGCGCGTTCATCGGCGCGCCGACGAGAAACACCGACTTCGATGCACCGCCATTTGGCTTGCGCCACGATGCGTAGCCGACGAGGACCGGGATGGCATCGATGACACCGTTGACCGACAAAGCGTGGAGACGTTCGCGTCCGGTCAGCAACGAGGAGTCCTCGAAACTCTTTGTCTCTGGCGGCACGATCCAGAAATCGGCCTGCGCATGATCGATCATCGTCGTGATCATGCGCTCGAAACTCATGAAGACGCCGAGCTGAACGGTGACCAGCACGATCGAGAAGACGATCCCCACCACGGTGGCGATCAGTCGAACCCGGTCATGAAAGAGATTGCGCGAGGCAAGTGTTAGAATCAGGCTCATCGCCCTATCGGCAGTTTGCGGAATGGCATGGCCCGAAATAATTCCTCTCAGTAAGAAATTCCAACCAATGCCGCCGAGCGCATTCCCACGCGGCGCGGACGGCATGAATTCAACGATCAAGTCACCGCCGAACAGCAATCATCGCTATCGCGGGCCCCGTCTTGCCCGCGCGATTGAGCAAAATCATCGCTTGAGTGGGAATCGATGAACGCGACATAGGGCCTTGTTGGTATTTTTTCAAGTGCGCGGCACGACGGTTTCGCGCAACATCCTGATTCATCATGAAAGTTGCCCCGGAAACGGACGCGCACGAACCGGCAGATTTCCCTTTTCGTTCTGCCAATTTCTGTTCCAGGGAGCGCGAGGGGGAAGCGAGCCACTCCCACAGCAGCTGCGCAGCGGCGCATTGACCAATCAAATGCGGCCACAGGAAGGCATCTTCGCTTCGGCTGATTTCAACAACCGACAAGCGTCTTTATGTCGGCGTTTGGCACTTGGCCGACATTACCCAGTGATTGCGAAAAATCGCTCGGCACATAAATTCCACATGCGGGAGAAGTTTAAAATTTTTCCGCGTCGCTCGAACTAAATCGAGATGATGAAATTGTCGGTGATCTCCATGCCCAGGGAAACTCGGTAGTCCCGGTTCCGGAAGCTTCACCACCCTGTCGTTCAAAGCACGCCCCATTATTTCATTTTAACAAACCACTGTAGCGTATGCCGCCGGTCAAGTGTCTTTCCGCCGGAGGGCCGCATGCTTGTCGCAGGCAGCGACCTCCATACCGTCGAGTTCTTGTACGTCACCAGCGGACATCGCTCTAATCGTGCGGCATTCCAACTGGTGTGTCCGGCAACTGCCGCGCGCGCCTAAAGGCCATGCGTATTTGGTCCCATCGCGACGCCGGCGGCGGCACGCGAGGCGCACCTATGGGCAGTGCCCTACTCCGCCGCCCGTTCGGTTCGAGCAGTTGGACAATGGGCCGTCGAGGCGCGCGCTTTGTTGCACCGAGGCCGTTACCGTTCAGAAAGAATAATCGATCGGCATATGCACCCAATCCCGGAGCGAATGACTTCGTGCGATAGTGCAACGGGAGCTCCGGTCTGCTAACAACAATTTCGAAATGACACTGTCGCTCAAAGGATGAATGTTGATGAAGCTCGGTTTCTTTACAATGCCGATCCATCCGCCAACGAAGGATTGGCGCCAGTCGCTCCGGGAAGACCGTGAAGCATTTATCCTGGCCGACGAACTGGGCTTTGCCGAAGGCTATTGCGGTGAGCATGCCACCGACAAGGCCGAGAATATTACCTCCTGCTTGATTTTTCTCGCGACGCTTGCCGAAGCAACCCGCTCCATGAAGCTTGGGACGGGCACGATGAACATGCCCAACAACCATCCGGCGGCCGTGGCGGCGCAGGTCGCCATGCTGGATCATTTGCTCGATGGCCGTTTCATTTTCGGCATCAGTCCTGGAGGACTTATTTCCGATGCTGAAGTTTTCGGAAACATGGACGCGAACCGCAACGAGATGTTTCTGGAAGCCATCAATCAGGTCCTGGAAATCTGGACATCATCTCCTCCGTATGACATCCGGGGCAAGTATTGGACGATTTCGACCGCACGTTCGCTGGTGGCGGACATCGGCCAGGGAATTTTGCCGCAGCCATTTCAGCGGCCCCACCCGCCAATCGTGGTGACCGCCGTGGCTCCGTTTTCAAAAGGCGTAACGGAGGCCGCGGCCCGAGGCTGGGATCCAATCTCGGCAAACTTTCTCATGCCGGTCTGGGTGAAAAGCCACTGGCCAAAATATGTGGAGGGCTGCGAGCGTGCCGGGCGCAAGGCGGACCCTAAAAACTGGCGGGTGGCGAAGAGTGTGTTCGTCGCGACGGATCGAAATACGGCGAAAGAATACGCGACCTCGGCGATAAGCCCGTATCGGTTCTATTACCACCAACTCCTTGTAAAAATGCGCCGCCACGGGCGACTGGAGTTGTTCAAGACGCGCCGCGACATGCCCGACGGGGACGTCAATCTTGAGACGATCCTGGACGCCCTGGTCACGTTTGGTACGCCCGATGAGGTAGCGGACAAGCTGCTGGCGTTCCGCGAGAACGTCGGGGATTTCGGCACGCTTCTTTATGCGGGGCACGACTGGCTCGACCGCGATCTCGCCCGGCAGTCGATGATCCTTCTTGCCGAAAAGGTCCTGCCCCGGATCGAAGGACATGGATCACATGGCCGAGAGGTGCGGCAGAAGCACACCACTGACGCCAAATAAGACTGTCATAATGAGCATCAAGAAAATGGGCAGACTACGGCCGTGGGGTGGCGGTGAGAACGTTTGCCATAGGGATCGTGATCGGTTTTTCGCTGGCGACGGCGGAGCGCACGCTCGCGGCCGATGATATTCGGCCTGCGGCAGCGCCCGGGCCCGCCTACGATTGGAGCGGGTTTTACGTCGGCACGCACTACGGTTATGTCATCGGCGGTTCAAATTGGTCGGCAACGCAGGCAGGCGCGGCAGCCCCCAGCGAATCCGGTACCGTCAATTTTTTCAACGCCTATGACATTTTTACCGGAAACGGCAGCTACTTTCTCGGAGCCCAAGCGGGCTACAATTATATGCTTCCGTCGCGGCTGCTCCTCGGCATCGAAGCCGACAGCTCGTTCCCGAGCCTCGTCGGCGGCAGTCAGATAATATCGTCCCCGCTTAGTGGTACGGCGACCTACGCCGAAACGGCCCTGGCGTTCGGCACCGTGCGCACCCGCATCGGTTACGCTCCGGCGAATTGGCTTTTTTACGCGACGGGCGGCTTCGCGTGGAGCTACGACCAATTGGCGCGCACGCAGGTCGCCGGAACGCCGCTCGGCGGCACCGCCGCTCCAGGTACGGCCGAAACGGCACTGTTGTGGCGATTGGGCTGGACGCTCGGGGCTGGCGTCGAAATTCCGATCTCACCGAAATGGACGGCGAAGATCGAATATCTTTACACCGACTTTGGTACGGAGAGCGTGGCGTATCCGGCCGCGGGACAGCAGTACAACTCCGATCTGTCACTGCACGAACTTCGCGCCGGCCTGAACTATCGGTTCGGCGGCGACGGAACGTCATCAAATCGGATCGCTCAAGCCCGGCCCGCACCGGATACGGACCCCTTGAGCATTCACGGCCAGACTACGTTCGTCGAACAGGGATATCCGGCCTTTCACTCGCCCTATCAGGGACCCAACAGCCTGACAGGAGGCGGTCAGGGCCGCGAGACCTGGGACACCACGCTCTATCTCGGCCTGCGGTTGTGGCACGGCGCCGAATTGTGGATCGATCCGGAGGTTTATCAGGGCTTCGGGCTCGACGGCACGCACGGGGTCGCGGGCTTCGTCAATGGCGAAGCCTATAAGGTCGGATCAAACGACCCCTATTCGCGCCTCCAGCGAGCTTTCATCCGGCAGACCATCGATCTCGGCGGCGACACCCAGAAAGTGTCTGCCGGCATCAATCAATTTTCCCAAAGCCAGACCGCCGACCGGATCGTCCTCACAATCGGAAAATTCGACGTCGCGGATGTGTTCGACAACAACAAATACGCACACGACCCGCGCATCGACTTCTTGAATTGGGCGGTCATCGACACCGGAACGTTCGACTATGCAGCCGACGCACTGGGATTCACGATCGGCGCGGCCGCGGAGTGGTATCATGGAAACTGGACCGTGCGCGGCGGGTTCTTCGATCTTCCGGTCGTGCCCGCCGGCGTCCAGCTCAATCCGTCGTTTTCGGAATTCCAGTGGGTCGGCGAGATCGAGCGCCGATACGATTTATGGGGCCATCCCGGCAAGATAGCGATCTCCGGCTTCCTGACGCGAGGCGGTATGGGAAATTTCGAGAATGCAATAGCGTTGGGCGCGGTGACGGGCGGCCCGGCGGATATTGCCGCCGTCCGCCAATATCAAAGCCGCGGCGGCGTCAGCATGAACGTCGAGCAGGAAATCACAGCCAATCTCGGCGCCTTCCTCCGCGCCGGCTGGGCCAACGGCAACATCGAGCCTTATGCGTTCACCGACATCGACCGCACGGTCGCCGGAGGGCTCTCGCTGTCGGGCAAGTCATGGGGCAGGCCGAACGACACGGTAGGCCTCGCGAGCGTCGTCAACGGGATTTCGCCGGCGCACGCCGCCTTCCTCAACGACGGTGGGCTCGGAATCGTGATCGGTGACGGACAACTGCCAAATCCCGGGCTCGAAGAGATCGTCGAGGCCTATTACAGCTACGCTCTCACCGCATCGACGCGGCTCTCGGCCGACTATCAGCTCGTCGTCAATCCGGCTTACGCCACCGAACGCGGGCCGGTGAATGTTTTTGCCGGACGGTTTCACGCGCAATTTTAGATTGCCGCTGAGTCCGTTACGACACCGAGCGCGGCGGCACTGGAAACCAAGACTTGCCTGTTCGCGCTTCAACGATCGCTAAAGAAGTCAGTATCTTCACGCAGTGAAATATCGGGCCGTTCTATCACCACGTGATCTTGCGTCACCGCGCGTCCCTCAAGAACCGACCGGCTGAGCGGCGTGGTCAATACGAAGTCGGCGTCCTGCTCCGGCTCCGCCTTCGTCAGAGACAACGCGTCGATGCATATGATTCTGGTCGGCGACCAGGTGCCCGCGGTCCGCCCTCGCAGCCACTCAGGGACGAGCCAGAGCTTTCCGCGGTACTCTATCGTGTCGACAGCGAAAGGCAGGGCGTCTTCCTTCCTGACGATCAGCGTTTTGCGTACCGCCATGGCTGTCCCCCGGATTGGATGCGCGATGCGGATCGCAAAGAGCATCCGTACGTCACATGAGGCGCATCACCACCTGAGCACGGCGGTGTGAACGTCGTCGTCCCACAAGCCAATCAGCTTGTCGTCGAGCTCCGTCAGCGTGATCGAACACCCGGCCATTTCCAGCGAGGTGACATAGGAGCCGACCAGAGAGCGGGCGATTTTCAGTCCGCGCTTTTCCAGGATACGCCGCGCGGCGTTGTACATGAGATAGAGTTCGAGGGCGGGCGTGCCGCCAAAGCCGTTGACCAGGAGAAGAAAATCACCTGATTTCGGATTGCCGCGATCGGTCAGGATCGCGCCGATCATCTCATCGGCAATCGCGTCGGCCGCGGCGAATTTGACCCGTTTGCGGCCCGGTTCGCCGTGGATTCCTACGCCCATCTCCATCTCATCCTCGGCCAGCGCGAACGTCGGCGTTCCGGCGGCAGGGACCGTGCAACTGGTCAACGCCACGCCGATCGATCCAGTCCTGGCGTTGACGTCTGTGCCGAGCGCGACGCAGGCTTTGAGGTCCATGCCCTTCTCGGCCGCCGCGCCGACGATCTTCTCCACCACCAGCGTACCGGCGACGCCGCGGCGGCCCGCGCTGTGGGTGGATTTTTCGACTGCCACATCGTCGTTGGTGATCACCGTTGCCACTGGGCCATCGAGCAGCTCCGCGGCCATCTCGAAATTCATGCAATCGCCGGCGTAGTTCTTCACGATAAAGAGCACGCCGGCCTTGCCGCCGACGGCCGCCGCCGCCTCGACGATCTGGTCGGGTGTCGGTGACGTAAAGATTTGCCCCGGACATGCCGCATCGAGCATCCCTTTGCCGACAAATCCCGCGTGTAGCGGTTCATGACCGCTGCCGCCGCCGGAGATCAGGGCGACCTTGTCCGAAGCCGGCTTGCGGCGGCGTACGAATTTGCGATCCGGTCCAAGCGCAACAATATCGGCGTGCGCGGCCGCGAATCCGTCAAGGCTCTCCGCCAGCATCGTGTCGACGGAATTGATGAATTTCCTCACGCCCCCCTCCCCTTGAAAATCGCGCGCGTCTGTTATTTTTCGTCCTGCAGGATCGCAACCAGGCGTCGCGCAAATTCGTGCATTAGTGCATCAAGTCTTCCATTCTGCTTCGTGCTGCCAAGATCCGGCAGATGCAGCGTGATCGATCGATCGCGCGGAATCTTGGTCAGTTGCCCCAACCGCCGCGGATGAGCGCGCGCATAGGCGCGAAGGAATGCCTCCTTGGCGGCGGGCGGAAAATGACAAACCTCGAAGATCGTATTGAGATGCTGGAAAGGAACCGGAACGGGATAAGCCGGATTTGATATCTGGCTGACGAAGCTCCTGTTCTTGCCCATCGCATGCGCGAGCCGAATCCGCATGCCCGATGGCCGGCTGTCGAGCACTTCCTTGAATATGCGCTTGTACTCGGCGACGGCGGTGACTTCGCCCGGTTCGTCGAATGCCGCTTCCGCCACGGGCCCCCGCGCTTCAGCCATTGATGGCCTGCTTGACTTGCGCCAAAGCGGACGGATTGACCGAAAGCTCCCTCAAACCGCAGGACAGCAGCGCGGGGATGTAACGGGGGTCGCCGGCCATGTCGCCGCACACACTGACATTGACGCCGATGCATTTGCCGTGCGCGGCGGTGCGGTCGATAAGTTCCAGCATCGCGGGATGCAGAGGGTCGCACAATCTGGCCAGCGACCCATTTGTCCTGTCACAGGCCGTCACATACTGGGCGAGGTCGTTCGAACCGATCGAGAAGAACCCGGCTTTGAACTGCTTGATCGCTAGCGCGGCGGCCGGAACCTCGACCATGATTCCAAGCTCCGGCAGCGCCGCCGGTACGCCTTCAGCGCGCAATGCTTCGACGGCTTCAACAAGGAACTTGCGGCCGGCTTCCAGTTCCTCGGGTATCGTCACCATCGGAAACATGACCTTAAGGTTCCCGCGCACCGCGGCGCGAGCGAGCGCGCGAAGCTGCACGGAAAACACCTGCGGCCGCACCAGGCAAAGGCGCAAGCCACGAACGCCAAGGAAGGGATTTGCCTCACCGTCGAAGGTAAAGCCGGGCACCGGCTTGTCGCCGCCGGCGTCGAAGGTACGGATCGTAACCGGGCGTTTTCCGGCCCAGCGCAGCACGGCGTCGTATGCCTGAAACTGGGTTTCCTCGTCGGGCAAGCCTCCCGGCCCGCCGAGCAGAAATTCTGTGCGCATCAGGCCGATGCCGTCGGCGTGTTGCGCATCGGCGTGATCGAGGTCCGCAACGCTTTGAATATTGATCAGGAGCCTTATGGTCTCGCCGCCCCACGACGCCTGGGGCCGGCGGAGAATGGCGCGCGCCGAAGCCCTGCTCGCCTTGTGCGCTTCCCGGCGCCGTTCGAACAGGCCGACCTGATCCGCGGTCGGATCGAGTTCGAGCGTCGCGCCTTCGCCGTCCAGCAATGCCGTCCGGGCGCTATCCGCCAGGGTTCCAAGCTGCACGACCATGGGGATGCCGCGCGCCCGCGCCAGCATCGCGACGTGACTCATGGGACTGCCGCCGAGCAACGCCAGGCCGCCGCCGCGCGCCCAGTCGATTTCCAGAAACCGCGACGGCGGCAGATCTTCAGCGCAAACAATCGCGCCATCGGGAATTTTCACCACCGCTCCATCGCTGCCGCGGAGCGCGCGGGCGACGCGATCGCGCAGATCCGCCAGGTCGGCGGATCGCGCGCTAAGATATTCGTCGGACGCGGCTTCATAGTCCGCAATCTGTCCGTCGAGGAGCGACGACCACGCCATATCAGCGGACTCTCCGTCGGCGATTGCCGCGAAAACCGGCTCCAGAAAGTCATCGTCTTCCAGCAACGCGGTCTGGAATTCGAGGATTTGCGCAGCCTCGCCGCCCGCGGCATCCGCCAGCGACGTGATCTGCCGGCTCGCCGCGGCAAGCGCTTCGCGAAGCGCGAGTTCTTCTTCCTGGGGATTGCCCGCCGCCCGCCGGCCGTTCGTCGTGGCGTCGACGCGCCAGAATGGTCCGTGAGCGAACCCGATCGACGCGGTCTTGCCCCGGTAAGTCAATCCTGCAAGGCCCGCGCGCATGTTCATTGACCGGTCTCTGGAAAATCGGTGGCGACGAGATCGATCAGCGCCGCCACGGCTGCCTGCGCATCATCACCCGACGCCTTGATCTCGATGATGCTGTCGCGTGCCGCCCGCAGCGCCATGACTTTGGCGATGCTCTTGGCGTTGGTCCATTCGGCCGCTTCGGACGCCCTGATCGAGATTTGAGCCTGAAATTTTTTTGCGAGCTTGGTCAGCTTGACCGCCGGCCGCGCGTGCATCCCGGCAGCGTGAATCAACTGCACGCTACCAGTGACGATCTCGCCGTTCGGCTTGCGGCCTTCCAACATCATTCCAATCCTCAAATTCCTCAGCCCTTTCGGGCCGCGACTTAACCGGCAGAAAGTTCCTCGGCGACCGCTCGAACCTGCTCGAGCGAACTGCCACCCGCGGCTTCGGTTGCCGCCATGACGGCTCCTTCGACGATCGGGGCGTTGCATACGACGACCAGATTTCGCCGCTCGGGCTGCAACATCTCGACGGCCATCTCGCTATTCGTTTCCGCGCCGCCAAGGTCGACGAGAACCGCAACTCCTTTCGGCGACCAGGCTTTGTTGATGGCATCGATGATCAACGGCACGTTGGTACCGAGACCGCCGTCCGGATCGCCGCCGCAGAAAGCCACCCTCACCTCGCTGCCGACCATCTGCCGCACCATGTCGGCGGTGCCCTTCGCGATGTCTTGCGAGTGCGAGACGATGACGATGCCGACCGTGTCGCTCATCGCCGCGCCTCCAGGCCGTCGCAAACGGCGTGCAGCAGAAGGCAGCTCGACCGGGCGCCGGGATCGACATGCCCGACGCTGCGTGCGCCGAGGAACGCCGCGCGCCCCTTCGTCGCCTGCATCGGCGCCGTTCGCGCAGCCGACTCGCTCGCCGTCGCGCGAACCCGCTGGATGAGATCGGGGCTGCCCGCGTCGGCTTTCAGGGTTTCCAGCACCGGGCACAGGACATCGAGCATCGTTTTTTCGCCCTGCTGCGAACGGCCCCGCGCGCTCACCGCGCCCACGCCGCGGCCGAAGACTTCCGCGATGTCCTCGGGCAGTTGCCGGGTGCTCGACAGCGCATCACCCGCGGCCATGAAGAAACTTCCGTAGAGCGGTCCGGAAGCGCCGCCGATGGTCATCACCAGGGTCTTGCCGATGGTCTTGAACGCTTCGTCGAGCGGCTGTTCGCCGATCACGTCGAGCTTGCCGAGGACGGCCTCGAATCCCCGCTTCATGTTGACGCCGTGATCGCCGTCGCCGATCGCCTGATCGAGCGCCGTCAATTCCGGCGCGCTGGCGATCACCTGCTCCGCGGCCGCCTTCACCAGTGACTTCAGCATTTCCGGCTCGATGGTCATCGGATCGTTCCTCAATGACTCGTCGCCGCGATGCGCCGTCCGGCGGCATCGAAATAAAGCGGGTCCACCAGTTGCAGCTCGACTTCCTGGCCGGCTTCCAGCGGCTGATGCGGATCGGCAAGGGTCACCAGCGTCTGGCCCCGGTATTCGAGGTGGACGTGATCGCGATCGCCGAGGTGCTCGATGCGGTGCACGCGGCCAATCAGACTGCCGCCATTTGCTTTGGCTATCCGCAGATGCTCGGTGCGGATACCGACCGTTTCGGTCCCGGATGGCATCGTGACTTCGGGAATGAGCTGCCGCGGAAAGGAAATTAATCTGCGGCGTGCCGAGCCTGCTGGCGACATAGCGATCGGCCGGATCCTCGTAAATCTCGCGCGGCGTACCGAGCTGAAGCAGCTCGCCATCCCGGATGACACCGATGCGCGAGGCCATCGTCATGGCTTCGACCTGATCGTGCGTCACGTACAGGATCGTGGCGCCAAGCTCGACCTGAATCCTCTTGAGCTCGAGACGAAGTTCGCCGCGCAGCTTGGCGTCAAGCGAGGACAGCGGTTCGTCCATCAAATAGATGGAGGGATCCCGCACCAGGGCGCGACCGATTGCGACCCGCTGCATTTCGCCTCCGGAAAGGCGCGTCGCCCGGTTCCCGAGCTTGCCGGCGATGTGCAACAGCTCCGCCGTTTGCTCGACGCGCTTGCGGATATTTGCCTCCGAAACGCGGCGAGCCGGCGATCGCAGCGGAAACGCGAGATTGTCGTACACGGTCAGGTGCGGATACAGCGAGTATTGCTGAAAGACGAAGGCAATGTCGCGGCTTCCCGGCGGATCGTCGGTCACGTCGCGGCCATTGATGAGGATGGCGCCCCGGTCGGGACGCTCCAGCCCCGTGATCAACCGGAGTGTCGTCGTCTTCCCGGCACCGCTCGGGCCGAGCAGGACGACAAACTCGCCGTCGTTGATGGCAAGCGACAGATTGCGCACGGCGTCGGTCCGGCCAAAGCGCTTGCTGACTTCGCGAACGACGACATTAGCCACGGCCGTTACTCCGATGGGTCGCGGTCTCGATCGCCGAGCCGGTTTGCGCGTCGAATAAAGCCAGATTGTCGGTGCGGAATGAAAGACCCACAGTTTCGCCGACCTGCACGGGCCGGCTCGACGACAGCCGTGCCTTGAGGCGGCCCTGCTCGGTCTCCACGGTCACGATCTGTGTCGTGCCAAGATATTCCGCGCCGAAGACGCGGCCGCGGATCGGCGCGACGTCTGAGAACAGGATGTGCTCGGGCCGAACGCCCAGAACCAGCGAACCCACCGCACGTTGCTCGCGAACTTCCGGCACCGGAATGCTGACGTCCCGGAATTTGACGGCGCGGTCCCCGGTTCGAAGCCCGGACTCGAAATGCAGGAAATTCATCGGCGGTGAGCCGATAAAGTCGGCGACAAACATGCTGGCCGGCCGGTCGTATACTTCTTGCGGCGTGCCGATCTGCTCGATGGTGCCGGCATTCATCACGGCGATGCGGTCGGCCATCGACATCGCCTCATGCTGATCGTGGGTGACGTAGACCGTGGTCGCCTCAATGCGGTCGTGCAATTCGCGCAATTCCCCGCACATCAGTTGCCGGAATTCCAAATCCAGTGCGCCCAGCGGCTCATCCATCATGAACGCCTTCGGTCGCCTGACCATGGCGCGGCCGAGTGCAACGCGCTGCCGATCGCCGCCGGACAATGCCGACGTCTTGCTCGACAACAGGTGTTCGATGCGCAGGAGCCGCGCGGTCTCCGCCACCCGCTCGCGTATATCGCGGCGCGCCATGCCCTGGCACTTGAGCGGAAAGCTGATGTTCTGCTCGACATTCATGTGCGGATAAAGCGCGAAGAACTGAAAGACGAAGGCGATATCGCGCGCCGCCGCGCGCCGAAAGGTTACGTCCTCGCCGTCGAGCAGAATGCGCCCATCGGTCGGCAGCTCGAGGCCCGCGATCATCCGCAGCGTGGTGGTCTTGCCACATCCTGACGGACCGAGCAGCGCAAAAAAACTGCCGCTTTCGATCGTGAAATTCGAATTGTAAACCGCCGTGAACTGATCGAACGACTTCCGCAAATTCTCGACCCGGATTTGTGCCATGTGCGCCGCCTATTCCGGGAAGTGGCTGACAACGACGAATCCGAGCGTCCCGGCCAGGATCGTCACGAACGAATAGCCGTAAAGATCGATCGACCACGGCTGCACCAGCATCACGATGCCGAGCGCAATCAGCGCCATCGCTGCGGTCTCCCACGGTCCGCGGCGAAACCATGACGCCAATCCGCTGTTGTTGATCGTGGCGTCGCTCATTTCCGCACCGCCCCGAAAGTAATGCCGCGCAGCAATTGCTTGCGCAGCAATATCGTGAACAGAACGATTGGAATAACGAACAGTGTCGTCGCCGCCGCGACCGCCGGCCAATCCTGACCGCCCTCGCCGATGATGAAGGGAATGAACGGCGGCATGGTCTGTGCCTCGCCGCTGGTCAGCAGCACCGCAAAGGCATATTCGTTCCAGGAAAATATCAGGCAGAAGATCGCGGTGGCCGCGATGCCCGTCACCGCCTGCGGCAGCACGACCTTGCGCAAAGCCTGCAGGCGCGTGTAGCCGTCCACCAGCGCCGCTTCCTCGTACTCGCGCGGAATTTCGTCGATGAAGCCCTTCAGCAGCCATACCGCGAGCGAAACGTTCACCGCGGTATAGAGCAGGATCATCCCGATTTTCGTATCGGTAAGATTGAGCTGCCGGTACATCAGGTAGATCGGAATGGCGACCGCGACCGGCGGCATCATTCTGGTCGACAGGATGAAGAACAAAAGGTCGTCGGCCAGCGGTATCCGGAAGCGCGAGAAGGCGTAGGCAGCGAGCGTACCCAGAAACACGGCCAGAAACGTCGAGCCGAAGCCGATGACGAGCGAGTTGATGAAGCGCGGCACGACCTTCGACGGCCCGGCGATGACCATGTCGTGCGAGCGCACGAGCTTGTCGTACCACGTGGAGGCCGGCGGCAGGTTGGCGATGAACTCGCGCGTCTGCCGGGTGCGGACGGTGAACAGGTTGACGTATCCTTCCAGCGTCGGCTGGAAAATCACTTTCGGCGGATAGGCGATGGCGTCGCTTTGGGATTTGAACGCCGTCGCCGCGATCCACAGCAGCGGCAGGATCGCGATCACCGCATAGAGTATGACCAGCGTTCCGGCGAAAGCCTTGACGCGCGTCGAGGCATCGACAACGGAATGGGCGGTCGATTTCGCGGCGGCCGTCATCGCTGTTTCACCCTGTTGAGCGCTTTAACGTAGATGTTGGCCGCGCCGAAAATGGTGACGAAGAGGATGATCGCGAGCGCGGAAGAATAGCCGGTTCGCCACTTTTCAAAGGCGGCGCGCTTGAGCGTGATCGAGACGAGTTCCGTGGTCGAGCCGGGGCCGCCCGACGTCAGCAGATTGACCATGTCGAACATCTTGAAGTTCTCGATGGCGCGGAAAAGAACCGCGAGCATCAGGAACGGCATCGTCATCGGCACAGTGATCGACCAGAATTGCCGCCACGACGACGCGCGATCCACCTCGGCCGCCTCGTAGATGTATTCCGGGATGGAACGTAACCCGGCGAGGCAGATCAGCATGACGTAGGGCGCCCACATCCAGGTGTCGACGAGCACGATGGTCCAGGGCGCCAGCGCCACCTCGCCCGTCATGCTGAAGGAGCTCGGCGGAATACCGGTGAACAGGCCGATCATGTAGTTGAAAGGCCCGATCTGCGGCTGGAACAACAAGGTCCAGAAATTGCCGACCACGGCGGGCGACAGCATCATCGGCAGCAGGATGATCGTCGTCCAGAAACTATGACTGCGGAACTGGCGGTTGATCAACAGCGCCAGGGCGAAACCGATGACGACCTGCAGGGCGACCGAACAGATCACAAAGCGCGCGGTCGTCTGCATGCGAAGCCAGAGGTCTTCATCGGTGAGAATGTCGGAGTAGTTGTCCAGCCCGACGAAGCGCAGCGGCAAATACGACATGCTGAGATTGAGGCTGGTGAACGACAGCCGGATCATCCACAGCAGCGGGAAGATGTTGATCGCCAGCAGCAGCGCGATGGTCGGGGTAACGAAAAGCCAGGCGATGGCGCGATCCGAAAGGCCGCGTACCCGCTTCGCCGCCGGGAACGCCGCCTGCGTTGCAATGCGATCGACAGAACTATCGGAATGAATGATCGCGGTCATGGGGTTCTGTTTGATCAGCGGGTCTCCCCGGACGCCAAATCCGGGGAGACCCTGTGCGCAGGGATCAATCAACGGCTTCAGTCGGCCGCGACCGTCTTGCCTTGTTCCTTGAAGACTTTGGTCCAATCCTTGACCAGCTGATCAAGCGCCTGTTGCGCCGTGCCCTTGTCGGCGACGACGTAGTCATGCACCCGCTTCTGCATGTCGAGCAAAAGCTGGGCATAGGACGGCTCGGCCCAGAAGTCTTTTACGATCGCCATCGACTCGAGGAACTGCGGAGCAAACGGCGCGCTCTTGGGGAACCCGGGTGCGTCGACGACAGCCTTGAGCGCCGAATAGCCGCCGATCTCCCACCACTTCTGCTGGACCGCCGGCTGGGCGAACCACTTGATGTACCGCAGCGCATCGTCCTGATGCTCGGAAGTCGCAACCACCGAGATGCCCTGTCCGCCGAGCTGGGTGAAATGACCGTTCGGGCCGGCCGGATTGACAAAGAAGCCGATCTTGTCGCCGCCGACATTCGGGTCCTTATAGAGGCCGGGGAAGAAGGCGAACCAGTTCATCTGCATCGCCACCTGTCCGGATTTGAAGGCGTCGAGGCCCTCCTGCATGTAGGCGTTGGTCATGCCCGGAGCCGTGCAGCACTTGTAAAGCTCCTTGTAGAATTCCAGGCCTTTAGCCGCCTGGGGCGAGTTCACGAAGCCCTGCATCTGATAGGGCTTCTTCGGATTGCTGTAGTCGAAACCGAAATTGTACAGGACGTTGGTCACGCCCATGGTGATGCCTTCCGAGCCGCGCTCGGTGAAGATGTAGGCGCCATACACCTTCTTGCCGTCGATCTCGCGGCCCTGGAAGAATTCAGCGATCTGCTTGAGCTCTTCGAAGGTCTTCGGCGGCGCGAGGTCACGGCCGTACTTTTTCTTGAACTCGGCCTGAAGCTCCGGCCTCGCGAACCAATCCTTGCGATAGGTCCAGCCGACGGCGTCAGCCATCGCTGGCAGCGCCCAGTAGTTCGGAGTGTTCTTGGGCCATTCCGAATAGCCGAGTACCGTTGCCGGCACGAAGTCAGCCATCGTGATGTGTTCTTTAGCGAAGAAGTCGTTGAGCTTGACGTACCAATGGTTCTCGGCTGCGCCGCCGATCCATTGGCTGTCGCCGATAATCAGGTCGCACAGCTTGCCGTGCGAATTGAGTTCGTTGAGGAAACGGTCGGCATAGCTCGTCCACGGGACGAACTCATATTTCATTTCGATGCCGGTCTCCTTGGTGAAGTCCTTTCCGAGTTCGACCAGCGCGTTGGCCGGATCCCAGGCGGCCCAGCACAGAGTGAGTTGTTTGCCTTCAGCCGCAGCCGGCTGTCCGGCAACCGCCGTAAGCATAACGCCGGCGACGAGAGCGGTCGCTGCTCCCAGCCACCTTGAGCATCTTCCAGTCGTAAGTTTCGCCATGTGGTCTCCTCCCATGAACGGGTTTTTCATCGTGTCCGGAGCGCCGACCGGCCAGGACGCTGCGCATCGAAGTCCAAGTTGGCGGAGGCAGTTCGTTCAGGGGAAATACGCGGACCCAGAGAATCGACCCAAGAATCCCAGGCTCCGACGCTCTCCTTACCGTTGCCTCCGGGCGCGACGTTTATTTTTTGTTTAATTACTAAACACGTAAAACGGAATCGGCCCAGGCGTCAAGCCGCTATTTCCGGGCAGCGATCGGCCGGGCGCTCACGTCGCTATCGGGAGAGTGCTTGGCCGGACAGCCAAGATATCCATATTTTATGGGCGTTATATCAGTACCGCTGCATGTCGGCGGTGCAGACCGCGGCACGGCGCGCTTTCCGATGAGAAGCCGCAGCGCTGCGGACATCAGGTCTTGGTTTGTCTCGATCCTAAACTTGTGCCCTCGAAGACTAAACTTTTTGAGCACTAAGCCATTGGGCGCACACGTATTGTTTGCCACAGCCGAATAGCGTCGGGACCTTCGATTTCGGGACCGAGCGGCGACGGACTCAGTGGGACAGCATCCACGGCCGGCGCGCCGGAAAACCCTTGGTCCCGGCGCCTTCGCGGGCCTTTTTGGGTCGTAACGATTTGGCCGAGCAGCAATGGCAACCGCTGCCGTGACCGCCCTTCAATTTCGACAACGCTTGCGGCGCCGCCGCGCTTCGCTCGTTGGTCGCCAGCGCCAGTCTGCGCTCCGCCGACATCGTCGCGAAATAGGGTGCGGTCAGGAACGCCCGCGGCGCATCGTTCCCGCACGACGGGCATTCCTGCGGCAAACCGGAATCCGCCATCGGCCGGGTTTCGGTGAAAGGCCCGCATCGATCGCACAGATAGTCGTAAACAGGCATCGGCTTTTCCGCTGGCTTCGCTGTCAGTTGCTCGGTGGAATTCCCGGCATCATTTGTCCGGCGAAATCGGAATATCGACACCACCTTTGACGTGTTTGATCGGTCCGTCCGCGCCGGGCATAACGTCGAAGGCGAAGATGTCAGTCGGCAACCACAACGTCGCGCAGGCATTCGGAATATCGACGACGCCCGAGATGTGGCCCTGCACCGGTGCGGTGCCGAGGATGGCATAGGCCTGCGCCGGCGAATAACCGAACTTGGTCAGATATTCGATGGCGTTGAGGCAGGCCTGCCGATAGGCGATATGGACGTCGAGATAGTGCTGCTTGCCCTGCTCGTCGACGGAGATGCCTTCGAAGATGAGATAGTCGTTGTAGGTTGGCACAATCGGCGACGGCTTGAAGATCGGATTTTTGATCCCGTATTTGGCCATGCCGCCTTTGATCAGATCGACTTTCAGGTGCAGCCATCCCGCCATCTCGATGGCGCCGCAGAACGTGATCTCGCCGTCGCCCTGACTGAAATGAAGGTCGCCCATCGAAAGGCCGGCGCCCTTCACATAAACCGGGAAGTAAACCTTCGAGCCGCGCGAAAGATCCTTGATATCGCAATTGCCACCGTGCTCGCGCGGCGGCACCGTGCGGGCGCCCTCGGCGGCGATCTTGTTCTTCACGTCGCCCTTGGCTGTGCCGCAATGCGCGGTGGCCGCGAAAGGCGGGTTCGCCAGCGGCGGCACGCGCGTCGGATTGGTCGAGATGAGCGCCTGCTCGCGCGCGTTCCATGCTTCGAGCATTTTCTGATCGGGCAAACAGCCGATCAGTCCGGGATGGACGAGACCGGCGAAGCTGACGCCGGGGACGTGGCGGGAATGGGTATAGAGGCCCGAAATGTCCCAGATCGATTTTTGCGCCAACGGGAAATGATCGGTGAGAAAGCCGCCGCCGTTTTTCTTGGAAAAGAAGCCATTGAAGCCCCAGGGGCTTTCCGGAAGGATGCCGATGTCCAGAATATCGACGACCAGCAAATCGCCCGGCTCTGCGCCGTGCACCCCGATCGGGCCAGAGAGGAAATGCACGATGCTCAGATCGATGTCGCGAACGTCGTCAGCCAACTCGTTGTTCTTGATGAAGCCTCCCGTCCAGTCGTAAGTCTCCATCACGAAGTCTTCGCCAGGTTTCACCCATTCGATGATCGGAACGTCCGGATGCCAGCGGTTGTGAATCAACTCGTTCTTGTAGGGAGACTCTGAAAGATCAATCTTCACAATCGTCTTGGGCATTTCAGCTCCTTCGGCACATATCGTTGAATTCGTTAAGTGAAGTTCAAACCTCCGCGTTCTGCCGCGGAATTCGCCCTCACACCGCGAGGTAGCGGGCGACGGTCGCCTCGTCGACCTGATCCCGGGTATCGGAATGCACGATGCGGCCGCCTTCCATGACCAGGATGCGATCGGCGACATCGAGAACGAAGCTCAACACCTGCTCGCAGACGACGATGCAGATATTGCGGATATTGCGGATTTCACGCAGCAGCCGCGCCAGATCCTTGATGATGGATGGCTGGATGCCTTCGGTCGGTTCATCCAGCAGCAGCACCTTGGGGTCGCTGGCGAGAGCGCGCGCGATGGCCAATTGCTGCTGCTGACCGCCGGACAGGTTACCACCGCGGCGCTTGGCGAAATCGGCCAGTATCGGAAACAGGTTGAATATCTCTTCCGGGATTTCGCTCTTGCCGGTGACCACAAGGCCGGTCTCGATGTTTTCCCTGACCGTCATGGTGCCGAAAATCTGCCGCCCCTGCGGCACGTAAGCGAGGCCGCGCGCGACGCGCTGGTAGCTCGGCAAGCCAGCGACATTGGCGCCATCAACGACGATATCGCCGGAACGCGCCGGCATGACGCCGATAAGCGATTTCATCAGCGTCGATTTGCCCATGCCGTTGCGTCCGACCAGCGCGACGATTTCGCCGGTCTTCGCCGACAAATCGATGGCGTGCAGAACCTCGCTCTGCCCGTACGCCACCGAAAGGTTGTGAACCTCAAGCATACTGCGCGCCCCTCAATGTCCGAGATAGACTTCCTTGACCTTCGGATTGTTCTGCACCGTTTGCATGTCGCCCTCGGCCAGAACCTTGCCCTGGTGCAGGACCGTCACCCGATGCGCGATGCTCTCCACGAATTTCATGTCGTGCTCGATGACGATCACAGAGCGGTTCTTGATGATCTCCTTGAGCAACTCCGCGGTCTTGGCGCGCTCGGACACGCTCATGCCGGCAACCGGCTCGTCGAGCATGAGAAGCTCGGGATCCTGGATCAGCAGCATGCCGATCTCCAGCCATTGCTTCTGGCCGTGGCTGAGCGTCTCCGCGGGCCGGTCGAGTTGCTCTTCCAGGTAGATCATGCCCGCGATCTCCCGAACCCGGGCAATGACTTCATCGGTGCGCTTCCAGAACAGCGCACCGACGACGTCACGGCCGCGCGGCACCGAGAGTTCGAGATTCTCGAACACCGTGAGGTCTTCGTAGATGGTCGGGGTCTGAAACTTGCGCCCGATGCCGCGGCGGACGATCTCCTGCTCCTTGCAGGCGGTGATTTCCTGATCCTTGAACTTGATCGAGCCTCCGGAGACCCGGGTACGGCCGCAGATCAGATCGAGCACGGTGGTCTTGCCTGCGCCGTTCGGTCCGATGATGACACGCAGCTCGCCGTAGTCGACGTAGAGATTGAGATCGTCCACCGCCTTGAAGCCATCGAACGACACGGTGACTGACTCGAGCGCGAGCAGAAAATCGGTGCTGGAGGACATTGTGGTCGCTTCCCCTATTCGGCCGGCGCCGGCGCGGGCGCCGCCGCCGCGCTCGACCCGTCGCCGCCGAGGCCCTTCCAATTGCCGAACTTCGATCCGAGCCAGGGAATGACCTGATCCGTCATCACGCCGGCGATACCGCGCGGGAAGAAGACGACGACGGCGATGAACAATCCGCCCATCGCGAACAGCCAGAGTTCCGGGAATGCCTCGGAGAACATCGTCTTGGCCCAGTTCACCAGCAGCGTTCCCGCCACCGCGCCGACGATGGAGTTGCGGCCGCCGACCGCGCAGAAGATCACCATGTCGATGGACGGCACGATGCCGACGAACGACGGCGACATGAAGCCGACCTGAAGCGTGAACAACGCCCCGCCGATACCCGCCATCGCGGACGCCAGACAAAATACGAATATCTTGTAGTTGGCGACGTCATAGCCGGAGAAGCGGACGCGATCCTCCTTGTCGCGCGTCGCAACCAGGATGCGGCCGAGCTTGCTGGCGAGTACGAAGCGCCCCAGGAACATCGTTGCGATCAAGAGCACGCAGCAAATAAAATAGAGGATATATTTTGCGCTGTCGGTGCGGATATCCCAGCCGAGCAAGGTGCGCAGATCCGTGATGCCATTGATGCCGCCGGTATAGCCCTGCTGGCCGACGATCAGGATCGTCATTACCAGCGCGAGCGCCTGTGTGATGATCGCGAAATAAACGCCGCCGACCCGCCGCTTGAACAGCGCCGCGCCGAGAACGAAAGCCAGGAACGTCGGCACCACGACAACGGCAATCAGAGCGATTGGCAGCGACTTGAACGGCACCCAGAAGAACGGCAACTCCGTTAGCTGATTCCAATCCATGAAGTCTGGAATGCCGGGGGTCGACTGGATCTTGGTATTGGCGACGCTCGATGCTTCGAGCTTAAGAAAAGCCGCCATGCAATAGCCGCCGAGACCGAAGAACAGCCCCTGCCCCAGGCTGAGAATTCCGGTCTGTCCCCAGCACAGCACCAGGCCGATGGCCACGAACGCGTAGGTCAGGTACTTGCCGACGAGATTGAGCCGAAAGATGTCGAGCACAAGCGGCAGGACGATCATGATAAGTACGGCGACCAGCGCAATGCCGATCAGTTCGAGCCGGCGTTTGTCGAGATGAACAGCGGGCACGGCGGGCATCGGGAACTTACCTTCTGACCTTGAGAGCAAAGAGGCCCTGCGGCCGCAGCATCAGGATGCCGATGACGATGAGCAACGTCAGCACTTTCGCCATCGATCCGGTGAGGAAGAATTCGAGCGTCGACTGCGACTGCGAGATGGTCAGCGCCGACGCGATGGTGCCGAGCAGGCTCTGCGCGCCGCCGAACACCACGACCAGAAAGGTGTCGACGATATAGAGCTGGCCTGCGGTCGGTCCGGTCGAGCCGATCATGGTGAAGGCGCTGCCGGCGATGCCGGCAATGCCGCAGCCCAGCCCGAAGGTGAAGCGGTCGATCCGCCGCGTGTCGATGCCAACCGCGCCGGCCATGGTGCGGTTCGCGACCACGCTGCGCACCTGCAAACCCCAGCGCGATTTGAACAGAAGGATCGCGACGATTGCGGTGATGAGCAATGTGAGGCCCATGACGAACAGGCCGTTGATCTGGACTTCGATCGTGTCGGTGACCTGCAGCGATCCCATCATCCACGGCGGCAGTTCGACGCCGACCTCGCGCGCACCGAAGGCGGACCGGAACGCCTGCTGCATGATGAGGCTCAACCCCCACGTCGCCAGCAGGGTGTCGAGCGGCCGTTTGTAGAGGCGCTGAATCAACGCCCATTCGACGAACAACCCCGCCGCACCGGAGACGATGAAGGCGACGATCATCGCGACGAAGAAATATCCCGCATACAGACTTGGCAGATAGCTCGAGAACAGCAGCGAGCAAAAATACGTCATGTAGGCGCCGAGGATCATGAACTCCCCATGCGCCATGTTGATCACGCCCATCTGGCCGAAGATGATCGCCAGGCCGAGCGCCATGAGCAGATAGACCGAGAACAGGATCAGGCCCGAGAAACCCTGCATCACCAGGATCGAACCGAGTTCACCAAGCGAGTATCCAAACATCGCGGGTCCTTGCGTGCAGTTTGTCGGCAGGCGGATCGCAGAAAAAAGTGTGCCTCGGCGCGAGGAACGCCGAGGCACGGTCGCGCGTCTATTGGTATCCCTTCGGGAACGGATCCGGCTCCATCAGCTCGGCGGTTTCGTAGATCACGTCGTACTGGCCATCGCCGCGTGCGCGCCCGACACGGGTCTTGCTCCACAGGTGATGGTTTTCGTGGATGCGGACGTATCCTTCCGGCGCGCCCTTGAACTCGACGCCAGGCGATGCCGCTGCGATCTTGTCCACGTCGAAGCTGCCGGCCTTCTCCGCGGTGAGTTTCCACAACCAAGGTCCGAGATAGGCCGCCTGCGTCACATCGCCGATGACGGTCTTCTCGCCCCACATCTTCTTGAACGCAGGAACGAAAGCCTTGTTGTTCGGATTGTCGAGCGATTGGAAATACTTCATGCAGGCATAGGCGCCGACGATATTTTCGCCGCCGATGCCGAGGATCTCGTCCTCGGTGACCGAGATCGTCATCAAGGTCTGCTTGGTGAGATCGATGCCGGCCGCCTTCAACTGCTTGTAGAAGGCGACGTTGGAGCCGCCGACGATGATCGCGTAGATCACGTCGGGCTTCACCAGTTTCATCTTGTTGATGACGGAGTTGAACTGGGTGCTACCGAGCGGGAAATACTCCTCACCGACGACCTTGAGCTTGAGCACGTTCTCGATGTGCTTGCGCGCGATCTTGTTCGACGTGCGCGGCCAGATGTAGTCAGAACCGAGCAGGTAGAAGGTCTTGGCGCCCTTCTCCTTGGTGACCCAGTTGAGCCCGGCCAGAATTTGCTGGGTGGCTTCCTGCCCGGTGTAGATGACGTTCTTCGATTGCTCGAGGCCTTCGTAGAAGGTCGGGTAATAGAGCATGCCGTTGTACTGCTCGAACACCGGCAGCACGGCCTTGCGGGAAGCCGAGGTCCAGCAGCCCATCACCGACGCGCACTTGTCCTGCACCAGAAGCTTCTTTGCCTTCTCGGCGAAGGTCGGCCAGTCGCTCGCGCCGTCCTCCTGGATGAACTTGATCTTGCGACCGAGCACGCCGCCTTGCGCATTGATCTGGTCGATGGCGAGCTTCTCGGCTTCCACCGACCCGGTCTCGCTGATGGCCATCGTGCCGGTGACCGAGTGCAGAATGCCGACGGTGACTTCGGTGTCGGTTACCGCCAGTCCAGTCGTGTTCACCTGCGCGGTCGGCGGCGCCTCGGCGCGCGCCAGTTGCGGCAGCATCGCCGCCGCCGACAGGCTTGCCGCGCCGGCAAGAAGCCCGCGGCGGGTGGGAGTGAGGATATTTCCAGTACGCTTTTCCGAAGACATGCGACGCCTCGATTCAGCAATGGTTGTTGGCCATCGGGGCGAGCGGACCTCGCTCCTTGAATCGAAGACTGCGCTGACTTGCTGCACTGCAGCATACGTCGATTGACGTATATGCCTACGTCAAATGCCGTATCACTATGCGGATTAGCAGGGGGAATTACGCAAATGCGACCAAAACGAGAACGTTGCCTTCAATTTATTCTTTTGCACCGCACACTGCTTTGTCTTTCGCCACAACGCAGGGCGCACCTGTCACTAGACTTGTCATTGGACTTGGCGACGGTGCGTCACACGACGAAGCGAAGCCCGGGAAAAAAATAGGGGGAACGTACGAGGAGAGCGCAGATCGTCAGAGCATGAATTCGAGACGGTGATCGCTCATGACAGCGCAACAACGCATCGTTCGGGTGCGTCGCAATTACAATCAGTGGGTCGCCAATCAGACCCTTGAGGATTACGCACTCCGCTTCACCGCGAAGACCGCCCGGCGCTGGTCGAGCCTGCGCGTCGCCAATACGGCGATCGGTGCGGTTTCATTTTTGGCGCTCGAAGCGATCGGCGGGTCGATCACCGTCAATTACGGCTTCGTCAACGGGACCGCCGCGATCTTGGTGGTCGGCGCGCTGATCCTGCTCACCAGCCTGCCGATCGCGTATTACGCATCCACCTATGGGGTCGACATCGACCTCCTGACGCGCGGCGCCGGCTTCGGCTATCTCGGATCGACCGTCACCTCGCTGATCTACGCCTCGTTCACGTTTCTGTTCTTCGCCATCGAAGCGGCGATCATGTCGCTCGCATTCGAAATGTGTCTCGGCATCCCGCTTTTCCTGGGTTACGTGCTGAGCTCCTTGATCGTCATCCCGCTGGTCACGCACGGCATCACCTTCATCAGCCGCTTCCAGTTCTGGACGCAGCCGGTCTGGATCGTTCTGCATCTTATTCCGTTTTTCTACATTGCCGCCGCGGACAGCGCGTCTTTCGATCGCTGGACAAACTTCTCGGGGCTCGCCGGCTCCGATGGGAACTCTTTCAACATCGTCCTGTTCGGAACCGCAGCGACCGTGGTGTTCTCGCTCATCGCGCAGATCGGCGAACAGGTCGACTTCCTGCGGTTCCTGCCGGCGCGCGGCGACGCCGGCAAGCGCGCCTGGTGGATTGCCTATCTGGCCGCCGGACCCGGCTGGATCGTTCCCGGAATGCTCAAGCTGCTGGCGGGATCGTTCCTGGCGTTCCTCGCCGTCGAGCATTTCGTGCCGCTATCGAAAGCGGTCGAGCCGACGCGAATGTATCTCGTCGCCTTCGGCTACGTGTTCTCCTCGCCGCAGATGGCGCTCGCGTTCACCGGCATCTTCGTCGTCATCTCGCAGCTCAAGATCAACGTGACCAATGCCTATGCCGGCTCTATCGCGTGGTCTAATTTTTTCTCGCGCCTGACCCACAGCCATCCCGGCCGCGTCGTGTGGCTGGTGTTCAACGTCACCATCGCCCTGATGCTTATGGAACTCGGCATCTTCAAGATGCTGGAACATGCGCTCGGTCTCTACTCGATCGTTGCCGTCTCATGGGTCAGCGCACTGGTCGCCGATCTTGTGATCAACAAACCGCTGGGGCTGAGCCCCCCCGGTATCGAGTTCAAGCGGGCGCACCTCTACGACATCAATCCGGTCGGCGTCGGCGCGATGCTGGCGGCGACGGCGGTCGGCATTGCGGCGTTCTCGGGCGTTCTCGGCACGACGCTGCAGGCGCTGTCGGCATTCGTGGCGCTGCTTGTTGCCTTCGTCACCGCCCCCCTCATCGCCTGGGCGACGCAAGGCCGCTTCTACATCGCGCGCACGCCGCGGCAAAGCTGGAACGGCCAGGACGTGATCCGCTGCGCGATTTGCGAGCACCATTTCGAAACCGAGGACATGGCGCATTGTCCCGCCTATTCCGGTGCGATCTGCTCGCTGTGCTGCTCACTGGAGACGCGGTGCCGCGATTGCTGCAAGCCGCAGGGGCGGGTATCGAACCAGCTTCTCGCCTCGTTCGGCGAAGCCCTGCCTGAGCGTAGCGTGCGCTTGCTCAATACCCACGTCGGCCGCTATCTCGGCGTGTTGCTCCTGTTCGTCGGCGTAATCGGCGCGGTTCTTTCGCTCGTCTATTTTTTGATTTCGCTCGACATGGACGGTCCGCGCGACGTCCTGGCATCGACGCTGTGGACCGTCTTCTTCATTCTCATCATCATCGCCGGCGTTGCTGCGTGGCTGTTCGTTCTCGCGCAGGAAAGCCGCCGCGTCGCCGAGGAAGAGACGCGCCGGCAAACCGACCTGCTGATGAACGAAATCGAGGCGCACAAGCGCACCGATGCCAAATTACAAAAGGCCAAGGAGGTCGCCGAGGCGGCGAGCAAGGCCAAGAGCCGGCACGTCGTCGGTCTCAGTCACGAATTGCGGACCCCGCTCAACGCCATTCTCGGCTACGCGCAACTCCTCGAGCGCGACCCGGCGATTCCCCAACCGCGGATCAACGCCATCAAGGTCGTGCGCCGCAGTGCCGAGCATCTTTCCGGGCTGATCGACGGTCTCCTCGATATCTCCAAAATCGAAGCCGGCCGCTTTCATCTCAGCCGCAACGAAGTGCACTTGCCGCGACTTCCTCGACGAGATCGTCGCCATGTTCCGCCTGCAGGCCACCGCAAAGGGCATCGAATTCCGTCATGTGCGGATCGGACGGCTGCCGGCCGTGGTTCAGACCGACGAGAACAGGCTGCGGCAAATCCTGATCAATCTCCTTTCCAACGCCATCAAGTTCACCGAATTCGGACACGTGACATTTCAGGTCCGCTATCATCATCAGGTCGCTGAGTTTACGATCGAAGACACCGGCGTCGGCATCCACAAGAGCGACCTGGAGCGGATTTTCCAGCCGTTCGAGCGGGCGCGCACCGTCGGCGCCCTGGCCACGGTCGGGACCGGACTGGGACTGACGATCACCAGCCTGCTGACCAAGATCATGGGCGGCGACATCACCATCCACAGCGAGGTCGGCAAAGGCAGCACGTTCCGCGTCAAGCTTTTCTTGTCCGAAATTTCGCGGCCGCGCATTGCATCGACGATGGAATATCGCGTGCGCGGCTACGCCGGGCCGCGGCAGACCGATCATGGTCGTCGACGACAACGAGGTGCAGCGCGACCTGATCCGCGATCTGCTTTCACCGCTCGGCTTCGTCGTGGTAGCTGCCGGATCGGGCCGCGAGTGCCTGACCCTCGTCGAGCAGACCAATCCAAACCTCATCCTTCTCGACATCGCGATGCCGGAGATGGACGGCTGGGAGGTCGCACAGCGGCTTCGCCGCCAGCCGGGCAAGCGAACCGCGATCCTCATGCTGTCCGCCAACCCGATCGATCCTCACCACATGCTGGAGGCCGAGCGGCTCTATGACGACACACTGATGAAGCCGATCGATCTTCGCCAGTTGCTCAAGAAAGTTCACGCGCTCGTCGATATCGAATGGGCCTACGACGTCGAGGCGGCGGCGTTGGCGTCACCGGCGGCCGCATTACAAACCGCTGCCGCGCTCCCGCCGAGAACCGACATCGACGAACTGATCCGGCTCGGCGAAATCGGGCACGTGACACGGATACTCGAGAAGCTGAACGAGATCGAAAATGGCGCGCCGGAATGCCGGGAATTCGCCGTCCTGATGCGCTCGATGGTGGATGCTTTCGATTTCAAACGCTACGCGTCCGCATTGCAGGAGATTCGTGGCGCGCATGCGTAAGGGCGAGACCAGGGACATCGTGCTCGTGGTCGACGATTCGCCCGAGACGCTGCGACTGCTGACCGACGCGCTCGAAGAGGCCGGCATGACGGTGCTGGTCGCGCGTGAAGGCGAGCACGCGCTTTCCATTGTCGAAAAGGTCGTTCCCGACGTCATTCTCATGGATGCTCTCATGCCGGGCGCCGATGGCTTTGCGACATGCCGCAAGCTGAAGCAGAATCGAGCCCTCGCGCACGTGCCGATCATATTCATGACCGGGCTTACCGACACCGAGCATATCATCAAGGGGCTTGAGGCCGGTGGCGTCGACTATATCAGCAAGCCCATCGTTCCCAGCGAACTCCTGGCGCGGATCCGAGTGCACCTCGCCAATGCGCGCATGGCGCACAGCGCCCGCACCGCGCTCGATACGTTCGGGAGATTCCTGCTTGCAGCAAGCCACACCGGCCGCGTGCTCTGGTACACGCCGCAGGCGGCGAAACTGCTCGGCGTCGCGTTCGTCGATTTCGACCGGGAGGACTACGTGCTGCCGCACGACATCCAGCTGTGGCTGCAACAGTCCGCGACAACACAGCCGGGCTCGGAGCCGACGTCGATCGCCTTGAAGGGCCGCGAAACATCGGTCGCGATCCGGCTCATCTATATCGGGCAAATCGGTCCCGACGAGTATCTGCTGCGCCTTCTGGAAGGCGAGATCGACGACGACCGGACGTTGCTCAAGAAGCGGTTGACCGTAACGGAGCGCGAAGCGGAGGTCCTGCTGTGGATCGCCCGCGGCAAATCAAACCGCGACATCGCCGAAATCCTCGATCTCAGCCCGCGCACCGTCAACAAGCATCTCGAACAGATTTACGCCAAGCTCGGCGTCGAGAACCGCGCTTCCGCCGCTGCGCTCGCGGTACGGACGATCGGCATTCGCTGAAGCCGGCCCTTCGACCGCAGGTTAGAGCCGTGGAATCGCTCCAACTTGCATTTGTGCTCCGGGCCGGTTGGTGGTGTAATGCCCGTTGAGGGTGGAAACTCCTCGGATAGGCGCGACAAAGGCGTCGTGCTCGATATTGGCAGAGACGCCGGACGGCCATGAGCGAGCGGGCGTCGTTGCGTATTCCGGTCGGTCCTGGCGGCGAACGCAGGAACGACCATGCAACTCGACGTTTATCGTATTAGGTCCGAGCCTTATTACTTGCCGGTCGCGGGCGAGGTCGCCTTGTTCGAAGCCGCCTATGCGAGCCGGCTGCCGGTCATGCTCAAGGGCCCGACCGGCTGCGGCAAGACCCGCTTCATCGAATACATGGCTTGGCGGCTCGAACGCCCGCTCATTACCGTCGCCGCCCATGAGGACATGACCGCTGCCGACCTTGCCGGCCGTTTCCTGCTCGCGCCGGAAGGGACCGTCTGGCACGATGGCCCGTTGACGCTGGCGGTCCGTTATGGGGCGATCTGCTATCTCGACGAAATCGTCGAAGCTCGGCAGGACACCACCGTCGTGATCCATCCGCTTACCGACGCGCGCCGCATCCTGCCGCTCGAAAAGAAGAACGAGCTGGTCAGCGCGCATCCCGACTTTCAGCTCGTGATCTCATACAACCCGGGCTACCAGAGCGCGGTCAAGGATTTGAAGGAATCCACCAAACAAAGGTTCGTCGGCATCGATTTCGACTATCCCTCGCCCGACATCGAAGCGGAAATCGTCAGCCGCGAATCCGGCGCGGATCGGAAAACCGCGCGGCGTCTCGTCGACATCGCGCTGCGCTCGCGCAACCTCCGCGGCCAGGGCCTCGAAGAAGGCGCCTCGACGCGCATGTTGATCCATGCCGGACGCCTGGTCGCGGCCGGCGTCGCGCTCGAAGCCGCCTCTCATGCGAGCATCGTGCTGCCGATCACCGACGATCTCGATATGCGCGAAGCGCTTACGGCAGCGGTCGCCGCGTGTCTCTGATTTGACAGACCCATGAGCCCACGGAGCCGCGCGCAGCTTCAAGTCATCGAGACGGGGCAAGACCGCGCGGTCACGCGCCTGCACCACCTGATCCGCCAACGCGACGCATTGCGGATCGCGTTCCGCGATTATTGGCACGCGATTTCCGACGGCGCGGCAGACGCCGATCTCGATCGCTGGGCCGAAGGCTCTCTCGAACTCGCTTTTGTCAACGCCGGTCCGGAATGCCAGCTTGCCTACTGGCGGATGAGCGTGGACCTCAAATCCGTCCTCACGCTCAGAAACCTCGCCGATTTTGCCCACGCCATTGCCGACATCTGCCGCGCCGCCGGCGCTCAGGCCGCGCTAGCGTGTCTGCAAGCGTTTCCCATTGCCCAGCGGCGGCTGTCCGCGGCGGGTGACATCGCGATATGGTCGCGCGGATTGGTGCGGCTGGCGCGCGAAGCGCCGGGATCGGTCGTGGCAGTGGCGAGCCGCACCGAGATGATCCTTCAGGACTGCGACAGCTCCGGTTTTGAGACTTTCATCGCGACGGGTCTGAAATACACGCAAGGCAATCGGGCGCGCCAGCGGGCATTCTTCACGCTCGAAGACCGCCTTGCCGCGCAGGTGCTGGAACAGGCGGCCGGCGCGCTGACGCTTTCCCGTAACGAGCGAATACTCAAAGCCTACGCCACCGCGCTGTGGGGGCGACCGCCGGTACTTCGCACCGCGGCTGCCCCGCCCGGCGGACAGCTTCCGCGCCGCGTCAACATTGCCGGCGGCGTGGTACGCATCCCGCCTGTGTTCCGCGGCACGCCGAGAAATGTTCTCCCGCAATTGTTTCGCGCCTGCGTGGCGCACGCGACCGCACATGTCGCGCTGACGCGGACACGCTTTCCGATCGGATCGCTCAAACCGTTGCAAACGGCGCTGATCGGATTGGTCGAGGATGCCCGCATCGAGACTTTGGCGATGCAGGCGTTCCCCGGCTTGCGCCGGCTGTGGGCGCCTTTTCATGTCGCGGAGCCGACCGGTGTGATCACGGCGCCGACCCTGCTGGCACGGCTGGCGCGCGCCTTGTTCGATCCGGACTACGCCGATCCCGACGGCTTTGTGAACAAGGGACGCGCGCTTTTTGCCGCCGAGATGGATCACCTCGAAGACATGTCGCTCAGCCGCCGGATCGGCGGCTTGCTCGGCAATGACCTCGGCCAGATGCGCGTGCAGTTCAACGCCCGCACCTATGTGGTCGAGCCGGTCTATCGCGACGACGGCCTCGGGCTTTGGGATTTCGGCGACCAGGCGCCGCCGCAGGAAGATGTGGTCGAACTGACCGTCGAGGCGGCGCGGATCGAGCGCCGCGACGACGCCGACAACCCCGATCGCCGGCGCGACGAGGCGGAGCCGTCGCCCAACGCGAGTCGGCCGCGCGCGCGAGCGGCAGCCGGATGAGCGCGGTCCGGTCATCGCCACTTATCCCGAATGGGACTGCGACGCCGGAACCGAGCGGCCGGACTGGACGACCGTGCGGGCTGCGCCGGCATGGCCTGGCGATGCCGCGGCAATCGACACTGCGCTCGACGATATTCCGGCGGTGCGGGCGCGCATTCGACGCCTGGTGCGCGGCGCGAAAGTCGGACGGCACGAACGGTTGAAACGGCGCAGCGACGGACCCGATCTCGACCTCGATGCCGCGCTTGATGCAGCCATCGCGCTTCGCGCCGACGACCTGCCCGACGAGCGGGTGTTCCGCACCATGCAGCGGCGCAAGCGCGATCTTTCGGTCATGATCCTGCTGGACGTCTCGGAATCGACGCGCGACCGGGTTCTGCCTTCCGGCGCTTCCGTGCTCGACATCGAACGGCTTGCGGTCGCTGCGCTCGCCGAAGCTCTGGCGGCGCTCGACGATCCGTTCGCGCTCCATGCTTTCGCATCTGCTGGCCGCGAGGATGTCCGGATGTACGGCCTGAAGGATTTCGGCGAGTCGTACGGCGCGGCAGTCAAGGCGCGGCTTGCGCATCTCGAACCGCACCTGTCCACCCGGCTGGGAACGGTGTTGCGTCACGCCGGCGCCGAGATTGCGTCGGTGCGCAGCAATCGCAAGCTCATCCTGGTGCTCACCGACGGCGAACCGTCCGACATCGACGTCGTCGATCCTCGCGACCTGATCGAGGATGCGCGCCGCGCCGTGCTCGGTCTGCGTTCGCGGGGGATCGATGTGTTCGGCGTGACGCTCGATCCGTCCGGCGCGGGCTCCGGCGCCGCCGTGTTCGGCCGCGGTCAGCACATGCCGGTGCGGCGGCTGGAGGATCTGCCGGCACGCCTGGCCGATCTCTATTTCCGTCTGGCGCGGCGTTAAAGCTTCCGGCTACTTCCGCCGGCGCGCCGGGGGCGCACCGATCAGGGATTCAAAGACAATCGCAAACGCCGCCTCGAGCCCCTGCGCGAGCGCGCCGCCGTTGGCCGCAAGGATACGGCCGCCGATCCCGGCGTCATTCGGCAGTTGCGAAATGCCGGCGGTGCAGCCCCGCGCGGCGAGTCGGCGTTCCAGATTTTCGGGATCGCAACGCTGCGCACCCTGCCCCAGCACCAGCAACGTGCCGACCGCACCGAACGGTCCGAGCGGCGAAGCCGGCCCGCTCATCCATTCGCCGGCGATCGAACCGCGGTCAGCCAAAAGAACGGCGCCCTCGGTGTTACGGACGATGATGACATTGCTGTAGCGATCGAACGGACGGCCCTGCCCTTCGGGATCGTGATGCGCCACGCCGTCGATCAGGATCGCACATCCGGTGGCAGCGAGCGTGACCTCGGTAACGCACGAAATCGCCGCCCCGGGAAACAGCACCAGCGGTTCGGGCGTCATGGCGGCGAACGCGTCGTCACCAACCTCGATTCGGATGCGCTGGGCGGCGGGATTCTTGTGAGTGCGATGGACGATCGTCGAAGCCTGGGTGGTTACGTGCGCCGCGGCTTTGGGACCGACCACGAACGAGAGTCTGTGACTGTCGCCGCGGTAAAGGCCCCCGGACGCCGATTGCAGATAGAGCGTGGCGATCTCCGGACGGGCCCGGTCGAGATAAAAGGCGCGCGTGGCATGAAACGGATACGGCAGGCGCTGCCTGGCAAGCACGGTCCGACCACCGGCACGGCAGAAATGCAGGGAGGCTTCGACGGACCCGGGGCGGGGATCCGAACCGCCGCCCACCGGCGCAAGCGACTTGTTGAAGTCCGCGACCTTATCCAGCACGGCTGTTGATCCCTGGATCAACGGAACAGAACGGCCCGGTTCACGGCATCCGCTACCGCTGCGACGCCTTCGCCTGTCCGGGCGTTTGTAGCCAGGATTGGCCGCCCTTCGCGGACGGCCCGCGCCTCGGCCAGCATCGCGTCCAGTTCGACGCCGACGAATGGCGCCAGATCGGTCTTGTTGACGACCAGCAGGTCGCAACGCAGCACGCCCGGTCCGCGCTTGCGCGGAATGTCGTCGCCGCCGGCAACGTCGATCACGAAAATCCACCAATCGACCAGATCGAGCGAGAAGGTCGAGGCAAGATTGTCACCTCCGGATTCGAATATGATGAGTTCGAGGCCGGGAAATTTGCGCTCGAGCTCGTCGCCGGCGGCGATGTTGAGCGTCGGATCTTCGCGGATGACCGTATGCGGGCAGGCGCCGGCCTCGACGCCGGAGACCCGCGCCGGATCGATGAGGCCGGAGCGCCGCAGCCGTTCGGCATCTTCTTTGGTCACGAGATCGTTGGTCACGACCGCGAGCTCGATCCCGCGTCCGGTCAGGATCGGGATCAGGCGCTCGATCAACGCGGTCTTGCCGGAGCCTACCGGTCCGCCGATGCCGATCCGGGCGGCGCCGACCGCCGAGACGGTGTGCGGAACCGCAGTGTTGACGCAATCATGCACGGCGCTCACCGCAGCATGTAACGCTGCGCCAGCGGCAGTTCGCTCGCCGGCTCGCAGGTCGCCAGTTCGCCATCCACGTAGACGTCGAAGGTTTGCGGATCGACGCGGATGTTGGGGCAGGAATCGTTCCACATCATGTCCGATTTGCTGAGCCTGCGCGTCCCGCGCGCCGGCAGCAGCGACTTGGAAAGTCCAAGCTCTGCCTTCAGCCCGCGATCGATGGCCAGCGGGTGTACGAAGCACGCCGATAGCGCCGGGGCGGCGCGGCCGAACGCGCCCCATTGCGGACGCAGCAGGATCGGCTCGCAGGTCATCAGCGAAGCGGCGGAATCGCCCATCGCTCCCCAGACGATAAAGCCGCTTTTGATCACCAGCTCCGGCTTGATGCCGAAGAAGGCCGGCCGCCACACCACGACGTCGGCCATCTTGCCGTCCTCCAGCGAGCCGATGTGATCGGCAATGCCGAAGGTGCGCGCGGCGTTGATGGTGTATTTGGCGATATAGCGGCGGATGCGCTCATTGTCGCCGAAGCCCGGCCGTTCCTCCGGAAGCGCGCCGCGCTGATCCTTCATCTTCGACGCGAGCTGCCACGTGCGGCAGATGACTTCGTGGATGCGGCCCATGCCCTGACTGTCGGAGCCAAGCATCGAGATCGCGCCGATGTCGTGGAGCACGTCCTCCGCGGCGATGGTTTGCGCGCGAATGCGGCTTTCGGCGAACGCCACATCCTCGGGGATCGCCGGATTGAGATGATGGCACACCATCGTCATGTCGAGGTGTTCGTCGAAGGTATTCACCGTGTAGGGGTTGGTCGGGTTGGTCGACGACGGCAGACAGTTCGCTATGCCGGCGACGCGAATGATATCGGGGGCGTGGCCGCCGCCGGCGCCTTCGGTGTGATACATATGGATCGTGCGGCCGCGGATGGCCGCCAGCGTATCCTCGACGAATCCGGATTCGTTCAGCGTGTCGGTGTGAAGCTGGACCTGAAAATCCAGATCGTCCGCGACCGCGAGGCAGGCATCGATGGTCGCCGGCATCGAGCCCCAGTCTTCGTGAATCTTCAGGCCGACGCAGCCGGTTTCGAGCTGCTCGACAAGCGACGCGGGCTTGTGGGAATTGCCGCGCCCGAGGAATCCGAAATTGATCGGCCAGTGCTCGGCGGCCTGCAGCATCTTGCCGACATTGAACGGGCCGCCGGAATCGATGCCGACGGTGATCGGACCGAGCGAGCCGCCGAGCATCGTGGTGATGCCTGATGCGATCGCGTGTTCGCACAGGCCGGCCGAATCGAAATGCACGTGCACGTCGATCGCGCCGGGCGTGGCGATCATCCCCTCGCAATCGCGCACCGTAGTCGCGGCCGAAACCACAAGCCGCGGATCGACCCCATCCATGATGGCCGGGTTGCCGGCCTTGCCGAGGCCGACGATGCGGCCGTCCTTGATGCCGAGGTCGCCCTTCACGATGCCGATTACCGGGTCGATGACGAGAACATTGCAGAGGAGAAAATCAAGCGCGCCCTGCGCGCTGGTCACGCCTGCGGCAAGGCCGATGCCGTCGCGCAGCGTCTTGCCGCCGCCGTGCAGGCATTCGTCGCCGTAAACGGCGTGATCCTTCTCGACCACCGCGAGCAGCGACGTGTCGGCGAGGCGCACGCCGTCGCCGACCGTCGGACCATACAGAGCCGCGTAATCTCTCCGCGCGATGGCGACCACGACCTACCTCATGCGCCCTTGAAACCGGCCTCGCGCGCCCGCCGCAGCGCCGCATCCCGTATAGATTGATCGGTCGCGACGCCATTCGTCAGCGCGTTGAGACCGGCCAATTCGCGGCGACCGCCAAAACCGACAAGCGTCACCGCCTTGCGCTGACCGGGCTCGAAGCGCACGGCCGTGCCCGCCGGAATATCGAGGCGCATGCCAAATGCCGCCGCCCGGTCGAAATCGAGCGCCTTGTTCACCTCGAAGAAATGATAGTGCGAACCGATCTGCACCGGGCGGTCGCCGGTATTGACGACCTCGATGGTTGTTCGCGGACGGCCGGCGGAAAGCTCGATCTCGCCTTCGGCAGCGACGATTGCGCCCGGCTCGAGCGTATCGGCCGCCGCCCCAGCCTTGGGCCGGATCGGTTCGTGGATCGTGACGAGCTTGGTGCCGTCGGGAAAAACGCCTTCGACTTGCAGGATCGGCACCATGGTGGCGACGCCGGACATCACGTCGCTGGTGCTCAGTATCGTCGATCCGAGCGACATTAGATCGGCCACGCTTCGCCCTTCCCGCGCGCCCTCGAGAATTTCGTCGGTGATGATCGCAACCGCCTCCGGATGGTTCAGCTTCAGGCCCTTGGCCCGCCGTCGCCGTGCCAGCTCCGCCGCGGAAAAAATGGTGAGACGTTCCATCTCGGTGGGCGTGAGCAACATGCGGCCCTCTCAGCTCGCGAACAGGCGCAAATGCGCATGGGCATGGCGCGACACCGCAGCGTCGACCCAGGGCATGAAACTTTCAATCTCTTCGTTCGGCGCGAGCGGCGCCGCAAGCTCTGCGATCGTTTGTAGAACCGCAGCGAGAACGGCTTGCGCTTCCAGCCCCCCGATGCGCCCCAGTCGTACCGTAGCCGAAATAAGCCCCGCCGCCATGGCATATCCACTAACGGCAACGGCCGCCGCCTCGCTCATCCCGGTAGCGCGCCAGACCAAGCCCTGGACGACCGGCAAATGGCCGAAGGCTTCGCCGGCGGCGATGCGCGCCTTGAACTCCGCCGCGCCGGGCGTCCCCAATCGGACGTGTGCCGCGAGCAGCGCGTTGCCGTTACGCTTCGATCCAGTCCGCAACGGCTCGGCAAGCGTAGCCGCTTCGACGGCGCGATCGATGTCGGCGATCAGGGTGAAGTCCCCATTCGCGCGATGCGTCCGCGCGACTGCGACGCGGTCCGAGCATGCCCAGCGATGCCGGAGGAACATTGCCACGACATCCTGCAACCCGCGCCGGTCGAGCGGCGCATTCATCGCCGAGAGCCCCTCGATCCCGTTTGAAAACGCGAAACTCCCGCTCGGAAAGGCCGAGTCCGCGTGTTGCAGGATCGTGAGGAGATCGATCAAGACGTGACCTCGTCGATCTCGGCGAGAGAAGAAACGACGCGGCGGTCGCGGATCAAACCGGACAGCCGGGCGAGATAATCGTCCATCGGCGCTTCCAGCGCGACCAAAAGCGCTTCGCCGGCGAAGCGCACCCGCCAATGCAGATTGCCGGCCTGATAACCAAGCTCGATCGCGTCCGCGATGGCCCGCGGCTGCAGCCGCAGCCAGCGCTCCTGCGCCAGGCGCACCACCACCGCATGATCGGGCTCGAGCACGAGCACCGCGCCGTCGAACAGGCGCTGGTCGCGCGGCAGCGCGATCGCCAGTTCGGTCCCGCCTTGCGTCGTCGCCCGAAAGCGGTGCCGGGAAACGTCGGCTGCCGGCACCGTCAAGAGGTCGACGGCGCCGCGATGTTCCAGCTGGTGAATCCGCTCGGCGAGCGCCGGATCAAGCCGGCTCCCGAGCACGTGCTCGATCCGCAGCATCGATCTTTGCCCCTCAGATGGGAATTGCCGTGCCGCTCGGCCGATGGCCAAGCGGCACGGACTTGGCGCCGCCTCGCCTCAGCGATGAGCGACCTTTTTCGACGGAATGCCCTCGATCGGACACTCCTCGGTCCCGACCGTAGGCCGCGTGATGGCCTCGACCATTTCGCGGGTGCCTTCGGGGTCCGTGATCCACTTCTTGTAGAAATCGTACGGGCACACGACTTCGCCGCGGACGTCTTCGCCGGAATTGATTTTGCCGGTGTAGCCGCGGTGAACGAGCTTGAAGAGATGGTTTTCCGACTGCATGTTCTTGCGCGCATCGCGGATCAACGACATCGAGAGCGCGGCATACTGGATGCCGTAGTCCTCTTCGCCGCACTCGCCGAGCGTACGGCCGTCGAAGCCGATGATCGCCGAGTGGCCGAAGTATGAGTAGACGCCGTCGAAGCCCGCGGCATTCGCAACGGCCACGTAGACATTGTTGGCCCACGCCATTGCCTTGGCCATGATCACCTGCTGGTCCTTGGCCGGATACATATAGCCCTGGCAGCGGACGATCAGTTCGGCACCCTTCATCGCGCAATCGCGCCAGATTTCAGGATAGTTGCCGTCGTCGCAGATGATGAGGCTGACTTTCAGGCCCTTCGGTCCGTCGGACACGTAAGTGCAGTTGCCCGGATACCAGCCCTCGATCGGCACCCAGGGCATGATCTTGCGATATTTCTGAACGACCTCGCCGGAATCGTTCATCAGGATGAGCGTGTTGTAAGGCGCCTTCTTCGGATGCTGCTCGTGACGCTCGCCGGTGAGCGAAAAGACGCCCCACACCTTTGCCTTGCGGCATGCTTCGGCGAAAATCTCGGTTTCCTCTCCCGGCACCGTCGAGGCGGTGTCGTACATCTCCTTCGAGTCGTACATGATGCCGTGGGTCGAATATTCGGGGAAGATCACCAGATCGAGTCCCGGCAATCCGAGCTTCATGCCGACGATCATGTCGGCAATCTTCTTCGCGTTTTCGAGAACCTCGGCTTTGGTATGCAAGCGTGGCATTTTATAATTGACCACCGCTACGCCGACGGTGTCTTTGCTACTCGAGATATCGCCGTGCAACATGAACATTCTCCTTGGTGAAAGGTTCTTGCTCTAATCCGGCGTCACGGCACATCCGCGAACCCGGCAACACTTCAAACCGCCAACACCTCAAACCGCCATGTGGCGGTGGACCAGATCATCGCTCAGATCGCCTATGTTTCCCGCGGCCACGACGCTGCCCTTCTCCATGATGGCGAAGCGGCTCGCTGCGCGGCGCGCGAATTCGACGTTTTGCTCAACCAGCAGCACCGTGAGATGCTCCACACGGTTGAGGCGCAAAATGACCTCCTCGATTTCCTCGACGATCGACGGCTGAATTCCTTCGGTCGGTTCGTCGAGCAGCAGGATTTTTGGCTCGGCGGCGAGAGCGCGCGCGATCGCGAGCTGTTGCTGCTGTCCTCCGGACAGGATGCCGCCGGGGCGATCGAGATTGTTGATGAGGTAGGGAAACAGCTCGGGCACGAGTTTGGGCATCGAGCGGCGACCGTCGGCGCGGGCGAAGGCGCCGAGCAGGATGTTGTCGCGGATGCTGAAGTCGGGAATGATCTCGCGCCCCTGCGGCACATAGGCAAAGCCCGCGCGCGCGCGCCGAAACGTCGGCGCGGCGGTGATGTTCTTGCCTTCGAAATTGATCTCGCCGGTCGCCTGATCCGTCAGCCCCATGATCGTCTTGAGGAGCGTCGTCTTTCCGGTGCCGTTGCGGCCGAGAATGGTCGTGATTTCTCCCGACCCGACGTCGAGATTGACGCCGTGCAGGACGTGGCTGCGGCCGTAGAAGCTGTCGACCTGGACGAGCTTGAGCATCAGCTGATCGCCCTCGAGCCGAGATAGGCTTCACGCACTTTCGGGTTCCGTTCGATCTCGGACACGTTGCCCTCGGCCAGGACCTGCCCGAGATGCATGACGGTGATCCGCTGCGCGATCTCGCGGACGAAGGCCATGTCGTGCTCGACCACGAGCAGCGTATGTTTGCCCCTGAGAGCGTTGATGATCTTGGACGTCTTGAGCGTTTCAGCCTGGGTCATTCCCGCAGTAGGCTCGTCGAGCAGCATGACCTTGGCGTTTTGAACCATCAGCATCCCAAGCTCGAGCCATTGGGTTTGGCCGTGGCTGAGATTGGCGGCGATCATTCCCGACTGCTCGGTGAGGCCGACCAGTTCGAGCACCTCGGCGACGCGGTCCTCCGCTTGGCGAGAAAATCCGAATCCGAGATTGCGCGAAACCCGCGTATCGCTGCAGCTCACGACTTCCAGATTGCGCTTGACGGTCAGGTCCTTGAACACGCTTGGGATCTGAAATTTGCGCCCCACTCCGGCGAGCGCAATTTCATGTTCTTCCTTGTTGGTGATCTCGGTGTCGTACAGGTACACCCGCCCCTCGGTGCTTTTGGTCTTGCCTGAAATCAGGTCCATCAGGGTCGTCTTGCCGGCGCCGTTGGCGCCGAGCAGTACCCGCAATTCACCTTCGTCCACGATCATCGAGACCGTGTTGACGGCTTTGAAGCCGTCAAAATCGACCGACAGACCGTCAATTGTAAGCGCTGCGGGCATAGCCGTTTCCTATTCCGCCGGCTGGACACGGTTTGGCTCTTCCGCGCCGGCAGTCTTGGACCGCGCGGCGTTGATCCGAGCGATAAACCGGTCGCTGAGGTCGTGAGCGAGGCCTGCGAGGCCGCGCGGCAGATACAACACGACCAGCACGAAGATCAGGCCGATGATGGCTTTCCAGGCCTCGGCAAAACCCTTGGTTTCGCTGACCGTGGCGGTAAGGGTGTTGATCAGAATAGCCCCGATGCAGGCGCCGAGGATCGACGCGCGCCCGCCCACTGCCGCCCAGACCACCATGCTGATTGAGAAGCTCAGGTCCATGAAGGTCGGCGAAGCGAATTCCGCGGCAATGACGTAGAGCATGCCCGCGAACGCCGCGATGCCCGCCGACACGGTGAGGAAAAACGTCTGGTAACGCGGCACGTCGAAACCGAGATATCGCGCCCGGTTCTGATCGTCACGGATGGCCTGCAATATCAGCCCGGCACGGGTTTCGATCAAAAGGCGGGCCGCGACCAGAACGACCGCGAGCGATCCGGCGATCAGATAGTAGGTCTGCACCAGAAACGGATCGAACTCGAAATCGAAAATCTTGAACCAGCCGAGATCGGTCAGGCCGTTGAAGCCGTTGGTTATTGGCTGCGCATCGATAATCAGAAGCCGGACCAGAAGAACGAGCGCCAGCGTGATGATCGAGATAAAGACACCGGCGATCCTCTTGCGGAACAGGATGATGCCGAGGATGGCAGCGACGCACACCGGGAGCACGATGCCCATCGCGACGCCGAACCATTGATTCTGGAACGGAATCCACAGGAACGACGCCTTGTTGATGCAGCAAAGATCGGTTTGCGACCCGGGCTCGGCGTTCCAGAGCATGAAATCCGGCACCGGCTTGTCCGAACCCTGCTGCAAGCTCGTCGGGCTCGCGAGCTTCAATGACATCGCAAGCATGTACGCGCCGAGACCGAAGAAAAGTCCCTGACCAAGATTGAGGACACCGGCATATCCCCAGGACAGCGCCACCGCGATGCCGAGCATTCCGAACACGAGATATTTGGCGATGCGATTGACCCAGAACGAGTCCAGTACCAGCGGCGCCAGCATGATGGCTGCAATAAAGAGAGCGTACGCCGCGATCTCAATGTGACGCTTGGTCATTCCCTTAGCGTTCCTTGAACGAGAACAGGCCTTTCGGCTTGGCGACAATGATGAGGATCACCACACCGAAAACGACCGCGCGCGCGACGATATCGTTGGTCACCGAAGCGACGACGCCGTTTATCTCGCCGAGCATGCCGGCGGACAGAACCGACCCGAGCAGGCTGCCAACGCCGCCGGCGACCACGACGAGAAAGCCGTCGACGACCATCGGCGTCCCCATGTCGGGAAACACCGTCTTGAAGCCGGACATCATGACGCCGGCAACGCCGGCAAGCCCGGAGCCGTAGGCGAACGTGAGCGCGTTCATGCGCTCGACATCGATGCCGCAAGCGGCCGCCATCTGCCTGTTGCGAATAATGGCGCGCACCTGCGTGCCGATGGAGGTGCGATAGAGGATCGCCCAGGTGATGAGCGTGAATACCAGCGTCACGAGGATGATGAAGCTTCGATAGGCATTGATCTCGATACCGCCGATCGACATGGCTCCCTGGAGCGCCTCGGGGATCGTAACGTTCTGCAGTCCCGCGCCGAGCCCCTGGATGTGAATGCCGAAGAACGACAAGCCGAATTCAAGCCGCACAGCTTGCTGGATCAGAATCCCGATGCCCCAGGTGGCGAGCAGCGTGTCGAGCATGCGGCCGTAGAGCCGGCGAACGATCACCCGTTCGATCGCCAGGCCCAGGAGCGCTGTCACGATGAAAGCGAGCGGAATGGCGATCAGGATGCCGGTGTGCAGCCAGATACCCGACATCACCGTCGTATAGGCGCCGACCATCACCAGTTCGCCATGGGCCATGTTGATGACCCCCATGACGCCGTAGGTGATGGCAAGGCCAAGGGCCACAAGCAGCAGAATCGAACCGACGCTGAGGCCGATGAACAGAGTATCGATCATGGCATCACCAATGCGGCCGCCGAGACTATCGGCGGCCGCGTGACTGGATCAGATCAGGTCTTCTTGAGCTTGGAGGTGTCCAGCCCCTTGGAGGTGCAGAAGAGATTATCGTCGGTCTCTCCATACGCGACGTAGGGCAGCGGTTTAATCGGCGCCTTGTATTGATCGATGATCTTGCCCTGCCCGTCCGGCAGCCATTGCGCAATGCGCGGCGTGAGCCACGTATGCAGATTTTCCGGTTCGATCTTGACGTGCCCGTTGGGCGCGTCGAACTCCTGGCCTTTCACGGCGTCGCGAATGGCCGTCGGCGTGATTGCGCTCGCCTTCTCCGCGGCCTGCTTCCACAGGAACACCTGGAAGTAGGACGATTCCAGCGCGTGATGGGTGACCGCCTTGGGGTCCTTGACGTATTTCCGGTAGCGCTCGACGAACGCCTTGTTGATGTCGGTGTCGATCGCCTGGAAGTACGGGAATGACGTGAAGCTGCCGACCGCATATTCGGCGCCCATGGCCGCGATCTCGATCTCCGAGGTCACGGTGGCGCAGATCGGCAGCTTGTCGTGGGTCAGGCCCTGGTTCTTGAATTCGCGGTAGAAAGCGACGACCGAGTCGCCAACCACGTTCGAGAGCACCACGTCGCAACCCGAGCTCTTGATCTTGTTGACCATCGAGCCCCACTCGGAATCGCCGAGCTCGAGATATTCGTCGGCGATCCACTCGCCGCCGCTCTTCTCGATCAGGATCTTGGAGACCTTGGCCATTTCGCGCGGATAGATGTAGTTCGATCCGACGATAAAGAACTTCTTCTTGCCGAGGGTCTTGATGATCCACGGAATAAAGTTGGAGAGCTGCTGGTTGGGAACGGCGCCGGTATAGACGACGTTCTTGGAGCACTCGAAGCCTTCGTAGTAGGTCGGATAGAAATAGAGATTGTTGCGCTTTTCGAAGACCGGCAGCACAGCCTTGCGGCTGGCAGAGGTGTATGAGCCGAACACCGTCGGCACCTTATCCTGAATGACGAGCTTCGAAGCTTTTTCGTTGTAGGTCTTCGGATCGGAAGCGCCGTCCTCGACGATCGCTTCGATCTTCATGCCTTTCACGCCGCCGCTGGCATTGATTTCGGAGATCGCCATCAACGTCGCGTCAGCCAGCGACTTCTCGATAATCGACAAGCCCCCCGTGAGCGAAAACAAGACGCCGACCTGGATTGCGTCAGCCGCCTGCGCCGACCGCAGGAAGAAGCCTGGGGTCGCCAAGGCGCCGGCCGCGCCGGCAGCGCCTGTTGTTTTCAGAAATTTACGCCGATCTATCGTCATCACTCCTGTCTCCCCTGTTGGCGTGAACACGTTTGCTGACGTGGCCGCGCCTTTTGACGTGAACACGCAAATCACGCTGGCGAGCCCCGCTACGCGCCAGTTAAAATCGTCCTCCCTCGCCGGAGTCGACCCCCGGCAGATTTCTGTGAGGCGGCCGACGGCTTCCCGGATTCCGTGGCCTGAACGCAAAAAAGCCCGACGGGGTCTGCGACCCCCCCGGGCTACCTAGCCTTGTCGAACCAACATCATTGGTGGCCGACTACACACCACAGCCAAACCCGTGGCTAAAAAAGCTAAACACCTTTCGGACGTGATTGCAATAGCTCGTTTGCGTTTATGATCGCGACTGCCATGTCTTCCAGCGTGATACGCTTTGCCATCGCTTGTTGCCTCAGTGTCTTGTACGCACTCTCTTCGCTCAGCTCCTGCTTTTCCATCAGAATGGATTTTGCTTTCTGAATATTCTGGATGCCGGCGAGTTTTCTTTCCACCTTGCGCAGACGCTTCGCGGTTTCCCGGCGTTCCGTCCACAAATTGCGGGCCATCATGATGTTGGTAAGCAGTCCAAACGGCCGAATCGGCCGCTCGATGACCGCAAGTGCACCCGATTCCAGAACGAGCTGAAGCGTTGACGGGTTTTCGTAGCCGACGACGGCGACGAGCGTCGGCTTTTGATCGGGCTGTCCGCGCAGCAGGCGTAAAAGATCGTCGCGGCGTTCGTAATCGATGGCAAGAAGAACCACGTCCGCGGTTGGCGAGAAGGCGTCCGGGATCGGCCATTGCGCTTCGACCGTGCAGCCGATCCGGCGCAAATGCTCGACGAGTTCGACACCCTCGTCGTCGGGTGGATGAATCGCCTGAACGCGCAAACCACGAAGATCCCGCAGGACGCGGATAGCCAAGGCAGCCTCCGCTCAGGCGTGAATCTGCTGCGGGAGATCCGCCGACCAGTCGTCGAGGCTCATGACGACGCAATATGGATCCGGTTTGACGCGCACGCCCGGGTTCCAGACGGTCTGGAACGTTCCCTTGGCGTCCAGCTTCGCCACCCGCGGCCACAGGTAGGTGTGATTGTTGCTCGCGTCGATGCGCACGCGGCCTTGAGGCGCGTCAAATTCGGCGTCACGCAACGCCGGCAGCAGCCGCTCCGGATCGTCGGTGCCTGCTCGCGCGAGCGCCGCGGCGGCGAGATGGACCTGAAAGTAGGCCGCCTCCGCGCCGGCAGTAACCGGGGCATTCGGGCCATAACGCAGCTTGTAGGCGCTGATGAACCGGCGGGCCGCCGGCGTGGCGAGAGCCTCGAAGAACGGTGCCGCCGTGATGTGGCCTTCGGCGGTGCCGGGAGACATCTCCGCGACTTCGGCTTCGCTCGTCGTCAGGCTGGCGATCGGCATCTTGTTCGGATCGAAGCCGGCCCGGCGATAAGCCTCGTAGAAGATCGCGGTGGACTGACCAACGACGGTGGAAAACACGACGTCCGGCTTCAGGCTGGCGATCTTGCTGATGGCCTTGTCGAAATCCTTCGATTTTGCGCCGAGCGGCACATACAGCTCGTCCAGAACTTTGCCTTTCGACTGGCTGATGAAGTCAGTCATCAGCCGATTGGACTCGTACGGATAAATGTAATTCGATCCGACCAGAACGAACCGGTTGCCGTAATGCTGGAGCAAGAACTTGGCGAGTTGCAGCGAATTCTGGTTTGGCGCGGCACCGGTATAGACGCAATGCAGGGAATACTCGAAACCCTCATAAAGCGTCGGATAAAACAACAAGCCGCGGAATGCCTCCACGACCGGGAGAACCGCCTTGCGGGTACTCGACATATAGCAACCAAAGATCAGCCGGACCCGGTTGACGGTCAAAAGCCTTTCCGCCAGCGCCTTGAATTGCTTTGGATCGGACGCAGGATCGTAAATCTCCGGAGCGATCGTACGGCCCAGAATACCGCCGGCTTTGTTGATCTCGTCGATCGCCAGCAAGGTACCGTTGAGCTGGGAACGCTCGATCGCCGCCGTCACTCCAGTCTGTGAAAATAGAACGCCAACCGGCCAGGTCATTTCATGATTTCCGTATCTTGAACTGTCTCTTTTTGTTCTCAGGCCCTCAAACGCGCCGCCGGCGGCGTATCAGCCCACCGCGGTTTCATCGATCCACAGTTACAGACGTTTTGCGGTTACGCAACTCCGCGCCGGGCTCGGCCGCGGATGGCGTCTTCCGAGCACGCCTGAACACTGGAGGCGGTCTGCGTACTA